>NZ_JBNDMJ010000002.1:0-3095902 GCF_050436525.1 Paraburkholderia sp. 35.1 | reverse complement strand
AATACGCTGGTACGGGGTGGCGGGCGCGTGGGTTATTGCGCCTGCCACCATGCAGGCGGCATTCGTGTAGCCGTGCTTGCCATGACACGTCCGATTCTGCGCATCTCCCTGGCACTGCCTGGGCAAACGTGAAGCCGGTTGTCGCGCGCGTGGGACATGGCGTCCCGACCTTCTTCTATCCGCTGGCGTGGAGCCAGCCTGATGCAGTATGCGCAGTGCGCCGGAAAGCGTTCCGGGGAGGTACCCCATCTATCAGCATCGGTTGCATGAACAACCACGGTGGTGAACGGGTACTTCCGCTTCATGACCCTGATGGTCAGCCAGTATGACCGTTAGTGAGGGTTGCGGCTATCGACGTGTGTCTGGCTATGTGGACGGCTTCATCTGTACTCCCTGGGGGATCACACCGTGCTCGAGGTAGCGCCACAGGAGGATCACCAGCCGCCGTGCCACCGCGACGATCGCGATGCGTCGCGCGCGGCGGTTGGCGCCGGTGCCCTCAGTGCGATGGCGGAACCACTGCGCAAGCGGACTGCCAGGCTGGTAGCGCAGCCAGTACCAGGCCATCTCGACCAGCAGTGACCGTACGCGACGGTTGCCTTGTTTGCTGATGCCCTGATCGGTGTGACTGTCGCCACTGTCGTACGGCTGCGGAACGAGACCGGTACAAGAACCGACCTGACGGCGGTTGTCGAACTGCCGCCAGAAGAGTTCAAGCACCAGCCGGGACGCTCCAATCTGGCCCACTCCCTTCAGGCGTGTGAGGTGATCGATTCTTTCGCGCACCGTGGCGGGAAGGGCTTGGTGACGCGCCTTCTCCAGGGCAGCGAGCTGCTGCCTGGCGAGGGCGACCCGTTCGCATTAGCGCAGGAGCCGGTCGTGCATTTCGGGGGACAGTGGGGAACCGTCGTAGCACCTGACCTCCCCCCGGGCAAGCCGGCTGGCGAACCCATGTTTGAGGTCGTCCCAGCAGCCGAGCGTGCGCAACAGCTTTCCGATCCGGTTGCGGTGCTGCAGGACCTCCTTCTGGAGCTCTGCGCGATCGCGGGTCAGGTGACGCAGCGCCTCGTCCTGTACTGAGGGTACGTGAACGACGTGCATGCGGTCGCGCTCGCCGTGCAGCCACGCGCGCAGGTTGAGCACGAGCTTGATGGCATCCAGCCGGTCCGTTTTCGCGCGCCGCCTGTGGCGTACGACCGGAATGCTGGCGGCATCGATGACGTAACATTCAATGCCATGCGCCTGCAGTGCACGACAGATCCAGAATGCGTCCTGTCCGGCTTCGTAGCAGACAACGGTGCGCACGCCGGCGCGCAGCGACCATTGCTGCTTCTGGCGCTCGATCAGATCCAGTGCGGCCTGCAGGCGCGCCCCGGCCTGCGGATCGGTGAGGGTGTGCACCGCGGGTTTGTCACGGCGACCGTCGTGGCACGCTATCTTCCAGCTCGCCGTGGCAAGCTCAAGTGATACCGCCAGTACGAGTTCCTCTCTGCCAGCTGCGTAAGCGGAATTTCGCATGATGCCCTCCTTTAACGCGAACCGATGCGATGTGGGAATTGTAGGGCTCCGCGTTATCGCGTCCCTTTCATAGCATCTATCCGCTGGCGTATCACCAGCCTTATCCTGCATGCGCGTTACGCCGGAATCATTCGCCCCGGGAACATGCCCCATCTGAAAGTATTCGGTTGCTTCAGCAACCCAGTGTGACCACGGGATGTTCACTTCAACCATGTTTGCCACGTCACTGCCTGGCCAAACCTTTATCTCCTTCCTGCCAAACTGTAGGGGCTTATGTGGACTTCAGCTGTGCGCCGTCAGGGATGACGCCGTCTTTCAGATAGCGCCACAGCGCAATGGCAAGACGTCGCGCGACCGCGACGATGGCGATGCGTCGCGCGCGTCGGTTCGGTCCCGTACCTTGTGTGCGGTGGTTAAACCATTTCGCCAATGCGCTGCCGGGCTGGTAGCGAAGCCAGGTCCAGGCCATCTCGATCAGCAGCGCGCGCACCCGCCGGTTTCCCTGTTTGCTGATCCCCTGGTCGACCTGGCTTTCGCCACTGTCGTAGGGCTGTGGCACGAGCCCGATGCACGCACCGACTTCGCGGCGGTTGTCGAACTCTCGCCAGAATAGCTCGAGGGCAAGGCGCGAGGCGCCTACTTCGCCAATCCCCTGCAGGCGCGCCAGCGCATCGCAACGCTGGCGCGCGGGTGCCGGTACGTTTGCCTGTCGCGTCTTCTCCAGCGCCGCAAGTTGTTGTTCGACGAGTGCGAGGCGTTCGCACTCGCGCATTAAACGCTCACGCAGCTCGTGCGGTAACGGCGCTCCGTCATGGCAGCGCACCTCCTCGCGTTCGAGCCGCTTGGCGAAGGTACGGTGATCGACCGCATCCCAGCAACCGAGCGTGACCAGGAGCTTGCGCATCCGGTCGCGGTGCTGCAGCACTTCCTTCTGCAGTTGGCCGCGCTCGCGCATCAGCTGGCGCGATGCCTCATCCTGCGGTGACGGCACGTGCACAACGTGCATGCGGTCGCGCTCGCCGCGCAGCCATGCGCGCAGATTGATCACCAGCTTGATTACATCGAGCCGGTCGGTCTTCGCGCGCCGTCTGTGACGTTCAACCGGGGTGCTGGCCGGATCGATGACGTAGCACTCGATGCCGTGCACCTGCAGCGCGCGACAGATCCAGAACGCGTCCTGCCCGGCCTCGTAGTTCACGACCGTGCGTACGCCGGCCGGCAGCGACCACTTCTCCTTGTGTGCCTCGATCAGGTCCAGGACCGCCTGCAGACGCGCTGCGGCCTGTGGTTGTGCGAGGGTGTGCACGGCCGGCTTCTCGCGCCGGCCGTCGTGAAGCGCGACTTTCCATTTGGCCGCCGCCAGTTCCAGCGACACTGCCAGCACGAGTACGTCACCATGACCCGTGTATGCCTGATCGGTACGCATGATGTTCTCCTGTAAGCAAACCTCGGCAAGCTGATTTTAGACGTCAGCACGTCGAGGCCCTCGCTTCATAGGATCTGATATCCGCGGATTGGCTACCGCATTACAGAGGTCCGCCTCATGAGCCTGCCGCTGTCTTGGGCCGCAAATTGGTGATGCCCGTTGCGAAATATCTTCGCGGGTTACTCGAGTGCCGGGCTACGCCGCCTTCAGGAAACTCCTCCACTTGTTGTCTTGCGTTGAGTGACGGGCGGCTTACGCGGTCTGTGCGCTGCGTGACGTGGCAAGCGACATCGCCAGGCGGCTGTTGTCCCAGATGAAGCCCGCTAGTTCACGGGCGACGGCGACCGTCGCGATATTGACGTGTTTGCCGCGCACTGCCAGCTTCCGGTATCGCCGGCACAACCGGACCTGCGCGTCCCAGGCGCGATCGATAATGGCCTTCGGAATACCTTCGTGCCGACGCTGGATGTCGCGGCTCACGCGCGCAGGATGCCGGTAGCTCCAGGCCGCCTCGACCAGCAGCTTTCTGGCGTAGCTGTTGCCGGTCTTGGTGATGCTACCCCGACGTCGCTTGTCGCCCGAGGAATGTTCCGACGGCGTCACCCCCAGCCATGCCATCAGTTGACGTGGATGTTCGAAGCGTGACAGGTCGCCCAGTTCCGACAGTATCCCGACGGCCGTGACGAACTGCACGCCCCGCATCGCCTGCAGTCCCAGCAGGGCTGGATAAAACCGCCAGTTGACGACTGCCTCGCGTAGCGCTGCTTCGAGGCGTTCACACTGCGCGAGTCGATCCTCGATCGTGCGCCGGTGTTCGTCAAACGCCAGTTGCCGCCACGGGTGCCCGAATGAATATGCGCTGAGCCAGCGCCGATGGGCGGCGCCCCAGTTCGCGTTCCCGGTATAGTGCACGCCATGCGAGAGCAGGAACGACTTCAGCCGCTGCCGCGCCTGCTTCAGATCGTCTCTGGCACCGGCCCATGCCCGCGCCAGATCCCGGAATGCCTCATCCTCGACGCCCGGGACATAGACCGCTGACAGGTCACCGGCGCGCAGCGCTCGCACCAGTTTGATCGCATCGCGCCGATCCGTCTTCACGCGCTCGCCGGGCTTCTTCGGAATCAGCGATGGTGCACACACGATGCAGTCGAATCCCTTCTGGACGAGCTGCCGGTAAAGCCCATAACCACACGGACCCGCTTCGTAGACGATGTGCACGTGTGGCCCCTTTGACTGCAGGCGCCTGCACAGGCGGTCGATATCGGCCTTCGTCGTACCGATCTTGCCGAGCAGTTCCACGTCGCCCATGCCGATCGCGTAGGCGACCGTGATCGAATCCTTGTGAACATCCAGACCGACGTACACCGTGCTATCGTTTTCCATGCTGGCCTCCGTGCCGGAAATCGCCGGGTGTGGCGCTGTCCACACCGTGCGGCTCTGGCAGCAATGCTAACCCGCGTCTGATTCGTCACGGCTGGCCAGCCCCTGCCTCACGGAAAGTCATACTGCCTTGGCCTGGCGGATCTTGATGGGCGTTTCGCGCTCTGCGTTGATGCGTGCAGTCCGGCCAGGTTGGCACCACTCTTGTCGATGATTACGGTTTCGGGCGCGCCATTCTGATCGATGGCCTTCTCGAAGTACCGTCGGGCGGCTTCCTCGTCCCGCCTGGCTCGCAGCAGGAAGTCAACCGTGTTGCCAGCCTTGTCGACGGCGCGGTAGAGATACTTCCATGTGCCCCGGACCTTCACATAGGGGTGAGTAGACCCGGGGAATTGCGCCCCGAGTCTCTCGCAGAACCGTGCGTAAACCTCTCGATTTACACGGCTCCCGTTATCCAACCTGTCCCCCCTGATACTGCCAGTGCGCGAACTCTCGCGGGTACGCCTTCTTCATCTTGCGCAACCACTCTTCACTGCACCGTTTGTGCCGTCGCAGTGTTTTGTACTTGCGCTGAACCCAGCGCACGAGCTTCCGGTCGAGATACCGACTCAACTCATGCATGGCTGTCCGATAGAAAGCCCCGTAGTAGTTCCACCAGCCACATATCGTGGGATTACATTGCTCAGCGAGTTCGAACAGTGATTTCGACGTTTGGCGCTGCAACCGCCACCCCCGCGCCACCTGTCTCATCCGTTTCAGGGCGTCAGGACTGACACCAGGTACAAAGCTGGTCGAGACCTGCCCGTGCCTGGTCAACACCCTTCGCGGACGAAACTGAAAGCCCAGAAATGTGAAGGTCACATTCGGGTAGGTTTGGGTGCGACTTCTGTCCTTGCAATACACGATCTTTGACTTGTCAGGATGCATCGTCAGCCCGCACTCCGTTAGCCGCGAGGCTATGGCGTGCATGACCTCCTGCGCCTGCTCCTAGCTGCGGCAATGGACTACCGCATCATCGGCATAGCGTGGAAAGGGACATTTCGGGAAGTGACGCTGCATCCAGGCGTCAAACGCATAGTGCATGAACAGATTCATCAGGATCGGACTGACCACTCCCCCTTGCGGCGTACCGCGTTCCCGCTGCAAGCGGGTACCCTGTGCAGTTTCGAATGGTGCAGTCAGCCACCGCTCGATGTACATCAGGATCCAATCCTCTTTGATGTGCTTGCGTACCGCCTTTAGCAAGAGGCCATGATCGATTTGATCGAAAGCCGCCTTGATATCAAACTCCACCAGCGTAGAGCGAAGTAATCTTGTCACTCGCCAATGCCCGCCAGGAAGGGCGGGAGCCTCGGAGTTGACGATATTACTTCGTTTAGGAGCGAAGTAATGTCGTCACTTCGCATCAGTGCGCATTAAATTCGTCAACTCGTGTTCGTCTTGAACCATGACATCCTCAGGCAGGCGGTGCACATGGTTGACGTTTTGCGAAGCTTCGAGCCGCTCACACTGCCGCGTCCTCGCGGCGCACACCGGTATGACGTCTTCAGTCCAAGGCTTGGGCGACGCCTGACGCTCTACAGGCGCAGCGCCTTCGAAGCCTGGCTGATGCTCGAAGCGGATCCTGCTACAAAGACATTCTGTGAACGGCCTGGCTTCATGAAAGTTGACGGGCAACGCCGCATCGTCGATTTCTGGGCAAGGTCTGATGACCATGAATTCCTGGTACTACTACCGGAAGCGACACCGGCGTCCGATCTCCCGCGAAGTCTGAGATTGACCCGGTTCGACGGACGGATTTGCAGCCAGCAATTTGATGTGATCTAGCCTCCATTAAGCGTTGAGTCGCGGGTTGTCCACGGGCGGGCGGCGGGTCGCCTCTCACGACCATGACGCTGCCCGCCGGTGGGCAACCCGCAAGGCGACACGGTTTGCCTTTTAACGTTGATGTTCTCGAATTCAAGCGGCGAGCAGTAGCCAATGCTGCTGTGCAGGCGGCGTACGTTGTACCAGCCCTCCAGGAACCAGAAGATGCGCCGCCTGGCCTGTTCATGGGTCGCAAAGTGTTCGCGCAATAGCAGCTCCGCTTCGAGCGTCCCGAAGAACGATTCGCACATCGCGTTGGAGTTCGCAGACAACTGCGCCCGTGAGTGACGTTGAAAGCCGACGTTTTCAGGTAACTCATCCGTACCATCCCCTTCATTTGCAAGAATTCGAACTGGTCCTTCACGCCCGGAACTGGCATGAGGACAGGGTTTGGTTTCACGACGCGAATGGCCGACTGCGGGCGCTGCCCGCCAGCTGGACGAGCGTCGTCGGCGAGGACCCATTCAACGTGGTCGCCGCCGGACGCGCCTTGTTTCGTGTGGAAGAACTGCTTGAACTGGGGCGTTTGATCGCGACGCTGGAGCCATGACAACGCAAGCACTGTAAAGCCAAATACGCCGCATGTGTAAATGCAATTACGCCTGACGTCGCCTTGTATTACGATCCGCTGTGCCAGAGATAATGCTTTGCTTTCCGGATGAAATCGATGATATTTCATAAATCGGCCTTGTATATCCTGACGTTTTGTACATAATTGTATTTACACTGACTTGCCCGCCTTCCTTGGAGTTCGTGCATGGCGACAGACCGACGCAAAGAGGACAAGCACCGCGCGCTGCGGGAACAGGCGAGCCTCAATCCGCGCTCCGATGCCGTGACTCATCCGCTGTTTCGCGACGGCGACTTCTTCGACCCGCACGATCTGCTGCAGGTCAAGTACGAGATGCTGCGCGCGGTGCACATCGACAAGTGGTCCATCAGCGAAGCCGCCAAGGCGTTCGGCTTCTCGCGGCCATCGGTCTATCAGGCCCAGGCGGCCTTCGAGGACGCGGGTCTGGCCGGTTTGATCCCCCACAAGACGGGCCCGCACAGCGGCCACAAACTGACACCGGCGGTGATGGAGTTTTTGAACCGGGCGCGGGTTGCCGAGCCGGCTGTGCGAGCGGAGCGACTGGCCAGCCTGGTGCACCAGAACTTCGGCGTACAGGTTCATCCGCGCAGTATCGAACGGCAGTTCCTGCGCCAAAAAAAACCGTAACGAAACCGTCTGTGTCATTGCCGGAGCGTGCGCTGTGCAATGACGGACTGGTCTCGCGTTATGAAGATCTGAGACAACAGGCACTTGGACTGCCGTGCGAGATTCCTCGCGGTCAGGGCCTCGTGCTGTTGATGCGCAGCGGCATGAGAGCGTGGATGCAGGCATGGGCGCAGTGCGCGACCACGGTTGTACGGCGGCAGCCGCCGCCGCCGGGTGAGGCAGAGATCGTCCCCTTCAAGCTGCATCAGGAGGCGACGATGATTCTGGCTTCAATGCTTCTATATGGGCGTCAGGAGGCAACAGCATGAAGAGCGATCCTCACCAGAAGGTCCAGGCGAGTCATCTGAAGCGCAACGCCTATCTGTATATCCGGCAATCCACATTGCGCCAGGTGTTCGAGAACACCGAGAGCACCAAGCGCCAATACGCTCTGCGCCAACGGGCCGTCGCCCTGGGGTGGTCCGAGGACCGCATTATTGTGATCGATAGCGACCTCGGCCAGTCGGGCGCTTCGTCGGCGGACCGGGAAGGCTTCCAGCGCCTGGTCGCCGAAGTCGGCGTGGGGCATGCCGGCATCGTGCTTGGACTGGAAGTATCGCGCCTGGCGCGCAACTCCACCGACTGGCACCGGTTACTCGAGATCTGCGCAATCACCGACACTTTGATCCTTGATGAGGATGGCGTATACGATCCTGCCCATTTCAACGACCGGCTGTTACTGGGGCTGAAGGGCACCATGAGCGAGGCCGAATTGCATGTGCTGCGCGCACGACTGCAAGGAGGAATCCTAAGCAAGGCGAGGCGCGGTGAGTTGCAGATGCGCCTGCCCGTCGGCTTCGTGTATAACGCCACGGGCACGGTCGTTCTCGATCCGGACCAGCAGGTCCAGCACTGTCTGAGGTGGCTGTTCGACACCTTCCGCGGTACGGGATCGGCGATGGCCACCGCACGCGCTGCGCATCACCTCGAGCTGGCGTTTCCGCGACGGTGCTGCAAAGGTCCACACAAAGGCGAACTGCTGTGGGGCAGTCTCGGTCACAGCCAGGTGGTGCGCATTCTGCACAACCCGAGGTATGCCGGCGCGTTCGTCTACGGTCGCACGCATACGCGCAGGACAGTCGATGGACGCACGCGTGTGATTCGCGCCCCGCGAGACCAGTGGGATACGCTGATTCTGGGTGCCCATGCCGGTTATCTGTCCTGGGAAGAGTACGAGCAGAACCAGAAGCGTTTGCATGAGAGCGCACAGGTGATCGGAGCCGACCGGCGCCGTGGCGCGCCGCGTGAGGGTCCAGCACTTCTTCAGGGACTCGTGGTCTGTGGTCGATGCGGGAACCGCATGACGGTCCGTTATCACAGCCGCCAGGGCGGCTTGTGTCCCGAGTACATCTGCCAGCGCGAAGGCATCGAACAGGCCGAACCGGTCTGCCAGCGCATCCACGGCGCGGCCATCGATGAGGCCATTGGCGAACTGCTCGTCGAAGCGCTCAATCCGCTTGCCATTGAGGTGAGCCTGGCGGTTCAGCACGAACTCCAGTCCCGCATCGAAGAAGCCGACCGTCTGCGTCACAAGCAGGTGGAGCGTGCCCAGTATGAAGCCGATCTGGCGCAGCGTCGCTACATGCGCGTCGACCCCGAGAACCGGCTGGTTGCTGACTCACTCGAAGCGGACTGGAACCATAAGCTTCGAGCGCTGACTGAGGCTAACGAGGACTATCGGCGTCGCCGCGAACAGGACGCGCGCATTCTGACGGACGAGCAGCGCGCCGTCATCGTCTCGCTGGCGTCCAACTTCCCCCGGCTATGGCGCGATCCCGCCACGCCCGACCGGGAACGCAAACGCATGATGAGGCTGCTTCTGGAAGACGTCACCCTGAACCGCGACCAGCAGGTTACCGCACACATCCGCTTCAAGGGCGGCGCTCACCGGACCCTCAGGCTGCCGTTGCCGCTGAAATCGTGGCAACGATGGATCACCCCCGCCGCGGTGATCGAGGAGATTGACGCATTGCTCAATCACCATACTGTCCTGCAGATCGCGAATATACTGAACGAACGTGGTACGCCGTCGGGCACGGGTAGGCCCTTCAATGCAAAAATGGTCGCGCGCCTGCAGCGTAACTACTGTCTGAAGCCACGCTATGACCGGTTGCGCGAAGCGGGTCTCCTGACGCTGCAGGAGATGGCCGACGCGCTGCACGTCACGCCGACGAGCGTAAAGATATGGAACCGTCGCGGACTCATCCGCGGTCACGCCTACAGCGACAAGAACGAGTGCCTGTACGACCCACCGGGCAATAACGCGCCCAGAAAGGCGATGGGCGTCAAGCTGTCCTGCCGGCGTCGCCACCCCGACGTCGTTTCTGATCGCCGCGAGGAGGTGTAGTGTGAAGCGCAAGCCTTGTCGTACGCGTCGCCGGCCGTGCCCATCGACGGTTGCACGCCAGCTTCGCGGCAGCGCCGCCCGAATGCAATGGACGTGTACTGGGCGGATTCAACCGGTCGTCGCAACACTAGATTATTGAACAGATTTTAGGTATTCGTCCAAGGCCTCCGCAGGCGTCTTCCAGCCGAGTGTTTTCCGGGGCCTGGTATTCAATGTGTTAGCAACGGCCTGGATCTCGCGAGCACTCCACCGGGACAGGTCTGTGCCCTTTGGAAAGTATTGTCGTAGAAGGCCATTGGTGTTTTCGTTCGTACCACGCTGCCATGGGCTGTGCGGGTCAGCGAAGAACACCTTCACGCCGGACTCGATCGTGAAGCGGGCGTGATCGGACAGTTCCTTGCCACGATCCCAGGTCAATGATCGCCACAACTGAGCAGGCAAGTCCGCCACGGTCTTCTTGAGTGCGTTGGCCATCGTAACAGCTCCGTAGCCGGCCAGCGCAGGCCCGTTTTTCGTGCGTGGAATTAGCCCATAGCCTTTCTCGCGAGGTAAGTGCACGAGCATCGTAAAGCGGCTTGATCTTTCCACCAACGTCCCGATGGCTGATCGGTTTAAGCCGATAATCAGGTCGCCCTCCCAATGGCCTGGCACAGCACGATCTTGCACCTCTGCAGGCCGGCTGGAAATCATCACCTCCTCGCTGACGTGCGCCCACGCCTTGGCACGCGCTCTCGCTCGGGGAACGCGCAACGCGCGCCCGGTGCGAAGGCAACCCACCAGCTCGCGCTTGAGCGCACCGCGCCCTTGAATATAGAGCGCTTGATAAATGGCTTCGTGAGAGATGCGCATAGATTCATCATCCGGGAAATCAGCTTGCAATCGATTGGCAATCTGTTCAGGTGACCAGCCGTTGACCCACTTTCGGTCACCGCGATGTGGTTTATTGCGCCCCTTGAACGGTGCCTGCCTGGGCCCCGCAATTTCACGACCATCAGCGTCATGTACCTTGCCCTCAAGGCGCTCCTGTACGTATTGGCGCAGCCGTGCGTTCGTCGCCAGCTTCGCTGGCTTTGGTCGTTTGGCGAACCGTTCCGCCTTCCACTGCGCGACCGAAGCACGATACTCGAGGCACCCACCACGGGTTGCCGCATTGCGTGTGAGTTCCCGCGAAACGGTTGACGGACTGCGTCCAAGACGCCGGGCAATTTCGCGTACCCCAAGACCTTGTACCGAGAGCAACGCTATATCTTCCCGCTCAGCGAACGACAAGTATCGACCAGCGATAGGTTTCGACATGAATAGTGGCATGCCGCCACGATAGCGGAACCAGCGCGAGCCTACCGCTTGAGATACGCCTACCGCCTCCGCTGCTTTCTCGCTTGTAATGCCCGTTGCGATCTGTTGCCAATACCGACGCTCCATCACATGTCCAAGTGATGGCGCACCCGGCGAGTACATCGCTTCTCGCCCTGTCAACCGATACACCTGCTTTGCACTTCGTCCCATGCAACACCTCCTCGATCAAAGGTGTTGCAACGACCGGTTGAATCCGCCCTGGCACCCTTGGTCTGAGTGCAGGATGATGCCTTCATGGCGTCGCTGCAGCAACGCCATATCGAGTGCGCGCAACATCAGTTCGGTGTACAGATGGCTGGACATCGCCCAGCCCACAATGCGACGACTGAACACGTCGAGGACCACAGCCAGGTACAGAAACCCCTCGCCAGTCGGGATGTAGGTGGCGTCCGCCACCCACAGCACGTTCGCCGCCTCGGCACAGAAGTGCCGACGCACCAGATCCGGAGCGCGCCGTGCCCCCGCGCGTTGCCGCGTGGTGTGTGGCCAGCGCCGCCGGCTCGCACCATGCAGGCCGGCCATGCGCATCAGGCGTGCGACCCGCTTGCGTCCGACGTGCACGCCTTCACGCGCAAGCTGCGCATGGATACGTGGCGCCCCATACGTGCCGCGCGAACTCGCATGCAGCGTGCGGATACGCTCGAGCAGTTGCGCATCGCTGCATGAGCGTTTCGATGGCTCTCGCACCAGCCATGCGTAGTAGCCGCTCGTGGAGACCCTGAGCAGCCGTGCCATTGTGGCAATGGGCCACCTGGCCCGGTTCGCTCTCATGAATCCGTACCGCCCTTCGGCGGAACGGCTCCCGTCTCCCTCGCGAACCAGGCCGCAGCCTGCGAGAGAATGTCCCGCTCCATCTTCAGTTGCCGGTTCTCACGACGCAACCGTGTGAGTTCCTGCCTCTCGGCCGTGGTCAGCCCGTCGTGACGCACACCCGCATCGCGATCGGCCTGCGCGACCCAGTTGTTGATCGTCTGCTCGGTCGGTTCGAACTCACGAGCCAGTTCCTCAGGCGTTCTTCCGGCCTTCACCAGCTCAACCATGTGGGCCCGGAATTCCACAGGGTATGGGGTACGATGCCTGCCCATTTCGACACCTCCTGATCAAAAGGATAGGTGTCCGTTTTTGCGGGTCAATCTCAGTCGTGTTGACTTTGACTCGCAAGCCTTCGCCGTGCGCTACATCGATGCGGCAGAAAGGGCAGCTGCGCGTGTCTGGACTGGAAACTGGCAGCGCATGCTGCCCGTGCTTGTCGCCGCACGCGGCCTCGTCAAGCCTTCGCTGCCCGGCGCGATCGAGCGCTTCGTCGTGTCACCCCAATCGCTGATGGCGATAGAGCGTGAGTTTTCTACGGGCGACCCTGCGCTCGTTCGCGCAGCGGTCTTCGAACTGTTGCATGGCGGTCGCATCCGGGCACTAGAGTTACACACCGAAAGCCTTTCCTTTCTGACGCGCTTCGTTGCGATCCAGGCCATGTCATGAGCCGCCGCAGACCTGATTTCCAGGCACTGGACCTCGCCTTGTGGCCAACACTGGCATGGACAGAACTCGACGCCACCGCGCGCGGTCGCGTTCAGAGACATATCGACGCCATCGAACGTTACGCGAGCGGCGAACCTGTAGGCAGTATCGAGAACACTACGGGTATCAATCGCAGACAGCTTTACCGGTTTCTCGACAGGGCGCTCTCGCTGCATGCCGACGGGCGGATATACGGCTTTCGCGCGCTTGTCGCTCATGCCCGCGTGACGGGATATACACGCCTGCTGCCCATTACTCTGCGTAGTGAACGGGGCGGTGCAGTCGGTGCGCTTTCCTTGCTGCTCGAGCGGTATCCCAAGCTCGCTGCCTGGCTCGTCCTGCAGATCAGACAGCGCCGCGTGACACTCAAGCAGATACCCTCCGACGAGGGCATGCGGATCAGGCTGAACGGTTTAGGGGCGTTGCATCAAAGATTTTTGCAGGAATGCCGGCAACTGGGCTTGACGGCGGCCGACTATCCGTTTAACACGACGGGGCGCGCGATCCGGTCGCTGTCCTCGCGAGTAAAGGCGGAGTTGTTGCGCGGCTTCGGAACGGCCGCAGGTTCCGCCGGTGCCTCGCATCTGAAGGGACTGCCATGTACGGACGATGCACCCGCTCCCGCGGCGACGCGTCCGTACCAGGTGGTCGAGTTCGATGGTCACCGGCTCGATGTACGACTTAAGGTCGTCGTTCGCGATCCGCTCGGCTTCGAGCATGAGTTTGAAATCGAGCGCGTATGGCTGCTCGTGATCATTGACGTATGCACGCGGGTCGTGCTCGGCTATCACCTCGCGCTGACCCGCGAATACAGTCGTTACGATGTGATCAAGACGATCGAGAACGCGCTCGAACCCCGGCCGATGCGCGCCTTCACCATCCCCGGACTTGTCTGCCAGCGGCAGGATGGTTTCGCGTCACAGCGCCTGCCCGAACTTGCCTACGTCAGCTGGGAGTGCATGCGGCTCGACAATGCGAAGGCGAACCTCGCGAGCGAAACGCTGGCTGCACTCTGCGAGTTCGTTGGCTGCGTCGTCACTGCGGGACCGAAGCACAGTCCGGACGAGCGCCCGTATGTTGAACGCTTCTTTGGCACAATCGCCAGCAGGCTGTCCTCGCGCCTCCCAGGCTATACGGGCTCACATCCTCGTGACCTGCGCCGCGCGCTGGCCGACCCAAAGGGAAATCTCCGTCTGTATGTGTCGCTTGATGAACTGGACGAGCTGATGGCTTATTCGATTGCAAGCTATCACGGCACAGCTCACGGCGGGCTGAATGGTGTGACGCCGCTCGAAGCGATGGAGTTTTTTGTTCGTGGAAGAGGGCAGCTACTGGCTTGGTTGCCGGAAGTGCGCCGGCGTACGTTATGCCTGATGCAGTCCGCGCGGCACTGCCGTGTGCGCGGCTATCTTGCGCTCGGCGTCCGTCCTCACATCAACCTGTTCGGCGTGCGCTATACCAACATGGTCCTTGCCAGCAGCGCCCAGCTGATTGGCCAGTCGCTTCGCATCTACATCAACGCTGACGATCTGCGCTGCGTGCGAGCTTTCCTCGCCGATGGCAGTGAGCTCGGTGTCCTTAACGCACAGGGTGCCTGGCGCGTGATGCCGCACAACCTGACATTGCGCAGGGAAATCCTGAAGGCGAGGAGCAGCAGGAGATCAGGACATATGTCGGCCGAAAATCCGATTGACGCCTACGTACAGACCAAGGTCGCAGCAGCAGGCAGGTCGCGCAGGGCCGCATCCGATGCAGCGCGTACGCTGCGCCTTCTCGCAAACGCACCAACGGCCAAAACACCGACAGGCCCGTTAGGACCAGACGCGATTCCAACAATGCCGTCGGCGGAAGCAGCGGAGGTGACCGATTTGGTCGCCGATGCAGCGGCCGTCGAACCGGTTCGTCCGCGCACGCTTGGCATCGGGACGGGGCAGGTGTTCTAACAAGTGGTTCTGACAGGTGATACTCATAGGAGGGAGGCATGTCGCTTCAGGTCCCGCGTCCAGTCGATCCGTCGCTGCACCCGCTCGTCACCGGAAACTACCGGATTGCTACACCGGCTATCGAATCATTCTACGAACTCGTCCTGAGCTGTCTTCGCTACCGTGTGACGGGCGCACTGATATACGGCGCTCCGAGGATTGGCAAGACGCGCTCGATAGAATACGTGCGTCTGCTGCTTGCGAGGGAATATCCCAAAGTGACGAGCTATCACGCCCGGTGTGAACACAAGCCGCGGCATGCGGAAGGGCCGTTCTTCTCGAACCTGCTCGAAGCTGTCGGCGATCATGATCCAAACGCGGGCACCAACCCCTCGAAACGCATGCGGCTTTCGTTGCGGATCCGGGAAGCGGCTGCGCGCGCTGGCAGCGGGATGGTTCTGCTCTTCTGCGATGAAGCCCAACGCTATAACGAAAACGAATACGAGTGGCTGCGGGATGTACACGATGCGCTCGACCGTCAGCAGATCAAGCTGTTCACGTTTCTCGTTGGCCAGCAGGAGCTGCTCGCACAGAAAAGTGCCCTGCAGATCGCCGGCAAGACGCAGATCGTCGCGCGCCTGATGGTCGAAGAACTTGCTTTCCATGGCATACGCAATGCCGAAGATGTCGCCACATGTCTGAACGGATACGATCAGACCGCCTATCCCGAAGGCACGCAATGGAGCTTCACGAGGTTCTACCTGCCACAGGCGTTCGAGGCAAGTTATCGACTCGTCAGCGATGCAGCCGTACTGTGGAATGCGTTCGAGGCCGCCCATCACAAGGCGACCCTGCCTGGCCGTCTCGAGATCCCTATGGAATCGTTCGCGCGGGCCGTCGAAATCATACTCAAGGATAGCGAACTCAGGGATGCTCCGGGGTACTGTCCGGACCCATCGTTGTGGGCGCACGCAGTGCGCCGCTCTGGTTATGTCCAGTCGCGCCATGCAACCGGTCGTGTGCTCGTCCACGCGTAAGGAGGCGCCCGCGCTTATCGCGCCGCGTTTCCCGATCCTCAATCTCGACGAGCGACGACTGACCCGGCATTGGGCTTCATATTCGATGCAAGGTGGCTGTTACCAGGCGAATCGATCGTGTCGATCCTGTGGAAGTTCGCGCGTGCGAACGGACTTCCCGGGCACGCGCTGGTCCGGCTGACGGGTGCGTGCATTGACCCGTACGAAGGCGTGGAGCCGATGCGCGATGCCGTTGATCTGAAGCAATTAAGGCGCAGGCTCCTACTGCCCGGCAAGGTGTTGTGTGCTTCACTTCTTGACGCTGGCCAGCGGGGAAGGCATCACCGGTCGTTCCGGTATTGCAGGCAGTGCATGTCGTTTGGCCATCACAGCGTCACGTATCAGATGTTCAGTGAAAACCGCTGTCCCGCTCACCGACAGAAACTCGAGACGCAATGCCGGCATTGCGGGCAGGAGACACCATACATTCTGAACGCAAGGCTTGTGGGCTCACCGTATCGTTGTGCGCAATGCGGCGTTTTTTACGCGACCCGATCTCCCCCAGCTTTTGCAACGAAGCCAGCAATGCGCAGGGAGCATCGTATTGCCATCGCACGACATTTCTACAATCGCATGGCAGGCAGTTTTTGCCTTGGCAGTGACGACCGCGACGCGTAGCTCGCGGGCTTGTGTGGCAGATGCGGGTGCTTGGGAAGCTTCCAATTATCGACGCTCAAAACGGTCGTGTGCGATACGCAAAAGTGGTGTTGACAACATTACTTCGTTTTTGGTGACGACTTTACTTCGCTCTACGAAAAGTGAAGCGAAAAACCGAACCCAACCCAACTTGGAAACCAGATCAGACACTCTCATTTCAAGAAAGTCACACGACAAGTAGTCTGACGCAGGGGGCACACGATCGTGGGTGAAGGTGGCCAGGCGGCTGTCGTCGTCGCGGTGTGCGCCCGATCTCACGACGAACGTCGTTTCGGCCACGATCTGATTGCCCAAGGCGTGACGCGCCGGCGCGCCCAACGATAGTCGAGCCGAGAGCGGGCGTGTTGCATCGGCGATGGGCGCCCGGGACGGCGATTTGCCGGTTCAATTCAGGTTGGCCCTGCGTCATCAATCAGCGCACCTTCGAAATGCATCACGCTGTGACGTAGCCCGACTTGGCCAATACGCACGCGGAGCGAACAGAGCAGCGGCGATCAACCCGCTCCGAAGCGCGGCGGATTTAATGTGGTCAATGTGTATTTTCTGGACGCGGAAGGCGGGAGACGTCCAGATTACTACGGTCATCCCGCATTCATCACAATGCACGTTTTGTCCGGGTGAACGTCGTCTCTGTCCGTTGAGGGGAACGCGGCTCAGGCTCTAAATTGGCGTCATTAAACCCACCGGCGCTTGCGAGAAGCAAGGTTACCTCGCGCGCCACCCCGCCCGAACATACCGCCAGCGCAGCGGTATGTTCGGGCGGCTCTAGAGGAGACACCGCCATGGCCCATCAGATAACCCTCCGTTTTGAGGACGGAGTGACCCGCTTCATCGAGTGCGAGGAGGGCGAGCGCGTCACCGATGCCGCCATTCGCGCCAGGATCAATATTCCACTCGATTGCCGTGATGGTGTGTGTGGCACCTGCAAGGCGGTCTGCGAGTCTGGCGAGTACGTTCTGGGCGACTGCGTGGAAGATGCACTTAGCCCGGAGGAGGCGAGCGCCGGCAAGGTTCTCACCTGCCAGATGAGCCCACGTTCCGACTGCGTGATCCAGATCGCCACGAACTCCGATGTCTCGGGTACCGGCCCCTCCTCCCACAGGGGACGGATCGTCGCCTGCCAACGAGCGTCGGACACCACGATCGCCTTTTCGGTCGAGCTCGAGAACCGCGCGGATCTCGGCTTTCTTCCTGGGCAGTATGTCAACGTCCAGGTGCCCGGCACCGACCAGACACGGTCCTACTCCTTCAGCTCGGGGCCGTCCGAGCCGCACGTGTCCTTTCTTGTGCGCAATGTGCGTCAAGGGGTGATGTCGACCTGGCTCTGCGAAACCGCCAAAGTAGGCGACCCAATCGAGTTTCGCGGCCCGATGGGAAGCTTCTACCTGCGCGCCATTGAACGGCCGGTGCTGTTTCTGGCGGGTGGCACGGGCCTCGCGCCGTTCCTCTCAATGCTGGACAAGATCGTCGAGGACGGCGGCAGCCCGTATCCGATCCACATGATCCTGGGTGTGAACACCGATGAGGATCTGGTTGGCATCGACCGGCTCGAAACCTATGCGCAGCGCCTGCCGAACTTCACCTATGCCTGCACCGTCTCCAGCCCCGACAGTGCCTATCCCGACAAGGGCTATGTGACCCACCACATCAGCGCTTCCCAGCTCAACGGTGGCGATGCGGATGTCTACCTCTGCGGCCCGCCGCCGATGGTCGATGCGGTACGCGATTGTCTGTCGTCCGAAGGGCTGACGCCGCGCAATTTCTATTATGAGAAGTTCGCCGGTACAGGCCTGGTGGTCCAGACCGGCGAGGAGCGCATCGCTCCTGTCGATGTCGATGAAGCCTTCGACCTGCGCATGGCTCTCGAACTGGGGGCGGCTCAGCTGACCATGGGCCGGCTGTCGAGCGAGCAATTGATCACCTTCCGCCAGCTCGCCGAGGCGACGGCGCCGTTCGTGCGCGGGCGGCACTTTACGGACGTTCCACGCTACATCGAGGCGAACCACGCCTTCCACATGTTCACGATCGAAGCTTCCGGGAACGCACAGTTGATCGCGCTCTACCGGCAACTGGCCGTGCAGGACTACATCGCTCGCGCGCTGACCGACCAGATCGAGATCGTCGGCGATATCGTCCAGCAGCACCGGGACATTGTCGCCGCCTTCGAACTGGGCGACCTGAACGCGGCGCGGGACGTGATTGCGCTGCATGCGCTCCATTCCAAGGCCACGATGAGCCGGGCGCTGGAGCGCATGGCGATGGGCAAGAAGGCACCCGTGGCCGCGGCGGCCCCCGCTCTCCCGTCTGCCGTGCCGCAGAGCGCGCCGCAAGTCTGCCCATTCACGGGCAGCACGCTTCCGTCCTATTCACACGAACTGGACTGGCCCGAGGGGTTGGAGCCATTCAAGGTGGTCGATGACGGCTCGCAAGGCGATCCTTACGAGCACTACCGCTGGATGCGGGAGCATGCGCCAGTGCTGCGTTGCCAGTCGTCGACTTCGGACGTGTGGTTCGTGTCGCGCTATGACGATGTCTACCAGGCGATCCGCAACCCGAAGCTGTTTTCTTCCGAGGTCGTCAGCCCGCCGCCGCTGACGTTCCTGACGCTGTTCGATGCACCCGACCATTCGCGCTTACGCAAGGTCGTCCAGCCGTCCTTCCTGCCGCTGGCGCTCGATCCCTTTATCGATCAGATCGCGCAAAGGGCGGAGGACCTGCTCGACGCGATGATTGCCAAAGGCGGCGGTGATGTCGTCAACGATTTCGCGATCCCGCTCAGCATCTCGACCATCTCCACGATGATCGACGTGCCGAACGAGGATGAGGAAAAGATGAAGTTCTGGTCGGACGAGACCTTTAGCTATTTCGGGCGCTTCGCCCGCAATGCGCCGGGGACCGGCACTGACGAGCAGAGCGCGCTGGCGTTCTTCGCTTACCTGAAGCAAGCGCTGGAGCGGCTCGCTCTCACCGACAGCCAGTCGATCGGCGGACATATCGCGCGCATGTGGAAGGACGGGCTGCTTTCGGAAAAGGAAGCGAAGGAGCTGTGCGCGTTCGTCTTCATCGCCGGGCACGACACGACGACGATCCTTGTCGCCAACGCTTTTCGCATGTTCGCCGAGCAGCCGGGTCTGCTGGGACGTATCCGCGAAAACCCCACCGACGCTGACCGGTTCGTCGAGGAGGTGGCGCGCTATCGCGGTACCGTCCAGCGCGTGAGCCGAATCACCACCGAGGCGACCACTATCGCGGGCGTCGATCTGCCCAAGGGCGCGGTGGTGCGATTGCTGCTGTCGGCTGCGAACCGCGACAGCCGCAAGTTCGCCGAAGGCGAGACGTTCAACATCGACCGCGATTCCAGCGGCCATCTGGGTTTCGGCAACGGCATGCACAAATGCCTTGGCGCGCCGCTCGCCAGGCTGGAGACGCTGATCGCGACGAAGGCTCTGACCCGCAGGATTGGCGCTATTGCGCTCAATCCGGCAAGGCCGATCCAGTATGTGCGGGGCAACAATCTGACCAACTCCGGGCCGGAGCACCTGTTCGTGAGGCTAGGTGGGTTGTCGGCCTGAAGCGGATCAGGGGGCGAGGGCGAGTCAGCCCGCTCTCGCCTTTTCTGGCGGCAAGGATCGATCGTGGGCCGCGGAGCGATATTCGGTTGGCCGGAGTCCCGTCTGCTTGCGGAAGAAACGACCGAAATAGGCCTCGTCCTGAAAGCCCAGTTCACTGGCGATCTGCTTCACGCTGAGCGTCGAATAGCCGAGCAGCCGCTTGGCCTCGTGGATCGAGCGTGCATCGATCGCCTCGATTGCCGAGACCCCGAACGTAGTACGGCAGATGCGGGAGAGCTGGCCGGTGGTCACGCCCATCGCGTCGGCATAGCTGGCGACCGGCCGCCGCTCACGGCAATGCCGGTCGAGCAGGGCGCGGAACCGTTCGATCCGCGCGGCCATTGTCCGCTGCTCGGAACTGGCTGAAAGCCGCGCGCTCTCGCTGAGGCGCCCGATCTTGACGAACAGGGCGATGGTCAGTGCTGCGCCTGCGGTGAACTGCCAGCGCTCGTGGCTCTCCGCCTCGTGCCCGATTGACTGAAACAGGGTGTCCAGAGGTGTGCCGCGCTCGACGTCGGGATCGATCGACAGCACGGTCGGCGTGCGGATGAATTCCAGCAGCTCGGGCGCGGCCGTCATCGCCAGCGATTCCAGTGCGGACTGCGCTGCGGTGATGACGTGACCGTCGATGTCGCTGCGGAAGTGAAAGCCGTGGACCGAGCGCGCTGGCACGACGATCAGGCATGGCGCAACGACCGCCCAGGTCTTGCCGTCGATGAAGGTCTCGCCGCCCCCGGCGGTGACGTAGAGCACCTGGATCAGCGCATCGTGGACGTGCGGCTCGATGTCGAAGTCGAAACGGCCGGCACGCAGGGGAATGCGTTCGTAATGGACCATGTCGACCCAGGGTTGGTCCGCTTCCGCGCCATAGAGCGCGAAATGCAGCACGGTCCGGCGGCGCTGCTGGTCAGAGGCCATGATGCACGTTATGTCCTGCTCTATGTAATCTCTGTCCATTGTTCCATATGCGCTCGAGGCGTTCAATGGCGATACGAATTTCAGAGAAGCGTAATCGCATACAAATTTCAGGAAGGTAATTGCATGAGACAGGAACTTGAAAATCGCGCAGCTGCGTCGACCCCATACGCGCTGAACCTGCACGGAAAGGTCTGCGTGGTCACGGGTGCGGGCAGCGGCATTGGTGCCGGCATCGCACGCGCCTTCGCCGAAGTCGGAGCACATGTGGCGCTTGTGGATCGGAATCTTGCCGGCGCTGAAGCGGTCGCCGCCGAACTTCGGAAGGCCGGTGCGGTGGCGCAGGCGATCGGCTGCGACGTGTCGGACGAAGCCTCGGTTGCCGCAGCTGCTGGCGAGGTTCGCGCAGCACTCGGGCCGACCAGCGTGCTCGTCAACAATGCAGGGCTTCTGCGCGCCGGAACTCTCGAGACGGTCTCGATCGAGGACTGGAACCAGGCCATCGCCGTTAACCTGACCGGCTATCTCCTGTGTGCTCGAGCTTTCGGGCGAGACATGCTGGCGGCGGGCAAGGGCAGTATCGTCCACGTTGCCTCGATTGCGGGGCTCAATCCGCAGACCAATAGCGGTTCCTATAGCCCGAGCAAGGCGGGCGTGTTGCTGCTTTCGCGGCAGTTGGCGGCGGAGTGGGGCCCACGCGGGGTGCGCAGCAACTGTGTGCTACCCGGCATGATCCGCACCGCGCTGTCCGCGAAGTTCTATGAGGAGCCCGGCTTCGAGGCTCGCCGCGCCGCCGCCACCGCGAGCCGCCGCATCGGCGAGCCAGAGGACCTCGCCGGCCCGGCTATGTTCCTCGCCTCTGACCTGGCTGCCTACGTCAATGGCGCGGAGGTGCTCGTCGACGGCGGGCTCGATTGCATGCTGATGGACATGGTCCCGCGCCCCGGTTTCAACGCGACCCCGGCCGCGTGAGCTGGATCACACCATAACGACAAGGAGATTGGATATGACCAAGGAGATCACTTGCGATCTGGTCGTGGTCGGATCGGGCGCCGCGGGCCTCGCCACTGCGATCACTGCACGCAAGCGCGGCCTCGATGTGATCGTGCTCGAAAAGGAGCCCGTGTTCGGTGGTACGACCGCGCTGTCGGGCGGGGTCTTATGGATTCCGCTGAGCAAATACGGTCGACAGCAGAACCCGGCTGACACCGTCGAGCGCGTGCGCGAATACATGATGAGCGAGACGGGCAACAACTTCGATGCCGCCGCGGTCCAGTGCTTTATCGAGAACGGGCCGGCTATGGTCGAGTTCTTCGAGCGCGAGACCGAGATGAAGTTCGTGCCCACGCTCTATCCGGACTATCATCCGGATGCGCCCGGCGGCGTCGACATCGGCCGCTCGATCCTTGCCGCGCCCTATGACATTCGCGGGCTGGGCAAGGACATGCGCCGCCTCAAGCCGCCGCTCGAGACGATCACGTTCATGGGAATGATGTTCAATTCCTCGAATGCGGACCTCAAGCACTTCTTTCGCGCGACCAGGTCCCTTGTTTCGTTCCTCTATGTGGCCCGCCGTCTGGCAACGCACGTCAAGGAGTTGGCGCTCTACCGGCGGGGGATCAACGTCACGAGCGGCAACGCGCTCGCCGCGAGGCTCGCGAAGTCGGCACTGGCGATCGACATTCCGATCCTCACGTCGACGCCCGTGAAGGAACTGCTGAGCGAGGACGGCAAGGTGGCCGGCGTGCGGGCGAGCGCTGCGGACGGTGACCTTCGGATCACCGCGCGACACGGCGTCGTGCTGGCTTGTGGTGGCTTCCCGCACGATCTCAAGCGTATCGCGCAGGTCTATCCGCATGTGAAGCGTGGGGGTGAGCATCTGTCGCCCACGCCCGTCGGCAATACCGGCGACGGGCTGACCATGGCGGAGAAGGTGGGTGGTGCCGTGAAGCTCGGCTTCGCCGATGCGTCGGCCTGGATGCCTGTCTCAAAGGTGCCCTTCGGCAAGGGCCGCACTGGCGTATTCCCGCATCTGCTCGACCGCTATAAGCCCGGCGTGATTGGCGTGTTGCGGAGCGGTCGGCGCTTCACCAATGAATCGAACTCCTATCACGATGTCGGCGCGGCACTGATCCGCGCCTGCGAGGGTGAGCGGGAGACGGCGATGTGGCTGATCTGCGACAAGGTGGCGCTGGGCAAGTATGGACTGGGCTATGCGAAGCCCGCGCCGATGCCAGTGGGGCCGTTGCTGCGCAAAGGCTACCTGATCAAGGGTGAGACGATCGGCGAGTTGGCGCGCATTTGCGGGATCGTTCCCGATGCGCTTGAGATGACGGTCAATGCCTACAATCTCGATGCGGAGCGCGGAGAAGACCCGTCGTTCCATCGCGGTCGCACATCGTTCAACCGTTATCTCGCCGATCCGGACAACAAGCCCAATCCTTGCGTTGCGCCTATTGCGACCGGCCCCTTCTATGCGGTGAAGGTCGTGATGGGCGATCTGGGCACGTTCGACGGCCTCGGGACTAGCGTCACCGGCGAGGTGCTGCGGGCCGACGGCAGCGAGATCGAGGGCCTTTACGCGGTCGGCAATGACCGCCGCAGCGTGATGGGCGGCAACTATCCGGGCGCCGGTATCACCCATGGGCCGAACATGACGTTCGGCTATGTCACCGGTAACGCGATCGCCACCAAAGCCATGACCTCCAAAGAGAAGGTGTACGCATGAGCACCCGCCCCATGTATCTGGCAAAGCCCCTGTTGGATTTCCGGGTCTACACGATCGCGCTGCGCAAGATGCCCGAGTTTCTCGACGTGTTTGACAGGCTCGCCATGCCAATCCTGCGCGAGACGCTTGGACATCCGCTCGGTTTTTGGACCAGTCTGGTCGGGCCGCAGAACCAGTTCACCCACCTGTGGGGGTATGACGATCTGGCAGATTACGAACGACGGTGCCTTGCACGCGATACGCATCCGGATTTCCCTGCCTATCTCAAGGCATCCGGCCATCTGATCACGGCACAGGAGACACGGCTCATTCGTGCCGCCGCGCTGGATAGTGTCGCAGAGTAGGTCGATGCTCGAGAGTTCTGCTGTTAGTTGACAGCCGAGCGTCGGATCGCGCTGGTCGTTGATACCTGCAGCGATTGAAACGATAGTGCGTCGGCTGCGGTGAGCGATTGTCGACGAACTGGGCAGCACAGTAGACCGTCTCTTCATGGCCGACACTACCCTGTCAATCGCAGAGCCAGATTGCTGCCTTTTGAAGACACCGATGTCAGTTCCGCAGAACGCTTACGGAACCGGTGCTATCGGTTACTGTAATTTCGGCTACTCGGCGGAGCCATGCGATGTTCACTCGAACGGCTGGTCCGCTCGGAATCCGGCCCAATGCCCGAAACGCGCATGTCGGCCGAAGCGGGCTCCCTCAGTGAGCCCGCGTGCTTCATCAATTGAGGGACCGGCTCAAGTCTGGTTGCCCCACAGATGGGGTATTCGTCCTTCCCGTGCAAAATCTGGCGGTAGTCTCCCGGAGAGTCGCGCCCAGTAAGGCTTGCCGTTTCCGCGTCCGTTACGCCCAGCTGGATCTAGCAAACTATTGAAAAGTCACTGCTTTTCGGAGCGAAGCGCCAGATTTTGCACGAAAGGTACGACTACCCCGCGCTTCACTTCCCCACGGCGGCCAGCCTCGCTGCCACGGAGTCGTACTGACTTGCCGAGCTGCCCACAGTACTGGCGTGCCACCCCGACCGAATGACGCCCCTTCTTTGGAAAACCGGTGTCGTCAATAATCCAGTAGTAGCCGGCCTCTTCAGCAGCGTGCGCGCCTAACGCGGGCATCACCCATTCGCGTACCCGCTGCAGGAGCGCACGATCAGACCATTCTGCCTTGGCCACAAAGTGGTGGAGTGACTGGTGCTTCGCACTCGCGTGAAGTGGGTCAATATGCGCGGCCATCGGCTCGACGCTCTTGCGTGACAGCGGCAATACCAGGCCCGAACAGTAGCCCTTGAGGCCGGCATGGCGATCGGCGTGCCCTAACGCCTGCGCCAGATGATTCAGATACGCGTCAAATTCGTCGACATCTTCTTTCATCGCGATCGCCTGGAGTCTGTATTATTCAATAGTACCAGGTATCGCTTTGCTGTGAGTATTTTATGACACAGTACGACTAGTTCTGAAGACCGAGACGCCTCGACTCGATGCAACATCAGTTGCACGACCAGCCGGCGAGGTAAAGGCAAAGGCGGCGCCTCTGAGTCGTGTCCTTATCGATCGGAATGGTGAACGGCGCCTGTTGTAAAGTCGGGCGCCGCAAGGCAAACAGGGCAACATCGCCTGCGCTGTCAGACCCTCTACACGAGCAGATACACCTAACGATTGCATCCCGCGGAAGGAAAACTGTTGGGAAGGCTCTCCCGCTACCGCTGCCCGCCAAGCGGATGCCTACTACTATGAAACATATTCCTTGGAAGCGTACAATTGCTTCGCATCCTCAAAAGGTTATAACGGGGCATCTATAGCCCGGGGGTGTGTTGATAGTATTGTGTGCACCCGCATGAATATGATGCTTATTGCCAACGGGACGCCGATCACTATCGAACCCGAATCTGGTCAGCCGGACGACAGGGGCCAAACTTACATGCCGCCTGGAACTATTGAGAAATTCGCTTGGGCCAGATGGCTTCTGGGTGGCGTGGGAAAGCCGAAAGGCTTTGAGTTTCTGCGTGAATACACCCGCCTTTACAAGCATTCCGGATTGACGGATTTATTGCGTTCTACGGCAGCAACGGGCGCTATTAGCCCGGCCGGCTGCACTGTCGAGTAGCCGGATGAGAAAGCTGAGTTGCGTCGTTGAGCGCGGTGGGGCGGATCGAGTCGCTTACTGTCAAGTCGGAAAATGGTTGTTGGCGTGCCCTTTGTCGAGGGGATGCCTTTGCTATTACGCGCCGAACGAGCTATAGAAGAGAAAGTTCACGCACATTCCGGAGCCGCACACCATGGCCCTGCGCGTTTATCTCTCCTCCACCTACGTGGACCTCAAGGACTATCGCGACGCCGTATTCAAGGCGCTGGAAAAAGGCGGCCTCCAGGTCGCACGCATGGAGGCGTACACCGCCGCCGACGACCGGCCCATGGATCTCTGCCTGAGGGACGTGGCTCAGTCGGATCTCTATGTCGGCGTCTTCGGCTGGCGCTATGGCTTCGTTCCTCCTATCGCGCACGGGAACGAGGCAGGTCTTTCTATCACCGAGCTGGAGTACCGCCGGGCTCTCACGCGACACATTCCGACGTTGCTATTCCTGAGCGACGAGTCGACCCGAGAGCAGTGGCCTGAGTGTTATCGGGACGACTGGACCGGAAACGGCGAAAGCGGCAAGCGCATCACGGCATTGCGCGCTGAACTCGGCACGGAAAAAACGCGGCAGTTCTTCGCCGACTCGCAGCAGCTAGCCACCGACGTGTTGGCTGCCATCCTGCGTAGCGGTGCGGTCAAGCGCCCCTTTCTCGTTCCGCCCATGCCAGTGGGCTTCGTGGCTCGGGCACGCGAGACCGCTGACATCAAAAGGAACTTGCTGTCCGGGACGTCACACCAGGCGGTCGCGATCACTGCGGCGATCCAAGGAGCGGGCGGTTTCGGCAAAACCACCTTGGCTTCGGCCGTATGTCACGACCCTGAGATCATTGCCGCGTTTCCCGGCGGGGTGCTTTGGACCGAGCTGGGTCAGGCGCCTGATATTCAGGCTCGCCTCACCGAGTGGTACCACGCGCTGTGTTCCGATGCTCGGGACATGGACAGCGCATTCATGTCGGCGGAAGACGTGCGACGCGCCGTTAGCGAGCGAATCGCGAGGCGCGGTGTTCTGCTGGTGGTTGATGACGTATGGAATGCGCTTCATCTGAAACCCTTTAGCGAGTTGGGTACAGCCCGTTTGCTGTACACGTCCCGCATCAAGCAGTTGATTCCGACGGCCCAGACGGTGCCCGTCGACGAGATGACGAAGGAGCAGGCGGCTGCGCTGCTGGCGCGTGATCTGCCGGTTGCGAGGGACGACGTTCGCTTTCGTGAGCTTGCCGATAGGCTGGGTAATTGGGCGCTGTTACTCGAGTTGGCCAACGCACGTCTCATCGAGGAGTTCCATGCGCGTGGAGCTATCGAGGCAGCCTATCAACATGTGACCCAGTTACTGTCCAGGCGCGGTGTCTTTGGTTTGGACGTACGGAATGCCGAGAGCCGCAACCAGGCCGTACGGCTGACGTTGCAGATCGGGATAGAGGAGGGCCAGACTGCAGTCGGCCCTAGAGCCTACGAGCTGGGTATTTTCCCGGGGCACACCGCGATTCCGGTGCGGGCTATCGTTGAGCTGTGGGGGAATGACCAATTCACGATTGAAGAAGATTTCCTGCGTCCCCTCGACCAGATGCATGTCATTACGTGGAATCGGCAAGAAAATACGGTGCGTCTGCATGACGTGGTGCGGGCGGGATTGGCAGCCCTAGCGGGCAATCGCTCCGCCGTTCACCAGCGCTTGATCGATTCATGGGGCGTTCCGGCTCGAATCCCGTCCGATCACTCCTATGCCTGGCGATGGTTCGGCTGGCATTGCGTCGAGGCAGGCCAACCTGAACGCTTGCGTGACTGTCTGTTCGATCCAGGCTGGTTGCATGCCAAGCTCACAGCGGTCGGCGTTGCTGCGATCATCGGGGACTGCGAACGCCTCAGCATGCAGCAAGACGAAGATAAGACAGCAAGCCGCAAGGAGGATCGAGCAGTCGAATTGCTTGCCGACGCACTGCGTAAGTCTGCCCACGTGCTCGCCCCGTATCCCGATCAGCTTGAAAACCAGCTCTTTGGCCGCTTTCGGCCGGGCCTTGCGCACGATCTTGACGACTTGCTTCAAAGGATCGCGCCACGCCTGGCACGCCAAAGGTTGGGGGCGCTTTTCCCGAGGCTTGATCCCGTGGGCGGTGCGCTCCGGCTCACGCTCGTTGGACACCAAAGCACGGTGCGGGGCGCGCTGCTGCTACCGGACGGGCAGGCGTTGTCGTGGTCGGCGGATCACACGCTGCGGATATGGGATTTGGCGACGGGTGCAAGCCGGACGCTCACTGGCCACAAAGACGCGGTGGGGGGGGCGCTGCTGCTGCCGGAC
The DNA here is from genome assembly GCF_050436525.1 of Paraburkholderia sp. 35.1. Lineage (NCBI taxonomy): Bacteria > Pseudomonadati > Pseudomonadota > Betaproteobacteria > Burkholderiales > Burkholderiaceae > Paraburkholderia > Paraburkholderia sp. 35.1. The sequence goes on along the minus strand of NZ_JBNDMJ010000002.1, from coordinate 3,067,898 downwards.
GGACAGATGCTGTGGTGGTCGGCGGATCACACGCTGCGGATATGGGACTTGGCGACGGGCACGAGTCGGACGCTCACTGGCCACAAAGACGCGGTGGGGGGCGCGCTGCTGCTGCCGGACGGACAGGCGCTTTCGTGGTCAGCGGATCGCACGCTGCGAATATGGGACCTGGCGACCGGCGCTAGCCGGGTGCTCACTGGCCACAAAGAGGCGGTGGTGGGCGCGCTGCTGCTACTCGACGGGCAGGCGCTAACGTGGTCTGCGGACATGCTGCGGATATGGAACCTGGCGACGGGCGAAAGCCGGGCGCTCACCGCCCACCAGGGCCCGGTGCGGGGCGCATTGCTGCTGCCGGACGACCTGGTGCTGTCATGGTCGGGGGCTTGGTCGGCGGGGCTGTGGGGCCCGCCGGTTGACACTCTGCATGTATGGAACCTGGCGACGGGCGCAAACCGGGTGACTGTCGCAGACCGGGTGATCGCCGCAGCTAAGGCGCTCTACGCCCACACAGAGGCGGTGGGGGGCGCGCTGCTGCTGCCGGATGGGCGGGTGCTGTCGTGGTCGGGAGCCTGGAAGGCGTACACGCTGCGGATATGGGATTTCTCGACGGGCGCGAGTCGGACGCTTACCGGGCACGAAGACGCTGTCGTGGGGGCGATGTCGCTGCCGGACGGACAAGCGCTGTCATGGTCGGCGGATCGCACGCTGCGGGTGTGGGACCTGGCGACGGGCGCGAGTAGGGCGCTCACCGGGCACAAAAACGCGGTGGCGGGTGCGCTGCTGCTGCCGGACGGACAGGCGCTGTCGTGGTCCGGTGGCGGGTGGTCGTCGGATCGGACGCTGCGGGTGTGGGACTTGGCGACGGGCGAGAGTCGGATGCTCAACGGCCACGAAGGCGCGGTGGAGGGCGCGCTGCTGCTGCCGGATGGGCACGCGTTGTCGTGGTCGGCGGATCACACGTTGAGGGTGTGGGACCTGGCGACCGGCGTAAGCGAGGCGCCTGCCGGGCACGAAGATGCCGTGGAGGGGACGCTGGCGCTGCCGGACGGACACGCGATGTCGTGGTCGGCGGATCGCACGCTACGGATATGGGACCTCGCGACGGGCGCAAGCCGGACGCTCACCGGCCACAATGGGGCGGTGGAAGGCGCGCTGCTGCTGCCGGACGGACAAGCGCTGTCATGGTCGGCGGATCGCACGCTGCGAGTGTGGGACCTGGCGACGGGCGCGAGTCGGGCGCTCACCGGGCACGAAGACGTGGTGGAGGGCGCGCTGCTGCTGCCTGACGGGCAGGCGCTGTCGTGGTCGGCGGATCGCACGCTGCGAATGTGGGATCTGGCGACGAGCGCAAGTCGGGCGCTCACCTGGCACGAAAAGCCGGTTGGGGGGGCGCTGCTGCTGCCAGACGGGCAGGTGCTGTCGTGGTCGGCGGACACGCTGCGGATATGGGACCTGGAGACGGGTGCAAGCCGGACGCTGACCGGCCACAAAGGCCCGGTGCGGGGCGCGGTGTTGCTGCCGGACGGGCAGGTGCTGTCGTGGTCGGCGGATCGCACGCTGCGCGTGTGGGACCTGGCGACGGGCGCAAGTCGGGCGCTTACCTGGCACGAAAAGGCGGTGAAGGGCGCGCTACTGCTGCCGGACGGGCAGGCGCTGTTGTGGTCGGCGGATCACACGCTGCGGATATGGGACCTGACGACGGGCGCAAGCCGGACGCTCACCGGCCACAAGAGCACGGTGGAGGGCGCGCTGCTGCTGCCGGACGGGCAGGCGCTGTCGTGGTCGGCAGATCACACATTGCGGGTGTGGCGGCTTGAAGATGGGGAAGAGACGGGCCGCTACGTCTGTGAAGGAAGTCCGAGGGGCGCGTTGATGGTTGATACGAATTTACTTCTCATAGGGGATGCGACGGGCCATATCTATTTCCTGAGAATCGGCCAGGCGCCCGTGCACCCGGGCGGTCCGTCCGGTGAGCACGGCGGCGAGGCGCGCGCCGGCAATGAAGACCGCAATCATCCGCAGGATAACCATTAGCGATTGAACGCTTTTCGCGCGCCACCGCTTCGCGATCGCATTGCAACGCGCCTGGCGTCCATGCCGCTCACTTCGACGGATTATCGTCGAGGTGACCATGAAGCGGGTCCGGGCTCTTTTGCGTCGAGCGCAACACGCCTGCATCGTCGAAATAGAAGTGAAAGAGCTGGCCTCGATGCACCCGGGCCGGTGTGAGGCACGTTGTCGGCATCGGAAGATGACATTCGAGCGTGGGGAGAATGTCGCGGTCTCGACGGATGGATGAAGACCGCTGTTCGATAGGTCTGAGGATTGCGTATGAATGCGTATCCGGGCAACGCACTGTCTGGCATCGCGACATATGTACGCCTAAACTGATCTCGTGATCTGTGTCCAAGGGGAAAGGAATGGGCGCGACGAGTCCTCGTGACATCGGCCTGACTCTTCTTAAGGAGGCGAACTCCGCGGGAGATGGGCCGTCTTTGTGGGGGTTGATCGAGAAAATCCAGCGGACGCTCGCGGACCATGACTACTCGCAGTGCCCAGAGGTATGCGTCGGACTTCACTATTATGCGGCGCGTGCCCTGCTTCGCGTGAACGTCGAGCGGAGTGTCGAACGGCTTGCGCCAATCCTGGCCCATGCCGATGCCGGCATCGCCTGGCTCGCGCGCATCGATCTCGCTCAACTCCGATCAGAGTTCCTCCACTTGCGCGCGGAAGCCTACATACAGGTATCGCGCGGCTTGACCGGGAAACAACTGGGCGACGCCCTTCACGCTTGTGCGGATGCGCTCGCGGATCCTGAAATACAAGGCGATCCTCGCAGATGCGGTCCGCTGGGCTACAACGCGGGCATGTTTGTTATTCGGGGTGAGGGTTTTCCTGAGGACGAGGACGCACTGCGCCGACTAGAGGTGCTTTTCACGACTGCGCACGACAGCTACCGCGTGACCGGTGCAGTCCAGCAGGCCGCGGACGCTTCGCTATATCTCTCTCAAATAGGATTGAGTCGCTTGCGAGCAGCGCAGGAGCCGCTCGATCAGGCAGAGCGAACCTTCGATGCAGCGTGGCGCCAGATCAACGAGTTCATGGCAGCCTACGATCCGCTCGCGGATCCGGATGCGTGGGCGAACGCAAACCTCGTTGCGGCTTCGCTCGCTGAGCTTCGCCCGTCAGCGGGGTCGATCGAGCGTGCGCGTGACAGCGCAATTTACCTCGATCGGGCGTTCGACACGTTTCAGCAGCTTCGCAACGAAGACGGCATGTTCGACTGCGCGTGCCGATTGATCCGGGCGATAGATCTGTTGCCACGTGGCTACAACGAGGGTGCCGCCGTTCGCTACGATTTTTATATGGATGTACTGGATGCCGCGCGCGAACGGTCGAGAGACATGTCGGCCGGGGCGCAGACCCAACTCTTGCGCGCGAACGCTTGGATGAAAGTGGAACGAGGCTTATCTCCGGAAAAAGATGCCGAGGTCTTGTCTCGCGTTCGATCGTATGCGCGAGCAGCCGCATTGCTGGCGTTTGAATCAGGCAAACATGAATTGAGTTCCGTTGCCTACAAGCTGGTCGGAGTCAGTCTGACTGGCGATACAAGGTTTTCTCACCTGAATCAACAAAGCCCGGCACCCGAAACCGATCAGAAGAGTCTTGCTGAGGCCTGTGAGGCGTTTGAACGCTCCATCGCAGAAGCTCGAGCGGCGAAGAACACGGAGTTGGCAGAGTCCGCCATCAGGATGCTTGCCGTGGCACTTGGGCGTCGGCTTCGGGATTTTCACGAGTTTGACCTGTTCGATCGCTCTATCGCCTTGCTCGAGGAAGCCATTGAGTTCAGCAGCGGCGAGCCATACGTCACTGCGAATGCCAACTTGGTGAGCATGACGATACTGGCTGCACATCACGGGCTAGACGTTTCATTGGGTCGCGCCCGCAAGGCACTCGACTGTGCACTTCGCGAGTTGAACGTGCTCGAAAGCGTTGCGTTATCCGAGTACGTCAAGTCCCTGGAAGCGGCGCTCGACGAACTCGAGTTCTTGGGACGTGATGGCGTGGCCAATATTGCGCAACGTGTCCAGGCCCAAATATCGGCCAACCTCGGCATCGTGAGACTGGAGAGGGCCTACTTCAAGCGTTTCCGGCATGACGTTTTGCAACTTCCCGATAAGGCGAAGCCGATCGATGTCGTGAGTTTGCTCCTGATGCCTGAAACCGATGATCGGTCGACCGGGACGATGCGTTTGGAAACCGAGGGGGCGTCGACTTTCGGAATTGCCGATATTGCGTGCCCTCGCTGCCAGGCGATGCTAGAAATCACGCTACCGGTGGTCATTCATGAGGATGCCGATTCCCCCCGTTTTGCAAACTTTAAAAGAAATATTCGTGGAGACGAGAGTTGTACTAGTTGCCGTTTTCCCTTCCAGGTTCAATCAATTTTCATCTTATTGAAGCGCTCGGTTTCCGGGGAGCCTATCGCTATTTATCCCGACGTACTGGTCGATCGAGGCGAACGCCTGATCACCCATCAACAATTCGCGATAGCGGGTTTGCATCAGGCGATCACCGGCCAGCGGTTGATGAACCTGACGTTTATTCCGTGGGCCGGATGCGTCAACTTTGATTTCACGGTTGATGAAACCCTGCGATTTCAACGAAAGGCGGCTCTGACCTTGTTGGCTTCCGGTATCGTGGCCAAGTCTGCGCCGATCATGCTTGAAGCACTGCGGATGATCCTGCGGTGGAGAGACGCTGACGCGCCTGCTTCGAGCGAGATCGAGGCGGCGCTCAACGAACTTCCACTCGAGTTCGAAGCACTGCAGCGTCGACGCTTGCCACGGTTGATCGTCCGACTAGTAAAGACTGCCTCTTTGCATGGCCCGGAATGGGCAATTGATCAGATCGCGACCAATATGTCTCGAGTGCAGCACATCGCGCGCGCTTACGCCAGCTCGTCGGAGCTGGCGCGCGATCCGGTGGAACGACGAACGTTCCTCGCCCACTTTATTTCCGAGCTTGCAGACTACTCGCCGGATCGCGCCATTGCGCTGTTCGACATGTTGATGCGTGAACCGAGCCGTGAACTCCGCAAACTCGAAGACGAGGGAGTTCCCGAATTAGACTCAGTTCGCTACCAGCTGGCTCTCGCCAGGATAAACGGTATGCGTCCCTCCGCGGAGGACATGATTGCGAGAGACAAGATCACCTGTTCGTCCAGCGGCGCAAAAGCGCTCATTGCGAACCGGCTCGCGGGTAAAGCGCAATTCACGCTAATACTTCGTGCATTCTCGATGGACGTGGCGATCCACGAGATGCCAGAGTCGTTTCATGGCGTGGTCGACGCGTCCGAGGACCCGAGGGTGAAGTGGCGAATGTTCAGTTTGGACCCGAAAGAAACCCATCTCGTAGATAAAGCGTGCACCGTACTCCCTCAGGATATTAACCCGCTGACGGTTCTGAACGTGCTCGACCCAAAACCACCGACGCTGCCGACAAAGCTCTTCGTCACGGACGTCGAGTGGCGCAGGGTGGCGTTTTCACTTATCGCAGAGGCGGCTGTCGTGATTCTGCTGCTTCCGGCGGGAAGCACCTTGGGGAACGCCGGCGTGGATCACGAGATCCAGGTAATCCGGGAGATGTCACGTCAAGACGACACCATCGCGATCATCATGCGGCAGCCGAAGGACGTTCGTTCTCCGTTCGTTGCGAGCAGCGCGCAGACCGAGCCCGTCAATGACACGGCAGCCGAACTCCGGGACCTGGGTTTTCAGCATATCTTTGACGATGAAGCATTCGGCATAGAGGCTTCGTCGCTAAGGAGCCGGGTGCGTACCCTATTCGATTCAAAATAGTTGGCGCCTGACACCATTTCAGCGAACACACTCGACGAAGCCTGCGACCTGCCGCGTCGATTCCGTCGGCATCCGGGACGGAAGTGCGCTTCCAATGTGCGAGGCCGCACACTCGGCAACACATCGCCTTCCAGGGCGCGATTCGCGTCACCTATCTTCTTACAAAAAGAGCGAGAATGGCGCGGCGCGAGGTCGTGCAGGCGCGATCGCGCCTGCATCCGGGCACGCGTCCCGCGCCGCGCATTGATGGACTTGGACAGGGGGAGGCCGAATTGATTCCGATGCACAGCGTCGATCAGGTTTACGTCATTTCCGATCTCCATCTCGGCGGCACCCCGGGCTTCCAGATCTTCGGCTCCGCCAGCGAACTCGCGTGGCTGATCAACGACCTCGCAAGACGCGATCCCGAAAAGGAGATCGCGCTTGTCATCAACGGCGACTTTATCGATTTCCTCGCTGAACCGAACGCCACCTACTTCGACCCGGACGGCGCGGTTGCGAAGCTCGAGCGCATCGCGTTGCAGGACCCCACGTTCAGGCCAGTGTTCGATGCGTTCCCGGTCTTTCTCCAGCAGGCCAGGCGTCGCCTGATCGTGAACCTTGGCAATCACGATCTGGAGCTCGCGCTGCCCTGGGTGCGCGAGCGCCTCAAGCAGATCCTGACGAAGGACGCGCCTCTCTCGAGCGGAGCGCACGCGCGCCTGCATTTCGTGTTCGACGGTTCGGGCGTGCACTGCGACGTCGGTGGCCAGTCCGTATTGTGCGTGCATGGCAACGAGGTGGATCGATGGAATCCGGCTGACTTCGAGAAGATAAGGCAAATCGGCCGGGACAAGCAGTTGAGGCGCACTGTCGACCCGTGGATTCCCAACGCCGGCACGCGCATGGTTATCGACGTGATGAATTCGATCAAGCGCAAGTATCCGTTCGTCGATCTGCTCAAGCCGGAAGCGGAGGGCGTCGTGCCGACGCTTGCGGCCTGCGCGCCCGAGGCTATGCTCGACTTCAACAGCGCGATCAGGCTGGCCAACGTGGGGCTCGCGCGCGCCTGGGCCGGCATGTACAAGCCGGGCGGCATGCTGGGAATAAAGGAACTGCCGGCCGGAGATCCGGTGCAGCCCGTGCCCGTGCCCGGCGGCCTGCTCAATCCGGTGGAGCTGCCCGCTTCGCGCCAGGAGCGTGATGGACGCGCCATGCTCGCGGTGGCCGATGCCCTGGTTCGCCAAGGCGTCGATCCACTCGCGTTCGTCGCGAACGAGCAGGGTAAGCGGCTTGACATGGTGACCGCGCTGGTCAAGTGGTCGCGCGACGCGCCGACGAGCGAAGTATTGCGCGAGGCGCTCGAAAAGCTCGACAAGGATCGGAGCTTCGACATCACGGCGCGTGACGAAACCGCCGAGCTGCTCGATAAGGAGATCGGCCCGGAGATCGACATCATTGTCGCGGGACACACGCATCTCGCGCGCGCGTTACGCCGCCGAAACGGCAAGGGGCGGTACTTCAACAGCGGGACCTGGGCGCGGCTGATCCGCATCGATTCCGAGACACGGAGCGATCCGCGAAAGTTTGAGGAGGTTTTTGACGTGCTCAACGGTGGCGACATGTCGACGCTCGACAGCTTTCGCTCCGGATCACTGGTCATGCACCCATGCACGGTCGTGGCCATATGGAAGAAGGACGGCGGCAACGGCGCGAAAGCCGAGTTGCGGCAGGTGGTCAAGCACGCGGAAAACGAGTTCACACTCCATACCACTAGCAACAGCCTTCGGGATAACTGACGATGCGCAAGATCACACTCGAACTGCTCCGTCAGGGCCCATCGCACAACCAGTTGCTCTCACCGCTCACGGCCTATATCGCGCTGTGCGAAAACCATAGCGCGGTGACGCTGCATGTGCCGTTCGAGCACAATCAGATGCTCCACCGGCTGCGCGCGCTCAGCTACCAGCTCGGACCGGAGGTGCGCGAATTTCAGCTCAGCGACACTGCAGCGGTGCTGGGCAAGCTGCTCGGCGAAATTCCCGGCCTGACCGCCGACCTCAACCGCCGCAGCGCCGACGCCACGAGCGAGGAGCCGGTCACGCACTTGCGGCTGATCCTGTCCGCCTCTGAGCTCGCGCTCCTGCCCTTCGAGCTCGCGACCGCGCCCGGCGGCTGTCCCGGCGAAGGCCACCCGCTTGCCCTGCAGACACAGCAACCCCTCTGCATCACACGCGAGACGCGGCGCGTGCCTGAGGAGTTCGTCCGCTGGCCAAGCAAGCCGCGCATACTGTTCGCCTATGCCTCCCCGCCTGGGTTCGAGGAAGTGCCGGCCGGCGCGCATCTGCTCGCGCTGCGCGAGGCGCTCGCGCCATGGCTCCCGCTGTCTGACGATCTTGACGACGACGAGCGGCTCGAGATCGTCGAGGACCGGCTGTCCGTGCTACCAGACGCGACAGTCGCGAGCCTTGAGCGCGCCTGCGCGGCCAACGATTACACGCATGTCCACATCCTCGCGCATGGCGTAGATTTGCCGGGCGGCTACGACCAGCGGTTCGGCGTCGCGCTGATCTCGCATACAGAACCGAATGGCTATGAGGTCGTCTCCGGTGCCCGGCTCGCGAGCATCCTGCGCACGCCGTGCCGCGACAAGGCTGGCAAGTTCGTGCGGCCCGCCGTCGTGACGCTCGCGAGCTGCAACGGCGGCAATGGTGGCGGCGTGACGGGTGTCGGGGCGAGTGTCGGACATGCGTTGCACGAGGCAGGCATTCCGCTCGTGATCGCGAGCCAGTACCCGTTGTCGTTCGGCGGCTCGGTGATGCTCGTGCAGGATCTCTATCAGGGCCTGCTCTGGGGCGAAGACCCGCGCAAACTGCTGGTCGGCCTGCGCAGGAGGCTGCACGCCTGGTTCAAGGACCAGCACGACTGGGCGAGTATCGTCGCGTATGCATCGCTGCCGCCCAATTTCGACGATCAGCTGGCCAACGCGTGCATTCAGCAGGCCATGGGCAGCATCAATACTGCATTGCGTGTGTCGGATCGTGTCATGGTGGCGTTTTCCGACCGGGAATCCAACACCAGTGAGCGTCATCATGCACTCGACGAGGACAAACGTCAGGAGATGCTCCGCCACGTGCAGACAAAAGTTGCCTATGCCAAGGAGCGGCTCGAAGCGGCGAATGAAGCGTATCCTGCCCATAGGGCCCGGATTCTGGCGCAGCTTGCGAGCACCGAGAAGCGCGAAGCGCACATGCTCTACCAATCGCTCAAATTCGCTACCCACACGACGAAGAAAGGCAGCAACGAAGTGCTGGACAAGCTTGAGCGCGCGCGAACCTGGTATTGGCAAGCCTATCTGCTGAACCGATCGCATCCTTGGGAGCTCGTGCAATATGTGTCGCTCACGTTGTTCCTGCGGTCTTTGGGCCGGCTGCCGCTTTCGGACTGGGCGGAATCCAAGGTAAGGCCTTTGTGGATCACGGCGGACGCCCAATCGCAGAACGACGCCGAGAACGGTTCCATTTACGACCGCGCCTGGGCCCACGGCAATATCGCCGAGCTGAGCCTGATCGAACCCTGGCTGAAGGATGTTCCACTCCCTCCTGACCGAGCATCGACGGACAAGGCGATCCACGCTTGCCGCAGCTTGGTTGAGCTGGCGGGTGCATCATCGTTTCACGTGTTTTCCACCCGGCGCCAGATCCTTCGTTATCTTGAGTGGTTCGGCCCCATGATCGGCGGGAAATGGCCCGGGCTGCAAGGAATTGCGGAACAGATGCTCAGTGCGTTGCCAGCTGGTGAAGAACCTGAATGGAACTATTGAGCACGCAGCGCTTGGGACGCCATTCGGCGGACATCGACAAGGAGCGCCAGGGTGACTGAAAACTTTTCACCGAAGCATGTCTTTCTCTTCAGTGGGCACATGATCGACCGCCCCGACCGACCGCAGCCGCGCTTCCCGCCCGAACGGGAAGGCGCGGTGACGAAAGACATGACTGCAGTGCTCGACGATCTCCAGGCTGGCAGCGCCGACCTCGCCATCTGCGGCGGTGCATGCGGCGGCGACCTGATCTTCGCGGAACTCATGCTCGGGCGCGGCGCGCATCTCGATCTTTATCTGCCCTTCGAGCCGCAGGTTTTCGTGAAGGACTCGGTCGACTTTGCGAACTCGGACTGGCACGCGCGCTTCGAAGCCGCGCGGGCGCATGAGTACGCGCGCACTTTCGTGCTGCCCGAACCCCGCACGGACGCGGAACGTCAGGCATCGCCCTACGAGCGCAACAACCTGCGGATGCTCAAACGTGCGCTGGGGCGCGGGGCACAAAAGGTTCATTTCATTTGCGTCTGGGACGGCCAGGCGGGTGACGGGCCGGGCGGCGCCGGCCATATGTACGAGGCTGTCACCGCGGCCGGCGGCGTTGCCGAGCAGCCCATCCATCCGCTCGGATCGACATAGTGAGCCTATCATGCCCAAACCGTTTTGCTTCGTCATCATGCCCTACGGGCGCAAGCGGACGCAGGCCGACCCCGCGCACGCTCCGGGTGAGATCGACTTCAATGCATTATGGGACCTGGCCTATGTACCCGTGATCGAGGCGCTGGGCTACGAGCCCGTGCGCGCGGATCAGGACACAGGCTCGATGATTATCACGCAGATGCTCGAGCGCATCTTCTACGCGGACCTCGTGCTCGCCGACATGACCATCCCCAATGGGAACGTCTACTACGAGGTCGGCATCCGGCACGCGGCCAGGCAGACGGGCTGCGTGCTGCTCGCGGCGGACTGGTCGCAGCCGCTCTTCGACGTGGCGCAGATGCGCACGGTACGCTATCCGCTCTCGAACGGCGATATCGACAAAGACACCGCGCAGCACATTAAAGAGTGCATCATGCCCGGCATCAGTACGCTCACGGACGGCGAATCGCCGATGTTCAAGGCAATCAGCGGCTTCCCGGGCAACCCGGATCCGGCCCTCGCATCTACGATGAAGCAGCACATGATGGAGCTCGCTGTGTTCCAGTCCGCCGTGCGCAACGTGCGCCAGTTACCCAGGAATGAGCGCATGGAGGCGGCGCAGGAATTGGTGAAGGAGCACGGTGTGCCGCCCTTGATTGGGAGCGTGGTGTTCGCGTTGCTGCTGCTACTGCGTGATTCGATCGAGGAAAAGGCCGACTGGAGCAAGCTGCTCGACTTCATCGACAAGCTGCCGCGGGAATACCGCGACAAGCCCGAGGTGCAGACCCAGCGCGCGTTCGCCGTTTCGGAGACGGGCGACGTGCAAGCTGCGATCGTTCTACTAGAGGCTTTGGTGGCGACAGCCGGGCCGTCGGCAGAACGTTTCGGCTTGCTGGGAGGCCGGTACAAACGGCTGTACCAGAAGACCGACGATCCGAAAACGCGGTCGAGGTTGCGCGACCAGGCAATCGACTACTACGAGCGGGGCATGGATCTTGACCTGAACGAGTTCTACTGCGCGTCGAATCTTCCGCGTCTGTACCGAGAGCGCAATCGCGACGGAGACTTGAAGCTCGCGCAAACCGCGTTGGCGCTCGCGAAGGCTGCCTGCGACCGCGCATTCCGGCATGGCATCACGGACGAATGGCTAAGGCCGACGTGGCTAGCCCTCGCCTTCGACGACGGTAACGCGGATCTCGCCGAGGACCTCGCGCAAAAGGTGGCCCGCGAAGATGTCACGCGGTGGAAGATCAAGAGTGTGCTGGACGATATGCGCGTGGCCACGCGGCTGGTCGCGGACGAGGCTCAACACGCGCGGCTCGTCGCGGTGGCCGACTGGCTGGCCACGCAATCGGGCATACAAAGCGACGGGACATGAGGCGTTCGCGGCGCGGGCTCTCCACCCCGTGATATCTCCGCAGGAGGTGCCGTGCATGCATTTGGAAGCGCCAGGAACACGCAGTCGTTACGGGGGTTATCGTGGCCGAAGAGAAAGCGAGTATTCCTGAGTTCTTTGATGTCTTCATCTCAACTCGACACCGTGATGAAGAAAAAGTCTGGCAACTCGCAACGACGAGCTCTGCAAACTGCTCACCGATGCGTATAGCAGGTTCATCGCGAGAACATCATGGCTACTCCGAATGAAGCACACGGTGGCGCATACCGGCAATTTCCCGCCCGGCCGGATCAATACCAGGAGGCTGCGTGGGAGGCGACCTTGGGCCAGTTGTTCTCGACGGCCGTCACACACGCGACCGACCGGATCGACTGGTACGACGCAAAGGCCGCTGAGCGCGCTGCCGTCGCCAAGCGGATCCGCTTCACGTCACTACTGCTGTTTGCACTCGGAACGCTCGCACCCATCCTGCTTACGTTTCTAGTCAAGATCGCCGCAGTCGGCAAGACGCCGAACGCCCCTTCAACTTGGCTCGACATAATCGCTGCGTTGCCGCTAGCGGAGATAGGCTATGTCTTATTGGCCATTGCGGGCGCGCTCGTGGTCTTCGACCAGTTCTTCGATGCGTCCGGTTCGTGGATTCGCTTCCGTCAATCGCAAGCGAGGCTCGAAGTTCTGCTGGCGGACTTTCGCTTTACCTGGGCGCAAGCCATGGCAGAGGCGCAAGGTGCCGTGATGGGCAAGGAGACACCCGTGCCTTTCATGTCGATTCTGCGCGATTTTGTCATCAAGATCGAATGGCTGGCGGAAGACGAAACGAAGCAATGGGCGAAGCGGTTCAGCCAGATGATCGACACATTTGATCACAATCCGAACCTCAAAGTGTCGCTGAGCGGTGCGCCGGGCGATCAAACCGGCACAGCCGCGGCTCTGGTGCAAATAGCGTGGGGGCAAATCGGTTAAGGTATCGGGCTGAACGAATTGAGAGCCGACGATGAGCAAGCCGAAGAGCCTATACGAACTGTTCGCAGGCCGTCACTTTGACCGCGATGTGATCATTCTGTGTGTTCGCTGGTACCTGCGCTACAAGCTTAGCCTGCGCGATCTGGTCGAAATGATGGCGGAACGGGGTCTGTCGCTGGCGCACACGACGATCCTGCGCTGGGTGCGGCGCTTTACGCCGGAGTTCGTCAAACGGTGGAACCGCTTTGGCAGACTCACCGGCCAGACGTGGCGTGTCGACGAGACTTACCTCAAGCTGCGCGGCAAGTGGGTCTATCTTTATCGAGCGGTGGATCGGGCGGGCCAGACGGTAGACTTCATGCTCAGCGCCAGGCGCGACGTGAAGGCGGCAAAAGCCTTTTTCAGGAAGGCAATCAAACATCAAGGCCAGCCACCGAAGACCATCACGCTTGATGGTTACGCGGCATCGCACCGCGCCGTGCGCGAGATGAAGGCCGACGGCTTGCTGCCTGAGGACTCGAAGGTCCGATCCTCTAAATATCTCAATAATCTGGTCGAACAGGACCACCGCAACATCAAGTCCCGGACGAAAGTCATGCTCGGCTTCAAACGTTTCAGGAACGCAGCGATCACTCTTTCAGGTATTGAGTTGGTACACCGTATTCGCAAAGGCCAATTCAGTCTCGGGAAGCTCGGCCTCAAAGATACCGCTGCGCCCGCAGTCTGGAAGGCCGTCCTGTCTGCTTGATGAGGTATCCTTTCTATACGAAAATCTTGTCCACACCACCTATTTGCACCAGAGCCGTCCAGATCAAGGCTGTTTGCATCGCACTGCTGATCGACTGAAATTTTGAGGAAAATTACGCCAATTAGTAGAATTGAAACGCCCGAAAAATATTTATGGAAAACATCCTTAATATAGGGCTATTCGAACAGCGACTGCGCGTGCGAAATACCGCCCCCATGCTGTAGCGTGACAGGTTAATTAACCAGCAATCGAAACTGAAGGAACTGTGAATTCTTGAATCACAACAGAATCACAATGGAGACGCTCGTGAGAAGCTACACTTCAACTGCGACAAACTCGATTTTCTTGGGCTTCTAGCGGGAAACGCCGCCTTCAACCTTCAACTACGCTTGGGTGATTGTCATCTTCGCATGAAAGAGGCTCACGCTCCCGACCCGCAGCGGTCTTTCGACGGATTCCAGAGCGGACATTCAAACTTCATCTTCGACGGTCGTGCCGGCCGCTGAAGCAGATTCAGCGGAGGGCAGCTAGTTGCGAGAATCGAGACAATTCAAAAATATATTTGGTCAACTAGCTCATGCAGGCGCCGTGATAGTTCCAATGCTCCAAGGTCGTAGTTAGACAACACAACTGTAACAAAACCGCCATTCAGTTGAATCTCGAAGTCTGCACTGATGCCCGGAAAACCACCAGCGTGGCCGACCTTTAAGTCGCTCCCCTCACCACTTACAAAAAATCCGTACCCATACTGCGCCCCGATGTGATCTCTCCACAGCAAATCACGTGTCTTACGACTGATCAGGCGATCGGACAAGAGCGACGTGGCGAATCGGTGAAGATCTCGAACGGTTGAGAAACCGCCGCCTGCCGGTCCGCCTTTGGCAACGTGGGTGAATATGTTTTCGCGCCACCCGGACCGATTCTGCGATGTGGGAGCATAGCCCATCGCGAGATTTTCGATGGGGTCGTCGATGTCGTAGCAGTCGGTGTCAAACATTCCGCACGGAACAAATATTCGATCGCGAACATAACTAAAGTAGTCCGCACCAGTTACCCGTTCAATAACGGCACCTGCCAGCAACATACCGCTGTTGCTGTATAGAAACTCACTTCCAGGCTCGAACGCAGGGCTGTCGTCCCGAACGAGTACTTTGAAGTCGTCTATGCTGCGGAAAAGGTCACGGGAAGTCTTGAAAAATGTCTCATTGAAGTAACTTCCCAAGCCAGAGGTATGGGTAAGAAGGTGTCTTATTTTTACCCTACTCGACACGGAGGCAGGAAGCCACTCATCGCTCAGATAATTGTCGAGAGAGTCCTCAAAGCTGAGCTGACCGGTTTCTGTCAGCTGCGCGAGCGCAACGGCAGTGAACATCTTGTTCGCGGACCCCAGGTTAAATTTGGTATCCGGACCATTATTGATGTGAAAGCGCTTGTTTGCGTGACCACATGCATATTCGAACAGAACCTCACCCCCGTGCGCGATGAGCACCGCCCCGGAAAACACACCGGCATTGAATCCTTTCACGCAGAGTTCGCGTGCCTGCTCAGCCAAATCCGTCGTGGCCAGTTGTGTCCGAGTTGCGTTTCCCGTGAGAGTTGGCCTCGCGGTCATCTCGAATATGCGTCCTGACCCACCAGATTCCATAATCAATCGAATTTCGTGCCATCCCGCGTACACTCGGTCCTCGACGGTGACCACCACCGTCGAGTTATTCGTTCCTTCGGCGAAGGACAGTAAGTCCACGCCCTGCGTAATTCGGAAAAGGCCAAGCAACCATTCGAGATCGTTTCGGGCAGGATGTTTCTGCGAAGCCGGCGGGGAGACGACGTTTTCATCCAGAAACGCTCGAACTGCAAGGCGGTCGTTTGAGTTAATCGCAGCGAGTAATTCTGTGATTTTCTGCCCGATAGGGTCCGGAGCGGCAGCCTGGGTATTCTTGTCCATTGATTTGCTGTCCCTTAGGCGCGCGCCTGAACGAAACCACAGGAAAGTAATGCCATTGGCGCGTAAGCAGTTCTTTTCCGAGGTAAGAGTCTACACAACGTTTTGAAGAAAAAAATAGCGACGATTGCAATCTTGGCTACACCGTTCGACGTCGTTCCCGAGCGCTGATAGGTACGGTTTGATAAGGCGCGGCGTGCGGCGGGTGCGCAACCGCCGCACGAGAACGGCGCTCCCACGAGGGAACCGATTGTTGGCGATTCGACCTCCATCGATGGACGTCGGCTTTTGGCCGAGAGTACGCATTCACGGCAATCGCCGGTATGCGGTCGTTGAAAATTTCAGCGGCCGCTCTATAGAAGGTTCATCGAACTGGCGCTATCGGCCACAAACTGCCGGTCACATGCGCCGCCGGAAGGCCGCTCAGGCGCCGGCTCTGCTTCGCAACCGGCCATCTGATTGTCGCAAGGCGAGCGCTCGTTCAGCGGCCAGAAGGGACATCAATCTGGCCGGCCAAAGACGCCCTGTTCCACCGAGCGGAGGCATCTCCCCTGTTAATCCCTGTCAGCTTGCCGGATTTCGTGCCATGACGACCCATGCCGCGCCGTTGATCATCACCGACCCCTCGCCGGGGAGGCTCGCGAAGGCGGCACGAACTGCGGCGGAGGCACGGGCGCGGATGTCGTCGGGCTGACCAGCGAGCGCACGCGACAGCGGGCCGACCTCAAGCGTCATCCTCACTGCGTCGTCGATCGCCGCGTCCCGCGTTTCGCCCTCGCCGAATGGGACGGCCGCGTCGAAGGGCGAGATAACGATTTCGGTGAAACCGGCCGCCGTCAGGATGCGCGCCACGTGCTCCCGGTCGCCGAACGAAAACGGGCCGGGCGCTTCGGGATCGGGGAGCGCGCTCGGCGGGACGATGTCCTTGAGCGCGCCCACCGGCAGTCGCATCCAATCGTTCTCGGCCGCACCGCGCCAGCAGACGAAAGCGACCCGGCCGCCCGGCCGGAGCGCGCGTCGCATATGGGCGAACGCCGCTGTCGGATCGGGGAAAAACATCACGCCGAAACGCGAGAACAGAATGTCGAACGCGTCTTCGGGCAGCTCTGCGCTGCTGGCGTCGGCCACCTGAAACAGGGCCGGCGTATCGTGGCGCGCAAGCGCGCGCGCTCGATCGATCAGCGGTTCGGATATGTCCACGCCCAGCACTTGGCCCCCCGCGCCGACGCGAGCGGCCAGAGCCAGACTTGACGCACCCGCGCCGCAGCCGATGTCCAGCACGCGCTCACCCGTCGCGGGCGCGGCGGCTTCGATCGCGGCCTGGCCGAACACCGCCACCAGAGCGTCGAGCCGGGCCTGGTTGGCGACCCAGCGCTCCCCGCTTTGACCATTCCAGTCACCCACCTGATCAGCACTTTGCTTTGCCATGTCATCTCCTTGACTCGACGATCCGCCTTTCGCCGCGTCGATTTACGCCAACCTTTTCGAAGGCGACGACGCAACAAGAGCAGGGATCTGTGCTCTCAAACCACCATCGACTGCTGGGCGAAGATACCCGCCATCGCGCCCTGCGATGAAGCCTGGGTGACCGAGGGCAAGAAGGGCGTGGCGAGGTCGCCAGCGGCGTAGATGCCGGGCATGCTGGTTTGGCGGCGCTCGTCGACTTTGAGGACGATGCCGGTGGGCGTATCGACCGTGGCGAGGCCCAGTGATTCATGCAGGCGTGCGGACGGCTTGTTGCGCGGATGGGCGAACAGGACGTCGACCGCGACATTGCGGCGGGTATCGAGATTGACGGTGTTGATATGGCCCTTGTGATGGGCGATCTCGACGATCCGGCCATCGACGACAGGTATGTTGCGACGCGCCAGATCGACTTGGATATCGGGCGCAATGTCATGACCATCGGCGAAGACAGTCAGCTTGTCCGTCCAATCGCGGAACAGCCTGGCAGACTGGTGCGACTGCGGGCTGGACCAGACGAGGCCCCAATGCTGGCCGGCGACTTCAAAGCCGTCGCAATAGGGGCAGGGCACGATGGACGTGCCCCAGCTTTCGGCAAAGCCCGGAACATCAGGCATCTGGTCGGCGACGCCATAGCTCAGGATCAGGCGGTGCGCCCTCAGGCTTTCGTTATCGTCAGTGACGACGCAGAAATCGTCGATGGCGCCAGACACGCTCTCGGCCCGGGCATTGACCAGCCTGATCGTTGGATAGCGCGTCAACTGCTGCCGCGCCTCGACCAGGATGTCCAGCGGTGGCTTGTGATCGTGGCCGAGCAAGCCATGCGAGTGGCCTGCAAAGCGGTTGCGCGGCCGGCCGGTATCGAGAACCGTGACCTTGCGGCGGGCACGACCGAGCTGCAGGGCGGCGGCGAGGCCGGCGAAGCTGCCGCCGATGATGATGACGTCATCCATGGTGATGGGCTCCGTGTTGTGATTGGAGGGGTGGGCTGGGCGTGGTGTGCAATATCGTCCAGCGATACGCGCTTGAGACGGTCAGCGAGTAGGGCTTCGGCATTGGCGAGAAAGTTGCTGATGGCTGTATTGATCGGCCCCACAATCCCGCATTCGATATCGCCAGGCGCCCCGGGGAAACCTGATTTGGGCAACTGGTTGAAACCTGTCCTTGGCTTGCACATTTAAGATACTGCGTGGTATCGTAGTGCAAGAATTTGAATACTGTCAAGTACTGGAATTGTTGTGACCGAAAACAGCCAGAGCCGGCGCGGCCGGCCCGCCAACGAGGCGCTTCGCCAAACGATCGTCGACGCCGCCTGCGAGCTCTTTGTGGAATTGGGTTTTCAAGCGACGACCATGGACAAGGTCGCGCAGCGGGCGAAGATATCCAAGCTCAGCATCTATCGGCACTTCGAGAACAAGGAGGCGCTGTTCAGCGCGGCCATGGTGGCCCACTGCCATCAATTTGCACCCCAGGCCCTTTCTGAAAGCGTCGACGGTTCAGCCGAAGATCAGCTCATGGCGGTGGGATCATCCCTGCTTCGCACGCTGTTGAGCCCGGACGTCCGCAGTGTCGAAGCCATGGTTTTGGCCGACAAGACGAATCAAAAGTCGTTAAGCAAGCTCCATTACGAAGCCGGGCCCGCCCATGTCATCGCCCAAATCGAGGCCGTGTTGCGTCAGTTGCACGCGAAAGCGATTCTGAACGTACCCGATGCTCTCCGATCCGCCCGCTTGTTTGCCGCGCTTTTCAAAGGATCCGATCTTCTGCTTGTCGCACGCTTCGATGAGGCGAGAGCAGAGGATGACAACGAAATCGAATCCTATTGCCGGTCGGCCGTCGCCATGTTCATCGCCGCGCACGGTGGCATCTAAAGTTGCGCTATCGCGGCTTGATGAAGAACCCGCAGAGTTGCACACGCTGTTCGCTCTAAGCAATCTGTGGATGACGCGCGAACGACTGATGCGCGAGGCCGCTGCATTCGAGCCAGGTGCCGCACCGCTTCCACCGCATCGAGAGCAATTCGAGGGTCGAGCAAGACGTCATCCTTGCACGGCGTAAGCCGCCTCACCAACTCACGGGTCTAAGCGTCCGCAGAGGCCGATGACTTGTCCCCCAGGCGACGGCACGGAATGACCGTTCCACTCCGATACCTACCCTTAGAACAGAGACTGCTCGACCGGCTGCAACGGGTCGGCCTGAGGCGGTCGCGTCAGGCAGCAGTCGGCGGGATTGGGCTGAGGTGAAGCCTTTGGCCGTCTGCTTTCGTGCACTGGTCGGCTGCCTCTAGCTGTCCTACGTTGCAGTTTGCTCGACGAGATATCGACCGAAGGAAACGCATGCCGTTTCGCCGATGATGGCAAGTGCAGTGAGCATCTGACAAAATCTCTAGAAGAATACTAACAATGGAGGCAGCTTGCGGACGGTCGAATACCGCTTTTCCACCATTTGGCGCATCGATGCGCCAGTGCAGGAAGTTTGGGCGACAATCCATGATTCGGCGCGATGGCCCGAGTGGTGGGATAACGTCGAGCGGGTGGACCAGCTAGAGGCTGGGTCCGATCAGGGCGTCGGTGTCGTACAACGCTATACGTGGAAAGGCTGGTTGCCCTATCGTCTCGTGTTCGATATGCGGGTGACGCGCGTCGACCCGTTGGTCGCGCTGGAGGGGGAAGCCAGTGGCGACGTCGAAGGCGCCGGCCGGTGGAGCTTTTCGACCGACGGACGCAACCTTACCGTGGTCCGTTACGACTGGTGCGTGCACACGAACCGCGCATGGATGAATGCATTGGCGCCGTTGCTAAGACCGGTTTTCCAATGGAACCACGATGCAGTAATGCGCGAAGGCGGCGAGGCGCTAGCGCGGCGGCTGGACGCGCGGCTGCTCGGCATCGAGCATCGATGAATCCAGCGCGGCAATGGATTGAGCGCTGTGCAGCGGTTCCCCCTAACCTCGATGGTATCTCTTGGCATCGAGGCAGATGATGCGCTTGAGATGATGGAGCAGACTGAAGTTTGAACCCAAGCGCCGCCGGTTGGCGATCGACCGTCGGTCGCTGTCCGGCCACGAACGGTCATTCCGCCTCATACCGGAGATCGGCGACAATCTCGTCACCGAGGCACGATTTCATCGCAATAACCTTCCTAGCCCAGCGATTGCAGCAGTCTGAATCCTTCAGGCCAATCGCCCAGGTTGCTATCTGCATTGAGATGTCCTTGCGCTCCAACTTCGACAAGCTTGCTGCCCCACGCTCTCGCGCAGCGACCTGCGTGCTCAATGCTGCCATACGGGTCGTTGGAACTGGATACAACGATAGTAGGAAAGGGTAGCTGTTTCGATGGCAAAGGAGCAAATCCGGTTGCGGCCGCCACGGGAAACGCCGATGCGGAAGGGTCCGGCACTGCGACGAGCAGCACTCCACGAACTCGGGGCGAATATCGGCTCGCCCAATGCGCCACCGCGAGGCATCCGAGGCTGTGCGCCACGATAAGAGTGTCGTCGTCGCTTTGCGCCAATTGATGTTCGATTGCAGATACCCAATCGTCGCATGCAACCTGATCCCAGTCCTCGACAACGAGTCGCTGCCAGTCGGGATGCGATGCCTCCCATACACTTTGCCAGTGCAGTGGACCGGAATTTCCAATACCGGGAACAACGAACACAGGGTAGACCATTTGCTAACTCTCCATCATTGAATGAGCCTCCAGTGTAAAAGCGCGCGAATTCTGGCAACATCCCAAATCAAATGAATTGATGGCCTCAACCAGTCAAATCGACCGAAGTTGCCCGACCGCACAAATGAAACCTAAGCAGACAACGTTGGACCGGCTGGATTGGCGAATACTAGAGGCTCTTCAGAGCAACGCGCGGATCAGCAACACCGAACTTGGCAAGCAGATCGGACTTTCGCAGCCAGCGGTCACTGCCCGTATAAAGCGACTCGAGGAGCAAGGGGTAATCGAAGGTTACGCGGCGCGGATCAATCCCGGTCTCGTAGGCCGTGGGATTGCAGCCATCGTCCGGATCAGGACCACGCATGCCCAGATCAAACATTGCCTGAGTGGCTTCGAAGCAATGCCCGAAATCATCGAGGCGCATCGCATCACAGGCGAAGACTGCTTCATGGTACGGATTGTGGTCGAAGACATGGCGCAACTGGAGGTGGCGATCGACACGCTGGCGAAGTTCGGGCCGGTGACCACGGCTGTCGTGCTGGCGAGTTATCCCCCGAAGACTATCCGCGGCTCGCTACTTTGAGCGGCTGCTACGTAGAGAGGCCTGTGTCCGCTCCGGGTCGCGTGCCGCCGATCGCTGCCTTGTGAAGTTCGAACGATGTATGCCGATTGCATGAGGCAGTGATCGGCCAATTCCGGCCGGTCGCCACCGCCGCGTATATCGTCGACAATCAGGCTTGGGGAAAGCCGCGACAAAACCATCGACCCAGCCCGCCAAAGAGAACTTTATGGTAGCGATTCATACCCCGACGTTAGAAGATTCAGAGGCACTGCTTGAGTTCGAACTTGAGAACCGGTCTTACTTCGAGAGTTGGATAAACGCTCGCGAGGATAGCTACTACAATCTAAGCGCCGTGCGGTATGCGATTGAAACAGCTCTAAGCGATGAATCGGCTGACAGGGCCTATCAGTTTTTGGCAAAGCTAAACGGGATCATAGTAGGACGAGTCAACCTCACAGGGGTGACGCGTCCATACTTCAACAAAGCGTCGCTCGGATATCGGATCGGCGAGCGATTCGGTGGTAATGGATACGCAACGAAAGCAGTTGAACTCGCATTGAGAAAAGCTCGCGCCGACTTGGGTTTGTGGCGAATCGAGGCAACGGTGAGGCCCGAAAATCAAGGATCCTCTCGTGTTCTAATGCGCAATGGCTTTGTAGCGTACGGGACGGCTCGACGTAGCATGAAGCTACATGGAACCTGGTACGATTTGGTGCACTTTGAATGCCACCTCGATCCCTGCGTAAACGGGGCTTGAGGCGCCATAGGAACGGAAAACCGGGTTAAGCGCGAGTGCTCGCCGCGTGCAGGGGAAATTCGCCCCCGAGAGGGCTCACCGACGAGGGGCAATCTCGGGGCGGGCACGATCGTCGCAAACCGGCCAGCTACGGACGCTGACCAACGCTTTCAAGCGGACATCCGAACGTCGAATTTGCCCCAGACAGCTGACCTTCGCGCGCGGATTGCCAGATAGAATGCGCCCTAGCTGCACGATCCGATTGTCGATTTGTTCTCTTGATGGACCGGCTGGATGAAGGCTACGAACCGCCTGGGTCCCTTTAAGCCTTCCATGGCTTCGGCAGCCCGGACACGATATTCTTCTTTGTCACCCAATAGGCGCGCACGGGGCGGCCTTCTGACTTGACATGGAAACTCGCCGCACCGGGCGGACCACAACTGGACGGAAACCAGCGATGCGCACCAATGGACCAACGAACTGTCGCCAGCCCGCCCGTATGCCATTGAGCCACTTGTTGTTACCGCCGGAGCCGCCCAAGCTTGCGCCGGGCATCGTGCACAGCAATTTCAGCGTGCAAGGCGACGCCCGTCACAGCTTCCTCGCCTGGCAGGAGCGCATGAATCCGGTCTACGACATCCAGGCTGCCTCGAAGCACGGTGACGAGACGTTCGACGCGGCGCTCTCTCGCTACACTATCGACAATCTGAGTTTTTTCGATTTCCGCACCAGTCCCAATCTGGCCGTGCGGTCGCTGGGACGAGTGTCGACGGAAAGCATACGCGACGTTAGCTTCAGCGTGTTCCTGAAGGGTCTGCCCGGCCAATTCCTGGGCGGCAAGCAACGGCGCGACGCACCGCAGTTATCTTCCGGGCCGACCATCCTCGCGCTGGACATGGATCAGCCGTGCACAGTCCGGAGTTTTCATAGCCGGATACTGCTGTTCTTTGTGCCGCGCGCCCTGGTCGAAAAAGCGTTCCCCGACGCCGCGTCGCTGCATGGCCGCCAGGTCGAAGCCACGACGCCCTTGACGCGCATGCTGATTGCTCATCTGGTCGCGCTCAATCGACAAATCGTCGGCCTGAGCAAAGACGAGGCACATCAGTCTTTTCTCACCGCGGTCGAACTGCTGGCCGCGGCATTCAGCCGACAAGCGGGCCTATCCGGTAACGCTCGCGCTGCGGTGCGCGCCGCAGCGTACGGACAAGTTCGGCGCTATGTCGAGGCCAATCTGCACGACCCGGATTTGTCGCCTGACAGCGTGTTGGCGTCGCTTCATTTATCGCGCGCCAGCGTGTACCGACTGTTCGAGCATGAAGGCGGCCTGGCCACTTATATCGCCAGCCGCAGGCTGCGAATGGCGGCTGATGAACTGGTCCGCTTTCCTCATCTCGAAGTGCAGGACATTGCCTCGGGGCTTGGTTTCAATAGTGCGTCGAGTTTTACGCGCGCATTCCGTCGCGCCTTTGATATCGCGCCGCGGGACTTGCACGGGTATGCCCCGCTGCTCCGACGCGAACAGGACAGGCTGGAGCGACATGCTACCTGGCCGGCGGCAGGCACCACATAAATGCGCAAGAAGGTTGAGCACGCGGTGCTATTCGACTGCGGTGACTCCCGCGCCGATCGGACTGCGGTCTGTAAAGTCAAGTTGCCGGGAGCGGGTTGTAGCCGCGGCATAAATCGGCAGGAGCCGGCCAGGAACAATGGGATGGACTCCTCCTCACCCGACTGGTACACGGCGCATGATTAGCGGCGTACTTGACCGGTCCACAGGGAGGAACCCTAGATGGACATTATCCGCGAGCGCCCGTTTGCCGGAACGGAATCGCCACCGTGTTCTCTTATCGGCCCCCAGGCTGACGTCCGGTTTTCCCCGGCCGGCGTCAGGCAGCGGTGCGGTTGCATATGCTGACCGATGCGTGCCGCTTGAGCAGGTCGAGGAGCCGGAAGACCCGGCGCCGCTGAACGGCTACAAGGTCATGTGTTTCCGCCAACCTGCCAAGGCGCCTTTCCCAATACTCGTGATCGAGCCCACGAAAAGTGTTTTCAGCGTTCACGCGCGTGACGTACTGGGCTATGCGTTCGAAGTGGTCGAGCTGCGCGTCGGCGAGGCTGGCCGGCAACAGGCCCCCGTCCGTCGAAGTCGGTTGTTTTTTTGTGCTGCTCATGGCTATCTCTGATCGTACGTCTAGCACCTTCCGCCAAAGCGATGCCATGGCCAACGTTCGCCCACGACATCGCGACGGCCCCTGAGTTTTCCCGGGCAAATGCGGGAGTCCCTTATCTGGTAAAAAAGCCTTCTTCCGTACGACAATACCGCGGCTTCCTTGGTACGCTTTACCGTGTGTCTCACAAACTTCCTAGGGGCCGTGCAAATCGCGTGTCGCCTGATACGAACGCGGCGTCGCGTGTCAGATTCACCCGTAGAGCCCCTTGATTGACAAAATGTCCTCGGCCCGTCATTTCAGTGTGAGGGCAGGCTGCCGCATCGGCGCCGATCGGCCAGCTACTGACGTTGGTCGGCACCTTCTCGCGGACGTTCCGACGTCTGCTACCCCGCAGTACCCGCCGCTCGGGCAGGCACGCTCCGTCTTGTTGTACTGCAATATGTTTGTTCGACGCCCGACCCGCTTCATCGTCTCGATGATATACACGAGTATAAGAGCCCGACGCTCGCGTACGACTGCGGCAACCGTTCGTAGAATGGCCGTCTTGGGAGCATCCGCATACCATGGTTCCATGGACGGTGCGATTGTTATTTAGGAGGCGAGGATCGAATCGGCAGGTCTTAGTTTGGACGCTTGTGAACTGTTGTAGGACATCACCCGGCCAACGCGTTGACACAATGAGTCTCCTCAGGTTCCTACCTCCGCACCCCTGGGAAAAACGGAACCTGCTTCGAAGCCGGCTTCCGCCGGCTTTTTTTTACCGAGCGGTCAGCGAGCGGCGGAACGCGCCTGCCACCGGTAGCCAGGCGCAGACCCCGGCCAAGTACGGCGCGTCGACCTCGACCTCGGGCCGAGGTTTCACCGTCGGCTGAGGTACAAGCCGTTGATTTGTTGCACATCGACGACGGCCAGAGCCAGGTACTTGCCGGCCGGGAATGCCCAATGAAGTTCGGGCTGCGGGTCATAAGGAGAGGAAGACGATGAAAAAGATCGGATACCCCCGCTTCACCGCCATCGAGCTGTGGATCCTCGCCGTCTCCATCGTCATCGCAGTCGGAGTACAGATATGAGTGTAGCGCCCACGCCGGCGCATCGCTCGCGCCTCCCTCCGAACGACTTTTCCGACTGTCTGCTCCGCAGCTAAAGCTCCCGTTGAGATACCGTCGGTCGAGGGGCAGAAGTGGGTCGGGCGCTGCCGATCGCGGGCGCGCGGCATTCGGGTTGCGGATACCGTTCGGATCGGGCAGCACGCGGCCAACTTGAGGCGTTCGATTCCGTCGCGCGAGAGGCCGCTCCTGGTGACGTCGCCCCTAGAAACCGCAGAGTCCTCAGCCCGCGTCAACCGCTATCGGTGCTAGAGCACCACGCCGTCGTCTATCAGCCGCAGTGCAGCGCTGTACCCCGCCGTAAACGCCTCGGCCTCCGTTGCGAACGGCCGCTGGCCATCTGCCATCAAACTTATCGGCTTAAACGCGTCGCCGATAGCGCCGGCACTTCTGATGCGCACGACAGATACGAAGCCATGAGGCCGTCGCAACCAGACACCTTCATTGCCACTTGGCTTCAGACCCACGGTCACTTCGAAGCCTTTGTAGGCGTAAGTTCTGTTCATAGACGGCCCAACTTCTGGAAAGGCAAACAACCACGCCATCGGATAGCTTACTGACTAGCAGTGTACGCTTTCTCGCCCCCCACCTTGGGAGGCCCTAACGCGACAAAATTTGAGAGCGTGAAGGAACATCTTTTCTTGGATGGCATGTGCCGCTCTGGCAGTTTGACCTTGCTCCTACTCCCGAAGCCGAACGTCATCCAGCCATCCAGAACCGGACGGCCGGAAATTGTGACTGAACGGCCGAGTGGGTCGACATGAGCCCGACGCATCCGGCGGCCGCGGCCATATACGGCCAGTCGACGTACCTTTGCCGGATGAGCCGTTCGTGCGAGCCGCGACGGGCATCAACCACTGCCAACGATTCATCCAGCTGAGGGCAGATGACAAACCGAAAAGTAACCCTGGGGTTTGATACTCGACGCGAGGGTCCGCTTTCTGGCGCCCAATTTGGCCCGGCCAATGTCGGCTCAGGGTCCGCCTGCGCAAGTTAGGTGCCGGACCGCGTCCGGCAGAGGACGCGCGCGATAAATACTATAATGGTCTGGACAAAGTACGCATTATCTGCGTCGTCAATGTCGGCTGCGTTGTCGGTCGAGTGCCGATCTTATTCGCAAGGCGCGGAGTGGTGCGTTACGGGAACTGACCGGAGACCCTTCGTGAAGCAGTCGACGCTTGTTCATTCCCTTTCTGTCACGACGCGGGCCTCAGAATTGGACTCTCAATCCAAGACGGTGTGCGGCCATGTTCTTCTACGCGCTTGCAACAGATTATGACGGGACGATCGCAGAAGATGGGGTCGTGAAGGATTCCACCTTCGAGGCGCTGGCACGCCTTCGCGAGTCCGGACGGCGCCTGATCCTGGCCACCGGAAGAGAGCTTGAGGATTTAAAACGGGTTTGCCCGCGCCTGGACATCTTCGAGGAGGTTGTCGCCGAAAATGGCGGCGTTCTCTATCGGCCCGCGACCCAGGTGGTCGATCTGTTGGCTGAGCCGCCGCCGGCTGCATTCGTCAACCAGCTTCGCGACCGTGGCGTCACGCCCCTGTCCGTCGGTCATGTGATCGTCGCGACTTGGGAGCCCAACCAGGACATCGTGCTGGAAACCGTCAAGGATCTCGGGCTTGAATTGCAGATCATTTTCAACAAGGGCGCGGTAATGGTGTTGCCGCCGGGGATCAACAAGGCCACCGGGCTGAAGGCCGCGCTGCGCAATCTATCTCTAGCCTCGATCAATGTCGTGGGCGTGGGCGACGCCGAGAACGATCATGCTTTGCTAAACGCCTGCGGCTGCTCAGTCGCCGTCGCGAACGCCGTTCCAATGCTGAAGGCGGCCGCAGATTGGGTAACAGACTCTCCGCGCGGAGCGGGTGTCGCCGAAGTCGTGGATGGCATCCTGAACAACGATTTGACGGAGGTTGCCTGTAGCGACCGTCATACTGTGGCACTCGGCACAGTGATGGACGCCAACTCCGATGAACTGGAACCGGTTTCGATGCAGGTCGGCCGATCGGGTCGAATGCTTATTTGTGGCACCTCTGGAAGTGGAAAATCCACATTCACGCAGGGCTTTCTCGAGCGCCTCGCAGTTGCCGGCATGCAGTATTGCATCATCGATCCGGAGGGGGATTACGAGGGCTTTGTAGGCGTTACCTGCGTCGGCGACGCTGAGCGGTCACCATCTCTGCAAAACGTGACCGAGCTTCTCGAGTATCCGGATCGCAACGTCGCGATCAGTCTTCTTGGACTGCCACTGGACGACCGTCCGAATTTTTTGTCATCCCTGATGCCAAAGTTGATTGACCTCCGCGTGCGAACCGGTCGGCCGCACTGGCTGGTAATCGACGAGGCGCATCATATGATGCCTTCACAAAACGAATCAATGGCCAAGAGCTTGCCCTCGGATTTCGATCGGGTGGCCTTCATCACAGTTCATCCCGACCATATGGCGAAATCCGCGCTTATCGGCACGACATGGTTGGTCGCCCTCGGAATCGCCATCGGGGATACTGTGGCGAAATTTGCGGCAGCAACTGGCTTGGCTGCTCCGGAAAGTCTTCCCGCCGCTCTCGATGCCGGCTGCGCGTTGGTATGGCCGATTGGTGAGGGGCAACAACCCGCAGAGGTTCATGTGATCCCGCCAAGCGCGGAGCATCGTCGGCATGTGCGGAAATATGCTTCGGGGACGCTCGGTGAGGATACAAGCTTCTATTTTCGCGGTCCGGACGGCGCGCTTAATCTGCGGGCGCAAAATTTGGAAATGTTCTGTCAGATCGGCGAAGGCGTCGATGACGAGACATGGCGCTACCATGCTCGGGCGAGAGACTATTCTCGTTGGTTGCGCGATTGCATAAAGGACCCGGAACTAGCAGGTGAGATCGCGGGCATTGAAAACGCGGCTGAAGCGGATATTCAGGAATGCCGGCGAAAGATCCGTGCGGCCATAGAACGCCGATACACAAAAGCTGAATAGTTTAAAGTTTGATGGGTCTTCTCAGCCCAGTGGCTCGGGGCGAGGCTTTGCGAGGCTTTGCTGGCACCCGGAAATGACGCGACTCTCGCGCTTTCTTATAGTTCAAACGGCAATACAATTCTCGCCAAAATCAAAGCTGTATGTCGGCGTAGCATTTGGCCATTTGGGTGGTCGCGAGGCAAAAAGCGCATCGGGCAGCACGCATCAAGCGTCATTCATACGCGTCTTCGTGCGGACGTTCGAGCGTCGGCTCCGCGTCCGTAGGCGCCATATTGTATTCCGCTAGCCCGAAGGCCTAATGAGGGTCGACCTCTGCCGGACGCGGAGAGTCGGCCCGTGATACATCGCCGGATTGGCATCCGCCCGGGTTCGGCCACGAACGGTCGTTCGACACCAGCCGCTAGATCGTTGACAATCGCTGAAGTCGTCACCGCGACAGCCGATTACCAACGTCGGGGTCTGCCGGAGTGACCGTCTGCGGGACCCTCGATCGTTGGCGCGATGGGAGGAAAGCTGCATCAGACTTTTTCTGTTGCCAACTTCAGGCCTAGTCCAACAAACAGAGCCCCCATCGCCTTGGTCAACCAGGAGGAAATTGCCCGGTTGCGGCGAAGTGCGCTCGTCATTCGCGCTGCGAGAAACACGTAGGTAATACTCGTTGCTATCCCAACCATGTTGCCAACCACGCCTAACGCAACGAGATGTTTCACAGGACTCGGATCGTGTGCATTCATGAACTGGGGAAGCAATGCGATGTAAAACAGCGCGACTTTCGGATTCAAGACGTCATTGAGAAACCCTTGCCAAAAAATGAGATGCAACGCCCTCTTCCTAGCATCGCCGACGGGAACAGCAAAGCTTCCATTAGAGCGCAATGCTCCCAAGCCGAGATAGAGCAGGTATGCAGCGCCTACCCACTTCACCGCGATGAATGCCGTCGCTGATGCTAAGACAAGTGCTGAGAGACCAGTTACCGCAGCGAGCAAATGGACGTAGGCGCCGAGATTAATCCCGAACGCGGCGCATAGACCTGCCGTACGCCCCTGAGCAATGGTTCGCCCAAGCAAGAACAACATATCGGGACCTGGGACGAGGCACAAAACAAGACTCGCGCCGACGAACTGACGTTGCCCGCGAATTTCGGATCCCTTAACTGAGCGGAGATTATGCCACCCGTTGGTTCTGGGCGGCGTGCCAGTCCTGCTCGAATTGCATCGGGCTGACGTAGCCCAACGTCGAGTGCAAGCGCGAATGATTGTAGAAGCTCAACCAGTCGATTACCTCGTCCATCGCTTCGCGACGCGTTGCAAAGCGCTGGCCAAGGATGCGTGCTCGCTTGAGCGATCCCCACAGGCTTTCGGTCGGCGCGTTGTCCCAACAATTTCCTCGACGGCTCATCGAGCTGCGCATGCCGTAGCCCTTAAGCAGGTCCTGGAAGTCATGACTGCAATACTGGCTACCCCTGTCGCTATGGACGATCAGGCCCGCTTCCGGCCGGCGGCGAAACCACGCCATACGCAGCGCGTCAGACACCAGCTCCGTGCGCATGTGTGGCTGCATCGACCAACCCACCACCTGACGGCTGAACAGGTCGAGGATGACCGTCAGGTACAGCCAGCCCTCGTCAGTCCAGAGGTACGTGATGTCCGTACTCCAGGCCTGATCGGGGCGAGCAGGCGAGAAATCGCGTTGCAGCAGGTTCGGCGCGACCGGCAGGTTGTGGTTGCTGTCGGTGGTGGCCTTGAAGCGGCGTTTGGTCTTCGCCTTGATGCCATGCAGCTTCATGAGCCGCTGGACACGATCCTTGCTGACGCGAATGCCCTGGGCAAGCAGCTTCTTCCACACCCGCGGCCAGCCGTACTCGCCTTTGGATTCAGCGTGCACGGCCTTGATGATGTGGACCAGCAGGGCGTCGTTGCTGATACGTCGGCGCGGACGCTCCGTATCGACGTCCCGGGCCTTGCGGGCATGGTAACCGCTGGGGCTGACACCCAGCACCTGGCAGGTCAGGGAAACCGGCCATTGTCGGCTGTGAAGTTCAATCCAGGCGTACTTCAATCCGACACCTTTGCGAAGTACGCCGTGGCTTTTTCCAATATGTCGCGCTCCATCTTCACGCGTGCCAACTCCGCGCGCAGCCGGGCAATCTCCATCTGTTCGGGAGAAACCTGCTTGCCTGCGCCGTTCAGCTTGCCAGCGGCATCGGCCTTAACCCAGTTGTGCAGCGTCTTCGGGCTAATGGCTAGTATCTTTGCCACCGCCGCCATGCTCTGGCCGTTGCGGACCATGCGCACGGCTTCTATCATGAATTCCTGCGTGTACCGTGCTCTCGGATTACCCATCTTTCCTTCCTCCTCGCGTGAGTTTTACACACTCAGCAAGGGATCCATTTTTTACGGGCAAGCTCAAACAGCATGTATGTATTGAGGCTCATGTTTTCTCTGGTTCGATCTCGATGGGATCTTGAAAATATAGCTTGCCATAAACCATGCGTGAAGGGTTCTGGTGCAAATAGTGAAGGTGAATCGGTTAAAGTGTTGCCCCCCGATCTCATCATCCGACAATGAGCAAGCTCAAGAGTATGGACGAACTGTTCTCAGGTCGCCACTTCAACCGCGACGTGATCATTCTGTGCGTGCGCTGGTATCTGCGCTACAAGCTCAGCCTGCGTGATCTTGTCGAGATGATGGCCGAGCGTGGCCTGTCGCTGGCCCACACGACGATCCTGCGTTGGGTGAAGCGTTACACGCCGGAGTTCGTCAAGCGCTGGAACCGTTTCGGCGCGCCAGCGGGCGCGTCGTGGCGTGCCGACGAGACTTACCTGAAAATCCGCGGCAAATGGGTCTATCTTTATCGGGCGGTGGATCGAGCGGGTCAGACGGTTGACTTCCTGCTCAGGGCGAAACGTGACGTGAAGGCGGCCAAAGCCTTTTTCAGCAAGGCAACCAAACATCAGGGCAAGCCACCAAAGACCATCACGCTCGATGGCTATGCCGCCTCACACCGTGCTGTGCGGGAGATGAAGGCCGACGGTCTGCTGCCGAAGGACACCAAGGTCCGATCCTCGAAATATCTCAACAACTTGATCGAGCAGGACCATCGCCACGTCAAGTCCCGGACGAATGTCATGCTCGGCTTCAACCGTTTCAGGAACGCTGCGATCACTCTGGCAGGCATTGAGTTGACGCATCGCATTCGCAAAGGCCAATTCAACCTGGCGAAGCTTGGCCTCAAAGATACCTCTGCGCCCGCCGTCTGGAATGCTGTCCTGTCTGCTCGATAAGAAATCTTTTCTATAGGAACCATCTCTTCCAGACCGTCTATTTGCACCAGAACCCTTCGCTAAGCCCTATGCCCCAGTTGTAATAAGCCCAGAACAAGGTCCGATCTTGACGGATTGCCAGCAGCGCTTTTGTCACCTCCCCCGCGAAGTCGTGCCGATCCTCGTCCACTTTCGAAAGGGCAAGCCAGCTCCACTTGTGGTACCGAACGTACGAGTCATCCTTCAGGACCTCGTGCAAGGCCTTGATCGACTCCGTGTAATCGCAGTTTCCTCGCTCGTAGCACGCGGTTCTGTCTTTCGTTGCCAGCGCTGAAGCGTAGACGAACTTGTCGTAGCTTTGCATGACGAGCATTGCTGCGCGGGAGAGCGCTTCCAGCGGCGTTTTTTCGGCAGTGGTTTCGGTATCCAGCGCGTCGGAAGTACCCGTGACATAGACGTGAACCTTGTAGCCGCTTGCATCTGAAATCAGCACGCTGCGGATCATCACGTCCCCGATGCCCAGCAACTGTTTCGTGTATTGGACGAAGCTTTGCAAAGAGATGCCGGTACCCGGCATATCGATCACGGGTTGCGGCACGTCCGCCTCGATCTGATCTTCGATGTCGCCCGGCATCGTCTGTCTCGCGTCGCTGATCAGGCTGTCGAGTTGGATCACGAGTGCCTGCTGCAACGCTACGTCGGTCACGCCTGTACCGCTTAGCGCCGTCGGCACGGAAACAGGCTCGACCAGCGTGCGGGCCTTCATATTGAGCCCGACGATGAAAAGTGACCAGACCAGCACGATCGGAATGAGCGCCTTCGTCACGATATCGAGTAGCGCGACAAAGCGGCCAGGTTTGTGCTCCGCTGGCTTCGACTCCATGGGGACGCGAGCGCACCACAGACAGAGCGTGCGGCGACGAAGAGGACTTCTGTGCTTCATAGGACTCGTTCCACCAAGCGAATTTCCGCCACGGGGAATAACCGCGTGATCTCATGCGCCGGAAAATGCCTTTTTTACGTCGACGGTCGTCACCCGTTTTGCACAAATCTTCTATAGAGAACCTCTGGCGCATCAGTATTTAAAATAGGATGCGTATCTGGCTCTGCAAAAAAATTTTGCATGGCCGCCGCGCAATCACGCGAGCCTATCTTCAGCGGCGCATCGAGTTCGCGTGCTGGTGCACGCCAAAAATGCCGGGCGCTATCTTCGGTAAATTCAGGGGGACGAGAAACGTACTGCTGACAAATTGACGGCTTTCCGTCGGTCGTAGGCCAAACTAAATATCATTACTCTGGAAACCTAACCGAAGAATAGCCGAGATATTTCGACCGAATCATGGCGGACTGCGGATCGGAAAAGGCGTATTAATGCTAGGGAAACGCTGATCAATGGACCAACTGCCCAAGTTGCAGGCGAGATGGCGTCGAATTTTCTGTATGACGAAGCAAATCGACGCTCAATTCGGTGAATTGGACGCGTAAACGAGCCTCCCTGCTCGCATTTTTCATACGCTTGACGGATTGCTCCCATGGACCGATCGCAACAGATTTCGCGCAATCACCAGATTCGCCAGAGCGAACAGGCTGAACAGTTGCGCGGTGTTCTTGGCCAAGCCCTTGTATCGGGTCTTGCGATGATGAAACAGGTTCTTGACGATATGAAACGGATGCTCAACCCGCGAACGGATCTGCGCCTTGGTTCGCTCGACCGCCATCACCAAGTCCTTCAGCGCTCCCGCCTGCATCGCCTTGATCTTTCCCCGCTTGGCAGCGACGTGCCACTTCACGGTCTTGCCCGTCATTTCCTCGCGCTTGTCTACGCCAATGTAGCCCGCATCGGCAAACGCCTGCTCCTCATGTCCGTGCAGCAGGGCATGCGCTTGCGATACATCCGACACGTTGGCCGCCGTGCCAACCACACTGTGGATCAGGCCCGAGTCGGCATCGACGCCAATGTGGGCTTTCATCCCAAAGTGCCATTCGTTTCCCTTCTTCGTTTGATGCATTTCCGGGTCACGACTCTTCCCGGCGTTCTTGGTTGACGGCGGCGCTTCAATGATCGTCGCGTCAACCAGCGTGCCTTCCTTCATCATCAGTCCACGCTCGCACAGCGAGATGCCAATCTCGTCGAACAACTTCCGTGTCAGTTCGTGCTCGATCAGCAGGCGCCGGAACTTCAACAGCGTGGTTGCATCAGGCACGTTCTCGACTGCCAGATCGATGCCGGCGAAGGCTCGCAGCGCGATGCTGTCATACAGCGCGTCTTCCAGTCCTTCGTCCGACAGCCCGTACCACTGTTGCAGGAAGTAGATTCGCAGCATTCGCTCCAGGCCAATTGGCGGGCGGCCTCGCGTGCCCTTCGGATAGTGCGGCTCGATTGCCGACAGCAAGCGCTGCCACGGAACGACCTTCTCCATCTCCGCCAGGAAGCGTTGGCGCCTCGTCAATCTCTTCTTGCCCGAAATTTCCGCTTCTGCGAAGCCGATCTGCCTCTTCATCATCGTGAGTCTGTTCCGTAAGCTGCCTTCTTCTATAACGTCCTCGGCTACGCCAGCGATGACCACCGAGCTGAATAAATCAGCGTTTCCCTAGCTGTTCCACAGAATTCGATCGACGCTGTACTAATATCCATCATTTGATGCGAATTGGGTAGCGCCGCGATTCGCGGCGACGAATCGGCGGGTCAGGGAAGCGTCCACGGCTCGGTGTGGCTTTGACCTGCTACTCAAATTCATTCGATCTAGTTCGTATCGGAAGAAGGCGGGTTCGATGTCGTCGGATCGCTGTTCGAACCGAAAAAATGATCTTGCATCCGTTAAAAAATTGGATGACTCACTCCATTCAACTCACGGCGATACGGCCGATTCGTCGAGACTCTCACGCGTTCGGAAGATTTTCCAGAAAAACCCCTTGCCGGGATTGCGTGCGCCACTAAACTGTCGTAATCACCGCGCTGGACATCACTTCCACGGATCGTTGGCTTTCATCTTTTTTCTATTGCACCACCCGTTATTGAATATCGCGACCGGAGGGCCAAAATGCATAACCTGGCGCGGTTCAATTTGTTCGGCCAGTCTCAACAGTTTCTTGCGGCGATGGCAGTAGCGGAGAAGTTCGCCGCATGCGATCTGACGGTGCTGATAGCCGGTGAGACGGGCACCGGTAAAGAGCTGGTGGCGCGCGCCATTCATTACCTGAGCGCGCGGCGTGATAGGCCCTTTATTCCGGTCAATTGCGGTGCATTACCCGAAACGCTCGTCGAATGCGAGTTGTTCGGGCATGTGCGCGGAGCCTTCACGGACGCGCGCGAAACGCGTCAGGGACTCGTCGCACAAGCCGACGGCGGCACGCTCTTTCTTGACGAAATCGAGGCGATGAATGCGCGTGCCCAAGTCTCGCTGCTGCGCTTCCTGCAGGACAAGGAATACCGGCCGGTCGGTTCATCGGGCGTGCGGTGTGCCGACGTTCGCATCGTCGGCACGAGCAACGCCGATCTGAGCTCGATGGTGCGGCGAGGTGCGTTCCGCCATGATTTGCTGTATCGCCTGAACGTGCTCGCGCTGCATCTGCCGCCACTGCGCGAGCGCGACGGCGACGTCGCCGTGCTTGCGCAGACTTTTCTCGAACGTCTGAATCAGCGCTCGAGCCTGCCGCCCAAAGCGTTTCGTCCCGATACATTCGATCAGCTGCATGACTATTTCTGGCCGGGGAATGTGCGCGAACTCGAAAACCTCGTCTCGCGCGAGTTCATCCTGACGAACGGGGGGGAGTTGTCGATCTCGAGCGTAAGCAGACGTGGCGATGCGTGGCACATCAACGGCCCGCGGGATGAGTCGTGCGCCGCGCAGCCGCTGACCATCGGAAACTTCAAGTCAGCGAAGGCGAGGGCAGTTGCCGATTTCGAACGCTCGTATATCGAGGCGTTGCTCTCGAAGTCGCACGGCAATCTGAGCCTTGCGTCGCGTTTATCCGGCAAGGATCGCAGCGACCTCGGCAAGTTGTTGCGCAAGCACGGGATCACGAGGCAGGACTTCAACTGAATGCCTGCGTCTGCGCAGGCACGTTGCGAAAGGGCGAGACATCCCTGTCTCGCCACCTCCTGGTGAAGCACTGGGATTCGAACCCAACGGCATGGCCGGCCCTACCTCGGACACCTTCAACATAGTCAACGGGTTTCCCGTTGTCAATTGATGGGCTTTTGCCGCACAGGGTGGAAACGCCCCACCCGTCAGCGTCGCGCGTGCGACCAGTTGTGGCTATGCGAGACCGGCGGCGCGCGAGCCGCGCGCTGAGGGAATTCATCCGCAGCGAGCGCCCGGCCTCTTGCGACGAAAGCCCTGCGCGTCACGCGTTCGCCCGATACACGAGCATTGGCACCCTTGTTGCGGCGCCGAGGTTCGCGGCAGCCCATCACCTGTCGGGCGACGACCATGGCGAACACGGATGACGAACTGGTGCGGGATCTCGAACACGGAATCGCCGACTATTTGCGGATGCATCCGAACGCCGCGGACAGTGTCGACGGGATTCGCTGCTGGTGGGTCGGCCAGCGGTGCAAGGATGCGAGCGTGGATGAGGTGCTGCGTGCGCTCGCGGAGCTGGTGCGCAAGGGCGTCGTGCGCGAGACCGACCTGCACGATGGTCACGTGATCTATCGGACAGCGCACGGCTAGCGAGCGCCGCACGTCGCGCAGGTTCGAAGTACTGGTGCGAGCCGCGCGAGGCGGTTTGCAATCGTTGACGCACTCAGCTTGCGAGGAAGCCGACACATGCCCGCTACTTTGAGTTATCCCGGCGTCTACGTCGAAGAACTGCCCAGCGGCGTCCACGCGATCACCGGCGTGCCAACTTCGATTGCGGCTTTCATCGGGCGCGCCGCACGCGGCGTGATCGACTCCCCGCAAATCGTCAACAGCTTTGCTGACTTCGGCCGCATGTTCGGCGGCCTCGCCCTCGGCTATCCGCTCAGCTACGCGGTGCGCGACTTCTTCGCCAACGGCGGCGGCCAGGCGGTGATCGTGCGTGTGTGGTCGTCAGGCGCGTCGTCATCGGGCAGTAGCGCGAGCACGTCCTCGGTCGGCGGTGGCGGCGTGACTTCGAGCAGCTCGGTTTCGTCGACCACGACCAGCAGCTTTTCGCTCGGCCCGCAGGCAGATGGCGTTGCGCGCATCGACGAGTCCGGCGCGGATTCGATCGGCCTCGCGCTGCAGGCCGCGAGTCCGGGCACGTGGGGCAACCTGGTGCAGGTGCATGTGGTCGTGCAGCCGACGCTCGATCAGACCGTGGTCACGAGTCTCGGCTACAGCGACAAGACGCAGCTCTTCGATCTGTTCGTGACCGATACCGGCAGTGGCGTGAACGAGACGATCCGTAACGTGTCAGTGGTGGACGGCACCCGGCGCATCGACCTCGTGCTGCCGATCGAATCGCAGCTCGTATCAATGCAGCAGCACACCGACGGCTCGCCGATGCTGCCCGCCGCTACGCCCGTCACCACGCCCACCCCTGCGAACCTGCCTTCGCCGCCCAATCCGCCGCAGACGCTCGGCCCCTGGCCGAACCTGAGCGGCGGCGTGGATAGCGCGATCATCGTCGATCCCGGGATCTACGTTCCGGGCGATCCGAGCACGAAGACCGGCATCTACGCGCTGGAGAACACCGACATCTTCAATCTGCTCGCGATCCCGCCCGACACGCCAACGTGGAACTCGGGCAGCGTGTTCTACAGCACCGTCTATCCGCTTGCGCTCGCCTACTGCAAGTCGCGGCGCGCGGTGCTGCTGGTCGACCCGCCGTGCGATTGGGTCAGTGTCAAGGACGCCGCGCAGGCCGGGCCATCCGGACTGAATCTCACGGCGGGCGGCGACTACGGCGCGATCTATTTCCCGATGCTGATCGAAGTCGATCCGCTGCGCCCCGGCCTGCTCGACAACTATCCGCCGTCGGGCGCCGTGGCCGGTGTGATTGCGCAAACCGACGCGTCGCGAGGCGTCTGGAAGGCGCCGGCGGGCACAGCGGCCGGACTCGTCGGCGTGCAGGGTCTGAGCGTGCCGATGAACGACGCCGACAACGGCCAGCTCAATCCGATCGGTGTGAACTGCCTGCGCAATTTCCGCTTCACGGGCAATGTGGTGTGGGGCGCGCGCACGCTGCGCGGCGCCGACGCGCTCACCGACGACTACAAATATCTGCCCGTGCGGCGCCTCGCGCTGTACATCGAGGAGAGTCTGTTTCGCGGCACGCAATGGGTGGTGTTCGAGCCGAACGACGAGCCGCTGTGGTCGCAGATTCGCCTCAACGTTCAGGCGTTCATGCAGGGGCTCTTTCTGCAGCAGGCGTTCGCGGGCTCGACGCCGAAAAGCGCGTACCTCGTGAAATGCGACAGCGAGACCACGACGCCCACTGACCAGGCGTTGGGCATCGTGAACATCCTGGTGGGATTCGCGCCGCTGCGGCCCGCCGAATTCGTCGTACTGCAGATCCAGCAGCTTGCTGGCCAGACCGGCTCCGCCTGAGGGATACGACCATGGCGCAATTCAGTGTCAATCCGCAACGCTTCGATGCTTACCGGAATTTCAAGTTCAAGGTCAAATGGGACGGCCACTATGTAGCGGGCGTGAGCAAGGTGGGCATGCTCAAGCGCACGACCGAGGTGGTCAAACATCGCGAGGGCGGAGATCCCAGCACGACGCGCAAATCGCCGGGCCGCACCGAGTTCGACGCGATCACGCTCGAGCGCGGCGTCACGCACGACCCCGACTTCGAGGCGTGGGCGAACAAGGTATGGAATCTCGGCGCGGGGCTCGGCGCCGAGGTGTCGCTCGCGGACTTTCGCAAGGACATCATCATCGAGCTGTACAACGAGGCAGGGCAGAAGGTTATCGCGTACAAGGTGTTCCGCTGCTGGGTGTCAGAATATCAGGCGCAACCGGATCTCGATGCGAACGCCAACGCGGTGGCGATCCAGCACATCAAACTGGAGAACGAGGGATGGGAGCGCGACACGTCGGTCACCGAACCCACCGAGCCGACCCTCACGTCGTAGACATGACGACGGCTGGCGCCGCTACGCCTGGCGTCGCGATGCTTCGCGTCGTGGGTGTGCCGGATGGCGAAAGGCTGTTCGCGGTGTGGGAGCGCGCGGAGCGCGAGCACCCGCTCGACCGGGCGCTGTCGATTCTCGAAGCGTTCACGCACGCGCCGCGCGCGACGCTCGCCGCGCTGTCGATCCAGCGGCGCGACGAACTGCTGATCGCGAGCCGCATCGCCGCGTTCGGCGCGCGGCTCGACGGCGTGGGCCAGTGCGAGGTCTGCGCGTGCAAGACGGATATCACGGTGGATCTCGGCCAGTGCGGCCGCGCCGATGCGCGCGAGCACGGCACGGTGACGGTCGGCGGGCGCACGGTCGGCTTTCGCGTACCGAACAGCTACGATCTCGCCGCCATTGCGCGTTGCGATGAGCCGCAGATGGCCGCGCGTGCGCTGATTGAACGCTGCCGCCTGCCCGACAGCGCCGCCCCCTTGAGCGAAGACAAGCTCGCCGTCCCGCTGGCCGAAGCGATCGGCGATGGGATCGAGCGGCTGTGTGACGGCGTGTCGATCGAACTGGCGATGGACTGTCCCGAATGCGGTGGCGCGAGCGTCCTGGCCGTGGATATCGGCGAGTTTCTGTGGGACGAGCTGAGCGCGTCGGCGCGGCGTCTGATCGAAGACGTCGACGCGCTCGCCAGCGCATACGGCTGGGCTGAAGCCGCGATCCTCGCGATGCCCGAGGCGCGGCGTCGGCGCTATCTGGAGTTCGTACGGTGAGCCGCTATATCGACCGCGTCGTTTCGCTGACGCTCGGCGGCGGGCCGAGGCTCAGACCGCGCCCGCGCTACCGCTTCGGCGCAGCGCCGCAGCGGGCGCAACGCGAGCCCGAAGTCACGATGCAGGAAGAGGAGGCGCTCGCGAGCACGCACGCCGCCGCCGTTATCGCCGCAGCGCCTCACACGAACGCGCCGGCGGCTTCATACGGGGACGCGGCATCGAGCGAGCCGGCCGCACCGCAGGCATTCGAGGTTCAGGACGCGGCGCGCGCGGAGCGCCTGTTGCCGCTCGACGCGACGGTGCCGTCACTGCGATCGCTGCAGCCGATCTGGCGAGCGGACGACAGCGAACGCTCCGACGCCGCGCCGCCCGATGCCTCCGTCAACGGGTCCGAGCCCCCCGCAAGGCAGTCGCTCCGTCCGTTGCCGGGCGGCGCTCGCGAGATCGCGCGCGGGCAGCCTGCGCCGGGTGACGCACTCGAAACTGCGAGCGCGGCAGACGTGGCCCGTGCACGACGCGCGGCGCGCAATCACGACGAAGCCGCGCCGCCCGCGCCGCGCGTGCGTCCGGCGGCCGTGCAGCAATCGACGCGAACGCTCGACGACGCGCCCGTCGTGATGGTCCGCATCGGCCATATCGACGTGCACGCGACGTCCGCTCAATCCGCCGCGAGCGCGCCTGCGCGCCGGGTGGAATCGGGCCTGCGCGCGCCTTCGCTCGACGCCTATCTCCGGACGCGCGATCGGGGGCGGCCATGAGTACCGCTCTCGCGATTGCGGCGACCACCCGCGTCATCGCCGCGGTGGTCGACGACGCAGTCGCGGCCGCGCGACTCCTGCTGCCGACGGTGCTCGGCAGCGCCACCACGTCGTCGTCGCCGCCGGATCATCTGGTCACCGTCATCGACGGCGAAGTCACGCACCTGAACCTGTTCCTCTATCACGTCACGTACAACCAGGGCTGGCGCGAAGTCGGGCTGCCCACGCGTTCGAGCAGCGGCAGCCAGATCGGCCGCGCGCCGCTCGCCATCGATCTGCACTACCTGATGAGCGCCTATAGCGCCGGCGATTACGAAGCGCAGATCATGCTCGGCGTCGGCATGCAGGCGGTGCACGAAATTCCGGTGCTGTTTCGCGACAAGATCGCGAAGGTGTTCCAGTCGCCAGCCACGGCGCTCGACCAGGCGCTCGCGAGCGCCGATCTCGCGAACCAGATCGAGATGATCAAGATCGTGCCGCAGCAGATCGGCACCGACGAACTGTCGAAACTGTGGACCGCATTTCAGAGTAAGTTCCGCGTGTCGGCGGCGTATGCGGTTTCGGTCGTGCTGATCGAGACGCAGACGCCGGTCGTCGCGGCGCTGCCGGTGCTGAGCCGCAACATCGTCGTGCTGCCGTTCGTCGATCCGGTCATCGACGCGATCGCACCGCAGATCATCCCGTATGCGCCTGATGCGTCGATCACGCTCACGGGCTCCAATCTCGTCGCGCAGAACACCGTCGTCGTGTTCGGCGGCAACCCCGCCGCGCCGCAGACGCCCACCGTGAAAGGCACCGGCGCAACGATCAGCGCGCCGCTGCCTGTATTGACGGCGGGCCTGAACACGGTGAGCGTGGTGCGGCAGGTCGACTTCGGCACGCCGCCGAAAACGAGTTTTGCCGAATCGAACGCGGCGTCTTTCATTTTGCAGCCGCGCATCCGCCGCGATGCGGCGCCGCCGAACGACTATCTGATCAAGGTCGGCGCGCCGACGACCCCGATGTCGCCGCCGCTCGTGCCGATCACGGTGACGCTCGACCCGGCGTTTACCGCGACGCAAAAAATATCGCTGCTGCTCAATCCGCTCAATCCGCCTGCCGGTGCGACGGCACGCTCGTATCTGTTCGATGCGACCGCCGACGGCTTCGCGCCGCCCAACGAGGTGACGGTCGATACCCAAGGCGTCCCGGCGGGCGACTATCTCGTGCGCATCCGCGTCGATGGCGCCGACAGCCCGCTCGATCTCGATGCGGGTACCCACGCGTTCAGCACGCCGAAGGTGACGCTGTGAAAACCGACGACGCACTCTCCGCGTGGCTCGACGCGAACCAGCGCGCGCTGACCGACGAGATCGCGCAGGTGCGCGCGCGCGTCGCGCGGCACGTTCAGTGTGCGGAGCAGGTCACCGGGCCGCTAATGCAGCAGCCAGCACAGCAAGCGCCTGCTGGCGAGGGCAATAGCGCGCTCGACATCGCCAGCGCGCGGCTCGGTCTGTCGTCGTTCGAGCGCAGCATCGTCGTGCTGTGCGCGGCGATCGAGCTCGAAGCGGGCTTTGCGGAGTTGTGCGCGCAGGCGCACGGCGATCCGGCGCGCCCGTACCCGAGCTTCGGGCTCGCGCTCGCCGTATTCGACGACGCGCATTGGAGCGCGCTCGCGCCGTCGAGCCCGCTGCGCCGCTGGGGGCTGGTCGAGCTGGGGCGCGCGGCTCCGATCACGCAGGCGCCGCTGCGCATCGACGAAGCCTTCCTGCACGAACTGGCGGGCGTGAGCGAACTCGACGCGCGCATCGACGGCTACGTGAGCCCGCTCGACGTGAGCGCCGTGCTCGCCCCCACCCACGCGCGCGTCGCGCGTGAAGTCGCGCAGGTGCTGGCGGTGGCGGCCCCGCAAGGCAGCACGCCCGTCCTGCAGTTGACCGGCAACGACCGCGTCGGCCAGCGCGAGGTCGCGACCCGGGCGTTCGCGCAACTCGGCTTCGGCACGTGGGCGCTCGACCCGTCGATCCTGAACGGCGCGGCGGACGACCTCGAAGCGCGCGCGCGGGCCTGGCAACGCGAGGCGCTGTTGCGCCGCGCGGCGCTCTTCATCGATGCGCACGAATTGCCCGAGATCCACGCTCGCGACGGACTGGCTCGCTTCGTCGAGCGCTTCGCCACGCCGGTCGCGCTCGGCACGCGCTACCCGTTGCGTTGCGCGCTGCGCCCGATGCATCTGTTCGACGTCACGCGGGTGCCGCGTGCGGAGCAGGTCGAGCTGTGGGGCACGGCGCTGGGCTGCACGCTCGCGGACGGCCCGCAGCCTGACGCTGCGCTGCGCACGGCGATCGATCGCGTGACGACGCAGTTCGATTTCGATTCGCTCGCGATCGCCACGGCCGCGCGCCGCGCGCGCGGCGCCGCGGACGACGCGCCGCTTGCGCAACGCCTGTGGCGCGCGGCGCGCGTGAGCGCACGTAACGAACTCGCCGCGCTCGCGCAACGGCTCGAACGGCGCGCGGGATGGGCCGAACTGGTCTTGCCCGACTCACCGCTCGCGACACTGCACGAGATCGTCTCGCATGCGCGCCATCGCAGCCTCGTCGAGGACGAGTGGGGTGTGGGCCGCGGCGACGGGCGCGGACTCGGCATTGCCGCGTTGTTCCATGGACCGAGCGGCACCGGCAAGACCATGGCCGCCGAAGTGCTCGGCACGGCGATGGACCTCGACGTGTTTCGCGTCGACCTGAGCCAGCTGGTAAGCAAATACATTGGCGAGACCGAGAAGAACCTGAGCCGCGTGTTCGATGCGGCCGAATCGAGCGGGGCGATCCTGCTGTTCGACGAGTGCGACGCGATCTTCGGCAAGCGCGGCGAAGTGGAGCGCGGCCAGGACCGCTACGCGAATCTCGAAGTGAGCTATCTGCTGCAACGGATGGAGTCGTACCGGGGCATCTCCATCCTCACGACCAACCTGCGCGGTGCGATCGATTCCGCGTTCATGCGCCGGCTGCGCTTCGTGGTCGATTTTCCGTTTCCCGACTACGCGCAGCGCATCGCGATCTGGCAACGCCTGCTCGGCTCGGGGGTCCCGGTCGGGCCGATCGATTGCGCGCAACTGGCGCGGCTGCACGTGGCGGGCGGCAGCATCCGCAACATCGTCGTTGCAGCGGCCTTTCTCGCGGCGAACGAGGCCGGCGCGGTGTCGA
Organism: Paraburkholderia sp. 35.1; assembly: GCF_050436525.1. NCBI lineage: Bacteria > Pseudomonadati > Pseudomonadota > Betaproteobacteria > Burkholderiales > Burkholderiaceae > Paraburkholderia > Paraburkholderia sp. 35.1. The sequence goes on along the minus strand of NZ_JBNDMJ010000002.1, from coordinate 3,024,850 downwards.
TGCAGCATTTGCGGCACGCCGCGCTTGCCGAATGCGCGAAGCTCGAACGTACGCCGAGCGAAGTCGAAATCGGAGGGTGGACATGAGAACGTCGCGCGTGGTCGTCGTCATCGACAGACTCAGCCTGCACCGCAACGAACCGGGCGCAACGCTGGGCCCGAGCCAGCGCCGCGCGCTCGCCGAAGCGCTCGAAGCGGCGCTCGCGCAGCACATCGCGGCCGGGCGCGGGGCGTACCGCAGCGCGGCGGTGGACGGCTATGTCGCGAGCCCGCTGCGCATGGACGCCTGGGCCACGCCACGCTCGCTCGGCGCGGCGCTCGCGACGCGCATCTGGGACGGCCTCGCGCAAACCCAACCGCAGCTCCAGCGCGACGCGCGCTCGCCGCAGCGCGCGCGCCGGGCTGCCTACCGGAGTTCATGATGCTCAAGGCCGGCATCGTTCTCGTCGATCCCGCCAGCGCCGCGTTGCTGCGCGTGATCGCGCTGCAGTACAACCCGGAGACGCTCACGCGCTCGCTCCAGGTGCAGGGCGTCGGCGCCGACAGCGGACCGCACGTCGATCAGTTGCGCCTGAAGGGCGTCGCGATCGAAACCTTCAAGTTCGACGCGGAGATCGACGCGACCGATGCGCTGGCCGATCCCGGCAATTATCCGGACGCGGTCGCCAACGGCATCGCTTCGCAACTGGCGGCGCTCGAAACGATGATCTATCCGACCACGCAGCAACTCGCGACCGCCGACGCGAACGCGCGCCAGGGCGTGCTCGAAATCGCGCCGATGGATGCGCCGCTCGCGCTGTTCGTATGGAGCCGCAATCGCGTGGTGCCGGTGCGCGTGACCGAGTTCAGCGTCACCGAGGAAATGTTCGACAGCGCGTTGAATCCCGTTCGCGCGAAGGTGTCGCTCGGGCTGCGCGTGCTGAGCATCGACGACCTGCCGTATTCGTCGAGCGGCGGGAGCATCTATCTCGCGTATCAGCAGCAAAAGGAGCGGCTCGCGCAAGAGGCGGCAGGCGGCACGCTGGCCAATCTCGGCATCACGGGTGTCCCATGAGCGACATGCTGAACGCACTGCTTGCGGCGGGCGCGCTGCCCGCGACGGGCTACGACACGAGCAGCCGCTATTACGCGCTGCCCGTGCTCACCTTCACCGCGCCGGACGGCACGGTGATCCGCTATATCAAGCGCCGCATCATCGCCGACGCCGCGCTGTACCCGACGCTCACACTGCACCGGGTGCAGCAGGGCGATCGCGTCGACCTGCTCGCCGCGCGCTATCTGGGCGATCCGTTGCTGTACTGGCGCATCGCCGACGCGAATCTCGCCGTGCGCCCCAGCGATCCGCTCGAACCGCCGCAGCCGGCCGTCCCGCCAGGACAAACCACGCCGCCGCCCGCCGACGTGAGCGTGAAAATCCCGCTTGCCCCCAGCACGCCCGGAGGCCTGTCATGACCAATGCGATCGAACTGTCGCTGTGGATCGGCCCAATCGTGCCGGTCAAGGCGTCGCAGACGATGATCGACGCGCTGCAGTCGGTGACGGTGTCGACGCGCGCGGTGAGCACGAGCGGCTTCGAGCTGAGCTTTCTGATCGACGTCGATTCGCCGCTGCAGACGCTCTTTCTCGTCGCGGGCGGCAGCATCCCGCCGGTGATGCGCGTGGTCGTCGCGGTCACGGTCAACGGCTCGATGAATGTGCTGATCGATGGCGTGATGACCGATCATCACGTCGGCACCGACGTGCAGAACGGCAAGACCACGCTGACGGTCATCGGCGAAGACCTGACACGCGTGATGGATCTGTTCGACACGAGCGGCCTGCCGCTGCCCGCAATGCCGGCGGAAGCGCAGGTCGCGCTGCTGCTCGTCAAGTACGCGGTGCTGGGCGTCGCGCCGATGATCATCCCCAGCGTGCTGATCGACGTCCCGCTGCCGATCGACCGCATCCCGCGCCAGAAGGGCACGGACCTGAAGCACATCCGGCGGCTCGCCGACCAGGTCGGCTACGTCTTTTATCTGGACCCCGGCCCGCAGCCCGGCACGAGCATCGCCTACTGGGGACCGCAGATCAAGGTGGGCCCGGTGCAGCCCGCGCTCGCGGTGGACGCCGACGCGTATTCGAACGTCGAGCATTTGCAGTTCACGTTCAAGAACAATCGCAAGGCGCTGCCGATCGTCTTTATCCAGGAGCCGCTCACCAAGACGCCGATTCCGATCACGGTCGGCGACATCTCGCCGCTCAACCCGCCGCTCGGCGCGATCGAGCCGATCCCCACACGCATCGAGCTGACCACCGGCGCGGCGAAGTGGTCCGCGATGCGCGCGGCGCTGATCGCGATGGCGCGCGCGTCGACGAGCGCCGAGGCGGTGGGCGCGAGCGGTTCGCTCAACGTGCTGCGCTACGGGCGGGTGCTCAAGGCGCGCTCGCTCGTGGGGCTGCGCGGCGCGGGTCTCGCGTTCGACGGGCTTTACTACGTCACCGGCGTCACGCACAAGATCAAGCGCGGCGAATACAAGCAGGAATTCGAACTGAGCCGCAACGGCCTCGTCTCGACACTCGGGAGCCTACCGTCATGAGCGATTACGGCACTTCGCAGAACGAATCAGGAAACACGCTGGAAAAGGAAAGCTCCAACGCGTCGCAGCAGTTCTTCGGCAAGTACCGCGGCACGGTGCTCAACAACGTCGATCCCATGCAGATCGGCCGGATCCAGGTGATCGTGCCGGACGTGTCCACCGTCGTGCCGACCTCGTGGGCGATGCCGTGCATGCCGGTGGCCGGCATCCAGATGGGCGTGGCGAGCGTGCCGCCGGTGGGCTCGGGCGTGTGGGTCGAGTTCGAGCAGGGCGATCCGGACTATCCGATCTGGGTCGGCTGCTTCTGGGGCGGCGCGGACGAAGTGCCGGTGCTCGTGCATGCCGCGCCGCCCGAAGTCGCGACGATCGTGCTGCAGACCACGTTGCAGAACGGCATCGTGGTCAGCGATCTGCCGGGTCCTACCGGCGGAATCATGTTGAAAAGCACGACCGGCGCAACGTTGATCGTCAACGACACGGGCATCTACATTCAAAACGGCAAGGGCGCTTCGCTCACGCTGATCGGCCCGACCGTGACGGTCAACGAAGGTGCGTTGACCGTGATCTAGGAGACGCTGATGGCCGGACCGCTGTTTCATGTCGGCGCTGTGGCGATGTGTCCGCACGGCGGCCAGATCACGGTGCTGCCCGGCAGCCCGCGCGTACTGGTGAGCGGTATGCCCGTCGCGACGCTCGCCGACCAGTTCATGGTGGCGGGCTGCGCGCTCACGCCGCCGCCGCCGTGCCTGCGGGTGCAATGGCTCACGCCGGCGATGCGCGTGCAGGTGAACGGCGCGCCGCCGATCACGCAGGCCTCGCAGGGCCTGTCGATGGGCGCGACCGGCGCGCCGCAGGGGCCGCCGCTGATCGTCTCGACGCAGACCCGGGTGAGCGCGCTATGAACCCCGTGCCGATGTTGCCGGTCGCCGCGCCTTACCGCATCGACGGCCGCGGCCGCACGATGGAGGCAACGCGCGCGCGCCATCTGCAGGACCTCATCGAGGCCGTGCTCTTCACGACGCCCGGCGAGCGCGTGATGCGCCCGACCTTCGGCAGCGGCGTGCTCGGCCTCGTGTTCGACGCGAACAGCCCCGCGCTCGCGGCAACCACCCAGGTGCTGGTGGCCGGCGCGTTGCAGACGTGGCTTGGCGACCTGATCCAGATCGCCAGTGTCGAGGTGGACAGCGAAGATTCGACGCTCACCGTCAAGGTGAGCTATATCGACCGCGCGAGCGGCGACGCCGCGAGCGTCGTGTTCGGGAGAAGCGTGTGAGCTCAGCGGCGCTCGACGACCGACGCAACCTGGTCCGCCGCTCGCAGACGGACCCGAAGCTCACGCCGGTGAACGGCATCGACTTCATCCAGGTGGATCCCGCGGACGAGGCACGGCTGATCGTGCAGTTCATCTTCGACATCGATACCGATGTCGATCCGGCGCTGCCGGGCGCCGTCGGCGCGCCGCTCACGAAAGCACTGGTTTCGATTGCGGGCGGCGAGCGCATCACGTCGATCGCCGTGACCTCGGTGCAGCGTGGCCCGGCGACGAACCAGCTTCAGGTCGTCACGAACAAGGTGGGCGACTTTTCGACGTACACGCTGCAGATCGGCACGCAGCCCCCGGCGCCGCCGGCCGCGGAACCGCCCGACCCGTTGATTGCGCCCACGGGCTTCGATCCCGTGCTGTGCGCGGCGACCTTCACGTTTCACGTCGAATGCGCGAAGCAGTTCGACTGCAAGACGGCTTGCGTGTGCGCCGAAGCGGCGCAGACGCCGCCGCAGATCGACTACCTCGCGCGCGACTATCCGGCCTTCGTGCAGGTGATGCTCGACCGGCTCGCGCTGCTCGCGCCGCGCTGGAGCGAACGCAATGCGGCCGATCTCGGCGTTGCGGTGGTGGAAGTACTCGCGTATGTGGCCGACCAGCTGAGCTACCGGCACGACGTGATCGACACCGAGGCGTATCTGTCCACCGCGCGGCTGCGCATCTCGATCCGCCGTCACGCGCGGCTCGTCGACTATCGGCTCGATGACGGCAGCAATGCACGCGTGTGGCTGCAACTCGACCTCGGCGGCGACCTGCCGGGCGGCGTGCCGCCGGGCACCCGCTGCTGCACGGTATTCGACGGCGCGAGCGCTCCCGCGCTGCCGGCCGACACCGGAACCTACGACGCGGCGCTGGCGGCCGGCGCGGCGTTCTTCGAGGTGATGGCCGACCGCTACACCAACGGCGACTCGCCCGCGCCTGACCCGCGCCCGCTGTACCGGAACAACAACCGGATGCCGCTCTATGCATGGAGCGCGCAGCACTCGTGTCTCGCGGTGGGCGCAACTTCGGCAACGCTTTACGGCCACTACACGCTCAGCCGCGGCGACATCCTGATTCTCGCCGAAGCGATGGGTCCGCTCACCGGCGCGCCCCCCGACGCGAACCCCGCGAACCGCTGCGTCGTGCGGCTCGTGCGTGACGGCGAGCAGAGCGTCGACCGGCTCACGCAGTGCGCGGTGACCCGCATCGTCTGGCACGACGCCGATGCGTTGACGTTCCCGCTGTGCGTGTCGAGCGTGACGGATGCCGAACATGGGAACAAGCCGCTGCCGAGCGTGAGCGTCGCCTATGGCAACGTCGTGCTGGCCGACCACGGGCGAACGCTCGGCAGCCCGCTCGAGCCGATGCCGGAGCTTCTCGAAGCGGTGCCGCCTTATGGCCGTTATCGGCCGGCGCTATCGGAGCCGGGCGTGACGATGGCGGCCACGAATCCCTACGTGAGCGACCAGCCTGCGAACGGCCAGTTGCCGATCCGACCCGCCGCCCAAGCCGCGCAGTGGAGCCCCGGCGACACCGCGCCGGTCATCACGCTGACCGGGACGGACGCCGACGGCAGCCTGCCCGACTGGTACGCGGTGGGCGACCTGCTCGACGCGGAAATCGGCCCGCAGACGCCGGCGTTCGAAACCGAAGTCGAAAACGACGGCACCGCATACCTGCGCTTCGGCGACGGCGTGAACGGCCGCGCGGTCGAGCCGTCGACGGTGTTCAAGGCTTTCTACCGCGTCGGCAACGGCGCGGCGGGCAACGTCGGCGCCGACACGATCACGCTGATCGACACCAACTTCGTGGGCGGCGGTTATGTCGACGCCGTCAGCAATCCGCTGCCGGCCTTCGGCGGACGCGATCCGGAGTCGCTCGCGCACGCGCGCCAGAACGCGCCGGTCGCGTTCCGCCAGCAGGAACGCGCGGTGACCGCGCAGGACTATGTCGACCGCACGCTCATGTACCCCGGGATCATGCGCGCGGCGGCGAGCCTGCGCTGGACCGGCAGCTGGACGACGGTGTTCGTGACGGTCGAGCGCACCGATGCGACGGCGGTCGACAGCGCGTTCAAGGCCGGCCTCGAAGCGTATCTCAACAGCTACCGGATGGCTGGGCACGACCTCGAAGTCGAAGACGCGGTGCGCGTGCCGCTGCGCGTCGCGATGCATGTGTGCGTGGCGAGTGGTTTCGTGGCCGCGGATCTCGCGCGACTGCTTTTCTCGATGTTCACGAGCGGCCTGCAGCCTGACGGCACCCCGGGCGTGTTCAGCCCGCGGCGCTTCCTGATGGGCGAGCCTTTCTACCTGAGCCCGCTGGTGGCGCTCGCGCAACGCGTGGCAGGGGTGATGTCGGTCAGGATCACGCGCTTCGAGCGCGAACAGTTGCCCGGCAACGCCGCGCTGCGTGCGGGCGTGCTGGTGCCGGGCGCCACCGAACTCTTCGAGCTGGCGAACGATCCGGACTATCCGGAGCGGGGCGTCTTCGAACTCACCGTGGATGGCGGAATATGAACGACGACTGCGACTGCGACTGCTGCGCGGGCGTTTCGATCGAGACGCCCGTGACGGTCTCGAACCGGCCCGGCTTGCCGGCGCTCGCGTACCGCGTGGGAACGTGGGCGCAATTCCGCGCGAGCATGATCGACGCGCTGTCCGCGACCCAAGCGCTCGACGCGCTGAAAACCCGCAGCGACGACGATTTCACGATCGCGCTGCTCGACGCGTTCGCGGTGGTGTGCGACATCCTCACGTTCTACAGCGAGCGCAGCGCCAACGAGCACTATCTCGGCACGGCAACCGACCCGGTGTCGGTGCGCGAACTCGCGAAGCTGGTCGGCTACCGGATGGCGCCGGGCGTGGCGGCGAGCGTGCCGCTCGCGCTGACGATCCAGGCCCCGCCGACTGCGCTGGCGGGCTCGCCGTCCAGCGCGGCCCCGGCGGGCCCGCAGGCGCAACTGGTGCCGCCGGTCGTGCCGGTTCCGGTCGGCCTGCAGGCGCAGAGCGTGCCTGGGCCCGGCGAACAGCCGGTGACCTTCGAGACCCTCGCGGCCATCGACGCGCGCTATGGCTGGAACGCGCTGCGGCCGCGCGCGGCGCGCGCGCTGACCGACACGGCTGACAATCTGAATCCCGGGTATCTGCGGCTTGCGGGGCTCAATGCGAGCATCCAGGCAGGCGACTGGCTGCTGGTGCTGATCGGCGGCGGCGCGAGCCCGCAAAGCGGCATAAACCGCGTCGCGCAGGTGACGCTGGAAACCGTCACACAAACCACGCTCGTGGTGTTCGACAACGGAGGCGACCCGCCGACGGCCATGCCCGATCCGTCGCCGACGCCGCAAACGCTCGCCGGCAAGCTCGGCGATGCCGCGCTCGCGGGCGCGATCCGCGGCGTGACATGGGGCGACCAGGCGGACCTCGTGGCCCAGGCGCTGAAGCTGCAATGGCCGATCCAGCAACTCGAAGACAACATCAACGCGCTGCCCGGCACGGCGCCGGCCATCCAGGTGTTCCGGCTCGGCGTGCGGGCGGCGCTGTTCGGCCATAACGCGCCGCTGTGGGCGTCGTTGCCCACGTTCTCTCCGATCGGCAGCGGCGTCGAAACCACGGTGCTGCCGAACTGGGACACACCTCCGGCCACCGTGTCGACCGACCCGTCGGGAAGCGCCGGCTGGCTGTCGCTCGACCAGGTCTATCCGGCGCTCGTCGCCAACGGCTGGGTCGTGCTCGTCGCGCCGGACGCGACGCCGATCGTGTGCCAGATCGCGGCAGCCCGGCAAGTCGCGCGCACGGGCTTCATGCTGTCGTCGAGAGTCACGCAGATCTCGCTGCAGAACGCGCCGGCCAGCGCCGCCTCGCTGGCGCTGCGAACCACCACTGTGCTCGGCGCGACCAGTCAGTACAGCGTCGCTCCCGAGCCCGAGCCCGCGACGAACCGGGTCGCCGGGTCGAGCATCGTGCTCGCGTCCGCGCAGCTGGGCCTCGCGGTGGGGCAGCAAGTCGCGATCACCGGCGCGGCGCTCGACCAGGGAAGCCGCAGCGTGAGCGAAGTCCGCAAGATTGCCGCGCTCGCGCTCGTCGATGGTTACACGCAGATCGGCCTCGATCTCGACCTCGTGCATAGCTACGATCGCACGTCGGTGACGATCAACGCGAACGTTGCGCCGGCGACAGAGGGCGCGTCGAAGAGCGAGATTCTCGGTAGCGGCAACGGGGCCGCCACGTGGCAGACCTTCGCGCTGAAGCAGCCGCCGCTCACCTATGTCGGCGCGGCAACGCCATCCGGCACGGCTTCGACGCTGGCGGTCAGGGTGAACGGCGCACTGTGGAGCGAGGTGCCGTGGCTCGCGTCGCAGGCGTCGAGCGCGCGGGTGTTCACGACTTCCGTCGATGCGTCCGGCAATACGCTCGTGCAGTTCGGCGACGGCACCGACAGCGGCGCGCGGCTGCCGTCCGGACAGAACAACGTCACGGCCACCTATCGCCAGGGGCTGGGCAGCGAGGGCAATGTCGACGCCGGCCGCATCACGACGCTGCTCACGCGGCCCACCGGCCTGCAAGGCGTGATCAACCCGGTCGCGGCAAGCGGCGGCGGCGATCCTGAAACGCGCGACTCCGGCCGGCTCAATGCGGCGACGACGGTGCGCGCGCTCGATCGCATCGTCACGCTCGAAGACGTCGGCGACTTCGCCCGCGCGAGCGCGGCGATCGCGAAGGCCGACGCGGTCTGGGCGTGGGACGGCCGCAGCCAGGTCGCGTGCGTGACCGTTGCTGGCGCGGGCGGTGCGACGCTCGATTCGTCGTCGGCACAGTTCGGCTACCTCGTGAAGTCGATGCAGGACGCGACGGACGGCACAGTGCCGATCACGCTATGCAGCTACGTGCCGCGCAGCTTCACCATCGGTGCGACGCTCACCGTCGATCCGACGCTCGACGCCGACGCCGTTGTCGCCAGCGCGATATGCGCGTTGCGCGCGGCGTTCGGTTTCGATGCGCGCAGCTTCATGCAGCCGGTATTTGCGAGCGAAGTGATCGCGACGCTGCAGGCGGTGCCGGGCGTCATCGCACTGAGCCTCGACGCGCTGAAGTACACCGGCGCCGCCGACGACAACGCCAGCACGTCCGCCAATGCATATGCCAATGCCAATGCTAATGCGGGCAACGGTTTCGCGACGACCCACAGGCTGCGCGCGAGGCCGCCGCAGCTACGCGGCGGCGCGCTGAGCGGCGCCGAATTGCTCACGCTCGATAGCGGACCGTTGCCAGCGGTGGTGCACGCATGAATCCGCTCGATACCGACTCGATCTATGCGCTGCTGCCGGTCGCGACGCGTACGCAGGATGCCGAAGCGGGCGGCAGCCTGCTGAACCTGCTCAGTGTGCTCGCCGCTCAGGCGCGGCTGATCGACGCCGATCTCGAACAGCTCTACGACGACCTGTTCATTCAGACCTGCGCGCCGTGGGTGATTCCGTACATCGGCGAGCTGATCGGCTATCGGGCGGTGCGGCCCATTCCGCCGCTGAACGCGACCGCGCGTGCGGACGTGGCCGATACGATCGGCTACCGGCGGCGCAAGGGCACCCTCGCCGTGCTCGATCAGCTCGGCTTCGACCTGACCGGCTGGCCCACGGTCGCGGTGGAGTTCTTCGCGCGCCTCGCCGTGTCGCAATACGTGCGCAACCATGTGCGCGCCGGCAACGCGTGCGTCGACGTGCACGGCTTCCAGAGCGCCGCGGACTTCGACACCGCGTTCGACATGATGACGCGCAGCGCCGACGTGCGCCGCATCGCGAGCGGGCGCGGGCGCTACAACATTCCGAACGTGGGCGTGTTCGTGTGGCGTCTGCGCGTGTTTGGCGGCGCGACGCTGGTCGGCAAGGACGCCACGTTCGGCACGGTCGGGCTCGGCACGGCCGCGAACGTCGGCCCGAACCGCTACACGTTCGATCCGTTCGGGCGCGATGTCGCGCTCGTCAATCCGGCGCAGCCGCTTGCGCAGGACTTCGTCGTCACCGCGCGCGCCAATGTGCCGTTCCCGGTGCGCCGCGATGCACTGTATGTCGAGCTCGAATCGCTGCGCGCGGTTCACGCCGGCACGCTCGCGTCGTATACGCCGGCGTTTTTCGGCGTGCGTCCCGTGCTCGCGATCTTCGACAGCAATGGCGCACCCATCGGCCCGTTGCAGCTGTGCTGCTGCAACCTGTCCGAATGGACCGCGCCGACGGAGCCGGGCATTCGCGCCGCGTTCGACCCCGAACTCGGCCGCCTGATGTTCAACGGCGCACCGCCTGCGCCGGTGCGCGTCGCCTGTGCGTATGCATTCAGCGGACCGTACGGCGGCGGCACCTACATGCGCCCGCCCGACCCGGGCGAAGCCGCGGCGCAGACGGTCGCGGCGTTCGCCGCGGCCGCGCCGTCGAAGCTGCAGCAGGGCGTGTTCGAGATTGCCGACAGCGGGACCTTCGAGGACACTTTCGCGCTGACGCCGGCAGGCGCGCCGCTGGTCGTGCGCGCAGCCGACTACGCGCGGCCGATCGTGCTCGGCCCGTTGACGATCGACGCAGTGGCGGGCGGCAGCGTCACGCTGCGCGGCATCGGCGTCAGCGACGGAATCCTGGTGCGGGGCCCGTCGAATTCGAGCAGTTCGTCTTCGGGTACGTCTTCGAGTTCGTCTTCGAGTGGGTCTTCCGGTTCGTCTTCGAGCTCGTCTTCGAGCGGCTCGACCGGTGCGCCGGATAGCGCGTTCACGCTGAACCTCGAGCACTGTACGCTGCGCGGCCCGCTCGTCTGGACTTACGACGGCGGCGGCACACTGAATATCGCGAGTGCGCTGTGCGCGGCGCTGCAGATCGACGAACGCGTGACGATCTCGATCAGCGACAGCGCGATCGATGCCGGTTCGGACCAGGCAGCCGCGATCGTCGGCGGCGACGGCGTGAGCCCTTGCGGCGAGGTCGATCTCGCCGCGTCGACCGTGCTCGGCACGATCAGCGCGCGCGAGACGAGCCTGATCGAAAACAGCATCGTGAGCGGGATCGCGCGGTTCGAGCGCACCCACGCGGGCTGCGTGCGTTACAGCTACGTGCCGCCCGGCTCGGTTACGCCACGGCGATTCCGCTGCCAGCCGGACCTCGCGATCGCCGCGGCGCTCTCGGTCGCCGTGGCGCGGAATCCCGCGCTCGACAGCGCCGCGCAACAGGCACTCGGCGCGCAGGTGGCGTTGCGGGTCGAGCCGGTATTCGTGAGCCGGCTGCCCGGCCTCGCGGCTTACCTGCAACTCGCGGACAGCGGACCCGCCGAGCTCGCGCAGGGTGCGGAGAGCGGCGACGAGATGGGTGTGTTCCACGGCCTGTACAACGTGCGGCGCGAAGCGAATCTGAAGTTCCGCCTGACCGAGTATCTGCGCATCGGGCTCGAGGCCGGAGTGATCCATGCAAGCTGAGCCCGCGCCCACAATGACGAGGAGAGTGTGATGAAGGCCGATCGCAGTCGCGATACCTTCGATCCGCGCAAGCACTACCGGCGCGTCCTGCACCAGCAGGGCCGGGTCGTGCTCGACGCAGACGACAACGAGCAGGTGTCGATCGACCTCGCCGCTTCGGAGCGCGCGCTCACCGATGTGATTGGGCCGGCGGGCGTGCCGGAAACGTCGCTCGCCCCCGGTTATGCGGGGGGCTTTGCGCTCGGCATCAGCGTTCCGGCGGGGAGCGGCAGTTCTTCGAGCAGCTTCGGCAGTTTCAGCAGCATCAGCAGTTTCAGCAGCATGAGCAGTGTGTTCGGCCAGAGCGGCTTCGGCAGCAGCGCGAGCGGAGCGAATCTCCCGGGCGACTTCGGCGGCTTTGCCGGCAGTTCATCGAGCAGCGGCAGCAGCAGTTCGTCCGGATCGACGCCGCTGCCGGGCAACGACCTGACGATTGCGCACGGGCGCATCTACGTCGACGGCATTCTCGTGGTCAACGACGCCGATACGACGCTGCTCACCCAGCCGTATTTGCCGCTCGACGGCGACGCGAGCCCGACGGGTCTCGCGGGGAAGGGCGTCTATGCGGCGTACCTCGACGTGTGGGAGCGGGTCGTGACGCCGATCGACGACCCGTCGATCCAGGAAATCGCGCTCGGCGGCCCGGATACGTGCCTGCGCTCGCAGGTCGTCTGGCAGGTTCGGCTCGGCAAGATCGATACGACGCAGTACGGCGCCAATCCCTCCTGCGCAGCGATTCCTTCGCCCTGGCCGCAGCGCGCCAACCCGGGACAGCTGACCGCGCTCACCGCGGCGCCTCCAACCGATCCCGTGCCCTGCACGCTGCCGCCCGAGAGCGGCTACCAGAGCCTCGAAAACCAGCTGTATCGCGTTGAGATCGAGACGGCTGGCGGCTACGGCAGCGCGACCTTCAAGTGGTCGCGCGAGAACGGCTCGGTGGTATTCGGCATCGTGCCGGCGCCGGGCCAGCCGGCGACAGGCATCGTGAGCGGCACGACGTTCTACGTGAGTTCGACGGGGCGCGACGCGTCGCTCGGCCTTGCGCCCGGCGACTGGGTCGAATTGAGCGACGATCGCGCGGAATTCGTCGACGGCCACGGCGAACTGCTGCAGGTCGCCGTTACCAGCGACGCGCAGATGACCGTTACGCTGCAAAGCGCGCCGGCGCAGGGCGTCGACCTCGCGCGGCATCCGAAGCTGCGCCGCTGGGATCAGAGCGCGAACGCAACGGCCAGCGGCGTCGCGATTGCCGATGGCACGCCGGTCGATCTGGAAAACGGCGTGCAGGTGCAGTTTTCGAACGGCCAGTACGCGGTCGGCGACTACTGGCTGATTCCGGCGCGCACGGCGACGGCGCAGCAGGCGATCGGCACCATCGAATGGCCTGCGGACGCGAGCGGCAAGCCGTTGCCGCAAGCGCCGCGAGGCGTCGTTCGCCACTATTGCAAGCTGGGCATCGTTGCGTTCGACGGCTATCTGTTCCAGCCGCCGCAGGGCGCGAGCGCAGTGGTCGATTGCCGGCTGAGGTTCCCGCCGCTGACGGCGCTCGACATCTCGCAGTGCCCTTGCACGATCACGCTGGAGTCGACCGCGAACTGGACCGCGCAGCTCGCCGCGCTGTTCGCGAACCAGCCGGCAGCCGACGCCGAGATCTGCTTCGCGGTCGGCGAATTCGACACCTCGCAAACGGTCGTGATCAAGACGACCGGCAGCGTGAAGGTCACGGGTGCGGGGCCGGGCACAAAGATCGTCGGACAGAAGCTCGAAGCGGTGCTGCGCTTCGTGGGCTGCGCGAGCGTGAAAGTGTGCGACCTGAGCGTCACCGCGACGCGCGCGGACACGCCCGTCGATGCAACGACGAAGCATGTCGGCGGCGCGCTCGAGTTCGACGACTGCGGCGAGGTCAATGTCGAGACGGTCACGCTCGCCTGCACCGGCGCGCTTAGCTCGGGAGCGGCCTGTCTGACGGTGCGCAACACGATCACGGACGCGAACGCCGCGACCGGCGCGGGCACCGTGCGCGTGCTCAACTCCCGCTTCACGGTCGGGCAGATGCAGTACGGGATGATGCTGATCCACGTTCAGAAGGCGTTCGTCGAAGGTAACGAGCTGATTGGCAGCCATACGAAGCCGCCTCCTTTCCGGGACGCGCTGCAGAACCCGGCGTACCGGAAGCTCGCGGAGCGCGCGCTGATCGGCAGTGCGGCGATCGCTGCGGCAAAGACCGCAGCGCCGGCTGCCTCTTCCGCTTCCGCTTCCGCTGCCGCGCGCGCGGCGGGGGCGCTGTCGACGAATCTCGCCGCGCCGCGCGTGAGTCTGCCGGGGCTCGCAGCGAGCGCCGCGTCGGCCACACCGGCCACTGCGGCCACACCGCCCACTGCGGCCGAGCCTTCGACAGTGCCGGCCGCCGGCGCGTCGACGACCCCCGCCGCGCTCGCCACCGGCGCTGCGGCGGCGAGCGCGGCGCCGGGTGCGGGTGCAGCCGCCGCGGCTGGTTCACCGGTGGGTCGCACGAGCGCGCGGTTGCCGAACACGCAGGTGAGCGTCGGCAAATCGACGATCAGCTTCAACACACCGACGCAATTGCAGAACGTCTGGCAGACCTACGTCGATAGCAACGCGCCGAAGCAGTTCGCATCGAACGGCGATCTGCTCAAGTACGTCAAGCAGGCCGCCGCGACGCTGCTGACGGACCCCACCGCGCAGGCCCAGTTCTCGGGATTTCAGAGCATCGTGCGATTCTTCGAGAAGGCGCAGGTGTCGGCGGCGCGCGCGGGCGTCGCCGTTGGCGGGCGCGCATGCGCGAGCCTGAACGTGAGCCGTAATACGATCGACGGCTTCATGCAGGGCGTTGCGATGGGTTTCAGTCACCGCGAGGCCAAGCCGGCGACACCGGTCGATGCGGCCAGCACCGTGACGATCCGGGACAACGAGATCCAGGTGCTGGTCGATCCGATCCTTGGCCACGCGGCCGCGCGCTATGCGATCTTCGTCGGCAATGCCGCTTCGCTACTGATCGAAAACAATCGCGCGACGCTGTCGAGCGCCCCGCAGTCGGACATCGAGGCGGACGGCATTCGCGTATTCGGCTATGCGGGCAAGCGCCTCATCGTGCGCGAGAACCACCTGTCCGGCTTCCAAACCAGCGTGCGCGTCACGGTGGTCACGTCGCCTGGGCACCGCTACACCGGGGCAGGGCCATCGTCGCAGTCGTATGTTCAGCCGCTGCGGCGTCCCACGCTGTGGCTCGTGGCGGACAACGTGCTCGAGGCGACCCGCGAGGCCATCGCGGCGCCGTCGTGCTTGCAGATCGGCAACGTGCAGGCGTGAAGCGGGCTCATCATGCGAAAGCTGATACTGCGCAATTTCCAGTCGCCGGGCGACATCGTGATGCTGACGGCCGCCGTGCGCGACCTGCATGCCGCGTATCCGGGCCAATTCGAAACCGACGTGCGCACGCCGTGCCCCGCGCTGTGGGAACACAATCCGCACATCACGCCGCTGCGGGAGCAGGAGCGCGACGTCGAAGTGATCGACTGCCACTATCCGCTGATTCACCAGAGCAATCACGCGCCGTATCACTTTCTGCTCGGCTTCATCGACTATCTGAACGCGACACTGGGGCTTGCGGTACGACCGACGCGCTTTTGCGGCGACATCCACCTCGCACCGCGCGAAAAGCAGTGGATCTCGCAGGTCGAGGAGATCGTGCACTGGCCCATCCCGTTCTGGATCGTCGTGGCCGGAGGCAAGCGCGACTTCACGATCAAGTGGTGGGCGCGCGAGCGGTATCAGGCGGTCGTCGATCAATTCGCCGGCAAGATTCAGTTCGTGCAGGTAGGAGAGAACGGCCACGAGCATCCGGCGTTGCGCGACGTGATCGATTTGCGAGGTAAGACGGATTTGCGTCAGCTGATCCGCCTCGTGCATCACGCTCAGGGCGTGCTCTGTCCCGTTACGCTGCTGATGCATCTCGCGGCGGCCGTCGAGGTGCGCGCGGGCATGCCGAAGAACCGGCCGTGCGTGGTGGTAGCGGGCGGCCGCGAGCCGCCGCATTGGGAGGCGTATCCGCATCATCAGTTTCTGCATCGCGCGGGCGCACTGCGCTGCTGCGACGACGGCGGCTGCTGGAAGTCGCGCGTGCGCCCGCTCGGCGACCGGGCGCCGGGCGACCGCCCCGATCAGCTATGCGTCGACGTGGTCGGCGACCTGCCGCGCTGCATGGACCTGATTGATCCCGATGACGTGATACGCGCGATCGACCTGTATTTCGCCGGTGGCGCCATCCGCGCGTTGCCGCAGCGGGTCGCGCAACCGGCGTATCCATGAGGGAGCGACGCGATGGCCTCATCGAACGAACGTGAGCTCGCCGTGGCGATTTATCTGTGCGGCGGATTGGGCGACGTGATCGTGTCCGGCAGATTCGTCCAGCAACTCTTCGCGGCGACCGGCTATCCGCGCATCGACGTGTACTATCACGCGCCGGAAGCGGCTCGCTTCGTCTTCAACGCGGCGCGCTTCGTGCACGCCGTCTATCCGGATTCGGCGCTGCGCGACGCACGCCATACGTACCACGCGGTGATCTTCGTCGCGCAATTCGTGCGGTATGAAATCCTGAAGCGCAACGAGGTCGAATCGTTGAGCCCCGCGCTGCTGAAAATCGCCGACGAAGCCGACCGGCGCCTCGCGCAGTATCGCGGCCTGTTCGATCGCCATCCGCTGCTCGACGGCCT
This sequence comes from Paraburkholderia sp. 35.1, assembly GCF_050436525.1. NCBI lineage: Bacteria > Pseudomonadati > Pseudomonadota > Betaproteobacteria > Burkholderiales > Burkholderiaceae > Paraburkholderia > Paraburkholderia sp. 35.1. Next base: position 3,008,754 of record NZ_JBNDMJ010000002.1, on the reverse strand, counting down.
GTGGGGGCGGTTGTCCGCGCAGGCCGGGCGCAACGTCATCGCCAATCTCGGCTTTCTCGGCAACCTGCCAATCGACGCCTCCACCTGCGCGTTTCTTGCGCCGGACCCGAATCGCATTGCGCTGGTCGACGAGCTGTTGACCGGGAAGAACCAGCCGTATCTGACGTTGCACGACGGCTTCGACAACCTGCAAGGACCCCCGCCCGGCCAGGCCACCAAATGCTGGCCGCTCGAATACTGGAAGCGCCTGGTCGAGCGTCTGCAGGCGAGCATGCCGGGGCTGTGCCTCGTGCAGCTTGGCGGCAGCAAGAGCCGGCACATTCCCGGTGTCGATATCGATCTCGTGCTGCGCACCGATCTTCACGAAGCGGCGTGGGTGCTCAAGCATGCGTTGCTGCACGTCGACACCGATTCTGGCCTCGTTCACATGGGGAGCGCGCTGCACACGCAGTCCGTCGCGCTGTTTGGGCCCACGCTCGCCGCTTATTTCGGCTATCAGCGCAATATCAACCTGTCCTCGGGATCGTGCGGAGGCTGCTGGTGGTCGACGCCCGACTGGCTCGCCAAGTGTCCGCGCGGCCTCGCGCAGCCGGCCTGCATGGCAGCGGTGGCGCCGGAATACGTCGAGCGCAGCGCTTTGCGCGCGCTGGCCGCGCGCACCCAGGAACCTCCGCGCTACACGCTTGCCGATGCGCGGCTTTATGACAGCGCGCTGCGCACCGAGCGCGCCGCCGTGCTCCACGACATCTTCACGCGGCTCGACATTCCTGCCGTGCCGATTTCCGAGCACGCGCGGCGCGCCGACGTCGGGCTCTACATTCACGCGTCGAAGCAATGGGAGTACCTGTACGTCGCGTCGCAGATCGAAAAGCGCTTCGGCGCGGACCGGAGCAATCTCGCGATCGCCGATGTCGGCGGCGGCCGAGGCGCGCTCGCACCGTATCTGGCGACGCTCGGGCATCACGTTCACCTGTACGACATCGACTACATGTGGGACGCCGACGGTAACGCCGAAGTCGAACGCCGCTTTCTCGCGTGGGCGGCGCGCGAGCGCATCGGCGCACAGTTCGCGTCGCTCTACAACCTGCCGGCAGCCGATGCGAGCTTCGATGTGGTGCTGAGCGTGTCGGTCGTCGAGCACATCGTGTACAAGCAGTACGCGTTGAAGGAGGCGCTGCGGGTGCTCAAGCCTGGCGGGCTGCTGATTCTCACGTTCGACTATGCGATGCGGCCGGAGCGGTTCCAGGACGATATGCGCCGCGAGATCTTCGACGCGCAACGTCTCGACGCGGCGCTCGCGCCGCTCAGGCTGAGCGGTGTCGGCTTCAGTGAGGCGGCGTTCGACAGGAGCTGCACGGAAATTCGACGTGACGGCGTGCTCGGCATTCCGGACGGAATGACGGTTGGCGGACTCGCGATCGTCAAGGAGGCTGTGTAACGGCCTGCTCGAAAGAGTTCCAATCACGTTCATCGGCTACGCAAGGTAAAAGCATGTTTGCTTCCACGATCGGCAGGACCGGCACGCAGGAAGCCGCGCCCGCGCGCCGCGCTCCGCAGCGCCGGGATGCGCGCGAGGCTGGCGACGCAAAAACCCCGGCGGCGAGCCTCGCGGCTCAGTCGGCGCAGGTCGCTCGCGGCGACGGCGTTGCGTTGCCGCAGGACGTGCAGCACGAGGCAGCGGCGCGCTACGGATACAGCTTCGGTCAGGTCCGGATTCATACCGGCGCCCGCGCGTCGGACGTCGCGAGGTCATTGAACGCGGCGGCATTCACGCTGGGCAACGACATCGTGTTCGGCGCCGACCGCTACGCGCCCGCGTCGCCCGGCGGCCGGCTACTGCTGCATCACGAGTTGAAGCACGTCGCGCAGCAACGCTCGGCGCGGCGCGTGGAGACCCCTGAGCTGGATTCCTCGCGCTCCGGGCACGAAGCCGACGCACGTCATATCTTCGATCCGCACGTGCAACCGTTGTCGATACAAAAGATCCAGTGTGCGCCAGCCGACGAGCCGTACACGATCGGCACCGTGGCGGACAAGGTCGGGCGTTCCGCTTTCGGCGACGCCTCCTGGCCGTTCCTCAAGGCGCTATTCGAGGGCTTCATGGGGGCTTTGCAAGCCGACGTGAAGTCCGGTCGCGCGGATGCCGCGAAGAATCATCTTGCTGCGCTTTTCGTACCGTGGAATGCGATCAAATTCCACGGCGGATTTCTTCTCGGGTTCGTCATTGGTCTCGTGAGTCCGATCACCGATCTGATCAAGGGAATCGTCGGCGCGGTCCGGCTCGCGATATCCGCAATCGAGTGGCTCGCGAAATGGTCGCCGGTCGGTATCGCCGTCAGCGCAGAGCGTCAACAGAAAATCGTCACGTTGCTGGAAAAATTCAGCGAGATGGGCACGCAGTTGAACCAGACGCTGGCCGATTTCATCGCGGATCCGAAGGGAGCGATCCAGAAGTTTTCCGGCTTTCTCGACAATCTGATGCAGCTGGCGGTCGGCAAGGCGCGTGAGTTTGGCGGGAGTGCGGCACACTCGCTGTTCGACTATCTGCAGAAAGACTTTTTCGAGATGGGGCAGGGCATCGGCGAGGTGTGCGGCGCAGTGGTCGCGCAAGTTCTCCTGCTGGTTTTCAGCGATGCCATTGGCAACCTCATTTCGAAAGGCGCCAGTTTCCTCGGCAAAGCGGCGGAATTCGTCGCCGGCAAGGCAGTCGAGGTGTTCGAATGGTTCAAGGGCTTTGCTTCCGAAATACTGGCAATGCTGCGCAATGCCGTCAAAGGCGCATTGAAACTGTTTGAAGGGTTGGTCAACAAGGCGGTGGAACTTTTCGAGGCAGCCAAGGCGATCTTTACCGAGTCGGAAATGCTCGGCGCAGAGGGAAGGGTCGCCGCAGGCGTTGGTCGAGACGTGGCGCATCCAGCGACGAATGTGATGGAGTCGCGGATGGTGTCTTCCACGCGGACGGCGCCCGCCAAGGTGTCGGACTTGCGGCCGCCGAAGGTCCATCCGTCCAACGTGGCGGTCGAAGCGCCCAAGGCGCCCAAAACTGCCGCGTCGCCTGCGACACCGAGGGCGACGCCATATAAGAGAGCGCCGTTCGACGAGCCGCTAACACCGTCCGAGCGCGGGCTCTCACTCGAAGAATTGAAACAGAAGCATTTGGCAGAAGAAATGGCCGAGTTTCAGTCGTCTGTGAGCGATGTAACGGGGAAAGAAGTAGAAACCGGACCGAGAATGCAGGAGGCAACCAAAACCAGAGCCGGCCTGGCGAAGAAACCGCAGCATCACGTATTTCCGCAGCAATTTCGAACATGGTTCGAAGACCACGGATTCACAGGCAAATGGGATATCGATCGATTCACGGTCATGCTCGACGAGTCCGAGCACGTGGCCATCCACGGTGGCGGCAACTACAAACTGGGACGAACGACCGGCTTCGAATGGAATATGCGGGTCAAGAACGTATTGGATGCCGAAGAAGCAAAACTCGGTGGTGGCCGCCTTCTGTCTCGCACACGAATCAAGCAGATCGTCGAAGAGCTGATGAAAGAGTATCAAATACCCAAAAAGTACATTCCATATTGATGTACGGGGTTCGCTCACGCCAGGATTCATCTCCGCCAGGGTTAATTAGCAAGCAACTGGTTGCGCGTTTTCCCGGGGGATGGAATTGTCTGAAAGCGTTGCCGGACGGAGATTCGCGTTGCAGCGAGGCGATCGACTAAAATGTCGAGCCTTTGCAGGCTCAAATGATCCGAAGCCAATCACGGCAAGCGATTCCGACGAATTGAGCGAAGCGCAGTTCGAGCAATTCGTCTTGCCCCACCTGAGCCGCGGCCGACGCGGACCAGCCCCCACGCTACCGTTGTGCAAGATCTTCAATTACATCCTGCAGGCGCTCTATATGGGGTGTCAGTGGAAGATGCTGCCGATCCAGACGAATGCACAGGGGTTGCCTGAAATCCACCATACGCGCATCTACCGGATGATGCGGCGCTGGCAGGCCGATGGCAGCATCGACCGGGTCTTTGCGGGCTCGGTCGGCCGACTTCATGACGACCAGTTGCTTGATCTGGATGTTATCCACGGCGACGGCACGACGACGGCGGCGAAGAAAGGCGGCGACAACCTGGGCTACAGCGGACACAACCATCTCAAGGGCGACAAGGTGCTGGCCTTCTGCGATCGCCAGTGCAACATCATCGCGCCATTCGTGACGGCACCGGGCAACCGCAACGAATCGCCGCTGCTGCGCGATGCGCTGCCCGAACTCAGCGCCATGGCCCGCGCCATCGGCGCGGACCTGCAAGGCTCAACCGTCAGTCTGGACGGCGTCTACGACTGCCGCGCGAACCGCAAGGTGATTTTCAACCGTGGCATGGTGCCCAACATCCCCGAGAACCCGCGTGGGCGCAAAACGCCGAAGCGAGGCCGCAGGCAGCGCTTTGATCCTGCGATCTTCGAGGAACGCTTCCGGACCATCGAGCGCGTCTTTGCCTGGGAAGACACGTTCCGACGCCTGCTGCTGCGTTTCGAGCGCATCAGTGACGTGCATTACGCGCTCAAAACGCTCGCCTACACGATGATCAATCTTCGGCACTACTGCCGAAACTGATCACGCGTCCCGTTGCACAAGGCTGACTCTCGGGCGCAACGCGCCGTCATCGCGCTCGCCAATGCCACACGCATTATTTCGCACATCAAGCCGCCACGTCGCTGCGTGCAGCTTGCCATGACTCTAAATTCATGGTTTATTTGCACTCCTGATCTGATGGCATCTTCGATCCACTCAAAACGCGCAACCAGTTGAATGAATTATCGCGGGCGTCCGTGCGCTTCCTCCAACGAAAGAAATCCGGGGTGTAGCCGCGTCACAAGGTTCGCGTTCCCTGGATGGATTTCAAACTGACCCGGCCCGCTTCGATGTTTGCTATCAGCCCGAAGCGGCTGCGCGTATCGAAACCTGCCTTAACAAGGTCGTTTGTCTTCGCGGAATCGAGTCCGACGGCTTGCCACGACGCATCGACGCAAATTGTTTCATGTCTCGTCTCGATGAGATAGCCGCCGCTCGGGAGGACCTGCACATCGCGCACGCCTTCCACTTCGAACACGCGCCGGGGCGTGTGAGCCTGCCAGACGATGATGCCCGCGTCATCCCAGGTCAGAAGCCGGTTAAACGCGTCACGTTGGGCACCTCGCACGGTGCAGATGCATTGCTTGATCAGCTTGGGCGTTGCGGCGTTCGAGATGTTGAAGATACTGATCCCGCCCGGCATGGCGACGCTCAGCGTTCTTGCGCCGCGTCGCTGTTCGATGACAGCCGCCATCGGGTTGCGTCCTTCGAGCAGGGTCGACTGCTCCACGAGTAGAATCTGTTTGACCATCATTTTGATCGCGGTACCGCCTGCGGATGACGGCTCCGCAGCCGTTCTCACGCGTCGCAGCGAGAGTTCATACCTTGGCGCAGCGGATGACGGATAGAGTAGCGCCGAGAGTTCCACGACGCCGTTCGCATCGACCAGACCTTGCGAGAGGGTTTGCCCGTCGGGGCCGATCAGGGCAAGCAGGTCGCCGCTTGTCGCGCCGCCCAGTATCACGTTCCAGAGGTGCGACTCACGCTCGCTGTCCACCTGTTCCGGCGCCGGATCGACGAGCCAAGCGAGATTGAAGTTCCTGAAGAACCGATACCAGTTATCGAGCGCGGTGAAGCAATGGTCGAGCCGCCAGCGCTTTACCCCGTCGTTGAATTCCTGAATCTGCTCAGAAGTCACCACGGCGATCGGCGCGAGCGTGACGATCCGCGCGCCTGCCGTGGTCTGCACGAGCAGTTCGCACGGCCCCGCCGGCAGCGCGTCGGCCGGCACGTCCACCGCGATCGTGATGAGCATCGGGCAGTACGAGTACGACACCGTGATGTACGGCGCATACGCGTCTGCGGTCACGCCGATTGCGTTAACCTTGCACAGCCACAAAGGAATGTCGCCTTTGCCGCTCAGCACCACCGACGCCGACATGGTGATCGATCCGAGCAGCGTCCCGCAGGTCGGTGTGGGGAAGCGCCAATCGAATTGATTGACCGTGCATACGAGCGTGCACGGAATGGTAGCTTGAATCGTGTTCGTGCCGGCGATCACCAGCGCGCCATCCGGGAAGATTGGGATGTAGGTCTGAATCCCATCGTCGGGCGCGGGAACAGTGTCGGCTTCGATGCCGTAAATCTGCGTCGGCACCTGGTGTTGAATGAGCGGCGCATCGCAGGTCCTAGCAACCGTGTCGGTTGGGAAGGGAAGCAGGCAGACGATGGTTTGAGCACCGGTTTGGGAGCAGTTCCCAGACAACTTCGAGAGGGGTATTGAAGGCTGGTACGAAGAAGCAAGTCCCAGGGAAATGTCGAAAATGACCCATGCGGCAATGAAAAATAAAAATATTCCGCCTGTGTATTCCCCCGCGTCTAACTTTCCGCCCTCGAGCAATTTCGCTCCGATATACGGCCATAAAAGGGCGGCGCTCACTTCGCAGCAAAAAGTCTGGAGCGGATCCGCACTGTAGTTGAAGTCAAATTGGTAGCGGATATCGTCTGCGGAGATTGTCAGTGCGATGGTTACGTCGACATCGACGTTTACGTTCTGCGTGCTCCAGAAGCAGTCACACGCGTTCATCGCGCGGCCGCCGAAATTAACGAAAATATGCGGATTTGCGCCGGGCTGCCAGTTGATATCGACACTCGTATCGAGTTGGAAAGGCGAATCCGCGCCCTGGAATGCATTTTCGAATTGCTGCTGGATCAACGATGCAAAGCCGTCCTCCCAGAAGCTCATCCACACTGCGAGGTCATCGCCATTGGTCAGATCTTTGAGGATTCCTCCTTCAACCAATTGCGGATCGAGGAAATACTCCCAGTACTCCGGACTCGCCACAAAAGGTTGCTGACCTACCTCGATCCGCAGTTCGATGATGTTGCTATCGGGCGTGATGCCCGCGCCTGACATGACAACGTTGCCGCTTATCGGGAGCGAGGACAGGAGCGACAGGATATCGAGCGCGCTGGTCTGAGCGGGAATGTTCGCTTGCAGGATGGCATTGATCGACGACACGTCGACGGCGGGGTCGTCTATCACGAGGGCGACGGTATTGTATGTAAGAGTGACAGACGTCCCGGCGCTCGACACGCCGAAGGTCATGTCGAAGGTGACGAGAAGCGGAACACTGATCAGGGCGGTTGGATCAGGAGGCGCGGCGCCGGTTTGCAACAGCGTGTCTTCCGTGACGAGCACGACCGTGACGGCCTGGGTGACGGAAATGGCTTGCGTCGTTGCGAACGTCGGCGTGGCGGCGCCCTTGACCGGAATGGCGACGTCGAACCCGCTGCCGCGGCCGAACAGCGTTTGGTTGTCGATCACGATGTGATCGACGACATAAAGATTGTCGTTCACCTGTATCTGAGCGTCGACGCAAAGCGGGACCCGTTTGAAGCGTTCGCGCAGTAGGTTCCCTAACATTTCTGTGTTGAACTGGACGCCGATAAACATGGAATTAGCCTCCCGGAAAGGTTACCCAGGCTGAACTTAAGAGGTACTGCCGTCGCTGGTCTTGAACGTTCATGGAAGTCCGTAGCAGAGTTGTAGTCAACCCAGATTACAAATGGCAATCCGGAGGACGTTCATCTTTGCCGCGCAACACGCGGTGACATGATTCGTTGCAGGTTGGTTATGGTTTTGTACGCGCGACGCCCATATGACTCGGCCTGCCGTCGAATCAGAGGCAGCTCGAGGCGACGCTCCAGGCCGCAGGCATGCCTCGACCAAGCGGCGTTTCCCATCAGGACCAATTGATCGTTTGCCCTTTGGCGAAACGTGCGTCACCTTCTGCGGCGGGAAATCGAGATCAATCGTGTCAGGCGTCATCGTAATTGCGTCCGCAAGTGTGGATTGCGGCCGCAAGAGTGACCTCTTTCACTCGATCGCGCTACGTGCGGAGAAATTTCGCGCTGACCGTCGAACCGACGGAACGCGGGCGTCTGCCTTCAATTTTAGGAGCTACCACGAGGTGTGGTGCGATATTGTCTTGCGTGCTCAACGGCGGCGCGAGTGCGCGACGTTAATTGAAGAGAATCGAATGATCCTTGAATGCCGTGGGACAGGCATTTGGATGCCCGCAGGACGGCAACGGTGAACGACGGGTCATGACCGATAGTGCAGTCAACCGATGGGCTTTGTCGCGTTAAGGCTTTGAGGTAAAGTCAGCTGACGTAAATGGATGACGATCACGATGGCCAAGACGCCGCGCCCGACATTGCCCCCTGGCATCGCCAAGGTGCTGAAACGATTGCACTACCCGCTGGATGTGATCCTGCTGTGCGTGCGGTGGTATGTAGCGTACTCGCTGAGCCTGCGAAACCTCGAGGAAATGATGGCGGAACGAGGGTTCGAGGTTGATCATTCGAGCGTGCATCGGTGGGTGATCAAGCTCGTGCCGTTGTTTGAAAAGGCGTTTCGCAAGCACAAACGTCCGGTAGGCAAAAGCTGGCGAATGGATGAGAGCTACATCAAGGTGCGCGGCCAGTGGAAGGCAGTATGACTTTCCGTGAGGCAGAGGCTGGCCCGCCGTGAGGAATCAAACGCGGGTTAGCATGTCTGCCAGAGCCGCACGGTGTGGACAGGGCCACACCCGGCGATTTCCGGCACGGAGGCCAGCATGGAACACAATAGCACGGTGTACGTTGGACTCGATGTTCACAAGGAATCGATCACGGTCGCCTATTCGATCGATGCCGGCGAAGTCGAGTTGCTCGGCAAGATAGGAACGACCCCGGCAGAGATTGATCGGCTGTGCAAGCGGCTGCAATCGAAGGCACGGCGCGTGTGCGTGGTGTATGAGGCAGGTCCCTGTGGCTATGGTCTGTACCGGCGACTGGTCGAGCAGGGTTTCGAGTGCATGGTCTGTGCGCCGTCGCTGATTCCAAGGAAGCCGGGTGAGCGCGTGAAGACCGACCGGCGCGACGCAATCAAGCTGGTGCGCGCGCTACGTGCGGGTGACCTCTCGGCCGTGTACGTGCCTGGCGTTGAAGATGAAGCGTTTCGGGATCTGGCTCGCGCGTGGGCATGCGCGCGGGATGACCTCAGACAGGCACGGCATCGACTGAAGTCCTTCCTGCTCGCGCACGGCGTGCGCTATACCGGCAACGCCAACTGGGGCCCCGCCCATCGACGCTGGCTGAGTGAGCATACGTTTGACAGCGAGTGGCAACAACTGGCGTTTAACGAACACCGGCGCACGATCGAGGACCGGCTTGCGCAATGCGAGCGTCTCGAGACCGCCTTGCGCGAGGCGGTGATCAACTGGCGGTTCTATCCGGCCGTACTCGGGTTGCAGGCGATGCGCGGTGTGCAATTCGTCACGGCAGTCGGAATGCTCTCGGAACTTGGTGACCTATCACGATTTGAACATCCCGTCAGTTGATGGCAGGTCAAGTATCTGAACAACATAGTGGAACAGGATCATCGTGCCATCAAACGCATCATCAAGCCGATGATGGGATTCAAGGATTTTCGTTGCGCCAGCATCATCCTGTCGGGCATCGAAGTGATGCATATGATACGGAAAGGGCAGATGAAAGACGCCGGAATTCAGCGGACCGGCGCCGAGCAATTTTACTCGCTGATTATATAAGTAGTCCGTATCATATCTGAACGTGCACGTCCTTCCATTCTTATCGCGACAGAACCTAATTACGATGTGTCGATAGTTTCGCTTAGAGACGCATTTCTATAAGAGGCGCGGCTGGCTCTTTGCCGATACGGTTGATGGTGCGAATGCAAGCGCCAATCTCTACTCCCTGATTGAAACGGCGAAAGCCAATGGTATCGATCCGTACCGCTATCTGACCTGGCTGTTCGAGCGTCTTCCCCTGGCAAAGACCGTTGACGACTACGACGCGCTCCTGCCCTGGAAGATGTGCACCGCTCCGAGCTGATCCGCAGTCAAATCCACCGCACGACTCAACGCGCTTGTCCACTACTCAGAGGGGCGGCGCTAATGGATCGCTTACGGACGACAGAACTGCGTATTTTTCGGCATAACTCAGCGTCTTTTCGCCCTTCCGCATTGCGCTCTCATGATTTGGCGACTATGTTCGAAAGAGCAGCGCAGACTAAAAGTTGAACGAGATTGCAGTGATCCAGCACCCTGAGTCAGTAGTCTAGTGTCCGGATCAACTTCTTGGTGTCCTAATTCGTCGAAGCAGAGGACGTGACATGGCTACGAAGCAGCGTATTCACTGTTGCGGAGGACCACCCATCCCCATGGCTCAGGGGTGTCTTAGGCCTGGGCGTCTGGACGTGCGGCCATAAGGCTGAGAATGGACCATCCAATTCCCGGCGACCTATCGTCGTGGCTTACGCGGATCGGCCTCGGCACGCACGCTGCGAACTTCATCTCGCAAGGCATCGACTGGGATGTGATCGGCGACCTGTCCGAACCGGACCTCATGGAACTGGGCCTCCAGGTCGGCGATCGAAAGCGGCTGCTCAAAGCGCTTTCAGGGTTGAAGGACGCGCGCGCACCGCTACGAGAGGCGACTGGTCCGACCGACGAATCTCATGCGCCCCCCTCGATACAATCCGTGCAGGCCGAGCGGCGGCAGGTGACCGTCATGTTCGTGGATCTGGTCGGGTCGACAGAACTGACACATCATCTGGATCCGGAGGACACGCGCCGCTTGCTGGGTGGCTACCATCAGGTTTGCGCGAGCGCCATCGAGGCACGCGAAGGCCGTATCGCCCAGTACCTTGGCGACGGGCTCATCGTCTATTTCGGCTACCCGCGGGCGCACGAGGACGATGCAGTCCGCGCGGTGACGGCTGGCCTAGCGATCCTCTCAACGGTTAGGCGTGCCAGTCCGGACGCCGGAATCGACGATAGCGTGTGCCTGCACGTGCGCATTGGCATTGAAACTGGTCTCGTTGTAGCGGGACAAGTTGGCGCAGGATCGTCACTGGACCACCAGGCGATCGTCGGCGAAACGCCCATTGTCGCGGCGCGTCTGCAGACGATCGCACCATCAGACTCGCTCGTGGTCGGCCCCGCGACAAAACGGCTGATTGAGGATTCGTTCGAACTTGAAGAGCTTGGCTGGCGGGAACTGAAGGGCATTACCCAACACGTCCCGGTCTATCGTGTACTGGCGCAATCCGAGGCGCGAGCTCGATCGGAGATTTCGCTCATCGGTCGAGCACCCGAGCTGGAAATGATACGGCAGCGTTGGAGGCAGAGCAGCGACGGGGAGATGCGTTGTGTGCTGTTGACGGGTGATCCAGGAATCGGTAAATCCCGCGTCCTACGGGCTTTTTGCAGCGCGATCGATGCCGAGCCGCATCAGATCGTCCCACTCCACTGTTCTGCTTACTATCGTGACAGTCCCTTCTGGCCGCTGTTACAGTGGCTACAGCACGCGTTCGGCATTGGTCATAAGGCCGGTGATGGGAACGATCCTGAGCGGCTCGAAGCGTGCATACGGGCAATGGACGTTGATCATGAAGAAACGCTGGTCGTGCTCTCTTCGCTCCTGGGCATTTCCACCGCAGTTCAACATCCCTCTCTTGATGCGTCTTCGCCAGATTTCAAGAGTCGCTACGTGAACGTGCTGATCGCGATGATTGCGCAGTCGGCTAGCACACAGCCACTTTTGGTCGTCATCGAGGATGCGCACTGGATTGATCCTTCGACGTTTGATTTTGTCACGCTGATGCTTGAGCGCCTGGTGTCCGCGAAACTCATGGTCCTGATTACGGCCCGGCCCGAATTCCAGCCGCGGTGGCCGTACCCGCACCTTGTCCAGCTCAATCTGGACAGGCTTTCGCGAAGTGACTGTAACGCGATGATAGAGCGCATGACACCTGGCAAACCGCTGCCGCGAGTCGTGGTGGACACGATCGTCGCAAAAACGGATGGTGTACCGCTTTTTGTGGAGGAACTGACGAAGGCGGTGATTCATGGCAACTTCTTATGCGACGCTGGCACCCACTACGCAGTCAAGGCGACGTCGCAGACGATTGCGATTCCCGATACCCTCCAAGGCTCACTACTTTCGCGACTCGACCGACTGGAGCCGGCGGTCAGGGAGGCCGCCCTGATCGCCTCGACGATCGGACGTGAATTCAGTCGCAAACTTCTCTCGATAATTTCGACAATCCCCGAGAGCGAACTTCAGCAAATCCTTAGCCAGCTCACTGCGGCAGAGATCATCTTGCCGGCACCGGGTGCCCCAACGGTAGGGGAGGCTTTTCACTTCCGTCATGCATTGATTCAGGAGATCGCCTACCAGTCCTTGCTGATAACGCGGCGCCGGCACTATCACGCCATGATCGCGACCGCGCTCGAACAGCAATACCCGCAAGTCGTGGAACAGCAGCCAGAACTTATCGCCCAAAATCTGACAGCCGCCGAGCTGCACGAACCCGCCATCGCTTATTGGCAACGCGCCGGAGAACGAGCCTTGACGTGCGCCGCTTACAATGAGGCGGTTGTTCATGCGGAGCGTGGACTGCAATTGGCCGGTAGCCTCCAACTGGATCAACACGTTCGTTGCAATCGCATGCTGCCTCTTATGCTCATCCGCGGCGAGGCCGAACAGAGACTGGGACGACGTGAGGCAATGGTAACGTTTCGCAATGCTGCACAGATTGCACGCGATGAGAAACTGCCGGTGTACCTGCTTCAGGCGGCATTGGGGTTCGACAGGGCTGAAACTTTTCTCGAAGGCTCGGGTAAGGAGTCCATCGTGCTGCTCGAAGAGGCCCTCGGCCTGCTCGGGACCGAAGAGACGATCGAGCGTTGCCGCCTATTGAGCAGACTCGTGCGTACGTCTCATATGACGGGGGAGTCCACTCGTGGCGTTCAGTTCGCTATAGAAGCGGTCGCGCTTGCGAGACGTCTGAACGATCGGCCCAGCCTTTTCGACGCGTTGGCTTGCAAGTTGATGCATGTTGGCGCTCAACCTTTACCGTCGCACGCATTTGCTGCCCGACGCGAGGTCATGCAGGAACTTCGCCAGATCGCGGAAGAGCTTCACGATGACCACTCCATTGGGCATGCCTGCGCGAGATGTCTTACTGGCTATCTGGAGGTCGGTGATTTAGCACGTTTTGAAGCAACGCTCGAGCGATACCGCGAAATCGCCAAGAGTGGCCGACACTTCGTGGATCGATGGTGCGCGACTGCTGCACAGGCCATGCGAGCAATACTTATCGGAGACTTCGCGATAGCCGAGGGCAACGCGACGGAGTCACTCGAATTTGCCGAAAGCGGAAATGGGGCGTTCGCGGCGGGTGTCTACGGGATGCAGATGTTCACGATACGCCGGGAACAGGGCCGGCTTGCAGAGGTCGCGCCCGTGTTCCAGCGGTTTGTCAACGATCATCCCACGGACACGGTCTGGCGACCAGGCCTCATGCTGATCTGGAGTGACCTGGGTTTTGACGTGCAGGCCCGTGACGGTCTGGATCAGATGGAACTCACCGAATCGGCAATCCCGGTTGACAGCAAGCGGCTTATCACATTGACGTATTTGGCAGAAGTCGCTGTGCGTCTCCAGGAACAGAAGCAGGCTGCGCGTATTTATGAACTCCTTGAGCCATTCAAGGACCAGGTCGTTACGGTCCCGGCTTTCACCCTGTGCTGCGGCTCGACGGCACGCTATCTTGGCATGCTCGCAAGCGTCCTCGGTGACTGGACGGCGGCTCACAACTATTTCGAGTATGCGCTGCAGATGGACGCTCGACTTCAGGCTTTGCCGTGGTTGGCTCATACTCAACATGAATTTGCCGTCATGCTGGCCGCCCGCAATCACGACAAAGACAGGAGCCGGGCGGCGCAGTTGCTCGCAGCATCCGAAGAGACGGCCAAGAAACTCGGAATGTTCGCTTTGCTACAACGCATCAACGGAAGTTCTGGCAATCGGGTCAGAAAATGTTAAGAACCTGAATTCACGTCCATAGCCCGGGGCGCCGCGATGCGTCCAATCTGAAAGGAGATCGCCATGCCACGTTTCATAATCGAACGCAATTTTGCTGAGCAACTGGAGCTGACAAACGAAGCGGCACGAGGGATAAAACAGATCAATGACGAGGAAGGCGTCCAATGGCTCTTCTCCTTTCTCAGTGCCGATAAAAAGAAGACGTACTGCCTTTATGAGGCCCCGAGCGCCGACGCGATATTGTCCGCCGCGCGGCGTTGCCAGATCCCAGCTGATGCGATCGTTGAGGTAAGCGATTTGCGCCCGGAAATGTACGCCTAGCCCGCTCATGTCTCTGTGGCGCAAAAAAGGTTCAAAAATTGCCACTCCGCCTGCCCAATCCGCGAGGCCAGCTTGATTTCTCGCATACCCGGGCAGGCGGATGACGTTGTGCGTCCGGCGCCGACGCTAGTGCGTCCTGCAAGTTCCTGAGGGGCCCGCCTTCATACGCACCGTTGCCGGCATTGCGTTGAACCAGCTGCCGGTAGCCGGAATCATCGTGAGCGAGAACGCGAGCGAAAACCGCAAACTCATGCAAGCTTCCCTCGACACGTCGATGGAGCGTGCATCGCGCTGCCATATGGCGCTTTCGTCGCTCGGCGTGGACACGCTCGCGGGTCTACTCACCGCGCTCATCGCGCTTTCCTACGCCGCGGGCTACGGCGCCATGATCTTCTCGGCCGGGCTCTCGCCGTTGCTCCCGACCGGCATGCCGACGGCGCTTCTGAGCTGCGTGATTGTCGCGCTCGTGATCACGCTCGCGAGTTCGCAGCCCTTCATGATCGCCGGCCCCGATTCGAACGGGACCGCGCTACTCACGGGCCTGGCCGCGGCCATCGCGCTGTCCGTGCATGCCGCAGGCGGCAGCGACGGCGCCGTGCTTTCCACTGTGCTCATGCTGATCGCCGTGTCGTCGCTCACAACCGGCGCACTGCTCTTCGTGCTCGCATACTGGAAGCGCGGCAACGCGATCCAGTACATTCCGTTTCCGGTGATCGGCGGCTTTCTTGCGGGCACGGGCCTGCTGCTTGTGGAGGGCGCACTACGCGTGCTCACCGATGTGCCCCTCGGCGCAGCGCTGCCGCGCGTCTTGATGCATCTGCCGTTGCTCGCGACCGTGCCCGCGCTCGTCGTGGGCTTAGGTCTGCTGGTGCTGACGCGCATCACGCCGGGATCGCGCTTTGTGGTCGTGCTGCCCTCCATGATGACGCTCGGTATCGCGTTGTTCTACATCGGGCTGATGTCGGCCGGCAAGAGCCTTGAAGACGCGCGCCAGATGGGCCTGCTCTTCCAATACAAGCCGATCGCCGGCATGCGGCTGCCGTTCTCGCTCGTGCATGAAGCGTGGCTGCCAGTGCTCTTCTCGCGCACGCCGGAAATACTCGCGATCGCCGCGGTCTCGTCGATGACTGTGCTCCTCAACACTACGAGCATCGGCGTGACGACCTCGCACGATATAGACTTCACCCGGGAGATGCGCGCGGCGGGCCTCGCGAATCTGATGACCGGACTGGCGGGCGGACTGGTCGGCGCGCAATCGATGACCCGCACGATGATCAACTGGCGCTTGGGTGTCCGCGGGCGCCGCGCGGGCGTGCTCGCGGCGGTTTTCTCGCTCGTTGCGATCGCGTTCTTTCCCAGCCTGATGGCGCTCCTGCCCAAGCCCGTGCTCGTCGGGCTGCAGCTCTTTATCGGCGCAGCAATGCTGATCGAATGGCTCGTCGATTCGTTCAGGCGGCTGCCATGGCACGACTACCTGCTGATTCCGGCGATCATGTTGTGCATCGCGGTCTACGGGATCGTCGCGGGCGTGCGGCTCGGCGTGATCGCGGCGTGTCTGCTGTTCGTCGTGCGTCATGGGCGCGTCAACTGCTTCCGCCTCGAATTCGACGGGCGCGGACGGCGCTCGAACTTCGAGCACACCGTCGACGAAAACCGCGCGCTCGATACCCAGGCGCACGCGCTCTATGGCGTCGCGCTGCAAGGCTTCCTCTTCTTCGGCACCGCGTACTCGATCCTCACGCATATTCGCGCGCGCATCGAGACGCCGCCCGCTGCGCAGAACCCTCTGGCGAGCGTGCGCTTCGTGCTTGTCGATTTCGCGCGAGTGCACGGAGTGGACACATCGAGCATCGCGAGCTTCGTGCGCCTGCTCCAGGCGTGCACGCGCGTGAACGCGCAACTCGTGCTGACCGGCCTTTCGCCCGCCCTGAAGGCGTGGTTCGCTGAAGGCATCACCGATACGAAAAGCCCCAGCGGCCCGCATTTTTTTGCCGATCTGGATAGCGGGCTCGAATGGATCGAAACGCAAATTCTGAGCGCGACGCGCTTGACGAGCGCGAGCGCATTTGCCTCGGCCTTGCCCGATACACTCAATGCGCTGCGGCCCCATCTGGACACGCTCACGCTCGCGCCCGGCGAGTACGTCTTCCGGCAAGCCGATCCGGGAGACTCGATCTACTTCGTTCAGACCGGCCGGGTGACCGTGGCGCTGCCCGTAGGCGAGGGCCGCACGCTGCGACTGAAGAGCTTCGGCGCGGGAACGATCGTTGGCGAGATGGCCGCATACAGCGGCGCGCGGCGCAGCGCGGACGTCGTCGCCGACGAGCCGACCGTGGTGCTACGGCTCGCCCTCTCAACGCTCCGGCGCATTGAAAACGACGATCCCGCGCTCGCGGCGCGCATGCACATGTTCGTCGCGCGCGTTCTGGCGGCGCGGCTCGCCGTCGCGAACGAGCAGATCCGGGTGGCGCAATGATGCGCCAATGCCCGCTTGATTGACGAGGACAGCTTCAGACGCAATACTTCTTTTACCTTACGCATAGCGATCCTCGGTGCGGGCATGCTGTTTCCAGACAAAAATCTGGCAGCCCACCCGTCTCGGTTGTGGATATGCGTAACACCGTTGCACTGCGGTACGACACCGTTCCGGTATCGTGATCGCCGATTCCGGAATGCCGTGAAAATCGGTCACGTTCGCGCGGAATCTTCGCGCCGATCTGACCATTGGTCAAGCCCGGGATATGTCTGGACGGGATGCATCTTGCAATCAAGTGCAAAACGCTAACCGAGAGAAACACCGGCCGATCCAATTCGGACCTCGTTAGCAGTCGGCCCCCGTTACCGCATTTTTTCAGCGGCCCCGTTACGCCTTTCATACGGCGAGAGGCTTTTCATACGGCGAGCACCGCAACGCAGAAAGCACAGGAAGCTGGTGGGGACCATAAGGGCGAGCGGGCAGGGGTGACGGCCGTAAGAACATGGATGGTTTCTTTGCGCTGATCATCGATCTGGTCAAGGCAAACGGACTCACTCATGCATCCATTCACCAGCAACGCAAGCTCCTGACGCTGCCGGGTTTTTCCGGCCAACCAAGCTGTGGGATCCGTTGATCGTTGACGTTCTTTCTACAACGCCGAGTGTTACGATTCAACGGACCATACAACCGCAGACAGAGTCGTAGCAAACACGGACGATGCATTAGCGGGCGAGGCTTGGGGTTGGTATGTCGACCGCTTTGAACGGCGTAATGGCGAATGGCGGGTCGCCCATCGTACTGTCGTACCTGAGGCGCTGTCGAGCTACGTTGCACAGGGCGGCAGGCGCATTGAAGGGCGGCGCTGGAGGCAACGCAACCGTTTGGGCAGACTGTATGAAGTTGAATTGGAAATCTTTGGGTCCGCTAAGCTCCGTGGCACGCAATTCTTATGTCGATCCGGCAGCGGGTGAATGCGTTTGTTTACACAGAACTCGACTTCGTGCATGCCGATGTATTGACGTGAGCAGCGTCGATCCGTGGCGCAGTCGTCAGGTCGACCGCCTCATCAGACCAAGCCAGGTAGAGGCAGACCTTCGCGATTATCTGGACGGCGTCGTTTGCGTGGCCGCTTTGCACACAACATAGGTTGTTGGCCGCTTTTCTCGAATCGACCCGTGGTAGCGCCTTCGGCGCCGGTCATTGCGCGAATTACGCGGTCTGATTGTGCGTGAGGCGATGGGTCATCAGCAGGACTTGTCCGTCCTGCCCGTATCGATGCACTTGGAATGCCATCACGTTCGTGGCGGCTCACGACCGGTCAGCGACGGGATCCGTGGTCGATCGTCGCCCCGAAAACGGGGCGAACTTTCGCGCACCGGGCCCCGCCACCTCGATGCGCTTGATGCATCATGGCACGAGGGGGCCTGCCACGCTACCACTTACTCACAACAGGACAGCTTGCTGCAAAAGCTCGAGCGCTTTCAATTCGTC
Organism: Paraburkholderia sp. 35.1; assembly: GCF_050436525.1. Lineage (NCBI taxonomy): Bacteria > Pseudomonadati > Pseudomonadota > Betaproteobacteria > Burkholderiales > Burkholderiaceae > Paraburkholderia > Paraburkholderia sp. 35.1. The sequence goes on along the minus strand of NZ_JBNDMJ010000002.1, from coordinate 2,990,497 downwards.
CAATTGCCCCGTGCGTGCTTTACCGGCAAGCGTCTTGATCAATGCTTCCGCTATCGGTTCAATACCATGAAGATCGTCCAGGCTGGTCATGCAAGCGAAGGGGACCAGTACCGGGTTTGGCTGCGGTATGGCGGAGGCGGGGAGCGACTCAAGGGTTGCCGGTGTGGTTGCCGCGGCTTCCCCATTACTTTCTTCAAGTGAGTGACTGGCAAGATCGTCGGGGAAATCACTTGCATGATCTTGCGGGCTGACGACGATCGTCTCATTCTCTGCTGCAACATCCGCCGAAACAGGTGAGGGCCTTTCCAGATCGCCCAGGGCGCCCGCCCGCGCGCGCCCCGTGCGCGCCTTCGCATTGGCGAGCTTTCCTGGTACGCCATCATTTGCAGCGGCCGCAAGCGGCTCGTGTTGTTGAACCGATACGCGACCGCGCGAAGCAGGCATAAGCATACGCGACACCGACTCTGGGATCTCGGCCTCGGAGCGCGGCGTGTCCAACCAGCCAACTGGCAATCCCAACTGCTCCGTGAACCGGTTTGCTTCGACACTGTCCATGCGCTTCTTGCCATGTAGTCGATCGGCTATGTTGAATCCACTCATCTCCATGACCACGCCAAGTCTTACTTTCGATCCGTTGCGACTCGTGAGAACGTGGAGGTTAGCGCGTCGGATGTTCTCCACCTCAGCGCTGTCGCTCAAAGCCAGCGGGTGCTGTTGGGGTGTCTTAGGAGACGTCTTGTATTTCGAAGGCGAAGCTTTGAGCGGCGCGTGAGGTTTAGTCTTTCCGGCCATTTCGCTTCGACTATTCTTGACAGCTCTGGGTGACACGCCAGTTGCTTTCTTTGGCATTTGCGCTTCCTCGGACAAACTATCTTTAAGAAATGATTGCTGATCGACGTTCAGGGCAGAAGCCCGCGTGGTTGCTTCAGGCACGTTTGATTCGTCGTCCGTTTGAATGAAGTCGAGCGGTGACTTCAGACGAGTGATTGTCTCTGCCGCGAGTACGGGATTGGGCTGGTCAAAAAAGCCGTGCGGCAATCCAAGCGTGGTTTCCATGTGAAAGGCGGTCTCGGGCGTGAACCGCTCGCCCTTCATCAGTTCGGCCACGCGCGTCATGTTCGATTCAAGTGCTATCGCGATATTCTCCGCGCCCACCGCATCGACCAGAAACTGAAACGATCTTGTTTTGAAAATTGAGGCAGTCTGGGCGGGGTCTCGAGGAGGAGGCGCCTTCACATACGGTTGTCCCTGCCGGCTGGGCGGGGATTTTTTTTCGTGGCGAGGTTGGCGTTGGCCGCTGTCCCGGGATCCCGCATATCGCCCGCGGGCTTGACTCATAACGTAGGGCTCCATGCGATGTTGATACTCTGAATATCTTGATTATAGAGGCGACGTTGTCGTCTAATGCGTCAGTTGCTACATATGCGTCCTCCGCCACCGGCCTCCAGCGCCCAAAAGACCGTCCTCATGCTGTCACATTTCGACGTTAAGCTTTTTCGCCCCCGGTAGTAAGCCCACCGTTGTGGGTGGTCACCGGACGCCCGTCACCGGAACACCTGACGACGATCGTTTCTCTCTTTGCATCAGGAGCATCCCGTGCTGAGCGCCCACGAATTTGCAACATTGATGCTGGTCAAGGACTCCGCCGATCACATTGCCGATCGGGAAGAACTTGGAACATTGCTTGAACGCCAGCTTGTCGCACTGGAGCGACTTGCGGGCGGGGCAGTACGCCCTCGCATCACGGAGGACGGGGAGTCTCTTCTCCGTAACCTTGCTTTTATCAATTGATGAGAGAAAACCGTCGGGTGCCTGTCAGGATTTTCCACCCGCCCGACTCGCAGGCGGTACTGCCTCAACGCAGCGCTTCCAGGCGACGTTGGCAACGTTTGTCGTCTCCACCGCGTCGATAGCTCTGCATGGCCTTTGTGCGGTCCGGGCAACGCTCCTGTCTTCTGCGCCCCACACGCCTTCCCGGAAAAGACCGAGATTGTGTGCCGAGGCTTTATGCCCCAGTTCAATGGCCTGCTCCTAAAGGGAGCGCGCGCGGCTCACGTCCACCTGCATGCCTCTTCCGAGGCGCGCGCTATCGGCCAGCGCGGCGGCCATGCCGCGCAGACGACCTTCGGCGGTTTCATCCTCCCTCACATCCTCGAGAATCGCGTTACCTCTTCCCAGGTCTGGCTCCGCTCCAGTCGGGGTGTCGATGAACCCGTTCGACGAAATCGCCGTTGAAGAGGCGGTACATCTGAAGGAAGCCGGCGTGGCGACGGAAGTGGCCGCCGTGTCGGCGGGCGGTCGCCCAATGTCAGGAAACGCTGCGCACGGCGCTGGCGATCGGCGCGTACCGCGCGATTCTGATCGAATCGAATGAAGGCCTGCAGTCGCGAAGCTGCTGAAGGCGCTGGTCGACGAGGAGCAACCGCAACTGGTGAATCTCGGCAAGCAGGCCATCGACGACGATTCGAACCAGACGGGCCAGATGCCGGCTGCGCTGGCGAATCTGCCGCAGCCGACCTTCGCGTCGAAGGTTGTGGTGGCCGACGGCAAGGCGACGACGGTGTCGCGTGAAGTCGATGGCGACGCGGAAACGTTGTCGCTGAAGTTGCCCGTTATGTCGCAGTCCGGACGATAATATTGACTTCATCGCAACGGTGGCTGTTTTATCCCATCCATAAATTGGACGGTCTCGTAGTCACGCACGAGTTTTTCGAAACCGCGGACGACGTCGGCTTCCATCGCGTGAAGACCTTTTTCGCCTTGAAAGTTGGATCTGAAGGCTTGATTGAACCGGTTGTTCAAGTAGGAACTGACTTCCTCAATCTTTTCGGGACTCCCTGAGTTCGTGAAGAGAACTGACCTGGGTGAAGCAGCGTCATAGAAAAGGTTGGGCGGCCACTTGGGTACAAAGTTCGCGGGCCTCTCGTCGGTAATCCACATGGAACCGATAAGCTTAAGCTTCCCCTTCATCCCCTTAGGCGTTATGAACGTCCACACCTTGCGCGGCAGCCGCTCCTGAAGTTCAGCCAGCTTGCGAGTATCGGCGCCAAGTGTACCTATCCGCCCTTCGTTTACATCCGATACGAAGTCTTTCCAGTAGTAGAAGATGTCCAAATCTACTCCGTTCTCAAATTGACGATTTCGGGCCAACGTCGGGACGGTCGACTGGAGGCCGACGCCTGGCAATTGAGTTCCCAGAGGCGCCTCTAATCTTCGAATGACCGGCCCGGACCTGCAGACGGTGGAAGCGGCTCGCGACACCTGGTACCTCTACCGCTTGAACCGTATCCGGTCGAAGCCATCCGGGCGTACCTGAAGGAACATGAGATTGCACAACCGGTGCCCTACGCATCTTCCCGAAGTCAGTGACTTCGCGCGCCGACGGCTGAAGCCGATGCAGCGTCGCCCGAGTGCGCGGCGACACCCGTTAGAGCGAGCCGGTGTCAAGCAAACAGGCGAAGTCAGGCTTGCAGCATCAGGGTGGGGTGATAGCGCCACACCTTCGGGTCGGCGCTCAGCAGGGGCATCCCCTCGTGCAGCGCCTGGGCGATCATGAGGCGGTCGAACGGATCCGCGTGATCCGCATGGAAAGGAAGCATCGAGACTGCCTCCGTATGTTCACCCGTGATCGGCAGTTCGACGAAACCGGACAGGCGGAACGCCGAGCGGGCATCGCGCGGATGCACGCGCAGGTTGCCTTTCGCATGCTTGATGGCAATCTCCCAGATCGCGGCTGCGCTGACCAGCAACGTATTGGCCGGATCCTCGATCAGGCTGGCGGCCTGCGGTGACAGCTGTGGCGCACCTTCGGCGGCCCACAGCGCGATATGCGTATCGAGCAGCACTTTCACGGAGTGAGTCCCTGCTGCGCGCTTGCCTCGAAGTCGGCGGCGATCGCGTCATCAGCGGCGTTGAACGCCTCGACGGTGGCGGGCACGGCCAGGCCGGCCAGCAGGTGCCGCGCGGCGCCGATGCGCCGCGGCGCCGCGAACGGTAGCAGCCGCGCGACGGGCGTGCCGTTGCGGGCGATGATGACCTCGTTTTCCTGGCCGACCTCCAGCCGCTCGACCAGGCTTGACAGTTTCGACTTGGCGTCGTGCATGTTGATCGTGAGCATGGCACCACCGACGTATTAGCTAATCAATGTTAGCTAGTATGCAGGCATGGGCCGCCAAAGGCAAGCACCAGCATTACGGACAGGGCGCGGCATCGCACGGTTCAGTAGGCGTAATTTGACATAATTAAAGTTGTCATCGGTTTTCTTGTGGGAGCAAAGTAGTAGTGTCGTACCTGAGCAAAGTACAGATGTCGTACCCCAGGGATCTGTAGCGCATGCTGGTGCGGTTTTCCTGCCTGTGGAGACCGCCATGACGCGCACCGGGACGATCACGATGAGCATGCAGGAGCTTGACCGGCTGAAGGTCATTGAGGCGGTTGCCGAGGCGCGGCTGATGACCTGGCGCGCTGCTGAACGGCTGGGTTTGAGCCGACGCCAGGTCGAGCGGCTTGTGATCCGCTACCGCGACGAAGGCGCCGCTGGGCTCGTTTCGCAGCGGCGCGGCGTGCGCAGCAATCATCAGTTGCCGCAGACGGTGCTTGACCGGGCGCTCGGACTGATCCACGAGTGCTACGCGGATTTCGGGCCGACGCTCGCGTGCGAGAAGCTGCGTGAATGCCATGGGCTGGTGCTGTCGAAGGAAACCGTGCGGCACCTGATGACGGACGCGGGCCTGTGGGTGCCGCGCAAACAGCGACCGCCGAAGGTCTATCAGCCGCGTGCCCGACGCGCCTGTTTCGGCGAACTGGTGCAGATCGACGGCAGTGACCATCACTGGTTTGAGGAACGGGCACCGGCGTGCACGCTGCTGGTGTATGTCGACGATGCCACCAGCCGGATCATGGCGCTGCACTTCACAGCGACCGAGTCGACTTTCAGCTACTTTGAGGCGACGCGCGCGTATCTCGAAAGGCATGGCAAGCCGGTGGCGTTCTACAGCGACCGCGCCAGCGTGTTCCATGTCAAGAAGCGCGCGGAGACGGCGGGCAAAGGCGTCACGCAGTTCGGCCGCGCGATGTACGAGCTGAACATCGACGCGTTCTGCGCCAACAGCAGCCCCGCCAAGGGGCGTGTCGAACGGGCTCACCTGACGCTGCAGGACCGCCTCGTGAAGGAACTGCGTTTGCGCGATATCAGCACCATCGAAGCCGCGAACGCTTATGCCTGCGCCTTCATGGCCGCTTATAACGCGCGTTTCGCGAAGCTGCCTAGAAGCACGTACGATGCGCACCGGCCGCTGCGCGCCGACGAGAATCTCGACACGATCCTGACGTGGCGGGTCCAGCGCAAGGTGTCGGATGCGCTGACGCTGCTGAACGATCGCGTGATCTGGCTGCTCGACGATACGCCGGCGACCCGCAGGCTGATCGGCCGCTACATCGACGTGTGGGAGTATCCGGACGGGCGCCTTGAGATCCGCGCGGACGGCGTCGTGCTGCCCTGTGTGCCGTACGACAAGCTCGCGGAGATTGATCAGGGTGCCGTGATCGAGCACAAGCGCCTCGGTCATGCGCTGCAGGTCGCGCAAGCCCTGCAGGCGCAGCGCGACAACCGCCGGATCTCGGGCTCGCCATCACGTACGAATCGTGGTGCGGCGGTACGCAAACCCAAACCCTCACCCGGCACGAAGAAGCAACGCGCATTCACCCGAGCCGACCTGAACCAGGCAATCGTGCAGATCGCACAGCAGTCGAAGACGCCTTCAACACCTGGCCAACGGTCTGCACGCACTCGCTGAACGGACTGACACGCCCTGCCCGTTCAAGGCTGTCCTTCGACACTACGTGGATTCAAACCGTTAAAGACAGACTCAAACCCGACATCAAGACTACGACATCTGTATTTAGCCAGCCCTGCGACATTTCTATCTGGCCTCGACATTTCTTTTCTTTTCTGTAGGAATGCTTGGCATAGCTGGGGATGTTTTTTAAACCGGGGTCCCATCCGAACCATACGAGTCAGCACGTAGGGAGAGGCCGCCGGAGTTGCCCGGGGCGTAGCGGCGATAACCGCGCCTTATCACGGCAAAAGCCTCAGCCTGCGCGCCTCATGCGGGAGAGGGAACGGCGGCGGTCGGCAAATCGGCCTTATGGAAAGCTTCGCATAAGGCAGAGATTTTTTTGGTTGGCGGTCGCGGCAACCAGCGCATCGCCATGTCGTCGGACCTGATCCGCAACCGGTAATCAAAAAAATGTTTGTGCTAAACCGCTCTACAGGCGGTGGCCGCTATGGGCGTTGAATGACCGCCGCGGTAATTTGTGATCTCGTGCAGGGGCGATCACACACGCACTTCCGGAGAGAGTGGGAAGCATCACGTGTAAAGGAAGCGGGAATGTGCGCGTGAACAGGCAAATCACCCGCCCTATTGGAGTGCGCTGGTGCGCCAGCAGATCGAAGGCACGAGTGCGGCCGCGTTGGCCTCGTCAGGAAAGGCGAACGTGTACGGAAACAGGTGCGGTGGCAACTAGCGCGCATGGTTGGGAACTGGCGGGGCCCGTGGAAGGCTGCCGGGCATGTCTTCGATGTGGAGCATGTGTCCCTTGCCACATACGGGGCAGTCGCGTAGTGACTTGCCGGTGGTCGCTGGTAGCGGTCACGGGAGTCTTCCCCCGGGCTCGGCTGCGGCAGCGGCGGGTGCTTCGACGCCGAGTAGCTGCCTGCAGATGGCGAGCTTGTCGGCACGGTGGCGGTTGGCGAGCCACCCGTAGCTGCGAGTGCGCTTGAAGCCGTCAGGCAGCACATGCAGCAGGAAGCGACGGATGAACTCGTCGGCCGTGAGCGTCATGGTCCTTTGTCTGGACGGGTGCCGGTAGTCCTTCCAGCGGAACTGCACGGTGTGCCCGTCGAAAGCGAGCAGCCGGTTGTTGGAGATGGCGACTCGGTGGGTGTAGCGGCCCAGGTAATCGAGCACGTGTTCGGCACCGCCAAAGGGTGGCTTGGCGTAGACCACCCACTCCGCCCGTGCTGCGGGTGCAAGCCAGGCTGCGAATTCGACGGGATCGCTCAGGGATTCGAACTGACCGTAAGCGATGACTTCGAGGCTTCGATGGGCCACTAATCTAGCCTTGACATCCCGACGATTAGGTGCGCGGCTTTTCTTTGCCTTTTGATCGATCGGGCGCTAATTTTGTATGTGACCAACCAATGGAAAAACCGAGAGCCGTCGCCTTGCACTGCGTTGTTGGGTGGCTTTAACATGCAGGAAAGAATGAAGGTGTGGCTTGCTCGAGGGTAAAGCTACGGCGCGGCTTGTTTTTGCTGTTTCGCTCGTGCGGCGAGACTAGGTAAAGGCTGAGACTCCAAAGCGCCGAAAGGTGAATTTCGTAAAATGTCCTAGATTTCAACCGTGGAACCGGATGAACCTGAGGACCATCATAGGTGTCAAGGGTGATGAGACCGAGCTCAGTTTCAACGATGGCCTACGCGTTCGTTCCGGTGCACGCTTACGATTCTTCGCCTGGTTGTTACGTGCAGTTGCCTCGTGTTCGAAATGCCCCTTCGATGCTGTCTCGCGAAGACTGTCTAGGCTATCTTCGTGCGAGACTATGGCTAAAGGCCGCCCGGATATTGGCGGATGGAAACAGTACTGCCGTTATAGCCCGGATGGTTGAGCGACCAGGCGTCCTATTCGATAGTGGCAGGCGTCGCTGGGAGCGGTTCGAGAAGATGATTCGGTCACAACGGTTGAATAAATCGAGCAGCCGCATCATTCGTTCATGCAAGCAAGACCTTTCCAATCGCAGGCGATTCGTCGATTTCTTGTTGGATGACACTGCGTTGACGTGGCAATGGGCGGCATCTGCGGATTATAGTTTATCGGAAATGGAAGCTTGTCGGACGGAGTTGGAGCAAAACTACATGCCAATTCATCCTTTGTTCGAGTCAGTCCTCGAGGACAAAAGTGAACGATTTCTGGATAACCTATTTCGATATCCCGGTGAGGAAGGATATAAACTGATCAATATGCTGATGTATTGTCTTTGTAGGGCGCAATCTTTGGGCGACATTTTTGAGTATGCATTCACATATGCATTGATAATGAGCGTCGCGCGGTTTAATCGGCAGGTGACCATTGCGATAATGCGCGATGGTAATGAAGGGTCTGTTCGGAAGGGTTGGCGATCGTTTGGTTCATTTTTTAGCAAATCCGATTATACAGTCGGGTTCCACTTATGGCTTGCCTTTTGGCAAGAGTTTGGTCGTTTCGTGCAAGATTGGTATTCGAGAATCCGCCTCGTTAACAATTCGCCGCGTGATCGGGGCTGCCTTGCCGATCGGTTGTACGAAAGCTACTTAATGTCCAACGTGCTGTTTCTACGCTCTTCTGCGCGCGTCGTTCATCAGCAAATGATAAGCTAATCCCCTGTTCTTTGAGTTGCTTCGCCACCTTTCTTCTTGATGGATACGTGCCACTGTTTTTCAGGGCGAGATACAGTCTCTCATATGCTTGATCCTTGGCGTCTTGCCTCGCCTGAGCAATTCGCTGCGTATGAAGACGACCAGCGGTAACCAGCGCTTTGTTTTGCTCTGGAAAGTTATCTCGAAGAAATCTCGGTGATACATCGAAGTGGCTCGCCGCGTCCTTAGCATTCGAGTCCGGATTATCTTTCATGAAGGCCGAGAGGGAGGCCAGTATTTTTTTGCGCGGCATCTGATAACCGGACCGTCGCGCGAGGCCAAATAAGCCACGGGGAAATTCGCTCCCATGATGTAGTCGCGGACTATCCGTATATCCCGAGATTACGTCTGATATAGAGCAATTGAAGGCGTAAGCAATTCGAGTCACGCATGACAGGCTAGCCAAAATTCCGCCGTGCATCCAACCGTGAACTTGCGATTTGGAAAGTCCAAGGTGGCCTGCAAGAGCGGCAGAATTTCCGTCAAACAGGTGGTTCGCGACGTGATTTAGAAAAGTGGCTGTCAGCGATATCTTTTGTGGTTCAATTTCCAGGTCATCAATCAATTCAGATACCATCTGGGCAACGTCTACCTCGTACTTGGAAGCCAGGTCGCTAGTAAAGTTCGCAAGACTACTGCCATCAATTCGTGATATGCCTGGAACCGTGAACGGAAAGGGGCGCCGCCCTTTGAATTGCGGTTCGAGAATCAGTCGACGTTCGTGTACTGGGCATGCGGTAACACAACGTATCGCCCATAGGAGTCGGTCATATTTGTCACGTCCAGCCCTTTCGTCCTCTGCGTAGCATGCGGGACAGAATCGGTTTGCGGACTCGATGAGTTGATACGACGACACGAGATTTCTGAAAGACGATAACGTCAATGACTGCAGGTTGGTGCGAGAGGTGAGCTGATTCAATAGATCAACCCAGCGAGAAGAGCTCGCGCCCATCCCGCATAGATTGAGACGGTAGCACTTATCTGCGATGAAATCCGCCGAGACCAGTGTCGGAATGCCCATCGGAGGAACTATCACGTGAAATGCAAGGGAACGGGGCAGTAGCGCTTGCGCATTCGAAGTCCGTCTGAAAAGACTGACGATGTGCTCGCGCGTTGCTCCGTTAAAGCCATACGGCGTGACGCCAAATAACTTTGAGCGCGACAGGGAACACACTGGCCAGCCTTCCGGCGATTGTGAGTCTGGGGGCACTTGCTTGATCACGGGGTCTCCTATTGCACCGGTGCGCCCGCACTACTGTCGTGCAGTGCTATATGACAAGCGCCAGAGTTACTCATGACCTAAAATGGATAATGGACGCACGAGAATTCACGTTCTTCGTTATATGGCGAAAGAATGTAAAGCTTGATGAATTTACGAGGGCCCTCGGGGCATCCCTTTTCGCGAGCTTCCGTTCTCCGCAAGTCTGGTCTCCTTTTCTGTCGCACGGGAAACGACGCGATATAGTGCTTGAACAGCCCGAGGATCAGCTAGTCCTATTTGCGGTTCGAGGAGGAGGGTAACGCGAAGGATATGCTTGGGATATCTGGCATCTGCGTGATCAAGGATAAGGGCTGGCTCGGCTACGTTGCCCACTGCATCCGCTGCTAGTGCGATGCGATGAGGAAGATTCGGGCAAAAGCTGACGTGTTGAAGGATTGACCCAATAACACGCGATGAGAGAGACTTTGGCAAACGACGTAGACTTTCATCGAACCCAAGGAAGTATGTCCACCACGTATTAAGTACTAGACGTAAGTTGGTGAAGTCAGAAACGAGTTCTGCAAGTGCATCGTTGCTTTCAAAGAGGCGATGCCGTGGCGCGTCCAGGACTGGGCCGTTTTTTTTGTCGAACTGTACAGCGTTAGGATGTAACACGCCGTCAAAATTGAGAAAGAGCAGCATGTTTTTAACGCTCCTACTCGAATCGCTCTTGAAGCATAACCGGTTGCTTTGGCAATAGAAGGCGCCGTGTAAGCTCTGACCAATTGCTCATTCGTATAAACGTTTGCCAGCGTCCAACTCCGTCTAAGGGGTCTAGGCGGAAGGGTTTGGGCTATTTGGATGCCTCTGTCGCATGCACACTTAGGGTGGGGGGCATCGCTAATTTGGGGTTTAAGTCGCATATATGAGATTATAGAGACGTATTTGGGAGAGGCAAGGAATAATCCGCCTTTTTGGTGGGGTAGGGCGGATGGACTGGTATCTGGTGGCGAGAAATGTGCTTCGTGCTGAGCTTGTTCGGCACGGGGTCAGCTATCGGCAGCTGGCGCTCTTACTTGCGGGCCTCGGAGTTCGCGAGACCGAGCGGTCCATCGCTAACAAGCTATCTCGCGGTAGCTTTAGCTTCGCGTTTTACCTGCAATGCATGAGGGCGTTGGGACGAACGGATTTCCGTATAGACCTCACGGAAGTACCCTAACCTAACCTTAATTTGCTGGTGCGCGGCCTTCGTCGCCTTTCTGGCAAACACCGCGTCTGGCGCGCTCCAGACAGCCATCGCCCGTGCAGTCCGTAACCGAAGCCACGGTCCGGCCGTGATCGCGTTGATTCTTGGCCCGCATCCCATTCGTAATACTGTAGTCGTTAAAAGGTTAGGTTGTTGCGACTTGCATATCTCGCATATGCGACTATAGTGTCGTTTATGGGATAGTGATTTGTCGGCCAAGCTGGCCGGTAAGTCATTCGGCTAGGGTATGGAGAAAGCGATGACGACGCCTGCAGAACGGACGCGCTCGGTGCATGGAACCAGACAGTTACTCGCGATACTTGCTAGTCACACCGGCCAGTTTGACCATCGCCTTGTCCGCACCCTGGCCATTCAACTCTTGCGACATTATCCGTCAGACGCTGACATTACACTCTCGAGCAGTTCACTTCCGGTACTGTGGGGAACGCTGGGCGGGGATTGGAGTAGCCCTCAAGCATCGATTTCTCGAGCGGACGAGTTGAACGCGAAGAAAATGAGTCGTAGCGCCCGACATTCCCCAGGTCGCTGATGTCGGTGCCCGAAGAATTGATGATAGGCGGTGATGTCGTCATGACTTTTGGCGGCCGCCTAGCCGTGATCTCAGACGATTGCTTTGGCGGACGCAGCGCGGTCGAACTGCTTGCGCAGGCAGAGCGCCGTGGGAGATGCGCATCCTGCATCACTGGCAATATGGTTTGTGTAGATGAGGCGAGTGCAAGCCGTATCCGGTGATGAACGTTAGCGGCGCTTTCAGGGCTCGTGCAGGAGAGGAGCCTCGACGGCATTCCTGTGACCGAGTTGACGTCGTCGCACCGGCCGGGCCCTTCCTAGTCGGGCAGCAGGTGGCGAGGCGCTACCAGTGGTGCGCGTCGCGTGACAAGGTGAGAGGTGCGGGCCGAGATGACCGATAACCGCTCTCCCTGCGCGATGGTCTGGCATGTTCCCTCCGGGGAGCGCAGCAGCTGGAACAACCGCTATTTCATCGGCACCGAGTTCACCGGTTTCGAAAGCTGCGAACTCGTCAGCGTCGCCATCGTGGGCGAGAACGCGTGCGAGTTCTACGGCGAGCGCACTGACTACGATGCGGCGCTGTGCAGTGATTTTGTGCCCGCCGGGGTGCTGCCGCGACTCGGCCGCTTTCAGAGGGCACCAATCCCGAACAGGACAGCGAGGGCGAGCGGCTGGTGACGGTGACCCGGTTCACGACGATGGCGGGGCGCACGTTCTCGGTGCGGTACGCTTTTGCGACGCGCGCTGCACGCTGCGCGCGGCAGGGGGCTCTGGCGCACACCACGTAAGGACAGAGGGAGGTGTGGGCTGACATGACCGATACCAACTTTCACGGCTCGCTAGTCTGGCCGGTACTGACCGAGTCCCGCAGCAGCTGGAATAACCGTTACTTCCTCGACACCGAGTTCACTGATTTCGAGCGCTGCCAACTCATCAGCCTCGCCATCGTCGGCGAAAACGGCTGTGAGTTCTACGGCGAGCGCAGCGACTACGATGCGGCGCTATGCAGCGAGTTCGTCCGCGCGATGGTGCTGCCTCAGTTCGGTCGCTTCGAGAGGCGTGCCATGCCGTTTGATCGGTTGCGCGAGGCGCTCTATGCTTGGGTTGCCGACATTCCAGCCACGTCCGGGCCAGTGCTCTGCTGCGACTACGAAACGGACCTGGACCTCCTGCGGTTCCTCCTTGATGGTCCACTGCCACGCGGCTGGGCGCTCGAGAACATCGCTGGCCGGCATGAGTCCCGGCGGCGTGCAGCGTACTTCGCGCTGTATGGCGGTGAGCACCATGCTTTGCACGATGCGCGGGCGAATGCATACGCCTTTGCCGGCTGAGCGCGGCGCTGTGAATGCGGCGGCGGGGGTGACCACCCATCCTTCATGATGAGTCAGCAGGTACCAGGAATGAAGACGGTGCGATGCGACGGCGGCGCGTCGTGGTGCTCCTCGGAACTCTCGAACGAGCAACTTATTGCGGCGACTGTCAAGGAGAGGAAAGGCCGATGCTTCGAGTGACCATTGAGTTGCTGCCCGGTGGGCGGGAATGCGATAAGCGAGTCATCGCAACGGCAAACATTGCGCGGCTGGGCGACGGCGCGCTCTCGGACTATAAAGTGGTCTTGAAGGAAACGCCATTCGGTGTGGTCGGGGAGCCTGCTTTTGTGTACAAGTATCCGCGATGGTCGAGCAGTGTGTGGGATCTTACCTCGCGTTGCATTGCTGCAGCCCTGACTCAGGGCCGTGAAGAACTGCCACCGCGACCTGTGCAATTGGAGGTGAAGGTCCGCACCAACGATGCGGGCCATCGTTACGTGCGGCTAGATGAGATTCCAGAGCCAACCCGAACATTCTTCGACCAGAGTCTGGCCGGTTCGGCCATTCCCGATCACGGCCGCGCCTATGCGCACGACTGGTTCAACTTTCTTTGCGGGAAACGCTGATGCCGGAGAAGCGAGGCGCACGAGGCGCGCCGGTCTGACCTGCGTGCAGCACTGGTTCTCGTCAACATGACGTGGGCCGATCCGCTCGCTGACGATCGACGAACTTGTTGTCGGTGCCAGCGCACAACAGGGCCGACAGTGTGCGGACCATGTCATTCAGGTGTCCAGCGGCGTCTCGGTCTCGGACAAGGGGCGCAGGGCTAGAGGACCGAAGCATGGTCCAGTGGATGTGGCCGTCTAAGGAGGCTTTACATGGAGCGACGGCCGGCGTGCGCGAACCGGACACAGCGGCAAGGGCGCTTGTCAGCGAAAGGCCGGCCTCGGTGCTGTAGGCAGCCAGACAGGCTGTATTTGTATTCGAAGCGAGCGACTGGCTGACCGAGTATGCGCTGCTCCACTTCGAGCAGATCGTCGGCGGTTACCGACTGCGTGCCGAACGTGTGGCGCAGGGCTGGGACAACGTGCACGCGAGCGGCACCCGCCTAGCCCTGCGAAACACCGGCAGTGTTCACACCGTCAATTCTGACAGAGGGAGGTTCCGCATGGTCATGCTGAATGAACGTCGTCGCCGCTTGAAAACCATGCGGACCGTGTTCGACCAGGGCGAATGGCTGACCGCAGAGCAGATCAACGCGCGGCAAAAGCGGCCGCCTGCCAACCGATCTCAGCCAGCAAGCGATTGGAAGCGGCGTGGCCGCGTCTACAGCGTGACGTTCGACGGCCGGGCGTATTTTGCGGCCTACCAGTTCGACACGGCTTGCCAGCCACTGCCCGTCATCCGAGAGATTCTCGCGGCGCTCGGGCCTGTCGCCGAAACCGGCAAGATCGCGGCATGGTTTCACTTCCCGAACGGGTGGATCAGTGCCGAACTGACACAGGCGGTTGCGCCAAAGGATGCGCTAGATCGGCCCCTGGAAGTCATTGGGGCGGCCAGACGTAACATTGGGAGCTATGTCGGATGAGAGTCGTGATGCGCAATGCAGGTCAAGCGTACCCCTATGATCATCCGCCAAGCTGCGGCAGGTCCTAGAATGGCGTTGCCACCGGGTCCGGCGTCCATGCCGCTGGTTCTGGACAACCCCCCACCGACGCTGTTCGCCGACTTCGATGGAACATTGCACGTCGACACACCGTATCTCGATGATTGCGGCGAAGTCCGAGCGCCCCTTGCCGGAATTCGCCCCGCTGTTCGAGGAACTGCTCGCCGGGTACTCGAAGGTCGAAATCGTGCTCACTACATCGTGGCTTCAGAAATGCCAGAGCAGAAGGTGATCGACACTATACCGTCAGCTCTGCGTCATCGGGTTGCCGGAACAACGGGCGACATCAAGTCGCGCTGGAGCTACCCTGCTCGCCGGCATCGAACGAACCGATGTCATCATCCGCTATGCGGCCGCCAAACTCCTGAAGCACTGGCTGGCGATTGACGATGCGGTGTTCGGCATTGAGCGATTCGACTCGTGTGACCCGGGCGAAGTTGTCGAACACTTCGGCCTGCTCGACCCGGCTACCGGCATCAACGATCGCGACGTGCTTCGCGCGTCGCGAAGTGGCTCGCCGACGTTCACGTGTAGACCCTGGATGGCACGGTTTGTTCACCTATCGGCCCGGCGGCACAGGATGATCCCGCCGCCAGCGCATAAGGGCGGCCGGATCCTCTATCTCGATCTTGATGGCGTGTTGCATCCGGAAGACGTTTGGCGAAGACGGGGGAGCTGGCCCGGTCGTTGTCTCGCCACCCGGCCACGCGGTTCTCGAACATGCGGACCTGCTGGCCAGCATGCTCGATCCCTACCCGGACGTGCGGATTGTGCTTTCGACCAGCTGGGTTATCGTCTACCGCAGCGTTCTCAAGGTCGCACACCGGCTGCCGGCTGGGCTCCGCGCGCGCGTTGTCGGCGCAACGTTCCACGGCGAGATGGACGTGTCGCGCTTCAGGGAAATGCCCCGCGGCCGCCAAGTCTGCGCGGACATTGTCCGGCGCAGACCGGTCGCGTGGCTCGCACTCGACGACAACGGGGATGGTTGGCTAAGCTGGGCACGGGAACATCTGGTGCTCACGGATCCTGTCCTCGGCATCGCTTCGCCACAGGCCTTGGCCCGGCTGAAGGCGGAACTAGCCGGAATGGCGACTCACGCGGCTCACTAGGACCCTTCGTGTTGATGCCGGTCGAGGACGCCCGCAACGATCTGCATGGATCTGGGTACGATGGATCCGAGGCCGCAATGACGGGAGAACATCTTGTGGTAGCCCCAAAACGTTGGACAGTCGAGATTCAGGACGCACCGGATGGCAGCGGCGACACAATGCTTGAACTGCCTGACGCGCTCTGGGCGGAACTTGAGGCCCAAGGCTGGCAGGTTGACGATGTAATTGAAATCGACGTGTCCGGGCCCGGCCGCGCGACGATCCGAAACCAGTATGCCGAATGTCGCCGGCTTTCCGTGCCTGGAAAAGACGGATGCCCTGTGTGAGAATTAGGCGTTTGCCGCTACGAATCCAAAGATGGACAGGCACAGATGCATGACGAGCTGCAGAAATCCTGCGTGACCGCTATCCGCTCATTTTCCCTGTTGCGCGCCCGGATCGCGAGCCGCACGTTGCTTCATCGTTCTGGGGATTTGAATGGGGGGATGAGCAGTTCGTCGGCGGGTATATCGTTCTGCGCGGCGCGGCCGTACTGAGCACGAGGCAGGCACGGGAGGTCGGGCAGTGGACGCTTGATCCGCTTTGCGAGATCCGGGTGGGGGCGACCGAGTACGAACATGGCGGCGAGGGCAAGCAACTGCGCACGGTGACGAGGTTCACGACCGTGGCGGGGCGAACCTTCTCGGTGCCGTACGCCTTGGCGACACAGCCTGCGCGCGGCAGGCGGCTCTGGCGGGCGAAAGCGTCAGGCACTCCGGCCAGTTGCTGAGCGGCGCTGGCAATGGACGCGCAGATGGGCGTGGCGTCGCGCCTGCCCTGGCAGTCGATGGACGTGCTGCCGCGCTGGCGCGGGGGTCGCTTTTCATGGCCCGGAACAACGTCCCTGGTTCCGCGAACAGTAGCGCGCGCCTAGATTCTTCCACTCGAGCGGCATTGCGTGTCGCAAACTGCTGAAGAGTGTCCAGCAACCCCCGCTCCGACTCAGCGTTCACAATCGTTGCTTTCTTGTACGTCCGAACGAGCATCTCGATTTCCGCACCGCTTGCTCCCTCTGTAAACCATGCGATCAGGCGAAGATGACTTTCAGGCGGTGTCAGGGGAGTCATGAAAGTGCGTGCTATTTCCATTCGCACCGGAAAATCCGGCTTTGGAATTTCTAACTGAACCTCAAAGCGTCGCCAGACAGTTCCCGGCGGCCCGAACAGTAGAATCGTGGCGCCTTTCTCAAGCCACGAATCACCGGTGGCCAGCGCCATCACATGCGCCTTTGAGACCATAGGCACAACACCGAAGTCGAAGGTGGCGAGCGTCTTGGTCGGATCCAGATGTGACTCGGCACGATGACGTTCGATTCTCCGTTTGGCGCGCTCGGCAAGTTCATGTTCGAGCAATGCACCGAGTAACCGCGACGCCTGCCAGCTTTCCTTGTCCGAGCGTTCAGCGAAGTCCGGCCACAACCGGCCGATCGTTGGCAGGCGCAGTTCGTTGAGCATAAGTGCGATACGGCCAGCATCGTAGGCGGCGTTCATGCGAGCACCTCCTCATTGTTAGCGCCGATGTAAAAATGACCCTGGCGCCGAAGTAAACCTGACCCACTTGGGAGATGATGGCGGCTTTTGCCGCCGATGCTGACTCAGGAGCAAGCAGTGGAAATCAAGGTATTGGCCCGGCGCGGGACAGCGGTGCGTGAGATAGCGAGGCAAACAGGTTTATCGCGCAACACCGTGCGACGCTATCTGAGGAACGAGCAGGCAAGCCGTTATAGCCAGCGTGAGCCGCGAGCAACGAAGCTCGACCCGTTCAAGGTCTATCTGCTGGAGCGCGTCGCCGCCGCGCGGCCGCACTGGATTCCGGCAACGGTTCTGCTACGCGAATTGCAGGAGGCGGGATACGAAGGTGGCATCAGTCAGCTCAAGGCGTTTCTGGTGCCCCACAAGCGTTCTGAAGCCGAGCCAGTGGTGCGCTTCGAGACCGCGCCCGGCAAGCAGATGCAAGCCGATTTCACGGTTATCCGGCGAGGACGCGAGCCATTGCTCGCGCTGGTCGCGACGATGGGTTACAGCCGCGCGAGCTTCGCGCGGTTCACCGCGCGTGAGGATGCCGCGACACTGTGCGAATGCCTACGTGAGGCGCTCGTCTACTTCGGCGGCACACCGGAGCATGTGCTGTTCGACAACGCGAAGTCAGTGGTCATCGAGCGCGATGCATTCGGCGTTGGCGAGCATCGCTGGAACCCACAGCTGCTTGCGCTGGCTGAGACTTACGGCTTCACGCCGAAGGTGTGTCGCCCGTATCGCGCCAAGACCAAGGGCAAGGTCGAACGGTTCAACCGCTATCTGAAGGAGAGCTTCGTTGTGCCGCTTGCCGCGACGCTCAGGTCATCGGGCTTGAGGCTGGATGTAGAGGCCGCCAACGCGCATATCGGTCGATGGCTGGCGGAGGTTGCCAACACGCGCCGTCATGCGACGACGGGCGAGCGGCCGGCAGTGAGGCTTGCTGCCGAGCAGGCGGCGCTTCTGCCGTTGCCGGCGCAGGCACCTGCGCTTGCTGTGCCGGACAACCGTCGCGTGCTGCCGCGTGAGAGCCTGCAGCATCCGCTGGCGGTATACGACGCGTTGCTGGAGGTCGCAGCATGAATCTGCAACATGAACGGATTGCCGGACTGTGTGCACAGCTGAAGCTGGACTGCATCGCCACCGACTGGGCGCCGCTCGCACAACGCACTGCGACGACCGATTCGAGTATGGCCGATTTCCTTGAACAGCTTCTGCAAGCGGAGCTCGGTGCGCGCGAGCAGCGCAAGCGTCAGGTGCTAACGAAGCTGGCGGCGCTGCCCGGCATCAAGACGCTGGAGCAATACGACTTCAGCTTCGCCAGCGGCGCACCGCGTGCTCAGATTCAGGAGCTGGCGAGTCTGGCGTTCATTGAGCGGGCCGAGAATGTCGTGCTGCTCGGGCCATCCGGGGTCGGCAAGACACACATTGCGACCTCGCTTGCGTACCGCGCGGCGCAGGCGGGCATCAAGACGCGGTTCATCACAGCCGCCGACCTGATGATGCAACTGGCCGCCGCCCGGCAGCAGAACCGCTTGCGGGAATTCTTCAATCGCGCGGTGATAGGACCGAGGCTGCTCGTCATCGATGAAATCGGCTATTTGCCATTCGGGCGCGAGGAGGCAAACCTCTTCTTCAATGTCGTCGCTAAACGCTACGAACGCGGCTCAATCGTGTTGACCAGCAACCTGCCGTTCACGCAGTGGGCGACAGCCTTCGCCGACGACCAGACGCTGACAGCGGCGATGCTCGACAGGCTTCTACATCACGCCCATATCGTACAAATCGGCGGTGAAAGCTATCGATTGAAGGACAAGAGAAAGGCGGGACAAACAAGCGCGCGGGCAAACACGAAAGTAGCCGCGTGATACAGGACCCAGGTGGGTCAGATTTACTTCGGCGAAACCACGAAACGTGGGTCAGGTTTCAGTCGGCGTTGACACCTCATCGAGCAACGTGTCGTAAAGCGCGGCGGACGGCACCTCGACGACAACCACCGGACACTCGGCCTGGCGCGGCGCGACCTCATTGTCAGCCGTGGAACGGGCATTGCGAAATCCTGAGCTTCGTCTCAACCAGAGAGTCAGCCAGGGCTGAGGACATTCGCCAATGAATTGCGGAGGACCGTAGATGGCCGACTCCAGTCCACGATGCTCACTGCCCACGCTGCGCAGCAGGAAGAGGGGTGGTGTTCTTCCAAGTAGACGAGCGCAACCTCTTTTGGCACCGAGGCTGACTCGATGGCCCCGGGCTCGCCGCACGTCACATCATTCCGCTGTTGCTGCCAGTACTGCCAGTGCCGGAAGAAGGTGCGGACGTCGCTGTAAGCGGATGGGCGAGACCCGCCGCGGACAGCAGCGAGACGGCGGCCTGATCGGGCATGCCATTGGCGTCGAGAGCCCCTGCTGCCGCTAGCGCGCCCAGGTCGCTGTGGACACCTATCTGGCCAACTGTAAAGGATGTCGTTAGAAACGCCGGTGCCGTCAGCGTGACCGCATAGCGCTGCTGTAGATTCGTGACGACTGCCGATTGCGCAGCCTGCACGTCGGCCTGGTTTGCCAGCACCTCCTGGAACTGTGAGTTGGTCGGGAAGCCCGCTATCAGACCGCTCTCGCTCGTGCCGAGTTGCGAAGCGATGTAGACAAACATCAGTTCGGTCTCTGGCGTCGTATTGAAGGTGCCGCCGGCAAATGCCACCGAATGCAGGCCAATGCCACCAGAGGTCACGGTGAGGATGCAGGGAGGCGCGGCATTGAACATAATCGCGTAGTGTCCACCGCCGTCGGACAGGGTGGAGCCCGAGCCCTGCGCACAACTGAAGGTGACCGTCGCGCTGGCGACCGCACTACCGGTGGCGGCCGTGCCGGATATAGCGACGGTTGGCGTCACGTTTCCGCCACCGCAACTGTCGAGGCCGATACAGGCGTTTCCGCCGCAAGCGGCGAGCGTTGCGAGGGAAGCCACGCAAATTGCAGCCAGCGCCGGACGAACGAAACACGCGTAGTGAGTGTTCATGCTTGCCTGCCGTTGATAGATCGGGATGGGGCAATCGGTTCCACGGAACGGACCAATGCTACGTACAATTTTAGCGCCCCATGCCTGGAGACCGTTCTACACGTCAATCACATTCGCCGGTGTTATCAACTGCTGAACGGTGGCTCGTCGGCTCGCCGACAGGCGAAGGTCGACCCACATGCGACGGTGGGCCCAGCAGCACATATTCGGCAGCTTCCAACTACAGCGGCCATTCCCTCCTGCTAGTCGCTCGGCGGGTCATCTTAAGGTTTGTTCGACGCCTGCCCATGTCCGCGGGCCCGCAAGCACGAGATAGCGCATGCGGGCAGGCGTTGGACAAACCTGAAGGGAGGAAACCGCGGAGTATTCCGATGCGCTTGAGGTTGCGAAGGCTATGGGGATTGATAGCCCGCAATGGTCAGGGACGTTGCTCGATGAGCGGTCGAACTGATTGGCGGATGGGCCGTGACGGGGTGACGAAGCGGTGCAGTGGCGCAATCGTGATGGCGGATCGGAGGTGTGAGGGAGCGCAGGGAACGACAGGCGCAAACGTCCGCTCGCGGGCCGCGTTGCCGCAGAGCCGACGATCGGGTTGCTGGTCCAGGAACAGGAGCGCTCATGTCTCGCCCCGGCGCGTGGGTGGTGCGCGAATCGGTGCGGTCCGCGCCAGGATGTCGATGATGATCATCGGGGCGCCGCAGTGCCGGCAGATGAAGGCCGGCCGAGTTTCAATGGGAGTCTCTTTGGGTGATGCGTCGACCTCCGCCGCGACGTGCAGCAGTGCACGCACCTTCGCGAGATTGGCGCGGCGCACCGGGTTCGCAAGCAGTCCATAGTGACGGATGCGATGGAAACCGCCGGGCAGCACATGCAGCAGGAAGCGACGCATGAACTCGCCGGCCTCCAGGGTCATGGTCTTGTGGCGGGTGCGCCCTTTCGCACGATAGTCTTTCCAGCGGAACGTCACGCCGCGTTCATCGAATGCGAGCAGGCGCTGGCTGGAGATCGCGACGCGATGTGTATAGCGTGAGAGGTAGGCGAGTACCGCTTCGGGTCCCGCAAAGGGACGCTTGGCATAGACGACCCATTCGCAGGCACGCAGTGGCGCAAGCCACCGGGCAAAGACAGCCGGGTCGGCGAGTCCGGCATACTCGCCGAAGAACTGCAACCGGCCACACCGGTGTGCCTGCGCAAGCGCTTCGAGGAAGCACCTGCGGAACAGGCGTGAGAGCACGCGCACCGGCAGGAAGAAGCCGGGCCGGCAGGCGATCCAGCGCTCGCCATCGGGCGACAGGCCGCCGCCGGGGACGATCCCGTGTACGTGCGGATGATGCGTGAGCGCCGAGCCCCAGGTGTGCAGCACGAGCGTCGCGCCGATCTGGGCGCCGAGGTGCTTCGGATCGGCGGCAATGGTGCGAAGCGTTTCGGCGGCGATATCGAACAGCAGCCCGTAGATGACGGCCTTGTTGGTCCAGGCGATTGCGCCGATCGGCGCGGGGAGCGTGAAGACGACGTGGTAGTACCCAACCGGAAGCAGATCGGCCTGGCGTGCCTCGAGCCAGCGATGTGCGGCACTGCCCTGGCACTTCGGGCAATGACGGTTGCGGCACGTAATGGAGTGCACTCCATTACGTGCCGGAATCGCCACTGTCCCAGGTGCCAGTCGCTTGCCCGCGCACAATGGCTCGACGACCGTCAGGCCGATCTGCTGCCGGTACCGTACTTTCACGTGGTGTTCACGGTCCCGCAAGAGATCGCGGCGATCGCCTACCAGAACAAGGCAGTGGTCTACGACATCCTGTTCCAGGCCACCGCCGAAACACTGCAGACCATCGCTGCTGATCCCAAACACCTCGGCGCTGACATCGGCTTGATCGCGATCCTCCATACCTGGGGCCAGAATCTGCTGCACCATCCACACCTGCACTGCGTGGTGCCAGGCGGCGGTCTCGCGCCGGACCACTCACGCTGGATTGCCTGCCGTCCTGGTTTCTTCCTGCCGGTGCGCGTGCTATCACGCCTGTTCCGGCGTCTGTTCCTCGAGCGATTGCGGCGTGCCTTTGAGACCGGGCGCCTGCGGTTCTTCAACGCCCTCGCGTCCCTGCAGCACGGGAAGGCGTTCGCCCGTTATCTGGATGGCCCGCGACGCGCGGAATGGGTGGTGTACGCAAAGGAACCGTTCGGCGGCCCGCAGCAGGTACTCGACTACCTGGGGCGTTACACGCATCGGGTCGCCATCTCGAACAATCGCCTGATCGACATGGCCGATGGACACGTCACGTTCCGCTGGAAAGACTACCGCCATGAATCCGCCCAGCGCGTGATGCAGCTCGACGCGCCGGAGTTCATCCGCCGCTTCCTGCTTCACGTGCTGCCGCGCGGACTGCAGCGTATCCGTCACTACGGGTTCCTCAGCAACCGGCGCCGCGAAACTGGACTCGCCGAATGCCGACGCCTGCTCAAGGTCATACCGCCGCGCGCGACTGCCGCTGATGAGCTTAGCCACGACTATCGTGACCGCTACGCCAGACTCACCGGTCGGTCCCTGCGTGACTGTCCAGCGTGTGCGCGCGGACACATGGTATGCATCGAACTCATCCCGCATCACGCCCGACCGCGGGCACCTCCCGCTGGTGTGCCGTGACGCCCGCGCCTTCACTCTCCGCGCACCAACCCGGACAACCGGTCGCCCGGTTGCGGCAGCGCTTTGGCCGCGCCGCGGCCGTCGCGGCGCCACCGCCAACAACGCACCGCCCGTCACAATCACACCAGCGCTCTCGCATAATTCACGCGCAGCAACGGACCGTCTTCCACGGCCCATCCCGCACCGCCATCTGCAACATCGCGGTCACCACCCTGATTCAATGCCCATAGCTGCCAGCGCAAGCGGAGCGGTTTCGCTCAAAGAATTTTTAGCGAAGCGGACGCGGATTTCGTGCCGTGCCTGCGATCATCCCGGCGTGCCGCTTCCGCTTCGCTAAAAATCCTCTGCCTTATGCGAAGCTTTCCATAAGGCCGACGACTTGCCCGTCAGTTCACGCCTGATGCACAACACCTTTGACCGATAATGGTCCGCGAGCGAAAGCAGGGAATGAGCGCTCTGGTAGATGCAGTTGAGACTGCGTGCGCTCGATCGGAGCGAAGATATTGGCGCGACGGTGGTACAGAGTTAGGCCAACTGCCACCGAAGTCCTTGCCGTAGTGAATTGACGTTGCTTTGCCGCATAAAGGGACAGACCGTCGAGAATTTAAGTGTCTGCCTGTCAAGGCGACACGAATTGGTTGGACATGGAGCGGACGGGTGCGAAATCGGGCGGTTCGACCCGTGAAAAACGACACGAATTGGTTGTCAAACCGCGACATTAATTGCTGAACTCCACACTTCCGAAAACGTCCTCTAGGCGGCTGATTTTAAAGCGGTTTATGGGTAACGGCGTGCTTGCTGATTCCGGTAAGGTCCCACACAATTTACACACGAAGTATGGGTAGGAAGATGGGTAAGTGGGTAGGAGGGAATCATGTCAGGACGACAGTTGCACCGGCTCAGCGCACTGCGGATCGCAAAGGAGGTGGCCCCGGGCCATTACGCCGACGGCGGTGGTCTCTACATGCAGATCGCGGACAGTGGCGCGCGTTTGTGGGTGTTCCGGTTCAGGCTTGACGGCCGCCTGAGGGAGATGGGCCTCGGTCCGGTTTCGCGAGTCTCGCTTGGCGAGGCGAGGAAACTGGCCGCCAGCTACCGCGAGATGGTCAGGGACCAGATTGATCCCACCCTCGCGCGGCGCGAGCAGCAGCGCCGACAGTTGCTCGATATCTCGGCGGATGCCAACGTGACGTTCCGTGAGGCAGCCGAAGCGTTCATCTGCGCGCGGGAGCCCGAGTGGCGAAACCGCAAGCATGTCCAACAGTGGGGTCATACGCTCAAGAGGTACGCATACCCGGTGATCGGCGAGGTCCGGGTGCGCGATATCGACACCGCGATGATCGTGCGGATTCTCCAGCCGATCTGGACGAAAAAGGCGGAAACCGCGCGCCGGGTGCGCGGCCGTATCAAGGCCATCCTCGACGCCGAGACTATCATGGGCCACCGCACCGGCAGCAACCCGGCACGGTCGGCTCGCCGACAGGCGAAGGTCGACCCTGAACCGACGTTCGACATGGCGAGCCATCTACGGCTCTTCCCCAAGGTAGAGCAGACGTTCACGGTGTACGAGTCAAGCACGCTTGGCCAAGGCTGCTATTTGCGTTGTCGCTCGTCAGGAGCGACTGGATGACCTGACGATCATCCAGCGCCAATGCATCAGAATGTGGAACTGCCGAAGGTACTACAACACGCTCAATAAAAACAAACCAAACCTCTACGACTGACGTCGACCGCCTGATCGCCACCCTCGAGGCTTGCCTCGCGGAGCTCGCCTGATCGTCCGCGCTGCGCTACTGATCGAGATTCGATAGCATCGCCGGCAGGTAGCGCGCACCCGCCGTCTTGTGCTGCGAGAGAAAAGCGCGAATGCTTTCCAGCTCGGCGGCCGTGAGCGTCACTGAAGCCGCCCCAAGGTTTTCCTCGAGGTACCTGCGCCGCTTGGTGCCCGGGATCGGCACCAGATCGTTGCCTTGATGAAGCAGCCATGCGAGGGCAATCTGGCCCGGCGTCACGGACTTGTCCTTCGCCAGCGCCTTGACGAAGTCGGCGAGTTTGATGTTCGCGTCGAAATTGCTGCCCTGAATGCGCGGATCGTTGGCAGCACGCCAGTCATCGGCGGGCAACTCTTCCGCCCGCTTCGCCGTGCCGGTCAGAAACCCGCGGCCAAGCGGACTATATGGCACAAAACCAATGCCGAGTTCACGAAGCGCCGGCAAGACCTTGTCTTCGACACCGCGCTCGAACAGCGAATATTCACTCTGCAAGGCGGAAACCGGTTGCACCGCGTGCGCCCGCCGGATGGTATCGACGCTCGCTTCGGACAAGCCAAAAAAGCGCACCTTGCCGGCCGCGATCGCGTCCTTCACCGTGCCCGCAACATCTTCGATCGGCACATCGGGATCGACCCGATGCTGATACAGTAAATCGATGTGATCGGTCTGCAAGCGCTTTAGCGAAGCATCAATCACTGCCTTGATGTGCTCGGGGCGGCTATTGAGGCCGCGCACACCATTTTCAAAGGCAAAACCGAACTTGGTCGCGATCGTGACCTCGTGCCGGCGCCCCTTCAACGCACGGCCGAGCAGTTCTTCGTTGGTGAATGGGCCATAGATTTCCGCAGTATCGAGAAACGTACAACCCAGTTCGATCGCCCGATGGATCGTTGCGACCGATTCCTCGTCGTCCGGCGTGCCGTATGCAAAGGACATGCCCATGCAGCCCAGCGCGATCTCCGACACCACAAGTCCTTCACGTCCAAGCTTCCGAGTCTTAAGCATGCTGCTCCTCCATCGAAAAGTGCTCCGTTTACGATGGCACATGCAGGAAGGGGATGTTAGTCAGATCCTCTTGATTCGTTGCCTGATTGTTCCGGACAGGCGCGCAATGAGAGTCGTAACTTCTTCTCGACCAAGACAGACCTTAAACCCAGCCGGTGTTTAGCCTATCGACTCCGGCAGCGCACTCAAGCCGTGTGTTAACCGCGCGCGATTACATGCCGGCGTGCCTGCCTTGATCTCGGGGTAATCGTTCGATCAATGGCTACGAGTTACATGATGGCCGGCCGGCGAGCCTCCGATGTCCGGCTCCGAGCCGACATCCGAATGTCCGCCACGGCGCGCGGTCGAAGGGCTGAAGACGGCCGAACCCAGAAATTCGGGTTCCGGCCGAGACTAACGGAGCGCGCCAGCGCCACGAAATCGGGGTTTCGCCGAATCCGCGCAGGCCCGCGGAGTGGTCGCTCGCCCCCGCTCCAATCAGAGGTTCGACGCGCAGCCATTATTCGACTAGGCTTATCAGAAGCCCCATGCTGCACAAACGCGTTGAAAACCGCCAAGAAAGATTCGATTCAAACATCTGTTTGCAGGGTATCTCACGATAGGCTACCGACCATGGACGACATCTCTCCGCAGGCCTTCGTCGATGCCGCGATAGCCTATCAGAAGACTGCCGCGGTGAAAGCCGCCGTCGAGCTCGATCTGTTCACCGCGATAGCGGACGAGCACGGCGACGTTAAGCGTATAGCCGAGCGGGTAAAGGCCGCCGAGCGCGGTGTGCGCATACTCTGCGACTTTCTGACCGTGCACGGGTTTCTGCAGAAGGAAACGGGACAGTACCGATTGACGCCGTCGACCACCGCATTCCTGACGACTTCCTCGCCGGCCTGGATGGGGAGCATCGTGGATTTCCTGGCGGCTCCTGAAATGACGGCACTGTGGCTGGACGACCCCGCCGCGTTCGTTCGCAACGGAGGAGCCGTAGGGCTGGGCAACATAGCGCCCGAGCATCCCGTCTGGGTGAAGTTTGCGCGTGCGATGGCACCGTTCGTGACACAAACCGCACAGAGCATCGCGCAACACGTGAGTGCGCGGCCTCAGGCACCGAAGCGCGTGCTGGACATTGCAGCCGGGCATGGGCTGTTCGGAATCGCGATCGCCGAAGCGATCCCCGGCGCGGAAATCGTGGCGACCGACTGGCAACCGGTTCTCGAGGTCGCGACGCAGAAAGCCGCAGCGGCCGGTGTCAGTTCGCGTTACCGCACGGTCGCCGGCAGTGCGTTCGAAGTCGATTGGGGTACGAATTTCGATTTGGCGCTGATCACGAACTTCCTGCACCACTTCGATCCGCCAACCTGCGTGGAATTACTCTCGAAAGTCCGCAGGAGCCTCAGTCCCGCAGGGCGAGCGCTCGCGGTGGAATTTGTTCCCGACGAGGATCGCGTGTCGCCGCCGTTCGCCGCCGCGTTTTCCTTTATGATGCTTGCGTCCACGCCGCAAGGCGACGCGTACACCGCGCGCGAACTCGAGCAAATGGGCCGCGAAGCCGGCTTTTCCAACGTAACGGTGACGCCGCTGCCACCTTCGCCGCAAGCCCTCGTTGCATTCGAGTAGCGCACATCCCTCGCGCTCCAGGCACCGCATTTCGTAATGGAGACGGCGTTCAGACGATGTCGATCGCGACGTCGATGTTGTAGGTTGCGCTGCCGGCCGACCTGACGGTCGACGCCGAGGTGGATCTCGGCACGGGCGCGGGCGGCTATCTTTCGCCGTCGCGGACGCCCGACGACGTACGCGTCTTGCTGGTGTACAAAACCTTGTCGATCTTGCTCATCCTGCGGGTCGATGCCGCTCGCAGCCTCGTCGATACCGGGGAACTCTCACTTGCGGTGATCGCCAGAGAGACCGGATTTGGCGATACCGAAAGAATGCGCAGAGCATTCGTCAGGACGCTCGGGCACCCCCTCATTGCTTCATGGGATTTTCAGGAGGGGTTCCGCACCTTGTCCACGGCTCAGTCCCTGCACATGGTCGCCGCGCGATTGGTAGCGAACTTGTACTCGGCGATCCGTCAGCGTTAGGTTGGTAAGAGAGCCTGTTCTTGACGCGACAAGGCGGACCGCAAGGCTTCATTGGCGGTGCTGCGGCCCAGCTCCGCGGCATGCAGCGCCTGCTATTTCCACTTCGATCCGAGCATCTCCAACCCGGCTTTCTGCAGGTCTTCCGGTAGCAGCACAACGCGAAACTCGCAGTCGGCGTTGAACGTGAGAAACCACGGCTCAGCAAATGCGGGAATCTGCGATGGCTCATCAGGGTTGATGACGAGGATGGCTCCGCGTCCTCCGCTTTGCTCCGTAAAATAGGCTGCTTCCGGTTTCATCGCTTCAGGTATCTTTGCCATCACTTCCTCGATGGTGCCATCGCGCACAAAAGCATTGAATGGCTCGTGGGGAATCCGTATGTTGAGAAGCATGCGCATGGTCATTCTCCTTGCCTAAGGCCCTGAAAGAACTCTTCAAGCATAAGAGATCTCCGATGTTGCTTTCGTGGGCTCGGCAATATTCCCGCGTATGGGTGCGGAACGGTACTGAGCATCGGAAACCAGTGAATTGACGCGGAGCGGCAACAATTGGCGACGGCAGCCATTCGCAACGGGCGCAACGTGTGCCAATCTCACCCTTCTGCGAATCCAACAAATTCGCGTCGCAAATCCGGCAAGTCCAATTTATTCGGTTCCGCGTCATCAAAGGTTTGACCGAATTCGTTCGCAAGTCTCTGAGCACTAGGCAGGCCGTTATGGGGCTGAGCGGCGAATCGCCTGAGCGCGAGACGAAGACTGCAAGCGTCCGCGCGTACGGCGCGCAGAACACCTTTCGCCGTAGGTTTTATGCGGCCACGGAGAGCGCGGCGTCCTGCCGGAGTGGCACGACGTTCGACGGGATATCCATCAGGAGTTCCAGGCGTGCGCCGAGCAGGCGCCATGCGTCCGCCTGTTCCTGCTGCCGGACCGCCCGTTGATAGGTGCGTTTGATCTTGTTCTGTTCGAGGTGGTTCAGGCACTTCTCGATCACGTGGCCATGGACGCCGAGCTCGCCCATCAGCGTCGTGCCCGTTCGGCGCAGATCGTGAGGGGTCCACCGTCCGCCTGGCAAGATGAGCGCGTCGATGTGCTGGCTGCGGTGCTGCAACGGCGTGCCGCTTGCCGCGCCTTGGCGGTCATAGATCTGCTTCGTAATGGACTTGGAACACACTGGCCCGTCGTGCCGGGCGGCCGGGAAGAGCCAGACTTCATCGCCGCCGAGTTCGAGCAGCGCCCGCATGTGGGTCTTGGCAAACTCGCTTAGGTAGATCGTGTGCTCCTTCGCGTTTTTCGAGTGGTCCGCCGGAATGATTCAGGTGCCCGCTGCCAGATCGATGTCGGCACGGCGCGCGCGGGTCAGTTCGCCGATCCGCGTGAGCGTCGCGAGCATGACCCATACAGCGTGCTGCGTCGACTTGAGCAGATTGGCGTCGGCGAGTCTGGCTGACAACGCGCGGATTTCGGCCTCCGACAGCACACGTTCGCGTTCCTCCTCCTGACCACCAACGTGTTTCTTTTCGATGCCGGTCGTCGGATCGGCCGCCACAATCTCGCGCACCAGTGCAAAGCCGAACATCTGCCTCAGTTCGGCGAGCAGCCGGTTGGCCAGACGCGCGGCACCGCGCGCCTTGACGGTATCCAGCACGGACATGATGTCGGCCCGTCGGATGCTGTCAGCGTGACAGTCACCGACCTTTCCCGGCCTTTGCGGCGTCTGTTGCACCGAGCGCCCGCAGCTCTTTGAACTGGATGCTGTCAGTGACGTTGGCGCGATCCTTTGCGCGGCGCCACATCGAATGAAGCCCGGTCTTCGAATACGCCCCGCCTTTCTGCGTGGGGAACAGGTATGGGCTGGTGATCAAGTACTTCTTCTTGATCGCCTTCGCGCGATCGATCACCGCGCGGATCTGCAGCGTGATCTCAACGTCCAGCACCTTGCCACTCGTGCCGGCCGTCTTTGACGGCTTGAATCGGATCGTGTTGTCGGTGATCTGCGTCTCGAGCAACATGCGAATGTCGATTGCCCGCTGGCGGAAAATGCCACACTGGACAACAGATCTGACAGGCCCAAACATCAAGATCGGCAACCACGTCGCCTTCAGACTTCGTGAGTGGCATGCTGTCTCCCGGCAACGTCGACACGGTCACCTGCGTATGACTGGCTCCCGGTACATCGCCGACTCGAACACTCACTTCCTGGATGCCATCGAGGTATCCAAACGTATGAATGCGCTATGCCAACGGAGGATTGCAGCGACCGTTCGTAGAATGGTTTTCTTTGGGTCGTCCGTCTATCTTGATTCCATGGACTTTGGGATTTCATTTACAGTAAGTGGCGCCATGTTAAATGTTCTGCACTGGATTCATATCGGTAGCAACGCGTACGACGAGTACACGTTCGTCCCCTGGCTGAACAAGAACGTACATCGCCGGACTGTTGACCTTAGCCACATCTGTATCCAGTGAGGGCCACGATGAGCATGAACGCAAGAGATTTACTCGAGCTGCACCGAGATGATCCAACGTCGTCAGAACTGCGGAAGATGGCCGCGAACATCATCGCCGTCGGCGTCGCAGATCAACACGAGGGCTGCTGACATGAACGCGCTCGAACAGTGGCGCTCCCGACCGCTGCAGGTCAGTGTCCTGGATCGCTGCGATGAATGCGGCGAGTTGAAGGAAGACGTTCAGAAGCGCGTGAACTATTGGCCGAATATTACTGCCGTCTGCTGTGGGAAGTGCTTCACTGCAATGACCGCCCAATACAGCGGATCTTCAGCCCTATCAGGGGTCAGCGAGGAATGGCGCGCAACGCAATGCTGTCGCGACCGAGCCAGATAAATCAGTGTTTCCTTAGTTCCTTTGGAATTGACGGTAAGGCCGGCTGGGCCTGGGGGGCCGTTTTGGGTTTGCGTGGCATACATGCTCCTTGAGCTACATGTTATGCCTTGAACACAAAATTTATGAAAGGCCCCTCAAGTCCGGCCCGCGGATGACGATAAACCGCTTGATCGCGACGACGCATCAAGCACGAAGCATGGCTCTTGACGGTCCCAATCGTGCTCCTTCTCCTGGCCTCTTCTGCCGCCACCCCACGGCGCCTCCATCTCAGTACGTCGATTTTTTCAGAGCTCGCCATGAAAAGTAAACGATGGTCAATTAGTCTAGTAACGTCTCTGGCTCTCTCTGCTTTGTTGCCGACGCAGGGCGCGCACGCGCTGGACGCCACCGTTCAGCCCGGGCAGAGCATTCAGAGCGCACTTCAATCGGTAGCGGCAGCGGGTGGCGGCACCGTTACGCTCGGCGCGGGCGTCTGGACCTTGAGCAGTTCGATCCAGATCCCGGGCAGCAACATCACGTTGACGGGCCAAGGTGCCGCAACGGTGATTCAAGGACCGTCGACGCCCTATGTATGGAACCTAATCCTTGTGAATGGCCAGAGGAGCCTGCACGACATTACCATCTCGAACCTTGTGCTTGACGGACAGGTTCCGAAATCCGCGGCTTTTGATCCTAACAACGCCTACTCGGTGGCGGGCGGTGGCCTCAACGAAGCCGCGAAGGGTTTGGAGCTTGTCGACGCGAGCAACCTGAAGATTCTGAACGTCGAGGTGAGGAACACGGCGGAAGGAATGGCAACCGGGTCCATCAATGGACTGACCATCGATCGCTCCTACTTTCACGATAGCGGCATTATGGTGCACGGTAACGACGGCCTTGCCTGGCACAATGCGTATTTATGGGGCTCGACGAATGTGACGATTACCAACTCGCGCTTCTTGAACTCGTGGGCGGGCGATGGCTTGCATATCAACGGACCGGGGAGCAACGCGATCACTGTCGATAACTCGACATTCGTCGGCAACTATCGGCTGGGTATTCATGCCCAGCAAACTCCTGCCAATCTCACCGTCTCGAACAACGACCTGAGTTTCAACGGCTCGACCGCGCCTGGCACTGCAAACTACAACGGTCTGTCCATGAGCGGTCTCGACATGGAGTCCACGACTGGAACGATAGTCGGCAATACAGCCATTGGCAACACCAATGAAGGCATCATCACCCGCAGTGGAACCGGCACGCTCGCCGGCAATACGGCGCTCGCCAATAGCTGGTGGCAGATCGACAATTTCGGCTCCTACACGGTCGGTGCGAACTATTCAGTGCAGGGTCATGGTAGTGCACGAGGCGTCGGGCCGATTCCGGACGGGACATATCAGATCGTATCCCGATCGAGCGGGCTGGCGCTGGCACCGGCCGGCCAGGCAAACGGCAGCTTGCTGACGCAAACTCCTTATACGAGGTCGACAAGCCAACTGTGGAGCTTCGTCAATCTGGGCAATGGCGAATATGAGGTCGCCGCCGCCAGTAGCAGCCTGGCGATGGACGTGAGCGGAGCGGGTACCGGAGACGGGGCGCAGGTTCTGGTGTGGAATTACCACGGTGCCGCCAATCAGATCTGGCGTGTCATCTCGACCGGCTCGCAGTATTACCGTCTGTGTCCGGCCCACGCGCCCGGTTCGTGCCTCGATGTCAAGGGTGGCTCGACGGCTTCTGGTGCAAATGCAGACCTTTGGCAATACGAAGGTTTGCAAAGCCAGCAGTGGCAAGTTCTCGCCCCCTGATCGCAAGCTGCCAGGCAAATCTGAAGATGCGGGCGTTCCACGCGGGGCTTTATAGCTCCGCTGCCGGGTGAGTCGACACGGAAAGTTGTTGCAGCTTCCGTCTCCCCACCCGCATCCGATTCTGTCAGAACTCATATTCGGTAAGCGTCAGTGCATCCCGTCTTGAATATGGCAAGCCCGAGTGTGAATGTATTGCTTTCGTGAGGATGACAGTGCGCCAACTCACGCTCATTGAACACGACCACCTCCGCGATGTAGGGCGCCCCCTGATACCAGTTCGGGTCGTCCTGACGTCGGGACCGCATCAGTTGAGAATCTCGCCGTACTCCGGACCCCATTCGATGAGAACGGGCCCACACTGGGTGAGAACAGCCCGATTACATCGGCGCGGAACCGCGTTCAGCAAGAATGTCCGAGCGGCTCAGCCAAGGTGCGTGTCAAAGTCAGCTAACGACCCAGTGCGGACGTTCGGCAATTGACACTGAAATGCCCGTTCAATGATCCGGAAGGACCGGTAATCCGGCGGCTACGTTGAGTGGCAGCCACTATCCTGGTCAATGGATGAAATCAACCGAGGGCGTGTGAAAACGCAAAAGTACTCGGTTTTCGGGTGTCGTTTTACCCTTACCGAGTCACCGTCAAGCCAATACAGCGCAATCTGGCGGCCCGACTTTCTCGAACGTCGCGTTCAATCTGCGTTTTCACACGCCCTCGACCCAATGTGGACACTCGGCTTTCGGGAAAGCGCCGATCCTTGTGGCTCGGCATGAGAGTTGAAGCGTCTCGGAATCAGTTTCTTCAACATCAACCACTCCCGTTTGCATCCTACGTTTTATCCCAATCCGCGTCCGAAAAAACCAAAGCGCCACAATTGCTATTTCACGCGCATGGCCTATGCTGGTTGTAGCTTTTCAGGCGAAGTGACGTCACAGTCAAAACAATAAAGAATTAGAGGGTGTTAGGCATTTTTGTTAAGGGCTGCAAAGTGAACAAGCATAAGCACGGAGAACGACGAAGTGCAAACCGGCCAAGGTTTCAGGCAATCGCTCATAGTCTCTGGCCAGTTGGCGGAAGCGGTTGAGCCAGCCGAAGCTGCGCTCGACCACCCAACGGCGCGGCAACAGAACGAAGCCCTTTTTCGCCTCCGACAGCTTGATTACCTGAAGCTCTATTCCTTCGTTGAGTGCTGCCTGCGCAGGCTCTTCGCCGGTGTATCCCTGGTCCGCGAACGCCACCTTGACCGTCTGGCCGGTGGCCTGCTGAACCTGACGGGTCAGTTCTCCGACCTGCGCGCGTTCCTGTTCGTTGGCCGGCGTAACATGCACAGCAAGCAGTTGCTCCAAAGTATCAACCGCCATGTGGACCTTGCTGCCGCGTTTGCGCTTGTAACCGTCGTAACCGGCGCGAGGTCCACTTTCGCAGGTCGACTGCAGCTTCCGTCCATCGAGAATGACCGCGCTGGGTTGGCCACGACGCTCCTGCGCGATCCGGATGATCGAACGCAGGTCATTGACCATAGCCTCGAAACAGCCGGCCTGAATCCAGCGTTGCGTCTGCTGGTAGACCAGTTCGCAGGGCGAAAAGTCATTTGGCAACAAACGCCATGGTGCACCCGCGCGTACGATCCAGCGCAGCGCGTTGAACATCTCGCGCAGTTCGTAACGGCGTTACGGTGCGTCCTTGTTCATCAAGGTCCTAAACCGCGCTCACGCCTCAGCTGTAGCGATGCAATAGAAAGGCAGTGTCTGGATGCCATCGCCGCCGCGGCCGAGTCGCCCGATTTCGATGCCGGCATGGCCGCAGCGCGTGCGATCTACGATCGGCTCGTTTCGTCCGATCAGGTGTCAATGCAACGAGATCGGTTTTTCAAGTCGCGCCGGGACGGCTCCGCTCGATAAGCACCAGCTGATTTGCTACTACGCGGAAAGTTGCTTGCGCAGATCGCCTTTTCGCACCTTTCCCGAAGGCGTGCGCGGCAGCTCTGCAACGATGCAAAGTTGCTCGGGCGTCTTTTGCTTCGCCACGTTCGCGCCGGCAAAGTGGGTCTGGACTGCGATCAGGTCGAGCGACGTGCGTTCGTGCAAGACGACGACCGCACAGACTCTTTCGCCATATCGTGCGTCTGGCTGCGCCACGACGGCGACATCGCGCACGGCCGGGTGAGTGGCAAGTACTCGCTCTACTTCGAGCGACGATATATTTTCTCCTCCGCGATTCACGATGTCCTTCTTTCGGTCCGTGATGGTCAGGCAGCCGT
Source organism: Paraburkholderia sp. 35.1 (assembly GCF_050436525.1). Taxonomy (NCBI): domain Bacteria; kingdom Pseudomonadati; phylum Pseudomonadota; class Betaproteobacteria; order Burkholderiales; family Burkholderiaceae; genus Paraburkholderia; species Paraburkholderia sp. 35.1. The sequence continues at coordinate 2,956,031 of NZ_JBNDMJ010000002.1, read as the reverse complement.
TTGCGTCGAGACGGCCGATATCGCCGGTCCGGAACCATCCGTCGTGAGTGAACGCGGCCGCATTGAGCGCCGGGTCGGTGTAGCCGACAAACAGCTCCGGTCCTTTGATCAGAATCTCGCCGTCGCGTCCGGCAGGCAGGTCGCTGTCCAACTCATCGACAACGCGCACCTGCGAGCCGGGTTGAATGCGACCGTCCGTGCAAGCCCGGATATCAAAAGGCGAATCGGCCCAGCCGACACTCACTGTCGATTGCTCGGTCAGCCCGTACGCGCGGGTGCCCGCGAAGCCGGCCCGATCGGCCATGGCGACGTGCTCCGGCGTGACACCCGTGCCGCCCAGACCGTAAGAAGCGAGGGACGCCAGGCTGCGCCCGTCGCGGCGGGCGGCTTCGAGGAGCCCCTGGAGATGAAACGGTGTGCCGCCCGAAAGGCGCACGCGATACTCATCGACCAGTCGCGCGGCAAGCGAGGCGTCCCACCGGTCCATGAACACCATCTCGGTGCCTGTAATGAATGGACGCAACAGGAAATTGAAGCCTGCAATATGGCCAGCAGGGAAGGGCGTGAGGTACGGCCCAGGCCCATCGATGAACGGAATCTGCCACTCTGCGCCTACTGTGCGATGAGAGTGCTGCACGCCTTTGGGCGAAGCTGTCGTTCCTGACGTGTACAGCAGCAGGCAGATGTCTTCCGACGTTGGCGGGTCGGCAGGGCGTTGTTCATGCGTTGTCGCGGCGAGTCGCTGCAGCGCGCCAAACGTGATGCCGTTCGAGGGCGCCCGATCGCCAACGACGATCACGCGCTCGAGGTCGGGCGTGTCGCCGAGCGCGGCGACACGCTCCAGGTAGTCGGTTCGGGACCAGAAATCGGGCACGCACAGAACGCGGGCGCGGGATTGTCGAAGGATGAAGCCGACTTCGGCGGGACCGTAGATGTGTACGATCGGCACGAGTACCGCACCGATCTCCAGTGCAGCCAGATACAGAAGCGCAGTCTCGCGCTGTGTGGGAAGCTGTATCGCGATCACATCGCCTCGACGCAGACCGAGGGCTGTGAGTGCCTTGCCAATCTCTTTCGCGTCGCGCAGCAGGGACTCGGTGGTGCAAGTGTAGGCACCGGCCTGGGTATGAAAATGGAGTGGCGTCGCGCTGTGCTTTTCGACGGCGCGCGCAATCAGGGCCGCAAGAGGCAAACCGCTCGACCACGGCGCAGTTTTCGATTCGCGCAGATTGGAATTCATGCTAGCAATGCTCGCAAGAGACTCACCAGCGCGAGTGGCTGGTCAAGCATCATGTGATGGCCTGCGCGTGGCATCGTGATGGGACCCTTCGCGCCGGGAATCGCAGCTACGATGCGGCGCGCGCGATCGGCGCTGACTACGCTGCTGCACTCGGCGTGAACGTAGCTGACCGGAACCGCGATGCGGGTCAGCAGGTCTTCTTCGCCTTCGACCGGCTGGAGATTCCGCAACTTCGGGTCGAAGCGCCATACCCAGCCGTCGGCGGTTTGACGAAGTGATGTCCGCGCGAGATGCTCGAGCAGCCACGGCTCGCAATCTTGTTCCGGGATGAGTCGAAAGCGACTGAGTGCAGTATTCCAGTCCGGATAGGGGCGGGGCGGCGGGCGTCGTTCCACTGCAGGCAAGGTTTCGCCGCGTAGCATGAAATACGAATCGAGCACGACTGCATGCGAGAGACGATCGGGAAAGGTCGCGCACGCCTGGAGCAGACGCGATCCGCCGAAACTGTGGCCCACCGCGACGCACGGTCCAGAGCCGATTGCATCCACGACAGCGACGAGGTCGCGCACGAAAACGTCGGCGCTGTATTCCTGCCTGTAGGCGCTGTCGCCCATGCCGCGGAAATCCAGAGCAAAGACGCGAAAGCGATCGGTGAAGAAGGGCGCAATGAAGTCCCACCAGTGCGTGTGCCCGAGAAAACCGTGTGCGAAGACAAGTGGCGGCTTACCGGTGTCTGCGGCGTTCCACGAGACATAATGGACAGTCACCCCGCCGCCTTCGGTGAAGTGAGATCGACGCGGCTGGGCCATGGCGTGGTCGAACCATGAGGGGACACGATCATTCATTGCGGATTTTCCATTACCTGAGGCTTGCACACGCGGTCCATCGACCAGCTATGCGAGTACGATGTGCTGTCGATTCGCATCGATCCAGTCCACCATCGGGGTGAGCTGGACACCACGTTTGGAAAGCGAATCGATATCGACGCGGTACCCGACCGCGTTGATCCATTCCTGTGCATTCACCCATCCGGGTGCGAGACCTTTTGCTCGGGCTTCATCCGGTGACACGTGCGAAACGTTGATCTGTGCGCCCAGAACGTTGCCGAGGCGATTCGCAACTTCAGACATCGTGAGTCTTTCCGACGCCAGCGGCACAGTCTCACCGTGCCAGCGTTGCGGATCGTTTAGCGCGCTGGCCGCGAGCGCGCCCACGTCGTCGGCGGCAATCCAGTCGAGTCGCGCGTCGGGTAGCAACGCGCTGAGCAGCAAGCTTTCGCGCAGGTGCGGAAACATCGCGCCCGCTTTCGGCTCAGCGAGGTTGTCCATCATGAATGCCGGTTGCAAGACCGTCCATGATTCGAAACCCGCGGCGCGAACGGCCTCTTCCACTTCCCATTTGTCCGTCCAGTATTTTCGGTTCCAACGTTTCTCGCTCCAGCCAGGAAACGTCTCATGATTGCCGGCCTGCGCCACGGACGTGTGAACGAACTGCGGGACCTCCGCGTTGCGCGCTGCGTTGACGAGCGCAAAACCCTGGCGGCGTTCCCTGTCGCTGCGATCAAAATCAGTCAGGAGAACGGAGAAGACGGAACCGACGCCCTCCATCGCTTTTGCGAGCAAGTCGCGGTCGTCCAGATCTCCCCGTAGCGCCTGCGCATCCATATCGACGAGTGCCCGCGCAGCCGGCGAGTCTGGATTGCGTGTCAGGAAGCGTACCTTGCGTCCTGCCGCAAGAAGATGGCGAGCCGCGGCGCCTCCTTGTGCGCCAGTGGCGCCGATGACGAGTACCGCGGCGGATGAATCGATCATGACTTGTCCTGAGGTCGAACGTTAGACGTTGGCCAGGCGTGTCACGCCTGGGCGGCTTGCGCGCGATGCCGCTAACCCTGTGACAGCCATTGCAGGCTCGCGGCCTGGTTGTTCACAAGCGTATCGTTCCGATATTAGCACGATGTTCATAAAACCGCGAGCAAAGGCTGCCCGTGATCGATGCTTCGGAATTGCCAGGCCAAAGGGCAAGGCGAATGGCGCGAGGCGCAAAGACGAAGCTTCGTCTTTGCGCCTGACACGACGATCAATGCTGCGGGCGCAGCGTTTGAACGAGGCCGCCTTCATGTGCAACGATCACCTCGGATCCCGGCTGATAAACCCCGGCAATTTCGTCTGCGCGCAGGCGGTTGCCCTGGAGGCCGCGCAGATAACTCGTGTCGTCGAGTCGCAACACATGTTCACCATGCACGTCGCGCACGACGATCTGGTCCGATGCGATCGACGTCAGCGTGCCCACATAGGGCAGCCGGGGCTCAAACGGGAAACTTCCGCCGTGCGGCAGGATGCGCGTGTCGAGTGACAGACGAAAACGGTCCGAATGATTGCTGAGACCAGAGTGCGGCGTGCGTCGGCTCATCAACAGGACGTCGCCCAAGCGGTAGTTCGTGCGGCGCCATGCGTCTTCTGGCACGCTCGCGAGATCGATGGGAACGATTTTGTCGCCGTCCTTCCTGTGCAGGCATGCAAGCTTATGCAATCCTTCCGCGACGGCCAGTCCGCCGACTTGCGCATCGATATCGCTGAGCGGAATCCAGCAGATAATGAAATCGAGGCGGTCGCTGTAGATCGCATCTTCATGAATGAAGTCGAACCGTGTGCGGCTTTTGTCGATAGCGGGCGGCGACGTGCGGTATTCGGTGAAAGGTACCCAATAAAGCGGTACGCCGAAGAGCCGCTGAAAGAATGCACGAACTGCGGGGTTTTCCATCACGGTGCGTGCCGCACGCTGCTCGTTCATCGCCTTCACGGGAAAAAAGCTGAAATTTTCGCGGTCTTTGCCAGTCCATCGCACGTCTCGGTCGTTGCGGTCCACGAAGCCGTTGCTGTCGAGGTGATCAACAAGCAGACCGCGCATGCGCTCCAGCGGCTCGTGGTCGAGAACGTCGCGAAAGAACAGGTAGCCGTCTTCGTTCCAGCGTTCTTGCAACTCGGCGTGATTGTCGAGAAGGTCATTGGAAACGTTGAATTCGCGCATCGTCGGCACGATATCCACGCCTGGTGTGCTCATAAATTGTCTCCTTTGGTCGCGGGGGCGCTCTGATGTCGGCTCACAGCAATCCGCGTTCTTCCGAAGTGCGGGTCGTGGTGTCGATGCCAAGTTCCCGCAGTGTCTCCAGAACGGCCGTGGTCGCGGAGGCGACGGCTGGGAACCCGGCATACGGAAGCGCCTGAATCAGCACCCCTTCGAGTTCGCGTGCGCTCAGACCGTTGCGCACGGCAATGCGGACGTGGTTCTTCAGTTCGAGCGTCTGCCGGCTCGCGATGAGAATGCCCAGCGTGACGAGGCTGCGCTGCTTGCGCTCGAGTTTGTCGTCGCCCCAGACATCCGCGAACGCGTAGTTGATGGCAAGGCGTGAAATGTCGGATCCGAAGCCGGTGGACTCGCTTGCGGCCCGTAAGCCGGCTGCCTTGTCTTCACCCATGATTTCGCCGAATACCTTTAAACCATAGGCAAGTTTTTCTTCGAGGCTCTTCACTTGTGTCTCCTGTTTAACCGCGGCGGCGCGGCTATTGATAGCGGATGCGACTCACCCGAGCCGCCTTGGTCATTGTTCGTATTGTGGAACGACATTCTAAAATGTATGTTGAACGGTGCTGGACGTCAAGATAGTGCGCACCCGATATGACCAGGGTTCGTCCGTAGTGCACCGCAACGGGACAAAGGCAATATGCTGGGGACACCCGATATCAAAGCCATATCACGTCATGGAATTGCGGCATCTCAGACACTTCGTTGCGGTCGCGGAGACCCAGCACTTTGGCCGTGCGGCTGCGCGCCTGGGCATGGCGCAGCCGCCGCTCAGCCAGTCGATCATGCGGCTGGAGGAGCAGCTCGGTATCAAGCTGCTCGAACGTACACCGCGAGGCGTTTCGCTCACAGCCGCCGGAGCCGCGTTGCTCGCGGAAGCGAAGCCGCTGATCGCGCAAGCGGAGTTGGCCGAACGGCGCGTGCGGCAAGCCGCCGACGAACTGGCGAGCCTGAGCGTAGCGTTCGTGCCGATGTGTGCGCTGCGAATCATGCCGCTAGCCATTCAGGGGCTTCGCAAGCAATGGCCGGGCGTTGACGTCCGGTTGATCGAGCGCGGCAGTGCTTTGACCGTCGCCAGCGTGAAAAACGGCAGCATCGACCTGGGCGTGGTAGTCACCAGCTCGGCGGACGTCTCCGGTTTGGAAAGCGTGGTCATCGAGCGTCTGCGTGTGGTGGCCGCGGTTCCGGCGAAGTGGCCCGTGGCGGCGCAGCCTTCAATTCGTATCGCGGATCTCGCGCGATACCCGCTCATCATGTTCCCTCAGCAGATGTCGCAGCCGCTGTTCGCTGCGTTCGAGACAGCGCGCCGCGAGGCGGGGCTGTCGCCGCGGGTGACCCAGCAAGCGCGCCATCCATACACGATGCTCAACCTCGTGTCTCATGAACTGGGCATCGGTCTGATGCTGGACTCGGCGCGATACCTGCCCGTGGAGGGTGTCGCCTTCGTCGACATCGAGGATGTTCCGGCTTCAGGCGAAACTGAGGTGTCGCTGGTGTGGGCCGATAGACCTCACAAGCCCTACCACCGTTCGATGCTCGACATCATGCGCGATATCGCGTCGCCGGCGGCGGGGTGATACGCGCAATCGCACTGCTCGACAGCTTCGTTCATGCTGCTCCTTTCGTCATCCGCTTCTCGTTCATCTTGACACGCCAAAGTGGTGTGTTTATCTTTGCGAATGACGTTCAGAAAATCACCCGCTCGCGCGGCGAGCCAAAGGAGGAGCAATGAGCACGAATGTGGCGAGTCTTTTCAATCTCGATCAGAAAGTGGCGGTGGTAACAGGGGCAGGCTCAGGCATCGGCCGCGAGACGGCTTTGCTGCTGGCGTCGGCCGGCGCGGCGGTGGTCGCGGCGGACCTGAATGAGGAAGCGGCGCAGCAGACGGCCAGCCAAATCGAAAGTGCGTCTGGCAAGGCTATCGCGATCAAAGTGGACATCAGCGATGAATCGTCGATTCTTGCGATGTACGAAACGGTGCAGGCCAAACTTGGGCGCCTCGACATTCTCGTGAACAACGCGGGCATCTATCCGAAGACGAAATTCGTCGAGACGTCGGTAGAAAAGTGGGACAAGGTGCTCGGCATCAACTTGCGCGGCACCTTCCTCTGCATGCGCGAAGCGATCAAGCGAATGCAAGGTGCCAAAAACGGCGGTTCCATTATCAATATTTCGTCGGTGGCTTCGCTGCAGCCGGTGATTTTCGACAACGGTGACTACGGCGCGTCGAAGGCGGGCGTCAACAACCTCACCAAGGTGGCAGCGCTCGAATTCGCAGCAGACGGAATTCGCGTGAACGCAGTGCTGCCCGGCGGCGTGGCAACCGAGGGCGCGGCCGCATCGACGAAGGTTCATCAGGCTCACGGGCCGATCACCCAACCTGGCCGCATGCCGCTGGGCCGCATCGGCGTTGCCTCCGATATCGCCAGGGCAGTGTTGTTTTTCGCGTCGCCGGCATCGGACTACGTCACCGGTCAGCTTCTCGCTGTCGACGGCGGCTTCCAGGTCTCCTGATCACTCGTCTGCGTGTCATTTTCGAATCGCTAAGCTGCGTCGAAAACGCGGCTTAGCGCTGCCATTCCCTTTCCCCGATTGATTGCCGACCCGTTCGCACACACGTCCATGTGTGCCGCGGGCGCTCGCGCATGCGCGTCGGTCTGTGCCTTGTCGGGTAGTGAAAACACCGACGCCATTAATTGAACGACTTGTTGCATAACCATATTCCATGGCCTAGGATGTCCATCAAGAGGCGCCACGCAAGCGCCCGAGAGCATAAGCCTGATCGGAGACATGCGATGTACTTTCTCGACAGCGATTTACGTGGTCCTCTTGCAGACTATACGTACGACTATCGTCGCCAGCGCGCTGAAAAGGGCGCTCCGTCGTCGGACGAATCGGCTCGCGCAAAACAATCGAATTGGGCGGCGCGCGTGTTGGGCGCGGTGGCGCCTCGTGCTCTGGGCAAGCTGCGGACGGAGGGCCGGGCGCGATGAAAACGCTGACTCGCGAGAGCGCTCGGGAAGCGCGTAGAGTATGGCTCCCACTCATTCTCCTGTCGATTTCGGCGGCGGCAGTCTGGCTGCTGCAACGCGATCTGCGCATGGAAGAGCTAGGCCGGTCCGCACTCTTCGACGTCGTGATGATGTTTGCCGTGCTCGGGGCGACGGCATTGGCGGGCATCGTCGGATGTGCGATTGCGAGCCGTGCGCGAGCGCAGGAAGCCGATTTGTCGACAGGCGAGGGTTGTTGCTTCATTGGCGCCGTGATCGGTGCGGTCGTCTTTTTTGTCGCCATGACTATCTAACGGTAGAAGCCATGAATGAAGAACTGAGCGCGCGCGTCGAAGCACTGTTGGATAAGCAGGACATACTCGAATGCGTACACCGCTATTGCCGCGGGGTCGATCGCATGGACCGGAAGTTGACGCTGTCGGCGTACCATCCGGACGCAATCGACGACCACGGCGCATTCGTCGGGGATGCAGAGGAATTCGTCGACTGGGCCTTTGCGTATCATACCGAGCATCAGTTGTCGCACCACCATATGGTGTTCAATCACAGCGTCGAATTGCAGGGCGACGAGGCGCACGGGGAGACGTACTGGCTTTTCTTCGGAGAAAATCGCGTCAAGCCAGACACGCTAGCGGTGGGGCGCTATATCGACCGCTTCGAAAAGCGTGATGGCGTGTGGGCGATTGCCGCCCGTGTCTGCATCTCCGAAGCGATCAACGAACTGACCCCTGCGGAAGTGCCTACTGCGTGGCGAGAAATCCTGATGGGCAATGGCGTCAGTGCACGAAATCGTGAAGACGTCTCTTACGAACGGCCTTTAAAGACGCGCCAACCCAGCGAGGTTTAAGGCCAGACGCAAGCCGGCAACGACGCTTGCCACGGATACCAGCATCGATTTGCCATGAAAGCCAACGTCGGCAGCAAGCCGACGTTGGCATTCAGCTATTGGGTAATGGAGCAATCGTGCTGTGACCGACAATCGACAGAAACTCGCGGCGGGTGGAAGGATCGTCACGGAATGCGCCCAGCATTCGGCTCGTCACCAGCGATGCGCCGGGCTTGTGCACGCCTCGCGTACTCATGCACTGATGCGCAGCTTCGAGAATGACAGCGACTCCCTTCGGCTGCAGCACGGTGTTCAGCGCATCGGCGATCTGAACGGTCATCTTCTCCTGAATCTGTAGGCGCTTGGCATAGACATCGACGAGGCGGGCGAGTTTGGAGATGCCGACCACGCGATGCTCGGGCAAGTAGGCAACGTGCGCACGTCCGATGATAGGCACCATATGGTGTTCGCAGTAGCTCTCGAAACGGATGTCCTTTAGCACCACCATCTCGTCGTAGCCATCCACTTCGGAAAACGTGGTGGCGAGAATCTGCATCGGATCGGAGTCATAGCCCGAGAAGAACTCGCGGTATGCGCGCGCGACGCGTGCAGGTGTTTGAATGAGACCTTCCCTTTCGGGATCGTCACCGGCCCATCGGATCAGCGTGCGCACGGCTTGTTCCGCCTCGTCCGGCGTGGGGCGAATCGACACTTCCTCAGCGCCAATCTGATTGTCTCGCTTGTTCATCAACTCTCCTGATCATTCATGCCTCGTGCAATCGCATCGGCGTCCGCGAGTGCGGCACACGAGTGTCGGCGATGTGGAGGAAGTGTATATAATTGCACAGTGTTCGTAAATACAAACTACCGGCGCATCTTACACGCGGCGTTCGACCCATTGCCGGTCGAAAGATCAGGTTGCACTTACACAGGGATCAGCACATGAAAACGCGCATTACAGAGCTGCTTGGGATTCGATACCCCATTGTTCAAGGGGGCATGATGTGGGTGGGTCGCGCTGAACTTGCCGCCGCCGTCTCGAACGCCGGTGCGCTCGGCACCATCACTGCTCTGACGCAGCCCACGCCCGAGGCGCTGCGCAACGAGATCGCTCGGGTTCGCTCAATGACGGATCAGCCGTTCGCCGTCAACCTGACCATTCTGCCGACCATCAAGCCAGTGCCGTACGACGAGTACGTGCAAGCGGTCGTGGAGAACGGTGTGAAGATCGTCGAGACGGCGGGACGCAATCCCGAGCCATATATGCCCGCATTCAAGGCTGCGGGAATCAAGGTCATCCACAAGTGCACGTCGGTGCGTCACGCGCTGAAAGCGGAGGCGTTGGGCTGCGACGCCGTGAGCGTGGACGGATTCGAGTGCGCCGGACATCCGGGCGAGGACGACGTGCCCAATCTGATCCTGTTGCCGGCCGCGGCCGCGAAACTGCATATTCCGATGCTTGCGTCAGGCGGCATTGCCGATGCGCGCGGCATGGTCGCCGCGCTCGCGCTCGGCGCGGACGGGATCAATATGGGTACGCGCTTCATGGCAACGCGGGAGGCACCGATTCACGAGAACGTCAAGCGCAGGCTCGTAGAGCATGACGAGCGCAATACGGCGTTGATCTTCCGCACGCTGAAGAACACGTCGCGTATCTTCAGGAATTCGGTAGCGGAGCAGGTGTTGGAACTCGAGCAAAAAGAGGGTGTGACGTTTGCGGATCTCAAGCCGCTGGTGAGCGGTGAGCGCGGTAAGCGAGTGTACGAGACGGGTGACACCGAAGACGGCACGTTTCCGGCTGGCCTCGCAATCGGGCTTATCGAGGATATTCCCACCTGCGCGGAACTCGTGAGTCGGATGGTCGGCGAGGCGCGCGCACTCATTCATGGCCGGCTGGCCGCGCTTGTAGAAGAGAGCTGAGTCCGCAACAAGACGGCCGTCGAACAAGGCCGCCCGCGCCCCCGGTTTTAGCGGGCGTGGCAGCCGATGCATGCATGACGATCGCAATCAGGCCTGCGAAGTCGGACGACCTTGTTCGTCGAGTCGTTCGAGATGCGCCAGCAGCGACCGGGATGCCGCTGGCCAGAGCCTTTCGGGAACATCGGTATAAGCAAGACGCAGCCAGTCGTCGATCGAACCGGTCGGCAGTGTCAGCAAATCGCCACCGAGCAATTCCGGTGTCGTGTTTAACAATGAGAATGGCGTTCAGAAATTGGCACAATTTTTGTTTTCTGTCCACGTTGTTGTGCGATGCGCAAGGCTGCGATCGTGCCGGACATTGCGCGCGTCATTCGCGCCAGATTGCGTGTGTGCTATCAGGCCTTCCTTGTGGGTGACAACGGATAGACGTGGCTGGGATTTCGCGTTATTCTGGTTCAGAAATATGATCGACGTTCAATTATTGGTTGAACTTGGCCCGCAACATTTCCAGGTATCGGAAGGCGATGCGAGCGCTCGCGGGACATGACTTGCCAGATAACAACAGGACGACTCAGATGGATGCAGGTACGGCTTCGCACGACGCCCTGATGGATGTGCCGTTTCGCCCGATTCGCGTCGGCAGCATGGATGCCATCGTCGAGCGAAGGCCAGACGGAAGCGTTGTGTATGAACTGAAGGAACCGCTCCAGGCGTATCCGATCCGCTTGACGGAGCGGCTCGAACACTGGGCGAGCGTCACGCCCGAGCGCGCGTTGCTCGCGCGGCGGACGTCGGACGGCAAGTCATGGGAGTCTCTGACCTACCGCCAGGCGTTCGACGGTGCGCGTGCGCTGGGGCAGGCGCTGCTCGATCGAGGATTGTCGCCGTCTCGTCCGTTGATGATTCTTTCCGATCGAAGCTTTGAACACGCGCTCTTCGCGCTCGCCGCATTGCACGTCGGGATTCCCTATATCCCGGTGACACCCGCGTATTCGCTGTTATCGCAGGACTTTTCGAAGCTCAGGCAACTCGCGGCGGTATGCACGCCCGGCCTCGTCTTCGCGGAGGACGGCGCGCAGTATGGCCGTGCATTGCGTGAGGTGTTCGGCGACGTGGAATGTGTCGTCGTCGGTCCGTTGCCGGAGGGTCGTGGCGGTTCGCGCGTCGCGCAGTGGCTGAAGACGCCGGTTACAGCCGACGTCGACAAGGCGTTCAAGGCAGTCGGCCCGGATACGGTGGGCAAGATCATGTTTACTTCGGGAACGACAGGCGCACCGAAAGGCGTGATCTACCCGCAGCGCATGTTGTGCAGCAATCGACAGCAAGTCGCCCAGGTGTTCGCGTTTCTTCAGGACGGGCCATCGGATCTCGTCGACTGGCTGCCTTGGCATCACACTTTTGGCGGCACGCATAACTTCGGCATGGTGCTGTACGGCGGGGGGACTTACTACCTGGACCCAGGCAAGCCAACGCCGGAGGAAATTGGCCCGACGGTGCAGGCATTGCGTGAAATCGCGCCGGCGGTCTACCTCAATACGCCGCAAGGGTTGGCTTCGCTCATTCCGCATCTGCAGGCGGACAAGGCACTGCGCGAGAAATTCTTTAGCAAACTCGCGCTCATCTACTACGGCGGCGCAAGTCTGCCGAAATACATCTGGGCTCAACTCGACGAGCTCGCGGTGCGTACCATCGGCCAGCGTGTGCTCATCATGTCGGGCATCGGCAGCACGGAAGCAGGCCCAACGCCGCTATCGGCGGCCTGGGATCCGCGACGGGAAGCGATTGCGGGGTTGCCCGTGCCCGGCGTCAAAGTGAAGGTGGCGCCGGTCGGCGCGAAGCTGGAAATCCGTTTCCTCGGCGACTGTGTGACGCCCGGCTATTGGAAAGATCCCGAGCGCACCGCCGCCGCGTTCGACGAGGAAGGCTATTTCCGCTCCGGTGACGCAGCAACGTTCATCGACCCGCAGCGCCTCGAACTGGGACTGCGCTTCGACGGACGCATTGCGGAAAATTTCAAGCTGTCCTCGGGCACCTGGGTCAACGTCGCCGAGTTGCGACTGTACGCGCTGAACGTGTTGGGCCCGTATGCGCGGGATATCGTGATTGCCGGGCACGACCGCGACTACCTGAGCGCGCTCGTCTTCCCTGACGTCGAAGCGTGCCGTGCGCTTTGCGACGACCTTCACGATCCGACGCCGGGCGTCGACCAGATCATTAACAGCCGCGGCGTGCGCGCGTTCTTCCAGACCGGACTCGACCAGCTCGCCGCGCGTCCTGGCGGCAGCTCGACGCGCATTGCGCGCATCGTGCTCGAAAGCGAGCAGCCGACGCTCGATAACGGCGAATTGAGTGCAAAGAGCGCAATCAGCCAACGCAATGTGCTCGAGCGACGGCGCGGTGTCGTGGACGAGCTTTATTGCGTGCCGCCCACGCCGCGCACATTGGTCGGCAACGCTGGCGCAGCAGCGGGCGCAGATCGAGGCGCGCGCCGCGGTTCAACGTACTGAAAACGCTGGAAGCTAAACCATGGATTTTCGCGTAGATCCCGCGGACATCGCGTTCCGCAAAGAAGTTCGTGCGTTCCTCAACGAGCATTTGCCGGCCGACCTGGCCTTTCGCGGGCAGCAGGGCTTTCTGGCAGGTGACGACGATTCACAGCGCTGGACGCGCATCTTGCACGAAACGCACGGCTGGTCGGTGCCGCATTGGCCGGTTGCTGACGGCGGCACGGGGTGGACCGCGATGCAGCGTTACATCTTCGAGGAAGAATGCTATCTGGCAGGCGCACCGATACAGAATCAGGCGGGCGTGTCGCTCGTCGGACCCGTGATTTGCGAGTTTGGCAACGAAGAGCAGAAGCGGCGCTTTCTTCCTCCTATTCAGCGTGGTGAAGTGTTCTGGGTACAGGGTTTTTCAGAGCCGGGCTCGGGTTCCGATCTTGCATCGCTACGTACGACGGCGGTTCGCGATGGAGACCACTACATCGTCAATGGACAGAAGATCTGGACCAGCTTCGGCGCCTACGGTCAATGGAATTTCGTGCTGGTCCGCACGGATAGCGAAGCGAAGCCACAAAAGGGCATTTCCTTCCTGCTGCTCGACATGTCGTCGCCGGGCGTTACCGTGCGGCCGATCGCGTCGCTCGATGGCTGCCATCATCTGGCGGAAGTCTTCTACGACAACGTGCGTGTGCCCGCTGAAAACCTTATCGGCGAGGTCAACAAGGGGTGGGGATACACCAAGTTTCTGCTGTTTAACGAGCGGGCGTTTCTTGGCGCTGAAGCGCCTTCCCTCAAGCGCTATCTGCGCAAGATCCGGCACTACGCCTCGCGCGAACGGATGGCCGGCAAGCCATTGATCCAGGATCCGACGTTTGCGGCACGTTTGGCGCAGCACGAATTGGAGGTTCGCGCGATCGACATGGCGGTGCAGAAAATCCTGCATCAAGGGATCGACGAGCGCAGTGGCGGTATGGCGATCGGATCCATGCTCAAAGTACGCGGATCTGAACTCCATCAGAAGCTCACGGAGATGCTGCTGGAGGTGATCGGCGATTACGGCGCCGTGTTCTATCCCGATCCGAATGAAGAGCGAGAGCTGCGCGAAGCCCGGTTCATCGGACCTGAATACGCGCCAGGCCTGGCGGCAGAGGTCTTCTATCGACGGGCTTGCTCGATCTATGGCGGGACGGCCGAAATTCAGCGAAACATCATCGCCAAAGCACTGTTCGATCTTTGACGCCGTATCGAGTCACGACGGTCTTCGATCCCCGAGACGTGGGATCGCATCAATTGCCGGCATAAAGAGGGTGCAGCATGGACTTCGAGTTGAGCGACGAACAGCGAATGTTGCAGGAAAGCGCGCAACGTTTCTTGCAAAAGAGTTATACGTTCGAACATCGCCGCAATCTTGCTTCGCAAGGAGGCGGATTTTCGCGCGAGACGTGGCATACGTTCGGCGAAATGGGTTGGCTCGGTGTCGCGGTGCCGGATGAATTGGGCGGGCTCGGTTTCTCGTCAGTCGAAAGCGCCATCGTGGCCGAGCAGATCGGGCGCGCGCTGGTGCTGGAACCATACGTGATGTGTGGTGTGTTTCCTGCGTCGCTTGTCACGCGCTGCGGGCGAGACGGGCAGCGCGAGGCGATACTTGGCGAGATCGTTTCGGGCGAGACTGTCTATGCGGTCGCACAAAGTGAACGTGAAGCGCGGGGTCAGGTGCATTACGTGACGGCCGCCGCGAAGAAGACAGAGGACGGGTCTTGGCGGCTGGACGGCTATAAGACGCTCGTGGTTGGAGCGCCCGTTGCAGACCGTCTGCTCGTCGTCGCTCGCGCGGCGGGTGCAGCCGATGCCACGGACGGCATCGGGGTTTTCGTCGTCGATCCGAAGCAGGCAGGCGTGACGCTGAAGACTTGCGCGCTGCTCGACGGCACGCCATCTGCCGACTTGCTGCTCGATGGTGTGATCGTCGCGGAATCGAATGTTCTGGGTGAGGCTGGGCGAGCGTTCGAAGGACTGCAGGCCGCCGTTGACGAAGCGGTCGTTGCGATCTGTGCCGAACTGGTGGGCGATATGGAAGACGCTATCGAGCTCGCGGCGGAGTACTTGAAAACGCGCAAGCAGTTCGGGGTGGCGATTGGCAGCTTCCAGGCGCTGCAACACCGGATGGCCGACATGGCGATCGAAGCGATGCAGGCGCGCGCAACACTGCACCGTGCGTTGCTCTCTATCAGCGAGGACAGGGAGAACCGGAGCGTCGAAATCTCGGGCTGCAAGGCACAGACCACTCGTGGCGCGAAGTTCGTCACGCAACAGGGTATCCAGTTGCACGGTGGCTACGGCATCACGGATGAATACAAGGTGGGCCATCACTATCGCCGTCATCTGGTGCTCGACGCATTGTTCGGCAACACGGACTACCACCTGAATCGCTACGCACGCCAGATTCAGCACGAGGCATTGGTCGCGGCGGCGTGAACCCTTTCGAGGCATTGCCATGAACGCAAATGCAACCGATCTGCTCGGCGTGCAGAGTGACGGAACGGTTCTCACGTTGACACTGAACCGGCCCGCGGCCCGCAACGCACTGAACCTCGCATTGACCGAAGCGCTGGTCGACGCATTGCATCGTTTCGAAGCGGACCAAAGCCTGCGCGTCCTTATCGTGACGGGCGCCGATCCGGCCTTTTGTGCTGGGCTCGACCTGAATGATTTTTCCGCGCCCGATGCGCCGCGCACGCGGGTCGCGGACATGATCGATATGTGGCCGCGCATCACCAAGCCGGTAATCGCGGCGGTCAACGGCGCTGCCGTTACAGGCGGGCTGGAACTTGCAATGGGGTGCGATTTCATCATCGCGTCCGAGCGTGCGCGCTTTGCCGACACGCACACGAAAATCGGCGCGCTCGCGGGGGGCGGCATGACCGCGAGGTTGCCGTATATCGTGGGTCCGCGGTGGGCGAAGCAGTTCAGCTTGACGAGCGATCCGATTGACGCCGCCACGGCGTTGCGCATCGGCCTCGTGAACGAGGTGGTCAGCCACGAGCAACTGATGGAGCGGGCAGCGTCACTAGCGAAGACGATTGCGAGCCGCCGACCCGAGCTCGTCGCGACGGTCAAGCGCGTGATCGATCAGGGTGCGCTAGCTTCGCTGGAAGAGGCGTTGCGGATCGAGAAGGCGGCATTGGCGCAAAGAAAGCAAAGCGGCGGCATGGCGTGGCAGGTGGGGAAATAATCGCTTGCCTGAGCGAAGCGCGCGACGCGAGGGCTTTCATCGACAAGCCTCCATTTTTGTGGAGTACGTATGCCCTCATCGCTTTTTGACCTCACGGACAAGGTCGCAATCGTCACCGGATCGAGTCGCGGCATTGGCTATGCCAGTGCGCTCGGCATTCGTCACCCGTTACTTTGCGGCGGTCTTGGGCCGCGCGTGTCCCACGCACGGTATGTCGCGGCAGTCGTCAACGCAGGCGGCGAGATCTACAAGACGAAAGATGCGCTGGTGCGGGAGAAGCTGGAACTCGTCTGGTACACGTGGGCGACGCGTTATAAGGATGGCAGCATCGACTTCGGGCACTTCACGCTAGGTAACGACATGTTCGGCTTCGCGATTCTCGGCAACGAGAAGGGCGAGGTGCGCTTTACCTATGACGTGACGGGCACCATCGATTTCGGCGCGAATGGGTATTGGCAGGAACGCCTCCGTTACTCGGCGTTCGGCGAAGAGTGGGCGTTCATGCCCGATCCGCGCGGGCGTCTGGTCGGTCTCGGGACGCTCAGGAATCCGCAGGTGGACGGCCGCTGGCGGCGCGTGGGCGACGCGCGCGAGCCTGACGTGTGGTTCGCATGGGGCGAAGCCGCCCCGGAGCATGGCAGCCGCCCCATCAACCGGCTCCCGGGGCTTGGCACGCGTGTCGGCGTGAACTTCCGCAAATACTGAACTTCGGCGCGCGTATGCGCAAAGGGCGACGCCGAGCCGAGCGTCGCCCCGCCGGCATTTCCGCCGGTCACTTCACGTACTTGCGAAACTCAGGCTTGCGCTTTTCGCGGAACGCATTGCCGCCTTCCTTCGATTCGTCCGTGTCGTAGTACATCGCAAGCGCCTGCATCGCGAACGCGCCGATGCCGCGGATGTTCTCGGTATCGATATTGAACGAGCGCTTGGCGAGCGCAATAGCGGTGGGGCTCATCTGCAGAATCTCGTCGCACCACTTCTTCGTTTCGGCGTCGAGTTGTTCCGCGGGCACGACGGCGTTGATGAGACCCCAGTCGAGCGCCTGTTTCGCGCTGTATTTGCGGCACAGGTACCAGATTTCGCGCGCGCGCTTCTCGCCGACGATGCGCGCGAGGTAGGCGGTGCCGAAGCCCGGATCGACCGACCCGACCTTCGGGCCGACCTGACCGAAGACCGCGGTCTCGGCAGCGATGGCGAGATCGCAGAGCGTCACCAGCACGTTGCCGCCGCCGATTGCATAGCCGTTCACGCGTGCGATCACGGGCTTCGGAATGTCGCGGATGATGCTTTGCAGTTCCTCGATCGGCAGACCGACGGTGCCGCGCCCGTTGTAGCCGTCGCCGGACTGGTCGCCGCCCGTGCAGAACGCCTTGTCGCCGGCGCCAGTGAGCACCACGACGCCGATATCCTTGTTCCATCCCGCGGCGCCGAAGGCCTTGATGAGTTCCTCAACGGTGTTGGCGCTGAATGCGTTGTACACCTTCGGGCGATTGATGGTGATCGTCGCGACCCCGTCCGCCTCCTGATAGCCGATGTCCTTGAATTCCATGTCGTATTCCAATGTTGTTGATTGATTGCGTTCGCGCTGCCGTTTATCCAGCCATCGTCAGACCGCCCGACACGCTGATGACCTGACCGCTGATGAACGCGGCGTCGTCACTCGCGAGAAAGGCCACCACGCCCGGGATGTCGCCAGGTTCGCCCATGCGGCCGAACGGCACGGCCTTCACCAGGGCGGCCTTGATGCGCTCGCCTTTCTCGCCCTGCGCGAGGTTGTCGAGAAGCGGGGTCGCGGTCGGGCCGGGGCAAACGACGTTGACGGGAATCATCTGGCGGGCCATTTCGCGTGCCATCGTCTTCGTGAAGGCGATGAGGCCGCCTTTGCAGAACGAGTACACCGCTTCCATCGAGGAGCCCACGCGTCCCGCATCCGACGAGATGTTGACGACGCGGCCACGGCCACGTTCGGCCATCCGTCGCAGCACGGCGTGGTGCATGTTCAGCGGTCCGTACAGATTGATCGCCACCACCTTGTCCCAGAACGGTTTCTCGGTTTGCAGGAAGAACGCACCCATGTCCCAGCCGGCGTTGTTCACGAGAACCTCGATCGGTCCCAGTTCTTCCTCGACTCTCGCCACCGCAGCATGCACACCTTCGTGATCCGTGATGTCGACGCGGTAGGCTCGCGCCTTGCCGCCCGCCGCCTCGATTTCCGCCGCGACACGCACGGCGCCTTCTTCGTTCAGGTCGAACAGCGCGACGGTCGAACCTTCGTCGCCGAATCGTCTGCTGATGGCGGTTCCGATCCCACCTGCCGCGCCAGTGACGACGACGACCTTCTCCTTGAGCCCCTTCATTGATTCCCTCCGTGATGTGCGAGGCGCTGCCGCGCCAGTTAATCCTTGCTCAGCGCTTCCGATACGGCTTCGCCCCTTCCTGTGGCCAGGGCGAGGAGCGCGCTTGCTTCGTCCGCGCTATATCCCGCTTCGACCAGAACCTGGATGCTGTGCTCGCCGAGATTCGGCGGCAGATAGCGAACGTTGCCGGGCGACTCGGAGAAGTGCACCGGTATCGAGGTCATGACCATGTCGCCTTCGGTCGGGTGCTCGAAGCGCTGGAAGAACCCGGTCTCCTTGATGTACGCGTCGTGCATCAGGTCTTTCAGGTCGCGCACGGGACCGTGCGGCACGTCCGCCGAGGCGAAGATCGCATTCCATTCCGCAGTCGTCTTGTTGCGGATGGCGTCGCCGACGATGCGATACAGCTCGCTGATGTTGCGCATACGCTCGGCCATGTGGTGGAAGCGCGGGTCGTCGAGCAGATGCGCTGCACCGATTGCGCACAGCACGCGGCGCCATTGCTCGTTATTCACGGCGAGCAGGCAGATATGCCCGTCTTTTGTCGCGTAGGGCCGGCGGTGCGGCGAGAACATGCGCGGATAGCCGAGGCCGGTTCCGTCATTGGAGCCCAGCGCACCTTCCCAAAGATGCTCGAAAAGATTGAATTGCAGCATCGTTTCGAACATCGGCACATGGACGAGCTGGCCGACACCGGTCCGCTCGCGGTGATAGAGCGCCATGCCGATCGACGACGCCAGTACGTAGCCGCAGAACTTGTCGACGATCACGGTGGGGAAGTACCGCGGCGAGCCGTCCGCGTCGCGGTTCATCGCGGCAATGCCGGTTTCGCCCTGAATCACGTCGTCGAAAGCGGGGCGGTCCTTGTAGGGTCCGTCGATTCGATAGCCGGCACCCGACGCGTACACGATGCGTGGGTTGCGCGCCCGCACGGTTTCATAGTCGATGCCGAGGCGCTCGGCGGCACTCGGGCGCATGCTGTGCACGATGACGTCGGCGGTCTCGACGAGCTTGAGCAGCGCTTCGCGGCATTCGGCCTGCTTCAGGTTCAGGATCACGCTGCGCTTGTTGCGGTTCATGATCGTATAGAACACTGCCATGTCGGGGTTGCGGCCAGGGCCATTCTTGCGGTTCTGGTCGCCTTCGGGCGGTTCGATCTTGATGACGTCCGCGCCCATGTCGCCGAGTAGCTGCGTGGCGACCGGACCGAGCACGTTGATGGTCAGGTCGATCACGCGGACACCGGCTAACGGGCCGGTCGCCGGTTCGAGGGGTTGTTGGGGATTTTCCATGCTCAGGCCTTGTAGTCCTTGCCTTTAACGAGTCTGAGCGGCGTGTACACCATCACTTCCGTGCCGTCCTGCCTGATCACGCGGTTACGGGTGCGAACCAGCCCAAGTCCGGGGCGCCCCTTGCTAGGCCTGCATTCGATCACCTCGCATTCCACGTGAATCGTGTCGCCCACATAGGTCGGGCCTTTGATGTCGAGTTCCATGTTGAGGAACGCGAAGCCAACGCCCTGCATGGTGGCCTGCGTGAGCAGCCCTTCCATCAGCGTGAAGACCAGCGCGCCCGGCGCGACGCGCCCCTTGATGGCCGACTGCTCGCGAAGAAACTCGGTGTTGGTGAACAGAACTTCCAGCATGCCGGTCACCGAAACAAAATTCACGACATCCGTTTCGGTCACCGTGCGGCCCACGGTCTTGAACTTGCGTCCAATGGGCAGGTCCTCCCAGTGAATTCCCAGACCAACCGTTTCGATTTCTTCCATTGCCTGTCCTCTGTCGTTGTCGGCTCGGCTGTTAGCTGAGCTGTCGTTGTCAGTTCTTCTTGATGCGGCCTAGCACGCTGTCCGCGACGATGTTGCGTTGGATCTGGTTGGTGCCTTCGATGATCTGCACCACCTTCGCGTCGCGGAAATAACGGTTGATCGGGTACTCGTTGGAGATGCCTGCGGCGCCGAATAGCTGCACGGCATCGGTCGCGACCTTCATGGCGACATCCGACGCGAACATCTTCGCCATCGCCGCCATTGGGGCGAGTTCACGGCCGCTAACGCCCGCATCGACGAGCGACGCCGTGCGATAGACGAGTTGGCGCGCGGCCTCGGTCTGGGTGACCATGTCAGCGATCATCCAGCGCACACCCTGAAAGTTGCTGATGCTCTGGCCGAACGCAACGCGGTCCTGAATGAATTTGACGGTGTGATCGATCGCGCCCTGCGCGATGCCAACCGCGCGCGCGGCCACGATGGGACGGCTCGTGTTGAGCGCCTCCATTGCCACCTTGAACCCCTGGCCGCCTTCCGGCCCGAGACGGTCTTCCGCGCGGATGAAGGCATCGTCGAAATAAAGGGGGCACGACGCCACGCCGCGCGCGCCCATCTTGTCTTCTTCGTTGCCGATCGTCAGGCCCGGCGTGTTGCGATCGACGATGAAAAGATTGATCCCGAGCGCCTGTCCTTCCTCGTCGAGCGTCCTGGCGGCGACGAGAATGAAGTCGGCGATATGCGAATTCGTGCACCAGATCTTTGAGCCGTTGAGCACATAGCCGCCGTTCTTGCGGCGCGCTGTCGTGCGAATGCCCGAAACGTCGGAGCCGCTTTGAGCCTCGGTAATGGACAGCGCACCGCGCAACTCACCGGAGGCGAGACCCGGCAGCAGGCGAGCCTTCTGCTCTTCGGTGCCGCCTTCGAGAATCGCTCCGAAGGGTGTCCATTGCACGACCAGCAGATAGCCCGTGTTGTAGCAAACCCGCCCAAACTCCTCGACGGCGATGCAGGCCGACATCACGCTGCCGGCACCGCCATACGCTTCAGGAAACGGCAACGTGAAGAGGCCGAGTTCCTTGAGCAGTGCGTACATGTCGTGCGGATACCCGGCCGTACGGTCGATCTCGTCGGCCCGCGGCGCCACGCGCTCCCGTGCGACGCGACGGATGAGGTCGCGGATCTGAAGCTGGTCGTCTGTTAGTTCGTATGTCACTTCGAGCTCTCTTGCTAACGGTTTTTTCGGGCCGGCCCCCCGGATTCGTCTCCGGACTGGGGATACGTCGCCCCCGCCGACCACTTCCTGATCACATTCGAAGTCTTCACTTTTATGAACGATGTTCGATAAATTAAACGAAGGGCCGGGTGATCGTCAAGCGCTGAAACCGGCTCCCGCGGGTTTGTCCGAGGTGCGTCGGGAATTTGGTCGGGATGTAGTTTCAGCCTTGTACGGCGGGGCACGGCAGGGCTTTCCCGGCGTTGACAGCGCGCTCCCAGTGCGTTTAAGATTTGGAACAGTGTTCGGTTATTTGTTCCATTTTGGCCCGACAGAACAGCTCGATTCGGCGCGAGCCCATGGCAAAACGATTTGGAGGAGCGGGGAATGGATTCTCTTTGTCCTGAAGTCGATTATCAGAAATTCCTGGCCGAGGGCCGCTTGATGATCCAGCGCAGCCGCGGCAGCGGCCGCTATGTCTTCTACCCGCGGGTGGCTGAGCCGGTTACCGGGATGCGCGATCTGGAGTGGGTCGAAGCCTGCGGGAAGGGGACGGTTTATTCCACTACCGTGGTGCGCCAGAAATCGCCCACGCCCAGCTACAACGTCGCAGTGATCGATCTGGAAGAAGGTGTGCGCATGCTGAGTTGTGTGGAGGGCATCGAGCCGGAGGCCGTGCGCATCGGCATGCCGGTGCAGGCGAAGATCGTGTACCGAGGGGATGCGGCATTGCTTGTGTTCGAACCGGCCTGACGCCCGCTAACCCGCAGCCGGCCGTCAACAGCCGGTCACACCGATGAAAGGTAGATCGAATGGAATTCAACTTGCGCGGGCGTACCGCACTGGTGGCAGGCGCCACCTATGGGATGGGGGAAGCACCTGGCTTGTCGTCGCTGGACCTTGCTGCGCGTGCGTCCGTTGACGCGCTCGCCCAGGTGGGACTTACGCCTGGCGATGTAGACGGCCTTTTCGTGTGCACGCCGGACGACATGCTGTCGGGTCTCACGTTTGCCGAATACCTCGGTATTAACCCGAAGTTCACCGACAACAACCGAAGCGGCGGATCGGCGTTCGAAATCTACGCGCACACGGCGGCCATGGCGTTGTGTACGGGACAGATCGATGTTGCCTTGATTGCATATGGGAGCAATCAGCGCAGCGCGGCGGGCAAGCTCGTGCAGTCGTCGCGTCCTTCGCCGTGGGAGAGCCCGTATAAGCCGATGAATCCGGTGTCGTCGTATGCGCTTGCGGCGGCGCGTCATATGCATCAGTACGGCACGAAGCGTGAGCATCTGGCCGAGGTGGCCGTCGCCGCGCGCAAGTGGGCGCAACTGAATCCGGATGCGTATATGCGCACGCCCCTGTCGATCGACGACGTGATGGGCGCGCGCCTCGTGTCGGATCCGCTTTCCGTGCGCGATTGCTGCCTCGTGACGGATGGCGCGGCAGCGATCGTCATGGTGCGCGCCGATCGAGCGCGTGATCTCACCGACAAGCCGGTGTATCTGCTCGGCGCGGCCTCGGCCACTTCGCACCGCGAAATCGCGAGCATGCCGGATCTCACGGTGACTGCCGCAGCGGAATCGGGCAGGCGTGCGTATCAAATGGCGGGCGTGAAGGCGAACGATATCGATGTCGCGATGCTGTACGACGCCTTCACGATCAACACCATCCTGTTTCTCGAAGACCTCGGCTTTTGCCCTAAAGGCGAAGGCGGCCACTTCGTTTCGGACGGCGGCATCGCGCCGGGCGGCCGGCTCGCGGTCAATACGAACGGCGGCGGTTTGTCGTGCGTTCACCCCGGCATGTATGGGCTCTTCCTGATGGAAGAATCGATGCGGCAATTGACGGGCCGCGCTGGTGAGCGCCAGATACCCGGTGCGAAGCTGGCGATCGCGCACGGTAACGGTGGTGTGCTCTCGAGCCAGGCCACGGTGATTCTCGGGACGCAGGAAACCCTGTAAAGACACGCCGCCCGCCAGGGTCACTGTCAACAGCTTTGCATGGGATCGGAGTAAGCGCTAAAGCGCTAACCCCGATCGACAGGAGACGGACAGATGAGCGAAGAGACCAGCAACGATGCAGCAGAGATCGTACAGGTCCGGCAAGACGGTGCAATCGCGATCGTCACATTGAACTATCCCCAACGGCGAAACGCGTTTTCGCTAAAGATGCGCGAGACGTTGTACGCGCGGCTTTATCGCCTGATGCATCATGAGGAAGCCTGCCGTGCGATCGTACTGACCGGCGCGGGCAATACGTTTTGCGCGGGTGGCGACATCTCGGAGATGCAGACGCGCAAGGTGCTCGAATATCGACAGCGCAATGAACTGCCGCTCGATATCTTCAGACTGATGGTGGAAGGCCCGAAAGCGATCGTCGCCGCCGTCGAAGGGTTTGCGTTTGGCGCTGGTCTGTCGCTCGCCGCTGCTTGCGATTATGTCGTCACGTCATCGGCCGCGCGCTATGCGAGCGCGTTCGTCAAGGTCGGGCTGCTGCCCGATACGGGGCTCTATTGGTCGTTGTCGCAGCGCGTGGGCGGTGGCCTTGCACGCGAGCTCATGTTGAGTGCTCGTGAGTTCAACGGCGTCGAAGCGGGCGAGACCGGTTTTGCCAATCAGGTCGTCGAGCCCGGCGAGGCGCTGAACGCGGCCTCGAAGGTGGCGCAACAGTACGCGGAACTGCCCTCGGTGGCCACCGCGCACCTGAAGGCCGCGCTCGCGACGGGCATCCGTACGCTCGACGACGCCATCGAAGCGGAAGTCAACCTGCAGCCCATCCTGCGCCGCAGCCGCGAACACCAGGAGGCCGTGCGCGCCTTCATGGAAAAGCGCAAGCCGGTGTTCGTGGCCGACTGAAGGAAGCCAACATGAGCGAAAAAGAAACGGCAGAAAACGATACGACGTCGCTGATCGAGGTGACCCGCGAGGGACCGGTCGCGATCGTGACGCTAAACAATCCCCGACGCCGCAACGCGATGGGACGTCAGATGCGTCAGTTGTTGCGCGACACAATGCATCGGCTGATGGTGGACGATCCGGACTCGCGGGCAATCGTCCTGACGGGCGCGGGCGAGCACTTTTGCGCCGGCGCCGACATCTCCGAGATGACGCAGCGCACGATCCTGCAAAGCCGCGAGATTCTGGCGGAGTCGTGCGTGGTAGTGCGTGAAATGCAGGCGGGACCCAAGCCGGTCGTGGCGGCCGTGGAAGGCGTAGCCTTCGGCGCCGGGCTGTCGCTCGCGGTCGCGACCGACTATGTCGTGGCTGCTTCGAATGCACGCTTTTGCGCGGCGTTTCTGCGCGTTGGCCTGATTCCGGACACCGGTATTCTGTGGACGCTTCCGAAGCGCATCGGCATGGCCCGCGCGAGGGAGATGCTCTCGCTCGCCACTGAAATCGACGGCGACAAGGCCGGCACGATTCACCTTGCCAACGAAGTCGTCGGGCCGGGTACTGCGCGCGCAAAGGCAATCGAAGTTGCGCGCGGTCTTGCCGACTTGCCGCCGCTCGGCGTGGCGCTGCTGAAGGACGCGCTGACCAACGCCGCGACGACCATGGAAGGCGCGCTGCGAGCCGAGATCGACTATCAGCCCATCCTGCGTCAGTCGAAAGACCATCAGGCTGCCTGCAAGGCGTTTATGGAAAAGACCAAACCGGTCTTCACGGGTGAGTGAGCGCGGGGAGCAATGCGATGAGTATCGAGCAGAAGGAAAAAGCCGCGGGCGCCGACGAGATCGTGCAGGTGCGCCGTCAAGGCGACGTGAGCATTGTCACGATGAACTATCCCGAGCGCCGTAACGCGTTCTCCATGAGGATGCGCGTTGCGCTGACCGAGGTCTTGCACCGGCTGATGCACGACGATCCGCAAACGCGCGCCATTGTGCTGACAGGCGCGGGCGGCCATTTTTGCGCGGGCGGCGACCTGTCCGAAATGCACGCGACCACTCTACAGTTGCTGGCGCTTCGTGAGCGCATCGCGGTGGGCGTGCGTCTGTTCAAGCTGATTTATACGGGCACGAAGCCGGTCGTCGCGGCGGTGGAGGGCACGTGCTATGGAGCGGGGCTGTCGCTGGCGGCTGCATGCGATGTCGTGGTCGGTGCCGATACCGCGAAGTACTCATGTGCGTTCGGCAAGGTCGGACTGCTTCCCGACACGGGAATTCTATGGACGCTGCCGCAAAAGGTCGGCGGCAGCAAGGCGCGTGAGTTGATGCTGAAAGGCGATGTCATCGACGCGGCCACGGCGCGCCGCATCGGCCTGGTCAGCGAGGTGGTCGCGAGCGGCGGCGCGCTCGATGCGGCGATCGAGGCCGCGGCGCGCTTCGCGAGCTATCCGCCAGTGACGCTGGCGCTCCTGAAGGCGAGCCTCGTCAATGCGGGCAATTCGATCGAAGACGCATGCCGCCTCGAAACTGACCTCAATCCGCTGACCCGTCAAACGAGCGACCACGCGGAGGCGGTGACGGCCTTCATGGAAAAACGCAAGCCGGTTTTCACGGGTGCCTGACGCCGCCATTCTCCGTTGCTGTCCCTACTGGAAGTTCAACGCATATGTTTACGCCTGACCTGCTGAAGAACAAAAGAATCCTCATCACCGGGGGAGGCACCGGCCTTGGTAAGAGTATCGGCCTGCGCTACCTCGAACTGGGCGCCGATCTCGTCATCTGCGGTCGCCGCAAGGAAGTGCTGGACGCGACGGCCGACGAGTTTCGCGGCGTCGTGCCTGGCGCGCGTGTCACGACGGTGCAGGCGGACGTGCGCAGCGCCGAGTCCGTCGAGTCGATGATGGAGACCATCTGGCGGGATGGTCCGCTCGACGTATTGCTGAACAACGCGGCGGCCAACTTCATCGCGCGCACGGAAAGCCTGTCGGCGCGCGCGGTGGATGCGGTGCTCGACATCGTGCTGCACGGCAGCTTCTATTGCACGATCGCGGCGGGCAAGCGCTGGATCGACGCGGGTCACCCGGGCAACGTGATCAGTACCGTATCGACGCCCACGATGACCGGCTCGGCCTTTACCGTGCCGTCCGCGGCCGCGAAGGCGGGTATTCTCGCCATGACCCGTAGCCTTGCGGTCGAGTGGGGCCCGAAGGGCATTCGCCTGAACGCGGTGGCGCCCGGACTGTTCCCGACGCCGGGCGCATGGGAGCAGTTGTACCCGCCGGGCTCGCAGGTCGAGCCGCAGGAGCGCTCGGTGCCGCTGCGGCGCTTCGGCGATCACGCGGAACTTGCCAATCTCTACGCTTATCTGGCGTCCAATGGCTCCGGCTACATCACCGGCGACATGATCGTGATCGACGGCGGCCGCTGGATGCAGGGGGTGGGCGGCCCGACCTTCCGCGCGATGCAGGACTGGACCGACGAGCAATGGGACGCCATGCGCGCCCACGCTCGCAAGGGTTGAACCATGGGTCCGCTTGCAGGAGTTCGAATCATCGAGCTGGCCGGCATCGGCCCGGGGCCCATGGCGGCGATGCTGCTCGCCGATCTGGGTGCGACGGTGTTGCGCATCGAACGTCGCCAGCCGGTCAAGCTCGGTATCGAGCGTCCACTGCGCTACAACCTGTTGCTGCGCAACCGAAAGACGATTGCGCTCGACCTGAAAGACCCGGAGGCCGTCGAACTCGTGCTCACGCTGGTGGAGCGCGCCGATGCCCTGATAGAAGGTTTCCGACCCGGCGTGACCGAGCGACTCGGGCTAGGTCCGCAGGCCTGCCTCGAACGCAATCCGAAGCTCGCTTACGGGCGCATCACGGGATGGGGCCAGCAAGGTCCGCTCGCGCGGTACGCCGGGCATGACCTGAACTACATCGCGATCACCGGCGTCCTCAACGCAATTGGCCGCCGCGATCAGCCGCCGTCGATACCGCTGAATCTGATCGGCGACTATGCGGGCGGTTCGCTGTACCTTGCAATGGGGCTCCTGTCGGCGATCCTGCATGCGCGCAACGGCGGCGCCGGACAGATCGTGGATGCCGCGATCGTCGACGGCACGGCCAACCTTGCTACCACGTTCTTCGGCATGCAGGCTGCCGGCATCTGGCGCGACGGGCGCGGGACGAATATCACGGATTCGGGATCGCACTTCTACGACGTTTATGAATGCGCGGACGGCAAGTGGATTACGGTCGGCCCCATCGAGGACAAGTTCTATCTCGAACTCCTCCGCCTGCTCGACATCGATCCGCAAACGCTGGGTACGCAGCTCGACGCAAGCAACTGGCCCGCCGCGCGCGCACTGTTCGCGCTGAAATTCAAGCGATGCACACGCGAGCAATGGACCACCTTGCTCGAACACACGGACGCGTGCTTCGCACCGGTTCTGTCGTGGACCGAGGCACCCGAGCATGCGCATCTGAAGGCGCGCGGCACGTTCATCGAAGTGGACGGCATTGTGCAGCCCGCGCCGGCGCCGCGCTTCTCCGCCACGGTGCCCGCGAAGCCGACGGCGCCCGAGGCGCCCGACGCGACTACGATCGACGCCGCGCTGGCGGCATGGCTCGAACCGGGCCGCATTGGCGAGTTGAAAGAAGCGGGAACGCTGGCCTGAGCCGCACCCGACAGGCGACCCATAAAGACGAAACGAGACACTCATGGATCTGCGATATACCGACGAAGAGCTGGCGTTCCGCAATGAGGTCAGAGCCTTCTTCAAGGAAGCGCTGCCGGCCGACATCCGACGCAAAGCTACCTTGGGGCAGCGCTATTCGGCGGCCGACCTGCGCCGCTGGCAACGCATGCTCTACGAGCGCGGCTGGGCGACGCCAGCGTGGGACAAGGCGTGGGGCGGGACGGGCTGGAGCGCGGTGCAGCAATACATCTTCAAGGAAGAGCTGCACATGGCCCCGGCGCCCGAGACGCTGTCATTCAACGTGAACATGATCGGTCCGGTTTTGATCGCGTTCGGCAGCGAGGAGCAGAAGCGCCATTTCCTGCCTCGCATCGCGAGCCTCGAATACTGGTTCTGCCAGGGATTCTCCGAGCCCGGAGCCGGTTCGGACCTGGCCGCGCTGCGGACCCAGGCGGTGCGCGACGGGGACCACTACGTGATCAACGGCCAGAAGCTCTGGACTTCGACGGCGCATCACGCGGACTGGATGTTCTGTCTCGTACGCACGGATTCGAGCGGCAAGAAACAGCAGGGCATCACGTACCTGCTGATCGACATGAAGACACCGGGCCTGACCGTCCGCCAGATCATCACGATCGACGGCCACCATGAAACCAACGAGGTGTTCTTCGACAACGTGCGGGTGCCGGTTGCGAATCGCATTGGCGAGGAGAACAAGGGTTGGGACTACGCCAAGTATCTGCTCGGCAACGAGCGCAGCGGCATTGCGCGCGTGGGCGTTTCGAAGATGCGCGTGCGTCACGCGAAGGATCTTGCGAAGCGCGTGCCCTGCGGCGACGGTGTGCTGTGGGACGACCCGCGTTTTCGCGAACGTGTCGCGGCAGTCGAGGTCGAGCTGAAGGCCCTGGAGATGACGCAGATGCGCGTGATCGCCGAGAGCAGCGCGCAGCAGAGCCACGTGCCCGACCCGAAGACTTCGATCCTGAAGATCAAGGGTTCGGAGCTGCAGCAACTCGCAGCTGAATTGCTCCTCGAGGTGGCAGGGCCGGATGCTCTACCGCTCGACCTCGACTTCCTGCGGGGGCTTGCCGATCCGGTTCGCGAACCCCAATGGGCGCTCACCGTTGCGCCGAATCACTACTTCGCGCGTCATGTCTCGATCGTGGGCGGCTCCAACGAGATTCAGAAGAACATTCTCGCCAAGTCCGTACTCGGACTTTGAGCGACGGGCGAACTGCGGAGAAGCTTCAGATATGGACTTTGATTTCACCGATGAGCAACGCATGCTCAAGGACAGCGTCGACCGGCTCGTCAAAGACGAGTACGGGTTCGAGCAGCGCGCGAAGTATCTCGCTGAGCCGGACGGTTTCAGCCGCGAGCTTTGGGCGCGTTACGCCGACATGGGTCTGTTGGGCCTTTCGTTTGACGAGGAATACGGCGGCAGCCACTGCGGCCCTGTCGAAACGATGATCGTGATGGAGGCGTTGGGCCGCGCTCTCGCGGTCGAACCGTATCTTGCGACGGTCGTGCTGGGCGGCGGCTTGGTGCGGCTTGGCGGCAACGCGGCGCAACGCGCGGCGATTCTGCCGCAGATTGCGCAGGGCGAGTCGCAGATGGCGTTCGCGCACAGCGAGGCGCAGGCGCGGTACGACCTCGCGGACGTTGCGACCACCGCACGACGCGAAGCCGCCGGCTGGGTGCTCGACGGCGCCAAGCGCGTTGTCCTCCACGGCGGTAGCGCCGACCTTCTCGTGGTGTCGGCGCGCGTGTCCGGTGGGAGGCGCGAGCGTGACGGCATCGGGCTGTTCGTGGTCAGGGCCGACGCGCAGGGCGTGACGCGCCACCCGTATCCGACGCAAGACCGGCTGCGTGCGGCCGACGTCGAGTTGTCGCGGGTGCGCGTTCCGGATAGCGACGTTCTGGGCCTGGCGGGCGCTGCATTGCCGCTCATCGAAACGGTCGTTGCGCACGCGATCGCGGCAGTGAGCGCGGAAGCCGTAGGTGCAATGGCAGCTGCGCACGAAGAAACCGTGGAGTACCTGAAGGTCCGCAAGCAGTTCGGGGTGCCTATCGGATCATTCCAGGCGCTCCAGCATCGTGCAGTCGACATGCTCGTCATGGTGGAGCAGGCGCGCAGCATGGCGCTCTTCGCGACCATGATGAGCGAGGAGCCGGACCCGGCGGAACGCGATCGCAATATGTCGGCGGCGAAAGTGCAGATCGGGCGCTCGGGCCGCTTCGTCGGTCAACAAGGCGTGCAATTGCACGGCGGCATCGGGATGACCGAGGAGTGCAAGATCGGTCACTACCTGAGACGCCTGAGCGTGATCGATATCCAGTTCGGTTCGACCGAACATCATCTGACCCAGCTCGCCAATGCAGGCGGACTGATCGATGCAGCAGCGTGAGCCGCGCGTCCAGCCAAGCAAACGGAAACCATTCATGAGCCGAATTTCCCCACCCGATCAATATCAGGAACTGCGCGACGCCTTGCGCGACCTCTCGAAGGAGTACCCCGACGAGTACTGGCGCCGTATCGATCACGAGCGCGTCTATCCCGAGGCGTTTGTGGACGCGCTGACGAAGGCCGGCTGGATGGCCGCGCTGATCCCTCAGGAGTATGGCGGTTCAGGTCTCGGGTTGACCGAGGCGTCCGTGATCATGGAGGAGATCAACCGCAACGGCGGCAACTCTGGCTTTTGTCATGGCCAGATGTACAACATGAATACGCTGCTCAGAAACGGCTCGGAGGCGCAAAGGCGCAAATACCTGCCGAAGATCGCGAGCGGAGAATTGCGTCTGCAATCGATGGCTGTGACCGAACCGACCACCGGAACGGACACGACGAAGCTGAAGACCACTGCTGTAAAAAGAGACGACCGGTACGTGGTGAACGGCCAGAAGGTGTGGATATCACGCGTGCAGCATTCGGACATGATGATCCTGCTCGCACGCACCACGCCGTTGTCGGACGTGAAGAAGAAGTCGGCGGGGCTGTCGTGCTTTCTCGTGGACCTGCACCAGGCTATCGGCAATGGCCTGACCGTGCGGCCGATTCCGAACATGGTCAATCACGAGACGAACGAGCTGTTCTTCGACAATCTGGAGATTCCTGAAGAGAACCTGATTGGCGAGGAAGGCAAGGGCTTCAAGTACATCCTCGACGGACTCAACGCCGAGCGCGCACTGATCGCGGCCGAGTGCATTGGCGACGGCTACTGGTTCGTCGAGCGCGCGTCGAAGTACGCCAGCGAGCGTATCGTGTTCGACCGGCCCATCGGTATGAACCAGGGCATCCAGTTCCCGATCGCCGAGGCCTACATCGACGTGCGCGCGGCGGATCTGATGCGCTACAAGGCCTGCGAACTGTTCGACAACCATCAACCGTGCGGCGCGGAAGCGAACATGGCGAAGCATCTCGCGGCCACGGCTTCGTGGAAAGCCGCGAATGCCTGTCTGCAGACCCATGGCGGCTTCGGTTTCGCTTGCGAATACGATGTCGAACGCAAGTTCCGCGAAACGCGGCTCTATCAGGTGGCGCCGATTTCGACGAACCTGATCCTGTCCTACGTCGCCGAGCACGTGCTCGACCTGCCGCGTTCATTCTGAACTTCGAGGAGGAGATCATGCGCTTCGAGACCATTTTGTACGACGTCAAGGACCGGATAGCGACGATCACGCTGAACCGCCCGGAACACATGAACACCTGGAACGACCAGGTGGCGACCGAGGTGTACGAGGCAATGCAGGCGGCCGGCTCGGACCGTGGCGTTCGCGTGATCGTTTTCACCGGCGCGGGCAAGGCGTTTTGCGCGGGCGGCGATATTCACAGCTTCGGCGGTGATCCCGCCGCGCTCATGACGAAGCTCCCGCGTCCGTTCGATATGCGCAAGCGCGCCGACTGGCAAACGCGCTGCTCTTACTACCCGGCCATTCCGAAGCCGGTGATCGCGATGCTCAACGGCGCCACCGTCGGCATTGGCCTGATCCACGCCCTTTTCTGCGACATCCGCTTTGCGTCCGAAGACGCGACCATCACGACGGCATTCGCGCGCCGCGGCCTGAGCGCGGAATACGGCATGGCCTGGATACTCGCGCGTCACGTCGGCCAGGCACACGCGCTCGACCTGCTGCTGTCGGGACGCAAGATCAAGGGGCGCGAAGCCGAACGTATGGGACTCGTGAATCGGGCAATTCCGGCGGACAAGCTGGTCGAGGAGACCTACGCGTACGCGCGTGAAATGGCGGAGTACTGCTCGCCGCGCTCGATGCGCATCATGAAGGAGCAGGTCTGGGAGGTGCCGTTCCAGACGCCCCACGAGGCGGTGATACACGCCGGGTTGGACATGCCGATCGCCAACCAGTGCGATGACTACAAGGAAGGCATGGCGAGCTTTCTCGAGAAGCGCAAGCCCAACTTCACGGACTACTGAGCACACATAGGACTACCACCTCATGCTGAACTACGAAGTCGTCAAGAACTGGCCGATCGAAGATGTCACGCAGACATATAGCGAGCGCGACGTGATGCTGTATTCGCTGGGTCTCGGGTTGGGCGCAGACCCGCTGGACGCAGAACAGCTACGCTACGTCTATGAAAAGGACCTGCAAGCGATGCCGACTTGCGCGGCCGCGTTCGCGTGGCCGAAATCGTGGATGCGCGATTCGCGTACGGGCATCGACTACCTGAAGCTCGTGCACGGTGAGCAGGACGTTCGCTTCATGCGCCCGATGCCGGTTGCAGCGACCATCGTCAGCAAGACGCGGGTGAGCCGCATCTCGG
Organism: Paraburkholderia sp. 35.1; assembly: GCF_050436525.1. Taxonomy (NCBI): domain Bacteria; kingdom Pseudomonadati; phylum Pseudomonadota; class Betaproteobacteria; order Burkholderiales; family Burkholderiaceae; genus Paraburkholderia; species Paraburkholderia sp. 35.1. The sequence continues at coordinate 2,923,521 of NZ_JBNDMJ010000002.1, read as the reverse complement.
ACAAGGGCGCGGGCAAGGGCGCGATCGTCGAACTCAAGCGTGACATCATCGACGCCTCGACGGGCGAACAACTTGCCGAAGTCCGGCAGGTGTCCTTTCTGCGCGGCGACGGAGGGTTCAGCGCCGGGTCGGGCGCGAGCGACGCGCCGCCCGAAGCGCTTCCGGCTGTGCCGGAGCGCGCCCCGGACGCGGAATACGTGTTTTCGACCGGCGCGCATGCAGCGTTGATCTACCGCCTTTCGGGCGACGCCAATCCCTTGCACGCGGACCCGGAGGTGGCGTCGAAAGCCGGATTCAACCGGCCTATTCTTCACGGCCTCGCGACCTATGGCATGGCGGGTTACGCCGCGATTCGCACCTTCGCGGGCAACGACGCAAAGCGTCTGAAGCGACTCGCCTTGCGCCTGACTGCGCCGGTGTACCCCGGCGAAGAAGTGCGCTTCCAGTTCTGGCGGGACAGTGACACGCGTCTGCATCTGCGGGCGCGCGTCGACGCACGCGATGTGGTGGTGCTGAACAACGGAATCGTGGAGATTGCCTGAAACCGCGCCCGGCAGCGCCGACGTGCTTTGCCGGGCCGCGACTGGAGCCTGAAATGAAACGACCCCCATGCTCACTGTTGTTCGCGGCCCCCCGGGGGGGCTTCAGCCTCCCTTGGGGGCGGCCCGGCGGGAGGCTGAAATGGACCTGAAAGAGAGTCCCGCCGACAAGGAATTTCGCGCCACGGTGCGCGAATTCGTAGCGACTCATTTGCCCGACGACATGCGTGAACGGGTGCTGAACTTCCGCCATGTGCCGCGCGAAGACTACGTGCGCTGGCAACGCATTCTGGCCGCGAAGGGATGGGGCGCACCTGCATGGCCCGCGCAATTCGGCGGCGCCGCCTGGAATGCCGCGCAGCGCAACATTTTCGACGAGGAATGCTTTACCGCCGGCGCGCCGCGCCAGATGCCGTTTGGCCTTTCGATGGTTGGACCTGTAATCCAGAAGTTCGGCACCGACGCGCAGCGCGAACGGTTCCTGCCGCGCATCATCTCGATGGAGGACTGGTGGTGTCAGGGTTACTCCGAGCCGGGTGCGGGTTCCGATCTGGCGTCGCTCAAGACGCGTGCGGACCGTGTCGAGCGCGACGGTCAACCGTTCTACGTCGTCAACGGCCAGAAGATCTGGACCTCGTTTGCCCAATGGGCGAACTGGATTTTCTGCCTGGTCCGCACGGATGGCAGCGGCCGCCCACAGGAAGGCATCTCGTTCCTGCTGATCGGTATGTCGACGCCCGGCATTACGGTCAGACCCATCCGCACGCTTGACGGCGGCCACGACGTCAACGAAGTGTTCTTCGACAATGTGGCAGTGCCAGTGAGCAATCTCGTCGGCGAGGAGCATCGCGGCTGGTCGATCGCCAAGTATCTGCTCGGCCACGAGCGGACCAATATCGCCGGCCTCGGCAACTGCAAGCGTTTCATGCGACGTCTGAAGGAGATTGCCAGCACCGAGCGTAAGCACGGCAAGCCTCTCATCGAGGACGTTCGCTTTCGCGATCGCATCGCCAGGGTGGAAATCGATTTGATCGCGCAAGAATGGTCGCTGCTGCGCGTCGTCTCAGCCGAAACTGCAGGACGTCCGATCGGACCGGAGGCTTCGGTGCTGAAAATCCGCGGTTCGGAGATTCAGCAGGAGCTTACGGAGCTGATCATGGAATGCGCAGGCCCCTATGCGGTGCCTTTTGTAAGCGAAGCGCTGGAGGCGCACTGGCGCGGCGAAACCGCGAACGGCGAGCTGCTCAACGCGCTGGCCGCGCACTACCTGGACTGGCGCAAGATTTCGATCTACGGCGGCTCGACTGAAGTGCAGAAAAACATCATCGCCAAGCAGGCGCTCGGCATCTGAGGACACGCCATGGACTTCACGCTGGTTGAAGAGGAACAGATGCTGGCCGACGTGGTCGGCCGTTTCGTCGAAAAGGAATACGACTTCGAGGCGAGGCGCCGTCTCGCCGCTACGCCCGCGGGCTGGTCGGCTGCGCACTGGACTACGCTGGCCGAAATGGGCGTGCTGGCGCTGAACGTGCCGCAGGATCATGGCGGCCTTGGCACGGGGCCGGTCGAGACCATGCTCGTGATGGAGGCCTTCGGCCGTGGGCTCGTACTGGAGCCGTTTGTTTCGACGGCCGTGATCGGCGCGAAGCTGATCGGGCGCGCAGGACACGAGTCGCGCAAGGCCGAGCTGCTGGCCGGTATCGCCGACGGCAGCCTGAAGACCGCGCTCGCGACGCTCGAACCTGGTGCGCGTTTCGATTTGTGGAACGTCGCGACGAGGGCCGAGCCAACGCGTGACGGGTTCATCCTGAATGGACGCAAAGGCGTTGTACTGCACGGCGACAGCGCGGACATTCTGCTGGTTTCGGCGCGTAGCGCAGGCGAGCAGACCGATAGGCACGGCATCACACTCTTCGCCGTCGGTGCGCGAACGCAAGGTGTGAGCGTCAAAGGATTTCCGGCACTCGACGGGCAGCGTGTCGCCGAGGTAGTGCTGGACGACGTACACGTCGGTGTAACTGCTGTCATCGGCGCCGTCGATCAGGGCTACCCGTTGCTCGAATGGGCCGTCGATCAAGGCATTTTCGCGCTGTGCGCGGAAGCGGTCGGCGCGATGTCGCGGCTGAGCGATCTGACCTTTGAATACCTGCGCACGCGAAAGCAGTTTGGTTCGCCGATCGGCAAATTCCAGGCGCTGCAGCATCGCGCCGCCGATATTTTGACCGCGGTAGAGCAGGCGAAATCGATGGTCTTCTTTGCTGCCGCGAAACTTGGCGAGGACGATGACCTGGAAGCCCATCGTGCTGTTACAGCCGCAAAGGCGCTGATTGGCCGTAGTGCACGCTTCGTCGCTCAGCAAGCGGTGCAACTGCACGGCGGAATGGGCATGACGGACGAACTGGCGGTGGGGTGGTACGTGAAGCGGCTCACCTGCATCGACATGACTTGGGGAAACACCGAACACCATCTCGAACTGTACGGTGCGTTCCTGTAATTGCAGTTAATCAGACGACGAGAATGGTCCCGGCCGCCCATGCCGGTCGATTCGAAGAAAGGAGACAACTAATGTCAGTAGCTGCTCATGGCGGGACTCCGGATCTGGCGCCAATTCCCGCGCACGTATTGCCTGAACGAGTGTTCGACATCGATATCTACAATCCGCCGGGTGCCGAAGACGACTACCATCTCTCGCTCAAGCAGTTGCACGCCGAAGGCATTCCCGACATTCTCTGGACACCCCGCAACGGCGGACACTGGATCGCGACGCGCGGCGATGACATCTATCACATCCTCAAGGACTACGAGAATTTCTCGTCGAAGCAGCTGACAGTGCCGCTCGTCGAGCATCAACCGTTGCCGCCGATCTTTTTCGATCCTCCGCAGCACACCGCCTATCGCGCGCTGATCGCGCCGGCGTTCATGCCGCAGGCAATCGGCAAGCTCGAGGAGAAGGCGCGCGAAATGGCGATCGAACTGATCGACGGCTTTTATCCTAAGGGCGAGGTGGAATTCGTATCGGGGTTTGCGCAGCATCTTCCGATCGGCATTTTCATGAACATGGTGGCGCTGCCCGCCGAGGATCGCGAGTACTTGCTCGGCCTCGCTGACAAGATGGTCCGCCCGGTCGATGCGAACGAGAAGCTCAAGGCGCTCGGTGCGATTTTTCAGTACCTGGGGGTGAGGATTGCGGAACGCCGCGCGAACCCGGGTGACGATCTCATCAGCAAGATTGTCCATTCGAAGATCGACGGGCGCGCGCTCACCGACGAAGAAGTGCGGGGGCTCTGTGGTCTCGTGCTGATTGGCGGCCTCGACACGGTTGCCTCGGCAATGGGCTTTATCGCGCGATTCCTCGCCGGCAGCCCCGCCCACCGCAAGCAGCTCATCGACAACCCCGAACTGACGCAGAAGGCCGTGGACGAGCTTCTGCGGCGCTTCCCGGTGGTCAATCAAGGGCGGCGGATCACACACGATTTCGAGTACAAGGGCGTGCAGATGAAGGCGGGTGACATGATCATCATGCCGACCACACTGCACGGTCTGGACGAGAGGAAGTTCGACGATCCGCTGAGCGTCGATTTCGCTCGGCCCACGCCGATTCATTCGACGTTCGGCAATGGCGCGCATCGTTGTCCCGGCTCGTTCCTTGCGCGCGTGGAGTTGAAGGTTTTCCTTCAGGAATGGCTTAAGCGGATTCCCGATTTCCAGATCAGGCCTGGCGAGAAAGCGGGTGTCCACGGAGGTGTGAACGGCACGCTATACCACTTGCCTCTTGTCTGGGACGTGGTCCGCTGAGGATCGATCACAATGGCCTGAGCTGGCCATTGTGATCATGTGCGTCTGTAGAAGGCGATCTGCGGCTCGGTGCGCCCGCCACATGGCGCGCCGACCGCTCCATCCGGGCGCGATTCTGGCACAAGAACCTGCCTTGCAGTTCTATGGAGATGCCTTGCTCAACGCTCGCCAGACGACCTTCATGGCGTGACGGAACGAGTCCGCATTCACTGTGTCCGCGCCGGACCGGCGAAGAAAGACGACCAGACCGTGCAGATGTGAAAGGAGCAGGGCGCCGCGCAACGTGCATTCTCCCGAGGGCAAGGTTGGGTTGATCTGCGCGATCAGTTCCGCCAGGAGACCCTGAAAATCCGCGGTAGATTTCGCCATCAGGGCATGCAGAAAGGGCTCGTGCTCTGCGAGGCTCCAGCATTCCAGCACGAAGGCGCTAACGCGGTTTCCGCCACTCGCCGTCAGTACGGAGAACGCCTCGTCGACGATGACATCCAGTCGCGCTTCCGGTGACCGGGATTTGTCTTGGGCGATCGCCCGATAGTGCTCGAAATAGCGATCCGTGTATGCCTCGATCGTGGCCCGCAATAGTTCTTCGCGGGTGCTGAAGTAGTGCTGCAAGGTCCTCAGTCGAATCCCTGCCTCGCTGGCAATTCGGCGTTGAGTGAAACCAGCGTTACCTTCGGATGCGAAGACCTCGATCGCCACTTCGATGATGGCGGGCACGCGGGTCGTTCTGTTCCCGCGCCGTTTGGGCCCGTCTGCTGCCGTGTTGCCGAGGTCTGCCGATGAGATGGTCAGGTCTTTCATCTGTTGTGCTCTCCTTGGCGTCTGCTGTCCTCTCGCTCGTTGTCAGTCCGGGATGTGTATCTGCGGGCTATACCCCGCCTGATACGAGCGCCGTTCGATCCTGATCGGGCAGCGCCGGCATTAATCTGATGATAGTCAGATGACGAATAAATATGCGTCCTCTGACTAATTAGCTTTTAGATAAAGTCTGATCCAGTCCCTCGCGACATCACATATCCTACCCGAATAAAGGGTAGATTTGTCCATACCAGCATTTCCCCTAGTGTCATCTGGGCTTGATAATGGGTCGGCTGACTACTACTATTTAGTCAATCGACACATTACGCCGGAACCCGACCATTCCCGCTGTATCGCAAGCCGAAGCAGCGGATTCGCAGGGTTTGGGGTTGGCCCGTTAGAGTCGCCAATTTGCGTTCGTGGTTGTGATGTCAGCAGCGCGCACAGGTCGTAGAAGGAGCTGGACATGAAGGTTGGGGAAGGTTCTTTGCGTTGGCTGATCGACAAGTGGATTGCGCCCACTGCAACCACCTCGGTGCACATCACCCGATGTACTTTCGCAAATTCAGGCCAAACGAGGTGTGTACTTGCGCGGTCGTCCGCCGCTGAGAACTCCCTCGCGATATTCTTCTTTCGGCACGACGACGGGGCATGGCGCGTGTTCCCGCCTCCTCCCCGCAAACCAGAAAGGCACTTCTACGCAGGAACGGGATAAGGGATTCGTCTGATCGCGGTCCATGACCAGCCTATACAAAAGGACTGCAAAGGAAACTGATCCGATCGCACAAGCTATTGATTCATCGTCGGCTCGGACGGTTTTCCGAAAGCCATCCATGGTTTGCATCGTCAATCTGCGCAGTCGAATCGGACACCTCGCAAATGCAAGCGTCGCCACTGTCTCGTCAGCGTCACGCGGCCATGCGCGGACCGCTTCGAGTTCATCACCAAACTCAAATCCACGTTTACCCCGCGTTTTGAACGTCGTTCGGAAAATTGCATCACTTAGGGGTGAGCGAGCGTTGACAGTCGAGTTTCGAGCGTTTATCTTTCCGAACAGCATTCGCATTCTGGTGACGCTGTCGGAGGTATCCGAGGCGCGATGCTGACGAGGTAGGGAGGCCGGTTTCGCTTCATTGCAAAAGTCTGCGGCAGTCCAACGGCCTGGGCCTTTTCTGCGGCAGCGCGACAAAGACAAGAGGAGACGCATGAAACAGAAGAGTCTAAAGCCAAGTGCGATCAGCCTTGGCGTGCACGCGACCTGCATCGCTGCAGCGTGCGGGTTGTGGAGCGCGAACGCCAACGCCTTCCACTTCGATGTGCCGAACCCGGACATCGACATGGAATGGGACAACACGGTGCGTGCGGACTACGGCATCCGGCTTCAGAACCCGAGCCACTTCTACACGAACAGCCCGACCTACGACGAAGGCGATCTATCGACGCCGAAGTTCAGCACGATCCAGTCGATGCTGAACCTCTACAGCGAATTCGATTTCAAGTACAAGGACACGTCCGGCTTCCGCATCAGTATGGACGCGTGGTACGACCCGACGTTCAAGAATCACAATACGAGCAATCCTGCATTTCCTCCGAACTATCCGAACAACGAGTACACCAGCTACATCAAGAAGTACTACCAGGGGCCGAGCGCGGAGCTGCGTGATGCGTTCGTGTTCCACACTTTTGACCTCGGTGGTCACTCTGTCAACGTCAAGCTCGGCCGGACGGCAGTCACCTGGGGGCAGTCGGCGTTTGCTACGCTGGGTGGCGCGAACTCGGTGGCCATCGGTCAGCAGCCGCTCGACCTGATGAAACTGACGCAGAGCCCGAGCGCTTCGCTCAAGGAAATCGTGTTGCCGACGGCTCAGGCCGACGTGACGACGAACATTACCGACACGTTCTCTCTCGGCGCGCAGTACACGTTCGAATGGAATCACGATCGGCTGCCTGAGGGCGGCACATATTTCGGCGGTGCCGATCCTATTCTTTACGGACCTCCGATCGCCAGCTATCAAAACATTCCGGGGCTGGGCACATTCGCGATTCCGCGCATCGCGCCGACGAAAGGCCAGATCGGCGATATCGGCATCGACGGCAAGTGGCGTGTCGATTCGATCGCAACGACCTATGAATTTACGTACCGTCACTTCGCCATGAAGATGCCGTGGGCGGCGGTGCTACTCCCGGGTGCCGGACCCGAACTCTTCCCGGGCACCAACCTTCCCGGTGTTACGGCGAAGTACGGCAACGACGTGAACCTGATCGGCGCTGGCTTCAACAGTGCGATCGGCAGCTCGGCAGTGGCAGGCGAGCTGTCGTATCGCTGGAACATGCCACTCAATGCCGTCAACACGACGACGGTCAACGATGCGCCGACGGGTCGCACGCTGCACGGTCTGCTGAACGTCACGCAGTCGTTCGGCAAGACGCCCATGTGGGACAACATGTTCCTGCAGGCGGAATTCGCGTTCAACCAGCTGCTAAGCGTGCAATCGAATGCGCGGAATTTTGCCAACTCCAGTTATGACACCACGGGCCAATGTTCGGCATCGGGCAACTCCGCGTTTAACAACTGCTCGACGCGCTTCTGGGCCGGGATCGGCATTGGTGCGAGCCCGCAGTGGTATCAGGTATTCCCTGGGGTTGATTTGACGATGCCGCTGTTCGTTAATCTGAATCTGAAGGGCTACTCATCTGTCATCGCGCCAGCGGCCGAAGCACAGGGGCAGAACACCTTCGTGGTCGGGCTTGATTTCACGATCTACAACAAGCATGAGGTGGACATTACCTACACCTACTACATGAACAAGAAGGGGTACTCGACGGCGGGAGCCGCGACGGCGCTCGGTGCACCGTACAGCGACAAGTCGTGGATCGGCATCACCTATCAGACAACGTTTTGATGATGGAGGCACGTGTGAAAAGATTCCCAAAGCTTCTTAAGGCGCTGGCGATACTCGCCGCGGTTTGGGCCTCGCCGTATACGCTGGCAATCGAGAGTGGGATCACGCCGTTCGGCGCGGAAATTGCCGGCAACAAGGACGGCACGATTCCGGCATACACGGGGGGCATCAAGGACTTTCCGACCGGGTTCAAGGCCGACTCCGGAAAATGGGCCGACCCGTTTCCTGGTGAAAAGCCGGTTCTGCAAATCACGGCTCAGAACTATCAGCAATACGCCGACAAACTGAGCGCCGCCTCGATCGAGCTGTTCAAGCGCTATCCGACTTACCGGATGGACGTTTACCCGACGCACCGCTCGGTTTCGTATCCGGACTGGTATCTCCAGAACTCGGAAAAGGACGCGGAAAGTGCCAAGCTCGAAAAAAACGGCCTTTATATCGATGGGGCGTTCGGCGGCAAGCCGTTCCCGGTGCCGAAAAACGGTCAGGAGGCGCTGTGGGACTGGGAATTACGCTACGTCGGAACGGCCCAGAAAAACAACGTGAAGACGTGGCTCGTCGATTCGAGCGGCACGCCGATTCTTGCTGCGCAGTTCAAGAGTTCGCTGCTCTATCCGTATTTCGAGCCGAAGGACGAAGCGGAGTTTCGCAAGAAGGGCCCCCTCGCGATCTGGTATGAGGTATATAACGACTACGCGTCACCGGCCCGCCTGATTGGCGACACGACGCTCTTCTGGTACTTCACGGATTCGGCCGATCACGATCAGCAATCGTGGGAATACAACCCGGGCCAACGCCGCGTGCGCGTGGCGCCCGATCTCGCCTACGACACGCCGAACCCCGGCTATTCGGGCGCGATCACGATGGACGACATCCAGTTGTTCTACGGCAAGATCGATCGCTGGAACGCGAAGCTGGTCGGCAAGAAGGAAATGTACATTCCGTACAACGACTACAAGCAGCAGTACGACACGCCGGCCAGCAAGATCACCACGCCGCATTTCGTGAATCCCGATTATGTCCGGTGGGAGCTGCACCGCGTATGGGTCGTGGATCTGACGCTCAAGCCGGGCGCGCGTCACATCTACAGCAGGAAGACGCTGTACTTCGACGAGGATGGCGGCGGGGGAATGATGGATGCCTACGACCAGTCCGGCAAGCTCTATCGCGCCGGCTTTGAGACCACGGTTCCAGCGTACGACTACAAGGTGCCGTATTCGCTCGGTAACTGGTTCTACGACTTCAACAGCGGCATTTATATCTTCGGCAGCCATCCGGCGGACTCGCCCGGGATTTTCTTCAACGTGAATTTCCCAAATGACTACTTCACGCCGGAGCGTATGCAATCCGCGGGTGTGCGCTAATTGCGGGCCGAGTTGAGGATGAGGTATTGAGTGATGCGTCCTGCCGGGCTTGCCTGGCGGGCACAAGGAAGGGCGCAGCACGTGCGCCGTGCCGGCTATGGCATGGCGCACAAAGAAGTTTTCATAAAAAGCTCAGGACTGTTCGCGTGATCGATCGCCAGTTACTGTGAAGGAGACACAATGCGCAAGACCCTGTTTCGTTGGCTGGCAATCGTCGCCGCGGCATGCGCCGCGAGCGGGTCGGCCTACGCCGAATTCGCCGACCCGATGCGCTCGCCCGCCGTCATCAACCCGCAGGCCGCGCATGAACCGCTGATGGCGCTGGCGCAGGCGGGACAGCGCCTGGTCGCGGTAGGTCCGCGCGGAGCAATTCTCGTATCGGACGACGCCGCCGTGCACTGGCGCCAGGTACAGGTGCCGGTGAGTTCCGATCTGGTGGCCGTTACGTTCAAGTCGGCCGCGCTGGGCTGGGCGGTCGGACACGACGGCGAGGTGCTCCATACCACCGACGGTGGCAATAGCTGGACGCGACAGCTCGACGGCCAGCAGGCGGCCAGGCTGATGAGCGAGTACTACGCGAAGCAACCGGGCGATTCACCTGATCTCAAGGCATCGCGCGAAGAGGCCGAGCGCTTTGAAGCAGACCAGGGAGGCCGTCCGTTTCTCGACGTCTGGTTCGATGACGAGCGTTCCGGCTGGGTCATCGGTTCGTTCAACATCATTTTTCATACCGACGACGGCGGCAAGAGCTGGGTGCCCTGGTTCGACCGCGTCGACAATCCCAACGCACTGAATCTGCATGCGATGCGCCGCATCAACGGCACGCTTTATATCGCGGGCGAACAGGGGCTGCTGCTCAAGCTCGATCCCGACAAGCAGCGTTTCGTCGCGGTGCCTACGCCGTCGAAGGGTAGCTTCTTCGGTCTCGCTTCCACGCACAACGCGCTGATCGTCTACGGTCTGCTCGGCAACGCGTATCGCTCCACCGACGGCGGCGCGACGTGGGACAAGATCACGCTGCCGACCGGCGCGAGCATTCTCGCTTCGGCTGAACTGCCGAACGGTCACCTTATTCTCGCGACTCAGGCGGGCGAGCTGCTCGAGAGCGTCGACCAGGGGGCAACGTTTCATACACTCGGCGCGAGCCAGCCGGGCGGCATCTTCGCCATGGCGCTGCGCGGCGACACCGCGGTGCTGGCCGGTGCGGCCGGCCTGTCGCGGATCGCATTGTCGAAGTTGCACTAAGGGGGAGCAGGACATGGCTGGCGGCAACAATGCCCAATTCGACAAGATGCCCGTGGTGGCGGATCTTGCCAGCTTCGATACGCGCTCGGGTAACGCGCTCGAGCGGTTGATCTTCAACCGGCGTCCGTGGCTCATCATCATCTGCGCGATCATCACGGCGGTGCTGGGATTTCAGGCGCTGCGGCTCGATGTGAATGCGAGCTTCGAGAAGATGATTCCGCTGTCGCATCCGTACATCAAAAACTACCTCGCCAACAAGGCGGATCTGAAAGGACTCGGCAATTCGCTGCGGATCGTCGTCGAGAATCCGTCGGGTGACATCTACGATCCGAAATATCTCGCGGCGCTGCGGCGGATCAACGACGCGTTGTTCCTGATTCCGGGCGTCGACCGGCCTGGCGTGAAGTCGCTCTGGATGCCGATCGTGCGCTGGAACGTGGTCACGGAGCGCGGCTTCGCAGGGGGACCGGTGATGCCGGACGGCTTCGACGGGTCCGCGCAGGCAGTCGAACAGCTGCGCACCAACGTTGCCCGCGCCAACATCGCGGGCAGCCTCGTGTCGAACGATCTGCATTCGAGCATGATCCAGCTGCCGCTGCTCGATCATTACGCCGATACCGGCAAGCCGCTCGACTACGCGAAGCTCTCGCACCGGATCGACGAGGTCATCAAAGCGGAGGGCCGCGGCGAGGTCCGGGTTCACGTGGTGGGCTTCGCGAAACTGATCGGCGACCTGATCGACGGACTCAAGCTGGTAGCGATGTACTTCGGCGTGGCCGCGGGGATCGCCCTCGTCGTGATCTTTCTCTATACGCGCTGCTATCGCAGCACGCTGCTGGTGGTGGGGTGTTCGCTGATTGCGGTGGTCTGGCAGCTCGGCATCATTCGCACGCTCGGCTATGTGCTGGACCCGTACTCGGTGCTCGTACCGTTTCTCGTTTTCGCGATCGGCGTCTCGCATGGCGCGCAGAAGATGAACGGGATCACGCAGGACATCGGGCGTGGCACGCATCGCTACGTGGCGGCGCGCTACACGTTCCGGCGGCTTTTCCTCGCCGGTCTCACGGCGTTGCTCGCGGACGTGGTTGGCTTTGCCGTGCTGATGGTGATCGACATTCCGGTAATCAAGGATCTGGCATTTACCGCGAGCGTTGGCGTCGGCGTGCTGGTCTTCACCAACCTGCTGCTGCTGCCGGTACTACTGTCATACATTGGTGTGAGTCCGTCGGCTGCACGACGCAGCGTGCGTGGCGAGCAGAACGACGCGCGCGGCACCTCGTCGGCGGGCGCGCTGTGGAATCTGCTCGATCGCTTCACCGAGCGCCGCTGGGCTGTCGGTGCGATCGTTTGTGCGGCGGCGCTCACGGTGTTCGGCTGGTCGATCAGTCAGCACCTGCAGATCGGCGACCTCGATTCGGGCGCGCCGGAACTCAGGCCGGAGTCGCGTTATAACCTCGACAACGCGTACACCAACGCGCACTACGGTCTGTCGAGCGACCTGTTCGTCGTGATCGGCAAGTCGTCGCACCGCACCTGCGACGCCAACAACTTCCCGCTGGTGCTCGAGGCGGACCGGCTCGAAACCGCACTGCGGGGCGTGCCGGGGGTGCAGACCACCACCTCGGTCGGCGGTCTCGCGCGCTGGGTGACGGCCGGGTTCTACGAGGGCTACCCGAAGTGGTACACGATCGACCGCGTGCCTTCGATCGTGAACAAGACGGTGTGGCAGATCCTGCTCGATCATCCTGATCTGCTGAGCCAGACCTGCGGCACCGCACCGGTCATCGCCTATCTGACCGATCACAAAGCGGCGACGCTGTCGCGCGTGATGGAGGCTGCAGAGGCGTTCGCGAAAACCCATAGCGACGCCGATCATCAGTTCCTGATGGTCGCCGGGTCGGCGGGCATCGACGCGGTGACGAACGTCGTTGTTGCCAAGGCGAACCGCACGATGCTGTTGATGGTGTATGCAGCGGTGATCCTGCTGTGCTTCATCACGTTCCGCAACTGGCGCGCGGTCGTGGTGGCGGTCGTGCCGCTCGGGATCACGTCGGTGCTGTGCGAGGCGCTGATGGTCAAGCTCGGCATCGGCGTGAAGGTGGCAACGCTGCCGGTGATCGCGCTGGGCGTGGGCATCGGCGTCGACTATGCGCTCTATCTGCTGAGTGTGCAGCTCGCGTATCAGCGCGCTGGGCAGCCGCTGCGTGTAGCCTATCGGCACGCGGTGCAGTTCACCGGGAAGGTCGTGGCGCTGGTCGGTGTGACGTTGGCTGCCGGCGTCATAACGTGGGCGTTCTCGCCGATCAAGTTCCAGGCCGATATGGGCATCCTGCTCACGTTCATGTTCCTGTGGAACATGATCGGCGCGCTGATCCTCATTCCGGCGCTGTCGCATTTCCTGCTGCAAGGCATTTCGCGTAAAGCTGTGGCGAAGGGCGGCGCCGCCGGTTCCACGAAGGTCGAGGCCTGTAGCGGTGAGGCAACGCTGCGGTCGTGACTGCGAACGGGTGCCGCTCTTCAAGCGGCACCCTGGCAGGACAAAAGAATTGGCCCGCTATCTGTGGAGATAGCGGGCCGGGTTGCCTGCAGGTCACGCGGCGCGTTGGGGCGAACCGCTCGTTGCGCTACACCACGGACATCGAGAAGCTCAGGATCTCCGAGACCCCGCCGTCGACCATCAGCATTTGCCCATTCATGTAGGAACTCGCTTCGGAGGCGAGAAAAACCGCGACGCCGCCGAGTTCCTCGGGGTTCCCCCAGCGTCCCACCGAGATATGCGAGCGCACGATTTCCTTCATCCGCGGGTTGGACGTGACAGGCTCGGCCATTTCGGTGAGGAAGTAGCCGGGGCAGATGCCGTTGCAACGAATGCCGTGTCGGCCCAGTTCCGCGCCGAGCGATTTCGTCAGTCCGGCAATCGCGTGCTTGCTGGCCACGTATGCCTGCAGCTTCTCGCGACCGAGCACCGACACATAAGACCCGACGTTGATGATGCGTCCGTGTCCGCGTTCGATCATCTGGCGCGCAACTTCCTGCGCGATCACGTAGGCGGCCGTAACGTTGGTATCCATCGTTCTTTGCCACATGTCGAGGTTCGACTGCAGAAAATCACTCCACTCGCAAATGCCGGCATTGTTGAGCAGGACGTCGATGCGTCCGTGGCGTGCAAGGACGTTGCGAACGCCGTTTCTGATTGCGCCCTGATCGGTGAGGTCGAACGGTTCGATATCGACGTCGCCGCCCGCTTTACGAATCGATTCCGCAGCGGTTTCGAGGCTCGCGCGCGAACGCGCGCACAGTATTACCGTCGCACCCGCTGCAGCCAGCGCGTCAGCCATGGCGAAACCGAGGCCGCGCGACGCGCCGGTGACAAGCGCAATCTGTCCTTCCAGTGAAAAGAGTTTCATAGTCTGACTCCGTGGATCATGCGAAGGCTGGTTACCGGTGGCGAATGACGATCTTGCCGAAATGCTGCTGGCTTTCGAGGTGCCGCAGCGCATCCGGTACGCGCGCAAAGTCATAAACCGAGTCGATGACGGGCTTGAGCTTGTGCAGTCCGATCGCGCGGTTCATCGCTTCGAAATCCTGACGGGAGCCGACGCGGATCGGCGCGATCGACAGTCCGCGCGTGAAGAATCCTTCGCCGGGAGAAGGGGCGCCGGTCAGCAGTCCGACCACGCTGATGCGCCCGCTGTCGCGAGTGGCGGCAATGGACTTGCCGAAGGTTTGGGCGCCGCCCACCTCGACGACCAGATCGACCCCAAAGCCATCGGTCAGGCGCAGCACGGCGTCATCCCAATTCGGCGTGTCGCGGTAGTTGATCGTGGCGTCGGCGCCGAGTTCGGCAAGCCGTTTGAGCTTCGCTTCGCTCGACGAAGTCGCGATCACGCGCGCGCCGAACAGACGGGCGAGCTGCAGAGCGAACAGCGATACCCCGCCAGAGCCCTGTACGAGCACGGTTTGGCCCGGCAGCAGCGGCGCATGCTGGCACAGCGCGTTCCATGCGGTGAGCGCGGCGCAAGGCAGCGTTGCGGCCTCCTCGTCGGAAAGATGATCCGGAACGCTAACCAGTTCTTCCTCGCTCAGCACCGCCTTGTCGCGCAGCATGCCTTCGACGATAGCGCCGCGGCCCAGCGTATCCGCGTGTTGCGGGCGGGTGCCGCCGTGCCAGTTCTGCGCGAAATTGGCCATCACCCGGTCGCCGGGTCGGAAGCGCTGCACGCCTGGGCCGACGGCAAGCACGACGCCCGCGCCGTCCGAGGCCGGAATGAAGTTAGGCGCCATCCAGTCGCGATACGCACCGTTGATCAGCAGCAACTCGCGGAAATTCAACGAACTCGCATTGACCTGTACCAGGACCTGATGAGCGTCGGGCGGCGCTGGATCGGGTTCCTCGCGTAGTGCCAGACCCGCAATACCTTCAAACCGTTCACATCGATAGAGCTTCATTGGTCGTCTCCATGGTGTCGAACGAGGGCGTCGAATTGAGCGACAAGCGACGTTCTCCTCATTCTTCTCGTTGACAGCTACAAAAAGATGAGTTCAGAATATAGAACATTGTTCAACAAAGCGTTCGGAGCGTCAAATTGAAAATACTGGTCGCGGTGAAGCGCGTGATCGACTACAACGTGAAACCTCGGGTGAAGTCCGATGGTTCTGGCGTCGATCTGGCCAACGTGAAAATGGCCATGAACCCGTTCGATGAGATCGCGGTGGAGGAGGCGGTGCGCCTCAAGGAAGCGGGCGCGGCGAGTGAAGTCGTCGTGGTGTCGGCGGGAACCGCGCAATCGCAGGAGGTACTGCGTACGGCGCTCGCGATGGGGGCTGATCGCGCGGTGCTGGTGGAAAGCGATGCGGATCTGCAGCCGCTCGCGGTCGCCAAGCTGCTGGCCGCCGTGGCCGCGCGGGAGACTCCGCAACTGGTGCTGCTCGGCAAGCAGGCCATCGACAACGACTCGGGACAAACCGGCCAGAAGCTCGCCGCGTTGCTCGGCTGGCCGCAAGCCACGTTCGCGTTCAAGACGGAAGTGGACGGTCAACAACTACTCGTCACGCGTGAGATCGATGGCGGACTCGAACGTGTCGCGCTCGATCTGCCGGCGGTGGTCACGACGGACTTGCGTCTGAACAGTCCGCGCTACGTGACGCTGCCCAACATCATGAAAGCGAAGAAGAAGCCGCTGGAGACGCTGAGCCCCGACGCGCTGGGGGTCGACGTTGCGCCTCGTCTGAAGGTTCTCGAAGTGACCGAGCCGCCGGCGCGTAAGGGCGGCGTGATGGTTCCCGATGTTGCAGCGCTGATTGAAAAGCTTCGTAACGAAGCGAAGGTGATCTGATCATGACTATTCTCGTTATCGCCGAACACGACAACGCAAGCCTCAAGCGCGCCACGCTCAACGCCATCACGGCGGCGGGCGCTGCGGGCGGCGACATTCATGTACTGGTCGCAGGCCACGGCGCGTCGGCGGTGGTAGAGCAGGCCGCGAACGTTGCCGGCGTCGCCGAAGTGCTCGTCGCGGATGCACCCGAATACGCGCATGGGCTGCCGGAAAATCTGGCCGCACTCGTCGTTTCGCTGGCTAGCGGTTATACGCACGTGATCGCGGCCTCCACGGCCGTGGGCAAGAACTTCATGCCGCGGGTAGCCGCGCTGCTCGACAGCGCGCAGATTTCCGACGTGATCGCTTTCAAGGCCCCCGATGTGTTCGTGCGTCCGATCTACGCCGGCAATGCACTCGCCACGGTCCAATCGTCCGACGCAATCAAGGTCGTCACGATTCGTCCGACCGCCTTCGATGCGGCCGCGACCGGTTCGGCCGCCGCGCCGTCGCGCGCCGTCGCATCCGCAGCGGCTTTCGACAAGGCCCGTTTCGTCGGCCAGGAACTGACGAAATCGAGCCGGCCGGAGCTTGCGGCAGCCAACATCGTGGTGTCGGGCGGCCGAGGCATGCAGAACGGCGACAACTTCAAACTGCTCGACGCGCTCGCGGACAAGCTTGGCGCCGCGGTCGGCGCGTCGCGCGCCGCGGTCGACGCCGGCTTCGTGCCGAACGACTATCAGGTCGGCCAGACCGGCAAGATCGTCGCGCCTCAGTTGTATATCGCGGTGGGTATCTCAGGCGCGATTCAGCACCTCGCCGGTATGAAGGACTCGAAAGTCATCGTCGCGATCAACAAGGACAGCGAGGCGCCGATCTTTCAGGTGGCCGACTACGGTCTGAGCGCCGACCTTTTCGACGCTGTCCCGGCACTGACCGCGGCGCTCGATTGACGTTCGCCCGGATTGACACCGACCAGAACGCTGTTCAAGATAATTGAACAGCTAGTTGCAATAAGGCCGTCGACCGCGCGGCCGCCACATAAAAAGCGGGAACCGGTGCCTACGCCGGCCATATGACGAAGGAGATAACAATGGGTAACACCAGTCCCGATTCGTGTGAGCACACTGTCCGCCTCGATTTTGTCCCGAAGGACAGTTACCTGTCGAAGCAGTTTCTCGAGCGCGAGAAAGAGCGCCTCTGGCCGCGAATCTGGCAGGTCGCCTGCCGTCTGGAAGAGATTCCCAACGTGGGCGACTTCGTGACCTTCGACGTGGCCGGCGAATCGATCATCGTGGTGCGAACCGCGGGAGATCAGATCAAGGCCTTCTTCAACGTCTGCCAGCACCGTGGCCGGCGCCTGACTAATGGCTGTGGCAAGGCCGCGAAATTTCACTGCGCCTATCACGGCTGGCAGTGGAATCTGGATGGCAGTCTTGCGCGTGTGCTCGACAGGCAAGATTGGGAAGGTTGCCCGGACATGGCTGACGGGGACCTTCGTCTCACGGACGTGCTGGTCGATACGTGGGGCGGGTTCGTGTTCATCAATATGGATCCGGCTGCAGAGCCGCTCGCGAAATTTCTCCACCCGGTGCCGGAGATCACGAACTGCTTCGAGTTCGAAAAGATGCGCTACCGCTGGTACAAGTCGATTCGTCTGCCGTGCAACTGGAAGGTTGCACTCGAAGCGTTCAACGAGGGTTATCACGTAGCGGCAACCCATCCGCAACTGCTCGACGTCGCCGGCGATGACGTGACGCGCAGTTTCTCCTATGGCCGCCATGGGATGTTTGGTTATTCGACGGCGACGCGGATGATCGGCGCGCCCTCACCGCGGACCGGCAAGCCGATGCCGGAAGACGTCCGCCAGGGGCTCGTGAACTTTTTCCGGGCAATGGAAGAGACTCTGAAGGCGATCAATACCGCGCGCGATTACGAAGCCGCGAAGCGCCTGATGACCGAAATGTCGCCGTCGGGTAACCAGTTCGAAGTCCTTGGGAAGGCGATGGAATTTCAGCGCGAGGCGGCCATCGCCGAGGGTGCGGGCTGGCCCGAGATCTCTTTCGAGCAACTGGGTCGCGCGGGAGCGGACTGGCACGTGTTTCCGAATCTGGTGTTCCTGCCGTACCCGGACGGCGCGTTGTTCTATCGCGCGCGGCCGGATGGCGACAACCCGGATTCGTGCATCTACGACATCTGGTCGCTGCAGCGCGTCGCGCCTGGGGCGGAGCCGCCGTTGAAGCGCGAGTTCTATTACGGCGCGGACGACTGGAAGGAGAACGCGCAGGAGAACTTCGGCCTGATCCTGTGGCAGGACTTCCAGAACATGACCAACGTTCAGCAGGGCATGAAGTCGCGCGGCTTCAAGGGTTTGCGCACCAATCCGCTGCAGGAATCGTCGGTTTCGAACTTCCATCGCGCGCTGCGCGAATTCATCGCGCGGGATGAGTGATGTCGACGAACTGGGACGCAACCTACGACTTCGTGGTGGTCGGCAGCGGTGGGGGTTCGATGTGTGCCGCGCTTGCCTGCAAGTCGGTCGGCAAAGAAGCACTGATCATCGAGAAGCAGGCGAAGGTCGGCGGCTCGACCGGATATTCGGGCGGGGTCTGGTGGCTTCCGAACAATCATGTGATGAAGCGTCACGGCGTCAGCGATTCCTATGAACGCGCGCGCCAGTACTTCGATGCGGCGGTTACTTATCAAGGGCCGGGGACTTCTGACGCGCGACGCGAGGCTTACTTGCGCACCGGCCCGAAGATGGCCGAGTTTCTCGAGCAGCAGGGGATGCAGTTCGTGTACGCGGACGGCTGGTCCGATTACTACGACACGCTGCCCGGCGGCGAGCCGCGTGGCCGGTCGCTGCTGGCCAGGTTGTTCGACGTGAAGGAACTGGGCGAATGGGCGCCGCGTCTGTCGCGCTACAAGGGCCCGTCGATGCCGGCCAACTCGGACGAGTATCCGCAACTGTTTCTGATGAAGCGGACGTGGGGCGGCAAGCGCAAGGCGATGCAACTGGGTGGCCGGATGCTCTATCAGAAGATCACCGGCAAGGAGCTCGTGGCCAACGGCGCGGCGATTCAGGGGCGCATGCTGCAGATGGCGCTGCGCGCGAACGTGCCGATCTGGACGGACACGCCGGTGCGCGAGTTCATCGTCGAGGACGGACGCGTGACCGGCATCGTCGCGGTACGCAGCGGCCGCGAGTTGCGCGTGCGCGCTCGCGAAGGCGTCCTGCTGAATACCGGCGGCTTTTCACACAACGCGGAAATGCGCCGCAGGTACCAGCCGCAGCCGTCGTCCGCGGACTGGACCAATGCGAATCCGGGCGATACCGGTGAAATCCTGCAAGCCGCGATTGCGCTCGGCGGCGCAGTGGACTGCATGGAGGAAGCGTGGTGGGTCGTGACGTCGCTCGGTCCCAACGAGGAATTGCCCGAAGGTGCACGCGCACCGGATGGCTCGCCGCTGCCGTTCATGCATCACCTCGACCTGTCGCTGCCGTTTTCGATCATGGTCGATCAGGACGGCGAGCGCTTTTGCGACGAAGCGGGAGCGTACATGGAAATCGGTCAACGCATGTACCAGCGCCACAAGCAGACGGGTAAGGCCGTTCCCGCATGGGTCGTGATGGACAGCCGGCAGCGTAAGTACTACCCGTGGGGCACGGCGATGCCGGGCCAGATTCCGCAGAAGTGGCTCGACAGCGGATACATGATCAAGGCTGACACGCTCGAAGAACTGGCCGCGAAATGCAGTATCGACCGTGCTGGGCTGCTCGAGACCGTCAAGCGCTTCAACGGCTTCTGCGAAACGGGCGTCGACGAAGATTACGGTCGCGGCTCGCGCGCATTCGATCGCTGTCATGGAGACCCGACCATCAAACCGAACCCCAATCTCGGGCCGATCGAGGAGGGGCCGTTCTACGCCGTGCGCATGTATCCAGGCGATGTGGGCACGGCAGGCGGTCTCGTGACCGACGAATACGGGCGCGTGCTGAAGGACGATGGTTCGCAAATCCCTGGACTGTACGCCACCGGCAACTGCACGGCATCCGTGGTTGGCCGGTGTTATCCGGGCGCCGGCAGCAGCATCGGCGCATCGTTCGTGTTCGGTTACATCGCGGCGCTGCATGCGAGCGGCGCGCAAAAGATCTGGTGACACAGGAGAGTGACGAATGAATGCCTATCAGCCGCCCAGCAGCGAAGTCCTGGTCGACATCTACAGGCGCATGGCTCTCATCAAGCAGAACGATGAGCGCTTTCGCGCCGTTATCAAGGCCGGCAAGCTGGTGATGCCGTACTACTCGCCGCGCGGCCAGGAAGTGATTCCGTCGGCGATGTCGGTGTGTCTCACCGACGACGACTACATCTGCACGATCTACCGCGGCGTCCACGACATGATCGCCAAAGGTGTGCCGCTCAAGGAACTCTGGGCCGAGCTCGGAGGGCGAGTGACGGGCACGTGCAAAGGCAAGGGCGGCCCGATGCACGTCACGCATCCCGCGTCGGGCGTCATGGTGACGACCGGCATTGTCGGCAGTTCGATGCCGATCGCAAATGGGCTTGCGCTCGCCGCGCAGATTCGCGGTGAGTCGCGCGTGGCCGTGGCCTACTTCGGTGACGGCGCATCAAACATTGGCGCCTTCCACGAGTCGCTGAATATGGCGTCCGTGTGGAAGTTGCCGGTGATTTTCGTCTGCCAGAACAACGGCTATGCCGAGCACACCAAATACGCGTATGGCACGTCCGTGCCGAACATCGCCCAGCGCGCCGTCGCGTACCAGATGCCGGGCATCACGGTGAACGGCAACGATCCGATTCAGATGCACAAGGCGGCGCACGAAGCGGTCGAAC
Source organism: Paraburkholderia sp. 35.1 (assembly GCF_050436525.1). Taxonomy (NCBI): domain Bacteria; kingdom Pseudomonadati; phylum Pseudomonadota; class Betaproteobacteria; order Burkholderiales; family Burkholderiaceae; genus Paraburkholderia; species Paraburkholderia sp. 35.1. The sequence goes on along the minus strand of NZ_JBNDMJ010000002.1, from coordinate 2,902,703 downwards.
GCGCGCGCAACGGCGGCGGCCCGACGCTGATCGAAGCGAACACGTTCCGCTTTCAGGGGCACGTGTTCGGCGACCCCGACGCCTATATGGACAAGCACGAAAAGGCCGCCTGGCTCGCGAAGGATCCGGTGCCGCTGTTCCGTCAGTGGCTCATCGATGCGAAGCATGCGACCGAGGAGCAACTGGTTGCGATGGAAGCCGACCACGAGGCGCAGATCGACGCTGCGGTCGAATTCACGCTGTCGAGCGAATATCCCGATGTCGCGGAGCTTCGGCGCGACATCTTCAAGGACGAGGTACTTGCATGAGCCAGCAGCCAACCAACATCAACACCATCCAGGCGGTCAACTTCGCGCTCGACGACGCGATGGCCGCCGACGCCAACGTAATCGTGCTGGGTGAAGACGTTGCCGACGGCCAGGAGGGCGGCATTGTCGGCGTAACGAAGGGACTGTCGTCGAAATACGGCACGTCGCGGGTGCGTTCGACGCCGATTTCGGAGCAGGCCATCATCGGTGCGGCAATCGGCGCTTCGATGGTCGGGATGCGTCCTGTGGCGGAAATCATGCTGATGAACTTCACGACCGTCGCGATGGACATGATCGTGAATCACGCCGCGAAGCTGCGGTTCATGTCGGGCGGACAGACCCATGTGCCGATCGTCATCCGCACCATGACGGGTGCGGGCTTCGGCACGGGTGGTCAGCACGCCGACTACCTCGAGGCCTGGTTTGCGCACGTTGCCGGCATCAAGGTCGTCACACCGTCGAATCCTGCCGATGCGTATGGCCTGATGCTGTCCTGCATCCGTGATGACGACCCTTGCCTTTTCATCGAGAACATGCCGACCTACTGGAATCCGGGCAGTGCGCCGGAGCGCGGCGTGGCGATTCCGCTTGGCAAAGCCAACGTGATTTGCGCGGGTACCGACGTGACGGTGATCAGCTACAGCCGCCGCGTGCAGGAAGCCATGGCTGCTGCCGAAGTGCTGGCCAAAGATGGTGTCGCCTGCGAAGTGATCGATTTGCGCACCGTCTCTCCGTTGGATACCGGAACTATCCTGACTTCGGTTGCAAAAACCGGGCGCGCCGTTGTCGTGCACGAAGCCGTCAAACCGTTCGGCGTGGGTGCGGAAATCGCATCCCGTATCTACGAAGCCCTCTTTCGCGAGCTCAAGGCGCCCGTGCAGCGCGTAGGCGCGCAATTCTGCCCCGTGCCGTTCTCGAAGCCGCTCGAAGACGCGTTCGTACCGGGCGTGGCCGAAATCGAATCGGCGGTTCGCGCGACGCTGAAATGACAGGCACGAACGCCCGGAATTCCATCATCAATAGAGCAAGGTCATGACCACACAAGTGCTGCTTCCCAAACTGGGCTTTTCCATGAACGAAGGCACGCTAGCCGAATGGCTGGCGGACGACGGCGCAACCGTGAGCGAAGGGCAGATTCTCTACGCGCTCGAAAGCGACAAATCGATTCAGGAGGTCGAGTCGCCCGCGTCGGGCACGCTGCGCATCGTTGCCCAGGTTGGCGAAGTGTATCCCGTCGGCACGGTGCTGGCGGAAATCGTCTGATTGGCCGCAGGCCGTCACGCTGTCCAACAGTCGTTCGAAGAGGCATCCGCGATGAGTGTCGAATCCGTTGCTACGCGACCGCAGTCCGATGTGAATACCGGCCCCGACGAGGCTGCAGTCCCCGCTTTCGGCGCGAATCTGCCGCCTTGGCCGCAGGTCGATTTCGCCGAATTCGGCGAGGTGGAAGTCAAGCCGGTGTCGCGCATCCAGAAGCTCACAGGAGCCTTCCTGTCGCGCAACTGGCTGACGATCCCGCATGTGACCCACCACGACGACGCTGATATTACGTCGCTCGAAACTTATCGCAAGGCCCGTAACGAGGCGGGCACGGTGGTTAAGCTGACGCCGCTCGTCTTCCTTATCAAAGCCGTGGTGCGGGCTTTGCAGGAGTTCCCGCAATTCAACGCGTCGCTCGACGGTGACGGCAAAAACATCGTTTTGAAGAAGTACTTCCACATCGGGGTCGCCGTGGACACGCGCTTCGGATTGCTGGTGCCGGTGCTGCGCGATTGCGACAGGAAGAGCGTCGAAGAACTCTCGGTGGAACTTGCGGCAATTTCGCAGAAGGCTCGCGAAAAGGGTTTATCGATGGCAGAGATGTCGGGCGGGTGCTTTTCGATCAGTTCGCTCGGCGGCTTTGGCGGTACTGGTTTTACGCCTATCGTCAATGCGCCGGAGGTGGCGATTCTCGGCGTGACTAAAACCCGGCTGGTAGCCGCGCCGGCGGACGACGGCGGCGTCAGCTGGCGCAAGATGCTGCCCCTGTCGCTCAGCTACGACCATCGAGTGATCAACGGAGCCGACGCGGCGCGGTTCGCCGCATTCATTGGAACCGTGTTGGCCGATCCGCAGACGCTCGCTGGCTAACAGTCGATCTGACAAAACAACGACGGGATTGAGATGAGAACCCTTGGCGAGATGATCGAGCGAAACGCTCGCTTGCATGCCGACCACACGGCGCTCGTGTACGCCGACCGGCGTCTGACGCACAGTCAGTTGGCGGAGCGTGCACGCCGCTTTTCGGGAGCGCTATATGAGCGCGGCCTGCGGCGTCAGGACCGGGTTGCGATCCTCGCGATGAATTGCGCGGAGTACTACGAGAGCTACCGTGCATGCGAATGGGCCGGCTTCATTCTGGCAACCGTCAATTTCAGGCTGGCCCCCGCGGAGATTCTTTATATTCTTAAGGACGCGGCCCCTAAGGCGCTCGTATTCGAGGCTCAGTATGCCGATGTCGTGAACGGACTGCGTTCGCAACTGCCCGAAATCGAGCAGTACATCTGCATTGGCGACGCACCGGATTGGGCCGTTTCGTTCGAGGCGGTGATGAAAGCCGGCCCAGTGGAAGGGCCGCCGATCCGTTCGAAACCGGAAGACTACGCGTACCTGATGTACACGAGCGGCACCACGGGGCGTCCCAAGGGCGTCGTGCGCACGCACCATGCCATGTGCGTCACCGCAGAAAGCTGCGCGCTGGTGACGGAGTTTTCGGGCAATACCCGCGTGCTACAGACGACCCCGGCGTTCCACGTCGGTGGAATTGGCTTCGTTAATTCGGTGGCCTGGATGGGCGGCACGACGGTCGTGCATCGCGTCTTCGAGCCGAAGCAAATGCTCGAGACGATCGCCGAAGAACGCATCACCTTCACGTTCATGGTTGCCGCGATGCTTCAGGCGGTCCTCGATGTGCCCGAACTGTCGAGCTATGACGTGTCCAGCATCGAAAACATCGTCACGGCGGCAGCGCCGGTGCCTGCACCGCTGCTGTCGCGCGGCATTCAGGTGCTCGGCCCGGTGTTTTCGGTCCAGTACGGCATGACCGAGAGCAACGCCTGCTGGTTGCCTGCGCACGAGGTCAAGCCCAAAGGGTCTCCGGAACAGGTACGGCGTCTCGCATCGGTGGGGCGCCCGTGCCCCGGCATCGACCTGCGCATCGTCGACGATCAAGGCAACGATCTGCCGCAAGGCCAGACCGGCGAGGTCTGGCTGCGCTCGCAGACGCAGTTGAGTGGCTACTGGAACAACAGCGTGGCGACGGTGGAAGCACTGCGCGATGGCTGGTATCGCTCGGGCGACATGGGCTACCAGGACGAGGAGGGCTACATTTTCCTCGTCGACCGCAAGAAGGACATGATCATTTCCGGCGGCGAGAACATCTACAGCCGTGAAGTCGAAGATGCGCTGCTCCAGCATCCGGCAGTCATCGACGTGGCGGTGATCGGCGTGCCGCACGAGAAGTGGGGAGAGTGCGTCAAGGCGATCGTCGTGTTGCGCCGTGGCGAGCAAGCGGGCGAAGCCGAATTGATCGAGTTCTGTCGCGGCTTGATCGCGAGCTACAAATGTCCGAAAGCCATTGCATTCGTCGACGAATTGCCGAGGCTGCCGACGGGCAAGATCAGCAAGGTCAGTCTGCGCGCGCAGTTTGCCCGGTGAACGGCAATCGCCTCAATTGGAGGGAATCGACCATGGCCAAATGGCTGAAAACATCGGAGTGCGTGAAGTTTGAAGTGGCGCAACGCGTTGCGCGCATCACGCTGAGTCGTCCGGACAAGCGCAACGCCATCAACAATCCGCTTCTGCAGGAACTCAAGGCCGCGTTGCTCGAAGCCGACGACCTCAAATCGGTGAACGTGATCGTGCTGTCGGGAGCTGGCCGCGACTTCTGCGCAGGCTACGATCTGGTGACGACGTATTCGGATCGGGCCGCGGACGCCGCTGATCCGGGTGACTATCGTGGAACGATTCGCAGCTTCGACGACGACTGCTGGTCGATGGAGCGGCAATCGGAGACGGTCAATCTGATGGCCGATATCCACAAGCCGATCATCGCGCAGGTGCATGGCAACTGTCTTGCGGGCGGCACGGATCTCGCGCTGGCGTGCGACATGGTGATCGCCGCCGACAACGCAAGGATCGGCTTTCCCGCCACGCGCGCGAACGGCTCGCCACCTGCGCACATGTGGTTCTATCACGTCGGCCCGCAGTGGGCGAAGCGCCTGCTGCTGTCTGGCGACTCGCTGACGGGCCGCGACGCCGCGAAGATCGGGCTCGTCATGGATGCGGTGCCGGCAGAGCAGCTCGAAGCGGAGGTGGGCGAGTTGGCACGCCGTCTGTCGTTTGTCGATGCCGATCTGCTTGCGGCCAACAAGCGCATTGTCAACATCGGGCTGGAGCTGGCCGGTTCGCGCACGCTTCAGCGGCTCGCGGTGGAAAACGACTCACGGGCTCACCAGAGCCTGGGGCCGCGCCGCTCGCAGTTCAAGGCGGACATGGAAGCGGTTGGCCTGAAGGAAGCGCTCAAGCGCCGCGACGAGCCGTTCGGCGACGGGATGATCCGCCTGCATGCTCGCGGCAGTTGACCAGACCGTCGAACGGACGAACCAAACTCAGACGAAGAGCCGAACATCATGGATGTTGAACTCACTTTGAACGGCGCGGTTGCGACGCTGTGTCTGAACCGCCCCGAGAAGCTCAACGCGCTGACGCCGGAAATGCTTGATCTGATTCTCGGCCACCTCGATCGCATCGACAAGGATCCGGAGATTCGCGCGGTGATTCTCACTGGCGCAGGCCGCGCATTTTGCGCCGGTGCCGACATCAAGGGCAGCGGCGCCGCGCCACCGCAGATGAGTGTGGCGCACGCGCGCGCATCGATGGCGGTGTATCAGAAGATCGCGCTTCGGTTGTACAACCTGAACAAGCCAATGGTCGCGGCGGTACGCGGGGTTGCGGTGGGAATTGCATGGAGCTTTGCGCTGTGCGCGGACCAGCTCATCGTTTCCGATACGGCGCAGTTCATTCCCGCCTTCCTGATGCGCGCCACCTTACCTGAAGGCGGCATGGTGCATCTGCTTGCGCGTCATTGCGGCGAGTTTCGCGCCAAGGAAATCATGTATCTGAATCGCCGGCTGAGCGGCAAGGAAGCACTCGATATGGGTCTTGCCAGCCATCTCGTCGAGGACGGCGAGCTTGACGCGGCCGCCGAAAAGCTGGCTGGCGAGCTGGCGGCTGGCCCGACTTTCTCGCTCGGGCTGACCAAGCAGTTGTTCAGGTTGAACCCCGGTGGCATGGAAGAGTTTCTTGCGCAGGAACTGAACGCGGTGGCGCTCGCGGTGAACTCCGAGGACGCCGCGGAGGGCCGGCTCGCCGCGAGAGAAAAACGCGCCCCGGCTTTCAGAGGCCGCTAGGCGGAGCACCCGCACAAGCGCGGCGCAGTGGCGCGACAGAGCAGACAACGAGGGCGCAAGAGATTCAGGAGTCAGGCATGCATTTGGGCTATAGCGAGGAAGACGAATCATTTCGTCGGGAAGTCAGAACGTTTTTCCGTGAGCATGCGCCGGCCGACATTTCACGCCGCTGGCGTGTCGGCGTGCATCCGCCTGCGCGCGATGACATCCGCAGATGGCAGCGCATTCTGTACGAGCGCGGCTGGGGTGCGCCCCATTGGCCCGTCGAACATGGCGGCACCGGCTGGAGCGGGCTTCGCAAGCATATCTTCATGGAAGAGCTGTACAACGCCGATGCCATGGACTATGGGTGGCAGTCGACGCAGATGGTGGCGCCCGTCATCATCGCGTTCGGCTCGGACTGGCAGAGGGAGCGTTTTCTCGGGCCTATTCTGCGTGGCGACGAGTTCTGGTGCCAGGGCTTTTCGGAGCCGAACGCGGGCTCGGATCTGGCTGGACTGAAGACCACGGCCGTGCTCGACGGTGACGAGTACGTGATCAACGGCCAGAAGATCTGGACCAGCGACGCAACGATTGCCGACTGGGGCTTCTTCCTCGTCAAGACCGATACGAGCGTCAAGCCGCAACGAGGCATTTCCTTCCTGCTGGTCAACATGGACACACCGGGCATCACGGTGCGTCCGATCGTTTCGATCGAGGGCGGCAAGGGCCTGAATGAAGTGTTCCTCGAAAACGTGCGTGTGCCGAAGTCGCATCTCGTGGGCGAGGCCGGCATGGGATGGACCTATGCGAAGTACCTCCTCGAGAAGGAGCGCACGGCGAGCGCGTTCCTGTACTTCAACAAACGCGAGCTGCAGCGCGCGAAAGATATCGCGGAGCAGGAGCGGAAGGACGGCGTGCGGCTCATCGATACACCCGGGTTCGCGCGCAAGGTCGCGGAGGTCGAAGCGGACCTGATGGCGCTCGAATGGTCGGTGCTCCGCATCCTTGCGGAAGAGAAGAGCGAGCGCAATCTCGATGCGGTCGTCTCTGCGCTGAAGATCAGCGGGTCGGAGATGCAACAGCGCGTGACGCAGCTGCAAATGGACGCACTCGGTCCCCGCGCGATGCGTTTCGACGACCACGGCGAGCCGCAGGGTGATCTGGCGGTCGACGAAAATTGGCCGGACTACATGGGCGGCCGCACGTCGGGCTATCTGATCGCACGCGCCTCCACGATCTATGGCGGCGCGCGCGAAGTGCAGAAGAACATCATTGCCAAGCTGGCATTTGGACTGTAGCCATGGACTTCAACTTCTCCGAAGAACAATTGATGCTGAAGGACGGCGCAGAGCGCTACGTTCAGCAGGAGTATGGATTCGAGGCGCGCACGCGCATCGCATCGGGGCAAGAGGGTTTCAGCCGCGAACATTGGCGCGCCTATGCCGAACTTGGCTGGCTGGGGCTGACGATGCCGGAAGACGTCGGCGGTCTCGGGTGCTCGTTCGTTGAAACGGCGATCGTGATGGAGGCGCTCGGCCGCGGTATGGCGCTCGAGCCGGTCGTGCAGACGGCGCTGCTTTGCGCCACGATCATCGAACGAGGCGATGCGCGGCGCCGGCGTGAGACGCTGCTGCCCGCCGTCATCGACGGCACGCTGCTGCTGTCGCTCGCGGACAGCGAAGCGGGCAGCCGATACAAGCTGGGGTGCCACGCGCAAACGCACGCGCTCAAGAGCGCCTCGGGTTACCTGATCAGCGGCGCGAAGACGCTGGTGATCGCCGGCGCGTCGGCGGACCAACTGCTCGTGACCGCGCGAGTCGAAGGCGCGTCGCAAGGCGTGGGCATTTTTCTTGTCGATCGCCGGGGCGCGGGCGTAACGTGCCGGTCGTACCGCTTGCTCGATGGATCGCGTGCCGCGGATATCGACCTGCATAACGTCGAGCTCAGTGAAGATGCATTGATCGTCGGACCTGAACGCTCGCTGCAGGTGCTCACGCAGGCAACGGAACTCGCCAGTCTCGCGAGCGTGGCCGAGAGCCTTGGCATGATGGAAGCCGTGATGGCGATCACCTCGGAGTACATCAAGGGACGCTCGCAGTTCGGCCAGCCGATCGGCAAGTTCCAGGCGTTGCAGCATCGCATGGCTGAGATGTTCGTCGCCACGCAGGAAGCGCGCTCGATGCTGTACTGCGGGATCGCGCACCTGAACGGCCCGGCGGCCGAACGCAGCCGCGTCATCTCGGCGGCCAAAGCCGTTACCGCGCGCGCCAATCGCTTCGTTTGCGCGCAGGGCATCCAGTTGCACGGTGGCATGGGGCTCACCGAGGAATATCCGGTAGGGCACTACTTCCGCAAGATGACGATGATGGAGAAGATGTTCGGCGATATCGACTTTCATCTCGACCGCGTTGCGGCAGGCGGCCGGACACCGATAACGACCTGAGACAGGGAGCAGATCATGCAACGCGTGAAGCAAAAGATTGCCATCGTGACCGGGGCCGCATCCGGTATCGGCGCTGCCTGTGCCGCCAGGCTCGCGCAGGAGGGCGCCTTGCTCGTCGTGGCGGACCTGAATCTCGAAGGCGCGCAGGAACAGGTTCGTCGTATTAACGAAGCGGGGGGGCACGCGGTCCCGGCACAGGTCGATATCGGCGACGAAAGTTCGATCGATGCATTGTTCGATCTGACGCTCAAGACTTGGGGCGGGCTCGATATCCTGCATAACAACGCCGCGGCCACATCGCTTTCCAGTACGGTCGATGCGGCAGTCGAGGCACTCGACGTCGGGGTCTGGGACGACACGATGCGCATCAATCTTCGCGGCACCATGCTGGCCTCGCGGTGCGCGCTGCCGCTGATGCGCGCACGAGGCGGCGGTTCGATTATCAATACCTCTTCCGGTGCCGCTCAGGCGGGCGCGCTGGGGTACAGCGCGTACGGTGTCTGCAAGGCCGGTATCGAGGCGCTGACGCGCTACGTCGCCGCGCAGCACGGCAAGGAGGGCATACGCTGCAACGCGATCGCTCCGGGCCTGATCGTCACGCCGGTGACCCAGGCGTACTACGCGGGGGAGACCGGAGAGATGATGCTGAGCCACCATCTCACGCCTCGCCTCGGGCAGCCCGAAGACATTGCACACGCGGTGGTGTATCTCGCGTCGGATGAGGCGGCGTTCGTCACGGGCCAGGTGTTCAACGTCGATGGCGGACTTCTTTCACACCAGCCTTACTATGCCGACGAAATCCGCGCGCGCCCGGCCGCGATGGCCAACGCTACGAAGGGGAAGGCATGACGACGGATTCAGCGCTGCTCGCGCGTATCGAGCGCATCGAGGCGCAGCTCGCCATCCAACAGTTGCCCGTCCGATACGCGCTCGCGGTCGATTCGCGCGATCTGGACAGCCTGGTGCAACTGTTCGCCGAAGACGTCGATTGCGGCCGATGGGGCGTAGGGCGCGCGGCATTGAAGACGTTCTACGGGTCCGAGCATATTCTGCGTGGCTTTTATCGCAGCATTCACCAGATCTGCGGCCACGTCGTCGATTTCATCGATGCCGACCATGCGACGGGAAGCGTCTATTGTCGCGCGGAGCACGAGGACAACGGAGCGTGGGTGGTGATGGCGATCTGCTACTTCGATCACTACGTGCGGCGCGACGGGCAGTGGTGCTTCGAGCGTCGCGACGAACAGCATTGGTATTCGACGGACTGGCTCGCTCGCCCCGGTGCGCCGCGCTTGCAGAACTGGCCCGGCAAGTATGAAGGCGATCGGTATCAGCCGCGTCTTCCGCAAGGATTTCCGACGTGGGCGGCGTTCTGGAGCAACAGCGAACAGCACGCGATCGACGCGTTGACGAAAGCGCCGTAAGCGCGGTCTCGTCTTCGGCTCCTGGCCCCGCCACGTAGCCATTCGTGGGACTGGCGAGGAATGCAAGGAGTGAGGGCCGCGCAAACTTCCGCATCGTGGAGATCGGCGTCGTGCGGCAGGCCTCCCTGCTCCTCGCGCTTACGCCGTCAGATCGGGCAGACGCACCACCAGCCCGTCCAGTTCCGGCGTCATGAAGATCTGGCATGTCAGACGGCTGTTTTCGCGCACGTCCATCGCGCAGGTGAGCATGTCGACTTCATAGGATTCCGCCGCTGGCATGTGGCTGCTCCAGGTGTCGTCGACATACGCGTGACAGGTTGCGCAGCTGCAGCTGCCGCCGCAATCGCCGAGAATGCCTGGGATCTGATTGTTCACCGCTGTTTGCATGACTGAATCGCCAACGTTGGCGCTTACGGCGGCCTCGCTGCCGTCCGGCTGGATGAATCGAATGAGCGGCATGGCTTGTGAACCTCTGAAAAATGAATTGGACTAGGGAAGCAGACTTTTCAACGGGATCGATTCGTTGGCGAGATCGGCGGCGCGGACCGGAATTTTCTCGGCAACGAAACGCTTGGCCAGCACGAATTCGGGTACACGGCTGACCGTATCGGCCGCGAGCATGACGCCGTCCTTGAGATAAAACGCCGAGAAAGAGCGGGCTTTGGGATCGCCGCGCAGGACGAACTCGTCGTAGCCGAAGGACAAGCCGACCATCTTGAGCTTCAGATCGTATTGGTCGGACCAGAACCACGGCACGCTGTTGTAGACACGCTCCTTGCCGCACAACGACGCAGCGGCGGTGCGGGCCTGCTCCAGCGCGTTAGGGACCGACTCGAGACGCAGGCGCCGTCCAAGGGAAGGGTTGGGGTGGTTGGTGCAATCCCCGACCGCAAAAATGTCCGGGTCGGACGTGCGCGTGTGTTCGTCGACCATGATGCCGTTGTCGACAGCAAGGCCGGCCGCTTGCGCGAGTTCGGTGGCGGGCTCCAGTCCCACGCCGACGATGACGAGATCCGCGGCGACGCGCGTGCCGTCCGCGCAGCACACGGCGGCAACGGCGTCGCCGGATGCGTCGAGTTCGAACCCACTCACGATCGCGTTGGTACGGATGTCGACTCCGGCTTCGCGGTGAACTTCCTCGTAGAACCTGGAAAGCTCGGGAGCCGTGACGCGCGCGAGGACGCGCGGCAACGCTTCGAGCACGGTGACGCGCAAGCCGCGCTTCACGGCTACGGCGGCCACTTCCAGCCCGATATATCCACCGCCGATGATCACGAGGCGCGAGCCGGCATGAAACTGGTTTCGAATCCGCGCGACGTGATCGAGCGTGCGAAGGTAGTGAAAATTCTGCAGCTTCTCGGTCGCTTCGATACCCGGCAACGCGAGGCGCCGCGCGCGGCCGCCGGTGGCCAGAACCAGTTTCGTATAGCTGATTTCGCTGCCGTTGGACAGCGTGACCCGTTTCGCGTCACGGTCGATGTGCTGCGCGCGCGTGTTCGGGATGAACTCGACACGCGCTTTGTCGTACGTCGACAGCGGTTTCAGGTACAGCTGCTCGGCGGTCGATTCGCCCGACAGGAATGCCTTGGAGAGCGGCGGCCGTTGGTAGGGCAAATGCGGTTCCTCTCCCACCATCACGATGCGTCCCGTCCATCCCTGTTCTCGGATCGCGGTCGCGCATTCTCCTGCTGCGTGACCCGCCCCGACGATCAGCGCGATGTTCTCTGCGTCTCCAGCTGTCATGAGGCTAACTCCATCTCGCACGGCCGCAGGCTCGCTGCGGCCACAGTAAGTCTGAATAATGTTCTAAATTGTGAACGACGGTCGCTGCGCCTGTCAATGCTCATGAACCCCGTTGGGCCGAGCCGGAGCTGACCATCGCCTCGATGCCGCCAACCGCGAAACGAATCAAATAGGTGCGCATGCGCTCGATATGTGCTGTCGTAAGTGCCTTGGCTCCGGAGCGCGCTTCCTGCGCGTAAAGCTCGTTGAGCACGAGATGAAACACGGACTCGACGAAATGCTGCACCAGTTCGACGGTCTCCCGCGTGACGCGGGGAAGTGCCTTGGCGAAGGCGTCACGGTAGCGCGCGGCCGCAGGTGCGTATTGGTCATAAAACGGCGCCGTGAGATCGGGGCGCTCCAGAAGACAGCCAATCTGGGTCAGCAGGCGCAAGTAATTTCGCCACCCCGGATCGCCGCTCTTCAGATGCGCGAAGGCTGGTGCGGAAAGTGCGGTCACGATTGCTTCCACGTTGGGACGCTTGCCTTGCAGCGGTGCCAGTTCGGCCTCGAGCGATTCGATCACCTGCCGGCTGATCACCGCGGCGCGACGGCCGATCGCCTGCTGAAACAGCGCGTCTTTGCTGCCGAAGTGGTACCGCGCGAGGCTCAGCTCCATGCCACAGCTCTGCATGATGTCGCGAATCGACGTGCCGAAGTAGCCGTGCACCGCGAACAGCCGCTCGGCCGTATCGAGAATGCGCTCTGGCGTCGTGCTGCGCGCCGTGGCACGCGGCTCGTTGTCGGCAGTTGCCCGTCTGCTGGCGGCGTGCGTAGTGCTGGACGGCATGGTTTCCCTTTGATGGCGGGCGCGAGCCAGAAAGCGCGCAACATCCCCTTCCGCGAATGATAAATCGATCTTGCACACTTGTGCAAAATAGAACATAGTTCAACTATTGGTACCTCGCGCAAAAGCAGAGGTGCCTGCAAACCAACGATCAACGGAGACAGGAACCATGGCCGGCGCGCTGCGACTTGAGGACTTCGACGATCCTGAGTTCAACCCCTTTTTCGAGGATTCACTCGCTTACGGTGCCGATGCGGACCCTTATCCACGCATTGCGGAACTGCGGGAACAGGCTGCGGTTCAGGAAGGTGACTACCGTGTGCTGATGGGCGGCGCGGCGGACCTGACCATGTCCGATGTCGCGCACTATTCCGTATTCGGATACGACGAAGTCTCGAAGGTGCTTGGCGACCCGGCAACGTTTTCAAACAAGTCTTACGAGCGCAATCTCGGCATCAGCTTCGGGCGCAGTATCTCGACGATGGATGCGCCCGAGCACCCGCGCTACCGCCGCATCTTCCAGAAGGCCTTTTTGCCGCACACCGTCGCGGCATGGGGCGATACGCTGGTCGACCCGGTGGTGAGCGAGCTGATGTCGAAGTTCATGGATCGCGGACATGCGGATCTCGTCAACGAGTTCACGCTTCACTACCCGTTCAACATCATCTATCGGCAACTGGCATTGCCGCCGGAAGACGTAAAGATCTTTCACAAGCTCGCCATCGCACAGACGCTGGTTTCGATCGATGTCGAGCATGGCGTGGAGGCATCGACGAAGCTGGGCACCTATTTCGCGCGGCTTGTCGACGAGCGCCGCAGTAATCCCGGCGACGATCTGGTGAGCTCGCTGGCCACCGCGGAGGTGGACGGCGAGCGGCTACCGGACGAGGTCGTCATTTCGTTTCTTCGCCAGCTGGTGAATGCGGGCGGCGACACGACCTATCGCGCGACCAGCGTACTGTTGTTTGCGTTGCTGCGCGATCCGGCACAGCTCGAAGCGGTGCGCCAGGATCGCACGCTGGTCGCGGCGGCGATCGAAGAGGCTCTGCGCTGGGACGGCCCCGTGCTGATGCAGTCGCGTATGGCGACGCGTGATGTCACGCTCGGCGGTGTCGAGATTCCTGCCGGCGCATTTCTCGACGTGGTGGCGGGCAGCGCCAATCGCGACCCCAGCCGTTTCGCCGATCCGGACAGGTTCGACATCTATCGCAAGGCGGGTCACCGGCACTTTGCATTCGCCTATGGCCCGCACGTGTGCATCGGCCAGCACCTGGCGCGCGTGGAAATGACGCGTGCGCTCAACGCGATTCTCGATCGCCTGCCCAATCTTCGGCTCGATCCGGCCGCGCCAGCTCCACCGATCAACGGGATCATGATGCGCGTTCCGCATTCGATTCCCGTCATCTTCGGCTAACAGGAACAACGCCGGCCTCGCGTGCAATGGATGGGGCTGGCCGACAAGGCACGGACGGTGGAGAACGCATAGATGACCGAGTTTGACTTTATCGTGATTGGCGCGGGTGCGGCGGGTTGCGTGCTAGCCAATCGTCTTTCGGAGAGCGGGCACCATACCGTGCTACTCATCGAGGCAGGTCCGGAAGATCGCAATCCGTTGATCCGGATGCCAAAAGGCTTTGGCAAGCTGCTGGGCGACCCGGCTCATGCCTGGTTCATTCCGGTGCAGCCCGATCACGGCAACGGGCATCGCAACGAAATCTGGTTTCGCGGCAAGATGCTCGGCGGTTCCAGCAGCATCAACGGCATGGTGTATATGCGAGGTCATCCCGAGGACTACGACGGATGGGCCGAACTGGGTGTCGAGGGCTGGAGCTGGCAGAACCTGGCGCCTTGCTTCCGGCGCATCGAAGATCACGCGCTCGGCGCCGATGAGCTGCGTGGAGAGGGCGGCCCGCTGAAAGTGTCACCGTACGCGCAGCGCAATCGAATCGGCGAGGCCGTACTCGAAGCGTGCCGGTCGCTCGGCGTGCGGCGCGTGGAAGATATCAACAGGCTCGATCATGAGGGCGTGGCCTATCTGATCTATACGATACGCAACGGTCGTCGGCAAAGCTCGGCCGAAGCCTTTCTGAAGCCCGCGAGGGCGCGCAAGAACCTCACAGTCGCTACCGGCACGCAAGCCGCGCGAATCGTGTTTGACGGCACGCGCGCCGTCGGCGTGCAGGGCGAAAGCGCGGGGCAGCAGATCGCTTACCGTGCGCGTCGCGAGGTCGTGCTCTCGGCGGGCGCGATCGAGTCGCCGCGGCTTTTGCAGTTGTCGGGCGTGGGCGATCCCGGCCATCTGCAGTTGCTTGGCATTCCTGTCGTGGCGGCGAGTCCGGGGGTCGGACGGAACCTGCGCGAGCACTATCTATATATGCTGCAGGCCCGCCTGCGGCACTGGCGCGATTCGCAGAATCGGCAGTTCAGCGGCATGCGCTTATGGCGCAACGCGATGCAGTATCTGCTGTTCCGCCGTGGCGTGATGTCGCTCGGCTCGTACCAGGTGGGCGGCTTCGTCAAGACCGCGGCGGATGCGATGCGTCCCGATGTTCAACTGATGATGGCGCCGTACTCGATGGATTTCGGCGCGGCCGGTTACGCGTTCGAGTCGTTCCCAGGCATGCAGCTCTTCAGCTACCCGCTGCGCCCGCGCAGCGAAGGGCACGTCAGGATCCAGTCCGCGGACCCCCGCGTGCCGCCCGAAGTCGTCGCGAACTACCTTGCCGATCCGTACGACCGGCAGACGGCTGTCAACGCATTCCGGTTCATGCGCAGCGTGCTGGCCGCCGAGCCGCTTGCCAGCCTGCTGGCAGGGGAGACACGCCCAGGCCCCGCCGTCCAGACCGATGACGAGATTCTCGACCTCTACCGGCGTGAAGGCCAATCCGGATATCACGCTTGCGGTACCTGCAAGATGGGATCGGACACGCTTGCCGTGCTCGATTCGCGGCTGCGCGTGCGCGGTGTCGAACGCCTGCGCGTGATGGATCTCTCCGTAACACCCACGATGATCTCCGGCAACACGAATGGCCCCATGATGGCGATGGCATGGCGCGCCGCCGGCCTGATCCTGGAGGACGCGCGATGAGCCGCCTTGAAGACTACAGTGGGCGCTTTACGAACATCGACTTCGAGCGACGCGACGGTGTTTTGCAAGTGCGCCTGCATACCGATGGCGGCCCGCTCAAGTGGGGCGCGCTCGATCGCAGCATTCACAGCCAGCTAGGCGAGGCGTTCTACCAGATCGCACGCGACCTCGATAATCGCGTAGTCATCCTGACCGGTACCGGCGATTCGTTCTGCGACGCGATGAATGACGCCGAGTTGCCGGCGGAGCCGCTTGTGCAAGTCTGGCCGCGCCTGCAGCGCGAGGGGCAGGACCTGCTGATGCAACTGCTGGACATTCCGGTTCCGGTTATCGGCGCGATCAACGGGCCGGCACTCATTCATGCCGAGTTGCTCGTGCTGTCGGATATCGTGCTGGCCTCCAGTCGCGCCGACATCTCGGACCAGGCGCACTTCGTTCACGGCGTCGTGCCGGCGGACGGCGTGCAGATCGTCTGGCCGATGCTGATTGGCCACAACCGCGCCCGCTACTTTCTTCTCAGCGGCGAGCGCATCACGGCGCAGCGCGCGTGGGAGCTCGGCGTCGTCGGCGAAGTCGTCGCGCACGACACCTTGCTCGAACGTGCGTGGCAAATGGCGCACGAACTCGCGGCGAAGCCGATCGAAACGCTGCGATACACGCGCGCGGTCTTCACGCAGCCGTTCAAGCGCCGCATGGTCGACGAACTGGGCTACGGGCTCGCGCTAGAAGGACTGGCCGGCATTACCGCGCAGTCCGGCAAGAGGTAGCCCGTCAACGCGAATGTTCACGAATGGGAGACACGATATGACCTTGGTAGTGCAAGCATCAACGGAGCGCAACGCTATCGTTCAGCAGGCGCTCGACCGCGCCACGCGGGAAGGCGGTGAGGTCGGCGTGCAGGTGGCGGCCTATCTGAACGGCAAGCTCATGATCGACGCATGGAGCGGCGTGGCCGATCCGTCCACCGGCCGTCTGGTCGACGGCGAAACGCTGTTCAATGTGTACTCGGTGACGAAGGCGGTTGCAGCAACCGCGTTGCATATCCTGGCCGACCGCGGGCTCATCGAATACGACGCGCCGGCGACGCGCTACTGGCCAGAGTACGGTGCCCACGGCAAGCAGAAAACGACGGTGCGCGATGTGCTGACTCATCGCGCGTGTGTGCCGCAAATGCCCGAAGGCGTCACACCGGAGCTGATGTGTGACTGGCAGTGGATGACCAGCGCCATCGCCAACCTTGAGCCGCTTGCGGAGCCGGGGACGAAGACGCTGTACCTCTCGATGACGTTCGGCTGGATCGTTGGCGAACTGGTGCGGCGCGCCGATCCGAAGAAGCGCTCGCTGGGCCGTTTTGTCCGGGAGGAGATTGCAATGCCACTCGGCATCGACGATCTATGGATCGGCATTCCCGACGAAGTCGAGCCGCGCATCGCACGTCTCACCGATGCAATGGTGCCGGTTCCCGCGGAATACCTGCCGCCGCTGTTCCTGCGCTCGATGCCGCAACAGGTCGCATTGGCGCCGCAAGTGTTCGAGCGCCCGGACGTGCGGCGCGCGGAAGTGGCGGGCGTTGGCGGGATCTTCAATGCACGCAGCGAGGCGCGCTTCTGGGCAATGCTGGCATGCGGAGGCGAGTTGGGCGGCGTGAGGATCCTCTCCAAGGAGCTCGTCGCCACGCTGAACACGCCACGCGCCAATAGCGAGGAACCCGACCCGGTGATGTTCGGCTTTCCGATTCCAATCACGATCGGTGGCTTCTGGTTCGGCGGCAACCATCCGCCGGTGACGGCGGCACGTTCACCGCGCGCTTTGTGCCATCCGGGGCAGGGCAATTCGATCGGCTGGGCGGACCCGGATACCGGGCTCGCCGTCGCGATCTGCCATAACAAGCTGTTCAACCCGGCCACGCCGGAAGAAGATCCGCTGCTTCCGATCGCTGCGGCGATTCGCGACGCACTGGATCTGAAGTGATTGGCACGATGCGCATGGATATCGAGTATTTGCAGCAATGGACTGGGCGCACTGAGGAAGTGCGGGACCAGGTCACCTCCACGCCGATGGCGGCTCTCAGCGCCGTGCTTGACCACGATGACGCGCTTTCAGCACGTGGCGATGACTTGCCGCCGTTGTGGCACTGGCTTTATTTTCTGCCGGTTCATCGCCAGTCGATGGTGGGGGCGGACGGTCATCCGAAACGCGGCGGCTTTCTGCCGCCGGTCGATTTGCCTCGCCGCATGTGGGCGGGCAGTCAACTCGAGTTTCTACGGCCGCTGAAAGCGGGTAGCGCGATCACGCGTCTTTCATGCATCGAGAGTGTTGCGCACAAGCATGGACGTACCGGCGATCTCGTGTTCGTGAAGGTCAAGCACGAGATCAGCGACGCAAATGGCCTTGCGATCGTCGAGCGCCAGGATATCGTGTATCGCGATCATCCGGCTGCCAGCGAAAAGCCTGCAGCATTCCAGGCCGCGCCGATGGGCGCTCAATGGGCACGCGAGGTCAATCCCGATCCGGTGCTGCTGTTTCGCTACTCAGCGCTTACGTTGAATGGTCATCGCATTCACTACGATCGGCCTTACGCGATCGGCGCAGAGGGATACGAGGGACTCGTCGTGCATGGCCCGCTGCTCGCCACGCTACTGATGGACTCGCTCGGATCGGAGTTGCCGCGCGCGCGCGTCGGAGCGTTTTCGTTCCGCGCGATCAAACCGGTGGTGGACACTTCGCCTTTCTATGTTTGCGGAAAGCAACACGAATCGGACCAAAGCAAGGCGAGCTTGTGGATCGCCGGCAGCGATGGATCGTTGCGCATGGAAGCCACGGCTGTTCTGATCTGATCGTCGAGCCGGTCCGCTGGCGGGGTCGCCATAGCCGGACCGCACGCTGAATGGGAGACTTTATGCGTTCGTTTCTTTTTGTGCCGGGCAGCAAGCCTGAACGATTCGCCAAGGCGCTCGCGGCAGGCGCCGATGCGGTGATCGTGGACCTGGAGGACGCTGTCGCAGATGCGGACAAAACGTCGGCGCGTGCACGTGTTGCCGGTGCGGTACGAACATTTTCGGCATCGGCGGTTCGCGTACTGTTGCGCATCAATGGAGCGGGTACGCAGTGGTTCCAGCAGGACCTCTCACTCGCAGCGTTCGATGGTATCGATGGCGTGGTGTTGCCCAAGGCAGAGAATCCGGCTGCTTTGACCGCTGTCGCGGCGGCAACGGCGAAACCCATATTGCCGATCATCGAATCTGCCGAGGGCGTCTGGAACGCACTGGACGTGGCGCGCACGCCCGGCGTCGAGCGACTCATATTCGGCTCGGTTGACTTCGAACTCGATCTGGATTGTGACGGTTCATGGGACGCGTTGTTGCTCGCGCGTTCGCGTATTGTGCTGGCCTCCCGCATAGCGGGCATTCAGTCTCCCGTGGATGGCGTTAGCGTGGCAATCGATGACGAACGACAGCTCGCGCACGACTCGTCGAAGGCGCGATCGCTGGGCTTTGGCGGGAAGCTGTGCATTCATCCGCGCCAGGTTGCAGCGGTCAATGCGGCGTTCAGCCCGAGCGCGAATGAAATTGCCAAGGCGCGGCGAATCGTCGACGCGTATGAGCGGGCAGAAGGCGGGGCGGTGTCCGTAGATGGACGGATGGTGGACTTGCCGGTATTGCTCAAGGCAAGACGCATCGTTGGCTTGTCTGAAAGCGTGCGAGGTTCAGAGGAAGGGTGAGTGGTGTGGCGGGTGAGCGCCGCACCGCCCGCGCCACCACCGCATCATGTGGCGCGGGCGTGACACGGTATCGCTTACACCGGATCCCAGGGCGTGAGCGCCATGGACGGCAGGTTCGGGAAGAAGCTCGATTCGAACGCCGGCATGACCTGCTCGGCAATCGCTTCAGGCGTCCAGCCGCCGTCGCGATGCAGCGAGCGGATCATGCGGATCTGGTTGAAGAAGTAGATCTCGTTGGCGCGCACGCCGAAGATCTGACCCGAAACCTTTGCGGCCTGGTCGGACGCAAGGTAGACCGCGAGCGGCGCGATCTTGCGCGATTCCATGCGCTTGAGAATTTCGACGCGTGCTTTTTGCTCAGGCGTCTCCGAGGGGATCGAGGCCGTCATTGCGGTCCATGCCCACGGCGCAATGCAGTTCGAGCGCACGTTGAATTTCGCCATGTCGAGGGCAATCGACTTCGACAGACCGACGACCCCCATTTTGGCGGCGGAGTAGTTGGCCTGTCCGACGTTGCCGATCAGACCCGAGGTGGAGGTCATGTGAACGAAGCTGCCGCCGTTTTGTGCCTTGAAATGCGGAGCCGCCGCGCGTGCCACGAAAAACGACCCGTTCAGATGCACGTCGACTACGGCCTTCCACTCGTCGAGGCTCATGTTGAAGAACATGCGGTCACGCACGATGCCGGCGTTGTTGACCACACAGTCGATGCGGCCGAACGTATCCAGCGCGGCCTGCACGATCTTCTGCGCGGAATTCCATTCGGCGACGCTATCCGTCGAGGCAAGCGCTTGCCCGCCGGCCTCCTTGATTTCTTCGACGACGCGCTCTGCGGCGAACTGGCCGGATTCGGCGTTGCGACCCAGGTCGTTGACGATGACCTTTGCGCCGTTCGCCGCGAATTGCAACGCAAAATCGCGCCCGATGCCGGCACCCGCACCCGTTACCACTACCACCTTGTCCTTGACGAAATCGCTCACTCTTGTCTCCGTTCGATAGGCGTTGATGTAAAAAAGCTCGCTTCGGTATAATATCAAAACTGAACGGCGTTGCATAATATGAACGCTGGCACGTTGATGCAAAGTGTGACGATTGATCCATTCGAAGACGACCAAATGATAGGAGACGCGAGATGAACCCTACGAAAGACTGGACCGTGCCGGATCATGTTCCGCGAGAACTCGTGGTCGATTTCGACTATATGAATCCGCCAGGCGTGCAAGACGATGTTCATATGGCGTGGAAGACGCTGCACACCGGGCCCGATATCGTCTGGTCCCCGTACCATGGCGGCCACTGGATCGCCACGCGCGGCGAAGACATCGAGGCGATGCAGAAGGACCACACCCATTTTTCGCATCGCAGTGTCAACATCCCGCCGCTCAACGAGACGCAGCTCGTGCCGCTCGAGCTTGACCCGCCCGAACATACCGCGTACCGCAACCTGATTACGCCCGCTTTCCTGCCGCAAGCTATCGCCTCGCTGGAAAGCGACGTGCGCAGCCTCGCAATCGAGCTGATGGAAGAAATCGCTCCACGCGGCGAATGCGAGTTCGTCTCGGAGTTCTCGAAGATCCTGCCGATCGTGATTTTCCTGCGTCTTGCCGATCTTCCGTTGAGCGATCGAGCACAATTGCTCGAATGGGCGGAATGGGCCGTGCGCGGCAACGTCGAGCAGCGCAACGAATCCCAGCACCGGCTGATTGGCTATATCTCCACCTGGGTGGAGCAGCGCAAGGCAGAGGCGGGCGGCGATCTCGTGAGCCTCATCGCCAACGCGCAGATCGACGGCAAGCCGATCAGCCCCGAGCGCATGTTCGGGATGTTTATCGTCGTGCTGTTTGGCGGCCTCGATACCGTCGCGTCGATGATGGGTTTCATCGCGCGCTTTCTGGCGGAGAATCCGGCGCACCGGAGGCAGCTGATCGAGAATCCCGATCTGATGGTGTCGTCGGTCGACGAACTGATCCGGCGCTTTGGCGTGGCGAACACCGCGCGGCTCATCACGCAGGACATGGAATACAAGGGCATCCAGTTCAGGAAGGGTGACCAGATGCAATTGCCGAACTCCCTGTTTGGCCTCGACGAGCGCAAGTTCAGCGATCCGCTCGCCGTCGACCTGACGCGCAAGCCAGTGCTGCACGCAGCGTTCGGCAACGGCCCGCATCGCTGCCCGGGGTCGTTCCTTGCGCGTACGGAGATCAAGGTTTTTCTCCAGGAGTGGCTCAAACGCATTCCCGATTTTCGCATTCGCGAGGGCGACAAGCCGCGATGCGGCTCGGGCTCCGTCAACGGCATGCTCTATCTGCCGCTCGTCTGGGACGTAGCGCCCTGAAGTATCCCCACCCTCAACGACTCATCGACGATCATGAAAAAGTGGCAATGCATTTTTTGCGGTTTTTACTACGACGAAGCAGCGGGACTTCCCGCGGACGGCATCGCGCCTGGCACTCGCTGGGAAGACATCCCGGATGACTGGGCATGCCCCGAGTGCGGTGCGACCAAGGCCGACTTCGTGATGTTCGAAGTGGAGGTCTGAGCGTGCGGGCGCGCGCACGGCGCAAGGCCGTGCGCTTCATCGCTCAGGATCAGGCGCGCTCGAACACGGCGGCAATACCCTGGCCACCGCCGATGCACATGGTCTCGAGTGCATAACGTCCTTTCCGGCGCGTGAGCTCGTGCAACAGCGTTGTCATGATGCGCACGCCCGTTGCGCCAATCGGGTGGCCCAGCGATATGCCAGAGCCGTTCACGTTGAGCCGGTCGGTATCGTTCCAGTTCCAGCCTTTGAGGACTGCCAGCACCTGACACGCGAATGCTTCGTTTACTTCGACAAGATCCATCTGCTCGAGCGTAAGCCCGATGCGCGTCATTAGCTTCCGCACTGCGGGCACGGGCCCAATGCCCATGCGTGATGGCTCGCATCCGGCTGCGGCCCAGCCGGTCAGCCAGGCCATGGGTTCGAGTCCGAGCGCTTCGAGGCGGTTTTCCGCGACGACGAGGCAAGCGGCAGCGGCATCGTTTTGCTGGCTGGAGTTGCCTGCGGTGACTGTGCCGCCCGGCATCAACGCGCGAAGCTTGCCGAGGCTTTCCATGCTGGCGTCGGCGCGGAATCCTTCATCTTTGGAAAACAGAAGCGGCTGGCCTTTTTTCTGAGGAACGCTGACCGCCACGACCTCTTCGGTCATATGGCCGGACTCCCATGCGGCGGCCGCGCGCTGATGGCTGCGCAGCGCGAACTCGTCGGCGGCCTCGCGGCTGATGCCATGGTCGGTGGCCAGATTTTCCGCGGTCTCGATCATGCCGGAGATGAAGCCGAAGCGCGATTCCGGCTGTGAGCGCTCGCGGCCCCGCGCGAGCCGGTCGTGAAACTGGACGGAGCCTGACCGTGCGCCCCAGCGCATGTCCGTGCTGTAGTACTCGATATTGCTCATGCTTTCCACGCCGCCGGCCAACACCACCTCGGCGGCGCCGGTCTGCACCATCATCGCGGCGGTGACGAGCGCCTGCAGGCCGCCGCCGCAACGTCGGTCAAGCTGCATGCCCGGCACCTCCACCGGCAGGCCCGCCTGCAGCGCAATCCAGCGGCCCACGCAAGGTGTTTCGCTGTTCGCGTACGATTGCGCGAAGACGACGTCGTCGATGCGAGCGGGATCGAGTCCTGCGCGCCGGATCGTTTCATTCGCGACGAGCGCGCCGAGATCTTCGACGCAAACGCCGCGCAGGCTACCGCCAAAGGTGCCGACGGGCGTTCGTACAGGGGAGACAATTGCCGCGCGTTTCATCGGACGTTTCCTTGCAAAGTTTGAAGTTCTGATTCGGGTGCGGTTGCAATCAGCCGACGAGCGTCGCGCTTCTTAAGCGATTGGAAGGCGGGACGCCCGCCATCTGATCGAGAGCGCTGCGATGGTCCGGATGGGCGATTGCCAGCATGCGTTCGCGCCTTTGGCGCAGCGTCAGGCCGCGCAGATCGGCCACGCCGTATTCGGTCACCACGATGGCGGCGTCGCTGCGCGGCGTGCTGACCGGTCCGTTCAACGACGCGACGATGCGGGTCGCGCCCTTGCCCGCTGTGGACGGCAATGCGATGACAGGAACGCCGCCACGCGAGCGCCGCGCGCCGCGCAGGAAATCCAGTGCGCCGCCCACCGCGCCCACATACAGGCCACCGGCAATTTCGGCGTTGATCTGGCCACTCAGATCGACCTCGACCGCCGAATTGATGGCGACGAAGCGGTCGATGCTTGCGAGCACGTTCGGATCGTGCGTGTAGCGGGTCGAACGAAACTGCACGGCGTCGTTTCGATGCGCGAACTCGTGTATGCGGCGACCCCCCATCATCACGCCAGCAATGGTCTTGCCCGTGTCGATGGTCTTGCGCGCATTGTTGATCACGCCGCTTTCCATCAGATCGGCGACTTTGTCCCCGATCGTGCCGGAATGGATGCCAAGGTCTCGCCGATCGCCGAGGCAAGCGAGGATCGCTTCTGGAATCGCGCCGAGGCCGACTTGAATGGTGGCGCCGTCTTCGATCAAAGCGGCCGTGTGCCGTGCAATCGCCAGCTCCGTCGGGCTGACGGCGCTGGGCGAACTCTCGGGCAAAGCGCGCGACGTCGGGACCATGAAGTCGAGGTCGTCGTCGCGAAGATATCGCTCGCCGTAAGTCCAGGGTGCCTGTTCGTTGACTTCCGCAATGATGACGCGCGCGCGCTCGAGCGCCGGGATCAGATACTCATGCGCGACGGACAAGCTGTAGCGGCCGTGCGCGTCGGGTGGCGCCAACTGCAGCAGCAGGACGTCGATCGATAGCTGAGCCGACTCCATCATCTCTGGCAACTGCGAATAATGGCAGGGCAGGATATCAAGCGCGCCAGCCTTGGCCAGTGCGCGGTTGGAGCCGCTCCCGCAGTACGAAACGAAATCGATGCAGTCCGCGTGCTCAGGCCGGCACGTGTCGTAGTTGCCGGCGCCGAGAAAGACCCGGAACGCGCCGATGCTGTGCCGCTGCTGAAGTAGAGTGCGCGTGAGCGCAACGGGCTCTGCGTTCGATTGGCCCCATGCGACGGTATCGCCGGGGCGGATGATGGACGCGAAATCGACGGCGTCCGCCTCTAGCTGTAAGGGCATGGTGTGGTTTGCGTCAGGTGGCGGGTTGCGCAAGGGCCTGGGCTTCATCGTGCTGCCCACGTACTGCGCCTGTCGCGACGAGTTCCGCGATCCGTTCTTCGCTGTAGCCGAGGCTCCGCAGCACGAGTTCTGTGTGTTCGCCAAGGTGTGGAACGGCGAGCGGTGGCGACCCAGGCTCAAAACGGAAGTGAATCGGGCTTGCAACGTGGTTGCGTCCGGACGGATCCCTCTGGAGCATCCCGCGCTCGTGCGCATGCGGATGGTCGAGCGCTTCGGCGAGCGAGAGCACCGGCGCCACACTGATGTTTCGGCCTTCGAACCAGCAGAGCCATTCATCGAGTGTGCGAGTCAGGAAGATTTGCGTCAGGAACGCCCGGACGCGTATCTGGCCTTCACCGGCTGGGCCGATCGCGTCGGCGACGAGATCCGGACGGCCGAGTGGTGTCAGCAGGTTGGTTGCGAAGCTGTGTTCCCGGCCGCCAAGGCAGAGCCACTTCGAATCGGCGGTCTCATAGGTGTCGAGCAACGCGAGCCCGCTGTCGCCTTCAGTCGGCCCTCGCAATTGGCTGTCCGGCGCGTTGAGCAAGCGGCCGCTCAGATACGGCTGCGAGGTGAGCGCCGCATCGAAAAGCGCCATGTCGATGTAGTCGCCGCGTCCCGTTTCCCGCGCGCGCAGCAGCGCCATCAACACGGCGGACAACGCCGTCAATGAACCGGCCAGCGCAGCGAGCGACGGCCCCGTGGCAATTGGGATTCCCCGGCCATCGCGCGGCAGCGTGCCTGCAAGCGATTGAACTACCGGATCGTGTGCGGGCAATTGAGAGAGCGGGCCGGTTTGGCCGAATGCGGTAATCGCACAATAAACGACTCCCGGGTTCGTCCGGCTGATCGTGTCGTAGTCGATGCCAAGCCGAGCGGCCACGCCCGGCCTCGACGATTCGATCACGACGTCGGCCTCGTTCATCAGCTTGAGCGCGACCTCGCGTGCGTCCGGATGTTTCAGATCGAGCGCGATGCTGCGCTTGCCGCGGTTGATCGCGGCGAAGAACGCGCCGTCGGTGCCGGGTGCGCCGCGGGTGGGGTCGCCGGTGACCGGTTCGATCTTGACGACGTGCGCGCCGTGAT
Source organism: Paraburkholderia sp. 35.1 (assembly GCF_050436525.1). NCBI lineage: Bacteria > Pseudomonadati > Pseudomonadota > Betaproteobacteria > Burkholderiales > Burkholderiaceae > Paraburkholderia > Paraburkholderia sp. 35.1. The sequence continues at coordinate 2,877,466 of NZ_JBNDMJ010000002.1, read as the reverse complement.
CGGCGAGGTTGGCGGCGAGGAACGGACCCGGCATGAATTGCGACAGGTCCACGACGCGAAGGCCGGTCAGTTTCATGCCAGAGCAGCGCCGAAGCCGAGCTGGCGTTGCGCAATCGCGGCGGCTTCCTTCACGATGCGACCGATCAATTCCGCACAGGTCGGCAAGTCGTGAATGAGGCCGGTCACGATACCGGCGGGGAAGGCGCCGCCTTCCACTTCTCCTGTCACGAATGCGTCCATCCAGCGCTGTGCTCCGGTCAGCGCGTAGAGGTCCGAGCGCGTCACGTTGCCGGCGCGCTCGAGTTCGAGCGCGGCGAGACTCACGCTGTTCCTGACCACCCGGCTTGAATCGCCGATCGAGCGGCCAACCAGCACCGTATCGCGCTCGCTCGCTTCCAGCAGCTGTTGCTTGATCGCAGGGTGGACGGGGGACTCCTGCGTGAGCATGAATCGGGTTCCCATGTTGATGCCGTCCGCGCCGAGCGCGAGAGCCGCCATCAGCCCGCGCCCATCGGCAAAGCCGCCGGACGCGAGAATCGGCACCTTCAGCTTGTCGGCGGCGGCGGGAATCAGGATCAGTCCAGGGATGTCGTCTTCGCCAGGGTGCCCCGCGCATTCGAACCCGTCGATGCTGACGGCGTCCGCGCCGAGCGATTCGGCCTTCATCGCGTGGCGAACCGTCACGCACTTGTGCACGACCTTGACGCCGTGCGCCTTGAACTCGGCGATGTATTTCGCCGGATTGCTGCCTGCTGTCTCGACGACCTGGACGCCTTGAGACACGATCGTGCGCACATACGCGTCATAGTCGAGACCGACATTGGCGCCGAGAACGGTCAGGTTGACTCCAAAGGGCTTGTCGGTGAGCGAACGCACCCTGTCGATTTCGCGCGCGAGTGCATCGGCGCTTGCATGGGTGTGCGCGGAGATGAAGCCGAGACCGCCCGCATTGGCCACGGCCGCCGCCAGTTCGGCTCGCGCCACCCAACGCATGCCGCCTTGAATGATGGGATATTGAATGCCGAGTAATTCAGTAATGCGATTGACATACGGTTTCATCGCGCGCCTGTAGCCTGGATAGGAAGTATGGGTGCCAGAGAAATGCGCGTGACGCGCGTGACCTGGCGGGCTTTGTTCGCCACGACAGCGTGGCGCTTTTGAGCAATTCAACAATCGCGAAACTGGGGTTTGCGCTTTTCGGCGAAGGCCGCCATGCCTTCCTTTCGATCTTCTGTGGCGAAGGTCGAATACGCCATACGCCGCTCGAACAGGATGCCTTCTGCCAGGCTCGATTCGTAGGCGCGGTTGACGCACTCTTTGGCCATCGCTACGACGGGTTGCGAGTATCGCGCGATCTCGTCGGCCGTTTTCAACGCTTCCTCGACGAGCGTGTCGGCGGGCACGATGCGGCTCACGAGGCCGCATCGTTCGGCTTCAATGGCGTCCATCCTGCGGCCGGTGAGGATCATTTCCATCGCCTTCGATTTGCCGAGCGCGCGCGTAAGGCGCTGCGTGCCGCCGGCGCCGGGAATGGTCGCGAGCGTGATTTCGGGCAGGGCGAAACGGGCGTTGTCGGCGGCGAGAATGAAATCGCACATCATGGCCAGTTCGCAGCCTCCGCCTAACGCGAGACCCGCGACCGCGGCGATGACCGGCTTGCGACAACGCGACGTGCGTTCCCAGTTCGACGTGATGAACTGATTCTTGTACACGTCCATGTACGTCCATTCGTTCATCATCTTGATGTCGGCGCCGGCGGCGAACGCCTTTTCGCTACCGGTCATCACGATGGCGCCGATGGCGGGGTCGGTTTCGAGGTCGTCGAGTGCCGCCGTCAGCTCGTCCATCAGCTGGTTGTTCAGTGCGTTGTAGGCTTGCGGACGGTGCAACCTGATCAAGCCGGTTTTTCCGTGCGTTTCGACGACGACGATCGTCTCGTAGGCCATGGTTCTTCCTTGAACGAATGAGGGTGAACACCTAGGCCCGAATGGGGCCTGCTCGCCGATGATTTGCATGTCTGCGGTGCGCCGCGCGGCAGCGTCGGAGCGTATCGTGCGTTGCCAATTTTATGAACGACGTTTATGATTCTGAATGTGTGACCCCGCTTTGTCAATTGAGCGCGAGGTCAGAATTGCTAACGGAAAACACCGCGAGGAGACACTGCATGACCACTCGTCACGAGGACGGACAGATTCGCGTTGAGCAGCGTGGGAACCTGCTCTTGATGGGCATTGACCGGCCGGAAAAGCGCAATGGTTTCACGCCGAAAATGTTCGGAGAGCTTGCCATGGCTTACACGCAGCTCGAGAAGAGCAGCGATATTTTTTGCGGGCTGGTATACGCCGAAGGCGATCACTTTACGGCAGGGCTCGACATGCCAAAGGTCGCGCCGTTGCGCCGCGAAGGGAAACCGCTGCTTCCTGAAGGCGAGGTCGATCCGTTCAACTTGCGCGCGCCGCTGCGTACCAAGCCGGTCGTCATTGCGCTGAAGGGAATCTGCTTCACGGTCGCGGTCGAATTGATGCTTGCATCGGAAGTGGCTGTTGCGGCCGACAACTGCCGTTTCTCCCAGCTTGAAGTCAAGCGGGGGATCATGGCAGGTTGTGGTGCGACGTTCCGCATGGTGCAGCGAGCCGGCTGGGGCAACGCAATGAAGGTACTGCTTACCGGCGACGAATTCACCGCAGACGAGGCACGGCACATGAACTTCGTGCAGGATGTCGTGCCTGCGGGGCAGGAGTTCGACCGGGCGCTCGCGATCGCCGAGCGAATCGCGGCGCAGGCACCGCTAGCCGTGCAGGCCACGATGCAGAACGCGCGCGTTTCGCTGGGACAAGGCTGGCAGGATGCTTACGCGACGATTCAGTCGACCCAGCAGTTTCTCTACAACACTGAAGACGCGAAGGAAGGCGTTCAGTCCTTCATCGAAAAACGTACGGCGAAGTTCGTCGGACGCTGATGCAAGGCTTCCGGCGCAGCCGGTGTGAATTCAAGGGGACCGTTTGCTATGACAAAAGGCGCGTTGGCGGGTGTTCGCGTACTCGACCTGAGCCGTATTCTCGCCGGGCCTTGGGGGGCTCAGATGCTGGCGGATCTCGGCGCGGAGGTCATCAAGGTCGAGCGTCCCGGCAAGGGCGACGATTCGCGGCAATTCGGCCCCCCGTTCCTGATGGATCGGGAGGGAAAGGTCACGCGCGAGTCGACGTTTTTTATCAGCGCGAACCGAGGCAAGAAGTCGATCACGTGCGATATCTCCACGGCCGAAGGCCAGGCGCTGATCCGCTCGTTGGCGGCGCACTGCGACGTGTTGATCGAGAACTATAAGGTTGGCGACCTCAAGCGTTACGGGCTCGACTACGACAGCCTAAAGCTGGTCAATCCGCGCCTGATCTACTGTTCGATAACCGGATTCGGTCAGACCGGACCGTATAGCCCGCGCCCCGGCTACGACTCGATTTTCCAGGCGATGGGTGGCCTGATGAGCGTGACCGGAAACGGCGACGACGTGCCGGGCGGCGGCCCAATGAAAACCGGGCCCAGTCTTGCGGACATCCTGTGTGGTCAGTACGCCGCTTCGGCGATCATCGCAGCGCTTTATCATCGCGACGCGGCGCAAGGCGGTACCGGGCAGGGGCAGTACATCGACCTGGCGTTGCTGGACGCGATGATTGCTGCCACATCGCACTATGCAAGCCAGTATCTCGTTTCCGGCCAGATTCCCATTCGGCGCGGTACCGAGGGCAACGGTGGTATGCCGTCCCGCATGTTCCGCTGCGCCGATCGCGACATCATGATCGTGGCGGGCAACAACGAGCAATATGCGCGGATGTGTAACGTTCTGGGGCACCCCGAGCTCACTAGCGATCCACGATTCAGCGAGATTGCGCTGCGCGTGAAGAATCGTCGCGCGCTGGGCGAAGTGTTCGAGCCGCTGATCCTTCAATGGCAGAGCGATGAACTGCTCGCAGCACTCGACGCCGCCGGGGTGCCGGCCGGACCGATCAACAATCTGGAGCAGGTGTTCGCAGATCCGCATGTGCAGGCACGCGCGATGTGCGTCGAAGTTGCGCACCCGCTCACGGATAAGGCGGTTCGGATGGTCGCCAACCCGGTCAAGATGTCGGGCACGCCTATCGATTCGTACGGGGCGCCGCCGATGCTCGGACAAGATACGGACGACGTGCTGCGTGATGTGCTGAGTATGTCGCAGTCGGATATCGATATCCTGCGCGAAAAGAAAATTCTATAGAAAGGACAAAGCCTGCGACGCGCAACTTGCCTGGACGCGCTTTTCGTTCGACGGTTGAATGATTGCCGCATCCCGTAGCGGCCTCGTCGGTATTTTCGTATCACGCTTATGTAATCAGAGGTTCTTTGATGCACATCGGAATACCCGCGGAAACGCGGGCGCCGGCGCGAGCTATCCCGACGACGCGTACACCGCCGTGGGCGCACACGCTCTCGCGAAGTGTGTGAGAGGAGAAACGCCTGATCGCTCTTCAAGCTTCGTGGTACGCGCCCGGCGGGAAGCTCACTCCTCGGATCGAGGCTCGCGATAATGCAACTGGACGTTTCATATGTTGCACCGTGTTCAAACAGACGCACTAGAGCATTGACTGTCCGCCGTCCACACTGATAGTCTGCCCGGTTATGAAATTAGCGTCGTCACTACATAGAAATGCAACTGTTCGTCCAATATCGCGCTGAGGATCGCCGAAGCGGCCAAGCGCAATTTCAGAGAGATAGCGAGTGCGTTCCTGAGGATTGGCTTCGAGGTAGGCTTCGGCGGCAGGTGTGAGCGCTGCCGGGCAAATGACGTTGACGGTAATGCCGTAGACGCCCCATTCGCGCGCGGCAACACGCGAGAGCCCACGAATGCCCTCCTTGGTTGCGGCGTACGCGCCGAATCCCTTGAGGCCTTCGATGCCGGTGCGCGAGCCGAAGTTGATGATGGCGCCGCGGCCCTGCGACTTCATCCGCGGCAATGCGGCCTGCATGAAATACAGCGTGCCGTACAAGCCCGATTCGAGCGTGTTGCTCCAGTCATCGTCGGTAACGGATTCGAGCGGCACCCCCGGGTTGCTGCTTTGGGCATTGTTGATGAGTGCGTCCACACGTCCGAATCGCTCGACGGCCAGCTCGACCGTCCGCACGGCGTCGGCGCGATTGCGCGTATCGCCGGGCACGACCAGCACTTGCGAACCGAGGGCGCTCAGTTCCTCAGCAGCCCGCGTGAGTTTGGCCTCCGTGCGACCAGTGAGGACCAGACTCGCCCCCTCGGTGGCAAGCGCAAGGGCGATGCCGAGTCCAACGCCTTGGCCGCCTCCGGTCACGATGGCGACCTTTTCTGCCAGTTTTTTCGTGTACATGAGTGAATCCAGAAGTGAAGGTTGATGTTGCTGTTCGACGCGCGAGCGTATTGCGTAAATGGTCTGGAAGATGATGCTTCCACATTTCAGTTTTTCGAACGATGTTCAAATATATCTCAAGCTGTGTGAGGGAGCGCCCTGGCGTATTCCCGAATTCGGGTGGTGCAAAAGTGTGCCAAATTTTGATCGATGTAAAACTATGTGAATAGTTCACGTATAATCGATACAGTCAATTCATGGGGAAAATCATGTTGAAAGAGACCTCAGCGCCGGCGGACCGGGACGTCAGCGGGCCGCGCTCGCTGACCCGACTCCTCGGAATTTTCGATGTGCTGGCGAAGTCTCCGGACGGGATGTCGCTAGCAGAACTGAATGTCGCTCTCGAGTCACCGAAGAGCAGCCTGCTCAATCTGCTGCGACCTCTGGTGGCGGAAGGGTACTTGATGCACGACGTAGGCCGCTATCGCCTGGGACCGTCGATCTTCCGGTTGTCGGCAGGCGTGATGGCCGCGTGGAATTTTTCGAAGATACTGCGCCCGTTCCTGGTGGATCTCTCGAAGAGCACCAATGAAACCGTGTATGTCGGTGTCCTTGACGTCGAACACAAAGAGATCACCTATGTCGACGTGATCGAGAGCGAGCAATCGGTGCGCTACTCAATGCACATCGGTTTGCGTCGCCCGCTCTATTGCACGGCTGCGGGCCGCGTGCTGCTCGCCCATGCACCGGATGCTTTCGTTACCGACTACATGAAGACGGTCAAATTGGAGCGCCGCACCCCGCAAACGATCGCAACGAAGAAGGCGTTGCGTGACGAACTCGACCACATCCTCGAAAGCGGCCTGTCGGTGAGTCGCGGTGAACTACTGCCGGATTCGGCCGGCGTGTCGTCGCCGATCTTCGGACCGAATGGCAATGTCATCGCGGCGATGGCAATTGGTGCGCCGCTCGAACGCTTCGACCGCGAACGTCACCGGCTCGAAGAGAACATGATCAGAGTCGCCCAGCGGGCGTCCGCGTTGGGTCAGGCAGACGAGGAGTGACTCGCCAGTCGGCCGGCGGCGCAGTGAAGCGGGTGCTTCAATGCGCCGCGGTCGCGGTGCGGTCGAAGAAGCGTCGTACCCGCGCGCCACGGATCGGTCGCAACGACCGTCAGTGTGTACGACGCTTCGGCAGCAGGAAGGCGACCAGCAGTCCGGCGATCGAACTGCAGGCGATGTAGACGAATACCGAAACATAGCCACTCTCGGCCGGAAACGATGCACCGTCGTGTCCCGCCGTCGCGCTGCGCAGCAGCGCAAATACCGCCTGGGCGCCTACCGCGAAGAAACACGAGAAGAAAACGTAGAGCATGCCCGTTGCCTCGCCTGTCTGATGTGCAGGCGTCGCTTCCACGATCTGGTTGTACAGCGCCGTGCTTGCGAAGGCGAGGCCGAACGAGCACAGCACCGCACCTGGAACGAAGAGCAGCAGGCTGCGATGAAGCACGATCAGCGAGGCCCAGCCCAAGGCCAGTATGAGCATGCCAATCAAGGCAGCGGGCCGGGCCTTGTAGCGGGCCGCAACCCGGCCGCTCCATGGGCTCGCGACCAGCGCGACGATGTTGATGCTGAACATCAGTAATCCGGCTGCCGTCGCGCTCAACCCGAATCCGGCGCGCGTGCCGGCAGGTTGCTGGGCGAGCAGCGAGAAGACCTGTCCTAGTTGCATGGCGCCTGCCGCGAGGAATGCCATGCATGCATTGGCCAACATGACTTCGCGCCTCTTCAGCAGACGCACATTGATGAGCGGATGACGCGCCCCGTGTTGATGGCGTGCCCAGAGTCCGAGCACGATCATCCCGCCAGCGATCAAGCCCCACAGCCGCGGATCGCCGAGCCCCCACGTGCGGATTTGCTGCACGGCGAAGAGGATGGCGCAAAGCGCCGGAGCGAACGCGAGACCTCGAACGTAGTCGATCCGTACGCCGGGATTCGGTGGCGACGGCGGTGCCCACGCGCGTACCGCCGCGACGGCCACGACGCACAGCGCGACTTTGAACCAGAAGCCGCCCTGCCACGAGTAGTGATCCACGACAACGCCCGCGCAGATGTAGATCAGCCCCGCCGACACCATGCCTGCCGCACTGATCAACCCTACCGCGGCAGGCAGCCTGGCGGGTGGCAGATTCTCACGAACCAGCCCGATGGAGAGTGGCGTAATGCCTGCCGCGATTGATTGCATCGCACACCCCGCGACGAGCATGCCGACATCGGTCGCGCATGCGGCCACGACTGCGCCCGCCGCAGCGACCGATATCACCACGAGCAGGATGCGGCGGTAGCCCAACAGGTCGCCGAGTCGCCCGCTCACGGCGGCAAAGACGGCCGAGCCGAGCCAGTACGCGGTGACGGTCCAGCTCACGAAGTTCGACGCAGGAAAAGCCTTGTAGAGCGTGACCAGCACGGTGTAGATGACGGTGATGCCGGACGAGGCCGCTACCGCGGCAAGCAGGATCGCCATCGTGAACCCGCGCGGTGGACCCACCACGGGTTGCGCTCGGTGTGCCGGCTGGGAGAGTACTTCGGCTTGCATAAACGTCTCCGGTTGCGTGTCTTCGTTTCGATTATACTTATATACGAACGTCGTTCGTATTGATGTTTTTTGGAGAATTCGATGCGGACCGCAAGGGTCGCGAGGCCACCGCCCGATATCAAATCGATATCGACGTTTTCGAGTTCGATATGAGAGTTTTTTGGTCGATGGCTTGACCCGATACTTCTCTCAAGGGCGCACGTTCTGAAGCGCTCCCCACAATCAGGAGCGAGACCATGCAAACGTATCAAGGGAAGATCTACGACGCCGACACGCACTTCTACGAAGTCGAGGACGCGTTCAACCGTCATTTGCCCGAGAAGTTCAGGAAGGACTGGTCGTTTACCAGCCGTGTCACGGCAGACGGCAACCGCTGCATGTATGTGGGCGACCGGAAGGTGGAAATCAGCGAGGGCTACACATCGGCCGAGGGGCACGTTCCGCCGCCGGGCAAGCTGCATGAATGGCTGCGCGCGATGAAGGATGGCAAGGATAACGTCGATATGCGGGTGTCGCCGACGCCGGACATGTTCAACCGCGACGCGCGCCTGAAGAAGATGGACGATTTCGGTGTTGAAGCCTGCACGATGTACATCGGCGAAATGGTCGCGTGTATTTCCTACCTCAACGAGCCCGTTGCGGCAAATGCGGTGTTGCATGCGTATAACCAGTGGATGCTCGACGACTGGGGCTTCAACTACAAAGACCGCATCTACACGACGCCGGTCGTCACGCTCGACGATCTCGATGCGGCTGTCGCCGAGGCCAGGTGGCTGGTTGCGAACGGTGTGCGGGTGATCCTGATGCCGATGGGGCCGTTCAATGGCCGTGCACCTGCCGATCCGTACTTCGATCCGTTCTGGTCGGTCCTCAACGAAGCGGGCGTGCGCGTCACCTTCCATGTGTCGGAAGCGATCTACATGAAGGATCATATGGCGGTGTGGGGCGAGCCCGTGCAGCAGTCGCGCCAGCGTCAGACCGCCTTTGTCTGGATGCACGGTTACGGCGAGCGGCCGGTCATGGAAACGCTGTCGTCGTTCATCTTCTACAACTTCTTCGAGCGTTTCCCGCGGGTCAAGCTGTGCAGCGCCGAAAACGGTGCCGAATGGGTGCCTTCGCTGCTCGTCAAAATGGACAAGTGCCGGGGGATGGCGAAGAATGGCTACTGGCCGTGCGGTCAGCTGAAGAAACGCCCGAGCCAGATCTTCAAGGAAAATGTCTTCGTGGTCGCGTATCCGGAGGACGACATCGCCCAGATCATCGCTCAAACGGGATCGTCGGACTTCCTGTTGATGGGCTCCGACTATCCGCACGCGGAAGGCGTGCCCGAACCGAAGGACTTCGCGTCGGAAGCATGCAATGAGCTCTCGGAAGAAGATACGCGCAAGATCATGTACGACAACGGCCGCCGGTTCATTCCGCTGCACGTGTGATCGGCCTTGCACCGGTCGACGGCGGCAGACGGTCTGTCGGTCCCGCGCGATTTCTTCATTATGAACAGGTTAGCCATGAATATTTCGGACTATCAGGCGCTATTGCTCGAACGCGAAGGCGGCGTCTTGACCGTTACGCTCAACCGCCCGGAAACGTTGAACGCGTTCGACGAGCAAATGGACATTGAGATGTCACGGCTTTTTCTGGATGTCGCCGAGGACGTTGAGACCCATGTCGTGGTGTTGACGGGCGCAGGGCGGGCTTTTAGCGCGGGCGGCGATATCGAGCATATGCAGCAGGTCATCGACAACCCCACGCTGTTCCTCGAAGGCATGCAGCGTGCAAAGAAAATTGTCTTCTCGATGCTGGATTGTCCGAAGCCGGTCATCGCCAAGATCAACGGTCATGCAATTGGTCTCGGCGCGACGATCGCGCTGTTCTCGGATCTGAGCTACGCGGCCAATCATGCAAAGATTGGCGATCCGCACGTGAAAGTCGGCTTCGTGGCGGGCGATGGCGGCGCGGTGATCTGGCCGCAGCTCGTGGGCTATGCGAAGGCCAAGGAATACCTGTTGACGGGGGATCTCGTCACCGCGGAAGAGGCGGCACGACTGGGTCTCATCAATCATGCCGTACCGGCCGACCAGCTGGATGCCGTGGTCGACGCGATGGCGAAGCGTCTCGCAAACGGCGCTTCGCGCGCCATCCAGTGGACCAAGGCGTCGATCAACATCGGCCTGAAGCAACTTGCGCATGCCATTCTCGACGCGTCGATTGCATACGAGGCGCTGTCGAACCTGACGGAAGACCATCAAGAGGCGGTCAACGCGTTTCGCGAGAAACGCGAGCCGGTGTTCAAGGGACGTTGAGCTTTTACAGTGTCCGGCGCCAGCGATACAGGCGGCGCTGGGCGCGGCGAGGGAGAGATGCACATGCAACGGGTAGTGGCGATAACGGGTGGATTCGGCACGCTTGGGCGCACGGTTGGTCGCGTGTTTGCCGAGAACGGCTGGAAGGTCGCGCTGATCGACAAGGCGCTCGAGCCGGAGAAGGCGAGCGCGGAGCAACTGCACGCTTTCTGGTGGCGAGGAGGCGTCGAGCTGACTGATCTCGATGCGGCGCGCTCAGCGCTCTCCGCGGTCGTCGAGCAGCTTGGCAGGCTCGATGCGATCGTCAATGTAGCGGGAGGCTTTCGCTGGGAAACGCTGGCGGACGGCAGTCTCGACACCTGGGATCTGATGTACCGGACGAACGTGCGCACGGCGGCGACTGCGTCGAAAGCGGCACTCGACCATATTGCCGGCAGCGCGGAGGGCGGACGCATCATCAATATTGGAGCCGGCGCTGCGGTGAAGGCGGGCGCGGGCATGGGAGCGTATGCGGCCTCGAAGTCAGGGGTGATGCGTTTGACCGAGGCGCTGGCCGAAGAACTCAAAGGCCGTTCCATTACCGTCAACGCTATCTTGCCAGGCATCATCGATACCCCACAGAACCGCAAGGATATGCCCGACGCTGACTTTTCCCGCTGGGTACGGCCTGAAGAAATTGCCGAGGTGATTCTCTTTCTCGCGTCTGGCGCCGCGTCGGGGGTGACCGGTGCGTTGATTCCTGTCACCGGGCGTACGTAAAGATCCCGAACCGGAAATAGCAGTTGGTGCCCGAGTCAAGGCGCCAACTGCAAATCGCGTTTCAGGTGAGGTGTGCGAGCGAGTCGTTGCTGAACCCGAGGAACGGCTCGCCAAGCCGTACGCGCCGCGCCCAGTTCGGATCATGTAGAAGCGAGCGTCCCACGCCAACAAGATCGAACTCGCCGCGTGAGAAACGATCGAGCAGGGCAGTGAGGTCGGGCTGCGCCGCTGTCGCGGCCCCGGCCATTGAATCGTAGTAGCCCTTGTTAATGCCGATCCCACCAACGGTCATCGAAAGCTTGCCGGTTACCTTCTTCACCCAACCGGCGAGATTCATCTCTGAGCCCGCGAATTCCGCCCGGTTGAAATAGCGGGTGCTCGCCTCGAAGATGTCGACGCCAGCATCCGCGAGCGGCGCGAGAATGTGCTCGAGTTCGTGCGGGTCGTTGGCGAGACGCGCGCGGAAATCCTGCTGCTTCCACTGGGAGAAGCGGAACGTGATCGGCATCGTCGCGCCAATCGCTTCGCGGATTGCGCGGACAACTTCGGCGGCAAAGCGGCTGCGGGCCGTGAGATCCTTGCCCCATCGATCCGTGCGTTGATTGGTTTCCGCCCACAAAAAAGCGTCGATCAGATAGCCGTGAGCTCCGTGAATCGCGATGCCGTCGAAGCCGGCGGCCGTCGCATAGCGCGCGCTTCGACCATAGGCTGCAATCACGTCCGCGATCTCGGCATCGGTCATCGGGCGCGTTGGCGGCATGACGCGCTCCATGTAACCTGCGTTGAGCGATGTCGTTCGTCCTTCCGGTCCCCACAGTCCCGATGGGCGCAGTGGCGAAGCGGCTGGGAAGGGGCCCGTATTCGCCTCTTTCATGGGTCCCATATGCCACAACTGAGGAAAGATGATTCCGCCGCTAGCGTGAACTTCGTCCGTCACGCGTCGCCACGCGGCAACTGATTCCTCTCCGGCGAGCATGGGAATCGAATTTTCCCCGAGTCCGGCTTCGCCGAGCGCCGCCGGGTGATCGACGCCGACGCCTTCTGTGATGATCAGGCCTGTCTCGCCCTGCGCACGCCGCTTGTAGTAGGCGGCGACGTCACTACCGGGCAATCCGTTCGGCGAAAAGCCGCGAGTCATGGGTGACATGACGATACGGTTGGCAAGCGTGACCCCGCGCACGGTGAGGGGTGAAAAGAGCGAAGCGGTATCCATGGGCATTCACATATTTGACTTGTGTGCGGATAATGATACGCTATGTTCTATCGATGAAAAAGCAATATTGGCGCCGTCTCGCAGGCGGCGTTGAACAGGAGGATTGCATTGGAGCAAGCAGACTCATTGGCGGTAGACGCGCTCGAAGAGAGCGGCGCAAAGCTCATCCCGGAAAGCTTTGCATTGATGCCGGAGTTCGGTCCCTTCCATCGGATGTTCGGACCTACCTACTTTCGCAAGAGCGAACGCGGACACGTCGTCGGCATGTACGTTCGCGAAGCGCATCGCAACCTTGGCCAGATGATGCACGGGGGCGCTGTTTGCATGCTGGCAGACACCGCCATCACGTGGGCGAGCAAGTATTCGCGTCAACCAGCCGTCAGGGTGTTGACGACGGGCTTGACGGTCAATTTCATGGGGAACGCGGAGCCGGGCGACTGGGTGGAAGCACACGTCGACGTTCTACGTTCGGGAAAGCGGGTGATTTTCTCCGACTGCCGGATCTGGGCGAATGCGAAATGCATCGCCCAGGCGTCGGGGCAATTCCAGGTGATGGGTGAAATTGACAGCTAGTGCGTCGGCGAGACCTGGATGGCCGCACGAACGTTACGGCATTGACCGGGCTCGAACCTTATCCAGTGCCGCACGGTACCTCCACGCGGTCAACAGAAGGCGATGAATCCGCTCAGCCCGGCGTTTCCGTTCGGAACGAGTGGTCTGAACCGCGAGGTGCACTTCGGGCGCGCCTGTGACCAGTGTGAGAAGATCGCGCGCCGCGTTCGAGGGATCGTCGATGGCGATTACGCCGCTGAGCGCGGCGGCTTCCAGAACGCCGGTTAGCGGCTCCAGCATCGTCACCACGAACTGCAGAAACTGCTTTGCGACATCGGGAAAGCGAATCGCCTCGCCAATGACCATGCGTGAAGTGTGCATGCTGTCCGGTATTGCCATGTGTTCGACGAGAGCATCGATAAGGGATGCCATGTTCGTCGAAAAATCGCGGCCCGGTTCCAGGTGCTCCGAGATCTTGCCCCGCAGATCGGCCATCCCGCGCCAGACGATGGAGCGAAAAAGCTCTTCCTTCGTGCCGAACTGGCGATACACGGTTGTTTTGCTGACGCCAGCCAGCGATGCGATTTCCTCGACCCTGGCGGCGCCGAAACCTTCTCTGATGAACACGGATTTGGCGGCGTCGAGCAGCCGCTCGCGCAACTGAACTGCATCGTCGTGGGTGGGCCGGCCAGCCGTTCGAGGTTTGTCCGCCGCAGCGAGCCGCGAGGCTCCGTTGGGAGCCTGAACTGACATAGGTTTGTACATCGGGGAGTGTTGGATGTCGGAATCAGGACATCAGTATACTCATGAGCCCAGGGGGGCGCCAGTAATGGCGCCCCTGGGGCTCGGACCGAGCGCAGCAGGGCTCAAACGTTGATCATGCCACGTACATACGACTCCATCGTGCCTGCGCACGAGAGCTTGTCTTCGCCTTCCTCGAGATCGGCATAGCGGCCGACTTGACGGACCAGCGGCCCCTGCAGGCCGTCGGTGTTCCCCGCCGGTGAAAAGTCGACCACGACCTTGTCGCCAGTGATGAAACCACCCCAGTATCCTTCGGCCAGCAGATCGAAAAACGCGAAGCGCCCCTCAACGACGCCCAGTCCATCCGCAGGATTCAGCAGTTGCACTCCCGCCTTGTCGAGGACGAACGGGACGATCCACGGGCAGATTGCATAGCCCTGCGCAACTTCCGACCAGGGGCCGGTCCCGATCATCTCGGACATGCCATAACTGTTCTGGACGTTCTCGGCACGAATACCGTAGAAGCGGATGATTTGCTCCCGATAGTCGGCGGGTGCCGAGGTGCCCTTCAAGCCGCCACCGGTGGTGATTACCGTATCCGGATGGCAGATGCCATCGGCGCTGCCGCGCTGACGGGCGCGCTCGACGAGCGTCCAGTGCAACGACCAGTTGCCCTGGACGAGCACCGGAACTTCGCGCTGCGCGGTTAGCTTGTCGAGAAACCGGTCGATCATCTTGCCGGTATGACGCTGGCGCGCCACCGCCTGCTCCTGAAACGCCGCGACCTCGCTCGGTTTCGCGGAGCCGTCGGCGATTGCGCGGCGCATGCGGCCCATCGAAATCGTTGCGGATGCGAGCACCGGTTCGTCGAACATCAGCGTGGTTTCCGCGCCGAGCCGTTGCGCTGCGTTCAGTACCGGTTCGATATGGCGATGCGCGCCGGCAGGCGGCATCATGAGGAAAGCCGGGCGCTTGCCGAAATCTCTTCGGATCATTGCGTTGCCGTAGACGCCCAGCTTCACGCACGACTCGGTGACATTGTCGAGATCGGCTTGCGTCTGACTGATGAAGCTGCACTTGCCGGATGTGCCGCTCGAACTGAAAACATGGTGTCCCGCTGTGCGCAGACGGTCCATCCATGCGTCGACGTTGTCCAAGCCGTCCAGATCGACTTCGGCTACCCGTTTGCTCGATAGCGTTTGCAGCCATGCCGAAAGATGCTTCCAGCGGCCGTTGTCGATGAATGACTCGGGGTAGCTCTTGTAGATCTGATGCGCGAACAGCAGGGGCACCATATCTTCATGGCGGGTCACCTCGTTGACGCCGACATCTTCCGCTCTGCGACGCAGTAGCCTGATCTGTTCGCGGCGCTCGGCGAAGCGCTCTTTCATGGCAGCGAGCTGAAGCTCGCGAAGGTTCTCGGGGTGCTTGCGAAACGGGTCGCTTTCACCGCGCAGCATTGCATAGAACGGGTCCAAAGCGGACATGTCGTCTCCAGGGCTTGAGTTGCCAGGCGTCAGTGGTCGAAGTCGGTGGAACTCGACACGTCGAGCCAGGCTTCGAGGTTGTGTTGCACGGACGAAAGTTTCTTCCGAACGAGGTCGACGGCGTCCGGACCTAGCGGTAGCCGCAGCGGTGGGACGTCTGCGGAAACCGCGCGCACGATGGCGTCGGCAGCCTTGGCCGGATCGCCCGTTTGCGTGCCGTGGTAGCTGCTCATGTAACGACGCATCTTGCCCACGGTCTCCGTATAGACGGGTGATTCGACCTCGCTCCACTTCAGCGATCCGCCCGCGAAATTGGTGCGGAAGCCGCCCGGCTCGACCACGGTCACACGAATCCCGAACGGGCTCAGCTCACGAGCGAGCGATTCCGAAAGCCCTTCGATCGCATGCTTCGAAGCGCAATAGAAACTGCAGCCCGCAATGCCGATCACGCCGGCGACCGACGAGAAGTTCACGATATGACCGCGGCCGCGCTCGCGAAAATGAGGCAGTACGGCGCGTATCACGTTGACCGTTCCAAACACGTTGGTATCGAACAGCTGACGTGCTTCCGCGTCGGAGACCTCTTCAAATGCGCCGAACAGACCGTAGCCCGCATTGTTGACGAGTACGTCGATCGGTCCCGCGCGCTCGATGGCCTGCGCGACGGCGCGAGGCGCCGCTGCTGCGTCGGTCACGTCAAGCAGCACACCGTGCGCGCGTCCGGGTGCGAGATTTTCGAACGGCGTGATCTGTGCGTCATTCCGAACGGTCCCGACCACTTTGTCGCCACGGGCGAGGACCGCCTGCGCAAGCGAACGGCCGAAGCCGGACGAAACGCCGGTAATGAACCACACGGCTGGGCTTGCATGTGTTTCAGTCATTGTCGATTGGCCTTCAGATGAGTAGCAAACATCGATTTAGTTGGCGGTCCGGGCCTCGGTCATGTCGGCGATCTCTCCGCGGACGTAGGCGTCGATCGTTCCCGCGCAGGACAGCTTGTCGTCGCCGCCGGGCAAATCCTTGTAGCGCACCACGTCGCGAATGATGGGCGTGCGTACGCCGTCGATGCCGTGACCGAACTCCACGGTGACCTTGTCGCCGCTGATCACGCCGCCCCAGCGCCCATCCGCGAGCAGGTCGATCATAGCGAGCCGTCCCTCGACGATGCCTTTCCCGTCCGCAGGATTGAGCAGTTGTTCGCCGGTCGAGTCGAGCACCAGCGGGACGAGCCAGGGCGGGACCGTCCACGCCTTCGCTTCGTGAAACCACGGGCAAAAGCCCGATACTTCGCCCATGCCGTAGCCGTCGTTGAAGTTGGTCGCGTTGAAGTTGAAGAAGCGCTCGCACTGTTGCTGGAAATCTTCTGGCAGGTTCGCACCTTTCTTGCCGCCGCCGATACTAATGATCGTGTCGGGGTGAAAGTCGGCGTCGGGAATGCCACGCTGGCGCGCCGTGGCGACGATCTGATAAAGCATGCCCATCATGCCCATGATGAACATGGGCTCGTGACGCCGTTCGAGCAGTTGGTCGATGAACTGCCGGAAATCGGCTTGTACGCGTTCGCTGCGTTCTCGACTTTCGTTCTGGAAGGCTTCGATTTCACTCGGGAGCACGGTGCCGTCCGCGATGGCCCGCCGCATGCGCGCCATGCGCGTGGTGTGCGCGGCGCTTTGCGGCACATTCGACATGTAATGAAGGTCGCCCGGCGTCGCAATCGATTCGGCGAATTTCGCCATGCGCTCGGTTCCGGTGTAAGAGCCGGAGGAGGGCGTCAGAAGGAACACGGGATAGCGACGCGACGGATCGCGCATGCCGCTCGCCGCCCAGCGAATGCCTTGGGAGAGAAGGCGCCAGCCGAGTTCGCGGTCGGCTTCGCTCTGGTAAATGAAGGACTGCTTGCCCGAGGTCCCGCTCGAACTCATCACATAGTGGCCGTTTCGACGCAGGGCATGGATCCAGTCGTCGAGATCGGCGATCGTGCCGTAGTCGAGTCCGTCGATCTTGCGGGTTGTGAGCGTTTGAAGCCACGCCGTGAGGTGGCGCCATTTTCCCTGCTCGATGAACGAATCGGGATAGCTCTTGTAGACGGAGTCGGCAAAAAGCAATGGCACGGCGTCGCTCATGCTCTTCACTTCCGTCACTCCGGCCTCGCTGGCTCGCTTGTCGAGAATGCGAATCTGCTGCCGGCGCTGCGCGAAGCGCTCGCGCACGGCTTGCAGTTGCGCGGCATGGAGGCTTTCCGGCGCGTTGCGGAAGGGGTCTTGAAGATCCGTGAGTTGAAGCAGCGTGGCAAGGGCTTGCATTATTGCGTCTCCTCCGGATTCGGGCCCGATTCCTCCGAGACCCATTTCATGAATCGATGGATCGGGAACATGCCGTCGTGCGGATAGCCGCCAACCCCATCTGAAATAGACTCGCCCAGCGCCACGATGCGTTGCACGCCAGCGCACGCGAGCGCGTCGCGCACCTCTGTGACCCGGTGCGGCGGATAGATGCCGACCGTTTGCGTGGCGACGGTCGCATAGCGCGCACCGTCGCGCAGGCTTGCCACGGGAACGACGTTGACGGTCTTGCAGATGGGATGAAAATCGACCATTTCTTCCGAGCGAATGACGAGCCCCTTGCCGTCGTATCCGCCGAACACCCGGTAGAGCGGCTCCATCTCCCGCAGCACATCAACCGCTTCGCGAATGTCGCTGGGCACCAGCGGGCCCTGGCCGTCGCCATAGCGAAAGTCCTGGCCGAGTGCCAGCGCCAGTTGCTCGGCATAGCGGTCGGCGTCGTCTTCGTCGCCTTCGATGAATTGATACCGGCTCGCATTGCACGCGTCCTGGTTGAACGACAGCACATCGGCCGCGCCGGCACGCGCGACGTCGCGCAGCACCTCGTCGGAGGCAAAGGCTTCACGGCCGACCAGCGAGATGGATACCTTCGGATCGAACGCGACCAGCTCGAGCCCGGGGCCAGCGTAGCGCATCACGTGCCGAACCGCGCTGTCGCCGCCCCATACGACAATCTTGTCGAAGTACTGCGGACGATAAAGAATCGACTCGACATTTTCGTCTCCACCGCGCCAATACGCAGCCGAAAACGACTGGGTGACCGGATGATCCGGGTCGATGTCGGCCATCGTGCGCAGAATTGCAGTGGCCGTGAAAAGATCGTTCGAAGGCAGCTTGAGCAGGTGGACGCCTTTCGTCAGCGCCGCGCGCATGACCGTCATGGCTGCCACCATCGGCGAATTGCCTGCGAGCACATGTACGAGGCGCGGAGGAAACGCGCGCAGACGACTCGGGCGCCCGCGCAGCGTGCGTGCCACCCAACCGTCGACGAGGCGCGCGTCGCCAAGACTTACGCGCAACTCGTCCTCGATCACCTCGCGTGCGAAAAGGTTGGGAATGTCGCGATAACAGTTTTCAAGAATCCGTCGCCCGAGCGGACTCACTTTGATCATTGACTCGAGCGCGGCCTGCATCAGCGGATTGACGTCCAGATGCAAACGCGGCCCCAGCTCGACAAGAAAGTCGATAACCTTCGCAATCGGCATATCGAAGGCGGGGCCTGACTCAGCTCGCGGCCACACGAGGTCGTCAAGGTCGATCCTGGGCGTGCAGAAACCTTGGCCAAGATCACGCGACACGTGCCTGATGGCGCTTCCGGTGACAGTGCGACCGCGGTATACGTGAGGAACCGGCAGCGGCACGAGGCTGGGCTCCTGCGCCGGGTTCCCGCGTTGCCTTTCCGTTGTTTCGGGGTGCTCCATAAAAGCTCCTTTCAAATATCGATACGCGTTGACCTGGGGCGCAGACGCTGGTCCATTCCGAGCTTGCTATCGCTAGTCAGCTCAGATTGACGATCATCCGATCGGGTAAATGTTTGACGGTTCGGACTTCTTCGACCGTGAAGCCGCGAAGCTGCCGATTGCTTGCATCGACGATGTGCGGCGGGGTTCCGCGAAACAACTGGCGGCCGTTCGCAGTCAGTGTGAGCTCGACACAGCGTCGGTCGGAAGTGCTGCGAATTCGTTCGATCAATCCTCTTTTTTCAAGCGAATCGAGCTTGCGGGTCATGATGCTGCTGTCAGCGAGTAGCATCCGGCACAAGGCGGTAGGTGTGCGAGCACGTCCGTCGTACAGTGCTTTCAGGATTCCCCACTGTATTGCTGAAAGCTCGCTCGCAGCGAGCTTTGCGTCGATTTCCTGCCAAAAAAGTAGCTGCATTTGCAAGCAACTATATGCACGGCATTCAAAATATGCAACGATAGGCGAGGTGTGGTTTTCCCCATGTTGCGACGGGGAGCAGGTATGCGCGACGATGCGCATGCGTCTTTTTGTTTGCAATCTTCGGGAGGAACCTTGTCGGAATCTGGTGTGGTAAGTGACATGGCGTTGCCTGTCGCTGTTGAGGAAGTGACCGCAAAGTGGCTAAGCTCCGCGATCGCGTTCCGCTTTCCCGGCGCCGAAGTAACTTCGTGCCGGCACGTGGAGGTATTGCCGGGTACGTCGACCAAGGTACGCGTCGTACTCGAGTACAACGAGGCGGGACGGGCAATGGCGCTGCCGGCGCGCATGATCGTCAAGGGCGGTTTCGAGGATCACAGTCCTTCGATGAGAGACATGTACCGCAACGAAATGCGGTTTTATCGCGACGTTCTACCGTTCATCAACATGAACGCGCCTAGATGCTTTTTTGCAGGCACGGATCCTGACGCCTGGCAATCGGTCGTAGTGATGGAAGACCTGAGCGAGCGTAACGTTCAGATTTGCCGTGCCCAGCAATCGCAGGGCTACGAACAAGTCGCCCTACGGTTGAGTGCGATGGCGCGCTATCACGCGCAAACATGGAACAGCCGGGAGTTCGACAAGGGCGGTCGGCTCGAATGGGTGGGAGAGCGCTTTTCGGACTGGTCGCTGGAATACCAGAACCGATACCTCGAACCGGACGTCTGGGCCCACTACATATCGCTGCCGAGAGGAGCGGCAGTAAGCCGGTATCTGCACGATCGGGACTGGATGATGGCATCTCTCGCGCGCATTGCGCGCGAACATAAGAGCAAACCGGTATGCCTTATTCACGGCGATACGCATCTGGGAAATCTGTACGTCGAAGCTGACGGGACGCCAGGTTTTTTCGATGCCCAGGTCAGTCGGGCACCTTGGAGCCTCGAGGTTGCCTATCACATAGGGTGCGCACTCGATATCGAGGACCGTCGCTCATGGGAGCGGTCGCTGCTCGAACACTATCTTTCGCAGCTGGCGATTGGCGGGGTCGAGGCGCCCGATTTCGACGAAGCGTGGAACGACTATCGACGCGATCTCGCGTATGGATACTTCATCTTTGCGATTAACGAAACCCGCTTCCAGACCGAAGCAGTGAACACCGCGTATGCGGCACGCTTTGGCGCGGCATTGTTGGATCACGGCACGGTGCGCGAATCGACATGATCCAGGCCAATAATGCAACCATATGTTGCATTATTGGCTTCGCGAGACTAAGCTCGACCATCGGCAGCCTGCTGGCGAGTTATGGCTTGAACGTGAACGTGCAGCTGCTCGCGCGAACGTTCAAGATGACAATCGACTTTCATCGACCGATTACAGCATGCCTGTTCCGAAAATCTTTCATCAACGTTTGAGCGGCAAGATCGCGATCGTGACCGGCGCAGGATCGCTCGGTCGGGGTTTTGGCACGGGCAAGGCCATTGCCTGTCTTTTTGCGACGGAGGGCGCGTCCGTCTGTCTCGTCGATCAGCAGTACGAGCGGGCGGCGGAAACGCTCGCGCTGATCACGGAAGCGGGCGGCAGAGCGTTCGTATCGACCGGCGATATCACGGACGGCGCTGTCTGTGCGCGCATTGTCGAAGAGACCGTTCAGCGGTATGGAGGTCTGGACATTCTCATCAACAACGTCGGTATCTCAGGCGCGCCGGGGCGATTGCAGGACGTCGACGAAGCGTCCTGGGACCGTGTGATCGACGTCAATCTGAAAAGTGCGTTCTTGATGAGCCGAAGTGCGGTGCCGAAGATCGTGGCGCGCGGGGGCGGGGCCATCGTCAACATCGGTTCGGTCGCAGGCATCCGCAGCCACGGGTCGGCCGCGTATGGCTCGTCAAAGGCGGGAATGGTCGGCTTTACGCGTGAACTCGCGGTGATGTACGGCCGCGATCAGGTTCGTGCCAACGCGATTGCTCCGGGGCATATTTTTACGCCAATGGTGGAAAGCATGCTTGACGATAAGGCTCGCGAACGTCGCCGCAAGATCGCGCCCCTCCCATTGGAGGGAGATGCATGGGACGTCGCGGCCGCCGCGCTGTTTCTCGCCAGCGACGAATCGCGATTCATTACCGGTACGTGCTTACCCGTGGACGGTGGCGTGACGCAGATTGCGGCGCTTGCGGCGTACGATCTGGTCCAGCAATAGCCACCGTATCGGGCGGGGTACGTCGGGCAGCAAAGCGTCACTTTCCGCTGTGCTTTCCTGGCCAAATTTTCTGGTAACTTAGCGGGGCCGATTTTGACCCGCGTTACAGGAAACGGCACCTGTCTGGCACTGGCATGGCCGTCGAATTGCGGTTCATGCCAATCGCCCCTTTGCTCGGCCCTGGATAAATATCGCGCTCGATCCGAACGATCTGTCGATGTTCGTCCAGGTCGTCCGCGCCTTGGTTCATCTGCTTTCCGGCAAACGCGCGTCATTGCGGCCTGAGGTGCAGATCGTTGCTCACGGATTGCACCCCCGGCACGCCGCGCGTCACGGCAAGCGCTTTCTGAATCTGTGCCTCCGAATCCACGTATCCTGACAACTGCACGACGCCTCGATACGTCGCGACGCTCATCGGCAAGGATCTCAGTTCCGGGTTCGCGACGAGCGCCTGCTTCACCCGGGCGGCGAGCGCAGCGTCGTCAGCGGCGATCTTCCCCGGCGCTGTCAAGGGCGGCGTCACCGTGGACTTACAGCCGCTGGTGAACACGAACGCTGGCAATGCGAACGCCGCGACGATCAGCAATCGGCTTTTGATGTATGGCGCGTTTCGCATGTCGGCTATGAAATCCTGATTCGATAAGCGCTAAATGGTGGGCTGAAAAGCGCGCCGAGTGGCGAAGGGATACGGCGCATCTCGGCTTACAGGCTACCTGTATTGGCAGGGCAACCCTTCGCGTCGATTTGGCGAGGCGAATCAGGCGTAGCAATTGCGCAGGTACGAGAGAACGAGTATCTGACTGTCGCCATCGCAGTTTCCCACGAACTGCATACGTTAGCCGAAGACGGTATCTGAAGAAGTTTTCCCATGTCTGAGCCTGTCAATCCTCCCAATACCCGGGCGAGCGGGTTTCAAGGTGTCACGCGGAGGGTCGCACTGTCATCGGTCCGCTGGTCAAAGCGCCGCACGGGGGCAACGAAGACCGTTGAAGCGCCCCACCAGAAGTCTGATGTCCCGGCATAAAGCCTATCTGCATGCCCATTTTCTAAAGAGATCGCGGAATCTGCCGATAAAGAGGTCATCGTACAACACCGGGTTGAAAAGCGGCATGAGAAACGTATCGGTTCGAAATAGTCTCCTGACTGTCTTCCTGATCTTTGCGGCGATGATTTTGCTGGGCGGCGTAATTGGTGTCGCCACGCTCAGCCGCGCGAACGCCAGTCTCAACCGCATCCATCAGATTGCGACGCAGGAAATTCTCGTCAACGACGCATACAAGGACTCCACACGCACTCGAGCCGCGTTGACACGAGCCTACTCAGCTCTAAAGGAGCGCAACGACGAGACGACGCGAGACTCGGCATTGAAGAGCGCCGAAACGACGATGAACCGGGCGGCTGCGGAAACCGAGTCGTTTCGAAGCGCTGCCGTTTTTCGTGGCCAGGACGACGGGTTGAAGCAGCAGTTGATCGAATCGTCAGTCAACCTCGCCGCGATTCTGAAGAAAGCCTCCGATGCTCTGCGTGCCGGCGATACGAACGCCTACGCCGCTATCAACGATCACGACATTACGTCAACCGGTATGGCGTATTCGGTGAATGTCGAGAAATTCCAGAGCATGGCTAACAGGTTGTCGAACGATGCCATCGCGCAGGTCGATCGCGAATATACGTGGGTCGTCAGCCTGGTCATTTTCGGAGTGAGCGCGGCGTTGGTCCTGATCGTCGCTGCGCATTTCGCGCTGCGGCGCATCGTGACGACTCCGCTGAACGACGCTGCCAATCTGCTCGATCGAATCGCGGCGAATGATCTGACAGCGCGCATCCCCGAGGCGAGCGGCAACGAGATCGGTCAGCTATTCGCGGCGATGCAGCGGATGCAGCGTGGTTTGGCTCGGACAGTGGCGAACGTGCGCAACAATTGCGAGGCCATTTACGGCGGCGCGCGCGAGATTGCCGCGGGCAATGTGGATCTGTCGAGCCGCACAGAGCAGCAATCAGCGGCACTGGAAGAAACCGCGGCCAGCATGGAGCAATTGACGTCCACCGTCAAACAGAACGCGGATAACGCGCAGCAGGCAAGTGCACAGGCTTCGAGCGCAGCCGATGTCGCCGAGCAGGGCGGCGAAGTGGTCGAGCGCGCCATCGAGACAATGAATTCAATCAGCCAGAGTTCGCGTAGGATCGCCGAGATCACCGGGATGATCGACAGCATCGCATTTCAGACCAATATCCTTGCGCTGAATGCGGCGGTCGAATCGGCACGGGCCGGTGAGCAGGGACGCGGCTTCGCCGTGGTCGCAAGCGAAGTTCGCAGTCTAGCTCTGCGCAGCGCGGACGCCGCCCGAGAGATCAAGACCTTGATCGGCGCCTCGGTCGAGGACGTGGCTAACGGCAATAGCCTGGTCGCGCAGGCGGGTCAGTCGATG
This sequence comes from Paraburkholderia sp. 35.1, assembly GCF_050436525.1. NCBI lineage: Bacteria > Pseudomonadati > Pseudomonadota > Betaproteobacteria > Burkholderiales > Burkholderiaceae > Paraburkholderia > Paraburkholderia sp. 35.1. The sequence goes on along the minus strand of NZ_JBNDMJ010000002.1, from coordinate 2,853,616 downwards.
AGGCAGATTGTTAGCGCCGTGCGCGGCGTGGCCACCATCATGAATGAAATCAAGGCAGCAACGATCGAGCAGAGCACGGGCATCGAACAGGTCGGCCAGGCGGTTACGCAGATGGACCAGGTGACTCAACAGAATGCGGCACTCGTCGAAGAAGCCGCCGCTGCCGCGAGCGCGCTCGAACAGCAGGCGCAGTCAATGACGGATGCAGTCTCGGCATTCCGCCTCGCCGCGCAATAGAAGCTCCGATTGACCGACGCAAAGCGCTGGTCGATTCAGACAATCTAAATCATTTCTAACTGGGGTATGAATATGAACGTTAAAGGCGTGCTGGGCGCCACCGCAATTCTGATTGCCGGTGCTTCCCTCTCCTGCATGTCACAGGCCGCGACGTATGCATATGTATCGAATGCAGATAGTCAGGATATCTCGGTTTTCAGTCTCGACAAGTCGAACGGCTCGCTTGCGTCCGTGGAGACTGTGTCTGTCGGTGCAACGGTGATGCCGATGGCGTTTTCGCCGGATCACCTTCGGCTCTACGCAGGACTGCGTTCGAAGCCTTATCGCGTGGTGAGCTTTGCGGTCAATCCGCTCGATGGCCGGCTGATCGAACTCGGCAGGGCGCCGCTTGCGGATAGCATGGCGTATATCTCGACGGACGCAAACGGCCGTTACCTCTTTTCCGCGTCATATGGCGGCAACCTTCTGGCGGTGAACCAGATCGGCGCGGATGGTGTGGTCGGCAACGTACAGCAGACCGTCAAGACCGGCCCGATGGCTCATGCGATCCGCAACGCTCCGGACAACCGTTTCGTATTCGCGTCGGTTCTCGGCGCGGATGCCTGGCTCCGTCTCAAGTTCGACGCCTCGAATGGGCAGTTGACCGAGGACACCGCGCCCGCCTATTCGTTGCCGCCGAAATCGGGACCACGTCACTTCGTATTCTCGCCGGATCATCGCTTCACGTACCTGATCGATGAACTCGACGGCAAGCTGCACGTACTTGCCTTCGATAGCACCCGCGACACCGTCAGGCCGGTCGAAACGGTCTCGATCCTGCCGCCCGATTTCTCCGGCGACAAGCCATGGGGGGCCGATCTCCACCTGACCCCGGACGGGCGATTCCTGTTTGCATCGGAGCGCACATCGAGCACGCTCGCGGCGTACAAGGTGAACGCTGCCTCTGGCAAGCTGACGCGTATCGGTACGTACCAGACGGAAAAGCAACCGCGTGGATTCAATATCGATCCGTCCGGCAAGTACTTGCTGGCTGTCGGGCAATTATCGACGAGCCTTAGCGTTTACAACATCGATCGCAAGACTGGCAAGCTGAGTGCGATCGGACAGTATCCGGTCGGCAAGGGCGCGAACTGGGTTGAACTCGTGGAGTTTGATGGCACGAACGCCGATTGAGGTTTGATTCCCGGATCGTCGTGCGGTGAGCATGGCGTTCCTGCTTCGGCTTTCACTGGGCGCCACGATTTGCTTTTTGTCCGCGGTGATGCGTCCAGTCTTCCGAGAGGTGGGCGCTGCCTTGGAAAGCACCCGGCGCCCCGTTGCAGAACGTCAGGCTTTCGTGGCAGCGAACGGCCGCTATAGAGAAGGTCGACCCTCCACTTACGGCCACTCTGAACCACTCGAACCAGATTTGCCACGGTCTCATTGCGGGCCGACAGGATGTCAATCCGAGCGGTCCGGAATGGCTTGCCAGGACCATGACTGTGCCGCATGGTTCCGGGCGACGGAAGGGCATGCCCGCGATGAGGATCATTAGCCGCGCTCACGCACCACATCGCTGCGGTTCCACCATCCGCCGCCGACAGCCTGAAAGAGTGCGACGGTATCGGAATACCGGGTGGCCTGAGTCTGGACGAGACTGATGCGCGCCTGCTGGTACGTCCGCTGCGCGTCGAGCAGCGCAAGATAGCTGATCGCGCCAACGTGGAACTCGCGCTGGGACACAGCGAGGCTGTCCGCCGCCGCCCGCTCGGCTGCTGCCTCGGCCACCACTGCGTCCGCATCTGATTGCAGCGCTCGCAACGCATCAGCCACGTTCTGAAACGCCGAGATGACGGTGTTGCGATACTGCGCCGCTGCTGCATCGAAAGCGTCAATTGCGGCGCGGCGCCGGTGCAGCAACGTTCCACCTTCGAAGAGGGGCTGCGTGAGTCCCGCTCCCAGGTTCCAGATCGCGCTTCCCGGCGAAAACAGCGCATCGTTGGTCTCGCTGCCATAGGCGGCGCTGAGCGTGAGTTGCGGCAACATATTGGCGGTGGCGACGCCGATCTCTGCACTTGCGGCGTGCAGTTGCGCTTTCGACGCGCGAATGTCCGGACGCTGCTCGACGAGTGTCGACGGCAGGCTGACCGGCAACGTGTCGGGCAACTGTAGCGACGCGAGATCAAACGTCTCGACCAGCTCGTCACTCGGGAAGCGGCCAAGATAGGCCGTGAGCTGATTGCGGGTCAGCGCCAGTTGCTTTTGCAGCGGCGGCAACTGCGCGCGTGTTTGCGCCAGCGTGGCCGCCTGCGCGAGTACCGCCGCATTGGCGACGGCGCCGATCGCGAATTGCCGTTTCAATCCCGCGAGTTGCTGCGTCTCGATGTCGACGATCTCCTCTGTGGCTGCAATCTGCGCCCGCAACGAAGCCTCCTGTACGGCGGCCGTGGCGACGTTCGACGTCAAGCTCAGATAGCTCGCCTCGAGTTCGAAGCGTTCGTACTCGGCTTGCGCGGCGAGCGATTCGATCTGCCGGCGCGTACCGCCCCAGATATCGAGCAGGTAGGTGACGCTCACCGAGGCGTTGTTGAGCCTGAAGACCGGCACCGCGGTCGAGATCCCGAACGGCGAGCCCGAAATCTTCTCGCGAGCAGTCGAGATGTCCGCACTCACCGTCGGGAACAGCGCCCCTTGTGCTGCGTAAAGCGCTTCGTTGGCCTCGCGAAGGGTGGCCTGCGCCGCCTGCAGGCTCGGGTTGGCCTCAAGCGCACGTTCTACGAGTGCGTTTAGCGCAGCCGAGTGGAATAGCGTCCACCATTGCCCCGGAATGTCGAGAGCTTGCACGAAGCGCTGCGCCTCGCCGCCGTGGACGTCCGACGCGACGGTTCGCTCCGGCAGCGGCTCCCGCGTATAGCCGCTGACCTGCGGCGGCCCGGGTGGCGCGAAGTCAGGTCCGACTTCGCAGCCGCCAAGCAGCGTCGCCGCCGAAAGCGCCGCGCAGGCGGCGCTGCGGCAACATGCTGCCCGGGGGTGACGCGCAAAGCCGGGGTTCGATGTCATTGCTGCGCGCTCCTCATGTTACGGGCCGTTTAGGAAGGCTTCGCCGCAACCGGTTTCACGGCCATACCGGGGCTGAGCTTGAGGAGATTGCCGACCACGACCGAATCGTCCCGAACGACGCCCTTCCTGACCACGACAAGTGGCCCGTAGTCCGAGCCGAGGGTCACGTAGCGCTGCTCGACCCGCTTGTCCGCGCCGACGACGTAGACGTATTTGCCAAGCTGGTTGGAGCCGACGGCCACTTGTGGCACCAGCAGCGTGTTGGGTGCGTCCGCGACGTGCAGGCGCACGCGGATGAATTGCCCCGGCAGCAACGTGTGATCCGGGTTCTCGACGGTCGCGCGCGCGGTGATGGTGCCGCTGCTGCGCCCCACGTTGTTGTCGAGAAACGTGAGCCTGCCACGGTACTGCGGGCTCGCGCCCTGACCGACGATGACCTCGGCCGCGATGGTCCCCTTTGCCTGATCCTGCTGGATAGTGGCGAGATCGGTGTCCGGCGGATTGAAGGTGGCATAGATCGGGTCGAGCTGCACGAGGGTGTTGAGCTGGGTCCCCGTGCTGCTGACGAGCGCACCTTCATGCACCTGACTCAGGCTGAGACGCCCGGAGAACGGCGCGCGGATCTTCGTAAAGTCGAGATTGAGCAGCGCCGTCTCGATGAGCGCACGATCCGCCGCGAGCGCGGCCAGGTCCTGATGCTCGGTGCTCGCGGACTGCTGCAGCGTATCGATCGACACGTCGCCCGTCTCGCTCATCAGCGTATTGCGGCGATGGCTGGCGATGGCATAGTCGAGCGCAGCCGCATCCTTTGCCGCCTGCGCCCTCGCCTGATCGAGCGCCGCCTGATAGCTGCGCGGATCGATCTCATACAGGAGTGTGCCCTTGCTCACGTCCGAGCCATCGGACACCCCCTGCTTCGCCAGGTAGCCGGTCACCTGCGCCTGAAGCGTGACGGTGCGGATCGCGTCCGTGGTGCCGACATATTCGAGGTAAACCGGCACGGTCTGCTCGACCACCTGGGTTACGGGCACCTCGGTGGGGGCGGCTGGGTCCGGCGCGGGCGGGCTGCCGGTAGCCTGTCGCGCTCCCCCACCCGTGAACGACAGGACGCAGACGACTACGGCGATCGCCAGGCCCGGGGCTACAACGCGAAGTTTGCCGACTCTCATTGCGCCGTTGCTCCCCGATCAATCCCCGGACGCCGCCTCGCCGCCATCGCGAGGCGCGCGACCGATACGTTTGAGCACGGCCTCACGCAACTGCTCGATCACCGTGTAGAAGATCGGCACGAATCCGAGGCTGAGCAGGGTGGCGGCGAGCATGCCGCCTACCACCGTCGTCCCGATCGAGCGGCGGCTCGCGGCGCCCGCGCCGGAGGCGATCATCAATGGGACGGCGCCAAAGATGAACGCGAACGCGGTCATGAGGATCGGGCGCAGACGCAGGCGGGCCGCCTCGGTCACCGCCGCGACGATATCGAGGCCGGCTTCGCGGCGCCGCTTGGCAAATTCGACGATCAGGATCGCGTTCTTCGCCGCCAGCCCGATCAGCAGGACGAAACCAATCTGCGCATAGATGTCGACCTGCATGTGGCGCAGCCATAGCAGCCCCAGCGCGCCGAACAGGGCTAGCGGCACCGTGAGGATGATGGTGAACGGCAACGTCCAGCTCTCGTATTGCGCGGCGAGGAACAGGAACACGAAGGACAGCGCGAGCGCGAAGACCAGGCCCGCGACCGAGCCGGCCTGCAGCTCCTGATAGGTAATGCCCGTCCAGTCATAGCCGAAATCCGCCGGCAAAACGCGCGCCGCGCGCTCCATCGCCGCGATCGCCTGGCCCGAACTGTAGCCCGGCGCCGCACTGCCGGTGATCTCCGCGGCACCGTAGAGGTTGTAATGAGGCACCGTGTCCGGCCCCACCGTCGGTTCGAGCCGGCCGAGCGTGCCCAGCGGCACCATGCTTCCCGCGGCGTTGCGCACGTAGAGCCGCGACAGGTCGCTGCGGTTCCCGCGGGCGTTGTCGTCGGCCTCGAGCAAAACCTCGAAGGTGCGGCCGAACAGCGTCACATTGTTCACGTACAGCGAGCCGAGATAGATCTGCATCGTATTGAACACATCGCTCAGGTTGAGCCCGAGCAGCTTCGCCTTCACGCGATCGAGATTGAAATCGTATTGCGGCGTCGACGTGTTGTAGCTGGTGAGCAGGGTGCGCCGTTCGAGTTCAGACTGTTGCCGCGCCTGGGCGAGAAAGGCTTGGGTCGCCTCGCCGAGTGCGGCACTGCCCCGGCCGCTCAGGTCCTCGATTTCGAAATCGAAGCCGCCGAAGGTGCCGAGGCCGGCAATAGTCGGTGGAATCAGTGCAAGCGCCACCGCCTCCGGAATCTGATTGAGCTTCGGCTGTACCGTGGCGATGAGGTTGGCGACGCTCTGCTTCGCACCTCGCTCGTCCCACGGCTTGAGGATCACAAACTGGGCCGCACTGTTCGACGTCGTGCTGCGAGTGATGAAATTCAGACCGCTGATGGACAGCACGTTCGCCACGCCGGGCGTCGCCCTCAGGATCGCGCGGGTCTTCTCCATTACGGCCTCGGTGCGTTGCAGCGAAGCGCCATACGGGAGTCGCGTAATCACATAGAAATAGCCGGGATCTTCAACCGGCAAAAAGGCGGAAGGGATCGTCGAATGGAGCAGCCAGGTCACACCCAGGCCACACGCGAAGACCGCCAGCGCGAGCCAGCGCAGCCGGATCAAGCCGCGCAGCGAATTCGCGTAGTGGCTGCGCGCCCAGTTAAAGCCTTGATTGAACTTGCGAAACAGGATGAAGCGTGGCGGCCTGTCCCGTCGCAACAGCAACGCGCAGAGCGCCGGACTGAGCGTCAGGGAATTGAACGCCGAGAGCGCCACCGAAATGGCGATGGTCAACGCAAACTGATTGTAGAGGCGGCCCGTCACGCCCGGCAGGAAGGCGATCGGCACGAACACGGCGCCGAGCACTGCCGAGGTGGCAACGATCGGCCCCGTCACTTCCCGCATCGCCGCCTTGGCCGCAGCCATGGGCGTCAGCCCGCTCTCGAGTTGGCGTTCGACATTCTCGACCACGACGATCGCATCGTCGACGACGAGGCCGATAGCGAGGACCATGCCGAGCAGGCTGACCGTGTTCAGCGAAAAGCCGAGCACCAGCATGATCGCGAGGGTACCGATGAGCGCCACTGGAATGGCGATCATCGGAATGAACGTGGTCCGCCAGCTCTGCAGGAACAGGAACACGACGCCCAGCACCAGCAGCAGCGCAAAGCTAAGCGTCTTCATCACCTCGACCATCGAAGCGGACACGAACATGGTGGTGTCGTAGGTGATGCCCCACGCCATCCCTTTCGGGAAGCGCTTTGCAAGCGTCTGCATCGTGGCCTTGACACGCTGGTCGAGGTCGAGCGCATTGGCGCTCGGCAACTGGAAGACGGCGAGCAGCGCCGCCGGGTGTTCGTTCACGGAGGCGCTAGAGGTGTACTGAAGTGCGCCCAGATCGATGCGCGCCACGTCGCGCAGATACACAGTTGCGTCGCTCGCCGTGCCGGCGCGCAGCACGATATTGCCGAATTGCTGCGCGTCCGCCAACTGGCCGTGGGTGTTGATCTGGTATTGAAACGTCGTGCCCGCCGGCGCCGGCGCCTCGCCGAACTTGCCTGCGGCGACCTGCACATTCTGCTCGGCGATCGCTTGCTGGACATCGCTGGCTGTCATGCCGAGCGCGGCGAGCTTGTTGGGGTCGAGCCAGATGCGCATCGAGTAGCGGCGTTCGCCGAAGATCGTGACATCGCTCACGCCGGGCAGGCGCTTGAGCGAGTCGACGAGCTGGATATAAGCGTAGTTGCTGAGGGTGACAGGATCGATCGAGCCGTCTGGCGAATAGAGATTCACCGCCAGAACAAAGTTCGGGTTCTGCTTCTGGATGGTGATGCCGGCCTGATTGACGATGCTGGGAAGCTGCGCCGTCGCCTGCGAGATGCGGTTCTGCACGTCGACCGCGCCGATGTCGATGTTGTAGCCGACGTTGAACGTGACGGTGATCGTGGACGTGCCATCGTTGGCACTCACCGACGACAGGTAGCTCATACCCGGCACGCCGTTGATCTGCTCTTCGAGCGGCGCGGTGACGGTGTCCGCCACGACCTGCGCGCTCGCACCCGTATAGGTCGACTTGACCAGAACCTGTGGCGGCGTGATCTGCGGAAACCGCTCCACCGGCAGGTTGAACCAGGCAATGAGCCCCGCGAGCACCATGATGATGGCGATCGACGATGCGAAGATCGGACGCTCGATAAAGAAATCGACCATTGACCTCGCCCCGAGTCCCAGGTAGCTTGACGGAAACGCGCCGGTATAGTTTCCGCCGTCGGTAGACATTGTCAATAGGCCTGGATCGTGACGCGCGAAACACAGACTCAACCTATCCGATCAGGCGGGCGTCCTACGCTGCGAGAGTCCGAAATTCGTCTGCAGCGCCTGCTCGATGTTGCGCAGCGCCATTTTCTTGCCGCTGGATATCGCGAGACCAGCCTTGAAGGCATCGCGCGAGAGGCGGGTATTGCAAAAAAAACGCTGTACGATCGATTCGGCAGCAAGGCGGGCCTGTTCAGCGCAATCGTCGAGACGCTGCGTCGTTCATGGATCACGCAGCTCGGCGATATCGTGCTCGATGCGCGCCGTCCGGAGCACGTCCTCGAGAAGGTCGCGCTCCATCTGCTGGATGTGTGCACGCGGCCTGACATGATCGCATTGCATCGCCTGCTTCTGACCGAGGCCTATCGTTTTCCCGAACTCATCAGCGGGTATTACAACAAGGCGGGTGGACTACGCGGCATGGAGCCGCTTTCGGACTATCTTCGTTCGGCAGTCGCCGATGGCGCATTGCAACTCGATGACGTTGCGCTGGCTACCGAGCAGTTTCTACACCTGGTACTCGGCGGGGTCCGCGCGCGGCTGCTGCTTGGCGCCACCAGGAGGCGCCCCGGCGCATCGGAGCGCAACAGAATCGCGCGTCAGGCGGTCCGCATCTTCCTCGCTGGATGCAAGGTGCTTTGAGCGAGCGCGTTCCGGTCTTCGTCCGATTCTGCCCGGCCGATATTCGCCTGGAGCGGACGCGGCCGGCGGGATGCCGGCCCAATTCCCGTCTGCTTCCGGGGCCGCGCAACCAGCCACCCGCTGCTGCATTGCGACAATCGGGCGTTCGTATTCCTGGTTGCCGTGCCGCGTGTGGTTGAGGCGGCGAGGAATTGGCCCCCTGTACGTGTTTCCCTTGCCTAAACTCAAGTTGGTACGCGCCGAACTCTGACGGCACGAGCGCGGTAGCGCTCGCGCGCGAACTCCGGCACGTATTTGAAATCTGAAAGAACATGGGGGGCGGACATGACGACGGCTGTCAGCTTTCATATCGGCTATACGCAATACCTTGGCCCCGATGGCGAGCCTGTCCAGTCATTGCCAGCCTTCGCACGTGACCCGGCGGCGCTGATTGCGCTCTATCGCGCGATGGTGCTGACACGGGCGTTCGACACGAAGGCGGTCGCGCTGCAGCGTACCGGCAAGCTCGGCACCTTTGCGTCGTCGGTCGGCCAGGAGGCGATCGGTGTCGGTGTCGCCAGCGCGATGCAGTCCGACGACGTGCTGTTCCCTTCGTATCGCGATCACGCTGCGCAATTGCTGCGCGGCGTCACGATGACGGAAAGTCTCCTGTATTGGGGCGGCGACGAGCGCGGCAGCGATTTCAGCGTGCCCCGTAACGATTTTCCGAACTGTGTGCCGATCGGCACACAGGTGTGCCATGCGGCCGGCGCAGCCTACGCGTTCCTGCTGCGTCACGAGCCGCGCGTTGCGGTGGCGATCTTCGGCGACGGCGGCACATCCAAGGGCGATTTCTACGAGGCGATGAACATGGCCGGTGTCTGGCAGGCGCCGCTTGTGCTCGTCGTCAATAACAACCAGTGGGCGATTTCGGTACCACGCAGCCACCAGAGCGCTGCGCAAACGCTCGCGCAAAAAGCGATCGCTGCAGGAATAGAGGGGCTGCAGGTCGACGGCAACGACGTGATCGCCGTGCATCAGGTTGTCCACGCGGCGCTCGCCAAGGCTCGCCGCGGCGATGGCCCGACGCTGATCGAGGCGCTCAGCTATCGCCTTGGTGATCACACGACGGCCGATGACGCGACGCGCTATCGCGACGCCGAGGTCATCGGCAAGCAATGGGAATACGAACCGCTGCTTCGTTTGCGCACCTACCTGATGCACGTGAACGTCTGGACCAAGGCGCAGGACGAGGAACTCGGTAAGGCGTGCCGTGCGCAGGTCGAGCAGGCCGTCGACGCGTACCTGGCGATACCGCCTGCGGGCCCATCCGCGATGTTCGATCACCTGTATGAGGCGTTGCCCCCAGCGATGCGTGAGCAACTGGCGATGGCGCAACGTTTCGCGCCGGCTAAGGGGAACGGCGATGGCTGACCTCAACATGGTCGAGGCCCTCAATCAGGCGCTCGCGTATGAACTGGCGCACGACCCTGCCGTCGTGCTGCTCGGAGAGGACATTGGCGTGAACGGCGGCGTATTTCGCGCGACCGTCGGGTTGCAGACGCGCTTTGGCGCTCAGCGGGTGATCGACACGCCGCTGGCCGAAACCGCCCTCGCCGGCTGCGCGATCGGCATGGCGGCGATGGGCGTTAAGCCCGTCGTGGAGATCCAGTTCGCCGGATTTGTCTATCCGACCATCGATCACATCCTGAATCATGCGTCGCGTCTGCGGCATCGAACGCGCGGACGACTGACGTGTCCGCTGGTGATCCGTGCGCCATGCGGCGCGGGCATTCACGCACCAGAGCACCATTCCGAAAGCCCTGAAGCGCTGTTCACCCACATACCCGGGCTGCGCGTCGTGACGCCGTCGTCGCCAGCACGCGCGTACGGCTTGCTGCTGGCGGCGATCCGGGACCCGGACCCGGTGATCTTCTTCGAGCCGACGCGGCTGTACCGGCTCTTCAGGCAGCCGGTGGAGGATGACGGCGAAGCGCTGCCACTCGACAGTTGCTTTACGTTGCGCGATGGGGCAGACGTCACACTGGTGAGTTGGGGCGGGGCGTTGCAAGACGTGCAGGCCGCGGCCGATCTGCTCGCGCAGGAAGGCGTAATGGCCGAGGTGATCGACGTGGCGACGCTCAAGCCGCTCGACATGAACACCGTTCTCGCGTCGGTGGCGAAAACCGGACGCTGCGTGATCGTGCACGAGGGCTCGCATGCCGGAGGGGTCGGCGCGGAGATCGCCGCCAACATCGCCGAGCGCGGACTGTACTCGCTGCTCGCACCGGTGCAGCGCGTCACCGGTTATGACGTGGTGGTGCCGCTGTACAGACTCGAGAATCAATACATGCCAGGCACTGAGCGCATCGTTGGCGCGGTCAGGCAGGCGCTGGAAGCGTAGGGATGCCATGAAAATCTTCAAACTGCCTGATCTCGGCGAAGGTTTGCAGGAAGCGGAGATCGTCGAGTGGCACGTCAGGAGCGGCGAAGACATTCGCGCGGATCAACGGCTGTTGTCGGTGGAAACGGCGAAGGCGATCGTCGATATTCCGTCGCCTCAATCCGGCCGAGTCGCGAAGCTGTTCGGCCAGCCCGGCGATATCGTGCATCTGGGGGCGCCGCTCGTCGCATTCGAAGGAGCGGCCGACGAAGCCGATGCCGGTACCGTGGTCGGTCATATGGAGGTCGGCCAGCATGTGGTGCACGAAGCGCCGGCGGCGCTCGGCGGCAGCCCCGGCACGGGTGTCGGCACAATCAAGGCGATCCCGGCGGTGCGGGCGCTCGCGCGCAAGCTTGATGTCGATCTTGCGATGGTGACACCGTCGGGGGCGGAGGGTGTCATCACGGCGGCTGACGTGCAGCGCGTCGCGAAGATACTCGCTCAGCTCGGTCCGCCCGAAGTGCTGCGCGGCGTGCGGCGCGCGATGGCGCAGAACATGGCGCGCGCGCAGAGCGAAGTGGCGGCCGCGACCGTCATCGACGACGCCGACATTCACGAGTGGCCGCCACATACCGATGTGACGATCCGCCTGATCCGTGCGCTGGTAGCAGGATGCAGCGCCGAACCCGGGCTCAACGCATGGTTCGACGGACATGCGGGACGGCGCCACGTACTGGAAAAGATCGACCTCGGCATCGCCGTCGATCTACCGGATGGCCTCTTTGTACCGGTATTGCGCGACGTTGCGCACCGCCACGCAGCGGATCTGCGTGGCGGCCTCGACCGGATGCGTGTCGACATCCGGGCACGCAAGATTCCACCGGAGGAACTGCGCGGCAATACGATCACGTTGTCGAACTTCGGCATGATCGCCGGCAAATACGCAGCTCCCGTGGTCGTGCCGCCCACTGTCGCGATCCTCGGAGCGGGGCGCATTCACGAGCAGGTCGTGGCGGTAAGTGGCGTTCCGGCCGTGCATCGGATCTTGCCGCTTAGTCTGACGTTCGACCATCGGGTCGTCACGGGCGGCGAAGCAGCACGGTTTCTCGCCGCGGCGATCGTGGATCTGCAGATGGCGCAGTAGCTGTGACTGCGCGAATTCAAAAATTCAGAAGGTGTATGCGTTGTGTCCAGCTTGGGACGTTCGCAGATTTAGGCACAGCGAAATCGTATGCCAATCCGTAAATCGATCGAGGCGTGCCGGTTCGCAGCTTCGTGCAGCGCACCCGGTCTTTGGATCGCTTCGTCTGCAAAACGGCCCCGCCCCGTGGAACAGTTACAAGATAAGTATTGACGCTGGTACCACTTGGCGGTTAAGGTGCCGCATGAAGTTCAAGAAGTTCGATTGCTGTTCATCAATTGCTCGCTCCTCAGCGGTATTCGTTGTCCTCTCCCTCCTTGACGCTTCATACGCTCTTCAACGGAGCACATTTTCCCGTTTTTTCTCAAGGATTCTTCATGGATACCGGTACTGTTAAGTGGTTCAACGATAGCAAAGGTTTTGGCTTCATCACCCCGGACAAGGGCGGTGATGACCTTTTCGCTCACTTCTCCGAAATCAGCGGCGACGGCTTCAAGACGCTGGCTGAAAATCAGAAGGTGAGCTTCGAAACGAAGCAAGGCCCGAAGGGTCTGCAGGCAGCTAACATCAAGCCGCTGTAAAGTTTGAAGAGCCCGGCGTTCCGCGACGGACGCCGGGTTGCAGGCACATCCTTACGGAGCGTTGTTTCCTGAAGTGGCGCGTTCGCTCCTGGCTGCATCGGTTTCGCCGGCAGCTTGCCAAGCGCCATACGTCTCATTGCGCTCATTTTCCCCTCTGGCATTAGCGCCACGTCTTCGCTTTCCGAGTGCTTCAGATTCGGCCTGAGATGCCTTTGAATCGGCGTACCTGTGCACATTTCGCAAGGCACGCGCGCACTCGACATTATTAAAACTAAAATGCAGAACAAACAAACTCAACAATACAACGGCTATGCCGTCCAGCCCTCGGCGCATCGTTTGCCCGACGGCAGTTTTTCCTCCAACCTGCTGCTAGAACGCGCCGATAGCGGGCGCGCGGACGGCCGCTACCAGTTCTATTCGCTCGATTACTTCACGAGTGAGGAGCAGGCGTTGCAGCACTCGACACGCTGGGCACGCAACTGGGTCGACACGCGCGGTTAACGGCGACGCCCCAGATCTGCACGCTCAACGCATCTCAGGCATCAGGACGCATGCGATAAGGCGCGCGCAAACATCACGCGCGATCGATTGGTTACCTTTCGGTTTGAGCCGCGCTCAGTGCGAACTTCTGGATTTTCTCTATCGACGTCTTCGGCATTCTACGCACGGCATGGAAGTCGACGACGCTCTTGAGCTTTCAGAATGGGTCGAAGTGTGAACGCAGGCGCGGGCGGACGGCAATCACCCATCGGTCACTATGCGGCCGAGATGGAATGGACATGGCTTCCCTTCGGGCATGACGGTATCTACTTCGTGGTCGACGCCTGAGGAGGCGATGACCGGAACTGGCAGCAATGCGGTCGCACTGGCATAGCCTGCCGAGCATGTGGCGACTGACGATCAGAAGGTCAACTTCTTTATCACATACATTGTTGATGGCGTGCCGCTGGCGCGCGCGAACACGGGTACCTTCCGCATAGACTCGGGTTCTGGCTCTAGCGCTTAGGGGGATTCCAGGATGGCGCGATCAAAGCCGTCAGTATCAATCAGCATTTCGGCGTAGGCCACCGACGCGCGCCTTGCGTCGCCGGCATTCACGAAGGGCCTCTTGCCGGGCACACGGAATAAGCGGCTTCGCGGGTTGTCCGTCATGGAATCCGGGTCGCTGATGCGAATCGACGCATCGAATCCTTCCTCGTAATTGTGACCATATCCTGGTTGAGTCGTGCGATGCGGATACACGAGTAGGGAAATATCGAGGCCGCGATAATGGCGAATGGTTGTCATCAGGTCACTCCTTTTGGCCGCAGCAAGCAGCACGTTTTTGATCGTTGTGCAGGTTTGGCCGAAGGAGATACGCCCCCGAGCCACACCGACGAGGCGACCGGAACGAAGTTTCCTGGCTAGCTGTCCGGTACGCGGATACCCGAGCTTCGTGCTTAACATCCGCAAGCGTTTCCTCACCCGGCATTCCGCTCACGTTTGTCCGATCGGGCACCACACTGTCCCGAAGTCACGAAGTGGGTCGCTCCCGTATCCTTGGCCAGCCTCATCGCGCGTGGCAAGCAGACGCTGTTGATCGTGGTGTTCTTGGAGGGTTTGCAACGTAAGCGCAGAGGTGGAACCAGGCAGACAGCCGTCGCCGGCCATCTAAGCCAACGCTATGACAATCCGGGCAGTGCCCCGCTTTGCCGACCCCACGTTTCAAGGTACGCGCGACAGTACTATCGGTCAATACAATTCTGGTAACAGTCTCTGCGTCTGCGCCGCCCGATGTAACCCGTTCCAGCGTATAGTGAGCCATACCCTGTGGAGTGACCATCATGTCGACACACCCGATTCTTCTCTACAAGGGGTACGAACTTCATCCCCTTGTCTTTCCCCGCACATTCAGTCGCTTTGACGGACATTCCCGTTACGCGGAAGGTTACGAAATTGCAGTACGGATATGTCGTCCGGCGGCGACAGCAATTCCCTCCGCAAGCCGGGTCTTCAGGCTGAACCAAACGCATACATTCTCTGACTTCGGTACGGCAAGGCGAGCCGCCCGGCAGCAGGGAAAGGACATCGTCGACGGAAAGGTGAGCGGCGCTTCGGTCATCGACATATGAAAACGCCGCTGACGGACAGCATCCATCGATGTGCTCGATCGTGCGACGAATTGCTGTCTGCCTGATGGCCGATCTGATCGCCGCTCGCACATAAAAGGCGGCTGCCGCAATAGCGGGACAGGGCTGCGATCGACGTGCTGCTCGGGACGCTCGCCGGCGATCATCCTCCCGAACGATTCGCGATTTTGCCTTCCCCGAAGATTCGATGTGGCCGGCTGCAAAAACGTACCGCAGACCTGCAAGTCGAGCAGCAATTGGCGTCGCTGGCTCACGCCGTCTCGTCGCCCAATCGGGCCACGCGTTTCCAACTGTTCCGCGACGAACACGTACCCCCGAAATGAAGCCGGTCCGGATAGCCGTTGCGTGTCACGCTCGGCAATCGGGTGGTTGCGGGTGCGTCCGCGTCGAGCCAGAGGCGCAAACACCGCATCGGTCTCCTCGCAGGCGGTCGGGTAACGCTGGAACTCCTTATTACCTGACGAAAGGGTGAATCGATTTCCGCCAAAAAGGGCGGACGGGGCTGCAATGCAGTTTCGCGCGCTTCGTTTCGCCGTGGTTGAATTGTTGACGTCGAGACTGCTTGCCGCGCATGTCGGAGGCGCACTCTGCGTCGCCACATGATGAACCGGAGAAGAAAGGCAGTCCGATGTGGATCTTCGGATCGCCGCCGCCTACCGGCGCTGCGGTACGTAAGTGCCGGGTTGACTTGCATGTTCCCTGTGCGTCTCTGACGGCGCCTGGAGCACGGGTTTTTCTGTACAAATCCATCAATGGGCGTAGCATGAAATGGTCACTCGACCTGCGACCGGTCCTCGCGTCGCCAAGCTGCTTACCCGACGGAACCGGAGATCCGCTTTCACCCAAAACCGAAACGTGGCCGACCTCCTGAACGGCAGCGGACGCAGTGGCCGCGTCGCTACGCTTCGTCTTTTCCGCTACACAATGAGACGGCCTCAAAGGTACCGATCACAACCGGTTCCCCGTCTCTACCGCGGGCTCGAACTTCATCCGCTGGTGGTTGACTCATAGCCGTTGCAATCATTGGAGTGTGGTATGGAAAGAAACGACCTGCTGAAATGGATTCGGTGCGATGGTGCTGACATCGTCGATCGGTTTCTGCCGCCCGGCGCGCAGGGCGAACTGGATGGTCTCATCCATGACCGCCGTCACGAGATCGATGCGGGCGCGTTTCTGATGTTCATGTCGATTCGTGCGCTTCTATGCGAACGCGGCATGGAAAGCTGCGATTCGGATCGCGAGGCCGGACAAATCATGGCCATGCTGAGCACCTAGGTCGCGCTTTTCGACGCCCCTCTGCGACAGTCGCAATCGAGCGATAACCCCAAAGGAATACCATGCGCTTCAATTCCACCCTGATCGTTATCGACCCGACCCCCCGGCGGGCCGACGGCGAGTACATGGCCCACGCACGGATCAGCGGCAGCCGTGCCGACGGCACCGGGTACGAGATTCATTCGAGTGGCGATCTGGCAGGCTTCGACGCACGCGAGGACGCGATAGCCTATGCGAAGAACTGGGCGCAAGACTGGCTGCACGCGCGCTTCGGGTGACAGACGTCGCACCTACGGAAGCAACGAGAGAGGGATTGGCGTGCAGGCCGGCCATTCGCGATCAGAGGAAGATGCAGCGGGATGTTGGTCACGCGTTTCGATCCAATCGCTTGCCCATCGGTTCTGGTAAACCGGTGCCTCCGCTTGACGGCCACAGTACCCGAGAGAGTAGAACTCGAAAAGCAGGGGGCCGTACGGACATCGGACCACCTAAGCGGTCTAAAGAGAAAGAGCCGTCGGAGACTGCGTGGGCCACATTGTCGGGCGAGCACCCTTTGCGCGACATCGACCGAATCAGTTTCGCCTCGTGCATACATGAGAGCCACCCCGGCCAGCAACGTCTTCTCCCGGTTGGTCAGGAGTTGCAGGTTGACGCCCAGGTCTCTTTTAGCAATTGATTGGTCTTCTCCAGGATGTCGTGTTCAAGCTGCAATCGGCGGATATCGCGTCGAAGCGATTCGACCTGCCGCTCCAGTTCTCCCCGCTCAGGGGCGTGCGGCGAATCGTTGTGGCGTTTCATGAAAGGCCGGACAGGAACGCTCACCACTGTCCAGAAAATCCAGGCGGTTCATTACAAGTACATGGACTACCTCCAGGTAGTCCAAGACGGTGTAAACCCGATGGATCCCGCGACGAACTGACGCGTAATATCGGTTCGGCTAAAAATCTCCTCAATTTCTTCGCCGGAGTAGGCATGCGACTGTCCGATTTTATCGTGCAGGAAATGGAGCCCATTCTGGCGCAGTGGGAGGCGTTTGCCGCCACGCTGCTGCCAGCCGCTGGCAACATGGGCACCCTCGCGTTGCGCGACCACGCGCAGCAGATTCTGGAAGCAGTAGCGAGGGATTTGCAGACTTCGCAGACCAGGGAAGCGCAGCACGAAAAATCCTTGGGGAGGGCACCCCGGCTGACGGATGCGCCGGAGACAGCTGCGCAATCCCATGCGGTCCTGCGCGCTCGAGGCGGTTTCAACATCAACCAGCTGGCCGCGGAATACCGCGCTTTGCGTGCAAGCGTGCTGCGTTTGTGGATGGATGAGTGTCAGCCCGATGCGCCTCATCTGGATGACATCATCCGCTTCAACGAGGCCATCGATCAGGCGCTGGCCGAATCACTCGGTTTTTTCAGCACACAAGTCGAGCAGGCTCGCAATCTGTTGCTCGGGATGCTCGGACACGACATGCGGAGCCCGCTGCAGACGATCCAGGTGACAGCTTCATATCTGTCCGCGCTCAATGCGGGGCAGCGCGTTTCAGAAGCTGCAGCCCGTCTGGTGCGCAGCGGCGCCCGGATGCAGGCACTTCTGGATGATCTGTGCGATTTCAACCGAACAAGGCTCGGGCTAGGTATTAACGTCATACCTGCTCCCGTTGATCTGACGAACGTGTTCACCGATGAGCTGGACCAGTTGCGCGCAGTCCATCCAGACCGGCAGATCGAGCTCGAGGTGCACGGTGACGTTCAGGGTGTCTGGGACGGTCCGCGTCTGCAGCAACTGCTCGGCAATCTCGTTCTGAATGCGCTCAGATATGGCGCGCGAGACGCGCCCGTGCGCGTCGTGGTGACTGGCGAGGAGGCCGAGGTGCGCTTCGAAGTCTGCAATAGCGGACCAGCCATCGAGGGACTGTTGCTGGAGCGCATCTTTGATCCGCTTCAGCGAGGTCCAGAGCGAAAAATCAACGAGGACGCGCAAGGCAGCCTTGGGCTCGGGCTGTATATCGCGAGCGAAATCGCCAAGGCGCATCACGGCGCGATCGAGGCGCGGTCGGATAAAGAAGAGACCGCATTCGCCGTACGTCTGCCGCGCCGGGCGTAGCAGGCGAGCCAGGCTTGGTAACGGGCATGCCACGAATTATGTGGGGATCTGCTGGTGGTTTTACACCTGCCGAGACGCGCCTGTTCCATCGCCGGTCCTCACAGACCGACCACGACTGCATGAAGCAAATCCGCAGCATCGTGGCAACAGGAAGGGCAGGATGGAGTTGCGCGGACGAACTCCGGCTCACGGCATTCGGCCTGGAAGTGCCCGACCGCGCAGCAAGGATCGCAACGGCTGAAGCGGGAAGAACCAAGGTGACAGTCGCCGCCATGGGGGTCTCGCGTCGCCATCATTGTTTCATCGCGCCAGTTGCGTTCGAGTTTGACGCGCCTTGAGGCGACATCGCCTGCTCACGCTTCTGCATCAATGTGCCACTGGCGGGCTTGCTGTTGCCGGCGTCCGCAGCACGGCCCATGCTCTGGCCAGCGGCACCCGGCTGCGCGTTTTGAGTATCGCTGTGTGCTGGCGCAGCGTTGCCGGTGTTGGTCTGCGCAAATGCGCAAGTGCTAGCGATGATGGAAATTGCGCTGATTCCTGCCATTATCAACTTCACGATCGTCTCCGGTTCGGGAACTGCTTTCGCATCTCTGACCCGCGTGCAGCATGAGGCATGCCCGGAGGAAGTGGCGAACAATAAGCGAGCGCTGTTGCCGCCCGCGCATAGGTCAGGCGCGCTGCAATGAACCTGTCGACGGCGTCAAGCAACGCCGCTATCGAGGCCGGCTTTCGCAGGAACGCTGTCCAGCAGCGAATCTCTTCCGTCGGTTCCGGCATAGCCGACTGCAGCACCACCGGTAAGCCGGAAAACACCGCCTGACACTTCAGACGCCGACAAAGCTCCTTGCGGTCCATTTCCGGCATCTCCAAATCGGTGATAACGAGTTCCGGAAAATCCGTGTGGGCCTTCTGCAGTGCGTCCCATCCGTTCTCCGCGAGCACAACACGGTGTCTGCGACTCTCCAACGCCAGCTGCAGCGCGCATCGGTTTGGTGGAAGGGATGGATATTCACGTCTGCCGGTGAAAAAACGGTCGTTTTTTCTCGAATTAGTGTCGGATTCTTCCGTCGTTGTTCTGTCTACGCGGGGTAGACCCACACAATCAGCGCACAGTTAATTAACGAAAAACCATAATCCTTGCAAGGCATGAATAACCACGATCGGTTATGAAAAGTTGAAACCTCGGTTGGGTGGTGTAGCGGCGGCAAGCCTTGGACTTGCAGTCGGAAGGGAGTCCGCAAATACCGTTTATGTCTGCGGCCGGTCACGACTCTGCGGCAAAAGAATTCGCTCCGGCCGTGCACGTAAATGCAGGGAACTACGTTTGTACAGTATCGCGTGATCGGTTCGGCGTTCCAGGCGGAACATTCATCGTGCCGACAGGTGCGAACGTTACATTGAGTGGCCTTTTTGCTGGTTTTGCAGCCAACAGTAGTGGCCTCAAAACCGTGAATAGCGGGAACATTACGACGACAAACCCGCAGTCGCAGTATTACATCGGTTTTAACGGATCGGGAACGCTGAACGTCAGCGCCGGCGGCACGGTCTTCAGCGCCTCTCAGAGCTACGTCGGTTACAACCCGGGCAGCAGCGGTGTACTCACCGTTGCCGATGAAGGATCGATGTATACGAACGCGGGCTTTTTTA
Organism: Paraburkholderia sp. 35.1; assembly: GCF_050436525.1. Taxonomy (NCBI): domain Bacteria; kingdom Pseudomonadati; phylum Pseudomonadota; class Betaproteobacteria; order Burkholderiales; family Burkholderiaceae; genus Paraburkholderia; species Paraburkholderia sp. 35.1. The sequence goes on along the minus strand of NZ_JBNDMJ010000002.1, from coordinate 2,834,027 downwards.
TTATTGGGAACAGCGGACCTGCGCAACTGAGCGTGACAAATGGCGGTGCCGTTTCCAGTTCGAGCGGGACTGCGGATTTGCAGATCAAGTCCAACGGCACTGTGACGATCAGCGGGAAGACGATTGTCGGCGCCATCGCGGGGACGAGCTCGCCCGAGATCAGCGGTCGCGGAGCGTCTGGGGCGACGTCGGTTTTCGCTACGCCTGGTGAGCTGCCGTTGACTGCAGGTCTCGCGCTGAGCGAGAGTAGGTACGGCAGCCTGTAACCGCAGGCGGGATGTTCGGCACGAATCCTGCAATTCTTCACGCAGCAACGATTCTTTCCTATGATTTAAGCAACGGCGAGCCCGCCGGAGCTGCCATTGCCGAGTCGCAGGACCGGGGGCCGCACGCCTGCGCCGTGACATCGAATCAAAGCAGCCGTTCGCGCATGTTTCGATGATTCACCGGCTACCGGGCGGTCTGGATGGCAACGTTTGGACTACCTGGCAAACGAACGGAGCGTGGCGATGAAGCGGAGCGAGTCGCCCCAGCCGGTCACGATGCTCGAAGCACTGATACCGATCGCTGGCCTCGTCTTTCTCGTCAGTCTGTCCTTCTACCTGTTCGGCGATGGTGGTGCGAACGGGCCGAACCAGGTGGCACTCGTCGTGGCGACCATGCTGGCCGTATTTGTCGGTTGGCGTCGCGGTCATTCGCTCGCTTCGCTGCGCGAGGCCGCGAATGCCAGTGTCAGTTCCGGTATTGGCGCGATTCTCATCCTGTTCGCAGTCGGCGCGCTGATCGGCACGTGGGCGCTCAGCGGCACGATCGTCGCCATGGTCTATTACGGGCTGAAATTGCTGAGCCCGGACTACTTTTACGTCACGGCGGCTGGAATCTGCGCGGTGATCTCGTTCGCCATTGGAACCTCGTGGACTGTCGCGGGTACGATCGGAATCGGCCTGATGGGCATTGCGCACAGCATGGGCCTGAGCCCCGCCATAACGGCCGGTGCAGTGATTTCCGGCGCGTATTTCGGCGACAAGTCTTCGCCGCTCTCGGACACCGCGAATCTTGCGGCCGCTGCCGCCGGTGTCGATCTGTATCAACACGTGCGCGAGACGCTGCTGACATCGCTCGTCGCGATTGTCATCACGCTGGCCGTGTTTTATCTGCTTCGCCGCCCGGGCGCCTTCGATGCGAGCGCGGAGGTTGCTGCAATGCAGAGCGCATTCTACATATCGCCCGTGCTGTTCCTGCCGCTCATTCTTGTCGTCGTGCTGACGCTGTTCCGGCTTCCGCCATTTACCACGATCTTTCTTGGCGCATTGGCGGGTGGCGTGGTTGCCGTTTTCGTCGAGCCAGCGCGAGTCCTCGCATTTGCCGCCGCGCGAGAGGGCGTGCCGATCCCGATTGCGATGCTCAAAGGTGTATGGCTTGCGCTTGGGAGCGGCTACAGGTCCACGACTGGAAATCCAGTGCTTGATACGCTCCTCACTCGCGGCGGTATGGACAGCATGTTGAATACTATCTGGCTGATCATCACGGCACTGGCATTCGGAGGGGAGTCCGCTGCTGACGGTGGCGATCGCCTACGCGGGTATCCGCATGCCACGCGTCCCTCCAGCCCAAGCCGGGACCTCAACGGCAGGCGGCCCCCCAACTCCGGTCCATGAAGACGCCAAACAGAATTGACGGGTATTCTTACTCGAGTCGTGAGGCACCCTCGCTCGTGGCCGATACCCGGCGCGCGATGTGTTTCCAACCTATTGCAAGCGTTCTTCCGTCCGACGAACCGTCGGCAATACTGTAAGGAGCAGTCAAGATGAAAATGCAACGAAACGCTCCCCGGATCGCGTCCATGATGCTCGCCGCGGCGTTCACACTGGCTCAGGCAGGCGTCGCGGTGTCGCAGACGGCTGCTCCGCAGAGCGCCAGCGATATGCATAGGACCGGCATGCCCGAGACGCAGCAGCAGGGCGACATATCGTTCGTGACCGGCGGAGTCGGTCGCGACGAGTCGACTGCGCTGCGGCAGGCACGAAGGCAGTGGCCGTTGTCTCTGCAGTTCACCGGTCCCGGGGCGAGCTATGTGGCCGACGTCCAGGTGAAGATTGCCAAGGCTGGCGGCGCGACCGTGTTCGAGGCCACGTCGAAGGGGCCGTACATGCTCGTGCGCCTGCCTCAAGGGCGCTATACGGTCAACGCCACTTACGGCAGCGTGACCAGAAGGGAGACCGTGAACGTCCGCGGCAATGGCAGCGCGCGTGCGACGTTCGCGTTTCCGTCCACCCACTGAGCGCGGTCCCGACGCCGCGCCGAAGGTCGCGCGCGTCGCGTTCGTTTGGCAAGGGGCCTAGACCCAGCCATAGGCTTATTTGGCTTTTACACGCCAGTATCTGTACTTTTGCGGAACGAAAGCCTCATGCCTTGAGCACGTTCTTCCCCTTCGTCCCGAGCAACGGCAAGTCGCGGATCCGCACACCGGTCGCGTCGTCGATCGCATTCGCGAGCGCCGCGGCGGCCGGGCCTTGCGCTGCTTCTCCGACCCCGAGGAATGGCAAGCCCGGCCGGTCGATCAACAGCACGTCCACGCGTTTGGGTACGGACGAGAAACGCATGATCGGATAAGTGCTCCAGTCATAGCTCGTGATGCGTTGCGGGTCGAAATGCGTTTCTTCATAGAGCGTCCAGCTCGTGGTTTGCAAAATGCCGCCTTCGATCTGATTGCGCACGCCGTCCGGATTCACGATCTGTCCGCAATCGACGGCTGCTACGACACGCTCGATGCTGAGCTCGCCGGTATCGCGCATGACCGTCACGTCCATCGCGACGGCAAGGTAGGCCATCAGGTTCTTGTATTGGGCAAACGCAAAGCCGGTACCGTGCGAGCGCGGGCTCGAGTCGCCCGTTCGCGCGCTGCGGGCTCGCCAGCCGAATTGATCGACTACGGCGCTAATGACGCCATGCGCGCGCGGATCATCGAGATGTTTGAGGCGAAACGCCACGGGGTCGGCGTGCGCGGCTCTGGCGAGCTCGTCGATGAAGCTCTCGATCGCGAACACGTTCATGTGCGCGCCGAGCGAGCGCATGGCAGAGACACGTATCGGCATCGTCGGCACGAAATGATGCTGCACGTGCAGGCTGGGCACGCGATAAAGCGGAATGCTGTTGCGGTCGCCTCCGCCTTCCGGCATCGGAATCGGCTTCGGCGGCGCGGGGGTGAACGGTCGCGCAAGGAGCTGCGCGGGCAACAGGCGGCCCGCATTCTCGATGCGGTCGTTATGCGTGTTGCTCCATAGCTCGTAACGCCAGTCGGCAAGCGTGCCTGCGGAATCGAGCGTTGCATTCGCCTCGACTGTCATGGCCGGGCCGAACGGCTCCCACATGTGTTCCTGTTCGCGCATCAATTGCACGCGCACCGGGCGGCCAGGCAGCTCGCGTGCAACGAGGGCGGCGTCGGCCGCGACATCGTCCGCGCCGTTGTGTCCGTAGCAGCCCGAACCTTCCACATGGACGCAGCGCACCTTGTCGGGTGGCATCGCGAGCATTTCGGCGATGCCCGCACGCAGCGGATAGACGCCTTGCGTGTGCGTCCACACGGTCATCACATCGTTGTCGAGCTGCGCGACAGCGCACGATGGCCCAATCGAGCCATGCGTCAGATACGGCCTCGAATAGCGCGCCCGCAGCGTCGCCACAGGCGCGGCCGCGCCCGGCGCCGCGCCCTGATCGGCCACCGCGATTTCCTGTGAAGGCAGACTCATCAGCAAGGCGTGAACGTTCGCGGGATCGGGCAGCGGCGGCCCGGCCTGCCATTGCGCGGCGAGCGCAAGCTCACGCATCGCGAGGATCGCGCGCCATTCGTCGTCGGCGACCACCGCGAGGTAGTTGCCGTTGCGCACGACCTTGATGACGCCGGGCAGCGCCTCGACGCGCCCGCTATCGACTGCGACGAGGCTCGCGCCATAAGACGGCGGCCGCACGACGCGGGCATGCAGCATGCCGCGCGGCCGCAGGTCCTGGACGTAGCTCGCGCTGCCCGTCACCTTGCCCGGTATATCCACGCGCGGCAGCATATGCCCAATCAGCGCGTAGGCCGATGGCGGCTTTTTCGGCGCGTCGGGCTGCGCGTTCTGATGGAGGTCCGCGTATCGCACGGCTTCGCCATAGCTCACGCGTCTTCCGTCGGCGGCAATGACGGCGCCGTCGCGCGTCGTCAGGACCGCTGCGTCGACGCCCAACTGCGACGCCGCGCTCGCGACCAGCAGCGCGCGTACCTGAGCGGCGGCGTTGAGGATCGCGGTGCCGCTGTCCGCCATCGTGTGACTGCCTGCGGTGTAGCCTTCGTTCGGCGTTGCGGCGGTGTCGGCGGTGATCAGCTCGATCGCATGAGGCGCGAGATCCAGCTCTTCCGCGGCGACCTGCAGCAGCGCGGTGCGAATGCCCGTGCCAAGCTCCGCCTTGCCCGTGAATACGCTCACGTGGCCGTCAGGGGCGACCTTGATCCACGCATCGAGCAACGGCGTGCTCTTGAGACTGCCCGGCAGCTTCGGGGCGCTCGCGTTGAAGGTGCCCGCTTCGGTGGTGGTTTGCGCAAGCGCGGCCATGCCGGGCACGATCGCGAAGCTCACCATCAGCGAGCCGCCAACGAGGAAGCGGCGCCGCGCGGGGTCATCGGGGCCGCTGCCGTGAGCGACGGAGGACGGGCGGCCGTCGCTCACGACTGCGCTCCCTCGTCCGTTCGCGGCGAACCCGTCGCGGCTTGCCGGATCGCCGCGAGAATGCGCATGTGCGTGCCGCAGCGGCACAGGTTCGGCTGCATGTAGCGGCGGATCTGTTCATCGCCCGGGTGCGGGGTTTGCTCCAGCAGCGTGTGCGCGCGCATGATCATACCGGCGATGCAATAGCCGCATTGCGCGGCTTGCTCGTCAATGAAGGCTTGCTGAAGTGGTCCCGGATGTTCCGCGCTGCCAAGTCCTTCGACGGTTCGCACTGGCCGGTCGCCAACGGCCACGACCGGCATGAGGCACGAGAACACCGGTTCGCCGCCGACGCTGACCGTGCATGCGCCGCATTGACCGAGACCGCAGCCGAACTTCGCGCCATCGAGCTGCAACTGGTTGCGCAGCACGTAGAGCAGCGGCGTTGACGGGTCGACATCGACCGTATGACTGACTCCGTTGACGTTGAGCGTGATCATCGTGGCGGGCCGTCCTTGCGAAAATGCGCGACCGCGCCGGCGTCGAGCGAGGGCCACGCGTCGCGTGCGGTGAAGCGTTCGCGCGTGTAGTTGGCGAGCTCCGCTATCTGGGCATCCGTGAATGTGTTGGCGAATGATGGCATGAAGGGCGCGCTATCGCTTTCGTGCCAGTCGATTCCATCGAGGATGATACGGACCATGTTGCGCGGGCTGTCGGCGTTGACGGCCGTGGAAAGGGACAGCGACGGTCGAGCGCCCCCGCTCGACATCGGCGCGCCTTCGGCATGGCACGATGCGCAGGCCGCGGAGAATAGATTCGCGCCGCCGCCGGGCGCGGTGGACACGGGCGCGGCGGAAGCGGAGGGTGAGGCGACCGGATGCTCCGGCATGCCTGGGCCCCCGGACGGCAACGCCAGCAGATACGCGGCAATCGCCTCTACGTCGGAGGCGGAGGCGTCGGCGAGCATGCGCGTGACGGGGCGCATCGGACCCGCCGCCGCCCCATGGGCGCTCGCGAGGCCCGTGCGCAGATAGCTGACGAGCTGTGCCCGCGTCCAGGGCGTGGGGCGTGAAGCGAGGTCCGTCAGCGCGGGCGCATCCCATCCGTCGATCGTGCCGCCTTGCAGCGCGCGGTCGCGGCGCTCGGCACCGAGGCGGTCGAGCGGCGTGTGGCACGCACCGCAATGACCGAGGCTTTCGACCAGGTATCGTCCGCGTGCGACGTCCGGCGCTTCGGGCGGGGCCGGCGCTGCTTCGGTACCGGTATGCAGGTAAAAAAGATTCCACACGGCGATGAGGGGCCTGAAGCCGAGCGGGAAGATCAGCTCGTTGTGCGGCGCAGGCGCCTTGACGGGAGCGCGGCTCATCAGCCACGCATACAGCGAGCCCATATCGGCATCGCTGATGTGCGTGAAGTGCGGATAGGGGAACGCGGGATAGAGCAGATGGCCGTCGCTGGACACGCCGCGCCGCATCGCGCGCGCGAACGCGTCGAGCGACCAGCCCCCGATACCCGTCTCGTTGTCCGGGGTGATGTTGGTCGAGTAAATGATGCCGAAGGGTGTTCGCAGTGGCAGTCCGCCCGCGAGGGGCAGGCCGCCCGTCGCGGTGTGGCACGCGACGCAATTGCCAACGGCCGCGAGCTTCGCGCCGCGCGCCGCGGCCGCGGTATCGCTGCCGGCCGCGATGGGCGCGGTGATGGCAGCCGGCGCGGGCTCCCCAGCATGCGCGGTGGGTCCGCCGTATGCGGCCATGAGGGCAACCAGAACAACGGCCACGCCTGCACTCGCCACTCGTCCTTTCATCTAGCCTCCATCGCCGAGCCGTCCGCGCATCATGGTTCCAGACTACGTCGCGCGGCTCCAGGTGGCGCAAGCCGCGTTCCTGATATTCGCGGAAGTCTGCGGCTGTCCGCCGCTCCGCGGTTGGCCGCTGTCTACGATGACGGAAGCTTTAGGGTCGAACAGCGGCAGGTCGATAACGGTCTCGCCTAGCCGGCTGCGATCGCGATGGCGATCTGCACGAAAAGCACCTTGACGATGGTCATCGACGGAAAAATCATCGCGTACATGATGTCGGGCTGATCCGTCGGCGCGATGCGGTTGGCGAAGGCGAGAATCGCGGGATTGCCGGTCGCCCCGCAGATCACGCCGACCGATGTATCGAAAGACAGTCTGAAGACCCACAGGCAGCACGCAGCCGTGACGCCGACCAGCACCAGCAGCGTGATCACGCCATAAAGCAGCAGCAGCGGTCCGGCGGTGCCGACGGTCGCGACGAACTTGGGTCCGCAAGACAGGCCCACCTGCGCGAGAAAAATCGTCAGCCCGAGATTGCGCAGCACGAGATTTGCAGAGAGCGGCATCACCCACACGAACGGTCCGCTGCGGCGCGCCTTGCCGAGGCACAGCGCGACCAGTAGCAACGCCGCGAGACCCAGGCTGAACACGCCGAGACCGGGCGCGCGCAGCGGGATCGCGCCGACCAGCAGCCCCGCTGCCGCGCCGATGCCAAGACAGATGAAACTGAGGTCGGCCGTGCCCTTGATCGAATCGCCGAAAAACGCGCGGACCCTCGCGCGATGCGCGCTACTGACGAGCAGGCCGACGCGGTCGCCAGCTTCGAGAACGAGGTCTGGCGTCGACAATAGATCGGCGTCGCCGCGCCGCACGTGCGCGACCGCGCAGTTCACGCCATCCGGAAAGCGCAGATTGCCGAGCGCCGTGCCGACGACTGACGGACTCGACGCGAACACGCGCATATAGTCCAGGTCTTCCCGATGACTCGAGATACGCCCGGGCTGTAGCTCGCCGCATAGCGCCGTTGCTTCGTCGAGCGGGCGGCGCTCGGTGGCGGTGGCAAGGAGGACGTCGTCGGCGCGCAGCGTGAAGTCGTCGCTGGGCAGCTGATTGTGATGCGCGCGCCGCACGGCCGCGATCACTACGCCGGCAGGCAGGCGAGTCGAGAGCTCCGACAGCTTGAGACCGAAGAGACTGGCATTGCGCAGCGCGATTTCCGCGGTCTCCAGCAACTTCGCGGGCGGTTTCGGTATTTTGGCTTTCAGGACCGAGTTCAGCACATAGAGGAATAGGATCGGCCCGGCCACGCCGAACGGATAGGTGACGCTATAAGCCACGGCGGCATCGCTGCTTTTCATCGATGCGATGGCAACCTGCAGGCTCGCCGTGCTGGTGCCGCTGCCGGCGAACATGCCGAGCGCATCGGCGAGCGTGATGCCGAAATGGATGAAGGCGCACGCCACCAGACCCGAAACGATCACGCCCAGACATGCGGCCGCGTTGGCCTTCATGCCTTCCCGGCTCGTGAGTCCGCGGAAGAACTGCGCGCCGTACTGAATGCCGATGCCATACAGAAACAGCAGCAGACCGAGCGTGCCCAGCAACGCCGGCGGCGCGGATTTCGGCGCGAACGCGCCGAGCGCCAGTCCAACGAACAGCACGGCCCCCGAGCCTAGAGCCACGCCCTTGATAGTGATTTCGCCGACCAGGTAGCCAAGCGCGATGGTCAGAAAAAGCGCGAACAGCGGCTGAGTTTCGAGGAAAGTTCTGGCTGCTTCCATGCCGCCCCCTATAGGTGGATAAAGCAACGCGACCGAGCGCTTCCACCGGCAGGCCTCGCGTTCGACGCGCGGCAGTTGCTGACGATACTCGTTGCTGCTATCGCATTGCGCCTGCGAGGTTGCCCGAGCCGAGACCCACGATCAGATCGAGTGCGCCGTTCTTCAACGCTTGTGTCGCGACCACGCCCGCCGCTTTCAATGCGGCCGCGTCGACGCGCGACGCGTCCGATAGCTCGACACGCAACCGCGTGGCCGCCAGCGCGTCGAGCTTCCTGATGTTGGCCGCGCCGCCCAGCGCCGCACGAATCTTTTCCGCGCGCTCCGTTTCCTGCGGCGAGCTTTGCACCGAGGCGGCCACAGCCGCTGGAGCCGCCGCCGCTGCGCCTTCCACACCAGGCACCCCCGCCGCCGGCAAATCCGCTTCGGCGCCCGCTGTCTTCAGATAGTCCTGCATGTCGGTTTTCATGTTCTCCGACAACGGCCCGAAGATCGCCTGCACGCCGTTGCCCATGCGCACCACACCCGCGGCGCCGAGCGCCTTGAGCTTGGGTTCGTCGACGCCCGCCGGGTCCTTCACGGAGATGCGCAGCCGCGTGATGCAAGCGTCGAGACTCGTGATATTGGAGCGGCCGCCAAAGGCGAGCACGAGTTCGCGCGAACGTCCTCCCGCGCCGCTCGCGGCAACCGCCGCTGTTTCCGCCGCGTCGTCCTCGCGACCGGGTGTCTTGAGGTTGAAGCGCGTGATGACGAAGCGGAACACGCCGTAATAGATCACCGCGTAAATTGGACCAAGGATGAAAACGTACCACGCGTGCGTGGCCTTCCCACCGATCAGGTTGAACATCAGAAAATCGATGCCGCCTTGCGAAAACGTGAAGCCCATGCGCATGCCCAGTGTGTTCGCCACGAACTGCGCCGACGCCGCGAGGCATGCGTGAATCAGGTAAAGCACCGGCGCGACGAACAGGAACGCGAATTCGATCGGCTCGGTGATGCCGGTGAGGAAAGAAGTCAGCGCGGCCGAGACCATCATGCCGCCGACGGCCACCTTCTTCTCCGGCTTCGCGCAATGCCAGATCGCGATCGCCGCGGCCGGCAGGCCGAACATCTTGAACAGGAACGCGCCCGCCAGGATGCCCGCGGTCCGGTCACCCGCGAAAAAACGGGTGATGTCGCCGTGAACCGTCCTGCCGGTCGTCGGGTCGAGGTAGCTGCCCATTTCGAAGAAGAACGGCACGTTCCAGATGTGATGCAGGCCGAACGGAATCAGCAGACGTTCGACGAAACCGTAGACCGTCGCGGCGGTGCGCGGGTCGGAAACCGCCGCCCAATGCGAAAAAGCCTTGATCGCGCTGCCGATCGGCGGCCATACGAAAGACAGGATCGCGCCGAGCACGATCGAGCCGATCGCGGTCACGATCGGCACGAAGCGCTTGCCGGCGAAGAAGCCGAGATAGGGCGGCAACGTGATCCGGTAGTAGCGGTTGAACATCCATGCCGCAAGACCACCGGCGAGGATGCCGCCGAACACGCCGGTCTGGATCGACGGTATGCCCATGATCGTGTCGGTTTCGACGCCCTGGAGCTTGCCGATCACACCCAACGTGGCCGTCATCACCAGATATCCGATCGTTGCGGCGATGCCCGAGACGCCATCGTTCTCGGTGAAGCCGAGCGCGACGCCGATCGCGAAGATCAGCGGCAGGTTGCCGAAGATCACGTCGCCCGCGTTCTTCATCAGCGCGAGCACGACGGCCGGCACGTAACCGTGAAAGTCGGTGGCGCCGAGACCGAGCAGCAGGCCGGCCACCGGGAGCACGGCGACGGGCAGCATCAGCGATTTGCCGATCTTCTGCAAGACTCCGAAGGCATGCGAGAACATGGCTGATCTCCTGTTGATCCGCTCACTCGGCAAAGCGCGACAGATGCGCGCGGACTTCCGCGGCGGTGCCCAGACACAGCACCTCGGCGGCGAGCTTCCTGGCTTCTTCGGTCGTCACGCGTGCAAGCTGAGCCTTGATCGAACCGACCGCAGGAATGCTCACCGACAGCTCGTCGATGCCAAGGCCGACGAGCACCGGCACCGCCATCGCATCCGACGCGATACCGCCGCAAATGCCGACCCATTTGCCATGCTTGTGCGCGCCGTCGACCGTCATGCCGATCAGACGCAACACCGCCGGGTGCAGCGCGTCGGCCTGCTTCGCGAGCTGCGGATGGCCGCGGTCCATCGCGAGCGTGTATTGCGTGAGATCGTTCGTGCCGATCGAGAAGAAGTCGACTTCGCGTGCGAGCGGCTCGGCGATCAGCGCGGCCGCGGGGACTTCGATCATGACGCCGACTTTCACGCTCGCCGCGCGATCGCCGGCTTCTTCGAGCAGGATCTTGCGCGCTGCCCGCACCTCCTCGATCGCGGCGATCATCGGGAACATCACGTGCAGATGCCCAAGCGGCGCCGCGCGCAGGATCGCGCGCAGTTGCGTGCGGAAGATGTCGGGACGCTCCAGGCTCACGCGCACACCGCGCAGGCCGAGAAACGGGTTGTCTTCCTTCGGCAGCGGCAGATACGACAGCGGTTTGTCGCCGCCGACGTCGAGCGTGCGGACCACGAGCGGCCGCTCGCGGCCAAGCGCTTCGGCGACGGCGCAATATTCGGCGGCCTGTTCGTCTTCGGTGGGCGCGGTGTCTCGCGCGTCGAACAGGAACTCGGAGCGCAACAGGCCCACGCCTTCGGCGCCGGCCGCGACCGCATCGCGTGCTTCCTGCGCATTGCGGATGTTCGCGACGACTTCGACGCGGTGGCCGTCGGCCGTCATTGCGAGTTTGGTTGCCGCGAGCTTTTCGTCTTCGCGCTTGGCGGCCTGGCGCCTGATGCGTTCGCGCGCCTTCTCGAGTTCCTCGGCGCTCGGGTTGCGCCGCAAGCTGCCGCGCGAACCGTCGAGCACGACGGGCGTGCCGTCGGCGAGTTGCAGCGCGCGCGCGTCGATACCGCAGATCGCCGGAATGCCGAGCGAGCGCGCGAGGATCGCGACGTGGCTCGTCGCGCCGCCGCTCGTCGTGCAAAAGCCGAGCACCTTGCTGCGATCGAGCGACGTGGTGTCGGACGGCGAGAGCTCCTCGGCAATCAGGATCGATTCGTCCGGCACGTCGATCTGCGCCTGCTTCACGCCGGCGAGCAGCGCGAGTACACGGCGGCCGACGTCGCGGATATCGCCGGCGCGTTCGCGCAGCAGCGGATTGTCGAGCTTTTCGAGCGTGCTTGCCTGGTGCTGGAACGCATCGCGCCACGCGAACCCCGCGCCCTTTCCCGCGCTGATGCTGCTGATCGCGGCGTCGTTGAGGCCAGGATCGTCCAGCAGTTCGAGATGCGCGTCGAGAATCTGCGCTTTCGACGGATCGGTGAGCGTCGCCTTGAGCGCCTCGATCTGCTGACGCGCCTGATGCTGGGCCGCTTCGAGTTGCGCCCGTTCGCGTTGCGGCGACTCGCCCGCTTCGTTCACCTCGATGACCTGCTGGCGGAACTGCACGATCCTGCCGACCGAAAGCCCTGGCGAAGCGGATACGCCGATGAATTCGTTGGTGTCGGCGGGAGCCGCTTCGGTCGGTGCTGGCACCGGCGCAGCCGCCGCAGGTGCGGGCGCATCGCCGGGCTTTTCGCCCGATCCCTCGCCAAGCAGACGCGCGACGGTGTTGGCCGCCTCCGCCGCGTCGGGACCGTGGGCCTCGACGCGCAGCTTGTCGCCGAACTTCGTTGCGAGCCCCATGATCGCGACGACGGACTTGGCATTTGCGCTGGCATCGCCGCGCAGCAGCCGGATCTCGGACTTGAATTTCTTCGCCTCGACCGTGACGACCGCGGCGGGCCGTGCATGCAGGCCCGCCGGATTCGGCAGCGTGATCTCGTCGGAGAAGATCGCGCCGGTGGCGCTGGCCGTGTCCTTGTCCTCCATGCTGCCGACCAGCTCGACGTACAGCGCGACGTCGGTGCCGGCGACGACGAGCCCTTTCGCGGGAACGTAGCGCGTGACGAGATCGCCATTGGCGATCACCATTTGCGTGAGCAGGCTGGTTGCTTTTGCGCCGACCGCGATTGGGTCGAAGCGGATCAGCGGCGTGCCCGTCGCGACGGCGTCGCCTTCCTTGACCAACGGCATGAAGCCCTCGCCGCGCAGCAACACGGTGTCGAGCCCGATGTGCAGCAGCACTTGCAGACCGTTGTCGCCGGTGATCGTCGTGGCGTGGCCAGCGCTATGGAGTTGCGTGACCTTGCCGGCAAGCGGCGACAGCAGTTCATCCGAGGTCGGATCGATCGACACGCCATCGCCGACCATCTTCTGGGCGAAGACCGGATCGGGCACGCTCTCGAGAGGAACCAGTACGCCTGACAGTGGTGCCATCAACCCGATGCGCAGAGGACGCTGAGGAGCTTTCATCGCCAAGACTCCTTGTACATTGACGCTCGCCTCAGGTGGCTCGACTCGAGCCGCATGGGCGCGACATTCACACGTGCGGTCGGCACCATTGCCGCTCACGCCGCTCACCCACTTGTGAGCGGCGCACGTTACAAAAGCGTCGGTGACAAAAACTCGGGAAACCAGACAAGGTCGCGCACGTCGCCCGTGTGCGCCCGCGCAGCCTCGACCGGGATGAATGGAGAAACGTCAGGCGCGCTCCGACGACGCTGTTTGCGTTTGCCGGGCCGCCTCGCACCCGTGCGCAACCCTTTGCACCGTGGTCCCGGAAAAAAGGACCCGGAAAGCGCTCTGAAAAAGAGCATATGTTACTGAGCGCAGATTGCAAGACAAGACGATTTCGGACGGGAACGCCTGAAATTTGCAATTTCCTGGCGGGAGATGGAGCGGTCTTTATTAGTTGGCGTGTGACGCGTTCATTGATCTGTGTTTTATCCGTTTAGCGAAAGGCGGCGGCCCGACAAGACGCTCACCCTTAATGTTCAGAGTAGATCCGTGACGACATCCACCGTATCGAACTCGATGAGCAATTCCGCGCCCAACGAGGCGGCTACGGATGCAATCGGCATATTGGGGCGGTTCTCTTTCCCGAAATATGATTTTTCTAGCGCATGGAGGGCGCGCTGATAATCAGGGGACTGGAAATCCGTGAGTACCTTCACTTCATAAATAACGTTCTGGATGAGGAAATCGTTCGCAAGACAGCGCGTCGCGCCCTTGAATTGAACGCGAACCCGGTCTTTCCTATTGTCGAACATCAAGGCAAGCTCAACGATGCTTGCCTCACGGTCCGCGGATACGCCCATCAAATACCAGTCGTGGAACGCATTGAATTTCTTGATAAGGTCCATCGCGTAATTCCTTCAGGGACTCCAGGGGCTGAATGGAACAACATAATCGCCGCCATCTCGCACACCGTTGTCCCAATTGTGCGCGTGGGGCTTCAATCCGTTGTGTACATGGTCAAAGTCGAGATCAACGACCGGCTTTCTATCATCCCCGTACAGCCGCATTTGCCCGCTACCTGGGTTTGTGTACCAGGTTCCCGGGTCTCCGAGGTTCGGAGTCTTGGCTACATCGAATGAACCTTCGTCAACCTGGTTGGGCGAGTACTCGAACGGCTGCGCATCGCCCAGCGGCGTTGAGACCGGCGTGGCGATGGTCCCATCGGGTAGCACGTCGCCGGGGCGAGCGTACCAGATCGCGAGACCATCGTCGGCGGCCAGCCGCGGCAGTATGGGACGCTCGAATGACCGCGCGGCAGGCACGGCGGCCAGCGCGCGCCGGAAGAGCTGCGACGGCGTGACGAATGAACTGGCGGCCGGTGCGCACCTCGTCGCTGGACGTGTTGCCGCGATATTCGTGCCGCGTGTAGAGCGTGCAGCTCCGACGGGCCCCCACTTTCAAGTCAATCGCCATCCGCCTCCCTGGTGCGATCAGATCAGTTGGCATACCTATCACGGGGGCTCCATTGCACGCTGCAAAAAACGAAGCCCTCAAACCGCCGCGAACGCTGCAATACCTCTATGGCGGCCCTGAGAACGCACGGCGGCGCGACTTACGAGACCTCGTAACATTGTGGAAGACTGTCAAGAAAACAGTAGGAGCGTCGATGGTTTGGCCAATGCGCATCACATTGCTGATGGCGAACGCTTCCGTGCCGACGCATATGGAAGAGCCGTACGCGGTCGTTTCGCGAGACTAGCTGACTCGTAGCGAGATATCGCCGCAGAGGCATTGTTCAGCCACACCTTCTAGTCTTTTCATCGGACGACTCTTTTTCCGACACGAGGCCCAGCCTAAAGTACGAGCCTTCAATCTGGCATCAAGGTCGTCATGCAAATCGATACACCTGCAATCCCGGCATCGTTGGAAGGACATTCAACCTCCGCGGGTCAATGGCTCTCCGTCATAGCGGTAGCGGTAAGCGCATTCGCCTTCGTCACGGCCGAGTTTTTGCCTGTCGGGCTGCTGCCGCAAATCGCACACGACCTCGGCGTGTCGACCGGTGTCGCTGGCCTCATGGTCACCACGCCCGGCGTGATGGCCGCGATATCGGCGCCGACGCTGATAGTCAGCGCGGGCCGCATGGACCGCCGATACGTTTTCCTGCTCCTCACTGCGGTACTGTTGATCGCGAACGTCGTGTGTGCCATCGCACCGAACCTCGCGATCATGCTCGTAGGACGGGCTCTGCTTGGCGGCGCGCTGGGTGGCTTCTGGACTCTGGCGACGGCGGCGGCTCCTCGACTCGTGCAAGCAAAGGATGCCGCCAAAGCGACCGCGACCATTCTGACCGGCGTGACCTGCGCAACCGTGATCGGCGTGCCGCTCGGGACGTTCATCGCGTCGTTTGCATCGTGGCGCATGGCGTTCGCCGCCACCGCGGGCCTCGTGTCGCTCGCCTTACTGGCGCAGGCGTTCCTCGTGCCTTCGTTGCCGTCGGCATCGGCGTTGCGGATCGCCGATTTCAAAACCCTGCTTGTCCGGCCTCATACGAGGTTGAGCATGGTGATGGTCGCGCTCGTCTTCGGCGCGCATTTCTCGACCTACACGTATATTGCGCCGCTGCTCGAACACGACTTCTCGTTGAGCGCCATCACGCTGTTGCTGTTCGGATTCGGTCTGATCGGCTTCTTCTCCAATGCGTTGACATCGATGGTGATTTCGAACCATCTAAAGAAATCCGTCGCCGCGATGGTTCTGCTGCTATTGGGCGCGATGTCGTCGATGTTGCTGCTCGAACATTCGCCGATCGGCGAGACCGCGGGGATGCTGCTGTGGGGAATCGCGTTCGGAGCGCTTCCGCTTTGCTTGAGCGTGTGGATTCAGCGCGGCACGACAGACCTGCCCGAAGCGGGGTCGGCCATGTTCGTCAGCATCATCCAGGTGGCGATTGCGGTGGGCTCGGCAGTGGGGGGCACCATTGTCGACCGTGCGGGCGTTCACGCTGACTTCACTCTGGGACTTGGACTCGCGCTACTGGGCCTCGTGGCACTGCAACGGCTTGCTGTATTGGAACGACCGGCCACGGCGGCTTCCCTTGATTGCGCCTGCGATGCGTCGGTTGACTGACGCGTCGAGACAGTACGTCGCGTGACTGGACCGCACCGCGCTAGCCAGCCGTTGCGACGGAAGCCGTCAAACAGCCGTCTTCACGACTCTGGGTTGAAACGGGGCGTTGAGCGGCACGTCGCCAGCGGCCTCGTTGCGGGCGGCGCTCGTCGATAGATAGCGCAAGCAGCACACGCGCAAAAAAGACGCGAAATTCAACGACTCTTCGCCGCGCAAGGCGACCAGTTCGTCGTGAAGCTTCACGACGAACTGGGTCGTCGTCACGTTCTCGCGGTTGGCGATTTCCCGAAGCACGTCCCAGAAGAGATTTTCGAGCCTCACCGTGGTCACGACGCCATGAATGCGCAGCGCGCGCGTACGCGACTCGTAGAGGATCGGATCAGCGTTGACATAGACGTTGCACATACGTTCAGCCTTTCTCGCGAATGATGACGTCGCAGGACGCGAAGCGCGCGGCGCGGGCGCTCATGCCGTCGCGATCGAGCGTAACACGGTTGGTCGCCCGCGATGCCGCGCCTCGGTCGAGGCGCGCTCCTTCAATGCGTGATGCGCGTGCCCAGCAGCGCAAGGAACTGCGCAAGCCAGTTCACGTGCGAGGTCCATGCGGGCGCGGTGACGAAGTTCTCGTCGGTGATCGCGTCAGGCCAGTCGAGCGCCACGTACTGCGCGCCCGCGAGCTTCACTTCGGGCGCGCAGGCCGGATACGCCGAGATGCGCCGGCCTTCGATCACACCTGCCGCAGCCAGCAGTTGCGCGCCGTGGCAGACCGCGGCAATCGGCTTCTTCGCTTCGGCGAATTGGCGCACCCAGCCGATCACCTCGTCGTTGAGCCGCAGATATTCGGGGGCGCGGCCGCCGGGCACGAGCAGCGCGTCATATTGCGCGGGGTTCACCGACGCGAAATCGGCGTTCAGCGTGAAGTTATGGCCACGCTTTTCGGTGTAGGTCTGATCGCCTTCGAAGTCGTGGATTGCGGTGCGAATCGCGTCGCCCGCGCGCTTGTCGGGCGCGACGACGTCCACCGAATGCCCGACTGCCGCCAGTGCCTGAAACGGCACCATCAGCTCATAATCTTCGACGAAATCGCCGGCGATGATAAGAATGCGCTTTGACATGCTTCGTCTCCTCTCGAATGGGGTGGGAAATGGCGAGGCGGACGCGCTATCGCGGTGTGAAGGCGGCGGCCGTTGAGAAGCAATATAGCGATCGACGCAGTGGGCCAGGTAATACGCGGCTAAATGCCGACCAGGGATTTCACTGAGCTGAACGGAATTCAGCCCGAGTGCGGCAGACGATCGCGGTAGGTGGAGCAAAGAAAAGAGTCGCGCTCCATTCGAGTGCGACTCTTTTATCATTGGGAACGTCGATTCAACCGCGCAGATTCGACACACATCGCTGCAGCACCTTGCGCAGCGTATCGACCGGGATTTCCGTTACTCCGTCCAGCATGGACGCTTCGAGCGCGTCGATCGCCGAATCGCATTCCTGTAGTACCCGACGCCCTTCGTCGGTCAGAAACAGATGAATCAGTCGACCGTGGGTAGGATGCCCCACGCGTCCGACCCAACCGTTGGCTTCCATCGTCTTGACAACTTCGTTGGCCGACTGCGGCGTGATGAACGAGCGTTCGGCGAGTTTCGCATTGGTCATCGCGCCGCTGGCGCTGATGACGGAGAGTGCGGTGAACTGAGGCAAGGTCAGCCCGAATTCACCCAGTACATCGATCAAACTGCGTTTGAGCAGGCGGTCGAGTTGGCCGACCACATAGGAAACGCGGGAAGGTGGCGCACCGGTTTTCGTTGAACCGGCTTGTTTGGCAAGGGGCGTTCGCCGCTTCTCCATTGTCTTGATCATTATCAGGTTGCCTTAGGTGTTTCTACCAAGCATATCATATTCTACTTTCAATATCAGGCCTCCTGAGAATAGACTCATCATCAATTCCGGGGGCGCTGTGGGAAGGATTCTGATAAGTGGCGCAAGATCATTGTCAGAAATCTTCTCCTTCCCATGGCCGCTTCGTCGAAGAACGAAGCGTGGCTCGCCTCTGGCAATTCAATCAAAGGTGAAGGAGACGTCATGTCAAGTGTTGCTAATCGGTCGAGTGCGGTGGGCTCCAGTACTGCACTAACGTTGGCATTGTGCTTTCTCGTCGCGGTGTTGGAGGGTATCGACCTGCAGTCCACTGGCGTTGCGGCGCCTCGAATGGCGCATGAGTTCGGCTTGTCGGTCAGCCAGTTGGGGCTCGCTTTCAGCGCCGGCATGTTGGGGCTTTTGCCGGGCGCGATGATCGGTGGCAGACTCGCCGACCGGATCGGCCGCAAGCGCGTTCTGATGATCTCGATGGCGATTTTCGGCATCTTCTCGATTGCGACCGCGCAAGTCTGGAGTTTCGAAAGTCTGCTGATTGCTCGCGTGCTGACGGGCATCGGGCTCGGCGGCGCGATGCCGAACCTGATCGCGTTGTCGTCCGAGGCGGTCGATGCGCGTCACCGCAACACCGCGGTTAGCGTCATGTATTGCGGTATGCCACTCGGCGGCGCGCTTGCCGCATTGATCGCCGTACTGAGCGCGGGTGCTACCGCGTGGCGTCATATCTTCTACGTGGGCGGAGCCGGACCGCTGATCATCATTCCGCTGCTGATGGCATTGCTGCCTGAGTCGCGCGAATTCGCCACCGAATCGCGGGAATTCACGACGGCGGACAAGCCGCTCCTTTCGACGCGCGAAGTCCTGTTCGGCGAGGGGCGCGCCGCCGCGACGATCGGTATCTGGATCAGCTTCTTCTGCACGCTGATCGTTCTTTACTTCCTGCTGAACTGGCTGCCTTCGTTGACCGTGGGGCGCGGCATGAGCCGTTCGCAGGCCGGGATTGCCCAGATCTTTTTCAACCTCGGCAGTGTGATCGGCGTACTCGGCATCGGTCTGCTGATGGACCGCTTCAGACAAGGCCTGTCAGTCACGGCAATCTATGCGTGCATCGTCGGCGCATTGGTCGCGCTTTCGCAAGTCGCCAGCATCGAGACGCTGTCCGTTGCCGTGCTGTTTGCCGGGATGGGCGTCGTCGGTGCGCAGTCGATGCTGTATTCGCTGTCCGCCGCCAGCTATCCGACCAGCGTGCGGGGTACGGGAGTCGGCGCCGCGGTGGCGGTGGGACGCGTCGGCTCGATTGTCGGCCCCGTAGCCGCCGGGCAATTGCTTGCGATGGGAAAGAGCTCGGCGCTCGTCATCGGCGCGAGCGTGCCGGTGACGATCGTCGCGGCGATTACAGCATTGCTCGTCATTCGCTCCAACGCCGCGAAACGCTAACTCTTCGTTGATGGACCCAACTGGCCCGGCGTTTTCGCGCCGGGCCATTTTCCATGCGTCATTCGTGATTCGTCGTGCCTCGGGCCCGCAGATCAAGCAACCTGACGGCGTTCTCCTTCAGAACGAGCGGCTTTACTTCGGGCTTGATGTCGAGCGTATCGAAGTCTTCGAGCCAGCGGTCCGGGCGGATCAGTGGGAAGTCGGATGCGAACAGCACCTTGTTGCGCAACAGCGTGTTCGCATACTTGACCAGCTCGGGCGAAAAGTACTTCGGCGACCAGCCCGACAGATCGATATACACGTTCGGCTTGTGCAGCGCGATCGACAGCGCCTGCTCCTGCCATGGCCAGGAGGGATGCGCGATCACGATCTTCATGTCGGGGAAGTCGGCGGCGACATCGTCGAGGTAGATCGGCTCCGAATACTTGAGGCGCAAACCGCCGCCGCCGCGCATGCCCGAGCCCATGCCCGAGTGTCCACTGTGAAAAACCGCCGGCAGCCGGTACTCGGCAATCACTTCGTAGAGCGGGTATGCCATGCGGTCGTTGGCGAAGATACCCTGCATCGTGGGGTGAAACTTGAAACCGCGCACGCCGTGCTCCTCGATGAGCCGCCGCGCTTCGCGTGCGCCGAACTTGCCTTTGTGCGGATCGATGCTGGCGAACGCGATCATGATGTCGGCGTTTTTCTGCGCGAACTCCGCGACCTCTTCGTTCGAAATGCGACGGCGCCCGATGTTCGCTTCGCAGTCGACGGTAAACATCACGAAGCCGATATTGCGCTCCCGATAGTGCTCGATCGTTTCGGGAATGGTCGGGCGGCGCCCTTGTTTGAGCACGGTGCCGAAGTATTTGTCGGCGGCTTCGTCGAATTCTTTGGCAAACAGGTCCGGTGGTTGGCAGCACGACACCTCGGCATGCACGTGGGTGTCGATGGCCTTCAGTTGATCGATGTTCAATGGGGTCTCCTATGTGTAATCAAAGCTGATGCGTCAGGCTGCGCGAAGATTGCGCACGCACGTCGACAGCAGGTTTTTCAGCATCTGTGAATCGTGTTCATCGATTTCGCCGAGCATCGGTTGCTCGACCCTGTCAGCGGCACCGTCGCACTGAGCCAGCAATGTTTCGCCGGCCTTCGTCAGCGACAGCAGCCCGACGCGACGGTTGAGCGGACCGGCCACGCGCGTCACCCATCCATTCGCTTCCATCGATTTGACGACCGCGCTGGCCGCTTGCGGCGTGATCAACGAGCGCTGCGCGAGCTGTCGATTCGGACCCTGACGGCTTTCTTGTGATCGTCGGCATAGGCGGTTAGGGGTTTGTACCAAGACTTCGATATTGTACTTTACTTATCAGGGCACCTGATATTAAATTGAGTTTAGGCCGCGAGGGCGGCATTGATACGGAGAAGCAGATGAGTTACGAAGGACGCTGGAAAACGGTCAAGGTCGCGGTGGAAGGCGGAATCGCCTGGGTCACGTTCAATCGTCCGGATAAGCGCAACGCGATGAGCCCGACGCTGAACAAGGAAATGATCGACGTTCTCGAGACGCTCGAACTCGACGCCGAAGCCCAGGTTCTCGTGTTGACCGGCGAAGGCAGTGCATGGACGGCCGGCATGGACCTGAAGGAATATTTCCGCGAAGTGGACGCGGGCCCGGACGTGCTGCAGGAGCGGATTCGCCGCGACGCGAGCCGCTGGCAATGGCAATTGCTGCGCATGTACTCGAAGCCGACGATCGCCATGGTCAACGGCTGGTGCTTCGGCGGCGGCTTCTCTCCGCTCGTCGCCTGCGATCTTGCGATCGCCGCGGATGAAGCCGTGTTCGGCCTGTCCGAAATCAACTGGGGTATTCCGCCGGGCAACCTCGTGAGCAAGGCGATGGCCGATACAGTCGGTCATCGTGAAGCGCTGTACTACATCATGACGGGCGACACCTTCACGGGTCCGCAAGCCGCGAAGATGGGTCTGGTGAACAAAAGCGTGCCGCTCGCGCAACTGCGCGACGAAACGATCGCTCTCGCGGCGAAGCTGCTGAACAAGAACCCGGTCGTGCTACGCAACGCGAAGCATGGCTTCAAGCGTTCGCGCGAACTCACATGGGAGCAGAACGAAGACTACCTGTACGCGAAGCTCGACCAGGCGAACTATCGCGATCCGGAAGGCGGCCGCGAACAGGGCCTCAAGCAGTTCCTCGACGACAAGAGCATCAAGCCGGGCTTGCAGACCTATAAGCGCTAAGCGGCGCACTTCAGCAGGACGACCGAGGAGACGAACACATGCATCAAACGAACCTGTTGATTGGCGGCGCGAAACGTGCCGCGTCGAACGGCAAGACCTTCGACCGCATCAATCCGGCGACGGGCGCGGTGGCCACCCGCGCCGCGGCGGCCACCGTCGAGGATGCCGATGCGGCCGTCGCCGCGGCGGCGCGCGCGTTCCCGGCATGGGCGGCGCTTACGCCTACCGAGCGACGCAGACGCCTGCTAGCCGCCGCCGAGCGCATGGACGCGCGCACGGCCGAGTTCATCGAGATCGGCGCGGCCGAAACGGGTGCGATGGCGAACTGGTACGGCTTTAACGTCATGCTCGCGGCCAACATGCTGCGCGAAGCCGCGGCGATGACGACGCAGATCGACGGCGCGGTGATTCCGTCCGACGTGCCGGGCAGCCTCGCAATGGCCGTGCGCCAGCCGTGCGGCGTCGTGCTTGGCATGGCGCCGTGGAACGCGCCCGTGATCCTCGCGACGCGCGCGCTCGCCATGCCGCTCGCGTGCGGCAACACGGTCGTGCTGAAGGCATCGGAAGGTTGTCCCGGCGTGCATGCGCTGATCGGCGAAGCGCTGAACGACGCGGGTCTCGGCGAAGGCGTCGTCAACGTGCTCACGCATGCGCCGGAAGACGCGCCCGCGATCGTCGAGCGTCTGGTCGCAAATCCTGCCGTGAAGCGTGTGAATTTCACCGGTTCGACGCGTGTCGGCCGCATCGTCGCCGAGCTGTCCGCGCGCCATCTGAAACCCGCGCTGCTCGAACTGGGCGGCAAGGCGCCGGTGCTCGTGCTCGACGACGCGGACCTCGACGCTGCCGTCGAGGGCATCGCGTTCGGCGCGTTCTTCAATCAAGGGCAGATCTGCATGTCGACGGAACGCGTGATCGTCGATCGCAGGGTTGCCGATGCGTTCGTCGAAAAGCTCGTCGCGAAAGCGCGCACGCTGAAGGCAGGCGATCCGACACAGCCGGGCTCGATCCTCGGCACGCTCGAGAGCGAAGCCGCCGCGCGGCGTATTCGCGAGCTGGTCGAAGACGCCCGCGAAAAGGGTGCGAAGCTGCCGCTCGGTTGCGAGGTGAAAGGCGCGATCATGCAGCCGGTGATCGTCGAGAACGTGACGCGCGAGATGAAGCTTTATGCCGATGAATCGTTCGGCCCCGTAGTGACGGTGCAGCGCGTGGACGGCGACGAAGAGGCGCTGACGGTCGCCAACGATAGCGAGTACGGCTTATCGGCCGCCGTGTTCAGCCGCGATATCGCGCGCGCGATGAACGTCGCGAAACGCATCGAGTCGGGCATCTGCCACATCAACGGCCCGACCGTGCACGACGAGGCGCAGATGCCGTTCGGCGGCGTGAAGGCGAGTGGTTATGGGCGCTTCGGCAGCAAGGCGTCGATTCCCGAGTTCACCGAGTTGCGCTGGATCACGGTGCAGACGAGTCCGCGTCATTATCCGATCTAGGCGTCGGCTCCCGGCCGCAACGATTGCGGCCGCCCCATCCTTGCATGAAATGGCACAACTAGGAGACAGGTTTTGGAATCGGAGCACAGCCACGCAAGCTCTCTGGCGACCGGATACCGGAGCGTCGCCATCGGAGCACCTTCATCGCGGATCGAGAAACGCGGCGACTGCTGGTACCTCGAGACACTTGAACCTCTGGGTCCGTTTCCGGAGCGCTTTACGGACCGCCTGCTGAGCGGCGCACGCGCGCATCCCGACCGGCTGCTCGTCGCACGACGCGATGCCGGTGGCGCGTGGCAGGGCATCACGTATGCGCAGATGCTCGAGCGCGCGCGTGCGATCGGGCAGGCGCTGCTCGATCGCGATCTCAGCGCGGAACGCCCGTTGGTGATCCTGTCGGGCAACAGCGTCGAACATATGCAACTCGCGCTCGGCGCGATGTGGGCGGGTATCGCTTATGCACCCGTTTCGCCGGCCTATTCGTTGATGTCGGGCGATTACGGAAAGCTGCGCCATGTCCTCGAACTGCTCAAACCGGGTCTGGTCTACGCGGACGATATCGGGGCATACACAGCGGCGCTCGATGCCGCGCTGGGAAGCGACGTCGAACGAGTCAGCGCGGTGCCCGCGCCAAACGCGTCGAGAGTGACGCGCTTCGACACATTGCTCGACACGGCCCCGCGCGACGTCGACGCTGCCAACGCGCGCGTGAACGGCGACACGATTGCGAAGTTCCTGTTCACGTCCGGCTCGACGAACCTGCCGAAAGCCGTGCCGACGACGCATCGCATGCTGGGCGCAAACCAGCAGATGCTGCTCGAAACCTTTCCGCAGTTCGGCATCGAGCCGCCGGTCCTCGTCGACTGGCTGCCGTGGAATCACACCTTCGGCGGCAGCCACAACGTCGGCATCGTGCTGTACAACGGCGGTACGCTCTATATCGACGACGGCAAACCCGTGGCCGGCAAATTCGACGAGACGCTGCGCAATCTGCGTGAAGTCGCGCCGACCATCTACTTCAACGTGCCGAAGGGTTGGGAAGAACTGACCATCGCGCTGGAAAAGGATGCGGCGCTGCGCGAGCGGTTTTTCTCGCGCGTGAAGATGTATTTCTTCGCGGGCGCCGGTCTGTCGCAGGCGGCGTGGGAGCGTCTCGAGCGCGTAACGCTCGAACATTGCGGAGAACGCATCCGCATCATGGCCGGGCTCGGCATGACCGAGACCGCGCCGTCGTGTCTGTTCACGACGGGACCGGTATCGTGCGCCGGCTATATCGGCTTGCCGCCGCCTGGGTGCCAGGCCAAGCTCGCGCCCGTCGATGACAAATTCGAAGCGCGCTTTCGCGGCCCTCACGTGATGGGCGGTTACTGGCGAGCATCGCCGGCGCTTCAGAGCAGCGTGTTCGACGATGAAGGCTACTACCGCACAGGAGACGCCGTGCGTTTCGTCGACCCGCAACGTCCCGAACTGGGCCTGATGTTCGATGGCCGCATTGCGGAGGACTTCAAGCTTGCGTCGGGAACGTTCGTCAGCGTCGGGCCGATGCGCGCGCGCATCATCAGCGAAGGGGCGCCCTACGTTCAGGATGCCGTCATCACGGGGATGAATCGCGACGAAGTGGGCGCGATGATTTTTCCGCGCCTCGACGCGTGTCGCTCGTTGGCGGGTTCGCCCGCGGATGCGAGCGCCGAGGACGTGCTTAACACGGCCGCCGTGCGCGCTTTCTTCAGCGAGCTCGTCGCGCGGCTGAATCGGAGTGCGACAGGCAGTGCCTCGTTCATTGCCCGCATGCACCTGCTGAGCGTGCCGCCGTCGCTCGACCTCGGCGAGATCACCGACAAAGGCTCGATCAATCAGCGCGCCGTGCTCCAGCACCGGGCCGCGCGCGTGGAAGCAATGCACGAAGCCGATGCCGCCGACGCGACCGTGATCCATGCGCGCAGAGGCAGCTAGTCCAGGGACAGGAACAAATGACGTTGACTTATAAGGCGCCGCTACGCGACATGCGCTTCGTGATGGACGAGTGGCTCGACGCCACTTCGTGGTGGCGCGACGTGCCCGACTGGCAAGACCTCGATTCGCAGACCGCGCAGCAGGTGCTCGAGGAAGCGGCGCGTTTCGTCGAGGAGCGCATCGCGCCGCTCAACGCGAGCGCCGATCTCGAAGGATGTCGTTTCGACGCGGGCAAGGTGACGACGCCCGCGGGCTTTCGCGAGTCCTACGCGGAATTCGTCGAAGCGGGTTGGCCGACATTATCGCTCGACACCGGGCACGGCGGACAGGGCCTGCCGCAGCTTCTCGACGTCGCACTTCAGGAAATGCTCGCGGGCGCCAACCATGCATGGTTGATGTCGCCCGGGCTCACGCACGGCGCGATGGCATGCTTGCAGACGTATGGCAGCGAACGCGTGAAAAAGGCATTGCTGCCGAAAGTCGCGAGTGGCGAGTGGCTATCGACGATGTGTCTGACCGAGCCCCAGGCCGGCAGCGATGTCGGCCTGATCCGTTCGCGCGCGACTGAAGCACCGGGCACCGACGGGTATTTCATCGACGGCAGCAAGATCTTTATCAGCGGCGGCGCGCACGATCTGACGGAGAACATCGTTCGTCTGGTGCTCGCTCGAGTGCCCGATGCGCCGCCCGGTACGAAAGGGTTGTCGCTGTTCGTCGTGCCGGAATGGCTGGAAGACGGCGACGGTGGGCGCTCGTGCAATGGTGTCTATTGCGAAGGCATCGAAAAGAAAATGGGCCTGAAAGGCAGCCCGACCTGCACGATGCGCTTCGAACGCGCATTCGGTTGGCTCGTCGGTGAAGCGCATCGCGGTCTCGCGTGCCTGTTCGTGATGATGAACGCGGCGCGGCTGCAGGTTGCGATGCAGGGCCTCGGGCATGCGCACACCGCGTGGCAACGCGCGCACGCTTACGCGCAGGAACGCGCGCAGATGCGTGCAGTGAGCGTGCCGCCCGGTGCGAACGTCGCACCGGGGAAGGCTGCGCCGATCGCGTTTCATCCGGCCGTGCGGCGGATTCTGATGGAGCTGCGCGCGATCGTCGAAGGCGAGCGCGCGATCGGTTACTGGACCGCGCATTGGCTCGACATCGCCGCACGTCATGCCGATGCCGCCGAACGGGAACAGGCGGCGCAGCTCGCATCGCTGTTGACTCCGATTGCAAAGGCGTTTTTTACGGCCAACGGTTTTGCCGCTGCATCGAACGCGCTGCAGGTGTTCGGCGGCTACGGCTACATCCACGAGTACGGCATTGAACAGACGTTGCGCGATAGTCGCGTGTCGATGTTGTACGAAGGCACCAACGAAATTCAGGCGATCGATCTGCTGATTCGGAAGGTGCTGCCCGATGGGGCGGTGGCGTTCGATGTGCTGCTTCGCCACGTGCGCGCGGAAGCGCGGCTGTGTCAGGAGTCCGATCCGCCGGTTCGTGCCGCCGGCGCGAAGCTCGCGGAGCTAGCACAGACAGTGGAGAGCACGACACGGTCGATCAAGGCACGCCACGCGCAAGACCCGGAGACGGCATACCGGGTCGCGGACGACTATCTCGCGATGCTTGGCTGGATGCTGCTGGCGTTCGCATGGGCGCGCGCGCTGCGAATTGCGACGCCGCAATGCGAGGCGGAAACGTTCTATGTGGAGAAGCGGGAGACGGGCCGCTTCTTCTTCGACTACCCGCTCGCGGCCTTCGCTTATCGCCGCAGCCTCGTTGAAGCCGGTTGCGAGGCAACGCTGCCGTACGTTTGAAAGTCAGCTTGAGCAACACCTGCCTGATCAATACCGCTCGGCCACGTATTTAAACGGATAGTCTGGTTCCTTGTATCCGTCGGGCTTTTGCCGTTTCGGCAGCGAGACCTTCTTGCGGGCAGGCTGCTTGTACGGAATCCTCTGAAGCATGTCGCTGATGATGTTCAGTCGCGCGCGCCGCTTGTCGTTTGAATTCGCTATGAACCACGAAGCATAGTCGGTGTCCGACGCCGCGAGCATCTCATCGCGGGCACGCGAGTAGTCATACCATCGGCTATAGGATTTCAGGTCCATCTCGGTCAGTTTCCAGATCTTGCGACCGTCGTGGATGCGTGCCTCGAGACGTCGGGTCTGTTCCTCGGGGCTGACCTCGAGCCAGTACTTGAGCAGGATGACCCCGGATTCGACGATCGCCCGCTCGACGAGCGGCACGGCCTTGAAGAACGTCTGCACGTCCTCCTCGGAGCAGAAACCCATCACGCGCTCGACGCCCGCGCGGTTGTACCAGCTGCGGTCGAAAATGACGATCTCGCCCGCGGCCGGCAAGTGCGGCACGTAGCGCTGCATATACATCTGGCTTTTTTCACGTTCGCTGGGCGCGGGCAATGCAACGACGCGGAAGACGCGCGGACTGACGCGCTCGGTCATCGCCTTGATCGTGCCGCCTTTGCCCGCGCCGTCACGTCCCTCGAAGACGACGCAGACCTTGCTTCCCGTTTGCACGACCCATTCCTGCAGCTTGACGAGTTCGACATGCAGATCGAAAAGCGCCTTGCGATATTCCTTGTACGACAGCGCCCTGTCTTGCTCGGGCTGCTCGTTTTCCGACTTCGTTTTGGCCATTCTCTTCTCCCCAGCGCGGACTGTTCCAGCGTACTACGCAATGATCCATTCCCACGGTAGAGCGCGACGCGAAGCAGGGCCATACGACCTTGGTCCAATATCGCCGGTACAGGGCGCGCAGTATGATGCGGGCGTCTGCTCGCGCCTGCCCGATCCGACTGTCCTCGTCGCACCTCATCCGCATGCCAGCAAAGGGCGGGCTCGGTTCACGTCATCGCCACGGGAGGCCTCATGGATGCCACGGGTCACACGGAGCAGGAAAACTTCGGCGATAGGGAGCCGGTTCTCGATGTCGTCGATCGAGTGTGCGAGTCGTGTTTCGGCCTCTTCATGGCGCTGACGTTCGTCGGCACCGTCTCGGCCGTCGGCGCGGGTGCCGACGCGGGGCACAAGATGTTCTACACCGCGCTCGGCTGCAATCTCGCATGGGGCCTCGCGGACGCGGTGATGTTCCTCGTGCGTACGCTGGTGGCTCGCGGCAGGCGTGTGACGCTTGCGCATTCCGTGCGAGGCCAGCCGAATGCGGCCGCGGGCGTTCGGACGCTTCGCGGCGCAATGGCCGCGTGGCTCAGACCGTTGATCGGCGATACGGAGCTCGAGTCCATCCGCAGGCGTGTTGCGGCGCGGCCGGATCTGCCGCAGCGAGCAGTATTCGTGCGCGACGATTTCACCGCCGCCGCGGCTATCTTTGTGCTCGTAGTAGCCGCAACATTCCCGGTCGCGTTGCCCTTCGTGCTGTTCGCGAACGTTCCGACGGCGCTGACCGTCTCCCGTGTCTTGACTATCGCGATGTTATTCGGCAGCGGCATGGCGCTGGGGCATTACGCGGGATTTCGCGGCTGGCAGGCCGGCCTTGCGATGGCGGCGGTCGGCGTCGTGCTCACCGTAGCGATCATCGCGCTCGGCGGATGATCGAGGTCGGCCCCGCCAATCAGCTTCGCTGGCTTCGCGTTTCATTCATCAGCGACACCGCGCTTCCTGTAAGACCAAGGTCCGATTCCGCGGCGGTTTCAGCGTGACATCATGTATCTGCAAGCGTTGTAGTCGTCGCATCCGGATACCGAAGAAAATCGACGCGCGGCGATGGCATTGATGGTTCCTTGGGCGGCTATGCCGCTTCACGGCGGAGAAAAAAGATCGAGGCTTCCAGCCATCAGGACTGGCGACTCGGATCGTAACCAGAACGGAGTCGATAGTGAACAGACGGAACTTTGTGCACACGCTCGCGCTTACATCCATGGCCGCGAGTCTGGCTTTGGCGGGTTGCACGACGACCGGAGGCAGTGGCGAGAGCGCCACTACCGACGCCGCCAAACGGCAGGAGATCGACGCGGCCGTGAACGGTGCGCTGTCGAAATTGTTCGATACGGTGCAAGGCTCGCACGAGCTCGTATCGAAGGCGCAGGGCGTGCTGGTGTTTCCTTCGGTGAGGAAGGCGGCGTTCATCGTCGGTGGCGAGTACGGTGAAGGGGCATTGCGCGTCGGGGGAGCGACGGTGGGCTATTACAGTACCACTGCGGCATCGTTCGGATTGCAGGCCGGCGCGCAGTCGACCGCCGTGTTCTTCCTGTTCATGACGAAAGATTCGCTCGATAAATTCCGCAACGCGAAGGGCTGGTCGGCGGGCGTCGATGCTTCGGTTTCACTGCTGAAAGTCGGCGCTACCGGCGCGATCGATACCTCGTCGGTGACCGCCGAGGTCGTCGCGATGGTCTTGACCAATACGGGCTTGATGGCCGACCTGTCGCTGGCCGGCACCAAGGTTACGCGCATGAATCTGTAACAGGGCGCGGCAAGCAGCGGCATTCGATCGAATCGTCATGGCGCTGTCACACGGCGGCGCGTCTATCGCGTGTTGCGGTTTCGTTACAGCGAAGCCGCGCGACACGCTACGCATGCCTTGGCACGGCGACGCGCAGCGGGTAGTTTTTGGCGGACTCACCCCACTTAGCCTCCCAATCATCCCTCCCGTTGTTCCCTCGAAACGCTGCGAGCCAGACGCGCTCGCGACTCGCAGCGACGCTGCCTGTAATCTGCACTGACCTTCCTGTTTATTCAATACCGGTAGAAAAGAGAAGCCGAAACACGCGTTCTCGCCGCGGTGCTGCGTTTAGCCATCTGCCGGGCATAATTTTATTTTTTTGTGATCGATGAATGCAAATGATTCGCACTGGAATGGCGGGCGATAAAAGCGTTGACTTGCGTCAAGAAATATCGCCGGCAGATTAATTAAATTGGAGAATTAGCGTTGGCTATACCCGCTGACTCTGCGATTCGCGATGCATGAAAGCTTTACGGTTGGAAGTTTCCATCTGAAAGCGCTATCGCGCCGGACTTCACGGGCTAGTGCAAATCCGTCACGGCGCAGGGGAACATGCGGCTCTACGGCGACGCTGCCAGTTTGCTAACTTTCCTGTGAGCGCAAACGGACGGCAGGGACACTGCCCCGCCCGGTAATAATTAACTGCCTAACAAACTCTGTCGCCATTTTCCGATTGATGGCGGACAACGCAGAACACTATTGAGTAGTTTCCCGAGTAAGCGGCATAAATTAAGGTAACCCTTCGGTAAGTGATTCTGGATAGCCTATACTGACTTCCAGCCACCAGGCGTGCGAAGTACCGATTGTGAAGTCGATTATGTGGTTCGAAGCCCAAAGATAAAGACGTCGCAGTTGTACGGAATCCGTTCGCACTGGACCCGGAGGTGCCAATGATTAATCTGATCGTGTACGGCAGACACCTGGCGATCGGGGTAGCGGGAATTCTCACGGCGCTGCACGCGCAACCGCGCCACATGGGTCAATGCGGCCCGTCACAGATCGACAATGCGCGCAACGACGGTCCTCCACTATCCGGGCACGACCGTTCCAGACAGTTTTCACCCAGGCATCACCGGTTTCAGCGCGCTCGCAATATCCCCGGCGTGTCGAGCCGACAGAGTACCCGCGATACCCACGAGCCGCCGTACGCGTTGCCGGCATGGCGGCGCTGTGTCGCCGCTTGCGCGTCGTGGCTGCGAGGCGAAGGCGATAGCAGCACGCGGCGCATCCTCGACGCGAGCATGCCGCTGTGCGAGACGCTCGAAATGTTGCCGGTTCCGATCGTCACGATCGACCAGCGGGACCAGATCATCTTCGCGAACGCGCGGGCGGCGCAACTGTTCGGCTACACGAGGGAAGAGCTGATCGGCGTGCCGACCGCCAAGCTGTTTCCGATCGACGGCATCAATGCCGATCGGTCGGGTCCAGGCAATCGTGGCGCGAAGATACAAATCCCCGGCGTCACGACCACGCAGATTCTGATCGCGCGGCGGCGCGATGGCGGCGGCTTTCACGCGGAGGCGGAAACCACGCGATGCCGCGTGCACAATCAGGAATTGCGGATCACCGCGATATCGGATTGCAGTGCGTGCGGCGAAGTCGATGGAAATACGAGGGATCTCGCGCATCTCGCGCGCGTTTCTTCATTGGGCGAACTCGCCGGATCGCTCGCGCACGAGTTGAAGCAGCCGCTTACCGCGATCCTGTTCAACGCGCAAGCCGCACGCAAATTCATGGATGCGGAGACGACCAACGTAGTGGAGCTGCGCGAAGCGCTCGAAGACATCGTGGCCGACAATTGCCGCGCGAACGACGTGCTGCAAAGGATTCGCGCATTGGTGCGCAAAGGCGATGTCGAGTTGCAGTTGCTGGACGTCGGCAACGTCGTGCGCGACATCGCGACGCTCGTGCACAGCGATGCATTGACGCGCAGCGTGCGCACGAACTTCGACATTCCGAACAATCTGGCGCTCATTTGCGGCGACAAGGTTCAGCTTCAGCAGGTGATCCTGAACCTGCTGCTCAACGCTTTCGACGCGGTCAAGGATTGCCCTGCCGCGGACCGCCTCGTCGAAACGACAGCGCGTGAGGAAGCGGACGGACTGATACGGATAACGGTAAAAGATCGCGGCCAGGGCCTCGACGTCGACAGCATGGAAAGGATTTTCCGGCCATTTTTCACCACCAAACCGCAGGGGCTCGGGTTGGGTCTTTCGATCAGCCGCACGATCGTCACGGCGCACCGCGGCCGGCTGTGGGCGGAAAACAACGAGGGCAAAGGGGCATCGTTTCACGTCACGCTTCCCGTCGCGACCGATATCCGACAGAGACTCGTGCCCCGATCATCATGAACCAGACCAACACTCGCGTCTTCATCGTCGACGACGACGACAGCGTGCGCAGCGCGCTCGCCCGCTTGCTGCGCGCCTCCGGCTACCAGGTCGAATGCTTCGACAGTCCTGAGGCCTTTCTCGAACGAGCCGATCTGACGAGCATGCCAGCCTGCCTCGTTCTCGACCTGCAGATGCCGGGCATGACGGGACTCGAAGTGCAGCGCAAGCTCGATCAGCTGCTGCCGATCGTATTCCTGACCGGGCACGGCGACATCGGCTCGAGCGTCGACGCGATGAAAGGCGGAGCGGTCGACTTTCTGCCCAAGCCGGTGCGCGACTCGCTGTTGCTCGCCGCGGTGGATCGCGCGCTCGCGCGCGCGTGTGTGGAAAGCAGGCGGCGCCACGAACGCGAGGAAATAGAAGAGCGGATGCGGCATCTGACCCGCCGCGAACGCGAAGTCATGGAACTCGTCGTGACTGGCCGCCTGAACAAACAGGTTGCGAGCGATCTGGGCGCGGCCGAAAAAACGATCAAGATTCATCGGGCCCGCGTGATGGAGAAGATGAAGGCCCGATCGATCGTCGACCTCGTTCATCTGGTGCGAAAGGGCGGCGTTTGTAGGGCCGACGAAGAATAATCGCCCGAACCAGGCGCCGACTCCCGCGTTGTGCCGCCACTTTCAGCGGCGCTGGCCGACATCGCTAGTGGACCAAAGTCTTATATCTCATCGGGGTTTCAACCAGTACGCTAAGGCATCAGTGGTCCACTTTCCGGAGCGACTGCGCGTTCGCGCTGTCATATGGTCAACCCTAACCAATTCGTTGCGGTGGTCGACGATGACGAGTCGGTGTGCCGAGCCATCAAGCGTTTGCTGCATTCCGAAGGTATCAGGGCGGAGACGTTTTGCAGCGGTGACGAGTTCTTGAATGCGCTTGTGGCAATTCCGTCGTATCGGCCTGCCTGCGTGATTCTGGATGTCCAGATGCCGGGAACCAACGGCCTGGAAGTCCAGCGTCAGCTCGCGCAAATGGGCGTGCCGGTCATCGTGATTACCGCCTATGACGATCTCTCCGTCCGCCAGACCGCGCTCGCGGCCGGTGCGGCCGCGTATCTGCGCAAGCCTTTCACCAGCGCGATTCTGTTCAAGGCGGTCGAGGTGGCCATCGGCGGTCCGCCGACACCCTGAACGCGCGTCTTCGCGCCGGATGATATGAGACCAAGGTCCGATTGTCGCCGTTTCTTCGGACCACCAAACTGAACTCAGTCAACGCGTCGAACCGACACCGGCTGCGCCGCACCGAATTCGAAACCGGACGGGTTGCGGCGCGTGCGTGCCTTTGCGCGCGCGATGCGCCGCGCGGAGTGCGGCAGCGTTCAAGGATAAAAGCGGGAGCGCACGTGATGAAATCAATTTCGGTTTGTCTCGCGATTCTTCTCGGTACCGCTGCGATGCAGGTGGGCGCGGCGGACTTCGACGGCAGCAAGCGGCTGATCTGCGCGACGATCGACGCGCACGCCTGCGATCCGGGCATCGCCTGCACGCGCGCGTTGCCCGCGGATCTCGGTCTGCCGAAATTCCTGACTCTCGATTTCGACAAACGCGCGGTCGTCGGTCCCGCGCGCACGACGCCGATGCTGTCGGTCACCAAGGAGGCGGATCAGCTCCTGATCCTCGGCAATGAGTTGGGCTTTGGCTGGACGCTGGTCGTCGATTCGACGGACGGCGAGATGACGCTGACGATCGCGAACAGAAACGATGCCTTCGTGCTGTTCGGCAACTGCACGCCTTTGTAATCAGGCGGAGTGCGCGATGAAAACCGTACCCGTTTCCCTGGCCTCGCCGCGGCCACATTCTCGCGGCGCCCTCCCATTGCTCGCCGTCGTCGCGGCGCTGACGCTGCTCACCTTGCTCGCGTCATGCAAGAAGGCGCCACCGCCGCCGGTCGCCGCCGCGCCGGAAGTGACCGTGATGACGGTGACGCAACAGGACACGCCGGTCGACTTCGAATTTACCGCGCAAACGCAGAGTTCGCGTGAAGTCGAGATCCGCTCGCGGGTCGACGGCTTCCTCGACAAGCGCATGTACACCGAAGGCGCGTTGGTCAAGACGGGACAAACGATGTTCCAGATGGACCGCAAGCCGTTCGAGGCCGCGCTGCAGACCGCGAAAGGGCAACTGGCCCAGCAGCAGGCGCGTCTCGAAGTCGCCAAGGCCAATCTCGCGCGCGTGGTGCCGTTGGCGGCGCAGAACGCGTTGAGCAAGAAGGATCTCGACGACGCGGTCGGCAACGAGAAGCAGAGCGCCGCCGCGGTGATCGCCGCCCAGGGCGAAGTCGACACCGCACTGCTGAACCTCGGCTACACGACGATCAAGTCTCCGCTGAACGGCCTGTCGAGCTTCGCGCGTCTGCAGGATGGCAGCTACGTGACGGCGACCTCGAACGGTTTGCTGACCTACGTGTACCAGCTCGATCCGATGTGGGTGAACTTCAGCATCTCCGAGAACGAGATGCTGAAGTACCGGGATGACATCGCGGCAGGACATCTGCGATTTCCCGCGCACGACAATTTCTCCGTGCATCTGATTCTCGCCGATGGCTCGCCCTATGCCGAGCAAGGCCAGATCAACTTCGCGAACCCGGCGTTCAATACCGAAACGGGAACCTTCCTCGTGCGCGCGACCTTCGAAAACCCGAAGGGCACCTTGCGCCCCGGCCAGTTCGTGCGGGCCCGCGTTTCCGGCGCGATCCGGCCCAATGCGACGCTCGTGCCGCAGCGCGCGGTGTTGCAGGGCGCGAAGAGCAACTTCGTGTGGGTCGTCGATAGCGACTCGAAGGCGCATCAGCGCGTCGTCGAAGTCGGCGACTGGCAGGGCGATAACTGGTTTATTTCCGACGGACTCAAGGCGGGCGAGCGCATCGTCGTGGACGGCGCGCTGCGCGTTACCGCGGATTCGCAGCTGAAAATCATCAAAACCCTGGCGGCCGGCGGGAAAAGCCAGGCGGCGGTGGCGACGGCTGCATCGCAAGGCGCCGCGGCAGCGCCCGCCGCCGAGTGACGGGGCAGTCGCCATGAACATTTCGCGCTACTGCATCGATCGGCCGATTTTCGCGTCAGTCATTTCGATCGTCATCACGCTCGGCGGCGCATTGGCGATGTTCTCGCTGCCGGTCGCGCAGTACCCCGATATCACGCCGCCGCAAATCACGGTGTCCGCCACCTATCCGGGCGCCAGCGCCGAGGTCGTCGCGAACAATGTCGCCGCACCGATCGAGCAGCAGGTCAATGGCGCGGACAACATGATCTACATGAACTCGTCGAGTTCGTCGACCGGCAGTATGACGCTTAACGTGTACTTCCAGATCGGCACGAACCCCGAACTGGCCCAGGTCGACGTGCAGAACCGCGTGAATCTCGCGCTGCCGCAACTGCCGCAATCGGTCCAGGCGCAGGGCATTCAGGTACAGAAAAAGTCACAGGCGTTCATGATGGTGATCGCGATCTATTCGCCCACCAACCGCTACGATTCGACGTATATCGCGAACTTTACGAACATCTATGTGCTTGACGCGATCAAGCGGATTCCGGGCGCGAACCAGTCGAGTATTTTCGGCAATCCGGACTACGCGATGCGCATCTGGCTGAAGCCCGACCGAATGGCGCAGCTCGGCGTGACGGCTGCCGATGTGCAACGGGTCGTCGCGAACCAGAACCAGCAGTTCGCGGTGGGCAGCATCGGGCAGTCGCCAACGGGTTCAGCGGTGCAGCAGTCGTTCGCGGTCACGACCACGGGACGCCTCGCCGAGCCGTCGCAGTTCGACAACATCATCGTGCGCGCCGCGAGCGGCGGCGCGGCGATCGTGCGGCTCAAGGACATCGGCCGCGCCGAGCTCGGCCAGAA
This sequence comes from Paraburkholderia sp. 35.1, assembly GCF_050436525.1. Taxonomy (NCBI): domain Bacteria; kingdom Pseudomonadati; phylum Pseudomonadota; class Betaproteobacteria; order Burkholderiales; family Burkholderiaceae; genus Paraburkholderia; species Paraburkholderia sp. 35.1. Next base: position 2,798,524 of record NZ_JBNDMJ010000002.1, on the reverse strand, counting down.
AGACTACTCGATTCGCAGCCGCTTCCAGGGCAAGCCGGCCACCGTGCTCGCCGTGTATCAGCAGCCGGGCGCCAACGCGCTCGACGTGGCGAAGCAGGTGCGCACGACACTCGCGGAACTGAAGAAGTCGTTTCCGGAAGGCATGACCTACGAAATCGCGATGGACACGACCGAGTTCACGCGAGCGTCGATCTCGGACGTGATCCATACGTTCTTCGAAGCGCTGGTGCTCGTCGTGATCGTCGTGTTCGTATTCCTGCAAAGCCTTCGCGCGACGCTGATTCCGATCATCGCGGTGCCGGTGTCGATCGTCGGCACCTGCATGTTCATGCTGCTGCTGGGCTTTTCGATCAATATGCTGACCTTGTTCGGCATGGTGCTCGCGATCGGTATCGTCGTCGACGACGCGATCGTCGTGATCGAGAACGTCGAGCGCAACATGACGGTGTACAAGCTCTCGCCGAAAGAGGCCTCGAAGAAGGCGATGGACGAAGTCGCCGGCCCGGTCGTGGCGATCGTGCTGGTGTTGTGCGCGGTGTTCGTGCCGGTCGCGTTTCTCGGCGGCATCACCGGCCAGATGTACAAGCAGTTCGCGATCACGATTGCGATTTCGGTGGTGCTGTCCGGCATCGTCGCACTGACCTTGTCACCGGCGCTCGCCGCGTTGCTGCTTAAAAGCACGCACCACGAGAAGAAGGGCTTTTTCCGCTGGTTCGACAATCAGTTCGCCCGCATGACGTCGGGCTATACACGCGCGGTCAAGCTCATCATCAAGCGCTTTGTCATGGGGCTCGTGTTCTTCGCGGCGATGATCGCGCTGGCGGTGCTGATGGTGCGCTCGATTCCGTCGGCGTTCCTGCCGCCTGAAGACCAGGGTTATCTGCTCGGCGCGGTCATCATGCCGGACGCGGCTAGCCTCGACCGCACCGGCCAGGTGTCGCAAGTCATCACTGACTATTTCATGAAACAGGAGGCGGTCATCACTGACTATTTCATGAAACAGGAGGCGGTCGGCAGCATCACCACGGTCGATGGTTTCAGCCTGCTCGACAACCAGAACAAGAACAATGCCGGCACCTTCTTCGTCGGTCTGAAGAGCTTCGACGAACGCTATACGCGCGCCAACCGCGCGACGCAGAACGCGCGCCAGGTGCTGCTCGACGCGTATCGCCACTTCGCGAACGTCCAGGAGGGCATTATTCTGCCGGTCAACCCACCGTCGATTCCGGGGCTCGGCACGACGGGCGGCACGGAGGTGTGGATTCAGAGCAAGGGCGACGCGACCATCACACAGCTTGCGGGCGTGGCCGACCAGTTCGTACAGAAAGCGCGGGCGCGCAAGGAGTTGACCGGCGTCACGATGACGTTCAATGCGGCGTCGCGGCAACTGCTGGTCAACGTGGATCGCGACAAGTCGGAGACGCTCGGCGTGCCGGTCGAAGACGTCTATAGCGCGATGCAGACGATGTTCGGCTCGCTGTACGTATCGCAGTTCAATCGTTCGAGCCGGCTGTGGCAGGTGATCCTGCAGGCGGAGCCGCGGTATCGCCTGAAGCCTAGTGATCTCGATCAGATCTTCGTGCGCAGCACGAACGGCGCGATGGTGCCGATCAAGTCGGTGGCAAGCTACCGCTTTACGACGGGCCCGGACCTCGTCACGCGATTCAATAATTTCCCGGCCATCAAGGTCACGGCGAACGCCGCGCCGGGCTACAGCTCCGGACAGGTGATCTCGACGCTGGAACAGATCGCCGCGCAGATGCCGGAAGGCTACGACGTGGCATGGAGCGGCGAAGCATTCGAGGAACGGCAGTCGGGCGGCACGTCCGGGCTCGTCTTCGTATTCGGTCTCGTGATGGTGTTCCTGATCCTCGCCGCGCAGTACGAGAAGTGGTCGCTGCCGGTCGGCGTGCTGATGGCGGTGCCGTTCGCGCTGTTCGGCGCGCTGCTCGCGATCATGCTGCGCGGCCTGTCCAACGACGTCTACTTCCAGATCGGTTTGACGATGCTGGTCGCGCTCGCCGCGAAGAACGCGATCCTGATCTTCGAATTCGCGGTGCTCAATCGCGAGACCGGCGCCTCGGTGTTCGACGCGACGATGACCGCGGCGGAAGAACGGCTGCGCCCGATCGTGATGACCTCGCTCGCGTTCATTCTCGGCTGCGTGCCGCTCGCGATCGCGACGGGCGCATCGGCCAACAGCCGTCATTCGATCGGCACCGGTGTGATCGGCGGCATGTTGGGCGCGACGGCGATCGCCGTATTCTTCATCCCGATGTTCTATTACCTGCTCGAATCCATGTCGTCGCGCTCGAAGGGAGGCAAAAAGCCGACGCCGGGCGTGGAGCCCAGCGGCGGCGCAGGACGCGAACCCTCGGCGGTGTCGGGGCCCGGTGCGTCGAGCGAGGCGCCGTCCGCGCCGCAGGAAGGTGAATGAGATGCGCGGCACGGCACCGGCGCGTTTGCTCGCATCCGTCATGCTGCTCGCGCTGAGCGGATGCCTGCTAGGCCCCAACTACCAGCGCCCGGCGGTCGACGTGCCGGCCACTTATCGTTTCGCCCAGGGCGAGGCCGCGGGCATCGCCAACGCCGTGTGGTGGGAGCAGTTTCAGGACCCGGTGCTCGATCAGCTGATCGCCGCCGCGCTGCAGGACAATCGCGACGTGAAGGTCGCGGCCGCGCGGGTCGACGAGTTTCGCGGGCAGTTCGTGACCACGCGCTCCGGGCTGTTCCCGCAGCTTTCGGCAGGCGCCGACGCGTCGCGTCAACGGGTCTCGCAGGACGAAGGCGTGCCGGTGCCGACGGGCGTGAGCCCCGTCTACAACCAGTTCGACGCAACGCTGGCGGTGTCCTGGGAACTCGATCTGTTCGGCAAGGTACGCCGGGAAACCGAGGCGGCACGCGCGAATCTGCTCGCAAGCGAAGAGGGCCGCCGCGCCACGATTCTGACGCTGGTGAGCTCGGTCGCGTCGGCCTACATTAATCTGCGCAGTCTGGACCGGCAGCTAGAGATCGCGAAGGAGACCGTGCAAAGCCGCGCGGAATCGGTGCGCGTGTTCGAGGCGCGCTTCCGCTACGGCGAGGTCTCGCAGATGGAACTCGCGCAAAGCCAGTCGGAGTATCAAGCCGCGCAAGTCACGATTCCGCAGCTCGAAGCGCAGATCGCCCAGCAGGAAGACGCGTTGTCGGTGTTGATCGGCAGGAATCCCGGCGCGATACTGCGCGGCCGTGAGCTGTCGCAGATGGGCACGCCGCCGATTCCCGAGGGGCTGCCGTCCGATCTGCTCGAACGCCGTCCCGACCTGCTGGAGGCCGAGCAGACGCTGGTCGCGCAAAACGCGCTGATCGGGGCGGCGCGCGCGCTGTACTTCCCGTCGATTTCGCTGACCGGGCTGTTCGGTTCGGTCAGCGCGCAGTTTTCGAATCTGTTCACCGGCCCGGCGCGCGTGTGGTCGTTTGCCGGCAGCGTCACGCAGCCGATCTTCACGGCGGGCAACATCACCGGCCAGGTGCACCAGGCCGAAGCGCGCCAGCAGGAATCGCTGTACTCGTACGAAAAGGCGATCCAGGTAGCGTTCCAGGAGGTCGAGGACGCGCTCATCTCCGTGCAGAAGACGCATCAGGCACTCGATGCGCAAAACCTCCAGGTCGAGGCGCTGCACACCTATGCGCACCTCGCGCGGCAGCGCTACGAAGGCGGCTATACGAGCTACATCGAAGTGCTCGATGCGGAGCGCAGCCTGTTCAACGCGCAACTGACCTATGCGCAAACTCAAGGCGCGGTGCTGGCCTCGTACGTCACGCTCTATAAGGCGACGGGCGGTGGCTGGGTGGCCGAGGCGGAAAAACTGACGGCGCCGCCGCCCGCGCAGCAAAACTCGCCGGCGATGGCGCCGGTCTCGCAGAACGCGCCCGCGCCGGCTGGAACGTCGGGTGCAGTGGAGGCGAGATGATGGGCAACGAGCTGATTGCGTGCGAAGAGTGCGACCTGCTTCAGCTCGGCGCGCCGCCCGCCGCCGGCAATGCGTTGCGCTGCCAGCGGTGCCGCGCGGAGCTCAGGCGCGGACGCTCGAACGGGCCGGAGTATGCGCTCGCATTCTCGTGCGCGTCCGCGGTGCTGCTCGTGATCTCGAACGTGTTTCCGATCGTCGGTCTGTCGTTGAACGGCCATGTCGTGCAGACGACGCTCGCGGGTTCGGTGCGCATGCTGTACAGCCACGGCTCGTGGCCGCTCGCCTTGCTGGTCGGCCTGACGACGATCGTCACGCCGGTGCTGCAAACCGCGGCGATGCTGTGGCTGCTGCTGCCGCTGCGCTTCGGGCGCGTGCCGTGGCGGCCGGCCGAGTGCTTTCGTCTGTTTCAGTTCGCGCGGCCGTGGGGCATGACCGAGGTGCTGATCCTCGGCTTGCTGGTCGCGCTGGTCAAGCTCGCGCATATCGCCAAGGTGGTGCCGGGCACTGCGCTGTGGTCGTTCATCGCGCTGATGCTGCTGCTCGCGGCCGCGGCGGCGACCTTCGATCCGCATGAGGTGTGGGCGCGCATCACGGCAGCGCGTGGCGCGCGGGCGTGGCAGTTGCCGCCGATCCGCGTGCGCCGCAACGCCATCACGGCGTCTGCCTACGGGCTCGTGCTGTGCGAAGAATGCGGCCTGCTGCTCAAGCAGCCCAGCGGCGCGGTCAAGCACGTCTGTCCGCGCTGCAAGGCGCCGTTGCACCAGCGCAAGCCCGCGAGCCTGTCGCGCACGTGGGCGTATCTGGTGGCCGCGATGGTGCTCTACATTCCGGCCAACGTGCTGCCCGTGATGGACACGAGTTCGCTGTTCGGCACACAGAAGGACACGATCCTGAGCGGCGTGGTCTATCTGTGGGTATCGGGCTCCTGGCCGCTTGCGCTGCTCGTGTTCATCGCGAGCATCGTCGTGCCGATGCTGAAGATTCTCGGCATCGGGTATCTCGCGCTGTCGACCCAGCTTCGTTGGCAATGGCTGCCCGGGCAGCGCACGCGGATCTATCGCCTGATCGAGCTGATCGGTCGCTGGTCGATGCTCGACATCTACGTGATCACGATGCTGGTCGCGCTGGTGCAATTCCAGGCGCTGGCGACGATCAAGGCCGGCCCGGCGGCGATCGCGTTCGGCGCGGTCGTCGTGCTGACCTTGCTTGCCTCGATGGCGTTCGATCCGCGCCTGATGTGGGACGCTTTGGAGACCGAACGTGTCCACTCCGACTGAAGAGCCCGAGCTGCCCGCCGCGGAGCCGGTGCCGCGTTCGCGCTGGCGGATGCAACTGGTCTGGCTCGTGCCGATCGTGGCGATCCTGATCGGCGGTTGGCTGGCGGTGAAGGCGGTGATGGAGCGCGGCGAGCAGATCAGCATCAGCTTCAAGACCGGCGACGGTCTCGAAGCAGGCAAGACGAAGCTCAAGTTCAAGGACGTCGATATCGGCGTGGTCGAAGCGGTCTCGCTGACGCCGGACCACAAGCGCGTGGTGGCCAAGGCCGAGGTGACGCGCGACGTGTCGGACCTGCTCGTCGACAACACGCGCTTCTGGGTCGTGCGTCCGCGCATTTCGGGTGGCACGGTGTCGGGGCTCGGCACGCTGCTGTCGGGCTCGTATGTCGACGTCGACGTCGGCAATTCGCCAAAAGCGCGCCGCAGTTTCGTCGGCCTCGAGGAGCCCCCCGTGATCGCGAGCGACGTGCCGGGGCACGAGTACACGTTGCACGGCACGGGACTCGGCTCGCTCGACGTGGGTACGCCCGTGTTTTTCCGCAGAATTCAGGTGGGCCAGGTCGCGTCGTACCAGTTGGACCCGGACGGCCACGGCGTCACGGTGAAGGTGTTCGTCAACGCGCCGTATGATCGCTTCGTCAGAACCGACACGCGCTTCTGGCACGCCAGCGGTGTCGACATGTCGTTCGACAGCAGCGGCTTGCGCGTCGAAACGCAGTCAATCGTGTCGATCATCATCGGCGGGATCGCGTTCGAATCGCCGCCCGATTCACAGGTAGAGACGAGCGCCGCTACCAGCACCCGGTTCGAGCTGTACGCCACGCGCGCCGACGCGATGAAGATGCACGATCGCATTGTCGTCAAATACGTGGTGAACTTCGCGGATTCGGTGCGCGGTCTGACAGTTGGCGCGCCGGTCGATTTCCGCGGCGTCGAAATCGGCGAAGTGACGGCGATCTACACGCGCTTCGATCCGGACACCCGCCGCTTCAGCAGTCCGGTCGAGATCAATCTCTATCCGGAGCGGTTCACGTCGCGCTATCAGAACGACGGCGCCGGCGGACACCTCACCAACGACCCGCGCGGTCTCGCGAACTATCTGGTCGAGCACGGCTTCCGCTTCCAGTTGAGAACCGGCAATCTGCTGACCGGCCAGCAGTATCTCGCGCTCGACTATTTCCCCGACGCGCCGAAGGCGTCGATCGACTGGAACAAGACGCCGCCCGAAATGCCCGCGATTCCGCGCACGCTGCAATCGCTGCAGGAATCGGTCACGCGACTGCTCGCCAAGATCAACAACATACCGTTCGAGGATATCGGCAAAGACGCGCGCTCGACGCTGCGCACCACCAACGCGATGCTCGGGCAGCTCAACACGCAGGTCGTGCCGAAAGCGCGCGACACGCTGCTGTCCGCGCAATCGACGCTCGATTCCGCGAATGCCGCGCTGCAGCCCGACTCGTCGCTGCAGCAATCGACGGAGGACGCAATGCGTGAATTGACTCGCACCGCTGCCTCGTTGCGCACGCTGGCCGACTATCTGGCGCAGCATCCGGAATCGCTCGTGCGCGGCAAGTCCGAGGACAAGAAGCCATGACAGATGTGATGCGCCGCTTCGCGGCGGGCCTGATGCTCGCGCTCGCCGGCGCTCTGCTCGGCGCCTGCAAGTCGCCGGCGACGAACTTCTACACGCTGAGCCCCGACGAGTCGTTGAGCAGCACCGGCGCGAGCCGGCCGATCGTGGCGGTGATTGGTCCGGTCACGATACCCGAGATCGTGGACCGGCCGCAGATCGTCACGCGGATCGCTAACAACGAGGTCGCGGTCAACGAATTCGACCGCTGGGCGCAGCCGCTCGGTGGCGACATCGGCCGCGTGATCGCGGCCGATCTCGGCGCGCTGCTGAACTCGCAGCAGATTTCGGTATTCGATGCGGTACGCGATCCGTCCGTCGTCTGGCGCGTGCGGATCGACGTGATGCGCTTCGAGTCCGTGCCGGGGCGCGACGTCACCGTCGATGTGCTGTGGACCGTGCGGCCGCCCGGCAAGGTCCGCGCCATCACCATCACCGGCCGCTCGGTCGCGCGCGAGAGCGTGTCCGGTCCCGGATTCGAGCCGATCATCGCCGCCCAGGATCGCGCGCTCGCCTCGGTGAGCCGCGATATCGCCGCAGCGGTGCAGGCAAAACCCGCTCAATGAGACGTCGCGCTGCGTCACGTCGACACGCGCCGCGCCCGAACCCGTGCGCTGCACCGGGTCGCGCGCACAATAAGACCTTGGTCCGATTGCTAGAGCTCTGGGCCAACTCCACGATTCAATCGATGCACGGCGCGTGCCTCGGCACCGATCGTGACGTGCACCTTTCAGGAGTCTTCCGATGGACGCTGAAACGCTGTTGTCACAAAGCCAGGACATTGCCTCAAAAATCACCCACGTGCTGCAGAAGCGCACGCAAATCGCCCAGCGGCATCTGAATGAACGGGTCACCGAAACGCTGGGGCTCGATCACGATGGCGCCCCGACCGCAAGCGCGATGCCCGCGCCATTCGATCCGCTCAGTGCGTGGCAATACACGGTAGATGCCGCGCAGCGCTCGCTGCTGTTCTGGGACACGCTGTACCGGCGCGGCAACGAGTTCGTCGAACGCAGCGTCAGCGGTCCCGCGCCGGTGCTGCATTTCGAGTACGACATGGTGCTGGACGGCCGCACCTTCGAACGGCCGGTCAACTATGCGCTGCTGCAACTTCGTCCGCTCGAAGGCGTGGGCGTGGACGTGCGCAAACGCCCGTATCTGATCATCGATCCGCGCGCGGGGCACGGCCCCGGCATTGGTGGCTTCAAGGACGATTCGCAGGCGGGCATCGCGCTGCGCGCGGGCTATCCCGTCTACTTCGTGGTGTTCTTTCGCGACCCCGAGCCCGGTCAGACCCTGCTTGACGTCTGCAACGCCGAGCAGCTATTCGTGCGCAAGGTGCGCGCGCTGCATCCCGACAGTCCGAAGCCCGCGATCATCGGCAATTGCCAGGGCGGCTGGGCGGCGATGATGCTCGCCAGCTCCGACCCCGAGGAGACCGGCCCGATCGTCATCAACGGTGCGCCGATGTCGTACTGGAGCGCGGCCTGGAGCGAAGGCGAGGGCGACAACCCGATGCGTTACGCGGGCGGCATGCTGGGCGGCGCGTGGCTCGCGTCGTACGCGGCGGATCTTGGCAACGGCAAGTTCGACGGCGCGTATCTGGTGGAGAACTTCGAGAACCTGAATCCCGCCAACACGTTCTGGGACAAGTACTACCACCTGTTCTCGAACGTCGATACGGAGCCGCCACGCTTTCTGGAATTCGAGCGCTGGTGGGGCAGCTACTACCTGATGAATCGCGAGGAGATCGAATGGATCACGCGCAACCTGTTCGTCGGCAACAAGCTGTGGTCGGGCGGAGTGACGAACAGCAGCGGCCAGGCTTTCGATCTGCGTGAAATCCGCTCGCCGATCATCCTGTTCGCGTCGATGGGGGACAACATCACGCCGCCTCAACAGGCGTTCAACTGGGTGGCGGACCTTTACGGCAGCACCGAGGAGATCAAGTCGCGCGGCCAGGTGATCGTCGGTCTGACGCACCAGAACATCGGGCATCTGGGCATTTTCGTGTCCGGGAAAGTCGCGAAGAAGGAGCACAAGCAGATCATGTCCGTGCTCGAGACCATCGAAACCTTCCCGCCCGGACTCTACGGCATGACCATCAACGAGGCCAGGAACGCGGCCGAGGAGATCGAATACGAAGTCGAATTTCATGAGCGGCGGCTCGAGGAGATTTCCGCGCATTTCAACCGCTTCGGCCGCATCGACGAAAAGCCGTTCGAAGCGGTCGCCGCGGTGTCCAATCTGAATCAGCGCATGTATGAACTGCTCGCGCGGCCGTTCGTGCAGGCGATGTCGAACGAAACGAGCGCCCGCCTGCTGCGCCAGTTTCATCCGCTGCGCTGGCAGCGCTGGGCCGTGTCCGCGATGAACCCGTGGCTTGGCTGGCTGCCGGCGGCCGCGCAGTCGGTTCGTGAGAATCGCCAGCGGGCCGCCGCCGATAACCCGTGGAGCAAGCTCGAACACAACGGCTCGCAAATGTTCAGCGCGTCGCTGGACTATTACCGCGCGATGCGCGACGCGGGGACCGAGGCCAGCTTCTTCAGCGTGTACGCGAATCTGTATGCGACGTATCTGAGCAAGCCGGGCGCCGATGGCGTGGCCGCGCAAGCCGGCGCGATCGATCCGCGCGAGCTGCCGTTCGTGCGCACGGCGTTGCAGGCGATCGGCGACGGCGGCTACACGGAGGCGCTCGGGCGCGCGGCCTTTCTGTTGTCGCGCAAGGGCGGGTCGTTGCCGCTCGCGCGCCTGGAGATGCGCAAGGAGATCGCCGAAAGTTACGTGGAGTACCTGCCCGACATCAGCCCCGATCACTGGCGGCGGATCCGGGGCGAGCAGGAAATCATCGTCAGCTTCGAACCGGACGAGGCGATAGCCACGTTGCCGAAGCTGCTTTCCCACAGCGAGGACCGCGAGCGCTTTCTACAACTGCTCGACAAGCTGGCGAGCGACGAGCGCGTGTTGAACACCGCGCCCGACGCCGCGCAAAGGGAGGCGTTCGAACGCATCCGCGCGGTGCTGGGTTCGCGCGAGAGCCGCAAGCGCAACGCACGTTTGCCCGACCCCACTCGCACGTGAGCAACCGGCGCGATGCGCGGCAGGACGCAAGCGTGACGGAACCGTGTGCACGGCGCCCGTATGCACGGCGCCCGTATGCACGGCTCCCGTCAGCATGGCGTGCCACGCGTCACGAATCCAACGCACCGTACATACGAGGAATACGCAGATGGAAAAGCACGCGAAGTATCAGCGTCTGATCGATTTCTGCCGGACGCTGCCGGCGATGCCGACAGCGGTCGCGCATCCGTGCGACCAGAGTTCGCTCAATGGCGCGGTCGAAGCAGCCGGGATGGGACTGATCGCGCCGCTGCTGGTCGGGCCGCGCGCGCGCATCGAAGCGATTGCCGCCGAACACGGCATCGACATTTCGAACTTCACGATCGTCGATGCGCCGCATAGCCATGCCGCCGCGGCGGCAGCCGTGCAACTGGTGCGCGAAGGCAAGGCGGAGGCCCTGATGAAAGGCAGCCTGCATACGGACGAGCTGATGGCCGAGGTGATTCGCCGCGACATCGGCCTGCGCACCGAGCGGCGCATCAGCCATTGCTTCGTGATGGACGTGCCCGGGTACGAGAACGCGCTGATCATCACCGACGCCGCGATCAACATCTTGCCGACGCTCGAAGAGAAGGTCGACATCCTGCAGAACGCGATCGATCTCGGGCACGCGCTGAAATTTGACGAAGTCCGCGTGGCGATCCTGTCCGCGACCGAGAGCGTCAATCCGAAAATTCCATCGACGGTGGAAGCGGCGGCCCTGTGCAAGATGGTGGACCGCGGGCAGATCACCGGCGGGCTCGTCGACGGTCCGCTCGCACTCGACAACGCGATCAGCATTGAAGCCATGCGCATCAAGCAGATCGAGTCGCGGGTGGCCGGTCGCGCCAATGTATTGATGGTGCCGGACCTCGAAGCGGGCAACATGCTCGCGAAAAGCCTGTCGTTTCTCGCCGGCGCGGACGCGGCGGGCATCGTGCTCGGCGCGCGCGTGCCGATCATTCTGACGAGCCGCGCGGATTCGCTGTCGACGCGTCTCGCGTCGTGCGCGGTCGCCGCGTTGGTGGCCAAGGCACGGCGCGAGGCCGGCAAGGTGGTCGGGTGACGTCATGGCGGATGTGATCCTCGTATTGAACGCAGGTTCGTCGAGCCTCAAGTTCAGCGCCTTCGACGTGCAACAAGCGCAACTCGAGCTCATTTTGCGCGGCCAGATCGAAGCGCTCTACACGAGCCCGCGTTTTCGCGTGACGGACCGCGACGGTAATGCCAGCTCGCACGAATGGGGCGATGGCCATCGGCTCGGCCATCAGGGCGCGATCGAATATCTGGGCGGTTTTTTGCACGACCACGGCGGCGGCAATCAACTGAAGGCGGTCGGGCATCGCGTCGTGCACGGCGGGCAGCGGTTTGCCGGCCCCGTCCTCGCGACCTCCGAGGTGATCGATCAGCTGGACAGCCTGAGCCCGCTCGCGCCGCTGCATCAGCCGCATAACCTGACCCCGATCCGCATCCTCGCGCAGCTGCGTCCCGACCTTCCACAGGTCGCGTGCTTCGACACCACGTTTCATCGCACGCAGACCGAGACCGCGCAGGCCTATGCGCTGCCCCCGTCGATTACCGACCGCGGCGTGCGGCGCTACGGTTTTCACGGGCTCTCATACGAATACATCGCGAGCGTGCTGCCGGAGATCGCACCGGCCGCGGCGGCGGGGCGCACCGTCGTCGCGCATCTGGGCAACGGCGCGAGCATGTGCGCGATGGTCGCGGGCAAGAGCGTGGCGAGCACGATGGGCTTCACGGCGGTGGAAGGCCTGCCGATGGGCACGCGTTGCGGCAGCCTCGACCCCGGCGTGATGCTCTATCTGCTCGACGAGCTGAAGATGGATACGCAGTCGATCGCGGACCTCATTTACAAGGGCTCGGGGCTGCTCGGCATGTCGGGCATCTCGGGCGACATGCGCGTGCTGCTCGACAGCGACGACCCGCGTGCCCGCTTTGCGATCGACGTCTACACCTACCGCATCGGGCGCGAACTCGGCAGTCTCGCCGCGGCGATGCAAGGTCTCGACGCACTGGTGCTGACGGCCGGCATCGGCGAGCACGCCGTCGCGATCCGCGAGCGCATCGTGCGCGATGCCGCGTGGCTCGGCGCCGAACTCGACGAAGCGGCCAATCGGGCGGGCGGCCCGCTGATCACCCGCGCCTCGAGCAGGCTGCCGGTCTGGGTCGTGCCCACCAACGAGGAACTGATGATCGCCCGTCATACGCGCGCTATCGCCCCATAAAGGAGTATCACCATGACGATCGAGCAACCGCGTTTGATTCTGGAGGGAGCGAAGGCCCTCGTGACCGGCGTCGCCAACGAGCATTCGATTGCCTACGGATGCGCGAAGGCGTTTCACGACCTCGGCGCGAGCGTTGCGCTCACCTATGCGAACGACAAGGCGCTTCCTTATGTGGAACCGATAGCCAAAGCACTCGATGCCGAGATCTTCATGCCGCTCGACGTAACGGGCGAGGACGAAATGAAGGCCGTGTTCGACCGGATCGAGAAGACATGGGGAAGCCTCGATATTCTCGTTCACGCCGTTGCATGGGCGCCGAAAGCGGATCTGCAGGGCGGCTTGCTGCAATCGTCGCGCGAGGGCTTCCTGAGCGCGATGGACATCTCCTGCCATTCGTTCGTGCGGATGGCGCGCCTTGCCGCGCCGCTAATGAAAGACGGTGGCACCATGCTGACGATGAGCTACTACGGCGCGAACAAGGTCGTGCCGAACTACAACCTGATGGGCCCCGTCAAGGCGGCGCTCGAAGCCTGCGCGCGCTATCTGGCGTTCGAGCTGGGACCGAAGGGCATCCGCGTGCACGCGATTTCTCCGGGGCCGCTGCAGACCCGCGCCGCTTCGGGCCTGAAGGATTTCGAGCTGCTGCTCAACGAAGCGGTGCAGCGCGCGCCGCTCGGCGAACTCGTCGACATCATGGATGTCGGCTATACCTGTGCGTTTCTGGCCACGCCGTATGCCCGGCGGGTGTCCGGTTCTACCTTGTATATCGACGGCGGATTGAACATCGTCGCATAGGGTCTGGAGGAGTAAGCATCATGGCTGAACTGTTTCTTGGAAACGTCGAGGAAAGCGTCTCCGACGAAGATATCGGCGAGTTCCTGATTCGCTACGGGTTCCCGCGCTTCAGCTCGATCAAGCGGGTGCTCGGCACGGGCTCGCGGCCAGGCGCGGTGGTCGTCTTCGACGACGTGCCCACGGACGGGCTGCGCATACTGCAAAACCGCGTCCATAACCTGTTCTGGAAGAACCACACGATCGTCGCGCAGCTGCTGCCGGAGCGCGACGAATCGTGACGGGCGACGGGAGCCGGGCATGGGTCTGCTGTCGCGGTGGCTGACCAGGCGCAACGCTTCCGAAGAGAGCGACGATCAGCAGACGAAGGAAATCGTCGAGCGGATCGTCGGGCTCTGTCCGTCGTTGCGGCTCGCGCGCAACTATGCGTCGCGCCTGCGGCCCGCCGTGCAACACACGACCGCCTATCTGCTCCGGCTCGCCGATGAAGTGCCGCCGACGCGCGAAGCGAACGCGGCGGCGTGGGCGACAGACCCGTATATCCACGCCTTTTTCGCCACACCCGACGACGTCTGCCCGGTCTTCAACCGCTCACACGAGCTGAACACGTTCTTCAGCGACCATCCCGCTGCCGATCAGGTATTCGCGGTGCTCGGCATGGCCATGGACGAGCGGCGTATTTTCGGCGTCGGGCAACACGGCGAAACGACGCAAACCGATCTCGCGCAGACGACCATCAACTTCAGCGATCACCAGGTGCGCGTGTGCGAAGAATCCGAAGCCGCGTTGCGGCGCCAGATCGTGTTGCGGATCGTCGATCAGCTCGTGCTCGAAGCCCTCGGCAAGATCGAGGCCGACACCTCGCGGCAGGACGAATTGCAACGCGAAAGGGCGCTGCTGAAAACGCGCCTGACGATTCTCGAACGGCAAGGGGCGGGCGTGCGCTCGCTGCTTGGTAGCGACGCGACGTCGAATTACGCGGAAGTGGCGAAGCTGCAGGCGCAGATCGAAGAGAACGATCAGGCTCTGGCGCAGTTGGGCCTGAAGACAGAGGCGCTGGAGCGGCATCTCGACGTGATGTGCGGTGTACTGGGGGCGCCGGATGCGCATTTCTACGTGCGCAGGAGCGTGTACCGGCTCGACCGGATGAACGTCGTCCTGGAAGAGGGAGATACGCGGCCCGCGCACGAAATCGAGTTTCGCCTTGCGCGTCTGCCGGAGAGTCCCAATGCGATACGGGTTTTCTCGACGGTGCGTTTTCGACGCGCGGACTTTACGCCTCCCCTTAGCGGCCTCGCGCAAGCGCACCGCCTGATCTGACGCGAGCCATGCCCGCTATTTGCCGGCGACCGGCTCCACGGAGATGGCCACGGCCTCGGTATAGACCGCTTGTATCTGGTCGCCTTTTTTGATCCGCTTGAGCTGTTCGGGATCCTGCACGATCAGATCCACCGTATTGCCTTGCGGGCCTTTCAGCGTGACCGCGCCGCTCTGGTGATTGACCGCGATGACGTTAGCCATGATCGTGACTTCGCGCGAGGCCGAGCCGCCGGGTTTCGCGCCCGCCGGTGTGCGTTCGAGCGTCTGCGTTTCGTTGGCGGTCAGCGGCGCGTTGCCTTTTTTCAGCATGATGGTCAGAGCCTGAGAATACTCGGCCTTGACCACGTCGCCGACCTTGATCTGATCGAAGTTGCGCGCTTCCTCGCCGACCACGACCTGCACGACCTTGCCCTTCGGGTCCTTGAGCAAGACGGTGCGCGTTGCCGGCTCGATGCCGACGACCGTCGCGGTCGTTTTGACCATGCCCGACATAGTGACTTTGCCGGGCTCGCTCTTGACCGTGACGGGTGTCTCCGTCTGAGCGAATCCTGTATTCGCGAGACACACGAGCGCCGCCGCGATGATCAGTTTGCGGTTAATCATTTTGCTCTCCTTGCGCGATCAATTGACCGTGTAACCCCGCCCCGACATGCAGGCGGCGAAAGCGCGATTGAACGTGTCCATCGAGCCCTGCGTTTGCGCCTGCGATTGTGTCGCGGCCGCGCGCCGGTTCTGCCGCGCGCGTGACCCGCCGACCATCGTGCCGGTCGCCGCGCCGATCGCCGCGCCCTTGCCGGCGTCGCCCGCAATCGCGCCGATGATCGCGCCGCCGGCCGCGCCGCGCGCGGCGCCCTGCACGCGCTCGCCGCCTCCCACCGCGGGGCCGGAAGGCGGGGGCGGGGCATTGGCGACCATGGTCGGGTCGATGCCGGTATTGCTCTTCGCCCACGAATAGCAGGCGCCTTCGTCCTGCTGCTGTTGCTGCGGGCTTTGCCCTCTGGCCGGATAGGCAATCGGCCTCGATTGCGCCAGGCCTTCCAGCGATAGCGACGCGCTCAACGCGGCGATCACGGCATATTTCGTAGACTTGTTCACGACAGCTCCTTGCGTGGGCACACGCGGGTGCGAGTCGCCGGCTTCCTGTTTGCTCAGGCGTGAGGGCGCAACCGGCACCCGTGAATGGGAATTCTGGTGGGACCGGTTGCCGCGCGGTGGATGCGCAGCAATGGCAGGTTCGCTTTCATCATGGTGTCGCGGGCCTGTCGCGCGCAATCGGACCAAGGTCGTATTTGCAATTTCGTCCATGGTTTCCAAACTGTATTCATGCGACAGGTGCAGGTCGTTTTCATTGCTTCGGACAACTGTCTGTCAAAGATCATGGCCATGCCGCCCGGGGCCGCTGACAAAGCGCAAGGGGAAGCATCGATGGACCGCGATTCGCGTGCTCGTACACGCATCATCCCGTTTGCAACGGCGCTCGACGACGAGGCGAAGCGCGCGCGACGCATCAGCCATGTACTGGGCGCCGCGCTTCTGGCGTGCTGCGGCGCGTTCTCCACTGCGGTGTCGCTGGCGCAGGCGCCGGCCGCGAACGCCCCGGCGAACGCGGCCCCGAACGCACCCGTTTCCGCGGCGGCGCTCGACAAGCTCGTCGGACCGATCGCGCTATATCCGGACGATCTGATCGCGATCATTCTTCCTGCCTCCACCTATCCCGTCGAAATCGTGCAGGCCGATCGCTTTCTCGACCAGTACAAAAATGATAAGTCGCTCAAGCTCAACGACGCGTGGCACGATCCGGTGAAGGCGCTGCTGAATTACCCCAGCATCGTCAAGAACATGAGCACCGATCTCGACTGGACGATCAATCTCGGCGAGGCCGTCGTTGCCGACCAGGGCTCGGTGCTCGAAGCGATTCAGCGCTTCCGGCGGCAAACGCAGTCGGCGGGGCATCTGAAATCCGACGACAAGCAGGTCGTGGTGGTCGAGAAGGAAGTGATCAAGATCCAGCCGGCCGATCCGCAGGTGATCTACGTGCCGCAGTACAACCCGCAGACCATCGTGGTGGCCAGCGCGCCCGTGACCTACGCCTACGCGCCCACGCCCTATCCGGCCTACTACTATCCGTACGCGCCCGGCGCCGCGCTCGCGACGGGGCTGATCTGGGGCGCGGCGATTACCGCCGCCTGGAACGGCGGGCACTATGAAACGCATTACGGAGGCGGCGGCAACAACAACATCAACATCAACCGCGAAAGAAACGTCGAGCGGGGCGATAGAAACGTCGAGCGCGGCGATAGGAACGTCGAGCGCGGCAATATCAACACGGGCGACATCAACCGCGGCGGTGGACGCGGGCAGGGAGGGGGCACCTCCGCGTGGACCTCGGACAAGAAGCCGGGCCAGGTCAGCGGTATCTCGGATCGCTCGGCGCGCACGCAACGGGTCGGCGATCCGCCGTCGCGCGGCGGCGGCGCGGGTGCAGGCGCGGGCGCGGGCGGTGGGTTGGCGGGCGGCAACCGCGGCGGCGCAAACTATGCAGGTGGCGGCGCGGGTGGCGGCGCCGGCGCAAACTTCGCGGGCGGCGGTGCTGGCGCGCAAGGGCGGCCGCAGGCGTCCCAGCGTCCGACGGCGTCGGCGGGCACACGCGAGGTGAGTCAGCGCGCGTCGCCTGGGGGCGGCGGCGATGCGTTCAGCGGCTACGGCTCGGCGCGCGACGCGCAAGCCAACAGCGCGCGCGGCGCGGCGAGCCGTCAATCGACGCGTGGCGGCGGAAATTCCGGTGGCGGTGGGTTCTCCGGCGGTGCCGGCCGTGGCGGTGGCGGTGGTGGATTCTCGCCGCGGCCCAGCGGTGGCGGTGGCGGCCGCGGCGGCGGACGGCGATAAGGAGCAGCCATGAGCGGACAAAGCATCACCGGAAAGCGCCCACGCGACGATTCGCGGCGACGTGTGGCCACATCGCGTCGGCTGTGCGCGATGGTGCTCGCGCTGTCGATTCCGTTGGCCGCGCTCGCCGCGGGGCAGCGCACTTTCGCCACCCCGGAAGACGCGGTCGCCGCGCTGTCCAGCGCACTGAAGACCGACGACGAAGCGTCGCTCGTCGCGATCTTCGGCGAAGCGCACAAGAGCCTCGTGGTATCGCCGGATCAGGCGGAGAACGAGGCGAACTGGGCCAAGGCGAGCAAGGAGATCGAGGCCTATCACCTGCTCGACGACAGGGGCCCGAACCGGCGGATTCTGCTGGTCGGCGACGAGGCGTGGCCGATGCCGATACCGATCGTCAAAGAGGACGGCACCTGGCGCTTCGCCACCGAGCAGGGCGAAGAAGAACTGATCAATCGACGGATCGGCGCCAACGAACTCGAAGCGATCAAGGTGCTGCAGGCTTATATCGGCGCGCAGCGTCAATACGCGTCGCGCGACCGGAACCACGACGGCCTGCTCGAATACGCGCAGAAGCTGGCCAGCACACCCGGCAAGCAGGACGGTCTCTACTGGCCCACCGACGAAAACAGTGACGAAGAAGAGAGTCCGTTCGGACCGCTCGTCGCCGCGAGTTCCGAATATCTGAAAGGCCACGCGGCGGGCGATCCTTACCGGGGCTACCATTTCCACATCCTGACGCGGCAGGGCAAGAACGCGCCGGGCGGCGCGTTCAGCTACGTGATCAACGGCCACATGATCGCGGGTTTCGCGATGGTCGCTTACCCGGCGCGGTACGGCACGAGCGGCGTGATGACCTTCGTGGTCAACAACAACGGCGTCATCTACCAGAAGGACCGTGGCGCGCACGCGCCGCCTGTGACCGAGTTCAATCCGGATCACACGTGGCAGCGCGTCAAGGATTCGCTCTGAGCCGCTCCGGGTTGGCTGAGGCGAAGGCCGTACAGCGCGCCCGTGCTTCCGTCAGGTCCGCTTCCGTACTCGAGGCGCTACGTTGAACCATCCACAGAGCGTCACCGGCCGCGCGTCTTCCACGCCACCCGCGCGCGGGTGGCGCTGCGCGTTTCCTCCCGCGCAGTGGCTGCGAAGCTATCAGCCTCGATGGCTCGCGAAGGACGCGGTCGCCGGCGTGACGCTCGCGGCTTATGGCATTCCGGTATCGCTCGCCTATGCGTCGCTCGCCGGCTTGCCGCCGCAATACGGCATCTACGGCTATCTGGTCGGCGGCCTCTGTTATGCGCTGTTCGGCTCGTCGCGCCAGCTCGCGATCGGCCCGACCTCGGCGATCTCGATGCTCGTCGGCGTGACGCTCGTGCCGATGGCCGGGGGCGACCCCTCGCGCTGGGCTTCGATCGCGGCGCTCACGTCCGTGCTGATCGCGTGCATGTGCGTGATCGGCTGGCTGCTGCGCTTGAGTTCGCTCGTCAGCTTCATCAGCGAGACGATCCTGCTCGGCTTCAAGGCGGGCGCCGCGCTGACGATCGCGATGACCCAGCTACCGAAGCTGTTCGGGGTGAAAGGCGGCGGCGAATTCTTCTTCGAACGGATCGCCGTGCTGTGGGGGCAGCTTCCGCTGACCAACCTCGGCGTGCTCGGTTTCGGCCTCGTTTGCATCGCGTTGCTGCTGCTCGGCGAAAAGTTTTTGCCGGGGCGTCCGGTGGCGCTCGCCGTCGTCGCTGCCTCGATCGTCGTGTTGTCCGTCACGCCGCTGGCCAGCCGCGGCTTCACGCTCGTGGGCGCGCTGCCTCAAGGCTTGCCTGAATTCCGTCTGCCGGGGCTGCGGCTGCGCGATGTCGACGGCATCGTTCCGCTGGCGTTCGCGTGCCTGTTGCTGGCATACGTCGAGAGCGTTTCGGCCGCGCGCGCGCTCGCGCAGGCACATGGTTACGAGATCGACGCCCGCCAGGAATTGCTGGGTCTCGGCGCGGCCAATCTGGCGGCGGGATTGTTCCAGGCCTTTCCGGTTGCGGGAGGACTTTCGCAATCGTCGGTGAACGACAAGGCCGGCGCGAAAAGTGCGCTTGCGCTGGTATTCGCGTCGCTCGCGATCGGCTTCTGTCTGATGTTCCTCACCGGACTGCTCGCGAATCTGCCCAACGTCGTGCTGGCGGCGATCGTGCTCGTGGCCGTGAAGGGCCTCGTCGACGTCGGCGAACTGCGTCATGTGTGGCGCGTGAGCCGCTTCGAATTCGCGATTTCGATGGTGGCGTTCGCGGCGGTGCTGTTGTTGGGCATCCTGAAGGGCGTCATCGTCGCGGTGCTCGTGTCGATGCTGCTGATCATCCACCGCGCTGCGCATCCGCATGTCGCGATGCTCGGGCGTATTCCCGGCACGCGCTATTTCTCGGATCTCGAACGTCATGCCGAGAACGAGACGATTGCGCATGTGCTGGCGGTGCGTGTCGAGGCGTCGTTGCTGTACTTCAATGTCGAGCACGTGCGCGAGACGATCTGGCGCATGATCCACACCGCACCCGAACCGGTCCGGCTCGTGATTTGCGATCTGTCCGCATCGGCGGTCGTCGATCTGGCGGGCGCGCGCATGCTCGAAGCGATGCACGGCGCGCTGGAGGCCGCGGGCGCCGCGATGAAGGTCGTCGGCGCGCACGCGGACGTGCGCGACATGCTGCGCGCCGAGGGGCTCGAGGTTCGTGTCGGCCACATCGGCCGACGCGGCTCGGTGGCCGACGTCGTCGACGCGTTCCAGCAAAACGGCGATTTCGCGGACGACGCGGATCGCGGATGAACTCGAGGAGAAACCCATGTCACGTCAATTTCGTCCTGGCGCGGGCGCGCCCGCACTCGACGCCGCGTACGCCCACACGATCACGCAGTGGCTTGCGGCAGCGGCGCTGCTCGCCAGCCCCATGTTGTGTTACGCAGCGAACCTGAACTTTCTGAAAGACACGCCCATTACTTACATGCGCGAGGCCGACCGTAAAGCGCTCAACGACGCGGCGCAAAAGGCGCTCGATACAAAAAAGGATGGCGAATCGTACGAGTGGAGCAATGCGGGCACCGGCAATTCCGTGTCGATCAAGGGCACGGTCACGCCGCAGGACACGACGAAGGACGGCGATCGAACCTGCCGGACCGCGACGCTGACCGCGGTCGCGAAAGGACAGACCCAAACGTGGACGCCGATCGTCTGCAAAACCGGCAATGGGCCGTGGAAGATTCTGAAGCAATAAACGCATGCGTGTCGCTTCATACGCCTCCGAACATGGCGGCGTCGCCGCGCCGCCCGAGTTGCACGAGCACGTACCATTTGCCCTGTTGATGCATAATTTGTCCAGCGTTTCGCGGCTCATGCACAAGGCAAACACATGGAACACTCTTACGCTAACGACGATACCGGCAATCTGATCCTGCTCGAACATGTCAACCTGAAAATCCCCAACCAGATTCTCGCGACCGCCTTCTACGTCACCGGCCTTGGGCTCACGCGCGATCCGTTCGTGATGACCGGGGTCGAGAATATGTGGATCAACGTCGGCCGGTCGCAGATTCACTTGCCGCACGGGGCGGCGCAACGTCTGCGCGGCAGTGTCGGTCTCGTGGTCGGCGAGCTCGAAGCGCTGGTGAGGCGGCTGCGCTCGGTTGAACCGCTGCTCGCCGGCACCGCGTTCGGCTGGACGGAGCGCGCAGGCAGTGTCGAAGTGACGTGTCCGTGGGGCAACCGCTACGAGTGCCTCGATCCTTTCAATCGATCCGCGTCGGCTCCGTGGTCGGACATCGATCTGGGCATCGCGTTCGTGAAGATGGATGTGCCGGTCGGCAGCGCGTTGCCTATCGCGCGCTTCTACCGCGATATGTTCGATGCGACCGTCGACATCGAAGAGAAGCATGGATTGCACCGCGCGGTGATCGATATCGGCACGCATCAACAACTGCTGTACGCGGAAACGACCCAGCCCATTCCTGAATACGACGGACACCATATCGCCATTTACACCGCTGCTTTTTCGGGGCCGTTCACACGGCTCGCCGAAAAAGGTCTGGTATATGGAGAAGAGCCGCATCAATACCGGTTTGCCGACCTGCTCGATCTGTCATCCGGAGAGCGTTGCTTCCGGCTCGAACACGAAGTACGGAGCCTGCATCACCCACTTTACGCGCGCCCGCTGGTGAACCGGAATCCGGAACAGACCAACCGGAACTATCAGCAGGGGGCCGATTCGCGCGGCGGCCGGTTCTGATCGGCTCAACGAGCGGCGGCAACGCGAAGCGACCCAGGTGAAAACGCGACGATCAGGGCGGCGGTCAGCGACCACAACGGTGCACGCTGATCGCTCGCCACTCCTTAACGATTTAATCTAGAAAATCCACAACACATCGCCTACCCTTAAACGAGCCGGTTTTCCGCGGACCCGTGCATCACTTCTCCCCTCTCTGCGAAGCCGACCCGTCCTGACAAAGCTAACAACGATTCGAAGTCGTACGCTTTTGTCGTCTGCGAGGGTTGCGCCATCGTGCTCTTTCACGCTGTCGTCCGCGTGGATCCATGTCGCACTCCTGCGCTGCAATTCATAGGAACAATAAAAAGCTAGGAGACGCTCATGCCATTCAACCGTATTCAGGGAATTGTCGGCCTGCCACTGCTCGCCATCGCGTTCGGCTTGCCTGCGGCTCATGCCGCCGACGAAGTACAGAACAGCTCGACCACCACCGCCGCGCCGGTGCCATCGAGGCTTCAGCCTGTGACCCAGGATCAGCTCGATCGCGCCGGCAGCATGACGGCGGTCTGGCTCCATCCGAACGGCTCGTACGCGCAGACGCGCTATTACCCCGGCTCGCAGATCAACCGGACGAACGTCGCGAAGCTCAGGCCGGCGTTCATCTTCCAGACGGCCGTCAACGAGTCGATGGAAACGGCGCCGATCGTGAAGGACGGCGTGATGTTCCTGACCACGTCGTTCGATCACGTGTACGCGATCGATGCGACGACGGGCAAAGAGTTCTGGCATTACAAGCACAAGATGGGTCCGGTCACGACGTTCTGTTGCGGGCCGAACAATCGTGGCGTCGCGATTTCGGGTGACCGGCTCTATATGGGCACGCTCGATTCCAAGCTCGTCGCGCTCGACGCCAAAACCGGCAACGTGCTGTGGCAAAGCCAGATCGCCAATCCCGACGAGGGCTACTCGGAAACGATGGCGCCGACGGTCGTCGACGGCAAGGTGCTGATCGGCACGAACGGCGGCGAGTACGGCATTCGCGGCTTCGTGAAGGCGTACGACGCGAATTCCGGCCAGTTGCTGTGGACCTTCTACACGATTCCGGAAACCGGCCAGGAAGGCGTGTGGGCCACCAAAGACGCGACCGGCCGCGACGAGAAGCGCGACATCGACGCGGAGAAGAAGCAGTTGGCCGACAAGGGCGGCGACTTCTACAAGACGCTCGGCGGCGGCGTGTGGATGACGCCGGCGGTCGACCGGAAAACGCACACGGTGTACTTCGTGGTCGGCAACCCGTCGCCGGACCTGTATGGCGCGATCCGGCCGGGAGACAACCTCTATACGGATTCGCTCGTCGCGATCGATCTCGACACCGGCAAGTACAAATGGCACTACCAGTACGTGCCGCACGACGTCTGGGACCTCGACGCAGTGAGCCCGCCGGTGCTGATCGACGTGCGCGACAACGACGGCAAGATGATCCCCGGCATCGTGCATGCGGGCAAGACCGGTAACGTGTACGTGCATGATCGTGCGACCGGCCGTCTGATCCGCTTCTCGCAGGCGATGATTCCGCAGGAAAACATGTGGACCCTGCCGACAGCAGCCGGCGCGCGCATGCTGCCGGGCGCAAACGGCGGCGTCGAGTGGTCGCCGATCGCGTTCGATCCGCAAACGCGCCTCGTCTACGCGGCCAACCTGAATCAGCCGATGACGTACCAGGTCGAGGACGCCGCCTATCCGGGCGGCAGCAAGCTGTGGCTCGGCGGCGCCTTCAAGCTGATTCCGTCCGAGGCGCAATGGGGCAAGCTGTCGGCCGTCAACGTCGACACCGGCAAGATCGCGTGGGACTACAAGACCGACCAGCCGCTGATCGGCGGCGTACTTGCAACGGCGGGCGGTCTCGTGTTCAACGGCGAGGGCAACGGCCTGTTCCGCGCGTTCGATGCCGCCACCGGCAAGAAGCTGTGGGAGTTCCAGTGCGGCGCGGGCGTCAACGCGCCGGCCGTGTCGTACATGGTCAACGGCAAGCAGTACATCGCGGTCGCGGCGGGCGGCAATACCCAGATCGACTTCAAGCGCGGCAATAGCGTCGTCGTGTTCGCGGTGCCATGAGGCGGCCGGCGCCGCGGGGAGCGCCGGGTGGGGCGCGCGCTGCATGGGTGGCGCTGCTGTGCGGCGGACTGATCGCCGCATGGCTGCCGTCGGGCGCGCGCGCCGACGCCGAGGCGGGCAAGGCGAAAGCGCAGGTGTGCGTGGCCTGTCATGGGCCGATGGGCAATTCGACCAATCCGGACTATCCGATTCTGGCCGGGCAAACCGCGCGCTACCTGTATCTGGAGCTGAAGGACTTCAAGCAGGGACGGCGCAGCGATCCGCGCATGTCGCCGATGGCGGCGAACCTGTCGAGCGAGGACATGCAGGACCTCGCCGACTACTTCGCCGCGCAGAAGCCCGTATCGGTGCCGTTCAACGCGGATGGCGCGAGCATCGAGGCGGGCCGCAAGAAGGCCGCCGAGCTGTTGTGCACGATGTGCCACCTGGGTGGCTTTTCCGGGCAGAACGAGATTCCGCGCGTCGCGGGCCAGCAGTATCAGTACATCGTCAAGCAATTGCAGGACTTCCGCTCGCACACACGCACCAACGATGCGGGCAACATGACCAGCGTGACGCGTAATCTGTCCGACGACGACATCCATCATCTGGCCGCTTATATCAACAATCTGCATTAGCACGGGGAAGACACCATGACAGACATGTTCACTCGGCAGCTTGCGGCCGCCGTTCTGCTCGCCAGCGCATTCGGCGCATGGGTGCCGGCGCTCGCGCAGGACCAGGGGGAAATCAACCGCCAACTGCTCGCGGCCGCGAAGGACGACGATCAGCAGTCGGTCGTCGCGGCGCTGCAGCGCGGCGCGTCGGTCGATGCGATGAACCGGATCGGCGACACCGCGCTCGTCACCGCGTGCAAGAAGGGCGATACGGCGATGGCGCGCACGCTGATCGAGCGCGGCGCGAACGTGCAGCATGCGAACGCGCCGGGCGATACACCGCTGATGGCCGCTGCCTACGGCGGCTTCGACGAGATCGTCGCGCTGCTGCTCGCGCATGGCGCCGAGCCGCTCGCGACCGATCGCGTCGGCAAGACCGCGATGGAATACGCAGCGGGCCAGGGGCAAACGAAGGTCGTCGGTCAGTTGCTCGATGCGGGCGTCGACGTGAACCGGACCTACAAGAACGAACTGACCGCGCTGATGTGGGCGGCGGGATACGATCGCGCGGAGACCGCCCAACTGTTGCTCGCGCGCGGCGCGAACCGGTCGTTGAAGGACAATCGCGGGATGACGGCGAAAGATATCGCGGTGCAGACGAAGTCGGAGCGCGTCGCGGGGTTGTTGTCGGCGGGTTAGCGACTCGAATCACGCACGCAATGCCGGCCGCGCTTGCGCCAGAATCGCCGGCAATGCCTCGAACGAATCGATCAGCGCGTCGCAGCGCGGCAGGTCGGCGCCGCTCGCGCTGCCATAGCCGTAGCTGACGATGAAGACCGGGAGACCGGCCGCGCGCGCTGCCGCGACATCGACCGATGAATCGCCGACCAGCACGCAACGTTCGGGCTCGACGTCGAGCAGCCGGCACGCGTGCCAAAGCGGCTCGGGCGACGGCTTCATGCTCGCCACGGTGTCGCCCGCGACCAGCCCGTCCAGATAAGCGGCAAGCCCCGTTTTGTCGAGCAGCGCCGCCGCCAGCGCCTGCGGCTTGTTGGTCACGCACGCGCAGCGGTACCCGTGCTGCTGCAACGCGCGCAGCCCGGCCATCACGCCAGGAAAAACCCGACCCAGCGCCGCGTTGGTCACCGCGTAGTGCCGCTCGAACACGGCCTGCGCGTGGTCCAGTTCGACGTGCTCGCCGAGGCCCGCCGCATCCAGCGAGCGTTGCACGAGCTTGCGCACGCCGTTGCCGATGAAGCCGGTCACCCTGTCGTACGGCAGCGGCGTGGCGCCGAAATCCGTCAGCATCAGGCCGGCAGCCGCGACGATGTCCGGCGCGGTATCGACCATCGTACCGTCGAGATCGATCAGGACAGCGTGGTAGTCGCGGTTCATTGCCGTGACGCGCTCGCGTTCGCCTGGTCCGCGTTCAGTGCGCCGTGCGCAGCCGAATCGGGACGACGCGTGGCGTCTTGATGCCAACGGCGCAGTGTCGCCAGATCCACCCAGCGATGCCATTCGCCGCGCACCATCGCAACGATCGGCGCGTGCGGATCGCCGAGATGAGGCAGCACGGCCAGCGCGCCATCGAAGTCCTCGTGCGCGGTAAAAGCGCTCGGCGTGACGATGACGGGCACGCGCGCGGCGCGCGCCGCCAGCAGGCCGTTGCGCGAGTCCTCGAAGGCGAGACAGGCCGCGGGCTGCAAGCCGAGCTGTTCGAGCACGTGGCGATAGACGTCGGGGGCGGGCTTTTTTGCTGGCGTGGTGGCGGCGTCGCCGATCGCCGCGAAGCGATGGCGCCAACTGGCGCCGAAATGCGCCTGCAGCAGCGCGTCTAGGTTGGCGGGCGTCGTGGTCGTCGCGATCGCCACGCGTAGACCGGCCTCGTTCGCCTCGTCGATCAGACGCGCGATGCCGGGTCGTAGCGGCACGCCGCGCTCGCGCATGCGCTCGGTGTAGTGGCGCGTTTTCAGCGCGTGCAGCGCGTCGACGGCCTCTCGCGCTCGCGGGCCCCCGGCTTCCTCGCACTCGACCGTGCGCCAGTAATGCAGCAGACGCTCCTTGCCGCCCGCCACTTTCAGCAAGCTGGAATAGAGCGCTTCGTCCCAGAACCAGTCGAGGCCCGCTTCGGCGAACGCGGCGTTGAAGGCGTGCAGATGAGCAGTCTCGGTGTCGGCGAGCGTGCCGTCGACGTCGAAGATGAGGGCTTGCATCGTGCGGTCCTCGCAAGGGTGGGGTGCCGTTCAGACACGCACCACGATAGCCGAGCCGTCCGCCGATTCAAATTCAGAGATTCTTTCGCCGCCGATAAGCGGGACTTTGTGTGCCGGCACGCACCGAACACGCACGCCGCGCCGCGTCATTTGCCCAACTGCGGATCGGTCACGAAGCCCAGCTTCGTCAGCCCGCCACGCTGCGCCGCCGACATCACGATCGCGACACGCTCGTACGCCACCTTGCGATCGGCGCGCAAATGCAGCTCCGGCTGCGGCGTCGCGAGGGCGGCTTGCGCGATGCGCGCGCGTAAGCCGTCGTCGGTCACGGGCTGACCGTCCCACAGCACCGTGCCGTCCGCCTGCACCGCGACGTCCACGTGCGCGGGCTTGAGCGCTTCCGGCTGACTGCTTGCGTGCGGCAGATCGATCCTGACCGCGTGTTGCAGCGCCGGAATGGTGACGAGAAAAATGATCAGCAGTACCAGCATCACGTCGACGAGCGGCGTCATGTTGATCTCGTTCATCAAACCTTGATCGTCGTCGTCGGAGAAAGGGCTCATTGCCATTCGAGGTCTCCGTCGCGGTTTGCGTTCGTCGCGTTGGTGCCGCGCGGCACCACGCGCATCTGCGGCCCGGCGCTCGACGGCAACTGCGAGCCGGTCACGAAGTACGCGTGCAAGCCGTGCGCGAAGCGCTTCAGGCGCGCGACGATCGAGCGGTTCGCGCGCGTCAGGCCGTTGTAGCCGAGCACGGCGGGAATCGCGACGAAGAGCCCGAACGCCGTCATGATCAGCGACTCGCCGACCGGGCCGGCGACATGATCGATCGAGGTCTGACCGGTCTCGCCGATCACGATCAGCGCATGGTAGATGCCCCACACGGTGCCGAACAGCCCGACGAAAGGCGCGGTGCTGCCGATCGACGCGAGAATCGCGAGGCCGCTTTGCAGGCGCGCGATCGTCTCGTCCATCGTGTCCTGCAGACGCCGGGTGATCCAGTCGGACACGTCGATGCGGTCGTGCAGATGCTGCTGCGTCTGCCGATGGTGCGTCGCGGCTTCATGGCCCGCCAGCGCGAGCGCGAGCAGCGGGTTGTCGTGCGCGCCCGATTCCGGATGGCCGAGGCTGCGCAGCCCGTCGTCGAAGCGGTCCGCGCTCCAGAAGCGCGCGTCGCTCCGGGTTGCGCGCCTGAGGCGGATCAGTTGCCACAGCTTCACGATGATCACCGTCCACGACAGCACCGACATGATCACGAGCACGCTCAGAATGCCGCGCGTGACGATATCACCTGAATCCCAGACGTTTGCGAGTCCGTAGTGTTGCATGGCGAGTTCCTTCGTTTGGTGTCCCTGGTCTGTTTGGCGGTGCGCTCACCCTGTCGCGTCACTCGGTCAGTCCGAACACGAACGACTGCGAGTATGCGGCGCGCACCGGCGTGCCGTTTTCGGTGTACGGCTGGCAGGCGCCCGCATGGACGGCGGCGAGCGCCGCGTCGTCGAGCCGCGCGGAGCCGCTGCTGGTTTGCAGCCGCGCCGTTTCGATATGCCCGCTCAGCCCGACGACAAAACGCACGATCGCCGTGCCATGCTCGCCGCGCCGCTTCGCGATGTCGGGATAGTCGGGCTTCGGAATCGAGCAGTCGACGTGCGACACGTTGCGCGGCTCGGTCGACGCGGGCACCGCCGGATGGACGGCGGAAGCCGATGCCGCCGACGGCGCGGCGGCTGTTGGCACGGCGGCTTGCGTGACGGGCTGCGCGGTGCTTTCGCGTGTCGGAGACGGTGTCGGCACAGGCTTTTCCACCCTGCGTGGCACCTGCGCGCGAGGCTGCGGCGCCGGTTTGACGCGCACGGCGGGGTGCGTGACCGGCGGCGTTGGCGCCGTCGGAACGACAGCGGCGGGTGGGGGCGGCGCGGGAGGTGAAACAACCGGAGCGGGAGGCTCGGGGCTCAGCAGCGACGCGGTGATCGTGCGCGGCTCGACCGGACGCTCGACGATCCGGTTACGCGCGCTCAACGCGATGGCGAGCAGCACCAGATGCGCGGCGATCACGGCGCCCAGCACGATGGCCGCGCGACGGTAACCGGCCGCGGCATTCGTAGGACTTCCTGGGTTCACCATGGCAACTTGCAGCATCATCGCCACCTCCGCGCTCATTGTCCCCCGCCGACCCCGCTTTTCAAACCCGCGACGGCCGGCGCGAAGCAATTCGGGAAAATCTCCCGCCGATCCGCGTTGTCAAACAATCGCCCGGTGGGCTACCTTGAAATGATGACGCGAACCATCGCGGCGCCGCCATATCAACCCGGAGTACAACGATGCTGGAGACACGGATTTTCCCCCGACCAACACGCCGTTCCCTCGCGCTGGCCTGCGCGCTCGTGCTGGCCGCGAGCGCCGCGCATGCCGCGGCCGCGCCGCTCGCCTACGTGACGAGCGAGAAGGCCGGCGTCGGCGTGATAGATCTCGACCAGATGACGCTCACGCAGACCTTTCCGGTCGGCGCCGGTGGCCCGCGCGGCCTGAGCCTGAACGCAGACGGCACGCGTCTGCTGGTCGCCAACAAGAACACGAACGATCTCGCGGTGATCGACACCGCCACGGGCAAGGTGGTCCAGCGCGTGAAGATCGGCAAAAACCCTGAATATGTGCGGGTGCGCAACGGCTACGCGTACGTGACCTACGAGCCCGGCGAGGACGGCGGGCCGCCGGGAGCCAAACCCGACGCGAAGGGGGACAATAAGCCCGCAGCGAACGCGGGCAACAAGCCCGGCGCGGACGACGACGACGCGAACAAGCCGCCCGCCGAAATCGCGATCATCGATATGAAAAACTGGCACGTGATCCGTTCGGTCACGAGCGGCCACGAAACCGAGGGCATCGAATTCTCGCGCGACGGCCAGATGATGCTGGTCACCAACGAAGGCGACGATACGGTGTCGATCTATCACACACGAACCGGCGCGCCGATCCGAACCGTGAAGCTCGCGGCGGGCGGGCGGCCGCGCGGCATCCGGCTGTCGCCTGACGGCAAGCATTATGTTGTCACGCTGGAGTCGCTCAGCAAGTTCGTCGTGATCGACGCGCACACGTTCGAGGTAGTCAAGACCGTCGACACCAAACTCGGGCCCTATGGCGTCGCGTTCGGTCCAAACGGTCAGCGGCTCTTCGTGGCCGCCGCGCGCGACAAGGTGGTGCAGGTGTTCGACGGTCACACGTACGAACATGTCGCCGATGTGCCGGTCGGCCAGCGCTGCTGGCATTTCAGCTTCACGCCGGACGGCTCGAAGCTGATGGTCGCTTGTGGTCGTTCCGACGCGGTCTACGTGCTCGACGCGAAGAGCTATCAGCCGCTCAAGCAGATCGGTGAGCTGCCGCTCGCGTGGGGCATCGTCACGTATCCGCACAGCGACGGCTCGATCGAATCGCATTGAGCGAGGCGGGCGAATGAGCTGTTATCGGGTCCTGCCATACCGGTACGTTCGCGCGCGGCACCGCCGCCGCGAGTGCCCGGTCGATGAACCAGAAGGTCACCGTCCCGCTAAAAATTTCCATGTCACTTGACGTCCAGTTGAGATTCGTCGCATCCGCAAGCGATGCAACGAGCTCGTTCAAGAAGAAGGACTCCCTAAGTCGGCAACCTATATAAGAGAGCAGGCGAGCCGCCGCGCAACCGACTACCTTTTGATGAGCCGCCTGACGGCGAGTCGGACAGAATGCGGGAGCCTGGAAAAAGCCCCGCGGGAGAGGCGATACAAAACATATCTCGTCATCATGCGGATAATCTTCTTGTCGAGGGGCAAGGAGTTCAGCGTGGTTTTTGGAAAGACCTCATAGTCGGACGGTTGCCCAAAGCCCAAAAACATCGAGATCTGGTCATTCAACCGGGTGATGAATTCGGTGTTGACGATAATCGGCTCGGACCTTTGGATTTCGCTGTCTACCTGGAGGAAGACGCTTTTCCTGACGAAATTCTTGTTGTTGACGGGCCTCGCTCTGTGTATGCCGTATGTGTTGTAGATCAGCAAGGAGCCACTGGGCATCTTGAAGCTTCTGATCGCGGACTCGTAGTTCGCTTCGATAAACTCGTCGGTATAGTCGCTATATGCCTTTTCGCCCGACCAAAGGTGAGAGCCTTCGATATATTGAAACTCGCCATCCTCGACCTCCGAGACATAAAAAATAAAGATGATTCCCGGAATATGAGCGAATGCTTTGTCAGTCTTGTTGTCGGTGTGCCACTGCATATGGTGTCCACCATATGTTTCATAATAACGCAGCGCTTTCAGCCGGAATTCGTTGCCCAGATATCGCTCGCAGATTTTGAGCACTAACGACGAGGTGGCAAAGTTGTAGAAGGTCTTCGAAACTGCGAGAAGATTGGTCAGGTAGTACTGTTTCTCGGAGTAGACGCCGCTGATGGAGTTTTCATTCAGCCCAATTCTCGTTTGTGTCGCGTCGCGCTCGATGGTTTTCAGCGTGTATTGCGATATCGCCGAGGGGAAGGCGTAATATCCATTTTCATTTAGATCGCTGACGATCTGATCGATGTCGACAGAGAGAAACTCACTGCAAAATAATGCTGCTTCATTTTGCTTGTCACCGGCCCGGACACGACGTGAGCTTGCCGGTGTCTCGTCGACGCTGATTTCAAGGCTGCAGCCCGAATCGTCAATATTGAGGGGCGCGCCTGCCATTGCTTTCTCCCATGGTTTTTCGACCTCTCACTGCCCGTTTGTCGAATCGAAATGGACAAATGGATGTTAGTTGCAGGGACGTCGTCGAAATCGCGGAGTCGGAAGACGACAAGATTTTGGCCAGCCGAGACCCGAGGCTGCGCCAGTTAGCGAAAAGATCACGAGCCGTGATCTCTGATCGTCTCCCGTTTGTGTGACGAGAACCGCGTCTGGCGCCGCGAAGCCGAAACCGGAGCTGCGGCAGCTGAAGAGGCACCGGCGCCTCAGTTTCATTTGCAACACTCGCGCCGCTCATGAGACGTTCATTGTGTTGCATCGACCGGTTGGATCCGCCGAGCGGAGCCGACTTTCGAATGTCCCAGCTATGGTGCGGGCGAATGACGCTTCATGGCCGCACTGAGACCGACGATCTGACATCGTCTGTCCGACCAGGTCCTACTTTCTACGCAGTAGTACCGTACGAGCCATCTGCCGCCACAGCCGGTCCCTGCTGATCGAGGATTGTTCAATCAGTGCCGTATTGAGGTGACCGTGGCCCGTAAAGCAGCCCGTTCGGCGGCCCGGCATGCAGAAGCCGATAGCTCGCCACTCCGGCAATATCGTGCCCCCTGTCCGTCAGCGAATTCGCGACCTGCTTGATCGCTGCCATGACCAGCATGCCGATCAGGCCACCGCCAGCATTGTTGTTGCCCTCGTTGCTGTTAGCGCTCGCACTACCCTGCCATAGCACGTCACCGGTCTTGAGATCGACCAGCCTGGCGGACGCCGTTACTACTGTTGCACTGTCGACGATGTGGTACACGGAGCCGTACTGTGTGATCTTCGAATACAGCGCGGCGTCAGCACCGAAGATCTCCCGAAGCTTCGCGGGGGAGGTTGCCTGAATATCGGCCGGGACGGTCAGGCCGTTCTGGCGGAATGTCTCATCCATCACCGCCACTGGCACCACGTAGTAACCCGATTCGGCGAGTGGCATCGTCATCTGCGAAAGCATGCTGTTCGTCGCCTGCACGTCGGTCGTCTCGTTTTCTGGCGGTAGAACGAGGATTGAGTGCGGCCGGCTGTTCCTGAAAGCGGTGTAATCGGCATGCTTGACGGGTTGCGCACACGCAGCTAACAACGCGAACGTCGAGAGGGCAAACCAAAGTCTGAAAGAAAGGAATCTGGACATGACGGCTCGCTTAAGGCTGTTTCGTTTTATGTTTCATCAGGAAGTCCATGTAGGTCGAGGACTCCGGAAACAGTTGCTTCTCGGACTCGAACTCCTGCATGGCCTGGGTGTCGTTCCCGACACTCGCGTACAGCATGCCCAGTTGCGCATGAAATCCCGGCGGCGGCGTGTGCCCCTTGCCGCTGATGTCCTGGAGGGCCTTTTCCAGCGCATCGATCTGCTCCTGCGGAGCCTTTTCTCCCTTGAGATAGTCGTACACGGCCGGCTGGTAGCCGGTCCACTGGTAAAGCGGCTGGGGGCGGTTCGCCGCGCATCCCGCGAGGAGCATGGCTGTCGCCATTACTGGCAGACAGATTCCCCGCATCATGCGGCTATGTTTCATCGTGAATCGCGTCATCATATTTATGGCAGATGCGGTTGAAAGTGGATGGAACGCAATGGCCCGGCACACTTACTGTGCGGCCTTGAGCGTGCCTGCATCGACCTGCTCGACCAGGTGATTGACGGCCTCCTGAATCGCCAGATCGAGCACCTTGCCGTTCAGTGTCGAGTCGTAGCCGGCGGTTCCGCCGAAGCCGATGACTTCACGGTTCGAAAGGCTGAACTCGCCCGCTCCCTGGCTCGACGCCACGACTTCCGATGTCGTCGTGTCGACGACGTTCAGGCTGACCTTTGCGTAGGCCACCTGACTCTTGCCACGGCCGAGGATGCCAAATAGCTGCCGGTCGCCGACCTCCTTGCGACCGAACTCCGTTACGTCGCCGGTGATGACGAAGCGCGCCCCCTTGATCGATTGTGCTTTTTTGAGGAAGCCTGCTTCCTGGCGGATTTCGTCGAGGTTGTCGCGATCGAGCACATTGAAGCGCCCAGTCTGCTGGAGCGCCGTAATCAGGATGGTTTTGGACTGACCACCCAGACGGTCAACGCCGTCCGAGAAGATGCCGCGCATATAGCTCGACCGGTTGTCGAACTTGCCGACTGAAATGCCGATGGGTTGGCCCACCGCTGGCTTCTGCGCACTGGCGACGGGAGGCACCGGCAGCGAGCGCGACGACTCGGTTGCACATCCGCCCAGTGCCACCACAACGGCAACAGCAACGGCTCCAAGCCCATTCGTTTTCGATAACTTCATTTTGTTTTCCTCTTTGTTGAAACGCCGAAAACCCGGATAGCGTCGGCGGGGTGAATATCAAAATTGAGCGGTCAACTGGAAACCGAGCGTCACGCGCGCAGTGGGAAAATCTGACGGCTTGTAGATTGGCGTCCCGGCGAACAGGTCATAGGCGAGCGCGCCAGCCTTTGCTGATGCACTACCGCGCACACCGATCACCGCACCTGCCAGTTGCGTACCGGCGAGATATGCGGCGTTCGGTCCGAACACTTGCCCGTAATCGATGCCTGCGTAAAGTGACTGCCCCGTCGATCCAACCGGTAGCTGCAACTCGTTGCGCCAGAAGAAACCGCGTTCGGCCGCGAGCATCGTTTCGCCGTCGAAGCCGCGCACCGTGTAGCGGCTGCCGATGGTCAGGTCATCGATATAGTTCAGCGTGTTGTTCGTGAACTGCCCATGCACGCTCGTCACGTAACGCAATGGCTGGCTTGCGACCTTGAACGGCACCGACAGGTTCGCGTCGAGGATGGCCATGCAGAAGCGGTAAGTCGGGCCATTCTCGTAGAAGTCTGGTGTCGCCCCGAGTCCGTCCACACCCTGACGGTACGCGAGACTACCGTCGAACTGCGAACTGCCGAAGTAGTGGCGATCGGTCAGGCCGGCCTCGATGAACGTGTTGTTGCGCCGCTGCTGCGGGATATCGGTGTCTTCAATGAAGCTTTCACCGAAGCGCTTCGTCAGGCGGAACTGCGCACCAAGTACGTTGTTCTGGCTGCGCATCAATACCCGCTGAAGTTTGAAATCGACAGTCTGCGCGTTGCCGCTCGACACGAACGTCTGGTTGACGCCCGCAATCTGCTGGTAGTACGTGTTCGTGTAGGCCGATAGCGTGCCGGTCCAGTAGCCCCACGGAACCGAATAGAAGCCGTTCCAGCCGTGCGAACCGAGACCTTTGTCGCCGAATTCGAGGTCCTGGCTCACACCAACGTTGAAAATGTCGTTCAGCCCGAGCGGATTGTCGATGCCAAGGCTCAGGTTGCCTTGCAGCTTGCCGGTGGCCCGCGTGCCCGAGTTGTCCACCGACGCAACCACCGTCCACGGCTTCGCGCGCTTTACCGTGACGACAACGTCGCTTTCGCCAGGTACGTCAGTGGGTTCGATTTTCATGTCCACGTCCTGACTGCTAACGCGCTTCATCTGTTCGAATCCCTGTTCGAGGTCGCGTAGATTCAGCACGTTGCCGTTTTGCGTCGGGAATGCCGACTTCCATGTGCCGCGCGTGGCAGGATCCGCAAAGCGAACCTTGCCGATGACACCCGGCACCAGTGCAAACTTCAGCGTGCCGGTTGACAGGTCCTGCGCGGGAAGCAATACGCGCGTCGTGATGTAGCCGCGACCGAGAATTGTCTGCTGCAATCCCTTGGTAAGCGTGTCGAGTCCTGCCTTGCCGACGCATTGCCCCCGGTAATGGTCGAGCCATTCGCGGGCGAACGCGAAGCGGTCGAGCGGCAACGCGGATGCGCCCTGTTTGCGTATGGCATCCGGCAGCGTCGCGGGCACATCAAGCACGAATGAGTTGATGCGGAAGCACGGCGTTTCGACCGGCAATTCGGGCCAGCCTGAAACGCGTGCAATGGTCGAAAGTACCGACGGCGCATTGACCGTCGCGTCACGTTCCTGTGCATTGCGTTGCTGCTCGACCTGCTGGTTCTGCTCGGCGTTGGCGTGTGCCGCTGCTGCGGTATCCGCAGGCGTCGGAGTCTGCTGCGCATGGGCGAGCGTTATCAGGGCTGTGAGCGGTAATGCCTTCAGCCTCTTGCGGATTTTCATTCGAATTGCTTTTAGTTGATGACTGAACTGCTGCTTGATCGATACGCCATTTTTTCAAAAAGAACCTGCAATTCTCGACTCTTCTTCGCCCTTCGAAAAATTATCAGATAGATCACCTGAC
The DNA here is from genome assembly GCF_050436525.1 of Paraburkholderia sp. 35.1. Classification (NCBI taxonomy): domain Bacteria; kingdom Pseudomonadati; phylum Pseudomonadota; class Betaproteobacteria; order Burkholderiales; family Burkholderiaceae; genus Paraburkholderia; species Paraburkholderia sp. 35.1. The sequence goes on along the minus strand of NZ_JBNDMJ010000002.1, from coordinate 2,763,227 downwards.
TCTCTGGGCTATTCCTTTTTCTTCGCTGACGCCGCACCGAGGAACGCGCAGAATGCCAGCGCCGCTGCGATTCCAACTGGCGCAAGTATTCCCGGCAATGTAGAAATCATTGCAACGATTCTTTTTGCCGAATCAGCAAGGCCAACTTTAGCTATTCCAATGAAAAACAATGAAGCATATATCCCTATCAGAAGAACAATAAAAACCTTCCAGAATCTATACCGACCAAGCCAACGCGAAATGGCTGGTCCAAGCAGGCCGCCAAAAACACCGCTCCAAAAACCGTCGATCATTGTTAGCTCCTCATCACTTGCTTGATGATCCTTGAGGCGATTGAACAGCGGCCTGGGCAGCTTTACCGCTGCCTGTCCCAAGACCAATTTGTTGACCTGAAGCACAAAGCCGGGGATTGTGGCAACATTCCTTACCGAATTCTCGACACCTGCCCAGCTAAACATCGACGTCGCGAACATGCCGTTTACCGCTCCCACACTCGCTGCTGCGCCCAGACCGACCGCAGAGAATTGCTGGTTGAGATAGAAACCCGACTGCAGTACATGGAATGCTAAGACTTATCTTCGCCCGCTTTTCGAATGGCATCTCGGCCCAAGAAAGCCACGAAGGTTGCGCAGGCAGATAGAGAAAGAAAAATCAGCATTGGGAGCGGTAAAAAAAGCTGTCCGAATCTCGCTATCGTGGTCTTAAATCCAACGACGACCAAGCCCAACACAAAGGCCGCCCCATACAAAAGGATGATCGAGACGACGAAAACTTTCCATAGTCGAAATTTACCAAGAAATTTTCCGATTAACGGCCCAAAAAGGCCACCAATAATGCCACTTACGATCTCATCTGACATAACCGCCCCTGTGCTAGTTTTTAGCATCACCCGAGTTTGCAATCGCCTGTGCGGCCCTGCCCGCCGTCTGTCCGATTGCGAGCGCGTTCCCGCGGATCACCGCACCCGGAATCGTCCCCCAGTTCCTGATCGAATTGGGAATACCCGCCCACCCAAACATCGACACCGCAGCCATGTTGCTGTATGCGCCAAATACAGCAGCAGTGGCAAGCCCGGCGGAAGAGAAATTCTGATTGAACGTGTCATAAAAGCTGCCGCCTTTAAACACCGACACCAATGCACCTGCTCCGACTCCGGCAGTGTAGGTACCGCCGGAAACCGCTGCACCACTCAACGCGGCCGTCGCAAGAGAATACCCCGCCTGCGCAGCCTTATATGCGGCATACGCTTCTGGAGCCAGAACACCGGCAGCAACGCTTCCGACAACGACACCCGCAGCGACGCCCGTGTCCCGCACGTTATTCTGGGCAGTATTGTAAAGATCGCCCTGCGCCTGGATCACAGCATTCAGCGTCTCATCACTGCACTGCGCACCCGCACCGCATACCTGTGATACCAGATCCTTCTTTTTCTGGTGAAGCATCTGGTTGTACAACTCGACGTTCGACGCCGCGGCCGCGCCCGCCGTGCCGCCCACCAGCGCGCCACCTACGCCCGCCGCCACATTCGCAGCGAGGTTGCCGAGCAGTTCGGAGCCCGTATCTGATGCGACACCCTTGGACAGGCTCTCAAGCTGCCCCGCCAGCTTCGAAGACAGGCCCGCACCAGCCGCACCACCGATCGCCCCGAATGCGCTGCCCCCACCGAGGCCGCCGATCAGCGCACCACCCGCCAGATGCAGCAGTGCACGGTTGTCACCGCCTTCGGCCCACGCTGCGGCCGTGGCCGTGTCACCAGCCTTTTCGGCTGCCTCCTGTTTCGCCTCAGCATACGCACCAATCCCCTGCGCGACCACTTGGCCCGCCGCCTCCGCGGCCGCCATCGTGTCCGCCTGCTGCGAGAGCAGGGCGTTCACGTCCGGCGTTTTCGAGACCGTCCCGTTGGCATCCGTGGTATCTCGGCTCAGCCCCGCCACATCTTGCGTCTGCTTCGCGCCGTCCGTGATATTGATAGCACCCGCGCTGACCGCACTGCGCGTGGTCGCGCTGTCGTCACCGTTCTCGTTCTGCGAGATCATCGGCACAACGCCAGGAGCGCCACTCACCGATCCCGGCCCTGTCGCCTTGCCGGTATTGCCAACGCCGATACCCGCGCTGATCCCGTTGCTCGACGCGCTGTAATGCGACTGGTTCTCGATATCGCTGAACGTCAGTGTGCCCGTCGTCAGGCTGTTCTTCGACGCATCGGCATCGCTCGCAATCACCGCGCCCTTCAGGTCCGTGTTGCCGTTGACGTTGACGTTGAACCCGCCGTCGCCGGCATTGATCCCGGCCTGTTCGTTGACGCCTGCGTAGTTCGAATCGGCATGGCCGTTCTGCGCGCTGAAACTCGCGCTGCCGCCGCCCTGGCTGATCGTGAATCCGCCGCCTGTGCTGCTCTGGTGCGCGGCGCTGTTCGTCACGTCCTGCACACTGACAATGTTGAGGTTGCCGCCCACGTCGGCCGCGATCTGCTTGCCGTTGATCTGCGAGCCGATGATGTTCGTGTCGCCGCCCGATATCACCGTGACGCTGTTCGCGCCGTTCACATGCGACGCGTTCTGGATTGACGCGTCGCTGTTCGCATCGCCATGCGCGTTCGACATCGCCGCCGAGACGCCAAAGCCGCCGCCCAGCGTGTACTGAACGCCAACACTTGCGCTGCTGGAACTGTTCGAGCTACGGGTCGAATCGGTGTCCGTCGTGTTAATAACGTTCACCTGATTCTTGGCCGCCAGAACGACATCATTGGCGTTCACGTTTGAGCCGGCGATCGTCAGATCGCCATTCGTCGCGACGAACGCTGCCGTGCCTCCTGCCTGCACGCCGGAGCCGCGTTGCATCGTTTGATCTTCCGACGACTGGCTTTCGCTCTTGCTTGACCCGATGCTGACCTTGATGCCGATGTCGGGCTTGCCGTCCGCTGTCATGCCCGCAGAGGTCAGGCCGGTCAAGGCAACGTCGCCCGCCGCCGCAATGCTATGCAGCGCAGCCGCACGTTCGTTGCCCGTGCTGGTCGAATTCTTCGCTGCCTGACTTTCCGAATACGCGTTGTTGATCGCATCGCCGACCGAACCCGCCAGACCAATCGTGAGGCCGCTGCTGCTCGTCTTTTGCGTCTGCGCCTGGTGCGAGGTATCGGTCGCCGCGTCGATGATGACGTTCGCCGCCGTTCCGGCGAGGTTCCCGCCTGCGACTAGATCGCTGCCCGTGACGTGCAGGGTGTTGCCCGCCTGAATCGACAGGTCGCCGTTCAACGAGCCGATTGTGCTCGCGTTGTTCGTGACACTCGATGCCTCATCGGTCATCGCGAGTTTGTTGGTGCCGACCGTGACGCTCAACCCGCTTGTTCCCAGACCCGTTCGCGTCTCCTCATAGGTGCTGGACGACTGCATGGTGTCCTGTGACGTGGTGATATTCACGTCATGCGCGGCACTGAGCGCGACATCGTTCGTCCCGACAATCGTGCTGCCCTTGACGCTGATGTCGTTGCCACTGGCGATAGTCACGGCGTCTGCGGAAACCATGCTGCCCTGCGAGAGCGTGGCGGTGGTGTTGCTCGAACTCGCCACTTCCTTGCCGCTTACGATATTGCTGTGGCTGTGCTGCTCCTGTTCGTTGTCGACGTGCGTTTCCGTTGCCGCACCGATGTTGACGTTATCGGCTGCGGCGAGCGTCGCGGTTCCCTGGTCGAGACTGATCGCGCTGCCCGTGACATTAATATCCTTGCCTGATACAACGGTCAGCGAATTGCCTGCATTGAGCGTCGTAGCCGTGAGCGTATCGTCCGAGCGGTGCGACGACTCCGAGTAACTAACGTGGCTATCGCTACCGGAACTGTTGCTGTCAACTGTTGAAGTTGATTTTGCCGCCTGCAAGTTCACATTGCCATTCGCAGCAAGTGTGCCGCCGCCCGCGAGATTAATGTTCGCGCCCGTCGCCGTCAGATCGCCGCCGACGCCAATCTGCGAAACGCCGCCGACATCAATCGAACTGCCTGTCGTCTGGTTGAGGCTGGTGTTCGACACGCCGTTCGCGCGCTCGACGATCTTATGTTCGCCAGTCTGTACCGAACCAATATCGTAGTTCCCGCCCACGGCCACACCGAGGTTGCCGCCCACGCTCAGGTTGCCCGCGTTCTGCTCGACGTTGCCGCCCGTGACGATCACAGCATCGCCCGCCACGTTCAGGTTCGCAACAGGGCCGAGCGTCGTCGTGGTGCGCGTCGCACCCGTCGCGCTAACCTGATCAACGGTCTTGACCGCCGTGTTCAGCAACAGGTCGCCGCCCGCGTTCAGCGCGAGGCTGCCCGCGTTCACGGTGGCCGAGGTCAGGTCAACATTGCCGGTGGTCGCCAGCGACATCAGGCCGCCGCTTTGCAGCTTGCCGAACGCGTTGTCGATCTGCTGGCCCTGAATCGACAGTGTGTTACTCGCCTGTACCGTGCCGCTATTGCTGAAGGTCTGCGTGTTCTGAAGGTCGATGTCGGTCGCCGCAATCAACGGCCCGTTCATGTCCTGCTGGCTGGCCTTCGCGAGATAGACGACGGGCACGAGTACCTGTTTCCCGTTGACGGTCTCGGTCTGCATGATGATCACGTTGCTCGTGAGCGCTGCCACCTGTTCAGCCGACAGGCTCATGCCGAGCGGCAGATCAAGCGACTTCGACAGCGACGCGCCCGCGTCGAGCATCGCCTGATACATCGACTGAAGGTCGGTGTACGGACCGAGTACCGCCTTGCCGGTGAGCGACGTAATCTGGTTCCGAACCAGTTGCTGTTCGTAGAATCCATCGCCCAGGCGCTTCTCCGTCGTCTGCGGATTCAGGCCAAGCTGTTGCAGGTAGTAATCGCTCGATATGAACGTCTTCTGGTTCGTGAACGCCGGGTTGGTCTCGATCAGGTAGGTTGCGCCCGGTGCGGTCGCGGGGCTGAACAGTCCGCCCTGGGGAATCGAGAGGTTTTGCAGCACGTTCTGCGCAGTCGCATTGGCGATGACCGGATTGACCATACTGCCGCTGCCATTGACCCAAGCAGCCCCGGCCTTCGCGCCATTCGCGTTGCCGCTCACGCCGCCGACAGTGACGCCGCCCAGCGACTGACCGGGGGAAAGACCGAGCGACGGAATGCCCGCGTTGCCCGCCGTGTTATCGATGTTCACGCCCGTGCCGGAAAGCGTTCCGCCCGCGACGAAGCTCGACTCGTAGCTCGGGAGCGCGTAAGAGCGGATATCAGCCGGTGCCGCCTGGGTATAGCCGCCCGGCCGTGAGCCAACAAACGGCGCATCGCCAAACGGTAGCGTCCAGTTGTGTTCGGTGTTGTCGTAGTTGTTGTAGTGGTAGTAGCCTGAGTACGTGACCTGCACTTCGGGCGCGCTCTGCCCCTGCCAGCTATTCTGGTCGAGCGTGGTAGGCGCGGCGATATTGCCCACTGCCGCGACCGCGCTCCAGTAGTTCTGGAACAGGCCGACCTTCGACGCGTCCAGATTGCCGCCCGCCATGATTTGCGCCTGCGGACTGATGCCCGCAATCAGGTTCGCGAGTGCTTCGCCCGTATAGGTCGTGTACTGGTAGCCGCTATTCCACTGACCGCCGTGCGGCGGGATCGTGTACACACCGCCAATCATGGTCAGGAATGCCGGGTTATCCGGCTGGGAGATGCCCCAGCCTATGTCCTGACCGGAGCAGGCGGCCATGTCGACCGCCGTGCAGCCCGACAGGCTGATGCCGAGCTGCGCGAGCAGGGCCGGATCGACCGACTGATTCAGGCCCGTCGTGGTCATCGTCGTGCGCGTGTTCGTCACCTGAGCGGCGTGCAGTTCCATGTCGCCGGCCGACTCGATCAGCGCCGACTGGTTGCGGATCAGGCTAGCGTTCGTGTAACTGCCGTCCGCATTCTTTCCGCCCGCCAGTACCACCTTGCCAAGACCGTAAATCGCCGTCGTCGCCTGGGTGTCGGTCGTCGTCGTGTCGTCGCGGTTCTCGATGTCGTTCGACAGCAGTTCGAGCGTTCCGTTACTGCCCGTCGCACCGATCAGTGCGGTCGGCCCGACGTTTGTAATTGATTGCGTGGCGTTTAGCGAGACGCTGCCGCCGACCATCGTCCCTGTGTTCTCCAGCGTGTTCGAATGCGTCGCGAGAGTGCCGCCTGCCATCATGACGCCGCTATTCTGGACGTCGGCGGCATTGATGTTCAGGTCGTTCGTCGCCTCAACCAGCGCGCCATTGCTGAACGTGCCCGGCAGGGTAAAGGACAGGTCATGACCGGCGTTGAACTGCACATCTGGCGTGGGCGCAAAATCGCCCTGAACGCTCACTGCAACGTCATTGGCCGCGCTGTAGGCACCGCCGCCCGTCAGCGTCGCGGCATTCACGGCAAGGTCATGCGTCGCGCCAATCTGGCCGTTCGCATTCGTCAGCGCGCCGGTCGTCGTGATTGCGACATCGCCATTCGAACCGGCAAGGTTGCCGATCTGGCCGCCGCTGTTGTCCACGATGTCCGCCTGAACCGCGAGGCTCGCGCCGCTCAGTTGACCGCCCTGCGTATTGGAGAGCGATGACGTGTCGACGGCCACGTTACCGTTGCCCGTCATCACGCCGCCACTGTTGACGGTCTGACTGCCGCCTTGCACGGTCATGTCGCCCGTGCCGAGATTGCTGACGAGACCGTTCGCGTTATTGACCGACGCGGCCTGAATGGCGAGCGTGCTCGCGTCACCCGTCGCGCCCGTGCCGGACTGGATCTGTCCGTTCGTGTTCGTCAGCGTGCCGCCGCTGGCGAGAGACAGCGACGAGAGAGAACGAACCGAGCCTTGCGTGTTGTTCAGGTCGCCCGAGATGTTCGCAGCGATATTGCCTTGTGCCGCGAGCACGCCATACAGGTTGTTCAGGCTTGCCGCCAGCACTGCGATCTGCCCCGCCGCAATGATCTGGCCGCCGATGTTCGAAAAGACGCCTGCGCCATAACCGGGTGCGATTGTCAGCGTGCCCGTACCGGCATTGAGAATAGTGCCGTAGTCGTTGACGAGCGCACCAGGCGCGAGCGTGAAGTCTACGCTGTTCGTTTGCAGCGTGCCGCCGTTTGAATTGTCGAACGTGCCGCTGATGCTGAAGCCCATCGACGACGGGCCATACTGCGTGATCGTGCCGCCGTGGTTCAGCAGGTCCGTCGCTTTCAGTGCGAGCTGGTTTGCCTCAATATCGCCGCCGTCATTGTCGAGCGTCGTGCCCGTCGTCAGCGTGAGGTCGGGCGCGACAATCGAGCCTCCGTCATTGGTCAGCGAGCCCGTGCTGATGGTTTCCTTCGTACCCGCACCGATCTGGCCGCCGTTATTGTTGAACGTGCCGCTCGTGATGTTCGTATCCGTGTTCGACAGCAGCTTGCCGTTCGTGTTGTCCAGTTCCCCGCCGACTGTTGCCGTCAGGCCGTTCTGTGCGATCACCGAACCCGATGCGTTATCGAGCGCGCCGCCCTGAATCGAGCCCTCGCCGTTCGTGGCAATCCTGCCGCCGACGTTGGATACTTCGCCAGCACCATTACCCGAATTGATCGACAGCTTGCCGGTCCCGGCATGCGTAATCGTGCCGCCATCGTTGTCGAGCGCGGCTGGTGCAAGAGTCAGGTCCGTGCTGTTGGTCAGGAGTGTGCCGCCTGCCGAGTTGTCAAGCGTGCCGGTCACGTCGAGCGTCGTCGCGCCAGTTCCGGTCTGCGTGACCGTGCCGCCGTGGTTCACAAGGTTAGCGGCGTGCAGCGTGAACTGGTCGGCGCTGGTCGTCCGGCCGCTGTTGTCGAACGTCGCGGCGAGAAGTGTGAGCGCGCGGGCCGCGCCAAACTGGCCGGTGTTCGTCAGCGTCGTGCCGGCCGAAAGCGTCATGTTCGCATTGGTCGCGAACGTGCCGCTGTTGAACAGAGCCTGCACGGCCGACGCAATGAGGCTCTGGACCGCAGTGATAGACCCTGCATTGGCGACCTGTCCTGACTGGATGCTGACGTTCCCGTTGCCGCCGATAGCGCCGCCCGCGCCGTTGTTGAGCAGGCCGGTCGTCGTGATGGAAACGCCGTCTGCGTTTAGCGACGCGACGGTTCCGCCCGAGTTATCGAGCGAACCACTCGACGAAGAAAGCGCGCCTGCGGCCTGCATCGTGCCGCCCTGGTTATTGATTGCGCCCGTAACGGACTCGGTCAGCGTGCCACCCGAAACGATCTGGCCATTGTGGTTCGAGAGTGCGCCCGCAGTGATGGTTTGCGCACCACCCGACGACATTGCGCCGTTGTCGTTCGTGAGCGTACCGGCCGCACGCGCGTCAAGCGCTCCGCCCGCCGTCGCGGTTGCGCCCGACAGGTTCAGGTCACCGCTGTTCGCAGCGAGTGAAAGCGCGCCGTTCGCCGACGTGCGACTGCCAGCGAGATTCACGCCGCTGCCTGAGAGCGACGCACTACCACCTGCGACATTCTGGCCATTGGCGTTCAACTGGCCGGATGCCGTTACGTCCAGGTCGCCGGTCTGCGCGAGCGAGCCGTCGCCGTTCACGCCAGCCGCGAGCGTGCCAGTCGAAGTCACCGAGCCAGCGCTCAGGGAAGTATTCTGCTGCGCGGCAACCATGCCGCTGTTCGTGACCGTACCGCTGGCCGAGAGCGTCGCGCTTTGCTGCGCGTAAGTCGTGCCATTGTTCTGGATATCGCCGCCGGTTGCGGCAAGATTGCCGCTTGCGCTCGTCTTGCCGGTGAGAGCTAACAGACCGTTCGATTGCAGCGTCAGGTCGCCCGCCTGCGCGGCGATCACGCCCTGGTTCGAAACACCTACGCCATACTCGTTGCTCGCCAGAAAAATCCGCCCGCTGTACATCCCTCCCAGCTGGCTCACATCAATCGAGACGGCTGGTGCGGGTCCGTCGCCTGCGATCGGCGTGAACGCAAGTGAGTCGTGACCGATCTGGTTTGCGCCCGTGATAACATTCAGGCTCTTTCCGGCGTACACCTCCGCATTGACCTGCACCGCGCGGGCCAGGAGGTCAACCTGGTCCACAGTCGAACCGTCGAGTCCCGCGCCTTGCACGGTGATGTTGCCGCCCCTTACACTAAAACCAGTGAGCGAACCATCGGGTGCGAAGTTCGGCGTACCGGTCGTCAGAATGGCACGCGAGGTATTCAGAAAGCCGCCGCCATTCACCGAAATGCCGGAGCCGTTAGCGATCACCACCTCTGCGCGTTGCCCTGCAACTTCAAGATGGCCGTTGATCTGACTCGCCGCGCTGCTGTTGACCTGGTTCAGGATGATGCGCGCGGCCTGGTTCGCCCCGAAGTTCGCGTTGCCATTGATCTGCCCGGCCTGCTGCGTGCCGGTGATAACGGGCGAATTATTGAGAATTGCGCCGTTTTTCTGTACGTCGAACTGTCCGTATGTATTTACGGATACACCAGCCGAAGACGGACGGTTAATGTCAACCTGTGGCAGACCATTCTGTGTCTGGATCACGGACGGCGCATGGGTACCACCCGGCACAATCTGCGCATGGGCGAGCATCGGGGCAAACAACGCGCCGCCCAGCCCCACCAGCACGGCAAATGCCACAGGGTGCAGCGCGAACCGGAAAGCATGCCGCCCGCTCGATTGAGCGATATGTGCCGCGCCTGCTACTTCTTCCTGATCGGTCTTGCGTGCGCCGCTCGCCGTTTCCTCAACCGCGACCAGCATACCTCTACATTGGCTGAAAACCAGCCTGAACATGTTCTTATTCATTCTGTGTAGCGTATTTTTTGACGTATCGAAAATACCTCAAGCCACTGCTCGAGTAAGTCAAAGATTGTCAACGTGGGCAGAGCAACAACGAAAACTGAAAACAAGATCTATCTGATGGACGCGTACGACAACATATGCAATCACAATGTGCAAAACGAATAGACGTCTGCTTAACGCCGTGCAATTGAAAAAGGCGGCATCAAGCCGCCTTCATTGGGTTGCTGACAGAGCCAGTTAGTGCTTCGTCGTGGTAGTGCCAGGAGTCGCAAGTCTGTCCTCAGCGCTTCGCGCGGCATCGGCCAGCAGGTCTGCCGCATCGCGGGCGGTGAGACGACGGTTCGGAATACCCTTGGCGTCGAGCGCCAGAACCGTGAACAGTTCATGATCGCAATTGTTCATGCGCCTGTAGTCTTCGCCGATATGGATCATGACCTCAAGCAGATTCCGCTGGTCGTGTCTTTCCTCAGGCGTTGCAGAAGGATTCCTGAACAACGAAGTCGCAAGCGTAATCAGGTGTTGAAGTTGCTGTCCCTGCCTTTCACAAAGATGGAAGGCAGCCAGCGCGAGACGTTCATACTGAAGCGCATCTACGGGGGTGCGGGAAGAAGGCTGTTGCCTGGTAGCTTTGGTCATACGCGGTCCGGGTTATGGTTAAGGATGGCCCGGTCACACCTATGAGCGTGGGTGAGCGGGCACATGACAGGGCTGGAAAACCGGTGCAACACCAAACCGGCAGGCCCGAGGGCCTCCCCACCACAGCCCGCCCATTGGCAAAAACGATAGACGTGCGGAAGTAGCCGCACGCCCTTGCGGACGTGCGGGGTGTTGCGTGACCAGGTTTCCAGGCCTGGCTGCCGGTGTTTCCGGCAGATGTCAGCCGCAAATTGCGAACGGCTGACACCTTAGTCTCTAGTTCCAAGTGCAACACCTTGAATGAGGTAGGGTGTTGCGATGAAGAAGAACTACAAGCATTTGAGTGCGGAAGAACGCGCGGCGATCATGATCGAACATCAAAAGGGCGGCGCAGCGCTTCGACGGTGTCGCGCGAACTGGCGCGTAATTGCAGCGTGGACGCGCCGCGCTACTGTGCGACGCAGGCGGCCTCGGCCTATCGGCTGCGTCGTCGGCGCTGCGTACGGCCGCGCAAGTTGATCGAAGGCAGCGCGCTTGATCGGCATGTGCATGATCACCTGGTCTACTGGCGCTGGTCGCCGCAGCAAATCGCTGCCAAACTGCGGGCCATGTATCCAGACGACCCAAGTCAGCACGTCAGCCACGAGACGGTCTACGCTGCCATTTACACCTATGCACGTGGCTCGCTGAAACCGGCCATGATCGCAGCCTTGCGCCAGGAAAAACCGGCGCGCGGAAATAGGCGCACGACGCTTGCTGGCGGCAGCTATGTTCCCGAGGATTTGCGCATCCAGTATCGCTCCGAGCAGATCGAGCAACGGCTGTTGCCGGGGCACTGGGAGGGCGACTTTCTTTAAGAAGAACTTAATGGGTGTCGAAGCTGCAATCAATCGTGACGTGAAGGTCTTTCTGCATCAGTACGAATACGACGCCCTCGTATCAGTGCTTTTTAATGCGGGTGAAAGCCACAGCAAGGTTGACGCATGGTATCCGGAAACTCGGTGTCATCATCTCGCCGGGTACCTCAACCGGGAAGAGTGCCAAAAAATGGGGAACGTAATTCGATCTTTCATTGCGCAACGAGTGCCAAAGCGGCGAAAATCCGAAGCAAAGCTATTTGAAACGGGTATGTACGATGCGAGCCACTAATATTGCGATTCTTCTTTTCTTGGCATCTTCGCCAGCATATTCGTCAAGCTCGATCTATGGCTCTGCGTTCGATTACACGAAAGCCACGCCGACTAGTCAATACTTCGCCGGCAAAACTGAGGAACAAATCCAACGATTTTGCAAGAATGATGCCCTTGCAACAATGGACGTTTCGGCTTGCGCTCAACACGATTTCGAGCGCGTTGCACAGACGCTCGAAAAGAAAGTATCCGCAATAGAGCGAATCATGGCTGACGGCGACAAGGAACTTCGGACGCGTGGCGAACCCGAGGCACTTCCCTATTTTCGGAGAGGACAGGAGAACTGGAAGCTCTATCGCGACAACGAATGTTATGCAGACGTGTATGAGGTTGGACAGGCATCGTTGCGATTCGTCGAGTTTTGGGACTGCATGACTAGAATTACCAGGAACCGGCTTGATGAACTGACAAAGCCAATTAATGAGTAAGCCTGGTAAAACGAGTGCTAATCACTAACGGGCGCAACCCCGCTTGCCACGAATGCGCGCAATGGCCTCGACCAACGAATCAGGCTGGATAATGTCGTGACGGTTTGCCGTGCTCAGGACAGCTTCCACGAAGTGAAACATGGCGGCGTCCGGCCGCCGCGCTTCAATATGATCCGCCCCCGCCAAGCACCACTACTTCCACGCATACCTCATCCCCACCCAGAACCCCCTCGGCGCACCCGGCCCGACGAACTGCTCGTTGACCGGCGCCGTGCCGTTGAACGTATTGCCCGGTCCGGTAAAGAAGTTCTCCCCGAGCGCGCCGAAGCTCGCATAGCGCTTGTCGAGCAGGTTCGACACCGACGCGAACACCTGCAACTGTTTCGTCACCTGGTAGCTGGTGTCCATATCGATCAACAGATAGCCGGAGATCTTGCCGTTCACGTCCTGGTTGTTCTCGTCGCCCTGCGCGTAGATGCTGCCGCGCCACGTCAGATTCGTGCCGATTCGCCATTTCGCGGTGGCCGCGTAATCGAGCCGCAGCTTGACGGTCGTCGCCGGAATGCTCGGGATGTGATCGCCGGGATGCACGGTGATGTTGCCGTTCGCGTCGGCGCTCGAGTTGCTGGGGCTGCTTTCGACCCATGTCGACTGGTAGGTCGCATTGACGTAGCTATAGCTGCCGGTCACCGTGAACGGACCGTACTTCGTCTGCCCAGCCAGTTCGACGCCTTGCCGGCGCGTGCGCCCGACGTTCTGGAAAAACCCCTGCGAACTGCCCGCGCCGGTGCTGCTGATGAACTCGATGTCGTTGTCGAGCGTCGTGCTGTAGGCAGCCGCGCTCCATGTCGTGTTGCCGCCGATCCTGCCGCGCGCGCCGACTTCATAGGTCTTCGAAATGACCGGCTGCAACGACGGATCGGAGATGAAGTCGTTCGGCAGCGAACACGGCGCGTTCGGATCGGCGCAGGCCAGCTCGATCGCGGTCGGCGAGCGCATGCCCTCGTTGTAGGTCGCGTAGGCGGTGAGCGCCGGCGTCGGATTCCAGTTGATGCCGACCGCCGGATTGAAGCGCGAGAACGTATGGTGGCCGTCGAGCTGCGGCTGCGTGCCGGATTCGTCGCCGATCGTCGCATCGGCCCAGTTGTAGCGGCCCGACAGCGTCAGCGACCACTGCGGCGTCAGCGACAGCGTGTCGGTCAGGTAGATGCCGTAGTTCGTGTTGTGCGTGTTCGCGTTGGTCTGCTGTGCGAAATTCCCGATGCCGACTGTCGCGCGCGAATCGGTAAACGCCGCGTCCTGCGACGACTGCGTGAAGCGCGAGTCGGCGGCATCGACGGCCATGCCCGCGATGAACTGGTTCTGCATGCCGCCGAGCTTGCCGAGCAGCGTCAGTTGCAGGCTCGCGCCGTAGCTGTCGGTCGTCACGGTGGACTGTACGTTGGTCGCCTGCAACGTGTCGACGGTGCCGTCGGGATTGATCGTGCCGTAGTCGTTGTTGACGTTGCTGCTGGTGTTGGCATTGCGAAAGTGCCGGTAGTACGCGTTGCCGCTCAGCTCGACGTTGTCGTTGAAGTAATGATCGCCCGACAGCGTCAGGTAGCCGGCGCTGTTCTGATTCTGATCGGGATACGTGTACGGTTGCCTGGGGTTACCGAGGAACGAGCGCGGAATGGTTTGCGCGCCGTGCAGATCGTTGTCCGCGCCGCCGGCCGATAACGACAGCGTCGTGTCGGCGTCGGTATAGCGCAGCTTGCCGAACGCCTGGCGGATGCGGCTCTCGTTCTGCTCGGCCCAGCCGTTGTCGTTCGCGGCGTTGGCGGTGAAGTAGTAGTCGAGGTTCTGGCCGATCGTGCCGCCCTGTTCGATCTGCGCGGCCTTGCGTCCCCACGAGCCGCCCTGTATTTCGGCCTCGCCGACCGGGTTGTCCTTGCCGTTTTTCGTCGTGATCGACAGCGCGCCGCCGAGCGTATTGAAGCCGAAAGTCGGATTGGAGCCGGGGATCAGCTGCATCGTGTCGATCGCCTGTTGCGGCAGCAGGTCCCAGTTCACGACGTCGCCGAACGGTTCGTTCACGCGCACGCCGTCGACGAATACCGACAAACCTTGCGGCGTGCCCAGCAGCGGCGACGCGGTGAAGCCGCGATAGAACAGGTTCATCTGATACGGGTTGCCCTGCGCGTCGGAAATCGTGACGCTAGGCAGATTCGCCGCGAGGTAGTCGCTGAGTGTCTGGCGGCCCTGCCGTTGGATGTCGGCCGCGTGGACCGTCTGCACGTTGGCCGGCACCAGCGTGAGCGGTGTGCCGATGCCGAGCAGCGGCGTGGTGCCTACGACGACGATCGGCGCGAGGGTCGTGGTGGGTGTCGTGTTGCTGTTGGCGTTGCCGTCGGCTGTGCCGGAAGAGGCAGCGGAAGACGCCAAGGCCGGCGCCGAGGCCGGCGCCGACGCCGCGACTGGCGGCTCCGCCTGCGCCCATACGCTCGTGGACAGACCGGCGAGCGCGCCGCCGACGCAGAAGGTGATGCCGGCACGCCGCTGAAGCCGGCGTTTGCGGCGTGCTTGTGATCGCATGCTCATCGTTATTGTCTCCTGCCGGCTTGATTTGTACGCGTGTCGCGCGTTGTTTGACCTTGGTGTAAAGCTTCGCATACGCGTCTGTAAGACGCGCGGGAGCTTTTCCCGATCTGCCGGGGAAGCGTTCCCAAACTCGCGCAAAACCCGCTGCGCGTGCCGGCGCTGAGTAGAATGCAAGCGTCATGTCAAGCGAACCGATCCATTCCTCTTCCGCTGACCGAGCGCCGCCATCGTCGCCGATATGGCGCGACCTCGGCTGGGTCGTCGCCGTGACCGTGCTCGCGGCGGTGCTTGGCGCCGCCTTCGATCTCAGCGAGAAGGTCTACCGGTTCACGCGTGGCATGGAGCGCTTCCAGCTCGACGAGTTGCCGGGCGCGCTGTTCGTGCTGTCGATCGCGCTCGCGTGGTTCGCGTGGCGCCGCTATCGCGATGCGCGCCGCGAACTGCGCCATCGCCGCATGCTCGAGGAACAGGCCGAACGACTGCTCGCCGACAACCGGCGCCTTGCCAGTCAGGCGCTGCAGGCGCAGGAACTGGAGCGCCGCCATCTGGCGCGCGAGCTGCACGACGAGCTGGGTCAATACCTGAACGCGATCTCGCTCGACGCGGCGCGCATCCGCGATCTATCGGGCGAGCGCGAGCCGGAAATTCATCGCATCGCGCTCGGGCTGATGCAGAGCGCGACGCATGTGTACCGCGAGATCGGCGGCATGATCCGCCGCCTGCGGCCGATCGGTCTCGACGAATTCGGCTTGCCGAGCGCGCTCGAACATTGCGTTGACGGCTGGCGCGAGCGCTTGCCCGAGGCGTCGTTCTCGATGACGATCGAAGGGGATTTCAGCGGCCTCAGCGATGCGTTGACGATCACGCTGTACCGGCTCGTGCAGGAAGGACTGACGAATGTGTCGAAGTTCGCGCGCCGCTCGCGCGTCGAACTGTTCATGGTGCGCGCGCCGCGAAAACACAACGGCGCGCAGATCGACGAGATCGTCGTGACGATGGCCGACGACGGCCCCGGCACCGATCTGACCAGGCCGCGCAGCGGGCTCGGGCTGATCGGTATGCGCGAACGCGTCGAGGCGCTCGGCGGCGAATTTCACGTCGCGAGCGAGCCGCAGCGCGGTTTTCTGTTCTGCGCGCGCGTGCCCGCTCAGGCGGGGCTGGCCGAGCCCGTGAACTGAAGCCCGAGGCGGCTTGCCATCTGCGCGAGCTGTACGCCGTTGTCGGCGCCGAACTTCTGCCGGATCACCGATTGGTGGTTGGCCACCGTTTTCTGACTCAAGCCCAGCTTTTCGGCGATGCTCGGCAGCGTATAGCCCTGCACGAGCAGCCGCAGCACCTCGAACTCGCGCGCCGACAACTGACGCCCCGGCGGCCCTTCGTTGAACGCGGTGCGCAGCGCGAGCGCCTGCGAGATGTCCGGGCTCAGGTAGCGGGCACGCCGCGCAATCGAGCGCACCGCTTCGACCAGCACGTCGGGCGCGCTCGCCTTGGTCACGTAGCCGAGCGCGCCCGCGTCGAGCGCGCGCCGCACGAAGATCGATTCCTCGTGCACGCTGAAGATCAGCACGCGCGCGTCCGGTTCGCGCGCGAGCATGCGCCGCATCGCTTCGATGCCGCTTGCGCCCGGCAGCGCCACATCCATCACGACCACGTCGGGCCGCAGCGCGCAAAAACGCTGGTAGGCCTGCGCGGCGTCGCCCGCTTCGCCGCGCACCTCGACGTCGGCATTCACTTCGAGCAGACGCCGGTAGCCTTCGCGCACGACCGCATGGTCGTCGACGAGCAGAACGGAGATGGTGTCGGCACTCATGATTGGACTCCGGGTGACGCCCGGTTATCGCCGCCGGCGTCGGGCTCGCGGGCAGCGGCCGCGAACTTGCGTGAGTTGGCGTCGTTGCGGAACAGGATCGGCTGTTCGCGGGCCGCTGCTGTCGCCCCGGTTTCGGATGCAGATCCCGATGCTGCACGCCGCACGATCTTGACCACGGTGTCGTGAAACGGCGACTTGTCGCAGACCGGGTCGGCGTTGGCCGCGTCGCCGGTCAGCAGGTAGGCCTGGCAGCGGCAGCCGCCGAGGTCGAGGTCCTTTTCCTCGCAGCTGCGGCACGGCTCCTTCATCCATTGCAAACCCCGAAAGCGGTTGAACGCGTCGCTGTCGTACCAGATCTCGCGCAACGGCATGTCCTTCACGTTCGGCAGCGTCAGGCCGGGCAGGCCGCGCGCCGCGTGACACGGCAGCGCGGCGCCGTCGGGCGCGACGCCGAGGAACACCGCGCCCCAGCCGTTCATGCAGCGCTTCGGACGGCGCTCGAAGTAGTCGGGCACGACGAAGAAGATCTTGCAGCGCTCGCCATGCGTGCGGCGATAGCGCGCGACCACCGCTTCGGCTTCTTCGAGCTGCTGTTGCGTCGGCATCAGTTGCGCCTGGTTCTCGCGCGCCCAGCCGTAGAACTGCGTGTTCGCCAGCTCCAGATATTCGGCGCCTAGAGCCAATGCCATCTCGATGATCTTGTCGACATGCGGCAGGTTGTAGCGATGCAGCACGCAGTTCATCACCATCGGAAAGCCGTGCCGTTTGAGCGCGACGGCGACGCGCTGCTTCAGCTCGAAGGTGCGCGTGCTGCTCAGGAAGTCGTTCAACTGCTGCGTCGAATCCTGGAAGGACAGCTGGATGTGATCGAGCCCGGCGGCCTTCAGATCGCCGAGGCGCTGATCGGTGAGACCGACGCCCGACGTGATCAGGTTCGTATAGAAGCCGAGCCTGTGCGCTTCTTCGACGAGTACTTCGACGTCGTCGCGCACCAGCGGCTCGCCGCCCGAAAAGCCGAGCTGCACCGCGCCGAGCGCGCGCGCCTCGCGCAGCACGTCGAGCCATTGCCCGGTGGTCAGTTCGCGGTTGTGATCGGTGTAGTCGAGCGGGTTGTAGCAGAACGCGCAATGCAGCGGACAGCGATAGGTCAGCTCCGCGAGCAGCCACAGCGGCGGCGGCACGACGGCGGCCGCGTCGCTTTGCACTTGCGCGCCGGGCTGAGAGCCAGCTTGAGAAAGATCGGTCATCGCGCTACTCCAGCCAGCCGCGCCCATGCGCGTCGGCGATGAAGGCCCGCACCTCGCTGCCGATGCCGGTCGTGTTGAACGCCTGTTCGAGCTCGGCGATCAGCGTATCGATGTCGCGTGTGCCGTCGCAGCGCTTGAGGATTTCTCCCGCGCTTTGATTGAGCTTCACCATGCCCTCGGGGTACAGCAGCACGTGCGCGTTCTGCGCGGGCTCCCATTGCAGGCGGAATGGCTTAGCGATCGCGAGCGGCGTGGCGGGGTCGGCGCGTGTCGAGTCGTTCATTGCGGAAATGCCTTCTCGATCGCGTCGAGCATGGTCCACAGAATGTCGAGCTTGAACTGCAGGATGTCGAGCGCCCGTTCCTGCTGATCGCGTCGCGTGAAATGGGCAAGCGTGACCTCGAGTCCGTGCTGCACATCGCGCTGCGCGAGTGAGATGCGCGAACGGAAATACGCGAGGCCCTCCGCTTCGATCCACGGATAGTGCTCGGGCCAGCTCGCGAGCCGGTCGCGATGCACCTGCGGCGCGAACATTTCGGTCAGCGACGAGCACACCGCTTCCTGCCACGGCGCGCGGCGCGCGAAATTCACATACGCGTCGACGGCGAAGCGCACGCCCGGCGTCACGTGTTCGAGCGACCACAGTTCGTCGCGCGTGAGGCCGACCGCATCCGCGAGACGCGCCCAGGCTTCGATGCCGCCTTCCGCGCCGTCGTAGCCGTCGTGATCGAGGATGCGCAGCACCCAGCGGCGGCGCGTCTCGCGGTCCGGACAGTTCGACAGCACGGCCGCATCCTTCAGCGGAATGTTGATCTGGTAGTAGAAGCGGTTCGCGACCCAGCCGCGAATCTGCTCGCGCGAGCAGCCGCCGCTATTCATCTTCACGTTGAACGGATGGTGGATGTGATAGGCGGTGCCCTTCGCGCGCAACTGCGCCTCGAATTCTTCACGGCTCCAGGCGGGTCGGTCGATGCCTTGAGTTCCCGTGGTACTCGCGTCGCGTGTTGGTGTCGTGTCCTGAATGTCTTTCGCGTTCATGCCGTCTCCGTTTTATCGTCGTTCACAGCCGCGCCTCGTTACCGCATCGCTCCGTACTCTTCACTGCGCGCTTCAAAGCTCGAAGCTCATTGCGTCGTACGCGACCTCGATGCCATGCTCGCCCAGCATGCGCCGCTCGGGGCCGTCTTCGATCAGGATCGGATTCGTGTTGTTGATATGGATCAGCACTTTGCGTTTCGCGCCGAGCGAATCGAGTGTTTCGATCATGCCGCCCGCGCCGCTCTGCGGCAGATGGCCCATATCCGCCGAGGTCTTCTTCGACAGGCCGAGGCGGATCATTTCGTCGCCGGTCCACAGCGTGCCGTCGACGAGTAGCAGATCGGCCTCGCGCATCGCCGCCAGCACGTGCGGCTCGATCGCGCCGAGCCCCGGCGCGTAGAACACGCGCCGGCCCGATTGCAGGTTCGTCAGCACGAGACCGATGTTGTCGCCGCGCTCCGGCGCATCGCGATGCGGCGAGTACGGCGGCGCCTTGCTCGACAGCGGCAGCGCGTCGATGCGGATGCCGGGCAGCGCGTCGACGGCGAGCGGCGCGCCGTCGAGCGCGATACGGCGGTGCTCGACTCCGCAGTAGTGCGACAGGATCGGCGCGACCGGAAAGCCGGAGCGGAGGTCTTGCCAGACCGCATCGGTCGCGTATAGCGGCAGCGGGGTGTCGCGTTCGCGCAGCATCAAGAGGCCGGTCACGTGGTCGATCTGCGCGTCGATCACGAGCACCGCGGCGATGCCGCTGTCGCGCGCGCGCCGCGCGGGTTGAAGTTCGGGATGCGCGGCGATCTGCGCGAGCAGATCGGGCGATGCATTGACGAGCAGCCAGTCCTCGCCATTCGCGCTGACCGCGATCGACGACTGCGTGCGGCGCGTCGCCTTCACCGTGCCGCGACGCACGCCGTCGCAATTGCGGCAATTGCAGTTCCACTGCGGAAAGCCACCGCCGGCCGACGAGCCGAGTACCTTGATCTTCATGCCGCGCGACGCATGCTGCTGCGCCCCTCTTCGACGGTGGGCGTGAACATCGCGGTGAGCGCCTGCGCGACGCATGCATGCAACGCGGGGTGGCTCGCCAGATGACCCGCCGCGCTGACAGACTCGACGCGCGCCGACGGAACCGCGCGCGACAGACGTCGCAGATTGCCGCGCGGACACACCGGATCGCGCGCACCATGCACGGCCGCAATCGATACCCCGGCCGCCGCTGCGCGGCGCGCGAGCGACAGCAAACGCGTCTCGCCGAGCCAGCAGCGATGCGCGAGGTAGTGCGCCTGAATCCGGTATTTGCCGATCAGCTTGCGCGCGTGGCGTTGGGGTTCGCGTGGGTTTCGCAGGTTCGCACGTCGTTGTGCGGCGCCTCGCGGCGATGCGCTCGCGAGCACCGCGTTTTCATAGCCGCGCCAGGCCAGCGCGAGCGCGCGTTGCCGCGCTTCATTCGCGCCGTATTGCAAGGTCTCGCCGCAACGCGCGGCCAGTTTCGCGGGCTGCTCGCAGCGAGCAGCGGCACGCAGTCTCGACCACGCACGCGGCGCGCGCTTGCGTGAGCCGATGAACAAACCGCGCACTTCGCGCGCGGAGGTCAGGAACAGGCCGCGCAGCACGACGCCCGTCACCGACCGCGGACACTGCCCCGCATACGCGAGCGCGAGCGCCGCGCCCCACGATCCGCCGAGCACGCCCCAGCGCGCGAAGCCGAGCCGCGCGCGAATCGCTTCGAGATCGGCGATCAGATAGTCGGTGCGGTTGTGGCGCACGCTGCCGTGCGGCGTCGAGGCACCGGTGCCGCGCTGGTCGATCAGCACGACGCGAAAGCGCTGCAGATCGAACAGCCGCAGCACGCCGGGCTGACTGCCGCTGCCTGGGCCGCCGTGCAGCACCGCGACCGGCACGCCGTCGCGCGCGCCGGCCAGCGCATACCACACGCGATGGCCATCGCGCGTGCGCAGCGTATGGACTTCGAGCGCGGCGGCTGCCTGCGTGTGGCGCGATAAGCTTCGCATCGTCATGGCAGCATCCTCGCGAGCAGGTTGTCGCGATCGATCCACTGATGCTTGAACGCGCCCGCCACGTGCAGCACGATCAGCACGATCAGCGCGAAGCCGATGGCGTGGTGAAGGCCGAAGAACAGCGCGCGCAGATGCGCGTCGTCCCAGCCCCACTTCGGCAGCAGGATGCCCCAGAAGCGCGTGCCGTAGGTGTTGAACGACGAGCCGAGATACCCGGCAAGCGGCATCGCCACCATGCCGACATATAAAAGACCCTGCGTAGTGCGCGCGGCGGCGCGTTGCCACGGTGGCATCGGCGGCAGCGGAGGCCGGTGAAGGACCAGCCGCGCGACGATGCGCAAAAGCACCAGCAGGAAAACCGACAGTCCGAGCGACTTGTGCAGATTGATCAGCGTCGCCTTGACAGGCAAGCCCTTCGGCAATCCGACCATATAAAGCCCGAGTGCGAGCAGCCCGACGATCCCGAGCGCGATCAGCCAGTGCAGCGCGATCAGCAGCCCGGCATAGCGCGGGCCGCCGGCGCTGGCATTTGCGTTGACGTCGATATCAGGCTTCGCGTTTGCAGAATCCGCTGTCCTCATGCCCTGTCTCCATGCAACATCGTTGCGGGACGTTTCTTTTTTGCCGAACACCGTTTCAGTCGCGGCTGACATAGCTGGTTCAGCCGACGATCAGTATTTCGCCACGGCCGTCGACCGCGAGGTCGCCCGTGAATCGGACCGGCAGACGGCCCGCGCGCCACTGCGAAAACGGCGCGATTTCGGCCGCGAGACTGCGTATGAGCAATGACCAGAATACGTCGAAACCGTGTCCGCCGCCGGTGAAAGTAGGGGGCGGCAGTGGCTCTGGCCGTTGCGCGAGCAGCAGCGTGCCACGCCTCATTGCATAGGCATAATGCGCGCCCAGTTGCCCCGCCACGCCGACGGTCCCCGCCACCAGCCGCGACGCCGCGAAGTCGCCCGCGTTGCCGCCGACCAGCACGAGGCCGCGGCGCATCCGGTCGGCGAGCCGCGCGCCCGCGTTGCCGTGGATCGTCAGCGTGCCGCCGCTCATGCCTTCCATATCGCCCGTCAGTGCGCCGGCGGCGAAGTCGCCACTGTCGCCGCGCACCGTCACGCGTCCGCCGCGCATTTCGCAGCCGGTGAAATGCCCCGCGTCGCCGTCGATTTCAAGCAAGCCGCCGCTCATTCTGAAGCCGCTGTAGTCGCCGACCGAGCCGCGCGCGACGAGCCGTCCGCCATCCATCTGCGCGCCGAGCCTGTCGAGCCACCGCGCGGCGCCGTCGATCAGCAGCGTGGCCATGTCGTCGCCGGACGCAGGCGCGTCGTCGCGCGAAACCTCGAAGACGTCGCCGACCACGCAGCGCTCGTTGCCGGCCGGCAGCACGATGCGCTCGATCTCGGCCACGCTCATGCTGGCCAGCGCCGAGGGTGACAGCGCTGCGGCATCGACGCGAAAGCCGGGTGGTGTCTTCACGCGCAACGTGGTCGTGCTCATGCGTGACTCCCGTTGAGCCCCGCCGCCAGTTCGTGCAGATGAAAGTGGTACGGCCCGAGCTTGCCGCCGTAGTTGCCCGCCGAAATGCGCAGCACGCCGGCCGCGCGGCCGAGTCCGGCGGCCGCGCCGATCCCGGCCGTCATCGCCGCGCCGACGTCGGCGTCGGTCAGACCGTCGATGACGATCTCCAGCACGCAGCCAACGTCCGCGCTCAACTCGCTGCGCCGCGCGAGGCCGATCAGGCTCGGGCAGAACGCGTCGTTGGTCGACGCGGTCGCGCCCGCGTACTTCGAGCCGATTTTCGAGCCCGAGCGCACGATGCCGCCGGGAAACGGCATGATCACGTTCGGCAGCCGGCGCATCGCGGCGACCGCGGCTTCGGCCGCCGCGAGCGCGGCGCCCAGGTCGCGCGCGAGCAGCAGCAGGTTGCCGCCGCCGACGGCCTTGACCGTCGTCGCCATGTCTTCGCAGACGAACTCGCCGTCCATCACCGGCACGCGCCAGTAACGCGTGGGTCCGTTCCCCGCGTCGATCATCTTCGCGATCTGCCAGCCGTCGCCGAAAAAGCGCAGCCCGCTGCCAAGCGGCGCCGGGTCCGACAGCGGCGCGCGGCTCGTGGCCGGATCGATGCCGCCGTAGACGGCCGTGCTCGGACAGGTGAGCACGCACTGGCCGACGCGCCGCCCGATCTGCTTGGCGAGCTCCTTCGACGACACCGCGAACAACAGCACCGCGACGCCGGGCCGGCCGTCGGGCGTGGCAGCGGGCGCGAGCGCACGCTCGACGCCCGCCTCGCAGCCGCAACCGATCACCGAGGTCGCGAAGCCCGCCAGCGAGTTCGCCGCGTGCATCGCCCACGTCGGCGTGTGCGCGGTGATCACGAGCCGGGTCGCCTTCATCGGAAAGGCTTCGGCGAAGGTCGCGTCGATCGCGGTGCCGTTGATGTCGAGCGGGGCGGGAGCGTTCATCGTGGCCGCGTCAGGTTAGACATTCGACGGGCAATAGCCGTCCGCCGCGGCAGCAGCGGCAGGCTTCGTCGTCGCTGATCGCGGCGTGGGCGAAGTTGCTCGCGAGGTTCGCGTCGCTATACGCGCGCAGCGTTGTCTCGATGCCGCGATCGAATTGCGGCGCGACGAAATGGATGCCGCCCGTCGGCGTCGCGACCAGCGTGCCGTCGCGCGCGACCAGCTCGCCGTCCTTGAACACATAGGCCGGCGACGTGAACATCCGCTCGCGGTCCGGCTCGTCGCGATAGACGGCGATGTCCGCCGCCGCGCCCGCGCCGAGATGGCCGCGATCGCGCAGACCGAGCAGCCGCGCGGGACCGGCGCGCGTGATGATCGCGATCTCGTACAGCGAGAATTCGCGTTTGAGCTCCGGCAGTGCGCTGGCGACCTGCGCTTCGGGATGCAGCTTCGCCAGTTGCTCATCGCGAAACGGCTTGTCCATCAGCAGGCGGATCAGATGCGGATAGCTCGTGAACGGTCCGCCGTTCGGATGATCGGTGGTCATCGCGACGCGCCACGGGTCGTCGACGAGCAGGAAGATTTCGAGGCCGATGATCCATTGCAGCGCGTTCACGAAGCTCTGTTCGCGATAACGGAACGGCAGCACGCCGCAACCCGCGTCGCACTCGATGTCGCCCACCACCCACTTGTGCGGCCGCGCGAGCGGCGCGTTGCGGAACTGCATCATCGTGTCGCCGGAGGCCGTGACGGTCTGTCCGAAGATGATCTGGCCGACGTCGATCGACACGTTCGGCCGCGCGTTCACGGCCTCGGCAATCTGCCGCGCGCCCGACGAAAACTTGCGCGAACCCTCGGTGCCATAGCTGTGAAACTGGATATGCGTCAGATGGATCGGCAGGCCGTCGGCGGCGTCCATCGTCGCGATGGTCGAGGCGAGGTTGCCGGGCACGCCGAGGTTGCTCGTGTGCACGTGCAGCGGATGCGGCACGCGCAACTCGGTCAGCGCGCGCGTCAGCGTGCGCAGCACGTCGCGCGGCGTGATGCCGTAGTGCGCATGCGGCTCGTCGACGTTTAGCGAGCGCTGGTTGAACTTGAACGCCGAGATGCCGCCGGGGTTCACCACCTTGACGCCGAGCGCCTTGCTCGCGTCGATCGTCCAGCCGACGTAATCGCGCAGACGTTCGAAGTCGTCGCGCGCGGCGAGCATCCGCAGGAACAGCTCGTCGTTGCCGAGCATCACGTACGCGCCATGATCGATGATCGGCGTGTCGCCCATTTCGAGGTGCGTGTGGCGCGCGTTGGACGGCATCATCGCCGGCTCGAACGCGGCCGTGTAGCCCATTTCGGCGTAGCGGTAGCCGGTCGCGAGCGTTCCCGGCGTGCAGACGCCGCATGACGGCAGGCGCAGGTAGCGGCCGTTGTCGTCGCGCGCGGCTTCGTAGGCGGCCTCGCGCGGCGCATGGGCGCCCCGCGCATCGGCGCGATGGTCCTCGGGCAGCAGCAGGCGCGACAGATTGGTCTTGCCGCCGCCGATATGCGAATGCAGGTCGATGCCGCCCGCCATCACGATCATGCCGGTCGCGTCGTATTCACGATCGACGGGCGTGGTGGCGGGCACGTCGACGATGCGGCCGTCGCGCAACGTCAGGTCGCGGCGCTCGCCGTTGACGTTGTGGATCGGGTCGAACAACGTGCCGCCCTTGAGCCGGACCAGAGTCATGGCTGATCCTCGCGCGTACTCGAGCGTTCGCTCAGTTGCCCGCTCAATCGCCCGCTCAACTTCGCGGCAATCGACGCCACCGACTCCAGCGCGGCACCACGCGCGGCGGTGAGCGGCATCACGACCGTGCCGTCGATGCGAAACAGATGTCCGCCGCTATCGACGCCCGGTGTCGCGACCGGCACGAACACGGTGTTCGCGCCGCGTGCCCTGGCGGCATCGGCGAGCGCCGGATGACCGAGCACGATCAGGGCAAGCGCGGGATCGAGCGACGCGGGCCACGCGTGCGGCGCGAAGCCCGCGATCCACAGCAGCGCATCGACTTCGCGTTCGGCGAGCAGCCGAGCCGTCCGATAGCGGTACGGATCGTGATCGAGCGGCGCGGTGCCCACGGCGTGCGCCGGCATCGCCACGCGCGTGCGCAGCGGCAAGCCGGACAGCCACGTGACGGTCTGATTGACCGTCAACGCGCCGTCGTCGCCGCCGAGCGCGAGACATGCCGCGCGCGTCGTGCGATTCACGGCCTTCACGATCCGGTTCAGCGCTTCGATCAGCAGCGCCGCGTGCGGCGCGGGCAGTGCGGCCGGTTCGTAGACGACCACCGTATAGCGCGCGCCGGCGATGCGTGCGTGCAACGACGCGAGCGCGGTTGCCACGTTGGCTGCGCTGCCATCGCCGTGGCTCAGCGCGGCGGCGTCGCGTCCTTCCGCGAGCGCTGACCACAGCGCGAGCATGTCGTACGGATCGGTGTCCGGCAGCAGCGTGTCGATGCGCGTTTGCGCGAAGCCGGCCGCGGCGGGGTCCGCTTCGCAGCCGACGAAGACCAGCTCGCGCGCGAGTTCGGTGCCCGCCAGCGCGCGCGTGAAAAAGCGCGGATAGCGCCGCGACGGCTGACAGCCGAAGAACACCAGCAGGTCGGCGCGCGCGCGCACTTCGGAGAGCGTCGTAAAGAACGAGCCGCGGTCTTGCAAAGCGAGCGTCGCGGGCGTCAGCGCATCGCCGTGCAGATGATCGAGGATCGCGCCGCAGGCGGCGGCAAGCGGATACAGCGCGCGGATGCCGGCGACGTCGGTGGCGAGGCCGCCGAATAGCGGGCGGCGCGCGTTCGCGAGCAACTGCGCGGCGCTCGCCAGCGCGGCATCCTTGTCCGCTTCGTCGCCATCGACGGTGCAAGCGCATTGCGCGTCCGTTGCGCCGTACTGTGCGAGCGCGTGAGCGAGCCGCGAACATTCGGTGTCCGGCACATCGAGCGTGCCGTCGTCGTGGGCAGCGGCGGCCAGGTCGTCGCACAGCAAAGGGCAGAACGGACAGATCCAGTCGCGTGTGAGCGCCGCGGCGCGCGTTGCGCTCGGGCTGGGGGGAGATGGATCGATGGAGGGGCTATGCATGGGGCAGGTTTAGCAAGCTCCATGCCGATCTTTCGACGCTGCGGCAAGCGTGCCTGATCCTGCGTCGGCGCGCGCGTCAAAGGCCCGCTGCGCCATACAAAATGTGTGCCGTTCTGGAGCAGAGTGTCAAGCAGAGTGTCACACGCGAACAGTCCGGCTTGTGTTGCGTTTACCGACAGCGCTGTCAGAACGCGTGGCATGGAAATTGTATGGAAGGCCTACGCGGAATCGGAATGCGCGTAGTCGATCTGTCGATCGTGCAGCGCGGAGGCCACCAGCCAGGCGCTTGCGCCGGTACCGGCCGCGGCGGCCAGATCGTCGCGATCGCGGATGCCGCCCGCGCCGATCAGCGTGGTGTGCGCGGCGGCCTGCGCGCGCACGCGCTCGAACGTCGCGAGATCGGGGCCGGCGTAGCTGCCGACCTGGTCGAGCGTCATCGCGATCACGCGCGGCGGCCACCACGCCGACGAGCGGTCGAGCGCGGCCGCGGCGAGCAGTTCGCCCGCCCGCTGATCGAGCGACAGGATCGGCGCAAGGCCGGCGCGCTGAGCCGCGTGCAGTGCATGGATATCGCGCAGCGTCTCCGAGCCGAACACAGGCACGAGAGTCGCGAGGTGGGAAGCGGCAGCAGGGCTGTCGTGTTGATCGATGGCGTCGTCGATGCGCTCGAATAGCGCGCGCATCGACGCGTAGTCCGCGAAACCCGCGTCGAGCCACAGTTCGATGCCGGGCAGCGCGGCCCGCAATGCGGCGAGCGTCGAAGCATGCGCGCCGCGCTGCAGGATGGCGCCGAGATCGGCGATATAGAGCGTGCGCGCGCCGCTGGCTTCGAGCAGCGCGCGGGCGGTGGCAAGTGGGTCGCTCGTCGCGACGAGGCGGGACTGGATCGGCCGATAGGCGCTCCGCTCGCCGCGCACCGCGCGTACGACCTGGCCGTCGAGCAGATCGAGAACAGGTATCACCTGCATAGGGGCGCTTTCCTTTGACCAGAATCTTTGTCTACGAGTATCTCACCGGCGGCGGCATCGACCCCCAGCTCGCCGGCCCGGGCAGTCTCGCCGATTTGAGCGCGCTGATCGTCGAAGGACGCGTGATGCGCGACGCGCTGGTCGACGCTCTGCGTGAACTCGACGGCGTGCAGGTCACGTTCGCGACCTCGCGCTTCGAAACGCCAGGGGCGGGCGAGGCCCATTGTATGGCCGCGCCCGACGAATCGATGACGGCGTTCGTCGCGCGCGCGGCGCGTGAGCACGATTACGCGTGGGTCGTCGCGCCGGAATGCGACGGGCTGCTGCTGCGCTTTCACGATGCGGTCGGCACCGCGCGCTGGCTCGGCTGCGCGAAGGAAGCGATCCGCGTCGCGTCGAGCAAGAGCGCGACCGCAGCGTGTCTTGCCGCGCATGGCATTGCGACGACGCCGGCGCTCGAACCCGGCGACTCAGCCGCGCAGCACGACGGCCGCTGGGTGGTCAAACCGGACGACGGCGCGGGCGGCCTCGACACCATCGTGTACGAGCGTTTCGCCGATGCCTGCGCCGAGTACGAGGCGCGCGCGGCGGCGGCGCGCAATCCGGTGCTGCAGGCGTGGGTCGATGGCGAGCCGTTGAGCCTGTCGCTGATCTGCCGCGGCGACGCCACCAAGCTCCTCAGCATCAACCGTCAGCAGATCGGGCTGAGCGGCGGCGACGCGTCGGGTGATGTTGCGCGGATCGTCGAGTTCGACGGCGTGCTGGTCGATCAGATCGACCAGCACAGCGACATGGGCCGCGCGCTCGACACGCTCGCGCATCGCGTCGCGCGGGCCATCCCGGGTTTGCGCGGCTTCGTCGGCATCGATGTCGTGTGGCATCCGCAACTCGGGCCGGTCGTGATCGAAGTGAATCCGCGTTTGACGGTCGCTTATGCGGGGCTGTCGGCGGCGCGCGGCAGTGGTCTGACGCGCGCGCTGCTGGCCGCGCATGGCGTGCGCATCGAGCGCTGCGGCGCGGCGCGCGCCAATTCGCCGACGTACGAGGTGCGCCCTTGAGCCCCGCCCGTTCGAACCCGGCGGCGCGGTTCGGCTGGGACGTCGGCGGCGCGCACGTGAAGGTGTCGCTCGTCGACGGCGGCGACGCCGTGCTGGACGTCGTGCAATGGCCGTGTCCGCTTTGGCAGGGGCTCGACCATCTGCACCGCACGATCGACCTCGTTTTCGAGCGCTGGCCGCAGGCCCGTACGGACGCCGCGCAGCATGCGGTGACGATGACCGGCGAGATGGTCGACCTGTTCGCGGATCGCGCCGAAGGCGTGCGCGCGATCGTGGCCGCGCTCGCGCAGCGGCTCGGTCCATCACTGCGTTTCTACGCCGGCGCCGCCGGCTGGCTCGCCGCCGCCGACTGCGCGGCCGGCTGGCGTCACGTCGCGTCGGCGAACTGGCTCGCGACCGCGAGCTGGGTCGCTACCTGCATGGCGAACGCGCTGCTGATCGACATCGGCAGCACCACCACCGACATCATTCCGATCGTCGACGGCCGCGTCGTCGCGCGTGCCGCGACCGATGCGGGCCGGCTCGCGACCGGCGAACTCGTGTATCACGGCGTCGTGCGCACGCCGTTGTGCGGCGTCGCGCAGCGGATCGAATTCGGCGGCGCCATGCTGAACGTGATGAACGAATGGTTTGCGACGACCGCCGACGTCTACCGGCTGACCGGCGAACTGGACCCGCTGCACGACGTGCAGCCGAGCGCCGACCAGGGGCCGAAGACGCAGGCGGCGAGCCGCGCGCGGCTCGCGCGCATGATCGGGCACGACGCGCACGACGCGTCGGACGTCGAATGGCTGCACTTTGCGCGGCGCTGGCGCGCGCTGCAGGTGCGCGAAATCGGCGCGAACCTGATGCGGGTGGTCGCCGCGCAGCCGGTGCTCGCGGCCGCGCCGCTGGTGGGCGCCGGCTGCGGCCGCTTCCTCGTCGCCGCATTGGCGCGCGACGAGGCGCGCGGCTATATCGACTTCGGCGCGTTGGCGGGCGTGCCCGATGCTTGCGCGGCATGGGCGGCGACCTGCGCGCCGAGCGTGGCGGTCGCGCTGCTCGCGGCGCGCAATCCGGGGACGCGGCGCGCCGGCGCACGAGTAGCGCAAAGAGGGGCAGGGGACACGATATGGCGAGCGGGACAAGTTCGGTGATGAACGAGGTTGCGAAACGACGCGACCCGGCCGGGCACTCAACTGGACACGAGGGCAACAGTCATGTGGGTGGTCAAGATCGGAGGCAGCCTGAGTCACGACCCGGCACTGCGCCACTGGCTCAGTGAGCTATGCGAAGTCGGCGGCGGACGGGTCGTGATCGTGCCCGGCGGCGGCGATTTCGCGGACAAGGTCCGCCAGTACCAGGGCGAGTGGAACTTCGACGATCTGGCCGCGCACAACATGTGTCTGCTCGCGATGACGCAATATGCGCTGCTGATGCAGGGCGTTTCGCCCGAACTGGTAATCGCGTCGAGCGAGGCGAAGATTCGCCGCACCCTGCGTGACGGTCATGTGGCCGTGTGGGCGCCGACCGCGCTGATGCGCGACACGCCCGACGCGATGAGCAACTGGGACACGACCTCGGACAGCCTCGCCGCCTGGCTATCGACGATGCTCAACGCGGAGCGGCTGGTCGTCGTCAAATCCTGTCCGATCGCCGTCGACGATCCGCTCGAAACGCTGGCCGCGTCGGGGGTGATCGACCGCAAGTTCGTCGACTACGTGAACGATGCGAACTATGTGGTCGAATTGCTCGACAAGAGCAACGTCGCGCTGATGCGCGACCGTTTGCTGAATATTCCGGTGATGTGAGCGGCTGCTACAGCCGCGTCGCGTTCGTCGAGCCCGGCAACGGCGCGCCGCCATCGACGCGAATCTCTCCAGCCGGCCGATGCAACGCGCTCGCCCATTGCGCGACGCGCTCGGGGTCGAGCCGCGAGCGGCGCCCGTCGGCGCACAGCGCGGTGCGAAAACCGGCCACGTCGGGCGCCAGCGCGCGGATCTGCGGCAGTTGCGCCCAGCCGAGCGCACCGGCGATGCCCGCCATCGCGCCGCGCTGACGCGCGAGCCGCAACCAGCGCGCGAGCGAGTCGACATCGACGTGATCGAACAGCGTGCCGCCGTCCTTGCTCGCGGTATCGAACATCAGGCCGGCGAAGCCGAGCGCCGCGGTGTGGCTGACCAGTTCGTCGTCCATGCCGCCGTCGCATAGCAGCACCGGCACGACGCTAGCCGGCAGATTCGCGAGCTGCTCGATGCAGCGGCGCGCGGCCGGTCCGCGCGCGACGCCGACCTTCACATAGTCGACGCCGGCATCGCTGACGTCGATCACGCGCGCGGCGATCTCGTCGAACGCGTCGGCCGGCACGTCGCCGATCGCCGCGCTGATCGGCTTGACCGGGTAGCGCGCGCGAAGTTGCTGCGCGATGGTCGTGATGGCGCCGATCGACAGGCCGCCGAGCGCGCCGTCGTCCGGCTCTTTCAGGTCGATCAGCTCGGCGCCGGCGCGGGCGGCGTCGAATGCTTCGTCAGCCGAGCGGACGCTCGCGAGCAATGCGGTCATCGGGGTTCTCCGCGGAAGAAAGGGTTTTCAGTGATGGGCCGAAGCGGCGGCCTGATGCGCCGCGTCTGCGAGGCTCGCGCGATATCGCGCGATCGCGGCGACGAGCCAGCTCCATGCGGTGCGCTCGTTGTCGCCGGCGGTTTTGTCGATCGCGATCTGCAGATACGCCATTTCTCGATCGACCTTGTCGGCCGGCAGCATGAAGAGCCGGCTCACCAGAATCGCGCCTTCCACTACCGCCGACTGCGCGCGATTGAAGCCCGCGAACGGCGCGTGGTTTTCACGGTGCACGCATTTCATCACCAGCACCGGGCGCTCCGCGTCGTCGCGCAGCTCGTCGAGTTCGAGCTCGGCGTGGGCCAGCGACTCGGCCAGACGTACGCTCGGCACGCGGCTCGCGGCCACGGTCGGCCAATCGGTCGCGCAGTGCGTGACGCAGCCCGCGAAGATACGCACGTCGATGGTGAAGTTCAGCACCGCCGCGCGCGTCGCGATCACGTTGTCGAGCGTGACCGACGGGCGGAACGGCGCAAGGATGATGCGCTCACCCTCGTAGCGCGCGCCCATTGGCGCGATATGAGGACGGCCATCGCACGCTGCCGTGGTGACGATCGTTTCGTGGATCATGGCTGGGAACGTGTGTCCCGACAGCGCCGGAAGGCCGGCCGTCAGCAGAGGTCGAACACAAACGGGAACCGCAAAGGGGCCGCGGCGTGCGGCCCGGTTGCGGGCTTAACGCGTAGCGACATACATCACGATTTCAAAACCGAGGCGTACGTCGGTGTAGCTCGGAGTCGTCCATTGCATACGTGCTTTCTCCTTCGGTTGAAACAGCGGGTGGAACAGCGTTGCGCCGCCGGCCCGGCGTGATGCCCGGTGTCGACGGCAGCCGGCATCATGCAAGCTCCGTGCCCATGCGCGTTCCGGCCGGCCAGGCGTGCGTGCATTCGACGGCCAATACAGCACCCGGCGAATTGCGCCACGCCGTGGCGCTCGCGCGGGTTGCCAGACGCAAAGAGCCGCGCGGTGTGGCGAAAACGAAGCAAAGTGTGCCATCGCGATTCGCTAATTCGATTGCGCTGTCACGCCGCGCCCGCCTCGCTCACCGACACATTCTGCTCCGATTCGCGTCGCACGGCTCGAAAAAGAACCTCACGATGTGATAGCGATAACCGATCCGTTAAGTCTGCCAAATAAAATCGTGAATTCACCTTGGGCGTGTCCGTGCCTACAGTGCAACTCAAGCGCTTCGTTCTTCCGGCAGTGCGCTTGCCACCTTCGAGGACACGTCATGAACGATTTCAGTCAACCGCCGATCCAGCCCGAACCTCAAGCGCGCGATCCGCACAATCCGCGCGAACGGTACGCGGCGGGCGTGATGAAATACCGCGAGATGGGGTACTGGCAACCGGACTACGAACCGAAAGACACCGACGTGATCGCGCTGTTTCGCATCACGCCGCAAGCCGGTGTCGAACCCGAGGAAGCGGCGGCCGCGGTGGCCGGCGAATCGTCGACCGCGACGTGGACGGTGGTGTGGACCGACCGGCTCACCGCCTGCGACATGTATCGCGCGAAGGCGTATCGCGTCGAGCCGGTGCCGGTGTCTCGCGCCGACGAGCCGCAGTACTTCGCGTATATCGCTTACGAACTCGATCTGTTCGAAGAGGGCTCGGTCGCGAACCTGACCGCGTCGATCATCGGCAACGTGTTCGGCTTCAAGCCGCTGAAGGCATTGCGGCTCGAAGACATGCGCATTCCCGTCGCGTATCTGAAGACGTTTCAGGGGCCGCCGACCGGCATCGTCGTCGAGCGCGAACGGCTCGACAAGTATGGCCGGCCGCTGCTCGGCGCCACGGTCAAGCCGAAGCTCGGTCTGTCGGGCAAAAACTATGGACGGGTGGTCTACGAAGGCCTGCGCGGCGGCCTCGATTTTCTGAAGGACGACGAGAACATCAACTCGCAGGCGTTCATGCACTGGCGCGACCGCTTCCTGTTCGCGATGGAGGCGGTGAACCGCGCCCAGGCGGAGACTGGCGAGCTCAAAGGGCACTACCTGAACGTGACGGCCGGCACGATGGAGGACATGTACGAGCGCGCCGAATTCGCGAAGGAGCTCGGCTCGTGCATCGTGATGATCGACCTCGTGATCGGCTGGACCGCGATCCAGTCGATGTCGCGCTGGGCCCGCAGGCACGACATGATCCTGCATCTGCATCGCGCGGGGCATGGCACCTACACGCGGCAACGCAACCACGGCATCTCGTTTCGCGTGATCGCCAAATGGCTGCGCATGGCGGGCGTCGATCACGCGCATGCGGGCACCGCGGTCGGCAAGCTCGAAGGCGATCCGCTGTCGGTGCAGGGCTACTACAACGTGTGCCGCGACGCGCACAACGCGGTCGATCTGTCGCGCGGCATTTTCTTCGACCAGCCGTGGGCCGGCTTGCGCAAGGTGATGCCGGTCGCCTCGGGCGGGATTCACGCGGGGCAGATGCATCAGCTGCTCGACCTGTTCGGCGACGACGCGATCCTGCAGTTCGGCGGCGGCACGATCGGCCATCCGGCCGGCATCCAGGCCGGCGCGACCGCGAACCGCGTCGCACTCGAAGCGATGGTGAAGGCGCGCAACGAGGGCCGCGACATTCTGCGCGAAGGGCCCGACGTGCTCGAAGCCGCCGCGCGCTGGTGCACGCCGCTCAAGCAGGCGCTCGATACCTGGCGCGACGTGAGCTTCAACTACGCATCGACCGATACGCCCGATTTCGCCGCCACGCCGACGGCGGCCTAGCCACACCGAGCCTTTCCCGCGAGCGCCTCACGAGCGCATCCGCAACGCGGTGCAACGGCACCGCGCGGGGCACCGTTGACGCCGTTCCGAACGCGACATCCATCCACGAGGTTCGTCATGCGTATTACTCAAGGAACGTTTTCTTTTCTGCCCGAGCTGACCGACGAGGAAATCGGCCTGCAGATCGACTACGCGCTGCGCCAGGGCTGGGCCTGTTCGGTCGAATTCACCGACGACCCGCATCCGCGCAACACGTATTGGGAAATGTGGGGTCTGCCGATGTTCGACCTGCACGACGCGGCCGGCGTGTTGCAGGAGGTCAGGGCTTGCCGCGAGGCGCGGCCGCAGCACTACATCAAGGTCAACGCGTTCGACTCGGTGCGCACCTTCGAGACGATGCGCCTGTCGTTCATCGTCAACCGGCCGGACGGGGAGCCGGGCTTCCGGCTATTGCGGCAGGACGCGCAGGGGCGCACGCAGCGCTACAGCATGACGGGCTACGCGGGCGACCGGCCAGCGGGCGAGCGTTACGGCGCGGCGGCCTGACGCCGCTGATCGCGCAACAACGCACACGACGACCCGCAGCGAGGAGGAACCATGACAGACGCCGCCATCGTGGACGCACTGCCCGCGTCCACCGCGCTCAGCGACGCCGCCGCGCCCCACATCGACCTCGCGGCACTGTACCGCGACTCGGGCATCGGCGACGTGCTCGGCGAACTCGATCGCGATCTGGTCGGGCTCGCGCCCGTGAAAACGCGCATTCGCGAAGTCGCCGCGCATCTGCTGGTCGAGCGCGCGCGGGCTTCGCTGGGTCTCGCGGGCGGCGCGCCGACCTTGCATATGTGCTTCTCCGGCAACCCCGGCACCGGCAAGACGACGGTTGCGCTGCGCATGGCGGAAGTGTTGCACCGGCTTGGCTACATTCGCCGCAATCATCTGGTGTCGGTCACACGCGACGATCTGGTCGGCCAGTACATCGGCCACACTGCGCCGAAAACGCGCGATGTGCTCAAGCGCGCGATGGGCGGCGTGCTGTTCATCGACGAAGCGTATTACCTGTATCGCCCGGAGAACGAGCGCGACTACGGGCAGGAAGCGATCGAAATTCTGTTGCAGACGATGGAGAACCAGCGTAGCGACCTGGTCGTGATTCTGGCCGGCTACGCGTCGCGAATGGAAGTGTTCTTCGAGAGCAATCCGGGTTTCCGCTCGCGCATCGCGCATCACATTACGTTTCCCGATTACGAGGAAACGGAGTTGCTCGAAATCGCCGAACGGATGCTCGGCACCATGCATTACCGCTTCGATGCCACGTCGCGCCGCGCGTTCGCCGACTATCTGGCGCGCCGCATCCGTCAACCGAATTTCGCCAACGCGCGCTCGGTGCGCAACGCGCTCGACCGCGCGCGGCTGCGCCAGGCGAATCGCCTGTTCGCGAGCGCCTTGCAAGGCGGCGAGCCGATCGACGCCGCCACGCTGACGCTGATCGATGCCGCCGACGTGCGCGCGAGCCGCGTGTTCGACGCGCCGCCGCAGTCCTCGCATTCGCCTTCCACCGCGCGCGCCGTCACGGCGCCGCCGGGCTGAATCACGACACCATCGACGGAGAACGCCATGCAGGACGGACGCACGACACTTTCGAAGTTCCTGATCGACACGCTCGATCGCCCGCCGTGTACGGACGACACGCGCGACACTGCAGGACTCTCCGCGCTGCTGATCGACGTAGCGGCGGCCATCAAGTCGATCTCGGCGATGCTGACCAAGGGCGCGCTAGGCGGCAACTACGGTTCCGCGCAAACGCTCAACACGCACGGCGAGCAACAGAAGAAGCTCGACGTCTCGACCAACGAGATCTTCGTGCAGCAATGCGAGTGGGACGGCTTGCTGGCCGCGATGGTGTCCGAGGAAATGGAGCACGTCTACGCGATTCCGCCGGACTATCCGCGCGGCGAGTATCTGCTCGCGTTCGATCCGCTCGACGGCTCGTCGAATATCGACATCAACGGCGTGGTCGGCTCGATCTTTTCGGTGCTGCGCACGCGCGACCCGGCAGAGGATGCAACCAGCGAAGCCGCGTTCCTGCGGCCGGGCTGCGAACAGGTCGCGGCCGGCTATGCCGTGTATGGACCGTCGACGATGCTGGTGCTGTCGGTCGGCAATGGCACGCATGGCTTCACACTGGAGCGCGACATCGGCAACTTCGTGCTCACGCATTCGAACATCCGGATTCCGGAGGAAACCGGCGAGTTCGCGATCAACGCATCGAACGAGCGCTTCTGGGAGCCGCCCGTGCGCCGCTACGTGCAGGAGTGCAAGGACGGCCGCAGCGGTTGCCGCGCGCGCGACTTCAACATGCGCTGGATCGCGTCGATGGTCGCGGAAGTGCATCGCATCCTGATGCGCGGCGGCGTGTTCATGTATCCGCGCGACTCGAAAACGCCGGCGATGGAAGGACGCCTGCGCCTGCTCTACGAAGCGAACCCGATGAGCTTCCTGGTCGAGCAGGCGGGCGGTCTCTCGATCACCGGCCGGGAACGCATTCTCGACGTCGCGCCGCGCGCGCTGCATGGCCGCGTGCCGGTGATTCTCGGCTCGAAGAACGAGGTCGAGCGTATTGCGCGCTATCACGGCGAATACGACCGCGGCGAGGACAAGCCGTTCACGTCGCCGCTGTTCGGCACGCGCTCGTTGTTCCTGCCGGATTTCACGGCGTGATCGGCGACCGACGGCGCGCTCAGCGCACAGAACACAGTCATCCGGAGACAAACGCATGTCAGTCAAACATCCGATCATCGCGGTGACCGGCTCGAGCGGCGCCGGCACCACCACCGTCATGAAGAGTTTCACGCATATCTTCAGACGCGAGCACATCAATGCGCAGATCGTCGAAGGCGACGCGTTCCATCGCTACGACCGCAACGGCGCGCGCGCGGCGATGCAGGAGCGCGAACGCGACGGTGTGCCGAATTTCAGCCACTTCGGGCCGGAAGCGAATCTGCTCGAAGAACTCGAAGCGCTGTTCACGCGCTACGGCGAAAACGGCAGCGGGCAGTTTCGCCACTACGTGCACGACGCGGGCGAAGCGCAACTGTACAAGCAGGACGGCGGCACCTTCACGCCGTGGGAGGAGGTCGCGCCCAATACCGACCTGATGTTCTACGAAGGGCTGCATGGCGCGGCGGTGACCGAGAAGGTCGATATCGCGCGGCATGCGGATCTGCTGATCGGCGTCGTGCCGATCATCAACCTCGAATGGATCCAGAAGCTGCACCGCGATCAGACGATGCGCGGCTACACGCACGAAGCGGTGGTCGACACGATCTTGCGGCGCATGCCCGACTACGTGAACTACATCTGCCCGCAGTTCTCGCGCACGCATGTGAACTTCCAGCGCGTGCCGACCGTGGACACGTCGAATCCGTTTACTGCCCGCGAGATTCCGCAACCGGACGAGAGCTTCGTCGTGATCCGCTTCGCGCGGCCGAAGGGTATCGACTTCCAGTATCTGCTGACGATGCTGCACGACTCGTTCATGTCGCGCCCGAACGTGATCGTCGTGCCGGGCGGCAAGATGGGACTCGCGATGCAGCTGATCTTCACGCCGATGATTTTGCAACTGATCGACCGACGCTCGCGCGCCTGAGCGGCACCAGACGGATACCGAGGTTCATTTCGCAAGGAGAGATTCGATGAGTGCAGTCGCGCAACCGCTTCACGCACCCGCCACGCGCTCGATGGCCGACGCGCTGCGCATGCTCGCGCTCGACGAAGCGCGGCGCGTCGCCGACCGCGCGCGTTGAGCCCGCCGTTCGCCAAGATTTCATTTCATATCGAGGAGCACGCAATGGCCTTCATCACCCTGCGGCAACTGCTGGATCACGCGGCCGAACACGACTACGGCGTGCCCGCGTTCAACGTCAACAACATGGAGCAGATTCACGCGATCATGCGCGCGGCCGAGGCCACCGATAGCCCGGTGATCCTGCAGGCGTCGGCCGGCGCGCGCAAGTACGCCGGCGAGCCGTATCTGCGCCATCTGGTGCTCGCCGCGCTCGAAGCGCACCCGGACATTCCGCTCGTGCTGCATCAGGATCACGGCGCGAGCCCCGCGGTGTGTCAGCAGGCGATCCGCTCGGGCTTCACGTCGGTGATGATGGATGGCTCGCTGCTGCCCGATCAGAAAACCCCCGCCGCGTACGACTACAACGTCGACGTGAGCCGGCGCGTGGTGGACGCCGCGCATGCGGTCGGCGTGTCGGTGGAAGGCGAACTCGGCTGTCTCGGTTCGCTCGAAACCGGCACGGCAGGCGAAGAGGACGGCGTCGGCGCACAAGGCAAGCTCACACGCGAGCACCTGCTGACCGATCCGGACGAAGCGCGGCGCTTCGTCGACGCGACCGGCGTCGATGCGCTCGCGATCGCGATCGGTACTTCACACGGCGCGTACAAGTTCAGCCGCGAGCCGACCGGCGACATCCTCGCGATCGACCGGATCGCCGATATCCATGCGCGCATTCCGAACACGCATCTGGTGATGCACGGTTCGTCGTCGGTGCCGCAGGAATGGCTCGCGGTGATCCGCGAATATGGCGGCGAGATTCCGACCACCTACGGCGTGCCCGTTGACGAAATCCGCCGAGGTATCGCGAATGGCGTGCGCAAGGTCAACATCGACACCGACATCCGTCTCGCGATGAGCGGCGCCATGCGCAAGTCGCTCGCCAATGCGCGCGCGGAGTTCGATCCGCGCGCGGCATTAAAGGCCGCCACCGCCGCGGCGAGCGCGATCTGCGTCGAGCGATTCGAGGCGTTCGGTTGCGCGGGTCAGGCGGCGCGCATCAAGCCGCTGCCGCTCGACACGATGGCGAGCCGCTACCACTAACGCCACTGCCACGGAGAACGCAATGCGCGAATTCCTGATTGCGCCGTCGCTGCTGTCGGCGGATTTTGCCCGGCTCGCCGACGAGATTCGCGACGTGACGGCGGCCGGCGCGGACTGGATTCATCTGGACGTGATGGACAACCACTACGTGCCGAACCTGACAGTCGGCCCACTCGTGTGCTCGGCGATCCGGCCGTACACGACGCTGCCGTTCG
Source organism: Paraburkholderia sp. 35.1 (assembly GCF_050436525.1). Classification (NCBI taxonomy): domain Bacteria; kingdom Pseudomonadati; phylum Pseudomonadota; class Betaproteobacteria; order Burkholderiales; family Burkholderiaceae; genus Paraburkholderia; species Paraburkholderia sp. 35.1. The sequence continues at coordinate 2,724,515 of NZ_JBNDMJ010000002.1, read as the reverse complement.
ACGTGCATCTGATGACCACGCCCGTCGATCCGCTGGTGCCGGCGTTTGCCGAGGCCGGCGCAAACCTGATCAGTTTTCATCCGGAGGCGACGCTGCACGTGCATCGGACCATCGACCTGATCCGCTCGCACGGTGCGCGCGCGGGGCTGGCGCTGAATCCGGCGACGCCGCTCGCGGCGCTCGATCACGTGCTGGAGATGCTCGACGTCGTGCTGGTGATGTCGGTGAATCCGGGCTTCGGCGGCCAGGCATTCATCGCCGAAACGCTCGACAAGCTGCGGCTGCTGCGCGCGCGCGTCGACACGACGATGCAGCGCACCGGGCGGCCCTTGCTGATCGAAGTGGACGGCGGCGTGAAGGCGTCGAACATCGCGCGCGTCGCCACGGCGGGCGCGGACGTGTTCGTTGCCGGCTCGGCCGTGTTCGGTGCGGGCGATCGCGCGCAGGCGATCCGCGGCATGCGCGGCGAACTGGCTACTGTCGACGAACCCGCGGGGGTGGCCGCCATGCAGTGATGGCGCTGCTGTTTCAGCGCTTTTTCATCGTCTCGCCCGGCGCGCACCATGCGCTGAGATCTTCTTCAGGCCGGTCGACCGCGCAGCCCCAGTCGAGCGGCTGGTCCTGATCGAAGCGCTTGCCGAGCCGCCATGCAATCTCGGCGCGCGCAAGCTGCACGCCCATATAGAACGCGTGGCCGCCGTCTGTTTCGAGGTTCAACTGCGGGTACAGCGCGAACGGATCGTCGCCGCGACGATGGCCGTCGCGGTTGTACACGTGAATGCCGTCGGCGCTGATCTGCACGCGGAAATTCGGGTCGCGCACGCCGCGCGCGAATTCGTCGATTTCTTCGGCGCTGTACGGAAACGGCCGTTTCGCGTGGACCGTCGCGAGTTCGGTGCTGATGCCCTTCGGCAGCACCTGAGCATCGCGCGCGGCATGCATCACGCGGCGCGCGACATCGGCTTCGCGCAACGCGCGCCGCGCATGCTGGCTCACCGACGTCGCCAGCACCGCGCCAACGCGCAATTCAGCCGCCATGCCGAGCAGCACCGCGTTGATGCCGCTCGTGTCGGCCTCGGTCAGTTCGGTCACGTTGCCGATGCCCATCATGATCGCGATGTCGGGATAGCGCTCGCGCAAACGCACATAGCGCGCAATCGACGCGGCCAGCCCGAACGGAATCGGATCCAGAATCGGATCGGCGAGAAACGCGCGGCCGCGCGCGGACAGCGCGTCGATCGCGGCGTCGAGCGAAGCGGGGTCGGCCGGTTCGCGCGCGACGAGGATCGGCGTCGACGGCACTTCGTCGGCGATCCATAGCGTGTCGAGGTTCAGGCTCATCAGATAGTCGGCGCCCGCGCGGCCGCCGCGCAGCAGTTCGTCGTTGCGCATCGAATCGACGCTGACGCGATAGCCTTCGGCCTTCAGCCGCCGCACCGCGTCTTCGAGATGCGCAAACGCCGTGTCCGGCAGGCAGCCGATGTCGATCACGTCCGCGCCTTGGGCCGCATACTCGCGCGCCCTTGCCGCGATGCTGTCGAGGTCGAGGCGCGGCGCATCGACGATCTCCGCGAAAATCTCCGTGTCGTAGCGGCTCAGATCGAACGGCTTCGCCTTGCGGCCGAAAAATTGCGGCAAGTCCTTGACCTCCTCGGGACCGCGTTCGAACGGTACGCCGTAGTGCGCGCTCAGCGCGTCGAGATCGCCACGGCAGCGGCCCGGCACGATCACGCGCTGGGCGGCGAGCGGCGCGCTCACGCGGCGCTGGATCAGGTCGGCGGTCATCAACCCGGCCACTTGCAGGCCGATTTCGCGCACCTCCCAACTGAACGGCGTCGGCGCCATGCCGTCGAGCACGCGCCGCAGGCTCGGTTCGGCAAGCCGGCCGGTCAGGAAGAGGAGGTGGTCCATGCGAGGTCGAGGGTCGCGAGGCGTTGGGTGAGCGCCGCTTCGAGTTCGTCGAGCGAGCGCGCGAGCGTCGTGTATTCGAAGCGCGCCAGACGCTCGACGTTGTCGAGTTCGATCGCCCGTGGCCGCAGTTCGACCCATTCGTCCGGGCTATGCGTGATCACGCTCGGTTCGGTGTCGCACGCAAAGACGATGCCGGGGATGCATTGCTTGCCGGCCTGCGCGTACATATTGGTCGGCAGCGTATCCGAGATGCCGTAAGCACATTTGGCGACCGTGTTGCTGGTGGCGGGTGCGATCACGACCGTGTGATACACGCCGTGATACAGCATGCCGACCGGCACGCCGCTCGCGCTGTTGTCGCGCAGTACGCGAAACTGTTCGCGCAGCTTGTCGAGCGACCAGCCATAGAGCGGCAGCACTTCCTCGGCCGCCGCGGACAGAAACAGATCGACGCGCGGCAAGCGCCGCGCGAGCGCGATCGATTCTTCGAGCATATGACCGGAGCCGGTCACGCACCACGCGAAGTGCGCATCCGGCTTGAAGTCGGCGAGATCGCGGGCGCCCTTGCGAGCAGACTCGCTAGGGGACCTGAGGGACGACCCGGTCATGCGTCGAGATCGAACGGCATGCCGTCGGCCGGCGAGCCTTCATGCGACAGCCGGATATGCAGCCGGCGCATCTTGCGATACAGCGTATTGCGGCTGATGCCGAGCGCCTTCGCGACGTTGCTGACGTTCCAGCGGTGCTCGTCGAGCAGCGACAGCACCGTTTCGCGCTCGTTCAGCTGGATCGCGTTCAGCGAAGAAATGTCCGCCTCGTCGGCGAGATGCCCGTCCATGTCCGCGTTCGCGAGGCGCAGCGCGATCGGCAGGTCGACCGCCGACGTGCGTTGCGTGACCTCGGGCGGCAGATGCTCGCAGCGGATCGGCTCGCCGTCGGACAGCGCGATGGCCATCTGCAACACGTGACGCAGCTGACGGATGTTGCCGGGCCACGCGTAGGTGAGCAGCGCGTGTTCGGCTTCCGGCGTCAGATCGGGCGGATCGTCGATTTCGTTCGCGAGCAGATGATGGATCAGCGGCAGCTTGTCGACGCGCTCGCGCAGCGCCGGCAGATTCAGCTCGACGCCCTTGAGCCGGTAGTACAGATCCTCGCGGAATTGCCCGCTTTGCACGAGTTCGAGCAGATTGCGGTGGCTCGCGCTGATCAGCTGGAAATTGACCTTGACGGTGGTCTCGGCGCCGAGCGGCGTGACCTCGTGTTCCTCGATCACGCGCAGCAGGCGTGCCTGCAACACGAGCGGCATGTCGCCGATCTCGTCGAGAAACAGCGTGCCGCCGTTGGCCTGCACGATCTTGCCGCGCCGTCCTTCGCGCTGCGCGCCGGTAAACGCGCCCGCGCGGTAGCCGAACAGCTCGCTCTCGATCAGGTTCTCCGGCAGCGACGCGCAGTTGACCGGCACGAACAGACCGTCGGCGTGCGGGCTGATGCTATGCAAGGCCTGCGCGAAGACTTCCTTGCCGGTGCCGGTCTGGCCGCGCAGCACGATCGGAATCTTGCGCTGGATCACTCGCGCGGCCAACTGGATCTGCGAGGCCATGCGCGGGTCGCCGAATTCGAGGTGCGCGATCTCGTCGAGCTTCGGCTCCGGCCGATGTTTGTCGTGCTTCTCGTGTTTTTCGGCGGCGTTGGCGCGCATGGCGGAGTCGGGGACGAGCACGCGCGTCACGCGCCCCGTGGCGTTTTGCGGCGTCTGCGCGACGAGGAAAAAGCGGTTCGTCGCGTTTGCGCTGTAGACGGTGACCGGATGGAACGAGCCGCGAATGCTGCGCGCGATCATGTCTTCGAGCGACGCGTTGAATGCTTCCTCGATGCGCCGGCCGCGCAGCTCGCTCAGCGAACGGAAGCCCAGCTGGAACAGCGCGCTGCGATTCGCGGCGAGCACGGTGCTGTCGTCGCCGACCGCGAGCTTGCCGCCGTGCAGCGTGCCGACGAATTCCGGGCGGCTGTGGAAATGGATCATGTTGGCGTGCCGGTAGCGCGCATCGAGCAGACGGTTTTCGATCATCTGCCGCGACATGCCGACCAGCACCAGCGAGTGCTGCTGCAGCAGCTTCGAGCGGCTCGTGACGTCGAGCACGCCGGCGATTTCGCCGCCGTCGTCGAAGATCGGCGCGGCCGAGCACGTCAGCGACGTATAGCGCGGATAGAAATGCTCGTGCTGACAGACGGCGATGCAGTCGCGCTCCGCGAGGCAGGTGCCCATGCCGTTGGTGCCGGCTTCGCGTTCGCTCCACAGTGCGCCGACGCGAAAGCCGTCGACGGCGACCGCCTCGGCGAACGGCACGGACGACACCTGATGCACGATCACGCCGCCAGAATCGACGAGCACGACCGCGAGCTCGGGATCGGCCAGTTGCTGATAGAGCGTCGTCATCTCGAGCTTCGAACACGCGATCAGATCGCCGAGCGCCTCACGGCGCGCGCTGAGTTCGTACTCGGTGAGCACCGGCGGCGGCACGAAACGCGCGGGGTCCAGCTGGAATTCGTTGATGCAGCGCGTCCACGACTGAGCTACGGGTTCGCTTGTCGGGCGCGTGGTCAACTGATGGTTGACCACGTTCAGAACTTCCCGGACGTGCGTACTGCTGTCAGCGAGCAACGACATGGGATTTGCCTCCGTTGCGTCATTTCGCAAGCGTGACTGCTTCGCACGCCGCGAATGCCGCTTTATCAAGCCTGCCTGCCCCTGGCGCGGCGCAATCTCGGTTCGCCTGCGCCCTCCCGACCGGCCCTATTACGAGGCGGGTGTTGAAAACTGTACGCCCGATGCAGGATTGGTTCAACAGAAAGTCACACTGGGTTTACCTCACTGTGCCCGGATTTTGCTTTTCTCGATGCGCGACGCGTTAAACGGGTTGCAGGTTGCATGCCTGTCGCAGCTTCGGCACAGAGTGTGCCGCGCGTCGTTCAGTTCTGCTGTTCTACTGTTGCATCGTTTCGCTCGTCATCACAGCCTGTTCAATCCTGGGCCGCGCCGCGGCGGAGATCAAATCATGGATCGTTTCGATACTATTCGCCTTGCCGCATTTTCCAGCCTCGGCGCCAATCCCGGCCCGCAAGTCGGCGCGTTGCCCGAGCGCCTGGACATCGTATTCATCGAGAATTTCATCGGCCAGACGGTCATCGGTATCGATAGCAGTGAGTTGCATGTTGCGCAACCGGTGCGTGTGAACCTGGCTATCGGCGTGCCAGCGATCCGCGCCTGCGCGACGGACCGGATCGAAGATACGGTCAACTACGCGGCCGTGCGCGAGGCGCTGCTCGATCTGTTCGCGTCGCATCGCGTGCGGCTGCTGGAGGCGCTTGCCGAGACGATCGCGCAACTGTTGATCGCCGACTTCGGCGCGCACTGGGTGCGCGTGTCGCTCGCGAAGCCGGCCAAGTTCGCCGACCTCGCGGCTGTCGGCGTGCAGATCGAGCGGCGTCGCGGCGATGGCTCGGCGGCGGCCGTGGGTCTCGCGCGGTACGCGTCGCTGGGCGAGGGGCTGGTGCCGAATTGAGGGGGGCGCCCAGCCGGGCACGGCGCGTTTCAGGCCGTGGTCATTTCGCCACGGTCGACGTCTTCTGCGGACCGAGTCCGCACGCCTGATATGCGCTGGTTTGCAGCGCGCGGAAGCGCCTGGTTTGCGCCTTGGCGTGGTCGACGCGGAATTCCGCGCCGCCTTCGCCGCCTAGCGTCGCGTACTTCGAGAAGGTCGACTGGTCGACGAATTCGTCGTAGGGCAACGACGCGGCCATCTTGTCGATCACGCACGAGCACTTGTAGACGTTCGCGAAATCGTGGCCGTTATCGTCCATGCAACTGAGCACGTATTCGACGCGACCCTCGGTCGGATAGTTGTAGCCGCCCGCCCACGCGAGCGGCGCGGCGAGCAGGAGCGAGGTAAAGGCGAGAAGCGCGCGACATCTGTTGGTCATTGAATGCCTCTGCGAAAGCATTGAGCCTGCTTCGCGAACCGCTGCGCGAGATGCGTGCCTTGCGGCCGCGAGGCGACGGGATGCGCGAGGAGGCGGGGCCGGCAACGGCGCCGCGTCTCCTGCGCTTGCATGCGCCGTCAGTTCGGCGCGAACGGATGCGCGACGCTGCCCTTCTTCGCCAGCACTTCAGCCGCGCTCGGGTCGCCGCTGACCGCGCGCTTGATGGCCTCGCGCGTCGCCTGATAGTTGAACTGCTGGATCTTCTTGTCGTCCTCGGCCTGCCAGTGAATGAACACGCCGACGCAGAGGAACAGATCGTCGGCTTCTTCCTGCGGGATCGTGCCGTCCTCGACACTGTCGGCCACCGCGAGCGCGACCGCGTGCTGCGCCGGGCCGAACATCTGCACGGCCTGCTTGGCGCCTTTGATCGTCACCTTGTTGAACAGGATCGTATTGGGCTTCGTGATGAGATTGGGCGCGACGACGGCGAGCAGCGACGTGAAGCCGTCCTTGTTGTTGGTGAGGGCGTTGCAGAACGCGGTTTCCGCAGCCGAACCTCGCGGTCCGATCAGCAAGTCGATGTGCGCGACCTCGTTGCCGTCGCCGACGAGCGACTCACCGATCATGACGCGGTTGATCTTGGCCATTCTGTTCCTCCAAAAGAGTAGGTATGGACCTGCTGACGAGGCGCCGCCCGCGATCGTCCGGATCAGCATCGCGAGAGCGGTGCGGGAATGCACGGCGGTACTAACTAACAGGTTCCGTGCCAGTTCTCGCTAAAGGCCTGCTGACGCGGCTGTTCGGGTCTTCTTCAGTCCAGACGATTCAGGGTTAACCGCGCCCTTCGACGCAGCGCGCAAGAAACAGCGTGGCCACCGCGAGGTCAGCGCTGGTGCCGGGATTGATCGCGCGTGCCTTCAATTCGGCGTCCCAAGCATCGAGTTGCGGATCGCTTGCCGAGCAGCGCGCGGCGGATCGCGCTTGGCGCCAGCGCGCGCGCTGTTCGCGTGCCGCGAGCGTGACACTCTGCGCCAGCGCGAGGCCGTGCTTGCGCACAATGTGAGAGTCGGGCCAGCCGCCGAGGAACGCGAGAAACACGTTGAGCATCGCGATTTCGCCTGGATCGGCGGGCGCGGGTTCGGGCGTTGGTTTCGAGGCTTCGAAGTAGGCGGCGAGGCCGGTGTCGAACAGGTCGGCGAAACCGTTCGCGTACTGCCGCGCGATGCTGTCGCGCTCGCTGGCGAGCCGCATCGCGTCGCGCAGGCCGATCGTCGGCGGTGCGTGGACCGATTGCTCGGGCGCGTCGCCGAGGCCGCCGGGATTGGCGAGCGCGATCGCGCGGTAAGCAAGCCGAGCGTCTTCGACGTCGAGCCGGCTCAGCACGTCGCCGACGGCCGCGCGCCACGCTTGCGCCGACACCGGCGGTTCGCCGGTTTCGTCGAGGGCCGCGGCGAGCGGCGCGACCAGCAGCACGATGCCGAGATTCGTATTGCAGCCGACGGCCGCGCGCGTGCCCTTGACCGCGTCGAGAATGCGCTGTCCGACGCGCTCGCCGCGCGCGAATAGCGCGTCGAGCGACGCGTCCGCGCTGGCGAGGAACTGGGCCGCGTGCATGCCGTGGCCGGGGCTTTGGGTGCTGACGTTGCCGGGTTTCGGCGTGGTGACGTCGAGCGCGCAGGCTTCGAGGAAGGCCGCGCGCGCGTGCTCGACGGGAATCGCATGAGTGTCGGGCATCGCGCTCAAGCCCGGCGCTGCGGAGACTGCTCAGGCAACCCGGCGCTAGCGGCTTGCTCGGCCAGCCTGCGATCGAGCAGATCGTCGACGAGCGCCGCCGCGACATCGAGCGGCACGACCGACTGCAAACCGCGCCACGCGGCCACGCCGTTGACTTCGAGCACGAGGGGCAGCGCGGCGTCGTCGGCATTCGGGATCAGGTCCACGCCCGCGTAGTCGAGCCCGAGCGCGGCGGTTGCGCGCACTGCCGTCTGTGCGAGCGGGACCGTGAGCTCGGCGGGCTCGCAGCGCGCGCCTTGCGCGACGTTGTGAATCCAGCCCTTGCCGCCGCTGCGCCGCATCGCCGCGACCGCCTTACCGCCGATCACGAGCACGCGCCAGTCGAAACCGGGCCGGCCACTCGCGACGAAGCGCTGCAGATAAGCGACCTGCCGATAACGCGCGAGCGACGGCAATGGCGCGAGCAGCCCGCCGCGCGCGCCGAGCCGTTTGAGCCCGTGGCCTTGCGAGCCGAACAGCGGCTTGAGCACGACCTGACGGCCGGCGGCCGCTTCGCGCATCAGTACGCGTTGCGCGAACGCGGCGGATTCGCCGGCCCAGGTGGCCGGTGTCGGCACGCCCGCGCGATGCAGCAGGAAGCTCGTCATCGACTTGTCGACGCTGCGCTCGATCGCGCGCGCGTCGTTGTACACCGGCACGCCAGATTCACGCAGCGCGTGCAGGATGCCGAGCCGCAGCGTCACCTGCTCGAAGCTGCCGCCGGCGATGCCGCGTACGAACACCGCGTCCGGCAGCGTGCGGCCGAAGCCCGGGATCGCGAGGCCGTGCGGCAGCCACGTGGTGTCGATGCGGCAATCCGCGAGATCGACGCAACGCGCTTCGGCGCCGCGCGCGCGGAACGCCTTTTTCAGCCGGCCGGTGTGCCAGCCGGTCTCGTCGGTCATGATCGCGATGCGCACGCCTGATGTGATCATCATCGCGCGACGGACTCGCCGCCCCACTGTTTGCGCAGCAGGCCGCCGTCGAGCCGGCCGCCATGATAGGTCGTGCCGCTTTCGAGGCTGCTGACCCACACCTCGGCGGGCGCGAACAGCGCGGGATCGATCTGATAGAAGTCGAAGTTGACGGCCGTGAAGACGTCCGCGAACGGCCGGCCGTAGTCGCGCGAATTGGCGGAGGGGAGGGTGTCGGCGAGACGTTGCGCGATCTCGTCGTGCTGGACGCTCAGGTGCACGCGGCCGCCGTACAGGATCGCGTCGTTGGTGCGGCCCATCGCCTGAATGCCGTCGGGCGCGGGCGGCGGCAGCGGCGCCGAGCCCGTCCCCGCGACGATCTCATCGAGCGGTACGCCGAGCACGTGCACCTTGTGCAGCGCAACTTCGACCACGCGGGCGACGACCTGTACCGTTCCCGCGACAGAGTGTGTCGGCGTGACGATCAGCGTCAGGTGTTCGGGCGCGAGGCCGCAATCGTGCAGCACCTTGTCGATCACGACCTGCGGCGGCAGGCGGTCCACTTCGAGCACCAGCGCGCCGCGCTCGTGGCGGTCGCGATAGCCGAGTTCGTCGAATAGCGGCTCCTTGACCGCGAGCGCGCGCGCGGGCCCCGAGCCGAGCGAAAAGAATTTCTTGCCACCGGTCTGCTCCCTGGTCGCCGACAGGCTCCAGCCCGCGTACTGGCTGCCGAGACAGGCGAGCACCGGCGACGACGTGCTGACCTCGAGCATCGTCGGCCACAGCGGCGCGGCGTCGAAGTTCGCGCGTACCGCGACGCGGCCGAGACCGCCCATGCAGATGCGCGCGATCAGCACGCCGGCGTCGAGGCCGCCGCGCGCGTCGACGCCGGCGTCGGCGATCACGGTGCCATCGCGCGTGCGCGTCAGTGCGACGCCGAGCTGTGCCGCTTGATCGACGAGCCGTGCTACGAGGCGCTCTGAAAGCGCGTTCACGCTCGGCAACGCGGCGGGCGCGGAAGTCTCAGCTGTGGGCGTGGAGGCAGGCATGGTCGGGTTCATCGCAGGTTTCGATTCGTTGGACGACGCGTTCGTGCTGCGCGTCGAGCGCGGTGAGCACCGCGTCCACCGATGCCGCTCGCACTTGCAGCGTGCAGACCGGCTGCCCTGTGTCGATGCGGGTGCCCGGCATCGGTACGTCGCGGCATTGCGGATCGCGCAGGCAGGCGTCGGAGAACGCGGCCGAGACGCTGAACGGCCGCTGCGCGAACAGCACGCGCTGACCGGCGCGCCAGCGCGGCGCGCGGGCGAGCGCGAGGCTCGCGGCCGACGGCGCGCGGCCGTGGCGGCACGCGTCGAGGTGGCAGGCGAGCAGGCCGGCCGGCCATGCATCGGGCGACGCGGTTTCGTAGAGCGCCATCGTCGACGAAGGGCGCGGGTTGATTTCGAGCACGTCGAACGAGGCGCCGTCCGACAGGAAGTCGCAGCTGTTGATGCCGACGAGGCCGGTGTTTGCGCACAGCGCCTCGAGCGCTTGCTGCACGCGCGCGATGAACGCTGGCGGCAAGTCGATCGGCCCGATCGAGCCGGCATGCACGAAGCGCAGATCGCCGATCGCGCACGTGAATTGCTCAGCGAAACCGATCAGATGCGCGCTGCCGTGCGCGCCGATGAAAAGCGCCGACAGCGAGCGGCCTTGGCCAATGCGCTGGAAGTAGCCGTGCGCGGAGTCGGTCGTCAAATGGAACGAGTCGGCCGCCTCGATATGCGTACCGCCACAACCATCCGCCTGCTTGAACAGCCAGCCCTCGGCTGTCGCGGGCCGCTCGAACGACACAGCCGGATGCGCAATCCGCAACGCGTCGAGCAGCGCGAAAAAACGCCGCGGCTCGCGCACGGCCGCGATCGCCTCGGCAGCGTTGCCGAGAAAGCGCGGCAAGCCGGATTCGCGGCACAACTGAGGCATCAAAGCTTCGAGCCCGCTGCCGCCGATCCAGCCAAGCAAACCCGGCAAGCGCGCGACACGCGCAAGCGCATCGACGAGCCGCGCCCGGTCGATCCCGAGCGCGCCATCACCACGGCCGATGTCGAACCATAGCTCGGCGGCCTCGCGCGTGTCGCGGTCGCCGAAGACATCGAGCGCGGCGACATGCAGGCCGGCGCGCGCCGCGGACTGCGCGAGCAAGCGCGCGGACTGCCCGACGACCGCGACCAACGGCGCATGCATGAGCGGGCGGTGCGACTTCATGACGACCGCGCTCAGCCGAGACCGGCCGCGACCGCGCGGGCCTCGTCGTAGGCTTCCGGGAATCCCAGGTAGACCGGCTTACCACCCGTGCGCATGCGCACGAAGAGGCGATGCTCGACCTGATATTTGACGTTGCCGATCGCCAGCGCGCCGATGCCGACCGCGCCCGCGTTCGGCACGCCGTCGATCGGCTTGCCGTCGTTCATCACATTCACGCCGGCGATCCCTTCGGGCGGCACCGCGTTGACGTCGGCGGCGACGAGCAGGCGCTTCGCATGCACGAGGTCGTCCCTGCCGACCACCTGCGCGCCCGCGACGGCGGTGGCGAGCACGATTTCCGCGTCGGCGAGCGCGCCGCGCAGTTCGGCGGGCGTCGTGGCGCTGATGCCGTTCGTGAAGATGCCGAAGCGCTCGTTGACTTCGGCCGAGGCCCCGAGCGCGCGATTGCGGTCGTGGTGGCTCGCGATCGTCACGTCGGCGCCGCGCGACGCGGCGATCGCCGCCGCGATGCGCCCGACCGCGCCCGTTCCGCCGAGAATCAGCACGCGCTTGCCGCCCAGCTCCACGCCGTGCTGTTTGCCCAGATGCCGCTCGACCAGCGCGACGAGCGCGGCCGCGGTCGTGTACGAACCGCTCGGATCGGCGAACACCGAGACCTCGAACGGCGGGACCATCGCGCGGCGCGCGGTGTCGAGCATGTCGGCGGCCTGCATCACGTCCCGTCCGCCGATGAAGATGCCGGTGCGCGACACCCCTTTCGGGCCGCGCGAGAAGATCGCGTCCTGCGTCAGATTCGCGACCATGCCCGCTTCGACGTTGCAATACGGCACGATGACCTGATAGCCGGCGTCGGCGGCCATGTTGACGTCGAACGGACTCATCTGCGGCGTGGCCGTGAACATGTGCAGGATGTAGGGCCTTTCAAGGGTTTCTGACATGGCAGGGGCTCGTTTTAGTGGCAATCTCGGGGACGGGGCGCAAGGCAAGGCCGCGCCGCGCGTGGCAGCGCCTTATGTAAGCGGCGGCCTGAGAGGTGCAGCGCATCATGCGGCGTCGATGTGCGGCGCGCGCGCCTCGGCGCCGCTGATCGCCGCGCCGCTATTACGGCCCGCGACGACGCTGCATTCGATATGCGGCAGCGCGCTCGCGACGGCGCGCGCGGTCGCGAGCGCGCGGTCGGCCTCGCGCGCGCTCGCGAGCACCGCGAAGCCAGTCGGGCCCCACGAGGTCTGGCCGATGCCGGCGGTGCGTTCGGCGGCGACCGCGCGCAGTACGTGCTCGACGTCGGGACTCGCGAACACGCCGCCTTGCGCGCTCGCGAAATATTCGCCGATGGTCTGCTGCAGCTCGGTGAGGCCGTGCGCGAACGGCGCGAAGTTATGTTCGGCGGCGCCGGGCAGGATCTGCATCAGCACCAGGTGGCACAGATGCGCGGCGAGCCGCTGCGGAAACGGCGCGAGCGATGCGAGCGCGCTGCGTTCCTCGGTACCATGCAAGCCCTCGCGGCTGTTGTCGCTGACGAGCAGCACGCGCCACGGCTGCGGAAACGGCTGGCGCGACAGCAGCGGCGGCATGCTCTGGCGCAGATCGCCGGGCGGGCCGCCATCGAGCAGCAGGCCGCCGCACTCGAAGCCGAGTATGCCGATGCCGGAGCGGGCGCCGCGCCCGAGCAGACTCGCGAGCTCGGCGCTCCTCGCCGGCTGGCCGACGAGGCGCGCGAACGCGGTGCCGACCGCCAGCGCCAGCTGCGTGCCGGAGCCGAGGCCGGTGTGCGCGCGCGGTGCCTCCAGCACGTCGATCGCGAGTGTCGCCGGTCCATAGGCGGCCTGCAGCCGCGCGAGACTCAGCGCGATGCGCTCGCGCTCGGCCTCGCTGACCACGCCGCCGATCTGCTCGCGTTCGGCGAGCCGCGCTTCGATCCGCGTGCCGTGCGTATCGATGACGAGCCCCAGGCTGCCGAACGCACGCCCGAGCGACGCGTTCGGATCGAGAAAGCCCAGATGCAGCCGCGCGGGCGCATCGATCGTGATGGGGGCGCGTGGCGGCAGGCGGCGGAGCTGAAGCGGCATCTCGAGTGTCCTCAGGTGTCCTTGCGGGTGCGCAAGACCGGGTTCGGCCGCGGGGCGTCCGCAACGCGTCGCGGGTTCCTGCGATAGTGCGCCCGGCGACGTCAAGCGAAAGCCGTACCAGGCACGCGCAACGGCCGCCGCCGCGAGTTTGGCCCACTGGAACCGCGAAACGGGCACGCCGCGCCCACGCGGTTTCGCCGCCGCATGGACGCTGTGTGACGCCGAAGGCGCACTGTGTCACGCGCTGTTTCATCCGGCGACAGGAACGCGTGTCAACTGCCTTGCGCGGGTTTGGGCGCGTCGTACTTGATATAGCGGAAGCGCTGATCGTCGGCGGGCGTGCCTTCGAGCGGACCGTCCTCGAGGCCGGGCTGCCAGTGGACCACCGATTCGATCTTCGTCGCGAGCGCGAAGTCCTTGTCGGTGATGCCCTTGGCGCTGTGCGTCTTCAGCTTCACGGTCACGAATGCGTACGAGACCGTCAGATCGGGGTGGTGCCAGGCGGCTTCCGCGAGGTGGCCCACGGTGTTGACCACCATCAGCGTTCCCTTCCAGCCCTCGGTGCGGTATTTGCGCCGCAGCCAGCCATCTTCCAGATACCAGTGCTGCAGCGGACCGACGAGGCGCTGCTGGATCTCTTCGTCGGTATAGACGTGCTCGGTGTTTGCCATGGCTGTTGCTCCTCGAATGCGCGAATCGATCGCCGAACGAAGCATCGTTGCAAGTGACAGGCCCGTGCCGCGGCGTGTGATTCGCAAAGGACACGATTCGTATCACGCAAGTGACACAGTATGTGCCGCATCGCGTGACGCAGGCCCTTCAGCTTACCGCCATGCAAGCATCGGCGTGCAACGCCCGAGTGCCGCGACACCTCGCGCGTGCCGAGTCGCCGGGCCAGCGCAGCCAATAGCGGCAAACGTTGCCGCTATTCCGGCATGGAATGTGCGTCGGCCGTTCATGCGTCGCGAAGCCCGACATCGAATCGGGATAGCGCGTTAATCGTTACCTGCACTCGAGAAGGCGCGCACGATGCGATGAGGTAGCGTGGGTCATTCGTGAGTTGAACAGCAGGACAATTCTGGAGGAGACATGAACTTACGCACTGTAGTTCTTGGGCTCGCGATCCTCGCATCCGCAGCCTTTGGCTCTCTGGCTGCGCAGGCCGATTCGCAGCTCGACGCGCTGATGAAAAATCCAGCCAACTGGGCGGCCCAGGCGGGCGATTATGCGAATCACCGCTACAGCCCGCTCAAGCAGATCAACGAGAACAACGTCGGCAAACTGCAGGTCGCATGGACCATGTCGACCGGGGTGCTACGCGGCCATGAAGGCTCGCCGCTCGTGATCGGCGACACGATGTATGTCCACTCCCCGTTTCCGAACAAGGTCTTTGCGGTCAATCTGAAGGATCAGACGTTCCTCTGGCAGTATCAGCCGAAACAGGATGAACAGGTCGTCTCCGTGATGTGCTGCGACACCGTCAATCGCGGTCTCGCGTACGGCGACGGCAAGATCTTCCTGCAGCAGGCCGACACCAAGCTCGTCGCGCTGAACGCGAAGACGGGCGACGTGGTGTGGACCGCGCAGAACGGCAATCCGAAAGCCGGCGAAACCAACACCAACGCGCCGCACGTATTCGGCGACAAGGTGCTGACCGGGATCTCGGGCGGCGAGTTCGGCGTGCGCGGTCGTCTGATCGCGTACGACATCAAGACCGGCAAACCGGCCTGGACCGCGTACAGCACGGGCTCCGACAACGATATGCTGCTCGACCCGCAAAAGACGATGACGTACTCCAACGGCCAGATGGTGCCGGTGGGCGCGGATTCGTCGCTGAAGTCATGGAAGGGCGATCAGTGGAAGCTCGGCGGCGGCACCACGTGGGGCTGGTATGCGTGGGATCCGAAACTCAACCTTGTGTACTACGGTACCGGCAATCCGGGCACATGGAACCCGACGCAACGTCCGGGCGACAACAAATGGTCGATGTCGATCTTCGCGCGCGACCTGAATACCGGCATGGCCAAATGGGTCTACCAGATGACGCCGCACGACGAATGGGACTATGACGGCGTCAACGAAATGATCCTGTCCGATCTGACGATCAACGGCAAGCAGGTGCCCGCGATCGTGCACTTCGACCGGAACGGCTTCGGCTATACGCTCAATCGCGTAACCGGACAGCTGCTGGTCGCGCAGAAGTACGACCCGGCGGTGAACTGGGCCGACCGTGTCGACCTGCAAAGCGGCCTGCCGATTCGCAATGCGGCGTACTCGACGCAGGCGGCCGGCTCCGATCACAACGTGAAGGGCATCTGCCCGGCGGCACTCGGTTCGAAGGACCAGCAACCGGCGGCATACGATCCGAACTCGCACCTGTTCCTCGTGCCGACCAACCACGTCTGTATGGACTACGAGCCGTTCGATGTCGACTACGTGTCGGGACAGCCGTATGTCGGCGCCACGCTGTCGATGTATCCGGGCCCGAACGAGGGCAACGCGATGGGCAACTTCATCGCGTGGGATGCGAGCAAGGGCAAGATCGTCTACTCGAAGCCGGAGAGGTTCTCGGTGTGGTCGGGTGTGCTGGCGACCGGGGGCGGCATCGCGTTCTACGGCACGCTGGAAGGCTACCTGAAGGCGGTGCGCATCAAGGACGGCAAGGAACTGTGGCGCTTCAAGACGCCGTCGGGAATCATCGGCAACGTCTTCACGTATGAGTATCAGGGCAAGCAGTACGTCGGCGTGTATTCGGGCATCGGCGGCTGGGCCGGCATCGGCATGGCGGCAGGTCTGGAGAAGCCGACCGAAGGTCTGGGTGCGGTCGGCGGCTACAAAGATCTCGCGAAGTACACCGCGCTCGGCGGCACGCTGTTCGTGTTCGCGATTCCTGGCGAAAAGAGCTGAACGAACGGCTGAAATGAAAGGCTGAATCAGCGGGGCGGCTTGAACAGGCACGGCCGCCCCGTCAGCCTCGCGCAAGCATTGACTCACCCCCGGATCGCGCCCGTTGGTGGATGCGTCGATGAAACGCATCGGGGCGCGGCTTATTCCCAGATGGAGACATGTGCATGAAAGGCCGATCTATCCTGTTGCTCACGGTGTTGCCCGCAGCGCTCGTCGTGCTGCCCGTCGGATACGCGCAGAACAATCCTTCGATTGCGCAGGTCGCGTACAAGGTGGTCGACGGCACCAAGGTGGACAGTAATACGCTGCTGGGCTGGAAGACGTGGCGCGCGCTCGCCTGCGAACGCTGCCACGGCGCGCAGCAGCAGGGCATGGTCGGGCCGTCGCTGATCGACGCGTTCAAGACGCTGGACAAGACGGAGTTTCATCGCACGGTGTTCGGCGGCCGGGTGGACAAGGGCATGCCCGATTTCAGCACGAGCCAGATGATGCAGAAGAACTGGGAAAACCTCTACGCGTACCTGAAAGGGCGCTCCGATGGACAGATCAAGCCGGGCGATCTGAAGGCCATCGACGCCAAGTAACGCCGTGCCGTCATTCTTCCGGAGGCTCACGATGCGTGATAAGAGAAGCATGTCCGTGCATGTCAGCGTGATCGCGGCCGCGTTGTGTGGCGCGGCGCTCGCGAGCGCCGCGGTCCGGGCGGACGGCCCCGCGCTGCCGAACAACGACGGCGCGGATGGCGTGCTCAGGGTGTGCGCGGACCCGAACAACATGCCGTTGTCGAACGACAAGGGCGAGGGCTACGAGAACCGCATCGCGGCCCAGATGGCGAGCGACTTCGGCTACAAGCTTGAATACACGTACTTTCCACAGCGCATGGGCTTCGTGCGCCACACGCTGCGCGAGAAGGAGGACGGCAGCGAGCGCTATCGGTGCGACCTGATCATCGGCGTGCCGAAGGGCTATGACATGACGTCGACGACGCAGCCGTATCTGCGCTCGACCTACGCAATGGTGCTGCCGAACCGCCCCGAGTTCGCGAGCATCAAGACGCCCGACGACCTGCTGAAGCTGCCGCCCGATCAACTGCACAAGCTGCGCTTCGGCATCTTTTCGCAAACCCCCGCGGTGGACTGGCTGCTCGGCCACAACCTGATCGACCAGGCGGTGTCGTACCAGGTGCAAAGCGGCGATCCGGCCGTGTACCCGGGCCAGATGATCGAACACGACCTGCGCGCGGGCAAGGTCGACGTGGTGTTTCTGTGGGGGCCGATCGCCGGCTACTTCGCGAAGCGCGCCGGTGATTCGGTCAGACTCGTGCCGTTCCCGCCGGGGCCGGGCATCCGCTTCGACTACACGATTTCGATGGGTGTGCGCTACGGCGAGAAGGACTGGAAGGACAAGGTGGATCAATGGATCGGCGCGAATCACGACAAGATCGACAGCATCCTCGCGACCTACCAGGTGCCGATGCTCAAACCGGTCGACGCGCCGGCGGGCAAGCCTGGCGACGCGTCGCAATGACGCGCGCGGGCGGCGCCTGGCTGCGCGCGGCACGCGCCGCGCTGATGGGGACGCTGTGTGTGCTGTGCCTCGCGCCAGCCGCCGCGTGTGCGGCGAGTCCGGCGTCGGCGCCGGGCGGCGACGAGATCACGCCGGCCGAGCGGCTGATTTTTCTGACCGATCATCTGCACGGCGTCGCCGCGCAGACCGAACTCGACTACGCGCTGATCGATTCCGGGCAACCGTCTCGCAGCGCCGACGTCGTCAAGGTGCTGGTGCTGAGCGAGAACAACGCGAAAGGCGACGCACAGGTGTCCGACCATAGCGGCAGCGTGAACCTGCCGATCGGCGGCCTGCAGTGCAATCCGGCAATCATTTATTTTCTCGAACACGACATCGCGGAGATGCAGGGTCTCACCGGCGGGCAGCGCCGCTATTTCCAGCAGCGTCTACGTCTCGCGCTCGCCGCGGGGCCGCAGATCGAGAGCGTGCCGAGCGAGGTCGGCGGCAAGCCGGTCAGCGCGCGGCGCATCGTCGTGCAGCCTTATCTGAACGATCCGAACGCGGAGCGCTTCGCGCAATACACGGGCAAGCGCTACACGTTCCTGCTCGCCGACGGCGTGCCGGGCCAGGTCGTGCAGATCCGCACCGACGTGCCGGGCCCCAACAACGACTTTGCGCATCCGGCGCATACGGAGTCGTTGAGCTTTCAATCGGCACTGAACAAGTTGCCCTCGGGCAAGGCGCCGGCGAAACCGTCATCGAATGCGCCGCGAGCGAGTCGCTGAATCAAATGCAGAACGCGAGTTTCGCGACGAACCGGGTCAAGCTGAATTTCGTTCGCACGCTGACCCTGCGGCAGTTGCAGATTTTCGTCGTCGCGAGCCGCTATACGAGTTTCGCGCGCGCGGCCGAGGAGCTGCATCTGACGCAGCCGGCGGTGTCGATGCAGATTCATCAGCTCGAAGAGGCGGTCGGCCTGCGGCTGTTCGAGCGCATCGCGCGCAAGCTCACGCTGACCGAAGCGGGCGAGGTGCTGACCCATCACGCGAGCCGCATTCTCGGCGAAATCAAGGACACCGAAGACGCGATGATGTCGCTGAAGCAGGCCGACAGCGGCTCGATCAACGTGGGCATCGTCAGTTCGGCGACCTACTTCGCGCCGAAACTGCTGGCGATGTACTCGCACCTATACCCGAAGGTCGACGTGCACTTCTCGGTCGGCAATCGCGACGCGTTGCTGCGTCTGTTGCAGGACAACGCGATCGATCTCGCGATCATGGGCCGCCCGCCGCCCGAACTCGATACGACGGCCGAGCCGCTCGCGAGTCATCCTCAGGTGGTGATCGCGCCGCTCGATCATCCGCTGTGCGGCGCGCGCCGCTTCGATCTGCAGGAGTTGCGCCGCGACACCTTCCTGCTGCGCGAGCCGGGCTCGGGTACGCGCATGGCCGCCGAGGCGATGTTCCGGCAGCATCTGTTCACACCCGCGAAAACCATCACGCTCGGCAGCAACGAAACGATCAAGCAGGCGGTGATGGCGGGCATGGGCGTGAGTCTGATCTCGCTGCATACGTTGCAGCTGGAGTTGCGCACCGGCGAGATCGCGCTGCTCGACGTGAACGGCACGCCGATCGAACGCGCGTGGCAGGTCGTGCATCTGCGCACGAAGCAGCTTTCGCCGACCAGCATGATGTTCCGGCAGTTTCTGCTCGAGCATGCGGCTGTGCATCTGGAGCAGGAATATGCGCAATTTGCCGGGGTGTTTGCGAAACCGCCGGTCGGCGCGCAGCGGTAGCGTCATGCGCTCGTCGGCTTGCTGGTGAACGACGCGTCCCAGCCAGCGTCGATGGCACAGTCTGTACCCGGCTGTCGTGACAGGCTGCCAACTTTTCGCATTCGATTTAACTCCTGGGTCCCGTGCTCACGATCGGCATAAACCATGCTTGAACGGAAGGCTGGCGAGCCTTGAAGCGCGTCGACGTTCGAGCGTCGTGCAAATAAACGCCAGCCACCACGGAAGGGGATCGCAGCGATGGTTTCCGGCGAGCAGCTTCAGGACTGGCGTTCTCACGCCCAGCGGATCGAAAACGAAGTCGCGAGAGTCGTCGTCGGTCAGCAGCAAACGCTGAGACTCATCAACGTCGCGTTGTTCGCACGCGGCCACGTGCTGCTCGAAGGCGGCGTCGGGGTCGGCAAGACGACCGTGTTGCGGGCGTTCGCGCGCGTGGTCGGCGGCGACTTCGAGCGCGTCGAAGGGACGATCGATCTGATGCCGGGCGACCTCGTCTATCACACCTACGTCGATGCCGACGGCAAGCCCCGCATCGAACCGGGCCCGCTGCTGCGCCACGGCGAGCAGCTGACCACCTTCTTCTTCAACGAGATCAATCGCGCGCGTCCGCAGGTCCAATCGCTGCTGTTGCGCGCGATGGCCGAACGTTCCGTGTGGGCGTTCGACCGTGAGCACCGCTTTCCGCACATGACCGTATACGCCGACCGCAACAAGGTCGAGAAGGAAGAGACCTTCGAGCTCGCGTCGGCGGCGCGCGACCGCTTCCTGTTCGAGCTGAACATGCCGACGCCGACCGACGAGGACGCGCGGCGCAGCCTCGTCTTCGACACGAGGTTCCATGACGTCGACGGCCTGCTCGCGCAACTGACACCGTCGATCGTGCCGTGGGAACAGTTGAACCGGATCGGCGCGGCGATCCAGCAGGGCGTGCAGGCGAGCGAGACGATCGAGCGCTACGTGCACGACATCTGGCAGGCGACGGAAACGCCGGCGCGCTTCGGCATCGCGCTCGACGGCGTCGACATGGAGCAGCTGATTCTCGCGGGCGCAAGTCCGCGCGGCATGAGCGCGCTGCTGCGGGCCGCGCGCGTGGTCGCGTGGCTCGCGGGACGCACGCATCTGCTTCCGGAGGATATTCACGAAGTGCTGCTGCCGGCGCTGGGGCATCGCGTGTTCTTCACGCCGATCTACGAGCTGCGCCGCCAGGAGCTGGCCGAGGCGCTGATCGCGCGGATCGTCGCGAACGTCGCCGTGCCTCGCTGACCGGCGGCGCGCGCACCACGATGAACGACACCGCGGAATTCCACTACCGTCTGCCGATGCGCGCGGCCGGCGCGCGGCCCGGCTCGCATCCGGGCTCGAGCTTCGGCTCGGGTCAGCAGTTCGCGATGCACGGCCGGTTGTTCGACTACCCGGACCCGCGCCGGCTCGATCTGCGCGCGAGCTTGCGCGCGGCGCGCGACGAGTGGCTCGTGCGCGTGCATTTGCAGCGCGTCGCGGTGCCGGTGTTCGTGATCGTCGACGTATCGGCGTCGATGCGGTTCGGCAGCCGTAAAACGAAGCTGGAGGTCGCCGCCGATTTCGTCGAAGCGCTCGGCCATAGCGCGTTCCGGGTCGGCGACCGGCTCGGCATGCTGGCCTTCGATGGCGGCGAACGCGACGATCTGTTCATGCCGGCGCGCACGGGGCGGGGCACGGGCTCGCTGCTCGCGAGCATGCTGCGCGAACGCGCCGGTGAAACGGCTGATCGTCGGGCGAATAGTCAGGCAGAACGTCAGGCCGGACGTCAGGCCGGACGCGCGGCCGTCGAAGGATTGCGGCGTTGCGCGATCCGTATCGCTGGACGCCAGGCGCTCGTGTTCGTCGTGTCCGATTTCCACTGGCCGCTCGCGCGACTGTCGTCGGTACTCGACATGCTGGTGCATGCGTGCGTGGTGCCGATGGTCGTGTGGGACGCCGCCGAGATCACGCCGCCGCAGCACGCCTCGCTGCTGGCCGTCAACGATGCGGAGTCTGGCGAGGAGCGTCGCGTGTGGCTTTCCCGCGATGTGCGCGAGCGCTGGCGCGAGGGCGTCGCGCGCCGTCGCGACGAACTCGTCGCGGGGTTCGGCGCGCGCGGCATCCGGCCGTTCTATGTCGAAGGCGCGTTCGAACCGGAAGCGATGTCGCGCTACTTTCTGGAGATGACGGTATGAGCGCGCGCGGTGTGCGCGGTGGCGTCGCTCGTCGGGCGGCGCTGCTTATGCTGATCACGTCGCTCTGCGGCGCCGCGAGCGCGACGGCCAGCGCCGCCGTGGCGACCGCGCTCGTTCAGGAGCCGCGCGCGTTCGGCTATGTGCTCGGCGATGTGCTGACGCAGCGCGTGCTGCTGGAGGCCAACGATCGGGACATCGGCGCGGTCACGCCGCCTTCGGTCGGACGCACGGGCGTGTGGCTCGAACGCCGGCCCGTGACGCTCGAAACCGATGCCAACGGCCGCAAGTGGATGGTGATCGCGTATCAGGTCGTCAACGCGCCGCAGACGCTCACGCAGATCACGTTGCCCGCGTTGACGTTGACGTCGGCGGCGGGCACGCAATTGCAGGTCGCCGAATGGCCGGCGAGCATCGGACCGTTGACGCCGCAAACGGCGTTCGCCGCAGGGGATTTGCAGCCGCTGCGGCCCGATCGTCAGGCACCCATGCTGGGCACGGCCGGCTGGCGTCGGCAGATCGCGTGGGCGCTCGGCCTGCTGCTCGCGACCCTGCTCGCGTGGGCGAGCTGGTGGTGGGCGCGCAACCGACGCGAGGCGGCACGGCTGCCGTTCGCGCGTGCATGGCGGCAGATGCAGCGGCTGCCGGAGGCGCCCGCTGCTTCATCGAACGATGCGTGGGTCTGCCTGCATCGCGCACTGAACGAAACCGCCGGCCAGGTCGTGCATGCGGCTTCGCTATCCGCGTTGCTCGCGCGCGCGCCCTATCTGCAACCGCTGCGCGCGCAGCTCGAACGTTTCTATCTGGCGTCGTCCGAGCGCTTTTTCACACCGGCGCCGAAGGCCGTCGGGAATCCCGGCGAGCTTTCGTTGCACGCGCTGTGCCGTGCGTTGTATCGGGCGGAGAGGCGCCATCAGCGATGACCATGAGCCTCGATTTCGCCCTGCCGTGGATGCTGGTGCTGCTGCCGCTCGCCGCGCTGCCGCTGCTGCGGCGACGCAGCGACACGCTGGTGTTTTCGAGCGTCGCGTGGCTGCCCGCCGACGATCTCGGGCGCGCGGCCGGCTGGCTCGTACGCGGCGGCGCGGCACTGGCGATCGCCGCGATCGTCGTCGGGCTGGCGGGGCCGGGGCGCTCGCAGTTGCAGGTGCTGCGCACCGGCAGCGGCGCGCAGATCCTGATCCTGATGGACCGCAGCGCGAGCATGGACGAGCCGATGGGCAGCAAGGGCGTCGAGGCGCCGCGCGGCGACTCCAAGAACCACGTGGCGCGCGCCGCGTTGACGCGCTTCGTCGAGCAGCGGCCCAACGACCGGCTCGCGTTCATGATGTTCGGCACCAACCCCGTGCTGGCGATGCCGTTCACGTACAACCATCGCGTGATCGAGGCCGCTGTCGCGGCGACGGCGATTGGCCGTGGCATGCCGGACACCGAGCTCGATCGCGGCATGCTCGCGGCGATCGCGCAGTTCGACGGGCGCTTGTCGTCGGGCCGCCGCGCGATCGTGCTGGTCTCCGATGGCGGCGCGTTGCTCGACGAAACGATGCAACGGCGCATCGAGGCGGGACTGCGACGCAACCGGATCGCCCTGTACTTCATCTACTTGCGCAGCAGCGTCTTCAGTCCCGATCTGAACGCGACGCAGCCCGTCAGCGGAACCTCGGCCGAAGCGCAGCTGCATCGCTTCTTTCTGGCGCTCAGGACACCGTATAGGCTGTTTCAGGCCGAAGACCCGAAGGCGATGATGGCGGCGATCGCGGAGATCAACCGGCAGCAGAACGCGACGACGACGTTCGTCGAGCATCTGCCTCGCCAGGACCTGAGTCTGTACTGTTTCGCGCTCGCGCTGTTCTGTTCGGCGCTGCTGGTGCTGCTGCACCAGTTGCAGGTCAGGAGCTGGGCATGAAGCGCACGCTGATCCACACGCTGTTCGGCACCGTGGCGATCGGTTGCGCCGCGTGGGCCGCGTCTGGCTTCGTTCGTCTGCAGCACGCGGAGCGCGTCGATCAGGCCATTCTCGCGACGAACGCCGCTGCGCGCGACCAGGCTGCCGGCGACGACGCGCGCGAGGTCCAACTGGCCCGCGCGATAGCGCTGTCGAAAGCGGGCGCGTATGACGCGGCGGCGCGGCTCTATAACGGTCTGATCCCCGAGGGCAGCCCGCCTGACGAAGTCGGCCGCGCGGCGCTGTTCGATCTCGGCAACCTGTACCTGCGCGAAGGCAGCGGCGACACGGCGCAGACGGTCAGGTCTCTCGCGATGATCGGTGAGGCCAAGGCGCGCTACCGGCTCGCGCTGCGCGCGGCGCCCGACGATTGGGACGCGCGCTACAACCTCGAGCGCGCGCTGTGGCTTGCGCCGGAAACGCCGTCCGCGCTCGCCGGGCCCGATGTGAAAGAGCAGCACAACGTCAAGCTGCGTGACCCGCAGAGCCAGGACTTGCCATGAGCGGCGTCTCGCGCGAGCGCGGCTTCGCAAGATGGCGCCACGCGTTGACGCCGCTCGCGCTCGTCGCATTGATCGCGGCGGTTGCGATGCCGGACGTCACTTTGCCGCGCAACACGTTTAACTACCTCGTGACGTTCGATATCACGCAAAGCATGGACGTCGAGGACGTGGTGTTCGACGGCGCTCCGGTCAGCCGGCTCAAATTCGCGCAGGCCGCGATGCGCGACGCGCTCGGGCGCTTGCCGTGCGGCTCGAAGGTCGGCTGGAGCGTGTTCACGGGGCAGCGGGTGTTGCTGCTGATGGCGCCGCTCGAAGTCTGTGGCAACTACGACGCGCTGCTGGTGTCGCTCGAGGGCATCGACGGGCGCATGCGCTGGACCAACTGGAGCCGCATTGCCGAGGGCGGTGTGTATTCGGCCGTGCGGGTCGCGCAGGAGGTCGGCGGCGGCGCGGCCATCGCGTTCGTCACCGATGGTCAGGAGGCGCCGCCGGTATCGGCGTCGCGCCCGCTGATGGAGGGCATCAATGCCGCGCGAATCAGGGGCTGGCTGATCGGCGTTGGGGGCGACCAGCCCGCAGCGATTCCGAAGACCGACGCCGACGGTAACCGGATCGGCTACTGGCAGGCCGACGACGTGATCCAGCTGCCGCCGACGCCAGGCTCCGGTGTCGAGGCGCAAACGCACGAGGAGTTGTCCGAATTGCACGGCGAGTACCTTGCGTCGGTGGCGGGGCAGACTGGCCTCGACTACCGGCGCCTGCTGAACGTGACGTCGTTCGGCGATGCGCTGCTCGATGCGCGCTTCGCTCGCCGCGAACCGGTGCCGACCGATCTGCGCTGGTGTCCAGCGCTGCTCGCGTTGCTGCTGCTCGTCGCGCGCTTCATGCCGGATGCCGTTCTCGCATGGCCGCGCGCCTGGCGAAAGCGCATTCGAACGATCGTTTTGCAGATCGCGCCGGCATTCAATGGCCGGCCGACACGAGTCGACTGACCCACGCGAGCGCGAACGTTGACGCTGCAACGGTTGAAGGTGCAGGTATCCGATCGAACCGCGTAGTTGATTGCGAAACCTCGCAAGAGTTGCCGGGTTCGACCGACTCACGAGGCTTGCGCCAGAAGCTCTTGCCGGTCTTCGAGGCCGGAGAGCGTTGCCAGGAATCATTCTCAATCGGTCCACTTCGACGTCGACTCCAGCGCTGAGTCGCGAAGGCGCATGCGCTCGCCGCACACGCGAGATACCCCACACTTTGACCTACCAGTACGCCAATGACTGACTACAATGTCTGAGTGCAAGCGACGCTGCAAGGCGCTCGGTTCGACGGGAGCGCCGTGTCATGTGACATTTCAATTCCTTCACTGGAGGCATGCGATGACGTGCCAAAACGAGAGGATTGTCGGAGCGGTACTCGTCTTGGTGAGCGGCTACGCGTTTGCGGGCGGCCCCTTCGGCGATGTGCCGCAAGCGATGATGGTCGCCAACATCGTCGCGTCGCCCGTCGAAGTCGTGCCGCCGATTCCCGAGCCTCGGCACTACTTCGAGCAGCAGCGCTATGCGATGGAGTATCACGGGGATCAGGGCAAGCCGTTCTTCGCGCAAATGGAGAATTACTATAGTGTGGACGTGACGCGCGATGTCCAGCTCGGCACTGCGAAGGCATTGGTGTCGTCCGGACCGGAGTTCGCACCGGTGTCCGAACCGGGCGCAAAACCTGCCGCGCAAAATGCTTCGAATCCTCTGCAACTGGGTCCGTCTACCGCGCCGCAATTGTCCATCGTTCAGATGAACAGTTCAGTGTTGTCGATAGGCGCGTCACCGCAGCGACGCTTGTCCTTGACGATCGACGACTGGGTGTTCTCCGGCACCGCGCGCGTCGCGGTTCTGCATTCTCACGATACGGGCGCGACGCTGATCGTCAAACGTCGCTACTGAGTGATGTCGGACGGCCGCGCATTTCACGTCGACGAGTCACGTCGATGAAAAGCGCTCGCGATACACCTGCGGCGCCACGCGCAGCTGACGCACGAAGCTGCATCGCATCGTTTCCTCGCTGCCGAATCCACACCGCGCCGCGATTCGTTTGATCGACCAGGATGTCTCGCTGAGCAAGCGCTGTGCCGCTTCGATGCGCAACTGCTCGACCGCGCGGGCCGGCGTGCGGCCCGTTTGTGCCTTGTAGTGGCGCATGAAGCTGCGCTCGCTCATATGAAGCCGTCGCGCGAGCGCGGGGACCGACAGGTCGGTTGCGAGATGCGACGTCATCCATGCATGCAATTCGCCGAAACGGTCGTCGGCATGTTGCAGCGACAGCGTCGCGCTGAACTGCGACTGACCCCCCGGCCGCTTCAGAAACACGACGAGCTCGCGCGCGACATCGAGCGCCAACGCGCGCCCGTGATCCTCTTCGAGCATGGCCAGCGCGAGGTCGATGCCGGCGGTGACGCCCGCCGATGTCCAGATAGCCCCGTCACGAATAAAGATTGGATCGGCTTCGACGCGCAGTTGCGGATACGCCTGCGCGAGTTCGTCGCAGCGCCCCCAATGCGTGGCGACGCGGCGGCCGTCGAGCAGTCCCGCCTCGGCGAGCAGGAACGCGCCCGAGCAGACCGAGGCAACGCGTCTGCAATGCGGCGCATGGCGCTGCGTCCAGCGGATCAGACGCTGATCGGCCGATGCCTGACGAATCCCCCAGCCGCCCGGGACGATCAGCGTATCGACCGGCGCTTTCACCGAGCGCAGCGAACCGGCGAGTACCGCAAGTCCCGACGACGACGTGACGGGCCCGGCTTCGGCTGCCACGACGCGGGGCGAGTAGAGTTCGTCGAGCCCACGCTGCGCGACGAGTTCATTGGCGGACGCAAATACCTGCAGCGGACCGCTGACGTCGAGCAGTTGCATGTTGGGGAAGGCGAGCAGCACGATGGAGGGGGGAGCGCTGGACATATCGTGTGTAACAGGGGCTGTAAGAGAGAGCGCGCGCGCGTGGCAGAAAAACTGGGGTTAATGGCAGTCTTGCCAAAGCCTACGCGCATAGAATCAGTCCGTCCACCTGGAAGACGCGGCGGATCACGCGTTTCGATTTCTCCCTGAATAAGGTATCCCTATGAACCTGCAAATCGGTTTTCTGGTGTTTCCGAAAGTACAGCAACTCGATCTGACTGGCCCGCACGACGTACTTGCATCGTTGCCGGGCGCCACGATGCATCTGATCTGGAAGACACGGGAGCCCGTGGTGTCGAGTAACGGGCTCGTGCTGACGCCGAGCACGACCTACGAAAGCTGCCCGCCGCTCGACGTGATCTGTGTGCCAGGCGGAAGCGGCGTGACCGACCTGTTGCAAGACGAGCAAACGATCGACTTCGTTTGCCGACAGGCCGCCAGCGCGCGCTACGTGACGTCGGTCTGCACCGGCGCGTTGCTGCTTGGCGCGGCCGGCTTGCTGCGCGGGCGGCGCGCGACGACTCACTGGGCGTTTCACTCGCTGCTTGAACCGCTCGGCGCGATACCGACGCATGCGCGTGTGGTCCGCGATGGCAATCTGATTACCGGCGGCGGCGTGACAGCGGGCATCGATTTCGGGTTGACCGTCGCGGCCGAACTGGCGGGCGTAGAAGAGGCGCAGGCGATCCAGCTCGAACTCGAATACGCGCCAGCCCCGCCGTTCGACGCGGGCGATCCGGCGTTGGCGCCGCAAGCGGTGGTGGAACTGGTCCGGCGACGGTCGGCGGAAGGCCTGGCCGCGCGGCGCCGGGTGGTGATGGAGATCGCGGAGAGAAGCTAAGTCTTGCATGCGGGTACGGGCATTCCATTAAACTGTGTGGCTCTACCCGTTTCCGCCAGTCGGATCGATGCGATGAAGTACGAAGAATTTTTCCCGGGGCACTCCCCATGCGCGTAGGCAAGCCCGTCAAGGCACTGCCGCAGCCGTCATGCGACTACTGCGGCAACCGTGCGTTGCTCGCGCGTTACGGCGACGAGTCCTACCCCTATCGCAGCGATCAAGGGCCGCTGTGGATCTGCACCGCATGTCAGGCGTGGATCGGCGTTTATTCGCGCAGCAAACACAACCTGCCGCTCGGCCGCCTCGCCGACGCAACGTTGCGCGAGTCGAAGAGCAAGCTGCACGATGCGCTCGAACCGCTCGTTGCCGGGAAGGTGCGCCGCGATGGTGTCAACGCGTTCGAAGCCCGCGCGAAAGCGATCCGGTGGGCCGCGACCGAGCTTGGCTTCGATCCGGTTCCGGCGAGCATTCACGCGTTCACGCCCGAGCAGTGCGAACAGGCGCTGCGTTATGTCGAAGCTTTTATCGAAGCTCGGCGTGCGCGATAGCGCAATAGCCCCAAACCGCTAGCTCCCTTTCATTCCTCCAATACCACCCCGCCATACCGCCTTCCCCGCGCCTCTTCACCCCCACCAGATTGGCAGTTCTCGTGCGATGCGGCCCGGCAGCCGGATCGCACCTGCGTTCGGGTGCATATTTCCGGTTGCGTCGGTCGCTATCGTGAACTACAAATCTAAAGTTACGCGCTGGTTCGATTTTTGGCGGGCCGGGCTTCCGTTCAGAACCGTTCGAACGACAGGGAGAGTGCCATCATGAGAATGCGCCCCGATCCTACCTTTCATGCATCGCCGAAGCTCGCGATGGATGCGCCGGCGGAAGAATACGCGTACACGGTGCTGCTAAGTCCGGACTCCTCGCAGCCCGACGCGCTCGCCGTGATCGACGTGAAGCCCGGTTCGCCGACTTATAGCCAGGTGGTCCACACGGTGCCGGTGCCGAACAAGGGCGACGAATTCCATCACTTCGGCTGGAACGCGTGTTCGTCCGCGTTGTCGCCGTTGACGGGCCACGCGTTTCTGGAACGTCGCTATCTGATCATTCCGGGCATGCGCTCGTCGCGCATCTATATCGTCGATACGAAGCCGCATCCGACCCAGGCGAAGATTCACAAGATCATCGAGCCGGAGGAAATTTTCCGCAAGACCGGCTATTCGCGTCCGCACACCGTGCATTGCGGACCGGAGGGCATCTACGTGAGCACGCTCGGCGGTGGTGGCAAGGACGGCACCGACGGGCCGCCCGGAATCTTCATCATGGACTGCCAAACATTCGAGGTGCTGGGCCGCTGGGAAATCGAGCGCGGCGCGCAGGAAAAGCATTACGACTTCTGGTGGAATCTGCCGCGCGACTACATGGTGTCGACCGAATGGGCGCTGCCGCCGCAATTCGAAAACGGCATCGTGCCCGAAGACCTGCTCGCGAACAAATACGGCCACCGCGTGCACTGCTGGGATCTGCGCGCGAGGCGCAACGTGCAGACGCTCGATCTCGGCGCGAATCATCAGATGGCGCTCGAAGTGCGGCCCGCGCACGACCCGAGCCGCGAGTACGGCTTTATCGGCGTCGTGGTCGATACGACGAATCTGGAAGGGTCGATCTGGACCTGGTGGCGCGAAGGCGGCCACTTCCACATCGAAAAGACCGCGACCATTCCACCGGAGCCCGCGCATGCCGACGAGTTGCCGCCGCTGCTGCAAGGTTTCGGCGCGGTGCCGCCGCTCGTCACCGACATCGATCTTTCGATCGACGATAAATTCCTCTACGTCTCCTGCTGGGGCACCGGCGAGATGCGCCAGTACGACGTGAGCGAACCGCGCAAGCCGAAATTGACGGGCTCGGTGCGCATCGGTGGAATCGAACATTGCGCGCCGCATCCGAACGGCAAGGCTTTCGCCGGCGGTCCGCAGATGGTCGAGATCAGTCGCGACGGCAAGCGCATCTACTGGACCAACTCGCTCTATTCGACGTGGGACGACCAGTTCTACCCGGATGGGGTGCCCGGCGTGCAAGTGATGGCGCATGCCGAGCCCAATGGCGGTCTCGAGCTCGCCGAGGATTACTTCGTCGAGTTTCCCGCCGGCTATCGCGCGCACCAGATTCGCCTCGAAGGCGGCGACTGCTCGACCGATTCGTTCTGCTATCCCTCGGTGGGCGTTTGAGCGGCGCGGTGTCGCCGCAAGCGGCACTGTGGCTGGCCGTCCTCGCGAGCGGTGTGTATCACGGACTTAATCCGGCGATGGGGTGGCCGCTCGCGGTGTCGAACGCGCTGATGCAGCGGCGCTCGCAAGCGCTGGTCGTAGCGCTTCTTTATCTCGCGGCGGGGCACGCGCTCGCCATATTGCTGATGATGCTGCCGTTCGCGATGCTGGCCAGTGTGCTCGCGTGGCAGCGTCAGATGCAGATCGGCGCGAGCGTGCTGGTGATCGGCTTCGGTCTGGTGTTGCTGATGCGCCGGCGCCATCCGCGCGTACTGGCGAGAATTCCGCCGTCGCGGCTCGCGCTCTGGTCGTTCGCGGTGGCGATCGCGCACGGCGCCGGCTTGATGCTGGTGCCGATCTACCTCGGTCTGTGCCGCGCAGAAGCAATGGACAGCGCGCACCAAGCCGCCCAAACGCTGATCGAAACGAGTCTGCGCATGGCGCTGTCGGTCTCCGCGGTGCATGCGGCCGCGATGACGATGGCCGGCGGCGTGCTCGCATGGCTCGTTTATCGCTACCTTGGGCTCAGGTTCGTGTCGCGCAGCTGGTTCAATCTCGATGCGGTATGGGCGTCGAGTCTGATTCTGGTGGGCGGCGTGTCGCTGGCGTTGAACGCGGCGGCAGCGGGCGTTTCCGGTTGATTTCGACGCGGCCGATCCGGCCGATGAGGCTCCCGGGCACAGCATATGCTGCGTAGCTTCGGTGCAGGGACGCCATTCCGTGCGGGGTCCTGATTTTTCCTCTCGTCATCTACACCCGGAGAAGATCATGCCGCTGAAGAAAGGTACATCGAAAGAGACCGTGTCGCACAACATCAAGACCGAGTCGAAGCATGGCAAGCCGCACAAGCAGGCTGTCGCGATCGCGTTGAATCAGGCGCGCAAGTCGGGCGCGAAGATTCCGAAGAAGAGTGAGAAATAAGCGGTTCAGCACGCGCGGTCGTACCCATGACCGACAGGCCGCAGAAAAAGCGCGCGCATGGCGACCCGCAATCGGAGCCAGCGGATGTCGAACCCGATCAGCATCCGGCGAAGCTCGACGATT
This sequence comes from Paraburkholderia sp. 35.1, assembly GCF_050436525.1. Classification (NCBI taxonomy): domain Bacteria; kingdom Pseudomonadati; phylum Pseudomonadota; class Betaproteobacteria; order Burkholderiales; family Burkholderiaceae; genus Paraburkholderia; species Paraburkholderia sp. 35.1. The sequence goes on along the minus strand of NZ_JBNDMJ010000002.1, from coordinate 2,693,690 downwards.
GCCGCCGTTGCGCGCTCTGGCGCAACGCGACTCAGGCCGTGCCCGGCGAAGGGCAGCGGCATGCGTCGATCGTGCTGGTCGGCGAGCAACCCGGCGACATGGAAGATCTGCAGGGCAAGCCCTTCGTCGGGCCGGCCGGCGCGTTGCTCGACAACGCGCTCGAAGAAGCGGGCGTCAAGCGTGACGACGTCTACGTGACGAACGCCGTCAAGCATTTCAAGTGGATCGCGCGCGGCAAGCGTCGCTTGCACAAAACGCCCGCTCAGCGTGAAGTGGATGCTTGCGGCTACTGGCTGGAGCAGGAACTCGACATGCCGCATGTGCGCGTGGTCGTGGCACTGGGCGCGACCGCGTTGAAAGCGGTTGTTCACGACTCGCACGCGCGCTTGCAGGACGCGTTCGACAAAACGCTCGAGCGCGGCGAGCAACGCGTGGTCGCGACGTACCATCCGTCGTTTGCGCTGCGCGCGCCGGACCCTGAAACGCGTCGCGAGGTGTACGAACGCATCGTCGCAGCATTGCGCACCGCACAGAAGCTGGCCCACGGCGGCAAGCGCTCAGGATGACGCCGGCGCGTGCGTCGCTCGTAATCCGAGGCCTTTCATCAATCGTTGTGCGTCGAACGGCGCCCGAGCTTTTACATCGTTGTCGAAGTAGCAGTAGACGTCTCGCGCGGCTCGGCGAGGCGGCCGGAGTTGCGGCGCGATCAAGCGCGCGTCGGCAGGCTGGGAGCCGCCGCGCCATGCATCGATTCGCTCGGCCCATCGTTGCAGAGCGTCGTCCCCATACGAACCCGAGTATTTGGCTTCGCTGCCGTGCAGGCGAAGATAGACGAAGTCCGCCGTCAGATCTTCGGCGACGGGCCACGGTTCGGTGGAATCTGAAACGACGAGCGCGACCCCGTAATGCCGAAGCAAGGTCACGAACGCCGGATCGACGAAGCTCGCGTGGCGCACTTCGACCGCGTGACGCAACTTCCGCTTGCGATCGATGGCGACATAAGGCGTCTTGACACGCGCATCATGGTGCTTCGCCAGCGCCGATGCGCTCGCGATGTCGGACGGCAACACGCTCAGAAAGCGCTCCATTGCCTCGGGCTCGAATCGGAACGAGGGCGGAAATTGCCATAGGATCGGACCAAGCTTTTCGTTCAACGCGAGTAGCCCCTGCGCGAAGAAGTTCGCGATGCCGACACGTGCGCTCGCATCGCGAAACCGCAGCATATGAGTCAGATAGCGCGCGCCTTTGATGCCAAACACGAAGCCGTCAGGCGTTTGCGCGTACCAACGCTGCCAGCTATCGAGCGATTGAAGGCTGTAATGCGTGCCGTTGATTTCGATCGTGCCGAATAGCGCCGACGCGTACTGTAACTCCGCTGCATGTTTGAGATCCTCTGGGTAAAAGCTGCCGCGCCAACCTTGGTAGCGCCAGCCGGAAATGCCGATACGCACATCGCCGGTTTTCTTCATTCGCGCGTCGGGTCCGGCGGAATGGGGTTCGGAGTCCGGCTCCGACTCGACGGATCGCAGCGTCATTGAATACGCGCGATTTGCTTCGCCACCGCGGCCGGGCTGTCGAAATTGTGATCGGGCAGACGGTCGACCAGATCGACGATGTCGGTATTCGCGTGATTTTTGCGCGCCTGCGCGGCCAGCTTTTCGCGTGTGGTCGGGTAATTCACACCACTGATTGCTTTTTCGACGTCAGCGGGATTCGGCTGACCGGGGTGGCGGTGATCCTGGGAATGGGCGGGGTGCTGTGACATGGTTCCTCCGTGAATGAGTACATCACGACTGCGCGCCTACCGGTACCTCTCGCATATCTCGTGCCTCGGCGCGCGGGCTCGTGTTGCGTTTTCCAGCGGCGCACGTCGTGCGAATGGAAAAGAACCCGGCGATGAGGAACGCGACTTGCGCGCAGCCGGCAAAGTAGCGCCGCTGACACAGGACCTTTCAAGGAGAAGGCCATCATGAGCACGATGCTCGCATATCGCATTCACCGCTTCGGCGGTCCCGAAGTGTTCAAGGCCGAGAAGATCGAGATCCCCGAGCCTGGCGCCGGCCAGGTGCTGGTGCGCGTGCGCGCGGCCAGCGCCAATCCGGTGGACCTGAAGACGCGCTCGGGCCAGTACCCGTTGATTCGTGAAGAGAAGCTGCCCTATACGCTCGGGCGCGATTTTTCCGGAGTGGTCGAACGGGTCGGCGAGGGCGTCGGGCAATGGCGCGCGGGCGAGCAGGTGTATGGCTTCGTTGGCCAGGGACAGGGTGCGTACGCGGAATTCGTCGTCGTGTCCGCGAGCGCGCTAGCGCATGCGCCGGAAAAACTGGATGTGGGGTCCGCGGGCGCCGTGCCGCTCGCCGCGTTGACCGCATGGCAGGGGCTGTTCGATCACGGCTGCCTCGAAGCCGGCGGCCGCGTGCTGATCCATGCGGGCGCGGGCGGCGTTGGACATTTCGCCGTGCAGTTCGCCAAGCAGAAGGGCGCGCAAGTGTACGCTACGGCGTCCGGCGACGGCATCGAGTTCGTGCGCTCGCTCGGTGCGGATCGCGTGATCGACTATCACGCGCAGCGCTTCGAAGACGTCGCGCGCGACATCGACCTCGTGTTCGATCTGATCGGCGGCGATACGCAGCGCCGCTCGTGGTCGGCGGTCGCGACCGGTGGCGCGCTGGTCTCGACGCTCAACGAGCCGTCGCAGACCGAGGCATCGAACCATGGCGCACGGGCCACGCGTTATACCGCGCGACCCGACGGCCGGCAATTGACGGAGATCGCGTCGTTGCTCGACAAGGGCAGCGTGCGTGTCGTGGTCGCCGAACGGTTTGCGTTCGATGCGACGGCCAAGGCGCTGGAACGGCTCGCGAAAGGCCACGTGCGCGGCAAGATCGTGGTGGAGATGGCGTCGTAGTACGGAGAGCGCGCTGTCTGCTAGTTCGGATTCGCGTCGTCGCTCGCGCTGCGCAGCGGCGCGCGGCTCTGATCGTTATTCAGATGCACGAACTTTCTCAACAGTCTCAATAGCTCTCGCGCATCCTCGTCTCCCATCCCGTCGAGCAGGCCGTGATTGAGCGCGTTGACGCCGGGGATCAATTCATCGAGCAACTGCTCTCCAGCCGGCGTCAGCAATAGACGACGCTGGCGGCGCGGCAGAACTTCGCGCACGATCCAGCCTTTCGCTTCGAGCCGTACCGCGATATCGGCGGTGGTCGACGTGTCGAGGCCCACTCGCTGCGCGAGCGTGACCTGATCGAGTCCGGGCAATTCCTGCAGCATTCTGAGCACCGCATACTGAACGGGCGTCACCTCGCGTCCGATCAGATCATGAAACATGGACACGGAAATCTGATGCGCGCGTCGGATCAAATGGCCGGGCTGGTCGTACAGATCGATGCTGATCGCGGAAGTGCTGGTATCGGTTGAAGTGACCATATTAGTTCTGAAGACCTCGCGCCTTTTCGTTGCGAATGGAAATGGCGAACCGGCGTTCGTGTTACCTGATTGAAAGTTCGTCTAGGGGAAAACCTTCATTTAATCATTAAAGACACATTGAGTACACTGAATCTCAATGAGTAGGCTGAATGCAATCCATGAATAATCCAGGGAGTGAGACTGACATGTTTCCCAAGAATGCGTGGTACGTCGCATGTATGCCCGATGAAGTCGCGGATAAGCCGCTCGGCCGGCAGATCTGCGGCGAGCCGATGGTTTTCTATCGCAACGCGGAAGGTGCCGTGGTGGCGCTCGAAGACTTCTGTCCGCATCGCGGCGCGCCGCTGTCGCTCGGTTTCGTGCGCGATGGCACGCTCGTGTGCGGCTATCACGGCCTCGAAATGGGCTGTCAGGGCAAGGCGACCGGCATGCCGGGGCAACGCGTCAACGGCTTTCCATCGATTCGAAGCTATCCAGCGATCGAGCGCTATGGCTTCGTCTGGGTGTGGCCCGGCGATGCGGCGCAGGCCGATGCCGCCAAGCTGCATCATCTGGAGTGGGCCGAGAGTGCCGAATGGGCGTACGGCGGCGGTCTTTATCACATCCGCTGCGATTACCGGCTAATGATCGACAACCTGATGGATCTGACGCACGAGACCTATGTGCACGCGAACAGCATCGGGCAAAAGGAAATCGACGAAGCCGCGCCCAAAACCGTGGCCGAAGGCGATACCGTGCGCACGAGCCGTTTCATGGAAAACGTCGCGGCGCCGCCGTTCTGGAAGATGGCGTTGCGCGGCAATGGTCTCGCCGACGACGTGCCCGTCGACCGTTGGCAGATCTGCCACTTCACGCCGCCGAGTCACGTGCTGATCGAGGTGGGCGTCGCGCATGCCGGGCATGGCGGCTATCACGCGCCGGCCGACCAGAAAGCGTCGTCGATCGTGGTGGATTTCATCACGCCGGAAACGGAAACGTCGATCTGGTATTTCTGGGGCATGGCGCGCAATTTCCGTCCCGACGATGCGGCGCTGACCGCGAGCATCCGCGAAGGGCAGGGCAAGATCTTCAGTGAAGATCTGGAGATGCTCGAACGTCAGCAGCAGAACCTGTTGCGCTGGCCCGAGCGCAATCTGCTGAAGCTCAATATCGATGCGGGCGGCGTGATGTCGCGTCGCGTGATCGATCGGCTCGTCGCGCAGGAACGCGCGGAGACGGGCGCGCCGCAGGCTGAAGTGACGCGCGTCATTCCCGTGCGGCCGGCGACATGAATCATCCCGTGCTGAATGTGGTGGTGGCGCGCCGGCGCGACGAAGCGCTCGGTATCGCGAGCTTCGAACTCGAGAGCGAAAACGCTCAGGCGTTGCCGGCCTTCGACGCCGGCTCGCACGTCGATCTGCATTTGCCAAACGGGCTCGTGCGTCAGTACTCGTTGTGCAACGATCCACGCGAAACGCATCGCTATCTGATCGCGGTGCTGCGCGACGAAGGGGGACGCGGCGGATCGAAAGCGGTGCACGATCTGGTCCGCGAAGGCGATCGCCTGCAGATCAGCGCGCCGCGCAATCATTTCGCGCTCGCTGACGATGCGGCTCATCATCTGCTGCTCGCGGGCGGGATCGGCGTCACGCCGATTCTTTGCATGGCCGAGCGGCTTGCCGCCACGGGCGCTTCGTTCGACATGCACTACTGCACGCGCTCGAAGGAACGCACGGCGTTCGTCGAGCGTCTTGCACAAGCTGGCTTCGCGAAGTCGGTCCAGCTTCATCACGATGACCATCCGGGCGGCTCGACGTTCGATATCGAGCAGACGCTCAGCGATGCGCCGGCCGGCACCCACCTGTATGTCTGCGGTCCGCGCGGCTTCATGGACTTCGTGCTCGAGACCGCGCGTGCGAAGGGCTGGCCGGAACACAGGCTGCACTACGAGTTCTTCGGCGCGGCCGCGAATCAGGCGGCGACGGGCGGCAGCTTCCAGGTGCGCATCGCGAGCAGCGGCGCGACGATCGACGTGCGGCCCGAATGCACGGTCGTGCAGGCGCTGGCCGCGCATGGCGTCGAAGTGATCACGTCGTGCGAGCAGGGCGTGTGCGGTACCTGTTTGACGCGGGTGCTGTCCGGTGAGCCGGATCATCTGGATTCGTATCTGACCGACGAGGAACGCGCGGCAAACGATCAGTTCCTGCCGTGCTGCTCGCGCGCGAAATCGCCGCTGCTGGTGCTCGATCTGTGATTTTCTGCGGTACGACGGGCCTGTTGCCCGTCGTACCGCTTATTTATTGCGCTTTTCCCTCGGAATCCGACGAACTTACCGTGCGCACACTCAACGCCGGATCGTGCGCAATCGCTTCTTCGGAGAAGGGAATAATCGTCCAGCGTTGGGCCGCGTAATCGTGCGTCCCGTCGGCATAGTGCGGCGACGCCGGGTCATCCGATTCTGACGGTGCGAGCAGCGTGCGCGCGATCACCTGAGCGCCGGCGAACGACACTATCTGCAGATAGGTGTCGCCCATTGGCTTGACGTTCATCGAATAGCCGCTCGCATCGAAGGGATGCGCGGCACACGCCGAGGTGAAATAGCCGCCCGCGTCGCAACCCCCGAATAGCGCAATGCGCTCGTCGTTGCGTTGCACGTAGAGCGCCACGCTGCGCGGTGCATCGATCGCGATGCCGGCGCGTTGCAGTGCCGCGAGCGCGTCATGCAGCGCGGCGGCGAGCTGCGGCGGATCGGCGGCGATGCCCGCGGGTGTGGTCAACGGCTTCGCGGGATCGAACGGTACCGCGTATAGCTGCGCGGGCCGTATCGTCAGCAGACGTCGCCACAGTTCGTCCCACAAGGTTGCCCCCACTGCGTCGGCCGCGGCCGTATCGTCCCATGCGGCGAGTACCTTGCACGCCGCGCGCTGCGGGTCGGCGTTCGGGCCGGCCGGCAGGGCCGCGAGTGCGTCGCTGCCGCACAGACGGTCGAGCACGGGTTGCTCGAACAGCAACGCCGACATCGAGCGGCTGTCGAGCGCAGCGTGACCGAGTGTATCGGCGCAAACGCCATGCGGATCGCTCTGCAATTGCGCCGCGATCGTATGGCCCAGTCGCGTGCGCAGCGTCTGCGGCGTCGCGGTCGCACCGATGATCTTCGCGTAGCCGGTCATCGGTTCGGCCGGGTTGCTGAGCCAGTAACTGTCGTTGAAATTGCCGACATAGTCGCGCCGAAGCAGCGACGGCATCTGCGCGACCGGCAACGCATGATGCTGTACCGCGCCGGGCTCGTCGCGCCAGTCGCAGTCGCTGCGCGAACCGTCGAGGACCGGCACGCCGGGCATGATCCGCGCCAGTGCCCGGCCGACCGGCGGCGTGCAACGCTGCGTGAGTTCGTCGGGCACGTCAGGGGTCGCGCCGATATCCGCGTACCAGACGCGCGGATCGTCACGGCCGATCGCGAGCGTGTTGACCCACGGCATCGCCGCGTTCTTCTTCTGGATGGCGATGAAATCGTCGAGCGAGGCCGCCTGATTCCATGCGCGGAAGTTTTCGAACACGCGGAAGTTGTCGGTATTGATATCGCGCAGCGCGAACGCCTGCTGCGCATTCCACGCGAGCGCGGGCGACATCGTGCCGAGATTGACCAGCGGTCCGAAGCGCGAACGATACAGCGTGCGCGACACGGTATGCAGCGAACCGTCGGCGGCGCGTACCTCGACGTTCACGCGCGTCGGCGTCATCGCTTCGCTGTTGCCGTCGACCTGATACCGGGTTGGCGCGCCAGGCTGGATGCCCCGTTTGGGCGTGCTCTGATTTCTTTCGAACTGTCAGTTAGCTATTAATGTCATGTGGCTAGAAAGCAGTGCTCCCGCATTCCGGTCATCAGTAGTTTACGGACGTTGAACCTGGAGCGAAAAGCTATACCGCGTGTCGTCGATCGTCGTGCATTTTTGATCAATGAATGTCTTCAGGAGCAAGGCCCTGCGATCGGTTCCCGCCAGGGTGTTCATCGTAACGACGAGTGTAATTATCGCGCTCGGCGCGGTCCACTATCGTTCCGCGGTCAGGCAAATGACAGGAGCCACATTTCACGATCAGAAATCAGATGACGGGAAATACATCGCCCGGTATGCATATCTGCCTCGCGACCGGATCGCCTTGAGGCTGTACCGGGCAACTACGGCGGAATTGCTCGCCGCGAGAGTTTATCGATATCCAGAGCGAATCCGGCTGTTTTGGACAGAGGACTCTCTGATATACGACACATCGGCGGAAGGCGACGACGGAGAAATTGAGCTACCGCCGTCATGATGGGACCGTGCCACGGCAAAACTGCCTTGAAGAATGTTCTCGGCCCACGAGTGCAAGAAGCCTTGCCGAAAGCGCTGGGCGCCGTCAATGGCATGACACGGTTTTCAAGGCTGGGCGACCGGACGTGGGAGCGGAGCGAGCCGCGCGAAACCCGCTGGGCGGCGGGCTTCAGGCGCAACTTTTGGTGCTGAGACAGCGATTATTTCCACCGGGAGATGGTTAGTCGTCAAGCTTTCGCTGACCACGCTTCCTGCTCCGCCGGAAAACCAGCACAGCTGCGGCGAACCCTAGCACGATTGCGGCCGACGACATGAGGAAGGCCAGGTCGGATTCTTGATATGCCGTCTTGACCCCATACAGACGAACCGCCAATTTCCATATCGGGTTCGAAAAGTTCAAGGGCGCTTCGGGATTCATCATCCACCACAGCGCATTGGCAAAGATTGCGAGCAGTAAGCCGAAACCGACCGCGAGGCAGATTAGGAGCTTTCTCATCTCACCATCACTTCACCGTACGCTTTAAGTTCCGAACCGGGAACTGAAACTTTCGGCGTATCGGTTAGTATTGAACGGATATGACGCCAGTCCGCGAGTTGATCGATAGTTATGCAGCCCTCGCTTTTCCCCAATCTTCCCTTTGGGTGCAATCGGAATCGGCCGCGAATGATTCCGTCGCATAAGAGTTTGTCGTCATCAATATCGCCGTCGATAGCGTGGAGCGCGAACCATTCGCTCTTGTTATTGCCATTCAGGTTAAGCTGATCTTTCCATGGCCCAAGAATGCCTCCGGACCTTCGGTCAAAAATATAATACCTGCCGACGGGAATGGCGCCATACTTCGGCGTGCACATTCCAGCCGCCCTATTGATATAACCTTCCTGCCCAGAGTACGCGGGAAACGCTAGCGCGCCAATGCGAAATTCGCTCATTGGCTTATTATTCAGTTTGAATGAGCATTGAAGCATCAGTCCTCCATATCGACTGACAAGTGTGATATAAGAAAAATAGTTCAGTTATGCCGCGCGGCCATTTTAAAGGCAATTTATTTTGAGAAGGCCATTATTGAAAAAATTTCCGCAGCAACAATTCCTGCCTACGCAGCAACTCGTCTACGCGTTCGCATAACCGAGCGAATGCACCCTTCTGCTGACCTGTTCGAGTCAGCGCGAACCTCACGCCCGCACCCTCGGCAGACGCGGCCTGATTTTTGCTGATGTGCTCGGACGTCGCCTCGTTCGCAGGGGACGGCGCGTGTCGAAAGGTCATCACTGTCAGCGGGGTTCTCAGTGGCAGCAGCGGAAGCATCCAGAACGTCAGGCCGGCGCGTCACGCGCGGCAGCGTCACGTTGTTACCGGCGCTCGCTATCGGTTTCGCCAACTCCGCACACGCGAACACGGTGGCGCCGCTGAACTACTTCCTGCATGCGGCTGGCCCGGCCGCTCGTCCGACGCTGTACCTCGGCTGGGTTTTCACCGCGATCGTGACGCTGGTCACGCTGTTCGTCGCTGGCCTGTTGATCGGCGCGATGGTCCGCAAGCGTCCCGTGGCGCAACCGGATGCGCTGAGCGCCGAGCCCGGCGGCATCCGCTGGGTGTTCATCGGCACCGCGGTGTCGTCGGTCGTGCTGTTGGCGATGCTGGTCTATGCATTGATCACGCTCGAATCGGTGGCGTCGCCCGCGTCGGATCCGCAATTGACGATCACCGTGACCGCTTACGACTGGTGGTGGAAAGCCGACTACCGCGACGATCCGAACCCCGCCCGCAACTTCACCACGGCGAACGAGATTCATATTCCGGTCGGTGAGCCGGTGAAGATCGAACTCAAAAGCGCGGACGTCGTGCACGCATTCTGGGTACCGCAACTCGCGGGCAAGACGGAGACGATTCCAGGCCAAACCAACGAGCAGTGGCTGCAGGCGGACCGTCCCGGTATTTATCGTGGGCAGTGCTCGCAGTTCTGCGGCGCGCAGCACGCGCATATGGCGTTCGAAGTGATCGCGCAGGACGCCGCGGCGTTCAACGCGTGGCGCGACGCGCAGGGACGCGCTGCCACCGTGCCCACGGGCGACGCGGCCGTCGCGGCCGGCCAGCATCTGTTCGAGGAGCGCTGCGCGGGCTGCCACACGATTCGCGGCACCAAGGCGACTGGCGTGCAGGCACCCGATCTGACCCATCTCGGTTCGCGTCGCACGATCGCGGCAGGCGCGCTCAGCAACACGCCCGACCATCTGCTCGACTGGATCGAGCACGCCCAGCGGATCAAACCCGATGCATTGATGCCCAGTATCGCGCTGACCACCAGCGAGGCCGCCGCGTTGTCGGCGTATCTCGCGACGCTGCATTGAAGCGCATCGCACTCGAGGAGCCCGTTCAATGTCCGATCATCCCGTTTCCGCTTCGCTACCCGCGCTGACCCGCACGCCGCGGCGCGGCCGTGTCGAGCTCGGCAGCGAGCAGGAAAAGCGGCTGCGCGAAATCTGGGAGTCGCGGCCCGGCTGGCGCGGCTGGTTCTCGACGGTCGATCACAAGACCATCGGCTTGCGCTACCTGGTGACCGCGTTCATCTTTCTGCTGATGGGCGGCGTCGAAGCGCTGATTATGCGCGTTCAACTGGCGCGCCCCAACGCAACGGTGCTGACGCCCGAACAGTACAACCAGCTGTTCACGATGCACGGACTGACGATGATCTTTCTGTACGCGCTGCCCGTTCTGTCCGGCTTCTCGAACTATCTATGGCCGCTCGTGCTCGGCGCGCGCGACATGGCCTTTCCGCGCCTGAACGCGCTGTCGTATTGGGTGTTCCTGTTCGCCGGCATCTTCCTGTATGCGAGTTTTCCGACGGGACAGGCGCCCGACGCCGGCTGGTTCAACTACGTGCCGCTGTCCGACCTCGAGTACAGCAACGGCCCGAATATCGACGTGTACGCGCTAGGCATGGTGCTGCTCGGCATTTCGACGACGGTCGGCGCGATGAACTTCGTCGTCACGCTACTGAGGATGCGCGCGCCGGGCATGTCGCTCGATCGCGTGCCGGTGCTCGTGTGGGGCACGCTGACCGCGTCGGCCGGTAATCTGTTGGCGGTGCCGTCGGTAAGCCTCGCGTTTCTGATGCTGTGGATGGACCGCCGCATCGGCACGCATTTCTTCGACGTGCTCAATAGCGGGCGGCCGCTGCTCTGGCAGCACCTGTTCTGGATTTTCGCGCACCCGTGGGTCTACGTGGTCGTGTTGCCGGCCATGGGCATCGTGTCGGATGCGTTGCCGGTCTTTTGCCGCCGGCCGCTGGTCGGTTATGGGCCGGTCGCGTTGGCGACGGTCGCGACGATGGTGGTCGGCTTTGCCGTGTGGATTCACCATATGTTCGCGACCGGTATCCCCGCGCTCGCGCTGTCGTTCTTCGGCTCGGCCAGCATGGTCATCGCGGTGCCGAGCGCGGTCGCGACGTTCGCCTGGGTCGCGACGATCTGGACCGGTCGCCCCGTGTATCGCGTGCCGTTCCTGTTTTTCGCGGGCTTCGTGCTGCTGTTCGTGATCGGCGGCGTCTCCGGCGTGATGACGGCCGCGGTGCCGTTCGACTGGCAACTCACCGACACGTACTTCGTCGTCGCGCATCTGCACTACGTGCTGCTTGGCATCAACGTATTTCCGGTGATCGGCGGCATCTACTTCTGGTTTCCAAAATTCACCGGCAGGATGACGAACGAGCGTCTCGGCAAGCTCGCGTTCTGGGTGCTCTTCATCGGCTTCAACGTCGCGTTCTTTCCGATGCATATCGCGGGACTGCTCGGCATGCCGCGCCGCATGTACACGTATCCCGCCGACATGGGCTGGAACACGGTGAATCTCGTCACGTCGCTCGGTTCGTTCCTGTTTGCGGCCGGCGTGCTGCTGTTTCTGATCGATATAGCGGTGAGCCTGAGGCGCGGAAAGGTCGCCGGCAACAATCCGTGGGACGCGCCGACGCTCGAATGGTCGATCAGCTCGCCGCCGCCGCCGTACAACTTCGCGGTGGTGCCGACGCTCGCGAGCCGGCATCCGTTGTGGGAAGGCCGGATCGAGGAGCCGGGCGACGCGGTTCAAACACGCTCGCAACTCGACGAAGGCTATCTGCTCGCGCAAGGTCGCGAAGCATTGGGCACGACCGCGCTCGAGGCGAGTCCCGACGTGATCCTGAAGATGCCCGAAGATTCGTACGCGCCGTTCTGGCTCGCGGTCTTTGCCGCGCTATTGTTCGCGGGGCTCGCCTTGACCGCCTGGGTGTTCGTGGGGGCGATGCTGGCCGGCTGCGCGGTCTCGATCATCACGTGGCTGTGGCCCGAGCGCGCGCTGATCCAGCGCGAGCCGGTCGCGGTCGAGGATGCGGGAGGCTGACATGAGCGATGCACTGGATCTCAATCGCTCGTCGAGCGAACCGGACGAGACCGCGCGTGCGTTGCCGGTTGGCAGCGCGGGCGAGCGATCGAGCGGCTGGTGGGGCTGCTTCACGCTGATCACGACCGAAGGCGCGCTGTTCGGCTATCTGATCTTCTCGTATCTGTATCTGGCCTCGCAAAGCCAGCAGCATTGGCCGCCGGAAGGATTGCCGAAGCTCGGGCTCGGCAGCGCGAATACGGTCATTCTGCTATCGAGCAGCGTGTTCGTCTGGTTCTGCGAGCGCTGCGTGCGTCGGCGGCGATTGCGGCTCGGTGTCGCGTCGATGGCGGTGGGCATCGTGCTGGGCTGCATCTTCCTGGGCATTCAGTTGCGCGAATGGCACAACCACCCCTATGGGCTGACCTCGCATCTCTATGGTTCGCTGTACTTCACGATTACCGGCTTTCACATGGCGCACGTACTGGTCGGGATCGTCGTGCTGACGCTGCTGGCGATCTGGACCGCGCTCGGCTATTTCGACGACAAACGCTGCGCGGCGCTGTCGGTCGGTGGGCTATATTGGCACTTCGTCGATGCCGTCTGGCTGTTCATTTTCAGCACGCTGTATCTGACGCCGTATCTGTTCCGGGAGTGGTCATGACGACAGCGCCCAGAGACTCGCACATCTCGATGCCCTACGTGCTGATCGGTCTGCTCGCGGCGCCGTTCGCGTGGCTGTTGCAGATGATGCTCGCGGAAGCGCTCGCGGCGCAGGCCTGCTATCCGTACAACCATCCGCTCGGCGCGCCGCTCGTGTCGTGGATGCGTCCGGCGCTCGTCGCGCTCGGCACCGTGTGTCTGATCGCGGGCGCGTTCGGCACGTGGGTCGCGTGGCGCAATTTGCGCCGCGTCGCGCCACTGAAGTTCGGTGCGCTGAACGGCGTGCGCCGCACGCGTGCCGAACTCGACTGGTTTCTGACGCGCGTCGCGGTGATGTGCAGCACGCTGTTTCTGTTCGCATTGATCGCAACGGATGCCGCGGTCGCGATCGTGTCGCCGTGCAGGTGGTGGTGATGAAGCGCGACGTTCTCAACGCGCTCAGGTTCGCCATCGCGGCCGCATGCCCGCTGACGATAGCTGCGACCGCAAACGCCGCCAGCGCCTCCACCGACGCCGCGCAGGTCGCGCGCGGCGCATATCTCGCCAAAGCCGCCGATTGCGCCGGTTGCCACACCGCCGCGCCGCGCGTGCCGCATCCGGGGGCGGCGCCTGAAGCAACGCCGCCGTTTGCCGGCGGCCTCGGCATGGGTTCGCCGTTCGGCACGATCTATACGGCGAACATCACGCCGGACCCGCAATACGGCATCGGCCGCTATAGCTATGACGACTTCGCGCGCGCGTTGCGCGAGGGCATCGCGCCTGGGGGCAAGCGGCTTTATCCGGCGATGCCGTACCCGTCGTTCGCGAAGATCACCGACGACGACATGCATGCTCTCTACGCATACTTCATGCACGGCGTGCAACCGGTCGCGGCGCCCGCCCCGCAAACGCGCTTGCCGTTTCCATTCAATCAGCGCTGGGTATTGATGTTCTGGGACTGGGCATTCGCGCCGAAAGGCCAGTTCAAAGCCGATGCGAAACGCGATGCGCAATGGAATCGCGGCGCGTACCTGGTGCAATCGCTTGGCCATTGCGGCGCCTGCCACACGCCGCGCGGACCGGCGTACGAAGAGCGCGGCTATGACGAGTCGGCATCGGCCTATCTGACGGGAGGCACCAACGATCACTGGTTCGCGCCGAACCTGAGCGCCGACCCGGGCTCGGGGCTCGGCCGCAGTTCCGCGACCGACATCGTCGAGTTCCTTCGAAACGGCCACGGCGGCGGACTCATCCCGTTCGGCAGCATGGTTCAGGTCGTCGAAGACAGCACGCAGTACCTGAACGACGACGATCTCGCGGCGATCGCCGCGTATTTGAAGAGCCTGCCGCCGCGCGCGCCAAGCGGCTATTTCAACGCCCGCTCCGCCGCCGCGCAGCAAACCGTACGGGCGCTGAAAACCGGGGATGTGGAAAGACCCGGCGCGGGCATTTACGCATCGTATTGCGCGCGCTGTCATCAGATGGATGGGGCGGGGGTGCCGAACAAGTATCCGCGCCTCGCGGGCAACCCCGCGGTGTTGTCGGCGTCGAGCGCGTCATTGGTGCGCTTGCTGGTCGAAGGCGGGGGCAGTCCGCATACCGAGTCGGGACCGGAGCCGCGCAAGATGCCGTCTTTCGCCGGCAAGCTGACGGACACCGAAATGGCGCGCGTGCTCACGTTTGTTCGGACCACATGGGGAAATATGGCCGGACCGGTCACGCGAAACGATGTGTCGAGCGTGCGCGGCGCATTGCGCAAGTAAATGCCAACGCGCCTCGTCATGCGGTGTTCTCGTTGCCGTCGCAGTGGCCATTGGCGGCGCTGAACAGCGTCTTCAGCTTCGCATTGACCGCGATCAACTCCCGTACTGGCGCCGCCGCGAGTTGCTGATCGAAGAGCGTGAGAACCTGACCGAGTAGCGCGTAGGCGTCGTGATCGACCACGCAGAGGCCCGTTTCGAGTCCTGCCTGCCGGCAGCGCAGAATCGCGCCCTCCGCGTCGCGAAACAGCTCGGGTACGGCCGAACCATAGCCGCGCTGATTCAGCAGCATCGCCATGTAAATGGCCTGCGCCATGCTGCCGACGTGATATTGATTGGCGACGCCGCTGCGTAATGCCTCGAGCGTCATGTGATAGTCGAGCGAAATTTCGCCTGCTTTGGCAGGTACGATCGGGCGCAGCATAGCCTTCGGGTGCGTGCGCGGCGACTTCGCGGGTGCAGCGCGAGTAGGGCTCGCTTTTCTGGTCATAAGCTCACTGAGGCAGCCGGCTCGCGCCGGCCGCTACACCATCACGGAACCTGACAACGTCCATAACGGAAAACGGCTGCGCCGCGCGCGACGCGGCGCCGTTCCCGTTAGCCCATATGCAGACCGCCGTTCAGCGAGAAATCCGCCCCGGTCGCAAAGCCCGCTTGATCCGACGCGATCCACGCGACGATCGACGCAATCTCTTCCGGCGTGCCGAGACGCCGTACCGGAATTGTCGCAACGATTTTTTCCAGTACTTCCGGACGGATGGCCTTGACCATGTCGGTGCCGATGTAGCCCGGCGACACGGTGTTGACCGTCACGCCCTTGGTCGCCACTTCCTGCGCGAGTGACATCGTAAAGCCATGAATGCCGGCCTTGGCCGTGGAGTAGTTGGTTTGCCCGAACTGGCCTTTCTGGCCGTTGACCGACGAGATGTTGATGATGCGCCCAAAGCCTCTGCCGACCATGCCCTCGATGACCTGTTTGGTCACGTTGAACAGGCTCGTGAGATTGGTGTCGATCACCGCTTCCCAGTCTTCGAACGTCATCTTGCGGAACATGCCGTCGCGCGTGATGCCCGCGTTGTTGACGAGCACGTCGACTTCACCAACTTCTTTCCTGACCTTCTCGAACGCTTTCGCGGTGGACTCCCAATCCGCGACGTTGCCTTCCGATGCGACGAAGTTATAGCCGAGCGCTTTCTGATCTTCCAGCCATCGGGCTTTGCGCGCCGAGTTCGGGCCGCAGCCCGCGATGACGGTGTAGTTCTCTTTGTGCAAGCGCTGGCAAATGGCGGTTCCGATACCGCCCATGCCGCCGGTTACGTATGCAACACGGTTTGCCATAAGTCCTCCTTCTTGTTTGGGTGAGTTGAGCAAGTTTGATTGGAGGATGGACCTATTATTGGCAGCGGCCAATGGCTGGGACGATGGGCATTTTCACCTACGGGTTAACTGCCAAATCAGGGGTGGAATCGTTGCTTGACGGGGCAATGAATTACGTCGATTGCGGGTTGCATGCTTTGCGAACTCCGGGGGCGCTCGAGACTGCCGGCCGCCCTCCCGTCCTTGCCTGCGCGCCGTCTTCCTCTTACCCTTAGCCTTAAGTACCTGCCCCGGACACCGTGCGGCAGGCTGCCTGCACGGTCGTCGATGCGGGGCGCGAAGCCGTCCCTCGCTCCCGCTCTATTCGTGTGATCATCAGAGGCGCATCAGGATGGCTGACTATCTTGCTGACATCGATCCCGACAGGTTGAACTTCCTTGGGATCTTCGGGCTGTTGATTGGCGGCCTCGCGCTGTTTCTTCTCGGTCTGGAGTTCTTGACCGGCGGCCTGAAGGCGATCGCGGGATCGAAACTGCAGTCGCTGATCGGCGTGCTGACCGCAAGCCGGTTTCGCGGCGTGGTGGCGGGCGCCGTCGTGACCGCGCTGCTGAATTCGTCGACCATCACGACGGTGCTGATGGTCGGTTTCGTGTCCGCCGGCCTGATGACGTTGACCCAGGCGGTGCCGATGATCATGGGCGCGAACATCGGCTCGACCATCACCGCGCAGATCATCGCCTTCGACGTTTCGCGTCTGACGCCGTACATGCTGTCGATCGGCTTCGTGCTGCACGCGTTTGCCCCGCGCGAGCTGCTGCGGCAGATCGGACGCGTCGTAATGGGGCTAGGACTGCTGTTCATGGGCATCCAGCTGATGGGCGAGTCCACGCATCCGCTGCGCACCTATCAGCCGTTCATCGACGCGATGCAGGACATGCGCAATCCGCTCGTCGGCGTCATCGTGGGGGCGGTCTTCACCGCGGTTGTGCAAAGCTCGGCGGCGACGCTCGCGGTCGTGATTGCGTTGAGCGGCCAGGGCTTGATGCCGCTCGAAGCCGCCATCACGCTGATTCTCGGCGCGAATGTCGGCACCTGCGGCACGGCACTGCTCGCCTCGATCGGCAAGCCACCGGAAGCGTTGCAGGTCGGCGTCGTGCATCTGATCTTCAATGTGCTCGGCGTCGTGATTGCGCTCTTCCTGATTCCGCAGATGGCGGAGGTCGTGCGCTGGATATCGCCGTCGCATCCGGAACTGCAAGGGCTTGCGCGCCTCGCTGCCGAAGCGCCGCGTCAGGTAGCCAATGTGCATACGCTGTTCAGCGTCGCGAACACGCTGCTGCTGATCTGGTTTGCCGGTCCGATCGCGCGGCTCGCGCAACTGGTCGTGCCGAAGCGCGCGAAGGCCGCCAAACCCGCGGGTGATCCGCAGTATCTCGACGAGACGTCGCTGGCGGTGCCGGCGCTTGCACTGCAACGCGTGCGTATCGAGCTGACCCGGCTCGGCGCGCAGGTGCTCGACGTTGTGCAACGCGGCTCGCAAATGGTGTCGACCGGCACGATGGAAGAGATCAATCAGATGCTCGATCAGGACAAGGAAAGCGACCGGCTGGCCTTCGAGATTCTTCAATATATCGGCCGCCTGTCGCAGCGGCAGCACTCGGAGGAAGAAGGTCAGCAGGTGGTCGGCTATACGCAGGTCACGAGTCATCTGGAGAGCATCAGCGGCATTGTCGGCATGACGCTGATGACGGTCGGACAACAACGAATGACGCAGCAGATCGATCTGCTGCGTCTGCGCGATGCGGCGACCACGCAGTTTTCCGAGGCGGTGATCCGCAATCTCGAGCAGGCGATCCGCACGATTGCGACGAGCGATCCGGAAGAGGTCGCGAAGGTCGTCGACGCGAAGGCCGGCATCGACAAGCTCGCCGCGACCGCGCGTCAGGTCGTGCTCGCGAAGCTTCAACTGGCGGACAAGGCGGACGTGGTCACGTTCCGGATCGCCATGGATCTGATCGAGCAGGGCCGGCAGATCGCGCAGTTCGCGCGGGCCATTGCGAAAAATGTGGCAGCGCTTCAAGAGCTGCAATAACGCGCGACGCATGATTGGAGATCGATATATTCGCGCAAAGTGATCGCCAGCACACGGACGTTGGGGTTGCGCGAGCTCTAAACTTGTGGCGTGTCATCCTCGTGACACGCTTTCAAAGAGAGTGGGATTGCCCGCCTTTGCTGTGCGGGCTTTTTTCGCCTCGCGCGTGTTGTGGTATCAGTAGTCAAGGCGCGGCGGTGAAGTCGATCGTGCGACGACCCACGGTAACTCGCACAATAAGCAACGCCTGAAGCGATTTAACACACGCCGCATCCATAATTTGATAGCCTTTGTCGCAGCAGAGCATTGAACTCAAGGAGGGCTTCACCATGATAAGGTGGCTTGCTAACTGGGCTTCACAACATGCTCCTACTCCCGAGAAACAGGCCGAACGCGCGCTGAACAACTTGCGCATGGAACTGTTTCAGGCCGAACAGCTCGTGCTCGACGCACAGCTGCGTGCCGATTACTATCGGGCTCGCCTGACCTTCCTCGAAGAAGTCACGAGAAAGGGAATCGAACAGGTATCGGACGAACGCAAGGCTCCTCTGGAGCCTCCCCAGCCGTTGCGGCCGGGACTCAAGCTCACCGCGGCGCAATAGCCGCGTCTATTCCATCGCAATGTGTTCCGTCACCCGCGTTTCGATACGTGGGCTGATGGCAATCGTGCTGTCGCGGGCAGTGCGCGCTCTCGATAGTCGATTGTGCGAGCATTGATTGCCGAGCGGAGAAGTGTCCGGTTGCCCGGTTTCGTGCTTCGACCGGGCAACCTGGACTGAGGGTTTGATTTTTACTGCGTGATTTTTACTGCGTGATTTTTACTGCGCCTCGCTTACTGCGAAACGCCTGCTTCGTCCTGCTTAACTTGCCAGATCGGGCGGCAGCTTGCCGCCGTTTGCCGCGAGCGCCTGCATCACCTGCTTGTGCAGCCAGATGTTCATGCTCGCGGAGTCGTTCATGTCCCCGCTGTACTTCAATTCCTGCGCAAGTTGCTTGCGGTGTTCGAGACTGCTGTCGACGCCGAGTGCCTTCATCGTGTCGACAATCGACGTACGCCAGTTCAACGTCTGTCCGCTTTCGCTGACGAGTTGATCCATCACGGCGGCCACGTCGACGTCGGTCAGCGGCGCGGGCGCGGTGGGAGCGCTGGGCGTCGCGGCTTGCGCGGCGGCCGGGTCGGGGGTGGGTTCCGTCGCGGGGGGAGGTTGGTCCGGCTTCGCTTTGCCGAACAGCTTGTGCACGATGTCACCAAAAATACTCATTTCCGAAATCTCCGCGGTTGAATGACGAATGCGAGTGGGGGCGCTCGCAGGACATACCCCCACTATGCTACGCGATCTACCACAGTGAAAAACGTAATATTTTGTCAACCCGTCGACTGCTCGTATTGGTTCGCGCGCAATGATCCTGGCACGACTTAGCCCGCGTCACGTCAACATGACGCTGTGCGTGGTTGATGGAACGAGCAAAACATCATTGCGTCACGAGCCGCTGAACCAGTTGTAGCCCTGGTTCTCCCAATAGCCGCCCGGATACTGGTTCGTGATTTCGATAGCGACGACATGCTTGGGATTCTTGAAGCCGAGCTTGGTCGGCACACGCAGCCTCATCGGGAAACCATACTTCGGCGGCAGCACGTCACCGTCGTAAGTCAGCGTGAGCAGCGTCTGCGGGTGGAGCGCGGTCGGCATGTCGATGCTCGTCCAGTAGTTGTAGTCCGCGCAATGAAGCGACACGTACTTTGCACTCGTGTCCGCGCCCGCGCGGCGCAGGAATTCGGAAAAGCGCACGCCGCCCCAGCGACCGATCGCGCTCCATCCTTCGACACAGATAAGACGCGTGATCTGGCTTTCCTGCGGCAGCGCGCGCAGTTCGTCGAGCGTCCACGTACGCTTGCCGTACGCGAGGCCGCTGACCTGCAGACGGTAGGTCGCGGCATCGATCTCGGGCACCTCGTCGACGCCATAGAACGCATTGAACGGAAACGGCCGTGTGATCATCGATGCCGGATACGTGGGCGCCAGCTTGTTCGGATCGAACAGCAGTGCCTGCACGTCGTCGTTGAAGAACGAGATGCGGCGCAGCGCGGTATTCACCGCCTTGTCGTCGGTCAGATCGCAACCGGACAGCAGCGCGATGCCGCCTAACGTCAGCAGCCGCCGGCCGAACAGCCGGCGCGCAGGCGATTTGAGTTCGCGCTGAGCATCGCGAATGATCGATTCGCCATGCGTCGCGAGGAAGGTGCCTTGTTGCGCGGTTCGTTTTCGGATCGTCATGATTTACCGTCCGCGTAGCATCAACAGCAGCGAGCGGGGCACGAGCGCAACCATCGCGAGGTGAATGACGAAAAACGCCACCAGGACGCTCATACACATGAAGTGCACCACGCGCGCGTTGTCATATCCGCCCATCAGCGTGCGCAGCAGTGGGAACTGCACCGACTTCCAAATGGCGAGCCCCGACAACACGATCAGCAGGATGTCGGCGATCACGGCGAGATAGGCGAGCTTTTGCACCGAGTTGTAGTGCGCGAGGTCGTCGTGTTTCAGGCGCCCGCTCAGCGCAGCGAGCAGATCGACGACCAACTGTTTCGGCCGGACAGGCAGCAGCTTGCGTCGAAAGCGTCCGGTCGCCAGATTCAGCGCCAGATAGACGATGAAATTGGCGACCAGCAGCCACATCACTGCGAAATGCCATTGCAGCGCGCCGGCGAGCCAGCCGCCAAGCGTGATCGAAGGTGGAAACTCAATTGCGGGAAAGATCGGCGACGCGTCGTAGATCTGCCAGCCGCTCATTACCATCAGCACGACCGCGACGGCATTGATCCAGTGCGTAATTCGCACCCATCCGGGTTGAACCATGTTGTGCCTCAAGACCACTCCATGCTCGTTGACAATCATTCCGGTGCCGCGGAAGCCGTCAACGGGATGCCGTCGGCGCCGGTATGGGGCCGCAGGCAGGATCGGGCGACGAGGTACGCTGCGAGCGTCTGACTGGCATTGCGCCCGAAGCGGTATCGCGATCGATCGACGGTTATTCTGTCGTGTCTGAAATCTTTTCGTTCTTGCTATCGACTTTCAATGACGATGCACATCGCGCAGGAAGGCCGTCCCGCCGCATGGGAAACGCAGCATACGACATTCCTGACTACGGACGGACGCTGGCTCGAAGGTTGCAGCGCGGAAGGGGTGTCGCAGCACCCTGAGCCGGGTAGCGCACAACGGTAATTGAGTACCAGCCGGCCGGTCTCGCGAGGCCGGCTCAGCCCGAAGCGGAATGGCCATAGCACGGTCATGCCGCTTTTTTTTGTGCTCTTTTTGCGCGGGGCAAATCCGCTACCAGCGCGGCGCATCCATGTTGATCGGAAAAGCGGGGCGTCTCACTGCCGTTCTATGCGAGTTCATTCCCGCTTCATCTGTTCTGTTTATCAGGGTGTGCACCGGCAGGCGTTCGAAAAGCCCGCTTCGAAGGGCCGTGACTCTGGTTTGAACGCTTGTCCAGCGGGGCTTTGCGCGAATCGGACGGGCTTCGCCGATGCTATGCGGAACGCTGAGAATGCGGATACTCGCATCGACCCAATGGTTAACCCGCGCTTTGGCCCGCGAAGGACGAAACGTACCTTCATGCCAGTTATTTGAGTAAGCCGTGTAGGAGCCCATCGCCACGATGGAGACGGAGTCGACGTACTTTGCGAAGCTAACCCGCTTCGAGCGCGCGATGAGACCAATGAAGGAGACAGGAGAGTTTTGATGACCAGTACTACCAGCGGTAACAGGATTGATGTCAAGAAGTTCATCGACGAACGGTCGATTTCGCCCTACCAGTGGCTATTGGTCGTGCTGTGTTTTCTGATCGTGACCGCCGACGGCATGGACGTCGCGATCATGGGTTTCGTCGCGCCTTCCATCATTCATGACTGGGCGATTTCGCGCCCCGAATTCGGACTCGTGATGAGCGCGGCGCCGATCGGTCTCGTGATTGGCGCATTGTTCGCGGGTCCGGCATCGGACCGCATCGGCCGCAAGTGGGTGCTGATTACGTCGGTGTTTCTGTTCGGCGTGTTCACGATCGCGACTGCATTCGCGCAATCGCCGTTTTCGATGGCAGCATTGCGTCTGCTTAGCGGTGTCGGTCTCGGCGCCGCGATGCCGAACTCGACGACGCTGCTGTCCGAGTACGCACCGCAACGCAAGCGCGCGCTGCTGATCACCGTGATGTTCACGGGCTTCAATCTCGGCTCGGCATTGATCGGCTTCGCGGCCGGCTGGCTGATTCCGGTTCACGGCTGGCGCGGTGCTGATTTTCGGCGGCGCACTGCCGCTCGTGCTGATCCCGATCCAGATCTGGCTGCTGCCTGAGTCGGCCCGTCTGCTCGCGGTGCGCGGCGCGCCCGCGCAGCGTATCGGCAAGGTGCTTGGCCGTGTGTGCGGCGTGCACTTCGCGGGCAATGAAGTGTTCGTGTCGAACGAACCGCCGTTGCCGACGCGCAAGCCGATCGGCGTGCTGTTCTCGCAAGGCTATGGCTCGATGACGATCGCGCTGTGGGTCACGTATTTCATGGGCCTGCTCGTCATCTATCTGCTGACCGGCTGGCTGCCGACGCTGATGAAGGATGCGGGTCTGTCGGTCACGACCGCGGCCAACGTCACGGCGATGTTCCAGATCGGCGGCACGATCGGCGCGATCCTCGTCGGCTGGCTCATGGACAAGGCGCGTCCGGCGCCGGTCATCAGCGCCGCGTATATCGGCGGCGCACTGTGCGTGCTCGGGCTCGGCCACATCGGCGCGCTGTCTTCGTCGCTCGCATTGCTGGTGTTTGCCGCGGGCTTCTGCATGAGCGGCGCGCAAACCGGTCTGAACGCATTTGCACCCGGCCGCTACCCGACCGTTGCGCGTGCGACTGGTGTGAGCTGGATGCTCGGCATGGGCCGCTTCGGCAGCATCTTCGGCTCGGCGATAGGCGGCGCGCTGCTCGGCTTCGGCTGGCAGTTCGGCGCGATCCTGGCGATGCTCGCGATCCCCGCCACACTCGCCGCTATCGCCATCCTGGTGAGCCAGCGTGTGGCCGGCGCCGAAACGGTGGCGCAGCCGAATATCGCGCATTGAGGCGTGAGGCAACGCGGCGCGCGTGCGTTTCGCGGGCGCCGCTGGATAAATTCATCTACTGAGGAATCACGGTGATCATCGACATTCACGGACACTACACCACCGCGCCGAAAGCGTTGGAGACGTGGCGTAACCGCCAGATCGCAGGCATCAACAGTCCTTCCGGGATGCCGAAGGGGTCGGAATTGCAGATCAGCGACGACGAGCTGCGCGAGTCGATCGAAAACAACCAGTTGAAACTGATGCGCGAGCGCGGCCTCGATCTGACGATCTTCAGTCCGCGCGCGAGCTTCATGGCGCACCACATCGGCGACTTCGAAATCTCGAGCACGTGGGCCGCGATCTGCAACGAACTGTGCTATCGCGTGAGCCGGCTGTTTCCCGAGAACTTCGTGCCGGCCGCGATGCTGCCGCAAAGTCCGGGTGTCGATCCGGCCACCTGTATTCCTGAACTCGTCAAATGCGTCGAGCAGTACGGCAATGTCGCGATCAACCTGAATCCCGATCCGTCGGGCGGCCACTGGACCAGCCCGCCGTTGTCGGACCGTTCCTGGTATCCGATCTACGAGAAGATGGTCGAGTACGACATTCCCGCGATGATTCACGTGAGCACGAGCTGCAACGCGTGCTTCCACACCACCGGGTCGCACTACCTGAATGCGGATACCACCGCGTTCATGCAATGCCTGACCTCGGACCTGTTTCGCGATTTCCCGACGCTGCGTTTCGTGATTCCGCACGGCGGCGGTGCGGTGCCGTATCACTGGGGTCGTTTCCGCGGCCTCGCGCAGGAACTGAAAAAGCCCTTGCTGAAAGACCATCTGCTGAACAACGTGTTCTTCGACACCTGTGTCTATCATCAGCCGGGTATCGACCTGCTCACGCGCGTGATTCCCGTGGACAACATCCTGTTCGCGAGCGAAATGATCGGCGCGGTGCGCGGCGTCGATCCGGAAACCGGTCACTATTTCGACGACACGAAGCGCTACGTCGAAGCCGCGGATATGAATCCGGAGCAGCGCTACAAGATCTACGAAGGTAACGCGCGGCGCGTCTATCCGCGTCTCGACGCGTCGCTGAAAACGAAGGGGCTGTGATCATGTATGAAATCGGAGTCGTCTATCGCAACATCCAGCGCGCGGATGCGGAGGTGGCAGCGAAACTCGGCGCGCTCGGTTCGGCCACCGTGCATGAAGCCATGGGCCGCACGGGCCTGCTCCAACCGTATATGCGCCCGATCTATACCGGCGCGCGCGCGAGCGGCACGGCCGTCACGGTGCTGCTGCAACCGGGCGATAACTGGATGCTGCACGTCGCGGCCGAACAGATCCGGCCGGGCGACGTCGTCGTCGCCGGCGTCACCGCACAGAGCACCGACGGTTACTTCGGCGATCTGCTGGCCACGAGCTTCAAGGCGCGCGGCGCTCATGCGTTGATCATCGACGCCGGCGTGCGCGACGTCAGCGTGTTGAGCGAAATGAACTTCCCGGTCTGGAGCAAGGCGATTTCCGCGAAAGGCACGGTCAAGGCGACGCTCGGCTCGGTGAACATTCCGGTCGTGTGCGCGGGTGCGTTGGTCACACCGGGCGACGTCGTCGTTGCCGATGAGGACGGCGTGGTCGTGGTGCCGGCGGCCGCCGCGCAAGCCGTGCTCGACAAGGCTGCGGCGCGCGAGGCCAATGAAGCCGGGAAGCGCGCGAAACTCGCCTCTGGGGTGCTCGGTCTCGACATGTACAACATGCGCGGGCCGCTCGAGCAGGCCGGACTGCGTTACAAGGACTGACAGGCGTGGTCGCAATGATCAACGATCAAGCCACGCGCGCGCCGATCACCGGCATTTCGTCGATGGCCATGCGCCAGGTGCTGGCCGGACTCGCCGCGTTCTACGAGCGGCGCACGGGGCAGGGCGTCGCCATCGAATCGGTCGGCGGCGTCGATGCGGCGCGCCGGGTCGAGGATGGCGAAGTCTTCGACATCGTCGTGCTTGCCGCCGACGCGATCGAGCGGCTCGTGGTGACGGGTTGTGTCGAGGCGGCGAGCCGCGTCGGGCTCGCGCGCTCGGGCATCGCGGTCGCGGTCGCGGCCGGAGAAACGCACCCGGACATCGCGTCCGAAGCAGCGCTGCGCGACGCGATTCTCGATGCGCGCAGCATCGGTTACTCGACGGGGCCGAGCGGCACGCATCTACTGAAGCTGTTCGAACGCTGGGGCATTGGCGGGCAGATCGCTTCGCGTATCGTGAAGGCGCCGCCGGGTGTGCCGGTCGGCACGCTCGTCGCGCGCGGAGAAGTCGCGCTCGGCTTTCAGCAGATGAGCGAATTGATTCACGTGGCGGGCATCGACGTGCTCGGCGAGCTTCCGGCCGCCACCCAGTCCACCACGACTTTCACCGCCGCGATCTGCACGGTGGCGCGCCAGCGTGAAGCAGCCCAGGCGTTGCTGGCGTTTCTGGCCTCGCGCGAGGCCGACGGCGCAAAGCTGCAAAACGGCATGTCACCGGCTTGATGGCGGGCGGCGCTCGCCGCCCAGGCTTGTGTCCTTGCCTTTTCCGCCTCCATCTCTTTGCGCGAGCGCATGCTCGGCTTCGAAACGCTGAAAGCGCCGACCGGCCATGCCCGATCGGATGGAGGAGGCAAAACGCTACGAATGAAAGCGGATTCAAGCCAGCAGCTTGCCCCACTCGTAATCGATACTGTCCGGCGTGAAGGGCAGCACGCCCGCGCCGGGCGTAAATGTAAGTTCGCCGAAATAAACGAGGTCGTCCGGCGCATACAGGTCGACGCGCACATAGTCGAAGTCTTCGCACAGACGGGCCGCGACATCGAGCACGGCCTGTAGATGCGGCGGGCGCGGAGCGGGCAACGCGCTGCGCTTGTAGTCGCCGATTGCGATATCGAGGTGATTCCAGTCGGCGTCGTACACGTCGCCGTGCGTCGCGTCGCCGAATCGATCCGAGATCACGAGGATATAGATGATCGGCCCGCCAGGACGGCCGCCAAAGCAGTGCATTTTGAAATCCGCCGGAATCTGGCCGCGCCGATCGAGCAGCAACTGCTCGAAGAAAACGCGCGGCTCGATCGTCCGATAGTGCCGCTCGCGCCCAACGTAATAGAATTCGGCGCGCAACCATTGGTCGGCGAGCTTCTTCAGCTTCTCGAACGAGGTCTCTGATTTGTTTCTCACCACTTCGACGTAGCTGCTGCCGTGATTGGCTTTCATGACGAAAGCATCCGGCAGTGCGTCGAACACTTCGGGCGTGAATGCATCGGGCGCTGCGATCAGCGGTATCAAATGCTTGTCGCCGATTTTCCGGGCAATATATTCCCGCACCAGAAGCTTGTCGGTCAGGTCGATATAGCGCGGATCAGGATGAAGATTGCGCTGCAGGATCTTCTCATTGAACGTCACCGGACGAATCAGGTTCGGATAGCGGCCAATGCATTTGTGATGTAACAGGCTTAGGAAAAGGGCGTCCGGCAATAGCGTTTTCGCCGCTTCCTTGATTTTTCTCGCGGTAGATGGCGATTGCCCGTGCGCCGCATGCGCACCGGTGTGCAAGCCCGGTTGCCCGCAGGGCGCGGCCAGAGCACTGTCACCGGACTGTAGGGAGGCCATGTTTTTCGGCGCGACGGCCGCATCCTGCGCGGCCAGTTCGGCGGATTTGATGATCGTCATGTTCTAATCCCTTTGCGGTCGAGTCGACGAGTCGTCCTCGGAGTAACGGGAATTGAAATCAAAGCGCCAGCGGCGCTTGCCGCAACATCTCGGTCGCGGCACTCCAGCTTTCCTCCGGCGTCAGCCAGCGTTCCTCCGCATCCACATGCTGTTGCGCGCGGAATTGCGTCGGCGACATGCCATAGCGCTCCTTGAATAGCCGCCCAAGCCGATTACCGTCGCCCATTCCGCAGCGGCGCGCAATCTTGTCGACCGGAAGATCGGTGTTCTTCAGCATCGAGCGAACGATCTCGAAGCGTGTGCGCAGCAGATATTCGAGCGGCGTCATGCCGAACTCGCATTTGAAGCGGCGCTGGAAATTGCGCTTGCTCATCGCCACCGATTCGGCCGCCTGCGCAACCGAAATAGCCTTGCTGTAGTTTTCCTTGATCCAGCGCGCCGATTCGCGAATCTTCTCCGTCGTCGTCGTGATGTTGACGTCGTCGAACTCGGAGCGGCTTTTCTCGGCGTAGCCGTTTTGCAGGATGCGGCCGATCTTGCGGGCAGTGTCGGTATTGATGTCGCGTTCGATCTGCGCGAGCGCGAGATCGGTCGGCGTCACATTGCTTTGCGTGCGCGCGGCGTCACCGCTGTCGTCGAACAGAAAAATCGGCACGATCGATTGCAGCGGATCGTTGCAGACGACCGCGAGATTTGCACCCTGTTGCATGCCGAAAGATGCAATCGATCCTTGCAGCGAGATCCACGACAGAAAGCGGTCGTTGGATTCCGCGACTTCGGTGACGTCGCGGCAGGCCACGAAGAGCGCGTGGAAATCAGCGAGGCAGTAGCGTTCGAGGCCTTGCGTCCAGATCGATATGCCGGACGAACTGGTCACCAGGCCGCCGCCGTCGGATACCACGGTAAACCGGTATGGCGCCTCTTCGCCAGCCGTTCTCTTGAACTCATTGGCAAGCCGGAACGCGTCGCCGATCGCGCCGGTACTTGCCATCGAACAATCCTGAAAGACGAATAGACCAATGTGCTTCATGACGCGAGCTTCTCCAGTCAGGAAAATCTACGCATTGAGATTAGCGCATCGATTTGGGCGAGACGAGCTTGGCCGGCATGCATGGGTGTTTTGGCGTAATCGTCAGGATTCAAGAAATTCTTACCTCGCTATTCGCAGAAATGCGTGCTACTAATTAACGTTGCACGGAATTTTTTTCCCGATCAATTAGCGCGATTCTTGCAAGCGACATGCTGGGGCATCGGCGGAATGCGCCGAGTGGCTTGGATTCGGCGCGATTTGCGGGATAACAAGGGCATTCCTGGCACTTGAGCCGTGCAATTGGCGTTCTGTCGCGATGTACGATGCCTGTCGTATTACTCTGTTACAGCAATTGCAGATCGCAACAAGCCTTTCTGGGTTCTTTTCATTTGTAAAAGGCTCCGCATTATCGGCCAATAGCACCCTACTTTGGGCCGCCGGCGAATGCCTCGATCCTTTGCGGACTATGCTTCAGCGCAACATCGAGAGAGAAATTGTCAATCGCGGATTACGTGAATGGCGGGCTTCGCATTTGCTGATTCGTGAGAAGAACAATCGGCAATACCGCGGTGGATAAGCAATAGGTGTGTAGCCTTCCGTGGTTCGAGAGGTCCCGAACACGGCTCCCCGACCTAACCCGACACAGCACGTCGCTTCGCCGTGCTGCCAGCCAATCGAGGGTCTATCCGGCCGGCGGCATAAATAGCGACGTGGCGACGCAAAGCGATCGCCGATCGTTTTGTTTCATCAACCTGCAAGGATCAGACCGGTGGATTACTATCCGCAAAACTCGCTCTATCCCGCTGTTGATACCGAGCGTAGACAACTCAGTGCCCGCGCGATGCTCACGCTAATGCGCGACCACATCTGGGAGATCGTGGTGACGACGGTCGTCGTCCTCACGTTCGCGGTCGCGTATCTCCTGATTGCCACGCCTATCTATTCCGCTGACGTAATCATTCGCGTGGACCCACCCGAGCCAAATGCCCTCGGACTCGCGTTGCAGAACCAGGAACTGTTGCCGCCACCGACGCCGTCGTCGGTAACCGAAATGGCGGTCATGGAAAGCCGTGCAGTTTTGCAGCCGGTGATGGACCAGTTCCGTTTCGACATTTCGGTGAAGCCGCACAAGCTTCCGGTTCTCGGCGACATCGCCGAAAAATTCGCTACACCGGGACAGCCCGCGGCGCCGTGGCTCGGGCTGAAATCGTTTGCATGGGGCGGCGAGCGTGTGCAGATCGCCGCGCTCGACGTGCCGCGCGAACTCGAGGAAGAGAAGCTGACCTTGACCGCGCTCGACAATGGCGCCTTCGAATTGCACGGCCCGTCCGGCGAGTTGCTGGCGAGAGGCACGGTCGGCATGCCGCTCAAGCAGAACGGCGTGTCGATGCTCGTGAAAGAACTCGATGCGCGGCCGGGTACGAAGTTCGAGGTGATCCGCTGGAATGAGCTCGATGCCATCAAGCGCTTCACCAGTCTCGTCAAGATTGGCGACAAGGTGAAAGACTCCGGGCTGATGCAAATCCAGTACCGCGACAAGAGTCCGGACAAAGCCGCGGCCGTCGCCAATGCATTGGGAGAGCAATACCTCGCATCCGCGGTGGCGAGCCGGCAAGCGAACGACACGCAGACGCTCGCGTTTATTGACGGCGAACTCCCGCGTCTACTCGGCGAATTGCGAAAAGCCGAGGAAGCGCTGAAGAACTTCCGGTCGCGCTCGCAATCGATGCAGCCGACCAACGAGGCGCAAGCCTATTTGCAGGGCGGCCTCGATCTCGACAAGCAGATCGCGGCGCTGCAATTGCAGCGCACGCAAATGCTCGAGCGCTATACGGGACAGAGCCGCTGGGTGCAGAACGTCGACGAGCAACTGGCGCAATTGAAAGAAGCGAAAGCGAAATTCTCCGACCATTTCAACGGCATGCCCGCGTCGGAACGCGCGAGCGTCGATCTGATCCGCGCGCAGAAGGTCGCGGAAACGGTGTATCTCGGCATGGTGCAGAAGGCCGAGCAATTGCAGGTGCGCCGCGCCAGCACGACGGGCGGCGCGCATATTCTCGATCGCGCGATCAGACCGCATATGCCGGTCATGCCACAGCCGATTCTCGTGCTCGGCGGCGGATTGGTGCTCGGTATCGTGTCCGGCGTCGTGTTGGTCTTCATGCGCCGCCACGTGATGATCGGCGTGACCGACCCGCGCTACGTCGAGCGCCAGATGAGCGTGCCGGTGTTTGGCGAGATTCTGTTCAGCCATCAGCAACTGCTGCTCGACCGCGATGCGACCGCGGGGCGCAAATCGCTGCCGGCAGCAGTCGGGCGCGGCCATCCGCCGATGCAGAAGAGTCTGCACGAGATTCAGTTCGATTCCGGCGTCCAGAACAGGATTCTCGCCGCGCGCTTTCCACACGACACGTCGGTCGAAGCGCTGCGCAGCGTACGGACCGCCGTCACGCGCGATCTCGCGCATGCACGCAACAACATCGTGATGATCATCGGGCCCACGCCGTCGGCCGGCAAGAGCTTCGTCGCCGCGAATCTGGCGATCCTGCACGCTGAAATCGGCTCACGGGTGGTGCTGATCGATGCCGACATGCGACGCGGTCATCTCGCCTCGCTATTCAACGAGAGCAATCGTGGAGGCCTTTCCGAAGTACTGTCCGACCGCCTGCCGCTCCGCAATGCGCTGCGCTCGACCCGCATCGACGGATTGACGTTCCTGTCATGCGGCGTGCGCCCGGAGAACCCCGCCGCGCTGCTGATGAGGCCGCACCTGAAGGATGTGCTCGAGCGGCTGTCGAGCCAGTTCGATCTGGTGATCATCGATACGCCGCCTTTCCTCGCGGTCACCGACGCCTCGATCGTCGCGAACGAGGCGGGCGCATCTCTGCTCGTGCTGCGCTCGGGCATGCAAAGCGAGGAGGAGATCGCCGACACGCTCAGAAAGGTGGAACGCGCGGAAGGGCGCATCGCGGGCGCGGTGTTCAACGGCATTCCGCTGCGTCGAAGCACGAAGAACTATGGCTACGAAACGAACTATGCCAGCGATTTCGGCGAAAACGACGTCGGACAGCAAGCGCCGCGAGGCGCCTGAGCGTGTGGAGACCCCAACGCGGTAAAGCGCGTTCGCGATGGCGTAAAACGGAGAACCAGATGGCCTTTGCAATCAACGGAAAGTTTACTTCTCAGTCCATCACGGGGGTTCAACGCGTTGCGTATGAGCTGACGCGGGCCATGCAGATGCGCGCCGCGCCCGGTGATGAACCGGAAGTGTTCGTGCCGCAAAACGCCGTCGAGCCGGGGGCGCTGCTCAAACCGCAACGCCGCTTTCCGTGGCTGCGCGGCACGCTGTGGGAGCAGATCACGCTGCCAGTCGCCGCACGCGGCATCACGCTGCTGAGTCTGTGCAATACGAACCCGCTGTTCAAGCACAGTCAGGTCGTGATGGTTCACGACATGGCCGTCTTTGACGTGCCGCAGGGCTTTTCGAGGAAATTCCGGCTCTGGTATCGCATCTGTTTCGCGCTCTTGCCGCGCACGCATCCGATCGTTCTGACGGTCTCGACGTTTTCGAAAATGCGTATCTGCCATCACCTGAAAATCGACGAATCGCGTGTGAAAGTGGTGGCGCCCGGCGCGGATCATTTCGACCGGATCGTTGCCGACCCATCGGTGCTGCAACGGCTCGAATTGAACAAGGACGCCTATTGCGTGATCGTCGGCAGTCTCGATCCGCGCAAGAATCTGCGCGGCGTGCTCGATGCGATCGTGCGGCTCGGGCATCTGCGCGACGTCAAATTCGTCATCGTGGGAAAACAGTATCCGCGCATCTTCAGCGGTGCAGGCGTCGAGCATCCTGTGCATTCGCGGCAGGTCGTGTGGGCAGGTTTCGTGTCGGACGCGGAGTTGAAGGCACTGTACGAGAGCGCTGGCTGCCTCGTGTTTCCGTCGTTGTACGAAGGTTTCGGCCTGCCGCCTCTGGAAGCGATGTATTGCGGCTGTCCGGTGATCGCGTCGGCGCGCACGTCGATACCCGAAGCATGCGGCGATGCCGCAATGTACTGCGACGCGACCTCCGCGGACGACATCGCCGCAAAGATCGCGCAGATGATGAGCGACGCCGGTCTTCGCCAACGTTATCGCAGCGCGGGGCTGCTGCATGCGCGCGAGTTTCGCTGGGAGCGCGCGGCGCAAACGGTGCTCGAAATCCTCGATGTCAAGACTGGCGAGCGGCTGCCCGAACTGACGCCGCGCGCGTCCGCGAGCTAGCGATGGGTGGGCACGAACATGGATCGCATGAAGACCCGTGCTGGCAGAAGACGTGCATTGCGCACACTCGCCGCGTTGGCGGCGGGTGCGGCCGCGCCGTTGTCGAATATCAGGCCCGCTGTCGCATTGGTACGGGACGCACCGACCGCCAACGCGCGCGCTCGCATGATCACCGATCTGATCGGCACGAACGGCTGGGCCGGATCGGCCGCCGACATCGAGATGTGGCGAGCGATGGGCATCAGCTGGGGGCGCGACACGGTCGGCCCCGGTCAGCCTCATGGGCCCGGCGAGGCGATGCGCATCGACAAAACGGGCTCGGCGTTCGAAAGCGATCTGCCGTCGGTGTTGTTGCGAAACGAGCGCAATGGAATCGGTTCGCTGCTGCTGCTCGGCTATACGCCGAGATGGAATGCGAGTGTGCCGGGTGACAGCAATTCGGCACCGGTCGATGTGGACGCGTGGAAGCGGTATGTCGACGCGGTGGTCCGCAAGTATTCAGCGCCGCCTTATAACCTGCGCTATTTCCAGATCTGGAACGAGGCGGCCGGCAAGTTGTCCGGCGGCTTGCCGCAGTCCGTGTTCTGGCATGGCCCGGAGTTCAGCAAGGACGAAAAACGCGCGAAACCGTACGAACGCGCGATGCAGGATTACGTCGAGCGGATTCATATTCCGGCGGCCCGCATCATTCGCAGTTATCGCGCGTATGTGGTGTATGGCGGCTGGCCGGACCAGGGCGGCCTCGATAACTTCCACCGCTGGCTCGAATATCGCAGTCCGGTCTTGAAAGAGCGCATGCTCGATTGGGTCGACTACATCGACACGCACTACTTGCCGGTTGCCGATATGGAATCGCTGTACCAGCGATATGTGAAGAACGGTCCCGCGCGCGGCATCTGGCAAACGGAGATCGGCAACGAGTACATGAAAGACCCGCACTATTTGCCGCGTTATTTCTTCGACTTCGCGGTGTGGGCGCTCGGCAGGAATTGGGACGACCCGAACAAGTACCTGTCGATGATCTATCACTGGGACGGCTATGAACCTTTTCGTCTCACGCATCCCGGTCCGCCTGAACGAACCTACAACGTTTCCGGTCGAAGCTTGGTCGTGTTGCATCAAACAGCGGGCGGGCATCTGGCGAGTTTTGCGAAGCCGCTGCAATGCGGTCCGGGTGTTGCTGCAAATGCCTTGCTTTCCGGCAACGACCTCGTGATGCAGGTGAGCAGCAGCGCGGGCTGGCAGAACATTTCCATCGGCGGGCTGCAGCCGCTGCGCTCGCACGCGGTGCAGGTCGATTTCATCGATGCGCTGAGCGGCGAGGTGAGCGCACCGGACAAGGTTGCATCGAGTTGGGACAACGATTTGATGAACGTGCGATTCAAGGTACCCGACCAGGTGAACGGCGCTGGTAATAATCCGCCCAAACATCTGGCTTATCTCGTGGTGCGTCGTGTGACGCAGGCAGTGGCATAGCGATATTTCGCGAGCATGACGACCGCCGGGAGCCGGCGGATCGAACCTGACGGATAGCGTTGACACATCATGAAGCAGGTCACCATTGCGATTTGCAACTACAACTACGAGCACTATCTGGCCGCGGCGATCGACTCGGCGCTCGCGCAGGATTATCCGGCGACCACCGTCATGGTCGTCGACGATGGCTCGACCGACGGTTCGCGCGAGATCATCGAAAGCTATGGCGATCGCGTACTGACGTTGTGCAAGAAAAACGGCGGCCAAGTATCCGCCTACAACCATGCAATCGCGTCGCTCACCACCGAGTATGTGATCCTTCTCGATTCCGATGACGTGCTGTACCCATCCGCGGTTACCGAAGTCATGCGCTTTTTCGAGGGCGGCGAGTGGGCCAAGGTGCAATTCCGGCTCGACGTGATGGACAACGAAGGCGCATTGACGGGCGTCTACGTACCGAATAGCGAGCCGCCACACGACTGCGGCAGGCTGCTGCGCGGCGGGTGGCTCTATCCGTCCCCGCCCGCGTCTGGCAATGCTTACCGGGTGAGCGCGCTCAAGCAGATCTTCCCGGTTCCCGAAGAGGGCGTGAATCGCTATGGCGCGGACTTTTATGCGATCTATGGCGTCGCGCTGGCTGGACCGATCGCGACCGTGTCGAAGTCGCTAGGCGGCTACCGGGTGCATAACGCGGGCAGTGAAACGGTGTCGTTCGCGAACTCGGAACAACTGACGAAAGCGCCGCGCGCGTTCAACATGCGCTGGGCCATTCTGCGCAATATCGCCAAAGACCGGCTCGACATAGAACTACCGGCAACATTTCTCGACTTCTCACACGAGAAAGCGACATTCTGCTCTTCCGTTTATCGCGCGACCCTGTTCCGGCGCTGGCATTGGATGATCCGCGATTCACGCAACTATCTGCACACGATCATTGCAAATCCGTTCTGGAGCCTGAAGAAGAAGCTCGGCACGCTCGTACTGTCGAGCCTGTGTCTCGTGCCTTACTCGCCGCTGTCGGATTTCGCGGTGCGTTATATCGCGAACCCGCTTGCGCGCCGTCGCGTCGCAGGACGCTGAGGCGAAGGAGGACGGCATGGATAGACGAACGAGCGCCAATCTGATCGTATTTGTGTACGCCGGCTATTTCATGAGGTACGTGTACCTCCTGATCGTCGTGCCGTTCTATGGCCGAGTGCTCGGCGTGGCCGAATACGGCCGGGTACTCGCGTCGATGTCGCTGATGAACGCGATATGGATGCTCGTCGGCTTCGGCTTTGTCTTCGTCGGCATGCGCGAGGTGGCGAAAGCGCAGTCGACCCAGGAATGCAATGCGATCTATTCGCTGCATGTCAGCGCGCGGCTGACACTCGCCGTGATCGGCGCGGGCATCGGCATCATTGCGACGTTCTGTTCACCGTTATTGTCGGAGCGGCCGCTGATCGGCCTGCTCGCGACCTTGCTAGGTATCGTGTCGGCATGCAATCTCGGCTGGCTGTTTCAGGGGCGGCAACAGATTCGCACGCCGATCATGATCGAAGTGTTCGGCTTCGCGCTGAGTCTCGTGCTGGTGCTGACTCTCGTCAAAGGGCCGAACGATGCCGTATGGGTGTTGGCGAGTCTGCTGATTGCGGGTATCGCGTCCTTGATCATTGCCTACGGTTTGACGACGTGGCAACTCGGCTGGCCGCGTCTGGCGTTTGCCGGCGTCCTGCCGCTCGTGCGCAGGTCGACGATGCTGTTCTGCTATTCGTCCGGCTCAGTCCTGCTGACGGCATCGTCGACGTATTTGCTGACCTTGTTCTCGACGCCCGCGGAGGTCGGCTATTTCGGCGCGGCCGAGCGTTTCGCGACGATCGGACTCGGCCTGATGGCCCCCGCGGCGCAAGTCTTTATTCCGACGATAACCCGGCAACTCGCGCAGGGCGACAAGGCGGGCGCGCATGTCACGACGCGGCGCGGCGCCATCTTGCTGCTCGGCTATGGCGTGCTCGTGCTGTGCGGCGCGCTGACGCTGTCGCCTTTCGTGTTGCCGCTGATTCTCGGCGCCGCGTTCGAGCCGAGCGTGCACGTGTTGCAGGTGTTTGCATGGATGTTCCCGTTCGCGGCTTTCAACGAGTTCGTCGCGCTCTATGTATTCGTGCCGCGCAGGAGAGACCGGGTGCTCGCGATTGCCGGCGTCGCCTCGGCGCTGGTCAATCTCGCAGCGGTGCTCGTTCTCGCGCCGCGTTTTGGCGCGATTGGCATGGCCTCTGCTCGGGTGATCGGCGAAGCGGCGCTGTCGGTGACGCTGCTCAGCGTGTTGATTCGCCTCGAGCTGGTCGGGCTGTTGCCCGGCGCCGAGCGTGCGCTCGAGCGGGTGCGGGTGGTGTGCGGGCTTAGTACGCAGGCGGGCGGCGCAAAGGACGATTGAAGTGGCGCGTGAGTGTGTGGGAGTTTGGGTGGATTGTCACAGGAGGTCGAAGTGAAAGTCGCTATTGTTCACGATTGGCTCGTAGTGTCCGGCGGCGCCGAGAAAGTATTGAAGAACATCATCGAGTGCTTCCCGGATGCGGATGTCTTTTCGATTGTCGATTTTCTCGAAGACCGCGATTGCGTGAAGGGGAAGTCCGTCAACACGTCATTCATCCAGAAGATGCCGTTTGCGCGAAGACGATACCGCGCCTATCTACCGTTGATGCCGATTGCGATCGAGCAGGTGGATCTGTCAGGCTACGATCTCGTCATTTCGAGCTCGCACGCGGTCGCGAAAGGCGTGTTGACCGGGCCGAACCAGATGCATATCAGCTACATTCATTCGCCGATCCGCTATGCGTGGGATCTGCAACATCAGTACCTGCGTGAATCCCATCTCGACACAGGGCTGCGCTCCGCGTTGGCGCGCGTGCTGCTTCATTACATTCGAGGCTGGGATTCGCGCTCCGCGAACGGCGTCGATCATCTCGTCGCGAATTCTCAGTTCATTGCGCGGCGTATCAGAAAGGCCTATCAGCGCGAATCGACCGTGATCTATCCGCCGGTCGATCTGGTGAACATGCCTATTGGTACGGAGAAAGAGGATTTCTACGTGACGGCGTCGCGGATGGTGCCTTATAAGCGTATCGATCTGATCGTTCAGGCCTTTTCGCAAACGCCTGAACGCAAGCTGGTCGTGATCGGCGACGGTCCCGAGATGAAGAAGATCAAAGCGGTGGCCGGCGACAACGTCCAGATTCTCGGGCATCAGCCGTCCGATGTGCTGGTCGATCATTTGCGGCGCGCGCGCGCGTTCGTGTTCGCGGCGGAAGAAGACTTCGGCATTTCGGTGGTCGAAGCGCAGGCATGCGGCACGCCGGTGATCGCCTTCGGCCGCGGTGGCGCGCTTGAATCGGTGGTGGGATTGCCGCTCGAGCGACCCACCGGGGTTTTCTTCGGTGAGCAAAGCACCGCGTCGTTGCTCGAAGCCGTTACCCGGTTCGAGAGCAACGCAGCCCTATTCGACGCACGCGTGTGCCGCAAGAATGCCGAGCGGTTTTCGTCGGAGAACTTCAAGAAGGCCCTGATGGGCTTCGTCGACGCGCGGCTCCCGTATGCGTGCTTCGAACAGTTTCTTCCCTATGCGCCGAGTCAGTCGCTGCCGGCCGAAGAACGTCATCTTGCCGACGTTACGCCCTGAGTCGGGCGCTGGGGCACGGGCTGTGCAGCTCGCGTGCCCACGTTGCCCGCCTTGCGCGCTCCGCGCGGGCCGGGCCTGAATGCGGTGGCCGCCAGCGGACGCGCGGCTAGCAGCAGCGAGATCACCAGAGAAAGAATCAATACATTCGACGGCGAAACGAGCCGATGCTCGGTTGCCGACATCACCAGCAGGCAAACCGACGAAATCTCCACGAAGCGGAACGCCGCGAACTGGCGGCCGCCCTCGACCAACGCGGCATACGCCGCCCCCTGCCTACTCCACTCGATCAGTCTCCAGAAGAACGCGAGGATCAGCGTCAAGCCCACTACGCCGAGCTCGGCGAGGATATTCAGATACGAGTTGTGAGCGTGCGAGTCGCTGTGCTCGATCACTATGTCGGACGGCACCGCGAACAGATGGAAGTACGAGGTGAGGCTGCCGATGTGGTCGTCGAAGGAGCCGAAGCCGAGACCGACGAGCGGGCTTTGCACGAAATACGCGAGCGCTCGCGGCCACAACCACTCGTAGCGAATGTTGAGGTTGTTGACCTTGGCGTCATTGGCGTGAATCGCGAACGTATAGCCCATGTAGTCGACGTTCGGCTGGGTATGGTAGATCGCGACGGCGACCGAGGCGAGCAGCAGCACGGCTATCAGCGTGCCGAGAATCCAGCGCTTGCGGCCAAAGTACAGATAGGGCAGAACGGCCGCCGCGCCAAGCAGCGAGCCACGGCTGTAGGTCGAAAACAGCATCAGCACATTGCAGGCGAGCAGCGCGATCAGCAGCTTGCTGCGCTTTTGCAGGTAGCACGCTATGCCGAGACAGAACAGCATCGCCAGGAAGCCGCCGGCTGCGTTGCGCGCAATGAAGTAGCTGCCGAAACTGTCGGCCGGATTAACGAAGATGCTGAACAGCCCGTTCGTGGCGATGTAGTAGACGTACATCGGCAGATTGATGATGACCGCGAAAATGAACAGCGCACGCAGTACCTTGTGCAGATCCCAGCGGTGCGCATACACGAAACCGGCAAAAATAGGCGCATAGGAAACGAAAAAATTGCCGTCGCGCCGATAAAAGTCGAAATCGAGGAACGACTGCGGATCGTAGAGCAGCGTCGAGACCGTCGCGAGCACCGCGAAAGCGGTAAGCGGCGCGATGAACGCGGGATAACTGCGGCCGTAAAAGCGCCATGCCAGCAATAGCAACGGGACAAAGCCGATCGCACTGATGGGCACGAAATTGGTGACCGTCAGGAAAAGTGCGAGCAGCGAAATATAGGCCATTGCAACTCCAGAAAAACGAATGGCGCGCCGGTTGGGGTTGTGCCCATGCGCTGGATGATGGCGAGATTGGAACAGCGGAAAACTCACAGTGTGGGCCGCGCGGGGATCACACCGCTGTTTATCTTTGACATGAATGCCACGGGACGTTCATTAAACGGTAGCACGTGTCGCTGCTTATTTCCAATCGCGCGCCCTGCAATAGAAGTGCAAGCTCGTTCGCAAGCTTGTTAAATCAAGTCCGCGAGCACCGCCAAAACTTCCGCGCTTCGCGCCAGATGGGCTGTGTCGCAATGCGGTCTAACTATGATGAATTCATCGGGGCACGATGTCGACTAGATCCGATGCAGGTCGTTTGCCGCATTCGATCTTTCGTTTCAATCGTTTTCCGGTCGTCGTTGTCGAGCAGACCATTGCGATTCGGCCAGTCAGTTTCCGTACTTCCCGATCGAGCCGGATTCGCCGTAGGCGCATGCATCTTTCACTGCGAACTGAACTACTGGCCTGGTCCGTTTGACGCGCACGCCCTGTCATGAATCACATCAGACGGTATTTGCGTGGATCGCGGCACACCGCGTTATGCGGTGTTCTCGAGGGAAACGCGTTCCCGAGCCGGTTTCAATGCGAAGGAGTGAGCGATGGGCAAGGTTACCGCGGCAGCAGCCGCAGCGGATGTCGAAACGATACGACAGGATTCTGCCGAGGCGGAGTTTCCGACGCTGGTGCAGGTGATTCTCGCCGGTGGTTCCGGCACCCGGTTGTGGCCGGTGTCGCGCGAACAGTTTCCAAAACAACTGATCGACGTGATCGGCAATCAGACTTTGCTGCAAGCAACCATGGGGCGCATGGCGGGTTTTGATGGCGCATGGAACGTCGCGGCCGATCCCGTGATCGTCTGCGGAACCGAGCATTATTTCGCCACTTACGAACAGGCGCGCGAGATCGGCGTGAACGCGCGGATCGTGGTCGAACCCGCGCGTCGCGATACGGCGCCGGCATTGACGCTTGCCGCGTTGACGGCATGCGCGGAAGACGAAGACGCCATTCTGGTCGCAATGCCCGCCGACCATGCGATCGCGAATCTCGAAGCGCTTCACCACGCGCTGGACATCGCCGCGAGGCATGCGCGCGACGGCGCGATCGTCACGCTAGGCGTACCGCCCGAACGGCCCGACACGGGCTTCGGTTATATCCGGCTCGGCGACGCGTTGCCAGACGGCGCGCGCCGCATCGAGCGCTTCGTCGAGAAGCCCGCGACGGAACTCGCGGCCCAGTACGTCGCGTCGGGCAATTACTGGTGGAATAGCGGCATCTTCGTGGTGCGAGCGTCGGTTTGGCTCTCCATCATCGAGCAGTTTCAGCCGGACATGCACGCGGCCTGCGTTCAGGCATACCGCGACGCGAAGAAGACTGAAGAATGCATCATGCCGGACGCCGAGGGGTTTCTGGGATCGCCGTCCGACTCGATCGACTATGCGGTGATGGAACAGCTTGGCGAACCGGAGTCGGCGTTTTCCGGCGTGGTGGTGCCGCTCGAAGCAGGCTGGTCCGATCTCGGCTCGTGGGATGCCGTATGGCAAGCGATGGAGAAGGACGACTGCGGTAACGCGGCCAGCGGCCGCGTGGTGTTCGAAGGGGCCACCGCGACCTACGCACGCTCGCAAGGAGGCAGGCTTCTCGCCTGCGTCGGCACCAGCAACATGATCGTGATCGAAACCGACGACGCGGTGCTCGTCGCGGATCGCTCGCATGTGCAGGACATCAAGGGGCTCGTGTCGCGGATCAGGGCCGAGAAGTCGCCGGAGGCCGATGCGCACAGAAAAGTGCGTCGCCCGTGGGGCTTTTACGACTCGATCGATCATGGCGAGCGCTTTCAGGTGAAGCGCATCGTCGTGATGCCCGGGGGCCGTCTGTCGTTGCAGATGCATCATCATCGCGCCGAGCATTGGGTCGTGGTGTGTGGAACCGCACACGTCACGCGTGGGGAAGAGCAGTTTCTTCTTGGCGAAAACGAATCGACCTATATCCCGTTGGGTGTTCGCCATCGGCTCGAAAATCCGGGCCGCGTGCCGCTGCAGATCATCGAGGTGCAGTCGGGTACTTATCTCGGCGAAGACGACATCGTTCGTTTCGACGACAAGTACGGGCGTTGTGGCTGATGCGACGGAGTCGACCTGCTACGTCCTATGAGGGGGCTGTGATGCGATTGCTGACTGGTCTATTGGCGAGAGCGTTCGACGTCGTTATGATCGTGGCTGGGGCATTTGC
Organism: Paraburkholderia sp. 35.1; assembly: GCF_050436525.1. Taxonomy (NCBI): domain Bacteria; kingdom Pseudomonadati; phylum Pseudomonadota; class Betaproteobacteria; order Burkholderiales; family Burkholderiaceae; genus Paraburkholderia; species Paraburkholderia sp. 35.1. The sequence goes on along the minus strand of NZ_JBNDMJ010000002.1, from coordinate 2,653,051 downwards.
GGCCTCCCAGATCCGCTTCGACGGCGGCTCGCAACGGAGCTTTTATTTCGCCTTCGTCGCTTTTGCCGCGGCGTTCGCTCTCGCGGTCTTTCCGGCGCTCGGCGTCTACCAATCGTGGCGTGGCCGCTCGAAGAGAGTGCTGGCGAGCCAGGTGGCGCTCGGCTGGCTCGTCGTGCAGGCCTGCGCGATGGTGCTGATGTTCTCGCTGCACCGGATCGATTTCGTGTCGCGACTCTGGTTCGTGTACTGGACCGGCATTTCGGGCGCGGCAATGATGGCCGGCCGGCTGGTCACGCATGCGTTGCTTGGGCGCATGCGTCATGCGGGGATGAACTTGCAGCAGGTCGCGGTGGCGGCGTGCGGCGAACATTGCGACGAGATCATCCATAAGATCGAGACGTCGCCCGCGGCCGGCTTTCGCGCGAATGCGCTGTATAACCTGCACCCCGGCTGTTGCATTCCGCCGCGCTCGTCGGTGCAGGTCTTCGAAGAACAGGGTGCGTTCGCTCGCTACGTGCGCGAACAGCAGATCGGCGAAGTGTGGCTGGCGCTGCCGCTCACCGAGGAGCGCGCGATTCTCAAGCTGGTGGCGGAGTTTCGCAACGACCTGATCAATGTGCGCTTCATGCCCGATGTGCGCTCGCTTGCGCTGTTCGAAGGCAGCATGACCGAGTTGCTCGGCTTGCCGACGATCAATCTTGCCGCGTCGCCGCTGCCGCCGAAGGCGTTGGTGCAAAAAGACCTGTTCGATCGTCTGTTCGCGCTCGTCGCGTTGATCGCGATCTCGCCGATACTGCTGGGCTGCGCGATCGCCGTCAAACTGAGTTCGCGCGGGCCGGTGTTCTTCACGCAGCGTCGCAAAGGCGCCGACGGCCGCGTATTTACGATCTACAAGTTCCGCACGATGCGCCTGCACGAGCAGAAGCCGGGCATTCTCGAACAGGCCACGCGCGACGATCCACGCATCACGACCGTCGGCGCGTTCCTGCGCCGCACGAGTCTCGACGAACTACCGCAGTTCTTCAATGTGCTGCGCGGCGATATGTCGGTGGTGGGGCCGCGCCCGCATGCGCTCGAACACGACGATCTCTATCAGAACATCGTATCGGGCTATATCCACCGTTATCGGATCAAACCCGGCATTACCGGCTGGGCGCAGATCAACGGCTATCGCGGCGAAACCGATCGTCTGGAAAAGATGGAGGGCCGCGTCGCACACGATCTGTACTACCTGCGCAACTGGTCGTTCTGGCTCGACATGAAGATCATCCTGGCCACGATTTTCAAGGGGCTTCATCATCCAAACGCGTACTGAGCATGATGCTATCCGGAGTTGAAAACATAGTGAGACGATCTGCGAAGCGGGTCTCGCTTTACCGCTTTCACCACGATCACGACTTGCAGGCGAGAAAAATATTGGAGCGACTCGAAAGCAGGTATGGCAAGACCGATCCGAACAAACTGCGGCTCGCGGACACCTATGCGCGAGACGTGTTCGGCGACCCGGTCTACGCACCCTGGCTGCGCGTTTATACCGCGTTTTGCGGCACCTTCAAGGAAGGCTGGATTCCGGACAACTACTACGGCATCGTCGTCGTGCCGCAAATGCAAGGCTGGTACGGCAAGATTTCGAGCCTCAAGCCGATTTCACGGCTGATCTTCGACGGCGACGAATTGCCGGACGTCGCGTACTTTGCCAATGGGCTGTTCTTTACCGACAAAGGCGTCGTGGTGCCTGAGCGTGATCTGACAGACGTCGTGTTCGAGCATACCGAACGCGTCGTATTCAAGCTCGACGGTTCCGGACAGGGCAACGGTGTCTACTTCTTCGACCGTGCCAACTTCGACCCCGCGGTCATCAGGTCGCTCGGCAATGGCGTGATTCAGACGTTCATCAACCAGCACAGTCTGTTCGCTACGTTTGCTGCGAAGCCGGTGGCGACATTGCGCTTCACGACCGTGGTGGACGAGGCCGGTCGCATTTCCATTCGGGCCTGCTACTTGCGACTCGGCAGAGCGGACGATACGCATGTGCTGAGCGATCGCGAGATATGCGTGCCGGTCGAACTCGAAACGGGCGAACTGTGCGACGAGGGGTATATGAGCGACTGGGCCGCGGTGGACGCGCATCCAGACTCGGGCGCGCGCTTTGCGGGCCTGAAGATTCCATGTTTCGAGAAATGCGTGGCCACCGTGCTACGCCTGCACAGGAAGATTCCGTTTGCGCGCTGCATCGGCTGGGATCTCGCGGTCGACGCGAACGGCCAGGTCAAGGTGATGGAGTGGAACGGCAAGCACAACGACGTCAAATTCAGCGAGGCGACGCAAGGCCCGTGCTTCGCTGATCTGAACTGGGAACGGCTGAGGGCCGAACCTGAGTTTGCGCGGCTGTCACTGGGCTGATCGGGCAGGCCAAAAAAACGTAGTAGGAGACGCGACGTGAGCGAACAGTTATGGTGCGTCCATATCGAAGGACTGAACGACTTCATTGCCGTCGATTCGGAGGAATCGGCGCGGTACGAGGCGTCGCAGATCAATGCGTATATCGATCGCGCCGACAGAAGCTCGCGCGCCGCCCGCTTGCGCGCGGTGGTGGTCGAATGGCCGTATGGCGCGGACGCTCACGCAAGAGCGCTCGATGACGACTGGCACGATCTGCAATGTATGCCACACAGACAGCAGGCCGTCGCGCGGTCCGGCGGCCCGTTGTCGAATCTCGCGCGACGCGTTAGAGAACTGCTGAGCATCGCGCGCACGGGGAAGGACGATGCGTGAAGCGCGGCTACGGCAAACCGCGTTATGCGGGCAGTGGCACGTCCTCGATCAGATCAGCCGAGAGGCTTCCCCAACCGACGACTGACACCGGCGGGCGCGGCAGCGCTTCTCGCTGGCACTGACCGGCGTCGATCACTGGCGGAGAAGGCGGCTCAATGCCGTCTTTTCTTGTTGAGCGGCGATACCGGAAAGATGGACCCGAAAATCAGATACCCGCAACGATCGTGAATATCTGCAAAAACGGTTTTATCTTAGATTAAAGTCATTGACTGTGATTCGTTTTAGATGGTTAATTCGTCGGGTGTGTTCTGGAAAACCAGCAGAGGTCAAATGGAGCAACAGAAACAGGAAGACGCCGGGGGCAAGGAAGAATGCCAGCTTTGCCGCGTGACATATTCAATATATTCAAACTTCCCGCCAATGCCGTCAGCCATGGCTCTGAACGTCGAAACCGGCGAATGGTTTCCGCTGGATAGGCTTCGGTCGTATTCAAACGGCTACGATATGGCCGAAGCCCTCGGTTACGCATGGGCGTGCGATTGCCGCGGACGCAAGGCAGCGCTAGAGCCAGCGTCGAAGCGTTTCACTCACGACGAGCAATACACGCTCAAAGATCGCGACGGCAAACCGCTCGCTAATGTGCGTTACCGGATCGTTCTTGACGGTGAGCGGGTGAAATCGGGAACTACGAGTGCGCAAGGGAAAACCGAGCGTATCGCGACCATTTTTGAATCGAGCTTGAGGTTTTATATTGCAGAGGCAATCAGGGATGAATGATTTTGATGATCGGAATAAATACGGGTTCAAGACCGACGAAAATGAAGAATGGTTCGAGGTACACACTGGTGCTATTACGAATACAAACCCCGGTTCAATGGTCCATGTAACAATCAATACAGACAAGATTTGCCCGAAAATGTCAAACAAAGTTTTTCGCGACATGGTTCTGAAGTGCCGGGATCGTGCTGTTGGTTACGTTGAGACTCGCCTGGAGGATTTGGCACGCTGGTCAGCATCAGATCAGGACCGCGTACGAGCATGGTTTGGCTGTTGCGACGAGTCAGCAAGAAACCGGCTTGCGAATGGTTTAACATCAATTGTTCGCGTGTTGCGAGGGTTAACCGGTGACAATTTCGTCCGATGGGAACCTGATACGTCGAGATACGTGGGATGCGTACCAAACCCCGTAAGATCTGGCGTGGTCGCTGAAGTATGCGCGCCAGACACCAAAACACACACGATCGCTATACACTTGGATTTTTGTTCAATGCGTGACTTCTCTTGGGACAAGGATTCAATTGTTTCTACGCTCATTCATGAGGCGAGTCACTTTCAAGACACTATGGGAACCAAAGATTGGAAGTACTTCATGAACGAGTGCCTTTCGTGGGGAGGAACGAATCCCGAACAAGCAATCGATAACGCTGACAGCATCGCCGGATACGTTATCTACAATGCGTAAACTTTACGTCATCATTTCGGCTCTGATATCGGGACATGTTTTTGCGTGTATGCCTGGCGAGAATTTCGATATCTACTTTCCACCGAATAGTGCCGTTATCCCCGCCGATGAGGTTTTAAGGCTTGCTAACTGGGTAGTCGATAAAAATATTGCATATGCGAATCACAAAACCAGGGAAACAACGCTAGTAAGTGGGCATGCTGAGGAACGCGAACAGAACGCAATCCAATTGGCCCAAGCTCGCCTGATAGCGGGTAAAGCGGTGCTGGATCAATTTGGCTTCTTGCGTGGAACGGTAAAGACCAGTTCGCGCGTCTATTCGAAGAAAGATGTCGAAAACGGCCGGCGTGTTGAAATATCGTTTGAGCCCGATTGTCCTAACAAGTGTTGTACGGGTCAATAGCGCTTACATCCAATGTGCGTTAAGTTGTGATTGAGTCGATCCGCCGCGTGCGGTCGACGCCGCCGCGTGCCGAGCAGTTCGTCGAGCGAGCGGATCTGCTGGCTCAGCGCGGGCTGCGCGGTATGCATCGGCTTCGCGGCGCGGCTGAAGTTGAGTACCTCCGCGAGAATGACGAAGCACTGTAGAACCCCGAGGTTCATGCTGGGCAAGAGCGAGCACAACCAGCGCGGGGTGCGAGGCAACAGAGGAGGAACCCGCCGTGGTGGTAGCGGGTCCGGGATCATTGTTTCGGCGGGAGCGGCGCGAAATGATCCCCGTCACGATGATTGGTGACGACGTAGCCATCTCGCTTGCGTATCTTCAGGAAGAACAGCACCGGTGCGGTAGCCGGATCGCCACCGCATTCGGGGGTGTGTTTCTCATGAACCCCGACGATGAAATAGCGCTTCTCATCGGATACGTCGAACCTCAGGCATTGGGTGCGGTTGGAGGATAGATGGTGGCTCTGCGTAACTTTCGCTGCCCGGTCCGCTGCCTGATCCGCTGTGGCGGTCGTCTGCCCCGATGCCATTGCGTGCACGCTGGCGAGAAGCGGAGCGAAGGTCACCAATCGTGTCCTCAACGTTTTGTCTGTTCTACCGGACGTCATATTGATCGAGATGGCGTGAGCGAATGATGCTGATCAGTTTTGGCCATACTGCGGGTCGGTCGCATGGAGCCCCAAATCTATACCTGACCGACACCGCGGAACGTCAGCAGCAGCAATGCGCCGATCAGTCCGACCATGGCTTCAAGGATCTGCTCGAACGCCGCGCGATCGACGTGATCCAGTACGACACGAATCGCGTGGGCGGGATCACGGCGGCGCGCAAGATCAACGCGATGGCCGAAGCGTGGTCGGTGCCGGTGATTCCGCATGCGGGACAGATGCACAACTATCATCTGACGATGTCGAGCACCGCGAGCCCGATGTCGGAGTTCTTCCCGGTGTTCGATGTCGAAGTTGGCAACGAATTGTTCTACTACATCTTCGAAGGCGAGCCGCAGCCGGAAAATGGCTATCTGCAACTGTCGGACGACGTGCCGGGTCTTGGCATCAAGTTGAGCGACAAGTATCTTGCCGACTTCAACATCGTCGAATGAGTGGACCGATCCGAGGAGAGCATATGAAGCCACGCATCGCAGTCCTTCTTGGCGACCCCGCCGGTATCGGTCCCGAGCTGATCGCGCGTCTGTTCGCGCAGCGGGCGAACCGCGCGCGCGCGGAGCTGCTGATCATCGGCGACCGGCGCGAGCTCGAAACCGGCATGAAGATCGCGCAGCAGCGCTTCGATTACGACGTGGTCGAAGATGCGCATGCCGCGTTTCAACGCGACGGCGTGCCGTCGCTGATCGATTTCCGTCTGCCCGGCGATCAAGCTTTCGAGCGTGCGGTGGCGACCGAACACGGCGGCCGCTATAGTCTCGCCGCGTTCAGGCACGCGCTCGCGCTGACGCAAAGCAACGTCACCCAAGGCATGCTGTTCGCGCCGGTCAACAAGACCTCGCTGCATCTGGCCGGCATGGAAACCGGCGACGAGATGGAGTGGTTCGCGAAGCAGCTCGGCTACACGGGCAGCTTCTGCGAGTTCAACGTGCTCGACGAGCTATGGACTTCGCGCGTGACCTCGCATATGGCGTTGAAGGACGTCAGCGCGAAGCTGTCGGAGGAGCGCATCGTCGGCGCGGTGCGGCTGATTCACGAAGGCCTGAAGCGAGCCGGCCATCCGCAGCCGCGTATCGCGGTATGCGGTTTCAATCCGCACAACGGCGACAACGGCGCGTTCGGCCGCGAGGAGGTCGACGTGATCGCGCCGGCCGTCGAGGCCGCGCGCGAGCTCGGCTACGACGCGCAGGGACCGTTTCCCGCCGACACGATCTTCGTGCGCGCGCGCGACCAGAAGGCCTTCGACGGCGTCGTCACGATGTACCACGATCAAGGCCAGATCGCGATGAAGCTGATGGGTTTCTGGCGCGGCGTAACCGTGCACGGCGGCTTGCCGATTCCGATCGCGACGCCCGCGCACGGCACCGCGTTCGGCATCCACGGCCAGGGCAAGGCCGACGTCGGCGCGACGCAGAAGGCGTTCGACATCGTCACGCGGATGGCGACCGAGCGCGTGAACTAACGCGTCAGCGTTTCCTGCGCGGCCCGGTCGAGGCGCGCACCACGAGCTCGGGCGGTGGCCCGAGCACCATCGACGGCTGCCGCTCCGGCGTCTGGATCAAACGGATCAGGCTCTTGATCGACAACTCCGCGACGGCCGCGGTTTGAATCGCGACCGTGGTCAGCGGGGGATGCACCTGATGCGCGAGCTGAATGTCGGTGATGCCGATCACCGACACGTCGTCGGGCACCGAGCGGCCGAGCGTGATCAACGCCTGGATCGCGCCGATCGCGAGCAGGTCGTTGGTCGCGAAGATCGCGCTCAGTTGCGGGCGGTTCGCCATCAGTTCCATGCAGGCGGCGAAGCCGGCGTCGATCGAGTCGCGAATCTGCAGCACGGCGGCCGCATCGGCTTCGATGCCGGCCATGCGCATCGCGGCGCGAAAGCCGTTCGAGCGCGCGTCCTGCAAACCGCCGCAGCCGTCGCCGATCAGCAAGCCGATCTCGCGATGGCCGAGTCCTAGCAGATGCCCCGCGGCCAGCTCGCCGGCACGCGCGAAGTCGACTGCGATGCACGGTAGCTCGGGCGGCGACTCGGGGTGCTCCCACATGGCGAGCAGAATCGGCGCGCTATGCGTCGCAGACGCGCACAGGTCGTTGATCGTGATGTCCGTGTTCATCACGAGCACGCCGTCGGCGAGCGTGCCGGCGATCTGGTTCAGATATGCGCGGCCGATTTCGGCATCGTCGTCGGTATTGCAGACCATCAGGAAGTGGCCGGTCTTGCGCGCCGCGCGCTCGGCGGCGAGCACGAACTCCGGGTAAAACGGGTTCGAGATGTTCGACAGCATGAGCGCGAGCGTCGACGAACGGCCTTCGGCGAGCGCGCGCGCATTCAGGTTCGGCCGGTAGCCGAGTTCGGCGATCGCCTGCAGCACGCGCTCAGCCGTTTCAGGGCGGACTTTCTCGCGATTGCGCAGCACGTTGGAGACCGTGGCGGCGGTAACCTGCGCGCGTTTCGCGACTTCGGACAACGTGACCATGTCGGGTTATCCCATATTTAGGGAGGTCAATTCAAATGTTGCAAACGGCCTGCGACATTGCTAACTTTCTCGAAAATGTAACGGAGACACCCACCATGACTTTATCCGTCGAACTCGAATTTAAGCGATTAAATGCAGTCGGCACAAGGCTAGGGCGTTTTATTTCGGCCAAAATTTAAGCGGTTAAATCAAGGCGGAGACAGCATGGCGACGATTCGTTTGAGGGATGTGCAAAAGGCCTACGGCGACCATCCGCCGGTGATCCGGCGCGTGAATCTCGAGATCGCGCAGCATGAATTCTGCGTGTTTCTCGGCCCCTCGGGCTGCGGCAAGTCGACCTTATTACGGATGATCGCCGGTCTCGAAGACCTCAGCGAAGGCGAGCTGCATATCGGTGGCCGCCTCGTCAACGACGGGCCGGCCGCCGAGCGCATCCGCGTCCATGTTCCGCCCGCTGCCTGTCATCTGTTCGACGAACAGGGACTCGCGCTGCGGCGTAGCACGTTCGAGCCGGAACGCGCGGCCGCCTGAACGATCGTCGACGGCGGACCTGCTTGAACGGTTCGTCAGACTGAATTCCGCCATAGAGCGGGTTACATCGCCGGCCACGCTGCGTCGCCGGTCAACAAGGTAGACAAGGAGACATAGATGATTGCTCTTCGCCTTCGCCGTTTCGCACAGGTGTCGATCGCCGCCGCCGTGATGGCCGGCGCGCTCGGCAGCGCCGCGGTCGACGCGGCCACGCTGAACGTCAACGTATCGGCGCGCGGTAATCAGCGCTCGACCTGGCAGGATGCGTTCGACCAGTTCAAGAAAGCCAATCCCGACATCGACCTGAAAATCACCTACGTGACCGAGGAAGCCTACAAGGTGCAGATGGGCGGTTGGCTCGCCACCGATCCACCCGACGTCGTCTCGTGGCACGACGGCGAGCGGATGGCTTATTACGCGCAACGTGGTCTGCTCGAAGATCTGAGCTCGGACTGGGCGAAGAACGGCTGGTCGCAGCAGTATGCGTCGGTCAAGGACGCGTCGACTTACAAGGGCAAGCAGTATGCGGCACCGCTCGGCTATGACGCGTACGGCTTCTTCTATCGCAAGGATCTGTTCGAGAAGGCCGGCATCAGGAGCGAGCCGAAAACGTGGGACGAACTGCTCGAAGCCAACAGGAAGCTGAAGGCGATCGGCGTCGCGCCGATCGCGGTGGCCGCACGCGACAGCTGGACGCTGGCCGCCTGGTTCGACTATCTCGATCTGCGCATCAACGGCAACGAGTTCCATCAGAAGCTGATGGCCGGCGAAATTCCGTACACCGATCCGCGCGTGAAGAAGGTCTACACGACGTGGAAGACGCTGCTCGACAATCACGACTTTATCGACAATGCGCTGTCGTACGACGTCGATTCGATCGGCCCGATCCTCAACGACGGCAAAGCCGCGATGATGCTGATGGGCACGTTCTTCTCGGCGAGCTTCGCGCCGTCGATCAAGGACCAGATCGGCTTCTTCCGCTTTCCGGTGCTCGACGCGAACGTGCCGATGGCCGAGGACGGCCCCGTCAACGTGCTGCTGATTCCGGCGAAGGCGAAGAACAAGGCCGACGCGCGCAAGCTACTCGCGTTCATGGAGACGCCGAAGATCAACGCCGAACTCGCGAAGGGCTGGGGACAGTTGCCGTCGAACAGCCAGGCGGCGGCGCCTGAGGACGCGATCTCGAAGGTCGGCTTCCAGACGCTCGCGAACACGAAGGGCGGCATCGCGCAGTTCTACGATCGCGATATGCAGAAGGAAATGGCCGACGAAGGCATGAAGGCCATGCAGCAGTTCTACAGCGATCCGTCGCAACTCGACAGCGTGCTCGCTCATCTCGAAGCGACGCGCAAGCGCATCTACCAGAAGTAAGTCCCGCCGCGCCGGCCGCCTGAGCGCGGCCGGCTTGCGGGTCCCCTTGCGGGTCCCAATTCCGCCTTCGATTTCCGACGAGGCCGTTCCATGTCACATACAGCAGCGCGCCGCCTGCCCGCGGCGCGGCACCGTCGCGTCTCGACGACGCGCCGTCATCAGCATCGCGCCGCGTTTTTCTTTCTGCTGCCGGGCTGCGCGTTGTTCGCGCTGTGCGTGATCTATCCGATCATCAGCAGCATTTCGCTGAGCTTCTACCACTGGGACGGCATGACGCCGAAGACCTTCGCCGGTCTCGCCAATTACGTCGAGCTGTTTCAGTCCGATACGTTCTATACGGCGCTGAAGAACAACCTGATCTGGCTCGCGCTGTTTCTACTCGCGCCACCTCTCGGTCTGCTGTTCGCGCTGTATCTGAACCAGCAGGTGCGCGGCATGCGCGTCGTGAAGTCGCTGTTTTTCGCGCCGTTCGTGCTGTCGGGCGTCGTGGTCGGCCTCGTATTCAGTTGGTTCTACGATCCGACGTTCGGGCTGCTGCGGCTGATCGTCGGCCGTGGCATTCCGGTGCTCGGCGATCCGCATACGGTCACGTTCGGCATCATCTTCGCCGCGCTGTGGCCGCAGGCGCCGTTCTGCATGATCCTGTATCTGACCGGGCTCACCGGCATCAATCCCGAGGTGGTCGAGGCCGCGCGCATGGAAGGCGCGCAAGGGCTGCGACTGCTGTGGCACGTGATCCTCCCGCAATTGCGGCCCGCCACCTTCATGGCGGTGGTGCTGACCGTGATCGGCGCACTGCGCAGCTTCGATCTGATCGCGGTGATGAGTGGCGGCGGTCCGTTCGACAGTTCCACCGTGCTCGCCTATTTCATGTACGACCAGGCGATCAAGTACTACCGCGAAGGCTATTCCGCCGCGATTGCGGTCGTGCTGTTCGCGATCATGCTCGTCTATATCGTGTTCCATCTGCGCCGCATGTTGCGCAAGGAACGCTGATTCTCTGAACCTCAGGAGTACCCGCTCATGTATCCGCTTCCCGTCGAACGCTGGAAACCGCTGAATCGCACGCTTTACAAGGCCTCGCTGCCGCTGGCGCTGTTTATCTGGCTGCTGCCGATGCTCGCCGTGCTGCTGACCTCGATCCGCTCGACGGATGAATTGTCGCAAGGCGACTACTGGACGTGGCCGAAACACTTCGCGTTGCTCGAGAACTATGGCACCGCGCTCACGCAAACGCCGATGCTGCATTACTTCGCCAATAGCGTGCTGATCACGGTGCCGTCGGTGATCGGCGCGATCGTGCTCGCGTCGATGGCGGGCTTCGCGTTGGCGACGTATCGCTTTCCGGGCAACACGGCCGTGCTGTTCGCGTTCGTCGCCGGCAATTTCGTGCCGATCCAGATCCTGATGATTCCAGTGCGCGACATGGCGCTGAAGTTCGGCCTGTTCAACACCGTGTGGGCGCTGGTGATCTTTCATGTGTCGTTTCAGACCGGCTTCTGCACCTTGTTTCTGCGCAACTTCATCAAGCAACTGCCGTTCGAGATGATCGAGGCCGCGCGCGTCGAAGGCGCGGGCGAGTGGACGATCTATCTGCGCATCGTGCTGCCGCTGATCCGCCCCGCGCTCGCCGCGCTCGCGATCCTCGTGTTCACGTTCGTGTGGAACGACTACTTCTGGGCGCTGTGCCTCACGCAAGGCGACGACGCCGCGCCGATCACGGTGGGCGTCGCCGCGCTGAAAGGGCAGTGGACGACCGCGTGGAACCTCGTCGCGGCGGGCTCGGTGCTGGCCGCGTTGCCTTCGGTGCTGATGTTCTTCGGCATGCAAAGGCACTTCGTCGCCGGACTGACCTTCGGGGCGAGCAAGGGATAAACGGCGCCTGAAACACGATTGAAACGACGGCTCGACGTCAACTCACCACGAGACTTTCACATGCAACTTGGTGTCTGCTACTACCCGGAACAATGGCCGCGCGCGATGTGGGCCGACGACGCGCAACGTATGGTCGAACTCGGCATCACGCATGTGCGGATCGCTGAATTCGCGTGGAGCCGTATGGAGCCGCGCGCCGGCGAATTTGACTGGCAATGGCTCGACGAAGCGGTCGAAACGCTCGCGAAAGCGGGCTTGAAACTCGTGCTCGGCACGCCGAGCGCGTCGCCGCCGAAGTGGCTCGTCGACGCGCATCCGGACGTGTTGCCGGTGCGCGCGGACGGCGCGCGCTGGAGTTTCGGCTCGCGGCGTCACTACGATATTTCGAGCGACACGTACCGGCGCGAATGCGTGCGCATCGTCACCGCGATGGCGAAGCGCTATGGCCGGCATCCGTCGATCGTCGCATGGCAGACCGATAACGAACTCGGCTGCCACGACACGGTGCCGAGCTATTCAGCCGCGGCGTTGCAGCGCTTTCATGCGTGGCTGCAGCGGCGCTACGCAACGATCGGCGCGTTGAACGACGCGTGGGGCAACGTGTTCTGGAGCATGGAGTACCCGTCGTTCGACGCGATCGGGCTGCCGACGCTGACACCCACCGACGCCAATCCGATCCATCTGCTCGACTTCCGCCGCTTCATGTCCGACGAGGTGGCGAGCTTCCATCGCGAGCAGATCGACGTACTGCGCGAGCATGCGCCGAACGCGGATCTGCTGCACAACTTCATGGGCTTTTTCACGACCTTCGATCACTATCGCTTCGCCGCCGACAACGCGATCGACGTCGCCGCATGGGACAGCTATCCGGTTGCGCGCACTGAGTCGATCGCGTTGCCGGAGGAGCAGAAGGCGCGCTTCGCGCGTACCGGACATCCCGACGTGTCCGCGTTCGATCACGACCGCTACCGGGGCATTGGCGGCGGGCGCTTCTGGGTGATGGAGCAGCAGGCCGGTCCGGTGAACTGGGCGTCGTGCAATCCGATTCCGGCGCCGGGCATGGTGCGGCTATGGGCGTACGAGGCGTTCGCGCATGGCGCGGAGCTGGTGTCGTATTTCCGTTGGCGTCAGTGCCCGTATGCGCAGGAGCAGATGCATTCCGGGCTCAATCTGCCGAACGACGAACTGTCGCCGGGCGGTCTCGAGGTGCAACGGGCCGCGCGTGAGATCGCGGGCAGTACGGCGCTGTCGACGCTCGCCGCGCCCGCGCGCGCGGCCACCGCGCTGGTATTCGATTACGAGACGCAGTGGATGTTCGAAATCCAGCGTCACGGCAAGGGCTTCGACTACCAGACGCTCGCGTTCGACTACTACGAGTCGCTGCGCGAACTCGGGCTCGATGTCGATATCGTGTCGAGCCGGGCAGATCTTTCGCGCTACCAGCTAGTCGTGGTGCCGAGTCTCGCGGTGATCGACGCCGCGCTCGTCGAGCAGATCGCGCGTTCGAACGCGCAATGGGTGTTCGGCCCACGCAGCGGCTCGAAAACCGACGCGTTCGCGATTCCCGGCAATCTGCCGCCCGGCGCGTTGCAGCGCGCGCTGCCGATCCAGGTGCTCGAAGTCGAAACGCTGCGCTCGACGCTCGCGCCCGCGCTGTCGATCGACGGCACCGAGGGTCACGCGCTGCACTGGCGCGAGCATGTGCGCGCCAATGGCAAGACACGCATTGCCGCGCGCTTCGACGATGCCTGGCCCGCGCTGCTGACGCACGGCAACGTGCGCTATGTGGCCGGCTGGCTGTCGCATGAACTGCATCGCACGCTGTTGCGGCAGGCGGCGCGCGACGCGGGCCTCGATACGCAGGTACTCGCCGATGGACTGCGGCTGCGCCGCCGCGGCGGCTTGACCTTCGCATTCAATTTCGGCGCGCAACCGGTGCAGGCGCCAGCACCGCGCAATGCGACGTTCGTGCTCGGCGAGCCGCGCCTGAATACCGGCGACGTCTGCGCGTGGAAAGACGCGTGACGTGGTGTGGTTGTCACGTCACGGCAGGAAGTCAACCGAGTGGGTGCAGATCGGCAATGAGATCACCGGTGGCGTGCTGTGGCCGCTCGGCAAGTACGATCAGCTCGATAACCTCGCGGCGCTGCTGAAGGCCGGGCACGACGCGGTCAAATCCGTCGACGGGCGTATCAAGGTGATGCTGCATATCGACAGCGGCGGCATCGCGGGTGACACGCCGGCATCACTGTGCCGGCGATGCCTGCCCCTTGTGCTGGTTCACGCACTCCGACGTGATCGCCATGCTCGCCTGATCGGGCGTCATGTGTGGCGCGTCGGGGCTGTAGATCTTTTCGATGATCGCGTCGACGGCCGCGCGGTCGGACGGATCTTTGTAGTAGCGGGCGGCCTGCTCGAGCGCCTGAGCTTTGGTCTTTTTGTGTGCGTGCCACGACGCGACCTGGCCGGCGATATCGCCGAGCGCGAAACATTGATCGCTGACGGTCTGCGCGACGGCCTGAGCGGCCGGCTGCGCGATGCACAGCGCGACGAGCGCGGATACGACTACGCGTTTCATTACCGGAGTCCTGACATGAGACGGCGGCGGCGCGGCAGCGGCGGTGATCGCCGCGCCTGGCCGCGCGCGGAAAAATTGTTGCGTAGTGTATCGGGAAGTAGGCCGGGGCGCTTTTCGCCGCCGTGGATCACAATGCCGCAGGCGAACGGATGTGACGTCGATGCGTCACAGCGGCAGCGGCCGATCCTTTAGCCAGGTTTCAGGCGCGGCGATGGTTCTGATTGCCGTGCTGCTGTGTGTCGAGCAACTGCTCGCGTTCAGGTAAGCGAGAGATTCCAGGCGTTCAGCGAAACAAAAAGCCGCCCTGCGATTCGCAGGGCGGCTTCTGGGTCGCCACTCGATCGAACCGTCACCGGTCCGCTGGCGCGCACATTTCATTGCACGCTCAATGGCCGAACGACTCCGTCTTCGACGCACCCGCTTCCGCCGCCTGCGGCCGTGCCGCCTGCTTGATCAGCAGCGCGACGCAAGAGAGCAGACCCGCCACCGCGATCGTCGCGAAGATGCCGCCGAACGAGAAGTGGCGGCGCGCCAGCTCGGCTACGAGGAACGAACCCGCAATGCCGCCGAAGCGGCCGACGCCAAGCATCCACGCGACGCCCGTGCCGCGGCCCACGGTCGGGTAGAACGCGGCGGCGAGCGCCGGCATCGACGATTGCGCGGTGTTCATCAGCACGCCGGCGATGAACACGATCAGCACGAGCGCGCCGACGTTGCCGGCCGCCTGACCGATGAAGTACACGCTGACGGCGGTCAGTGCATAGCACACCGCAATGACGCGGTTCGCGTTGAAGCGGTCCATCAGCACGCCGGCCAGTACCGCGCCGACGCCGCCGAGCGGGAACAGAGCGGAGATCAGCGTCGCGCGTTGCGGGGTGAGGCCGGCGTCCTTCAGCAGGATCGGCATCCAGTTGATCGATGCGTAGAAGATCACGAGGCCCATGAAGTACGCGACCCACAGCATCACCGAACCGACGATGTACGAGCGCGACAGCACGACGCCGAGCCCCTTGCCGCCGGTTTGCGGCGCGGTTTCGGTCATCGTGAAACCGACGGCCTGCACCGCGTCGCCGGAAATGCGCGCGAGAGCGGCGCGAATCCGCTCGGCCGGCTTGTTATTCGCGACCATGTAGCGGACCGACTCCGGCATCTTCGCGAGCAACAGCAGCAACAGCAGCAGCGGCGTGACGCCGCCGAGGATCAGCACGCTGCGCCAGCCCAGATGCGGAATCATCCACGCGGCGAGGAAACCGCCGAACGCGGCGCCGAGCGGGAAGCCGCAGAACATCAGGTTGATCACGGTGGCGCGGCGGTTGTCCGGGCAGTACTCGCCCATCATCGTGACCGCGTTCGGCATCGCGGCGCCGAGGCCGACGCCGGTGACGAAGCGCAGCACGGTCAGTTGGTCGATGCCGGTCGAAAACGCCGACGCGAGGCAGGCGACGCCGAACAGCAGCACCGAGCCGACCAGCATCGAGCGACGCCCGAGGCGGTCGGACAACGGACCCGAGCCGAGCGCGCCGCACGCGAGGCCGAACAGCGCGGCGCTCAGCACCGGCGCGAGCGCGGGCTTGCTGATACCCCATTCGGTGATCAGTGAAGGCGCGATGAAGCCGATCGCAGCAGTGTCAAAACCGTCCAGCAGGACGATGACGAAGCACATGAAAAAGATCAGCCACTGGAACGGCGAAAACGGATGCTCGTTGATGAAGGTTTGAACGTTCACAGCGGGGCTGCGGTTCATGATGGTCTCCTGGCAGCGAAAGGCCCGACACGACGAGCTATTCTTCTCTAAGACTGTACGCCGTCTGGCAACGGCGTACGATGCCTGCGGCGGGCCAACTGGCCGTTCATCGGCAATGAATCATCCCGGACGGATCGGTTTGACGGAATCGCGCCGGGCGAGGGAATTTGTTCGAATAAAGAACTGTGATTCTCTATGCGAACGCGCGCCACTGTAAGGAATGAATTCGATGCGGTCAACGGGGGAATACCCGAGCTTCGCAGTGGCCGACGCGCCCGCCGATGCGTGGGAGGCGGCGCGCTGCAATCGGGCCGCAGAAAGGACGAGGCGATAGCGAATGCGATGTCGCCCTGGTGACGCACGAGGGCGAATGGTCGCTCTACGAGCGGCGCAACTGTCGATAACGGCGCATCCGGCGTTGCGCCGTCATCCCTTCATGTCGAACGATCGGCGGCCAGGCATTCGCAGCGCGCTTTGATGGGCCTGGCGCGCCGTTCATATCAGGCGAGTTTTGCCGCGATCGCCTCGCCGACTTCGCTCGTGCTTGCCTTGCCGCCGAGGTCGCCGGTGTGCGGACCCTCGATCAGCGTCGCCTCGATCGCCTTCAGGATCGCGTCGTGCGCTTCGCGCTCCTTGCCGCTCGAATGACCGAGGAAGTCGAGCATCATCGCGGCCGACCAGATCATCGCGATCGGATTCGCGATGTGCTTGCCGGCGATATCGGGTGCCGAGCCGTGCACCGGCTCGAACAGCGACGGAAATTTGCGGTCCGGATTCACGTTGCCCGACGGCGCGAGGCCGATCGTGCCCGTGCACGCGGGGCCGAGATCGGACAGGATGTCGCCGAACAGATTGGTCGCGACGACCACGTCGAAACGGTCCGGGTTCAGGACGAAACGCGCGCACAGGATGTCGATGTGCTGCTTGTCCCACGTGACGTCCGGATACTGCGCGGCGATGCCGGCCGCGCATTTGTCCCACCACGGCATGCTGATCGCGATGCCGTTGCTCTTCGTTGCGACGGTGATTTTCTTGCGCGCGCGGCGCTGCGCGAGATCGAACGCGAACTTCAGCACGCGCTCGCTGCCATGCCGCGTAAACACCGACTCCTGCAGCACGAACTCGCGCTCGGTGCCTTCGAACATCACGCCGCCCACCGACGAATACTCGCCCTCGGTGTTCTCGCGCACGATCCAGAAGTCGATGTCGCCGGCCTTGCGTCCCGTGAGCGGCGAGGGAACGCCCGCAAAGAGCCGTGCGGGCCGCAGATTCACATACTGGTCGAACTCGCGGCGAAACTTCAGCAGCGACCCCCACAGCGAGATGTGATCGGGCACGGCGTCGGGCCAGCCGACCGCGCCGAACAGGATCGCATCGGCCGATTGCAGTTGCGCTTTCCAGTCGTCCGGCATCATCTTGCCGTGCTTCGCGTAGTAGTCGCAGCTTGCCCATTCGATGTGCCGATATTCGAGCTGGATGCCGAAGCGTTGCGTCGCGACTTCGAGTACGCGCAGCGCTTCGGGCATCACCTCGACGCCGATGCCGTCGCCGGGGATGACGGCAATCCGGTATTTGTTCGACATGCTGGGCTTCTCCTTTGAAGAATTGGGTTGGGGATGTGGTGGTGGTTATTTTATTCGTGGTGCATTCGATCATGCCGTGCCAGGCGCGGCGTGCCTCTCCTGCAAGGCTTAACCAGGGGTTTTTTGGGATGGTACCTTGATGCACAATCGGGCCTCCTTTATTGACTGTGAGGCACGATGACTTCACTTTCCCTGGGTTCTTATCATGAGGTCCGTGAAAGGCGGCACGGACATTTCTTCTCGGTCAGCCTTTACAGATCGTTCAACCTTCACATCAGGTCTCGCTGGTTGTTTGACGTGGATCGGTGGTTCCATTTTGCATTGCCGGCGAGCACAGCCCGCGAAGCGCACGATGACATTGTGCAGGGCATGGAGGAAGCGCGCGCGGCGTGGCTGCAACATAGCCCATCCGTGCTGCTGTCGCACCAGCCATACGAGTTACGCGATATGCTCGGCCGGAGTGACAACCGCTTTCATATGTACAGGATGAAAGACGATGAGGTTGCCAAAGCCCTCTACAACGAAGTGAAGGACGGTAGCCTGATCTTCGTCCCTGAGCGGGACGAGATGCGCAAGTGCGTGCAGGCGATACGGGAGCAGCGGGAAAAGGCGTCCCGGACAGCGTCCGCGCGCGCGCAACAACCGGCCGACGCGGACATGCTAAGTTCGCTCTATGGCAACAGCCCCCGGGTGCCGCAGAATGCCGGTACGCCGTCGTATTCTCCCCGTGTTGGTTCGTTAGGCGAAGCTCAGCCGTTCGAGTACAGCGAGGACATTCCCACGGGCGGTGAAATGCAAACGGCATGGCTTCCCTCAGAAGGAGGGTCACCTAACCAATGGGTCGAAAACACATCGGGCAAGAAACAATGGCGCTTACATGACGGAGACGGTAACGCGGCCGTCGATATTGATTTCGGTCACGATCACGGGTTTGGCGTTCCACACTCCCATAATTGGGAAAATGGCGTTAGAGATAAGGGAAATGCATTTTCGCTGCTACCTTGGTAAAGGATTTGTTTGATGGACAAACTCAAGGAATTTGGTTACTTCCACGACTGGTATATCAACGCTCTCGTGGTTCGGGATAAGCATAAACTTATTGTCATGTTGGAGGATGAAGGGAAGCGAGCAACGGCAACTTTTAGCGGAACCAGTCGCTGCACCGTTGAACATTTCAGCGTGTCCAATAACATCGTCTTTGAGATGAAGATCCTCACGCCGGGGGACACGAATTACGATCTCGCCCGCGCCATGCTCTCTAAAAGCGAGCGGTTTTCGAAGACGCCGGGGTCTCAAGTAGCGCTAGTCCTCGCAACGGCCGGCGCGGAGCTAGCTGTGGAATTTGAGACGCTCGAGATCGACGCTGAGTAGGCGATTCGACTCGTGAATCTCCGACTACGGGAATCGGCGCCTTTCGGGAAGCAGTGGCCGTGATGCTAAATGACACTGTACCCAGTGTTAAGTTCGCTCTATGGCAACAGCCCGCGCGCGCCGCAGAACCTCGGCAATGCTCAGGCGTTCAACTATCAGCCAGATGCCGTGAGTGACGATGTGCAGGACATTGCGGCGCGCGGAGTGAGCGATTTTCACGAGACCGAATGCTTCGCGCAGTACGAACGGGACATAGACCATAGCGTTATACACATCTCGCTGCGGCAGCCGCCCGCGCCAGCAAGCCGTTTACATTCAATGACTTGAAAGCCGTGCTTGTAAACTTTGGCCGGATCGCGTCTACTCTCGTAATTTGGGCGGACGCGGTGACGAAGGCGGCACAGCAGTGGATCGAGCAGGAATTTGCGGGGCTGGACCTTGGCGACGCCCGCCTGGACAGGAGGGCAAAGAAATTGATGGAACGACTTGCGGCCAATCCGACGGCCAGTATCCCCCAGGCGTGCGATAGCTGGAGCGAGACGTGCGCGGCGTACCGATTTTTGCGCAATACGGATGTGGCCTGGGAAGCCATCCTGGAGCCGCATTGGGCGAGCACGCAGGAACGCATGCGCAGCCAGTCGGTCGTGCTGTGCATCCAGGACACCACCGAGCTTGATTTTAACGGCCAGGACATCGACGGTCTGGGGCCGTTGAACTACGAAGCAAGGCGCGGGCTGTACTTGCACCCGACCTATGCGGTGACGACCGAACGCGAACCGCTGGGCGTGCTCGATGCATGGATGTGGGCGCGCGAGGAGCTTGACGCCGATGGTGTACGTCCTGGGCCGAAAGAAAGCACGCGCTGGATCGAAGGCTACGAGCGCGTGGCGGAAATGGCGCCGGACATGCCGCACACGCGACTGGTGTACGTGGCCGACCGCGAGGCGGACATGGTGGAAATGATGCGCCGGGCGCACGAACTGGGCACGCCAGCGGACTGGCTGGTGCGCGCCCAACATGACCGCTGCCTGCCCGGCGGTGACGGCGCCAGGCTGTGGGCGAGTACAACCAGCGCTGAGCCCTTGGGTGAAATCACCTTCATGACCGGCGCCCGCGAGACTCAGAAGAGCCGCACCGTACGCCAGCAACTGTGGGCTCGCGAAGTCGAGATAGTGGACGGCGAACGCGGCAAGCTCAAGGTTCACTGCGTAATCGCACGCGAAGTGGGGGCGCCCGCTGGCATCAAGCCGATTGAGTGGCGTTTGCTGACCAACCGAGCCGTCGCAACCCAGGAAGACGCGGTCGAACTGATCAATTGGTACCGGGCCCGATGGGAAATCGAAATCTATTTCCATGTGCTCAAGAACGGCTGCGAAGTCGAGACCCTGCAATTGGCCGCTGTCGACCGGATCGAGCGTGCGCTGGCCTTGTTCCTGGTAGTGGCATGGCGTGTGACGTATCTGATGCGCAAAGGCCGGACCTGTCCGGATCTGGATGCCGCCTTGTTCTTCGATCCGGACGAAATTCGTGGCGCCCACCTGCTGGCCAAAAAGAAGATGCCGACGCCGCCGCCCACTGTGAATGAGGTCGTACGGCTGATTGCGCAAATCGGTGGTTTCCTCGGCCGAAAGAGCGACGGTGAACCGGGTGCCAAGACCATCTGGCGAGGGCTCGATCAGGTACTCGCTGCCGCTGACACGCTACGCGCGCTCCGCGACGGGCTCGGCTAAGGACTTATGTATAACGCTATGGACATAGACCTGTGCAACGCACTGGCTGGCCCAATGGGCGGTACACGCGGCATCACGCTATGCAAAACGCAGGCGTTCCAGAACTATCAACAGTGCAGAGGATATTGATGGCTACTCATCCGCCGTATTCCGTGGTTCTAACCTATACAGAGGACCGTCAACGGCTCACGGTGCAAACCGTTGACCCCACCAGGCTTGCTCCGTTGCTGGCCGGGAAAATCGAAATGCCGATCCTTCTCGATGAGTACGATTTCAAACTCGACGACGAATTTGCGCGGAGGCTCGGCGTCGCAATACTCAACGTGATTGCGCTCGGTCAGCCTGACATCAAGCAGTACATGTCAGTTACGCAAGAGCCGATCGACAAGCCTTCACAGACGTAGCCCGCCGCCCGCGCACTTATGCGCTGTGCGTGCAACGGGCATTCGGGAGTTATCAAACCTACTGTTGCGCGTCCGGCGCGCGCAGGGCCGCGAGCGCTTCAGGAAGTCGCGCGAGCGCTTCCGCTAGCGAACGTGCGCCGCCGAGTGGGAGAAAGCCGGCAAAGCTGTCGTCGTCATCCACCAGCAGCCCCTCGAACTGCCCAGTGCTGTCGCGATAGACGATCACGTCTGCCCGCCGCCCGCCCATCCTTGCGAGTACCGCCGCCACGACTGCTCCGGCTGCGTTGGTCTCGCTGCGGCAACCGGGCGTGTCCAGGTCGTGAATGACCGGCACGCCCGAGACGAAGCCGACCAGCGCGGAGCGCGCGCAACAACCGGCCGACGTGGACATGCTAAGGTCGCTCTATGACAACAGCCTGCGCGCGCCGGGAAACCGTAACCATCTCTACCGCCCCGCATTCAACTTGCGCCACAGCGTCGTCTTGCTGATGCCCAACGCGGCGCAAGCCGCATCGCGATCACCGTCGTGAACCGCGAGCACCGCGCGGATTTCATCAGCCTCGACATGACGGCTGCGCTCGCGCAGCGTCAGCGCCGCCGGCTTCGCGCGCGCGACGGGCTCGACGACTTCCGGCGCGATCGCGCGCAGCATGTCGCGCGTGACGAGCGCCGCACTCGCATCCGTGTCCGCATCGCCATCGGCGAGTTCAACCGCGATCCGCTCGATCACGTTCTGCAACTCGCGCACATTGCCCGGCCACGCATAGCGCCGCAACGCCGCGCCCAAACCCTCCAGCATGCGAGCGGCGGTCTGCGCGTCGGGCACGCGCGCCGCCAGCCTCGGCTCGCGCGCGGCCGCCTGGCGCAACAGTTCGGCGGCGAGCGGCAGCAGGTCGTTCGGCCGCTCGCGCAGCGGCGGTAGCGCGATGCTGAGGATGTTGAGCCGGTAGTACAGATCGGTACGGAAACTGCCCTCTGTGACGGCGTCGGTCAGCGCGCGATGCGTCGCCGCGACGATGCGGATATCGACGCGCATCGGCTCCGTCGATCCGAGCCGCACCACCTCGCGCTCCTGCAACACGCGCAACAGGCGGCTTTGCAACGGCAACGGCATCTCGCCGATCTCGTCGAGAAACAGCGTGCCGCGATGCGCGACCTCGATCAGCCCCGCCTTGCCGCCCTTGCGGGCGCCGGTGAACGCGCCTTCCTCGTAGCCGAACAGTTCGCTTTCGAGCAGCGCCTCCGGAAACGCGCCGCAATTGATCGCGACGAACGCGAAGTCGCGTCGCGCGCTCAGTTGATGCATGCTCTGCGCGACCATTTCCTTGCCGGTGCCGCTTTCGCCGAGAATCAGCACGGTCGCGTCCGACCTCGCATAACGCACGACGAGCGCGCGCACCCGTTCGATCGATTCCGACGCGCCGACGATATCGTCGAGCCGGTAGCGCGCGGTGAACTGCTGCACGCGTTGACGCGCGCGCAGCGTCCGATCGAGCCGTTCGACCGCGCGCGATTCCTGAAACGTCAGCACGGTGCCCGGCGCCGCGCCGCTGCTTGCGAGCGGCCCGCGATGCACGACATAGCTGGCGCCGCGCACCGTGCAGAAGCTGTCGCCCTCCGCGTCCGGCAGACTGCCCGCGAGGTCGGGCGCGAGTTCGAGCAGCGCGCGGCCGACGGCCTTTGCCGCATCGATACCGAGCACGCCCGCGAGCCGCTGGTTCATCAGTTCGACGCGGCCTTGCGCATCGAGCGCGACCACGCCGTCGCGCAGGTGCTGCAGCAGCGTGTCGAGCCGCTGGCGTCGCACGGTTTCGCGGCGCGTCGCCTGCGCGACTTCGAGCGCGGTGTCGAAGCCGGCCCGCACCGACGCGCGCGAGTACAGAAACACCGCGCCCATGCCGGCGTTCGCGGCGAGGTCGGTGACCATGCCTGGGCCGACCACGACGTCGATGCCACGATCGCTGAGATCGAGCACGACGCTCTCCGCGTCCTGCGCCGACTGGTACGACGCGAACGTGACATCGAGCGCGTACGCGGCGGCGAACCGCCGCACTTCGTCGGGCGTGTCGCCGTGCGTGACGAGCGCGACGCGCGCGCCTTCCCGACGCGCGCGGGCGAGCGCATGCATGACGTCGTAGCCGGTCGGACTGATCCGCACGACCGGCACCGACACGCGCGTCTTCAGATACGCGCCGTTCGAGCCGCCCGCGAGCACGACGTCGGGCCGCGCGGCGCCCGCGGCCTCGATTTCGCGCACCGCGTCTTCGAAGGCGTGCGACACGATGCGAACATCCGCGCGTTCCACGTATTCGCCGGCGATGTCGAAGAACAGATCGCGCAGGCGGCTAATGCTAAGCGCCCAGACGCGCGGACGCTGCGGCGGTTCATAAAGAGACGTGCTCAAGGCGGACGGCTCGCAACGGGATGGTTGGGGACCTCCATTATGCGAGCATTCATTGCCGATTTGAAATCCGGAGTTTCATTAATGAAATCGAGCGTCGGACGGGGTCGCGTCATTGCTTCGCCGGACTCCCGCCAAATCAGGCACTTAGCTGGTGGTGAACGGGCTGGCCCGTTCCTTGCGTACAAGGCAGCCCAGTCGAAGCAATGGCCAAATTCCAACCCTTTCTGGAGACAATCGATGAGCGAAGCAGACAACAGCACGCCGAACGCAGGCGCTTTCAAACCGAAAAAATCCGTCGCGCTGTCGGGCGTGACCGCGGGCAACACCGCGCTGTGCACGGTCGGCAAGACCGGCAACGATTTGCACTATCGCGGCTATGACATTCTCGACATCGCCGAGGCGTGCGAATTCGAGGAGATCGCTTATCTGCTGGTCCACGGCAAGCTGCCGACCCAGGCCGAACTGACCGCGTACAAGACGAAGCTGAAGTCGATGCGCGGCCTGCCCGCCAACGTAAAAGCCGCACTCGAATGGATTCCGGCCGCCGCGCATCCGATGGACGTGATGCGCACCGGCGTGTCGGTGCTCGGCACCGTGCTGCCCGAGAAGGACGATCACAACCTGCCCGGCGCGCGCGATATCGCCGACAAGCTGATGGCCTCGCTCGGCTCGATGCTGCTGTACTGGTATCACTACTCGCACAACGGCAAGCGCATCGAGGTCGAAACCGACGACGATTCGATCGGCGGGCATTTCCTGCATCTGCTGCATGGCGTCGAGCCGTCGAAGGCGTGGGTCGATGCGATGCACGTGTCGCTGAACCTGTACGCGGAGCACGAGTTCAACGCGTCGACGTTCACCGGCCGCGTGATCGCGGGCACGGGCTCGGACATGTACTCGGCGATCACCGGCGCGATCGGCGCGCTGCGCGGCCCGAAACACGGCGGCGCCAATGAAGCCGCGTTCGAAATCCAGTCGCGCTACCAGACGCCTGACGAAGCCGAAGCCGACATCCGCCGCCGCGTCGAGAACAAGGAAGTCGTGATCGGCTTTGGCCATCCGGTCTACACGATCTCGGACCCGCGCAACAAGATCATCAAGGAAGTCGCGAAGAAGCTGTCGAAGGAAGCGGGCAACACGAAGCTGTTCTCGATCGCCGAACGGCTCGAATCGGTCATGTGGGACGCGAAGAAGATGTTCCCGAACCTCGACTGGTTCAGCGCGGTGTCGTATCACATGATGGGCGTGCCGACCGCGATGTTCACGCCGCTGTTCGTGATCTCGCGTACGGCAGGATGGAGCGCGCACATCATCGAGCAGCGCGTCGACAACAAGATCATTCGTCCGAGCGCGAATTACACCGGTCCGGACGATCTGCCGTTCGTGCCGCTGGCGAAGCGCGTTTGAGCTGAGGCCGCGAGCTAAACTACCCGCACTGTCCGGCCGGCGCGCGAGCGAAGCGCCGCCCGAGGCCGCCGGCATACCGTCCGGCGGCCGATAACCGTCCTGTCCCTACGTCATGAATACTGCCAACCGCAAACGCCTTCCGGGCACCGAGCTCGACTTCTTCGATACGCGTGCCGCGGTCGACAAGATCGAGCCCGGCGCCTACGACAAACTGCCGTATACGTCGCGCGTGCTCGCCGAAAACCTGGTGCGCCGCTGCGACCCGGTGACGCTGACCGCTTCGCTGCAACAGATCATCGAACGCAAGCGCGAGCTCGATTTTCCGTGGTTCCCGGCGCGCGTCGTGTGCCACGACATTCTCGGCCAGACCGCTCTCGTCGATCTGGCGGGTCTGCGCGATGCGATCGCCGCGCAAGGCGGCGATCCGGCGCTCGTGAATCCGGTGGTGCCGACGCAACTGGTCGTCGATCACTCGCTGGCCGTTGAGTGCGGCGGTTTCGATCCGGATGCGTTCGCGAAGAATCGCGCGATCGAAGATCGCCGCAACGAAGACCGCTTCGATTTCATCAACTGGACCAAGCGCGCGTTCCGCAATGTCGACGTGATTCCGCCGGGCAACGGCATCCTGCATCAGATCAACCTCGAACGCATGAGCCCGGTCGTGCAGGTGAAGGACGGTGTCGCGTTTCCCGACACGCTGGTCGGCACCGACTCGCATACGCCGATGGTCGATGCGCTCGGCGTGATCGCGATCGGCGTCGGCGGCCTCGAAGCGGAGAGCGTGATGCTCGGCCGCGCGTCGTACATGCGGCTGCCCGATATCGTCGGCGTGGAGCTGAGCGGCAAGCCGGGCGAGGGCATTACCGCGACCGACGTGGTTCTGTCGTTGACCGAGTTCTTGCGCAAAGAGAAGGTGGTCGGCGCGTACCTCGAGTTTTACGGCGAGGGCGCGGCGAATTTGACCTTGGGCGATCGCGCGACGATCGCGAACATGGCGCCCGAGTTCGGCGCGACCGCCGCGATGTTCTACATCGACGAGCAGACGATCCGCTATCTGAAGCTGACCGGCCGCGACGACGAACTCGTCAAACTCGTCGAAACGTATGCGAAGCAAACCGGCTTGTGGGCCGATACGCTGAAGCACGCCGACTACGAGCGCGTGCTCGAGTTCGATCTGTCGAGCGTGGTGCGCACGCTCGCGGGGCCGTCGAATCCGCATCGCCGCTTGCCGGTGTCGGAACTGGCCGCGCGCGGCGTCAGCGGCAAGGTCGAGAACGAGCCCGGTCTGATGCCGGACGGCGCGGTGATCATCGCCGCGATCACGAGCTGCACCAACACGAACAATCCGCGCAACATGATCGCGGCGGGCCTCGTCGCACGCAACGCGAACCGGCGTGGACTCGTGCGCAAGCCGTGGGTCAAGAGCTCGCTCGCGCCGGGCTCGAAGGCGGTCACGCTGTATCTGGAAGAGGCGGGGCTCTTGCCTGAACTCGAACAGCTCGGCTTCGGCGTGGTCGCGTATGCGTGCACGTCGTGCAACGGCATGTCCGGCGCGTTGGACCCGGTGATCCAGAAGGAGGTGATCGAGCGCGATCTGTATGCGACCGCCGTGCTGTCGGGCAACCGCAACTTCGACGGCCGGATCCACCCCTACGCCAAGCAGGCATTTCTCGCGTCGCCGCCGCTGGTCGTCGCCTATGCGATCGCGGGCACGATCCGCTTCGACATCGAGAAGGACGTGCTCGGCGTCGATGCGGACGGTCATGCGGTCACGCTGAAAGATCTGTGGCCGTCGGATGCGGAGATCGATGCGATCGTCGCCGCGAGCGTGAAGCCCGAGCAATTCCGCAAAGTGTATGAACCGATGTTCGCAGTCTCCCCCGACACCGGCGCGAAGGCCGACCCGCTGTATGACTGGCGCGAAGAAAGCACCTATATTCGCCGTCCGCCGTACTGGGAAGGCGCGCTCGCCGGCGAGCGAACGCTGAAGGGTATGCGCGCGTTGGCCGTGCTCGGCGACAACATCACGACGGACCACCTGTCGCCGTCGAACGCGATTCTGCCGGACAGCGCGGCCGGCGAATACCTGACGAAAATGGGCCTGCCCGAAGAGGACTTCAATTCGTACGCGACGCACCGCGGCGATCACTTGACCGCGCAGCGCGCGACCTTCGCGAACCCGACGCTGAAGAACGAGATGGTGCTGGAGAATGGCCAGGTGAAGGCCGGTTCGCTCGCGCGCATCGAGCCCGAGGGCAAGGTCACGCGCATGTGGGAAGCGATCGAAACGTATATGGAGCGCAAGCAGCCGCTGATCGTGATCGCGGGCGCCGACTATGGCCAGGGGTCGTCACGCGACTGGGCCGCGAAGGGCGTGCGGCTGGCCGGCACCGAAGCGATCGTCGCGGAAGGCTTCGAGCGGATTCACCGCACGAACCTCGTCGGCATGGGCGTGTTGCCGCTCGAATTCAAGCCGGGCGTGAATCGCCTGACGCTCGGCATCGACGGCACCGAGACGTTCGATGTGATCGGCGAGCGCAAGCCGCGCGCCGATCTGACGCTGGTGATTCATCGCCGCAACGGCGAGCGCGTCGAAGTGCCGGTGACGTGCCGGCTCGATACGGCCGAAGAGGGGTCGATCTACGAAGCCGGTGGCGTGCTGCAGCGTTTCGCGCAGGACTTTCTCGAGTCGACCAGAGCAGCGGCTTGACGGGTAGACGCGCGTTTGCAGTGAACGTCGCAACAGACCAGGGCGATGCGGCTTGACGAGCCGCATCGCCCTTCATCAAAGAACATGTCACCTCAGGACACCTTCATGGCCCACCTTCCCCAGATCAAGATTCCGGCCACCTATATGCGCGGGGGCACCAGCAAGGGCGTGTTTTTCCGTCTGCAGGATCTGCCCGAGGCCGCGCAGCGACCGGGCGCCGCGCGCGACGCGCTGCTGATGCGCGTGATCGGCAGTCCCGATCCGTACGGCAAGCAGATCGACGGCATGGGCGGCGCGACGTCGAGCACCAGCAAGACCGTGATCATTTCGCGCAGCAGCCGGCCCGATCACGACATCGACTATCTGTTCGGGCAGGTGTCGATCGACAAGGCGTTCGTCGACTGGAGCGGCAATTGCGGCAACCTGTCGGCCGCGGTGGGACCGTTCGCGATCAGCGCGGGCCTCGTCGAGGCGGGCCGCGTGCCGCGTGACGGCGTCGCGATCGTGCGCATCTGGCAGGCCAATATCGGCAAGACGATCATCGCGCACGTGCCGATGAGCGATGGCGCGGTGCAGGAAACCGGCGACTTCGAACTCGACGGCGTGACCTTCCCGGCCGCCGAAGTGCCGCTCGAATTCATGGACCCGGCCGCCGACGAAGAAGGCGCGGGCGGCGCGATGTTCCCGACCGGCAACCTCGTCGACGACCTGGAGGTGCCGGGCGTCGGTACGTTGAAGGCGACCATGATCAACGCGGGCATCCCGACGATCTTCGTCGCCGCCGAGGCGATCGGCTACAAGGGCACCGAGTTGCAGGACGCGATCAACAGCGACGCGAAGGCGCTCGCGATGTTCGAGACGATTCGCGCGCATGGCGCGCTGCGCATGGGGCTCATCAAGCATCTCGACGAGATCGCGACGCGGCAGCACACGCCGAAGGTCGCGTTCGTCGCAAAGCCGGTCGATTACGTGGCGTCGAGCGGCAAGCCGGTGCGCGCGGGCGACGTCGATCTGCTGGTGCGCGCGATGTCGATGGGCAAGCTGCATCACGCGATGATGGGCACGGCGGCGGTCGCGATCGGCGCCGCGGCGGCGATCGCGGGCACGCTCGTCAATCAGGCGGCGGGCGGCGGCGAGCGTGAGTCGGTGCGCTTCGGGCATCCGTCGGGCACGTTGCGCGTCGGCGCGCAGGCGAGTCGGAAGGACGGCGAGTGGGTCGTCACGAAAGCGATCATGAGCCGCAGCGCGCGCGTGTTGATGGAGGGGTGGGTCAGGGTGCCGCAGCAGGGCTGAGGCGGCGCCGATGTCGGCCAACGTCAGCAGCACGGAAGGCTACGTAGAGCAGGCCGCAGCGCTCGCGGCGATGGGGGCATACGGTGCTCGCGGTCTACAATGGCCGCTCCGGCCGCGCTCCCATAACCACTCCCCAGCGGCCGACTCAGTCCCGACGCAGAGGAGCCACGATGCAGAACAGGCTGGACGCCGACGCAACGAAGTCCGGCGACGCGGCGCACGACATCGCGCGCGCGAGACGCGCTGTGCTCGTGATCGCGATTGCGCAATTGCTCGGTACGTCGTTGTGGTTCAGCGCGAACGGCGCGATGCGCGATCTGCAGATCGCCTGGCATCTGAGCGCGTCCGGTATCGGCTGGCTGACGAATGCAGTGCAGGCTGGCTTTATCGTCGGGACCTTGCTGTCGGCGACCACCGGACTCGCGGATCGCGTGTCGGCGAGCAAGGTGTTCGCCGTCTGCGGCGTGCTCGGCGCGACCTTGAATGCGCTGTTCGCGCTGTGCAGCAGCGGGCTCGCGTCGGCGCTCGTGTTTCGCTTCGGCGTGGGCGTCGCGCTTGCCGGCATCTATCCGCTCGGCATGAAGCTGCTCGTTACGTGGGACCCGCGCCGCGCCGCGCAGACGCTCGCGTTGCTCGTTGCGATGCTGACGCTCGGCACGGCGTCGGTGCATGCGATTCGTGCGTTGCTGTCGAGCGTGCCGTGGCAAACCGTGGTGCTCACTTCGTCGGGACTCGCGGTGATCGGCGCGCTGCTGGTGTTCGTGCTCGGCGAAGGGCCGCACGCGCGGCGCTCGGGCAGCCGACGCTTCGGTTTGTCGGCGGGCGTCGGGCAGGTCGTGCGCATCAGCGAGTTTCGCTCGGCCGCGCTCGGCTATTTCGGTCACATGTGGGAGTTGTACGCGTTCTGGACGCTGACGCCGCTGCTCGTGCAGCGCGCATTCGCGAGCGGGGCGCCGGCGGCGCCGGGCACCGTCGCGTTGTGGTCGTTCCTGATCATCGCGATCGGTGCGCTCGGCTGCCTGTTCGGCGGCAGACTCAGCCAGGTGGTCGGCAGCGCGCGTACCGCCGCTCTCGCGCTGACGATCTCGGGCACGCTGTGCGCGAT
This sequence comes from Paraburkholderia sp. 35.1, assembly GCF_050436525.1. NCBI lineage: Bacteria > Pseudomonadati > Pseudomonadota > Betaproteobacteria > Burkholderiales > Burkholderiaceae > Paraburkholderia > Paraburkholderia sp. 35.1. Next base: position 2,623,116 of record NZ_JBNDMJ010000002.1, on the reverse strand, counting down.
TTATCCGCTGACCACGGGGCTCGGCACCGCCGCGCAGCTCGGGTTACTACTCGTGTGGGGCATCAGCGTGATCGCCGATTCGCCGCAGTTTTCGGCGCTGTCCGTGAAGGCCTGTCCCGCCGACAAGATCGGCGGCGCGCTGACGCTGCAGAACAGCTTCGGCTTTTTCCTGTCCGCCTGCTCGATCCTGTGGTCGACCAGCGTATTTCACGCGCTCGACGTGCGCGTCGCATGGCTGCTGCTGCCTGGGCCGATCATCGGTCTGATCGCGATGACGCCACTGTTGCGCAAGCAGCCACGCTGGTGATGCTCGCGCTGCGTTACTTGCCGCCGTGCTTTTCCTGCCAGCGCTGCATGAACGCGATCTCGTCATGCTGCGCCTTGATGATGTTGCGCGCGAGCCGCTTGATCTCCGGGTCCTTGCCGTATTTCAACTCCGCCTGCGCCATCTCGATCGCGCCCTGGTGATGCGGGATCATGTGCGCGACGATCCCGGTCGGCGTCGCCGGTGTATTCGGGGGCGCTCATCTCATGCATCATGCGCTCGTCGGCGGCCTTGAAGGCTTGCGTCGATGCGCCCGCGTCGGTATGCGCCGAATCCGGCATGTCCATGCCGGGCATGCCCTGATGTTGCGCGTGAGCGGGCAGAGCCGCCGCCGCGAATGCCAAACCGCCGAACACACAGAGAGCGCGCAACGCGCGAAGGTTTTTCAGATTGGTTTTCCGTTGTTGAAGAGTGTGGCGACGTGATCCGCGCGATTCTAACGGTCACGTCGGACATCGTGGAGCCTCCTGCCGTGGTAAGGTCAAGCGGAGGCAAAGCAACGCACGCCTATAATGAAACGCGACTGGATGACCAAGCCAGCATCATTGGCAGCATCACTCACTCAACGAGGCTGACAGCATGTACATCGCGATGAACCGCTTCAAAGTGGCGCCCGGCTCCGAGGACGCCTTCGAACATCTGTGGACCACGCGCGACACCCATCTGAAAGAGGTGCCGGGCTTCGTCGAATTTCATTTGCTGAAGGGACCGCGCAAGGACGATCACGTCCTCTATTCGAGCCATACGATCTGGCGCGACCATGGATCGTTCGAGGCATGGACGAAGTCCGACGCGTTTCGTGCCGCGCATCGAAGTGCCGGTAACGAAAACCGCGTGTTGTATCTCGGCCACCCGGAATTCGAAGGCTTCGAAGTCATCCAGACCGTCAAATAGCGCGGTCTCGCGCGGGCATGGCGCATACACATCCGACGCGCATCGCGCGTGGACATCGAGCTGCTTACGGCAGCGCACCACTCACCAAGGATCGAAAACATGAAAGCCGTCAGAATCGGTTCTCCCGCCACAGTCGATAGCCTGCAGGTCGTCGATCTCGCCGATCCCGGTCAGCCCGAGGCCGGGCAGATTCGCGTGCGCATTCGCGCTAGTTCGTTGAACTACCACGACTACGGCGTCGTCTGCGGCAATCTGCCGGCCGAAGCGGGCCGCATCCCGATGGCCGATGGCGCGGGCGTCGTCGAAGCGGTCGGCGCAGGCGTGCGCGAATTCAAGGCCGGCGATCACGTCGTGTCCTGCTTCTTCCCACACTGGGAAAACGGTTCGCCCGCGATCGGCGATTTTGCGACCACCCCCGGCGACGGCGTCGACGGCTACGCGCGCGAAGTCGTCGTGCTGCCGAGCCACTACTTCACGCGCGCGCCGGCCGGCTACAGCCACGCCGAAGCCGCGACGCTGACCACGGCGGGGCTGACCGCGTGGCGCGCGCTGGTCGTCGACGGTCAGTTGAAGGCAGGCAGCAGCGTGCTCGTGCTCGGCACCGGCGGCGTGTCGATCTTCGGCTTGCAGATGGCGAGGGCGATGGGGGCGTCGGTGATCGCGACGTCGTCGTCGAATGCGAAGCTCGCGAAGCTGCGCGAACTGGGTGCCGACCATACGATCAACTATCGCGACAATCCCGAGTGGGGCAAAGAAGTGCGTCACATCACCAACGGGCGCGGTGTCGATCACGTAGTCGAGGTGGGTGGTCCCGGCACGCTGCCGCAGTCGATCACCGCATGCCGCATCGGCGGGCACATCGCGCTGATCGGCGTGCTGACCGGCCGCGCGGGTCCGGTGCCGACCGCGCATCTGATGGCGCGGCAACAGCGTCTGCAAGGGCTGATCGTCGGCAGCCGGCAGGATCAGATCGACATGGTGCGCGCGCTCGAGACCACGGGCATCAAGCCGGTGATCGACAGCACGTTCGCGCTGGACAAGCTCGCCGACGCGTTCCGGCACGAGGCATCGGGTGCGCACTTCGGCAAGATTTGTGTGGCGATCTGAGGATTCAACGCTCGCGCCCGGCCCGCATGACCCGCGCGATCGCTAGGGCCTGTTCACGCTAATAACGGGCTTGCGAACGTGCCTTTCCGCCCGTAGTGCAAGGAGAGAGGAGCGCCGTTTGGCCGAGCCAAACAAGCGACGACCGACGCCGCAATACGGGCGCAAAGGCACGTTCCCCTGTTTTAAAAAAACCTTCAAAGGGCTGGCCGCCAGAAGGGCCGATCGCCGCGTCATGCTCCTTGCGAATACGTCGAGTATTCGTTGCGTCGCAATCCTTGCGCTCGGCCCTTCTGGCGGCCAGCGCAAGCCCGTTATTAGCGTGAACAGGCCCTAGCTCAAATGCCCCTCGCGAGGTCCGCGAAACAGACACCCGTCGCCTCGCAGGCCTGCGTGAACCCTTCGTCGTAACTCGTGAAAAACACCGTGCGCGTCGTGCCGAGCGTTCTGAACAGCTCGGCGAGCACCGCGCGCGCTGACGCGTCGAGTCCGCCGGCCGGTTCGTCGGCGATCAGCACGCGGGTTTCGCCGAGCGCGGCCGCCGTCAGAAACACCTTTTTGCGGCTGCCATACGACATCTGCTCGAAACGTTTGTCCAGATGCGGCGCGAGGCCGAAGCGTTCGGCGAGCGCGAGCACGTCGTCGGTCAGCGCGGTGTGCCGCGCCGCCGCAACCTGCCGCAGATAATCGCGGCAGGTCTGATCGGGCCAGCTCATGCTGTCTTCCGGCACATACGTGAGCAGCGCTTGCGCGGCATCCGGCGCGGCGCGCAGCGAATGACCGCCGAGCCATACGTCGCCGGTGTCGGGTTCGAGCGCGCCGGCGAGGATGGCGAGCAACGTCGATTTGCCGCTGCCGGATTCATCGTTCAACGCGACGCAGCCGGACGTCGCGTCGAAGTGCAGTCCTTCGAACAGGACGCGGTCGCTATAGCGCTTGCTGAGGTTGTCGAATCGAAGCATGGGTTGACGCGCAGAGGGCGATGTGAACGCGGCGCAGGATTGCGCCACGCCTCGTGCATGCCGTGCGGGATCTTCGGCACGGCAATTTCGCGCCAGTGTAGCAGCGCGCGCCTGGTTCCTTCGCGCCGTTACGCAGACGTCGGCGTGTCCAGAAAGAACTCCACCATCCGATCACACACGCGTTCGAACATCTGCGTGCCCGTCACGGTCGGGCAACCACGCGCGCGTGCCGCTTCGATCAGCGGCGTAAGTGGCGGTTTCGTTACGACATCGCCGACAAAAGTCGTGGCCGGCAAGCGCGCGACGTCGATCGGCAACGAATCGCCCGCGCGCATGCCGAGCGGCGACGCGTTGACGACCACGTCATACGGACTCGGGTCGAGGTCGGCCGTCGCACCGCGCGCCGTGCCTCGGCCGAGCGCATTGAGCCGTGCGGTCAGCGAGCCGGTGCGTTCGACGTCGTTGTCGCGCACGTCGAGCGAGCCGACGCCGCGCTGAATCAGCGCATGGCCGATCGCCGAGCCTGCGCCGCCCGCGCCGACCAGCAGCGCGCGCTTGCCCCGTAGTTCGCAGCCCGCCGCGACGAGCGCCGCAACGAAGCCGGTGCCGTCGAACATGCCGCCATGCCAGCCGCTGTCGGCGTTGCGGCGCAGCGTGTTGACCGCGCCAAGGAACGCGGCTTCTTCGGCGAGCGTCGCGCAATAGCTCGCCGCGGTGAATTTGTGCGGCACCGTGATGATCACGCCGTCGACGTTGCGCATCGGCGCGATGCCCGCGAAAAAAGCCGGCAGATCGGCTGGCGCGACGTGCGCGGGCGCCACCAGCGCATCGCGGCCGGCCGAACGCAACGCGGCGGTCACGCCGGACGGCGAGCGCACCTGCGCAATCGGATCGCCGACGATGAAATACACGCGCGTCGCGCCGCTCAGACCCGCGTCGAGCGACGCCGCGAAGGAAGGGTTTTCAGCCCGCTGCATGATCGAATCTCCTGAGTGCAGCATAGGAAAGAACCGTCGATGCCGCTCGGCGCCGGCGCCCAAAAGCAGAACCTGAGAGAAAGTGTCGATGATGCGAACGGGTCCGTAGAGAGCCGTCGCTCATCCTGCCAGCTGATTCCAAAATCCTGACTTAATCGTGGCCTATTTTCAGATCATTTAGGTCCGTCTAATCACGTTTTGTCAGTAATTGTGACTGATTTTAATTGGGGTGCGGTTAGATATAGACATTAAAAACACGCGCTGCTTTTTACGCTGATAAACTGTGCGCGGAGTCAAGGCGGCGACGCCCTACGCGCGCTTGCCGCGTAACCTTCCGGCGTGTCGATGGTCGGATAGATGGTACAAATAGGCCTTTTCCGCGGCTTTGACAGACGCGTGCCGCCGGCATACTACCTTCGGCTAATGCGGCTCACCGGGATGCACAGATCGTCGTCCTTCTGAATTGTCCTTTGAGCCTCGCCGTGTGGCGCTTCGCCCCCAGCCGATTTTCCGCAGACTCCGCCTTCCGATTTCGACAGGTAAGTTTGACAGAAAGCTTGATTAAGTAAGGGCTTGTTCAAGTCCGCATTTTGGAAATGACTCATGAAGCCGGGAAATAATTCGCTTGGGAAAAAGCGCGCACGCAAAATTGCGGTGGCGGCTGTGGCGGTGCTGATCGCGGTGTTGGTCGGTTGGGGCGTCTGGTATATCCAGCATCGCGCCGAGCCGCAGGCGCCGGCGCTGAGCGGCATTGCGAGCCAGATGCGTCACGATGCATCCGCGTGGACGCATGCGGAGAAGGATGCGTCGACGATGCTGCGTGACATTCACGACACCAACGTCGCGGCGATCGGCGTGAGTCCCAACGCGATTCTGGTGTCGCTGCGTGACGGCTCGAAGTACTTCGTCACCGATCACAACGCAACCTTCTCGCACGCGCTGCTGCTGGGCGAGCGCTCCGACGCCGCCGCGTATCAGCTCGTATGGCTGCCCGACGTCGATATCCACAGCGACGGCGCACGCTGGACCCAGCTGTTCGACCAGTTCCGCGACGCGCTGAGCGTGCTGCTGCCGCTCGTGCTGATCGGCGGCATGGCGTGGTTCATGCGACGCGAGATGAAGGGCGGCGCGAAGCTGCTCAGCGAAACACCGACGCTGCGTTTCGACGACGTGATCGGCGCGAACGAAGCGAAGGCCGCGCTCGCCGACATTCGCGGTTACCTGTCCGATCCGAAGCAGTTCTCGTCGCTGGGCGTGCGTGCGCCGTGCGGCATCCTGATGGTCGGCGCGCCCGGCGTCGGCAAGACGCGGCTCGCTCAGGCGTTGGCCGGCGAATGCGGCGCGAACTTCATTTCGATCACGGGCAGCTATTTCAGCGCGAAGTACTACGGTGTCGGTATCCAGAAGGTGCGGCACCTGTTCGAACTCGCGCGCAAGAATGCGCCGACGGTCATCTTCATCGACGAAGCGGACGGTCTCGCGAAACGAACCGACACCGGCGGTGGTCCGGTCGAAGCCGAAAGCAACCGGATCATCAACCAGCTGCTCGCGGAGATGGACGGCTTCGAGTCGAACGAGGGCGTGATCGTCGTGGCCGCGACCAACCATCCCGACAATCTCGACGAAGCATTGCGCCGCCCCGGCCGTTTCGATCGCACGGTGCAGGTGCGTCTGCCGGATCGCGAAGACCGCGCCAAGATTTTCCGTTTCTACGCGCAGCGGCTGAAGTCGAAAGCGGCGGATATCGACTACGACCAGCTCGCGCGTTTGACGACTGGACTGTCGCCGGCCACCGTCGCGATGGTCGTGAATCAGGCAGGGCTGATCGCGCGCAAGGCGGGCGATAACGAAATCGCCGCGAAGCACTTCATGGAAGCGATCAAGATCGCGCGCATCGGCGACGTGAGCGGCGCCGAGCGCGCGCTCACCGAGGACGAGCGCAGGCGCATCGCGGTGCATGAGGCGGGTCATGGTCTGGTCGCGGCGCTGCTTGGCACCGGCGTGCTCGAGGAAGTGACGATTCTGCCGCGTGGCGGCGCGCTTGGCGTCGCGCTGATCACGAAAGCGCAGGACAAGCACCTGTACCGCGAAACGGAAATCCGCAACGAGATCCAGGTGCTGCTCGGCGGACGCAACGCGGAGATTCTGATGTTCTCCGAAGCATCGAGCGGCGCCGCGTCGGACTTGCAGGAGGCCTCGCGTATCAGCCTCGACATGGTGTCGAAGTTCGGCTTCAACAGCGACGGCGATCTGTTCAGTCTCGCGGCGCTGCCGTCGCAGTATGCGGGCCTGCAACTGAAGAGCGCAATCGAGCATGCGAACGTGCTGCTCAAGGAGCTCAACGAACTTTGCTACGGGCTACTGCACGCGTACGAGCCGGTACTGCGCGACATTTCGGACCAGTTGCTCGAGCACGAGACCGTACCCGGGGACACCGTTTATCGGTTCATCGCCGAGCACAAGAGCACGCTCAAGATCGTGCACGAGCCTGCGGCGGCTTGACGAGCCTGATGATGCGCTACGCGAAGTCCGACGATCCCGGGTCGGTCGGGTGGTGAGGCCGAATGATAGCGTGAGGCGCGTGGCCGGATAGATCGGCGACCTGGTTCGATCTTTCAGGCTACGTCGGAAGCGACGTTCTCCGCCGCTTTCAATACCGATTCGCCGCGCGTCTTCACTCGCAAAATCGGCGCCTCGATCAACCGCCACGACAGCACCGCAATGCCAAGCGAAATCGCAAACGATGCGACGATGCCAAGCATGTGTGCCCACATCGGCACGGTGCCGCCAAACAACGCCTCGGCGTGACGGTTACGCGTCAGATCGGGGATCAGGTTGTGATACAGATAGAAGCCGTAACTGATACGCCCAAGACCGGCGAGCCAACGCATCTGTAGCAGCCCCATCACGGCAGCATTGCGGCAACACGCGATCGAAGCCACCAGCGCCGCGATACCGATCCCGTACGTTGCGCTGATCGCGGTAAACAGTAAGGGATCGTCGAGCATGTTCCACCTCGGCTCGGCCGCGCACAAACCGATCACGACCAGACTCAGCGCGAACAGCGTCAGGCCATGACCGAGCCAGGCACGCACGCGGCCGCGATCGTCCTCGATCACCAGACCACCGATGCCGCCCAACGCGAGCAACCAGACATTGCTCAACGGGTGCGTATAGATCGTGATCTCATCCCAATGCGCGGCGCGCATCGCGAACAGCGCGGCAAGGCCGAGCGCCACGATCGCCCAACATGCCGCTCGATGTCGCCGCGTCGCGAGCAGCAGCAAAAACGGCGCAACGACGAGATAGAACTGCTCCTCGATCGCGAGGCTCCACAAGTGCGAATAGCGGCCCGGCCAGTAACGCAGCACCGAGCCGATCCAGAAGTTGGACAGATACGCGAAGTGAAACGGCATGCCGCTCGCCAGTTCCGGATTCGCGAGGCCGAATGCCATCAGCACGCACATCACGACGAGCATCAGGTAATAGATCGGAAAGATGCGCACCGTGCGACGAAACAGAAAGCGCCCGAGTTCGGTGCGGAAACAGCTGTCGCCCTCTTCGATGCGCGCGCGCCGCGACGACAGGATGCCGATGATCAGAAAGCCGCTCAGCGCAAAGAAGATCCACACGCCGAGATGCCCGATTTCGCCGATGTCGCCGAAGAGTCGATGCTGCAGAAACACCATCAGCACAGCGATCGCGCGCAATCCATCGAATCCGGCAATTCTGTTTTTCATAAACCTCTATTCGCAAAGCGGCGGAAAACCACGAAAACATCGTACGGAGAAAAAATGCGAAAAAAATCGCAGCGCGCGTTCGATGATTTATTTTCGAGGCTCGCGTCCCTCCATGAAGACGGGTGTCCCTGTTTCGTGCATGAAAAGCCGCAAAACTTTCCGCGTGTTCGCTAAAGACGCGCCGAGTATTACCAGTCGCCAACGACTCCATTTCAGAAAGCCGTTGTGAAAGCGAACATTAGAGGCGGATCGTCAGCGCCTTCGCCTGCGTCATAGGTGATGCATTGAACGATCGAGTCTTTTGTCGTTCGCACAGGTCGGCACGCTGATGGGCACTGTCACGTTGCTGAGATGTTCGAGTAAGATCGCGTGATGAAGAATGAAAAATCGCTTTACCACGGTCATCGCTTTCCAGCGGCGGTCATCAGTTCCGCGGTCCGCTGGTATTTCAAGTTTCAGCTCAGCCTGCGTGATATCGAAGAGCTGCTATTCGAGCGGGGGTTATCGTCAGCTACGAAACAGCCCGACGCTGGTGCGATAAATTCGGTGCCCGTTTCGCCCACCGTGTCAAAGCGGCGCGTCGCAAGCCCGGCACGACATGGCACCTTGACGAAGTATTTGTGACGTTGCGCGGCGAGCCTTACCTGCTGTGGCGCGCTGTTGATCAATCGTGAAAAAGCGGGAGAGGGCACACGCACCCTTTCCCGCCGACCGCTTACCACTGATACGAGGCACCAATCCCGGCAGTCGTGCCACCCGCGGACATCCCAACACCCGCTTTCACCTTGATGTTGTCCTTGATACGAGCCGTACCGCCCAGTGCGATCGCCTGATAACCGTTGTAAGTCGCTGCCGCGATACCGAACGACAGTTTCTTGCCTTGATCGACTTCTGGAATCATCGTCAGCGCGGTAGCGGCGGCGATTCCCGAGTAGGCGTTCCTGGCGAGATTGTTGACCGCCTGGTTGGTCGCGTTGATACGCTGATCGGTGTAGTTGTTGGCCTGCTGAACGCCTTGTGCGACCGAGCTGTTCATCTGACCGAAATTGACTGCATCCGTGTCTGCGGTACCCGCTGCGACGTTGGTGATCTGGCGTTCGTGACCCGCTGAACCCACCGACACCGAGTTATCGCGATCCGTCACCGAGCCCTGACCCAACGCCACCGAGTTCGCATCGCCAGCCTGCGAGCCCGTGCCGATCGCCGTCGAGTTGACGCCGGTCGCCGCCGCATTGGTGCCCACTGCCACCGCGTTCTCCGCTGCGGCGCTGGCGTTTGCCCCGACCACCGTGCTGCCCGCACCGGTACCCGGCATCGCCGCATTAGCCACTGCGTCATTGTTGCGGTCCGACGACGAAACATCCGGAGTGACCGGCTGGATGTTCGACACCTGGGAACCGAGATCCTTCACCTGGCCATTGAGATCCGTCACCTGGTCCTGCAACGCCGACAGCTGGCCGTAGTTCACCGCGTCATACTGGCTCGTGCCGTTCGCCACATTGGTCAGGGTCACCGGACCTGCGCTCTGGCCTCCACCCAGCGTCACGGAACCGAAGTTCACCGAACCGTCAACGTTACGGTCGTACTGCACCGCGCCCGACAGTTGTGTTCCGACGTCGCCCACCTGGGTCTGCAGCTTCGTGATGTCCGTGGTGTTCTGCGTGACCCGGTCATCCAGGTTGGTGACGGCATCGCCTACGCTATGCACGGTCGTACCACCCACGCTGTAGCTCGGTGCGCTGATCGTGCCGTCCGCGTTCACGGTCGAGCCGCCACCCAGACCAGCGGCCACGCTCGCCGAGTTCGCATACAGCTGGCTGCCGTTGACGGCTTCCTTGCTGCCCGCTGCAATCGCACCGTCGGCAACGCCGCTCAGCGAGCGCGCGCCATCGGTGCCACCGAAGTCCACCGTCGTGCCGTCCAGGTCCCTGGCCACCGTGATGGCCTTGCTGGTCGCGTCCTGCTGCACCAGGCCGACGCTGCCGCCGTCCAGCTGCTGCGTCAGGTTCGTGACCGAGCCTTCCACGTTGGTCACGCGGCCGTCGATGGTGGTGATCGCCGTCGTGTTGGCCGCAATGCTGGCCGTGTTGGCCGTCACGTTCTGGTTGGTCGCGTGCAGCTGCGAACCGTTCACCGCTTCGGTGCTGGTGTCGCTCAGCGCACCGGCCTTCACGCCGCTCAGCGTGCGCGCGCCCTCAGTGCCACCGAAGTCCACCGTCGTGCCGTCCAGGTCCCTGGCCACCGTGATGGCCTTGCTGGTCGCGTCCTGCTGCACCAGGCCGACGCTGCCGCCGTCCAGCTGCTGCGTCAGGTTCGTGACCGAGCCTTCCACGTTGGTCACGCGGCCGTCGATGGTGGTGATCGCCGTCGTGTTGGCCGCAATGCTGGCCGTGTTGGCCGTCACGTTCTGGTTGGTCGCGTGCAGCTGCGAACCGTTCACCGCTTCGGTGCTGGTGTCGCTCAGCGCACCGGCCTTCACGCCGCTCAGCGTGCGCGCGCCCTCAGTGCCACCGAAGTCCACCGTCGTGCCGTCCAGGTCCCTGGCCACCGTGATGGTCTTGCTGGTCGCGTCCTGCTGCACCAGGCCGACGCTACCGCCGTCCAGCTGCTGCGTCAGGTTCGTGACCGAGCCTTCCACGTTGGTCACGCGGCCGTCGATGGTGGTGATCGCCGTCGTGTTGGCCGTCACGTTCTGGTTGGTCGCGTGCAGCTGCGAACCGTTCACCGTTTCGGTGCTGGTGTCGCTCAGCGCACCGGCCTTCACGCCGCTCAGCGTGCGCGCGCCCTCAGTGCCACCGAAATCCACCGTCGTGCCGTCCAGGTCCCTGGCCACCGTGATGGTCTTGCTGGTCGCGTCCTGCTGCACCAGGCCGACGCTACCGCCGTCCAGCTGCTGCGTCAGGTTCGTGACCGAGCCTTCCACGTTGGTCACGCGGCCGTCGATGGTGGTGATCGCCGTCGTGTTGGCCGTCACGTTCTGGTTGGTCGCGTGCAGCTGCGAACCGTTCACCGCTTCGGTGCTGGTGTCGCTCAGCGCACCGGCCTTCACGCCGCTCAGCGAGCGCGCGCCATCGGTGCCACCGAAGTCCACCGTCGTGCCGTCCAGGTCCCTGGCCACCGTGATGGCCTTGCTGGTCGCGTCCTGCTGCACCAGGCCGACGCTGCCGCCGTCCAGCTGCTGCGTCAGGTTCGTGACCGAGCCTTCCACGTTGGTCACGCGGCCGTCGATGGTGGTGATCGCCGTCGTGTTGGCCGTCACGTTCTGGTTGGTCGCGTGCAGCTGCGAACCGTTCACCGCTTCGGTGCTGGTGTCGCTCAGCGCACCGGCCTTCACGCCGCTCAGCGTGCGCGCGCCCTCAGTTCCACCGAAGTCCACCGTCGTGCCGTCCAGGTCCCTGGCCACCGTGATGGCCTTGCTGGTCGCGTCCTGCTGCACCAGGCCGACGCTGCCGCCGTCCAGCTGCTGCGTCAGGTTCGTGACCGAGCCTTCCACGTTGGTCACGCGGCCGTCGATGCTGGTGATCGCAGCCGTGTTGGCCGCGATGTTCGTCGCGTTGGCCGTCACGCTCAGGTTGGTCGCGTGCAACTGTGAACCGTTCACCGCGTCCGTGCTCGTCGCGCTCAGGCGGCCTGCGGCCACGTTCGTGATCGTGCGCTCGTTACCTGCGCTGCCCACGCTCACCGTGCTCGCCGGGTTCGCACCGGCGAACGCATAATCCGTCCCGCCGATGGTCGCTCCACTGGTGCCCACCGCCGCAGACGTCGTCGAGCCTGCGCCCAGCGCTACCGAGCCCTTCTCCGTTGCAGAAGCATCGGCGCCCAGTGCCGTTGCCCTATCCACGGTCGTAGCAGCGTACGCACCAAGCGCAATAGCATCTATGCCTGCCGCCTGAGCGTGCGAACCGATCGCAATGGCCCAGCCGCCTGCCGCCTGAGCGGACGTACCGATCGCAGTGGCTGAGGCGCCTGCCGCATCAGCCATTGCACCAACCGCAGTGGCGTGGTCGCCTGCCGCCTCAGCGGACGAACCGATCGCAGTTGCGACGAACCCGCTTGCAGCAGCCGCCTGACCAAGCGCAGTGGCGTAGGCGGCTGCCGCCTGAGCGTGATTACCGATTGCAGTCGAGTTTCCCCCGCTGGCCGTGGCAGAGGCGCCCAGCGCCACATCATTCGTGTTGTTCGACACCGCGCCCATACCGATCGCCACCGAATCCTGACCCACTGCCGACGAATCCTCACCCGTCGAGTTCGCGTGGAAGTACTTCGTGCCCTTCTCGTACACGTCGGTGACCTGGCCACCGATATTCGTCACCTGGTCGTCCAGGCTGGTGATCAAGTTGGTGTTCTGGTTCACCTGCTGGTTCGTGGCGTACAGCTGCGAACCGTTCACCGCTTCGGTGCTGGTGTCGCTCAGCGCACCGGCCTTCACGCCGCTCAGCGTGCGCGCGCCCTCAGTGCCACCGAAATCCACCGTCGTGCCGTCCAGATCCCTGGCCACCGTTATGTTCCGGGTCGCTGCGTCGTGCTGCACCAGACCGATCGTGCCGTCGTTCAGGCTGTTGGTGACGTTCGTGATGTCGCCACTCATCTTCGTGATGTCGGCTTTGTTGATCGCGATGTCCTTGCTGTTGTCGAGCGCGATGTTGTGGATCATCACTAGGCCATCGTTGAGGTTATCCATCAATGTGGCGTTGCGGCGCACGCTTTCGTCGATGTTGGCAAACGCGTCACCCACGTTGTTGACCGTCGTACCGCCCACGCTGTAGCTCGGCGCGCTGATCGTGCCGTCCGACTCGATCGCCGCCCCACCGCCTAGCGCATTCACCACTCCGCCGAGCTGGCTCAGATTGACGGCATCCGTACTTTGGGTACCTGCAGCCAGGTTCACAATCTGGCGTTGGCCGGTGGACGTGCCTACCGACACCGTATTCGCCCGGTCGGCCACCGAATTCACGCCCAAAGCTACGCTATTGGTCGCGGTGACCGTGCTCCCGAAACCGAGCGCCACAGAATCTGAGGCACTCACGGTTGAAGCTGGGCCGAAAGCTGCCGAGCGATCACCGTTGACAACGGCCATTTCGCCGAGCGCAATCGTGCCACCCCCGTTCGCCTCGGCTGAATCGCCGATGGCAATGGCCGAGCTACCGTCATAATTAACGTCGCCTTTAGCGTTTGCACCAGCACCAATCGCTATCGATCCAGGAGTGCTGGCAGAAGCAGCGACGGCGGTGCTGGTCGAATTGTCAATAGCAATGTTGCCATAGGCGCCAATAGGGTTCGCAACTTTAGCAGCAGCATTCCCACTGTAGCCGGCAATCACACCCAAGGCTACGCCGATGCTACCCATCACGCAGCGTGACTTGCTGCGCTTGCCGCGACGTGCAGTGTGCTCGGATGCAGCCACCCACGACCCAAGGGCTTCACTCCAGATGCTGACATAGGACTTGTTCATGACATGATTCCTTTTAAAGTTTTAAAAATAACTGAGGTATGCGAACTAATGCCAAATCGCCGTTGCCATTTCTTGCTGTTCGATATCAGCTGCAAAAACGGGGGCGATGACGATCCAGAAAGCTCATGGCCGCAGTAAGAATCGGCCAGATTTCTGCCGAGTCAATCTGGGGCAGGCCTTTGCTAAATCTCTGTAACTGGGTTCAGTCTATATTTTTGAGATTGGATAAAAATAGGACCGGTCCGAATCGGCGCGGGCCGGTATTTGAGCGCTGCAGCGCTTGAGATGGCGGCACTGCCTGCTAACGCGGAGAGCGTGGCAAGGTCAGAAATCTTGACGGGACGGCAGATAGTGGAAAGGGTGCCCTATGTGTTTCATCAACTGTCAACAGTTCAGCGATGCCCGTCGCCAATGCTTGCGCTGACGAGTGCAACCGCGCGCCGAACGGGTTTCAGTCGAGCTTCACGTAACAGGCGACGACCAGAAGTGAAGGCGGGGACAGGCGCAAACCGCAACGCCGCCCGCCACAGGCGGCTCAATCGACATCAAACACGCAACGAGTCGGAATCGCCGTATGATGCGGAAATCATTCCTTGCGTCCCTGATTCAGGTCCGCCATGCCATCACAGAGCACAGATTCCAGCAGGCATGGACGCGTGGTTCACACGCTCAACCGCGACTCACGCGTTGATGAGCCGAGCAGGCTGAACCGCTATCAGCGGACGCTCGTCATGGGCGCGGGCGTCGCGGTCTCGTTTGTCCTGGTGCTGTTGACCGGCGTTGTGCTGAAATCGACCGTCACGGACTACGTCGAGGATCGCTATACCGATTTCGCTCTCCGGCAGACTCGCCTGCAGCTGGAGTTTCTCGAGCGGGAAAGAACGCTGAGAGCCGCCATCCTCCATGAAGATATCGAGTTCAGTCCCGTGTTGATCAACAGCGCGCCACAGCAGGTAAGGCTCGCCGCGCAACGTCACAAATACTTCTGCCGTGCACGCCGCAGAGCCCCAACTGTGGTCAAGCGGTTAGGTGAGGACAGGAGTGCGACATGGTTTCCGCCAGCCACCGATCCCTTCAGCGAACAGCCCGCCATCCGGCTGGTCATGCCGGCCTTCGCTTGAGCGCGAAGTGCTGACGGATCGGACCGAAGCTCGATAAGAAAGCCTGCGTGCGTTCAGGATCGCACCCGCTGATGCGTGGCCATTGACGTTCTTGCGTGCCGCCAGCGCGCATTCTTCGAGAAGACGAATGGAAACCCCAGGCCGTGGCCGTGGACGATCGGTCGAAGTCGATTTCTTTCGCGGTATCGTGCTGATCGTCATCGTGCTCGATCACATTCCCGGCAGCACGCTATCGCATCTGATGCTGCACGCGTACGCGTTGTGCGATTTGGCCGAGGTGTTCGTGTTTCTCGGCGGCTATGCATCGGCGGCGGCGTATACGGCGGTGCTTGCGCATCGCGGCGAACACGCGGCGCAGCTGCGCTTCCTCAAACGCTGCGGGGAGATCTATCGCGCGTATCTGTTGACGGCGGTGCTGACGCTCGCGTCCGGCGCGATTCTCGCGCTGCTCGATCTGAATCGGCCGATGGTAGAAATGACCGGCTGGCCGCCGTTCGCGTTGCAGCCATGGCGTCAAGCATTCGATATCGCGCTGTTGCGCCGGCAACCGTATCTGTCCAGCGTGCTGCCGATGTACGTGCTGTTCGCGCTATGCGTGCCCGTGATGGTGCCGCTCGCGCGCCGCTCTGCATCGCTCGCGCTCGCGGTGAGCGTCGCGGTGTGGGCCGTCGCGAGGCCGCTCGCCGCGTTATTCAGCATTGACGCCGTCGCCGACTGGGCTTTTAATCCGTTTGCGTGGCAACTGATGTTCGTGCTCGGTATGCTGTGCCGCGTGCAGCCGATCAGCGAACGTTTTCATGCGAGCTATACCGCGCAGTGGCTCACGCGCGTCGCGGTGGTCGCGGTGCTTGGCTTTGCGATGGTCAAACTTTTCGTGCTGACGCAGCCTTTGTCCGGCACGCACAAGCAGAATCTTTCAGTGGAACGTGTGATCAATTTCATCGTCATCGCGTGGCTCGCCGCCCAGTTCGTGCGGATGGGCAGTATCGCGTGGCTAGCGAGGCGGCTGCCCGCCGTCGTGACGGTGGGGCGCACCGGACTCGTGTGCTTCGTCACCGGCACGCTGGTGTCGTTGATCATCGACACGGCGACACCGCACACGTTTCACGGTTTTCGCGCGGTGCTGGTCGGGCTCGGCGGCGACCTCGCGGCGATCGGCGCGCTGCTGATGATCGCGCGCGGCTGGAGCGGCTGGAAAGGGCAGCAGTCGGGCGCACAGGCGAATGGCGCGGGTTGCGGATGACGCGACGCGAGCGCCGCGTGCGCATCACGACCACGATGCGCACGACGCGCAAGCTCGTTGGACTCGCGACCGTGATGAGCGTCGTCGTGCTCGCGTGGCTCGCGATGCATCGCACGGCCGCGCAGGCCGAAGAGACACCGTTCGCGATGCACTGCGCGGAGTTCGCGGGCGCGGTGCTGTCGCCCGAATTGATCGAGATGCCGACGGCCGGCGCGCTGATCGAAAGCGCGGCAATGATCGGCGCGACCGCGCCGGGCAATCAGCAAGGCGGCGAGTATTGCCGCATCACGGGCCGCATCAAGGCGCTGAATCGGACGACGCCCGACATCCGCTTCGATCTGAATCTGCCGAGTCGCTGGAATGGCCGTGCGTTGCAGATCGGCGGCGGCGGGTACAACGGCGTGGTTGTCAGCGGCACCGGCGTGATGCCGTTCTCGCCGGATCGCGCGCCGCTCGCGCAAGGCTACGCGACGTTCGGTGACGACTCGGGGCATGTCGGCGATTCGTCGCTCGCGGCGTTTGGTCTCGTCGATGAAGCGGTGACGAACTTCGGCTACGCGCATCTGAAGAAAACCCATGACGTCGCGCTCGCGTTGATCGCGCACGCGTACGGCAGGCCGCCGCAGCGCATGTATTTTGCCGGCGGCTCGACGGGGGGCCGCGAAGGCTACACGGTGATGCAGCGCTTCCCCGACGACTACGACGGCGTGATCGCCAATGCGCCCGCGCTGAATTTTTCCGGCGTGCGGCTGATCGGCGTGAAGCTCGGCCAGGCCGAGTACGGTACGCCGGGCGGCTTCGTGCCGCCGGCGCTGCTCGAACGCGTCTATCAACGCACGCTCGAGGTATGCGACCGGCTCGACGGCATGGCGGACGGCATCGTCAGCGACGTCGAAGCATGTCGCGCGCACGAAGCGCAAATTGTCGATTCGCTGCGTTGCGCGCTGCGCCTTTCATCTGACGATGCGTGTCTGACCGACGCGCAACTGGCCACCTTGCTGGCGATGCGCGACGGGCTGTCGCTGCCGTATCGGCTCGCGTGGGACGTGAGCGGCTATCGCGGCTACAACGTGTTCCAGGGCACGCAACTGACCGGCGCGCTCGGGCTCGCGCATCAGCCGCGGCGTCAACCGGTGCCGACGTTCTATGCGAACGGCTATCTGTTCGCGCAAGGCGACGGCTATCTGCGCTACTTCGTCGCGCGCGATGCGGACTTCGATTCGTTGACGTTCGATTCGCAACGCCCCGGCAAATATCGCGCGCGACTGATCGCGCTGTCGGGCACGATCGGCGCGATGAACCCCGACCTGTCGCGTTACATCGCGCGCGGCGGCAAGCTGATCACGCTGCAGGGTCTCGCCGACGAAGTGATCAGCCCGAACCAGACGATCGCATATCACGACGCGCTAGTCGCGCGTTTCGGCAAGGACGAGGTGGATCGCTTCATGCGGCTGTACATGGTGCCGGGGTTTCAGCATGGCAACGGCGTGTTCATTCCATCGGTCGATCTGCTCGGGGCGCTCGACGCGTGGGTCACGCGCGGCGTCGCGCCCGAAACGCTGATGGCCACAGATCTCGCCGCGGCGACGAATGGACGCTCGCGGCCGCTGTGCCGCTATCCCGGGTTTCCGCGCTATCTCGGCCGAGGCAATGTAAATCTGGCGAGTAGTTTTGTCTGTGCGCAGCCTTGAGGTCTGAGTCGTCGCAGCGCCTGTTTGACCGGCGAGCCGCGCTAGAAAACGTGCGGACCGAGCCGGGGCCCACGCCCGACGAGCCGATAGCCCGAGCGCCACCGCCTTTTCGCGCACGTAGCGCCGCAACCGCACGATCTGTTCGTCCGCTCGCGTGCGCTGCACGCTTTCGCACTTTCCATTACATTGCGGATGCGGCGCGTTCCTTCGCGCCGTTTCCTGTCATTCAACAGCGGTGTCGGCCATCATCGAGTCCATGCAGCCAATCGTTTCGGTCACGAATCTGTCGAAAACCTATGCCAGCGGTTTTCAGGCGCTGAAGAACATCAATCTGGCGATCCACCGTGGAGAAATCTTCGCGCTGCTCGGGCCGAACGGCGCGGGCAAGACCACGCTGATCAGCATCGTCTGCGGCATCGTCAACGCGAGCGAAGGCGGCGTGACGGTGGACGGCCATGACATCGGCTCCAACTATCGCGCGGCCCGCTCGCTGATCGGCCTCGTGCCGCAGGAGTTGACCACGGACGCGTTCGAAACCGTCTGGGCCACCGTGTCGTTCAGCCGCGGCCTGTTCGGCAAGCCGAAGAACCCCGCTTACATCGAGAAAGTGCTGCGCGACCTGTCGCTATGGGAGAAACGCGACAACAAGATCATCACGCTGTCGGGCGGCATGAAGCGGCGCGTGTTGATCGCGAAGGCGCTGTCGCACGAGCCGCGCGTGCTGTTTCTCGACGAGCCGACCGCCGGCGTCGACGTCGAGCTGCGGCGCGACATGTGGAAGCTCGTGCGCTCGCTCGCGGCGAGCGGCGTGACGATCATCCTGACCACGCATTACATCGACGAAGCCGAGGAGATGGCCGACCGCATCGGCGTGATCAACGCGGGCGAAATCATGCTGGTCGAAGAGAAGACCGAGCTAATGCGCAAGCTCGGCACGAAGCAGTTGACGCTGCAACTGGAGAGCCCCCTCGACACGGTGCCGGCTTCGCTCGCCGGCTACGGGCTCGCGGTCGCGAACGGCGGCAACGAACTGACCTACACCTATGAAGGCGAGGGCGGGCGCACCGACATCATCGCGCTGCTGAAATCGCTCGACGACGCCGGTATCCGCTTCAAGGACCTGCACACCACGCAGAGTTCGCTCGAAGACATTTTCGTCAGTCTGCTGCGGGGGAACCCATGAACATCTACGCAATGCGCGCGATCTACAAGTTCGAAATGGCGCGCACGTGGCGCACGCTGATGCAAAGCATCATCGCGCCGGTGATTTCCACGTCGCTGTACTTCGTCGTGTTCGGCTCGGCGATCGGCTCGCGTATCAAGGAAGTGGAGGGCATCAGCTACGGCGCGTTCATCGTGCCGGGTCTGATCATGTTGTCGCTGCTGTCGCAAAGCATCGCGAACGCGTCGTTCGGGATTTACTTCCCGCGTTTCACGGGCACGATCTACGAGCTGCTGTCGGCGCCCGTATCGTATCTGGAGATCGTCGTCAGCTATGTGGGCGCGGCGGCCACCAAGTCGATCCTGCTCGGGCTCATCATTCTCGCGACCGCCGCGCTATTCGTGCCGTTGCAGATCATGCATCCATTCTGGATGGTGCTGTTTCTCGTGCTGACGGCCGTCACGTTCAGTCTGCTCGGCTTCATCATCGGCATCTGGGCGGACAGCTTCGAGAAGCTGCAACTGGTGCCGCTCCTGATCGTCACGCCGCTCACGTTTCTCGGCGGCGCCTTCTATTCGGTGGACATGCTGCCGCCGTTCTGGCACGCCGTCACGCTGTTCAATCCGATCGTTTATCTGGTCAGCGGATTTCGCTGGAGCTTCTACGAGCTGGGCGACGTCGGCGTCGGCCTGAGTCTCGGCATGACACTGCTGTTCCTCGCGGTGTTCCTCGTGATCGTCGGCTGGATCTTCAGGACCGGCTATCGATTGAAAAGCTGATAAGACCGCGGGATTAGCAGAGGGCGCGACAGCGAAAAGCCGTCGCGCCCTCTTCATCGATACGCGCAGACGCCGACTACAACTACAACAGATACGCCTGTGCGACATTGATCAACTGCACGCGGTTGCGCACGTTGAACAGCTGCCGCAAGCGCCGCAGATGATAGTCGACGTTATGCGGCGACAGCCCGAGGAAATACGCGATTTCCTTGTCGCGCTGCCCCTGCACGACCGCCTTCAGCACCGCGTGCTGCAGCGTGCTCAGCGCGACGCGCTGCTGCTGCGCGGGCGCGATGCCGATCACGCTTTTCGCGTGCATCCAGATGAACTCATGAATCGAGTGCGCGAACATCAGCGTTTCCGCGACGATCGATTCGGTCATCCAGCGCGGGTTGCCGATCTCCGAATTGAAGCACAGGCTCGCGCTCAGCTCCGGCTCCGGCAGCGGCATCTGCGTGAGAATGCCGCTCTTGCGGTCGGTCGCCTCCAGCATGTCGATCAGCGCGCCGAGCCGCTCGCTGCGCAGCTGCGCGCGCGGCAGGTCGGCGCGCAGGTCGGCGGTATTCCACAGAAACGGCATGCCGGTCGGCGACGCGAGCGCGACGCGCGGATCGAGCTCGAAATAGCGCTCGCGGAAATAGCGCGTGAGCCATGCCTGCGACTCGTAGCTCGTCAACACGAACATGGTCTTGTGATGCGAAGACGTGCGCGTGGCGGTATAGCTGAACGAGTCGAAGCCCAATTGCCTGATGCGCCGACGCACGAACTCCATGCGGTCCTGCGCGCTGCCGAACCGTCCGAGCGGACCGATCAGCGGCGCGGCCCGCCCCGCCGAGGGCGACGGCGTGCCGATTTCTTCCTCGGTGAACAGAGTCAGAAAGCCACTGCGACCCGCACCATTCGCGGCGCGGGGAGACATCTTCACTGCTTCAGCCGCGTGGGCTGATTGCGCGGCGTGCCGCGCGCCGGCCGGGTAAGCCGGTTGGGCGGATGCCGCTCTCGGGTGTGCTGCCGACGCGTGCCCGGCTTCGCCTTGCGGCGAGCCGGTCAGCCATTGCGGCAGCGTATCGCATTCATGTTCCATGAAACGGTAGCTCCGGCGTTCTAAACGCGTGAAAGACGACAACCTCAATGATTAGCGATTTCGTGAAAGGTCGGTAGCCGGTTCCTTGCTATCATTTTTGTGATCTTGCGCTGACAGTGGACCGGCAATACGGGTACGGCGGCGTTTCTCCTTCCATACGGCACCTCCTTCGAGGGGATGTGATGGCACGAATTCCCAAGCTCACGACGACGCTCGCCTACGACCGCTACATGGCCGGCCAGCGACTCGTGTCGAGCGTGGATCGCGAGTGGCGGCATCTGGTGCTGCGCTCGTATCTCGAGCCGGTGCGGCAAGACCTGCTCGAAGCGCCCGGTTTGCGCGACTTCACGCTGATGACGCTCGCGAGCGGCGCCGAGCATCTCGAACGCAACCTCGGCGGAGCTTGGGAAAGCGCCGATATGCGCGTGAACGACCTGTGGTTCGTGCCGCCCACGCCGATCTCGTGGCGCTGGCATTCGATCAGCGACGAGCCGTTGTCTACGTTGCACGTGCACATCGAGCGCGATTTGATCGACAGCGTCGCGCAACAGATGGGGCTCGACGCGTCGCGTGAACTGTCGCTCGGCGACGCGATGCGCTTCCACGATCCGCTGATCGCCGCGATGCTTGCCGCGCTGCATCGCGCCGCCCGCGATCCGGCCGATTCGCGTCTGTATGTCGATACGCTGGCTCACGCGCTCGCCGCGCACCTGCTGCAGCACTATTCGAGCGGCAACGATGCGCGGCGCGGCGGCGCGACGCGGCCCGAACGGCTGGTGCCGCGCCGGATTCGCCGAGTGACCGAGTACATCCGCACCAATCTCGCCGAAGATCTGGCGATCGCCGAACTGGCCGAGCAGGCCGGCCTAAGCAGTTTTCATTTTGCTCGGGTGTTTCGCCGCGAGACCGGGGAGACGCCGCATCAGTTCGTGACGCGCTTGCGGCTCGAGGAAGCGGCGAGGCTGCTGCGCGCCACGGATCGAACCGTGCTGCAAATCGCGCTCGAAGTTGGCTTCGAGAATGCCAGTCATTTCTCCGTGCAGTTCAAGCGTGGCTATGGTGCGACGCCGCTCGCCTACCGGCTGCGCGCTTGAGATGCACGCCGGCTGATGCTTGCCTGCGCACGCCGTAGCGGCTCGCCTTTCTACAGTCGGAATCACGCACTTGCGCAGTGTGCTTTGCATTGCGCGGCTTGCAAACTACGAACTTTCGTGGCGGCGCGCGGTGCAAACTGGCATGGCACGTGGAGCAAGGCTTCGCGGTTCGGCCGGCCGCCCGCGATCGGACGTGGCCTAACTGGACTGACCGCGGCGCCGACAACTGTATCTGTCGAAACCTTGCATCGGACGACAGAATCGAACCGCTTTTGAACCCCACATACCGGATAACGCGCCATGACCCGACTCAAGATGACCGCCTGCGGCCACGCCTTCATCGCCGAAACCCATCCCGATGCGCCGCAGACCGTGGCCGCGTTCCTGAAGCTGCTGCCGTACCGGCAGAAGCTGATCCATGTGCGCTGGAGCGGTGAGGGCTGCTGGGTGCCGCTCGGCGAATTCAAGCTCGAGAACGACGGCGTCGCGGTCGGCTTCGAGAATCACACGAGCCATCCATCGGTCGGCGACATCCTGTTCTATCCGGGCGGCTATAGCGAGACCGAGATCATCCTCGCATATGGTTCATGCTGCTTTGCGAGCAAGATGGGGCAACTCGCGGGCAATCATTTTCTGACGATCGTCGAAGGCAAGGAAAAACTGCGCGAGCTCGGCACGAAGGTGCTGTGGGAAGGCGCGCAGGAGGTGGTGTTCGAGAGGCTTTGAGCGAGCCGCATTTCCTTGCTGGGCACACGCGATGCTTGTTCGAAGAGCCGCGTGCGGTCAGGTACCGATCCGGCACCGACCACGCACGTGAGGCACTCGACACCGCTGGCCCGCCCGGCGAGGAGGAGCAAATGCGAGGCATAAATGACAAGGTCCGCGCTGTAGTTTTTGCCATGTCGATCGTGCTGCTCTCGGCTTGCGGCGGGGGCGGTAACGGAAGCGGCGGGTCGAGTAGCGGCGGCGGCACGGCGGCCGAGCCGGCTGGCGGCGTCAAGCTGCAGGTCGTGACGTTCGGCGACAGCCTGTCGGACGTCGGGACTTATGCGCCGCTCGCGAGCGCGGTGGGAGGCGGGCGTTTCACGACCAACCCCGGCCAGGTGTGGGCCCAGGAGGTCGCGCAATACTACGGCGATACGCTCAGCGCCGCGTTCACGATCGATTTCACGCATAAGCTGAGTGCGCAGAGCGGCCTCGGTTACGCGGAAGGGGGCTCGACGGTGGCGACGCCGGCGAACCAGTACGACTATCTGAGCGACGTCATCGGCAACATCGAAATGCCTGTCAATCAGCAACTGTCGAGTTATCTGAGCGCTCACGGCAGCTTCAACGCCAATCAGCTCGTGCTCGTGTGGGTGGGCGCGAACGATGTGCTCCGCGCCGGCAACCTGCCCGCCGCGGCGCCGATCGTGCAGGCGGCGGCCACGACGCTCGCCCAGCTCGTCGGGCAGATCGTGCAGAACGGCGGCACGCATGTGGTGGTGATCAATCTGCCGAATATCGGGCTGTCGCCGAAGGGGCTCGCTTCGGCCGATGGTGGCTCGAATCTCACGCAGTTGTCGCAGCTTTTCAACGCTACGTTGAACGCCGCGTTGCAAACCGATGGGCTGCAGTCGAAGGTGATCGAGGTCGATTCGTACACGTGGACGAATCAGGTCATCGGAAGCTTTCAGGCGAACGGTTTTACCGTGTCGAATACGGGGCAGGCCTGCGATCCGAAGAAAACGCCCGATGACACCGCGCTGCTATGTTCGCCGGCAACCTACGTGAGCGCCAATGCGGATCAGACTTACATGTTCGCCGATGATTTGCATCCGACGACGCATATGCATGCGTTGTTTGCGCAGTTCGTCGAGCAGCAGATCGCGCATAGTGGGTTGGGGCGGTGAGGGGGGATACTGCGGCGGGGCGCGCTGTCGGCACCCCGCCCCTCAACCAGGCCGGGGTGCGCACCCCATCAGGTCATCACTTGAACAACTTCATCGCCTGCGTCAGCGTATTGATCACCCCCCAGGCAAGCGGAATCATCACATACACCCAGAACACCGCGAGCATCACCTTGTTGGTCGGATGTACGGTTTGAACGGTCGACATACGGATCTCCTCACGCGCCCTTGGCGACTTGTGCATCGGTCATGTGGTGCTTCTCATCCACACGCTTGACCAGCAGGTTGCAGATAAAGCCGATCACGAGCAGCACGGCCATGATGTGCACGGTCATCGTGTACGCGTCCGCTTTGGCGACACCGTTCGCGACTTCATATGCGCGGATGTAATTGACGAGCACCGGACCCGCTACACCCGCCGCCGCCCACGCGGTCAGGAGCCGTCCATGAATACCGCCGACGAACGCCGTACCGAACATGTCGGCGAGATAGGCCGGCACCGTCGCGAAGCCGCCGCCGTACATGGACAGGATGACGCAGTACGTCAGCACGAACAGCGCGATCTGTCCGTTCGCGGCAAAGCTGGGCACGAAGTAGTAGAGCACCGCGCCGAGCACGAAGAAGATGGCGTAGGTGTTCTTGCGACCGATCCAGTCCGATGCCGACGACCACACGAAACGTCCACCCATGTTGAACAGCGACAGCAATCCGACGAAGCCGGCCGCAGCGGATGCCGTCACGGTGTTCTTGAAGCTCTCCTGGATCATCACCGAGGCCTGGCCGAGAACGCCGATCCCGGCCGTCACGTTCAGGAACAGCACGAACCAGATCAGATAGAACTGCGGTGTTTTCAACGCCTGATCGATATGCACGTGGTTGCGCGAGATCAGCCGGTGCTGCGTGACTTCGGGCGGCGTCCAGCCGGCCGGCTTCCAGTCGGCGGGCGGCACGCGGATCGCGAGGGCGCCGACCGTCATCGAGATGAAGTAGACGATGCCGAGCACGACGAAGGTCTCCGCGACGCCCACGCTCGTTGCGCTATGAAAGTGGTTCATCAGCGCGACCGACAACGGCGCCGCGATCATCGCGCCGCCACCGAAGCCCATGATCGCCATGCCGGTCGCCATGCCGCGGCGGTCCGGGAACCAGCGGATCAGCGTCGACACCGGCGACACATAACCGAGCCCCAGCCCGATCCCGCCGATCACGCCGTAACCGAGATATAGCAGCACGATCTGATGCAGATAGACGCCGAGCGCGGACACCAGGAACCCGCCGCCGAAACAGCATGCTGCCGTGAACATGGTGCGGCGCGGACCGACGTGTTCGAGCCATTTGCCCGCGAATGCCGCCGACAAACCGAGGAACACGATCGCGAGCGAAAAGATCCAGCCGAGCGCGGTCAGCGACCAGTCATCGGGCGCGGACTGGGTGATGCCGATCACTTTGGTCAGCGGTCCGTTGAATACCGAGAACGCATAGGCCTGACCGATGCACAGATGCACGGCGAGCGCCGCGGGGGGCACCATCCAGCGCGAAAAGCCGGGCTGTGCGACGGTGGCCTGTTTGGAAAAAAATGGGGCTGAGCCTCGTTGGCCGCCCGGCTCGCTGATGCTACTCATAAGTGGGTCTCCTTACAGTTGTTCTGTTTATCGGCGCTTCGTGCATATACCTTGAGGCGGCGGAGTGTAACTTGCGCACGCCGTCGCGTCATCGCTATATGTCCTTTCATTTCATATGGCCTGGATCCACGTACCCAAAATCGTGCCTGGCTCGACAATAGGACGTGGACGATGGCTTCGCAATATGAATCGGGCGGACATAAGGTGTGAACCTAGTGAAACGTGGGTATTCTTCACGCGATCGTGCAAATCGTGGGACGCTCCGAGCGGGTTGCTTCGTTCTTCCGACTAGAGCCACTATGCAAAGTCAGCAATAAAGGAGACGCGCACGACGCGCGGCACAAAAAGAAACGGACCGGCGCGGCTTCTTCGCCGCGCCGGCCCGTCGTGTATCGACGGCGAGTTCCGCCGGTGTCACTCGATCTTGCGCCCGGTCTTCATGCGTGCTGCAACGAGTACCGAGATCAGACAGCCGATCGCCAGATACGCGGCCACCGGATGCCACGAGCCGCCCGCGAAGCTGACCAGCGCGACCGCGATGAACGGCGTGAATCCGCCGCCGACCACGCTCGCCACCTGATAGCCGACACCCGCGCCGCTATAGCGGTACTCGGTGCCGAACAGCTCGGTGAACATCGGCTGCTGGACGCTGACGACCATGTCGTGCGCGATGTTGGCAAGCATCACCGCGAACACGACGATCCATACTGTCGAACGCGCTTCGAGCGCGAGGAAGAACGGCACCGCGCTGAACACGCCGACCAGCGCGCCGATCATATAGATGCGACGGCGGCCGAAGCGATCCGCGAGCCAGGCGAAGCACGGAATCGTCACGCAGCTGAGCGCGCCGACGACGAAGCCGATCGTCAGGAAAAACTCACGCGGCATGTGCAGGTTCGTGGTCGAGTAGCTCAGTGCGAACGCGGTCACGATGTACATCGTGAACAGCTCGGCGAGCCGCAGCGCGATGATCAGCAGGAAGGCTTTCGGATGGCGCAGCAGCGCTTCGACGATCGGCAGGCGCACACGGCGCTCGCCATGCTGGCCGACTTTCTCGACGAACTCCTGAGATTCCTCCATGCTCGAGCGGATCCACAGCGCGATCAGCACCAGTACGACGCTGAACAGAAACGGCAGACGCCAGCCCCAGCTGAGGAACGCGGCGTTGTCCATCGAGCGGCTGATCAGCGCGACGAGTCCCGTCGACAGCACGAGCCCGACGCCGTAGCCGACCTGCACGCCGCTACTGTAGAAGGCCTTCTTTTTCTCGGGCGCGCTTTCGACGGCCATCAACGCCGCGCCGCCCCATTCGCCGCCGACCGCAAAGCCCTGGATTGCGCGCAGCGTGACGAGCAGCACCGGCGCCAACCAGCCGATCGTCGAGAACGCCGGCAGCAGACCGATCGCGGCCGTCGACAGACCCATCATCATCACGGTGAGCACGAGCATGCGCTTGCGTCCGAGCCGGTCGCCGTAATGGCCGAACACGAAGCCGCCGAGCGGCCGGAATAGAAAGCCGACGCCGAAGGTCGCGAACGCGGCAAGCGTGCCCATCGCCGGGCCGACGTTCGGGAAGAACTCGGCGTTGAACACGAGCGCGGCGACGATGCCGTACAACAGGAAGTCGTACCAGTCGACCACGGCGCCGATAAAGCTGCCGAGCGCGGCCTTGCGAGCCCGACTGCGCGCATTGCGGTGAGTGGCCACTGTGGCCTGCGGGTGGGTGGTGCTCATCGAGTCTCCTTCAATGTGATATGTGCTTTAATCGATCGCGCCGCCCGGGCAAGGCTTTCGACGCGATCGATCCGCGCAGGTAATGTCCGGAAGGTTAATGACGCGATCCGGAATTCACAATCCGCGTGATGGAGAAAATGTGCGATCATCGCTCGCGACCGCGCGAATAGCGCGCGTTTTGCGTGTTTACACCGAGCGCCACGGAGAACCGTCGCGGGGAATCAGGTGGGCGAACCCACGCAGCGCGCGGCGTGCTAACGTGAAAGTAATCTTAAAAACAACAGTCATTGATATACTACATACCGAATATTGAAAAATGCGGCGTCGCAGCATATGATTGAGGGATCAATCTTCTCAATCATCCGGAGTTACACGTGGAATTCGTGCCTCTTGCGCTGTTCGCCATGGCCGTCGTTGGGTTGGGCTGTGCCGCCACCGTTCTGCTGACCGACTGGATTCCCGAATCGGTCGCTGCACCTGCATCGCAACATGGCCGCTTCGTGGGTCTGGGCGAGCAGCGCGGCAAAACGGCGGCGCCGAATCGCGCGCGTGTTCAAGCAGAGGCGATGAATGTCGTCAGAACTTCCAACTGAAACAGTGGCCACCCCGTTGACCCTGTCGTTGCAGCCAATCGGCGCGAGTGCGAGCTTGCGCGATCAGGCCTATGCGATGCTGCGTCAGGCAATCGCCGACGCGGATATCTACCAGAATCGCGAAGAAATCCGTCTCGACGAGCGCGTGCTCAGCGAATCGCTCGGCGTGAGCCGCACGCCGGTGCGCGAAGCGATGACGCTGCTCGAGCAGGAAGGCTTCCTGCGCATGGTGCCGCGGCGTGGCATCTACATCGTGCGCAAGAGCAAACGCGAAATCGTCGAGATGATCCAGATGTGGGCCGCGCTCGAAAGCATGGCCGCGCGGCTCGCCACGCTGCATGCGACCGACGAGGAAATCGGCCGCTTGCGCCATATGTTCGACAATTTCCGCGACACGACGCCGGCCGAGCATATCGCCGAGTATTCGGACGCGAACATCGCGTTTCATCAGGCGATCGTCGAGCTGTCGAAGTCGCAGATCATTCTCGACACGATCAAGAACATCTTCATCCACGTGCGCGCGATCCGGCGCATGACCATCTCGCAGAGCGACCGGGCCGCGCGCTCTATCGTCGATCATCTGCGCATCATCGAGGCGCTCGAAAAGCGCGATACCGAACTCGCCGAGCGGCTCACGCGCCAGCATTCGCTCGATCTCGCGGCGTTCGTCGAAGCCAATTGCGATTTCCTCGATTGATGGCGGCGTAGACGCTGCCTGGCTGCTGATGGCGAAAAGCCCGCGTGTGCAAGCACCGCGGGCTTTTTTGCGTGCGCGCACTTCGAGCGATGCGCAGGTCGCGCGGCGGCGAACGGCAAACAAAACGGGGTCGCCGCCGCGCTGCGGGATAAACCTTGCTTGACGGTCCCGAAAATATGGTATGTGATATATCAACAATGACCGGTGGAACGCACGGCCTGGTGTTTTCCCTTGAAATGACTGCCGCAGAGCCTTGTAGATTCGGCGCAAAGCTGCGGCAGACAAGCTCGAGCAGCACAAACTTCGCGCCGTCTATGTCTCGAAATTGGCCTTGAAGGAATGTGATATATCACATACGGTATCTTCGAAGCCGTGAGACGTCGGTGCAACCGGACGTATATCGAAGCGGACGCGTCCGTCGATAACCGTTGCACATCCGATTGATGAGGAGATGACCATGTCTGCAGTTGTTTCATCCCTGAGTCCGGCCACGGCCACCACGACCGCCGACGACACGCTCAAGCAGAAGACCCGCGACGCGGGCGTCGTGTCGGGCGGCCATCTGGTCGCAAAGGCGCTGAAAAACGAGGGGGTCGACACGATCTTCACGCTGTGCGGCGGCCACATCATCGATATCTACGACGGCTGCGTCGACGAAGGCATCCGCATCATCGACGTGCGCCACGAGCAGGTCGCCGCGCACGCGGCCGACGGCTACGCGCGCCAGACCGGCAAGCTCGGCTGCGTGGTGACGACCGCCGGCCCCGGTTGCACGAACGCGGTGACCGGCATCGCGACCGCGTTCCGCTCGGAAAGCCCGATCCTGCACATCGGCGGGCAGGGCGCGCTGACGCAGCACAAGATGGGCTCGCTGCAGGACCTGCCGCACGTCGACATCATGGCGCCGATCACGAAGTTCGCCGCGAGCGTGTCGAGCACACCGAGCGCATCGCGGACATGATCTCGATGGCCGCGCGCGAATGCTTCAACGGCGCGCCCGGTCCCGCCTACCTGGAAATTCCGCGCGACGTGCTCGACCGCGAAGTCGACGTGTCGCGCGCGATCGTGCCGCGGCCGGGCCGCTATCGCGCGTCGACGAAATCGATCGGTGACCCGCGCGACATCGAGAAACTGGCGGACATTCTCGTCGATGCGCAACGCCCCGCGATCCTGTACGGCCAGCAGGTGTGGACCGCGCGCGGTCACGAGGAAGCGATCGCGCTGCTGCGCGGCATCGAGATTCCCGGCTATTTCAATGGCGCGAGCCGCGGGCTGCTGCCGCCGGGCGATCCGCATCATTTCGATCGCACGCGTTCGCAGGCGTTTGCGAATGCCGACGTGCTGATCGTGGTCGGCACGCCGTTCGATTTCCGCATGGGTTACGGCCGACGCATCAGCAAGGAATTGACGCTGGTGCAGATCGATATGGACTATCGAACCGTCGGCAAGAATCGCGATATCGATCTGGGTCTGGTCGGCGATCCGGGCGCGATCCTCGCCGCGGTGCTGCAGGCCGCGAGCGGTCGTATCAAGGACGACAAGCGTCAGGCGCGCCGCAAATGGATGGCGCAGTTGCGCGACGCCGAAGCGAGCGCAACCGAAAAACTGATGCCGCTGTTCCGCTCGAACAGCACGCCGATTCATCCGTATCGCGTCGCGTACGAACTCAACGAATTCCTGTCCGACGACACCGTCTATATCGGCGACGGCGGCGACGTCGTGACGATCTCCGCGCAAGCGGTGCGCCCGCGCCGCCCCGGCCAGTGGATGGACCCCGGCGCGCTCGGCTCGCTCGGCGTCGGCACCGGCTTCGCGCTCGCGGCGAAGCTCGCGCACCCGCACAAGGAAGTGCTCTGCTATTACGGCGACGGCTCGTTCGGCATGACCGCGTTCGACATGGAAACCGCGAACCGCTTCGGCGCACCGTATCTCGCGGTGATCGGCAACAACTCGGCGATGAACCAGATCCGCTACGGCCAGCTTGCCAAATACGGCGAAGAACGCGGCAACGTCGGCAATCTGCTCGGCGACGTGCCGTTCAGCAAATTCGCCGAAATGCTCGGCGGCTATGGCGAGGAAGTGCGCGATCCCGCGCAGATCGCGAGCGCGCTACAGCGTGCGCGCGAAGCGATTCATCGCACCGGCCGCTCGGCGGTGGTCAACATCTGGGTCGACCCGCGCGAGTACGCACCGGGCACGAAGAACCAGACCATGTACAAATAACCCTCATCGTTCAGGAGATACGACATGGCCAAGGCACTCGACGGTGTGCGCATCCTCGATTTCACGCATGTGCAATCGGGGCCGACCTGCACGCAATTGCTCGCATGGTTCGGCGCGGACGTGATCAAGGTGGAACGGGCAGGCGCGGGCGACATCACGCGCGAGCAGCTGCGCGATATTCCCGACGTGGATAGCCTGTACTTCACGATGCTCAATCACAACAAGCGCTCGGTCACGATCGACACCAAGCATCCGGAAGGCAAGCAGGTGCTCGAAGCGCTGATCCAGAAATGCGACGTACTGGTCGAAAACTTCGCACCGGGCGCGCTCGACCGGATGGGCTTTACGTGGGAGCGGATTCAGGAATTGAATCCGCGCATGATCGTCGCCTCGGTGAAGGGCTTCGGTCCCGGTCCTTACGAGGACTGCAAAGTCTATGAAAACGTCGCGCAATGCGCGGGCGGCGCGGCGTCGACCACCGGCTTCGACGACGGCCCTCCGGTCGTGACCGGCGCGCAGATCGGCGACAGCGGCACGGGGCTGCATCTCGCGCTCGGCATCGTCACTGCGCTCTATCAACGCACGCATACCGGACGCGGCCAGCGCGTGCTCGCGGCCATGCAGGACGGCGTGCTCAATCTGTGCCGCGTCAAACTGCGAGACCAGCAGCGGCTCGACCGTACCGGCGTGATGAAGGAGTATCCGCAATATCCGAACGGCACGTTCGGCGAAGCGGTGCCGCGCGCGGGCAATGCGTCGGGCGGCGGCCAGCCGGGCTGGATTCTGAAATGCAAAGGGTGGGAGACCGACCCCAACGCCTATATCTACTTCATCACGCAGGCGCCCGTGTGGGCGAAGATCTGCAACGTGATCGGCAAGGAGGAGTGGGCCACGGACCCCGACTACGCGACGGCGCCCGCGCGCCTGCCGCGATTGAAGGAGATCTTCGCCGAAATCGAACGCTGGACGATGACGAAGACCAAGTTCGAGGCGATGCAGATCCTGAACGGATACGACATTCCGTGCGGCCCGATCCTGTCGATGAAGGAAATTGCCGCGGAGCCGTCGCTGCGCAAAACCGGCACGATCGTCGAAGTCGATCATCCGAAGCGCGGCAAGTATCTGACAGTGGGCAATCCGATCAAGCTGTCCGACAGCCCGACCGACGTCAAACGCTCGCCGCTGCTTGGCGAACATACCGATGAAGTGATGGCCGAGCTCGGTTATTCGGCCGAGCAGATCACGGCGCTGCGCACGGCGGGCGCAATCTAGGAGCGAGGCATGCAGACGTGGATGCGGTTCATGTCGGGCGATGGCGGCATCGTGTTCGGCCGTGTCGAAGGCGCCTATCTGCACGAGTACGAAAGTCTCGCGCAGCCGGTGCCGACCGGCGCGGTACTGTCGCTGCGCGCATTGACGCCGTTGGCGCCGTGCGCGCCCGGCAAGATCGTCGCGCTGTGGAATAACTATCGCGCGCTCGCGGCGAAGCTCGACAAACCCGTGCCCACGCATCCGCTGTTTCTGCTGAAGCCGGCGGCGTCGGTGATCGGCGCGGGCGAGCCGATCCGCCGGCCGCGTCACTACGCGGGCAAGATCGTCTACGAAGGCGAACTCGGCATCGTGATCGGCCAGCGTTGCCGCGACGTGGATGCGCAACAGGCAGAGGCGGCGATCTTCGGCTACACGCTCGTCAACGACGTCACCGCCGCCGATCTGCTTAACGAGAATCCGCATTTTCCGCAGTGGTGTCGCGCGAAGAGCTTCGATACCTTCTGTTGCCTGGGTCCGGCCATCGTCTCCGGTTTCGACTGGCGGGCGGCGCGCCTCCTGACCACGCTCGACGGCGCCGAGCGTCAGAACTATCCGCTCGCCGATATGGTCTTTTCGCCGGCCGAGCAGGTGAGTCTGATATCGCAGGATCTGACGCTCGAACCCGGCGACGTGATTGCGTGCGGCACCTCGGTGGGCGTGGGGTCGATCAAGGACGGTGCAACGGTCTCGATCACGATCGATGGGATAGGCACGCTGACCAATACCTTGAGCGCGGCGCAGCGCGACGAGCCACGGCGATCGGGCGATACCGCGAACGTCGGTTGACGAGGGCCGGACCTCGCGGCTCTTGCCTTTTCATCGCATCACGGAGGATCACGCATGCCGCAAGCCTGTGGGAGTGCCGTGTGGATGGACCTGTTGTGGCTGCTCGCCGTGACTGTCGCCGCGGCGTTGATTGCGGTGCTGATGGTGGCGTTGGCCGCGCTCTCGCGACGACAGTTCGGCCGACGTTCGGCGCAGCGGCATTCATGCGTGCGCGAACGCGATCTGACACGCAGGCCCCGGATGCTTGCATTGCTTGGCAGCGGCATCGGTTTGGCGGTCGCGTCGACAGGCTTTACGCGCTACCTGTTGGCAGCGGCGCGCGAGAACAGCGAACGCATCGAACTGTTTGCAGCCGTGTTGATCGGCGCGCTGCTCTTTGCGATCTCGGCGATTGCGTTCTGCAAGCTGCGCGGCGCATTGCAACTCGAGGCGCTCGCGCGGCCGGGACATCACGTCGTCAATCTGTTTGCGCTGTTTTTATGCGGATGGCTCGGTTACGGCTTCGTCACTGAACAGGCACAGCCGTTCGGACTCGCGGCATTGCTCGCGACGGGCGCGCTGGCGTTGGCAATGGGCGTGCATCTGATGCTGAGCCGCGAGTACTCGGCCGATCCCGCTCACGCGGCGAATCGCGTCAGTTGCGCGGCGCGCATGTATGCCTTCGCCGCGCGTAGCGATGGCCTGGCGATCGGCAAGCCGGGCCTGCTCGCGAACATCGAGTGGCATGGCGGGGAAGAGCAGACGTGGGCGCTTCGCGATGTCACGCCGGCGATGATGCGCGTGAGCGCCTCTGCAGATAGTCGGGATGGGCGTGATGGTAGACGCGGCAACGGCCGCCAGCGCGACTATGCACGCCAATGCGCGCACGAGCGGCCGGTTCATTTCACTACACGTCGCTGATCAATGATGCATGCGCCGCCAGGAGACCGGATTGCCAATAGCGAAGACGGCGGGACGATGATCCCGCCGCCCGAGTCTTTTTCGATGCTTCTAGTCGCCCACGGTCGCGGCGAATTCGCTGTAGTACTGCGTCTTCCTATGCAGAATCAGTTGCGCGAGAAAGTCGGCATCGTACGCCCGATGCAGGTGGCTGTGATAGCGCTCGATATAAGCGGTGATTCGCGCCAACTCGCCATTGAACTCTTTCAGCATGTCGAGCGTCGCACGGTCCCAGCGAAACCGCAGCCCAAGATCGCTGAACGCGGCATTGTAGGCGCTCAGGTGCGCATCGTCGGGTTGGTCTTCGTGATCCGCCGCCGCTGTGCGAGCGTTGCGTGTACTGATACGGGATTCAACCGGAGCGTGGTTCATGATTGGCCTCCTCGGCTCGCAAGTGAAAGAACTCGCTTGCAGCATAGAAGTCGCGATCGATTTGCAATAGTTAAAGTTTTATTGGCTTTCCATAGCCTACGGCTTATGCACGCTCAGTTCCCTCACGCGGGTGATCTTTTCGATCAGATTGGCGCCTTCCTCCATCAGGAAGCGTTTGAAGGCGACGGCAACCGGTGGCAGACGCTTGTTCTTCCGATGCACGACATACCAATTGAGCATGACCGGAAAGGTTTCGACGTCGAGCACGACCAGATGACCCAGTTGCAATTCGAGGCTGATCGTATGGGCGGACAGAAACGCGATGCCCATGCCGGCGATGACCGCCTGCTTGATCGTCTCGGTGCTCTTGATCTCCATCGCAATCTTCAGATTGGACAGCCGGCCGGCAAAACCTTCTTCCATCGAATTCCACGTGTCCGAGCCGCGTTCGCGCACGATGAACGCTTCGTTCGCGAGTTGACTGAAGCGGATATTGCGCTTGTGCGCAAGCGGATGAGTGGGCGCCGCGACGATCACGTACGGGTGCGGCGCGAACGGTTCATTGGTCGCGTCGGTTTCGTGCGGCGGACGCACCATGACCGCGAGGTCGGTCTGATTGGTCGCCAGTTGATGAAGCAGTTCTTCGCGGTTGTGTACCGCGAGATTGAGATCCACACCCGAATAGCGACGCGTGAATTCGGCGAGAAGGCGCGGAAAGAAATAGTCGCCCGCGCTAATCACCGCAACATTCAGTTTGCCGCCGGAGACGCCCTTCAACTGGCTCATCGCTTCGTCGACTTCATGGAACTGCTGCATGATCGCGCGGCTGTAGTGGAGCATTTCCGTGCCGGCCGGCGTCAGATAGATCTTCTTGCCGAGTTGCTCGAACAGAGGCAGCCCCGCATGTTCCTCGAGTTGCCGGACCTGGGTGGAAACGGCCGGCTGAGTCAGATGCAATTCCTCCGCGGCGCGGGAAAAACTCAGGTGGCGCGCTACCGTTTCAAAGACCTTCAGTTGCCGCAGAGTTGCATTGCGCATCGTCATGGTCGATGTATAAGGAAACGTGAATCAACATAATAACAAACTTTAATTATGAGTAATTCAGCAATGACCCTAGCATGAAACGTATAAGAAGCCGAATAGCCGCTGTAATACGCGGGTTAACGCATAGATATGTGGTGTGGCGGACTCAATAGCGGGGAATAACCTGTAATGCTTACCGGCTGAAGCGTGGTTCTGGTCGGAATAAAGCAAGAATTTTATAGAAGACGAGTTCGGGCATCTGCGGAAACACAAAAGCGTCAATTGAGATTTTTCCCGAATAGCGAAGTTCTCGGGCCATAACGATAAGGCGGGACACATCCAGCGCGGCGCGTAAGCCGGCTGCACTAAATAAATAGTGGAGACAAGGCTCATGAACGATATCACCCAGCAATCGACGACCCGTATGTCCTGGCGTAACCGATGGTGGCAACTCGTCATCGGCATGGTATGCATGGCGCTGGTGGCGAATCTGCAATATGCGTGGACGTTATTCGTGGCCCCTATGCATGCGCGGCATCACTGGAGCGAGGCGTCGATCCAGCTTGCGTTCTCGATCTTCATTCTGACCGAGACGTGGCTCGTGCCGTTCGAGGGCTGGCTCGTCGATCGATTCGGGCCGCGCCCGGTGGTGGCAGCCGGCGCGGTATGCGCGGGTTTGTCGTGGATTCTCAATTCGCATGCGACCACGCTCGGCATGTTGTATTTCGCCGCGGTGATTGGCGGGATAGGCGCGGGCGGTGTGTATGGAACATGCGTCGGCAACGCGCTCAAATGGTTTCCCGACCGGCGCGGTCTCGCCGCGGGTTTGACGGCCGCGGGCTTTGGCGCAGGCGCGGCGCTGACGGTGATTCCGATTGCGAACATGATTACGCGCCGCGGCTATGAAGAGACGTTCCTGTTCTTCGGCATCGTGCAAGGCGTCAGCATTCTGCTGCTCGCGATGCTCCTGACGCGGCCGATCTTGCGTCAGCCAGGGGTACGCAAGAGCCGCTTCGCAGTGTCGAAGGTCGATTTCACCTCGCGCCAGATGATCAGAACGCCAGTGTTCTGGGTGATCTACGCGTCGTTCGTCGCGGTCGCGGCGGGCGGCTTGATGGCGACCGCGCAGATCGGCCCGATCGCGAAAGACTGGGGCATAGCGCGCATTCCGATGACGGTCTTCGGCGCGACGTTGCCGCTGCTGACCCTCACGCTGTCGATCGACAATATCTTCAACGGCTTGACGCGTCCGCTGTGCGGCTTCATCTCCGACAAGATCGGCCGTGAAAACACGATGTTCGTGATCTTCGTCGGCGAGGGGCTCGCGTTGCTCGGCATGATGCAGTTCGGCAGCAATCCGTATGCGTTCATGGTCTTTGCCGCGCTGATCTTCCTGTTCTGGGGCGAGATCTTCTCGATCTTCCCGGCGACTTGCGCCGATACGTTCGGCAGCAAGTACGCGGCCGCCAATGCCGGCACGTTGTACACCGCGAAGGGCACTGCCTCGTTGCTGGTTCCGATCGCGTCCATACTCGCGGCGACGGGCGGCTGGAGCCTTGTCTTCGTCTTTGCCGCCGTCATCACGATCGCAGCCGGCATTTGCGCGAAGTTCATCCTCAAGCCGATGCGCGCGCGTTGGATCGAATCGCACAACGAACCTCAGGGCGCGCTGGCCGTCGCGGGTCATGGCAATGGCAATGCGTCGCGAATGAGTCACTGGCCCGAACAATCTGGCGAATAACGTGAGCGTCGCGCGCCCGGAACCGATGCCATGAATGTTTCGCTGCAGCAACTCAAGGTATTCGTCGCGGTCGCGCGCGAGCGCAGTTTCACGCGCGCGGCGCGCGAGTTCGATCTGACGCAGTCGGCCGTGAGCCGTTGCGTGCGTGAACTGGAAGACGCGGTCGAATTGAAGCTGTTCGATCGCACGACACGCCAGGTCGAACTGACGAATGCGGGTGCGAGTCTCGAGAGAAGAATTGGCCGGCTGCTCGACGAAATCGAGTTGACGCTGCTCGAAGAGCGCGCTGCTTATGACGGACACACGGGCGTCGTCTTATTCGCGAGTAATCCGGTGTTGTCACCGGGCTGGGTGCCGCGGGCTTTGGCGCAGTGCGCGTCGGTTTTTCCCGAGCTGGTCGTATCGGTCAAGGATCAACCTCAAAGCAGCGTACTGGCCAGTGTCGAGCAGGGCGAGGTGGATTTCGGCGCGGTCTGTGTGACTGTACCTGTCGATAGTCCTCTACTGCACGCTCAGGTACTTTTCACTACGCCACTGCATGCGGTGCTTCCATCCGCGCATCCGCTAGCGCGGCAAGACAGCATCGGATGGCACGCGTTGCGCGAATGTCCGCTGATAACGCTGAATGCCGATACTGGCGTGCGTGCCGCGCTCGCACCGGTACTCGCCGCGAACGGATCGAAGCGCCGGCCGTTGCAGGAACTCGGACACGTCGCGGCCGTAGCGCGCATGGTCGAATTGGGACTGGGTGTCGGCGTATTGCCTGTCGATGCGCATTGGCCTTCGCCGGGCGCTTCGTTGGTGAGTCGTCCGCTGGTCCCCGAAACGGCATTGACGACGGTACTCGTGCACCGCAGAAATCGGTCGCTTCGTCCCAATGCCGCTGCTGCGTGGGCGCAGTTCGTTGCGTCGACGACTGATCATTCGCCGATCGCGAACGAAGCGCCTGCCGCAGCCGCGACGCCAAGCTTCAACTGGCGGTCCGTGCGGCAAAGCCTGTTGCCGGAACCTTAGACAGGGGCCGACCAAAAAGCTTGCGCGACGCGCGGCATTCGATCGATGCGCCGTCAGTCAACCACATAACGTCCTACTCAAGGAGCTTCATGATGGAAATCCAGACCGATCTCAGGCACCACGATCTGCTGATCGACGGCAAGCGCATGCCGCCAGGCAGCGGGGAATATTCCGTCGACATCAACCCCGCGACCGAGGAGCCGATCGCACGGGTGGCGCAAGGCAGCGCCGCCGACGTCGATGCCGCGGTGCGCGCCGCGCGCGGCGCATTGAAAGTATGGAATTCGATTCGGGCCGCCGAACGCGGGCGCATCCTGCAACGTCTCGCGGGCCTGATGCGCGAGAACATGGAACAACTCGCCGCGCTCGAGAGTCTCGACGGCGGCAAGCCGATTGGCGCGGTGATGCGTCAGGACGTGCCCGCCGCGATCGATACCGTCGAATACTACGCAGGCTGGTGCGACAAGATCAACGGCCAGGTGGTGCCGACGCGTCCCGATGCATTGACCTATACGTTGCGCGAACCTGTCGGCGTGGTCGCCGCAATCGTGCCGTGGAATTTTCCGCTGATGATCGGCATGTGGAAGATCGCGCCCGCGCTCGCATGCGGTTGCACGCTGATCGTCAAGCCCGCCGAGATCACGCCGCTCACCGCGTTGCGCATCGGCGAGCTGGCGCTCGAAGCGGGCGTGCCGCCGGGCGTGCTCAACATCGTCACCGGCAAAGGCAGCGTGGTGGGCGACGCGATGGTCTCGCATCCCGGTATCGACAAGGTCACGTTCACCGGTTCGCCTTCGGTCGGACGAGGCATCCTGCAGGGCGCGGCGGGCAACTTCAAACGCGTGACGCTGGAACTCGGCGGCAAGTCGGCCAACGTGATTTTTGCCGACGCGAATCTCGACAATGCGGTGCGAGCCGCGGCGTCGGGCGTGTTCTTC
Source organism: Paraburkholderia sp. 35.1 (assembly GCF_050436525.1). Classification (NCBI taxonomy): domain Bacteria; kingdom Pseudomonadati; phylum Pseudomonadota; class Betaproteobacteria; order Burkholderiales; family Burkholderiaceae; genus Paraburkholderia; species Paraburkholderia sp. 35.1. Next base: position 2,584,606 of record NZ_JBNDMJ010000002.1, on the reverse strand, counting down.
AATACGGGGCAAGTGTGCTCCGCCGGGTCGCGGATACTCGCGCATCGCGACGTGTATGACGAAGTGGTCGAGCGTCTGGCCACGCGCGCGAAGTCGATCAAGGTCGGCGACCCGTCGCTGCGCGAAACGTCGATGGGACCGCTGATTTCGGCCGCGCAGATGAAGACCGTGTTGAGCTATGTCGACACGGGACGCTCGGAAGGTGCATCGCTCGTGACGGGTGGCGCGCGCGTCGGCGATCGCGGCTTTTTCGTCGAGCCAACCGTGTTCGCGAATGTCGAGCACGAAATGCGCATTTCGCAGGAAGAAATCTTCGGGCCGGTGGCGAGCGTGATCCGTTTCAACGACGAAGCGGACGCGATCCGAATCGCCAATGGCACGTCGTACAGTCTCGCGGCTGGCGTGTGGAGCGCTGACTTGAGCCGCGTGCATCGCGTGGCGCGCGACCTGAAGGCGGGCACGGTGTGGATCAACACCTACGGCTATACGGACGTGCGTTTGCCGTGGGGCGGTGCTGGCGATTCGGGCTTCGGTCGCGAGCATGGCGATGTCGCGATCGAGAACTTCACGGAACCGAAGGCGGTGTGGGTGGCGATCGATCAATAGCGGCAAATGCGAAAAAGGATCGGATGCATGGCATCCGATCCTTCAGGTCGTGTTGCAAGACGAAAGGGAATTGACGAGTACTCGGTCAATTGCCCTGTAAAGCCATCTTCTCGCGCAATTTGATCAGTGCGAGCACGACGTCGATAGTGGGTGTCGGTTCGGCAACGAGTCGCCCCATTTCCTGCACGACGGTCAATAAAGGATCGATTTCCATCGGCCTGCGGTGCTCGAGATCGACGAGCGTTGATGTCTTGTGCGCACCGACCGCACCCGCGCCATCAATACGCCTTTCCACATCGACGCGAAAGTGCACGCCGAACTGATCCGCGATTCGCTTCGCTTCGAGCATCATCGTGCGTGAGACCGCGCGCGTGCCCGGGTCACTCGTGAGCACATCGAGCGTTGCATGCGTCAATGCGCTAATCGGGTTGAAGCACAGATTACCCCATAGCTTGAGCCAGATTTCGTCGCGAATGTTGTCGCGAATCGGCGCTTCGAAGCCGGCCGCCTGCATGATCTCGTGCAATTGCTCAATGCGCGGGGTGCGCTCGCCACTGGGTTCGCCGATGGGAAACTTCTTGCCGTACACGTGTTTGATCACCCCCGGTTCGACGATCTCCGCCGCCGGATAGAGTACGCAGCCAATCGCGCGCTCGGGTCCGAGCTTGGTCCATTGCGAACCGTCGGGGTCGACGCTCGTCAGCCGAGTGCCGGCAAAGCGCCCACCGTGCTCATAGAAGTACCAATAAGGAATGCCGTTGACGCCGGTGACGATCGCCGTGTGCTTGCCGAGCAGCGGTTGCATCGTGTCGACCACGCCAGGCAGCGAATGCGCCTTGAGCGTGACGATGACGAAGTCCTGGACGCCAAGCTCACGTGGATCGGAGGTGCAGCGCACCGGCGCGCTGAACGTTTCGCCATCCATGATGAGGCGCGCGCCGTGTTCACGCATCGCGGCCAGATGCGGGCCGCGCGCAATGAAGCTGACGTCCGCGCCGGCGCGCGCCAATTGCACGCCCATTAAACCGCCAATCGCTCCCGCTCCGAAGATGCAGATCTTCATGATGTCGCTCCGTGACGATGAAAAAGCCGTTCGCCCAATGCCGCATTGCAGTACCTCGCGGCCGGTCACGGTTCGAGCATAAGGTGGCGCGACGAATGCTGATAGTTAAAGTTTCTCTGTCGATGTATTAGTTATTCGTTATGACAAGACCGCGACGTGAATGCTGCTTCGACTGTCGGCCTCGATACCTCAGCCGCGCCGAACCAGCAGAAAACTCACGCCGATTGCCGCGAGAAATCCGCCGCAGCAGCGATTGAACCAGCGGCGGATCTGCGCGCGCATCAGCCATTTGCCGAGATACATGCCGGCCCACGAATACAATGCAATCGCCACCCATTCGAGTACCAGAAAGCTCGCGCCGAGCGCGGCGAATTGCGGCAGTATCGGCTGCGCGACGTCGACGAATTGCGGCAGGAACGCGGTAAAAACCAGAATCGCCTTCGGATTGCCCGTCGCCACGAAAAACTCGTGCCGTGCGATGCGCGAGAGCGCGGCCTCCTGGGGTTGCGACGTATCGATTGCGGGTGCGTCGCTGCGCCACAACTGGATCGCGAGCCAGATCAGATAAGCGGCGCCCGCGAGTTTGATCGCCAGAAAGATCCACTCGGACGCATGCAGCACGACCGCGAGACCGGTCGCGGCGAGTGCGAGCATCATCGCGAAGGCGAGCAGCCGGCCGCTGCCGCCGACGAACGCTTTCATGAAGCCATGACGCGCGGCCACGTTGATCGAAAGCAGGTTGTTGGGCCCGGGTGCGAGGTTGATGGCGAAGCAGGCGGGTAAAAAGAATAGCCAGGCGGTAAGGGACATGACGGCTTGCATTCCGAACGGGAGATCACGATGCATCGCGCGCGATGCGTTGCCGGGATTGTAGCGAAACCGCGCCGCGCCTCGGCCAGCCGCGTGCTCAGTTCACCGCCTTGATAAAGCCAGGATCGCCAATCAATGTATCGACGCTGAGCTTGACCGTGTCTTCGATCGCGATCGTGTTGTTGGTGAATTTCGGCGACTTCTGCTTCACGGTGCGCGTGGTCGTGTACATGACTTTTTGGGTCGCCGCATCGATAACCACGTAGTGCATCTTCAGCGTCCACAGCGCCGGCGAGCGCCTATCGTCCACCGTGAAGGTTTCGATGCTGCCGCTGAGCACGCGTTTGTTGTCGTCGATACGAAAACCGGCCACTCGCAGACTATTCGCGACGCCATTGCGCACCGCGAGGCTGACGTCGTCCTTCAGCACGAGCCCGGTCATCCCGGTATTTTCGATGCGGTTCGGCGAGATATGACCGTCGCGCGCGGGCAGATACGCGAAGTCGCGTGCAGGGGCGACGCTGAGCGAGCCGGTGCCGTGGGTCTTCGTGTGCGTTGCGCTGGCGCTGCTGTTCAGGCCGAACCATGACCACGAGCACGCGGACAGCAGCGTGGGCAGCAGTATGGCGCCGCAGCCCTTGAGCACGACGGATCTCAACGGCGAACGCGCAGCAGCCATGCGGGAGAAAGCGGCGGTCGAAGTCAGAGGAGTTGCCCTTTTCAGTGGAGTCATTCCGGTGAAGAACAGCATGGTAGCAGCGAACCGGACCGTCGAACCTTCAAACGGATGTTTTCGGAATTGCCCGCGTCAGGCCCGGACCTGAGCCGTTCAGAAAAAGCCCGCCTTTCCTTGCGTGATATCGATCAGCGTTGCCTTGGCGTCATCGAGTGCGTTGGCGGGCACGCGCATCGTCATCTTCACCAGCATGCCGTAGGCGCTGTCCACGAGCGCATAGCCTTCGGCGTCCATCCATCGACGGACTTTGGCTTCGTCGGCATAACTCACTTCGACGCCCAGCAACACCTGGGCAATCCTCTCGACGCGCGGCGCGTCGAGCAGCGCGGACGCGATCGCATCGGTGTACGCGCGCACCAGACCGCCCGCGCCGAGCTTCACACCGCCGTAATAGCGCACGACCGCCGCAAGCACGCCATCCAGATCGTGATGCCGCAGTACTTCGAGAATCGGCCGACCGGCGGTACCGGACGGTTCGCCGTCGTCGGACATGCCGGACTGGCCGCCCGCCAGCAGCGCCCAGCACACATGCGTCGCGGCAGGATGTTCGTCGCGCAGACGCTGCAATTCGGCCATCGCGGCATCGCGATCGGCGACCGGGATCGCATGCGCGATGAAGCGGCTCTTGCGAATCTCGAGTTCCGCGCTCAGTGGCGCGGGCAGGGTATAGGTGGGCAAGGCGGAAACGTCGGTGGATGAAAAGAAGCACACGGTAGGCGGCGCGATGTCCGTCATGGTAACGGATCGTCGGTGCCAGCGAGGCGCAAGGGCAGCTTCGCGGGTTCGTCTACAATGGTCCGCTGAGCGCGCGCCCGTCATTTAGACCCCGCGCGTCGCAAGGAGACGACATGCTTGACCTATCCACGTTGGGGACGTTCGTTGCCGTCGTGCTCGGGCTCTTTCTGATTCCAGGCCCGGCCGTGCTGCTAGTTTTGACGCGCACCATGCACGGCGGACGTAAAGCCGGCATTCTGACCGGTCTCGGTATCGCAACTGGCGATTTCGTGCATACGCTGGGCGCCGCGGTTGGCCTCTCCGCGCTGCTGATGACGTCCGCGCTGGCCTTCAATGCGGTGAAATTCGTCGGGGCCGCGTATCTCGTCTATCTGGGCATTCGCGCGTTGCGCGAAAAGCAGGCGAGTGCGCACCTGCCGGTCGTCGCGCCGGTGTCGGGTTCGAAGGCGTTCTTGCAGGCAATTCCCGCCGAAGTGCTGAACCCGAAGACCGCGCTGTTTTTCCTTGCGTTTCTGCCGCAGTTCGTGCGCCCCGAACATGGCTCGACGTTTCTGCAGTTCGCGACACTCGGGCTGATTTTCGTTGCCATGAGCGCGCTTTATACGACGCTGATCGTCCTGACGATGCGGCCGCTGGGCAAACTCGTGAAGCGTTTGACGTGGTTGACGCGCTGGCAGAACAAGCTCATCGGTGTGTTGTTCATTTCGCTCGGCCTGCGCGTGGCAGTGCAAACACGCTGAGTCCGGAAGCGCGAGTTCAGGACGGCGCCAGCAGGATCAGCGACCCAACGACGCGACTGTTAAGCATTGCAAGGCGACGATGCCATGGCTCGCCCGATTCAGGAGACAGCGATGAATGAAGACGCAACTTCGACGGCGCGCGCAATCGAGTTCTGGTTCGACTTCGGCAGCAACTACAGCTATCTGAGCATGATGCGGATCGAAGCGTTGGCGGCCGCGCGCAACGTGACGATCGTCTGGCGGCCGTTTCTGCTCGGTCCGGTATTTCGCCAGCTCGGTTTCGACAACTCGCCCTTCGTACTGCAGAAAGAAAAAGGCGCGTACGTGTGGAAAGACATGGAGCGTCAATGCCGCAAATACGGCATTGCGCTCACGCGCCCCAGCACGTTTCCGCGCGCGGCGCTTCTCGCGATGCGTGTCGCGCTGCTGGGTGCGAACGAGCCGTGGATCGGTGCCTGGTGCCGCAAGATCATGCAGTTGAATTTTGTCGACGACCGCGACATCGGTTCAATCGATGTCGTCAGTCACGCGCTCGACTCGCTTGGCTTACCGGCGCAGAGCGTGATCGACGCCGCGCAAAGCGACGCGAATAAGCTCCGCTTGCGCGAGCAGACCGAACGGGCCATCAACAAGGGGATTTTCGGTGCGCCGACGTTTTTTGTCGGCGCGGAGATGTTCTGGGGCAATGACAGGCTGGAGGACGCGTTGGACCACTGCGACGCGATCGCGGCGCGTCATTGAACATCAGCGGGAGCGCTTAATCAGCCTGCTGACAGAAGCGCCGACCCGGCACGTGAGAGACCACGGCCTGGGCGATTTCGAGCGGAGTACATTCGGCGGGAACGACGCGACGGCTCGGTTCGGGCGCGTGCTTCATCGTCCATTCGACGAGCCGGTATGAACGGCCCCAGGGCGGTTGCAGCGGATCGGAGACCTTGCAGGAATGAATCTGGCGAGTCCATTCATGGCCGGGCATCGCACGCAGGTGTTCGACTACCATCTCTTCAACCATGATTTACCTCCTTCTTGTGCGCGTAACCGTTTTCGGTCGCGCTTCTGGCACCCCTCAAGAAAAAGCGCCGCCGATGTTCTGGCGGCTCAACAGGGGATGTGCCACATACTTGCAGGGAACAATTAAGCGAAACTTAAGAACCGCAATCATTACGCAAACGGATCTCATTGCGTGTAAGCGAGTGCAAGTGAATGCAAGCAAGAGCTGACAACAGTGGGCATGAACGCTGGCAGGCCGGCCGACACGTCGCGAGCCTGCCCTCAAGACCCCGGCGGATCGGCCGTTATCAGTAGAGTTGGGGCGTCGACCCCGCTTCGCCTTCAGGGCCGCGCTACTGATACCGTGACGAATCTCGCCCAAACGCCGCTTGCCGAGCGCCTTCGCTCGCTCGTCGACACCGTGCAGCACAACGAGCGCACGTTGCGCCGCTTCCAGAACGTCGAGTTGCGGTTGATCGGCGCGCAGGATTTCGCATCGTTTCTCGATACGTTGTTCAGCCATCTGCCGCGGGAGTTCTCGCTCGCGAACGTGGTGCTGTGGCTCGATGAGCGCGCGCCAATGCTGCTCGAACTGCTCGAGCCGGGCAACCTGCGCGCGCTCGATCATGCGCAGCTGAAGACCTCGCGCGAGGGCGGTCTCGTCGCGCAATCCTTGTGCGAAGACGATCGGCCGTGGCTCGGCCGCCCTGGCGAACTCGACGACGACACGCGCCGCGCGTTCTTCGGTACCGCGCCAGCTCACGTGCCGGCCAGCGCGATCCTGCTGCCGCTCGCCGCGGGCACGAGCGTCAGCGGCTATCTATGCCTCGGCAGCGACGACCCCGCGCGCTTCGGCGCGGGCATGGCCACCGACATTCTCGAGCGCTTCGCGAGCATCGTCACCGCGAGTCTCGACAACGTCGCGCATCGCGAGCGGCTCAGGCAGCTCGGCATGACCGATTCGCTGACCGGCCTCGCGAATCGCCGCTATTTCGACGAACGGCTGCGCGAGGAGTTGATGCGCGCGGCCCGTTATCGCGTGCCGGTCGCGTGTCTTTTCATCGATATCGACGGTTTCAAGCGCATCAACGATAGCCACGGCCATCAGAGCGGCGACCGCGCGCTCGCGGCGGTGGCCGCCTGCGTGCGACAGCAGGTGCGGCTTGGCGACACCGTCGCGCGCTATGGCGGCGAGGAGTTCGCCGCGCTGCTGCAAGGCGATCGCAGCGACGCGTTGACCGTCGCGGAACGCGTGCGGCGTGCGGTCGAGAATCTCGACGTGCGCGACGAGCACGGCGTGCTCATTGCATTGACCGTGTCGATCGGCGTGGCCGGGCGCGTGGTCGCCGGCAGCCCGGCCGAGGCGATGTCGCTCGGTCAGGCGATGATGGACGAGGCCGATCGCGCGATGTATCAGGCCAAGCGCAACGGCCGCAATCGTATCGAGGCGCAGGTCGATGCGCTCGATGAGCAGGGCTGATCGACCGTAACCAACACTAACTACGCGTCACACTCCTGCCGCATCCGGCGGTACCCCGAGCAGCTGCAACGCGCCGCCCATCACGCCGCTGAACACCGGTCCAGCGACCGTGCCGCCATAGAACGCCTTGCCAGCCGGATCGTCGATCATCACGGCGACGATCAGGCGCGGATCGCTCATCGGCGCCATGCCGACGAACAGCGCGCGGTAGCGGTTCTTCGCGTAGCCCGCGCCGATCTGCTTGCGCGCGGTGCCGGTCTTGCCGCCGACGCGATAACCCGCCACGGTCGCGGCGCGTCCGGTGCCGCCGTCGCCCGTGGCCATTTCGAGCATGTTGCGGATCGCGCGCGCGGTGCCGGGCGTCGTGACCGATTCGCCGCGGTCGGCGAACGACGCGGGGTCGTCCGCGTCGAGCGGCTCGCGCAGCAGGCTCACACGCCTCAGCGCGCCGTCGCCCGCATAGGCGGTGTAGACCTGCGCGATTTGCAGCAGCGATACCGACAGCCCGTAGCCATATGCCATCGTGGCCTGTTCGATCGGGCGCCAGCGCTTATATGGCCGCAGCTTGCCGGCGGCCACGCCAGGGAAGGGCAGCTCGGGCTTCAGACCGAGCCCGTATTGCCGATACTTGGTCCAGATCGTCTCGGCCGACAGATTCAGCGCGAGCTTTGCCAGCGCGATATTGCTCGACTTCTGCACCGCCTCGGCGACCGTCATCGCGCCATGATTCGACGTGTCGTGAATCACGGCCGGGCCGATCCGATACCAGCCGGGCGCGGTATCGATGATGCTCTGCGGCCGCACCTTGCCTTCGTCGATCGACAGTGCGACGACCAGCGGCTTGATCGTCGAACCCGGTTCGAACGTGTCGATCACCGCGCGGTTGCGCAGCTGCCGGCCGGACAGGTGCGCGCGGTCGTTCGGATCGAAGCTCGGGTAGTTGGCGAGCGCGAGGATCTCGCCGTTGCGCGCATCGAGCACGACCACGCTGCCCGCTTCGGCGCGGTGCTGCGCGATCGCCGCTTTGAGTTGTGTGTATGCGAGTTGCTGGATGCGCCGGTCGATCGTCAGCTGGATCGTGGCGCCGTTGCGCGCGGGCACGAGCGGCCGCGTCTCCGAGATCACGCGGCCGAGCCGGTCGCGGATCACCTCGCGGTGGCCGGGCACGCCTTGCAACTGCGCATTGGCGGCGAGTTCGACGCCTTCCTGGCCGTTGTCCTCGATGTCGGTGAAGCCGACCACGTGCGCGGCCGACTCGCCCTCGGGATAAAAGCGTTTGGTGTCGGCGATCTGCGTGATCCCGGCGAGCCCGAGGCGGGACAGCTGCCCGGCAGTGTCGGCATCGACCTGGCGCTTGAGCAGCACGAAGCTGCGCTCGCCGTTCAGACGTCGACGCAGTTCCGCGAGCGGCAGATCGAGCAGCTTTGCCAGCGGCGCGAACGCGCTTTCGTCGACGAGCTTCGGCGTGGCCCAGATTTCGTAGGTCGCGAGACTGACCGCGAGCATCGAACCATTGCGATCGACGATCCGGCCGCGCGTCGCGTCGAGTTCGAGCAGGCGCTGATAGCGTTTCTGCCCTTGGTCGACGTAGAAGTCCTGATTCACGACCTGCACCCAGAACGCGCGGAGCGCGAGCGTCGCGAACGCGCCGAACACGAGCAGCACGACGAACTTCGAGCGCCACGCGGGTAGTCGCGCATCGAGCAGCGGGTTCTTCGCGGCTAAGGCATAGGGATCGGACGACGGCGGTTTTTTCTGGCGGATCATGGCGGCGGGCAGCGGACCTCACGTACTTTCGATTGAACGAGGCCGCCAAAGCCACGAGGCCTGGCGGCAAGGACTGTCGCCGGGCCGATTGTAAATAAAACGTAATTTAAATGCTAGGAATGTGAAAGGAGGCGCGTTCGAGTTGGAGCAAAGGCGAGCCGAGCCGCAGCTTGATCACGAAAAGCCGCGCGGACTTGCAAAATCCGCGCGGCTGATTCGTTCGATTGATGCGTCGACTCCGACGCGGCGTGTTGAATAGGCGCTCCCTGCCTGTGGGGCGCCTTCTTTTTTCGCGCCCGTCGCGGGCGCGGCGGGGCAAGCTCAAGCCGGCAACGCGAAACTCGCAATCGCGTCGCGCAACACGGCGACCTGGTCCTTCAGCGAATGCGCGGCGGCCGCGGCCTGTTCGACCAGTGCCGCATTCTGCTGCGTGACCTGATCCATCTCGCCGACCGCGCGATTGACCTGTTCGATGCCCGCGCTCTGCTCGCGCGACGCGTGGCTGATTTCTTCGAGGATCTCGTTGACCCGCCGCACCGACTGCACGATCTCGCCCATTGTCGCGCCCGCGTTGGCGACCAGTGACGAGCCGGTCTCGACGGTATCGGTCGAGGTTTCGATCAGCGCCTTGATCTCCTTGGCGGCCGTCGCCGAGCGCTGCGCGAGGCTGCGCACTTCGGCCGCGACCACCGCGAAGCCACGGCCCTGTTCGCCGGCGCGAGCCGCCTCGACGGCGGCATTCAGCGCGAGGATATTGGTTTGGAACGCGATGCCGTCGATCACGCCGATGATGTCGCCGATCTGCCGCGAGCTCGCGGTGATCTCGCCCATCGTGCGCACCACGTCGTCGACCACGCGGCTGCCGCGCGTCGCGACGTTCGCTGCGTCGCTCGCGAGTTGCGCGGCCTGGGTCGCGCTGTCCGCGTTCTGCTTCACGTTCACCGTCATCTGATCCATGCTCGACGCGGTTTGCACGAGCGCCGCCGCCTGCTCCTCGGTGCGCTGCGACAGGTCGGTGTTGCCCGCTGCGATTTCGGTCGCGCCGACATTGATGTTCTCGGTGCCCTGGCGCACTCGCGAGACCGTGTCGACGAGTCCCGCCTGCATCGTGCGCAGCGCATGCAGCAGGCTGCCGCTGTCGTGCGGCTCGATCGGCACCGGCGTCGCGAGGTTGCCTTGCGCCATCAACCGTGCGTGCTCGACGGCCACTTCGAGTTCGCCGCCGAGCGAGCGGCGGATGCTGCGCAGCACGACCAGCATCACGGCCGTAGAGAGCGCACCGAGCGTGACGGTGATCGCGAGCCAGCGCAGCAGGTTGCGGTAGAACGCGCTTTGCACGTCGTCCATGTACATGCCGGTCACGAGGTACCAGTCCCACGGCGCGAAGTGCATCGAGTAGCTGGTCTTCGCGACGGGCTGCTCGCTGCCGGGCTTGGCCCACAAATAATCGACGAAGCCGCCGCCGTCGTGATTGCCCGAGTTGACGATATCGACGAACAGATGATTGCCGGCCGGATCGGTGAACTGCGCGAGGTTCTTGCCGATCAGTTCGGGCTTGATCGGATGCATCAGCATGACCGGCTGCGAGTCGTTGATCGACAAATAGCCGTCCTTGCCGTAGCGCATCGCGCCGAGCGTCGCGAGCGCCTGCTTTTTCGCGTCGTCCTCGGACAGCGCATGCTGCTGGGAGAGCGAGTAGTAGTGGCCGACGACGTGGTTTGCCTCGTCGATCAACGAGCGCAATTGCTCGCGTCGGTCCGAGATCATCGATGCGCGGTTCTGCCACGCGCCGAACGCGCCGATCAGGATCAGGCCGACCCACAGAACGGCGATCATGGACGCCAGTTTTCGGTTCAGAGTCATAGCGATCGGAATAGGCGTTTTGGCCAGTAAGGTCCATTGAATTGCGGTCGGATGCCGCTCGCTGTGTTTACGGCGCGAAATGGCATTGATCGAGGCAGGGAAAACCCGCTGTTCGACATCCCTATTCGTCCGATTAATGGGTGGATTTATTGAATGTTTTAGCGGCGCTCATGCGCGCAATTCGAAAAAGATTTTTGTGCATTATTCGCGAATCTGAATTAACCGGCGATTTTCGGTAAATCGCGGCGATTGAAAAATGCGCGAGAAAATCGACATGAAAAAATGCCGGCGCTGGTCTGCGTAAAACCTGCTGAGCCCAATCCAGGAGGGTTCGCACCAACATCCCACAAAACGCCAATCAAATCCAAAAATCCCGTTAAATGGTCACGAATGCAAAAAACAACACATTTTTCCACTTAAGCGCAACCACGAAAGACCGCTGAGACCTTCAAAGACTCGTCATAAAAAATTCCGCTATAGTCGCCCTTTTCCGATTGCCAGCCTGGCATCGAAGAACGCCAATAAGCCCGCCACCAGGAGTCCCGAAGAGTGAATGCACGCGATCCCGCTTTCGTTTCCCAGTCCCGCAGCGCGCGCCTGCGCCAGATGCTCGTCAGCAGCGAACTCGAATTCATGATGGAGGCGCATAACGGCCTGTCCGCGCGCATCGTTCGCGAAGCTGGGTTCAAGGCGATCTGGGGCTCGGGCCTCGCGATCTCCGCGCAGTTCGGCGTGCGCGACAACAACGAGGCGAGCTGGACGCAGGTGGTCGATACGCTCGAATTCATGGCCGACGCGAGCGATCTGCCGATCCTGCTCGACGGCGACACCGGCTACGGCAACTTCAACAACGTGCGCCGCCTCGTACGCAAGCTCGAACAGCGCGGCATCGCCGGCGTGTGCATCGAGGACAAGCAGTTTCCGAAGACCAACAGCTTCATCAACGGCGAGGCGCAGCCGCTTGCCGATATCGACGAATTCTGCGGCAAGATCAAGGCGGGCAAGGACTCGCAGAACGACGAGCATTTCTCGATCGTCGCGCGCGTCGAGGCGCTGATCGCGGGCTGGGGCATGGACGAAGCGCTGCGCCGCGCGCAAGCGTACGCCCAAGCTGGTGCCGATGCGATCCTGATTCACAGCAAGCTGTCGCGCCCCGACGAGATTCTCGAATTCGCGCGCGAATGGGCCGGGCGCGCGCCGCTCGTGATCGTGCCGACCAAGTACTACAGCACGCCGACCGAGGTGTTCCGCGAAGCGGGCATCAGTACCGTGATCTGGGCGAACCATCTGATCCGCGCGGCGACCTCGGCGATGCAAGCCGTCGCGAAGGAAATCCATTCGAGCGAGACGCTCGTCAACGTCGAGGACAGCATCGCGGCCGTCAACGAAATCTTCCGTTTGCAGGACGCCGACGAATATTCGGAGGCCGAAGACCGCTATCTGTCGAGCGGCCGCGCGGCCGGCTCGGCCGTCGTGCTCGCCGCGAGCCGCGGCAAAGGCCTTGAAGCGGTGACCGGGGACCGTCCGAAGGTGATGCTGCCGATCGCCGGCAAACCGCTGCTGCGCTGGCTCGTCGACGCGTTCAAGAAGCAGGGCGTCAACGACATCACCGTGGTCGGCGGCTACCGCGCCGACGCGATCGATACCGCGGGCATCCGCCTCGTGGTCAACCAGCAGCACGCGCAGACCGGCGAGCTTGCCTCGCTCGCGTGCGCACTCGACCACCTGACCGGCGACACGGTCATTTCGTACGGCGACCTGCTGTTTCGCAGCTACATCCTGCGCGATCTGGTGGAAAGCGAGGCCGCGTTCAGCGTGGTCGTCGATTCGTCGCTAACCGATGCGGAGAACGCGAGCGTGCGCGATTTCGCGTGGTGCTCGGTCGCCGACGACCGCGGTCTGTTCGGCAACAAGATCGTGCTGCGGCATGTCGCGAGCGGGCGGGAGCAGTCGTCGGCGGCGGGCGTCGTCCCAGTGCCGCATGGCCGCTGGGTGGGTCTGCTGAACGTGCGCGGCGCGGGTCGCGAGCGCCTGCGGGCGGTCATGCGCGAGTTGCGCACGCGCGACGATTTCGCGTCGCTCGACATGCCCGCGCTGCTGAACGCGTTGATCGAAGCGGGCGAGTCGATCGAGGTGCAATACGTGCACGGCCACTGGCGCGGCGTCAACGATCTCGACGATTTCCGCCGCGCGGGCGACTTCGCGCACGCGCAGGCGCCGTTCGCGACGGCCGTCGGCGGCGGGGCGACGGCGAACGATGCACACGGAGGCGCGCAATGATCGAAGCAGCACAGTTCGTCGAGGCGGCGCGCGAGCGCGGTTTCGACTGGTACGCGGGCGTGCCGTGCTCGTATCTGACGCCGTTCATCAACTACGTGCTGCAGGACGAGTCGCTGCACTACGTGTCGGCGGCCAACGAGGGCGACGCGGTCGCGCTGATCGCCGGCGTTACGCTCGGCGCGAAAAACGGCCGGCGCGGCATCACGATGATGCAGAACTCCGGGCTCGGCAACGCGGTAAGCCCGCTGACGTCGCTGACGTGGACCTTCCGCCTGCCGCAACTGCTGATCGTCACGTGGCGCGGCCAGCCCGGCGTTGCCGACGAGCCGCAGCACGCGCTGATGGGCCCGATCACACCGGCGATGCTCGACACGATGGAAATTCCGTGGGAGACGTTCCCGACCGAGGCCGACGCGATCGGTCCGGCGCTCGATCGCGCGATCGCGCACATGGACGCAACCGGCCGTCCGTACGCGCTCGTGATGCAGAAGGGCAGCGTAGCGCCGTATGAACTGAAGGACGGCGGCGCGCCCAGGCGGCGCACGCCGGTCGAGCCTCGCGCGCGGTTTCGCGACAGCGCCGCGGACGAACTCGCGACGCGCCACGACGCGCTGCAAAAGGTGATCGCGCATACGCCGCTCGACTCCACGGTGGTGCTCGCGTCGACCGGCTTTTGCGGCCGCGAACTCTATGCGATCGACGATCGCGCGAACCAGCTATACATGGTCGGCTCGATGGGCTGCGTGACGCCGTTCGCGCTCGGCCTCGCGCTCGCGCGCCCCGATCTGCGCGTGGTCGCGCTCGACGGCGACGGCGCCGCACTGATGCGCATGGGCGTGTTCGCGACGCTCGGCGCGTACGGCCCGTCGAACCTCACGCACGTGCTGCTCGATAACGGTGCGCACGACTCGACCGGCGGCCAGGCGACGGTATCGTCGCAGGTGTCGTTCGCGGGCGTGGCGGCCGCGTGCGGTTACGCGTCGGCGGTGGAGAGCGACGATCCTGCGATCATCGACGAGCTGTTCGCGGCGCCGCCGCTCGACGGGCCGCGCTTCGCGCGCCTGACGATCCGCCGCGGCACGCCCGACGGCCTGCCGCGCCCGACCATTACGCCGCCCGATGTGAAGACGCGCCTGATGCGCCACATCGGCGCGATCTGAACCCAACGCCAACAGGAGCGCCCATGCTGCTGCTCAACCCCGGCCCGGTGACGCTCACCGAACGTGTCCGCAACAGCCTGTTGCAGACGGATCTGTGCCATCGCGAGAGCGAGTTTTTCGATCTCCAGGAAGAGGCGCGCACGCGTCTCGTCGACGTGTACGGGCTCGACCCGAACGAATGGCAGGCAGTACTGATGACCGGCTCCGGCACGGCCGCCGTCGAAAGCATGACGGCCGCGCTGGTGCCGCACAACGGCAAACTGCTGGTCGTCGAAAACGGTGTGTACGGCGAGCGTATCGCGCAGATCGCCGCGCAATACGGCATCGCGCACGAAGCGCTGAAGCACGACTGGATGGACGCGCCCGATCTGGCGAAGATCGCCGAACGGCTCGACGCCGACAAGTCGTTCACTCACGTCGCGGTGATTCATCATGAAACGACCACGGGCCGTCTGAACGACATCGCGGCGCTCGGCGCCTTGTGTCGCGAGCGCGGCCTGCGTCTGCTGGTGGACGGTGTCAGCAGCTTCGGCGCCGAAACGATCGATTTCGCGGACGCGAGCCTCGACGCGCTCGCCGCGACCGCCAACAAGTGCCTGCATGGCGTGCCGGGCGCGTCGTTCGTGCTGGTGCGGCGCGCGGCGCTCGCGCGCGCGGCGAGCCGCACGTACTACCTCGATCTCGCGCGGCTCGCGCGTTTGCAGGATCAGCGCAACACGCCGTTTACACCGTCGGTGCACGCGTATTACGCGCTGGTCGAGGCGCTGCGTGAGCTCGCCGACGCAGGCGGCTGGCGCGCGCGTCACGCGCGCTATGCGGCGCTTGCCGAGCAGGTGGGCGCTGGGCTGGCGGCGCGCGGCATCGACAGTGTGTTGCCGGCCGGGCAGTCGTCGGTGGTGTTGCGCGCGTACCGCTTGCCCAACGGTATCGCGTATCCGCAACTGCACGACGCGCTGAAGGCGCGCGGCTTCGTGATCTATGCGGGGCAGGGCGGGCTGTCGGCGGAGCTGTTCCGCATCTCGACGATGGGCAACGTTCACGCGGCCGATATCGACCGCCTGCTGCAGGGCTTCAGCGACTTGATGCGCTGACGCTGCGCCGAGCGGCGCGCCGCGACCGCGCCGCTCGCGGCTCCCTTACACAGGATCCTTGTCCGGCGGCCCGTCAGGCCGCTGCGGCTCCTCGGCATGATGCCCCGGCGACGGCGGCACGAGCGGGTCGGCTTCCGGGTCGCGGTTCGGATCGGCGTTCGGGTCGGGAATCGGGCTGGTGTGCATGTCGTAGCTCATTGCGTCACCCTTGCGGTTGAAATGCGCGGGTCCGGCCGAAGCGGCTTGATACCGCCGATCTGTGCCGCCGCGTCGGCTATCTGTCTTCAAGCGTAGGCGCTCGCCGCGCTTCCTGCTCGCTCCTTTTTGCTATTTCTTCGCGCGTTTGCGGCCGGCGCTGAGCTGCCAGTAGCGCTCGGTCGCGAACACGTCGTCGTAGTTGCCTGCGCCGAACGCCCGCAACTGGCTCGCGTACGCGTTGACCGCTTCGCGTTTCAGATGCGCGCGGCGCTGCACGTCGATGGTGTGGCCCGCGCTCGGCGTTGCCGGCGTCGCGACGATGCCGCGCTGCGCGAGATCGGCGAGCCGCGCCTGCACCGCGCCCGGCGTGAGCCGGTGAATCGCTTCCTCGTAACCGAACCAGTCCAGATGCGTGAGCCGCGGCAGGATCTCGCAGCACGCTTCGAATACCCGGGCGTGATCGTCGTGATGCAGGCCAAGCGGCATCAGCAGCGTGTTCGCGGTCGTGCGGTAAATCGTTTCCTCCAGCGCCGCGGCCATCTGGCTGATCGACGGCGAGTCGGCGTACTGGCTGTCGCGAAACGGCATGCGCAGCGGGATCGCGTCGAGCACTTCGAGCGCGCGGTTGTCTTCGATGGTGCGTTCGCGGACCGCTTCATGGGCGTTCGCGAAGCCTGCTTTTTCGTCCCACTCCGTGTGCATGTCGTGCTCGGGCGGCGCGGCGAACACGGTGCAGACAGCGGCGTCGGGATGGGCGGCGAGCAAGGCGCCGCAACTGAAGACGGCGTCGTCGAAATGGGGCGAGACGATGAAAAGGCGTGGAGTGGTTTCGCTCATGGGCTTGCGTGTGGCGATTCGAGGCGGGACGGATGAGGCATCGAGGCTGCCGGTCGTCAAGGCGCCGCGTGCGAAAAAATGGCGTCACCTCAGCTTAGGCGCAATTGGTGCGGCTTGCGCGCGAAACTTGCGGCGCGCAAAGCGCGTGCCTGAAAGATCGCGGAGGGGCCCTTGAAGCGCACGTTTTTGGTATGAGTCGCCGTCTCGACGGCTCAAGTACAACCAGAAGGTTGAGATCGAAACGCGTCAGATCCAGGGGCTTCATGCCGTATCAGTGTTCCTTGCCCGGCAAGATTCTCGATGTCGACCGGCTGCGGGCAGCCAGTCTCGGCGAGTGTGATGTTAGCGGCTAGAGCGTGCGCAAATCGTCCGGCGTGTCCACGTCGCGCAGAATGCCGGGATCGTCGACGTCGATGCGCGTCAGCGCGTGTGACCTGAGCAGTGCTTTCGCGCCGGTGTCGCCGTCCAGCGCGAGTAGCGCGTCGCGATGCTCGCTGCCGAAGCCGACCGGATGGCCGCGCTGGCCGTCGTAGAACGGCGCGACGAGCGGCGCGCCGTTGTCGAGCGCGCGGGCTACCGCTTCGATCGTCGGAACCGCAATGCGCGGCATATCGGCGAGCGCGACGATCCAGCCCTCGGCGTCGTCGCTCGCTTCGATACCGGCGGCGAGGCTCGCGCCCATGCCGCGTTCGGCGCTCGCCGCAAACACGACATCACAGCCGGCATCGTTCAGCGCGCGGGCGAGCGCGTCGGAGCCCGGCCGCACGACTGCGAGCACCCGCGTCACGACCCGCAGCAGCCGATGCGCGGCTTCATGCGCAACCGGCGTGCCGTCGGGCATACGTGCGAGCAGTTTGTTGTGCAGCCCGTGCGGATCGAAGCGCGAGCCGAGACCGGCGGCGAGCAACACACCAGTGGCGAGCGAAGCGTAGGCCATCGGCGGATACCGGTAGACAGGAATGCCCCCGATTGTGCGATGCAACGGTGCGCGAAGCAAGCGGCAAGGCACGCCCGATGCAAGCCGCCCGCCGCTTTCGCTTTCACTCCAACTCCGGCACTGCCGCCGGTTCAGGTCGGCACCGCCTTGTCCAGCGTGATCGGCAGATCGCGCACCCGCACGCCGGTCGCGTTGTACACCGCGTTTGCGATCGCGGCCACCACGGCCGTGATGCCGATCTCGCCGATACCGCGCACGCCGAGCGAGTTGATATAAGGATCGGGCCGGTCGATGAAGGTGATGTCGAGCGTGCCGATATCGGCATTCACCGGCACGTGATACTCGGCGAGGTTCGCGTTCGTGAAGCGTCCGAAGCGCGCATCGAGCGTGCTTTCCTCCTGCAGCGCCGCGCCGATGCCCCAGACGATGCCGCCCATCATCTGGCTGCGCGCGGTCTTCTGGTTCAGCACGCGGCCGACGTCGTACACCGCGACCACGCGCGGCACGCGGACCGTGCCGAGCTCGGCATCGACGTGGACCTCGACGAACACCGCGCCGAACGAGTGGAACGAGTACTTCTGCTTCTCGTCGCCGGGCTTCACGGTCGCGCTCGCCTCGATCGGCTTGCCGCCCGCGCGCGCGATGATCGCCGCGGCCGGATCGCGCTTGCCCGGTTGCGAGCGGCTCACGACCCAGCCGCTTGCGACGGTGACGTCATCGAGCGGCAGGCCATGCACGGGCGACGCCGCATCGGCAAGCGCCAGCGCGATCAGCTGGCTGCGCGCCTGGCTCGCCGCGTCGCGCACCGCGGGCGACACGCTGGCCGCCGACTGCGAGCCGCCCGAGACCGGCGCGCGCGGCAGCGACGAATCGCCGAGCGCGAAGTGGATCTGCTCGGGCGTGAAGCCGAGCGCATCGGCGGCGACCTGGGTCATCACCGTGTAGGTGCCGGTGCCGATGTCCTGCGTGCCCGATGCGACCACCGCGGTGCCGTCCGGCAGAATCTGCGCAAGCGCCGACGCCTCGCTGCGGTTGGCCGGATAGGTCGCGGTCGCCATGCCCATGCCGATCAGCGTGTCGCCGTCGCGCCTCGAACGTGGCGCGTGCGGGCGGCGCGACCAGCCGAACTTCTCGGCGCCGATCTGATAGCACTCGCGCAGCGACTTGCCCGACCACGGCTTGTGCTCCTGCGGATCGCTGTCAGCGTAGTTCTTCAGGCGCAGCGCGAGCGGGTCCATCTTCAGCGCGACGGCGAGTTCGTCCATCGCCGATTCGAGCGCGAACGAGCCGGTGGTTTCTCCGGGTGCGCGCATGAAGGTCGGCGTGCCGACATTGAGTTGCACGAGCCGGTGCGTCGTTATCTGGTTGGGCACCGCGTACAGCATGCGCGTGACCATGCAGCAGGTCTCGGTCCAGTCTTCGATCATCGACGTGTTCGAGATGCTGTCGTGACGCATCGCGCTCAGCGTGCCGTCATGCCGCGCGGCGATCACGAAGTGCTGCTCGGTGCGCGGCCGCGCGCCGACCGGGCCGAACATCTGCGGGCGTTCGAGCGCAAGCCGCACGGGCCGCCCGGTTTGCCGCGCGGCCATCGCGCACAGCGATACGTGCGACCACGACGAGCCCTTGCAGCCGAAGCCGCCGCCGATCAGCGGCGAGATCACGCGCACGTCGGACACAGGGATGGCGAACGTCTTCGCGAGCACCTGCGCGGCGCCGCTCACGCCCTGCGTCGAGTCGTAGACCGTCAACTGCGGGCCGTCCCATTGCGCCATCGTCGCGTGGGGCTCCATCGGGTTGTGGTGCTCGATCGGCGTCGTATAGGTCGCTTCGATATGCACGTCGCCGCTTTGCATGCCGTCTTCGAAGCTGCCGCGCTGCGTGTCGGTCTGGCGGCCCTGCGGCTTGTCCGGCGCATGCGCGTGCGCCTTCGCCTGCTCGAAGTCGAGCGCCGCGGCGCCCGGCTGATAGGCGATGCGCAGCTGGCGAGCGGCATCGGCCGCATGTTCGAGCGTATCGGCGACGACCACCGCGACCGGCTCGTTGCTGTAGTGCACTTCGTTATCCTGCAGAAGCGACAGATGCCGGCCGGCCGGCGGCGCGAGCGCGGGCCGGCCGCCATTCGGCAGGCGCGGCGCGTTCTGGTAGGTCATCACGAGCAGCACGCCGGGCACGGCCTCGGCGCGGCTCGCATCGATCGACGCGATCGTGCCGGCCGCGATCGTGCTCGTCACGAGCACCGCATGCGCGAGGCGCGCCCCGGGGAATTCGGCTGCATAACGCGCGTCGCCGGTCACCTTCAGCAGTCCGTCGACGCGATCGAGGGGTTGTCCGATCAGATTCATGCGATACCTCCCGCGTTGCCGGCTGCCTGATTGACCGCACGCACGATCGCGCGCTGCGCGAGCTGCACCTTGAAGGCGTTGTCGTGGCGCGGCTGCGCGCCGCTCAACGCGGCCGCGGCGGCGCTCTTCAGCGTGGCCTGGCTGAGCGGCTGGCCGCTCAGCATCTGCTCGGCCACGTTCGCGCGCCATGGTTTGTGCGCGACGCCGCCGAGCGCGATGCGCGCGCTCTGAACACGCTCGCCGTCCATCTGCAACGCGGCCGCGACCGATACGAGCGCGAACGCGTAGCTGGCGCGATCACGCACCTTCAGATAGTGCGAATGCGCGCTGAACAGCGGCGGCGGCAGATCGACCGCGGTGATCAGCTCACCGGGCTGCAAGGTGGTATCGACATCGGGCCGGTCGCCCGGCAGCCGATGGAAATCGGCGAACGCGATCGTGCGCTCGCCGCTGGGACCGCTCACGCGCACCAGCGCATCGAGCGCGGCCAGCGCGACGCTCATATCCGACGGGTTGACCGCAATGCATTGCGGGCTCGCGCCGAGGATCGCGTGCGCGCGGTTATGGCCGTCGAGCGCCGCGCAGCCGCTGCCGGGCAGGCGCTTGTTGCACTGCGTGAACGCGGTGTCGTAGAAGTAGCCGCAGCGGGTGCGTTGCAGCAGATTGCCGCCGACCGTCGCCATGTTGCGCAACTGCGCCGACGCGCCCGCGAGCAGCGCTTGCGACAGCAGCGGGTACTGCTCGCGCACCAGCGCGTGATTGGCCGCGTCGCTGTTGCGCACCAGCGCGCCGATGCGGATGCCGCCGCCGGGCAGCGTCGTCACCGAGTCGAGGCCGCCGATGTGCGTGATATCGATGAGCCGCACCGGCCGCGCGACGCCGCCCTTCATCAGATCGAGCAGATTCGTGCCGCCGCCGATGAATACCGCGCCCGGCTGTTGCGCGGCGCGCACCGCGCTGGCGACGTCGCCGGCGCGTTCGTAGGAGATCGCATCCATGTCGGTCTCCGTCAGGCGTTGTCGTGCGCGGCGCGGACCGCGGCGACGATGTTCACGTACGCGCCGCAGCGGCAGAGGTTGCCGCTCATGCGTTCGCGGATTTCGTCGTCGGTGAGCGCGGCGGGACGCGCGCGCACGTCGGCGGTCACGGTGCTCGCCGTGCCGTTGCGGAATTCGCCGAGCAGGGCGGTCGCCGAGCACAACTGCCCGGGCGTACAGTAGCCGCACTGGAACGCATCGTGTTCGATGAACGCGGCCTGCACCGGACTCAACGCGCCGTTGCTCGCGAGTCCTTCGACGGTCGTGATGTTCTCGCCTTCGTGCATGACCGCGAGCGTCAGGCACGAGTTGATGCGGCGGCCGTCGACGAGCACCGTGCAGGCGCCGCATTGACCGCGGTCGCAGCCTTTCTTCGTGCCCATCAGACCCGCGTATTCGCGCAACGCGTCGAGCAGCGTCACGCGCGGTTCGAGCTGCAGCGTGTACGCGCGGCCGTTGACGGTCAACGTGACGGGGCGCGGCGGCACCACGGGGATGCCTGGCGGCGCGGGTGAGGCGGGCGCCGGCGCTTGCGTTTGCGCGCGCAGATGCGGCGCCGCACCGATCGTCGCGGCGGCCGCCGCCGATTGCAGGAAGCGGCGTCGTGACGGTTGGGAAGGCGTGGTGGTGGGCTCGGCGGTGGACTCTGATGCGGGGGTGTCCCCGCAATGCTGACATTCTGTAGGCGTAGTCATGACGATCTGTTGACTCCACTGAAAGGTCAATGCAGGCTGACGACGCGTCGATGTCCAACGCATCGCGTTGAAACAAAACTATTGCGCAGCAATTTGAATGCCGTTGCAGCTAACACGGTATTAAAAACTCGCTGCAAGCGCAAAGCCGATCTGCGCAATAAAGGCAGGCCAATATGCGCAATGACCGCGATGGAGCCCGGCTGGAGCCGCGCAAACACGGGCAAAGGTTGCACGTTGCAACGGGGAAAATGCGAAATCGACCTCCGGGCTCAGCGCGCCCGGCAGGCGGCCAGGATGCCTCGCAGCAAATCGATCGGCGGCGGCGGACATCCGGGGATCGTCACGTCGACCGGCAAGATCGACGAAACAGCGCCGCACACCGCGTAACTGTCGGCAAAAATGCCGCCCGTGCACGCGCATTCGCCTGCGGCAACGACGAGTTTCGGGGCGGGTGTCGCGTCGTACGCGGCGAGCAAGGCCGCTCGCATATTCAGCGTTACCGGCCCGGTCACGAGCAGCATGTCGGCATGCCGCGGACTCGCGACGAATTTGATTCCAAGTCCTTCGATGTTGTAGTACGGGTTGTTCAGCGCGTGGATCTCCAGTTCGCAACCGTTGCATGAACCCGCGTCGATCTGCCGGATGCACAGCGCCCGCCCGAGCAGATCGAGAATATCCTCGCGAATGCGTCGCTCGTCGTGATGCCACGCGTGTTCTGCCGCCGGTGCGGGTTCGCCGGGAAAATCGGTGCGTGCGAATTGCCGGATCAGTTGCCACATCAGAGATCGTGCCCCGCGTAGTTCAGGTTGAACGACTTGTTGATCAGCGGGAAATCGGGAACGATGTTGCCGATGATCGCGTGCTCGAGCGCCGGCCAGTTCTGCCACGACGGATCGTGGCAATGGCATCGGGCGATGACGTCGCCGGGGGCGAGATCGAGGGCGACGAATACGTCCCCCCGCCAACCTTCCACCCAGCCTATGCCTTGCGCGGGCGCCGTTGCAGGCGTCGTGGCGACGACCACCGGACCATCCGGTAGATTGGCCAGCAGCGTGCGGATCAGGCGCAGGGATTCATCGATTTCGGCGAAGCGCACCGCGACGCGCGCGGCGACGTCGCCGCGCGCATCACTGACCGCTTTGACGGCGATGTCGTCATACGGAGCGGGCCGCAAGTTGGCGCGAACGTCGAAGGTTCGACCGCTGGCGCGGGCGGCCATGCCACGCACGCCAAAATGCTCGACGACAGCGGGGGTCAATCGGCCCGTGCCGAGGAATCGATCCTGCAGCCCGGACTGGTCATCGTAGACTTTGCGCATCACGTGGACCTCGCGTTCGATGCGTTCGCATTGCTCCGCCAGCACCGCCGCGTCGTCGGGGCGAACGTCGATCGATACGCCACCCGGCACGATCCGATCCATCAGGTACCGATGTCCGAATGTACGGGCGTTCATCCGTATCCAGTCCTCCTTGAGCCGCGAGAACTGCGCGAGTCCGAAGCCGAACCCGGCGTCGTTGCCGAGCGCGCCGAGGTCGCCAAGGTGGTTGGCCACGCGCTCGCGTTCCAGCAGAAGCGCACGCAGATACAGTGCGCGCTTCGACAGTATCGTGCCGCCGGCTTGTTCGAGCGCCATGCAAAAGGCCCACGAGAACGCGACGGTCGAGTCGCCCGCAATCCTGGCGGCAACCCGATGACCGCGCGATGCAGGAGTACGTTCGAACAGACGCTCGACGCCACGGTGGACATAGCCGAGACGTTCTTCAAGGCGCAACACCTTCTCGCCGACGACCGAGAACCGGAAATGCCCCGGTTCGATGATGCCGGCATGAATCGGCCCGACCGCGATCTCGTGTACGCCATCGCCCGCGACCTGCACGAATGGGTAGTCCGCCTCGCTCGAATCAAAGTCTTCGACACCCGTCGCCTGCCGTTGCAGCGGGAAATAATCTTCGGGCCAGTTGCCGTGATTGAGCCACGGCCGCGTGTCCTGGGCGCCACGCGCCCGCAGGCCGAGCAGATCGAAGATCGCCCGTTGCATGCGAGTCGCGCACGGGAAAACGGTGGCGAGATCGGGATAGTCCCCATCGGCATCCTGCTTACGCCCGATCGCGAGGCGTACCCACAATATGCCGTCATCGCATTCGTACGCGGCATTCACCGAGAAACCGTCTTCGACTGCTTCGCTGCCCCACATTGCAACGAGGCGCCGCTGCTCGGATCTCGCGGTTCGCGCCAGCTCGAGCCAGACTGATTCATCGGCACTCACTACATGCGCTGGAATCTGGCCCGCACGGTGCGTGAGGCGGGTGGCGGCAATCTGCATCGATTCGAGTCGCATCCGTCACCCCGCCAACATCGTTGCGGCCTGGCGATACCACGTCGCCAGGTAGGGTGGCACATAAAGCCCAAGCATCAGCCCCAAACCCAGATGCACGAATACCGGCAGCGGCGCGGGGCGATGCTCGAGCGGTTTGGCCGTGGTCGTTTCACCGAACACCATTTGCTGCACGCGCGCGAAGATCGCCGCGAATGCGACGGCGAGGCCGAGCAGCAACAACGGCGCCGTCCACGGTATCGTGTTCATCGCGGTCGTCAGGATCAGGAATTCGCTTGCAAACACACCGAACGGCGGCAGGCCGAGAATCGCGAGCGCGCCGAGCAGCATGCCCCAGCCGACCGTCGGGCTGACCTGCAGCAGCCCGCGAATGCCTTCGATCGCCTGGGTACCGGCCTTCTGCGTCGCGTGGCCAACCGCAAAGAAGATTGCCGACTTGACGAGGGAATGGACGGTCATGTGCAGCAGACCGGCGAACGTCGCGACCGGGCCGCCGAGGCCGAACGCGAACGTCATCAAGCCCATATGCTCGATCGACGAATACGAGAACAGCCGCTTGACGTCCTTCTGCCGAAACAGCGAGAACGAGGCGACCAGCACCGACACGAGCCCGAACCCGACCAGCAATCGCCCCGGCAGGCCGTTGCCAAGCGCACCGTCCGCCAGCACCTTGCAGCGCAGCACCGCGTACAGCGCGACGTTCAGCAGCAGCCCGGACAGCACCGCTGAAACCGGTGTCGGGCCTTCGGCGTGCGCGTCCGGCAGCCAGTTGTGCATTGGCACGAGGCCGACTTTCGTGCCGTAGCCGACCAGCAGGAACACGAAGGCGATCGACACGATGGACGGGTCGAGGTGCGTCTTGACGGCGGCAAGGCTCGTCCACAGCAGCGCATCGCCGTCGGTCAGTTGCCGGCTCGCGGCGAGGTACAGCAGGATCGTGCCGAACAATGCCTGCGCGATGCCGACACCGCACAGGATGAAGTACTTCCAGGCGGCTTCGAGGCTCGCGGCGGTCCGATAGACGCTGACGAGCAGCACGGTCGCGAGCGTGGCGCCTTCCATCGCGACCCACAGCACGCCAAGGTTATTGGTCAGCAGCGCGAGCAGCATCGCGAACATGAACAACTGGTACATGCTGTGATAGAGGCGCATGCGCGTCGCCGTCATCCGGCCGCGCGCCTCTTCGACCTGCATGTACGGCCGCGAGAACAGCGACGTCGTCCAGCCGACGAACGCAGTCAGCGCGACGAGGTACACGTTGAAGGGATCGACGAAGAATGCGCGTTCGAACGCGAACGACGGTCCATGTTCGACGGTACGCGCGGCGAGCACGAGCGTCGCCGCGAACGTCACGGCGCTGAAGCCGGCGTTCAGGTTGCGCGCGACATGAGCGGGTCGCACGGCCGCAAGAGAGACGGCCGCCACGAGCGGAATGCCGAGCACGGCGAGCACGACGTGGGCGTCATTCATCTTTGAGTGTCTCGAGGTGACGGATGTCCAGGCTGTCGAACTGCTCGCGAATCTGGAACATGAACACGCCCAGAATCAGAATCCCGACCAGCACGTCGAGTCCGATACCGAGTTCCACGATCATCGGCATGCCATTGGTGGCGGCCGTTGCGGCGAAGAACAGCCCGTTCTCCATCGACAGGAAGCCGATCACCTGGGGAATCGCCTTCGCGCGCGTGATCATCGCCATGAACGACAGCAGCACGCACGCAAGCGCGATCCCGAGCGTGCCGCGCGCGGCCGACGTCGCGAGCTGGCTGATCGGCGACGCGACGTTGAACGCGACGATCACGAGCACGATGCCGATCAGCAGCGTCGTCGGAATGTTGATGAGCGGCTCGACGTCGGCCTGAATGTCGAGCTTGCGCACGAGGCGATACAGGAGCCACGGAATCACGCCGACCTTCAGCACGAGCGTCAGTCCGGCCGACACGTACAGATGCGCATCACCGGTCCCGAAACCGAGGATCAGATTGGCCAGAACCAGCGCGACACCCTGTAGCGTATAGAGGTGGATCAGCGACAGGATCCGACGCTGACTCAGCATCGCGAACGACAGCATCAGCAGCACCGCCGCGAGGAAATTGATCAGTTGCGTCGCGTAGGTGTGCATTCATGCTCCCAGTAGCAGGTGAACGAGCATGCCGATCACCGCGAGCAGGAAGGCGGTCGCGAGGAACTCCGGGACCCGGAAAATCCGCATCTTCGCGTTGGCGGTCTCGATCACGGCCAGCGCGGCGCCGCCCGCCATCAGCTTGACGAAGAGTGCCGGCACCGCGAGCAGCAGCGCGAGCGGATTACCCGCCGCGGCGATCCCCCACGGCATGAACAGCGCAATGCCGATGCACGAGTAGGCGAACAGTTTGAGGCTGGCCGCCCATTCCATCAGCGCGAGGTGCCGCCCCGAATATTCGAGGATCAGCGCCTCGTGGATCATCGTCAGCTCGAGGTGGGTGGTCGGGTTGTCGACGGGCAGCCGCGCATTCTCGGCGAGCGACACCAGCGTGAACGCTATGCCGGCGAACGCCAGGCTCGGATAGATCGTCAGCTCGCTGTGTCCGAGCGTCGCGACGATGCTCGTGAGCAGGGTCGACTGCGTGATCAGCGAGGCCGACAGCAGCACCATCAGCAAGGCCGGTTCCGCGAGGAAACCGACCAGCATCTCGCGGCGCGCGCCGAGCGTGCCGAACGCCGTACCGATATCCATCGCCGCGAGCGACAGCGCGACGCGCGCGAACGCAAACAGGCCGACGAGCGCGATCGCATCCGCGGCGGGAGACAGCGGCAATTCGGTCGACAGCGTCGGCACGATTGCACAGGCGAGCGTCATCGCCGCCCACACGACATAGGGCGCGCCACGGAACACCGGACTCGCGCCATAAGCGACGACTGATTCCTTGTTGAACAGCTTGTGGAGCATCCGGTACGGTTGCCAGATGCTGGGCGCGCGCCGGTTCTGCAGCCACGCGCGGCACTGGTTGACCCAGCCCGTGAGCAGTGGCGCGGCGGCAAGCGCCAGCACGATCTCGAGGGTTTGCGATAGCACGCCGGATAGGGTCACCATCGTCTCACCAGCAGCAGGAGCAGGATCAGCACGGCGAAGCTGTAGGTCAGGTACACGGCAATCTTGCCCGTCTGCAGCCGCCCCGCCCATTCCGCCGCGCGTTGCGTGAGTGCGGCGATACGGTCGTAGAGAATCGACCACGTGCGGTCGGCGACCGAGACCCGGTAGGCCGGCTGTGCGTCGAACGGCGACGGCAGTTGCCGCTCGATGCGCAGCAGCGGCGCGAAGATCTCCCGGATCGGTTGCCCGAAGCCTTCCGCCGTATCCTGCATCCGCGCGGTCGTAAACGGGAAGCCGCAACTCCACGGCGCGGCCCGTCGCAGCCGACCGTGGTAGAAGCGCCGTACCAGCACCCACGCAAGGCCGCAGCAAGCGACGAAAAACAGCATGAACACGACGGGCATGTAACTCGCCCGCGCGGTCGACACCGGCACGAAGATCAACCAGCCATGATTTTCCGCGCCGATTCCGGCACCGACGAGCACGCGCGTGACCCGGTCCAGCACCTTGACGAACTGCGTAGGCATCAGTCCGAGCAGTACACCGGCCACCGCGAACCAGCAGAACGCGAGCCGTTCCCAGGTATTTGCGTCGTGTGCGCGACTCAGTTTCGCTTCTCTCGGCTGCCCGAGGAAGACGATGCCGTAGAACTTGACCATCGTGTAACCGGCGAGAGCTGCCGTCATCGCGACGAGCGCGGCCGCAATCGGCACCGTCATCGCCAGCACGGAATTCTGCAGACCCGGCGTGAACAGGAAGCTTTGCAGCAGGAGCCACTCCGCGACGAAACCACTCATCGGAGGCAAGCCAGCGCTGGCTGCGACGCCAGTGAGCACGGCCCAGGCGGTCCACGGCATGACACGGATCAGGCCGCCAAGCTTGCCGAGATTGCGCTCCCCGGTGGCGTGCAGCACGGCCCCGGTGCCGAGGAACAGCAGGCTCTTGAAGGCCGCATGCGCGACGATCTGGTAGAGCATCGCGCTCAGCGCAAGCGCGGAAAGGGCCGTCATCCCGTACGCGCGAAACAGCACCGCGAGCCCGAGCGAGACGATCATCAGGCCGACGTTGTCGATCGACGAATACGCGAGCAGGCGCTTCATATCGACCTGGATCGTACTGAACACCACGCCGAGCAGCGCGGTGCCGATACCCAGCACGAGCAGCAGCACGCCCCACCAGGCGAGCTGCACGTGCAGCAGGTCGAACACGGTCCGGATCAGGCCATACAGGCCGACCTTCAGCACGAATCCACTGAGCAGCGCCGATACGGGGGACGGCGCCGCGGGATGGGCGTCCGGCAGCCACACGTGCAACGGGAACACGCCCGCCTTGGCACCGAATCCAACCAGCGCGAACAGGAACGCGAGCGATGCCCACAACGCGTCGGGCGACTGCGCGCGCAGATTGGCAAACGTGTAGTCACCGGTGCGCGCCTGCAGGATGCCGAAGCAAAGCAGCAGCGCGAGCGCGCCGACGTGGGAGATCAGGAAATACAGGTAGGCTGCGCGGCGGATCTCGCCGATCCGATGGTTGGTCATCACGAGGAACGTCGCGGACAGCGTCAGCGTTTCCCAGGCGACCATGAACACATACGCATCGTCGGCGATGAGCACGAGCGCGATGCTCGCGATGCAAACGTGGTATTCGAAGCAGATGAGTCCCGGCGCGGACCCTTCGCCCTTACGGAAATAACCGGCGGAGAAGGCGCCGATCCCCGCGCTGACGACACCAAGCACGAACAGGAAATAGCCGGATAGCCCATCGACGCGCAGATGGAACGGCAACCCGGGCAGTCCGATCGGCAGCACCGCGGCGGTCGGTTCGGAAAAGATGCCGGCGAGTCCCGCCGCGCCCAGCAGCAGCCCTCCCAGCGCGCCGAGCGGAAACAGCCCGTGTGCAACGAATCGCGTGCGATGCAGAACTCCGAGACCCAGCGTGCCGGTCACAAGCCAGGCGGCCGCGACCAGCAGGACGAAATGGACGACCGTGAAAGGTGCCATCCGGAATGTCTCCAGTACGCTCGGATTGGGACGAGGAGCATGGAATGAGCTCCAGCTTGCCGGGCTCACTCAAACCGCATTATGACATCAGAAAACCAATCTGGATAACAGGATATGATAATGGCGTTATCATGTGAACCACATGTTCGAGCGAATCGGGCGCCGCTGTGCGCAGCTCGCCTGCATGCGGTGCGCGAAGCGTCTATTCGCCGCGTCTTTGCTGTTGTTCCGAGCGATTGAGTGAAGAACCTATGCCTGCGCAGTACTTTCGAAGCCTGACGGGAAAACACCGCAGCACGACCGCGAACCGTCAGCTCGGG
Organism: Paraburkholderia sp. 35.1; assembly: GCF_050436525.1. Classification (NCBI taxonomy): domain Bacteria; kingdom Pseudomonadati; phylum Pseudomonadota; class Betaproteobacteria; order Burkholderiales; family Burkholderiaceae; genus Paraburkholderia; species Paraburkholderia sp. 35.1. The sequence continues at coordinate 2,555,508 of NZ_JBNDMJ010000002.1, read as the reverse complement.
TTGTCTCTTGCCTTCGTCGCCGGCGCCACCAATGCCGGCGGCTTCCTCGCGGTCAAGCAATACACGTCGCATATGAGCGGCATCGTGTCGGCGATCGCGGACCAGACGGCGCTCGGGGACATCCGGCTCGTGCTGGCCGGCATCGGTTCGCTGGCATCGTTTGTCGTCGGAGCGGGGGGCTCGGCGGTGCTCGTCAACTGGGGGCGCCGCCGCGGCCTGCAAAGCCAGTACGTGCTGCCATTGGCGGTCGAGGCCGCGCTGCTGCTCCTGTTCGGTCTGCTCGGCAGCCACCTCGCGCTACGCGAAGCGTTCTTCGTCCCCGTGACCGTGATCCTGCTGTGCTTCATCATGGGGCTGCAGAATGCGATGATCACCAAGCTGTCGGGCGCGGAGATCCGTACCACACACATGACCGGCATCGTCACGGACCTCGGAATTGAGTTGGGTAAGCTTTTTTACTGGAATCGATCGGCGCTCATCGACGACGCGCACGCGGTCATCGCAAACCGCGCGAAGCTGAAGATCCACGGCACGATGCTCGCGTCGTTTTTCGTGGGCGGCCTGATCGGCGCAATCGGTTTCAAGCATGTGGGCTACGTGTCGACCGTGCCGCTCGCCGGCGCGCTCGTCACACTCGCGATCGTGCCCGTCGCCGACGATGTGCTGGCCTATCTCTATCGGTTCGAGCGCAGGCACTGACCTCATAGGAGGCGGGGTGAATCCTCGTCGAAAGCAAATGCATTATAATTTGGTTAGCATATTCGCCGACCCGTCCTCGTAATGGAAACGAAAACCGCACGCCTGACCGTCCTGATCGACCCCGCCAAGAAAGAAGCATTTGAAATGCTCTGCTCGGCGCAAGATCTGACGCCGTCACAAGTCGTCCGCCAACTGATCCGCGAGTATCTCGAGCGTCACGGCGTGACCTACAAGACCAAGAGTCCACTCGCCAAGCGGGGAAAGTGACGCCCAGCTCGAGGCCTGGTGCCGGTCAACCGCCGATTTCCCAGTGCCCTTGCCCTTGCCCTTGCCCTTACCCTTGCGCATGCCAGATCAGCCGCTTCGGATCGAGGCGCTCTCCCGCTTTCAGGTGGCAAGCAGTGACGGACAGCTTGCGTTCGCCTGCAAAGTCAAACGAGAGGGCGCGCTCGAACAGGACTTGTCGGGGCGGCAAGCGACGCCCGCTTTTCCAGGCAAACGCGACGAAGTTGCTGTCGTCGCCGCACCGAACGATCGCATAGGAAACGCCAAATACGGATTTCAGCCGCTCGAGGTGCCGCGGTATGGCCGGATCATCGTCCGTAAAGTTGATGACGAGGACGCCCGTCCCGGTTAAACGCTCGCGACAGGCGGTGAAGAACGCGATGTCCGCGCTTCCGGGCGGGGCCGCCAACGGCGAACGGCCCGTCAGACCTTCTTCAGAAAGCAGGCCTTGAGCATGAAGCTGCCGGCGTCCGTCTTGCAGTCGATTTGGTGATCGCCACCGACGATCCGGATGCTTTTCACCTTGGTGCCCATCTTCAGCGTGATCGACGAGCCCTTGACGCGCAAATCCTTGATCAGCACGACCGAGTCACCGTCCGACAGCACGTTGCCGTTCGCATCCTTGACGACGCTGCCCGCCGGTTCATCGCTCGCGTCGGCGCCAGCGTTCGCCGACCATTCGTGACCGCAGTCCGCGCACACGTACAGCGTGCCGTCAGGGTAAGTGTTTTCCATTGCGCATTGCGGGCATGAAGGGGCAGCGTTCATTGCAGCTTCCATTGAAACGATTTTGAGTCAGTCAGTAAAAAAACAGGCGCGCAACCCGCCAGGCCTGAGCCGGTCGTCGTGCCGGCGGCTCGTGGGTGCAAAAAATTATAATGCAATACACATGCTCTTACCGTCCGATTATCATCGGACTTTCAGTCCCATTCATCAGACTTACGGGTAGCTTCGCCGCGGATGTCGACAGGTTTGAACTGGATGGAAAATGTCCGCTTTGCGGGTGATAAATTTGGAACTGGCCAACCGGGCCAAAATGGAGTCGGTGCTATGAGCAAAACCGATCGGGGACAACACCCTGATTGCCGCGCGCGTTCGCGGCCGACCGAGTATCGCGACGTCGCGGAGCAATAGGCGAGGGAGAGATGATCATGGCGAAGCTGCGCATTGCGACGTTCAACATCAACGGTATCCGCTCGCGGCAGGCGGCGCTATTGCAATGGCTCGAGCGCGAGGCGCCTGACGTGGTCTGCCTGCAGGAACTGAAGGCAGTGGATAGCGCATTTCCAGTCGACGCATTGCGCGACGCCGGTTATGGCGCCGTGTGGCAAGGCCAGAGCGCATGGAACGGTGTGGCGATTCTGGCCAAAGGCGACGCACCGCTCGAACGTCGGCGCGGTCTGCCCGGTTTCGAAGACGACACGCATAGCCGTTACATCGAGGCCGCGGTCGGCGGCGTGCTGATCGTGTGTCTGTACCTGCCGAACGGCAATCCGCAGCCCGGCCCCAAGTTCGACTACAAGCTCGCGTGGTTCGATCATCTGATCGCGCATGCGGCGCAGCTCTACCAGAGCGGCCATCCGGTCGTGATCGCTGGGGACTTCAACGTCGTGCCGACCGACGAAGACATCTACAACCCGCGCTCGTGGCTAAAGGACGCGCTGCTGCAGCCGGAGAGCCGCGAGCGTTATCGCAGGCTGCTCGCGCAAGGCTGGACCGATGCGCTGCGCACGCATTTCGGCGACGAACGCGTGTACACGTTCTGGGATTATTTTCGCCGTCATTGGGATACGAATTCGGGGCTGCGCATCGATCATCTGCTGCTGAGCGCCGACCTCGCGCCGCGCCTGCGCGATGCGGGCGTCGACCGTTGGGTGCGCGGCGAACCGCATGCCAGCGACCACGCGCCGACGTGGATCGAACTGGAAATGGGCGCCGGCCGCAAGAAGAAGAGCGGCTAGTGAAGCGGCGGGCGATCCGCTCGCGGCGGATCGCCCGCTTTGGCGCGACTGCTGCGCCCTGTTGATCGGCGCCGATGATCCGGCGCCGTGCCTGCTTCAGTCGTAGTCGCGACCGCCGCGCGACCACAGCGCGCCCATCACGAACCCGGCGAGAGCAACCACGGCCAACGTCGTGAACGGATTTTCGGCCGTCGTATCGCGCACGAGGCTCGTCGTATTCGCGCATAACTGCTGCGCCTTGCCGCTCAATTCGCGCGCCTTGCCCGCCACCTGCGCGCTGGTGTCGCCGACGGCATCGCCGACCGCGCTTTGCACCTTGCCCGCGACTTCCTTTACCGCGCCTGCCGCTGAATTCGTATCCATATGCATCGCTCCTGTTGTCATATTTACGTGCGGGCCCGCGGCAATTGCAACGCGCTCGCACAAGGGCGCCGCGCAAGCCGTGCCAGTGCGGCGTGAGCCTGCGTCAGTGACGAAAGGGGCGCAAGAAGTGCGCCCGGCGACGGGACGCCATGCATCCGGCCAAAGGGGACGTGCTGGAACATCATCGTCGGCGCCCGAAATTGATGCCGACGAACACGGCCAGCAGCATCAGAAAACCGCCGAACAGCAGCGCGGCATTGACGAGCACCTGGCGCAGCCCGAGCGTTTCGACGTCGATGAACGGATACGGATAAAAATCCGACAGGCTGCCGCGCCAGAACGTGATGCCGAGATAGGCGAGCGGATAGACGAGCCACAGCGGAGCGTGGCGCAACCGCAGATGAAAACGCGGCACGAACAGCACCCAGTAGAGCGCGGCGAGCATCGGCAGCACGCTGTGCAGCGACTCGTTGAGCAGGCGCCGGTAGGGCGACAGCGGCCACAGTCCGCGCAACAGCAGGTTGTACGCGAGGCCGACGAACACGATGTACGCGACCACCGCGGTCACGACCGTGGGCTGCCGGAAGAAGCGCACGAGCGGCGAGCGGTGCTTCCGCAGCACGATGCAGGTGAAGCAGAGCGCACTGGCGAGCACCGTCAGATTGGTCAGGTAGCTGCTCATGCGCGCGAGCGCGTCGAATACGGTGAGCCCGCGCGCGAGCGAGCGATCGATCGTCAGGTCGGCTTGCGCGAGGATCGCCATCCACGCGATCAGCGCAATGACCGCCGCCAACGTCAGCGACGACACACTGGGCGTATGCAGCGGCAGCTCGGGCTCGCGCTGCGGAGCGAGGGTAGGGCGCATGCGCTCGATTCTACGCGCGGTGCGCGCGCGGCTGCATGGGCTTTCGCGCCCACGCGCGCCGGCGTTGGCAAAATACTACGGCGTACTACGCGAGCTACTGGCTGGCTGTAAAGCGGGTTGCAAGCTCGCCGCCACGGCTGCAAGCGCCGCGCTCACTGGCGGCGATTCATTGTGTGTTTCGACCCGTTATGATCGCGTCTGCAGCCCTCGATGTTAACGACGCCGTGCGCGGCAAGCAGTCTCTGTCAGCGCCGGCTCAAGACTCGCAAAACGGAGAGAAAGCATGAAAGCCAGCACCATTGCCGAACGGGAAGCGCGCGGCCGCGCCGCGCGCGAGCATTCGAAACGCTCGAGTCACCGGGCGGTCGGCGAGTTGCACCGCGATCCGATCGAGCTGCTGAAACAGAGCAGCGCGGAGCGCGTCGAGAATCTGGTGCCGCTGCGCTATGGGCGCATGGCTGCCTCGCCGTTCTCGTTCTTTCGAGGCAGCGCGATTCTGCAGGCGCACGATCTGAGCAAGGTGCACGACACCGGCCTCACCATGCCGATCTGCGGCGACGGCCATCTGATGAATTTCGGCGGCTTCGCAACGCCCGAGCGGCAACTGGTCTTCGACCTGAGCGACTTCGATGAAGTCTCGATCGGCCCGTTCGAATGGGACCTGAAACGCCTGTGCGCGAGCCTCGTCGTGGCCGCGCGCCAGATGCGCCTGAGCCGCGGCACCGCCGAGAGTCTGGTGATGAGCGCGGTCGGCTCGTATCGCGATCGCGTCGCGCAATACGCGCAGTTCGGCGCGCTCGACCTGTGGTACGACCGCATCACGTTCGACCGCATGGCCGAGATCGCACTGACGCCCGAGCGCCGGCGCGCGGTGCGGCGCGGCATGGAGAAGGCCGCGAGCCGCACGCATGAAAGCCTGCTCGAAAAAATGGCCTCGTTCGACGGCAATCGGTGGACCATCCACGATGCGCCGCCCGCGCTGTTTCACGTGCACGGTGCGAACACGTTGTTGACGGCCGAGGAAACCGAAACCTACCGGACCGGCAACGTCGACAAGATGGTCGAGCAGGTGTGGGACGAGTACCGCAAGACGATGTCGCACGATCGGCGCGAACTGCTGGATCAGTTCACGAGGCACGACGTCGTGTTCAAGGCGGTCGGCGTCGGCAGCGTCGGCACGCGTTGTCTGGGCGTGCTGCTCGTCGATCACATGGGCAAGCCGTTGTTCCTGCAATTGAAGGAGGCGCGGCCGTCGGTCATCGCGCAGTTCTACAAGTCGCCGGCGGTCAAGCATCAGGGCGAGCGCGTCGTGCAAGGACAGCGGCTGCTGCAGGCCGCGAGCGACGTCTTCCTCGGCTGGGGGACCGGGCCGCTCGGGCGGCATTTCTATTTCCGCCAGCTGCGCGACATGAAGCTGTCCGCGAATATCGAGCTGTTCGACAGCGATCTGCTCGACGGCTATGCGCGGCTGTGCGGCTGGATCATGGCGCGCGCGCATGCGAAGGCGAGCGGCCAGGCGATCGAGATCAGCGCGTACATCGGCCGCGGCGATCAGTTCGGCGAAGCGCTGAGCGGCTACGCGAGCGCCTACGCGGATCAGGTCGAGCGCGACCACGACGTGTTCATCAAAGCGTGCCGCGACGGCAAGCTCGAAGCGCGCACCGACGAGGACATGGCGGCGGATTTCCGTGTGTAGCGCTGCGTGCGCGTGGTGTCACTTCACGCGCGCCGTCACGCATCGGCGCGCGCTTCGCGCAGCGTGACGAAACGCAGATGGCGCTCGCGTGCCGCTTCGATCACGCTCGGCAGCACCGCGAGAATCAGCGGCTGGCCTTCGATCGTCAGCGCGGCGTTGCCATCGTGCAGCAACAGGATGTCGCGCGCGGCGAGACCATCGAGCAGCCGCCGCGCAACCACGTGAGGGTCACGCTCGCGCGTATCGTAGCCGCGCCGTGTCCAGGCCGCGAGACGCAGATCGAGCTTGCGCAGCACCGGCTCCAGGAAGAGGTTGCGCAGGCCGGCGGGCGCGCGGAAAAACATCGGCCGCGCGCCGCTGACGGTTTCGAGCGTGCGTTGCGCGGCGGCGATCTCGCGCGTCAACGCGCGCGGAAACGTGACCGAAAACGTATGCACGTGCACCTGCGAGTGATTTTCGAGCCCATGCCCACGCGCGACGATCTCGCGCGCGAGTTGCGGATAACGCTCCACCTTCGCGCCGATGCAGAAGAACGTCGCGCGCACGTCGAACGCGTCGAGCAGATCGAGCACTTTTGGCGTGACGACGGGATCGGGACCGTCGTCGATGGTCAGCGCGATTGCATCCGCGTTGCGCGGGTTCGCGGGCAGGCGGGTCCAGTTGGGCCCGAGCAGGGTGGTGCGCGGCAATAGTCCGGCGATCGTGAACAGCGCGTGGTTCGCGACAATCGCGGCGAGCCACCATGGCCACGCGGCCGGTGCGACAGCCACGCCGATCAGCACGATCACGTGCCAGCCGATCGTGCCGTTCAGCAGTGCGGAGTTGCGGCTACGCGGCCAGCGGCGCGGCGGGTTCGGGCATTCATTCATCGAACGTGCTTCCAGTACGCCTTCCTCCGTCCCGGGAAGGCCGTGAATCTTGCGCGATGCGCAGCCGCGAACGATACCACTGTTGCGCTCGTCGACGTGCCGTTCAGCGGCCACGTATCCGGTGAAAGCGCGCTGAAAGACGTCGCGCGGTTTGCGATCGCTGATTCGCTGTTGTATGGTGCGGGGCGAAAAGAGTCGCGCGTGTCGATGGCGATCGGACCGATTGCCGCAACAAGCTCGCGTCGCTACCCAATACAACAGGAGATGCGTGATGTCGGAAACAGGAAACGGAAAAGTGGCGCTGGTGACGGGCGCGGGCAGCGGCATCGGCCGCGCGTGCGCACTGACGCTCGCGCAGCACGGCTATAGCGTGGTGCTCGCCGGCCGCCGCCAGGCCGCGCTCGATGCGGTCGCGCAGCAAGCGCGGGCGCTGCGCGGCGACGCGCTCGCGGTTGCGTGCGACGTGACCGACGCCGACAGCGTCGCCGCGCTTTTCGACACGATCCGCGCGCGCTTCGGCCGGCTCGACCTGCTGTTCAACAACGCGGGACGCAACGGCTCGCCCGTCGATCTCGACGAAGTGAGCATCGACGAATGGCGTTCCATCGTCGATACCAATCTGAACGGCGTGTTCCTGTGCACGCGCGCGGCGTTCGGCCTGATGAAGACGCAGAACCCGCGCGGTGGCCGCATCATCAACAACGGCTCGATCTCCGCGCATGCGCCGCGTCCGAACAGCGCCGCTTACACGGCGACCAAACACGCGATTACCGGACTCACGAAAGCGGTGTCGCTCGACGGCCGCAAATACGACATCGTGTGCGGGCAGATCGACATCGGCAACGCGGGGACCGAGATGGCCGCGCGAATGGCGCGCGGCGTGCCGCAAGCGAACGGCGAGATCGCGGTCGAGCCGCTGATGGACGTGCAGCACGTCGCCGACGCGGTGCTGCACATGGCGAGCCTGCCGCTGTCGGCGAACGTGCAGTTCATGACGATCATGGCGAGCAAGATGCCGTTCGTCGGGCGCGGCTGAGCGGCGCGCAGCACCGGCTCACAACGCCGGGGCGGGGGGCGGGGCGCGCGCGTTCAACTTATACTGGGCGCTTAGCCGTCTTTCCACGCAAAGCAAGCCGCCGTGCCCCGCGCCACACCCAGCGACGACCCGCCGCCACAGCCGCCCGTGCGGCCCGATCTCGACGACTGCTGTCATAGCGGCTGCACGCAGTGTGTGTTCGATCTCTACGATGAAGCGCTGGAGCGCTACGAGCTCGCGCTGGCTGCGTGGCACAAGCGGCAGGCGCAGAAGGCGCGGCCAGCGCGGCGACCGGACACGCAGGGCGCGAAGTCGAAACCGCAAGCCGACGCGCGTCGCTCGACACCCACGCGCGGCAAACCGAGCCCTCGCCGCTGATTCGCGCACGAATTCGCGCACGATCGTCCACCGTCCCCGTTATGACCGACCTTCAGCTCACGCCGACCGAATCTCTCACTGATCCGCACACGCTCGACGATCTGCATCGCTTCGTGCAGCGTCATCCGCGCCTGTTCGTGCTGACCGGCGCGGGCATCAGCACTGACTCCGGCATCCCCGGCTACCGGGACGACAACGGCGCATGGAAGCGCTCGCCGCCGATCACGCTGCAGGAGTTCCTTGGCACGCCGGCGATGCGTCAGCGCTACTGGGCGCGCAGCATGGTCGGCTGGCCGCTCGTCGCGCGCGCGCAGCCGAATGCCGCGCATGTCGCGCTCGCGCGGCTCGAAGCGGCCGGTCACGTGCCGACGTTGGTCACGCAGAACGTCGACGGCTTGCATCAGCGCGCGGGCAGCCGCGACGTGATCGAGCTGCATGGCGGCATCGACGGCGTCAGTTGTCTCGACTGCGGCATGCAGCACTCGCGCGCGGCGATCCAGCAGACGCTCGAAGCCGACAACCCCGCTCTGCTCGACGTCACGGCCGAAGCCGCCGCCGATGGCGACGCGCATCTCGAGTGGCACGATCTCGGCGGTTTTCGCGTGCCGGCATGCGCGAACTGCGGCGGGTTGCTGAAGCCGTCGGTGGTGTTCTTCGGCGAGAACGTGCCGAAGGCGCGCGTCGAAGCGGCGTCGCATGCGCTCGATGCGGCCGACGCCGTGCTCGTGGCCGGCTCGTCGCTGATGGTGTATTCCGGCTACCGCTTCTGCGTGTGGGCGCAGCGCCAGGGCAAGCCGATCGCGGCGATCAACCTCGGCCGCACGCGCGCCGATCCGCTGCTGTCGCTGAAGGTGGCCGCGCCGTGCGGCGATACCTTGAGCGCGCTCGCCGGTCTGCTGGCTGGCGATTGAGAATGAATAGATCCCGTGGATCACCGTCAAAACCTGAGGAACACCCAGAGCCGACCATGACCGACTCCCGGCAACATTCGCCATCCGCCGAACGCAATCGCGAACCGATCCTCGCCGTGCTGCGCGAGGCGCTGCCGGCGAGCGGCCGCGTGCTCGAAATCGCGAGCGGCACCGGTGAGCACGCGATCTGCTTCGCCGGCGCGCTGCCCGGTCTCGACTGGCAACCGAGCGATGCCGATGCGCAGGCGCGCGAGTCGATTGCCGCGTGGACCGCGCACGCGGGGCTCGCGAACGTGCGCGCGCCGCTCGCGCTCGACGTGCATCAGCCGGACTGGGGCGTCGATGCGCTCGACGCCGTCGTCTGCATCAACATGATCCACATTTCGCCGTGGAGCGCGGCGCAGGCACTTTTCGACGGCGCGGGGCGGCGCCTCGTCGACGGCGGCGTGCTCTATCTATACGGTCCTTACCGGCGCGGCGGCGCGCACACGGCGCCGAGCAACGCAGCGTTCGATCAATGGTTGAAGAGCCGCGATCCCGAATGGGGCGTGCGCGATATGGAAGCGGTCGTCGCGCTCGGCGACACGGCGGGGCTCACCTGCGAACGGGTGGTCGCGATGCCCGCGAACAACTTCAGCCTGGTGTTCACGAAGCGGGCAGGGTAGCGGGTGCACCGACGGGCCGCGCATTCGTCCACGCCTTGCGCCAAACCTCGGTCCGATCCCAAACCGAACCGGTCGCGCAAACGCCGACGCGCGCACAATACCTGTCGTCACGCGCAAACATGAGCACGACAGGAGCACGAGCAACTGGCGTGCTTGCCCCCTCCCAAGCGGCAAGCGCGCATTTCTTTTATCCTTTCACCCTCGACGCCGCGCCCGCCGTTTTCATGGCGTGGCGCCACGACATTTTTTTGGACTCTGGAGAATTCAAATGGGCAAACAGGCAATCGGCGTGGTGGGGCTGGCGGTCATGGGCCGCAATCTGGCGCTCAACATCGAGAGCCGCGGCCACGCGGTGTCGGTCTACAACCGTAGCCGCGCGAAAACCGACGAACTCATCGCCGAATTTCCGGACCGCAAACTGGTGCCGGCTTTCACGCTGGAAGAGTTCGTCGACTCGCTCGAAAAGCCGCGCCGCATTCTGATGATGGTCAAGGCCGGCGAGCCGACCGACGCGACCATTGCCTCGCTCAAGCCGCTGCTCGAAAAAGGCGACATCCTGATCGACGGCGGCAACACGCCTTTCACCGACACGATCCGCCGCAACCAGGAACTCGCGAAGGCGGGTCTGCATTTCATCGGCACCGGCGTCTCGGGCGGCGAGGAAGGCGCGCTGAAAGGCCCGTCGATCATGCCGGGCGGCCCGCGCGACGCGTACAACCTCGTCGCGCCGATCCTCACCGAGATCGCCGCGAAGGCGCCGGACGGCGAGCCCTGCGTCGCGTACATGGGACCGGACGGCGCGGGCCACTTCGTGAAGATGGTGCACAACGGCATCGAGTACGGCGACATGCAGCTGATCGCCGAAAGCTACGCGGTGTTGAAGCAGGTCGTCGGATTGTCGAACGAGGAACTCGGCAAGGTCTACACCGAGTGGAACCAGGGCGAGCTCGACAGCTATCTGATCGAAATCACGTCGAAGATCTTCGGCAAGAAGGACGACGAAACCGGCAAGGACCTCGTCGACGTGATTCTCGACCGTGCCGCGCAGAAGGGCACCGGCAAGTGGACCAGCCAGAACGCGCTCGACCTCGGCGCGCCGTTGCCGCTGATCACCGAGGCGGTGTTCGCGCGCGTGCTGTCGTCGCTGAAGACGCAGCGCGTGGCCGCGAGCAAGGTGCTGGAAGGTCCGCAGGCGAGGCCGCTCGAAGGCGCGAAGGACGCGTTCATCGAATCGGTGCGCCGCGCGTTGTACTTCAGCAAGGTGATCTCGTACGCGCAGGGCTTCGCGCAGTTGCGCGCCGCGTCGGAAGAGTACAACTGGGATCTCGACTACGGGACGATCGCGAAGATTTTCCGCGCGGGCTGCATCATCCGCGCGCGCTTCCTGCAGAAGATCACCGACGCCTATTCGAAGGACAAGGCGCTCGCGAACCTGCTGCTCGACCCGTACTTCCGCGACATCGCGAAGAACTACCAGGCGGCACTGCGCGAAGTCGTGGTGGCCGCGGTCAACGCGGGTGTGCCGGTGCCGGCATTCGCGTCGGCGATCGCGTATTTCGACGCCTACCGCTCGGAGCGTCTGCCCGCGAACCTCGTGCAAGCGCAGCGCGACTTCTTCGGCGCGCATACGTTCGAACGCATCGACAAGCCGGGCAGCTTCCACGCGCAGTGGAGCTGAGCGGTTGAAAAAACGGCCCGGCGCGCCATGGTGACAGGGCGCGCCGGGCCGTTGCTCCGTTTGGATCGGCAAGGAAACGCCGCATTATTACCAAATGTCTTGCGGGTTAAAAGCGGACTTAAAGAATGCCCAAATGATTATTGCGACGGCAGCAATAGAGTTTCACTGGTTTAAGGGTTTACCCTAGGTCGAGACACCTCTAGACTTGTTTTCAATCGCTGAGGGATAAGCAGAAACCCGAAGCGCACCACACAACAAGTCCTTTGGAGGTTAATCATGAAGACCCTGATTTCCGCTGTTGCTATCGCCGCCGCCCTCGTTGTTCCGGTCGCGTCGTTCGCTCAAGCGAGTCAGCAGGTGACCCGTGCTCAGGTTCGCGCTGAACTGATTCAACTCGAAAAGGCCGGCTACAACCCGAGCGCCAGCGACGTGAACTACCCGGCCGACATCCAGGCAGCGCAAGCACGCGTCGATGCGCAACGCGGCACGGCCATCGCGGCCAACCCCGCAGACACCAGCGGCTACGGCGCTCCGGCCGCCGGCACATCGCAAGCCGGCCACGCTGTCATTCCGGCGAAGGCCAACCGTGACTCGGTGTACTTCGGCAACTAATCGCAGTAGAAGTCCGCAGATGTAGTGGGTAGTTGTAGTGCGCTGTAGACGCCGCTTCGTGGAATAGCGCGAACGCGGCGGGCAAGAAAAAACGCCATCCAGTTCGATCGGATGGCGTTTTGTCGTTTACGGCGCCGTGCTGCGACGTTCCCGTCAATGCAGCGTTCGCTGCCGTCGGCCGATGTCATCGAACAGCGCGCGGCTCGGCTCCAGCGCGAGCAGCCACGATTCGTCGTAGTCGCTCAGGTTGTCGAGCGCCTCGCGCAGCCGTTCGAGCGCCACCGCCGGCAGCTCGACGCTCGCCTCGACCCCGCTCGACAGTCTCGCGATGCTCGCCAGTTGCACGAGCGCATCGGCGGCCTCGGCAACTTCGGCGGCGAAGATCAGATGCGTGTTCAGCAGTTCGACGAGGCCGGCAGACGCCGCCACATCGTCGACGTTGAGTTGCACGGCCAGAAAGGTGGCTTTGTTCATGCTCGATTCCTCCCAGAATCCCAACGTTGTCGTGAGCTGCTCCGCGCGGCTTGACTGAGTATAGGCGATGGTCGATCGCCTGCAATGATCGGACGGAACGACCGTGGCGGCTTGCTCGCCCAGACGCGCGGGCCACGCGACCTATAATAGGGCCAGCCGCGCGAGCGCCGACGCCGTGGGCGCACGGCGCCGCCCGCCGGGCTTGCGCGCTTGCCAATTGCTCATCGACCATGAAGATCATCCGCAGCAGAAGCTTCACCGCGTCGCGTGCCTGGGGCGCGCTCGACATCGCGAACATGAACGGCATCACCACGCGTCTGCATTGGACCGACCAGCCGTACAAGTGGCACGTGAACGACGGCGAGGAGGTATTCGCCGTGCTCGACGGCCGCGTCGAAATGCGCTATCGCGAAGACGGCGTCGAACGCACGACAGTGCTCGAAACCGGCGACGTGTTCCATGCGTCGGTCGGCACCGAGCATGTCGCGCATCCGCTGGGCGCGGCACGCGTGCTCGTCGTCGAAAAGCAGGGCAGCGTCTGAAGAACACGGCAGTTTGACGGCACGGCAATTGCTACGGCGTCGATTGAATTGGATTGAGACACAGGTCGAGGAAAATCAGATGACACGACAATGGCAACCGACGGCGATCCGCCTGCTGATGGCGGCGGCGCTCGGCGTGGCGATCGCCGGCTGCACGACGATGCCGTGGGAAAGCACGCCGTTCTACAGCAACGCGCCGTCGAGCACGACCAGCCTCGCGACCGTCCCGGTGCCCGCCGGCTACTATCGCGTCAATCCGGGCGATACGCTGTCCGGCATCGCTTCGGCCTATGGACGAAGGCCGCAGGAAATCGCGGCCTGGAACGGCTTGCCGGTCAACGCGGCGGTCGCGCCCGGCCAGGTGCTGCGCGTTTCGCCGCCGATGGCCTCGGGCAGCGTGGTCACGCCGCCGGTCGCGGTGGCGCCGGGCGCGCCAGCCGCGCCGGGCGCGACGGCGAACGTGCCGCCGGGCGCCGTACCCGGTGCGCCGGCCCCTGCCGCCGTGCCACAGCAGGGCGTGCTGCAATGGCCATTGCGCGGACCGATCCTGCGCGCGTTCGCGCCGGGCAAATCCAACGGCATCGTGATCGGCGGCCAACCCGGTGATCCGGTCAAGGCCGCGGCGACCGGCCGCGTGGTGTACGCGGGCACCGGCATCGAAGCCTACGGCCCGCTCATCATCATCAAGCACAACGATTCGCTGATCACCGCGTACGGCCAGAACAGCCAGCTACTCGTCAAGGAAGGCGATGCGGTGGCGCAAGGGCAGACGATCGGCGAGGTCGGTGTCGATAGCCACGGCGTCGCGTCGATCCAGTTCGAAGTGCGCGAGAACGGCCAGCCGGTCGATCCGCTCCAGTGGTTGCCGAAGCCTGGCGGCTGAGCGTCCCCGTCGCGACTGTTGGCTCATCGCAGCCGGATCGGCGCGCTTCTCGGGGATGCGTCGATTTTCAGCGTCGTCTGAATTGAATACACTGTATGGCTCGTTTGCTGGCGCGCGCGTTCCTTCCGGAATGCACGGGCGGCCGGTTGCCGTAGGCTGTCATTCATGGACGCACAGGGACACACAATGATCGATTTGCGCAGCGATACCGTTACCCGTCCGACTCCGCCGATGCTCGCGGCGATGTCGGTGGCCGAAGTCGGCGACGACGTCTGGGGCGACGACCCCACCGTCCTGCGTCTGCAGGCCACGCTGGCCGAGCGCACCGGCAAGGAAGCGGGGCTGTTCTTCCCGAGCGGCACACAAAGCAACCTCGCCGCGTTGATGGCGCACTGCGCGCGCGGCGACGAATACATCGTCGGCCAGCTCGCGCACACCTACAAATACGAGGGCGGCGGCGCGGCCGTGCTCGGCAGCATCCAGCCCCAACCGCTCGAAAACGCCGCCGACGGCTCGATCCCGCTCGACAAGATCGCCGCCGCAATCAAGCCGATCGACGATCACTTCGCGCGCACGCGGTTGCTCGCGTTGGAAAACACGATCGGCGGCAAGGTGCTGCCGGCGCAGTACGTCGCCGATGCGACGCGGCTCGCGCGCGAGCGCGGCCTCGCGACCCACCTCGACGGCGCGCGCGTGTTCAACGCGGCGGTCGCGGCGGGCAAGCCGGTCGCGGCGCTGGCCGAGCCGTTCGATTCGGTGTCGATCTGCTTTTCGAAGGGACTGGGCGCGCCGGTCGGCTCGGTGCTGGTCGGCAGCCGCGCGCTGATCGACGTCGCGCATCGCTGGCGCAAGGTGCTCGGCGGCGGCATGCGCCAGGCTGGCGTGCTCGCGGCGGCGTGCCTGTACGCGCTCGATCACAACGTCGAGCGGCTCGCCGACGACCACGCAAACGCCGCGCATCTGGCGGCGGGGCTGGAGACGATCGAGCAGGTGAAGGTGCAGTCGGTCGCGACGAACATGGTGTTCGCGCAGTTTCCGCAGCAGCATTGCGCGCCGCTCGAGGCGTGGCTCAAGGAGCGCGGCATCCTTACGCAGATGCTGTATGCGTCGCGCTTCGTCACGCACATGGATGTGTCGCGCGACGATATCGACACGTTCATTGCCGCGGTGAAGGGGTATTTCGCGGCACGTTGATCGCGCCGCATGGGTCGTAAGCGAGGCGGCTCGCGTGGTTGCCGCCTCGTCTTCCCGCACTGGCTTCAACTCGTGCGCGCTCGTTCGAGGCGCGCTTCATTCAGGCTTCATCCCCGCCTCACGCGCCGTCCGGCGCATATCTCACTTGACCGCCGCCTTCGCCTGCACGCCCGCGCGATGCGACGGCGCGAGCAGCCGCAAGCCGCTCGCCAGGCTCGCCGCGCCGGCGAAGAACGCGCCGAGGCCGAGCGCGAGCGTCGGCCCATGCTGGCGGCCGGCAATGCCGAAGCACAGCGCGACCAGCGCCGCGCCGGTCGCCTGTCCGAGCAGCCGCGCGGTCGCCACGATGCCGCTCGCGCCGCCGCTACGCTCCGGCGGCGCGCTCGCCATCAGCGCCTTCAGGTTCGGCGACTGGAAAAAGCCGAAACCCGCGCCGCAGATCGCCATACGGATGCCGATGTCGAGCACGTGCGGATGGGCGGGCAGCATCGCCAGCGAGGCCATCCCCGCCGACAGCACCGCTAGCCCGATCGCGCCGAGCAGCCCCGGCGGGTAGCGGTCCGACAGGCCGCCCGCGAGCGGCGCGGCGAGCGCGACCACGACGGGCCACGGCGTCATCAGGAAGCCGGTTTCGACCTGGCTGCGCAGCAGCACGTCCTCGAAATAGAACGGCAGCGACACGAACGCTAGGCCCTGCGCGGCGAACGAGCACACGGCCGTCACCGCCGACAGCGCGAACACCGGCCGCTTGAACAGATCGACAGGCAGCATGGGCGCGGGGTGGCCGGCCTCGCGGCGGATCAGCAGCAGCCCGAACACGCCGGCGAGCGCCGCGGCGCTGAGCACGATCTGCAGCGACGCGCGTTGCGCCGCCTCGCCGAGCGCGAAGATCAGCGCCGCGAACGTGACCACGTTGAGCAGCGCCGCCACCGGATCGAGCGGGTGCCGGCTCTGCGCGGTATGCGGCAGCGCCGGCATCGCGAAGCTCAGCGCGAGTACACCGAGCGGCACGTTGACCGCGAACAGCCAGGGCCAGGTCGCGACCGACAGAATCAACGACGCCACCGTCGGCCCGACCGCGAACGACACGCCGACGATCAGCGCATTGGTGCCAAGCCCGCGACCGAGCCGATGCGGCGGGTACAGATAGCGGATCAGCGCGGTGTTGACGCTCATGATCGCGCTGGCGCCCAAGCCCTGCACGATGCGCGCGGCGGCGAGCAGCGGCAGCGTCGGCGCCATCGCGCAGCCGAGCGAGCTCAGCGTGAACAGCGCGATGCCGCCGATATAGATGCGCCGATGTCCGACGATATCGCCGAGCGCGGCGAGCGGCAGCAGCGTCGCGACCATCGCGAGCTGATATGCGTTGATGATCCAGACCGAGGCGGCCGGCGCCGCGTGCAGGTCGCCGGCGATCGCGGGCAGCGCGGTGTTGGCGATCGCGGTATCGAGCGTGGCGAGCGCGACGGCGAGCATGATCGCGGCCATCGCGCGGCGGTTGGCGGCCGACATCGGGCCGTCGGCGGGGAGAGTCGGCGTGGGGACGCCGACGGCGGGGCTGAGCTTATCGGACAAGGCGTGGCTCGTGGGGGTGGGCATGCCGGTGTCGGTCGCTTCCGGAGAGGCGACGCGCTCGGGCGGCGGTTTCGTCGTGGGTCAGGCGCGCGCTGTCGGTCCACGGAGGATCGGCGTGGCGGCTTGTGCGGCGCAACGTCGCGATTGTTGCAGAGACGGCACGATCGTGCAGGGAGGCGGGCAGGAACCGGGAGGCGGCTAGAAGATGAGGCGCTTTGATCGATCTCAATGAAACGCAACTAACCGTCAATCCCGCCCGCCATCTCCAAATCGGCGCGCGCCCCCCGTCAAATCCAACACACACACGACAGAACCGCCCGGCAGAACGGGCCGCCCGATTCGATCACAAAATCAGGCTATTCGGGGCTTCATCCGCTCGTCACGCATCGGAAAAATAATCGATGTGCGGCTCGCAGATGCTTCGGGCGTTTGCCTTCCCCAACCCGCTTTCGTCACCCGACTCACGCGCGCCGATGCCCACCCAGAGTGCCGCTGCCACGCAGCTTTGCACCGCGTCCGGGCGCCCGCCGCGGCTCGGTCGCGCGGCAGCGGGCGCGCTCGCTGGGCACGCCGTATGCATTACCGTCCGCTCGCGTGCCAGTGTGCGCGATCCCTAAAATGTCCTACTCTATTTTTTTAAACCGCTCCGACAGGCACGCGCCTCCCGTCCGTCTCCCGTGCGGTTCGCGTTTGCGATGTCGACCTTCCCGGAGGCTTCGATGACAGCCGTCGATCTGGAATTCGACCAGCTCAACAGTACCGTCGACGCGCTACGGCGCTCAATTTCGAATCGCATGATGTACGGCGTCGGCAAGGACGCCGTTACCGCTCACCCGCACGACTGGCTGCACGCGGCCGCGCTGGCCGTGCGCGACAGGCTCGTCGCGCGCTGGATGAAGACCACGCGCCTGCAATACGAGCAGGACGTGAAGCGGGTCTACTACCTGTCGATGGAGTTTCTGATCGGCAGGACCTTTACCAACGCGCTACTCGCGCTCGGCATTCACGATCAGATGAAGGAGGCGCTCGCGAGCCTCGGCGTCGACATGGACGCGCTGATCGATCTCGAACCCGACGCAGCGCTCGGCAACGGCGGCCTCGGCCGGCTCGCGGCGTGCTTTCTCGACTCGATGGCGACGCTCGGCATTCCGGGCTTCGGCTACGGCATCCGTTACCAGTACGGCATGTTCCGTCAGGAAATCGTCAACGGCGAGCAGGTCGAGGCGCCCGACTATTGGCTGCGCGCCGGCAACCCATGGGAATTTCCGCGACCCGAAATCAAGTACATGGTGCACTTCGGCGGCCGCACCGTGCAGCGCGGCGACAAGACCGAATGGATCGACACCGAGCATGTGAACGCGACCGCCTACGACACCGTGATCCCCGGCTACGCGACCGACGCAACCAACACGCTGCGCCTATGGTCCGCGCGCGCGACCGAGGAACTCGACCTCGGCGCATTCAATCGTGGCGACTACCGCAACGCGGTCGACACCAAGAACATGTCGGAGAACGTGTCGCGGCTGCTCTATCCGGACGATTCGACGCCGGCCGGCCGCGAGTTGCGGCTGCGCCAGGAGTACTTCTTCGTGTCGGCGACGATGCAGGATCTGATCCGCCGCTATCAGCGCACGCACAGCACGTTCGGACGCTTCTCGGAGAAGGTCGCGGTGCATCTGAACGACACGCACCCGGTGCTCGCGATTCCCGAGCTGATGCGCCTGCTCGTCGACGAGCATCATGTGCCGTGGGACAAGGCGTGGAAACACTTGACGCAGATCTTCTCGTACACGAATCACACGCTGATGCCCGAGGCGCTCGAAACATGGGATGTCGAAATGTTGTCACGCCTGCTGCCGCGGCATCTCGAGATCATCTTCGAAATCAACGCACAGTTTCTGAAGCACGTCAGCGAGCACTCGGGCCACGACGCCGAGATGATCCGCCGCATTTCGCTCGTCGATGAATATGGGCAGCGGCGCGTGCGCATGGCGTATCTGGCGATCGTCGCGAGTCACAAGGTGAACGGCGTGTCGAAGCTGCATTCGCAGCTGATGACGCGCGACATCTTCGCCGACTTCGCGCGCATCTATCCGGACCGCTTCACCAACGTGACCAACGGCATCACGCCGCGCCGCTGGCTCGCGCAGGCGAGTCCGTCGCTGTCGTCGCTGATCGACGCGCGCATCGGCACACACTGGCGCAGCAATCTGTTCGAGCTCGAGCAGCTGCGTAATCTGCGCAAGGACGACGAGTTCGTCGAAGCGTTCCGCGAGGCCAAACGACAGAGCAAGCTGCGGCTCGTGCACCGGCTCGCGCATCACACGAAGCTGCACTTCGATCCGGACGCGCTGTTCGATCTGCAGGTCAAGCGCATTCACGAATACAAGCGCCAGTTGCTGAACTTGCTGCACGTGATCGTACGCTACAACGAGATTCGCGCGAATCCGGAGCGCGACTGGGTGCCGCGCGTCGTGCTGTTCGCGGGCAAAGCCGCGTCCGCGTACCGGATGGCCAAGACGATCATCAAGCTGATCGGCGACGTCAGCGAGAAGGTCAATCATGATCCGCTGATCGGCGACAGGCTGAAGGTCGTGTTCGTGCCGAACTACGGCGTCAGCGTGGCCGAGCTGATCATTCCGGCGGCCGATCTGTCGGAGCAGATCTCGATGGCCGGCACCGAGGCGTCGGGCACCGGCAACATGAAGCTCGCGCTCAATGGCGCATTGACGATCGGCACGATGGACGGCGCGAACATCGAGATCTGCGACGCGGTGGGGCGCGAGAACATCTTCATCTTCGGTCACTCCGCCGACGAGGTGGACGACCTGCGCGCAAGCGGCTATCGGCCGCGGCGGATTTACGAGGAAAACGAAGCACTGCGCACCGCGCTCGATCAGATTCGCACGGGCTTCTTTTCGCCGGACGATCCGCTGCGCTTCTCGGATATCTTTCACACGCTGGTCGACTGGGGCGATCACTATATGGTGCTCGCCGATTTCGACGCGTTCGCGAAGGCGCAGAACGAAGTGGATGCGCGTTTCGTCGACAAGCACGCGTGGGCCGAAAGCGCGATCGAGAACGTCGCGGGGATGGGGCAGTTCTCGTCGGATCGAACGATCGGCGAGTATGCGCGCAATATCTGGCGCGTGAGTCCGCTCAGTCTCGACTGAGCGCGAGATGACGGCAACGTAGTCGTTGCTTGCGGGCAAGCAGATCGAAAGCCGTGCGAGGCTGGTGCTGATCCGTCGCGCACGGCTTCGTCATGTTCGATCGTCGCCCCGCGTCAAGCCTTCGGCGCGGCAGCCGCGGCCTTCGCCCGATGCACTGCCTCGCCGACGCGTTCGACGAACTCGCGATCCGTACTCATCAGCGCTTCGCGCTCGCCGTCGGCCGTCTTGACCATCAGCCGATGCGTGATGTCCTGGGTCACCCAGGTAAGCCAACCGACCACGATCAGCATCACCCCGCATACGAGTCCCGACGCCGAGTGCAGCACGCCCCCGACGATTGCGCCGATCAGCCCGGCCACCGAGATCACGAGCGGCACGACCTTGTTCTTCTGCACGGTCACGACCCGCACGTCGACGATATCGCGCAGCGGGAAGACCTGACCTGCGGATGAGAGGGCGTTGCGCGTGACCGACACGCCGCGATCGTTGAAAGGGCTTTCCATTGTTTCAATGCGAGGGTGGTGAAGCGCGCAGCGTAGCAGACTTCCTTCAAATTCCTAAAGTTACGGACTTTTCTATCCCCTCTCAGGCCCGTGTTGCAAGGGAGAGCGAATCCAATGACTAAAAAAACAGTTGAGGGATTTTGACTAAAATATGGCGGCGCGAGTCAAAGACGGGTTGCGGCAGCCTTTGGTGCACATCCGTTAGATCCTGGCGCTCAGCTGGAAACTGAAAACCGTATCGGTTACTGAGTGTGCGTAAAATTTCAGTAATGGAGGATCGAGCAATGGGCTCTGAGCTTACGCACGATTCCCCGGAAAGCCGCGCCAGATGAGATTATGCAAAAGTGCCAGGACTCACCCGCAAACAGTCACCCGAGAAAGCTCGAACGGCAGCTTTGTAGCACTGCATACGGGCGTCCACTCCTGGCCTAACGGTGTCCGTACTGTACGGCCCGTACAGTGGCCCAAATCTCGGTTTGTGTCGCCGTCTCGAACACCCTGTCGATCTCGATGCTGAGATATTGAATCTCAATATCCAACTTGACACGATTGAGTAGCAACGACATCTTGCTCGCTGGCGTCAATCGCGTTCAGCAAGGACGCCATGCCGCGCGAATGGTAAGTTGGTGCCTATCTCCGCACGAGGATGACGTCGTACAGTTTGCCGCCGTCGTCTACGCATATGCCGCCACCACTGGCTCCCTGGCCGCGAAGGTCGCATCGCAGCCCGTGACCGTCGCTGGACGAGAGCAGCGCCTTGACGAACTTGTCGCCAATCGAATAACTGTTTCCGAATGCCGTCGCAGTGCCGCCGTGGCTATTGAACCCATAAGCCGACGCGAACCCAAACGTGTCGTTCGATCCAACACGCCCATAACCCGGACCGCGTATGACCAAAGCTACCAGGCAACAGCCTTCTTCCCGCCCCCCATAGATGCGCTTCAGTATGAACGTCTCGCGCTGGCTGCCTTCCATCTTTGTGAAAGGCAGGGACAGCAACTTCAACACCTGATTACGCTTGCGACTTCATTGTTCAGGAATCCTTCTGTAACGCCTGAGGAAAGACACGACCAGCGGAATCTGCTTGAGGTCATGATCCATATCGGCGAGGACTACAGGCGCATGAACAATTGCGATCATGAACTGTTCACGGTTCTGGCGCTCGACGCCAAGGGTATTCCGGACCGCAATCCAATGAAGGCGGCTTGATGCCGCCTTTTTCAATTGCACGGCGAGAAGCAGACGTTTATTCGTTTTGCATATTGTGTCTGCATATGTTGTCACGCGCGTCCATCAGATAAATCATGTGCCTCCCGACCCGACCCGACCCGAACGAAACGCGCGAGGAGATGCTGGCCATGATTGAGCGCATCGCCGATCTTCTGGAGGCGCGCGCTCGCGGCGACGCCACGCTTCTCTCTACCACACTGCGCTATCACGAGCAGCAGGGCTGACCGTTTCCCGCGCGCGATCGACTCGCATGCGTCGTTCGCCATTAGGTGTTGCTGCACCCGTTTATCACGCATTTCCATCTCGAAAAAGCAAAGGATTCCGATTTAACGATCATTCACAAAATCGTTGGCAATTTCGCACAGGGTGAGTGGAGTGATTGACGGGCAGCGAGTACCGCCCTAGATTTTTTCGGTTGAAGGTTGCTGATGCAACAGTTGTGCCTCGTTTCTTTAACCATACAGGGATGTGTGGATGAATGCTGTCACGAAGAATTTTACCGCCGCGCTCAGCCACCCGAGCGCGCGCCTGACCCAGCACCTCAGGATCTGGATCGGCTCCCAGCCCCATGACCTCGACGTGCTCGATTTCAAGGCCAGCGGCGGCTTCTGCAAGGACTACCGCGTCGACGTCACGGTTACGTCGCCACGGCTGGAGATCGACGGAAAGCAGTATGTGGGCCGTCGCGCGGGCCTGCAGATCGACGAGCAGGCGGCGGTGCCCTCGGTGAGCTACGTGCAGCCCGTCAGTCACGACGCCGCCACCTTCAACGGCGTGGTGACGAGCTGGAAGCGCATCCGCACGAGCCGCGACGAGTCCGCGTACCGGCTGCTCATCGAGCCGCGCTTTGTGGCCCTCTGCAAACGCATCATCAAAAGCGACACATTTAAAGATGTGACTTTGCAGGAGCTGATCACCCAGGCGCTGGTCGACCGCAAGAATTTCGATGCCTTCGATGTCGAATTCCAGATCGAAGGGCTGCAGGAGAAGATGGAGCAGGTGGTGATGCTGGAGGAGTCGCTCTGGAATTTCATCGCCCGCCATTGCCGTCGCCTCGGCGTATTCTGGTTCTACAAGCAGGGACGCGGCAAGGATGGCAAGCTCGACACCATCGTGTTCGCCAACAATCCGCGCGCCTATATCCGCTCGGTCGACGTGCCGCTGCTGGATGCCTCGGGCCTGCACGCGAGCTGGCACGAAGCGGCCCAGGCCGTGCATGAGCAGCGCGCGCTGGTGCCGGCCACCATCGAACTGTGGGAGCGCAACTACTGCACGCCGGACGATCCCCTTCGCGCCACGGCGAATGTCTCCAGCGAGACGGATGACCGCTCGTCGTTCGGGCAGATCAGTCGCAGCGTCGAAGGCCATCTGACGCCAGCGCAGGGCGAAGCATTCGCGCAGACGCGGCGCGATGAGCAGATCGCGCGTCAGGCGACGCTGGCGGGCAGGACCGACGCCAAGGGCATCGCGGCGGGCGTGGTAATGAAGCTCACCAATGCGAAGATGCCGAGCGCCGAATACGGCTTCGTGATCACTTCGTTCAAGATGAAGGGCAGCCGCACCCAGCCGGCCTATACGCGCTTCAAGGCGATGCCGGCGAACCTGACCTACCGGCCGAGGTTTGACTTTGAGCGGGACTGGCGTTTTCTGCCTGGTCCCGCTGTGGGCGTGGTCACAACATCGGACTCCGCGCCATACGGCGACATGGACGACCACGGGCGTTACGCCGTTCTGCCGAAGTTCCTGCAGGGCTCGGGCAACACCGACAACAAGCTGCTGAAGCTGCGCCTGCTGCGTCCGTCATCGTCCTACCAGGGCGGCTTCCACTCGCCCCTGCTGCCGGGGACCGAGGTCCTGCTCGACGCCGAAAATCGCGACGTGGACCGCATCTACATAGCGGGGGCCATGCACGACTACGCCCACCCGGACGTGGTGCGTGGAGACCAGTCGCTGTTTAGCTATGCCATCTGGCGTTCCCCGCTGCTCGGTGCGGAGGTGGTGTTCAACGATCTGCAAGGAAAGGAAAGCGCCCGCATAGCGACGGTCTACAGCCAGACGGCGTTCAATCAGGGCTATCTGCTCAACAGCAAGAAGCTCCTGCGGGGTGAAGGGTCCGAAGTGACGACCCAGGGCTGGGGCACGATGCGTGCGGCGAAGGGACTGTTTCTCTCGGCGGATGCGGCGGCCGCAGCCGATACGCCGCACCTCGACATGCCCACCGCCGTCGCGCAGCTCAAGGCGGCATTGCAGCGCGTGACGGACCTTGCGACGGCGACGGCGCAGGCTGGGGCCGACCCTGCCGACCGGGCCACGCAGGCGGCGCTGCTCGACGGGCTGAACCAGTTGCGCGACGCGGGGCTGCTCGCCAGCGCCCCCGGTGGCATGGCGTTCGTGACGCCCAAATCGATGCAGCACTCGGCGGGGCAGAACGCGATCGTGACGGCGGGGCAGGACATGGACGTGAGCGTCGTCCAGCGCCTGCGCATGGCGGTGGGCGGCATGATCTCGCTGTGCGCGCACAGGCTCGGCATCAACCTGACTGCAGCAAAGGGCAAGTTCACGGCCTCGGCGCTTACCGACGGGATGGACCTGTTCGCGCAGAAGCAGTTGCGCGTCGCCAGCGAAAGTGCGGATGTGCAGGTGTCGGCGAAGTCGAAGATCACGCTCAACTGCGGCGGGGCCTCGGTTGTCATGGAGGGCGGCAACATCACGTTCCACTGCCCCGGCGCATACACCATCAAGGCCGGCTCGTTCACCTTCGTCGGCCCCGACAACGTGCCGACCCAGTTACCGTCCCTGCCGAAAAGCAGCCTGAAGATTTCCGACCCGTATTCGTCATCCCACTGAAGCCATGATCATCAGCCCTCCCTTCCTTCCCGCGTCGGGCCCGACGGCCAGCGACGCGTCGAAACCGGACCCCATGATGGACCTCGTCGACCCGTTCGAGATCGGCCATCACGGGGTCTGGCCGGTCACCTTCGACCGGCGTTCTCATTGCGGCATCCATCTGAACCCGGGTGAGCAGACGGAACCTGTCCGCGCGATCGCCGATGGGGAAGTGGTCGCGTACCGGGTCTGCAAGAACGGCATTTCGGACGGCACCACCAATTCGACGACCGGGCAACCGGAGCTGAATTCGAATGCCGGTTTCGTCCTGCTCCGGCACAAGACCGACACGGGCGACGGACGCACGATCACGTATTACTCGCTCTACATGCACCTGCTGGACATGATCAACCAGGAGCACATCGTCCCCCAGCCTAACGATCCGCCAGAGACCGGCTCGGCGAATGCGCTGCCCCGATGGCTACTCGATACGGCAGGGGGCAAGGATGGGGTGGTCCAGGCGGGCGGCACGAAGAAGGTGTATCGCAAGGACATGCTTGGCTATGTCGGCCAGCATCAGGGCGTGGCACATCTGCACTTCGAAGTCTTCATGGCGGACGGCGATTTCACGACCTGGTTCGACAAGGTACAGATCGGCGTGAAAAAGCCAACCCAGCCGACCACGGGCGACTATTGGGGGCACAGCTATTTCATCATTTCCGGCCCGCAGGAGTTCTATCCCCAGCCGGCGGGCATGGATGAGAAGTGGTTTCCCAAGGTGCAGGGCGGCTCGCTTGGCGCAGGCGACACGCTCTATGTCGAGGCGTGGTTCAACAAGGGGCAGCGCTTTACGCGGGCGTGGATCGATAACGGCGATAGTGGCAACGTGACGCTGCTCACGCCGGACCCGGTCGCAGACCCCTATGACAGCGGCACCGACAGCCACCACAATCCAAAGCGCTATGAATATGATCTGTATGAGCGTGCAATGGCGCTCTATCCGACGTGCCCGAGCGATGGCTACGAAATGCTTCGGTTTGGACGCATTCTCTCGGACCATCCGACGCTGACGGGGACGGCTTGTGCCACCTGGATCGCAGTGCCGTTCGACGGGAACGGCACGCTGGGCTATGTCAACATCGCGCCGGACGCGATCAAGAAGTTGTCTGACGCGGATTTCCCGTTCTTTACGGGGTGGCAAAAGGTCGATGGCGACAACACGCCGTTCAACGATGCGGGGCGATGTGATTACGCCACGCTTTGCGGGCTGACCGGCATTCAGGATTCACTGCCGTCGGCGCAACCGCTCGAAGCCGACCCAAACAACAACAATGAGGTCAACCTTCAGCTTGCCGGCTACGTGCAGAACACGGACGGCGTGGATGAAAAGCTCCGTGGGATGGTGTTCAAGGCGCGCAGCGAGTGGGATCCGTCCAACAACGACGAACGCTACAAGGACCTGAACGATCCGTACGGCTTCTTTGGCAAGCAGAAGGATACCAACCCCGATGGGTACGCCAAGTTCACCGATTTCCTGAGCAAGTTCCAGTTTCTGGACAAGACGCCGCTCGTCGGGCAGAAACTCTGGTTTTTTCATCCGTTGGCGCTTATCCGGCATTTCAGGAAGTGTGGGTGGCTCTCGGCAGACGAGTTTAGACAACTCCTTCCAAAAGAAGTACTTCGGGAGAGGACACATCACGCTGTTTACTATGAGACAGTGAGCCATACGCAGAGCCGGAGGTATTTTGCAGAGAACAGCCTTATACCGCTTAACTATGCATTAAGAAAATATAATTTGAGCACACCGTCCCGAGCGTCAACTTTTTTTGGGAACTCAGCGGAGGAAACGGGATGGTTTGGTTCCCTCTATGAAAATAATGCCGGTGAGTGGTATCACCCTTGGGATGGTCGGGGCTTTCTTCAACTTACTGGCCCGGAAAACTACATGCACTATTGGGACTTTAGGGGGCGAAAGAGCCAAATATCCGATGCGACGCGAGTTAGACTAAAAGAGAGCTATCGTAACGCGAGTAACAGCCGATCTAACGCTGCACATTATCTGTCTGATTCCGTTAGCGGTGTAACGGCGCAAATGATTGCGTGGCGAGCGCAAGTTTCTGCGAACTCGATGCCTCCTTCGGATGAAGATGTAATCGCGCCATCAGATAGCGCGGGATTCTATTGGATTTTTTCTGGCATGGGTGTTTACGCCGACAAGCAAATTGCCCTCGAACGGCGAGGGGTTGCGGCGACACGCCCACCCGTCCACCACCAACAGAATTCGAGTAGTCCGCCAGTTAGCAAAGTTTACTATCATTGTGCCTCATTTAGAGATGCATCGGCGGCGGTCAATCTCCCGGCGGCAGTTGGGCATCCAGAGAGGCCATTCAATGGGTATATCGCGAGATGCGTAGGCTACGCTCAAGCGCTAGCCGTCTTGGGGGATATGTTTTTCCCAGATGCGCAAGGTGCAATGACATTGGGATTTCCAGAAGGGCGCGAGCCGAGGAGAAGTTGATGGTCAAATCTAGTGCTGCTTTGAGGGCTGTCTTCGGGATATGTATCTATTTCTCGCTGGGATTTTCGGCGCATGCCGGTCAAGAAATAGTTTATGTCGATATGGGGGGCGGGTGTCATATCGGCATTGAAGATATTTATGAAGGGCATTTCTCAAGCAAGATGCCACTGAAAGCGGGATATTGGACAGACACTCCACCACACAAAACTGATATGGAAAATTTTGGTGTCCCGTTTGAGTGCCAAATTTTGGATGGTTCCACGGTTGATCAAGTTTCCATGCGATTTGGCGCAGTTCCCGATAAAACGGCAGACGAGGGTTGGTCAGTCTATTACGAGTCTGATGAGGATCGCGATAATTTGCACAGTTTGACTAAAGTCTATGCATTGAAGGCGGTAAATGCGAGCGGATTTTATATGGTGCAGGATGATAACGATGGTGATGAAGCTACACGCCAACGTTATTTCTCGTATTGCCTTTTCCACGATCATTCGGCGGTTTGCGGTTCCCGATCTGTTACGCGCCTACAAAACCCGCGGGGTAGTATCTTGCCCGAAATTGTTAATATTTTGAAATCTGTAAGATTTGTCGACAATTGATAATATAGCGGGATGATGTATGACGGCCAAGGTAATCGCAAAAACACTTATTTCAATCGTATTTCAGACCTTTTTTCTGGCAGCATGGTCGAATGTGCTGGCAGACGAGGCTTCTCCTATGCTTGCCGATCTTGGTATTAATGAGGCATACAACGATTGCAGATTATTTGTATTTGACAATAAAAATGATGGGGTACTCTTTTCTAGTGTGAGTCACTTTTCTAACTTGTCAGAAACCTATGGGAATCACGATGTACACGATCAATGCATAGTAGGGCTAAGGTCTAAAGTGTTAATGCCTATGTCGTCAACCGACGCCCATCAGGATGGAGAATTTGTGAATATCATGATTGTGCGCGGAGCTTATCTTTCTCCGAGTTATCTTTGCGAAGGAAAGCCCGACTATGACGAATGCTTAGAAAAGGCTGTACTTAATTACAACGGATTTTACGAGGGATATCAAGGTCGCTGGAAAAGGAGGGTCTATAATTTGGGTGATGCTGGAGGCGAGTTGGAGAAGTCCATGTCGGAAACCATTAATGGAACCATACGAAATTCTGATGGAATTACAGTTGTCAGCGAATGGAAGCGTCCGTATCATTTTCCGGATCAAACGGGAAGTGATTTGATAATTTTTGACGTAATAAGACGCACCCCCTTCGGATACGTCTTCGCCGGCGGAAAATACGGTATTGCTATTCCGGTTGACAAAACGGAAGAATCGCAAATAAAAGCCACCGAACTTATCAATCGAGTGATTGATGTTGTTCAAAGTGTTCGCATGAAAAATGGTGGCTGATGCTGTCTAATAAAATTACGGCATTCGCAATGCAAGCGGCATTTTTATTTGATCTTAAAGCGCTAGAAAAATGGAACAGAATGTGTTGGTGACGCGATGACATTTCCCATCCGCAAAGGCGACATACTCGAACACGGCGGGGAAGTGTCGGGCGGCTCGCCATGGATGAACTTCATGGGCAGGCCGCTTGCCCGCAAGGGCGACGAGGCGATCTGCGCGCAGCACGGTCCGACTGTCATCGACGAAGGCTACGCGAAGTTCCCCGACCGCGACGGCAAGGAGGTTGCCTTCCATCATTACCGCTGCGCGTGCGGTTGCCGCCTGATCTCGTCGCTGCAGAACGTCAATATCGCGTAATGCCGGTCGATCTTTCTCCTGCCGGACACTCCAGCGCGTATCCGCCAAGGATGCGCTTCTGGCCATGGGCGGTTACCTGCTTCGTCTGTAACGTGTTCGGCCCCGTGATCGTGCTGCTTGTGTGGCCGAAGGGCGAGTCTGCAAACGGCCTCAAGTTCTGGAGCTGGGTGGTGGGGGCGCCGAACGGGTTGTTCCTGGTCCTGCTCGGGTTTGCTCGCGCGGGCTACGAGGCGTTGTGGTATCGCGCGTACTGGCGCAACCATCATCGTGATCGCTGGCTGGCGGAGAAAATCCGATTCGCGCAGCGCCCGCTGCACGTACTCGAGGCAGGCTACTGCCTGCCGCTCGCGCGCAAATCCCTGGCCGAAGTTCTCGCTGGCAAGCAATCGCTCCTGAAGATGCAGAGCGCCCGCCATGGATCGGGCAAGGTCTTGTGCAACCGCTTCGAGGATCATGATCCGCTGCTGGCCGGGCTGCCCATAGCGGGTGAAGAGGAAAGCGAGGGCGGCGCAGGCGTACTGACGAAGACCGCTCCCGCTGTCCAGATGATCCGTGCTGTGCTTGAGCCGCTGGCCGGAAGTATCCAGGCACTAACCCGATACGAAAAGGCGTACTGGCCGCAGGTGCGCGTGCTGGCCGGGCCGAAGATTGCGGGCCTGCGCGTGGCTCAGGTCCGCGACGCGTTGCGGCTGGCGGCGCTGCCGCCGCTTGAGGTACAGATTGTCCCGGCATCTGACGGGCTGCTGGTGGCCGATGCCTGGCTCGATGCGCGCGAGTGCCGTCCGCTTCTCGCCGTCGCGGCAGCGTGGTACGACGATGCCATCGACGAAGGCTGTGCCGAAGGATGCGCTGCAGTGCTCTTCGGCCCCGGCTACTTCAGGCTCCCCCCGGAGGTCAGCCCGAAAGCGGCGCTGCACCGGCCCGTCCAGGGGATCGACGGTGAGGTTGAATACGGCTTCGCGAATGCCGCCATATGGGGCAAGGCCAGGGCAGCAGCAGTGACGCGCGCGTGGATTACGCGCCCGGTTGAGCACTGCGACCGGGCTCTGGCTGCTGCCGGTTTTCAGGCCGCTTCGAAGGATGCCGCGCAGTGCCGCCTGGATCGTATTGTTGGCGACGCCGGCGCAGCCAACGGCCTGCTGGCGATTGCTGCGGCCATCGAGGCTGGCGCAGCAGACGGCCCGCAACTGGTTGTCGACGGTCTGCAGTCGGCCATCCTCCACGTCATACCCGCAGAACAAACCAACGCTTCCACGCATGACGACTCACAAAAATAACCTGCAGTACACGGAGCCTGAAGCCGCCGCCAGCAAACCGGCGCCGAGCCGTGCGGCGATCTGGGGCATGCCCCTCGCAGCGCTCGTCCTCGCCATCGCCGCACTCCTGCTGGTCTGGTTCGGGAGTGACCGCCTTGGCATCGCGGATGGCGCGCCTCGCACGCGGCTATTGATTGGCATCCCGATCGTGCTGGTCATCATCGTGATCGCCCATCTGTTCGCGGTATCGACAGGCGCATACGGCGGGGCCGCCAGACTGTTCCGCTCTGAAACCGGCGATCACGCAAAGGCAGCAAAACCGCTCAAGCGCGATGTGCGGCTGCAGCGCGTGTATGAGGAGCTACGCATCTCGCACGGCTGGCGCTGGCAACGCCGCCTGCGCTGGCTGCTGGTGAACGGCCCGGACGAACGCATCGATCAGGTGGTGCCCGGTCTCAAGCAGGCGGGCGTCATGCACGTGGACGAAACCATCCTCGTGCATGTGTCGCCGGACGGGATCGAGGCGGCGAAGTGGCTCGCACAGATCCGGCAACTGCGCCGCCGCTACCCGGTTGATGGCGTCGTTCATGTCGCACGCGCGGACGATACGGATACCGAACTGCCCCGTGCACTTTCGGGCATCGCCACTGCGCTTGGCTGGGCCGCGCCCGTTACGTTCCTGCATCCGGTCGAGGCGCACGGTAGCCCGTCGGAGCGCTTCGATGCCGTCGGCACCTTCATGCCGAACGAGTGGCGCAGGCAGGCGCAGGAGGCCGCCGCCCTTGCGCCGGAACTGCTGAACGAGGTCGAGCAGAGGTCTGCGGACGCGGGCGTACACCTTTGCACCCGCAACAACCTCCGGATGACCTGGCTGATGGAGATCTCGCAGTACGTCGGCGACCATTGCGAGCGCATCGTCGATGGCCTTCGGCGACTGGCTGCATCGAACTGGCTGCGCGCGCCGCTTGCGGGCGTCATGTTCGCGCCGGTTTTTCCGGGGCCGACCGTCGTACCGGTGCCGGTAGCCAACGGCGATGGGACGCCCGGCGAGCCTGTCGACATGCCACCAGCAATAACCGTCATGCGCGCACAGCCCGCCGCGTTGCTGCCGGTATGGCGCGAGATCGCGGCGGGGGCGCCCAACTACCGGGGCCGGCGCGTCGGCTTCTACTGGCCCAACGCGCTCGCCACGCTCGTCACGGCTGCGGCGATCCTGTGGTGCGTATGGATGACGGTGTCCTTCATCGGCAACCGGCAGTTGATGCGTGAGGCCAGTCAGACAGCGCAGGCCGCTGTCGATGCAAAACCGCAAACCGCCGAGGCCTGGCGAGCCCAGCTCGCGCTCCAGCAGCTGATGGAAAAGCTTGCGTACCGTCGGGAACATGGCGCGCCCTGGTACCTGCGCGCGGGCGTTTCTTCGAACGACGCCCTTCTCGCTGCGATGTGGCCGCCATACCGTATCGCCACGACCCGCAATCTGCAGGCGCCGGTCGTGCAAACCATCACCGACCTGCTGAAGGCTGCGGGCGAAGCGCGGGCCGACGCGCTGCAGTCACAGGAGGCGCGCGGCAGCACCTACAACGCGCTCAAAACGTACCTGATGCTTGGAGACCCTGCCCGCGCCGACGCCGCATTTCTGCGCCGCTCGCTTGTCGCGTTGTGGCGACGCCCGGTGGACATGCCCGAGGGCGAGCGCGACGACACGGGCCGCCGACTCGCCGCGTTTTACGCCGACCACCTGAAGGCCCACCCCGAATGGCGCATCACACCCGACGCGAGCCTCGTGAGCACGACCCGCAACATGCTGGTGACTCAGATGGGTCTCGCATCGGCCGACGACACGGTGTACCAGAGCATCCTCGACGAGGTCAAAGGCAAGTACGCGGACGCATCACTCCAGACGTTGCTCAACGGTGCGGACGCGCAGGGGCTTTTCAATACGTCCCAGACGGTGCCAGGCATCTACACGCGGGCCGCATGGGACGGCATGATTGCGGACGCGATCGACAAGGCGGCGCGCGAGCGACGCGTGAGCGGCGATTGGGTGCTGACCGGCGCGCAGCCATCGCAGACCATCGGTAACACCCTCGCACAGGGTGCGATCCGCACCAGCGCCGCCATCGACGAGAAGCGGGCGGCCGAAGAACTGAAGCAGCGACTGACAGCGCGCTACTTCGCGGAGTACACCGCCGCCTGGCAGACCATGCTCAACAGTCTCCAGTGGCAGCCAGCGAAGAACCTGAACGGTGCGATCGACCAGCTCACCCGTCTCGCCGATGCGCAGACCTCGCCGCTGATCGCGCTGATGAAGTCGGTGCAGTATCAGGCGCAGGCGGGACGACCCTCGCAGGCGCTGACCGATACGCTGGTCCGCAAGGCACAAAGCCTGATCGGCAACGACGACGCACAGACACCGACCGTCAGTCCGCTGGACAAATCATTCGGTGCGCTGCTCGCGCTGATGGGTGAGACCGGTGTTGCGGCGACGAACGGCGCAAACAGCAAGGCGGGCGCGTCGGCGAATGTTGCGCTCAGCGGCGTCAGCCTGTCGCGCTATCTGACGGCGGTCACCACGATGCGACTGAAGCTGCAGCAGATCGCAGGCAGTCCCGACACACAGGCGATGGCGCGCTCGCTCGCGCAGGCGGTCTTCCAGGGCAAGCTCTCGGAGCTGTCTCAGGCGCGTGACGATGCGGCGCTGACAGCCGCAAGTCTCGGCTCCGCATGGGCAGGCTTTGGCAATGCGGTGTTCGCGCAGCTGCTCGAAGCCGCGTGGCAGACGATCCTGCAACCGGCGGCGGCCAGCCTGAACGAGGCGTGGCGCGCGAGCGTGGCCGCACCATTCAACGCGACGATGAGCGGACGCTATCCGTTTTTCGACACACAGGCTGATGCGTCTTTCGCCGAACTCGGGCGCTTCGTGCGTCCCGACACTGGCCTGGTCGCCCGTTTCATCTCGACGCAACTCGCGGGCGTGCTGAAGCTCGAAGGCGATCACTGGACACCGAACGAACTGGCACCACAGGCACTCCAGTTCGATCCGAGGTTCCTTGCAGGCCTGCGCCAGCTCTCGACGGTCGGCGCGCAACTCTACATAAAGGGCGATGCCAACGAGCGCTTCGAGATGATGGCCTTGCCGACGCGGGACGTGACGCGCTCGGAACTGTCGGTCGACGGCAAGCAGATCGTCTACTTTAACCAGCAGGAAAGCTGGACGCCGCTGGCCTGGCCCGGCGACGGGCTGAACGGGCATGCGGGTCTGACGTGGCAGACACTCAACGCGGGCCTGAGGCAGGCGTTCGATTCGACGGGCGACTGGGCATTCCTGCGCCTGCTCGCGAAAGCCGATGTGAAGCAGCTCGACAGTACCCGCTTCCAGCTCACGTGGAACGACGCAAATGGCGAGGCGTTGCGCTACGTGCTGCGCACCCAGGTCGGAGCCGGTCCGCTCGAACTGCTGAAGCTGCGCGGCTTCCAGATGCCCGAAAGGATTTTTGTTGTCGGCAAGGCTGGTGCCGCACCGATGCTTCCTCCCCTGCCACCGGAATTGCAACCATGACCGCACCCTGGAAGAAAAACCCGACTGAGCACGAGAATCCGTTCCTCAGGTACTACGACGAAGAGATGCGCTACCTGCGCGAGGCAGGCCGCGAGTTGGCGCAGGCGCAGCCTGACGCCGCGCGTCGCATGGGGATGCTCTACGGCGAACCTGAGGGGGCTGTGCGCGCGGTGAACGAAGCCTTTGCATTTCTCTCGGCGCGGCTACGCATGAAGCTCGACGACGGGATGCCCGAGGTGACCGACGCGCTGCTCGATAACCTCTATGAGCACGCGGCGCGCGCTATTCCGTCGCTGTCGATCATCGAATGCACGCCGCTGAACCGAACGGGCGCAACTGCGGTGCCGATCCCCGCCGGAGCCGTCGTACGCTCAACGCCCGTCGGTCCCGATAAGGTTCAGTGCGTGTACCGGACGACGCAGCCCGTCGAGCTGTTACCGCTCTCGGTAGAGGATGCCGTCGTCGCCGTACATGCCGACGGGCGTACGGTGATCCGCCTGACGTTTGGTCTCTGGCTCGGGGAGCAGCGCGAGCGCATGGACCTGTCGCGTATCCGCCTGTACCTGCATGGCGACCGGCCCGCTGCGGCTACGCTATACGCGGCGCTGACGCGGCAGGTCGCGTCAATCGGGCTGCGTCTGCCGTCCGTACGGGACGGCGCCTTGCAGCCGCTGGACGGGGTGCATTTCGAGGCGGCAGGCTTCGGCCCGTCGACGCGGCTATGGCCAGTCACCGACGCGAAGCGCGACGGGCAACTGGACCGCGAGCAGACGATGCTGGAGTATTTTGTGTTCCCGCAAAAGTTCCACTTCGTCGACCTGTGCGGGTTCGATGCTGCGGCGCTGCCGGCGGGTGAAGCGCAGATGACCTTCGAGATTGAACTCGATGCCCGGATGGCTGGCGACTATCCCGTCAGCCGCGAGAATTTCCGCCTGTTCTGCACGCCTGTCATCAACCTGTTTGAGGTCGATGCGTTGCCGTTGGAACCTGTCGGCTGGCACGACAGGGAGCACTGCATCCGCGTACAGCCTGGCATCGCCTCTCATGTCGAGCCGTACGATGTACTCGCAGTGATCGCCGCCGACCCGGAGGACAGCGCACGGCACGACTACCGGGCGTTTACGAGTTTCCGGCATCGTGGCTGGGCGTTGCGTCACGAAAAGCCTGAGCGCTACTTCCATACGTCGACGCGTTTCGGTCCGCTTGGGCGGGAACTCTGGGTCACGCTGGCGGGGCAGCTATGGGCCGGAACGTACCGGCACGCAGAGAACGACGAGGACCGTCCCGATCCGGACCGCTACCTGACGGTACGCGCGCTCGCCAATAACGGGCGTCTCCCGCGCATGGCGCTGGCCGAGGCGACGATCACTGAAACCGTATCGGACTTCACCGGGATTGCATCGGTGCGCAACCTCACGGCACCGTCCATGCCGCTCTATCCGCCGCGCTATTACCCGGGCTACGACTGGCGCGTATTGGGGCACTTTACGGCGGGTGGCGGGAACGAACTGAACCGGATCCATATGGAGGGCGCACCGGCGCTGCGTGAGACGCTGGAACTCTACGACTGGACGCCAGACGACGGGGTCTCGCGTCGTATCGACGCGATCGGGGAGGTCCGTTTCTCCGAGAAGCAGAAGGTGGAGCGGGCATACGTACAACGTATTGCGTGCGCATATGTCGAACTCGATCCGACCGCGTTCGACGGGCCGGGCGATGCTGCGCTATTCGGCGAAGTGCTCAATCACTTTCTGGGGCGCTACGCGAGCCTTCATGTTTCCATGCAACTGGTACTGAGCATCGACGGCCAGGAGACGGTCTACCCGCGCACCGATTTCGAAGGAGCGCCTTTCTGATGAAAACCCGGATCAGACGATGCGTGACCGGTGTGGTCTTCGCGCTTGCGGTCAGCGGGTGCGGGACCTGGCAGTCGGTGAAGGACGGCACCGTGGATGTCACACGCGCGGTGTTCGAGACGAAAGTCAAACAGATGAACCTCGTGGTGACGGCACGCGGCGCACTGAACGAGGATGTGCGTGGCGCGTCGCTTCCGGTTGTGCTGCGCATCTACCAGTTGAAGGACGACAAGCCTTTCGTCACAGCGACCTACGCGCAGCTGCTCGCGGGCAACGAGGCGCTGAAGGCCGCGACGCTCTGGAGCCGGGACGTGACGCTGAGACCGGGGCAGACATTGAAGATCTCGGAGCCGATCGGCGACGCAGTGAACTACGTAGGCGTGGCGGCGTTCTTCCACAATACGGCCAACACCGAATGGTCCGTGCTCGTGCCGAAATCACAGTGGAAGAAGACCGATCCAGTGAGGCTGCTGGCAGTGGACCGCACACTGCAAATTGACGCGGAGCATCGATGAGGCTTCTGTACAGCCGGATGGTGGCCGTTACCGCTATCTCGCGCCGGGTGGTAACAGCGTGACCTACGTCGAATACAACGGCAAGGTCTATGTAGGTGACTTGCTTCAGTCCGGCGATATCCATGACGTGCGGCCTGCCGCGTACAACCGCATTGCCGCCGATTTCATCTCCCAGGAGCAGCAGCGGATCGGACTATCGCAGTAGCCCGCCTGAGGGTATTGCTGGAAGCTGAAACGCAACGGGTCGCAACGCGCAATCGCCTGCGGTTCGTCGCCCTGTCATGCCCGGAACGGCAGCGCCTCTCCCCCGGCGCTGCGTTCTTTTACGCCCGCGTCTGAGCAATCCCCAGCGGGCGCGGCACAGATGAGGCCGGCCTTGAAGGCCTCGGACAGGGGCAGGCGATGCCGTCCGTGGCTCAGGAACCGTATCGTCGCGTCGCGGCTGGCGGCTAAACCGTTCATGGAGGTGTCCTGCCCTAGCGCGCGGTACCCGGCCTCGCGACCGGTATGACCGTCAGCGACCGGATACCCTGCGCACCGCGAACCAGTACGCCCTCGATGTCCGCGGTCGCCGACGGGCCGCTCATCAGCACCGCGTAGTTGGCCTCGAAGAACTCCTTGCGGTGATACGCCTGATGCAGATTGCCCACGATATCCGCGGGATCCAGCAACGCGATCAGATGCTGCGACAGGTAGCCGAGTGCATTGACGTTGTATTGCGCTTCGCTCAGCCAGATGGACCCTGTCTCGGCGACAGCAAACGCCGGGCGCACGATCCCGACATCCACGTCATTGAGCGCACGGGGATCGTCAACCAACGCGATGTCACGCGTGCCCGTGAACTCGGGCGTCGCTGAACAGAACACCGTGGCATCGCGGAAACGCGAGCGGACAAATTGCTCGAGGCTGGTGTCCTCCGGCAGTAGGCACCAGACGCCGCCAAGCCGGTCGAGCGATTTGCGGAAGCTCTTCACCTCCGGTGGCAATGCGCTATCGAACATCGGCACCTCCGGCAAGCGGCGCGGCACGGGTGAGACCTCGCGCAAACGGGACAAAATCATATTGCGGCTGCTCATTTACTGCTCCTCTTGAGATACCAATCGCGAAATGTTTCTTTGGGCGCTTCAGGCACCTCACGGTGCCTGCCCCACGCATTGAGCGGGTTGTAGAGCACGGCGCGCGGCAACACGGAAACGGCCGTCCCGGCTGTCTTGACGGCCGCCCGGTACAGCGCCGGGTGCGACAGCACCTGGCCGGCCACCTTCATGGCCTCCTGCTTGACGAACGGAAGCTCGTGCTGCTCGGCGACGATCTGCCGCCACTTGTAGATCTGCTCGTGTATGTTGATCCTGACGGGGCACACGCTCGTGCAGCTGCCGTTCATCGTCGAGGCAAAGGGCAACGAGCTGTACTTCTTCAGGTTGAAAGTCGGATTGATGATCGCGCCGATCGGACCCGAATAGACACCGCCATAGCTCAGGCCGCTGCTGCGCCGGTAGACAGGGCATGTGTTCATGCACGCTCCGCAGCGGATGCACTTGAGCGAATACCAGAAGTCGTCCATGCCGAGCCGTTCTGAACGGCCGTTGTCGACCAGCACGAAATGCATTTCGCTATCCTTGCGTGGACCGCGAAAGTGCGACGTGTACTGGGTGATCGGCGAGCCGATGGCGTTGCGCGAGAGCATGCGGATAAAGACGCCGAGATGTTCGAGCTTCGGAATCAGCTTCTCGATGCCGATCGACGCTATATGCAGCGGCGGCACGTTCGCGCTCAGGTCCGCGGTGCCCTCGTTGGTACAGACGGTAATGCCGCCCGTTTCCGCAACCGCGAAGTTGCAGCCGGTCATGCCCGCGTCGGCGTTGAGGATAAGCGGACGCGTGGCTTTTCTCTGCGCTTCGGCAAGCTTAGGGATGTTGCTCTCGTTCGGGTTGGTGCCAATCTTCTCCGAGAAGATCTTCGCTACGTCCGTGGCGAGCTTGTGCACGGCGGGGACCACGATATGCGAGGGAAGCTCGTCATCGAACTGCTGGATTTGTTCACCCAGATCCGTTTCCACGACGGTGATGCCGCGCTCCTCAAGGTACGGGCGCATCTCGCACTCTTCGGTCAGCATCGACTTGCTCTTGACAAGCAGCCTCGCGTGACGCTGACTCAGGATCTCGTAGACGATGCGGTTGTGCTCTTCGGCATCTTTGGCCCAATGCACAGTCACGCCGTTGGCCGTCGCATTACGCTCGAACTGCTCCAGATAGTCCGCGAGGTGCGTGAGCGTATGCTCCTTGATCCCCGAGGCGAGCGAGCGCAACTCCTCCCACTCGGCGATGCCATGCACCTCTGCGTCGCGTCCGGTGCGCAGCTCCCACAGGCGTTTGTCGTGGAACTGGATGTGCTTTTCGTCAGCGATGAACTTCTCCGAAGAGCCGACATGGTCAACACGTTTCATGCTTGTGCTCCATTGAGAATCTGCGCGATATGGATGAACTTCAGGCCCAGCTCGAGACGGTCCGAGCAACCTTTCTGGTGCATGAGGCACGACGAATCGGCCGACACGATGTACTCGGCGCCATTGCGCTTGTGATCGCGGACCTTGTCGGCGCCCATGCGCGCCGACACCGGCTCCTCCGACACGCAGAACGTGCCGCCGAACCCGCAGCACTCGTCGGGACGGTCAGGCCGGATGAACTCGATGCCCCTGACACCCCTGAGCAGGGTCAATGGCTTCGAGAAAAACGGCTCATCGATCTCTGACATCTTCGCGGTGCGCAGCGAACGCAGCGTGCCGCAACTGTTGTGCAGGCCGACCTTGTGCGGAAATTCGGCCCACGGGAACTCTCGTACCTGCAGCACGTCGTGCAGGAACTCCACCAGTTCGTAGGTGTTGGACCGCACTGCCAGCGCATCGGGCGTCTGGTCTGCCGCGCTCAAATGGTCACGCACGTGGTGCACGCAACTGCCGCTGGGCGCGACGATGTAGTCGTAGCCGGTGAAGTTGCGCACGAAGAGGTTTTCGGTGGCGACGGCTTCCTTCTCGCAGCCGCTGTTGCCCATCGGCTGCCCGCAGCACGTCTGATCCAGTGGATAGTCGACGTCGCAGCCGAGGCGTTCCAGCAATTGCAGTGTCGCAATGCCCACATCAGGAAAGAACGCGTCAATGAAACAGGGAATGAAGAGCGCGACTTTCATTGTCAGTCCTTGAATGAATTGAGTGGGGCGGCTCAGTGATAGGCCTGGTCTTGGGAGACCTTGCCCCGGAACACCGAATACGCGATACACGTGTAGAGCACGATGAGCGGCAGCACGAAAAGCCCTGCGCCCCAGAACATGAACGTCTGGCTCGCCGGCGGCGCAGCGGCATCAGACAATGTGACTTGAAAAGGAATGATGTAGGGCACCCCGAGATCGAAGCCGTCAAGTAAGACCTAGGCGACAAGCGCGAAGATGAATGCTAGTAACCGGAGCCATTCAAGCATGATTGTTCCCCTAGTTACCAATGCGAATCGGCACGGTCGCCAAGCGTTGCGGTAGGCGACTGTCGCTGCTTGGGAAACGGCTTCGCAGAACTGATAATCTGAAAAATCGCGTTTCCATTCCAGAAGCCAATCACCTCACCTGTCGTCACACCGCTCGTCACGATCCGAAGGACGTGGTAGATGCCGAAGCAGAAGATAAACCCGTAGACCGCAACATAAAGCGCCAGCGTCGCAGCTGCGAAGTGCGCGGAGAAGGCCGGGCGTCAATGCGTTCGCGGTACGCAGAACGCCCCATACGGCCCATGGCTGCCGGCCAACCTCAGCAGTAAACCAGCCTGCCAGGATCGCAATGAAGCCAAGCGGGAAGCTCCAGGCTACCGGCCAAAGAAGCCATCGCTGCTTCTGCAGCCTGCGACCTAGCGCCGCGGCGGTACCGATCCATGGTGGGTGGAGGACTGCTTGAACAGATGAACAGCAGTTTCCGTCGCAACGTGGCAAAGACAGGTGGCCTGACATGCTGCACGACGATCTTCGAACCATGTACAGCTAGTGAGATCAGACAGGCGGAGAGAAACAGATAAGCGGTTACTGGATGCAGACTCGACACAGGTCGACCGTTCTCCGGTAAACGTTGCGGTTAAGCCAAGGGACAAACGTATATTCGTCATATGCGTTTGAGCCGATGTAGATCCAGTGGTGTAAGGAGTTGGCCATGTCAGTCACCTTGGCATGAAGTCGGGCGAAAAGTGTTGTCTACGCTTGGGATGCGCGGTGACAGCACGGATAGTGGGCACGCGTGATTACCGGTGCGGTGGCGGCGGCCATGGCTTCTCTCTGCGGACACAAAGGCGCAGATGAGAAAGAGCGCTTTTGTTGCGCAGCCGATGAAAGACACGGCCGGTTGGAGCAGCGAGTCGTTGAACTGGAGGGCAATCGTCGGTGCGACCGCCAGTATGCTCATCGCGCGGAGAAAGCAGAAAAAGGGACGTGCGATTCGTGCTTCGAGTACGACCGCGAGCCCGGACACGGTCACGATCAACCGTGTGCCTATCGTCGTGGCGAGCGCGGTGTCGCCGTCTGTCATTGCGAAGTCCAGAGCTGTCTCGATCAGTGCCCACCAGCAGACGACGAGCGCTGCAATGATGACCGCGCGCCCGGTCGGCTGACTGCAGCCGCTCGCGTGCGGTTCCGCCTGCGGAAAAAAGCGATGACCTGTACGTTTGCTGAGCATGGTTCAACCTTCGCGCGGGCATGCTGAGACGAGAAAGCGCGTTCGACAGCAATTTGCGAATTGCTGTCGACGCGTGAACAGCTTGCGAGGCATTGCTTCCGACAGACGGGACGGCGGACCTGTCATAACTTCGAAGTAGTCACTCTTCGAGCCGCACCGCCTATGGTTGCCAAGATAGGACGAAGATTGGTATCGAATCCATTCTCCGAATGTTTCGACTTCTGCCAACCGTTGTTTGCCGCAGCTATACGCCGGTATCGCTCGCGCTACCGGCGGGCCCAATGAGAGATGCCGCAGGTGCAGGGTTCTTTCCCAGTCGCTACAGACGTGGGGTGGCGTCATACGGCCCGATGGCATGTCCACGACATGACTGCTTGTTGGTCAGCAACGGTGGCGTTTCGGGATTGAGGACGACGCGGCCCGCCCGGCATAGGGCGGCTACAACCTCGAACGGACATGGGCAGCGTTTCGAGCGATGGCGCGCACCACAAGCCGCAATGTCGTGCCGAGCTTCTGGCTATGCATTCCGGAAGGGATAGCGGAACATACGCCGGTATATTGGACAGGTCGATGCTTGCCCTCACGAAGTCCATCCAGACAGCAGCTGCCGACTCCCGTCTTTGGGACGGTCTGGATCATCGACGACGATGAATCGTCGCGCCTCGCAAGCGAAACCCTTGTGCAGTCGATTGGCTATTCCGGGATGTCGGGCCTGGAGTTGCTCGATCGTCTTGTCGTGCTGGGCGCGGCGCCGCCGACAATCTTTGTGAGCGCGTTCCCCAGCGACGGTTGCATTTGCGGGGGGAAGGCGAGCCCGGCTGTCGCGCTCCTCGACAAACCGGTGAACGCGATAGCCTTGAAGCGCGAGCTCGCCAATATCCGGATCTGAATGGTGACGCGCAAGGCCGGAGCTGTGTCGAACTCTTCTGTCACGGTCTCCAGATAGCGCTCAGGGGCGCGGATGTCCCTGCTGGGGGCCGATGTCGAGTGCGGCGGCCTTGAACACGAGGTCCGCGAGTGAGTGCGCGCCCATCTTCTTCATCAACTGACCGCGATGGATCTTGACGGTGATTTCGCTTACGTTGAGCTGGACGGCAATCTGCTTGTTCAGCATTCCGCTGACGACTAGCGCCAGGATCTCGCGCTCGCGCGGCGTGAGCGACTTATAGGCCTCGCGTAGAACATTTCGGCGGAGTTCCTTTTCGAGGCGCTGCGCGTCTTTCGATATTGCCTCGGAAATCGCGTCGAGCATGTCCTGGTCGCGGAAAGGCTTCGGGAAAAAATGGAACGCGCCGGCTTTCATTGCACGCACCGACATTTCCATGTCCCCGTGACCGGTCATAAAAAGCACCGGCATATGTAATGCCTCGCGCGCCATCGCCTGCTGGAAGGCCAGCCCGCTCTCGCCTTTCAGCCTGACATCAAGGATGAGACAGCTAGGACCGCCGGGTTTGCGAAAATCCAGGAATTCGCGGACGGAACCGAACGGCTCGACGCGATACCCCACTGATTCCAGCAAGTCACGCAACGCCAGACGCATGGACTCTTCGTCGTCCACAACGAAAACTGTGGAGCCGGGGATTCCGCTCGTGGACGGCGGCGCATGCCTATCGGTAGCCATAACAAATTCCTTGAAGAGCGCGCCCGAAGGTTCAGACACTTCGCTTGCCCGATCGGGACGCGTCGCGGCCGATCCAGGCAATGAGACGCCAAGAAGTATGACACGGCATAGCCCCAGGTATGAGGTCAATATCCAAACGCAGCTTTGCGGCCGCTTGCGGGGATCCGTATGCTGGAATCGACGTCTGGAAGAGTCGCACGAGCGGTTGAGCATAAAAACCGGACTGGCTTGCAACATATGGAGAGAAATATGTCGTTCGCATCGCAAGAGTGCTTCAGACCATCTCTCTATGCCCGCGGCCAGGCGCGGCCAGGCGCGGCCCGCACGGCCCGCACGGCCCGACCTGGCGCGCGCAATGGCGCGCAGCAGACGATGCAGAACAACGTTCGCGCCCGGCCGATGCATGCTTGGCATCACGAAGGCCGCGGCCAGCCGCTGTTACCGACTGACGAGACGCGGACTGTGAATGGTGGATAAGTCGCCAGCATGCCCGTCGCGGGAGGAGAACGGCGCGCTGCCCTTCGCCGCGTCCCAAAGTCCAGAAGCAATGCTAACCCGATCGCTTTCGCAAGGAGTTTCCACATGCTGGCAAACGAAAACGTGATGGATCCGTGGGCGCAGACCATCTGTCAGCTGGGGACACCTTCGCGCCTGTTGGCCGCTGTGGAAGGGGCCGAGCAGCGCCGTCAGAAGGCGCACTGTGCCGATGGATGCTTTACCGCCGCAGTGACGCTGATCGACCGTCCGACGTCGTCGACGGCCACGATTGCCTGGCGCGATGCGACGCGCGGCTGTTTCGGCGACCAGGCCTGGCGCATGGCGCGCGCCCGCATGCCGGGCTTCTGCGCGATGAGCGGGCAAGCGATCAATCCCGGCGACGCCGTCTACAAGCCGACCTCACGCCCAACGCCCATCAATGCGGAAGCGATGATCCTGGCCTGCGTGGTGCACGACGCAGCGACTCTCTGAACCGCGCACATCGTTTTTTGCCGCAGCGAACGATGCCTGCTGCAATTTTGGCCGCGCGGCGTGGATAGCGTGTCCGCGGCCTGCGTACGATGGATTCGGCAGTAGAAGTGTTTGGGGGAAACCCTTGACCGCGTGGGGGTCAAGCCATATGCGCGGGAGCAGCCCCAGAAGATTCATGTCGTTCGACTGGCAGGGTCAACCGGAATACCGCTCCGCGAGGCTGGTTTTGCTCAGCGTCGATGCGTCCGCCGTGGGCCTCCGCAATCGACCTGCAGATTGCAAGGCCCATGGCCATTCCCTCCGCTTTCGTCGTATAAAACGACTCGAACAGGTGTGGGAGGTCTGCTTCGTTTATTCCGACGCCCGTATCGCGAACCTGCATGAAGGCATAGCCGTGCCCGTCGACTCCGGTCGTAACCGTCAGTATGCGGTGGTTGTCGACGACGCCATGCATTGCCTCGATGGCATT
Organism: Paraburkholderia sp. 35.1; assembly: GCF_050436525.1. Taxonomy (NCBI): domain Bacteria; kingdom Pseudomonadati; phylum Pseudomonadota; class Betaproteobacteria; order Burkholderiales; family Burkholderiaceae; genus Paraburkholderia; species Paraburkholderia sp. 35.1. The sequence goes on along the minus strand of NZ_JBNDMJ010000002.1, from coordinate 2,511,868 downwards.
CACGATCATGTTGATCAGCACCTGCTGCACCTGAACGCGGTCGCCGCTGATCGAGAGCGAGCTTTGCTTGAGTTCGCGCCGTAACTGAATGCCGTTGCGTGCGACGTCGGAGCGGGTTAGTGCAATCACTTCGTCCACCGCCTCGTTCACGTCCCAACGCTCAGCACGCGTCGGCGCCTTTTTGACAAGCGAACGCACACGAGCGATAACCTCGACTGCGTGGTTGCCATCATCGACGATGCGGGCGATCGCCTGAGCAGCCTTTCGCATCGCCGGCGGGTCGTGATCGAGCCAGTTCAGCGCCGCCGTCGCGCTCGTCATCATCGCCGCGATCGGCTGCTTCATCTTGTGCGCGATCGACGCCGTCAACTCGCCCAGGACGAGCACCCGATTCATACGAACCAGGTCGGATCGCGCCTGCTCCAGCGCGTCCTCGAGCCGTACGCGCTCGGTGATGTCATTGTTGGTCTCGAGGACCATGGAAGCGCGCCCGGCCGCATCCCGCTGCAAGGTGAGACGGCAAGTCACAATGCGCGGGGCGCCGTCGGCGCGACGCCTGGCGAACTGGCCTTCCCAGCTATCGTGTTGATGAAGCCGGTCAACGATCTGCTCGAGCGGTACGACGAATTGCGTGTTGAGCAATGTGTGCACGACCTTGCCTATGGCCGCTGCCCGGTCGAAGCCGTACAGTGCTTCGGCGCCACGGTTCCAGTAGAGGACCTTCCCGCTCATGTCCCACGTAAAGAAAGCATCGCGCGTCAGTTCGAGCAGGCTGGCCTGATATCGGTGCCGCTGTTCTGTGCGAAGGCTGCGGATAGTGAGAACGGTCACCAGTGCAATCGTGAGATTGCTGATCACCTCATTTACGATGCCCTCCAGGATGGGGCCGGCAGGGCGGGTGAGCCCCCAGCTGATCACCGCGAGCGCGATGCAGCCTGCGCCCACCAGCATGACCGTGCGCGTCGATCCGAATCTCGCCGACAGCAGCACAACAAGCACATACAACGTGGCGACGGCGATGTCGAGAACCGTGACGGTATCGGCGAAGAAGATCAGCAACGCCAGTATCGACATCGCGATCATCGCCCGTCCGTTAGGGAAACGAAGGACATTCATTTTCGTCTGGTCTCTGATGGACGCGCGAAGCACCGACGGACGTAAAGCCGCGTTGGTTCAGCGCTCAATCGACGGTTCAGGAGGGCGCACGAATGAATCTGTTTTGTCGCGACAGTATAGATCGCGCGGCATGTGACCGGACAGGTCACGGTCGCTCGCTCCGTGTTTCCGCGGATCGCTTTGCGCCGCAAAGACAACGGTCGCCGACAGCGCGGAGAACATCGCATATGCCGGTAATGGCAGCTTGTAACGAGGCGCATAATTAATCCGTCGGCAGTAGTCTGGTCATCCACAGTGGCCAAAAGACCGCGATATGGTGCCCGTCGCGATGGCTGCACCTGTTGGCGACTTGTGCACCGCGGTAGGTCGTTAGCTACCAGGCTGAGGACCGCACTCGCTTTCCGATTCATTGCAACCGGACAATCAGGAAATCCATGCTTCCTGGCGGTGACTATTTTTGATGTCCCGCAAAACGTCGATGACGGTCTGGCGCGGTGGGAGTTCGCCGCGCTCGGAGCGGTCCGGAAGCCCATTCACTGTGACAGGAGATTTTGCGCTCGTGCGTCCAATCTTGAATACAAGTGCACCTACGAGTGCCGGTTCGATGCCTGTCGATGCGAAATGTGTGAAGCGCTCGCCCGAATCGGCACGACTGCGCGCCGTGAAGCGCTGGGCGGCGAATGGCTTGGGCAGATGCCGCTTATGGGGTGCCCGTCGCAGTCAAGGACAACATCGACGCCGCCGGGCTCAGGACTACGGCCGCCTGCGAGCCGTTCTCTTACACGCCGCACGAAACCGCTTTCGCAGTCAGCTACCTGCTGGACGCGGGAGGCCGCCGCCCGACGGCTCGAACTGATGGCCTGCGCGTGAACCGAAGCGTAGCCACGCACAGCACAGGTATTGCGTGCCAGCTCGCGGCTTACGCTCGAAGCCGAGCGGCGGAGCTTTCGGGCCATGACCCGAACGCTCAACCCCTGCTGTTTCATGCTGGCAATAGTGAGACGTTCTTCAGGCTGCAACTGCTGATATGTTCGCGAATTCATGTGCGCACCTTAGCAGATCCAAGGTGTTGCACTTCACAATTGAGGCCGCCGAGTGAAAAAGGCTAGCTCGCAGTCGGACAGCGTCATGCCGGACAACCACAATTCGGGTCAAAAGTCGGATTGACTCGCCGCATGGACAAACGGCTGCAAACGCCGATTATGCAAAGTTGTCGATTATGGAAAGTAGTTGGTCGGAAGCCAGGTGGAGAGCTGGTGGGCAGCGGCTAGCATGAATTCCGGCCTTTGCATAATCACAGCGCCTTCAGGAAGCTGAGGCACCCACGCGCTCAGCCGGCAACGAAAAGCGGAAGATGGCACCGCGCGGATCGTTTGGAGCGGCTTCCAGCCGTCCTGCGTGCGACTCCACAATCGAACGGCAGATCGTTAATCCCATGTCCTTGATGATCCTTGCGATGTTCTCGCACGTCCTTTCCACATTGGGCTCATCCCGCTGGAGCCACCCCAAGCAGGAACCGGCAGAGGTGACTATCGCGGCAATGGGCTGTTTTAGCTCGTGAGACAGGGAGGCGGCCAGCTCTCCCAACATACTGACCCGGTTCATATGCACGAGATCAGCCTCTAGCCGGCAACGGTGGATCAGGCAGCTCCATGAACGCAACGGCTATCACAAAACGCTGATCGCCATTGCCAACAAGCATGCCCGCATGCTGTGGGTGATGGTCGCGAAGGACTTCGTTGTCTCCATAGCTGCGCCGTTTGCTTCCGGCGGGAGCGGTTGTCGGGCGGCGCTTGCGCCCGCTAGAAAGCGCCGCTTTTTCACGGCGCACACCCATTTCAGTCGATGGCACCGCGTGAACGAACGTCTGCATCCGTCGTGACACCGGACGGGCATGGCGACACGGCCAGGGTGAACTGAAACACGGCGCCGCGGGGCTCGTTCGAGCTCGCCGACAGACGTCCTCCGTGCGCTTCTATAATCGAACGACAAATCGAGAGCCCCATCCCCATGCCGCCAGCCTTCGTCGTGTAAAACGGCTCAAAGAGATGCTCCACGTTGTCGACCGCGAACCCGGGTCCCGAATCGCGCACGGAAACGAGGACGTGGCCCGAATTGTCGTTGGCGGTGCTGATGATCATTTCCCGCCGGCCGTCCTCAACGACGCTCATCGCCTCCACGGCGTTGATGATGAGGTTCAGCATGACCTGTTGGAGTTCGACGCGATCGCCTTCAACGGGCGGCAAGTCCTCCGCAAGCTGCATCCGCGTGGATACGCCGCTTTTCGCAACCTCACTGGACGTGAGGGCAATGACCTCATGGATCACCTCGTTCATCTGCAGGCTTTGCTTGAACGGCGGGACGTTCCGGACGAGACCGTGAACCCGGTTCGTGACCTCGCTGGCGCGCTTCGCGTCCTTGATGATTCGATCGAACGCTTGCCGGGCTTGCTCGAGAACCGGCGGATTGGCACCTAACCAAAGCAGCCCGGCCTGAGCATTGGCGACGGTCGCCGCGACCGGCTGCTTGATTTCATGGCTGATCGAGGCCGCGAGGTGCTCCATCGTCGTCACGCGATTCGCGTGCGCCAGCGCCGTCTGAACTTCGCGGTAGCGCCGCTCGCTCTCCCGTAGCTCGGCTTCCGCGCGCTTTTGCTCCGTGATGTCGCGTGAGATGCCGAGCAGGAACTGCGGCTCGCCGCGCGCATCGAAGATCGGGATCTTCATCGTGTGTACAAGGCGCGGCCCATGACGCGTTAGAACCCGTTCCTCCGGCACCTCGACCATCCGCCGCGACTCCAGCACGGCACGATCCTTCAGCGCAAAGAAATCGGCCTCCTGAACCGGAAACAGGTCATGGACGGATTTGCCGATGAGTTCCTCGCGCCGGTAGCCGAGCAGTTGCTCTCCTGCCTTGTTAAAGCGCACGAACTGCAGGGTCACTGCATCCTTGACGAAGACTACATCCGGGATGTTTTCGATGATGCTGTCCAGGAAATGTTCGCTCGCTTGCGCTGCCTCTTCGGCGCGCTGTCGTTCGGCGATCTCGGCCGTCCGGCCCGCAAGCGCCGTGGTGAGTTCGGCCGTGCGCTGCGTGACACGTGCCTCGAGTTCGGCGTTGAGTTCCTTCAGCGCATCCTCGGCCTGCCTGCGCTGGCGCCGGTCTTCGAGGAACTGCTCGACGGCGCGCGCCATATCGGCAATCTCGTCGCCGCCGTGAACGGGGACGCCGGCTTGCACGCTGTCGACGTCACCGTGCCGCAGGAAGTGGCTGACTCGGCGCAGCCGTGCCACGACGTGGCGACCGAGGAATGCGCGGGCGATCAGCCAGGCAAGCAGCAGGCTCACCGCAACTTCGCCGATGACCCACCTGCGCGTGCGGTCCGAGTCTTCGGCCAAAGACTGGACCGCTTTGCGGTAGGCGCGCGTGAAATAATCCGACTGCTGGCGCGCCGCGGCCGCCAAGGCGTCGGCCTGGCGGCGCAGATCGTCGTCCAGGCTGGCCAATGACGCGCCGGGCCGCGACGAGGACGCCGGCGCGGCTGCGGCGCGCAGCGCGGTTTCGCGCACCTGCGCCTCGATGTTGACTGTGTTGCGGAAGCGCTGGCTGGACCGATGCAGCGCCAGCGCATCGACGGTGACGGCGTCACTCGCCGCGGATGCCAGACGGTCTACCAGGCGGTCAAAGGATGCCAGCTGTTCGATGACATGCCGATGCGTCTCGCGCACAGCGTCCACCGTATCGTCACTGGACAACTGCAATGCCAGGCGTTCGATCATCAGCGTGCGCTGCGCCAGGTCCTGTGCATCTTCCTGGCGCGCCAACCGCTCTTCGGCCAACTGGCGGATCGCGTGGGCCGAACCGGCCAACGAGTAAATGGTCGTGACACCGACCGCGACCACCAGGGCGGCCAGGCACGAAGCGACGAGCGCAAACTGAGCGGTGAGCGACTGGGGGCGCGGTAGTTTCATGGGCGTTGCCAGACGCGGCGATAAATATCGCGGTAGCCGTTGGCGGGGTCGTAAATCAGACGATCACCACCGTCCGCGGCGATGTTGTCCGCCGTCACGAGATGCACCGGAAACACGTAACCCGTGACGTCTCCGCCGGCAAAGAGCCGGTTCATCTCGTCGACCAACTGCCAGCCGTGCAGATTCAGGGGTTCGGCCACGGTGCCGGTCTGGAACGTGCCCGTCCGGATACGCAGGAAGGCGGACTCGCTGCCGTCGCCAGCCGACAGCATGGCCATGGCGGCGTTCGGCATTCCGGCCTGGGTCAGCACCGGGGCGGCGTAGTCGAAGTAGATGTCGTTGACGGCCAGCGCATATGTCCAGCGCTTGCCATATCGCGCGAGCAAGGCGCGTGTCGCGCCCGGCATCAGTTCCTGGCTGCGCGAGATCGGCACGTCGCGCACATCGAGCAAGGTGCAGCCGCTGCACGCGCGCACGACGGCAGCCATTTCATCCGCCTTGCCTTGCGCAATTCGGAAATTGGAATCGGTGAAGATGATGACTCCCGCATGCCCGCCGGACTGCACGATGGCCGCCAGCGCGGTCACGCGCGCGACCTCGAGCGGATCCGTCGTCACGTTCATCGCCACGGGCGTGCCAGGCACCGGTCCGGCTCGGGCCGCGACATGCCAGCCGACGATCGGAATGCTCCGCTCGGCAAACGGCCGTAGCCCTGGCAGCAGGGCGCGTGCGTCGCCACCGACGATGATCAGGCCGTCTGGACCACTTGCCAGCGCATTCGCAAGCATCTTCAGCCGCAGGTCCGGCGTGCCGCCGGAGTCGAATATCTTTACGCTCCAGCCGATGACCTTGGCCGCCTCCAGCACACCGTCGACCACCCCGACGATGCCGCCGTTGCGCAAATCCTCGGCGACGATGGCGACGCGTTTCCCGGGTTGCGCGCGCGGCCCGTTGCGCGGCCCGTTCCAGGGTGCAGCGGGTTGCGCCGCCGCATCGACCACACGCTTCGCTTCGGCCAGGTGGTTACTCGCGGCGGCGACAATCGCGGTGACCGAGGCGGAAGAGGCGGTGGACACGGGGGGAGTCAACAAACCCTGCGCCGCGATAACCGACGGCATGCATACGCATGCCAGAATCAACGCCCTCATGCTGCTCCCTAACGGTCCGCCCGGGGTCGATCGACCCAATTGAAGACGTACCCAAATGCCGCTCGGAGTGCCATCCAAACAAGATACAGCCCAGGCCGCCGCGAGTCATCGTCGCGCTGGGGCAGCGGACTTGCGGGTCGCCGCAAGGAGCCCCCGCGGTGGCGTATCACCACTTGTGCAGTGCATTGGCGACCGCGGACCATCTGCCGATGCCGGGATAGCCGAGTCGCTGGCGCTGTCCGGCGCAAAGGCCGCCAATCATGTAGACAAGTCTGCCACACGTGACGCATCGATGATGCTTATCGCAGGCCGGCAATGAAGGGGGATAACCCTGGGCGGTTTCAAGGGTGAAGCGCAACGGGGTTAATGAAACGCAGGCGGAGGCAGTGAAGCGGCTTCGAGCATGCGTGCGAAGACCTCCAGAGGCGAGTAAACACTCCTGCGCAAACTGAACAAGACGAGCACTCGGACCTCAGAAAGGCCGCTTGACGTCGAGTGCTACCGGTGAAATGAGGGAAGTCGGATAGAAATGTATCGACTACTATTGGATGCAAACTCTGCAAAGGTCGACGGTTCTCCGGTAGACGTTCCGCTTAAGCCATGGGACATAGGTGTATTCGTCGTAAGCGTTTGCGCCGACGTAGATCCAGTTATGCAAACAGTTGGACATGAAAGTCACCTCAAAATGAAGGTTGGGGAAAAAGCGTTGTCGGCGCGTCAGTCGCGTGGCGGCAGTACGGCTACTTCAAAAACGTGACTATGGTTGCGCTTGTCACGACCATTCCTGCCAGACGAGGAGAACGCGCAAGCGAGAAACAATGTTTTCGTTACGCAGTCGATGAACGAGACGGCTGGTACCAGGAGCGAGTCTGTGAGCTCAAGCGGGATGGCCGGACCAACTGCAAGCACGCTCATCGCGCACAGAAAACAGAAAACGGGCCGCGCGAAGGGGACGTCGCCTACGACCGCGAGTCCAGACACCACCACGATCAGTCTTGTGCCTACTGTCGCGCCGAGTGCCGCGTCGCTGTCGGTCAATGCGAAGTCCAAAGTTATCTTGATCAATTCCCACCAGCAGACAGCAAGCGCCGAAATGGTGACTGCGAGCCCGGCCGGTCGGCCGATGCTGTTGCCGTTGGACGCCTTTGTTTCCGCCCGCGGAAAACAGCGATGACCTGTGCGTTTGCTAAACATGCTTAACCTTTGACGGGCATGCCGAGACGAAAACGTGTGTCTCCAACACGTAACGCATCTGAGCCTGTCGACGCACAGAACAACTTGCAGGTCAACGCTCACCGATAGGCGGGGGCGGGACCTGTCGTGCCTTTAAAGGGAGTCGACTTGTCAGCAGCACCGCCTATGATTGCCAAGATAGACGGCCGGGTAGTATCGAATCCATTCTGCGAGCGTTTGGACTTTCGCCCACCGTTGTTTGTCGAGCTCATACGTCGGTATGGCTCGGCTTACCGTCGGTCTGAAAGATCCGAAGCGTAGGTTTTTGCGTTTGAAGACAACGTCGACGCGGGCCGCCGTGGAGCAGTTCAGTCGCGATAATCGGTAATGGAACTTGCCGGCCTGCGCGTCTCGCTCTGCAGAAGACTCTAGCAACCGTAAGGAAAAGATATGGGGACAGTCAGAAGAGGTTCGGGGGCAACATTCCGAGGCAGCACCGCGGCGGTCAGATTAGCCACGAGAGGTGTACTCAAGGTTCCTTGGACGGCGCTCGTACGATGAAACCCTGGGCGAGGGCGCGCCCGGCAAGTCTCGATGCGGGGGCCGACGCACTGCGTCTCATCATTCCGGAAGGGATAGTCAGACATACGTCGGTATGATGGACAAGTCGACGCTCCGGGGTCTAGATTGAATAAGCAATCATTGGCAAGCGACCTTATGTCCTCCCGAAGCCCCTCGCAACGACAGCCGCGGGCTTCCGTTTCCGGGATCGTCTGGATTGTCGACGACGACGAATCATCCCGCCTGGCGCTCGAAAGCCTGGTGCAATCGCTTGGCTATTCGACCGAAACTTACTCGCTGCCTGCGGACTATCTGGCGGCGCGGGCGTCGCACCGTCGCACCGAAAACGGAGTCCTGCTTTCCGACGTCCGCATGCCCGGCATGTCAGGACTGGAGTTGCTTGACCGTCTTGTCGCACTGGGCGCCGCGCCGCCGACGATCTTCGTGAGCGCGTTTCCCAGCGACGCGCTGCGAGCGCAGGTGCAGTCCAGCACAGCCATCACGCTGCTCGACAAGCCCGTGGACGCGGCGCTCCTGAAACGAGCACTCGGCAACGTCGGGATTTAGGCAGGGGCGCTCAAAACAGCGTTTTCGGACCTCTTTCCGTCAATGGCGGCTGGCGCGAGCCTAAGGGCGCGGCTTTGTTTGTTGCCGCCCAATTTCGAGTGCGGCGGCCTTGAAGACGAGATCCGGGAGTGAGCGCGCGTCCATTTTTTTCATCAACTGGCCGCGATGGATTTTCACCGTGATTTCGCTCAGGTTGAGTTGGGCGGCGATCTGCTTGTTGAGCATTCCGCTGACCACCAGCGCCAGGATCTCGCGTTCGCGCGGCGTCAGCGAGGCATACGCGGCGCGTACAGCCGCGAGGCTGTGTTCCTTTTCGAGGCGTTGCGAGTCTTTCGAAATTGCCTCGGAAACCGCGTCGAGCATATCCTGGTCACGAAATGGCTTCGGGAAAAAATGGAATGCACCAGCTCTCATTGCTCGCACCGACATTTCCATGTCGCCGTGTCCCGTCATGAAGAGAACCGGCATTTGCAGTCCCTCGCGTTCCATCGCCTGCTGGAACGCCAGACCGCTTTCGCCTTTGAGCCTGACATCGAGGATGAGACAGCTCGGGCCGGCGGGTTTGCGAAACGTCACGAATTCCTGCACGGAACAGAACGTCTCGACGGAATACCCGACGGACTCCAGTAGATCGCACAGCGCGAGGCGGATGGACTCTTCGTCGTCGACGACGAAGACTGTCGAGCCGCGGATTCCACCCGTGGACGACGGTACATGCCGATCGGTAGCCATAAACGAGTCCTCAACACGCCACAATGCGGCGGACAGATGAAACATTTCGCCCGCTTGACAGAGACGCATCCGCGCCTTTTTGCGCCCGTAAGACGCGTTTCAAGTATGACACGGTAAAACGGGAGTAGGTAAATGTCCGAATGGAGGTTTGCCGCCGCCCAAGCGGCCCGCTACCCTTGCATCTACGTCTGCAATGCATCGCACGAAGCGGCTAGAACATGAACCGCGGCATGGGGCGAGGGATACACCCTCTGTTCGGAGCTTACTATGTCGTCGATGCCAGAGGCGTGCTGCAGATTTACCTCTGCGCGCCTTGGCAAGCGCAGCCACCCGGCCCCGCTTGACGCGGGGGCAGCACAAGAGCAGGAGATACCGGAAAACAGCTGCTGTTGGCCGCTGCATGCCCCGGCAGCACAAACGCAGCCGCAAACCGCCCCTGCCGCCGCGGGCTTTAAACCTGCGGTCTTAGGCGCGCTGAGTTGCTGCACGCGGACAATCGTGCCGTTCGACAGGGATGGCGAAGCGAAACACCGCACTGCCAGGCTTGTTCGGCGCCTGCGTCGATGCGCTCGCCATGACTCTCGGCAATGGACCTGCAAATGGCAAGGCCCATGCCCTTGCCTCCCGCTTTCGTCGTATAAAACGATTCAAAAAAGGTGTTCCAGCTCTCGGTCGCGCAGCCCCACGCCGGTGTCTCATGCTTCGAGCGATGGTATCCGGCGCTCGCGGGCAACGATCACGCTCACCATATCGCGGCGTAGAGCCCCCGCTTTGGCGCGGTGACCCGGAAGAGCTGCTCGAGCAGCATGCGGCTACGGCTCCACAGTCGCCCACTCGCGTCGCGTAAGCAATCGTTATCGAAATCTCGGAGGCAGAGCCTATACGCCCGTATGTTCACGCAACACTGAGCACTGTGCCGGTGCATCCCAACGTAGAGGCGTTCCTTCCTTCCGTGTGATAGCCCAATTTCGGTCGCGGCTGTACCGTAAACCCATGCCCGATGCAGCCGCGCTTTGCGCCTACAACGGCCTCCGGTCTGACTAGCGCAGGCGGCTTCGAGCCAAATCGAGGTTCCGTCAAAACTTCGCGTCGCTTGTATTCGCAGCAGCCCCTTTGTTCCGGCGGCGACGTTTGATACTTAGAGCGCAGGCTGCCCGTTGTCAACGACTGACCGATGCGAAAGACGCAAAGAGGTGGACATGAAAAGCCGGAGCTTCCTGACACGTCAGGAGATTTTCGACCACGCTGTAGAGCATTTATTCGGCCAGGCGCGAGCCTCCCTGCTGCCTCGCGGCGGCGGCGCCTATCGAGGCTACTGCGGTAGCTGTCCGGTCGGCAGCTTCATTAAGCCGCGCGACTATATGACGGCAATGGAAGGCGTGCCCATCCGCTACGTCGCAAAACCGCCAAAGGACGTGCCGGCTTATATGGATATCGGTGTCGCGGCGCTCAAGCGCGCGCTGCTTCGCTCGCGCATCGATGTGTCCGATCCGGTGACTGTCGAATTGCTTAGTTGTCTGCAGAACGTCCACGATGTATTTGGCACATGGGAATGGAGTGAGCGGCTGGCATCAATTGCTCGACAATTTGCCCTGTCGGCCACGTTTCTGAAAGCCGCTGCTTGAGGGTTGCAGGTGTCGTGATGCAGTGCGCAAGAGAGATCTACGAGCGCGTCAGCGCTCATCTGCTTAACCAGGGGGCCGTCTCGGAGGACGAGAACGGCTCATGCCGGCTGCGCGGCGACAACGACCGCGTGTGCGCGGTCGGATCGCTCGTTAGCGACGAGTTCTATCACCCGGACATCGAAGGGATCGGCATTTCGTACTATCGGCACGCCCGGGACGGCAAGCTGCTGCAGGCGCTGTATGCATCCAACGTCAATGCCTACGATCCGGGCATTGTCGATCTGCTGTGCGAACTTGAGGAGATTCACGACGGCGCCAGCGTCGATCAGTGGCCAGATCTTCTCGCCGCTCTCGGTAAGCGGTACGGGTTCGTCTGATGCGAGGGTTCGCGAGTCGTAGCGGCCGGTGGCATGCTGATTGATCAGCCACAGGATAGTGAAGCGTGCGTCGCGACCAGGTTCCGTCGTTTGCGAGGAAAACCGACGTCCGTTTTCGCCACGACCGTCGTCGCGCACTTCCAGGAGGCAGTCGCGGCCGCTTCGCTCCAGTGTATTGGTGACGGTATATGTTGATACCTCGACGGACGCGACAAACGTTTGGCTCGTCACCGATATCTCGGTAAAACGATAGCTGCTGCGGTGCAGGCACGAGCGATGAGATGGCGAAAAAACGAATCGCTTTATCGCGGCCACCGGAACAACACGCATGGGTACACGCCGGCTTTCCGCACGCTGCTGAACGACGGTATTGGACCCTACACCTGAGCGGATTGGTCTTATCCCTGTCGCCGCCTGCGCTATACCGCCGTATAGGCTTTAGACGGGCAGGTAGAAGCGCGATAACCGACGGTACGATATCTTCCTGGGTCGCTAGCGTCTATCGTGGGAAATGTGGACGGCGCCTTTGCACAGGGGCGATCGACGGAGTCTGATTCATCCGGCGGCGTCCGAAACGTGATGGTCCAGTGGCATTCGCGCGGCTCGGATGCACGGTAGCGTGCGAGCCAGACCTCGATACGCATACTGATAATGGAGATCCCGTCACACCCTCCTGGAGAAGTAATCCATGTTTGACGAACGAGCACGAGTGAAGGCATTACAGTTTGCGCAAGCACATCCTTGGCGTCGGGACGTCAAACGGCGAAATACCGGATTCGCTGTCACCGCTGCGACGCATGTCGTCTTCTGGCGAACGCTCATCCAGACAGTATCTGACTTCCTGTTGAACATCGGTGACGCTGCGTTCACCTCGGCGGTGTCGACAAGACCGGTGTTGTTGGCCCAGGCATTGCCGCGCTACTCGGCGCTCGCCATGCCGCTAAAGTTTTCTCTTTCCTGTGTGCGATGAGTATTTTTTGCGTTGCCCCATCGACCCCAATGGCGTTTTAGCGTCCGCGCGCCTTGGCTTCGCGATAGTCATCGACTGCGAAACCGGGGTATTTCCTCGGCCCGTTTCTGCGCCGAGTCGGTGCACTCCGATTAGCCGTCAGAAATTACCCGCATTGGGCGCCGGAAATCAACATGCGGCTATACACCGGCTTCACGAGATCGTGGTCTCACCAACGGCTGCTAAGGAAGTGACATGTCAAACATTTTGCGTAACTGGCTCTATCCAGGCACCAATGCCTGCCGCGAATATAGCTTCTCGCCTCGTTCGACCGGAACGCATACCGACGAACCCCGTCCGAACCAGCTCTGCCTTTGATAAGCAGAGCGGCCGCTATTGGCTATTGCGTGTCTCATGCAAGCACTCGTCCTTGGAAGGAGTGAATATGGAGATCGGCAGACCAGGTTTCCGGGTCGAATACGATTCGCTGGGCAAGCGGGAAATACCCGAGGAAGCGCGATATGGCATTCACACGCCTGGCGCCGTCGAGAACTGTCCCATATCGGGGACGCCGGTAGGCGCATACCCAAACCTGCGGAATGCGCTGGCGGCAGTCAAGCAGGCTGTCGCAGAAGTGAATGCCGAGTTGCATCGACTCGAACCCTCACTTGGTGACGCAATCGTCGCCTCTTGCGTGGCGGCGCAGAAAGGACGCTTGTGTGACCAGTGCTTCGTCGATGTGACTCAGGGCCGCGCTGACACTGAGAACGACATGAACGCCAACGAGGTGATATGCAACCGCGCTCTTGAACTTCTGGGTCGTCCGCGCGGCGACTATGTTCATCTGGATCCAGGTGCGCGCATGTGTCCCGGAGGCGGCAATGTCTATTCGACCGCACTTAGGATCTCGATCTGCGTTGCGATTGAACACCTATGTGACGGGTGCGATGCGTTGCGGTCGGCCTTCGTCAGAAAGGCGGAGGAATTCCGCGATTTGCTGCAACTCGACCGAACCACCCAGTTATACGATGCAGTTCACACCACGCTGGGTTTCAAGTTTTTGACGCATGCGCTTATGCTGGACGAACAGATGGTCAGGTTGCGAGCGTCATCCGCGCAGCTTCGTGAAATCTATCTTCGCGCGACGATTGACGCGGGCGCTACGGCCCATTCCGGATATGAAGTCGAAGCGGTTGAAGTTGAAGCGGTTGATGCAGTAAACGCAATGACCGCGCTCGGTTTGCCTATGGCGTCAACTCCGATTGAAAGAACCCAGGAACGCGCCGCGTATTTGCGGATTTCCGGCATTTTGACCGACATCGCCGTCGAGCTTTCGAACGCGTGCAGTGACCTCCATCTGATATCCATCCGGGCACTATTCGACGTGCCAGAAATCGATCTCGCGTGGATGCGGACCGACTCCTTTGTCACGCCTGGCAGACCGAATGCGGTGATTTCCGATGTCGTCCGTCAGATGGCACTCCGGATTTTGGCTAGCGACGTCGCGGTCACGTTCGCGGCTGAATCGGTTCAGGTGCATCCATGCAAGACGCTGGCCGAGCATTGCATCAGGGAGATCGCGGCCAATTCCGAACAGATCCGGGAGATGCCCGAGTGTCGTCGCGCGATGGCGACTGCGGCAAATCCCTATATTGGCGGCAAGAGTGCTCGCATACCCGGTGCGCATTCCAGATGCAGCATGCTAAGAGAGGCGGTGCTGCACCGGCAGCTGATAGCCGAGGAGGAACTCGACCGGGCCCTGCGCGCTGGCGCAGGCGATTTATCGGTAGTTTTGTCGATGCCGGCGTAGAGAGCAAAAGACCCGTGAGGCAAGTATGCATGTAAGCGCGCGAATCAGACACTGAGTGCGCGCGTCCCATCGGCAGGGCGCATGTCGCCGGCATGCCATGGCGATATGTAGGAATCCAACGTACTGATAGAGATTGTTTGCGCGCCCATGCTGACGGCGAACCGTGCTTCATTGCATGGCGGGTCTACAGCATCGGGAAATTTTTTACCTGGATCAATCCTCTGCCTTGTGAACATCGTGAAACATTCCGTTCCTGTCGCGCCTGAAATTGCACGTATCTTCTTATCTTCGTTCATACGATCGCCCAAGCGGACGCACGTGATGGTCGCGGCTTGCAGCGCAATCCTGCTGTCGGCATGCCAGTCGCGCGAAGCCGCCGCTCCTGAGCCGAAGCCCGTGGTCGCTCTGGCCGTTCACGCCGACGGGCGCGCGGTAGGTGCGTCGCTGCCGGCTCAGGTGCAGGCGCGCTACTCGACGGTGCTTTCGTTCCGGGTGGGCGGCAAAATCATCGAACGGCGGGTTCATCTCGGCGATGCCGTCAAGGCGGGACAGGTTGTTGCACTGCTCGACCCGACCGACCTGCGCAATAACCTGGCCAACGCACGAGCCCAGCTCGATGCCGCCGAACATCGACTTGTCTACGCGAAGCAGCAGCTCGACCGCGATCAGGCGCAGGCGCAGGCGAACCTGATCGCGCCGGCGCAACTTGAACAGACGCAGGACGCCTACGCCTCCGCGCTCGCCCAGCGCGACTCGGCGCTCGCCCAGATGGCGCTCGCCTCGGACAATCTGCGCTATGCGACGCTGACAGCGGACCACGACGGCGTGATTGCCTCGGAGGACGCCGACACGGGCCAGAACGTTCAGGGAACCCAATCGATCTATCACCTCGACTGGACGGGCGACGTAGACATCGTCTGCGACGCGCCCGAGCGCACGCTGAGCTCGCTGACAGTCGGCAGCATGGCGCGCGTAACGCTGCCGGCGCTACCCGGCAAGACCTTCGAGGCGCGCGTGCGCGAGGTATCGGCTGCTGCCGATCGAGAAAGCCGCACCTGGCGCGTCAAGCTGACGCTGGCCGCCCCGAGCCGCGACGTGCGCCTCGGCATGACGGCGATTGTGGGGTTCGATGTCGTCGGCGACGCGCCCGTGGGGCAGATTTTTACGCTGCCTGTGACGGCGCTCTTTCACGAGGGTGAGCATCCCGCTGTCTGGGTGGTGCGCGCCGGCAGCGACACACTCGAACTGCGCCCGGTCACTATCCAGCGATATGACGAGCGCACCGTCTCGATCAGATCGGGCCTACGCGACGGCGACCGCGTCATGCTCCAGGGCGCACACGCCGTGAGCGCGGGCCAGCATGTGCAGGTGGTGCCCCCGCTTCATCCCGAGGACTTCCCGTCATGAGGGCGCGCGACAGTGAATCCGCAGGCAACAGCGCGCCCGTCCCGTCTTCCGGGGCAGACAAATCTGGCGAAGGCGGCTTCAATCTTTCCTCCTGGGCGCTACGTCATCAGCAGCTCGTGATCTTTCTGATCGGGCTCGCCACGCTTTTCGGCGTGATCGGTTATACGCAACTCGCGCAGTCGGAAGATCCGCCGTTCACCTTCCGGACGATGGTGATCAAGACCTACTGGCCTGGTGCGACTGCGCGCGAGGTGCAGGAACAGATCACGGACCGGATCGGCCGCCAGCTGCAAGCGGCGCCGTATATCGACTACATCAAGAGCTACTCGCGCCCCGGCGAGTCGATGATCTTCTTCGCCATGAAGGACTCCGCGCCCGTCAAGGAAGTGCCGGAAACCTGGTATCAGGTGCGCAAGAAGGTCGGCGACATTGCCGCGACGCTGCCGAAGGGCACCGTCGGCCCGTTTTTCAACGATGAATTCGGTGACGTCTACACCAACATCTATGCGCTTGAAGGCGACGGCTTTTCGCCGGCGCAACTGCACGACTACGCTGACAAGCTGCGCACAGTCCTGCTGCGCATACCCGGTGTGGCGAAGGTCGACTATTTTGGCGACCCCGATCAGCACATCTTCGTCGAGATATCGAATGCGCAGCTCACGCGGCTTTCGATCACGCCGCAACAGCTCGCTCAGGCGATCGACGCACAGAATGCCGTGGCGCCCGTCGGCACCATCACGACCGCGGACGACCGCGTGTTCGTGCGTCCGAGCGGCGCGTTCAAGGACGTGCAGGCACTCGCGGACATGATGATCACCATCAACAAGCGCACGTTCCGGCTGGGCGACATCGCGAAGATCACACGCGGTTATGACGATCCACCGGTGACCCAGATGCGCGTCGGCGGCCAGGCGGTGCTCGGCATCGGCGTGACGATGCAAAAGGGCGGCGACGTGATCGACCTCGGCAAGGCGCTCGATGCAAAAGCCGCCGAACTGCAGGCCACGCTGCCGGCGGGTCTGAAACTCGCTCCGGTTTTGAGCATGCCGCACGCGGTCAAGCAATCGGTGGATGAGTTCGTGAAATCGGTTGGCGAAGCGGTGGCGATCGTGCTGGTCGTGAGCCTCGTCTCGCTCGGTCTGCGCACCGGCATGGTCGTCGTGATCACGATTCCGATCGTGCTGGCGGCAACCGCGCTGTGCATGCACATCTTCAATATCGGCCTGGACAAGGTCTCGCTCGGCACACTCGTGCTCGCGCTGGGTCTGCTCGTCGACGACGCGATCATCGCCGTCGAAATGATGGCGGTGAAGCTGGAGCAAGGCTGGAGCCGGGCGCGCTCGGCAGCGTTCGCGTATACCAGCACGGCATTCCCGATGCTGACGGGCACGCTCGTCACCGTATGCGGCTTTCTGCCGATTGCGCTCGCCAAATCGAGCACGGGCGAATACACGCGTTCGATCTTCGAAGTGTCGGCCATCGCGCTGATCGTTTCGTGGTTCGCGGCCGTCGTGCTGGTGCCGTTGCTGGGTTATCACCTGCTGCCGGAACGCAAGCCTCAACCCGGCGGTGCACACCATGATCCGCATGAAATCGGCAACACCGGCTTCTACCGGCACCTGTCGGGATGGGTTGCGTGGTGCGTCGAGCGTCGATGGGTCGTGCTCGGCGTCACCGTCGTGCTTTTCGCGATTTCCATGCTGGCCTTCACGCGCGTGCCGCAGCAGTTCTTCCCGAACTCGGAACGGCCGGAACTGCTGGTCGATCTGCGGTTGCCGGAAGGCGCCTCGTTCGAAGCGACGCTGCGTGAAGCGAAGCGCCTTGAAAAGGTGCTCGACGGCAAAGCCGGGATCGACCACTTCGTCGACTTCGTCGGCACCGGCGCGCCGCGTTTTTACCTGACGCTCGACCAGCAGCTTCAACAGCCGAATTTCGCGCAGTTCGTGATTGCGGCTAAAAGCGTTGAGAAGCGCGAGGAACTGATGCGTTGGCTCGACGGCATGCTCGAGAAGGACTTCTCCGGCATGCGCACGCGTGTCTCCCGGCTCGAGAATGGTCCGCCTGTCGGGTTCCCGATCCAGTTCCGCGTGAGCGGCGACGATATCGCGACCGTGCGATCGCTTGCTCAAGAAGTGTCGGACAAGGTCCGCGCCGATCCCCGCACGCGCAACGTCCAGTTCAACTGGGACGAGCCGGCGGAGCGCTCGATCTCGTTCGAGATCGATCAAAACAGGGCGCGCCAGCTTGGTGTCACCTCGGAGGACGTGTCGAACTTCCTCGCGATGACGCTATCGGGCTACACGGTGACGCAGTACCGCGAGCGCGACAAGCTGATCAACGTCGATCTGCGTGCGCCAAAGAGCGAACGTGTCAATCCGGCGCAGCTTATGAGCCTCGCGATTCCGACGCCCCACGGCCCGGTGCCGCTCGGTTCGCTCGGACACGTGCGCGATACGCAAGAGTACGGCGTCATCTGGCAACGCGACCGTCAGCCGACCATCACGGTGCAGGCGGACGTGCGCGGCGACGCGCAGGGGATGGACGTGACCCACGACATCGAACGTGCGCTCGCGGCGGAAACCGCCAGGCTGCCGGTCGGCTATCGCATTCAGGTGGGCGGCGCGGTCGAAGAAAGCGTGAAGGGCCAGACGTCGATCAATGCCGAAATGCCGTTGATGATCATCGCCGTGCTGCTGTTGCTGATGATCCAGCTCAAGAACTTCGCGCGGACCTTCATCGTCGTGCTGACGGCGCCGCTCGGCCTGATTGGCGTCGTGGCCGCGCTGCTGCTGTTCGGCAAGCCTTTCGGCTTCGTCGCGCTGCTGGGCGTGATTGCGATGTTCGGCATCATCATGCGCAACTCCGTGATTCTGGTCGACCAGATCGATCAGGATATCGCGGCAGGGCATGCGCGCTTCGACGCGATTATCGGCGCAACCATAAGGCGTTTCAGGCCGATCATGCTGACGGCGGCCGCCGCCGTCCTCGCGCTGATTCCGCTGCTGCGCTCGGGCTTCTTCGGTCCGATGGCGACCGCACTGATGGGCGGTATCACGATCGCCACAGTACTGACCGTGTTCTTCCTGCCCGCGCTGTACGCGGCGTGCTTCAGGGTCCGGCACGACGAGCGCGGAATGCAACCGGTCGTGGACGAGCATACGGAGATTTGAGCATGAGCCTCGTGTATAGAACATCCGTTCTTGCCGTGACAGCGGCACTCGCATTGACGGCCTGCTCGTTCGGTCCCAGCGGCGCGCCCCCGGCGATGCCTTCGCCTGCGCACTACGGTGCCGAGGCACAGCCGGCGAAGACCGTCGCAGCGGGCGGCGTGGCGCAGCAGTTCGATATCGGCGCAGTGGGCGTTCCGCAATGGTGGCAGCTTTACCGGTCGGACGCGCTGAGTGCACTGGTCGAGGAAGGCTTGCGCAACAGCCCCACGCTCGGGGCTGCGCAGCGGACGCTCGCAGCCGCGCAGCAGGAACTGCGCGCCCAGGTCGGCGCATCGACGCTGCCTTCAATCGATGCTGCCGCACAAGTCGATCGCGGGCGTACACCGCTTGTGCCCGGCATTGGCCCCAGCGAGGTTCGCTATAACTTTTTTGCCGGACAGGTTCTCGCGTCCTACACCTTTGACCTGTTCGGTGCGACGCGTTCGGCGAACGCGGCCAGCGCCGCTCGCGTCGACGTGCAGGCGTATCAACTGGAGGCGGCGCGGCGCGCGCTCGCGGCAAACATCGTCGGTACGACGATCAGCGTGGCGGCACTCGATCGCCAGATCGCGCTCACCGAACGGCTCGTCGCCGTGGCCAGGACGGTCGCGAACGAGGACCAGCAGCGGTACGCACTCGGGTCAGTTTCCCGTGCGCAGGCGCTCGCATCGACGCAGGATGCGGCTACGGCTGCGGCGAGTCTTCCTGCATTACGCCAGCAGCGCGCCACAGCCCTCCATGCGCTCGCGGTGCTGATGGGCCGCACGCCGGACAACGCCCCGGCCGTTCCCGATCTCGACAGCCTGGTGTTGCCCGAACACGTGCCTGTCGAGGTGCCGTCGGTCCTGCTGCGTTCGCGCCCCGACGTACAGGCAGCCGACGCCGCCCTGAAGGCCGCAGCCGCCGATGTCGGCGCTGCGATCGCGCAGCTCTTTCCGAGCCTGTCGCTGACGGCCTCGATGGGCCGCGGCGGCTTTAGCTGGCCGGCGGTGCTCTCAGGCGCGGGCGGACTCTGGGCCATTGGTGCGAGCCTGACGCAACCGATTTTCCATGGCGGCGCGCTGCTCGCGCACCGCAAGGCGTCGATCGACGCTTACGATGCGGCCGTGCTGAACTACAAGTCCACCGTTCTGTCGGCGTTCCAGAATGTCGCGGATTCGCTTGCCGCACTGGAAAACGACGCACAGACACTCGCGTCGACGGAAGCGGCGGCGGAGGCCGCGAGGGCGGCATTCGATGATACGGCGTCGCGCCATCGCATGGGCTCCCTGCCTTCTACGGCACAGTATGCCAGTGAGCAGCGGTTTCTAAGTGCACAGCTCAGCTCGATTCGCGCAGCAAGCCAGCGTATGAGCGATACTGCGGCGCTGTTCCAGTCGATGGGCGAACTGCCGGCCGGGCAGCCGGTAGCCGCGTCAAGAGAATGATCGTCCCTCGATGAGTTCGGGATGAGCGGCCCTTGACCGGGTCGCCATCCATCGAGAGTAGCTGTGGTGCCAGGCGCTAGTTAGGCACCCACAACATAAATGAGCCGGCATTTCAGCCGCGTCGAATGACACCAGAAAATTCATCCTGGTCGGTCCGTATGGAGCGTCAGAAACTGATTGCCTGCCAGGAATGCGATCTGCTATTTCGCAAACCTTCGCGTCTGAAAGGGCAGGTTGCCAGTTGTTCGCGCTGCGGTGCGAGCCTGAAAGGGATGCATGGCACCGGGCTGCCGCTTGACTGGATCTGCGCTGTGACCCTTGCGCGGTTGATCGGCTTCACCCGGGTCGCGGCCAATCCGGATAGCTGGGAAGGCTGGTACTGGGGCGCCATGCAGCATTTCGTTAACTCGATGCGCGTCGGCGTGCCATCCGGCAATGGTGGCGTCGAGGATTGCCTGAAGGAAGCCGACATGATCGTGTTCTGGTCCTGCGATCCCGAAAGTACCAACGGGGCCTACGCGGGATTCGAGGGCACGCCGCGGCGCCTGTGGGCCAAGGACCTCGGCATAGAGTTCGTTCATATCGACCCACACTGCAACCCTACCGCGCAGTTGCTGGGCGGGCGCTGGATTCCGGTCCGACCGCAAACCGATGCTGCTCTCGCCACCGCCATCATGTACGTATGGGTCATGGAGGGCTTGTACGACGAGGATTACATCGCCACCCGCACGACCGGGTTCGACGAGTGGAGGGCCTATCTTCTGGGCGAAACCGACGGCGTTCCCAAGACGCCCGAGTGGCAGGAGGGCGAAACCGGCGTGCCCGCCAAGGACGTCCGTGCGCTTGCGCGCCGATGGGGAAACAGGAAGGTCCATCTCGCGGTTGGGATGACCGGCGCGGGATTCGGCGGCGCGGGCCGCGGTGCGACCGGAGCGCAATGGGCGCGCTGCATGTCAGGGATGGCACATAACCTCAGACGCTCGTGCGAGGCCAATCACAGCGGCGTACGCATGCGAACATCGGCCATTCGTCAGACATGGTCGGAGCCGAGCCGCTGAGCCGACTCCTACCCCAACTGCATCGTTCGCTCATAACACGCACACGCGGACGGCGAAAATCTACGAGACTACAGGCTGGCTCGTGTTTTGCCGGTCGACCCCGCGGTTCTGGCAAGTTCACCATGGCAATCCGTCTTCTAAAAGTACTCGTCATACTGCTGGTGTCAGGCGCAGGCTTCCGGCCAGTCGCGGCGCACGCGTACGCGCTTGATGGGCAATTCGACTGCAGGGCGAGTCCACACGCGTTTATCGGGCAGCTCATCAACAACCAGTACATCGACCCGAATCCGATGCACGTTGAGGCGAATTCGGTCAACGCGTTTCGGCCAACGCAAGGCAGCGACATAACGGCCTTCGGCTTTCGTGTCTACGCCGTGCTTGGGTACGAGCAGGACGACGGGACGTTCAAGAAGGGCCGCGGCAATGCGTTCGCGGGCCCGCTGTACGGCGCTGTGCTGTCCGCTCCCAGCGACGCGGTCGAATCGCGCGTGCGCGATGCTGGCAGCAACGCTACCGTTCGCACGGTGATTCCGTTGTTGCTGACCGCGGTGGTCTGCAGCCCGTCTTGACGCGCGGCGTCCGTACCTTCATGGTGGAAGGCTTCCTGTCTGCCTCGCCTCTTCGGCGCGAAGTCAGGCTGGAGCCTGCCAATGACCGCTTCTCCAGAGAGCCGAATGGGTACTTCCGACCCATTGAACCCGGCACCCCATCTGCGGCAGCTACTGAACCCCTGAGCTGCCATTCGCCGATTTGCCTATCCATGTTTGTCAAGCGGTGTTGATCGGTTTAACGGAAGACTTCTGGCGGTCTATTTGGCAGACGAATCGTTGGTGGACCACACCCGCACCATCGCGATGATCGAGGCGGACAACGGGCACAAGCATGAGCCGGCTCGCCAACGCATCCGCGTTGGGGCGTCCCCGCCTGCTCAACTATCGGAACTGGGACGACTATAATTTTTAGTTCAGGGGATCCGCACCTTTGGAAATGAGGCGAAGCTTGGCGCACTTGCACCTGGACTTGCAAAGTCGCTCACCGATTCTGCGCTACGGCTTATCCGTCGTCTGCGTTGGGGCTGCACTTGGGCTGGCGCTCGTGTTCCGGTTTTTCGGGATCCACGACATCTACGGGTCCCCTTTTAACTTCGCCATCGGGGTTGCTTGCTGGTACGGAGGGGTAGGACCTTCCGTGCTGGCAGTCGTGCTATCGGTGGCATCCTACGATTATTTTCTTTCTGCGCCGCTGTACACCATCGGTCTTCAAAGCAAAGATTTTCCGCGTTTTTTAGTTTTCACGGCATGGGGCTTGATCTTTGCCGGTTTCGTCGCTGCGCGACGGCGAATCGAAACTGAGCTTCGTCACACCAGCGATCGCCTTCAGGCCGAATTGCAACAGAGTCAGCATAAAGAAAGCGAGATTCACAGGCTCAATCAGGAAGTCACCGCGCGGGCTGAGCAGCTTGAAACGAGTAACAAGGAACTGCAATCCTTCGCCTATTCCGTCTCGCACGATCTACGCGCGCCACTTCGCCATGTGATCGGATACTCCGAGCTACTACAAAAACAGGCGGCCTCTTCGCTCGATGATAAAAGTCGTCGCTACATACAAACGATTGTCGAGGCGGCAAAAAGAATGAGTAACCTGATCGACGATTTGCTGGCCTTTTCCAGGGTCGGACAGGTGGAGACCACAAAGACGCCGGTGAGCCTCGATCAGCTCGTCAAGGAGGTCGTTGCGGAGATCGGGCAAGAAACGAGCGGGCGAGACATTGTATGGACAATCAACCCTCTTCCGGTCTGCTACGGGGATCGTCCCATGCTCCGACTGGTTATCGCCAATCTCGTCGCCAATGCGGTCAAATTCACACGCATGCGAACGCGGGCCGAAATCGAGATTGGTTGCGTGGACCCGAATAAAGACGTGGTGGAGGTGTTTGTGAAAGATAATGGTGCAGGCTTTGACATGCGGTATGCGCATAAACTGTTCGGCGTTTTTCAACGTCTGCATCTCCCGGAGCAGTTTGAAGGTACTGGCATCGGACTAGCTATCGTTCAACGCATCATCGTCCGCCACGGAGGCAAGGTCCGTGCAGAGGGGGGGGTGGATCAGGGCGCTACTTTCTATTTTTCAGTGCCTAAGGCACACGGTGCAACGGCAAAGACTGCGAGGACACCATGGACCAACTAGGACGCATTCTGCTCGTCGAGGATGACCCGAGAGACGTCGAACTCACTCTGGCCGCGCTGTCAGACTGTAACTTGGCAAACGAGGTAGTGGTTGCCAGAGACGGACAGCAAGCCTTGGATTACCTCTATTGCAGGGAGGAATTTGTCGATCGCTACGACGAGAACCCTTCAGTCATGTTACTGGATCTGAAACTCCCCAAGGTCGATGGCTTGGAAGTCCTGGACACAGTGAAGTCGGACGAACGTTTGAAGCTCATTCCCGTGGTGGTGCTCACGTCGTCGCACGAAGAGAAAGATATGATGCGAAGCTATAAACTCGGGGTAAACGCGTACGTAGTAAAGCCGGTCGACTTTCATGAATTTATAAATGCCATCAAGGAGCTAGGCGTATTCTGGGCAGTCATCAATGAGCCGCCGCCAGGCAGCATGAGGAAGGGGCAATAATGTCGGGGCTTCGCATTGTGTTGCTGGAAGATAACGCGAATGACGCCGAACTCATTCAAGAGTTCCTTCAAGCCGATCATCTCTGCTGCGAAATCGTTCGCGTGCAATCGCGTGCGGACTTCGAGGCTGCGTTGAAAACCGTTGGAATCGACCTGATTCTCGCGGATTACAAACTTCCGGCGTTCGACGGCCTCTCGGCATTGGAGGTCACTCTGCGCGAACGTCCCGAGGTGCCCTTTATCCTGGTTTCCGGCACGCTTGGCGAAGAACTGGCGGTAGAGGCGCTGAAGAGTGGCGCTACCGATTTCGTTCTGAAGACGCGGCTGTCGAGGCTGGTGCCCGCAGTGCGGCGCGCGCTGCGCGAAGCAAGTGAGCGAGCCGAACGCAAGAACGTCGAGCAGGCGCTACACCGGAGCGAGATGTATCTGGCGGAAGCCCAACGACTGAGCCACACAGGGAGTTTTGGCTGGAACCCATCGAGCGGCGACATCTATTGGTCAGATGAGACTTATCGAATATTCGAGCTCGACGCTGCCATCAAGCCCACCGTGCAGGCCATCATCGACCGGACGCATCCGGACGATCGTGTCCGTGTGCAGCAAATCATTGACCGCGCCGCAAGCGAAAGGAAGGCATTTACGGTCGAGCATCGTCTGCTGATGGCTGATGCTTCTATCAAGTATGTTCGAGCTGTGGCGCATGGCGTGAACGGCTGTGATCCGGATCGCTTCCGTTTCGTGGGCGCGGTAATGGATATCACCGAGCGCAAACGCACCGAACAAACACTGCTCGAACGCGAGTCGAAGATCCGGCGCCTCGTGGATGCCAACATCATCGGGATCATTGTCTGGAATTTCGATGGTGAGATTCTCGAGGCCAATGACGCATTTCTGCGCATGGTGGGATACGAGCGTGAAGATATAGGCTCAGGTCGCGTAGGCTGGAGGGATCTGACGCCGCAGGAATGGCTCCCGCGCAGCGAACGGGCCCTGGTGGAGGCCGGGCAGACGGGGCGCGCCCAGCCTTACGAGAAGGAGTACATCAGGAGGGACGGTAGCCGTGTGCCCGTTCTGGTCGGTTTGGCCACGTTTGACGCAAGCGGGACGGAAGGTGTGGCATTCGTCGTGGATCTGACCGAGCGCAAGCGTGCCGAAACCGAAGCCCACGAGAGCGATCGGCGTTACCGGGAGGTGCAAAGGGAGCTGGCGCACGCGAATCGTGTCGCAACCCTGGGCCAACTCACGGCCTCGATCGCTCATGAAGTCAACCAGCCGATCGCCGCGACGGTCACCAACGCCCAGGCGGCGCTGCGATGGCTCGCCGGCCAGCCTCCTGAAGTCGAGAAGGCCCGGCAGGCGCTCGGCCGGATCGTCAACGACGGTAACCGAGCGGGGGACGTAATCGGCCGCATCCATGAACTGATCAGGAAGACGCCGCCACGGAAGGAACCGGTGGACATCAACGAGGCAATCCGCGAGGTGATTGAGCTCACCCGTGGCGAAGCGTGGAAGCACGGCGCCTCGGTGCAGACGCATCTCGCGGACCGATTACCGCTAATTGAAGGAGATCGGGTCCAGTTGCAACAAGTCCTCCTTAACTTGCTCATCAACGCGATGGAGGTTATGAGCGGTGTCAGCGATGGCGTGCGGGAATTGCTCATCAGCACGGCAAGAGCCGACTCGGGCTGTGTACTCGTGACGGTGCTCGATTCGGGGCCTGGCTTTGCCGCGGACAGTGCCGAGCGCCTTTTCGCTCCTTTCTACACCACCAAGCCGACCGGTTTGGGGATGGGGCTGCCGATCTGCCGTTCGATCGTCGAGGCGCACGGCGGCCGATTGTGGGCAAGCGCGAACGTGCCGCGCGGCGCGATCTTTCAATTCACGGTGCCCGCCCATCCAGACGCTTCATCGTAACTGCGAGCAGCACGAGAACTTCCTCGCGCTGCTGTCCGTCCGTTGGCCAAGGCAGAGATGCTATGTGGGACTACCCAAGCCAGACCCGTCCAGGGCAACGCTAATTAAGTCCACCGAACCGGTACGTCAGGCGTCAGAGATCGGATCGAACGAGGAAGGCGAAACAGGATGAAGCAGCAGACGCTGGCGATGGCAGCCGATCAGGGAACGGGTTTCGAGACGCACCGCGAACGCACGCGGCGCGACGAGTTTCTCGACACGATGAACGCGATCGTGCCATGGGCGCAACTGTGCGCGGTGATCGAGCCGCATTATCCGAAGCGCGGCAATGGCCGCCCGCCTATTGATCTTTAGCGCATGCTGCGGATCCACTTCGTGCAGCACTGATTCAATCTGGCCGACTTCGCCTGTGAGTGCCATAACCGCGCAAGTGTGGAACGATCACCCGATAGCCCGCCGATGCGATCCGCAGCGAAGCCTCGGCGACGCTGTGGATGTCGCGCTCCCGAGAAGGCGTCGACGACGCCTGTTGATTTCATTCGACATTGCGAATCTCCTTCGAACGTTACGCCGTGCGAGACAGCGATCAGCGCAGCGACCTGAAGGCCGCGCGAATTTCTTCCGAGAAAAGTTGCGGTTGTTCCCATGCCGCGAAGTGGCCGCCCTTGTTCACTTCGTTGAAGTAGATGAGGTGGTGATAGCTGCGCTCGGTCCAACTGCGGGGCGCCTGATAGATCTCGCCGGGAAACACCGTCACGGCGGCTGGGATCGAGATGTTCACGCTATTGAAGTTGTTCGCGTTGTTGGTCCAGTACAGCTGCGCCGCCGACGTGGAGGTATTGGTCAGCCAGTACAACGTGATGTCGTCGAGCATCTCGTCTTTGCTCAATGACCGTTCAGGATCGCCGCCGCTGTAGGTCCAGTCCGCGAATTTGTCGTACATCCACGCAGCCTGCCCGACCGGAGAGTCCGCGAGCGCATAGCCGATCGTCTGCGGACGTGTGACCATCATCGCCGCATAGCCGCCGCCGCGCGTGTACAGATTGTTCAGCGACTGGTAGGCGATTTTCTCCTTGTCGGAAAGTCCGCGCGGCGGCGGATCGCCTGCCTTCAGCCGTTTTGCGATTTCGGGCGGGACAGTCGCTGGCATGTTGACGTGAATGCCGAGCAAGCCCGGCGGCTTTTGCGCGGCCATCTTGTCGGCGATCGCCGAGCCCCAGTCTCCGCCCTGCGCGACGTAGTGCTGATAGCCCAACCGCCGCATCAGTTCTTCCCATGCTCGCGCGATGTGATCAGGCGTCCAGTCGGCCGTTGCCGGCTTGCCCGAAAACCCATATCCGGGCATCGATGGCAGAACCAGATCGAACGAATCCTCCGCCCGTCCTCCGTACGCTACCGGGTCAGTCAACGGTCCGATCACCTTGAGCTCTTCGAAGACCGAGCCGGGCCAGCCATGCGTCATGATGAGCGGCAACGCACCGGGATTTTTCGAGCGTACCCAGATGAAGTGAATATCGACGCCGTCGATCGTGGTCACGTACTGCGGCAGCGCGTTGAGCTTCGCTTCAGCGTTGCGCCAGTCGTAGCCGGTGCCCCAATACTGCACGAGCGCCTGCAGCTTCGCGAGCTGCGCGCCTTGCGACCGATCCGACACCGTCTCCGGTTGCGGCCAGCGCGTCTGCGCGATGCGTTTCTTCAGGTCGGCTAGCTGCGCGTCGGAAAAGTGCGCCGTGAACGGTCGGATCGCCGTGTCGTCCGTCGACGCGGCAGACGTCGCGGCCGCTTCGGCCGCAAGCGCGGTCGCCGGCAAGTTCGCGATGGCGGGCGCCGCCATCAGCGCGGTGACGAGTAGAGATTTGAGGACTTTCATGAGGAGTTCTCCTGACCTGCGATAAAGAAACGGTGACTAGAATGGGAACTGAAAGAGTCGGTCGACCGCTGGTGCGGAAGGATCGTCGAGGTCCGCTCATTCGCGTTCAATCAAATCCGGGCATCCATAGCGCATTTATATGGGCGGCCGCCGAGATCGCAAAGGACGTAGAAACTACGGTTTCAGGACACCACTCAAAGGAATCGCCGTGCCGTCAGTCGCGTTCGTCGTGTTCGATGGGTTCCATGCCATGTCGCTCGCCGCGCAGCCGGTGTTTTCGTTTGCCAATCAGAAATTCGGTGAATCGTTCTACGAAGTACTCACGCTGTCGGAACATGGCGCGCCGGTCAGACCGATCGGTGGTCCCACGGTGATGACCGAACCCTTCGAAGAGCGAACGTTCGACACGGTCCTTTTCGCGGGCGGCGATCCGGGCGCGGCGCGGCCGTCCCATGGGCTGCTCGCCTACGCACGTCACAGCGCGGCGACGGCCCGGCGCGTCGCCGCTATTTGCACGGGCGCCTTCGTGCTGGCCGAAGCGGGCCTTCTCGACGGCAAGCGCGCCACCACGCACTGGGTCTATGCGTCCGCGCTGCGGAAGCATTTTCCGCGCATCCGTGTGGAGGAAGACCGGATTTACGCGGTCGACGGTTCGATTTGGACGTCGGCGGGCATGACGGCGGGAATCGATCTCGCGTTGGCGCTGGTCGAGGCCGATCTGGGGGTGGACGTTGCGAGATCGGTCGCGCAAACGCTCGTCGTTTCTCATCGACGCGCCGGTGGTCAGTCCCAGCATTCGGCGTTGCTGGAACTCGATGCGAAATCGGATCGCATTCAGTCCGCGCTGACGTACGCGCGGAAGAATCTCGCGCAACCGCTGCTGGTGGAACAACTGGCCGAAGTGGCGCGGCTCAGCCCGCGTCAGTTCAGCCGCGCGTTCCGGGCGGAGACGGGGCAATCTCCCGCCAAGGCCGTCGAGAGACTGCGTCTCGAAGCCGCGCGACTCATGCTGGAAAGGAGCCGCCATACGGTCGAACAGATCGCCCAGCAGACCGGATTTTCCGACCCGCGCCGCATGCGCGATGCGTTCACTCGAGCGTTTGGACAACCGCCACAGGCGATACGTCGCAATGCGCGCTGGGCCGCGCCGGGATGATGGGGGCGGCCCAGCGCAGTCTTCGATCAGTAGGTCTGGTCGGCAATGACCCGCGCGACCGTTTGCAGCGACTGCTCGAGCGTCGTCAAGCTGACCGAGCCGAGCGCGAGCCGGATCGCGTGCGGTACGTGCGCCGACGCCGCGAATGGATGCGCGGTCGAAACGGCGATCTTCTCGCGCCTCAGGGCCATGGCGATCGCCTGGCGCAACGCGGCGCATTCGATGCCGAACTCGTCGCCGTCGAAATAGAAGGGCGCAAGGGCAGCATCCAGTTCACGCGCGACGAGCAGCCGCGTCCGGAAACGACCGTGGAAACGCTGGCAAAGCTGCGTCCCGCGTTCCGTCCCGATGGCACGATCACGGCGGGCAATGCGCCCGGCCTGAACAGCGGTGCGGCGGCAATGGTCGTGGCCGAGCGCGGTTATGCCGACGCCAGGGGCATCGAACCGAGTGCGCGTCTTGCGGCTTTCGGCATCGCCGCCGTCGAGCCCGGCATGTTCGGTCTCGGTCCCGTGCCGGCCGTGCATATCGCGTTGGAGCGAGCGGGCTGGAAGCTCACCGATCATCGCTGTGGCGCAGCATGATTCAATTGACCGTCGCCAACGAAGCGGCATATCTTGAGCATTGCCGACGCTACGCTCTCGACCACCTGGGCCAACAGGTCAGATAGCGAGGTATCGGTTGCATGTCCGCGGCAGGTTCGATCTCATCGCTGCACGCGCGATAACCCGCGAGAAGTCAGGCGCCTGCATCGAACAACAGGACAGACCAGGCCCATCTTTTGCGGTCTGCGCGCGCACGTCGTTCTTGATTAAGGTGGAAGATCATCATGTCGAGACAGCCCGGTTGGTCAGTCGTCATCGGTGCAATCACACTTGTGTTTCTCGCGCTCACTTCGCTTTACCTCGTGATCGGCGGAGCATGGCTGATTGCCGTAGGCGGGTCGTGGTACTACCTGATCACGGGCCTGCTGCTCGCAGTAGTGACGTGGTTGCTTTACCGGCGCAAGCCCGCTGCGCTCGTTCTCTATGCGCTCGTGATGATTGCGACCGCGGTCTGGGCACTGTGGGAGTCCGGCACGGACTTCTGGGCATTGGCTCCGCGCTCCGGGGTGCTGGTCATTTTCGGCGTGTGGCTACTGCTGCTCGTGAGCTGGCGGATGGAGGGCGCACGCGGGCTCGGCATGGGTTCGCTCGTCGTTGCATTGGCTGTCTGGGCGGGCGTGCTCGTCTACGCGAACTTCAACGACCCGCAAACGGTCAACGGCAGCTTCAGTGCGGCATCGGCGGCCCCCGCAGAGACCGGTGATAGCGCCGCCGACTGGCCGGCCTACGCGCGCACCCAGGCCGGTACCCGCTATTCCCCGCTGACTCAAATCACGCCTGCAAACGTCAAGGACTTACAGGTCGCGTGGATCTTCCGGACCGGGGATAGCAAAGGCCCCAACGACCCCGTCGAGATTACGGACGAAGTCACGCCGATCAAGATCGGCGAGACCTTGTTTCTATGCTCGCCGCATCAGATCCTATGGGCGTTGGATGCGCGGACCGGCAAGTTGAAATGGAAATTCGATCCGCAGCTGAAGGCCGATCCGTCGTTCCAGCACGTGACCTGCCGTGGTGTGGCTTACGTCGATCTTTCCGCGGCCGGTCCCGCGCCGACGGCTGATCAGCCCTCGGGCGCATCGGCCGCCGCGCCGGATCAGCAGGCAGCATCGGCCGCGGCGCCGGAGCAGCAGGCAGCATCGGCCGCTGCGCCGGATCAGCAGGCAGCGTCGGCCGCGGCGCCCGCTCAGCAGCAACCAGCGTCTGCGTCCGCTGCGACTGCCGCGACCGCGGGGGCCTGCATGCGCCGCATCTATCTGCCCGTCAACGATGGCCACCTGTATGCGCTCGACGCGGAGACAGGGGCGCTGTGCAAAACCTTTGCCAACGGCGGCGATCTCGATCTCCAGCACAACCAGCCGGTGACGACCCCCGGCATGTATGAGCCGACCTCACCGCCGGTCATCACGAACGACGTGATCGTCGTCGCGGGCGCGGTCGAGGACAACTATTCGACGCGCGAGCCGTCGGGCGTGATCCGCGGCTTCGACGTGCGTTCCGGCGAACTGCTGTGGGCGTTCGACTCGGGCGCGAAGGACCCGAATCAGAATCCTCCCGCCGGCGGTCACTACACGCTCACGTCCCCGAACTCGTGGGCGCCCGCTGCATACGATCCCAAGCTGGACATCGTCTATCTGCCGATGGGCGTGACCACGCCGGACATCTGGGGCGGCAACCGGACGGCGGAGCAGGAGCGTTTCGCGAGCGGCCTGCTCGCGCTGCACGCGTCGACGGGCAAGCTCGCGTGGTTCTATCAGACGGTCCACCACGACCTGTGGGACATGGACCTGCCATCGCAGCCCACGCTCGCGGACATTACCGACGTCAAGGGCAATACCGTGCCTGTCGTGTATGCGCCCGCCAAAACCGGCAACCTGTTCGTGCTCGACCGGCGCACGGGCGTGCCGGTGGTGCCGGCTCCGGAGCGTCCGGTGCCGCAGGGTGCGGCGCCCGGCGACCATGTTTCGCCTACCCAGCCGTTCTCCGGACTGACCTTCCGGCCATCGAAGGATCTCACCGATGCCGACATGTGGGGCGCCACGATGTACGACCAGCTGGTATGCCGGATCATGTTCCACAAGCTGCGCTATGAAGGCACCTTCACACCTCCATCAGAGCAAGGAACGCTGGTCTTTCCGGGCAATCTCGGCATGTTCGAGTGGGGCGGCATGGCGGTCGACACAGATCGCCAGATTGCGGTCGCCAATCCGATTGCGCTGCCGTTCGTTTCGCGGCTGATTCCGCGTGGCCCGGGCAATCCGATTCAGCCGATACCGGGCGCGAAAGGTTCGGGGACGGAGACCGGAATTCAGCCGCAATACGGCGTTCCGTTCGGCGTGACACTGAATGCGTTCATGTCGCCGGTCGGTCTTCCTTGCAAGCAACCTGCCTGGGGCTTCATTTCGGCGATCGATCTGAAGACCAACCAGATCGTATGGAAGAAGCGGATCGGAACGGTGCGGGACAGCTCACCGCTTCCGTTGCCGTTCAAGATGGGGATGCCGATGCTCGGCGGCCCGATCATCACGGCGGGCGGCGTGGCGTTCATCGGCGCGACGGCCGACAACTACATTCGCGGCTTCGACGTGAACAACGGCAGGCAGCTCTGGCAGGCGCGTCTGCCCGCCGGCGGGCAGGCAACGCCGATGAGCTATTCGGTCAACGGACGTCAGTTCGTGGTGATTGCGGCAGGCGGTCACGGCTCATTCGGTACGAAGCTCGGCGACTACGTGATTGCCTATGCGTTGCCGCAATAGCAAAGCGGTGAAGCAGGGTGGAGGTGCGTGGACAGGACTGCCACGTCCACGCACGGCAATGCAGTCATCTGTTTGTCACTGACTTGCGGCGGACGGCGAACTGCTCGCCGCCGAATCCGCGTTGGCTGTTCCACCCGCCTTATCGGCGGGCTTGCAGCTCGCGCATATCGCGGCGATAGCGATCGTGATCGCGCTCGCGAGAAGCCGGCGGTAGAGGATTGGTTTCATGACATCTCCTGGTTGGGTGGCATCCGATTAATACTTGCGACGCAATTAGACAGCGCTCGTCGGGCTATCCTGCAGAGCTACGCATCTCCTATTCCCGCTACTTTGAATTCACGTCAGTGCGAGAATCTGTCGGTCACTCCGTGTACTGAGAAACCCAATACGGGCTCCGACCTTGCCGGATAAAACTCAAGAAAAATCATACTTTGCCTGGACGGATTGGCTAAGATGTCGCAGGTTCGCGCGCGCTCCGGATGACGACATAGCCTTGCCGCATCCCGATGCGCCGCGGCGTCGCGCCGGGAAAACAGAAAACGTTGTCATGCTCCCGCTCGGAGGCCATTCATGACTATTGGCGTATATGCCACGCTGGTCGCGACGTCGCTCGTGCTGCTGCTCGGCGAAAAGCTCGTGCAGTGGATCGGCGTGCTAAGGACCTATTCGATTCCGGCGCCGGTGGCAGGCGGGCTCATCGTCGCGATCTGCGTGCTGATCACGCGCCTCACCACCCACGTGCAGGTCAGGTTCGATTCGACGATGCAGGCGCCGCTGATGCTCGCGTTTTTCTCGACGATCGGTCTGAATGCGCATCTATCGAGTTTGAAGGCGGGCGGCCCGGTGTTGATCCGCTTTCTCGCGCTGGTCTGCGGGCTGCTGATCCTGCAGAACGTGGTCGGCTTGCTGCTTGCGTTCGCCCTCGGCGTCGATCCGCTGCTTGGGATTCTCGGCGGCTCGGTCACGTTGTCGGGCGGCCACGGTACTGGCGCCGCCTGGAGCCAGATCTTTACCGAGCGTCACGGACTGGAGTCGGCGACCGAGATCGCGATCGGCTGCGCGACGTTTGGCCTCGTGATGGGCGGCGTGCTCGGCGGTCCGATCGCACGGCTGCTGATGCGGCGGATCAGCGCCGACGAGTTGCTGCGCGTCAAACAGCTAAAGGACGAAACGCTGGTCTTCGAAGAACCGAAGGCGCAGCAGGCCACCACGCCCGCCGCGATCATCACGACGCTCGCGCTGATCTCGATCTGCCTCGCGGGCGGCGAAATGTTTGCCGACTGGATCGCGGACACCGCGTTCGAATTGCCGACGTTCGTCTGCACGCTGTTCATCGGCGTGATCCTGAGCAACGTGCTCGCGCTCCTGCGTGTGCGGATCGACCAGCACGCGGTCGCGCTTGTCGGCAACGTCGCGCTCGCGCTCTTTCTCGCGATGGCGCTGATGCGGCTCGACCTCTGGGGGCTTGCCGCGCTCGCGGTGCCGATCATCTCGATCCTCGCGGCACAGACGCTGCTGATGGCGCTCTACGCGGTATTCATCACGTTCCCCGCGATGGGCCGCGACTACGACGCGGTCGTTTTGTGCGCGGCGCAATGCGGCCTCGGACTTGGCGCCACGCCGACCGCGATCGCGAACATGCAGGCGATCACGAACCGCTTCGGCCATTCTCATCTCGCGTTCCTGATTGTGCCCTTGACGGGCGCGTTTTTCATGGACATCGTCAACGCGATCGTCATCAAACTGTTTCTCGCGCTGCCGTTGTTCCATTGAGCAGCGGTGGCATTGGCACATCAACCCAAGCGGGCAAATACCATGAGCGATCCACGACACATCGCACCCGACAGCACCGCCGCGCGCGTCGCGTTGTGGCGTGCGCTGCACGTGCAGGCCGACGCGCCGCCGCACGTGCTCGAAGACGAAGTCGGCTTGCAGTTGCTGGCGCCCGCCGAAGACTGGCGCAGCCGCGGCGATATGGATCCGCGGTTCACGCGGCCGTTTCGCGCGTCGATCGTCGCGCGCGCACGCTTTATCGAGGATCTGGTCGTCGAGCAGACCGGGCGCGGGGTGGATCAATACGTGATTCTGGGCGCCGGTCTCGACAGCTTCGCGCAACGCCGGCCCGACATTGCGTCGCGGCTCACCGTGTTCGAGGTCGACCCGCCGGGACCGCAAACGTGGAAGCGTCAGCGGCTCGGCGAGCTTGGTTTCGGCCTGCCGGACTGGCTGCGTTTCGTGCCGGTCGACTTCGAAGCGGGCGATAGCTGGCGGCAGCGTCTCGTCGCCGAAGGCTTCGACGAAACCAGGCCGGCCGTCGTCGTGTCGACCGGCGTCAGCATGTATCTGACGAAAGAGGCGAATGCGGCGACGCTGCGCGAAGTGGCCGGGCTGGCGCGCGGCTCGACGTTCGCGATGACGTTCCTGTTGCCGCTGGAGATGGCGGACCCGGACGTGCGCCCCGGACTCGAAATGGCAGAGAAGGGCGCGCGTGCGAGCGGTACACCGTTCATCAGCTTCTTCATGCCGCAGCGGATGATCGCCATGGCGCGCGAAGCGGGCTTTGACGACGCGCGGCACGTGTCCGCGGCCGATCTGACGCAGCGCTACTTCGCGGCTCGGACGGATGGGCTGCGACCGCCGGGCAATGCGGAGGAGTTGCTGGTGGCGAACACCTAAGGGCGATGACGCCAACCGAAGTTACCAACCCAGCATGTGAGTCGTGAATACGCAATCGCTTTCCCCGCACCGCTATAATCGCGCTCGACCATGGCCTCCGAAGTCTACTCATGAAAAAGATCGCTGCCTTCGCACTCGTCGCATGCGCACTGGCCGCCTGCTCGTCCCCGGAAAAGCAGGCGCAGCGCGCCCAGCAGGAGATCCTTCATAGCGAGCCGAACCTCCGCGCCGCGCAACGCGACGCGGTGATCGACTGCACACCGGCGAATTGCGATGCCGCGTGGGCGGCGACGAAACGCTATATCGAGCAGCATTCCGACACGCGCGTGATCCGCGCGGACGCGGTCGCGATCGATACCGACGTGCCCGACGATTCGGGCAAAGCCGCTTTCTCAGCGACCCGCGCGAACAAGAGCACGGGCGGCGCGACGCTGTCGCTGTTCGCGCAGTGCCGCGGCATGTATGGGCCCGACAGCGCGAAGGGCGACGACTATGACGCGTGCGCCGAGAAGATCCTGAAGATTCAGAACGGCTACGTGCCATATCTGCGCTCGCACGCATCGGCGCAATAGGCGGCAAGCTACCGGAACCACCGGGCCCCGAACGCGGCACTCGCGTAGCGATTCGCCGAACCCTCGCCACGATGCGGCGGGAGGCGCTATGCTGATGCGTCTTCGCCTCGCGGAACCTTCTCATGCAAGCTCCTGGCGCAACCGTACCGATCTCGCTCGTCAACGGGTTCCTCGGCAGCGTCGGGACGCGGCCGGATATCGTCGACCGGCATCTGTCGGGCGCGAACATTCCGCGCGCGCTTCTGGACCAGCCTGGAGCGCGCGTCACCGAGGAACAGTTCTCCACGCTCTACCGCTCGCTCGCGATCGAACTCGACGATGAGATGCCCGGCGTTTTCTCGCGCCCGCTGCGCAGCGGCGCGCTCAAGTTTCTCTGCCTGAGCCTGCTGGATGCGCCGAATCTCGAATCCGCGATGCACCGGTTCGGCCAGTTCTTCCATCTCGTGCTGGACGACTTCCGCTTCGAGTCGCGCCGCGGCGACCTCGTCGCGAGCCTGGCGCTGCGTCCGGGAAGCACGGGAGCGCAACCCGGCATGCTGGGCCAGGAGCTGATGCTGAAGCTTGCGCATGGGATCGCGTCCTGGCTGATCGGTCAACGGATTGCGTTGTTGCAGGTGCAGTTCGCCTTTCCCCGTCCCGCTCACGCGCTCGAGTATCTTTATCTGTTTCCCGGACCGGCGAAGTTCGACTGCAATCAGACCTCGATGCAGTTCAGCAGCAGCTATTTCGACCTGCCCGTGCGTCAGCGCAAGGCGAACCTGCGCAGGTTTCTCGCTCGCGCGCCGGAAGACTGGATCTTCGTTTCGTTCAACGAGCAGTTGTTCAGTCATCGCGTGCGGGAACATCTCGCGTCCCGGCTGCCCGACGTCCCGTCCATCGAAGAGGCGGCGGAAGGCCTGCACTGCTCGGTCAGAACGCTGTGCCGTCATCTTGCCGCCGAGGGCACGGCGTTCCAGATGCTCAAGGACGAATTGCGCCGCGACATCGCGATCCAGCGCCTGACGGGCACGCGCGAGCCCATCGCCATCATCGCGGGCGACGTCGGCTTCGGCGACCCCACCGCATTCCACAGAGCGTTCCGTCACTGGACCGGCAGCACCCCGGCGGCCTATCGCCGGGGTGGCTGATCGCGTCATATCGATGCGTCGGCAACACCCGCCGACGCAGTTCCCACGGGGCGCTTACTCCCTCCGACGTGGCCAGAGATGTCAATAGATCGTCCGGTTTGGACAACCGGGCAGGGCCTGTCCGACGCTACGATTCAGCCATACGTTACCCCGGCCGCATCGGTGCCAGACGGGTGACTTTCCCTACGGACTATCTGATCGGAAGAATGGTAATGAGCTACGTCGCGCCTCTCAAAGAAATGTTGTTTGCACTCACGGAACTGGCCGGAATCGACCAACTGGCGGGCTTGCCCGGCTGCGAGGACGCAACCGCCGACACCGCTCGTGCGGTGCTCGAAGAGGCCGCGCGGCTGCACGAAGGCGTGCTCGCGCCGCTGAACGTCGACGGCGACCGCAGCCCGAGCACCTGGAAGGACGGCGTGGTGACCGCCACGGCCGGTTTCAAGGACGCGTTTCGCCAGTTCAGCGAAGGCGGCTGGCAGGGTTTGCAACATCCGTCTGAATACGGCGGTCAGGATCTGCCCAAGCTGCTGTCGACGCCCTGCATCGAAATGCTCAACGCCGCCAACCTGTCGCTGGGGCTGTGCCCGCTCCTGACCGACGGCGCGATCGAAGCGCTGCTGACGGCGGGTAGCGAGGAGCTGAAGCAGCGCTACGTGCCGAAGATGATCGCAGGTGTTTGGACCGGCACGATGAATCTGACCGAGCCGCAAGCCGGCTCCGACCTCTCGCTCGTGCGCACCCGCGCCGAGCCGCAGGGCGACGGCTCGTACCGGATCTTCGGCACGAAGATTTTCATCACCTGGGGCGAGCACGACATGACGGAAAACATCGTGCATCTGGTGCTCGCACGCACGCCGGGCGCGCCTGAAGGCGTGAGAGGCATTTCGCTGTTCGTCGTGCCGAAGTTCCTCGTCAACGAAGACGGCTCGCTCGGCGAGCGCAACGACGTTCACTGCGTATCGATCGAACACAAGCTCGGCATCAAGGCGAGCCCGACCGCCGTGCTGCAGTTCGGCGATCACGGCGGCGCGATCGGGCAGCTCGTCGGCGAGGAGAACCGCGGTCTGGAGTACATGTTCATCATGATGAACGCCGCGCGCTTCGCCGTGGGGGTACAGGGCGTGGCGATCTCGGATCGCGCGTACCAGCAGGCCGTCGCGTATGCGAAGGAGCGCGTGCAGAGCCGTCCCGTGGATGGCTCCGCGAAGCAGTCGGTCGCCATCATCCAGCATCCCGACGTGCGGCGCATGCTCTCGACGATGCGCGCGCTGACCGAAGGCGCACGCGCTCTGGCCTATGTGTCGGCGTCGCATTGCGATCTCGCGCATCGTCATCCGGACGGCGCGACGCGCGCGAATCATCAGGCGATCTACGAATACCTGGTGCCGATCGTGAAGGGTTGGAGCACGGAGATGTCGCTGGAGGTGACAAGTCTCGGCGTGCAGGTGCACGGCGGCATGGGCTTCATCGAGGAAACCGGCGCCGCGCAGTACTACCGCGATGCGCGCATTCTGCCGATCTACGAAGGCACGACGGCGATCCAGGCCAACGACCTCGTCGGCCGCAAGACCATGCGCGACAACGGCGAGGTGGCCGGGATGCTGCTCGCGCAGATCGACGTGACCCTGGCCGCGGTGCAAGCGCACCCCTCGTATGGTTCGAGCGCGGCTTTTCAGGCGATGCATCGTCATCTGTCCGCCGGCCGCGAGGCGTTGTACAGCGCGGTGCGCTACGTGGTCGAGAACGTCAAAAGCGACCCGAATGCGGTGTTCGCCGGCAGTGTGTCCTATCTGATGCTCGCGGGTATCGTGCTCGCGGGTTGGCAAGTGGCACGGTCGCTCGTGCTGGCGGCCGACAAGCGCGACGAAGATCCGTCCTTCCATGACGCGAAGATCGCGACCGCGCATAGCTACGCGACGCAGGTGCTGCCTCGTGCAATCGCGCTCGAAGCGGCGGTTCGCGGTGCTCGCGATGGCGAAGGCGCGCTGGCGCTGCGCGAAGACCAGTTCTGATCGATCAACGGACGTAATGTGTCATTCAAAGCGGTAGGGCTCGGCCCTATCGGTGTGGGAAGGAGAGTGTCGTGAGAGTTCTTGTAGCAGTCAAGCGAGTGGTCGACTACAACGTGAAGGTCCGCGTGAAATCGGACGGTACGGGCGTCGATATCGCGAACGTGAAAATGTCGATGAACCCGTTCGACGAAATCGCGGTTGAAGAAGCGGTGCGTCTGAAGGAAGCGGGCGTCGCGACCGAAGTGATCGCCGTGTCGGCCGGTGTTGCGCAGGCGCAGGAAACGCTGCGCACCGCGCTCGCCATCGGCGCGGATCGCGCGATCCTGATCGAATCTGGTGAAGACCTGCAGCCGCTCGCCGTCGCGAAGCTGCTCAAGGCGCTCGTCGACAAGGAGCAGCCGCAACTGGTGATCCTCGGCAAACAGGCCATCGACGACGACTCCAATCAGACCGGCCAGATGCTCGCCGCGCTCGCGAATCTGCCGCAGGCGACGTTCGCGTCGAAGCTTGTCGTGGCGGACGGCAAGGCGACGGTGTCGCGTGAAGTGGACGGCGGCGCGGAAACGCTGTCGCTGACGCTGCCCGCCGTGGTGACGACCGATCTGCGCCTGAACGAGCCGCGCTACGTGACGCTGCCGAACATCATGAAGGCGAAGAAAAAGCCGCTGGAAACGGTCAAGCCCGAAGACCTCGGTGTCGACGTCACGCCGCGTCTGAAGACGCTGAAAGTCGCCGAGCCGCCCAGGCGCTCCGCCGGTGTGAAGGTGCCGGACGTGAAGACGCTGGTCGAGAAGCTGAAGACCGAAGCGAAGGTGCTTTAAGTAGAACGGCAACTATGTTGCATGGGACTGGAGTAAGCGCTAAAGCGCTAACTCCAGTCGACACGGAGACAGAGCAAATGACGAACCTGGTAATTGCAGAACACGACAATGCGTCGATCAAGGCCGCGACGCTGAACACGATCGCAGCGGCACAGAAGATCGGCGGTGATATTCACGTGCTGGTCGCGGGGCATAACGCACAGGGCGCGGCCGATGCCGCCGCGAAGATCGCTGGTGTCAGCAAGGTGCTGCTCGCCGATGCGCCGCAACTGGCCGCAGGCCTCGCAGAAAACGTCGAAGCGACGGTCCTGACGCTCGTGCAAGATGCGGCGAAGCACTACACGCACATCCTCGCGCCGGCTACCGCCTACGGCAAGAATGTCGCGCCGCGTATCGCCGCGAAGCTCGACGTCGCGCAGATCAGCGACATCACGGCAGTGGATAGCGCCGACACGTTCGAGCGTCCTATCTATGCGGGCAACGCAATCGCGATCGTGCAATCGGCTGATCCGATCAAGGTCATCACCGTGCGCTCGACCGGTTTTGATGCCGTCGCAGCCGTTGGCGGCAGCGCAGCGGTCGAGAGGATCGAAGCGGCAGCCGACGCAGGCCTCGCGCAGTTCGTGAGCCGCGAAGTGACGAAGCTCGATCGTCCGGAACTGACGAGCGCGAAGATCATCGTGTCGGGTGGCCGTGGTCTGGGCAATGGCGAGAACTACATGAAGGTGCTCGAGCCGCTGGCCGACAAGCTCGGCGCGGCACTGGGCGCATCGCGCGCGGCGGTCGACGCGGGCTTCGTGCCGAACGACTATCAGGTCGGCCAGACCGGCAAGATCGTCGCGCCGCAACTGTACGTCGCAGTCGGCATCTCGGGTGCGATCCAGCATCTGGCCGGCATGAAGGACTCGAAAGTCATCGTCGCGATCAACAAGGATGAAGAAGCGCCGATCTTCGGCGTCGCCGATTACGGCCTCGTTGGCGATCTGTTCACCCTCGTGCCGGAACTCGAGCAGGCGCTCGGCTAACCGCATCCAGCGGTTAGCGTCCGGCACAACGCGCAGTACGTGCCAGAAGAGAGGGCAAATGCGCGCCCAGCAAGCGGAATAATCATGAATGAGCTTAACGGATACGATTTCGAAGACCTGCGACCGGGCATGAGTGCCCGGTTCGCCAAGACCATCACGGAGGCGGACATTCTGCTTTTCGCGGGCGCGTCGGGAGACATCAACGCGGTTCACATCAACGAGGAGTTTGCGCAAACCACACCCTTCAAGGGGCGCATCGCTCACGGCATGTTGACCGCCAGCATCATCTCCGCGGCGATCGCGGGGCGGCTGCCCGGCCCGGGCACGATCTACCTCGGCCAGAACCTGCGCTTCAAGTCGCCGGTTCGACCCGGCGACACCGTGCAGGCCGAAGTGACCGTCAAGGAACTGATTCACGACAAGCGCCGCGTGGTGCTGTCCACCGTTTGCACGGTCGGCGGCAAGGTGGTGATCGAAGGCGACGCCGTGGTCATGCCGACAACCTGCCGCGACCGTGTCGTCGAGGACGCGGCTTGCGCCGTCAGCAAAGCATGATAGCGAGCCCCGCCATGAGAATGCCATTCAGCATGCCACATGAGTTTTCCACGGGCTGGGTCAATGCCGGCTTCGATTTATGGCGTTTTTCGCCGGTTAAGGATGAATACGCGACGACGGTGCCCGACACCGACGGCTCGGACTTCGATTTCAACGGGCCGATCGCGCGAGGCTCCGTGACCCACACGAGCGCCCACTATCTGCAACAGCAGGCGCAACTGTGGAGCGACGCCGTCGCCGGATTGATCGGCGGGCGCACGGAGTTGAAGGCGGTCGCCGAGCCCGAGCAGGGAGACCGGCGCTTTCACGCCGACGACTGGTCCAGCAACGGCTGGTACAGCCTTCTTAAACAGAGCTATCTGATCAATGCCCGGGCACTCGCGGAGTTCGTCGAGGCGAGCGCGCTCGACGAAAAGGGCAAGCACAAGCTGCGCTTTTTCATGCGCCAGTTCATCGACTTCGCCAGCCCCGCGAATTTCGTCGCGACGAATCCCGAAGTCCTCCGGGCGGCGGTGGAATCGGGCGGATCGAGCCTGCTCGCGGGCGTTACGCATCTGCTCGACGATCTGGGCAGCGGCTCGATTTCGATTACCGATCAAAGCGCGTTCGAAGTGGGCCGCAGCGTTGCCACGTCCAGTGGCGCGGTGGTCTATGAGAACGATCTGTTTCAGCTGATCCAGTACGAGCCGCTGACACCGAAGGTCGCCGCGCGGCCGCTCGTGATCGTTCCTCCGTGCATCAACAAGTTCTACATCCTGGATCTGCAGCCGGAGAATTCCTTCGTGCGCTTCGCCTGCGAGCAGGGCCTGACGGTGTTCGTCGTGTCCTGGCGCAACCCGCAGCAGGACATGGCGCAGACCACGTGGGACGCCTACCTCGAGGACGGCGTGATGCAGGCGATCAGCGTCGCGCGTGCGATTAGCCGGGCCGACCAGGTCAATGCATTGGGCTGGTGCGTGGGGGGCACGATGCTGTCGTCGGCGCTGGCGGTCATGCGTGCGAACGGCGACGACTCCGTGGCCAGCCTGACGCTGCTGACGGCGTTGCTCGACTTCACCGACCCGGGCGATCTCGGCGTGTTCATCGACGAGCAGGGCGTGGCGATGCGCGAGCATGCGATCGGTGGCGGCGGGCTCTATCCCGGACGCGAACTCGGCTTCGTATTCCAGTCGCTGCGTGCCAACGATCTGATCTGGCCGTATGTCGTGAACAATTACCTGAAAGGCAAAACCCCGGCCGCGTTCGATCTGCTGTACTGGAACGCGGACACGACCAATCTGCCCGGTCCGATGTACAGCTTCTATCTGCGCAACATGTACCTCGAAAACAGTCTGCGCGTGCCGAACAAACTGAAGTTCTGCGACACGCCGGTGGATCTCGGCAACATCGATATTCCAAGCTATCTGATGGCGGCCGAGGAAGATCACATCGTGCCGTGGCGGTCCGCCTATCAGTCGACGCAACTAGTGGGCGGGCAAACCGAGTTCGTGCTGGGGGCAAGCGGCCATATCGCGGGTGTGATCAATCCGGCCTCGAAGAACAAGCGCAGCTACCGAACCAACGATACCTGCGACGAGAACGCCGACGAGTGGCTCGCAACGTCGGTTCAGCAGCGCGGCAGCTGGTGGAATCACTGGATCGACTGGGTCAAGCAGCATTCCGGCGAGCAGGTCGAGGCACGCACGAAGCTCGGCAATAGGAAGTACAAGGCAATCGAGAGCGCACCGGGGCGCTATGTGAAGCTTCGCGCCGAGTGATCGGATGGCGATAGCGGGTGCGGCAAGAACGGGGGGTGATGCTCAGTGCATCACCCTCCGTTTTTTTGTCTTCACTGCCACCGGCCGTCACTTCGCATGGCTCGCGCGCCAGTCGCGCGGTGTCATGTGGAAGCGCGACACGAACCAGTTCGTGAACGATCCCTGTTGCGCGTAGCCGAGAAGCGCCGAGACCCGTCCGATCGGATAGGTGGGATTGCTCATGTAGCGCACGGCGAGTTCGCCGCGGGACTTCCTCGACCTGATCCGAAAAGCTGGTGCCGGCCGAATTCAACTGCCGTTGCATGGTGCGCACGCTCAGATGCAAATAACGTGCAACCAGCTCCGCGTTCGCCTGCTCGAGCGGCAGCAGCAGGTAGATCGCCTTGCGCACTTCCAGCGCGGCCGATTCCGCGGCGCTCACGTTCAGCGGAGAGGCGAGGCTTTCCGCATAGCGCACGAGTTCAGGATCGGCCAGTGGATTCGGGTAGTCGAGATCGGCGCTTGCGCAGACGAACCCGTTGAAGTCGCTGCCGAACACCAGCGGACAGCCGAAGAAGCGTCGATGAAACGTCAGGTCTTTGGGCGCCGGATGCGTGAAGTGGACCTCGCGCGGTTTCCAGAACTTGCCGAGCAGAGCACCGGAGTGCCGCGCGAGGACGCCGAGCGCCAGTTCGATCGCCTGCCTTGTCGGGGTACCCCGTTCGACGACGAGTTCCTCCCGAATGGTGACCGTATTGTCCGCGTCCTCGACGTACACCGCCAGCGCTTCGTTGAGCAGATGACGGTATTCGGCCGCGGCCAGCAACACTTCGCGCAGCGTGCGTTTGTGCGCGAGCAGGACATTGATCACGCCGCTGCCGAAGGTCTGCCGCGTTTCCGCCATTTGCAGCGCGAGGGTCGGGCACGACGCCTTTTCGGCCGTCATTTCCAGTAGCCGGCAACAGGCGGTGGCCGATACGCGATCGTCCGGATTCGCGAGCGCGCCGGCGTCGATGCCGGCCTGCTTCGCGAGCTCGACCGGATTGAGTCCAAGCCGTCGCGTCACTTCGAAATAGCCGCTCATGGCTACCGACGTCACCATCGTTTCCATCGTAGTTTCTCCGGACGATTCACCATGCTGAGTATTT
Source organism: Paraburkholderia sp. 35.1 (assembly GCF_050436525.1). Taxonomy (NCBI): domain Bacteria; kingdom Pseudomonadati; phylum Pseudomonadota; class Betaproteobacteria; order Burkholderiales; family Burkholderiaceae; genus Paraburkholderia; species Paraburkholderia sp. 35.1. The sequence goes on along the minus strand of NZ_JBNDMJ010000002.1, from coordinate 2,468,133 downwards.
TTTCTAGTCATTAAACACTTGCTTCGCGCAATTATTGGTGTTAACGCGCAGTGGCACGAATCGCTAAAAGGATGGCGTCCAATCATAAAAGTGTAGCGCGCGATTGCCGTATTGTGGGCACATGTCGTTCGATGTGTTCCAGCAAGTTTTCATGCGACCTCGCGATAGCGGAACACCGTCACTTCAAAACTGGATGGAGGCAAACAAATGCAATTTCTCGACGATTCGTTGCACCCTGAGAATCAGGACAAGGTAGTCATCACCACCGCCCCTTACGGCCCGGAATGGATGCCGGAGGACTTCCCGGAAGACATTCCCGTGACGATGGACGAGCAGATCCAGAAGGCCGTCGATTGCTACAACGCCGGCGCCACGGTATTGCACCTGCACGTGCGCGAACTGGACGGCAAGGGCTCGAAGCGCCTGTCGAAGTTCAACGAACTGATCGCGGGTGTGCGCGCGGCAGTGCCCGACATGATCATTCAGGTCGGTGGCTCGATCTCGTTTGCACCGGAAGACGACGGACAAGCCGCGAAGTGGCTGTCCGACGACACGCGTCATATGCTGGCCGATCTCGATCCGAAGCCCGATCAGGTGACGGTCGCGATCAACACCACGCAAATGAACATCATGGAGCTGCTCTATCCGGAGTATCTGGCAGGCACCTCGCTTTCCAACCCCGGGTTCATGGCCGCCTATAGTGAAATGACGGTGCCGGCCGGCCCCGCCTGGGTCGAGGAACACCTGCGCCGCCTGCAGGCTTCGGGCATCCAGCCGCACTTCCAGCTCACCGGCATTCACGCGCTCGAAACGCTCGAACGCCTCGTGCGCAAGGGCGTCTACAAGGGCCCGCTGAACCTGACGTGGATCGGCATCGGTGGCGGCTTCGACGGCCCCAATCCATTCAACTTCTTCAACTTCGTGCATCGCGCGCCGGATGGCTGCACGCTCACCGCCGAGTCGCTGCTGAAGAACGTGCTGCCGTTCAACATGATGGCGATGTCGATGGGCCTGCATCCGCGCTGCGGCATCGAGGACACGATCATCGATCAGCACGGCAAGCGCTTCACGTCGGTGCAGCAGATCGAGCAGTGCGTGCGCGTCGCGCGCGAACTGGGACGCGAAATTGCCACTGGCAAAGAAGCGCGCGAGATCTATCGTATTGGTGTGCAGTACGAGACGGTCGAAGAGACGCTGGTCGCCAACGGCATGGCGCCGAACCGCCAGGCCGGTGTCAGGAACCTGCCGCTTCGCGCGGCGTGATCACCAGGAGCCCGGGCCGGCGCATTGGCCGAGGCCGGGCTTCATGGCTAACGCTTCCGGTGCATAGCGGGGAGCAGATAGCTGAATCCATAACAGTCGTCGGCCCATGCGGGCAAGGCGGCCGCCAGGGAGTCAGCGTGGAAGGAGACAAAATATGCTCGTTCAGCATGCAGCGCCCACGACGGGCGAAGTTTCGGCAGCTCAGACGGACGTGCGCGCTTATGCGTGGGTGGTGTTTGCGTTGACGGTCGGATTGCTGCTTTCCGACTATATGTCGCGGCAAGTGTTGAATGCCGTGTTTCCGCCGCTCAAGGCGGCGTGGCATCTGTCCGATGCGCAGCTGGGTTCGCTCAGCAGCGTGGTCGCGCTGATGGTCGGTGTGCTCACGTTCCCGCTGTCGGTTCTGGCCGACCGCTGGGGCCGCGTGAAGAGCATCGTGCTGATGGCGGCGATGTGGAGTCTCGCGACGGTGGGCTGCGCGATCTCGGCGAACTATGGGCAGTTGCTGCTGGCGCGTGCCTTTGTCGGAATCGGCGAAGCGGCCTATGGCAGTGTCGGTATCGCAGTTGTTCTGAGCATCTTTCCGGTCCGGCTGCGCTCCACGCTGACCGGCACCTTCATGGCGGGCGGCGCGTTCGGCTCGGTGCTGGGCATGGCGCTCGGCGGCGCGGTGGCGGCTCACCTCGGCTGGCGTTCGGCATTCGGCGCCATGGCGGCGATGGGGGTCGTGCTGGTCGTGATCTACCGCCTCGTCGTCACCGAAAAGCGTCTTGTGCCGCTGCAGCCGGCGAGCGTGACGAGGCAGGCGCAATCGCGCGGCATGTGCATGAGCCTGCGCGCGCTGATGAAGGGGTTGTTTTCGACGAAGTCCGTGGTGTGCGCCTATGTGGGCAGCGGCCTCCATCTGCTGGTTCCCGCCGCTGTGTGGGCATGGATGCCGAGCTTCCTGAATCGCTATTACGGCATGGCCACCGGCAAGGCTGCGATGTGCGCGGCGGTGTTCGTGCTGGTGACCGGGGTGGGCATGGTGGTGTGCGGAAACCTCGCCGACCGGCTCAGCAAGAACATGCGGGAACGCAAGTGGAGCGCCGCGATCGCCTTCTGCCTCGCCTGTTTCGTCCTGCTCGCGATTGGCTTGCGGATGCCCGCGGGGCCGTGGCAACTGGTCGTGATCGGCGCCGGCATGTTCTTCTGCGCCGGTGCGAGCGGCCCGTCGGGTGCGATGGTGGCGAACCTCACGCCGCCGACGATTCACGCCTCGGCGTTTGCGACCCTGACGCTCGCGAACAACCTGCTGGGCCTCGCGCCGGCGGCTGTTCTCACGGGGATCATCGCCGATCGGATCGGACTGCTGGGCGCGTTGCAACTGGTGCCGTTCGCACCGCTCGTCGCGGCCGCCGCATTCATGATCGGCAAACGGAACTACTCGGGCGATCTGGATCGGCTGAACACGCTGCGCGAGCAGGCCGCACGCTGACATCGCATGGCGCCGCGCGGACGGCGCGGAGCACGGAACCTGTAACTGCGCCGCTGGCGCAACGAATTCTGCAAAGTGCAGATCAAGTAAAGAATTGGAGAGTCAACATGGCAAAGGCAGTTCGCTTTCATGAAACCGGTGGTCCCGACGTGCTGCGCTACGAGGACGTCGAAGTGGGCAACCCCGGTCCCGGTCAGGTTCGCCTGCGCCATCAGGCAGTGGGCCTCAATTTCGCCGACACCTACTTTCGCAGCGGCCTGTATCCGGTCCCGCTGCCCGCGGGGATGGGCGTGGAGGCCGCGGGCGTGGTCGAGGCCGTTGGCCCGGACGTCACGAACGTCGCGGTGGGCGATCGTGTGACTTACACGGGCTTCCTCAACACGCTCGGCGCGTACAGCACCGAACGCCTGATTCCGGCCGCGCCGCTGATCCGGCTGCCCGATGCGATCGACTGCGAAACGGCTGCCGGCATGACCATGCGCGGGTTGACCTGCGCGTATCTGATGCGCCGCATTCACGACTTCAAGGCGGGCGACACGATCCTTCTGCATGCCGCCGCCGGCGGTGTCGGCCTGATCGTTTCGCAATGGGCGAAGCTGCTGGGTCTGACCGTGATCGGCACGGTTTCGAACGAGGCCAAGGGCGAGGTGGCTCGCGCGCACGGCTGCGATCACATCATCAACTACAGCCACGAAGACGTCGCCAGGCGCGTGCGCGAACTGACCGATGGCGTCGGCGTGAACGTCGTGTTCGACAGCGTCGGCAAAGACACCTTCGAGGCTTCGCTCGATTCGCTGAAGCGCCGCGGTCTATTGGTTTGCGTCGGCACGGCCTCCGGCCCGATCCCGCCGTTCAATCCGCAACTGCTGGCTATGAAAGGCTCGCTCTATCTGACCCGCCCGGCGCTGGCTGACTACATCGCCGACCCGGCCGAGAAGGACGAGCTTGCCGGCGAAATCTTCGGGCTCATCGCCTCGGGACGCATCAAGATCGAGCTGAATCAGCGCTACGCGCTCGAAGATGCGGCGCAAGCCCATCGTGATCTGGAATCGCGCAAGACGACGGGTTCGTCGATCTTCGTCATCTAAGGAGCTAGCCATGCGAGTCGAACAACTGACGTGCTCGATCGGCGCCGAACTGATAGGGGTGAATCTCGCCCACGCCGTCTACGACGATGGCCTGTTTGCCCAAATCCGCTCGGCGCTGCTGAAGCACCGGGTGCTGTTCCTGCGCGACCAGGACATCACGCGTGCCGAACACGTGGCGTTCGCGCGCCGCTTCGGCGAACTGGAAGACCATCCGGTCGCGGGCAGCGATCCGGAAAATCCGGGCCTCGTGCGTATCTACAAGACCCCGGATCAGCCCAACGACCGTTACGAAAACGCGTGGCATGCCGACGCCACCTGGCGCGAAGCGCCGCAGTTCGGTGCCGTGCTGCGCTGCGTCGAGTGTCCCCCCGTCGGCGGCGACACGATGTGGGCGAACATGGTCCTCGCCTACGAGAAGCTGCCGGCGTACGTGAAGGCTCAGATCGCGGACCTGCGCGCGCGCCACAGCATCGAGGCGAGCTTCGGTGCCGCGATGCCGATCGAAAAGCGTCTCGCGCTGAAGGCGCAATTTCCGGACGCGGAGCATCCGGTCGTGCGCACGCATCCGGAAACGGAGGAGAAGGTGCTGTTCGTGAGCGCTTTCACGAGCCATTTCACGAACTTTCATACGCCGGAGCGAGTGCGCTTCGGGCAGGACGCGAATCCGGGCGCGGGCGATCTGCTGCGCTATCTGATCAGCCAGGCGTACATCCCCGAGTACCAGGTGCGCTGGCGCTGGCAGAAGAACAGCATCGCGATCTGGGACAACCGCAGCACGCAGCACTATGCGGTGATGGACTACCCGCCGTGCCACCGCAAGATGGAGCGCGCCGGCATCGTCGGCGACAAGCCGTACTGAACTAGCAGGTAGCTTCCCATGAATTACGAATTGAAACCGACCATTCTGATGGTTCCGGGTCTGCGTGACCACGTCGCGGAGCATTGGCAAACCCTGCTGCAGCAACGGCTGCCGAAAGCGCTGTCGGTGCCGCCGCTCGAGCACGACAAGCTCAGTTGCGCGGCACGCGTCGCGGCGCTCGATGCCACGCTCGCGCGGATCGACGGCCCGGTCATTCTGGTCGCGCATAGCGCTGGCGTGATGATCACCGTGCAATGGGCGGCGCAGCACAAGCGCGAGATTCACGCTGCGCTGCTCGCGGCGCCCGCGGACCTCGAGACGCCGATGCCGGCGGGCTATCCGGAGCTGGATACCCTCGAGCAGAACGGCTGGCTGCCGATTCCGCGCAAGCCGCTGCCGTTTCCGAGCATCGTCGGCGCGAGCCGCAACGATCCGCTCGGGCGGTTCGAGCGGGTGCAGGAGATGGCGCAGGACTGGGGCAGCCGCCTCGTCGATCTCGGCGAAGTGGGGCACCTCAACCCTGCTTCGGGCTTTGGCGAATGGCCGATGGCGGAGACGTTGATTCGCCGCCTGGTACTGATGTGACGCGGCCCGCGTCGGATCAGAAGGAGTCTGGGATGTCGCGTCGGATCGTGGTGGGTGTTGCCGGCGAGCTCGCGCCGGGCCAGCGCAAGCTGGCCTTCATCGATGGCCGCAGCATCGTGCTGTTCAACATCGAAGGCTCGCTTCACGCCATCGACAACACATGTCCGCACAACGGGGCCGCGCTGTCGAGCGGCCAGCTGGAAGGCTGCATGTTGCGCTGTCCGGCGCACGGTCTGCGCTTCGACGTGCGCACGGGCTGCATGGCGGGAACAGGCGGATTGAGCGTGACGACCTTCCCGGTCGACATAGTGGATTCAAAGGTGGTGGTGAGTCTCGACGCGCCGAACCCGACGCCCTCGCAAGCGCGAGCCGGCAGCGCGGCAACGTAAGGCCGGTAGGCCGGGCCCGAGACGCCACAACCAATCAGGAGACGGAAAGATGCAAGGCTTGATGATGCAGCAGTCGCTGCTGGTTTCCGCGCTGCTCACACACGCGGAGCGCCATCACGGCGAACAGGAAATCGTGTCGCGACGCGTGGAAGGAGACATCCATCGTTATTCGTATCGGCACCTCGCGCAGCGCGCGCGCCGTATGGCCAATGCGCTGTCGACGCTCGGCGTCGGCCAGGGCGAGCGCGTCGCGACGCTCGCGTGGAACGGCTATCGCCACATGGAGCTCTATTTCGCGGTGTCGGGCTCCGGGTCCGTGCTGCATACGCTGAACCCACGACTGCACGTCGACCAGCTCGCGTACATCATCGAGCATGCGGAAGATCGTGTCGTGTTCTTCGACCTGACCTTTCTGCCGTTGATCGAGAGCGTCGCGCCCCGGGTGAAGAGCCCGAAAGTATTCGTGGCGATGACCGATCGCGCGCACATGCCGCAAGCGAACGACCTGACCGGCATGCTGATGTGCTACGAGGATCTGCTCGAACTGCACGACGACGTTTTCGAATGGCCGCTGCTCGATGAAAACAGCGCGTCGTCGCTGTGCTACACGTCGGGCACCACCGGCAATCCGAAGGGCGTGCTGTATAGCCATCGTTCGACCGTGCTGCACACCTACGCGGCGGCGCTGCCCGATTCGCTGAACTGTTCCGCGCGCGACGTGATCCTGCCGGTCGTGCCGATGTTCCATGTGAACGCGTGGGGACTGCCCTATATCGCCTGCATGGTCGGCGCGAAGCTGGTGTTTCCGGGGCCGGCGCTCGACGGCAAGTCGCTCTATGAACTGATCGAAACGGAACACGTGACGCTGTCGGCCGGCGTGCCGACGGTGTGGCAGGGACTGCTCACGCATGTCGATGCGATGGGCGGGACCTTCTCGTCGATGCGACGCACGGTGATCGGCGGGGCGCCGTGTCCGACCGCGATGACCGAGGCGTTCCAGAAGCGCCACCGGGTGGAGGTACTGCACGCGTGGGGCATGACCGAATTGAGCCCGATCGGCACGGTCTGCAGCTTCAAGGCGCATCAGCAGTCGCTGCCGATGGAAGATCAGTATAAGGTTCAGGCGAAGCAGGGACGCGCGCTGTTCGGCATCGACATGCGGATCGTCGACTCCCACGGTAATGAATTGCCGTGGGGCGGCGAGAGCGCTGGCGATCTGCAGGTGCGCGGTCACTGGGTCACGCAGCAGTACTTCGGCGCCGACGTCGAGTCGCCATTGTGCGACGGCTGGTTTCCGACCGGCGACATCGCGACGATCGACCGGCACGGCTTCATGCAGATCACCGATCGCAGCAAGGACGTGATCAAGTCGGGCGGCGAATGGATCAGTTCGGCGGCGATCGAAAACGTCGCTTATCTGCATCCGGAAGTCTCGACGGCAGTGTGTATCGCCGCACGGCATCCTAAGTGGGACGAACGGCCGCTGCTGCTGGTCGTGAAAAAGCCGGGCAGCGAGCTGGCCAGCGACGAACTGCTGTCCTTCTTCAACGGCCGGGTCGCGCGCTGGTGGACTCCCGATGCAGTGGTGTTCGTCGACACGGTGCCTATCGGCGCAACAGGCAAGGTCCTGAAGAACCAGTTACGCGATCAGTTCGGCAACTACTACCTGCCCTGATGCGCGGCTCTCGCAGCAACGCAGTTCGATTCACGCAACAACAACGCGACCGGGTACGCCCGGCGCACACAAAACCACCAACCATTTGAAGCGACCGCAGCATCGGCTTTTGCGCCACCGCCGGTACGCGAAGGAGACACAATGAAGTTGAAGTCAAGCAGCGCTGTCGTGTTGGCCGTTTTCGCCACCGCGGCTCATGCGCAGTCGTCAGTGACGCTTTATGGCGTAGTCGATACGGGGCTGCTGTATCAGAGCACATCGGCCGCTACGTTTCTGCCGCACGCGCCGAACACGGGCAAAATTTATCAGCTGAAGGACGGCGGTATCTATTCGAGCTTCTGGGGTATGAAGGGAAGCGAAGACATCGGCGGCGGCTACAAGATCAACTTCAAGCTGCAGGGCGCGTTCAACACCACGAACGGCAAGTTCGGTCTGTCCGACACGCCGGGCACCACGGCGATCTTCAACCAGTTCGCGACGGTCGGCGCATCGGGGCCGTTCGGTACCTTCGACGCCGGCCGGCAGATCATTCCGATGATCTACGCGATGGCGGAAACCGACGTCCGCGGCGCGCAGTATTTCGGCAGTGTTCTGACCGCGTGGCTGGGCATCAATCAGGCGGCCGGCTGGCCTGGCACGAGCACGAACGCGCCGATCGGCGCGCTGTACGACAGCAACGCGCTCGTCTACAACTCGCCGAAATTCCATGGCGCTTCGCTCGCGCTCGAGTACGCGCCGGGCGGCGTCGCCGGTCAGTTCCAGGGCGGTACGCGCGAGTCGGCCGTGCTCAAGTATTCGAACTACGGTCTGAATCTGTCCGCGTTGTATTACAACGGCCACGATACCAATCCGTACCCGATCACCTACCCGGCGGCGCCCGCTATCCCCGCGACCGGGCTTGCGAACAACCGTTTCTACTATTTCGGTGCGATGTACACGATCGCCGGATTTTCGGTGTCGGCCTCGTACGGCGCAGGCAAGAACCCGGCCCATACCAACACCGCGGACTTCGAAATGATCTCGGGGGGCCTCGGCTATCAGTTCAATCCGCGTTTCAAGATCACGTCCGGGTACTACTACTTGAAAGACAAGAACAACTCGGCGAACCATTCGGGTGAGTTCGCCGTGGGCGCGGAATACAACCTGTCCCGGCGCACCAAGGCTTACGCGCAGGTGGGTTATGTCAACAACAGGGGGACCATGAACCAGACCATCGTCTATGGCGCACCGGTTGCACCTGGCATGTCCACCACGGCGGCCATGGTCGGCATCCGCCATAACTTCTGATTACGTCGCCTATAACAACTGGAGTATTCGATGAAAAGCATTCAGGCACGCGCGTTGGCGATTGCCATATTGATTCTGGCCGCGTCGAGCAACGCATGGTCGCAGTCGGGCCAGACGGCTAGTGCAGCTTCGGGCGCACCCGCGATGTCAGCTAGCGCAGCCGCTCCCGTCAGCTCGAGGCAAGCCAATCGCGCGCTGCGTCGGCAGGTGTATGCCGCGATCGGCAAGCACAAGGAGATCAGCGCCGGCAATATAAGCGTCATCGCAAAAGGCGGCGCGGTGACGCTGAACGGCACGGTCACCGACGTTTCCCAGATCAATCAGGTCGCGGAGATCGCGAAGGGTGTTCCGGGGGTGACTTCGGTGACCAACAAGCTCACGGTGGAAAAGCCGTTCGGCGGGATGTAAAAAGAGCTCACGCATCGGGGGATTAAGCGCGAGGAGCCCAATATAACAATCCACTAGCTGTCGAACAGCGCCGTGTAACGGCGCTGCATCTCTTCAGGCGTGAGCGCTTCGATCTGCGCGCCGAGCATCCATTCGTGGCCGAATGGATCGCGCACGGTCGCCGAGCGCTCGCCATAAAAATGATCGGTTAGCGGGCGGACCACGGTTGCGCCCGCTGCAACCGCTCGTGCGAACAGCTCGTCGACGTCGTCGCAGTGGATATGCAGCAGCACACTCGGCCGGCTGTCGCCGGTCGGTCCGAGCATGTCGTGCTCGGGATATTCATCGGACAGCATCACGGTCGCGGGACCGATCTTCACTTCGGCATGACCGATGCGGCCGCCTGGCTCGGTCAGGCGAAACTGCTCGACGCCGCCGAATGCCTGCGCGTAGAACTCGATAGCCCGTGCGGCGTTGCGCACGCGCAGATAGGGGTAGAGCTCGTGGATCGCGTTCATCGTCACCTCCTGGTGGTGGGCGAATATGGGTTGGCGGACACAATAGTCTGCCCCGATCCGCTAAGCGGTCGCTTGGCTACCCACGGGATTCCATCGCCTTTTGACCAACGATGAATCGAGGTCGCTAGCGCTGCTCCTTCTGAATCAAGCCGCACCTGAATCGCGTCACATTTGTCACTCCCATCATTCGATGTCCGGCGGCCTAAACTACCCCATCATCAGTAGCGAGCGATGCCCGGTGAGCGAATCGCCTTCCGACCCGAACGCACAGGACATCGCTCTAACCCGGAGGTTACGATGACGACGATCAAGTCACCTGAGAAGCGTGGGAAAGATGGACAGCTTGCCATGAAGACACCACCGATTGTGTCGCGGCAAGAGTGGGAGGCCGCGCGCGAGCAGCTGCTCGTCAAGGAGAAAGCCTTGACACGTGCCCGCGATGCGCTGGCCGCCGAGCGACGGCGGATGCCATGGTTTGCCGTGGAAAAAACGTATGCGTTCGACGGCCCGGAGGGCAGGGTAAGCCTGCTCGACCTGTTCAACGGCCGCCGCCAGTTGGTCGTCTATCGCGCCTTTTTCGAGCCCGGCGTGCACGGGTGGCCGGAGCATGCGTGCATTGGCTGTTCCCTGGGGGCCGATCAGGTCTCCCACCTTGCCCATTTGCACGCTCGCGACACTACGCTTGTGTACGCGTCCCGCGCGCCGCAAGCCGATATCGCGCGGCTGAAGACCCGGATGGGCTGGGAGATGATCCCCTGGTACACCATCACCGATAGTTTCGACGCCGACTTCGGCGTGGACGAATGGCACGGCCACAACGCGTTCATCCGGGACGGCGAGCGGGTGTTCCGAACGTACTTCATTAACGGCCGTGGGGACGAGGCGATGGGCACGATCTGGAGCTACCTTGACATGACGGCGCTCGGGCGGCAGGAGACGTGGGAGGATTCGCCGGAGGGCTACCCGCAGAGCCGACCGTACAAGTGGTGGAACTGGAACGACACTTACGTCCCCGGCGCGGCTCCCGATCCGAAGTGGGTCGAGGTGTCAGATGCCGGAGAGGCTGCATTTCGGAAACGCGACGACTAGCGCCTGACGAATCATCGATCCCTGTCGTTTCTCCGTCCGATGCTGCAGCCTGCGGGCAAACTGTGAAGCGATGCCCGGATGCGGATAAGCAGTATCGCGGTACGTTCGATGTTTGAAATCGCGTCGTCGTATTGAGCGCGCTCGTGGAACGGCGGTGCGCCAGCCACGAATCCAGGCGGAGATTACAATGACAGAGTCGTTACGGCATCCTATCGGTTCAACCGCTTCGTTTCCCCGCTTACGAGGGCCGCACTCCAATGAACGCATCCGAACGTATCGACGAACTGATCGCGGGACTCACCGACTGGCGCGGCGCGACCTTCGCTCGCATCCGCCAGTGCATGCTCGCAGCGGATCGGGACATCGTCGAGGAATTCAAGTGGATGGGTAGTCCGGTCTGGTCGCGCGACGGCATGATCGCGGTCGCCAACGCCCACAAGGGCAAGGTCAAGCTGACCTTCGCGCATGGCGCGGGTCTGGCCGACCCGGACGGCTTGTTCAACGCGGGCCTCGAAGGCAACGCGCGGCGCGCTATCGACTTCTTCGAGAGCGACGGGGTCGACGAGCGCGCACTGAAAGCGCTGGTGCGCGCCGCAATCGACTATAACCAGAATCATCTGAAGCAGAACGTGCGCGGCGCACTACCGAAAGCCGGCCGTAAGCGGGCGTCCGGCGACGCCTGAGGCCGGCACAGTCTGATCGCCAGCCGCGCCGCACCGCGAACCCTGTGGGTGGATACCAGAATTGATATCGATATCACCCAAAATATAATTGGAAAGATATCAACTCGCTCCGTACACTTCACCATCCCTGGACACTGAGCGGCAAGCTTGCGCCGTAGCGTCGGGCGGGCCGCTTCAGTCAAATTGGCCGGTGAGGGGTCCCGGCACATGCATCAAGGACCTAGTATGTCGGAAAAAAAGCGGAAATTGCGCTCGGCCGAGTGGTTCGGCACGGCTGACAAGAACGGCTTCATGTATCGAAGCTGGATGAAGAATCAGGGCATTCCCGATCATGAGTTCGACGGGCGTCCCGTGATCGGTATCTGCAACACGTGGTCCGAGCTGACGCCGTGCAACGCGCACTTTCGCAAGCTCGCCGAGCACGTGAAGCGCGGCGTCTATGAAGCGGGCGGCTTCCCGGTCGAGTTCCCGGTGTTTTCCAACGGCGAATCGAATCTGCGTCCGACCGCGATGCTCACGCGCAATCTCGCGGCGATGGATGTCGAGGAGGCGATCCGCGGCAATCCGATCGACGCGGTCGTGCTGCTGACCGGCTGCGACAAGACGACCCCCGCGCTGCTGATGGGCGCGGCGAGCTGCGACGTGCCGGCGATCGTCGTGACCGGCGGCCCGATGCTGAACGGCAAGCTCGACGGCAAGAACATCGGCTCTGGCACCGCGGTGTGGCAGCTGCACGAATCGCTGAAGGCCGGCGAGATCGATCTGCATCAGTTCCTGTCGGCCGAGGCGGGCATGTCGCGCTCGGCGGGCACCTGCAACACGATGGGCACCGCGTCGACGATGGCCTGCATGGCCGAGGCGCTCGGCACGTCGCTGCCGCACAACGCGGCGATTCCCGCGGTCGACTCGCGCCGCTATGTGCTTGCGCATATGTCGGGAATCCGGATCGTCGAAATGGCGCTCGAAGACCTGAAGCTGTCGAAGATCCTCACGCGCGAGGCGTTCGTCAACGCCATTCGCGTCAATGCGGCGATCGGCGGCTCGACCAACGCGGTGATTCATCTGAAGGCGATCGCGGGGCGCATCGGTATCGATCTTGATCTCGACGACTGGGTGCGCATCGGCCGCGACACGCCGACGATCGTCGATCTGATGCCGTCGGGCCGTTTCCTGATGGAAGAGTTTTATTACGCGGGCGGCCTGCCGGCCGTGCTGCGCCGGCTCGGCGAAGGGAACCTGCTGCCGCATCCGGACGCGTTGACGGTCAACGGCAAGTCGCTGTGGGACAACGTGAAGGATGCACCCAACACCAACGACGAAGTGATCCGTCCGCTCGACAAGCCGCTCGTCGCCGATGGCGGCATCCGCGTGCTGCGCGGCAATCTCGCGCCGCGCGGCGCGGTGCTGAAGCCGTCGGCGGCGACACCCGAGTTGCTCAAGCATCGCGGACGCGCGGTCGTGTTCGAGAACCTGGAGCACTACAAGGCGCGCATCGTCGACGAGACGCTCGACGTCGACGCGAATTCGGTGCTGGTGATGAAGAACTGCGGGCCGAAGGGTTATCCGGGCATGGCCGAAGTCGGCAACATGGGCCTGCCGCCGAAGCTGCTGAGGCAGGGCGTGAAGGACATGGTGCGCATTTCCGATGCGCGCATGAGCGGCACCGCCTACGGCACCGTGGTGCTGCACGTGACGCCGGAAGCGGCGGCCGGCGGCCCGCTCGCCGCGGTGCAGGACGGCGACTGGATCGAGCTCGATTGCGACGCGGGCACGCTGCACCTCGATGTCAGCGACGCGGAACTCGAGCGCCGTCTCGCGCAGCATGTGCCGCCCCCGCCGCCGGAAGGTGGCGGCTACCGGCGCCTGTATATCGATCACGTGCTGCAGGCCGACGAGGGTTGCGACCTCGACTTCCTCGTGGGGTGTCGAGGTTCCGCGGTGCCGCGGCATTCGCACTGACGCGCCGTTGCAACGGCAACGGCTCGGCCCATGACCGTGCGGGCGATGCATTCGTGCATCGCCCGCATTTTTTGATGACCTGTGGTTGGCGTTCGCGGCGCAGCTGCCTTGGATGGTGCGCCGCTAATGGCTATTGGCCGAGGTTGTCGACCGCGTCGAGCACGAGTCCGAAGAACTCGTTCGCCGCGGCCGGATTCAGCCAGCGCACGACCACGGTCATGCGCCGCTCCGGTTCGACCCACGTGAACGAACTGCCTGCGCCGACACCGAAATAGCTCGACTCCGGCACGTTCGGGAACACCTTGCGCCCGGTGTTGAGCCACACGAGGTAGCCATAGAACGGCGCGATCGCGCACGGCGTGCGCATGCGCGCGATCCATTCGGACGACAGCACGCGCTGGCCGTTCGCGACGCCGTCGTTGAGCAGCATCTGTGCGACCTTCAACTGATCGTTCGCGCTGACCGATACGCCGCCGCCCCAGTGCGTGCCGCCCGGCACCGACTGCATGCGTCGCCCGTCGATTTCGACCCACGCATTGTCGTAGCCGACCCATTGCCAGTTTTCGCTCGCCCCCGAAGGCCGCATGATCGCTTCGCGAAACACCTCGGGCAGCGGCTGACGGAACAGATGCAGCAGCGCGAGCGAGAACTGGTTGATGCGGACGTCGTTGTATTCCCAGTACGTGCCCGGCCGTTGCGGCGGACGCAGATCGCCTTTTTTGCCATCGGGCGGCGCGGCGAAATTGACCGCACGGTAGTGATCCGCCTGATCCGACAAACCGAAGTACGTGCCGCGCCATTCGCTCGTTTGCTGCAGTAGATGCGCCCAGCTGATCGGCGCGTTGTGTTCGTCGTCGAAGCCGATGTCGGGTACGCGCACGCGCACCGGTTCGTCGACGTCGGGCAACAGGCCGCGATCGTGCGCGACGCCGGCCAGCAGCGCGAGGTACATCTTCGCGACACTGAAGGTCAGGTCGGCGCGATCCGGTTCGCCCCAGCTCGTCAGCACGCGGCCGTCGACGGCGATCGCGCCCGACACCGGCCCGCGATCATGCACGGGACCGAGCAGCCTGTTCCACGGCGGCGGGTCGTTTACGTGCACCCCCCATGCGCCACCCACATGGCGGTCCCAAAGCGATTCATGATCCACCGCGAACTGCACGGCTTGCTGCAAACGGTCTTGCATGGATAAGTTCCTGTCGGTTCAACGAAGCCCGCGAGGCAGAGACTCACCGTGCGTGCAGTCGCACGCGTGCCCACATCACGGTGAAAAGGCTGAGCATGGCCGCGAGCATCAGATAGAGTCCGGGCGCGAGATTATTGCCGGTCGCCGCGATCAGCGCGGCAACGGCGAGCGGCGTGAAGCCCCCGAACACGGTGGTGCCGATGTTGTAGCCGAACGCCATGCCGGTCGTGCGCGTGCGGGTCGGGAACAACTCGGACATCAAGGCCGGAATCGGCGCGAAGTAGGTCGCTTTCAGCAACGCGACCCACGTGACCGCGGCAAGCAACGAGCCGAGCGACGGGCGCGCGTTCATCAGCACGAAGGCGGGATACACGGTCGCGAAGAACAGCACGCCGGCGCCGAGCATGATGCGCACGCGGCCTACCTTGTCGGACAGATGACCGACGAGCGGCGTGAGCATCATCATGATCAGACCGGCCGCGAGCGTCGCGATGAAGCCCGACGACGGTGCGAGTCCGAGCTGCCGCGCCGCGTAGGTCGGCATGTAGAGCAGCATGTAGTTGGCCGTGGTGGTCAGCACGAGCACGCCGATCGACACGAGCACCCGTTCCTTTTGCGTCGCGAGCAGTTCTCGCACCGGCGCGGCGGATTTTTCCGCGCGCTCGAACTCCGGCGTTTCGTCGATGCGGCGGCGAATGTAGAGCCCGACCGGACCGATCAGCATGCCGAACAGGAACGGAATGCGCCAGCCCCAGCCTTCGAGTTGCGCGGTCGTCAGCGTGCTCGTCAACACCGCGCCGAACAGCGACGCCAGCACCGTGCTCGCGCCCTGGCTCGAGAACTGCCAGCTCGCCATGAAGCCTTTGCGCTCCGGCGCATGTTCGATCAGAAACGCGGTCGAACTGCCGAACTCGCCGCCCGCCGAGAATCCCTGCAACAGCCGCGACGCGAATACGCCAATCGGCGCGAGCACGCCGATCGCCGCATACGACGGCATCAACGCGATCATGCTGGTGCCGAGCGTCATCATCGCAATCGATAGCGTCAACGATGCCTTGCGGCCTTTGCGGTCGCTGAACGAGCCGAGCGCGAGCGCGCCGATCGGTCGCGCGAGATACGACAGCGCGAAGGTGCCGAGCGTGAGCAGCAGCGATACGGTGCGGTCGTGCACCGGAAAAAACGTGCGCGACAGCACGGCCGCGAAGTAGCCGTACACGACCAGATCGTAGAACTCCAGTGCGTTGCCGATCGAGGTCGCGAGAATCAGCCGCGATACGCTCGAGCGCGAAGTGTGCCGCGCGAGCGCGTCGGCGGTGGTGACGGAGTCCATGCTCATGACGAAGTCCTCTGGCGGCATTGGGAGGCGCGCCGGCAGTGTCGCGTGAGCGGCGCGGGCGCGGGATCGAAGCGTGTGACCCGATGTTGGGGTGGACGATATTTATAGACAATTACAATATTTGGCAGATATCGTTGCCGAAACGGCAAAGCGGAATCGAGCTGACCCAGCTATTCGATATCGCATGCAGTCTCGAAGGCCTCGCGTTCGATCCGGCGTTCGTCGAATTGCTGACGGGCGCGATCGAGAATCCGGCGTTGCTCGACCGATTTCGCGCCGCAAAAGAAAAAGCGCCCCGCAGGGCGCTTTCCATCGATTCAATCAGGCAGGGAACACAGGTGTTCCCTGCCGCGAACCGTCTGCTTAGAACTTGTGACGCAGACCGACACGGAACGCCAGCTGGTTGTCGGCGCCGACGCCCGACGTGCTGAAGTAGCTCGTGCTCGAACCGATCTGTGCCTGCAGATCCTGCGTGCCGTTGCGGCCCGACGCGATCTGATAGATGCCCAGCACGTACACGTCCGTGCGCTTCGACAGCGCGTAGTCGCCGCTCAGGTCCACCTGGTTCCAGTGACCGACGTTCGCGCCGCTCAGGTGCATGTACGTGTAGCCCGCGCCTGCCGTGATAGCCGGCGTGACCGCGTACTTCGCGCCTGCTTCGTAGGCGGCGAACGTGGTCGACCCACCCGAGATCGGTGCGAGGCGCGTGTTCGTGTACAGGGCCCACAGCGTCGCCGGGCCGAATCCGTAACGGCCGCCAACGCCGACCGTGCGCAGATCCTGGATCTGGCCGTTGCCGATCGTCGGGAAGCTGACGTTAGCCAGCGAAGTCGAGAAGGCCGGCGATGCCTGGCCCGGATAACGGATGTCCGTGTACGCCGCGCCGATACCGAACGGGCCGTTCGCATAGTTCGCGCCGAAGCTGTAAGCGCGCGACGAACCTGCCACCGGGGCAGTGGACGTGCCCGTACCCGGCGTGCCGGCAAAGCCGCCTGCCGTGTTCGAGAAGCCGTACATCGCGCCGAAGGTCAGGCCGGAGAAGTTCGCGCTGCTGAACTTGACCGAGTTGTTGATACGGCTCGACGTGAGCTGGTCGACGTCGTTGATGTGGTAAGCGTAGTTGCCCGCGACGGTCTGGCCGCCGGTCGCGTAGTTGGAGCCGAGGTAGTCGGTCGAGAACGAGTACTGGCGACCGAACGTCAGCGAACCGACGTTGTTCTGCGACACGCCGACGTACGCCTGGCGCCCGAACATCGCGCCGCCCTGGCCGGCGGTGCCGTTCCCGCTGTTGAAGCCGTTTTCCAACACGAACAGCGCCTTCAGGCCGTTACCGAGGTCTTCCGTGCCACGCAGGCCCCAACGGCTGCCGTTCGCGACGCCGTCGTCGTACTTGGTCAGGCTGCTGTGGCCGGTGGCCGTTTTCGAGTTGTTCACGTAGCTGATACCGGCATCGATCAGGCCATACAGCGTGACGCTGCTTTGTGCGTGAGCGGCGGAGGCGAAGACGGCAAACGTAGCGGCGGTCAGGATTTTCTTGTTCAAAATACTTCTCCGGGTTAGCAAATTTTGGCGATCGCGACGCGCTGCTCTGCGGCAACGTCGCGCGATGGCCGGCAATTTAAGGGAACGCTGAGTAAGGTCTGTGACACTGAAAAATTATTTTCACGGTGTCGTGTCGGCGCGACACTTTGCGTGTGCACCGGAGGCAGGTGTATCGGTGGCGGGGCGGGTCGGTCGACCCTGGAGCGAGGCTGGACGCGTGGCAGCGAATCGCCCGCCTGGCGGCGGGCGATCGGTTATTTCAGCTGGTGCGTGAAAATTCAGTTACATGGCCGGCCGCGACAGCAGCGACGGTCGCAGCGGCTCTGGGGTCAGTTGCTCAGCAACGAGCCGCTGCGGAACGGCGTCTGGCCGGCGATGCGCGCGAATTCGAGGCCGGCCGTCGCGAAACGCGCCAGATGCCGCGCGTACAGCACGCCGGCCACGGTGTTTTTGATCGTGACGACGCGGTCCGTCAACGGATCGACGATGTCCGCGATTTGCTGGCCCACGTCCACCCACGTGCCGACCTCGCAGCGATAGACGAGCACGCCGCTGATCGGCGCGACGAGCGGCTCGGCGCCCGCGAGCGGCGTCGCCGCGAATTCGAGCGGCGGCATCGGCGCCGGCTCGCCGTCGACCACGCCGCGCAAGGTCAGATACTCGATGATCGCCTGCGCGTCTTTTTCCGCGAGTTCGTACGACACATCGCGCTGGCCGCGCAACTCGATCGTGACCGAGATGCCGCCGTTCGGGATCGGGAAGCGCTCGCCGAAACGGCCGCGCAGATCCGACCAGCAGAAGCTGTGGATTTCGTCGAACGGATTGCCGACCGAGTTCAGCGCGAGCAGCGACGCCTTCGCGTCCAGGTAGCGCGCGAGCGGCTCGACTTCGGGCCACAGGTCCGGATTGGTGTACAGGTGCATCGCGGCTTCCCAGTCGCAATGCAGATCGAGCACGACGTCGGCGTCGTACGAGAGCTTTTGCAGCGCGAGGCGTTGCGAGCCGAGTTCGGTGGTCGGCTGCTGCGCGTCGAGCGCTTCGCGCATCGCCGTGCGGATGGCGGCGCGGTTCGCGTCGATGTCGCTGGTCAGACGCGATTCGATGAACGGCTGCACGAGTTCCGCGAGGTCGTAGAAGTTGCGGTTGAAGTTCTGCGCGCTGCCGGTTTCGAAGCGGCCGAGCATCTGGCCGAGCAGATGCTGATTAAGGCCGATCGGATTCGGCACCGGCACGACCACGACTTCGCCACGCAGCTTGCCCGCGGCTTCGAGCGCGGCCAGCTTGCGTCGCAGCGACCACGACACCAGCATCCCGGGCAGTTCGTCCGCATGCAGGGACGACTGGATATAGATTTTCTGGCCGCCGCCGGGACCGTAGTGGAAACTCGTCAGTTCACGGGCGGTGCCAAGCGACGGGGCAATCAGCGGATGGGTCTGGGTTTGCATGGTTTTGGCTTCGCGGCCCGTTCGGAGCAGCCGCGCTAGGTGGTTGATTGCAAGGGGAAAGATGCGCGCCGGCAGCGCGCGTGGTCCGCATGCGCGGACTGCGGCAACCTGTCTCAGGGGAGCCGCGTCTCGCACGATCTTAGCCGATATGCCACACGATGTGGCTTGATGCGGCTAGATGTGGAGCCGCAAAACAAAACGGGCTCCGCGTCGCGGAGCCCGTTTCGGACAAGCTGCCGGCGCGCCGTGCGGCGCGCGTGGGCGATTTAGCTGCCGTACACGTCGAAGTCGAAGTACTTCTTCTCGATCTTCTTGTAGGTGCCGTCCTTGATCATGTCAGCGATCGCCTTGTCGACCTTCACCTTCAGATCGGTGTCTTCCTTGCGCATGCCGATGCCGGCGCCATTGCCGAGGATCTTCGGATCGTCGAGGTCCTTGCCGACGAACGCGAAGCCCTTGCCGCGCGGCGTCTTCAGGAAGCCCTGGTCAGCCTGCACCGCGTCTTGCAGCGCTGCGTCCAGACGGCCCGAGATCAGGTCGGCGTAGACCTGGTCCTGGTTCTGATACGCCACGACTTTCGCGCCCGCCGGTTCCCAGTAGGTCTTCGCGTAGGTTTCCTGGATGGTGCCCTGTTCGACGCCCACCGTCTTGCCCTTCAGCGATTCAGCGGTCGGCAGGATGCCCGAGCCCTGCTTCGCGACGAGGCGCGTCGGCGTATTGAACAGCTTCGACGAGAAAGCGATCTGTTCGGCGCGTTGCGGCGTCATCGACATCGACGACAGCACGCCGTCGAACTTCTTCGCCTTCAGTGCCGGGATCATGCCGTCGAAGTCGTTTTCCACCCACACGCACTTCGCACCGACGCGCTTGCAGATTTCGTTGCCGAGGTCGATATCGAAGCCAACGAGCTTGCCGTCCGCGCCTTTCGACTCGAACGGGGGATAGCTGGCATCAACACCAAAACGGATCGTCGACCAATCTTTAGCGTGTGCGCCAATCGAGACGGTGGCAAGCAGAGCAACCGTCAAAGCCGCTAGCAGTTTTTTCACTGTTTTTACTCCTCGGTGTAGTTCAATTACGCCCTCGGCGGTTGTGCCGCCTTGGGACGCCCGGCGCGTCTCGCAAACGGGCTTCTGGTCAGGATGCAAGCCGGGGTGGCCTGCAACGCGCGCCAAGCTTATCAGTTCAAAAATATTGGGAAGCTAGTAAAACACCGGATGGCGCGGGAGGAGGCCCTCTAGAGCAACGCTTGCGCCCCAGCCGGTGTGACCGGATCGTACACCGTTGGTAGGGTTTGCGTAACGCGGATGCAATGCACGAGCGGTAATACGAAGGGCCGGCGAGCGTAATCGACTGGGATTTACGCCGGTTTTCTCGCGAGTTCGCCGAAAACCGGTTTGAAACGCGAGTTTGAATCGTGGACGGATCGTTAAAGCTCGCGGCTGAATTTGCCGTTAATTAAGAACGGCCTCGAGGCTATTGCCTTGCACGTTATTACCAGCACCGATATTTTTGCCCGGCCGTTTCGAACCGGTGCAAAAACAAAGGCTTTGGCGCTATCATCGATGCTCCCCGCGTTGGACGCCGGCCGCCCGCGCAGGCGGGGATCGCTCGGGCGCAGGTCGTCGGACGGCCGTCAAGATTCAAATTCCGCGCGTTTGCGCTCGCTCACATGGCCTTTCTGCTCAACGGTGTTATGCATGCACACGATGTTGTTCACGGCGGATCGAACAGGCCGTTGTAAACAGACTTTCAAGCGACGAATCGCGAGCACCGGCGTGCGGGCTCGCGCGGCATTATTGCAGCGCCGGTTTTTTGACGGTTTTTTGTCGAGCGTTACATCGGGATTTTCATCGATTGGCGCATCCGGATTTGCGTGCGACGTTTTTTCCGGGGTTTTACCCCGCGTGTCGCGTGTTCTGATAGGCGCATTGCTGTGCGCGGGTTTCGGCGCGGCGACGCCCGCAGCGGCCGCCGAGAAAGTGCTGCACGTTCTCGCATGGCCCGGCTATGCGGACCCGGACGTCGTGAAGGCGTTCGAAGCGCGCTACGGCGCGAAGGTCGAGGTCACGCTCGTCGATTCCGATGAGGCGCTGTGGGCGCAGATGCACAGCAAGGGCGCGCCGCCGTTCGACGTACTCGCCGCCAACACCGCCGAAATCCGCCGCTATACGCAGGCGAATCTGCTCGCGCCGCTCGATCTCGCGAGTCTGCCGAATACGAAGAAGCAGTTGCCGCGTTTCCAGGCGCTCGGCTCGATCGACGGCCTGACCTCGGCGGGCAAGGTATACGCGATTCCGTTCACGTATTCGTCGATGGGACTCATCTACGATCGCA
Source organism: Paraburkholderia sp. 35.1 (assembly GCF_050436525.1). NCBI lineage: Bacteria > Pseudomonadati > Pseudomonadota > Betaproteobacteria > Burkholderiales > Burkholderiaceae > Paraburkholderia > Paraburkholderia sp. 35.1. Next base: position 2,447,028 of record NZ_JBNDMJ010000002.1, on the reverse strand, counting down.
AGCAGATTCCGGTTGCGCCGCATTCGATGCTCGAACTGTGGAACCCGCGCTATCGTGGCAAGGTGCTCGACTTCAATAGCGCGCAGCACAACTTCTCGTTCACCGCGCTTGCGCTCGGCTATCCGCATCCGTTTCAACTCGACCCCGCGCAGATGCGCACGATCGCGCACAAGCTCGTCGATCTGCGCCGCAACCTGCTGACCTACTACACGCTGCCCGAAGAGGCGACCGCGTTTTTCATCCAGCACAAGGTCGCGTTGATGTTCGGCAACTACGGCACGCAGCAGGTGCAGTTGCTGCGGCGCGCGGGCGCCGACGTCGGCTACGTGATTCCGGACGAAGGCGCGCTCGCGTGGCTCGATTGCTGGTCGATGACGCGCGCGGCGAGCGACCAGCCGCTCGCGCTCGCATGGATCAACTACATGCTCGAGCCGAGCGTGAGCGAGTTGCTGACACAGCGCCAGGGGCTCGCGAACACGCTGACCGAGCCGGCCGAAGGCAGCGCCAACGCGCACATCGTCTGGATCAGTCCGGTGGAAGATATCGAGCGCCGCGAGCAACTGTGGACGCGCATCGTGTCGGGCGACCGTTCGGAGCGCTTCTGATGCTGCATCGCGGCCTGACCTTCAAGCTATCCGTGCTGCTCGCGTGCATCGGCGTGCTGGCGTCGGGCGCGACCGGCTATTACGCGTATCGCGCGAATCGCACGATGCTGGTCAACGAAGCGGAGCACAGCCTGCAGACGTCGACGGAGCTGCTCGGCCAGCGCATCGCGGTATCGATCGACGACGTCGCGGCGGACGCGCTCGTGCTCGCGACGATGCCGTCGTCGGTGAGCGTCGCGCAGACCGACGACGGTATCGGCCCGAACCTCGGCCGCGAGCGGCTCGCGCAGGTGTATTCGAGCTTCATGCTGCACCACCCGGAGTATCTGCAGGTGCGGCTGATCACGCGGCAGCATCACGGTCTCGAACTGATCCGTTTCGATCGCGACAGCGATGGCCTCGTGCGCGTAGAGGGTGACGATTTGCAGGAAAAAGCTCAGTTTCCCTACGTATTCGAAACGCTCGCGTTTTCGCCGGGCCGCATCTACACGTCGCCGATTTCGGTCAATCACGAATCCGGCACGCATGCGGCGCAAGGCAAGCCGACGCTGCGTCTCGGCACGCCGATCGCGGATGCGCGCGGCACGGTGGTCGGCGTCGTCGTAATCGATGTCGATCTGGCCGGCATGCTGCGGCGTTTGCAGAGCGATCTGCCGAGCGACTATCAGGTCTATCTGGCGAACGAGTGGGGCGACTTCCTGATCCATCCCGACGCGTCGAAAACCTTCGGTTTCGACCGCGGCCGTCGCGTGCTGATGCAGGACAGCTTCCCCGCCACGAAGCAGCTGTTCGAGCAACGCCAAAGCGAGGTGCTCATCAACGGTCTCGCCAGACCCGGCGAGGCGGCCGGCCGTGTGCTCGCGTTCGTGCGGCGGCCGTTCGGCGGTTCCGAGGGCAACCGCTTCATCGTGCTCGGTCTCGCGAAGCCGCTCGAGGACGTGCTGACCGGCGCCAATCAGCTCGGCACGCGGATCATTCGCATGGTGCTGGTGTTCAGCGCATTGTCGGTACTGCTGGCGATCCTGTTCGCGCGAGCGCTGACCAAACCGCTGCATCTGCTCGCGTATGCGGCGACGCACCTGTTCGCCGACCACGCGATGCACACCTTGCCGCTCAAACGCACCGACGAAATCGGCGTGCTCGCGCGCTGCTTCGAGCGTTTGCGTTGCGAAATCCGCGCGCAGATGGATACGCTGCACAGCAAGCAGAGCGAGCTCGTGCATCTGGCCTCGCACGACGTGCTGACCGGCTTGCCGAACCGCATGCTGTTCATGCAGAAGCTCGAGAACGCGATCGAGGAGGCAAGCTTCCGCCGCGAAGGCCTCGCCGTGCTGTTCGTCGACCTCGACCGCTTCAAGCAGATCAACGATCAGTTCGGTCACTCGGTCGGCGACAAGGTGCTGGTCGCGGTCGCACGCCGTCTGAAGGACGTGCTGTATGCCGGGGACGTGGTCGCGCGGCTCGGCGGCGACGAATTCATCGTGCTGATCGAAGGGCAGCGCGCGGCCGAGGTCACGCCAGAAATCGCCGAGCGCATCATGGACGCGCTGAACGAAACGCTGACCGTCGACGGCAATAGCATGACGGTCGGCGCGAGCATCGGCATCAGCGAGTTCCCGCACGACAGCGGCAATGCCGAGGAACTGCTGCTGAACGCCGATGCCGCGATGTATGCGGCGAAATCGGGGGGCCGTTGCGCGTATCTGCGCTATCAGGATCTGCTCGCCATGCGGCTCGACGAACAGGCTGGGCAGGCGAGGGCTGCCCAGGCCCAGCTCGCCCAGGCGCACGCCGCGCGCGATGCGACCGAGGGGCGCGAGGCGGAGCCCGCCGCGTGACGCGGTCTTACCCGCGCTGCTGAGCGTTTTCTATTGCCACGCCGCGATCGCGCCGCGAATGAGCCGGAGCGTGTGCCGTTGTCGACCTGAGACGCAGGCGCGCTCAACCAGCCCACTCAAACGATCCGCACCCCTGCGCGATAAGTCGCGCGCGGCACCGGCAGCTTGTCGAGCATCGTCACGCGCACGAAATCCGCGCGCAGGCCGGGCTCGATCGCGCCGCGGTCCGTGAGACCGGCGGTGCGCGCCGGCTCGGCAGAGACCGTTGCCATCGCGCGCGGCAGCGACCAGCCCGCTTTTTCGACGAGATCGAACACCGCGGTCAGCAAGCTCGACGGCACGTAATCCGACGACAGGATGTCGAGCAGGTCCGCGCGCGCGAGTTCGAGCGCCGACACGTTGCCCGAATGCGAGCCACCGCGCACGATGTTCGGCGCGCCCATGATCGTCGCAATGCCATGCTCGCGCGCGGCTTGCGCGGCGATCCGCGTGGTCGGGAATTCGGCGAGCACGATGCCCTCGGCCTTCGCCTGTTCGACGTGCTCGATCAGCGTGTCGTCGTGGCTCGCAACCGGAATGCCGAGCCGCCGGCAACGCGCGACGATCTCGCGGCGGTGCTCGTCCGCGTAACGCTCCTGTTCGACCGCGAGTTCGGCGAGCGTGCTCGCGACACGCTCGTCGCTCATCTTGCCGTTGCGCTCCTGGAAGCGGCGCCATTGCTCCCGGTCGTGCCATTGGCGCTGGCCCGGCGTATGGTCCATCACCGACGCGAGCCGCAGCAGCGGATGCGCGCACAGCGAATCGAATACCTCGAGCACGTCGGCGGTCGCGATCTCGCAGCGCAGATGCAGAAAGTGCTCGGCGCGCAGCAGTCGACGCGTGGACAGCCGCAGCAGCGAACCGGCGCATTGCGTTTGCACGTCGCGGTTACGCAGCCCAACGCTCGAGCGCGAGCCGATGGCGAGCGCGTCGAATACCGTCGTGATGCCGGCTGCGGCGACCTGCGCGTCGTGAATCACGAAGGCCGCGTCGGTATTCCATTCGACGCCGGGACGCGGCACGAGGTGCTTCTCGAGGTTGTCCGTATGCAGTTCGATCAGACCGGGCAGCAGATAATCGCCGTCCCAGTCTTCGGCGTCGCGCGCCAAACCCGCGCCGCGTTCGACGTCGCGAATCACGCCGTCTTCCACGCGCACGGTGCCAATGAATTCTTCGTCTCGCGTCACGATGTGAGCGTTGCTGATCAACATCGACTTGCTCCGTAGTCAGTCGGGACTGGTGTCAATTTAGTGCCGCACCGGCGGCCGCAGTTCCAGGCGGCGCGTCGCGACCTTGTTGCGGGTCTCTTCGTCGTGAAAGATACCAACGATCGCCGCGCCGCGCTCGCGCGCCTCGACGATCAGATCAGCCACAACGTCGCGGTTTTCCGCATCGAGCGAAGCGGTCGGTTCGTCGAGCAGCAACAGCGGATGTTCGGCGATCAAACCTCGCGCGATGTTCACGCGTTGCTGCTCGCCGCCCGAAAACGTCGCGGGCGCGAGGGACCACAAACGCTCGGGCACGTTGAGCCGCGCCAGCAATTCAGCGGCGCGCGCGCTGGCTTCAGGTTCGGCGACGCCGTCCAAGACCAGCGGCTCGGCGACGAGCGCAAGCGTCGGCACGCGCGGGATCACGCGCAAAAACTGGCTCACATAGCCGACCACGCGACGGCGCAGCCGCAGTATGTCACGCGGTTCGGCACGGGTGATTGCAATGGGCCGACCCTGATCGCTGGTGTCGCGAATCGCAATCGAGCCGGTGCTCGCCAGATAGTTGCCGTACAGACAGCGCAGCAGCGTGCTCTTGCCCGCACCCGACGGCCCGACCAGCACCACGCATTCACCGCGCTCGACCTCGAGCGACACGTTCGCGAGCGCGTCGATCCGCACACCGCCCTGGCCGTGCAGCGTGAAAGTCTTGCCGATGCCGATGGCGCGCAGCATCAGCGCCGCGTTGTCGGCGAAAGCGCGCTCGCCGTGGCGGGCATCGCTGCCTGCTTCATTGACTACCTCAGTGACTACCTCAGTGGATTGCATCGTGAGCCTCAAACCGGCAGAACCGAGGAAACCAGCGTTTGTGTATACGGGTGCTGCGGATCGTCGAGCACCTGATCGGTCAGACCCGCCTCGACGACTTCGCCCGCCTGCATCACCATCAGCCGATGCGCGAGCAGACGCGCGACACCGATATCGTGCGTGACGATCAGCACCGACAGATGCAGCGTCGAGTTCAGCGTGCGCAGCAAATCGAGCAGACGCGCCTGCACGGACACGTCGAGACCGGCGGTCGGTTCGTCCATGAACACCAGACGCGGACCGGTGACGAGATTGCGCGCGATCTGCAGACGTTGCTGCATACCGCCCGAAAACGCGGCGGGGAATTCGTCGATGCGCGTGGGGTCGAGCTCGACGCGCTCCATCCATTGCGTGGCAGTGCGGCGAATTTCGCCGTAGTGGCGCGCGCCGACCGCCATCAACGGCTCGCCGATATTGGCGCCGGCCGATACGCCGCTGCGCAGGCCATCGCGCGGATTCTGCTGCACGAAGCCCCACTCGGTGCGCGTCAGCAGACGGCGGCGCGGCTCGGACAGCGCGCGCAGATCGAGCGAGTCGCCATGCGACGCGGTGTAGTGCAGCGAGCCGCTATCGGCCTCGGTCTTCAGCGCCAGCGTGTTGAGCAGCGTGGTCTTGCCCGAACCCGATTCACCGACGATGCACAGCACTTCGCCCGGATACAGATCGAAACTCACGTTGCGGCAACCGTTGCGGCCGCCATATTGTTTGGTGAGCGCGCGTGCGCTCAGAAGCGGCGTCATGCGGATTCTCCTTCGCGCGTGGCGTGGGGCAGCGGCGCTTGCGCTTCGATAGCGCCGTCGCCGTCGCTATCGCCATCGCCGCGCCGCCCGTGACAGTAGTCGCTGTCCGAGCACACGAACATGCGCGTGCCCGCATCGTCGACGATCATCTCGTCGAGAAAGCTTTCCTTCGATCCGCACAGCGCACACGCGTGCTGCCACTTCTGCACTTCGAACGGATGATCGTCGAAGTCGAGGCTGCACACCGGCGTATAAGGCGGAATCGCGTGAATGCGGCGCTCGCGGCCCGCGCCGAACAGTTGCAGCGCGGCGTTCATATGCATCTTCGGATTGTCGAACTTCGGGATCGGCGACGGCGAGCTCAGATAGCGATGATTGACGATCACCGGGTAGTCGTAGGTGGTCGCGATGCTGCCGTGATGCACGATGTCCTCGTACAGTTTCACGCTGATCAGCCCGTAATCGGCGAGCGCATGCAGCTTCTTGCATTCGGCGACGCGCGGCTCGAGCCGGTACAGCGGCTCGGGCATCGGCACCTGATAGACGAGGATCTGCCGCTCGGTCAACGGCGTTTCGGGAATCCGGTGCCGCGTCTGGATGATCGTCGCTTTGCTCGTGTGCCGCGTGGTCGCCACCCCCGTGGTGCGCGCGAAGAAGCGGCGGATGTTGACGGCGTTGGTGGTTTCGTCGGAGCCCTGATCGATGACCTTCAGCGTGTCCGTCCTGCCGATGATCGCGGCCGTCACCTGGATGCCGCCGGTGCCCCAGCCGTACGGCAGCGGCATTTCGCGCGACGCGAACGGCACCTGGTAGCCCGGCACGGCGACTGCCTTCAGCAGCGCGCGGCGCAGCATGCGCTTGGTCTGCTCGTCGAGATACGCGAAGTTGTAGCCGTGCGCGGCGCTGTCGTATGAGGTGTTGGCAACAGCGGTGTCGGGCGCGTTCATGCTGCTTGCTCCTTGTCGGTGGCGCGGCTTGTTTCATCGTTGCTGCGATGCTGCGCGCGCAAACGCCGCACCAGTTCCAGCTCCGCCTGGAAGTCGACGTAATGCGGCAGCTTCAGGTGCTGCACGAAGCCCGACGCCTCGACGTTGTCGCTATGCGACAGCATGAACTCGATGTCCTGCGTCGGTGACGCGAGCGTCTCGCCGAGTTCTTCGGCACGCAACGCGCGATCGACGAGCGCCATCGCCATCGCCTTGCGCTCCGAGTGGCCGAACGCGAGGCCGTAGCCCTGCGTGAAGGTCGGCGGCACCGTGCCGCTGCCCGCGAACTGGTTGATCATCTGGCATTCGGTGATGTCGATATCGCCGATGTCGACCGCTTCGCCGAGTTCGTCGAGGTCCATCTCGACCGCGATCGTGCCGAAGCGGATCTCGCCCGCGAACGGATGCGAGTGCGCGTAGCCGCGTTGCGTCGCATAGCCCATCGCGAGCAGAAAGCCTTCGTCGCCACGCGCGAGATTTTGCAGACGCGTCGCGCGGCTCGCCGGAAAGGCGAGCGGTTCACGCGACAGGTCGCCGGGTTCCGCGCCGTCGGGAGTCGGGCGCTCCTGTTCGATCAGGCCTTCCTTGTCGAGCAGCGACACGACGCGCGGCATCGATTCTGGCGCTGGCGGTTCTTGCGGAACCGGCGCGTTGCCGCGCGTCACGTCCTGCCGCGCGTCATCACCATCGGCGAGCAACGCGAAATCGAGCAGACGCTGCGTGTAGTCATAGGTCGCGCCGAGCAACTGGCCGCCGGGCAGGTCCTTGAAGGTCGCCGAGATGCGTCGCTCGACCTGCATCGTTTCGGTATCGATGGCGCGCGTATAGCCGAAGCGCGGCAACGTGGTGCGATACGCGCGCAGCAGGAAAATCGCCTCGACCAGATCGCCGGCCGCCTGCTTGATTGCGAGCGCCGCAAGCTCCTCGTCGTAGACCGAGCCTTCGGTCATCACGCGTGCGACCGCGAGCCGCAACTGCTCGCGAATCTGCGCGACGCTCAGTTCGGCGATTCGCGTATCGCCGCGGCGCGCTTTGTCGAGCAGGCGCCACGACGCTTCGATCGCGCGTTCTCCACCTTTGACGGCAACGTACATCAGTTCACCTTCGCTTCGGTTGTGCGCGGCAGGCCGATCACGCGCGGGCCGCAAACCAGATAACAGTCGATGCCGCACGGAAACAGCGGCGCGAGCATTGCGCGTTCTTGCCAGAACCGCGCGGGAAGACCGACCGGCGAAATCGTTTCGGCATCCAGAATGCCGGGGCCGCTCAGCGTGACCGCTGCGCCGCCCGTCAGCGCGTCGACGCGGATCAGCAACGTGGCCGATTGTTCCGGTGACTCGGCGCTGCCGGGCGCGAAGCTTTCGAGCGATGGCAACGCGTCGGCATCGTGCACATACGCGAACGCGGCGTTGCCGGGCGCATCGACGAGCGGCGCGCCGGTATGAAAACGCAACGCCGACGCGAGCGCGGGATCAGGCTGCGCGAGCCACAACGGCGTCGCGTAGTCGCAGAGCGTCAGCAGTGCGGCAAACGCGGCGGGTTCGACCGGCGTGTTGCGCAACTCGGGCAGCACGTCGCGGATCACGCCGATCGTGCCGGGCCGCGACAACGCGTCGAGCAGCGTGCGAAACACGGCCTGGGTATCGTGGACCGGGTCCGCGAAACCCGGCGTCAGCGTGGACAACGCAATCGGTGAACGTTCCATCAGTCGCCTCGCACCATCGTGAAGAATTCGACGCGCGTCGCCGCGACGTCCTGTTGCTGTTGCGCGCCCCGGGCCTGCTGTTGCGCGGCGAATGGCTCGATCAATCGACGATGCAGGCTGTCGTGATGCTCGGGCATCTGCAGCAAGGCATCGGCGAGCGCGGCAAGTTCGGCGCGACGGCGGTCGCGTCCCAGATGGCAGGCGACGCCGACGGTGGCTTCGGCGTCGCCGCTGGCATGCAGACGCAGCGTGGCGCGCGTAACCGTGGCTTCGCCGAGATTGAACGGATCGCCGCTGCCGCCGATGCGCCCGCGCACCATCGCGAGGCCGATTTCAGGGGGGCGCAGCCAGTCGTAGGCGGGGGTGGGGCGGCCTTGCAGCGCGCGCTGCAGCGCGGCTTCGAGGTCGGCGCGCGGCGTGCGCGTCAGCACGGCCATCCAGGCGCGCCGCGCCGCCGAAGACACGGCCGGCAACGGCGAAGAAGATGGACGGGGCGGAACGGAACTCGGGCTCATCGGATTTCCTGTCGATCCAGCGAGTGGACATTGAAGCATCTATTCATCTAAACGTCTAGACGTTTATAAGCATAGTTGTCTGGACTGTCGTGCGCGGCGGACATTCATATTTTCATCACGGCTCGCGCACTACAATGCACGTCATGGCGATCATTTGAACCGAAGGGAATGACAGCACCATGACATCGAACGACAGCGCGGCGCCGGCCACGACGCTCGAACGCGGCGCGGGCGTGGCCGTCTGGAGACAGATCGAACAGATTCTCGCCGCAGAGATCACGGCAAGCGGGTTCGGCGAAGAAGGGCGGCTGCCGAGCGAGGGTGAGCTGGCGAAGCGCTTCGACGTCAACCGTCACACGGTGCGCCGCGCGATGCTCGGCCTCGCCGCGCTCGGCCTCGTCAGCGTCGAGCAGGGGCGTGGCACGTTCGTGCAGCCCGGCGCGATCGACTATTCGATCGGCCGCCGTACGCGTTTCACCGAGAACCTGCGTCAACAACACCACTCGCCCGCGGGCACGATGCTGTCGGCCGCGCGCGTGAAGGCCGAGCCCAGTGTCGCGAAGGCGTTGGGTCTGCGCGCGGGCGCGGCGGTCTATCGCATCGAATCGCTGAACGAGTCGGACGGCGTGCCGCTCACGTACGCGCGCAGCTGGTATCCGGCCGCGCGGTTTCCGGATTTGCCGGAGGTCGTGCAACGCCTCGGCGGCACGACGAAAGCGCTGGCCGAATTCGGCGTGGACGATTATCTGCGCAAGTGGAGCCGCATCGGCAGCGTGCTGCCCGAGCCGGAAGTCGCGCGGCGGCTCAACATCAACCGTCAGCAGCCGGTGCTGTGGGTCGAGAACGTCGACGTCGATCTGCAGGGCACGCCGGTCAAATACGGCTTCACGCATTTCGCGGCCGATCGCGTGCAACTGCTCGTGGAGCATGACCTGTGAGCGGCCCCGTATGGAGTGCCGAAGCGCGCTTCGCGCTGTACTACGCGCCGTCGGTTGAATCGGCGTGGTGGCAGACCGGCTCGACATGGCTCGGCCGCGATGCGCACAGCGGCGAGCGCCGCGCGCAGCCGCAGCCGCAAGGCCTGACGCGCCCGCTCGCCGCGTTGACCGACGCGCCGCGCCGCTATGGCTGGCATGGCACGCTGGTCGCTCCGTTCCGGCTCGGCGCCGGCGTCACGCAGCCCGACGTGCTCGCGGCCGCGCGAGCCTGGGCGCTCGCGCAGCGGCCGTTCACGTTGCCGGTAGAGGCGGCCACGCTGGGCGACTTCGTCGCGTTGCGACCGGCCGATGCAGATGGCGAGACGCGCATTGGCGAACTCGCGTCGAACGCGCTGCAGTCGCTCGACAGGCTGTGCGCGCGGCCGTCGGCGGCCGATCTCGAGCGACGGCTCGCCGCGCCGCTCAGCGAACGCCAACGTGCGTTGCTGTTGCAATGGGGCTATCCGTACGTGTTCGACGAGTTCCGTTTTCACATGACGTTGTCCAGTTCGCTCGCCGATGCCGACGAGCGCGCGACGCTGCTCGCATGGTGGCGGGAGCGCACGCCCGCGCTCGGGCCGCTCGCTGTCGATCAGGCCGCGCTGTTCGTCGAGCCGGCGCCGGGTGAGCCGTTCGTGCTATGGCAGCCGCTGCCGTTCAGCCACGGCGCGCAACCTGGCGATCGCACGAACAAGCAGCAAGACGAGGTGAGCAGCCAATGACTGGGCGTTTGATCTATGTGATGGGGCCGTCGGGCGCGGGCAAGGATTCGCTGCTGCAGTTCGCGCGCATGCGGCTCGCCGGCGAGCCGCTCGTATTCGCGCATCGTTACATCACGCGGCCGAGCGGCAATGGCGAGGTGCATGTTGCACTAAGTGTCGAGGAGTTCGCCGCGCGCTCGGTGCTTGGCCTGTTCGCGCTCGAATGGTCGAGCCATTCGCTGCGCTATGGCATCGGCATCGAACTCGATGCGTGGCTCGCGCGCGGCTGCACGGTGGTCGTCAACGGCTCGCGGCAGTACCTGCAGCATGCGCTCGCGCGCTATCCACGCGCGGAAGTGGTGCACGTGAGCGCCGCGCCGCATATTCTCGAAGCACGGCTCGGCGCGCGGGCGCGCGAATCGTCGGAGCAGGTCGCGGCGCGGCTCGCGCGGCGCGCGCCGTTTGCGTTGCCGGCCGGCGTGCGCTGCACGACGATCGACAACTCCGGCGCGCTCGAAGAAGCGGGGCACGCATTGATCACGGTGCTCAAGGAGCAGGTGAGCGCGTAGCGCAAGCACGCGGCCTTACTGCACGGCTCCCATCCGCTCCCGCGTCACCTGCCGCAAACATGCGACGAACTGCTGCACGGCCGGCGTCGGCAGCAGATCGCGTCGCGAGATGATGCTCAGATCGTAGTTCGGCAACGCGTCTTCGATCTGTGCGACGCGAATGCCGAGCGGCGCGACCCTCTGCGCAAGCGGCCGCGTGAAGCAACTGATCACGTCGGTCTGCGACACGAGCCCGAGCGTGACTGCAAACGACGACGGCGCGCGCAGCAAGCGCTTCGGTACCGGCAAGCCGTGCGCGCTGAACATCGCCATCATCACGCTGTGCGGGAAGTGATCGGCGCCGACCGTGACGATCCACTCGGCGTCGAGCAGCTCGGATAGACGCGTGACGTTCGCGAGCGGATGGCCGGCGCGCATCGTGACGACGAACTGCGTCGAGTACAGCGGCACCTGCACCAGATCGTTATCCAATGCCAGAACGTGATGGATCGCCGCGAGATCGAGCGCGCCGTTGCGCAGACGCGCGAGCGCGTCGGGCACCGTCACTTCCTCCAGATGCAGACTCACGAGCGGCATCCGCTCGCGAAAGCTCGACACCGCATGCGGCAGTACCGTCAGCGCGAGCGATGGCATCGTGCCGACGCTGACCTTGCCGGCCAGTTCGCCCTTGACCTGCTCGACGGCCTCGACCGTGCGGCGCATGTCGCCGAGCAACTGCTCGGCGCGCGGCAACAGCGCGAGCCCGCACGCGGTCAGCTCGATGCCGCGCACGCTGCGCACCATCAGGGCGGCGTTGAGCGCGCTTTCCAGCTCGCGAATCGTATGCGTGACGGCCGGCTGCGTGACGCCAAGCTCACGCGCGGCGGCGCGCAGACTGCGGTGATGCGCGGCGGCGACGAAGGCCTGCAACTGCTGCAGCTTCATAAGGGTAACCCCGTATATAAGGCCTGTTAATCAGGGTGAAAAAAATAGCATCTTATTCGAACAAAACAGCGTGGCTATAGTGCGAGGCTACTCACTGGAGCCATACAAGCTATGAACGAGACCCCGCGTTTGACCGAAGTGTCCGATCTGGAACCCGCCGCCGCGAGCCTGCGCGAGATTCGCCATCAGATTCACCACCATCCGGAACTCGCGTACGAGGAAGTGCAGACCGCGGCGCTCGTCGCGGAAAAACTCGAACAGTGGGGCTGGCAGGTCACGCGCGGGGTCGGCAAGACCGGCGTGGTCGGCACGCTGAAAGAGGGTGACGGCAAGCGCAGCATCGGCATTCGCGCGGACATGGACGCGTTGCCGATCATCGAACAGACCGGCCTGCCGTACGCGAGCGGCACCCACGGCAAGATGCACGCGTGCGGCCACGACGGTCACACCACGATCCTGCTCGGCGCCGCGCAACGTCTCGCGGCCACGCGCAATTTCTCGGGCACCGTGCATTTGTATTTCCAGCCGGCCGAGGAAAGCGGCATCGACAGCGGTGCGCTGAAGATGATCGACGACGGCCTGTTCGAGCGCTTCCCGTGCGACGCCGTGTTCGGCCTGCACAACCATCCGGGAGCCGAGCCGGGCGTGTTGCTGTTCCGCAAGGGACCGTTCATGTCGGCGGGCGACAAGGCGATCATCACGATCGAAGGCGTCGGCGGCCATGCGGCGCGTCCGCATCTGACCGTCGATCCGGTCGTGGTCGCCGCGAGCATCGTGATGGCGCTACAAACGATCGTCGCGCGCAACGTCGATCCGTCGCAGCCCGCCGTGGTGACGGTCGGCTCGATGCACGCGGGCACCGCGAACAACGTGATTTCCGGCAGCGCGCGGCTCGAGCTCAGCGTGCGCTCGTTCAGCCCCGAGGTGCGCGCGTTGCTGAAGAAGCGCATCACTGAGTTGGCCGAGTCGCAGGCCGCGAGCTATGGCGGCAAAGCGCACGTCGAGTACATCGAAGGCTATCCGGTCGTCATCAATACGGATGCCGAAACGGATTTCGCGGTGCAGGTCGCGCGCGAACTGGTGGGCGACGACAAGGTGGTCGAGCAGACCGACATCCTGATGGGTAGCGAGGACTTCGCATTCATGCTGCAGAAGCGGCCGGGCACGTTCCTGCGCATTGGCAATGGCGTCGGCGAGGAAGGTTGCATGGTGCACAACCCGCACTACGACTTCAACGACAGCAGTCTGCCGATCGGCGCGGCGTTCTGGGCGCGGTTGGTGGAGCGCTATCTCGCGCAGTGAGCGCTTGATGCAAACGACGCGGCGCGCACGAGGCGTGCGCGCCCGGCTGCTCATCACCGCGCGGCCAGAGCCACGAAGCGTTCATTAGCCGCGCCGCGCGACCATCTCCGAGACTGTCTGTGCGGCTCGCTGCAGCGGTTCCAGGAACGCCTTCACCATCTGTTTGGCCGAATTGCGCTGTGCGTTGCCGCTGATGTTCATCGCGGCGATCACGCGGCCCTGGCGATTGCGAATCGGCGCGGACAGCGAAATCAAGCCGCCTTCGAGCTCCTGATCGACGATCGCCCACCCCTGGCGACGCACCTGCTCGATCAGCTTCTTCAACTCTTGCTTGTCGGTGACGGTGCGCGGCGTGTGCGAGTAGAGCGGCGTCGAGTTCAGCGTCGCGTCGAGCGTCTCGTCGTCGAGCGAGGCAAGCAGCACGCGGCCCATCGACGTGCAGTAGGCGGGCAGGCGGCTGCCGATCGACAGGTTGATCGTCATGATCTTGTGAGTCGGCACGCGCAGCACGTAGACGATCTCGGTGCGATCGAGCACGGCCGCGGAGCAGCTTTCGTGCACCTGCGCCGACAGGCTTTCCATCACCGGTTCGGCGAGATTCCAGAACGGCATCGAGGTCAGATACGCGAAGCCGAGGTCGAGGATCTTCGGCGTCAGACGAAACAGGCGTCCCTCGGCTTCCACATAGCCGAGTGTTTGCAGCGTCAGCAGGATCCGGCGCGCGCCGGCGCGCGTGAGGCCAGTCGCCGCGGCGACGTCGGTGAGCGTCTGTTCAGGCCGCGTCGCGTCGAACGCGCGGATGACCGCGAGGCCGCGCGCGAACGACTGCACGTACGAGTCGCCCGGTTTCTCCGGGGCCGGTTCGGCGTTGGCGGGCGCGACGGAAGACGGCGGCAGGGCTTTGCTCATGGACCTTGATGGTGGGTTCGGAAGAGTGCGCGCGAAGGACGCGCGATCGTTTCGATGCGGCGACGCGTTTTGCGTTGCGGCGCAAAGGCGAGACGATAGCTTAAGCCTTCTATTTCGCCAAATAACGCCGATTCGTGCAAAAACCCCAGGGTTTGCGTGGATGCGATTCCCACTCCAAATTTGTATGATGACCCGATAACCTGACTAGTTCGAGACACCCGGTCCAACCGATCCGCCATGTTCGACAAGATTCCCGCGCGCGCTTTGAGCGACACCGTCGCGCAGCAACTGCTGAAGCAGATCGACAAGGGCACCTTTGCGCGCGGCGCCAGGCTGCCGACCGAAGCCGTGCTCGCACAACAGTTCGGCGTAAGCCGCACGGTGATTCGCGAGGCGCTGTCGCGACTGAAGAACGAGGGGGTGGTCGAGCCGCGCCAGGGTAGTGGCGTGTTCGTCGCCGGACACGGCGCGATCCGCCCGCTGCGAATCGACTACGCGGAAGCCGTGGAGCCGGGCTCGGTCGTGCAGATCCTCGCGCTGCGTCGCGCGATCGAGGCGGAGGTCGCGTCGGAAGCCGCGACGCGCCGCAGCGATGCCGAGATGGCCGCGATCGACGCCGCGCTCGCGCGCATCGAGCGCGCGGTCGGCAATGGCGAAGACGGCGTCGCCGAAGACGTCGCGTTTCATCGCGCGATCGCGGCGGCTACGGGCAATCCGTATTTCCTGAAGACGCTGACGTTCCTCAATCAGTACCTCGAAGCGGGCACGGTCGTCACGCGCCGCAACGAGGCGCTGCGCGAGGACTTCTCGCGGCAGGTGCGCGAGGAGCACGCGGCGATCGCCGCGGCGATTCGCGCCGGCGATCCGATGGCGGCGCGCAATGCCGCGCAGACCCATCTGTACAACGCGGCGCGGCGGCTTGCCGAGGCGGGCATCGTCTGACGCGCTGAAGGCGCGCGGTGATTCCGACGCGCGCGGACCCACGAATGCGGCACCCATCCATAGAGGTCATGCATGTCGAGAAATGTCGGTGTCATTGGCTTGGGGGCCATGGGGCTCGGCGTCGCGCGCTCGCTGTTGCGCGCGGGCTTCAGGGTCCACGCGTGCGATTTGCGGCGCGACGCGCTGCAGGCGTTCGTCGATGAAGGGGGCATCGGCTGTGCGACGCCCGCGGAGCTCGGCGCGCAGTGCGAGGTCGTGATCACGCTGGTCGTGAATGCGGCGCAAACCGAGGCCGTGCTGTTCGGTGAGCACGGCGCGCTCGCGGTCATGAAGCCGGGCGGCGTCGTGATCGCGAGTGCCACGGTCGCGCCGGAGTTCGCGAGCGATCTCGGCAAGCGCGTCGAGGCGGCCGGTCTGCAGATGCTCGATGCGCCGGTGTCGGGCGGCGCGGCGCGCGCGGCGTCGGGCGAGATGACGATGATGACGTCCGGTCCCGCGGCCGCTTATGCCGCGTGCGAAGACGTGCTCGCCGCGATCGCCGGCAACGTGTATCGGCTTGGCGCCACGCATGGCGCAGGCTCGAAGGTGAAGATCATCAACCAGCTGCTGGCCGGCGTGCATATCGCGGTGGCCGCCGAGGCAATGGCGCTCGGCCTGCGCGAAGGTGTCGACCCGCACGCGCTGTACGACGTGATCACGCACAGCGCGGGCAATTCGTGGATGTTCGAGAACCGCGTGCCGCATATTCTCGCGGGCGACTACACGCCGCTGTCGGCGGTCGATATTTTCGTCAAGGATCTCGGCCTCGTGCTCGATACCGCGCGTCGCACGAAGTTTCCGCTGCCGCTGTCGGCGGCCGCGCATCAGATGTTCATGATGGCGTCGACGGCGGGCCACGGTGGCGAAGACGACTCGGCGGTCGTGAAGATTTTCCCAGGCATCGAATTGCCGACGAAGCAATAGGCGTGGAAGAGGTCATGACGGCTCAAACGAAACCCGCGCTGCTCGGCTGCATCGCCGACGACTTCACCGGCGCCACCGATCTCGCCAACATGCTCGTGCGCGGTGGCATGCGCACGGTGCAGACGATCGGCGTGCCCACCTCCAACGCAGCGCTTGGCGCCGACGCGCTCGTCGTCGCGCTGAAGTCGCGCACGATCCCGGCCGCCGACGCGGTCGCGCAATCGCTGGCCGCGCTCGCCTGGCTGCGCGCGCAAGGGTGCCGGCAATTCTTCTTCAAGTACTGCTCGACCTTCGATTCGACCGATGCGGGCAACCTCGGCCCGGTGACCGATGCGTTGCTGAATGCGCTGTCCGCCGAGTTCGCTGAGCGCGCGTCGTTCACGATCGCGTGTCCCGCGTTTCCCGAGAACGGCCGCACGATTTTTCGCGGTCATCTGTTCGTCGGCGATGCGCTGCTCAACGAGTCGGGCATGGAAAACCATCCGCTGACGCCGATGCGCGACGCGAACCTCGTGCGCGTGCTGCGGCGGCAAACGCAATCGAAGGTCGGGCTCGTGCGTTACGACCAGCTCGCGCAAGGCGATGCGGCCGTGCGTGCCGCATTCGCCGCGTTGCGCGCCGACGGCGTGCGCATCGCGATTGCCGATGCGGTGTCCGACGCCGATCTGCACACGCTCGGCTTGGCCTGCGCGGACCTCGCGCTGATCACCGGCGGCTCCGGCGTCGCGCTTGGTTTGCCGGCCAACTTCCGGCGCGCGGGTCTGCTCGGCGAGCAAACCCATGCCCCGCAATTGCCGCGTATAGAAGGTTTGTCGGCGGTGCTCGCGGGCAGTGCGTCGACGGCGACCAACGCGCAGGTCGCCGCCTGGTGCGCGACACGGCCCGCGTTCCGCATCGATCCGCTCGCGGCGGCGCGCGGCGAGGACGTCGTCGGCGAGGCGCTAGCGTTCGCACAACAGCGCTTCGTGCACGCGGAACCGGTGCTGGTCTATGCGACCGCATCGCCCGACGAAGTGCAGGCCGTGCAGCGCGAACTCGGCGTCAACGAGGCCGGGCATCTGGTCGAGAAGACGTTGGCGGCGATTGCGCGCGGTCTGCGCGAACGGGGTGTGCGCAAGTTCGTCGTCGCGGGCGGCGAGACTTCGGGCGCCGTCGTGCAGGCGCTCGACGTGCGCATGCTGCGCATCGGCGCGCAGATCGATCCGGGCGTGCCGGCCACGGTGACGACCGGCGCCGAGCCGCTCGCACTCGCGCTGAAATCCGGCAATTTCGGCGCCACCGACTTCTTCGACAAGGCCCTGCGCCATCTCGACGGAGCCGCGCAATGAGCGACGCACCGGCACTTCACACCTGCGCCGAAGCGCGCGTTCGCGAGGAAATCTGCGCGGTCGGCGCGAGCCTGTATCAACGCGGCTATACGGTCGGCAGCGCCGGCAACATCAGCGCGCGGCTCGACGACGGCTGGCTGATCACCCCGACCGACGCGTGCCTCGGCCGCCTCGATCCCGCCGACATCGCGAAGGTCGATGCAAACGGCCACGCGGTGTCGGGCGGCAAGCCGTCGAAAACGCTGGCGCTGCATCGCGGTATCTATGCGCGCAACGGCGAGGCGCGCGGCATCGTCCATACCCATTCGACGCATCTGGTCGCGTTGACGCTCGCGGGCGTATGGAGCGAAGCGGACGTGTTGCCGCCGATCACACCGTACTACGTGATGAAAGTGGGCCACGTACCGCTGATTCGCTACGAACGCCCGGGTGATCCCCGAGTGGCCGCGCAGATCGCTGCGCTGGCCGATCGGGTGCGCGCGGTGTTGCTCGAACGTCTGGGGCCGGTAGTGTGGGAGCGCTCGGTCGCGCACGCGTCGTATGCGCTCGAAGAACTCGAGGAGACCGCGCGCCTGTGGCTGATGACGAATCCGCGGCCCGCGCCGCTCGACGCCGCCGCGATCGAAGAACTCCGTGCCGCGTTCGGCGCGCGCTGGTAGCAGCGCGCATTGCCGATGAACGCCGCGCACCGTATCGCACTGTCTTGAAGGAGCTGCCACCATGCCTCGCTTCGCCGCCAATCTGTCGATGATGTACAACGAGCACGCGTTCCTCGATCGTTTCGCCGCCGCCGCGCGCGACGGCTTCAACGCGGTCGAATTCCTGTTTCCCTACGAGTTCCGCCCGGGCGAGCTGAAGGCGCGGCTCGACGCGCATGGCCTCACGCAGGCGCTGTTCAATGCGCCACCCGGCGACTGGAGCGGCGGCGAGCGCGGCCTTGCGTCGTTGCCGGGCCGTGAGGACGAGTTCCGCCGCGGCATCGACACGGCACTCGAGTACGCGCGCGTGCTCGGCAATCGCAAGCTGCATGTGATGGCGGGGTTGATCGCCGGCGATCAAGCGGGCAAAACGCAGCGCAAAACACAACGCGACGTGTATCTGAACAACCTCGCCTATGCCGCGCGGGCCGCGCAAGCCGAACGGATCACGGTCGTCATCGAGCCGATCAATACGCGCGACATGCCCGGCTATTTCCTCAATCGACAGGACGACGCGCAAGCGATCTGCGCCGAAGTCGGCGCGCCGAACCTGAAGGTGCAGTTCGATTGCTATCACTGCCAGATCGCTGAGGGCGATCTCGCGATGAAGCTCAAACGCGATATGGCCGGCATCGGTCACATCCAGGTTGCGGGTGTGCCCGAGCGGCACGAGCCCGACATCGGTGAGCTGAACTACCCGTACCTGTTCGATCTGATCGATGCGCTCGGCTACGACGGCTACATCGGCTGCGAATACCGGCCGCGCGCGGGGACCTCGGCGGGGCTTGGCTGGCTGAAGCCTTATCTCGATGCGGGGCGTTGACTCTTTCCGACAACCACTGACGCACACGTAACCATGAAAGTACTGATCACCGGCGGTGCCGGTTTTCTCGGCCAGCGTCTCGCGCGCGAGCTGCTCGCGCGCGAGACGCTGAAAGATGCGCACGGCGCACCGCAAGCGATTACCGGGCTCGTGTTGCTCGACGTCGTGCGCGCACACGATTTCGGCGATGCGCGCGTGCGCACCGAAGTCGGCGATATCGCGGAGCGCAGTGTGCTCGAACGCGTGATCGACGATCAAACCTCGGCGATCTTTCACCTCGCTGCGATCGTCAGCGGCCAGGCCGAGGCGGACTTCGATCTCGGCATGCGCATCAATCTCGATGCGTCGCGGCTGCTGCTCGAAATCTGCCGGCAGCGCGGGCACCAACCGCGCGTCGTGTTCACCAGTTCGGTCGCGGTCTACGGTGGCGATCTGCCTGCAGTCGTGCAGGACGACACCGCGCTCAATCCGCAGTCGTCGTACGGCGCGCAGAAGGCGATCGCGGAGCTGCTGCTCAACGATTATTCGCGGCGCGGTTTCGTCGACGGCCGCGTGCTGCGGCTGCCGACCATCAGCGTGCGGCCGGGGCGGCCGAATGCGGCGGCGTCGTCGTTCGCGAGCGGCATCGTCCGCGAGCCGCTCAATGGCGAGGAGGCCGTGTGTCCGGTCGCCGGTTCGACGCGGCTGTGGTTGCTGTCGCCGCGCAAGGCGATCGAGAGTCTTATCGCCGGCCTCGAACTCGACGGCGCCGTGCTTGGCAAGCAACGCGTGCTGAACCTGCCGGGCTTGTCGGTCAGCGTCGACGAGATGATCGCGGCACTGCGCGAGGTCGCGGGCGAGGCGGTCGCGAACCGCATTGTGCGGCAACCCGACGAGCGCATCGAGAAGATCGTCGGCAGCTGGCCCGGCGCGTGGGATACGTCGCGCGCCGAACGGCTCGGGCTCGCGGCCGAGCGCAGTTTCGCGGACGTGATTCGCGGCTACATCGCCGATGAAGGAATCGAAGTTCGCTGAAGATCACCCCCTCCGCGTATTCCCTGGTGTCGCTTGGCACGGCTGCGGCCGTGCTTGACATGCTTTCGCGCCCCCGCCTATTATCGAGGCTGTTTTGTTCGATATATGACCTTGTGTTCGTATATAGAACACGAGGCAGGGCGAAGAAGAGGCGACAGCCGTATCGGTCGTCAATCCCAAGCCCATCGTTCACGATCCTGCGCTAAGCTGCTTCGACGTGTCGGCGCGCTACGCCGCCGCCATTTTGCAGTTGCCCGTCCGCGGCCGTTGGCGCCCAGGGCCGATGCCTCGGCGCCTCGAACCGGCCTCATCGGTGCGAAGCCGGCCGAGGCGCAGCGCACGCAGCATCTCAACTGGAGACATCCCATGACCGAAGCATTTCTGTGCGACGCGATTCGCACCCCCATTGGCCGCTATGCGGGTTCGCTGTCGTCGGTGCGCGCCGACGACCTGGGCGCGGTGCCGCTCAAGGCGCTGATGGAGCGCAACAAGAACGTCGACTGGACCGCGATCGACGACCTCATCTACGGCTGCGCGAACCAGGCCGGTGACGACAACCGCAACGTCGCGCGCATGTCGCTGCTGCTCGCGGGTCTGCCGAAGGACGTGCCGGGCTCGACGGTCAACCGTCTGTGCGGCTCGGGCATGGATGCGGTCGGCATCGCCGCGCGCGCGATCAAGTCGGGCGAGGCCGCGCTGATGATTGCCGGCGGCGTCGAAAGCATGAGCCGCGCGCCGTTCGTGATGCCCAAGGCGACCAGCGCGTTCTCGCGTCAGAACGAGGTCTACGACACGACGATCGGCTGGCGTTTCGTGAATCCGCTGATGAAGAAGCTGTACGGCGTCGACTCGATGCCGGAAACCGGCGAAAACGTCGCGACCGACTACAACATCAGCCGCGCCGACCAGGACGCATTCGCGCTGCGCAGCCAGCAGAAGGCGGCGCGCGCGCAACGCGACGGCACGCTCGCGCAGGAGATCGTCGGCGTGACGATCGCGCAGAAGAAGGGCGATCCGATCACGGTCATGCAGGACGAGCATCCGCGCGAAACGAGCCTCGAAACGCTCGCGAAGCTGAAGGGCGTCGTGCGTCCGGACGGCACGGTGACGGCCGGTAACGCATCGGGCGTGAACGACGGCGCGGCGGCGTTGCTGCTTGCCAATGAAGAGACCGCGAAGCGCTTCGGCCTCACGCCGCGCGCCCGCGTGCTCGGTGTGGCCACCGCCGGCGTCGAGCCGCGCGTGATGGGCATCGGCCCGGCACCCGCCACGCAGAAGCTGCTCGCGCGTCTGGGCATGACGATCGATCAGTTCGACGTGATCGAACTGAACGAAGCGTTCGCCTCGCAAGGTATCGCGGTGCTGCGCGCCCTCGGCGTCGCCGACGACGATCCCCGCGTGAACCCGAACGGCGGCGCGATTGCGCTCGGGCACCCGCTCGGCATGAGCGGCGCGCGTCTGGTGACGACCGCGACGTATCAGCTGCAACGCACGCAGGGCCGCTTCGCGCTGTGCACGATGTGTATCGGCGTCGGCCAAGGCATCGCGATCGCGATCGAGCGCGTGTGATGCGTGAGCTGGTTTAGCGCCAGCTTCGGTCCCCGCGCTAGGCGGGTCTCCGCGCAAGCTGAATAGTAAAAAGCAGAAGGGCCGGCGTCGAGACACGCCGGCCCTTTGTTTTGATCGCGCCTTGTTGCGCCGGGCGCAGGCGTTATGACGCCGCTTCGACGGTCAGATGCATGACCTCATGCACCGGTGCGAGCCGCGCGCGGATCGTCTCGGCCGTAACGCCGCCATGCGTGCGCACGCTGACGATCGCCGCTCGCGCCTGCGGGCCGATCTGCCAGACGTGCAGGTCGGCGATCTCGGCATCGCCGTGCGAATCCAGGATTTCGCGGATTTCGCCGGCCACGTGCTCGTCGGTTCTGTCGAGCAGCACGTCGGCCGTGTCGCGCATCAGCGTCCATGCCCAGCGCGCGATGACGATCGATCCGACGATGCCCATCAGCGGGTCTGTCCAGACCCACCCGAGATAGCGGCCGGCCAGCATGGCCACGATCGCCAGCACCGAGGTCAGCGCATCGGCGAGCACGTGCACGTAGGCCGAGCGCAGGTTGTTGTCGGACCCATGCGCATGGTCGTGATGATGGTGATGATCGTGATGCCCATGGTGCGCATGGCCGCCCGACAACAGCAGCGCGCTGACGATGTTCACGACCAGCCCGATCGCCGCAATCACCGCGGCCTGCCCGAACGCGACACCGGTGGGATGAACGAGGCGGATCGCCGATTCGATGCCGATGCCAAGCGACACCAGCGCGAGAATCAGCGCCGAAGCGAAGCCGGCAAGCTCGCCCACTTTTCCCGTTCCGAAACTGAACGCGCGGTTTGCCGAGTTGCGTCTCGCGAACGCATACGCGAGCGCGGCAATGCCGAGCGCGCCGGCATGCGTCGCCATGTGGAAGCCATCGGCGAGCAGCGCCATCGAGCCGGTCACGTAACCGGCCGCGATTTCGCCGATCATCATGACAACGGTGAGCGCGACGACGAAGCGGGTCCGGCGCGCGTTGTCGTCGTGCGCGCTGCCGAGAAACGAGTGCTCGTGTTTGCGGATCAGATGGTCAGTCATACAAACTTACTTCGAATAGCGGCGGATTGCGCCGATCAATGCATCAACTCCCTTCTTGCGCTGGCTGGCCGTCAGGTCCGGATGCGCGACATGTTCGCGCGCGTGCGCCTCGACGATCTCGTCGAGCAGGCCGTTCATTGCGCCGCGGGTCGCGGCCACCAGGTGCAGGACTTTTTCGCAATCGGCGTCCGACTCCAGTGAACGCTCGATAGCCTGAACCTGGCCCGCGATGCGATGAACGCGTTTCAATAAGCCGTCTTTGTGTATGCTCAGATGTGCCATACATATACCC
This sequence comes from Paraburkholderia sp. 35.1, assembly GCF_050436525.1. NCBI lineage: Bacteria > Pseudomonadati > Pseudomonadota > Betaproteobacteria > Burkholderiales > Burkholderiaceae > Paraburkholderia > Paraburkholderia sp. 35.1. The sequence goes on along the minus strand of NZ_JBNDMJ010000002.1, from coordinate 2,424,454 downwards.
CCTATGGGTATACAGGATAGCACGGTGCCGAGATGGCGTTTCTGATGGCTGTCGGCGGCCATGCCGATGCATACCGTCGGCAAATCGTTCGCGTCATACTGTTGGTCGTGGTTGTCCTGTAGGCGCGGAGTTCATGACGCCGGGCACGAATGCTGCGTAGCACGAAGCGATTGCGCTCGACGTGCATGACCGACCGTCAAGCCGTATTGATACCTTGCAGGAGGAGAACGCGGATGAAAACAGCGACGATAGCTGCAGCATTGGTCAGCGCGGTGGTGGCCGCGGCCCCGCCGGCGCGAGCGCAGGACGACATGGCGAGCACCGCGCAAGCGATGCTCAGCGCGGCGCAGCCGGTGCATATGACGGCGGAGATCGTCGCCATCGATGCGGGCAACCGTTCGCTGACATTGAAGGGTCCGCATGGCGACGTCGCGATCGTGCTCGTCAGCCAGCAGGTTGCCGGTTTCGATCAGCTGAGGATCGGCGATCGCGTCGACGTGCTGTACAAGAATGCGTTGCTCACCAAGGTCGAGAAGGCTAGCAGCGCGGGCAAGGGGATTCGCGAGCGGGCCGACCGGCGGAGCTATGCGCCGGCGTCGGGCGGGTACGAGTCGGCGCGGCAGACCGAGGTGCTCGCGACCGTGCTGAAGATCGATCGCAAGCAGCGCCTCGTGACGCTGCGCGGCGCGTATCAGACCCAGACCTTCGAAGCAGCGCCCGACGTCGATTTGAGCGACGTGAAGGTCGGCGACACGGTGCATGCGGCGTTCGTGTCCGCCGCCGCGGTGCAGGTGACGCCGGTCGGGCAGTGAGCGGCTGGGGCCGCAGTCGATTCCGGCGGCCGCATCTGTTTCGCAAACTATGTCGAAATATGTCGCGGCTCCCGCCGAATGCCCGCAAAACCTTGCCTGGCGGGCCCGCGTCGCGGTGAAACAGCGCGACATATGTTCCGTGATGATTTCCGCGGAGTGTCCTTCTATAGTCCGTTCGTCGCCACGCGGCAGTGACGCAAGTGGCCCGAATCCAGCAAGGACATACCGTGAAAAATCGTTCATTCGCAGGTTCCGACAGGGTCTGCGCCAGCATGGCGCGAGGCGCGCTGCGCAAGGCGGTGCTCGGCGCGGCCGCCGCCGCGCTCGCGCTCGGCAGCGCATCGGCGTTCGCGTGGTCGGGTCACGGCACCGCGTACACGTCGCGCGGCGTCTATAACGGTTCGCACTACGGCTCGTGCGGCGGCGGTAGCTGCTCGCATGCGGGCAGCGTGGCCGGTCCCTATGGCGGCGTCGCGAGCAACACTGGCACGGTCACGCGCACGGCGCCCGGCCAGTTCACGAACTCGGGTACCGCGACGGGCCGCTATGGCAACTCGGTGCAGCACTCGGGCGACACCAGCTGCGCGGGCGGCTCCTGCTCGCATAGCGGCACGCTGACCGGTCCCGACGGCAAAACGGCGACGACGTCCGGCGACGTGACGCGCACCGCGCCGGGCCAGTATTCGTCGTCGGGCTCGATCACCGGGTCGAACGGCAATACGGTCAATCATTCTGCGTCGACGAATTGCGCGGGTTCGACCTGCGCGCGCTCGGGCACGGTGACGGGTCCGGACAACAACAACGTCTATCACTCAGGCACCGCGACGCGGGTCGCGCCCGGCGTCGTGACGACTTCGACGAGCGTGACCGGCACGCAAGGCCACACGGTGACCTCGAGCGGTACGGTGGTAACAGGTGGGGTGGTGGTCGCGGGCGGGACCACCACGGCGACCGGTACGACCGTGGTCGTTGCGCCGAAGCCGGTGGTGGTCGTGGCGCCTCCGCCGGTCGTCGTGCCGCCGCCGGTCGTGTACGTGCCGCCGCCGGTCGTGGTGACGCCTCCGCCGGCCTATGTTCCGCCGCCGGTGGTGGTCGTGGCGCCGTCCCCGCCGCCGGCCGTCTACGTCGCGCCGCGTCCCGTCTACGTCGCGCCGCGGGCTGCGGTCTGGGTGCCGGGCCATTGGGTCGGGCGCGTGTGGGTGCCGGCGCATTGGGCGTGACGATGAGCGCGGCGATGAGAATCAGAACCTGCGTAGAATCGTGGCGCTCACGTCGCGCCGCGCGGTGCGACGCGACGTGCGAAATGGCGGGCTCGTGTCCACCATCTGCTGAGGCGGAGCGTCACTCGCGAGCGCAAAGGGCTGGGCGGGGCGCGCTCCGCAAAACGGTCGCGCTCGCGACGATCGTCGTGGCGACGTTGCTGGCGGTCAACGCAGTCATCGACGCCAGCGACGCCAACGACGACCTTCGCGCGAACCCCGCCGCCGGCGCGGCGAGAGACTGTTCCGCGCGCTACGCCGCGTTGCTCGATCTGGCCGAACTCGCGCGGCGTGACGGCAATTCGTCCGAGGTGGTCGTGCGTGGCTTGAGCCAGCAGAACGGGGCAATGAGCGAGTGCATACCTGAAGGCCGCGTCCGGCCTGCACCGCCATTACATTGAACGCGGCCGCGTCAGATCGCGTTCCAGAAAAATCGCGCCGGGGATCGGATTGAACACGTAGGCGTCGATGGGCTCGAATCCCAGCGATGCGTAGAGGCCGAGCGCCGCTTGCATCGTCGGCAGCGTGTCGAGACGCATGCGGCGATAGCCCCATCGCGAACAGCGAGAATCCCTTGAAGAGGTATCGGTCCTGATTCTGCGCAACCCAGTTTCTGGCTGATTCGTGAAACAGCCACGCCAGTGGCGCCACGCCGACGCTGCCGCGCCTGGGTGATGGCACTCTTACTCACAAACGACACATCGGCCACAGGTAACGCAAGGTCCAGTTCATCGACGACCTCACTGATTGACTGGTGTGTGGCTGATACCAACTAATGGATTGAATCGCTTGACCGGGTATTTGCGGAGGAGGCGCAAGATCAAACTATGTTTCAGTCAGGACTGGTGCATTGCAGAACATCTTTGTCAAAACGTTGCTAAAAATCGCTTCGGCCGAAGCGTTCGACAGATCATTGGGCATCGTCATGTTGAAGTAGAGGATGCCGTCGACCAATGCGATAACGGCGAGCGCGTGGTCGGCGAAAGGGCCCGGCAACTGTATGTTGAGGCGCTTGCATAACTGCTCAATGAAGTACGCGATCATGTCGCGCTTTTGCAGGCATAAGGCATTCACATGTTGTCGGAATTTCGCGTCACGCATGGCATGCAAACGTGCCTCAGCCCGGATGATGTAGTTGTTGTCGTCGCGATAGCACTGCGCGTACAACAAGGTGAGCTGCACTTGCAGGTTTTCGCTGGACGGTGCGGCGTCTCGCAGCTTCTGCAAGTTTTCTTGCATGTTCTGGTGATCGAGACGGAGCAGTTCGACGAATAGATCGCTCTTGCTGCTGAAGTTCGAGTAAAACGCGCCGCGGGTATAGCCGGCCTGGGCTGCGATATCCTCCACGCTAGTCGCAGCAAACCCTTTTTCGGCGATGCTCGACGCTGCTGCGTCGAGCAAGCGCCGCCGGGTTCGCTCGCGGCTTTCTGCTCGCGTCATTCGTTTGTGTGGCATGCGGCAAAGCGCTCATCTGGCAAAGAACGATGGCCAAAATCCACGCTCCTCGCAAATCGTTGGGTGCGTAGGGTTGCTATTTGATGGCGACCGTTTCGGATTCGCGAGGTTGCCATCCGCCACCGAGCGCCTTGAAGGCAGCAACGGCTGCGCGTGCGGATTCCGTTTGCGCCTGCACCCGCTCGTCCGAGGCGCGTAGCAGGTTGTCGTCGGCCTGCAAGACTTCGATCAGGCTGACGACGCCTTTTTGATAGGCTGCGAACGAGGCGGCTCGCGCCCGGCCGAGCGAGTTCACTCCCTGGGCGAGCACCGCGGCCTCTTGCTCGCGCTTCACGAGTGCCGAGAATGAGTTCTCGACGTCTTCGGTTGCATGCAGCGCGGCGAGCCGATACGCGGCCAGCATTTCCGCCTGCTGCCCCTTGGCCTGCTCGATCTGCGCATTGATGCGGCCGAAATCGAACAGACGCCAGCGCAGCCCCAGCACGCCAGCGGCCTGATTGGCGCCGGTACTGAACAGGTTGCCGCTGGCCACCGAGGTGGCGCTGCCGAGCAGTCCACTGAGCGACACCTTGGGGTAATACTCGGCGATGGCCACGCCAATGCGCGCGTTCGATGCGGCGAGGCGACGCTCGGCCACGATCAGGTCGGGCCGGCGCCTGAGCAACTCACCCGGCGATCCTGTGTCCGCGATCCGCGGGGCGACCGGGATGTCACCAGCTTCGACCAGTTCGGCTCGATGCGTGCCGGGCTGTGAACCCAGCATTACATCCAGCGCGTTCATCGCTGCATCCAGACCCGCCTCGAGGACCGGGACGGATGCCTGAACCTGGGACAGCGCACCTTCGGCCTGGCTCACCTGAAGGTCGGCCGCCAATCCTTTGCTATACAGGAGGTTGATGGTCGAAAGCAGATCCTGCTGCGTCTGCACCTGCCGCCGTGCAACCTTCAGACGGGCCTGCAATCCACGAATCGTGATGTAAATATCGCCAGTCTGCGCCGCCACTGCCAGGCGAGTGGCCGCCGCACCGGCTTCCGAAGCCTGGTATTCGGCAAGTGCCGCTTCCCGCCCGCGACGGAGGCCACCAAACACATCCAGTTCCCAGCTCGCGTTGAAATTAGCCTCGTAATCATTGCCGTAGCGATCGAAACCGGGCGTCGAATTCAGGACTCGCCCCAAGGGGGATTCGACCGACTGGTAGACTCGCGCCGCCTGCCCGCTGACAGTGCCGGACGGCAGCAGCGCGGCATTCGCCGCGCCAAGTCCCGCGCGCGCCTGCGAGACGCGAGCGGCGGCCTGCGCGAGGTCCAGGTTCTGATCCAGTGCGAGCGTGACGAATCGTGTCAGTTGCGGATCATCGAAACCCGTCCACCACGTGACAAGGTCGGCACTGGCCGCCGCGTGCCGGTGATCCACCGCGGCCTGGCCCTGGAACTGCTCGGGCATGGCTACATTGGGCCGGACATAATCGGGGCCTACGGCGCAGCCAGCCGAGAGACTGGCGGCAATAACCGCGGCAAGGATGGGTTTGGGTAGCATGAGCGTCTTCGCAAGATTCCGGTGGTGACTATAATACCAAATAGTCACTGGTTGTCCATTCCTGTATGCTACTCCCATGAAAAAAGCCACCAGTTCCCCCATCCCGGCGCGCGGCCCCGCTGACCACGAGGTACGGGACCAGATCGTTGTCGCCGCCACCGAGCACTTCAGCCGGTATGGCTACGAGAAAACGACGGTCTCAGACCTCGCCAAGGCGATCGGGTTTTCCAAGGCCTACATCTACAAGTTCTTCGAGTCCAAGCAGGCCATTGGCGAGAGGATTTGCGCGAACTGCCTGCACGAGATCGAAACCGAGGTCAGGTCGGCCGTCGCACAGACCGATCTGCCACCGGAGAAGCTGCGGCGGATGTTCAACGTCTTCACGGAAGCGAGCCTCCGTCTGTTTTTCCAGGACCGCAAACTTTATGAGATTGCCGCATCGGCGGCCACGGAGAACTGGCAGGCGGTGCTTGCGTATGAAGAGCGCGTCCAGAAGTTGCTTCGGGACGTCCTCCAGGAGGGTCGGCAAAGCGGGGACTTCGAGCGCAAAACCCCCCTCGATGAGACTGCGATGGCGATCTATCTGGTGTTGCGCCCCTACCTCAACCCAATGCTTCTGCAGTACAGCTTCGATTACACCAAGGTCGCGCCTGCACAACTGTCCGGTCTCGTGCTCCGCAGTCTGTCGCCTTGATGGAAATCTCGGTTGTGACCATTGACTAATTTGGTCACAAGAACCATAATGAAAGCCCCGATCACTCCGTCAATGGGTCTTTCATGCTCCGGCGTCGCCTTGCTACCTCTACAGTCGTCTGTGCACTGGCACTTGCGCTAGCCGCCTGCGGCGCAAAAGCACCGTCCGATCCGCGCACCGAAGCGCCCCTGGTGCGCACCGCCATCGCTCGGGCGGCGATCCCCGCCTCCCGTTCGTTTACCGGAACCGTTGCCGCGCGTGTGCAGAGCGACCTGGGATTTCGCGTCTCCGGCAAGGTGCTCGAGCGGCTGGTGGATGCCGGGCAAACCGTCAAACGCGGCCAGCTGCTGATGCGCCTCGACCCCATCGATCTGAGGCTTGCCGCGCAGGCCCGGCAGGACGCAGTCACCGCCGCGCGAGCACGGGCGCAGCAGACCGCGCAGGACGAAGAGCGCTACCGCGACCTGCGCGGCACCGGCGCGATATCGGCATCGGCCTACGACCAGATCAAGGCGGCGGCCGATGCCGCCAAGGCCCAGCTCAGCGCGGCCGAGGCTGACGCCGACGTTGCGCGCAACGCGACGGGTTATGCCGAACTGTTGGCGGACGGCGATGGCGTCGTGATGGAAACGCTGGCCGAACCGGGCCAGGTCGTCAGCGCCGGCCAGCCCGTGGTGCGCCTGGCGCACGCCGGGCGCCGCGAGGCTGTCATCCAGCTACCCGAAACCCTGCGCCCCGCAATCGGTTCGGTCGCCCAAGCCACGCTGTTCGGCAACGGCGGTGTTAGCGTGCCGGCGACGCTGCGCCAGCTTTCGGATACGGCGGATCCTCGTACCCGGACCTTTGAAGCGCGGTATGTGCTGCAGGGAGAACTGGCCGACGCCCCACTGGGCGCCACCGTCACGGTCCAGATTCCGGACGCGCGTTCCGCGGCGCAAGGCGGTTTGCAGGTGCCGATCGGCGCGCTGTTTGACGCGGGCAAGGGACCGGGGGTGTGGGTCATCAACGGCGAGCCGGCAAAGGTTGCCTGGCGGCCGGTTACTGTCGAACATCTGGACGACGATAGTGCTCGCGTCGCCGGTGAGATCCGGCAAGGCGACCGGATCGTCGCGCTCGGCGCGCAGCTGCTGCGCGAAGGCGAGCAGGTCCGGGTGACAAGTCAAGCCGTCGCCATGACGGCCGAGGGAGCCCGTCCGTGAGCGAAGGCCGTTTCAACCTGTCGGCGCTCGCCGTGCGCGAGCGCTCCATCACCCTGTTCCTGATCTGCCTGATTTCACTGGCCGGGCTCGTTTCGTTCTTCAAGCTGGGCCGGGCGGAAGACCCCGCGTTCACGGTCAAGGTGATGACCATCATCACCGCATGGCCGGGAGCCACGGCGCAGGAAATGCACGATCAGGTCGCCGAGAAGATCGAAAAGCGCATGCAGGAGCTGCGCTGGTACGACCGGACCGAGACCTACACACGGCCTGGGCTGGCCTTCACGACCTTGACCTTGCTCGACAGCACGCCGCCGTCGGAAGTGCAGGAACAGTTCTACCAGGCCCGGAAAAAAATCAGCGACGAGGCGGGCAATCTTCCATCCGGCGTGATCGGACCGATGGTCAACGACGAATACGCGGATGTTACCTTCGCGCTGTTTGCGTTGAAGGCGAAGGGTGAACCGCAGCGCCTGCTCGTTCGCGATGCCGAGACGCTGCGCCAACGGCTGCTGCACGTGCCGGGCGTGAAGAAGGTCAACATCATCGGCGAGCAGGCGGAGCGGATCTATGTCGAGCTCTCACATGACCGGCTGGCAACGCTGGGCGTGAGTCCCCAGGACGTGTTCGCCGCGCTCAACGGTCAGAACGCCCTGACGCCGGCCGGCTCCGTGGAGACCAAAGGTCCGGAGGTGTTCATTCGCCTGGACGGCGCCTTTGACAACCTGCAGAAGATCCGCGACACGCCGGTCGTAGCGCAGGGCCGCACGCTGAAGCTAACGGACATTGCCACCGTTACGCGTGGTTATGAAGATCCGGCGACGTTCATGATCCGCAACAACGGCGAACCGGCACTGCTGCTGGGCATCGTCATGCGCGACGGCTGGAACGGGCTCGATCTTGGCAAGGCACTGGACAGCGAGGTCGGCGCAATCAACGCCGGGCTGCCGCTAGGCATGAGCCTGACCAAAGTCACCGATCAAGCCGTCAACATTCATTCGGCGGTCGACGAGTTCATGCTCAAGTTTTTCGTCGCGCTGCTGGTGGTCATGCTGGTGAGTTTCGTCAGCATGGGCTGGCGGGTGGGCCTCGTCGTTGCCGCGGCCGTACCGCTGACACTCGCGGTGGTGTTCGTCGTGATGGCCGCGACCGGCAAGAACTTCGATCGCATCACGCTCGGCTCGCTGATTCTCGCGCTCGGCCTGCTCGTGGACGACGCGATCATCGCGATCGAAATGATGGTGGTAAAGATGGAGGAAGGCTACGGCCGCATCGCCGCCTCCGCCTACGCGTGGAGCCATACGGCCGCGCCGATGCTGGCGGGCACGCTGGTGACCGCCGTCGGCTTCATGCCCAATGGCTTCGCGCGCTCCACCGCGGGCGAATACACCAGCAACATGTTCTGGATCGTCGGCATCGCACTGATCGCATCGTGGGTCGTCGCCGTGGTCTTCACGCCCTACCTGGGTGTGAAGATGCTGCCCGACTTCAAAAAGGTCGAAGGCGGTCACGACGCGATCTACGACACGCCGCGCTACAACCGCTTCCGTCAGCTGCTCACGCGCGTCATCGCGCGCAAATGGCTGGTCGCCGGTTCGGTCGTGGGCCTCTTCGTGCTGGCCATCCTCGGCATGGGCGTGGTCAAAAAACAGTTTTTCCCGATCTCCGACCGTCCCGAAGTGCTGGTCGAGGTGCAGATGCCCTATGGCACGTCGATCTCGCAAACCAGCGCGGCCACGACGAAGGTTGAAGCGTGGCTCGCGAAGCAGAAGGAAGCCAGGATCGTCACCGCGTACGTCGGGCAAGGCGCGCCACGCTTTTACCTGGCGATGGGGCCGGAACTGCCCGATCCGTCGTTTGCCAAGATCGTGGTGCGCACGGACAGCCAGGATGAGCGCGACGCATTGAAGCAGCGACTGCGTCAGGCAGTCGCCAACGGTCTCGCCTCCGAGGCGCGCGTGCGGGTCACGCAACTCGTGTTCGGTCCGTATTCGCCGTTCCCGGTCGCCTACCGTATCTCTGGCCCGGACCCGGACAAGCTGCGCGGTATTGCGGGAGAAGTTGAGCAGGTGATGGACGCCAGTCCGATGATGCGCACGGTCAACGCTGACTGGGGTACGCGCACGCCCACGCTGCACTTCACGTTGCAGCAGGACCGTCTGCAGGCGGTGGGGCTCACATCCAGCGCCGTGGCGCAACAACTGCAATTCCTGCTAACCGGCGTGCCCGTCACCGCCGTGCGTGAGGATATTCGAACCGTGCAGGTCATCGCGCGTTCGGCCGGCGATGTTCGTCTCGACCCGGCGCGGCTCGGCGACTTCACGCTGGCTGGCGCGAACGGGCAACGCATTCCGCTGGCGCAGGTGGGCAAGGTGGACGTGCGCATGGAGGAACCAGTCATGCGCTGGCGGGACCGCGTGCCGACGATCACGGTACGGGGCGACATCGCCGACAACCTTCAGCCGCCGGACGTATCGACGGCGATCACCAGGCAGTTCCAACCCATCATCGCCAGGCTTCCGACCGGCTACCGTATCGAAGAGGCGGGCTCCATCGAGGAATCGGCTAAAGCGACGAAAGCCATGTTGCCGCTCTTCCCGATCATGCTGGCGGTTACGCTCATCATCATCATCTTCCAGGTGCGCTCGATCTCCGCAATGGTGATGGTGTTCCTGACCAGCCCGCTGGGCTTGATCGGGGTGGTGCCGACGTTGATCCTGTTCGGGCAGCCGTTCGGCATCAATGCGCTGGTCGGTCTCATCGCGCTATCGGGCATCCTGATGCGCAACACGCTGATCCTGATCGGACAGATTCACCAGAATGAGCAGGCGGGGCTGGATCCGTTCCATGCGGTCGTCGAAGCTACCGTGCAGCGTGCCAGACCGGTGATCCTGACGGCCATGGCGGCGATCCTCGCTTTCATCCCGCTGACCCATTCGGTGTTCTGGGGAACCCTCGCGTACACGCTGATCGGCGGTACGTTCGCCGGGACGATTCTGACCCTGGTCTTCCTGCCGGCGATGTATTCGATCTGGTTCAAGATTCGACCCGAGCGTATCGCCGGCTTGCGCAAAGATCGGCATGAGCAGGTGCAGCCTTCCGAGCAAACGCTGCAGGACGCGCTCGACGCGGACAGTTAAAAAAACACCATCAATTCACCTGAAGGGAGCTGTTCATGTCGAATTCCACTGTTGTCGTTGTTACCGGCGTGTCATCGGGTATCGGACGCGCCGCCGCCGAGAAGTTTGCCAGGCGGGGGTGCCGCGTATTTGGCACCGTGCGCAGCATCGCAAAAGCGGCGCCTATCTCGGGAGTCGAGCTTGTCGAGAATGGGACTCTATTCGGCGTCCAAGCACGCTGTGGAAGGGCTGACCGAAACCCTGGATCATGAGGTGCGCCAGTTCGGCATACGCGCAACGCTGGTCGAACCGACTTTTACCAGGACCAATCTCGACATCAATGCGCCTCAGGCGGGTTCGGAAATCGCCGACTATGACCGCGAGCGTGCCCTTGCAATGAGCGCAGTCGTGAACAGTGTCAAAGGTGCCCCCCAGCCCGAGGGCGTGGCAAACACTATTGTCGAAGCGGCGCTTGGCGCTTGGCGGATGCGTCGCACGCCTGCCGGACAGGCGTCGTTGCTGAGCAAGTTAAGCCGCTTTATGCCCGCTGGTCCCGTCGATTCAAGCTTGAGGAAAACATTCGGACTTGGTTGAAGCGCTCGTCCACGCATCACATTGCGGCCAAGGTTCGACGCAGCGGAAACCGGATCTCGAACGTGGTCCCCACGCCCTCGCGCGACGCAAACTCGATCTGCCCATCGAGCACGCGGCATAACTCCCTGACGATCGCGAGCCCGAGCCCCGTGCCCGGAATCTCGTCGCAGGCCGCGCGCTCGAACTCATCGAATACGCGCTCCGCGTCGGCGGGCGCAATGCCGACGCCGGTGTCGGAGACGCGAATCGCCCAGTGTTCGGCGCCATGCATCGCGAACCGGATTTCGACTTGCCCCGACTTCGTGTACTTGATCGCGTTGGTCAACAGATTGACCGCGATCTGCTTGAGCTTCAGCCGATTCGACGTGACGACCGGCAGCGCCGCGTCGAACGCGCTGCGCAACGCAAGCCCTTTCGCCTCGATCGACGGTCGCGTCGACGCGACGAGTTCGTCGAAGAGTTCGCGCAAATCGACGTCTTCGAGCACGAGCGGCGCGGAGTCTCCGAGCACGACCGAGTACTCGACCATCTGGTCGACCAGTTGCTTCATGTCGGCAGCCTGACGGTTCGCGAGCGTCAATGCGGCATCGGCTTTCGACGGCGCTCGCTCGATCAGTTGCAGCGCGACCGAAAACGCGTTGAGGAAATTGCGCAGATCGTGCACGACGCTGCGCGTAATCTGCATCCGCGATGCATATAGATCGCCGACCAGCCGTTGCTCGAGGGTCAATTCGTGATTCGCGCGTTCGAGCCGTCCCGTGTATTCGTCGATCTTGCGATCGCGTTCGGCGACCACTTCCTTGATCGACTCATACCTGACCACGCTGAATGCTTCGGCGATCAGGCGGCGCGCGCGGCTCTCGTGACGGCGCGTGCACGTCCGGTCGCGTTCGACGAACTCTTCGAGCGCTTCGAAGAGCACCTGCTGAAACAGGTCCAGTTCGCGCACCAGCTCTTCGATCCGGTAGCCCTGCTGCCAACGGACCTTGCCGTGCTTTTTCGCGTCGCGTTCGATCGACGTTTCGACGCGCTCGAGATCTTCTGCATCGAGCGCCCGGCACAGCTCGTCGAGAATATCCGGCAGATGGTCGGCCAGTTGCCGATAAGTGAGCTTGTCCGCTTCGACGAGATCGGCGTCGGCGGAGACGGCATGCATCCATTGCCGCGTCAGGCCGCCCCGTTCCGCGCGGATGAAGTTGGCGAAGTTGCGCAGCGGGCTCACGCGTCTGTCGGTCATGATGGATACCGGAATGGAGTTTCTACAACATACAACGCGCGAACGGTTCGAACGCCTCGATTTGCGCGGGCACCGCAAACCTGTTTCGCTGGCCGATCGGCCACGCGACCCGATGCGCGCCGGCAACCCGCGTCATTATCCGCGCAATTGCCGTTCGTGGAACACCTCTTGCGAGACTCTGATCAGACGAGAAGGCAAATTTTGTCCGCAAAACATGATGTATTCGATATTGCTGGTCGACGACGAACCGGAAATTCTAGCCGCATGGCGGTTGATTCTGGAGAGCGAAGGGTATGAGGTGAGTTGCGCGAGCAATGGCGCCGAAGCACTCGCTTGTGTCGTCGCTCACGTTCCCGACCTGATTGTTACGGACTGGATGATGCCGGTCATGGACGGCGCGGAGTTATGCCGCCGTTTGAAATCGATGCCGTTATCCGTCAACGTACCGATTCTGGTCCATACCGCGGTGCCGCCTTCGGACAGCGATGCGCATTACTGCAGCGCATGTCTGCTGAAGCCGATCGGCGCGGATCTCTTTCTGACCACGATCGCGCAGCTCTGCGCGCCACGATGCTGATATGGCACGCGTCGCCGCGTTCACCGTCGTGTGATGACATCAACGCCGTGCCACGTCATCGTCCGGGACACTTGCTGAGTCGGCCTTCAGGAAATCGACGAACGCGCGCAGCGGCGCGGGCACATGACGATGGCCCGGATAGTAAAGAAAAGGACCTGAAAAGCACTGCCACCACGGTTCGAGAATCGCTTCGAGCACGCCGCTGTCCAGATGCGGGCGCAGCATGTCTTCGAACAGGTGAATGATGCCGAGGCCCGCGACCGCGCCGCTGACCGCGAGGTCGATCGCGGCGCCGGGCCGCACCAGCAGCGGTCCTGTCGGATTCAATTGCAGCAGCTCGCCGTCGCGCTCGAAGTACCAGGTCGGCATCGCGCCGCTGGCGAATTGCCCGCGCAGGCAGGCATGCGCGAGCAATTCGCCGGGATGTTGCGGACGGCCGTGCGCGTCGAGATACGCGGGCGCCGCGGCGGTCGCGAAGCGCTGCACGCGCGCGCCGATCGGCACCGCGATCATGTCCTGCTCGAGGCGTTCATCGTAGCGAATGCCCGCATCGCACCCGATCGACAGCACATCGACGAACCCATCCTCGACCACCACTTCGACGCGAATATCCGGGTACTGCTTCAGAAAGCGCGCAAGCACGTCGGGCAGCACGATGCGCGCGACGCTCGACGGCACGTTGAGCTTCAATGTGCCGGTCGGCTTGTCGCGAAAGCCGTTCAGCACGTCGAGCGCCGCTTCCATTTCGCCGAACAGCGGCGTCAGCTTCTCGATCAGACGCAGCCCGGCTTCGGTCGGCGCGACGCTGCGCGTGGTGCGGTTCAGGAGCCGCAGCCCGAGTTTCGTTTCGAGGCGCCGCACCGCGACGCTCAGACTCGACGCCGACACGCCGCTCACGCGCGCCGCGTCGCGAAAGCCGCCGGCGCGGGCGACGGAAACGAAGGCGGCCAGATCATTCAGTTCCATGACGATTGATTGTGCAGAATTTTGAACAACCCGTACACGTTAGACCGCTTTATTCAACAACGCAATTCCGGCGATACTGCCGCTCATCACTTCACAAGGAGATCGTCATGCCGAACTTCAGCTCCGTCGACACTTTCGCACTAGCCGGCCGCCCGGTGCGGCGCATGGGCTATGGCGCGATGCAGCTGGCCGGCCCCGGCGTGTTCGGGCCGCCGAAAGACCGCGACGCGGCGCTCGCGGTGCTGCGTGAGGCGGTCGCATCGGGCGTCGACCACATCGATACCAGCGATTTTTACGGGCCGCACGTGACCAATCAGTTGATCCGCGAGGCGCTCCACCCGTATCCACGCGATCTGACGATCGTGACGAAGGTGGGCGCGGTGCGCGACGGCGCCGGCGCCTGGCTGCCGGCGCAGGAGCCCGCCGACCTCGAGCGCGCGGTGCATGACAATCTGCGCAACCTCGGGCTCGACGCGCTCGACGTGGTCAACATGCGCATGATGGGCAACGTGAACGAGCCGAGCGAGGGCTCGATCGGAAAGCAGGTCACGGCGCTTGCCGAGCTGCAGCAGCGCGGGCTCGTGCGTCATGTCGGCCTGAGCAACGCGACGGCCGCACAGATTGCCGAGGCTCAGCGCATCACGAAGGTCGTGTGCGTGCAGAACCACTACAACCTCGTGCATCGCGACGACGATGCGTTGATCGATGCGCTCGCGGCGCAGGGCATCGCCTACGTGCCGTTTTTCCCGCTGGGTGGCTTCACGCCGATTCAATCGTCCGAGCTGTCGGAGCTTGCGCGCAAGCTCGAGGCAACGCCGATGCAGGTCGCGCTTGCCTGGCTATTGCATCGGGCACCTAACATTCTGCTGATTCCGGGCACGTCTTCGGTGACTCATCTGCGTGAAAACCTGCAGTCGGCGCAGTTGAAGCTCAGCGACGAGGTGCTCGATCAACTGAATGCGATCGGCGCTGAAAAGGGCTGATTACACCGATGCCGCGATGAACTCCCGCAACCATTGATGCGCGGGATCGCGATACACCCGCTCGTGCCATAGCATCGCCATCTCGTAGCCCGGCACCTCGACGGGCGGCTCGACCATCCGCAGCGCGTCCGTGCCGCGCACGAGACGCGCGGGCAGCATCCCCACGAGATCCGTGCTCGCGAGCACCGACTGCATGAACAGAAAGTGCGGCACCGACAGCACGACCTTGCGCGCGAGACCCACCTTCGCGAGCGTCTCGTCGGTGACGCCGAAAAAGCTGCCGCCATCGGGCGACACGATCACGTGTTCGAGCTTGCAGAACTGCGCGAGGGTGGGCCAGTGGTCACAGGTCTGCACATTGGTGGTCGGCCATGTGTAGCGAGCTATGAGCGTAGTCGGCTTTCGGCCGGCGCCTCCGCCCGAAGGACAACATGAACATGATTATGGCAAGAGCCGATGCGGCAATGAGTGTTATCGCCGCGACACCTTTAGACCCTCGCGGATTGCGCGATCGCACTGGCGGCAGCATGCGCATCGATCCTGATCGCGCTGTCTTCGAACACCGTCATCTATGTCAGGTGATGGTTAGCACAAGCAGCGCGCCGACGACGAATTGACAGATCGTATGACCCCGCGAAGTCCGCGCGATAAAAATGCCGGCTAAAGGCGGACACGTAATCCGCCACTTTCAGTAGAGAATCGTCCGGATCATTGATCCCGTCATCGGCGCGCAGAGATTCATATGCATAGCTGCGCATCGACAAAGTGACGAGATTCGGGCAGATAGTTGCCGGCGTTCTCGCCTAACACGCGTACAAGGAGTGTGGTGGGTTCTGTCAAAATCACAATCACAAGCAGATCGAAACCAAAGATCGATTTGCGGTGGTGAAGATATTCCTTAGCGAGACTACGTGCCCTCAGGCCCTGAAGGTGACGGACAAAGTGGCTAATGAAGCAGCAGTCGGCACTTAAGCATTACCCTTCTCCTTCACAGTTTCTCGCCCCGACAGGCGGAAATGCGTGAACCGGGAAGATATGTTGCACATCTTCAGCGACGCGCGCCAAACAGACTTCGCAGCACCGACAGCATGCCCACGGGAACGAGACGGATGGGCATGGTTCGGGATGCTTGCATGGCTGTGCGAGTTCGAAAATTCAATCGGAGAGAAAGGCTTCATGGCTATCTCCGTGCAAATCTCAAGAACATAAATGAGATAGTGCGGAAATAACATTTTGCATTGTATCGAACCAGTCAGAAATGATGCTGCTACCAGGAATTTCGACTGCGGCAGGAAATCGTGTGACAACTTCACTGTTCAGCGCAGCCATGAACGTGCCCTATCCGCACCTCGCCGCACGCGTGTTCAACACGCCGCTCTCGCGCCAACGGTTCGATGAAAATGGCGAGCAATGGGTTGGCCACTGTCGATACGGGCAGCCCTATCTGGTCAGGCAATCGCACGCGGAAATCAGTGCTTGTGAAAGACTGCGAACGAAAAATTCGTACCAGTCTCACTGTGTTGTCGCGGCTGTCTGATTTCGCGGGGTCACCGATATCCGGACAATTGGAGCCAGTACGAAATCTCGTGTTTCGTTCACCAAGGTCACCCGAATTAGCCGAATCGATCCTTTAAACGACGAGCATTGCTTCATTGTTTTCTGAGTCTGGATTGCGGTTCAGGTGTCGCACCACATACTTCAATCTAACCGGTTACGATCATGACTCGAAACGATTTTCCTGACGTACAGGCTGCCGCGCCCCTCACCAACGGGGACGGCCTCTCCGGTTTGCGGCTCCGCCCCCTGTCATGGCTGGTTTCGTCGCTGCTGGTCGTGCTCGCCTTGCCGGCGAGTGCCATTGCGGGCGCTCAAACGAAGTCTGATCTGGCGCTGGCGAGCGATGCAGCAACTACAAGCAGATTGACTCCGGTCGAGATTAAACAGCCGTCGACTCCGGGAAGCCATGCTCCTCCGGTGACGTTCTCACAGTGGCTCGAAACGCAACCGTCCAGTAGCGAGGGAGGGCCTCCGGTGGATTCCGCCACGCTGCGCCGTATCTTCCTGGGCGCCGTCGAGGAAGCGGAGAAGCGCAGTCCCGAAGTCGGGCAGGCGTATGCCGCCTACGAAGCCGCGAAATCAGACGTCGACGAAGCGAAAGGCTTGCGGTGGCCGCAAGTCGACATCGGTTCGCAGACACAGGGTGTGCAATTTGGTCCCGGTAATCGAAATGGCTCCAACAACGGGAACGTAGTGACGGCGAACGTCACGACAACGGTGTACGACTGGGGGCGTACAAAGAACACAATCGGAAGTCGTGAACAACTCTCGGATGCCGCGCTCAGTAGTTATGTAGCGGCCCGCAATCAGAATGCGTTCGAGGTGACGAGCACGCTCGTTGAACTGGGCAAGCAGCGCACGATCGTTGACGTGAGCCAGCAATTTGTTGAGCGTATGGCCACGCTCGTGAAGATGCTCAGCGAAATTGTGGCTGTCGACCGTGGTCGCGGCAGCGAACTCACGCAGGCCAAGGCGCGTCTGCTGCAGGCTGAAGCTGCGCGCGATTCAGCGCAAGCGAAGGCACGTGATGCGGAACTGGCGTTGCAAAAGCTGCTGGGCGAAAGCGTACCGCCGATTCCGCACGCGCGCGACTGGCCGCTCCAACCGGGCAATCTGCCGCAACTCCTGGAGCTGGTGAATGCTCATCCGAGCTTGCATCAGATTCAGTCCGAGGCAAATGCGGCCGACCTGAATGCCAAAGTGGTGAAAGCGTCGGGCCTGCCGTCGGTGAATTGGGTTGTCAGTGCGAATGCCGGAATCGGAGGCACGGGCGCGGGACAACGTGCGCCATGGCAAACCATGTTGACGCTCAACTGGGCCGCATTCCGCGGCGGTTCGACGCAGGCGGCGACGGCTGCGGCAGGGCACCGGGCACAGGCTTCGTGGCAGCGCCTCGACCAGCAGCGGCGTGACCTCGAGTATGGCATTCGCACCGCAAATCAGGATGCGCACACCATGCTCAGCCGTGCGGAGCAGTACAAACGCCTCTCCGCTGAAACCGATCAGGTGCGCAAGGCTTTCTTCGAACAGTGGTACCACCTGGGCAAACGAACCCTGCTCGATGTGCTCCTTGCGGAGAACGATCACTACGGCAACAGCGTGAGCGAAGTGACGAACCGTTTCGATGGCTACGCGGCGGTACTGCGGGAGCACGCATCCGCGGGTTCGCTGGTTGACTGGCTGGAGACCGGGCGCTCCGGCGGTTAGGTGTTGCGGATCAGAGCCGCACCGGATACAGGGCTTCGCGATGGGCTGCCTTCCTTTCTGGATGGCGGCCCTTTTTGCGTCTGGCGCACAGACGAGAAACATCGGACAACTGCCTGTTTAGCCCTTACGCAATCGTGCATAGGCACCGCTGCTCGCGATTCCCGTGCCGAGAAATGTCTCGTTTCTGTCTCGTCCAAATTCGAACTCGTCATATTTCGTTTTATCGCTCACCCATCAAGAATAGAGGTAGAGCAGCATTCTTGCGACTGCCATGTCGCCATTTTCTATCTATACGCTGGTCAGGTGGACCAGCATACGCACTTAAAGAGGCACTACCATGAGTACCAGTTCAGTGAAGCTGGCCGTTGTCGACGGCAGCACCATCAAGCAGACTGTTGAATTGCGCGGGTCCGCGCAAGGCGCTCCCGTTCGTGTAAGCGCCATCAAAGGTGGCAAATTCATTCTGGCCGAGAGCAAGACCGGCCACGGCCCCGAAAACATTACCGTGCGACGCTCCGGCAAGAATCTTCTGGTCAGCCTGGAAGGGGCGGAGTTGGACCAGCCGCAACTGATCATTGAGGACTTCTACGGCAATGAAGGCGAGCTGGTCGGCCTGGGTGAAGACGGGTCGTATCACGAATATATCGCTGCGGACGGCGAGGATGATCATGAGGCCGCTTTTCTTGTGGATGGCGCGGACTCGCCTCTGGTTCTGGGTGCGGCGCAACTGAACGGTTTCGGCGCGAATCTCGTCGCCGCGCCGGATGTCGGTCTGGTGGGCTTCGGCCTCCTGGGCCTGGGTGCGCTTGCCGCGCTGGGTGCGGGGATTGCCGCCGCGAGCGGTGGTGGTAATGGCGGCAGCGCTCCTGCTGTAGTGGATGAACAGACGCCGCCGGGTGCAGTTGACGACGATACGGATGCTGACGCCGATTCCGATTCCGATGCCGACGCGGATGCGGATGCGGATGCGGATGCGGACGCGGACGCGGATGCCGATGCTGACGCGGATGCTGACGCGGATGCTGACGCGGATGCTGACGCGGATGCTGACGCGGACGCTGATGCGGATGCTGATGCTGATGCTGATGCTGATGCTGATGCTGATGCTGACGCCGATGCGGATGCCGATGCCGATGCCGATGCCGATGCCGATGCCGATGCCGATGCCGATGCGGATGCGGATGCGGATGCGGATGCGGATGCGGATGCGGATGCGGATGCGGATGCGGATGCGGATGCGGATGCCGATGCGGATGCCGATGCCGATGCGGATGCCGATGCTGATGCTGATGCCGATGCCGATGCCGATGCCGATGCCGATGCCGATGCCGATGCCGATGCTGATGCTGATGCCGATGCGGATGCGGATGCGGATGCGGATGCGGATGCCGATGCCGATGCCGATGCTGATGCGGATGCGGATGCGGACGCGGATGCTGATGCTGACGCCGATGCGGACGCTGATGCTGACGCCGATGCGGACGCTGATGCGGATGCTGATGCTGATGCTGATGCGGATGCCGATGCCGATGCGGATGCCGATGCTGACGCCGACGCGGATGCGGATGCTGATGCTGATGCTGATGCTGATGCGGATGCGGATGCGGATGCGGATGCGGATGCGGATGCCGATGCCGATGCCGATGCCGATGCCGATGCGGACGCGGATGCCGATGCGGACGCTGATGCCGATGCCGATGCTGATGCCGATGCCGATGCCGATGCCGATGCCGATGCGGATGCCGATGCCGATGCCGATGCCGACACGGATGCGGATGCTGATGCTGACGCCGATGCTGACGCCGATGCTGACGCCGATGCTGACGCCGATGCGGACGCTGATGCTGACGCCGATGCGGATGCGGATGCCGATGCGGATGCCGATGCCGATGCCGATGCCGACACGGATGCGGATGCTGATGCTGACGCCGATGCTGACGCCGATGCTGACGCCGATGCGGACGCTGATGCCGATGCCGATGCCGATGCCGATGCCGATGCCGATGCTGATGCCGATGCGGACGCTGATGCCGATGCCGATGCCGATGCGGATGCGGATGCGGATGCGGATGCCGATGCTGACGCTGATGCTGATGCTGATGCTGATGCTGACGCCGATGCGGATGCGGATGCGGATGCGGATGCGGATGCTGATGCGGATGCTGACGCTGACGCTGACGCCGATGCGGATGCTGACGCCGATGCCGATGCGGATGCTGACGCCGATGCCGATGCGGATGCTGACGCCGATGCTGACGCCGATGCCGATGCCGATGCGGATGCTGACGCGGATGCGGATGCGGATGCGGATGCGGATGCCGACGCTGATGCTGATGCGGATGCTGACGCCGATGCGGATGCGGATGCGGATGCGGATGCGGATGCGGATGCTGATGCGGATGCTGACGCTGACGCTGACGCTGACGCTGACGCTGACGCTGACGCTGACGCTGACGCCGATGCGGATGCTGACGCCGATGCCGATGCGGATGCTGACGCCGATGCCGATGCCGATGCGGATGCTGACGCCGATGCTGACGCCGATGCCGATGCCGATGCCGATGCGGATGCTGACGCGGATGCGGATGCGGATGCGGATGCGGATGCGGATGCGGATGCCGATGCGGATGCGGATGCTGACGCTGATGCCGATGCCGATGCGGACGCTGATGCGGATGCCGATGCTGACGCTGATGCTGATGCTGATGCTGACGCCGATGCGGATGCTGACGCCGATGCCGATGCGGATGCCGACGCTGATGCCGATGCCGATGCCGATGCCGATGCCGATGCCGATGCCGATGCCGATGCGGATGCGGATGCGGATGCGGATGCGGATGCGGATGCGGATGCGGATGCGGATGCGGATGCCGATGCGGATGCCGATGCCGATGCGGATGCCGATGCTGATGCTGATGCCGATGCCGATGCCGATGCCGATGCCGATGCCGATGCCGATGCCGATGCCGATGCCGATGCTGATGCTGATGCCGATGCGGATGCGGATGCGGATGCGGATGCGGATGCCGATGCCGATGCCGATGCTGATGCGGATGCGGATGCGGACGCGGATGCTGATGCTGACGCCGATGCGGACGCTGATGCTGACGCCGATGCGGACGCTGATGCGGATGCTGATGCTGATGCTGATGCGGATGCGGATGCGGATGCGGATGCCGATGCGGATGCGGATGCGGATGCTGATGCGGATGCGGATGCGGATGCGGATGCCGATGCCGATGCGGATGCGGATGCGGATGCCGATGCCGATGCCGATGCCGATGCCGATGCCGATGCCGATGCCGATGCGGATGCGGATGCTGACGCGGATGCGGATGCCGATGCTGATGCTGATGCGGATGCGGATGCCGATGCGGATGCGGATGCGGATGCGGATGCCGATGCCGATGCCGATGCCGATGCCGATGCCGACACGGATGCTGATGCTGACGCCGATGCGGACGCTGATGCTGACGCCGATGCGGATGCTGATGCTGACGCCGATGCTGACGCTGATGCTGACGCCGATGCGGATGCTGATGCCGATGCCGATGCCGATGCCGATGCCGATGCCGATGCCGATGCCGATGCCGATGCCGATGCTGATGCCGATGCGGATGCGGATGCGGATGCGGATGCGGATGCGGATGCGGATGCGGATGCGGATGCGGATGCGGATGCGGATGCGGATGCGGATGCGGATGCGGATGCGGATGCCGATGCCGATGCGGATGCGGATGCCGATGCCGATGCCGATGCCGATGCGGATGCGGATGCTGACGCGGATGCGGATGCCGATGCTGATGCTGATGCGGATGCGGATGCGGATGCGGATGCCGATGCTGATGCTGATGCTGATGCTGATGCCGATGCCGATGCCGATGCCGATGCCGATGCCGATGCCGATGCGGACGCTGATGCGGATGCTGATGCTGATGCGGATGCGGATGCGGATGCGGATGCCGATGCCGATGCCGATGCCGATGCCGATGCCGATGCCGATGCCGACTCGGATGCGGATGCTGATGCTGACGCCGATGCGGACGCTGATGCTGATGCTGATGCTGATGCTGATGCTGATGCTGACGCCGATGCGGACGCTGATGCGGATGCTGATGCTGATGCTGATGCCGATGCGGATGCGGATGCCGATGCCGATGCCGATGCCGATGCGGATGCGGACGCTGATGCGGATGCGGATGCGGATGCGGATGCGGATGCGGATGCGGACGCGGATGCGGATGCGGATGTTGATGCGCCGGACCAGCCAGTCATTGGCGAAGTGATTGACGACGAAGGTCCGATCCAGGGACCGGTGGGCAATGGCGAGAGCACGGACGACACGACGCCGACGCTGGTGGGCAAGGGCGAACCGGGCGACACGATCGTCGTGATCGACAACGGCACGCCGGTTGGCGAGACGCAGGTCGACGAGGACGGCAACTGGAGCTTCACGCCTGATACGCCGCTGGACGAAGGCGAGCATGAGTTCACGGTGGTGGAGCGTGATCCCGCGGGCAACGAAAGCAAACCGTCGGAGCCGCACGTGGTGATCGTGGACACGACTGCGCCGGACCAGCCAGTCATTGGCGAAGTGATTGACGACGTGGGTCTGGTTCAGGGTCCTGTGGACAATGGCGGCAGCACGGACGACACGACGCCGACGCTGGTGGGCAAGGGTGAACCGGGCGACACGATCATCGTGATCGACAACGGCACGCCGGTTGGCGAGACGCAGGTCGACGAGGACGGCAACTGGAGCTTCACGCCTGATACGCCGCTGGGCGAAGGCGAGCACGAGTTCACGGTGGTGGAGCGTGATCCCGCGGGCAACGAAAGCAGGCCGTCGGAGCCGCACGTGGTGATCGTGGACACGACTGCGCCGGACCAGCCAGTCATTGGCGAAGTGATTGACGACGTGGGTCTGGTTCAGGGTCCTGTGGACAATGGCGGCAGCACGGACGACACGACGCCGACGCTGGTGGGCAAGGGTGAACCGGGCGACACGATCATCGTGATCGACAACGGCACGCCGGTTGGCGAGACGGAGGTCGACGAGGACGGCAACTGGAGCTTCACGCCTGATACGCCGCTGGAAGAAGGCGAGCACGAGTTCACGGTGGTGGAGCGTGATCCCGCGGGCAACGAAAGCAAGCCCTCGGAGCCGCACGTGGTGATCGTGGACACGACTGCGCCGGACCAGCCAGGCATTGGCGAAGTGATTGACGACGAAGGTCCGATCCAGGGACCGGTGGGCAATGGCGAGAGCACGGACGACACGACGCCGACGCTGGTGGGCAAGGGTGAACCGGGCGACACGATCATCGTGATCGACAACGGCACGCCGGTTGGCGAGACGGAGGTCGACGAGGACGGCAACTGGAGCTTCACGCCTGATACGCCGCTGGAAGAAGGCGAGCACGAGTTCACGGTGGTGGAGCGTGATCCCGCGGGCAACGAAAGCAGGCCGTCGGAGCCGCACGTGGTGATCGTGGACACGACTGCGCCGGACCAGCCGGTCATTGGCGAAGTGATTGACGACGTGGGTCTGGTTCAGGGTCCTGTGGACAATGGCGGCAGCACGGACGACACGACGCCGACGCTGGTGGGCAAGGGCGAACCGGGCGACACGATCGTCGTGATCGACAACGGCACGCCGGTTGGCGAGACGCAGGTCGACGAGGACGGCAACTGGAGCTTCACGCCTGATACGCCGCTGGAAGAAGGCGAGCACGAGTTCACGGTGGTGGAGCGTGATCCCGCGGGCAACGAAAGCAGGCCCTCGGAGCCGCACGTGGTGATCGTGGACACGACTGCGCCGGACCAGCCAGTCATTGGCGAAGTGATTGACGACGAAGGTCCGATCCAGGGACCGGTGGGCAATGGCGAGAGCACGGACGACACGACGCCGACGCTGGTGGGCAAGGGTGAACCGGGCGACACGATCGTCGTGATCGACAACGGCACGCCGGTTGGCGAGACGCAGGTCGACGAGGACGGCAACTGGAGCTTCACGCCTGATACGCCGCTGGACGAAGGCGAGCACGAGTTCACGGTGGTGGAGCGTGATCCCGCGGGCAACGAAAGCAGGCCGTCGGAGCCGCACGTGGTGATCGTGGACACGACTGCGCCGGACCAGCCGGTCATTGGCGAAGTGATTGACGACGAAGGTCCGATCCAGGGTCCGGTGGGCAATGGTGAGAGCACGGACGACACGACGCCGACGCTGGTGGGCAAGGGCGAACCGGGCGACACGATCGTCGTGATCGACAACGGCACGCCGATTGGCGAGACGACGGTCGACGAGGAGGGCAACTGGAGCTTCACGCCTGAGACGCCGCTGGAAGAGGGCGAGCATGAGTTCACGGTGGTGGAGCGCGATCCTGCGGGCAACGAAAGTGGGCCGTCGGACCCGCGGACGGTGATCGTGGATACGACGCCGCCGGGCAAGCCGTCGATTGTCGAAGTCATTGACGACGAAGGTCCGGTTCAGGGTCCGGTGGGCAATGGTGAGAGCACGGACGACACGACGCCGACGCTGGTGGGCGAGGGTGAACCGGGCGACACGATCATCGTGATCGACAACGGCACGCCGATTGGCGAGACGACGGTCGACGAGGAGGGCAACTGGAGCTTCACGCCTGAGACGCCGCTGGAAGAGGGCGAGCATCAGTTCACGGTGGTGGAGCGCGATCCTGCGGGCAACGAAAGTGAGCCGTCGGACCCGCGGACGGTGATCGTGGATACGACGCCGCCGGGCAAGCCGTCGATTGTCGAAGTCATTGACGACGAAGGTCCGGTTCAGGGTCCGGTGGGCAATGGTGAGAGCACGGACGACACGACGCCGACGCTGGTGGGCAAGGGCGAACCGGGCGACACGATCGTCGTGATCGACAACGGCACGCCGATTGGCGAGACGACGGTCGACGAGGAGGGCAACTGGAGCTTCACGCCTGATACGCCGCTGGACGAAGGCGAGCATGAGTTCACGGTGGTGGAACGCGATCCCGCGGGCAACGAAAGCAGGCCGTCGGAGCCGCACGTGGTGATCGTGGACACGACTGCGCCGGACCAGCCGGTCATTGGCGAAGTGATTGACGACGAAGGTCCGATCCAGGGTCCGGTGGGCAATGGCGAGAGCACGGACGACACGACGCCGACGCTGGTGGGCAAGGGCGAACCGGGCGACACGATCATCGTGATCGACAACGGCACGCCGGTTGGCGAGACGGAGGTCGACGAGGACGGCAACTGGAGCTTCACGCCTGATACGCCGCTGGACGAAGGCGAGCACCAGTTCACGGTGGTGGAGCGTGACGAGGCGGGCAACGAAAGCAGGCCTTCGGAGTCGCACGTGGTGATCGTGGACACGACCCCGCCGGTGATCAGGCCGGTGATCTGGGCGGTGATCGACGACGTGGGCCCGCTGAAGGGGGTGATCTCCCCGGGCGGGACGAGCGACGACACGCAGCCGAAAATCTGGGGCTCGGCGGAGCCGGGCAGCACGGTGACGGTGTATGACGGTGACCAGGTCCTGGGACAGACGACGGCTGATGACGATGGCAATTGGAGTTTCACGCCGGAGCAGCCGCTGGCCTATGGCCCGCATGAACTGACGGCGGTGGCGACGGGCGCGGCGGGCAACCAGAGCGAGCCGAGCGAACCGTTCGGTTTCTCGTTGGGGGCAGATACCCCCACCGTAATTTATGAGGACTTTAGTGGGGCTCCGGTTGGTTCCCTTGGTAAGGGACTTACCCTCGGCTTATTGCACATCAGCACTATCAATCAGGCGAGCGATTGGCAGGGGATATCCCCCGCCGGGTTTGTTGGGCCAATTACTAAGCCCACTAGCAACGCGTTGGGTGTGTGCGGAGCCGTGTATGTCGGTTTGGAAGATGGCTACACCGCAAGCTCCATTACATTCACTGTGGGCGATAGTGACACCAGTGGCAATGTGATCAGGTTCATCGGCACCGACGGTAAGATAATCTTGACTGGGACCTTCGGATCGAAAACGGCACATACGGTCACGTTCACTATGCCGGAAGGAATGGTCTTTACGGGGTTCCAGTTAGTTTCTGGCTCCAACGGCACTCAGGCCGGTGGCAAGGACTACTTCTTCGTGGATGACATCGCTATTACGCTTGAGACTTTTGGGGGGGGAGTTACCGGTCTATCAATAACCGAGGAAGAGCAGAGTGCTGATGCAGTTGTAATGTCTGTTGAAGACGTTGCTGATGACGCGGTCGTTGATCAGGACGCGGTTTTGGACCAGGACATTACTTCTGGTCAGAACCCTGTAGCGGATCACGACACACAGGACAGCCAGGAAGCAACCGCCGAGGCCGATCCGGTCGTCCCGGCAGAATCGGTCCTCGCCGTGCAAGACGACGGTCAGGTACACGTCGAACATGACGGCGAAGGCGAGATTCTGGATCTGACTCGCATTGGGCAGACGCCGTTGTCCGTCGAGGTCATCGATCTGACGGGCACGGGCGACAACACGCTCAAGCTGTCGCTGGGCGATGTGCTCGAGCAGGGCGGCAAGGACCTGTTCATTGCTGATGGCCGCACGCAAGTGATGGTCAAGGGCGATGCGGGTGACAAGGTCGAGCTGTCTGATCTGTTGCCGGACGGGGAGGACATCGGCGACTGGACGCAACAGTCTGGCAACGCGACTGTGGATGGCATCGAGTATGACGTCTTCTACCATTCGGGTCTGAACGCCGAACTGCTGGTGCAGCACGGTGTCGAGACGGTGCTGAACAACCACTGACCTCCGGATGGTCCGCGACGCATGACCTGCGTCGCGGACCCGGAATCACCACCCATTTAATCAGGCTCCCTGAGCAGCATCGCGTTGCCCGGGGGACCGTTTTTGACGAACTGATCATGACTTTCAATCAAACCCTGATGCGTGCGCTCGCAGGCGCATTGCTCGTGACGGCGGGTACCTTGCCCGCCATCGCACAACAGACTTTCTCTAACCCGCAACCGCCGGTCACCCAGGCAGCCGCACCCGGCACCGCGCCGACGGCCCGTGCCGGTACGCAGCCCGGCAAGGTATTCGGCCAGAGCTACGCGCCGGTCGGACAGGTCGGCCCCCAGCAGGCGCAGATCGTCTACTACCGTGATGCATCCGCGGGTGCGGGCCGTTCGGCCGCTGCCGACGTCTACGTTGATGGCGAGCTGCAGACCGCATTGCTGCCCAATGGCTATAGCATTTTCTGCGTCAAGCCGGGCCAGCACATGCTGGGCGCCTACATTCAGGACGCACCGCTGTACAAAGGCAAGACCACCGGGCGATCCGGCGCAGAACTGAAGGGCGGCATGACCTACTTCGTGAAGGTCGGGCCGGCTGGCAGCAATGACGCACCGATCATGGTGCCGCGCAACGAAGCCGAAGCCCAGTTGCAAGGCATGCGCGCCCAGATGCACGTTCTTTCGCGCGCATCGGCAGTGGAGGCGTGTGACCCTGCGTCGATCCCCGTGACGGCAGCTCCGGTGGCGCAGCCTGTCGCGGCGAAAGAATACACGCTCAAGGGCGACATGCTGTTCGCCTTCGGCAAGTCTGGCAATCGCGACATGACTGTCACAGGCCATGCGGCAATTGCACATCTGGCTGAGCAGATTCGCGCGGAAAACACCTCGCTGCAAGCCGTGACGGTGATCGGCCACGCGGACCTGATCGGCTCGGCGGCGGCGGCGCAGAAGCTTGGCGAGCAGCGTGCGATGACGGTTCGCCGGATGCTGATCGAGCAGGGTATTCCGGCGCAGAAGATCACCGCGGAAAGCGCGGGCAATTCCGATCCGGTGGTCGCCGACTGCAGTGGCACGATGCAGCAGAAGATTGCCTGCAATGAGCCCAACCGCCGGGTGGTGGTGCAACTGAGTCTGTCGGGCCCGGCCCGATAAAGGCATGGGGGGAGGCTGAGCCCTGATGCTGAGCCCTGAGGCGCGATCTTCCTGAATCGGGAAGGTCGCGCACCTACCGGCCTTCACCGCATGCCCGGGCAAACGGTGAGGGCCTTCCGGGAACGGGAGTGTCGCGATGACCAGACAAACAGAGATTCCTGCAATCAATGTGCTGCTCGCCTATGCAGAGTTGCACGACAGGGATCAGGTATTTTTTAACGGGAAGCTCAATGAGTTCGTGTTTGCGTCCCGATCGAGCAAACGTGAGTTCATCAGGCAGTGGCAGCGAGCGCTCGCGGCTACCGGAACAACGCCGATAGACACGAATCATTCAAAATGAAGGGCACTGTCAGGTGCAGTCAGATCTCCAGGCTGCAACGGATTAGTTGCGGTTGATTCAGGGCTAAATTCTTCCATGCACTGCGTGCGCGAGCACAGCGCCTGTTAAATGACATTTCTGGCCGGAACTCGCCATGTACTTTGCCAATCCGGGCAGGATCATTGGCAGCTTCTTCATCCGCCACCATGCCTTCCGGGTCCGCATTGACGACGTCGAGCACTATTTATCGGGTTTCGTCGCCCTATCTGAACCATCTGGAATCGCAGCGGCATTCAATATTCTCCACGCTGGCGCGGGGGTGGAACGCCTCCCTGATCGGGGCGGCTACGCAGGGGACGTGGCTCACGCCGCCATCGGGGTGGACAGCAAGCGGCCTTTGCATTTACGCGCCTGCCATGCAGGCCGGGGGATCTCTATTCCTGTCATTCGGCAAATGCAGCCGTGCCCGGCGGGCGTCATCATGAGCCACGCACTGCGGATCAGGGCTCGACCGCGCGGAGCAGTACAAACGCCTCTCCGCTGAAACCGATCAGGTGCGCAAGGCCTTCTTCGAACAGTGGTACCACCTGGGCAAACGAACCCTGCTCGATGTGCTCCTTGCGGAGAACGATCACTACGGCAACAGCGTGAGCGAAGTGACGAACCGTTTCGATGGCTACGCGGCGGTACTGCGGGAGCACGCATCCGCGGGTTCGCTGGTTGACTGGCTGGAGACCGGGCGCTCCGGCGGTTAGGTGTTGCGGATCAGAGCCGCACCGGATACAGGGCTTCGCGATGGGCTGCCTTCCTTTCTGGATGGCGGCCCTTTTTGCGTCTGGCGCACAGAGGCGAGAAACATCGGACTACTGCCTGTTTAGCCCTTACGCAATCGTGCATAGGCACCGCTGCTCGCGATTCCCGTGCCGGGAAATGTCTCGTTCCTGTCTCGTCGAAATTCGAACTCGTCATATTTCGTTTTATTGCTCACCCATCAAGAATGGAGGTAGAGCAGCACTCCTGCGACTGCCATGTCGCCATTTTCTATCTATACGCTGGCCAGGTGGACCAGCATAGGCACTCAAAGAGGCACTACTACTACCATGAGTACCAGTTCAGTGAAGCTGGCCGTCGTCGACGGCAGCACCATCAAGCAGACTGTTGAATTGCGTGGGTCCGCGCAGGGCGCTCCCGTTCGTGTAAGCGCCATCAAAGGTGGCAAATTCATTCTGGCCGAGAGCAAGACCGGCCACGGCCCCGAAAACATTACCGTGCGACGCTCCGGCAAGAATCTTCTGGTCAGCCTGGAAGGGGCGGAGCTGGACCAGCCGCAACTGATCATTGAGGACTTCTACGGCAATGAAGGCGAGCTGGTCGGCCTGGGTGAAGACGGGTCGTATCACGAATATATCGCTGCGGACGGCGAGGATGATCATGAGGCCGCTTTTCTTGTGGATGGCGCGGACTCGCCTCTGGTTCTGGGTGCGGCGCAACTGAACGGTTTCGGCGCGAATCTCGTCGCCGCGCCGGGTGTCGGTCTGGTGGGCTTCGGCCTCCTGGGCCTGGGTGCGCTTGCCGCGCTGGGTGCGGGGATTGCCGCCGCGAGCGGTGGTGGTAATGGCGGCAGCGCTCCTGCTGTAGTGGATGAACAGACGCCGCCGGGTGCAGTTGACGACGATACGGATGCGGACGCTGATTCCGATGCGGACGCGGATGCGGATGCGGATGCTGATGCGGATGCGGATGCGGATGCGGATGCTGATGCGGATGCGGATGCGGATGCGGATGCGGATGCTGATGCCGACGCTGACGCCGACGCGGATGCGGATGCCGATGCGGATGCTGATGCCGATGCTGATGCTGATGCAGATTCCGATGCCGATGCGGATGCTGACGCCGATGCTGACGCCGATGCGGATGCGGACGCCGATGCGGATGCGGATGCGGATGCTGATGCGGATGCGGATGCGGATGCGGATGCGGACGCCGATGCGGATGCGGATGCGGATGCGGATGCGGATGCGGATGCGGATGCGGACGCCGATGCGGATGCGGATGCGGATGCGGATGCGGATGCGGATGCGGATGCGGATGCGGATGCTGATGCTGACGCCGATGCGGATGCTGACGCCGATGCGGATGCGGACGCCGATGCGGACGCCGATGCGGATGCGGATGCTGACGCCGACGCGGATGCGGACGCTGATGCCGATGCGGACGCCGATGCGGATGCTGACGCGGATGCGGATGCGGATGCCGATGCTGACGCGGATGCCGATGCCGATGCCGATGCGGACGCCGATGCCGATGCCGATGCTGACGCCGACGCGGATGCGGATGCGGACGCCGATGCCGATGCCGATGCAGACGCGGATGCTGACGCCGACGCGGATGCCGACGCGGATGCCGACGCGGATGCGGATGCGGATGCGGATGCTGACGCGGATGCCGATGCGGACGCCGATGCGGATGCCGATGCGGATGCGGACGCCGATGCGGATGCCGATGCCGATGCGGATGCTGATGCCGATGCGGACGCCGATGCGGATGCGGATGCGGATGCGGATGCGGATGCGGACGCCGATGCCGATGCCGATGCCGATGCCGATGCCGATGCCGATGCCGATGCCGATGCCGATGCCGATGCCGATGCCGATGCCGATGCCGATGCCGATGCCGATGCGGATGCCGATGCTGACGCCGATGCTGACGCCGATGCTGACGCGGACGCGGATGCTGACGCGGACGCGGATGCTGACGCGGATGCGGATGCGGATGCTGACGCGGATGCCGATGCGGATGCCGATGCGGATGCGGATGCGGATGCGGATGCTGATGCTGATGCTGATGCTGACGCCGACGCGGATGCCGATGCCGATGCCGATGCCGATGCCGATGCCGATGCGGATGCGGATGCGGATGCGGATGCGGATGCTGACGCTGATGCAGATGCCGACGCGGACGCGGACGCGGATGCGGATGCGGATGCGGATGCTGACTCCGACGCGGATGCCGATGCTGACGCGGATGCCGATGCTGACGCGGATGCGGATGCGGATGCCGATGCCGATGCGGATGCCGATGCTGACGCGGACGCGGATGCTGACGCGGACGCGGACGCGGATGCCGATGCGGATGCTGATGCTGACGCCGACGCGGATGCTGACGCCGATGCCGATGCCGATGCCGATGCTGACGCGGATGCGGATGCGGATGCCGATGCTGATGCCGATGCCGATGCCGATGCCGATGCCGATGCGGACGCTGATGCTGATGCCGATGCGGATGCGGATGCGGATGCGGATGCGGATGCGGATGCGGATGCGGATGCGGATGCGGATGCGGATGCGGATGCCGATGCCGATGCGGATGCGGATGCGGATGCCGATGCGGACGCGGATGCTGACGCGGATGCTGACGCCGACGCCGACGCCGACGCCGACGCGGATGCCGACGCGGACGCGGACGCGGATGCTGATGCTGATGCGGACGCTGATGCTGATGCTGATGCTGATGCTGATGCTGATGCTGATGCTGATGCTGATGCGGATGCCGATGCGGATGCTGATGCCGATGCGGATGCTGACGCTGATGCAGATGCCGACGCGGACGCGGATGCTGACTCCGACGCGGACGCGGATGCCGATGCGGACGCCGATGCGAATGCCGATGCTGACGCGGATGCCGATGCGGATGCTGACGCCGACGCCGATGCCGATGCCGATGCCGATGCCGATGCCGATGCCGATGCCGATGCCGATGCCGATGCGGATGCCGATGCTGACGCGGACGCGGACGCGGACGCGGATGCCGATGCGGACGCGGATGCCGATGCTGATGCTGATGCTGATGCTGATGCCGACGCTGATGCCGATGCCGATGCCGATGCCGATGCCGATGCCGATGCGGACGCTGATGCGGATGCCGATGCGGACGCTGATGCTGATGCGGATGCGGATGCGGATGCGGATGCGGATGCGGATGCGGATGCTGATGCCGATGCCGATGCTGACGCGGATGCGGATGCGGATGCGGATGCGGATGTTGATGCGCCGGACCAGCCAGTCATTGGCGAAGTGATTGACGACGAAGGTCCGATCCAGGGACCGGTGGGCAATGGCGAGAGCACGGACGACACGACGCCGACACTGGTGGGCAAGGGTGAACCGGGCGACACGATCGTCGTGATCGACAACGGCACGCCGATTGGCGAGACGAAGGTCGACGAGGAGGGCAACTGGAGCTTCACGCCTGAGACGCCGCTGGAAGAGGGCGAGCATGAGTTCACGGTGGTGGAGCGCGATCCTGCGGGCAACGAAAGTGGGCCGTCGGACCCGCGGACGGTGATCGTGGATACGACGCCGCCGGGCAAGCCGTCGATTGTCGAAGTCATTGACGACGAAGGTCCGGTTCAGGGTCCGGTGGGCAATGGTGAGAGCACGGACGACACGACGCCGACGCTGGTGGGCGAGGGTGAACCGGGCGACACGATCATCGTGATCGACAACGGCACGCCGATTGGCGAGACGACGGTCGACGAGGAGGGCAACTGGAGCTTCACGCCTGAGACGCCGCTGGAAGAGGGCGAGCATCAGTTCACGGTGGTGGAGCGCGATCCTGCGGGCAACGAAAGTGGGCCGTCGGACCCGTGGACGGTGATCGTGGATACGACGCCGCCGGGCAAGCCGTCGATTGACGAGGTCATTGACGACGAAGGTCCGATCCAGGGTCCGGTGGGCAATGGTGAGAGCACGGACGACACGACGCCGACGCTGGAGGGCATCTGGGGCAGGTGTGAGCCGGGCAACACGATCATCGTGATCGACAACGGCACGCCGATCGGCGAGACGACGGTCGACGAGGAGGGCAACTGGAGCTTCACGCCTGAGACGCCGCTGGAAGAGGGCGAGCATCAGTTCACGGTGGTGGAGCGCGATCCTGCGGGCAACGAAAGTGGGCCGTCGGATCCGTGGACGGTGATCGTGGATACGACGCCGCCGGGCAAGCCGTCGATTGACGAGGTCATTGACGACGAAGGTCCGATCCAGGGTCCGGTGGGCAATGGTGAGAGCACGGACGACACGACGCCGACGCTGGTGGGCGAGGGTGAACCGGGCGACACGATCATCGTGATCGACAACGGCACGCCGATCGGCGAGACGACGGTCGACGAGGAGGGCAACTGGAGCTTCACGCCTGAGACGCCGCTGGAAGAGGGCGAGCATCAGTTCACGGTGGTGGAGCGCGATCCTGCGGGCAACGAAAGTGGGCCGTCGGATCCGTGGACGGTGATCGTGGATACGACGCCGCCGGGCAAGCCGTCGATTGACGAGGTCATTGACGACGTGGGTCCGACCCAGGGTCCGGTGGGCAATGGTGCGAGCACGGACGACACGACGCCGACGCTGGAGGGCATCTGGGGCAGGTGTGAGCCGGGCAACACGATCATCGTGATCGACAACGGCACGCCGATTGGCGAGACGACGGTCGACGAGGAGGGCAACTGGAGCTTCACGCCTGAGACGCCGCTGGAAGAGGGCGAGCATGAGTTCACGGTGGTGGAGCGTGATCCCGCGGGCAACGAAAGCAGGCCGTCGGAGCCGCACGTGGTGATCATCGATACGACAGTGCCAGCACTGGTACTGAAGGCACCTGAAGTACCGGAGATGGCAGACGGTGTAATCGACGCGACAGAGGCCAGCGATGGCACGTGGGTGTTGATCCCTGCCTATACGGGCATGGTCGCGGGTGACGTGATCACGATTGACTGGAACGGCAAGAGCTACGAGCACGTGGTGGGGGCGGTCGACGTACTCACCGGGATCAAGGTGAAGATCCCGGCAGACGATCTGATCGGGCAGGACACGGCGTTCGACATCTCCTATACGGTGACGGACGCAGCGGGCCACGTCTCATCGCCGAGTCCGACTACCCATGTGAGGATTTACACGATGGGACCGGACAAGCCAGAAATTGACGAAGTCATTGACGACGTGGGTCCGCAGGGTCCGGTGGACAATGGGGAGAGCACGGACGACACGACGCCGACGCTGGTGGGCAAGGGCGAACCGGGTGACACGATCATCGTGATCGACAACGGCACGCCGATTGGCGAGACGGAGGTCGACGAGGACGGAAACTGGAGCTTCACGCCTGATACGCCGCTGGGCGAAGGCGAGCACGAATTCACGGTGGTGGAGCGTGATCCCGCGGGCAACGAAAGCAAGCCGTCGGATCCGCACGTGGTGATCGTGGATACGGTAGCGCCGACTGCTGAGGCGTCCATCACATACATGGGCAAGGACAGCGGAATGGACAGCGGCGACTTCCTGACCAATGATGGCTCAGCAGGCCGTTTGATTATGGGCGAGCTGACGACAGAACTCGCGGCCAACGAGAGGGTTCAGGTGTCAGTGGATGGCGGCAAGACCTGGCAGGATGCGATGGTCGACAACAAGGGAAGTTGGGTATTCCAGGACAATACGGCGCACAACGCGTCCTGGACGATCCAGACGCGCGTGGTCGATACGGCTGGCAATATTGGCAAGGTGGCGTCACAAAATGTAACGCTGGATACGATTGCCCCGTCGTCGATACTCGGGGTCTCGTATGACATGGTGGGTGAGATTGGCCGCCTCACCGTGACGCTTTCTCCGAGTGCCATGGCGGGCGATACCCTACTGGTTGCAGTGGGTGACGTGCGATTCCACATCTACGTGACTAGTTCGGATATAGCTCGCGGATCGGCCAGCGTGGAGATGACGTCCGGTGCTATAGCAGCGATTGAGTCAGGTGCTGCATATGGGGTTGCGGTTATGGATGCTGCTGGCAATAGCTCTAACTATATCGTTGGGGAAAGCGGTACCTCTATCGAGACGGAACAGCTACATGTCGTGAATCCGGGAACCCTCCTCTCGGGTCGCGAGCCCTTCGACACCTACGTCGGCACCGATGCAAATACCGTCTTTACGGTGGACGACGTTAATGAAGTGATGGACGCCGGGTTCATCTTTGGCAACGGCGGTCTAGACACGCTGAAGCTGGCAGGCGCTGGCCAGACCTTGGACTTGGGCAAGGTTAGCTTTGTGGTGTCGTCGATCGAAGTGTTCGACATTACCGGCACGGGTAACAACACGCTCAAGCTGTCGCTGGGCGATGTGCTCGAGCAGGGCGGCAAGGACCTGTTCATTGCTGATGGCCGCACGCAAGTGATGGTCAAGGGCGATGCGGGTGACAAGGTCGAGCTGTCTGATCTGTTGCCGGACGGGGAGGACATCGGCGACTGGACGCAACAGTCTGGCAACACGACTGTGGGTGGCATCGAGTATGACGTCTTCTACCATTCGGGTCTGAACGCCGAACTGCTGGTGCAGCACGGTGTCGAGACGGTGCTGAACAACCACTGACCTCCGGATGGTCCGCGACGCATGACCTGCGTCGCGGACCCGGAATCACCACCCATTTAATCAGGCTCCCTGAGCAGCATCGCGTTGCCCGGGGGACCGTTTTTGACGAACTGATCATGACTTTCAATCAAACCCTGATGCGTGCGCTCGCAGGCGCATTGCTCGTGACGGCGGGTACCTTGCCCGCCATCGCACAACAGACTTTCTCTAACCCGCAACCGCCGGTCACCCAGGCAGCCGCACCCGGCACCGCGCCGACGGCCCGTGCCGGTACGCAGCCCGGCAAGGTATTCGGCCAGAGCTACGCGCCGGTCGGACAGGTCGGCCCCCAGCAGGCGCAGATCGTCTACTACCGTGATGCATCCGCGGGTGCGGGCCGTTCGGCCGCTGCCGACGTCTACGTTGATGGCGAGCTGCAGACCGCATTGCTGCCCAATGGCTATAGCATTTTCTGCGTCAAGCCGGGCCAGCACATGCTGGGCGCCTACATTCAGGACGCACCGCTGTACAAAGGCAAGACCACCGGGCGATCCGGCGCAGAACTGAAGGGCGGCATGACCTACTTCGTGAAGGTCGGGCCGGCTGGCAGCAATGACGCACCGATCATGGTGCCGCGCAACGAAGCCGAAGCCCAGTTGCAAGGCATGCGCGCCCAGATGCACGTTCTTTCGCGCGCATCGGCAGTGGAGGCGTGTGACCCTGCGTCGATCCCCGTGACGGCAGCTCCGGTGGCGCAGCCTGTCGCGGCGAAAGAATACACGCTCAAGGGCGACACGCTGTTCGCCTTCGGCAAGTCTGGCAATCGCGACATGACTGTCACAGGCCATGCGGCAATTGCACATCTGGCTGAGCAGATTCGCGCGGAAAACACCTCGCTGCAAGCCGTGACGGTGATCGGCCACGCGGACCTGATCGGCTCGGCGGCGGCGGCGCAGAAGCTTGGCGAGCAGCGTGCGATGACGGTTCGCCGGATGCTGATCGAGCAGGGTATTCCGGCGCAGAAGATCACCGCGGAAAGCGCGGGCAATTCCGATCCGGTGGTCGCCGACTGCAGTGGCACGATGCAGCAGAAGATTGCCTGCAATGAGCCCAACCGCCGGGTGGTGGTGCAACTGAGTCTGTCGGGCCCGGCCCGATAAAGGCATGGGGGGGATGCTGAGCCCTGATGTTGAGTCCTGAGGCGCGATCTTC
Source organism: Paraburkholderia sp. 35.1 (assembly GCF_050436525.1). Taxonomy (NCBI): domain Bacteria; kingdom Pseudomonadati; phylum Pseudomonadota; class Betaproteobacteria; order Burkholderiales; family Burkholderiaceae; genus Paraburkholderia; species Paraburkholderia sp. 35.1. The sequence continues at coordinate 2,387,933 of NZ_JBNDMJ010000002.1, read as the reverse complement.
CTGAATCGGGAAGGTCGCGTACCTACCGGCCTTCACCGCATGCCCGGGCAAACGGTGAGGGCCTTCCGAGAACGGGAGTGTCGCGATGACCAGACAAACAGAGATTCCTGCAATCAATGTGCTGCTCGCCTATGCAGAGTTGCGCGACAGGGATCAGGTATTTTTTAACGGGAAGCTCAATGAGTTCGTGTTTGCGTCCCGATCGAGCAAACGTGAGTTAATCGAACAGTGGCAGCGAGCGCTCGCGGCTACCGGAACAACGCCGATAGACACGAATCATTCAAAATGAAGGGCACTGTCAGGTGCAGTCAGATCTTCGGGCTGCAACGGATTAGTTGCAGTTGATTCAGGGTTCGCGATGCTGAAATGCAGATCCTGGCGGCTGGAGAATTTGCCGGAGTGCAGAGCATGAGTCTTGCGATCCACGCGGATCGTGCCCCTGCAAAAATCTCGAACAACAAATGTATATACTGAAGGGCGAAATCGTGTTCGGTAAGATTTTAATGGCTGCGGCCAGACGAGACATCGTCGCCAGGTATCTGGCCGCAGGCGTGCTGGCTGCCTCTACCCAAGGGTAAAACCACATGACATCTACCCCGTCTGAGCACGCGCATCCCGACCCCACAGGCTTCGCCGCATTGTTCACGCGATTGCGCTCCGTCGTTGAACCGCAGGTCAATCCCCTTGCGGCGTCCTGGCCGCCCTTTGTCCTGTTCTTTTCATGGAGCGACGGGCAGCGGCGGGCCGACGTCGTGACCGCAACGGCGGCGACATTTGCCGAGGCCTGGGACGCAGGCATGGAGCACGTGACGCAGGCTGCCGGCGCGGCTGGACTGGTCGTCCAGTGGCTTCGGGTGGACTGGGTTACCAGCGTTGAAGGCATGACCTGGGAGGCACTGCGGGGCCGCCTCGAACAGACCCGGCGCAGTTATTTTCGTTGCGGCCTGTCGCTGGACAGTAATTTCAGGCATGCCTTTCTGGAGACCGAACTGAATGGCAATGCCATGCTGTATGGCGGCCCGGCACAGACGCATGCGGTTGTGAACACAAAAAACTTCGAACGGTATGCCGCCATTCGGCACCAGCTTGCCAGCGTGAATTTCGAGGATCAGCAAAACGTTAATGTGTTCTCGACCCGCGGGGCGTTCGCAAGCCTGCAAGCGCCGGAGGTACACCTTCTGCACGGGACGGGTCTGAACGCGGGCCGCCGCATCATCGAACATCTCCGGCCGGCAGACGTCAGGGCGCTCGTCGCATCCGGCAGCCGTTATCTGGCCGGCCAGGTACAGCCTGGCGGGCGCTTCCACTATGGCTGGCATCCCTGTTTCGATCGCGAAATCGGCACTTACAACACCCTGCGTCATGCAAGTTCGATCTATGCGATGCTCGAAGCCTGGGAAGTGACCCAGGACAACGACCTCAAGACAGCAATCGACGCAGCGCTGCATTATCTCGTCAATGAACTCATCATGCCGGCGGAATTACCGTCCAGTGCCCGCGCGGCGTTTCTGGTTGACCGGCAGGGCGAAGTCAAACTGGGTGGCAACGGCGTGTGCCTTCTGGCGCTGGTCAAATACAGCCAGCTGACCGGCTCAGACGAATATCTGACTCTGCTAGAACAGCTCGCAACAGGCATCCTCTTCATGCAGGATGCGGACACCGGCAAATTCAGCCATGTGCTGAACTATCCGGATCTGTCGGTTAAGCAGGCATTCCGGATCATCTATTACGACGGCGAAGCGGCCTTCGGCCTGATGCGCCTCTATGGTCTGACTGGCGATGCGAGGTGGCTCGCAGCAGTAGAAAAGGCGTTCGGCCATTTCATCGAGGCAAAACACTGGAAGGCGCATGACCACTGGCTCAGCTATTGTGTGAACGAACTGACCCGTCACAGGCCACTGGAAGCGTATTACAAATTTGGAATCCAGAACTTCGCCACCTATCTTGATTTCGTGGCTGAAAGGGTGACGACGTTTCCAACCCTGCTTGAATTGATGACGGCTGCCGAGCAGATGATTAGCCGCATGCAGCAGCAGCCCGGCCTGGAGCACCTGCTTGCCGAGGTCGATCTGGATAAGTTCTTCCATGCACTGCATGCGCGGGCGCAGCGCCTGTTAGATGGCCATTTCTGGCCGGAACTTGCCATGTACTTTGCCAATCCGGGCAGGATCACCGGCAGCTTCTTCATTCGCCACCATGCCTTCCGGGTCCGCATTGACGATGTCGAGCACTATCTATCGGGTTTTGTCGCCTATCTGAACTATCTGGAGTCGCAGCGGCATTCAGTATCCTCAACGCTGGCGCGGGAATGGAACGCCTCCCTGATCGAGGCGGCCACGCAGGGGACGTGGCTCAAGCAGCCGCCATTGGGGTGGACGGCGAGCGGCCTTTGCATTTACGCGCCTGCCATGCAGCCTGGAAACGTCGTGGTTGCCCGAACCGGTGAGGTAAGCCGGGGGATCCCTGTTCCTGTCATTCGACAGATGCAGCCGCGCCCGGCGGGTGTTATCTCGAGCCATTCTGATGTGCAGGCTCAACTTGCCGATTTGCCGGTCCTGCATGTCGCAGATACGGCCACGGCAATTCTTGCGATGGGAGCCTATGCACGCAGCCAGATGAGCGGCACTGTCCTGGCGGTGACCGGAAGCGCTGGCAAGACCACACTCGTGGCCATGCTGGCTGACGCCCTCAATGCTTACGGTCCGACAGCGGCGAGCGCGTTCAACGCAAACCTTCCCCAAGGTGTGAGCTGGAATCTTGCGTCAATCAAGTGGGACACCCCTCATGTCGTCCTGGAAGTTGCCGTGGGAAAAATGAGACAGAGCGCGGCCATTGCCCGCCCGGACGTCGGCATTTTCACTAACATCCAGCCTGCTCACCTCGGGAAAAACAGCACAATCACTGATATTGCCCGGACCAAAAGCATGCTTTTTCTTGGCATGTCTGCGGGAAGTGTCGTGGTGCTCAATCGTGACATGCTGGAATGGGATACCGTCTACCAGGCGGCCATCGAACGGGATCTGAAAATCTTTACTTACGGCACGACTGCCGAGAGCGAGTTTCAACTCGTGGATCATGACGCGTCGGGGCAGCGGGTCGATGCGCGTATTAGAGGGCGCGATATCACCTATCCGATCGGGGCCGCAGGCTTGCACATGGCGTTGAACAGCCTGGCAGTACTTGCCGCTGTGTCGGCGCTCAACTATCCGTTCGAACCTGCGCTCGAACGGATCGCACGCTTTGCTGCCCTGTCCGGCCGCGGCGAGGAGTTTGAGCTGACGCTCGACGGACGGCACGTGACCATTGTCGACCATGCCTACAATGCCAATCCCGGCTCGATGCAGGCCGCTCTGGAACATTTGCGGGACATGAAGAATGCAGCCAGACGAGTCGCTGTGCTGGGCGAGATGGCGGAACTCGGTCCCCAGGCGTCGCTGCTTCATACCGACCTGGCTGCAGTGGTCGAGCGTTGCGGGATCGATCGCGTCTATGTCATGGGCAAGCTCTATACCGACTTCTGGGAACGGTTGCCGGCTGCACGCCGTGGGCGCTACACGAATTCGCGTGACGAATTGAAGCTTGCACTTCAAGAAGAGCTTGTCGACAAGGACGTAGTGCTGCTCAAGGGCTCGAACAGTACGCGTCTCCATGAGGTCGTAGCGTGGCTGAGGGCTGGCGCGCAAAAGTAGCATTGACCTCTGGCCCTGCGAGCAATGGGTCTTCAGGCGTGCCTGAACGACCCGAAAGCTTCCAGCGCTCACCCCGATGGCGGTAAGCCGCGCGGGGTAGTCTGCGCGCAGCACGGGACCCGAATGCCAAATCAGCCGTACTACCCAAGGTGCTCGCCTGCGTCTGGTGCAGGCGAGTTCGTTGCCTGCGCGCATGGCCATCGTTGATCATTTCTGTCTTTTCTGCATAACCTCACGGAACCTTATTTATGAAATGGTTTGGCCGACATTGTCGGCGTTTATCGCACCTTCTGCGCTGGAGACTCCGGCGCTTCCTGTTCGTTGTCTTTGGCGTTTTGGGCGTTACCGAACCCAGTCTGGCGGACCGACCCACACTGGGGCCGTTTGAGACTCCACGGCCTGGGGAGCTTAATATCCCTGTGGGACGCGAGCCATTCGATGCCGCACAAGCCCTGAACGGTTCATTCAGTTCACCGGAACACTGCGCGCGAGTGCCCGATAGCCTGTGGGTCGAAGTCAACGGCAAGGGAGATTGCATTCGATACTACGCGCATGGATTGTCCGGCAGCGAAAGCCCCACTGTGCTGGTTTATTTCAGCGGGGATGTCATGCTGAGAACGACGAAGGGAGTCAGGTACGTTACACAATCCTACCTGTCTGTTTCGCCCATGGAGATTGGGAAAGATATGGCTAAATGGTCCGCTGATTCCGGCCGTCCCACGCTCTATCTTGCCCGGCCGGGTATCTATGGCTCCTCTGGCGACCATAACATGCGCCGCACGCATCGCGAGATCGAACTGATGGACCGCGCACTGGACATGCTCAAGGAGCGTTACAACATTGCATCATTCATTCTGACCGGACATTCCGCAGGAGGCCAGATCGCCGCTGCGCTCCTGAACAGACGCGGAGACGTCGCGGCATCGGTGGTTTCTTCTGCCCTTGTTTCCGCCAAACAGGTCGCGGCGTACTGGGAATACAAGCGGGAAATCCCCGGTCGACTGCTTTATGATGCCCGGAGCTATTACGATCCTGTGGACGAAATCGGGCGCATTCGCCGGGATCCACGACCGGAAATCTATGTGATTTCTGATCCGGAGGATCGTGTGGTTCCCTTTTACAGCCAGCTGTATTATGTCCGCCGTCTGCGTGCCGCCGGCCTCAAGCCGCATCACATCTACGCCAATGCTCCCGGGCCGCAGCATCACCTGCTCGCCGGACACGCGAAACGCGCTGCAACGCTTTTGGCTCAAGGGAAATCAGCGAAGGAAATCCACATGGCGCTTGCAGAACTTGACCTGTCGCAGGTTAAGTAAGCCACGAAAAGGTGCGACCTCCAGGGAGCACTGACTGGCGTTGTCATGGTGAGGAGCATTGGTCAGCAAATCGGGCCGGGCGTGGGGGCTGACGTTGATGCCGTCAAGCGACCCATGCAGCCGATTCGTAGTGGTCCGAAAGCTCGTTGTGTCGTTGTCGCCGTCAGCCTGCGGCAGCCGATCGGACAGACCGCGCGCTTTCGTTTGGGTAGTTGTTTCCGTCGTTACGTTAGCCCCGGAACAGCATCCACTGTCGATGGACACCTGACGGTATTTTTCCTAAACTTGTTCACGGCTGGTTGCTTGTTATTCGCTGCGTCCCTGGCTTCGACAGTGAGATTTGTGGTTGAAAGTTGCCGCCTCAATTTCCGTTCCGACTTGGCTGTATGACGCTTCGAAACCGGGCTCGTGCCGGAGTTGCCTGCGATGGGATGATCGCGAAACGGTGGTCGTGGGTTTGAGCAGGGGGCTATGTCTTTCGTCGCGCGTTAGGGGCACCCCCAGATACCGGCCTCGCTGGTCAAAGTCTCGATGAGCGGACGAGAAGATAAAGGTGCCTTGCGCATAAATAGGGAGCTCGATGGACAGTATCGATCCGAAGCGATTCGGCAAGGTGGCAGTGTTGTTTGGTGGAGTGTCCGCCGAGCGTGACGTGTCGCTCAATTCTGGTCGTCTCGTGTTGCAGAGACTGCGCGATGCAGGCGTCGACGCACACCCCTTCGATCCATCCACGCGGCCGTTGTCAGCGTTAAAGGACGAGGGCTTTGTGCGCGCGTTCAACGTGCTGCACGGCGGCTACGGCGAAAATGGACAGATTCAGGGCGCGCTCGATTTCTATGGGATCCGATATACGGGCAGCGGCGTGCTTGGTTCGGCGCTCGGGCTGGACAAGTTCCGCGCGAAACTTGTGTGGCAGCAACTGGGTATTCCGACGCCGCCGTTCGAGGCCGTGATGCGCGGCGACGATTACGATGCGCGTGCGCAGGAGATCGTCGCGCAACTCGGGTTGCCGCTATTTGTGAAGGCGGCGAGCGAAGGCTCAAGCGTCGCCGTGATCAAGGTAAAAGCGGCCGAGGCGCTACCCTCAGCGATCGCGGAAGCAGCAAAGTTCGACGCTATCGTGCTGGTCGAGAAGAGTATCGAAGGCGGCGGTGAATACACTGCGTGCATTGCGGGCGACCTCGATCTGCCGGTCATCCAAATTGTGCCAGCGGGCGAGTTCTACGACTATGACGCGAAGTACGTTCACGATTCGACGCAGTACCTGATTCCATGCGGACTGGCATCCCAGGAAGAGATGCGCCTGAAGCAACTCGCGCGCCGCGCGTTTGACGTGCTCGGTTGCTGGGACTGGGGGCGTGTCGACTTCATGATGGATGGCGAGGGCAAGCCGTACTTCCTCGAAGTGAACACATCACCAGGAATGACCGATCACTCGCTGTTGCCGAAGGCTGCTCGCGCGGTTGGTATCGGCTATCAGGAACTGGTGGTGAGGGTATTGTCGCTCACGCTGAAGGATTGACCTCGCCGAGAGGTGTAGCAGAATTCGTCAATCCGGTCCCGGCGTCGGCGCCCTGCTGGGTAAGGGCTGTGGGGCAATCGCAGTCCCGACCGGGGCAAAGAACGGCGTTGTCACATTAGCGTTCACGCGGCGGAAGATTGGCAGGCGATGCCACCATTCAAAGCTTAACGGACGGAACTTGGGCGACGCCTATGAAAAACGCCACGCATTGCGCGGCGAACTATTGGCGATAAAGCGAACAGCGCAGCAGTTGATGTGCTTCACGCTCGCCAGCGCGGCGAGTTCTGCTTTTGCGGTCAGGTAAATGCGTAACAGGTCGGTAACGATTTTCTTCGGTGCTTCGGGACTGGCCGTCAGCACGCGTGTAAAGAAGCGTTTCGCTGTTGCGCCGCGCGGTGGATAATCAGGTTGTTACCTGCCACGTGAACCTTCCTTCGAGGGGGCACCCGGCGAAAGCGTCAACTCCGCTGGCACCTATGACTCCATACGCACAACGCAATGTATTGGACCGCTTTCGCCGCTATCAGCATTTGTTGATGTTCGGCGGCGGGGCAGTGGTAACGGCGGTGGTGCTGGTTGCGTTCGTCCTGAACACGGTGGCCACTGTACGTACCTATGTTGCGCTCGAGCATCAAGAACTGATGTCCGGCGTGAACCGGCTCACCGACCTTAACTCGCGCAACGTCGTGCTTATGCAAAACGGCGTACGGCTCATCGAGGTCGCCTGGAGGGCCGGCGAACAGGCCGAGTCACGCCTTATCGAACAGTTCACAGGCAATGGCCAGATGCTTCGTCTTCAGCAGGCCCCAGATCATCTGCCGGTGCTCGTGGTGGGTGCCTCGTCTGCAACGCCTCCTGATTTGTTGGCAACCCGGTACATTCGGCTTGCTAAACAGATAAGTCAGGCGGCGACGGCAGCTTCCGAACGAAACGGAGGCCTGTTGACATTCTGGTTGTACAGGCCTGACCGTCCACTGCTCATCCTGGTACCATCGCCTGGCGATGCCCGGATGGCGACCTTGCTTGCCGATCGTGCTGCTTTTTTTTCTGCACTCGCGGGACCTGGCGGCAATCTCCTTGTTCCGCGAGACGTGCCCTTGCTCGATCCCCGCACCGGGGGGCGTGCATTTCGGTGGCTCCCTCCCTACGATAGTCCGTTAAGCGGCAGGCGATCAGTTCGAGTTGCAGCGACCCTGTTTGACAAGGAGCGCAAGCCGTTCGCCGTCGCTGTTTACGAGTTACCGGTCACCATTATCACTGCCGCTCTAGGGGAGAGTGGGCTTGACGGCTCTCTTATGCTCTTCGCGCGCAATGGACAGGTTATCACTTCATTTTCGCGTCAACCGGTCGACCCGAAGGCGTCGGATACCGCGCGTGCTTTAGGTGTCGCAGGAATTGTCGAGCCGACAGGCAGGATCTTTCGTGACGGCCACATGCTGTTTGGCTGGCCAATCGGCGAGACTGGCGCAACGCTCGTGTTTGCGCAGTCGTGGCGCTCGATTGCCCGGGCACTGACTGGTCAGATTGGAACGTCGGCCGCGACGACTGGAGTGATCCTCCTCGTGGTGTGGTCGCTGATTCTACTGTTCAACCGGCGCGTGTTCCTGCCTGTTCTTGAGCGCTCTCGACGCGTGTTCGAAAGCGAGCACCTGAGCCGCGCGCTGATCGAGACGGCACCGGTAGGGCTGGGGCTGATTGCCGTGGAGAGCGGTAAGCCGTTGTTGCGCAGTCCGACGATGATCGAGGCCGCGGCGCGGGTGGTCCTGCCGGCGGCACGGACACTTTCGGCAGAACTGGTTCACCGTCACCGGCAACGCGCAGATGTAAGCGGTGTAACCGGTACAAACAGCATGGCGCACGAGGCGTGGTCGCTGCCGACACGCGAGGGTGGGACGATGGATCTCTCGGTGAGTGTCGTGCCGGCGCGCTACCAGGGCGAGGACGTGCTGGTGACGGCGTTCACGGACGTGACGGTGGAAAAGCGCCTCAATCGGCAACTGCGGGAAGCAAAGCAGGCGGCGGACTCGGCCAATGCCGCGAAATCCGCTTTCCTGGCGGCGATGAGCCATGAGATCCGCACACCGCTCAACGCGATCCTGGGGAATCTCGAGCTGCTGTCGCACTCGCAACTCGATGCGCTGCAGCGTGACCGGCTGAAAACGATCCGGGGTTCATCGGACGGACTGCTTGCAATCGTGAGCGACGTGCTGGATTTCTCGAAGATCGAGGCCGGTGAGATGACGCTCGAGCGGATCGTGTTCGACGCGCAGGAGGTAGCCTCGCGGGCTCTGACGATGTTCGGGCCGGTGGCGCGGGCGAAGGGCGTGAGGTTGTCGGGCGAATTTGGCACATCGACCACTCAACCGATGCAGGGCGATCCGACGAGGCTTGGCCAGGTGATGAACAATTTGCTGTCGAACGCCATCAAGTTTTCCGGGCACGGAGAGGTGACATTGAGACTGTCGGCGGAAGCGGGCAGTGATGATCAGCCAGAGCTTGTGATCGAAGTTGAAGACAGCGGGATCGGGATATCGCCGGAGCAGCAGGCGATGCTGTTCCGCGCGTTCAGCCAGGCGGATACGACGATCAAGCGTCGCTTCGGTGGCACCGGTCTGGGGCTGGCATTATGCGCGCGGCTGACGGATGCGATGGGAGGGACGATCGCAGTGCACAGCGTGCCCGGCGAGGGCAGCCTCTTTACGGTGCGGGTGCCGCTGGGCGACTGTCACGGCGAGCCTGGGCTGGATATGCCGCACTTCGAGGGCGAGCAGGTGCTGTTCGTCGCGGCGGCGGACACGTGGCACGCGTATGCGGTGCCGGCACTGGAGGCCTGGGGGCTGAAGGTACAGGCGTATCGTCATCCTGCGCAACTCGATCTGGAGACGCTGGAGGAGGCGGATACCCTGATTGTCTGCGGCGAGCACGACACCTGGCATGCGGACGACGTCCGTCGTCTGCTGGAAGCGTCGTCCTGGATGATTGACTGCAGCGCGGAAGGACCGGCGTATCCCGTAGCGACGGGACGGGCGGTGAAGGTCTCAAGCTATGGTCTGAAAGGGCTGGCGGCGGCGCTACGCCATACCTTGCAGGGCATGCCGCTGGCGGCGGGCAAAGAGACACAGCGGGTATTGTCGCGCCGGCTGAAGGTGCTGGTGGCGGAAGACAACGCGGTGAACCGGGAACTGTTCAGCGAGCAGTTGAAGATGCTCGGGTGTGAGCCGCAGGTGGCGGAAGATGGGCTGCAGGCGCTGGAACGTCTCTCACGGGAGCGCTTCGATGTGCTGGTGACCGATCTGGCGATGCCGGTGCTGGACGGTTATGGGCTCGTGCGAGAGGCACAGGCACGCTGGCCAGAAATGCCGATCGTGGTGGCGACGGCGAGCGTGACGCAGGAGGAGCGAGCGCGTTGTGAGGCGGCCGGGGTAATGCGGGTCGTGGCCAAGCCGCTGCAGCTGGACGAGCTGTCGGCAACGCTGTCGGAGGTGACCGGCGTGCCGGGTGTGGCGGTGCAGGCGGAGGAACAGGAACAGGAACAGGAACAGGAACAGGAACAGGAACAGGAACAGGAACAGGAAAGGAAACGCGATGGGATGCTGGGCGGCCGTGCAATGCCAGCCCACGTGCGGGCTACATTCCTGAAATCGTGCGAAGAGGCGCTGGCGGCGATCCATGCCGCGTACGATGCCGGCGACGCGGCCCGGATACTCGCCGAGTTGCATTCGTTGCGGGGCGCGCTAAATGTGTTTGGATACCGCACGCTTGCAGAGCAGTGCGCTCAAATGGAAGTCGCGATATCGAAGGAGGGTGTCGGGGCGGCGCAGGACATGATTGATGCTTTCGATAGCCAGTTGAGTGCCACTATCCTGACTTGATCCACTTGAAGTTCAAGGCCTTCATCGTCGGCGCGCTGCACAGCTTCTTCATCCGTGTATTCCTGATGCCGCAGCCGCCATAAGCCTGCACGCAGGCCGCTCTCGCCGGTTTATTGCATCGCGCGGGGCCAGGATAAAAGACGGTGTGCGTCGCACAAACATTCGTGCAGTCATGCTACTCGTTGGCACGATTAGTAATACTGGTCATATTGACATTTGTTGGGATCATCTTCCATGTAGCGACGCAATCCGGATTCGTGCTTCTTGAGCAAGGTTCTTGCTGGAAAAACGCGGGCAGACATGCTAAGGTTAACCTCGAAAAGGAGTGGTAGTTCAGTTGGTTAGAATACCGGCCTGTCACGCCGGGGGTCGCGGGTTCGAGTCCCGTCCACTCCGCCAACATCTCAAGAAAGTCGTCAACCTTTTCGCGGGCTACTTAAGTGCCCAAACGCGTCGAGACTCATCACGTTTCGACGTAGGGCATCGTCGGTTCGGTTGTATCTGCTACGCAGGCAGCGAGGTTGCAACGTGCCGGACGGGAATAGCTGATCGGATCGTCAAGGTGCCTCCACTATCCCCCAGTTGACCATCATTCCGTACCTCTGTCGCTTGCCCCGATCGGGGCTGCGATACCCAACAGCCCACGCCCCGCAACACAACACGCTGCCACGGCCGCCATTTCGTATGCCGGCGATTGACGGAGCAGACGGTGAATCCGGTTGTGGCGATGGCGGCGTTGCACAGACATCCGCCCAACATTCCTACCTGTCGGGCAGATGAGTGGTCCTCATCGTGGCACAACCCGTCCCTGTGTCTGCTCCACTATTTAATGCTTATCGCGAGGTCTGGTTGCGGAACAGCCAGCGTCCATTCCGTTCTTTCGCGTGATGTGGCTGCAGCCTGATCTCGACCGTGATACCGCGGCCCCGTGCATCGACGATGAACGCGTCGATCAGGTCGCGCACATCGTGATCGATGTAGTCGGCACGGGTCGTGTCGATGATAACGGCCGATTGGTCAGGAATCTGCCATAGATAGTGCTTGACCTTCACCTTGCCGACAAATGACACATCCTTGCGGAAAGACAGCAGGTAGTGGTCGTCTTGCTGCGCAAACATAACGGGACCACGCAAATTCGCACACGCGACCATGAGGACAACGACCGCGAGTCCGAGCGCGATGCCGAACAGGAGATCCACGGCGAGCACGCCGATTATCGTCGCGATGAACGGTGCGAATGCACCTGGTCCCTGTTTCGCAACGGACAGGAACAAACTCGGTTTGGCGAGCTTGATGCCGGTATGGATGAGGATCGCGGCAAGACTTGCCAGGGGGATCTGATTAATCAGGCCGGTGAGTGCAAACACGCTGACTAGCAGCAGTATGAAGTGCACGATGGCGGACACGCGGCTCTGTGCACCTGCATTGACGTTCGCCGAGCTGCGCACGATTACCGACGTGATCGGCAGGCCGCCTGTTGCTCCTGCAATCAGATTGCCCACGCCTAGCGTTTTCAGCTCCCGGTCTGGCAGAGTCGGGCGGCGCTTCGGATCGATCTGTTTGACGGCTTCCGGGCTCAGCAGCGTCTCGAGACTTCCGACGACCGCCAGCGTCAACGCGACGCGCCAGATGTCGGGGTTTAGTAGTTGCGCGAAATTCGGCCCGAGATCAGCGCTCTTGATTGCGGCGCTGAGAGCAGCAATCGAGGCGAGCTCGGGCAGGGCGACACGGTGTTCGGCGGGCGAGGCGAGGCTTGGGGACAGCATGTCAAGTAACAGCGTCGCGGCAATGCCGAGCAGCACAACGGCGAGCGGCGCAGGGACTAGGCGCACAAGCCTCAAGCGTCGCAGCGCTCGGGTTTCCCAACTGGCTAGCAGGACGAGTGACACCGTCGCGACGGCGAAGGCGGTTAGTGCGCGGAGGCTGAATGGCATGTTGCCGACGGGCGTATCAAGGTCACCTGCAATGCCTAACGCGAACGGCAACTGCTTGACGATCAGCAATATGCCAATGGCGGAAAGCATACCCTTGATAACGGGCGAAGGCACATGTGCGGCCACTCGGCCTGCCTTCACCATTCCGAAGCCAAATTGAATGGCGCCGGACAGTAGCACGGCGAGCAGAAAGGCCAAGAAGCTGCCGAGGCGCGCAATGCCTTCGACGAATGACGACGAGGTCCGCCGCCGGTCCACTGACAAAGAGTGGCGAGCCGCACAGAACCACGACGACGAGGCCGCAGATGATGCCGGACACAAGGCCTGCGAAGGGCTCAACACCAGATGCATTGGCAATACCCAGGCACAGCGGCAGCGTGACAAGAAAGACAACGACACCCGCAATCAGGTCGAGTGGGAGCGTTGAGAGTGATGCTCGTAGATTCATGATGGACGGAAAAAAGGAGTGTGATTTGGAGGGCGATTCATTGTGGTGGATCAGCCTGCGTTCTTATGTGGTGTGTCCTGGTGGGTGCTACCTGCGGAATAGCCAGAGTCGAATTCCTCGATGCGGCCATCGGTGAGAGAAAAGATCCAGCCGTGCACTAGGGGGGCGGGGACGCTGTCACGGATGATCGCCGTGTCACGCAGCAACCTCACCTGTTCGAGCACGTTGAACTCGGAGAGCCGGCCGGCCGCCCGGTCGCTCGGTTCGCAGTCGAGCTCTGCGCAATGCCGGTGGGCAAGCGCGCGAAGTGGTGCGATGTGGCGGTTGACGTGCGGCATTCCGGAAGAGGGCGGTAGGAGAGATGCGCGTACACCGCCGCAGCCGTATTGACCGCAAACGATCACGTGCTCGACCATCAGCGCGCGCACGGCATACTCGAGCACGCTCGCGTAACTATTGTCGCTCGGATGAAAAAGGTTGGCGACGTTGCGATGGACAAATAGCTCGGCCGGCGCACTGTGGGTGATGGCTTCAGCAGGCACCCGACTGTCGGAGCAGCCTATCCAGAGCACACGGGGATTTTGGCCGAGCGACAGGGTGGTGAAGAAATCTGGCGCGCGTTCAGCGGTTTCTCGCGCCCATACGATATCGGCGAGAAGCATGCTCTTGGGACGATGCATGGCCACTAACTCCCTGATCAGGTAAAGCCTGGTCGCAAGGTGGACCCTTTGAACACAGGCTATGCAAAATGAAACGAGTTCATCGCGCGTATCGACCAGGGCATGATCCAATCGATAGTCATGCAGATGAAAACAAGATGAGGATTGGTCTGACAAGAACGTTTCACATCAAGTTCAATGAGCGAGAGAAAGAGCTGGCATTTTTTTGCGCCTGCAATATTTTTCAGAATCACAGTGCGGGCGTTTGACCAACTTGTACGGTAGCCCCGATGTTTTAGAAGACCTGGAATCTTCGAGCGATGTGGAATTGAAAAATTGTCAAATTGCCAGAATGACGTGAATGAGAAAGTGAGTGACGTTAGTTATACTAATCTAGTAGAAAAAGCGATCCAGAACCGGATTTCCGGTTGCAGCTTCTTGCGCCTCGAAGACACCCTTGGGTCTTCACCGACCAGCGTCGCACCGTTTCGTATGTGAATTCCATACCGTCCCAGCAATATCCGACTGACGCTTTCGCCGCCCGAAGCTCGTTGAAAACGAACCACTCCGTCGTCGGATCATACGGACGACAATGCGCTATCTCCAGATATATCCCGTTGGTTTTTCGGATCAGTCAGGCAGTTTGGTGGATTGAATGAGGCTAGTAAGATACCTGCCCTCGATGGCCGCCGTTACATTACGCATTCCAAAATTCGATTCATAAATGCAGTTGACCGATCGAGCGAGCAATGAAAATCAAGCTGATACTTGCAGACGACCACCCGGCATTAATCACTGGCGTCAAATACGAACTATCCAGAGTCCATACTCTCAGCGTCCTTGGGACGGCGCAGGATTCGACGGAAATCGTCAATTTTCTGTCAAATGTCGAATGTGACATTCTCATCACAGACTACTCCATGCCTAGGGGAGAATACGGTGACGGGATGGCCATGCTTTCGTTCTTAAAGCGCCGATATCCCGACCTTAAGATAATCGTCTTCACCACGATCGACAATTTCGCCATTGCTTCCAAGATGCGAAAAATTGGTATCCAATCGGTACTGAACAAATCGAAAGATGTTGACTATCTGATTACCGCCATACATGCAGTTCACGCGGGTGCAACCTACTTTTCACCGACTTCACGCGAGCAACCCGGAAGAGTCGGCCCAACGCAAGCCATACCTCCGCGCAATCTTTCGGGACGGGAAGCCGAGGTTGTACGTCTGTACGTGTCCGGCGTCACGATTAACGAAATAGCCGCCCAGTTGAATCGGACGAAGCAGACAGTGAGCGCACAGAAAAGGGCGGCGATGCGCAAGCTGGGCATAGAACGTGACGCTGATTTATTCAGGTTTGCATATGAAAGCGGATTTTCGGCCTCCCCGATTCACGTAGAGGATATCGACGCGAATGTCAGGTTATACCCAAATACGGGTGTCTAATCGTCAGCCAATGCCTGGTACTATTTAGTGGAAAGAATTCGAGCGATTTTGTTGAAAGGAGGAGTCGACGAATCGGACGAGTATATATGAACTGGAGCGCAGACGTTAGGATGCGATATCGCCATGTCAGGCTTGAGGATTGATGTCGGGCTTGGTACTGCCATTGTCACGCAAGAGCGTCGAGCCTTATCCAGTTCACGCGAGCGCGAAGCATCGTTGGCGTGATGGACTCGTCGCCGTTGATCGGAGCAATGCCCGCTGATGCTCAGAAGGCTTCGAGTTCCGTTGTGACGATGGCTCGCCGTTACGTGGGACCTTCGCGCTGGACTGCCATGACCGGTAGGTGACATCCGTTGGGCAGCGACTACTGGCGCACATAATGACGACGCGTCGTGCGTGATGTGATGCTCGCTGCGGTCGAGCGACGCTTCGGAGCGACCCAGGCGGGTGCGGCCGTTGAACGGCTGTCGGACAACGGCCCTGGCTACATCGACCATCGCACGCGCAGCTTCGCTCGCGGGTTCCGGCGAACTGCTGCGCCATCAACCTAACAGATTGCGGAAATACCTCGCGCGGAAGTCATCGCGACGGATAGCAAAAGCGTTGATGTGAGAAGCTCACCCGCCCCCCAAGGAGATCATGCGCGGCGCCGACACGTTCACCGAAAGTCTGTTTTCCGTGCGCAAGCTGGACGATTTCGTTCCGGACTCACATCCGCTGCGCTCGATTCGCGTCATGGCGAATGAGGCGCTGGCGAAGTTGGACCGGTTGTTCGCCGGAATGTATGAGGCTGACATCAAGGGCGGCCGCCCGAGCATCGCGCCGGAGAAACTGCTGCGGGCCATGCTGCTGCAGGTGCTGTACAGCATCCGGTCCGAACGCCAGTTCATGGAGCAAACGCAATACAACCTGCTTTTTCGATGGTTTATCGGTCTGTCGATGGACGATTCGGTGTGGGTGCCGACGGTGTTCACGAAAAACCGCGAGCGTTTAATCCGGCACGACGCGGTGGTCGAATTCTTCAGTGAAGTGCTGGCTATCGCGCAGAAGAAGAACTGGTTGTCGGGCGAGCACTTCAGCGTGGACGGCACGCTGATCCAGGCGTGGGCGGGGACACAAGAGCTTTGTGCGCAAGGACGGTGACGACAGCGATAACGACGGTGGTAGCGGCGAGGGGCGACTTCAGGGGTAGCAGGCGGAGCAACGAGACGCACGAGTCGACGACCGATCCCGACGCACGGCTTTACTGCAAGGGCAAGACGGCCAGCGAACTGCGTTTCATGGACCACACGCTGACCGACAACCGCCATGGACTGGTGGTCAACGCCCGCGTGAGTCGTGCTGACGGGCATGCCGAACGTGAAGCGGCCAAGGTCATGATCAACGATGCGCGGCAAGCAGCGAAGGACGCGGCTGCGCAAATCACGCTGGGGGCGGACAAGGGTTACGACGCACACGAATTCATCGAAGCGTGCCAGCAGATGAAGGTCACGCCGCACGTGGCACAGAACACCTCGGGTCGTCGTTCAGCAGTGCCCGATGCCATCGCACACAGCGTGGGCTATGTGATATCGCAGCAAAAGCGCAAGCTGAGCGAACAAGGCTTTGGTTGGGCGAAGACCGTGGGGCGCATGCGCTAGGTGATGGTGCGCGGGTTGAAAAAAGTCGACCAGATGTTCGTGTTGAACATGGCCGCCTACAACCTCGTGCGCATGCGCTCTCTGGGGCAGGTCCGCCCGCAGTAGCGGAAATCGCGGTAATCGGGCGAAAAATGCGCCTCAAGCCGTCGAAAAGGGCGTTGAATGGGCGCTGGAATTTCGCCATGCAGAAAATCTGCGGCGGCAACCGCTCAGCGAGATGGACGTTGCTTCTGCTGGGGTGTATTTCCGCAGCCTGCTAACGGTGTCCACGTCCTGAGTTACAGGAGCAACTCCAGCCTCTTTCTATGCGCCGCCACAACACCAAAAACAAATTTATGACGAGTCCGACTGGTGTAAAAGAAAAATAACACCCGTCGCATTTCCGTCGATACTCAGAAAAATAGAATGTATGAAAGGCGTTGGTTGATGCTATTTGCATAGAAAGTGCTTTTATTCCAGCATGAATATTCCGAGTGCGATCTGAATTCATAAAACTCACGGCAATGAAGGGTTTTGGATTGTGCACCTGGAGTCGCGACTCAGACGAGATGGCGCGAAAAACTGTCTTTCCGATAGATCGCGAGGTAGTAAAGTGCAAGGAATAGTCAATATTATTGTGGCCGATGACCACCCTGTCGTATTATCGGGTGTCAGAATGGTACTGAGCGGACCTACTGATTTAAGAATGGTAGCGACTGCGTGCGACTCGACTGAGGTTGTTGAACGTCTTGCTCGCGTGCCCTGCAGTGTACTTGTCACTGACGACGCGATGCCCGGAGGCGAATACGGCGACGGAGTTCCCTATCTGGCGTTCTTGAGAGAGTGTTTTCCGGATTTGAAGATCATCGTATTCAGTATGAATGGCGACCCTGATCTTCGACGGTCGCTCGAGCGGATTGGAGTGCATTCCCTTATTCTAAAGAGTGCTGACGTCAGCGAGCTTGTATCGGCAATACGCAGTGCGTTCTCGGGCAACCTTTGCAACTTCAGTTAGCAACGTTTGGCTGTTATTTTTGTTGAGTTCTGGTGGATTTTTTCAGGGCGATATAAGTCTTTCTTTTCTTCGGCAGTTTTACAACTTGCGATGTAGTGTGAAGATCAAAGGAAATCGAAATGTCGAATAACAAAGAGGCCGCAACTATTCAGGCGCTACTCGCGTTCGTCAATCTCCAAAAGAATGAAGAGCGCGAATTTATAGTAACAATGAACCTCCTGCTTCGAGCCTCTGCAAAAGGACGGCGGAAAATCATTGCCCAACTTCAGGGGAAAACTTTAATGAACTCTGATGTTCCCGGAAGGCTATAGGCATTGTCGTCGCTGGCCCGGCGCGGCGAATACAACGGTTTGATAGCCGTTATCGACGGCAAACACCATCAAGCAGACGGTTGATTGAGCGGCTCCGCGCGATAAGCCTCGTTCGTATGGGCGTCGTCAAAGGTGGCAAATTCATTCTTCACGCGCTCGCCGGCTGAGGCCCGCAAATACCTAAGCACGACATTGGCGATTCACCGAAGAAAACCCGGCGCACTTTGCGCCACGAGACGCGCAACGGCTCATCCGCCACGTTTCAAAAGTATTTAATTTCTCTCAAGGCTTGACGCTGCCAGCGCATGGCACGGAAGGTTTCGAGCCTGCACCACCGCGAGATGTGAAACAGGAATCGAACCGACCAGCGACCGCAGTCCGTCCTCTATTCCGTTGCGCTCGAGCGACGTTGTCAGTTGCTGAGGTCGTCGCGAAGATGGTGAGAAGAAGAAATCAAAATCGCGGCTTCACGATCACCATTTGTCCGCTGACGTCATCGGTGCGCGATTAATGGGACGTACGCTCGAGTGTCTCGACACTATTCATCTGAGCCAAGCGATAGCCATAACCGTAAACCGCTGCGAGCCGATAACCGTTTTCCGGGCGCAGATTGAGCTTGGCACGTAGTACCGACACGTGCGTGTCAATTGTCCGCGACGAGATTTCGGCGATCTGATTCCAGATTACATCGCGAATGTGGGCGCGAGACAACGGTCGGCCCAAGTGTTGGAACAGCAGCAGTGCAAGTTCGAATTCCTTTGGGGTCAGCGCAGCAGCGGTTCCCTTAAGCAGCGCCTGCTTCGCAATCAGATCGAAGTCGTAATCTCCATAGACTTCGCGCCCAGCAGCACTGAGCTGATAGGTGCGTCGCAACAGCGAACTGACGCGCGCGAGCAGGACCCTTCCAGGGACCGGCTTGACGACGTAATCGTCGGCTCCGTGATTAAGTATTGACGAGATATCCGCTTCACTGCTGCGGCTCGTCATGAACAGAACAGGAAGTCGTTCAGAGAGGCTACCTCGAACCCAGCACAAGATCTCTTTGCCCGACATGTCTGGCACGTTCCAGTCGAGTATGAGTAGATCAAAGGTCTGCCGTCTCAGTTGCCGTGCCAGTTCCCGGCCAGAGGAAAACGCGTGGCAGATATGCCCTGCCGGCGATAACGTCTGAGAGCAAAAGTCGGTTTGTGCCTGATCGTCGTCTAGGACAGCAATTCTCATAGAATCCTCAAAAGTATTGTCAAGTTGTCGTTCAGCGCGAGTTCTCTAATGGACTGCCCGCATCATCGATGCCTCTTCGTAAAAAGGCCCCGAAAAAAAGCGCATTTTCGTGATAAGTATTGGTAAATTAATAATGAAAATTACAAAGGCACTGATGAAATCATTAACTAGTTCGTAGTCGATCGAGTGCTATATCGACATGCTTTTACTGCAGTAGGGTTGCGAATCACGGGAGTTCCTTTTGCGGACGATGCAGATGCCACCGCTGATCCCGGCTCATTCCCGTCTTGATGGTCGGTTAGATCTTGCCGATCGCGTTAGTCTTGACGTCCCTGGTTGGGCGTCTCGTCTGGGATTAGGCTCCTGAAAATAGCTCGCCAGCCGGATCAACCGCAGACGCGGTGCTTGGTCGGCGGCAAACATCTTGATAGCAGCAGACCAATGCGGCCCGGATGGCCGTCGACCATCTAGTGTAGTGCGTCGTAAATAATGCAACTTAATCGCGATTTGCGAGTCTCCTTCCAGGTGATGAGGGAGAACCCATGAGAATCGCGGCAAAAGTTGAGCTGAGCGAAGGCCAGCGCAAACAATTGGAAACGTGGGCGGCTGGGCGGAGGGTTCCGGTACGACTGGCCGAGCGTGCCAAGATGATATTGCTCGCGGCACTGGGCCACACAGACAAAGAGATCGGTGTGCAGTTGGGTATCTGGCGAGGCACGGTGGCGCGCTGGCGAGCGCGCTTCATCGCGGACGGTGTGGCGGGGATCGAGCGGGACGAGACGCGACCCGGGCGCAAGCCGAAGATCTCTGCGCGCAAGGTCAAGGCCATCGTGGCGATGACCATGCAGCAGCGTCCCGATAACGCGACGCATTGGAGTACGCGCAGCATGGCGGCAGTGGCCGGCGTCAGCGAGGCGAGCGTGAGGCGCATCTGGCAGGCGCATGGACTCAAGCCGCATCGGATAGAAACCTTCAAAGTCTCGAACGACAAGCACTTTGCCGAGAAGCTGGAGGACATCGTCGGCCTTTATCTCGATCCACCTGAGCACGCACTGGTGTTCAGTTGTGACGAGAAGTCCCAGATTCAGGCTCTGGACCGGACCCAGCCTGGCTTGCCGATGAAGCGAGGTCGAGGTCAGACGATGACGCACGATTACAAGCGCAATGGTGTGACGACGTTGTTCGCCGCGATGAACACGCTCGATGGCAGCATCATTGGCCAGTGCCAGACGAAGCATCGTCATCAAGAATGGCTGGGCTTCCTGCGCAAGATCGATCGCAGCACCCCCAAGGGTAAGGAACTACATTTGATTGCCGACAACTACGCCACTCATAAGCATCCCGAGGTGAAGGCGTGGCTGGCCAAGCACCCACGATTTCACATGCATTTCACGCCCACCAGCGCTTCCTGGCTCAATATGGTCGAACGCTTCTTTCGTGATCTGTCCGAGAACCAGCTACGGCGGTCAGCCTTTCGCTCGGTACCCGAGTTGGTCAGCACGATCGAGCAGTACATTGAAAAGCACAATGGTGATCCAAAACCCTTCATCTGGACCGCTAAAGCTTCCGACATTCTGGCGAAAGTCACGCGTGCCCGCACCAAGCTGAATAAGATGCAATCCGTTTGACGCAGACCACTAGTAGATCTTGCGCGTGAGCTGTTTGAGAAACCGCTTCGTGAGTTCGATGAAGGTGGCATTCCTGAGCATTCCTTCGAAGATCATGAAGTTCAACTCACCGCGGTTGGTGATCGCCGAAATCATGTTGCACCTTGAAGGGCTTTTCGGCCGCACGCACCAGCGTCTCGCCTTGCGGGGCAAAACTAGTACCGTTCACACGGTTGCTGTGCAAACCCGTTTTTTCATTCCAATAGATCCCATGCGCGCATTCGTGGCAAGTGGGGAGGTCCACTGCATAGACCGTAAACTGTTCAGCGCGACCGGGGCTACAGTTCTGAGAATCATCGACAGCGCCTGTAAAAACATGGCGTCACGCCGGCGCTCGCAAAAATCGGTTTGCCACACGGCAGTGGTCTCGGAGAAACGCATTGGCCAGTCGAACGATCGATTCCGTGGCTTCGCTCGTTTCGACGCCTGAAGATTCGCTACGAACGATACGCCCATATCCATGAAGATTTCCTTTCTCTCGCTTGCGCTTTGATGTGTTGAGCGTGTCTCAAGCCGATGTTTAACTAATTTCGAAACAGCTTCTAACGGTAGAACTTGTCATCGCAAAAAGCGAGAGCGGACGTCTCTGGCATGTCTATGCCGATGAGCTGTATTCGTCGCGGTCTGTCAATGCAAGCGCCATCGCCGAGTTAGCTGCGAGGGACGGCAGATGTGATCCGTGCATGCCCGTGCGCCTTTCCGAATCAGTTTTCACGATTCACGGCATTCAGCCAATATGACACGTATGAATTTTAGGGCTCTGGCGAATTAGAAGAGGCCCGTATTGGACTTTCTGTCAACGCGTGGCTTAACCGCCCAGATCGGGCGGAAACTTGCCACCCTTTGCGACCAGCGTCGCCGTCACCTCGCTATGCAGCCAGAGGATCACGCTCGCCGAGTCATTCAAGTGTCCGGAATACTTCAGATCCTGCGTCAGCTGTTTGCGATATTCAACGCTTCTGTGCCGGATCAGGAGCAGGCTCAACTGTCGGCGTCCTCGCGTCGGGATTTGCCTCGTGGAACAGCTTGTTCACGATGTCACCGAAGATGCTCAATTTTTCCCATGAGTCGAAATTGGCCTGTTGGCAAACCCGTCGGCGTCATGAATCGCGCGGGGATCAGCCCAGCAAGTTGGATGCACTAGCTTGCGCCGGCGATCCCGTGAAGAACAACCGATAAAAGCGAGGAGGTATAAGGCGCGCCGCTTTACAAGTCCGAAATTGCATGCCTCCGGTCAAAGCAAATTGGGCGGGCGAAGAGTCGAATCTCCATGAACCTCTGGCGCTCGTCTGAGGTCGTCGAGCTTCGTGATTGTGCCGTGCGGGGGGGCGATGCGACTCGCTGCCGCAGGTCGATACTTATGGGGACAGAGTTCTTTCGGATTGGTCACATAGGGCGAAACGGGGCGTCGCCTTACTCTATCTCTATCGCATTAACCCTTTTAGGACTCGCATGTAGATAGCGAAGGGACCCTTTCCAACGGTTTCTGACCGGATTGTGTAGCGCGGAAGGGTACCCAGACTGTTGGATTTTCGCTCTATCCCGTTTCCGCCCGCTGCCGCGCGTTTCAAGCACTGTCATTTACGCCTGCAGCCCTCTATTTTGACTGCGAGGTTTTGACATGATGTCGTTCCACTTTCTAGGTAACACTTTCCCCAAGGCGCAAGCCATTGCCATCGAAGTGGGCAATTCTATGCGTTCTAGATGTAAATCTCCAGCGAGTTCCATCGCGGGCGCAGGAGTGCTGTGTGGCATGGTCGCGATTCTCGGCCTATCAGTTTCGACTGCAGCACCAGAAATATTCAATCGCGTGAAGGCATCCAGCGCGATCTGGTCTGGCCTTGGGGTGACCGTGCCGGCTGCGCAACCCGTCGAGCGACCTCGGCAGATGTCCGAAGGTTCGGCCGATATTGCCGGCAAGTTCAGCGGGTTCGTTGGCGAGGCTCAAAATAGTCCGCTATCTGGCGCTGTGCCGCTTGTCGCGCCGGAGGCCGAAATCGGGTCATACGCTGGGCAGATCGAAGGCAACTTGCGCGATACTCTGGTGCGGGCCGACGTGCCTGTCGAGATACGGGAACAGATTGCACGTATTTTTGCCTCCCGGCTCGACGTTGCGGCGCCCGCGCAGAAGGGCGACACCTACCGCGTTTTCCACGGGCGCGATGCCGCGGCGCCACAGCGCAGGCGCGTGACGGCAGTCGAACTCCGCTCAGGCGCTAAGGTCTACCAGGCCGTGTGGTTTGTCGCACCGGGGCACGCCAACGGGGACTATTATTCATTCGACGGACGGCGGCTTGCCGCTGAACCCTTTTCGATGCCGCTCGATTACGTTAGGGTCAGTTCGACTTTCGGCAATCGTGTCCATCCGGTCGGCGGCAAGCAGCATTTTCACACCGGCGTGGACTTTAGCGCGCCGAAGGGGACGCCCGTAGTGGCGGCGGCTTCGGGAACCGTGAAGTTCGTAGGCAACGAAAGCGGATATGGGCAGTACGTTGTGCTCAATCATCCACAAGGCTATACGACGTATTACGCACATCTGTCTAGCTTCGCCCGCGATTTGCGCGTTGGCGCGTCCGTGACTGAAGGACAACGACTCGGCGCAGTAGGCAGCACCGGCAGGTCCACGGGACCTCACCTGCATTTCGAGGTGCGGCGGAACAATCACCCTACCGATCCACTCGCATTGACGAGCCGAACTGGCGCTTCGCCGCTTACGGCCAGTCAGCGCATCGCGTTCGACGGTATGACGGGCGGCATGCGTGAGCAACTGGCGGCGTTAACGGTCGACGCCCCGACGGTCAGGACAGCATCGAACGCCGAACGCACGCTGAACCACGCAGAGAATCCTAAAGACTCGTTGGTCTGAGTTACGACACTATGCTTCTCTGGATGAGTCGGTCGCTTCGCGCTCGGTGAGTCTCGCGTGCTTCAGTCGATATTTTCCGTGACTGGCATGTCAACTTGCCGAATGACGTGCATGCGAAATCGCATGACATAAGTTTGGCTCACTTGGTTGGCAAGGAGATCCGGAATCGGATTTCCGGTTGCAGCTTCTTACGCCTCGCAGGCCTCCTTGCGTGTCTGCCGCTTCTGTTGCGCGTTCGCGCTGTACCGGCAGCGTTTGAACCGATTGCTCACCTGAGCATGAGCCGACGCGAATCGCGTCAGATAGCGCGCTGATTTGAAGCGTGCAACACTTTTTCGCGCACTCGCGTCGGCTGGTGCGAGTTCTCCGCCCGGTTGTGCAATTCTTTGTGCTGTCGGGGTTCCACGTTACTGGTGATCAGAACACGCGGAGCGCGGCGGTGCTTCCTAAGCAGATCACGCATGATGTGCGTCGCCGCATGCGACTCGCGCCGGCTTTGTGCGAGTACATCCGGTACCGTGCCAGGCTGGTCCATCGCACGCTACGGCGGGTACTGCTTGCCGTCGATCGTGATCACCACTTCGTTGAGGTGCCACCTGTTGGCCGGGTCCAACGCGGTGGAACGGATGCGTCGAGCAATGGCAAGCCCGAACTTCACCGATCAGCGTCGCACCGTTTCGTACGTGAGCTCAATGCCACGCCCAGCCAGCGATTCTCTGGCCATGCGCAAGTATCGCCACACCGCCTAGCCAATCACGTCGGACGGAAATCGGTAGCCGGCGTAAGAAATGACGTCTGTGGCAGGTGTGTTGTGTTGCTTCTCACCGCGATCCCGTCAACATGTCAGCAACGTGAAGATACCTGCACGGGTGAGGCGGCATTTTCGAATGTCGTAAAGACCACGATTCTGAACTGAGTGCAGGATACTTTCGCAGCAGGAAGGCTAAAAACCTCAAGCCGTCACCGTACTATCCCCATGGCATCGCGTATGCCGTGACGAGGATGTCGCAAGAGGAAGCGTCTAGCGACTTGCCTGGTTCGCCTGAGTCCTTCGCCGTGCCTAAAACGTGTAGTGGGAGGACTACAGCCAGTTATTGCTTAATGCCGAAAAAGCACCGCGGAATGATCGTCAGCGAGCACGATGCGGGATCTTCATTGCGCTCAATACAGTCTGCACAGAGATGAGTGAGGCAGGGGTGAAGAACTACTGTTGGCAAAAATGTTCGCGAGTACTGACTCGTCCGAACCTACTCGCGAAGTCTTGACTCACACTCAGTGCGCACGCCGGCACGTTGACGGGTCTGATTATTATTTGCTTTCGCATCGCATGGGTCTGATTTGTGGGGGCGGCTGATCGGATCCGCTCTCGCGCCGCGATAATCGTTTTGGTTCGGTGCGCTACGTCAGTGTGATTGTCAAAGGTGCATCGACAGTCTCCAGAACGAACCGGTGCCGCCATGTCCTCCGCTCCACAGAATGATGCCTTGAACCAGTTGCAGCGCTACAAGAAGCTGCTGGTGTTCGGTGGTGGATTGGTGACCACGATCATGATGATTTTCGCTTTCACGCTCGCGGCGTTGTCGGCGGTACGCGGGCAGGTTGCAGCCGAGCGGCAGAACTTCCTCGTCGATCGCAACCTCGTCATGAGCGAAGTCAACTCGAGCGAAGCATTGTTCCGCCCCGCGCTAGTCAGCGCGGAGCTGGCGTGGCAGGACGCGGATCAGGTCGATCTTGAGCTAATCACGCGATTTCGCAGTCAGGGGTACGCATTCGTGCCATTGCCCACGTCCACGGCACAACCGCCGTTGTTGTTCGACATGCCAGGTAAATCCCTGACCCACGATGAACGCCGTCGCTACCTTGGTCTCACTGCACAACTCGGTCGTGTCAGCGCAGTAAATTCATTGGTGCGGGGCCAGCAGGCGAGCCGCTATTTCTATGGTGCGCAGCACAATATTGCCGGAATTCTGTCTGCGCCCTTGCCCCACCAGGCAGCGATGGCCGGGACGTCTGCCGGCCGTGCGCATTTGATTGCGGATCTGGGGGATGGGCTGGATGGTCTGGCCGGCATCCATGCGGGCGAGCAACCCGATAATCGTCGGCCCGTATCCTGGATGCTGCCTGCTATCAGTCCCTTGACGGGAAAAATGGCGATTCGCATCGCCGCGCCGGTGTTCTCAGACGGATCACCGTTTGCGATCCTCGTGACGGAATACGACCCGGAGATCTTGACAGCACCTCTGACCGTTGGCGGGTTCGATGGCACGTATATGGTCGTGTCAGAGAAAGGAGAAATAGTAGCGAGCACAGCCTGGAATGAGCAGGCCCCTGCATTGATTGATCGCGTTCGGGCGTTAGGTGTCGCGGGAGCGACCGGCAGCATGCAACGCGAAACCTGGCGGGACGGCGTATTCACGATTGCGGATCGTCTTGGCGATACGGGCTGGGTGCTTGTCTATGTATTTACGTGGCGCGACGTTGTTGCGGGCATCGGCAAACAGATCGGTATCGGTGCTGTGCTTACGCTTGCGACGCTTGCCGTCGTATGGGGGTTTCTGATCTATCTCAAGCAACGCGTTTTCCGGCCGGCAATTGAGCGATCGCGACGGGTGTTCGAGAGTGAGCACCTGAGCCGCATGCTGGTCGAAACGGCGCCAGTGGGGCTGGGGCTGATCGCAGTGGAGAGCGGAAAGGCGCTATTGCGCAGCCCGACGATGATTGACGCTGCGGCGCGGGTAGTCGTGCCGACCGAGACGCTGTCGGCGGAATTGGTTCGACGTCACCGGGAGCGCGGCGGGGCAACGGGGGCGAACGGCATGCTGCACGAGGAACTGACGCTCCCTACGCGCGACGGCGGGGCGATGGACCTCTCGGTGAGCGTTGTGCCGGCGCGCTACCAGGGACAGGACGTGCTTGTGACGGCGTTCACGGACATCACGGCGGGAAAGCGTCTGGAGCGGCAGCTACGTGACGCGAAGCAGGCGGCCGACTCCGCCAACGCGGCGAAATCGGCGTTCCTTGCGGCGATGAGCCATGAGATCCGCACGCCGCTGAATGCAATCACGGGAAATCTGGAACTGCTGTCGCGCTCGCAACTGGATGCGTTGCAGCGCGACCGTCTGACGACGATCCGGGCCTCGGCGGACGGACTGCTTGAGGTCGTCAGTGATGTGCTGGACTTCTCGAGGAGCGAGGCCGGCGAGATGAGACTGGAGCGGATCGCATTCGACGCGCAGGAGGTCGCGTCTCGGGCGCTGTTGATGTTCGGACCGCTGGCGCGCGCAAAGGGCGTGAGGCTGTCGGGCGTGTTCGGAACGTCGCCGGTGCTGCCGATGCAGGGTGATCCCACTCGGCTTGGCCAGGTGATGAACAACCTGCTGGCGAATGCCATCAAGTTTACGGCGTATGGGGAGGTGACGCTGCGGTTGTCGGTAGAGGCGGGCGTGGACGATCAGGACGCGATGTTGACGATCGAGGTGGAAGACAGCGGGATCGGAATGTCGTCGGAACAGCAGGCGCTTTTGTTCCAGGCGTTCAGCCAGACGGATGCAACGATCAACCGTCGCTTTGGCGGCACGGGTCTTGGCCTCGCGTTGTGCGCGCGGCTGATCGACGCGATGGGCGGTACGATCGCCGTGCGCAGCGAGCCAGATCAGGGCAGCTGCTTTACGGCGCGGGTGCCGCTGGGCGAGAGCGAAGGCGAGTCGGACATGCCGCGTTTCGCGGGAGAGCGGATACTGTTCGTGGCTGCGGCGGACGCCTGGCACACGTATGCAGTGGCAGCGCTGGAGGCGTGGGGGCTGCAGGTGCAGGCATACCGGCATCCGGCGCAACTTCACCCGGCGATGTTGAACGAGGCGGACGCGCTGATCCTCTGCGGCGAGCGTGACACCTGGCACGCGGATGATGAAAGCGGTTTGTTAGCGGAGTCGTCGTGGGTGATCGACAGTAGTACGGAAGGTCCGGCATATCCGGTAGCGGTAGAGCCGGTAGTCAGGGTCTCGAGCTACAGCCTGAAGGGGCTTGTGGCGGCGTTGCGGTACACCTTGCAAGGCGAGGCGCTCCAGGCGTGCGATGAGACGCAGCAGGTGCTGTCGTCGCGCCGGTTGAAAGTGCTGATCGCGGAGGACAACGCGGTGAACCGTCAACTGTTCGAGGAGCAGTTGAGGATGCTGGGCTGCGAGACGCGGGCGGCAGAAGATGGGCAGCACGCACTGGACTGGCTATCGCGGGAACGCTTTGATGTGCTACTGACGGATCTGTCGATGCCGGTACTGGACGGCTACGCGCTGGCACGCGAAGCACAGGTGCACTGGCCGGACATGCCGATTGTGGCGGCCACGGCGAGCGCAACGCTGGAGGTGCGAACGTGGTGCGAGGCGACCGGCATGGCACGCGTGGTGACCAAGCCGCTACAACTGGATGAGTTGTCGGCGGTTCTGTCGGAAGTGACTGGCGTGCCACGCGTGGTGATAGAAGCGGATGGAAGCGAGCCCAGGCGCGACGGCATGCTGGGGGGGCGAGCCGTCCCGGAACAGACGCGTGAAACGTTCCGGAAGTCGTGTGAGGCATCGTTGACGGTGATCCGTGCGGCACACAATGACGGGGATGCAACCCGGTTGCTGGCTGAGTTGCATTCGCTGCGAGGCGCGTTAGCGGTGTTTGGGCATGACGCCCTGGCAGATCAATGCGCCCGGCTGGAAATAACGATATCGAAGGATGGTGTTCAGGTGGCGCAGAAAATGATTGAGACTCTTGGCGCCCGTTTGCGCACCGATGTTCTGACCGACACGAAAACACTGCGTGAAATTCTTGCGGAGGTATCAGAATCTGAGTGTCCTGAGGTCGGTTGAGAAATCTGATTCTGGTGAAAGGACGTCCACGGGATGGGTTATCAACGTGACGATCCAGTGCCAGCGCATGCTGAGGCGGTTTGTCAAATAAGCCTCGCATGCGGCGCCCACGTTTACGCGTGGGTTGATGACTGTTCGGGGCCCGGGAGGGTGTAAAAAGTTTTGTGTAAACGGTCATTTGGCAGGAGACTGCCAGCAACAGGAGCATCAATGACCGTAGCGAAACGCAATAAAAGAGAGAAACCCGATCCTGAGCTCGTCAAGGTGGCAGACAGCCTGCTGGCGAATTACCAGAAGCCGGAAGACCTGATAGGCGAGAACGGCCTGCTCAAGCAGCTTACCAAGATGCTGGTGGAGCGTGCGTTAGAGACGTAGATGTCCGAGCACCTGGGCCATGGCAAGAGCGAAACGGTGACCAATGCCACGGGCAACACCCGTAATGGTCATAGCGCCAAGACGCTGGAGGGGGAGTTTGGCGAGTTGCCGCTCAATATCCCGCGCGACCGTCAGGGGGCGTTCGAGCCGAAGCTGGTGGAGCGCCATCAGACGCGCTGGACGGGCTTCGACGACAAGATCACTGAGCTCAAGACGCGCGGCGTGCAGGACATCTTTATCGCCTGCGTCGACGGGCTCAAAGGCTTTCCTGAAGCCATTGAAGCGGTCTACCCAAAAGCGGCCGTGCAACTGTGCATCGTGCATATGGTGCGCAACAGCCTGAACTTCGTACCGTGGAAAATGCAGCGGGAAGTCGCCGCCGACCTGAAGACGATTTACACTTCATCGACCGTCGAGATGGCCGAACAGATGCTGGGCGCGTTCGAGGCCAGGTGGGACAAGGACTATCCGTCCATCGGGCAGAGCTGGCGACGCAACTGGGCACGGGTGATTCCGTTCTTCGATTACCCACCGGAGATCAGGAAGGTGATTTACGCCCCGGAGGAAGTCCCCTTGGGGGACACTACGAACGCCATAGAATCGATCAACAAGAGCCTGCGCAAGGTGATCAAGACCCGCAGCTCGTTCCCGACCGATGAGGCCGTCACCAAGCTGTTTTACTTGGCCCTGAACAACATCAGCAAGAAGTGGACGATGCCGATCCGCGACTGGAAGGCCGCACTGAACCGCTTCACGATCCAGTTCGAAGAGCGGCTGGTGCCGGGTTAAACCTCAACCCGTTTACACAAAATTCCGGACACCCCCGGGAAGGCTCGGTGCGCGGCGTCAAAAACATCGCATCGAGATGCCGGGTGCTATCTGTCTCGCGTCGGGCCGCTTTCAAGCGGCATCAAAGCCTGCACGGAATCTGTCGCGCCAGCCTCGGATCGTCTCGTACGTCACGACCACGCTGCGCTCGAAGAGCATCCTCGATGACGTGCAAGCTCAACTGAAAGAGAAAATACCAACGCACGGCGTGCTGATGACGCCAGCGGACAAGCGGTGACCGTGAAGCGGCGATTTTGATTTCTTCATCTGACCCTCTTCGCGACGACCTCAGCTACCTGACAACGTCGACAATGGCCCGGCTCCCGGTTCCAGGTGGCCAGCCCTCGGAAATCCGACACATACGAGGGAAAGCCATAAATTCTCCAGTCAGTCGAATTTGCCCCACTTTTTTTGCTTTCCAGTTTTCCAGAGGGTATTCTCGGATAAGTCAGATTCGGGTACATTGAGCTTGCCGTCGCGGCCCGGTTCATCCCATTTCCGCGGAGCTTTGCATGAGCAAAATGAAAATCCGTGTCGTGCTGGCCGACGATCATCCGGCACTCCTTTCCGGTATCAAGCACGAACTTTCCGCTGTACCTACGCTGGAAATTACAGGCACGGCAGGAGACTCCGGCGAGCTCATCAAGGTGCTGAACAGCGCCCCTTGCGATGTCCTCATTACCGATTACGCGATGCCCGGTGGAGAGTACGGGGACGGCTTGACGTTGCTGGCATTCCTGCGACGAACCTACCCGGCGCTCAAGATCGTAGTCTTCACGACTATCGAAAACCCTGCCATTACGCGTGAAATGTCAAAGCGTGGCGTGCATTCGGTGTTAAGTAAAGCGCATGACACGAGCCATTTGATCTCCGCGATTCACGCTGTCTATGCGGGCGCCACCTACTTTCTTTCTACCTCGCGAAGCCTGAAAGACGCTATTCCGGATTCCTCTCCTGGTCGGAACGAACGCACCCAAACGCTGAGCATGCGCGAAACGGAAGTCATCCGGCTGTTCGTGTCAGGTATGTCTGTGAATGAAATCGCCGATCGACTACATCGCACGAAGCAGACAATCAGTGCCCAAAAGACCCGCGCGATGCGAAAGCTCGGGATTGAACGGGACGCCGACCTGTTTCACTTTGCATACGAAGCCGGGCTCGGTGTGGCGACCGATGGGTCGCAGTCGGAGATCTGACCGGATCAGTCTTCGCATCACACGCGTCCAAACTCATCGCTTTTGCGCTTTTAGTGTTTTTTGTTGCGATGCTACCCTCGGTCGCGTATGCACTTAAAGGCCCTCGTCGCCGCTCTCATCTCGTCGTCAGGGTTTGCCGTCGCGTGGCTGCGTCGGATCGGACGCATCATGGGCACCATCTTCCGGTACGAAGGTAGGCGCCGTGTCAATCGAACACCTGATCAGCTCGATGTCGTTTCCCACGCCTAGCTTGCGCATTGCGCTGGCTTTCTGCGAACTGATGGTTTGTTTACTGCGCTTGAGTTGCGCTGCGATTTCGTTGACCGACCGTCCCGACACGAAGAGTCGGACCACTTCGGATTCGCGTGCAGTAAGCGCTCGACTGCCGGAGGCAGGCGTATCCACGTTGAGTTGCCAGACAATCTTTGAAATGGTTGGAGAGAAATAACGTGCGTCCGCATATGCGCCGTGAATCGCGGCGACCAGATGTTCCATCGGGTCGGCCTTGCTCAGAATGCACTGAATGCCGAGCTTGAGCAGCGAGCGGATGATACCTGGGTTGTCGATCATCGTCAGCACGACAATGCGCATGGCCGGGTATCGGCGCCGCAAAAATGAAAACAGCGTAATGCCGTCACCGTAATTGCCGCCCGGCATGGAGTAATCGCACACCAGTACATCGCATGGCTGCGTGCCCAGTTCCGCGATGAGCTCGGTCGAGTTTGTGCAGGTGCCCACTGTCTTGATGGTACGGTGTTCTTCAAGCATGTAAATCAGTCCGGCAACGATCGCAGGGTGATCGTCGGCAAACATGACCTGGATGGCGGCATTCTCCATTTGGGGCGTCCTTTATCTCCGGGCACAATGCCTTGCATTACAACGCGCCCGCATAAGCAATTCGACTATGAGAAAGCGGGACCGTTTTCCTGGGGCTGGTCAGCCTGTCTGTCAGGTTTCTAACCTTAAATCGGTGCCTTTTCATGTTTCACCGCACTGAGACGAATTTAAATCGACAAACGTCGGACTTTAACTTCATGTTACTAGTAACGATACAAGATTAACAGGCGAATAGTGGGTTGGCCACCGTTGATACTGGCGGCCCTATCCGGTCAGACAATCGCGCGCGGAAATCAGTGCTCGTGAAAGACTGCGAACTAAAAATTCGTACCAGTCTCACTATGTTGTCGCGGCTGTCTGATTTCGCGGGGTCACCGATATCCGGACAATTGGAGCCAGTACGAAATCTCATGTTTCGTTCATCAGGTCACCCGAATTAGCCGAATCGATCCTTTAAACGACGAGCATTGCTTCATTGTTTTCTGAGTCTGGATTGCGGTTCAGGTGTCGCACCACATACTTCAATCTAACCGGTTACGATCATGACTCGAAACGATTTTCCTGACGTACAGGCTGCCGCGCCCCTCACCAACGAGGACGGCCTCCTCGGTTCCGTGATGTGGATCTGCGAGCGCTACGGTTGCGGCAAGACGGCGCAGGCGCTCACCGCGGGGCTGCCGAAGAGCGGCATGCTTTTGCCGTCACTGGCGCTCGACTCCCTGTCAAACGCGGGCCTCACGGCGGGCTTGGTGGAGCGTCGTCTGCAACTGCTGCCGGAGCACGTGCTGCCGGTCATCTTGCTGCATCGCCGCACGGGTGGCTGCGTCCTGCTGGGTCGGCGTGCGAATCCGGACAAGGAAGCCAAAAGCCGCGTTCTATATCAGGTGATGGTGCCGGAAATTGGTCCCGAGCCCGTGGAGTACACCCAAGAGGAAATGGACGAAATCTATTCGGGCTACGCCATTCTTGTCAAGCCGACGGCCAAAGTCGAACTGCGCGAAGGGGATAGCGTCGAACCGGCCGGCCACTGGTTGCTGGGCACGCTATGGCGTTATCGACGCTACTACGCGAGTGCTGCGCTCGGTGCATTGCTGATCAATGTGCTCGGCCTTGCCAGCGTCTTTTTCACGATGAACGTGTATGACCGCGTGGTCCCGAACCAGGCCTACGTCACCCTCTGGTCGCTCGCGATCGGGGTTGGAATTGCGATGCTGTTCGAAGCGATCTCGCGCCATGTACGTAGCCATTTACTCGACGTCGCCGGCAAGAAAGCCGACCTGGTCATGGGCACGCTTTTGTTCCGCCAGGCGCTCTCCATCCGCATGGAGCACAAACCGTCGTCAGCAGGGTCATTCGCCAACCAGTTGCGCGAGTTCGAGTCGGTGCGCGACTTCGCAACCTCTGCCACGCTCTCTGCAATTTCCGATCTGCCATTCGTGCTCGTCTTTGTAGGCGTGGTATTCGCGGTCGGCGGTTCGCTCGGCTGGGTGCCGTTGCTGATGATTCCGTTGATCATCGGTGTGAGTCTGTTGGTGCAATGGCCGCTCGCGCGGATCATGAAAGCGAACCTCAAGGAGGCGTCGCTCAAGCAGGGTGTGCTGATCGAATCGGTTGAAGGTCTGGAAACACTCAAGGCGGTGGGTGGCGAAGGGCATATGCAAAAGCGCTGGGAGTCTTTCAGCGCGATGGCGGCATCTTCTTCGATGAAGTCGCGTCAGATTTCCAGCAAGGCGACGAGCTTCATTACCTTGTTGCAGCAGTTGCAGACCGTGGTGCTGGTCGTGTTCGGCGTCTACCTGATCGACGCAGGCGAGCTCACGCAAGGCGCGTTGATCGGTACGGTGATGCTGGCTGGCCGGATTACTGCGCCGCTGAGCCAGGTGATGGGACTCGCCTTGCGCTTCCAGCAGGCAAAGGCCGCGCTACATTCGTTGAATAGCTTGATGGCGATGCCTGTCGATCGCGATTCATCGCGCACGTATCTGCCGAAGCCTTCGCTCTCGGGGCAAATCACCCTGAAGGACGTCTGCTTCTCGTATCCCACACAGGAGATGCAACCGAATCCGCCGGTTCTGAAGGACGTCAATTTGAGCATCCAGTCCGGCGAGCGGGTTGCTATCCTGGGCCGCATTGGGAGCGGTAAATCGACCCTTCTGCGTGTGATGGCGCGTCTTTACGCGCCGGTCGGAGGGCAGATGTTCACGGACGGTCTGGACGTTGAGCAGATTGACCTCGCCGACTGGCGCAAAGCTGTGGGGTACGTGGGCCAGGACGCGCGTCTTTTTCACGGCAGTCTGCGCGAAAACGTGATGATCGGACGGCCTGAAGCGAGCGCCGACGAGTTTCTACGCGTGATACGTTTGACAGGGCTTGATCATGTCGCTAGCCGCCACCCACGGGGTATCAACCTCCCAATCGGAGAAGGTGGTGCGGGCATCTCCGGTGGCCAGCGTCAGCTGGTGTCGCTGGCCCGCAGCCTCCTTGCCCGGCCGGAGCTCCTGTTGCTCGATGAGCCGACGAGCGCAATGGACGCCCAAACCGAGGCGCTCTTCCTTGAACATCTCGCGCGTGCAACTGCGGGGCAGGCGATCGTTGTGGTGACCCATCGCCCATCCTTGCTGGCCCTGGTTGACCGGATTGTCGTAGTCGAAGAAGGCAAGGTCGTGGCCGATGGTCCGAAGGACAAGATCCTCGCGATGCTGTCAGGCAAGAGCGAACCGGCAGCGGTGGATGGAACGCCGAAGCGCGCGCGACCGGGCACCTCGCCCGGCGTCGCGGCCGCAACAAATACGCCCGTGGCGCCTCAGGCCGTTGCCGCGAAGATCAGGATCATGAGCGCCAAAGAGACGGTACCGGCAGCCGCTGCGCAAGCGGGTAGTACGCAGGCAGGCGCACCGAACAAGGAGCAATCGCAATGAACTTCAATATTTTCAAACGAGGCAAGAAAAAGGCTAAGCTCGCCAAAGGCGACGCTGCTTTCATGAGCGACATCCGGGAATCGCTGCTGACGCAGTCGACGCCGGGCTCAATGATCATGCTTTACGTCATTCTCACGGTCCTGGCCGGCGGTCTGACCTGGGCGTACTTTGCGCGCGTGGAGGAGATAACGCACGGCGAGGGGACCATCATTTCGAAGAGCCGCGAACAGGTCATCCAGAGTCTTGAGGGCGGCATTCTCGAACAACTGGACGTACGTGAAGGCGACATTGTCAAGAAGGGACAAGTGCTGGCAAAGATCGATCCGACGCGAGCCGAGACGAGCTATCGCGAAGCGTGGTCCAAGTCAGTAGGACTGAAGGCGACGATTGCGCGTTTGCGTGCCGAGGCGTACGAGCAGCCGCTGACGTTTCCTGACGACGTGAAAGCCGTGCCTACGGTCGTGAAGCAGGAGACGCTTGCTTACAACGCGCGACGTCGTGCACTGAACGATAGCGTGGCCGCGTTGGAAAAGAGCTACTCGCTGTCGAGCAAGGAAATTGGCCTGGCCGAGCCGCTGGCGGCCAAAGGTCTTGTTTCTGAAGTCGAACTGCTCCGCATGCGCCGGCAGGCAAACGAGCTGCGCTCACAGATCGTCGAGCGTCGCAACAGATTTCAGGCCGACGCAAACTCGGAACTCACGAAGCTGGAACTCGAACTGGCGCAAACCAGCGAAACCGTAGTGGGTCGTGCGGATGTTCTACAGCGTACGACTGTGATTGCACCGGTGTACGGCACGGTGAAGAATATACGCTTCAACACGATTGGCGGGGTCATCCAGCCGGGCGAGCACATCATGGAAATTGTCCCGCTGGAAGATCAATTGCTCGTCGAGGCACGCATCAAGCCTTCGGACGTCGCATTCCTGCATCCTAATCAACCGTCCACCGTGAAGATTACGGCTTACGACTACGGAATTTATGGAGGCTTGAAAGGCACGGTTCAGCACATCAGCCCCGACACGCTCAAGGACGACCAGAAGGCCGCCGCGGGCCGGCCCGATGCGACGTATTACCGCGTGCTTGTGCTGACAGACTCCAGTGAGTTGCATGCAGGCGGAAAAAGCTTACCGATTCTGCCCGGGATGGTTGCGACGGTCGACATCCGTACCGGTGAGAAAACCATTCTTGACTACATTCTGAAGCCGATTTTCAAGGCTCGGGAAGCGTTCCGGGAGCGGTGATTATCTCGTTGGATCTGGTGACTTCCGGTAATGCCATGCACGGGTGAGCATGGAGGAAACCGGAAGATTCCCGGTTGGAAGCCCGCGTCTTTCCGGGTCTGCATGCCGTGGTCGGAAGAAGCTCGCTGCGCTGGAGCGCGCCTGACCCGGCACGACACGCTGCGGCGCTTGGAATGATTCGCGCGTCGTTGTTGATCGTGGCGCTACGGTACGCATGATTGCGGCCGGTTGAACCAGCAAGAGGCGAATCCAATGACTACGACTACGCAGATCAACGTATTGCCGGTGCTCAAGACCGGATCAATGACATAGCGAAGGGTGCAACCATGGTCATAACTGCGACGGCGCTATGACGATTCCCTAATCTTACTGTGTCAGATAATTAGTTGCGCGCTCTATTGCCATACAGGAAGAGAGCCATCGTTGCATGATCCTTAGTCCAAGCAGGATGCGCAACGTAGTAATGGAATCAGGAACGTGGCGTTGAGCGCGCTGGACTGCCCCGGGGGATGTAATCCGGGGGAAGGGCAGACAGCGCGCGTTCAAGGAAGTTTTTTTATCGCGTCCATCTGATTGCATTCGGAGTCGCTGAGCCATCAGAAACCCATACGCAGCGAGACTCAGTGTGGCGTGGTGGTGAAAGCCACGCCAGCCTCGCCCTTCATAATGACCGAGCCCGAACTCCTGTTTCAGGTCCTGATAGTCGCGCTCGATGCGCCAGCGCATTTTGGTCACGAACACAAGCTGCTCAAGTGTCGCCTCCTCGGGCGCGGTAGTGAGAAAGTATTTGAGCGGCTCCGGTTCGCCATCAGGCCATTCAATAAGCAGCCACTCTTCGTCGCGAACGGTGCGTCGCCAATAGTCGCGATGTGCGGGACGAACCCATACGGCGGCAAAGCGCGAGGAAAGTGCCGCGTTGCTGCCTTCGCGCCAGGTTACGGATTGCCAGGCGCTTACGGGTAATTGCATGGCCAGTTCCTTCACGGCGATCGGCTCGTAGCCGGGCGCACGGCGCAACAATGTCGGTGGCTTGCCGCGCCCGCTCCAGGGCTTGGGCGGAAGCGGCGCCGTACCTGGTGCCCACACAGAGGTGCCCGGCCGGATCCCTACCGCGTACAACAAACCCAGTTCCGTTACGCCTTCCCGGAAAGCGGTTTCGTCGCCATACCCGGCATCGGCCAGCACAATGCCCGGTGCAACGCCGGATGCCATAGCCTCGCGAAGCTGGGCCAGCGCAATCTGAGGCTTGGTCTCGAAGGCCAGATCGTCGGGAATGCCCGCTGGGACATACAG
Organism: Paraburkholderia sp. 35.1; assembly: GCF_050436525.1. Classification (NCBI taxonomy): domain Bacteria; kingdom Pseudomonadati; phylum Pseudomonadota; class Betaproteobacteria; order Burkholderiales; family Burkholderiaceae; genus Paraburkholderia; species Paraburkholderia sp. 35.1. The sequence goes on along the minus strand of NZ_JBNDMJ010000002.1, from coordinate 2,350,805 downwards.
CTGCCAGGCAATCGGCAGGCTGCCGCGTTGCGTCGCGATCGACAGGCTCACTGCAACCTGGCAGTTGTCCTGCTTTCCAAGTTGCCTAAAGTACTGACGTGCCACCCCGACCGAATGACGTCCCTTCTTTGGAAAGCCGGTGTCGTCAATGATCCAGTAGTAGCCGTTTTCTTCAGCAGCGTGTTAAAGGAAGAGACGTCTGTCGGCGTAATTGCGGGCGACTAAGGCGGTTTTGGGACTGTCATTTGCTGAACGCGAGAAGTGTCCGCTCGCCAACATCTGCCTGCGAACGGCAGCGAAGCGACCTGCAGCCTTCGCCGTCAAACGGGCGAGCGTCAGCTTTGGCCGACGTGGCGACCGGATCAGTCGGCGCGCGACCCGCAACGGTGGATCGGATTTGGTCCTTCGGTCGGCGGGGGGGGGGGGTATGCCGGGAGAGGCGCAATTCGAGCATTCGGAGCGGGTCGCCGCACTGACATCCACCTGCCGATAACGCCTTTAGCTGGGTTGTGCCCGTAAATCGGAGGCTCTACATCTTTCGTTTTGCTTGCATTTTTCGTTCTTTATTGAGTCGCGTCGGCAACGGTTTTTTCATCTTTATTGTTTTCTTTTTTCTTTTTTTTGTGGGCAAACACGAGCGTGACCAGCAGGTTCAGGTCGAGTCTTCTGAGATTAACCACGGCAATACCTGACATATTGGGAATTCATTTCCAATATACCTCGGCGATGCCTATCGTGACTGTTTTCAGCCACGAAGGTCCCATCATGAACGTTCTCATCATCTATGCGCATCCCGAACCGAAATCGTTGAACGGTTCGCTGAAGGACTTCACTGTCCGCCATCTCGAACGCGCCGGCCATACGGTGCAGGTGTCCGATCTGTACGCGATGAACCGGAAAGCGTCGCTAGACGCACACGACACCAGCGAGCGTCACAGCGGCGAGCGCTTCGTCGCGTCGCTCGAATCGAAGCATGCGTTCGAGAACGGCCTGCAGAGCGAGGACATCGCGCGTGAGCACCACAGCGGAAACTGCAGGATCACCGCATCGGCCCACTTCAGCGTCTATGCGTACGGTCTCGCGTATGACGTCGGCGAGCATTCCGATGCGCGCTGGGGCGAGCGTTATGGCGAGGGCCGTTTCGCGGGCAAGCGCGCGATGCTGATCGTCACGACGGGCGGCTGGGAGTCGCACTACAGCGCACGCGGCATCAACGGTCCGATCGACGACGTGCTGTTCCCGATCCAGCACGGTGTGCTGTATTACCCCGGCTTCGAGGTATTGCCGCCGTTCGTCGTCTATCGCACGAGCCGCGTCGACGATGCGAAGTATGCCGAGGTCAGCGAGGCGCTCGGGCGACGGCTCGACACGCTGTAGACGGCCGCGCCGATCGCGTTCCTGCCGCAGAACGGCGGCGCGTATGAGATTCCGGCGCTCACATTGCGGGACGATCTGGCGCCGGGGCGGGTGGGGTTTGCCGCGCACGTTGAAGATGCGGGCGCAGAGACGGCAACTGAAGCCGATGAAGCGACCAAAGCCTGACTGGATCGTATGTTTCGCTGAAATTTGGTTGTAAGTCGCCATTGCTACAGTCGTTCGCGGACATAGGCCGAGGCATGCTGGGGCGCTCTTCTTCGGATGCCTGACGAACGTAAGCAGCCGGAAGCAAGCGCAAGGGGCGACTCACCATGAATCCAGTCCATACGTTCTGGCTCATTCTGATGCTGATCGCATCGCCGGCGTGGGCGTTCCAGTCGCGCGTCGTCGCGATTCCGAGCGCGGCGATGCATCGTACGTTCGACGCAACCGTCGTGCTGCCCGATCGATACGCGCGTGGCAACCAGGCCGCGCGCTTTCCGGTCGTCTACGTGCTACATGGCTCGGGCGGCGATTACACGGACTGGACCGCGAATTCGCATATCGGCAAGCTCGCCGACCGCTATCACGTGATCCTCGTGATGCCCGACGGCGGCCGCGACAGCTGGTACATCGATAGCCCCGTCGATCCGCGCAGCCGCTACGAAACCTACGTGGGTACGGAAGTGGTGGCCTATATCGACAGCCATTTCCGCACGATCGCGACGAAGCAGGCGCGCGCTATCACGGGCTTGAGCATGGGCGGCTTCGGCGCGCTACGCATTGCGCTCGACCGGCCCGACGCTTTCGGCGCGGCGGGCAGCATCAGCGGTGCGGTGGACCCGCGCGGGAGCGAGGACGAGCCCGGCATCGAGCGGGTGTTCGGCGACCCGATGCAATATGCGGACTTCTGGAACCGCAAGGCGATCGTCGCGAGTGCGGAGGATTTCGGCCGCGACCATATCGCGCTGACGATCGATTGCGGCGTGAACGACTCGCTCGTGCAGTCGAACCGGCTGCTGCACGAGCGGCTCGTCGAACTCGGCGTGCCGCACGATTACGCCGAGCGGCCCGGCGGCCATACGTGGAAGTACTGGTCGAACGCGGTCAAATATCAGGTGCTGTTCTTTGCCGGCACGTTCAGGCAGGCGGCGCGCGAAATGCGTGACGCGCACGCCGCGGCCGCGGCCTGACGGCGGACGGCTATCCGCGTCAATCGATTCCGTGAAACACCGCGTCGTCCGGTCCCAGGTAGACCGGCGGGCGCCACGCGGCATCGCGCATCGAATGCTGGACCTGTTTGTCGACACCGAGCAGCACCGCGAAAATCGCCATCCGCACCGGAATGCCGTTGTCGGTCTGCCGGAAAATCGCGAGCCGCGAATCGTGATTGAGGTCGGTGCTCAAATCGTTCGCGTCGGGCCGGCTGTCGCGCGGCAGCGGGTGCATGATCAGCGTTTCGGCGCCGCACACGCTATCGACGAGCGCCTGGTTGATCTGGAAGTCGGGCGTGTAGCCTTCGAACGATTCGTCGGTGAAGCGCTCCTTCTGGATGCGCGTCGCGTATACGACGTCGGCGCCGCGCAAGCCAGTGCGCAGGTCGTGCGTCTGTTCGATCACGTGAGCGTTGCGCGAAATCTGCTCGATGATATAGCCCGGCAACTCGAGCATCGGCGGCGAAATCAGCGTGAACTTGATGCCGCGATAGAGCGCCAGCAGCTTCACGAGCGAATGCACGGTACGTCCGTACTTGAGGTCGCCGACCAGCGCGATGTGCGCGCCGTCGACGATCTTGCCGAGCCGCGAGAACTCGCGCTGGATCGTGTAGAGATCGAGCAGCGCCTGGCTTGGATGCTCGCCGGGACCGTCGCCGCCGTTGATCACCGGCACGTTGGTCGCGCGCGCGAATTCGGCCACCGAGCCTTGCTCCGGGTGGCGGATCACCAGCGCGTCGACATAGCCGCTCATCACCCGGCTCGTGTCGTAGATCGATTCTCCCTTCGCCATCGACGAAAACGTGAAGCCGGTCGTGTCGCACACCGAGCCGCCGAGCCGGCAGAACGCCGCGCCGAAGCTCACACGGGTACGCGTGCTCGCCTCGAAGAACAGATTGCCGAGCACCGCGCCTTCGAGCACGCGCGAGATTTTGCGGCGCCGGGCGATCGGCTGCATGATGTCGGCGACGCGAAAGAGCGCCTCGACCGAGTCGCGCGAAAACTGATCGACCGACAGCAGCTGCGGCTTGCCCTCGAACAGAATCTGGCTTGCGAGCGATTGCGAGTCTACGCTTTGCGTATATCCTTCGCCCGGCTCCGTGTTCGCGACGATCTCCGACACGAAACGCTCGACGATTTCCGGCATCGCCCGCGATTCCTGCGAGTCGTCCGGCAGCAGCCACGTATCCAGCGCCCGGCGCGACACGCCGATGCGGTTAGCGAACGTATCGCGCGTCATGTTCAGGCGACGCATCGCATCGCGTAGGAAGGCTTGTTGCGGAACGCTCATGAGGGCACCTGTCGCAAAAGTGGGGTCGGCGGGAGTAAGGCAGCAAAACGCGTTGATGTACGCGGTGCGTATATTAGTTTCCGGCGCGTAGAAGTCAAGCGTTTTCCTTCGCGAGCTGGTTCGCGAGGCGCCGAAGACCCTGCGACGCGGGTTTCGCGGTTACACTGCGGTCCATGCACTCCGGCCCCACGTTCCCGCTCCGTTCTTCGACCTTCGCCCGCGTCGCTCTGGCGAGCGCGGCGGTCGCACGCGCGATCGGTGTTTCGCGCAACGTCGGCGCCAAAGCCAAAAAACAGCCGCTCATCTGACCGGAGCACGCTGTTCCGTCGTCAGATGTGCGACGGAACGACCGGTCGACCGCCCGCCTGCGGCTTTCTCCTCTGTTCTCCCTCGCACCGCTGACCCGGAATCGATACGGTCGTCATCGAGGTAGAAAACATGTCTGATTTCTCGGGTATCTGGATTCCGCTGATCACGCCGTTCGCCGACGGCGCCGTCGATCACGCCGCGTTGCGTGCGCTGGTGCGTCGCTATGCGGAGGCCGGCGTGGCCGGGCTCGTCGCGCTCGGCACGACCGGCGAGCCCGCCACGCTCGACGCCGCCGAACAGGACGCCGTGCTCGCGACGATTCTCGACGCGGTGCAAGCCGTCAGTGCGTCGCCGCAGCGGCGCGCGTTGCCGGTGCTGGTCGGCGTCTCGGGCAATCACACGGCGAGCATGCGCGCGCGGATCGAGCAGTTGAATCCGTTGCCGATTGCCGGCGTGCTAATCGCCGCGCCGTATTACACCCGGCCCTCGCAGGACGGCATCGTCGCGCATTTCAGCGCACTCGCGGACGCGAGCGCGCATCCAGTCGTGCTCTACGATATTCCGCAACGCACCGGCGTGCGGCTCGACCTCGACACGCTGCTGACGCTCGCCGTGCATCCGCGAATTCAGGCGATCAAGGATTGCGCCGGTTCGCTCGACACGACGCTCGCGCTGATTCGCGACGGCCGTCTGCAAGTGCTCGCGGGCAACGACCTCGAGCTCTTCTCGACGGTGTGCGCGGGTGGAAGCGGGGCGATCGCGGCGTCGGCGCATTGGCGGCCCGAGCGTTTCGTCGCGCTTTATCGCGCGTTGACGCAGGGCAAGCTCGACGAAGGACGACGCATTTTTCACGCGCTCGTGCCGCAGATCCAGCTCGCGTTCGCGGAACCGAATCCCGCGCCGGTGAAGGCGCTGCTCGCGGCGAGGGGATGGGTGCGCAACGAATTGCGTTTGCCGATGACGCGTGCGAGCGAGGCGTTGACCGAACGGCTCGCGGCGTTGGGGGAGACGCTGCTCAGATAGAGACTCCGCTTGCGGCCATCGTTCTGCCGCGGAGCATTGCGCCGAAGTCGTCGGCGTTGATCGGCTTGCCGAGCAGGTAGCCCTGCACTTCGTCGCACATCATCGAGCACAGCTTGTCGAGTTGCGATTGGGTTTCGACGCCCTCGGCGACCACGTCCATTTCGAGCGAGTGCGCGAGCGCGATGATCGCCGACACGATTGCGCTGCCCGCGGCGCCGTTCGCGTCGAGACCGTTGATGAAGAAGCGATCGATCTTCAACTGCTTCACCTGGAAGCGCTGCAGATACGCGAGGCTCGAATAGCCGGTGCCGAAGTCGTCGATCGAGATGTCGAAGCCGCTCGCCTGAAACGCGCGGATTACTTCGACGGTGCGCGCGGCATCATGCATCGCTACGGTCTCGGTGATCTCGAACATGATCTGCTCGCACGCGACGTCCTCGCTCCTGACGATGTCGAGGATCGTCTCGACGAGGTCCGGTTGCAACAGCTGACGCGGCGACAGGTTGATCGCCACCTTCATCGCCGGCAGGCCCTGTTCGATCCAGCCGCGAATGCGCCGGCAGGTTTCGCGCACGACCCAGTAGCCGATCTGCACGATCTGCCCGGAGCGCTCGGCGACCGGGATGAACTCGGCCGGCATCAGCGCGCCCATCTCCGGATCGTGCAGGCGGATCAGCGCCTCGGCGCCCGCGAGCGCGTCGCCGCCGCGCTCAAATTTCGGCTGGAACAGCAGCGAGAAACGATCATTCGCGAAGGCGTCGTGCAGCACTTGCTGGATCCGCAGCGTGCGCGTGGCGGCCTCGTTCATGCTGCGCTCGAAGAAGCGGTAGGTGCCGCGGCCGGCGCGCTTCGCTTCGTACATCGCGGCGTCCGCGTGCTGGAGCAGCGTCTCGACGCTGTCGCCATCGCGCGGATAGAGCGCAATGCCGATGCTCGGCATCACCTGCAGCGGTTGTTCGTCGCTCCACGTGCCCTGGCGCATCCGGTGAAGCACGCCGTCGGCGAGCGCGGCCGCGTCGTCGCCGCACGTAAGATGTTCAGTGAGCACGACGAACTCGTCGCCGCCGAGCCGCGCGACGGTGTCGCTCGAACGCACGCATTGCTGCAGGCGTTGCGCGAATGCGGACAGCACCGCGTCGCCAGCCGAGTGACCGAGCGAATCGTTGATCGTCTTGAAGCCGTCGAGATCCATGAACAGCACCGCGAACGACGTACGCTGGCGGCGCGCGCCGCTGATCGCGCGTTCGATCCGCTCGGTCAGCGTCGCGCGGTTCGGCAGGCCCGTCAGCGCGTCGAGCGTCGCGAGCCGCACGATCTGGCCGTTCAGCCGCGACACCGCGCCGAGCAGGAAGGTGGTGCGCACGTCGAAGCGCGACAGCATCAGCGTGACGATCAGCACCGCGAACGTGAGCAGGACCACCGAGGTGGCGAGCCATTGCGCATTCATGTCGTTGGCCGCGCCGCAGATCGCGCCCGGCGCGAAGTCGGCGGCGGCCATGCCGCTGTAGTGCATGCCGCTGATCGCGACGCCCATCACCAGCGCCGCGGCGAGACGTTTGCGCGCGATATGACGCTCGTCTTCGTTGCTGAGCGCGCGCGCCATCCACAGCGCGGCGCTCGACGCGCCGATCGCGATCGCGATCGAGGTCGCGAACCATGCCGGCTGGTAGTGGATCGCGGGCGCCATGCGCAGCGCCGCCATTCCGGTGTAATGCATGCCGGCGATAGCGATCCCCATCGCCACGCCGCCCATCAGCAGCCGGACCGGCGTCAGGCGCTGCTGGGTCGTCAGCGAGAGCGCCAGATACGAAGCGCCGATCGCGAGGGCCAGCGAGCAGGCGGTCGTCGCCGGGTCGTAGCCGAGCGGGATAGGCAGCGAGAACGCGAGCATCGCGACGAAGTGCATCGACCAGATGCCGACACCGAGCGCGAACGCGCCGCCGAGCCGCCATGCATGCCGCCGGCGCGTCGAGCCGAGCAGGAAGATGCGGCCCGTCAGATCGAGCGCGGTGTACGACGCGAGGGTCGCGACCGCGAACGAAATCGCGACGAGCCAGAAATTATATGAACTCTGCATATTGGGTCCGCCGGGAGGAGTCCGGCTGGACATGTTATCGGCACTTTTCGAACTTTGTTCAACTTATTTGCGATTTGCGAACAGAAGCAAAACCGGCGCGCGGACGGCGGCGGATGCCGCGCTGGAACGCGTGTCGGATTGCGAGTCACGCTATGCATCGGAGCGTGGATCGGACGGCGGATCGGCGTCCTCGCGGCTCAGCGGGAAGCCTTCGTCCAGCCAGCCGGTGACGCCGCCCGCCATCAGCTTGACGGGCCGCCCCAACTGGGCGAGCCGCAGTGCGCCGCGCGCCGCGCCGTTGCAGTGCGTGCCCGCGCAGTAGGTGACGAACAGCGTGTCCGGCGCATAAGCCGCGAGCTTCGACGTGACGATCTTGCCGTGCGGCAGATTCAGCGCGCCCGGCACGTGGCCCTGCGCGAACAGCGCGGGACTGCGCACGTCGAGCAGCACGAAGCCGGGCGCGCCGCTCGCGAGCGCGGCGTGGACGTCGGCGCAATCGGTTTCGAAGCGCAGCGACGCCTGGAAGTGCGCGAGCGCGGCGGCGCTGTCGGCGGCGGGGATCGCGGTGACGGCGTTCGGGACGGTGGTGAGGTTGTCGTGAGTCATGGCAAACAGGGGTGAGTTGATCGGGTGGTGGGGCGCGCGCGTTTCAGGCACGGTCGATTGTGACGAGCGGCGGGTCGCCCGGTAAGTGGCGTGATCGTCAATCTTCGGTAACATTGCGCCATGCACAATCATCTCGTCGTCGCGCTGGCCTACGACCGGCTTTGCACCTTCGAATTCGGCTGCGTGACCGAACTGTTCGCGCTCGAGCGTCCCGAGCTCGGCGTGCCGTGGTATCGCTTCGCGGTCTGCGCGAGCGAGCCCGGTCCGATCCGCGCGGCGGGCGGCATCACGCTGGCCGCGCCCTACACGCTGAAGCTGCTCGCGAGCGCCGACACGATCGTGATTCCGGGTTGGCGCGATGCCGACGAGGTGCCGCCGGCCGCGCTGCTGCGCAGGCTTCGCGCGGCTTACGAGCGCGGCGCGCGGCTCTGCTCGATCTGCTCGGGCGTGTTCGTGCTCGCGGCGGCCGGCGTGCTCGACGGCAAGACCGTGACGACCCACTGGCGCTACGCGGACAAGTTGCAGCAGCGCTATCCGCAACTGCGTGTGCAGCCCGACGCGCTGTATGTCGATGAAGGGCAGGTGATCACCTCGGCGGGATCGGCGGCCGGGCTCGACATGCTGCTGCATCTGGTGCGGCGCGATCATGGCGGCGCGGTCGCGAATCGCGTCGCGCAACGGCTCGTGGTGCCGCCGCATCGCGAGGGTGGCCAGGCGCAGTTCGTGCCGCGCCCGATGCCGCCCGACGAAAGCGGACGTATCGCGAAGCTGATGGACTGGGTGCGCAGCCATGCGGCCGAGCCGCATACGCTGCGCTCGCTCGCCGGGCGCGCGGCGATGAGCCCGCGCACGCTGCAACGGCAGTTCCGCGACGCGACCGGCATGGCGCCTTATGAATGGCTCGTCAGGGAGCGCGTCGCGCTTGCGCGTGAGTTGCTCGAAGCCGCGACGCCGCTGCCGATGGCGCGCGTCGCCGAGCTGGCGGGGTTCGGGTCGGAGGAGTCGCTGCGGCGGCATTTTCGCCGGATCGCGTTGACGAGTCCGGGGGCGTATCGGCGCAGGTTCGGTGGGGAGGGGTGAGTCCAGCAGGTCGTAAGCACAATGGATGCGACACATTGATGACGTTGGACATGTATTCGAACCAACATAGCGCGTTCGTCAGCAACAGGAGCGCGGTCGCGTTGAACGCCAACAACGATGCATAGAACTCGAAGTTCGAGCCTGTCGAGCACGCCCACTGGCGATACCCGTAGGCAAGCAGCCCGCCGATCGCCACTGCCGCGACAAGCAACGACAGCCACCTCACTGCATCCCGGTTGAACGCGCATTGAATTCGCGGCACGCCCCGAGGTCACAGCAGCAGGCACGGAGCTCACGTCGAGCTTGCCCATTCAACGGAACCCGCTATGTCCGATATCGCAAAGATCATCGCCAACTTCAACGCCGGGCGAGACCCCGAACGACTCGCGATGAAATACAAAGCCATGCGCGGCTCGCCGTTCGTGTTTCTGCGCGGCACCTGCCATCTGTTCTATGCGCGTCTGCCGCGCGCGAACGTACTCGACGACGCGCCGCACGTGTGGATCTGCGGCGACATGCACCTCGAAAATTTCGGCAGCTACAAGGGCGACAATCGCCTCGTCTACTTCGACAACAACGACTTCGACGAAGCCTGTCTCGCGCCGGTTCCGTACGAGCTCGTGCGTCTGTTGACGAGCGTGCTGGTCGGCGCGGCCAACCTGAAGCTGAGCCGCGCTGAAGCGCTCGCGCTGTGCCACACCGCTCTCGATGCCTACGGCGCCGCGCTCGCGTACGGCAAGTCGCGCTGGATCGAAGCGGAGACCGCGACCGGCATGGTGCGCGATCTGTTCGTCGCGCTCGCGAGCCGCACGCGCGCCGCGCATCTGGACCGTCGCACGGTGCTCAAGGGCAAAACGCGCATGCTGAAGGTCGACGGCAAGAAAGCGCTGCCCGTCAGCGATGAACGGCGTGCCGCGGTCGCGCAGTTCATGCAGCAGTTCGCGGTGACGGAGCCGAATCCCGAGTTCTACCGCACGCTAGATGTCGCGCGCCGCATTGCGGGGACGGGCAGCCTCGGTGTCGATCGCTATGTGATTCTGGTCGAGGGCAAGGGCTCGCCCGATGGCAACTACCTGATCGATTTGAAAGAGGCGCTGCCGTCATCGGTGAGTGCGCACGTGACGGCGACGCAGCCGAAGTGGCAGACCGAGGCACAGCGTGTCGTCGAAGTGCAGCGGCGCAATCAGGCGGTCTCGCAGGCCTTTTTGCACGCGGTGGAATTCCACCAGCGCTCCTATGTGCTGCGGAGCTTGCAGCCATCGGAAGATCGCGTCGCGCTTGCCGACTGGGACGGCAAGCTGCCGCGGCTCGAGGCAGTGATCAACAGCATGGCCGAGTTGAGCGCGTGGGCGCATCTGCGCAGCGGAGGGCGGCAGAAGTCGGCGATCGCGGACGATCTGATCGCGTTTGGCAGTCGGCGCGATTGGCAACTGCCGTTGATCGATCTGGCGACGCAGTGTGAGGCGCAGGTCGCGGCGGACTGGAAGGCTTATTGCGAAGCTTATGATCGGGGAACCTTCGAGACGAGTGGCACGGGCAACTGAAGCGTTGCATTGGAGGGCCGGCGCGGGCGTCAGGGCTGCGGACGGCGTCGCGGTGATCGGCGGCGATCGATGACGATCGGGGAAGTTGCGCGGGCCATGACCGCTCGCGATTGACGAAGCGGGAAGCGGAGCAGGATCACGTGTGCGCGGGCCGTACGAGCCGCGCGGCGAAAGTCGCGTTGTCTCATACGTGCCCCAGCACCTTCCACCAAAGCGGCCCAACGACCAGCCAGGCCACCATGTAAAACAGGCTCATCAAAAATCCCGCCTTCCACCATTCGCCCTGGGTCACGTAGCCCGCGCCGAACATGACGGGACCGGAGCCGATGCCATATTGCGTCAGGCAGCCGTTCACATTGCTCAGAATCCCGAGCGAGACTGCGGCGACGAAGGGCGGGATACCGGCGGCGACCATCAGTGCCATGGAGAGCGGAAACAGCGCGCTGATATGCGCGGTGGCGCTGGCGAAAAAGTAGTGAATGTAAACGTAGATCGCCGCCACCATCATATAGACCGCCAGCATCGGAAAGCCCGCGAGATGCGCGCCGAATTCCTTGCCGAACCAGCTCACCATGCCATATTCGTTGAGCTTGGAGGCCAGCATGATGAGCAGGCCGATCCAGATCATCGTGTCCCAGGCGGACTTCTCGTTCAGCGCGTCCTGCCAGGTCAGCACGCCGCTGATGAAAAGCAACGAAACGCCGATCGCCGCCGCGAGCGTCGCGCCGACGCCGAGATCGTCGCCGAACACCCACAGCACCAGCAAGCCAACGAAGATGCACGCCATGATGATTTCTTTGACCGAGATGGGCCCCATCGTCGTGAGCTCTCGTTGCGCGAGGTCGGTGGCATCGGGGGTGCGTCTGACCTGCGGCGGGGCGATCCACAGCATGGCGATCGGAATCACGGCGAGGCACAGCAGACCGGGGATCGACGCCGCCAACGCCCAGTCGAGCCAGCTGATCGACACGCCCTGGTCCGCGGCCAGCCTGACCGCCAGCGGATTGCCCGCCATCGCCGTGATGAACATGCCCGCCGTGATGATGTTCGCGTGGAAGGCGCAGAGAATCAGGTAGCGTCCCACCTTCACGCGTGATTCCGGATCGTCGGCGTGACTGCCCAGCACTTCGGAAATGGCTCGCGTGATCGGCAACATCACGCCGCCCGCGCGCGCGGTGATGCTCGGCATCGCGGGGGAGATCACGAGTTCGGTCAACACGAGCCCGTAGCCGAGCCCCGTCGTTCGCTTTCCCAGCAATCGCATGAACAGAAGCGCGATCCGGCGGCCAAGGCCGGTCTTGATCACGCCGCGTGAAATGAAAAACGCGAGCATCACGAGCCATACGAGGTCGGTGCCGGTGGATTTGGTGACGTCGGCAAACGACAGAACGCCGACGAGCACGCCAATGGTCGAGCCGATGATGGCAACCACCGACATCGGCAGCGGGGCGGTCATGATGCCGGCAATGGTCGCGACGAACACGGCGAACATATGCCACGCCTTCGGCTGGAGGCCGGCGGGCGCGGGCAGAAACCACAGCGCGACGCCGACCGCGATCGGTACCAGATATTTCCAGACGCCGGCCGGCAGTCCGACCGAGGGCTTCGGCGTGGCGGGAGGCGAGCTGGTGGGCCGTGAAACCTTGGCAGGTGTAGGAGCCATGATGGACCTCGTGCCGGCGTGGTTGGGTATTTTCGGAGTGCGCGGGAAGGCGTCACCGCACGTGGAGCACGCTTTCCGTCGCGTCCTTGACGATGCGCGCGCTACCGAGCAAGGTCTCGCGCTCGATAGGGTCGAGTTCCGGATAGGCGATCAACCGCGCGCCCGCGCCATTGACGACCATTGGCAGCGACACGCACACGTCCGGTACGCCTTCCACTTCGGGCTGGACGATGCCAACCGTGAGAATCAGATCGGTGTCGTGCACGATGGCCTCGCAGATCCTTCCTATCGCGCTGGCGATGCCGTAATGGGTGGCGCCTTTGCCTTCCTTGATGAGCTTCGCCGCCTCGTGGACGGAGCGCAGGATCAGATCCCTGCTGGCGGGGCCCAGCTCCTTGCCGTTGCGCGTCAGGAAGGTTTCGAGGGGCATGCCGCAGACCGTTGCGGCGGACCACTGGATCACGGCCGATTCGCCGTGCTCGCCGAGCACATAGGCGTGAATCGCGGAGGCCACCACGCCGAGCCGCTCGGACAGCAGGGAGCGCAGCCGCCCGGTATCGAGCGAGGTGCCCGTGCTGATGACGCGTTCACGCTCGCAACGCAGTTGGTCGTAAACGGCGCCGGTCAGCACGTCGCATGGGTTGGTCGCGATCAGATAGATGGCGTCGGGCGCGAGCGGCGCGATCCGCCCGACGATTTCGGTCGCGATGTCCGCATTGATTCTGGCAAGGTGCAGGCGAGTCTCGCCGGGTTTGACGCCGGCGCCGGCCGTGATCACGACGATGTCGGCGTCACGCGCGTCTTCGTAGTCCCCTGCGCGAAAACGGCTGTGCCCCCAGAGTGCCGCGGCGTGGGCGAGATCGAGAACCTGTCCCTCAGCGCGCACCCGCGCGACATCGATGATGACGACTTTCGCGCTCGGAATGGCCAACGCCACGAACAGGGCTGCCGATCCCCCGACCAGCCCCGCGCCGACGATAACGATCTTGGCCTGCCGCATAGCGAACCTCGTCAAGTTCGGGCTTCAGCCCCCTCGAAGCATAGTCGCATGCGCGCGTTTGCCATCAATCGGACCTTGGTCCTACACGGCGGCGGCGCGTTTTTCACGCGGTCCGCTCAACCCATTGACTCCGCCAATCCGGGGCCTCGAACGGATCAGCAAAATACTGCGTCTCGTGGACGACCTTGCCTTCGCGGAACTCCATCACGCTGACCGTGTAAGCGATGCGCCCCTGATAGTTGATCGTGTACTCGGTGATCCACAGACTGCCCTCGCCTTGAATTCGCCTGATCGCGAAACCCGATGGCTTGCCGGGATGATGGCCGCGCAGAGCCTGCAAATTGGTTCGTCCATGAATTCGCTCGCCTGATTGGGGATAGTCGCAGATCGCATCGTCGGCGTAGATAGCGTGTTCGGCGTCGAGATCGCCGTCCGCCGACGCTCGCCAGTGTGCGTTCAAGGCTTCACGTATCGCTTGTTCGTTCATGGAGTGCCTCCAGAGTCGGGTGTTGCAGTCGACCAACCGCGCGTTGCCGTCGCGTTGAAATTTCGCCGCCAGCGCATAGTCTGCGCCATAAATCCCTGGCCCCACCCTTGCTGCAAGTACTCCCCCGGACGTGCAAAAAATGTCTGGCGCCTGCAGGGATTGCTCGCCGAGTAGTCCGGTCATTCGGACTGCCGGCCGGCCCGCGCGGGCCGAGACATCCGCTTGCCGTCTCCTTTGTTGCGAAGTCTCTGCAGAGAAGGCGAGCGCTCGGTGAGCATTGGCGACATCTGTTGCTCCGCCCGCCGCGCGCCCGCGAACTGCTGCCTGAATTCAACCGGTGTCATGTCCTTGGCGGCTTTGAATTGCCGGTTGAAATTCGCGACGTTCGCGAATCCGGAGCGCGTCGCAATGACGGAAATCGGCGCTTGCGTATCGGTCAACATCCGGCATGCGTGGCCGATTCGTACGCGCGTCACGTAGCGCCCGACGCTCTCGCCAAGATGCTGCGTGAAATGCCGCGTCAACGAGCGCTCGGAAAGCCCCGACGCCTTGGCCAGCGCGGAAAGCCGAAGCGGATGCGCGAACTGTGTTTCGATCAACGCGAGCACGCGATTGATTTGATCGGATTCGTGGCCAGTCGGCGTGCCGGTTCGCGCGTCGAATGCGCTTGGGGACGCGAGCGGCGTGGCGGGGAGCGCCGACAGCAGATCCAGTACATCGAGCGCCGCCTGCAAGCGTTCGCGCGGTTTGTCGGACAGCAGGCGGTCGAGGTGTTCGCGCATGCGTGTGCCGGCACCGTCTTCGAACGCGAGGCCGCAGGCCGCTCTGCGCAACAGGTCGCAAAGTCCGTTGTATTCGGGGCAGACATCGGCGAGTCGCCGCACCCACGCGCCGTCGAACCATACGACGATCGCGACCTGCGGGTGCGCCGCGTCGATCGAACGGTTCGAGGCCCAAGTGTGCGGCAGATTCGGGGGCACCAGCACCAGATCGTCCGCGCCGTAGGTCGCGACGGAGTCTCCGATGTACCGCTTGCCCTGACTGTTCATCGTCAGCGTCAGCTCGTACTCGGGATGGTTGTGCCATTCGAAAGGGATGCGGGGCAGCCGGCGGTGGTAAACCCTGACCGAACAGTCCCGGCCAAAATCCACATGTTCAAAAGCGGCTTTCATGTCCGAAATCGTCAAATCTTTGACCGGATAGTATCACGCAGGCGGCGATCGTTCGCGTACGCTTCAAGCATCAGAAACCACATGGAGACGATGCCATGGCCTTGCAAATCGACGACCTGCCGCCAGCCATCCGTCAAGCGAAGCGCCAACTGCGCGCGATGCTGCCGAACTACCGCGACGTGTTCGCCGACGTCGAAGCGGCGATGACGAAGGAGGCGGAGCGAATCGCGACGCTGCGTGAGCGCGGCGAGCCGGTCATTCCGGAAATCCAGTTCGCCGACATCGTGGCGAACCGGGTCACCGACGAGCAGATCGCGCTCGTCAAAGCGCGCGGCGCCTGTGTGATCCGCAAGGTGTTCGGCCGGTCGCTCGTCGAGCAATGGGATCAGGACATCGCCGACTACGTCGAGCGCAACGACCTCGACGCAAAGCTGCAGAATCGCGCGGAAGACAAGTACTTTGGGCAGCTCGCCTCGAGCAAGCCGCAAATCTACGGTGTGTACTGGTCGAAACCGCAGGTGCTCGCGCGGCAATCGACCGAGCTCACGCAGGCCCGCGTGTTCCTGAACCGGCTGTGGCGCACCGAAAGCGAAGGGCGCGTGCATTTCGATCCGAACCATGTGCCGGTGTATGCGGACCGCCTGCGCCGTCGGCCGCCCGGCTCGGAATCGCTCGGGTTGTCTGCGCATTGCGACGGCGGTTCGGTGGAGCGCTGGATCGAGCCGAACTTCCGCAAGGTCTATCGCCATGTGTTCTCGGGCCACTGGCGCGACTACGATCCGTTCGACGCCGCGTGGCGAACCGAAGTCGAGGAGATCGCATCGCCGGCCGTCTGCTCGATGTTCCGCACGTTTCAAGGCTGGACCGCGCTGACGCCGCAGGGTCCCGGCGACGGCACGCTGCAGTTGGTGCCGATGGCGAACTCGATGGTCTATATCCTGTTGCGCGCGCTTCAGGATGATGTCGCCGAAGACGATCTGTGCGGAGCGCTGCCGGGGCGCGCGCTGTCGATCAAGTCCGACTATCACGCGCCGCTGTTTCATGCGCTGTCGTCGATTCCGCTGATGCAGGCGGGCGACACCGTGTTCTGGCATAGCGACGTCATTCACGCGGTCGAGGACGCGCATCGCGGCAACGGCTATAGCAACGTGATGTATATCGCTTCGCTGCCGGGCTGCGCGAAGAACGATGCGTATCTGAAGCGGCAACTGCCGGGCTTTCTCGAAGGCAGGAGCCCGCCGGATTTTCCGGCCGATCATTTCGAAGTCGATTTCGTCGGCCGCGCCACGCCAGACGATCTCACCGAGCTTGGCCGTGCGCAAATGGGCTTCGACTTGTGACCGGAACGGGCATGGCCGCGTCTGGATCGGGAGCGGAACTTGCTGCGTCTTCAGCATGGCAACGACCTAAGGAGGACCGGCCATGGCAACCACACCGAACAAGGACGAAAACCCGATCCGCCCGGATCAGTCCGACGTCGTGCAGACGGATCTGCCCGACCTCGGTCCATCGCAGGATCCGGATGAGCCGCCGCTCGATCCCGACATCGACCCCGATCGCGAGGACGACAAGCCATAGACGAGCGCATTCGCCCGATAAAAAGAATCGAAGTGAAATGCGGGCGGAGCGCGCGGCGCGACTGGTCGACACCGAGGGACCCGAGAACGCGGTGCGCTGATGCCAAAGAGAAACGTTTGAGCGCGGCGTGTCCCTGAGCCGCTACAACTGACTCTCGATCGCGGCTTTATCGATGACCGACCAGACTTGCCGGATCTTGCCGTCACCAAACTCGTAGAAGACGTTCTCGGAAAACTCCACCCGTTTTCCTTGCACGGGAAGCCCAAGTAACGTGCCGATGGGTGTGCAGTCAAAATGCAATCGGCTTGCGATATGTGGCGGCTCGCAAACCAGCATCTGAATCTCGAAGTGCAGGTCGGGAATGTCGCGGAAGTCTCTTTCCAGCATCTCGCGATAGCCCGACAAACCGATTCGTTGGCCGTTGTACTTCACGTCTTCGCCAACGAAGTCTCGCAGCTTTGACCAGTCCTGCGTGTTCAGGCAGGCGATATAGCCGCGGTAGAGTTCCGGCAGATTGAATTCGCTCATCGCAATCGTCTTCCATGCTTCAGTGGATAAGCCGATTGTCGGCGATCCGAGACTTTGCGTTGCACGGCTGCCAGGGATTTTCGTCGGAAGCCGTAACTATCCGTTGCAGTGAACACCCCCGATGCGCGCCGCATCACCCTCGCACGCATGCCAGAAACCCCTCCAGACAAACCCGGATTGCTGCGCCGATTTCCCCGCTGCTATCGTTCGCTGGACAGTGTGGAAGCGCTTCCACTTAAGCGTTCACAGCAAGTTCGAACGCCAGCGCCTCGAGCTCCACCACACCCGGTTCAACGACCTCATCGGCAGGAGAGAATCCGTGGTAAACGACGCATCCGCAGTCATCGACGCCGCCCGTCCAACCGCTCACGGCGACCCGCATTCCGATCCATTCACACCGCCCGCCGATTCGTCGCTGTGGCGCCAGGATTTCCTGCTCGGCGCGGCCACCGCGTCGTATCAGATCGAAGGCGCGGTCAACGAAGACGGCCGCCTGCCGTCGATCTGGGACACGTTCTCGGCCACACCGGGCAAGGTATTGGCCGGCGACACCGGCGCCGTCGCGTGCGATCACTATCATCGCTGGGAACAGGACGTCGACCTGCTCGCGGGCCTCGGCCTCGAAGCGTACCGGCTGTCGACCGCATGGCCGCGTGTGATGGACGAAAACGGCACGCCGAACCGCAAGGGGCTCGACTTCTACAAGCGCCTGCTCGGACGGCTCAAAGAGAAGAACATCACGACTTTCGTCACGCTTTATCACTGGGATCTGCCTCAGCATCTCGAGGATCGCGGCGGCTGGCTCAATCGCGAAACCGCGTACCGTTTCGTCGATTACGCGGATCTGATGAGCCGCGAGCTGCACGGCCTCGTCGATGCGTGGGCGACGCTCAACGAGCCGTGGTGTTCGGCGTACCTCGGCTACGGCAACGGCCATCACGCGCCGGGACTCTCGAACCTGCGCTTCGCCGCGCAGGCCATGCATCATCTGCTGCTCGCGCACGGTCTCGCGATTCCGGTGCTGCGCGCGAACGATCCGCGCTCGCACAAGGGCATCGTCGCGAATGTCGGGCGCGGCACGCCGAATAGCGACAGCGCCGCCGACCGTCGCGCGGCCGAGCTGTTCGAAGTTCAGCACAACGCGTGGATTCTCGATCCGCTGTTCAAGGGCGAGTATCCGCAAGACCTGTTCGAGTTGTGGCCGGGCAGCGAGCCGCTCGTGCTCGAAGGCGACATGCAGACGATCAATACGCCGCTCGATTTTCTCGGCATCAACTATTATTTCCGCACCAACGTGGCGAGCGATGGTGGGCACGGTTTCAAGGACGTGCCGCTCGAGGGTGTCGAGCGCACGCAGATGGGCTGGGAGGTTTACCCTGACGGTCTTCGCGATCTGTTGACCGGTTTCAGGGATACCTATGCCAATCTGCCGCCGATCTACATCACCGAGAACGGCATGGCATCGGACGACAAGGTGATCGACGGCCGCGTCGAGGACACGCAGCGCATCTCGTTCCTGAAGCGCCATCTCGCCGCGGTCGATCAGGCGATCAAGGCGGGCGTCGACGTGCGCGGCTATTTCCTGTGGTCGCTGATGGACAACTTCGAGTGGGCTTTCGGCTATGAGCGGCGCTTCGGCATCGTGCACGTCGACTACCAAACGCAGAAGCGTACCGTCAAGCGCAGCGCGGAGCTGGTGTCGAAATTCCTCGAAGATCGCAACGCGCAAGCGCAATAAACACAATTAAAACGACGCAGCAACGATGTAAAGCCGGGTGGAGCTGGAAGGTATTTCGACTTGACACACGGGCGCTGAGCCTGGAGGAGACGGAATGAACAGCAACAGAATGGTCTTGCGAGGCGTAGTTGCGGCACTGGCGCTGTATGGCGTCGTCGCGCATGCGGAACCGCTCAAGGCTAACGTGATTCACTGGTGGACCTCGGGCGGCGAGTCGGCCGCGATTCGGCAGTTTGCCGTCGCGTACGACAAGGCCGGCGGCCAATGGGTCGACAACGCAGTCGCCGGCGGAGATCAGGCGCGTGCCACCGCGATCAACCGGATCGTCGGCGGCGATCCACCCACCGCCGCCCAGTTCAATACGTCGAAGCAGTTTCACGATCTGATCGACCAGGGACTCCTGAATAACGTCGACGACGTCGCCGCGAAAGAAAACTGGAACGGCATTTTCCCGCAGTCGATTCTCGACAGTATCCGCGTGAAGGGCCATTTCTACGCGGCGCCGGTCGACATTCACATGCCCGCGTGGTTCTTCTACTCGAAGCCGGTGTTCCGGAAAGCGGGCATCGCGAGCGAGCCCAAAAGCTACGACGAATTCATCGCCGATCTCGGCAAGCTGAAGAGCGCGGGCGTGATTCCGCTCGCGTTCGGCGGCCAGCCGTGGCAGGAGAAGATCACGTTCGACGCGGTGCTCGCTGATGTGGGCGGCCCCGACCTGTATATGAAGGTCTATCGCGATCACGATCAGAACTGGGTGAACTCCGATGCGTTCAAGAAGGTGCTCGTGTCGTTCAAGCGGCTGCACGATTTCGTCGATCCGGGCTCGCCTGGCCGCAACTGGAACGACGCGACCGCGCTCGTGACTTCGGGCAAGGCCGGCGTTCAGATCATGGGCGACTGGGCGAAGGGCGAGTTCGTCGCGGCGAATCAAACGGCGGGCAAGGACTTCGGCTGCTTCCCGGGCTTCGGTCCGCGTTCGCCGTATCTGGTCGCGGGCGACGTCTTCGTGTTCCCGAAGACCGACAGCGCGTCGGCGATCAAGGCGCAGAATCTGCTCGCCACGGTGATGACCTCGCCGTCCGCGCAGGTCGCGTTCAGCGCGAAGAAGGGCTCGATTCCGATCCGGTCTGACGTCGACGCAAGCAGCCTCGACGTCTGCGCCAAGGAGGGCATCGCGATCATGAAGGACAAGTCGCGCCAGTTGCCGAATCCGGAAATGCTGCTGTCGCCCGATATGCAGGGTGCGCTGACTGACGTCGTGACGAACTTCTGGAACAAGAACGAGTCCGTCGACGACGCGCAGAAAGCGTTCGCCAGCGCGTTGAAGGGCTAGGCCTCGCCGTGCACGCGCTCAAGCTGCCAGCCGGGGGTCCGAAACCACAAGGCAAGCCGCACCCCAAACCGCGAAACAAGCCGCTGAACCGGCGGTTTTCGATCGCGGTCTGGCTGGCCTTGCTGCCGATGCTCCTGACCGTCGTGTTCACGTACCTGGGCACGATGGTCTGGACCGCGCGCGTGTCGCTCAGCAATTCGCACACGTTTCCGTCGCACGACTTCGTGGGCTTCACGCAGTACGTGCGGCTCTTTCACAACGACCGCTGGTTGACGTCGCTGCAGAACATCGTGATCTATGGCGCGTGTTTCATCATCGCGTGCATGGTGATCGGCTTGCTGCTGGCGATCTTTATCGATCAGCGCGTGGTCGCGGAAGGCGCGTTGCGCACGGTGTTTCTGTATCCGTACGCGATGTCGTTCGTCGCGACCGGGCTCGTGTGGCAATGGATCCTGAATCCCGCGCTCGGTGCGCAGCAGGTGCTGCGCAACCTCGGCTTCGCGCATGCGCGCTTCGACTGGATCGTCGATCAGGACTGGGTCATCTACACGATCGTGATCGCGACCGTGTGGCAAGCTTCGGGCCTCGTGATGGCGCTGTTGCTCGCGGGCCTGCGCGGCATCGACGAAGAGTTGTGGAAAGCCGCGCGCGTCGACGGCATTCCACGCTGGCGCGTGTACGCGAGCATCGTGGTGCCGATGCTCGGACCGTCGATCTCGACCGCGTTCGTGCTGCTGTTCGTGATGGTCGTGAAGCTGTACGACGCGGTCGTCGCGATGACGCAGGGCGGCCCCGGCACTGCGAGCGAAGTGCCGGCCAAATTCATCATGGACTATCTGTTCGGGCGCGCGAACATCGGCCTTGCGTCGGCCGCATCGATCGTGCTGCTCGCGACGGTGCTGGCGGTTCTCGCGCCGTTCTTCTATGCACGCAGCCGTGCGGCGCTGCGCGGGGAGAGAGGATGAACACGCTCGATTCCACGCTCAAAGGCGGCATGCCGCATCGCGCGCGCACGCGGCCCCGCCGCTCGGCGTTTTCGCCGGCGCGCCTGGGCATCTACGCGTTTCTGCTCACCGCGGCGGTGTTCTTTCTGCTGCCGCTCTACGTGATGCTGGTCACGTCGGTCAAACCGATGAGCGAGATCCGCCTCGGCAATCTGCTCGGCTTGCCGATGCATTTCACGCTCGACGCGTGGAGCGCCGCATGGCAGTCGGCCTGCACCGGGCTCGATTGCAACGGCATTCGCGTCGGCTTCTGGAACTCGGTGCGTATCGTCGTGCCTAGCACGGTGCTGTCGATCATGGTCGGCGCGGTGAATGGCTACGCGCTGTCGTTCTGGCGGCCGCGCGGCGCGGGTCTGCTGTTCGGCGTGCTGCTCGTCGGCGCGTTCATTCCAGTGCAGGTAATGATCTATCCGCTCGTGCGCGTGCTCGCGAGCGTGCATCTGTTCAGCTCGCTGCCGGGCATCGTGCTGATCCATACGATGTTCGGCATGCCGGTCATGACGCTGCTGTTCCGCAACTACTACGCGTCGATTCCGCAGGAGCTGTTCAAGGCCGCGCGCATCGACGGCGGCAGCTTCTGGCGCATCTTCTTTCAACTGATGCTGCCGATGTCGACGCCGATCATCGTCGTCGCGCTGATCATGCAGGTCACGAACATCTGGAACGACTTCATTCTGGGCCTCGTGTTCGCTGGCACGAAGAATCTACCGATGACGGTGCAGTTGAACAACATCATCAACACGACGACCGGCGAGCGGCTCTACAACGTCAATATGGCGGCGACGATCCTGACGTCGCTGGTGCCGCTCGCGGTTTATTTCATTTCGGGCCGCTGGTTCGTGCGCGGCATTGCGTCGGGCGCCGTCAAGGGGTAGGGCATAGCAAACATGGCTAATACGATCGATGCGGCCGGCGTGCCGGGTGCAAGCGCTGACGTTGACTCCGACGCCGCGGCGCTCACGCATCCCGCCAATGTGGCGGTCCGCAATCTGACGATTCGCCTCGGTTCGAGCACGGTGATCGAGAACCTCGATCTCGACGTGCTCGCCGGCGAGTTCGTCGTGCTGCTGGGGCCGTCGGGTTGCGGCAAGTCCACGCTGCTGCACAGCATCGCGGGATTGATCGATGTCAGCGACGGCAGCATCGAGATCGCCGGCGAAGACATGACGTGGGCCGATCCGAAGGATCGCCGCATCGCGCTGGTGTTCCAGTCGTACGCGTTGTATCCGACCATGAGCGTCGAGCGCAACCTGTCGTTCGCGCTGCGCATCAACGGCACGCCGAAGGCGGAAATCGCGCGGCGTGTCGCCCGCGCGTCGGAGATGCTGCAACTGGGGCCGCTGCTCAAGCGCAAGCCGTCGCAGTTGTCGGGCGGACAGCGGCAGCGCGTCGCGATCGGCCGCGCGATCGTGCGAGAGGCCGACGTGTTCCTGTTCGACGAGCCGCTGTCGAACCTCGACGCGAAGCTGCGCACCGAACTGCGCCGCGAACTGAAGCAGCTGCATCACAGCCTGGGCGCGACGATGATCTACGTGACGCACGACCAGGTCGAGGCGATGACGCTCGCGACGCGCATGGCCGTGATGCGCGGCGGCGTGATCCAGCAGTTCGGCACGCCGGCCGAGGTCTATGCGCGGCCGAACAATCTGTTCGTGGCGACCTTCCTCGGCTCGCCGGCGATGAATCTGCTGAGGGGCACGCTCGAGACGCGCGACGGCGCGCTTCACTTTTGCACTGCGCAGGTGCGGATCGACGTCTCGGCGTACGCGTTCAAGGGGGCGCCCTCGCAGGGCGTGCGCTGCGTGCTCGGCGTGCGCGCCGAAGACGTGCATATCACGGAAGGCGCCAGCGAGCGCGCGAAAGTTTCGCTGATGGAGCCGATGGGCAACCACCGCGTGATTTGGCTCGACTATCATGGCGAACAGATCGCGTCGATCGATCAGACCAAAGCGCCGATTGCGGAGGGTAACACCGTGGCGTTCTCGTTCGACGCCGCGCATGTCTCGCTATTCGACGAAGCGAGCGGCGCGCGCTTATAACGCCGCGGCGCGTCACGCGCGAAGCGGCTCGTCGAGACAGGCTTGATGGAGAACCGCGTGGCAACACTCAAGGACGTCGCGGAACTGGCCGGCGTGGGCATGTCGACCGCCTCACGAGCCATTTCCGGCAAGGGACCGATTTCCGCCGATGCCGCGGCGCGCGTGAAGGCGGCGATCGAGGCGCTGAATTTCCGCCCGTCGTCGATCGGCCGGGCGATGGCGACGCAGCAGCTCGGCATCATCGGCATCTTCGTGCCGACCTTCTTTGGTTCCTACTACGGCACGATCCTGAAGCAGACCGACACCGAGCTGCGCGCGGTGGGGCGCCATGTCGTGGTCGCGACCGGTTGCGGCGAGGTGTCGCCGCGCGAGCAGGCGATCGAGGCAGTGCGCTTTTTGATCGGCCGCGATTGCGATGGCGTGGTCGTGATCAGCCACGATCTGCACGACGAAGACCTGATCATGCTGCATGGCATGCATCCGAAGATGGTGTTCCTGAATCGCGCGTTCGAGCAGTGGCCCGAGGCGTCGTTCAGCGCGGATCATCGGCGCGGCGGCGAACTCGCGGCGCGCACGCTGCTCGATCACGGGCATCGCGACATCGCGGTGATTTCCGGGCCCGCTACCGCATCGGACAACGTGATGCGGATCGACGGCTTTTTCGCCGAACTCGCGCGAGCCGGCATTGCGCGCGACGACGTCACGCTGATCGAATCCGACTTTTCGCCCGAAGGCGGCTACGCGGCCGCGCAGAAGCTGCTCGAGACGCAGCGGCGCGTGACCGGCCTGTTCTGCGCGAACGACACGATGGCGGTCAGCGTGCTCGCGCGCTTTCACCAGGCGGGCATTTCGGTGCCGCACGACATCTCCGTGATCAGCTACGACGACGACTACTCGGCCGCCTACGCGGCGCCCGGGCTCACGTCGGTGCATATCCCAACCGGGGAACTTACGCAAAACGCGGTGCGCTGGCTCATCAACCAGTGTTACGGCACCAACTGGGAGATCTTGCGCGAGTTTCCGCTCAGCGTGACGATGCGCGAATCGGTCGGGCCAGCGCCGATGCCGAAGAAAAATACGCGCGGCGCAAAGCGGTAGAAGGGTTTGGCTAATCGTGGCGGTGTGATGCCTGGCGCGCGGACGCGCGCCGTGGCGGCCTATTCGCGTTTTCACTTACGCATCGACGATCTTTTTAAGGCTCCCGTAATCCTGCGCAATAGTGCTTTGCGGTTTTCCCTCATTAAACTTACTTCAAATTTCTTTACAATTCCCGGTAACAAGTTGTTACGGGGTGAGTGTGATGCTGGTCATCTTTCTGATCGCCTGTCCGATCTGCATTGCTGCGCTGTTCGGTTTCGCGCGCCATGTGGACCCGCAGACAGGGCAATTCAAACGGTAGATCTTCTTCGCGAGTTTTTTCCGCGGCTGCGCCGTGGAGATTTTCGCTTTGCGATTAACGTCCGTTAGTTTGTTGTGCGCTTGAAAGGAGCAATCGTTTGCGTTCTTTCGGTTTGCTTTCTCGTTTTCGTTTTCGTCAATAGCCCGTTCTCCTTTTCATAAGTCTTGCCTTGGCGCGCCGGTTCGCGGCACGATGCGCGATTACTTTCGTTTTAGGTCAGCATCGCGTATGCAAGATTCTCTGCAAAAAATGGCGGCGCGTGCCGGCGTGCTGAAGGGCGTTCTTCCTTTGAGCCGGATTGCGGCGGCGCGCGATGCGCTGGCCGGTGTGCAGCTTGCGTCGATGGATATTCCGCAGGTCCTCGGCTATGCGCGCATTGCCGGCATGCCGGCCGTCACCGGGCTCTACACGGTGTTCCTGCCGCTCGTCGCGTTCGCGTTCTTCGGTGCTTCGCGGCATCTGGTCGTCGCCGCCGATTCGGCCACCGCGACGATCTTCGCGAGTCGTCTTTCGACGATGGCGCCCGCGTCGAGCGCCGAGTATGCGGCGCTCGCGGCGATGGTCGCGTTGCTGACGGCCGCGTTGCTGTTCGTCGCGCGCATCTTCAAGCTCGGCTTTCTCGCCGATTTCCTGTCGCGTACGGTGCTGGTCGGCTTTCTTGCGGGCGTCGGCGTGCAGGTCGGCATCGCGATGCTCGGCGACATGCTCGGCGTGCCCGGACATGCGGCGAGCAGCGTGAAACAACTGCTGCTCGTCGTGAGCGACGCCGCGCAGATCAATCGGCCGACACTGGCGATCTCGCTGCTCGTGGTGACCGCGATTCTCGTCTGCAAACGTTTCTGGCCGCGCCTGCCGGTGCCGTTGGTCGCGGTCGTCGCGGGCATTGCCGCGAGCGATGTGTTCGGATTCGCCGCGCACGGCATCTCCATCCTCGGACCGGTGGAGGGCGGATTGCCGCCGCTGCGGATTGCGTCGGTGACGTGGCAGCAGATGCTCGATCTCGTGCCGGTCGCGGCGTCGTGCTTCGTGATGATCGTCGCGCAAAGCGCCGCGGCGAGCCGGGTGTTTGCCGACCGCTATCACGAGCCGATCGATACCAACGCAGACCTGCTCGGCATCGCGGCCGCCAACGCGGCGGCGGCGTTTTCCGGCGCGTTCGTCGTCAACGGCAGCCTGACCCAGACCGCGATGGCCGATCGCGCCGGCACGCGCAGCCAGTTCGCGCAGCTCGTGTTCGCGGCGGTCGTGGTGGTCGTGCTGCTGTTTTTCAGCCGCTATCTGCAGTATCTGCCGCACTGCATTCTCGCGAGCATCGTGTTTACGATCGCGGTCGGCCTGATCGATCTGCAGTCGCTCTTTTCGATTCGTCGCGAAAGTCCCGGCGAATTCGCGCTGGCTTTGTTCACGGCGGCGGCGGTCGTGCTGATCGGCGTCGAGCACGGCATTCTGGTCGCCGTTGCGTTGTCGTTGCTGCGTCACGTGCGACACAGCTACCGCCCCCACACGATGATGCTCGCGCCCAACGGCGACGGCATGTGGGTGCCGGTGCCGGCGGTGCCCGGCGTGGAGACCGCGCCGGGGTTGATCGTGTATCGTTTCGGCGCCGATCTGTTCTACGCGAACGATCATTTTTTCGTCGACGATACGCGCCGCCTGATCGATCACGCACCGAACGCCGTGCGCTGGTTCGTCGTCGACGCGAGCGCGATTACGGATGTCGATTATTCGGCGGCGCGCTCGGTGGGCGAGTTGTGTTCGGCGCTCAAGCGCAATGGGATCGAGGTGGTCTTTGCGCGGGTGAATCGCTATTTGCGCTCGGATATGGATCGGCATGGAATCACGCCGATCGTCGAGGAGCGCTGTATTTTCGGCACGCTGCATGAGGCGCTGAGCATGGCGGGAGTGGAGAATCCGCATGAGCGGGTTAAGGGGGCGCCATAACGGGCCGCCCTGGCTTCGCACTGAGGCGGCGCATGCCGCGAACACCGCCTCGGAAGGGCAAATTGCTAGCAAACGTTGTCTGCGCCTCTTTTGTTGTCGCTTGCCTCAATTATTCTGACGTTCCGCTTCGATTGGCAGATATCGATTACAGGAACATGAACGGCTTCGATTCGACCATCGAAACATATCTGTCCAGCATACACTTCGGTCATTTCGCGACCCAATCGATACAAGCCATCGCCGACCTCTACACCTTTAAACGCCTGGTACTGATTGCCGTGCTTTGGTGGATCTGGTTTCAGCAAGACGGGCGCCCCGAATGGCGGCGCGAAATAGTTCTCGCGACGCTTCTCAGCGGTGTCGTGGCGCTCTTCGTCGGAAGGCTGCTGGCGTGTCAAACATCTATGATCCGCGCGGAGCGCCACGGCGCATGCCGATATTCTTGAGGTTCGCCCTGGCGCCGCCTTTCAGTGAGCTGAGATTAGCGAGCACACTCTATTGCCATCTCATGCAATATTCTGTCTAATGAATTCAGAATAAAACGTCCGGTTTATTCGGCTCGCTGACTTAGTCGACGGGGTTCACTTCATGTACTTTCTGCTGCCGCTCAAGGCCCAGGTGCGCCGTCACGCGCGAACGCTCGCCGGGTATTTTCCAGCTCCATTTTCACGCGACGAATCAAGCAGTGTCGACATCCTCGGTGTCATGACCCCCGGGCTGCTGAACGGGAGCACCCTGCTGAACCTCAACTACGGCGAAGTGGACCACTTCACCGGCAAGACCCGCGCGACGGGCACGTTATTCGTCGCAATTGGCGACGACTTCGTGCGCGTCGCCACTTCGGTCAAAAGGCAAACCGGCGAGCGGGCCGTGGGCACGGTACTCGACCGCTCGCATCCCGGCTATCGGATGCTGCGCGGCGGGCGACCCTACACCGGTTACGCGACGCTATTCGGCAAGCAATACATGACACGGTACGAGCCGATCCGGGACAGTTCTGGCGAGGTAATCGGCGCGCTGTATGTCGGCCTCGACGTCAGTGAGGTGTGGAACCTGTCGATCGGAGCCAGACTCGCGCTGCTTACCCTGGCCGCCAATACCGTACTTCTGCTGGCCTATGGTCGGCTGCTGGAGGCCGTGATCCCCCCCGACCGATCGAGCCCGGGAGCGGCGTTGCCCGCTTTCCTGCAAACCGGGGTGATCGGCTTCGGGCTACTCGGCGCGCTGCTGGTCAGCGCGCTGGTCTTCGTGACGACCCGGCGCGGTCTCGGCATGCAACTGCTCGAAGCGAAGGCCGCCGCCGAAAAACTCGCGGCCGGCGATTTGACCGCGCAAGTTCATGTCAGCCGGCGCGACGAACTGGGCCAGTTGATGCAGGCAATGAACGGCATCAGTGTCGGTTTGGCCTCGGTAGTCGGCAACGTCCGACGTGCCTCCGATATGATCGCGCTGGGCGCGCGCGAAATTGCGGCCGGCAACGCGGAGCTTTCGTCCCGCACCGAGGCGCAGGCTGGCTCGCTCGAGGAAACCGCGTCGACGATGGAACAATTGACGGCGATGGTCCGCGCCAATGCCGAACGCGCTTCGGACGCCAACCAACACATCGCCTCGGCCTCCGATCTCGCGGTCAAAGGCGGCACCGTGGTGGGGCATGTGGTGACCACCATGTCGTTGATCCGCGGCAGTTCACACAAGATCGTCGACATCATTAGCATGATCGACTCAATTGCTTTTCAGACCAATATCCTGGCTTTGAACGCGGCCGTCGAGGCAGCCCGCGCCGGCGACCAGGGACGCGGCTTTGCGGTCGTCGCCGCCGAGGTGCGCAGCCTGGCCCAACGCAGCGCCACGGCCGCCAAGGAAATCAAGGCGCTGATCACCGACTCGGTCGGCAACGTCAATGCAGGCGGCGAACTGGTCGACCAGGCTGGCCGGGACATGACCGAAATCGTCACGGCTGTCGATAGTGTGGTCACTTTGATGGGTGAGATTACCCACGCGAGCAACGAGCAAAGTACCGGCATCGGCGAAGTCAACCGCGCGATCGGGCAGATGGACGAGATGACCCAGCAGAACGTTGCCCTGGTGGAGCAGGTGGCAGCCGCGGCAGCCAGCATGCAAGAACAGGCGTCCACATTGGAAGATGCCGTGCAGGTATTTCGGCTGGTAGGCGACGGGCAAACTGACATTCGCCCCATACGATGAGCGCTGCGCGCGAGGTGCACGCAGGCGTTTCTCGCACTTTCCTGCACTAGAATGGTTATTGCCGACGTCGTAGACGTATCTGGTCAGCCCGACGTGCGGGATTCTCGTTGGAGGAATGCCATGCCGACTTACCGGTACAGGTGTGAGAAGTGCGGTGAGATGTTCGAACATGCCGAGCATCTTGCTGAACATGAAAACGCTCATCCGGCTTGCCCAAAGTGCGGAAGCGAGAAGGTTCTGCACACACCCACGCTATTTGTGCCGAAAACCTCCAGAAAGAGCTGAAACCTGTCTGACCGGGCGACGGCAAAATCCGGGCCATTTGCAGCCGTCGCCCATGCTTTTGTGCGGACATTCGTGCGTCGGTTCTGTCCTGCCGGCGGATCTTCGTTCGCCGATCCTCCCGTCGCCTTGTGGGATGGCGTAAGCCGGTTGCCGACTGTGCGGCGCGTGTTTATCAGGAGCCTGAAACGGGATGTCACACCGAAAACGCCGACTCGTTTGAAATCCTTGCACATCTGCGAGACGTGAGCCGACTTGCGCTCCGGACTCGGGCCGTTTCAACCTCGTGCCTGCTTACGGGCAGCAAGACGAAGGAGATTGGGTATCTCGATGGGAGCGTGCAAATCTGGAAATAGACAGTGCCTGCTGCCAGATTGACAGCGCGGTACGCATGATAGGCAACGTCATTTGCGCGTGGTTGCCGTTATGCGGTTGTTTAACTTCAACGGTGCGTAGTTTCCATCCGCTGACCGTCACGGGTCGGGGCGTAGGCTGGCGTAAGAATGGATCACGCGCAGCGCGTCGAGCGTATTCTATGAAGCTTCTTGCCGAACTCGTCGGCAGGCCCTGAGGGTCCCGCTTGTTTACGACGAAGAATCGAAACTCGTCGACCTGAACACCGACGAACTACTCGAAGCGTTGAGCGCAATCGCGCGCCTCAAGAAGCATTTCCGTGTTATGGACCCGAGCGCTGCGCTGGCCGAGGTCGCGCGTTTCGTGCGCGGCGAACAGCAACTGGTTCCATGCATCGGTGGCAGCAAGTACTTTTATATCGACTGGAACCTCGATGTTTGGCGTTGCGAGGCGTGGCCTGAGCCGATGGGCTCCGTCTTCGACCTCGACCGCCTGCCCGATCAACGGCAACCCTGCAATGACTGCATGATGGGATGCTACCGGCATGCCAGCATTCTGATGCACGGTGCCGTCGCCGTGACCGACTCGGTGTACGCGCTGGGCAAGGGGCAGCTTCGGGCTGCTGTCGGCTTGTTGTTCCAGCGCAGCGTTGCGTATTCGCTATGGGCGCTTTCAGTCGAAGAATTGCCTCGGGCGGCGCTCATCTCGTTCGCAAGACGGACTGGCCAACGCCGTTCCACGCCGCAAGCTGAATGAGCTCGATTTCCGCGACTGAGGTCCCTGGGGGAGACGGCTCGCCCAGTCGAACGCCCGTCCGCGTTACTCGACCGGCGCAACCGCGCCTGCCGACAAGGTCTCGATGAGGACTTTAGATGATTGCGGGCAAGCCGCTTTCACCGCCGAACCCATCGGCTGTGCTCGGCATCGGAAGCGAGAAAACTGTCATCGGACCGATTCCATTGCCTAAGATCAAGCTACGCGCTCCGTGAGGAAAGCACCGCGGCTCGCGAACGGCTTTATTGTCGCGCTCCCCTTTTTCCGCGCGACTTTTCCACAAGGAGGTCACGATGAAATCAGAGGACAAGGGCGACGTGCGCGCTTTCGTGCAAACGGCCGAGCAGAGTGGCGAGCATGTCTGGGTCATCACGCTGGTCGACTTCGCGGCCCGTGAGGTCAAACGCTCGCTCGTTTCGGACGAGACGTATGCGACCTCCGCCGCTGCCAGAGATGCCGGCGAGGCTCATTTGAAGGCACTGGAGCAAGACCGCTAGGTCCACGCACTGCCGCCTTGCTTTCGCGCGTGGACGTACTAACGTTGGACTATAAGTACACGGGCGGTAATGGGGCGGAAGAGGGCAAAGTTCATGGCCAGTACGCAAGGAACCACCGGATCGCCGTTTGCGGCGTCCGTCGAAGCGGGCAGCTATCGCGTCACGCGACCACAAAGCGCAAGCGATGTGATCGGCCTGCTGCAAGCGCGCGATATTCAGATGGTCGATCTGAAATTCACCGACTTGCCCGGACTCTGGCAGCATTTTTCGATCACGCTTCCCGAGGTTCACGACGACCTGTTCAGCGCCGGCATCGGTTTCGATGGTTCATCGATCCGCGGCTTTCAGGAGATCCACGAGTCCGACATGCTGCTGCGGCCTGACCCGGCGACGGCCTTCGTCGACCCGGCTTGCGGCACGCCGACGTTGTCGATGATTTGCGACGTCGTCGATCCCGTGCTGCGGCAGCCGTATTCGCGCGATCCGCGCTACGTGGCGAAAAAGGCGGAGAACTATCTGCGCCAGACGGGCATCGCGACGACGTGTTATTTCGGGCCGGAGCTCGAATTCTTCATCTTCGACTCCATCCGCTTCGGCCAGGATCAGCACTGCGGCTACTACTACGTCGAGTCGGGCGAGGGCGACTGGACCACCGGTCGCGACGAAGGCGCATACGGCGGTGGCAACCTCGGCTACAAGCAGCGCTACAAGGAGGGCTATTTTCCGGTGCCGCCTCATGACACGCTGCAGGAGATCCGCTCGGAAATCGCGCTGACGCTCCAGCAGGCGGGCGTACAGATCGAAGTGCATCACCACGAAGTTGCGACCGCGGGACAGAACGAGATCGACATGCGCTTTACGACGCTGACCCGCATGGCCGACAACGTGATGATCTACAAGTACATCTGCAAGAACGTCGCGCGTCGGCACGGCAAGGTCGCAACCTTCATGCCGAAGCCGCTGTTCGCCGACAATGCGAGCGGCATGCATTGTCACCAGAGCCTGTGGAAAGACGAACAGAACCTCTTTTACGACGCGGGCGGCTGGGCGCTGACTTCGGACCTGTGCCGCTGGTACATCGGCGGATTGCTCCAGCACGCACCCGCGCTGATGGCCTTCTGCGCGCCGACGACGAATTCATACAAACGCCTGGTACCGGGATATGAGGCGCCCGTCAATCTGGCGATGTCGCAGCGCAACCGGTCGGCCGCGGCGCGCATTCCGATGTATTCGGATTCGGCGAACGCGCGGCGCGTCGAATTTCGCTGTCCGGACCCGTCGGCCAATGCATATCTTGCTTTCGCCGCGATGCTGATGGCCGGCCTCGACGGCATTGAAAACAAGACCGATCCCGGCGAGCCGCTCGACCGCAACATCTACGATCTGCCGCCCGAAGAAGCGCGCAATATACGGCAGGTGCCGGGCTCCCTCGACGCGGCGCTGGCGGCGCTCGAAACCGATAACACGTTCCTGCGCAAAGGCGATGTCTTTACCGACGACGTGATCCAGACCTGGATCGACTACAAGCGCAGCCGCGAGATCGACACCATCAAATTGCGTCCGCATCCATGGGAGTTTTACCTGTACTTCGATATCTAGAAGAACAACGCAGGCGGTGACTCGGTCTTGGTACTAGAGCGCCTCGATGCGAGCGCCTCGCGACTCAATCGTCCGCGAAAAAATGGCCGATGAAAATGCAGCCAGCCGCGAGCGCGGCGCCCAGCGCCGCGACCGTATAAGCGAGCCTGACACCGTGCCACAAGCTATCGAACCATTGATGCAACTGCGCCATCAGTACCGCCGCGTTGCCGCCGATCTGCTGTAGCTCGATCTGATAGCGCGGATCGACGATGCCGTACATGGCGACCGCGATATCGGGCGGCGGCACGCTCACGTAGATGAGCACCGCGGCGATCAGGCTGACGACCAGGATCGCCGTGCCGGTGAGATAGAGCCGCTTTTGCAGCGGCGAGCGTTGGTTGGAAGAAGGTGCGTCGTAGTCGTTGCCGTTCATCGTTGCGTGGGTGGGTGCCGTCGTTGATGGAGCCGAACCGCCAGTATCGCAGAGCGCGGCCTCGGGCGACCCAGACGCGCCCGACCCACCTCAACTCTTCGACGTCAACAATTTGACCCCCGCAATGCCGAACATCACCGCGAGCGAGCCATCGAGCCAGCGCCGGATCGCCGTATAGACACGGCGTGCGGACGCCGTCGAAAACAGCACCGCGTAGCTGCTGAATACCGTCGCGCCGATCACCATGCAGCCCAGCACGACCGGCGTCACGTGCGCGGCGCCGTGTACCGGCGACATCGCGAGCGACACGATCGACAGCCACACCAGCACCGCTTTCGGATTCGTGAGATGCAGCAAAAGGCCACGCAGATAGAGTCGCCCGAGCGGTTCGTCGACGCGCGCCGCGCTCGCGGCCGGCTTGCCGGCGCTCCACGCCGAGCGTGCGGACTTGAAGCCGAGCCACAGCAGATACAAGCCGCCCGCGATCCGGATCGCGACGAGGCATTCCGAGTAGGCGGCGAGCACCGCCGACAACCCGAGCGACGCGAGCAGCGCCCATGAGAACGAGCCCGACACCACGCCGAGCGCGAACACCAGTGCCGCGCGTCGGCCCGCGCTCATCGCGAGCGACATGATCGCGAGATTGCTCGGCCCAGGGCTCACGGTGCCGACGAAATAGGCGCTGTAGGCGATCAGGACATCGGCGGTGAGCAGAGGGCTGGCGATCATGGCGGGCAAATGCAAGGGCGAAGCGCGTGTTCGACAATGCAATGCAACGCGCCACACAGCCGGTTGAATGAAGCAACGATTCTGCGCGCCGTCGCGCGCGACTCACAGATACAGTTGCGCGTACGTATGGCAGCACACTCGATGCGAACCCGAAGCGAACTCGCATCGAATGCGGCGTGCAAAGCGCTCAACCGTGCGCCGCGCTCGCAATACACTCCGCCAACGCATCGGCGACCACCGGCCGGCTATGCCGCGGCCGCAGTACGAGCCCGATCTCGCGCTCGAAGCTCGCATCGCCGAGTTCGAGTGCGACGACGCTCGCTGGCCATTTGCCGAGCCCGGCCGTATTCGGAATCAGCGCGACACCCATGCCGCGCGCGACCAGTTGCACGATCGCCTGCAATTCGTCGAGCTCGACCGCATCGCGCACGCCAAGGCGCGCGCGCCGCAGAAAACGGTCGACCAGCCGTCCGCCGAACGACGCGCGGTCGTAGCGGATGAACGGCTCGCTGCGCAGCAGTTCGCGCCACGAGCGGCCGCCGCGCGCAAGCTGTTTCGGCGCGAGCAGCACGAACGGTTCGGCGACGAGCGTGCGCCATTCGAGTTCCGACGGCAGCGCGAACGGCGGTTTGATGATGACGGCCAGATCGAGCTCGCCCGAGTCGACCTGGCCGAGCAGCCCCAGCGACACGCCCGGCACCACGCGAATCCGCCAGCCGGGACGGTCGTCGCGAAAGCGCGCGAGCGCGTCGGCGAGCAGCGACACCTGCGCGGACGCGATCGCGCCGACCCGCAGCATGCCGCTTTCGGCGGCGCCGCCGCTGCGCTCGGAGAGCCGCGCATAGAGCGTCATCATTTCCTCTGCGAGCGCGAGCGTTTCGCGGCCCGCCTCGTTGAGCGTCGCAGAGCGGCCGGTGCGATCGAACAGCTGAAAGCCGAGTTCCTGTTCGAGCCGCTGCATCTGCGCGCTGACGGCCGATTGCGTGAGCCCGATGCGCGCGCCCGCGCCGGAGAACGTGCCGTACTGGCTGACGGCGATGAAGGTTTTCAACTCGCTGAGCATGATCGATCAATCGATTTTGATGATGGTCAGGTCAAATATATATCGTTTCTCAACATTTTTATTCATGATTAAACTTTGCTTCAACTGAACCGGTTGCCAGTCGTGCCAGTCGTAATTCATCCTCACACCCACCCCAGCGAGTCTTCCTATCATGAGCGTTGCCGAAACCGCTTTGCCGCCGTTCCACCTGGCGTTTCCTGTTCATAGCCTCGCCGCCGCGCGTGAGTTCTACGGCGAATTGCTCGGCTGCCCGGAAGGGCGCAGTTCGGACGCATGGGTCGATTTCAATTTCTACGGTCATCAGATCGTCGCGCATCTGGCGCCGGACGAAGTCGGTCACCGTCATACCAGCGCGGTGGATGGCGACGCGGTGCCGGTGCGCCACTTCGGCGCGGTGCTGTCGATGGAGCAATGGCAGGCCGCCGCGGACAAACTGCAGAAGGCCGGCATCGAATTCATCATCGAGCCGCATGTGCGCTTCAAGGGCGAGGTCGGCGAGCAGGCGACGATGTTCTTCCTCGATCCGTCGGGTAATGCGCTCGAGTTCAAGGCGTTCGCCGATATGTCGTCGCTGTTCGCCAAATAAGCGTCGCGGGCGTTGACGCCAGGACACGGATAACTGCAAATGAAGGCCGGTCGACCATTCAGGTCGACCGGCCTATTTTGGTTGAAGGGGATGGCCGCACGGAGCAAAATCGCCCCGTCTTGCGAATCAATCTGAAAGCATGTTTCATATCATTTCGGCCAAAAAACGTGCCGCGTATCAGCAAACGTTTCATTAACTGCGCGTAAATTTATTCAACAAACGTTTGCTTTGCGGCTAATTCGCAGCTAATTCGGCGAGAGCCCTTCGCCTTCAAAAATGGCGCATTTGCTTTCAACAAGCTTCCTGACGATTTCGCCATTTTCATGCCATGCAGGCGTTGGTGCCATCGATCTAGCATAAGCGCAGATTCAATCCCTCCCTCCACCCGCATTTTCTCTGGCCCGTTTCAATGTGGATCGTCAACGTAGCGCTTAAGCGGCCATACACGTTCATCGTGATGGCAATTCTGATCGTGCTGGCGACGCCCTTCGTGCTGTTCACCATGCCCGTCGACGTGCTGCCGGATATCAACATTCCGGTCGTCAGCATCATCTGGACGTATACGGGGCTGTCGGCCGAAGACATGGCCACCCGCATCACGTCGGTCAACGAGCGCAGTCTGACCACGACGGTCAACGACATCGAACATATCGAATCGCAATCGCTCCCCGGCATCGCGATCCTGAAGGTGTTTCTGCAGCCGAACGCGAACATCCAGACGGCGATCGCGCAGACGGTCGCCATCGAGCAGGCGCAATTGAAGCAGATGCCGCCGGGCGCCACCGCGCCGCTGGTCATCAGCTACTCGGCTTCCAGCATTCCAGTCATCCAGCTCGGCCTGTCGAGTCCAAAACTCTCGGAGCAGGATCTCAACGACACCGCGCTGAACTTCCTGCGACCGCAACTGGTGACGATTCCGGGCGCGGCCGTGCCATATCCGTATGGCGGCAAATCGCGGCTGATCTCGGTCGACCTCGACACGCGCGCGCTGCTGGCCAAGGGCCTGACACCTGCCGACGTGGTCAACGCGTTCAACGCGCAAAACCTGATTCTGCCCACCGGCACGGCCAAGATCGGGCCGAAGGAATACACGGTCGAAATGAACGGGTCGCCGCCGACGTTGGAAGGTCTCAACGACATTCCGGTGCGCACCGTCAACGGCGCGACGACCTACCTGCGTGAAGTCGCGCATGTGCGCGACGGCTTCTCGCCGCAGACCAACATCGTGCGGCAGAACGGCCATCGCGGCGTGCTGATGTCGGTGCTGAAGAACGGCAACGCGTCGACGCTGTCGATCGTCGATACGTTGAAAGCCATTTTGCCGGCCGCGCGCGCCGCGCTGCCGCCGGATCTGCAGATCACCGCGCTGTTCGACCAGTCGGTATTCGTGAAGGCGGCGGTGCAGGGTGTGGTGCGCGAAGCGCTGGCCGCCGCCGCGCTGACCGCCGCGATGATCCTGCTGTTCCTTGGCAACTGGCGCAGCACCTGCATCATCGCGATCTCGATTCCGCTGTCCATTCTGTCGTCGCTGATCGTGCTGCACGCGCTCGGGCAGACCATCAACATCATGACGTTGGGCGGCCTCGCGCTCGCGGTCGGCATCTTGGTGGACGACGCGACCGTGACGATCGAGAACATCGAGCGGCACCTGCACTTGGGCACGAATCTGCACGATGCGATTCTCGAAGGCGCCGGCGAAATCGCAGTGCCGGCGCTCGTCTCGACACTGTGTATCTGTATCGTGTTCGTGCCGATGTTCTTCCTGACCGGCGTCGCGCGCTATCTATTCGTGCCGCTCGCGGAAGCGGTGGTGTTCGCGATGCTCGCTTCGTACATCCTGTCGCGTACGCTCGTGCCGACGCTCGCGATGCTGCTGATGGGCCACGCGCACAAGCCGAAGGCGGGCACGAAGCCGAATCTGTTCATGCGTCTGTATCACCGCTTCGACGCAGGCTTCGAGCGCATGCGCGCGACTTACATCATGATCCTGAGCAACCTGCTCGTGCGTCGCAAGATGTTCGGCGCGCTGTTCCTCGGTTTCTGCGTGCTGTCGATGGGCCTGTTCTTTGCACTCGGCGAAGACTTCTTTCCGAGCGTCGACGCGGGCGACATCCGTCTGCACATGCGCGCGCCGACCGGCACGCGTATCGAGGAAACCGCGCGGCTGGCCGACGAGGTCGAAAAGGTGATCCGCGAAGTCGTGCCACCCAGGGAGTTGGGCACGATTCTCGACAACCTCGGCGTCCCGTATAGCGGCATCAACCTGTCGTATAGCAATGCGGGCACGATGGGCACGCTCGACGGCGAGATCCAGATTGCGTTGAACGAAGGCCACAAGCCGTCGCAGATCTACATGGACAAGCTGCGCGCGATCCTGCCGCAGCGTTTCCCGGGCGTCGAGTTCTTCTTTCAGCCGGCCGATATCGTCACGCAGATCCTGAACTTCGGCCTGCCTGCCGCGGTGGACGTGCAGATTTCGGGCGCGAATCAGCAGGGCAACCTCGACGTCGCGCGCAAGCTGCTGAAGCAGGTGCGACTGATTCCCGGCACCGTCGACACGCATATCCAGCAGAAGCTCGACGAACCGGTGATCGATCTGCACATGGACCGCACCCGCCTGCAACAACTGAACCTGACCGCGAACGACGTCGCGCAGAACGTGCTCGTTTCGCTGTCGGGCAGCTCGCAGACGTCGCCGGGCTTCTGGGTCAACAACAGGAACGGCGTGGAATACAAGGTGGCGGTGCAGACGCCGCAGTACCAGGTGTCTTCGATCGACGAACTGTTGCGCACCCCGGTCTCGGCCACGATGAACGGGCCGACGCAACTGCTCGGCAACCTCGTGCAGATCTCGCCGAAGAGCCAGTTCGCGGAAGTCACGCATTACAACATCCGTCCGGTGATCGATCTGTATGTGAGCGTTGAAAAGCGCGATCTCGGCAGCGTGGCGAATCAGGTCGACAAGATCGTCGACGAGGTGCGCGGCTCGCTGCCACGCGGCAGCACGATCACCGTGCGCGGCCAGGTACAGACGATGCGCAGTTCGTTCTTTGGGCTCGGCATCGGCGTCGCGATGGCGATCGTGCTCGTGTATCTGCTGATCGTCGTGAACTTCCAGTCGTGGGTCGATCCGCTGATCATCGTCAGCGCGTTGCCGGCGGCGCTCGCGGGCATCGTGTGGATGCTGTTCCTGACCGGCACCCATCTGAGCGTGCCGGCGCTGACCGGCGCGATCATGACCATGGGCGTCGCGACCGCGAACAGTATTCTGATGATCGCGTTCGCGCGCCAGCGGCTGTCGGCCGGCGCGCCGCCGCTCACGGCCGCGCTCGAAGCCGGCGCGAGCCGGATTCGTCCGGTGCTGATGACCGCGTTCGCGATGATCATCGGCATGATTCCGATGGCGCTCGGTCTCGGCGAGGGCGCCGAGCAGAATGCGCCGCTTGGCCGCGCGGTGATCGGCGGGTTGCTGTTCGCGACCGTATCGACGCTGTTTTTCGTGCCGCTCGTGTTTGCGGGAATTCATTCGTGGCTCGCGCGCCGTCATAAGAACGGCGGCGACGACGACAACGGCGGTGGCGACGCTGGCGGCAACGGCGGTGGCAGTGGCGGCCATAGTGACACCCCCGCACCGGA
The DNA here is from genome assembly GCF_050436525.1 of Paraburkholderia sp. 35.1. NCBI lineage: Bacteria > Pseudomonadati > Pseudomonadota > Betaproteobacteria > Burkholderiales > Burkholderiaceae > Paraburkholderia > Paraburkholderia sp. 35.1. Next base: position 2,312,283 of record NZ_JBNDMJ010000002.1, on the reverse strand, counting down.
ACCCAGCAGTGCGGCGACGCCCGCGTAAAAGTTAAACGATGGTTGACTGAGATGACCGAAAAAACTCATGCATCGCTAGCGATCCCCGCGCGGGAAACCGAAGAAGGAGAGCACCGGCTGCCGCCGCGCCATCGCGAATGGAAGCGCGCGAAGATCGCCGTCGTGATCGTGCTCATGCTGCTCGTGGCAGGCACACTTCGCACCGTGATCGCGAACGTGCTGCAAAACCGCGAAGTCGCGGCGATCGCGCAGCAGAATGCCACGCAGTACGTGAATGTCGTCACGCCGACCCAGACCGAGGGCGGCGGCGACACGCTGCTGCCGGGCACGCTGCGCGGCTATGTCGAGTCGCCGATCTACGCACGCGCGACCGGCTATCTGCTGCACTGGTACGCCGACATCGGCACCCACGTGAAGCAGGGGCAACTGCTCGCCGAGCTCGATACGCCGGAAATCGACCAGGAACTCGCGCAGGCTCTGGCACAGCGTCAGCAGATCAATTCGAGCCTCGCGCTCGCGAAGACCTCGCTGGAACGCTGGCAGCAGCTGCGCCAGCGCGATGCGGTGTCGCAACAGGAGCTCGACGAACGGCAAAGCACCTACACGCAGGACCTCGCGAATCTCGCGGCCGCCGATGCGAACGTCAAGCGTCTGCAGCAGCTCGAATCGTTCAAGCGGATCGTCGCGCCGTTTACCGGCGTGGTCACGCAGCGCAACGTCGACGTCGGCGATCTGATCGACGCGGGCAGCGGCACGAGCCGTGCGTTGTTCGCGCTTGCTCAATCGGACCCGTTGCGCGTCTATGTGCAGTTGCCGCAGGCCTACGCGCAGAACGTCGCGGTCGGGCAGAAGGTCGTGGTCACGCAGGCCGAGCTGCCGGGCCAGCAGTTCAACGGCAAGATCACGCATATATCCGGCGCGATCGACGTACCCACGCGCTCGTTGCAGATCGAAGTGACGCTGCCGAATCCCGACGACAAGCTGCGCCCCGGCGCGTACGTGCAGGTCGCGGTGCCGGCCGCCGCGCATGCGCGTCTCACGGTGCCCGGCAACGCGCTGCTATTTCGCGCGGAGGGTCCGCGCCTCGCGGTCGTCGATGCAAAGGGCAACGTGAGCCTGCGCAAGGTCGTGATCGCGGTGGACCTCGGACAGCAGCTCGAAATCGAAAGCGGTATCTCGCCGAGCGATCGCATCATCGTCAACCCGAGCGATTCGATTGCCGATGGCGATCACGTGCAGGTGCAGCCGCTGCAGAAGAACGGCAAGGGGGCGTCGTGATGTTCGCGGTTTCACGCCAGGCGCGTACGCGTGGCACTGTCTTCACCGCGCTGAGCGCGTGCGCCGGCGCGGCGCTGCTCGCCGCGTGCACGGTCGGCCCGAACTATCAGCGGCCGCAGGCCGAGGTGCCGCCCGAATGGCACACCGATTCGTTCTGGCGCGTCGCCGCGCCGTCGCATGCGCCGATCGCCCCGGACTGGTGGACGGGCTTCGCCGACCCGACGCTCGCGACGCTCGAAACCCAGGCGCTCGCGCAGAACCAGACGCTCGCCGCGGCGAGCGCGCACTACGAGCAGGCGAAGGCGACGCTCGCGAACACCAGCGCGCAGCGCGTGCCGGAAGTCGATTTCAACGCACAGGCCTCGCGCTTCCGTATTTCGCACGACCGGCCGCTGACGAACTACGCGACGCCGACCGAATCGACGGTGCAGAACAACCTCCAGCTCGGGCCGACGATCAGCTACGACACCGATCTGTTCGGCCGCATCCGTCGTCAGGTCGAGGGCGCGCAGGCGTCGGCCGAACAGTCGGCGGACGATCTCGCGAACGCGCGCCTCGTGCTGACGACCGACCTCGCCACCGACTACTTCTCGCTGCGTGAGCTCGACCGCGAGATCGACGTGCTGAACCAGTCGGTGAAGCTACAGCAGAAAGCGCTCGACTACGTGAACACCGAGCACGATCTCGGTTCGGTATCGGGCCTCGACGTGCTGCAGCAGAAATCGCAGCTCGATTCGACGCGCGTGCAGGCGCAACTGCTGCTCAATCAGCGCGCGCAGTTCGAGCATGCGATCGCCGCGCTGGTCGGCGTGCCGGCACCGCAGTTCGCGATCGAGCCGAAGGTGCTCGACATCAAGGCGCCGACCGTACCGCTCGGCGTGCCGAGCGACGTGCTGCAAAGGCGTCCCGACGTCGCCTCGGCGGAACGTGCGATGGCGGCGGCCAACGCGCAGATCGGCGTGGCCAAGGCGGCGTTCTTCCCGAGCCTCACGCTGACGCCGGGCATCGGCTGGGAGAGCACCGAGTTCGCCAATCTGCTGAGCGCGCCGACGCTGATGTGGACGCTCGGCGCGACGGTCGGTCAAGTGATCTTCGACGGCGGCCGGCGCGCGGCCAACGTCCAGTACGCGAGCGCGGGCTACAAGGCGACCGAGGCGAATTATCGGCAGACCGTGCTGAGCGCGTTCCAGCAGGTACAGGACGGCATTACAGGACTGTCGGTGCTCGACGGCGCGGCGAAGCAGTCGCGCGAGGCGGTCGAGGACGCGCAGCGGCTGCTGTCGCTCGCGAACGATCGCTATTCGGGCGGCCTCGTCGCGTATCTGAACGTGATCGACGCGCAGGAGTCGCTGCTGACCAGCGAGCGCACGGACGTGCAGATTCACGGCCAGCAGTTGACGCTGTCGGTGGCGCTCGTGAAGGCGCTCGGCGGCGGCTGGGAGGGCGGCGCGCAAGGTGGCGCAATGGCCGGGAACGAGGCTACCCGTACGAACGCGACAGCGAACGTCGCCAGTGCTACGGCATCGCCGCAGCAAGCGCCAGCCGGCGGCGCGCAGCAGAGGGAGATGCCGGCTCCTGCACACTGAATCGCCCCGGCAGAGCTTCCGTGCCGAGGGAGTGGGATCGGCGCGAGGCGTTAGGGGCGTTAGGGGCGTTTCGTATAATGGACAGTTGACCGCCAAACGTGGCATGGGGACGCGGATGAAATTGCTGATCGTTGAAGACGAGCACAAGGTGGTGGACTACCTGCGCTCCGGTTTGACAGAGCAGGGCTGGGTCGTCGATGTCGCGCTCGACGGCGAGGAAGGAATGCATCTGGCCACCGAATTCGATTACGACGTGATCGTCCTCGACGTGATGCTGCCTAAGCGCGATGGCTTCAGCGTGCTGAAGGCGCTGCGCATGCGCAAGTCGACGCCGGTCATCATGCTGACCGCGCGCGATCACGTGAACGACCGCGTGCGCGGCCTGCGCGAAGGCGCGGACGACTACCTGACCAAACCGTTCTCGTTCCTCGAGCTGGTCGAGCGTCTGCATGCGCTCGCGCGCCGCACGCGTTCGCAGGAGTCCACGTTGATTTCCGTCGGCGATCTGTTCGTCGATCTGATCGGCCGCCGCGCGACGCGCGACGGCGTACGCCTCGACCTGACCGCCAAAGAGTTTCAACTGCTCAGCGTGCTCGCGCGCCGTCAGGGCGACATTCTGTCGAAGACCGCGATCACCGAACTCGTGTGGGACGTCAACTTCGACAGCCATACGAACGTCGTCGAGACCGCGATCAAGCGGCTGCGCGCGAAGCTCGACGGCCCGTTCCCGTCGAAGCTGCTGCACACGGTGCGCGGCATGGGCTACGTGCTCGAAGTGCGCGAAGAGGCCGAGACATCATGAACCGTTCGATTGCCCGCCGTCTCGCGTCGATGTTCGCGCTGGTCGCGCTGTTCGTGTTTACGCTCGTCGGCACGGGGCTCTTTCTGGTGCTGCGCACGCAGCTCGAGCATCATCTGCGCGAGTCGCTCGACGATCGCACGCAAATCGCACGCATCATCGTCTATCACGCGGTGACGCCCGAAAAATGGCGGATGTGCCGCGAAAAACTCACCGACATGACGCCGCACGACGGCAGCACCGTGTACTCGGTGACGAGCGCGGACCCGAGCTATCACTTCGGCACGCCGGTGCAGGGCACCGTCACGAAGAGCTGGCCGGGCGGCTATGCGCGCATCGCGCCGGCGGGCGGCGGCCCCGACATGCTGACCTCGACGGTGACCTTGCCCGCCAACGCCGCGCGGCCGCCGGTGCAGTTGCAGGTCGCGTCGAGCTATTCACCGAACCTGCGCACGATGCGCGTGTTCGGCTCGGCGCTCGCGGCGTTGTCCGCGCTCGGCAGTCTCGCGGTGCTGCTGCTCAGCTACTCGGTCACGCGCATCGGTCTCGCACCGCTCACGCGTCTGACGCGCGACGCATCGGCGGTCAGCCCGAACAACCGCTCGCAGCGGCTCAATACGGCGTCGCTGCCGCTCGAACTGAACGACCTCGCGAACTCGTTCAACGGCGCGCTCGAACGGCTCGACGGCGCCTACGGCCGGCTCGAATCGTTCAACGCGGACGTCGCGCATGAACTGCGCACGCCGGTCACGATCCTGATCGGCCAGACCGAGGTCGCGCTGACCCGCAACCGCTCGGTCGACGATCTGCGCCACACGCTGCAATCGAATCTCGAAGAATTCGAGCGGATGCGCACGATCATCAACGACATGCTGTTCCTCGCGCGCGCCGATCAGGGCGAACGCGCGACGGGGCTCGTCGAGGTGTCGCTCGCGGCGGAACTCGCGCATACGCTCGAGTTTCTGGAGATTCCGCTCGAAGAGGCGCACGTGCATGCGCAGTTGCACGGCGATGCGTTCGCGCGCGTGAACCGGTCGCTATTCGGCCGCGCGTGCACGAACCTGCTGATGAACGCGATCCAGCATTGCGAGCCGGGCGCGTCGATCAGCGTGACGATCGCGCGCGGGAAAGGACCGATGCGCGACCAGGTGCGCGTCGCCGTGGCAAATCCTGGCGAGCCGATCGCGCCGGACGTCCTCGAACATCTGTTCGACCGTTTCTATCGCGCGGAAGTCTCGCGCACCAATAGCCGCGAAAACCACGGGCTCGGGCTCGCGATCGTGAAGGCGATCGCGGAGATGCATCGCGGCACCGTGTCCGCGCACAGCGCCAACGGCGTCAACACGTTCTCGTTTTCGGTGGCGGCGTCGGCGCGGTCCACGTCGGGCGACGTGCCGGCCATGCGTGCGAACGCGACCGGCGTCGCCGGCGACAGCGCCTATTCGTCGCTCGCGAAAGGCAAGTCGGCCTGAACCGGCAGGCGCGGCTTCAGCGCCTGTTCGCTGGCCGACGTCAGCGTGCTGATGCGCACGCCCAATAGCCGCAGCTTGCGGTTCAACTCCACGCGTCGCAAACATTCGGTCGCCGCGCGGCGGATTTCGGTCGCGTCGGCGGTCGGTTCGTCGAGCGTCAGGTCGCGCGTGACGGTGTGGAAGTCGTCGTAACGCAGCTTGATGCCGATCGTGCGGCCCACGTAACCCTTGCGCACGAGATCGTCGGCGACACGCACGCACAGCCCCGTAAACGCGCTCGATAACGCCGGTCGATCGTGGCGCGGATGCAGATCGCGCTCGAACGTGGTCTCGCGGCTGATCGACTTCGGCTCCGATTCGACCACCAGGGGCCGCTCGTCGTGACCCTGCGCGACCTGCATCAGCCAGGCGGAATAGCTGCGCCCGAAGTTGTCCTGCAACAACCCGGCGTCGGCGGCGGCCAGATCGCCGACCGTCGCGAGGCCGAGTGTGGTCAGCTTCTGCGCGGCCTTCGGGCCGATGCCGTTGACCTTGCGTACCTGCAGCGGCCATACGCGCAGCGGTATATCGGCCGGCGTGAGGATCGTCAGGCCGTCAGGCTTGTCGAGTTCGGAGCCGATCTTCGCGAGCAGCTTGTTCGGCGCGACGCAGATCGAACACGTGAGACCGGTGGCCTGATGAACGGCGTCCTTGATGCGCCGGCCGATGTCGGCCGGTTCGCCCGCCAGGTCGGTCAGGTCGATATAGATCTCGTCGATGCCGCGATCCTCGATGCGGTCCGTGAACGTCCTGACGGCGGCCTTGAAAAGACGCGAGTAGTGGCGGTATGAATCGAAGTCGGTCGGCAGCAGGATCGCGTCGGGCGCGAGCGCGGCGGCCTTCATCATGCCCATCGCCGAAAACACGCCGAGCGCGCGCGCCTCGTAGGTCGAGGTGGTCACGACGCCGCGGCCCGCGTAATCGCGCAGCTTCGCGAAGCGCCTGCTGCCGTCTTCGAGCACCTGCGGCGCGCTGTTGCGCCCGCCGCCGATCACCACCGCGCGCCCGCGCAACTCCGGATAGCGCAGCAGTTCGACGGACGCGTAAAACGCGTCCATGTCGAGGTGCGCGATGCGGCGGGTTGGCGAATTCATGGGAGTTGAAGCGGGCGATGGCAATGAACGAAAGCGGTGACGGCGCGCGTCGCGACGCCGCCAGCCCGTAATGGTACCTTGCCGCGCTCGCCTCCGGTCAGGGCCGGCGCGGCCGGCCGCACGCGTGTCGTTCAACGCGTTGTTGAGAAAGCGGATTCAACGTGAGCGGCGAGGATCTGCGCACGCCGCGCTTTCTTAACCTGATCACCGCGAGGCTCGCCGGAACCGGCCTGCGTCCCGCGCAGATCAGGATCGAAGCGACCGAGCGCAGTTGCCTGAACGCCGATGCGACCCGGCAGACGATCGCGGCCTTCCGAAGCGCCGGCCACCCGGTCTATATCGACGATTTCGGCACCGGCTATTCGAGCCTCGCCTATTTGCAGACTTTCATGATCGACGCTCTGAAGATCGACAAATCGTTCGTCGACACGATCGCCCAACAGGCGGCGTCGAGCATCGTTGCGCCGCATATCATCGACATGGCGCACGAATTAGGGGTCGAGATCGTGGCGGAGGGAATCGAGCGCGACGAGCAGGTCGAGTATCTGCTGCGCCGAGGCGTTCAGTACGGACAGGGCTGGCTGTTCGCGAAGGCCATGCGCCGCGAGGAGCTGGTCGCGTGGCTGGAGGCGCGCCGCGCGTCGCACGCGCCGGCGCAGCCCGCGATCCAGTAGTTCGGCGCCCGGCCGTGCCGGGCGTGATGCGCTTACTGCTTGATGCCTTCGGCCTGGATATGCAGCGTGGTCTTCATGTTGAAGCCGTACGCCTTGCCGAAATCGATGCCGAAATCGTCGCGATTGAACGTCGCGACCGATTCGGTGCCGCACACTTCGCGCTTCAGCACCGGATGCTGGATGCACTTGAACGATTCGATCTTCAGGTTGACCGGTTTCGTGACGCCGTGCAGCGTCAGCGTGCCGATCACTTCGACCGGCTTGTCGCCGTCGAAGCGGATCTGCGTGCCCTTGTAGGTCGCGGTCGGGAACTTCGCGGTGTCGAAGAACTTGTCGCCGACCAGTTCCTCGTTGAGCTTGTCGTTGCCGATTCCGACCGAGGTCATGTCGATCGTCGCCTCGACCGTGCCGGTCTTCGCCGCGCGATCGAGCACGACGGTGCCGCTGCTTTTCTGGAACTTGCCGCGCCAGATCGACAGGCCGCCGAAGTGGTCGGTCTCGAAGCTCGGCGACGTGTGCGTCGGATCGAGCAGGTAGGTTTCGGCTGCGGCCATCGCGTTGAACGAGCATGCAGCGGCGAGCGCGCCGGCGGCGAGCAGGAAGGATTGCTTCAAGTTGGACTCCAGAGGTCGAAGGGTAAAGCGGTGCTGCGGCGTGGTGGGTTATTGCTTCGCCGCGACCAGATGAAATTTGATGACGACTTCGTCGGCGACCACCGACGTGTCTTTCCATTCGCCGGTGCCGACGTCGAACTGCGTGCGCTTGATCGGCAGCGAGCCGTCGAACGTTTGCGTGGCGCCCTGGCTCGCGATCACGACCGGCACGACGACCGTTTGCGATTTGCCTTTTATCGTCAGCTTGCCGGTCACCTTGTACTGGTTGCCGCCAGCCGGCGCGATCGAGCTCGACACGAAGGTCGCGCTCGGGAAGGCGCCGCTGTCGAACCATTCCTTGCCTTGCGCCTGCTTGTTGTAGTCGTCGGCGCCGAGGTCGTAGCTCGCGGTGTCGATCGACACGTTCGCGCTGCCCGCGGCAGGCTTCGCCGGATCGAAATTCAGTTGCGCGGAGAACTTTCTGAACTTGCCGTCGACGGGCACGTTCATCTGTTTGGTCGTAGCGATGACGCTGCTTTTCGCGAGGTCGACGTCGGCGTGCGCGAGGTTCGCGCCGAGCAGCGCAAGCACCGCCAAAGAAGCGAGCGTCGCGCGACGAGTGGAGAGATAAAAAGGTGTCTTCATGATGGTACGCATCCTATCCGAGCTTCGCGGCCTGATTGCACACCGCGAGGAATTTGATTGCCAACCAGTCGTAACCAATCGACAGGAGTTATGGCTTTCTTCAAGCCGTCATATCGTTATGCGCGGGTCTTCAGAAACGGCACCATGCGCGCGAGCAATCCGTCGCGATCGACGAACTGATGCTTGAGCGCCGCAAGCACGTGCATGATCACGAGCGCGAGCAGCGCGTAATTGAGCAGCACGTGCAGCGTGCGTAGCGCGGCCTTCAGCGCCTGATCGGGACCGATGATCGTCGGCAGCGGCACGATGCCCAGATACACGACCTGAATGCCGGCCGCCGAGCTGTAGAAGTAGCCGGACAGCGGAATCGCGAGCATCAGCAGATACAGCAGACCGTGCACCAGATGCGCGGCGGCCTTCTGCCACGCGGGCGTCGCGGCATCGAGCGCGGGCGCGCGATGCGTCGCGCGCCACAGCACCCGCAGCAGCGCCAGCGCGAACACGGTCACGCCAATCCATTTGTGCCACGAGAAGTACTTGAGCTTCGTCGGCGTGAAGCCGGGGATATCGGTCATGATCCAGCCGATGTAGAAGCCGCAGATCATCAGCGCGGCGACCAGCCAGTGCAGTGCGATCGCCGCGCCGTGGTAGCGCGTGGGAGCGCAAGCGTGTGTTTGCATCGTGTTCTATCCGTTGCTCGCGAGAAGCCGCGTGAGAATGCGGATAGTAGGGATGCCCATTCAAACTGAATAGGCGGGTGGGCGGGAACAGATCGTTGTCGCGGTGATGTTAATCGTGTCGAGAGGCATGCGCGCTGAAAGGTCCGCGCATGAAGGCACGCACACTGCTATGGAGCGCTCGCCGTGGTACCGCTGTGGTAATTTGTTGCCCCGAACAACAAGGTTGCGCGCTTTGCGCAGCCACCGACATAACCCAATATCCGGGCGTCAAGCCGTGAATTCCGTTTTTCTTTCCTGGAGTATTGCCGCGCTCGCCACCGCCGGCGTGATCACACGGCCGTTCAAATGGCCCGAAGCCGTGTGGGCCGTCGCCGGCGCGGTGCTGCTCGTCGCCCTCGGCCTATTGCCCTTGCATCTCGCGGTCGAAGCGATCGGCAAGGGCACCGACGTCTATCTGTTCCTGTTCGGCATGATGCTGCTATCCGAAGTCGGCCGCCGCGAAGGGCTGTTCGACTGGGTCGCGGTGCTCGCTGTCAATCATGCGCGCAGTTCGCCGCGCAAGCTGTTCGTGCTCGTGTATCTGTTCGGCGTGGTGATCACCGCGTTTCTTTCCAACGACGCCACCGCCGTCGTGCTGACGCCCGCCGTGTTCGCGGCGGCGAAGAAAGCGAAGACACCGCCGCTGCCGCTGCTGTTCGTCTGCGCGTTCGTCGCCAATGCGGCGAGCTTCGTGCTGCCGATTTCGAATCCGGCCAACATCGTGCTGTACGGCAATCACACGCCGCCGCTGGGACCGTGGATGCTGCGCTTCACGCTGCCGTCGGTGCTGTCGATCGCCGCGACCTTCGTGATGCTGCGCTGGACGCAACGCGAGGCGCTCGCTGGCGTCTGCGAGGCAAATCTCGACGCGGTCGAGCTCTCGGCGAGCGGGCGCGTCGCGCTCGCGGGCATCGCGGTGACGGCCGGCGCGCTGCTGACGGTCTCCGCCTACGACATCCAGCTAGGCCTGCCGACCGCGATCCTCGGCGCGCTGACCGCGCTCGTCGTGCTGATCAAGGAGCGCAGATCGCCGCTGCCGATGATGCGCGAAATTTCGTGGAACGTGTTGCCGCTCGTCGCCGGGCTGTTCGTGCTGGTCGAGATGCTCGATCACACCGGTGTGATCAACCTGTTCGCGGGTGCGTTGCGCCGCGCGACCGAACACAACGAAATGGAAGCGGCCGGGTGGGCCGGCGCGAGCGTCGCGTTGCTCAGCAATCTGATCAACAACCTGCCGGCCGGCTTGATCGCGAGTTCGACCGTGATGCAGGCGCACAGCCCCGAGCGCGTGATCGACGCGCTGTTGATCGGCGTCGACCTCGGGCCGAACCTGTCGATCACCGGCTCGCTCGCGACGATCCTGTGGCTCAACGCGATTCGCCGCGAAGGCGAAGACGTCAGCTTCATGAAGTTTCTGAAAGTCGGCGCGCTGGTGATGGTGCCCGCGCTCGCGCTGGCGCTTGGGGCGCGGATATTAACTGGCTGAACCGATGCCGGACCCGCCCGCCATCAGCGGGCTTGTGCAGGAACCGACGCGCGTCGCGCCGGCGAGCTCGTCCAGTCGCGCGCCGACCGAGCGCAGCCTTGCTTCGAGGTGGGCGACGCGCTGGCGTTGCGCGGGCACCATCGACGAACGGTTCAACGCATGCAGCCGACGATGCCAGTACGACAACGGAAAACGGTCGCGCCCAGAAAGTGCGTTGAAAACGACTTCGAGGTGGGCGATTTCCTTGTCGATATCTTGGTAGCTCATCACAAAGGTCCACGAAAGAAGGTGGGATAGCGGCGCGCGAATCTGACAGGGATCGCAAGGTCCGTTCCATCCCGCCTATATGTAGTCAATATCAGCCGTGCCGGCGCAGAGCGCCACATCGGGCGCGCGCCTGGCGCGGTGCGCGATGGTAAGAAGCGGCAAACTCCATGCAAGCTTTACGCGGCGCTCCACCTTTCAACGGGACAACGGGAATTCACCAGGCGTGCCCGCGAGGCGCGTGTCCTATGCTGAGTCAACGGCGTGGGCCGGTCTCGGGGCGATCGCAACCGCCCGCGCGACGGCCCGGCGCGCGCTTTCAACGCGGCGCGATCACGAGCGGTTGCGCATAGCTGACCGTCGGCGCGGGCACCACCGCATAGCTGAGCGCGGGCGGCGCCGCGACGATGGTCGCGGCCGCCACAGGCACGGCGACAGGCGGTGCCGATACGTACACGGGATTGACCGGCACCGGGTAGTAGACCGGCCGCGGCGGCGGCGCGTAGACCACGGCGGCGGGCAGATACACGACGACTCGCGCATAGGGTCTGTTTACATATGGAACGCACGTGCGAATGCCCGCTATCGGCCGCAGGGCAAGGAGTAAGGAGCGCTGCGTGGCCGCGCCACGTGAGCGACGCGCGACGCCGCCATGCGGCCGATAGCGGGCATTCCCCTGGAATGAAATCCAGGCAATGGGGTTGCCGCGAGAAGGGCCGCTCGCTGCGTCATGCTCCTTGCGAATACGTCGAGTATTCGCGGCGTCGCAGTCCTTGCGAGCGGCCCTTCTCGCGGCAACGCACGTGCGTTCCATATGTAAACAGACCCTATGCAGCGGAAGAACAGGCGAGACCGAGGGCGGTGAAAGTCGAGGCGCAGGCGAGACGGATAGTCATTTGGGACTCCTGATACGTGAATGCCGACGAACGGCAGACGAAACGATACGCAGCAGGTCCGCAAAACGAAACTGCGAACTCATTTCATTCGATGTCAAGCTGCAGCGGCACCCGGTGCCGTGACATGATTCGACATGATTCTCGAATTGCGATCGCGCGGCGTCTGACCAACAATTCGGCCTGTCATCGAAACGGCTCGCGGCACCCAGGCAGGCGACGGTCGATGTTCCAACCGAAGGAGTCAGTCATGAAGAAGTTGCTCGCCACCGTGCTGCTGTGCTGCGCGTCCACCGTCGCGTTCGCTCAGGCCGCCGCGCCACAAGATATCGGCCAGCAGCGGATGGAGCGCATGGAGCAGCAGTTGCAAACGCGTTTTTCAAGCGCGAACACCACCCACGACGGCAAGCTGACGCGCGAGCAGGCAGCGGCCGGCATGCCGCGGCTGGCGCGTCATTTCGACGAGATCGACACGCAGAAGGCCGGCTACATCACGCTCCCGCAGATCGAGGCATTCATGCAGGAACGCGGGGCCGCACACTGAGCGGCTCGGTTATCGAGGAGCTTTCGGATGGAACGCCCCGCCAGGATCATCGTGCTCGACGACGAAGCCGAGTTGCGCAACATGCTGCTGCGCTTTCTGCGCGGTCATGGCTTCGACGTGCGCGCGGCCGAGGACGGCAAGCGCCTGAATCGCTACCTGGAGCGCGAGCCGTTCGACCTGCTGATACTCGATCTGATGATCGGCGAAGAGGACGGCCTCGAGATCTGCGCGAAGCTGCGCGCTCAAGGGCAGACCTTGCCGATCCTGATGTTGACGGCGAAGGGCGATCCGCTCGATCGCGTGACCGGCCTCGAAACCGGCGCCGACGACTACCTCGCGAAACCGTTTCTGCCGCGCGAACTGGTGGCGCGAATCAATGCGTTGCTGCGCCGCCAGAAGATGGCCGCGGGCGACCTCACGCTGACGTCGCAGCGCGTGCGTTTCGGCGACTTCACGCTCGATATCGGCAAGCAGGAGCTGTCGCGCGCGGGCGAGCCGCTCGAGATTCATTCCGCGCAGATGCTGCTGCTGGTCGCGCTCGCGTCGTCGCCGAATCGTGCGGTGAGCCGCGACAACCTGCTCGCGCGTGCGCGAGGGCGCGACCATGACGCGCTCGATCGCAGCATCGACGTACAGGTGCTGCGGCTGAGGCAGATCGTCGAGGACGATCCGTCGAAGCCGCGTTTCATTCGCACCGTCTGGGGCGTCGGCTATATGCTCGTCGCCGATGTCGAATCATGATGCGCTCACTGTCGCGCGCACTGCTGCCGCGCACGCTGCTCGCGCGCAATATCGCGCTGTTGATCGCGCTCGTGATGCTGAGCCAGATCTGCTCGATCGTCGTGCTGCTGCATTACGTGCAGCGGCCACGCGTCGAACGCGCGGCGGCCGTGTTCGCGACCTATGTGACGACGCTCGACAACCTGCTCGCGGCCACTCCGCCCGCCTCGCGCGCGGCGCTGACCGCGCGTCTCGACGCGCGCGAGCAGTTGCCGCCCGAAGCGACCGACACACCGCCGCACGATCTGTTGCATGTGTACAGCACCTATCAGCGCGGCGTTTTCATCGACAGCCTGCAGAAGCATCTGCCCGCCGATATGCCCGTGCGGTGGCAGACCGAGGGCGCGCAGCGGCTGTGGATTCGCATGCATGCGCCGGCTGCCGGGTCCGACCACGCGGCCGGTTCGTTGGCCGGCGCGCCATACTGGATCGCGCTGCCGGTTCCCGAGGACGCGCAGGGCAGCGGCCTCGAAGCGGCGATCTTCCTGTCGTTGGGTCTCGGCGTGCTCGCCGCGCTCGCCGGCTACGCGATACAGCTGCACCTGAACGAACCGTTGCACGAGCTCACGCAAGCGGCGCGGCGCGTCAGCGCCGGCGACCTGCCCGCGCCGCTGCCCACCGACGGCCCCGCCGAAATCGCCGCCGTGGGCAGCGCTTTCAATCAGATGACGCGCGCGTTACAGGACGCCGAAGCGACGCGCGCGTTGATGCTCGCGGGCATCTCGCACGACATCCGCACGCCGTTGACGAAGCTGCGCCTGTCGATGGCGATGGCGATGCCGCAGGGGGCCGACAGCAGTTTCGTCATCGCCGCCGAATCGTATCTCGATCAGATCGAGACGATTCTGCAGCAGTTCATGGATTACGCGGGCAGCGGCGAGCGCGAGGAAGCGCAGCCCGGCGATCTGAATGCGCTGATCGAACGGCTCGCGGGCGACTTCGCGGGGCTCGGGCACGAGTTCGACCTGTCGCTGGGCAGCTTGCCGGCCGTTCGCTATCGGCCGATCAGCATGATGCGGCTGCTGATGAATCTGATGCAGAACGCGATCGTCTACGGCGGCAGCGGGCTTGCGGTGCGCACGTGGGCGACGCAGGACGCGGTCACGGTTGCGGTCGGCGATCGCGGTAAAGGTTTGACGGCGGAGGAGTTGGAGAAGCTGAAGGCGCCGTTCCAGCGCGGCCGCAATGCGCGTGCGCATAGCGGCGGCACGGGGCTGGGGCTGTCGATCGTCGATCGGATCGCGCGGCTGCACGGCGGCGGCCTGCAGTTTCATCCGCGCGACGGCGGCGGCCTCGAAGTGTGGGTCGTATTGCCGGTCAAGGCGGCATGATGGGATGAGGCGGTGGCGTTCTTGCCGCTCACTCGCGATCGAGCCACGCGTCGAGCCCGACCCGAAACGCGACGCCCGCGATGACCGGCACGGTCAGCATCAGGATGATGCCGAAGTTCGGGATCTCGTCGCCGTACATGATCGGGTTGTACAGCACGACGCCCGACACGATCGTGAACATCACGACGCCAATGGCGACCATCAGGAGATTGCGCACGGACATGGACAGCGTCTTGCGCTGCCGCTTGTCCGTCGTGTCGTGAGCGCCGGGTGCTTCGTCGTGTTGGGCAGGCATGATGGTTCTCGTGGCAAAAAACGCGGCATCGGAAGCGGGTGCGGAGGGCACCGCGCCCGGCATCATACCCGCACCCGCGCGGCTGATGCAGATCGGGGCCGCGCCGTTGCGGTACTCATCCTTACCAACAATATATGCCATTCCAGGCCGCGATTTCAGGCGTCGGCAGTCGACCCCGCCGGAGGCGCCGAATCCGCGCGAGACGCCGATGCAAGCGCGCAACCGTTCAGGCCGAGCTCGTCGAGAATCGCGCTCATCAAGCCCGTGCGGCGCCATTGCAGCCACCTGATGTAGCACGTCTGCGACGGCGGAAACGTGCCGGGCAGCCGATGCCATTTCTCGTTGCGCGTGACGACCCACAGAGATGCTAGCGTTGCTTTTCAAACCTTCATCAGCGACGCGCCGGGGATTACCGCGACCACGTTGAAGGAGCTGACGCTGCTCTCCCTCATAGCATCTAGGACGCCGCTTCGGTGTGGTCGAGCCATTGCGCGAACTCGTGTCGCAACTGCGCGATATCGAGCGGCTTGCCGAGTAGCCGTGCACCCGGAATCGCCGCCCCGATCTCCGCGCTGCGACCGTACCCCGACACCAGCAGCACGCGTATCTCCGGCTGCACTTGCCGCACCGCGCGCGCGAGTTCGTGGCCGGACATGCCGGGCAGCGTGAGGTCGGTCAACAATACGTCGTAGCGTTGCGTGTTCGCGAGCGGCAACGCTGCTTCCGCGCTCGCGACCGCGGTGCAAGCGAGGCCTAACGCGCCGAGCAGTTCGCCGAGCGCCTCGCGCGATTCGGTGTCGTCCTCGACGAACAGCACGCGCGCGGCTTCGTGGGCCGCACGCGGCTGGATCGGCTTGTGCGGCTTTTTCTTCGGCTCTTTGTTCGACGCTTTCCGCGGGCCCTTCGCAGTAGCGCACGTGTTGGCGCCTTCGTACGCGGCGGGCGGCACGCATGCGGCGATACGCGCTTCGCGCATCCCGGCCGCGTGGTCCACGCGCGCGGCGCCCGCGCGTAGAACGTTACGCACCAGACGGGCAAGATCGTCGCGCCGGTACGGCTTCGACAGCAGCGTGATACCGGCGTCGAGCTTGCCGTGGTGGACGATTTCGTCGCGCGTATAGCCCGACGTGAACAGCGTAGGCAGCGGTGGCGTGCGCGCGGCCGCGCGTTGCGCGAGCTCGACGCTCTTCAGCTTGCCGGGCATCACGACGTCGGTGAACAGCAGATCGATCGGCATGTCGCTGTCGATGAATTCGAGCGCCGCGTCGCCGTTCGACGCGGTCAGCACCTTGTAGCCGAGCTGCGCGAGCATTTCGACCGCGGTCAGCCGCACGTCGGCATCGTCCTCGACGACGAGTATCGTTTCGCCGCCGCCGACCGGTGCCGCGGTGCCATCGACGGTCTCCGGCGTCTCCGCCTCGCAGCAGCGCGGAAAGAACAGCGACACCGTGGTGCCGTGTCCCACTTCGCTTTCTATCGACACATGCCCGCCGCTTTGCCGCGCGAAGCCGAACACCATCGACAGGCCAAGGCCGGTGCCGTGGCCGTCGGGTTTGGTCGTGAAGAACGGCTCGAACACGCGTTGCAGCACTTCGGGCGGCATGCCCGAGCCGGTGTCGGCAACCGAGAACTCCACGTATTCGCCGGGCGACAACTCCGGCTTGCCGCGGCAGAACGCGGCGTCGAGCGTGCGGTTGGTCGCGCGCACGGTCAGCACGCCGTCGGCGCGCATCGCGTCGCGCGCATTGATCGCGAGATTGAGCAGCGCGTTTTCGAGCTGGTTGCGGTCGACCTGCACGTTCCACAGATCGTCGCTGAGCACCGTGTCGATTCGCACCGTTTCGCCGAGCGCGCGATGCAGCATCTCGCTCATGCCGGTCAGCAGGCGGCGCGGATTCAGCACGGTCGGCGACAGCGGCTGACGCCGCGCGAACGCGAGCAGATGTGCGGCGAGCTTCGCGCCGCGTTTGACGGCATCGGTCGCGGCGGATAGACGCCGCTGCGCGACCGGGTCGTCGTTGGCGTCGGCGGCGAGCATCTGCAGATTGCCGTTGATCACCTGCAGTACGTTGTTGAAGTCGTGCGCGACGCCGCCCGTCAGGCTGCCGATCGCTTCCATCTTCTGCGCCTGGCGCAGTTGTTCCTCGGCGAGCGTGCGCGCCGCGATCGAATCGGCGACGCGCTGCTCGAGCGTTTCGGTCAACTGAAGAAGCTGCTGTTCGGCGATCTTGCGATCGTGAATGTCGATCAGCACGCCCGGAAAGCGCGTCGGTTCGCCGTGTTCATCGAACTGGCAGCGGCCGTTCGCCTGTACCCACATATAGCCGCCGTCAGGCCGCCGGATTCGGTACTCGGCGCGAAACGGCTCGCCGCTGCGGATCGCTTCGGCGGTCAGGCGGTCGTTGAGCGCCTGGTCGTCGGGGTGGATCATCTGCGTCACGGCATCGCGCGCGACGCCCTTCGACGCTTTATCGCGCGCAAACAGGAAGGTCCGCGCGAAGCGTTCGTCGCCCGTGACCTCGCCGGTGCGCACGTCGAGCACCCAGGTGCCGAGCACCGCGCCGGTATTCAGAGCGAGCTGCAGGCGTTCGTTGGTCTCGTGCAATTCGGTTTCGGCTTGCTGGCGCATCCGCTCGGTCAGCACGCGCCCGGTGGTCTCGACGACCATCGCGAGCACGCCGGCCGGCGCGCCGCTGTCGCCCGCGACCGGGCTGTAGTACAGATCCATCCACACGTCTTCCGGCTTGCCGTCGCGCAGCAGCATGAGCGCCTTGTCGCGATACGACAGCGTGCCGCCCGCGAGGCAGGTGACCATCACGTGATGGTTGAAATCGGCGACTTCGGGCCAGCCGTCTTCGACCGGACGGCCGAGCAGATACGGATGCCGCCCGCCCGCGAAGACCGCATAGGCGTCGTTGTAGATCATGTAGCCGGGCTCGCCCCACAACAGCACGAGCGGCATCGGCGAGGCGAGCATCATCTGGACCGTCGAGGTCAGACTGCGCTGCCAGTTTTCGATCGCGCCGAGGGTGGTGGCGCGCCAGTCGAATTCGCTGATGCGTCGCGCCATCTCGCCGCGCCAGCCAGCGCAGCCGCAGTCTTGTGCCGGAAAAGGCATGCAGCGCTCCACGTGAAATCACGTCGAAAATGATTGGCTCTTGACCGAAGCTTCGAAGGTTCGCGCGCGTTGCGCAGCCTCGCGAACCCCAAATATTGTAGGGCACAACGCCTTATCGGTGATGCATCGCAGACGCTATTCGGGGTTTTGCCGGGTAAGCACCCGTGTCCGAAACCGTACCAATTTGGCACCTCGTTCGATGCGCGGGCGACATTTACCGCGAGGCGCGTTTGCTGCGCGGCGAAAGCGGAAGAAGCGCCCGCATTTCCGGCGTGGCTCGATACCTTCGCGTAGGGCGTGGTCGTGCCCACGGTCAGGTGCGAATCGTGCTGCCGTCCCCGATTCCTGCGCGAGCTTCGAACTTCAATGGAACGCACCGTACGATGGCGAGGGAAAACATCACACGATATCCACTCCCCAAACCCGCCGTCGAGCTCGTGAGCAGCCACGAGGCCGGCTATCTCGAGCATGGCCGGCGCTATGCAATGGAGTGCGAACGAAAGTGAGTGCGGGGGCGACGAGGCTTGCGATTCATCGAATGCAAGCCGCGACCTCACCCAACGAGTGCGTCCGTCAGTTGGACAGCGACAGATACTGCGACGTCAACGGCACCGGCGGGAACGGCTGCAAGCCGGTCTGCTTGTTGAAGCTGTAGCGCACGTACACGGCCGCGAGCCACTCGCGATATTCATAGGCATTGCCGAGCGACGCGGTCGCCCCGACCGCGAGCTGCGGCGCGAGCTGATATTCACCGACGCCGCTGATCGAATACGACACGCCGGTCTTGCTCTGACCCGGGTAGACGGCGGTCAGACCGTTGCCGAGGGATTGCGCGGCGGCGGCCGCGTCGCCTTGCCGCGTCGAGCCGTCGTTCAGCGGGAAGTAGTTCGACGCATCCTCGCGATAATGCTGCACGCCGATCGAACCCTTCACGTCATATGTAAACAGGCCCGCGCGGCCCGACCATTCGACCGGCAGATTCAGGATCACGTACTGCTGCGGACTGAAGTAGCCGCCCTGGCCGTAAGTGAAGTACGACAGATTGCGGTTGTAGCCCATGATCGTCGTGTTCACGCCGACCGTCAGCGTCTGGTCGGCGTCTTTCAGCAGACGCGTGTAGACGCCGCCGCCGCCCTTGATCGCGTTGTTGCTCGGCACGTTGGTGCCCATGTAGTGCTGATACGACGCGTTCACGTACAGGCCGCTCGTGCCGTCGTCCCAGCTGAGGCTGGCAAGCGCGCCGTTCGACGTGACGCCGCCCCATTCGAGGCCGGCGGCCGCATCGCGCGCGCCCGCGTACGACAGCAGGCTGTCCGTCACCGCGCGCCGCGCGACCGCGATCGAGTACGAGACCTTATCGGTGATGCCGCCGTTGTATTGCGCGCCACCGACGAGGTTGGTCTCGCGCAAGCCGATCGGCGTCACGCCGATATCGCCGCTGATGCTGCGACTGTCATAGCCGACGGAGAGGCCCACACCGCTTGCGGTCTGGCTGCCGTAGTTGTTGGTGCCGTTCTGCGCCGCCGATTTCGACGACGCGGTCGAAAGCCCCGCGCCGAAGCGCGCGAGCGTCGACGTGCTGTTCGACGCGGTGCCTGCGTCGAGCGTGACCGGGGTCGCGGTCACGACCACGTGACCGTTGCCCGCCTTGATACGCCCCTGAATCGGCGCCTCGATGTCGGTGAGCGACGACAACCCGTCCTCGCCGACGCGATTGCGGAAGATCAGGCCGCCCGACACGGTGCTCGACTGCTCGCGATTGACCTGCGCAAGCTCCTCGGCGACGCCGAGGGTCTGCGCGTTCGCGACGTTCGACTGCGGGTTGTTCTGCGCGTTGCTGCCGGGCGGGTAGTACGGCTGCGCGTAGCCGGCCGGCGGTTGCGGAATGTACGGCTGCTGCGCGTAGTAGCCCTGGTTCGGGTAAGGCTGCTGTTGATAGGGCTGTTGCGGCGGGTACGGCTGATACGGTTGCGCGTAGCCCTGCTGCTGCGGGTACGGCGGCGGCTGCGCGTAGACCGGCGCGGGTTGGCTCGTTTTCGCCGTGCTCTTCTTGGCGCTCTTCTGCGTGCTCGTGCGTGTCGATCCGTACGGCAGCGCCGTCGTCGACGCGGCGTTGGCCTGCGCTTGGCGCGCGGCCCGCGACATAGGCCACGGTGTGGCCGCATAGCCGTCCTGCGCGCCGTAGGGCTGCTGCCCGTACGCCGGTTGCCCGTACGCCGGTTGCTGCGGATACGCTTGCTGCTGCGGGTAAGGCTGTGGCTGCGGATACGCTTGCTGCTGCGCATAGGGCTGCTGCTGCGCATAGCCCGCGTCGTACTGCTGCCGCGGCATCGGCTGCCCGGGCGCCTGACCTTGCCCCGGATAAGGCTGCAACGGCGCGCCCGACTGGCTCGATCCGTTGGATTCCTGTCCGTAGCCGCCGACCTCGGCGGCGGAGCGGGGCGCTCCGTACGGTGCGGCGACCGGCGCGGGCTGTGCGGCAGGCGCGTTATAAGGCGTCGCGGCGGGCGCCGTATAGGGCGCGACATACGGCGCGACATACGGCGCGGGCTGAAGGGGCGGCGGATAGTTCGGCACGGTCTGCGTCGGCGAGGAAGACTGCATATTCAGGAACGGAAGCGCGGGACGCGCGGCATTGTCGGCGTCGCCCGAAGGGACGATCGCCGTTTTGCCTTCGAATGGATTGGTGCCCGGTAGCGGCGTCGCGCCGATCTGGCCCATCGCCGCTTCCCAGCCGCGCGGCACGTTGGTGCCTGCGTTGCGGGGCGCGTTCGCCGCCAGCGGCGTGTTGGCCGCGACCAGCGAGCGTTGCAGATAGGTCGATGCGAGCGACAGCTTGCCCTGGGCGCGATACATGCGCCCCACGGTCGCGAGCACGCCCGGGTCGTTGGGCGCGAGGGCGAGCGCCTGGTTCGCGAGCGTTTCGGCGTAGCTGAACTGCTTCGCGCCGGCCGCGGCCGAGATCGCCGCCTGCAGCAGATTCAGATCGTCGGGGCGGCGCTGCAGCGCGACGCGGAAGCTCGTGAGCGCGTTGCGGTCGTCCCCCGCGCTCGCATACATGCGGCCGAGCGCGGCTTGCAGGTCGGGGTTGTCGGGCATCGCGGCGAGCCACGGCGCGATCACCTCGTAGGCGCTCGCGAGATCGCCGCGCAGGCGTACCGCGTCAGCTTGTCGGATGACGATGCCGAGATTCAGGTTGTTGAAGTCAGTGCTCTGCTGCGGCGTCAGTTGCATGCCTTGCAACTGGCGCATCACGGCGCCGAGCTCGGCCTGCTGGTTGGCCGCAGACAGAATGCTCGCGTATTGCAGCAGCAGATCGGTGTTGCCGGGCGCGGCGCTCATCGCGCCGCGCACGAGTGCGAGCGCGCGGGTCGGGTCGCCGGCCTGCTGGTACGCGCCGGCGATCACGCCGATCAGCTCGGGGTTGTTGCCGGCCACCGGCTCGGCGGCGCGCAACATCGCGATGGCCTGCTGCGTCTGGCCGTTCTTCGCCATGCGCGTCGCGAGGTCGGCCTGCCGATGCACCCACAGCCGATGCTGCAACGTCGTCATCGCATCGGTGCGCTGCGCGGGCGCAATACGGTCGAGCTGCGCGAGACCGGTCGACCAGTCCTGCGTTTCCGCCGACAGCAGCGCGCTCGCGTACAGCGCATCGGTCATGTCCGGATGCGCGGCGAGCAGACCGTCCATCATGCTGCGCGCATTCGCGACCGCGCCCTGGCGCACGTAGATGCGCGCGAGGTCGAGCCGCAGCCACGGATCGTCGGGCTTGTTCAGCAGCGCGTCTTCGAACAGGCTGCGCGCGCTGCCGAGATCGCCGCGCGCTTCGGCCGCGCGCGCCTGCGCTGCCTGCGCGTCGCCGCGCAAACGGTCGATGCCGCCGACCTTCGCCTGTTGCTGCGCGTTCAACTGATTGGCGAACTGCAACGCCTCGTCGGCACGGCCCTGCGCGGCGAGCGCACCGACGAGGCCGCGAATCGCGTCCGGGTTGTCGGCCTGGCGGCGCAGTGCCATCCGGTATGCCTGCTCGGCGCCGGCCGGGTCGCCGGTCGTGAGCAGCATTTCACCGAGCTGCACCTGGGCAGTCACGTCGGACGGATTCAGCGCGATCGCGCGCTCGAACAATGCCTTCGCCTTCGCGAACTCGCCATTGCTGCGCGCGCCGATCGCTTCGCTCGTGTAGGTCCAGTAGGTCGCGCTGTCGAGCGCGGTTTTCCAGCGCGCCGGATTCGGTCCGCGCGAGGCACGCTCGAGGTAGTTGCGCGCCTCGGCGAAACGCTCCTGCTTCAGCGCGGCGATGCCCATGCCGCCGAGCGCGTCGGTATCGTTAGGACTGTTCGCGAGTACCGACGTGAACCTGGCGCGCGCGCTCACGATGTCGTCGCGGTCGAGCGCGGCGAAGCCGTCGGCGATCACGCGGCCGCGCGCGTCGGCGGCGGCGTTTTCCTGCGCGCGGGCGCGCGCCGCGCTGTCCTGCTGCACCATCGAATCGAAGCGCGCCTTCACGGCGGCATCTTCACCGGCGGTCTGGAAGTACGACTCGTACAGCGCGGCGTCCGAGGGCCGCGCGTCGAGCCACAGCAGCGCCTGGCGCCAGCTCTTTTTCGCCGCCGCGCCGACCGAGGTGTCGCCGGCGAGCTTTTGCAGCCGCGCGATACCGTCGCGCCGCGTGACGTCGCGATAGGTCAGATGCTGCGCGTACGCGAGTGCGAAACGCGGGTCGTTGGGGTTGTCGTGGGCGAGCTGTTCGAGGCCGCGGCGTGCTTCGTCCCAGCCCTGCGGCGTCGCCGACAGCGCCTGGTAATACTCGAGCTGCAACTGGGGCGTGGCGGGCTTGCCGGCCAGCGCGCGCTGATACTCCTGCGCCGCGCTCGCGCTCTGACCGGCTTGCGCGAGCCGGCGCGCCTCGCTGATGGTCTGGTCGCGCGGGCTCGTTTCGCCAAGGCGGCGGCCGAGCTCATCGAGATTCGGATAATTCGGCGCGGCCGCCTTCAGCCGCGCGAGGTACTGCTGCGCGCCGGCGCCGTCCTTGCGGTCGGCCAGCACCATGCCCATGCCGAACAGGGCGTCGGGCTGCTTCGGATCGATGCTGAGCACCTTCTGCCAGGCCTGCTCGGCGAGGTCGCCGCGCTGATGCGACTGCCAGTACTTGCCCTGATCGATCAGCACGGTCAGCGGATCCTTGCTCGCCTGCGCGAGCGCATCGGGCGCGGCCGCGGCCGCGCACAAGAGCGCGCCGACGGACAGCGCGATATGCAGCGACCCGGCGAGGGCGTTCAATCGCATGCGGTCCTCCAGGCGGGCACGAGACCGCCGGCTTGATCGAAGCGATAGCGGCCATCGATGAACCCCGTGCCGAACAGACCCAACACACGATCGTAGTACACCGGTTCACGGCCCGGAACGTTCGCGTCGAGCGCGGCGAGCCGTGTGCGCGCGAGGCCGAGTCCGTGCTCGTCGCCCAGTGTCTTGAAGTATGGCGCGAGCGCGCCCCAATAGCTGAGCGGGCCTTCGCCGCTCGACGCGCCGGTGGTCGACGACACCTTCTCCGGCGGGAAGCCGTTCTGCGCGACCTTCGCGCGCATGCCGCCGAGCGCGCCGAGCCACGGCTTCGCGAGCGGATCGGCGGGCGAAGCGAGGCCGGCCCACAGATAGACGCGGATCGCATCGTAGCTGCCGACGTCGCCGTTCTTCGGATCGACGACGAACCGACCGTTCTGCCACGCCGCCCAGTCAGGCGCGAAGCCTTGCGGCGACACGGTTTTGACGAACTGATAAGCGTTGTCGGCGAGCGTGGCCCACGGGCCGTCCGGCACCTCGTGCGCGAGCGCGCGCAACACCGGCAGCGGCAGATAGCTCGGATTCAGACGCGTGACGTTGCCGTTCCTGAAGCCCTGCGCCCCCGGCAGCAGCATCGGCCCGAGGCCAGATAGATTCGCGACTTCGTCGTGCGCGATGCGCTCGGCGAGTGCCTGGCCCAGTTGCGTGTAGGCGGGGTTGTGCCACAGGCGGCCGGCCTGCAGCAGATCGTAGGCGATCCAGAGGTCGGAATCCGACGCCGAATTCGGATCGAGCACGCCGTACGAGCCGTCCGGCTTCTTGCCCCATTGCCATGCGGGCAGCCGCAGGTTCTGGGCGTCGAACTGGTTGCCCGCGAGATTCGCGCGGGTCCAGCCGAGCAGCTTGTCGAAGGTCGCGCGGTCGTTGGCGACCAGCGCGAAAAAGAGCGCGTAGGACTGGCCTTCCGAGGTGGTCTGCTGGGCCGGCGTCGAGAAATCGATCACGCGGCCGTCGGCCTGGACGAAGCGTTGCACGAAGCTTTGCCAGGCGCCCCAGTCGCCGCATGCAGCGCCGTTCTGGGCGGCCTGAGCGGCGCCGCTCAAACCCGCCAGACTGGCCGACGCCGTCATGCCGATACCGAGCGCGAGCGCAAAAGAGGTTCTTCTGCTGATCCGAAACCGCATTCGAGTCATATCCGTTCCATCAGTCCTTCAGCCGACGCGCGGCGATCGCGCGAAGCGTCCGGTAGCACAAGGCCGCGATGATCAGCGCGGCGAGCACGCCGCCGAGCAACAGCAGCAGCGGATGCGACGACAGTGCCCAGCGCAGATACTCCTGCGGCGACAGACTGCCCACGTAGTATGCGGTGCCGTTCGACGTGATGGTGACGGCGCGGCCATGGATCACGGCCATCGCGCCTTGAATCTTCGGCAGCACGTCGGCGTCGAGCAGCGCGGCGGACAGATCGGCATCCGACGGGCCGGCCGCGCTGATCAGCGCAACCGCGCTGCGGCCTCGCTGCAGCGGCGACTCGAAGCCGGTTAGCAGCGCCGCGCCGTTCGAGCTGACCATCGTCAGATCGGCACGCGCGGGCGTGCGCTCGACGCCGTGCTCGCCGTGCCACCAGTCCCGCAGCTTGAACACCAGGTCGGTGAGCTGGAACGTGTGCGCGGCGCCGTCGCTGGAGAACGGCATCGACTTCGACCAGCGCTGCAACAGCGGCTGCTTGCCAGGCGCGCCGAACACCAGCAGGTCCTTGTCGGCGAGGCGCTCGACATCGGCCGCATGGGTGACGGTCACGCCGGAGACCGGATAGCCGGTCGATTCGCCCATCCGGCCCATCGTCAGCAGATACAGGCTGTAGTCGCTCGCGTCCGGGTCGTCCGGCAGCACGACGGCGGTCTCGGAGAGGTCCGCCATCCGCGTGAACGGAAAGCCGCTGTTGGCGAACGCGGCCAGATCGGGCAGCGCCATGTAGTGCGGGAACGACGACAGGTCGATCGTCGAGTTCGGATCGATCGCGCCGACCACGTTCTGCAGCAGGCGGCCCGCGCATTCGCCGGTGTTCGGGATGTCGTAGTAGAAGTGCAGCCGCAGCTGTGTGCGCGGCGTCATCAGCAGCGGCGGGATGCGGATGTTGCGGCGCGCGTCGGCGGTGCCGTCGGGCATGATGAGGTTGAAGTAGCGGCTCAGGTCGAACACCGACGCAGGGCGCGCCGGAATCGGCAGCGCCTGCACGAAGCCGTTGTTCACGCTGATGTTCAGCGACGAGCGGTCGCGCGCCGGCCGCACCGTGTAGCGGTAGCGCAGATCGATCGGCACGCCGCGCGTGTGCCACATGAACAGATCGGGCGGCACCCGCATGTTGATGCGCACCGCGTCGGCGTCGTAGCCGAACACGGTCAGGTCTTTCGGATCGGCGAGCTCGCCGAAGCGCACCGCGCGGTCGGTCGGCAGCCAGTTCGGCGCGTCGTACGGCACGCGCGGCGTAATTTCGTGCAGCGACGTGATCGTGGCGCTCGCGCCGGACAGCGCGCTATGGCCGATCCCGAGCGACTTCGCGGCGGTCTTCAGCTCGGCCTCGTTGCGGCCGAGCACGAGCAGCAGCTTGCCGCGCGCGTTCGCGTCGCGCTCGACCACCGCGATGGTCGGCCCGGTGATCTCGGGAATCGTCACGCCGGCCGGATGCTGGTCGCTGGTCGCGAACACGACCGCGTTGCCCGACAGCGGCGCGTTGTCGAGCTGGGTGGGAAACACCGCGCCGCGGTAGCCGGCGAGCGAGCCGAACCACGACGCGACGATGCCGGCGGCTTCGAGCGTGCCGTTGCCCGGCTTCTGCGCGAGCACGAACGGCAGCTCGAGGCGGCGCACGTCGCGGCGGTCGAAAAACGGCTGCGGCAGCGCGGCCAGCTCCGCTTTCGTCGCGAGCGACGAGTAGGTCAGGTCGAGCGAGCTCGCGTTGCTGATCGTCGCCCACAGCGACGAGTTGGCGGGATCTTCGCAGGCCGTCGTGTAGTGGCCGATCAGCTGCAGGTTCAGGCGGTTGAAGTCGGTGATGAAGCGCGGATCGATCGTGATCTCGCGCGCGACCAGCATGCCGGCCTGCTCGTGCGGCAGCGGCAGCGTCGCCGCGACTTCGCCGTTGACCAGCACCTTCAGCTGCGACAGGTTCGCCAACAGCGCGGGCGAATAACTGTAGATCAGATGCAGCGTCGCGCCGGTCACGACCTCGTCGCCGCGCACCGAGAACGCGATGCCGTTCTGTCCGTCGACGCCGCGCAATTGCAGCGGGTCGAGCGCGCCGAAGTCGGCGAACGTCAGCGTCTGGCGGCGGCCTCCGGGCACCAGCGTGCCGGGCTCGGCGGTGGTCGGCGTGCGCGTGCCGGGCGCCTTCACCGACGCCGCCGCGAGCGCGGGCGTCGGCGTGGCGAGCGGGCCCTGGGCGATCGCGTTCGGATCGAACGGCACGGCCGCGCTCGGCGCGGGCACGTTGCCGACACCGGTCGCGACTTGCGGGGTTTGCGGCGCGCCGGCGGGTGCCGCCGCGTCCGACGCCGGTTTGGCGGCGGCAGGGGGGGCCGCTTCAGCGAGCGGCACGAACGACGCCAGCGCGGTCTGCAGCGCGAGCCAGCAGGCGACGCCGCGCATGATTCGCCGCGAGTGTCGCAAGCCGTGACAAGCAGACAGGCGCGATTGGGGTCCAATGCTGTTGCGCCCGTGTGCCGGGCGTTCGATATTGTCCGTGGCCATCCGGTAGCCCATAGATCAGTCTTTCGTTTTTAGCTTCTTGACGTCCGCGGGACGGCTTTTGATCGAACTGCGCAAGTCGTCATACAGATGTTCGAACAGCCCCGCGATGCCGCGCACACCGACCTTCAGCACGTGCGACAGGCCGCGCAGCGGTGTGTCCGTCTCGCGTCCCTCGGCCCAGCCGGTCCACGCGTCCGCGCGGGCGAAGGTGGTTTTGACGAACTCGTACTCCTGTTCGCGCGACATCGACGAAAAGCGCAGCCCCACGCGTCCCGGCTCGGTAAAACTGACGGTGGCGGGGAACGCGTACTCTTCGTCGCCGCGGAACAGCGACACGGTCACGCGCTCCTGCATCGGCACTTCGATGGTGCTGGGCAGCGCGACGCCGACGCCGCCTTCCGAGTAGTCGATCGTTTCGCACGCGAGCGTGCGGCCGGTCGAGAACTTCAGCATCACGGGCATCTTCATCGCGACGCGCGGCACCGCGCGGATCTGGCGGCGCTCGCTCGCGGCGGCCACGCTCGCGCCGAGGATCAGCATGTTGTAGCTGGTCCACGCGAGATTGAGCAGTGTGGTCTCGACGATGCTGCGCACGTGCCAGTTCATGTAGATGTGCATGAGACCCGCGAGGAAACCGAGCAGGTTCAGCAGCAGCAGGAACAGATACGGCCGCGAGATCGACCAGTCGAAGTAGCTCTTCTCGATCACGCCGCCCTTGGCCGTCACGTTGAACTTGCCGAGCTTCGGGTTGATCAGCGCGAGCAGCGTCGGCGCGGTGATGTACGACGCCAGCACCGACTCGTACACCTCGGCCCAGAACGAATGGCGGAACAGGCGCTGCATCCGCGAGTTGGTGATGCTCGCGTGCATCATGTGCGGCAGCGCGTAGATCGCGATCGTGCTGGCCGCCGCCTCGATCACATGCGCGCCGAAGAACAGATACGACAGCGGCGCGGTCAGGAACACGAGACGCGGCACGCCGTAGAAGAAGTGCATCATCGCGTTCAGGTAACACAGCCGCTGGCCGATCTTCAGCCCCTTGCCGGTGAGCGGATTGTCGATGCGGAAGATCTGCGTCATGCCGCGCGCCCAGCGGATGCGCTGGCCGATGTGGCCCGACAGGCTTTCGGTCGCGAGGCCGGCGGCCTGCGGAATCGCCAGATACGCGGTGGTGTAGCCGAGGCGGTGCAGCTTCAGCGCGGTGTGCGCGTCCTCGGTGACGGTCTCCACCGCGATGCCGCCGATCTCGTCGACCATGCTCCGGCGCAGCAGCGCGCACGAGCCGCAGAAGAACGTCGCGTTCCACAGATCGTTGCCGTCCTGCACGAGGCCGTAGAACAGCTCGCCTTCGTTCGGCACCTTGCGGAAAGTGCCGAGGTTGCGCTCGAACGGGTCGGCGGAGAAGAAGTGGTGCGGCGTTTGCAGCATCGACAGCAGCTTGTCGCGCAGGAACCAGCCGAGGCCGATCTGCAGGAACGAGCGGGTCGGGATGTGATCGCAGTCGAAGATCGCGAGGTACTCGCCGCTCGTGATCTTCAGCGCCTCGTTGATGTTGCCGGCCTTCGCGTGGCGATTGTGCGTGCGGATCGTCCAGTTCACGCCGACTTCCTCGCAGAACGCCTTGAACTCGGCGCGGCGGCCGTCGTCGAGCACGTGGATCGACATCTTGTCGGCCGGGTAGTCGAGCGCGAGCGCCGCGTAGATGGTCGGCTTCACGACGGCGAGCGGCTCGTTGTAGGTCGGGATGAACACGTCGACGGTCGGCCATTCGTCGCGATTGGCGGGCAGCGGCATTGGTTTGCGCTTGAGCGGCCACGCGGTCTGGAAGTAGCCGAGCATCAGCACGATCGTCGCGTAGAGCTCGGCGGACACCAGCAGCAGACCCCAGGCGGCGTCGAGCGGATGCTCCCAGTAGGTCGTTTCGGTCAGCCGCCAGTACATGTAGCGGCCCGACGCGACGATCGACAGCATGATCATCACCATCGTCGCGTAGCGGCCGGGACGACGGCGAAACAGCAGCGCGAGCACGAAGCACAGGGTCGCGAAGGTCAGCTGCTGATAGAACTCGAGCGGCACCGTGAACACGAAGTACAGCATGTACAGCGCGAGCATCGTGACGAGCGCGGTGACGATGCGGCTGTTCCAGAAGCTTGCGTCGATGAAGCGTTGGAACCGCGACGGCTCGCCGCCCTCGGGCTCGCGCGAGGAGGCTGGACTGCTCATGCGACGTTCCTTGGCCGGGCGGCGATCGCGTCGAGCGCCGCCATGAGCCAGGCGGCGCATGCGCGGAAATCGGCGGCGGCCTGGCTCAGCGGATCGTAATGGATCAGCGTGGTGTCGCAGGCGAGCGCTTCGCTGACGCCTTCGTCGAGATGGATCACGCCGGGGAACACCTTGCCGGCGAGCATCTGACGCAGCACCTTCAGCACGTCCTTGGTCAACTGGCGGGATTGGTCGATCTGGTTGATCACGTAGCCGACGCCGCCGAAGTCCGCGCGCGGCGCCGCGTAGGTTTCGATCAGCCGCTCCATCTGCGGGATCGCCGCGTACGACGCGGCGTCGGCGAGCACGATGTTCAACGCGAAGGTGGCCGCGCTCAGCGCGGTTCGCACGTAGGTCGACGAGCCGGGCGGCGTATCGACGATCACGATGTCGGACGCATCGAGCCGCAGGTGCTGCAGCGACTGCGCGAGCCATTGCGGATGCTGGTCGATCTGCGCCTCGAGGCGGCGGCGGTCGTCCTCCAGCAGCGCGCCGTACGGCAGCACGGTCACGCCGTCGATACCGTCGAACATCACCGTTTGCCACGGGTTGCCCGAGAGAGTCGCGCGCGACAGGCCGTCGATGCTGTCGAGCGGCACGCCGAAGTGCAGCCGCAGGGCGTTCTGAGGATCGAGATCGAGTGCAATCACACGCCGGCCGCTGTTGGCGAGCACGGAGGCGAGATTGGCGGCGAGGGTGGTCTTGCCGACCCCCCCTTTGGCGGACACCACGGCAATGACTTTCATGAGCGACGCGGACCGTTGGTGAGCCACGAGGCGAAGCCGCCGCGCGCGGTGCCGGCGGGTGCTTGCGTGCCTTGGGCGGACGTGCCGCGCAGACGGTCGAACACCGAGTTCAGCGACGCGGCCGCGGCCGCTTGCGGCGGCGCGCTCGGGGTTTGCGCTGCAAACATCTTGCCGAGGATCGACGGCGGTTGGGCCGGTTGCGCGGGTTGGGCCGTATAGGTGGGTTGCGGGGCTGGTGGCGGTGGCATCGACGATGCCGGTGCCGTGCTCGCGCTGCCATGAGCGGGCGCGGCGGGGCGTGTCCTGCCTGGCGCGACAGGCGCAATCGTTTGCGCGGCCGCCTCGTCGAGTTCGTCGGCCGTGCGGAAGCGTGACGCGCCGCTCGGCGCCGCGGGCTGGGCTGCGGCCACAGGTACCGGTGGAATGTCACGCCGGTGCGGACGCGTGAACAGCGGTGCCTTCGCGCGCGTCACGGATGCCATGTCCTTCGGTGTCGTGTCCTCGTGGACGGCGGCCCGTGGCGCCACGGTTATAGGCGGCTGTGGTTTCGCGTCGCGAAGCTGGCCGATTGCCGGAATGGCCGGTTGCGTCAGATCGAGCGTCACGAGCAGCGGCCAACGAGTGCGCGCGGTGCGCGCGTCGTTCTCGCGGCCGATCTCCTGGTACGCGTTGGCGTCGCCGCCAAATTGCTCGAACAGTTTTTCGATGTCGCTCGATGAACTCATGATGCCGTCGTCTCTTACATACCGTGCATGGCCCCAAACCGACTGCTCGGGGTGCTGTTTGTTTGAACTGCCTTCCCTGATTCTGCGTGGCGGCTGTATCGCCGTCGCACGCTCGTTCGCACGTACGCGTGCAGCACCCGCTGGTGCTCAGGCGGGGTGACGGCCGAGGCGGAATTCGAGCGAGCTGTCCTCGCCGAACGCGCTCGTCTGCACGACCGACAAACCCTGCGCGCCCAACGCGCTCAACCACGTCTGATAGGCGCCTTCGAGAAATGCCGGCGTCCAGGCGAGCGCCGATTCGCCGAAGGCGGGCAGCGGCGCGCAATAGTGAATGATGCGCAGCGACTCCGCCTCATCGGCGAGCGCGACGTAACCCCAATCCATCTGATGCCAGTAAGAATTCAACACCTGCTCGAGCTCGGCCGTCGATGCGCAGGCGGGCAGCGGATACGCGAGCGCGAAACGGCTGCCGACGCGATGCATCAGCTGGCGCAGCTCGTCGTGTCCGATTTGCGCTTCGAACTCGCTCGCCAGCGCGCTCAGCATGCCGCGCCATTGCGGCGAGATTTGGCGTTCGAGCAGATAGTTGAGGATTGGGACCATGTTTTCCGGAAGTGGTCGCGGCCCGTTGCACATTGCGGACGTGACAGCCATTGAGCATTGGAGTCGTTCGGCAACGGGGCGCCGATTACGTCATTTCTACCGGGTTGTCTAGGGTGTCCGGCACACATTGCAAGCAGTCTACTTAAGACACACGCTTTTAGCCACTTTCCATTGCTCGGCTTATACGGTAATAAGCGCGCAATCGAGCCACATGAATTGCGTAATTTTTGCTGCTTAAAAGAAATTGAAAGGTTAATCTTCGCCTGGCGCGCGAAAAGGCTTGCGGAACCATAGGTGTATTAGCCGGCAATCCGGCCTGCTTTGAGCTTTAGTCTTTTAATCATGCATTCGGCGGATGGTGAGTCGCGCGAAAGATCGGCGCGGCGTCGTTCGGCACGCAGGCGCCGAATTTATACGTCGTGTTACGTTAGCCATAAATGTTTATCGAACGTTTGCCGATAACTATTGGCGAGTGACCGGAAACCCTGATCAACCATCTATGTCTGCCATCCCGACGCAGCACCTGCCCGAGCCAAGCATGCGTGAGCGCTTTCACCGGCGCTCGCTCGACCATCAGCGGCCGCTTTCCCTCGTGACGATGGGCTTCACGGTGGTTGCGTTCCTGTGCACGGTAACGGCGCGCGAACTGGTCGGCGCACCGGCCGGGCCGCTCGCGTACCGGCTGCTATGCGCGCTCCTGCTCGCGCTGCTGGTGCTGGCGATCCCGCGCGCGAAGTCGACGGCGCTGTTCGGCGCGATCGGCGTCGCGTACGAACTGGTGCTGATCGCCGGGCTCGTGCTGAATGCGAAGGGCCTCGCGCATCCGTTGCCGTGGCTATTGCCCGCATTCGTGGTGATACCGATCTGCGCGGCGCCGCTATGGCTCACGCCCGCGCATTTCGTCACCGGCAGCGTGGTGTTCTACGCGGCGGCCATCGCGCTGCTGCGCGGCAAAGCTCATACGCCCGAGGTCGACGCGGCCGTGTGGACGTGGCTCATCGCGATCGGTGCGCCGACGGCGGTGGTATTCCATTTCGGCTTCTACCGTTTCCGGCGCAATCACTTTCTGCTCGAGAGCCAGCTCGCGCAACTCGCGGCGACCGATCCGCTGACCGGCCTGCAAAATCGTCGCTCGTTCGTCAAGCACGCGCAGGGACGCCTCGAGACGCTGGCGCCAGGGGCGCAGATCAGCGCGATCTTTCTCGACATCGACAGCTTCAAGTCGCTCAACGACCGCTTCGGTCATGCGGTCGGCGACCATGCGCTGTTCCAGGTCGCGCAGGTGCTGAAGGACGCGGTTGCGCTCTACCCAAGCGTGAGCCGCATCGGCGGCGAGGAATTCGCGCTGCTGCTCGACAATGATCTCACCGGCGCGCTGCAGATCGCCGAGCGGCTGCGCCTCGACATCGCCGCGATCGAACGGCCGGACGGCCATCTGACCGCGAGCTTCGGCGTCGCCGAGCATCGGCGCGGCGAAAGCTTCATGATGCTGCTCGATCGCGCGGACGAAGCCTTGCTGCGCGCGAAGCAGACGGGCCGCAACCGTGTCTGCGCGGAACGCGCGCTGCCGTTCGACGCGCTGCAGTCACCGTTCGGCGATCCGAGCGCCGACGCGGCGCGCTACCGCTGGGAAGACTTCTTTCTGATCTCGCACTTTCAGCCGCTCTACAGCCTATCGCATCAGAAGCAGGTCGGCTTCGAGGCGCTGCTGCGCGGAGAGCATGGCGACGGCACGCTGGTGCCGCCGGTCGTGATGTTCGCGCCGAAGCCGTCGAGCGACGAAGGCGCGCTCGACCGCGCGAGCCACGCGGTGCATCTCGGCAACGCGCGTCGCGCGCTGCCCGGCGACGCGTGGCTGTTCCTGAACATCCTGCCGTCCACCTTCGTCGCCGAAGGCTACGCCGACCAGTTGACGAAGATCGTGCGCGCCGCGGGGCTCGAACCCGAGCGCGTGATTCTGGAGATTCTCGAATCGCATGGCGGCAGCGTCGACGAGATGTCGCGCGCGGCGGCGCGCTATCGCCAGCACGGCTTCCTGATCGCAGTCGACGACTTCGGCGCGGGCCAGTCGAATCTCGACCGGCTGCTGCGGATCCGGCCGGACCTCGTCAAGCTCGACGGCGAGCTGATTCGCGCGACCACGTACGGCACGCAGCAGCCGATCCTGCCGAAACTCGTGTCGCTGCTGCACCAGGCGGGGATGCTGGTGGTCGTCGAAGGCGTCGAGACGGCCGACGAGCTGATTCTCGCGGTCGAGTCGAATGTCGATTTCGCGCAGGGCTATCTGCTAGGGCGGCCCGCGGCAGAGATCGCGCCGCCCGAGTCGGTGCATCGCCAGATCGACGATGCGTTCGACGTGATCGCGCAGGGCCGTGCGCATCAGCATGCGTTGTTCGAATCCGAAATGGAGCCGTACCGGCTCGAACTGCGGCGCGCGGCCGACGGCTTGCGCGCCGGCGCCATGATGGACGACGCGTTCGCGCTGCTCGCCACCTTCAAGCGTTGCATCAGCTGTTTCATCCTCGACGGCACCGGCCGCCAGATCGGTCACGAGGTGCGCGGGTCCGCATGGTGCGAGGACGCGGCGTCGCTGCAGCCGGTCGCGAATCCGAGCGATGCGCGCTGGGATCATCGGCCGTACTTCCGCAATGCGGTGCTGCTGCCCGGCGAGGCGGTCACCAGTAATTCTTATCTGTCGCTCGCGAGCGGGCGGCCGTGCATCGCAGTGACACTTGCCGTGCAGCTGGCGAGCGGGCGCTGTGTGATGGGGGTCGAGCTGGATTGGTCGGCGCGAGGCTTGCCTTGGCCGGCGAGCGAGTAGGGGAAGTGAAAGGCTTTCGCTTCAATACCCGCCTTTGACCTGCGGCGCGCTCGCCGCCAGCTCCTTGTACGACGCGGCGAGGTCCGCGGCCGCGCGGCTCAGCAAGCCGGTGTCCGTGCCGACCGCGACGAAGGTCGCGCCCGCCGCCAGATATTCGGCCGCCAGCGCGGGATCAGGGGCGAGCACGCCCGCTGCCTTGCCAGCGGTGCGCACGGTGTCGATGCCGTGGCGAATCGCGTCGCGCACGCGCGCGTCGCCCGGCTTGCCGAGCAATCCCATCGACGCGCTCAGATCCGACGGCCCGAAAAACACGCCGTCGACGCCATCCACATGCGCGATCTCCACGAGATTGTCGAGGCCCTGCACGGTCTCCGCCTGCACGATCACGCACAGTTCGTCGGCGGCGGTGTCCAGATAGCCGGGCACGCGATTCCAGCGCGACGCACGCGCGAGCGCGCTGCCGACGCCGCGAATGCCTTGTGGCGGATAACGCGTGGCCGCGACCGCATCGAGCGCTTGCGCGGCCGTGTCGATCATTGGCAGCAGCAGCGTTTGCGCGCCGATGTCGAGCAACTGCTTGATCAGCGCGGCGTCGCTGCGTAACGGCCGCACGACCGGATGCGACGGATACGCGGCGACCGCCTGTAATTGCGACAGCGTGCTGCGTACGTCGTTCGGTGCGTGCTCGTTGTCGATCAGCAGCCAGTCGAAGCCGGCGGTGGCGAGCAGCTCGGTCACGTAGGCATCGGCGAGCGCGGCCCACAGGCCGAACTGCGGTCTGCCTTCGGCGAGCGCGCGCTTGAAGGGGTTGTTCGGCAAGGACATATTGATGCGTTCAGATGAAATTCAAACCGATGCCGCCGAGCGGGCCATAGTCGATGTGGAACGTGTCGCCCGCGCGGGCGGGAACCGGGCTCGTGAACGAGCCGCTCAGGATCACGTCGCCCGCATTCAACGATTCGTCATGCGGAGCAATTTTGTTGGCGAGCCACGCGACGCCGGTGGCCGGATGGTTGAGCACCGCCGCCGCGAGCCCGCTTTCCTCGACCGCGCCGTTCTTGTACAGCAGCGCGCCGACCCAGCGCAGGTCGACGTCGAGCGGACGCACCGGCCGGCCGCCGAGCACGACGCCCGCGTTCGCGGCGAAGTCGGAGATCGTGTCATGGACCTTGCGCGGCGCGCGTGTTTCGCGATCGAACTGCTCGATGCGCGCGTCGATGATTTCGACGGCCGGGCTCACGTACGCGGTCGCGTCGAGCACAGCGAACAGCGTGACGCCGGGGCCCTTCAGCGGTTTGTTCAGCAAGAACGCGAGTTCTACTTCGACGCGCGGCGCGATGAAGCGATCCACGCGAATGTCCTCGCCGCTTTCGATGAACATACTGTCGAGCAGGGGCGCGTAGTCCGGTTCGTCGATCTGCGACGAGCGCTGCATCGCGCGCGACGTCAGGCCGATCTTCCTGCCCTTGATTACGTGGCCTTCGGCGAGTTTCAGCTTGACCCACTCGCGTTGTATCGCGTAGCCGTCCTGTACGGTCATCTCTGGATACTGCGCGGAAAAATGCCGCAGCTGCGTGCGGGTCTTTTCCGCGTGATCGAGTTGCGCGGCGAGGTCGCGAATGGTTTGTTCGTCTAGCATGATGATGTCAGCCCTTGAACCGCGCGTGCAGATTGTTGTGCTTCCAGGTGCCCGCTTCGCTGAACTCGTTGATTTCGAGCGACAACGCGAGCCCCTGCCGTTCGAACTCAGTGGCGAAGCGCTGCTTGATCAGCGCGAACAGCGCGTCGCCGGTCGCCTTCTTGACGGCCTCCGGGCGGCCCGCGCCGATCTTCAGATTCGCGTGCAGGAACGCGGCGTCGGGCCGCCCATCGGCGATGCAGTACTGGTCGCAGCGCAGCGCGCGCACGCGGATGCCGCCGAGCGGATAGACGCGCTCGCCGTTATCGCGCTGCGCGTCGAGGCACTGCGCGAGGTCTTTGCAGAGTTCGCCGAGGCGTTGCGCGTCCGCGAGGTTGGCGCTGTATTCGAGTGTCAAGTGAGGCATGGCGATTCCTTCGCGAGTGTCAGACGGGTAGCGGCGTGACCGGGAAGATCGCGTTGATCTGGCCGGTGCCCGAACTGCCGAAATAAGGCGTGACGACTTCGACCTTGCCGTCGTAACGATCCCAGCCGAGCGCACCGAGCAGCATCGCGGTATCGTGCATGCCGCCTTCGCCCCAACATTTCTCGTTGTAGAGCGGCAGCATGTCGCAGAAGGTCTTCCAGTCGCCGGCTTCCCACATGCGCACCACGCTGCGATCCATCTGTTCGAGGAACGGGCTCCAGACTTTGTGCATGAACTGCTCGGCGGTGCCGTTGTTCGCGAAGTGATGCGACAGCGAGCCGCTCGCGAGAATGGCCACCGTACCGTCGTAGCGTTCTTCGATGGCCTTGCGTACCGCGAGGCCGAAACGCGCGCTGGTCGCGAGGTCGTGCCACATGCACCAGCCCGCCACCGACACCGCCTTGAAGTGCTGATCGCCGTTCATATAGCGCATCGGCACCAGCGTGCCGTATTCGAGCTCGAGCGTGGTCTCGCTGTGCGCCCGGCTTTTCACGCCCATCTCGTTGGCGACGTCCGCGATCAGCTGACCAAGCCCGACATTGCCCGGATACGCGTACGGCATGTTCCTGATGAAATGCGGCAGCTCGTTGCTCGTGTACACGCCTTCGAACTTCGGCGCGCAATTGATGTGGTATTCGCTATTCACTAGCCAGTGCACGTCGAACACGACGATCGTATCGACGCCAAGTTCGCGGCAGCGTCGGCCGATTTCATGGTGTCCGTCGATCGCGGCCTGACGGCAACCCTTGTGCGGACCGTCGAGCTCGGATAAATACAACGACGGCACGTGTGTAACTTTTGCTGCCAACGCCAGTTTGCCCATCGCGGTCTCCAATGTCGAGCGGAGTTAGAGCGTTCAGCTCTTACTCCGGTCCCATGCTTTAGCAATTTCGTTTGACGTCGCGATTAAACGCCCCAGCGCGGAATATGATGCGAGCCGAGCGACACGCAGACGTTCTTCGGTTCGAGGAACACTTCATAACTCCACGTCCCGCCTTCACGGCCCACACCCGACGCCTTCGTGCCGCCGAACGGCTGGCGCAGATCGCGCACGTTCTGGCTGTTCACGAAGCACATGCCGGCTTCGACGGCGGCCGCCACGCGCAACGCGCGGCCCGTGTTCTCGGTCCAGATATAGCTCGACAGACCATACGTAATATCGTTGGCGAGACGGATCGCCTCGGCTTCATCGTCGAACGGAATCAGGCACGCGACCGGTCCGAAGATCTCTTCCTGCGCGATGCGCATACGGTTGTCGACGTCGACGAACACGGTCGGCGTGACGAAATTGCCGTGACGCAAGGCGTCGGGCAACTCGGGCGTATCGAGCCCGCCGCACGCAAGCGTGGCACCTTCCTTCGGGCCGAGCTCGATATAACTGCGCACTTTCGCGAGATGCCCCTGGCTGATCATCGGGCCGACGATCGTGCTGTCCGCGAGCGGATCGCCCACCGTCAGGCGCTTCGCGCGCTCGACGAAGCGCTCGGCAAACCGCGCGTAAATGGAGCGCTGCACGAGAATGCGCGAGCCCGCGGTGCAGCGCTCGCCATTGTTCGAGAAGATCATGAACACCGCGGCGTCGAGCGCGCGTTCGAAGTCGGCGTCGTCGAAGATCACGAACGGCGACTTGCCGCCAAGCTCCATCGAGAACTTCTTCAGGCCTGCGGTTTGCACGATGCGATTGCCGGTCGCGGTCGACCCGGTGAACGACACCGCGCGCACGTCGCGATGCGCGACGAGTGGCTCGCCCGCTTCCTTGCCATAGCCGTGCACGACGTTCAGCACGCCCGCCGGGATGCCCGCTTCGAGCGCGAGCTTGCCGAGCATCGAGGCGCTCAGCGGCGACAGCTCGCTCATCTTCAGCACACCGGTGTTGCCGAACGCGAGGCAGGGCGCCACCTTCCAGGTGGCCGTCATGAACGGCACGTTCCACGGCGAGATTAGCGCGCACACGCCGACCGGATGAAACAGCGTGTAGTTCAGATGCGAGTCGGTCGGGTACGTGTGGCCGTCGACGCGCGTGCACATCTCGGCGAAATAGCTGAAGTTGTCGGCTGCGCGCGGCACCAGTTGCTTGCGGGTCTGCGAGATCGTCTGGCCGGTGTCCTTCGTTTCGGTCTCCGATATTTCCGGCACGTGCTTCGTGATCAGCTCGCCGAGTTTGCGAATCAGCTTCGCGCGTTGCGCGGCGGGTTTCGCGGCCCAGGCGGGGAAGGCGCCTTTGGCCGCTTGCACGGCCGCATCGATCTCCTTCGCGCCGCCGCGTGCGACCTCGGCGAGCACTTCCTGGGTGGCCGGATTGACGGTTTCGAAATAGTCGCTCGAGGTGCACGCCTCGCCGTTGATCAGATGGTCGATCGGCATTGCCTTGTCCTTTCGCTGTTCGGTGGATTTTTGCTGTCGATCAGGCGCGGCCGAAGTCCGCGTCCGAGGCGATCGTGTTGACGAGCCGGCCGAGGCCGTCGATTTCGCAGACGACTTCGTCGCCCGTGTTGACGTTGACGATGCCTTCGGGCGTGCCGGTCAGGATCACGTCGCCGGGCGCGAGCGTCATGAAGCCGCTCAGGTATTCGATCAGTGCGCGGATGCCCGTGACGAGATCGCGCGTATTGCCGCATTGCTGACGCGTGCCGTTGACGAACGTGCGCAGCTCGAGCTGCGTGACGTCGGCGATGTCGGCGGCGTCGACGAACCAGGGGCCGAGCACCGTGCCGCCGTCGCGATTCTTCACGCGCAAATTCGGGCGATAGTAGTTTTCGAGGTAGTCGCGAATCGCGTAGTCGTTCGCGATCATGTAGCCCGCCACGTGCTGCATGGCGTCTTCACGCGCGACGTTTTGCGCGGTTCGCCCGATCACGACCGCGAGCTCGCACTCGTAGTGCATGAACGTGACGTCGGCGGGGCGACGCGTGACGCCGCGATGGCCGAGCACCGTGCCGGGCCCCTTCAGAAACACCAGCGGTTCTTCCTGTTTGCTGAACTGCAATTCCTTCGCGTGCTCGGCGTAGTTCAGACCGAGCGCGAAGATCGTGCCGACTTCGATCGGCGCAAGCCAGACCACTTCGTCCTCGCGACGCACGCGGCCGTCGGCTAGGCGCACACCCTGCTCGTGCGGATACGCTTCGTGAATCGCTCCCGCATAGGCGACGCGACCGCGCATCATGACAGTTCTCCGTTTCGTTGATCCATGCCGATGAACGATATGGTCAAGGGCGGCAGCGTGCCGATCGACAGCGTGGCCGTATCGCCGACGTGCGCGACCGGCGAGCCGTGCCGGACGCCGAGCGTGAGCACGTCGCCCGCGTTCAGCGTCATGAAATCGGTGACGTCGGCGAGCAATTGCGCGACGTTGCGCACCGAGGTTGCGGTGCTTGCCGTGAACGGTTCGGCGCGGTTCAGCGAGACGGCGATGTCGAGCCGATCCGGCGCGGCGACGTGGCGCGCGGCGACGAGCGCCGGTCCGATCACGCAGAAGCCGTCGCATGCGCGCAGTCGCACGTTCGGGCGATACACGTTGGTATGCGGCACGCTCAGATCGCCGACCAGCGTATAGCCGGCGATGTAGTCCGCCGCGCGCTCGACGCCGACGCGCGTCGCGGTACGGCCGATCACGATGCCGAGTGACGCGCCGACCTCGACGCCGAGCGTGTTATCCGGCACGACCACGCGCGCCCGATGCCCGGCCAGCGTGTTGCGCGGCTTCAGATACAGAATCGGCGCTTTCGGCGGTGCCTTGTACGGTGCCGCATGCACTGCGTCGCCCAGCGCGTTCAAGGCGGCGCGATCGTTCAGCAGGGCGCCGTACACGACGCCGCTGAGCGGCGCGCGACACGCAACGCCGCGTGCCAGCAACGCGGCCGCGGTGTGCGCGTCCACGTCGCGAGACAGCGCGTCGCCTTCGGGATGCAGCAGATGATCGGCAAGGGCAAACATAAATGCGCAGCCTCGTGGCGAAAGTTTTGCGAAAACACTAAGATGTTAGTAGTATCCCGCTTGATATCATCGACGGTCAATAGGCTGCCGGTTGATCGCGGGTTTTCCCGTAAGCTTCGACAGCTGTTTTTTTCTGATTCCTTGCCGCCATGTCCGCTGCGTCCACCCGAGTTTTGCACCGCAATTTGCCGATGCTGTTGTTACGCGCCCGCGAAAAAATGATGGAGCGTTTTCGTCCGTTGATCACCGCGCATGGACTCACCGAGCAGCAATGGCGAGTGATTCGCGCGCTCAACGAGCACGGCCCGATGGAGCCGCGCCACATCTCCGACATCTGCACGATTTCGAGCCCGAGCATGGCCGGCGTGCTCGCGCGCATGGAGAGCATGGAACTCGTGACGAAAGAACGTTTCGCGGAGGATCAGCGGCGCGTGCTCGTGTCGCTGACCGATACGAGCGTCGACCTGGTGCGCGTGATTTCGAAGGATCTCGAGGCGCACTATCGCGAGCTCGAGCGCAAGGTGGGACCGGAGATCGTCGAGCGCGTGTATCGCGCGGTCGACGATCTGTTGGCGGGGTTGTCGGAAGAGGATGAGTGACCGACGTTTCGCAGCAGGTTTGGGGCTATCTACTGTCTCAGGAGACGCTTCACTTCATCGAGAAATGAGGCGGTCGTGTGACCCCACGGTTCGGGATCAACGTAGAGGCCATAGATTTCCTCAAAATATCCGTCCAAGTTGGCGGAATGGTCGCTTGCAAAACGATCGATTTCATCCACGACTAACTTATGAAGGGTCTTGTCGCTCTCTTTTTTGAAGCACGTGACAATTTCCTGTACGTCATTGCCCCATAAATCGAAATCTTCATTGAAATAGCCATGAATCAGAAAATCCAGATTCGGGTAAGGTGATTCGTCTTTCACAGTAAGCTCATGGCATCAGGTAGGCGGTCAGGACGTAGTATGGCATGCCGTTATATTCCTTCCGGATCAAGAACATGTGAACCTTGCTCAGATTCACCATCTCCCCCGTCTTGCGAATGACCCCGTACCCTACCTGCCTACCTGCATCGCCCGTCAGTTCCAGTCGTATGGAACCGGTATGAGATTGCGCCCACGTCGTTATCCGGGCCGCGTTGTCCTGTATGACCTTGGAAATCGCCCACTCTGCCGTTTGTAGATCAGTGAACGATGAAACAACCCGGCGCTTTGTATTCCTGTGGAGATTCCACGCTAACGGCGGGATTCACGTCCGTCTATGGGCGATGGATGATTCTGGCAGAAGCCGTTGGTTCTCCTTGAGTGTGCCGAGTGCGCCGGGCATGTTTTGAAGCCGCCGACCTACCAGCCGTAAAATCGCTGCCATTCGACGCTGCTGCCGTCCGGCGCAACCGCGTGATACTCGGGGAACTGCGCGCCGGTCGCACAAGCGTGGTTCGGCAGAATGCGCAGTTTCATACCGATCGGAAAGCGCTGCGCGATGTCCTCGGTCCGTGCATCGGCTCGCGCATCGGCCGCAACCGCCGCAAGAATCCCATGCTCCTGATTGGCGCCGCTCACGACATAGTCCGGCAGCAACGTGCCATTGAGCAAACACGGCTGCCCATAGCCGAAATCGTGCGACTGCCGCGACGTACCGCGGTCACGGCTTAACGCCATCCAGCCCGCGTCGAGAATCGCCCAGCCTTTGTCTTCCTGATGACCGATCACGGTCGTGAGTACGCTAAGCGCGATGTCGTCGAGCGTGCAAACGCCCACGTTGTGCATGACCAGATCGAACAGCACGTAGACGCCGGCCCGCACCTCGGTGACGCCTTCGAGATGCCGCGCGGCGAGCGCGGTCGGCGTCGAACCGACGCTGACGGCCGGACACGCGATGCCCGCCTCGCGCAACCGTTCGGCGGCGCGCGCGCAGCCCGCGCGCTCCTGCTCCGCGAGCGCGGCGAGCGCCTCAGGCGTATTCAACTCGTAGCTCGAACCCGCATGGGTCATCACGCCGCCGACCTTCACGCCGTTCTCGTGCAGAATCCGCCCGACGTCGAGCAGCGTCTGCTGTTCGGGCTGGATGCCCGAGCGATGTCCGTCCGTATCGACCTCGATCCAGACCTCGAACGTTTCGCCGTGCTGGTCGCCGAACGCGGCGATCGCCGTGGCGGCGGTCGGATTGTCGACCACGAGCTTCAGTTCGCAGCCCTGGCGGCGCAGCGCGAGCGCGCGCGGCAGCTTCGACGGAACCATGCTGACGGCGTACAGGATGTCGTCGACGCCGGCCGCGAAGAACGCTTCCGCTTCCTTCAGCGTCGACACCGTGATGCCGCGCGCGCCGGCGGCGATCTGCGCGCGCATGACGTCGATGCACTTGGTGGTCTTCACGTGCGGCCGGAACGCGACGCCGAGCGCATTCATCCGCCCCTGCATCCGCGCGATGTTCTTCTGCATCCGCGCGACGTCGATCAGCGCGGCCGGGGTTTCGATCTGTTCGAGTTTCATGTTTGCACCTGAGGAGCGAGGTGAGGTTGGAGATTCAGTGACGACGATCGCGGCCAAAGCCTGCGAGCCACGGCACCAGCCCATCGAGCGAGGCCGCTTCGACCTCGGGCGCCTGCGCTCCCGTGACGAGCGGCAGGGCGACGTGGTTGTGCCAGTAAGTCCGCAAACCGACGGCCGCGGTGCCGAACATGTCGTAGCTCGAGCCGGCGACGAACGCGGCGCGGCGCGGCTCGACGCCGAGCTTGTCGAGCGCGAGGCGGTACGGTTGCGGGTCCGGCTTGTAGACGCCGGCTTCCTCGGCGGTCACGATCGCGTCCCAGCTCACGGGCAAGAGCGCGGCCGCCTGCGAGCCGAGCCGCGTCGAGCAATTGGTGACGACCGCGAGCTTGCAGTGCGGCGCGAGCGCGCGCAACGCACCGAGCGCGCCGGGCCACGGCGTCAGGTTCAGCCAGTTCGCCTGGAGCGCGTTCGCGGCCGATTCGGACAAACCGACTTGCGTGGCGGCCTCGCGCACCAGTTGTTCGTAGGGAACGTAGCGGCCGCAGCCGTATGTCAGACGCAGATAGGCGGCACGCCATGCGCGGCCCGCTTCGTCGGAGCCTGCCGCACGGTTCCATGAGGTCCACGAGTCGAGCAGGGCGGTTAGCAGGTCGAACAGGACCGCGTCGGGGTAGGCGGGGGTGTCGGTGGAATGGGCGGCGGCAGTCATGATTGCATGGGGCCGGCTGTTGAGGATGAGTCAATTATAGGTTTTCGATAGTACGTCAGCGTTCAGATAGGTTGACTGTTAGATTCAGATGGACTGAATCACCGCCGCCACGGTGGCAACGGCCTGAAGCGGCCTTGCAGATACTGCATGAAATGGCGCGTGCGCGCGGGCAGTCCCGCCCGCTGATGCGTGAGCGCGATCACGTTCGCGTCCGGCGCTTTCCAGCCCGGCAGCAGACGCACGAGTTTGCCCTTCGCAAGATCCTCGGCGACGTCCCATTCGGAGCGCAGAATCACGCCGCGTCCCTCGCAGGCCCATTGGCGGATCACGTCACCGTCGTTGCAACTCAGATGCGCGGACACGCGCACGCCGCGGCGCGTGCGGCCCTTGCTGAACTGCCACAGTGACACGTCCTCATTGTTTTCGCGCAGCACGATGCATGGCAGCCGGCTCAACGCATCCGGCGATTCGGGCTGGCCGATTCGCCTGACGAGCGCGGGCGCCGCGCAGACGAAGCGCGCGTTCGGCGCGATCGTATAGCCGACCAGGTTCGACGGCGGCAGCTCGCCGATATGCACGACGATATCGAAGCGATCGAGCGTTTCGGTCAAGGGCCGGTCGGACAGCGTCAGCGCGACGTCGATGTCGGGGTTCTGCTGCTGGAACTCGCCGATCAGCGGCGCCAGATGGCGTCGTCCGAAACCGAGCGGCGCATTGATCTTCAGCGTGCCGACGAGGCCGCCGCGGCGCGTTTGCAGATCGTCGAACAACGCGTCGAACTGCTCGACCAGTTCGGCGCCGCGCTCGCACAGCAGCAGGCCTTCGTCGGTGAATTGCAGGCGGCGCGCGCTGCGGTTCACGAGCTGCATGCCGAGCTTCTTTTCGAGTTGCTGCAGGCGCTGCGTGACCGCCGACGGCGACAGCGCGAGTCGGC
Source organism: Paraburkholderia sp. 35.1 (assembly GCF_050436525.1). Taxonomy (NCBI): domain Bacteria; kingdom Pseudomonadati; phylum Pseudomonadota; class Betaproteobacteria; order Burkholderiales; family Burkholderiaceae; genus Paraburkholderia; species Paraburkholderia sp. 35.1. Next base: position 2,268,317 of record NZ_JBNDMJ010000002.1, on the reverse strand, counting down.
GCGCGGCGGCGATCAGGCTGCCGCTCGCGCGCAGCGTGAGCAGGAAGCGGATATCGGCCGAATCGTTCATGGATGCGAGGTGGGTGCAATGGCGGGAGCGGGGAATCTCGCAGCATAATGCGTCCGGATCGATCACAGGGTAAAGTGGCGCTTCCAGTCTATTGATCCAATCATTGGAAGAGACGTCCCATGCCGTTGCCTCATGAGTCGTCCGCGTACGACGCCGCGCCCAATACTCCGCTGAAACAGGCGGTTTTTCTGCACACGGGCTGGCGCAGTGCGGGCACGTGGGTGTGGTCGCGGCTGCGCGAACACGAGCGCGCGGCCGGTTTTTATGAGCCGCTCAGCAATGTGCTCGCCGATCTCAAACCCGCCGACGTGCCCGCCTCGCGGCCGACCTTGACCTCGGGGCACCCGCCGCTCGCCGCACCCTACTTCGACGAATACCGCCCGTTTTTGCGCGAAGATGCGCGCGGCGTGGCGGGTTACGACCGGCGCTTCAGCATCGATCGCTTTACGCGCGATCCCGATGCGACATTCCCGTCACTGCAGGCCTATCTGCGTGCGCTGAGCGAGCACACGATCGAGCAGGGCCGCGTACCCGTCTTCAAGTTTTGCCGCACGGGCGGTCGTCTGCCGTGGCTGAAGCGCGCGTTTGCCGAGGCGCTGCACGTGGGCGTGCTGCGCAATCCCGCATCGCAGTTCGCATCGGGTTGGATGCTGCGGCAGCAGTGGAGCAATGCGTTCTTTGTCGCCGCGCCGTTTCGCGTGCTCGGTCTGAATCAGATGGACCCGCTGGTGCGCGAAGCGATCGGCGTGTGCGGCGTACGCCTGCCGCCGCTACCGTCGATGCCCGATGACGCGTATGCCGTCGCCTGCGAGCAATTCGCGCGCACGGTGGACAGCGACAACGCGTATCGCGCGTTCATTGCGTTGTGGATCCTCTGCGCGCTGCGCATGGGCGAGGGCGTCGATTTGCTGATCGATATGGAGCGGCTCGGCGAGTCGAGCGACTACGCGGCCGGTCTGCGCGCCGCGTTCGACGCGCAATGCGGCTTGTCGCCCGACTTCACGAGCGCGCGCGATCTGATCGAGGAAACGCGCCGCGGCGCGGCGCGTATGACGGGCATCGACGGCGGCGCGTTGCGCGCCGTGCATTCCGCCGCGCTTAAATTCCTGAAGGCGCAGGCGGGCATCGACGCGGCCTTCGTCGAGGCGGTGCGCCAGAAGATGGTGCTGGCCAACGAGTTGACCGAAACATGGCGCTAGCCGTGCGAGGCCAGCGCCGCGCGGCGTATTTCCGTGGCTAGCCCGCCGCCGATACCGCCGCGCAGCCCGAGCAGATAGCTGTCCACGCCGAAGCCGCAAATCTGTCCTTTGACGATCTCCGCAAACACCGACTGATGCCCGAACGCTTCGCCCGGTCCGCGGCTTTGGCGTAGGTCTTCAGGCGCATCGTCGGTACCGCGAACGAGCCGAACGTGCCCGCGCCGGCGACGGCGATCCGGGTGCGGTTCATGAGCGGGTTCCCTGAAAGTCCTGATCAAGACGCGTTAAAGGGCAAGCGGGCTCAAGCAGCGGCCTTTTTCGCGTCGGCCATGCTCTGCGCGCGCATTGCGTCGTAGCTGAGCTTGTCGAGCGGCACGACGTTCTTTGCGCCGAGGTCGCCAAGCCGCACACGGAAGTTCTCACGCGCGCTCCATGCGGCGATCGCGCAGACGATCGTGATGGCGAACGTGATCGCGCCGATCGTCAGCGGCACGTTGTGCGATCCCGGCGGCGCGACGTAGGCGAACAGCGCCGGCAGCAGCGCGGTGATCGTCGTGCCGATGTTCTGGCCGATCGCCATCGCGGAGACGCGCGAACGGGTCGGGAACAGTTCCGGATAGAAGCTCGGGAAGATCGCGTTGTAGCCTTGATAGATGACGCCCCACATCAGGATCGACACCACCATCGCAAGCGGCACGTTGCGGATGCTGATCGCGTACAGATACGCGAAAGACAGCAGCCCTGCGCCGAGCGAGCCGACGATGATCGGCATACGCCGCCCGATCCGGTCGGACAGATTGCCCACGTACGGAATCACCAGCACCGCGACGATGTTGCCGATCACCGGAATCCACAGATACAGGCTCTTCGAAAAGCCGATGCCGTACGACGGCTGCACCGCGTACGCCGCGCCGAAGATCGTCGCGACGACCGGGATCACATTCATCAGCGAGCACAGCACGACGCGCAGCATGTCGCCCCAGTTGTACTTGAATGCTTCGACGATCGGCGAGCGCGGCACGCCGCCGCTCGCGTCCTCCTTCTCGAACGCGGGCGTTTCCTCGACTTCGCGGCGGATGATGTACCCGGCGATCAGCACGACCGCGCTGAGCAGGAACGGAATGCGCCAGCCCCACGCATTGAACGAGGCGTCGTTCATGAAATAGGCGAGCGGCAGGAAGATCGCGGCGGCCAGAATCTGGCCGGCCTGCACGCCTTGCAGCGTGAAGCTCGCGTAAAAGCCGCGTCGCCCGAATGGCGCGTGTTCGAGGATCATCGAACTGGCGCCCGAGATTTCACCAGCGACCGCGAAACCCTGGATCAGTCGCAGCACGACGAGCAGCACCGGCGCGAGAAAGCCGACGTGCTGATAGGTCGGCAGCAGACCGACCGCCATCGTCGACAGACCCATCAGGAACATGCAGACGAGCAGTACGTTCTTGCGCCCGTGTGTATCGCCCCAGTGCCCGAGCACGACCGCGCCGATCGGCCGCGCGACGTAGCCGACGCCGTAGGTTGCGAGCGATGCGACGATCGCGATCTTGGGATTACCGGAAGGGAAGAACAACTGAGGAAAGATCAGGGCGGCGGCCTGCGCATAGATGAAGAAATCGTAGTACTCGAGTGCCGAGCCGATCCAGCCGCTGGCGGTAGCCTTGCGCGCCTGCGAGCTATGCCCGCTGCTTGCCGATGCGTTCGTTTGCATGACGCCTCCTGAATGCGAAATGTTTTTGTCAGCTTCTACGGCTGAATCATTGGCGCCTTTAAACGGGCGCCGCGCAAGCCAGGATTTTCCTGGTCTCGTTGCCGCGGTGCCGCACAACGGGATGGATCGACGCGTGTCACGAGCTGCCGCGGCGCACTCCGGGTTAACCACGGCCTGAGTGCGCCGGGCATTGCATTCAAACCGGCTTCAAGCGACTGCCCCTTGCCCCACTGTTTCGCGGCCGCGACGACCGCTTCGGGGTCTGGCGCCTGAGCGGGCCGCATGGCGAAAGGAGCGTGAAGGTGACGGGCACGGTCGCGTCGAATCTGAGCGACATCGTCGTGCAGTGGGCGAAGGAGGGATACGGGAGTGTGGGCGGTGACGGCCGAGCGCTTGTCGTCGTCGGCGCGGATTCAGGTGTGCATCGAGTTTCTCGGGGAGCAGCTGACGCGCGGACCGTGTGCACTGGCGACGCGCGGCGTGGGCGGACTCTGAGCTGCGCCTGCCCGGATCCGGTGCTCACACGCTTGCGCGTTTACACGCTCGAAGCCGTATCCTCTTCCGCCTCGTCCAGCTCGCTACGCTGAACCGTCGTTACGGAGTCGGGAATGACCGTGGTGGCCGTGACGGGCCGCGGATCTTCGATGCTGTAACGCAGGCGCCAGCCTTCGCGATAGAAACGCAGTTGCCGGTATCGCATCAGATAGACAAGTCCGACGAGCGCGGCGCCGAAGCCCGATGCAGCGCCGACGCCGAGCGCCCAGCGCGGCCCGAAACGGTCGGCGACCCAGCCGACCACCGGCGCGCCGAGCGGTGTGCCGCCGAGCGCGATCGCGAGCAGGATCGCGATCACGCGGCCGCGCATGGCCGGTTCGGTGGTCAGTTGCACGAGGCTATTGGTCGAGGTGGTGAAGGTCTGCGTGGACACGCCGATCGCGATCAGCACGATGCCGAACAGCACGTAGTTCGGCATCAGCGCAGCCGCCGTGCAGCCGACGCCGAACATCGCGCCGGCGCCGAGCAGCAGCCCCATGGTGGGCCGCGCGCGGCGCGCGGCGAGCAGAGCGCCGGTGACCGAGCCAATCGCCATCGTCGAGCTGAGCACGCCGTACTCGCCCGCGCCCGCACGGAACGCGGTGACGGACATCGTCGAGATGAAGATCGGGAAGTTCAGGCCGAAGGTGCCGATCAGGAACAGCATCAGGAGCGCCGCCTTCAGATCGGGGCGTGTCCAGACATATTTGAAGCCTTCGACGAAGCTGCCGCGCGAGCGCACATTGCGCGGCTTGATATGTAACTGGTCCAGCCGCAGCATGCGCAGTGCACCGAGCACGGCGACGAACGAAAGCGCGTTGATCAGAAACACCCAGCCACTGCCCACCGACGCGATCAACAGACCCGCGACCGCTGGCCCGAGCATGCGCGCGGCGTTGAACGACGTGGAGTTCAGCGCGACGGCATTCGCGAGATCGCGTTCGCCGACGAGGTCGGATACGAAGGTTTGGCGTGCGGGGGAATCGAACGCGGTCACGCAGCCGAGCAGGCCCGCGAATACGTAGACCTGCCATAGCTGCACGAGCCCCGTGACCGTGAGCAGACCGAGCGCGAGCGCCAGCGTACCCATTGCCGCCTGGGTCGCGAACAGCAGCTTGCGGCGGTCGAAGTGATCGGCCGCGTAGCCGGTGAGCGGCAGCAACAGCATCTGCGGTCCGAACTGCAGCGACATCACGATGCCCACCGCCGTCGCGTTGTGATGCGTAAGCTCGGTGAGCACCAGCCAGTCCTGCGCCGTGCGCTGCATCCATGTGCCGATGTTCGAGACGATCGCGCCGCTCGCCCAGACACGATAGTTGAATATGCGCAGCGAACGGAACGTGGTGCTCACGGCAGGGGTTTCCTCAACGCGGGGTGGGGCGCATGCGGGTAGCGGCCGGCTTCAATTCAGGCTTTCAGCCCGCGAACGTTCGAGCAGATCGAGCACTTCCCGCGTCGTGCCCGTTTCGCCGAGGCGCGGGAAGATGCGCGTGATGCTGTTGGTGTGCGCGTCGGCGTTCAGATCAGTCATCGCGTCGACGACGAGCGTGACGTTCAGGCCCGCCTCGCTCGCGAAGCGCGCGGTCGATTCGACGCCGATGCTGGTCGCGACACCGACGAGCACCACTTGCGTGACGCCTTGCTGTTGCAGATACGCGGCCAGGTCCGTGTTCGTGAAGGCGCCCCACGTGCGCTTCGTGACCAGATGGTCCGACGGCTGCTGCTTCAGTTCGGGCAGAAGGTCGGCGAAATCGGGCGGGAAGTCGGCGGAGTGGCGACCCTGGTCGGTGCGGCCCGGTGCGCCGGCGGTGACGTTCACGAGCACGACGGGCAGGCCGTGGCGGCGAAACGCATCGAGCAGCGTAACCGAGCGTTCGACGATTTCGCGGGCCGGATGGGGGGCGGTGGGCAGCGCGACGATGCCGCGCTGCAGGTCGACGACGACCAGTGCGGTTTTGGCGTCGAGAGTCGTGAGTGCCATGAAGTGCTCCTGCGAGTGGCGGGACGCGTGTGCGCGAATCGCGAGTTACAAATCGACGAGGCGTTTCAGCAAGTCGACGCCCGTCGCGAGTTGTTGCTGTTCGGCTGCCGTGAAACGCGTTTGAATCGTGCGGTACAGCCAGTCTTCGCGTGCCGCGCGGCTTGCCTTGACCTTCTTGCGAAAGGAGGGTGTCAGCGACAGAACCGTCTGCCGTCCATCGTTAGGATCGGGCGTGCCGCTGACGAGCCCCGCGGCTTTCAGGACCGCGAGCGTTTCTCCCATCGACTGCGGCCGCATGCCGTGCGCACGCGCGAGCGAGGTGACGGTGGCCGGGCCTTCGCGTTCCAGCAAGTTCAGCACCTGCACCTGCGACGGCGTGAAGTCGCCGACATGCGACTCTTCGCGCAGACGCCGGCGCAGCTTGCCCGCCAGCACGCGCAGATCTTCGGCGAGCGTATGAAGTTCTTCCGGCGTAACTGCGGGAGGGGATTGGGTCATGCGGTGAACTCGTGCGATGACATGATGTGAAGGTTTCCTGATAAGGTTACCTTCGTATCTCGCCCGGGTCAAGTTTTGAGATGGCGGTAGGCCGTACGCCGAAACGTCGCCACGATGGCCTCAGCGCGCCCGCATGCGCCGGTTGAAAAAGCGCCATACCGCTCCGCCGACGAGCATCGCACCGCCGAGCGCGAGGCCCAGCAACACCAGCGAACTCAGATGCTCGCGCACCACCGGCACGTTGCCGAACAGATAGCCGCCAGCGATCAGCGAGACCACCCACAGCGCCGCGCCGGCGGTGACGAACGCGACGAAGCGTGAGAACGTCATGCGCGACACGCCCGCGGCGAACGGCGCGAACGTGCGCACCACGGCGATGAACGGCGACAGCAGGAAGGTCAGGCGGCCGCGCGTCTCGCTGAACACGTGGGCGCGGCGCAGCGCATCGCGATTGAGCCAGTAGTAGTTGCGGGTATAGACCTTGTCGCCGACCGCATGGCCGATCGCGTACCCGACGCTGCTGCCGGCCACCGTCGCGACGAACAGCACAGGCGCGATGATCCACACGTTCAACGCGCCGGTGGCCGCGAGCGCGCCGCAGATGAAGATCAGCGGATCGCCGGGCAGAAAGAACAGCGGCAGAAAACCGTATTCGACGAACACGACGACAAACAGCAGTGCGTAGATTGCCGTGCCGAACTGCACGATCAGCGCGCTCAGGTGCTGGTCGAGGTGCAGCGCGATCTGCAGCACATTCATCAGGTTCATCTTGGCGTGGCCTCGAGTGGCGTTCGGATGTGATGAGTGTAGTCCCGCGAGCGTGCGTGCAGGGCGCTTGCGCGAGTTTATGCCATATGCCGCTTGTCGATGTGGCGGTGCCGATGTCAAACTCGGGCGGTCTTCATCGGACGCAACGCCATGTCGCATGATTCCGCCATCACCTTCCGTTTTGCCGCTTTGCACGAAGCCGAAACGATTCGTGCCATCGAATTCGAAGCGGGCCAGCGTTTCGTCAGCGTCGGCATGACCGGGATTGCCGACGCGCCGCCCATGGCGCGCGAGGTCGTCGAGCGCAAGATCGAGGCGCGCGAGATCATCGTCGCGCTCGACCAGCAGACGATCTGCGCGGGCTTCGTGATGTTCGAGCCGCAGCCGGCGCGCATCTACGTTCAGGAACTCGATGTGCTGAGCTCGCACGCGGGCAGGCGCATCGGCGCCGCATTGATCGAAGAGGTCGCGCGAATCGCGCGCGCGCGACAATTGACACAGCTGGTGCTGTCGACGTATCGCGACGTGCCGTGGAATGCGCCGTATTACCGGCGGCTCGGGTTTCGCGATCTCGACACGTCGGAGCTCGACGCGGCGTTGCTCGCGCGGCGCGACGCACATATCGCGCGCGGACTCGATGAATCGAAACGGGTGTTTATGCGGCGCGAGCTTGTCTAGCGCACAAAAAGCGGCGGGCGTGACTGGAATTCAGTCACGCCCGCCGCTTTGTCATTTCATACAGCGGACATGAGTTCGCTGTCGCTACCGTTTACACCGTTTCGAGCGCCGGATAATCGGTGTAGCCGACTTCGCCGCGCGCATAGTACGTCGCCGGGACCGGCTTGTTCAGCGGCGCATCTTCAGCGAAGCGGCGCACCAGATCCGGATTCGCGATGAACAGCTGACCCCAGGCCACCGCATCCGCTTCACCGGAGTCGAGCACCTGCTGCGCGCTTTCCCTGGTGAACTTCTCGTTCGCGATATACGGGCCGCCGAACGCTTCCTTCAACTGCGGGCCGAGGCGGTCGTCGCCGAGCGCTTCACGTGCCGCGATAAACGCGATCTTGCGCTTGCCGAGTTCGCGCGCGACATAGCCGAACGTTGCGGCCGGATCGGAATCGCCCATCGTGTGCGCGTCGCGGCGCGGCGCGAGATGCACGCCGACGCGGTTTGCGCCCCACACGCTGATGCACGCGTCGGTGACTTCGAGCAGCAGACGCGCGCGGTTTTCGATCGGGCCGCCGTAGGCATCGGTACGCTTGTTGGTGCTGTCCTGCAGGAACTGGTCGAGCAGATAGCCGTTCGCGCCGTGCACTTCGACGCCGTCGAAGCCCGCGGCCTTGGCGTTTTCCGCGCCCTTGCGGAACGCTTCGACGACACCGGCGATTTCATCGAGCTCGAGCGCGCGCGGCGTCACGAACGGACGCTCGGGACGCACGAGGCTCACGTGACCACCCGCCGCGATCGCGCTCGGCGCGACCGGCAGCTCCCCGTTCAGGAACACCGGATCCGAAATACGGCCGACGTGCCAGAGCTGCAGGAAGATCTTGCCGCCCGCGTCGTGCACGGCCTGCGTGACGAGCTTCCAGCCTTCGACCTGCTCCTGCGACCAGATGCCCGGCGTTTCGGCGTAGCCGACGCCTTGCGGCGTGACCGACGTCGCTTCGCTGAGGATCAGACCGGCGCTCGCGCGCTCGGCGTAGTAGCGCGCCATCAACGCGTTCGGCACGCGGATTTCCTCGGCGCGCTGACGCGTGAGCGGCGCCATGATGATGCGGTTCGGCAGCGTGATATCGCCAATTTGCAGCGGATCGAAAAGAGTCGGCATAAGAGTTCACCTTTGGCGGCGGGCAAGGCCCGAACCTCAAAAAACTGCGTGAAAAAGGAAGCGCGGCGATGCGAATGCGGCGCTCAGAGCTTCGTGTTCATGTATTCGAGGAACGCCTGAATGACGGGCTCGTTGCGTTTGAAAAACACCCATTGACCAACCCGTTTCGACGTGACGAGCCCCGCGCGCTGCAACGCGGCCAGGTGCGCCGACACGGTGGACTGCGACAGGCCACAGCGCGAGTCGATCTTGCCCGCGCACACGCCGTGGTCGAGCGGCAACTCCTGATCGGCAAAATGCGCGTGCGGCTCGCGCAGCCAGCCGAGAATCTCCCGGCGGACCGGGTTGGCCAGCGCTTTGTGGATCGCGTCGAAATCGGGCGTCATGTGGATGGTTTTCAGGTGATTCGGCAACCGGCACGCCGCATGGCGTGCGCGACATGCATCGCTACAGAACGAATCATATATCGGAACTTAACGATATTGGTGAAAGCACTACTGCGGATGGGGCGATAGGCATCGAATGCAGCAGGCAATGCTGGCGCTGCATCGCATGCGCGAGCAACTTGTGAAGTTCCGGACCATGCAAATCAACGGCTTGCGCGGACGGCTAACCGAGTACGGGGAAGTTACGGCTAAAGGACGGGCGTCGGTGCCGAAGCAGACCGGTTCGGGTGGCAAGGTAAGCCTTCACGGCATAAGTAAGCGCGGCGCTTGACGTGACTCCCCACTTGCGCATCTGGATTGCTGTTCGTACGTCAACTCTTTCGTCGACTCTGCGTCCGGAACTCAGTAGGCGACATCGAGAGCTCTTTACGGAAAAGCTTCGACAGTCTCTCTCCGTTGCTAAGACCGGTTCTACGAGCGATCTTGTCCACCGGAAGATCGCTGTTGGCGAGCAGCTTGCACGTAAGATCGAGCCGCGCACCAAGAAGGTACTTTGAAGGCGTAACACCGAGCTCCCGTTTGAACAGACGCAGGAAATTGCGCTCACTCATCGAAGACGTGCGCGCCGCATCGCCCACCGATATGGGCTTCGCGCAGTTCTGGACGATCCAACGCGCCGACGCACGTGCTTTCTCGGCGAGCGTCTTTGCATCCATCTCTTCGAACGCGGGGGCCAATGTACGCCCGCCATCCGAGCCGAGACGGTCCGCCACGCGCGCGGCCAACTCCGCTCCCAGATCCATCTTGAGCAGTGCGAGCGAGGTCACCAAAGCCTGATCGCGATCATGCTCCGCAGCGCTCGCGGATAACGATCGGAGACGGATATCATGCTTCATCGAAGGCCAATCGCGCCGCGCCACGCCGGCAGCCGACAAAACCATGTGCCCATTCCCGATCGCGGTGACACGGACGCCTCTTGCACAAACCAGTCGCAACAGATCAATGAGGTTGTCGTCGACGGAGGCGTGCGCGACACCACTTCCGCTGGGAACGAAGAGGTTGTCGAGACGATCGAAATCGCGCGTGGAAAAATGCTCTGTCCAAACCATCATCGATGACGAGCATGCAACCGCTCCACCGCCAGCCGAAATGAGGTTCACGCGATATGTCACGGAATGATTCGAACTTTGCGATTGTAATTCATTAGCGACATGCAGAGCTTCGGCGAGCGTGCCGGCGTCCAGCAACGAAAATCCGTCATACAAAATAATCGCCACGTGCTTCACGATTGTCGAACACTGAACAGACCGAATGTCCTGTCTCGGACAATCAGGCGGTGCTAGCGCGTCAGATAAGATTGGCGTCATGCGGCCTCCAGTTCGGCAGGTTTCTATTCGTCACACGGAAAGAAGACAGGATTTCCATGTGTCATCGGACTTCGATTCTCGCGTTTTCAGATTTATTCTCGCCGTTTTAATCGACAAGGTTTCAGGCGAGAAAAATACGTTGCCGAAGGGCGGTGGTGCAAGCCCGGCATCCAGGTCGCGGCGCGCGATAAAAACGACTGTCAGCGGAAAATGCAGCGGCCTTGCCTCAGTGTCGAGATGCAAGGTGTCCGCCTCAAAATAGCGGAGGCGTCACTGCAATATGGGCAGCAACCCGGTAATCAGAAAGAAAATAGTAATAACAAGCAATGAGAATCAGCGAGGTTCCCATATATCGGTATTCCTGGTTCAAGCGTATTCTTCATATAGTAAACTTTGAAGGTAAACTGGCGAGATAATAAGCAGTTGTGCCACGTAAATATCGTTACACGCCATAACTTACCGCGTGAAAAAAAATCCCACCAATTACTTTCAACCTTTATCGGCCGGACAGAACTAAGTTTTGACTTAATGAAACTACGGCGCGTTCAACTGGCCGCATACCCTGGTGAATTAGTAGGGAAGGTCTGCAAAAGTCCTGGTGTTGACGTCAAGGTGGACGAAACGCGCTGCAAGGCGAAGCCGCTTCAGAGCTAGTCCCGGCTAATACATCTGATTGAATCATCCATGCCCATTGCTTCACCGAGTCTCGTGACCGCAACCATACAAATCCGGTCTCCGGCCTCTTCAAGCGTGATGGTCTGTTCTTTGTAGGCCAGTGCGATCGCCTCCACTGCACGCATAAAGAACTCCGACTCCTCATCCGTCCAGTCTACGGGAAGGTCAGCACTAAGCCATTCTGAATTCATCCTGCCTCCTTAGGATACCTTGTGAGGTCCACGAAGCAAGCTGGATCTCGCTCATTTGCGCTAGCACCGGATCCGAAGACTGTTAAGTGGGCCTACGTCGTCGCGCGGTCTCCGAGGTCTCGTTTGCCGAGGACTGAGCTGCGAAGCCGTGCCTCAAACTGGAGGAGAATCGTTTCTTTCGAGAAATTGGATGCGGCGTATTGCCGTCCGAGGGTGCCAAGGCGCTCACGAAGCGACGGGTCGTCGGCGAGACGAAGGATGGCGTGTGACAATGCCGTGAAAGAGCCGGGCTCGACTGCGACGCCGACCGAGTTGATGACGCTCCATAACTCGGTACCTTCATTCGCAGTCGCAATTACCGGTCGGCTGCTCGACAGCATTGGGCCAAGCTTCGAAGGCATGACGAGATCCGCGGCGCCCGCAAGCTGTGGAAGGACGTGTATGTCCGCAGCCGATAGCAATTCATTGAACCGCTCTTTAGGTTGCAGCCCGAGAAACTTGACGTTCGGTACGTCACGGGCCTTTTCGAGCAGGACATCTTTTGCTGGTCCAGCGCCACAGATCAGGAACATGATGTCCGCGCGCCACGTGAGAAGCTTTGCAGCGTCGACAATGATTTCCAGACCTTGCTTAAGTCCGAGATTGCCTGAGTAGAGGACGACCAGCGCTCCGTGGCCGATGGTGAGCTGCGCGCGATAGGGGTTGTCCGTGCTGTTTGGATGCGCGTGTTGAGTATCGACCCAGTTGGGAAAGGTGAAAGCTTTTTCCGAGGAGACCCCCTTCTGCACGGCGAGCCGTGTCATCGCTGCGGAGGGTGTCGAGACGACGTCGGCGCGTGACATCAACCATCTTTCCACGCGCAAAGCCAGCTTTCTTGCGACATGGCCTTTCAGTATGCCCAGTCGAAACGCTGCGTCGACTTCGTAGTCCTGTACATGAAGCCAACATGAGGCGCTGGCGACGCGGGCGGCGAACAACGCGACGGGAGACGCGAACAAAGGTGGCTCTACGAGCCACACGGCGTGCGGACGCCACGCGATCTGCCACAGAGCGGCCGGACTCGCGAAGACCGCGAAGCTCATCAGATGTAGCACGCGTTTCAGACCCGACGGGCGCTTGGGGCACCAGAAGGGAACGCGTATGACGGAAACGTTGTTGATTTGCTCAGTCGAGTACGTCAACGCGTTATAGCCAGCCTTGATGCGCCACTCAGGATAGTATGGAGACGCGGTTATCACGCGTATCGTGTGCCCCTGTAATGCGAGCCACTCCGCAAGCTCCGCGGAGTACTTTCCCACCCCTGTCACCTCTGGGGCATAGTTGAGCGAGATTATCAGCACTTTCATTGAGTAATCCACATCTTGGGAAAAAGAAGATCAAGTCTGCGTTGGGCACGGGAACGTGCGACCCATGCGTTCGGACTCTGACGGAGGCTATCGTTCCGTGGCTTGCTCGCAGTCGCATTCGTATTCGCGTTGTGTCAAAGCTGCGCGTTCGCCTTTTGATTCGAAGATCGCAGATATCAAATTGCCCGGTCGGACAAATGCTTGTCGTGCCTCGCCTAGATGGGCTTCGCCAGCCAGGACATATGATCGCAAGTCGTGTGGGCGCAGGAGGCCTGATGCCGGTCTCTTGCCACTCGCGGTGGGCGAAAGCCGACAACTTCTTGCCAATTTCCGTCTTGACCGGGGACATCAGGGCGCGGCGCTTATATTCCTTTCACGTCGACGAGATTCAAGTTCGCTACATGCAATCGCGTGAACACGCTGTGCTAACCCATAGTGCTCGGTATACAGCGGCTTTGACGGAGAGCTCGTACAACCATGCCATGGATACTGACACGGTTAATCTGGCGGACTACGCACAGACCTTACTAAGGGACTGACGTCTTATTGCCGCGGTAACGCTGATCGTGGGTAGAACATTCTCGTCATTCAATTCAAGGCGCGGGCTTGACCAGCATTCAGCGGGAGCTAATCGTGCAAAGCGTTCAGTTGACCGGGACTCCCATCGTACTTTCGAGATTCATATTCGGCACCGCCAGTCTTTTCAACAGTGGCTCCGAAAAAGCAAGACGACGACTATTATTCTCAGCGGTGGACGCCGGGTTCACCCATTTCGACACGGCCCCCTACTATGGCTTTGGCTTGGCCGAGCGCGATCTTGGCCACGTTCTCAAAGCACGACCGGAGGTCACTGTCACCACCAAAGTCGGTATCTATTCGCCCGGCGGCGAGGAGCAAAGCGGAGCCGCTGTTTTTGTTCGCAAGGCGACAGGGCGCTTTATAAAGACCATCTCGGGTCCAACGGTGGATTTCTCAGTTGCCCGAGCGAAGAGAACACTCGAGGGCAGTTTGCGTCGTCTGAAGCGTGACTCTATCGACATCTACGCGCTGCACGAGCCTGAACTTTCCCTGCTCAATACTGATGAATGGTTGAAATGGCTCGAGAGTCTCCTACGCGACGGAACGGTCCGTACTTTCGGCCTCGCGCTAACTACGGATAAGGTCGAACCGTTCCTCGCTGCCGGCTCCGAACTGACCCGCTTCATTCAGGTCCACGACAGTCTCACCGGTCGCGAGGCCGACGTACTGACCTGCTACCGCAAGCCCTTCCAGATCACTTATGGTTATGTCTCCGCGTCCCGCAAGGAGGGGTCGCCGCTGTCAGTGACAGAGGTTCTGCGTCGGGCACTACTTCGCAATACCGATGGCGCAATCATCGTGAGCACGAAGCAGTTGGCCAGGCTGCAGCAATATGCCCGGCTCGTGGCGGAAACGGCCGATGCTCAATGACCTGGGCGGGCAGGGCGCAATTTCGCGGGCAGCCGATTTCATAGTCATCGGCGCGGGAACCGTCGGCCTACCGATCAGCGTACTACTGGCGCGGAAGACAGGCGCAACCGTCATCTGCCTGGAAACCGGCGGATTGCGCCAGGAAGAGGACACGCATCCGCTCAATGAAGTCGTCCAGCAGGGGATGTTCTACAAGGGCGCCTCGCACGGACGTTTCCGATGCCTGGGCGGTACCTCGATGCGATGGGGCGGGGCCCTCATTCCCTTCCAAAACTCTGATCTCTGCAATGCCAACTGGCCGATCTCACTCGATGAACTAACCCCTTTCATCGGTGACGTCGAGCGGCTATTCTCCCTGGAACCGGGCCCGTATTTCGACGTCTCCTTTCCGTTCGAACTCGGTGGGACCCATGTCAATCGTCTCGCCAAGTGGCCAGAATTCCGGAAGCGCAATGTAGCGGCGTTGTTGGACGCTGACGTCGCTGCGGCAGCCAACCTTCAGGTCTGGTTGAATGCCCATGTCGTCAAAATCAAAACTCAGACTGAAGGCGTCCGACTGGAAGCGGTATCGCAAAATGGTGACAGGCTAGCTATCTCGGGGAGGAAGCTCATCGTCGCCGCTGGCGCGATCGAAACAACCCGTCTGGCATTGCTAATCGACCGTCAGAACAATGGAGCCGTCTCCGCCCTTACGTCTGCGCTCGGCCATAACTTCACGGATCATATTTCCGCAGAAGTAGCGGAAATCGTCGCCTCCGAAAGCGCTTTGCTAAATAAGATCGTCGGCTTTCGATTCGGCGCCGCCGGTTCAATGCGCAATATTCGTTTCGAGCTAGCGCCACAAGCGGAGGCGCGGCGGCATCTGCCGCCAGGTTTCTGCCACATCGGGTTCGAGGTTGAGAAACCCGGTGGCTTTGATGTGCTACGGGAGATATTCCGGAATGTACAGCGTCGTAAGTCACCGCCGCCACGAGTAATGTTCGATTTGATTGCGAATACCCCCTGGCTTGCGCGCGCCATGTGGTGGAGGCTCGCGAACAAACGTCTACTGTTTCCCGCCCACTCGCGCCTGATTGTCCATTCGGTGGTTGAGCAGCTTCCATCTCCCAACAATCGTATCACTCTCAGCGATACGTGCTGCGACCGCTTTGGCTTGCCACTCGCTGAGATCAACTGGAGGTTGTCCAAGGAAGACAAAGAAAACGTAATCGAGACATCGGAACTATTTAAAAGAACCTGGAAAACGAGCAAATTCGCCTCGCTTGGCGTATGGAAATCGATCGAGCCACAGCAAATCTGGGCCAACATCGACAACGCAGAAGGCATCTTCCATCCGACAGGTTCGACTCGCATGGGTGCTTGCCCCGCCGATGGCGTGGTGGACAAAAACCTCAACCTCTTCGGTGTCGCGAATGTCCAGCTACTTGCCACGTCAGTCTTGCCGACGGGAGGTGGGGCGAATCCGACTATGATGCTGCTGCTGCTGGGGATGCGATGTGTCAATCAGCACGCTGCCGGCAGCACCCCGCCAAAAGCTTGATGCTTTCCGCCAACCGCGGGTATTGAGCCGTGTGGACGCTACGATGGTCCGTTGAGAGAGGAGTCTATGCCTAAAGATGCAATCAACCGGCAAGGCGTTCGTCCGAGCATAATCCTGAAAGGCGTGAATTCGAGACAGGGACCTTCATTTTCGTTGTCGAACAGATTTCTGAGGGTTCTTTGGGGCGTCATCTATATCGTTTTCTTCGTGCCGACGCCGCGTGTCTTTCATGCGTGGCGTCGCTGGATTCTGCGACTATTCGGGGCCACTATAGGCGCAGGTGTTCACGTCTATCCGCGTGTGCGCATCTGGGCGCCATGGAATCTTTCGATCGGCGACTTTACAGGCGTTGCCAATGGAGTGAACTTGTATTCCATCGAACGCATCACGTTAGGTGAGCGTTGCACGATATCGCAGGGCGCGCAGCTCTGTACAGGAAGTCACGACTACAACCATCCGACGTTTCAGCTAACTGCAAAGCCGATTATTGTGGGATCGGACGCGTGGGTGTGCTCTGAAGTCTTCGTTTGCCCTGGCATTCATATCGCGCCGGGAGCGGTTGTAGGCGCGCGATCAGTGGTAACGCGGAGTCTGCTGGATGAGTGGACTGTGTATGCCGGCATGCCAGCAAGGAAGATTTCTCTTAGAGTCAAGCACGGAGATCCCAATGAGCAAAGTGTCTGTACTAGTGCTGACGAAGAATGAAGAACAGGATTTGCCTGGTTGTCTTGAGACCGTCATCGGGTGGTCCGACGACATCCACGTATTTGATTCGCTCAGCACAGACGGGACCGTCGCGTACGCTCGCTCGGTATGCGCGAACGTGATCTCCAGACCATTCGACGACTGGTCCACTCACCAGAACTGGGGATTGAAAAACATCCCATTCAAGCACGAATGGGTGCTGTATCTGGATGCCGACGAGCGCGTTCCCCCATTGCTCGTGCCGGAGATTGAAAAGGCGGTCTCGAACGCCGGCGATGCGGTGGCGTTTCAGATTAGACGCCGCGACTTCTTCAATGACAAGTGGCTCAGGCACGTGCAGGCTTCACCGTACTTCGTTCGGCTTTTCAGGCCCCAGCATATCCACTATGAACGGCTCGTCAATCCCGTCACCGTGGTGGATGGCAAGACTGGCCGGCTCGACGGCTATCTCGATCACTTCCCTTTCAGCAAGGGGCTATCGCACTGGCTTTCACGGCATAACGCCTACAGTTCGCTGGAAGCAGATCAGTTCCTTCGCAATAGGGCGAACGGCAACAAGTTCAGCCTTTCCAAGGCGCTGTTTGCGGCCGATTTCCAGACTCGCCGCTATCATCAAAAGCGCCTGTTCTACCAACTTCCATGCCGCCCGGTGATCAAGTTCGTTTTACTTTACTTGGTTCGTCGAGGCTTCCTCGACGGACACCCGGGCTTGGTGTATGCGACGCTGCAGTCGGTCTATGAGTACTTCATCGTTCTGAAAGTCAGGGAGAAGATGAGGGCGGCGAGAACGCAAGTCGATCGCCCTACGTTAAGCGAAGAATTGAAGAGTTGAACCGCGCATGCGCGTTATGATGAATGTCTGTGTCAGCCGGAGATCCCGCGTTGAAAACCCTTCACATTATCTCGTCAATCGAGCGAAGGTATGGTGGTCCTGCTGAGGCGCTCAAACGGCTCGCGACGGAGCTCCGGCTTTCCGGACACACTACCGACATTGTCTGTCTTGACTCATCTATTGATGCTGACAAATCGGACGACAATGCTTTCGATCTGGTTGTGAGGCTAGGCCACCACGCTGGCAAATACGCGCTCAACTTCAGGCTTGTTAGGTGGCTGACACAGCATGCAAACCGGTACGATGCAATTATCGTAGACGGCATATGGCAGTTCCACAGCGCGGCGGCCGTTCTCTCGCTTCTTCCGAAAAAGATCCCATATTTCGTGATGCCGCACGGCATGCTCGATCCGTGGTTCAACATCGGCCGCCCGTTGAAACATGCCAAGAAGCTAGTCTATTGGATATTTGTGGAGCGTCATGTCATCAGCAATGCGAAGGGGGTTCTCTTCACCACCGACAGTGAGCGCGAACTGGCGCGCTTGGCGTTTCCGCTGTACAGGGCGAAAGAGCTGATGATGATGATTGGCACGGCACCGCCACCTTCGACGGAAACGTTGGACGTTGCGCAGCGGCATTCGCTAGCGACGCCGGGCAAGATTATCCTTTTTCTCGGGCGAATTCACGAGAAGAAGGGCTGCGACTTGCTAATCCAGTCGTTTCACGATCTCCAGAACTTGAGCACCGACTATCGCCTCGTCGTCGCAGGCCCCGATGATCATGGACTCGGGGCGAGATTGCGTCGCGAGGCCGTGCGGCTCGGCATCGCGGATCGTGTTAGCTGGCCTGGCATGGTAACGGGGGCGCACAAGTGGTCCCTGCTGCGCGCTGCCGACGTCATGGTTTTGCCCTCGCATCAGGAAAACTTCGGCGTGGTGGTGGCCGAAGCACTAGCGTGCGGCGTGCCGGTGCTCTTGACCGACAAGGTCGGAATCTGGCAAGAGGTCGTTGCCGATGGAGCCGGGTTCGTGGACGACGACACGCGAGAGGGTATCACCCGCCTTCTGACGCAATGGGCAATGCTGCCGGACGACGAGAAGGTTGCGATGCAATGTTCGGCAAAGCAGTGTTTCAACAATCGGTTTCATATCTCCAGAGTCGCGCAGAACTATATCGCGTTGATGAGCAAGCAGGTCGCGTAAGCATTTCTGCTTTAGCACACGCGTGCAGGATGGCTGTCGCAGGAAGTTGAGTTCGTCAGCGCGATTTTACGCTCAACCGTTGCTGCCCTTTCCGGGACATCTCATTCGCGGAAGAGCAGCGTCAGAGGATCACACGCTCCAATGCCGCTTGCAGATAATTTTTTCGTGCGCGCACCGGTCTCCATCCTGCGACTCTGTTTTCGTCGCTTGCCGTTTGGTATCGGAGCCTCGGAAGGGCGCGACAGGGATCGCTATGTGCGCGCCGCGCGTTCCGCTGCATGCAATGCGGTGAGTGCCGCGATGGGCTTTGCGGTAGTGCTGCTCTCGGTCTCTTTGACGCTTCCGTATCTCGGGCAAGAGCGCTTTGGCATCTGGATGACAATATCAAGCCTCGCAGTGATGTTGTCGGTGCTTGACCTTGGCGTGGCGAATGGCCTCGTCAACCTGGTTGCGGACGCGAAAACGAGCGGCGATCAAGAGAAACTGCAGACGATTGCGACTCGCGGCGTACTGCTGCTCGTGGTGATCGGCGCAGCCGCTGGGGCTGTGCTCGTTGGTGCCGTGAGGTTGCTGGACTTCCAAAGGATGCTCAAGATCGAATCGGCAGACGTCACAAGAGAAGCGGTGGAGTCAACCGTGGTTTTCATCACGCTGTTTTGCGTGAACATCCCACTAAGCGGCGTGAGAAAGGTTTTTTATGGTCTTCAGCGAGCATGGGAGCCACATATCGCTGCTGCGATCGGATACTTTTTCTCGCTACCGCTTCTTTATCTCTGCAACCGCTATCGCGCACCGTTGCCGTATCTCGTGCTTTCTACCTATGGCATGCAGGTCGGCACGACGTTGATTCTCGTTTGGCGTCTTCGCCGGGAGCGGATTTTTCGCGTTCATCGCGGCATATGGCTGGGAACGGGGTGGCAAGACTCGAGGCTGCTACTGCGGACGAGCGGCATGTTCCTGATTCTTCAACTTGGCATGATATGCGGCAGCGCATGCGATCCCCTGATCGTTTCAAACATTCTCGGCGCGAAGGAAGTGGCGCGACTGGCCGTTGCGCAGCGGTTGTTCCAGGCGATCACCGTCGGGATGGCCATGCTGTCGGGGCCGCTTTGGGGTCTCTATGCCGACGCACACTCGCGCGGTGAGAAGATGTTCATCAGGCACACGCTGAAGGTGTCCATGGGCGTCACGGGCGGCATCGCGGTGCTGACAAGCGCGCTGATTCTGGCAGCTTCCCCCTGGCTTCTGAAGGTTTGGACGGGCAATCACCTGGTTGTACCTTTCCCATTGCTGTGCGCGGCGGGGATGCTGGCGGTGGTCGAAGCAATGGGAAACGCTTTCACCATCTTTCTGAATGGAATGAGCGAATTACGCCCCCAGTTGCTTGCCGTGCTGATCTTTAGCGCGGTATCCATTCCGCTCAAGGTATGTCTGCTCTTGAAGTTCGGCACAGTGGAATGGGTGGTCTGGTCGTCCATCATTGCGAGCATCATCGCCGACTATGGCGTCTATATCGGCCTCTGCAGGAAGCAGATTCTTGCGCACGCGTCGCTCGGTCCACTTTCGTGACTCTCACACCCACCTTCTGAACGTATGGCCGACTTTCAGGAAAAGTTGCGGTTGGCGGGAGACGCGCTCAAAAACAGACGTGGAGCCTTGAGGACAATCATGGCCGCCTGCTTCGGCCTGTCTGGCGCATCTGCACAAGCGGCGCAGCGGCAGGCATCGGGACTGCAGCCGTCGCACACGCAGAGCGGTTCGACCTCGATGCAGCCCGTGAGCGACTTGTCGCCCGACGACAGGGTGATAGTCACCAGGTCTTCGCTCGCATACACCGAAATCCGACACCTCGCTGAATTTGTGCTTGCGCAAGGTCCGATTCAGGGCTACGCCAGCTTGCGTGACTACGGCGGACCGCTTACGAGACTGCTCGTTTTTCAGCATGCTGCGGGCGAACGCGATTTGGATGCTGCATATTATTGGCTCGATCCTACCGACGTCTTGAGCCGGGACAATGGTGGCACAGTGCTGGTTTCGAAGAGCGGAAAGCGTTGGAAGCGCGTATTCGAGGGCGACATCCATGCCAGATGGTTCGGTGCACGCGGTGACGGCACGACGGATGACGGTGACGCGATCAATCGCGCCGTCGCATTCGCAGGATCGCTCTATGCATCGACGGGCCGGACTCAGTGCGTTGTGCTTGATAACGGCACGTTCTACCTTGCAGCCGCGCGCGGAACGCTGGCCATCCCTTGTCACGACGATGGCACGGTTAAGCAGGGAAAAGGCAGGAGACTCCCGTCTGAGCCTCCCATGCGACAGCCCTATTGCGTAGGCGTATGGCCGGGGGTCAAACTATGTGGGCATAACGCCGTGGTGAAGGGCAACTATCGCTACGGCATGGCGGACGCGTCGCAGCCAGTCACTTTCGGCTTGCTCGATCAATTCGACACGGCGATGGATGCAGGGCTCGAGAATCTGACATGCGTGGATTGCTTCATGGCTTTTGGCGCCCTGTCCGCGACGCTCGCAGGCTGCATCTTCGACAGACTTCACTTTGTCGGCTGCGGGGTGGGTATCTATGCGGCTGTGCTGGAACAGTGCACGTTCAGCAATATCGAGGCGCTGCGCACGGGCGTCCCTGTTCTTGTCGGAGGGCAATGGGTCGATCGCAACGACGACTACAACGAACGAGGCGGCTTCGCGGACAAGTGCACCATCATCAACGTACGTAACATCTATGACCGCGTCTATGGCGACGATGAGCGCAAGATCGATCAATGGTTCGATGCCACGTTCTTCAAGTCAATCAACAGCGAGCGCAGACTCAGCGCGCCGACTAATGCCGCGTCACCGGCGAGGGCGTATCCCTATCGGGGCATTTGCGGATTCTGCATACGCGTCATGGCGCGCTATGCGCGCCCTTCGAATAGCAATGTCTTCATGCAAATAACGCACGCTTACTCGCCGCGTCCAGCGGTGCTGGTTGATGCATGCCAATCGGCTGTCTTCAACGGCGTTTATATGGAACGCGTCGGCTATCGCGACCATCGCAAGCGAACCGGTGCCGTTGGCGCCGGATGGGACGATCCTTATCTTGGTCATGGCGTCCTCGTCCCGGCGTTCATAGGAGAACTCGACGTCTCCTCCTGCGTTTCCGGTGTCAACATCCAGCAGTCTTTCGGCGTTTCGGTCGTTCGATCTGACGGCCCTGTCGGATCCGTCCAGTCAGCGGACTGTGTTTTCAAAGAACCGCAGCCTCGCTACAC
Source organism: Paraburkholderia sp. 35.1 (assembly GCF_050436525.1). Lineage (NCBI taxonomy): Bacteria > Pseudomonadati > Pseudomonadota > Betaproteobacteria > Burkholderiales > Burkholderiaceae > Paraburkholderia > Paraburkholderia sp. 35.1. The sequence goes on along the minus strand of NZ_JBNDMJ010000002.1, from coordinate 2,246,772 downwards.
CCTGCCTGCCACCACTTTCACCGACGATGTGACGATACGCAGTGGAGCGCTTCGCGCATTGGAGGATGCCAGACATCGGATCGGTGGATTGGGCCTCTACACCGTGCATTTCGATGGCGGCAGTTTCGACACTCAGATTTCCTGCCCGAAGGACGAAGAAGGGCATGCAGTCATGGTGCTGGTGTCACGCGATGCGAACCGCGTAGAGAGCGCGTCGTCCGGTCTCTATCTGCTGCAGCTTTCGCGTAATAGTACGAGCGCTCCGGTTGGAACGCTCGTGTCGGGAAGCGATGTCCTGCGTTTTGCTGTAAGTCCGCGGAACATGCTGGAACTACGAGCTACTGTCCATGGCGCACACCACGTCGTGATGATCGGCAACCGGCCGTTCGAGACTTAGGACCGACCCCGCATCTGGGGCAAAGCTGATCAAGTCCACCGCAGACTCTCAACCGACTGCATGAACGAGGGCTCATTTCCGATCCGGTCAACAAAGCGAAATCCGTGGTGCTGACGGAGGACGGCCTGCGAGAATCTGAACGCCTCTTCAAGCAGCACTTCGTCACCGCTGGCAGCAAAACCGATTAATGAAACGAATTTCCAACTCACGACACCAGGGGTCACGCTACTGGCCAGTGAATCGTTTCATTCTAAACGACCGTCCTATCGGGCCCGACAACATCTTGGCGATTTCGGTCTCGACACGGCGCAAGCAGCAGGCTTATCTAAAATAGACTGCGGCGGCGAATGTTCCGCATTCTCGAATTTCAGTCATTGAAGTCGTAGCAGAGTACCTGTCGAAATGGACGCACGGTCAATGCGTCGCGTCGTCGCTCCCGTAACTGGTTGCCCCTGGCGTTATCCCGCTGCCGGGCGCAAAGCACTCCACCCGAGAAACCATGGCCTCAAGGAAACAGATCACGCGCGATGATCCGCTGCAGGGCGACGAGATCTCCATCTCGGATTACCTTCGCACAATCGGCGAGAGCTGGCGTCTAATCGGCATGATTGCGCTCGGCGTTCTCGCGCTGGGATCGTTGTACGGCCTGATGCATCCGACCTTGTACCGGGCCGATGCGCTCATACAGATTGGCACACCCGCGTCCAGCTCTCCCGAAGCCGAAGCGTTGGGCCGGCTTGCCTCGATATTCGATTCGAGGGTGAAAGCCAGTGCAGACGCCGAGATGGAACTCATTCGCTCACGCCTGGTGGTCGGCGAGGCGGTGCAGCAACTGAATCTCCAAACTACGGCGCAACCTCGGTACTTCCCACTTATTGGCCGTTGGATCGCGCGACTGCGCAGCGGATCCGCCAGCATGAAACCCCTTTTTGGACTGCGGCAGTTCGCCTGGAGCGACGAGTCGATCGAAGTATCGAAATTCGATGTTCCTCATGCTGCAATCGGCCACGAATTCATCGTAAAGGCGAGACAGGCCCCGTACTTCAAGTTGATTGCACCTGACGGAAAAACGCTCGGAACAGGAGAAGTCGGCCACGAGCTGGTGGTGCCTTTCGGCGACGGCAAGGTGCATCTTCTCGTCAATGAGTTATCCGCTTCTCCCGGCGGTGAATTTACACTGAAGTCAAGTTCGATAGAGGCCACGATCCTCGCGCTGAAAGATGCTTTGGTCATTTCAGAAAAAAAGTCGCAAACCGGCATGATTGGTGTTGCCCTGGAGGGACCCGACCCGGTGCGCACTGCGGACATCGTCAATGCGGTTGCTCAGCAGTATCTCGCTCAGGATCTCGCAAGGCGTACGTCCGAGGCCGAACACTCGCTTCTCTTCCTCGAGGGTCAATTGCCGAAGCTGCGGGACGAATTGCAGCAGGCAGAGGATAAGTACAACGCTTTTCGTAATAGCAATGGAACCGTCGATCTGAGTGTGGAAAGCCGGTTGTTGCTGCAACAGGTTGTCGATCTCGATACCGCCTTGCGCGGCCTCTTGCAGCAGCGCGACGACCTCTCGCAGCATTACAAGGAGGGTTACCCGCTACTTACGGCGGTGGACTCGAAGATCGCCCGCTTGCAACAAGACCGCGAAGCGCTGAGCCAGCGTGTTGCCAGTTTGCCGGATAAGGAGCAAAACGCAGTGCGACTGATGCGCAACGTTCAGGTCGACACAGACCTCTATACGAATCTCCTGAACAGTGCGCAACAGCTTCGTGTCGTCAAGGCGGGCAACGTAGGCAACGTGCGCATTGTCGATCTCGCGGTGCCCCCCGAGAAGTCGAGCAAGCCTAACTGGCAGGTACTATTGTCGTTGTCTGCCGTGCTTGGGCTTGTACTGGGAATCGTCACCGCGTTCCTTCGCAAGGCGGTGTCTGGTGGAATCGAGCGAAGCGCCGAGATCGAGGCAGCCCTTGGAATACCCGTTTGCGCTGTCGTGCCGCACAGCGAACGGCAAATTCGTTTGCAGGAGGCAATACGCCGCAAGGCTCCGGGCATACATGTGCTTGCTGCGGTATGGCCGGGGGATGTCGCGGTCGAAGGCGTGCGAAGCTTGCGAACAGCGTTGCAATCGATCGGATCGGAAGTCAGGAACAATGTCGTGATGATCACAAGTTCCCGTCCTGGGGTAGGAAAGTCGTTTGTCGCGGCCAATCTTGCAATCGTGTTGGCGACAGGCGGGAAAAAGGTGCTCCTGATCGATGCCGACATGCGCATGGGCGACATACACAGATCCTTCAACCCGGCTGGCGGCCCCGGCTTGACCGAGTTGCTAAAAGGTGCGGCGTTTGACGACGTGGTCGTGCGCGATGTCATGAATGGCGTCGACCTGATCCCGCGCGGGGGCGAGACGCCAAACGCCGCGGACTTGCTTACGACCCGGAGACTGAGCGAGATACTCGATGTTGCATCGCGGCGGTATGACGCTGTCGTCGTCGATACGCCGCCTGTGCTTGCTGTCACCGATGCAACGCTGATCGGCCGGCAGGCCGGTACAACGCTGCTGGTCGTTCGGCACGGTCGGCATCCGGTGGACGAACTGTATGAGGCGCTCAACCGGTTGCGCAGTAGTGGCGTGAACGTGGCAGGAACTCTCTTTACCGACGTTCCGCTCGACAAGGCGCGATACGGTTCAGGCTACGGCAGGTCGGACGGGTACGGCAAAAGCGGCGGCGAGTCCAATGTCAGGACAGCCTGAACGAATCGCAAGAAGTATCACGCACACAGCGAAGTATCAAAACAAGGAGAAGGAACCATGTCGAACAAGGTTGCACTGGTCACCGGTATCACAGGCCAGGATGGCTCTTATCTTGCTCAATTCCTGCTCGACAAAGGATATGAAGTGCATGGCGTCAAGCGGCGCACCTCGCTCTTCAACACGGATCGCATCGACCATTTATACGAGGATGACCATGCATCGCAGCGCCGCTTTCATCTTCACCATGGTGACCTGACCGACTCGTCGAGCATCTTGCGAATTATTCAGCGGGTGCAACCGGATGAGATCTATAACCTCGCCGCGCAAAGCCATGTTGCGGTTTCGTTTGAAGAGCCTGAGTACACGGCGAACGCGGACGGCCTGGGTGCGCTGCGCATGCTGGAAGCCGTGCGAATTCTGGGCCTCGAGAAGACCGCCCGGTTCTATCAGGCGTCGACATCGGAGTTGTTCGGACTCGTGCAGGAAGTGCCGCAACGGGAGAACACGCCATTTTATCCGCGCAGTCCGTATGCGGTAGCGAAGATGTACGCGTACTGGATCACGGTCAACTATCGCGAGGCGTATGGCATATACGCTTGCAACGGCATTCTGTTCAATCATGAATCGCCCGTTCGGGGCGAGACGTTCGTTACGCGCAAAATTACGCGCGCCCTCGCACGTATTGCAATCGGTTCGCAGAATTGCCTTTACCTTGGCAATTTGTCGGCGAAACGCGACTGGGGACACGCGCGCGATTACGTCCAGATGCAATGGCTCATGTTGCAACAGGACGAGCCGGAAGACTTTGTCATTGCATCTGGCGTGCAATACAGCGTGCGCGAATTCGTTCAGCAGGCGGCGTGCGAACTCGGTATCAAGCTTCGGTTTGACGGAAGCGGAGTCGATGAAGTCGGGATCGTCGAAAGTGTGAGCGGCCGGGAATGCCGGGTCGCGCCCGGGACGGTCATCGTGCGAGTGGATCCTCGCTATTTTCGACCGACAGAGGTCGAGACCTTGCTCGGCGATCCGTCGAAAGCCCACGCGAAGCTGGGATGGGCACCGACCGTGACGTTCGGCGCTCTTGTGAGGGAAATGGTGTTGTCCGACTATCAGATCGCCAAGCGGGATGCGCTGATCACGCTGGCTGGCTACAGGGCGTTGGAGCATCACGAGTAAGGACGAAGTTTGGTCGAGTCGGCATGTAACTCAGGAGCGTGTGGAATGTCGCCGCGTTTCGTATTTTCACTCGCAGTCTTTACGGTCTTCGCGGCAGGCTTGGCTCAATACGCGGATCAGGCGCTTGGCGCGCTCGGCACCGGAGCAATCAACGTCTGGAACCTAAATTCGGCCGCCATGGATGACGCAGGTGCTGTCAAGTACGTGAAGGACGCGAGCATCGCCTTGATCGGAGTCGGGTGGCCTCTTGCGCTCGGTTTGAATCGCTTTCGGGGGGGAATGCGTACGTTTATTCTGATGTTCTTCACGTGGATTCTTTGCATCGTATCGGTGGGACTCGTGCCGTTCATCGCAGGTTGGACGCCATTGTTCTTCCTACCTGCGGGATTGCGCTGGGTTCTGCTGATTCATGCGTCATTCGGCCTGTTTTTGTTCGCGAGTTTGCTGCCGGCCGAGAAGCAGGGACAAACGGCCCTCGTCCTCGCATTGCTCGCGCTTGCCGCATTGGACTTTTACGTTGTCCTGCGACAATGGATACAACTCGGACAAATACAACAAGTTCTATTTATGCAGGATCGGTACACGGGCCTGTTCAGTAACGCGGCGCTAGCAGGCATGTATGCGATTTCGCTTGCAAGCATGGTGCTCATTCTGGACCGCGCCCGGCTGTTGTATCGGCTTATATTGCTCTCCCTCGCAGTCGCGATTGCCGTCTCTTCGGGCACGCGATTCGCTATGCTCAGTATCGCGTCCATCGTCGGCGTAGTAGTTTGGGAAACGCTTGGGGGACGGCTGAGCCGTAATGATCGGATGCTGCTGGTGGTGACTGCGCTACCGATTGCTATTTTGCTCGCAATCGTTGGCTATTCTCACATGGTGGAAGCGGTCGGCCGCGGTGATGTGCTGACTGATCAACTCGACGAAGGCGGTCGTTTATCCAACCTCGGGAAGATAGCGGAGCAGTTGTCAGAGGCAACTCCGGGAGAACTCTTTTTGGGGCGGGGCCTCGGCGTAGGCACGAACACAGCCGTCATGCTCCTCCAGCGTGCGGGCGTCGACCCTGAGCAATACCGGTTCAATCTGCTCATCGATAACGCCTTCGTGACGATGCAGTTTCAAATCGGAATTGTGGGTATGCTAATTTTCGCGACGGGTGCGACGGCGTTTTTCTGGCGCATCCGTCCGCGTCATTCGAGGCGTCAGTCGGTTCGCTATGTGGTGTTCGTTGGGATCACGATTGCAGCCTGCATGGACATCAACCTATTCGAGCAGTATCCACTGGTGACGACGCTGATGCTCTGCTTTGGGGACATCTACGGGTGCTCTCTCGGCGCGTATTTGTCCACGCGTCGATCACGTGGCGTTGACTTGCGTGGCACTGAAGCAGGAGTCGCTGACGCGGAGCAGCAAAAATGCTTGTTTTCATAGCGCCTTACAGCGCCTCTAATCGTGGGGCGAATGTGAATCTGGGCGCCGCACGCAAGGTGGAGTTTTTTCTGGCGCTGGCATCGCAACTTTCCAAGGATGTTCTTTTGATCAATACGGGCCACATAGAGGCAGGATGGTCACGTAGAAAATGTCGGGATTCCGTCATCGGCACGCAACGCATTCGGGAGATTTCGCTTCGCTGCTACCCTGTAAGGCCCATCGGCAAGCTGCTGAACCTTTTCGAAGTCTTGGCGCTGAGCGATGAGATAGCGAAGGTCGGCAAGCCCGAAGCCGTATGGATCTATAACGCTTACGCATTCGAGTCGATGCTCGCTCGCGTGCTGACGCACCGGTTCGGTGCGCGCCTGATCCTCCAGTTCGAAGATTGGCTGCTTTCTCGTCGCCGCTGGCATCCGAAGCCGTTGCTCGACTTCATCGCATGGCGATATGTGTTACCCGCTCCATCGTTATGTCTTGCGGTTAACGATCACTTATCGACACGCGAACATCAACGCAGCGGTTGTCCCGTGGTGCTGTGTCCGGGCGTGGTGTCGGACGATCTCATTGAAGCTTGTGGACAGCGTCGTCCATTCTCGCGAACGGCAGATGCTAGAACGATGGTTGGCTATTTTGGTGGGCTGAGCGTCGAGAAGGGTGCTGACGTGGTTCTCGACCTGATCCGGAAGTCCGGCGGACGCCTCATGTTTCACGTCTGCGGAACGGGTCCGCTGGCACGCGAGTTCGTCAGGCTGTCCGCCGAAGATTACCCGGTGCACTTCCACGGTCGGGTGGACGAAAGAGTCTTGTTCAAATTGATTTCCGACTGTGACGTGCTGGTGAACCCGCATGTTTCGATAGAGAAAATGGGTAACGGGGTCTTTCCTTTCAAGGTTGTCGAATATGTCGCGTCGGGAAGATTGGTCATTTCCACCGAACTTCCCCCGATGAGCATGAAGGAGATTCACGACGCCATATGCTTTGTTTCCGCGGATGCAAGGTCCATCGCCGATGCGTTGGCAAACGCAGAGCAGACGTATCGCCGCAAACGCATGAGCATCGAGCGGGCAATGAAAGCAGCCGCCCAACTTCTGACGCGAGACGCGCTAGAAAGGTCGATATCCAGGGCTTTGAGCAGTCGAATCAAGGACTAGTCCATTGAACCAATGAAATTGCACTGAGCTAATAGTGCATGGGCAAAATGAATCTGAGTGAAACCGAGCGCGAAGAGCTGATGTCGATGCAGCGCAGCCGCACGATGGCCGTTGGCCAGGTGAGGCGTGCGCGGTTGATCTTGCTGCTCGACGAAGGAGCCTCGCGTGCGGCGATCATGGCGGAATTGCGTTGCGATTCGCGTTTCATTACAACGTGGCAAATGCGTTTCACCAGTGAGCGTTTGGCTGGGTTGTACGGCAGACATCCAGGCCGGGCGCCGCGACCTGACCTGGCGGTCCTTGAAGCGAGAGTGCTCGACTACACACTGCGACGTAAGCCGGCCGACGGCTCGACACACTGGAGCAGCCGCAAACTGGCGGCACAGTTGGGCATGGCCTTCGTGACGGTGCAGCGTATTTGGCGCAAGCACGACATTCGGCCACATCGTCTCGATACCCACATGGTGTCCAACGATCCCGACTTTGAGGCGAAGGCAGCCGACGTGATCGGGCTGTACCTCAATCCGCCGTTGCATGCGGTGGTGTTCTGCGTGGACGAGAAGACAGCCATCCAGGCGCTGGATCGCAAGGACCGGATGTTGCCGCTCTCGCCTGGACGCGCCGAGAGCCATGGCTTTGAATACAAACGCAACGGCACCCTGAGCCTGTTCGCCGCATTGAATGTTGCCACCGGTGAGGTGCAGGGCAAAACCGCGCCCCGCCATACCAGTGCCCAGTTTGTTGCGTTCCTCACGGAGGTGGTATGGGCACAGCCGTGCGGAAAGGAGATTCACGTGATCTGCGACAACGTGAGCAGCCACAAAACCAACGCCGTTCAAACATTTCTGGTTGACCATCCGAAAGTGTCGATACATTACGCCCCGACGTATTCGTCATGGCTGAATCAGGTCGAGAACTGGTTTGCACGCATCCAGCGCGACGACATTGCGCTTGGCGTGTTCACCAGCACCAAGGATCTCAACAAAAAGCTCATGCGTTATATCTGTCAATACAACAAGCAGGCGCGCCCATTGAAATGGAAATACTCCGATCCATCGCGGCGAATCCGATGCAATTCATCCGGTTCAACGGACTAGGCCGATGCGTTGATCAAGCCGCTCTAACCGAAATGACCTGTCGTGGCCTTGAAAGTGACATGATTTGCTGGCATCGAGGGACAGGAACCGCAGTCGGCAGACGGGTACCCTGGATACCAGGGGCGGAACTTCAATCCGTGGTGCAGGATCGCGCACGCCGCGTGAATTCGTCAGGCGCTGGCGAGCCCGGTACGCTGCACGTCATTCTCGAAGTCGGCGTAGGTTGATGCGATGCCCTCTCTGAGCGTAATCGTGGGCGCCCAACCCAGAGCGGCGAGCTTCGATACGTCGAGCAACTTTCGCGGCGTCCCATCGGGCTTCGACGAGTCGAATCTCAGCGATCCAGAAAAACCGACGACATCGCAGATCAGTCGTGCGAGGTCGGCAATCGCTATGTCCTTTCCATATCCGACATTGAACATGCCCTCGACCAGGTCGTTGCTCAGCAGGACGAGAACCGCGGACGCCAGATCGTCTACATGAAGGAATTCCCGTCTCGGCGATCCGGAGCCCCATACCGGGAGCGATTCGATTCCGTTCAGCTTTGCCTCGTGCGCCTTGCGGATGAGCGCGGCCAGCACATGGCTGCCTTGAAGATCATAGTTGTCGTTGGGGCCATAGAGATTCGTGGGCATCACCGATATGAAGCGCGTTCCGTATTGCTTGTTATACGCTTCACAAAGCTTGTGACCCGCGATCTTTGAGATGGCATAGGCTTCGTTGGTTTGTTCGAGAGCGCTCGTGAGCAGGTAATCCTCTTTTATGGGCTGAGGGCAAAGCTTTGGATAGATGCACGATGAACCGAAGAAGACGAGCTTCTGCGTGTGACTCTTGAATGCTGCATGAATCACATTGGTTTCGATGACGAGGTTCTCGTAGAGAAACGAAGCCGGCTGAGTCGAATTGGCATGAATTCCGCCGACTTTGGCTGCGGCAAGGAGGACGACGTCTATATGCTCCCGAGCGAAAAAATCCATCACGGCGCGCTGATCCAGCAAGTCGAGCGACTGTCGCGAGGCCGTGATCACGTGATCATATCCGGAACTGGCAAGGCGCCGAAGGAGAGCCGAGCCGACCATTCCCTTATGTCCGGCGACATAGATGCGAGAGTTTCTGTTCATGTGAATGGCCAATAGTCGAGAGAGACACGTCGGTCGGAACGTGAGTTGCCCCGCCACTTGATTCAAACGGCTACGACGTGCGGTTTCATCAGCTTAGCAATGCATATGGACCATTCAAGGTCATGGCGGGCGGTGCCAATATATTGGCGCGGTCCGTGTGCACCTCTGCGCGGTCGTTGCCGCGGATATAAAGATGCGCGAGGTGACGCTGCAACGTAATACCCCGGTCAGCCAACTTCATTCCGTATTCGGCCATCTGACCGTGTGACCGACGAACCGATCCTATGCTTCGGGGACGCATGAAGGACCTCCGTGGGCCAATTTATGTCGTAAGCGGCCTTGCTCCCGGAAGGTTCGGTGTGTCGGGATACTACCGGCTCTCTTCGAGGAAAAAAAATGGAAGCTCTACCGATAACGGGCAACGCAGAGGTCGTTCATGACTCGAATTTCGAAGTAGTCTCGTTCGAAGGTGAAACGCTCGCCATGATCATCCGGGATTCGTTCTCGAGAAGTGGTGTGAGTTTCTTTACTCCGAAGGAGTTTCCTCAGCAACTCGCGTACATGGAACATCCCGCCGGAAAAGTGATCGACGCGCATCTTCACTGCAAGTTGGTGCGGCAGATCGAATGGACGCAAGAGGTGCTCTTCGTCAAGCGTGGCCGTGTCCTGGTGAAGTTCTATACGCCCGATAAGGACTACCTGTCGAGCCGTGTACTGTACGCGGGCGATGTCATCTTGCTGGCGTCGGGCGGTCACGGCTTCGAGATGCTCGAGGACGCGTCTTTCTTCGAAGTCAAACAAGGGCCCTATATGGGGGAGCAGGAAAAATTGCGCTTCGCGTCCGCAAACCTGAGCCGATGCAGTGAAGCGAGTAACGGCCCAGGCGTCGAGCTTGAAGTTAAGGACGGCGCGCGATGATTCCGGTCAACGAACCCCTGCTCGACGGAAAGGAGCGCGTCTATCTGAACGAATGCATTGAAAGCGGGTGGATTTCTTCGGACGGGGCGTTCGTCGAGCGTTTCGAACGTGCGATGGCGGGTTACGTCGGCCGCAGACACGCGATTGCCGTCGCGAACGGCAGCGCTGCGTTGGACGTGGCGGCGGTGGCTCTGCGGCTCGGTCCCGACGACGAAGTTATCATCCCCACGCACACGATCATATCGTGCGCATCGGCCATTGTTCGCACCGGTGCCCGCTTGAGACTGGTCGACTCAAGTCCGGATACGTGGAACATGGACGTGACGAAGATCGAAAGCGCTATCACGAGCCGGACGCGGGCGATCATGGCCGTGCACACTTTCGGTCTGCCGGTGGACATGGCTCCGTTGCTGGATATCGCAAGGAAATACGGCCTCGTTGTGATCGAAGATGCTGCGCAGGCAATCGGACAAGCCTATAACGAAGCGAAGTGCGGCAGTTTCGGCGATATATCGTGCTTCAGCTTCTACGCCAACAAGCACATCACGACGGGGGAAGGGGGCATGATCGTCTGCGACGACGACGAGCTGGCTTCGCGCGCGAGAAGTTTGCGAAACCTGTGTTTCAAGCCTGAGAGGCGATTCGTCCACGAAGAGCTTGGCTGGAATTATCGGATGAGCAATCTCCAGGCGGCTGTCGGGCTAGCGCAATTCGAGAAGCTAGATGCGCACGTCGCGCGAAAGCGCGAGTTGGGCCGCCGCTACGAAAGCCTTTTGCGGGGAGTGCCGGGAATCGGGATGGCGCCGGTGGCATTGCCATATGCCGAGAATATCTATTGGGTCTTCGGTATGGTATTGGACGACAGCTTGCCCTTTGATGCCGACGAGCTCCGGTCCATGCTGGCGGAGGCAGGTGTCAGCGCGCGGCCGTTCTTCTGGCCGATGCACGAACAGCCGGTTTTTCTCAAGCAAGGGATGTTCAAGGGAGAGAATTTCCCGATTGCCGAACGCATGAGTCGCAGGGGATTGTATCTGCCGAGTGGTCTCGCGCTCACCGAAGCACAGCAGGACTACACGGTGGACGTGGTGCGCGACATGCTGGCCACCGCCTTTTCGCGAAGTTTCCGCAACAGCAACTCAAGTTCAGCGCGGTGCTGACCGACTGCTCGCCGCAGCAAATATGGCCCGTCACGCAACGGAACAAACACTTGATCCGGGTGGCAGGTGGTCGCACGCGGCTTTCGGCGAGCCGCTTTGACGCGATGCGCTTAGCCAGCGCAGGACTGCCTGGCGGTTCAGCCTCGACTCATCGACGAGGCTGGCTATGACATGCCATTCGTTGTATTTTCCGACGTTTTCTCGCTCGGGCTGTTTCCGAGCATCACCGTTTTCTCGCGACGAAGGTCGCTGCGAGATCGGTAGCGCTCAATTCGCCGCCCATGCACTTCAAACTGTCCAGGACCTCGAATCCGCTGAGGTCCAGCATCAGTTCGATCTCGGGCTTGAACATGTAGCGCATCACATGCGTCTCGAGGACGGTCTCGACCGACTGCGTTTTCAAATCCGTTAGCAGGACGGTGTAGTTGAACGCGACAGTATTGTCATGAGGACGCATCGTGGGCTCGGCGATTCGTATCGCCGCGGTTTCTTCGCTGGAGGCGCGTTTGATGCGTACGTCGGGCGGAGCGGCGAGGACCGCGGGACCGTACCAGCAATCGAACACGAACAGTCCTGATGGCCGCAGGTGCGTCGCAGCGGTGTGACACATCGCCATGAAATCGGAGTTGGTCGTTTGATAGCTCGCAACATAAAAGAGCGAGACGACTGCGTCGTAGAGTTCATTCGTGCGGACGATCCGCGCGTCGCCTTGCTGAAACGTCAGTCGCTTCGCTACTGCGCCTGGCAGAGTGGTACACCTGGCAGCGGCTCGGGCAAGCATATCGGCGCTCATGTCAACGCCAGAAACACAAAATCCCGCGGCTGCGAATTCCGCCGCGTGGCGTCCGGTGCCGCAACCTAGATCCATCACGTGACCTCCAACTATTCCGTACCGCCCGAGCAATCCGGTGACAAACGACGCTTCCGCCTTGTAGTTCTTGTCATGATAGAAAAGATCATAGTATTGCGAATATCTCGTGCTGAAGCTCATGAAGCGACTCCATGTCTGGTCGTATGGCGGTGGCGAAGTCACGCGTGACGCGAACGCACTCTTGTTTATTCGAAGGCAACCAAAGCCAAAGCCAAAGCTCAGGGTGCTCATGAGAAAGGGTAACTAGCGGGGATTTTCAGACTACATGCATGACTGTTTTCAGCAAGGTGTTGACGGGTCGTTTCCTTGCTGAAGCATTCGCCGTCTGATCGGTCTATCGCTCAGCAAGTCCTGTGGGTCGGGAAACCCTGATGAGCGGCTTTATGGTTTTCACTTTCAGCGCTAAAGAAATGAGACGATGTTTTGGTCTTGTCGATACTGGGAGCGACATTCTCGGCCAGAAACATGCTTTTGGCGGACACCACGGCAATGGTGGATCGAATATGGCACTAAGCTCACGAGGTCATACGCTTTCCACAGCGTTCCAACGCAAGCCAGAGCAGCGATCTAGAACCGAAGCAAAATGGAGGTAACGGCATGTCCCACGCTACTAGCTTAGGCGATGCAGGAGATAACGGTATTTTCCACCGATTTAAAGAACGCGCGGTCAAGCTCATAGGAATTTTGTTGTACGACGGTTTTTCGCTGCTGGAAGCGGGCACCCTTGCCGAGGTGCTTCATATCGCCAACGAGATTCAGTCTCGCAGTCTGAGAAGAAACGCAACTTACAGCGTCCGTCTGGTCTCTGCCTGCGGTGGGATGATAGCCTGTTCGTCATCCGTTTGCGTTTGGACCGAGCGCCTGGGCGGCCAGCGGTTCCAAGGCTTCGACGCACTGTATATTGCGGGCGGACCCGGCGCAAAGCGTGCAGCCGCCGACGAGGTGCTCATTGGGTTATTGACCATAGCATGTTCGCAGACCGGCGTCGTCAACCCTCTCGGCAACGGCGACTTGCTGCTGGCGGCAGCGGGCATTTCTCGCCGCGATTGGGCTTCGGTCGATCCGGGCATCTGGAGTCCGGAGACGTCTAACGTCGCGGCGTCGACCGAAGGCGGCGATGCGCTGATCAACTCGCTCGCGCTCGTGAAGCGGGACCTCGGATACGACATCGCGACAGCAGTTGCCGATCACTTCACCGTCTCCAAAGATCAGAATTTGACGACCATGCTGAGCACCATGGGAACGAACACGCAGGCGGAAAAGGCACAGGAATCCGCGCGCTGGCTCGAGCGAAATTGCGGACGCCCGGTTTCAATAGGCGACGCGGCTCGTACGGTGGCGATGAGCGAGCGGAACTTCCTGCGTCTGTTCAAGCGCGAGATGGGAGTGACACCGTCGCAATATCTTTTGCGAGCGCGCCTCGATCTCAGTTGTGAACTGTTGGCCAGAAGCGACTTGCCGATAGACAAGATCGCTCGCAGGGTTGGACTGACGAATGGCGAGCGGCTTTCGAAAGTGTTCAGGAGGCAATTCTCGATGTCGGCGACGGAATACCGCTGTCAAAAGAAAAGCGGCGCCACGGCCGATCCTGTGGAGATGTCCGCTTAGGAGCTGGCGAGGGAAAGCTTCGCCGCGAGACAAGGAGCCCTTCGAATCAGTTGGTCGGCATTCAGATTCAAATATTTTCGAGGAGAAACAGATCTTCACGCATCTGTTCGCCTCGGAATCTCGATGTCCGAGGGCCGCATGAGCGTCATACGAGCCTTGCACAAGGGCTTTTCTCAGCAAGCCGTCGGACCGGCCAAATACCTGCCTTAATCAGTCACGAACGGCACCAGCAAGCTCGCGCAATCTAAATTCAAACCGAGCGCGAGAACCTTTTTCGAGCGCTGCAATCGTTATATAGATGGCCAAGAAACGTGGAGCGAGGAGTGACGAATTCAAACGGTTCCTTGGAACGGCCTATTCGCATGGTCGCGTTTATAGACTATGAACATACCTCTGGTGGGGGTTATCAGCAGGCGAAGAATGCTGCCTTGCTGCTAAAGAGTCTTCCGCCGGAACTTTGCGCGGTTGAGTTTGTGACGACGCGGCGATCCACCATCGATGATCTGCGACGCAGCGGCATTGAGCCTATTTTTTTCCCGGTGCCCCGCTTGCGCGGACTGGCGGCGAGACTCGGTTCAATATATAGCCGTGGAGGCCCGCGCGCGTTTCTGCGGAAACCGGGCAAGATGGCTTCGGTGGACCGCTTGCTTTCGGTGATGCGCGCGGACATTGCGTACTTCACAACGCCGTCCAACCTCGCACTGGCGATTGATCGATTCAACTACCTGTTCACCGTTTGGGATCTGTCCCACCGCGACGACGTCGAGTTTCCCGAAGTCCGGATCAAGCACGAATTCGAGCGTCGAGAATTTTTGTACGGATCTGCCTTGAAGAAGGCCTGCGGCATCTTCGTCGATTCGCAGGCTGGCCGCGAGAAGGTTGTCAGGCGATATGGAGTAGACAGCGAACGCGTGCATTTGATGCCATTCTCGCCCGCCCGCGCGACAGTGCTTTCCGAGGAGGCATACGTGGAGCACTTCGTCGATGTCAAGACGAAGTACAAAATTCCGCGCGATCTGAAATACGTCTACTATCCCGCGCAGTTCTGGTCGCACAAGAACCATGTGTTTCTGTTGAAGGGACTGCGCGCGCTGGAGTCTCGATATGGCACCCGTGTAGGTGCGGTCTTCACAGGAAGCGATTTCGGCAACATGAAATACGTGCGTTCGGTCGCCGCCGATCTCGGTCTGGGCGAGCGTGTGTTCTTTCTCGGTTTCGTTCCGGACGGCGACGTGCCTTACTTGTATCGCGAGTCGATCGCGTTAGTGATGCCCACATATTTCGGCCCGACCAATCTGCCGCCACTCGAGGCGTTCAGTCTGGGCGTACCGGTCCTTTACCCGGACCTCGAGGCGCTGCGCGAGCAAGTCGGCGACGCGGGACTGCTGGTCGATCTGGCTCGGCCCGACAGCATGGCGGAGGCGCTTTTCAGTCTGATCGACCAGCCTGCATTGCGCCAGTTGATGATCGAGCGCGGCACGCGGCGTCTTGCGAGCAACGATGACGCAGCCCGCTTGTCGACGCTAGCGCGGGTGCTCGAACGATATCGCACCCGTGCGGTGTGTTGGGGAGAGGAAGTCTGGATGAATTAGAGTACGGTGAGGTCATAGACGAGACGGGCAAGATCCGCGATTGCAGTGTCCCCGTCCGTATCCGATATTGAACACGCCTTCGGCCCCGTCGGCGTCGAGCAAGGCCAGTGCGGCGGACCCGGGGTCGTCGACGTGCAGGAACTCCCGCTTCGGAGAGCCGGAGCTCCAGACGGAAATCGACTGAACCCCGTTGAGCTTTGCCTCGTGTGCCGTACCTTTATGGGCTGCGGGCAACACTTTGGATAAGTGCATGATGAACCAAAGAAGAGCAGATCAGGTGGTGCGTGTGAGACCACCTTGTACCGCGAGACTCGCTTCAGCCAACGTCATGGCATATTCGGTCAACTCGTCTAGTGACCCTGGAACTGCTCCTATGCTTGCAGACGCGTGAGGTTGTTCTCTCTTCATCAAGCGGGGCCCCTAGGTGGGAGAGCAGGAGAAAGTGCGCTTCACGGCGAACCGATAACCGATGAATCGAATTGGCGATGCCGGGAAGTACGTGTTCGACGCAAGACCAGAGGGGTGGATGATGGAAGACGCGGTGAGTTCTGAAGACGCAATGGCAGCGGCGATCGCAGAAGCGTCGCTCGGGCACGCCTGTCGGCGCATCGTCCCGGTCATTCTCGCAGGTGGATCGGGCACGCGCCTCTGGCCGATGTCGCGTGAGCAGTTTCCAAAGCAGTTGATCGATGTGGTCGGACGGGATTCATTGCTGCAGGCTACCGTCACACGGATGGAGGGTTTCGTCGGCGGCTTCGACGTCGACACTCAGCCGATTATCGTGTGTGGGGAGGAACACCGGTTCCAGACAGAAGAGCAGGTGCGGGCGTGCGGCGTCTGCGCGAAGATTATCGTCGAGCCTGCGCGGCGCGATACGGCGCCGGCGCTCACGCTCGCGGCGCTCGCAGCCGTTAATCAGGATGACGACGCGATCATGGTGGTGATGCCGTCTGACCATTCCATCTCAGACATTCCGGCGCTGCATCGTGCGATCGCAATTGCCGCTGAATATGCCGAACACTCCATGATCGTGACGCTCGGCGTTGCGCCCACACGGCCGGATACCGGCTTTGGCTACATCCGAATCGGCGACGCCCTCGAAAACGGCGCACATCTGATCGACCGCTTCGTCGAAAAGCCCACGACCGAACTCGCCGCGCAGTACGTCGCTGCAGGCACCTACTGGTGGAACAGCGGCATCTTCATCGTGCGAGCGGGCGTGTGGCTCGAAGCGCTAGCCAAGCTCAACGGCGACATGCATGCGGCCTGCACCGCGGCGTTCGCGGAAGGCAAGGCGGACGACAACTTCATTCGTCCTTGCCCGTTTCAGTTCGGCCGTGTGCCGGCGGATTCCATCGACTATGCGGTAATGGAGCACATTGGCGCGGCCGGCTCGCCTTGCAAAGGCGTGGTCGTGCCATTGGCGGCGGGATGGTCGGACCTTGGATCCTGGGATGCCGTGTGGGAAGCGATGGAGAAGGACGGGCTCGGCAACGTCGCGAGCGGGCGTGTCGTTTTCGAAGGCGCGACCTCGAGCTATGTGCGGGCCGAGGGCGGGCGGCTGGTTGCATGCGTTGGCACCTCCAACGTAGTCGTCGTCGACACGGACGACGCCGTGCTCGTCGCCGACCGCTCACACGCGCAGGACATCAAGACGCTGGTAGCGCGCTTTCGCGAGCAGCGCGCGCCTGAAGCCGAGACGCACCGGAAGGTGCGCCGTCCGTGGGGCTTCTACGATGCGATCGAGCGCGGCGAGCGGTTTCAGGTGAAGCGCATCGTGGTTGCGCCAGGCGCTCGCCTGTCATTGCAGATGCACCACCATCGCGCCGAGCACTGGGTCGTCGTGCGCGGCACCGCGCTCGTGACACGGGGCGAGGACCAGTTTCTTCTTTCAGAAAACCAATCGACCTTCATTCCGCTCGGCGTGCAGCATCGGTTGGAGAATCCGGGCAAAGTGCAGCTCGAAATCATCGAGGTTCAATCGGGCAGTTATCTCGGCGAGGACGATATTGTGCGCCTGGACGACTGCTACGGCCGAATTTGACCCTCGGTTGATACGCACGTGAGACACCAACGTCTCACCAACTTCTATCCGCCGGTGTCATGCCGGCCTCATCCTTTATGCGCGCTGCGCCGGACACTGCGATCCGGGAGATCTGCCCCATCTGATGATCGGTTACGTTCAGCAACCGTCGGCCCTCCGGGCACATCACACTCCAACCTCGTGAATGTCGAACTGCGTGCCATCCGGCTGGTTTCGGCTTCAGCCCTGAATCAGCGGGAGCCTGAGCAAAGCGTCGACCTTTCTGACGACGCTCCCGGCGTTGGCCAGCGCCTTTAAGGCCGATTTCACCGACGTGCCGTACCCGGCGGCCGTCCAGTTTCCCCTTGATGCCCAAGCGCACGCGACAGATTGCCCACCTCGCGCTTGAGCAATTCCGCGAACTGCGCGACGCGCTCATCGGTTACGCGCACGCTCGGCCCGAAGATGCACACCGACCCTGCCACCTGGTTCGCGCCGTTGAAGAACGGCGCGGCTACCGCGACTGCGCCGGCGATCAGCTCGTGATGGCTGGTACCGAAGCCTCGTGCGCGGACCGCGTCGAGATCGGCGGCTAGCGCCGCGACGTCCTGATCCGGATCGGTCAGATAGCGCCGCAGATCGTCCTCCGACAGCGGCATCTGCGAAAGAATCGTGCGGCCGCTCGCGCCGAGCACGAGCTTCTCGCGATAGCCGACCCCGCGCCGGAAACTCAGCGGCTGCGGACTTTCCAGTTCGGCCACGCAGATCCGGTACGTCCCCTCCGGCACGAACAACGCGACCGTCTCCGATGTCGCTTCCCAAAGCGCGCGCAGCATCGGCTGCGCGAGCTGCGCGATCGTATTGTTCGCCATCCACGCGTGCGCGAGTTGCGCGACCGAACTGCCGAGCCTGAAGCGTTGCGGCTCGCCCGACGAGGCGAGAAAGCCGTTCTGTTCGAGCGTATTCAGCAGGCGGTACAGCGTCGGTCGGCTCAGGTCCACGCGGGTCAGCAACTCCGCGACGGTCAATTCTTTGTCCCCGGGTCGGAACGCCAGAAGAATTTCTAGCGCCCGTTCGACGGCCCGCACGTTTTCGTGCGGCTTTTTTTCTTCCATTTGAAATTTCCTTTCTGCGGCGGTCCGCGTCGATTGCACATTGTAGTGAAAGTCCCTAGCCGCAAGAACTTGACGTCGATCAATCTGTCCGTACAATGAGAATACATTCTCATACAACGGACAACCGGATTCGGAGGAATGATGGACAAAAACATGTCGGAAACTCTGGTTCGCACTGGCCCAGGCACGGCGATGGGCGATCTGATGCGCCGCTACTGGGTGCCGGTGCTCCTCGCCAGCGAAATCGCAGAGCCTGATTGCCCGCCGGTGCGCGTGCAGATCCTCGGCGAAAAGCTGCTCGCTTTTCGCGATTCCGACGGCCAGCCCGCGCTGATCGACGAGTTCTGCTCGCACCGCGGCGTGTCGCTGTACTTCGGCCGCAATGAAGAGAACGGCATCCGCTGCTCGTATCACGGTCTGAAATTCGACCGCAACGGCAACTGCGTGGAAGTGCCGTCCGCGCCGCAGGCGTGCAAGCACATGGGCATCACCGCGTATCCGTGCATCGAACGCGCGGGCATCGTGTGGGCGTACATGGGGCCGAAGGACCGCCAGCCGGCGCCGCCGGATCTCGAGTGGTGCAATCTGCCGGAGAGCCACGTGTTCGTCTCGAAGCGGCTGCAGGAATCGAACTACCTGCAGGCGATGGAAGGCGGCATCGACACGAGTCACGTGTCGTATGTACACCGCTACGAAGTCGACGAGGACCCGATGCACCAGGGCACGAAGGCACTCGACTACATCAAGGCGGACGGCAACGTGATCTTCGAGATCGAGAAGCAGCCGTTCGGCCTCACGCTGTTCGGCCGCCGCAACGGCGAGCCGGATTCGTACTACTGGCGCGTCACGCAGTGGCTGTTCCCGTGGTACACGCTGATCCCGCCGTTCGGCGATCACTCGCTCGCGGGCCACGTATGGGTGCCGATCGACGATCACACCTGCTGGGCGTGGAGCATCAACTTCCGCCCGGACCGTCCGCTCGACGAGCAGGAACTGGCCGACCTGAACGCCGGCAAGGGCATTCATTGTGAGTACGAGGAGGGTGGCACGTTCCGGCCGAAAGCGAACAAGGACAACGACTACCTGATCGACCGCCAGGCTCAGAAGGAAAAGCGCGCGTACTCGGGCGTGTTCGGCTTCGCGATGCAGGACGCGTCGCTGCAGGAAAGCATGGGTCCGATTCAGGATCACAGCAAGGAAAAGCTGCTGCCGACCGACCGCGCGATCGTGATGGCGCGCCGCATGATGTACGAGGCGGCAACGGCGCTGGTGCCCGACACCGATCCGCCCGCGATCGACGCCGACCAGCAGCGCGTACGTGCTGCCGGCGTGCTGCTGCCGCGCGATCAGAAGCCTCAGGAATGGGCGGTGATCCATCTGCACGACGGCAAGGACCAGCCGATCTACTCGATCTGATGCACGGCGGAGCCGGACTTCGGTCCGGCTGCGCGTGTCGTCGTCTGGTCCGACTGGACCTTCTGCCCATTCCGCAAAAGGAGGCCGGCTGCGCGCCGGCATGCAATGCAGCAACGTAAAAGACTCGAGGACAAGGTCGCGCTGATCACCGGCGGCGGAGGCGGCATCGGTGCCGCGACCGCGCGCGTGTTCTGCGCGGAGGGCGCCGCGGTGGTGCTCGTCGATGCGAACCCGGAGGCGCTCACGCGCGTCGCCGACGAACTGAAGGCGGCTGATCCGTCCGCGCGTGTCGAGACGTTCGCGGCCGACGTGTCTCACGACGCCGATGCGGTGCGCGCGGCGCAACTCGCCGCCGATTCGTTCGGCCGGCTCGACGTGCTGGTGAACAACGCGGCGATGCGCAACTACAGCGCGCTCGCCGACGCGACGCCGGCCGAGTGGCAGGCGATGGTGTCGGTCAATCTGGTCGGCACATCCAACTATTGCAGGGCAGCGCTGCCGTTCCTGCGTCGCGCGGGCCGCGCGAGCATCGTCAACGTGTCGTCGTGCTACGCGGTGACCGGCCGCAAGGGCATGGGCCTGTACGACGCGACCAAGGCCGGCATGCTCGCGATGACCCGCACGCTCGCGTTCGAGGAGACCGCGAACGGCGTGCGCGTGAACGCGGTGTGCCCGGGTTCGACGCTGACCGAATTCCACATGAACCGGGCCATTGCATCGGGCAAAAGCGTCGAAGTGCTGAAGACGCAACGCCAGGACACGTCGTTGATCGGCCGTTGGGCGTCGCCCGAAGAGATCGCATGGCCGATCCTGTGGTTCGCGAGCGACGAGGCTTCGTACATAACCGGCACGACGCTGATGGTCGACGGCGGCCTGTCGGCGATGTGAGCGGAGGAGGTGGCATGAACATGACCGATTCCACGCTGATGGTGCGTGTCGCCGCACGACGCGACGAAGCCGACGGGATTGCCGGCTTCGAGTTCGTCGACATCGACGGCCGCGACCTGCCGCCGTTCGAGGCGGGCGCGCACATCGACGTCTACGTGCCGGATGGGCCGGTGCGGCAGTACTCGCTGTGCAACGCGTCTCGCGAGCGTCACCGGTATCAGATCGCGGTGTTGCGCGCCGCCGATTCGCGCGGCGGATCGCAGCGCATGCACGATGCGGTGAACGAAGGCGACGCGATTCGTATCGGCGTGCCACGCAATCACTTTCCGCTCGCCCGGCATGACGCGAAGCCGCTATTGCTCGCGGGCGGCATTGGCGTGACGCCGATTCTCTGCATGGCGGAGCAGCTGGCGGCAATGGGCGCGGCGTTCGAAATGCGTTACTGCGCGCGCTCGAAGAGCCGTGCGGCGTTCGTCGAGCGAATCGCCGCGTCGTCGTGGGCGGACAACGTGCAATACCACTTCGACGACGCGCACGGCATGCTCGATCTGAATGCACTGCTGACGGACGCCGGCGCGGACCGGCATCTATATGTGTGCGGTCCGCAGGGCTTCATGAACGCGGTGCTCGACACGGCCCGCTCGCTCGGCTGGCGTGACGAGCGTCTGCATTACGAATACTTCGCGGCGGCGCAGCCGTCGGGTGATGGCGCGTCGTTCGACGTGCGGCTCGCGCGCTCGGACCGCGTCGTGTCGATTGCGGCCGATTGCACGGTCACCCAGGCGCTCGCGGCGGCGGGCGTCGACGTGCCGGTGTCGTGCGAGCAGGGCATTTGCGGCACCTGCGTCACGCGGGTGCTCGAAGGCGAACCTGACCACCGCGACCTGTTCCTGTCGCCAGAAGAGCAGGCCCGCAACGATCAGTTCCTGCCGTGCTGTTCACGCGCGAAGTCGAGGGTGCTCGTGCTCGATCTGTAACCGTAATCGCCGGCCCGGCCGCCAGGCGCGGTCGGCGCCATCCATCAGAAAGAAAACGGGCGGCCGATGGCACGCCCGGCATCGGAGGAGTCATGGAGAAGAATCTGGCGTCGTCGGAGGGTATGCCCGCGAGCGTCTGGACCGGGAACGATGCGAGGGCGGCGAGTAGCGCCGACACGAGCCCGTATCGCTGGGTCGCGCTGTTCATCGTCTGGGCCGCGTTTCTGCTCAGCTATGTGGTCCGCGTTGCATGGAGTACGGTAGCCGCGCCGGTCGGCGCGTCGCTCGGCATTGGCGTGTCGATGCTCGGTGCGTTCGTGACCGCGTTTTACGCGGGCTATGTGATCGCGAACGTGGTTGGCGGCATGCTGACCGATCTGCTCGGCGGTCGCGCGATGCTCACGCTTGCGCTGCTGCCGCTCGGCGTGCTCACGTTCACGTTCGGCTATACGCATTCGCTCGCATTCGGCATCGTGATTCAGGCCGCGATGGGTTTCGCGGCGGGCGCCGACTACTCGGCCGGCATGAAGATCATTCCCGCATGGTTCACGCGCGACCGTGGCCGCGCAATGGGCCTCTACACGACCGCGACGTCGCTCGCCGTCGTGATCGCGAATGCGGTCGTGCCGTCGTTTTCCGCGCGGCACGGTTGGTCGAACGCATTCCATATGCTCGGCATCGTCACGTTCGCGTGGGGCATCGTCACGTTGCTGCTGCTGAAGAACCGGCCTTCGAACGAAGCGAAGCCCGCGCGCAACAGCCTCCAGGAAATGCTTGGCCTGTTGCGCAACCGTAACCTGATTGCGCTGTCGATCGCGGGCTGCGGCGGGTTGTGGGCGACCGTCGGCTTCGGTGCATGGGGCAACGCACTGATGACGCGCCAATACGGCATTGCGCCGATCGTCGCCGGATCGATCGTCGCCTCGTTCGGCATTGGCGCGGTGATCGCGAAGCCGACGCTCGGCTGGATCTCCGACCTGCCTGGTGTGTCGCGGCGGATGATGTCGATCGGCTGCCTGATCGCCTTCGCGATCGCGCTGCTGGTGTTCGGCTACTGCTCGACGGTGCATCAGTTCTATCTGGTCGCGCCGATTCTCGGTGCGTTCTCGTTCGGCTATCTGCCGGTGCTGATGGCTCAGGTCAGCGACGCATCGGGCAAGCGTCTCGCGGGCGCGAGCGCCGGCTGGACCAATGCTATCTGGCAGTCCGGCAGCGCGGTGTCGCCAATGGTGGTCGGCTCGCTGTATGGCGCGAGCCATTCGTTCATGCTCGCGCTCCTCACACTCGCGATCGGACCCGCTATCGCGGTCATCGCGATGTTCTTCGTCAACCCGCATATCGCACGCGAATGACCGATTCTCCGGTAGCCGACGCGGCCCCGCGCCGGCTACCGCAACGACAGAGGTCGGACGATAACTAATCCGCATCACAAAACAACTCACTTTCCAGCAGGAGACACATGGTGAAGCACAACCCTCTCGCCAGGCCGTCGAAGGTCCTTTTTGCATGTGGTATTGGTATCGGCATCAGCGGCGCGGCGCATGCGCAGTCGTCGGTCACGCTCTATGGCATCGTCGACTCGGGGGTGACCTACGTGACTCACGCTGTCACGTCGCAGGGATCGTCGGGCACGCAGGTCGCTCTCGGCACCGGCAACCGGCTGAATTCGCGTTGGGGTTTCACGGGCAAGGAAGATCTCGGCGGCGGACTGCGGGCGATTTTCACGCTCGAATCGGGCATGTCGATGAATACCGGTGCCCTGCAGCAAGGAGGGCGGCTGTTCGGCCGGCAGGCGTTCGTCGGACTCGAATCGGACCGCTACGGCGCGATGATGCTCGGCCGGCAGATGACGCCGATGTATCGCTACTTCCTCGCGCTCGACCCGCTCGGTTATTCGAGTTACGGCCTTTCCGCGCAGGACGCGCAGTTCGTCGGTCGCGCGGATAACGCGGTGTCGTATCTCGGCCATGTGGGACCATTCGAGCTGAATGCGCTCTACAGCCTCGGCTACGACGCAGTCACCTACAACGTGCCGGTGGCGGGCTCGTTCCGCGTCGGCAAGCAGTACGACATCGGCGGACGCTATGTGCAGGGGCCGCTGAATCTGACGTTCGTGTACGAGCAGCGGCAAGGCTCGGCCATTGCGTCATCGGGCGACAGCGAGCGTCGCTACGTGGCCGGCGGTTCGTATCAGATCGGCAAGGCGACGCTGTACGGCGGCTACGAATTGCTGCTGAACGACGTCCGGTCGACGCTCGCCGCATCGCCGCCGCAGTCGATGGCGTTCGCGGGCGTGCGCTACAGGGTGACACCGGCGCTGGACCTCGCAGCCGCGACTTACTACCACGCGTATCGCCAGGTCGACGCGCACGCATTGAGCACCGGTGTCAACGCGGACTACTGGCTGTCGAAGCGCACGGCGCTGTACACCGACATCACGTATGTGATCAACAGCTCGAAGGCCGCGCTGAGTGCGACGGGGTGGGCGACTTCGGTCGCGACGACCACCGTGAAGACCGGCGCGAACCAGCTCGCTGTTGCGCTCGGCATGCTGCACAAGTTCTGACTTGACGCTGCAAAGAGGGCGACCGAGGCCGCCCTCTCAATCGCTCAGTGCGTCGCGATGATCGCGCCGCCCTTTCGCCGACGCGTAATACCGCTGCAAGGCGTCGGTCGAGCGCGCGCCCAACGCGCGGATCTGGGCGTGCCAGTCGGTTTCCACTGGCCACTCACCGGCGATCACGCACGGATAGATCTGCCGTGCGTAGCGATGCAGTGCCTTCGCGCCGATGTTGCCGCTGACGCCAAGCAACGCATGCAAGCTCGCGTGCGTCGCCTTGATATCGACGGCCGCGCTGTTGCCTGCGAGGCGCACGACGAGCGAGCGAATCTGTTCGATGCCGTTCAGGAACGATTCGTCAAGCAGATCGAGCGAGACCAGTTCCTTGAGGTGCGCTTCGTCGAGCAGGCTTTCTTCAGCGATGGTGGCGGCCGCGGGCGCGTTCGCAGTGGGGGGCAATGCCACCGGCGTCGCCGCAAAATCCGTTTGCGCGGCTCCGCCCGCGGTTTCCGTGATTCGTTGCGGAGCGTCCGCAACCAGCGCGCCGCGTGTGCCGAACTGCCGCGCGAGACATGCGTACAGCGAGCCGGCCTGCACCGGCTTGATCAACACCTCGTTCATCCCGGCGGCAACGCAGGCCTGCACCGCTTCGGCATCGGTGTGACTGGTCAGCGCAATGATAGGCAGCGTCGCGTAGGCATCGGTGCGCGCGCGAATCGACTTCGTCGTCTCGATGCCGTTCATGCCCGGCATGTTCACGTCCATCAGGATCGCGTCGATGAAGCCGTCTTCGTGCAATTTGGTCAGCACCGCCTGACCGTGGTCGGCCTCGACGACGCTCGCGCCGCAGCGCTCCAGATACGCCTTCGCGACAAGCCGGCTGTAGGTGTCGTCGTCGGCGATCACAAAGGTTCTGCCGGCGAAGACATCGGGCAGTTCGCCCGGCTGATGATGCGCACCGTTGTCGAAGAGGGTCTGCAACGCGGTGAGCAGCTCCTGCACACTCGACGTCTTGCTGATGATCTCGTCCATGCCGGCGCGCCGCGCGCGCAGTCGCACCGCGATGCCCGGTTCGGCGGTATAGGCGGTGATCAGCACGTTGCGGTTCGGGCAGTCTCTGTCGGCGCGGAGGCGCTCGGTCGTCGTGTAGCCGTCCATCGCGGACATGCTGATGTCCATCAACACGAGGTCGTAGAGCGGCGCGCGCCGCAACGTGGCGAGCGCAAGCTCGCCGCCCGACGCCTCGCTGACATAGGCGCCGGCCTGCGTCAGCACGCGGCGGGTGCGGGCGCGCAGCGTGTCGTCGTCGTCGACGACGAGCACGCGCTTGCCCTTGAACGCCGGCATCGCGCGTTCGAACAGGCGCCGCTCGTGCTCCTCGACCTCGTCGGCCGCTACCGGTGGAAAGCGCAGCGTGAACGCGGTGAACTTGCCGAGTCCCGATTCGCAGTCGATGCTGCCGCCGAACGCGCGCATCGCGCGCTGGCAGTACGCGAGCCCGAGCCCGGTGCCGCCCGAGTTGCCGGCCGTGCGAAACGGCTCGAACAGATGCTGCAGGATCTCCGGCGCGATGCCGGGGCCGGTGTCGCGTACGATCACCGAGTCGCGGTCGACGGTCAATGTGAGCGTCGCCTGCGGATACGCGACGATGTGATGCAGCGCGTTCTTGATCAGGTTGAACAACGTGAACAGATAGACCGTCTCGTCGACCTTGAACACGAAGTCGCGCCTGACGACGACGCTCACCTTCGCGCGTTCCTTGTCGTTGTCGAAGCCGTATTCGGCGAGCGCCTTGCGCGTGGTCGCGCCAGCATGGAGGTAGCTGAGACTATCCGGGCGGATCGATTTCGCGGCGACTTCGTCGAGCGTCATCGCGATGATGCGCAGGCCGCGCTCGATCGACAATTGCCCCTGCGCGAGGTGGTTGTACATCAGCGAGGCCGTGCCGTCGGTCAGCGTCGGCGCCGCGCCCGCTTCGGTCGCCGCGGGCAGCGCTTCCTCGACGCGGTCGAGCACGTGCCGCAACTGGCTCAGCGGATTGCGCATCTCGTGCGCGATGGACCCCGCGAGCGCCTGCAACGCGCGGTTCTTTTCGACGAAGATGCGTCCCTTGCTGATCGCATGACTGAACGCCATGCTGCACAGCACGACCACCGGCAGCAACGCGAGGTTGGACTTGTCCTGCGCGCTGAGAACGACCGGCGTCGGCGCGCTCAACACGCCGGCGAGCCCGCCGGAAAACACGCCAATACCGATGCACGTTATCAGCAGCAGGG
Source organism: Paraburkholderia sp. 35.1 (assembly GCF_050436525.1). Taxonomy (NCBI): domain Bacteria; kingdom Pseudomonadati; phylum Pseudomonadota; class Betaproteobacteria; order Burkholderiales; family Burkholderiaceae; genus Paraburkholderia; species Paraburkholderia sp. 35.1. The sequence continues at coordinate 2,220,255 of NZ_JBNDMJ010000002.1, read as the reverse complement.
GGTTGTCGATACACAGCGCCAGAATGAAGATCATCATGACCTCGGTCATCATCCACATCGTGGAGAAACCGTTTCTGACGGTCAGGAACGTGCAGACGAACGGCAGCACGTAAATCAGACAGCAATGCCAGTAGATCAGCAGCGCAGGATTGTAGCGCCTCGGCCAGCGCGCCTGGAACAGCAGGGGAACGCAGACGGCCGCCGCGCTGAGCCGCAGCAGCAGGTTGTCGTAAGGCTGCGGAAGGATGTAGGTCCAGACGACGTAATAGATGGGGTGACACAGGAGGCCGAGTGCGCCTCCCCATCGAATTGCGAACCTGCTTCGTTCCAGCATATCCCGCATGCTTTCGCGCGGTATCGCCATCAGGCCTCCGAGTTCATTAGGAACCCATCATTTCATGCGTATTGAATTGCTGTGATTCGACGACTTCGGCGAGCGAATCGCCGTTCTTGCCGTGAAACGGTCCGACCGAAAAGCCATACTTCTTCAGCAGACCATGAGTATAAGAGACCGACCACACGGGCGGGCTGCCAATGATGAAATCGGAGGCGATACCTTCCTGCCATGCCGAATAGCCTTCGGCGAAGCAGGTATAGCAGTCGCGGGTGGATGGCAGCCTGAACGGGAACGCGGTGTCGAGTCCGGCGGGCCCGCGCGCGAAGCATTCAATATAGAGCGTATGACCGCGAGAAGCGAGTTCCGCTGCGACGCTTGCCGCGCGCGGATGCGAGTCGTCGATCCAGAATTGCGCGCGTTTGAGATCGGCGGCGCTCAGGTAAGGCACGCTCGTGCTGCTCGCGAGAATCGCGCCGTCGAAGTCCGGCAGCGGCGTGTCCGGGCTGAACGTATGCACCGAGACTTTCGATTTGCCAAGCAGGTCCGACGCGAGCAGCTCGTTCGCCTGATCGATCAGCAGGTTGATCTTGTCGGGCAGATCGATCAGCACCAGCTCCTTCGGCGCATCCTTGTAGAGCAGATACTTCGCGACCGTCGTGCCGAGCCGGCCGGCCGCGCCGAACAGCGCGAGCTTCGTGTTGCCGAGCTCGAGGTCGAGCTGTTCGCAGCAATGCATCGCCCAGTCCTTCAGCATCGCCGCGGTCGCCGCGTGGCCCGTCGTGATGTGAGGCGGCTTGACCGGCCGGGGCAGCGCGCCGTAGTTGCACGCGTAGGGCGTCGACGCGCCCATCGCGACCATGTTCAAGCCCGCCTTTCGGGCGAGTTCGAGCGCCGGAAAGAATTGCGTCTCGCGAAAGCGCTTGATGCCGCGCGGGCTGCCGAGCCACATTTCGAGCGGCACCGGGCAGGCGATATTCGCGCCGATCACCTGCGCGCCCGAATAGATCGGCGATGCGATGAAAGGCCTGGTTTTCCACAACTCCTCTTCGAACGATTCGCTTCGTTCGCGAACGTTGTGAAAAGAAAATGAAAGGGTTTCCCAATCGGTCGCGTGGAACAGAAAGCCGACTCCCCCCTGACGGGCCGGCAGGCTATCCCGGATCTGTTCCGGGTGAATTTCGTGCTTGAGCGCAAGCGGTGCACTATTCCGATGCAAAAGAAGTCCGGTTGGCTCGTTTGAAACAGGCGACACGTCTTTAAGGAGAGCGGTTTTCATTGGTTTTTCCGTGGTTTTGATTAGACGCTGGAAAAGTCAGCGCGCTGCGTGGCCAGCCGGTTGGACCGGCGACCCTTCAACTCTAGAGAAATCCACACCGATATGCCCGTCTGTTCGTGCACACAGCATTCACGAGCGGTCCATGACGGGTTGCCCGCCGGGTGGAGGTCGGCTTTGGGCAAACTTTTGAAAGGATTACGGCAGAAGTTTCGATGTATTAGGGCGCGTCGTGGGCCGTCATCGAATGGAAAAGGGCCGCTCGGCGGCCCTTTGCTTGCATGCCGGGCGAATTCCGGATTAGCGTGTGATGCTATAGCCGATTCGCGCAATCCAGCGATGCTGGTTGTAGTCGAGAATGTCCTCGCCATAACCGCTGAAGAAGCCAAGCCACAGATAACCGCCCCAGCGGCTATTGATCAGCTTCGCCAATGGATAGGTGAACTGCGTATCGACGCTGCCTTTGCCGCCTTGCGTTCCTTTGCGCAGCGTCGTGTCCAATTGCGCGCCGTCGGGGCTGCCGTAGATGAACCGCAGGTCCACATAGCCGCGGTAGTCGGCGATGTCGTGGTTCTCGCCGGCGATGTGCGTATAGTAATAAATCTTCGGCTGGATGGTCAGATGGTAGCTGTGGATGTCGCCGAAATCCCAGATCGGCTTGAGGAACACATAGTCGACGCCGCGCGATTCCGGACCGTCGCGTCCATTCGATTCGTGTTCGTAGCCGGCCATCACGCCCATTCTGCTCCACCACGTGCTCTTCCAGCCGGTGTCTTCGAGGTAATAAAAGAGTGCCGGCATATAGCTGGTGTCGCGGAACGGCGCCGAGTACTTCTTGAGATCCCACAGCGAGGTTTGCGTATAGGCGAAGTACAGGTTGTCCGCGAAACCACGCGAGCGCGGGTCGTCCGGAACGACGAGGCGGAACTTGAAGCTGAGCTGGAATTTCGCGAGGGACTCGCTACCGCCGCCATCGGCGAAATACATCGGTTCGAAGGCGGAGAAGCGGCTCAGGAAAGTGTTGATTTGCGGCACCGGCGCATCCGGTCGTGATGGCGCGGGCGACGACGCGATCAGGCTCGTCGACGACGGTGCGCCGCTCGCGGTGCCCGCCGCCGTTGCTCCATTGGCGCTCCCGGCCGACGCGAGCGCCGCGTCCTTGCCGGAGCGCGGCGGACGCGTCAGCAGCACGTACGATGGCGACACGTCGAGATCCGGCACGTCGATCTGCATCGCGCCGCGCGCCCATTCGGGCCACGTGCCGGTATAGCGCACTGCCTTCAGTTCGCCGGCGGCGAGCTTCAGATGCTCGGGTGCGCCGCTTTCGCGCGTGAGCGCGAGCCGATGCGGTACCACGTCGGTATTGCTGATCGCGATATTCAATTGCGCCGGCACGTCGACTTCGGTGCCGCCGGGTTGATCGCCGGCATAGACGATCGTCACTTCGAGTGGACTGCTCGATAGCGCTTCGCGCGGCGGACGCAATACGGATACGCCGGCGACGCTATACGCGGAGTAGCTGCCGAGCACCAGCGCAGTCATGCAAAGCGATAACCAGGGGAGAAGCCTGGAAAGCGAGCTGGAAACCGAGCCGGAAAGCGGACTTGAAGATAATCGGGAAACACGCGAGCGGTGGCTGCGAACGGCGGACTGGCGGTCTTTCTTCACGCGAGACATCGATCGATTCCGCACACGAAGCTCCTGGTGGTCTACGAGAGTTCAGGTCGCAAAGAGACGATAGCGTTAATGCGTGCAATTGGGTAGAAAATCGCGGCCGCCGTGTTTCATTGCGGAAATGGCGACGCATGCCGGTTCCCGCTATCTGGCATTCTGCTCATTCTGCCAGTGCGATTACGGATTGCGTGAGTGGAAAAATGAATTAGGAGCGCTATCGGTGCAAATAGCGGGGGGAAATGGGGATAATGCCGGTGTGTCGTTGCATTTGCGCAACGAAGACTTAAATGTCAAATCGATTGTCATTCGCGACCCGGTGTATCCCCGCGGTCGCCTCAGTCATTTCCGTTATGGCAATTGCGCGTCAATTGGCGATTCGCTTTCGTGACAATTCGTTGCGCGGCCAATGCGGCGACTGAATGCTTTCTTCAATAGGCGAATTTCCGGTATTGCTCCGGCGCGCTTGCATTGTCGAGTTCGCTCACGCGCGGCATATGGCGCAGCAGGCGTTCCGCCCGTGGCGCCAATTGCTGATAGACGGCGCCGGGTACGTCGATGTGGACTTCCGAAGCGGCCCACGGTTGTCTCCTTTATCGAATCGTCGAGTTGGGGATGCCTGAGATGCCTGAAGTTGCCTGGATGTGCAGCTCATTGCCTCGGCGAGACCAGCAGCGACACCGGCACGCCGTGACAATCGACCTGCGCGAGAACCGTCGCGCCGAGCTCGGCGCCCGACCTGGTGGGCGCGTCGAACGGGCTCGCGCCGTGATCGATGCGCAGAATGTTCAGCGGCCAGGAGGGCCGCGTCAGCCGCTCGTGCGCGAACGCGCCGACCCAAAGCGGCGCCGCGGAGGTGCCGTTGTCGACCGCGAAGCCGCTCGGCCAGAAGCGAAGCACGTAGCGTTCCTCGCGCGAATTGCCCGGTCGCATGAAGACCAGCGACGACGGCACGCCATTGTTCAGCTTCGGCAGCACCGGCAGCGACACCGCCGCGACGTCGGGCGAAGCGAGCGACAGCAGGCTGTGCGCGGACACGTCGGTGCCCTCGACCCAGCCCTGCGCGCGCAACTGCTCGCGTATCGAAGCGGGCTCGGAGACCCATTGCAGCGTCAGCGGCTCCTTGCGATCGCCGCCCATGTCGGAGCGAAAGCACGGCAGCCGCTTCCACCCGGAGAGCTTCCACTGCGTCTGCGTGAACTGCACGGGGGGTGGTTGCGGCGCGCCGTCCGGCGGCGTCGGCATTGCGAGGCCGAGCTGCAGGCCGACACTGAGCGCTACGACCGCGAGCACCACGAGCGGCATGAAACGGCGCGGCGGCGGCGGCCGCGGATGCCGCCAGATCGCCGTCAGCGCAATCAGCGCGACCCACACAGACGCGAGCGCCGCGCCGCCGATCGCGTCGGACACCCAGTAGCGGCCGAAGTAGACGCCCGCGAGCGCGACCACGATCACGACGATGATGCTGGCGCCGGCAACCAGCACGCCTCCGAGCTTGCCGATCCGGCGCGCGAGCAGAAACGCGAGAAAGCCGTAGATGATCACCGTCGCGGCGACGTGATTGCTCGGAAACACGAAGTGGCCATTCATGAGTTCGTTGGGCGGGGCGCGGCGCATCGCGAGTTGCAGGCCGAGAATCAGCAGCTGCGAAAACACGACCGCCGCGAGCCAGTAGACGATCGTGCGCCAGCGCCGCTCCCACACCATCCACAGGGCGACCGTGACGACCAGCGCGAACAGTGTGATGCCGCTGCCGAGCGTCGCGAGCGCCGCGAGCAACGTGTCGCCCCACGGCGTGCGTATCGATTGCAGAAAGTGATAAACGGACAGGTCGATGGTCGTCAGCGGATCGCCGCTGACGACGTCCTCAAGGACCCCGAAGAAAAGCGCGCCGGCCACCAGCACGATCAGCGACGTCGCGAGCAGGTGGGTCGCATCGGGCGTGTCGGGGTCGAGCATGCGGCGCGCGATGCGGCCGAGCGGACCCGGATGGCGGCATGCCCAACTGCCGAGATGACGGCCTGCCGCGCTCGACCAGGCATTCGCGTGTGACACCAGAAACCCAGCGCCGCGAAAGCTGAGCCACACGATGCACGCCAGCATCGCGATGATCACGACGAGCCGGAACGACACCGCCCCCGCGAGCAGCACCGACGCGCCGAACACGACGCCGGGCAGGATGTGCGCGGGCGCCCACAGCAGCGCGGAGAGCACGTTGATCGAGAGGAAGCGCAGCGGCCGCATGCCCATCATGCCCGCGACGACCGGCACGATCGCCCGCAGCGGGCCGATGAAGCGGGCGAGCACGACGCTCTTCGCGCCATGCTTCAGAAAGAAGCGCTGGCCCGCGTCGAGTACGCCGGGGTGTGCGCGGAACGGCCACAGAGTGACGATGCGCTCCCTGTAGCGAGCGCCGAGCCAGAAGCTGGCGCCGTCGCCGGCGACCGCGCCGACGATCGCCCACACGAAGACCCAGGCAAGGCTCAGCGAGCCGGTGCCCGTCACCGCGCCGGCGAGGAACATCGCGGTGCTGCCGGGGACGAAGGTGCCGATGACCGCGATCGCTTCGAAAAAAGCGGCGAGGAAAACGACCGCGAGCATCCACGTCGAGTGGCCGGCGAGCAGATGCAAAAGGTGGATGTAGGCGTGCTCCATCGTGCGATCGGCCGTTCGGGCGTAACGATCGATCATAACGCGCACGGACACGCCGTGGGCGCGGGCGGGAGCGGCGCCGCTGCATCGGTCGCGCGATCGGCTCAGAATAGATATCGTGCTCGGCGGATCGATGCGGTTGGAGGGTAGCGATGAAGACAGCAACAGGTGGGATCGTGTGGTCGGCGTTGCTTGCGGCGCTGTTGACGGTGGGGGCCGCCGCAACGGTAGAGGCCCAGCAACCGGGCAATCCTGGCGGCAGCCAAAACGGCACTCGTGCGGGCACGAACGCGGGCACCAGCGGGGGCAGCGGGGGCAGCGGCAATGCGGCTGTCGGCGGCGCGATGGGCATCGGTACCGGCGTCAGTCCGAGTGCCATGCCGGTGCCCGGCATGTCGGCGGGCGGCTCGTACGGGCTCGGCTCGGGTGGCGCGACCGGCTCGGGCGCCGCGCTCAACAACATGCGCGCGAACGGCACGGCGCTCTATATGAATCCCGACCCACGCGCGCCGAACGTGACCGGCCGCGCGGCGCCGCCGCGCTAGTGTGGCGCGGATAGAATGCAGGTCCGATCCGACCAAAGGGGAAGCGAATGGCGCACGGCGAGCACAAGTACCACGTATCGGTGAAATGGACCGGCAACCGCGGCAGCGGCACCTCCGGCTACCGCGACTACGACCGCGATCACGTGATTTCTTCCGGCGGCAAGCCCGACATTCCGGGCTCGTCGGATCCGGCGTTTCTCGGCGACGCGACGCGCTGGAATCCCGAGGACCTGCTGGTCGCGTCGGCGAGCGCGTGTCACAAGCTGTGGTATCTGCATCTGTGCTCGGAGGCGGGCATCGTCGTGCTCGACTATCGCGACGACGCCGAAGGCACGATGCTCGATACCGCGCAGGAAGGCCGCTTTTCCCAGATCGTGCTGCGCCCGCGCGTGACGATCCGCGCGAGCGGCGATGTCGAACTGGCCACGCATCTGCATCACGTCGCGCATCAGAAGTGCTACGTCGCGAACTCCGTCAATTTTCCGATTCTCTGCGAGCCGGTGGTGGAGACGGACGCGCGTTAAGGCACATGCGGCGGCGCGAAGCGTGCGAGCCGGCTGGCGAGCGTGGCGCCGGCCAGACGCTCGCTAGCGCTCAACGATTGCCGTCGAGCAGATCGCCGAGCAGTTCGTCGAACGCGGCTTGTGCGTCTTCGAGTTCCTGCAGCGCGGCGTCGAAAGTCTGCAGCGCAAATTGCGAGGGCTTGCCGCTGCCTGCCGGCGGGAATTGCGATTGCAGCGACGCGAACGCGGTCTGCACCCGCATCGTGGCGGTCAACACGCGTTCCATTGCGGCGGTTTCTTCGGCTCGCGCCTTGTCGTGATCCATGGGAACTCCGGGGTCGTCGGGTTGCGTCGGAACGGCTCGTGCCGCTTCAAAAGGGGACTAAAGGGGACTAAAGGGGGGACTATGCCACGTTCGCGCTCAGGACAGCGGCAGACCGCCAAACGCTTTCACTTCGCGCAACGATAAGGCCGATTCCACCGACGTCACGCCCGGCAGGCCGCGCAGTTCGTCGCGCATGAACGTGCCGTAGTCGTCGAGGTCGCGCGCGACGATCTGCAGGATGTAGTCGGCGCTGCCCGACACGTTGTGGCACGACAGGATCCGCGGGATCGCCTGCACCTCGCGCTCGAAGCGCGTGGCCACGACGCGGTCGTGCACCGCGAAGCGCACGAGCACGAACGCGATCACGCCCAGACCGAGCCCGGCGCGCGACAGCACCGCGCGGTAGCGGTCGATGTAACCATCGTTCTCCAGACGTTTCAGACGCCGCGCGCAAGGCGTCTCGCTAAGGCCGACCATCTCGGCGAGACGCGCATTCGACATGCGGCCGTCGTTTTGCAGCGCGGCGAGAATCGCGCGATCGGTTTTGTCGAGATCGTCCGTGGACATGGTCGGGAGGGGGGGGCTGCAGGGTGGTGGAAGGCATCGCCAGATGTCGAAATATTAGCGCATTCCGCTATTTTTTGAATGCAGATGACTGAAAATCGCCAGCAAACGCTCCGCATCCGATAGCAACATGGAGCCTCGAACAAGGAGGCTCCGATGATTTCAGCTCACCTGCTGGCCGTCTACGTGGCGGCATTGATTGTCGTTTATGCGGTGCCTGGGCCGGACATGGCGCTGATCCTGCAAACCAGCATCGCGCGCGGCGTGCGCAGCGGCTTTGCGGCCGCGGCGGGGCTCGGCGTATCGCGCGCGACGCACGTGACGCTGTCGGCGTGCGGCATGGCGGCGCTGCTGCGCAACGCGCCGTGGCTGTACGACGCGGTGCGCTATGCCGGCGCCGTCTATCTCGCGTGGGTGGGGATTCAAATCTTCCGCTCGCCCGGGTTCGCATTGCCGGCCGGGTCGCGCGACAAGCAAGCGGCCGGCGCGCCGCGAGTGGAATCCACTGCTTCGAGCGATGCGGGCAATGCGGTGCGGCCGTTGCGGACCGCGTTCGCCAAAGGTCTGCTGACGAACCTGCTCAACCCGAAGGCGCTACTGTTCTGCTCGGTGCTGTTGCCGCAATTCGCGCGGCCGGAAGCGGGGCCGGTAGCGTGGCAGATGATCGAGCTTGGTGTCGTGCTGCTCGTGATCGGCGCATGCTTCGACGCGTTGTATGCGATCGGCGCTGCGCGCATCGCCAACTGGATGCGCGTCCATCCTTTGGCGCAGACCGTACAACGGTGGACCTTCTCGGCTGCGTTGATCGGCTTCGCGCTGCGGCTTTCGCTGGATTGAAACTCGGAGCTGGCTTTTGCATTCGTCGCGCGTGGCGCATACAGCCGATGCAAAGGCCGCGCTGCCAGGTGATTGTGTTAATAAAGCCGATAGCGCAGCCGGCCGCGCGCACGCGCGGCGACACAACCACCTTCTCACGCTCATCGATGCAAACCTTCCTGCTGTATGTCGTGACCGCTGTCGCCGAGATTCTCGGCTGTTACCTGCCGTGGCGCTGGCTTGCGTGGCTGTGGGTCGTGGACGAGGTGCGGCCCACGCCGTGGGACGCGGCAGGCGTCGCGCTGACGCTGGCCGGCATGGCGGTGATCGCATTCCAGCCGCGCCTGCACGCGTGAGGGCGGCCGCGCGATCGACGACCCGCCTGCTCCGTTTACTGCTGCATCCCGCCCAGATAGTCGAGCTTACCGAGCTCGACACCGTTATGACGCAGGATGTCATACGCGGTCGTCACGTGGAAATAGAAGTTCGGCAGCACGAAACCGAACAGATATGACGCTCCGGTGAACTCGATCGGACCCGGTCGCAGTTTCAGCGTGATGGTGCGGCTTTCCGAACCGTCGATCTGCGCCGCGTTGAATTCCTTCAGGTAATCGATCGTTTTCTGGATACGGGCCTGCAGTTCGTCGAAAGTCTGCTCGACGTCGTCGAACTTCGGCGGCTCGACGCCGGCGAGGCGCGCCGCGCAACCCTTCGCGGTATCGCTCGCGATATACACCTGGCGCACGAACGGCAGCATGTCCGGCGCGAGCCGGGCATTCGTGAACACCGACGGTTCGATCTGCTTTGCGGCCGCGTGCGCTTCGGCCTTGCCCAGGATGGCCTGGAGGTTCGTGAGGCCGCGAATCAGCACAGGCAGTGATGCTTGATACATCGAAATTGACATGGGTTCCTCTGATTTCTCGATCGTGCGCGCAGGCGGCGCGCGCGGCAATGAAACGGCGGGAATGCCGCTTGAGCATCATAGCGTGTCGCATCCACGCCGCGCATTAGACCCTGGCCATGCGGACGACTGTCGCGCTGGCCGGAACTGTGTTCGAATGCTTTGGTCGGACGCGTGGACGAAGTTCTTGAACAACCCCTGCCGCGTATCGCCACGATGCGCTTCATGCAGGCGCGTGGCGTGCCTGGCCGCCGCCGGGCCGCGGGGTCGTGCATGACCGCGTGCGAAGCCACGCTAACAGGAGAGTCGATACATGGTCACCAAGCATCCATTGCCGGGCAGCGAGCGAAAGGTCGCGCAGGGCACGACGGTCATCGGGCAATGCGATCCCGCCGAGCGGATCGAGGTCTTCGTGATGCTGCGCCGCCAGCAGCAGGCGCAGTTCGACGCCTTGATGAAACGCATCGAAGCCGGCGACGCGAGCGTGAAGCCGCTGTCGCGCGAGGCGCTCGCCCAGGACTACGGCGCCGCGCCCGATGACATCGCGAAGGTCCGCGCGTTCGCGGCCGCGCATGGGCTCACCGTCGCGCGCGAGGATCCGGCGGCGCGCTCGGTGCTGCTGAGCGGCACGATCGCGCAATTCCAGAGCGCGTTCGAGGTCAAGCTCGAGCTCTACCGGCATCACGCGGCCGGCCAGTTCCGTGGCCGCACCGGCACGATCAGCGTGCCGGACGATCTGCATGGCGTCGTGGAGGCGGTGCTCGGACTCGACAACCGGCCGCAGGCGCGTCCGCACTTTCGCATCCGGCCGCCGTTCGTGCCGGCGCGCGCCGGGCAGACGTCGTACTCGCCGCCGCAGCTCGCCTCGCTCTACCAGTTTCCGCAAGGCGTCGGCGGCGGTCAGTGCGTCGGCATCATCGAGCTCGGCGGCGGCTACAACACGTCGGACCTCAAGACCTATTTCTCGAGCCTCGGCGTAAGCGAGCCGACCGTGACCCCGGTCGGCGTCGATCAGGCTGGCAACGAGCCGAGCGGCGATCCGAACGGGCCGGACGGCGAGGTCACGCTCGACATCGAGATCGTCGGCGCCATCGTGCCGGGCGCGGCCATCGCCGTGTACTTCACGCAGAACAGCGACGCCGGCTTCATCGACGCGGTGAGCCGCGCGGTGCACGACACAACTAACAAGCCGTCGGTGATCTCGATCAGTTGGGGGGCGCCGGAATCAGTGTGGACCGGCCAGTCGATGCAGGCGCTCAACAGCGTACTGCAATCGGCGGCGGCGCTCGGCGTGACCATCTGCGCGGCCTCGGGCGACAGCGGATCGAGCGACGGCTCGGGCGGCGGCGACGCGGTCGACTTCCCGGCGTCGAGCCCGTATGTGCTCGCTTGCGGCGGCACGCACCTGAGCTCGTCCGGTTCGGCGATCACGCGCGAGGTCGTGTGGAACGACGGCGAGCAGGGTGGGGCCAGTGGCGGCGGCGTGAGCCGCGCGTTTCCGGTGCCGGCGTGGCAGCAGGGTTTGTCGGTCACGGCGACGGGCGGCGGCGGCCAGCCGCTCGGCGGGCGCGGCGTGCCGGATGTCGCGGGCGATGCCTCGCCGTTGACCGGCTACGACGTGCTGGTCGACGGAATGCAAACGGTGGTGGGGGGCACCAGCGCGGTCGCGCCGCTGTGGGCGGCGCTGATCGCGCGCATCAACGCGGCGAAGGGACAGCCGGCCGGCTTCGTCAACGCTAAGCTGTACAAGGCGCCGGGCGTCTGCAACGACATCACGCAGGGCAACAACGGCAGCTTCGCGGCGTCGAAGGGGTGGGATGCCTGCACGGGACTGGGCAGCCCCAATGGCGGGAAGGTGGCGGGCGCACTATAGTCTGCAACGCAGCGCATAACACAACAACGAGACGTAAGAACGAGGACGCATGGCAATTAAAACGAACCCTTGGAGCGATCATGACGAATACAGAATCAGCTTCCGGTAGCCAGCATTCGCCGCACAACACGCATGCCACGGCCTCGGCAGGCGCGTCCACCGCCACGAGCGCGCCGCACAAGGCCGGCGACCAGCCGCTCTTCGACCCGGTCGCCTATGGCAACGGCCCGGACGATTCGGTTACCGATACAGTCGAGACGGCCGCGATCACGCATCATTGGATGACGATCGGCGGTCACAAGATCGACTACACGGCGACCGCGGGCCATCTGGTGATCGTCGATCCGAGCAGCTCGCAACCGTCGGCGAGGATGTTCTACGTCGCGTTCACGCAGGACCATCAGAAGGAAGAAACGCGGCCGGTCACGTTTTTCTATAACGGCGGGCCGGGGTCGTCGTCGGTATTCGTGCTGCTCGGCTCGTTCGCGCCGCGCCGCATCAAGACGTCGATGCCGGGGTTCACGCCGCCTGCGCCTTATTCACTCGAAGACAATCCGGACAGTCTGCTCGACAAGAGCGACCTGGTGTTCATCAATCCGGTCGGCACCGGCTATTCGGCGGCGATCGCGCCGAAGAAGAATCGCGACTTCTGGGGCGTCGATCAGGACGCGGATTCGATCAAGCAGTTCATCAAGCGTTTCCTGACGAAGAACAACCGCTGGAATTCGCCGAAGTATCTATTCGGCGAGTCCTACGGCACGGCGCGCAGCTGCGTGCTCGCGTACCGGCTGCACGAGGATGGGGTCGATCTGAACGGCATTACGCTGCAATCGTCGATTCTCGATTACACGCAATCGGGCAATCCGGTCGGCGCGCTGCCCACGGCGGCCGCTGACGCGTGGTATCACAAGAAGCTCGGCGTCGCGCCGCGGCCGACCGATCTCGGCGCGTTCGCCGAGGAGGTCGCGCAGTTCGCGCGCACCGACTACCTGGCCGCGCTGCGCAAGTTCCCGACCACAGATTCCGCGACCACCGAAAAACTCAGCGAATACACCGGCATCGACAAAACGACGCTGCTCGCGTGGAGCCTCGACATCGCGGGCTACGACAGCCGCGGCAATTCGCTGTTCCTGACCACGTTGCTGAAGTCGCAAGGCCTCGCGCTCGGCGCCTACGACGGCCGCGTAACGGCGATCGACACCGGCATCGCCGGCAAGATCGACCCGAACTCCGGCGGCAACGATCCGACGATGACCGCGGTCACCGGCGTCTACACGACGATGTGGAACGTCTATCTGAACGAGCAGTTGAAGTACACGTCGAACTCGTCGTTCACCGACCTCAACGATCAGGCGTTCAAGTACTGGGATTTCGGCCATATCGATCCAACCGGCGCGCAGAAGGGTCTCGACTCGACAGGCAACATCATTCTGTACACGGCCGGCGACCTTGCCGCCGTGATGGCGCTCAATCCCGACCTCAAGGTGCTGTCGGCGAATGGCTTTTTCGATTTCGTCACGCCGTTCTATCAGACCGTGCTCGATCTGCAGCAGATGCCGCTGGTCAGTCAGCAGGTGCGGCAGAACCTGTCGGCACGGTTCTATCCATCTGGGCATATGGTGTATCTCGATGGCGGTTCGCGCACCGCGCTGAAAGCCGACCTCGCAAAGATGTACGAAGAGACGGTGTCGAACGCGCAGGCGCTCGGGCGGATCCGCGCGTTGCAGGCGCGGGTGGCGAAGTAGAGGCGGCGGGGCGCTCCCACTCATCGCGACGTCGCGCTGGGTTGGTCTGCGCTGGCTCGCGGCGGCTGCCGCGAGCCGGCAAACGCCGCGCCCTCATGCCCGGCTTTTGTACTCATCCATATTGAATGTGTTTTAATTGCCTTGCGAATTGAACTACCGCGTGCCGCCGCCGGCGCGCCGACGAATGAACGCAGGCATCGCAGACACCCATCGGCGCGGTCTTTCCCGCGACACGACCAGCAGCAATGACGTGGCCAACGCGCCGCGGCTCGGACGCACGCGCGTCCTTCGTCCGCGCGTGCGCATCACGCACCGTGCGCTGCTCGTCACCGTTGGCGCACTGCTCGCGCTGCGCATCGGAGATGCCGCCGCGCAACCGAGCGCCGTGCTCGACGAACGCGTGACCCAGCAGTCGATCGGCCAGACGATTTGCCGCCCCGGTTATGCGGAAACCGTCGCGCCGCCGTTCGACGAACTGATGGCGCACAAGGATCGCATGCTTGCCGCACGCGGCATCGATGCGGATGACGTCGCCGCGTTCGCGCTCGACCGGCGTGTGCCGGTCATGCTCGGCGGATCGCCCGATGCGCCGGCCAATCTCGATCTGTTGCCGTGGTCCGGCCCGCAGGGTGAGCGCCGCAAGGCACGCGCGGCGGCGCTGCTCAAGCGTTGCGTCTGCGAAGGCAAGCTGAGTCTCGCGCAGGCGCAAGCGGTGATCGTCGGAAACTGGTCGGCGGTGTATGCGGGCTTTGGCCAGGCGTCCTGCGACGTGAGCCGGCTCGAGTTCGCGACTCGCGACGACGATGGCGTCGACAGCGAAGACAGCCGACGCGACGCGCATGCCCGCCAGCGTTGAGCGCGCCGCGCGTCCGCACGCTTGCGCATTCCGCGCGGAACCACGGTTCGCTGCCCCTCACTTTTTTCGGAGAAACACGATGATCCATTCCCGTCTCGCCGCCGTCGCGCTGACGATCGGCTGCCTGAGCGGTTGCCTGAGCGGCAGCGCCGCCGCGGTTGCCGTCTCGCCGGCGCATTGCGCGCGCGCCAATGAGCTCGAGATTCGCGGCGACGTGCCCGCGGCGCTCAGCTTCGACGTGTATCGGCAACTGCGCCCGCTGGATGCGCAGCGAATCGCGCTGTTCGAGGCCGCTGGCGAAGTGAAGCGTCTGCCCGACGGCCTGCCGGTATGCCAGATCGCCGATGACGGCGTCGAGGATCCTTCCGCGGTGCTGGTCCGTCTGCCGCAAGGTAAGAATGCGTGGTGGGTGAGCGCGGCGAACGTGCAAGCGGCGGACTGACCGGCGCGATCAGTCCGCCTTTGCCCACGTCCCCCGCACGCTACCTTCGACGATAGGTCTGCGTGCCGGGCCGGGGCTCGCCAGGCATGCAAGGTGCTGAGGCAGCCGATGTCTTCCCAGGATTGGCGCGACCGATTCAGGTACAGTGCATCGACGGGGACGTTTCGCCATTGCCTACGACGCTGCGTCACAGTGTGTTCGCTGTCGAAGCGGGCTATTCTGACAACAGGATGCAATTCGCACAGGAGATTTGAACGATGGCCTTTTACTTGTCATGGCTCGCTATGGGGTTAGCCGGCGCGACCGGCGTCGTCGCACTTCGCGCACTCGGCGCGACTCAGACGAAGCAGCGTGCCGCGCTGCGACCGGTGCGTATCGCAAGCCCTGACCGACGGACGGACCGCCAGGCGCGGCGAGGGTAGGCCGCATGAACCTGACCGTGCGCAATATCGCCGAATCGTGCAGCGAGCAGGATGTGCGGGAATTTCTGAAGCGCGAACTCGGCCGTTACGCGAAACACGTCGAGGTGGTGGACGCCGGCAAGCCCGGCGCCTACGCGACGATCGAACTCGACGCGAGTGTGCCGTATGTCGGCGACGTGATCGCGCGGCAGATTCAAGGCAAGCAACTGGGTGGCCAGCCGCTCGAAGCGAGCGCCGATCTGTTCAGCGACGAACCGCCGCCCGAGCAGTAAGCGCCGCGGATGGCGCAGTAAGCTCTATTGTTTTCGAAGGCGGTGGACAGGCGCGACGACGCGCGCATGTCCACCGCCTTTATTCGTTTGAGAGCGCCGTTCGCGGGCGCATCATTGCCCATCCGGCGACGCCGGCCAATCGAACGGCGTATACGGCGGCGCCCGCTTGTGACGCGTCGCGTTGTAAAACTTTAGGACCACGTCACGCACGGTATCGCTGACCGGCTTGCCTTCGAGAAAATCGTCGATCGCGTCGTATGGGATGCCATATGCGTCTTCGTCGGGACGAAGCGGCCGCAGCATCTCGAGGTCGGCGGTCGGCACCTTATGCGCCAACGCGTCGGGCGCGCCGAGCGTATTCGCGACCGCACGCACGCGGCGCTTGCTGAGCCCGGCGAGCGGCAGCACGTCGGCGCCGCCGTCGCCGAACTTCGTGAAAAAGCCCATCACCGATTCGGCCGCGTGGTCCGTTCCGATCACGACGCCCGAGCGCGCGCGAGCCACCGCGTATTGCGCGATCATCCGCTGGCGCGCCTTGATATTGCCGTGCACGAAATCCCGCTGGGATTCGTCCTTGAACGACACGCCGCTTTTATCGAGCGACTCGAGCATCGCATCGGCTGCGGGTTGATATCGATAGTCAGATTTTCGTCGGCGCGAATGAAGCGTAATGCCTCGAGCGCATCCGCTTCATCGCGTTGTTTGCCGTAAGGCAGACGGACGGCGACGAAACTTGCGTCGTAATGGTTCGCCCGCAAACGCTCGACCGCGAGTTGCGCGAGACGCCCGGCCGTAGTCGAATCGACGCCGCCGCTAATGCCGAGCACATAAGTTCTCAGGTGGCTGTTGCGCAGATAGTTCGCCAGAAAATCGACCCGGCGCTCGATTTCGCGGCTTGCGTCGAATTCGGCGGCGACGTGCATTTCAGTCGCGATGCGGGCCTGGCGCGCGGCTGGATCGGATTGAGCCATGATCGTTGTTGTCCTCGCGAGAGAAAAAGCGATTGAAGCGGCTTGAAACAGATTGCAAGCAGATTGAAAAACGGCGTGAGTATCGGCACGTGCCGCCGTCTTCGGTCTACCTTTCGTCGAACGAAATCGTATATGCCTTTTGGGGTTTGATTTTCCGATGACCGATTTATTGCGTATTAATTGCATTTTCGCTGGCATGTCGATTGTCGAAAAATAGCCGATCATTTTTGAAGAGTTCGCAGGTTAGAAGGTATTTTCATCGACACGCCTCGCTTCGCTGAGTAACATCGGTCGTGCCGAACGCCGCAGGGACCCGGCGTGCGATCAATAATAATCATGTTTGCTCCAAGACGCGATGAGATACCCAGATCGGCCTGGCCAGCCTGGATTGAACCGCCTGAGGATTTGCGCGTGGGTTTGCGCAGCCGTCGTCTCGAGTGCCGGTGCGATGGCGGCGCCGGTTCATGCGGCGGCGCCCGGTAGCGCTCAGTCACCTGCATCCGCGACATCAGCGGCGCATATGGTGAATCTGGCCAATCCGGCCAACGCATGGAATGGCGCGAGCCGGCCGTTGCCCACGATCGACGCCGCCACCATCGCCGCGCCCGACGCGGCTGGCGTCGTCGATCCGCGCCGCGCGTTCCTGCTGCGCGACGTATTCGCGCGGGACGTGACGCGCCGGCTCAGACTGCCCGTCGCGGCGCAGCGAGCGTACGCCAACCGTCTGGAGACGGCGCTCAATGAGAACGAGCTTGGCAATCTGTCGGGCGAGTACGTGGTGCTCGTCGACCGCAATGCGAACGTGCAGGCGCTCCTGATTTACTTCCGCCCGGCGCCCGCCGACAACTGGCAGATGATCGGCGCATCCCCGGTATCCACGGGACGGCCCGGCGAGTACGACCACTTCATCACACCGCTCGGCGTGTTCGAACATACGCCCGACAACATGGATTTCCGCTCCGAGGGCACCCAGAACGAAAACCATATTCGCGGCTACGGACGGCGCGATATGCGCATCTTCGACCTCGGCTGGGCGCTGGGTGAACGCGGCTGGGGCAAGGGCGGCATGTCGCAGATGCGCTTCCAGATGCACGCGACCGACCCCGAGCGGCTCGAACCGCTGCTCGGCATTCGTCATTCGAAGGGCTGCGTGCGGATTCCCGCATCGCTGAACACGTTTCTCGATCACTACGGGATTCTCGACGCAGCATATGCGCAGCTCGTCGATTCCGGCCAATCGCTGTGGGTGCTGAAAAGCGACCGGCAGATCATGCCGTGGGCGGGGCGTTTTATCGTCGTGGTCGATTCGCAGCGCAAGAGTCGGCCGGCGTGGTCGCCAGCACCGGGCGCGGTTGCGCGAGCGAAAATGCCCGCGCGCGCGGATACGGCCGACTGACGGGCGCTTGGTGGCAATACTGGCGCGCGGCGCCCCTCACGACCTCGCCAACAACACGCCAGCCAGCGCGATCGCAAATCCGGCGATCTGCACTGGCAGCAGCGTTTCGCCGAACCCCAGATAGCCTTCGAGCGCGGCAAGCGGCGGCGCAAGAAACAGCAGAGCGGTCGCGCGCGCCCGCATCGCCGCGCCGGACCATCCAGACGAGCAACGTGACGCTGATGCCGGACAGCATCACGATGCCCCACGCGAGCGATGCCCACAGCGTCGGCGACGCGATCCAGCGATGCTCACCGAGCGCCAGCGCCAGCGCCAGCGCCAGCACTCCCGCGACGATCGCCGCGTCTTGTTCAAAGCTGCAACGCGCGCGCGGGACCGTCACCACGCGAGCAGCGTCATCCCCGCTCCGAGCACGCCGCCACAGACGACGCATGCCCACAGCAGCCAGCGCGTGCGCCGGTATTCGCGCGCTAGATCCGCGAGCAGTTGCGCGTTCTGCTGCGGGGTGCCGGTGCGATCGTGCTGCTGCAGATAGCGCACCGCCAGTTGCGGCACGCGCGGCAGCATATGCGCGAGATGCGGCAGCTCGTGTGACAGTCGCTTGAGCCAGCCGCGATGATCGAGATCGCGTCGCGCGATATCGGCGAGCACGCCGCGCGCGATGTTCCATGTATCGATGCCCGGATGCAGCGCCCGCGCGAGCATCTCCGCCTGCTGGAACGAGCGCTGCGCGGTCGCGAGCGCGCCCGGCACGTGGCCGTCGAACGGTTGCACGCCGTGCAGCAGATGGTGAAACAGCGAACTCGCCGAGCGATCCGCGGGCGCCGCCGCGAAGTGCGCTTCGGCGCGCGTGCGCAGCTCGGCTTCGAGCAGCTCGGCGCGCGTGTCGTCCGGCACGTGGCCGGCCTCGCGATGCATGTCGGCGAGCCGCCCGTAGTCCTGGTCGAACAACGCGGTCGCGCCGTGCACGAAAAATTCGCGCTCGTCGCTCGACAGCGTCGCCATGATCGAGAACTCCGCGAGCACGAGGCGCCCGAGCGTGTCCGGCTCGATGCTGACGCGCACGCGGCGCGCATCGAGCGTCGCGTGGAAGAAGCCATGCTCGAATGCCTGCTCGGTGACGATCTCGACGATATGCGCGGCGAGCGGCGCCAGCTTGATGCCGTGCGCGTGCAGAGCGGGCAGGTCGCTCGCGGACAGCGTGTTGACGCGCTGCATCGTCAGCGTGTGGTCGGTGCACAGCTCCCAGATCACGTCCGGCACGACGATGCGCTTGTCGCCGTCGAAATCGTGGCCGGTCTGGCTCAGATTCGCGGCTTCGGCGCGCAGGTCGAAGCGGCGCAGGATGTCGTCGGTGAAGGTTTGCGCGAGCGCGCGCAACTGCAGCCGGCGCGCGACGCGCGACAGCTTTTCGAGCCAGCGCGCGACCCAGCGCAACAAAGCGAGTTCATCGCCGATCTGTTGCAACTGCTGCGCGCGCACGAGTTTGACGGCGACTTCGTGATGACCTTTGAGCGGCATCGCGAGCCGCGCGAAATGGGTCTGCTCGGCGAAGCCGCTGCGTACCGGCACGAGGTCGACCGCGCTGAACAGCTCGCCGAGCGGCCGGCCGAACGCGCGAGTCAAAGCCAGCGCGGAGTCGTCCGGCGACAGCGGCACTTCCATGTGATCGATGGCGTCCAGCGCGTCATGCAGCGTGCCGCTCGCGAGCTCGGGGCGCCTGGCGAGCGTCTGCGCGAAGCGGCTCGCGAGCGGACCGAGCGCCGGCAGCAGACCATGCAACTGCGCGCCGCTGCGCTCCGACGCATGCACGCGGCCGATCAGTTCGATCATCCAGTGCAGCTTGTGGTCGGGCGGGGCGGCGAGCCAGATCAGGCGCGCGCCGTAACGCAGCGCATGGAACAGCAGCAGTAGACGGCGAAACAGTGGCGGCATCGGCGGTTCGGTTGACGGGCGAGGCGTTGTGCGCGGGACTCGGCCGGGCGGCGGCGTTGCGTTCGCCGCATGGCCGGCGAGTCCAGCCGTCAAGGTTAGCAGGTCGGCGCGATGGCTGGCGTGTTCGCGCGCAAGGGCGGCTCGATGCAAGCCGAGCGCGCCGTGAACGCGCCCCCACGCCACCCTGAGCGCCACCTGCACGCGAGCACCGACGACGCGCAATACGCGTAATACAATACGGCGGCCTTCCTCAACCACGGCGAAACCCAAGCGTGCCGGCTTCCGGCCTTCTCAGATGCTCGCAGAACAACGTCATCAATACATCCTCGCGCAAGTCGCAAAGCACGGCGCGCTGTCGGTCGCGGAACTGGTGCGCGAACTGAACGTATCGCGCGAAACGATCCGTCGCGACCTCAACGCGCTGGCCGGCCGCGGCCTGCTCGTGACGACACACGGCGGCGCGTTGTCGAGCGATCGGCGCGAGCCCGATCTCGATACGCGCGAAGCCGAGAACGCCGGCGCGAAGCGCGCGATCGGCGAGCGCGCGGCCGAGTTCGTGCCGGACGGCGCATCGCTGATCATCGATTCGGGCAGCACCACGCAGTCGGTCGCGCGGGCGCTGCTCGACCGGCATCGGCTGACGGTATACACCAACGACTGGCGCATCGCGCTGCTGCTCGGCCGACGCAACGACAATCGCGTGACGCTGCTCGGCGGCGAGCTGTCCGATATCGAAGACGCTACCTTCGGCCTCGACACGGTTCAGCAGCTCACGCAGTACCACGCCGATTTCGCGTTCATTGGCGCGGGCGGAATTTCGCCGGACGGCTATCTCACCGACTACAGCCGCATGGCGGCCGAAGTACGCAGCCGCATGATCGCCGCGGCCGACATGGTGGTCGTCGTCGCCGATCATTCGAAATTCGGACGCGTGACGCCGGTGCGCATCAACGGGATCGAGTCGGCGCGGTATCTGGTCACCGAACTGGCGCCCGAGCGCGCGCTTGGCACGGCGATCACCGCGCATGGTCCGGAGATTCTGATCGCCTGAGACGGGCTGGCGGGGCGGTTCCCCCCGCGTTCATACGCCGCTCGCGCTGAGCGAGATTCCGCGCCCGCCAAAATCTAAATAAAACAAGCCACCCCCTCCGCATTTTCCCGACGCACCGTGCATACATCGTCATTTTCGCCATGTACGATCCACACGGGATCGGCGCGCGGGGTCCGCTTTGGGGTGGCGCGACGAATTCCGTCGGTTGGCGAGAGTTGGCAATTTGTGTCTTTTTTTGGAATTCGGCGCAATCGTCATGGCCTTGTCATCGAAACCTGTGATTCTTGCCGTGCCCGCTCAGGCGCGGCAGGCAGCGCGGGTGTAATAGGGGCTGTCAGTCAGGCTGGGCGAGAAGCGGCAAAGTTGTCGGCAATCTGCAATCCACGACAGACCGGCGCGGCAACCGCAGCGGGCAACAAGCAAGCGCGTGCCGCCGTTCAATCACTACAGGTATGGGTTATCCCGACCGTCTGGTTTTTAGCTTCGGAGAGAGCGACATGAAAAAGACGAATTCCCTTCACGCTGCGGCCGGCCTCGCGCGCAAACTGCTGCCGGCGCTGGTCGCCGCGGCCGCGTTCGGCGGTGCCGCGATGCAGGCTCATGCGGCCGACGCCGTCGTGCTGTACACGGCCGACGGCCTCGAAAATCTGTACAAGGATGTGCTGCCGGCCTTCGAAAAGAAGGAGGGCGTGAAGGTCAATATCGTCACGGCGGGTAGCGGCGAAGTCGTGAACCGCGCGACCATCGAGAAGGATCAGCCGAAGGCCGACGTGCTCGTCACCCTGCCGCCGTTCATTCAGCAGGCCGACCAGAGCGGCCTGCTGCAGGCGTACCAGAGCGCCAACTACAAGAACGTGCCGGCCATCGCGAAGGCGCCGAACGGCGCGTGGGCGACCTTCGTGAACAACTACTTCTCGTTCGCGATCAACCCCGAAGTCACGAAAACCCAGCCGAAGACGTTCGCGGACCTGCTGCACCCGGACTTCACCGGCAAGGTCGCATATTCGAATCCGGCGACCGCCGGCGACGGCATGGCGGTGATCATCCTGACCACGTCGCTGATGGGCGAAGACCAGGCGTTCGATTATCTGAAGAAGCTCGAGCAGAGCGCCAAGTTCCACACCAAGGGCACGGGCTATCTCGACGTGCTGCTGTCGCGCAACGAGATCGCGGTCGCCAACGGCGATCTGCAGATGGATCTCGACGACGCGGCCAACGGCGGCCTGTCGCTGAAACCGGTGTTCCTCGCCGCCACGCCCGGCGGTCAGCCGACCACGTTCCAGCTGCCGTACGCGATCGCGCTGATCAAGAACGGTCCGAACCAGGCCGAGGGCAAGAAGCTGATCGACTATCTGATGTCGACGCAAGTGCAGTCGAAGGTGCCGGACATCTTCGGCATTCCGGGTCGCAGCGACGTGCCGCTCGCCGGCAAGAACGGCGAAGCGGTCAAGCAGGCGATCAGCGGCGTCAAGCTGATTCCGGTCGACTGGAACCACGTGATGGCGAAGAAGGCCGACTGGACCGCGCGCTGGAAGAGCGACGTGATCGGTTCGTCGGGCAAAGAGATCGAAGTGGTCAAGCCGAAGTAAGTCGATTCAGGCGGCGCTTCGCACGTAATGCGCGGCGCCGCATCAGCATTAATCCTGTTGGAGGACGACTCCGGTGAATACGGCCAGTATCGCTCACCCCACTGCGCCTGGCGCTCCGCTGGATGCGCTCGACGCCGCGCGTTCGGACGCGCCCGGCGGCGTGCAGATCGATCACCTGACGGTGCGCTTCGGCGCGCGCACGGTGCTCGACGATCTGTCGTTGACCATCCGGCGCGGCGAGTTGCTCACCGTGCTCGGGCGCAGCGGCTGCGGCAAGACGACCTTGCTGCGCTTCATCGCGGGCTTCATCGAGGCCGACGGTCTGGCTGGCACGCTGACGGTGGCCGGCCGCGATCTGACGCACATGCCGCCGCACAAGCGCAACCTCGGACTGCTGTTCCAGAGCTACGCGCTGTTTCCGCATCTGACGGTATTCGAGAACGTTGCGTTCGGGTTGCGCGCGCGGCGTATTCCGGCGCGCGACGTCGCGCGCCGCGTCGCCGAGGTGCTGAAGCTCGTGCAGCTCGGCGATGCCGGTCACGTGATGCCCGCGCAACTGTCGGGCGGCATGCAGCAGCGCGTGGCGCTCGCCCGCGCGCTCGTGATCGAGCCCGACGTGCTGCTGCTCGACGAACCGCTGTCCGCGCTCGATGCCAATCTGCGCGCGTCGGTGCGCTCCGAACTGAAGGCGCTGCATGAACGCCTGCCGAATCTGACGATCGTGTGCGTGACGCACGATCAGGACGACGCGCTCGTGCTGTCCGACCGCACGCTGCTGATGCGCGATGGCCATATCGCGCAGCTCGGCACGCCGCAGCAGCTGTACGACTCGCCGGCCGACGGCTTCGTCGCGCGCTACCTCGGCGCGGCCAATCTGCTGCCGCCGCAGGTCGCGTTCGGCATGGACGACGCGCGCTACAACGAGCGCGAACGTGTCGCGTGTCTGCGTCCGGAGGCGCTGCGCATCGTGCCGCTCGGAGAGGGGCAGTTGCACGGCGCGATCGCGTCGGTCGAGTGGTACGGCGCGGCCTTGTCGGTATCGGTCGTGCTCGATGCGCTGCCGAACGACCCCGTGCTCGTCACGCTGCAGCGTGGTCTCGGCATGACGCCGGAGAAGGGCGCGCGTGTTTCCCTGCGTTACGAGGCTGGCGATGTCGTCCTTATCAAGCCCTGATACGTCCAACCCGCTCGACCTTGCCGCACGAGCCGAGGTCGAAGCCGCCGCCGCGCGCCGTCTCGCGAGCGCGGCGGCGCACGCGGCCGCCGTCAAGCGGCGCGAGCGCCTCGCGCAATGGCATCTGCTGTTCATTGCAGTCGTGGTGCTCGGACCGCTCGTCATCTATCCGCTGGTGCGGCTCGTGATGCTGAGTCTGACCGGCGCGCATGGCCTGTCTGGCCACGCGTACGTAACGTTCTTCGGTAACCCCGAAACGCGCGGCGTGATCGGCACTACGCTCGGCATCCTGTTCGCGAGTGCGAGCCTGGCGTCGCTGCTCGGCGTGGCGCTCGCGTCGCTGCTGTTCTTCAAGCCGTTTCCGGGCGCGCGCCTGGTCACGCGCTTTCTCGAACTGTTCGTCGCGTTCCCGTCGTTTCTGGTCGCGTTCACGCTGATCTTTCTGTACGGCTCGCAAGGCTCGGTCAGCATCGGGCTGCAGCGGCTGTTCAATCTGCAGGCGCCGCCGCTCGATTTTCTGTTCGGCATCGGCGGCGTGATTCTCGCGGAAGTCGTGTTCTATACGCCGTTCGTCGTGCGTCCGACGTTGGCATCGTTCGCGCTGCTCGACCAGCGACTGATCGAAGCCGCGCGCAGCCTCGGCGCGAACGGCCTGATGGTCGCGTTCAAGGTGATCCTGCCGCTCGCGTGGCCGGGCATCGCGGCCGGCACGATCCTGTGTTTTCTGCTGACGCTCAACGAGTTCGGCATTCTGCTGGTGCTCGGCAGCGCCCATCTGATCACGCTGCCGGTCGCGATCTACAGCGCCGCCACCGTCGATCTCGATCTGCCGACCGCCGCCGCCGGCGCGGTCGTGATGCTGCTGATGTCGTTGTCGTTGTACGCGTTGTACCGGCGTGTCAATCGTCGCAAGGTGAAAGGAGCCGGTCATGGCCGTTGAACTCGATCCGACCGTGCTGCCGGTCATGCACAAGAAGGGCCGGCCGGTGCGGCACAGCCTCGCGGTGCGACTGCTCGGCGGTCTGTTTCTCGGCTTTGCCGCGCTGCTGTGCTTCTGGCTGTTCGTGCTGCCGGTGTTGGTCGTCGCGCTATCGAGCGTCGCGTCGCACTGGTCCGGCACGTTCCTGCCCGACGGCTTCAGCATGCGCTGGTTCGAGCGCCTCGGTTCGAGCGACTTCGACGCGCTGACCACCAGCCTCGAAGTCGGCATGGGCGTCGCGGTGCTCGGCACGATCCTCGGTTTGTGGTTCGCGCTCGCGCTCGAAGGACGCGACCGGCGCGGCCTCGGCGCCGTCATCGACACGATCGCGATGATGCCCAACGGCGTGCCGAGCGTCGTGCTCGGCCTCGCGGTGCTGATCGCGTATCACAAACGGCCGCTCGATCTGTCGAGCTCGGCGGCGATCGTGGTGTTCGTGCAGCTCGCGCTGGTACTGCCGTTCTGCTACCGCTGCGCGGCCGCCGCGCTGCGCCCGGAGCTGACCGTGTTGCGCGAAGCGGCCGCGAGCCTCGGAGCGCCGCCGTCGATGGTGCTGCGCCGCGTGGTGTTGCCGCAACTGGTGCCGGCGATACGCGCGAGTCTCGCGCTCGGCTTTGCGCTGTCGCTCGGCGAACTCGGCGCGACGCTGACCGTATATCCGCCAGGCTTCGCGACGGTGCCGATCGTCGTCGTCGGGCAGGTGGAACGCGGCTATTACCTGCCGGCTTCCGCGCTGTCGCTGATTCTGCTGCTGGTCTCGCTGGTCGCTCTGCTGCTGATCGCGGCGCGCGCTCCGCGGCGCCGGATCGACTGACCCGACTGAGCCGAGTTATCCGACTGATCGGCGAGCGATTTCGTTGATCTGAAGCACGCGCGCGAACCGGTGAGCATCGATGTAGATGTGGCAAAAGTTGCCAAAATGACCGAGTATATGCACACTGCGTCCGTCGATCCGATCGAGGTCCTGCGCCGCCATTCGCTGACGACGCTGGTGCGCGACGAGATCGAGCGGCATATCGTCGGCGGCATGCTGGCGCCGGGCGACAAGCTCAACGAAGCCGACTGGGCGGCGCGATTGCAGGTGTCGCGCGGGCCGGTGCGGGAGGCGTTTCGCGCGCTAGAGCAGGCGGGTCTGGTGCGCACCGAGAAGAATCGCGGCGTGTTCGTGCGGACCGTGTCGCTCGCGGAGGCGGACGAGATTTACGCGGTGCGCGCGGTGCTCGAAGAGGGGGCGTGCCGGATGCTCGCGTCGAGCATCGATGCGGGCAAGCTCGCGGTGCTGCGCGACTGGGTCGACGCGATGCGCGCGGCGCTCGCGTCGCACGATCACGATGCGTATGCGCGCGCGAACGTCGCGTTTCACGATGCGCTGGTCGCGGCGGCGGGCAACACGAAGTTGTACGACACGTATCGCAGGCTCGTCAGCGAGCTGAGCCTGTTTCGGCGTGCGGCGCTAGTCGTGCAGGCCGACGCGATGGCGCGCTCGCTCGCCGAGCATCGCGCGATTCTGACAGCGCTCGCGTCGCGCGATGCGGAGCAGGCCGCGCAGTTGATGCGCGCGCATGTGCAGGGCGGGTTGCAGCGCGCGCATGCGGCCTGCGAGGCGGCGGGCGATGCGGCGCACGAGCAGCGCCTCCCGGCAGGCGCGGGTGCGGCCGGCTCGCGCGGGCGATGACGGCGCGGCGATGAAGCCGAGGCAAGCGTACCGGCAAACGCCGCGGCAGCTTCGCCCCACGAACAGACAACCCGGCGATGAAGACTTTGCAATGACAACCCCGGCAATGGAAAACCACGCGATGACATACCCCGAGCAACGCACGATCGAAGTCAACGGCCGGAGCTACCGGCTGCCTTCGCAACCGACGGTCGTTGTCTGTGTCGACGGCTGCGAGTTTGCGTACCTGGAAGCGGCGGTCGCGGCCGGCGTCGCGCCGTTCATCGGTTCGATGCTCGAGGGCGGCGCGGCGTTTCGCGGCGACTGCGTGATCCCGTCGTTCACGAACCCGAACAACCTGTCGATCGTGACCGGCGTATTGCCGTCCGTGCACGGCATCTGCGGCAACTACTTCTGGGACACCCTCGCGAACGACGGCGCGGGCGCGGCGGTGATGATGAACGATCCCGCCTACCTACGCGCGCCCACGCTGCTCGCGGCCGCCGCCGACGCGGGCGCCGCGGTCGCCGTCGTCACTGCGAAGGACAAACTGCGCGGGCTGCTCGGCGCGCAGTTGAAGGGCATCTGCTTTTCGGCGGAGAAAGCCGACGAGGTGACGCGCGAGGAAAACGGCATCGACGACGCGTTCGATCTGGTTGGCCTGCCATTGCCCGACGTGTATAGCGCGGGGTTGTCGGAATTCGTGTTCGCGGCCGGCGTGCGGCTCGCGCAGACACGCAAGCTGGACCTCATGTATCTGTCGACGACCGACTATATCCAGCACAAATGGGCGCCCGGCACCGAAGGCGCGAACGCGTTCTACGCGATGATGGACGGCTATCTCGCGAAGCTCGACGCGCTCGGCTGGGTGATCGGCCTCACCGCCGATCACGGCATGAACGCGAAGCACGATCCGCAGACCGGCGAGCCGAACGTGATCTATCTGCAGGACTTGCTCGACGACTGGCTCGACGCGTCGACGGCGCGCGTGATTCTGCCGATCACCGATCCGTACGTCGTGCATCATGGCGCGCTGGGTTCGTTCGCGACGGTCTATTTGCCGCGCGAGGTCGATGCTGCGTCCGTGATTGCGCGGATCGGCCGCCTGCCGGGAATCGAAGTCGTGCTCGATCGACGCGCCGCGTGTGCGCGCTTCGGGCTGCCTGAGGATCGCGTCGGCGATCTGGTCGTGATCGGCACGAAGCATGTGGTGCTCGGCACGCGGCGCGACGAGCACGACCTGTCCGGGCTCACCGTGCCGTTGCGCTCGCACGGCGGGATTTCCGAGCAGGAAGTGCCACTGCTGTTCAACCGGCGCGTTCAGCCATCAGCCACCGGCAGCGAAGGCAAACGGCTGCGCAATTTCGATATCTTCGACGTCGCGCTCAATCGCGTGTCGACATCATGAACACGGCGCCGCGGGACCATCCTGAGTTCCGCGCCGAAGCATTGAGGCTGAGCGGCGAGCGCGCGACGCGCGCCCGGACGCTCGACGTGTTCGATCCTTATACCGGCATGCGCGTCGGCACGGTGCCCTTCGCCAGCATCGACGATGTGCGCGCCGCGTTCGACTACGCGCTCGCGTATCGGCCGACGTTGTCGCGCTACGAGCGTTCGCAGATTCTCGAGCGCGCGGCGGTGCTGCTGCGTGAGCGGATCGAACCGGCGTCGGATCTGATTTCGCTCGAGTCGGGTCTGCCGAAACAGGACTCTCGCTACGAGATCGGCCGCGTCGCCGACGTGTTCCGCTTTGCCTCGTTCGAGGCGCGCGCCTGCGCCTCGGCAACGAGCGCCGCGGCGCGTTGTATGCGCCGACCGTGCTCGATAACGTCGATCCGTCGATGACACTCGTGCGCGAGGAAACCTTCGGGCCGGTATCGCCGGTCATCGCGTTCGACACGCTCGACGATGCGATTCGCATCAGCAACGGAACACCGCTCGGGCTGTCGGGCGTGTGTACGAACCGGCAGGACGCGATCACGCGTTTCATTAATGAGCTGCGCGTGGGCACCGTCAACGTGTAGGAAGTGCCAGGCTATCGGATCGAGCTGACGCCGTTCGGCGGCCTCAAGGATTCGGGGCTAGGCTACAAGGAAGGCGTTCAGGAAGCGATGAAGAGCTTTACCAATCTGAAGACGTTTTCATTACCTTGGGAGTAACAGGTGGCATTGAGTCTCGACGATATCCGTGTGCTCTTCGAGCGACACGGCAGCCTCGCGTATAGCGGCGAGCCGGTGACGCAGCTCGAGCATGCGTTGCAGAGCGGCGCGCTCGCCGAGGCGGAAGGCGCGAGCGACGAACTCGTCGCCGCGGCGTTCTTGCACGACCTCGGCCATCTGCTGAACCTGCAAGGGGAGACGCCGACGGAACGGGGTGTCGACGATCTGCATCAGTATTTCGCCTTGCCGTTTTTGCGGCCGGTGTTGTCGGATGCGGTGCTGGAGCCGATTCGTCTGCACGTCGACGCGAAGCGCTGCCTGTGCGCGATCGACGCCACCTATTTTGGCCAGCTGTCCGCCGACTCGGTGCGCAGCTTGCAATTGCAGGGCGGGGTCTTCAGCAGGGAAGAGGCGCAGGCGTTTATGCAGAAACCGTACGCCGAAGACGCGATGCGTTTGCGCCGATGGGACGATCGCGCGAAAGAGAAGGATCGCGCGACGCCGGGGATCGACCATTATCTGGCCGTGGTCGAACGGGTGATGCGCGCGCATGCGACTGCGTGAGTCGAGGTGTTTTGGGTCGCGGTAGGTTGCGCGCCGAGCGGTCAAAATATCGCTTGCAAGTCCCGATGTCGGCGACTAGAATTCCGCACTTTCGTGCTCCGGACGCCGGGGTGCGGAGAAGCGGGAAGCCTTTGATGGCGTGGGCTTCGGCGGCGTGGGCAGGTTAGGCGAGTGATAAAAACCTGTTGACGATCCGGTGGAAGTTCTCCATAATCTCATTTCTCTGCTGCAGACGCAGCGACGCAAACGAAGCAGTGCCGGGTAGTGGTGGTTCAGGCGCGGCGGGTTTGGCGGACCGATCTTTAAAAACTAACAGTCGATAAGTGTGGGCGCTTGATGCGGAATGCGGCGGCGGATTCTCCGGAGTCTGCTGTCAGGCAGAAGTATCAGAAGCCTCACACAGTATTAGAGGAAGGTTTGTCTGTCGAAAGACGGATCAATCATCGTCAGTACGTTGAGTGAGCGACCGGGTTCGAGAGAGCCCGAACACAGTAACAGGTTTGAACTGAAGAGTTTGATCCTGGCTCAGATTGAACGCTGGCGGCATGCCTTACACATGCAAGTCGAACGGCAGCACGGACTTCGGTCTGGTGGCGAGTGGCGAACGGGTGAGTAATACATCGGAACGTGTCCTGGAGTGGGGGATAGCCCGGCGAAAGCCGGATTAATACCGCATACGCTCGGGAGAGGAAAGCGGGGGATCTTTCGGGACCTCGCGCTCAAGGGGCGGCCGATGGCAGATTAGGTAGTTGGTGGGGTAAAGGCCTACCAAGCCGACGATCTGTAGCTGGTCTGAGAGGACGACCAGCCACACTGGGACTGAGACACGGCCCAGACTCCTACGGGAGGCAGCAGTGGGGAATTTTGGACAATGGGCGCAAGCCTGATCCAGCAATGCCGCGTGTGTGAAGAAGGCCTTCGGGTTGTAAAGCACTTTTGTCCGGAAAGAAAACCTCGTGGCTAATATCCGTGAGGGATGACGGTACCGGAAGAATAAGCACCGGCTAACTACGTGCCAGCAGCCGCGGTAATACGTAGGGTGCGAGCGTTAATCGGAATTACTGGGCGTAAAGCGTGCGCAGGCGGTGCTGTAAGACCGATGTGAAATCCCCGGGCTTAACCTGGGAACTGCATTGGTGACTGCAGCGCTGGAGTATGGCAGAGGGGGGTGGAATTCCACGTGTAGCAGTGAAATGCGTAGAGATGTGGAGGAACACCGATGGCGAAGGCAGCCCCCTGGGCCAATACTGACGCTCATGCACGAAAGCGTGGGGAGCAAACAGGATTAGATACCCTGGTAGTCCACGCCCTAAACGATGTCAACTGGTTGTCGGGCCTTCATTGGCTTGGTAACGTAGCTAACGCGTGAAGTTGACCGCCTGGGGAGTACGGTCGCAAGATTAAAACTCAAAGGAATTGACGGGGACCCGCACAAGCGGTGGATGATGTGGATTAATTCGATGCAACGCGAAAAACCTTACCTACCCTTGACATGTATGGAATCCTGCCGAGAGGCGGGAGTGCCCGAAAGGGAGCCATAACACAGGTGCTGCATGGCTGTCGTCAGCTCGTGTCGTGAGATGTTGGGTTAAGTCCCGCAACGAGCGCAACCCTTGTCCCTAGTTGCTACGCAAGAGCACTCCAGGGAGACTGCCGGTGACAAACCGGAGGAAGGTGGGGATGACGTCAAGTCCTCATGGCCCTTATGGGTAGGGCTTCACACGTCATACAATGGTCGGAACAGAGGGTTGCCAAGCCGCGAGGTGGAGCCAATCCCAGAAAACCGATCGTAGTCCGGATCGCACTCTGCAACTCGGGTGCGTGAAGCTGGAATCGCTAGTAATCGCGGATCAGCATGCCGCGGTGAATACGTTCCCGGGTCTTGTACACACCGCCCGTCACACCATGGGAGTGGGTTTTACCAGAAGTGGCTAGTCTAACCGCAAGGAGGACGGTCACCACGGTAGGATTCATGACTGGGGTGAAGTCGTAACAAGGTAGCCGTATCGGAAGGTGCGGCTGGATCACCTCCTTTCCAGAGCTGTGCATTCATTGCACTCAAGTGCTCACGCTTATCGGCTGTGGTTAGAAGAAACGCAGACAGGCTCAGGGGTCTGTAGCTCAGCCGGTTAGAGCACCGTCTTGATAAGGCGGGGGTCGATGGTTCGAATCCATCCAGACCCACCAGTGTCTTGTCTGGTGAGCTGAAGGGCTGGGGCCGCTGGAGTATCTGTGAGACTGGGGGATTAGCTCAGCTGGGAGAGCACCTGCTTTGCAAGCAGGGGGTCGTCGGTTCGATCCCGTCATCCTCCACCAATCCTCAATGCCAAGGGTTCAGCACGAAGTGATGCTGAGTACTTTGCATTGGCGATTGAGCCAGTCAGAGCGGTATGAGGCACAGGCTTCATACCGGCTGCCGTTCTTTAACAATCAGGAAGAAGTAGTAAAGAGATTCACGAAAGGCACCTGGAGATGGGTGCGGAGTAGGTGAATCAGGGTTGTGATTGTATCGATGTATTTTAAAGGTGATCGAAAGATTGCTTTGGAATACGGCGCAACACGAATACTCAACCTGTAGCGAGTGCGTCTATCCCCTGCGGGGATGGGACCCACGTAAGCGCTAAAGCGCTAGCGTGGGTCGACACAGAGACACACCCGTTATAGGGTCAAGCGAACAAGTGCATGTGGTGGATGCCTTGGCGATCACAGGCGATGAAGGACGCGGTAGCCTGCGAAAAGCTCCGGGGAGCTGGCAAACGAGCATTGATCCGGAGATGTCCGAATGGGGAAACCCACTCCTAATGGAGTATCCGTAGCTGAATCCATAGGCTGCGTGAGGCGAACGCGGTGAACTGAAACATCTAAGTAACCGCAGGAAAAGAAATCAACCGAGATTCCCAGAGTAGTGGCGAGCGAAATGGGATCAGCCGGTACACGTTATCTGTATTGTTAGTCGAACGCTCTGGAAAGTGCGGCCATAGCAGGTGATAGCCCTGTAGACGAAAACAGCATGGAAGAACTGGGTGTACGAGAAGTAGGGCGGGACACGTGAAATCCTGTCTGAAGATGGGGGGACCATCCTCCAAGGCTAAATACTCGTGATCGACCGATAGTGAACCAGTACCGTGAGGGAAAGGCGAAAAGAACCCCGGGAGGGGAGTGAAACAGATCCTGAAACCGCATGCATACAAACAGTCGGAGCCTCTGCGAAGGGGTGACGGCGTACCTTTTGTATAATGGGTCAGCGACTTACATTCAGTGGCGAGCTTAACCGATTAGGGCAGGCGTAGCGAAAGCGAGTCCGAACAGGGCGTCCAGTCGCTGGGTGTAGACCCGAAACCAGGTGATCTATCCATGGCCAGGTTGAAGGCACGGTAACACGTGCTGGAGGACCGAACCCACTAACGTTGAAAAGTTAGGGGATGAGCTGTGGATAGGGGTGAAAGGCTAAACAAACCTGGAAATAGCTGGTTCTCTCCGAAAACTATTTAGGTAGTGCCTCGTGTATCACCTTCGGGGGTAGAGCACTGTCATGGTTGTGGGGTCCATTGCGGATTACTACGCCATAGCAAACTCCGAATACCGAAGAGTGCAATCACGGGAGACAGACATCGGGTGCTAACGTCCGGTGTCAAGAGGGAAACAACCCAGACCGCCAGCTAAGGTCCCCAAATATGGCTAAGTGGGAAACGAAGTGGGAAGGCTAAAACAGTCAGGAGGTTGGCTTAGAAGCAGCCACCCTTTAAAGAAAGCGTAATAGCTCACTGATCGAGTCGTCCTGCGCGGAAGATGTAACGGGGCTAAGCCATATACCGAAGCTGCGGATGCACAGTAATGTGCATGGTAGGAGAGCGTTCCGTAAGCCTGCGAAGGTGCACTGGAAAGTGTGCTGGAGGTATCGGAAGTGCGAATGCTGACATGAGTAGCGATAAAGGGGGTGAAAGGCCCCCTCGCCGTAAGCCCAAGGTTTCCTACGCAACGTTCATCGGCGTAGGGTGAGTCGGCCCCTAAGGCGAGGCAGAAATGCGTAGCTGATGGGAAGCAGATTAATATTTCTGCACCATTGTGAAATGCGATGGGGGGACGGATCGCGGAAGGTTGTCCGGGTGTTGGAAGTCCCGGTCCTTGCATTGGAGAAGGCGCTTTGGCAAATCCGGGCGCGGAATTCAAGGGTGCGAGGCGAGCCACTTCGGTGGCGAAGCAACTGGAAGGGGTTCCAGGAAAAGCCTCTAAGCTTCAGTTTCACAGTGACCGTACCGCAAACCGACACAGGTGGGCGAGATGAGTATTCTAAGGCGCTTGAGAGAACTCGGGAGAAGGAACTCGGCAAATTGGTACCGTAACTTCGGGATAAGGTACGCCCTCATAGCCTGACTGGCCTGCGCCAGAAGGGTGAAAGGGTTGCAATAAACTGGTGGCTGCGACTGTTTAATAAAAACACAGCACTCTGCAAACACGAAAGTGGACGTATAGGGTGTGACGCCTGCCCGGTGCCGGAAGATTAAATGATGGGGTGCAAGCTCCTGATTGAAGTCCCGGTAAACGGCGGCCGTAACTATAACGGTCCTAAGGTAGCGAAATTCCTTGTCGGGTAAGTTCCGACCTGCACGAATGGCGTAACGATGGCCACACTGTCTCCTCCCGAGACTCAGCGAAGTTGAAGTGTTTGTGATGATGCAATCTCCCCGCGGCTAGACGGAAAGACCCCATGAACCTTTACTGCAGCTTTGCATTGGACTTTGAACCGGTCTGTGTAGGATAGGTGGGAGGCTATGAAGTTGGGACGCCAGTCTCAATGGAGCCGTCCTTGAAATACCACCCTGATCTGTTTGAGGTTCTAACCTTGGCCCGTGATCCGGGTCGGGGACAGTGCATGGTAGGCAGTTTGACTGGGGCGGTCTCCTCCCAAAGTGTAACGGAGGAGTACGAAGGTACGCTAGGTACGGTCGGAAATCGTGCTGATAGTGCAATGGCATAAGCGTGCTTGACTGTGAGACTGACAAGTCGAACAGGTGCGAAAGCAGGTCATAGTGATCCGGTGGTTCTGTATGGAAGGGCCATCGCTCAACGGATAAAAGGTACTCTGGGGATAACAGGCTGATACCGCCCAAGAGTTCATATCGACGGCGGTGTTTGGCACCTCGATGTCGGCTCATCTCATCCTGGGGCTGTAGCCGGTCCCAAGGGTATGGCTGTTCGCCATTTAAAGAGGTACGTGAGCTGGGTTTAAAACGTCGTGAGACAGTTTGGTCCCTATCTGCCGTGGGCGCTGGATATTTGAAGGGGGCTGCTCCTAGTACGAGAGGACCGGAGTGGACGAACCTCTGGTGTACCGGTTGTCACGCCAGTGGCATCGCCGGGTAGCTATGTTCGGAAGAGATAACCGCTGAAAGCATCTAAGCGGGAAACTCGCCTTAAGATGAGATATCCCCGGGGCTTCGAGCCCCTTGAAGGGTCGTTCAAGACCAGGACGTTGATAGGTCAGGTGTGCACGTACAGTAATGTACTGAGCTAACTGATACTAATTGCCCGTAAGGCTTGATCCTATAACAGGTGTGTCTCGACCCGCGTGAGTGCTTCAGCACTTACGCGGGTCCGATCCCCGAAGGGGATTTGTGTGACCTCCCGCGGGAGCTCACAGAAACGCACGGTTGGGATTCAGTGTTGTGCCAGAAACAACACAACCCCCCACACTCGAATCCTTTACGCTTCTTCCCGATTGGCTGTGGCGCGACCGGTTGACTTCAACCCTGCGACGCAGCAACCCGTCATGCCTGATGACCATAGCGAGTCGGCCCCACCCCTTCCCATCCCGAACAGGACCGTGAAACGACTCCACGCCGATGATAGTGCGGATTGCCCGTGTGAAAGTAGGTAATCGTCAGGCTCCCCCCCAGTCAGAAACCCCACCCGCCGCGGTGGGGTTTTTGCGTTTACGCGGCCCAAATCAACAGCAACATGCTCGACCGAGCACGAACAACAAGCGTGGTCGGACGCCGTTGCCAGCCACTGCCAAAAGTAGCCTGTTGATCGACGCGTTTTTGCGCATACTGAAGTTGACCCAGAAAAACGGACATCTATCCTTTGGAGAAGGAGGTGCCGATTATCGGCAAGCATCGTACCCCGTACCCGGCGGAATTTCGGGCGCAAATGGTCGAGCTGGTGAAGGCCGGGCGCAGGCGGGAGGAACTGGAAAAGGAGTTCGAGCCGACTGCACAGACCATCTACAACTGGGTGGCGCAGGCTGATCGCGACACAGATGTTCCGGTGCGACGATGGCACGCCGTTGCGCGTAACGTTCGCACTCGACTGCTGCGATCGGAGAGGCGATTGGCTGGGCGGCGGGGACCGGCGGGCATAGCGGTGATGTAGTGCGCAACGCGATGCTGGCCGCCGTCGCGCAGCAATTCGGCACCGGCAGGTCGCGCCGTCCATCGAATGGTTGACGGACAACGGCTCGGCTTATGTCGACCACCGCACTCGCAGCTTCGCTCGCGAATTGGCCCTGGAGTCATTGAGAACGCCGGCACGTTCTCCGCAGAGCAATGGCATGGTCGAATCGTTCGTGAAGATCATGAAGCGACAATTACGTCGCCTGTATGGACGAGCCTGGCGCGCCAGCGGCGCTCTCGAGTCTGGCTGTTGCATTTGAACACTACAATGAGCGCCATCCGCACAAAGCCCTGGAATACCGCTCGCCGCATGAGTTCAGGCGTGCTGCCGCGACTTCATTGACCTAACGGTGTCCGCGTGTCCTGAGTTGCAGGGGCAACTCCAACCAGCTGCACTGGGTCATCTCCGCCCCCCGGTTGCCCGACCTCAGCAAGCAATGCTTCGTCGCGCGCAATCACCGTCGGCA
Source organism: Paraburkholderia sp. 35.1 (assembly GCF_050436525.1). NCBI lineage: Bacteria > Pseudomonadati > Pseudomonadota > Betaproteobacteria > Burkholderiales > Burkholderiaceae > Paraburkholderia > Paraburkholderia sp. 35.1. Next base: position 2,184,727 of record NZ_JBNDMJ010000002.1, on the reverse strand, counting down.
GATGCGAGCGCAAGAATTCGACCCACGTGCGCGTCTTTGCATCGATGAATTTGCGCGACGGATAGAGCGCATAAACAGTCGTCTTCTGCAGCGTATATTCCGGCAACACGCGCACCAGCGTGCCATCGCGCAACCCGGAAATGGCCGCGTAGAGCGGCACCATGCCGATGCCCATGCCTTCGCGGATCGCCACGATCAATGATTCGGCGATGTTCACATGCACTGGGCCGTCGACTTCCATCAACTCACTGCCGTTCGGGCCGTCGAGCGTCCATTCATGTGGCGGGAACGCCGGCGTATGCAGGATCAGACATTCGTGATGCGCAAGGTCAGCCGGTTCTTGCGGCGCGCCGTGAGAGGTGGCCTCGTTCGTTCGGACAGGATCAGCGAGTTTTTAAGTGGAATTGCTGAGGCAATCAAGCTGCCGATTTTATCGCTGGCAGCGTGGCGAAGTATGCTTCATCCGGTGTCTGATCGGCCAGCCTGGAATGAGGCCGGTTCTGGTTATACCAGTTCAGGTAATTGCCGATTGAGCGGCGGGCGTGGCTGACCGAGTCGTAGGCTTTCAGATAGACCTCTTCATATTTGACGCTTCGCCACACCCGTTCGACGAACACGTTGTCATGCCAGGCGCCCTTTCCATCCATGGACAGAAGAACGTTCCGGCTGAGCACCGCGTCGGTGAATTCGGTTGCGGTGAACTGGCTGCCTTGATCCGTGTTGACGATCTCAGGCAGGCCGTATTTCGCAAACGCTTCCTCCAGCGCCTCGACGGCATGGCAGCTCTCCAGCGTGATCGCCACCCGGTGTGCTAGCACCCGACGGCTCGCCCAGTCCACTACGGCCGTCAGATATACGAAGCCGCGCGCCATCGGGATATAGCTCGTATCGAGCGCCCAGACCTGATTGGCCCGTTCGATCTTGCGATGGCGCAGCAGGTACGGCCAGATCCTGTGGGCTGCATGCTTGCGGCTCGTGTTTGGCTTGCGATACAACGCCTCGACGCCCATGCGCTTCATCAAGGTGCTGACGTGTCTGCGCCCGACCTTGATGCCTTCGCGACGCAGCAGCCTTGCCAGCATTCGTGCCCCTGCAAATGGATGCTCGAGATGAAGCTCGTCAATCCGGCGCATCAATTTCAGATCCGCTTCGCTGACCCCACGCGATTGGTAATAGGCACTCGAGCGGCTGATGCCTACCAGCCGGGCCTGCTGTGTCACCGGTAGAGCGTGATCACGATCGATCATCGCTTTACGCCCAGCAGTCCCGCCTTGCTGAGCGCGCTTTCTAAAAAATCATTCTCCAACGTCAATTGCCCGATCTTCGCGTGCAGCACCTTCACGTCGACTGGCGGCGCCGACGGCGCCGCGCCCCCCACTTCGAACACATCGGCAACCCGCTCTTGCAGTTGCTTTTTCCAGTCCGTGATCTGGTTCGGATGGACATCAAATTGCTGGGCCAGTTCTGCCAGCGTCTTGTCGCCCTTGAGCGCCGCCAGGGCCACCTTTGCCTTGAACGCCGGTGAGTGGGTCCGTCGGTTTCGTTTCGTCATCTTCTGGTCCCTTGTTGCCGGCCATTATGGCCGACTCACCCCCCAGCTTTTCCACTCAACGAACTGTCTGAATTCTCGAAGCCACTTCTGAAGCTGCCGGCTTCAACCACGCGCACAAACACTCGCATATTTTGTAGCGTGTCCATCAAACCTTCTGTTTCAAGATCAAGATCATATTTTCCGTCAGTCTCAGAACACTATTGTTGTCCGTTCTGGAACAGATGTTCTGCACCCATCGGCTTAATGTACACATCGCGGACTCCTACAATCGGCGCCTCGCCTGCCGGTGTCGGCCATTCTGTCCGGAGGCTCTCTCAGCGACCACGTAGGGTGCACTGTTTTCAGATGAAACCCGATCATGCGATCGAACCGTCGGCGGATTTCTTCGGTCCGCGCGGCGTCATGCGGCGACGCCTCAGCCGAGCCAAACTCAATCGCGCCGTGCGGGACTGGGCCAGCAGCGACGGTCTGACCTGGCTGCATCTGCTGAAGACGGTCACCGCCGGTCTGCTGGCGTTGGGCATCGCGATGCTGCTCGATCTGCCGCAGCCGCGCATTGCGATGACCACTGTCTTTGTGTTGATGCAACCGTTCAGCGGCATGGTGCTCGCGAAGAGCTTCTACCGGATTCTCGGAACGGCAGTAGGGACCGTGGCCGCGCTCGTGCTCGGCGGGCTGTTCGGTCAGCAGCCCGAACTGTACATGCTCGGCATGATCGTGTGGGTGAGCGCCTGTATTGCTGCGGCGGTCAGGTATCGGCATTTCAGATGGTACGGTTTTGTGCTCGCGGGTTACACCGCCGCGCTGATCGGCATTCCAAACGTGACGACGCCTCAGGGACTGTTCCTCGCCGCACTCACGCGTGCCGCCGAAGTGGCGCTCGGCATCGTGTGTTCGAGCGCGGTCAGCGCGTTGCTGCTGCCCCAGCGCTCGATCCTTGCGCTGCGACGTAACCTTCAGATCAGGTACGCGAATTTTACTGCGTATGCTGTCGACGTGCTCGCACGCGGGCTCGAGCGCAATCAGTTCGAACGGCGTTTCGCGGATTTCGTCGACGAAATCGCTGGCCTCGAAGCAACCCGCACGTTCGTCGCATTCGAAGATCCGGCGATGCGCTCGCGCAGTGCGCATCTGGCGCGTCTGAATAGCGAATTCATGGATGCGTGCGCGCGTCTGCATGCGCTGAATCAGTTGCTCAAACGGTTGCGCGCCAGCCGCGCTGTGTCGATACTCGCGGCCATCGGTCCGTACCTCGACGAACTGGGAGCCTTGTTCGAAGCACAAGCTGAAGCCGGCGTCGAAGCATCGCACGCAGCAGCCGATCTGCGCCCCTTTCGAGCGAGCTTGCCACGCCGGGTACGCGAAACCAGGCGGCCATTCGAAGCCGCGTCCGCGGAATCGCTTGCGGACTTCAACACGGCAGCCGAATTGCTGTATCGATTCGTGGGCGAATGGATAAACTATTCGCAAACCTATGCATGCTTGTGGCGCAAAACAGCAAGCCGGCAGCACAGCCTACGATGCAGCTCAAGCCCAACTAATAGCCACCGCACAAGCAGACCTATAAGCCGCACAAACCGCTTCGCCGTATTGTTCACATTCGTGCGCTCGGCTGTCGTCATCGGAATCGCCGGTGCGTTCTGGATCGCGACCAACTGGCCGAGCGGCGGTCTCGCCGTAATTGGCGCAACACTGGTCTGCGCGTTGACGTCCACCGCGCCAAGCGCCACCAGAATGGCCATCCAGATGGCAATCGGCGCGGTGCTCGCGACGCTGGCCGGCTATGTGTTCATGTGCTACGTGTATCCGAACATCGATGGTTTCCCGCTGCTTTGCGCAGTACTCGCGCCGGTGCTCGCGCTCGGCGCATTCATCGCGACGCGTCGCGGCGCGGCTGGGCTTGGCATCGGCTTTTCGGTGTTCTTCTGTCTGCTGGCCGGGCCGGACAACGTCGTCAGCTACGTGCCCGATCTGCTGATCAACAACGGCATCGCGCTCACCGCGTCGATGCTGCTCGCAGCGGTTGTTTTCGCGGTGGTCTTTCCCGCCGATATGCGCTGGCTCATCGACCGGATCATGGGCGACCTGCGAGCGCAATCGGTGTCGGCATGCAAGGACGCGCTGCCGGGTCTGAACCAACGTTTCCAGTCGGGCACGCATGATCTGACTTCGCAACTGCGCGTGCTGTTGACGCACCGTTCACGACGACGGCGCGACGCACTTCGCTGGATGCTCGCGACGATCGAAGTAGGTCACGCCGTCATCGATCTGCGCAACGAAGCCGCACGCGCCGATTATGCCGACCCCCTTCAGCCGCGTTGGCGCAGCGTGATCGAACACACGTGCGACGATCTTGCCCGGCTCTTCGAACGCCCAGGTCCACGTTCGCTCGAACGCGCACTCGTCGCCGTGCGCTCGGCCACCTGGCTCGCGCAAGACATGCTGCAGGCAGTGCACGCCGAGCGCGCCCGGCATCACGATCTGCAACGTATCTTGAGCTGTCTGCACTTCATTCGCAGCGCGTTGCTCGACAAGGACGCGCCCTTCAATCGTCGCTGAGCAATGCTGCGTGGATCTTTCTGCCAGATGGAAAGATCCCTTCCGGGCGGCCCCGTTTATTCGCGTAGGTGGCGGTCATATAGTTTCGTCACTGCCTCGCAGTATTCGTCGCAGTAGTCGTAAGTCCTGGAGAACGAGATGAAAGTGTTGAAGATGGTCCTGATTGCCTGTTCTTTGTCCACCGCTGCCGCCGCCTATGCACAGACGGCGCCGGCCGCGCCGGAGCAGCAGGTTGCGCAAGCGGATGGCCAGCGCACCGATAAGGTTGCCCCGCGCAAGCATGTGGAAGCGCCGAAAGCGAAAGCCGATGAATGTGTCGGCCCGATGAGCTTCTGCAACATCTACTTCGGCAGCTAAGTCCGGCTGCCTCACGCGCAACACCTGTCGCGGATCCTATCGCGCGACCCAACACCTGCTCGCGACGCCGTCCGATCGAGACGCCGCGGCGGGTGCGGCAACCGCCTATTGAGCGAAGCGCACCGCAGACGTGCGCACCAGTAGACGGAGCTGGCGACTATGGAGAGACTCCCTTTCATGTACGAAGACCGAATTCGCTGCGCCGCGCTGCGCGGAAAAATCACCACGGCCGCCGACGCGGCGCTTCTGATTCACGACGGCATGCGGGTGGGTGCAAGCGGCTTCACGCGCGCGGGCGACGCGAAGGCCGTGCCGGTCGCGCTCGCCGAGCGTGCGCGCCGGCTGGGCGAGCCGCTGCGCATCACGTTGATGACGGGCGCCTCGCTCGGTCATGACGTTGACCGCATGCTGACCGAAGCGCATGTGCTCGCGCGCCGTCTGCCGTTTCAGGTAGACAAGACGCTGCGCGACGCCATCAATCGCGGCGAAGTGATGTTCGTCGATCAGCATCTGTCCGAGACCGTCGAGATGCTGCGCGCGAACCAGCTCGGCAAGCTCGATGTCGCGATCATCGAAGCCGCCGCGATCACGGAGAGCGGCGGTATCGTGCCGACGACGTCGGTCGGCAATTCGGCGAGCTTCGCGATTCTCGCGGACAAGGTCATCGTCGAGATCAATCTTGCGCAGCCGCTCGGGCTCGAAGGCTTGCACGACATCTGGATTCCGGGGCGCCGGCCGCATCGCGAGCCGCTGCCGATCGTGCGCGCGCAGGATCGCGTCGGCACACCCGCTATCGAGATTGCGCCCGAGAAAATCGCGGCGATCGTGATGACGGACATGGCCGACAGCCCGTCCACGGTCTTGCCCGCGGATCGGGAAACCGCGTTGATCGCCGGTTATTTGATCGAATTTTTCCAGCACGAAGTCACGCGTGGCCGCATGCCGAAGCAGTTGCCGCCGCTGCAGGCGGGCATCGGTACGATCGCCAACGCGGTGTTGGCAGGATTCGTCGATTCGCCTTTCGAGGTGTTCGAAATTTATTCGGAAGTCCTGCAGGATTCGACGTTCGATCTGATGGACGCTGGTAAGGTCGCGTTCGCGTCCGGCGCGTCGATCACGTTGTCGGCCGCGCGGCAGGCGCAGGTATTTGGCGATATCGAGCGCTATCGCGACCGGCTCGTGCTGCGTCCGCAGGAAGTCAGCAACCATCCCGAGGTGATTCGGCGGCTCGGTCTGATCGCGCTCAATACCGCGCTCGAATTCGATATCTACGGCAACGTCAATTCGACGCATGTCGGCGGCACGCATATGATGAACGGCATCGGCGGCTCGGGCGACTTTGCACGCAATGCGTCGTGCGCGGTGTTCGCGAGCAAGTCGACCGCGAAGGACGGCCGCATTTCGAGCATCGTGCCGATGGTGCCGCATTGCGATCACAACGAACACGACGTCGACGTCGTCGTCACCGAGCAGGGTCTCGCCGATCTGCGCGGCCTCGCGCCGCGCGAACGCGCGACGCTGATCATCGAGCATTGCGTGCATCCGCGGTATCGCGAGCTGTTGCGCGACTACTACCACGATGCGTCGCTCTGGGGAGGGCAGACGCCGCATTGCCTCGATCAGGCGTTTGCATGGCATACGCGGCTGCGCGATACGGGGTCGATGCTGCCGGCCTGATTCTGCGGCGGCCACAACCGCGGCGACAAAAGCAGAAGCAACAGGCCATAAAAAAGCGCCAGCGATTCGAACCCGCTGGCGCTTGATGACGTCGGATGCCGTACTCAGGACCCTCGTCGCACGAGCCGGATAATAAACAGCAGAATGACCGCTCCGATCAACGCGGTGACGATCGAGCTGATCCAGCCGCCGCCAAGCGAGATATGCAGCACGCCGGCGAGCCACCCGCCGATGAACGCGCCGATGATCCCGACGATGATGTCGACGATCAGACCGAAGCCGCCGCCCCTGACCAGCACACCCGCGAGCCAGCCCGCGATCGCGCCGATGATGATCCATGCGATGATGCCGTGTTCCATATTCGAGACTCCCTGGTTGAGTGTGAACAAATCACGGTGACAGAGCTTAGTCGAAGGTTATGGGACCGTCCACGTTCACGACGCGGAATTAACATTCTCTGAATCTGCTGCCAGCTAAGTGTAGACGATGCGCGCGAACAAAGGAGACTTACGCGCCGCGCTTCACTCGGGCGTCGGCTCCGCTTCCCGCGCGGTCCAACTGACGCTGGACACGCTCTTTTCCATGCTCAGGCGGCTCGCCATCTGTTCGAGCTTCGATTGATCCTTCGGATGCATCGTCAGCGTCGCCGTCACGCGAATGCGCGCCGGTTCGTCCTCGACATCCTCGCTCGTGAGGCTCTGGAACGACAGCGGCGCCGAGTACATGGAGTTGGAAATCGCGGCGCGAATGTTGATCTCGTCGGCTTCGCGGCAGACGATCGTCAGCACGTACTCGCGCACGAGGTCGGCGTTTAAAACCGGCGTCGAGTTGATCATCCGGCTCACTTCACGCAGCGCGGTGTTGGCCAGCAGCACGACCGCGGTGCCCGCGAGCGCCGGTCCGTAATGTCCCGCGCCGCTCAACACGCCGACGGCCGCCGAGCACCACAGCGTCGCCGCGGTGTTGATCCCCTGGATCGAGCCTTTGTCGCGCATGATGACGCCGCCGCCAAGAAAGCCGACGCCGGACACCACATAGGCGGCAATCTGCGTGACGCCGCTGACGCCGTTGCCGGTCAGCACGCCGAGCGTGACGAACAGGCACGCGCCGCTCGCCACGAGCGTGATCGTGCGCAGGCCGGCAGTGCGCTGGCGCATCTGTCGTTCGAGGCCAATCGCGACGCCGCAAGCAAAAGCGGTCAGAAGCCGCAGGAAGAATTCGAGTGTCATCGTTCAGAAAGGTTGGCGTGCGTGCTGCCGCAGGGTGAAGCCTAGGCGTGGGAACGTCAGGTCGTCTAGCTCGTGCACGCTAAGCGCATGAGGGTGGAACGAAATACGCGCGCACACGCGTGCAGCGGCGGGAAGCGTGCGGCATCGGCATGGCATCGAGCCACGCTGCGCTTCACCGACAGTACGCGAATGACAATGAAATGAGAGCGACGTGCGCCATCGAGCCCGAGGGCAGGACGGCGACAGGGAGACCTGACGCGGAAATCCTGCCGCTCAGGCGAGCGGGCAAATCGATACTCGGCTGGTACAGCTGCTACTGTCCAAGATCGTGATTCCGGTTAAAAGAATTGCGGGAATTTTAGAGGGCGGCGTAAAGTTCAGTCAAGCCGCGATCGGCGGAGAGTGCGCATGTGGGTTTGCTACAGCCGTGTCGTAGACAGGCCGTAATTAATTGCTCCGGACTGCGAATGTTGAGTTCAATCCGGTTCGCCCGGCACGAGTCTCAAGCGCGTGATTTCCGAAGGCGCACCGAGTCGTTTCGGCGGACCCCAATAGCCCGTACCGCGACTCGTATAAACCCAGAGTCCGTTCAGGCGCGCGAGGCCTGCCGTGAACGGCTGTTGCAGGCGCACAAAGAAATTCCACGGAAAGAACTGACCGCCGTGCGTATGACCCGACAACTGCAGCGTAAAGCCGGCCGCCGCGGCCGCTTCGGCCGAACGCGGCTGATGCGCGAGCAGCACCCTGATCAGCACGTCGCCCGGCGCGCCGGCGAGCGCCGCGACCGGGTCGCTGCGATGCGCGGGGTCGTGATGACCCGCCGAGTAATCGGTGACGCCGGCGATGACGGCGCGCGCGCCGTCATGGTCGACGATCACGTGTTCGTTCAGCAGCACCCGCAAGCCGAGCCGGCGGAATTCGGCGATCCACGAGTTCGCTCCGGAGTAGTACTCGTGATTGCCGGTCACGAGAAACGCACCGTGCCGCGCGGCGAGCCGCGACAGCGGCTGCGTATGCCGGCTCAGCTGCGGCACGCTGCCGTCGACGACGTCGCCCGTCACCGCGATCAGATCCGGCTTGAGCCGGTTCACCGCGTCGACGATCGCGTCGACATAACGGCCCTTGATCGTCGGGCCGACGTGGATGTCACTGATCTGCACGATCGTGAAGCCGTCGAGCGCGGCAGGCAGATCGTCGATCGGCACGTCGATCGTGACGACGCGCGCGCGACGGCGCGCGTTGAACAGGCCGATCAGCGTCGACAGCAGCGCGAGCAGCGGCACCGCCGCCGCCGAGCCGGTGCGCCAATGCGCGATCGTGAGCGTGTTCGGCCAGATCGCGTCGATCGTCAGCAGCGACGCCAGCACGAGGTCGCGCGCGAACGTCAGTACCAGCAGCGACGAGAAGAAGCCCATCGCGAGCAGGCCCACCCACGCGAGCCGGTCGCCGAGCGGCTGGCGCTTGAAGCCGCGCGCCATCATGCCGACCGGGATCAGGAAGATCGACAGCACGAGCCACAGCGCGCACAGCCCGCGGCCGGCCGCGGTGATCGGCATGTCGGGAATCAGGCGCAAGCCGACGTAGATATGCAGCAGGATGCCAATCAGGATGATGCGGACAAGAAACGATGAACGTCGCATAAAGAGGATCAGGGTGGGAAGGAGGCCAAAGGGCCGGCATCAGCGACAGCGCGGCGGCGATCGGTTAACGAACGCGGCGAATCATTCTACCGACATGTTCGGTGCCTTGCCGTAGCCGCAAAATTCGTGCTCCCGCACCGCACGACACGCCGGCCCCGAAGCCGCCGGGACGCGCCACGAAAAGTGTTCGCCGGGGCAGGCGCATTCCGTGCTCAGCACATACTTACAGGGCCGCGCGCCACGCATTCAATGACTATGCAAGCGAATTAAATGGGCTTTGAATTGTATTCATGCGTGGAGTATGCTTGAAACAAGCCAGCTTGTTGCCGGGGCAGCGTAGGGCGCTTCGGCCATGACTGGTTCTGTCGCCGGGAAAGATCGGGCGGGGGGAGGCACATCATGAAGCTGCTCAAATCGGGCCACCTGTGGCATCACGCGCACGACGTGCATCATGTTCATCATGAGCATCATGTCGGGCACGAGGGCAGCCACGTGATGCTGCCGCTCGTCGGTATCTCGCTGATGGCGATTGCGCTTTACGTCGGCGTACGCAACATCGATTTCTCCGAACTCGGCAAAAGCGCGCTGTTCGACGTCGTGATGGTGTGCGTCGCGCTTGGCATCGCGGGCCTGTTCGGTGCGGTCGGCGCGTGGCTGCGCTCGAATGGCGACGAAGCCGAAGAGGGCTTCTGCTTCATCGGTGCGCTGATCGGCACGGTGGTCTTTTATATCGCGGTGCTGACCTGACGCGATCCGATCCAGCGCGTGGCGCGCACCCGCAGCGCCATCCATCATCAACGCCCCGTCACACTATGCGCGCCGCTTCGTCGAACGAAAAACGCGGGCTGCGTCCAAACAGCTTTGACGGATCGCCGTGGCCAAGATTGATCAGGAAGTTCGACTTCAGCGTCGTGCCCGCAAAAAACGCTTCGTCGACCTTGGCCTGATCGAAGCCCGACATCGGCCCAGTGTCCAGACCGAGCGCACGCGCCGCGAGAATCAGATACCCGCCTTGCAGCGTCGAATTGCGAAACGCCGTGTCCGCGATCAACCGCTCGTTGCCGACGAACCAGCTGCGCGCATCCGCATGGGGAAACAGTTTCGGCAGATACTTGTAGAAGGCCATGTCCATGGCGACGATCACCGTGACGGGCGCGGCCATCGTTTTCTCGAGATTGCCAGCCGACAACGCCGGGCGCAGTTTCTCCTTGCCCTCCGACGTCCTGACGAACACGAAGCGGCCCGGACTCGAATTGGCCGAGGTCGGGCCGAGCAGTACGAGCTCCATCAGCTCGCGCAGCACGGCGTCGTCGATCGGCTTGTTCTGCCAGCCATTGTGCGTACGCGCGTCGCGAAAGAGCTGCGCGAGCGCCTGATCCGAAAGTGTCATGGAAGTAGTCCGTGCGAAAGAACAGAGGGAACGCGGAGAGCCGCGTCGAATGAAAGAGCAACGCGCGTGAATCAGCGGGTGAGCCGGTGTCGCCATAATAGTCAGGGTTTTGACTTGTCCGCTTGCATCCAGACATTCCGATGAGCACCGATTTATTCAACGACCTGCCGACGCCCGACGTCGACTGGTATCCAGACTGGCTCGCAGCGGCCGACGCCGAACGCCTGCTGGCCCGACTGATCGACGAAGTGCAATGGCGCCAGGACATGATGGGCACGCCCGCCGGCCGTGTTGCACTGCCGCGTCTGACCGCCTGGCAGGGCGAGCCGGACGCGGTGTACGTGTACTCGGGCATCCGCAACGTGCCGCAAGCATGGACGCCCGCCGTCGCCGAACTGAAGGCGGCCGTCGAGGCGACCAGCGGCGCGCGTTTTAACAGCGTGCTGCTGAATCGTTACCGCAGTGGCGCCGACAGCATGGGCTGGCACGCGGACCGCGAGCCCGAACTCGGCAAGCAACCGGTGATCGCGTCGGTGAGCCTCGGCGTCGCGCGCAGGTTCGATCTGCAGCACAACCGCAGCGGCGTCGTGCAATCGTTCTCGCTGAAGGGCGGCAGCCTGCTCGTGATGAAAGGCGACACCCAGGCGCAGTGGCGTCATCGGGTGCCGAAGGAGCCGCGCGTGAGCGGCGAGCGCATCAATCTGACGTTTCGCTGGGTCACGCCGAGAATGACGCCGACCTGAGGCAGCGAGCGGCAATGCTCTGACCGGCGCGCCATACCAAAATTGATATCGAGGGCGCGAATCATATGATTGGACGGTTAACGCCTCGCACAGTACGCTACATCACGATCCATGGGCCGTGAGGGCCACGAGGGCCGGGCAGACCGCTGGGTCGTCTACACAACAACGATTGGAGACTGTCATGGCGAATACACGACGTGCCGCGTGTCGCGCTCTGGGCGCGCTCGCGCTTTGCGCGAGTCTCGGAGCGCTGACGCTGGCCACGCCCGGCGCGCATGCCGAGGACAAGAAAATTACGCTCGGTTTTGCGCAGGTCGGTGCGGAAAGCGCATGGCGCACCGCGAATACCGAATCGGTGAAGTCGGCGGCGACGGAGGCCGGCATCAACCTCAAATTCTCCGACGCGCAGCAGAAGCAGGAAAACCAGATCAAGGCGATCCGCTCGTATATCGCGCAGAAGGTCGACGTGATCGCGTTCTCGCCGGTCGTCGAATCGGGCTGGGAACCGGTGCTGCTCGAAGCCAAGGCCGCAAAGATTCCGGTGATCCTGACCGACCGCAACATCGACGTGAAGGACACGTCGCTGTACGTGACGATGATCGGCTCGGACTTCCTCGAAGAAGGACGGCGCGGCGGCCACTGGCTCGCGGATCACTACAAGGACGATAAAGGTCCGGTCAACATCGCCGAGCTGCAAGGCACGGTCGGCTCCGCGCCGGCCAACGACCGCCACGCGGGTCTGATCGAAGTGATCAAGAGCGATCCGAAGTTCAAGATCATCGCGTCGCAAAGCGGCGACTTCACGCTCGCCGGCGGCAAGCAGGTGATGGAAGCGTTCATCAAGACCTACGGCAACAAGATCAACGTCGTCTATGCTCATAACGACGACATGGCGCTCGGCGCGATCCAGGCGATGGAAGAAGCCGGCATGCATCCGGGCAAGGACGTCGTGGTGGTTTCGTTCGACGCAACCAAGGGCGGCTTCCAGGCGATGGCCGCCGGCAAGATGAACGTCGACGTCGAGTGCAGCCCGCTGCTCGGACCGCAGCTGATGTCGGCGGTGAAAGACGTGGTGGCTGGCAAGCCGCTGCCGAAGCGCATCCTGACTCAGGAGACTGTCTTCCCGATGAGCGTGGCCGCGCAAACTCTGCCGTCGCGTAAGTACTGACGCGGCGCGCAACGTCGCCGCGGCAGCGCTCGCGCGAGCGCCGCGGCGTGTGCGGTGTTCAGGCGCCGGGGCCAACGGGCTCACGGCGCGAAGGAGATGTGCAGTACGGACGCATCGAACAGGTTTCTCCAGTGGTGCCTGACCGCCCGGGCTGCTTTCTTCTGCAGCGGGCGGTCTCTTTTCAGGAGCATGCGCCCGCCGGAGCATGCCGCTGGGGCCTGCCGAACCATGCATAGCCGATCGAGCGAGGTCCATGACCCATTCCGCTACCGAACCGAATCACCCGGACCAGCCGCGGCGCGGCACGCCGCCGGGCGCGCCAAGCCAACAGAATGACATGAGCGCGCGCGAACCGATTCTGGCGACCTCCGGCGTCAGCAAGACATTTCCGGGCGTGAAGGCGTTGCAACACGTCGACTTCCGCCTGTTTCCCGGCGAGGTCCATACGCTGATGGGCCAGAACGGCGCCGGCAAATCCACCTTGATCAACGTGCTCACCGGTGTGCTCGCACCCGATGCCGGCACGATCCGCCTCGGCGGCGAGGTGGTCGCGTTCGCGTCGCCGCAGGAAGCCGAGGCGGCCGGCGTGCGCACGCTGTACCAGGAAGTGAACCTGTGCCCGAATCTGTCGGTGGCGGAGAACATCTTCGCGGGCCGGCAGCCGCGCCGCTTCGGCGCGATCGACTGGCCCGACATCAAGCGGCGCGCGCAGGAAGCGCTCGCGCGCCTCGACGTGTCGCTCGACGTCACGCGCTCGCTCGACGCCTATCCGATCGCCGTGCAGCAGATGGTCGCGATCGCGCGAGCGTTGTCCGTCGATGCGCGCGTGCTGATTCTCGACGAACCGACTTCGAGCCTCGACGACAGCGAAGTCGCGCAGCTATTCAAAATACTTCGACATCTTAAGCGATCGGGCATTGCGATCCTGTTCGTCACGCATTTCATCGAGCAGACTTATGCGATCTCCGATCGCATCACGGTGATGCGCAACGGCGAGCGCGAAGGCGAATATCTCGCGCGCGATCTGTCCGCGGATCAGCTGGTCGCGAAGATGGTCGGCCACGAGCGCATGAGCGCGCGTCTGCGCGAAGCGGCGCACGACGGACAGGCCGCCGACGATCAGGAGGTCGCGCAAGACCACACGGAAGCAACGGCCACGCAGCCGTTCATCGAGCTGCGCGGCGTCGGCCGTCGCGGCACCTTGCAGCCGATCGATCTCGAGATGCAGGCCGGCAAGATTCTCGGCCTCGCGGGTCTCCTCGGCTCGGGCCGCACCGAAACCGCGCGGCTTCTGTTCGGCGCGGATCGCGCGGACAGCGGCACGATCCTCGTCGAAGGGCGCGCCGTGCGGCTGCGCACGCCGCACGACGCGGTGCGCCACGGCATCGGCTATTGCGCGGAAGACCGCAAGAAGGAAGGCATCGTCGCCGAACTGTCGATCCGCGAAAACATCATGCTCGCGTTGCAGGCGCGGCGCGGCTGGTGGCGCAAGATCAGCCGGCAACGCGCGCGCGAGCTCGCCGATATGTGGATCGAGCGGCTCGGCATCAAGGCGTCCGACGCCGAGCAGCCGATCGCGCTGCTGTCCGGCGGCAACCAGCAGAAGGCGCTGCTCGCGCGCTGGCTCGCAACCGATCCCAAACTGCTGATCCTCGACGAGCCGACCCGCGGCATCGACGTCGCCGCGAAGTTCGAGATCATGGACCGGCTGCTCGCGCTGTGCGCGAACGGCCTGTCCATCCTGTTCATCTCGTCGGAGATCAGCGAGGTGCTGCGCGTGAGCCATCGCGTCGCGGTGCTGCGCGATCGCCGCAAGATCGCCGAGGTGGCCGGTAAGGCATCGAACGAGGACAACATCTACCGACTCATCGCAGGGAGCGGCGAATGAAGCTATCGAACTGGTTCGCGCGCGACGGGGTGGAGCGTCCGCTGCTGTGGCCATGCGTGACGCTCGTGTTGCTGGGCGGACTGAACCTGCTGGCCAATCCGCATTTTCTCGCGCTGCGCACGCTCGACGGCCACCTGTTCGGCGCGCCGATCGACATCCTGAATCGCGCGGCGCCGCTCGTGCTGGTCGCGATCGGCATGACGCTCGTGATTGCGACACGCGGCATCGATATTTCGGTCGGCGCGGTGGTCGCGATCGCGGGCGCCGCGGCCGCGACGATACTCGCGACCCAGGCCGTGCCGAGCGGTGCGCTGATCGCGCAGGCGCTGCTGGCCGCGCTCGTCGTCGGCATCTTGAGCGGCATGTGGAACGGGCTGCTCGTCGCGTTCGTCGGCATGCAGCCGATCATCGCGACGCTGATTCTGATGGTCGCGGGCCGTGGCATCGCGCAACTGCTGACCGCCGGGCAGATCATCCCGATCGGCGCGCCCGGCTATCTGTTCGTCGGTGGCGGCTACTGGCTCGGCGTGCCGTGCTCGGTATGGATCGCGACCGTAGCCGTGCTGGCGACCGCCGCCCTGGTGGAGGGCACGGCGCTCGGTCTGTTCATTCGCGCGATCGGCGTGAACCCGGTTGCGACGCGACTCGTCGGCTTGCGCTCGAAGGCGATCGTATTCGCGGTGTACGGCTTCTCGGGCTTGACCGCGGCGCTGGCCGGCATCCTGATCAGCTCGAACGTGCGTAGCGCGGACGGCAACAACGCGGGCTTGCTGCTCGAACTCGACGCGATTCTCGCCGTGACGCTCGGCGGCACGTCGCTGCTCGGCGGCCGCTTCAGTTTCGCGGGCACGGTGCTCGGCGCGCTGATCATCCAGACGCTCACGTACACCACGTATTCGATCGGCGTGCCGCCGGAAGCGACGCTCGTCGTGAAGGCGGCCGTCGTGCTCGCGGTCAGCGTGATCCAGTCGCCGGCGGCACGCGCGCTCGCGGTGTCGTTCGGCGCGTCGCTCGTCAAATCGCGCGGGGTGGCACGATGACGCGCGTTCTCGAAGCACTCGCCCGCGTGGTCGATCCGCGCACGCTGCCGATCGCGGTGACGGTCCTGCTGTTCTGCGCGCTGTTCGGCTTTGGTTCGGTGATGTACACCGGTTTCTTCGCGTGGCAGGTGTTGCTCGATCTGCTCGTCGACAACGCGTTCCTGCTGATCGTCGCGATCGGCATGACGTTCGTGATCGTGTCGGGCGGCATCGATCTGTCGGTGGGCTCGATCGTCGCGCTGACGACGATCGTCGAAGCAGTGCTGTCCGAGCACATGCATGTGTCGGTGTGGCTCATCATTCCGATCGTGCTGTTGATGGGCACGGTGTTCGGCGCGGTGCAGGGCGCGCTGATTCACTACTTCCGCCTGCAGGCGTTCATCGTGACGCTGGCGGGGATGTTCTTCGCGCGTGGTCTGTGCTTTCTGATCACGACGCAGTCGATCACGATCACCGATCCGACGTTCAAGGCGATCTCCGCGTTTCGTCTCAGCGTCGGCGTCGGTTCGGTATCGGCGAACGTGCTGATCGCGGCCGTGACGCTCGCGGCCGCGATCTATGTCGCCCATTTCACGCGCTTCGGACGCAACGTGTATGCGGTCGGCGGCAATCCGCGCTCGGCGCTGCTGATGGGCCTGCCGGTCGCGCGCACGCGGGTCGGCGTGTATGCGCTGAGCGGCTTCTGTTCGGCGCTCGGCGGCGCGGTGTTCACGTTCTACGTGCTGTCGGGCTATGGGCTGCAAGGGCAGGGCATGGAACTCGATGCGATTGCGGCCACGGTGATCGGCGGCACGCTGCTGACGGGCGGCGTCGGTTATGTGGTCGGCTCGCTGTTCGGCGTCGGCATTCTGGGCACGATCCAGACGCTGATTACGTTCGACGGCACGCTCAGTTCGTGGTGGACGCGCATCGTGATCGGCGCGCTGCTGTGCGCGTTCTGTTTGCTGCAGCGATTGATCGAGCGGCACGCGAAATCGGTGCGTCGGCCCGGCGGCACCAATGCGGTCACGACGACGGGGCATGGGCACGGGCGTGACGAGACGTCGACGACGGCGTCGTCGGATTCGCAGGTGTTGGGGCGGGCGCCGGGCTAGCGCGCGGTCTTCCAGTCGCTTCGAACCACGGCGGCGCGGCGCAAGCCGCGCCGCGTTCATGTTAGTCCGCGCGGCCGCTTCCGAGCGTCCAGCTCATGCCGTTCGCACCGGCATAGACCGCGAGCTCGGCGCATTCGCGGATTTGCGCGTCGCCAGCAGGTGCATGCAGCGCTTGAGCGCTGCAATCGTCAGCGCAATGAGCAGCAGACCCGCAATCACATCGGCGAGATAGTGACCGCCTTGCGTCGGCGCCGACAGGATCAGTGTGTTTCCCGTCGTTACGCGGGTGCGCAGCGTCGTTGCCGATGAGCACGTTTTCGTTTGCGTGACCTATTATCAGAAAGAGTTGTGAACAGTACGACTGCGGTTGCGATGCAATCCGCGAATCGTGCAACTGAATGCAGATGCCGTGGAGAAAGAGCGATGGTTCGCATGGAAATACTCGACGCGCTGCGGGCATACACCGATCCGTTCCGCGTCACGAGCGGCAAAGATTTCTTCCTGAAGGATTTCGATCCCGGCGAGACGGTGGGACTCAGAATGCATAAGGAAGAGGCGCAGCAACTACTCCAGCGCGGGTCGAAATGGCTCGCGATGGAGCAGGAGATCCTCTACGCGCAGGATTCCTGGTCCGTGCTGCTGGTGTTCCAGGCCATGGACGCCGCGGGAAAGGATGGGACGATCAAGCATGTGATGTCGCGCGTCAATCCGCAGGGCTGCGATGTCATCTCGTTCAAGCAGCCGTCGGATGAGGAGCTCTCCCACGACTTCCTTTGGCGCTATTCGAGGAAAGTGCCCGAGCGCGGGCACATCGGCATTTTCAACCGCTCGTACTATGAAGAGGTGCTGGTGGTGCGCGTGCATCAGCATCTGCTCCATGCGCAGAAGATCCCGCCGGCACGGGTCGGCAACAACATATGGGACGAGCGGCTCGCCGACATCGCGCGCTTCGAGGACTATCTGAC
The DNA here is from genome assembly GCF_050436525.1 of Paraburkholderia sp. 35.1. Lineage (NCBI taxonomy): Bacteria > Pseudomonadati > Pseudomonadota > Betaproteobacteria > Burkholderiales > Burkholderiaceae > Paraburkholderia > Paraburkholderia sp. 35.1. The sequence goes on along the minus strand of NZ_JBNDMJ010000002.1, from coordinate 2,167,425 downwards.
GCGCCAGGGCGTGGTCATTCTCAAGTTCTATCTGAACCTGTCGTACGGGGAGCAGAAGAGGCGATTCATGGATCGCCTCGACAATCCCGACAAGCACTGGAAGTTTTCCGCAGCCGACGTTCGCGAGCGTCGCTACTGGAACGACTATATGCACGCCTATGAAGAGGCGATCCGCGCGACGGCCTCCGAAGCGGCTCCGTGGTTCGTCGTGCCCGCCGACAACAAACCTTTCACGCGCCTCATCGTCGCGGCCGCGATCGTCGAGGCCGTCGAGAAGCTCGACCTCGAATATCCGAAAGCCACGCAAGAGCAGATGAAGGATCTCGCCGCCGCGAGGGAGGAGCTCGACGCTGAAGCGGTGGACGCGACGAGACCCGATCAACCCGGGGACGATCCAGACCATTGAGAGCGGCCCCCTGACCCGAAATCACTGGAACCGGGAGACACGAGGATGAGCTCAGTTGAGAGTGCGACGCCGTGGCATGCGATGCCGGCCGGTGACATCGAACGGCAGTTCAACGTCGATCCCGCGCAGGGCCTCGATGCAACGGAAGCGACCGGGCGGCTGTCCACCTATGGGCCGAACCGCCTCCCGCAGGGCAAGAAGAGGGGGCCGGTCGTACGCTTCCTGATGCAGCTCCACAACGTTCTGATCTACGTGCTGCTCGCGGCCGGTTTCGTCAAGTTGATGCTGGGCCTGTGGCTCGATGGCTCGGTCATTCTGGCCGTCGTCATCCTCAACTCGCTGCTCGGCTTCCTGCAGGAAGGACGCGCCGAGAAGGCGCTCGACTCGATTCGCAACATGCTGTCCGCGGAAGCGCGCGTGATGCGTGGCGGAGCGGTTCGCTTGATCCCCGCCGAGGAACTCGTGCCCGGCGACATCGTGCTACTGGAATCGGGCGACAAAATCCCGGCGGACATGCGTCTCGTCGACGCCAGGAACCTGCGCACGGAAGAAGCGGCTCTTACGGGGGAATCCCTCCCGGCCGAGAAGGGCACCGCGCCGGTACCCGCCAAAGCCACGGTCGGCGACCGCGAGAACATGGCGTTCTGCGGCACGATGGTCTTGTCGGGGCGGGCAACCGGTGTCGTGGTGACGACCGGGAGCCAGACGGAACTCGGCCGGATCAACCAGATGCTCGCCGAGGTTAGCGCGCTCGAGACGCCGTTGCTGCGCCAGATCAAGAAGTTCGGCTACGTCATCACGGCAGTGATCGCCGTTGTCAGCGTGCTGCTCTTCTCCTGGGGGCACTGGCTCGGACACATGACTTTCGTCGAGCTGTTCCAGGCCATCGTGGGGATTGCGGTATCGGTCATCCCGGAAGGCCTGCCGGCGCTCATCACCATCACGCTCGCCATCGGCGTGCAGCGCATGGCACAGCGCAACGCCATTATTCGCCGCCTGCCGGCGGTCGAAACTCTGGGAGCCGTCTCGCGCATCTGCTCGGATAAAACGGGCACGCTGACCCTGATGGAGATGATGGTGACCTCCGTCGTAACGGCCGAAGCGGCCTATGCCGTTACGGGCGACGGCTACGCCAGCGAAGGAGAGGTCAGCGCCGATGGCAAGCCGCTCGGCGCCGCGCCGGACGTGCTCAAGCTGATGGGCCGCGTGTCGCTGTTGTGCAACGACGCCGAGCTCTTCGAGGAAGACGGCAAATGGAAAGTGGAGGGTGACCCGACCGAGGGCGCGCTCTATCCGTTCGCTTCCAAGCTGGGCATGGACCGTGCCGCCGAGACGGCCGCCGCGCCGAGGATCGACGCGATCCCCTTCGAGTCCGAGCACAAGTTCATGGCGACGTTGAACCGTTCGATGGACGGCGAAATGCTGCTGGTCAAGGGCGCGCCGGAGGTGATCCTCGAGCACTGCGACCGGCAGCAGACGGCGCAAGGCCCGGCGCCCCTCGATCGCGAGTACTTCGCGAGGGAGGGCGACCGGCTCGCTGCGCAAGGTGAGCGCGTGCTCGGGCTCGCGTGGCTGTCGGACCCGGGCCTGCGTACGGGCGGCCTCGGGCCGCAGGACCTGCCGCGTACCCTCGTACTGCTCGGCCTCGCGGGCCTGATGGACCCGCCGCGCAAAGAGGCGATCGACGCCGTGCGCGAATGCCACGGCGGCGGCATTCGCGTGACGATGATTACGGGCGACCACAAGATCACGGCGGCGGCAATCGCAAGAATGCTGGGCATCGGCGACGGCAAGACCGCCGTGTCCGGCACCGAGATCGAGGCGATGAACGATGCGGCGCTGCAGGAATGCGTGCGCGGCGTCGACGTGTTCGCGCGCGCGAGTCCCGAGCACAAGCTGCGGCTCGTCAAGGCGATCCAGGCGAATCGGCAGATCGTCGCGATGACGGGCGACGGCGTCAACGATGCGCCGGCGCTCAAGAAAGCCGACATTGGTGTCGCGATGGGGATCAAGGGCACCGAGGTGACGAAGGAGGCGGCGGGCATGATCCTCGCCGACGACAATTTCGCGTCAATCTCCGCGGCGGTGAAGGAAGGGCGCACGGTCTACAACAACATCGAGAAGGCGATGCTGTTCATGCTGCCGACCAATGTCGCGCAAGGCGCGGTGATCGCGGTGGCGATCCTGTTCGCCTTCACGCTGCCGATCACGGCGCCGCAGATCCTGTGGGTCAACATGGTTACTTCCGTCGCGCTCGGCCTGACCATTTCGTTCGAGCCGCACGAGGCAGACGTGATGCGCCGCTCGCCACGCGCAATCGACCGGCCGATCGTCACGCGCTTCGGCATCTGGCGCATCCTGTTCGTCGGCGCGGCGCTCGTGATCTATACGCTGTCCACCTTCTTCTGGATGAAGTCGCAAGGGGCGTCGGATCAGATGGCGCGCACGGCCGCCGTCAACGCCATTACGCTGGGCCAGGTGTTCTATCTGCTCAACATCCGGTATCTGCTCGATTCGTCGCTGTCCGTGCGCGCCCATACAGGCAATCGCTATCTCTGGTACGGAATAGCCGGCGTCGTGGTCTTGCAGCTTCTGTTCACCTATACGTTCCCGTTCCATGCCGTTTTCCACACCGAGGCTCTGCCCTTGTCAGCGTGGGGGTGGCTCGTCGGTGGTGGCGTCCTGTTTTTCCTCGTGGTGGAGATCGAGAAGCTCGTTTTCCGGCTCACCCCTGCATTGAGAGGATTTGTGACGTCGCAACAGGAGGGCGCGGCCTTGCCCAATGATCCCGCGAGGTAGGCCGCCTTGGCGGCCGCCTGCTACATCTCATGCACGCGGCGGAGGATGAAAAACAGGTTAGCCGAGACTGCATTCACGATCGGTATCCGCTCGAAAGGCCGGTTCAGCTTCATGCCGATATTGGCCAGGGCGTTGAGCGCTCCGCCGCCCTTTATGCCTTTTGCGAAGGTGGGAAAGACCTGGTGATAGCCGCATTCTTCCAGTACGAATCCCGACCGGAGAAACAGGCGCTTCGCGTCGCTGAGACTGTACAGCCGATTATGGCCCGTGTACTTCTTCATGACTCTGCACGCGTTTTCGGTCACCGATAAGCGGTTAGGTAAAAATGTGATTATCAGCAAACCGTCGTTTTTCAGCACGCGCCATAGCTCATCGAGGCTCTTTTGCTCGCGGGCCACGTGCTCGAGTACACCGCTTCCGATCACCACATCGAATTGATTGTCTTCGTAGGGCAGCAGAAATTCATGATCGAGCGATGCGAAAGATAACCCGGCGTACTCATGGAATTCCGCGAATTGCCCATCCTTGCAGATGTCGCAGCCATATATGTCGATGTCATGGTAGAGCGTGCGAAGCATGCACGAATCTGGCGCGTGCCGGCATCCCCAGTCGAGCACTTTCATGCCACGCTTGATATACGGTGCGTAAATTTCGAACGCGCGCACGTGGCGATCGAGGCTCGCGTTGTTGGCAATGACCGATTGCACATAGTCCCGGTATTCACCATCGCTACGATGTGCAATGTAGTCCTCGCAAAGCTTGGCATAAGTCGCCTTGACCTGCTGCAATTCATTGCTCGGGATCGTTTCAGTGTCGATGGGTTTATGCATATCTCCCTCATGGCGGTGCGAACGATACGACGAATTTCAGGCTCTACCGGGCCAGTATGGTGGTAATCCTTGGTCCATGTTGAGGTCTGCGCAATCCGTTTCCGCAGTACCGGCTTTCGCTGCCCGAGTGACATCGGGGTTGAGAGGTTCGCGGGATGTTGACTACTCCGATTTTGAGCGCTGATGGACTGCGCTTGGCGAGACCTGCGGCAGCAACTACCTCGATAAAGCCGCGATAGTGAACGGGTTCAAGTTTTGAAGGATAGCAGTTGAATTTGTCAAAACTGGTCGGGGAACCTCTCCATTTCGCGCCTTATTCTGATGGTTTTGCGCCTTGACGCTCATCCGTTGTGTTCGAGCGAACATCAGTGCCAGCCTCCCGTTGCCTGGCCGTCTTATTCAGCGTTAACCGGCGATAGCGCTCTATCTAGCCCCCACGACCAGCGATGCGGCGACCCCGGAAGGCGTCTCGACCCCAAATTTTTATGTTGCGGCGCATCTAAAACCATCCTATAACCATCCACATGGATGGTGCAAGGATGGTGTGATGAAGAAACCCGCGGTATTGGACACCCCCCGCTCGAAAGGCGGCGACTCGGAAAAAATCACGATCAACCTCGGACCGGTCGACCTCGGGCAGATCGACCTGCTGGTTGAAGAAGGCTTCTATGCGAACCGGACCGACCTGATCCGAACGGCGATTCGCAACCAGCTCGCGCTACATGCGCGGGTCGTCCAGGAAACGGTTGCGCGTCGTTCGCTCGTGCTCGGGCTGCAGCATTTCTCCAGGCAGGATCTCGAGGCGATTCGAGCCGCGCGCGAGCGTCTCAACATTCAGGTCCTGGGATTGGCCAGCATTGCCGCCGATGTCTCCCCGGAACTCGCGCTCGCGACTATCGAAAGCGTCGTGGTGCTGGGAGCCTTTCATGCTTCGCCCGCAGTCAAGACGGCGCTTGCCGGCAGAATCCACTAGCCGCGCGAGGCGCACCCCCTCAACACCGGTAATCGGACAAATGTGATGAAACTCAACGAAGGCTTTCTGAACTCAATGCACGAAGCGATGACTTTGCTGCGTACCCGCGGCGTTGCCGAAGCGACAGAAGCGATACAACGCGCACTGCGAGGGGAAAGCGTCGGTGCAGTGAACGAAACTGCGTCGCGGGACAAGACGCCAGAGCCCGTTGTCTTCCCGTTTGCAAAGACCAAGGACGCGACCGCGCACAAGGCGCGAGAAGACTGCCTTGACGTGGAGGAACGAGGACATTTCATCACGCTTGCGTATGCGAATGCCGCCGGTCGCCGTCAATATCGGCTGTATGTGCCGGCGGGGGGCGCCGGCGAGCCGCTGCCACTGATTGTGATGCTGCACGGCTGCACGCAGGACGCCGACGATTTCGCAGCAGGCACGCAGATGAACGCGCTTGCCGAGCGACATCGATGTCTCGTAGCTTATCCGGTGCAACCGCAGCAGGCGAATCCGTCGAAGTGCTGGAACTGGTTCAAACCTGACGATCAGCATCGCGAGCGCGGCGAGCCGTCGCTGATCGCAGGCATCACGCGCGAAATCATCTCGGCCCACAACGTCGATCCTGCGCGCGTGTACGTCGCGGGGATGTCCGCGGGGGGCGCGATGGCGGCGATCATGATCGCCGAGTATCCCGAACTGTATGCCGCGGTCGGCGTGCATTCCGGTCTTCCGGCACGGTGCGCGCACAATTTACCCTCCGCGCTCGCGGCGATGAAAGGCGGCAAGCACCCCCGAAATGCACGGCGCGTGCAAGGCGATACAGACTTGTCACCGACGCGGCCCATGATCGTCTTTCATGGTGACGCGGATGCCACCGTGCACGTAGCGAATGCCACGCGGCTCGTGCAGAGGTTCGACGCACGGCCGGACGCCGGCAGCGAACGGCGTCGGGTAGACGCGGGCCGACGCGCCTGTACCGTCTCGCGGCTGGTTTCCGGCGACGGTATCGACGCCGAGTTGTGGACCATTCATGGCGCAGGGCACGCTTGGGCAGGCGGCAATGCACGAGGCAGTTATACGGACGCTACTGGTCCGGATGCGAGTGCCGAAATGCTGCGCTTCTTTCTTGATCATCCGCAACGACAATAGTGCAGGCCTCTCTTGTGGTGACTATGATTGCGACGGAGTGGCGTCCGCTGTGCATGTAGAGCAAGTCCGCTTGCTCAACTGCATAAAAGGCTGCCCGATGAATCACTTCCGGGGCGAATCCTCGGCGGCAGGTCGGCGAAGCCGGATTTGCGCCGCAATCAACGTACGGCGGGTTGCCATTCAATTGGAGACATCCACGCGTGTTCGTCCATCGTCAACAACGGGTCGCGTGTCGCCGATCGCGGGCTTGCGAAGTTCGAGCGATGTGTGCCGATTGCATGAGGCAGTCATCGGCCATGAGCGGCCGGTCGGCGAGGACGCCCGAACGCGGTCAGTCAACTGCGCTTTCGACCCGCCGCCGACTGTTCGACAACGCAGATAGTTTGACCGTCCTCCGCATTCGGTGGGCGAGGTCCGGGACGCTGAAATCGCTGGCATCGGGAGCGTGACTCGCCCTCACATTGCAGTTGCGTAGACCGATCGGTGGAGAACGGCAGCTACTCGTCCCGCAATGGCGCAACTGACGTCAATGAGCAGCGCGCAGGGAATACGGCACCGTGTGGCTATCGATCGGGATCGCCATCATGGTCGTGATGCTGGGGCGTGCCGTGGCTGTGTACCCGTGTTGCACGCTCTTCTCGCGCTCGTCGCTGCAGATCGAGGTGCGGCATCAACATATCCTGTTCTGGGGCGGGCTACGCGGTGCCTTGGCCTTGGCGCTCGCGATGGGATTGCCGCCCGGACTACCACGGCGCGAAGAAATCATTACTGTGTGTTTTGCCGTGGTTGCTTTTTCAATCTTCGTTCAGGGCGCCACGATGACGCCGCTACTAAGGCGATTGGGTGTCGTTTAAAGATGCGGGGCCTCAAAAGTTTCATGCACGCCTGCTTTTCATCCTCATCGTTGCGCTCACGCATGCAGTCTAGTGAACCATGGTTACCGGTCTGGTAGTCACGCGCCATAACCCGGCGAGCATGGTCAGTCTGCGAAAGAAACCGAAATGGCTGGCGTCGATCACGACGACATCCGGTTGAGTCTTTGCAGCATAGGCGGCAATGGCTCTTGCGCCGTGCCCGAACACCCGCTTCCATTTGTACGGAACGCCTGCATCCTCAAGGACCGAGCATGTCTGGATCAGCGCGTCGAGCATTATGTGCTTCTCATGGCGACGCAGTGCGCTGCGCGAGTGAAACGCTGCCGCACGCCCTTCGTCAATAGGCTCAAGCACTTCAAGCAGTTCGACTTCGGACACGCAGTGTTCCAGATACAGAAATGCGGCGTGTCGGGCAGCCTGTACGGCACCGCCGCTATCGACTACGGGGATCAGCAACCGTAACATTGAGTACTCCGATTTCGGCCAGCAGACCGACTTTGACACTTCCATTTCAGCACAGAGCGTGTCAATGAGTTGCAAAACTATACGCAGGACACGTAAAAATCCCGTCAACGCGACGTCTCGAACACGGTGCAAACATGACGGCAGCACTTCTGAGCGCAATTTCCCCCTGAATCGACGCTTCAGTGCGGATTGCATGCTACTGCCCCTGATAGTCGTTCGCTCCGACCAGTCTGTAGCCTACGCCGGTCTCCGTGATGATGTACTCTGGTTGCGCCGGATCACGTTCGAGTTTCTGGCGCAGGTGCCCCATGTAGACTCGCAAATAGTGGTCGTTATCAGCGTGCGTTTGGCCCCACACCTCCTGAAGTAGCTGTCGATGCGTCAGCACCCATCCTGCGCGTGACACAAGCGCCGACAGTAGCCGGTATTCGATCGGGGTAAGATGGACGATCTGGCTGTCGCGCGTTACCCTCCGTTCAGCAAGATCGATCGTGACAGCGCCGAAATGCACTTTGGTCGACCCCGTCCTGCCGCCGCAGGTTCGCCGCCGCAGATGGGCGCGGATTCGCGCAGTCAGTTCCGGCAATCCGAACGGCTTGGTCAGGTAGTCATCGGCCCCGGCGTCGAGCGCCGCGACCTTATGCTCCTCCCGGGTTCGCGCCGTTAGCACGAGCACCGGCACAGTGGACCAGCTACGCAGTTCCCGAATCACGTCAATGCCGTCCATATCCGGCAAACCAAGATCGACGATGACGAGATCAGGCCGCCGTGTTGCGGCCTGCGCCAGCCCTTGCTCCCCCGTTTCGGCATCAAAGACCCTCATGCCATCCGCTTCCAGTGCCGTGTGAACGAAACGACGGATGTGCTTGTCGTCTTCAATCAGAACAACGGTGACCGTCGGCTCGCTCATGGTTTTGCCGGATCGACGGCCGGTGCCGGGAAGGCGCCCCCTGTTGACGCCGCCTGCTCTCCATCGTCGGGCCATAGCTCTGCGGGTGGCGCTTCGGCCGGCGGGGTCTCATCGGCGGGCAGCATGAACCAGAAGCGCGCGTCAATGATCTTACCCATTGTGCCGGTACGATTCTCGGCCCCGATCCTGCCGCCATGCGCCTCGACAATGGCACGGCAGATCGCGAGGCCAAGACCTATCCCGGCCTTCGCCGATTCTTTCTCGCCGCGCGTGAACTTGTCGAACACGCGCGTCTCCATGCCCGGCGGCAGGCCGGGCCCGCTATCGTCGACGCAGACCTTCACATATTTCCGGCCGCCATCATGGGCCGGCGTGGCATCGATCGTGAGCGGCGTCCCCGGTGGCGTGTACTTCGCCGCGTTCTCGAAGAGATTCACAAAGAGCCGCTCCATCAGCACCGCATCAAGCTGCAGCAGTGGCAGATCAGGCGGTACATGCACCCGGACTGGGCGCCCGGCGAGCGTACGCCGGCAAGCGCCGAGGGCCGCGCCGACGACCTCCTCGAGCATCGACCATTGCCGGTTCAGGCGCACGCCACCCGCTTCGAGGCGTGCCATGTCGAGCAGGTTCGTGACAAGACCATTCATCCTGAGCGCCTCCTCGTGGATTGCGTCGACGACTTCGCTGGTCGTTCTCGCAGGCACACCGCTTTTGTCCTGTTCGGCAAGCATCGACGCGAATCCGACGATTGCGGTCAGTGGCGTGCGCAGGTCGTGTGAGATCGCCGACAGCAGGGAGTTGCGCAGTCGCTCGGACTCCATATTGATGAGCGCGTCCTGCGCGATTTCCACGTAGTGAACGCGTTCGAGCGCCAGCGCGATCTGGGCGGCGAACGCATCGAGCATCCGCTGCTGCTCTGGACTCGCCAGATCCGAAGTCTGCTCCGATACCATCGCGAGCACGCCGCGCGTACGCATCGGTGCCCTTAGCGGCAGGTACAGCGCATCCGTGGCGGGCAGCGTATCCGTGCCACGTCCGGCAGGTTTTTGCTGGTCATACACCCATTGACCGATATCGAGGTCGAGCGCTTGTGCGTCCAGCATGACAGCAGGGTTAGGCTCTTCGACTTTCTGCCAGATCTTCTCTGCGCTGTCCGGCAGCAGGATCGCGACGCGCGCGTGAAACACTTCGCCGACGTGCCGCGTACCGATCTCGATGATCTGCCCGGTCGTCAGCGCCGCGCCCAGTTCACGTGACATGGCGTACATTGCACTGGTGCGCCTTTCGCGCATGGTCGCGATGTGCGCCTGACGGCGCAGGCTCGACGTCAGATGACTGATTGTCAAGGAAGTCAGCAGCATCACGAAGAAGGTCAGCACGTATTGCGTGTCCGAAACCGCGAATGTCATCTGCGGCGGTACGAAGAAGAAATCGAACGCCGCCACGCTGAGGAACGACAGCAGCACGCCCGGCCCGCGCCCGAGTCGCGCGGCCGCGAAGATCACGCCGAGCAGATACAGCATCACCAGGTTCGCCAGAGCGATATGGTGGAGAAAGGCTGACGCAACGGCTGTGATTCCTCCGCAGATTGCCAGGGCGTAAAAATAGCTTTGCGGCTTCAAGCGCCCGCCGCCTCCGGGCGCCACAGCAAAGCTCGGAGCACCGGTTCGCATATTCCGGCCCTCACGCTCCGGGGCCGCGCTCATCAGCGTGACGTCGATGTCGCGCGCGTTCTGCACGAGTTGCTCGCCGACCGGCGGCACGATCAGCCGCCGCCAGCGTCCCCGCGCTGACGCGCCGGCAACCAACCTGGACACATTGCGCATGCGGGCGTAAGCAACGAGCGTTTGTGCGGCGTCAGTCCCGTCGAGCGTGGCAGTTTCGGCACCGAGTTCGGCGGCGAGCTTCAACGCATCGAGCGTTCGTTTGCGCAAGTCGTCCGGCATGCGCTGCAGTTTCGGCGTCTCGACATACACGGCTATCCAGTCGGCCTTGATGCTCGTGGCGAGCCGCGAAGCGGCGCGCACCAGCACTGGCGCTTCCGGCCCCGGTCCGACGCACACAATGAGCCGCTCGCGTGCCTGCCAGATACGCTCAATAGACTGGTCGGCGCGATACTCACGCATCTGCGCATCGACGCGATCCGCGGTACGGCGCAGCGCCAGTTCGCGCAGCGCAATCAGGTTGCCCTTGCGAAAGAAGTTACGCACGGCATGCTCGGCCTGCTGGGGCAGGTAGACCTTGCCGTCTCGCATCCGGTCGAGCAGCTCTTCGGCGGGCAAGTCGACTAGTGTGACCTCGTCGGCGCCATCGAACACCCGGTCGGGGACAGTTTCCCAGACCCGGATACCCGTGATCTGACCGACAATATCATTGAGACTTTCGAGATGCTGGACGTTGACCGTCGTGTAGACGTCGATGCCCGCGTCGAGGAGTTCGTGGACGTCTTGCCAGCGCTTCAGGTGCCGCGCGCCCTGCACGTTCGAGTGCGCGAGCTCGTCGACGAGGATGAGCTTTGGCCTGCGGGCGAGCGCGGCGTCGATGTCGAACTCGGAGAGCTGGTGGCCGCGATATTCGTGGCGCGCGAGCGGCAGTATCTCGAGACCATCCAGCAGCGCGATGGTTTCCTTGCGGCCATGGGTCTCGATGATCCCGACAACCACATCGGCGCCTTCTTCCTGCTGCCGCCGGGCGGCCTGCAGCATCGCAAACGTCTTCCCCACGCCCGCTGACGCGCCAAAGAAGACCTTCAGGCGGCCACGCTGCTGTTTCTCTTTATCCCGCTGGATCCTATCCAGAAGTTCGTCTGGGTCGGGGCGGTCCATCGAGTGTCTCCCATAAACGGCCGGCGGCAGACGTCAGACCCGCCCACCTTCCCGCCAGACGCACGTTGGCAGCACATCATCCGTGCATGGGTTTGAGGTCGTCGAGCGCGAGGTTGAGCTTCAGCACATTGACGCGCGCTTCGCCAAAAATGCCGAACTGCCGCCCGGACGTAGAGCGGGCAACCAGTTCGGTGACCTGGTCGGTCGTCAGCCCGCGGGCCTTGGCTACGCGTGCGGTCTGATAGGCCGCCGCAGCGGGACTGATCTCGGGATCGAGACCGCTGGCTGAGGACGTCACAAGATCCACCGGTACCGGTTGCGACATGTCGGTGCCCGCTGCCTTCAAGGCATCGATGCGACCTTTGATTTCGTCAGCGAGTGCGGGGTTGGTCGGACCAAGGTTCGAGCCGCCCGAGTTTTGCGCGTTGTAAGGGTTCGGTGTGGTCGCCGACAGGCGTCCCCAGAAATAGTACGGTGCGTCGAACTGCTGGCCGATCAAGGCGGAGCCTACTGCCTTGCCGTTGTGCTCAATCAGGCTGCCGCTCGCCTGGTGTGGAAACGCCATACGTCCGATGGCCGTCACAGCAATCGGATAAATGCCCCCCGCGATCACGGTCAGTACGACGAACAACACAAGTACGGGGCGAATCAGGTTTTTCATGATGTTTGCGCTCCTTGTGTCAAACCCAGCCAAACGCGGACATGATCATGTCGATCAGCTTGATGAACGGAAACGGGAGCAGAATTCCGCCGAGCCCATAGACCAGCAGGTTGCGGCGCAACAGTGCGGCGGCCCCCAGCGGTCGGTACTTCACGCCCTTGAGCGCAAGCGGGATCAGCGCCACGATGATCAGCGCATTGAAGATCACTGCCGACAGGATTGCCGAGGCCGGCGAACTCAGATGCATCACGTCGAGCACCCGCAACTGCGGATAGGTCGTCGCGAACGCCGCCGGGATGATTGCGAAGTACTTCGCGACGTCGTTGGCAATCGAGAATGTCGTGAGCGACCCGCGCGTCATCAGCATCTGCTTGCCGATCTCGACAATCTCGATCAGTTTCGTCGGGTTGGAGTCGAGGTCGACCATGTTGCCGGCTTCCTTAGCCGCCTGCGTGCCCGTATTCATGGCCACCGCGACGTCGGCCTGCGCGAGTGCGGGGGCATCATTGGTGCCGTCGCCGGTCATCGCGACGAGGCGTCCTTCACCCTGATGCGTGCGGATGATCGTGAGCTTCGCCTCCGGCGTGGCTTCGGCGAGGAAATCGTCGACGCCCGCTTCGGCCGCGATCGCCGCGGCGGTCAGCCGGTTGTCGCCGGTGATCATGATGGTCTTGATGCCCATCTGGCGCAGTTCGGCGAAACGTTCCTTGATGCCGCCCTTGACGATGTCCTTCAGCTCGATCACACCCAGCACGCGCGCTACGTCGCCGTGTTTTTCCGCCACCACGAGCGGTGTGCTGCCACGTCGCGCGACATCCGTCACGGCGCTCTCGACCTCGGATGCAAACTGCCCGCCGTGCATTTCGACGTAGTGCTTGATCGCTTCTGCCGCGCCCTTGCGGATCTCGCGGCCCGGCGTCCCGGAGGAAGTCCCCTTGGGGGACAGGTCGACGCCGCTCATCCGCGACTGCGCGCTGAACGCGAGGAAGGTCGCGCGCAAGGAGCTCATATCGCGCTCGCGGATGTTGAAACGCTGCTTCGCGAGCACAGTGATGCTGCGGCCTTCCGGCGTCTCGTCGGCAAGCGACGACAGCTGTGCGCCGTCGGCGAGCGCTTCCTCCGTGACACCCGGTGCCGGTATGAAGGCCGAGGCCTGACGGTTGCCGAGCGTAATCGTGCCGGTCTTGTCGAGCAGCAGCACGTCTACGTCGCCGGCGGCTTCAACAGCACGGCCCGAGGTCGCGATCACGTTCGCCTGCATCATGCGGCTCATGCCCGCAACACCGATCGCCGACAGCAGGCCGCCGATCGTCGTTGGAATCAGGCACACGAGCAGGGCAACGAGCGCGGTGATCGTCACGACGTGGCCGGCTTTTGCCACTTCGACGGAGAACATCGAGAACGGCAGCAGCGTGGCGGTAGCGAACAGCAGAACCAGCGTCAGCGCGACCAACAGGATCGTCAGTGCAATTTCGTTCGGCGTCTTCTGACGCTTCGCGCCTTCGACCATCGCGATCATGCGGTCAAGGAACGCTTCACCCGGGTTCACACTGACGCGTACGACGATCCAGTCCGACAGCACGCGCGTGCCACCCGTCACCGATGAAAAGTCGCCGCCCGACTCGCGGATCACCGGCGCGGATTCGCCGGTGATCGCCGATTCGTCGACCGACGCCACCCCTTCGATCACTTCGCCGTCGGCCGGGATCACGTCACCTGTCTCGACCAGCACGACGTCGCCGCGGCGCAGATCGTTCGCGGCCATGATGCGGATCGGCGCTTTCGGATGCGGCTCCTGCAGCTTCTTTGCCACCACATTATGTTTGGCGCTGCGCAGCGACGCGGCCTGGGCCTTCGAGCGGCCTTCGGCCAGCGCTTCGGCAAAGTTCGCAAAGAGCACCGTGAACCACAGCCACAGCGCGATCGCGAGGATGAACCCCGCAGGCGCCTCGGCCTGGCCGGCGAGCGCAGCAAACCACAGGATCGTCGTCAGGAGGCTGCCGACGTAGACGCAGAACATCACCGGGTTGCGCAACTGGGTTCGCGGCGTGAGTTTCCTGAAGGAGTCCACGATTGCCGGGCGAACCAGCGTCGGATCGAACATCGACCCGGCCGCGGTGCGCGCCTGACCGATATTGCCCGGCTGATGGACAGGCGGTTGGGTATGGGTAGTCATGCTGTCCTCGAAATCAGTGAGCCGAGATCATCATCAGGTGTTCGACGACCGGGCCGAGCGCGAGCGCGGGCACATAGGTCAACGCACCGACCAGTACCACGGTGCCGAGCAGCAGCACGACGAACAGCGGACCATGCGTGGGCACCGTACCGGCGGTAACGGCAATGCGCTTCTTGCCCGCGAGCGAACCGGCGATGGCAAGCACCGGAACAATCGATCCAAAGCGCCCGAACCACATCGCGATCGCGAGCGTCACGTTGTAGAAGGGCGTATTGACCGACAGGCCGGCGAATGCGCTGCCGTTGTTGTTCGCGGCCGAGCTGTACGCATAGAGGATTTCAGAGAACCCGTGCGGACCGGGGTTGGCGATTCCAGCCACACCCGCTGCCGTCAGCACACCAATCGACGCGCCTAACAGTACGAGTAATGGTGTGAGCAGCACGGCAATCGACACCATCTTCATCTCGTACGACTCGATTTTCTTGCCGACGTACTCGGGCGTGCGGCCGATCATCAGCCCGGCGACGAATACCGCGAGCAACGCGAACACAAGCATCCCGTATAGCCCGGAGCCCACACCGCCGAAGATCACTTCGCCAAGTTCAATCAGCAGTAGCGGGACCATGCCACCGATCGGCGTGAGCGAATCGTGCATGTTATTGACCGCGCCGCATGAAGCCGACGTCGTCGCAACGGTGAAGATCCCCGACTGCGCGATGCCGAAGCGCGTCTCCTTGCCTTCCATGTTGCCGCCCGGCTGCAAGGCGGACGCGGTTTGATCGACATGCAGCGAGGCAAGCAGCGGATTGCCGCCCTGCTCGGAGGAAATTTCCACCCAGCAGGCGGCCGCGAAGGCGATCGTCATCGCGGCGAGGATGGCGTATCCCTGGCGCTGGTCGCCCACCATGCGACCGAACACAAGGCACAGCGCGGCCGGAATGACCAGCATGGCGATCATCTGCACGAAGTTCGCGAACGGCGTTGGGTTTTCATACGGGTGCGCGGAGTTGGCGTTAAAGAAGCCGCCCCCATTGGTGCCCAGCATCTTGATCGCTTCCTGCGATGCGGTGGGTCCCATGGCGATGGTCTGCCTGTCGGCCTTGTTGTCGACCATGACCGGATTGCCCTTCGCATCCTTCACCGGGTTGCCCTGGGCATCGGTCCTGGGCGTCTGGTAGGTCGTGACCTGCAGCGTGGCGACGTCCTTGTATGACTCGAAGTTCTGGATCGCACCCTGGCTGATGAATACGAGCGCGATGACCGTCGCGAGCGGCGCGAGGATGTAAAGCGTGATGCGCGTGAGGTCGACCCAGAAGTTGCCGATGGTTTTCGTCGTATGGCGTGCAAAGCCGCGGATCAGCGCTACGACGACGGCAATACCGGTGGCGGCCGAAAAAAAGTTCTGAACGGCTAACGCGGCCATCTGCGTCAGGTAGCTGACGGTCGACTCCGGCGTGTAATCCTGCCAGTTCGTATTGGTCACAAAGCTGATGGCCGTATTGAATGCAGCGTCGGGGGTCATCGGGCCGAAACCCTGCGGGTTTGCCGGCAGCCATTGCTGGAGGCGCAGGAATCCGTACACGGCCAGCGCGCCGAGCGCATTGAAAACGATCAAGGCGAGGGCATAGTGCGTCCATGCCATTTCGGCTTCGGGATTGACGCCAGCGAGCTTGTATAAGACCGCCTCCAGCGGCCTTCCGATACGCCGCACGACGACGGACGAGCCGTCAAGCACGCTGGTCATGTAGCGGCCAAGCGGAATCGCGAGCGCGATCAGCACGACGATATAAAGTCCTGTCTGGAACAGGTTATTGGCGTTCATTCGAGGGCCTCCGCTCGCAGCAGGGCGTACACGAGGTAGACAAACAGTAAGAGCGTCGACACTGCGGCGAGCCACGTCATCCAGGAAGTCATGGACGGCCTCCGGGGGCGCGGCGGAGCTTGTCGCAGCCGACCGCAAGCGCTGCGACCAGCCCCCCGAATGCGGCGATGGCGATGAGGTAAACCAGATCCATGACGATGCCCTCCCATGACGGATCTTTCCAAGATCAAGCCTATGAAAGAGGGCGTAAACGCCGTGGTAAGACCACGTGCTGGGGTATAAAAAATATGTAAACGGGACCCGGTTCTCGCCTCGAAGGAACACCAGTCAAGGCGATCTGCGCGATGCGCGTCCTCCCCGGGTTCGGCGTCAGCCGTTTGCGCAGATCCGGACTGCGTCAGGCGCAGGCAGCTCTTTTCTCCGGGCGCGCCGAAGCAGCATGGACCAGACGCGACCTTTATCTGTCTGAGGCTGCCGGAATGATTCTTCTGAGCAGAGTTCGCACACCGCAAAGCACACCCCGTCAGCCACGCTCCAACCGCCTGCGTACCGTCCCCACCAACCTGTCAAACGGCAATGTACTCGCAGCCAGCGCACTGACCTCAGAAAAATTCTCCCTCACGATATCTGTCAACACCTGCCCCGGCGGCGCCTCGACCAGCACCTGCGCGCCCATTTCCTGCATCACGGTCAGCGCATCGAACCAGCGCACGGTGTAACGCATATTGGTCGCAAGATCCTCGCGAATCGCATCGGCCGTATATAACGGGCGTCCACCGCGATTGCCGATATAAACACCGCGCGGTCTTTCAACATGCAACGTGCGCGAGTACGCCAGCAGTTCGTCGCTCGCACGCGCGAGCAATTCGCAATGCGAGGGCACGCTGACCGCGAGCCGCGTGGCCTTGCGCGCGCCGGCCGCGAGCGCGCGTTCGATGAACCCGTCGAGCGCATCGTCCGCGCCGGCCATCACGATCTGGCGCGGTGCATTGACGTTGCCGATATACACGCGTTGCCGTTGCTCCGCGGCCTGCTGTGCAACGAGCGTTTCCGCCTGCTGCTCGCTCAAGCCGGAGACGGCCGCGAGACCATAGCCCGCCGGATAAGCGGTTTCCATCAGCTCGGCGCGTCGCTGCACCATCTTCAGCGCGTCGCGGAACGCCACCGCGCCACAACTGACCGCCGCCGCATACGCGCCGATCGACAGTCCCGCGCTGATCTCCGCCGCCAATCCTTCATCGGCGAGCGCGCGCATGATCGCGACGCCCGCGACGGTCAAGCCCAGTTGCACCGCGACCGTCGAATCGAAAGCGTCGGCTGAGTCGAGCGTCAGCACGTCGATGCCAAGTGTGTCGGAGGCTTCAGCGAGCGTGTCCTGTACCGCGCGATGCTGGGGCAGTCGATGCAGAAAGCCTTCGCTCTGCGCACCCTGGCCGGGGAACAGAAGCGCGAGCATCAGGCAATGCCATTGTGAGCAACCGCCGCCCACGGATCGGCGATCAAGCGGGGGCCGCTCGCATCGCGGGCAAGCACGCGCGCCTTGCCCGCGGCCCATTCCGCGAGCGCCACGCCACCCGCGGGCGTTTCGAGTTGCGCATCGATGCGGATACCGATATGTGCCGCGAGCGTTTGCAGTTGCTCCAGCAAAGCATTCGCGACATTCAGCGCCAGCGGTTGCGGCACGCGGATCAACAGATCGAGGTCGCTCGTTTCGTTGACAGTCGGCACGTGCGTCGCCAGTTCAAAGCCGGTGCTGCCAATAGGTCCCCAAGCGAATCCACCAAGCGGACCGCCCGAATCACGTTGCAACGAAAGCAGTGCAACGAACGAGGGCAATGCATCACGTCCAGCATCGGCTTGCGTCTGCGCGAGCGATTCCGGCGGCACGGCAGCGACGATATCGTCCGCATGCACCCATGTGCCGTAGCGTTGCGCTCGCTTCGCACCGCGTACGCCGATCGCGACGAAACCATCAGCGGCGAGCGCGCGTCGGACGACCGCATACGGCGCGCGTTCGAACGCGTCGCGAACCCACGCCGGTTCGTCATCGGGCGAGTCCAGCCGCCGCAAGCGCAGCAGATCATGCGGCCGCCACCGCGCGTCGCACGACGTGGCGTGCACGGTGGAGAAGGGCGCAGCCGCACACACGCGCATCACACGGCATCCCATTGTTCGGCAAGACGCCGCCGCACCTCGATCGACGCCGCGCGAGTCTGCCGTGCCGCCGCCGATTCCAGCCGACGCGCGAGCGTACGATCCCCCTCGCGCGCGCTGCGAATCTGCTCGACCAGCACCTTGCGCACGCGCTCGATCTGTGCCGCGTCGGGCGCGTCCGCGTCGATGCCTTCGATCAAGTGATCGAGCAGCCCCAACTTCGCGAACGACGCCATCGAATACGACATCGGCACGATCGTGTCGCCGAGTTCGTCGAGTTCTTCGACCGTGCGGCGCGTGACGCGCGCGGCCGCTTCCTTGCCCATCGCGTGGACCATCGTGCCGGGCGCGTCGAGCGCGACGATGCGGTTCGCCTGATAGCCGTGCGCGAGGAACGCGCCCGACATCGCCGGACCGACGATCAGCGCGATCACCGGATGGCCGGCGTCGCGCGCGCTCGCATAGGCGTCGACGGCGGCCGCGCAGGCGAGGTGGATGCCGAGCATTTCCTCGCGATAGCCGTACGCCTGGCTCTTCACGTCGACGATGGCGACGATCGGGCGGCGCGTGCCGGCGTCCCCACCCGCATCCGCTTCGATTGCTTCACGCACCGCGCGCGCGAGTTGCCAGCCTTGTTCGAGCCCGACCACGTTGGTGGTCGCGCGCGGAAAACGGTTCGCGGGATCGGGCACGACCGTGATGAAGCGCGCGGTGTCGCCGCCGAGCGGCGCATCGCCGCTCCAGACGGGCGCCGCGCTCGACGGTTCGCCGGCAAGTGCATTGAACCAGCGCGCGCCGCGCGTGAGTGTCGTGTCGTTCATGCCTGCTCCTTGTTCGACGCATCGCGCCCTTGCGGGTTGTACACATCACGCAGCGTCTCGGGCGTGACGCTCGCCGGATCGATCCGCGCGAGCCTCTGCAAGAACGTGTCGACCTGCTCGCTGCGATGCGTGGCCGGCACGCCTTGCGCGAACGCGGCGCGTACGGCGGCGCGCACGGCCTCGGCATCGTCGTCGACGAGCGTGTCGGCGAGCGCGCTCGCGACGCGCTGCTCGCCGCCGATCAGTTGCCATACGCGGCGGCGGTCGCTCGCGTCGAGCTCTTCGATACCGGCTTCCTGCTCGATCACTTCAGGTCCGTTCATGCCGAGCCGTCCCTGCTTCGTCACGATCAGATACGAGCACAGCGCGGCCGCGAGCGACATGCCGCCAAAGCAGCCGACCATGCCGGCGATCACGCCGACCACCGGCACGCGCCGGCGCAGCGCGACGATCGCCGCCTGAATCTCGGCGATGACCGCAAGCCCAAGGTTCGCTTCCTGCAGCCGCACGCCGCCGGTCTCGAACAGCACGACCGGGCGCACGCGCTTGCCACGCTCGCAGTCGCGTAGCGCCATCTCGAGCGCCGCGGCGATCTTGCTGCCCGACACTTCGCCGATGCTGCCGCCCTGGAACGCCGATTCGATCGCGGCGATTACGGCCGGTTCGCCGCCGATCGTGCCGCGCGCGATCACGCAACCGTCGTCGGCCTGGCAGACGATGCCTTGCAAGGGCAGCCACGGCGACCCGATGCGATCGAACGGTCCGAGCAGTTCGCGGAAGCTGCCCGCGTCGAGCAGCGAGCGGGCGCGCTCGCGCGCGGGCAGTTCGATGAAGCTTTCGCGCAGCAGCGGCGCGCTATGTACGCTGGCGCTCGTGCTCATACGCTGTCTCCTTCCTCGGCCGCTTCGACCGCTTCGGCGAGCCGCAACGCGACCACGCCCGGCGTCGCGCCGAAGTCGTTGATCTCGATGTGCGCGGCGCCGTCGTAGCGCGTGAAGAAGCGATCGAGCACGCTCTTCCAGATGTGGCTATAGCCGTCGACGCTGGTGCGCACCACCACGTGCGCGGCGAGCGCCGAACCGCCTGGATCGGCGGCGGCAGGCGACAGCAGCACTTCCAGATCGCCCGAGCCGACCACGCCGACGTGCGCGCGGGTCGTGACGGCGCGTTGCGCCGGATAGTCGAAGGTCAGATGTTCCATGAGGCTCAGCTCCGGCTGGCGTCGCGATGCGCCAGCATGTCGAGAAAGAGGGTAGCGGCGAGCAGATCGGCCGCGCCGCCCGGCGATGCATTCAGCGACAGCAGTTCGCGTTCGAGCGCGTCGAGCGCGACGCGGCCCGCGGCTGTCGAACTGCCGCCCGCGTCGAGCACGCGCCGCGCGCCGCGCTGCCCCGCATGCAAGCCCGCGAGTCCCGCGCGATGCAGCAGGCAGGTATCGTCGAGCGTGCTCATGATCGCGAGCAGCGCATCGATGCGCGCGGCGTTTTCGTCGACGCCGTGTGCGCGGGCCGCGTGCAATGCCGGCAGACCCACGTCGAGCGCGTGCGGAAAGCCGTCCTGCGCTTCGCGCCGCGCGCCGCCGACCTGAAAGCGTCGACGCGCGCGTTCGCCGTGGCTATCGGACGAAGCGGCGAAGCGGTCCGGGAAGCAGGCGATCTGCGCGGCCAGCGTGCAGATGCGCGAGGTATCGACACGGTTGGGACCGCCAGGTCTGTGCGCACGCATGGAGGAACTCGAAGCCGTTTCGAGCGCCACGCCCGCAACCAGCAAGCCGATGATCCAGATCGCGCCGCGATGCGCATTGCTCCCTCCCGTCGCCTGCATCATCTCCTGTTCGCCCGCGCGGCCGATCTGCGCGAGCTCGGCGCGCAGCAGCGCCGAGGGTTCGCCGCGGCGGCGCGCCGTGCGCGCCAGCGCCGCGAAGGTCGGTTCGAGCGCGTGCGCGGAGCGCCGCATGATCGCGAGATCGAGGTCGCGATGCGCGCCGCTGCCGCGCCGGTCGACGAGCGCGGGCTTCGGCGTGAGCTCCGCCTCGTCGATCAGCGCGGTGATCGCGTCGCGCGCGAGTCGGGCGTCGGAAAACGGCGCGACCGGCGAGGTGCCGCACGCATCGCGCAGGACTGAAGCGAGCGGCGCGTCCAACCGTTCAAGAACAGCAGCGGACGCCATCGTCACCAGCTCCGGAAGCGCGCGGGCGGCGCGTACAGTCCGCCCGACCACGTGACCAGATCGTCGATGCTGCGCGCCGCGAGCAGCGAACGCTTCGCGTCGCCGCGCCGGATGCCGAGATCTTCCGGATACGCGACGATGCCGCGCCGGCGCAATTCCGCGGTTTTCTCGGGCTTCGCGCGCAGACCGATCGGCGTGACACCGGCCACCGCCGCGACCGCCGCGCGCCGCTCGTCGATGCCTTCGGCCTTGTGCAGATGCGCGATGCCTTCCTCGGTGACCACATGGCTCACGTCGTCGCCGTAGATCATCACCGGCGCGATCGGCATGCCGTTTTTCGCGCCGACCGCGACCGCGTCGAGTTCATCGACGAAGGTCGGCTCGCCGCCTTT
Source organism: Paraburkholderia sp. 35.1 (assembly GCF_050436525.1). NCBI lineage: Bacteria > Pseudomonadati > Pseudomonadota > Betaproteobacteria > Burkholderiales > Burkholderiaceae > Paraburkholderia > Paraburkholderia sp. 35.1. Next base: position 2,146,004 of record NZ_JBNDMJ010000002.1, on the reverse strand, counting down.
CTTGTACGTTTCCGCGAGTTGCACGACGAGCTTCTGGCCACGCGACACCGCGCCGTCGCCCTTCAACAGCTTCAGCCACGCCTCGCTCGAATGACGCCGGCCGCGCGGATCGTGGCCCATGTTCGGCGCGCCGCCAAATCCGGCGAGCCGTCCGCGCGTGACCGTCGACGAATTCGCGTCCGCATCGATCTGCAGCGTCGAGCCGATGAACAGGTCGACGCCGTATTGCCCGGCCAACTGACACAGCACGCGGTTCGAGCGCAGGCTGCCGTCGTTGCCGGTGAAGAACACATCGGGACGCGCCTCGATATACGCCTCCATGCCGACCTCGCTGCCGAAGCAATGGATGCTGTCGACCCAGCCCGATTCGATCGCGGGGATCATCGTCGGGTGCGGATTGAGTGTCCAGTTGCGGCAGATCTTGCCCTTGAGACCGAGCGATTCGCCGTAGGTGGGCAGCAGCAGTTCGATCGCCGCGGTATCGAAGCCGATGCCGTGATTCAGCGATGTGACGCCATACGGCTCGTAGATGCCGCGTATCACCATCATCGCGGTCAGCACCTGCAAGTCGCCGATATGGCGCGGATCGCGCGTGAACAGCGGCTCGACCGCGAACGGCCGGTCCGCCTGCACGACCACGTCGACCCACGAGCCCGGAATGTCGACGCGCGGCAATTCGTCGACGATCTCGTTGACCTGCACGATCACGATGCCGTGACGGAACGCGGCGGCCTCGGCGATCGTCGGCGTGTCCTCGGTATTCGGGCCGGTGTACAGATTGCCGTGACGGTCGGCCTTGTCCGCGCACAGCAGTGCAACGTGCGGCGTCAGGTCGACGAACATGCGCGCATACAGCTCGACATACGTATAGATCGCGCCGATTTCGAGCTGGCCGTCTTCGAGCAGTTGCGCGACGCGCAGACTCTGCGGCCCCGCGAACGAGAAATCGACCTTGTGCGCGATGCCGCGCTCGAACAGCGTCAAGTGCTCAGGACGACTGATGCTCGAAATCAGCAGATGCACGTCGTGCAGCTTGTGAGGATCGACCGTGGCGAGCGAGCGCGACAGGAAGTCGGCCTGTTTCTGGTTGTCGCCTTCGAGCGCGACGCGCTCGCCGGGCCGGATCAGCGTTTCGAGCGCATCGACGATGCGGTGCGTGGGCAGCACGCCGTCTTCGAGCCACGGCGCGATGGCCGCGAGGCGGCGGTTCTTTTCGTCGCGCCGGGTCGTCCACGAGCGGGCAGTGGACCGCGATGCGGCGGCTTCGGCGGGGTGGTTCATCGGCTCGGTCATCGGTTCGATCAGCTCCCGGTGGTGACGCGCGGGCGTCGGCCGCGCGGCTTCGGTTGATGCGCAAGCGCTTCTTCGCGCGCGCGTTCGGTCAGGAAACGATGCAGAAGCTCGCCGGTGCCGAGCAGATGCGCGACCACCAGCGACTGCGCGGTCGCGATATCGCGGCGCTCGACGGCATCGAGCAGCGCGGCGTGCTCACTGTCGGACTCACCCTTGTACGACGGCAAGCCGAACTTCAGGCGCAGATAGCGTTCGCCGCGCCGGTGCAGCAAGCCGATCATGTCCTCGAGCTGCGGCCGGCCGGCGGGCGCGTAGAGACACATATGGAACGCGGCATTGCGCGTGACGTATAGCGACGGATCCTCTTCGCGCTCGGCGGCGCGGCACAAGTCCGCGGCTTCGCGCAGCGTCGCGGCGGTGTGATGCGGAATCGCAAGGCCGAGCGCGAGACTTTCGAGCGCCGAGCGGATCTCGTAGATCTCGCGCGCTTCGTTGGCGGACAGCGGCGCGACGCTCGCGCCTTTATGGACCGCCGCGCGTGCCCAGCCTTCGCTTTCGAGCTGGCGCAGCGCCTCACGCACGGGAATCGCGCTGACCGAGAAATGCCGGGCAATCGCGTCCTGGCGCAGCGGGGCGCCAGGCGCGAGCGTGCCGTCGACGATCGCCGCGCGCAGCGCCTCAGCAATCATGTGCGAGGTGCTTTCGCGCGGCGCGGCGGCCGGAAGAAACGAACCGGACATGGCGGCGTCCAGGGGAAAACCTTCAGTTGCGTCGGTCATGGTATCAAATATTATATATGAAAAGACGCGCATTTCGGCGCGGGCAAACCCGGAAGTCTTGAACCACATCCAGGCAGGTGCTCGCGCCGTCCTCTGAATGAGTTGTACGAGGACATCGCCGATCAATCAACGTCGTCGAGCCATCTCCAAGCGCGCCCGTCCCTTTCTTCGTTACGTTCAACTATCGTAGGCCGGAGGAGCATGATGAATACAGTGACCGACCGACGAGCGGTCGCGCGTCAGCGCACACCGCTCAATCGTTCGCAGATCGCAGGGTTCTGGGGAGCGTGGGCCGGCTGGACGCTCGACGGCATGGACTCGTTCATTTACGCGCTGGTGCTCACGCCCGCGCTGACCGAGCTGTTGCCGCGTTCGGGCTTCGCGGCGACGCCGTCGAATGTCGGCCTCGCGGGATCGATCCTGTTCGCGTTGTTTCTGGTCGGTTGGGGACTGTCGTTCATCTGGGGACCGCTCGCCGATCGCTTCGGCCGCACCAAGGTGCTCGCCGCCACCATCTTCACGTTCGCGATTTTCACCGGGCTCGCCGCGACCTCGACCAATGTGTGGCAGCTCGGTATTTATCGCTTCATCGCGGGCGTCGGGATCGGCGGGGAATGGGCGCTCGCGGGCACCTACGTTGCCGAGGCCTGGCCGGAGGATCGTCGCAAAATGGGCGCCGGTTATCTGCAGACCGGCTACTACGCGGGCTTCTTCCTCGCGGCTGCGCTCAATTACACGGTCGGCGTGCATTTCGGCTGGCGCGCGATGTTCCTGACCGGCGCGGTACCGGTCGTCGTCGCGATTCTGATTCTGCTGCGCGTGAAGGAGCCGGAGAAGTGGCAGAAAGCCGACGCAAAGACGGTGCGCGTGAAGCCGTTGCGCGAGATCATGGGGCCGGCTTACCGGCGTCGCACATGGGTCGCGTGCATTCTGCTGACGATCGCGATCATCGGGCTGTGGGCGGGCGCCGTCTACGAGCCGTCCGCAGTGATCCAACTGGCGGCGCGCGCCGGCATGTCCAAGGGCGATTCGATTCGCACCGCGTCGCTCGCGACCGGCTTGCTGTCGATCGGCACGATCCTCGGTTGTCTCGCGCTGCCGCCACTGGCCGAGCGCATCGGCCGCAAGATGACGCTCGCGGTGTACTTCGCGGGGATGGCGGTGTCGATCGCGGCGAGCTTCGGTTGGGCGTTCTATCTGCCGAACGGGCTCGCGCCGTTCATCGCGTGGCTGTTCGTGCTGGGCTTTTTCGGCGGCAACTTCGCGTTGTTCAGCCTGTGGCTGCCCGAGCAGTTCGAAACCCGCGTACGCGCGACGGCGTTTGCGTTCTGCACGTCGTTTGGACGCTTCGTCGGCGCCGGCGTCAACTTTCTGCTCGGCGCGGCGGTGCTGCATATGCAGACGCTCGGCGTGCCGATCGCGTTGACCGCGCTCGTGTTCGTGCTCGGCCTGTTCGTGATTCCGTTCGCGCCGGAGACGAAGGGCGAGACGCTGCCGCAGTAAGAACCGGGCGGGCGGCGCGCTTTACTTCGCGTGACTGCGTGCCCGCCCACCCGGATGCAGCAGCGTCAGCAACGGCCAGCCCAGATTGACGCCGAGACTCGCGGCGACGATCAGCGCCATGCCCGCCAGTTGAGACAGCGATAGCGCACGGCCATACACGAGCGCATCCACGACGATCGCGGTCAGCGGATAAACGAACAACAGCACCGCGATCACTGGCGTGCTGAGCTTGGGCAGCGCGCCGTAAATCAGCACATACGACAATCCCGTGTGCAGCACGCCCATGCCGATCAGCCAGAACCACTGCATCGGACCGATATGCGTGAGCGTCAAAGGCGCGATGAGCGGCGCGATCAGCGGCAGACAGATCACGCCGACCGCGCATTGCGTGAGCGTCAGCAGATGCGGGCGCATTTCGCCGAGGCTCTTCGCGATCAGCGTGACGCTCGCATACAGCAGCGAGCCGAGCAGCGCTTCGCTCAAACCGATCAGATAGCTGCTGTGGCCTTGCAGGTTTCCGGCCGCGATCACGCCCGATGCGAGCACGAGCCCGACGAACGCCGTCGCGATCCAGCCGAGCCGGTCCGCGCCGAGCCGCTCGTTAAAGAGCGCCGCGCCGATCAGCACGACCCAGAACGGCTGCACATGAAACACGACGGTCGCGACCGCGATGCTGGTGCGATGAATCGCATCGAAAAAGCCGACCCATTGCGTGACCATCAGCACACCGGAAATCAGCGCGAGCGCGACCGTGCGGCGCGTGAACTGCGCGCGCGTGAAAAAGCCCTTCCATGCGCAATAGGCGGCGAGCGAGAGAAAGCCGAACAGGCAGCGGAAGAACACGAGCGTCAGCGCATCGAGCCGCGCCTCCTCGACGAAAACGCCGATCGTGCCCATCAGCAGGCCGCCGCTCGCCAGCGTGATCGCGCCTTGTTGACGTGAGGTGAGGGACATGCGCAAGACTCCGAAACATGATGCCCGCGAGTATTGCGCCGCTTGCGGCCCGTTCACAAACGAATTAAATTGAGCAATTCCATAAGCCCGGTTGATAAATCGTGAACCCTGAATTCGACGTCGATCTGTTGCGCAGCTTTGTCGCGGTCGTGGAGGCGGGCAGCTTCACGAAGGCGGCGGCGAGCGTGCATCGCTCGCAGGCGGCGGTCAGCATGCAGATCAAGCGGCTCGAAACGATGCTCGGCACGACGCTGTTCGCACGCAACACGCGCAACCTGTCGCTGACGCGGCCCGGCAGTACGCTGCTCGAATACGCGCGGCGCGCGCTTGCGTTGCAGGAGGAGGCGTGGTCGGCGATCGTGCGGCCCGAGGTGACCGGGCGGGTGGTGCTCGGCGCGCCGGACGACTATGTGTCGTCGCTGCTATCGCCGGTGTTGCGGCGTTTCGCGACGCTGTATCCGCGCGTCGAGATCGAGATCGTCTGCGCGCAGAGCACGGCACTCGCGCCGATGCTCGCGGACAACAAGATCGACCTCGCATTCGTCACGCGCGACCGCAGGATGCGCGGCGAGTTCGTGCGCAGCGAACCGATGGTGTGGGTGGGGGCGTCGGTCGATACGCCGGTGCTGAAGGCCTCGCCGTTGCCGGTGGGGTTGTACGAGCCGGGCTGCGTCGCGCGCCAGCACACGCTGGCTGCGCTGGATGGCGCGCGCATCCGTTATCGCGCGGCGTTCAGCAGCGCGAGCCTGATGGGGCTCGTCGCGACCGTGGATGCCGGTTTGTCGGTGATTGCGCTGACGCGGTGCAGCGTGCCGCCGCGGCTAGCGATACTCGGCGACGCGCAAGGCCTGCCGAGAATCGCGCCGCTCGAAATCGTGGTCGCGCGCAGCGCGAAATCGGATCGGCCGACCTGCGATTATCTGGCGCAGCAGATGGTGCAGGATCTGTCGCTGCGGTAGCCGAGCGTGCCAGCCTTAGCCGTTCAGGCACGCGAATAGGCGGTCACTTCACCCTCGACCGCGAGCCGCACGCGCTCACCCGGACGCGGGCACAGATAACCGGGCACGCGCGCGCGCACCATCGCCCGCGTCGCGGACTGCAATTGCAGCGCGACGCTTGCGTCCTGCCCCTGGAAGATCACGTCAGTGACGAGCGCGTCGTGCTCGGCGCCTGTGCGCGCGGTTTCATCGGCGCGCAGCAGGCGGATCTGCTCGGGACGCACCATCACGTCGACCGCACCGTGGCCGACGGGCGCGACCAGTGCGAGTTCACCGAGCTCGCAACTCGCGCGATCCTGTTGCGCGATGCCCGGCAACAAGACCGCCTCGCCAATGAACGACGCAAGCTCGCGCGTCACCGGCCGGCGGTATAGCACTTCGGGCGTCGCGGTCTGGATCAGCCTCCCATTCCACAGCACCGCGACCTCATGCCCGAGCGACAACGCCTCGGACTGATCGTGCGTGACCAGCACGGCAGTCGCGCCGGCCGCGGCCAGCGCACTTGCGACCGCCAGGCGCGTTTCGACGCGCAGCGCGGCGTCGAGCGAGGAGAACGGCTCGTCGAGCATGATCAGCGTCGGCGCGGGTGCGAGCGCACGGGCGAGCGCGACACGTTGCTGTTGACCGCCCGACAGTTGCTGCGGCGCGCGCTCGCCAAAATACGCGGGCAGGCCGACCAACTCCAGCAACTCAGCGACGCGATGGCGCGCGCGGCGCTGCGTGCGTGGCAGACCGAACACGATGTTGTCCGCGACCGACAGATGCGGAAACAGCGCGCCTTCCTGCGGCACGTAGCCGATGCGGCGTTGCTCCGACGGTACGTGCAGGTTGTCGCCGACGACGCGCCGGCCATCGATCTCGACGCTGCCGCCGTCCGCGCGCTCGAAGCCGCACAACAGCCGCAGCAGTGTGGTCTTGCCGCTGCCCGAGGGCCCAAGCAGCGCGAGCAGCGTGCCGCGCTCGACCGAGAGATCGAGGCCGTGCAGCACGGGGTGACCGTCGAACGATTTCTGCAGTCCGCGGATACGAAGTTCGCTCATGAAAATCCGAAGTAGTCGAACAAAAGCAGCGATGAAAAAGCCGGCGCGTGTCAGCCGCGCTCACCGAGCAGCGCCGAGCGGCCGAGCAGCGCGAACAGCAGCCCCGACGCGCACAGCGAGATGCCGGTCAGCAGCGCCGCATACGGCGCGGCGGCGGCGAACGCCATCGTCGACGTGTCGGCCCACACTTGGGTCGCCAGCGTTTGCGTGTCGAGCGGCGACAGCAGCAGCGTCGCGTTCAGTTCGGTGACGACCGAGATGAACACCATCGCCGCGGCAGCGCCGAGCCCGGGGCCCGCGAGCGGCAGCACGACGCGCACGAGCGTCTGCGTCCAGTCAAGGCCGAGTGCGCGCGCGGTTTCCTCGAGGCGCGGCTGCGCCTGCATGAATGCCGCGCGCACGCTGACGAGCGCGACCGGCATGAACAGGATCGCGTAGGCGACGATCAGCAGCGTCGCGCTTTGATAGAGCGGCTGCAGCGCATGCACGGCGAGCGAGACGATCGCGAGCGCAATCACGAGCCCCGGCACGCCCTGCGCGAGAAACACGGTGCGCTCGAACAGCGTCGCGAAACGCGTCGGATAACGCACCAGCAGAAACGCGAGCGGCACCACGAGCAACGTGGTCAACGCGGCGGCCGCGAGGCCGAAACCCAGCGACGAACACGTCGCGTTCCACAGCAGTTCGGGCGATACGTCGGCGGGCGTCACGGCGGCCGCGCCCGGCTGCGTGAGCCAGAAGCCGATCATGCCGAGCGGTACGCCGAGCGTCGCAAGCGTCAGCAGCGCAAAGCCCGCGACGACGAGCCAGCGCCACCCGCCGAGCTCGTAGCGCAACACCGCGCGGCGCGTGCCGCGATCGACGCGCTCATAGCGCGCTGCACCGCGCACGCGAAACTCGAACGCAAGCACGACGAGGCAGATCACGATAAGCAGACACGCGAGCAGCGATGCACCGCCGCCGTCGAAGCTGGTGCGATATTCCGCGTAGATCTGCGTGGTGAACGTATGAAAGCGCAGCAGCGTGAACGCGCCGAATTCCGATAGCACGCCGAGCGCGACGAGCAGCATGCCGCCGAGCAGCGCCGGCCGCAGTTGCGGCAGCACGACGCGCGCGAAACTCGTCCAGCGGTTGCAGCCGAGTGCGCGCGCGCTTTCTTCGAGTGCCGGGTCCATGCCGCGCAGCGCGGCGGCGACCGGCAGATAGACGAGCGGAAAATACGCGCAGGTCAAGACGAGCAACGCGCCGTTGAAGTCCTGCAAGTCCTCGCTCAACGACACCCACGCATAGCTCGAAATGAAGGCAGGCATCGCGAGCGGCGCGGCGCACAGCACGGCCCACGCGCGCCGTCCGGGAAGATGCGTGCGCTCGACGAACCACGCGGCGGCTGTGCCGATCACCGCGCAAACGAGGGTAGTCGTGACGGTGATCAACACCGTATTGACGAGCAGCTCGCCGACGAGCGGCCGCCAGATCAGATCGAGCGCGTCGCCGATGCCGAAGCTCGCCGCGCGCCAGAACGTAAACGCAATCGGCAGCAGCACCAGCGAAGCGCTGAGTGCTGCCGCCGCAAAAAGGCTGCGCGGCGCGCGCGTCCGGCCGCGCGCCGGGGCTGGGGGGACAGCCGGCGGACCGGCTGACAGTGCTTCGCTCATTTACAGCAGGCCTGCCTGACGTAGCAGCTTGCCGGCCTGGCTATCGTCGCCGAGCTGCTGGATCGTCAGCGTGGGCGGAGTCAGTTCGGCAAACGGCTTGAGGATCGGGTCCGGCGCGACACCCGCGTGCAGCGGATATTCGAACATCACGTGGCTGTTGGCCATTAGCTGCTGTGCGCGTTCGCTGACCAGATAGGCGAGAAACTTCTGCGCGCCGTCCGCGTTGTGCGCGGACTTCAGCACGCCCGCGCCCGATACGTTGACGAGCGCGCCGGCGTCGCCGTGGCCGAAGTGATAGATCGCGCTGCGGGTTTTCGCATCGCCGATTTCCGCATGCAGACGCGCCCAGTAGTAGTTGTTGATCAGACCGGCCGCGACCCCGCCGCGATTGACCGCGGCGACCACGCCTTCGTCATCGTCGAAGATCTGCGAGTTGGCTTTGAGACCCTTCAGCCACGCGAGCGTCTGCTCTTCACCCTTCAGGGCCAGCACCGCGCTCACGAGTGGCAGGAAGTCGGCGTCGCTCGGCGCGATGCCGACCTTGCCTTTCCATTCAGGCTTCGCGAGGTCGAGCACCGATTGCGGCAGTTGCGATGGCTGCAGCTTCGTCGTGTTGTATGCGAGCACGCTCTCGCGCGCGGTCACGGCGACCCATACACCGCTCGGCGAATTGAAACGTGCCGGCACCGCGCGAAGCGTTGCTTCGTCGACCTTCGCGAGCAGACCCTTTTCCTCGAGCAGCATCAGCTCCGGCGAGTTCTCCGTGAAGTACACGTCGGCGGGCGAGGCCGCGCCTTCCGCGACGATCTGCGCGGCGAGCGCCGGGCCTTCGCCGTTGCGCACTTTCACCGAGATGCCCGACTGCTTTTCGAAGTCCTTCGCGAGCAGATTGACGACCTGCTCGTGCTGCGCGTTGTACAGCGTGATCGACGCCGAGTGAGCCGCCGACGGCATCGTCGCGAGCGCGGTGAGCGACAGCGCGGCCATGCTGCCGAGCGCGCGCAGACGGGTGGCAAACCAGGAATGAGCCATGTTGCAGAAGTCCGTTTTGATTGTGTTGAGTGAGCCAGGCGCTGCACGCCCGGCGTGCTTCATTTGCTGCATCACGTCTCGAACAGCCCCGCGCCGACATACGAACCCGGCTTCGCGCCCGGCGGCACGACGAAAATCGCGCTGCCGACGTGAGTCGTGAACTGGTTCATCATGTCGAACTTCGCGAGCCGGTCGTTGATCGGGATGAAGCCGGTGCGCGGGTCGCTCTGGTGCGCGATGAAAATCAGCCCCGCGTCGTACTCGGTTTCCTGGCGCCACGGCGGCCAGCGCTCGATATAGAAGTTCGTGCCTTCGTTGTACGAATACGAGCGGCGCAGAATCTGCACGCCGTTGTTGCTCGCCGGATTCGACAGACGCACGTGCGAGTTCTCGGGGATCACCGGGTTGCCGTCCTTGTCCTCGGCCTTCAGATCCACCGCGTCGAATTCATGCTTGCTGCCGATCGGCGCGCCGCTGTACTTATGGCGGCCGAACACCTGTTCCTGGAAACCGAGCTCGGTGTTGTCCCAGTGTTCGAGCGTGATGCGGATGCGGCGCACGACCGTGTAGGTGCCGCCTTCCATCCACGGCGCGTCGTCGGTGGCGCGAGCCCACACGAACTGGTTCATCAGCTCAGGCTTCGCGGTCGACGGATTGTTGGTGCCGTCCTTGAAGCCCATCAGGTTGCGCGGCGTCTGAGCGCGCGGACCGGACAGAAAACCGGCCTGGCCCCAGCGCATCGCGGCGACGCCGTAGGCACGGCGCGTCAGTTGGCGTACCGCGTGAAACGCAACCTGCGCGTCGTTCGCGCACGCCTGGATGAACAGGTCGCCGCCGGTCTTCTCCTTGATCAACTGATCGCCGTTGAAGCGCGGCAAATCGACGAGCGCGGCGGGGCGGCGCGACGCGAGCCCGTAGCGGTCCTTGCCGTCCTTCGTGAAGAGGCCGGGGCCGAAGCCGAACGTGATGGTCAGACCGTTCGGGCCGAGGCCCAGCACGTCGCCGGAATCGGGGGCGGCCTGGTCGCCGCCGCCGTCGCCGGCGGCCAGCGCGAAGGCCGTGCCGCCTTGCGTCAGGCGCGCGGCTGCTTCGGTCCACGTGCGCAGCAGGGCGATCACTTCGTCGCGCTTGTCGGTGGTCAGATCGAGCGCGGCGACGTAGGTGTGGCTCTGCTGCGGCGTGACGATGCCGCCTTGATGCGGACCGTAGAACGGCTCGGCCGCGAACTGCGGATCGGCGTTCTGGGCACTATGCGCGGGCGCCTTCGCGAGCGCGGGCGGCGAGGTCGCGAGGCCCGCGCCGAGACTCGCGCCGGCGGCGACCGCCGCGCCCCCCGCCTTCAGGAAGCCGCGTCGTGACGGCCGTGGGGGGTGATCGTTTGTCATGGTTAGTTCACCTTCTTGAAACCTGCGTGGGTGCCGCCTACTTCGCGAGCACCAGTGTGTTCACGTCGTCTTCGACGTAGTAGAAGCCGTCGCCTTCCGGCGTCATCGCGATACCGAACAGGTCGCCGTTGCCGGGGGGCGATTGCGCCTTGTCGGTATCGATCCAGCGTGCGTACAGCTGCTTGCCGGTCGCCGGATCGATCTCGACGACCTGGCCGTTCAACGCGTTGGTCACCAGCAGGTGGCCATTGGGCGCGGTGACCATCGCGAGCGGACGATGCAGCAGGCCGTCGGCGGTCAACTGGCGGCCGACGCCCGCGCTGCTGTCGCGCGTGAGCGGATCGTCGATCTCGGTGATGCGGTTGCCGATCGCGTCGGACACGTACAGCAGTTTCTGATCGGCCGACAGCGCGAGGCCGGTCGGCCCGACGAGGAACACGCCCTTGTCGGCCTGCGCGCCGAAGCCGCTGCCGATCACGGTTTCCTGCTTCACGACGGGCGGCTTGCCTGCCGGCACGTCGAGGTCGAGGCGCAGCACGGTGGCCTGCTTGAACACGGGCGGATTGCCTTGCGCGTCGCCGACGCCGAAGCCCGCGTTGCTGACGAACAGCGTTGCGCTCGTGCCGTTGTCGACGACCGCCATGTTGCCCCACGGATCGTTGATGTTCGGCGTCGAGATCGTCGACGCGATCTTGCCTTGCGGGTCGATCACGATCAGGCAGCCAGCGCCCTTGGTGCCGGTCGTGCCGTCGTTGCTCGGCGTGCTGCCGACGATCACCCAGCCCGACTTCAGCATCGTCATCGCGGTCGACAGGCCGATGCCGCCCGGGCATTCCTTCAGATCGCGCGGCACGGTCGCGAACACCGTCATCTGTCTGGTGTCCGGGTGATAGTTGATGATCGTGCTGCCGGTGCCCTGCAGGTTCGTCGAGTTGTTGAAGTTGCCGACCAGCACGTCGCCTTTCTTCACGGTGCCCGCGCTGACCGGCGCGACCACGAGCGCGTACGGATTCTGGTCGCCGTTATCCGGCACGGTGTTGATCAGCGTCGTGTGATGCTTGATCGTTTCAAGGAAGCCTTGCGGCTCAGCCTGCGCGCTGGCGGCCATCGTGAGAGCGGCGGCGCCGGCCATCGCGGCGAGCAGGGCTCGCGCGGCGCGCGCCGCAAGCTTGCGCGTGAGTTGATTCACGATTGGGCCTCCGTGCGGGTGCACAAAGCGGGAGTGGCGGTGACGATAGAAAGCATGGGAAGTGCTGGTCCGGTTGCGTGGGGTGGCATGTGCTTGCGAGGATGAAAGCGCGCGGCGGGCGGCGTCAGAAGTTGATATTGGTCCGCATACCGACGACGAAGGTGTTGCGCAGCGGCTGCGTCGGGTCGTTCGGGTTCTGGCCCGCACCGGCGTTGAACGTGTATTGCGCGTCGGCCTGCAACTGCCACCACGGATTGACCTGATATTGGTAGGTCGCCTCGAGCGTGGTTTCGCTGGTGCGCACGCCGTAGGGGCTGCCGTTGAATGCCAGGAAGTCCTTGTCGAGTCCGTTCACGTGACTGCCGACCTTGATGTAGGTCAGCGCGAGACCGGCGCTGTCGTTGTCACGGCCCTTGAACGGCGCCTTCAGCACGACGCCGAGGTTGGCCGCGACTTGCACGAGGTTGCGGTCGCCCGGCGCGCCCATCACGCGCGCGAACACGCCGAGACTGCGTGGTTCGTCGGAGTCGGGGCGCCACACCATCTGATCGGCGACCGCATAGAAGCTGTAGTTGCCGCTGTGATTCGCGGGAATGCCGGTCGACGCCGGATTCGCGAGCGACAGCCCCATGTTGTCGTAGCGCTGATCGGCGAACTTGTTGGTGTTGTACCAGACGCCGAGCTTGTAGGTGCCCGGCAGACCGCCGCCGCCCATGCCGACCATTTCGCCTTCGGCCGGCTGGTTGATCGAGTACTGCAACTCGCCGATCCACAACGCGCCGTTATGCAGGTTGAAGTTCGTGCCGCTCATGTTGTCCGGGTCATTGCCGAGCGGGTCGCCCGAATACACGCCGGCAAGCGCGGTCAACGAAGGGGTGATCTGGCCGCGCACGCGCACGCCGAGACCCGCGAGCGGATAGGCGGGACCGCCCGACGGCATGTCGTACGAGGGCAGCGCGGGCCAGCCGAACATCGTGTTGAGGAACAGGGCCGCATACGTGCTCGTGATGAATTCCTGGTCGAGACTCTGCTGACCGATCTTCACGTCCACGCGTTTGTTCAGGAACGATTGCTGATACCAGAGCTCCCACAGACGCGTCGCGTCGTCGGCCTCGATGCCGCTCGCGGTATTCAACGTGCCGAGCTTGTTCGCGCTCAGGTTCGCTCCGTGAATTTGCAGTGCGCTGACGTTGAAGAGGCCGCCCGGCAGGCCGAACGCCTTTTGCGTATCCATCTGCAAGGTCGCGGTGGTCAGGCCGTCGTAGTCGACGCCGCGCGCGAGACCGCCGCGCAGATTGGCCAGCACTTCGCTGGTTTCGGTCAGCGTGAAGGTCATGCCGTACTTGCCGAGCCACGGACGCAGGCCGCCCATGTCGCCGAGCAATTGCTGGCGGTTCCAGAGGCCCGTCCACTGGTCGGTTTGCGTCGCCTGAATGTTCAGGTCGGCCTCGGGCGCTTCCGGGTTCGCATCGGGATTGGCTTCGGCCAGCGCCGCGTGGCCGCTCAACGAGGCACATGCGAAGGCCGTGCACAGTGCGACGCGCCGCATCGAAGGCAAACGCGTACGATGAGTTGCGCCGGGACCTGCGCAAGCGTCGCAAACCGGACGCGCATTGGCACGCGATCCATTGAGTTGGGCGAACTTCATCGAAATCCTTATGAGTGTTGTTTCGATCGATGTGATCAATCTGCGACTGCCTGGCGCGACATCGCGTGTTGTCCCAGGCTGCCAAAGCGGCTGATGGCGTGATCGTACGCAGGCGTATTGCGGCAGTCAACACAAATGAGAACGATTCGCAACAATATTACTGGCATGTAATTCCCGGATTTACGGACTGCGTCTAAACTTTATGAGGACGTAAACAGATATTCATTGGCGCGTAATGAAAATGTATTGATGTAGTCAGGCACGAACGTGCGAAACGGCGAGGTGTCGAAGCGCACGAGTCACCCCGAAAGTCAAAGTAAGGAGGTAGAGATGGGCAAGCGCATTCTTCTGGTTTCGTTGCTGGTGAGTGGTGGTCTGTTGCTGGGCGGCGCAGCGCGCGCGCAGTTGAATCTGAAGCAGTTCGGCATCGGCGGGGGCGGCGATAGCGCGGCGGGTGCCGGGGCGTCGTCGGGCGGCGTGTCGCAGTTGCTGCAGAGTTACGTGGGCGCGAACCAGCAGGTGCTGAGCGGACAGTCGAGCCTCGCGTCGGCGATGGGCATGACGAGTGCCGCCGGCCAGGCGCAGCAGGCGGCGGGGCTGCTCAGCGGCGGCACGCCGTCGGTCAGTCAGTTGACGCAGGTCGGCAGCACCCAGCAGTCGCTGTCGCAGAAGCTGACCGATGCGTTCGCGAATCATGCAAGTGGCGGCGCGTCTGCGACGCCGGTCAACAAGGAAGCGTTCACGCAGGGTCTGTCGTCGCTCGGCAAGGGTGTGAGCCAGTATTCGAGCTTGCAGTCGGGGCTCGGCAGCCTCGGTCAGATGAGTCCGTCGTCGCTGCTGCAATCGGGCCTCAATCCGCAGACCGCGCAAAGCGCTTCGTATATCGCGCAATCGGCGCCGGGGCAGTTGCAGTCGCTGATGTCGACGCTGAGCTCGGCCGTGCAGTTCGCATCGAGCCACGGCATCACGGTGCCGTCGATCGCGACCTCGGCGTTGAAGGGGTTGTAGGCGCGTTTTCGCTTCGTCCCGCGCGCGGTCGAGTCAGCGCCGAAAGCCGCTATGACCGCGTCGAACCCGCAACCCAACCGGAATTCCGCCGATGTCCCACACCATCAATCTGGAAAGCTACTTCGCCCGGATCGGCTATCAGGGCCCGCGCGCCGCCACGCTCGACGTGCTGCGGGCGATTCACCGGCTCCATCCCGCCGCGATCCCGTTCGAGAACCTGAACCCGTTGACGCGCCGGCCCGTCAGGCTCGAGCTCGAAGCCGTCGAACGCAAGCTCGTGACCGAAAAGCGCGGTGGCTACTGCTTCGAGCAGAACATTCTGTTCGCGAACGTGCTGATGCAACTCGGCTTCCGGGTCACGCCGATGCTTGCGCGCGTCGTGTGGGGCCGCGACCCCGGCACGATTGCGCCGCGCACGCATATGGTGCTGCGCGTCGATATCTCCGGCGACGCATGGATCGCCGACGTCGGCTTCGGCGCCGTGACGCTGACCGCGCCGCTGCGGCTGACCGCCGGCCTCGCGCAGCCGATTCCGCTCGGCACGTTCCGTCTCGCCGACGCGGGGCGCGACACCGTCTATCTCGAGGTGCTGGCGCCGGACGAGAGTTGGACCCGCGTTTATCACGTCGATCTGCGCGCAGTCGAGTGGATCGACTACGAAACCTCGAACTGGTACACGTCGACGTCACCGGATTCGAAGTTCGTTCATAACCTGCTGGCGTGCCGCGTGTTGCCCGAACTGCACCTGGCGCTATTCAACGATCAGTTCAACGAGCGCGACGCACGAGGGCGGATCGTCAACGAACGGCGCCTCGCGAGCGCCGCCGAACTCGCCGACTGTCTGCGTGAGCGTTTCGGCTTGAATCTGGAGGACATCGATATCGCCGACGTGTTCGAGCGCGTGCGCACGCGCGATGAGGCCGCATGAGCCGACCGCTCGAGGGAGCCGCGATGGTCGCACGTCTGATCCTGCAATCGCTGGCGTGGCTGGTTTTCATGGGCGTGCTGCTGTTCGGCGCGGCCGGCACGCTCGCGTGGCCGGCCGCGTGGTGGTATCTGTTCGAGCTGGCGGTATTGAGTCTGTGGCTCGGCTTGTGGCTCGCGCGTCATGATCCCGCGCTGCTCGCGGAGCGGCTCGCGCCGTTCGTGCAGGCGCAGCAGAGCCGCTGGGATCGTGTGTTCATGGCCGCGATCGGGGCCGCGTGGTGCGGCTGGCTGATCCTGATGGGTTTCGACGCGATGCGGTTTCGCTGGTCCGCGCCGCTGCCGTCGTGGCTCATGGGCCTCGGCGCGTTGTGCGTGTTCCTGTGCATCTTCACGTGCCGGTTCGTGTTTCGCGCGAATAGCTATGCCGCACCGGTGGTCAAGATTCAGTCGAGCCGCGGGCACAAGGTCGCCGACACCGGGCCCTACGCGTACGTCCGTCATCCGATGTACGCGGCCGCGCTGGTGTTCTTCGTCGGCACGCCGCTGATGCTCGGCTCGTGGTGGGGGCTCGTGGCGCTGCCCGTGATGGCGTACGGGATGGGCTGGCGCGCGGTGCGCGAGGAGCGGCTGCTCGCCGGGCAGCTCGACGGCTACACCCAATACATGGCTCGTGTGCGTTACCGTTTCGTGCCGTTTATCTGGTAGCGCGTTCCGGCCGTCTTCCAGCGTCGAACCGGGTAAGATTGGGCCCGGCCGTCGGAGAACCGGCCACGGTGTACCTCATGTACCACCGGCGAACCACCGATGAGGTTTGGAGTGAAAACAACGACACAGGCGCGTATAGCGCCCGCCGCACAGGCCGGGCAGAAACAGCATTCCGCCGAACGCGATCGCGATCGCGACACGCCGGTCAAGGCGATGCCCGCCTACGAGCAGATCAAACGCTACGTGCTTCAGCGCATCAGCGAAGGCGCATGGAAGCCGGGCGGGCTGATCCCTTCCGAAACGGAACTGGTCAAGGAGTTCGGCGTCGCGCGCATGACGGTGTCGCGCGCGCTGCGCGAGCTGACCGCCGAGCGCGTGCTCACGCGCGTGCAAGGCTCGGGCACCTTCGTCGCGCCGCAGCGGTATGAATCGACGGTGCTGGAGATCCGCAATATCGCCGATGAAATTGCCGCGCGCGGTCATCGTCATTCGGCGCGCGTGCTGACGCTCGAACCGAGCGACGACGCCGACGCGCTCGAAGCGCTCGGTCTCGCGAACGGTCCCGCGTTTCATTCGTGCATCGTGCACAGCGAGGAGGGCGAGCCGATCCAGTACGAGGACCGCTTCGTCAATCCGAAGGTGTTCCCTGAATATCTACAGCAGGACTTCTCGGTCGAAACGCCGAATCACTACATGGTGCGGCTCGCGCCCGTGCAACGCGCCGAGTTTCGCATCTACGCGCAAAAGCCCGACGCCCATGTGCGGCGTCATCTGATGATGGATATCGGCGAGCCGTGTCTGCTGCTGTGGCGGCGCACGTGGGTCGGCGAGAACGTCGCGACGTCGGTGCGGCTATGGCATCCGGCGTCGCGTTTTCATCTGGCGGGGACCGTCTAGTACGGTTTCTGAAGCGCGCGTTATCCCTGGCGCTGCGAGGTATTCGGCGAAAAGCGGCAGCCGAGCCGGTAGCGCGAACCCGGATGCACGAAACGCGCGAACGTCACGGCGACGCCGCCCGTCCATGTGCGGCGCGTCAGCGTCAGGCACGGCTCTTCGGCGTGAATGTCGAGCAGCGCTGCTTCGGCAGGCGTCGGCAGCGCCGCGTCGACCACGTGTTCGAGATCGTGCATCGGCACGACCGTCAGCAGATACTCGGACGGCTTCAGCGCCGAGAAATCGTGCTGCAGAAAATCCGGCGCGACGACCGGATTCACATAGCGATCTTCGAGTTGCACCGGCAGACCGTTCTCGCGATGCACGCAGATCACATGAAACACCGAAGCGCCCGGCGCCAGCCCCAAGGCGTTCGACACCGTGACCGACGCGGTCTCGCGCTGCAACAGCACCATATCGCAGCGATAAGCGTGGCCGCGCGAGCGGATCTCGTCGCCGATATGGGCGATCATCAATAGCGTGGACTGCGGCTTGTTCGGCGCGACGAAAGTGCCGACGCCCGATAGGCGCGTGACGAGCCCCGCGTCGGCGAGTTCGCGCAGCGCGCGGTTGACCGTCATGCGCGAGACGCCGAGCGTCGCGACGAGGTCGAGCTCCGAAGGCAGACGGTCGCCCGCCTGGCGTTCGCCCGAGCCGATGATCTGGCGAACGTGCTGTTTGACCTGCTCGTAGCGCGCGGCCGGCGCTTCGTCGCTGCCGCGCGCGATTTTGGCCGCGGCGCTGGCCGCGCTGGCGGACGATTTGCCATGAGGCTTGTTGCGAACGGTGGCGCTCATAGGGGCGGGGTGTCGTCGGGGCCGCGCGTCCAGAACGCATTGCGGTCGAAGTAGTTTTGCAGAAACTGCCGCAGACGCGGCTGCGCGGCATCGTGAAACACGTCGCGCGGTTTGCCCTGCACGGCGATGCGGCCTTGATCGATGAACACGACCTTGTCGGCGACCTGCGCGGCAAAGCCCATTTCGTGCGTGACCACGGCCATCGTCATGCCGTCGCGCGCGAGCTGCTTCATCACCTGCAGCACCTCGCCGACCAGCTCCGGATCGAGCGCCGAGGTCGGTTCGTCGAACAGCATGATGTGCGGCTCCATCGCGAGTGCGCGCGCAATCGCGACGCGTTGCTGTTGACCGCCCGACAGTTTCGCCGGATACGCGTCGCCCTTGTGCGAGAGGCCGACCGTCTCCAGCATCGCGCTCGCGCGGCGGCGCGCTTCGCCGTGCGACAGGCGCCGCACGCGCAGCAGCGCCTCCATCACATTGCCGAGCGCGGTCATGTGCGGCCACAGGTTGAACTGCTGGAACACCATGCCGACGTTGCGGCGCACGCGGTTGATCTCGCCCTGCGAGGCGCGCACGCGTTTGCCGTCGCGCTCGGTATAGCCGAGCAGTTCGCCTTCGATGCGCACGTCGCCGTGATCGTAGGTTTCGAGCGCGGCGAGGCAGCGCAGCAGCGTGCTCTTGCCCGAGCCCGACGGCCCGATGACGCAGACCACTTCCGAGCGCGCGATCTCGAGATCGACACCGCGCAGCACCTCGACATCGCCGAAGCGTTTGCGCAGATCGCGCACCTCGATCAGCGGCGCGACATTCGATGCGTTCGCCGTTGCGCTGGCGGACGGCGCGGAAGATTGCGCGGGGGAGGACATGTCGGCGATGGCGTTC
This sequence comes from Paraburkholderia sp. 35.1, assembly GCF_050436525.1. NCBI lineage: Bacteria > Pseudomonadati > Pseudomonadota > Betaproteobacteria > Burkholderiales > Burkholderiaceae > Paraburkholderia > Paraburkholderia sp. 35.1. The sequence continues at coordinate 2,127,276 of NZ_JBNDMJ010000002.1, read as the reverse complement.
ATAGGTGTTCCGGAATCATGCCATGAAGCGTGCGAGGCGGGCTTCGGCCCACATGCCCGCGCGCGAGGTCAGCTCGACTAGAGCGAGATAGCACACGCACAGCACCAGCAGGGTTTCGACGAAAGCGAAGGTGGCCGAGCCGATGCCGGTCAGCACGAACGTCAGTTCGGGCACCGTGACGATCGACAGCACTGCCGTTTCCTTGCTCAACACGATGATCAGATTGGTCAGCGCGGGCACGATCAGCACCAGCATCTGCGGCGCCTGGATGCGCAGGATCGCCTGCCAGCGCGTGAGTCCGAGACACGCCGCCGCTTCGAGATGGCCTTTGGGCACCGACTGGAAGCCGGAGCGAAACGCCTCGGCGAAATACGCGCTGCCGTAGAGACCGAGGCCGACGATGCCGGCCGTCATCGGTTCGAGCGTGAGACCGATGAACGGGCCAGCGTAGTAGAGCAGAAACAGCTGCACGAGAAACGGCGTGCCGCGCAGCAGCTCGATGTAGACACGCAACATGGCGCGCAGCCAGCGTCCGCAGAACAGTTGCAGCACCGCGATCAGAAAGCCGATCGCGAGACCGATTGCGACGCCCGCTGCCCAGCTGGCAAGCGTCGTCGCGAGGCCGGCGGCGATCGGCTGCAGGTTGTGCGTGATGACGGTCGGGTCGAACGTTTGCATGGCGAGGTTCGCTTAAACGTGAGTCGATTCAGGCGTGCTGCAAACGGTGTTCGGCCGCATGCGCGACCAGCGCGAGCGAACCGCAGATCACGAAGTAGATAAGCCCGGCCGCGACATACGCTTCGAGCGGCCGGTAAGTGCTCGCGGCGATGTTCTGCGCGGTGCGCGTCAACTCGGCGACGCCGACCACCGAGATCAGCGAAGAAGCCTTGATCAGCAGCACCATTTCGTTGACGAGCGACGGCAGCGTCAAACGGAATGCTTGCGGCACCAGAATGCGCCGCAGCGTATCGAGCGGGGAAAGCCCGAGCATGCGCGCGGCTTCGAGATGTCCGGGCGGAATGCTCAGAAAACCGCCGCGCAGAATTTCGGCGATATACGACGCGGAGCACAGCGACACCGTGCTGATCGCGGCGACGATCGGCGACACGTTGATGCCGGCGAACGGCAGCAGGTAGTACACGAGCAGCAGCTGCACGAGCATCGGCACGCCGCGAAAGAAGAACACGTAGGCGCCGCCCGCGAGGCGCGCGGCGCGATGCTGCGACAGCCGCGCGGTGCACACGCCGATGCCGACGAAGAATCCGATCACGAGCCCCGTCAGCGAAATGCCGACGGTGGCGAGCGCCGCATGCAGCAGCAGCGGCAGGCCCTGAACGAAGACGGTCGTGTTGAACATGGGTCGCGGCCGATGGAAGGGGAAGGGCGACGCGCGCCGTGCTACGGCGAAACGATTGCACGATGCGGGACGCCCACGTTGAAGACGCTCAGTAGTTCGGCGTGGGCATCGTGGACGGCATCTCCATCGCGACACCGAACCACTTTTTCTGCAACGCGGCGAGGCGGCCATCCTTCTGCATCTTCACGAGCGCTGCGTTGAACGCGTCGGCGAGCGGTTTGCTGTCGGCGTCCTTACGCAATGCATACGCGAAGTACACCTTCGCGCCGAACGGCGGCTGCACGACCGCGAACATCTCGGGGCGCTGCTTCGCGACATACGCGATGTTGGTCATCGAGTTCGCTGCCGCGGCGATGCGGCCCGCCGCGAGGTCCGCGTAAGCCTGATTGTTGTCGACGTACTCGCGAATTTCAGGCTGCTTCGGCAGCGTGGCCGCGTAGCTCTTCAACTGGTCCAGCTGCGCGGTGCCTTTGCCCGCGCCGACCGTCTTGCCCGCGATATCCGACGATTGCTTGATCGACGCATCGTTCGCGCGCTTGAGCAGCGCGTCGGTCGCATCGGCGACGGGCAGCGTGTACGTGTAGCGTTCCATGCGCGCCTTCGTGACCGTCAGCGGGCCACCGACCATGTCGAACTTGCCCGCTTCGAGACCGGGCAGCACACTCGGCCACGGCAGATCGATGAAGCGCACCTTGACGCCGATTTCCTTGCCGATCTGCGCGAACAGCTCCTTGTTGAAGCCGGCTTGCTGACCGTTCTCGAGAAAGTCGAATGGCGCGAACTGCATTTCGGTGCCGACCACCAGTTCGCCGGCTTTCTTCACTTTGGCGAGCTGGTCTTCGGCGTGCGCGGCGACGCTTGCCGCGCACAGCGCCAGCATGACCAGACGACATTTCCAGCCTGCAAGGATACGCATGGGGTTCTCCGGGGGCGAATTGGTGTTGGGTCGCCGGCGTGTCGAAGTCTTCGTTAGGACCCGCCGCGCCGGCGGCGCGATGCGGGCCTCGCTGGGCAGTATATACCGCGTTTCCGGCGAAAAATAAATGCTCGCTTGAGTAGAGAAAAGCCCTGATCTCGAGGCGTGCGAAGCAACTTGCGGCGCTGCTTTTGGCGGTATATACCACTGCAATACCGATCCTCGAAGGAGCCGCGCGATGGCCGTGACCCGCATTCCGATCATCGATGTCGCCGGCGTGCGCGCGGGCGATCAGCAAGCGCTCCGACGCGTCGCGAAGGAAATTCATGAAGCCTGTACGACGATTGGTTTTTTCTACATCGTCAATCACGGCGTGCCGCAAGCGAAGATCGATGCCGCCGCGCAGGCCGCGCGCACTTTCTTCGCGTTTCCGGTCGACACGAAACGACGCGCGGCGGTCAATCATCGGCATCGCGGCTTCAATGCGCTTGGCGACGCGACGATGTATCAGGCGAAGCGGCCCGATTACAAGGAGTTCTTCAGCATCGGACTCGAACTGCCGGAAGACGATCCCGACGTGCTGGCGGGCCAGGCACTACGCGGGCCGAACAATTGGCCGGACTTCATGCCCGGGTTGCGGCCGGTGCTGTATGACTATTACGAAGCGGTCGGCGCGTGCGGGGCCGATCTGCTGCGCGCGGTCGCGGTGAGTCTCGGCATCGAAGAAAATTTCTTCGCGCCGCGCTACACGAAGCGCATGCAGCGCACGCAAATGGTCTACTACCCGCCGCAGCCGCCACAGTCGGACGAAGATCAGTTCGGCGTCGCGCCGCACACCGACTACGGCTGCATCACATTGCTGTGGCAGGATCAGGTCGGCGGCCTGCAGGTGCGCGAAATCGCCAACGATACGTGGGTCGAGGCGCCGCCCGTCGAAGCCAGCTTCGTCGTGAACGTCGGCGATCTGCTCGCGCGCTGGACCAACGACCGCTTCCGCTCGACGCTGCATCGCGTGATCAATGCATCGGGGCGCGAGCGCTATTCGATCGCGACGTTCTACGATCCGACCTACGGCGCGCTCGTCGATCCGCGTGAGCTCGGCGCGAGCGACGCGCAAAGCAAATATCAGCCGGTCGCCGCGGGCGACTATATCCTCGGCCGCATCAACGATTCGATGGGCTACCGCAAGAAACTCGCCGCTACCGCACAGTAAGGACCTCCTGCATGACAGAACCGAGCATCACCGACGACAAGACGACCCAGACCGCAACCCCGACCGCAACCGCACCGCTCGCGACGACACTCGAGGCCTTGCGCGCCGCGCTCGGCGTCGACGCGGTGCGCGTCGGCGAACAGATCGGCGAACGCGCGCTGACGGACTGGACGCGCCACGAGCCGACGCGTCCGGCGGCGCTGCTGATGCCGCGCACGACCGACGAAGTATCGCGTGCGCTCGCGATCTGCCACGCCGCGCATCAGCCGGTGGTACCGCAAGGCGGTATGACCGGACTCGCGGGCGGCGCGATCGCGCGCGCCAACGATATCGCGTTGTCGCTGGAACGCCTGAGCGGCGTCGAAGAGCTCGACGCGGCGTCGGCCACACTGACCGTACGTGCCGGCACCACGTTACAGGCCGCGCAGGAAGCCGCCGAAGCCGCGGGCTTCGAACTCGCGCTCGATCTCGGCGCGCGCGGCTCATGCCAGATCGGCGGCAATCTCGCGACCAACGCGGGCGGCAATCGCGTGATCCAGTCCGGCACCGCGCGCGACCAGGTGCTCGGGCTCGAAGTGGTACTCGCCAATGGCGACGTGCTCAGTTCGCTCGGCAAGATGGTCAAGAACAACACCGGCTATGACCTGAAGCACTGGTTCATCGGTTCGGAGGGCACGCTCGGCGTGATCACGCGCGCGGTGCTGCGGCTGCATCCGCGGCGTGCGGCGCGCCATACGGCGCTCGTCGCGCTCGACGATTACGATGCCGCGGTGAGCCTGTTGCGCCGTCTCGCGACGCGCTTCGGCAACGACGTCGGCGCGTTCGAGATCATGTGGCCGGACTTCTACGATTTCGGCGTGAAGCTGACCGGCGCGCGCTCGCCGTTCGACGCCGCGCATCCGCTCTATGCGCTGATCGAACACGCGGGCTTCGATGCCGACGACGCTGGGGAACGTTTCGCCCAGGCGCTGACCGATGCGCTGCAAACGGGCGCGCTGCGCGACGCGGTGATCGCGCAATCGGTCGCCGATGCGCGCGCGCTATGGGCGATCCGCGAATGCACCGCGGAGTTTCCGCTCAAGCTCGATCCGATCAACTTCGACGTGAGTCTGCCGATTGGCGAGATCGGCGCGTTCGTCGACCGTTGCCGCGCGGCGCTCGATCAGCGCTGGCCCGGCAACCAATCGTATTTTTTCGGGCATATCGGCGATTCGAATCTGCATCTGACCGTGGATGGTCATTCGATTCCGGGCGTCGAACATCACGCGGTCTATGCGTTCGTCTACGAGATGCTGAGGCCGTTGCGCGGGTCGGTGTCGGCGGAACATGGCATCGGTTCGCTGAAGCGCGAGTTCCTGCCGATTTCGCGCTCGCCGGCCGAGCTTGCGGCGATGGTCGCGATCAAGCGTGCGCTCGATCCGAACGGCATTTTGAATCCGGGCAAGCTGTTCTGAGTTTCGATGAGAAGCAAATCAACGACTTCTGCCTCGCGTGCAAGTCCGCCATATTTTCACGATCAGCACATAAAGAACGATCGTCACAATCAGATCTATGGCCCGTCATTGCGGCGATGTAAAGCAGTTCATAGTCGGCCACTTCGACACGCCGGCTGCTATCAAAATCTCTTGTTTTATGCCTGGCCTTATTGTCCGAATGCGTGGCGCATCGGCAATGCAGCCGTGTCAATGCGCATTCAGATAGCCGACGATCAACGGATAAACATCGACCGCCGCGTTCTTGCCGAAGATGCAGTCGATATGCCCATACCCTGGGATCAGATGCCGCTCGTACGGCTGCTCGGGGAAGCGCTCGCGCAGCAGGTCGTAAGTGCGCGCGGTGCTGACCGGCAGATAGGTTTCGTTCTTCTCGCCGTGAATGAAGCCGATCGGCAAACGCATGCCCTCGAGTCCTTTCATGCCGTCCGCGCCGGTCAGATACACGTCGTCGCCGCGCGCATCGACGACCTGGCCCGCGCGCACCATCGTGGCCAGATGCTGGAACACGGCCATGTCGTGAATGCCGAACAGTTCCTGCAGGTTCGCATGCAGCGCCTCGTTCAGCTTGTCGTGCTCGTAGAGCAGGCCATAGAGGAACGTCGCGCGATGACAGATCGGATTGCCGCAGCCCTCGCCGTGATCGAGCGGATAGAGACGCAGCGCCTCGTCGAACAGGTTCGCGGGCCACGAATCTTCCTGCGTATAGGCGGTGAGGTCGCGTATGCGCAGATGCTGCATCAGGTCGGGAATATGCAAGCCGGCCTTGATCCGTTGCAACGTGCCCGGCACCGGATGCGCGGACACCTGCGAAATCACCGCCGAGCGCACGCCGTCGAGTCCATGGAGAAGCGACATGCTGAGCGCGAGGCCGCCCAGGCAGTGGCCGAGTACCTGAATGTTCGGCGCGCCGGTCACTTCGCGAATCTTCGCGACGGCGGCGGGAATGTCTTCGCGCGCGACTTTGTCGACGTTGGTCGGCACGAGCACGCTCGGCAGTTCGATGCTGACGCGCAGATCGACGAGCCACACGTCGTAGCCCGACCCGTACAGATATTCGACGAGGTTGGTCGGTATCAGATCGGTCGAGAAGATGCGGCTCGATACGCCCGAGCCGTGGATCAGCAGGATCGGCTTCGCGGCTTTGCCCGCGGCCGGATTGCAGTAGCGCGTGAGCTTGAGCCGCGTGCGGTCGGGTGTGTCGAAGTACGTGACCTGCGGCGCCGGCGCGCGCAGCGTGCGTTTCGCGCGCGGCGGTATGTATGGATCGTAGAACTGCAGCGGCGCGGCCACGCCGCCGTATTCGGTGAACAGCACGCCCGCGAAGAACTTGCCGAACTTCAGCGTCCATTCGAGGCGCGTCTTCAGGTCGGGCGCGTGTGTGACTTCGAGCGTGCGTTGCTGCTTCAGGAAGTTTTCGGGCGTGATGATCAGCGTCGCGGTGCCGACGACGGGCGCATCGTCCTGCGCCGCGGCGCGAATCTCCGCATACAGCGTGTTGGTCTGCTCCCACAGGTTGATCGGCGACGTGCGCGTGATGATCTTCTTGCCGGTCAGATACCAGGTGTTGCCTTCGACCGCGTCGAGCGTCATCCGGTAGTTCATGTTGCGTTCGTCGACGTCGGATTCGTCGACGACGAACAGGTTGAACGTGCCGTCGCTGATCGTCAGCGGTTGGGCGGACAGGGCGGGGCAGGTCAGTGTGCCGGCGGTGCGCGCGAGGTGATTCGGGTTGCTCAGCATGTCGGCGAGATCGTCGGACTCGACCGTCAGCGTGAATTCGATCGGGCTCTTCGCGGCTTCGCCCGCCACGCTGGGCGTGTAGGTGCCGACCATCGTCTCGGTGAAGCGCAGGCCGATCTTCTGTGCGGGCGGCGCGGCGGCGGTGCCCTTCGACATGTAGTCGATCGACCAGTCGTGCGCTTTGGCCAGTAGCGCGCAATTGCGCTCTGCGAGCGCGGAGATGGTCAGGAGCGGATTGACGCCGAGCGACATCGGCATCACCGCGCCGTCCATCACGTAGAGGCCGTCGTGCACCGCGACGCCGACCGTGCCGCTGAACACGCGGCCCAGATGATCGACCACGCCATGCGCGGCGTCCTCGCCCATGCCGCAGCCGCCGAGCGGATGCACGGTGACGGTGCGCCGGCCGGCGATCTTCGTCGAAATCGGGTTGCGCAGATATTTGCCGCCGAGCGGTTTGGTCGCCTCGATCAGCACGTTCTCGATGCTCTGGAAGATCGGCTGGCGTCCCGCGTTTTTCCATTCGATGCGCGCACGGCCTTTGTCGCCGACCGTGATGCGGCCGCTTTCGTCGTCGTGCGCCATCACGAGGTAGCTTTGCGTGTGATTCAGCGCACCGTGGTACGGGCCGCGGATCAGGCTTTCGAGCGCACGCGCGTCATAACTCATGCGCTCGAGCAGCGACGGGGCTCCAGCCGCATCCACGCCTTCGAGCGGCGCGACCGCGCCGAGCATGCCGACGAGCGCCTCGCCGACCGCACCGGCCAGCGAGCCTTCCTCGATCACATAGCCGTCCTTGACGTTTTTCTCGTCGGCGCGATTGTCGATCAGGCCGGTGATGGTCGGCCCGACCGGCGGAATCTGCCCCGGCTTGTGCTCGCCCCAGCCGACACCGTTGATCGTGTCGCTGGTGTTGTACGCGAAGGCGAGCACGTCGCCGTTGCCGGTGAAATGCTGGCCGAGCATCTCCGACGTGCTCAAGCCCGCATCGCGCGAGCGCAGCAGCAGCGCGGTCGAGCCGATCGTGCCCGCCGCGACGATGACGACATCGGCCAGCACGAACAGATCGGGCGCGTCGTAGCTTTCGCGGCCGAGCTTCACGAGCTGGAAGTTGACCTTCCATTGCTGCGTGTCGGGATCGCGCAGCACCGAATGCACGGCCGTGCCGGTGAAAATCTGCGCGCCGTGGGCGACCGCGTCGGGCAGATAGTTCATGTGGGTCGAATTCTTCGCGTCGTAGTTGCAACCGGAGTTGCAATCGCCGCAACCGACGCAGCGCTGCTGCTCGACGCCCGCCGCGTTCGGACCGTCCTTGAACGTGACCGTGATCGGCGGACGGCTGAAGCGGTCGGCCATGCCGAGCGCCCGCGCCGATTTTTCGAGCGCCTGCAGCTTCGGCAGCGGCGGGAAGTCGTCGGGCACCGGCGACGGTGACAGCATTTTCCAGGCGAGCGCATAGCCGTCGTCGCGTCCGGCTTGGTCGGCGCGCAGCGCGGCCGGCCAGCGCGGGTCGTCCCACAGGCGCGGATCGGCTTCCAGCGCGACGTTCGCATTGATCAGCGACGTCCCGCCGAGCCCACAGCCCACCACCGCGTTGACGTCTTCATTTACGTGCACTTCGATCAGCGCGAGCGGCGAACCGATCTGCGCCTCGGCCGTGTTGTACTGGATCTGCTCGACGCCCTGCACGGGCGTGCGCGGATACTCGCCGGCCATGAATTCGCGGCCGCGCTCGAGCACGCACACGCGACGGCCCGCGCGCGCCATGCGGCTCGCGGCGATCGCGCCGCCGTAGCCCGAGCCGATCACGACCACCTCGTAATGCCGTTGCAGCGCCGTCGGCGCGCTCGATAAGCGGTTCATCAGGACCACCTCGTCTGGAATCGGATGCGGGGAACGGAAGCTCGACTTCGGAACAAAGACGGCGTGCTGGGGGAGCTTTTTTATCGTAGGCGGAATATCGGCGCAAAAAAAGCGCGCCGTGGAGGGCGCGCCGAAGTCGTAGCGTGCGACGTTCAGGGCGGCACGCCCGGCCGTACGGGCATGCGCACTTATCGCGCTTCTTATGTGGCCTGTTGGTTATCCGAACTATTACGCGGCCACTTCATGGAATTCGCTATCGCTCGATTCCGCCGCGAGCAGATTCAGCGCAACCAGAATCGCCGCGCGATTGTCGATGTCGATCTCGATGCCGAGCGCGTCGGTGAGCCAGCGGCCGAGCTTGGTGTTGGAAAATTCCTCGGCGCCGGCCGTCTTTTTCATGGTGACGCCGAGTTTGACGGCGCGATAGTGATAAGAGGGCACCCGATGCCGAGCCGCGACCGCCGAAAGCCCGCCTTTGCCTTCGGAGCACCAGCCGAGGCTGCCGGCCAGCACGATCCGCTCGGGTTCGTCGAGCCCTTCGATGAACTCGCGTGTCGCGCGCCGCACGCGCTGTTCGTCGAGGCCGTATTGCAGCAGCACGCTTTCCACCGGGTCTTCGAGCGCGTGCGCGTGCAGATCGATTTCCTGCGCGACGCCCTCGGTCTCCATCGACACATTGCGCTGATGGCACGCGCTGCGCAGGCAGTCGATCAGATAGCGGCGGAAATACGCGCATACCGCGTAGCTATTGGACGGTGCGCTGTCGGCGCGCGCGTTCGTTTCGGTGTGGCCGGGCGCGAGGCGCAACACCTTCGCGTAGATGAACTGAGCGACCAGTTCTTCCTTGTCCTCGCCGAGCGCCTGCAATTCGAGCGGGTGGTAGGTCCGCAACGCGCGCTTGACCAGTTCGACCATCGACACCATTTCGTCCGCTGAGAGCCGGGTGCGCCTGCGCCATAGATCGGGGAGGATCGCGTCGTCGAGTTGGCGGGCGAACTCGTAGCTCGGGACTGCGCCCATGGAAAACCTCCGTCGGTTGGCAGGGAGCGCGGCGAGCCGCGGCGCGTGGGCCGCGAGTCGAGGGAAGGTGGCTGAAATGCCGCGCTGAAACGTGAATGCAGTATGGTTCGCGGCAAGGCCGTCGCCTATATGGATTAAGTGTTAGCCGATGGGTAAACTGCCGGGTAAACCTTCTGATGGATTGCTGACGATTCGTCTGAAGAGCGCGCATTCGCCGTAGAATAGACCGCGCGGGCGGCGCGTTCGGTCGCCCGATTCGACCCGCGGTTGCCACGAAGTGCCAGAGCGCCGCCGCTTCGTCAGTGTTTCGTCTCAACGAAGTTGCCATGCCCGCGCGATAAAGCTGCGTGGGATCGGCGTAAGCGCTAAAGCGCTCACGCCGATCGACAGAGGAGACCGCCCCATGCGGGCCGACCCGATCCAGCGTGCCATCGACGAAGACCTCGTGCGCGTGCTTTACGCGCAGGATCCGATCGCGTTCTTTTCGCACTGGTTTTCGATCGCGGTGCTGGTGGCGATCTACTGGCCGCATGTGCCGGCCCCGCCGCTGTTTATCGCGTGCTTCGTTTTTTATGCGCTCGCCAATTGCGCGGGCCTGGCGCTGTGGATTTGCAATCGCCGCTATCCGCAGCTCGTCTCGCCGCGCGACTGGATCTATCTGCACGCGCTGCGCGGCGTGCTCCTCTATAGCGGGCCGGGCTTCGCGGTGTGGTTCGCGTTCCAGAGTCCGCAAACCGATCTGCCGTTATTGCATACCGTACTGCTGGTGACGCTCGCGGCCGGCGTGTTCATGTCGAATGGATTCGATCTCCTCAATTTTTCGACCTCGATTCCGTTTCTGCTGCTGCCGTCGATCGTGCTGCATTTCGGCTCGCATACGTTCGATCGCACGATTCTCGCGATCGTGCTCGCGTTCTTCTTCTGCGCGATCAACGTCTACGCGATGAGCTATCGCAAGCTGTTTCGCCAGGTCGTGCAGGCGCGTGTCGATCAGCAATACCTCGCGGAATCGCTGGCCGCGCAAAAGCGCGTCGCCGAAGAAGCGAGTCTCGCGAAGACGCGCTTTTTCGCGGCGGCAAGCCACGATCTGCGTCAGCCGCTGCATGCGATCGGCCTGCTTGCGGCATCTCTGAACGATCCGGCGGCGACGCCCGCGCAGCACGCGAAGACGGCCGGGCACATCGTCTATAACGTCGAGGCGCTCAATCAGCTGTTCAACCAGGTGCTCGATCTCGCGCGGCTCGAAAGCGGCGTGACCCAGGTGATCCGGTTGCACTTCCGGCTCTCCGAACTGTTCGACCGGGTCGGTAGCCAGTATCGTCCGCAGGCCGCGGCGAAGGGGCTCGCGCTGCGCATCGCGCCTACGACGATGGTCGTCTACGACGATCCGGTGCTGCTCGAACGCGTGTTGAGCAATCTGCTGTCGAACGCGGTGCGTTATACGGAGCAAGGCGCGATCTGGCTCGGCTTCCGGCGCGCGGGGCGACAGAAGGGCGGCTATATCGAGGTCCGCGATTCGGGCGTCGGCATTGCGCCGCAAGAGCACGAGCGGATTTTCGAGGAGTTTTACCAGGTCGAGAATCCGCAGCGCGACGCGCGTCAGGGGCATGGGCTCGGGCTGCCGACCGTCAGGCGGCTCGTCGGCCTGCTCGGCGGCGAGTTGCAGCTGCGCTCGGCGCCGGGGCGCGGCTCGGTGTTCCGCTTTGCGGTGCAGGCGGGTGACGCGAGCGGCATCGTCGCGAGTCTGAACGATTCGGTCGCGGGCGGCCCGGCGGCGCAGGGGCGGCGCGTGCTGTGCATCGACGACGAACCGTCGATACTCGAAGGCCTCGCGAGTCTGCTCGAGCGCTGGGGCTGCGACGTGCGCGGCGCGCGCGACGAAGCCGGCGCGCTCGCCGCGCTCGCGGACGGCTTCGTGCCCGACGCGGTGCTGTGCGACTACCAGCTCGCCAATCACCGCACCGGCGCGCAGGCGCTGAGCGCGATACGGGGCGTGCTTGCGCGGGAGGGGCACGGCAAGGTGGTGACGCTGCTGATCACCGGCGATATGGCGTCGGCGGAGCTGACGGCGCTCGCGTTGCAGGGGATTCCGGTGCTGCACAAGCCGGTGACGCCGGCGCGCTTGCGGCGCACGCTGGAAATGCTGTGGCAGCAGGCGGAGCTCGATCAGGGGCGGCCGGCGGGTGCGGTGGTGTTGGGGGGCGGAGCGGCGGACGACCCAGCGCCGTCGCCCGCCGCGGCCGGCTCGCCGCAAGCCGAAGCGGGCTCAGGCGCGCAAAGCGAAACGCAGCCTTAGAGGCTGGAAACCAAGACGGGTTGGGCTTGCGGCGCAGCACAAAGCGCTACAACGTCTTCCCGGCCTCCAGCCATCCATTGATTACGGCGATCGCCGTCGACCGGTTATGCACACCAAGCGCCCGAAAGATCACCGACAGATGCACCTTCACCGTGCCTTCGGCGACGCCGAGATCGCGCGCGATCATCTTGTTGGTCCAGCCGCGATGCACGAGCCGCATGATGTCCTGCTGACGTGGTGACAGGTTCTCCAGCAGATGCTGCTGATGCGGCTGCAGCGACGGTACCTGCGTGACCGGTTCGAGCTGCGGGACGGTGCCGGGGCCCGGTCCGCGGACGGCTTGCGCGGCGGCGCCCGGGGCCGGCACACGTGCCGATCCATCCGCATCGGTGCTCGCCCGCGTCTCGCGCGAGCCGAGCAGACTCAGCGCTTCCATCGGCACATAGGCACCGCCGGACAGCACCAGTTCGATCGCCTTCAGCATCACGCTGGCGGGCTGGCGCTTGGGGACGAAGCCGAGCGCGCCGGCCGCGAGCACCGCGCGCATCTCGTCGGGCGACTCCTCGGCGGACAGCACCACGACCGGCAGCGCCGGATTCGCCTTCAGCAGCGTTTCGAGCGACCTCGCGCCGCTCATGCCCGGCATATGCAGATCGACGATCGCCAGATCGTGATTCGCGTCGGGGCGCGCGGCGGTCGCAAGGGTTTCCCAACTGTCGGCTTCGTCGAACTGGGCGTCGGGATCGAAGCCGCGCAGCATGCCTTTGACGCCTTGCCGGATCAGTTCATGGTCGTCGGCTACAAGAAACTTCATGATGTCTCCGCGAGTCGAGCCCGTCCGTTGAGGGCTGCCGCCGTTGCACATGCCGCAGTTGCAGGCTGCGCAGTTGCGCTGCGACGCGCGTGGCCGGCTGCCGGCATCGCTCGATGCGCTTCGTGATGTTAAGGCAGGTCTCCCGCGCATAGGTTCCGGCTTGCTACGTAGACGAGCCGCGCGCCCCGTTTTTGAAGCGCTGACGCGCACGATCCGGAAGGTTATGCCCGCCGGATCGACACGGGTTCGCGCGCCGCTATCTGACCGCGAACAGCGTCGCATTCATGAGAAGCCTGAAGGCGAAGCCGAGCGACATCGCCGCGCTCACGCCGAAGCACCATAGCGCGATGAACCAGAGCCAGCCCGGCAGTTTGCGGCTGGGCGTCGCGGCAGTGGCGGTGGGAGCCGACGCACTGGCACCCCGCGTTTCAGTGATAGTGATGTTGGTCGCCATGGCGCACCTTGCCTCGAAAGACCCAGTAACCCATCGTCGTATAGGCGACGATGATCGGCAGGATCACCGCCGCGCCGGCCAGCGTGAACGTCTGGCTCGAGCGTGGCGCGGCGGCTTCCCATAGCGTGATGCTCGACGGAATCGCATACGGCCACAGACTCACGAGCAGCCCGAGATAGCCGAGCAGCACGAGCGCCAGCGCGAGCACGAACGGCGTGTTGTGATGGCGCGCGCGCACCGCGCGATGCATGAAAAACGCGCAGATCGCGACGAGGAACGGCACCGGCAGCAGACGGTAGAAGATCCCGTCATGGAACCAGCGTTGCGCGATGCCCGCATCCATCAGCGGTGTCCACAGGCTTACAAGCGCGATGAAGCCGAGCAGCACCAGCGTCAGCGGCCAGACCACGCGATGCAGCCGTCGCTGCAGATCGCCCTCGGTCTTCGCGACGAGCCAGCAGCAGCCGAGCAGCGCGTAGGTCGCGACGAGTCCGAGGCCCGTCAGCAGGCTGAACGGCGTGAGCCAGCCGAACGCGTCGCCGGCATAGGCGCCATCGGCGACCGGAATGCCTTGCAGGAACGCGCCGAGCACGATGCCCTGGAAGAACGCCGCGCCCGCCGAGCCGCCGATGAACGCGAGGTCCCACAGATGCCGCGTGCGACGCGACTTCGCGCGGATCTCGAACGACACGCCGCGAAAGATCAGGCACACGAGCATGAACACGAGCGGCAGATAGAGCGCCGACAGCACGGTCGAGTAGACGACCGGAAACACCGCGAACAGCGCGGCGCCGCCGAGCACGAGCCAGGTTTCGTTGCCGTCCCACACCGGCGCGACCGTGTTCATCATCAGGTCGCGTTCCTTTTCGTCGGGGAAGAACGGAAAGACGATGCCGATGCCGAGGTCGAAGCCGTCCAGCACCACGTACATGAAAAGGCCCAGCGCGATGATCGCGGCCCATACGACGGTTACGTCCATTTTTTCTTTCTCTCGAAGCGTAGGTTAGACGGCGTCGATCATCTGATCGGCGGCGGACAGCGGGCGGCGCGCGGTCTGCGCGGGCGTCGGCCGCGGCAGGCCGTGGGACATGTCGCTCGCCTTGCCGCCAGGCAGCGCGGGACCGGAGCGCATCAGCTTCAGCACGTAGTAGATGCCGGTGCCGAACACGAGGAAGTAGACGGCCACGAACGTCATCAGCGACAGACCGACCTGCTGCGTGGTCAGCGGCGACACCGCCTGCGACGTGCGCATCACGCCGTACACGACCCACGGTTGACGGCCCGCTTCGGTGGTGACCCAGCCGGCCAGCAGCGTGATGAAGCCGCTCGGCCCCATCGCGACGCACAGCCGCTGGAACCACTTCGCTTCGAACAGGCGCCCGCGCCGGCGCAGCACCCAGGCCGCGATCGACATCGCGATCATCAGCACGCCGAGGCCGGCCATGATGCGGAAGCTCCAGAACACGACGGTCGCGTCCGGCCGGTCCTGCGGCGGGAATTCCTTCAGGCCGCGGATTTCGCCGTCCCAGCTATGCGTGAGGATCAGGCTGCCGAGGTGCGGCACCGACACCGCGTAGCGCGTGGTCTCCGCCTTCATGTCGGGGATGCCGAACAGGTTCAGCGCGGTGCCGCCTTTTTCGGTATCCCACAAGCCTTCGATCGCCGCGATCTTCGCCGGCTGATACTTGCGCGTATTGAGGCCGTGCTGATCGCCGACGAATGCCTGGATCGGCGTGAGGATCAACAGCAGCCACAGCGCCATCGAGAACATCTTCTTGACGGCGGGATCGCGCCGGCCGCGCAGCAGATGCCACGCGCCGACCGCCGCGACCACCAGCCCCGCGACGATGAACGCCGCGAGCGCCATATGCGCGAGCCGGTAGGGGAACGACGGATTGAAGATGATCTTGAACCAGTCGAGCGGCACGACATGACCGTCGACGACCTCGAAGCCCTGCGGCGTCTGCATCCAGCTATTGGACGCGAGAATCCAGAAGGTCGAGATCAGCGTGCCGATCGCGACCATCAGCGTCGCGCCGAAGTGCGCCCGCGGACTCACGCGCTGCCAGCCGAACAGCATGATGCCGAGGAAGCCCGCTTCGAGAAAAAATGCGGTCATCACCTCGTACATCAGCAGCGGACCGGTGATCGGCCCGGCGAAACTCGAGAAGCCCGACCAGTTGGTGCCGAACTGATAGCTCATCACGACGCCGGAGACGACGCCCATGCCGAAGGCCACCGCGAAGATCTTCGACCAGAACAGACAAAGATCTTTGTAGTAGGCCTTGCCGGTTTTCAGCCAACGCCATTCGAGAACGGCGATGAAACTGGCGAGACCGATGCTGAGCGCGGGGAAAACGATGTGAAAAGAAACGGTGAACGCGAACTGAATGCGCGCGAGATCGAATGCCGATAGTGCGGAGTTCATGATCCTGTTGTGCGTGATGGCCGCGTGAGCAGACTTACGCGCGTCGACCGATGTCGGTGCGCACTGCGCTGGGCAGATGGCGCAAGAGTAGGGGATCGAAACAAAAAGTGTTGCGATGCGATGTGCGTCAAAAAACCGCCTTGTTTTATGCGAAATACGCTTATCGATGAGGCAAGCCGTTGTTGAATATCAAGTTTCTTTTGGCGGTTGATACGTGGCCGTGTGTGCCTCGTCGCGTGAGCTGCGTCAATCGACCGCGCTGCAGCAATGCGTTTCGCGCAGCCTTGCGCGGCAAGGTCGCGGGCGGTGTCTGTCGCCAGCCGACAATCGATCCATCCAAACCGACTTCGTCGGTGGGCGTGCTGGTCAGGCGATTTTTTTACTTCTACGATGCACGCTGCCGCGTGGCCGTTTCAGCGATTTCTCTTCAGTATTCGTTGCGCATTATCCGTTCGCCATTCGTTTGGCGTTGATGTTATTTCGCGGCGGAATTTCTCAATAGGTCATGACTCATAGCCGCATTCGCACAGCGTTCTGTCATGCGTCGCGTGCATGCTTCGTGAGCAGCTTGCGCTTCATCCACCTGCCGGCGACGGCAGACTTCATCGACAAGGAGTCAGCAGATGAGCACGATCAGGACGAAAGACGGTACCTCGATTTTCTACAAGGACTGGGGCCATGGCCGCCCGGTCGTGTTTTCGCACGGCTGGCCGCTGACCGCCGATGCATGGGATGCGCAGATGCTGTTTCTCGGCAGCAAGGGCTTTCGCGTGATCGCGCACGACCGGCGCGGTCACGGCCGCTCGGAGCAGCCGTGGGACGGCAACGAGATGGACACCTACGCCGACGATCTCGCCGCGCTGATCGAACATCTCGATCTGCAGGACGCGACGCTGGTCGGCCATTCGACAGGCGGTGGCGAAGTTGCGCATTACATCGGCCGGCATGGCACGGGGCGCGTCGCGAAGGCTGTGCTGATCGGCGCGGTGCCGCCGCTGATGCTGAAGACCGCCGATAATCCGCTCGGCCTGCCGATCGACGTGTTCGACGGCATCCGCAAGGGCGTCGCGGACGATCGCTCGCAGTTCTTCAAGGATCTGGCCGTGCCGTTCTACGGCTACAACCGGGAGGGCGCGAAGGTGTCGCAGGGCGTGATCGATTCATTCTGGCGCCAGGGCATGGCCGGTTCGATCAAGGGGCTATATGACTGCATCGAGCAGTTCTCCGAAGTCGACTACACCGAAGATCTGAAGAAGATCGACGTGCCGACCCTGGTGCTGCACGGCGACGACGACCAGATCGTGCCGATCGACGCAGCCGGCCGACGCACCGCGGAGATCGTCAAGAACGCAACGCTGAAGGTTTATCCGGGCGGCCAGCACGGCATGTGCACGGTGGAGGCCGACAAGGTCAATGCCGATCTGCTCGAATTCATCGGCGCCTGAGCGAACGTAACGATGTGATCTGTTGAGGGCGCGGGCGGCATACGGACTCCGCTCGCGTCGGACGCCACGCGCCCGCTGGCGTCGGGTAAATCCACTCCTGGAACAAAAATTCACTTAGGTTATACGATGTCGCACGAATGCGATGTTCCTATGCCTTTGTTTTTTAAAGAGGTACGAAACTGCCGCGCAATAATTTAAGGGTAAATGCGGAGTTGAAATCCGCTTGTGCATCGTTGATAGTACGTTATCGTACAACTTGAGTGTGTTATGCGACGCGCGCAGCGCGATTCGCCGGCCGCTCAGATCCTCTGTCTGTTCTCTGAAGACCTCGCGCGCGGCGCAGTAAAAGGAACCCCTATGAAGAAGATTGCCCTGAGTGGCGCCGGCGGCCAGCTCGGCTCCGTGGTACGTGCTGAATTCGTCGCGCGTGGCGTGCCGTTGCGCTCGGCCGCGGGCTCCAAAGTCCTGACGCCGCTCGTCGACGGCGAAGACGTGATGAACGGCGACCTGCGCGATCCGGCGGTGGTCGACCGTCTGCTGAACGGCGTGGACGTGCTGATCCATTTCGCCGGCACGAGCGTCGAGCGTCCGCTGCCCGAGATCATCGAGAACAACCTGCGCGGCCTCGTCGAAGTCTACGAAGGCGCGCGCCGCAACGGCGTGAAGCGCATCGTGTTCGCGAGCTCGAACCACGCGATCGGCATGTATCCGGTTACCGAGCATCTGAGCCTCGACTGCGAACTGCGCCCGGACGGCTTCTACGGCCTGTCGAAGGTGTGGGGCGAAGCGCTCGCGCGCATGTACTGGGACAAGCACGGCATCGAAAGCGTGTGCGTGCGGATCGGCAGCTGCCTCGAGCGTCCGACCGAGCAGCGCCATCTGAGCACCTGGTTCGGCCACAAGGACCTGATGCATTTCCTCGAGCGCTGCATCGAGGCGGAAGACGTCGGCTACCTGACCATCTGGGGCGTGTCGGCCAATACGCGCAGCTGGTGGGACAACAGCGGCGCCGCGCGCCTTGGCTACGAGCCGAAGCAGAACGCCGAGGACTACGCGCAAGACATCCTGTCGCGCCCGAATCCGCTCGATGAGCTGTGCCAGCGCTACCAGGGCGGTAGCTTCGTCGGCATCGACTATTCGCGCAAGGCTTGAGTCCCGTTCGGCTTGACGGGCAATGCATCACGAGGAGTAGCAGCAATGAAGATCAAGGGTATTCGCTGGTGGATGGTCGCGCTGGTCGCGGCCGGCTTGATCATCAACTACCTGGCGCGTAACACGTTGTCGGTTGCGGCTCCGACGATGATGAAGGAGCTGAACATCACGACCGAGCAGTATTCGCACGTGGTCGTGGCGTGGCAGCTCTGCTATGCGTTCATGCAGCCGGTCGCCGGTTTCGTGCTCGACACGATCGGCACCAAGGTCGGCTTCGCGGTGTTCGCGCTGGCGTGGTCGGTGGCTTGCGCGGCGGCGGCATGGGCGACGGGCTGGCGCAGCCTCGCAGTGTTCCGCGGTATCCTGGGTCTCGCCGAATCGGCCGGGATTCCGGCTGGCGTGAAGGCGACCAGCGAGTGGTTCCCGGCGAAAGAGCGTTCGGTTGCGATCGGCTGGTTCAACATTGGCTCGTCGATTGGCGCGGTGCTTGCGCCGCCGCTCGTCGTGTGGGCACTGTTTCACGGCCGCTGGCAACTCGCGTTCGTGATCGTCGGCGTGGCGGGTATCGTATGGAGCGTGCTGTGGATGACCATCTACAAGCATCCGCGCAACCAGAAGCTGCTGGCCAACGCGGAGCGCGAGTACATTCTGAGCGGCCAGGAAGCGAAGCATCACGATGACATCAACGCGCCGAAGCGCAACTGGCGCGCGATGCTGGCGAGCCGCGATTTCTGGGCGATCGGTATTCCGCGAATTCTGTCCGAGCCGGCCTGGCAAACGTTCAACGCGTGGATTCCGTTGTACATGATGACCGAGCGTCACATGAACCTGAAGGAAGTCGCGATGTTCGCGTGGATGCCGTTCCTCGCCGCCGACATCGGCTGCGTGCTCGGCGGTTATCTGAGCCCGCTGTTCCACAAGTACGCGAAGGTGTCGCTGTTCACGTCGCGCAAGATGGTGTTCGTGGTCGGTGCGCTGTTGATGATCGGGCCGGCGTGCGTCGGTCTCGTCGAGAGCCCGTACATGGCGGTGGCGCTGCTGTGCGTCGGCGGCTTCGCGCACCAGACGTTGTCGGGCGCACTGTACGCGATCACGTCGGACATGTTCGGCAAGCACGAGGTCGCGACCGCGACGGGCATGGGCGGCATGGCTGGATATCTGGGCGCCGCGGCGTTCACCGCGCTGTTCGGTGTGCTCGTCACGCAGATCGGCTATAGCCCGCTGTTCGTCGTGCTGGCGGTGTTCGATCTGATTGCCGCGGTCGTGGTCTGCCTGATGGCCAGGAGTTCGGAAAAGATGCCGGAGCCGAAGTGGGCGTCGGCCGGTGCGGTGACGGCGAAGTAATGTGAAGTGCGGTTGGCTTTAGTGGGCCGATGTGGTGAAAGAAGCGGCGCCCATGAGTGGGCGCCGTTTTTTTATTTGCGGGTTTGAGGCGGTCGACTGGATGCTGGTGTTGTGGCGCGAGCATCGCGACAAACTACTCGCTGAGAAGCCTCTTTAATTCGTCAAGAAATGAAGCCGTCGTGTAGCCCATAATTCCGGACCAAAATCCTGCCCATTGTTGTAGTTGCTTGCATTCGAAACGGGTCGTGTTTGCAATCGGCGTGTTCTCCTGGCAGGCTCGGATCGACAGCCCTTCTTGTCCGCTCTTTGACCCAGTTAGCTCGCGGAGACTGAGATCAGCGTTGCTTTGACCTTTTCCCAATCCCTAGCAACGGGCTCCATCGTCCATTGTCGCCATCTGCGCCGCAAGATGACCGGCAGGCGCGGGCGGTTGGATTGTTTCTCAAGGTGACTCAGGACGATGTCCCGCACCGCCTCAGGGCTCCACCCGCTCCATTCGCCGGCCACGAGGAAATTTGGCAGGAACGCCGGCGCCACCTCGTCGCGCAGGATGTCTTCCAACTCCTGCAGCCCAAAACCTGAACACCGCAGTCTTTCCGCGACGTACCGGCAGGCAATCTCATCGAATTCCGCATCAAGGAAGAGTTCGGAGAGCGCAACCCACACCGGAAGGCGGCGTTCGACTTCATCGGGCTTCAACATGGGCGTCTGCAGTGAACGTGCTTGAGCATCGCATTGCTAATGTGCTTGAGTGACTGCCAGCTTATCGGCGCATCGTCGTCTGATAGACAGTACCGAATACGATGTCACTGCCGAAGGCGAAAAGTATGCCCCCGATGAGCGCCACCGCGCCCACGCAGACAGGTGCCGTTGCTGTACACACGCCGGTGGCAACCGCACCGGTACTGACGGCCCATCCACCCCATGCACCGGCTGCTGCTATTGTGCCTTGGCGGGCAATCTCGCGCGGCTTGTTCTCTGCCTTGTAGACTTCATAGACCCCGACGGCGACGGACACCAGAAGGAGGCGGCGACCCACCGTGCCAAGCTTTCGGGCGAGCGTACTGGCCGAAGTCCGGTCGGTGCCGGCACTTTGGACGATGCGCAGCCAGACAGCAGATTGCTCGGTCTCGGATAAGGCTGAAACCGGACGTTTGAAGAGTGCCTGCGCGTTCTTTTCGGCCAAACTGGCCAGCGAGGGGCTGGTCCTCTTGAGGTTCGTCACATATGCCCTGATCGTCGGACTCGTGCGCATACGAGTCAATTCGAGGATTTGCTGACGCATGGCATGAGCTTGTTCTGCCGCTTCGGCAACACTGAGGCCCCCGCTTCTGACCCGCTGCTGGAAATTGCCACTCATGGCTTGAATATCACGCAGGTATTGCGCTCGAACACGTTCGTCTCTGATGCATGTGGCGGCAAATTGGCTGGCGGTTCCCTGTAGCGCCGCCAGGGCTTCGTCAAGGGGCTGTGGTTGTGTTGAAATCATCGTTGTCTCCCACAAGAACCCCGCCAAAATAACGTCGACCACAGGGACAGGAAATGGGCGATGGATGATTCTTGTGTCCAATTGATCCGATGAGGTGCGAGTTTTTGACTGCATATCGCTCGTGGTCATGCGCTAGCCACTGGCTAACGCACGGCAGCAGACGGCAATCCGAGGAGACACGGGGCCGGGAGTCCATCGCTAAACACGATAAAGGGGTCGCGTTAGGCGGCGAAAGGCTCTACGGCCCGGAAGAGGGAGAAGGGGGAGAAGGCATCACGCGCAAACTACGTACGATGCCCAAGAATGCAAAGTGCAATCGAGCCGGCCATCAGTCACTTGAAGACCGACGGACAACCCGATCGCAACTATTTCGAACCTACGTCAAATCACGCGCTCTTCTGACCGATCTCGTGATTCGCGAGCACTTCGAGCGCGCGCACCATCGCCGAGTGGTCCCACGCCTTGCCGCCGTGCGCGACGCACGCGTTGAACAGCGCCTGGCAGGTGGCGGTGTTCGGCAGCGACACGCCGAGCGCCTGCGCGGTCGACAGCGCGAGGTTCAGGTCCTTCTGGTGCAGTTCGATGCGGAAGCCCGGATCGAACGTGCGCCTGGTCATGCGCTCGCCGTGCACTTCGAGAATGCGCGACGATGCGAAGCCGCCCATCAGCGCCTCACGCACGCGCGCCGCATCGACACCCGCCTTCGACGCGAGCAGCAGCGCTTCGCCGACCGCCTCGATGGTCGCCGCGACGATCACCTGGTTGGCGACCTTGCACACCTGGCCCGCGCCGACCGCGCCGATCAGCGTGACGTTCTTGCCCATCATGTCGAACAGGGGCTTCACGCTGTCGAACGTGGCCTGTTCGCCCCCGACCATGATGGTCAGCGAGCCGGCCTTCGCGCCGACTTCGCCACCGGACACTGGCGCGTCGAGATAATCGGCACCGGATTCGCGCACGCGCGCCGCGAAATCGCGGGTCGCCATCGGCGAGATCGAGCTCATGTCGACGACCGTCTGGCCGGCGCGCAGCGCGCTCGCGAGGCCGTTCTCGCCGAACAGCACGCGTTCGACGTCCGGCGTGTCAGGCACCATGATGAAGATCACGTCCGCGTTGGCGGCGACCGCGGCGGGGTTCTCGCATGCGACGGCGCCGGCCTGCGTGAGCTCGGCGGGCACGCCGCTACGCGTAAAGGCGGCGAGCGACACGCCGTTTTTCAGAAGGTTGGCGGCCATGGGCTTGCCCATGATGCCGAGTCCGATAAAGCCTGCTGTTTGCATGGAATGCTCCGAAGATGTCGTGGCGGCCGCGTTCAAGCCTCACCCGCCGGTTTCTGCATGAAGTGTTTCTGTGCCACCTGCGCGGCGCCCTTGAGCAACCCGAGATCCGCGCAGACCGCGACGACGCGCGCGCCCATCGACAGATATCGTTCCGCGTCGGCCTGCACCGGCGCGAGAATGCCGCTCGACTTGCCGGCCGCCTGCGCGCGGGCGACCACATGCGCGATCGCCTGCTGCACGTCCGGATGGCTCGCATTGCCGAGGTGGCCATACGACGCCGCGAGGTCGGACGGACCGATGAAGACCGCGTCGATGCCGTCCACCGCGAGGATGCTGTCGATATTCTCGACCGCCTTGCGGCTTTCGATCTGCGCGATCACGCAGACATTGTCGTTGGCGATCGCGAAGTAGTCGGACACGGTGCCGTAGCGATTGCCGCGATGGCCGACCGATACGCCGCGAATGCCCTGCGGCGGATAGCGTGTCGACGCGACCGCGCGGGCGGCGTCGTCGGCGCTGTCGACGAAGGGCACGAGGAAGTTCGAGAAGCCGCAGTCGAGAAAACGTTTGATCACGACGCTGTCGTTGGCCGGTGGTCGGACGACCGGTGCGCTGCCGCTGTCCTTGAGCGCCATCAACTGCGGGATCAGCGTGAGCACGTCGTTGGGCGCGTGTTCGGCGTCCAGCAGCATCCAGTCGAAGCCGACCGTGCCCAGCAGTTCAGTGGCGATCGGGCTGGCGAGCGACGCCCAGCAGCCGATCTGGGTTTTTCCCTCGCGCACCGCGCGCCGGAAGCGGTTGGGCAAGGATTCGTAAGGCGTGACGGCGGGCATGCGGTGTCTCCTCGAACTGCGATGGATCGGGAAAAGCTGCGACAATGCTAAACCGCGAAATGCGAGTTATAAGTCGTCGTATGACTAGCTACAGATTAGCACCGCGCGGCCCGGTTGTAATGGGCGAGTATACCCGTATGCGCCTGTCAGACAAGCGTTTCGGGTTGCATAGGGCCCCCGCGATGTTGTAGGATGACCTATATCTTTAGCCTTCATTAAAGGAAAGTCAAAAATGCCTATTACCGGCGAAATGCTGATCGGTCGCAAAGCCGTGCGCGGCGAAGAAAAACCGCTGCGCGCGTTCAATCCTGCCACGGGTTCGGAGATTGCCGAGCCGGTGTTCGGCAGCGGCACCGTCGAGAACGTCGAGCAGGCCTGCACGCTCGCGCAACAGGCGTTCGACGCCTACCGTCAACTGCCGCTCGCAGTGCGCGCCGAGTTCCTGGACCGTATCGCTGACGGCATCACCGCGCTCGGCGACGAGCTGATCGAGCGCGCGCAGGCTGAATCGGGACTGCCGAAGGCGCGTCTGGAAGGCGAGCGCGGCCGCACCACCGGCCAGTTGAAGCTGTTCGCGCAGACCGTGCGCGCGGGCCAGTGGCTCAACGCTACGCTTGATTCGCCGCTGCCGGAGCGCAAGCCGCTGCCGCGCTCGGATCTGCGCATGCAGAAGATCGCGCTCGGTCCGGTCGCGGTGTTCGGCGCGAGCAACTTCCCGCTCGCGTTCTCGGTAGCGGGTGGCGACACTGCCGCGGCGCTGGCTGCTGGCTGCCCGGTCGTCGTGAAGGCGCATCGCGCTCACCTCGGCACGTCGGAGCTGGTCGGTCGCGTGATCCAGCGCGTCGCGCAGGAAATGGATCTGCCCGAAGGCGTGTTCTCGATGATCGTCGGCGCGGGTAACTCGGTCGGCGAGGCACTGGTTGCGCACCCGGCCATCAAGGCGGTCGGCTTCACCGGTTCGCGCGCGGGCGGCACTTCGCTGATGCGCGTCGCGGCGGCGCGTCCGGAGCCGATCCCGGTGTACGCGGAAATGAGCAGCATCAACCCGGTATTCCTGCTGCCCAACGCTCTTGCGGCACGCGGCAACGGCATCGCGCGCGGTTTCGTCGACTCGCTCGTGCTCGGCGCGGGCCAGTTCTGCACCAACCCGGGCCTCGCCATCGCGATCGACAGCGACGCGCTGAAGGGCTTCGTCGCGACGGCATCGGAAGCGCTCGCGGCGAAGCCGGCGCAGACCATGCTGACCTCGGGCATTCACGCCGCGTATGAGGAGGGCGAAGGCAAGCTGGCCGCGACGAAGGGCGTCGAAGTCGTGGCACGCGGCGTCGCCGCGACCGGCCCGACCCAGGCTTGCGCGGCGCTATTCGTGACCGACGCGCAGACGTTCCTCGCGAACCCGGCGCTCGAAGACGAAGTATTCGGCCCGGTGTCGACGATCATCCGCTGCAAGGACGAGCAGGAAATGCTGAAGGTCGCCGAACACTTCGCCGGCCAGCTGACCGCGACGCTGCAGATGGACAGCGCCGACGTGGCGGCTGCGAAGAAGCTGGTGCCGATTCTCGAGCGCAAGGCCGGCCGGATTCTGGTCAACGGCTTCCCGACCGGCGTCGAAGTGTGCCACGCGATGGTCCACGGCGGCCCGTTCCCGGCGACGTCGGATAGCCGAGCGACCTCGGTCGGCACCACGTCGATCGACCGCTTCCTGCGCCCGGTCTGCTACCAGGACTTCCCGGCCGAGTTGCTGCCGGAAACGCTGGCTGACGGCAATCCGCTCGAACTGTGGCGTCGTCGCGATGGCGAACTCACGCGCGGTTAATCGCGTGACGCCGTCCTGAACGGATGCGTGCCCGGGCCGGTCGGCCGGGCACGGATCGAAGGGAAGGGCGGACGCAATCGCAAGATAAAAAAATGGCCGGGAGATTCCCGGCCATTTTTTTCGCCCGCGCGCTTCGTGAGAATCAGCTGTTCGCTTCGCTCACTTCATTCGCGCGACGCAGCCGCTCGCGGCTATTCGACAGATGCATGCGCATCGCGGCGCGTGCGCCTTCGGCGTCGTGCCGGCTGATCGCCTCGAGGATGCTTTCATGCTCGAGGTTCACGAGCGACAGATACGCATCAGGATCGGCGCGCGCGATGCCGGCCGAGTCGAGCCGGTTGCGCGGAATCAGCGCGCTGCCCATTTGCGACAGGATGTCGACGAAATAGCGGTTGCCGGTTGCGCGTGCGACCGAGATGTGGAACTGCAGGTCGGCCTGCACGCTGTCGAGCCCGTTGTGGCGCGTGGCCTCGATCGCGTCGAGCGCCGCGCGCATGCGCGCGAGGTCGTCCGGTTTCGCGCGTTGCGCGGCGAGACCGGCGCATTCGGTTTCGAGGCTGATGCGCAGCTCCAGAATGCACAGCACGTCGCGCAGCGTGGTGGCGGGCACCATGTCGATGCCGAGCTTTTCGCGTTGCGGCTCGAGCACGAAGCTGCCGATGCCGTGCCGCGTCTCGATGACCTTGCCTGCCTGCAGGCGCGAGATCGCCTCGCGAATCACCGTGCGGCTCACGCTGAGTGTGCTCATCAGCTGCGATTCGGTGGGGAGTTTGTCGCCCGGCTTCAGCAAGTTGGCCGCGATCTGCTCGGTGACGTAGTTGACGACGAACTCGGCAAGATTGCGAGCGCGTCGTGGCGGTGCCGCGGATGCTAGTGGTGTAGCCATCGAAAACGCTCCTTGTTTGAAAGATCGCTGGGAATCGTGCATTTTTATTATATCGTCGTCTGACGACTGATTATAGAAGGCCGGATCGTTTCCGGCGCAAATGTCACGCATATCGGCGCAGGCCCGAAGTTTGGCGCCTCGGCGCGGATAGATCGCGCGAGGCGCCGGGTCGGTCGGCCGGAAGTACGATAACCGCGACGATAACCAAGCCTATAACGGGCTCACGCCGGGCGCAACTCGACCCGCCGGATGTCCTTGACGATCACCAGATAGCTGATCACGGTCAGCAGCGCGTTCGCGCCGACGAACACCAGCGCGCCATTGAACGAGCCCGTGCGCGCGACGAGATAACCGATCACGATCGGCGTCACGATGCCGGCGATGTTGCCGAACATGTTGAAGATCCCGCCGGACAAGCCGAGCGCTTCCTTCGGCGACGTATCGGCGACGACCGCCCAGCCGAGCGCGCCGATGCCCTTGCCGAAGAACGCGAGCGACATCAGCGCGACGACGACCCAGTCGGTCGACACGTAGTTGCAGCCGATGATGCAGGTCGACAGCAGCATGCCGCCGACGATCGGCACCTTTCGCGCGACGGTCAGCGAACAGCCGCGGCGGATCATTCCGTCCGACAGCACGCCGCCGAGCACCCCGCCGAGAAAGCCGCAGATCGCCGGCAGCGAGGCCACGAGGCCCGCATGCAGGATCGTCATGCCGCGCGCCTGCACGAGGTAGATCGGAAACCACGTCAGGAAGAAGTAGGTCAGCACGTTGATGCAGTACTGCGCGAGATAGACGCCGAGCAGCATGCGGTTGCTGAGCAACTGACGCACGAGCGTCCAGCCGCCAGCTTTCGAAACATCGTCCGGGTGCGTCTTGCGCGCACCGCTGACGAGGCCGCCGCCTTGCTCGATGTACTCGAGCTCGGCGCGCGACACGCGCGGATGGTCGGCGGGATTCTTCATGACCTTCAGCCACGTCAGCGCGAGCAGCAGCCCGGCCACGCCCAGTACGACGTAGACCATTTCCCACCCGAACGCGTGCGTGAGCCACGCCATCAGCGGCGTGAACACGACCGCGGCGAAGTATTGCGCGGCGTTGAAGATCGCCGACGCGGTGCCGCGCTCGTTGGTCGGGAACCAGCTCGCGACGACCTTCGCGTTCGCCGGGAACGCCGGCGACTCGGCCGCGCCCATCACGAAGCGCAGCGCAAACAGGCCGGTAATCGCCGCACCGGCGCTGCCGAGCAGGCCGACCGAGCTCTGCAGCAGCGTGAATAGCGACCACGAGAAGATGCTCGCCGCGTACACGCGGCGCGCGCCGAAACGGTCGAGCAGCCAGCCGGCCGGCAGTTGCGACAGCACGTAAGCCCAGCTGAATGCGGAAAAGATATAGCCCATGCGGATCGCGTCGAGGCTGAACGCGGTGCGCATTGCGGAACCGGTGACGGACAGCGTCGCGCGGTCGGCGTAGTTGAGGGTGGTGATCACAAAGATCAGCAGCAGGATCCCGTAGCGGACCTTGGTGCGTGCCGCGCTAGAAGCGGCGTCGGTGGAACTGGCCGAGCGGCTCAAGTCCATGGTCATCTCCTGTATTGTCGGGCGAGGTGTAGTCTGCACACCGGGTGGCCCGCAGACCACCTGCCTGTCGGGCAAACACACGAACGCCCGGCGACGTTGCTGTGCCGGGCGTTCGCCACGCGGCCGTCTAGGCGGCCCTCATCGATGAGGCTCGCGAGCTACTTCGCTCGAAGCCCTGACGCCGGTGCCTTACTGCGGTCCGAGCTTCTTGATCAGCGCGTCGAGCTGTTCCATTTCTTCCGGCGTCAGATCGGTCAGCGGTGCGCGCACCGGACCTGCGTCGTGGCCGACCAGCTTCGCGCCAGCCTTGACGATGCTGACCGCGTAGCCGGCACGGCGGTTGCGGATCTTCAGGTACGGCAGGAAGAATTCGTCGATCAGCTTGCCGACCGTCGCGTGGTCGTCAGCGGCGATCGCGCGATAGAAGTCCATCGCGGTCTTCGGAATGAAGTTGAACACCGCCGACGAGTACACCGGCACGCCCAGCGCCTTGTAGGCGGCAGCGTAGACTTCCGCGGTCGGCAGGCCGCCGAGGTACGAGAAGCGCTCGCCGAGGCGGCGGCGGATCGTCACCATGTTTTCGATCTCGCCCACGCCGTCCTTGAAGCCGATCAGGTTCGGGCAACGGTCTGCCAGACGTTCGAGCATGTCGGCGTTGAGCTTCGAGTTCGCGCGGTTGTAGATGATCATGCCCATGCCCGGAACAGCCTTGCAGACCTCTTCGGCGTGCTCGGCGATACCGTCCTGGCTTGCTTCGGTCAGGTAGTGCGGCATCAGCAGGATGCCGTGCGCGCCGAGGCGCTGCGCTTCCTTCGCGTAGGCGATCGCCACGCGGGTCGGGCCGCCGGCGCCGGCGAGGATCGGTACCTTGCCCTTGCAGACCTCGACCGCGGTCTTGACTACTTGCGTGTAGTCGTCTTGCGTCAGCGAGAAGAATTCGCCCGTGCCGCCGGCGACGAACAGCGCCGATGCGCCGTACGGAGCGAGCCATTCGAGACGCTCTGCGTAGGTGTCGGCGCGGAAGTCGCCTTTAGCGTCGAAGTCGGTGACGGGGAAGGACAGGAGGCCTTCCGAAACGATCTGCTTGAGTTCCTGCGGTGTCGTCATGATCAAAGTATCCAGGCGTCGGATTGGGTCGTTGTTGGTTCCAACCAGTACAACGGACGTCGTACTAGTAGAAAATCTTTGGAAATCAGATTTCTTATACGTCATCGTACAACAACAAATCCGGTAACTCAACGGGGTTTTCACGGCATAATTCACGCTATAGGGTAAATACGGAACATCCAGGCGAAACTTCACGTTGTAGGATGACGTATGATTTCTGGCGAAGCAGGCCTATCACGCCTCAAGGATCGATCAATGGAACAAACTCCGCTCTACATCCGCGTTCATCCCAATGACAATGTCGCGATCGTCGTCAACGACGGCGGTCTGGGCGAGGGCGCGGTATTTGCCGATGGCCTCAGGCTGCGCGAGCGTGTGCCGCAGGGCCACAAGGTCGCGGTGGCCGATCTCGCCGAGGGCGACGAGGTCATCCGCTATAACGTCGTGATCGGTTATGCGCTGAAGCCGCTGCCGAAGGGCAGCTGGATCAACGAACACGTGATCCGCATGCCGAGCCCGCCGGGACTCGAAGACCTGCCGATCGCCACCACCAAAGCGCCGGACATGCCGCCGCTCGAAGGCTATACGTTCGAGGGCTACCGTAACTCGGACGGCTCGGTGGGCACGCGCAACATCCTCGCGATCACGACCACCGTGCAGTGCGTCGCCGACGTCGTGCAACACGCGGTCACGCGCATCAAGGCCGAGCTGCTGCCGAAATATCCGAATGTCGACGATGTCGTCAGCCTCGGTCACACCTACGGCTGCGGCGTCGCGATCGACGCGCCCGACGCGATGGTGCCGATCCGCACCGTGCGCAACATCGCGCTGAACCCGAACTTCGGCGGCGAAGTGATGATGGTGAGCCTCGGTTGCGAGAAGCTGCAGCCCGAGCGTCTGATGCCGCCGGGAACGATTCCGATCGCGGCGGCGGCGGTCGTCGACGACGTCGCGGACATCGGTAATGTCGCGCTGGACCAGAACGGCGACGTCGTGGTGTTGCAGGACGAATCGCACATCGGCTTCCAGTCGATGATCACGTCGATCATGAGGATGGCCGAAGGGCATCTGAAGCGCCTGAACAACCGCCGTCGCGAAACCTGTCCGGCGTCGGATCTGGTGATCGGCGTGCAGTGCGGCGGTAGCGACGCGTTCTCGGGCCTGACCGCGAACCCGGCCGTCGGATTCGCAACGGACCTGCTGGTGCGCGCCGGCGCGACCGTGATGTTCTCGGAAGTCACCGAAGTGCGCGACGGCGTCGATCAACTGACCGCGCGCGCGGCCAATGCGGACGTCGCACAGGCGATCATCCGCGAGATGCAGTGGTACGACGATTACCTGAAGCGCGGCGGCGCGGACCGCAGCGCGAACACGACGCCCGGCAACAAAAAGGGCGGCCTCTCGAACATCGTCGAAAAGGCGATGGGCTCGATCATCAAGTCGGGCAACTCGGCGATCTCCGGCGTGCTGTCGCCGGGTGAGAAGGTCAATCAGAAGGGCCTGATCTACGCGGCCACGCCGGCCAGCGACTTCATCTGCGGCACGCTGCAGGTCGCCTCGGGCATCACGCTGCACGTGTTCACGACCGGCCGCGGCACGCCGTACAGCCTCGCCGAAGTACCGGTCATCAAGGTCGCGACGCGTTCGGACCTCGCGCGTCGCTGGCACGATCTGATGGATATCAACGCCGGCACGATCGCGACCGGCCAGTCCAGCATCGAGGAGGTGGGCTGGGAACTGTTCCGCCTGATGCTCGAAGTCGCGAGCGGCCGCAAGGAAACCTGCGCGGAGAAGCTCGGACTGCACAATGCGTTGACGCTGTTCAACCCGGCGCCGGTGACCTGAGCAGGCACCGTGCCCCGTCAATACTCAGGCGAGCGCCGGTCCAGCCGGCGCTCGCTTTTCCGTTCAGAAGACCCGATCGCAATCACAACATCCAAGAGACATGACCGATTTGAACGTTGACCGCTCCGCGGCAAAGAAACCCTTCCGCCGTCTGCTGCTCACCGGCGCCGCGGGCAACCTCGGCAAGCAACTGCGTCCCGCGCTCGCGCAATGGGCCGACATCGTGCGCGTGTCCGATATCGCTGCGCTCGGCGAAGTCGCCGCGCACGAGGAAGCGGCCGTCGTCAATCTCGCCGATGAAGCAGCCGTGCACGCGCTGCTCGAAGGCGTGGACGCGGTGGTGCATCTCGGCGGCATCTCCGTCGAAGCGCCGTTCGAAGACCTGCTCGAAGCGAACATCCGCGGCCTCTATAACGTGTACTCGTCGGCGCAAAAGCATGGCGTGAAGCGCATCATCTACGCGAGCTCGAATCACGCGGTGGGTTTCCATCCGGTGACGTCGGTTATCGATACCGAAGTGCCGCTTCGTCCGGACGGCATGTACGGCGTGACGAAGTGTTTCGGCGAATCGTTGTCGCGCTACTACTTCGACCGCTTCGGTCTCGAGACCGTGTGTTTGCGGATCGGCTCATCGTTCGAGCAGCCGAAGACCGCGCGCATGCTCATCACGTATCTGAGCTACCGCGATTTCATCGAGCTCGTGCGCTGCTCGCTGTTCACGAACCGCGTCGGTCACGCGATCGTCTACGGCGTGTCGAATAACCGCATCTCGTGGGTCGACAACACGAACGCCGCGTTTCTCGGCTACCGTCCGCAAGACAGCTCGGCGCAGTTCGAACACCTGTTCCCGCCGAGCGCCCCCGACACGCGCTTCGACGACCCGACCCAGCTGTACCAGGGCGGCCCGTTCGTGCTGGCCGGTCCGATGGAGCCTAAGCAATGAGCGCGAATCCGCAAGTGGAGCGCTTCGAAGCGGCCGGTCGGTTGCCCGCGGCCACCGGTGAAAGCCCGGTCTGGCGC
Source organism: Paraburkholderia sp. 35.1 (assembly GCF_050436525.1). Lineage (NCBI taxonomy): Bacteria > Pseudomonadati > Pseudomonadota > Betaproteobacteria > Burkholderiales > Burkholderiaceae > Paraburkholderia > Paraburkholderia sp. 35.1. The sequence goes on along the minus strand of NZ_JBNDMJ010000002.1, from coordinate 2,095,882 downwards.
GCGGCCGAGCAGGCGCTGTACTGGGTCGACATTCCGGCGAAAAAGATCGTGCGCGGTTCGCTCGCGACGGGCCAGCGCAGCGAATGGCTGCTGCCGGAGCAGGTTGCCTGCATCGCGTTCGATCACGCCGGCACCGTGCTCGCCGGCTGCGAGACCGGGTTGTTCGCGCTCACGCTCGCGGACGCGTCGAAAGCGGCGAGCGGCGAGCCGCTGACAGCGTCGCTGCGCAAGCTCGCGGCGCCTGAATTCCCGCACGGCGGAATGCGTTTCAACGACGGCCGCTGCGACCGGCAAGGGCGTTTCTGGGCCGGCACGATGGTGATGGACATGGCCGCGGCGATCCCGGGCGGCGCGCTGTACCGCTTCGACGAGAAGGGCGTGCTGTCAGCGCCGGTCGTCGCTTCGCTGATCACGCAGAACGGCCTGGGCTGGTCGCCGGACGGCACGACGATGTATCTGTCCGACTCGCATCCGCTGCGCCGGCTGATCTGGGCTTTCGACTACGACGTCGACAGCGGTGAGCCGCGCAACCGCCGCGTGTTCGCCGACCTGCATCACTATTCGGGCCGTCCGGACGGCGCGGCGGTCGATGCCGACGGCTGCTACTGGATCTGCGCGAACGACGCCGGTCTGCTGCTGCGGTTTACGCCGCAGGGCAAGCTTGACCGGCAGGTTCCGGTGCCGGCCATCAAGCCTGCCATGTGCGCGTTCGGCGGCCGCGATCTCGATACGCTGTTCGTCACCTCGATTCGTCCCGCCAACGGCGCGAGCGAGCACGACGGCCACGTGTTCGCGCTGCGGCCCGGCGTGAGCGGGCTGCCTGAACCAGAATTCGCAGGGCAACTGTAACGTTGCTTGCATGAAGCATGCGCCGGGACGAAGTTTTTCTCCCGGCGTTTTCATTTTTCAGGACCATTCGTGTGGCCCTTTATTTGTCACTCGTCGTACAACGTGTTGTGTGAAGACCACGCCGCCACGTATTTCTTCAGCAAAAATACCACAGCTCCGCAGACTGTACCGATTCCGTCCCCATCCAATGCCGGACGGCGCGGGACCTTGTGGCATGCCACGCCGGTCATCCGTACCGGCGCTTTTCTTGATGCGGGTAAATACCGTCTGTACAAGATAAAACCCCTTTTATAGACTTCGTATGTTGTCGTACAACATATAAGCCCAAACAAATGGCTTTCTGTGTTGGTGTGACAGTGCAATTCGGTGGGTTTCAAGGCATTCGTGCCGCCGCGGTCGATGCGGCATGCATGTCCGAAGCCGGCCGGCGTGATTGACATAAGTAGTCGAGTTGTCGACTGGAGTGCTGGGTCAACTGTGCCGGGGAAGTCGCACAGCCAGTACGGCCAACGCCCGCACCTGCGAAGGCAGTGAGCGTGAAGCCGGAGACGCGTCAAAACCATGTCACATCCGCTGTTGCTGGGATGGTCTATTTTTCAAGGAATGTCACGATGAACAAGAAGTTTGCCTCTTCCCATGTTTCGATGATCGTCGCGGCCGCGGCGTTGGCGTTCAGCACGATGTCGGCTGAAGCGCGCGTGTTCCGCGTCGCCGATGTGCACGGCGACACCTTCCCGACCAACATGGCCGTGAAGTACATGGGCGAGGAGATCAGCAAGGCGACCGGCGGCAAGGACTCCGTGAAGGTGTTCGGCAACAGCGCGCTCGGTTCGGAAAACGACACGATCGACCAGGTCCGTATCGGCGCGCTCGACATGGCCCGTGCCAACGGTGCTGCGTTCAACGAAATCGTGCCGGAATCGATGATCCCGTCGCTGCCGTTCCTGTTCCGCGACGTCGACCATTTCCGCAAGGTCATGTACGGTCCGGAAGGCCAGAAGATCCTCGACGCCTTCACCGCGAAGGGCATGATCGCACTGACGTTCTACGAGAGTGGCGCACGCTCGATGTACGCGAAGAAGGCGATCAAATCGCCGGCTGACATGAAGGGGCTGAAGGTCCGCGTGCAGCCGTCCGACCTGATGGTCGACGAAATCAAGGCAATGGGCGGCACGCCGACCCCGATGCCGTTCTCGGAAGTCTATACGGGCCTGAAGACCGGCCTCGTCGACGGCGCCGAAAACAACCTGCCGTCGTACGAAGAAACCAAGCACTTCGAAGTCGCTCAGATCTACTCGGAAACCCAGCATTCGATGACGCCGGAAGTGCTGGTGTTCTCGAAGAAGGTGTGGGACACGCTGTCGCCGCAAGAGCAGCAGATCATCAAGAAGGCCGCGGCTGACTCGGTGCCTTACTACGAGAAGCTGTGGACCGCGCGCGAAGCCGACGCACAGAAGGCCGTCACGAAGGGTGGCGCAACGGTCATCGCGGCTTCGCAGATCGACCGCGCGGCTTTCGTGAAGGTGATGCGGCCTGTGTGGGCGAAGTACGAAAAGACCCCGCAAATGAAGCAGATCGTCGACGAGATCGAAGCAATCAAGTAAGTCACGCGTCCCGGACGCAATCAGCAATAGCAACGCTTGTCGCAACAGCGGCGTGAATGGTCCCGCGAGGAAACTCGCGAGACCTTCCGCCGCGCGATTTCGCGCGCGCGTGCGGATCGTGTCGCATCGGGACGGCTGAATCCCAAGCATAGGTCGGTCGTAAGCAAGGACAGGGTCATGAGTTTCCTGAAACGCCCAAATGATTTTCTTTTTCGCGTGCTGCTGGTCGTGGCGTCGCTTAGCCTCGCCGTGCTTTGCCTGCTCGTGATTTATAGCGTGGTGATGCGCTACGTGTTTAGCGACGCGCCCGATTTCGTTGAGCCCATCGCATTGCTGCTGGTGATCCTGATCGCGATGTTCGGCGCCGCGCTGAAGGTTCGCGAGGGCGGTCACATCGGACTCGACTCGCTCGTCAAGAAATTGCCCGAGAAAGGCCAGGTGATCGCGAAAGGGATTCAGCACCTGTGTCTGGTCGCTTTCGCGGTGGCGGTCTTCGTCGGATGCCTCGAGATGGCGGAAACCACGATGGGCGACCGCATTCCGATCATCGGCGTGCCGGAAGGCGTGCGCTACTGCATCCCGATCTTCGCGAGTGTGTGCATCGCGTTGTTCTCGATCGAGCATCTGCTCGAGCTCTTCGCGGGGAAACGGGAAGAGCCGGCGCTCGAACTCTCCGCCACGGAATAAAAGTAGAACCATCATGGAACTTGCCCTTCTTACCGCCAGTTTTCTAATCTTCCTCTTCCTCGGGGTTCCGGTTTCATTCGCGTTGGGCCTGTCCTGCGTTCTGACGTACCTGTTCGAAGGCTTGCCGACCGCGACCGCGATGCAGTCGATGATCTCGGGCATGAACGGTTTCTCGTTCCTCGCGGTCCCGTTCTTCATCTTCTCCGGGGAGCTGATGCTCCACGGCGGCATCGCTGACCGCATCCTGCGTTTCGCGCAGGCCACGGTCGGCCATTTCCGTGGTGGCCTCGGCATGGCCAACGTGGTCGCCTGTACGCTGTTCGGCGGCGTGTCGGGTTCGCCGACCGCGGATACGTCGGCCATGGGCGGTGTCGTGATCCCGCTGATGAAGCGCGAAGGTTATAGCGCCGCATACGCGGTCAACGTGACCACGCACTCGTCGCTCGCCGGCGCGCTGATGCCGACATCGACCAACATGATCATCTACGCGTTCGCCGCGCAAGGCGTGAGCGGCGTGCTGAACGGCAAGCAGATGAGCGGCGTGTCGATCGGCGATCTGCTGTTCTCGGGTCTGTTGCCGGTGCTGTGGGTGATGGGCCTCGTGCTGATCGCCGCTTACTGGCAGGCCGTCAAGTTCGGCTATCCGCGCCGTCCCGACGGTTCGACCGAACTGCAGCGTTTCCCGGGCTGGATGGCGGTGCTGCGCACGTTCGTCGGCGCGGTGCCGGGTCTGATGGTCATCGCGATCATTCTGTTCTGCGTGGCGCGCGGTATCGCCACCGCGACGGAGGCGGCCGCAATCGCCGTGGGTTATTCGCTGATATTGACCATCGTCGTGTATCGCTCGCTGTCGATGAAGAAGCTCGGCCATGCGCTCGGCAAGGCCGCGAAAACGACCGGCGTGGTGCTGCTGCTGATCGGTGTGTCGAACATGCTGCGCTACCAGATGGCCTATCTGGAGATCCCGGAGGCGATCGAGCGCATGCTCGACGGCGCGACCTCGCTGCCGTGGCTGATGTTGTTGTACATCAACGTGATTCAGGTGTTCCTCGGTACGTTCGTCGACATGGCGGCGCACATCCTGATCACAACCCCGCTGTTCCTGCCGATGGCCATGCACAACGGGGTGGGCCCGGTTCAGTTCGGCATCATGATTCTGCTGAACTGCGCATTGGGTCTCGTGCATCCGCCGATTGGCTCGGTGCAGTTCATTGGTTGCGCAATTGGCAATGTGTCGATAGGGGAAACTACTAAGGTGGCTTGGCCGTATTACCTCGCTATCTTCTCGGCCATCAATATTGTCACCTATGTCCCGTGGTTCTCGACCTGGTTGCCGAGCATCATCAACGGCCATCCGGTGTTCTGATCCAAATAAAACGTCTTACCCACACTCAGCGGCGCTCGCATAGGCCGCATTAGAAAGTTTTTAACAGAGGAGTAAAAATGAAAAAGACTCTCTTAGCTTCGGCCTTGGGGTTGGTCGCCCTGGGCGCACATGCGCAAAGCAGCGTGACGCTTTACGGTATCGTCGATACGGGCCTGGGTTGGCAGAACAGCTCGGCGTCGCTGACCACGGCGGCGAAACCGCAGACCGTCGCTGGCAACTCGCAAGTCAAGATGATCAACGGCATCTGGGCAGGCAGCCGTTTCGGTTTGAAGGGCTCGGAAGATCTGGGTGGCGGCACGAAGACGATTTTCCAGTTGGAAGAAGGCTTTAACAGCGCAACTGGCGCGCAAAGTGTGCCGGGTCTGGCATTCAACCGCCAGGCATGGATCGGTCTGACGAACGCTCAGTTCGGTACGGTGACGGCAGGCCGCGGGTACACCTCGTACTACACGCTGCTCTCGCCGTATAGCCCGACCACGTGGCTGACCGGTGCATACGGTGCGCATCCGGGTGATATCGACTCGCTGGATACGACGTTCCGGGTGAACAACCAACTGGTTTATACGTCGCCGAGCTTTGCCGGTCTGACGGTTAGCGGTTCGTACGCACTGGGCGGCAACGCGGGCAGCTTCGCAGCCGGCCAAACCTGGAGCGTTGCGGCACAGTACCTGAACGGCCCGATCGGTCTCGCGGCAGGTATCCAGCGCATTGACAACGCGGCGACCGTTGGCACCCCCGCGTGGAATTCCACGGCGTCGAACAACGGCGCTCAGCCGTCCGTCTCGGCAATCAACAACGGCTTCCAGACCGCAGCGAAGCAGCAGCGCATTGCGGTGACGGGTGGTTACGCGTTCAACTCGCAGTGGGACGTTTCGTTCGCATACTCGAACGTTCAATACGCTGCGGGCCAGGCTTCGCTGTTCCACGACACGCAGATCTGGAATACCGGTGGCGCAGTGCTGCACTGGAAGCCGATCTCGGTGCTGGACCTGGCCGCTGGCTATAGCTACACCCGTGCAACGTCGTCGAACGGCATTCAGAGCACGGCTAGCTACAGCCAGTTCAACCTGTCGCAGTACTACTCGCTGTCCAAGCGCACCGGCCTGTACGCACTCGAAGCGTATCAGCGCGCTAGCGGCCAGACGCTGTCGGGCAACGGCAAGTCCATCATCAACGCAGTGGCAAGCATCGGTGACGGCCAGAACGGTTCGCCGTCCTCGTCGCGCAGCCAGACCGCGGTTGGCGTGGGTATCATCCACAAGTTCTAAACAGTTACTGAATACGTGGCGGCGCGTTGTTTTGCCGCCACATCGACGCGTTTTTTTTCGCGTCGTCAGTCTCGCAAAGCTGCGCACATTACGTGCGCAGCTTTTTTTTGGTGCGCCAGGCATGGCGCGTAGCGCCGTGACTGGCGCTGTCCGACCCGCTGTGGTGGCGAGCCGGATGACTTGGGGGTGAAAGTCCTCTGCACACCCGGCAAGGGGAAGTGCTAGCTGAACGGCAAGGGTGTCCGTCGTAAGGCGGAATCTGAAGGAAGCCGCAGGCAAAATGCTGGCCTGACGAACAGGAAGCGGATATCAGGCGGTGTGGCGGGGTGAGCAGTCCAAGATCTGTAAAGCCCAATACTTGCACGGAACGCCACGACGTAGATCCGACAGGCATAAGCAGGAAGGTCGCGCGCATTACCCTGGGAGCCCCGTCAGTCTGCCTTGTGCTACTGGCATCGCAAGGTGCCGGGATGGGCTGGCGGGAGTCAGCAGAGGCCATAGTAGCGGCTCGGAACCGGAGCAGTGAAGGGCCGAACCTGACGAGAGTGGATAGTCACGCGTGCTCTCTGAGCGTTTGGGCACAAGTCTCGGCACAGCCGGGAGCCTGCGATCAAACTTGACGGCCGGAAGCCTGAGAGAGGTTGGGGTGTCCATTGAACGACAGGCGACACGACGAACGAAACGAAGCTCGCTGGAGCAATCCAGTCGTCAGGAAACGCCGGATACGTGATCCGTACGTCCGGTGTTGTGGGAGGACGGCGGGGGCAACCCCGCCTCCTACCCGATCGATGCTTCATTTTGATGCATCGCAGGCGCTGGTCTCGCCAGCGGTGCCAGATCTGGGTTGGGAGTGCCTCGCGCGCGGGCTTTCGCGTTACGATGAGAGCCCGGCGCGCTTTCCTGCGCCGTTTCGCGAGGAGACGCCGATGCGTGAATTACGATGGGCTTCGGAAGAGGGCGATGGCATCGAACATCTGGTATTCGATGCGCGCGACGATGGCTTCGCCGTTGAAAGCGTCGTGGTCGGGCAGCGCTACGGCAAGGCGTACGGGCTGCATTACGCGGTGCGCTGCGACGCGCGCTGGCGCACGCGCTACGCGCGGCTGAAGATCGTCGGCGGTGGCGAGCTGGAGCTGCATGGCGATGGCGACGGCCACTGGCACGACGGGCACGGCCTCGCGCTCAGCGCGATCGAAGGCTGTATCGACATCGATATCGCGGCGACGCCGTACACCAATACGTTGCCGATCCGTCGGCTGCAACTGGCGCAAGGCGAACGTCAACCGATCGAAGTCGCGTATATCTCGACGCCGGACTTGCAGGTCACGCGCGCCGAGCAGGCCTACACGTGCATCGAGTTGAATGGCGAGTACCGCTACGAAGGCATTTTTCGCGAGTTCACCGCCAATTTGCGCGTGGATAGCGATGGTCTCGTGATCGACTATCCGACCTTGTTCACGCGTTTGCCGCGCGTGCGTTAGGTTTTGCGTTCGGCGTCGCCCGCTGCGTTTGAATCGTCGTCGGGCCCAGTCGATGCGCCGCGGCCGAGCGGGCGTTGCATCAGCGTCGTGTCGAGCCAGCGGCCGTGCTTGTAGCCCACAGCCTTCAACGTGCCGGTCAGCTCGAAGCCGAGTTGCGCGTGCAACGACAGTGAGCCGCCGCTGCCGCCATCGGCGATCACCGCGATCATCTGACGCCACGGTCCGGTCTCGCAACGTTCGATCAGCGCCTGCAGCAGCACGCGTCCGATGCCGCGTCCGCGATACGCGTCGCTGACGTAGATCGAGTCTTCGATCGTGTTGCGATAGGCGGCGCGCGGGCGATACGGCGTCGCATAGCAATAGCCGGCCACGTCGCCGTCGATCTCCGCGACCATATATGGCAGTCCGTGGCTGCGCACGCTTGCGAGCCGCGCGCGCAGATCGTCGACGGACGGCGGGGTTTCTTCGAACGACGCTACACCGGTCAGCACGTGATGCGCGTAGATCGCCTGGATCGCGGGGAGGTCGGCTTCGCTGGCGTCGCGGATCAGCGGGGCGTCGAGCGGAGGGCGGGGTGAACTCATGCGGGGTCCTGTCGTGGCGGGCGCAGTTTGGCGGAAGTCTTCACTATGCCTGTCGCCCGGGCGGATTTGAAGCGGGTCAAAGATCGAATTGATCGAACTCGCTCTGCAGCTCGCGATTACGCGCCACGCGTTCGTCGATAGCCGGTCCACGCCGTTCGACGACCGCCGAGTTCAGCGAATCGACGTAGGAACCCGACATGCCGTCCGAATAGAACACGCGCGGGCGGATGTATTCGAGATAGCTGTAGAACGCGTTGCTGATGCCGCGCGTCGATTGGATGCCGAGGATGTAGACCGCATCGGCGTTCGCCATGCGCTCGGCGGCGCGCGCGAAGGCCGGCGAGCGCGCGAGTTCATACACGCGCCGGATCGCGCCGATTTCGAATTCGAGCGATTGGGCGAGCGCGGCGTCGCGAGGCGAGAAGCCGTCAGCGACGCTCGGTTCATGAAGCTCACCGGTTTGCGCGCAGTCGCTCGGGCCACGGCGGAACGCGGCGCGGGGCGCTGGTTGTGCCAATCTGCGAAATGATGACAGATCGATCCACGGCTCGCGCAATTCGATCCTGAAAAAGTCTGTTCGCCGTGCGACGGTCGAGCCGCGTCAGACCGGCCGCCGCACCGGCGCGGCGCGCGAAAAATGCCGTGCGCCAGCCACGCAGGCGACCACGATCACGGTGACGATGATCATCGATGGCGGTACCTGCTCGTGCAGCAGCACGCCGGCGAGCAGCAGCCCGAAAAACGGCTGCAGCAGCTGCAGTTGGCCGACCGCCGCGATGCCGCCGAGCGCGAGCCCGCGATACCAGAACACGAAGCCGATCAGCATGCTGAACAGCGACACGTACGCGAGTCCCCACAGCGCGGCGGCGCCGACACCGTCGAACGACACGGGCCGCGTCCACCATGCGAGCGGCAGCATCAACGGCAGCGACAGCACGAGCGCCCACGAAATCACCTGCCAGCCGCCGAGATGACGCGACAACCGCGCGCCTTCCGCGTAGCCCAGCCCGCACACGACGATCGCCGCGAGCATCAGCGCGTCGCCGAGCGGCGAGGCGTCGATGCCGTGACGCAGCGCGAACGCGGCCACCGCCGCGCTGCCGAGCGCCGAGAACAGCCAGAACGCCGGCTGCGGCCGCTCGCCGCCGCGCAACACGGCGAAGATCGCGGTGGCGAGCGGCAGCAGGCCGATGAACACGACCGCATGCGCGGCGCTCACGTGACGCAGCGCGAGCGCGGTCAGCAAAGGAAAGCCGACCACGACGCCGAGCGCGACCACGACGAGCGGCAGCAGATCGCGCCGGTGCGGGCGGGTCTCGCGGAACACCAGCAACAGCAGCAGACCAAGGATGCCCGCGATCGTCGCGCGCGCCACGGTCAGAAACACCGGATCGAGGCCCTGCACGGCAAGCCGCGTGGCCGGCAGCGAGCCGCTGAAAATCAGCACGCCCGCGAAACCGCTGAGCCAGCCGTTGGTGGTTTTGTCCATGGCAAACGTCCCTGCGCTGAAAGAGTCTCATGATGCGCGCCGCGGCCGTAAACGTTAAGCTACAGATCAGTACAGTTTGTCCAAACTGTACCGAACATGGGAGCAGTACAGATGGCGGAAAGCGAGAACAACGAGACGGTGCCGGGCACGCGTGTCGGCCTCGTGATGAATAATCTGCGGGAGCGTATCGCGAGCCGCTCGCTGATGCCGGGCGCTCGCGTGCCATCGATCCGCGCGATGACCGACACGCTCGGCGTGTCCAAGTCGACTGTGGTGGAAGGCTACGACCGTCTCGTTGCGGAAGGGGTGATCATCGCGCGGCGCGGCTCGGGCTTCTTCGTGTCGGGCCATGCGCCGCCGCTCGCGCTCGCCGATCTCGGGCCGCGGCTCGATCGCGAGGTCGATCCGCTGTGGCTCACGCGGCAGTCGCTGGAGACCGGCTCGAAAGCGCTGAAGCCCGGCTGCGGCTGGATGCCGGCTTCGTGGTTGCCGGAAGATGGCGTGCGGCGCGCGCTGCGCGCGGTTGCCCGTGATCCGCAATCGCTGCTCGCGGATTACGCGAGCCCGGCGGGCTTGCCCGCGCTGCGTCAGCAGCTTGCGTGGCGGCTTTCCGCGCACGGGGTCGATGCGCCGCCCGAGCAGATCCTGCTGACCGACGGCGGCACCCATGCGCTCGATCTCGTGTGCCGCTTCCTGCTCGAACCCGGCGACACGGTGCTGATCGACGATCCTTGCTATTTCAATTTTCAGGCGTTGTTGCGCGCGCATCGCGTGCGGATCGCGAGCGTGCCGTACACGCCGCAGGGACCGGATCTCGCGGCGTTCGAGCGCGTTCTGGTCGAGCAGCGTCCGCGGCTCTACGTGACGAACTCGGCGATCCACAATCCGACCGGCGCGACGCTCGCGCCGGCCGTCGCGCACCGGCTGCTGAAGCTCGCCGGCGAGCACGATCTGCTGATCGTCGAGGACGACATCTTCGCGGACTTCGAAGACGAAGCCGCGCCGCGCCTTGCCGCTTTCGACGGCCTCGCGCGCGTCGTGTCGATCGGCAGCTTTTCGAAGACCCTGTCGGCGGCGGTGCGCTGCGGCTATATTGCGGCACGCGCCGAATGGGTCGAGCCGTTGATCGATCTGAAGCTCGCGACATCGTTCGGCAATGGTCAGCTCGCGGCGAGCGTCGTGCATCGGATGCTCGTCGACGGTACTTATCGGCGTCATCTCGAGGCGATGCGCGCGAAGCTGGCCGATGCGATGGGAGAGACCATCAGGCGTCTCGGCTATGCGGGCCTCGATATCTGGACACGGCCGCGCGCGGGCCTGTTCGTGTGGGCGCGCTTGCCCGGGGCGCTCGATGCCGCCGACATCGCCCGTCATGCGCTGACGGCGGGCGTCGTGTTCGCGCCGGGCAACGTGTTCAGCGCGTCGCAAGCGGCGGCGGGCTTTCTGCGTTTCAACGTGTCGCAATGCAATCGCCCGAAGGTGTACGAGGCATTGCAACGGGCGATGCAAGCGTGCACGGTCTCGGCCGGCGCGGGGCGCGAGCGGGTCTGAGACGAACTCAGGCGAAGCAGGCGTTCGCGGTCCCCCGCTACAGCGTTATTTGCACAGCAGAAGCATCCGTTCTTCTTCCGAGCAAGGCGTGTGCGGTTTCGGCGCAGGTTGCGCGGCCGCCGCGCTCATCGCCGCGCTGCGGTTCGCGAGACACGCGCGCAGATGCTTCTCGACCGGAGTGTAGTACTTCCACCCACGAACGAGCGTCGGCAATTCGAGCTTCACCTGTTTCCATTTCGGATGGCCATGCTCCTGCAGATTGTCGAAGTTCGCGCACAACGAGTCGGCGAAATGATTCAGATTGCTGACTGTGTCGCGCAAGCCGTAATCGTAGGTGACCAGAAACGCTTTGACGGTCAGACCGGGCACGTCTTCCTTCAGCCAGCCTGGGTAGCTGCTTTGGTGGATCGTAGTCGGAAAGTAGGTCTGCTTCGCGCGGTTCGTCTCCGGCGCGTTGGGATCGACGGGCAACAGACGCAACTGTGACAGCAGGTCGGGTTTCATGTCGTTGAACAGCTTTGCCGGCTGCCCGACCACGATGATCGCGACGTCGATCTTCTTCACGATCAGCGCGGCGAGCGCGTCCTCGTTGCTCAGATGCACGACGTTCTGCTCCGGAATCGGCTGGCCGAACATCAGACGGTAGAGCGTCGTCGCCGACTGCGCGGTGCCGCTGCCTAGCAGGCCGACGCTGATGGTCTTGTCCTTGATGTCGGCGAGCGTTTTCAGCGGCGAATCCGCCCGTACGACGACGTTAATTTCCTCGTCGTAGAGCGGCATGATCAGTCGCAGCGGCCGGATCGTCGTGCCCGCATCGGGGTTGCCCGAGTTGGCCATGTCGATGAACGCCTGGTACACGTCGGACTGCACGAGCGCGAGCTTCACGCCGGGCTCGAAACGCATGCGCTGCACGTTTTCGGCCGAGCCTTTCGACGCCACCACTTCGAGGTCGATGCCAACCGGCTGGGCCACCCATTTCGACAGGTCATTGCCGATCTGGATATATGTGCCGCGCTCCGGCCCGGTGACGATCTTGTAGTGCGCCGGTTCCGCGCCGGCCAGCGAACATACGACCAGTACCACCAGGCCCAGCCAGCCCGCGAGAAGTCTCTTCAGCATGATCTTTCTACCTATCGGTCAGGTTGATCCCGCTTCACGCGTGGCGCGTGGAAGCACCAGTGATCCGGTTGCCCTGTCATGTTCAAACTGCTGCCAGGGTCGCTCCGTCTGTTTCCGCTCAGAGGACGCACGATAATGTGCGAATCGGCACAGACGGCGGCCATTTGATCTGGTATGCGAAGCAATGTTTTTGCGCGACGGCGCAGCAGTTTGCGTCTCCGGGACCCGGTTCGGATCGTCGCGTCGCGCGTGAGCGCTAGTTGCTCCGCGGCGTCGCGGTTCTCACGACGCCGACGTTCGTTGCAGTCACGACCCGTTCGCCGTGCGCTTGCATGCCGACGGGCAGCGGTGCCTGCGCTTGCGCTTGCGCGAGCGGCGCGCCCGGCGCGGCATCCGTCGTCGCCGCATGCGGCGGAGTCAGCGGCGCCCAGCCGGTCTCGCGAATGACGCGCTCGAGGATCACTTTCGCCGCGTCGTTGCCGCTGTCGATCGCGAGCGCCTCGTTCGCATGCTGACGCGCGCACGGCCACGACTGCTGAGCGACGCAGGCCTGCGCGGCCTGTAGCGCAGTATCGCGACGCTGGACGAGCGGCCGCATCTGATCGGCCAGACCCTGCGCGTCGCTGTTTCCGGGTTGTAACGTTTGCGCGGCGGCGAGAGCGGCTTGGGCGGCGGACAGATCGTTCGCGCGGAACGCTGTCCTCGCGACCTGCAATGCTTGTCCGGTGTCGTGGAATTGCGCCGCGGGCCGCATGGGCGTCGCGGCCATCGGCGGCGCGGCAGGCGGCGCGGCGGGTGTCGCTGGAATGACGGGAGCCGCGGGCACGACGGGCGCGGGCTTCGCCGCCAGTGCGGTCACGGGCGGTGGCGCAGGCTTGGCCGCGGCCGCCGCGTGCACGGTCTGTGCTTGAGCAATCACCGGGGCGGACACAAGCGGCGCGATCATGCCGGTCGTTGTTCTGGCATCCGGCGTAATCTGCTCCACGCCTTGATCTTCCGATTCGCCGCCGTCGCTGAATAGCGTATAAGCGACATACGCCAGGCCGATTGCGACAACCGCGCCGATCACGTACAGCACGCGCCAAATCGTCTGCGCAGTGTTGGGCGGCGCATACATCGGATCTTCGTAAGGTGGGATAGTGGTGTCGGTCGACACGAGCGCCGTGTGCATGACCGGCTCGGTCCGCAACAGGGGTTCGGACGCCATCGCGGCAGCGGCGATGGCGGGCTCGTCCCGTGTGCCGAGCTCGTTGTCGAAACGGGGCAGGGGCTTGTGCGTGGCGCTCGCACGGCTGCCTGGAATCCCGGTGCGGATGTGCGGATCGTCCTGGTCGAACGGATGCGCAGCGCCACAGTAGGGGCAGGCGTCGACTTGTCGGTACAGTGCGCCACCGCAGCGTTTGCAGGGCGTGGGGAAAGTTTGGCCGGTTGCTGTCTGGGTGGACATGCCGTGGACCCACCTTTGGAAAACGATGCCGTAAAGGCATGCTTCGGATCGTGTAGAGGCAGGAGCCTTGTCCGCGGAATCACGATCCACATGCGCCGGAAGTCGTGGAGACGTAGGCAGCGGCTGCGTTTCCACGGGTTCCAATATGTGGCGTTTCACGGGGGACGTCAACGCGGTTGGCCCCTGGATTGTGTGCGCTACCGCTCATTTGGAGGTATGAAGAAACCCTGGCCATACATTCGAAACGAGTGTATGTGTTTGTTGTTTCACGACAAATGGAAGGTACCCGGAAGCATCGCGCCGCATGAAGCGAGCGCGACAAAAAAACAACGAGGCCGACGCGTCGTGCGTGCGGCCTCGTGATTGACCTTCTATCTGGCGCCTGCCGGTACGCGTTTGCATCAGCTTCCCGATCAGGCGTCGAAGTACGCTCAGTGCTTGCGCAACGGATGATCCTTCAGCAGCCATGCGAGCACGAAGGCGAGCACCACGACGCATGCGGCCGACAGATACACGGTGTGCAACGCACCCGCGAACGCATGCAGATAGTCGTTGCGCAATGCTTCGGGCAGCTGATGAATCGCTGCGGGACCCAATGCCTGCGGAAGTTCGGTGTCGGGCGGGATCAGCTTTTCGAGGCGTCCGGCGAGGCCGTTCGAGAACACCGCGCCGAAACCGGCCACGCCGATCGAGCCGCCGATCGAGCGAAACAGCGTGACGCCCGACGTCGCCACACCCATATGCTTGAACGCTACGGTGTTCTGGACCGCGAGGACCAGCACCTGCATCACCATGCCGAGGCCGCAGCCGAGCAGACCCATGTACAGATACATCACATGAATCGGCGTATCGATCTGCAGGCGCGCGAGCAGCAGCATCGCCACGGAGACGAGGAACGTGCCCATGATCGGGAACAGCCGGTACTTGCCGATCTTGCTGATCACGCGGCCCGTCACCATCGACAGGATGAACAGGCCGCCCATCATCGGCAGCATCTGCATGCCGGCTTGCGTCGGCGTGGAGCCCTTCACGACCTGCAGATAGAGCGGAATGAACGTCACGGAGCCGAACAGCGATACGCCGATGATGAAGCTCACGAGGCTGCTGATCAGAAACGTGCGCTGTTTGAACAGTCCGAGCGGCATGATCGGTTCGACCGCGCTGCGTTCTTCGTGAATGAATCCCCAGATCGCTGCGAGGCCCATGCCGAGCGTGAACCACAGTTGCGGCGACGACCACGGCAGGATCGTGCCGCCCTGACTCGTGAACAGGATGATGCAGGTCAGCGCGCCGGCGAGAAACGCGGCACCCATGTAATCGATCGTGTGCTTCACGTGGCGCACGTGCGGCTTGAACACCGCGCCGATCACGATGAGCGACACGATGCCGAGCGGCAGGTTGATGTAGAAGATCCAGCGCCACGTCAGACGCTCGACCAGAAAGCCGCCGAGCAGCGGACCGATGACGGTGGCAAGACCGAAGATGCCGCCGAACACGCCCTGGTAGCGGCCACGCTCAGCGGGCGGAATCACGTCGGCGATCGCCGCCATCGTCACGACGAGCAGGCCGCCGCCGCCGAGCCCTTGCAGCGCGCGCAGCACGATCAGCTGGCTCATGTTCTGCGCGATGCCACACAGCGCCGAGCCGACGAGAAAGATGACGATCGCCGTCTGCAGCACGATCTTGCGGCCGAACAGATCGCCGAACTTGCCGTACAGCGGCACGACGATGGTCGAACTGAGCAGGTAGGCGGTCACGACCCACGACAGGTTATTGAGCCCGCCCAGTTCGCCGACGATGGTCGGGAGCGCGGTCGAGACAATCGTCTGGTCCAGGGCGGCGAGCAGCATGACCAGTAGCAGCGCCGGAAACAGCAGCCGGATCGGCGGATGGTCGGCCGCGGGGTCGACTGACAGGGTCGTAGCGGGTTGTTCCATGGTGGCAACGCGTTGAAATTAATTAACTGAGAGATTAATATATGTGACATCGCCTCTCACGTCAAATTCAATGCAATGACAAGGATCTCGCCTGACGACGCCGCGGCGCACAATGCCGTGGCAGATACGGGGCCGCCCGCGCGAATTGCCGCGAAAGAGCGCGACGCGTCGAAGCCCAAACTCACGGCAGCGCCAACGGATATTCATGCCGCGAATATCGGCAGCAGCGCACCGGCTGGATCGGCCGCCCGCCGCCCCGGCCGGCCGTCGGGCGCCGCGCGCGGTCCCGCGCAGCGTGCGCGCTTGCTCGACGCCGCGCTGACGCTGTTCGCGAGGCAGGGCATCGTCGAGACATCGCTGGGTGAGATCGCCCGCGAGGCCGGCGTCACGCCCGCGATGGTGCACTACTACTTCAAGACGCGCGATCAACTGCTCGACGTGCTGATCGACGAGTGTTTCGTACCGTTGCGCGCGAGCCTCGGGCTGCCGTTTCAGGAGAATCCCGACGATCCGGTCGCGGCAATCACGCAACTCACGGAGCGGCTCGTGCAGATCGCGAGCGACAACCCGTGGTTCGCGTCGCTGTGGGTGCGCGAAGTGATCAGCGACGGCGGGCTGCTGCGCCAGCGCATGCATGAGCGCTTTGGTTTCGCGCATCAGAAGGCGTCGCTGCTGGCGATCGCGCGCTGGCAGAAGGAGGGGCGCCTGAATGCATCGCTCGAACCCGCGCTCGTGTTCGTCACGCTGCTCGGCATGACGATTCTGCCGCTTGCCACCTCGAAGCTGTGGCGCAACGATCCGTTGCGCCACAGTATCGGCGGCGCGGAGATTGCGCGGCACGCGGTGGCGTTGCTGGTGCAGGGCATCGGGCCCGGCAAGGGCGATTGAACTGGCGCCCGGTGTGGCGCACCGGGCGCCGCGTCCTTTGAAAAGGCCCTAGCTTTTGCGATTTTTCTTCCACTCGTCGAACGCCGCCTTCGTCTCGTCGTTCGGCGGATAGGTGCCGGGCAGCGCGGCGCCGGCCCGAATCCTCTCGGTGAGAAACGCCTCGAGCTGTTCCTGTCCGGCGGCGGCTTGCGCGACGTCGTCGGCCATCTTCAGCGGAATTACCACAACTCCATCCGCATCGCCGACGATCACGTCGCCCGGAAACACCGCGACTCCACCACAGCCGATCGGCACGTTGATATCGACCGCATGATGGCGGATCAGATTGGGCGGCGCGCTCGCGCCGGCGCAAAACACCGGCATGTCGAGCGCGGCGATCGTCGCGCTGTCGCGCACCGGGCCGTCGGACACCATCCCGGCAACACCGCGCACCTGCAAACGAAGCGACAGAATCGAACCGAACGACGCGCTGCCGCGCTCGCCGCGGCAATCCTGCACGAGCACGTGGCCCGGCGCAATGGTCTCGACGCATTTGCGTTGCGCGTACTCAGGGTCCGCGAATAGTTCCAGTACGTCGATGTCTTCGCGCGATGGGATGTTGCGCAGCGTGAACGCCGGCCCGACCAGATTCGCGCCGCGCCGCGGACCGAGCGGCGCGACGCCCTGCATGAAGGTGTTGCGCAGACCGCGCTTGAATAGCTGCGTGGTCAGCGTGGCGGTGCTGACGTGACGAAGGATGTCGAGCGTCGCGGCGGAAAGCGCGGGCGATGGGGCGGACATGGTGTCGGTTGACCTCGGGTTGAGATGAGGGGGCATCGGTAGGCGCGCATGCGCGCCCACGATGATAGCGCCGCGACACCACCGGTTAGCAGGCCAGCGCCGTTCATCGCGCGACATCGGCAACCGCGACCGAGCCCTTCTTTACGTGACGCGAACCGCTGCAATGAGGCACGCGACGTGCTTGCAGTGTCGTCGGATGCGAGCGACGCAAAACGAACGGCAGCGCCGCGTTGTGCAAACAATACGAAGGGCAGAATCGATACCGGGCGGCGAAGGCCGTACGAACGGGGTTCGTACGAACCGCGCCGGAACATCGGGTGCCGGCGATCGGCGAGCCGCGGAAAAACTGCGGACACTGAGCAGCTAAATCGCGGTGTGCGTCGAGCGCCGTTTTTTCATCGACGTGCAATTTTGGCGCGTTACCGTGCGCAAGCGTTGTACTCGGGAAGATGTGGCGCAATGTTTTACAAGCGCGGACCTGTCTGCAACTCGGCGTGCGAAATCGGGTCGGAATCATGGACAGCAACACCGTGGCCGCGCGAATCGGCGGCAATCAGCAAAGTGAAATACAAAGTGAAACCTCCGCCCCCTCGGACGGCCTAACCGGTTTTTCAGAGCAACAACATACGATGAACGCAGCAATGAGGCTCGATCAGGCCACGATCGTGCTGGTGGAGGACGACCCGGACAGCCGGGAATCGTTGACCTTGTTACTCGAGGCGGAAGGCGCGAAGGTTTGCGCGGTCGCCGATGCGGAAGAGGGCGTCGTCGCGGCGATGCGGTTGCTTCCCGACGCGGTCGTCTGCGACCTCGACTTGCCGGCCATGGATGGCTTCTATCTGATCCAGCGGCTGCGCGACCACGAGATTTGCGGCGGTCATTCCCCCTCGGTGGCAGTGGCGCTCACCGGCCATACCGACGACGCATACCGCCTGCGCAGCATCGGCGAAGGCTTCCAGCATTTCATGACCAAGCCCGCGTTACCCGAAGCGCTCGTGACGCTGCTGCACGACGCGATCGACGCCCGCGCGGCGGGTTGATCGACGCTTCGCAGCTTCGCAGCGGCTCTCGTGGGAGCGGGTTTTAGACAGAGCAGGCCGGCGCGCGGCGGGAGATGTCGTTTCTCGAAGCAGCGCACGGCCATCGACGCTTGGCAGCGCGTCACACAGCGTTGCGCACCCAATATGGCGCGCCGCTATTTCGCCGCGGCCACCAGCGCGGCCGCGCTGGCCGCTTTGGCCGCCTGACAGGCGGCACACAATCCCTTCAATTCGATTTCGTCGCTCGCGAGCCGATAGCCCGCCTCCTCGATCTGCGCGACGAGGGCCTGACGCAGCTTCGGTTGATGCAATTCGGTGACGCTGCCACATTGCTGGCATACGACGAGAATGCCGTGCTGGCATTGCGTCAGATCATGGCAGACCGTGAACGCATTGATCGATTCGATCCGATGCACGAGCCCCACCGACAGTAAAAAATCCAACGCGCGATAGACGGTCGGCGGCGCCGAGCCGGCGTGGATCTGGCGCATTTCGTCGAGCAGCGAATAGGCCTTGGTCGCGCGTCCCGAGTTCAGCAGCAGTTCGAGCACCTTGCGCCGGATCGGCGTGAGTTTTTCGCCGCGTTCGCGGCAATATTCCTCGGCGAGTGCGAGAGCCGCTTCCTGCGACGGGCCATGTGCGTGCGACGGCTCGTGCACATCGTGATGCGCTCGATGATCGTGTGCATCGGAGGCGGGGGCGGCAGGTGTGGGAGCGACCGAACGGCCGGTCGCGGCGGGCTTGGCGGTTTTCATGCGTCGATTATAGAGGCAGGGGGATGCAAGTGCCGCGCCGGTCGAAGCGTCGAGAGAATCGGGATTGCCCAGATTTGGCTTACAACTGACAACAAACGAAAAATAGGGTCTTACTGGCAAAAAATGCCTATTCTTTGTCAGTCAGTCTCTGAATGTGTTTGATGGGATCTCGATGAGACAACTGCTTCACCCATCGCGGGCAGTAGCCTTAGCTTTTCTCTTTGCGATTGCCGCAGGGACGCTCCTTTTGAGGTTGCCCTTGTCGCAGGCCAAAGGTGAGGCAGCGCCGTGGCTGAGCGCTTTTTTTACCGCTACCTCCGCGGTCTGCGTGACTGGACTCGTCGTTGTCGATACGGGCACCTACTGGTCAAGCTTTGGACAGTGGGTCATCCTCGGCCTGTTTCAGATTGGCGGTTTCGGCATGATGACCGCAGCCACCTTGCTGGGACTCATGGTCAACCGGTCCTTGCCGCTGCGAGCGAAGCTGATCACCCAGGTCGAGACGCACACGCTCCGTCTCGGGGACATCGGCAGCGTGGCGCGCCTGGTGCTCGTCGTGACGCTCGTCACTCAACTGACCACGGCACTCTGGCTGACGGTCAGGCTTCATCTCGGGTACAACATCCAATGGGGCGAGGCCGCATGGAGTGGATGGTTCCATGCGGTCTCCGCGTTCAACAACGCGGGCTTTTCAATTCACCCGGACAGTCTGATGCGCTATGCCGCCGACGCGTCGATGCTGGTACCGGTGATGGTCGCGATTGTCGTCGGCGGAATCGGGTTTCCGGTTCTGTACGATCTGCGGGAAAAACTTCGGGGTGCCCGTCGGCTTTCATTGCACACCAGGCTCACTTTAGTGGTCACGGGGGTGCTGCTGCTCGGCGGATTTCTTGCGTTGCTGCTGTTCGAATGGACCAATCCGCAAACCCTGGGTCCGATGCCGTTCGGAGAGAAGCTCCTTTCGGCAGCGTTCGCCTCGGTATCCGCGCGCACGGCGGGTTTCAACTCGCTCGACATCGGCGCAATGAGTCATGACAGCTGGGCCCTGCATTTCTTCCTGATGTTCGTTGGCGGGGGCAGCGCGGGGACGGCAGGGGGTGTCAAGATCGGCACCATCGCCATTCTGGCCTTGCTGGTGATCGCAGAGATCCGCGGGCGTGGCGATATCGAAGCGTTTGGGCGCCGTGTCAGCGTGTCGGCGCAGCGGCAAGCGATTACCGTGGTGGCGCTGGGTGGCGTGATGATCACGCTCGGCACACTGATCATTTTGCACATCACCGATTTTCCTACCGATCAGGTCATCTTCGAAGTTGTTTCGGCGTTCAGTACGGTCGGTCTGTCAACGGGTATCACGGGTGATTTGCCTGCGCCGGCACAGTTCGTGATCATCGCGCTGATGTACGTCGGCCGGGTTGGAACCATTACCTTTGCGACGTCGTTAATGCTGGTTGAGCGGCGTGCGCAATATAGCTACCCGGAGGAGCATCCAATTGTTGGCTGACCTGTTCAAGATTTCGCTCTCTTTTTCGAAAGGCGACAGTGTGGTCGTCATCGGTTTGGGGCGGTTCGGCTGTGCCGTGGCCCAGTCGCTGCTTCGGCTTGGCCATGACGTGATGGGAATCGACCGGGACGAGCAGCAGGTGCAGTTATGGGCGGACCGCTTGACGCATGCCGTCCAGGCCGATTCGACCAACGTGAATACCCTGCGCCAATTGGGTGTTGCGGACTTCCCTCATGCGATCGTGGGCATTGGAAGCGACCTTTCGGCGAGCCTGATGACCTTGATGGCCCTAACGGAACTTCAGATCAAGGACATCTGGCTGAAGGCGGTGACCGCGGAACACGGCCAGATTGCCCAGCGCATTGGCGCGCATCACGTGGTTTATCCGGAAGCGGAAATGGGTGAACGGATCGCTCACCTGATCGCAGGCCGAATCGTGGACTACATTGAATTCGGCGAAGGATTTGCCGTCGCCGCGATTCATGCCCCGGCGCCGACACACAACCGTCCGCTCGCAGATTGCGGCGTTCTGGAGGCGTTCGGTGTGATGGTCATGGCCGTCAGGCGCGCTGGCGAAGAGTTCCAGCACGCGGGGCCTGACACGGTTGTCGTGCCGGGGGATCTGCTGATCGTGTCCGGCCCCGCGAGCAAGGTTGAAGAGTTTGCGGGTCGCACGAATACCTGAACCGTTTCCGCCGACCCGCGCCATGCTCAGGTCAACGGGAAATCCACATACTTCTTGAACCCGGAACGCGTCGTGAGACGCGAATACCAGCGCTCCAGATTCGGCAGCGGCGGCCGCTGCAAACCGTCGAGGCCGAACCAGCGCTTCGCGTACGCGCCGATCACGATATCGGCGAGCGTGAACTTGTCGCCTTCGAGAAAGAAGCGGCCCTGCAGATGCGTGTCGAGCAGGCGCCACAGGACGGTGACCGCCTTCGCGTCGGCGGCGAGTTTGGCGGCGTCGCGCTCGGCCTCGGGCGTGCGCACGAGGGCCCAGAAAACGGGACGTTCCACTGGCTGCAGCGTCGACAGCGACCAGTCCAGCCAGCGGTCGATGCTCGCGCGCAGTTTCGGGCCGGCCGGATACAGCAGGCTCGATTCGCCGTATTGCATCGCCAGATAGCGCAGGATCGAGTTGGATTCCCACAGCACGAAGTCGTCGTCGACCAGTGTCGGGATCTTGCCGGTCGGGTTCATCGCGAGATAGTCGGGTTCGTTGTTGCGGCCGAATTGCAGGCCCGCGTCGATGCGATCGAATGGCAGCACGAGTTCGTCGCAGCACCACAAGACCTTCTGGACGTTGACCGAATTGGCGCGTCCCCAGATCGTAATCATCCGGTAAATCCTTTTCTCTTACGGTTGGCAAGCCGCGCGGCATGCGCGGCGTTCAGCCAGTAACGATACACGATGTGCGCGCCTTTGCGCGACGGGCCGCCCGGCCGACATTGCGTTGCGTACAATGACCGCACTCCGGATTGCCCGCTGAAAACACGCATCCCAACTCATTGAGGCATTGCATGGCCCGCATTGTTCCCGACGACTGGAAGAGCCTCGAAGCGACCGGCGCGGCGGCGCGCGAACGTGAAACGCTCGCGCTGCTCGAAAAGGCACTGCCCGCCGACTACACCGTCTACCACGGCGTGCATTGGACGCGCCTGAACCAGAACTTCTCCGTGTTCGGCGAGGCCGATTTCGTGATCGTGAGTCCCGCCGGGCGCCTGCTGATCATCGAGCAGAAGACCGGCTTTCTGCGCGAAACGCCGAAGGGGCTCGTCAAGGTGTATCTGCAGACCGAGCGAAACGTCGCGATCGCGCTCGCGCATACGATCGAGAGTCTGCACCGGCGTTTTACCGCGGCGTTCGGCGCGGGCGCCTATTTCATCGAGGAACTGCTGTACTGTCCCGATCACATCGTCAAGGATGCGGCGATCGCCGGCGTGAATCCCGCGCGCATCGTCGACGCTACGCGGCGCGAGCGTCTCGCGGCGATCGTCCGCGAAGCGCTGCCGGCCGATGAACCGCGGCTTCCCTGCGCGGCGAAAATCCACCACTTTCTCGCCGACGAACTCGCGTTGACGCCCGACACGAGCGCGCTCGTCGGGCAGGCGGGCACGCTCGTCACGCGCCTTTCGGGCGGACTTGCGACATGGGCCCGGCGGCTCGAATTCGCGCCGTTCCGTTTGCGCGTGATTGGCACGGCGGGCTCCGGCAAGACGCAACTCGCGGTGCAGGTGATGAAGGACGCGGTCGCGCGCGGCGAGCGGCCGTTGTACGTGTGCTTCAACCGGCCGCTCGCCGATCACATCGCGCGGGTCGCGCCGCCGGAGGCGAAGGTCGCGAACTATCACCAGCTTTGCGACTGGATCGCGCGCGACGCGGGCCGCGCGCCCGATTTCCGGTCGGCGCAGGTGTTCGATCAACTGGAGGCCGTATTCGCCGACACGCCGATCGAACCGCGCTGGCAATTCGACGTACTGATCGTCGACGAAGGGCAGGATTTCCAGCAGCCATGGGTTGCCGCGCTCGAGCGGCTGCTGCGGCCGGGCGCCGCGTGGTGGTGGCTCGAAGACCCACTGCAGAATCTGTACATGCGTGAGCCGGTCTCGTTGCCCGGCTGGACCACGCTGAGAGAAACCACCAATTACCGCAGTCCTCGCGACATCCTCGATTATCTGCGCGACGTGCTGGGCGCGTCGGTGCCGCTGGCCGCGGCACTTACGTCGGGCAGTCCGTTCGACGGCTCCGAGGTTTCGGTGTCGGTCTACGACGAAGCGCAGGGCGCCGAAAGCAGTATCGACGCAACCAAGCGCGCCATCACGCAGGCGCTATCGCTCGGTTTTCGCAAGCAGGACATCGCGGTGCTGTCGTTCCGCGGCCGCGAGGGCTCGGCGATGAGCGCGCTCGATCAGCTCGGTCCGCATCGGCTGCGCAGTTTCACCGGCAAATACGATCTGTTCGGCAACCCGGAGTATCGTGAAGGCGACGTGCTGTTCGAGTCGATCTACCGCTTCAAGGGGCAGGCGGCGCCGTGCGTGATCTTCACCGAGATCGACTTCGACGCGTTCGACGAACGCAGCGCGCGCAAGCTGTTCGTCGGCGCGACGCGCGCGACGATGAAGCTGATCGTCGTCGCGTCGCAGCGGGCCGCGCGGCATTTGCAGTTGCGCGAGGCGAAGGACAGGTAGCGGCGGTGTTCGGGCGCTGCGCCCACAAGGAACGTTGCGCTCAACTCCACGCCCTTGCGCTCACCAAAATCCCCGTGCGCGTCAGCGCATCCCACCAGATCACGCGCAGCAGCGGCGCTTGCTGCGCGATCAGCAGCGCCTGCACCGGATCGCTTTCGACGAAGTGCGTGACACCCGCGCGCAGCGCCGCGCTCGCCTTGTGCGCGGCCGCGCCGGCGGGGCTGTCGTCGTGCCGGCCGGGCGTGCGCATCGCCAACTGCATGTGAGCGAAGCCGTGTCGCGCGAGCCAGGCTTCGGTGCGCGCGCGATCCATCTCCGGGCGGCCCGTGATGATCGTGCGCACCTGCTGCAGGTCGATGCCGGGCAGCACCTCGAACGGCAGCAGCGCGTCGCGCTCGGCGAGCGCGGCGGCGAGGTCCTCGTCGTAGCGCGCGAGCGGTACGTCGGGCAGCAGGATGCCGTCGAGGTCGATCGCGTAGGCCGCGTACTCGTGGTCGTTGGCCATCGCGGGCGCGGCGCCGGCTTCGACGCGCGCCCAGTCGTCGCGGTAGCGCTCGGTGTACGCCTGGCGCTCCCATGGAAAGAGGGCGAAGTAGCCGCGCGCATCGATCGCGTAGTCGGGCTGCGCGCGGCTCAGATCATCGAGCGCGGCGGTCAGGGTTTTGACTTCGAGCCCGTGCGCCTGCAGAAACGCGATGCAATCGACGAGCGTAAAACCGCGTCCCGCGATGTCCTCGCACAACAGCACTTTCGATCCGGCGGGCGGGATCGACAGCGTCGAATCCCATGCGACCGCGCGCGTCTGGCGGTCGTAGCGCAGGAACGCGACCGGCGCGCCGACCGCGTGCGACACCATCAGCGCGAGCGGCGCGCCGCCGCGCAGAATCCCGAGCGCCATCGAGAAATGCTCGGCGAGCAACGCGGGTTGCAGCGATTCGATCCAGTGATCGAGCTGTTCGTACGTCAGAGGCAGGACCGGCTTGTTCATGACTATCGAGGCGCCGCGTGGCGCGATGGAAGGCAATGGTCCGCGGGGATGCGCGCGCGGCGCGCGCTGACGCACTGGCGCGACATCGCGGGTCCCCGTTTTTGAGTCAGCGCATTTTGGCGATATTATGCATGCGGGTCAAAGGTCGCGTGTCGGGGTGGCACGCGTTTGACGGCACGGTACGGCGCAACACTTCGCGTGGCATGAGATCGGCTGACCGTGGCGCCGCCCGCGGTCCGGCGAATCAACGAAATCGGATAAAAAAAGCAAATGGCCAATCTGATTGCAACGCTGCGCTACGCAGCCAGCGGAACCGGTGTGCCCTGGCGGATGCGCTGGCTGACGGGGCTGGCGGGACTGATCGTCGGGCTTTCCGTCTGTTGCGCGCATGCGCAGCCGGGCGCACGGCAGTCGCCGGCGCTGGCGCTCGACGTGCAGGGCAAGATCGCCAATACCAACGACGCCGCGCATCGCACCTATCACTTCAACGAGGCTCAACTGCTCGCGCTGCCCGTGCATACGATCACGACCTCGACCACCTGGACGCCGCGCTCGACGTTCACCGGGCCCAGGCTCGCCGACATCCTGAAGGCCGTCGGCGCGCACGGCACCCAGATCGAACTCCACACGTTCGACGACTACACCTACACCGTGCCGGTGTCGGACTGCGAACGCTACGGCGTGATCGTCGCGTACAGCATGAACGGCCAGCGCCTGAAACTCAGCGACTTCGGGCCGCTGTTTCTGATCTATCCGCGCGACGCTTTTCCAGATGAACTGACTGGCGCGGTCGGCGACTCGAAATTCGTATGGCAGATCAAGGCCCTCATCGTCAAATAGCGCGCCGTCCGTGGCGGCGCGTGTTGAACGTGCTGATCTGGCTGATGGCGCTCGCGGCGCCCGCCGGCGCGATCGGCTATCTGCTCTATGCGAACCTGTTGAACCCGCGCGCGACCGAGCAGCTGACCGGTACCTACGACGGTTTCTACTGGGACGCCGCGCAACTGCAGATCGCGTACGCGCGCTTCGAGAACCAGCTGCTGCTGTATCAGTCCGGTGCCGACGACGATTATCAGCAGTTGCAGCTGCGCTTCCAGCTGCTGCAATCGAAGCTGCGCGTGATGGCCGGCTCGACGCATCGGCTCTCCGCGCAGCTCGCTCTGTTGCAACGGCAGCTCGACGAAATCAAGACGCTCGAGACTGTGCTCGACGACATCCAGCCCGAGATCGAGGTACTGCAGCGCGACCGTGCGCGTGCCGCGCGGATCGACGCGCAGCTGCGCCAGCACTGGAGCGAGGTCAACGATCTCGCGCTGTCGCGCCGTTTCGCCGATGTCGCCGACCGCGAGGCGATGAACCGCGATTTCATCGACAAGCGCCGCATCCTGTTCGCGGGCGGTCTGGTGCTGCTATTGCTGTCGGCGGCGGCGACGCTGCTGCTCGTGCTCAACGGCCGGCGCCGCACGCGGCTGATGCGCCAGCAGCGCGCGGCGCTGGAAGCCGAGCATCAGGCGAGCCGCGCGGCGCGCGAGGCGAGCCTCGCGAAGGATGCGTTTCTCGGCATGATCGGCCATGAACTGCGCACGCCGCTGCATGCGATCGTCTCGTCGGTGGAACTGCTCGGCTTCAACTATCACTCGGAGGCCGACCGCAAGGTGATCCAGCGGCTCGAAACCGCGGCGCGCCATCTCGAGGCGCAGATGAAGGACCTGACCGACTACGCGCGCCTTGGCGCCGGCAAGCTCGAACTGCGGCACCAGCATTTCGAGCCGCGCGAGCTGCTGGCGTCGATCGTCGATGAACACACGATCTCCGCCAGGACGCGCGGGCTCGAGCTCGAAAGCGAGGCGAGCGGCGCGAGCGGGCTCGTCGAGTCGGACCCGCACCGCATCCGGCAGATCGTCAACAACCTCGTCACCAACGCGATCCGCTACACCGAGACCGGCACGGTGCGCGTCGAACTGCGGCAAGAGCCGGCGCTGCTGATTTTCGTCGTCAGCGATACGGGGCCGGGCGTGCCGTCCGAACAGATCCCGCTGATCTTCAAGGAGTTCACGCAGCTCGACGCGTCGCGCACGCGCCGCTTCGAAGGCGCGGGGATGGGGCTCACGATCGTGCAAGGGCTCGTGAAGCTGTTCGGCGGCACGGTGGATATTGCGAGCACGGTCGGCGAGGGCGCCAGCTTCACGGTGACGATCCCGGTCGTGCCGGTCGCAACCGTCGAGCCGGCCGAGGTCGCGGAGCAAGCCGAGCCGGACGGCGCGCAGCCGTGCGTGCTGATCATCGACGATAACCGGCTGATCCGCGAGTCGCTCAGCGAAATGGTCGCGCACATGGGCTACGACTCGCTCGCATTCGGCAATGCCAACGACGCGCTCGCGTGGCTCGACACCCACCGCTGCGAAGTGGTGCTGCTCGATCTGCACATGCCGGAGCGCGATGGCTACACGTTTCTCGAAGACTTCGCGACGCGCGACGGACCGTCGGCGGGCGTGCCGGTGATCGTGGTCAGCGCGTACGCGCCGGAGGTCGTGCGCAATGGCGAAAGTGGCGCGACTGGCGTGCCGTCGGTGTTCGAGGCGCTGTTAAAGCCAGTCCATTACGAGGATCTGAAGCACGCCCTGCAGCGGGCGCTGGCGGCGCGGCATCAGGCGTGAGCGCGTGAGCGCGTGAAGGCGGCGCTGCCGCGAACGGGGCGCGCATCGGCGCCCGCGCTTCAGGGGCGGTTCAGCCGCTTCGACAGATCGGCGACGAGGATCGCCATGCGCGCGGGCTTCTCGTAGCACGCGACGTCGTAATCGCGGATCACCTCGCTGATCTCCGATTCGCTGGCCTTGCCGGTCAGCAGTTCTCCGGTGAGCACGAAGATCGGCGCGTCCGGGTTCTCCGACGCGCGCACCGCGCGAATCGCGGCCGCCGAGGTCTGCGAGCCGAACAGCCAGTCGATGATCACGCCGTCGAACACCTGCGTCTGCAACTGCTCGCTGAAGGCCGCGAGCCCATAGATCGCGACCGCCGTGAAGCCGCTGCGCTCCAGATAATCGCGCAGGTTATCGGCGCTTGCACGATCGTCGTCGACCACCGCGATGGCCGGCTTGTCGGTCTCGGCGCGGCGCGGATAGATCTCGATCTTGTGGACTTCGTACGCGCTCTGATACAGCGCGCCATCATGACGCGAGACGCGCCATTGACCGAGCCGCGAATAGGCGACGAATTCCGGGCGGCTACCCGGTTCGAGCGCCGCGCCGACCCACGCGGTGCAGGCGATTTCGGTCGCGCCGATGCAGAACACCGCCTCCTGGGCGATCGCGCCGACGACGCCCGGATCGAGCGACTGCGCGCCGAATAGCTGCGCCGCGGGTTCGTCGAATACCTCGGCGACTTTCTTGATCTGCGACAGCGTCCACGGACTATTGCCGCGCAGTTTGCGGTGCCCCTGAGAAAAACTCAGATCGAGGATGCGGCATAGCTCCGTGGTTTGCTGTCGCTTGCCGATTCCATGCCTGCTCATCAACTCGCGCACGCGCTCGGCAACCGCGATGGAGTCGGGTGAGTGTGTTTCGTTGGCCATGCTGGGTGAAAATCCGCCGGGTTAAAAGGTACATCTGGAGCGCGGTCGGCAGGCGCAAGCCGACCCTGCGCATGCTATGCGCATGAATCGGCCACGCGGGGACAGCAAATGTACCGTAAAAAAATCACCATTTATGATTTTGTCAGACCGGCCGCCGAGTCCGCTGATGCAAGCGACGCCATGGCCGTGCCGGTGACTTTGATGCATTGAGCATCAAAAGGCATTCTACCGGTGAAACGATGACGAAACCGTAGGGAATCCACGAATGAGTAGTGCGCAAGGCGACGGATCCGGCCGCTTGCCGCAAAGCCCGGCAGGTCCGCCCTTGCGGAAAAGCCAGGCGAGAGGCGCAATGAAAAGTGTTCAGCTTGCCGGCATCGTGTCGAGCCGGGCCGCCGAATTTTGAAGTCCTTTGAAAATCCGCTCGGCGACCTTGCCCGGAAAGCGCTCGGGCAACTCCGCCGAGACCCGATCGATCACGCCAGGTGTCTGCTCGATCAGACGCTGGAGCAGCGGCTCGGCGTCGGCGCCGTACGAGCATTTCAACGCCATCGCGTTGAAGTGTCGCCGCTGCACGTCGCGAAACGCATCGTGCTTGCTGCGCGACCATAGACCCATCGCAAGCCGCGCCTTGTACCACGACCACTGGTTCGGGCCGTTGCCCTCGACCGGCCAGATCGACATCACGTCGTAAAGCGGCGTCAGACGGTACTGGCCACCGGCGAGCAGGCGGATGCTGAAGTTCTTCGCGTGGCCGTCCGGCGCGGCCAGCATCCAGAACAGGATCTGGCTCGCGAGCAGGGTCTCGATGTCCTGCCGCGCCTCGACCGATTGCTGCAGAATTCGCGCGAGGTCGAGCACGCCGGGGCCGCCCTCGTTTTCGTACTTGCGATGCGACGGCACGCCGTAGACCTGGCAGAAATCTTCCTGCGGCAGACGCAGCAGCCAACTGCCGCTCGAATGCATCTGCCGGTCGAAGCGTTCGACGGCGAGCACGCGCTGCTTGCCGAACCTGAGCACCTCGGTGTTCGCGACCGGCAGGCCGAACGCGCGCAGAATCCGCAGACACAGCCACTCGTTTTCGACCGACGTGCTGAGATCGGCGAGCCGGTTGCCGACCAGCCCGAGCGGCAGCTTGAAGATATGCGTGGTCGGCGTCGCGCCGTGCGGCCGTTG
Organism: Paraburkholderia sp. 35.1; assembly: GCF_050436525.1. Lineage (NCBI taxonomy): Bacteria > Pseudomonadati > Pseudomonadota > Betaproteobacteria > Burkholderiales > Burkholderiaceae > Paraburkholderia > Paraburkholderia sp. 35.1. The sequence continues at coordinate 2,066,592 of NZ_JBNDMJ010000002.1, read as the reverse complement.
CCATTGGCCGTCGTGCCACAGCAGCGCGGTTTTCTCCTGCGCGCCGGCGAGCGAGATGCGGAAATCGTCAAATTCGTCGGGCGCGCCGAGCGTCGGTTTGCCGACCGTCTGCGCGAGCAGCGCCTCGATGTCGTCGTCGGAAAGCGGCGTGCCTTCGATGCGCTGGACCCCGGCCGGCGCGTCGTCTTCGGCGAGCAGCTGGACCGCGCCGACGCAGTCGCGGCCGATGGCCTGCAGCAGGTCGAACGCTTCGAGCGTTTCGGTCCGGTAGCGCTGCGCGATGCGTTTGCGGATGACGTCGCTGTCGGGCAGCAGGTTGTCGAAGTAGTTGAGCACCCGCGGCCCTTTGTGCGTCATGTTGCCGGGCGTGAACGGCAGCGACAGCGACAGCGGACGACCCGCGGGCGACGCGATCCAGGCGGCCTCGTAGGCGAACTCCATCGGGCCGCGCGCGGGCAGCCGCCAGAGCCCGACGCGCTCGCCGTTGGCCCACACCGACAGTGCCTTCGAAGCGGTTTGCCGGGCCATCTCACCACTCGACGTTCGGTGCCGGCTCGGAGCTCGGCTGATTTTTGTCGCGCAACTGCAGTTGCAGGCCGTAGGCGCCGCACAGCGCGAGCAGCTGGGTGAGCGTGAGCCCGCTCGCATCGGTTTCGAGCGCGGAAATGCGGCTTTGGCTCACGCCGACGCGCGCGGCGGCCTCGGTCTGCGTGAGGCCGGCCTGGCGGCGGCTGGCCGCTAGCAACTGCGCGAGCTGGTCCGACGTGGCGATCAGGTGGAGCATGGCGGATTATCTGCGAGACGAATAAACGCAATTTATGCGTAAGACGAATATTTGTCAAATATTTGCGTGACGCATAATCGACGAATATTCGTGTGACGGATAATCGGGCATTCCGACAGGCGCCGGCTGCGACCAGCCGCGGTGCCGACTGTCGCTCGTCATTGCGGACGATGGCTCCCACTGCGAAGATGACGCCCACATCTCCAACCCGCCCACCCATGACCACGACTTACCCGCTGCACTCGACCTTCACGCCCGCCGACCAACCGTTTCCCAGCCACGCCGACGTCGTGATCGGCGGTGCCGGCATCATGGGCTGCGCGGCCGCTTATTTCCTGGCGTGGCGCGGCCTGTCGGTGGCGGTGCTCGACAAGTCGCGGATCGCCGGGCAGCAGTCATCGCGCGCGTGGGGCTTCGTGCGTCAGCAGGGTCGCGAAGCCGCGGAGGTAAACCCCGCGCAACCCCGCCCGATACAACCCAACCCGACCGATACCACCGATGACCGAACCCGTTCTCCGCCACGCCGACGTCCCGTACTACACGCAATGGGGCAGCCCCGAGTGGGTGCACGCCATCGTCGAACAGCAGCGCGACCCGTGCGACGATCCGCACTGGCAGCGCAGCGGTTTCGCCGACCCCGAGCGCTATCGCTTCTGGGCGCAACGCCTGTGCGGGCTGACGTGCCTCGAGTCGGCTCTCGACTACTGGAGCATCGATCACGCGCCGCGCGCCGCACTGCTCGACGACGCGCTGCGGCACGGCGTATACCGGTTGCGCGACGATGGTGGCGTCGACGGTCTGATCTACCGGCCGTTCGCCGACTGGGCGGGCCCGGCGTTCGGCCTCGATATCGAGGTGCTGCCGCAGGCGTCGCTCGAGGAGATCGCGGCGCGGCTCGACGCCGATACGCTCGCGATCGTGTCGGTGAGTCCCGAGATCCGCTATCCGGAGCGGACGAACCGGCGGCGGGGCGGTCATCTGATCCTGCTGCACGGGCGGGATCGCGGCGGCGTGTGGTTTCACAACCCGTCGGGCGTCGCGCCGCATCAGTCCGACGTGTACCTGCCGTTCGCGACGATCTCGCGTTTCCATGCAGGGCGGGGGATGACGCTCAGCCGCGGCACGAGCTAGCCGGCGCGCTGGGCATGAAGCGGAGTTCGCGATTCGGCGGGCAGTAGACGTCCACACGACTGGTCAATTTTTTCGCGCTCGGTTACGGTGACGTCATGCCCACTCCATCCCCATTGGATCGTTCCGCCCATGACCCGCCCGACCACGCAGATCTTCGACGCCGCCGCCACCGCGCGGCTGATGCCTTACGCAGCGCTTGTCGACGCGTTGAGGCTCGCTAGCATCGACTACGCGCAACGACGCATCGTGAGCCCCGAGCGGCTCGTCGTGCCGCTGAACGCCGGCGGCGTCATGCTGTCGATGCCCGCCACCGCGCCCGATCTCGCGATCCACAAGCTCGTCAATGTGTGCGCGAGCAACGGCGCGCGCCATCTGCCGACGATCCACGGTCAGGTCATGGCCTTCGATGCCGATACCGGCGAGACGCTGTTCATCCTCGATGGTCCGACAGTGACGGGGCGCCGGACCGCGGCGATGTCGATGCTCGGCATCGCGACGTTCGCCGCGGGCGCGCCGCGTGAATTCCTGCTGATCGGCACCGGCACGCAGGCGCTCAATCATCTGGAGGCGATCGGCGAAGTGTTTCCCGACGCGCGCGTGTGGGTCAAGGGCAGCGCGCCCGCGCGCGCCGAAGCGTTCTGCGCGGCGCAGCGCGGCAAGGTGCGTGAGCTGCGGCCGCTCGCGGATGCGGGCGCGACGATTCCCGCTTCGGTCGACGTCGTGATCGCGTTGACCACGAGCAAACAGCCGGTCTACGACGAGACGGCGCGCGCCGAGCGGCTCGTGATCGGCGTCGGCGCTTTCACGCCGCAGATGGTCGAGATCGGCGCGACTACGATCGCGGGCAGCGCGCTGTTCGTCGACGATCAGGCTGGCGCAATGCACGAGGCCGGCGATTTCATCCAGGCCGGTGTCGATTGGGCGCGGGTGGGCGGGATCGCCGCGGTGCTCGAGCAGACGCAGCCCTTGCCGGCGGGGCCGGTGGTGTTCAAGAGCGTCGGCTGCGCGGCGTGGGATCTGGCCGCATGCCGGGTCGCGCGTGACGGGCTGGCGCGCGGCTGACCGTCAGCGGCCCAACCGGCAAATAATCCCGCAAAATATCCGGAAAAAACGACTGTCTGGCGCGCAAGGTTGGCAACTTGCGCTAACCTGCGGCAGATGCTGCCGTGCAAACTATCTCAAAACGTTGCACCATAGATGTTTGCCGGAAAAAGCGCCATAGCGGACGTGAGCCGTAGCCCGTCCGCCCGCCGCCGATTCCTGATCGACGCCTTCCCCCTAGACGCTGCGACCGTGCCATGACGACCCAACAAGCTCCTGCCACACCCGACCTGCCGCTCGACATGATCATCTTCGGCGGCACCGGCGACCTGTCGTTCCGCAAGCTGCTGCCCGCGCTGTACATGGCGCATCTGCACTGTAACCTGCCACCCGACACCCGCATTCTGACGATCGGGCGCAAGCCCTGGTCGCGCGAGGAATACATCAGCGAATTCATGGAGCAGAAGGCCAAGCCCTTCATCGACGAAAAAGCGTTCGACGCGTCGGCGTGGGACAAATTCCTCGCGATTTTCGAATACGTGCGGATGGACGTCGATGCGGCCGAGGACTACCTGCGCCTGAAGGAAGCGTCGCGCGACGGCGTGAACCGCGTGTTCTATCTGGCGACCTCGCCGGATCTGTTCACCCATATCTGCGACAACCTGTCGTCGGCCGGGCTCGTCGACGGCAATTCGCGGGTGGTGCTCGAAAAGCCGCTCGGCCACGATCTCGCGTCCGCTCAGGAAATCAACAACGCGGTCGGCAAGCATTTCGAAGAAGCGCAGATCTACCGGATCGACCACTACCTCGGCAAGGAAACCGTGCAGAACCTGATGGTGCTGCGCTTCGGCAATCCGATTTTCGGGCCGCTGTGGCAGGCGCCGTACATCAAGAGCGTGCAGATCACAGTGGCCGAAACGGTCGGCGTGGGCAGCCGCGCGGGGTTCTACGACAAGACCGGCGCGCTGCGCGACATGGTGCAGAACCACCTGCTGCAACTGCTGTGCATCGTCGCGATGGAGCCGCCGGTGTCGCTCGATCCCGACGCGGTGCGCGACGAAAAGCTGAAGGTGCTGCGCTCGCTGCGGCCGATGACGCCCGAGGACATCGCGCGCGACACGGTGCGCGGCCAGTACACGGCGGGCGCGGTGGATGGCGAGGCGGTCAAGGGCTACCTCGAGGAAGACAACGTGCCGGCGGGCAGCCGCGCCGAAACCTTTGTCGCGTTGCGCGCGCGGATCAACAACTGGCGCTGGGCCAACGTGCCGTTCTTCCTGCGCACCGGCAAGCGGATGCAGAAGAAGCTGTCGGAGATCGTCATCGAATTCTCCGATCTGCCGTTCTCGATCATCCCGAGCGGTGGACGAACCTACGGCAATCGTCTGGTGATCCAGTTGCAACCCGAAGAGTCGATCCAGCTGCAAGTGCTCGCGAAAGAGCCGGGCAGCGGCATGCACATGCTGCCGGTGAGCCTGAACCTCGACCTGCAGCAGGCGTTCACCGAGCGTCGCGCGGAAGCCTATGAGCGGCTTCTGATCGACGTGATCCGCGGACGTCTGACGCACTTCATGCGCCGCGATGAACTCGAAGCGGCATGGGCGTGGGCCGAGCCGATTCTCGAAGGCTGGGCGAAGTCGGGCGAGCGGCCGCGCTCATATTCGGCGGGCACGTTCGGACCGGCGGCATCGACCGCGTTGATGACGCGGGAGAACGCCGTGTGGGCGGAGGAATCGCAGTAACGGGCTTTTGACAGCGCGCTATTCGAAGCGGCTCGCGACGTGGCAGTGGCGTCGCGAGCCGCTTTTGCGTGTGCTGTCGTTGCCGCGCTGATCATTCGTCATTCATCCGGCTTGCGCCTATGATGGTTTCCTTGTCCGCGTCACTCGGCGGCATTCCTAACGGGGCATCGATGGGGCGAATTCTCGTGGCATTGATCTGGGCGGCAAGCGTGGCAATCACACTCGATTTCACGGCTTGCGCCAGCAGCAGTCTCGATGCCCGGAGCGATCCGCCGAAGGTGATCATCGACAGCGACTACAACACGCTCGGCGACGACGGCCAGCTCGGCGTGATGGCCGCGCAATTGCAGGCGCAGGGCGCGCTGAAAGTGCTCGGCATTACCGTGGTGTCGGGCAATCAGTGGCTGAAGCAAGGTGTTGCCGATGCGCTGAAATCGGTCGAACGACTCGGCGTCGAACAACAGATCGGCGTCTATGCGGGCGCCAACTACGCAATGACGCACGACTTCAAAACGATCCGGCGGGAACTGAAGGAATTCCCCGGCGGCGATGGCTATGTTGGCGCATGGAGCAAGCCCGAGCCGAAATCGGCTAGCGACCTCGTCGCGCCGCCGGACGGCTTCGCGACGCACACGAAGGTGCAGAGCCAGAGCGCGATCGACTTCATCGCCGAATCGGTCAAGCGGTACCCGGGCGAGGTGACGATCCTCGCGATCGGCCCGCTGACCAACATCGCGTTGGCCACGCGCGAGCATCCCGAGATCGTGCCGCTGATCAAGCAGATCATTTACATGGGCGGCGCGATCGACGTGCGTGGCAATACCACGCCCGCCGCCGAATTCAACTGGTGGTTCGATCCCGCAGCGGCGAAAGCGGTGCTGCGTCTGCCGATCAAACAGACGGTGATTCCGCTCGACGTGACGGATACCGTGAAAATGGACAAGGCACTGTACGATCGCGTCGCGCACGATCCGGCGAAGCAGACCATCATCACGCAACTGTTCAGGACGCTGAACGGCTACGGATACGACGGCAAGAACGGCTTCGAGACCAATCCGAACTACACGACGAACATCTGGGACACGCTGACGCTCGCTTATCTGATGCATCCGTCGTTCGCGACGCAGACCGTCGAGGAGTGGGTGGATGTGGATACGGGCTTCGGCGCCAACGATGGCAAGGCAAGGGGCTACACGAGTTCGCCGCCGCCGGGTTTGCAGAAGATGACGGTCGTCAAACGATTTGATAATCCGGCGTTTTTTAATTTCTATGTCGATCTGCTGACGCGGCCGGTGCCGGTGCGGCCGTTGGACTAGTCAACGCGCGAGCGCCCGCACCCGGACCCGCTTCACGCGGGATGCAGGCCGCGCAGCAACTGACGCACGCGCGACAGATCCTGCTCGACGTGCCCGGCTTTCTCGAACAGCTCCGCGAGCCAATCGACGAACGCGCGCACGCGCGGCGACACGCGGCGGTTCTTCACATACGCGACCGAGACCGGCATCGGCACGGGTTTCCATTGCGGCAGCACTTCATGCAGCAAGCCCGAATCGAGGTAAGGCTGCGCGGCGATGCGCGCGGGCTGGATCATGCCGAGGCCTTGCAGTCCGCAGGTCAGGTACGCCTGTTCGTCGCTGACTTGTACGAAGCCGTTGAGCTTGACCTTGCGCGCTTCGCCGCCCACTTCGAAATCGAAGTCGCATTCGCGGCCGCTATGCGGCGACACGCAGTTGACCGCGACGTGCGCGCGCAGATCGTCGAGATCGGCGGGCGTGCCGTGGCGGGCCAGGTAGGCCGGACTCGCGCAGGTGACCTGATCGAGCGTGCCGAGTTGCCGCGCGACGAGATTGGAATCGGGCAATTCACCGAGCTGGATGCTGCAGTCGATTGCTTCGGAGACCAGATCGATGGTGCGGTTGCTGACGCCGATCGCGAGGTCGAGGTTCGGGTAACGGGTGTGGAACTCGTCTAGCGACGGCAGCACGATTGCACTCGCTACCGCGCTGGGCATTTCGATGCGGAGGCGGCCGGTCAGGTTGTCGGTCGAATTACGGAGGCTGGCTTCCATTTCGTCGATGTCGGCCAGGATTTGCGCGCAGCGTTCGTAGTAGGCGGCGCCCTCCGGCGTGATGCTCAGGCGGCGCGTCGTGCGGACTAACAGCGCTGTGCCTAGCAGGGCTTCCAGGTTCTGGACGATCGTCGTCGCCGTTGCGCGCGGAATGTTTAATGACTCCGCTGCGCGGGTGAAGCTGTTGGTGTCCACAATTCGGATGAATGTGCGCATTGCAGTTATTCTGTCGATCACTGGGATGCTCCAAATGGTTTTTGTCTTTTTTGCCTGCGGCGGATTTGTCTTTGTTCTTGTGGTGTTGGCCTTTCCTTGCTGACTTATCGGTCTATTAGCGTTGCCCCTGTGCGGGGCGGCACCTACTTTCTTTGCTGCTGCAAAGAAAGTAGGCAAAGAAGACAGCTCAAACCGCCAATTCTTAAGCGGGCACCGTGCTCCACGAATGGCAGTGGTGCATCTGGAATCCGTGCCCCCGCACATTCCACGGCAGTGACAAAGCCGTCATCCATCCCACTCCGCACTACGTGCGTCGCGGACGCGTATGCAAGGGAAACCAGGCTGTTTTTTTATGTTAGTGGGACCATCGGCTGCGCCTCGGCGACGCGCCGAAACGACCAATGGTTTGAGAACAGCGCTTCGGCGCGCGCAGCGCCGCCGGAAGAATGATGGCCTTGTCACTAACGCGGAGTGTGCGGGAACACAGATTCCAGATGCACCACTACCCGCGGTGGACAAAGGGACCCGCTTAAGAGTTAGCGGTTTGAGCTGTCTTCTTTGCCTACTTTCTTTGCAGCAGCAAAGAAAGTAGGTGCCGCCCCGCACAGGGGCAACGCCAATAGACCGACAAGAAATCAAGGAAAGGCCAACGCCCTAAGAACCCAGAAAAAAAGGGCGAAGGCAAAAAAAACACAACAACAAAACAGAACCCCGCGCCGCAGGCGCAAAAAAACCACCCGCTGCGCGGCCAAAAAAGTTGCTATTACTTCCGCATCGAATCCATATCAACCACAAACCGATACTTCACATCGCTCTTGAGCATGCGCTCATAAGCTTCATTGATCTTCTGCATCGGAATCATTTCAATATCGGAAGTAATGCCATGCTCGCCACAGAAATCGAGCATCTCCTGCGTCTCGGCAATACCGCCAATCAGCGAACCAGCAAGGCGCCGCCGCTTGAAGATCAGATTGAACACCTGCGGCGACGGATGATCGTGCTCCGGAGCGCCCACCAACGTCATCGTCGCGTCACGCTTGAGCAGATTCAAAAACGGATTCAGATCATGCTGCGCAGCCACCGTATTGAGAATGAAATCGAAGCTATTCACATGCGCTTCCATCTCCTGCGGATTCTTCGAAATCACGACTTCATGCGCGCCAAGCCGCTTCGCATCCTCGATCTTCGACGGCGAAGTCGTAAACAGCACGACATGCGCGCCCATCGCCCGAGCGAGCTTCACACCCATATGGCCGAGTCCACCGAGGCCGACAATCCCGACTTTCTTGCCCGGGCCCACGCCCCACGTGCGTAGCGGCGAATACGTGGTGATGCCTGCGCACAGCAGCGGCGCGACACCCGCGGCGTCGAGATTCCGCGGCACGCGCAGCGTAAAAGCCTCATCGACGACCAGTTGCGTCGAATAGCCACCGTAAGTGACCTGTCCGTCGACGCGATCGACACCGTTATACGTGCCCACCCAACCGTTCTCGCAATACTGCTCGAGACCTTCCGCGCAGCTTGAACAGGTGCGGCACGAATCGACCAGACAGCCGACCGCGACCAGTTCACCGACCTTGTACTTCGTCACGTTCGGACCAACCGCGGTCACACGGCCTACGATCTCGTGGCCCGGCACGACCGGGTAGATCGTGTTCTTCCATTCGTTGCGCGCCTGATGCAGGTCGGAATGGCACACGCCGCAGTACAGCACTTCCATCTGCACGTCGTGGGCGCGGGGTGCGCGGCGCTGGATTTCAAATGGGGCGAGCGGCGCGGTCGCGTCGGTCGCTGCATAGGCATACGTCGTGCTCATGGATGGCTCCAGCAAAGAGGGTGATGGCGTAACATGCGACGCGCCGACGATGCGCAACACTGGGTTGCGGATGCGGCGGGCCGCAGCATGAACCGGGATCGGGGCGCGAGCGTTGGGGGCCGCCATTGGCAAGCTGTCGGCGCATGGCGGTCGATGACCGCGCATGCTGCGCGCGTCGAAAAAGGCGATCCGGCAGGGTTCCCATCTTAGGGACCCGGCGCTGCCCGGGGAATACCTGATCGTCTTGAAGGTTTGCCTAGAACTCTGGAGGGGCAGCGCGACAGGCTGTTTGATGCTAAATTTCAAGCATTATTCTCTTGGCCGTCGCCATATCGTCATGTCCACTCAAGCTGTCGGTTCCATTCCGGAAGACCCCGCGCAACGCCGCTTGCTCGAACTGTTCAACCAGCTCGCGCCGAATGCCGGCATGACGCGCTCGAGCCTCGAAGGCGTCAGCCTGCTGCGCGCGAATCGTCCGATGCCGCGCATGCCGGTCATGTACGAGCCGAGCATCGTGATCGTCTGTCAGGGGCGCAAGCGCGGCTATCTCGGCGATCAGGTGTTCCAGTACGACGCGCAGCAGTACCTGGTGCTGTCGGTGCCGTTGCCGTTCGAATGCGAGACCGAGGCAAGCGAACAGGAGCCGTTTCTCGGCATGTCGGTGCGCGTCGATCTGACGATGGTCGCCGAACTGCTGATGGCGCTCAACGAAACCCAGGGCCTCGCGCAATACGAACCCGCCGGCATGTATTCGACGCCGCTCGATGCCGCACTGAGCAGCGCGGTGCAGCGTCTGCTGGAGGCGCTCGCGTCGCCGCTCGACGCGCAAATCCTGGCGCCTGGCATCGTCCGGGAAATCTGTTATCGCGTGTTGACCGGCGAGCAGGGCGGCGCGATTCGCGCGGCGCTCACGCATCAGAATCACTTTGGCCGCATCGCGAAGGCGCTGCGGCGCATTCATGCGGACTACCACGCGTCGCTCGACGTCGATACGCTCGCGGCCGAGGCCGGCATGAGCCTCGCGGTGTTTCATGCGCAATTCAAGGCGGTCACCGCGACCTCGCCGATGCAGTACGTGAAGACCACGCGTCTGCATCACGCGCGTCTGTTGATGGTGCAGGATGGCTTGAATGCGGGCGCGGCCGCCGTGCGGGTCGGTTACGAAAGCGCGTCGCAGTTCAGCCGCGAGTTCAAGCGGCTGTTCGGCCTGAGTCCCGTCGACGAGGTCAAGCGCATGCGCGTCGCTCACGATGCGCCGCCGCCGCGCGCGCACAAGCCGGTGCCGCGTTATGTGACCGCGGTCTAAAGCCCGCTGAACCAGTTGTAGCCCTGATCTTCCCAGTAGCCGCCCGGGTTCGTGTTGGTCACGAAGATCGCGGCGATGTGCTTCGGGTTCTTGAAGCCGAGCTTGGTCGGCACGCGCAGCTTCAGCGGATAGCCGTATCTGGCCGGCAGCGGCGCGTTGCGGAAATCGAGCGTCAATTGCGTTTGCGGATGCAGCGCGGTCGCCATGTCGAGGCTCGAGTAATAGCGGTCCGCGCATTTGAAACCGACGTAGCGCGCGCTCAGATCGGCACCGATCAGTTCGAGAAACGTGCGAAACGGCACGCCGCTCCATTGTCCGATCGCGCTCCATCCTTCGATGCACACGTGACGCGTGATCTGCGAGACCTGCGGCAACCTGCGCAGCTGCTCGAGACTCCAGCCGCGTTTATCCGCGACGAGCCCCGATACTTCGAGCCGATAGGTCGAGCCGTCGATATCGGGCGCGTCGAACTCGGGATAGAACGCGTTGAACGGAAACGGATCGGTGACATCGCGCGCCGAATAGGTCGGCGCGAGTTTGTTGCGATTGAACAGCCACGCCTGCACGCGGTCGTTCCAGCGCGACATCGCCCATAGCACCTTGTCGACGGAATCGTTGTCCTGCAGGTTGCAGCCGGACAGCATCGCGAGCGCGCCGATCGATAGCGACGAGCGCAGAAACAAGCGGCGTTGCAACTGCTCGATCCGCGGCCGGTGCTCGGCAAGCACGATGCGTGAGCGGCGCGCGTCTTCTGTATTGGCGTGCGTATCGTTCGCCGTGTCGGTTCGTTGCGGGGCGCTCATGCGCGAGTCCTCTGGGAGGCTTGATCGATGCGCTGCGCGTTGCGCCGGGCGCGTCCGGTGACCATCGGCGGCAACGTGCGCGGCACCAGCAGCACCAGCAGCAGATGCACGACGACAAAGCCGACCACGCCGGCCATCGCGACGAAATGCACGCGGCGCGCAAAATCGAAGCCGCCGAACAGCGCGGTCAGCCACGACAATTGCACCGGCTTCCAGATCGACAGTCCCGATGCGACCAGCAGCACGCCGAGCAGCAGTACCAGCAGATACAACGCGCGCTGCACGGCGTTGTACTTGCCGGTTTCGTGCGGCAGTCTGAGGCGCAACGCGAGCGCCGCGTCGCGCGCCAGCTCGCGGGCACGCACCGGCAGCAGCTTGCGACGCAAATGGCCGCTCGCGACGCCATACGCGAGATACAGCAGGCCGTTCGCGCACAGCAGCCACATCGCCGCGAAGTGCCATGCGATCGAGCCGCCGAGCCATCCGCCGACCGTCGCCCACACGGGGAACCGGAACGGAAAGATCGGCGACGCGTTATAAATCGCCCAGCCGCTCATCACCATGCAGACCATCGCGAACGCATTGATCCAGTGCGTCACGCGAACGACGAGGGGATGAACGACCAGAAATGCTTGCGAGTCGGGCATAGTCTTCAAAGACGAGGGGGAGGAAGACGAACGACGCGCCGCTTTACATCGGCGGCGTCACGCCATGCTCGCCGGCCGAAATGAAATTCGCCGCCATCGCGCCGTCCGCTTCCTTGTGCGCGAACAGCACGACCTTCGTGCCGGGCGTGAGCAACGCGCGGTTGCCCGGCTCCAGACTGACGATGGGCACGTCCTGCGGAATCACGATCTTCTTCTCGCCATCCTTGTACTTGATGGTAATCGTGCGGCCGTTGCTGACCACGAGCGAGCCGACCGTGCCGTTCGTCATCGTGCTGTTCGCGCCGAGATCCCACGGCCGATGACCTTCGCCCGAACCGCGCATGCTCGGCGGGAATACATGCACTTCGAGCGCCTTCAACGTGCCGTCGGGCTGCGGAATCGCGGCGGTGCCGACGTAGCTGTCCGGCTTGATGTCGCTGACGTTGGCGAGCGTGACGCCGCGAATCGGCGTGTCGGCGGCCAGCTTCACGTCGACGTCCTGACCATTGCGCGTGTGGACTTTGAGCAGATCGCCCGACAGCGACGTCACCGTGCCGCGCACGCCGGTCGGCGCGGCGGTCTGGGCCGAAGCCGCGAACGTCGTCGCGAGCAGCACGGCGGCGAATGCGGGGACGGCGAGGGCGCGCAGCGTTCGTGCGCGGGCGATCTTCATGCGGGTCTTCATGAGGCAACTCCAGGAAGGGATGCAGCGTGGTGGACGGTGCGTTCAGACTAGCCGTCGCATCGGCTCGTCAGAGTGACGGGAGGATGACAAAAACGTCATCAAGGGTCGATGGCGGCCACGTAGAATGGCCGCCGGGAGCGCTGCAGTTGTTCTCGAGCGCTGTCATCAGGCTTTTTGCGCGTGCGAGCGCGGCCTTTACGGTCGCATCGCGCGAGAGGAGCAGCGGGCATCATGAGCATTCTGGTCATCGAAGACGATCCGAAAACCGGCGACTATCTGAAGAAGGGCCTGCGCGAGCATGGCTACGCGGTCGACCTCGCGCGCACCGGCACGGACGGCCTGCATCTGGCGCTCGAGCATGAATACGAACTGGTCGTTCTCGACGTGATGCTGCCCGGCATCGACGGATGGGAAATCATGCGGGCGTTGCGTGCGCGGCGCGATCTGCGGGTGATTTTCCTGACCGCGCGCGATCAGGTCAGCGACCGCATTCGCGGTCTCGAACTCGGCGCCGACGACTACCTGGTCAAACCGTTTTCGTTTACCGAGCTGGTGCTGCGCGTTCGCACGCTGTTGCGCCGTGGCGTGATCCGCGAGAGCGACGTGTTCGAAGTCGCCGACCTCAAGCTCGACGTATTGCGCCGCCGGGTCACGCGCGAGGGCGTCGACATTGCGCTGACCAACAAGGAGTTCATGCTGCTGCATCTGCTGGTGCGCCGCGAGGGCGAAGCGCTGTCACGCTCGCAGATCGCGTCGGAAGTGTGGGACATGAACTTCGATAGCGACACCAACGTGGTCGACGTGGCGATCAAGCGCTTGCGCGCGAAGGTCGATCACCCGTTCGGGAAGAAGCTGATTCACACGGTGCGCAGCATCGGCTACACGTTCGGCGACGGCGCATGAAACTCTGGAGCGAACGCTCGCTGATCGCGCACACCACGTTGCTGTTCGCGCTGATCGCCTGCGCGGTGATCGGCTCGCTCGGCGCGTATTTTTATCATTCCGCCGAAGTCTCGCTGCAACGCCGCGCCGACGTCGTGCTGAGCGGCCGTGTCGAGCATTTCAGCCGCATCGTGCACGACCTTTATTCGGTTAGCGAATTAAAAAAGCGCCCGCTGCTGTTCGAGACGATGCTCGGCGCGGAAGAGGACGTGCTGATCTTCCGACGGCCGGGCGAAGCACCGTTCGTCGACGTGAATCCGGGCAGGCTCGCGGTGCCTGATCTACAGGTCGGCCCGGCGGGCAATCCGCCGGGTGCCGCCGACATGCGTCAGACGCGCCTCTCCGACGGCGTGCCGGTGCATTGGGCGATTGCGACCGCGACAGCGCGCGAGGATGGCGCCGAAGTCGAGGTGATCGCAGGCCATCCGATGACGAACGAAATGCGCATGCTGGACGAATACCGCAACCGCATCGTGCTGGCGACGCTGAGCGGCATGCTGGCCGCGACGCTGCTCGCTTACGGCGTGCTGCGCCGCGCGCTGCGACCGGTTCGCGAGATCGCCACGCGGGCCGCGCAAATCAGTCCGACGAACCTGGCGGTCCGGCTCGACGACGAAGCGGCGCCGGTGGAACTGCGTCAACTCACACACGCGTTCAACGCGATGCTCGATCGTCTCGCCGACGGCTATCAACGCCTGCAGCAGTTTTCCGCCGATCTCGCGCACGAGATTCGCACGCCGGTCGGCGCGCTGGTCGGCCAAACCCAGGTGACGCTCGCCCAGCCGCGCGAAGCCGACGAATATCAGCAACTGCTGGAATCGAATCTCGAGGAGTTGAATCGCCTGAGCCATATCGCGGAGAACATCCTGTTTCTCGCGCATGCGGATCATGCGGCGTTGTCGATCGAGCGGCAGCCGGTCGATCTGCATGGCGAGCTCATCAGGATCGCCGACTATTTCGAAGGCCTGGCCGACGAACGCGGGATGCGTTTCGAAGTCGACGCGGCGGGCGTCGCGTCTGCCAATCCGATGCTGTGCCGCCGCGCCATCAACAATCTGGTCGTCAACGCGGTGCGTTACGGCGCGGGCGACACGATCGTGCGCCTGCGGGGCGCGCAGGACGAAGCAGGCGCGCTGGTGACGGTCGAAAACGAGGGCGAGCCGATTCCCGCCATGCAACTCGACCGGCTGTTCGACCGCTTCTATCGCGGCGACGCGGCGCGCAGCGCGTTCACCGAATCGAACGGACTCGGGCTCGCGATCGTGCAGGCGATCATGCATCTGCATGGCGGCAGCGCGCGTGTGGTGTGTCCGCTGCCAGGCGTCGTGCGCTTCGAGCTGCGCTTTCCGGGCGCGTGACTTGCTAGCGGGGTAAGTCCGGCGCCGCCTCAGCCGACGCCGCCTATACTTTTCAAAGCGCTTTGAAAGGACCGTTCGCTGCCGAACTCACCAGGAGTCGCATCATGGTCAAGCTCGCTTTGTATGTCCGTCTGGAAGCCAAGCCCGGTAAGGAAAAGGAAGTCGAGGCGTTTCTGCTCGGCGGCCTGCCGCTCGTCGAGCAGGAGCCGGCCACCGCCGCGTGGTTCGGTCTGAAGCTCGGTCCGTCGACGTACGCCATTTTCGACGCGTTCGAAGACGAAGCCGGCCGCGACGCGCATCTGAACGGCAAGGTCGCGGCCGCGTTGATGGAGAAGGCGGGCGAGCTGTTCGCGTCGCCACCGAGCATCGTCAAGCTGGATGTGCTCGCGGCCAAACTGCCGGGCTGAGGTTGAGCGTTGCGTTGGCGTGGTGAACGCCTGACGCCGGCGAGCGTTACTTCGCCGCCGCGTCCGCCCCCGGCTGCGCCCCGTAGTGCGCGCGCTTTTCCTCGTACATCAGCAGGTCGGCGCGCTGCACGCCCGCTTCCAGCCGATCGCCGCGCTGGCAGGTTGCCGCGCCCATCGAGAAGCTCAGCGGCGAGCCCGGATAGAACTGGTTGTTCATCTCGACGAGCTGGCGGATCGCGTCGATCATCGCCGCGCCGCCGCGCTCGTCGGTATCGGGCATCAGGATCGCGAACTCGTCGCCGCCGATGCGGGCCGCGTGGAACGGCGATTCCATCGCCTTCGCGAGCACTTCGCCGGCACGCCGCAGCAGCGCGTCGCCGGCCGCGTGACCGAGCTGATCGTTCACGCGCTTCAGGCCGTTCAGGTCGGCCATGATGATCGTCACGGGCCACGGTCCCTTGCGTTCGAGCCGGTTCAGCTCGTCGACGTAGAACGAGCGGTTGCGCAGCTTGGTCAGCACGTCGTGCTTGCCGAGGAATTCGAGGTAGGCCTCGGCCTTCTTGCGCGCGGTGATGTCGGTCAGCGCGACGAGTACGAGGTCCCAGTCCTGTTCGTGGCCTGGCAGCACCGAGAATTGCAGGTGTACGTGCACCTCGTTGCCGTCGAGTGAATAGTTGAGCACCTCGCGCTGCTGGAACAGCTTGTTGTCCCATAGCTCGATCAACTGCTCGCGGAAATGCGGACGCATGTCGTCGCGGAACACGTCGGCGAGGCGCGCGAGCAGCGTTTTCTTGTCCTTCGCGCCGAACATTCCGAGCGTGTGATGGTTGACGTCGAGCACATGGATTTCAGCCATGCAGCGTTCGACGAACTCGGGATGGACGTCGGTAAACACGCGGAAATCGTTGATGCCGGCCGCGCGCGCGCCGTCGAGCAGGCGTTTGACGGCGCTGAAATCCTCGACCCACAGCGATACCGGCGAATGCTCGAAGAGCCCGCGCGCGTATTCCTCCGCTTGCGCGACGCGGCGCCGCGCGCCTTCGAGCTCGGTGATGTCTTCGGTCGACACCAGCACGCGGTCCCAGCGTTCCTCGTGACCGGGCAGCACCGCGCCTTTCAGCAGTACGTCGAGGCGCCGTCCACCGAGCGTGTAGTTGACCGTGTGGCTCGTGAAGTTCGACTGTCCGGCCCATAGCTGGCACAGCTCTTCGAGGTGCGTTTTCAGCATGTCGTCGCGGAACACCGAGGCGAGATTGCTCGTCAGCATGTCGAAATCGGCGGCCTCGAATTGCGTGAGCGTCTGGCGATTGACCTTGATCACGCGGATGCGATGAGCGCATTCGGCCACGCGGCGCGGGTCTTCGGCGAAATGGGCGCGCAGATCGGTCACGCCGGCGGCTCGCCACGCGTCGAACAATGCGCGCACGCCGCTGAAATCTTCGAGCCACAGCGACACGGGCGCGAGTTCGAACATCCCGGAGTCGTCGTTGATGGGCGCGGAGCCGCTCGTGAGGGTATCCAGCATGGGGTTCTTGGGGGCGGAAGTGCGGCTATTTTAGACAGGTTGGCGCCGGCCGAAAATGAAAGACGATTGGCCTGTCGTTTTTGCGCAGATGTGATATGAAGCGCAGGCGGCGACCGAGGTCCGCTATTTCTGATCGTCGCGCGCCGCGCGCGTGCCGATGTACTCGTACTCCTCGGTATTGAGCCGCGAAATGCGCAGTTCGACCGCGCTGCGGTGATACGAGTACGCGATGCGCCGGATCTCGAGCAGCGGCGCGCCGACTTCGACGCCTAGTTGTGTGCTTTCGAGCTCATTGGCGAGCGCAACGCTCACATGCTCATCGGTCTCGACCACGTTGATGCCGAAACCGTCCTGATAGAAGTTGTACAGCGTGTTCGGCCGGTTGCGCAGCTTGCTTTCCGTCAAGCCGGGAAACAGCGCTTCGGGCACGGTGATATGTTCGATCAGCACGGTCTTGCCGTGCAGCGCGAGCCCGTTGACGAACTGCAGAACGCGCGCGCCAGTGTCGATGCCGAGCGCGGCGGCCGCCTCGCGCGAGGCACGCGCCTTCCTGAACCCGATCAGCGTGACGACCGGGTAGGCCTTGTCGCCGTCGCGCCGCACGATGCGAAAGAAGCGGAAGAAGTGCCGGTCGCGCTGATGCATCGCCACGAACGTGCCGAGCCCCTGATGACGGATCAGAATGTTCTCGGCGCACAGTTCGTCGATGGCTTTGCGCAGCGTGCCGATCGACACGCCGAAGCGTTCGGCGAGGCGCTTTTCCGAAGGAATGCATTCGCCGCCTTTCCATTCGCCGGCCGCGAGCGCCGCGAGAATCGCGCTCTTGACCTCCTTGTACCGTGTGCCTCCCACTGCGGGCGCATTGATCGCGAGCGTGCTCATGAAAACCTCTGGGATACGCGAGTCGTGCCGCTCGCCGGGGTTGAACCTGCCCTGATTCTAAACGACGAGGTCATCTAATCCATCTGGATGAATCGTATGTTGTCGGTGAATCGCGACAACAGCCCGGTTCTCGCCCAGTCGTCTAACACATATATATGACCTAGTTGACATTGGGTAAGTCGCCGCCTAATATCGATTCACCGCGGCGCACCTGGCTGCGCTGCCCCGGCGGCACCCTCACCGCATTCAAACTACGAATGGAGACGCTCATGAGCAATCCCACGGCAGACATCAACGACACCGCAGCGGGCGCGTCGGCGCCGCGCAGAACGATCCACGTCGTGCTGCACGAGGCGAAAGACACGGTCGGCGTGGCGGTGGTCGAGGGCATCAAGGCGGGCACGCTGCTCAACGCATGGATCATGGATGACGACGAAATCGTCACCGTGCCGGCGAAGCAGGACATTCCGATCGGTCACAAGATCGCGCTGAAGGACATGGCCGTTGGCGACACGGTGTTCAAGTACGGCGTCGACATCGGCAAGGTGGTCGCGCCGATCAAGGCCGGCGAGCACGCCCACGTGCACAACATCAAGACGAAGCGCTGGTAGGCCGAGCAGCGCCGCGCGCGCTGAGCGGCGCGAACTTCGGCTGCGAAGCGGGCTCGTTCCTGACCGAGGAGGGCGAGCGCTCGCGCATCGGCCACCTGTTCTGGGTGATCGACCCGGGCGCGCTGGCCGGCGACGACGCGTATCTGTCGCGTGTCGAGGCGCTGATCGAGATGATGCTGATGGATGACGACGTGCGCCTGCCCGGTTATCGCCGGGAGCAGCTTGCGCAGGCGGCATACGAGGAGGGCGTCGAAATTCCGGATGCGCTGATCGCGCAACTGGAGGGCCGCGCTTAAACGAGCGTCCCACCGCACCCAACCGATCTCACCCGACTGGACACGCCGTCGAAAAAAGCGCATAGCTGAAAGCGAAACCGAAACTATCGGTGCGCCAGATAGTTTTGCTCGCAAATCGCGATTTCCCTTGTGAGGCAGGTGCGAATACGATGGTCGGTATCGTATGAGCAGCGCGTATGACGCGCGCTTCGGCCCACCAGAAGCAACGACGGAGATGGCCATGGAGCACCACGCCCGCACGCAGAACGAACGGCTCGATGTCAAGACCACCACCTGCTACATGTGCGCGTGCCGCTGCGGCATCCGCGTGCATCTGCGCGACGGCGAGGTGCGCTATATCGACGGCAATCCGGAGCATCCGCTCAATCAGGGCGTCATCTGCGCGAAGGGTGCCTCCGGCATCATGAAGCAGTACTCGCCCGCGCGCCTTACGCAGCCTTTGATGCGCAAGGCCGGCGCGCAGCGCGGCAGCGCGCAGTTCGAGCCGGTCTCGTGGGACACCGCGTTCGACGTGCTCGAAAAGCGTCTCGCCGCGATTCGCTCGAGCGATCCGAAGAAGTTCGCGCTGTTCACGGGCCGCGACCAGATGCAGGCGCTGACCGGCCTGTTCGCCAAGCAGTTCGGTACGCCTAACTATGCGGCGCACGGCGGCTTTTGCTCGTCGAACATGGCGGCCGGCATGATCTATACGATCGGCGGTTCGTTCTGGGAATTCGGCGGACCGGATCTCGACAGCGCGAAGCTGTTCTTCATGATCGGCACCGCGGAAGATCATCATTCGAATCCGCTGAAGATCGCGATTGCGAAGTTCAAGCGCGCGGGTGGCCGCTTCATCGCGATCAATCCGATCCGCACCGGCTATGCGGCGATCGCGGACGAATGGGTGCCGATCAAGCCTGGCACCGACGGCGCGCTGTTCATGGCGTTCCTGCACGAACTGATCGCCGCCGACGCGTGGGATCACGAGTTCGTGCAGCGCTACACGAACGCGGCGGAGCTGATCGATCTCGACGAAGCGAGCGAAAACTTCGGTTTGTTCGTGCGCGATCCCGAACGGGCCGAAGGCAATCCGCTGTTTCCGCAGAATCATCTGTGGTGGGACCCGGCCACCCAGCGCGCGGTGCCGCATCATGCGAGCGGCGTGAGGCCCGCGCTCGACGGCCGTTACACGCTCGACAACGGCAAGCCGGTCACGCCGTCGTTTGCATTGCTGCGCGAGCGCGTCGCCGAGTGCACGCCCGAATGGGCGGCGGCGATCACCGGCATCGCGGCCGAGACGATCCGGCGGCTCGCGGGCGAGATGATCGAGACGGGCCGCCGGCACCGCATCACGCTGCCGATCCGCTGGACCGACGCGTGGGGCGAAACGCACGAGACGGTCACGGGCAACCCGGTCGCTTTTCATGCGATGCGCGGGCTCGCCGCGCATTCGAACGGCTTTCAGTCGATCCGCGCGCTCGCCGTGCTGATGTCGCTCCTGGGCACGATCGACCGGCCCGGCGGCTTTCGTCACAAGTCGCCGTTCCCGCGCGCGGTGCCGCCATCGGCGAAACCACCGAACGACCCCGCCGCGGTGAAGCCCAATACACCGCTTGCGACGGGCCCGCTAGGCTGGCCCGCCGCGCCCGAGGATCTGTTCATCGACGAGCACGGCGCCCCGGTGCGCATCGACCGGGCGTTCTCGTGGGAATATCCGCTCGCGGTGCACGGCGTCATGCACAGCGTGATCACCAACGCGTGGCGCGGCGATCCGTATCCCATCGACACGCTGATGATTTTCATGGCCAACATGGCGTGGAATTCGTCGATGAACACGATGAAGGTGCGCGAGATGCTCGCCGACAAACACGCCAACGGCGACTACAAGATTCCGTTTCTCGTCGTGTGCGACGCGTTCCAGTCGGAGATGACCGCGTTCGCCGATCTGATCCTGCCGGACACGACTTACCTCGAACGTTACGACGCGATGTCGATGCTCGACCGGCCGATCTCCGAGTTCGACGGCCCCGTCGATTCGGTGCGTGTACCGGTCGTGCCGCCGACCGGCGAATGCAAGCCGTTCCAGGAAGTGCTGATCGAACTGGCGTCGCGCCTGAGGTTTCCGGCGTTCACCAATGCGGATGGCGGCCGGCGCTTTCGCGACTATCCGGACTTCATCGTCAATCACACCACGTCGCCCGGTTCCGGGGTCGGCTTTCTGATCGGCTGGCGCGGCAAGGATGGCGACAAGGCGCTCGTCGGCGAGCCGAATCCGAATCAATGGGAGCAGTACGCGAAGAACAACTGCGTATTCCATTACCGCTTGCCCGAGACCTTGCAGTACATGCGCAACTGCAACGGACCGTATCTCGACTGGGCGGTCAAAAACGGTTTCCGCAAATTCAGCGAACCGATTCTGATCCAGCTTTACTCGGACGTGATGCAGAAGTTCAGGCTCGCCGCGCAAGGACGCACGAGCGGCCGGCAGCCGCCCGACCATCTGCGCGCGCGCGTCGACAGGTACTTCGATCCGCTGCCGTTCTGGTACGCACCGCTCGAAAGCGCGGCGACGGATCTCGCGCGATTCCCGCTCGCTGCGGTCACCCAGCGGCCGATGGCGATGTATCACTCGTGGGATTCGCAGAACGCGTGGCTGCGGCAGATTCATGGGGAAAACTACCTTTATGTGAATCCGA
Source organism: Paraburkholderia sp. 35.1 (assembly GCF_050436525.1). Classification (NCBI taxonomy): domain Bacteria; kingdom Pseudomonadati; phylum Pseudomonadota; class Betaproteobacteria; order Burkholderiales; family Burkholderiaceae; genus Paraburkholderia; species Paraburkholderia sp. 35.1. The sequence continues at coordinate 2,045,660 of NZ_JBNDMJ010000002.1, read as the reverse complement.
AAACGGCGAGCGCGAACGGCATCGCCGACGGCAGCTGGATCTACGTCGAATCGCAATGGGGCCGCGTGCGCTGTATGGCGCGCTACAGCGAGACCGTCGAACCGGGCACCGTATGGACGTGGAACGCGATCGGCAAAGCGGCGGGCGCATGGAATCTCGGTCCCGACGCGAACGAGTCGCAGCGCGGCTTCCTGCTCAATCACCTGATCACCGACGAGCTGCCGGGCTGCGACGAGGCACCCGCGCGCATGTCGAACTCCGATCCGGTGACGGGCCAGGCCGCCTGGTACGACGTGCGCGTGCGCATCTATCCGGCCGAAGCCGACGCGCGGCACACGCTGCCGCAGTTCGAGGCGATGCCCGAATTGCCCGGCGCGGTTGCACAGAAGAGTGTGGTGTCGCGCATCGTCCAGACCTATTTCGCGGGACGCGGAGAATTCGCGGCTCGCCTGCGCGGGACGTTGCGCCGCGCCGAAACTAACGGCGACGACCGCTAAAGCCACGGCAAGGAGCTTGCAATGACCCAGATGGCGCTGGTGATCGATCTGAACGTATGCGTGGGATGCCAGGCGTGCGTGACGAGCTGCAAGGAGTGGAACACGTCAGGCGAATCGGGCAGCCTCGCCGATTTCAATCCGTACGACGCGGACCCGTCCGGCACGTTCTTCAACCGTGTGCAGAGTTTCGAAGCGGGCAGCTTCCCCGACACGGAGATGATCCATTTCCCGAAGTCGTGCCTGCATTGCGAGGACCCGCCGTGCGTGCCGGTGTGTCCCACGGGCGCGAGCTACAAGCGCAAGGAAGACGGTCTCGTGCTGGTCGATTTCGATCGCTGCATCGGCTGCAAGTATTGCGCCTGGGCGTGCCCGTACGGCGCGCGCGAACTCGACGAAGCGCGCAAGGAGATGACCAAGTGCACGCTGTGCGTCGATCGCATTCATGACGAGCATCTGTCCGAGCGCGATCGCAAGCCGGCCTGCGTGCTCGCATGTCCGACATCCGCGCGGCTGTTCGGCGATATCCACGATCCGGAGTCGGTGGTGTCGCAAGCGATCCGCGAGCGCGGCGGCTATCAGTTGATGCCGGAGTGGGGCACGCGCCCCGCGAATCACTATTTGCCGCGCGTGCCGATCACGTCCGCGAGTTGCGGCGGCGACGGGTGCTCGTGCAAATCGTCAGGAACGACCACCGGCGATGTCATGCACACGCCGGGCTCGCCCGACTCGCAGCTCGAGGGGCAGCTCGCGCATGGCGAAGTGCATCTCGCGTCGATCGCGAAGCGCATTTGAACGACAACGAGGCCATACGATGAATCCGGCTTTTTCCGTAGTCTTCCTGACCACGCTGAGCGGCGCGGCGCAGGGGCTGTTGATCGCGCTCGTCGGCGTCGAAAGTGCGGCGTGCCTGGGCGTCGTTGCGCAACCCGCCGCCACCGCGTTCTACGTGAGCGGCGCGGCGCTCGCGGTGCTGCTGGGCGGTCTTGGTCTGATCGCGTCGTTCTTCCATCTGGGCCATCCGGAACGCGCGTGGCGCGCGATCGCGATGTGGCGCACCTCGTGGCTGTCGCGCGAATGCCTGTGCCTGCCGGCGTTTCTGGCGTGCGCGTTCCTGTACGGCGTCGCGCACTGGCTCGGCTCGCCGTGGTCGCTCGCGCTCGGCTGGCTCGGCGTGCTCGCGAGCGCCGCGCTGTTCGTCTGCACCGCGATGATCTATGCGTGCCTGCGCTTTCTGCAGGAGTGGGCGACGCCGCTGACGCTGGTGAACTTCGTGCTGCTCGGCTGCGCATCGGGCTTGACGCTCGCGACCGCACTGAGCGCATGGTTCGCGCCCGCGCTGACGGCGGGACTGGCGGTCTGCGCGTGCCTACTGACGCTCGCCGGTTGCGCGAGCCGCTACGCGTCGCTCATGCGCAATGCGCGCTTGCGGCCGAAATCGACGGTGCAGAGCGCGACGGGCATCCGCAATCCGAAGCTCGTGCAGGTGTCACGCGGCTTCACCGCCGGTGCGTTCAATTTGCGCGAGTTCTTTCACGGCAAATCGGCGCGGACGTTGCGTGGCGTCAAATGGGGCTTTCTCGTGGGTGCGTTCGTCGTGCCGGTCGTGTTGATCGTGCTGGGCGCGGGGCTGCGTTCGCCCGGCGGGTCGTTCGGCTTGCTGGCCGCGGCTTGTCTCGTGCAGTATGCGGGGCTCGTGGCGGAGCGCTGGTTTTTCTTCGCGGAGGCGAAGCATCCGCAGAATCTTTACTACGCGAGGGTGGGGTGAGGCATAGCCTTCAACGAGCGCGTTTGGCCTCCGGGCCAGCGCGCTCCTCGCCTCACACTACCCGCACGCCCCCACCTCCCCACACGCGGTGCAAAAATCGCAGCCGTCCTTGCGAATCACCGCATTCGCGCCGCACGAAGCGCATTTGCGTCCGAGCATCGTGTGCAGTCCTTGCGTGCCGTTCGGCTGCAGCAAGGTGTCGGCGCTATCCGCTGGATTCGGACGGATGCCGAAATCGGCGGACAGCGCCATGTCGGTTTTCATGTGCCCGCGCGGCAAACGCGCGAGCATCCGCGACGCGACCTGATTGCCCTCGGCGTCGAGAAAGCCGCGTCGATACAGGATTTGCTGGATCGCGAACGCGAGCGCGGCCACTTCGGAATCGTGCCAGCGCGGCGCGCGGTGACCGTCGAGACGCTGCACGTCGCCAAGCCGCACCTGTCCGCGATCCCATGACACCTTGCGCATATCCTGCAGATTGCGCGCAACGAAGCCGCCGCGCGCGGCCAGCGACAGCGAACGCATCGTCGCGGTGATCCACTGCTGCGACTCGTCGCGCTGACCGGTCGGAATGAAGAACTCGATCGGCCGCTCGATCGTCACGTCCTCGCCGCCGAGCCGCCCCGTCACCTCGATGAAGGACGCCGCGACGTACAGCGACTTCTTGCCCGCCTGGGTCAGATACTCGACCTTCTCGATGATCGCCGGCAACTCGCCTCTGGGCCGATGATCGATCGCGATACGCAGCGGGTCCTGGTCCATCTCGGCGAGCGTGTCGTCGGCCTGCGCGGGCGTCACGCTCAGCACCGCGCCGAGCGTGTCGTTGGGGCGATAGGTGGCAAGGCCCTTCAGCCCGCTTTTCCATGCATCGAAGTAGAGGCTTTCGAACGCGTCGAACGGATAGTCGGCTGGCACGTTGACGGTCTTCGAGATCGACGTGTCGACGTATGGCTGGACGGCCGCCATCATGTCGAGATGGTCGCGCGCCGACATCTGCAGCGCGCTGACGAAATAGTCGGGTAGCCGGCTCACGTCGCCGCCGAGCTCGCGATAGAGCCGGTACGCGTAGTCCTCGACGTCGAACGATTCGCGGCCGCCGTCGGCCATCACTTTCACGCGCGTATAAGTCCACGAGAACGCCGGCTCGATGCCGTTCGACGCGTTGTCGGCGAACGCGAGGCTCACGGTGCCGGTCGGCGCGATCGACAGCAGGTGGCTGTTGCGAATGCCGTCGCGGCGGATCGCCTGCTGAATGTCATCGGGCAGGCGCGAGGCAAACGTGCCGGCTTCCAGATAGCGCGCGGCGTCGAACAGCTCGAACGCGCCGCGCTCCTTCGCGAGTTCGACCGACGCGCGATACGCCTCGTCACGCATCAGCCGCGCGATGCGCACCGCGAAATCGCGGCCTTCCTGCGAGTTGTAGCGCAGGCCCATCATTACGAGCGTATCGCCGAGGCCGGTGAAGCCGACGCCGATGCGCCGCTTCGCGCGCGATTCGTCGTATTGCTGCGGCAGCGGCCACAGCGTGACGTCGAGCACGTCGTCGAGGAAACGCACCTGCGTGCGGGTGCGCCGCGCGAGGCCGTCCCAGTCGAACGACGGCTGGCGGCCCTGCAACTGCGCAAACGGATCGACGACGAAGCGCGTCAGATTGAGCGGCCCCAGATTGCAGCAGCCGTACGCGGGCAGCGGCTGCTCGCCGCACGGATTGGTGGCGCGGATCGTTTCGACGGCGCGCAGATTGTTGTCCTCGTTCATCCGCGAGATGAACACGACGCCGGGCTCGGCGACGTCGTACGTCGAGCGCATGATGCGGTCCCAGATCGCGCGCGCCGGGTGTTCGCTGTAGACCCACAGGCCGTCTTCGCGCTGCCGCACGTCGCCGGCCGCGCGCAGCGCCGGCGACGGCTCGGCGCGATGGACCAGTTGCCACGCCTCGTCGTTTTCGACCGCGCGCATGAACTCGTCGGTGACGCTGACCGACACGTTGAAGTTGTTCCAGCGTCCCTTCGAATGCTTGGCCTCGATGAATTCGAGCAGGTCGGGGTGGTTGCAGTCGAGCACCGCCATCTGCGCGCCGCGCCGCGAGCCCGCGCTTTCGACGGTACGGCACGACGCGTCGAACACGTCCATGTAGCTGCACGGACCCGAGGCGGCCGAACTCGTGGTGTGAACGCGCGCGCCCTTCGGCCGGATCGCGGAGAAGTTGTAGCCGACGCCGCCGCCGCGCCGCATCGTTTCGGCCGCCTGCAGCAGCGCCACGTAGATGCCGGGCAAGCCCTGTTCATCGACGCCCTGGATCGAATCGCCAACCGGCTGCACGAAGCAGTTGATCAGCGTCGCGGCGATGCCGCTGCCCGCCGCGCTCATGATGCGGCCCGCGCCGAGCGCGCCGTGGCGCATGTTGTCGACGAACTGTTCCTCGACCGACGCGCGCAATTCGGGCGGCTCGGCCTCGGCGACGCCGCGCGCGACGCGGCGATATACATCGTCGGCCGATTGCTCGTCGCCTTTCGCATACTTTTCGAGCAGCACGTCGAGAGAGAACTGCTGCGGCGGGATTAGCAAAGCGGGAGGAGCGGAGGAGGCGGGAGGCGTGGAAGCGGCGTTGGCCGCGCGGGTTTGCGGCGTGTCTTCTGCCATGATCGGCCCTCAAACGGCGTCGCGGCGGGCGCGGCGCGGTGGTGGAAGGCGCGCGGCCGGCACCGGATAGCGAGCCGGCGGTCGGGCGGGCGCAACGAGTCCACCTTAACGCACGAGGCGCGGGGCGGCAACCGGCAGCGGGGCCGGCGCGGCGCCGCATCTTGCGATGCCGCGGCCGCCGGGCACGCGCTCGCTAAGGGCACGTGGGCAGTAGGGAGATCGCCGCCGGAACAACGGGTTGAAACCCGCGCTTAGTGCGCGGGACTCGGGAACGTTCCGTGCGTCAGGCCGCTTCAAGCAGCGGTTCGAGGATTGCCGCGCAGATCATCGCGGACGCATTCGACGGCGCCGGGCGCTCGGCCGGCTTGAACACCGGGTCACCGCGACGGATCTTGCGGCGCGACACCGCGCAGGTGCCGGAAGAATGCGCCGAGCGACGGCGCCAGCGCTGCTCACCGTAGTGGCAGCGGCCCGGCTCGACCCAGCGGATCACCAGCGTCGTGTCGGAGCTCTCGAGAATTTCGATGCGTACGCCATTGCTACCGTCGAGGGGGATGGACTCCAGGGTCATCATCGGCTCCGTGTTGTGGAGTGCCGAATGTAGTCCCGCGCGCGCCGGATAGCTATTGTGTCACCGTTGAAACACCGTTCCGGAATTAGCAATAATCAGACTTGACATTAGCGATTCGCCGAAATGACAGGCGTTGCAAGCATTTTTTATGTAATTTTTTAATAAGGCATATTTTTGCAACGCTGTGTTGCCTGTGGCGCGACGAGGCGGGCGGCCGGGAAAGAGGCGGCAACGCTTCCTTTAAGATGTCGAATGTCGGGCGGCGAACTGAGCCGTCAGTGTAGCGGGTTTGAATTTTTCAGGTCGGCTCGCGCGCACACCGTTCAAAAACACAAGAGTTCACATGATTCCACGCCCTCCCGCCGTCCCCCCCAACTCTCCCGAAGCGTCGTCCGTCGCCGCCGAGCGCCTGAAAAAGCAGAAGGCCGCATCGATCGTGCTCTATATAGGTCTCGCGCTGCTCGCATTGTGGGTGGTGCGCGATTTCATCGTGGTGGTGGCGTGGGCCGGGGTCGTCGCGATCGCGCTGTGGCCGCTGCTGCACAAGGTGGCGGGCAGCCACTGGTTCAAGGGGCGCGCGACCTTGCTCGCGACGGTCTTCACGCTGGTGATCGCCGTGCTCGTGCTGCTGCCGGTCGGGCTCGGCATCGCCCAGGCGCTGCGCGAGGCGCACGAGCTGAACGACTGGTTCCGCAGCGTGCAGGAGAACGGCATCGCGCTGCCGGACTTCATCAACCGTCTGCCGTTCGGCGTGCAGCAGATCACTTCCTGGTGGCAGGCCAATCTTGCTCAGCCGCTGCGCGACTCGGCCGCGATGAAAGGCTTGCACAGCAATACGGTGATGACGCTCGGCCGGCTTTTCGGCGCGCGCGCCGCGCATGCGGCAATGGTGTTCGCGTTCATGCTGGTCACGCTGTTCGTGATTTTTCAGGCGGGGCCGCGGTTGTCCGGCTCGCTGCTGAAGGCCGCGCGACGCGGTTTCGGCGATAGCGGCGCGGACCTCGTCGCGCATATGGGTACCGCGGTGCGCGGCACCGTGTCGGGGTTGATCGTGGTCGGCGTCGGCGAAGGCCTGCTGCTTGGCGTCGCCTACTTCGCGACTGGGCTGCCGCATGCGGCGCTGCTCGGCTTCGTCACGGCGATCGCCGCGATGCTGCCGTTCTGCGCGCCGATCGTGTTCGGTCTTGCGGCGCTGTGGTTGCTCGTGCAGGGCTCGATGGTCGCGGCGGCCGGGCTGCTGGTGTTCGGCGCGGTCGTCGTGTTCGTCGCCGAGCACTTCGTGCGGCCTGTGCTGATCGGCAACTCGACGCGCCTGCCGTTTCTGCTCGTGCTGTTCGGCATTCTCGGCGGCGCGGAGACGTTCGGGCTGCTGGGGATTTTCATCGGCCCCGCGTTGATGACGGTGCTGATGGTGCTGTGGACCGATCTCGTGGAGTAGCGCGGGCGTCGAGGGACGCGGGGCTGGGCGGCCGTGCGCCTCGCGTGCCGCGCCGGCTCAAGGGCGCTGATTCGACGGATGCTCCTGCGCCGGCGGCTTCACGCAGCCGAGCGTGTATTTGAGCGCGGCGGGCAACAGCGCGCTCCACACGTCCCACGTGTGGCCGCCGTCGATGATGCGCAGCGCCGCCGGATTGCCCGCGAGCCGCAGGTGCGTGTACAGCAGCGAGGCGTTGGCCTGGATGTCGAGGTCGTCGTCGCCGGATGCGATGAACATCGGCAGGCGGTACGCCTGGCTCATGTAGCGGTCCCACTGCGCCGGATAGTTGAGCTCGTGCCACACTTGCGGATCGAACTGGCGCTCGCCGAATACGCCGACCCGCCGCGCCGCCGACGCGCGCGGCGGCTCGTTCGCGTAGATCGCCGGACTGAGCAGCAGCGCGCCGCAAAACATCTCGGGCTGCGTCAGCGCGTAGCGCAGCGCGCCGAAGCCGCCCATCGACACGCCGCCGATCATGCGGCCGCCGCGCTGCGTCGCGACCGCGTAGTGCGTTTCGATCTCGGGCAGCAGATCGTCGAAGAACGCGCTCTCCATCTTTTCCTTGCGGTCGACGTACCAGTCCGTGCCGCCTTGCGGCATCACGATGACGACCGGGGCAATCTCCTTGCGCTTGATCAGCGTGTCCGCGGCGTTCTGCAAATGACCTTGCGTGAGCCAGTCGTTGGCGTCGCCGTTATTGCCGTGCAGCAGGTAGAGAACCGGCAGGCGCGGACCGTCCGCGCGATAGCCGCCCGGCAGGTAGATCGTGTAGTTCCAGTCGCGGCCGAGCGCATCGGAATGGAAGCTGCGGCTCGCGACCGTGCTCGCGAACGCGGGCGCGCCGACGGCGAAGGCAAGCAGTGCGAGGGCGAAACTGAGGAATCGACGCATGTCAGTAGGAAAGGCCGGCGGGCGCGGGACTCGCGCGCGGCCGTCATGCTATCAGCATTGGCGCCAGATTTGAGATGGAAAGCGGCGCAGAGAAGGACGGCGCTTTATGCGCGCAAAGTTCTTCGGGCGCCAAGGGTACGTCAAGTGCCCCGAAGATCGCGACGCGTCAGGGACGCGCTCGAAGGGCGCTCGAAACGTTGCCGAAAAGTTCTTCAGCCCGACGTCCGCAGCCGCCCGTCCACGAGCCGCCCGACGACCCGCTTCAGCGGTTCCACGGCCAACGCGACGGCAAACAGCGCGCCGACCGCGGCCGCATCGGCGAGCAGTCCGAGCGGATAGTTCAGGTAACCATCGGTCGCCGCGTAGAGCACCGAGTCGATCACCAGCGAAATCACCGCGCCGGCAATGAAGCACAGCAAACCCTGACGCCCGATCACGCCGACCCACGGCAGCCGCCGCGCGACCTTCTTCGCCCAGCCGAGCTCGACCAGATTGGCGACGAGCCACGCGATCGCGAGGAAGTTCCCAGCGCGCAGGTAGGACAGGTTCTGCTTGAGGCTCGCGGCAAGTGGCGCATCCAGCAGAACGAGCTTGTAGTACGCGGCGCCCACGACCACCGCGAACGCCAGCACGCTGACGAGCCACCCGGATCGATGCGCGCTGGTGCGCTGATACACCGGCTGGCAGCGCGCGAGCACGCCGAGCACGAACATCAGTTGCCACGCGAACGGGTTGAAGTCCCAGTGCATGTCGGGCGCGGCGGGAAGGTACTGGCTGACCGCCGGTGCGCCGGCCCACAGCGCGACGCTGCCGGCGACCAGCAGCCAAGGCTTGCTGCGCGCGAGCGGCAGGATCGCGGGCACCAGCAGCGCGAAGAACGCGTACATCGGCAGCACGGACGCGAGGTACGGCTGGCGGCGTAGCAGCACGATGTCGCGCAGCGCGGCAAGCGGCGTGTCGATCAGGTCGTCGAGATCGGTCGTGGCGAGATTCGGCCCGTCGATGCTGAATGCGGTTAGCACCGCGCTGACCAGCAGCATCAGCCCGGCGGTGACGAGAAACGCGCGATAGATCTCGAACGAGCGGCGCAGGAAGCGGCCGCGAGCGATCGTCTCATTGCGCCGCTCGGCGAGCGTCGCATAGGCGGTGGCGGTCGCGAAGCCGCCGAGGAACACGAATACTTCGGTGGCATCGCACAGCGCGTACGCGTGCAGCGTCACGCGCGACAGAATGCTGCCGCCGATGTGATCGACGACGATGATCAGCAGAACCAGTCCGCGGAAAAAGTCGAGCTCGATCAGGCGGGAAGATGACTTGGCCATTGTTTGCGTCAAAAGCAGCCCCGTGCGACGGCGCGCTGATCCAGCGCGGCGGGCGTCTCACAAGGCTTTTTAATATGGGATTCGGTGCTGCGGCGGTGAGGTGATCCGTGCCGGCGTCGCCTGTGGCCCATCTCGCCACGCTCGACCGGTATCGCAAGGCGGCCGTGTCAGCGGGCTGTGAAGATGACCTTCGCGGTGACGCCGAGTTCCGTTGCATCGCAGCAAGGCGCAGGATTATATTTCTTTTCATGACAATGACGCAGCGAGACGGGCAGCAGCGGCTGCTGTTTACCTGAAGCGACGTTACGAAAAAAGAGGCAGCAACACGCAGTGGAGAATTAGCAACATTCTCGATGCTTGGCGCATCCACTCATGGACGCCCGGACGATGACATGTGAGGATTTCCGGAAAAGCGCAGCCATTGGAGCAGTCTTCAGAACTGCTGGAAAAGTGACGAGAATAAAGAGCAAAGAGAACAAAGCGGCCGGATCGAGTTGTCCTATCACTCGCGGTGCAGGGAGATCATCATGAACAAGCAAGTGTTCGCGCTGGCTGTCTCCATTGCTGCGTCTGCCGTTCTTGCCGCGCCTGCCGCTGCGCAGACTAGCGTCACGCTGTACGGCGTGATCGACGAAGGCATCAACTACACGAACAATGTCGGCCACGGCCATGTTTATGAACTCGCCAGCGGTCTTGCGCAGGGAAGCCGCTGGGGCCTGAAGGGTTCCGAAGATCTCGGCGGCGGCCTGAAGGCGATCTTCCAGCTCGAGAATGGTTTCGATCTGAATTCCGGGCAGCTCGGGCAGGGCGGCCGCCTGTTCGGCCGGCAGGCTTTCGTCGGACTCAGTTCAGAGGCGTACGGCACGCTGACGGTCGGCCGGCAATACGACTCGGTCGTCGATTATCTCGCGCAGACCACGGCCAACGGCAATTGGGGCGGCGAGCTGTTCTCGCATCCGTACGACAACGACAACACCGACAACACGTTCCGCCTCGACAACACCGTCAAGTACACGACCCCGTCGATCTCGGGCTTCCAGTTCGGCGGCACCTACAGCTTCAGCAACGACACGAACTTCGCCAACAATCGCGCCTACAGCTTCGGCGGCCAGTACACGTACGGTGGGCTGCTGGTCGCGGCCGCCTATCTGCAGGCCGACAATCCGGGCAACGGCTCGAACGGGGCGATCACCGCGAACGACGCCGGCTTCGTCGCGACGCGCCTGCGCGTGTTCGGCGGCGGCATCACCTATACGTTCGGACCGGCGACGGCGGGCTTCGTCTATAGCAATTCGAACTACCTGGAGCCGACCGCAAACGGCTATCTCGGCATCGAGCCGCTGGTGCCGCTCGTGCCCGTCACACCGCCGGGCGTGCTGCTGAATTCGCTCAAGTATCAGAACTTCGAGTTCAACGGCAAATATCAGATTTCGCCGGTGCTGTTCGTCGGCGCGCAGTACGTGTACACGATGGAAACCTACGACGCATCGAACGGCGGCGTGAAGCCGCGCATCCATACGTTCGGCCTGATGGCCGACTACAACCTGTCCAAACGCACCGACCTCTATCTGCAGGGCGCCTATCAACAGGTCACCGGCGATTCCACCCTATCGATCCTCGATTTCGCATTCATCCCCGGCACGCAGTCGCCGTCGTCGACGTCGAAGCAGGTCGTCGTGCGCGCGGCGATCCGGCATAAGTTCTAGTTCGCTGCCCGTCAAACGCAGATCGGCCAGCCTTCGGATTTCGAAGGCTGGCCTTTTTTGCGCCCCTCCGACGCGACGCGTGGCTATTCAAGTTCGCCTCGCGCCTGCCGATAAGTCGAATGTCAACAAGTCTGAACGCGCCGCGGCGAAGCGGTGATGTGTGCGTCGTTGGCGTCCCAATACACGTGCGGTCGTAACGCGGAAATACGGCTCGTAACGTCTGTATCAGAGTGTGTGGGGCAGGCGTTTCTATTAAACGACACTTTAGAATTCCGCGAGAAATTTGATTGGCAAGCAGGCAGGAAATGAGCGCCATACGAGGCGGCTTCGCCGTGCCGTCGGGAAGGCCGCGCGGCCGAGGATCGCGCACCTCGTCCGCGGCATCGGGCTATCCGGCTTGCGCATTCATAGAGCAGGAGTCGAACAGGATGAGAATGCGTTTCGACAGAACGTTATTGGCCAGTCTCGCCGGCGCGTGGGTCGCGCTGGCCGTCAGCGGTTGTGCGAACGTGGGGCAGCCCAATGCGCAGAACGGTGCGGCAACCAGCGCCAATGCGGCGTCCGGCGTGCCGGCGGCGAATGCGACAGGAGCGGCGTCCGGCGACCCGGCGGCAGCCGCGCCGCTGTCGATCGACGCCAGCGATAACGCGCCGCTGAAAAAGTCGCCGCCGCTCGTGTATCGGGTCAGGCGCGGCGACACGCTCGCGCGGGTTGCGCAGCATCATCACATCAGCGTCAAGCAGTTGCAGGTATGGAACGGGTTGAAGGCGTCGGCGCGGCTGAAGCCGGGGCAGGTGCTGCACGTTGCGTCGCCGGAAACGGTGCGCGCGGTGCAGGCGGCCAATGCGGCGGCCGCCGCGAAGGCGGCGGCGCAATCCGCGGCGCAGCGTGCGTCACAAGCGACAGCGCAAACGTCGGCGCAAGCTTCGACACAGTCCGCCGCGCCGGCTCCGGATGCCACCGCAGTGCGCGAAGTCACGCAGGAAACCCGCCGGCACGCGAGCAGCGTGACGCTCGCGTGGCCTGCCGCGGGCAGCGTCGTCGAAGCGTTCCAGCCCGGCGAAACACGCGGCATCGAAATCGGCGGCAACGCGGGCGATCCGGTGCGAGCCGCCGCCGACGGCAAGGTGATGTACGCGGGCACCGGACTGAACAGCTATGGCAGTCTGATCATCGTCCAGCACAACAAGGATTTTCTGACCGCGTATTCGCACAACCGCAAGCTGATGGTCAAGATGGGCGACATCGTCCGCAAGGGACAGCAGATCGCGGAGATGGGCGACGAGAACAACTCGCGTGTGTCGGTGGGGTTCGAAGTGCGGCGCGACGGCAAGCCGGTCGATCCGCTGCCTTATCTGCCGCAGGGGCGCGGCTGAGCTTCCACGTTCCCGCAAAAGCTCACCTTGAATTTATTCAGCTAAACCAGGTAATTTGATCGACCGCGCATTCAGGCGGTCGACGAATCGTTGCAAAAGTACCTTCACGTCAGAGCATTCCGCTCGATCTGCGCAAGAATACCGACGATCAACCATGCGGCCTCGACCCGCAGCCGTTTATGAACGGTGAGGCAATGCAGGAGCCGGCAGGCAGCGCACGCGCCGCCGCCGTGCCTGTGCGAATCGCCGTTACGTCGTTTGCCCTCCGCGCAGCAGCCGCGCTACCTCGCCGTGGTAATGCAGGATCGCGGGATCGGCCTGCAAGAGCGGCAGATAACGCGGCAGGAAGTGATTGTGCGGTTGCTCGGGCGAGAACAGGCCGACCACGGCCTCGGCGGTCGCGAGACGGTCGCCGGCCTCGGCTTCCGCGTCGTCGAGAACTTCGTCGACGCTCGCGATCACCGTCGACAGCGGCGTCAGCCAACGAAACCCCGAGCCGTTGATCAGCACCTGCAGGAATGCCGCCGGCGTTACCGGGCCGAACTCCTTTTCGTACGCGGCGCGTTCGTGATCGAGAATCGCCTTGTGCAGCGCAAGCAATGGTCGGCGAATGTCCGTGAGGAATTGAGTGCATTGCGGGTCGTTCATCGGCGGCTCCAGCGGCTGAGGTGATTCGACGGAATCGTGCGTCGCAACACCACTCAGTGCGATGCAGCGGGTCGCGCGATCACGCTAACGGATCGATTCGTCGATGGTAACGCATCGCTCCAGCCCACACATGCGATCCACCGCGCACAGCATGCGATGTGCCGCCTGACACCGTCAAAGCGAACTTCTTTCGACACGACTACAATCGGCCGGTTTTCTTGCGACACCCGCTCGCTCACAGGCCGCATTTCATGGCTTATTAGCGCGACACGCCGAACAAAACCGGTGCATGTCGGCGGTCTGGTGCGGTGTCGCGATCTAAACCGCGTGACCACAACAACATCCCCATCCGGAGCCGCTCATGACAACGCTCAATATCAACGGCGAAACCCATACCGTCGATGCCCCGCCCGACATGCCCCTGCTGTGGGTGCTGCGTGATCTCGTCGGGCTGACCGGCACCAAGTTCGGCTGCGGCATCGCGCAATGCGGCGCATGCACCGTGCATCTCGATGGCGTCGCGGTGCGCTCGTGCGTGTTCCCGGCGGCGGCGGTCGGCGACCGCAAGATCGTCACGATCGAAGCGCTCGGCGCCACGCCCACGGGCCAGAAAGTGCAGCAGGCCTGGCGTGAGCTCGACGTCGTGCAATGCGGCTACTGTCAGTCGGGGCAGGTGATGTCGGCGGCGTCGCTGCTCGCGCGCAATCCCAATCCGAGCGACGCCGACATCGACGCCGCGATGGCGGGCAACATCTGCCGTTGCGGAACCTATCACCGCGTGCGCGCGGCGATCAAGCACGCCGCGAAGGGGGCCTGACATGTCCCAGGGATTGCTCGATGCACAGAACGGCGCGCAGCCGGCTGACACCGACACGCGGCATGCGCGCGGCATCTCGCGGCGCGGCTTCCTCAAATTCGGCGTGACGGTCGGCGCCGCGGCCGGCGGCGGTCTGCTGCTCGGCTTCAGCATGCCGGCCGCGAGCCAGGATCAGAAGGCGGGCAAGAGCGTGATCGGCGGCGATGCGAACGAGGCGCCGCAAAGCGGCGTGTTCGCGCCGAACGCGTTCATCCAGATCGACAACGCCGGCAAGGTCACGCTCGTGATACCGAAGGTCGAGATGGGTCAGGGCGTCTATACGTCGATTCCGATGCTGATCGCCGAGGAACTCGAAGTGCCGCTCGGCACGGTCATGCTCGATCACGCGCCGCCCAACGAAAAGCTCTTCATGGACCCGCTGCTCGGCGGCCAGTTGACCGGCGGCTCGACGTCGATCCGCTTCGCGTGGGAGCCGATGCGCCGCGCGGGCGCGACTGCGCGCGTGATGCTGATCAACGCGGCCGCGCAGCAGTGGCAGGTCGATCCGGCGAGTTGTCATGCGCAGGCCGGTCAGGTGATCCACGCGGCCAGTAATCGCAGCGCGAGCTATGGTCAGCTCGCGCAGGCCGCCTCCGCGCTGCCCGCGCCGCAGAACGTGCCGTTGAAAGACCCGAAGGACTTCAAGCTGATCGGCACGCCGGCGAAGCGTCTCGATTCGCCGGAGAAAGTCGACGGTACCGCGCAGTTCGGCCTCGACGTGCGCTTGCCCGAGATGGTTTACGCGGCGATCGCGAACTGTCCGGTGTTCGGCGGCACGCTCGCGAGCGTCGACGATACGCATGCGAAGACGATCCCCGGCGTGCGCGAGGTCATCAAGCTCGACAACGCGGTCGCGGTGATCGGCGCTCACACGTGGGCCGCGAAGCGCGGCCTGCAGGCGCTCGACATCAAGTGGAACGAAGGCGCGGGCGCGCAGTTATCGATGAAGCGCATCGTCGACGATCTCGCGGCGGCCTCGCAACATGGCGGCGCGGTGGCGCGCAAGGACGGCGACGTCGGCCGCGCGTTCGGCGATGCGAAGTCGCGCGTCGACGCGGTCTACCAGCAGCCGTTCCTCGCGCACGCGACGATGGAGCCGGTCAACGCCACGGTCCACGTGCGCGGCGACGCCTGCGAAATCTGGCTCGGCTCGCAGGTGCCGACGCGTGTCGTCGATGCGGCGGTCGAGGTCACGGGCTTGCCCGCCGACAAGATCATCGTGCACAACCATCTGATCGGCGGCGGCTTCGGACGGCGGCTCGAAACCGACATGGTCACGCAGGCCGTGAAGGTCGGCAAACAGGTGTCGACGCCGGTCAAGGTGCTGTGGACGCGCGAGGAGGACATCCAGCACGACATGTACCGGCCGTACTACTACGACACGATCTCGGCCGGGCTCGACGCGAACGGCAAGCCGATCGCGTGGCAGCATCGCATTGCCGGGTCGTCGATCATGGCGCGCTTCGCGCCGCCCGCGTTCAGGAACGGGCTCGACCCCGATGCGGTGGAGGTCGCCGCCGATCTGCCGTACGACCTGCCGAACCAGCTGGTGGACTACGTGCGCGTGGAACCGCACGCGGTGCCCACCGCGTTCTGGCGCGGCGTCGGGCCGACGCGCGGCACGTTCGTCGTCGAGAGTTTCATCGACGAACTCGCCGCGCACGCGAAGATCGATCCGGTGCAGTACCGGCGCGATCTGCTCGGCAAATCGCCGCGCGCGTTGAACGTACTCAACCTGGCCGCGCAAGCGGGCAACTGGGGCAGCGCGCTGCCCAAGGGGCAAGGGCGCGGCATCTCGGTGATGCACGCGTTCGGCAGCTTCTTCGCGATCGTCGTCGAGGTCGCGCTCGAGCAGGGCGAAGTGACGGTCAAGCGCGTCAACTGCGCGGTCGATTGCGGGATGTTCGTCAACCCGAACACGATCGAAGCGCAGGTGCAGGGCGGCATCATCTTCGGCATCACGGCGGCGCTTTATAGCGAGATCACGATCAAGGACGGTCGCGTCGAGCAGAACAACTTCACCGACTACCGGATGCTGCGCATCAACCAGACGCCGCCGATCGACGTGCATATCGTGAAGAGCGGCGAGGCGCCCGGCGGCATCGGCGAACCCGGCACCGCGGCGCTCGCGCCCGCGCTGACCAACGCGATCTATGCGGCCACCGGCACGCGGCTGCGGCAATTGCCGGTTGGCCGCCAACTGCACAACGCCTGACGCGAAAGGAGCCCGACATGAAAAAAATGCTGAAGGGTCTTGGCGCGGCGCTATGCGTCGCGTTGCCGTTTATCGCCCAGGCGCCTGCTGATGCCGCAGCTCCGTCAGCCACCGGCGCAGCCGATCAAACGCTCGTGCAACGCGGCGCTTACCTCGCTCAACTCGGCGATTGCGCCGCCTGCCACACCGCGCCGAAAGGCAAGCCGTTCGCCGGCGGCCTGCCGATGAACACGCCGATGGGCCGCATCTACGTGACCAATATCACGCCCGACGCACGGACCGGCATCGGCGGTTACACGCAAGCCGACTTCGCGCGGGCGCTGCGTGAGGGCGTCGCGAAAGACGGCCACAACCTGTATCCGGCGATGCCGTATCCGTCCTACGCGAAGGTCGACGACGACGACGTGAAGGCGCTGTACGCGTTCTTCATGCACGGCGTCGCGCCAGTGCAGCAGGCGAATCGCGAGTCCGACATCAAGTGGCCGTTGAACATGCGCTGGCCGCTGATGTTCTGGAACATGGCGTTTCTCGAGAAGGGTGCGTATCGCGACAAGCCGGGCAAGGACGTCGCGTGGAATCGCGGCGCGTATCTGGTGCAAGGGCTCGGACATTGCGGGTCGTGTCACACGCCGCGCGGTGTTGCGTTCCAGGAAAGCGCGCTCGACGAAAGCGGCAGCGCATTCCTGAGCGGCGCGCTGCTCGACGGCTGGTTCGCGTCGAACCTCACGGGCGAGCACAACACCGGGCTCGGCCGCTGGAGCGACGAGGATCTGCGCACGTTCCTGAAGACCGGCGCGAATCGCCATGCATCGGCGTTCGGCGCGATGACGAGCGTGATCAACAACAGCACGCAAGCGATGAGCGATCAGGACGTCGCGGCAGTCTCGACGTATCTGAAGTCGCTGCCGCCGGTCGGCGGCACCGGCGCGGCGGCCTATACGTACGATCCGCAGGCGACGAAGGTGTCGCTCGATCGCCCCGCGAACGATGCCGGCGCACGCGTCTATACGGCGTATTGCATGCATTGCCACGGCGTCGACGGGCACGGCTTCGCGCCGATGCTCGCGCCGCTCGCCGGCAATCCGAACGTGCTCGCGAAGAACGCGTCGTCGCTGATCAACGTCACGTTGAACGGCACCGGCGATCTCGTGATCGACGGCGTGCCGTCGCCGTTTCCGATGCCCGGCTTCGCCGCGGTGCTCGACGATCAGCAGATCGCCGATGTGCTGAGCTTCGTGCGGGCTGGCTGGAACAACGGCGCGCCGGCGGTCGGTGCGGCGGAGGTGGCGAAGTTGCGGCAGTCGACGCAGGCGGGGCGTTGATCGGCCGCTGAGTGCGGCGCAGAAGCGCGCTTGCCGACCTCGCGCCGTTTCAGGTTGTGGGCCAACCGACGGCAGCTATCATCGTGGGACGGCACACCGCGCCTTCGTCGATGGACTCGCCGTCGGCCAATGCCGACATTTGCACCACGACCGATACAGGCGCATTGGTCCTATGGGAGTCCCCGTCGTGTTCGAACGGCTCTCGGAATTGGCAACGACCTTCGTCCGCCGTGCGGCGTCGAAGTCTCTGCGCGAAGCTGATGGACTTCCGACATGACCCTATCCAGTCAAGCCCGAAACGTGTCGGTCACACCGTCGGCTTCTCGCCTGTCGACGCTCAGTCACATACAGATCGCGTCGCTGTGGTTTGCGCTCTTTACCCAATGGATGACGGTCGTTCCGGTGCTCGTGCCGGCACAGGTCGCCGATATGCTCGGACGCGATGCCGCGTTGAAGGAAGGCGTGGCCGGCTCCGTCATTGCGTCCGGCGCATTCATTGCGATGATCGTGGCGCCACTGGCCGGCGCGCTTTCAGATCGCTGCTCTGCAAAACATGGACGCCGGCGACCGTTTCTCGTCACCGGCGTGTTCGGCATTGCGGTTGCACTGGTATGGCTTGCTTCATTCAACGGCGGGGGCAGCGTGGGGATGTATACCCTCGCGTTCCTGCATCTCCAGTTCTGGTGGAACTGGGCGGCGGGGCCGTACGCCGGGCTGGTGCCCGATGTCGTGCCAAAACAGGAAACCAACCGCGCGAGCGCGTGGCTCAACGTGATGACCGTGCTCGGCACGATCACTGGCAACGTGGTGCTCGTTGTCCTCTATTCGCCGGGCCACCTGTATCCTACGGTTGCCGCGTTCATTGCGATCATGTTGCTCTGCCTTTGGCTGACGATTCGCGGCTCGCGCGAGCCGACACCTGTCAGATCCCGACAACGGTTCGAACTCGTCACGTTCATGCGCTCGTTCTATCTCGATCCACGTCTGCACCGAAACTTTTACTGGGTGCTGGTAACCCGTCTGTTCGGCAACATGGGAATCTGGTCGATCTTCGCCTTCATGTTGTACTACCTGCAGGACGTGATCGGCATTCGTCATCCGACCAATCTCCTGAATGGGCTGCTTGGCGTCGGCGTGGTGCTAGCGATCCCGGCCAGCCTGCTGGGCGCATGGCTCGCCGACCGGCACGGTGTCGTTCCCGTCGTCCGCCTGACCAGCTGGATCATGGCCGGAGCCGCGATTGGCTTTGTCCTGCTGGCGTTGCATCCAAACCTGTTGCTGGTGATCGCGGTCGGGCTGGTTTTCTGCGCCGCTTACGGAACCTATCAAGCCGTCGACTGGGCACTCGCGCTGCAAGTGTTGCCAGACGATGCGTCCAGCGGCAAGGACATGGGCATCTGGCAAGTGTCGATGGTGCTACCGCAGATCCTCGGCCCTGCCGCCACCGGGTGGATGCTGTCATGGGTCAAGGCGTTTGCCGGTGCCGGACCCGCCTATGTCGTCGCGTTCGTCGTCGCAGCGGGGTGGTTCGTGCTCGCGGCGTGGTTCGTCTCGCGCATCAAGATTGCTTCCCGGCAGCACGTATCCGTGACTTGAACTACAGACCGCGAATCACCTCACCTCACCGATGCTGTCCCGCCTTCTGCCGCTTTTCGAGCACGCGAGCATACCAGGTCAGCGGAAAACACATCGCGAAGTAGATCATCGCGACCATGCCGTAGATCGGAAACGGCCGGAACGCGGCATTCGTGATCATCGTGCCGGTCTTGGTCAGCTCGGCGAAGCCGATGATCGACGCGAGCGCGGTGCTCTTGACCACCTGCACGAGAAAACCGACGCTCGGCGCGACCGCGATCTTCAGCGCCTGCGGCCACACGATGTAGCGCAACTGCTGGCCGAACGTCATACCGAGGCTCGCACCCGCGGCCCACTGACCGCGCGGCACCGCTTCGACGCAGCCGCGCCAGATGTCGACCAGATACGCGCTCGTATAGAGCGTCAGCGTGACGGTCGCGGCGGCCCACGGCGACACGTCGATGCCGATGAGCGGCAAGCCGAAGAAGGCGAGAAAAAGCTGCATCAAGAGCGGCGTGCCCTGAAACACCTCGACGTACAGCACGACGACGCGGCGCAGCCACGCGATCGGCGACACGCGCATCGCGAGCAGCACGAGCCCGACGATCCCGCCGCCGACGAACGCGATCAGCGACAGCAGCACGGTCCAGCGCGCGGCGAGCAGCAGGTTGCGGGCGATGTCCCACAGCGTGAATTCGACCATGATCAGCGCTCCGTCGGCAGGGTGCGCACGCCGCGCCACATCAGGCGGCTGCGCCAGTTGCGCGGCAAGCCGTCGTTGCCGCTACTACTGCTGTTGTTACCTCGCGCCGCGCGGCCCGCGAACAGCCCGCGGCCGAAGCGGTTCAACAGCTGCCGCAACACGATCGACATCAGCAGATAGGCGGCCGTGATGATCACGTAGCTCTCGAACGAGCGGAAGTTGCGCGACTGGATGAAGTTCGCCGCATAGGTCAGGTCGGGCACCGAGATCTGCGACACGACGGCCGAGCCGAGCATCACGATCAGCACCTGGCCGAGCAGCGCGGGAAACACGTTGGCGAGCGCCTGCGGCAGCACGACGTAGCGGAACACCTGGCGCCCATGCAGGCCGAGCGCCTGCGCGGCCTGCACCTGACCGCGCGAAATCGAATCGATGCCGGCGCGCACGATCTCGATCGCGTACGCGCCGAGATTGACGGTCATCGCAAGAATCGCGGCCTCTATCTCGTCGATATGAATGCCGAGGCTCGGCAGGCCGAAAAACACGAAGAACAACTGCACCAGAAACGGCGTGTTGCGGATCAGCTCGACGTAGCTCGCGACGAGCCAGCGCGCCCACTTCGGCCCGGCCGCCGCGATGCTCGCGCCGGCGATCCCCACCATCCCGCCCGCCAGGGTCGACACGGCCGTGAGGCCGAGCGTCACGGCGGCGCCGCGCGCGAGCATCCCCGCATACAGGCCGAAGCCGCTGAAATCGAACGCGTAAGTCATGGCCTCGTGCCCATCGTAGGATCAGATCGCGGCGCGGCCTTCACGGCGCCACGCCACAGGTTTCAAAAATCGGCCGGCAGCGGCGCGCGCAGCCACTTCTGCGAGATCGCGTTCATCGTGCCGTCCTTGCGGGCCTTGGCAATCGTTTCGTCGACCTTCGCCTTCAGGCGCGGCTCGTTCTTGTTCAGACCGACGTGATCGGGCGAGCTGAACAGCGCGAACTTCTGCTCCGGATCGTTCGCCGGATGCCGCGCGAGAATCGTCGCGCCGACGTCGTTGCCGACCACCATCAACTGTACCTGACCAGAAAGAAACGCCGAAATAGCGCCGTTCGGATCGTCGAAACGTTTGATGTTCGCCGACGGCGGCGCGATCTTCGTCACGCTCAGGTCTTCGAGCGTGCCGCGCGCGACCGAGATCGACTTGCCGCCGAGGTCGGCGGCGGTCTTCACCGGCAGCGACTTCGGGCCGAACACCGCGAGGTAGTACGGCGCGTAGGGTTGCGAGAAGTCGATCACTTTTTCGCGCTCGGGCGTCTGGCCGACCGACAGCAACATGTCGGCCTTGTGGTCGGCGAGAAAGGCCATGCGGTTGTCGCCGGTGACCGGCACCAGTTCGACCTTCGCGTTGAGCGCCTTGCCGATCAGATTGGCGACGTCGATGTCGTAGCCGACCGGTTTCATGTCCGGACCGATCGAGCCGAACGGCGGATAGTCCTCGAATACGCCGATGCGCACGGTGCCGGACTTCGCGATGTCGTCGAGCGCGTCGGCATGCGCGGCCGACGGCAGTGCGCACAGCGCGCCGAGCGCGGTCATCGCGAGCGTCGCGGCGAGCGTCGCGAACACGCGGCGGGTCGATTGGAGAGCGGGGCGCTGGTTCATGATGGGTTCCTCTGTCGTAATACGGTAGTTATTCAGGCAAAGCCGTGTGATGGGTTCGGGTATCAGGCGGCGCGCGCGGCGATCAGCTTGCACGCGTGCGGCGGCAGCTCGGCGAGCACCGGCATGCCGAGCGCGAGCCCGGGCGTTTCGCGCGGCGTGGTGGCGGCGGTCAGCGTGAAGCCCACGCAATCGATCGTCGCTTCGAGCGAGGCGCCGACGTCGCGAATGAACGTGACGGTACCGGGCAGCCGGTTCGGGTTCGGTGCTTCCGTGGCCGCCTTCACGCAGATGTCCTCGGGGCGAATCAGCAGGCGGATCGCGTCGCCGGCCGCACCCGGCTGCCGCGCATCGGCGAGCGGCGCGCCCGGGTTCGGCGTCACCGCGATGCGCCGTCCGCCCGGCAGGCTCACGACGCCCGCGCCGTCGTACCGCACCGGCAGAATGTTGCCGAGCCCGATGAAGTCGGCGACGAACTCGCTGACCGGATCGCGGTAGATGTCGAGCGGCTTGCCGACCTGCGCGATGCGGCCTTTCTCCATCACGACGATCTCGTCGGCCATCGTCATCGCTTCGCGCTGGTCGTGCGTGACCATGATCGTCGTGATGCCGAGGCGTTGCTGCAGCAGGCGGATTTCGACCTGCATCGCTTCGCGCAGCTTCGCGTCGAGCGCGGACAGCGGTTCGTCGAGCAGCAGCAGTTGCGGCTCCGAAGCGATCGCGCGCGCGATCGCGACGCGTTGGCGCTGACCGCCCGACAGTTGCGTGACCGGCCGGTTCGCCATGTGCGGCAGCTGGATCAGCTCGAGCAGTTCGGCGACGCGGCGCGTTTGCCGTGCTTTCGCGACCTTGCGCAGCTTCAGCGGATACGCGACGTTCTGCGCGACCGTCATATGCGGAAACAGCGCGAGCGACTGGAACACCATGCCGAAGTCGCGCCGATTGGCCGGCAGTCGCGTGATGTCGCGGCCGGCGAAATGGATGCTGCCCTCGGTCGGCGTTTCGAGGCCTGCGATCATCCGCAGCAGCGTGGTCTTGCCGCAGCCGGACGGGCCGAGAAAGCACACGAGCTTGCCGTCGGGCACGCTCAGGTCGACGTCGTCGACGGCATGCACGGCGCCGAAGCGCCGCGTGACGGCCTGCAAGGTCAGATGGGTCATCGGAAGCTCCAGCAAGGTGGCGGGTTCACAGCGCGACGCCTTCGTCGCCGATCAGCTTTTCGAGCAGCCAGATCAGCGCGAAGTCGATCGCGACGATGACCACCGCGAAACAGAACACGGTCGGATCGAGCGACGACACCGTGCGGCTATAGAGCCACACCGGCAGCGTGATCGTATCGATGCTGTACAGGAAGAACGTCACCGTGAACTCGTTGAACGACACGATGAAGGCGAACAGCATGCCGGCGAGAATGCCGGGGCGCATCAGCGGCAGCACCACGTCGATGAGCGCGCGGCCGGGGCTCGCGCCCATCACGAGCGCGGCTTCCTCGAACTCGGGGCCGATCGACGCGACCGACGCCGCGCAGTTCTTCACCGTGAACGGCAGCGCCAGGATCACATGCGCGATGATCAGACGGCCGACGCCCAGCTCGACCGGCAGCACGTTGAACACCAGCAGCAGCGACAGGCCGAGCATCACGAGCGGATAGACGAGCGGCAGCGCGACCAGTTGCTCGACCACCGGCTTGCCGTGAAAACGGTAGCGCGACAGCGCGTACGCGGCGGGCACGGAGACCAGCGTCGCGATCAGCATCGTCGCTAGCGCGACGACGAGGCTCGTGCTCAGCGCGGCGCCCATCGACAGCGTATCGGTCGCGTCCGGTGACACGAAGCTGTGCCACGCCGCGCGGTACCAGTGCAGGCTGTACGCGTGCGGCGGGAATTCGAGCGTGTCGGCCGCGCTGAACGACATCGCGATCATCGTCAGGATCGGCAGCGCGGCGAGAAACAGCACCACGCCGGCGACGAGCGCGGTCGCGCGGCCGAGCTGGCCGGGCATCGTCTGAGGCAGGCGCGGGAAGCGCGGCGAACGACGTTCGGTGCGCGGCAGGTGCGAACTCGGCAGCGGCGTGCTCATGCGTGTGGCTCCCCGGTCAGACGTTGGGTGCGGCGCACGAGCCGTTGCGACAGCGCCATCACGGCGAGCGTCGCGATCATCAGCACCACGCCGGAAGCGGAGGCGGCCGGCCAGTTCAAGAGCGGCGCGACCTGATCGTGCACCAGCACCGCGAGCATCGGCACACGCCGGCCGCCGAGCAGCAGCGGCACCGCGAACGCGCTCGCGTTGTACGCGAACACCAGCAGCGCGCCCGACACGAGGCCCGGCATCGCGAGCGGCAGCAGCACGTGACGCAGCGTTTGCCAGCGCGTCGCGCCGAGCGTCGCGGCGGCTTCCTCGTACGAGATCGACACCGCGCGCATCGCGCTGGACAGCGGCAGCACGGCGAGCGGAAACGCGGTCTGGATCAGCCCCAGCAGCACGCCATGCTCGCGATACAGCCACATCACCGGACGCTCGACGAGTCCGCTCGCGAGCAGCGCGTGATTGAGCAGACCCGCCGGGCCGAGGATCACGAGCCAGCCATAGCCTTGCAGCAGCAGATTGACGAGCAGCGGCAGCAGCACACCCGCGAGCAGCAGCCGGCGCGCGAGCCGCGATGTCGTGCGCGCCATCGCGAGCGCGACCGGAATCGCGAGCACGACCGCGCACAGCATGCTCTGGAACGCGAGCCGCAGCGTCAGCCACAACGATTTCAGGAAGTAGCCGTCGAGCAGGTCCGCGTAGTTCTGCAGCGTGAAGCTGCGCCATTCATTGCCGGACGTGCCGAAGCTCATGCGCAGCACGACCAGCGCAGCCGCGCCGAGTATCGCCAGAAACAGCAGGATCGGCGCGAGCAGCAACCACGGCCGGGCTTTCGCGAGCGTCGTTGCGCCGGCAGCGGGGTCGGTCACGGCAGTCTCGACGACTGCGCAAGCGCAAGCAGCGCCGCCGGGCGTCGGGCCCGGCGCCGCTTCGTCCGGCATCATCGCGGCACGCCGCGGGAAGCGCGCGAGCATCGTGGTTACGCCGAGAAGATTTCGGTGTAGCGCTTGATCCATGCCGGCTGCACGGCGGCGAGCGCCTTGTCGTCATGCAGCACGGCTTTCTCGGCGATCTGCTGCGGGCTCGGCACGAACGCGCGGCTCTCGGCCGGAATCATCGCTTTCGAATTGACTGGGCCGTTCAGCACATCGGCGGCCATGCGGCCTTGCACACCGGCGTCGAGCGAGTGATTGATGAACGCGTGGATCAGGTCGGTGTCGCCCGGATGCGCTTTCGGAATCACCGTGAACATCAGTTGCGTCGCGAAGCCTTCCTTCATGCCGTAGGTCACGCCCATCTTGTATTCGGGCTTGCGAATCTGATCCGGGAAAAACGCGGGCGAGTAGATGCCGCCGATGTCGAGCGAGCCCGTGCGGAACAGGTCGGCCACCTGGTTCGGGTTCTCGCCGAGCGTCATCACGCGGTCTTTGAGCTGCGCGAGCTTCTTGAAGCCGGGCTCGATGTTCTGCTGCGAGCCGCCGTTCATCTTCGCGGCGATGATCGCGAGATCGACCGCTTCGGCCCATTCGGGCGGCGGCAGGAAAATGCGGCCGGCGTATTTCGGGTCCCACAGCGCCTCGTACGACGAAGGCGGCGTCTTGACCGTCGCGGTGTTGTAGATGAGGCCGTCGGACCACAGCAGATAGCCGACGCCGAAACCGTTCGCGCCGGTGCGGTATGGCGGCGCGACTTCTTTCAGGTTCGGCAGGCGGTCGAGGTCGGGCTTCATCAGCAGGCCCGCGTCGGCGAGGCCGGAGGCGCCGACGCCGGCGAGCGTGATCACGTCATAGGTGGGGCGCTCGCCCGCTGCCTTGACTTTGGCGACCATGCCGGAGGTGCCGTCGGCGCGGTCGGCGATGACCTTCGCGCCGGTCTTCGCCGTGAAGGTCGCGGCGATGTTGCGCAGCGCGGCCGTGCCGGTATCGTCCGACCATGTCAGGATGCGCAGCGTCTTGCCGCTGAAGTTGTGCTCCTGCGCGCGCAGATTGAGGAACGGCATCGGCAGCGCGGATGCCGCGAGCGCCGTACCGATCGTCTTGATGGCCTGCCTTCTACCCCGTTTGATCTGCTGCATGGCGGTCTCCTGTGTTGAACGCCCGTTGCCCATGATTCGCCGTGACCGCTGCCGGATATACCGTGCGTGGATGCACTGTAGGTTTGCCAAAATCACGCAACAATCGAAATATGCGCATGGATCGCATGACGTACGCTCATGGCTCGCCGCCGGCGAACGCGGTGGCGAGCGATTGGGCGACGCGCCGGGAAGCTACGGGCGATGGCTTATCCGGGTTAACGTCCATATCTGGCTGAGGAATCCCAGCGCGCGTCGAGGTATGAGGAAAGCTCGGTTCTGGTGCGGTTGCTGAAGGCTTTTTTGCACCGCGCCGGTGCGACATTCCTCGGTACGGGCGTTTTTCACGCATGCCATGAGTCGAACGCATGCGGGTTTGCCTGCGCGCCCACTCGTGCGCGCATAGCCGATCGCGTATGCTGTGGGCTTGGCGGGCAGGGCGGCGAGGGGCGCTGCCGCAGCCAAGCAATGATTTTTTCTGATCCTGGACTTTTGATGCGACGCCTACCGCCGCTCAACGCGCTGCAGATTTTCGAAACCGTCGCGCGCCATCGCAGCTTCACGCGTGCCGCCGACCATCTGTGCCTGACGCAAGGCGCGGTGAGCCGGCAGATCATCGCGCTCGAGGAGTACTACAAGTTTCCGCTGTTCAAGCGGCACGCAAAGGGGCTGACGCTGACCGCCGAGGGCGAAATGCTGCTGCCGGCGGTCAAGGAGAGCTTCGCGCGGATCGAGGAAATGTCGCTGCGCTTGACAAGGCAGCGCACCGATCTCGCGCTGAAGGTGCCGACCTGCGTGATGCGCTTGATGCTGCCGAAGATCATGCGCTTCCAGTCCGACTATCCCGATCTGCACGTGCAGATCACGACCACCTGGCAGCACGACGTCGATTTCCAGAGCGAGCCGTTCGACGCGGCGATCATCTACGGTTCGTCGCCCGGTGCGGACGTGCAGGCGGTGTCGCTGTTCGAGGAGCGTCTGACGCCGGTCTGCACGCCCGAGCTGCTGAAGGACAAGCCGCTCGCGCAGGTGGCCGATCTCGGGCGCCACACGCTGCTGCATCCGACGCGCGATCACCGCGACTGGAAGATGTGGCTCGCGAAAGTCGCGGAAGCCGATTCGGCGGGCGCCGCGACGATCGACGCGGAGCTCGGCCCGAGCTTCGATACGCTCGACATGGCGACCAACGCCGCCGCGCAGGGCTTCGGTGTCGCGATCAGCGACCTCGCGCTAATCGACGAGGACGTCGCCGCCCGGCGCCTCGTGCGGCCGTTCGATACGGTGCTGAAGACCGGCTGGCGCTATTACTTCGTGTATCCGGACTCAGTCGCGCAACAGCAGAAGCTGAATCTGTTCCGCGACTGGATCGCCGAGCATTGGGAAGAGTGAGGTTGCCGTCCGCCCGTGCCGGATAAGGCATCGCGTCACGGCGCGAACGACAGAAACAGATAAGCCGCGAACAGCGACAGATGCACGGCGCCTTGCAGAATCGTCGTGCGCCCGGTGCTGAGCGTCAGCGTCGCGACCACCAGCGTGAGCGCGAGCAGCACCATGTCCTTGCCATCGATGCCGAGCACGATGGGCTGACCGATGTACAGGAACACGCCGGCAACGGTGGGAATGGTCAGGCCGATACTCGCCAGTGATGAGCCGAGCGCAAGGTTCAGGCTGGTCTGCAGACGGTCGGCGCGCGCTGCGCGCAGCGCCGCGAGTCCTTCCGGCAACAGCACCAGCGACGCAATCACGATACCGACCACCGCCGGCGGCGCGCCCGCGCTCAGCACCGCTGACTCGACCACCGGCGACAGCACTTTCGCGAGCAGCACGACCGCGACGAGGCTCACGAGCAGCAGCACGCCGCTGATGGCGGCGAGGCGCGCGCCGGGCGGCTCGGCATGGACGTCTTCGTCGGGCACGCCGGCGAGGAAGTAGTCGCGATGGCGCACCGTCTGCACGAACACGAACACGCAGTACAGCACCAGCGACGACACGCCGGCAAACGCGAGCTGCGACGGCGACAGGACAGGCCCGGGGCTGGTGGTCGTGAAATTCGGCATCACGAGCGTCAGTACCGACAGCGACGCGAGCACCGCCAGCGCGGCCGCCGCGCCGCGGCTCTGGAAGTCCTGTTCCAGATGGCGGATGCCGCCCACCAGCAGACACAGCCCGACGAGCCCGTTGCAGACGATCATCACGGCCGCGAATACCGTATCGCGCGCGAGGCCGGCTTTCTCGGGACCGGACGTCAGCATCACCGAGACGATCAGCGCCACCTCGATCACCGTGACGGCGACCGCGAGCACCAGCGTGCCAAACGGCTCGCCGACGCGATGCGCGACCACTTCGGCATGATGCACGGCGGCAAACACGGCCGCGCATAGCGACATGCCGGCCAGTGCGAGCAGCAGCGTGTTGCCCGGCATCGCGTAGGCGGCGCCGAGCACGATCCAGCTAACGATCGGCGCGACGAGAGTCCAACGAGGCAAGACGGTCGCGGACGAAGTCATGCGGCCTTCCTTTCGGTGCATGTATAAACTTGAAGTAATATCTTAACAAGTGGCGTTAAGCTATTAAATTATCGGGAATAACTCGTTACGAGAAGCCGTCGCCACGCGGTCGGGTCGTCATCGCGACGCGCGTAGCGCATTAAAAATATCGCGGTTTCGGGGGCGCGGGGAATCGCCGGGTCGTGAGGCAATGGTGTCGAGCGCTGCATCGGAGGGTGAATTGGCGTCGCGGCGGAGCTTTCCGCCGTCGACGCCAGCTTGCTGCTGTTACCGCAACTTCTTCGGCCGTTCGACCGGATTACTGGCCCATCGCGCGGATCGACAGCGCGCTCTTCACCGACGTCACGCCTGCCACGCCTTGAGCGGCGTTCGTCGCGAGTTCGATCTGAGCCTGTTCCGGCACCGAGCCTTCCAGCGTGACGGCGCCTTCGCGTGCGCGCACGGTGATGTTGCCGACGGTCAGGCCCTTCGTACGTGCGAGCGTCGCGCGGACCTTCTTCTGCAGCGCGCGATTAGCCGCGCGAGTCTGCTTGGTGGTCGGTGCCGTTGCCGCCGGCGCTGCGGTCGCGGCCGCCTCGCTGCTTTGCGCGTACGCATTGAGGGAAGCGAGAACGACCAGCGCGCCGCCGATCATCTTGATTGCCGAGAATGCTTTCATTCAACCATCTCCTGTTGTCGTAGAACGTCGATCCCCGGATGGGATCGATTTTTTTTACACCAGCGGGTACGGCGGGATTCCATGCCAATGGAACAGGTACAGCAGTCTGCGAACGCTTTCAGCCGACACGCGGTTTCAGCGAGCCGCGAAGCGCGCGCCGAAACATGCAAACGGCCGTGTGACCGGCCGGATGAACACAATACAACAATTGGTGCCATGTTGACTTCCATGGCGCAGAAAATGAGGCTTCGGTACAACGAATTTGTCGAGCGCAACCGGTCGATGACGTGGGAGTGGGGCGACTGCGCGCTTGTCGCGAGGCCGTAGGTTTCAGCACCGATTTCAGCACCGACTCAAGGACACCCAGCGCATGCGAAACGAAGCTCTTCCGATCCTACCGTTGCGCCGCGAGGATCTGCCGATCGATACCGTGGAACTCGCGCGCTTCATGGTCGGCAAATATCTCGTGCACGATCTGCCCGAAGGACGCCTGAGCGGACGCATCGTCGAGACCGAGGCGTATCCGCTCGGCGACTCGACGAGCCATGCGTTCATCGGACGTCGTCCGTACAACGGGTCGATGTTCCTCGCGCGCGGTCATGCTTATGTGCGGCTGACCTACGGCGTGTCTTACATGCTCAACATGTCGTCCGAAGCGGAGGAGGTCGGCGCCGGCATCCTGCTGCGCGCGATCGAACCGCTCGAAGGACTCGCGCTGATGGAAGCGCGCCGTCCCGGCGTGCCGCTGCGCGATCTCGCGCGCGGACCCGGACGGCTGACGGTGGCGTTCGACATCGGCCAGGGGTTCGACGGCCGCGATTTGTGTACGGGGCGGGGGCTATGGATCGGCGTGATCGAGACTGGCGACGCGCCGATCGGCGTGACGACGCGCATCGGCCTGTCGCGCGAGATGCACCGTCCGTTGCGATTTTTCGAGCCGGGCAGCGCGTTCGTCAGCGGCCCGCGCAAGCTACTGACGATTCCGCATTCGGGCGCATGACGTCGCAGCTACGCGCGTACATCGATTCAGACGTTTCGGCGTGCGGGGCGGGCGAATTTTTTCTTCGATCAGACGTATTTCGGAAACATCAGACGCAAAGGTGACGATCCGGGCAATTGTTACCCCGAAGATCATGCTAACGGAGGCGGTTCCACGATATTTCCCGAGATCGTTGCGAACCGAGCAATTTTCTATCTCTAAATTAAGGGTTTTCCCTTGGCAGTGCGGTGACTAGACTCAAGTGATTCGCTGGACACCGAAGTGTCGGCGATGCAGATAAAACCACATTGGAGGGAAGTCACCATGAAATCGCTGATCAAGGCAGTTGCCATTGCGGCCCTTGTCGCCGCGCCGGTCGTATCGTTCGCGCAGTCGAGCCAGCAGCCGGTCACCCGCGCGGAAGTCCGCAGCGAACTGATCCAGCTGGAGCACGCGGGCTACAACCCGTCGACCTCGAGCGACCCGAATTATCCGGCCGACATCCAGGCCGCCGAGCAGCGCGTGCAAGCGCAAAATCCGGCCGTCGCGCAAACCCAGCCGAGCGCTGATACCAGCGGTTACGGCGCGCCGATGAGCGGATCGACCCAGGCGGGCGGCATGAAGCAGCCGATGAGCGGCCCGAAGAGCGTCTATTTCGGTAACTAATTTCGGTAACTAATTTCGGTAACTAAGCAGGCAGCAGAATCTGTGTGCGCGTCGTTTGACGGCGCACACAGCGTTTCATACCCGGTACTGTTTCAAACGAGCGCGCCGCACTCATGCGCCCGAGAGCGTGTTATCCGCGCGCGTTGCGTTCCTCTTTCCGAAGGAACCTCCGCTGCCGCAAGGTAGCTTGGCCCAAGCTCTTAGAGGTTTGGGCTTTTTTTGGTGCGCCAGGCATGGCGCGTAGCGCCGTGACTGGCGCTGTCCGACCCGCTGTGGTGGCGAGCCGGATGACTTGGGGGTGAAAGTCCTCTGCACACCCGGCAAGGGGAAGTGCTAGCTGAACGGCAAGGGTGTCCGTCGTAAGGCGGAATCTGAAGGAAGCCGCAGGCAAAATGCTGGCCTGACGAACAGGAAGCGGATATCAGGCGGTGTGGCGGGGTGAGCAGTCCAAGATCTGTAAAGCCCAATACTTGCACGGAACGCCACGACGTAGATCCGACAGGCATAAGCAGGAAGGTCGCGCGCATTACCCTGGGAGCCCCGTCAGTCTGCCTTGTGCTACTGGCATCGCAAGGTGCCGGGATGGGCTGGCGGGAGTCAGCAGAGGCCATAGTAGCGGCTCGGAACCGGAGCAGTGAAGGGCCGAACCTGACGAGAGTGGATAGTCACGCGTGCTCTCTGAGCGTTTGGGCACAAGTCTCGGCACAGCCGGGAGCCTGCGATCAAACTTGACGGCCGGAAGCCTGAGAGAGGTTGGGGTGTCCATTGAACGACAGGCGACACGACGAACGAAACGAAGCTCGCTGGAGCAATCCAGTCGTCAGGAAACGCCGGATACGTGATCCGTACGTCCGGTGTTGTGGGAGGACGGCGGGGGCAACCCCGCCTCCTACCCGATCGTCTGGTCCCGCGCGGATGATCGATGCGGTGTCGCTCAGCGAAAACCGTGCTGCCTGTCAGAGCCGTTCGCCGTGAATATAGAACTCGAGTTGCTGAATCGTGAACTGCTGTTCCGCGATGATGTCCTTCACGAGGTCGCCAATCGACACCATGCCGACCAGCCTCTCGTTGTCGATGACAGGCAGGTGACGCATGCGCCGCTCGGTCATCAGCGCCATGCACTCTTCAGTCGTCTGGTTCGGACGAACGAAGCGCACCGCCTTGCTCATGATGTCGCGCACCGGCGTCGCCTTCGACGACCGGTCCATCAGCACGATCTTGCGCGCGTAGTCGCGCTCCGTGATGATGCCGGCGATGCTGTCGCCGTCCGTCACCACCAGCGCGCCGATGCTTTTCTCGGCCATCAACCGGATCGCCTCGTAGACGGAATCGTCGGCGCCGATCGTGTAGACGTCGGAGGGGTTCGGTTTCGTTTTAAGAAGCTGTGCAACGCTTGTCATGGAGCGGCTCCGTTTCGCAATGCAGCACGCCGAAGTGGCGCACTGTCGTGAGGGACAGGCGATACCAGTATAGGCGCGACGTGCGCCCGCGGTACACCGGGAATACCTCGGGCGCGCCGGACGATGCCCGCTGGATCGACGCGGTCCGCGCGGGCTTGTTTCGGGTCTCGGGCTCGTGTTTCGCGTGATGCGCGTCTGCCGGGTGCGGCTTGTCGCGGGGCAGCGTCCCGTGCAAGCGAAGGGGCATCCACGTGCTGCATGCGGATTAGCGGTAAACTCGCAGTCCACACCTTATCCCCGGCTCGACCGGGTTCATGCCAGCACCATTGTTCAACGCCATGCTCACGTCTCAGGATCCATCGCCCGCAGCGGACGGCGCCGTCACCGGCGAATGCGTCGTGCTCGACGCCACCGCCACGCTGCCCACGCGCTACGGCACGTTCACTTCCTATGTGTTTCGCGTGGTCGACAGCGGCGCCGAACATCTCGCGCTCGTGATGGGCGATGTCGCCAACCAGTCGTCGGTGCTGACGCGCCTGCATTCGGAATGTCTGACGGGCGACGTGCTCGGCTCCTATCGCTGCGACTGCGGCGAGCAACTCGATCTCGCGCTGCGCTATATCGCGGCAGAGGGTTGCGGCGTACTGCTGTATCTGCGCGGCCACGAAGGACGCGGCATCGGTCTGTCGAACAAGATCCGCGCGTATGCGCTGCAGGAGCAAGGGCGCGATACCGTCGAAGCCAACCTCGATCTCGGCCTGCCCGACGATTCACGCGAATACGATTCGGCCGCGGGCATCCTGCGCACGCTGAAGGTCACGTCGGTGCGGCTGATGAGTAACAATCCCGAAAAGTTCGACACGCTGTCGAAGCACGGCATTCCGGTGTGCGAGCGTGTCGCGCTCGCGATTCCGATGCGCGAGGAAAACGAGCGGTATATCCGCACGAAGCAGTTGAAGTTCGGGCATTACTTCGACGAGAACGAATAGCCCTGTTTTCAGGCTTGCCTCGGTAAGGCCAAAGCCTTCCCGGGATATGCCGCAAGTAACTGAATTTTAAGAAAAATATTAACACTTCAGGCCCATCGGTTGGTGTGTCGATGCGTGTCTCCGCTTACCCAAACTTGTGATGCTGGCATAGGTTTTTGTGCCGTTATGCAGAAAACCTGCGCCGAGGGAAGAATGCGCTTTGATGCACGTGCCGTGGCCAGGCTGCCGAGCGGCGAGCACATGACGTTTGAGGGATTTCCAGGCCTACGCCTACCAGGCTTCAACGAGCCGCAAGTCATGGACGTATCGCTATAAGTCGCCGATCGACGGTCGCATGCGACAGGTGAAGTTCGTGAGTGGCCGTCGACCTCATTTGCCGCAGCGATCGCTGAGTGGCAAACGAAGCGCGTCGAACGCGATTCCGGTGCCGAACCTTCGACACTGCGGAGAACGGGAATCAGCGGCTGCGCACCCAGGCGATTACACCGTCAGACAGCTGTGCCGCGACTATCTGGAAGGGTATGTAGAAGTAAATCGGAAGACAAAGGGAGCGGTCGAGGTCGCACGTATATTCAAGGCGATGCTGGGGCCTATAGGGATATGCGCGTCACAGCCGTCACACGCGCCCAGGCTTTCGATTTCCTCGAGTCGTACCGGTCGACGCCGGCGCCTTCGCATGGACCTGGGTAGCGCCTGGCATTACGCGCTTGATGCTGGTCGTCTTCCTGAACAACATCAGCAAGAAGTGGATGATGCCGATCCGCGACTGGAAGGCCGCACTGAACCGCTTCGCGATCCAGTTCGAAGAGCGGCTGGTGCCGGGTTAAACCTCAACCCGTTTACACAAAATTCCGGACACCCCCCGCGCTTGCCCGTCACGCATTGGTCCGCCCACGACCTTCGACGCGCAACTCGGACGCTTCTTGCAACGCTGGGATGTCCCAACGATATTGCCGAGGCAGTCCTCGGCCACGTACAGCCCGGAATCATCGGCGTCTACAACCGCCATACTTATCACAGGGAAAGGCGTGAGTGGCTCACGCAGCTGTCGCATCGCCTGGCGGCTCCAGCGCCGCCCAGATCTCGTTGCTTATTTTTCGTCTTGTCATCCTGCCAGGATATGGCGTTTGGGCCCAGCCGCGCTGTCCAGGTTGTAGCTGATCACGTCGGGTGGAAATCGATAGCCAACATAGGAGAGCCGGTTGTCGACGGCGGTATCGTTCTGTTGGGCGGCTGCTTTCATGAACGAAATCATCGCCGGGCCCCTTAAACCTGCCGATACGTGAACAAAGCCTGGAGAGTATCTCTGTCTTAAGCATCCTTTCAGTTTCGTCTGCATACCATACGATTGTCCATTTCGTCCGGTGGCCCAGCCGATGTCCACGTGATTTGGTGGCGGTCGAGTTGATCACCAGGAAAAGAGTCCAGGGGCACCTTCATGACCTTCGGGGACTTTCGTGTTCCGCCTGACTCGCGGCGGTTCCCATGATCCATAAAAGTTCGACCGTTAGCGTACCGGCCGTGACCGACGTGCCGCGGCACATTGCAATCATTATGGACGGCAATGGCCGCTGGGCGGCGCAGCGCAAGCTGCCCCGAGTGGCCGGTCACGTGAAGGGTGTCGAAGCGGTCCGCGCGATCGTCGAGGGCTGCGCGCGGCGCGGCGTCGAATTCCTGACGCTGTTTGCATTCAGTTCGGAGAACTGGCGCCGGCCGGAGGACGAAGTGTCGTTCCTGATGCGTCTGTTCGGGGCGACGCTACAGCGTGAAACGGCACGGTTGCACAAGAATGGCATCCGCTTGCGCGTCGTTGGTGATCTATCGGCGTTCGATGCGCACCTTCGGGCGCTCGTGAAGCGAGGGGAAATCAGAACCGCCCACAATACACGTATGACGCTGACCATTGCGGCGAATTACGGCGGTCGTTGGGATATCCTTCACGCTATAAGCGAGCTACCCGCACGGAGTGCCGTCGATGGTCACGCCGTGCCGGTCGACGAAGCCAGCTTCGCGCAATATCTGGCGATGGCGTACGCGCCGGAACCCGATCTGCTGATCCGGACCGGAGGTGAGCAGCGCATCAGCAACTTCCTGCTATGGCAGCTCGCGTACACTGAACTCTACTTCACCGACATATTCTGGCCAGATTTTGACGACGCCGCGCTTGATGCCGCACTCGCATCATATCGGGCGCGCGAACGTCGTTTTGGGCGCGCAAATGCATGACAGAGGTGTGAAGTATTCACTCATGCTAGACGCCTACTTTATCGGGAGGAGATGGGTCACTCAGACAATCTCCTGCTGTACGAAATGGCCGGTGCCATTCTGTCAGCCGCGCCGCGATCGCGGCACGCCACTGGCGAATTGCGCAACCGCTACTTTTCCCCGCTCGTCGAAGTGCTTAAGGCCGTCGAGGCCTGTTTCCGACACTGGATCAGGTCAAACGAGATTTTGCGAAGATTATGCTGCATTATTCAAGACGCTCTGTTTAGTTATCGCGACCCAGCGACATTTGGCTCAAAAGCTGTGATTTGCAGGAGACGAACTATGGGCTACTGGGCTTATAAGGAGGTTCGGTCCATGCATTTCCTTGGGACTCGGTGCTCGCCGTGCAGGATTCGCTCAGGCGGGCTGGCCTGTGGTTGCTGCAATGCGGAGACGCCGGGTCATTTGACCAACGTCAAAACCCTGCGGTGCAATGAGAAGAACGTGAAAGAAGTCCAGGATGCGAAGCTTATCTGATGCTTAGCGACGTCATGTTTGGGATGACTGAACAAACCGGAGCGATGCTTCGAGCCGTGGGATTTCTCATGTAATCAGCGTACTCCTGGGCAACTTAAGGCGGAGGTTAACGATGCGCATCAACGGCGAAGGTGTCGAAGCGTGCATTGTCGGCGCGCTATTGGTGTTCAATGCCGCGCCCGGCCTCTTTCAGGAAGAGCAGGCAAATGGTGTCGTCGATGCATTGAGGCAGCGCAGAGTCGGCTCGGTGTCGATCCGGCTCGCGCGTTATCGTGATGATGTGGGCCGCCGGCCTTCAATGCTTCAGGCAAGTGTCGGCGTTCTTCCATGTGCAGACGTCGAGTCCGGTGTGAATGACCGGAGGTACCGACTTCCCTTCCGCGAGGTCACGCATGACCATCGCGGCGCGGTAGCCCATTTCCTCGGGCCGCTGGCCGACGAGCACATTCACCTTGTGTTCCTTGAGCGCTTGCAGTTCGGGCCCGAGCGTATCCGCCGAGACGATCACGAACTTGCCGTTCTTGATCTTGTCCATTATCGGCGCGACAACCTGCGAATAGGCCTGCGGCGCAAAGAGAGGCCAGCCGCCCGCTAGCAGAAAGGCGTCGAGACCGGTAGGGTGGGCGGTCAGCGTGTCCTGCATCATCTGGTTCGCCTTGGCGGCGTCGTCGTTCACGTAGAGCGGACAGCCACTGATCTCATGCCAGCCGTTCTCGCCAGCGAGCTTCGTGATCCCTTTCTTCCCGGAGAGCACATCGCGCGCGCCCTGGGCCCGCTGGTTGATGTTCTCCGCTGCCGGATTGCCCATCACCAGGCAGACATTGCCGCCTTTCGGCATCAGCATCTTCAACTGCTCGCCAAGCTTGGCGCCCAGTTCGTAGTTGTCGGTGCCGACATAGGCCTTGCGCAGCGACGCATCCTTCGGCAGCAGATCGGCATCCGCGGTGATGATCGGGACCGATCCGCCGCGGCGGCGCAGCACCTCCGCCACAGCCGGCGCGTTCGCGGGCGAGATCGCCATGCTCGCGACGCCCTTGGTCAGCAGGTCGTCGATGATCTGCACTTGCGCGCTCTCGTCCGCGGCGGTCGCGGGACCGGTGTAGTAGCAGTTGTAGCCTTCCTTGTTGAGTTCCTTGTTCGCCCGTTCGCATCCTTGATGCATGAGGTCGAAGTACGGGTTGTCGAGACCCTTCACCACCAGCGCAAGGGTCTTATCGGCCGCGAAGCCAGAGGACGCCAGCATCGCGAGTCCTCCAGCCGCGGCAAGACACATCCACAGTTTCTTCATTGCTTCCTCCTGTTCGGCGCCGGCTCTACGGTGCCCATGTGGGCCTACACAGTCTTCATAACGATCCAACGTCAGGCCCGAAATCGGAACTCGGCCTTGGAGCGGATCCTCGCGGTCTTGTGAACCCATGCGTGCGGCAGTTCCGCGCTTAATCCGGCCGCACCCCCTTCCCGCGGCACCGGCCGGGAAGCGGCCGGCGCGTCCAACGACATTTCAATCACCTTGCCGCTCGCCACCGAGCCTGTTAAAGAGCACCGCGACGACGATGAAGCTGCCGACGACCGTGCCCTGCCAGAACGCGTCGACGCCGAGCAGGATCAGGCTGTTGCGGATGACCTCGATGAGCGCCGCGCCGACGATCGTGCCGAAGGCGCTGCCAACCCCGCCGATCAGATTGGTCCCGCCGACCACGGTAGCAGCGATCACACGCAGTTCGTCGCCCGTGCCGAGGCCTGTCGTCACCGCACCTAGCCAGCCGACTTCGAGAATCGCCGCGACGCCCGCCATGAGGCCGCAGAGCATGTAGACGGAACAAACGATGCGGCGCACCGGTACGCCGGTGAGAGTCGCCGCATGACGGTTGCCGCCGATCGCGAACACATAGCGGCCCCAGCGGGTCCAGCCGAACGCGAACCAGAACAACAGCCCAAGCAGGATCAGGAACCACACCGGATTGGCGACGCCGAGCGTCGCGCCGCCGCCGAGCGCGAGGAGCTTGCTGCCGTCGGGGCCGAAATCGAAAATGGTCCGGCTGCGGGAGATCACGAGTGCGAGGCTGCGGCCGACGCTCAGCATGGCGAGCGTCACGACGAAAGGCTGCATGCCGAGATACGCGATGAGCAAGCCGTTGACGAGGCCGACCAGCCCGGCGGTCAGTAGTCCCATGCCGATACCGGCCCAGATCGGGTAGCCCGCGTTCATGACGACCGAGAGCACGATACCGCTGATGCCGATCGTCGAGCCAACCGAAATGTCGATGCCGCCCGTGACGATCACCGCCATCATTCCCAGCGCCACGATGGCGACGAAGGCGAAGTTTCGCGTAACGTTGAAAAGATTCTCGGAGGTCGCGAAGGTCGAGGTCGCGAAAGACAGGGCGATACAGGCGACGATCGTTGCCAGCACGACCCAGAACACCTGGCTTGCGAGCATTCCCGACCAGCGAGTATGCGTCCTCGCGGACTGTGGATCATCGAGCAATGGCGGGGTTGTAGGGGGCCTTCGCGGCGCGTCGTTCAATGTGGTGGCTCCGATGCGAGGCAGTTTCAGGCAGCGGCGATGGCGCCGGTGATCAGTCCGGTCACTTCTTCCGGGGAGGACTCTTCGGTCTTCTTGTCGGCGACCTTGCGCCCGCGCCGCATGACAACCACCCGCTGGGCAACGGCGAATACGTCAGGCATGCGGTGGCTGATGAGGATGACGGCGATACCGTGTTCGGACAGGCGTCTGATGAGATCCAGCACCTCGACGACCTGGCGCACACTGATCGAGGCGGTCGGCTCGTCCATGAGGACGAGCCTTGCTTCCGAGAGACGTGTGCGGGCGATGGCCACCGCCTGCCGCTGTCCCCCCGACATTTGCCTGACGAGGTCGCGCGGGCGCGTCTCGGACTTCAGTGCCTTGAACAGTTCACCCGCACGCCGATACATGGTCGCGTGATCGAGCACGCGGATAGGCCCGAACCCGACCCGCGGTTCGCGGCCAAGGAAAACGTTGGCGGCTGCCGTCAGGTTGTCGCAGAGCGCGAGATCCTGATAGACGACTTCGATGCCGCGCGCGCGCGCGTCGACCGGCTTGTTGAAATGCACGGGATTTCCATCGATGAGAATTTCGCCGTGCGAAGGTGGAAAGTTGCCGGCGACGACCTTCACCAAAGTCGATTTCCCGGCCCCGTTATCGCCCATGAGCCCCACGACCTGACCTGGCTCCAGACTGAGCGTCACGTCGGTCAGGGCCTGAATGGCGCCGAAATGCCTGGAAACGCCTCTGAGCTCAAGAAGACTCATGGACAGTCGTGCTCGCTGGAGTGGGGGCGTCCATGGCATTGGCCGGACGGCCAGTAGACACGCGAAGGAAGTAAATATTTTTTAGCGCACGATAGGGCATTTAGCAAGGCACTTTGGCCACCTGTCGAACGTGCCGCCGAATCGGAAGGCGCGTCCAGTGCGGCTGCGCACGAAGCGGCGAGCGGTGGCCGCTGAGGGGCGTCGAGCCGCTCGCGTCCATCGGAAAATGTCATCCAGCGGACTTCGCGCCACAGGCGCCGCTCCTGGCATGACAAGTACGATCGCCCCAATTGAGGCAGGCCTGAAAGCTTCTGGCGCGTCCGTGCGAGGGTAATCACCCATTAGCCCAAGCGGTCTTGGATGTCTTGAGAATGGGTCGTACGGGCACGGGCTAAAGGGCTGGCACGCAGAGATCGTCGCTGGCGCGCCGGCCGTCGACGAACGCTCATCCCTGGCGCCGCTGCAAGATCACCAATCTGGCGATTTGGCCGCTGCGCCAACCAGTGGTGTCTGTTGAACCTGAAACTGCCCCAGCGCCCAACCGAATGACTCGATTTCCCGCTTGTGCAGCATCGCGAGCTTCAACAGGCACCGCTCGCCTTTTTCCGTCAGGTGGACCTGCACGAGTCGCCGGTCGGAAGCGTCGGGGCGACGCTCGACGAACCCGGCGGCTTCGCAGCGGGACACGAGCGCCGCGGTGCCGTTGGGCGCGGCCTGCAACCGTTCAGCCAGTTCGCCGATACTGGCCCAGGAGCGCTCGGGAAATCCCCTGACGTGAAGGAGCATCTGATATTGCAGAGGCGTGACTCCCTCCGCGTGAGTAATTTCTTCCGAATACCGCAGGAACCTGCGTAACTGGTAACGGAATGCCGACATGGCTTCGAGATCCTGCTTGTTGGGCATGCCGACCCGGATGTGCGGTGATGTTTGCTTCACTTTGCTACCTGTCTCGTTCGGAACATGGACCAGGCGCCTGAAACCGGATTCTCTGCAGCCTTGCTGAAATCCTGTTGCTCTATCGCAAAGCGCACCGGCAATGCGGCGTGACGGGGTGACAGCGCAAAATCGTATCAGATGGATTGCGTGCCCGCGCCGGATCTGGATGCGGTGAACGGTGGGTGTTCCGTATCGCCACGACCATCAAGGTTGGTGAACACGCGTTGATAGGACTATAGTGCATGGCACGGCATGACATGATTGCCGAGGCCTGTCTACCCGGTCGCACCGACCGATTCAGGCGGGCGGTGCGATG
Organism: Paraburkholderia sp. 35.1; assembly: GCF_050436525.1. Taxonomy (NCBI): domain Bacteria; kingdom Pseudomonadati; phylum Pseudomonadota; class Betaproteobacteria; order Burkholderiales; family Burkholderiaceae; genus Paraburkholderia; species Paraburkholderia sp. 35.1. The sequence goes on along the minus strand of NZ_JBNDMJ010000002.1, from coordinate 2,005,799 downwards.
TTCGATCATCCCCCAAGACCGCTCGGCTTCTTTCTGCGTGGACCTTGTATTGCGTGCATGGGACCGCTCGAGGCTCCCGCGCCGAACGATGACGCGGTGTTGTCATGCGAGGAGAAGCGGGATATGGCCCCCACGAAGCTCGACGGCAAGGAAGGAGATTCGGCGCCTCCTGAAAACGCGCAAGAAGTCGTGAAGCCGCTCGACCTCTATCGCATGAGCATGCTGGGGTTCTGCCTAGGGATCGTGACCGGTTTTGGCGCGGTCGTGTTCAGGATGCTGATCGGCACTATCCATAATGCGGCGTTTCTCGGACGCCTTTCGCCGCTCTACGACGCGAGCCAGTTTACCCCGCCGTCGCCGTGGGGCGCATGGGTGATTCTTGTGCCGGTAGCAGGCGGCTTCGTGGTCACGTGGCTGGTAAGCCGCTTCGCACCGGAAGCAAAAGGGCATGGCGTGCCAGAAGTGATGGACGCGATCTATTTCGGGGGCGGCGTGATCCGTCCGGTCGTGGCGGTCGTCAAGTCGCTCGCATCGGCGATCGCGATCGGCACCGGTGCGGCGGTGGGCCGGGAAGGTCCGATCATCCAGATCGGTTCGGCAATGGGCTCGACGCTGGGTCAGTGGCTGCGGATGCCCGCCAGTCAGCGGATCATTCTCGTTGCGAGCGGCGCGGGGGCCGGCATTGCCGCGACGTTCAATACGCCGATCGGCGGCGTACTGTTCGCGACCGAGCTGATGATGCCGGAAATCAGCGTGGGGACTTTTCTGCCCGTCGCACTGGCAACGGGCACCGCCACGTTCGTGGGACGGCTGTTCTTGGGCGGAGCAGCGGCTTTCCTGGTTCCCCCTCAGCTCGGAGCGCTCGATAACCATCTCGCGAGCGGCTTCACGCTGCTGCTTTACGCGCTGCTCGGGGTCGTGGCCGGCGTGGCGGCCGCGTTTCTGATTCGCGGATTGCACTGGGCGGAGGACGCCTTCGATCGCGTTCCGGGGCGTTTTGCGCGCCACGCGCTCGGCATGCTGTTCGTCGGCGTAATGATGTATCTGCTGATGCGCTACGCAGGCCGCTACTACGTGGAAGGCGTGGGCTACGCAACGATCCAGGCGACGCTCAATGAACAGTTGCAAGGTGGCCTGTTCCTGCTGCTGCTTGCGCTGTGCAAGATGGCCGCGACGTCGGTTAGCCTCGGCTCCGGCTCGTCGGGCGGCGTGTTCTCGCCGTCGCTGTTCATCGGCGCGACGTTGGGCGCCGCGCTGGCGTCCCTGTTCCATCTGCTGGTGCCGGCCGCTCCGGTCAGCGTGCCTGCATTCGCGATGGTCGGCATGGGGGCGGTGGTCGCGGGCGGCACGGGTGCCGCGATGACGGCAGTGGCGATGATCTTCGAAATGACGCGCGATTACGACATCGTGCTGCCGATGATACTTGCGGTTGCGTTCAGCATCGGCACCCGCCGGCTCCTCTCGCGCGAGACGATCTACACGATGAAACTCGTCAGGCGCGGTCATGTCATTCCCGATGCGTTGCACGCCAATATGTTTCTCGTGCAGAACGCGGGGGCGATCATGGAGGCCGACATACTGGTGCTCGACGTGGAGGTCCCGTTTCGCGATCTCCTCGATCGCATGGGCGTCGCGCCGTTCCGGCACATCGTCGTCACGAAGGCAGGCATGCTGTACGGCGTGCTGCGCATCAACACCGGCCTGCGCCGCGCGGTCAGCCATGACAATCCGACGGTCACGATCGGGCAACTCGCGAATCGCAACTTCATCGTCGTGAAGCGATCCGATGCGGCGTTCGAAGTGATCAGCGAACTCCGGCAGCGCCGCGCGGTGATGGCGGTGGTCCTCGTCGATGCCGCTGTCGATGGCGCGTTCGACGTGTCCGGCGTGATTGCGAAGGAGCATATTGCGGACGCCGTCGCCCGCAGTATCGATATTTTCCAGCCCCGGGCTCGCGGCAGGACCGCCACGCCGATGCAATCCGTGCGCGTCAACGACGCTTCGTATGCCGTGCACGGCAGGGGTCTCAAGGTGAGCGACCGTGAAGCTGAAAACTGAGTGGCGGACGTTGCGCGAGCGGCTCAAGGCCGCGGTGCACCTTGCGGATTCCGGGAGCACACGGGAAGACCGTTCGCCCGACGCAGCCCCCGACCCGCGCGAGTGGGTGATCGTCTATCGCACCGAGCGCGGGTTCTGCTGCATGTACCGGGGCGAGCCGGTCGAATTCGACGAGATGCTGGACGTGCAGATATGGTCGGAGGAAGAGGACGTGCGGCTCTGGTACTTCGGGCTTTGAACTGCTCCGCGCGTCGTGCGCTGCGCGATTAGCGGTACACCAGGTCGGCGCGGCGATTCTGCGACCACGACGCCTCGTCGTGCCCCAGCGCAACCGGTTTTTCTTTGCCCAGGCTGACGGCTTCCAGTTGCGTCCCGGGCACGCCAAGCGTTTCCAACTCACGCATGACGGCCTGCGAGCGCCGCTCGCCCAGGGCGAGATTGTATTCGGTGGTGCCGCGCTCGTCGGTGTTGCCCTGTATCAGCACATGCTGGGACGGATGCCGGCGCAGATAGTCCGCATGTGCCTGGAGTAGCGCCTGATAGTCATCCCTGACCGTATAGCTGTCGAAATCGAAATAGATGCTTCGCTTTGCAAGCGGACTGTTGGGATTGTTCAGTTCGTCGATCGTCGAGGGACTGGTACTGAGCGCCGACGCATTGGCAGCCTGGCCGCTCGATGTGACCGTTTGCGGCGTTTTCGTTTCATGACATCCGGCGAGCAGCGCGAGCATCACGAACGTGAGCCGGATCGTGCATTTTTTCATTCTGTCTCCCAGAAAAGTGACGACGTGGAGCAGGGCAGTACGTCGAGGGAAGCGACGTCTTGAAGTCTATGTGGCGTTTGCGTGGTGTGCCTCCGTATTTTCCCAGGCGATGCCGCCATCGGAGCAGCCGCCGTTATCTCGCGAAGGTCATCTGAATGAACTCCTGCCCTGTTCCCCCTTCCTGGGTTTTCCGAAGAAGGTGCAGGAATCGCTTGAATAAATGTCACAACGTGCTTATCCTAGGGGCTAGTGGTGTGGGACCTGGCGTGCCGATATTGCATGTTATGGCGTATGGTCCGTCAGCAAGCCCACTCGTTTTCAGGCGACAGAAGGCGATTCCCCTCCGCCCAGCTTCACGGCTGGGCTTTTTTTTCGTTGATCCCTATCTGACGTTGAATCCGTCTGCCACTTTCTTCCGCATCCTGGACAGAAGAACGCTGCAACATGTTCGGCGGCTTTGGTTCCACTATGGAATCTTCTGGGTGGGCCCGTTGGTCACCGCTCTCGTCGCAGTGCTGGAAGCGCATCTGATTGATGCAGATTGTGACATATTGCGGCGTGCCGACGATCCACGTCGGCGCATCGCTGATGCTTAACCTGCGGCACTTCCATCCCGCGCGATTTCGGACCATCCGCTACTCGCCGTCGCGGTGCTGCTGATCGGCGTCGTCTCCGGGTTGGCAAGGCCTTCGTGATTGTCATCGCGATGATCAATAGGAACGCACTGGTCATTCGCTGATGGCGACCGCGCTGATTGCCAGCCGCATTTCGAGGTTTTTGCGCCACCACTTTACGAGGCACGGGCGGAGCGTTACAGATATATCGGCATGTAGTACTGGATTTCGGATGGGCCGCTTTGAGGCGAGCGTTGCCTTGCGACATCCGTGCAATGAAGTTGTTCATGGCATATGCGCTGAGTTTGCGCAAATTGTCGGACAGGTGGCTGGGCAAGGCATGCGCGGCCGCTGCGGGGCCATATCCGATCATCGGGGTAAGCACCGGGTGCGGGATCCATCGGTGCGCTGCACTCGCAGATAGGGAGTAAACACAGATTTATTTGGCAGAGGCCACCCGCTATCATGCAGCGACTGTGCCGTGAGGCGGCAAGTTCCAAACGTCTGAATTCTGAAGTGACACAGCGATCATTCATGAAGTCTGCGCCAGACTCATCAAAACTCCTTCGCAAGCTCACCAAGGCCGTGCTGTTGGTCGCGACAGCCATTTGCGGCAGCGTGAACGCGATGACAGGTGATCGTATGCTGGACGAGTTAGTGCCGCTGGATTCCTCTGGTCCATGGGCCAAGATGAGGTCTTCGAGCAGAGGCTCGACCTCTGAGGCAGTATCCTCTCCAACGACACCATGGTATCCGGAGCGCGCCGATCCGTATTCCCGGTCTTCTTTGGCGGACATATCGCTGGCAGCGCACGGCGAAATCCTGGCGTTTGACGATGCATACACGCCGTCACGTAATGCGTTTGGCGCAGGAAGTTTCGCACTTAGCGCATTGGGTTTCGGGGCTTCGAGCCTCGATTAATCATCTCAATCGCGGTAGCGAGGGCCGTGGCTGGTCTTGCTTGATTGCGGAGGGGAACTCACCCATTCGAAATCGGCCATCTCTGTAACGGATGCCGCGCACGAAACGCCGATGTGGTCCCACAATTTCGCGTTCGCTTTGGCGCAATCTTTGACAAGCGGATCGGTTGCGAGCGCGACCACTGCCTACGATGCTGCCAGATCTCCCAACACCCGGCGCGAGCATCGGAGTTGTTCCAGATGCCTCAATAGAGGAAGGATTCTTCAGAGTGGAGGTTTTCCCGCGTCTCTTTCATGCGCATCCCGGGACATTTACTGAAGCGCTTTACCCGCGCACCGCGCCGGTGTGCGTTGAATCACCGCGATAGACCGGCTGGCACTCAGACGTTTCGTTACATCTCATGGAATTATGTCATATCGTGCACTAACATTTGATATGCGTTGGAAATCCGAAGCGTAGAAATCGGAACCAGCTTTCCCAGGAGGAGAGCGCGAGCATTGCTCGGACGTGTCCATTCTGTGGGAGACCGAAATGGGAAGACTATCGACCGCGGGCCGACGGCATCGCCGGCTCGTACTGAAGGCTGCTGCCGCAGCCGGAATTGCGCAGATCGGCGCACCCTTCATCATCAAGGCGCGCGGAGAGGTTCCAATCAAATTCGGGCTCGACGACCCGCTGACAGGTACCTATGCCGAACTCGGCAAGAACGAGCAAATGGGTTGCGAATACGCGATCGATCAGATCAATGCGCGCGGGGGCATATTGGGTCGTCCGGTTCAGCTCATCGTGGAGGATTCCACCAGCGCGGATACTGGCGCTGCTGTACAGAAGGCGCGCAAGCTGATCGAACGTGACAAGGTGGACTTCCTGCTTGGCAATGTCAACTCGGCTATGGCGCTTGCGATGGGGCAGGTTTCAAACGAATTGAAAACACTGCATATTGTGACGGGTGGGCATACCGACGCCGTGACCGGTACAGATTGTCACTGGAACGTCTTTCGGGTCTGCAATACGACGAGGATGGAAACCAACTCGGTATCGAAGGTCCTGTTCGACCGGTACGGAAAAAAATGGTTTTTCATCACCCCCGATTACGCATTTGGCCACACCTTGCAACTCGGCTTCGAGGCGAGCCTGAAGAAGTTCGGAGGGGTGGAGGCTGGAGCCGCGTTGGCGCCGCTTGGCACCACCGACTATTCGTCGTATTTGATCAAGGCGCAGGCTGCCGATCCTGACGTCATCCTGTTTCTTACCGCAGGTCAGGATTCTGTCAATTCGCTTAAGCAGGCGGTGCAGTTCGGCCTTAACAAGCGTTTCCACATCGCCGGGGCGCAGCAGGAACTGGAGGTGCTCGAGGGCTTGCCGCCGGATGCGCGAATCGGTACGTGGGTATTCGAATGGTACTGGGACCAGCCCAACGTACCCCACGTAGCGGAATACGTGGCCGGCATCCGTAAGAAGGCCGGGAGAGTGCCGACTGCCAGACACTGGTTCGGGCACGTCGCTGTCAATAGCGTTGCACTCGTCGCTAATCAGGAGAAGACGCTTGACGCGGTGAAACTGGCGCGGGCGCTCGAAGGCTTCAAGTTGCCGCCGGACGTAGGGCTGATGCCGGACATACCGTTCTATCGGGCCGGCAACCATCAGCTCATGCCGGATCTCTATGTGGGACATGCGGTAGCGCAGGGACCTAGACCTGATGATCTATTCCACGTCGATCGGCTGGTAAAGGGCATCGACGCGGCGCTGCCGGTCAGCGAAACCGGCTGCCATCTCACATGGGCATGACCGGTTCGGGGAGCCAGACAGGGGACTGAGTGCCTAATGATGTCGCGCTGCCGCAATTGCCGCGCGACCGATGAGCCGGGACATCGGAAGCGGACGTCGGCAGCACAGGTAACGGTATGACGCAATTGATCCTGTTCAACGTTTTCAACGGTATCGTCATTGGCGCGTTTTACGCGCTAATGGCGCTTGGCCTGTCGCTGATCCTGAATCTGAGCGGTGTCATCAACTTCGCGCACGGCGGATTCCTGGCAATTGGCGCTTACCTCGCCTACACGATCATGCCGTATGTCGGCTTTTGGGCTGCGCTTGTTATTGCCCCCTTGCTGACGGCTGCTCTCGGACTGCTGATCGAGCGGGTACTGATTCGCCGGCTGTATGGAAGAGATCCCCTATACAGTCTGCTGCTCACGTTCGGGCTCGCGTTTCTGCTGCAGGACGGTAGCCGCTATATCTGGGGGCCTCAGACATTGCCATACCAGATTCCGGACGCGCTGAACCGGCCATTGACGTCCTCGTTCTTCTTTCTAACGGGCTATCGTGTGTTCATGGTCGTTCTGGTTGTGATCGTCGTGGCGGCGCTCTTCATGTTCCTGAAGTTCACTCGATCCGGCATTCGTATCCGCGCTGGTGTCGGAGACCTCGAAACGGTCGCGACACTGGGCGTGAATGTACGGTGGCTTCGCAGCATGAATTTCGGCCTCGGCATCTTTCTCGCGGGGCTGGCTGGCGTACTGGCAGCCGGCATGCTCGGACTGCAACCGACCATCGGTGATTCGCTCATCATGCCGAGTTTCGTTGCGATCATCGTCGGGGGACTGGGCAGCCTGCCGGGTACGCTGCTCGGCGGCATTCTCATTGGCGTCGCTTCTGGCCTGACTTCTGTCTTTTTCCCGTCCGCGACCGAAGCGGTGATTTACGTCCTGATGGGGCTAGTGCTGCTCGTACGTCCGCGCGGACTGCTGGGTGAGGAAGGGAGGGTCCAGTGAGATCATCACTGCAACTCGCGGGGAATGCGGCGGTCTGGCTGGCGCTCGCAGCCATGCCGTACTGGATCACCTGGCTCGGCGGCTATACGGCACTTGGTACACGCGTAGTAGTAATGGCATTGGCGGCGATGGCGCTCAATTTTCTACTCGGTTTTACTGGCGTGTTGTCGTTCGGTCACGCGGCATATTTTGGTCTCGGCGCGTATGGCGTTGGTATGACGATCCGTTATCTGGTGCCGAATACGCTGCTTGGTATCGTCATTGGGGTCGCGGCCGGCACGCTGGCGGCGGCGCTCATCGGCGCGCTGATTGCCAGGCTTCGGGGCGTCTATTTCGCGATGGCGACGATCGCATTCGGCCAGGTGTTCTACTTCGTCGCCTTTCGCTGGAACGCCGTGACTGGCGGCGACGATGGGCTCTCCGGATGGCATCGCATGCCTCTCCACTTTGGCCAGCAGAGAATCGACATTCTTGGCAACAGCACCGTGTTTTACTATTTCGTTCTGCTTTGCTTTGCCGTGTCGGTTGCCGTCATGACTGCGCTGTTGCGCTCTCCGTTTGGCCGTACGCTTCTGGCGATACGCGAGAACGAAAAGCGGGCGCGCTTCCTGGGGCTGCCGGTGGAGCAGCATATCTGGCTGTCGTTCGTGATCTCCTGCTTTTTCGTGAGTTTTGCCGGTACCCTCTACGCGCTGCTCAATAACTTCGCCGATCCGCATGATCTGCGGTGGGACCAGTCAGGCGATTTTGTGATCATGGCCGTGCTGGGGGGAATGCGCTCGCTGTGGGGACCGCTGATCGGCGCGGCCGTCTTCGTGCTGGTTCAGGATTACATCTCCACACGGACTGAGAACTGGATGTCGTTTATCGGCCTGCTGTTCATCCTCGTCGTTCTGTTCTTTCCCCGTGGCGTGCTGGGCATCCGGACGGGCGGGGTGCGTTCATGAGCCTGCTCGTAGTCGATCACGTATCTCACCGGTTCGGCAATCTTCGCGCGGTTAGCGATGTTTGCCTGACTGTGGAAGCCGGTGAGCTTCGCGCGGTAATTGGACCTAACGGTGCAGGAAAGACGACGTTCTTCAATCTGATCAGTGGGTTCTTTCCGCCTACGTCGGGGCGTATCGTGTTCGACGGACGCGACGTGACCCGGCTTGCGCCTCATCGCCGCGTTGCCATGGGAATGGCGCGGACTTTCCAGATTACGGAAGTTTTTCCTGAGTTGTCCGTTCGCGATAATCTGCGGATTCCGGTCGAACTTCGGGCCGGGCACAGGCTCTCGCCGTGGCTATCGAGGGCGGCGCGCGCGACCGTCAACCAGCGGCTGGAAGAATTGCTCGTGCTCGGCGGACTCGAGCAGCGAGCGCGCCGGTTGGTGGGCGAGCTGTCGCTTGGCGACCAGCGAGCCACGGAAATCATCATGTCGCTCGCACTCGAACCCAGGCTCCTGCTCCTCGACGAACCGACCGCGGGGATGGGAGATCAGGAAACCTACGACGTGACGCGACTGATACGACGCCTGCACCGCGATCGATCGCTGACGATGATTCTGATCGAGCACGACATGCGCGTCATCTTCCAGCTGGCACAGCGCATCATGGTGCTCGCCGAAGGCAGGATTCTGGCAGAAGGAACGCCGGAAGAAATCACCGGCAATCAAGCCGTGCAAGCAGCCTATCTGGGAACAGCAAAATGAGTGCCCTGGTTGCCGAGGGACTGCAGACCTGGTACGGCAAGAGCCACATTCTGCATGGCGTATCGGTGGACGTTGACGACGGCCAGATTGTAGCCCTGGTAGGGCGCAACGGCGCCGGCAAGACGACAACCATGCGAAGCCTGATGGGATTGACCCGGCCACGCGCGGGGAGGGTGAGCATTCTAGGCCGCGAAACGACCGGCTGGCCGCCAGACCGGGTCGCGTCGCTCGGTGTCGGATATGTGCCGGAGGGTAGGCGCATATTCGCGGGTCTCAGCGTGGAAGAAAATCTGCTTGTGCCCAACGGGCGCACCGGTCCTTGGACGATCGCACGTGTGTTTGAGCTTTTTCCCCGGTTACGCGAGCGTCGGAACAGCAAGGGCCGGCAACTCTCCGGAGGGGAGCAGGAAATGCTCGCGATCGCACGCGGCCTGCTGCTCAACCCACGCGTACTGCTTCTCGATGAGCCGTCTCAAGGTCTCGCACCGCTGATGGTGCGGGAAGTGTTTGATGTTATCGTCAGAATGCGCGCCGAAGGCATGTCGGTGCTTCTGGTTGAGCAGAACGTTCGAGCGGCTGTCGAGATTGCCGACGCGGCTTGCGTGCTGGACGATGGTCGGGTCGTTTTTTCCGGATCCGCGCGAGAACTTGCGCGCGACGAAGCTCGTGTTCGTACTCTGGCCGGGGCCAGTGCGAGCGATTGGCGCATGCTCGACGATGCTTGAATCGCATGAAGCCATGCCACGAATTTGAAATGGCACAGTGTGAACTAACGCTCGTCGAAGCGCACGGGCATTTCCAAGCCCTTTAATTGTCGCTTCGGTTCACGGCGGGAATTTTATCGCCGTCTTTGCGGTCGAAGCGTTCAGGGTGAGCCGTTCATGTATGACGGTGCGCGGATGCGCACCGCCTCTTTCGCGCAACGCCGGTTCAAAAACCGAACTTCGGGGCAGGCGCAAGGAGACCAGAAATGAGCACGATTTCCGACCTGACGCTATCGGGAAAACTGCGTCGCGATGCTGGGATAGTGGGGTTGTTGTTCGCAAGCACCACTAGCATGATTGGTTCAGGGTGGCTGTTCGGCGCCTACCATGCATCGAGAATAGCCGGTCCGCTGAGCATAGGCAGTTGGGCGCTTGGCGCTGTCATCATCATGCTGATTGCGCTATGTTTCGCGGAGCTTGCCGCCGTTTTTCCTCGTAGTGGGGCGCTGGTTCATATGAGCCACGCGAGCCATGGCGACGGACTTGGAAGGTTGTGGTGCTGGCTGCTCTTCCTCGCCTATGTCCCGGTGCCTGCAGTCGAAGCCGAAGCAATCGTCACTTATGCAAGCAACTATCTGCCATGGCTGATCCGTCCTGGCTCCGCCGGGGTGCTGAGTTTGGCGGGCTTCTTCGTGTGCGCCGGTTTGCTCGGAATCACCGCGCTGCTGAATCTGATGGTGATCAGATGGCTGCTCAACGTCAATTCAACCATTACGTGGTGGAAAATTCTGGTGCCGATACTGACCATCGTCGGCTTGATGGCAGCGAGCACCCACTGGGATGTCGTGCGTGCGGCGCCTGACACCTACAAGCTCTCCGGCATGTTCACGGCACTTCCCGCAGCAGGTATCGTTTTCAGCTATTTGGGCTTCCGTACTGCGATCGACCTCGGCGGCGAAACGGCCAATCCACATCGCGACATTCCGCTAGCCGTGATTGGCTCGGTCGTGCTCGCTGCAGTGGTTTACATCATGTTGCAAGTGGCCTTTATCTGGGCGCTGTCGCCGGTCGATCTCGCGCACGGATGGGCACACCTCAGCTTCAAGGGGGAAATGGGACCGTTCGCTGGACTTGCCGCGACGCTCGGGCTCGGCTGGATGGCGACGCTTCTATACATCGACGCCTATATATCGCCTGGCGGCACGGGGCTGATGTATGTAACCGGCGGATCGCGCGTCCTCTTTGCTACGGGCGAAATGGAGGCCGGTCCCCGCGTGCTGACAAAGCTGAACCGCAACAAGGTGCCATGGCTGGCGGTTCTCGTGATGTGGGTGGTTGGCACCATTTTCCTGCTGCCGTTTCCTGCATGGCAGAAGATGGTCGACTACATTACGTCGGTTACGGTGCTGACATATGGTCTTGGTCCGATCGCGTTGCTGGTGTTACGCCGTAACCTTCCGGAACTGCATCGTCCATTTCGCATGTGGGCCGCGCCCGTGCTGGCGCCAGCCGCATTTATCTGCAGCAACCTCGTAATATATTGGACTGGCTTTGCAACGAACACCTTTCTGTTTGCGCTGGTGGCGATCGGTTTCGTACTCTACGCGGCGTACTACCACATCGTCTTGCGCAAAGCTGCGAAAGACTTCGGCTGGAACAACATTGCGTGGCTGTTGCCGTGGTTTGGGGGCATCTGGTTATTGTCGTGGCTCGGCGGCATCGGTGGCGGACTCGGTGTGATCGGATTCGGTTGGGACATTCTTCTAGTGGCGCTCTGGAGCGTGATCGTGATGAGGCTCGCAATGCGCTGCGCGTTGCGCGTCGAGCAGACGCGAGCAATGATGGAGCGAATGGACGCGACGAGTTGACTGGCAACGCCATCGTTCAGCGAGGGAGGAGTCAACGGAAGCTCGATCCGTTAGCGGGGCGCTTGAAGGGACTACCCGAGTACCCGCCTGAACTGCAAGCCAGACTTCCAACGGTGAGATCTGGTCAGGGAGTCGCGCTCATGTAATGAGCGGCGATCGAGCAAGACTTGTCTAACCGGAAGCGACGGGCAGAATGAGCGCCCTCTAACGCCGATGATCACGAGTATGTGCGATGAACCTGACGTCATTGCGCATCAGAAGCGGCAGTGGTCGCTTCGCGCTGCTAGCACATCATGCGAACGCTAACTGGCGAGGTCCTGTTCTTCGCACTACCCAGTGCTGCCGCCTTGCGTCCGGATGGCTCCTTATTAAGCGTCCTTTAAGCAACACGGCCTAGCTTTAAAGCGTCAACTGTTCGAAGTTCAAGCCCTGTGAAAGTCTCGCATGCCATATGCGCCGCCGATGTGAGCGCGCAAGGCCGCATGCGACGTCTGGAACTGGACACTCGCTGAGGAGAATGAACCATGAAAAGGCATCAGGTTATCGCTGTCACGTGCGCGTTGCTCTCCGCCGCCTATTGTGGTGCGACCGTGCAGGCCGCCGAGTCCCCGCGGGCCGTCGCGTCGGACATGGGCAAAGTCTCGGGGAAAGGAAACGAGGCCTTCCAGCAGATCGAACTTGCGCGACTCGCGATCTTCAACGGTAACGGTTCGGAGGCCGCCACGCTTGTAAAAGCCGCCCAGAAATCACTGCAGGAAGCGCAGGCTGACAATACTGCTTTTACCAAGGCTGAAAAAGACTTGAAACTTCCACCCACGGCTTCCGGTGCACCGCATGTCCAAGCGGACGTCGCTCACGCTTCGCAGGAGCTGACGTGGCTTCCAGTTGGCGCTGACGTAACTATCACCGACAATCTCGCCCAGTCTTCCGAGAAATCCAAAGCGGTGGCATCCGCGAATGAGCACATCAAGCAAGGTCAGCGGGATCAGGCGCTCAACGCCCTGAAGGTCGCGAATATCAACGTTGCCTACACCATGGAACTCGTTCCGCTAAAACTGGTGATCGCGGACGTCAATGACGCTGCGAGGCTGATCTCTCATCACCAGTACTATCAAGCAAATGACGCCCTCCGGCAGGCGGTGGCGAGCGTGCGGTATGACTGGGTCGACCTGGACGCCATTCCTCAGCACGCACAAACCGCACAAATGGCTTCGAAGCCTGCCGGGCATCCCGCCTCGTCCGCGAGCGCACGATGAATCTGTCCGCGATGCCAAAGCGTCCCTGGCGGTACAGAGGGACAATTTAGCGTTAGCTTATTCTGGAGGGTCATCACGCCCCCAAAGAGCAGTCGATCATGGCATTTATTGCCTCCGCTTAGGCCACAACACAACGAACGTCGTGCGCAGCTAATGAGCGCTGCCCGCGAGTTAGATTCATGTCGACCTGCCTGCGCGCCGGTAAGGTACGGTCCGCGCATCTGATCTTTATATAGCACAATGTGACATATTAGCCTACACTTTGGATATCGGGATTAGCGCACGCCTCGTTGCTGGTTATAAGCGTCGATTGCATCAGGCGGCCGCCTCGGCGGCACAGTTGTCCTTCGCGGAGAGGTCTGTATGCTTGTTACGTTCAAGTGCCGTTCAACTCCGGACGTCGTCATGCTGCGGAACCTCGCGGAATATCTCCTCGCAGCCATTGGTAAGCAAGTCGCCACTCGTGGCGTCATCAGCCACGACGAACTGGGTACGGTGATAACGCGGCTTGAACGCGCTATCGAAGATCAGGCACGCACCGAATTAGCCCTCAACGTCCTCCATCACGTGCCGAACGACCATAGTTCAAACAGTGCGGCCGCGACCGTCGAACATCGCGCCTGGCCATTGCTCGACATGATGCGCGAGGCCCATCGCCATGGCGACGATATTCTCTGGGGTATTTAGACCGTTGGAGCGCTGAGGTGCCGGCGCATGTCTTCGTTATTGCGAGACAGCGCCGATGCCGTTGTCAGCGCAAGAGCGTTCCAGGGGATAGACGCGATAAGTCTGCAGATGCGACCTGACGTTCATTAGCGACCTGCCGCATCGGATCAATAATTCTCGACATGTCGCGAAGCTAAATGATTGCGATCCGACGTAATCTGCGCGAGCGGTAAATCGCGCGTGCCCTTCGTCATGCGGCCGTAGGACGAGAGGTCTGGCCGCATCCGACTCGCTTCCGGGAGCGGGAGCCCTCGCAGCGCTCAGGGTTCCAATGACCGTCTGGGGATCGTCGAAGGCCGCATAAAAGAGAGAGCACGCCGTCCCAGATCACCAGGGTCTCAAGCAGCACGCCGGCTGGCTCACGAGCCGGGTTTTAAGTTTCGTTTAAGTTTTCGCGTCTAATTTCCTGGAAATGTCATGTCGTGCCATAATATTGCACCAGGCTTTCAGCGGGTGCGGCGCGGAATCGCGTGACTTCGACGTGTCCTCAGCTTGCCGGTCAAGCACGTCCGACTGCAGCATCGGCAGCTATCTTCACCCAGCGACTGCTGGGTTTTTTTTTTACACGATATGAGCGCAACTTCCACATCGGCCACTTCCCGCTCGCGCATGAGTGCGCTCGAGCTGCGAGCGACGCTGTCGCTCGCCGCGATCTTTGCACTGCGCATGCTCGGTCTCTTCATGATCATGCCGGTGTTTTCGGTGTATGCGAAAACCATTCCCGGCGGCGACAATCTCCTGCTGGTCGGCATCGCGCTGGGGGCGTACGGCGTCACTCAATCGCTTTTCTATATCTTCTACGGCTGGGTTTCCGACAAGGTTGGCCGCAAGCCAGTTATCGCGACGGGTCTCGTAATATTTGCGATCGGCAGCTTCGTCGCCGCGGGGGCGCACGATATTGTTTGGATAATCGTCGGTCGCGTGATCCAGGGAATGGGCGCCGTTTCCTCCGCGGTGCTCGCTTTTATTGCCGACCTCACTGCCGAGCAGCACCGCACAAAAGCAATGGCGATGGTGGGTGCCTCGATCGGCATTTCTTTTGCGGTGGCGATCGTGGGTGCGCCTCTGGTGTTCCACTGGCTCGGGATGAGCGGCCTGTTCTCGCTGGTCGGCGCGCTCTCGATTCTCGCGGTGGGCGTGGTGATCTGGGTCGTGCCGGATTCGCCGAACCGGCCCGTCCACTTGCGGGCGCCATTTGCCGAAGTGCTCCACAACGTCGAGCTGCTGCGCCTGAACTTCGGCGTGCTCGTACTGCACGCCACGCAAACGGCGCTGTTCCTTGTGGTGCCTCGCCTGCTCGTCGACGCAGGGCTGCCGGTCTCGTTGCACTGGAAGGTCTATCTGCCGGTCATGGGTATTGCGTTCGTCATGATGGTGCCGGCCATCATTGCCGCGGAGAAGCGGGGGAAAATGAAGGCCGTGGTCGTCTCTGCAATCGGTCTGATCCTCATTGGCCAGCTATTGCTTGGCTCGCTCGAACATACACTCGTTATCGTGCCCGCCGTCCTGTTCGTGTATTTCCTCGGCTTTAACATCCTCGAAGCGTCGCAGCCCTCGCTCGTCTCGAAGCTCGCGCCGGGCGATCGGAAGGGTGCGGCCACGGGCGTATACAACACCACGCAGTCGATCGGCCTTGCCCTCGGCGGCGTGGTTGGCGGCTGGCTTCTAAAACACGATGGCGCGAACGCGGTATTTTATGCGTGCTCCGGGCTCATATTGTGCTGGCTCGCAATCGCGTTCAATATGAAGGTTCCGTCACCGCGGAAAGCCTGAGTCGCGCTTCTGGCGCGAAATGCAGCCCGTGAGGGCGTCGCCGGAAAAAACCCAGAAGAAAAACAGGGGAACAGATCGTGCGCATTCTCGCGCTGATGGACCGTCGAAAGCTGCAGCGCATCAACCGGTTATGGCTCCACTATGGCGTGTTCTGGCTGGGGGCGATCGCCGTAGGCCTGGTCGCGGTGCTTTACGCGAAGCTGATCGATTTCGGCTACGCTGTGTTCCTTCGCTATGCGGCTGACCGGTTCTGGCTGCCTCTGATTGTGGCGCCCGCAACAGGCGCCGTTACGGTGTGGCTTACACGGCGCTTCTTTGACGGTTCCGAGGGCAGCGGTATCCCCCAGGTGATCGCCATGCTGCACGGGCCGAACGAACTCGGGCCACGGCTGCTCACACTGCGTATTCTCGTTGGAAAGATTCTGGTCTCGTTCCTGGCCCTGCTCGGTGGCTTTACCATCGGCCGCGAAGGTCCGACCATTCATGTTGGCGCCGCCCTGATGTTCAGCCTGAGGCGCTTTTACCCGAGTCGTTTTCTGGCGATCCGGCCGGGCGTGCTGGAGCGCAGACTCGCGCTCGCGGGTGCGGCCGCCGGTTTGTCGGCGGCATTCAATGCTCCGCTCGCAGGCGTGGTGTTCGCCATTGAGGAACTCATGCGCAGCTTCGAGCAGCGCGCGAGCGGCGTGCTGATCACGGCAATCATCTTCGCTGGCGTCGTTTCACTTGGGCTGCAGGGAAACTATGTGTATTTCGGCACGATCGATATCGGGTCGGGATTGCCCCGATGGCTCAGCCTCGCCGTAGTGCTGATCGGTGTCCTTGCGGGCGCGCTAGGGGGATGCTTCTGCTGGCTGTTGCTCAACACGAAGCGCTGGATGCCCGAAGTTCTGCTCGAACTGCGCGTGAAGCGGCCTGTGCTATTCGGCGCGCTATGCGGCCTGGTCATTGCGCTCGTCGGCGTGAGCACCAATGGCCATACATTTGGCAGCGGCTATGCCGAAGCGCGGAGCATGCTGGAAGGCAGCGCGCATGTCAGCGCGGCATACCCGCTCCTGAAGATGGTCTCGATGGTGGGATCGTATCTGCCAGGCGCGCCCGGAGGCCTGTTCGCCCCGTCGCTCGCGATCGGGGCTGGCATCGGCAACACCGTTCACATGGCGTTCTCGCAGATCCAGCTTCCGATGCTCATCGCGCTCGGCATGGTCGGCTATCTGGCGGCGGTCACCCAGAGCCCAATCACGGCGTTCGTGATTGTCATCGAGATGATCAACGGGCACGCGCTCGTTATCTCGCTGATGGCCACGGCGCTCATCGCGAGTCGCGTCTCGCGCTTTTTTGCGCCACCGCTGTACGAGGCGCTCTCGGAGCGTTATCTGCGCAAGCCGTGAGGCAAAGGCGACGGTAGGTCGAACAGACATCGACGGAGTTCATATGGGGATCGCAGACAGAATCGAAAAGCGTCTATTGGGCATGGCGCGCGTGCTATGTCTCATCGCGCTAGTTGGCGCCATCCTGGCGATGATCGCATTAATGTTTGCGCTTGGCGTTCCGAGGACGGCAGCTGTTATCACAGATCCGCCCGTCAGCGCGAGCGAGGTACTCTCTTCGATAGCGGGTTCGGAGGCGGCCAACGACGGTCTGAAAATCGGCAGCGCGAACGGCAACGCCATGGCGGATGTCGCTGGCGCCGCGGGATTCATTATCCCCGCTCCGCTTAATGCCCTGTTGAACCAGAATAATGCAAGCCAACCGCTGCTCAAGGCGTGGCTCGAGCGTATTCCCCAAGCCGACCGACAGCAGTTCCTGGATGAACTGTCCGACGTTGTTGCGACTGCCGGGCAGCACGCTGCTACGTGGGAATGGGACAACCGCGAGCGGTATGTTGCAGCGGCCATGGATCAGTATGCCCGTGTCAAGATTGGGCGGATTGATGCGGCCCAAAGCGCCGTTCAGGCGGCAGAGGGCAAAAACGCTCAGTTCGGTTCGTCGCTGGGAATTCTTCTCGCGTTGACAGGTTTCCTGACTTTGCTGCTACTGCTCACAGCGATCGAGCGCAATACGCGTAACAGCGCGGTGAAAAGACAGGAATGAGCTGGCGCGACTTGAGATGGGATGCCGATGTAAGGTGTTTTCTGTTGCACCAGCTGTTCTGAACCGGCGCGACCTCTCGCCACTCGCACCGCGCGGGCCGGAGACGCACGCCGGATTAAAGTCGAGACAGGTGGCGCAGTCGCTCCTCTGACGGCAGAGTCGATCGCTCGACCTACTGGTTTGATCTGTCGGAGCGTTTCGGAGGCCGCGCCAACGCGAGGCCAAACTCACTTCTTGCGATTCTGACCGATGGCCCGGGCAACGTGCCGAGCGGGATCGTCGCTATTCTCTGATCGTCCTTTTCGCGCCCCGGCGACGTGCTTAACGATGCATCGCGACCGTTCGGTTGACGTGCAATCTCGCTTGGTCATCAGGAGACCTGTAACCCGGCGTCTGCCCGAATCCAGCCGTTGTTCATCAGCCAATCTTGCAGAGCCGGAACGGCAGTTGCTCTTCTGTGCGCTATCGGTGCAAAGCCTTTCAAGACCAACGATGACTTACGGTACTTTTCCAGCCTGGCTCCATAGTCTGTCGATCGCCTGGATTGTGTTAGGCGTGGTGTGTGCCGTCATCATTGTGACTGACGAGGTAAGACATCCGCAGAAGATGTGGATCATGAGCCTGGTTTGGCCGCTGACCACGCTATTCGGCACAGTTCTCTGGCTTGCTGCCTATTATGCATGGGGACGCAACGTGCTCGCCGCCGAAGCTGGCGATAAAACGCAACCGTTCACAGTGATCGTGATGAAAGGCACTAGTCATTGCGGCGCTGGTTGCACACTCGGCGACATTGTTGTCGAACGGTCAGCGTTTGCGTTTCCAGGGTTGGCGGTGTGGTTCGGATGGCACAGCGTATTCAACGAGAAAACTTTTGCCGTCTGGATCCCAGACTTCATGATCGCCTTTCTGCTAGGAATCGGTTTTCAGTACTTCACCATCAAGCCGATGCGCGACCTGTCAATTGGACAGGGCGTGATCGCTGCAGTCAAAGCGGATATTGCCTCGATAACCGCGTGGCAGATTGGCATGTATGGAGCAATGGCGATCATTCAGTTCCTATGGTTCAAGCCGGTTTTTGGCGGCATCGCGAACGTGACAAGTTCGGAGTTCTGGTTCGCCATGCAGATCGCCATGCTCGCGGGCTTCGTAACGAGCTACCCTGTGAACTGGTGGCTGATTCGTTCCGGTGTGAAGGAGAAGATGTAGACCAAACCCTCAGCGAAAAGGGCGCTGATGGCGACAGGCAAAATCGCAACTGACGTGAAGGCGGTCCCACAGCCTCACCCCCGTTCCGCGTCCAGAAAATACCCATTGACCGCATGAAATCCGCCGCGCTTCGGAGCGGGTTGATCGCCACTGCCCTGTTCGCTGCGCGTGCAGGTCCGCCAGCGCGAACCGACGCTTGCCGGCGGAATGTCACAGCAGACCGATCGTAGCTAGCGCGGCTACGTAGCGGCGCTGCATTAAGACCTCAGCTCGTGGTTGTACCTTAAAAGTCGTCGTTGTGGTCAGAGAAGCTCGAACCCTGGTTCAGGGTTGATCGCGTTGAAAAAGGCCGTGACCCGACTGTGTCGCTGACGGTATCAACCTCTCAGTGGTCCGGCGTAAGCGTTGGCGTAGGTTTGTACGAGAAGGCTCGCCCGCGTCACCATTTCGACGAGAACGAGTAGACCGCCTCGATAAGCGGGTTGGCGGCGGCTAGCGGTGCTTGCCACCAGGCCAGCACCTTCAGCGCCGCTTGAGCCGCCCGCGGCTCATGACTGAGAACCTAGAACACGCCGAAATCGTCATTGCTGTCGGGAATCGCGGCGAGCAGGTTGGCAAGCGCGCGCCAGCCCGTGAAGCTCGATAGCCTTATCGCTATGCGCAGCCAGCGCTCGGCGCGTGAGCTCGGGTGCGTTGACGGTGTTGACGCTACGCACTGCATCCGTCGCATTGCGTTTTTCGTTGATCTGGCGTCGATCGATGCGCGAAGCAACGGGCAGGTCTGCATGCTGTCTCTCCAGTGTTGAACGCCTTCGACGCTGTTCGCGCCGCGCCACGCCGTCTGCTTGCCCTACATCCACGCGGATCACCGCGCCGCCGCTGCCGTACCGGCCACGCCCGATAGCAGCGCCCTCAACACCTGTCGCAACGTGGTGGCGCCGAAGCGTCGCTCGCTGATATTCGCCTCGACGTCGATGCGTCCAGCGTTGTGCGCGTCGTACAGATCGACGATCAGTTGGGCGTGCCGCTCGCCGAGCCCGGCGCCGCGCAGCACGGCACTCCATTCGTCGCGCGGCACCCGGTGGGCGATAACCGGCCGCCCGGACAGTTCGGCCAAGGTACGCGCGACGTCGAGCGCGCTTACCCGCTCTTTCCCTTCGATACTGACCACCCGTGGCGTCGCGCGCGAAGGCCCTTCACCGAGCAGCAACTGCGCGGCAAGCTCGCCGACGTCCTGCGCCGCGACGGTCGGAAACAGCTTGTCGAGCGGATCATGCAGACTCGGCAGCGCGCCCCGGCCGAGCGCGACCGGCAGCACGCGTGCCCAGTTCTGCATGTGCTCGGCGGCGCGCAACAAGATCAGCGACGACGCGACGGTGCGCAACTGCGTTTCAAGGTAGTGGAACAGCGTCGTGATGCCGGTGCCATCCGCGTGCTCGGCGCCGTAGTCGGACAGCGCGAGGAGCCGCGGTGGCGCGCTCATGCGCAAAGCCGCGACGCCCGCGTCGATGATGCGCCGCATCGCGGCCGCGGGATCGTCATGCGCTCGCGGCACCGGACAGAGCCATTGCACTGCCTGCGCGCCGTCGATCGCGCGCGCGACCAACTGTGGGTCGTTCAGGTCGGCGATCGCGAGCTCGCAGCCGATTGCCGCGAGCGCTTCGGCTTGCGTGGCGTCGCTCACCACCGCGCGTACCGGGTGGCCCGCGCGACGCAAGGCGGTTGCGCTCGCGTGTCCCACGTGACCGGTCGCTCCGAAAATGACGAACACGTTGTGCTCCTTTTGAGGATCGCTATGACGTGATGGTAGGGACGCGGTGCTCGCGAGGCGCTCAGATCTGGATGACTTTGCGCAGATCTGGATGATTTTTTACGCCGATGCCGCGCAGGTCGCGCAGGTCGCGCGAATCGCGTTGGCTGTTCGCGAGCTACGAAATTCCGTCACGCCGGCGAACCTGCCAAAAACGCCGCACAATGCAGGCATCTCGCCGTCATTCAGCTCACTCAGGAGACAAGCGATGAACGCCGTCACCCCGATTCCCGCGCCTGCGCCGCACAGCGGCTCGCGCATCGCCGTGCGCACGAGCAGGGCGCTTGGCTGGCAAAGCTTCGGTGCGGAGCTGGTCAACGTGTCGTCCGGTTTGCATCGGATGTCCGCGTTTCGCCATCATCGCGTGGGCGTGCACGTTGGTGCGCCGGTGACTGCGCGCTGTCTGTGCGATGCGCGCCGCCACACGCGGATTCAGGCGCACGGCGACGCCGACGTGATCCCCGCGGGGCTCGAAGGTCAGTGGAACGATGACGCCGCCTGCACGATTTTCAGCGTCTGGTTTGCAGAGGACTTCGCGCGACGGACGGTCGAGCAACTCGCGTTGAACTCGGCCGACGCGCAGCTGCGCCCGCGCTTCCAGATGCGCGATCCGCGCTTTCAGCATCTCGCCTGGGCGCTGCGCGCGGAGCTCGAAGCGGACGATGCGTCCGATCCGCTCTATGCCGAAAGTCTGTGTACGGCGATGCTGGTGCGTCTGGTCGGCGTCGAACCCATGCCGGGCAACCGGCGGCGTACGCTCGCGCCGCGCACGGCCGCACGTGTGATCGAGTTTATCGACGCGCATCTCGATCAGCGTCTGACGCTCGACGAGCTCGCCGCGCAGGCGCAACTGAGCGTGCCGCATTTCAAGGCGCTGTTTCGCGACACGCTCGGTGTGCCCGTGCATCAGTACGTGGTACAGCGCAGGGTCGAGCGCGCGCGAACGCTGCTGCTACAGGGACGCCTCAGCGCAAGCCAGATCGCGCTCGAAACGGGCTTTGCGCATCAGAGCCATATGGCGCACTGGATGTCGCGTTTGCTCGGTGCAACGCCGCGTGAACTGCGCGGCGCCGCGCGCGATGACGCGGCCATGTCGGGGCAGGAGAACCCACGACGTTGATGCGCGAACCGCGCGGCGCGGAACCCATCCGCTTCAACCGGGCGCGGCCCCCGTCAACTGCGCATAGACATCATGCGCGAGCTGCAGCAGCTCCTTGCGATCGATCCCACCCGACACCGCATAGCCAAAATCGCCGTCGACCCAATAGAACACGTTGACGGGCCCCGCCTGATACAGCTTGAACGCGGTCGTATTCGCGTTCTCGCGACGACGCGAGATGCACAGCGTGACGCGCTCGCCGTTCGGTCCGCGATACATGAACTGCGCGGTCGGACCGTCGTCGCCGGGCAGCAGGCGGCCGCCCGACAGCATGAATCCGCTCTTGGACAGCATCGGCGGATGGACCTCGGTGCCGAGCCGGTTCGCGAGCCATTGCACGAAGTCCTGCTCGCGATCGGCGCTCATGTCGCCCGGCCGGTCGATCGCCGGCATGTAGACGACGTGCGCGAGCGCCGCCTGGCGCGCGAGGCCCTCGGCGCTGTCCGCGCTGACCGGACGATTTCCGGCTTGCGTTTCGGCCCCAGGGGCGGTTCGATCGATCGCAACCGGTGGAATCAGATCGTTCCTGTGCATGCCGATGCCCAGGCCGAGCACGAGCGCCGCGGCCATGCCCGCGAACTGCGCGGCAAAACGCGGCCAGTTCGCGGCTGCTCGCGCGCGGCGCGGCGCACCGGTCTGCAGGCGCTTCGGCACGGGCTCGCTGAGCACGCGGTCGTAGCGCTCGTGAAGCAGACCATTGAGCGAAAAGTAATCGCTGACGCGCGCGGCCAGCTCCGGATTCTGTTCGAGCGCGCGCTCCACCTCGTCGCGCCGCTCGCCGGACAGCGTGCCGTCCACGTACGCGTGCAAGTCTTCTTCGCCGATCGGCATTTGCGGCTCGCTCATCGCACCACCTGTAATTTCGCACCGGGCTGGGCGCCCGCCATCAAAGCCCGCAGCCGTTCGCGTCCGCGCGAGAGCCGCGACATCACCGTGCCGATCGGAACGTTCAGCGCGAGCGCGACATCGGCATAGCTCATCTCCTCGAGACCGACCAGCAGCACCACCTCGCGCTGTTCGACCGGCAGCCGCTGCAACGCGTAGTCGAGGTCGCGCATTTCGAGCGAACGCGTCTGGCCCGACGGCACCGCGAGCTCGCTTTCGGCGATGCTGTCGTCGTCGACCGCGACGTGGACCGCGCGCGCCGACGCCTTGCGCGCCTGATTCGCGAAGACGTTGTGCATGATCGTGAACAGCCACGCGCGCAGATCGGTGCCCGGCTGGAACAGACGGGTGCGGCCGAGCGCGCGCTCGAGCGTGTCCTGCACGAGGTCGTCGGCGAGCTCCCGATTGTTGATCAGCGCCCGCGCATAGCGCCGCAGACGCGGCACGTGCTCGATCAACTCGTCACGGACATCCATGGTTGATCCCGGTCAAGGGGCGTGGGGGTGGCATCGGCTTCACTCGCGTCGGTATCGGTACGCGCCGGGCCGGTCGCGGAGGCTTCCGTCGCACGATGCGTTCGAACTGCAAACACCTGTCAGCGCATTTTATTCCGCGAGGGCCGCACGCAGCGGCGTCAGGGCGCGCTCATCACGTCGGCGGCGCGCATCAGGCCGTGGGTGCGCGCATTGCCCGCGACGACGAAACGCTGCCGCTGCGCGGTCCACGTCAACAGCCGCAGCTCGCCGATGCGGCGCGCGGCCCACTGCGGCTCTTGCCGCGCAAACGGCGCCGCGGCCGACAGCACGACCACCGGTTGCTGATCGCCGTTCAGATAGACGAGTTCGTCCGCGCGCTGCAATGGCCCGAGCCGCAGCACGCGTTGCTCGACGAGGCGCAGGCCGATCGCGCCGAGATCCGGCGCGGCTGGATCGACGCGCGTCGGCGATGCCGAGGAAAAGGGCCGTGCGGCGGCTTCGGCGAGCGCCATCACGGCGGCATTATCGAGCGCTCGTGCCGACACCTGAGTCGCCAGGAGCCAACCGCTGATGGCGCTCAGCATCAGCGCGAGCGCGACGAGCGCGACCAGTGTTCGGCGTGCGCGACCACCCGGTTGCGGGCGCATGCGCAGCGGGCGCGATCCGCCGAGGCGCCCAGGCGCGGGCTCCTCGGCGGTCTGAAACGTGGCCTGGATCTGCGCGTTCAAGCGGTCGTAAAAGGCGACACGCCGTGCTTCCGCCGGATGCTTGCCGAGATAGTCGCGCAGCGACGCGGCGCGCTCGGGCGTCAGCGTGCCGTCCGCATAGGCCTGAATGTCGTCTTCGGAGAGCGGAGCGCCGCAGGGGCGGTGAGTCGAGGTCATGATGATGCGCGGTCTTGATTGCTGCTATCGGACGGCAAACACGGCGGCGGGGACATTTATTCCCCGCGCCGGCGATGTTTTTTTCACGCCACGAATACAGGAATAAACGCTGCCCACCCGTGGTTCTCCCTGGTGCGAACCCGCACAACTCTCCAAGGAGTCGATCATGAAAAAGCTTTCGTTCGTTGCTTTGTCGCTCGTCGTTCTCGCCGCTTCGTCGAGCGCGTTTGCGCAGGGCAAGACACGCGCTCAGGTGTACCAGGAACTGATCGAGGCGCAGCAGAACGGTCTCGACTACATCACCGACGCGTCGTATCCCGATGTCAGTCCCGTGTTCGCACGTCAGGTCGAGCAGCGCAAGCAGGCGCTCGCCGCGCAAGCGGCGCTCGCCGCGAGCCACGTCGCGAACTCGGGAGCGCCGGCTGTTGGCACCCATTGAAGCAGCATCGGCCACTGGCGCGCGAATGGGTTTGAATGTGCGCGCCAGGGCCGGATGGAATAGACCGTAGCGAGGCGTGTTTGCCCGTACGTTGGTCGATTCGTCGACCGAATCGTCGATCCATCCGGCAAGGAGTTTCCGTGACACCACCCTTCGCACCCAAACCCAACCCCGCCGGCTCCGACCCGCGCCCGATCTGCGTGCCATGCCGGCTCGCCGCGATCGGCGCGGTCGCGCTCGCGCTCGCGGGCGGCTTCGCCTACACCGCGGGGTGGCTGACGCCCGCGCGTCTGACCGCCCCGCGCATCATCGATACGTTCGAGGCGGTCGCGGGCCCGCATCCCGGCTATCGACGCAATCATGCCAAGGGCCTGTGCGTCGACGGCTATTTCGACAGCAACGGCAATGGCGCGGCGCTGTCGCACGCGGCAGTGTTCGCGCCGGGCCGCACGCCGGTGTCGGGTCGCTTCGCGGTGCCCGGCGGCAATCCGTCCGCGCCCGATACGAGCTCGCCGGTGCGCAGTCTCGCGCTGCAGTTCCGGCTTCGCGATGGCGAACAGTGGCGTACCGGCATGAACTCGACGCCGGTGTTCGCGGTGCATACGCCTGCGCAGTTCTATCAGCAATTGCTGGCCGCGAAGCCCGACCCTGCGACCGGCAAACCGGACCCCGCGAAGCTGAAGGCGTTCTACGCGGCCAATCCCGAGACGCAGCCGTTCCAGCGCTGGGTCAAGTCGCACGCGCCGTCGTCGAGCCTCGCGAACGCCGCGTACTACGGCATCGACGCGTTTCTGTTTACCGATGCCCACGGCACGACGCGCGCCGTGCGCTGGGCCGTCGTGCCCGACACGCCATACGCGCCGATCGCCGCGGCGCAGCAGGCCGAAAAGAACTTCCTCGCCGCCGATCTCGACGAGCGTCTGCAACACGGACCGTTGCGCTGGCATCTGCTGTTGACCGTCGCGCAACCTGGCGACCCGATCAGCGACGCGACGCTGCAGTGGCCCGACGACCGCCAGCGCGTCGACGCGGGGACGCTCGTGATCGAACGCACCACGTCGCAGGAAGACGGCGCCTGCCGCGACATCAACTTCGATCCGACGATCGTGCCCGCCGGCATCGCGCCATCGGACGATCCGCTGCTCGCCGCGCGCTCTGCGGCCTACGCACAGTCGTTCCAACGCCGCACGCGCGAGGAGGCGCTGCATCCCGAGATCCATCGAACCCAGCCAAACGGAGAGCCTTCATGACGCGCACCCGCACTCACTTCAGTCCGCTCGCGCGGCTGCTGCACTGGACGATGGCGCCGCTGATCGTCGCGATGCTGTTTATCGGCGTGGGCATGGTGGCGACGGTATCGCGTGCCCATGATGCGTTGGTCGCGCTGCATCGGCCGCTCGGCATCGCGTTGCTGCTGCTCGTGCTGGTGCGGCTCGCGGTGCGCGTGATGCGCGGCAGTCCGCCATTGCCCGCGCGCATGTCGAAGCCGCAACGAATCGCGGCGCATGCGTCGCACCTCGTGCTGTACGGGCTGATGCTCGCGATGCCGCTGATCGGCTGGGCGATGCTATCGGCGGCCGGCTATCCGGTCACCCTGTTCGGTCCGCTGCATCTGCCGCCGATCGCACCGCACAACGTCGCGCTGTTCGCGCTGCTGCGCGCGCTGCATACGTGGCTCGCGTTCGCGTTGTTCGCGACGGTGCTGCTGCATCTGGCGGCGGCGTTGTTGCATGGGCTGATCCTGCGCGACGGAGTGTGGGGCAGCATGGCCCGCGGCGAACGCTAATATGGGTCGAACCGCGGCTTGACCGGGTTGCTGCCGAACTGTCCAGATCGCCCGCCCTGGCGATTTTCG
This sequence comes from Paraburkholderia sp. 35.1, assembly GCF_050436525.1. Classification (NCBI taxonomy): domain Bacteria; kingdom Pseudomonadati; phylum Pseudomonadota; class Betaproteobacteria; order Burkholderiales; family Burkholderiaceae; genus Paraburkholderia; species Paraburkholderia sp. 35.1. Next base: position 1,979,843 of record NZ_JBNDMJ010000002.1, on the reverse strand, counting down.
TCCAACGCGTAAAATGGCCGGTTATCACTGGCAAATCGCAACTGGACAGAATCGGCCGGGCGTCGCGCGGCGCCCCGTGATGGTCCACGCGCGCTTGCCTTCGCCGGTTTGAACAGGAATGCACGCGGATGTCATCAGTTTTCTTCGATCGGGAAAGGATTGCGGAATGGCTCGGTGAGCGCACCGTCGCCAAGGCGCGCTCGGTGGGCGCGGTCAGCAACGTCAAATGGCAGGGAGACACGCTGTCGGGCGAAGTGCAGGGCTCGCAGCCGCGGCCGTACCTGACGCGGGTTCGCTTTCGTACCGATGGCGGGTCGCCGTCGGCCGAAGGCAAATGCACGTGCCCGGTCGGCCGCAATTGCAAGCACGTCGCGGCGCTGCTGCTCGCGGAACTCGACTACCACGACGAGATGGATCACATCACGCAGGTCGAGGACGGCAGTGACCCGGCGACGTCGGAGGTGTTCATCGCGCGACGGATTACGGTGCCGGGCGCGCCGCCGGCGCCATCTTCATCTCAAGGTGTGCGACCCGAACTGGTCAGCTGGCTCGAGCGTTTTCGCGCCCGCGCCCGCGCGGCCGACGCCGCCGGAAAAGACGCCGCCCGGAAGCTCGACGCCACGCGCAGGGAAACGCTCGCCTATCGGCTCAATTGGTCGCGTTTTCATATGCGCCACGAAGTCGTGCTGCATCGCGCGCGTTGCGACGCGGACGGCGTGATCGTCGAAGTCGGCGACAGCTGGGGCGACGTCGAAGGCGCGCTGCTCAGGCAGCCGCGCTTCGTGTCCGACGAAGACCTGTCGATCCTCCGCGGCCTATGGCTCGGTCGCTCGCGCGAGGACCTGGGCCAGTTCGTGCTGCGAGGCACGAGTGGCGCGGAAACGCTGCAGAAGCTGATCGCGACCGGGCGCCTGTTCTTCGACTTCGGGATCGCGCCGGGCCAGGCCGGACCGACGCCGCTCGCGCGCGCCGCCGACCGCCTCGGGCGCATCGAATGGGAGCCGCTCGCCGACGAGCGCCTGCGCCCGGTACTGCGCACCGAACCGCGCGCGAGCATGGTGCTGCCGACCGAGCCGGTCTGGTACGTGGACGGCGTCGCCAACGAGGCGGGCGTCGTGCCACTGTCGCTGCCGTTCCAGCAACTGCCCGACTACCTCGCGATGCCGCCGATCTCGCTCGCCGAGGCGCCGCTCGTCGCGTCGGTGCTGCGCGAGATCGCGCCCGAGCTGCCGCTGCCGCCGACCCACGACGCGCCCGCGATTCGGGTGATCGACGTCGAACCGGTGCCGGTGCTGACGCTGAACAGCCATGCGCTGCCCGGCGCGGGGAAGGGCATCAAAACGGCGAAAACCGCGAAGGCCGCGAAGGCCGCGGAGCGCAAGTCCGCCGCGGTAGAACTGGCCGCCGCGAGCTTCGACTACGACGGTGTCAGCATCAACGCCGACAGCAGCGTGACGCTGGTGCCGTTGCCGGGCGGCGATGTGATTCACATCCGCCGGCGCTACGACGCCGAGAAAAAGCGTCTGCTGGAATTGCGCAAGACCGGTCTGCAAAAGGTGCCGACGCGCAACCTGCATGCGTCGCGTCTGTTGCCCGACACGATGCTCGGTCTGCCCGACACCGACGCGTGGTCCGAGTTCGTCAACGACGCGGTGCCGGATCTGGTCGCGAAGGGCTGGCGCGTGACGATGGCGCCCGAGTTCCGCTACAACGTGATCGAGATCGACGCGATCGACGGCACCGCGCAGCAGGCCGGCGACGGCTGGTTCGATCTGGAGATGGGCATCCGCGTCGGTGAGCGCAACGTGCGGCTCGAACCGCTGCTGGCCGATCTGTTCCGGCGCGACCGGCGCTGGCTCTCCGGCGCGCTGGAGCGTATTCGAGACGACGAGCCGATCGAGCTGAAGACCGAGGAGAACAAGCGCCTGCGGTTGCGCGCCGATCGTCTGAAGCCGGTGGTGCGCGTGCTGGTCGATCTGTTCGATTCGCTCGGCGGCGCGCTTGCCGAAGGCGCGCCGCTGCGCGTGCCCGCGGTCGATGCGGGTCGCCTCGATGCGCTGCACGACACCGGCCGCTGGCAGTTCAGCGGCGACGATTCGATCCGCGAGCTCGCGCGCCGTCTGCAAGCCGGTCCGGGCCTGCGCGAAGTGCCGGTGCCGCGCGGGCTGAAGGCCGAGCTGCGCGGGTACCAGCACCAGGGCCTGAACTGGATGCAGTTCCTGCGCGAACAGGATCTGGCCGGCGTGCTCGCCGACGACATGGGCCTCGGCAAAACCGTGCAGACGCTCGCGCACGTTCTCGCCGAGAAGGAAGCGGGGCGGCTCACGCATCCCGCGCTGATCGTCGTGCCGACCACGCTCGTGCACAACTGGCGCGAGGAAGCGCGCCGCTTTGCGCCGGAGCTGAAAGTGCTGGTGCTGAACGGGCCGCAGAGAAAGGAGCGTTTCCAGCAGATCGGCGAAGCCGAGCTGATCCTGACCACTTATGCGCTGTTGTGGCGCGATCAGAAGGTGCTCGCCGAGCACGACTATCATCTGCTGATTCTCGATGAGGCGCAGTACGTGAAGAACGCGACCACCAAAGCCGCCCAGGCGATTCGCGGCTTGCGGGCGCGGCATCGGCTGGGCCTGACGGGCACGCCGCTCGAGAATCATCTCGGCGAGCTGTGGTCGCAATTCGATTTTCTGCTGCCGGGCTTTCTCGGCAGCCAGAAGGACTTCACGCGACGCTGGCGCAATCCGATCGAAAAGAACGGCGACGACGTGCGCCGCGCGTTGCTCGCGCGCCGCATCCGGCCGTTCATGCTGCGCCGTCGCAAGGACGAGGTCGCGAAGGAGCTGCCGCCGAAGACGACGATCGTGTGTCCGGTCGATCTCGAAGGTGCGCAGCGCGACCTGTACGAAACCGTGCGCACCGCGATGCAGCAGAAGGTGCGCGCGGCGGTCAGCGCGCAGGGGCTCGCGCGCAGCCACATCATCGTGCTCGATGCGTTGCTGAAGCTGCGCCAGGTGTGCTGCGATCCACGGCTCGTGCGCACCGCCAGCGGTATCGCGGACGGCGCTGCCACGGGCGGCGGCGAGCGCGCGATGCGCTCGGCCAAGCTGGATCTGCTGCTGTCGATGCTGCCCGAGCTGATCGAGGAGGGACGCCGCGTGCTGCTGTTCTCGCAGTTCACCGGCATGCTCGCGTTGATCGCCGAGGCGCTCGACGAAGCCGCGATCCCGTACGTCATGCTGACGGGCGACACGGCCGATCGCGTGAGCCCGGTCGAGCGGTTCCAGCAGGGCGAGGTGCCGCTGTTCCTCATCAGCCTGAAGGCCGGCGGCGTGGGGCTGAACCTGACCGCCGCCGACACGGTGATCCACTACGACCCGTGGTGGAACCCGGCCGCCGAGAACCAGGCGACCGACCGCGCGCATCGGCTGGGACAGGACAAGCCGGTATTCGTGTACAAGTTGATCGCGGCCGGCAGCATCGAGGAAAAGATCGTCGCGTTGCAGGAGCACAAGGCCGGGCTCGCCGACAGCATTCTCGCGGAAGATGCGGCCGGCGCCGCAAAGTTCTCGGACGACGATCTCGACGCGCTGTTCGCGCCTATGCCGGACATCGAAGGCGCGCGTTGAACGCGCGGGCAAGCGACCGAACGAGGCAACGCAGACGGGCCGCGCAGACACGCAGGGGGAAAATCTGACGCGCCGCAGCAACGCCAATCGGGGCCACACTGTAACAAAGCGTCTGTGTATGTAAATTACCGTCGATGGGGACTTCAACTCATACCAATTTCGAACTCGCGCTGTGTAGGACTTGCGCGTCGCGCGCCGCTGGTGCGGCGCGTAATAACTACTTCGCCAACGGTTACAAAGGAAGTTCTTTCATCTTGAGCACGGCTTTTCTCTGGGCTAACGTGACGTTACTCGTGCGGTTAGACCCCGGCGAGCGTGTGTAGTGTTTGTGAGCGGCGTTGCTTCGACAGGGGCAGCGCCGCATTTTTTTTTCCGGCGGCCCTAACGCTGCGCATCACCCGCAGATGGTCCGTCTCGCGGCGCGTCATCGCGTCGGCCAACAATGTGAAGCAGTCGAATGCCTCATTCAAAACGAGGGCTTTGAGTTGCTCGCCCGACCAGGCCGACTGCCTCGAATGACAACTCGACCGGGACAAAATCTAACAATGTTTAAACGATTTCTTTTGAGATTATTCTTATACTGAACGCGCAATTGTTAAATAAGAGTACCTGAAAGGAATCTTAAAGCCGATAAGCGAGCATGGTCAAAAAGCCGCTCCAGCAAGGATCTTCCGTCCGCAGTGTCACTTCCTTCCGGCGCCGGCTAGTGGTGGCAGACCAGAAAAATCTGAAAAGCGCGTCAGCCGTTTCTGATTAGGGTTTTTCGCGAGGGATTGCCGGTACACGGCAAACGGGAAGAAAGAAGGTTTTCGATTATCATGATCTGCCCTGCATAATCGCTATGGAAATTACATTTATGCGCTGATTTCCGCTTCATGAAAGCAGCGTCATGGCGGGGTACGGCGAGGGACCATTAATCAGAAAGTAACAGCCGGAATTTTTTGGGAAGCCGGATCGGCGGTGCTGCGCCGTCATCCCGGTCGTCAGCCGGTATACCGGCCGTCAGCCATGAAGGCGCTGTTGCGTTGTGGGGTGTTATGAGAATTGCAGTCCTCGATGATGATTCGGCTCAGGCCGACCTTGTGTGTCAAACGCTGTCCGCCGCTGGACACGTCTGTCACGCGTATGGCGCAGGGCGCGAACTCGTGCGCCAGTTGCGTCGTCAGACGTTCGATCTGCTCGTGCTCGACTGGAACGTTCCCGACATGTCCGGCGAAGAAGTGCTTCGCTGGGTGCGCGAAAGCCTGTCCGAGCGCCTGCCGGTGCTGTTCATGACGAGCCGCGACCGCGAAACCGACATCACTTCGATTCTGAATACCGGTGCGGACGACTATCTCGTCAAACCCGTGTCGGGCGCCGTGCTGCTCGCGCGGGTCAGTTCCCTGCTGCGGCGCGCGTATTACCTGAAGCCGCCGGCAACGAGGGAAGTATTCGGCGACTTCGAGTTCGACCTGAGCGTCAAGCACGTCGTGGTCCGCGGCACCCCGGTCTCCGTCACGCAGAAAGAGTTCGAACTCGCGCTGCTGCTGTTCCAGCATATGAGCCGGCCGTTGTCGCGCGCACACATTCTCGACGTGATCTGGAAGCAGGCCACGGACATCCCGTCGCGCACGATGGACACTCATGTGTCGATGTTGCGCAGCAAGCTCGGTCTGCGCCCCGAGCACGGTTATCGGCTCACGCCGATCTACGGCTATGGCTACCGCCTCGAGCGGATCGAAACCGGCACACCACCGGCCGCCGACGACGAACCCACTGAAGAAGCGGGGGAAGCGTGACGGTCTGCGTGGATGGGGCGGCATCGGGCAGCGCCGCCATGCCCGGCCGCCGCGCCGCCGCGTGGCTTGCCGCGGCCTGTCTGGTGGCAACGGGCGCGACCGGCTGGAGCGCGCTCGCGCACGCGCAGCCCGCGCGCGGCAAGACCGGAGCGAAGGTGTCGCCGGTCTACGCTTCGTACACGACGCACGAGGGCGACACGCTGTATGACATCGCCGCCCGCTACACGGCCGATCCGACCGACTGGGCGCTGTTGAGCAGCCTCAATCACGTGCCCGCGCCGCGCCGCATGGCGGCCGGCATCGTGCTGCGTTTGCCGTCCCGAAGGCTGCGCCAGGATCGGGACACGGCTCGCGTGATCGCGACCAGCGGTCCGGTCGAGCACGCGTTCGAATCGAGCCCCTATCTGCCGCTGAAAACCGGTGAAACGCTTGCCGAAGGCGATCGCTTGCGCACCGGCGCGAACGGGTTCGCGACGCTCGAGCTGCCCGGCGGCTCATACGTGACGGTCGCGCAGAACGGCGAACTCAATATCGAGAGACTGCGGCACGTCGCGCTGACCGGCGTCGCCGATCGCGTCTTTGAGCTGCGCGCCGGCGAAGTCGAGAGCCAGGTCACGCATGCGAAGCGACGCGATGATCGCTTCCAGATCCGTTCGCCTTCGGTGGTCGCCGGAGTGCGCGGCACGCGTTTCCGCGTCGATTACGACGGCGACACGCAAACCACCGCGGTGGCGGTGCTCGACGGCGCGGTCGGCGTCGATCCGGCCACGCAGCATGGCCAGAGCGCCGCGCCGGCGCCAGGCAGGCCGTTGCAGGCGTCCGAGCAACTGGTCGAGGCAAGCTTCGGCAACGTTACGCACTCGGGCGGCGCGGTCGGCAGTCCGGTCCAGCTGTTGCCCGCACCCGCGCTCGCGCGGCCGGCGCGCGTGCAGGACGGCAAGAGCGTCGCGTTCGACGTCAACCCGGCCGAGCACGCCGTCGGCTATCGGCTGCAGATTTCGCACGACGCCGATCAACTGGACCTGGTGCGAGACCTGCGCGTGAGCGCGCCGCATGCCGACTTCGGCGATCTGCCCGACGGCACGTACTTCGTGCGCGTCGCGTCGACCGATAGCAACGGTCTCGACGGCCTGCCGAACGTGTACGCGTTCGAGCGCCGCCAGCTGGGGCTGGACGCTTCGGCCGCGCAGCGCGCGGGTAGCCGCGACTACGAGTTCCGCTGGTTCGTCAGCCGCAGCAACGTGCCGACCCGTTTCCGCTTCCTGCTCGCGAACACGGCCGAACTGAGCCATCCGGTAATCGATCGCCCCGATCTGCCGGGCGGCGAACTCGTGATCAGCGATCTGCCTCCGGGCGTCTACTACTGGACGATCGTCGCCGAGCAGTTCGACAACGGCCGCTTCTACGAAAAGAGCAGTCCGGTCCGCTCCTTTACGCTTGCGCCCTGACGCGGGTAGATTCTCGGGGCCGGCCTGCTGGCCGGTCCGTCCTCCCGTTCCCGACTATATCGTCCATGCCCGCCACTTCTACGCGACTGAGCCTCGACCCGCGCGCCCGTCTTGGACGGCGGGCGGGCCGGCGCTTTCTGATCGAGTGGGTCAGCGTTGGCTGTCTCGGTCTCGTGGTGATCCTGCTGACGTCGTTCGGGCGCGTCGGCGCCGGCATCGATCTGCTGGTGTACGACCAGTTTCTGAAGCTGCGCGAGCAGCCGCTGCTGTCCGACATCGTCGTCGTCGAGATCGACAACGCGAGCATCGACGCACTCGGCCGCTGGCCGTGGCCGCGCAGCGTGCACGCGCGGCTGCTCGAGCAGATCGCCGCGGCCAAACCTGCCGCGGTGATCTACGACGTACTGTTCACCGAGCCCAATGTCGACGACGCTCAGCTCGCCCACGCCATTGCGCTGAGCCCGACCTATCTGCCCGTGCTGCTGACGCCGCCCGATGCGAGCGGCAAGCGCACCGTCGATGAACCCGTCGCGCCGCTCGCGCAGGCTGCTGCCGGGCTCGGTCATATCAATTTCGAAGTGGACAGCGACGGCATCGTGCGTAGCGTCGCGCGCTTCCAGGGCGATGAGCGCTCGCGCTGGCCGCAACTGACGGTGCTCGTCGCCGACGCGGTCGAACACGGCAAGCTGCATCTGCGCGGCGGCTTGCCGCCGCGCCCCTCGAACGAGCCTGCACGCGGCAGCGACGACGGCGGCGAAGAGCGCTTCCTGATTCCGTTCGGCCCGAACGCCGCGAACTACCCGAAGCTCAGTTTCGCCGACGTGCTCGCCGGCAAGGTGCCGGCCGATCAGTTGCGCGGGCGCATCGTCGTGATCGGCGTGACGGCGTCGGGTCTGTACGACCGCTTCGCGACACCGGTATCGGGCGAGCTCGGACCGCTGCCCGGCGTCTACATCCACGCGAACGTGCTCGACACGCTGCTGAGCGGCCGCGAGATCCAGCCGGTCGCGCTGTGGGTCGTGTTCGCGGCGGCGCTCGGGCCGCTCGCCGCGCTGCTCGCCGGCTTCCTCGTGCTGTCGCCGCGCCGCTCGTTGTTGCTGACCGGCGCGCTGGTGCTGTTCGCCGCGACCGGCAGCGCGCTGCTGCTGTACGGCGGCAGGCTGTGGATCTCGCCGGTGCCGGCGATCCTCGGCGTCGTGATCGTCTATCCGATCTGGAACTGGCGACGCCTCGAAATGACGATGGCGTATCTGCGCGGCGAACTGCAGCGTCTCGCCGACGAGCCGCATCTGCTGCCCGAGACGCCGAAGCGCCGCCGCGAGTTCGGCGGCGACGTGCTCGCGCAGCACATGGCGCTGATGGCGCAGGCCGCGCAACGGGTGCAGGACATGAAGCGCTTCGTGTGGGACAGCCTCGATAGCGTGCCGGAGCCGATTCTCGTCAGCGACGTGGCCGGCGTCGTGCTGATCGCGAATCACGCGGCGAAAGCGCATTTCGCTCGGCTAGGCGCGCCGATGCCCGAAGGCCAGCCGATGCAGAGCGTGCTCGGTGGTCTCACGCTCGTGAAGACGATCGACACCGGCGCGGCCACGGACAACCAGCGCAATCTGTCCGCGCGCGCGCACTGGCCGGCGCTCCTCGATCCGACGCGCGGCGAGTTCGCGGCGCTGATGGCGCAGGGCGTCGAGGTGCGCGACGCGAACGAGCGCGACCATCTGCTGCGCTATGCGACCTGCACCAACGCGCGGGGCGAGACGACCGGCTGGATCGCCGGTCTCGTCGACGTGTCGGCGCTGCATGCGGCCGAGCGTCAGCGCGAAGACGCGCTGCGGCTGCTGTCGCACGACATGCGCTCGCCGCAGGCGTCGATCATTGCGCTGGTCGAGATCGAGCGCGCGCGGACCGAGCCTGCGCTCGCGCGCAGCGTGCTGGAGCGCATCGAACGCTACGCGCAACGCGCGCTCACGCTTGCCGACGACTTCGTGCAACTGGCGCGCGCCGAATCGCAGGCCTATGTGCTCGAGCCGCTGAGTCTGACCGAACTCGTCATCGATGCGAGCGACGAGGTCTGGCCGCAGGCGCATGCGAAGCGCATCGCGCTGCATACGGAATCCGGCGACGACGCCGACGACGATCCCTGGATCTGCGCCGACCGCTCGCTGATGACACGCGCGCTCGTCAATATCCTGAACAATGCGGTCAAGTACAGTCCGCCCGACACGCGCATCGTGTGCAGCTTCGCTGGCCAGCCGGCGGCAAAGCGCGCGGGCAGCGAGGCGCCGCGCGTGTCGTGCACGATTCGCGACCAGGGCTATGGCATTCCTGAGGAGCAGCAAGCGGGATTGTTCGAGCGCTTTCGCCGTTTTCACGAAGCGGAGCGGCCGGAAGTGGGCGGCGCGGGACTCGGCATGGCGTTCGTCAAAACCGTCGTCACGCGCCACGGTGGCAGCGTCGAAGTCGTCAGCGCGCCCGGCGAGGGGACGGCCTTTACGATCTGGCTGCCCGCGCTCGACGACGCGCCCCTCGACGAATCGATCGCACCGCGCGTCTGATGCGCCTTTGATGTATTCGATGTACTAGAGAGAAAACAAACAATGGCAAAGATCGCTCACCTCTGTGCCGCGCTGGCCGCGGCGAGCCTCACCGCTTGCGCGGGCCTGAGCGCCGACGTGCACGCCGTCTCCGCTAACGGCGCCGACCGTGCCGTTGCGCTGCAAGGCGAGCAGACCTATTCGCTCGCGCGCACGCAGCCGCAGGACGACAGCGCCGATCATCCGCAAGTCGAAAAGCTGTTGCGCGACGAGTTGGCGAAACACGGGTTCGTCGATACGGCGGGCAAGCCCGCGCATTATCTGCTGTCGATGGCGTATAGCACGCGGCCGGCGTCGATCGGCATCGGCGGTGAGGATTGCGCGCCCGCCGATTGCGGCGCGGGCAGCGACGGTCCAGGCGCGCTGTTGTTTGGGCGCAAGTATCAGCACGCGCTGACGCTGCGCTTTTTCGACTACGCGAGCGGCACCGAGCGCTACAAGGTCGGCGCGGTTTTCTTGGATCGCGATGCGGACCCGCTGCATGCACTGCCGTTGCTCGTGAAAACCGCGCTCGCGAAGCTGCCGTTCGATGCGCCGGCCGACTGGCGTGTGAAGCTCAGCATCGACAAGACGAGCGGTGTGCCGAACGTCGATTCGATGGAGCCGCTGCAGCGTTAAAACGCAGCCTCAGGTCGCCGGGGCCGCGAGTATCAGTTATTCCTGCGCCGGCTCGTCTTGCGGCCAGCGGTTTTCGAACACGCAATCGGCGAGCGGCAGACGGCTCGCCCAGCGCTCCGTTTCGAGCATCGGCTCGCTATAGAACGCAGCGACGTGGCCGAGGCACAGAATCGCGACCGGCCGCGCGCCTTCCGGCATCACCAGTAGCTGGTGCACCGCGTCGACATCGAATAGCGACACCCAACCAAGCCCGAGTCCTTCCGCGCGCGCGGCGAGCCACATGTTCTGGATCGCGCACGCGACCGACGCGAGATCCATCTCCGGCAGCGTGCGGCGGCCGAAGACGTGTCGCTCGCGCCCGTCCATCAACGCGATCACCAGCAACTCCGCGCATTCGCGCATGCCTTCCACCTTCAGCTTCATGAACTCGTCGCGGCGCTTGCCGAGCGCGTCGGCGGTGGCGAGCCGTTCGCGCTCGACGATGTCGCGCAAGCCCGTGCGCAGCGCCGGGTCGGTGATGCGCACGATGCGCCACGGCTGCATGTAGCCGACGCTCGGCGCGTGATGCGCCGCGTCGAGCAGACGCCGCAGCACCGCCGGATCGACCGGATCGGGCACGAAGTGGCGCATGTCGCGGCGTTCGTAAATCGCGCGATAGACCGCATCGCGCTCGGAGTCGTCAAAAGGCTTCGCCATGAAAGAGGGCGGCCGTGAAAGCCGGGTTGGAGGGCCAGTAAGCGTGCATATAGGTTGCCACAATCGGGCCCACGCGGAACACCGCTTCGCCGGGCGCGTCGCTGTGCGCGCGCGTGGCGAAGCGCTGCGGCGCGAGCGGCGTCGCGAGCTTCGAGTAGTGGAACGTGTGGCCGGTCAGCGTGCCGTGGACGCCATCGATCTGCTGCATGCCGAGCGACGTGAAGCGCGTTTGCATCGTCGCGTGACCGGGCAGCAGGCCCAGCATCGGCGTGCTGGTGCCTTGCGCGTCGGTCAGCGTGTCGAGCAGATAGAGCATGCCGCCGCACTCGGCGACCAGCGGTTTGTCCGCCTCGACGTGCGCGCGGATCGATGCCGCGCTGGTCGAGTTGCCCGCGAGCGTCGCCAGATGCAGCTCGGGATAGCCGCCCGGCAGATAGAGCGCGTGCGTGCCGGCGGGCAACGCTTCGTCGGCAAGCGGCGAGAAATAGCTGAGCCGCGCGCCGAGCGCTTCGAGCAGCGCGACGTTGGCCGGATAGATGAACGAGAACGCGGCGTCGCGCGCGATCGCGATGTGCTTGCCTTCGAGCAGACGCGGCAGCACCTCGGGCGAGGGCACGCCGAAATCGACCGGCGGCGGCAGTTCGGCGAGCGCGGTCGACGCGAGCGTATCCGCCGCGCGTTCGAGGCGCGCTTCGAGATCGTCGATTTCATCGGCCTGGTGTAGGCCGAGGTGGCGGTCGGGCAGCGTCATCTCGTCGCTCGCGGCGAGGTGGCCGCACCAGCGCAACCCGGGCGGCAGTGCTTCCTGCAACATCTGCGCGTGCCGAGCCGAGCCGACGCGATTCGCGAGCACGCCGTGGAACGGCAGTTGCGGTCTGAAGCGCGCAAGGCCGAACGCGACCGCGCCGAAGGTCTGCGCCATCGCCTGCGCGGAAATCACCGCGAGCACCGGCACGCCGAACGTGGTCGCCAGATCGGCGCTGCTCGGCGTGCCGTCGAACAGGCCCATCACGCCTTCGATCAGGATCAGATCGGCTTCTTGCGCCGCCCGCGCGAGCAGGTTGCGGCATGCGCTTTCGCCGACCATCCACAGATCGAGCGACAGCACCGGCGCGCCGCTCGCGCGCGCGAGGATCATCGGATCGAGAAAATCCGGCCCGGTCTTGAACACGCGCACGCGACGTCCGAGCCGCCGGTGATAGCGCGCGAGACCGGCAGTGATCGTGGTTTTGCCTTGTCCCGACGCGGGCGCGCTGATGAACAGCGCGGGGCACGCCCCGAAGGAAGTCCCCTGGGGGGACGCCCCGAAGGAAGTCCCCTGGGGGGACGCCCCGAAGGAAGTCCCCTTGGGGGGCGCCCCGGACGAAGCCCCGTTGGGAAACGCCGACATCGCTCAGAACTCCACGCCGCGCTGCGCCTTCACACCTTGCTCGCGATACGGATGCTTGATCGCGCGCATTTCGGTGACGAGGTCGGCAGCTTCGATCAGCGCGTCCGGCGCATGGCGTCCGGTCACGACGACATGCAACATCTGCGCACGCGCGTTGATCACCGCGAGCACTTCGTCGAGCGGCAGGTATTCGTACTTCAGCACGGTGTTCAGCTCGTCGAGGATCACCATCTGGTAGTCGCCGCTTTCGATCATCCGCCGCGCTTCGTTCCAGCCTTTGCGCGCTGTCGCCATGTCGGCCTCGCGGTTCTGCGTGTTCCACGTGTAGCCGTCGCCCATCGTGACGAAATCGCATTGCGCGATCGCGCCGAGGAAATCGCGCTCCGACGTATGCAGCGCGCCCTTGATGAACTGCACGACGCCGAGCCGCATGCCGTGGCCGAGCACCCGCACGGCCATGCCGAACGCGGCCGTGCTCTTGCCCTTGCCGGTGCCGGTGTTGACGATCAGCAGGCCTTTTTCGACGGTCGCGCCGGCCTGCTTCTTTTCGTGGCCTTCGCGGCGGCGTTCGGTCATGCGTTGATGCGATTCCGGATCGGTTTTCATCGAGGGTCCTGGTTTTGAGAGGCGGGATGGGATGGGGGCGCGTCGCTAAGGGCAGCGTCGTTCGCCGCTGCGATCGCCACCGTGATGCCGGCGTGCGCGGTCTTGCGTACGATCAGACGCGCGTTTTGCGCGGTTGTGGTGGAGTCCGGCGCCGTTGCCGCCAGCAGCGCGCACGGCTCGCACACACCATCGACGCCGAGATGCGCGTGTGCCGCCGCCGACGGCGACGCGACCGGTACCGCGGCGATCTGCTCGCGGCTGAACAGTTGCAGCGGCAGCTGATGACGTGAGCAGAATTCGAGCAGACCGGCTTCGTTGGCTTTGGTGTCGATCGTCGCGATCGCGCGGATCTGCTCGAAGGCATTCGATCCGAGCGCTGCGCGGACGGCGGCTTCGATCTCAGCGGCTTTGCTGTGCAAGCGGCAACCGATGCCGACGCTCAGCGTTTTGATCGCGCGTGCGAGTCCGTGTCGTGTCGCGCTCGCTGCCAGTTCGTGAGCAACGCCGGCGTCGCGTTTGGCCGCATCACGCGCCAGTGCGAGCGACGCCACAGCGCCGATCACGACGATCGCCGGCGAGCCGAGCCCCGCGCGCGCCACCGCCTCGGCGAACTCGCGAAGCGGCGCGAGCACATGACGCTGCTCAGGCCGCGTCGCCGACTCGATCGCCGCGCACGGCGTGTCGGCGGACATGCCGGCAGCGAGCAATGCGCGGGCGATCTCGCCGAGCCGGCGCATGCCCATGTAGATCACCAGCGTCATGCGCGTCGCGGCGAGCGCGGCCCAGTCCGGTTCGCCACTGCCGGCGCCGTGGCCGGTGACGAACACGACGCCCTGCGCGTGATCACGATGCGTGACCGCGATACCGAGCGCCGCGGGCGCCGCGATGCCGGCCGTGATGCCGTTGATCACGTCGACTTCGATACCCGCGGCCTGTAGCGCCTGCAACTCTTCGCCGCCGCGGCCGAACACGAACGGATCACCGCCCTTGAGCCGCGCGACGCTGCGCCCCGCGCGCAGATGCCCGAGCATTTGCGCGACGATGTCGGCTTGCGGCGTCGACGGATGGCCGCCGCGTTTGCCGACGTACAGGACTTGCGCGTCGGTGCGCGCGAACTGCAGCACGTCGGGATTCACCAGATCGTCGACGAGCACGACATCGGCCTGCGCGAGCGCACGGGTGGCCTTCAGCGTGATCAGTTCGACGTCGCCGGGACCGGCGCCGATCAGCCAGGCGCGCGTCATCGCGGCGTGCATGGCGCGCGCCATGCGGTGATGGAAGAAGAGACGCGGCGTGCGACAGCGCGCGCGGCGGTGAATATAGTGGTCATGCGCAACTGCGAATCCGGGCACGCGCGATGCCGCGCTGCTACGCCTTCACATCCGTTCCCCGCGGATTCCGGCGGCCGGCGGCGCCGCGTGACGCACGGATGCAATGCGGCACCGCCTCCGCGTCTGGCCGGTATCCGGGCTGGCGGCCTCATGCGCTTCGCCTTCCCGTCCCGGTTTGTGGATTCGCGGGACAGTGGCATCAAAAAACGCATGCGCGGCACGTCGGAATCGAAGGCGAATCGAATCGCGCGCCGCAGGTCGCTTACCGTTGCGGGGACAGCACAGGTTGAACGCGCGAGGCGCTGCCTGTTTCCCGTTTAACTGCACACGCGAGCGCATGTGCGGGCACCAAACGCGCGCATACGATAGCACATGGCGCCTTGCCGGATAAGCCTCGGCGGCGCTTTCCGGCTCGGTGCGTTGCTTGACTGCGCAAGGCCGCGGGCCTACACTCGCACGCACTTTGGGTGCTCGCGTGCGCGCTCGTGCGCATGCAGTTAAACGGGAAACAGGGAGCCACCTGCTCTGGAGCGGCTAACCTGTGCTGTCCCCGCAACGGTAAGCGAAAAGCGGTTCCGGCTTGATAGCCGGGCACCGCAGTGCCGGCTTCGATGTCCTCGCGCAAGCTCGCGTGGACATTTCACCACTGGACGAGAAACCACTCGGCCGGGAAGGGGAAGCGGCGCTTTCGCCAGCCCGGATACCGGCCCAACGAAGCAGAACGACCGCCGCGGGGATGCGGCGGCGCGTTCATGACCTCAGTTCCGCTTTCTGTATTTCCGTTGTCGCGGCAATGCCGTCGTTCGTCCCCGTGTCTGGTAATCGCCGGTACTGCTGCGCGTGCTTCATTCGCTCCATTCGCCAGCCGACGCGGACCCACGCGCGGACTTTCCGGCATACCGATCAACGCCAAGGGATGGACCTCACGATGCAAACTCAATTGCGCAAGATCCCCGTCACGATCGTCACGGGCTTTCTCGGCAGCGGCAAAACCACGCTGCTGCGGCACATTCTTCAGCATGCGGGCGGCAAGCGCATCGCGGTGATCGTCAACGAGTTCGGCGAGCTCGGCATCGACGGCGAAATCCTCAGGGGCTGCGGCATCGGTTGCGATGAAAACGGCGTCGAGACTGAAGGACAATTGTATGAACTCGCGAACGGTTGTTTGTGCTGCACCGTGCAGGAAGAATTTTTCCCGGTGATGGAAAAGCTCGCGGAGCGCCGCGACGAACTCGATCACGTGCTGATCGAAACGTCGGGGCTCGCCTTGCCGAAGCCGCTTGTGCAGGCGTTCAACTGGCCGCAGATCCGCAACGGCTTCACGGTCGACGCGGTGGTGACGGTGGTGGACGGCCCGGCCGCCGCGAGCGGCCAGTTCGCCGATAACCCGCTCGCCGTCGATGCGCAGCGCAAGGCCGATCCGAATCTCGATCACGAGTCGCCGCTGCATGAGCTGTTCGAAGACCAGTTGTCGGCGGCCGACCTGGTGATTCTGAACAAGACCGATCTGATCGACGACGCGCGGCAGCACGAGGTCGAAGCCGCGATCCGCGCGGAGATTGCGCCGCAGGTGAAGATCGTGCGCGCGCAGCAGGGGCGGCTCGACCTGCATACGCTGCTGGGCCTCGAAGCGGCGTCGGAAGAGACGATCCACCTGCGTCATGACCACCACGGTTCCGCCGACGACCCCGATCATCACCACGATGAATTCGATTCGGTCGTCGTGCAGGCATCGGTACCGTCGCGCGACGCGGCGCTCGCCGCCTTGCAGGCGCTCGTCGAAACCCACACGATTTACCGTGTCAAAGGCTTCGCGGCACTGCAGGGCGCGGCTATGCGTCTCGTGATCCAGGGCGTGGGCCGGCGCTTCGAGAGCTACTTCGACCGGCGCTGGCAAGCGGGTGAAAATGGCGACGGCGCGTTGAGCCGCTTCGTGCTGATCGGCGCAGACCTCGACCAACACGCGCTGCAACAGGCGTTCGACGCGGCGCTCGGCGCGACGTCGAACGCGACGGCATAAACGGGCGCACCAGCATGCATCTGCTGCGCACGACGCCGGGCGGCTTCGTCGACGATACGCAGGGCGTGATCCGCATCGATCAGCAGCCCGCCGAGATCGTCGTGCTCAGTTCCGCCGACACCACGCTGTCGCTGCTCGCGAGCGTAGTGCCGCGTCTCGGCGACGGCTTTCCGAGCGTGCGGCTCGCGAACGTCACGTATCTGCGTCAGCCTGCCTCGGTCGATTTCTATCTGGACGACGTGTTGCAGCATGCGCGCGTGGTCGTCGTCGATCATCTCGGCGGCGAAACGTATTGGCCGTACGGCATCGAGCAGGTGGTCGCGCTCGCGCAGCGCAAACAGCAAACACTCGCGATGTTTTCCGGCGATCTGCAGGAAGACCCGAACCTGCTCGCGCGCAGCACTGCGAGCGCCGAGTTGTGTCAGCAGCTGTGGCGCTATCTGCGCGAGGGCGGTCCGCAGAACGCCGAGGCGTTTTTGCGCTGCGTCGCGTATCGCGCGCTCGACTGGGGGCGCGAACCCGATCCGCCGCGCGCGTTGCCGGCCGCGTCGCTGTATCACCCTGAGCGCGATACCCCCATCGTCGCCGACTGGCAGGCGCGTTGGCGGCAAGACGCGCCGGTCGTCGCGATTCTGTTCTACAAGGCGCATCTGCAGGCCGCCAATACCGCGGTGTTCGATGCGCTGATCGACGCGCTCGAAGCGCAAGGGCTCAATCCGCTGCCGCTCGCGATCACGTCGCTGAAGGATGCGCTGAGCCGCGATGTCGTGCAGTCGCTGTGCGCGCAACATGGTGTCGCGCTCGTGCTGAACACGACCGCGTTCGCCGCTTCCGCGATCGACGACCCGGAGCCGCTCGCGCTCGCCGGCGACGCGCCGGTGTTTCAGGTGATCCTGAGCGGCGGCAATCGCGAAGACTGGCTGAAGGACAACCACGGCCTCAATTCGCGCGACATCGCGATGCATATCGCGCTGCCCGAAGTGGACGGGCGCATCATCACGCGCGCGATCAGCTTCAAGGGGCTCGCGTATCGCTGTTCGCATACGCAGGTCGACGTGGTCCGCTATCAGCCCGACCTCGAACGGGTGCGCTTTCTCGCCGAGCTGAGCCGGCGCTGGTGCCGTTTGCGTTCGCTCGATAACGCCGACAAAAAAGTCGCGTTGATTCTCGCCAACTATCCGATGAGCGAAGGGCGCATCGGCAATGGCGTCGGGCTCGATACGCCGGCGTCGGTGGTCGGCATTCTGTCGATGCTGCGCGATGAAGGTTATGGTGTCGGCGAATTGCCCGAAAACGGCGACGCGTTGTTGAACAGGCTGACCGAAGGCGTGACCAACGATCCGGTCGTACGCGATCTGCGTCCGGCCCTGCAAAGCCTCGCACTCGACGACTATCTCGCGCATTTCAACGCGTTGCCGGCGAGCGCGCGCGACGCGTTGAACGCGCGCTGGGGCAAGCCCGAGCAGGACCCCACGCTACGGCGCGGCCGCTTCATGATCGCCGGCTGGCGCTGCGGCCTGGTGTTCGTCGGCATTCAGCCTGCGCGTTCGCGCGAGCACGGCGACTACGCGAGCTATCACGATGCGGAGCTCGTACCGCCGCACGCATACCTCGCGTTCTATTTCTGGCTGCGCC
Organism: Paraburkholderia sp. 35.1; assembly: GCF_050436525.1. Taxonomy (NCBI): domain Bacteria; kingdom Pseudomonadati; phylum Pseudomonadota; class Betaproteobacteria; order Burkholderiales; family Burkholderiaceae; genus Paraburkholderia; species Paraburkholderia sp. 35.1. The sequence continues at coordinate 1,962,107 of NZ_JBNDMJ010000002.1, read as the reverse complement.
ATCAGTTCGGCATCGACGCGGTCGTGCACGTCGGCAAGCACGGCAACCTGGAATGGCTGCCGGGCAAAAGCGTCGCCTTGAGCGACGCGTGCTGGCCCGATCTGATTCTCGGACCGATGCCGCATCTGTATCCGTTCATCGTCAACGATCCGGGCGAGGGCAGCCAGGCGAAGCGGCGCGCGCAGGCGGTGATCATCGATCATCTGATGCCACCGCTTACACGCGCCGAAAACTATGGGCCGCTGCAGGACCTCGAACGCCAGGTCGACGAATACTACGAGGCATTGATGGTCGATTCGCGTCGCGCGAAGCTCTTGCGTCGCACGATTCTGACGACGATCGTCGAGCATCGGCTGCACGAAGAGCTGAGTCTCGCGGCGCCGAACCGACAGGACGATGAAGACGCGCTGCTCACACGCGTCGATGCGTGGCTGTGCGAGCTGAAGGAAGCGCAGATTCGCGATGGCCTGCATACGTTCGGGCAGTCGCCGCGGGGCGTGCAGCGGCGCGACACGCTGCTCGCGCTCGGGCGCTTTCCGGTCGGAGATGGGCAGGGCGGCAAGGCGGGGCTCGTCGACGCGTTGGCGCGCGATCTGCGCATCGATCATCGGTTCGACCCGTTGACGGTGGATTGGGCCGCCGCATGGGACGGCCCGCGACCCGAGGTATTGCAGCGGGTCAGCGATGCGCCGTGGCGACATTACGGCGATACGCGCGAGCGGTTGGAATTGCTCGCGGGCGAGCTGTTGCGCGGTGTCTGCGATGTCGATTGCGATGATGCGGATCGTTCGCAGGCCGTCCCCGTAGCCGACGAAAGTCTGCTGCAAGCGGCACAGGTGATCGCACGCCTGCGCGACGACGTGCTGCCGCGTCTCGACGCCTGCGGCCCGCAGGAAATGACGCAGTTGAAGCGTGGCCTCGAAGGACGTTTCGTGCCGCCAGGTCCGAGCGGTTCGCCGTCGCGCGGTCGGCCCGACGTGCTGCCCACCGGCCGCAACTTCTATTCGGTCGACACGCGCGCGGTGCCGACGCAAGCCGCGTGGGCACTCGGCCTGAAATCGGCGCAGCAACTGATCGAGCGGCATCTGCAGGAGCACGGCGATTATCCCCGCGCGATCGGCCTGTCGGTCTGGGGCACCGCGACGATGCGCACCGGCGGCGACGATATCGCGCAGGCGCTCGCGCTGCTCGGCGTGCGGCCGAAATGGGCGCCGGGCAGCCACCGTGTGACGGACTTCGAGATCATGCCGATCGACGCGTTCGATCGGCCGCGTATCGACGTCACGTTGCGCGTATCCGGTTTCTTTCGCGATGCGTTCGCGAACGTGATGCATCTGTTCGATGCGGCCGTGCAAGCGGTGGCCGAACTCGACGAGCCCGCGGAGCTGAATCCGATTCGCGCGCGCGTGCAGCGCGAACGCGATGCGTTGATCGCGCGCGGCATGGACCCGGTCGAAGCGCGCAAGCGCGCCGGCTGGCGCGTGTTCAGCGCGCGGCCGGGCACGTACGGCGCGGGTCTGCAGCAGATGATCGACTCGCGCCAATGGCAGACCGACGCCGATCTCGCGAACGCGTATCAGGCATGGGGCGGATATGCGTACGCGCAGAAGAGCGCGGGCGAGGAGGCGCATCAAGCGTTTGGCACGCGCCTCGCAGTGATGGACCTCGTGCTGCAGAACCAGGACAACCGCGAGCACGACGTGCTCGATTCGAACGACTACTACCAGTTTCAGGGCGGCATGGTCGCGGCGGTGCGGCATCTGGCAGGTCGGCAGCCGCGCGTCTATCACGCGGATCACAGCAATCCGGCCGCGCCGCGCGTGCGGACGTTGCAGGAGGAGATCGCGCGCGTGATCCGCTCGCGCGTGGTCAATCCGAAATGGCTCGACGGCGTGAAGCGCCACGGCTACAAGGGCGCGGCCGAGATCGCCGCGACCGTCGATTATCTGTATGGCTACGACGCGACCGCGCGCGTGATCGCGGATCATCAATACGCGCTCGTCGCCGATGCTTATCTGAATGACGCCGATACGCGCGCGTTCATGCAACGGCACAATCCGCATGCGCTGCATTCGATCTGCGAGCGTTTGCTCGAGGCGATGCAGCGGGGGCTGTGGCAGCAGCCGGGTGACTATCGCGCGCAGGTGGAAACGCATCTGCTGGCGAGCGAACAGCAGATCGAAGGAAGACAAACATGAATGGAGCGATGCGAGGAGCGGACGACGCAGGTAGCTCCGCCTGTGTATCGGGTACGGCGGCGCGGCCCGTTTTTCCGTTTGCGGCGCTGATCGGCCAGGCCTCGTTGCAGCAGGCGCTGGTGCTCGCGGCGATCGACCCGGGCTTGGGCGGCGTATTGATCAGCGGACCGCGTGGCACCGCGAAGTCGACTGCCGCGCGCGCGCTTGCGGAACTGCTGCCGGAGGGAGAGCTCGTGAATCTGCCGCTTGGCGCGAGCGAGGATCGTCTGATCGGCACGCTCGATATCGAAAGCGTGTTGCGCGACGGCTCGGTGCGCTTCTCGCCGGGGCTGCTCGCGAAGGCGCATCGCGGCGTGCTGTACGTCGACGAAGTCAATCTGCTGCCCGATGCGCTCGTCGATGCGTTGCTCGATGCGGCGGCGAGCGGCGTGAATACCGTCGAACGCGATGGCGTGTCGCATAGTCATGACGCGAGCTTCGTGCTGATCGGCACGATGAATCCCGAAGAGGGCGAGTTGCGGCCGCAATTGATCGACCGCTTCGGTCTGATGGTGGAGTTGCAGAACGCGTTCGAGCCGCAGGTGCGGCAGGCGATCGTCAAAGCGCGGTTCGCGTTCGATCTCGATCCCGCTGGGTTTCGTACCGTTTACGCGGAGCAGCAAGCTTCATACGCGCAGCGAATTCGCTCGGCGCGCGCGGCGCTGCCGCTGCTGTCGTTCGATGACGCCGTCCATGCGCGCGTGAGCGCGCTATGCATCGACGCGGCCGTCGACGGCCTGCGCGCCGACCTCGTGATGCTGCGCGCGGCGCGCGCGCTGGCCGCATTCGAACGGGCAGGTGCGGTGACGGTGCGGCATGTGGAGCGCGTTGCCGATCCGGTGCTGCTTCATCGGCGGCGTCAGCATGATTCGCAACATGCGAATCAGCGCCGGCCAGAAAGCGCGGCGCCGACACGGGACGTCGCTGCGGGTGCATCCGGCGATACGGCCGCATCCACGACACCTTCCGCCGACTCCGAGTGGGGCTACCTGCCGCCCGAGCCGGCCGCGGCTTTGCCTGTCAAAGGCGTAATTGCGCTCGACGCAAAAAAACGCTGAGCCATCGGAAAGGCGCCGCCGCTGACTCGCGCAGCGGTTTTCGATGGCGACGAGGCGCGGGGGCGGATTCGCGCGACACGTCGCGCGGCGAACCGGGCAGGCGCATTGCATGGCCACCGACGCTCGCCGCGATGCGCGAGCACACGCTGCGTCGTGAGCATCTGCGTTTCGTACGGGAAGTGCCGCGTGGCGGTGTGCTGCATTGCTTCGTGCTCGATTGCTCCGGGTCGATGCTGGCGGGCCAGCGCCTCGCGTTGGCGAAGGGTCTACTGACTGCCTTGTTCGACCGTGCGAGTGCGATGCGCGCCGAGGCTGCGCTGATCTGCTTCGGCGGTGCGGGAGCGGATGTGCGCTTCGGCCCCGCCGTGCCGCGCTGGTGGAACGAGCGATGGCTCGCGCCCGTGGGCGGAGGCGGCGGTTCGCCGCTCGCGTCGGGCGTGCGCAGCGCCGCGCAACTGCTCGAACGCTGCGTGCGGCGACGGCCGGCCCAGCAGCGCTGGTTATGGATTCTGACCGACGGCCGCACGAGCGACGAACCCGCGCGGCCGGCCGACGTCGATGAAGTCGTGTTCGTCGATTTCGAGCGTGGTGCAATACGGCTCGGTCGTTGCGAGGTGCTCGCCAATGCCTGGGGAGCGCGGCGGTTGACGCCGGAAGAGTTGCTCGGCTGATCGATGTGTGCGCAGCGAGGTCGACGCTGCTGTGGCCGCACGCGCGTTGCTTTTGTGGCCGTACCGCTTATTTCAGTCCGTTGGACCAGTGCTGCACATTCTCCTGACGATCGAACACGAACACCTTCATCGCCATCTGTTGAACGGAATCGAGTTGATCCAGTTCGAGCCCATGCATGGACGGCTCGCCAGGCGTTTTGCCCTTCTGAACGTTGCGGATCACCGCCGTCGTCTCGATCTGTGAATCGTATTCGGCCGACTTCAGCCGGAACGCGATGCGCAGCCGCTCGCCGACTTCGCCCAGTGTCCATGACGCACTCAACGACATGCCGAGCGCGCTGATGCCCTTGGCGAGTCCAAGGCCTTCGTAAGTGTCACCGCTCCCGCCGATGCCAAACCGCACGGGCAGGTGCGCGTGGACGCGGATCGATTTGCGCTCACGGAGCCGGCGGACCATACCGGGCCTCGACAACACGGCATAGTCGAACGGCACGCGGCAGACCGCTTCGACCGTGCAGACGAAACGGAACACGGCCTGACTCGCGATCGCGACGACCTCGACGTTCTCGCCGGGCGTGAGCGGCAGCGGTTGGCCCTGCTGCATCGGCGGCGTGACGAACAGCGCATGATTCGGCGCGAAACCGATGATGCCGCAAGGTTGCATCGGCGCGCCGCTGCCGAGTTGCGAACGCATGCCGATCAATGTGCCGATCTCGAGGTGCATGTCCTTCAGCGTCAACTCACCGGCGTGGTCAGGCTGGGCGGTTGGCGCCGGCGGTTGTTGGGCGCCGAGGTCGAACAGGTCGCCGCGTTGCGGGCGGAAGTGTTGAAACAGAAAGGCGCGCTCGTCGGTGGTCGCGAGCGTCGTCGCGCTTGCGAAGAGCAGCGTGCCGTCGGCATCGACGATCGGCCATGGGAGCGGCGTGCCTACCGGCACCGTATCAGGCTCGAGCATCGGGGATGCCGCGGCGGGCTGGGTGTCCTCGACGTGTGCGTCGACGAGATTGTCCATAGTCGGCAGCTAATTTAAGTGGCGGGATGATCTGATTGACGGCGGGGAAGGGTAGAACTTTAATTTGGGGAGCGGTGGTGAGTTCGAGCCGTGCTCGGACTACTTTGTTTTGTCGGTATCAGGACTTCGGCGGGTTGAATCGGATGACTAACTATTTCCGCTGATTTTCGGTCTGGCCAGAGTTGACTCTTTTTTACGGCTGGCGGCAATGCGATGGAGATGGCAGTCTTTGCTCCCAAAAGAAATTCGCAGAAGGGTATTGACGTGTTGTCGACCGCTCTCCATAATCTCATTTCTCTGCTGCAGACGCAGCGACGCAAACGAAGCAGTGCCGGGTAGTGGTGGTTCAGGCGCGGCGGGTTTGGCGGACCGATCTTTAAAAACTAACAGTCGATAAGTGTGGGCGCTTGATGCGGAATGCGGCGGCGGATTCTCCGGAGTCTGCTGTCAGGCAGAAGTATCAGAAGCCTCACACAGTATTAGAGGAAGGTTTGTCTGTCGAAAGACGGATCAATCATCGTCAGTACGTTGAGTGAGCGACCGGGTTCGAGAGAGCCCGAACACAGTAACAGGTTTGAACTGAAGAGTTTGATCCTGGCTCAGATTGAACGCTGGCGGCATGCCTTACACATGCAAGTCGAACGGCAGCACGGACTTCGGTCTGGTGGCGAGTGGCGAACGGGTGAGTAATACATCGGAACGTGTCCTGGAGTGGGGGATAGCCCGGCGAAAGCCGGATTAATACCGCATACGCTCGGGAGAGGAAAGCGGGGGATCTTTCGGGACCTCGCGCTCAAGGGGCGGCCGATGGCAGATTAGGTAGTTGGTGGGGTAAAGGCCTACCAAGCCGACGATCTGTAGCTGGTCTGAGAGGACGACCAGCCACACTGGGACTGAGACACGGCCCAGACTCCTACGGGAGGCAGCAGTGGGGAATTTTGGACAATGGGCGCAAGCCTGATCCAGCAATGCCGCGTGTGTGAAGAAGGCCTTCGGGTTGTAAAGCACTTTTGTCCGGAAAGAAAACCTTGTGGCTAATATCCGTGAGGGATGACGGTACCGGAAGAATAAGCACCGGCTAACTACGTGCCAGCAGCCGCGGTAATACGTAGGGTGCGAGCGTTAATCGGAATTACTGGGCGTAAAGCGTGCGCAGGCGGTGCTGTAAGACCGATGTGAAATCCCCGGGCTTAACCTGGGAACTGCATTGGTGACTGCAGCGCTGGAGTATGGCAGAGGGGGGTGGAATTCCACGTGTAGCAGTGAAATGCGTAGAGATGTGGAGGAACACCGATGGCGAAGGCAGCCCCCTGGGCCAATACTGACGCTCATGCACGAAAGCGTGGGGAGCAAACAGGATTAGATACCCTGGTAGTCCACGCCCTAAACGATGTCAACTGGTTGTCGGGCCTTCATTGGCTTGGTAACGTAGCTAACGCGTGAAGTTGACCGCCTGGGGAGTACGGTCGCAAGATTAAAACTCAAAGGAATTGACGGGGACCCGCACAAGCGGTGGATGATGTGGATTAATTCGATGCAACGCGAAAAACCTTACCTACCCTTGACATGTATGGAATCCTGCCGAGAGGCGGGAGTGCCCGAAAGGGAGCCATAACACAGGTGCTGCATGGCTGTCGTCAGCTCGTGTCGTGAGATGTTGGGTTAAGTCCCGCAACGAGCGCAACCCTTGTCCCTAGTTGCTACGCAAGAGCACTCCAGGGAGACTGCCGGTGACAAACCGGAGGAAGGTGGGGATGACGTCAAGTCCTCATGGCCCTTATGGGTAGGGCTTCACACGTCATACAATGGTCGGAACAGAGGGTTGCCAAGCCGCGAGGTGGAGCCAATCCCAGAAAACCGATCGTAGTCCGGATCGCACTCTGCAACTCGGGTGCGTGAAGCTGGAATCGCTAGTAATCGCGGATCAGCATGCCGCGGTGAATACGTTCCCGGGTCTTGTACACACCGCCCGTCACACCATGGGAGTGGGTTTTACCAGAAGTGGCTAGTCTAACCGCAAGGAGGACGGTCACCACGGTAGGATTCATGACTGGGGTGAAGTCGTAACAAGGTAGCCGTATCGGAAGGTGCGGCTGGATCACCTCCTTTCCAGAGCTGTGCATTCATTGCACTCAAGTGCTCACGCTTATCGGCTGTGGTTAGAAGAAACGCAGGCAGGCTCAGGGGTCTGTAGCTCAGCCGGTTAGAGCACCGTCTTGATAAGGCGGGGGTCGATGGTTCGAATCCATCCAGACCCACCAGTGTCTTGTCTGGTGAGCTGAAGGGCTGGGGCCGCTGGAGTATCTGTGAGACTGGGGGATTAGCTCAGCTGGGAGAGCACCTGCTTTGCAAGCAGGGGGTCGTCGGTTCGATCCCGTCATCCTCCACCAATCCTCAATGCCAAGGGTTCAGCACGAAGTGATGCTGAGTACTTTGCATTGGCGATTGAGCCAGTCAGAGCGGTATGAGGCACAGGCTTCATACCGGCTGCCGTTCTTTAACAATCAGGAAGAAGTAGTAAAGAGATTCACGAAAGGCACCTGGAGATGGGTGCGGAGTAGGTGAATCAGGGTTGTGATTGTATCGATGTATTTTAAAGGTGATCGAAAGATTGCTTTGGAATACGGCGCAACACGAATACTCAACCTGTAGCGAGTGCGTCTATCCCCTGCGGGGATGGGACCCACGTAAGCGCTAAAGCGCTAGCGTGGGTCGACACAGAGACACACCCGTTATAGGGTCAAGCGAACAAGTGCATGTGGTGGATGCCTTGGCGATCACAGGCGATGAAGGACGCGGTAGCCTGCGAAAAGCTCCGGGGAGCTGGCAAACGAGCATTGATCCGGAGATGTCCGAATGGGGAAACCCACTCCTAATGGAGTATCCGTAGCTGAATCCATAGGCTGCGTGAGGCGAACGCGGTGAACTGAAACATCTAAGTAACCGCAGGAAAAGAAATCAACCGAGATTCCCAGAGTAGTGGCGAGCGAAATGGGATCAGCCGGTACACGTTATCTGTATTGTTAGTCGAACGCTCTGGAAAGTGCGGCCATAGCAGGTGATAGCCCTGTAGACGAAAACAGCATGGAAGAACTGGGTGTACGAGAAGTAGGGCGGGACACGTGAAATCCTGTCTGAAGATGGGGGGACCATCCTCCAAGGCTAAATACTCGTGATCGACCGATAGTGAACCAGTACCGTGAGGGAAAGGCGAAAAGAACCCCGGGAGGGGAGTGAAACAGATCCTGAAACCGCATGCATACAAACAGTCGGAGCCTCTGCGAAGGGGTGACGGCGTACCTTTTGTATAATGGGTCAGCGACTTACATTCAGTGGCGAGCTTAACCGATTAGGGCAGGCGTAGCGAAAGCGAGTCCGAACAGGGCGTCCAGTCGCTGGGTGTAGACCCGAAACCAGGTGATCTATCCATGGCCAGGTTGAAGGCACGGTAACACGTGCTGGAGGACCGAACCCACTAACGTTGAAAAGTTAGGGGATGAGCTGTGGATAGGGGTGAAAGGCTAAACAAACCTGGAAATAGCTGGTTCTCTCCGAAAACTATTTAGGTAGTGCCTCGTGTATCACCTTCGGGGGTAGAGCACTGTCATGGTTGTGGGGTCCATTGCGGATTACTACGCCATAGCAAACTCCGAATACCGAAGAGTGCAATCACGGGAGACAGACATCGGGTGCTAACGTCCGGTGTCAAGAGGGAAACAACCCAGACCGCCAGCTAAGGTCCCCAAATATGGCTAAGTGGGAAACGAAGTGGGAAGGCTAAAACAGTCAGGAGGTTGGCTTAGAAGCAGCCACCCTTTAAAGAAAGCGTAATAGCTCACTGATCGAGTCGTCCTGCGCGGAAGATGTAACGGGGCTAAGCCATATACCGAAGCTGCGGATGCACAGTAATGTGCATGGTAGGAGAGCGTTCCGTAAGCCTGCGAAGGTGCACTGGAAAGTGTGCTGGAGGTATCGGAAGTGCGAATGCTGACATGAGTAGCGATAAAGGGGGTGAAAGGCCCCCTCGCCGTAAGCCCAAGGTTTCCTACGCAACGTTCATCGGCGTAGGGTGAGTCGGCCCCTAAGGCGAGGCAGAAATGCGTAGCTGATGGGAAGCAGATTAATATTTCTGCACCATTGTGAAATGCGATGGGGGGACGGATCGCGGAAGGTTGTCCGGGTGTTGGAAGTCCCGGTCCTTGCATTGGAGAAGGCGCTTTGGCAAATCCGGGCGCGGAATTCAAGGGTGCGAGGCGAGCCACTTCGGTGGCGAAGCAACTGGAAGGGGTTCCAGGAAAAGCCTCTAAGCTTCAGTTTCACAGTGACCGTACCGCAAACCGACACAGGTGGGCGAGATGAGTATTCTAAGGCGCTTGAGAGAACTCGGGAGAAGGAACTCGGCAAATTGGTACCGTAACTTCGGGATAAGGTACGCCCTCATAGCCTGACTGGCCTGCGCCAGAAGGGTGAAAGGGTTGCAATAAACTGGTGGCTGCGACTGTTTAATAAAAACACAGCACTCTGCAAACACGAAAGTGGACGTATAGGGTGTGACGCCTGCCCGGTGCCGGAAGATTAAATGATGGGGTGCAAGCTCCTGATTGAAGTCCCGGTAAACGGCGGCCGTAACTATAACGGTCCTAAGGTAGCGAAATTCCTTGTCGGGTAAGTTCCGACCTGCACGAATGGCGTAACGATGGCCACACTGTCTCCTCCCGAGACTCAGCGAAGTTGAAGTGTTTGTGATGATGCAATCTCCCCGCGGCTAGACGGAAAGACCCCATGAACCTTTACTGCAGCTTTGCATTGGACTTTGAACCGGTCTGTGTAGGATAGGTGGGAGGCTATGAAGTTGGGACGCCAGTCTCAATGGAGCCGTCCTTGAAATACCACCCTGATCTGTTTGAGGTTCTAACCTTGGCCCGTGATCCGGGTCGGGGACAGTGCATGGTAGGCAGTTTGACTGGGGCGGTCTCCTCCCAAAGTGTAACGGAGGAGTACGAAGGTACGCTAGGTACGGTCGGAAATCGTGCTGATAGTGCAATGGCATAAGCGTGCTTGACTGTGAGACTGACAAGTCGAACAGGTGCGAAAGCAGGTCATAGTGATCCGGTGGTTCTGTATGGAAGGGCCATCGCTCAACGGATAAAAGGTACTCTGGGGATAACAGGCTGATACCGCCCAAGAGTTCATATCGACGGCGGTGTTTGGCACCTCGATGTCGGCTCATCTCATCCTGGGGCTGTAGCCGGTCCCAAGGGTATGGCTGTTCGCCATTTAAAGAGGTACGTGAGCTGGGTTTAAAACGTCGTGAGACAGTTTGGTCCCTATCTGCCGTGGGCGCTGGATATTTGAAGGGGGCTGCTCCTAGTACGAGAGGACCGGAGTGGACGAACCTCTGGTGTACCGGTTGTCACGCCAGTGGCATCGCCGGGTAGCTATGTTCGGAAGAGATAACCGCTGAAAGCATCTAAGCGGGAAACTCGCCTTAAGATGAGATATCCCCGGGGCTTCGAGCCCCTTGAAGGGTCGTTCAAGACCAGGACGTTGATAGGTCAGGTGTGCACGTACAGTAATGTACTGAGCTAACTGATACTAATTGCCCGTAAGGCTTGATCCTATAACAGGTGTGTCTCGACCCGCGTGAGTGCTTCAGCACTTACGCGGGTCCGATCCCCGAAGGGGATTTGTGTGACCTCCCGCGGGAGCTCACAGAAACGCCCGGTTGGGATTCAGTGTTGTGCCAGAAACAACACAACCCCCACACACTCGAATCCTTTACGCTTCTTCCCGATTGGCTGTGGCGCAACCGGTTGACTTCAACCCTGCGACGCAGCAACCCGTCATGCCTGATGACCATAGCGAGTCGGTCCCACCCCTTCCCATCCCGAACAGGACCGTGAAACGACTCCACGCCGATGATAGTGCGGATTGCCCGTGTGAAAGTAGGTAATCGTCAGGCTCCCCTCCAGTCAGAAACCCCACCCGCCGCGGTGGGGTTTTTGCGTTTACGCGGCCGACTTTGCGCGCTTCACTACTTTCCGATCCGCAACGCATCCGCGTAACCCGTCAGTTCCAGATAGGCTCGCCCTACATCCGCATTCTGTTGACTCACCCGTACCGCGCCTTCCCAATACACGGCACCGGTCGACTGTCGTGAGTCGAGTTCCTGATCGTCCATCAGCGGATCGAGTTGCCATGTCAGCGTTCCCGCTCTAACCGTCATCGAGACCGGATACGAAGTATTCGTGTGCGGCGAGCGCCACATGCGACGCGGCGTGAAGTCGACTTCACCGGGGTCGAAATTCGTTGCCTGACCATCGGGTCTGCGAAGCGTCGCGTGGGCCCATATTGCATGTCCGTCGCGGCTACGGATCTTGAATGCCATTAGCGCCGAGCCGTCCGTCAAATTGGCGCCGAGCCAATCCCATCCGACCGCATTGGCGTCGAGCAACGTGCTCGACCACTCGTGATCGAGCCATGCGGTCCCCGTCACTGCTGCATCGCGCGTCGTGTCGTTTCCACCTCCGGCTGGGCGCACCACAGTGCCCGTCACGCGGAGTTGCGGTTCGCTGTAGTAATAGCTCGCCTGTTCGGGCCGCGGTCCTTTGCGCGAGTAACCGCGCTCGCCCTGAATCAGCGGAGGCTGCGTTGGCGCGAGTTGGAGGTGTAGCGAGAATCCGCTTGCATCGGCGGTGACGTCGTAGTGGCCGTCCGCGGCGCGAATCATTTTCCAGGCGTCGAGTTTGACGTCGGTGTTGGCGGTCTTCGCGTAGGCGAGCCCGAGACCCTGCCGAGCGATGCGTTGATCGTGAACGAGGTGTCCGATGGCCGGATCGCTCAGCGCAGCGTGCGCGATGATCAGTTGCGACGGGGCGAAATCGCTTGGATCGGCGGCATCGTGACCAGTCGCCGTACGAAAGAACGTGATCTGGAATCCGAGCGGTCGGTTGTCGGGCGTCGTGAGCCAGCCTGTCGCGTACCACCATTCGGTGCGGAAAGCCGGATGAGCACCGCTGTCCCGCGGAAACGAGATCGGATGGTCTGGCGTGACTGCCGCGAAGGCGACCGGGGCGGAACCAGTGGAGTCGCTACTAGCGGCGAAAGAGGGCGACACAGCGGCAATGCCAATCCAAAGTAGCCCTCGGAAAAAAAGCTGAAGGCGCCGCGGAGGTGACCCGCCGTGTCGGCGCGCGATGCACGTCGCGTAGCCATCAAGCGCAGAGCAAACCTCGCGAATGGCCACGCTATCCCAGATCAACCGCATTTTCCACGCACGCCGCGCAGCTGGCATCACCAGTCCTCCTTCACCGCGCGCACTGCATCCACCGACACCGCACCGCGTCCCGCGACCACCGCCGTCGTACACGACAGCACCAGCATTACCAAGGCGACTGTGCCCAGCACGAACCACGGTACATGCAGCGACATGCTCCAGTGAAACGACTGTGGATTGACGACGAACACGAGAATCAGGCTGATCGCGAAACCAAGCGCGAAACCGAGCGCAATGCCGCATGCGGTGAGCAGACCGCCCTCCGAAGCGAGGATCGCGAGAATCTGCGCGCGCGTCACGCCGACGTGGCGCAACATCCCGAACTCACGGGCGCGCGCGAGCGTCTGCGCGGAAAACGTCGCTGCGACGCCGAACAATCCGATCACGATCGCCACCGCCTCGAGCAGATACGTGACCGCGAAACTGCGATCGAAGATCACCAGCGTGCGCGCACGGATCTCGCCCGGTTGCGACACCTCGAGCGAAGCGCCGAACGGCAGCGCCTTCAAACTTGCGACGACGCGTTCGACACTCACGCCCGGCTCGACGGTCACGGCGACATCGGTTGCGGTGGAGTCGCCGGTCAGCCGCCGATAATCGGCAAGCCGTATCTGGATCGCGCCGCTCTGTCGCGCGTAGTCGCGCCAGACGCCGGCTACGACGAACGTCTGGCCATGCTCGCCGAGCGACAACCGCACACGTTGACCTAACTCATACCCATACAGGTCGATCATTGCTTCGGAGACCCAAATAGGTATGTCGCCGGCGCGAAGCGCGGACGGCGGCAGCACCGCGCCGGTCATCTGCAGAGTCGCGCCCGGATCGGTCGCGTCGATTTCGCGGGCGAGCAGCGCGACGTCCGGGCGCGCGGGATCGAGCGTCAGATGTGTGATGCGCGCGAACGCGGCGTTGCCGATGCCGGGCACCGTCGCGATGCGTGTCTGTTCGTCGGGCCGCAAGCCGCCACTGTCGCCGCTATTGCCACCCGACGCTACGCGCACGTACAGATCGGCGGACAGCAGATGCGTGATCCAGTCGTCGACAGACACGCGGAAGCTGGCCACCATGATCGCCATCGCGACGATCAGCGCGAAGCTCGACAGCACGCCGCCCATCGCGATCGACGCCTGCCCCGGCGCATTCGCGAGACGCGCAATCGCGAGCGTGCCCGTCGCGCCCGCGCGGCGTCGCGTGCCGCGCGCGCGGCCTGCCGCGCCGAATATCAGCGCGGTCACGCGCGGCATCAGCGCAATGCCGCCGACGAGCAGCAACGCGACCGCCAGATAACCGGCGATCGGCGCATCGAACCACGGCGGCACGCGCGTCAGCGCGGCGGCCGCCAGCAAACAGCCGAACGCCGGCCACGGCGTGGCGAGCCGCGCCAATGCGCTTTCCTCGGCACCGGCCTTGAGTGCCGGGGCAGGCCGTGCGCGCGCCGCGTCGATAGCGGGCGCTACGCTGCCCAACACCGACACCGCGACCCCAAGCGCGAGAAACACCGCGCTCGCGAGCGGCTCGAAACCGACTCGCGGTTGCACGCCCGGAAAATAGCCGCCGCCGAGATCGCTGCCGAAGAAGCGCAGCGCACCGCTGGCCATCGCGTAGCCGAGCGCAAGTCCACACAACGAGCCGAGCAACCCGAGCAGCGCGCCTTCAAGCAGGATCTGCCGCAATAGCTGAGCTCGCGTGAGCCCGAGCACGCGCAGCATCGCGAATTGCGATCGGCGTCGCACGACACCGAGTGCCTGAGTCGAAAACACGAGGAACGCGCCCGTGAACAGCGCGACCAGCGCGAGCACGTTCATGTTGATCCGGTAAGCACGCGACAGGCGATCGGTGCGGCTCTCAGTGTCGCGCGTCTCGGCGACTACCCATGTGCTGCCGAGTTGCTGTTGCAGATCGCGTTTGAAGCGTTGCCGATCGACGCCGCGTGCGAGTTGCACGTCAACGCGCGTCAGCTTGCCCACCTTGCCGAATCGCCATTGCGCGGCGGCGATGTCCATCACCGCGAGCCGTTGACCCGGCCGCGTGCGCACGAGCCCGCCCGCGACGCGCAGATGCAGATCCGACGTACCGATGCGTAGCGTGACGTCGTCGCCGGTCTTGACGTTCAGCCATTGCTGCGCGGCCGTCGACAGAAATATCGCATCGGAGGCGAGCGTGTCGAACGGGCGATCAGGCGAGGGCACGCCGATCAGATCGGGCGTGATCGACCTCGCCTTGAAGACGTCGATGCCGAGAACGGGCAGTGCACCGGTGCGGCCCGGCACCCCGACGTCGAGCGCGAGCACGGGACTCGCCAGCACCACGCCCGGTTCGTTGGCGAGTCGCGGATAGAGGGACTCGTCGACGAAGGGCTGCGCGCCGCGCACCTGCAGATCCGCTTCGCCTGACAGACTGCGCGCGGCCGCCGAGAATTCGTTGAAGGCGGCGCTGTTGATCAATTGCACCGCGTAGCCGAGCGCGACGCCTAGCGCGATCGTCGCGATGGCGACGAGTGCGCGTCCGCGATGACTGCGCCATTCCGCGACCATCAGCCAGCGCGCGAGAACACGATATCCCGGCGCGCGCGGCAGTGGACGAAGGTCAACGGCCATGGTGGGTCGAGCGGGCCGCGGCGTGCGCGACGTTCGCGGCCTTATCGCGCGCGCCATGCAAGTCGCCGTCGCTCAGGATCAACACGCGGTCGGCCACGGCGGCCGCGGCCTCGGAATGCGTGACCATGATCGTCGCCGCGCCGGTCGCCTTGCATTGCGCGCGGAACAGGCCGAGCACGTCGCGCGCGGTAGCAGGGTCGAGGTTGCCGGTCGGTTCGTCGGCGAGAAGCAGCGTCGGACGATGCACGAGTGCGCGTGCAATGGCTACACGCTGCAATTCGCCGCCCGAGAGATCGCGCGGAAAGTCGTCGCCGCGTCCGCCGAGGCCGACCGCCGCGAGCATGTCGAGCGCGGCGGCCGTCGGTAGATCATTGAGCAGCAGTGGCAGCGCGACGTTCTGCGCGAGCGTCAGATGCGGCAGCACGTGAAACGCCTGGAACACGAAGCCGAGCTTCTGGCGCCGCAGTCGCGTCGCGGCGTTGTCGTCGAGTTGTTCGACCGGGCGTCCGTCGATTAGCACGCTGCCGCTATCGGCGCGGTCGAGCCCGGCGATCAGGTTGAGCAATGTCGACTTGCCGACGCCCGAATCGCCCATGATCGCGACGAACTCGCCCGCAGCGAGTGTGAAGTCGAGCTGCGCGAGCACGATGCGGCCGGTGCCGTACCGCTTGCTCAGGCCGCGGCATTCGAGTGCGGGTACGACGTCGTCACGAAGCGCCATGCGAGGAGGTCCGGAAAAGGAGTCGGGCGAGGGGAGCCCGTTGCGCGAATTGAGTGTGCCTCGCCGCGCGAGTTTCTGCAGCAGTTACCATGGCGCGGCGCTGGTCTGTGTAAGGAAAACGGAAGATTCGTGCGCCTGGAGTGGAACATTTTGAGCGCACCTTGATCGAGGCGCGCGGCACCGCTAGCGACCTCCTCGCCGGTCGGCTTAGACCGCTCGCACAAAAATTTTTTTATCGCCGACGAGGCAAATTTTTGTTTGGTTGCCGCTCGTCCGCGGCCGTCAAAAAGCACTCGACAGCACGATCCGTTCCAGTCGAACCAGCCCCATAAACAGCGAATGCCTAACAGCGGCCAACCTCCGGCTAATTGCCGGCTTTTGCTGCCAAACTGCCAAGGCCTAACGACGCCTTTGTAACAATGTGCAAGCGCACATTTCGATCCATTTTGCAAGCGCCCACGTTGCAACAATGTATTGTGGCGCGGATTTCGCGGCTGTTGCGATGCAAAATTATTCTTATCTTGGTAATCTCCCACCCTTGGTCAGTCGGCTGCGGGTAAACGTGTAGCGGGAATCCCCGCCACGCGTCAATTTCAGCGAACTACAACTTACATTTCCATTTCAATGTCTGCTTGTTTCAGGGGGCGTTGACGCGGCGTTTTGTACTTCAAGTTTTGACAGAGCACATGCCATTGCCTCTCCTAAGTCTTCTCATCTGGATCCCCATCGTCGCCGGGTTCGTGGTTCTGCGCGCCGGGTCGGACGCGGCGCGTAATCGCACACGCTGGCTCGCGCTGATCGGCGCGGTGGCGGGTTTCTTGCCGGTGATCCCGCTCGTGGCGAGTTTCCGTAACGACGTGACCTCGATGCAGTTCGTCGAGAACGTCCGCTGGTCGCCGACGTTCGATATCGCATGGCATGTGGGAATCGACGGGATTTCGCTGTGGCTCGTCGCGCTGACCGCGCTGACGACGATCATCATCGTGATCGCATCGTGGGAGTCGATCACGCAGCGCACCGCGCAGTACTTCGGCGCGTTCCTGATGCTGTCGGGCTTCATGCAGGGTGTGTTCACGTCCCTCGACGGCATGATGTTCTTCATTGCGTTCGAGGCGACGCTGATCCCGCTGTATCTGCTGATCGGCACCTACGGTCACAAGAACCGCACGTATGCGGCGGTGAAGTTCTTCTTCGTGTCGTTCCTCGGCTCGCTGATGATGCTGATGTCGCTGCTCTATCTGTATAGCCTGACGCATAGCTTCGACCTCGCCGTGTGGCGCGAAGCGCACCTCGACATGGTGCCGCAGGCGCTGATCTTCCTCGGCTTTCTTGCCGCGTTCGGCGTGAAGGTGCCGATGTGGCCGCTGCACACGTGGCTGCCCGACGTACACCTCGACGGCCCGACGGGCGCCGCGGTGATGATCGGCATGCTGAAGATCGGCGGCTACGGTCTGCTGCGTTTCGCGCTGCCGATCGCGCCGCAAGCGAGCCATTTCTTCGCGCCGATGATGATCACGCTGTCGCTCGTCGCGGTGATCTATTCGAGCCTGCTCGCACTCGTGCAGACCGACATGCGCCGCCTGCTCGCGTATTCGACGGTCGCGCATATGGGCCTCGTCACGCTCGGTCTGTTCGTTTTCAACCGCTTCGGCCAGTCCGGCGCAATCGTGCAGATGATCTCGTACGGCGTGGTGTCCGGCGCGATGCTGTTGTGCACCGGCATGCTCTACGACCGCACGAAATCCGCGTCGATCGCCGAATACGGCGGCGTCGCCAACACGATGCCGCGCTTTGCGGCTTTCGTGATGCTGTTCTCGATGGCCAACATCGGTCTGCCGGGCACGTCGGGTTTCGTCGGCGAATTCATGGTGCTGATGGGCGCGATCCGCTTCAACTTCTGGATCGGTGCGATCGCCGCGACCACCCTGATTCTGAGCGCGGCCTACACGCTGTGGATGTACAAGCGCGTGATCTTCGGTGCGATCGCCAACGCGCGCGTCGCAAAGCTGAAGGACCTCGGCAAGCGCGAGTTCGCGCTGCTCGGTGCGTTGGCGCTGCTGGTGCTCGCGATTGGTCTCGACCCGAAGCCGTTCACCGATGCGATCGACCCGTCGGTCGGCACGCTGCTCGCGCAATCGGAACGCTCGGCGCTGCCTTCGGACTCCGTGCCGACGGAGGGCGGCGAGCGTCTGCAGGCAGCGGCGCCCGGACCGGTTCCCGTCGCCACGCAGACTCCGGGTTAAAAGAACAGAGCGCAAGAGTCGTTGTCGCATCCGCGCGTCAGGATGCGGCGACGCTCTTGCGCTTTTGCGCGTCGTTATCAATCCCTTTGTGAATGCATGCGTGTTGCAGTACGTCGAAAACCGCTGCGCGTCCAGCGATTTTTTAGCGCTTGTTTCAGGGGGCTTTTGCGATGCGTCAGCTTTTCGATGCTTCGTTTCGAAGCGTCGCAAACGACGCTGGTGAATAGGGTGCGCGGGGAAATGCGGCAACGTGTCGCACTGCGTCGCGACGCAATAGTTCGTTGCTAAATCGAGTGTTTATTAGCATCCGATGCCCCCCTATTATGCGAGCGCTTATTAAGGAGAGCCGTCGAATGACGTTCGTTGAAGTCAAAAAAACGAGGCAGTGGATATGAAAGGACGGACGCTGAGAAGGCCGGCAAGTTTCATTTCCGCCAGCCTCATGTTGCTGCTTTCGGGTTGCAGCAACCTCGATATTCTGAATCCGAAGGGGAGTGTGGGACTCGCGGAGCGTGATCTGATCGCGACTTCGGTGTGGGCCATGCTGATCGTCGTGGTGCCGGTCATTCTGATGACACTGTTTTTCGCGTGGCGTTACCGCGCATCGAACAGCAACGCCGAATACCGTCCGGGTTGGACGCATTCCACCGCGATCGAGGTCGCCGTCTGGACCATTCCGGCGCTGATCGTTTTGTTTCTCGCCGTGTTGACGTGGAAGAGCACGCATGAGCTCGATCCGTATCGTCCGCTCGAGTCGCAGGTCAAACCGATCAACGTCGAAGTCGTCGCGCTAGACTGGAAGTGGCTGTTCATTTATCCGGACCTCGGCATCGCGTCGGTGAACCAGCTCGCGATCCCGGTCGGCACGCCGGTGAACTTCCGGATCACGTCGGACACGGTGATGAACTCGTTCTTCATCCCGCAGCTGGGCGGCCAGATCTACGCGATGGCGGGCATGCAGACGCGCCTGCACCTGATCGCCGATCACGCCGGCGACTACGCGGGCACCTCGGCAAACTTCAGCGGCAAGGGCTTCTCGGACATGAAGTTCCGCACGCTCGCGACGTCGCCTGAAGACTTCAATGCCTGGGTTGCGAAGGTCCGCGCTTCGTCGGACCGCCTCGACATGGACCGCTACCACGCGGTGTCCGAGCCGAGCGAAAAGGACCCGGTGCGGTACTTCTCGACGGTCGATCCGAAGCTCTTCAACAACATCATTGCCCGCTACAACAACGGCAACGTCATCGACAACATGAAAGACGCCAACTGCGCGCCTAAGGGGTAACTCATGTTCGGAAAACTAACTCTCGATGCGATTCCGTATCACGAGCCCATCATCGTTACGGCGGGCGGCGGGATGGTGCTCGCCGCGCTGGCGGTGCTAGGCGGAATCACGTATTTCGGCAAATGGCGCTACTTGTGGAGCGAATGGCTGACGTCCGTCGACCATAAGAAGATCGGTGTCATGTACATCGTCGTTGCGTTCATCATGCTGCTGCGCGGCTTCGCCGACGCGATCATGATGCGTATGCAACTGGCGCTGTCGTACCTGAGCCCGGGCTTTTTGCCACCGCATCACTACGACCAGGTCTTCACCGCGCACGGCGTCATCATGATCTTCTTCATGGCGATGGCGTTCATGATCGGTTTGATGAACATCGTCGTGCCGCTGCAGATCGGCGCGCGCGACGTCGCGTTCCCGTTCATCAACTCGTTGAGCTTCTGGATGACGGCAGTCAGCGCGATCCTGATCAACATCTCGCTGGTGATCGGTGAATTCGCACAGACGGGCTGGCTCGCTTATCCGCCGTTGTCGGAATTGCAGTTCAGCCCTGGCGTAGGCGTCGACTATTACCTGTGGAGCCTGCAGATCTCTGGTATCGGCACGTTGCTGACCGGTGTGAACTTCTTCGTGACGATCGTGAAGATGCGCGCTCCGGGCATGTCGTGGATGAAGGTGCCGGTGTTCACGTGGACCTCGTTGTGCGCGAACGTGCTGATCATGGCGTCGTTCCCGATCCTGACCGTCACGCTCGCGCTGCTCGGTCTGGACCGCTACCTCGGCATGCACTTCTTCACGAACGATGCCGGCGGCAACGCGATGCTGTACCTGAACCTGATCTGGGCATGGGGTCACCCCGAGGTGTACATCCTGATCCTGCCGGCGTTCGGTATCTTCTCGGAAGTGGTCGCGACCTTCGCTAAAAAGCCGCTGTTCGGCTACAAGACGATGGTATGGGCGACCTGCGCGATCATGGTGCTGTCGTTCCTCGTGTGGCTGCACCACTTCTTCACGATGGGTTCGGGCGCGGACGTGAACGCGTTCTTCGGCATCGCGACGATGGTGATTTCGATTCCGACCGGCGTCAAAGTGTTCAACTGGCTGTTTACGATCTACAAGGGCCGTCTGAAATTCACGACGCCGGTTCTGTGGACGATCGGCTTCATCATCACTTTCACGATCGGCGGTATGACCGGTGTGATGCTGGCGATTCCGGGCGCGGACTTCATGCTGCACAACAGCCTGTTCCTGATCGCTCACTTCCATAACGTAATTATCGGTGGCGTGCTGTTCGGCTATCTGGCCGGCTTCAACTACTGGTTCCCGAAGGCGTTCGGCTTCAAGCTGAACGAGAAGCTCGGCAAGGCCGCGTTCTGGTTCTGGCAGATCGGCTTCTGGGTTGCGTTCACGCCGCTGTACGTGCTCGGCTTCATGGGCATGACGCGTCGTCTGAACCACTACGACAACCCGACCTGGCATCCGTGGCTGATCGCCGCCGCGTTCGGCGCGGTGCTGATCGCGATCGGTATCGCTTGCCAACTGCTGCAACTGGTCGTCAGCATCCGCGATCGCAACCTGAAGGAAAACCGCGACCTCACGGGCGATCCGTGGGACGGTCATACGCTGGAATGGGCGACGAGTTCGCCGCCGCCGGCTTATAACTTCGCGCATATCCCGGACGTTCGCTCGCTCGACGCGTTCACCGAAATGAAGTCGCGCAAGGGCGGTGTGAAAGTGCCGGCGTATCGCGCCATTCACATGCCGTCGAATACGTCCGCGGGTCTGTTGGTGGGTCTGTTCTCGCTGGTGCTCGGTTTTGCCGGTGTGTGGCACATCTGGTGGCTTGCTATCGTTGGCGCGGTCGGCGCGATCGCCACCGTGATCATCTACAGCTTCATGGACAACGACGGCTATTACATTCCTGCCGACACTGTTGCGCTGATTGAAGAGAATCGCAACGGCGGTGCTGGTGCCGTGGCCGGTGTCGGCGCAAGCGCCGGCAAGCAGGTCGCGCTGGAGGTGGACTGATGTTACAGAAGACAATTGCGGTTGAGCCGCAACTCGCGCCGGACCATGTGCCGTCGCACTCGGTGTTCGGTTTCTGGCTGTACCTGATGACCGACTGCATCATCTTCGCGGCGCTGTTCGCGGTGTTCGCGGTGATGAGCCACCAGTTCGCGGGCGGTCCGAGCGGCAAGGACCTGTTCGAGATTCCGGGCGTCGCACTTGAAACGACGATGCTGCTGCTCTCGAGTATCACGTACGGCTTCGCGATGCTCGGCGCGCACAAGAACCGCAAGGGCGTGCTGCTCGGCTGGCTCGGCGTGACGTTCCTGCTGGGCCTCGCGTTCCTCGTGCTGGAAATGCGCGAGTTCTCGCACCTGATCGCCGAAGGCGCGGGTCCGAGCCGCAGCGCGTTCCTGTCGTCGTTCTTCACGCTGGTCGGCACGCACGGCCTGCACGTGACGTTCGGCCTGATCTGGATGGTCGTGCTGGCGCTGCAGGTGATGCGTCATCGCGACCTGACCGAACGCGACATGATCCGTCTGACGTGCCTGAGCCTTTTCTGGCACTTCCTCGACGTCGTGTGGATCGGCGTTTTCACCTTTGTCTATCTTGCGAGCGTGATCTAAATGGACCATAGTCATAGCGCCCATGGCGCACACTCGGAAGGCGGTCACGGCAGCTTCGGCAGCTATACGGCGGGCTTCGTGCTTTCCGTCATTCTGACCGTCGCGGCCTTCGCGATCGTGATGACCGGCACGTTGACGGGCCAGAGTGCGTTACTCGCAATCGCGGGTCTCGCGTTCGTGCAGATCCTCGTGCATCTGGTGTTCTTCCTGCACATGAACACGTCGTCGTCGCAGCGCTGGAACGTGACGGCGTTTGCGTTCACCGTGCTGACCGCTGTTATCGTGGTTGGCGGGACGTTGTGGGTGTTGCATAACGTCAGCATGAATATGATGTCGCGCTAAGCGGATAACGCTTTAGCGTCAAAAGAGAAGCCCCGTAAGAATGAAAGTTCTTGCGGGGCTTTTGTCATGTACGCCTGGAATCGGCGCATTCCTGCTGGTGCAGGTCTCGCCATACGCTGGTCACGGCGGACGACGCGAAGCGCAACCGCAGGAGGGTGACCGAGTGACGAGACCCGACGTGGAGCGTGAATCGCGAGACGATGAGCAAAAACCGTATGGAAGGCGATGTCCACCTTTCGCTTCCAACTCGTGGTATCTCCGGAGGGCGGGGTACCCATTGCGACCGCATGCCGACTCGACCGTCAGAAAAGACATGATCGATCTGATCCGCGACCTTGGCGCGGCATGATTCGGGTGTCGGCACAGCCTGGTCAAATCACATACGTCCACGGGCTATCGGCGCGGGAGGCATGACGGCAGTTGGCACGCGATAGCATCGGAATACCGCATAACCCGGAAACTCAACGTGCAGTTAAGATGA
This sequence comes from Paraburkholderia sp. 35.1, assembly GCF_050436525.1. Lineage (NCBI taxonomy): Bacteria > Pseudomonadati > Pseudomonadota > Betaproteobacteria > Burkholderiales > Burkholderiaceae > Paraburkholderia > Paraburkholderia sp. 35.1. Next base: position 1,939,554 of record NZ_JBNDMJ010000002.1, on the reverse strand, counting down.
AGCCAATTCAATTTGAAACATTGGCAGGTTGGAACAAGGAGGATATTCCAATGACGTCTCTACTTGACTGGTTCGCGGCGGCAAGGTGGCGCATGTCCCTGTCTCACTGTCTGGAAGGGTTGCTGGTGCAGATACCGGTTGGGCTGCTGTTCGACTTCCGAATTGGAGCCCTTGCCGTAATCGTCTGGTATTGGTCGCGCAAAAAACTCGAGTGTGAACTCGAAACCTTGGATAAGGAAGAATTGCTTGCTTTCGAGTCGCACGCTTACACCTGGGCGATTGGCTGGCTCCCATGGCACTGGGACGCCTACAAAGTACTAGATCTGTTGCTGCCGGCGCTGTCCGCGATGCTGATCGCCATGGCCGCGCATGGTTACAGAGGACCTGTTTTGCTATTTTAGGTGCGGGTGCTATATGTATTGTTGAGAAAGAAATTCGTGCCGAAAGAAGAAGCTATTGCGGTGTACTGGACGTCGGGCGAGGGTACCTGCCATAAGCCATTAAAACAGAGGCGGTGACGCTGTCCTGCGCGTGCCGAAAGCGGGACGGCTTTGAGTGTGCATGTCGATTCGTGCGCACATGCAACTGCGGGCACCCAACGAAAGCCGCCACGCCGGCGTGTCTCGATCGCATTCCTGTAGCTCTTCTCTGCGTGAAGTGCATTTGATCGCGACCTCGTCTTGCCATGTCTTGACGCGCACGCGCAGAACGAAACCAACGACAACTGGGGCTAACGCTGTAGTTTAATTGTATTCGTGCCTGCGCCTCCAGGGGCCAACTCGCCGATGGAGTCCACGCGGGAAACTCAGTCGAGGTCAAGCGCGAACATCGGCGCGGGCACCTCCCAATTACTCCGGCGCCAATAGGCACTGGATGATCATCAAGATAACGCACGTGGGATCGGATACGTAGATCGTCGCTCCACGAGTGGAAACCGGCCTCGAGGTGAGCCGAATCGATCGCGCTGGCGCAAACGATCGACGTCCTCAGCAAACAGTGCGAGAGACGCGATCAACCATCGAAAGTGCTGCGAGCGTGGCGCACGTCTATCGTATGGATGGCGAACGAACGAATCGGATCGAAACAGGTGTTGCGCTTCAGATTGGAGGCCGCGAACCTATTTTAACAATTGTCCCAATTGAACTATTTTCGCTTCATTTGAGCATGACCAAACGTTTGCGGTGCTGGCTTGTTACGGAAATTCAGGTGCCATTTTGAAAAATAAATTTTGTACTTTGCGAACTACTGCATTGATCTTCAGTGGAAAAGCCTGCCAATGGCTACTGGCAAAGCTGGACAGTTGAAGATGCAGATATTTGCGACGCAGGCAAGAAGAAATTTTTTATCGCTCACGCGAGGGCGGCGATCGATTGGGATCGTAACAACTGGAAATTTTTTGTTTGTTGTGAAGACGCGACTCTTACAGAAATATTCGTCAACTGTAATGGTACGAAAGAATCTTCCTGCGCTAACATTCTGCCGGCGCTTACAAGCTTGCCATTTCGTCTCTTTCAGTACGTCTCTTCGCTCGGCACTATCGGTGTTGCGCTGGATTGAATGTTCCCGTGTCGTCGCTAGAGGACGGTGAAAGGATCGGCGCGGCAAGAGCGGACGTTCCGACTTCAAAGTTTTGATTGGCTCAAATCGACGTTAGCGGAAACAGTGGTTGTCCGGCCTCGCATGTCTTCAATGAAGGTCTGCGCGTTTTAGTCCATGCGACCACTGCAAAGAAGCAAATAAATCCATTCACAGACCGTGGCAAAACAATATTGCTTGAGATCGGGGGGAGAGTGAGAACGAGTGTGCCGTGTGTAGTCGTTATCACTGGCGGTAGTGCCGGACTCGGGCGTGCGCTGGCCTTAAGCTATTGCGCGCCCGGTATCACGCTAGGGTTAATCGGAAGAAACGCTGAACGTCTCGAGTACGTTGCCGAGGCGTGTCGCGCGCGCGGCGCCGAGGTCGTGGTTGGCAGCGTGGACGTCCGTGATGCAGCGGCGCTTCAGGCGTGGATCTTCGATTTCGACTCGCGACATCCAATCGACTTGCTGATTGCCAATGCCGGCGTTGCCAGCACACTCCGCTCACCTGACGACTGGGAAGGCGTTAGTCGGACTGCCGAAGTCGTCGATACCAATCTCTACGGTGCTTTGCACGCAGTGCTGCCTTCCATCGAGCGCATGCGGAATCGGCGGCGCGGCCAGATCGCGATTGTCAGTTCGCTCGCCGGATTGAGGGGGATGGCAATCTCGCCGGCCTATTGCGTGAGCAAGGCCGCGCTCGTGGCGTACTGCGATTCCGTGCGTCCGGTTCTCGCACGCGACCATATTGGAATTTCAGTCGTGATGCCCGGCTTCGTGCGAACTGGGATGAGCGACGTTTTTCCTGGCAACAAGCCCTTCATATGGAGCGCCGAAAAGGCCGCCTTGTTTATCAAGAAGCGCCTGACTCGGCGCCGCGTGGAAATCGCTTTTCCTTTCAGTTTGACGCTCGGCCTCAAGTTACTACGCCTGTTGCCAGCGGCTGTCGGTGACGCAATCCTGGGTCTCCTGTTTCAGATCCCTCGTCGGAATATGTGAAGTGCCGCACGGTATTATGATCGCGGCCGCCATGGTCGCATGCTCCTTCGCCGTTGAAGCGATCTCTGTCACAAGATCGTCGCTCCGTAGGCCGCCTGTCGCGCTGATGCTGCATCTGGCGGCGCTCGCTGCCGTGACGGCAGGTTGCATCGCACTGACGGGGCGGCCGTTATTTTCGATGGGCGTCGCGTTCGTGTTGATTGGCTTGCTCGCGGTCGTCGGCAACGCCAAATACGCCTCGCTGCGCGAACCGCTGGTCTTCAGCGACCTGAGCCTTTTCAGCCAGGTCTTCTCGCATCCGCGCCTTTATTTGCCGTTTCTTGGTTTTGGCAAGCTCATCATCGTGCTCGTCGGAATAGGAGCAGCGGCGGGGGCGTTCATTGCCGAACGTCCCGTGGCGCTGAGGCAAAGATGGGCTGAGGCCGTCGTCGCATTGATTTGTCTACCAGTGTGCATCGCGCTTTCTCGTCGCTTGCCGCTCACGCTGCAACCCTTTTCGGACCAGCGCCGATTCGGTTTTTTCTCGGCGTCCGCTGCCTATTTGATCAACGGATTGAGCAGTGCGCAACGGCGCGCGTTCACTCGCGCCGAAGGTAACAGCCCGTTTTCGGTCGGGCGCCCAGACGTTCATCCGGACGTCATCGTCATTCAAAGCGAGTCGTATTTCGACGCCCGCCGGCTCGGCGAATGCGTGTCCGGCGAGCCCTATGCGCACTTCGATCGCGCAAAACGCGAGTCGTTCGAGCAAGGCGAATTGTCCGTGCCGGCCTGGGGCGCGAATACGATGCGCAGCGAATTCGCCATGCTCACCGGCCTGACCTCGGTCGAACTTGGATACGCGCGCTTTTATCCGTATATGTTCGTGCGCCGGGCGTGCGCGTCGCTGGCGGGTTATTTCCGGCGCGGAGGATATCGCACGGTGGCCCTGCATCCGTACCACGCGAACTTCTTTGGCCGTCGACGGGCATTCGCGCACATGCACTTCGACCGCTTTCTGGACATTGAGCATTTCGAAAGTGCGTCTCGTGTGGGGCCGTACGTTGGGGATCTTGCGGTAGCGGACAAGCTCATCGCCCTCCTGCAGGCCAATGATGACAAACCGCTGTTTGCGTTTGCGATCACGATGGAAAATCACGGCCCTTTGCATCTGGAGACGGTTTCCCCTGGGGAGTCCTCATCGCGGCACACGCTAGGCGACGACGCACGCTGGCTCGACCTGACCGCGTACCTTCGGCATGTGGAAAACGCGGACGCGATGATCGGCAGGTTGACCGACTATCTGCGCGGGCGTAATCGGCCGACGGTCCTGTGTTTTTATGGCGATCACGTTCCTGCGATGTCTTCCGTATTCGATGCGCTCGAAACGGAACCGACGAACAGTGATTACTTTATTTGGCGCAATTTCGGAAGCGACATCGGCAAGCGCCGAGATGTTGGTGTCGAGACTCTCGGTTCCACGATACAGCGCGCGATGATGCCTGCCGATGGTGGCGACACCGACTCGCGAAACGAATTGCAGCACATGCCGGCATGATGATGGAAAGAAAAATAGCAATTATCGGGATGGCATGTCGCTTTCCCGGCGGAGTGACCGGGCCCGAAGACTTCTGGCAACTGCTGTGCGATGAGCGCGACGCAGTGACCGTCGTGCCACCCGATCGATTCGGCACGGAGTTCTACCAGCATCCGTCCAAGAAAGAGCCGGGGAAGAGCTACACGTTCTCGGCGGGTGTTCTCGACAACGTGGCCGGTTTCGATGCCGCTTTCTTCGGCGTTTCGCCGCGCGAGGCGACCCAGATGGACCCGCAGCAGCGTCTGCTGCTCGAACTCGCGTGGGAAGCGTTCGAGGACGCCGGTGTGCGTCCAGCGGAGATGCGCGGCCGGGACTGCGGCGTGTTCGTCGGCGCCGCAAGCATGGACTACGGCAACCGCAGCATGGACGACCTGAACTGGATCGATCCATACTCGGCCACGGGCAACACGCTCAGCATTGCGTCCAATCGCGTTTCCTATCTGTTCGATCTGCGCGGTCCGAGCATGTCGGTGGACACTGCCTGCTCGTCGTCGATCGTCGCGCTGCATCAGGCCGTGCAGGCATTGCAGTCGGGCGAAACCGAAATGGCGCTCGCGGGCGGCGTCAATCTGCTGCTCCATCCGTTTGGCTTCGTGAGCTTCTCGAAGGCGTCGATGCTGTCGCCGCGAGGCCGCTGCCGTGCATTCGACGCGACCGGCGACGGCTATGTACGCGCCGAGGGCGGCGCCTTCGTGCTGCTCAAGCCGCTCGAGCGCGCGCTTGCGGACGGCGACACAATTCACGCGGTCATCGCCGGTTCGGGCGTGAATTCCAACGGCCATTCGCACGGCGGTATCAGTGTGCCGACGACGGCCATGCAGGCCGAACTGCTGCGCTCGGTCTACCGCCGCGCGGGCGTTGATCCGCGCTCGCTCGCCTATCTGGAAGCCCACGGCACTGGTACCGCAGTCGGCGACCCGATCGAGGCGCGCGCGCTAATAGAGGCAGTCGCGGGCGGCCGTCCGGCCGACGATCCGCTCCTGATCGGCTCGGTCAAGACCAACGTCGGGCACCTCGAAACCGCCTCGGGCATGGCCGGCCTCTTCAAGGCGATCCTCTGCCTGAAGCACGGCGCGGTGCCACGCTCGCTCCATTTCGAAACGCCCAATCCCGCCATCGATTTCGAGGGCGGACGCCTACGCGTCGTCGACCGCTTCACCCCACTCTCGCGGCGTGATGGTGCGCCGCTGACGATTGGCGTCAACTCGTTCGGCTTCGGCGGCACCAACGCGCACGTCGTGCTAGCGGAGGCGGTGAGGGTAGCCGCGCCCGCCGCGCCTGTCATGGGCAGCACGCCGGCCGCGCGTGGAGCGTTGCCGCCGCTCGTTCTCACGGCGCGCTCGCAGGATGCGCTCGCCGCACTTGCCGCGCGCTATCTCGCGTGTTTGCAGAACGGCGCCGATTGGGCCGCGCTCGCGGCCGGCGCCGCGCGCCGCCGTGAATGGCTCGAACAGCGCGTGGTCATTGCGCCGCCCGACCTGAAAGCGGGTTGCGCCGCACTCCTGATGCTCGCGGATTCGTCCAATCAGGCGCTCCCGGCTTACGTCGCTCGCGGCCAGGCCGTAGCGACGGCCGCCAAGGTGGCGTTCGTCTACGCGGGCAACGGCTGCCAGTGGGCCGGCATGGGCAAGCAGCTCTATGCGGAAGACGCAGTGTTCCGCACGGCGCTCGACGAAGTCGACGTGCTTTGGCGTGCCGACGGCAGCGACTCGCTCGTCGACGTGCTGCGCGCCGGCGCGAGCGCCGAATGGCTCGCCGCGACGGAGAACGCGCAGCCGCTACTCTTCGCGATTCAGGTCGGCATCACGCGCACACTCGAAGCGCGCGGCCTCGGCTTTGACGCGGCGGTCGGTCATAGCGTTGGTGAAATCGCGGCCGCGTGGGCATCGGGCGCGCTGACGCTTGCCCAGGCCGTGCGCGTGATCCGCGTTCGCAGCAGCGCGCAGGGCCTGACGCGCGGCACCGGCAAGATGGCTGCGGCGGGCATTGGCGAAGCCGAGGCACGGCAGTTGATCGCACACCTCGGTCTCGCGGAGATGGTCGAGCTGGCCGGCACCAACAGCCCCGAAGCCGTCACGCTGGCCGGATCGCCCGAAGAACTCGAAGCGATCGGCGCTTCGCTCGCCGCGAACGGCAGCTTCTTCCAGCTGCTCGATCTCGATTACGCGTTCCACAGCAGCCGCATGGACGCCATCGAGCCGGTCGTGCGCGCCGGTCTCGCCGATCTGGCTCCGCGCGAAGGCACGAAGCGCTACGTCTCGACTGTCACCGGCGACACGCTTGCCGGCACGTCGCTCGACGCAGGCTACTGGTGGCGCAACATCCGCGAGCCGGTGCGTTTTGGCGAAGCGCTCACGCGTCTCGCCGATACAGGCGTAAGCGTGTTCATCGAAATCGCCCCGCACTCGATTCTGCGCCACTACGTCAAGCAGACGCTCGCGAGCCTGAATCTCGCCGGTGAGGTCGTGCCCACACTCAAGCGCCATCACGACAGCGCGCAGATGCTCGCGCATTCGACGCTATCGGCGGTCGCGCACGGCGCGCGCGTCGATGTCGACCGCTTCGTGCCAGTGGCGTCTCAGGGCTCACATGTGGCGCTGCCGACTTACCCGTGGCAGCGCGAACGCCACTGGCAGACGGCCACCATCGAGGGCTACAACCTCGTGAATCGCCGCGTCGATCATCCGCTGCTCGGCTACCGTCTGCACGAGCATGCGTTTGCATGGGAAAACCAGCTCGATCCGCAGCGCGTGCCGATGCTCGCCGATCACGTCGTCGATGGTGGCGTTGCATTTCCGGGCGCGGGCTACGTGGAAATGGCGCTGGCCGCTGCGCGCGTGTTCTTCCGCACGTCGGACGTCGCGCTCGAGAACCTCGAGATCCGCATGCCGGTCGTGTTCCAGCCGCAGCACGCGAAGCTGTTGCGCTTCGTGATCGACGCGCGCACCGCGTCGTTTACGATCGAGACGCGCGAGCGCATGAGCGACGGCCCGTGGAATCTCAACGTGACGGGCCGCCTGCTCGAAAGCGGCAGCACGCTAGGCGCGCAGAGCACGGCCGATGAATCGGTGCTGGCGCGCCTCGAAGCTATCCCCGCGACGCCCGGCGGCGCCCTCTACGCAAGCACGACCGCTATCGGTCTGAGCTATGGTCCGGCGTTCCGCTGGGTGCACAAGGTGCAGGTGCAAGGCGACGACGCGCTCGCTGACTTTGAAGTGCCGCAGGTGCTTGCCGGCGCGCACGCGGTGGCCGGCTGGCTGCTGCATCCCGCGCTGATGGACAGCGGTTTTCATCCGCTCTTCGCCGTGCTGGGCCAGGCCGGCGCCGCGCCAGGCGAAGCGCGAGCGGCCTTCGTGCCGGTACAGATCGGCCGCGTCGACTTTCTGCGTGGCGACTCGGTACGGCGTGTGCTGGCGCGTGTGCAGCGGCGCAGCCCGCATTCGATCGTTGCGTCGTTCGAATTCCTCGACGCCGACAATGCAATCGTCGCGCGTCTTTCTGCGTGCCGTTTCCGCCGCGTCGACCTTACGGGCCGACGCCACGCCGCACCGGCGCGCTTTGCCTACGCGCTTGAAGCGCGTCCGCTGCCTGAGGGCTTCACGGCCGCCGCGCTGCCCACGCCGGCTGCGCTCGTCGAACGTGCGAGCGCGCGTCTCGCTTCGCATGAGGACAGCGCGCAACGTACGCGTCACTTGACCGAAACGCTGCCGTTGCTCGACGTGCTCGCGGGCCTGTACGCGTTGAACGCGCTAGAAGCGATCGGCGCATTCGCGCAGCTCGTGCTGCCCACGCTCGCCAATACGCCACTGCTCGCGCGCCTTGCGCAGATCGTCGTGGAAGACGGACTCGCCCGCTTCGAGGGCGAGCGTCTCGTGCGCGACGACGCGGCCGCCTTCGCGGCGATGCCTTCGCATGATGCGCTGTGGCGCGATGTGCTGGCGACTTCGCCCGCGCACGTCGCCGAACTGACACTGCTCGCGCACGTGGGCGCGGCGCTGCCACGCGTGCTGCGCGATGGAGCATCCGATGCCGATGCGCCCGCGTTGCTGTCGCCGACGGGGCGCAGCCTCGTCGAGCAGTTTTTCGACGCTTCGCCCACGTGGTCGCATGCCCGCGCGATGCTCGCCGCCTGCGCGAAAGAAGCGCTGGCAGCGTGGCCGGGCACTCGTCGCCTGCGCATGTTGGAAATCGGCGCGACGAGCGTCGAAGTGCTCCAGCCGCTCGACATCGGCGTGCCGGCTTCGCGGTGCGAACACGTGATTGCAGGCACGCACCAGCAGCTCGCCGCGCTCGACGCGGAAGCGCACGCGCACGTTCAGACGCTGCAGCTCGGAGAGAACGAACCGCTTTTCACGCATTACCGTGACGCCGCGCCGTTCGACGTGATCGTCGTCAATCGCATGATCGGCGAACAGGCCGATCCACTCTCCACGCTGCAAGCAATTGCCGAACGGCTCGCGCCGGGAGGGGTAGTCGTGCTCGCCGACGCGCGCCCCAGCCGTTTCGCCGACATCGTCTTCGGCGTGGCGGGCCACGAGGTCGCCGCACAGGCCTACGGCGCGCTCGCACCGGCCGCGCTTCGCACGCTTTGCGAACGCGCCGGTCTGCAGGACGTCGTGCGTCACTCAGAGCAGGGCCTCGATCTCGAAGGTGCGCCGACGCTGATGGTCGCGCGCAAGCCTGCGTCCGCTCAGCAGATGCAACCCAGTTCGACCGACGCGCAGCCGTGGCTGATCGTGCAGAGCGGCAACGACGCGTTCGGGTCTGCGCTCGCGGAAGAGCTCGAGCGCTTTGGCTGCCAGGTTGAAGCGACGAGCGTGCGCGAAGCGGCCGCATGGCTCGAACGCAAGAACACGCAAGCGCAGATCGTGTTCGTGGCACCGCTCGTACAGCTCGACGACGCCAGCGGCGCCGACATCATGCGCGCGCAGCAGGACGGCGTGCTCGCGCTCGCCATGCTCGCACGCGAATTCGACGCAGCCGGCGTGGCCGCGCTGGCGCGCCTGTCCGTGGTGACACGCGGAGGCGCGCCGTTCAGTCAAGGCTCGGGCACAGCGGCGCAGCCCGAGCAGGCGAGCCTATGGGGCCTTGGCCGCGTGATGGCGAACGAATACCCGACGCTTGCGCTGCGCCTTATCGACGTGGCGGGCGCGGATGGCGAGGCCGTATCGCAACTGGCGCACGCGCTCACGCACGATGACGGCGAGGAAGAGGTGCTGCTCACGGCGCAGGGCCGCTACGTGCCGCGCATGCTGCCGGCGCAAACAGCCGAACGGCAGACTCCCCGCGACGAATCCACGGCTGAGCAGGTGGCCGACCCCGTGCCCGCCGTGCTGGCGTTCGATATGCCCGGCTCGCTACGCAACCTCGAATGGTTCGCGTTGCCCGAGCGCGAACTGAGTCCAGGCGAAGTCGAGATCGCGCCGATGGCGACCGGTCTGAACTTCCGCGACGTTATGTATTCGATGGGCCTGCTCTCCGACGAAGCGGTCGAAACCGGCTTCGCGGGCGCGACGATCGGTATGGAACTCTCGGGCCGCATCATGCGCGTCGGCGCGGGCGTCAAAGGCTGGGAGCCCGGCGACGCGGTGCTCGGCTTCGCGCCGGCTTCGTTCGCCACGCGCGTGGTCACGCGTGCGAGCGCGATCGCGCGCAAGCCCGAAACGATTTCGTTCGAAGCAGCCGCTACGATTCCCACGACCTTCTTCACCGCGTATTACGCACTGTGCGAGCTCGCAAGGCTTCGCCGCGGTGAGCGCGTGCTCGTTCACGGTGGTGCGGGTGGTGTCGGCATTGCCGCGATCCAGATCGCCCGCCATCTCGGCGCGGAAGTGTTCGCCACCGCTGGCGCCGACGAGAAGCGCGAGTTCGTGCGCCTGCTCGGCGCCGATCGTGTGTTCGACTCGCGCAGCCTGGCGTTCGCCGACGAGGTGCGCGCCTGCACGAACGGCGAGGGCGTCGACATCGTGCTCAACTCGCTCGCGGGCGAGGCGATGGTGCGCGGCATCGACACGCTGCGTCCGTTTGGCCGCTTCCTTGAACTCGGCAAGCGCGACTTCTACGAGAACAGCCAGATCGGCCTGCGGCCGTTCCGCAACAACATCAGCTATTTCGGCATCGACGCCGATCAGCTCATGGGCGTGCTGCCCGCACTCACCACGCGCCTCTTCGAGGAAGTGATGGCGCTCTTCGTGAACGGCGTGCTGCATCCGTTGCCGTATCGTGCCTTCCCGGCCGCGCGTGCGGAGGAGGCGTTCCGCTACATGCAGCAGGCGCGCCAGATCGGCAAGGTGCTCGTCACCTATCCGTCGGGTACGCCGGCGCCCACGCGGGGCGTCGTGCAGCCCGTGCTGCGCCTCGACCCGGAGGCGGCGTATCTGATCGTCGGCGGAACTGGTGGTCTCGGTTACGCAAGCGCGCGCTGGATGATCGCGCGCGGCGCGCGTCACGTGACGCTCGCGAGCCGCGGCGGCGCACTCGACTCGGCGAAGCAGCAGGAACTCGAACGCTGGCGTGCCGAGCATGGCGCGACCGTGACGGTGGTGTCGTGCGACGTGACCGATGCGGCGGCGCTCGATGGTCTGATCGAGCGCATCGAGGCGCGCGGAACGCCGCTCAAGGGCGTGCTGCACTCCGCGATGCGCATCGACGACGGCCTGCTGCGCAACATCGACGACGCGCGCATGCTCGCCGTGCTCGAACCCAAAGTTGCGGGTGCATGGAATCTGCACCGCGCGACGCAGCGCTGCGCGCTCGACTTCTTCGTGCTGTATTCCTCGGCCACGACTTATCTCGGCAATCCGGGCCAGGGCGCGTATGTGGCGGCCAACAGCTTTCTCGAAGCGCTTGTCGCCCATCGCCGCGCGGCCGGGCTGCCCGCCACTTTCATGGCGTGGGGGCCGATCGAGGACGTCGGTTTCCTCGCGCGCAACAGCACGACGCGTGAAGCGCTGCAGGCGCGCATCGGCGGTGCGTCGATCACCTCTGACGAGGCGATGACGGCGCTCGAGCGCGCGCTCGCAAGCGGTGCGGTCGGCGAGGGTGTGGTGCGTCTGGACTGGGCGGCGATCGCGCGCGGCATGCCCGCCGCGCAGGCGCGTCGCTACATGGCATTGCAAGGCGGCGGCGCTAGCGAGACAACGAGCGAGGACGGCGCACTGCTCGAACAGTTGCGCGCTCTGCCGAAGGCCGATGCAGTCACGGCGGTCGAGACCGCGTTGCGCGGCCACATCGCGCGCATCCTGCACATGTCGCCGGAGCGCGTCGCGCTCGACCGCTCGGTGCTCGATCTCGGCATGGACTCGCTGATGGGGATGGAACTCGGCATGGCGGTCGAGGAGTCGTTCGGCGTGAAGCTGTCGATCATGGCGATTGCGGAAGGCGCGACGGTGCACACGCTCGCCGTGCGCATCGTCGACATGCTCGACGACGAGAGCGGCGAAAACGAGCCCGGCACGCAGGGGGCCGCGAATGACGCGATCGAGGAATTCGCGGCGCTGGCCGCGCGCCACGCGCTCGACGAGAACGAGGCGCGCGCGCTGCTCGAACGTAATCGAAACGCGGGCAACAACGATCAGGATCAACAGGGAGACGGGTCATGTCAGTCGACGCCGGCGTTTGCGGAGTGAAGCTGCCTGCGGGCTGGCGGCCGAGCGAAGGCACGCTGGCGCGGCCGCTCGAACTGTCGGGGCACGGCTTGCACACCGGGCGGCGCGTGAACGTGCGCATTTTGCCCGTCGAGACCTCGGCGACGGCGGGCGGACGACACGGCATCGTGTTTCGGCGCCTGCACAAGGGGCAAGCGCTCGGCACGGTGGCCGCCGATCCGTCGTTGCGCCAGGGGCAGCCGCTCTGCACGATGTTGCGCGCGAAGGATGGCCTCGGCGTGCGCACGGTCGAGCACCTGCTCGCGTCGTTGCTCGCGTGCGAGATCGATCACGCGATCGTCGAACTCGACGCTGAAGAAGTGCCGATTCTCGACGGCAGCGCGCAGCCATGGATCGATGCGATCCTGGCATGCGGGCGCACCGCGCTGCCGCAGCCGAAGCGCTTCTTGCGCGTGCTCGAGACTGTGAGCGTCGCCGACGGTGAGGGCGCCGCGCGCCGTGAAATGCGCGTCGAGCCCGCCGACGACTATGCGCTCAGCGTGCACAACAACGACCTCAAGGGGTTCGGCGACATGGAATGGCACGGCCGGCTCACGCCGCGCGCCTTTGCTGATGAGATCGCGTCGTCGCGCTCGTATGGGCAGATCAAATGGGCGGTGCCCGCGATCGTCGTGGGCTATCTGCGCGGCTGGCCCATTCTGCGCGGCGCACGGATGTCATGCACGGCGGCAATTGTCGGCAAACGTGTCGTCGGCGGACTGCGTCAGCCCGACGAGTTTGTTCGGCATCGCGTGCTTGATCTGGTCGGCGATCTCGCGCTCGCCGGTGCACCGTTGCTGGGCCACGTGAGCGCGCGGCGGCCAACGCATGAAATGAACTATCGGCTGCTCGCGGCGCTGTTGGGCACACCGGGCGCATACGAGTGGGTCAAGGCGCACGCATAACGCAGGCACGCCACATAAACAGGTTAGATCGGATTACATGGGACTCGGGGAAACACTACGCCAGCAATTGGCGGCCAAAGCGCTGAAGCGGCAACTGGAGCGCGCGACCGATGCGGTTGCGGCGCCTGGGGAGCCTGATGGTCTGGCGGCGCAGGCCGCGCAGACGCTGTCTGCGCGCAGCCGCTTCGAAGCGATGCCGCAATTCCAGCAGGTCAAGCTGATGCGCGAGATGGGCGAGACGCTGGGCGTCGAGTCGCCGTTTTTTCGCGTGCACGACGGCATTGCGGGTGCGACAACGCAGATAGGTGGGCGCGAGTATGTGAACTTCGCGAACTACAGCTATCTCGGACTCGCAGGTGATCCGGTCATCGCGGCGCGCGCGAAGGCGGCCATCGACCGTTACGGCACGTCCGCTTCGGCGAGCCGCATCGTTGCGGGCGAGCGGCCCGTGCATCGCGAACTCGAACGAGCGCTCGCCGAGTTCTATGAAACGGACGACTGCGTCGCATTCGTGAGCGGCCATGCCACGAATGTGACCGTCATTGGTTCGCTGTTCGGGCCTGGTGATTTGATCGTGCACGACGCGCTCGCGCACAACAGTATCGTGCAGGGCGCGCAACTGAGCGGTGCGAAGCGTCTGAGCTTCGCGCACAACGATTGGCGGGCGCTCGACGAGCTGCTCACGCGCGTGCGCCGCGAGTATCGTCATGTGCTGATCGCGATCGAAGGGCTGTACAGCATGGACGGCGACTTTCCCGATCTGCAGCGCTTTTGTGAGGTGAAGGAGCGGCACGGTGCGTTTCTGCTGGTCGATGAAGCGCATTCGCTCGGGGTGCTTGGCGCGACGGGACGGGGCATTCGCGAGCAGTGCGGCGTGGCCCCCGATCGCGTCGATCTGTGGATGGGCACGATGAGCAAGACGCTGGCGGGCTGCGGCGGTTTTATGGCCGGTTGCCAGCCGCTCGCCGACATGCTGCGTCATCTGGCGCCGGGATTTTTGTATAGCGTCGGGCTTGCGCCGGCGCTCGCTGAAGCATCGCTTGCGGCGCTTGAAAGTTTGATTGCGCAACCGGAACGGGTCGCGCAATTGCGGGAGCGGGGGCATCAGTTTCTTTCCGAAGCGCGCGGGGCCGGGCTCAATGTCGGCACGAGCGCGGGCTACGCGGTCGTGCCGGTAATTACGGGCAGCTCGTTGAAGGCCGCGCAGTGGGCGAATGCGCTGTTCGAGCAAGGCATCAACGTGCAGCCGATTTTTTATCCGGCTGTTGAGGAGAAGGCGGCGCGGTTGCGGTTTTTTATCTGTTCGACGCATGAGGCGGAGCAGATTAGCCGGACGGTGGCGGCGGTGGCGCGGTTGGCGGGGCGGTGACGGTTGTCGTTACTTCGCTGATGCTTTTTTCGTCGGCGCGGCGTGAAAGCAGTCAAGGTCGCGGATGGACTGGCCGTAAATAGAAGGTGATTGAATTTCCGTTTGTGAGTGGCGGCATGCCCCGTTGCCTTGCGTCCGTTTTCACGTTGGAAATTTGATTCGTCCGTACCCGTTGGCGAAACTGGCTTGTCGCCGGACGGTGAGACCGTGGATTAATTCCATAAATTACCAACCGCTCTGCCGACACTTCGGAATGATTTTTAAAAGGCGCGCTCAACCGGGCGGGCTTGCGTAACGCGAGGCGCTGGCTGATAGGGTCATGCGTGGTGAGCCTTGCGGCAAGTCCGGCGGAAAGACAACGCCAGATCCAGAATTCACGGTTCATGAAGAAAAATATTTTGGTACTTTGCCTTCCCGCTGTGCTAACGCTTTCGGGGTGCGGGACATTTCCAGGATGGTTGCCGGCGTCGGGACCGAGCCGTCAGCAGATACAGGAGCAGAGCGCAGCGGGCAACGTCGAAGGCATCCGGATCATCGACGTCGACGACGCGATCGCGCGCAAGCTCGCGGCCGGAAAGCAACTCGGCCAGTTCTCCGATGTCTTTGTGAGCAAGACGGCCAATAACTATGTGATTGGCCTGGGCGACGTGATCGAAGTCACAATCTGGGAAGCGCCGCCTGCGATGTTGTTTGGCTCGATGTCGCCGGTTTCGCTGCCGTCGGCTGGAGCCGGCACGTCGAATAGCATCACGCTGCCGACGCAAATGGTGGCGGCCGACGGCACCATCTCAATTCCGTTCGCGGGCCGCATCGGCGTGGCCGGCCGCACGACCGAACAAATCGAGTCGAGCATCGTCAGCCATCTCAAAGGCAAGGCGAATCAGCCGCAAGTGCTCGTGGGCGTGACCAAGAACAATGCGTCGAATGTCACGATCGTCGGCGAAGTCAATACGAGCACGATGATGCCGATCACGCCGAAGGGCGAGCGTCTGCTGGATGCGATCGCGTTTGCAGGCGGTCTGAAGCAGCCCGTCAGCCATATGGCAGTGCAGCTTTCGCGCGGTGACACGACAGCGACGATGGCGCTCGATGCCGTGATTCGCGATCCGAAGCAGAACGTGATACTCAAGCCGGGCGACGTGGTGACGGCGTTGTTCCAGCCGCAGACCTTCTCGGTGCTGGGCGCAACGGGCAAGAACGACGAAGTTCCCTTCGAGGCACAGGGCATTTCTCTCGCGCAGGCGCTCGCGCGTTCAGGCGGGCTGAACGACAGTCGCGCGGACGCACGCGCGATTTTTGTATTCCGCTTCGAAGACGCGAAGCTGCTGGACAAGACCGATCCTTCGGTGAAGGCAAGCAATGGCAAGGTGCCGGTCGTGTACGAAATCAACCTTCGCGATCCAGCGGCGTTCTTCGTCACGCAGAATTTCCCGATTCAGAATCACGACGTCGTTTATGTTTCGAACTCGCCTGGTGCCGAATTCCGCAAATTCCTGACGTATGTCGTCATAGTTGCCGATCCGACGGTGACGTTTACTCATGATTTGCAGTAACGGGTTATGACGGAAAAAATTCGTACGCCGTTTGAGGTCACATTCGCTGTCTGGCGCGCCCTGTTTTTGAGGGAGGCGCTAGATCGCCTTTTTGAGGCGCGCGCGGCGTGGTTCTGGCTGCTACTCGAACCGATTATCTACATATCGCTTCACGCATTCGGATTCGAGACGCTTCGTATTCGACAGGTGGGTGGTATTGGGATCAACATGTGGATCATCGCCGGCTTCATCGGGTTTCTGCTCTGGCGTCGCACGTGGACTCAGGTGCTGCATGGAGTTGACTCGAACAAGGCCTTCTTCGCTTATCGGCAGGTGAAGCCTTTCGATGTCGCCATCGTCCGGGCAGTTCTCGAACTGTTCCTGATGGTGCCGGTTGCTATTGTCCTGATGTGCATTGTGATTGCCACAGACCATGCGATCACGCCAGACCTTCTCAATCCGATCTGGCTTCCCCAAGATCCGCTGATGGTGATGGCGAGCGTCATTGGGCTTTGGTTGCTTGGTCTGGGCTTCGGTTTGGCCACGTCAGTGGCCATGCGCTTCGTGCGCGAACTTGACCACATCTTCAAGATCATCTATTTGCCGCTCTATTACATATCGGGTGCACTGCTTCCATTGTCGATCCTCGTGCCGGAACCCTATCAGTACATCTTTGCCGCAAATCCCATCGTGAATGGTCTCGAATTGATGAGGCAGGGCTTTATGCCGTCGTACCGAACCATGGAGGGGATTAGGTTGGGCTATTTGTACGCATGGGCGCTGGGGCTCAATTTGCTTGGCTTGGCTTTGTACAGGCGTTTTTCGAAAAAGCTGGTGATGCGGTGATTCTCATCGAAAATGTTCATAAGCGTTACGTGTCTGAGCATGGGGCAGGAAAGTGGGTGCTGCGCGGCATCACTATGACGATTCCTACAACGAGGAGTGTCGCTCTGATTGGACGCAATGGCGCAGGAAAATCGACACTTTTACGAATCATCGGCGGTATCGATTTTCCGAATAAGGGTCGCGTTCAACGCCTATGCAAGGTTTCGTGGCCCATGGGTGCGGGCGGGCTGGAAGGAACGCTGAGTGGACGCCAGAACGCAAAATTTGTGTGTCGCGTGCACGGACATCAGGACGAACTTTCGGACAGACTAGAGTTCATTCAGAGCTTTGCAGAGTTGGGTGACGCGTTCGATCAGCCCGTCACGACATATTCCTCCGGGATGCGGTCGCGTCTGCAGTTTGCGTTGTCGCTCGCGTTTGACTTCGACGTATTTATTTCCGACGAAGTCACGGCTGCCGGCGACGCCCGATTCAGGAAAAAGACTGCTGAAGCCTTCAAAAACAGAACGAGTCGCGCAAGCGTGATCATGGTTTCTCACGACGAAGCGACGCTCAAACAATTTTGTCAGTCGGCGATCTGGATCGACGAGGGCCAGGCATATTGGTTCGACGATCTGGAGCAAGGATTGAACGCCTACAAAACGAAACTTCTCCCATGAAAGAAACAGTAGCAATCGAAAATTGGCGTTCGTCCGGTAGATGGACTGCAGCCTACGATAAAGTAAAAAACACATTGTTTTCCCTCCGGCTCTTTAAGCTGATCATTCGCTTGATGATCATCTTCGCAATCGTGTCGGTGCCATATTGGGTACTCGTGGCTTCTGATCGCTATGTTTCACAAGCGACAGTGATTATCCAGCGAACGGACCAGGTCAATGGGCCTAGCGTCGCAATTTCTGCACTCAGCGCCGCCGGGGGGACTGCCAATAGCGCCGATCAGCTCCTTTTGCGTGAGTATTTGCTGTCCCAGGACATGCTTGACCAACTGGACGCCGCTCTCGATCTGCGGTCGCACTACAGCAATTGGCACCGCGACCCAATCTCACGTATGTGGTTTAAGAATGGGCCGGAAGAATGGTTTTTCCAATACTGGCTAAACCGCATCGACGTTGAATACGACGACTACAGCGGTGTATTGCGCATTCAAGCTCAGGCCTACGACGCGAAAACCGCAAAGGCGATCGTTGCGCTGATGGTCAAGTTGGGCGAGCAGCATATGAACGAGCTTGGACATCAACTCGCACAGTCGCAGGTTGATTTTCTGCAGAAGCAGGTAACTTTCGCACACGATCGTTTCCTCGATGCGTCGCGAGACGTTTTGAACTTCCAGAACGAGAAGGGGCTGGCGGCGCCTGCGTCCACGGCGGGCAATATGGATACCATTATCGACAGATTGGAAGGACAGAAGACGGACCTTCAGACGCAGATTGCCTCGCTGCCTGCAAACCTCAGCCCGAATCAGCCGACCGTCGTGATGCTTAAGAAGAATCTCGCCGCTCTGGAGCAGCAGATTGCGCTGAAGCGTGCCGAACTGGCGTCGCCTAAGAGCCGGACACTGAATTACACGGTTGAAGAATTCCAGCGTTTGCAAATGCAGGTCAATTTCACGCAAGACCTCTATAAAACCGCACTGTCTTCACTGGAGCAAGGGCGGATGGACGCGGCGCGCAAACTTAAAATGGTTTCGATTCTCCAGTCTCCGACCACGCCATCCTATCCGATGGAGCCGCAACGCTTCTATAACGTGCTTATCACACTGCTTATCACGCTGGCATTGATCGGCGTAATCAAGCTGCTCGAAAGCATCATCCTCGATCACGTGGATTGAGATCGGCAAAGCGTGAGAACCCTGATTGTCGTCCGAAAACGACTGGGACGACCAAAAAGGGCGCCTCGGCTCAATTTGTTAAACAACAATCAGAACATTGACAAGAAAGTCAGCGTAACGGCGCAGCACCTCAGCGCATTTGCGAAAATTCCGGTGAACGTATCTTGAAAACAATATCAATAATAGGTCTAGGCTATATCGGTTTGCCGACTGCAACGCTGTTCGCGTCGCGAAAAATGCGAGTGATCGGTGTCGACGTTTCGGAATATGTCGTCGATACCATCAATCGGGGAAATATTCATATCGTCGAACCCGAATTGGATATTCTGGTTCAGGCGGCGGTTGGCGCGGGTTATTTGCGCGCGACCATGCAAGCAGAGCCCGCCGATGCGTTCGTGATTGCGGTGCCGACGCCGTTGACGTCCGAGCAGAAGCCCGACGTGAGTTGCATCGAGGCCGCAGCGAAATCGCTCGCGCCAGTGCTTGCAAAAGGCAATCTCGTCATTCTGGAATCTACGTCGCCAGTGGGAACCACGGAAAAGCTCGCGCAATGGCTGGCCGAGATGCGTCCCGACCTGACGTTTCCACAGCAAGCCGGTAACGATTCCGACATTCGCATTGCTTACTGTCCGGAGCGGGTGCTGCCTGGCCGCATCGTGCACGAACTCGTTGCCAACGACCGCGTGATTGGCGGCATGACGCACAAATGCTCGGAGGCGGCAGTCGCGCTTTACAAGTCGTTCGTGCAGGGCGAATGCGTGGTGACGCAGGTGCGCGCGGCTGAAATGTGCAAGCTGGCCGAGAACAGTTTCCGCGATGTGAATATTGCTTTCGCCAACGAACTGTCGATGATTTGCGACGACCAGGGCATCGATGTATGGGAACTGATCCGTCTTGCAAACCGGCATCCGCGCGTGAATATTCTGCAACCGGGTTGTGGCGTGGGCGGTCATTGCATTGCCGTTGACCCGTGGTTCATTGTGAACAGCGCGCCGGAAACCGCCAGGCTGATCGCGACCGCGCGCTCCGTCAATGATACGAAACCTAAATGGGTGCTTCAGAAAGTCGATGAAGCAATCGCGGAACTAAAAACAAGCAGGATGACGGCGACAGACATCAGCATCGCGTGCTTCGGTCTCACGTTCAAGCCGGACATCGACGACTTGCGGGAAAGCCCGGCCCTTCATATCGCAGAGGCGTTGGCAGATCGTCACGCAGGCAAGGTTTTTGTCGTCGAACCGAACCTGGAGAGTCTGCCGCGGAGCCTGACCGATCGTCGCGTTGCGCAAATGGATTTGAACGCCGCGATGGAGCGCGCGAGCGTTCTTGTGCTGCTGGTCGATCACTCGCAGTTCAAGAACATTTCTCCGCAATTGACCCGTTTTCAAAAACTCGTCGATACCCGCGGCGTCTGGAAGAAGAAACATGGCTAACAATACTGGTATCAAAGAAGCGTTCGAATCCCGCGTCTCGGAACTTCAGCAGGAGAACGAGCTGTTGCTCGTTCAACTTCATCATGCGCAAGAGGAGCTGGAGCGCAATTATTCCAGGGCCCAACCTGCCGCGTCCAAACTGACGACCAGTTCGAATCCCAATGTGGCGAATGCGTCCACAATCGCGAACAAATGGGTCGCCGATGAGCTGCCGGAAATGTACGCGGAAAACCGACGCCTGCGGGCGCTCGTCGACGCGCAGAAGAAGATTCACGAGCGCGAATCGAATCACGCATTGAATGCTCGGCTAGGCAACATTCTGATCGAGGGCGTGGATGCACCCGGTTCGCTTTTTTTGGTGCCCGGCAAGCTCGTCAAGATATGGCGTCAATCGACTCGTCGGACTCCGCCAGCAGTGCTGGGCGGCAAAGATTTCAGTAAGATCATCGCGGCGTGGCAAAGCGGCGGTTTTAACGCTGTCGAAAAGGCGATGGGCGCACAGCCCATCGCTCCTGCGATGCAGGCCCAAGGCTACACGGCACTCGCCCGACACTTGGGAAAAGGCGATCGCGCAAATGCGGCGGAAGCGGCCCGCCGTGCCTATGACCTCGATCCGAAGGCGTTTCGTCTGAAGTGGTTGGCATTCCGGCTGCATGAGGCCGGCGACGTCGTCGAAGCGGAGGCCATGCTCGAATTGCTGCCTGTCGACGCTCAGTTCAGCGAGTCTGAAGCTCGTCAGGCCAAACAACTGCGCAATGAGGCAAAGCGTGCGCGCGACAGTGAAGCGAAGCAGAAAACCGCGTTTGCGGAGCGCCGTGCGGCTGCCGACAAGCAGTTGAGCAATCTCGCACGCGAACGTGATCAACAGTTTAGGCTCGCAACTGATCGGGCGCGCGAAGTTGTAGAGCTGAAGCAATCGAAGGCGAAGTTGGAGCAGGAAAAAGCCATGCTATCGGCGCGCTACGAATCGCAGGCGAGTCTGCTGGACCAACGCAATTGCGAACTCGAAGCGTTCAAGCAGGCAAACTCACAATTGCAGAAAGAGAACGTGATTCTAGTCGCAGAGCGCGATCAAAGCGAAATGGAATTGCGCGACGCGCTTGACGCGTCGATTCGGAAGAGCGGCGATAACGAGTCGCTGCTGGCAAGTCTTCATCTGGTTCAGGAAGAACTGGAATCTCTTCAAGCCGCAAAGGCGACCGTCGAACAGGAACTGCGAGCGTTGGAAGTCAAGCATGAAGTCGAGCGTCGCATCGCCGAAGAACGCCTTCGAGAACTCGACGCGCTGAGACAGACAAAGGCGCTGTTGGAGCAGGAAAAACAATCGCTGACCGAAGGACGCGAGACGCAAGCGCGTTTAGCAGAAGAGCGTGAGCGCGAGTTGACGTCATTGAAGCAGGCCACGGTCAAGCTGGAACAGGAAAAAGCCGCTCTAGAGAAGTTGAAGCAGACGATTGTTCCCAAAGCAAATAAGGGCGATGCCGATATCGACGACTTGCTGGCCGATCTGGAGTTGTTCTTTAACGGCAAGGCGATTATCTACGTCGACGTCGGCGCCTATGTGGGCGACGTGTTCCTGAAGATCAAGCGTTCGAGCAAGAAATTCCGAATTCACGAAGCGCATTTGTTCGAGCCTAATCCGAACAGCTACGCGCGACTCATGAGCAAGATCGCCGGCTCCGATAGTCCGGTCGTGCACGCGTACAACCTCGCAATTGCTGAATCGAGCGATGCGCATCGCTTCATCCCAGCAAAGAGCATGACCAAAGCTTTATCGGCTGACCTCGTGTCAGAAATTGGTCCAGATGACGTGTTTACCGCGCGCTGCGTGAGCCTTGATAGTCAGGCTCCGATTTTTACCGATGGCAAGATCAATCTGCTCAAGATCGACGTCGAAGGCAAGGAAATGGACGTGCTCGCGAGTGCACGCAAATTGTTCGAGAGTCAAAGCGTCGACATTATTTATATCGAGGTCGGTTTCAATCGTTCTGGAACGCAGCAGACCTATTTCGCGGAAGTTGATCAATTCCTGCAGGCATTTGGTTATCGAGTATTGCGCATTTATGAGCAGAAGGAAGAATGGATGCGCGATTCCCCGTTGTTGCGTCGCGCGAACATTGCATATATGAGTGAACGGTTCGCAAATGCTCATCCGCTCAAATTGATGCA
Organism: Paraburkholderia sp. 35.1; assembly: GCF_050436525.1. Classification (NCBI taxonomy): domain Bacteria; kingdom Pseudomonadati; phylum Pseudomonadota; class Betaproteobacteria; order Burkholderiales; family Burkholderiaceae; genus Paraburkholderia; species Paraburkholderia sp. 35.1. The sequence goes on along the minus strand of NZ_JBNDMJ010000002.1, from coordinate 1,917,677 downwards.
AGAGCTTCAGGAACTGAAGAACCGGCTCAATGAGCTAACGGGTGGCGTGTTAAAAGCGGAAAGATAGTTCACGTTGAATTTTTCGCAATATCATATCCAACGGTCGATCTTTCACGACGAAACTTTAATTCGGTTAATCCAGCAGCGTCTGTCCTAACGGGGTAGTGATGAGTATCAAGCAGGGAAACGACCTGGTTCGCGCTGGCGATCTCGCCTCTGCAATCCGGGAGTACAAAAAAATCGCGACTAACGATCCGCTGTATAAATTCGCCGAATTTAATATTGCGTGGGCTGAGAAAAAGCTTCGCCTTGATCAGTCCGCAATTCCGGCAGTGCGAGACCTACGTCGCGAAATGGGTCACGTTGCCCCAAAAATTTCGATTATCATGCCGGTCTTTAATGTGGGGCCGTATCTTGATGCGTGTATTCTGTCGGTCCGTTATCAGACTTATAGCAACTTCGAGCTGATTATTGTCGATGACGCTTCCACCGATAATGGTATGGAAATCATCAGGATGCACGCGGAACTGGATAGCCGCATCCGCGTGATTCATCTCGATCACAACACATTGGGCGGTGCGGGCATTCCGAGCAATATCGGTATCAGTGCTGCGACAGGGACGTATATCGGATTTGTCGACAGTGACGACTGGATTACAGAGACGGCGTTCGAGAACATGGTCGCTGCTGCCGAGCGGCATAAGGCAGACGTCGTCATTGGTGGTTTTCGGACCTTCGTCGAACATAGTCGGCACTATTCGGAAGCGTACGATCTGCAGATGTTCGAAAAGATTTCGACCGATAAAGCTTTTACGGCAAAGTCTTTTCCGGAGGTATTCCGAACCTCCCCTGTGCCGTGGCGAAAGCTTTATCGTCGGGCATTTCTGGAAAACAATCAGATTGCGTATCCGGAAGGCGATTACTTCTACGAAGACAATCCGCTTCACTGGTTTGTGCTCGCGTCGCATGGCACGCTCGTCAAGGTCGACGACATTATCAGCTACCATCGGATGGCGCGCGAAGGTCAAACGATGGGCGCAGCCGATTTCAAGCTCGCGGCCATGTGCAGCCATATCAACACGATTGGTTGCTTTCTCGCCGATCACGTCGAATTGCCGGCAGATCAGCTGATCGTCGACGAGTTTTATGATTTCTGTTACCGCAGCAGCTGGATTTCGCAGCGTCAGGAGCGCGAAGAGGTCAAGGCAATTATCGGCAAACGCATTGCCCAGATCGTATCGAAAAATCGGAAACGGCTCCCGGCAAAGAACCTTCGTTCGAACTTCAATAGCCGTATCGAGGAGTTTTACAAAGGTTACGCGCAGCATGATCTGACCATCGTGATTCCCACGTACAACTGCGAGACGTTCGTTGAAGAAACGATCAACTGCGTACTAAATGTACCGGGCATCTCGACCAATGTCATCGTGATCGACGACGGCTCGCAGGACCGCACCGCAGAGATTTGCCGCAAACTCGAGGAGCAGCACGACAATCTGCATTTCTTCCAGCAGAAGAATCGCGGAGCGGGGCGCGCACGCAACGCTGTGATCCCTTTGTGCACAGGGCTGTATACGTTCTTCCTTGACGCGGACGACGTTGTCGATGGCGAGGAGCTGGGTAAGGCCGTCATCGAAGCCAAACGGCACGGCAATGACCTGTATTTCATGAAATACAGAATCGAATACTACGAGAAGAACCAGGTTCGCGAAATGTTTAATGCGGACAAAGCGTTGTGGGAGAGCTTCCGTCACGCAAAGGACAACAATGAACTGCGCCGCATCGCATCGTCGCTGATCAACTATCCGTGGAATCGGATTATCAAGACGGAGTTGCTTCACGACGCGAATATCTTTTTTGGCGCGACGGTGGTTCATAACGACATTGCCTTCCATTGGGAAAGCCTGCTGGCAGCCAACAACATTGGTTACGGCGAAGGTGAGGTCTGCGCGCACCGCAAGTTCGAGCAACGGTCGCAAATTACCAATGTTTCGGACCATCGGCGTTTGGCTGCGTTCGATGCGTTGGAATTTACTCATCATCGCATCGTCAATCACGTGAACGGCACTTATCTGATCCACGTGTGGAACGAGTTCGCCAGCAACCTCGTGAAATGGGTGAAGGACCGAGTTCCCGAGGATTTACAGTCTCAATACGAGGCCAGGAAAGCAAAACTATTAGATCTGCTGGCAAGCCGGCAAGAAGAGGAAACCCACAATGTATGACTATCTGATCGTTGGCGCCGGTATGTTCGGCTCTACCTTTGCACGTCTGGCCGCCGATGATGGCAAGACCTGTCTGATTATCGACAAGCGCGAGCACATTGCGGGCAATTGTCACACGGAAGAGAAGGAAGGAATTCAGGTCCACGTCTATGGGCCGCATATTTTTCACTGTAACGACGAACGGATCTGGTCGTTCGTGAATCGCTTTTCACGCTTCAATAACTTCCGGAATCAGCCGATCTCCGTATCTGATGGGAAGGTCTATTCGCTTCCTTTCAATATGTACACCTTTAACCACATGTGGGGTGTGAAGACGCCGCAAGAAGCGAAAGAGAAGATCGCGTCGCAAAAACTCGATCTTCAAGGCCGCGAGCCACGCAATCTCGAGGAGCAGGCGTTGTCGCAAGTCGGCACGGATATCTACGAAAAGCTGATTCGGGGCTATACGGCAAAACAGTGGAAGCGCGACCCGAAAGATTTGCCGGCGTCGATCATCAAGCGATTGCCTGTGCGCCTGACGTGGGATAACAACTACTTCAATGACAAGTACCAGGGCGTGCCTGAAGACGGCTACACGGCAATGTTTGAAAAAATGCTCGAAGGGATCGAGGTGAAGCTCGGCGTCGACTATCTCGCTGATCGCGAAGCATGGAATGCGAAAGCGAAGACCGTCGTCTTCACTGGCAAGATCGATGACTATTTCGATTGTCAGTTTGGCGAACTCGAATATCGGACCCTTGATTTCGAGACCTGGGTAGAAGATACCGACAATTATCAGGGTAATGCAGTCGTCAACTACGGCGATGCCGAGGTGCCTTGGACTCGCATAATCGAGCACAAGCATTTCGCGCCGGGTAACAAGAGCGAGAAGACGGTAGTGACGAAGGAGATTCCCGCGACTTGGGCAAACGGAAAGGTTCCATATTACCCGGTCGGCGACGAGGTCAACTCAGACCGTTATGAGAAGTATTGCGAGCTCGCGGAAAAAGAAGACAAGGTTGTGTTTGGCGGACGGCTTTCTGAATACAAGTACTACGACATGCACCAGGTGATCGGGTCGGCGTTTGCGAAGTACAAGTCGATGGTGTGAGCGCAGACCGATGCAGCGAATTCATCTTTTCCACTGCATATCAGTTTTGCTGCGCCCGAAGTCAAAAATTGACTGCAGGTGATCATGGTCAGCACTCGAGGAAACTTGATCGATCTGACGTGGTCAATTTTTGTAATTAACGAAACCCGAAGTCGCTCTCGATTTCGAATGTATTTCTCGCTTGATCATCGGCGCCACTCCCTGCTTGACGAGCCGATTCCCGATGAATTCCTCGAATAAGGACGCTTGATGCTTGTACGAAACTTGATGTTGGCGCTATGCGCTTATGCGTTGTCATCCAGCTCAGCCTGGGCAGGGCCGGTCAGTCTGAACGGCGCTGAAGCTGAAACGCTGAAGCAATTAATTGCGCAGGATCGGGAGGCCGAGACTCTGTACAAGGGCATAGTCAAGGTTGCAAATGACGCGCTCAACGACGTTCCGCATCCTGTCTCAGTCATTGTTGGCGAAGGTCGTCTTGACTCGGACCCGGCGAAGATGGAGACGGAAGTCGCGCTCAAGGACATGCCCAAGATCTCGGCTTTAGCATGGGCGTGGCTGGTTAGTCAAGACGGGAAGTATGCTCAAAAGGAAGGTGATTTCATTCTCGCGTGGGCTCGTGAAAATCGGCCCGATGGTGATCCTATTAACGAAACGACCCTTGAGCCGCTGATCGTAGGTTACGACATTTTACGGAGTCAGTTTTCTCCACGCGATCGCGTCATGGTAGACAACTGGATGAGGAACACGGCGGTAACCACTTGGAACGACTCCAGACATCGCACAGGGAATTGGCAGAGCCATCGCCTTAAAACGGTTGGACTCGTTGCCACTGTGCTTCAAGATAATGATCTCTGGAGTGCCGTCGAAGACGGGTTTAGGCAGCAGATGAATACCAGTTTCCTGGCCGATGGGAAGAGTATCGATTTCGATCTGCGAGACGCAATGCATTACCATCTGTTTAGCGTTCAGCCGTTGCTGACGCTGGCGTGTGTCGCGCATCAACGCAATCACGATTGGTACAGCTATCAGGCAAAGTCGGGCGCGTCACTCAAGCTTGCCGTAGACTTCATCAAGCCCTTTGCGTTAGGGCAGGAAACCCACACAGAATTTAAACATTCGAAAGCCAAGTTCGACCAGGCGCGCGCGGCCGCAGGGCAGCATGAATATGCGCCGCACATTTGGAGCACTTGCAACGCTGGACCGGTGTTTGCAGAGGCGAGTTGTGTTGATCCGGAAGCGGAGAACTTTGCTGCTAAAGTCTGGTGCGGCTCACCTCATAAAAAGTTCGTCAATTGGGAAAGCGTAGTGAACTACGTGAGAGCAGTCAAATAGTCGTGGTGGACGAAGACTCGACGATCTCCAGGCGTCCGCTAACGACAGTCACACATCAATCTGACAGATCGAGCTGGCCGGATAACAAATTATCGTGTCGCCGGCTCGGGCTTTTATCTGTTGTCGTGATGCAGATTGCGACTCCTCGCCAACTCGTACTCTGGGATTCTTGCGCGGTCCCAGTTGACGCCCGTTTTGACCACGCGTGCTGGCGTACCGGCGATTGCGACGAATTTCTCCTCGAACTTTCGCGAAAGCAACGTGTTCGAACCCACGATTACGTTGCTGGATATCTGAGCGCCCTTAAGAAAAGTTGCTCCGGCGCCGATCCAGACGTGATCACCTACGACAATAGGGGTAGATCTATTCAATACTTCGCCCGTTGCAACGTTGAAGATCGTGTGTCCGTCTGCGCCACGGAAAAGAATGTTGGAACTCATCATGCAATCTTTTCCAATGGAAACGAAAAGATTTGCGTCGTTCACCAACGCAAAGCGTGACCCTTCGATGGAACAACCCTCATCGATGAACAGTTGCTTGAATTTACACGGGCAGGCGGTTTCGATCCTGGTATTTTTGATACCTTTGGAGTGAGTTCTTTTAATGGTGACCAGTGCAGCGCCGCCCGCCGAAATCCGGGTGTTGCGGAAAATAGACCCTTCTTCGATCTCGACGACGCCTCCGAGACGTCCCAGAAATTCGACCTCGAGTCCGTCTATACGGGGGTTTTCGATGATGCTGCCGTCGTTACAACGAAGACGATAGACGCATTTCCCCACTTCTACATCCATTACTAGCTCCAAGCGTATGCTTATTTCCGGGTGATCAGACATACAATTTCAATCAGAAGCCGACGACGCGTTTCGAGAGCGATGCGAGCCACGACTTGCCGGAGCCGATGGGAGGGCATCCCGGCGGATTCTTCGCGAGGCAATTATACGATCACTGCTCCCAAAGGTAGTGTGTTGGTTCAGCCGACTTTCGGAAACTGTTGCGCGCGCGTCTTCGTCAATCGGCGAAATCTCGATTGCTGCGTGTTGTTTATCGACAACTTTTTGATGGAGTTAGATCGGCCCATATCGGCGATGCGTTGTCGTCGGTACGCCGGTGTTCCACCCAGCCTGATGCAGTGGAGTCTGTGTAGCGCGCCACCCACGGAATTCGACGCGGCGGCTCGTTTTGCCGACGCTCAAAATGATAAGATGGCGACTCGGTTTTGAGCGGGGGTCGTGGAGGTTGCTTCGAGATTGACGGGTTTGGATGCATTGATTTTTAATATTTTACTTTTTATCCCGGTTCTCAACGCTCCAAATGATCGATTAATTTCCAGTTGGCGCAGCTGGGATTTTTGGGGTATATCGAGACGTCGTTCGCTGCAATGCCGCTTGTCCCGGATATCGCGCAGCGAAGGATGATGGACGGGAGTGTGCTGAAAAGCCTTGATCGCTGAATTGAGGCTGGTAACAAGGTACAAGCCTCGCACAGGGAATGCACTCTGCGCGTGGCACAAGAGGTATGCGGAAACATAAAATATGCTGGTTGTGAAGAGAGCGTCGCATCTGGCGAAACGATGCAAATCCAGCCCGCGTCAAAAGGTTTTATAAGGTAAGCCAATGAAAATCGCAATCGCCGGCACAGGCTACGTCGGTCTTTCTCTTGCTGTATTGCTCGCTCAGAATAACAAGGTCATCGCGCTGGACATCGTTCCTGAGAAAGTGGCGATGCTCAACCGCAAGGAATCGCCGATCGAGGATGCGGAGATCGAGGAATTCCTCGCTCACAAGTCGCTCGACTTCCGAGCCACGCTCGACAAGGTTGAAGCCTATGCGAACGCCGACTATGTGATCATCGCCACGCCGACCGACTACGATCCGGAAACTAACTATTTCAACACTTGCTCGATAGAAAGCGTCGTTCGCGATGTGAAGGAAATCAATCCGCAAGCGGTCATGGTGATCAAGTCGACCATTCCGGTCGGTTACACCGAGCGCACGCGCGAAACACTGGGCACGCAAAATCTGATCTTCTCGCCGGAATTCCTGCGCGAAGGCAAGGCGCTATACGACAATCTGTACCCGTCGCGTATCGTCGTCGGCGAGCGTTCGGAGCGCGCTGAAGTTTTCGCCGAGTTGCTGAAGCAAGGCGCCGTCAAGCAGGACATTCCGACGCTCTTCACCGGCAGCACCGAAGCAGAAGCGATCAAACTTTTCGCCAATACGTATCTCGCGATGCGGGTCGCGTATTTCAACGAACTCGACACGTACGCCGCGCAGCACGGCCTTGATACCCACCAGATCATTCAAGGTGTGTGCCTCGACTCGCGCATCGGTTCGCATTACAACAATCCGAGCTTCGGCTACGGCGGTTACTGTCTGCCGAAGGACACCAAGCAACTCCTCGCGAATTACAGCGACGTGCCGCAAAACCTGATTCACGCTATCGTCGAGTCGAATGGCACGCGGAAAGACTTCATCGCCGAGAGCGTGCTCCAACGTAGCCCGAAGGTGGTCGGCATCTACCGGCTGGTGATGAAAGCAGGTTCCGACAATTTCCGCGCGTCGAGCATTCAGGGTGTGATGAAACGCATCAAGGCGAAGGGCGTGGAAGTGATCGTCTACGAACCGGCGACGCACGAATCGAGTTTTTTCAATTCGTCAGTGGTCAACGATCTGGTTGAATTCAAGCGCTCGGCCGATGTGATCGTCGCAAATCGCATGACGGCCGATCTGGCGGACGTGGCGGACAAGGTATACACGCGCGATCTGTTCGGCGGCGACGCATGAACGATCCGCAACCCGCTCGCAACGACTCGACCGGCTCGCAGCTTCCCCGCATTCTGTTCTTCAACGTGAATGGCTCAGGCATGGGCCATCTGAATCGTTGTCTTTCGTATGCGCGGCGGTTGCGCGGCCGTGCCCGAGCGGTTTTCTTTTCCTTGGCGTCGGCCATCGAGCTCATCGAAGAGATGGGATTCGAGGCGGATTATTTCGTTTCGCCATACTGGTCGACGAGCTCCACGTTTGCGTGGAATAGCGAGCTGGCTGTGCGTTTCGGCATGATGCTCGAACGCGTTCGTCCCGACGTAATCGTCTTCGACGGCACTTGGCCGTTTCAAGGGTTTCTGGCGACGTGCGAGACGTTCGGTTCGCCAGCGCTCGTCTGGTCGAACCGAGGTTTGCTCAAGGAGGGCGGCAAGACGGTCTCCGTGGACGAGTCGCGTTTCGATCTCGTGATCCAGCCCGGCGAATTGGGCGCGCAGGAAAGCGAGCGGCCGCTCGAAGGCGGCGGCACGCGTGCGCTCGTGCCGCCCGTGTGCGTGCTCGAAGACGATGAGTTGCTTGACCGCGCTACAGCGCGCGAGGCGTTGAGCCTTCCGAAGGATTGCCGTTTTGTCCTGTTCGCGTTGGGCCCTGGCAATCTGAAGGATGTGGCAGGAATCGGCCACGGGCTGATTCGTGTGTTCGAGGCGGCCGGTTTCAAAGTAGTCTGGGTGCGTGCGCCCATTTCCGTGCGCGACATCGAATTGCCGGCCGGCGTGATGCCGCTGACGGTCTATCCGCTCGCGCGCTATTTGCGTGCGTTCGACGCCTTTGTCGGCGCCGCCGGCTACAACACCTGCTGCGAACTCGTGCAGGCGGGCGTGCCCGCGCTGCTCGTACCCAATGCGCAGCTCGCCGACGATCAGGTGCGTCGCGCCCACATGGTTGCCGACGTTATGCCGGCTGTCGTGTCTGCCTGCGAGACCGATGACGAACGCGAGGCTGCGGTCGGTAGACTGCTCGATATGCTGAACGATACGCCCGCTGAACGCGCAACGATTCGGATGAACGGCGCCGTGCTCGCAGCGGAAAAAATCCTCGCTTTGGCAGCAAGACGGGAGCGCATGCAGTGAGCGTGATTGCAGAAGCCAAAGCATTGCGGCGTGAGGTGAAAGCGCTCGCGGCCAGACCCGAATGGGATCTGCTCGTCCGTTACGACCTGCTCGAAAAAAAACCGCCTTCGTCATGGCAGGAGCGTGTTTGGCGGCGCATTCGGCATTTGTTGGCGTCGGCAAATCTGATTTCGCCGCACGTAACGCCATATCCGTGGCTGCCGACCCTCAAGCACAGGCCGCTTTCTGCCGATGTAAAGACAGTGATGATCTGGGCGCTCGGCGCCGATCGTCATCAGTTGCGCGCCGCATGCGAGGGCTTGTCGAAAAAGCTTCAAGGCGGCGATGATCTGGCGCCGGTTCTGGTGACGGATATCGCCGATTTCGCCTTTTATTCCCGGCAGGGTTGGCTGGTGGAATATGTGCCGTCATTAAGCGGCGAGGGCCCATCGCTACAGCAGAGAAAGGAGGCGTATCTCGCGTGGCGCTATCGAGATGCAATCGTCCTGCCGTTGAGCGCTGGTTTGGCCAGCGACGCGCAATGGCATGCATTGCTGAAATTGAGCTGAGAAAGATGCAAAAGAATCGTTATGCCATGTTGACGGTCGATGCCGAAGCGCTGCCCAAACGCGCGCCGCACGATCACGTCAAGCGGCTCATGTGGGGCGTACACGAGCGTGGAACCGCGGGAATTCGTGAAATGGCCGAGATTGGCGACGAATTCGGCGCCAGGCACGTCTATTTCGTCGATCAATGCGGCGCGTGGTCGTATCTGGAAGAAACGCGCGAAGTGGTGCGCTGGCTCGATTCCGTGGGTCAGGACGTGCAACTGCACACGCACCCGGAATATTTGCCCGATTCGTTCTGGGCCGAGCATGGACTCGCGCGCCGTCCGCAGTATATGAATCAATATACCGACGACGCACGCGCCGAGTTCGTCATCAAACATTTTGGCGGGCTTATCTCGGAGCAAACCGGCAAGCCGGTTCTCGCGCATCGGGCAGGTTCGTTCCGCTGGAATGCGTCCACGATACGCGCCTTGAAAGCCGCGGGCGTGCAGGCGTCGTTCAACAATTCGATGTGCGCCGTCCACGCGAAACAGGCCATTTTCAGCGAGCCGACGAATCTGCCGTACGCATGGTCGAACGGTGTGATCGAAGTACCGATGACGGAAAAAAAGATCTTGCCGAAGGTCGGCAAAGACGAATGGTGGGCGCGCCTCACGTATCCGGAGTCGCCGTATTTCCGCTTCCGTCCCTGGTGGGGCAAATTGCTGCTCGATGCGTTCAGCGGCAGCCCGACGTTTTCCATTTTCCTGCTGCATTCGTGGTCGCTGCTGTACTGGGATGAAAAGGGCTACGCGACTTATCGCGACGATCAACGTGTCGAGGGCTATCGCAAGCTCTTGCGCCGTCTGACAAAAGACTACGACGTGATCACGACCGCCGAATTTCTCGACCTGCACGCGCGCGGCAAGATCAGGGTGTCGCAAACGGTCGATCTCGCACGCGCGGAACTCAAGCAGCAGGGGACCGTGCGGGCATGAGCAGCACATTCGATTCTCTGCAAACGTTCGTTAGCGAGCCGTATTTGGGATTGAGCCGTTGGCTAACGGTCCGCACGCTGGATCGCAAGGCGAAGCGGCGTGCGCCCGCCGCGTCATTCGACGCCGGTGCCGGGGGGCTTCTGTATGTGGCCGCGAGCGCGTTGCCGTATCACACGAGCGGCTATACGACGCGCACGCACGAGATCATTCGGGCAATGGCGTCGGCGGGCGGGCGCGTGCATGCGATGACGCGGCCCGGTTATCCATTTGATCGGATCGACCGTTTGCGCGACGCGTTGAACGAAGAGACCCAGGTCGATGAAGTACGGTATCTACATGCCGTGGGGCCAGCCAATAATCGGCCGGTGCTGCTGTATGCGATGCAGGCGGCGCGCGTGGTGGCGCAGTGGGCGAAGCAACATCGCGTGTCGGTCATTCACGCTGCGTCGAATCATGTGAACGCGTTGCCGGCCTTGCTGGCGGCGCGCCAATTGGGCATTCCGTTTCAGTATGAAATGCGCGGCCTGTGGGAACTCACGCGTATTTCGCGCACGCCGCACTACGAAGGTCGCCAGGGCTTCCAGCAAGGCCTCGAACTCGAAGGGCTCGTCGCGCGCCACGCGGATCGTGTGTTCGTGATTTCAGAGCAACTGGGACGCTTCGCGCGCGCGCGCTGGGGCATCGACAAGGAACGCATGTTCCTGCTGCCCAACTGTGTCGAACCCGAGCGATTCGTATCGCTCGCGTCGCGTGAAATAGTGCATGACACGATCGGCTACGCGGGCTCGTTGATGGCCTATGAGGGACTCGACACCCTAATCGACGCGGTGGCGCAACTGCGCGCACGCCGCGTGCGGATTTCCGTGAGCCTCATCGGCGATGGTGAAGCGCGGTTGTCGCTCGAATCGCAGGTGCAGCGGCTCGGCTTGTCGGAGCAGATCCGCTTTCTGGGCCGCATGGCGCCGCAAAAAGCACAGGAAACGTTGAGCCGCTGCGCGCTGGTCTGTATTCCGCGCAAGCCTTTCAAAGTCTGCGAAATCGTGCCGCCGATCAAGCTCGTCGAAGCGATGGCAATGGGAAAGCCGGTGATCGTGCCGGATTTGCCGGTGTTTCGCGACGAAATGGGTGATCGTCCCGCAGGCTGGTTTTTCAATGCCGGCGACGCGACCGATCTTGCGCGCGTGATTGAGGCAGCAATAAGTGATCGCGCGGCACTTGCCGCGCTCGGCGAACAAGCAAAAGAATACGCGACCACACAGCGTTGCTGGCGCGATTTTGTCATCAAGGCGCTACCAAAAAGTGCGGGGTGAGGGGAATGGTTGGCAGGGTCATTAGAAGACTGGGTTCGCTGGTCTACGACTATCCGAAAGTATCGGAAGATGTCGAACGAGACGGGCCATTTGGCAGTCTGAAGATTGCGCTCGTCACGGACTATTTCACGGCAGACTGTCTGTCTGCCGAATGCCGTGTTCGTGTGATGACGCCCTCGAATTACCGCGACGTCATCACTAACTGGAAGCCGGATCTGGTGCTCGCGGAATCCGCATTCCACGGCGTGGACGGAAGCTGGCGCTACGAACTGGCGAAGCAGCCGAAAACGTTGCGCCTCACAAAGCCAACGGCGATTTTCCGTCTGGTCGATTTCGCGAGGAAAGCAGGCGTTCCCACGGTATTCTGGAACAAGGACGACGGTCCGTTCTTCGAAGCGTTCATCGACGTAGCGAAGGCGTTCGATTACGTCTTCACCACAGATGAAGAATGCCTCGCACGCTATCGCCAGCAGGTGCCGGCGCACGTGCCCGTGAATACGCTAATCATGCCCTTTCAGCCGGCATTTCATAGCTTCACGGGCTTCAATTTCACGCGCAACGAAGTCTGTTTTACAGGCAGCTATTACCGGCGCATTCTGAATGAGAGGCGCCGCTTTCTTGACATGGTGTTCGAAATCTGCGAGCACAACGAGATGCCGCTCAATGTGTTCGACCGGAATCACGACCGGCTGTCGCGCCATTTCGAGTTCCGCTTTCCGAAGACAAGCCAGATGCGCCTGCATGGCAAGGTGCCACATCGGGAAACGGCGAACGTCTACAAGTCGCACGCGGTTTCGATCAACGTGAATTCGGTCACGAGTTCCGAAACGATGTTTTCGCGCCGCTTGCTCGAGATTCTAGCCTGCGGGGGTATTGCGGTGACAAACCCGAGCCGAGCCGTCGATCGCCATTTCCGCGATTTCTGTCACGTTGTGAATACCTATGAAGAAACGTGCGATCTGTTCGCGCGGCTGCGTCACGGACCTTCGCGTGCGGACCTCGATCGCGCCGAAGCCGGTGCGAAATACGTACGAGAGAACCATACCTGGGCACATCGATTGGAAGAAATCTGCGCCGTCGTGAATCTTTGAGGGACCGGTCACGATGCTCGCATTGCTTTCCTGGTTTTGCCAGGCAGTCTTTCTCGTCGTAGTCGTCTATTTCGCGCTGTACGTGCTCCTTGAATTGCGGGTCTTTCTGATTTCGCGAAAGGTGGAACGGCGCAAATTGACCGAACTCGAGCATTCGGCTGCCGAAGCCAACGCCGATTGCCGGCCGTCGGTGAGCGTGCTGTTGCCCATCTGCAATGAATCCGAGGTGGTGGAGCGGCTGATCGATGCCGCCTGCCGTCTGAGCTATCCCGCGGAATTGCTCGAAATTCTGGTGCTCGACGATTCGTCGGACGGCACCACACAACTCGCGCGCGGGAAAGTCGCGCAATACGCGGCGCAAGGCGTCGATATTCGCCTGCTCAGGCGACTCGACCGCAAGGGCTACAAAGCGGGCAATCTGGTCAACGGCATCCAGCAGTCGCGCGGGGAATTCTTCGCAGTTTTCGACGCGGATTTCGTGCCGCCCGTCGACTTTCTGCTGAAGACGATTCCGTGTTTCCGGGACCCAAAACTGGGATTCCTGCAAACGGGCATCGGTTACGAGAATCGCGACGTGTCATTTCTGACGCGTTTCCAGGCGATGGAAATGGGCCATCAGCAATACGTGACGGTCGGCCTGAGCGAGGATGGCGACATGGCATCGCTCAGCGGCAGTTCGTGTGTATGGCGCAAGGCGTGCGTCGATGCGTTGGGCGGGTGGAATGCGTCGACCGTCACGGAAGACGTCGATCTCGGTTATCGCGCGCAATTCGGCGACTGGAAATACGCTTATTTGCGCGACGTGGTGTCGATGTCGGTGCTGCCCGAGACCATTAGCGCATTTCGCATTCAACGCGAGCGTTGGGGGCGCGGACTAATTCATAGCGGCTTCAAGCATGTGAAGCAGATGGTGGTGCAACGCATGCCTTTGATGAAGCGAATGCACGCTATCTCCGTGATGTTTTCGTCGGTGCTGCTCGCGTCGATCTATGTACTGATCTTGCTGAGCCTGCCGCTTACCTATTTCGTGCATTTCGATGCCGCATTCATGCGCTGGGGGGCGTTTACGTTCTTCGGCCTGGCTGTGCTCTGGGGGCTCGAAAATGCGCTCGGTGCGCGCCGCGGGGCACGTTTCGATGACAAGCGGAGCGCCGTGAAAGATTTGTGGGACACCTACCGCTATATCGCGATGTTTTTGCCGATGGCCTGGTACTACTTCGTCGGCGGCGTGCGTGCTCTGTTCGGCGTGTATGGCGACTTTCACAGAACGCCGAAAGGCACGAATGGCTATCGCGCCATCATGCCGCGGATCAATACCGTGTTGCTGGCGGGCGAGGTCTTCAGCTTCCTCTATTCGGCGATTTCGGTACTGCTAGGATTCAAAAAAGGAAATTATTTTTTGATTCCACTGAATGTGACTGTGTGCGTCGGTTTTGGCATGGTGCTCTATTGGACGTGCAAGGAAAAGCGAACTTTTAAAAGATACTGACTTCCTGTCAGCTTGGCTAATTATAAAGACCAGTGCGCGCTCGCGTGCCTGCCGCGCTAAACACAAAGAATCAACGAATCCACGAAAGGGCAGTCTGCTATGTATGCCGTAGAACCCGCGCGTGCGCACGCGCCCGCTCGCGACGACGAACCGCTCCTCCTGCGCTTTCGCGCCGCGCGCGCCGACGATGCCGAAGCATGCGCGCCGCTGATCTTCGCATCTGGCGTGCGTGAATTCAGTTTCTTTCTCGGTGAGCCGGCCGAAGCTTGCATCGAATTTCTGGCGTTTGCGTTTGCCTCGAAGCTCGGGCGCTTTTCGTATCGACGCCACCGTGTGGCCGTGACCGGGGACGATCAGCCGGTCGCGGTGCTCGCGCTGCATGACGGACGCCACACATGGTTCGACGATCCGCACGTCGCGCTGATGCTACTGCTGTTCTTTGGCTTGCGCCGCACGGTTCGCATGTTGTTGCGCGGCCTAGTGCTCGAGAGCGAACTGCCGGCGCCGAAGTCGTCGCAGAGGTTGATCGCGCATTGCGCGACGCATGAGCGCCTGCGCGGCACGGGTGTTTTCAGCACGCTGTTTGCGAATGCGATGCGCGCGGGTGAACTGATGAATTTGCAGGCTCGCGCGGGCCGTGGCGAACGCGATCGGCAGCAACTCGTGCTCGATGTGCTGATCAGCAACAAGCGCGCATACGCGCTCTACCGGCGTCTCGGCTTCGTCGAATTGCCGCGCCGGGCGCCTGTCTCACCGCGTTTGCCGCGAGAACTCGAGTCGGTGCGGATGGAGTGGGTCAGGAAGGATTGAGAGGTGCGGTGGGGTACACCTAACGCTGTCCACACAGGCCGCTGCTCACAGGGTCGGCAGCCTTTTTTCATTCGCCGCCACTGCAAGCGCACAATACCCCGACGCACACCCCCAACCGACACGCCAAGGAGCCCGCATGACCCAGCCCAAAGCCATCGAAGACACGGACGCATCACCCGAAGTCAAAGCCGTCTACGACGACATCAAAGCGACCCGCCAGGTCGACGACGTGAACAACTTCTGGAAGTACATCGCGCAGCATCCGCCGACCCTCGCGCGCACGTGGGACAGCCTGAAGGAAGTGATGGCGCCCGGCGCGCTCGACCCGCTCGTCAAGGAGCTCTTATACGTCGCGGTCAGCGTGACGAACAACTGCGGTTATTGCGTCGCGAGCCACACGGCGGCGGCACGCCGCGCCGGCATGACCGACGAGATGTTCGGCGAGCTGCAGGCCATCGTCGGGATGGCTAACGAAACGAACCGGCTAGCGGTCGGCTATCGCGTGCCGATCGATCCGGCCTTCGAATAAGAGCATGAAGCGCGCGATGCGGCCCGATCGTACCAACCCGGGCCGCAACACATGCATGATCGCGCCGTCGTACGCAGCGGCGCTGGGCCTCGTGCTTACAGCGGCACGATTTTGCCCGGCTCCGGATGGCAGACCGGGGTGTAGACCGGCCCGCAGCCGTAATGCACGGGCTGGCAGGGGTTGTAGGAGGGCGGGTTGTAGTACGACGGGCCGCGAACCGGCGGTTTTTCGCCGTAACACGAAGGCGGGTATTCGTGCGGGAAACACGAGTGGCCGCCGCGCACGGACTGTGCAGCTGCGTGGTCGAGGTCGTCGCAGCGCGACAGGTCGGCAAGAGTCAAGTTCGACATGATGAATCTCCGGCAACGTTGGATGGGTATAGAGCGCGCAAATGCTTTACGCTCGGGCGTTCCAGTTGCACGCACCATGCCATGCGGCGGGATTCAATGTCTGTGCTAGCTCGAGCGCTGATCGACCGTATCTGCGCAGTCGAAAACTGATCGGCGTCGGCCAACTTGCGGCAAGCCGGTGTCGTTCAAGCGCCAACACGTCGGTCGATCAGCGCATGCCCCATCCCGCGAGCAACGCCGGTAGCTCGGCCATCTCCCTGAACACGTGCACCGCGCCCGCGCCATGCAACGCGGTCGCGCTGCTATGGCCGAGGTGCGTCGGGCAATAGCCGAATACCGTCGCGCCGGCCGCGACGCCCGCGGTCGCGCCCGTCACCGTATCCTCGATGACCGCACAGCGTGTCGGCTCGACGCCGAGTGCCGCGGCCGCGGCGAGGTAGACGTCGGGAAACGGCTTGCTGCGCGGCGTTTCGTGGCCGCTGAAGATGCGTCCGTCGAAGCAGTCGAGGATGCCGGCCTTCACGAGCTGCAATTCGATCTTGATGCGATCCGCGCCCGACGCCACCGCGATGTGTCCATTCAACCTCTGCTGCAGCGCGCGGACCGCGAAAGGCGCGCCGTCGATCGCGCGCAACTCATTGTCGAGCGCCACGTTGCGACGCGCGCGGAACTGCGCCAGCCACCCGGCCGTGATCGCGAAGCCGGTGCGCGCCTCGATCAACGCGGCTTCGTCCCTGACCATCTTGCCGACGAAAATGCGCATCGTCTCTTCGACGCTCAAATGCCAGCCGAGCTCGCCGAGCATCTCGGTGAGCACGCGGTTCGTGATCGGTTCGGAATCGACGAGCACGCCGTCGCAGTCGAAGAGCACGGCGTCGAAAGGAAAATCGGCCATCGGGGAGGGTAGGGATAAGGTCGCGGACCGGCAAGGATACCGCACCGGGCCGCGTGCCGCAGCCTGGAAGCTGCAGCGCGGCGGCGTCCAGCGCGGGTGCTCAGTCCTTGTACCCGTCGCTCAGCGTCTTCATGAACGCGATGATGTCCTGGATGTCTTGATCGGTCATCGCGGGCTGGTCGCCGAACTTGCGGTCGAACGGCGCATCGGCCACATCCACGTTCGCATGGTATTGCGGCGGCAGATCGTCGTACTTCTGCACCTTGCCCGACGCATCGCTCGGATAGATTCTGTCCGGCGACGTATTGCGCAGGTTGTAGAAGTCCAGCACCTGCTTGAGGTCGTGATACACGCCATTGTGGAAGAACGTCTTGCGTTCGGCGGCATTGCGCAGCGTCGGCGTCAGGAACATGCCGCAATACTGCGTCTCCTTGGCCATGTCGGTCCGGAAGGGCCCACAAATGCCCATGTCGTAGAACTTCGGATTCCTGTTCGGCGCAAGTTCGCGATTGCGCGGCACGCCGAGCGCTTCATACTGCGTGTCGGTAAAAAGAGGTGGAAGGCCGTCCGACGTCGGCTGGCTCAGGTGGCAACCCGCGCAATTGGCCTTGTCCTTGTCGTTGAACAGACGCAAGCCACGTAGTTCGGCTTGCGTGAGGCGTGCACGTCCTTCGAGCCAGGCGTCGTATTTGCTCGAGAATGGATGGAACGCCGGGTCTTCGAATTCATACCGACCGATCGCGAACATGGCTTCCGACACGAGCAGATTGGGATCGTTGACGACGTGCGGACCGAAAAGTTGTCTGAGCGTATCGATGTGCTTCGAGTGCCTTAGCTTGTCGGCAACCGAAGCCAGATCGGGGTTCGCCATCTCGACCGGGTTGGTCAGCGGCCCAAGCGCCTGGTCCTGCAGCGTGCTTGCCCGGCCGTCCCAGAAGAGTCCCCCTTGCGGCACCATAGCCGGCGCGGCAGGCGCAACGCCCGCGGTTTTCTGGGCGCGCTGCACGCCTAGCGCGGCCGAGGCCTGCGTATCGAGGCTGACCGGTGCGGCGTCGGTATCGCCCTGATCGGGACCGATGCTGAACGGCGCCTGGCGATACAGGTACGCGAGCGATGGCACCGGCCGATAGCCCGCTTCCGTCATGTGAAGGCCGCCTGGTTGTACCGTCAGGTCGTTGGGAGGCGAGAAAGCGTGCGCGGCGCTGTGGCACGACGCGCACGACTGTTTGCCCGACGCCGAAAGCGACGGATCATTGAACAGCTCCCTGCCGAGTACCGCGACCGCGCTAAGGGGCGCGACGGGGGGACGCAGGAGCTTGACCGGATGGGCGTTGAGGCCCGTCAGATTCTCGACCGTATCGCCGATCGCCGCGGGCATACGCTCGGGATAGATCAGCGCGTAGCCAACCAGAGCGGCGCCCAGCAGCACGATGCCCAGCACTATCCGGAGGATCAGGCGACGCCGCGTGCTGCTCGCAGCGCGAGGGGACGGGGCGCTTGCGGTGGGTAGTTGCGAAGACAAGGTGGCGTTCGAACGACGATTCATGGCGATAGCGGTAGGCAAGCTGAACTGCAAACAAGCACGTCGAGCCACCGTACCGGCTGGCTCGACGTCATCACTGATTGACGGGCATCAACAGCTCCGTTCCCTGAACGTCACACCGCGTATTTCTCTGTGCGGCAGAACGGACGGATAAACGGTGGCTCCTTAGTTCGTTGCAGGAGGAGCCGACAGCTTGGTGCCAAGGTTCGTGTCGAGGTACAACGCCGGCGTTTTGCCACCGTTGGTGAAGTCGAACAGCGACGCGATGCTCCCCGTCGCCGCATCGTGCGATCCGTTGCCGATGCGGGTGCCGCCGAGCCAGTTGTCTTCGATGAACCTGACAACCGAAGCCTGAGTGATCGCCGTGTGGTCAACGTAGTTGCTACGTGCGTACGGCGAGATCACCAGAAGCGGAACACGCGTTCCCGGGCCGCAACGGCCGTTGACAGCCGCGCCTGTCACGCCGACGCCTTGCTTCGCGCCCGTTGCGTTGCAGGTGCCCGCGCCGTTCAGCTGGTCGGCGGTGGCGTCAAACGACGAAGTCGTCGGCGTCGCATAAGCGTGGTCGTACCAGCCATCCGAATCGTCGTACGTGATGATGATGGCGGTGTTCTTCCAGTCCGGCTGTTGTTGCAGGAAGTTGACGACCTTCGTGACGAACGCCTGCTCGTCGATCGGATCCGAATTGCCCGGGTGCGCATCGCCGACGGCCGGTGCCTTCAGGTAGCTGACCGACGGGAAGTTGCCCGCCGAGACGGCCGTGAAGAAGTCGTTGACGTCGTATTGATGGTGCACCGGCGTAGCCGTCGAATCGAGCGGGTCGGTCTGTCCAATCAGCGCGGTCGACGTCGGGCGCGTGTGCGCCAGGTTGGCCGTCGTAGCGTAGTACTGGAACCAGTTGTGGTGAGGTACGTAGTCCGTCTTCGTTGCGCCGAGGACCGACGAGTAGGTACTGCGCTTGCACGCCGTGGTGCCGTTCGAGTTGGTGGCGCTCAGGTCGAAGCCGCCCATGAAGCCGCCCCACGTAATGCCTTTCGCGTTGAGGAGGTCACCGATGTTTTTGTTATTCGAGCTCAGCGTGGCCTGGCCGCTCGACGTCGAGGTGTTGCACACGTCCCCGGTCGGGTCGGAATCGCCGTTCATCGTGAAGCTGCCCGCGCCGTCGGCAATCACGTTGTCGCCTTGAGCGGCACCGTTGGCAGGAATAGCGCCGTTGGTCTGGCCGGAAACCACCTCGAGCGCGCCCGGTGTCGACGGACCGTACGTGTCGGTGTACATGTTGTCGCTCATCGCGAAGTTCTGCGCGTAATTCCACAGCGCGGTGACTGTGTTGCCGTCGAAATAGCCCATCACGAGACCCGGCGTGCCGAACGTCGAACCGCTGCCGGCGCTGTTGTTACCCGTGTACTTGGGGAACAGGTCCGCCGCGCCATTGTCGTAGGCGAGCTGTTCCTTCATGTAGTCGTGCGACTGGCCGTTGGTGTTGGCCTGGCTGCGGTCGAGGCGGAACGGATTGATACCGCTGCCTGCGGAGGCCGCGTTGTTCGCCGTGTTCAGGAAGTTCGGGTTGCTCGTCAGAAGCGAATTCTGATTCAGATTGTTGATCTGGGCCGGCGTGTTCGCCGCCGTGAACGCCGGTTCACCGGCCGGGTTCTGCGCGTTCGGATAGGTGCCGAAGTAGTGATCGAAAGAACGATTCTCACCGAAGATCACGACGAGGTGCTTGATCGGCGTTGCCGTGGCCAACGCGTCCTGGGCGGATACGGTAGCAGCCGGTGTGGAGGCCGGTGCGGATGCAGTCGAAGGAGAGCTGACGCTGCTGTTTCCGCATGCGCTCAGCACGAACAGTGCGGCGGCAAACGGAATGGGCAAAAGGGCTTTACGAAACATTCTTTGGTGGCTCCACATTCGCGGTCCAGCCCTTCCATCGATAGGTATGAACGGTGCTGGAAATTGTTGTTAGAAGCGTAACGGCCGACGCCATTGATTGCAGCCCGTGCATTGGACCATCAAAAAATGAAGGTTTTCGGGCAATACGCCGACTATTGCCTTTCGTGAGCCCGACTGTCTTCGTGCTTTTTTGCCAATAGCGCGACGGATTTCTTCCGCTGCCGCGTTCAAGTAGAAACGGGGCCGTCCAGGGCGCCGACTTGTTCCAGCTTTGAAGGGAGAAATCGACATGAACACCAACCGCATCGCTCGTCTGCTCGGTTCCACGCTGAGCGCCGCGCTGTGCTGCGCGGCCACGCTGACCGCCGCGCCCGCCTCCGCACAAGTGATGATCGCGCCGATGGCACCGCCGGCGCCGCGCGTCGAAGTCGTGCCCGCGCCACGGGACGGCTATGTGTGGGATCAGGGCCGCTGGCGCTGGGAGCACGGCCGCTATGCGTGGGTGCCGGGCCACTGGCAGCCGGTGCGCGTCGGCTATCACTGGGTGCCCGGGCATTGGGCGCAACGTGGGCCGCGCTGGCGCTGGATCGAAGGACATTGGGCTTGAACGAGGCTTGCGATGAAAACACTCGTGATGATTCTGCTGGCGGCCTCGCTCGCCGGCTGTGTGGTCTATCCGGCACGCCCGGCCTATTACCGGCCGGCGGTCGTCGTATATTGACCGCGTACGTGATACCTGGCCGGATAGCGGCGTAGCGGCACGACAACATAACGACACGACAGCTGAAGGAGCGGCGGCAAGTGAACGACGTTGATCCCGTGATGCGGTCCTCACGCGAAAGCGCGCGCGTGATGTCGCGACCGAGCCGCACGCCTTGAGCGACGCACCACCCGATCCGGACGCCGAGCTGATCGCGCGGGTGGGCCGCGCGGAGCCCGGCGCGGTCCGCTCGCTGGTCGCGCGCAAGCTGCCGCGGCTACTTGCGCTCGCCACGCGCATGCTCGGCGATCGCATGGAAGCGGAAGACGTCGCGCAGGAGGTCTTCGTGCGAATCTGGAAACAGGCGGCCCGCTGGCGTGAAGGCGAAGCGAAGTTCGACACGTGGATGCATCGGGTCGCGCTCAATCTTTGCTATGACCGTCTGCGCGGCCGGCGCGAAGACCCGAGCGACGAACTGCCCGATTCGGCCGATCCCGCCGCGCCGCCCGACGCACGGCTCGAAGCACGTGCCGACCACGCGCGCGTGCGCGCGGCGCTCGCCGCGCTGCCGGCGCGACAGCGCGAGGCACTCGTGCTGACCTACTACCAGGAGATGTCGAACCTCGACGCTGCCGCCTTGATGGACGTCAGCGTCGATGCGCTGGAGAGTCTGCTGGGCCGCGCGCGCCGCAATTTGCGCGCTCAACTGGCCGGCAGCGGCCTTAGCAAGGACAAGTCATGACGCCCGAAAGATTCCATCAGATCGTTGCAGCGTACGGCGCCGACGCGCGCCGCTGGCCGGAGCGCGAACGCGAAGCCGCGCAGGCGTGGGCGCGCGCGCATCGCGACGAAGCCGATGCGGCGTTGAGCGACGCGGCCAGCCTCGACGCGTGGCTCGCCGCCGACGAGCTCGAGCCGCCGAGCCTCGAACTGCAGCGTCGCATCATCGACCGCGCGCCGTCCCGACGCCCAGCCGCGCGCCGGCGTTTGTGGTGGTCGGGCGCGGCGGTGGCTGGTGTCGGGCTGCTCGGCGGCGTGGCGGGGGCGTTCGCGGTGTCGTTCTTCGTGCTGACCGGGAACGCGCCGGTCGTGCATGAATCCTCGTATCTGACTTCGAGCTTCGGCGGCAGCTCCGCCGATTGGAGCGGCGAATGAACGGGCGCTCGTGGAAATTTGCGCTGCTGGGCTCGGTGGTGCTCAACGTGTTCCTGCTCGGCGCGATCGCCGGCGGCGCGTATCAATGGTTCGCCGCGCACGGTGCGAATCCGCCGGCGGCGGCGCAGGACCGGCGCGCGCTGCGGTTCGCCGCCGAGCCGCTGTCGCCGCAGCAGCGGCAGGCGTTTATCGACGGCCTGAAGAGCGCGCGGCGCGACGGCCGCCAGTATGCGCGCGACGCTCGCGAAGGGCGTCGTGAGGTGCTGCGCCTGCTGGCCGCGCCGAAGTTCGATCGCGCCGCACTCGATGCCGCGCTCGCGCGCACGCGCGCGGCCGATGTCAGCCTGCGCGCGATGGTCGAAGCGAGCGTCGCCGATTTCGCGGCGACGCTGACGCCCGAGGAGCGCGTCGAATTCGCCGAGAGTTTGAAGTTGCGAGGGCAATGGCGCGAAGCGCAGCCGGCGCCGAACGCGAAAAAACCGGCGGCGAACGCCGCATCGAGCGAATAAAAAATGCGCGCTATGGCGACGGATTTCAGCGTTTCGTCCGTTTAACGGACATGCAGGTGTCCTACCTGCCGACGAGGATCGTATGGCCAACTCACCGAACCTGAATGCCGCGGCGATCGCACTGAACCGCTTCGGCCTCGGCGCGCGCGCCGACGACACGCCGCCCGCCGATCCGAAGGGCTGGCTGCTCGCGCAGTTCGAGCAGTATCAGCCGCGGCCCGACGCGTGGGCGAACCAACCCGATTCGATCGCATTGTCGACGCAGCTCGTGCAGCAGCGCATGCAGATGGAACAGCAGTCGAAACAGAAGGCGGGTGAGGAGACCAACCCGAGCCAGAATGCGAACCACGGCGCAAACAACAGCGCAAACAACAGCGCCAGCAACACCGCAGCACCCAGCCAGACCGACGCGCAAGCCGCCAGGCAAGCCGAAAGAAAAGCTCTGCGCGTCGAGATACTCGACATGTACCGCTCGTCGGTCAATGCGCGCGTCGCAAGCGCGCTGACCACGCAGACGCCGTTCATCGAACGCCTCGTGCATTTCTGGGCGAATCACTTCGCGGTGTCGACCGAAAAGCCCGGCGTCGCGGCGCTCGCCGGGTCGTTCGAAGCGGAGGCGATTCGCCCGCACGTGCTCGGCCGTTTCGAGGACATGCTGGTGGCCGTCGAGCGTCATCCGGCCATGCAGCTGTTCCTCGACCAGACCCGCTCGGTCGGTCCCGACAGCATGGCCGCGCTGCGCGCCGCGCAGCGCAATCCGGACAACAAACGCGGACTCAACGAGAACCTTGCGCGCGAGATCATGGAGCTGCATACGCTCGGCGTGCGCAGCGGCTATAGCCAGGACGACGTGACCGAGTTTGCGCGTGCGCTGACCGGCTGGAGTCTCGTCGGCAATCCGGGGAACGGCGGCGCCAATGCAAACCGGCGCGCGCTGGAACAGAACGGCGAACCCGGCAGCTTCGTGTTTCGTCCCGCGCTGCACGAGCCCGGCTCGCGCACGATCATGGGACGCCGCTACGACGAAGCTGGCGAACAGCAGGCGCTCGCGATCCTGCACGACCTCGCGCACGCACCGGCCACCGCGCAGCATATCGGCACGAAGCTCGCGCGCCATTTCGTCGCCGACGATCCGCCACCTGGCGTCAGCGAACGTCTGGCCGATGCGTTCACGCGCAGCGACGGCGATCTGCCGACCGTCTATCGCGCGTTGATCGATACGCCGCAAGCATGGTCGCCGGCCGCGGTGAAGTTCAAGACGCCGTGGGAGTGGACCATCTCGTCGATGCGCGGACTCGGCTGGCACGAGCCCGGCAATCTGCAGAGCGCGCCGATCCTCACGCAGCTTGGCCAGCCGGTGTGGCGGCCCGGTTCACCCGCCGGCTACGACGATATCGGCGCGAGCTGGGCCGCGCCCGATGCGCTCGTGCGCCGCGTCGAAGTCGCGCAACGTTTCGCCGCGCGCGTGGGTGACCGGCTCGATGCGCGCTCGCTCGGCCAGACCTTGCTGGCTGGCTCGCTCAGCGAGCCGACGGCCACGGCGGTGTCGCGCGCGGAAAGCGCATCGACGGCGATCGCGCTGCTGCTCGTATCGCCCGATTTTCAACGGAGATGAACGCCATGCTGTCACGCCGTCAGTTTCTGAGCGTCGCCGCCGGTGCCGGCGCACTGCTCGTGTCGCCGCGGATTGCGTTCGCGCATGTCGCGACTGACCGCCGCTTCGTGTTCGTGATCCAGCGTGGCGCGGCCGACGGGCTGAACATCGTCGTGCCGTACGCGGACCCCGCGTATGCGACGCTGCGCGGGCCGCTCGCGATCGATGCGTCGAACGCGCCGCATCTGGACGGCACGTTCGCGCTGCATCCGGCGCTCGCGCAGATGGCGAAGCTGTACGCGCAGCGCGAGGCGTTGTTCGTGCACGCGGTCGCCTCACCGTATCGCGACCGCTCGCATTTCGACGGACAGAACGTGCTGGAAACCGGCGGCACGTCGCCGTATCAGACGAAGGACGGCTGGCTCAACCGGCTCGCCGCGCAACTGCCCGCCACCCGCGAAAACGCGATCGCGTTCGCGCCGACCGTGCCGATGGCGCTGCGCGGGCCCGCGGCGGTGACGTCGTATGCACCGTCGGCCTTGCCGCAGGCGCCCGATGATCTGCTCGCGCGCGTGTCGCAACTGTACGAGCAGGACGCGCAGCTGCGTGCGCTGTGGGAATCGGCGATGGCGGCGCGCGGCCTTGCGGGCGACGCTGGCGCGCGCCAGGACCCGGCGAGCCTCGGCAAGCTCGCGGCCAGTTTTCTGGTGCGCGACGACGGTCCGCGCATCGCGATGATCGAGACCGGCGGGTGGGACACGCACAGCGCGCAGAACGCGCGGCTCGCGAATCAACTGAAGGCACTCGACACGATGCTCGCGGCGTTGCGCGACGGCATGGGGTCATCGTGGAGCAAAACCACGGTGCTGGTCGCGACGGAGTTCGGCAGGACCGCCGCCGCGAACGGCACGGGCGGCACCGATCATGGCACCGGCTCGGTCGCGATGGTGCTCGGCGGGTCGGTGCAGGGCGGACGCGTGATTGCCGATTGGCCGGGCCTCGCGCCGCATCAGCTGTATCAGTCGCGCGACCTGAAGCCGACCGCCTCGCTCGATGCGTTGATCGCCGGCACCGCGAGTGAAAGTCTCGGGCTCGATCCCGAACGGACGGCGGCAGCGCTGTTTGGCCGGACCATGGCGGGCAGACCGATGACGGGCGTCGTGCGGGCGTGACGCGTTGATCGCACAACGGCGTGCAATGACGATGGGACGGAGGTGTGATGGGCGATCGAGGATTCCGTGGGCGAGCGACCTGCGATCGCGGCGGACGGGCGTTCGCGTCGCATCGGCATGGCGAATCGCGTGAGCCGACGCTGACTGCTTTGCTCGACGCGTTGATCGTCGGTGCAGCGAGCGAAGGTATTGCGCTCGATCCGGAGCGCACCGCGGCCGCGCTATTCGGCCGGACGATCGCGGCCGGGCCGTTGGCGAGGGTGGGGCGGGGCAGGTGAAGCGGCGGGCGTCGCGTGAACCGAGCGCTCGCCGACGCGATGATAGCGGCGGCCGTAGTAGATCAGCGCATCGCCCGCGCCCTGCGTGCGCGCGGCTTTCACCGCGCAGAAGAACACCGTGTGCGTGCCGACTTCGGTCACCGACTCGATCTCGCAGTCGAGCGACGCGAGCGCGCCCTGCAACACCGGCGCGCCGGTTGCGAGGTCGTCCCATTGCGCGGCGGCGAAGCGCTCTTCGATCGCGAGCGCGCTCGTGGCGAAGTGCGCGGCAAGCGCCTGCTGCTCGGCGCTCAGCACGTTCACGCAGAGCTTGCCGTTGCTGCGAAACGCCGCGTTGTTGCGGCTGCTGCGGTTGATGCAAACCAGCAAGGTGGGCGGCTCGTCGGTGACGCCGCAGACCGCCGACGCGGTGCAGCCCGCAAGGCCGGCTTCGCCGTCGCTGCTGATGATGTTGACGGCCGCGCCGAGCCCGGCCATCGCGTCGCGGAACGTGCTCTTGTCAAGCATGGGGACCTCTGCTGGAAGTCGGGTTCGCCAAAACAACGGTGGTCGAGTTAGCCGCGAGCCTCGTCGTCCGGCGCCGCCGCGCAAGCCGGCGAACGGAAGCGCGCCGCCGTGTGGCTCTCAGGCAGCCGCGCATGGCCGAACAGCTTTTCGCGCAGCGTGCCGTCACGATACGCGCGCTTGTACGCGCCACGTTCCTGTAGCCGCGGCACGACCAGTTCGATGAAATCGTCGAAGCACTCGGGCACGACGGTGCGCGACAGATTGAAGCCATCGACGCCGGTTTGCTCGGTCCACGCGATCAGATCGTCGGCGATTTTGTCGGCCGAACCGACGAGCGGCTGCTGGCGGCTGCCGAGCACCATCTGTTCGAGCAGCTTGCGCTTCGTCCATTGCGGACCGGCCGCGCGCGTCATCGCTTCGACGTTCGACACGATCGCCTGGCTCTCGCCCGTTTCGATCGGCTCGTCGAGGTCGTAGCGCGCGAAGTCGATGCCAAGCGACGCGGCCGCATGCACCAGCGCCGCCTCCGAGCTCACATAGCGGCGGTACTCCTCGAATTTCTCCCGCGCTTCCTGATCGGTGCGGCCGGTGATCACGGTCTGGCCGAGCAGTACCTTGATGTCGTCGGCGCGGCGGCCGCCGGCCACCGCGTGCGCGCGGATGTCGTCGACGATCGTCTTGACCGCCGGCTTCGCCTGGCCGTTGACGAACACACACTCCGCGTGTGCCGCCGCGAACTGTTTGCCGCGCGCGGACGAACCGGCCTGATACAGCACCGGCGTGCGCTGCGGCGACGGCTCCGCGAGGTGCATCGCATCGACGCGGTACTGCTTGCCGTGGTAATGGATCACGTGGACTTTCGACGCGTCCGCATAGACGCCGCGCGCCTTGTCGCGCAGCACCGCGCCGTCTTCCCAGCTGCATTCCCACAGCTTGTACACGAGCTCCATGTACTCGTCGGCGAGATCGTAGCGGTCGTCGTGCGCCATCTGGCCGCTCAGGCCGATCGCGCGCGATGCGCTGTCCAGATAGCCGGTCACGATGTTCCAGCCGACCCGGCCGCGCGTCAGATGATCGAGCGTCGACATGCGGCGCGCGAACAGAAACGGCTGCTCGACCGACAGATTCGACGTGACGCCGAACGACAGATGCCGCGTGAGCGCGGCCATCGCCGGAATCAGCAGCGTCGGATCGTTGACCGGCACCTGCACGGCGCCGCCGATTGCCGCGTCCGGGCTGCCGCCGTAGACGTCGTACACGCCGACCACGTCCGCGAAAAAGATGCCGTCGAACAGGCCCGCTTCGAGCTTGCGCGCGTAGTCGGTCCAGTACTGCAGATCCGTGTAGCGCGTGGACTGATCGCGCGGATGGGTCCACAGCCCTTGCTGGATGTGGCCTACGCAGTTCATGTCGAACGCGTTGAGAACGATTTCCTTCGGCATGGTGTGTTCCGGCTGACGAGCGGGTTCGGGCAATGGCGTTGCGTTTAATATAGTGGACGAAAAATCACTATGCAAGACATGATTCGCTGACGTGGATGAGGGCGCGTTGAACGCCGTTTGCACGCCCGCTGCCGCATCGCATCGATATAATTTCGCGGTACTCACCTCTGCATCGACAACCCGCCATGTCCGAAACTTCCGCCATCGATCTGACCCAGGCGATCTCCGCGCGCGTGAAGACCGAGCGCGAGGCGCGCAACTGGTCGCTCGCCGAGCTGGCCGAGCGCTCGGGTGTATCGAAGGCGATGATCAGCAAGATCGAGCGTGGCGAGGCGAGTCCGACCGCGACGGTGCTCGGGCGGCTGTCGGGCGCGTTCGGGCTGACGCTGTCCACGTTGCTCGCACTCGCCGAGCAGACCGGCGAGCGGCTCGTGCGTCATGCGGACCAGTCGCTGTGGGAGGACCCCGAAACCGGCTATACGCGGCGGCGTATTTCACCGCCGACCGGCGGCGTGCTGGAACTGCTCGAAATCGAATTGCCGACTGGGGTGAGAGTGCCTTATCCGTCGGATGCGTTCGTGTTTCAGCATCAGCAGATCTGGGTCACGCAAGGGGTGCTGACGTTTCGCGAGGGCGCGCTCACGCACCGGCTCGAAGCGGGGGATTGTTTGCAACTCGGTGCGCCGGTCGAATGCGAGTTCTTCAATGCGGGCACCGAGGTGTGCAGATATGTGGTGGGGTTGGTGCGGCGCTGAGTTTCGTCCAGCTTGTGCTCAGCTCCCGCCACTCCCGCGGGATGGCAGGTTCAGGGTGAGTCTGTTGGTCACCGAGGTCACGCCCGGCACGCCTTTCGCAACATCGCCGGCCTGCTGGATCATGTCGCCCTGAGGCACCGAGCCGGTCAACGTCACCGCGCCGCCGCGCGCCCGCACGAACACGTTCGATACATTGAAGCCCGGCGCTTTACCGAGCGCGCGCCGCACGTCGCGGCCGAGCTTGCGATCCGCCGCACGCGTCGACGGGGCGGTCGGGGCCGGCGCGGCTGCCGTGGCGGCGGGCGCCTGCGCGTCGCTCGCCTGGGCATAGGCGCTGGATGCGGTTGCCACGCACAATGCAATACCGAGCACCTTCAAAAGATTGACTGTTTTCACTGTTTCACCATCCTCGATAAGTTGATGTCGCTTCGTTGCATGTTAGAAACGCCGCGCTTTGTCGAGCAGGTCTGTACTCTGGGAAGCGTCTGTCTTGTAGAGGAGTGGTGGTGTTGGCGCTTCCGGCGCGGTTAAAAGATACTCCTGACGGCGCGGACATGCCAAAAAACCGAATCGCGGAAGGAGGTGCGTGCGGCTTGATTCCAGCACGGTGAGACACAGGCACCGGCATACGACGCAGCCGACTATAAGCGCGGGCGCGCGGCGGCTAGTTTGTCCCAGAACGACGGAGGTAACGAAATACTCGAATCTCCTTCACCGCCATCTCCGCGGGAAAATTCGACGGACGGACCGAGATAACGGGGCGGCGAATACGGATTCAGCGAGTATCGCAGACCCGTTGACCAGAAAAGATCGGGGACAGGCGTGCTGAACGTGCGCTGTGCAAGCAGCTTCCCAGTTTTTGCATCGAATAGCCTGCCGACATATTCAGGGCTTCCACTGCGGCCCGGAATCCATCGCAACAGGCAAAGCTCTGCCGTGTACAGGCCGTGGACAGGTGCCGATTTGCGACACTCGCTTCCTTGCGGAGTATGGTCGAACAGACCGAGATAAAGCACGGCAATGAGACCCGCTAACAATGCGACACGCGTAGAGATGCGTTTCATAGATAGAGCACGATCGGCGGAAAGATGTGAACGAAGCGACGGTCCGAGTAGAGGATGAAATCGATCCGCGCCACTATTGTTCATGAGTCAATCTCGGCAAAACGCGGAGAATTCTGAAAGCGAGGCCGCCAAGGGCCGTCCACGCTCCCGACCCGCATCCCGCTATTTGGCAGTAAGCTCCCGTTGACGGGTTCGCGTGGAGGCTGCGCGACCCGGCGTGTGGTTCACGATTCGCAGCCGCAATTCGTACGTTATTGCCAATTTTTTCAGGGGATATCAGTGATGAAGAGCTTCGCCATTAAACGAATCATGCTGGGGGTTTCGGCCGTCGCACTGATGGCCGGTACGATTCCGCTCGCGCTCGCGCAGGGCTCGACGGATGCCGCAGCCCAGGAAGGCGCGACGACGACCACCCCAAAGCCGACCAAGGCCGAGCGCAAGGCAGAGCGCAAACAGGCCCGCGCGAAAAAGAACGCCGAGTTGAAGAAACTCGAAGACGCGGGCTACCAGCCGGCGCAGAACGATCCGAACTATCCGGACAAGCTGCAGGCAGCCCAGAAGAAGGCCGGCGTTGGTGCGCCTGCCAGCCAGTAACGGACAGGCGGACGCCCGGCGTGGCATTCATCGTTGATGAGGCGCCGGGCAGTTGCGAGGCGCGATCATGGCAACGAAACATGAAGTGAAACGCTACAAGGCGAATCTCTCCGACGAACTGCACAGCGCCGCCCTCTATGAGACGCTCGCGCAGGTCGAGAAAGACGAGACCCGCAAGCAGGTCTATCAGGATCTCGCGCAATCCGAACACAGCCACGCGCAAGTGTGGGCCGACAAGCTCAGAGCCAATGGCATCGAACCGAAGGGCCGTGGCCATGCGGTCAAGACGCGTCTGATGAAGGGGCTCGTGCGCGTGTGCGGCGCGGACTTCGTGCTGCCGACGCTCGCCGCAGCCGAATACGCGGACCGCAACAAATATCAAGGCCAACGCGACGCGGGCCACATGTCGGCCGACGAACATCATCACGCGGCCGTCGTGCAGACGCTCGCGAGCACCGGCAATGCCAACCTGTCGTCCGGCGCGCGCATTGCCGCGGCCGAGTCGTGGCACAAGGGCGCCGCGGCGGGCAACGATCTGCGCGCGGCGGTTCTCGGCGCGAACGATGGCCTCGTGTCCAACTTCTGCCTGATCATGGGCGTCGCCGGCGCGGGCACCGGCAACAAGGCGATCCTGTTGACCGGCCTCGCCGGGCTGATCGCCGGTGCCTGTTCGATGGCGCTCGGCGAATGGCTGTCGGTCACCAATGCGCGCGAACTCGCGAGCACGCAGATCGCCAAGGAAGCCGAGGAGATCGAAGAACAGCCCGAAGCGGAGGAGCACGAGCTCACGCTGATCTACCGCGCGAAAGGGCTCGACGCGAGCGAGGCGAAACGCGTGGCCTCGCAGATGATGCGCGACAAGGACAAGGCGCTCGACACCCTCACGCGCGAGGAGCTCGGTCTCGATCCGGCGGAACTGGGCGGCAATCCGTGGTCGGCGGCGGGTGTGTCGTTCTGCCTGTTCTCGCTCGGCGCGATTTTCCCGGTGATGCCGTTCCTGTGGACGCGCGGCGTCAGCGCAATCGTTCAGTGTGTCGTGCTGAGCATGCTGGCGCTCGCGTCGATCGGCGTGTTCACGTCGTTGTTCAACGGACGCAGCGCGGGGTTTTCGGCGCTGCGCCAGATCGTCATCGGGCTCATTGCGGCAGGGTTCACGTTCGGCGTCGGGCGCTTGCTGGGCGTGTCGATTTCCTGACCGGTTCAACTCGGAAGCGTCTCGCGCTCGTCGCCGTCCGGGAGCGCTGCCTCCTCTGTGGCGACACGCTCCGCGCGTCGGCCAATCCGCGTCAATCCTTTCTCCCACAAGGGTTTGCTCGCCGCGCCGAGCGTCCACGGCATGGCCGGGTGTCGCATTTCCTCATGTGGTTGTCGGAATTAGTCGGTTAGCCGCACTTTTTTCTGGCAACTATGTAGGCACAGCGCGGACGGACGTCCGCAAGCGAGGAGAGCACTCGATGAATTCCCCCAAGGTCGTGGTCGAAGGGCTGTGCAAGGTGTTCGGCAGCAACCCGAAACAGGCGCTCGCGATGCTGGCCGGCGGCGCCACGAAAGAAGAGGTGTTTGCCCGCACCGGTCAGATCGTCGGCGTCCACAACGCTTCGTTCGAGGTTCGCGAGGGCGAGATCTTCGTGCTGATGGGCCTGTCCGGCTCGGGCAAGTCGACGCTGATTCGCCTGATCAATCGGCTCGTCGAGCCCAGCGCCGGCAAGGTGCTGATCGACGGCCGCGATGTCGCGGGCGTGCCGCGCGCCGAGCTGACCGCGTTGCGCCGCAAGGACATGAGCATGGTGTTCCAGTCCTTCGCGCTGATGCCGCAGCGCAACGTGCTGGCCAACGCGGCGTTCGGGCTCGAAGTCGCGGGCGTCGGCCGTAAGGAGCGCGAGGCCCGGGCGCTGACGGTGCTCGAACAGGTCGGCCTTGCACCGTTCGCGCAGAAACTGCCGGCCGAGTTGTCGGGCGGCATGCAGCAGCGCGTCGGGCTCGCGCGCGCGCTCGCGGTCAACCCGTCGCTGATGATCATGGACGAGGCGTTCTCCGCGCTCGATCCGCTCAAGCGCAAGGAGATGCAGAACGTGCTGCTCGATCTGCAACGCGAGCAGCAGCGCACGATCCTGTTCGTGTCGCACGATCTCGAGGAGGCGATGCGCATCGGCACGCGCATCGCGATCATGGAAGGCGGGCGCGTGGTGCAGATCGGCACGCCGCGGGAAATCATCAAGAACCCGGCCGACGACTACGTGCGCGCGTTCTTCGAAGGCATCGACACGAGCCGCTATCTGACGGCCGGCGATCTGATGCAGACCGACGACGTGCCGCTGATGCACGCGCCGCAGATCGATGCGTCGAGCGTCGCCGCGACGCTCAACGGCAGCGCCGACTACGCGTTCGTGCTCGATAGCGAGCGCCGGATTCGCGGCTTCGTGTGCCGCGATGCGACGGGCAGCGCGTCGCCGCAGCTCAACCAGATCGAATGCATCCGCCGCAGCACGCCGCTCGACGACGTGGTCGCGCGCGTGGTGGCGAGCCGCGTGCCGCTGCCGGTCGTCGAAGCGGACGGCTCGTACTGCGGTTCGGTCAACAAGACGAACGTGCTGACCGTTCTCACGCGCCATCGAGGTTCTCATGTCTGAAGTCATTCCAGTTGGCGCGTGGGTTGATCGCGGCGTTCACTACCTGCTCGATCACGACGCGCAGACCTTCGACACGATCGGCAAGGTCATCGAGAGTTTCGCCGCGGCGGTCGAGCACGGTTTGCAGGCCGTGCCGATGTGGGCGCTGATGGCGTTCTTCGTCGGCATCGGCTTGTGGCGCGTCGGCTGGCGCTTCGCGCTGTTCACGCTGGCGGCGCTGCTGCTGATCTACGGCACCGGCTTCTGGGATCAGATGGTGATCACGCTCGGCCTCACGCTGTCATCGACGGTGATCAGTCTCGTGCTCGGCGTGCCGCTCGGCATCTGGACGGCGAAGAGCCGCGCCATCGAAATGATCGTGCGCCCGGTGCTCGATCTGATGCAGACGATGCCCGCGTTCGTCTACCTGATTCCGGCCGCGATGCTGTTCGGTCTCGGCCGCGTGCCGGGCATCCTGTCGACGGTGATCTTCGCGATGCCGCCCGCGGTGCGTCTGACCGCGCTCGGCATCAAGCACGTGAATCGCGAAATCGTCGAAGCGGGACAGGCGTTCGGCTGCACGCCGTGGCAACTGCTGTACAAGGTGCAGTTTCCGAACGCGCTGCCGTCGATCATGACCGGCGTGAACCAGACCATCATGATGGCGCTGTCGATGGTGATCATCGCGTCGATGGTCGGCGCGGGCGGCCTCGGTAACGACGTGCTCGCGAGCATCCAGCGGCTCGATATCGGACTCGGTTTCGAAAGCGGGATGTCGGTCGTGATGCTGGCGATCATTCTGGACCGCATCACCGAGAGCTTCGGCCGGGCGCCGGGCAAGGTACGCGCGCCCCTGTTCGCCGGTTTGCGCAATGCGATGAAAGTGCGCCGCGAGCCGGCGGCGCAACACGGTTGATGGCCTGATTCGATACGTCCATGAAGCGCGACGCAATCGCCTCCGCCGAAGCCGATGCGCGGCTGTGCGCCGTCGCGCACGTCGGCTTCCTGACGCTGCCGAACTTCTCGATGATCGCGTTCACGAGCGCGGTCGAGGTGCTGCGCATGGCGAACTACGTGGGCCGCGCGCAGCACTACCGGTGGTCCGTGATCACGCCGGACGGCGAGCCGGCGCGCGCGAGCAACGGCATCACGGTGAAACCGACCACCACGCTCGCCGAGGCCGGCATGCCGGACCTGCTGTTCGTGTGCGCGGGCTGGCACGTGCGCGAGTATGTGAACGACGCGGTGATCGCGCTGCTGCGCGAGGCGGCCGCGCACCGCGTGCCGCTCGGCGGCATCTGCACGGGTCCGTATGCGCTGCTCGCGGCCGGGCTGCTCGACGGCTATCGCGCGACCGTGCATTGGGAGGACATGTCGCCGTTGCACCAGCGCTATCCGCACGTGCATTTCGACGACGAACTGTTCGTGATCGACCGCGACCGGTTGACCTGCACCGGCGGAACCGCGCCGCTCGATCTGATGCTGCATCTGGTGGGCATGCGGCTGGGGGCCGCGGTGGCCGCGCAGGTGTCCGAGCAATTCA
Organism: Paraburkholderia sp. 35.1; assembly: GCF_050436525.1. NCBI lineage: Bacteria > Pseudomonadati > Pseudomonadota > Betaproteobacteria > Burkholderiales > Burkholderiaceae > Paraburkholderia > Paraburkholderia sp. 35.1. The sequence continues at coordinate 1,883,784 of NZ_JBNDMJ010000002.1, read as the reverse complement.
TCGTCGAGCGGATTCGCGGCTCGACCGATTACCAGCACATTCCGGTCGACGCGCGGGTCGGCCTGTCGCGCACCGAGCTGATCGAAGTGGTGCGGCTGATGGAAGCGAACATCGAGGAGCCGCTATCGCTCGACGAACTCGCCCGGCTCGTCAACCTGTCGCAGCGTCATTTGCAACGGATGTTCAAGCTATTCCTGAACATGTCGCCGACGCATTACTACCTGAGCTTGCGGCTGCGCCGAGCGCGCGATCTGCTGCGCAATACCGACGCGTCGATCGCGCGCGTGACCGCGGTGTGCGGTTTTCATTCTCCGTGTCATTTCAGCAAGGCCTATCGCGCGCAGTTCGGACATGCGCCGAGCGTCGAGCGGCGCATGCCGGAGTAGCGGGTGCCGCGGCCTCGCAGGCCGCGCGGATTCAGATCGCCTGCGCGCGGCCCGGAAACGTTTCGTCGTAGCACGAGCCGTCGTCGGCTTGCTGCGCCGTGCCGCGCTGCTCGCGATACATCATCGGCGGCACGCCGAACTGTTTGCGAAATTCCCGTCCCAGGTGCGAGGCGTCCGAAAAGCCGCAGCTCGACGCGATATCGGCGACGGTTTTGTCTGAGCTCGTCAACAACCACGCGGCGGTGCGCAGGCGCACCAGCTTCGCGTAGGCCTGCGGCGCCTTGCCGGTCTGCGCCTTGAACAGCCGTTCGAGCTGACGCGGCGACAGATCGAGCTTGCCCGCCAGTTCGTCGAGCGGCAGCGCGCGGCCCACGTGCTGCTCCATCAGCAGGATCGCGCGCTTGACCTTCGGATGCGAGGCCGGCGCGAGACCGGGCGGATGCGGCTGCGGCGCGTTGCCTTTCTGCAGGTCGTCGACGAGCAGGATGCGCAGCGCCTTCTGCACCGTGGCGGTTTCGAAATGACGCAGCAGGATCGCGGCGGCGACGTCGATCGACGCGCGGCCGCCGGAACAGGTGATGCGTCGCCGGTCGATCACGAACAGCCGGTCGGCGACCAGCATCTGTTCGTCGACCGACGGAAAGCGCTCGATGAAATCCCAGTAGTGAAACCAGCTCACGCAGATCCGATGGCCGTCGAGCACGCCCGCGCGCATCAGCGAGAACACGCCGGTGCACATGCCGACCAGCGTCGCGTCGCGGGCGGCGGCGCGGCGGATGAACGCGAGCGTCGCCTCGCTAGCGGCCGGCCCCGAGTGCAGCAGTCCGCCGACCACCACCACGTAGTCGAACTTCCCGGCGGTCTCGAAGGTTTCCCACGGCGTGATCTGGATGCCGCAACTCGCGCGCACCGGAGCCAGGGTTTCCCCGATCACGCTCCACGAACAGCGCACCGGCTTGCTGAAGTCGCCTTCGTCGGCGGACAGGCGCAGCAGGTCGACGAAACCCGCGAATGCGGTCAGCGTGAAGTTCGGCAGCAGGATGATGCCGAAGCGGATGCGCTGCTTCGTGGCTGTGTCGAGTGAGGGAGGGGCAAGCGTTTCAGCGGAATTCATGCGCGCGGCGGGTCGGTGAAAAGAACGGCGAAAGAGGAACGAACGTTGACCGAAACGGTGAAGCGAGGATAGCACCACGGACCTTCAGCATTGCCGGCCGCAATCGGGGCGCCTGTCGCAAATGCGTCCCAAGTCATCGCAAATGCGCCGGAAGACCCGCCTGGCGGTTCACCTGACGACGCCATCCCATTGCGATGCCGTTTTTATTCTATCGATCCGGCCCGGCGTGCGGTGCAATAGACGCACATTCCGTCCGGGCGCATGAGTCGAGTCGAAGCGCTTCCGGCCATCGCAACACGCAAGACACAACGCACAAGGCACGCCATGAACGTCAGCGTCTTCGATCTGTTCAAGATCGGCATCGGTCCATCCAGCTCGCACACGGTCGGGCCGATGATCGCCGCATGCCGCTTCGCATCGCACATCGAGGACGCGAATCTGCTCGGCTTCGTGCGGCGCGTCAGAGCCGAGCTGTTCGGCTCGCTCGGCGCGACCGGCAAGGGCCACGGCACCGACAAGGCGGTGCTGCTCGGCCTCGAAGGCAATCTGCCCGACCGGCTCGATCCTGAGCTGATCGAGCCGCGGCTGCGCGCGATCCGCGAGACCCGACAGCTCGTGCTGCTCGGCAAGCATCCGGTCGCGTTCGACGAGCGCGAACATGTCGGCTTCTTGCGCAAGCTGATGCCGGGCGCGCCGGGCTCGGGCGTCGTGCATCCGAACGGCATGCGCTTCCAGGCCTTCGACGAGAACGGTCAACTGCTCGTCGAAAAAGAGTACTTCTCGATCGGCGGCGGCTTCGTCGTCAATCGCGACGGCGATCGCGTGAACGGCCGGCGCGCCAACGCGGAGGTGCCGTATCCGTTTCGCACCGGCGACGATCTGATGCGCGTGTGCCGCGAAAGCGGCCTGTCCATCGCCGAAGTGACGTTGCGCAACGAATGCGCGACCCGGCCCGAGCCCGACGTGCGCGAGGGCCTGCTGGCGATCTGGCGCACCATGGCCGCATGTGTCGAGCGAGGTTGCAAGGCGCGCGGCGAGTTGCCCGGCCCGATGCACGTGAAGCGTCGCGCGGCCGAGCTGTGCGAGCGCTTGCGCGCACGCTCGGAGGAATCGCTGCGCGACCCGCTGTCGATGCTCGACTGGGTCAACCTGTACGCGATGGCCGTCAACGAGGAGAACGCCGCGGGCGGCCGGGTCGTCACCGCGCCGACCAATGGCGCGGCCGGCGTGATCCCGGCAGTGCTGCACTACTACGTGAAATTCATGCATGCGGCGAACGACGCCGGCATCGTCGACTTCCTGCTGACCGCCGCGGCGATCGGCATCATCTACAAGGAAACGGCGTCGATCTCCGGCGCCGAGGTGGGCTGCCAGGGCGAAGTGGGCGTGGCCTGCTCGATGGCCGCCGCCGCGCTCGCGGCCGTGATGGGCGGCACGCCCACCCAGGTCGAGAACGCCGCCGAAATCGGCATGGAACACAACCTCGGCATGACCTGCGATCCGGTCGGCGGGCTGGTGCAGATTCCGTGCATCGAGCGTAACGCGATGGGCGCGATCAAGGCGATCAACGCGGCCCGCCTCGCGATGAAGGGCGACGGCAAGCACGTGGTGTCGCTCGACAGTGTGATCCGCACCATGCGCGAAACCGGCGCCGACATGAAGACGAAATACAAGGAGACGTCGCGCGGCGGACTGGCCGTGAACGTCATCGAGTGTTGAACCGCTACACCGCATCTGCAAAACCGCCAAGGAACGACGATGAGCCGCTATTCGATATTCAGCCTGCTACGCAACGGGATGTCGTATCACGAGAACTGGGAGCGGCAATGGCGCAGCCCCGAGCCTAAACGTGAATACGACGTCGTGATCGTCGGCGGCGGCGGGCACGGTCTCGCGACCGCGTACTACCTCGCGAAGGAGCATGGCGTGCGCAATGTCGCGGTGCTCGAGAAGGGCTGGATCGGCGGCGGCAACACCGCGCGCAATACGACGATCGTGCGGTCGAACTACCTGTGGGACGAATCCGCCGCGCTCTACGAGAAGGCGATGAAGCTGTGGGAAGGGCTCGCGCAGGATTTGAACTACAACGTGATGTTCAGCCAGCGCGGCGTGATGAATCTCGCGCATACGCTGCAGGACGTGCGCGACACCGAACGCCGCGTCAACGCGAACCGCCTGAACGGCGTCGACGCCGAATTTCTCACGCCCGCGCAGATCAAGGAACTCGAGCCGACCATCAACCTGAACAGCCGCTATCCGGTGCTCGGCGCATCGATCCAGCGGCGCGGCGGCGTGGCCCGGCACGATGCGGTGGCGTGGGGCTTCGCGCGCGGCGCCGATCAGGCCGGCGTCGACATCGTGCAGAACTGCCAGGTCGTCGGCATTCGCCGCGACGGCAGCCAGGTGACGGGCGTCGACACGACCAAGGGTTTCATCAAGGCGAAGAAGGTCGCGGTGGTCGCGGCCGGCAACACGTCGACGCTCGCCGACATGGCCGGCGTGCGGCTGCCGCTCGAAAGCCATCCGTTGCAGGCGCTGGTGTCGGAGCCGATCAAGCCGGTCGTCAACACGGTCGTGATGTCGAATGCGGTCCACGCGTATATCAGCCAGTCCGACAAGGGCGATCTCGTGATCGGCGCGGGCGTCGATCAGTACACCGGGTTCGGGCAGCGCGGCAGCTTCCAGGTCATCGAGGGCACGCTCGAGGCGATCGTCGAAATGTTCCCGGTGTTTTCCCGCGTGCGGATGAACCGGCAGTGGGGCGGCATCGTCGACGTGTCGCCGGACGCGTGCCCGATCATCAGCAAGACCGATGTGAAGGGACTGTATTTCAACTGCGGCTGGGGGACGGGCGGCTTCAAGGCGACGCCCGGCTCGGGATGGGTCTATGCGCACACGATCGCGAAGGACGAACCCCATCCGTTGAACGCGCCGTTTTCGCTGGACCGGTTCTATTCCGGTCATCTGATCGATGAGCATGGCGCTGCCGCCGTGGCCCACTAGTCGACAAGGAGACACAGATGCTGCTGATCGAATGCCCGTGGTGCGGTCCTCGCGCCGAAACCGAATTCTCGTGCGGCGGCGAGGCGGACATCGCCCGCCCGCTCGACACGGACAAGCTCACCGACAAGGAATGGGGCGACTACCTTTTCATGCGCAAGAACCCGCGCGGCGTGCATCGCGAGCAATGGTTCCACACGCAGGGCTGCCGCCGCTGGTTCAAGGCGCAGCGCGACACCGTCAGCTATGCGTTCCAGGGCTATCAGACGTTCGAGCGTCCGTTGCTGGCGCTGGACAGTACCGATACACAGGCAGCAAACGCACAGGTAAAGGCACAAGAGGGCAAAGCATCATGAGCCAGAAAGACCGACTCCCGACCGGCGGGCGCATCAATCGCGCGATCGCGCTGAGCTTCACGTTCAACGGCGTCGAGTATCAGGGTTATCAAGGCGATACGCTCGCGTCCGCATTGCTCGCGAACGGCATGCATTTCGTCGCGCGCAGCTGGAAATATCATCGGCCGCGCGGCATCGTGACCGCGGGCGTCGAGGAGCCGAACGCGGTCGTGCAACTGGAGACCGGCGCCTACACGGTGCCGAACGCGCGCGCCACCGAAGTCGAGTTGTACCAGGGGCTCGTCGCGAGCAGCGTGAACGCGAAACCGAGCATCGAGAAGGACCGCATGGCGATCAACCAGAAGATCGCGCGCTTCATTCCGGCGGGCTTCTACTACAAGACCTTCATGTGGCCGCGCAAACTCTGGCCGAAGTACGAGGAAGCGATTCGCGACGCGGCCGGCCTCGGCACCGCGCCGCGACAGCGCGACGCGGACCGCTACGACAAGTGCTTCGCGCATTGCGACGTGCTGGTCGTCGGCGGCGGCCCGACCGGGCTCGCGGCCGCGCACGCGGCGGCCTTGTCCGGCGCGCGCGTGACGCTCGTCGACGATCAGCCCGAGCTGGGCGGCTCGCTGCTGTCCTGCGGCGCGGAGATCGACGGCAAGCCCGCGCTGCGGTGGGTGCAGAAAATCGAGGACGAATTGCGGCAGTTGCCCGATGTGAAGATCCTGAGCCGCAGCACCGCGTTCGGCTATCAGGACCACAATCTCGTCACGGTCACCCAGCGCCTGACCGATCATCTGCCCGTGTCGCAGCGCAAGGGCACGCGCGAACTGCTGTGGAAGATCCGCGCGAAACGCGTGATTCTCGCGACCGGCGCGCATGAACGGCCGATCGTGTTCGGCAACAACGATCTGCCTGGCGTGATGCTCGCGTCGGCGGTGTCGAGCTATCTGCATCGGTATGCGGTACTGCCGGGTCGCAATGCGATCGTGTTCACGAACAACGACGACGGCTATCAATGCGCGCTCGACCTGAAAGCGGCCGGCGCGCAGGTGAGCGTCATCGATCCGCGCGCGGGCGAATCGAAAGGCACGCTGCCGGCGCTCGCGCGCCGCCATGGCATCAAGGTGCTGAACGGCACGGTCGTCACGGCGGCGCATGGCAAGCTGCGCGTCGCGTCGGTGTCGCTCGCCTCGTATGCGAAAGGGCAGATCACCGCTCAGCAGGGCCAACTGCCGTGCGATCTGCTCGCGATGTCGGGTGGCTGGAGCCCAGTGCTGCATCTGTTCGCGCAGTCGGGCGGCAAGGCCCATTGGCATGACGACAAGGCCTGCTTCGTGCCGGGCAAGGCGGTCCAGCCAGAGACCAGCGTCGGCGCCTGCGCGGGCGACTTCACGCTCGGCCAGGGCATCCGCTTCGCGCTCGACGCCGGCGTCGAAGCGGCGCGCGCCGCCGGGCACATCGTCGCGCGGCCAAAGCCGGTGCAGGTCGCCGAACTGAGCGAAACGAAGCTGGAACCGCTGTGGCTCGTCGGCGGACGCGAGTTGGCCACGCGCGGGGCCAAGCAGTTCGTCGATTTCCAGAACGACGTCGCGGCGGCCGATATCTTCCTCGCGGCGCGCGAAGGCTTCGAATCCGTCGAACACGTGAAGCGCTACACCGCGATGGGCTTCGGCACCGACCAGGGCAAGCTCGGCAACATCAACGGCATGGCGATTCTCGCCCAGGCGCTCGGTAAGACCATTCCCGAGACCGGCACGACGACGTTCCGGCCGAACTACACGCCGGTCACGTTCGGCACTTTCGCCGGCCGGGAATTGGGCGAATTGCTCGATCCGGTGCGCAAGACGGCGGTGCACGAATGGCACGTGGAACACGGCGCGGCGTTCGAGGACGTCGGCAACTGGAAGCGTCCGTGGTATTACCCGAAAACGGGCGAGGATCTGCACGCGGCGGTTGCGCGCGAAGCGCTCGCGGTGCGCACGAGCGTCGGCATCCTCGATGCGTCGACGCTAGGCAAGATCGATATTCAGGGCCCCGATTCCGCGAAACTGTTGAACTGGGTGTACACGAATCCGTGGACCAGGCTCGAAGTCGGCAAGTGCCGCTACGGCCTGATGCTCGACGAAAACGGCATGATCTTCGACGACGGCGTGACCGTGCGCCTCGCCGAGCAGCACTACATGATGACGACCACCACCGGCGGCGCGGCGCGTGTGCTCACGTGGCTCGAACGCTGGCTGCAAACCGAATGGCCCGACCTGCGCGTGCGGCTCGCGTCGGTCACCGATCACTGGGCAACTTTTGCGGTAGTCGGCCCGATGAGCCGCAAGGTGCTGCAAAAGGTCTGCGACGACATCGACTTCGCGAACGCGGCGTTTCCGTTCATGACGTATCGTGAAGGCACCGTCGCGGGCGCGGCGGCGCGCGTGATGCGCATCAGCTTCTCGGGCGAACTCGCGTATGAGGTGAACGTGCCGGCCAACGTCGGACGCGCGGTGTGGGAAGCGTTGATGGCCGCGGGCGCCGAGTTCGACATCACGCCGTACGGCACCGAGACGATGCACGTGCTGCGCGCGGAGAAGGGCTACATCATCGTCGGCCAGGATACGGACGGCTCGATGACGCCGCACGACCTCGGCATGGGCGGGCTCGTCGCGAAGTCGAAGGACTTTCTCGGCAAGCGCTCGCTCGCCCGCTCGGACACCGCGAAGGCGGGACGCAAGCAACTGGTCGGGCTGCTCGCGGAGGATGCGTCGTTCGTGATACCCGAGGGCTCGCAGATCGTCGCCGGTCCGTTCCAGGGCGACACCGCGCCGATGCTCGGGCACGTCACGTCGAGCTATTACAGCCCGATTCTGCAACGCTCGATCGCGATGGCGGTCGTCAAGGGCGGTCTCGACAAGATCGGCACGACCGTCACGATTCCGCTCGCGAGCGGCAAACAGATCGCGGCGAAGATCGCGAGTCCGGTGTTCTACGACAGCGAAGGAGCACGTCAACATGTGGAATGAAACAGGCGGGACGGTGTCCATCGTGGACCGCACGCTCGGGCGGCAAAACGCCGCGTGGCAGGAGTCGCCGCTGGTCGGTGTGGATGGGCTGCTGAAACAGCATCAGGCCAACGCGACTGCCGCGTTCCGGCTCGGCGAGCGGCCATTTCTCGAACTCGTGAACGTGCGCGGCGATACGCGCGACTCGGCGTTCATTCGCGCGGTGGAACAGGTGATCGGCTGCAAGCCGCCGGAGAAGCCGAACACCGTCGCGCGCGGCAACGGCTACGACATGGTCTGGCTCGGCCCGGACGAATGGCTCGTGCGTTCGGAAACCGCGCACGATGCGACGCGCACGGCGCCGTTGCAGGCGAAGCTCGGCGCGGCGTTCGCGGGCGTGTTCGCATCGGCGGTCGATGTGGGCAGCGGCTATACGGTGCTCGAAATCAGCGGCACGCGCACGCGCGACGTGCTCGCGCGCGGCTGTCCACTCGATCTGCATCCCAAACTTTTCGGGGTGGGGCAGTGCGCGCAGAGCCACTATTTCAAGGCGTCGATTACGTTGCTGCCCACGGGCGCCGACAGTTTCGACATCGTCGTGCGTCGCAGTTTCGCGGATTACTTCGTCAGGATCATGCTCGACGCCGCCGAGCCGTTGATGTGCTGAGCGACGCGCGCTTCGCTTTGCTGATGTCGCCATGACGTCGGCACGCGCGGCCACCTCGCTTCTCACGGCACGCGCGCGCGATGAGCGCGATGCCGGCGCCGCGCTCGCGCTGCTCGATCAAAGTATCGCGCTGCGTCATCGGCGCATTGCGCTGATCCGCTATCTGCTCGCGCGGGAGCTCGGTGCGCCGCTCGAAGCGCGGCATCATGCGTACGTCGAGAAAATCGCGGCCCGTCTGAGCGCGGATGCGCTCGCGCGGATCGCCGGCGCAGCGCGTGCGCGGCTGCGCCCGTAAGTCCACGCCGTATCAGGGCTTGCCGCCATCCAGCGCCGTGAGGATCTGATGCGCGGCGCTCACGCGCGCTTCGTTCGGGAAATTTCGGTTGGCGAGCATCACGATACCGATGCGCTTTTGCGGCACGAACGCGACATACGCGCCGAAGCCGTTGGTCGATCCGGTCTTGTTGATCCAGACGTTCTGCTGCGGCGGCAGCGGCGGTTTGATTGCGGTCGACGGCGTGCCGTTGAGGACCATCTCCGGCGAATTGCCCTCCAGCAAGGTCGGCAACGCGACCGGATACGGGTACTGCTCCCAGATCAGATCCTGAGTCAGCACCCCGGCCTGGAAGTAGCCGGTATGCGTGTCCGTGATCGCGCGCTGCCACTGACTGTCGAGCGGAATCAGGTTCATGTTGGCCTGCACGAAACGCAGCATGTCGGCGGCGGTCGACTTCACCCCGTACGCTTCGGCGGAAATCACGCCGCCCGTCAGGCGGATGGGCGCACCGTCTTTCGCATAGCCCTGCGCATAGTCCGGCATTTTCGCCGCGGGGACGTCGATGTAGCTGTTCTTCATGCCGAGCGCCGGAAACACGCGTTGCTGCATCAGCACGGTGAAATCCTGTCCCATGGTCTTCGCGGTGATCAGGCCGAGCGTGCCGATGCCGGGATTCGAGTAGGTGCGGAACGTGCCGGGCGCATGAGCGGGCTCCCAGTCGTGGAAGTACCGCAGCAATTGCGCGTCGTTATGGATGTCGTCCGGCACCTGGAGCGGCAGACCGCCAGGCGTGTGCGTGCCGAGGTTCAGCAGGCTGACTTTGCCGAACGGGCGGCCGCGCAGCGTCGGCAGATAGCGCTCCGTGCCATCCGACAACGACAGCTTGCCGTCGAGCTGCGCATACGACGCGAGCGTCGCCGTGAAGGTCTTGCTGACCGAGCCGAGTTCGAACAGCGTATCGCGTGTGACCGGCTTGCCGGTTTGCGTCGATGCGACGCCGTAGTTGTAGACGTAGGGCTTGCCGTCGTCGATCACGCCGATCGCCATGCCGGCGATATGGTACTTCGCCATCAGCGGCCTGATCGCGGCATCGATGGTCGGTTGGAGTTGCGCGGCGGTGGGCTCGGCCGCGTGGCCGACGGGTGAGATCGCGCAGAGCGTGAACAGCGCGAACGTAGCGGTTGTTATCAGTTTGAGCGCTCGGGTCTTCATGGCAAACGGGTCCTCGGTCGGGGGAGTGTGAATCGGCAGATCGGCGATTCGGCTGAGGCAGCACTATCGGGCTTTTGCGAACCGATGGCAAACGAGGATATGTTGCGCGGGGGTAAAGAAAAAGTTGTAGGCCGCTACGCTGGTGAAACGGTGCGCCCCGCAGCGTGTGCGGCGTGCCGCTCACGAACATGGAGACGTCGACGGCGGCGCGCCGAAGAAGTTTGTGATCGACCCGCCCGGGTTGTTGAAGGCGGCTTGAGTTTGATTGGCCGCTAAAGCGCTGCGTGACCTGCCGGGCACGCGGCGCTTCTGTTCATTGATCAAGCCGCCATCACTGGCGCACCGGATAGCGAAGGCACCTGCTTGCGACGCTCGCGCGTCGGCGCGGTGCCGAACGCATCGCGATAGCTCTTCGAGAAGTGGCAGGCCGACTGGAAACCGCAGGCCATCGTGATGTGCATGATCGACATGTCGGTCTGCAACAGCAACTCGCGCGCGCGCCGCAGGCGCAGTGTCAGATAGTAGTGCGTCGGCGTCATGCCCAGATGTTCGCGGAACAGCCGTTGCAACTGCCGTTGCGACATGCCGGCGAGCCGCGCCAGTTCTTCGCGCGACAGCGGCTCCTCGATGTTGTTCTCCATCAGCGTGATCACTTCGAACAGCGATTTGTTGGCCGAGCCGAGCCGCGCGACGAGCGGCATCTTCTGCTGCGCGCTGGTGTCGCGCACGTGTTCGACGATGAACTGCTCGGCGATCTGCGTGACCCGAGCGGTGCCAACACGCGGCGCGATCAGGTTCAGCATCATGTCGAGCGGCGCGACGCCGCCGGTACAGGTCACGCGATCGCGATCGATCACGAATAGCTCTTTCAGAAAGCGCGTATCGGGAAACTCTTCCTTCAGCGCCGACATGTTTTCCCAATGGATCGCGCACGCATAACCGGCCAGCAGGCCGGCGCGCGCGAGCGCATAGGTGCCCGTGCAAAGACTGCCCAGCACGCAGCCCATGCGCGCGAAACGGCGCAGCGCGGACAGATGCTCGGCGGTGGTGGAGCGCTGCACGTCGATGCCGCCGACCACGAACACGATGTCGGGTTGCCCGACGCATTCGACCGACCCCGTATCGACGGATAACCCGTTGCTCGCCATGACCGGCCCGCCGGCGGGACTCACGATCGACCAGCGGTAAAGCGTCTGGCCGGTCAGATAGTTCGCCATGCGTAGCACTTCGATCGCGTTCGAGAAGGCGATCATCGTGAAGTTGGGGACCGGCATGAATGCGAAATGCGACAACGATGCCGTGCGATCGGTGGACATGGGAACGGTGATTCCTGATGTAAATGTCGCGTCGCCGTGGGGAGGGCGACTATCTGAATTCTGAGTATCAGGGCAACTACCGTGCCATCAGGCTAAACCCTTGGATACTGCGCACAAAGCCTGGAATAGCTAAGCAATCGACTGATGAAAGCATCCGCGCGGCACCGGAACAGCGCGGCGACGCCCTTGCAGCGCACCCGATCGGCGCAGGAATACTGCGTTGTAGTGCAGCGCTGAGCGCGCGGATCGCGCCGACTTGTCGAAACAGGTTGCGCATGGCGGAAAAGGCAAAGAACGCGTCTGAATTCGTAAATAGACGCGCCGGGCGACCGTCAAGAATAGACCCAAGGCAAAGCGGTAGCGCGATTCCGCCGGCAACCCGTAGCGGCCTTCCCGTCAACGATCTCACGGACCTTCCATGTCGAACCCGAATCCCTTCTTCGACGACTCGCTAGCGGCGCGCGACCCGGCCGTGCGCGGCGCCATTCTGAAAGAGCTCGAGCGTCAGCAGTCGCAAGTCGAGCTGATCGCGTCGGAAAACATCGTCTCGCGCGCGGTGCTCGACGCGCAGGGCTCGGTGCTGACCAACAAGTACGCGGAAGGGTATCCGGGCAAGCGTTACTACGGCGGTTGCGAATACGTCGACGCGATCGAGACGCTGGCGCTCGATCGCATCAAGCAGCTGTTCGACGCGAAGTTCGCCAACGTGCAGCCCCATTCCGGCGCGCAGGCCAACGGCGCGGTGATGCTCGCGCTCGCGAAGCCCGGCGACACGGTGCTCGGCATGTCGCTCGACGCGGGCGGCCATCTGACGCACGGCGCGAAACCCGCGATGTCGGGCAAGTGGTTCAACGCGGTGCAGTACGGCGTGCGGCGCGACACGATGCTGATCGACTACGAGCAGATCGAGGAACTGGCGCAACAGCACAAGCCGACGCTGCTGATCGCCGGCTTCTCCGCCTATCCGCGCGCGCTCGACTTCGTGCGGCTGCGCGCGATCGCCGATGGCGCCGGTGCGAAGCTGATGGTGGACATGGCGCATATCGCCGGCGTGATCGCGGCGGGCCGCCATGACAATCCGGTCCCGCATGCGCACGTGGTCACGTCGACCACCCACAAGACCTTGCGCGGTCCGCGCGGCGGATTCGTGCTGACCAACGACGAGGAGATCGCAAAGAAGATCAACTCTGCCGTGTTCCCCGGCTTGCAGGGCGGCCCGCTGATGCACGTGATCGCCGGCAAGGCGGTCGCATTCGGCGAGGCGCTGCAGCCGGACTTCAAAACCTATATCGACAGCGTGCTCGCGAACGCGCGGGCATTGGGCGAGGTGCTCACATCGGGCGGCGTCGATCTGGTGACGGGCGGCACCGACAACCATCTGCTGCTGGTCGATCTGCGGCCGAAGGGGCTCAAGGGCAATCAGGTCGAACAGGCGCTGGAGCGCGCGGGCATCACCTGCAACAAGAACGGCATTCCGTTCGATACGGAGAAGCCGACCATCACCTCCGGCATCCGCCTCGGCACACCGGCGGGGACGACACGCGGCTTCGGCGTCAGCGAGTTTCGCGAGGTCGGGCGTCTGATCGTCGAGGTGCTCGATGCGCTGCGCGTGTCGCCCGAAGGCAATGCCGCAACCGAACAACGCGTGCGCCGCGAGATTTTCGCGCTGTGCGAGCGCTTTCCCATTTACTGAGTACGCGTGGAGCAAACGATGAGTCAACTGCACGAGAACAGCATCATCATCGACGGGCTGAACATTTCGAAGTTCGAGCGCTCGGTGTTCGAGGACATGCGCAAGGGCGGCGTGACCGCAGTGAACTGCACGGTGTCGGTCTGGGAAAATTTTCAGAAGACCGTCGACAACATCGCCGAAATGAAGCAGCAAATCCGCCAATACAGCGAAATCCTCACGCTGGTGCGCACCACCGACGACATCTTCCGCGCCAAGGAAGAGAACAAGACCGGCATCATCTTCGGCTTCCAGAACGCGCATGCGTTCGAGGACAACCTCGGCTATATCGAAGCGTTCAAGGATCTCGGCGTCAACGTGGTGCAGCTTTGCTACAACACGCAGAACCTGGTCGGCACCGGCTGCTACGAACGTGACGGCGGTCTGTCCGGCTACGGGCGCGAAGTGATTCAGGAGATGAACCGCGTCGGCATCATGGTCGATCTGTCGCATGTGGGCGGCAAGACGTCGTCGGAGGCGATCGCGGCGTCGAAGAAGCCGGTCTGCTATTCGCATTGCTGCCCGTCCGGGCTCAAGGAGCATCCGCGCAACAAGACCGACGAGCAGTTGAAGGAGATCGCGGACGCGGGCGGCTTCGTCGGCGTGACGATGTTCCCGCCGTTCCTGAAGCGCGGACCGGACGCGACCGTCGAGGACTATATCGAGGCGATCGAGTACGTGGTGAACCTGATCGGCGAGGACCAGGTGGGGATCGGCACGGATTTCACGCAGGGCTACAGCACCGAGTTTTTCGACTGGATCACGCACGACAAGGGCCGTTATCGCCAGTTGACGAACTTCGGCAAGGTCGTGAATCCCGAAGGCATTCGCACGATCGGCGAGTTTCCGAACCTGACCGCCGCGATGGAACGCGCCGGCTGGAGCGAGACGCGCATCCGCAAGATCATGGGCGAAAACTGGGTAAGGGTGTTCGGCGAAGTCTGGACGGTGTGAGCTTTACCCCTTCTTTTATAGCGGATAAAAACGGAGCCTTCCCATGCAACCGCAACTGCCTATCGACGTCGATCCCGACACCGGCGTCTGGACCACCGACGCGCTGCCGATGCTGTACGTGCCGCGCCACTTCTTCACCAACAACCACGTCGCCGTCGAGGAAGCGCTCGGCCGCGATACGTACGCCGGGATTCTCTACAAGGCCGGTCACAAGTCCGCCTACTTCTGGTGCGAGAAGGAAGCGAAGCAACATGGTCTTGCCGGCATGGCGGTATTCGAGCATTACCTGAACCGTCTGTCGCAGCGCGGCTGGGGCATCTTCAGGATCATCGAAGCCGATCCGGCCAGCTCGCATGCGCGGATCGAATTGCGGCACTCGTCGTTCGTGCTCGCGCAACCGGGCAAGACCGGCAAGCTTTGCTACATGTTCGCCGGCTGGTTCGCGGGCGCGATGGACAGGGTCAACGATACCGCGCCCGACGGCGCGCGCAAGGGCCCGCCGTCGCAGTCGAAAGAAGCACGCTGCGCGGCGGAGGGACACGAGCACTGCGTGTTCGAAGTCTCGCCGCTCGCGTCAATCTAATCCGGGCATTCCGAGGTCGATCGCGATGCGTTACCCGAACCTTTTCAAGCCGCTCACGTTGAACCAGCTGACGCTGCGCAATCGCATCGTCAGTACCGCGCACGCGGAGGTCTATGCGGAGCCGGGTGGCCTGCCCGGCGACCGTTATATCCGCTACTACGAGGAAAAGGCGAAGGGCGGAGTCGGACTCGCCGTGTGCGGCGGTTCGAGCCCGGTGTCGATCGACAGCCCGCAAGGCTGGTGGAAGTCGGTGAATCTCGCCACCGACCGGATCGTCGATCCGCTCGCGCGGCTCGCCGAAGCGATGCATGCGCATGGCGCGAAAATCATGATTCAGGCCACCCACATGGGACGCCGCTCGGCGTTTCACGGCGAGCACTGGCCGCATCTGATGTCGCCGTCGGGAGTGCGCGAGCCGGTGCATCGCGGCAACGCGAAGATCATCGAGGTCGAAGAGATCCGCCGCATCATCGGCGACTTCGCGGCGGCCGCGAAGCGCGTGAAGGATGCGGGCATGGACGGCATCGAGATCTCGGCGGCGCACCAGCATCTGATCGATCAGTTCTGGAGCCCGCGCACCAACTTCCGTACCGACGAATGGGGCGGCTCGCTCGAAAACCGCCTGCGTTTCGGCGTCGAAGTGTTGCAGGCGGTGCGCGCGGCCGTGGGTGCCGACTTCTGCGTCGGCCTGCGCATGTGTGGCGACGAATTCCATGAAGACGGGCTTGATCACGAGCAGCTGAAAGAGATTGCCCAGGCGATGAGCGAAAGCGGTCTGATCGACTATCTCGGCGTGATCGGTTCCGGCGCGGACACCCACAATACGCTCGCCAACTGCATGCCGCCGATGGCGCTGCCGCCCGAGCCGTTCGTGCACCTCGCGGCCGGCATCAAGCAGGTCGTCAAGGTGCCGGTGATGCACGCGCAAAGCATTCGCGACGCCGGCCAGGCCGAGCGCTTGCTCGCGGGCGGCATGGTTGATCTGGTCGGCATGACGCGCGCCCAGATCGCCGATCCGCATATGGTCATCAAGATCCGCGATGGCCGCGAGGACGAAATCAAGCAGTGCGTCGGCGCGAACTACTGCATCGACCGTCAGTACAACGGGCTCGACGTGCTGTGCGTGCAGAACGCGGCGACCTCGCGCGAAGCGACGATGCCGCACGTGATCGCCAGGTCGCGCGGGCCGAAGCGCAAGGTCGTGGTGGTCGGCGCGGGGCCGGCGGGGCTCGAAGCGGCGCGCGTCGCGAAGTCGCGCGGTCACGACGTGGTGCTGTTCGAAAAGAGCGATCACGTGGGCGGCCAGATCATGCTGGCGGCGAAAGCGCCGCAGCGCGAGCAGATGGCGGGCATCGTGCGCTGGTTCGACATGGAGACGAAGCGCCTCGGCGTGGACCGCCGCCTCGGTGTCGCCGCCGACGAGCGGACCATCATGGCCGAGAAGCCCGACATCGTCGTGCTCGCCACCGGCGGTTCGGCGTTCACGTCGCAGGTCGCGGCGTGGGGCGTCGACGCGGGGCTCGCGGTCAGTTCGTGGGACGTGCTGGCCGGCAAAGTCGAGCCGGGCAGGAACGTGCTCGTGTACGACGGCGTCAGCACGCATGCGGGGGCGGGTGTGGCCGATTTCATCGCGAGCCGCGGCGCCAACGTGGAGATCGTCACGCCCGACGTGAAGGTCGCCGACGACGTCGGCGGCACCACGTTCCCGATCTTCTATCGCCGTCTGTACGCGCAAGGCGTGATCCATACGCCCAATTACTGGCTCGACAGGGTGTACGAGGAGGACGGCAAGAAGATCGCCGTGATCCGCAACGAGTACACCGAGGAGCAGGAGGAGCGCGCGGTCGATCAGGTGGTGATCGAAAACGGCAGTACGCCGAACGACCGGCTTTACTGGCAGCTGAAGCCTGAATCGGTCAATCGCGGCCAGGTCGACGTGCACAAACTGTTCGCGTCCGAACCGCAGCCGTGTCTCGACGAGCAGCTCGGCGACGGCCGCTTCCTGCTGTTCCGGGTCGGCGACTGCATCTCGATGCACAACATTCACGGCGCGATCTACGACGCGCTGCGCCTTTGCAAGGATTTCTGACGATGAGCCCCGTGTTTGTCATCACCGTCCTGCTGTGGGTGTCGGTGGCCGGTCTCGCGTTCGCGCTGGCGCGCCGCGCCGCCTACTGGCGCGAGGGCCGTGCGACCGTCGCGGGCGCCTATGGCTGGGCCAATTTGCTCGCGATCCCGAAGCGTTACTTCGTCGACCTGCATCATGTGGTCGCGCGCGATCCGTATATCGCCCGCACGCACGTTGCCACGGCGGGCGGAGCGATCCTCGCGATGGCGCTCGTGTTCGTCAACTACGGTCTCGCGATCTACTCGGCGTGGCTGGACAAACTGATCTTTCTCGCCGCGCTGGCGATGCTGATCGGCACGGTGTTCGTGTGGTGCCGCCGGCATGGCGCGAAGACGGTGCCGGCGCGACTCTCGCGCGGCCCGTGGGATCAGTTGCCGTTGCTACTGGGCGCGTTCGCGCTCGGTCTCGCGCTGTTCATCGCGCTTCCGGCGACGATGATGTCCGGTGCGCTCGCGGTGATCGTCGCGCTGCTGATCGCGGCGGGCGCGTTCACGATGACGTTCGGCGCGGCGCGTGGCGGCCCGATGAAACATGCGTTGGCCGGACTGCTGCATCTCGCGTTTCATCCGCGTCAGGAGCGCTTTGCCGATTCCACCGCAGCGCGCCACGCTGGCGATGCCGTGCCGCCCACCGCGCTTAAAACCCCGCTGCTCGACGCGAAGGAATACGGCGTCGGCAAGCCGGTCGAATTCCGCTGGAACCAGTTGCTCAGCTTCGACGCCTGCGTGCAATGCGGCAAATGCGAAGCGGCGTGCCCCGCGTTCGCGGCCGGTCAGCCTCTCAATCCGAAGAAGCTGATTCAGGATCTGGTAACCGGCATGGTCGGCGGCACCGACGCGCAGTACGCAGGCAGCCCGACGCCCGGCATTCCGGTCGGCAAGCACGCGGGCGCGCCCGCCAAGCCGCTGATCTCGACGCTGATCGAAGCGGACACGCTGTGGTCCTGCACGACCTGCCGCGCCTGCGTGCAGGAGTGCCCGATGCTGATCGAGCACGTGGACGCGATCGTGGACATGCGCCGCAATCAGACGCTCGTCGAAGGCAGCGTGCCGGGCAAGGGGCCGGCGACGCTCGCGAATCTGCGCGAAACCGGCAGCCTCAACGGCTACGACATCGGCGCGCGCTACGACTGGGCCGTCGATCTGCAGGTGCAGCTCGCGCAGCCGGGCCGTCACGTGGACGTGCTGCTGATCGCCGGCGAAGGCGCGTTCGACATGCGCTATCAGCGCACGCTGCGCGCGCTCGTCAAGGTGCTGAACCGCGCGGGCGTCGATTACGCGGTGCTGGGCGGTGTCGAGACCGATACCGGCGACACCGCGCGGCGGCTCGGCGACGAAGCGACGTTTCAGCAACTGGCCCGTACGCTGATCGGGACGCTCGCGCAGTACTCGTTCGCGCGCATCGTTACCGCCGATCCGCATGTGCTGCATAGCCTGCGCAACGAGTATCGCGCGCTCGGCGGGTTCTATCAGGTCCAGCATCACACGGCGCTGATCGACGAACTGATCGCGAGCGGCAAGCTGTCGCCGCGCGCGGCCGCCGCCGTCGCGGAGCGCAACATCACGTATCACGACCCGTGCTATCTGGGCCGCTACAACGGCGAGACGGAAGCGCCGCGCCGGGTGCTGAAGAGCATCGGTATCAAGGTGGTCGAGATGGAGCGTCACGGCCTGCGTGGACGCTGCTGCGGCGGTGGCGGCGGCGCACCGCTCATCGATATTCCCGGCAAACGGCGGATTCCCGACATCCGTATCGACGACGCGCGCGCGAGCGGCGCAGAAATCGTCGCGGTCGGCTGCCCGAATTGCACCGCGATGCTCGAAGGGGTGGTGGGGCCGCGACCGGAAGTGCTGGACGTGGCCGAACTGGTCGCCGCGGCGCTGGAGTAACGCGATGATGAATACGCTCAAACGAATCGATCCGCGCCGGCCGTTCACGGTGACGGCACAGGGACTCAGGCGCATCACGCTCGGCGTCGTTGGCATCGCGGACGCCGGCGGCAGTGCGTCGCTGGCTGATGCGCGTCACGCCGCGCATCGCGAACAGCCGAAGCCGCGCCGCACGACGGCCGCGCCGCGCCATGTGCTGCTGGTCGCGGCGCACGCGGAGCGCGGCGCGCTCGATGAACATGCGCGCCAGACGCTCGCGGCCGCCGCGCTGATCGCGGACACGCACAGCGAAGTCGTGCTGCTGGTGTTCGGCGAATTCACCGGCGATGCCGCCGCGCTCGGCGCCGACAAGCTGATCGAATTGCCGATGTTCGATCGCCGCACGTACGCGCCGGACGATGAACTGAATGCGCTGGCGGCCTGCGTCGCGGCCTATGCGCCAGCCCATGTCTTGCTGCCCGACAACGCGACCGGCGACGGCGACCTCGGCCGCCGCTATGCGGCGGAGGCCGATGCAAGCGTCGCGACGCACGTCGTCGAGATCTCTGCCGGGCACGTGTGCACCTATATTCGCGCGAATTCGGCGCTCGCCAGCCGCGCGCTGCCCGAGGTCGTGCTGCTCGAGCCGAATGCGGTCGATCCGAAGCTGCCGTTCGTCGGCGCGGGCGAGCGGGTCGCGTGGCGCTTCGAGCGCGAAGCGGACAGCACGGTCGCGCAACGCGCGATACACGATCTCGGCATCGACAAAATCGACGCCGCGCAGGTCGCGCTGGAAGAGGCGGATTTCATCGTGTCGGCGGGCAACGGCGTCAGCGACGTGCCCGCGTTCGAGCGACTCGCGACGACCCTCGGCGCGGCGATCGGTGCCAGCCGGGTTGCCGTCGACGACGGCAAGTTCACGCGCGACAAGCAGATCGGCGCGACCGGCAAGACCGTCGAGGCGAGCGTGTATATCGCGTTCGGCATCTCGGGGGCGGTGCAGCATCTGCAAGGCATCAAGGATTGCCGCCATGTGATCGCGGTGAATCTCGACGCGAGCGCGCCGATCGCGAAGCGCGCGAATCTGACCGTGATCGCCGACGCGCAGGAAACCATCGCGGCGCTCAACGAGGCGGCGGCCGCGGCGCGCGGTGCCCGCGCCACCTCGGCCGCGCTGCTGCGGCCGGGCAAGCTTGCCGAAGGAGTGCTCGCATGAAGATCGCCGTGCTGGTTTCAGTCGGACGTCACCCGGTCAGCGGCGTCGCGCGCTACAGCCGCAACGATGCGGCGGCGTTGACGCTGGCGCTGTCGCTCGTCAGAACGCATGGCGCGACGCTCGACGTGCTGCACGCGGGCGATCCGTCGAACGCCGCGTTGAACGAGTATCTGGCGCTCGGCGCGGGTTCGGTCGAAGTGCTCGAGATGCCGCCCGACGCCGATCCTGCGCCGCAACTCGTCGGGCGTTTGCGTGACTACGAGCTGGTGCTGACCGGCACGCGCGCCGAAGGCGGTTTCGATAGCGGCATGCTGCCGTATCGCGTCGCGCATGCGCTGGCGGTGCCGCTCGTCGGCGCCGCCGTCGATCTGGCGCTGCGCGACGGTCGAGCGCAGGTCCGGCAGTTCATGCCGAAGGGCCTACGACGGCGCGTCGAAGTGCGGCTGCCGGCATTGGTTGCCGTGCATCCGCTCGCGAACGTCGCGACGTCGTACGCGTATGCACGAATGCGCGAAGGCACGATCGAGCGCGCCGTCGCGCCGGTCGCCGACGCGCGGCACGGCACCACTCCCGAACAGTCCGCATGGACGATCGGCCCCGCCACAGCGAAACCGGTGCGCCTCGCCGCCGCCGAAAAGCGCTCGGGCCACGCGCGCATGCTGTCGGCGACGACGACCGAGAGCCGCGGCGGCAGCGTCGTAATTGAAGGGAGTTCCGTCGAAAAAGCACAAGTGATACTCGCGTATTTGCGCGAGCATCAACTGGTGGATTACTGAATTCCGGCTCGGGCCAGCATGCGACCAGGAGGGCCTGGCGCGGCGCCAGACGTGACACGCAACGGAGCAAACAATGAAAGTTTCCGCAGACGTTCGCGCAATGATCGAACGCCGCAAGCAGAATTACACGCTGGAAGCGCCGTTCTATACGAGCGAGGATATTTTCGCGCTCGACATCGATGCGATTTTCCGTCGGCACTGGATTCAGGTCGCGGTCGAGCCCGACGTGCCCGAACCGGGCGACTATGTGACGGTCGAGATCGGCGACGATTCGATCCTGATCGTGCGCGACGACGACATGCGGGTGCGTGCGTTTCATAACGTATGCCGCCACCGCGGCGCGCGTCTGTGCAATACCGGCAAGGGCTCGCTCGGCAATATCGTCTGTCCGTATCACAGCTGGACGTATAGCCTCAATGGCGACCTGATGTTCGCCGAGCACATGGGCGAGCAGTTCGAGCGCTGCAAACATAGTCTGAAAGCGGTGCATGTCGAAAATCTCGCCGGATTGATTTTCATCTGCCTCGCCGAGCGGCCGCCCGCCGATTTCGCCGTGATGCGCGCCGCGATGGAACCGTATCTGTTGCCGCACGATCTGGCCGGCTGCAAGATCGCCGCGTCGATCGACATCATCGAGCAAGGCAACTGGAAGCTGACGATGGAAAACAATCGCGAGTGCTATCACTGCGTGGCGAACCATCCGGAGCTGACCATCTCGCTGTACGAATACGGTTTCGGTTATCAGCGCACGCCGGCGAACGAGGAGGGCATGGCCGCGTTCGAGACGACGGTCGCGCGCCGCACCGCGCAGTGGGAGGCGATGCAGTTGCCGTCGGCGGAAATCGAGCGGCTCGCCGACCTGGTCACCGGGTTTCGTACGCAACGTCTGCCGCTCGATCGCGACGGCGAATCGCAGACACTCGACGCGAAGGTCGCCTCGAAGAAGCTGCTCGGCGGTTTGAAGCATGCGGATCTCGGCGGCCTGTCGTTCTGGACCCAGCCGAACTCGTGGCATCACTTCATGAGCGACCACATCGTCAGTTTCTCGGTGATTCCGCTGTCGGCCGGCAAGACGCTGGTGCGCACCAAATGGCTCGTGCACAAGGACGCGCGCGAAGGCATCGATTACGACCTCGACAATCTGACCGCCGTGTGGCGCGCGACCAACGACCAGGATCGCGCGCTCGTCGAATATTCGCAGCGCGGCGCGACGAGCAGCGCGTATGAGCCGGGTCCTTATTCGCCGTTCACCGAAGGACTCGTCGAAAAGTTCTGCGAGTGGTATATCGGCCGTCTCGGGGATTACGACGGGAACTCACGGGCGGTGCACGACGAGAAAGTCGTGTCGTTCGTGCGCTGAGCGCAAGACCGCAATGAGAAGCGGGGGGACAACCATGATGCGCGATCAGGCCATGTTTCAACCGGACATCGAGCAGACTTTGCAGAATCCAGCTGACGCGCCGAGCCGCGTCACGCAGCCGCGCTTCTGGGACGCGCTGCCGGCGTGCTGGAACAGCGACGCCGACGACACGCTGGAGTGCTGCCAGGTCCGCGGCGAAACGCACGACGTGAAGAGTTTCTTCTTCCGCGCGCCATCCGGTCGGGCGTTCGTGTTCGAGCCGGGGCAATTCATCACGCTGGAGTTGGAGATTGACGGCGAGCGCGTCAATCGCTGCTATACGATCTCGTCTGCGCCCACCCGGCCGCATACGATTTCGATCACCGTCAAGCGTGTGCCGGGCGGCCCGGTGTCCAACTGGCTGCACGACCATCTGCATGCCGGTATGCAGGTACGCGTGCTGGGCCCAGCCGGCGAATTCACCTGCGCGCGGCATCCGGCGCGCAAGTTGCTGTTTTTGTCGGCGGGCTCGGGCATCACGCCGCTGATGTCGATGAGCCGCGCGCATCATGAACTCGGCGAGGACAGCGATATCGTCTTCGTGCACAGCGCGCGCACGCCGGACGACATCATCTTCGCGCGCGAGCTCGATCTGATCGCCGCCAATCAGGCGCATTTCCGCACCGCGTTCGTCTGCGAACGCGTGGGCACGCGCACCAATTGGCCCGGCATCACCGGCTTTCTGACGCTGCCGCTGCTGAAACTGATTGCGCCGGATTTTCTGGAGCGCGAGATTTTCACGTGCGGCCCCGCGCCGTATATGCAGGCGGTCCGCAATCTGCTCGATGAAGGCGGCTTCGATCGCCAGCACTATCACGAGGAAAGCTTCTCGTTCGAGACCGTCAGCGAAGTGGCCGCGCAATTGGCCGAAGCGCATCTCGCGCACACGCTGAGCGATACGTGCGCGCCGGCCGAAACCGCCACGCGTTTCAAGGTGAGCTTTACGCGCAGTCATCGCGAGATCGAGTGCGGCGGCGGCCAGCATGTGCTCGATGCGGCGAAGCAGGCGGGCGTGCGGCTGCCGGCGTCGTGCACGCAAGGCATGTGCGGCACCTGCAAGGTGAAGCTCGTGTCCGGCGAAGTGGCGATGAAGCACGCGGGCGGTATCCGTCAGCGCGAGATCGATCAGGGCATGGTGCTGCTGTGCTGTAGCAAGCCGCTGACCGATCTCGTCGTCGACAAGTAATACGACTGATCACACCACAACAACACGGCAAACACTGGGCGGATTTGCGTGGATGTCGCATGCGGACAACTGCATGTCGAAAAACAACGCTACCCGGCAATTCTGGTTGGCGATTCTAAATACGCGATGTGCGGTTCGATGGCAAACGCGTCAATGGGCAAATGGATCAACGGGAGAACGTCGATGAGACTGATCGGAAAGGTAGTGGTGGCAAGCGCGTTGGGGGTGATGCTGGCGGCGGTCAGTGCGGGCGTGTCGGCCGATTCGAAACCGACCATCAAGATCGGTTACGTGGAGGGCTGGGACGATAGCGTGGCGACCTCGAACGTGGCCGCCGAGGTGATCGAAAAACGCCTCGGTTATCAGGTGCAACTGGTGCCGGTGGCGGCCGGCGTGATGTGGCAGGGCGTGGCGCGCGGCGATCTCGACGCGACGCTATCCGCGTGGCTGCCGGTCACGCACGGCGCCTACTGGAACAACTTCAAGGACAAGGTGGTCGACCTCGGGCCGAACTTCAACGACGCGAAGATCGGTCTGATCGTGCCGGACAACGCGGACGTGAAGAGCGTCGGCGATCTGCAGGCGAAGAAAGCCGAGTTCGGCGCGCGCATCGTCGGCATCGACGCCGGCGCGGGTGTGATGCAGAAAACCAGCGAGGCGATCAAGGCCTATGGGCTCGACTATCAGCTGATGCCGAGTTCCGGAAGCGCGATGACCGCCGAACTGGCGCGCTCGGAGGCGGCCAGCAAGCCGATCATCGTGACCGGATGGAAGCCGCACTGGATGTTCGCCAAGTACAAGCTGAAATTCCTCGACGATCCGAAGAAGGTATTCGGTGAAGCCGAGCACGTGGATAGCGTGGTGAATCCCGAACTCGAGAAAAAAGCGCCGACAGTGGTCGCGTTCCTGAAGAAGTTCCAATGGAAGCCGGGCGAGATCGACACGGTGATGCTGGCCACGCAGAATGGCGAAAAGCCGGCCGCAGCGGCCGACGCGTGGGTCAGCGCGCATGCGGACCGGGTGGATAGCTGGGTGAAGTAACTCGGCCTGGCGTCGGCGCAGCACACGAAAACGCCGCTTTTCAGCGGCGTTTTTCTGTTTACCGCAGCACGACGGTGCGCTCGCCGTTGATGAACACACGTCGCTCGACGAACGCCTTGACCGCGCGCGCGAGCGTAATGCATTCGACGTCGCGTCCGGTCGTCAGCAGCCGTTCGGGGCTGTACGAGTGATCGACCGGTTCGACTCCCTGCTCGATGATCGGACCTTCGTCGAGATCGTCGGTGACGAAATGCGCGGTGGCGCCGATTACCTTGACGCCGCGCGCATGGGCCTGATGATACGGTCTCGCTCCCTTGAAACCGGGTAGGAACGAATGGTGGATATTGATCGCGCGCCCGGCGAGCGCCCGGCTCGTTTCGGCGGACAGGATCTGCATGTAGCGCGCGAGAATCAGCAGTTCCGCGCCGGACGTATCGAACAGCTCGAGCAGGCCGGCTTCCTGTTGTGGCTTCGTGTCGGCTGTAATCGGCAGATGATGGAACGGCAGGCCGTGCGCTCGCGCGAGCGGTTCGAGATCGCGATGATTGGAGCCGATGCCGACGATGTCCATCTTCAGTTCGCCCATGCGCCAGCGAAACAGCAGGTCGGCGAGACAGTGTTCGAGCCTGGAAACCATGATCAGGACTTTCGGCCGGCTCGACAGATCGTGGATCGCCCACGTCATCCGGAAGCGTTCGGCGATCGGCGCGAATTCCTGCTTCAGCGTGGCGATCTGCAGCGCATCGTCGCGATCGACGTGGTGAAACACGCAGCGCACGAAAAAGCGCTCGCTCAGTTCGTCGTCGAATACGGTGAGTTCGTCGACATAGCAACGATGCCGTTCGAGAAAGCCAGCGACGGCGGCAACCTGGCCCGCCGCGCTCGGACACGCGACGGTGAGAACCCCTTGAGCAGGACGGGAAATGGCGGACATAAGCTCTCCACATTGACGATCAGGCGAGGCCGCGGGGTGCGGCGCGCATCGTCGCAGTAGAGCAAATCGGGCGA
Organism: Paraburkholderia sp. 35.1; assembly: GCF_050436525.1. NCBI lineage: Bacteria > Pseudomonadati > Pseudomonadota > Betaproteobacteria > Burkholderiales > Burkholderiaceae > Paraburkholderia > Paraburkholderia sp. 35.1. The sequence continues at coordinate 1,858,590 of NZ_JBNDMJ010000002.1, read as the reverse complement.
TAACGCGGATAGAAGCTAACCGCCGTTGCGCTGGAATGGGAGCGCCAGGAGGATCGGCCGTGCTAATCCGCAGGCTCCGCCGCGAGCCTTCGCTTCAGCGTATCGATCAACGCGCGCACCTTCGCCGGCGGGTGACTCGTCGGCGGGAACACGGCCTGAATGCTCGCCGGTGCGCTCGCCCATTCGGGCAGCAGCCGGATCAGCCGTCCCGCCGCGACGTCGTCCGCGATCGAAAAATCCGTCAACAGACCGATGCCGCCGCCCGCGAGCGTCGCCGCGCGGCAGGCATCGGCCGTGTTGACGCGCAACGCGGACGCGCAGCGCACGCTCGCGATCTTGCCGTCGACGTGCCGCAAATCGAGCGTCAACGGATGCGGCAGCACCGACAACGCGCAATAGGGCAGCGTCTCCAGCGCGGCCGGCGTGCCCGGCATGCCCCACGTGCGCAGGAACTCCGGACTCGCGACGAGCCATTTGACGAAGCTGCCGAGCTTCACCGCGCGATAGTTGGAATCCGCGAGGCGACCAAGCCGGATCGCTACATCGATGCCATCGGCGATCAGATCGACGTAGCGGTCGCTGCTCAGCAGCTCGACGTCGAGCTGCGCATGCGTGCGGCGCAATTCGACCAGCGCGGGCGCGACGACGAGCGTGCCGTAGTCGTTCGGCGCACTGACGCGCAGCGTGCCGCGCACCGGCGAGGTTTCCCCGCCCAGCGCGTTCAGCGCGTCCTCGGTGGCGCGCAGAATCTTCACGCTCGCCTCGTAGAACGTGCGGCCCGCCTCGGTGACGCCGAGCCGCCGGGTGGTGCGCACCAGCAGGCTCGCGCCGACTTCCGCCTCGAGCCTCTGCATGTGCGTGCTGACCATCGTCTTCGCGAGCCCGAGCCGCGTCGCGGCGGCGCTCAGCGAGCCCGCGTCGATGACCGCGACGAAGATCGCGAGGCGGTTCAGGTTCACGTTGCGCACATCGGCCATGATCGATTGTCCATTCTCGCTTGACTGTGTTTCCCGGATTATCGGGCTTCCGCGCGACAGTGCCTACGCCTTATGCTGGGCGTGTCATTCAACGTATCCGGAGCCATCCATGCCCGCTGCCAGACCCACCGAGCCTATCAAGCTGTATACGACGCTGCTTTCAGGCCACGGTCATCGCGTGAAGCTGTTTCTGACGCTGCTCGATCTGCCGTTCGAGGTCATCGAGCTGAACATGAAGGCGGGCGACAACCGCAAGCCCGAGTACCTCGCGCTGAACCCATTCGGTCAGGTGCCGACGATTCAGGACGGCGAGCTCACGCTGTTCGATTCGAACGCGATTCTGGTCTATCTGGCGAAGCGCTATGGCGACGCATCGTGGCTGCCGGACGATCCGCGCGGCGCCGCGGCGGTGCAGCGCTGGCTGTCGCTCGCGGCTGGCCAGATCGCCTACGGGCCGTGCGCGGCGCGGCTCGTGACCGTGTTCGGCGCGCCGCTCGACCACCAACGTGCGAAGCAGATCGCCGTCAAGCTGTTCGACGTGATCGACGAGGAGCTTGCCGGTAAGCCGTTCGTGGCTGGCGCGAACGTCACGATCGCCGATATCGCCGCGCACACGTATATCGCTCACGCGCCCGAGGGCGGCGTGTCGTTGCAGCCGTATCCGAACATTCGCACGTGGCTGCAGCGCGTGGAGGCACTGCCGCGTTTCATCGCGATGCCTTCGACGAAGGCGGGCTTGCTGGCGGCGTGATACGCGTTGACGGCTGCGTCAGATCTTGCAAAGGAGTCCGATCATGTCCGAGTTCGTCCCGTTGAATAACTGGGCAAGCGCCGCGTCGCCGTTTCATGCCGGCGAGCAGGATGCGCAGCAGCGCGCGGGTGTGCGTGAGGTGGCCGAGTCGATGGGACGTCGGGGCATTCGCCGATTCATGCCTGAGCAGCATCGCGAGTTCTTTGCCGCGCAGCCGTTCGTCGTGATTGGCGGCGTCGATGCGAGCGCTCAGCCGTGGGCGACGCTGCGTGCGGGTGCGCCGGGTTTCGTCTCGTCACCGGATGCGCGGACACTGCGCATCGAAGGTGGCACATTGGCTGGCGATCCGCTCGCCGCGGGTTGGCGGGAAGGCGCGCAGCTCGGTGCGCTGGGCATCGAGCCGCGTACGCGGCGGCGCAATCGGGCAAATGGCGTCGTCCGGTCCGTGGCAGGCGACACGTTGCAGGTCGAAGTCATGCAGAGCTTCGGCAATTGCCCGAAGTATATCCAGAGCCGCGCGCCGTCTTTCATCGAGCGGGACCCGGCCGCGACGCGCGCGCAGCCCGAGATCGCCACGCTTCTGAGCAGTGCCGACCGCGAGTTGCTCGCGAGCGCGGACACGTTCTTTATCGCCAGCGCGAATCTGAGCGAGGAAGCGGGCCCGGGAAAGGGGATCGACGTTTCCCATCGCGGCGGTGCGCCGGGCTTCGTGCGCGTGGACGACGCAACTACGCTGACCACGCCCGACTACAGCGGCAACCGCTTTTTCAACACGATCGGCAACCTCGTGCACGATCCGCGCGCGGGTCTGCTGTTTATCGACTTCGCAACCGGCGATCTGCTTTATCTGGCGGTGCGAGCAGAGATCATCTGGGACGGCGACGAACTCGCGGCATTTGCGGGCGCGCAGCGACTCGTGCGGTTTCATGTGAGCGAAGTGCGGCGCAGTCGCGGCGCGTTGCCGTTCCAATGGTCGGAGGTCGAACTGGCGCCGCAGTTTCTGCCAAAGGTTCGAGAAAGCGCCTGAGCCGATGCGCACGCGCGTGCTTTAGCTGGGTACGGCCACCGTTTTACTGCGCATTCCGGCCGAGCCGATAAGACACGCCGAGTCTGGTGGCCAGTTGCCATACATAGACTCGCGAGTACGAAATGCCAAACTGACGGCTTATCAGCTCGCGCATGCGCGCATTGCTCCAGCCGTCGGCGTCGAAGCCATAGTCCCGCGGCGAGGCCCTCAGCGCCTGGGCCAACCAGTCCAGATCAGCCACCGCGAGTGCGGAATGGCGGCCGCCGACACTCATGTTTCTCAGCGCCTCGAGCCCGCCTTGCTCCAATAGCTTGCGATATCGCTCGACGGTGGTCTTTGCCATGCCCATCTGTCTCGCGACCTCGGCCGCGGCGACGCCGTCGAGCAGTTTCTTGCCCGCCGTGAGACGCCGCGCGACGGTCGGCAAATCGTCATTTGGTCGATGCATCGGAGAACTCCGCCGTTGGGTCGCTGACCGGACTGCAATCGGTTATGGGGTAGACAGTGAGGAGGGCGCGCCACCTACAGATAATCGAAAAGTCGCCCGCTGTGTCCAAAAGAATAAAAAATCAATCGCGTCTTTCCTCTGATAGAAAATCACGCAATCCGCCCGTAAGGCGGTTACACGATGTTTTCTTTCTAAAATACTAAATATCTCTCTTGCGATTGAATTTAACGTTTGCTAACCTGATTGACGTGATTTTAAACAGTCGGCTCGCTCTGGCAGCCCGGATAGCGCCAGGCCGCATACGGCTTGACGTCAGGCGCTTTTAAGTGCGGGCAGCAGCTCGGAAGACTGAACCGTTTGAGTGCGCGGATTCCTGTTTTGCGAATGTAATTGGAATGCATCTTTCGATGCAGGATGGCGATTCGCCGGAAAGCTGCAAAAAAGGTGCTGAAGATTGAAAATCCTTCGCGGCGTTTTTCCAGCGGATTATATGTAAACGGGACATTCGCGCAGAGTGGCGTTGTGAAGCGTGACTCCAGTAACCACCCGCTTAATTTTAGCTGCGTCGTTGAACACCGGAAGTATTTTGTGGGGGTAGTTTCCGACTCGATACGCATAACCGCGATAAAAGCTGACAGCGCTTTCATCGGTTGCCATTTGGGCGCTTGCAAGCTGGCGGTAAGGAGAACGACATGAACATGGATAGGACCCGCGATATTGCCGCGATGCTACTGCGTGCCGCGAAACGCAAAAGACTCGTGACTTATCAGGAACTGCACGCGCTTTTCGGTCGCGACGAACCGTTGCAAAGCCGCTATCGCGCATTGGAGAACGCGGCGCGTTCACTGAGCGATTGCGCGTCGCTCGACTACGGCTGCCTGATGAGCCTCGACAACGGCCTGCCGGGCGATGACTTCTTTAATCGCTTCAGGCACGGCAGGCCGCGTGAGTACGAAAAGGTGATGGGCTTCGGATCGGCGGGACGCTCGATGACGAAGAAGCGACTGATTGCGGATGCCGAGCGTCTGCGCGTGTTCGAACATGCATCTCAGATCGCGGCAAGTGGGAGGGTGGCGAACACGTTGCGCCCGTATGCCACGTCGAAATGCACGTAGCCCATTCACAGTCGCTCAACGACGACACGCTCGCCGGTTGAGAGAAATGCGAAACGTCTCTAAGCCACAAGGCAATAGCCGACGATAAAAAATCCGCGCGAGCTGCGATAGCGGCATTGGCTTTCGCTACCAAGCTTATTCTCGTGGTGCGCAAAGCAGTATTTAACAGTTGTCTAATTTCGGCATGTGGCGTGCGTAAATTAATCTGTACGCACGGCCGCGTCTTAATTCATGAGGGCTCTGATTGGGGGGGGCCGCCCATAAAAATTGGAATTGAATTGTTGCGCCAGTTTTGTTGGTCACTGAATCGGGCTGCACCCGGCGTCAGTTGTGGCAGGCGAAAGAGCCGCGGTTCGGACGATTCGCGATGGTCACCGGGCACCGGTGTGTGCATCACTTGTGGCGGAGGGCCGACACGCGGCACGCGCATCGACGGTGGCCTGTGCGATGCGTACTGGAAGCATTTTTCTGAAGCATCCACAATTTGACATAAGATAAATTATCAACATTTGTGATGTCGAGGCCAGATAGAAATGTCGCAGGGCTGGCTAAATACAGATGTCGTAGTCTTGATGTCGGGTTTGAGTCTGTCTTTAACGGTTTGAATCCACGTAGTGTCGAAGGACAGCCTTGAACGGGCAGGGCGTGTCAGTCCGTTCAGCGAGTGCGTGCAGACCGTTGGCCAGGTGTTGAAGGCGTCTTCGACTGCTGTGCGATCTGCACGATTGCCTGGTTCAGGTCGGCTCGGGTGAATGCGCGTTGCTTCTTCGTGCCGGGTGAGGGTTTGGGTTTGCGTACCGCCGCACCACGATTCGTACGTGATGGCGAGCCCGAGATCCGGCGGTTGTCGCGCTGCGCCTGCAGGGCTTGCGCGACCTGCAGCGCATGACCGAGGCGCTTGTGCTCGATCACGGCACCCTGATCAATCTCCGCGAGCTTGTCGTACGGCACACAGGGCAGCACGACGCCGTCCGCGCGGATCTCAAGGCGCCCGTCCGGATACTCCCACACGTCGATGTAGCGGCCGATCAGCCTGCGGGTCGCCGGCGTATCGTCGAGCAGCCAGATCACGCGATCGTTCAGCAGCGTCAGCGCATCCGACACCTTGCGCTGGACCCGCCACGTCAGGATCGTGTCGAGATTCTCGTCGGCGCGCAGCGGCCGGTGCGCATCGTACGTGCTTCTAGGCAGCTTCGCGAAACGCGCGTTATAAGCGGCCATGAAGGCGCAGGCATAAGCGTTCGCGGCTTCGATGGTGCTGATATCGCGCAAACGCAGTTCCTTCACGAGGCGGTCCTGCAGCGTCAGGTGAGCCCGTTCGACACGCCCCTTGGCGGGGCTGCTGTTGGCGCAGAACGCGTCGATGTTCAGCTCGTACATCGCGCGGCCGAACTGCGTGACGCCTTTGCCCGCCGTCTCCGCGCGCTTCTTGACATGGAACACGCTGGCGCGGTCGCTGTAGAACGCCACCGGCTTGCCATGCCTTTCGAGATACGCGCGCGTCGCCTCAAAGTAGCTGAAAGTCGACTCGGTCGCTGTGAAGTGCAGCGCCATGATCCGGCTGGTGGCATCGTCGACATACACCAGCAGCGTGCACGCCGGTGCCCGTTCCTCAAACCAGTGATGGTCACTGCCGTCGATCTGCACCAGTTCGCCGAAACAGGCGCGTCGGGCACGCGGCTGATAGACCTTCGGCGGTCGCTGTTTGCGCGGCACCCACAGGCCCGCGTCCGTCATCAGGTGCCGCACGGTTTCCTTCGACAGCACCAGCCCATGGCATTCACGCAGCTTCTCGCACGCGAGCGTCGGCCCGAAATCCGCGTAGCACTCGTGGATCAGTCCGAGCGCCCGGTCAAGCACCGTCTGCGGCAACTGATGATTGCTGCGCACGCCGCGCCGCTGCGAAACGAGCCCAGCGGCGCCTTCGTCGCGGTAGCGGATCACAAGCCGCTCGACCTGGCGTCGGCTCAAACCCAGCCGTTCAGCAGCGCGCCAGGTCATCAGCCGCGCCTCGGCAACCGCCTCAATGACCTTCAGCCGGTCAAGCTCCTGCATGCTCATCGTGATCGTCCCGGTGCGCGTCATGGCGGTCTCCACAGGCAGGAAAACCGCACCAGCATGCGCTACAGATCCCTGGGGTACGACATCTGTACTTTGCTCAGGTACGACACTACTACTTTGCTCCCACATGTGATGTAACGGCAAAACTGTAATGTCGTACCTAAGCAAAGCTGAAGCGTCGCAGTCGCAGCATTTTCCAAATCGGCCCAACGAGATTTACCAAAGCTGTCAGAGAAGTCCGCTTTAGATTTAATGATCGAGCTCAATCGCCTGAGGGCTTTATGTACGCTGGCGCACATTGTGCGCGCCTCGTAGGGGATATTTTGCAATACGGTCGTAGAATAAAAAGCGAATGGAAATTTGGGCTATGGACACCCTGACAGACGTGCGTGGGCATACAGAGACTAAGCGGATTCGAATCGACAAAAGCGTCGCTTTGAAGTCTTTTGATGACGTGATTCCGCAGGAGACGATCGTCGAAATCAACGACTTCATCGACCACCTGTTTGGCACGACGGCACCGCGCTCGCAGTCCGGCGCAGAGATTGCAGAGATGCTGCGTCGCGGTCAGGCCTTTCGCGAACTCGAACAGACGATCTGCGCGAATGCGCGCGCGATGGCCGCGAAGTTCGGTCGGACAAACTTACCGACTGAGCCGTTCCACGTACTGCGCTGTGCGAGCAAGACTTCGTTGACCGAGAGCCACTGCCGCCACTACGACTCGCACCTGCTGACGCTGCTGATTCCGCTTCAGCTCGCACCCGACGGAGTTCACAACGGCGACCTCGTGATGTACCGCAAGCCGCGCCTGTCCGTAACGACGCTGACCAACGTGATCTGCAAGATGCGCCATGGCTTCCTGCAAAGCCTGCCGCTCAGCTGGCGCAGCTGGCATACCTTGCATGATCTGCGGGTCGGCAACTGCAAGCGCATTCCGGTCAAGCCGGGCAGCGTCTACGAATTCAACGGCTTCGCACTTCAGCATGCGAACCTCGACGTACAGAACGGACAGCGGCGCACGCTCCTCATTCACTACTACGACCCAGGCCACTCGCTCGGTCTGAGCGGCGTGCTGCGGCGCGGACGGATCGGCTGAGGACCGCCCCGCAAGCCTGAAATCGTCCACGTTGGCTTGCCGATTCCGAAATCGCACATCGTAAGTCCTCCTGAATCGAACCAGAGGCCTTGCTTGCGATCGCAATGCACAAATGCACCACGGCCCGCGGCACGCCCGCCGCTGCGCGCGCCTGCCATCGCACTGCCCTATCGCGCCGACAAAGCAAGCGGATTTCACTTTGCCTTTAATCCGGCATAGACTGAATTTTCCGTTAGATGCTTTCTCCGCACTTGCCGTGGCCATTGCCGTGCGCGGCGACGGATGTTTTTGTCGTGCTCCACGAGCCGATGGCAGCCTAACCGGTTCGTGCCTGAACAACACTGAAAAGGGACGACTTATCATGGCCGATACCGGTTACATGGCACGCAAAACCGTTGCTGATATCGTCGCCAGCGCCGACGCCGAAGAAGGCCGTCACCTGTCGAAAACGCTGGGCGCGACGAGTATCACCGCGATGGGCATCGGCGCGATCATCGGCGCAGGCATCTTCGTGCTGACGGGGACCGCCGCCGCGCAGTTCGCGGGGCCGGCCATCACGCTGTCGTTCGTGCTGGGCGGCATCGCGTGCGCGTTCGTCGGCCTGTGCTATTCGGAGCTTGCGGCGATGCTGCCCGTGTGCGGGAGCAGCTACACGTACACGTATGCGACGCTCGGCGAGATCTTCGCGTGGATGATCGGCTGGGACCTGATCCTGGAGTACGCGATGGGCGCCGCGACCGTCGCGGTCGGTTGGTCCGGCTATATCGTGAGCCTGTTGCGCAATGTCGGCATCGACATTCCACCTACCCTCGCCGCCGCCCCCGGCACCGTCGTCAAACTGGCCGATGGCTCGACGGTCACCGGCGTGATCAACCTGCCGGCGGTGTTGATCATCGCGATCCTGACCACGTTGCTCGTGTTGGGGACCAAGGAGTCGGCGCGGCTCAACAACGTGATGGTCGCGATCAAGCTGACCGTGGTGGTCGCGTTTATCGCCGTCGGCGTGTTTTTCATCAAGCCGGAACACTGGCATCCGTTCATTCCTGCCAATACCGGCCAGTTCGGCAGTTTCGGCATGAGCGGTATTCTGCGCGGCTCGGCCGTGGTGTTCTTCGCGTTCATCGGCTTCGATGCGGTGTCGACCGCCGCGCAGGAAGCGCGACAGCCGCAGCGCGACATGCCGATCGGCATTCTCGGCTCGCTGATCATCTGTACGGTGCTGTACATCCTCGTCGCCGGCGTGCTGACCGGCCTCGTTGCGTACCCCGAGCTGAACGTTCCTGATCCGATCGCCAAGGGCGTCGACGTGATCGGGCTCACGTGGTTCTCGATCCTGATCAAAATCGGCGCGTTGACGGGGCTGACCACCGTGATACTCGTGCTGCTCTACGGACAAAGCCGCATCTTCTTCACGATGTCGCAAGACGGTTTGTTGCCGCACTTTTTCTCGAGGGTCCATCTGCGTCTGCATACACCCTATCTGAGTCAGATCCTGATCGGCACCGTCGTCGCGATCGTCGCGGCGCTGACACCGATCGGCGTGCTCGGCGAGATGGTCAGCATCGGCACCCTGTTCGCGTTCGTCCTCGTGTGCGGCGCGGGTGATCTATCTGCGGCGCAGCGACGCCGAGGCGACGCGTCCATTCCGGGCGCCCGGCGTGCCGGTCGTGCCAGTGCTCGGCATTCTGTTCTGCCTGCTGCTGATGGTGGGCTTGCCGCTCGTCACGTGGCTGCGGCTCGTCGTGTGGCTCGTGATCGGCATGACGATTTATCTGTCATACGGCCGCAACCATTCGGCGTTGCGGCATCCGGAGCGCAAACGTACGTGAGTGTGTGGCGACTCGGAATATTATTTTCAGGCGCATCGATTTCGATGACAATTGCATGCCTTTGAATTGCGGCAATTGCTGGATGGCAATTGACATGTAATTGACAATTACCATTCAAGATCTCGTCTGCGAGCGGGAATCCCCCGGTCGTGACCGCTGTGTCCGCCGCCTGGTGGTTGCCTGGTGGTCGCGAGTCCATTCCACTCGCGGCCACCAAGAATAAATTGACAAGCCACCCAGACACGGTAGGATCAATAGAAATCTTTTCCCCGCATTAACGCACCCACACACGTTCTGAATAGTTAATTCGACCGCAAACCGTTAAAACCGTCACCGATCTCACGCGCAAAAAAGACTGCCTTGATCAAAGGAGTTTCTCTTGCTTTGCTCCGCACTCCGCCTGCGTAGTCGTGCCGTATCGCTTCTGATCACCGGTTTGCCGCTCCTGCTTGCCGCCTGCAACGAGCGGTCGCAGACTCCCACCGCCGCGTCGATGCCACCGGTTCCCGTGCTGGTCGAAACGGTTTCCACCACCCCTGTCGCCGATATCGTCGAGTTGCCTGGCCGCATCGAGGCCGTGCGCACCGCCGAGATTCGCGCGCGCGTCGACGGCATCGTCCAGCGCACGCTCTATCGGGAAGGCACGGACCTGCCGGCCAACGCCCCACTCTTCCAGATCGACGCGAGCGACTATCGCGCGCAGTTGCAGCAGGCGCAGGCCGCGCTCACGCGCGCGACCGCCGTGCGCGACAACGCGGCGTCGGTGGTGGACCGGTTCAAGCCACTCGTCGGCCGTCATGCGGTCAGCGCGCAGGAATACGACGCCGCGCTCGCGACGATGCAGCAGGCGCAGGCCAATGTCTCCGATGCGCAAGCTGCGGTTTCGCTTGCGCAACTGCGGCTCGATCGCTGCATCGTACGCACGCCGATCGCCGGACGCGCGGGCCGCGCGCTCGTCACCGAAGGCGCGCTCGTCAGCGCGGGTGCGGCCACGCTGCTCACGCAGGTCAATCAACTGACGCCGATCAACGCGGTGTTCACGCAGTCGAATACCGCAATGCTCGACGTCGAGCAGGAGATCCAGTCGGGCGCGCGCAAGCCGACCAGCATGAAGCACGTCGAGGTGCAACTGATCCTTGCCAACGGCCAGCTCTACAACGAGCGCGGTTTTCTGGACTTCGCCGATCTCGTCGTCGATCCGTCGACCGGTACGCAGACGGTGCGCGCGCAGTTCGCGAATCCGGACCGCACGCTGTTGCCGGGACAGTTCGTGCGCGGGCGCATCATCGCGGCGGGCAATGTGCGGGGCATCCGTATTCCCGAGCGCGCGGTGCAGATCGACCACGGCATTGCAAGCGTCGCGTTGGTCGCCGACGACGGCACCGTGGTCCGCCGCAATATCGATCTCGGCGAGCAGGGCGAAGGACGCTGGACCGTGCGCGACGGTCTGAAGCCCGGCGAGCGCCTGATCGTCGATGGCTGGCAGAAGGTGCAGCCCGGTCAACGGGTCGACGCGCGGCCCGCCCCCGATGCGTCGCCAGCGGCGCATTCGGCCGCGTCCCCTGCTCCCGCTTCGACCGCGCACTGACGGGCTCGCCGATGAATCGATTCTTCGTCGCCCGGCCGGTCTTCGCGTGGGTCATCGCCCTTTTCATCGTGCTGTTCGGCTCGATCGCGCTCGCGCTGCTGCCGGTCGAGCAGTACCCCGACGTCGCTCCGCCGTCGCTCACCATCAGCGCGGTCTACAGCGGCGCGGACGCGAGCACGCTCGAGCGTACCGTCACGTCGATCGTCGAAGACGAGCTGAACGGCATCGAGAATTTCCTGTACATGTCGTCGGTGAGCCGCTCGAACGGCACGATGCAGATCACCGTGGTGCTAAAGCCCGGCACCGATCTCGACATCGCGCGCACTCAGGTGCAGGACCGTCTGAGCCGCGTCGAACCGCGCCTGCCGCTCGAAGTCCGTCAGATCGGCTTGAGCGTGACGAAGGCGTCGTCGGGCTTTCTGATGCTGCTTGCACTGCAGGCGACCGACGGCACCACCGACGCCGTCGCGATGGGCAACTTCGCGTCGAACAACATCGTCAACGAGCTGCGCCGTATCGACGGCGTCGGCGACGTGCAGCTGTTCGGCTCGTCGTACGCGATGCGGATCTGGCTCGATCCGCGCAAGCTCGCGGGCTTTGGGCTGTCGGCCAGCGAGGTGCTGCAGGCGATCCAGGAGCAGAACAGCCAGACCGCGGGCGGCAGCCTCGGCGATCAGCCGATCGCGCCGGGCTCCGAGTTCACCGCGCAGATCGTCACGCAAAGCCGCTTCACGACGCCCGAGCAGTTCCGCGAAATCATCGTGCACGCGAATCCGGATGGCTCGACCGTGCGGGTGGGCGACGTCGCGCGCGTCGAGCTCGGCAACGACAGCTACGGCAACCGCCTGACCGTCAACGGCAAGGCGTCGGCCGGGATCGCGATCCAGCTCGCGAGCGGCGCGAACGCGCTCGCAGTCGCCAACGCGGTGCGCCAGCGCATGGCCGAATTGCAGCCGATCTTCCCGCGCGGCGTCGCGTGGACCGTGCCGTTCGACACCACGCCGTTCATCACGACCTCGGTGCATGGCGTGATCCGCACGATGGTCGAGGCGCTGTTGCTCGTGACGGTCGTGGTGTTCCTGTTCCTGCAGGACTGGCGCGCGACCGTGATCCCGACGATCGTGGTGCCGATCGCGTTGATCGGCACGTGCGCGGGGCTCTACCTGTTCGGGCTGTCGATCAATATTCTGTCGCTGTTCGGCATGGTGGTCGCGATCGGTATCCTCAACGACGACGCGATCGTCGTCGTCGAAAACGTCGCGCGCATCATGCGCGAGGAAGGGCTCGGCGCGCCGCGCGCAACGGTGAAGGCGATCGGGCAGATATCGGGCGCGGCGATCGCGAGTACGCTGGTGCTCGTCGCGGTGTTCATTCCGATGGCGTTTTTTCCGGGCTCGACGGGCGGCATCTACCGGCAGTTTTCGGTCACGCTCGCGGTGTCGATCCTGCTGTCGACGATGTTGGCGCTGACACTCGGCGCGGCGTTGTGCGCGGCGCTGTTGCGCAGCGAGGCGGCCGCCAAAGAGCGGCCGAAGAACGCGGCTTCGCGTCTGCTGCATCGCGTGTTCGACGGCTTCAATCGTGGGCTCGACGCGGGCACCACACGCTATATCGTGGGCGTCGATGCGATGCTGCGCTCGCCGCTGCGCTGGCTGCTGGTGTTCGTCGCGGCCTGCGCGATCACCGTGTTTTTCTTCACGCGGCTGCCGACGGGCTTTCTGCCGACCGAGGACCAGGGGCATATCTTCATTACGTATACCGGCCCGCCGGGTTCGACCGACCAGCGCACGCAGCACGCGATCGACCAGGTCGAGGCGTTTCTGCGAACCCAGCCGCAAGTGCGCAACGTCGCGTCCGTGACGGGCTTCAGCTTCTTTGGCCAAGGGCAATCGGCGGCTCTGTCGTTCGTCGATCTGAAGCCGTGGGACGAGCGCTCGGGCGAGGCCAATTCGGCGAGCGCGCTGGTGCGTCGCGCGAATGCGGCGTTTCGGCAGATTCCCGAGGCGATCATTTTTGCGCTCGACCCGCCGCCGATTCCGTCGCTCGGCAACGCGACCGGCTTCACGATGAAGATCCAGGATCGCAGCGGCATCGGCGGCGAAGCGCTGCAACAGGCCGCGCGGCGGATGATGATCGAGGCGTCGCAAAGCCCCCTTCTCACGGGCGTGCGCGCCGAGGGCATGCCGGAAGCGCCGCAACTGTATGTCGACATCGACCGCGTGAAGGCGCGCGCATTAGGCCTGCAAATCGGTCAGGTCAACCAGGCGCTTGCGCTGACGTTCGGCTCGAACTACGTGAACGACTTCGTGTTCGAGGGCAACGTGCTGCGCGTGCTGTTGCAGGCGGACGCCGAGCAACGCATGCGTGCCGAGGACGTGACTTCGCTGCGCTTGCGCAATAACCGCGGCGAGATGGTGCCGTTCTCGGCGTTCACGCGCGTGCGCTGGATTTCCGGACCGCAGCAGCTCGAACGCTATAACGGCTTTCCGTCCGCGACGCTGTCGGGTCAGGCCGCGCCCGGCCGCTCGAGCGGCGCGGCGATCGCCGAGATGGAGCGCATCGCGTCGCACGTGTTGACCGGCAACCTGACTTACGAATGGACCGGCACCGCGCTCGAGGAAAAACAGGCGAGCGGCCAGATCGGCATGCTGCTCGGGCTGTCGCTCGTGGTCGTGTTCCTGTTGCTCGCGGCGCTGTACGAGAGCTGGGCGATTCCGGTCGCGGTGTTGCTGATCATCCCGTTCGGCGTGATCGGCGCGGTACTGTTGACGATGCTGCGGGGACTGTCCGCGGACGTGTATTTCAACATCGGCCTCGTGACGATCATCGGCCTTGCCGCGAAGAACGCCATTCTGATCGTCGAATTTGCGATCAAGGAGGAATCCGAAGGAAGGGACGCGCTAGCCGCCGCCAAAAGCGGCGCACAGCAGCGTCTGCGCCCGATTCTGATGACGAGCGTCACGTTCGTGTTGGGCATGCTGCCGCTCGTGCTCGCGACCGGCGCGGGCGCGGCGAGCCGCCGCGCGGTCGGCACCGGCGTGATGGGCAGCATGCTGACCGCGACGATGTTCGGCGTCTTCTTTACGCCGCTGTTCTATGTCGCCGCGCGACGCTGGCTGAGCCGCAAGAAACGCAGCACCGATCTCGACGATGACGATCTGCCGACAGCCATGCCGCGCGATTCGGGTGGAGGGCAGCGCGATGCGTAAATGCCTTCATGTGCGCCTGGTGCTGCCCCTCTTCTGCTGCTCGCTCGCCGCCTGCAACTTTGCGCCGAACTATCAGCAGCCCCAATTGCCGATCGCGGATCGTTTCGACACGACGGAGACCGCCAATCCGGCCGCCGCGCATCTGGCAAGCGAAGTCGACTGGCAGACCTTCTTCGCCGATCCGCAACTGAAGCTGCTGATCGAGGCGGCGCTCGAGCATAACCGCGATCTCGCCGCGTCGATCGCGCGCATCGAGCAGGCGCGCGCGTTTTATCGCATCCAGAACGCCGCGCGTTTGCCGCAGGTCAATGCGAACGCGGGTGCGACCCGCACCAGGGCGCCACTCGGTTCGTTCGATCCCGAGTTCGACAACACGGACATCTCGGTCCAGTTCAACCAGTACAACGTGCAGGCCGCGGTGACGTCGTTCGAACTCGACTTCTGGGGGCGCGTGCGCAACACCAGCGAAGCCGCGCGGCGTCGATATCTGGCCACTGTCGACGCGCAGCACGCGTTCCGTTTGTCACTGATCGGCAATGTCGCGTCGAACTACTACGCGATCCGCTCGGGCGAGGAAGGCATCGAGCTTGCACAACAGACGCTCGACAGTCGGCGCTACGCGCTGGAAGTCGCGAAGATGCGGCTCGACGCGGGCGTCACGTCGATGGTCGATTATGACCAGGCGGCCATTCTGGTCACGCAGGCACAGACGCAGCTGGCCGAGCTGCAACGGACCACCGCGCAGCAGCGCCATCTGCTCGAGGTGCTGATCGGCGGCCCGCTCAGCGGGTCGCTACCGCCGGCGCCGCCGATCGCCGACGCCGCGCAGTTCCGCGAGCTCGATGCGGGCCTGCCCTCCGCACTGCTGATCGACCGGCCGGACATCCAGCAGGCCGAGCAGCAACTGCGCGCAGCCAATGCCGACATCGGCGCCGCTCGCGCGGACTTTTTTCCACGCATCGCGCTGACGGGTAGCTTCGGATATGTGTCGCCCGAACTCGGCGATCTGTTCGTGCCGGCCAAGCAGGCATGGTCGTTCGGCGCGCTGGTCGGCATGCCGATCTTCGATGCGGGACAGCGCCAGGCGCAACTATCGCAGGCGCGCGCGCGACGCGACGAACTGGTCGCCGATTATCAGCGCACGGTGCAGAACGCGTTTCGTGAAGTGTCCGACGCATTGGTCGCGCGACAACGCTACAAGGAACAGATCGCGGCGCAGGAACAGGCGGTGCAGGCGCAGCGGCAACTCGCCGAAACGGCGGAGCTGCGCTACGAAAACGGGATCTCGATCTATCTCGAGGTGGTGGATGCGCGACGCAATCAGTTTGCCGCCGAGCAGCAGCTGATCCAGCTTCGGGCGACGGCCTTGCAGAACGGGGTGTCGCTTTACGTCGCATTGGGGGGCGGGCCCGACGAGCCGCGGGACGTCTCGCAAAGCACGTCTCACGCTGAGGGGGGCCAACCGTCCAACTGAGGCACGCGCGCCACAGCAGCGCGTCGTGCCCGCCGCCGGCATTGCACCGGCGGGTTCTACTCATCAGCCAAGCGTTACGTCGACCGATGCTTGTTCACCATCGCGCACCACGGTGACAGACACGCTGTCGTCCGCCTGAGCGATCATGCGGCGCAGTTGCTCGACGCCGTGAATCACCTTGCCGTCGACGGCAACGATGATGTCGCCCGCCTGAATGCCGGCTTCGGCGGCCGGACCGGTGGACTGCTGCACCACCACGCCGCCCGGCAGCTGCGCTTGCTGCTGTTCGTCCTGAGTCAGCGCACGCACGGCGACGCCGAGACGCGGACGGTTTTGCTGCTGCGGTTGTTCCTGCTGCTCTTCGCGTGGCGCGGCCGACGCCATGTCCGACGCTTGCTGCGCGCCCACCGTCACCGCCAGCTTGCTTTCGCCGCCGTTGCGCCACACGCTGATCGTCGCTTTGCTGCCCGGCGACAGTTGCGCGACCTGACCGATCAATTCGGTCGTGTTACCAATATGCTTGCCGTTCACGCCGACGATCACGTCGCCCTGGCGCAGACCGGCTGCGTGCGCGGGACCATTCGGATCGACCGAGCCGACCAGTGCGCCGCCCGTCGAGTCGAGGCCGAGCGCCTTGGCCTTGTCGGCGCTGAGCGGCTGCACGCCCACGCCGATGCGGCCGCGGCTGACGTGACCGGTACTCACGAGCTGGTCCTTCACGTGCATCGCCGCGTCGATCGGGATGGCGAACGACAGTCCCTGGAAGCCGCCGGTGCGCGAGTAGATCATCGAGTTGATGCCGATCACTTCGCCGTTCAGGTTGAACAGCGGACCGCCCGAGTTGCCCGGGTTGACCGGCACGTCGGTCTGGATGAACGGGATCGGGCTATCGTCGGAGAACGAGCGCGATTTCGCGCTGATGATGCCCGAGGTCACCGTGCTGTCGAAGCCGTAGGGCGAGCCGATCGCCACGACCCATTCGCCGACCTTGCTGCTGTCCGGGTTGCCGATCTTCACGGTCGGCAGATTGGTCGCGTCGATCTTGACGACGGCGACGTCGGTGGCCTTGTCCTTGCCGATCACGCGCGCGTGGAATTCGCGACCGTCGGTGAGCTTCACGGTCACGCTGGTCGCGCCGTCGACGACGTGATTGTTGGTCAGGATGTACCCGTCCTGGCTGATGATGAAACCCGAGCCGAGCGCTTCGCCGCCGCTCTTGCGTTGACCGTTCTCGTCGACCGACGCGGCTTGTTTCACGCCGATATGCACGACCGCCGGGCCATAGCGCGTCACGATGCTGGAGAAGTCCGGTGCCGACGAGCGCGAGCCGACGACATCCGCCGCCGCGTGCAGCGACGACGTCGGGCCCTGCGCGTCGTTCACCGACGCATCGGCATTGCGATGGCTGAGAGCGTACGCGCCGCCGATTGCGAGGACGACGCAGATCGCAGCGCTACCGCGCCAATAGTTTTTGGTGGTCATAGTCAGGGAGTCTTGCGGAGGGTTACGTGGAGGATGCGTAATGTAGTGGCCTCCACTTAAAGCAGACTTAAAGATGGTGTTCGATCAGAATGCGCGCGCAGGCCTTGTTTTAGGCGCTTTTTCCGTGTCGTGCGGCGGCGTCGCTTTATCGTGCCTGACCAGTAATTTCCCCAGGATTGACCCCACCCAAAGCGGTTCCGATAATAACCATATTATGGACTTTTTATCCACAATGTGGACATTGCTTTTTTCTGCACACTTCGCGAGGAATTTCCCATGCCAGAGGCCAATCAATCCGACCTGACGCCCTACCAGCTACCGTTCCCGAAGGAAGCGCAAAAGGAAATCGTCGTGCCCTTCGCGATTCCGACCGACGAACGCGTGTGGGTCCCGCAGGCAGAAAACGTGTCGTTCCGCCCACTGTGCCTGAATGCGTCGCAGGGATACTGGATGAATCTGCTGCGCGTACGCCGCTCGGGCGTGTTGAGTCGGCATCGTCATCCGCAGGCCGTGCACGGCATGGTGCTCAAGGGCCGCTGGCGTTATCTCGAGCATGACTGGGTCGCGACCGAAG
Source organism: Paraburkholderia sp. 35.1 (assembly GCF_050436525.1). Taxonomy (NCBI): domain Bacteria; kingdom Pseudomonadati; phylum Pseudomonadota; class Betaproteobacteria; order Burkholderiales; family Burkholderiaceae; genus Paraburkholderia; species Paraburkholderia sp. 35.1. The sequence continues at coordinate 1,840,959 of NZ_JBNDMJ010000002.1, read as the reverse complement.
GCAGCTACGTGTACGAGCCGCCGGGCGAAACGCATACGTTATATGTGCCCGAGGACGTCGAGGAAATGATCACGTACTTCCAGGTCAACGGCGTGATGTTCTATTGCGATCCGTACGGGAACTACACCGGTTACGAAGACGTATTCACGAAGATCGACATGTGCCGCAAGCACTACGCGGCGGTGGGCCTCGGCGAAGACTACGTCGAGCAGTTCGTCCGGTAAAAGGCCGCGCCAGCCCCAACAGAACCAACAGCCAGGACACCGCAATACCGACAGGCACGGCAACACCATTCCCACACAGCAGGACCCATTGCGCAGGAGACAAACATGCTTCAGAAGTCGCAGCGTCTGAAACGTATCCAGGTGGTCGCCGTCGTCTTTCTGACGGTGGCGGGCATCGTCAATTATCTCGACCGCAGCACGCTGTCGATCGCGAATCATCTGGTCAGCGAGGAATTGCATCTGTCCGCTTCGCAGATGGGGCTGCTGCTGTCCGCGTTCTCGTTGTCGTATGCGTTCGCGCAGTTGCCGGTCGGCGCGCTGCTGGACCGTTTCGGATCGCGCGTGATGCTCGGCCTCGGCATGCTCGTGTGGTCGATCGCCCAGGTCGCGGGCGGCTTCATCCAGACGCTCAATCACTTTCTCACGGCGCGCGTCGTGCTCGGCATCGCCGAGGCGCCGCTGTTTCCTGCCGGCGCCAAAGTCGTCAGCGAATGGTTCGCGGTCCGCGAGCGCGGCACGCCGATCGGCACCTTCATCTCGTCATCCACCATTGCGCCGATGATCGCGCCGCCGCTGCTCACGGTGCTGATGCTTTCCTTCGGATGGCGAACGATGTTCGTCATCATGGGCGTGGCCGGCGTTGTCGTCGCGCTCGCGTGGTACCTCGTCTATCGCAATCGCAGCGAAATCGCGCTGACCGAAGAAGAAACCGCGCATCTGAACGAAGGCGCGACCGGCCAGGAGAATCCGCAGGGCCTCAGCTGGTCCGAATGGGGCGCGCTGTTCAAGCTGCGCAACACGTGGGGCATGATCTTCGGCTTCATGGGCGTGATCTACATGGTGTGGCTCTATCTGACGTGGCTGCCCGGCTATCTGGAGCGTGAGCGTCATCTGAGCATCGCGCACACCGGCTGGCTCGTCGCGATTCCGTATGTGTTCGGCACGATCGGCATGGCGAGCAGCGGCGTGATCGCCGACTATCTGTTGAAGCGCGGCATGGCGCCGATCCGCAGCCGCAAGTGGCCGCTGTGCGTCGGTCTCGTCGGCGCCGCCGCATTCACGGTGCCGGCCGCCTACACACCGAGCACGACGCTCGCGATCGTCTACGTGTCGCTCGCGATGCTGTTCGTGAACCTGTCGAGCGGCAGCGCATGGGCGCTCGTCAGCGTCGCCGCGCCGCGACATCTGGTGGCGTCGCTCGGCAGCATGCAGAACTTCGGTGGTTATCTGGGCGGCTCGTTCGCGCCGGTGATCACCGGCATCGTCGTCGATCGGACGCATTCGTTCGTCAACGCGCTGCTGATCAGCGCGGCCGTCGCGTTCGCGGCGGCGCTCGTCTATCTGTTCGTCGTCCAGGAAGTGGCGCCCGCGCCGCTCGCGAGCTCGATCGAGACCCAACCCACCTGAGGCGGCTTCTCCCATGACATTCCAGAACCAGCTCCTCGAAGGCAAGACCGCGCTCGTGACCGGCGGCTTGTCCGGTATCGGCGCGGCGATCGCCAACACGCTCGCGCAGCTTGGCGCGCACACGGTGGCGGCTGGTTTGCCGCTGCCCGAAGGCACGCCCGATACGCTCGATCGCGAGATTGCGCGCGTCACGCTGGATGTCCGCTCGGGCAACGCCGTCACGGCCGCGGTGAACGCGTTCGAGCGCCTCGACATCGTGGTCAACTGCGCCGGCGTGATCAGCCGCGTCGAAGAACATCGGCTCGACGTGTTCGAACGCGTGATGGATATCAATCTGAACGGCACGATGCGCGTGTGCGCCGCCGCGCGCGACTCGTTGAAGGCGTCGGCGGGCTGCATCGTCAATACGGCGTCGATGCTGAGTTTTTTCGGCGGCGGTCTCGTGCCGGCTTATAGCGCGAGCAAGGGCGCGGTGGCGCAGCTAACGAAGTCACTCGCGATCGCCTATGCCGCCGACGGCATTCGCGTCAATGCGGTTGCGCCGGGCTGGATCGCAACGCCGCTCACCCAGGCGTTGCAGGACGACGATGGCCGCTCGCTGGCGATCCTGGAACGTACGCCGCTGCGTCGCTGGGGCACGCCGGAGGAAGTCGCGCAGGTCGCGGTGTTCCTGTGCTCGCCGGCGGCGTCGTTCATGACGGGCGCAATCGTGCCGGTCGACGGCGGATATCTCGTCGCGTGATCGAGTCGGCGCGTGAAGCGGCGCCGCCGTCGTTTGACGCCATCGATAAAGGCATAATTGCGTACCCCTGCTCTGCCCTACCTCTGTGTGATGTCGAGTTCCGCTTCCAAACCCCGTTCCCACGCCGGCGCCGCCGACCATGATGCTGTCGGGCACGCCGACGACAAAGCCGACTCCAGGGCCGTCGCCGGCGCCGCCGCGTTCTCGAAGTTCATCGCGGTGCTGCAACTGATCGCCGATGCGCCAACGCCGCCCAACGTCGCGAAGCTGAGCGCGGCGAGCGGCTATCCACGCCCGACCGTCCATCGCATCGTCGCGGCTTTGCAGGCTGAAGGGCTGATCGTCGCGAGCGGCAGCGCCAACACCTTCGGCCTCGGACCGCGCCTGATCAACCTTGCGAGCCATAGCTGGGAGCGCTCGGATCTGCGGCTCGCGGCCGTCGATGCGTTGATGGCGTTGCGCGACTTCACATCGGAGACGATCCACCTCGCGGTGCCCAGCCAGGGCGAGATGGTCTACATCGAAAAGCTCGAAAGCCCGCACGCGGTGCGCATGGCATCGCGCATCGGCACGCGCGTGTCGCTGACGTCGAGTTCGGTCGGCAAGGCGTATCTGGCGACACTCAGCGTGGCCGAGCGCGAGGCGCTGCTGAAGAACGCGCCGCTCGAGCGTTTCACCGAGCACACGCTGACCGACCTCGACGCCGTGCGCCGCGAGCTCGACGCGACCGCGCAGCGCGGCTACGCGGAAGACCGCGAGGAGAACGAAGTATCGATCTGCTGCTACGGCGCCGCGATTCGCGGCCCGGACGGCCGCGCGGCCGGCTGCGTGAGCATCAGCATGCCGACCTTCCGCCGCCGCGACGATGTGCAAGCCACTTACATCGAGCCGCTGCTTGCGGCATGCCGCACGATCGCGGCGCGGCTGGGGCCGGCGAGCGGCAGATAGCGGACGATAGTGCGGCCGCGCCCGCCGATAAACTGCTATTCTTGCTGTCGCGCGGCCGCTCTGGCCGCCCGCCGCGTGCAAGCGGCAGACCCCGACAAGCTCCCGGCGGCGCTCACGCGCCCGCCTTCGCAAAGACAGGAATACGCATGTTCGGTTTTCTGCGCGGCTACTTTTCCAACGACCTGGCAATCGACCTCGGTACGTCGAACACGCTGATCTACATGCGCGGCAAGGGCATCGTTCTCGACGAGCCGTCGGTCGTGTCGATCCGCCAGGAAGGCGGGCCGAACGGCAAGAAGATCATCCTCGCCGTGGGCCGCGAAGCGAAGCAGATGCTCGGCAAGGTACCGGGCAACATCGAGGCGATCCGCCCGATGAAAGACGGCGTGATCGCCGATTTCAACATCACCCAGCAGATGATCAAGCGCTTCATCCAGATGGCGCACGAGTCGCGGCTGTTTGCGCCATCGCCGCGCATCATCATCTGCGTGCCGTGCGGTTCGACCCAGGTCGAGCGCCGCGCGATCAAGGAGGCCGCGCATAGCGCGGGCGCCTCGCAGGTCTATCTGATCGAGGAACCGATGGCCGCGGCGACGGGCGCCGGCCTGCCGGTGTCGGATGCCACCGGTTCGATGGTCGTCGATATCGGCGGCGGCACCACCGAGGTCGGCGTGATCTCGCTCGGCGGCATTGTGTACAAAGGCTCGGTGCGCGTCGGCGGCGACAAGTTCGACGACGCCATCGTCAACTACATCCGCCGCAACTACGGCATGCTGATCGGCGAGCAGACCGCCGAGGCGATCAAGAAGGAAATCGGCTCCGCGTTTCCGGGCTCCGAGGTCATGGAGATGGAAGTCAAAGGCCGCAACATGTCCGAGGGCATTCCGCGCAGCTTCACGGTGTCGAGCAACGAAATCCTCGAAGCGCTGACCGATCCGCTGAATCAGATCGTGTCGTCGGTGAAGATCGCACTGGAACAGACGCCGCCGGAACTCGGCGCGGACATCGCCGAGCGCGGCATCACGCTCGCGGGTGGCGGCGCGCTGCTGCGCGATCTCGACCGTCTGCTCGCCGAGGAAACCGGCCTGCCGGTGTTCGTTGCAGAGGCGCCGCTGACCTGCGTCGTACGCGGCTCGGGCATGGCGCTGGAGCGGATCGAGAAGTTCGGCAGCTCGTTTTCCTACGATTGATGCGCGTGCCGAACGCTGAACGATGACGACCCTGCCAGCCTACGAGCCGCCCGCCGACGAAACCGAGCTGCTGTTGAAATGGATTCGCCGCGCGCGCGAATCGCAGATGAGCCATTACGACATGGCGGATCTGCTGTCGGCGCGCGAGCGCCGCATGGGCTGGCTCGTGACCGCGCTGACCGCGTTCGTCGGCACGGCGGTGTTCGCGTCGTTGAGCGCGCCGCCGGTGTCGATCGAGATGCGGATAGTCGTTGGGCTCGTCAGCGTGGCGGCGGCGCTGTCGGCCGCGTTGCAGACGTTCCTGCGCTATGCGGAGCGTGCCGAGAAGCATCGCGCGGCCGGTGCGCGCTACGGCGCGGTGCGTCGGCGGCTCGAAGCGGTGTTTGCCGGTGACGCCGATGCGCGCGAAGCGCACTACCTCACCGGGATCCGTACCGAACTCGACCGTCTCGCCGAAGACTCGCCGAACGTGCCGCCGCGGATCTTCTATCGCACGCAGCGCACATTGCTGGCGGATAGGCCGCGTCGGCGTGATGCGTGAAACAGGCGGCGGGGCGCGCCTTCGCCTTCGCTTTCGTTTCCGTTTCAGATCACAGATCGTCCGCGTTGATACCCAGCTCGGTCGCCATGCGCCGCACGACGGCTTGCAGACGGCTGACTTCATCGGCGAGACGCTTCTGCTCGGCCTTCAGCGCCTCGAATGCCGACAGCGGCACGCTGTCGTCCTCGGCGAGCGCGGACTGCGCGGCTTCGGTGATGCTGAACTCGCCGCACAACAGATGCATCCAGCGATTCTCACGCTCGCCCGCCATGCGCGGCAGCCGGACGACGCGAGGCGGATCGTTCGCGGCCAGTTCGTCGAGGAACGCCTCGACCGACGAAATATCGGCGAAGCCATGCAGGCGCGCGCTGTTCAGGCGCAATTCGGCGGCCGTTTGCGCGCCGCGCAGCAGCAGCGTGGTCAGCAGCGCGATCGACTGTCCCGGCAGCCCGAGCACGCGGTTCATGTTGTGCTCGAAGCGCGGCACGCGGCTGCTGCTGCCCTCGAACACGAGGCTCAGGCGTTTCAGGCCGTCGACGGCGGTCAGCACCTCGGCCTCGGTCGCGCTCATCACCGGCGCGCGGCCGGTCTTCTGATTGCAGCCGAGCGTCAGCGCGTTCAGCGACAACGGATAACTGTCGGGTACCGTGTGCTGTTTTTCGACGAGCACGCCGAGAACACGTCCTTCGAGCGCAGTCAGCGCGCGCAGCGAGGGTCGGGAAGGAGCGTCGGGAGTCGAATTCATGGGATTGCGAGGTCTCGTGGAAGATGCGCGCGCCGTTCGCGGCTGGACGGCGCGTTCTGTCAGGTGGGCACTATGATAAACGCGGCGAGCCCGGCGCGGCGAGCGAATCTACGCTGCCGGCGAAGCGCGCACGCCGGCAAAACCCGCCACATCTGCTAGTGTGAGTTGATCGACATTCTGTTTCGCGGAGACGCCATGCGGTCCACAAGCTCGAGATCGAGCGAATCTGCCCGCCTGACCGACGCGCAGATCGCCGCCGAAGCAGCGCGCCGTCTCGCGTGGGATTCGGCCGTGCCGCCGCGCGCCGTGCGCGTGAAGGTCGCGCGGGGGCGCATCACGCTGTCGGGCGAGCTTCAGCGCGAAGCACAGCGCGCCGCGATGCTCGAAGACGTCACGCGTCTGTTCGGCGTCACCTCAGTCGCGGACCGGACCGTCGTCCGCAAGGGCTGACCTCAGTCAGGCGAGTCAGCTCCCGCCCGCTTGCAGCCGCGCCTTCGAGCAACAGTGTTTCGTCGTGGGCCGAGTGGGCGAACAGCCCGCACTTCAGCGATGACGACCCGCTGTTCAGCACGAGGATCGTCCGTTCCTGATCGTGGTCGTGCATGGGCGCCTCCTCTCTCAGCCTTTCCACGTCCAGTTGCGGATTTCCTCCTTGTCGATCCCTTCCTCGTGCGCATACGCGAGATGCTCGATGATCTGCCCGCGTAGCCACTCCTTCGTATGATCGCCGACGCCGCGCAGCGACGGCACGCGATCGATCGCATCGATCGCCAGCGTGAAGCGGTCGACGCCGTTGATGATCGCGAGTTCGAGCGGGGTATTGATGTTGCCCTTCTCGTTATAGCCATGCACGTGCATGTTTCCGTGATTCTGACGGTTGTACGTGAGCTTGTGCACGAGCGCCGCATACGAGTGGAAGTTGAAGATCACCGGCTTGCTGGTCGTAAACAGCGAATCGAAATCGCGGTCGGACAGTCCATGCGGATGCGCATGCTCGGGCATCAGGCGGAACAGATCGACCACGTTGACGAAGCGGATCTTCAGCGTCGGGCAGCGCTCCTTCAGGATCTGCACGGCGGCGAGCGCTTCCATCGTCGCGATGTCGCCCGCGCACGCGATCACGACGTCCGGCTCGACGCCCTGATCGGTCGACGCCCAGTCCCAGATGCCGATGCCCTTGGTGCAATGCGTGACGGCCGCGTCCATGTCGAGATAGTCCAGGTGCGGCTGCTTGTCGGACACGATCACGTTCACGTAGTCGCGCGAGCGCAGGCAGTGATCGGCAACGCTCAGCAGACAGTTCGCGTCAGGCGGCAGATAGATGCGCACGACGTCCGGGCTCTTGTTGGTGACCACGTCGAGAAAACCGGGGTCCTGGTGCGTGAAACCGTTGTGATCCTGGCGCCACACGATCGACGTGATCAGCAGATTGAGCGACGGCACCGGCTGCCGCCAGCCGAGCTCGCGCTTGGCTTTTTCGAGCCACTTCGCGTGCTGGTTGAACATCGAGTCGATCACGTGCACGAACGCTTCGTAGGTCGCGAAGAGTCCGTGACGGCCGGTCAGCGCATAGCCTTCCAACCAGCCTTCGAGCGTGTGCTCGCTGAGCATTTCCATCACGCGGCCATCGGGCGACAGTTCGCCGCCGTCGGCGTCGCCCGGTTCGAGCGCGGCGAGCCAGGTCTTGCCCGACGCTTCATAGACTGCGTGCAGCTTGTTGCTCGAAGTTTCGTCGGGACCGAACAGCCGGAAGTTCGACATGTTGTTGCGCATCACGTCGCGCAGGAACGTGCCGAGCACCGCGGTCGGCGACGTATACGCCGCCGCCGGTTTCTTCACGGCCACCGCGTAGTCGCGGAACGGCGGCATGTCGAGCATCTTGCACAACAGTCCGCCGTTCGCGTGCGGATTCGCGCTGATGCGGCGCGCGCCCTCGGGCGCGAGCGCGCGCAGTTCTTCGACGAGCCGGCCGTTCGCATCGAACAGCGTTTCGGGACCGTAGCTGCGCAGCCAATCCTCGACGATCTGCAGACTCTTGCGATTGCTCACCGCATCGGCCACCGGCACCTGATGCGAGCGCCACGAGCCTTCCACCTTGTGACCGTCGACTTCCTTTGGCCCGGTCCAGCCCTTCGGCGAGCGCAGCACGATCATCGGCCAGCGCGGCCGCGTCGTGTCGTTGTTCTGCCGCGCATGCTGCTGGATCGCGCGAATTTCGCCGATGCATTGTTCGAGCGTCGCGGCCATCTGCTGATGCATCGTGTCGGGATCGTCGCCTTCGACGAAATACGGCTTGTGCCCGTAGCCGACCATCAATGCTTCGAGCTCCTCACGCGGAATGCGCGCGAGCAGCGTCGGGTTGGCGATCTTGTAGCCGTTCAGATGCAGCACCGGCAGCACCGCGCCGTCGCGGATCGGGTTCAGGAATTTGTTCGAATGCCACGACGTGGCGAGCGGGCCGGTTTCCGCTTCGCCGTCGCCGATCATCACGGTGACGATCAGCTCGGGGTTGTCGAACGCGGCGCCGTAGCCGTGCGACAGGCTGTAGCCGAGTTCGCCCCCTTCGTGAATCGAGCCCGGCGTTTCGGGCGTGCAATGCGAACCGATGCCGCCCGGGAACGAGAATTGCCGAAAAAAGCGCCGCATACCGGCTTCGTCCTCGCTGCGGTCCGGATAAATTTCCGAGTAGTGGCCTTCCAGGTAGCAGTTCGCGAGGCTCGCGGGGGCGCCGTGACCGGGGCCGGACAGAAAGATCACGTCGAGATCGTGTTTGCGGATCAGCCGGTTCAGATGCACGAGCACGAAGCTCTGACCGGCGTCGGAGCCCCAGTGGCCGAGCAGCCGGTTCTTGATGTGCTCGGGCTTCAGCGGTTTGCGCAGCAACGGGTTGTCGCGCAGATAGATCATGCCGACCGACAGGTAATTGCATGCGCGCCAGTAGCGATCGAGGTTGCGCAGCGTATCGGGGTCCAGAACTTGCGGTGGGGTGGGATGCGAGGTTGCTTCGGCCATGGCGTCACTCCTCGAAAAGAACTGTCAGGCTGGTTGGCGGATGATGCGGCGCACTCGAAACGAAGCCGGGCGGTGCGAGTCGAATGTACTAAGCTGCTCAAACGGGGGCGAATGCTTTCCACCCCTCCCAGTATGTCGCGCTGAGTGTGGCATTCGTGGTGCAACTCCTTGCGCTGTCTGCTTTCTTTTCGTGATTTTCTGCCCCAGGTCAATCGCCGCCATGTCGACATCTCCCAGTGCGCTCAAAGTGCTCGTGGTCCTGGTCCTTACGCTCGTGTTCACATTCCTGGCTGTCGCCATACCGATCGGCATATTCGGGCTGCTGGTCAAGCTGTTCAGCCACGTCTAGCACAGCGGCGCGGCTGCCAGCGTGCGAACGCGAGCGCCACGGAATGTGTATGCTCGCTGAAAGACCGGGCGCGGCATTGGCAATGCGCCGCTCATTCATCGCAAGGAGAGTGCCTTGACCGACCACACCGACAACCCGCCCGCATCGCAACCCGATCCCGAATTGCAGGCGCTCGCGCGCGAAGTCTTCGACCTCGCGCGGCGCGGCGATGCGACGATGCTCGCGGCCGTCATCGAGAAAGGCGTGCCGCCGAATTTGCGCAACGAGCGCGGCGACAGCCTGCTGATGCTCGCGAGCTACCACGGCCACGCCGACGCGGTGCGCACGCTGCTCGACCGGGGCGCGGATGCGAACCTGCGCAACGACGCGGGCCAGACGCCGATCGCGGGCGCCGCGTTCAAGGGCTTCGACAAGGTGATCGAAACCTTGCTCGCGCATGGCGCCGACGTCGAAGGCGCATCGCCCGATGGCCGTACCGCGCTGATGATCGCGGCGATGTTCAACCGCACCGCGATCGTCGATCTGCTGCTCGCGCACGGCGCGGACCCGCATGCGCGCGACGCGAACGGCGTCAGCGCGGCCGATGCCGCCGCACGGATGGGCGCGGCCGATACCCAGGCGCGCCTGAAAGCGCTGGGCGCGTGAGCCCGCGATGTCACCCATGAAACGGCGCCCGCACCACGCGCGCGGCGCCGCCTAGTTGTCCTTCGCGCTACGCAACAGCGTGTCCACGTCGAGCTCCGCCAACTCGCCGATCCGCCCGACCGTCACGTCCGCGGGCGGATTGCTCGCGATCTGCTTCGCATCGAACGCATAGTGTCCCTGGCGCGGAAACACGGTGGTCAGCTCCGCGCCCCATGCCTTCTTCATCGCGCTCAGAATTCGCAGCTTGTCGTCGACCATCACGTAATGGCGCGCCGGATAGCATTCCATCACCTGGTCGAGCATCAACTCCTTGTGGATGTAGATCAGCACGCGCCCGTCGACTTCGTCCCACAGGCCCGAGCGCGAAATCTTGCGCGGCTGGAACACGACGTCGCCATCCGACAGGATCACCGTCGGCCCGTGCTTGCCGAGATGCCGCAGCGCGTCGAGCGCACCCGGATAGAGCCGGTTCGCAAACGGATACTCGATCAGGAACGACGACATCAACAGCAGGCGCGTGTCGCGTGGATGCTCGGTCCGGTAGCGCTGCAGCGCGCCGAGGTAGTCGGCGTAACCGAGTTCGGTGCGCAGGTTTTCGAAGATTTCCCAATAGCGCGCACTGTTCTCTTCGCCGAACTGGCCCATCATGTGCGCGCGTAGATCCTGCAGCACGTGATCGTTGTCGAGCAGCGTGTTGTCGCAATCGAACAGAAACACGACGTCGTGCGGCGTGGCGGAGCTGACTGGCATCGGGGTTCCTTGTGGCAAGTTCGGCGGGACGGTTCGGCGGGTCGGCGTGATAGCGCACGCGTGGATGGCCTCGGCTACTTCAGCCCGCCGTCCGGCGCAACGGGTTTTTCCGCGTGGCCGCCGAAATCGTGCCGCATCGCCGACAGCACGCGATTCGCGAAATCGGCTTCTCCGCGTGAACTGAAGCGCGCGAACAGCGCCGCGCTGAGCACCGGCGTCGGCACACCTTCGTCGATGGCCGCCGTGACGGTCCAGCGCCCCTCGCCCGAATCCGATACGCGGCCCGCGTAGCCTTTCAGTTCGGTGTCGCTGGCGAGCGAGCCGGCGATCAGGTCGAGCAGCCACGAGCCGATCACGCTGCCGCGCCGCCAGACCTCGGCGATATCCGCGAGATTCAGATCGTACTGATACAGCTCGGGACGGCGCAGCGGCGACGTCTCCGCATCGGCCTCGCGCGCGTGCCGGCCGGCGTCGGCGTGGCGCAGCACGTTCAGACCCTCGGCGTAGGCGGCCATCAGCCCATACTCGATGCCGTTATGAACCATCTTGACGAAATGCCCCGCGCCTTGCGGGCCGCAATGCAGAAAGCCCTGCTCAGCGGTGCTCGCGCCCGCCGCGCGGCCCGGTGTCGTGCTCTGCGTGCCCGCGCCGGGCGCCAACGTCGAGAAGATCGGTTCGAGCCGTTTGACGACCTCAGCCTCGCCGCCGATCATCAGGCAGTAGCCGCGCTCGCGCCCCGCGACGCCGCCGCTCGTGCCGACGTCCACGTAGTGAAGCTGGCGCGCGCCGAGTTGCTGGCCGCGGCGGATGTCGTCGTGGTAGTAGGAGTTGCCGCCGTCGATCACGACATCGCCCGGCTCGAGCAGCGGCACGAGCTTGTCGAGCGTCGCGTCGACCACGGCGGCGGGCACCATCAGCCACACGGCGCGCGGCTTGTCGAGCTTCGCGACGAGGTCTTCGAGCGAGCTCGCGCCGGCCACGCCTTCCTGCTTCAGCCTGTCGACCGCCGCCGGCTGCACGTCGTAGACGATGCACTGCTGAGCTCCCCTGGTCAGGCGCCGCACCATGTCGGCGCCCATTCGTCCCAATCCAATCATGCCTAGCTGCATGGTTCGCTCCTAAAGATGCTGCGTTGCGCTGCCCGATTTTCCGGTCATCGTGTTGCGGCGGCGTGGCTGCCCTTAAGCATAGGCGCTGTGTCGCGAGCTACGCCGCATGTACCGAAGCAAGCCGCACTTTTTTGCAGAGGCGCAGCGCGGCTCAAAGTTCCACGCAACTGGAGGCGCGCCGCATCCGCGCGAAAGCGAACGCGGCGGGCTCACGTGTCATTCGCTACGCTCGGGCACGCGGCTGCCGCGGCGGGCGGCCAGCTTCGCGTATTGCTCGGCCGCGACGCGCTTGACCGCGCGCCACATCAGCGGATAGCGATAGCCGGGCACCGCGAACAGCACCAGCGCGCCCAGCGCCAGCAGTCCGCAGAACAGGAACGTGCCGCGATAGCTGAACGCCTGCACGAGCAGCCCCGACAGCACGCCCGACAGGATCGAGCCGACCCGCGCCGCATTGAAGAACAGCGCGGTCGCACGCCCGGGCGAATGCGGCATCAGATCCTGCACGTAGGTCATGCCGAGGCACGAGGTCACGGCGACCACGAACGCGTTCAGCATCTGCATCGGGATCAGCACGCTGACGTTGCCGGCCAGCGACATCGCGACGAAGTACACCGCATGCACGGCCGCGCACGCGGCAAGCCAGTTCGGCTTGTGCAGCGACGACGACTTCGCGCCGAGCGCGAGCATCATCGGGATCTCGGTCAGCGCGCCGAGACCGAGCATCACCGACACGTCGAGATGCGTGCCGTTGAGCCCGTGCACGATGTACAGCGGCAGTACGATCATCGTCGCGTTCGCGGCGAGGCCGAGCAAGGTCAGCGCGGTCACCGAGCGCAGGATGTCGTTCGCCGACGCGACCGGCAGTGTTTCGTGCGCGTCCTCGCCGGGCTGCCTCAGCGGCGGCACCGTGATCGACGCGGACGGCTCCGACGCGGTGTCCTCGACCGTGTGATCGCCGAGATGGCTCTGCGGCTCCTGCATGCGCCAGACGATGAAGCCGCAGGTCGCGAAGCTGGCGGCCGCGAACAGGAAGAGTCCGGTGAAGCTCGTCGCGGCGAGCACCAGCGCGCCGACCGCCGGCCCGAACACCCATGCGGCCGAGAGGATCGTACGCAGCGTCGCGCTCGCGAACACGCGCTCGGCAGGGTCGGGCACCGGCAGCGCCGCGCGGCTGAACGAGAACACCATCGAAATCGCCGAACCGCCCGCGCCGATGAACACGATGCCGACCACGAGCAGCAGCCGGTAATCGCGCACCACGCACAGACACAGGTAGCCGAGCGCGGCTGCGATGAGCGCCGCCAGCAATAACGGTCGATGCCGCCCGCTCCGGTCGCTCCAGCGCCCCGCCGCCGTGCTCGCGAGCACGCCGCTCGCGGCGATCAGCGTCATGAATACGCCGAGCCGGAACGGCGTCATGCCGGCGCGTTCGATGCCGAACAGAGACAGATACGGTGCGGTGAAGGACATCGCCACACCGAGCATCAGGGTGGCGGCGGCGAGCGGCTTGAAGCCAGGAATGCGAAGCAGGTCGAAAAAACGCGCAGTTTTCAACACGGGGACGGTGGGTCAGGTGGAGCGGGCCTCGATACGCAGCGAAGCGCTCGAAGGCACGTTAGGCGTCGCAGGCAGGGGGCCGGAACGACCGGGGCATTATCGACCTGGAGCGCGGCTCGCGTAAACCCGCTAATCGCTGTCCCAAATCCGTGAGAAGCGTGTGGATGCATCCGGCGACTCGCGCCGCGCCGTGCCGATGCGTGCCGTTAGCGGCAAACTGCTGGCACGCTCGCCGCTACTTGCCCTCAGTTGCGCGCATTTGCTGCGCCTGCGCCTTGTAGTCGTAGGTCGGATCGAACTCGGTGTGATAGTTGTTCAAAAGCACCAGTTAATTGTCAGGTTCCCGATGCATTGAGTTTGCGTGCGGGAGAATGGAAAACCACATGAATATCGACGGGCTTCTCGTCATTGGTCGTAATCCGTGCGTAACCGTTGCTATCGGTCCTGCCGGCCTGTCTGACACCATCAACGTTCGCGATGAATTCACGGCCAGATAAAGGCTCATCGGTTACGCTGTCGACGATGGCGAACCAGCGCGTATGCGTTGGCTCGACAAGCGGTGCTGGCGGGGTGGAGTGCTTCTGAGTGCTCGTTGCTTTAAGCTGTGCGTCGTCAGTGATCGACCATCGCGTTCCGTGAATCGCAATGATGCGCGGCGGGGTCGAGCAGTTGCAGTGAATCGCATCTCCACCGACAGCCTGGCGGCGAGCCCCCCCGGCCAGATCAATCATGCGGCGATTCTCACTGATCCCCGCGCCGCCGACGATGACCCCTGTGCTTTGGCATGCACCACACCAGGCGCTATCGCCAATGTAGACCACACTTCGGGTTTTGCCGTCATCCCCTTTTATCGTGGCGGCGCGATAGCCTTCGCGCGCAATAACGTGACTGTCCTCGTGACTCGTCAGCGGATCTCCGTCCACGGCCGCATAAAAAATTCCCATGTAATCTCCTGCGCTATTTCGCCCTCAGATGAGTCGAGTGCAACCGAAAAAAAGCTTGTGCTCGATCACCTATAGGAAAGCTTTGAATTCGGTTACAGATTTTCTCGAAGAATCTGCGCCCTACAAGCCTCAAGGGACTTTGAGTCATTGAAAGTCAGACCGTATGCATATTTGCAAAAATCGGAAAGCTCTCTGCGAGCATTGGTTGATAGTTCATCCACGGAAGGGGCATCGCCTTCATTTGCAAATGGGTTGACAAATTCCCGTCTTAAAGTTGGAAATTTCTTTAAAAAATAGATCTCATGCTCATTATGATCGACATATGAATTGTAATATCCTACAAATACATTGAAGATGAGTATCCCCAATCCAAAAATCATAACGAAAACACCCACAAAAACTTTCTTTTTCATGGCAGATCGCCCCCCGGCACAGATAGCGATAATCTCGAACGCAGCAATTTCACAACATCCATTCCAAGCTTGCCAGGACAGGCCCGTCCAATATTCGTTGCCAATCTTTGATATTCCCTGTGTCCACCCAGTCTTGAAATATTAAAAAATCTTTTAAGACGCCACACAAAGCTGTGGCAGCTTGAATCTGAGTCGGGGTTGGCTTATCATGCCCTGAAATAGTCTGGTCGGTTAGAATCCCGCGAATATTTTTGAGCTTATCAAATATCGATAGGTTGCGGTATTCCTGTTCATAGGCCTCACCTGCCTCAACCAAATCGGATAGAAACACAATACCGATTTTTCCCGAATTGCTTGCAGCCACATGCTCACCAACAAACCGAATATCGCGGGCCTCATATATCTCGCCCTGACATGAAACCGCGTAGTGGTATCCTGCATCGCCAAAAGGCGGGCTTCTGCGCATGTCCTCCGCCTGTAAGCGCTGCATTTCTTCAATAGAAGGTGCGCCACAAGAATAGCTGCGGCCCGCGTGGTGTATCACAATATCCTGATAGTCCCAATGACTTTCGCGCATCGCGCCACGCGGGGGCTTTGCGTGCCACGCTGAACGCTCAATCAGCCTGTAGCCTTTTCGCGCAAGCATATTGATAATCGCCTGCCGGGTCGCGGCGCGGTCATCGACCGATATTGCAATGGCGTTTTGCTTGCTGTCACGTTTTTCTGTAGTTGAGGAGGTCCAGTAGTTGCTGCTATTATAATCAGCCATTATTAGGTTTCTGAGGCATTAAGTTTGCGTGCATGAGGGATGCGTGGGGATCACGCTAGCACGGAAGGAAATTCTGACGCAATCAAACGGATTCTGGTTTTTGTTAGCAATGGTCAATTATCCGGGTGCATAGCGATGTCTAGCGTTGCTGCCCGCTCGGCGTAATCCGTTGTTAGGGCAGACAACCAGACAGCAGCGCGAGTCGTTCGCGACGGTAGGATAAGCAAGTGCCAACAGTCGCTTTCGTCGTCATCGTTCAAGCCGCAGCGTCATGCGTTCGGCGGGACGGGTCAATCGAGCGACGAGCCTGAATGTGTTCGTGGGCCGCACATTCGCAATGCTCGGCCAGTTGCCGCAGCGTGAGGGCAAGGCCGGCGCGTCGAAAGCCAATCAGCGGAAAGACCTGCGATTGCCGATGCAATGAGCATAAAACGCCTCCATGACGGATTGAACTCAGCTTCGATCACATTCCTGCGCGCAGCAATCCCCGCTCCAGCGCGAACGCATCACACCACGACGTAGCCGCGCTGTTCGAGCGTCCAGCGGTGCCACCGGTTGCCATACGCGCCGCATGCGAAGGCGAACACGATCGACAGCACGAAGCCGATCAGATCGGCCGTCTCGCCCCACAGCCCGATGCCGAGCAGGATCACGTTGATGCCTAGCATCACGAACGCGGCGAACCACATTCTCTTCGACAGCGCCCAGATGAAGCCGAGCAGGCACGCGCCCCAGCTGAAGCCGGTCGCGACCGCGATAGCGTCTTTGTGTTGCGGATGTTGCAGATAGATTCGTGTGTTCATGTTTTGCGAGGTTCTGTGCGATGACGCGGCGCGTCGATCGGTCGAGCACGCGCGCACCGCTTTTTAACATGCCGCGGCGACACCGCGCGCATCGGCAGCATACGGCCGCTGCGCTGACGATCCGCGGCATAGCTGCTACCCTTGGCAGATCACGATCAGCAGCGGAGCACGCATGACCTCGCCGACAGCTTATTCCCCGAAAGGACCGACCCGCGCCGAGTTGGACTCGCTGCCCGGCGTCACCGTCGTCGAATTCGGCACCGACTGGTGCGGCTATTGCCAAAGCGCGCAGGCATCGATCCGCCAGGCGCTCGCGCCGCACACGGGCTTGCGGCATCTGAAGATCGAGGACGGCCCGGGCCGCCCGCTCGGCCGCTCGTTCAAGGTCAAACTGTGGCCGACGCTCGTGCTGATACGCGACGGCGCCGAGATCGCGCGCGTGGTGCGGCCACGCAGCGCCGAGGATATCGACGACGCGTTCGCGTCGCTCTGAGATTCGAGCTCCGTCATGCGCCAGGTCATCCATCATCTGAGTGTCCAGGCCCGCGGCCGCGGCCTCGTCGAATTTACCGACGACGCGCGCCGCTTCGTCGACGAGACGGACATCCGTACCGGTCTGCTGACGCTGTTTTGCCGGCACACGTCGGCGTCGCTGCTGATTCAGGAGAATGCCGATCCGTCCGTGCGGCGAGATCTGCAGCGCTACTTCGAGACCCTCGCGCCCGAGGACGACACGCGCTACGAGCACGACACCGAAGGCCCCGACGACATGCCCGCGCATCTGCGCACGGCGCTCACCCAGGTGCAGTTGTGCGTGCCCGTCGAGCATGGAAGGATGGTGCTCGGCACATGGCAGGGGCTGTATCTGTTCGAACATCGGCGTCACCCGCAGCCGCGCGATATCGTGTTGCATCTGCTCGGCGAATGAAGTCCGCTTTCGCACCCACTCGTCACGCAAAGGAAACTGTCACCGGCACTTCTTTGCACACCGCATCGAACGGAGCCTACCCAAGGGAGCACACCTCATGGACACCCGTAGCGAGCTGCAAGCCACCGTCAAGGCGATGGTTCAACCGGGCAAGGGTCTTCTCGCCGCCGACGAAAGCGGCCCGACCATCGCCAAACGCTTCAAGACGATCGGTCTCGAATCGAGCGAGGAAAACCGTCGCGCGTATCGCAACCTGCTCCTGACGACGCCCGGTCTCGGCGAGTTCGTGAGCGGCGTGATCCTCTACGAAGAAACGCTCGGCCAGAAAGCCGACGACGGCACGCCGTTCCCGCAGGTCGCCTCGGCAAATGGCATCGTGCCCGGCATCAAGGTCGACCTCGGCAAGGTGCCGCTTGCGCTCGCTCCCGGCGACGAGATCACCGAGGGCCTCGACGGTCTCGCCAAACGCTTCGTCGATTACAAACGGCAAGGCGCGCGCTTCGCGAAATGGCGCGCGGTCTACACCATCACGGCGAGCCTGCCGAGCCGGCTCGCGATCGAGGCGAACGCCGATTCGCTCGCGCGCTACGCGGCGATCAGCCAGGAAGCCGGCATCGTGCCGATCGTCGAACCCGAGGTGCTGATGGACGGCGAGCACACGATCGAGCGTTGCGCCGAAGTCACCGAGGCCGTGTTGCACGAGGTGTTTCATGCGCTGCATCGGCATCGCGTGGTGCTCGAACATATCGTGCTGAAGCCGAGCATGGTGCTGGCCGGCTCCGAGCATCAGCAGCAGTCGAGCACGGCGCATATCGCGGCGGCGACCGTGCGCGTGCTGATGCGTACGGTGCCCTCTTCGGTTCCCGGTCTCGTGTTCCTGTCGGGCGGACAGTCGCCCGAGGAGGCCACCGCCAATCTCAGTGCGATGAACCGGCTCGGCGCGCTGCCGTGGAATCTGAGCTTTTCGTACGGGCGCGCGTTGCAGGAGCCGCCGTTGAATGCGTGGCGCGGACAGCCGGCCAACGTGAAGGAAGCGCAGCAGGCGTTGCTCAAGCGCGCGCGCCTGAACGGCGCGGCCGCGCTCGGCAAGTACGACGCGGCGATGGAAAAGGATTGAACCCAGGGATTGAACCCAGGGATTGAACCCAGGCGCGGGCGCAGGCTATCCGGGAGCTGTGGAAAAAGGCTTCTGGATCGCGTCCGCGCATAACATCCATCCCGCACATATCACAGCCGACAGTACGAATTGACGGTCAGCGATTGTTACGGGCTTTGCAGGTAATCCAACGCCGAGATTTGCCTTTTCCTGGGGACGTTCGTCACGATAAAGACCAGGGATCAACCTTGCCGCCCTCGATGATAAAGTGCTTCGCATCGGAGGTTGGGTCAAAAAAGCGCCAGTCTTCTTCGTCAGGCGCACTGTTCGGGCTGGTGACAAGCCGCAAGCCACCGGACAGTAAAATGTCTGCACCGCCTTCTTCGCTTCCCGATACGCCTTTCACAATGGCAGGGCCCTGTTTGACCAGCAAATCGTCAATACGCTGAGCCGAACGGTGTGCCTTTTCATCGGGACCGAAAAGATCATCTTGCGTTGCAATCGCACTGCCAGCCTGTTCTATTTTCCAGTTGCATTGGACGTGTAACGACCACTCCCCAACGTGCCTGATCGCACCTTTGAAATTGGCTACCGGTCTTAGGGAGCCAAACTGCATCGTCAAATTGACGAGGCACGATTGTGCAACATGGCACCATCTCATAAAACCCTCCCCCCCTTGCCGACAGTGCCGGGCTCTGGCGGGGACTGCGGCGCACAGAAAAACGGCCGGAGCCGACACGCCGGGTCACACCCGACGCGCGACGCCTGCCGCCCTTCTGCCTTGACACGCTGCGCTTACTGCCCCTTCGTATCGCTGCTCGCGTCGGCGCCCGGCGTATTCGTCGAGTCCGTCATGGGCTTCTTCGACTTCGAATGCTTCTTCATGTGATGGTGAGTCGAAGGCGTGGTCTCCCCGGTCGCGCCCGCATCGCCGCCCTCGCGTGTCGAGGTCGCGGCGTTGGTGTTCGGGTCGTTGCCGGCCGGCCCCCCGCCGCCGCCGCCGCCTGCGCCACCGCCGGCGCCGGCGCCTTGGGCCATTGCGAGCGACGAAGCCGCGAGCAAGGTGGAAACGAGCACTGCGTGTCTGATTTTCATGGCGATTCTCCTGGGTGTCGAGAGTGTCGAAAGAAAGTGGGCGCGCGGTGACCGCACGCGCAAACCTCGCGCTCTTTTCAGCAAGGGCTGTGCCGCAGCACAGCACGCCAGGAAAAGCCCATGGACGCGATAGACGAACGGTGCCGCGGCTTCAGGTGCCGCAAGCCACCAGCGCATGCAGTTCGTCGATATTGAACGGCTTCGCGAGTATCGCAATGCCGAGCCGACGCGCGCGGTCGAGCTCGTCGGCGTAACCGGTCATCAGCGCGATCTTCTGCGACGGCCACGCGCTGCGGATCTTCTCCGCCAGGTCGATACCGTTCAGCTTGCCCGGCATCTGGATGTCCGACAGCACGAGCTCGAAGCGCTCGCCGGCGCTCAGCACGTCGAACGCCTGGTCGGCGGTCGGCTCGTGATGCACCTCGCAGCCGAAGGTTTCGAGCACCGCGGTCACGCCGGCCGCGACGTCCTCGTTGTCCTCGACGAGCAGCACGGCCCCGGCCGCGGTCGGCAGCGGCTGGCGCGCATCGGCGCCGGCCAGCGCGGCGCCCTCACGATAGCGCGGCAAAAACATCCGCACCGTCGTGCCGCTGCCCAGCACGCTGTCGATCTTCGCGGTGCCACCAGCCTGCTCGGACATCGACAGTACCTGGGCGAGCCCGAGGCCGGTGCCCGAGCCGCGCAGCTTGGTCGTGAACAGCGGCTCGAACGCGCGTCGCGCGACCGATTCGGGCATCCCTTCGCCGTCGTCGGAACAGGCGATCAGCACGTACTCGCCGTCCGGCAGCAGCGTATCGCCGCTGACCAGCCGATTGTTCTGGCAGCGGATCACGAAGCGCCCGCCGCGCGGCATCGCATCGCGCGCGTTCATCGCGATGTTCACGATCGCGAACTCGAGATCGGTCGGATCGACGAGCACCTGCCACAGGTTCTCCGGCATGCGCAACGCCAGTTCGATCGTGTCGCCGAGCGCCGCGTTGATCAGCGGCACGGCGGCCGGCAGCCAGCGCGCAAGCTCGACGGGCTCCTGCTTCAGCGGCTGCTTGCGCGCGACGCTCAACAGACGCCGCGTCAGCGCTTCGGCCGTGGCCGTGGCACGCTCGACCGCATGCACTTCCTTCTCGAGATCGTTGTAATGCTTGAGGCGCGCGAGCTCGGTGTTCGCCGACACCACCATCAGCAGGTTGTTGAAATCGTGCGCGACATTCGCGACCAGATTGCCGAGCGCGCCCATGCGCTGCAGTTGCCGGCTCGACGCCTCGGCCGACAGACGCATCGCGACCTCGCCCTGCCAGCGCTCCCACGCGCGCCGCTCCGCCTCGAGCTGACGCAGCGAATACAGCACGAGCCCCCAGATCGCGATGCAGGGCACCGCCGTCAGCGCCGCGATCAACATGAAGTGCGTGCGCCACGCCGCCACGATCGATGACATCGCGTACGCGCTCATCACATACAACGGATAGTCGCCGACGCGGCGAAACGCGAGCAGCCGCTCGACACCATCGACGGTCGAATTCAGATGCAGGTGCCCGAACAGCTGTTTGTCGCGCAACGCGGACATGAACGCGCTGTGCATCGACGGCCGCGCGCCGGCCGGCCATGGCGGATAGTGCACCAGCAGATTGCCGTCCTGCCGGTACAGCGCGAGCGCGAGCGACGGATCGCCGTTGGTCAGCTCGCGATAGAAGCGCGAAAAATATTCGCTGCGCAGCGCCACCGTGACCACGCCGAGAAACTGACCGTCCGTACCCGTGCGGCCGATCGCGGTCGTGAACACGTCGACCTTCGACAGCGCGCCGACCATCGGCAGCGAGAAATACGGCTGGGGACGCATCGCCTTCGCGGCGAGAAAGTCGTCGCGCATGCCGCTCGTCACTGCCGGCGCCGGATACGCGAGGCTCGACGCAAGTAACTGGCCGTTCACACCGAGCAGCGAGATCGACGCCACCTGCGGAAAGTCGCCGCCGATGCTCTGCAGACGCTCGTGCAATTCGCGCTCGCGCGCGCGGATCTGCGCGTCGTCGGAATTGCCGAGCAGCTCGATCACGCGCGAGGCCATCTGCCGGTTCAAATCCAGCACCTTGACGGCCTGCTCCTGCGCCACGCGCGCGAGGCGGTCGAGCGCATCGTTCGCATCGGAGATGCGGCGCTGGTAGTCGAAGTAGCCGTAGCCCACGAGGCAGGCCAACGGAAACACGATCGACACGGCCAGCAAGATCAGCAGCATGCGCTGCGTCGCCGCGAAGTTGCGTGACGGCATCGGCACATCGACTGCGACACGTTCTGCACGCTGCACGGTCACCTGCTCCATCAAAGTTGCATACGGTCAGGGAAGGCATTGCCTGTGAATTCGCACGCCGCTGTTCGCGCGCTAATTCCCCTGTCTCGAAATTTACCGCAACTCGGCCTATCTTCCCAAGCAGCTTCACGGCATCACTCCGCCGACGCGTCCGGGCACGACGATTGCTGCCTTATCGCTGCTTGGTGGCAAGCGTACTTCCGTCACCGCTCGCGACGCGTTTGCGTGCGCTGCGCGAGTTCTTTCTTGCGCGAGGCCTCACCATGTCCACGACTGCCCGCCGCGTCGCGCGGCTCTCGGAATTGCCAGCGGACCGCGCGCTGCGCGTGATCGTGGACGGCACGCCGATTCTGCTGGTGCGCGATGGCGACACCGTGCGGGCGTACTCGCCTGATTGCCCGCATGCCGGGGGCCCGCTCGAAGAGGGCGCGCTGTGCCACGGCCGCATCATCTGCCCATGGCACAAGGGTACGTTCGACGTCTCGACCGGCAACGTGCTCGAGCCGCCCGCGCTGCTGCCGCTCGATCGCTACCCGGTCACGCTCGAGGGCGACGACGTGCTCGTGTCGGCGGAAAAAATCGCAGCGCCGGCACCGGCGGCGCGCACATCCCCGCCCGATGCCACCGCGCAAGACAAGCACTACGTGGTAATCGGCGCGGGCGCGGCCGGCGCCGCTGCCTGTGCCGCGCTACGCGAGTTCGGCTTCGAGGGCCGCATCACGCTGATCGGCGACGAAGCGCACGCGCCCTATGACCGCACCTCGCTGAGCAAATTCGTCCCCTCGTTTGAAATGACGCCGGCCGACGTGCCGCCGCTGCTGCCGCCCGACTGGCTGCACACGCACGGCATCGAGCGCATCGTCGCGAAGGTCGCGCGGCTCGACGTGCCTGCGCACACGATCCATTTCGAAGCCGGCGCGGGTGGTAGCGAGCAGAGCATCGAGCCGCTGAAATACGACACCGCGCTGCTCGCGACCGGCAGCGTGCCGAAAGTGCCCGACATGCCCGGCTGCGAACTCGGCGGCGTGCATGTGCTTCGACACCTCGACGATGCCGCCGCGTTGATCGACGCGCTCGGCGACGATGCATCGCAAACCCGCGTCGCGATTCTCGGCAGCAGCTTCATCGGCCTCGAAGTCGCGTCCGCGTTGCGCAAGCACGGCGTGCCCGTCACCGTGATTTCGCGCGACAAGGTGCCATTCGCGAAGCAGTTCGGCGAGCGCGCGGGCCAGATGTTTCGCGCGCTGCACGAAAGCAATGGCGTGAAGTTTTATCTCGACGCCAAGGTCGCCTCGCTCGAGGGCGAGGAAGGCAATGTGCATACGGTGATGCTCGCCGGCGGCGAGGCCATCGCGGCCGATGTCGTGCTGCTGGGCACGGGGGTTGCGCCGGCTACGGGGTTTGTCGAAGGACTGCCGTTGCAGAAGGACGGCGGCGTGGTCGTCAATGCCGGTATGAACGCCGCGTGCGGTCTGTATGCGGCCGGCGATATCGCCGTGTTCACGCTGCATGAGAACCAGGAGCCGGTGCGTATCGAGCATTGGCGCGTCGCGCAGCAGCATGCGCGCATCGCCGCGCAGAACATGTGCGGTTTGCGCAATCGCTATGCCGACGTGCCGTTCTTCTGGACCTATCACTACGGCAAGAACTTCGAATACCTCGGCCACGCGAGCGAGTGGGATGAGATCGTCGTCGATGGCGACTTCGATCATCACCAGTTCATCGCGCTGTACGTGCGCAACGGCCGCGTCGACGCGGTGTTCGCCTGCGAGCGCGAAGCGCTGACCGCGCGGCTTTCCGACGCGATGCGCGGCGGCCTGTCGCGGGCCGACGCGCTCGCGATCATCGGCGCGCCGGAAGCGGCGGCGTCGTGACCCATCGTGTTGCCGCTCAACCTTGACTAAGGAGTCACCATGACGACACACAAGGAAAAACATCCTCACTCGGAAAAGAGCGAAAAGCAGATCGACAAGCAGGTCGAAGACAGCTTCCCGGCTAGCGACCCGCCGTCGACGGGCGGCACCACGAGGATCGAGCCGGAGCAGGACAAGGCAAAGGCCGGGCACGACAAGCCCGCCGGTCAATAGCCGCGTGGCAGCGGTTCGCGCTGCCCGCGCTTCCCGAGCGCCCGCGGCCTCGCCCATCACTGTGTTCGCGGCGGCCGCGGATGGCATCTATTGCACTCCCCCATTCTCAACCCACTGGAACGACGGAAACGACTCACCATGTCAGACGAGACCGGCTCGGCCAGCGCCGGGCAGGAAGCATTCGGGCGTGATGCGCCGCACGGCGATGATCGCCGCGACGGCAACGACGAACGCGATGGCGTCGGCAAACGCGGCGACCAGGGCCGCGCTGACGGCAAACATGGCAACGGCAACAACGACAAGGACAACGGCGACGACGGTCAGCAGAAAAAGACGCCCGGCAAGAAGCCACTGATCATCCTCGGCGCGGTCGTGATCCTGATTGGCATCGTCGGCTTCGTCTGGTGGTTCGCGACGCGCAACGAGGTGACGACCGACGACGCCTACACCGATGGCAACGCGATCACGATGGCGCCGAAAGTCTCCGGCTACGTGGTGACGCTGGCGGTCGACGACAACCAGTTCGTGCACAAGGGCGACCTGCTGCTCGTGATCGACAAGCGAGACTACCAGGCGCAGGTCGATCAGGCGAAGGCGCAGCTTGGTCTTGCAAAGGCGCAATTGAACGCCGCGCAGGTGCAGCTCGACATCGCGCGCGTGCAGTATCCGGCGCAGTACCGCGAGGCGAAGGCGCAAACCTCGTCGGCGGAAGCGAATCTGCGCGAGGCGCAAGCCTCCTGGCAGCGTCAGCACACGGTCGATCCGCGCGCGACCACGCAGCAGAACGTCGATACCGCCGACGCACAGCGCCAGTCGGCCAACGCGAGCCTCGAGCAGGCGCGCGCGCAGCAGCGGACCGCGAGCCTCGTGCCGCAGCAGTTGCGCGAGGCCGAGGCCGCCGTCGACGAACGCCGCCAGCAGGTGCATCAGGCTGAGGCACAGCTCGAACAGGCGAAGCTGAATCTGTCGTACTGCGAGGTGCGCGCGCCGTCGGATGGCTGGATCACGCGGCGCAACGTGCAGCTCGGCAGCTTCCTGACCGAGGGCGTGTCGCTGTTCTCGATCGTCACGCCGCAGGTGTGGGTGACCGCGAACTTCAAGGAGTCGCAGCTCGAACGCATCCGCCCCGGCGACAAGGTCGACGTCGACGTCGACGCGTATCCGAAGCTCGATCTGCGCGGCCATGTGGATAGCGTGCAACTCGGCAGCGGCTCGCGCTTCTCGGCGTTCCCGACCGAAAACGCAACCGGCAACTTCGTGAAGATCGTGCAGCGGGTACCGGTCAAGATCATCATCGACGAAGGTCTGCCGCGCGATCATCCGCTCGGGCTGGGCTTGTCGGTCACGCCGAAGGTGTACCTCAAATGACGGCGTCCGACGCGCCCGGCGAGGCGTCGCCCGGCGAGGCGTCGCCCGGCGAGGCGTCGAACTGGAAGCCATCCGCGAATCCGTGGCTGATCGCGATCGTCGTCACGCTCGCCGCGTTCATGGAAGTGCTCGACACGACCATCGTCAACGTCGCGCTGCCGCACATCGCGGGCACGATGTCTGCCAGTTACGACGAAGCGACGTGGACGCTGACCTCATATCTGGTCGCCAACGGCATCGTGCTGCCGATCTCGGGTTTCTTCGGTCGGCTGCTCGGGCGCAAGCGCTATTTCCTCGTCTGCATCATTGCGTTCACCGTGTGCTCGTTTCTATGCGGCATCGCGACCAATCTGTGGCAGCTGATCATCTTCCGCTGTTTGCAGGGCTTTTTCGGCGGCGGACTGCAACCGAACCAGCAATCGATCATTCTCGACACGTTCCCGCCGCAGCAGCGCGGCCGCGCGTTTTCGATCTCGGCGGTCGCGATCGTCGTCGCGCCGGTGCTGGGACCCACGCTCGGCGGCTGGATCACCGACAACTTTTCGTGGCGCTGGGTGTTCCTCGTGAACGTGCCGTTCGGCGTGCTGACCTCGCTCGCGGTGATGCAACTGGTCGAGGATCCGCCGTGGAAACGCAAGGGCGATCTGCGCGTGTCGGTGGATTACGTGGGCATCCTTTTGATCGCGATCGGCCTCGGCTGCCTGCAGGTGATGCTCGATCGCGGCGAGGACGACGACTGGTTTTCGTCGAACTTCATTCGCACGTTCGCGGTGCTCGCGGTGTCGGGCATCGTCGGTGCGACGTACTGGCTGCTGTACACGAAGAAGCCGGTCGTCGATCTGCGCTGTCTGAAGGACCGTAACTTCGCGCTCGGCTGCGTGACGATCGCCGCGTTCGCGACGATTCTGTATGGCAGCGCGGTGCTCGTGCCACAGCTCGCGCAACAGCAGCTCGGCTATACGGCGATGCTCGCGGGCCTCGTGCTGTCGCCTGGCGCTGTGCTGATCAC
Source organism: Paraburkholderia sp. 35.1 (assembly GCF_050436525.1). Lineage (NCBI taxonomy): Bacteria > Pseudomonadati > Pseudomonadota > Betaproteobacteria > Burkholderiales > Burkholderiaceae > Paraburkholderia > Paraburkholderia sp. 35.1. The sequence goes on along the minus strand of NZ_JBNDMJ010000002.1, from coordinate 1,814,926 downwards.
GATGGAAATTCCACTGATCAGCAAAATGATGCCGTACGTGCAGACGCGTTTTCTGGTGGCCACCGGCTTCGGGCTGCTCGCGTGCGCGCTCGCGTATTCGCACATGCTGGTGCCGGACATCGACTACTTCACGCTGGTGAAGATGCGCAGCGCGCAGTCGCTGGCGATCGGCTTCCTGTTCGTGCCGATCACGACGCTTGCGTATCTGACGGTACCGCCGCGACTGAACGACGACGCGTCCGCGCTGTTCACGATGTTCCGCAACGTCGCGGGTTCGATCGGCATCTCGCTGTCGACCGCGATGGTTCGCGAGCGCACGCAGGCTCGCATGGCGCATCTATCGGAGTTCATGTCGCCGCTTTCACAGAATTACAACGATACGTTGCAACGCAACGCGCGGACGATCGCGGACATCAATGGCATGCCGCTTTCTCAGGCGCTGCAAACGGCGAACGGTCATCTGTACACCACGTACATCTCGCAGGCGACGTTCCTTGCCTATGTCGACGTGTTCGCGTTCCTCGCGATTTTCTGCACGCTTTGCATTCCGATCACGATTTTCTTTTCACCGGCCAAGGCGTCCGGCGGCGGAGGACATTGAAGTGAAGCCTGGTTTGAAGCGCGGCGTTCCCGAACCCGCCACGTGTTTGATTGCCTGTGTCGTCGTCGCCATGTCCGCGCTGCTCGCGTCCTGCACGGTCGGCCCCGACTTTCATGCGCCGCACGCCGACGTGCCGGCGCAGTGGCACGATACGCAGCGCACCGCGGCGAATGCCGCCGCGAGCGACGCGTCCGCTAGCGGCGCCTCCGCAACGAGGCCCAACGTCGCTTCGGTGCCCACCCTCGACACCGATCCCGACCCGCGCTGGTGGCGCAGTTTCAACGATCAGACGCTCGACGCGCTGATCACGCGCGCCGCGCTCGGCAATCTGGACTTGCAGCAAGCGGTGCTGCGCATCGTCGAAGCGCGCACCCAGGTCCAATCGGCGGCCGCGCAGGGTCTGCCGAATCTGCGCGCGACCGGCAGCTATCAGCGCGAGCAGCTTGGCCTCAAAGGTTTTCTGCAGGAGAACGGCGCCTACGACAAGGTCGATCAGCTCGGCGCGCCCAATTCGCCCGTCAATGCGATCGCACCGGGCGCGGGCGCCGCGTTGCAAAAAGGCGCGAACAACCTGCTCGACCAACTGAGCGCGCCGATCAATCTGTGGCAGGTCGGCTTCGACGCAACCTGGGAGCTCGATCTGTTCGGCCGGGTGCGTCGCTCGGTCGAGGCCGCGAACGCGCAAACCGAGGCCGCGTACGAGAGCCGCAACGACGCGTTGCTTTCGCTCGAAGCCGAGGTCGCGCAGACCTATATGCAGCTGCGCGGCGCGCAAACCTTGCACAACATCGCGATGAGCCTCGTCGAGCAGCAAGCCGAGACCGTTGAGTTGACGCAGAACAAGGCGAAGGTCGGACTCGCGAGCGAGCTCGACGTGCAAAGCGCGCGGGCGCAGCTCGCGCAAACGAAAACGCAGTTGCCGCAATACGATCAGCAGATCGCCCAGTCGCTCAACGCGCTCGCGTATCTGATCGGCGAGCCGCCCGGCGCGCTCGAAGCGCAGCTGAGCACGCCGCAAACCGTGCCGCCGGTGCCGCCCGTCGTGCCGATAGGCTTGCCGTCGACGCTCGCGCGGCGCCGGCCCGACATCCGCCGCGCCGAGGCGAATCTGCATGCGGCAACGGCCAGTGTCGGCGTCGCGGTCGCGCAGTTCTACCCCGAGGTGTCGCTGACCGGCCAGGCCGGCATGCGCGCGACGAATGCCCGCGATCTCGCGCGCTGGTCGCACCTGTTCTATTCGTTCGGGCCCACCGTGTCTCTGCCGATTTTCCAGGGCGGCGCGCTGGTAGCCAATCTGCGCATGTCGAAGGCCCAACAGGCCGAAGCCGCGCTCGATTACCGCAAGACCGTGCTGAGCGCGCTGAGGGACGTCGACAACGCGCTGGTCGTCTATCGCACCGATCAGGCGCGGCGCGATGCGCTCGCGGACAGCGTCACCGCGCAGCAGACCTCGTTCGATCTGTCGCGCGATAGCTATCGCAAGGGCCTGACGAGCTTCATCAACGTGCTCGATGCGCAGCGGCAGCTCGCGCAGGCACGAGAGCAATACGCTCAGGGCACGACCCAGGTCAGCACCGACCTGGTGGCGCTGTACAAGGCGCTAGGCGGCGGCTGGCAGAGCGATGCCGATGCGGCGGGAGAAACGGGCGCGGCGACGCCGGCAGGCGGCGGCGGATAACCAGCCACGCTGCCGCAAGGCTTCAGCCATGCTCGAACTGGGGCTCCGCGATCACCGTTCGCGTCGCATCGAGGCGACCGCACGCGGCCAGCATCTGCTGCAACGACGTCACGGCGCACTCCGCTTCCAGCGATTCCTGCTGTTCCGCGCTCCACTGCTGCGTATCCTCGGGTGTCCAAAGGCCGACCACGATCGACACCTTCGGCAAGCGCGTGCGGATGCGCCGGATCAGATTGCGCAGATGCGACGGAATGCCGTCGATCTGCAGATACAGAAGGCAGACGATGCCCACGTCGTCCGCCACGAGGCTGTCGATCGACGCGCGCGACACCGCCTCGTGCGGCAGCGAGCGCGCCGCGAAGCCGTGCTTGCCGAGCAACTGCAGCAGAATGATCGTCGCGAGCGCATCGAGCGGGCCACGGCCCGGCAGGCACAACACGCGGCTCGTCGGCGCATGCGAGGCGAACACGGGCGCGGCGTCGACCGATCGTGGCATCGCCCGCGCGGCCTGCGTTTCGTCGGAAGGTGCCAGCGGCCCCACTGCGCCCGGCTTCGCCTGCGTCGCGAGCGGCGCCGGCTCGCGATCCTCGTAGCCGTCGAGGCCGTCGACCAGGTCGTTGGTCGTCGACTCGATGCGCGCGAGTTGCGCGCTCGTCACGCTGCCGCGCGTCACGTCGTTGGCCGCGAGCCGCAAGCCCTGGATCGCGACTTTGTCGTAATAGGCAGACAGCGAGCAGTCGCGCAATAGCACTTCGGCCTGCTCGATCGCGTCATCCGGATCGCCGGCGAGCGCGCGTTGATAGAAGTTTTCGACCGGCGTCAGCGCGGGCTGATCGCCGAGCAGCACGTCGAGAAATTCGAGACGCCGCACGTGCCGGCCGAGCACCAGCAGACACAGCGTCAACGGTGTCGACAGGATCAGCCCGATCGGCCCCCAGATCCAGCTCCAGAAGATCGCCGCGACCACCACCGAAAACGGCGACAGGCCGGTGCTGCGCCCATACAGCAGCGGCTCGACCACCTGCCCCACCGCCAGCTCCGCGACCACGAACAGCACCAGCGACCAGATCGCCATCGCCCAGCCGGGACTGACCGCGGCGGCGAGCGCGGTGGGCAGTATCGCCGCGATCCAGATGCCGACGTAGGGCACGAGCCGCAGCAGCGCCGCGAGAATGCCCCACAGGATCGGGCTCGGCACGCCGATCAGAAACAGCCCCGTCCCGATCACGACGCCGACGCCGGTGTTGACACCGAGTTGCGACACGAAGTAGCGGCTCAGGCGCCGCGCGGTCTCGTCCATCACCGTGGTCGTGCGGTGCAGGTCGCGCGAGCCGAACAGCCGGATCGCGCGATCGCGCAGGTCGTCGCGTTGCAGCAGGATCACGATCGTGACGACGAAAACGATGAACGCGGTTGCCAACGGACTGATGGCCGGCGACAGCACGCGTCGCGCGAGCTCGAACGGCGTCGGCACCGGCTCGCGCACTTCCACCGGCACCGCCGTCGACGCCTGCGGACTCGCCGCGGCCGCCGCGCCGTTCGGCGCTCGCGGCTGCGGTGGCTCGATCGTCGCGCGCTGCAATGCCTGCCCCGCTTCGCTCGCGAAACGGTTCAGCTTGCCGATCGTCAGACTGCGCACGGTGTCGATCTTGTGCTGGATGGTCGCCTGATAGCGCGGCATGCCGGCCGCGAGATCGGTCAACTGTGTGGCGATTACCGCGCACAGCAGCGCGATGACCGACACCGAGATCAGGACCGCCGCGCACACCGACGCGACATGGCCGAGTTTGAGCCGGGACAGCGCATCGGCGAGCGGTGCGACGAGAAAGCTCAACAGGATCGCGAGAGTGATCGGAATCATCACCGCGCTCGCGACGTACAGGCATGCGACCGCGATCACGCCGACGCCGAACGTGACGAGCCCCTCGATACCGAAGGCGGTGGAGGCCGCCTGAATGCGCGCGGCGGCGCTCGTGCCGCGCGGCTCGGGTGTGTCGTTCATGTTGCGGAGCGAAAATCGGGCATGGAAAAACGGTCCCTGAGCCGGACGCGGTTCGCCGGCTCGGAGTCTTATTACTCAATACCGTTGAGGAATGTCTATTTCAGCGAATCGCCCGACACCGGCCCGCTCTCGACCGGTGGTGCCTCCTTCTCGATCTCACTGCGGGCCTGCTCCCAGTATTGCTCGGGCGTGCCCTTCGGCTCGGCCGCCTGCTCCCACAGATAGTAGGCGCGCGTGCGGATCTGCTCGTCGACGCTTGGTTCCTGTTCCATTTGTTCACTCCAGCTTGGCCGTTTGCGTGCGCACGCCTGCCGTGGCGAAGGTCGCAGACGCGTGCGTATCGCCAACGACAGAAGGAGCAAACCTTGTACCTGTGCTGCGGCCCGCTTTTGCAACGGGGCTGGCGTCGCTCGCCAGCCGGGACTAGCCTGGCGCGGAGTCGCCTTCGTCGGAAGTCAACTGCACTTCGAGGCGGTCGAACACGCGCTGCGTCGCGCGGCTCGGCGCTTCGAGCGCGAACAGCAGCAGCGAGCGGCCGGTCACCTGGTAGGCATCGCCCGCGCTGAATTGCGGCAGCTCGGCGCGCACCGGCATGTTGGTGTCGACGAGGCAGGTCCAAAAATCGCCCTCGGGAATGTCGGGCAGCGTGAAGTTGACGACGTCGTGATACGCGTTCAGCACCAGCAGCAAGGTCGCGTCGGACGCGAGACGGCGAATGCCGCTCGCCTGCGCACGTCCGTCGATCACGAGGCCGAAGCAGCGCATCGCCGGATCGGCCCACTGCTCGCCCGTGATGTCGGTGCCGTCCGGCGATAGCCAGCGCGTGTCGGTCACGTCGAGCGTCTCGTTGTATTCGCCAGTCAGAAAACGGCCGCGCCTCAGCACCGGCAAACGGTGGCGCAACGTGGTCAGATTGCGCACGAACTCGGTCAGCGCGCGGCCGTCGTCGTCGATCGCATCCCAATCGACCCAGCTGATCTCGTTGTCCTGGCAATACGCGTTGTTGTTACCCTGCTGCGTGCGGCCGAATTCGTCGCCGGCGAGGATCATCGGCGTGCCCTGCGACAGCAGCAGCGTCGCGAGCAGATTGCGCTTCTGGCGCTCGCGTTGCTGGCGGATGTCGGCGTCGTCGGTCGGTCCTTCGGCGCCCATGTTCCACGACTTGTTGTCCGAATGGCCGTCGCGGTTGTCCTCGCCGTTTGCCTCGTTGTGCTTGTCGTTGTACGAGACCAGATCGTTCAGCGTGAAGCCGTCGTGCGCGGCGATGAAGTTCACGCTCGCCCACGGCCGCCGGCCGCGATGATTGAACTTGTCGCCCGACGCGGTGACGCGCGTCGCGAGATCGGCGGCGCTGCCCTCGTCACCCTTCCAGTACGCCCGCGCGGTGTCGCGGAAGCGATCGTTCCATTCGGCCCAGCCCGGCGGAAAACCGCCCACCTGATAGCCGCCGGGGCCGCAATCCCACGGCTCGGCGATCAGCCGGATGCTGGAGAGGACCGGGTCCTGGCGGCAGCTGTCGAGAAAGCCGCCGCCCTCGTCGAAGCCGTGATCTTCGCGGCCGAGGATCGTCGCGAGATCGAAGCGGAAGCCGTCCACTTTCATTTCGGTGACCCAGTAGCGCAGGCTGTCGGTCACCATCTGCAGCACGCGCGGATGCGACAGGTTCAGCGTATTGCCGGTGCCGGTGTCGTTGATGTAGTAGCGCGGCTCGTCGGGCATCAGCCGGTAGTACGACGCGTTGTCGATGCCCTTGAACGAGACCGTCGGGCCGCGTTCGTTGCCTTCGGCCGTGTGGTTGTACACGACGTCGAGTATCACTTCGAGATCGGCCTGGTGAAAGCGGTCGACCATCTCCTTGAATTCGCCGACCGACTCGGTCGATGACGCGAAAAAGCGCGGATCGGCCGCGAAGAAGCCGATCGTGTTGTAACCCCAGTAGTTCGTGAGACCCTTGTCGAGCAGATGGCTGTCGTTGACGAAAGTCTGGATCGGCATCAGCTCGACCGAGGTCACGCCAAGGCTGCGGATATGGTCGAGCACCGGCTGCTGCGCCAGACCCGCGAACGTGCCGCGCAAATGCTCGGGCACCCGCGGATGACGTTTCGTGTAGCCGCGCACGTGCGTCTCGTAGAGAATCACGCGCTCCCACGGCAGCGCGTTGCGCTCCGGATGGCTCCACGAAAAATTCGCGTCGACCACCTTGCACTTCGGCACGAAAGGCGCGCTATCGCGTTCATCGAATGACAGGTCGAGTTCTTCCGAGCCGAGCGTATAGCCGAAGATTTCCGGCGCCCATATAAGCTCGCCGATGTGCGCCTTCGCATATGGATCGAGCAGCAGCTTGTTCGGATTGAAGCGATGCCCGTTTTCGGGCTCGTAGGGACCATGCACGCGATATCCATAGACGGCACCCGGTTTCAGATTCGGTACGAACACATGCCATACCTCGTCGGTGTATTCGGGCAGCTCGATCCGTTCGAATTCGTATTGGCCAGTTTCATCGAACAGACACAGTTCGACTTTGGTTGCGTGCGCGGAGAACAACGCGAAGTTGACGCCACTGCCGTTCCATGTCGCGCCGAGCGGAAAAGGCGTGCCTTCGGCAATGCGTGTCGAGTAGCTGGCTGGGGAAGACATAGGTGTTCTCAGTGGCTGCAAGGAGGTTGGTATCTCAGGGTCATGCATGTGTTTTTTTCAACTGCCTTTCCACGTGTTCTTTGCTGCTCATTGTTCCAGTGTAGGCATTCGAGGCCCGCGCGCCGGACATTGCACCGCGCGCAAGCAGCGGGCCGGTGCGTGCAGCAACTTATGGGCCTGATGCGCCTCGCTTTCCCTCAGCTCAAAGTCGCGGCATGAGATTTGCAGCATACCGGCAAGGCGCACGCATTGCGCGCCGTCGAAACGCCACCACACCAAACCGGGAGAACACAGATGATGCGCAACCCGCAGATCACACCGCTGGCCGCTTCCGCATCGCTTCTCGCCGCCATTACGCTGATTTCCGCGTTAGGCACGTGCGGCAGCGCGTTCGCGCAAGGCGCGCCGCAGGCGATCACCGAAAAACGCACGGACGTCGTGCAGCTCGCGAGCGGCTATCGCGCGTCGAAGCTATCGGGCGCGGACGTGTACAACCGCAACAAGGACAACATCGGCACGCTCGATGATCTGATCGTGTCGCCGGGCACCGAGCGCACCACGTATGCGATCCTGTCGGTCGGCGGCTTTCTCGGCATGGGCAAGCATCTGGTCGCCGTGCCGTTCAACGATCTGCAGATCGACAACCGGCGTGTCGTGCTGCCCGAGGCGACGAAGAAATCGCTCGAGGCGTTGCCGGAGTTCAAGTACGCGAATTGAGCGCGGCGTTGCCGCGTCGAATCGATCGACGCGGCAACGGGCCGTCCATGCACATGCGTTCAGGGGCGTAGTCAGCCGAGCAGCTTGTCGGGTGTAATGGGCAAATCGCGGATGCGTTTGCCGGTCGCATGCCAGATCGCGTTGCACACTGCCGCGGCCACGCCCACCACGCCGATTTCGCCGACACCTTTGACGCCGAGCGGATTGACGATGTCATCGCGCTCGTCGACGAACAGCACGTCGATCTCGTGAATGTCGGCATTCACCGGCATGTGATATTCGGCGAGGTTGTGATTCATCTGGCGTCCTAGCGCGTGATCGAACTGGCCGTGCTCGTGCAGCGCCATGCTGATGCCCCACACGACGCCGCCCGCGACCTGATTGCCCGCCGTCTTCGGATTGACGATGCGTCCCGCCGCGACCGCGCTGACCACGCGCGTCACCCGCACAGTGCCGAGCGCTGCGTCGACGCGCACTTCGGCGAACACCGCCGAATGCGTGCCCATCGAATACGCCTGCTGCTTTTCGTGCGGCTTCACGCTGGCCTGCTCTTCGAGTTCGTCCAGCCCGGCGCGCTGCAACAGCGTCGCAATCGCGATCGAGTCGTCCGCGTGTGGGCCGCACACGAGCCGGTTGCGCTCGCGCCGCACGTGTTCGCGAGTCGCCAACGCGAACCGTGCCCCACCATGTTCGCGCGCCAGTTCAACCAGACGGTTGTGCAGGCGCGTACACGCGGCATCGACTGCGCTGCCCACCGACGACACCGTCCACGATCCGCCCTCGATCGGCGCCTTCGGCAGCCGGGTGTCGCCGAGTTCGAAGCTGACGTCGCCGAGCGGCACGCCGAGCGCATCGGCGGCGATCTGCGTCATCGCGGTGTAGGTTCCGGTGCCGATATCGGCGGTCGAACTCGACACGCTGACGCGGCCATCGGGCGTCAACACCGCGCGTGCGGCCGCTTCGTTCTGCATCGCGTCCCACACACCGGTCGCCATGCCCCAGCCGATCAACTCGTTGCCGTCGCGGCGTGCGCGCGCCTCGAGCGGCCGCCCCGCCCAGCCGAAGCGGGCCGCGCCATCGCGATAGCAGTCGCGCAGCGCCTTGCTCGAAAACGGCAGATTCTTGTTCGCGTCGCGCTCCGCATAGTTGACGAGCCTCAATTCGAGCGGGTCCATCCGCAATGCCTCGGCCAGTTCGTCCATCGCGACTTCGAGCGCAAAGAGCCCTTGTGTCGCGCCGGGCGCGCGCATGTCGGCCGGTGTCGGCACGTCGAGCTTCGCGACCCTGTAGCCCATCGACACGTTGTCGCATCGATACAGCTGCCCCGCCCAGTTGACCACCACGTCGCAGTAGTCCTCGTAGCGCGAGGTTTCCGACACGGCCTCGTGGATCACCGCCTGCAGGCGGCCATCCGCCGACGCGCCGAGCGCGACGCGCTGCACCGTTTGCGGACGATGCGCGAAGGTGAACATCTGCTGCCGCGTCAGCGTGACGCGCACGGGTTTCTTCAGTTCGCGCGCGGCCATCACCGCGAGCGCCAGATGATATTGCGGCCGCAAGCCGGAGCCGAACGCGCCGCCGACGAACGGCGACACCACCTGCACTTCGTCGTCTTTCAAACCGAACACACGCGTCAGATAGCCCTTCGTATTGACGACGCCCTGAGTCTTTTCATAGACGGTCAAGCGTCCTTGCGCATCGGGCACCACGGTGCATCCGTGCATTTCCATCGGATTGTGATACTCCGGTGGTGTCGTGTAGAAAGCGTCCACGCGCGCCTTGGCATCGGCCAAGGCCTTGCGTGGGTCGCCACGCTCGGGCGGAGGCGGATCGAAGCCGCCCTTCTCGGCCGACGGCGGCACGGCGCTCGTCAACGCTGCTTCGATATCGGTCTGGTGCGAGCCGGCCTCGTAACGCACCTGCACCAGCGACGCCGCGTAGCGCGCCAGTTCCAGCGATTGCGCGACCACCAGCGCGACCGGCTGCCCGCTGTACCACACGCGCTCGTCCCACAGCGGCCTCAATGGCGTGCCGCCGGGCGCGACCATGTCCTTGAACGCGTCGACGTCCGACGGCAGCGCCGGGCGCTTGCGATGCGTGAGCACGAGCAGCACGCCGGACAGCGCCTCGGCGGCCGAGGTATCGATCGACACGATCTTGCCTGTCGCGATCGTGCCCGACACGACGACGCCATACACGAGCCCCTCGACGCAGAACTCGGCGGCATATTGCGCGGCGCCGGTCACTTTGACGGGCCCGTCCACACGCGAATGCGGCACGGCGGTGGCAGGCTTCGGGCTGCCTGTCGACGGCAAGGTTTCGGCACGGTTCATCGCGCGGCCTCCTCGAACGAACGTTGTGTGGCCTCGCCGAAGGCGCGCACGATCACGCGCGCCGCGAGTTCGATCTTGAACGCGTTGTCGCGCTGAGCGCGCGCACCGCGCAGCAGCGTCGCCGCGAAATCGCGCAACCTTCGCGCGTTCAACGTCTCGCCGCGCAGTGCGGCTTCGGCGGCGGGATCGCGCCACGGCTTGTGCGCGACCCCGCCGAGCGCGCAACGCGCGTCGACGATCCGCGACTCGTCATCGAGCTCGACACCGACCGCGGCCGACACCAGCGCGAACGCATACGATGCGCGGTCGCGCACCTTCACGTACGCGTGATGCGCGGCAAAACCTTGCGGCGGCAGTTCGATCGCGGTCACGAGTTCGTCGTCGCGCAGGTTGGTGTCGATCTGCGGCGTACCGCCGGGCAGCCGGTGAAAATCCGCGAACGGCAGCGTGCGTGCGCCGTCGTTGCCGATCAGATGCACAGTGGCGCCGAGCGCCGCCAACGCGACGCACATATCGGACGGATGCACGGCGATGCAGTGCTCGCTGGCACCGAGGATCGCGTGAATGCGGTTCACGCCGTGCAGCGCCGGACAGCCGCTGCCGGGTTCGCGCTTGTTGCACGGCGTGCCCACGTCGTAGAAGTAGTAGCAGCGCGTGCGTTGCAGCAGATTGCCGCCGACCGTCGCGACGTTGCGAATCTGCGGCGACGCGCCCGCCAGGATCGCTTTCGCGAGCAGCGGGTAGCGTGTCGCGACAGTATCGTCATACGCGAGCGCGCTATTGGTGACGAGCGCGCCGATCTTCAGGCCGCCTTGCGCCGACGCTTCGATCTGCCTGAGCGGCAAACGGTTGATGTCGACGAGCAAAGCCGGGCGCGCCACGTCTTCGCGCAGCAGGTCGACGAGATTCGTGCCGCCCGCGATGAACGCGGCGCCCCTGTCCGAACGATGCCGTTCGAGCGCATCCTGCACCGCATCGGCGCGCGTGTACGAGAAGCGGTTCATGGCCGCGCTCCAGATTTATTCGCGACCGCACTGTCTTGCCTTGCGTCATCGTCACCGAAATGCGCAGCGTCGAGAATCGCCGCGACGATGTTCGGATACGCGCCGCAACGGCACAGATTGCCGCTCATCTGCTCGCGCACATCGTCCGCGCAGCGCGCATGTCCTTCTTCGAGCATCGCGTACGCCGAGCAGATTTGTCCGGGCGTACAGTAGCCGCACTGGAACGCGTCGTGATCGATGAACGCCTGCTGCAGCGGATGCAACGTGTCGCCGTTCGCGAGACCTTCGATCGTCGTGATCGATGCGCCGTCGTACACGACCGCGAGTGCGAGGCAGGTATTGATCCGCTGGCCATTGACGATCGCCGTACAAGCGCCGCATTGACCGTGATCGCAGCCCTTCTTGGTGCCGCTCAGGTGCGCATGCTCGCGCAGCAGATCGAGCAGCGAGGTCCACGCTTCGACGTCGAAGCGCCGCGTCTCGCCGTTGATCTCGAACGTCAATGCATGCGACGCGGGCGCGTCGGCCCGGGCGGTTTCAGCATCGGGGGTAGCCATCGGATTTCCTCCTCACAAGGCATCGCGCAAGCAATGCGACACGCGACGGAACTCAACGCAACTCAAACCAATGCAAAGCGGCGACAGCGCGCGAGCGCGATGCCGCCGCGGCGTCCGGCGCGTCGCGAGGCAGGCCGACGCGCTCGACGGATCGCTTATTGCCCCGCCCCACTACCCGCGCGCGGCGGCGTCGCGCCTTTGAAGCGCCTGTTGGTGGTTTTCCCATTGCCGCCGCCGGCGACGCCATTGGTGGCGCCCCCCGATTCGCCGACATTGCCGTTCGCATTGTTCGCGCTGGTCGTGTCCGGCGTGCGCGATTCTTCCAGGCTTGCGCCGGGTTGCGCGGCAGACTTGCGGTTTTGCATGGACGGATTGGTACCGGTCTGCGCGAAGCCCGCCTGCGCAAAGCCTAGCGCGAAGCAGCCTGAAACGAGCGCGGCAGCCAGTTTGACGGATACATCGATCTTCATGGCACTCTCCCTTATGACGTTATGAAAACCCACTGCGCGAACCTCGTACGTGAGCGCAGGCGGCCATGCCGCCATCAGTTCGACAACCTAAATAATCGGCGCGCCGCCGGTTACCGCAATCGTCGCGCCCGAGATGTAGCTCGCTTCATCCGACGCGAGCATCACGTACGCGGCGGCCAGTTCGGCCGGTTGGCCGGGGCGCTTCATCGGCACCTGCTTGCCGAACTGCTCGACCTTGTCGGCCGGCATCGTCGATGGAATCAACGGCGTCCAGATCGGTCCCGGCGCCACGCAGTTCGCGCGAATGCCCTTTTCCGCGAGCAATTGCGCGAGGCCACCGGTGAAGTTCTGGATCGCGCCCTTGGTGGTCGCGTACGCGATCAGGCGAGGATTCGGATGATCGGCATTGATCGACGAAGTATTGATGATCGCGCCGCCCGGCTTCATATGGCGCACCGCCGCGCGCGTGATTCTGAACATCGCGCCGATGTTGGTATCGAAGGTCCTGTCCCATTCTTCGTCGCTGATCGCATCGAGCGACGGATAGCTCATCTGATACGCGGCGTTGTTGACCACCACGTCGAGCCGGCCGAATGCCTCGATCGCCTTGTCGACGATCGCATCGCAATGCGTGCGATCGCGGATATCGCCGCCGACCAGCACCGCCTTGCGACCCGCGTCCTCGACCCAGCGCGCGGTCTCGCGCGCATCGTCGTCTTCGTCGAGATAGGCGATCAGCACATCCGCACCTTCGCGCGCGAACGCGATCGCGACCGCGCGGCCGATGCCGCTGTCGCCGCCGGTCACGATCGCCGCCTTGCCTGCGAGACGCCCCGATCCTTCATAGGTTTTCTCGCCGTGATCCGGTTGCGGGTTCATGTCGGCCGTCCGGCCGGGCCTCTGATCCTGCTGCTGTTCAGGAAACGGCGGTGCCGGACGTTGCGTGTCGCTCATGTCGGATCTCCCTCGGTGCGAATGACCATGGGCGGCGCGCACGAACGCGCCGCGTCATCGGTCTTTCAGCAACGAGTGGGCCTGCATGCAATAGCGAGAGGAAACTCCTGTGCGCCGGGCAGCGCAGGGGCACGCATGGCTTAAGAAACTGCGTTGGACAGAACGGTGGCGGACAGATGGCAGATTGATGACAAACGGATTCGCAGAGCGACGAGTGCGATTTTCTGCCGACGACCGTGCAGAAATAACAGAACTGTCAGTGAGTTTTCGCTAACAACGTGATTCAGATGATGGCTCCGCCGCATGCAACGCCGCCGCCGATTCGAGCACGCGCAGCAGACGCTCGGGTGTCAACGGTTTGGCGCAATGCGCGTCGAAGCCGGCGGCCTTCGCGAGCGCGCGATCGTCGCGCGACGCAAACGCGGTACACGCGACCAGCAGCATGTGTGAAGTCTGCGGATGCGCGCGCAGCCGCCGCGCGAGTTCGAGCCCGTCGAGTCCAGGCATCTTGATGTCGAGCACCACCGCGAACGGCTGCCATTCGCGCGCGGTCTCGCACACGGCAAACGGATCGTCGAGCGCGCGGCATTCGAAGCCGTCGGCCATCAGTAGCATTTGCAGCGCATCGGCCGCTTCCCGGTAATCGTCGACTACCAGCACGCGACGATGCGCGGCCATCGCATAGCGGATTGGTCGCCATACGAGCACGTCGTCGCTGCTGTCCACGTTGTCGTTGAACACAGTCATTTTTTCTCGCCCTTTTACATTGGCCCTGAAGGGCATCCGCGCCACCCGTGCAAGATTCGATCCCGTTGCGTCCGCCGGACTACGACCGGTTTTTTGTTATTTCCGCTTCGCTCGGACGATGCCGCGGCCAGCACGCCTGGTCGCGCATTCCGACGTTGCAATCACCTGGAATGCGGGATTCAGCGTGCCCATTCATCACGGCGTTTGAATGACGGCGCCTGCGATGTGCGCGCTGCGCAACATCGATCGACGCACTGTCCTTGTGCGATCCGTCTCGTTCAGAGGCGTCGCACGATATCGGTATTTCAACGGATTGAGGGGTCCACGCAATGCAAGCCGCAATCGCACTTATGGCGCGAATCGATGACGCGGTCTTATCAAAAGAATAAGCGACGATGCCGATAAAAAAATGCTCGACATGTTAGGGGTTTGTGCTCTGCGGGTTATCCCGCACGATTATCGATAAACCCTTTCAGCATCGCGAGCGTATCGGCGTCGTCGATGTGTTTGTCCGTGCGCCAGCGCAGCATGCGTGGAAAACGCACGGCCACGCCGGACTTGTGACGCGAACTCGCTTGTATCCCTTCGAAGCCGATCTCGAACACGAGCGTCGGCGTCACGCTGCGCACGGGGCCGAATTTATCGACGGTGGTCTTGCGCACGATCGCATCGACCCGACGCATCTCTTCATCCGTGAGCCCTGAATAGGCCTTCGCGAACGGCACCAACATGCGCACGCCGTCGGCCTCGTCCCACACCGCGAAAGTGTAGTCCGTGTAAAGACTCGCGCGACGGCCATGACCGCGCTGCGCGTAAACAAGTACAGCGTCCACCGCATAAGGCTCGATCTTCCATTTCCACCACGTGCCCGACGCCTTGGTACGACCGACGCCGTACATCGACTCGCGCTCCTTGAGCATCAAGCCTTCGACGCCGCGCGCGCGGCTCTCGTCGCGCAACGCCGCGAGCGCGGTCCAGTCCGCTGCAAGGACGAGCGGCGATACGCGCAGCAGACCACGCGCGAGCGTGCCATCGACGGAGCTGGCCAGCGCATCGAGGCGTGCACGCCGTTCAGCGAGCGGGTTCATGCGCTGGTCCCGTCCGTGTGCTTCGAGCAGATCGTATGCGAGCAGCGCGGCGGGCGAATCCGCGAGTATCTTGCGCGTCAGCGTCTTGCGCGCGATGCGCGGTTGCAGCCGCGCGAACGGCAATGGCGCTGCCGCGCCGGGCTCCCACGCGAGAATCTCGCCATCGATCACGTAGCCATCGGGTAATGACTCGCCCAATGCCGCGACTTCGGGAAAACGATCGGTAATCAGATCCTCGCCGCGCGACCACAACCACACGCGGCCGCCGCGTTTGACGAGTTGCGCGCGTATGCCGTCCCACTTCCACTCGATCAGCCAGTGCGCGGGATCGCCGAGCGTCGCCGGATCGGTCTGCAAGGGATGCGCGAGAAAGAACGGATACGGCAGGCCGAGGTCGCTATCGTGTTCAGGCGCGTGCGCTTGCGGATCGTCGTCGGTCTCCGGCGCGATCAGACGCAGATAGCGCGCCGCATCGGGCTTCTGTTGCGAATCGGTCCAGCCGACCATTCGTTGCGCGATCCGCTTGTGATCGACGCCGGCCACTTCAGCGAGCGCACGCACCACCAGTTGCCGCGCGACGCCGACACGAAAGCCGCCGCCGATCAGCTTGGTCAGCAGGAAACGACCGCCCCAGTCGAGTTCGTCCCAGTAGCCGAGCAGACGCCTGCGCAACTCGTCGGGCGGCAGGCCGCGCAGCGGCAGCATGCGTTGCTCGATCCATTGCGTGAGACCCAGCTCGGAGTTGCGCGACGCGGGCGGCAGGATATGCGCGATGGTCTCGGCCAGATCGCCCACCGCGTGATACGACTCCTCGAACAGCCACTCGGGCAAGCCGGCGCGCTCGCGCGCGATTTCGGTCAGCAAACGCGTCGGCACGAGTTGACGCGGCTTGCCGCCCGCGAGGAAATACGACGCCCATGCCGCGTCTTCGGGGTCGGCCACCGAGAAATAACTCGTCAGCGCCGCGAGCTTGTCGTGCGTCGACGTGGTCGCATCGAGCGCGGTGTAGAGAGCCGCGAAGCGTTTCATACGGTGCCCGTCATGATTCGCTCGTCGCCGGCGCTTCGTCGGCGCCGGCCGCGTCGGCTTCGACGGTATCGTCGCCGTATTGCGTTTCGAACGCGCTGGCGTGCAGGCCCTGCTCGTTGAGCCAGCGCACCATCGGTTCGATCGAGCCATGCGTGACGATCACGCGGGAGGCGCCGCTCTCGCGTATCGCCGTTTGCAAACCCGGCCAGTCCGCGTGATCCGACAGCACGAAGCCACGATCGACGCCGCGCCGGCGACGCGCGCCGCGCAGGCGCATCCAGCCCGACGCGAACGCATCGCTGTAGTCGCCGAAGCGCTTGAGCCACGCGCTGTTCTGCGCGGACGGCGGCGCGACGATCAGCGCCTGTTTGAATACGCCCTTGTCTTTCGCTGCAATCTCGCCGACCAGACCGAGCGCCGGCAGACGCACGCCCGCGTCGCGATACGCGCGATTGAGCGGCTCGAGCGCGCCGTGGCAGAAGATCGGCCCGATCGCCGCATCGACACTCGCGAGCACGCGTTGCGCCTTGCCGAATGAATAGCAGAACAGCACCGACGCGCGCCCTTCGGAGGCGTTGTGACGCCACCATGAATCGATCGAATCGAACACGCTTTGCGGCGTATCCCAGCGATAGATCGGCAGACCGAAGGTCGATTCGGTGATGAACGTATCGCAGCGCACCGGTTCGAACGCGGCGCAGGTCGGATCGGCTTCGAGCTTGTAGTCGCCCGACGCCACCCACACGCGGCCCGCGTATTCGATCCGCACCTGCGCCGAGCCGAGCACGTGCCCGGCCGGATGCAGCGACACGCGCGCCGCGCCAATCGTCAGCGGCTCGCCGTAGTCGAGCGTGTGCAGCGCGATGCCGGGCAGCCGCGATAGCAGCACGCTCGCGCCCGCGCGCGCGGCCAGGTAGCGCTGATGACCGAAACGCGCGTGGTCGGAATGCGCATGGGTGATCACCGCGCGTTCGACCGGCCGCCACGGATCGATGTAAAAATCGCCGGGCGGGCAATACAGTCCCTCCGGCCGCGCGATCACCAGATCGTTGGCTTGCGGCGCGGTGTCGGTCTGACGCGGCGGCTGATCCATCGGCTGTCCTCGGCAAGGGAACGCGATCTTGCGAACGCGGCCAAGCAAACTATATGCCGCGCCATTGATGGCTCCGTTTCTGCTTACGGTATATAAAGCACACAGGCGTGTCGAGAGCGGCTGCCATCCGGCAGTGCCCGGCGCGCACCGCGAGGCCTCATGCCGATCCTGCTCGACCAGCAAGCGCTGTATATCGCCAGACATCCCTGGCGCTTCCTGCTGCAAACGCTGAAAGCGTTTCGCGCGAACCAGGGGCTGCTGCTCGCGGGCGCGGTCGCGTACTACGCGTTGCTGTCCATCGTGCCGCTGCTGATCCTGATCGTCATCGTGTTGTCGCGCGTGGTGCCGCAGCAACTGGTGCTCGACGCGCTTGCGCATCTGCTGCGCTGGCTCGTGCCCGGACAATCGGCCGCGCTCGTGCGTGAGCTGTCGAACTTCCTGCTGCATCGCGCGGTAATCGGCTGGGTGCTGCTGCTGACGATGATCTTCTTCAGCTCGCTCGCGTTCACCGTGCTCGAAAACGCGATGTCGCTGATCTTCGTGCATCGGGTCGTCGTGAAGCGGCGCCACT
Source organism: Paraburkholderia sp. 35.1 (assembly GCF_050436525.1). NCBI lineage: Bacteria > Pseudomonadati > Pseudomonadota > Betaproteobacteria > Burkholderiales > Burkholderiaceae > Paraburkholderia > Paraburkholderia sp. 35.1. The sequence continues at coordinate 1,797,445 of NZ_JBNDMJ010000002.1, read as the reverse complement.
TCCTGATCTCGGCGCTGCTGCCGTACTGCTACATCCTGTTTCTCGGCGTGGGACTGCTGATCGTCACGTTCGTGTCGAGCGCGCTCGACACGATCGGCGCCGAAGGACTCAGACTGTTCGGCCTGCACGTATCGTTGCAGGGCTTCTCGCGAGTGATGCTGTATCTGTTCGGGCTCGCCGGCGAAATCTTCGTGCTGACCTCGGTGTATCTGGTGATGCCGGTGGGACGGCCGTCGCTCAAACACGCGCTGATCGGCGGCGTGGTGGCCGGCGCGTTGTGGGAGATCACGCGGCACGTGCTGGTCTGGTATTTCGCCACGCTGTCGCAGGTCAGCGTCGTCTATGGCTCGTTGACGATGGCGATCGTGATCCTGCTCAGCTTCGAATGGCTCGCGACACTGCTGCTGTTCGGCGCGCAGGTGATATCGCAATACGAGCGCTTCGGCCACGAACCGCTCGACGCGCCGCAGCCGAGGATCAAGACCGGGTAGCAAGCCATTCGCAAGGAACAACCCTTGCTCGCCGATACCGACGACGGCCGCCCATTTCGCAGGGCGGCATCGACTGGCTATCGAGGAGTAAGGATCATGGCTGAAACCGTCGGCGATTTCATCATCGGGCGGCTGCATGCATGGGGCGTGCGGCGTATCTACGGCTATCCAGGCGACGGCATCAACGGCGTGTTCGGCGCGTTGAACCGCGCGCAGAGCGAAGCGAAGAAACGCCACAAAAGCACGGATCAGCCGGGCCCGATCGAATTCATCCAGGTCCGTCACGAAGAAATGGCCGCGTTCATGGCCTCCGCGCATGCGAAATTCACCGGCGAGTTGGGCGTGTGCATCGCCACCTCGGGGCCGGGCGCATCGCATCTGCTGACGGGGCTGTACGACGCGCGCATGGATCACATGCCGGTGCTGGCGATTACCGGTCAGCAGGCGCGCGCGGCGATCGGCGGACACTATCAGCAGGAGCTCGATCTGCCCGCGATGTTCAAGGACGTGGCCGGCTCGTTCGTCGGCTTTGCGACGATGCCCGCGCAGGTCCGCCACCTGGTCGATCGCGCGGTGCGCATCGCGCTCGCCGAGCGCGCGGTCACGGCGCTGATACTGCCGAACGATCTGCAGGACATCCCCTACGAGCCGCCGGGGCGCAAGCACGGCACGCTGCATTCGGGCATCGGTTACGCGCGCCCGCGCGTCGTGCCGAGCGACGAGCAGTTGCGCCAGGCGGCCGACGTGCTGAACGCGGGCCGCAAGGTCGCGATCCTGGTCGGCGCGGGCGCGCTGCACGCGACCGACGAAGTGATTGCGATCGCCGAGAAACTCGGCGCCGGCGTCGCCAAGGCGCTGCTCGGCAAGGCCGCGCTGCCCGACGATCTGCCGTGGGTGACCGGTTCGATCGGCCTGCTCGGCACGAAGCCGAGCTACGACATGATGACCCATTGCGATACCTTGCTGATGATCGGCTCGGGCTTCCCCTACTCGGAATTTCTGCCGAAGGAAGGCGACGCGCGCGGCGTGCAGATCGACATCAAGGCCGACATGCTGAGCCTGCGTTATCCGATGGAAGTGAACCTCGTCGGCGATAGCGCCGAGACGCTGCGCGCGCTGCTGCCGCTGCTCGAGGAAAAGAAGGATCGGCTGTGGCGCGAGCGCATCGAAGGCTGGGTGTCCGACTGGTGGAAGACGCTGGAAAAACGCGCGCACGAACCCGCGAAAGATGGCCTGAATCCGCAGCTCTCGGTATGGGAGCTGTCGAAGCGCATTCCCTCGAACGCGATCGTCACCAGCGATTCGGGCTCGGTTGCGAACTGGTACGCACGCGATCTGCAAGTGCAGCGCGGCATGATGTGCTCGCTGTCGGGCGGGCTCGCGTCGATGGGCGCGGCCGTGCCCTATGCGATCGCCGCGAAGTTCGCGTACCCCGAGCGGCCCGTGATTGCGCTCGTCGGTGACGGCGCGATGCAGATGAACAACATGGCCGAGCTGATCACGGTCGCGAAGTACTGGCAAGGCTGGAGCGATCCGCGCTGGATATGCATGGTGCTCAACAATGGCGACCTGAATCAGGTCACATGGGAGCAGCGCGTGATGGAAGGCGATCCGAAGTTCGAGGCCTCGCAGAGCATTCCGTCCGTGCCGTATCACCGCTTCGCGGAGCTGATCGGTCTGAAGGGCATCTATGTCGACAATCCCGATCAGATGGCCACCGCCTGGGACGACGCGCTCGCGTCGAATCGTCCGGTCGTGATCGAGGTGAAGGCCGATCCGAACGTGCCGCCGCTGCCGCCGCACGTCACGCTCGCGCAGGCCAAAGCGTTCGCCGAGACGTTGATGAAGGGCGACCCCGATCAGGGCAACGTGGTGGTCGAAACGGCGAAGCAGGTGCTCGGTGCCGTGCTGCCGGGGCATCACGACAAGTGAATGACGCGGTAGCGGCTCGACGACGCGTGTGCGCGCCAACGTTCGACGCAGAACGTGGCTGGTAAAATGGCGCGCGCTCCGTGCACGCGCTCATTGGGTCTGCTTCGCCGCAGGCCATCACGTCGGCCGTTATCTCATGCTCACACACGTCCTCGCCGTTTTCGCGGCGGCCCACACTGCGTCATTCGCGCAAGTCGCATCATTCGCGTCACTCGCGTCATTCGCGTCATCAGGCATGGACGCTCTTGCCCATGCTTGACGAAACCCGCATCGCGCGCGCACTGACCGCGCGCGGCATCTCTGCCGATGCACGGCAGCGCGAGGCCATCGGCGCGCTCGTCGGGTTGGTCGGCGCGCAGCAGCGCGCGCGGCAGGCATGGTCCACCGCCGCGTTCGGGCCGCAAGGCGTCTACTGTCACGGACTGCCGGGCCGCGGCAAGAGCCTCGTCGTCGATACGCTGTTCGAGCTTGCGCCATGCCGCAAACGGCGCCTGCATTTCCACGAGTTCCTGCGCGAGATGAACCGCCGGCTCGTGCACGCGCCGCGCGGCGACGACCGGCTCGGCGACGTGTCGCGGCAATGGCTCGACGGTATCGAGCTGCTGTGCTTCGACGAATTCCATGTGCACGATATCGCCGACGCGTTCCTGATGGGCCGCTTTCTCGACACCGCGATCAAGCTGGGCACGCGTATCGTGCTGACGTCGAACTACGCACCGGACGATCTGTTGCCCGACCCCGAGTTTCACGAGCGCTTTCTGCCGACCATCGCGCAGATCAAACGCGGCTTCACGGTGATCCATTTCGACGGCGTGCGCGATTACCGCTTCGGCGGCGAAGCGGCCGAGGTGCCGCGCTTTTTCGCGCCGCTCGACGCATCGAGCGAGGCCGCGTTGCGCGATATCTTCACGAGCCATGAACGCGACGCTGCGATCGAGCCGGTCAGGCTGAGCGCGGCGGGCCGGCCGCTCGAAGCGCGGGCAGCCGGCCGCGCGCTGCTGTGGGCGGACTTCGAGCAGTTGTGCGTCGCAAGCCGCTCGCACCTCGACTACCTCGATCTCGCCGAGCAATGGCAAGGCTTGATCGTCGATCGTCTGCATACGGAAGCGCTGAGGCAGCCGCATACGCTGCAGCGACTCGTCTGGCTGATCGACATCTTCTACGACCGCAAGCGTGCGCTCTTCATCGCCTCCGATCGGCCGATCGAGACCGCGTTGATCGGTCTCGAAGGCGCGCATGATCTGTCGCGTACGCTGAGCCGGCTTGCCGAGATGCAGTCGCGCGCATATCGCAGCACGCTTGAACGAGGCGGCGAGGACAACGCGCAAGACGGCATCAACGCCAAGGCTTGATGGCCGGGCATGGCACTCGCGCGCATTTCTGCAATTCTTGCAAAGCGACGGTAAAGCGTGCCAACGCCGTTTCGCGTCGACGCACGCGCCACGGCGCCGGGCGATGCATCGCCGGCCACCCGAAACAAGCCTACACTCAACCATGCCATGCCCCGCAGTACCGGAAAACTCGCCGGCAGATCAGTTCGATGGGCGTGGGCAAACATGTTCGTTCTTCATCGCGCCGCTCTTTCGCGGCAAAGGAGAAGCCATGGAACAGATCCCAAAAGCCACGGCCTTGTTCATCGCAGGTTTTGGCCCGATTGTGATTGAAGCCCAGGCAAGCCGCGATCTCTACGGTCGGGCCTTCGGTATCCCCTTCAAGGAAGAGAACGGCGGCTATCTCCATACGGAGGGTCTGAACGGCGCAAACTCTTTCGCCTTGTGGCCGCTCTCCCACGCCTCCCAGTCGTGCTTCGGCACGGATTCGTGGCCTCGCGACGTACCCATCCCGCAAGCCTGGATCGAGTTTGATGTCGACGACGTCCAGGCGGCAACGGCGGAACTTGAATCGCAAGGGTATCGGATGCTGGTCAGGAACCGGAATGAGCCGTGGGGCCAGACGGTCAGTCGCTTCATCGGGCCGGAAGGATTGCTGGTCGGAATCACGTTTACGCCGTGGATGCGGGAAGAGAAATAATGGCGGCCGCAGTGGCCGTCTTGCGCGCGGTGACTGATAGCCTCAGATTGGGGACCAGCGCGCGTCAGGTTACCCGGTTAGCGCCGAAAATCGATATTCACCATTGTGAATAATGCGCGTAACTATCAGCCACCGCTTTCCTAAACTTGGCATTACGGGACCGCGACGGAAACGGTACGAAAGCATCGTTTGCGTGGAAATCGCAGTCCAACCAAGGAGAAGCGTGTCATGAACAAGGCAAGCAGCACATTGATCGCGGCCGTCGCCGCACTCACGCTGTCGGGCGGCGTATATGCACAAAGCAACAACACGCTGGCGACTCCGACCACACAGTCGCCGGCCGCTGCAACGAGTGGCTACGGCACGCCTGGTGCCACCAACACGGACAGCGGCGCCGGGTCGCCGACCTCGGGCCAGCCGAATAGCGCGAACAGTAGCTCGACGTCCCGCCCCCCCGCTTACGGGGTTAACAACTCGCTGGCGACCCCAACCACAAAGTCGCCAGCCGGCCAATGACAGCAATCAAGGCTGGCAACCGGGCGCAAATGAGCGCAAAGCGACCAGGCGGTTCAATTTCGTCGGGCGTAGCGTGACCGAATAGCCGCGCCTGGCAACACAGATCGCGACGGTAGAAAAAGTTGGTGTGACTGGCCGATCGAACCGAACCGCGGCAAATTCAGTGGGACGAGACATAAGCCGTATCAGCGAATACTGCCGGGATCGCGAAGCTCTCGCGCATACGCTTAGCCTCTGCGGCAGGCGTCAAGCCAAACAGACGCCTGAATTCCCTGCTGAACTGGGACGGGCTCGCATAACCCACAGCGTGTCCCGCCGCCTCCGCGGTTAGTTCCTTGCGCACCATTAACAGGCGAGCCTGATGAAGGCGCGTCGACTTCACATATTGCATCGGCGACACCTGCGTAATTGCCTTGAAGTGGCTGTGGAAACTCGGAATGCTCATACCCGCTTCGTCGGCCAGTTGCCTCACGTCGAGGGGCTGCGCATAGCTTGCATGAATCAGGCGAAGCGAGCGCCCTATCTGGCCGAACTGTCCTCGCATCGCCAAAGCCTCGCGCAACGAGCCTCCCTGGGCGCCGGTGAGCACCCGGAAATACAGTTCACGCAGCAGCCCGGCGCCCAACACAGCGGATTCGAGTGGCCGATGCATCGCCTCGAGGAAGCGCAGCACGGACGCTTGCATTGCGTCATCCATCGGCGTCGACATCATGCTTTGAGGTGCTGGTGCGCACTCCCCCACGCCTTCGCGGTCGATCCGCTCCGCAAGTTCGGCGGCCAATGCGAAATCGAGGTGCAGATACAGCGCGAGCAGTGGGCGCTCCTCGGTTGCGTCGGTCTCCATGCTGAACGGCACGGGCACGGACACGGCCAGGTAGTGACGCTCGTCGTACAGGTAGAGCTGGTCGCCGAAATAACCTCGCTTGCGGCCCTGGCAGACGATCACGATACCGGGATCGTACAGAACGGGCGTGCGCGATAGCGCCCGGTTCGACCGCAAGATGCGGACGCTCGGCAGTGCCGTCAGGTTGTAGCCCTCGTCGGGCGCCAACGCGCGTAGCAGGACAATCATGCGTTTCTGGCTTCGAGAGGATAGAGCTGGATGCTGGGCCAAAGCGCGTATCGTGTTCATAGTTTTATGCAAGAAAATCAGCGGAATTCGGCTTAATTTGCCTCGCTGGTCAGATTAGCATGCACTCTCCAATCGACATTCGGGAGAAGCTTCAATGGCAACCAGCAAAACTCTGCTCATCACCGGCGTCAGCAGCGGCTTTGGCCGCGCGCTCGCACAGGAAGCGCTGGCGGTGGGTCACAAGGTCGTCGGTACGGTGAGAAGTGCCCAGGCAAAGCGTGAATTCGAGTCCGTATCCGCGAATGCCGCCTGGGGACGCGTGCTCGACGTGACCGACTTCGACGCGATCGACGGCGTCGTGGCGGAAATCGAAACTGGCGTCGGACCAATCGATGTGCTGGTCAACAATGCCGGCTACGGCCACGAGGGCATCATGGAGGAATCGCCGCTCTCGGATATGCGCCGACAGTTCGATGTGAATGTATTTGGTGCGGTCGCCATGATGAAGGCCGTCCTGCCGTTCATGCGTGAGCGCCGCCGCGGCCACATTCTGAATATCACATCGATGGGCGGCTACATCACGATGCCGGGAATCGCTTATTACTGCGGGAGTAAGTTTGCGTTGGAGGGCATCTCCGAGGCGCTTGGCAAAGAGGTCAAGCCCTTCGGTATTGCGGTGACGGCCGTGGCGCCGGGCTCATTTCGCACTGACTGGGCAGGTCGCTCGATGACGCGGACCCCCCGCTCGATTTCGGATTACGACGATATTTTCAATCCTATTCGCCAGGCCCGCGAGGAAAAAAGCGGCAAGCAGTTGGGAGATCCCAGCAAAGCGGCGCGCGCAATGCTGGCCGCCATGGCAGGGGATCATCCGCCCACGCGTCTTTTGCTCGGTAGCGACGCACTCGGGCTCGTACGAGACAAGTTGTCGGCATTGAACGTGGAAATCGATGCGTGGGAGGCTACCACCGTTTCGACGGACGGCTGATGAGCGCCGAGGCTGAGAAGCTGTCGAGAACCGTATCCCGCCGCGTCGGGTGCGAACGAAGCGGTGCTTGCCCGATCTGAAAGTCCGTTGGCAGCGAGGTCAACACCATGTGGCCGACGATGTATCGCCCGCGGGTTCATCATTTCACCTGGAATTCGTTGCGCAGGGTCCGAAGATTCGGACGCCACCGGTGAGGACGCCCCCAGACGATCCAGGCACGTTACCCGGATCGTCGGGGCGGTGTCGGGCGAGCCATCTGCGGTCAATTACCGAAGAAAAGGTTGCAATAACTTGCGGGGCCGACGCACGACGATGGCGAGGGCGTCGACACATGCTCGACACTGCCGGAAGCTGCGGTGCCGTTGGTCGTCGTACCGCCAACGTCACTGTTGCCCGCCTGCTGGCTGTCCTGTGCAGCGATCTTCGCTTCAGCAGCCTGAATTTGCTCGGGATACTTCGTATGGTCGCCGTCGCCCATGTGATAGCCGGCCTGCTCGAGACGGATCAGATCCGCGCGCACCTGCGCACGGGTGACGGGCGCGGTGCTCTGAGCGAAGCTGACGACTGGGCTGGCAAGCGCACAGCTGGCGAGGACAAGGCATGCAAGGGTTTTCATCGTGGAGCTCCTTGATTCACGGCTAACTTAACAATCGGGAAACCGAATAGCACACTGCAGCCAGTTCTGCAGACAAACTGGAAGTTGTGGTTGATATGGGGGGCATTCGACAAGAGAAGAACGCGGGCCATTGTGCGGTGATTGACGCCCTCCTTGTATCGAATTATGTTGCATTATTGCGCCGTGTAATCGTGTCAGTTGTAGTTACGTCGGTAATTTGATGTTCGGCATTAAAAGTTCCTTTTCGGGAGAATAAATGTTCGGCGTCGCTTTACGATTATTCGTTAGAGTGATTTCTTGAGCGTACGGCGCACGCCTGGTTACGGATGCAGTTCGACGCGGCACACACGGAGCGAGCACCCAATATCGCAATTGGCGAACCGTGCTTGATCGGGACAACCGCGAGTTACTGGTACTGCGCAGCGCGAGAGATCAGCCTCATACTTACCCTCGTTCAGCAGCTTTGACGGTCTTCCGCCCAACGCTCGGCAGCGGGCACAAATCTCCGGTAGGGACCACCTGCGTGGACTCACGAACTTTTGTTCGGCAAAAAACAGAACACTTGTCCATCGACTTGCTGGCGGACCGCTAGCACAATGGCGTGTAGCTGCACCTGATGCCCGGAGGCCTGTTATGGCGTCCTGTACTCGAACACCACGTGATTCCGACGCGGGCGAAAAGCCCGGGGCCAGAACATCACTGTGCGCGGGCGAAACGGCTCACACAATCGAGCGCCGCAGATTCGCTGAATTTATGAATCTGTTTGTGGGACCGGTTGCAGCACTCAGTACTGAGCAGAATCTCCTCGTCAAACGCGAGTTATTGCAATCGCTGTCCCGCCGATCGGTATATTGGATCGCGCTACTGCTGGTCGGAAGCCCGTTCTGGTTCGTATTTGGATCGTGGATCGAAACATCGGATATTTATCCCTTGTTCCGTGTCGTCTGGATCCTGGGACTGTGGGGGATAGCCGCTCCTTTGGCAGCATACTTGCTGAAAAAGACCATGACGCTCCCGAAGCACGCCAGCGTCAACGCGGTCGAGCAGATGCACTGGGCATGGGCTGCATTGGTCATGCTGACATCTTTCTGGTGGGCGGCGGCCAGCTTTGGGCTCATCCCACCCAAATTCGTGGTCCTCCATGGTTATTACTTTAGATTCGGCCGGTATGGCTTTCTGGAACTGACGATGATCTGCCAGGCATTCACGTTGCTGCTGCTCGCACCCAGTCTTCGTGCGGCTTTAGGCGCACTCGTGATTGGCACTATCCCATTCGGATTTAACATGGCACCACTGTTCTTTATTAACCGGCCAGGAATGTTTGACTGGTATACGGCTCAAATAATTGGCTATTGTGTCGTCGCATGGTTCATTTGCAACGATCAGCAACGCACATGTGTAAAAGAGGTTGTTCTCGAGGAGGCGCGATCTCAGGCTGTAGCGGCAACGGCGGAGAAGAACCAATTCATCGCCGCAATAAGCCATGACCTGCGTCAACCGCTCACCACGCTCGGCCTGAAGTTAGATTTCATCGAGCGGGGCATTAAATCGACCAATCTGGTTGAAGACGTCTCGATTGCGCAAAGGCAAGTGGATGCAATGGAAGGGATGATTAACGGGGCACTGGATATCTGCCGCCTCGAGTCCGGCACCTGGAATGTAGAAATTCAGGAGGTGGCGCTGCCTTCCCTTTTACGCGGCATAGTCGTGGATATGCAGCCGCTGGCTGAGGCAAAGGGGCTGAAGTTAAGACTCCGTAGTCGCCCCTATCTGGTCCGTACGGATCGACATGCGTTGGACAGGATCGTCCGGAATATGGTGATCAATGCGGTCCGTTACACGCCTTCCGAGCGGGGAGGCAAGAAGGGACATGTTCTGGTGAGTTGCCAGAGGCGAGGCAGCCGCATAAAGATAAGCGTCTGGGACAACGGGATCGGTATCCCTGAAGGTCGACAGGCGGATATCTTCAAAAGCTATGTACAGGTCGATAATCCCGAGAGGAATCGTGAAAAAGGGTTCGGCCTGGGTCTGTCCATTGTCCAGGGGCTCGCGAGCCTTCTTGGTCACAAACTGGACGTGGACTCGACACCAGCACGGGGATCGCGTTTTTCGGTTACGGTCCCGTTCATGGGACTCATACCGCCGGAGTTGCGCGAGGTTCAAACGGTTGAAGACGGTGACCCGGACCTGACCAATATGGTCGTGGCGATCATCGAGGACAACAGCGACTTAAGAATCGAAATATCGATGCGCCTGATCGAGCATGGCTGCTACGTCGTGGCGGGGGAATCGTCATCCGACGTCATCGAGCAGTTGCGCATTGAGGCTTTGGCAAGCGGTCCGCACTTCATCCTCTCCGACTACCGGCTGGAAAACGAGAACGGCATTGCGGCGATTACGGCGGTCCGCGCTGCTACCGACGCCTCGATCCCTGCGATCCTGTGGTCGGGCGACCCCTCGTCAGCTGTGCTCAAAAAAGTAGCCGTCAGTGGCATCAAGCTTTTGTCGGGACCGGATTCTAACCAGACCTTATTGACCATACTTGCAGAACATAAGCCAAAAACATTGACCGAAGGCGGGTGAAAGAGATGGCAGGGGAACACAAAGCTAGCGCAACGGAGCGTAGCTGCACTTGATTCTCGGAGGCCTGTTATGGCGTCCCGTATTCAAACACGACGTGATTCCGACGCGGGCGAAAAGCCCGGGGCCAGAACATCACTGTGCGCGGGCGAAACGGCTCACACAATCGAGCGCCGCGTATTCGCTGAACTTGTGAATCCTTTTCTGGGACCGGGTGCGGCACTCAGTACCGAGCAGAATCTCTATGTCAAACGTGAGTTATTGAAATCGCTGTCCCGTCGAGCGGTATGTTGGACCGTGCTAGTGTCGGTCGGAGCCTCGCTGTTGTGCGTATATGGATCGTGGATCAAAACGTCGGATAGCTACCGTTGGTTCCGTGTCGTCTGGGTCCTGGGACTGTGGGGGATAGCCACTCCCATGGCAGCATACTTGCTGAAAAAAACCATGGCGCTCCCGAAGCACGCCAGCGTCGACGCGGTCGAGCAGATGCACTGGACGTGGGCTGCAGTCGTCACACTGACATCGTTCTGGTGGGCGGCAGGTAGCTTTGGGCTAACTCCACCCGATTTCTCGGGCCATGCTCCCTACGTCAAATTGGCCAGTTCTGGCTTCCTTGAGTACACGCTAATCAGCCATACATTTACCTTGCTGCTGCTCGCACCGAGTCTTCGTGCGAATTTAGGTTCATTCGTGCTCGGCGCTATCCCGTTCGGATTTAGCTTGGGACCACCTCTATTTATTTACCGGCCAGCAATGCTGGGCTTTTATACGGCTCAACTGATTGGCTATTGTTTCCTCGCGTGGTTCATTTTTTACGCTCAGAAGCGCGCATATGTTAAAGAGATCATTCTCGAGGAGGCGCGATCTCAGGCTGTAGCGGCAACGGCGGAGAAGAACCTGCTTATCGCTGCGATAAGCCATGACCTGCGTCAACCGCTCACCACGCTCGGCCTGAAGTTAAATTTCATCGAGCGGAGCGTTAAATCGACCGATCTGGTCGAAGGCGTCTCGATTGCGCAAAGGCAAGTGGATGCGATGGAAGGGATGATTAACGGGGCACTGGATATCTGCCGCCTCGAGTCCGGCACCTGGAATGTAGAAATTCAGGAGGTGGCGCTGCCTTCCCTTTTGCGCGGCATAGTCGTGGATATGCAGCCGCTGGCTGAGGCAAAGGGGCTGAAGTTAAGACTCCATAGTCGCCCCTATCTGGTCCGTACGGATCGACATGCGTTGGACAGGATCGTCCGGAATATGGTGCTCAATGGGCTCCGTTACACGCCTTCCGAGCGGGGAGGCAAGAAGGGACATGTTCTGGTGAGTTGCCAGAGGCGAGGCAGCCGCATAAAGATAAGCGTCTGGGACAACGGGATCGGTATCCCTGAAGGTCGACAGGCGGATATCTTCAAAAGCTATGTACAGGTCGATAATCCCGAGAGGAATCGTGAAAAAGGGTTCGGCCTGGGTCTGTCCATTGTCCAGGGTCTCGCGAACCTTCTTGGTCACAAACTGGACGTGGACTCGACACCAGGACGTGGATCGCGTTTTTCGGTTACGGTCCCGTTCATGGGACTCATACCGCCGGAGTTGCGCGAGGTTCAAACGGTTGAAGACGGCGACCCGGACCTGACCAATATGGTCGTGGCGATCATCGAGGACAACAGCGACTTAAGAATAGAAATATCGATGCGCCTGATCGAGCATGGCTGCTACGTCGTGGCGGGGGAATCGTCATCCGACGTCATCGAGCAGTTGCGCATTGAGGCTTTGGCAAGCGGTCCGCACTTCATCCTCTCCGACTACCGGCTGGAAAACGAGAACGGCATTGCGGCGATTACGGCGGTCCGCGCTGCTACCGACGCTTCGATCCCTGCGATCCTGTGGTCGGGCGACACCTCGTCAGCTGTGCTCAAAAAAGTAGCCGTCAGTGGCATCAAGCTTTTGTCGAAACCGGTTTCGGAACGAACCTTATTGACCACACTTGCAGAACATAAGCCAAAAACGTCCACCGAAGGCGGTTAAAAGTGATGGCAGGGAAACATGAAGAGCGGTGTAGCAGAGATCTTCACGACAGTCGCGTATCTGCTGCCCCCCTTCCAAGGGTAAGCTCGGCATTGACTCGAAGTGCAGCTTCAACGCGGTTTCTGACTTGAAGTTTGTCGTAAATAGCACAAGAAACCTGTCTGACATGTCCCTCGGAGACGCCAAGTTCTCTTGCGATCTGTTTACCTGAAAGGCCACGTGCAATGCAACGCGCCAAATCCCACTCTCGCGGAGAAAGCCCAAGATGATGCTGATTCCGGCTAGCTGAGGGCGCTTGTGTCGAGCAGGCAAAGCGGAGCAAGACTTCTTCCGGAATCCAGAGTTCACCTCCTAAGATCCTGCTCAGTCCAATGAACATTTTTTTGTGCGCGCCTCCTTTCAACAGGATTCCTCGAGCGGCGTAGTCACGCATGCACATTCGCAAAATTTCAACTTCATGATCGTTTCCAGGAGCAAGTCCTGTGCAAATGACCACGGGAACATTGGATGGATTTCCGGCCTGAAAATGCTCAAGTGTCGCGGCGCCACGATTCTCACCATCCAGATTAAGATCCAGGAATACCAGGTCCGGGGGCGGTGTCTTGTTGACTTCTTCAAGCGCGCTGGCAAGCGTAAAGACGGGTGTGATGTCGATTGGGGCTGCGCTCAGCTCCGACGCGTGTGTTTGGACATATTCGGACAGAGCAACGCAAAGAATTTCGTGGTCATCGACCCATAGGATTTTCATGGTCGCTTCTCCTCTTTACACATCCGAGAAAAGCATCGATCGTGCGCTACGTTTGTGCGGAGTACTGCCTGACAGCTTAGCATATCGAGCGAGGCCGCAGATCTTGAACTGCAGAGTGATGCGGACCCGCGATCTCTAGGGCACAGGGTGTGCCATGTTCGCGCCGCGTGCCGCGCCCCGGGCGGCACACGGCTTTGCGCGATCGAATCGGTTTGCGCGGCAGCCGCCGGCATGAAGGCGATTCGCGAGTGGTGGTGGCGCACGGACAGCCTCGCGGCGAAATGTCTGCGGCGTGCCGACAGTTCGATGCTCCGAACACGTGCGAAGTGCGTCGACGTATGCCCCTATCATTTCGTCCAGGCGGTGTTGAACGACCGATGTACCTTGGAAACTGTCGCTTCTGCTGCGGACAAGAGGTTGGAGTGGTGAGATCAGGATACGGCGCGATATTCACCGCCTTAATCGCCGCGGCGCTGTTCGGCGCCGCGACACCGTTGGCCAAGGGGCTGCTCGGCTCAGTCAGCCCCTTCATGCTCGCAGGACTGTTGTATCTCGGTAGCGGCCTGGGGCTTGGCGTCGGCATCGCGTGGCGTGCCTTTCGATCGCGCGGGCTTCAGTCCGCCGCGGACCACCGTATCACCAAAGACGAGTTGCCTTGGCTGATCGGGGCGATAGCGATGGGTGGCGTCGCCGGCCCCGCATTGCTGATGCTGGGCCTGTCCACCACACCAGCGGCAACGAGTTCGTTATTGCTCAACCTTGAGGGTGTGTTGACCGCAGTGATTGCCTGGGTGGTCTTCCAGGAAAATGTCGACATTCAGGTTTTTCTCGGGATGGTGGCGATCGTTGCGGGCGGCGTGCTTCTGTCGTGGCATCCGGGACAGTCAGGCGTGCCGGTGGGTGCGTTACTGATCGTCGGCGCGTGTCTGTGCTGGGCAATCGACAACAACCTGACGCGCAAGGTATCGGCAAACGACGCGATGGTGATCGCGTGTCTCAAAGGGATGGTGGCCGGTCCCGTGAATCTCGGCATCGCGATCGCGGCGGGCGCTTCGCTTCCGTCAGCAGGAACCATGGCGGCAGCGATGCTGACCGGGCTTGGCGGTTACGGCATCAGCCTCGTGCTGTTCGTTATTGCACTTCGCCATCTCGGTACGGCGCGTACAGGCGCGTACTTTTCCGTTGCGCCGCTTTTCGGTGTCATGCTTTCGCTGATCATATGGCCCGCGCTACCCAATCTGTCTTTCTGGATTGCCGCCGCTCTGATGGCGCTGGGTATCTGGCTACATGTGCGCGAGCGGCATGAGCATGAGCACAGCCATGAGTTTTTTGAACACGCGCACCAGCATCGCCATGACGAGCACCATCAGCACGCGCATGAGTTTCCTTATGCTGGTGAGGAGCCGCACACGCACCTTCACGTGCATCTGCCCATTACACATTCGCACGCGCATTTCCCCGATATCCATCATCGGCATCAGCACTAGCTGTCCTCCGACGTCGTCATCTCCCCAGGGCGGCGCAGCATCTTGTCGACTTCGCCCGCGTGCATCTCCTCGACGTGGATCATCTGACGGGCGAACTCCTCGAGTGCAACCGAGCGGTCCTCGACGAGCGCCAGCAGGTCGCGATACAACTGCAACGCAAGATTCTCGGCTTGCAACGACTCGCGGAGGATCGAAGAGATATCGAAGGTGTGCGAGTCGAGCAGAGGACCGATCGCAAGCGACGGATAGGCACCCAGAGTCGTGATCCATTCGCCGGCCTGCTGTGCGTGCAACAACGATTCATCGGCCTGCGCGCGCAACCACGACCTGATCGGAATGCGTCCGAATCCGAAAACAAGGAACGAATAGTGCGTATATCGGACGACGCCGGCCAACTCGGATTCGAGAATCCGGTTCAGCACCGCAACAACGTCTTCCTTATTGATCTCGGCCATTTGAAGTCTCCTTTCATGGCGTGGCGAGGCGTCCGGCCTCGCGACCGAGTAGGCCGGCAAGCGGCCGCAAACCGTGGCCGCACGCCTGATCGAAACGGATAGATTCCGCCGGCCCACCGCTTTTCGCATCAAGCGTTCACGACGTCGTCGAGCGCCGCACGCTCAAGTGCCCTTCCCCTTCTTCACCCGCTCGATCTGCTGCTTCGCCGCCTGATACACGACTTCCGGCGTGAAACCGAATTTCTTCTTCAGATCCGCGATCGGCGCCGACGCGCCGAACGTATGCATGACGACCTGCGCACCGAGCCGTCCTGTATACCGATCCCAGCCGAGCGACGCAGCCTGCTCGACCGCGACGCGCGCCTCGACGTCCGCGGGCAGCACCGACTCCTGATACGCGCTGTCCTCGCGCTCGAAGATGTCCCACGACGGCATCGACACGACGCGCGCCGCGATGCCCTCGCTCTTCAGCTTCTCGTACACGTCGGCGCAGATCGATAGCTCGCTGCCGGTCGCCATCAGGATCACCTCGGGCTTCTTGCCGTCGGGCGCATCGGCGAGCACATACGCGCCGTGCCTGACGCCGCTCGCGGGCGCATAGCGGCTCCGGTCGAGCGTCGGCAGCGGCTGGCGCGACAAGACGATGCACGCCGGTCGATGCGGCTGCGTCAGCGCAACGCGCCAGGCCTCGGCCGCTTCGTTCGCGTCGCCGGGACGCAGTACCGTGAGGCCGGGCACCCCGCGCAGCGACGCGAGCTGCTCGATCGGCTGATGTGTCGGACCGTCTTCGCCGAGCCCGATCGAATCGTGCGTGAACACAAAGATGGCCGGCACTTCCATGATCGCGGACAGGCGGATCGGCGGCTTCATGTAGTCGCTGAAGATCAGGAACGTCGAGCCGTACGCGCGCAGATTCGACAGCGCAAGACCGTTGACCACCGCGCCCATCGCATGCTCGCGAATGCCGAAGTGCAGATTGCGGCCGCCATAGTTATTCGCCTGGAAGCTGCCGGCGCCTTCGAACTTCAGGTTGGTTTTCGTCGACGGCGACAGGTCCGCCGCGCCGCCGATCATCCACGGCACACGCGCGGCAATCGCATTGAGCACCTTGCCCGACGATTCGCGTGTCGCGATGCCCTTCGGGTCCGTGTTGAAGCTCGGAATGTCGCTGTCCCAGCCCTGCGGCAATTCGTGCGCCTCGATCTGCGCGAATTCGCGCGCGAGCTCCGCATACTGCTTTTTGTAGCTGTCGAACTTCGCCTGCCATTGTTCGCGCGCCGCCTTGCCGCGCGCGCCGATGCCCTGCGCGAAGCGCTCGTGCACGCCCTCGGGCACGTAGAAGAACTTGTCCTCGGGCCAGCCGTAGAACTTCTTGGCGAGCGCGACTTCCTCGACGCCGAGCGCTTCGCCATGCGCGGACGCGGTGTCCTGCTTGTTCGGCGCCCCCCAACCGATGATGCTGTGGACCACGATCAGCGACGGCCGGTCGGTCACGCTCTTCGCTTCGACCAGCGCCTTTTCCAGCGCGGCGGTGTCGTTCGCATCGCCGACGTGCAGCGTGTGCCAGTTGTAGCCGTGAAAGCGGCTTGCCACATCGTCGCTATACGCGAGGTCCGTATGGCCTTCGATCGTCACGCGGTTGCTGTCGTAAATCCAGATCAGGTTCGACAGCTTCAGATGCCCCGCGAGCGAGGCCGCTTCGTGCGAGATGCCTTCCATCATGTCGCCGTCGCCGCAAATCGCGTACACGCGGTAGTCGAACAGCGGCGCGTCCGCGCGATTGAAGTGGCTCTCGTACCAGCGCGCGGCCATCGCCATGCCGACGCTATTGCCGAGCCCTTGCCCAAGCGGTCCCGTGGTGGTCTCGACGCCGGTCGTCATCCGGTACTCGGGGTGGCCCGGCGTATTGCTGTCGATCTGGCGGAAATGCTCGATGTCGTCGAGCGACACGGCCGGCGCGCCGGTCGGCTTACCGTGTTCGTCGACGGCTTTCACGTTGGCCAGATGCAGCAGCGAATACAGCAGCATCGACGCATGCCCGGCCGACAGCACGAAGCGGTCGCGATTCGGCCACAGCGGCTCGTCAGGGTCGTAACGCAGGTGGTGTTGCCACAGGTGATAGGCGACCGGCGCGAGCGCCATCGGCGTGCCGGGGTGGCCGGAATTGGCTTTCTGCACGGCGTCCATCGACAGCGTGCGGATCGTGTTGATGCACAACTGATCGAGGGCGGAATCGTTTTGCATGGGACGCTCCTTGTTCGGCAATTCGGGAGACGGCCGACGCGCGCCGCGGAGCGCGCGGATGGATCGGCGCATCGTGTCGACATGGAATCGCGCGCGTCCGGGCATGTCGATAAGGACGCGAAGCCGCACGTGGAACCGCCCACGTGCCAGCGTCAGCGCCGAAAGCGCGCGGGAAAATCGCGGCAAAGCCCACAGATGATGCGCCTAACCGCGCGACTCTGCACGCCACGCCGCGGCAGGTCGGTTGCTTCGCGAACGACGAAGTTCAGGCCGACTGCAGCCAAAACTCGATGACGGGACCGTGCTTGCCGTCGATCGGATCGAGCGGCGGAAACGGCAACGCCAGCATCTCGGTGAGTTCCTGCGGCGTCAGCGCTTCGCGGCGAATGTCCCATTGCTGTCCTAACGGATAGCCCGCCACCACCTGAAAATGCCGCTCGAACGATTGCAGACAATGGCCGGTGCCGGCCGGCAGCAGCAGCACGTCGCCCGCGTGCACCGTCACCACGCGTCCGCCCGGCCCGCCGACGATCACCTCGGCGCTCGCGTCTGTCACGCCGAGCACCTCGTGCGCGGTCGCGTGAAAGTGATGGAAGTCGAAGATGCTGTTGCGCCACTGCGCGGGCCATGCATTGCGCTCGAAGAGGATTTCGAACGCGGCGGGCAGATTGCCGCTGCCGGGCGACAGCGCGCGCCGGTACAGCACGACCGGCAGCTTGCTGTTGTTCGGCACCCAGTCGTGCGACTCCAGCATGAACGCTTCGTATTCGGTCTGCGCGGCGTCGAAGCCGTGCCTGGACTCGTTGAACATGGTTGCTCCTGGCTTGTGATGCGGTTGCCGCGAACCTGCGGACGAGCAGCCGGCTAGCCTCCGCCGATGCCCTGCAGCACCTTGCCCGTGCCGCCGCACACCGCGCAGCGAGCGCCCTCGACCTTGCCCGTGCCGTGGCAGGCGCCGCACAGGTCTTCGCCAGCGCCCGGCGTGTTGGGCGGCGCTTCGTCGCCGGGGTTCATCGATTGGGTTGGAGTGTCCGGTTGCATGCGCTTTCTCCGGTTGGATGTTGACGGATTGGATGCACGGCTGGCACGCGACGCGCCGCGTCATTGCTCGCCCGGCTGCTTGTGATGCGACTCGCGCCCGCCGCCCCCCGGCGGCTCCGCGTGCTCGCCGGTGCCGAGCGGCACTTCGGCGCCCTGGCGCGGCCGCTCGCTCGACCGTGGCGGATTGGTCGCTTTGTCCACGCCGGTCTGCACGACCGGTTCGATGCCGAGCGGACTCGGCTCGACGTAGTGCGTGCCGCTCGGCTTGTTGCGGGCTTTGACTTCGTCGGACAGCGTGGGCGCGGCGCGGTTATCTGGCCTCGCGGACTGCTCGCCGCCCGGCGTCGCGCTCTGCTGCGGGGTGTCGGTCGATTGGGGATCTTGCATCGCGCCCTCCTCGTTTGTTCTGCCGTCGATTCGCGTCATTACGCGCCATCTCGAACGGCACCTGGTTCATGCAGCAACATTCGAGCCTTGCCGGAGAAGTCCGCGCGCAGCGCAACAGGCACGGCCATTGCGAGCTCGAAGGCAGTAGCGCGGCACGTTCGCTTTGTAAAAAAGCGCCCCCGAAGGAGAACCTCATGAGCATTACGACAATTCGCATATCCGATACCGAGGTGCAGGTCGAGCGCACGCTGTACACGTTCGCGCAAAAGAGCGACGCCGATGCGTTCCAGAACTGCCTCGTCGACGGTTCGGTCGATACCTGCTATCGCGATCATCCGCCGCTGTCGGCGCGCCCTACCCTGCCCGACGAACATCCGGGCGATCCCGCGCGCGGCAGCACGATTTCGCCGTCGCTCGGCGGTATGCCCTGATGGCTCTGCGCCTCTCACGCAAGCACTGCCAAACCGGCTGCGCCCGCTCAGCCTTCGGGCGCGGCACGATCGGCCGCGACGAGCTTGCGGCCGTATGCAATTGCGGCGCGGCGTGCTTCGTCGGCGGTCGCATAGGGGCCGATCTGCGGTGCGCCCTCGAACGGGAACAGAATCCGCCTGTCCGCTTTCCTCACAACCTTCAGTCCACCTATGTATCGGCCGTCGCCTGTTCCGTGATAGCTGGCGAAAATCTCGAAGTCGTCGTCGGCAACGTCGGCCTTATGTCGCGCCATATGCGCTCCTCGTCCTGTGCTTTGCGTGGGCGATGTCCAATGTGAGCCGGGCGCGCGCGGTCATCGCGATGCGGCACGCGTGCCGGGTTCCAGCAATTGGCGTTCCACGCGAACGAGATCCGTCGGCATGCGGCACGGGCATTGCGCGTCTGAACGAAGACTATAGGGAGAGGACCGATGGATTCACCTGATACGAGCCGGCAAGCGCCCGGTGCAATCGGCACATTCGACCTGAACGCGCCAACCCACGCGCAAATTTCGATGCAGCCGTTGCCGTTGCCGCTGCCGCTGCATCCGCATGCGCCGATGCCGCCCGAAGTCGACCCCGACATCGCGCCGAACACGCCGCCGCCGAAGATCGACCCCGATCCGATCCCCGACGATCCGGTCGACGTTCCGCACGAACCACCCGAAGGCGATCCACCTGCGGCGCCGCCGCCACAGCGTGCATGGCGCCGGCATGCGGCGCTAGCCCGCCGGCGGGCGCATCGTCGCGATCGGAATCAGGAATTCGGATACACCGGTCAGAATGATCTGCACGCCGATGCATAGCAGCAGGAACGCTGACACCCGCAACGCGACCTTGGTGCCCTCGACGCCGAGATAGCGCGCGAGGATCGTCGCGCGGCTGTAGATCAGATACACGCAGACGGCCACCGCGAACGTGATGGCGACCGACGCGATGCCCGACATCACGAACGCCGACAGCTTGTGCGTGCGATTCGCCGACAGCGCGATCGCGGTCGCGATCGAGCCGGGCCCAGTGGTCAGCGGCACGGTCAGAGGAAAGAACGCGCGCGATTTCGCGGTTTCGGCGTCGACGCGCTTGACTTCCGTCTGCTCGACCGCCGGCGTGTCCGGCGCATTGAGCATTTGCCAGCCGCCCACGGCAAGCGCGAGCCCGCCGCCGATGCGCAGCGCCTCCATCGAGATACCAAAGAAATGCAGGATCGGCGTGCCGATGAAGAATGCCACCAGCAGCACAACGGCGGCGTTGATCGCGATCTTGCGGGCGAGTAAGGTGCGCTCGTCGAGGGTCAACGACGCGGTCCGGTCCAGAAACACGAACGCGCCGCTGAACGGATTGATGATGCTGATTAAGCCGATAAAGCCAAACATGATGTCCGAGATCAGACTTTCGACCATGTGGGTGTCCGTGTGCCTGCTTGTCTGCGTGTGCTCGCGCGGGTTCGCGCCTGGGCGCGCTGCCGGTCATGAACCCGGCCGGAATCGCGCGGTCCGGAAAATGCCGCAATGCTCGCAGATCATATCGCGGCGCGCCAGTCGGCCTGCAGAAAAGCCGCGCGACGCCTTGCGCGCCACGGCGCGTCCCGCTTTGCACTGCAGCAATCGGGGCTGGAAAGATGCAATTGCAGCGGTCGAAACTCCGACATTTATTTTGACCTGCTTTACGGGACCGAAGTATCCGGCATACAGTCCTCAGCGAAGCCGGAATTTCAACGACACATACCTACTGGTTCGAGGAGTTGTCCACATGCTGCTTCGTGTACTTGCCGCGTTGCCGTTCGTCGGCATCCTGGTCGGCGTTTCGTTTGTCAATCGCGTCGAGCCGCTCGTGCTCGGCATGCCGTTCGTGCTGGCCTGGATCGTCATGTGGGTGGTGTTGAGCGCGATCATCATGGCGATCATCTACAACCTCGATCCGTCCAACCGACACGTCGCCGCCGATGGCGAGGAGGTTCGCCCATGAGCGCACTCGTCATCATCGCCGCCGTTACGCTATTCGCGCTGTTCCTCGGCGTGCGCGCAAGGCGCGGCCACGATATGAGCCTCGAGCAGTGGACCGTGGGCGGCCGCAGCTTCGGCACCGCGTTCGTGTTCCTGCTGATGGCCGGCGAAATCTATACGACCTTCACGTTCCTCGGCGGCAGCGGCTTCGCGTACGGTAAGGGGGCGCCGGTCTACTACATCCTCGCGTACGGCACGCTCGCGTACATCCTGTCGTACTGGATGCTGCCGCCGATCTGGCGCTACGCGAAGACGCACCGCCTGGTCTCGCAGCCGCACTTCTTGAGGCGCAAATACGAGAGCCCGGCGCTCGGCACGCTGGTCGCGCTGGTCGGCGTGGCCGCGCTGATCCCGTACCTGGTGCTGCAATTGAAGGGCCTCGGCATCATCGTCGCGACCGCGTCGTACGGCGCGATCTCGTCGACGGCGGCGATCTGGATCGGCGCGATCGTCGTGACCTCTTACGTGATCGTGTCGGGCGTGCGCGGCTCCGCCTGGAACTCGGTGGCCAAGGATCTGCTGATTCTCGCGATCGTGCTGTTCCTCGGCATCTATCTGCCGCTGCATTACTACGGCGGCATCGGCGCGATGTTCCGCACGATCGACGCCGCCCGTCCCGGCTTCCTGACCTTCCCGGCGCACGGTTCGAGCGTCGTGTGGTTCCAGTCGACGGTGCTGCTGACCGCGCTCGGCTTCTTCATGTGGCCGCACACGTTCGGTTCGATCTTCACGGCGAAGGACGAGCGAATCTTCCGCCGCAATGCCGCGATTCTGCCGCTCTATCAGCTGATCCTGCTGTTCGTGTTCTTCGTCGGCTTCGCGGCGACGCTGCGCGTGCCGGGCCTGAAGGGCGCCGACATCGACCTGTCGTTGTTCCGCCTGTCGCTGCAGACGTTCGATCCGTGGTTCGTCGGCGTGATCGGCGCGGCCGGTATCCTGACCGCGCTGGTGCCGGGCTCGATGATCCTGACCTCGGCGTCGACGCTGCTCGCCAACGACGTGTATCGCGGCATGGTGAACCGCAACGCGTCGGATGCGTCGGTCGCGGTGATCGCGCGCTTCCTCGTACCGGTCGTGGCGCTGGTCGCGGTCGCCTTCACGCTGAACGGCGGCGAAACCATCGTCGCGCTGCTGCTGATGGGCTACAGCTTCGTCACGCAATTGTTCCCGGCCGTGCTCTGCAGCCTGTTCCCGCACAACCGCGCGACGAGGCAAGGCGCGTTCTGCGGCATCGTCGCGGGTGTCGCGGTGGTCACACTGACCACGACGCTGCACTGGAGCGTCGGTCACCTGATGCCGTTCCTGCCCGATGCGCTGAAGGACGTCAACATCGGCTTCCTTGCGCTCGCGGTCAACGTGATCGTGTTCGTGATCGTCAGCGCGGTGACGCAGCCGAGCGCAGCCGAGCAGGAGAAGCACGCGTCGGCGCATTGAAAGACCTGGCCGCGGGCGTGATTCGAGGCTTGCTGTTTCGAGCGCCCGCATTTGCGTACGCTGGCGCCTGACGCATCTGAAGGGGCTGTTCGTTTCGGCGACAGCCCCTGATTCTTTCTGTTCACGGCTCGACCGCGCTCTCGACGATCCACGGAGCCCCGAATGTCCTACGTTCTCTACTACTCGCCCGGCGCGGCCAGCATGCCCGTGCACTGGATGCTGCTCGAAATGGGCGTGCCGTTCGAAGCGCGCCTCGTCGATATCGACGCGGGCCAGCAGCGCGATCCCGAGTATCTGCGTCTGAATCCGGCCGGGCGCGTGCCCACGCTGGTCGTCGATGGCGTGCCGCGGCATGAATCGGCCGCGCTGCTGATGCTGCTCGCCGAGCGCCACGCCGAGGCCGACCTCGCGCCCGCGCCCGGCTCTGTCGCACGCGCGGAATGGCTCGAATGGATGATCTACCTCGCGAATACGCTGCTACCCGCGATGCGCGACTGGTTCTACGCCGGCAGCGACGGCGACCCCGCGGGCGCCGAGGCGGTGCGCGCGCTCGCGCAACGCCGCATCGAAGAAGCGTGTGCGCGGCTCGACAGGCATTTCGCCGACGGCCACGCATACCTCGCGGGCGGCAAGCTCAGCACCGCCGATCTGCTCGCGCTCGTGCTGATGCGCTGGACCCGCAACATGCCCCACCCCGCGACGGTGGGCTGGCCGCATCTCGCGAGCTATATCCGCAGGCTGCGCGCACGGCCGGCGTTCATCGAACTCAACGAGCGCGAAAAGCTGACGGAGTGGCGCAACGAAGGCCAGTAACGTTCAGGCGGTTCACAACGTCGCTTCCCTGCCCGTCTGCGCCGCGAACGCGAAGCCGTTCTTGCCGTCGCGCTTGACCTGATACATCGCGGCATCGGCGGCGGCGACCAGACGGCGGTGATCGTCGACGTCGTCGGGATAACTCGCAATGCCCACGCTCGCGCGCACGCCGCCGATTCCCAACTGCTCGTCGGTGTCGACCACGCAGGCCATCAGCCGGCGCGCGATCTCGGCCAGCTCGTCATCGCCCGCAAAGGTGCGCACCAGCACCGCGAACTCGTCGCCGCCGATGCGCGCGACCAGATCGCCTTTGCGCACCGACGCGCGAAACCGGGCGGATACCGCGGCGAGGAATTCGTCGCCGGTGCGATGCCCGAACGAATCGTTGACCTGCTTGAAGCCATCGAGGTCGATATACAGCACGGCGAAGCGCTGCTCGACGGCCGCGGTCCGCGCGTGCCTCGCGGCAGAGTCGAGCGCGGCCAGCAGCTTGCGGCGGTTCGACAGGCCCGTCAGCGAATCGTGCAGCGACGCCAGCTCGAACTCGTGCGACTGCCCCGCGAGCTGGCGGGTGCGCTTCGCGTACATGCCGAGCGCCGTGATCAGCATGCAGAACAGCAGCGCGGCGAGCGCGATCAGCGTGCGCGCGACGTGCGCGACGCGCAGCCGCACGTCGGCGCTCGACGCGTCGCGTTGCGCGCGCCAGTAGGCCGACACGCTGCCGAGCGCCGCCGCGACGGCTTCGGGCGTCGCCTGTGTCGGTGACATCGACGGAATGGGCGGCGCCGGCGACGGACTCGCGTTGACGAGCGCCGCGAGCGCCGCGAAACGCCGCGCGAGTTCGGCGCGCGCCGCGTCATAGGCCGGCACGAACGACGCGTCGTGACTCGCCAGGGTGTCGGCCATATGCTGCCACGCGGCCAACTGCTCGCGCGCGCTGTCGACGCGCCCGGCGGCTTCGAGCACGAGGCCCGCGTACTCCTGCTTCAACTGATCGGAAAACACCGTGCGGATCTGCATCGCCACATACAGCAGGCCGAACAGCAGACACAACAGCGCGGCCACGCCGACACTCGCGGGCCCCGGCCGGAAGCGCCACATCGGCGCGCGCGCGCGTGCGGCGCCGCGCAGCCCTGCTCGCCCCGCTGGCCCGACGACCGCGTGCTCAGGGATGGGAGTAGATATCTTGTTGCCGTCGGCCATTGTCATGTTGACGATAGCTCACGCGTCGAAAGAACTGTCCGATCCGCGCAAACAGACCGCCCTTGTGCTGCGACGACGCGCGCCGCTCCTGCTGTGCGAGCCGCGTTTCTTTCGCGTCGTGACCGGCCGCGGGCTTCGCGGTGGAATTGGCGGCATTGGCGACGTGCCGCGTGTAGCCCGGCGGTGGCGTGGGAACAATGGGGGCTGTGGGTGGGTTGGCCGACATATCCGCCGACATATCCGCCGAGGTATCGACCGGCGTATCGGCCAGCGTGGCGGTGAGATTCGGGTCAGGCGTACTCGCGTGGATCTGCCCGGACCACACGGCCGGGTTGGTGTCCTCGAAGCCGCCGTTCGCGCCGGCCGCTGCGAGCGCGACCTCTGGCGCGGCGGGCTGCCTGGCTGACGGCATGGCAAACGGCATGGCAAACGGCGCGGCGGCCTCCTCCGGCGCGTGCGCGACGGCCACCGTCGGCACCCGGGCCGATGCCGACGAGCCGAGCGCCTGGCGCGCGCCCGCAATGGCATCCGCGTACGTCTGCTGATCCTGGTTGAACCAGACGCCGTAGGCGACGGTGCCCATCACACCGAACGTCAGCGCGCCGGCCGCCGCGAGGCACAGGGCGAGGCGGCCGAAGCGCGGGGGCGGCACGCCCGATTCGTCAGGGCCGTCGGGTTCGAAGGAGGCCCGGCCGTCCGTTGTGGAATGACGCAAGTCGATATCGTCGGGATCGGTAGCCATCGCAATACGCTCCGGGTATGCCACTTCTTGCAGACAAGCTGGCGCGCTGACGAGCCGGCGCGTAAACCGAGCTCGCGGACTGCCGCTGCACGCAATGCTCAATGAATGTAATCCTGTCGCGAACGGCCGACAACATAGCAGCGTTGCGTTTCCGCCTCGCTTCGGCGGTGCTTCAAACGACGCCGCCCGATGCCGTGTGAGTTGGCAAAAAAGCGTGCAAAGCCGGTAAAAACTCCAACCTGGCACAGAGCCCGAGAGCCAGCCGTGCGCCTGCCGGAGGCCGCTACGCTCGATGCGACGCGGATTCTGCGAAACGCGCCAACGCGGTCGCCGTTTCGCACGCAACAACCGGGCCTGGCGGCGAACGCGCGCGCGACGCCGAACCCGCCGCTTGAAACCCGCGTTGGACTGCGCGCGCCGCGCGCCGCGCGCCTCGAGCCGCATTCCGCGAACCTGCTGCCGTGCGAATTCCCGAAGCCGTCCGCGCCGGATGATAAGGTCACGTGCGCGCATGTCGCGACGCCGCGCCGTGCCGGGCCCAACGGTGCCGGGCCCAACGGTGCTCGGCCCCACGTCATTGGTCAGCATAAAAATCATGTCGAACAGGTATCTGCACCAACCACTCACGCCCTTGCGC
The DNA here is from genome assembly GCF_050436525.1 of Paraburkholderia sp. 35.1. NCBI lineage: Bacteria > Pseudomonadati > Pseudomonadota > Betaproteobacteria > Burkholderiales > Burkholderiaceae > Paraburkholderia > Paraburkholderia sp. 35.1. The sequence continues at coordinate 1,771,536 of NZ_JBNDMJ010000002.1, read as the reverse complement.
CGCGCGCTCGCGCGCTTTTCTCTGTCGGAAACCGCCAAGTACACGAAGCTGACGCTCGGCCTGTGGATCGGTTTCGGCATCCCATACCTGCTCGGCTTTCCCGACGCGGCCGTGCCGCTAGCCGGTTCGACGATGCTGACGCTGGCGCTCGGTAGCTCGATTTCGGCGGCTCGAAGCTACTTCTACAAGCGGGTGTTTTCGAACGTGGTGGCGATGCCGATCGGCACGCTGCTGATCTGGCTGACCGCGCCGCACCTGTGGATGGGCGCGGCGCTGCTGCCGGTCGTGATCTTCAGCATCGTCGCGCTGCGGCCGTCGCTGTTCCAGATGACCAGCATCACGGTGCCGATCACGCTCGTGCTCTATACCGGCGAACATCTTCCGATGCTCGAACAGCGCCTGATTGGCGTGGTACTCGGCATGTTGCTCGGCTTCGTCATCCAGCAGATCGCGTTTCCGCCCGATCACGGCTACTGGGCGAACACGCTCGTCAACGACGGCAACGAACAGGCCACCGATGTCGTCGCGCGACTGGCCGCGGGACAGCTCGACAAAGCGCAGATCAAGCCGGCGGCCTCCAGGCTGCGCATGCTGAGCACGAACCTGAAGCAGGCGCACCTGCTGCTGAAGACCGACCTCGAGCAGGCGTGGGTGTCGCCGCATCTGAAGCGCAACGCGGCACGGCTGCCGGTGTTCGCGAGCTATCAGGAGACCTTCGATTCGCTGGTCAATTTTCTTGAAACGATGGACACGTTTCACGATCAGTTCGCCGCGCTCGACGCCGCGTGGCGCGAAATGTTTCTCGCGCGGCTCGCGCGGCTCGTCAACGCGCACCGGCAACTGGCCGAGGCGGCGGACCTGCGCGTCGAGCGTCCGCCGCTCGACGCGCCGCCGCTGCATTTGGAGGACCTGCGTCAGCTGACCGAGGACCTGCCCGCGTCGGACGTGTTTACGAGCGTGTACCTCGGGCATCTGACCGGCTATGGGATTCTGCTGTGCCGGTTGAGCGAGCTGCATACCGCGTGACCCAAGACCCCCGTGCTTATGCCATGTGCAAACAGACGGCATTTCAAAATTACCAGAGCTGCAGAGGTTTCTGAGATGACAAAGCGCCAGCGTGCCACCGTGATTTTTTATAACGAGGATGCCTGTGAAATCCAGGTATGTACCGTGTCGCGCGAGGAAGTCGAGGGGGCAATTGATCGGCAGATAGCGCGCGGAATGGCAATGACTGTGCCTCTGGGTTCGGACGATTGCCGCGCGCCGATCACGGACGAAACCTTGCGTCAAATCGGAGGCATGGCTGTTCTCAACCAGGCGTCTGTCCATCCCGAATTGCGCGATCGTCTGCAGATTTCGCTGCACCACCCCGTCGACTGGGGGCAGGCCAAGCCGCCTACGGAATAACAGTGCTCGCGATCCAGGGTTGAGTTCGGAGCAAAATCCGAACTGCCCTTGCTGAGCAAGGGCTTGGCGGCAATTGGATCATTGCACGGTAATGGTCGCCTTCATGTTCGGATGGATGCCGCAAAAGATCTTGTACACGCCCGGTTTATCGAATTTGAACTGATAGGTGTCGTCCTGATCGAGCGCGGCCGAGCGGAACAGGCCCGCGTCGTTGACCACGGAGTGCGGCTCGCCGTCGAGATTCTTCCATGTGACCGTCGTGCCCGCCTTGATGGTCAGTTCCTTCGGCGAGAACATGAAGTTCTTGATGACGATCGCGTTAGGCGTCGACGCGACGGTCTGTTTCTGCACCTGCATCGGCATCGTCGTTTGCGCAAAACCGAGCCCCGCCGACACCGCCGGAATCGCGACACTGCCGAGCAGAATCGCGAGCGCGCGGCCCATCATCCTGGTTAGCATCATTGATCTCCTCGAGCGTAAAAGTAGCGCGTGTCGTCAGGCGAGCGTCGTGTCGTCGAGCGTCGCCTTCAGCGGATGACGCGCGATGCTGACGCTCGTCACGCCGAGCATCTTCGGCAGCTGGTCGCTCGCGACCTTCAGCGGCCCAGGGCCATCGCCCTGGCCGGCGGTCGGCTGCGGATAGGCGGTCGAGCGCGCGGTATGGAACGTCACGTTGCCCTCGACCTTCGTCACGATCTGATGAATGTGGCCGTTCAACACCGTCACGGAACCGAAGCGCTTCAGATAGCTCATCGCCTGTCCCGCGTCGCCGGTGCCCCAGCCCCACGGCTCGTAGATGGTCCACATCGGCATGTGCGCGAACACCACGACCGGGGTGCTCGACGAGCGGCCTTTCAGATCGTTTTCGAGCCATTCGAGCTGCTCGTCGCCGAGACCGCCGAGGCCGTTCGGCTTGAAATGCATCACGTTGACGAGCCCGACGAAATGCACGCCCTGGTGATCGAAGCTGTAATAGCCGCGGTTATCCGAAGCCTTGCCGAAGCGGCTGAAGTACTCCGTGCCGGGGCCGTCGGTGACGTCATGCTCGCCGGGGACCGTGTGCACCTCGGTGATCTTCAGTCCCGACATCAGCTGCGCGGCCAGATCGAATTCCGCGGGCTTCGACAGATGCGTGATGTCGCCGGTGTGAATCGCGAGCGGCGGACGCGCCGGCATCGCGTTGACGTAATCGATCGTCTGTTTCAGCGTGCCCGCGACGTCGGGATTCGCCTCCTTGTTGAAGCCGATATGCGTGTCGCTGATCTGCAGGAAAAGCGGCGTGCCAGCCGCTGGCGTCGCGGTGTTCGCGTCGGCCGCGAGCGCGAGTTCGACCGGCGTCAGCACGCCGCCCGACAGCATGAACACGGTGCCGAGGCCACCGAACGCAAGACACTTCAGCGCGCCGCGACGCGCCGGATCGAATGAATGATGTGACGACATCATGACCTCACGATAAGGATTCGCCGAACCGAACCCGGTTCGTGAGGCATGACTGGCGTGTGGCCGGTTTTATTCCCGTGTCGTGCGGCGTTTGTGGGAGGCGGCACCTGTATGCGAATAGCAAGCGGCAAGTAATCGCCGTGGCGGATTGCGCACTGGATTGCGCATCACGTCAGCCGCCGACCGCCGCGATGATCCGCGCGCGCATCGCGTCGTCGGGTAGCGGTCCCGATCCGGCGCGCACGTTGTCCGCCATGTATTGCGGCCGCCCGGTGCCCGGAATCACGACCGTCACCGCCGGCTGCGCGAGCACGAATTTCAACAGAATCTGCGCCCAGCTCGTGCAGCCGATTTCGCCGGCCCATGCGGGCAACGGCATTTTCATCACGCGCGCGAGCAAGCCGCCGCCGCCGAACGGCTGATTGATCACGACGCCGATGCCGAGATCGGCCGCGAGCGGCAGGATGCGCTGCTCGGCCGCGCGATCGTCGGCGGCGTAGTTGATCTGCACGGAGTCGGGCTTCTCGCTGCGCATCACCGCCGCGACTTCGTCGAACGCGCTCGATGTGTAATGCGTGATGCCGAGATAGCGAATCCGGCCGCGCGCTTTCCAGTCGCGCAAGGTCGCGAGCTGCGTGCGCCAGTCGAGCAGATTGTGGATCTGCATCAGATCGACATGCGGCTGCTGAAAACGCCGCAGCGATTCCTCCATCTGCGCGATGCCGGCCTCGCGTCCCTCGGTCCAGACCTTGGTGGCGACGAACGCCTTGCGATGCGCGTCGAGCTGCGTGAGCAGCGCGCCCACGACCGCTTCCGACGAACCGTACATCGGCGAAGAATCGATCACCGAGCCGCCCGCTTCGAACAGGATGCGCAGCACCTCGGCGAGTTGGGCGCGGGCGGCGGCATCGTCGCCGACGTCGAAGGTGCGCCACGTGCCGCAGCCGATCACCGGCAGCGCTTCGCCGGTGGACGGGATCGCGCGGCGACTCATGCGGGGTAAGGCGGCACCGGATTGCGCGTGCGCCTCGGTTTGCGCGGACGTGACGCGCGACAGCGCAAGCGCTGCCGGCAGCCCGAGCGCCGTGCGCAGAAAGCGGCGGCGGTGATCGTGGTTCGACGAATGTGCCATAGCCTGTATGGTGCCCTCGTGCATGAAAGTTCGACCACCGTCCACGCTGGCGTGGCTGTCGTCGATGAATGCGTGCAGCCTGCGATCGCCGCGAGACGCTCGACGCGAGGGGCGCGGTCGTGCCAGGTGAAACAGAAGCAGCGTGACGCGTCGCGCTGCGCGCCTAGCGCGCTTTCTGCCGCAACGGCCTGAAGAACTTTCGAATCTCGGCCGCGAGCAACGCGGGCTTTTCCATCGCCGCGAAGTGCCCGCCGGCTGGCATTTCGCTCCACTGCGCGACGTTGAAGGTTCGTTCGAGCCAGCTGCGCGGCGGATGATTGATCTCCTTCGGAAACAGCGCGAAGCCGACTGGTGTGTCGATGCGCTCGCCGTCGGAGAAACGCATCGGCTGCAGGCGGTTTTCCCAATACATCTGCATCGCCGGGCCGATGCACTGCGTGAACCAGTACAGCGAGATATGGGTCAGCAGATCGTCTTTCGAGAACACGCTTTCCACCTCGCCGCCGCAATCGCTCCACGCGCGAAACTTCTCGCCGATCCATGCGGCGAGTCCCACCGGCGAATCGTTCAGCGACGCGGCGAGCGTCAGCGGTTTGGTGCCGTGCTGATGCGCGTAACCGCCTTCGAGTGCGGCCCAGTCGTTCTTCTCGCGCAGATAGTCCTGCTCGGCCGGCGTCAGCTCCCGCTGCGCCGCGCCGATCGCGGGCTCATAGGAACTCGGCAGGAAGTTCAGATGGATGCCGTCGACCACCCGCGGGTGATGCGCGGCCAACGCAATCGACACGCCCGCGCCAAGATCGCCGCCCTGCGCGCCGAAGCGCTCGTAGCCGAGTCCGCGCATCAGTAACACCCACAGGTCCGCGACCTGGAACGCGGACATGCCGGCCTGCGCGGGCGCAGGCGAAAACGCGAAGCCCGGCAGCGACGGCGCGACGACGTCGAAGGCGTCGGCGGGATCGGCGCCGAACGCGACCGGATCGCACAACTGATCGAGCAGCGCGTGAAACTCGAAGAAGGAACCGGGCCAGCCGTGCGTGATCACCAGCGGATAAGCCTGAAAGCCGGGCGCGACACTGGCGGCGCGCCGATGCGCGAAGTGCACGGTCTGGCCGTTCACGTCGGCGAGAAATTGCGGCAGCTGGTTCAACCTGCGTTCGGCCGCGCGCCAGTCGAATTGCCCGGCCCAATAGCTCGCGAGTTCGCGCAGCCAGGCCGGGTCGGCGCCCTGCTGCCAGGCGGGCGCGGGCGTCGTGGGCGCCCAGCGGGTGGCGTGGATGCGGCGGCGCAAATCGTCGATATCCTGATCGGCGATCGCAATCTCAAACGGGTCGATCTGCATGGGGGTCGTCCTGGGTCGTTGGCGGCTCACCGTCATCGTACGCGCGTGCGACGAAAGCTCGATAATGAGCGTCCCTTCCCTACGATTCATTCACCGAGCCACAGGAGATTGACGCGATGTCCGCTTACGAATCCAAGCTGCCGCGAGTGCTGCTGACGAACGACGACGGTATCGACGCGCCCGGCCTCGCCGTGCTCGAAGCCGTGGCCGCCGAGCTCGCGCACGAAGTCTGGGTGGTCGCGCCCGAGCACGACCAGAGCGGTACGTCGCATTCCATCAGCCTGCATTCACCGCTGCGCGTGAGCCGCCAGGGCGAACGCCGTTTCGGCGTAACCGGCACGCCCGGCGATTGCGTCGTGATGGGCGTGCGTCATCTGATGCGCGAGGCGCCGCCGTCGCTGGTGCTGTCCGGCGTCAATCGCGGCGGCAACCTCGGCATCGAAACGATGTTCTCGGGCACGGTCGGCGCGGCGATGACGGGTCTGCTGCTCGGGCTGCCGTCGTTCGCGCTGAGCCAGGCGTTCAGCGATCGCGAGCGCGTGCGCTGGGACACCGCGCGCACGCTCGCACCCGGCGTGATCCGTCAATTGCTCGCGATCGAGCATGCGGCGCCGACCTGCCTGAACATCAACTTCCCCGACGTCGATGCCGCCGACGCCGGTCCGCTGACGCCGACGCGCCAGGGCGTCGGGCTCGTCAGGGACATCGAGGTGCTGCCGGAAGTCGACCCGCGCGGCATCGCGTATCACTGGCTGCGCTTCGATCGTGGCCCGCGCGAGAACGATGCCGACAGCGAAACGGCAACCGTCGCGGCGGGGCGCGTATCGGTCACGCCGCTTGCGTTCGATCGCACCGACGAAGCCACCTTCGCGCGGCTCGCCGCGTCGTTGATCTAACGGTTGCCGGGGACGCAGCGCGAGGCCCGCTTCAGTGCGCCCCAGGTCCCGATGGCTCGGGTCTGCCGAACGCGGGCATCGTGCCGTTCTCACGCGCGCGCACGAGTTCGGCCTCTACTTCGGCGCGGGTTTTGGGGCCGTTGCTGGCGACCGCCTGAGTTGCGGACTGGCTGGTCAGCCCCGCGCGCGGCATCGACCATGGCGACTCGACGCCTTGCGTTGCATATTGCGGCAACGGCCGCGCCTCTGGCACGACGCTGGCCGCTTTCTTCCCAGACCGCTCGGCAGTAGAACTTTTCCGGTGGCTGCCGCCCCGCGCATGACTACCCGATGTCGTCGCGACACTTTGCGCTGAGCGAGGTTTCGTCGTGGTACCCGACGCAACGCGGCTATGGTGTGCGTGCCCGGTCTTTGCCGTGGGTGGCGCCTGGGTCCGGTTCGAAGTCACCGCAGGCTGCGGCGGCAAACTCGTCTGCTGCGGGTGCGGCTGCTGCTGTTGCTGCGCCTTGTTCGACTCCCGCGCGAACTGTAGCGCGGCGATGGCCAGAGCATCGCCCGCCTGCGCTCCAATCGACGCGGCCGGCTGAGCCCGCAAGGCGGCCACGTCGTCGCGCAGCGCATGGCGGCGCGTTGCCGGCGCGACCGTCGCCGCGCCGGGCCGGCCTTCGCTCTGCCCCGCCGCCGCCGCCGTCGCGCTGACACCCCGTCCGCCGTCGGCGACGAGACTCACGTCCCGACCGGACGACCAGTCGTTGTCCAGCTGCGACACATAGGCCCCAATCGTCACCGCGCCGAAGACGAGGCCCATCAACACGATCATTCTCGGTTCGCTATACAAGGCACGCTCCCCATTCCAACCGATCGACCGACCCATTAGTCGAAGTGTGGGCGATCCGAATGACAGTGTTTTCCTTTTTAGCCCCAACAACCGACGAATCGGCGGATCTGGTCGGGGATGTGTCCGAAACCGACGGGTATTCTTCCGTTCAAACGCGCGCTTTAATCGGAGTCCCAAGCGGTTCTTCCGGCGCCGCCTTCGACCCTGTTTTCAGCGACGCAAGCGCAGCGCCGGATTCGCTGGTGACGTCGAGCTGATAGGGATGGTCGTGGCGGGCGGCGCGGTGGGGTTGAAACCGCGCCGCCGCGCCGGCTTTTAGCAAGCCGAGTGTTAATCCTTCAAACTAAAAACCCGTTTTAATGCCGCTTCAACTCGCACAAATTTCCCGATTATCCGCAAGCGGCAAGAAGTTACCGGTCTTGCCATCGAGCGCAAGCATTTCACCGCTTTCGATATTGAAGATCCAGCCATGCAGCCGCAGCGTCTTGTTCACGAGTCCGACCGCTACCGACGGATGCGTGCGGATGTTGCTGAGCTGCGCGATCACGTTGTCCTTGACCAGCGCCTCGAGACGCTCCGCATCCGAGCAGTAGTGGCGCGACGCGTTGATCGCCTTCGCCGCATCCGCGTGACGCAGCCAGCTCGCGACCGCCGGCATGTGCTCCAGATTCGTGCAGCTCGAGATCGCCGTCATCGCGCCGCAGTTCGAATGGCCGCAGATCACGATGTCGGTCACGCCGAGCACGGCAATCGCATATTCGACGGTCGCCGACACGCCGCCCGGCTCCGGACCGTACGACGGCACGATGTTGCCCGCGTTGCGGATCACGAACAGCGACCCCGGTTCGGTCTGCGTCAGCAGTTCCGGCACCACGCGGCTGTCCGAACAGGTCACGAAGAGCGTGCTGGGATTCTGCGCGGTCGACAAACGCTTGAAGAGTGCGCTTTGCTGTGGAAAGACCTCGCGTTGAAAGCGGATCAGACCTTCGATGATTTCCTGCACGATATTCTCCAGAGAATCGAAGAGACGGATTTAAAGTTGCCGCGACTATACCGCAGCCTTTCAATCGTCGCGCGAATCACCGTGCTAATCGTCGGACGCTCCTGCGGCGAACTGCCAGCGAAATAATGGAATGCTTGCACGCGCCATAAAAAAAGACCCGGCTGCCGGCAGCCGGGTCCAACTCTCTCGCTCACACGCGTTAAACGGTGTGTGCGTCGATACTGTAGCCGCGCCGACGTCGCGTATATAGTCGCCGCGATGGAAGAGTCCTTACCACCGCGGCACGAATCGCTTGACCCGATACAAGCATGCGGGTCGCTCAATCGAAGTCGCGCGTCTCGAGCTCCACGGACCGTCCCCCGTTGCGTTCGAGCACCCGCCGCGTAGCATTTTCAATGCGGGCGCGGTTCGCCTCGAACGCTCCCACCAGATCGTGAGCCGACGGGGCGCCGTTGCCGAGGCTGCCATTGCCGAAATGGTCATTGAGCGCGTCGAGCGACACGCTGCACCATACGTCCTTCCCGTCCACATTGGCCTCGTAGGCGACGCGCGCAGCAGCCACCACTTCCCGGCGTCCGGTGAATTCGATCCTCATGATTGTCCTCCGTGTGTCAAAGGGAAATCCGAATACGCAACGGTCGTGCCCAATCCGGCCGGCTCGCCGGCTGCCCGGGCGCGAGCGCGCATTCTCCGCAAGGTGCATACTCCTGACCGGCCGCCGCGCGCGGCCGCGCCGATGCGTCGCAGCAAGGCCTCCTCCGGGCCGTCGACGCATTCAACATATCGATACTACGCCCTTCATGTCCCGCAATACTCAATCTTCACGCCCGCTCGTGATCGCCGCCGTGATGGCCTCGATGGCGATGGTCGCGATCGAAGCGACCATCGTGTCGACCGCGATGCCGCAGATCGTCTCGCAACTCGGCGACCTGCATTTATACAGTTGGGTGTTCTCGTCGTTCCTGCTCACGCAGACCGCGATGACCGTGGTGTTCGGCAAGCTCGCCGACCTCTATGGGCGCAAGCCCGTGATCCTCGCGGGCATCGCGATCTTTCTCGTCGGCTCGGTGCTCGCCGGCTTCGCGTGGTCAATGCCGGCGATGATCGTGTTCCGCCTGATCCAGGGGATCGGCGCGGGCGCGATCCAGCCGGTCACGCTGACCGTCGTCGCCGATCTGTACCCGGCGCGCGAACGCGGCAAGGTGCAGGGTTATCTCGCGAGCGTGTGGGCGATTTCGGCGGTCGTGGGTCCGATGGTCGGCGGCTTCATCATTCACAACCTGTCGTGGGCGTGGATCTTCTGGATGAACGTGCCGATCGGGCTTGCGTCGGCGGCGGGCTTCATCGCGTTCCTGCGCGAATCGGAACGGCACGCGCGGCCGTCCATCGACTTCGCCGGCGCCGCGCTGTTCATGGCCGCGATCGCAGCGCTGATGATGACGCTGACCTACGCCGGCGACGACGCGTTGGCGCCAGCCTCGTTCGCAGGCGGCGTCTTCGTGCTGTGCGTGCTGCTGTTCGTGCTGCAGGAGCGTCGCGCGGCCGAACCGATGATCTCGTTCGCGCTATGGAGCCGCCGCCCGATCGCCGCATGCAACAGCGCGACGGTGCTGGCCGGCATGATCCTGATGGGCGCGACCACGTTCCTGCCGATGTACGTGCAGGGCGTGCTGCATCGTTCGCCCGTGGTGGCCGGCCTCGCGCTGACGATGATGATGGTCGGCTGGCCCACCGGCGCGACGTTCGCGGCGAAGTCGTTTCACCGGCTCGGTTTGCGGCGCATCCTGATCTGCGGCAGCGCGTTCGTGCCGCTCGGCGCGGTGCTGCTGCTGTTGCTGTCGCCGGGCGCGTCGCCGCTCGTCGCCGGGTTCGCGTCGCTGATCATGGGCTTTGGCATGGGGACGTCGAGCGTCAGTTCGCTCGTGCTGATCCAGGAGATCGTCAGGATGGACGAACGCGGCAGCGCGACCGCGTCGAACCTGTTTTCGCGCAATCTCGGCAGCACGCTCGGCGCGACGCTGTTCGGCGCGGTGCTGAACTTCGGGCTCAGTCATTCGCAGGGCGTCGCGACGGTCACGTCGGATCAGTTGAAGGCGCTGCTGCAGAACCGCGCCGCCGATCTCGGCGACAGCGATCTGGTCCGGCTCGTGCTGCACCAGTCGCTGCATCTGACCTTCGTGTCGATGTTCGTGATCGCGCTATTCGTGGTCGCGCTGCTCGCGCTGGTCCCAACGATCCGATTCGGCGACGACAAGCCGGCACCACTCAAGGCCTTGTCGCCGCTCGAGGACTGAGTCGCGCGGCGTCGCGAACCACGTGCGTTCGCGAGCGCTATGAGCCGCCCGCCGGCAGCGTCGCCGCGAAGAAATCACGCACCTGGGCCGCGGTTCGCGCATGAATCGCGGCGCGATCGACACCCGGCCCGTCCTTGCAGATCGGCGCCAGACGCTCCATCGCCTCGGGCTCGCACACATCCATGAACGTATAGTGCGAGGCGCCCGGCACCATCGTCACCGTCGCTTGCGGCATGAAGCCCGCGATGCGGTGAATGTTGGTGTTGACTGGCGCGGTCGTGTCCGCCTCGCCCGCCAGCAGCGCGACCGGAATCGTCACTTCCTTGAACGACGAACTGTTGAATGCCTCGCCGAGCGCGGGTGCGATCGCGAACGCGGCTTTGACGCGCGGATCGCGATACGAGTCGCCCGAGCGCGCGCGCGATGCGTTCGTTTCCGCCGATAGCCCCTCGACCGTCAGCGCCGGCGCGCCCGGCGCGTGCGCGAGATTGGCGGCTTCGGGCGGCGAGCAGATCGCATCGGCTTCGGGCGACGTGCAGAAGCGCTCCAGCGCCGCGCGATCGGTCCGTGCGCCCGCGACTTCGAGCACCGTATAGCCGCCGAGCGAAAAGCCCAGCGCGCCGATCCGCGTCGTGTCGACGCGCGGACCGAAACGCGGGTCCGCGAGCACCCCGTCGAGCACTTCGCTCAAATCGGTCGCGCGCTCCCACCAGAGGATGAAGCCGTCGCGCGTGCGCGGCTCCAGCGCGTTGTTACCCGGATGATTGACGCCCGCGACGATATAACCCTGCGCGGCCAGCGAGGCCGCGAGCCAGTCGAGACTGTCCGCGCTGCCGCCGGTGCCGTGCGATAGCAGCAGCAACGGGTATTTGGGCTGCGCGGCGGACAGCGGGGCATCGGCGGCGGCCGCGTGGCCGACGAACATCGGATGGCCCGGCGCGCCGATATCGTGAGGCGTTTCGGGTTGCGCCGCATCGGCCGGGTACCAGATACGCGTGATCAGCGCCTGCGTTTGCGCGCCGCGCCAGTTGCGGGCCACGGCGGGGTGAAATACGCGGCTCGTTTCGCCGACATGCCAGCCGGCGGAGGCGGTTTGCGCGATGGCGTTCGCCGGCAACGACGCCCACATCGCGCCGGACAGCGCCGCGGTCAACGACACCACCACCGCGCTCGACAGCGCGGCACAACCTCGACGCATCATGGTTAGTGCTCGCAAATGGGGATCAGCAGATCGGTGACGCAGGGATGTTGCGCGCCGCGATCGGGCGTGCTTCGATACAGTTCCAGTCCCGGCCGCTGATCGCGCCGGTAGCCGCTGCGCGGCAGCCAGCCGCTGTACAGCGCCCTGAAAGTGGGCGAGATCAGCGCATAAGGGCCGACGAGGCGGTGCACCGCATACAGCCCGCCTGCGAGCCGCAGCGGCTCGATGCCCGGCGGCGGCCCGACAACACGCGGGCGTTGCGCGGCTTCGTCGAGCCGCTCCATCGCACCGCTCAACGCCGCCTGCGAGCCCGCGACAATTGCCGCGTGATAGCAAAACCCGCCGGCCATCGACGGATCGCGCGCGCAAATGCCGACGCGCTGTTGCAACAGCGGGTTCTCGTCACAGCGCAGCGTCGTCATCAGCGTGTGGAAGGTCTGGCCGATCGTCGCGACCGGGCCGTCATGGCGAAGGCATAGCACGTCGAGCGGCGCGAGCTCGGTGACTTCGACGCACGGCAGCGCAGGCGTGCTTCGGCTTTCGGTGCTTTCGTCACGGTTATCGTCGACGCCATCGTGAATGCGGGCGCCGTCGCCGTCGCCATCGCCGTCGCCTCGCTGCGCGATGCGCGCTTGCGCCGTTCGCAGGGTCCGCGCCGAAGCTGTCGAAACCGCCGGATTCGCCACCAGATGCCGCTGCCGGGTCCTGAATTCGCTCGGCGACACACCGGTGAAATCGCGAAACGCGCGCGCGAATGCTTGGGGACTGTCGTAGCCGGCGTCGTGCGCGACCGCGGTGACCTGCGCGGCGTCGGTCAATCGCTGGGCCGCCTCGGCGAGCCGCAGACGCTTGACGGTGTCGCCAACGCTCTCGCCCATCAACGCGCGATAAATCCGGTGGAAGTGATACGGCGACATATGCGCGACGGCCGCGAGGCTGTCGAGCGTGTGTCGCGCGCCGGGCTCGACCAGAATGGCCTCGACCACGCGAGCGATCCGTCGACGGTAATCACGTTCGGTGCTGGGCTTCATCATGGCGCCACGATAGCGGTCTGCGCGCCGCGAGGCGGTGCAGAACTTGCGGATTTTCGCGTTTTGCCAGCAGACGGGCGGCCAGGCTCGCGCGCTGCGTCACATTATGATCGACAACCCAAGCGGCTTCCTGACGCCAGAACGGCTTTCACGGCGCCGTCAACTGCCCTTCGTATACAGCGTCGAATCGGCGAATCCTTCGGCGGCCAGCACCTGGCCGACCAGAATCAGCGCGGTGCGCTCGATCGCGCTGCCCTGCACCTTCGCGACGATATCGTCGAGCGTGCCAGTGATCTTTTCCTCGTCGGGCCAGCTCGCGCGATAGATCACCGCAATCGGACACACGCCGCCGTAATGCGGCCGCAACTCATCGACGATGCGCGCGAGATGCCGCACGCCGAGGTGAATCGCCAGCGTCGCGCGATGCCGCGCGAGATCGCCCAACTGCTCGCCTTCGGGCATCGACGTTTTGCTCGCGTAGCGCGTGAGGATCAGCGTCTGCGACACGCCGGGCAGGGTCAACTCGCAGCCGAGCGCCGCCGCGCATGCGGCCGTCGCGGTCACGCCGGGCACGATTTCGTAAGGAATGGCCAGCTCGCGCAAACGGCGGATCTGCTCGCCGATCGCACCGTACAGCGACGGATCGCCCGAATGCACGCGCGCGACATGCTGGCCCTTCGCGTGCGCCGCCGCGAGCAGCGCGACGATCTGGTCGAGATCGAGCTCCGCGGTGTTGATCACCTGTTGCGCGCTATGACCTTCGAGCACCGCGGCCGGCACCAGCGACCCCGCATACAGGATCACCGGACAACTGCGCACGAGACGCTGCCCTTTGACCGTGATCAGTTCCGGGTCGCCCGGACCAGCGCCGATAAAAAACACTGTCATTCAGTACTCCAATTATTTGCTCACTTACCCGAATCCGCATTCGCCTGCGCGGGCAACGCATCGAGAAGATCGGCAACGCCGGCGAACTCGCGATCGACCTCGGGCAACACCGGCCGTCGCAGCATGATCACCGGCAAGCCGCGCTCGCGCGCGACCTCGAGCTTCGCCTCGGTCGCGGCGCCGCCGCTGTTCTTGCTGACGACGACGTCGAACGCCTGCAGCGCGAACAGCGCGCGTTCGCCGTCGAGCGTGAACGGTCCGCGCGCCGCGAGGACGCGCGAGCGCGCGGTGTCCGGATGCGAGTCGAGCACGCGCACGGTCCAGAATTGATGCGGCGCAATCTCGTCGAGATGCGCGAGCGGTTCGCGCCCGAGCGTGAAAAGCGGCCGCCTGAACGGCGCGAGCGTGTCGATCAGTTCGTTCCAGTCATCGACCATGCGCCAGTCGTCGCCAGCTTGCGGCTGCCACGCTGGACGCCGCAGCGCCCAGCACGGCAGCTTCGCCACGCGGCACGCGTCGACGGCATTCGCGCTGATCCGCGCCGCATACGGATGCGTCGCGTCGATCACGAGGCCGATCGCTTCGCTCGCGAGGTAACGCGCCAGACCCGCGCTGCCGCCGAAACCGCCGACGCGCACCGCGCACTTCAAGTCGTCGGGGACCTTGCCGAGTCCCGCGAGACTGTACACATGCGCGGGACCGAGTCGGCGCGCGATCTTCAGCGCGTCGCCGGTGCCGCCGAGCAGCAGGATGCGCGTCATCGCGCGACTCCGACGATGTTGCCCTGCCGGTCGATCGCGAAGATTTCGACGCTGACCTGCGGCGGCACGATATCGCGAGCAACGGCCAACGCGTGCTGACAGACGATATCGCCGAGCGGCACCTGCCGCGCGTGAGCAAGCGCGAGCGCCTGCTGGCTCGTGTTGGCCGCGCGCATCGCCGCTTGCAGCGCGGCGTCGGCGCCATGCGCGGCAGCCCAGCCGGCGAGTTGTTCGAGATCGATGCTGGAGTTGCGGCTATGCAGATCGAGATGGCCGGCCGCGAGCTTGCTGAGCTTGCCGAAGCCGCCGCAAATGCTCAGTTGCTCGACCGGCGCGCGCTTCACATGCTTGAGCACCGCGCCGACAAAATCGCCCATTTCGATCAGCGCGATATCGGGCAGGCCGTAGTGCGCGCGCATCGCGTCCTCGCTCGCGTTGCCGGTGCAGGCGGCCACATGCGTATAGCCGTTCGCGCGCGCGACGTCGATGCCCTGATGGATCGACGCGATGTATGCCGAGCACGAAAACGGCCGCACGATGCCGGTGGTGCCGAGTATCGATAGCCCACCGACAATCCCGAGTCGCGGGTTCATCGTTTTCAGCGCGAGCGCTTCGCCGCCTTCGACGCCGACCGTCACTTCGAAGCCACCGCGATACGCATGGCGCGCGGCGAGTTCGTCGAGGTGCTGCGTGATCATCTGGCGCGGGACCGGATTGATCGCCGGTTCGCCGACCGGCAGCGTGAGCCCCGCGCGTGTGACCGTGCCGACGCCCGGCCCCGCGCGAAAGATCACACCGGGCCCGGGCACGAGGCGCACGCGCGCGAACACGAGCGCGCCGTGGGTCACGTCGGGATCGTCGCCGGCATCCTTGATCGTGCCGGCTTCGGCGATCCGCTCGCCGTCCAGCGCGGCAAGGCGGCAGAACGTGAGCCGCATCGGCACATGCTGGCCCTTCGGCAACACGATCTCCGCGACCTCGCTGAGCTCGCCCGCCAGCAGTAGACGAGCGGCCGCGAGCGACGTCGCGGTTGCGCAACTGCCGGTCGTATAGCCGCTGCGCAGCGGCGCCGGCTGCTCGGGAGTCTCGTCGCGCATCACGAATCGGCCGATGGTTTGGCGGGTTTGGTCACATCGAGCAGGGTGATCGGCAACGCCTGGCGCCACGTATCGAAGCCGCCGAGCGGTTGCGCGTGAGCGAGTCCGATGCGCGTCAGCGTACCGCCATGCCGCTCGCGCCATGCGGCGAGCACCGCCTCGCCTTGCAGCGTCACCGCGTTCGCGACGAGCCGGCCGCCGTCGCGCAGTTGTGTCCAACAGGTGTCGAGCACGTCGGGCTCCGTCACCCCACCGCCGATGAACACCGCGTGCGGCGCCGGCAGTCCCCGCAACGCGTCGGGCGCGCGGCCGGCCACGAGTTGCAGCCCGGGCACGCCCAAAGCATCGCGATTCTGTTCGACGAAGCGCTGCCGCGCTTCATTCGCTTCGATCGCGATCGCGCGACACGTGGGATGCGCGCGCATCCATTCGATTCCGATCGAACCGCTGCCCGCGCCGACGTCCCACAGCAACTCGCCGGGCGCGGGCGCGAGGCGCGCGAGCGTGATGACGCGCACGTCGCGCTTGGTCAACTGGCCGTCGTGGATAAAGGCGTCGTCGGGCAAACCGCAGGTCAGCGGCAGACGCGGCGCATGCGCCGACGCGCGGCACTCGAGCGCGATCAGATTGAGCGCGGCCATCTCGCCGGCCGGCCATTGATCCGCGCGGCCATCGACCCGCCGTTCGCGTGCACCGCCCAGATGTTCGAGCACGGTCATGGCAGTCGCGCCGAAACCGCGCGCATCGAGCGAGGCCGCCAGTGCCGCGGGCGTGCGCCCGTCCGCGCTCAGCACGAACAGGCGCGCGCCGTCACGCAGATGCGCAATCAGCGCGGCAAGCGGTCGGCCGACCAGCGAGACGGTCGCGACATCCTGCAACGGCCAGCCGAGCCGTGCGGCCGCGAGCGACAACGACGACGGCGCCGGCAGCACGCGCAACTCGCCGGCCGGCAACTGCCGCGCGAGCGTCGCGCCGACGCCGAACAGCATCGGGTCGCCGCTCGCGAGCACGCACACCGCGTGCGGACGCTCGGCGAGCAACGGCGCGAGATCGAACGGACGCGGCCACGCGGCACGGCGCGCCGCGAGCCGTGCGGGCAGCATCGCCAGATGGCGCTCGCCGCCGTACACGACCGACGCGCCCAGCAACGCACGCCGCGCGGGCCGCCCCAAACCGGCGAAGCCGTCGTCGCCAATGCCCACTACGGTCAGCCATGCCGGCATGCATCCATCCTCATCGGTTGCGTCGATTCTTTAGCGATTACACCGGCTCACGCATGCGGCTTTGCGCAGGCTCGGAGCGCGGGTTGCGAAAGTCGGCATGATACCGCCGCCATGCGGCCCGCGGGTTCGCGGCGGAGCGCCATGCCGCCGGGATCACCGGCATCGCGCGATGGCCGGCAAACAGGCGCTGCGGCCACAGCGTAAAGATATAATGGCCGCTTTCATTGCCTACGGTCAGCCCGAAGCGCCTTTCGGCCGCACAGTTCACGCCGGCCCTCGTCGGGCAGCATGCAGCGAGGCCGCAGCCATGCCGTCGCGCGACGCTAAACCCGGTGCCCCTTTGAATCGAGCTTCGCCTCCCACCGTTTCGTCCCACGCGGTCACGACACCGCGGTCCTCGGCATGTCCGGGGTTGCTGCGCATCGTCCCCGCGCGCGACGGCGGCATCTGCCGCATCAAACTGCCCGGCGGCGTGCTGAGCGCGGCGCAGGCACGCGCGATCGCCGATGCCAGCACGCGGCACGCGAACGGCGTCGCCGAGCTGACCAATCGCGCGAATCTGCAACTGCGCGGCGTGCGTAACGGACACGAAGCGGCGTTGAGCGCGGCGCTGATCGGCGCGGGGCTTGGACCGGCCGGCGCGCTCAGTTGCGCCGACGACGTCCGCAACGTGATGATCAGCCCCGCCGCCGGCCGCGATCCGCACGCGCTGATCGACACGACGCCGCTGTGCGGAGAACTGCTGACGCTGCTGCAAGGCGATGCGCGCTTGGTAGCGTTGTCGCCGAAATTCGCGCTGCTGCTCGACGGCGGCGAACAGCTTGCGCGGGTCGATCATCCGCATGACGTGTGGCTCGCGGCGTCGGCTGACGAAGAAGGCGTGCGCTTCGTGTTCGGCCTCGCGGGGTGCCCGGCTCCGGCAGGCGAAAACTCGAACCGGCGCGACCATCGCGATTCCAACGGCACGGGCGCGCTCGCGGCGGTGCCGCCGTCGCGCGTGCCCGCGCTCCTGCGCGCGTTGCTGCACACGTTCCTCGACCTCGCCGCAGCCGACGCGACCCGCATGCGCGACCTGCTCGCCACGCATTGCGCCGACGCGCTGCTGCGGCACGCGCAGCGCTACGTCGATTTCCCGCTCGCGCGCGACGCATCGCTGAGCCACTGGCAACGGCACATCGCCGCCGACCCATCGCTGCGGCTCGGCGCGCACGCGCAGCGCGGCGACGGCACGTCGCATGTCGGCGCCCAACCACCGCTCGGCCGGATCGATGCGGCCACGCTGCGCGCCCTGGCTGCGCTCGCGCAAAAACACGGCAACGGCAGGCTGCACGCGACGCCATGGCAAAGCGTGCTGCTGCCCGACATCGCGACGACGGCGGTGCCCGCCGTGCTCGCGAAGCTGATCGCACTCGGTCTCGCGTGCGATCCCGCGCAGGCCATCACGCACGTGATCGCCTGCGCCGGTTCGGCCGGCTGCGCGAAGGGCCTCGCCGACACCAAGACTGATGCGCTGCAACTCGCCGAGCGCTTACCCGCCGGCGTCGACGTGCATCTGACGGGCTGTCCGCGCTCCTGCGCGGCCGCGCATCGCGCGCCCTACACGCTGCTCGCCGCCGCGCGCGGCCTCTACGACCTTTATCGACGCGACGGCCGCCCCGGCTTCGGCCAATGCGTCGCGCCCCAACTGACGATCGACGAGGCCGCCGCGCTGCTCGCGCGCCTCGCCCGGAGTACTCCACATGCTTGATTACATTCGCGACGGTCAGGAGATCTATCGCCAATCGTTCGCGACGATCCGCGCGGAGGCCGACCTCGCGCGCATCCCCGCCGACCTCGAAAAGCTCGCGGTGCGCGTGATCCACGCGTGCGGCATGGTCGACGTGATCGACGACCTCGCGTTCTCCGACTGCGCCGGCAGCGCGGGCCGCCGCGCGCTCGCGCAAGGCGCGCCGATCCTGTGCGATGCGGGCATGGTCGCGCAAGGCATCACCCGCGCGCGGCTGGCCGCGAACAACGAAGTGATCTGCACGCTCACGCACCCGGACGTGCCCGCGCTCGCGCGCGAAATCGGCAACACGCGCTCGGCCGCCGCGCTCGAATTGTGGCGCCCGCATCTGGCGGGCAGCGTCGTCGTGATCGGCAATGCGCCGACCGCGCTGTTTCATCTGCTCGACATGCTCGATGCCGGCGCGCAGAAGCCGGCGCTGATTCTCGGCTTTCCGGTCGGCTTCGTCGGCGCGGCGGAATCGAAAGCGGCACTCGCGCAAAACAGCCGCGGCGTCCCCTATGTGGTCGTGCACGGACGGCGCGGCGGCAGCGCGATGGCCGCCGCCGCGGTCAACGCGCTTGCGACGGAGGTCGAATAAATGGCGAGCCAGCTAACGAGTCGCGGACGGCTGTACGGCATCGGCGTCGGTCCCGGTGACCCGGAATTGCTGACGTTGAAGGCACTGCGGCTGCTCAAAGCGGCGCCGGTGGTCGCGTATTTCGTCGCGAAGGGCAAGAAGGGCAACGCGTTCGGCATCATCGAGGCGCATCTGCACGACGCGCAGCAGCATCTGCCGCTCGTCTATCCGGTCACCACCGAAGCACTCGAACCGCCGCTGTCGTACGAAGCGATCATCGCGGACTTCTATGACACCGCCGCCGAAATCGTCGCGGGCCATCTCGACGCGAGCCGCGACGTCGCGGTGATCTGCGAAGGCGATCCGTTCTTCTATGGCTCGTACATGTATCTGCACGACCGGCTCGCGGCGCGCTACGACAGTGAGGTAGTGCCCGGCGTGTGCTCGATGCTCGGCGGCGCGGCGGTGCTCGGCGCGCCGCTCGTGTATCGCAACCAGAGCTTGTCGGTGCTGTCGGGCGTGCTGCCTGAAGATGAATTGCGCCGCCGTCTGGCCGACGCCGACGCGGCGGTCATCATGAAACTCGGCCGCAATTTCGACAAGGTACGGCGCGTGCTCGACGAACTCGGACTCGCGCAGCGCGCGCTGTACGTCGAACGCGCGACGATGCGAAATCAGCGCATCGTGCCGCTCGCGGAAGTCGATCCGATGGCGTCGCCGTATTTCTCACTGCTGGTCGTGCCGGGGCAAAAATGGCAAGGATGAACGCGCCCGCCATCGTGATTCTCGGCACGGGCGCGCTAGCGACCGCGCGGCGGATTCAGGCGTCGTATGTCGAGCGTGGCGCGCAAGCCGCGGCCGGCGTTGCCACGGACTGCCAGGTCCATGCGCTGCAGGGGCGCGTCGACGCCGACGTCTCGTACAGCGAACTCGGCGCGCATCTGCGCGAGCTGTATGCGCGCGGCACGCCGATCGTCGCGCTGTGCGCGGCCGGCATCGTGATTCGCTGCCTCGCGCCGCTGCTGTCGAACAAAGGCGCCGAGCCGCCGGTCCTCGCGGTCGCCGAGGACGGCAGCGCGGTCGTGCCGCTGCTCGGCGGCCTCGCGGGCGTCAACGTGATGGCGCGCGACATCGCCGCAACGTTGGCCGTACAGCCCGCGATCACGACGAGCGGCGAGCTGCGTTTCGGCACCTGCGTGCTCAATCCGCCTGTTGGCTATTCGCTCGCCGACCTAGGTCAGGGCAAGCGCTTCGTGTCGGATCTGCTCGCGGGCGAAAGCACGCGCATCGAAGGCGACGCGCCGTGGCTCGACGACGCGCAACTGCCGCGCTCGGCGTCGGCGCGTCTCGCGATTCGCGTGACGCCGCGCGCGTGGGATGGGCGTGAAGACGAGCTCGTGATTCATCCGCGCAGTGTGGTGGCGGCTGTCGCCAGCGACGATGCCGATGCCGCCGACGCGATCGTCGCACGCGTGCGCGCGGCACTGAACGCGCAGGGTCTCGCGATGCTTTCGCTTGCGGCCTTGCTCGCGCCATCGACGAGCATGGCCGACCCGGCGCTCGCGCAAGCGGCAACGCTTCTCGAGGTGCCGCTGCGCTTCGCCGATGCAAGCGCCGAACCGGGCGAATCGAGTGCCGCAAGGTTGCTGCATACCGCGCTACGTGTCCCCCACGAAACGCTGCACGACGACGCACACCCCGGCGTCGCGCTCGCCCTCTCCCCGCTCGCCATCGACCCCGCGACGCTCGGCCGTGCCCGCGGCCGTCTGACCGTGATCGGCCTCGGCCCCGGCCGGGCCGAGCTGATGGTTCCGGCCGCGCGCACCGCGTTGAACGAAGCGACCGACATCCTCGGCTACGACACCTACGTGAAAATGGCCGGCCCGCTGCGCGCCGCTCAGCGCGTGCACGGCTCCGACAATCGCGAGGAAATGCAGCGCGCGCGGCACGCGTTCGAGCTCGCGAGCGAAGGCCGCTCGGTCGTGATGGTGTCGTCGGGCGACCCCGGCGTGTTCGCGATGGCGGCCGCCGTGCTCGAAGCGCTCGAAGCTTCCCGGAACGACGCATGGGCGGCCGTCGAACTATCGATCGTGCCGGGCGTGTCGGCCGCGCTCGCGACCGCCGCGCAGGCCGGCGCGCCGCTCGGCCACGACTTCTGCATGCTGTCGCTGTCGGACAACCTGAAGCCGTGGACGATCATCGAAACCCGCCTGCGCCATGCGGCGCAAGCCGATCTCGTGATGGCGTTCTACAACCCGATTTCGCGCGCGCGTCCGTGGCAACTCGACAAGGCACTCGACATCGTGCGGGAGTATCGCGTGCCATCGACCCAGGTGGTGCTGGGTCGCGATATCGGCCGGCCCGGCGGCACGCTGCGCACGCTGACGCTCGGCGAGCTTCGCTCGGCCGATGTGGATATGCGCACGATGGTGATCGTCGGGTCGTCGCTGACGAGAAGATTCGCTTGCGGTCATCACGGCGCGCAGTGGGTGTACACGCCGCGGTGGTACGAGTAAGCGGACCGTACCGGGTGGTACCAGCCCGCCCCGCTCACGCCACCTTCAGATCCTGCACCGCCCGCTGCCTCACGCCCAGGTCGTCCCACAACTCCGGATGGCACGTGAACACCAGAATCTGATGCCGCGTCGCCGCGTCGATCAACGCGCGTTTGAGCGCGTCGCGGCGCGCGGCATCGGTGTGTACCGCGGCGTCGTCGAGCATCAGCAGAGTCGGCCGGCCTGAGGCCTGCAAGAGATCCGCGTACGCGAGCCGCGTCAGGATGCCGAGCTGTTCGCGCGTGCCGAAGCTGAGCGCATCGAGCAGTTCCGCGCGGCCGTCGCGATCGAGCATCGCCGGAATCAGATCGTCGCCGAGCGCGAGGCTCGACTGCGGAAAAAGCCGCTTCAGGTAGTGACCGACCCGCTCGGTCAACGGCGCACGCAGTTGGGCGAGCGCGGCGTCGCGTTCGTCGACCAGCACTTCGTCGAGCAGACTCAGCGCGCTCGCGCGCAGGCGCAGTTCGTCCTTGCGACGCGTGGCCTGCTGAACCTGGGCTTCGAGCGCGGCATGCCGTTCGCCGAGGCCCGATGCGCCCATCGTTTCGAGCTGGCTACGCAGCTCCGCGATCCGCAGTTGACGCTCGTGCTGCTCGTTGCGCGCGAGCTCCGCCGATGCGCGATAGCGCTTCGCCTCCGCCACAGGGTCGTCCAGACGCGCCGCATCGAGTTCGCGCTCGCGCTCGCCGCGCTGGTTCTTCAGCGCATCGACCTTGACGCGTTGCTCGACGATATGCGCCTGCCACTGCGCGCGCTTGCGCCGAAACGCTTCGTCGTGCAGCTGCGCTTCTTTGCGCTGCAACTGCGCCGTGAGCGAATCGGCCTTCGCAACGCCGCTGGATTGCGCGCCCGCCGCCTGCGCGAGCACCTTGCGCGCGGTCTCCAACGCGTCGCGCGCGATGTCGGCGTTGCGGCGCGCGTCGTCGAGCGGTGGCGCCGCGGACACGTCGGGCAGACTGGCAAGGCGCTCGCTCGACGCCTGCAAGCGCGCCGCCGTCGATGCCAGCGCCGCGCGCAACGCATCGATGCCTTGCGGCGCATGGACCTCGAGTATCCTCGCCTGGCTCTTCTGTTGCGCGACCAGCGTTTTCCATTGCTCGTGACGCGCCTGCGCATCGCCCACCGACGCGACGCCGAGCGAGCGCAGCAACTGCGCGTGCTTCGCCTCGAGCGACGCCAGCTCCGACAACCGCGCCGACAGATCGGACACGCCCGGAATCACGCGCAATTCGCCGAGCTTGCCGAGACCGATGCGCTTTTCGTCGTCGACATGCAGCACGCCCGTGCCGCTGATCGTCTGATCGCCGACGCTCAACTCGCCATTCAAGCTGTACTCGATGCGCGTCATCGCCGCTTCGGTCCGCGCGCGCAACACGGTCAGTTCGCCGTCGAGCGCGACGAGGCGCTTGAACTGCGCGTCGTCGAGTTCGAGCGCCGCCGCGTCTCGCGCGGCCTGCAACACCGCCGCGTTCGCCTTGTCCGCCTCGCCGATCGACGCTTCGAGCCGCTGGCCCTCCGCCCGATAGAAATCGACCTGGCTGCGCAGATCGGCGGCGGTCACGGCCGCGTTCGCGAGTTCGAGCGCGCGGTTCGCCTCGGCCGATGCCTGCTCGAATTGCGCCACACGGCTTTGCGCCTGCGCATGCGCGGTTTGCGCGGCCGCGACCTCGACGCGCACCGCGTCGAGCTGCTCGCGTTCGCGCGCGATGGCCGCCTCCAGTTCGAGCGCGCCCTGCTCCTGCTGCACCGACAACGCGAGTTCGGCCTCGCCGATCTTCAGCGACTGCGCGAGCCCTTCGAGACCGCGTTCGAGTTGTTCGACCGCCGCGGCACGTTGCTGCGCGAGCGCGGCCTTCTGCTCGTGAAGCTCCCACGGACGCCTGCGCTCGGCGTCGTCGAATGCCTGCTGTTGGGCGGCGAGGCGCGCGATGTTGTCGTCGAACTGCTGGCGCTGCTGTTGCAGCTCGTCGCGGCTCGCGATCAGCGAAGCGAGCTTCTGCTCCGCCTCGGCGAGCGGCCCGGTCGACTTCTGCGTGCGCGCGGTCAGTAGTTGCCGCAGCTCGCGCTGCACGGCCGCGATCAGCGCGTCCTCGCCGCCCGCTTCGCGGCCGCCCGACAGTTGCGTGAGCGCGTCGCGCAGATACTGTGCCGCGTGCCCGGTCGAATCGCGCATCTCCTGCGTGCCGCCTTGCTGCACCCACAACAGACCCGGCACGCCGGCGTTCTCGGCTTTCATCGGACCGCGCGCCGCGCGCGAGAAGCCGAGCAGCGCGGCGAGCTTGTCTTCGGCTTCGTCCTCGCTATACACGGTCTGGCCGATCCTCAGCTCGCAACGCTGACGCGACACGAACTGCTTCGACAGACGGCACGCCACACCATCGAGCTCGAAGCTGACCTCGACCGACGGCTGCCCGCTCGCGAGCCCCCACGGCAACAGGTCTTTCAGATGCGACGCCTTGTAGCGTTCGAGGAACACCGTGCGCACCGCCTCGGCAATCGTGCTTTTGCCGGCCTCGTTCGGGCCGATGAACAGATTGAGACCGGGCTGCAGATCGTCGATCACGATCTGCCCGCCGAACTGCCTGAATTCCTGAATCGCGATACGTTGCAGCTTCATGCGGGGGCTCCTTCACGCGGCGCTTCAGGTTGCTGCCGCTCGCGCGTCTGCGCGGGTGGTGCGGCCTGCGAATCGCGTTGCCGCTGGTCGCGCTGAAAACGCGCCAGCAGCAGCAACGCCTCGGCCGCGCGCCGCGCCTCTTGCGGATCGGCCTGCGCGTCTTCCTGCAGGCCGCGCAGCCGCGCCACCACCTTCGCGAGATAGCCGCTTTGCGCGCCGAGTTCGGCGAGATCGTCGGCGGTCGGCAGCACGTGCAGACTGCCCAGATCGGCACGCAACGCGCGCATGCGGGCGCGCGCCTGTTCGACCGCGACATGCAGCGCCTCGGCATCGGCGAGCGCCGCGGTGCCGCCGACCTCGATGCGCAGCACGTCATTCGCGCCGAGTTCGGCGAGGCGGGTTTTCAATGCATCGACATCGGTCGGCACCGAAATCGTCTCGTCCCAGCGATGCCACCGGTATTGCCCGACCCGCACCGCGTCGACCTGCGGCACCGCGCCGGGATCGCTGACGGTAACGTCGAGCACGAAGCCCGGCTCGTTCGCGCGGAAACGGTCCTGCTCGTGCGTGCCCGCGTACCACGTGCGTTCGTCGACGCGCAGATGGCCGTGCCAGTCGCCGAGCGCCAGATAGTCGAGCCGCGCACTGGCGGCGCGCGTCGGTGCGATCGGATTCGACGAATCGATGCCGTCTTGCAGAATGCCGCCGACGCTGCCATGCGCGAGCCCCACGCGGTGATAGCCGGGCGGAGTATCGGTGGAATCGAAGAATGCGGTGGTGTCGTCGTAGGTGATGCGCTGCGTGAGCGGCGCGCACAGCAGCGCGCAACGGCACGTGTCGAGCAGCACGACGCCGGCTTCGAGCACGAGGCGCACGTTCGGCGGCACGCAATCGAGCCGCTGCGCGCGGGTCCACACGCTTTCGACGAGCGCCGCGTCGTGATTGCCCGGCAGCATGATCCACGCTCCGGAAAACGCTTGCAGCGCGGCGAACAAACGTCGGATCACGGTGTCCGACACCGTCTGCAGATCGAACACGTCGCCCGCGACGAGCACCGCGTCGACGTTGCGCGCGGCCGCTTCTTCGGCGATGCGGCGCACCGTGTCGAAGCGCGCCTGGGCGAGATGCGCGGCCTCGTCCGGTTCGAACTGACCGAATTGCGTGCCGATCTGCCAGTCCGCGGTGTGCAGAAACCTGATCACTGTGCCTCCATTGCGATTGCGTTGCGTCCTCTTGCGTTGATTTCGCCGAGGACCCGATCGCGAATGTTACCTTGCCGAAGCGCCGGCGCGTATTGCGCGCGCGCGTATCCAGGCTGGACGCGCGCGTGGGCCGTACCGCATCATTGCAACCGAACCGGCCGAGCCCGCCGACTTTCCAGCCCCCGCCCGACACGATCAACCGCGCCCGATGGACAAGACCACCGAACTGAAGAAGGCCAAGCGCACGCCTTTACTGCTGCTGCTCGCGGCCGCCTGCGTTTTCGTCGTCGCCGCATTCCTGCCGCGCGGTCTGTGGGTCGACGGCATCAAGGCCGTCGCCGAGGCGGCGATGGTCGGCGCGCTCGCCGACTGGTTCGCGGTCGCGGCGCTGTTTCGCCGTGTGCCGATTCCGCTCGTGTCCGCGCACACCGCGATCATCCCGCGCAACAAGCACAAGATCGCCGACAACCTCGCGCACTTCGTGCAGGACAAGTTTCTCGACGTGCCGTCGCTGGTCGGTCTGATCCGCCGGCATGATCCGGCGCAGACCATCACCGCGTGGCTCAGCGAATCGTCCAACTCCGCGCGCCTCGGCGACTACGTGGTGCGGCTCACCGGCGGCATCCTCGACGTGGCCGACGACGCGCGCATTCAGAACTTCATCAGGGACGGGTTGCGCGACGTGCTCGCGAAGGTCGATCTGTCGCAATCGCTCGGCGCGATTCTCGACACGCTGACGCGCGACGGCCGCCATCAGGAACTGCTCGACACTGCGATCGATCAGGTGATCGCGGTGCTGCGCGAGGCGCCGGCGCGCGAATTCATTGCCGCGCGCATCGTCGATTGGGTGAAAAGCGAGTATCCGACGATGGAGAAGTTTCTGCCGTCGGTGTGGCTCGGCGACAAGGGGGCGGAGGCGATCGCGAGCGCCGCGAACCGTATGCTCGAACAGATCGCGCAGAACCCCACGCACGAGCTGCGCGACAAGTTCGACCACGCGGTGCAGACGCTGATCGTGCGGCTGAAGACCGATCCCGTGTTCCTGCAGCAAGGCGAAGCACTGAAGCGCTATCTGGTCGAAGGCGAGGCTTTCGGCAGCTACGTGAAGGACATGTGGGGCGAGCTGCGTGCGTGGCTCAAGCGCGATCTGCAAAGCGCCGATTCAGCACTGCATGCGCGTGTCGCCGCGATGGGCGCGTGGGTCGGCCGCGAACTCGCGCGCGATCCAGCGCTGCGGCAATCGCTGAACGATCACCTCGAGGAAGCGGCGCGCGCGATGGCGCCGGATTTCGCGCGGTTCCTCACACGCCATATCAGCGATACGGTGAAGAACTGGCCCGCGCACGAGATGTCGCACCAGGTCGAGATGAATATCGGCAAGGATCTGCAGTACATCCGCATCAATGGGACGATCGTCGGCGGATTTATCGGCTTGTTGCTGTATGTGAGTTCGCTGTTGCTGGAGATGCTGCGGGTGCATGTCGGCTGACGACTCGAGCGCATCGAGCGACTCAACGCGCAGCCACGCGTGAGCCCCCTCCCTCCAAACCACCTACAATTCGGGCATCTGTCTTGCTGACGACCAGTGCTCCGCTCGGTCGTCAACGCGTCCCAACCGGAATTCTGCTTACATGAAAATATCGCTGCCGCCACCGCAAGGGCGGCCCAACCGCGTTTACCCGCCGGGCACGCCGGGCCTGCATGGCCTCGTGTCGCTGATCACCGGCGTGGTGGTCGTGTGCGGGCTGTACTTCGGGCGGGAGGTACTGATTCCGATCACGTTGTCGGTGCTGCTGAGCTTCCTGCTCGCGCCGCTCGTGCAGATGCTGCGGCGTCTGCATATGGGCCAGTTGCCGTCGATCTTCATCGCGGTGCTGTTCGCTCTCGCCTCGCTGCTCGCGATCGGCGCGCTGATCGGCGCGCAGCTCGTGCAGCTCGCGGACGCGCTGCCGCAGTACCAGGAAGCGATCGAGCAGAAGATCGAAACCGTGCAGGAAAAGACCGTGGGCCGCGCCGACGCACTGATGAGCAGCGCTGCCAGCGCGCTGCAGCGCGTGGCGCCATCGCGCCCCGCGCCGCCGCGCCCGACCGGCCGGGCCGCGCGCAACGCGCCGCAGGTGCCGCAACAGGTCGAGGTTCATCAGCCCGCGCCGACGCCGGTGCAACTCGCGCAGCGCGCGCTGACGCCGGCCATCGCGCCGATCGAGACGACCTTCATCGTGCTCGTCGTGACCATCTTCATCCTGTTGCAGCGCGAGGATTTGCGCGACCGTCTGATCAGCCTGTTCGGTTCGCGCGACCTGCACCGCACGACTACCGCGATCAACGACGCCGCCGGGCGCCTGTCACGCTATTTCGTCGCGCAGCTCGGCGTGAATCTGAGCGCGGGCGGCATCATCGCGATCGGGCTCGCGATCATCGGCGTACCGGGGGCGCTGCTGTTCGGCGTGATCGCCGCGCTGCTGCGCTTCGTGCCGTACATCGGCATCTGGATCGCGGCGATCCTCGCATTCTTTCTCGCGGCCGCGATCCAGCCGCAATGGACGATGGCGGTCCTCACGCTGATCCTGTTCATCGTCGTCGACGTGGTCGCCGGGCAGATCGCCGAGCCGCTGCTGTACGGTCATCGCTCGGGCCTGTCGCCCCTCGCGGTGGTGGTCGCGGCGATTTTCTGGAGCTGGCTGTGGGGGCCGATCGGCCTCGTGCTGTCGACGCCGCTCACGCTGTGCGTCGTCACGCTCGGGCGCTACGCGGACCGGCTGAACTTCCTGACCGTGCTGCTCGGCGATCAGCCCGCGCTGACGCCCGCGCAGAACTTCTATCAGCGCCTGCTCGCCGACGATCCGCACGAGGCGATCGTGCAGGCCGAACGGCTGCTGCGCGAGATGTCGCTGATCGACTACTACGACAAGGTCGCGCTCGAAGGCCTGCGGCTCGCGCGCAACGACGCGCAGCGCGGCGTGCTGATGCCCGACCAGTTGCAGCGGATCAACGACGCGCTCGTCGATATCGTCGAGAACCTCGAGATCGCCGAAGGGCTGCGCGATTCGCTGTCGCCCGCCGAACCGGCGGACGCGGGTAACGCGCTGCTTGCCGGGACGCCGGATCTGGCGTCGCCGGGCGCGGGTGCCACGGAGCGATACCGCAGCGATCTGCTCATGCGCTCGCAACAGCCGGACGGAGCGGGCAAGGCCGCGGTGTTGTGCGTGCCCGGCCGCGGCGCGTTCGACGAAGTGACGACCGCGATCGCTGTGCAACTGCTGAACCGCCAGGGCTTCGCGCCGCTGATGGCGACGCACTCGGGCTATCGCAGCGCACGCGCCGACGAGCCGAGCTTCAAGGACACGTCGATCATCTGCATCGTGTCGCTCGACGCGCCCGAGTCGCCGCTGTACCTGCGCAACATGCTGCGGCGCACGCGCGAATGGCGGCCGCGCGCGACGCTGGTGGTCGGCGTCGGCGTCGGCGTCGGCGACGCGCCGGACGGCAGCGTCGAACTCGATGCGGGCGGGGAACTGCACGCGTCGCCGACGTTCCGCGCGATGATCGAGGCATGTCACGCGGCGACGGCTGGGCAGCCCATGCGGCAGCCGTCGCAGACGGCCAGCGCCGGCTGAGGCTGGGTGGGCTGAGGCCGTGACCGCAGTGGTGAAAATCTGCGTCGTGATCGCCATTTGCCGGTCACTGCGCTCGACGCTGATAACCGCTCTTCAATGCGTCCACCACAAGCTCGACTGCCCGGGATGATTTGCGGCGACTTGGATAATAGACGTGATGTCCGACGAACGTGGGAAACCAGTCTTCCAGCATCCAATTCAAGCGCCCGGCCCGGACATGCACCTCGGCCAGGTCTTTGGGCACGTACGCGAGCCCAAACCCGCCAAGCGCTGCGTCCATCATCTGGTAGACACTATTGAAGGTGAGCTGCCCTTCGACCCGCACCTGCAGTTCTCGCCGCCCCTTCCGTAGCTCCCACGGGAGCAGTGAATCTCGCGTTGGCAATCGAAGATTGATGCAGTTGTGCAGCGTTAGATCCTGCGGCGTCTTCGCCGGTGCGGTCGATTGCAGGTAGCCTGGAGAGCCCACGATTGCCATCGTCATGTCAGGCGCGATTCGCACCGCGATCATGTCTTTGGCCACCTGGTCGCCTAGCCGCACGCCGATGTCGTACCGATCCGCGACGATGTCGGCTAACCCGTAGTCATTGAGCAATTCAATCTTCAGATCCGGATACTGGCGCAGCAACGGTTGCAGACGCGGCCAAACGTACGAGTTTGCCGCGTAGTCGGTGGTCGTGATCCGGACAGTTCCGCCTGGACGGCTCGTCATCGCGCGCAAGGAATCGACCTCCGCTTCGATTTCCTGAAAACGCGGTGCAATCGCCGCCAGTAGCCGTTCGCCTGCCTCCGTCAACGAGACACTCCGGGTAGTGCGCATCAGTAACTGAAGGCCCATCCGCTTTTCAAGGCCGGCAACCGTCCGGCTCAAGGCCGACTGCGAGACTCCCAGTTGCGCGGCCGCCCGCGTGAAGTTGCGCTCACGCGCAACGTTCATGAAGCCGACCAGATCGTTGAAATCCTCTTTCAATTAATGCTCCACAGCATAAGGGCATCCCGATATTGTGATCTAGTCGCATCAATTGCCAGGAGTTAGATTAACAGCAGTGGCATATCGCCCCGACGATACCGACGAGGAACAGTCATGGAATTGAAACGCGCGGGCTTCCAGCCCTCGAAGAAAGGCCCTGAAGAATGGTTTACGGGCACGGTGCGGCTCGACCCGCTGAACGCTCCGCCTCCGCCGGCACGCGTTTCGTGCGCGAGCGTCACTTTTGAGCCGGGAGCGCGGACTAACTGGCATACCCACCCGCTCGGCCAGACTTTGATCGTTACGGCCGGCTGTGGCTGGACCCAGTGCGAAGGCGAGCCGCGCGTCGAAATCCGGGCTGGTGACGTGATCTGGTGCCCGCCTGGCCACACGCATTGGCATGGCGCAACTTCGACGACCGCGATGACACATATCGCCATTCAGGAAGCGCTCGACGGCAAGAACGTCGAATGGCTGGAGAAGGTCACGGACGAGCAGTATGGAAAGGACTGGAAACATGCAAGATCCATTGTCACAAGTTGATCTCACTCCCGTTTCTCCGGCATTCGCGCGTTATACGAGCCAGACCGTGCTCGGCGGCCTCTGGAAGAGGCCGCAACTGTCACCGCGAGACCGGAGCATCGTGACACTGTCGGTGCTCATCGCCCGCAACCAGACCATCGAGATGCCGTTCTATTTCCGGTTGGCGCTGGATAGCGGTGTGAAGCCTGCCGAGATTTCGGAAATGATCACGCACCTCGCCTTCTATTCCGGCTGGGGAAATGCGACCACAGCGGCTGTCGTCGCGAAGGGTATCTTCGATGAACGTGGCATCGGTATCGATCAGGTCCCTCGGGCCGAAGTCGAGCCGCTACCACTGAACGAAGTCGCAGAGCAACAGCGTGCGCAGGCGGTCGAGCAAAGCTTCGGCTCGGTCGCTCCCGGCGTTGTTCAGTACACGACCGATGTGCTTTTCCGCGACCTTTGGCTGCGTCCAGGACTCGCTCCACGCGACCGGAGCCTGGTCACGGTGAGCGCCCTGGTTGCCAGCGCTCAGGTCGCGCAGATTCCGTATCACCTCGGCCGTGCCATGGACAACGGTCTGACGAAGGACGAGGCGTCCGAAATGCTGACGCAGCTCGCCTTTTACGCAGGCTGGCCGAACGTCTTTTCGGCGATGCCCGTGTTCAAGGATGTATTCGCGAAGCGAGCGGCATAAACGTCGATGCCGGATCGTCCACCGGTTGGGAAGCCGCGTTTTTCCGACCGAGGTGGAAGCTCGTCGGCCCGGATGCTGCACTGGCACCGCGGAAGCTCGAACAAACATCAGTTAGGGACCGCGTCTTCACTTCGTCGACGGCCCTGATGGCCCTGTCGACGACGTCGCGGTTGCGGCGCGCGCCCGCGAAGCGGGGCTCGCCGTTCTGCCGCTCTCGGTCTGGTACGCGAATGGTCGCACGCGTAGCACGCCGCGTGGCGTTGTGATGGGCTTCGCAAACATCGCCAATGCAGGTGAAGCGGGCCACCTCGCGCGGAGCTTGCGCGCCTGTCTGGACGGCTAACGAGCGGCGAAGGTCCAGGTCTCTACCACTCCTCACGCTCGCGCGCGGCGCTGTACCCAAAATGAGGACAGCCGCGCGCGAACGCTGACGCATACTGCACCGATAACGCAAGCAAACTGGAGACACGCATGACCCGCCCGTTCAAGCCCTATCCGTTCGCCCCGCGCCGCTATCCGGCCGTGGTGCCGCCGCTCATCGACGGACGCGATCCACAAGCGCGCGCCGTCGCGATCGTCGGCGGCGGTCCGGTCGGCATGACGCTCGCGCTTGCACTCGCGCGCCAAGGCGTGCGCTCGGTGCTGATCGAGGCGGACGACAGCGTGTGCACCGGCAGCCGCGCGATCTGCATCTCGCGACGCAGCCTCGAAATCTTCAAGCGGCTCGGCGTCGTCGACGGTTTTCTGCAAAAGGGGCTGGCGTGGACCGGCGGGCGCAGTTTCTATCGCGACACCGAGGTGTTTCGCTTCGCGATGCATCAGGACGACGAGCAGTCGCTGCCGCCGATGATCAATATCGCGCAGTATCAGATCGAGCAGTTGCTGCTCGACGAGATCGAACGGCACGCCGATCTGATCGACGTGCGCTGGCAAACGCGTGTGACGGGCCTCGAGCAACGGCCGCAGGGCGGCGCGAGCTTGACCTTGCGCAGCGCCGATCCTGCCGATCCGCAAGGCAAAAGCTGGCAGATGGACGCTGCGTGGGTCGTCGCCTGCGACGGCGGACGCAGCACGATCCGCGACCTGCTCGGGCTGAAGCTCACAGGCACGACCTACGAAGGCCGCTACGTGATCGTCGATATCGAACTCGACAGCACGCGCGCCACCGAACGGCTCGCGTACTTCGATCCGCCGTCGAATCCGGGCTCGACGGTGCTCGTGCACAAGCAGCCTGACAACGTGTGGCGCATCGACTATCAGTTACGCGACGACGAAGACCCCGACGCCGCCGTGCTACCCGAGAACGTGATACCGCGCGTGCAAAACTTGCTCGACTCGATGGGCGAAGCCGGCGCCTGGTCGCCGATCTGGATCACGATCTACAAGGCCAATGCGCTGACGCTCGAACGCTATCGGCATGGCAGCGTGCTATTCGCGGGCGACGCCGCGCATCTGGTGCCGATCTTCGGCGTGCGCGGCGCGAACTCCGGCATCGACGACGCCGACAATCTCGGCTGGAAGCTCGGCTGCGTGATCAATGGGAGCGCGTCGCCAGCGCTGCTCGATAGCTATAGCGACGAACGTGTGTACGCGGCGCGCGAGAACC
Organism: Paraburkholderia sp. 35.1; assembly: GCF_050436525.1. Lineage (NCBI taxonomy): Bacteria > Pseudomonadati > Pseudomonadota > Betaproteobacteria > Burkholderiales > Burkholderiaceae > Paraburkholderia > Paraburkholderia sp. 35.1. Next base: position 1,738,855 of record NZ_JBNDMJ010000002.1, on the reverse strand, counting down.
TGAGCTACGGCATGAAAAGTACCGAATTCATGGCGCCGCCGACCTTCGCGTTCGACTTGCTGCGCACGGCCGTGCTCGGGCTCGCCGAGCGGCATGCGGCGGTGCGGCCGCTGATCAATCCGCGCCAGACGCATGCAATCGCGTATCGGCAATCGCCGCTGAACTTCGCAGGCGACGGAGCCGATGCGTTCGATCGCGGCCCCGCGCCGGGTACCGTGCTGCCCGAGGGCAGGCTGCTCAAACAATCGCAAGATGGCGCACGGCTCGGCATTCATCTAACCGATCTGCTCGGACCGTGCTTCACGGCGCTGCGCTTCGACGCAGACTTCGCGAACGATGGTGACGCGTGGCAGCAACTGCAAAGCACGCTAGCCAACCAAGGCGTTCCGTTCAACCTGATCGATATCGTCACGGCCGAAGCGCAATCGGCAAACAGCCCGCGAGCGATCGACCCAACCGGCCGCCTGCACGACATGCTCGACGCACGGCCCGGCGCCGTCTATCTGATCCGCCCCGACGGCCACGTGCTCGCGCGCTGGCGCAACGGCAGCGCGGCGGCCGTTCTGCGCGCGCTCGATGCCACGCTGACACAGCAGAACTAACGCGCAAGGACCTTCGACATCATGACCGATTCCGATCTCGACCTCGTCTATACGACGCTGTGCAACACGCTGACCCACGAAGGCGAGGCGCAGGCGTCGCTGTATCTCGCGCGCCTCGCGCTCTTGTGCCTGACCGAACTCGACGACTCGCGGCGCGCGTTGTCGTTGATCGAAGCGGCGAAGCTGCCGGTTGCCGCCACGGCCTGGCGCGGGTAAAAGAAACCGCCTCCCTGGAGGCGGTTCGCTAGAGGCGGTAACGGCAATGCCGAGCAGTGCGAGGGAATTACAGCCATCACAACAAAACGGGCGCTGGCAGACCGACCTCACTGCCTCGGATACAAGCCCAACGTACTCGCATGCAGCCGCGCGAGTCCGAGCAACGCATCCGTATACGGCGTCGGCACGCGCGTCAGTTGCCCGAGTTCGCGCACCGCGCCGACCAGCGCATCGAGTTCGACCGCCTTGCCGGCCTGCACGTCCTGCAACATCGATGTCTTCATCGCGCCGAGTTTCAGCGTGACCGCGTGACGGTCGTCGGGCGCCTGGTCGATCGGGATGCCGAAGCGCGCACCGATTTCCTTCGCCTCCAGCATGATGTGCGTGACGAAACCGCGCACGAGTTCGTCGCCGAGGATCCGGTCGGTCGTTGCGCCGGTGATCGCGCTGACCGGGTTCATCGTCATGTTGCCCCACAGCTTGAACCACACGTCGCGCTGGATCTGCGCCGAAGCCGTTGCATGGAAGCCCGCCGCCTGCAACAGCGCGGCGAGCAGCTCGACACGCTCGCTCGGCTTGCCCGACGCCTCGCCGACGATCAGCCCGTTGCCCTGGTGATGCCGGACCACGCCGGGCGCGTCGATCAGGCAACTGGCATGCACGACGCAGCCGACCGTCTGCGCGGCCGGGATCGCGGCGCTGATCGCGCCGTCGGGATCGATCGTCTTCAGGCGCTGGCCGGCGAGTTCGCCGCCCAGGCCGTCGCAGAACCACCACGGCACGCCGTTCATCGCGGTCAGCACGATCGTCTCGGGGCCGAGTAGCGGTTTGATATGCGCGGCCACGGTCGCCATCGCCGGGCCCTTCACCGCGATCACGACGAGTTCCTGCACGCCGAGATCGGCCGGCTTGTCGCTCGCCTTCACCTGCTCGGCGTAGATCACGCCGCCTTCGATCAGCCGCAGACCATGCTGGCGCACCGCGTCGAGCGTCGCGCCGCGCGCGACCACGCTGACCCGATGGCCCGCCTGCGCGAGCTTCACTCCCATCCAGCCGCCGATCGAGCCGGCGCCGTAGATCGCTACTTTCATCGCCTGAATCCTTGCCTGTTGCTGTGATTATTGCAGCGTCGATTGTCGCGCTCTTATACGCGTGGCTTCAATCATTGCCGGAAACTCGCATCGATCCGGTCGACCCGCCGCACCAGCGCATCGAACACGTCCTGTCCGGCGCCGTGGCGCGGATCGAACTGCAGCGCGTCGCGCGAGCAGCGAATCGCGACCTCCTCCGGCACCGGCCGAGCGCGGCCCATCGAGAACGTCGCCACCTGGACTTCGCACGCGCGATTCAGCGTCCACAGAATCGCGAAGGTCTGCGGCAACGTCCGGCCCCACGATAGCAGACCGTGGTTGCGCAGGATCACCGCCTGTCTGTCGCCGATATGCGCGAGCAGCCGCGGCCCCTCTTCCGCATGAATCGTGATGCCTTCAAAGTCGTGATACGCGATCCGGTCGTGCAACTGCGCGCTATAGAAGTTGGTCTGCTGCAGGCCCTCTTCGAGGCAGGCGACCGCGACGCCCGCCGTCGTATGCGTATGCATCACACAGTGCGCGTCGGGCAAGCCCTCGTGAAGCGCCGCATGCACCACGAAGCCAGCCGGATTCACCGGATACGGCGAGCCGTCGAGCACGCGCCCCTGCGCGTCGATCTTCACCAGATTGCTCGCGGTCACTTCGCTGTAGTGCAGCCCGAACGGATTGATCAGGAACTGGCGCTCCGGGCCGCTGACGCTTTCGGGCACGCGCAGCGTGATGTGGTTGTAGATCATCTCGGTCCAACCGAGCAGATCGAAAATCCGGTAGCACGCGGCAAGTTGCACGCGCGCCTGCCATTCGTCCGGATGGATCGCGGCCGATCTGGGCGGGCTCGCCGGTTGCGCTTCGAGGGTCGTGGCCATCGTCGGTGTCTCCAAAATTGTCGTTGTGACGGCGCGCCCGTGCGCGCCGCCCATCATATTCACGCGTGCCGCAACAGCGGCCCGAGCGCCGGAGCGCTTCAGGCGCCCGACACCACCGCCGCGATCGACGACGCGACATAGTCCGCGTTGCGCGCGTTCAGCCCGGCAACGCACATGCGGCCCGAGCGCAGCACGTACACCGCGTATTCGTTGCGCAGACGCTCGACCTGGCTTTCGGACAGGCCCGTGTACGTGAACATGCCGCGCTGCGCGATATAGCGCGCGCGCATCACTTCATCGACGCGTCCGTCGAGCCCGGCGTGAATCACCTTGCGCATCGCCAGAATGCGCTCGCGCATCGCGCCGAGCTCGGCTTCCCACGACGCGCGCAGCGTCGCATCGGCGAGCACGTTGGCGACGAGGCGCGCGCCGTGCGTCGGCGGATTGCTGTAGTTCGCGCGCACCGCCGACATCAGTTGGCCCGCCACGCGCGCCGCTTCGTCGGCGCTCTTGCAGACCACGCTCAACGCGCCGACGCGCTCGCCGTAAAGCGAGAAATTCTTCGAGAACGAGTTCGCGACGATCAGCGGCACGTTCGCGTCGGCGAGCAGGCGCACCGGCGCGGCGTCTTCTTCGAGGCCCGCGCCGAAACCCTGGTAGGCCATGTCGACGAACGCGATCAGCTTGCGGCGCTGCAAAACCGGCACCAGTTCCGCCCATTGCGACGGGCTCAGATCGACGCCCGTCGGGTTATGGCAGCACGCGTGCAGCAGCACGATGCTCTTTTCCGGCAGCGTGTCGATCGCGGCGAGCATGTCGGCAAAGCGCAGGCCGCCCGTTTGCGCGTCGTAGTACGGATAGGTGTTGACCGTGAGGCCCGCGCCTTCGAACACCACGCGATGGTTTTCCCAGCTCGGATCGCTGATCCACATTTGCGAGCCGGGGAAATAGCGCTTCAGGAAATCGGCGCCGACCTTCAGCGCGCCCGAGCCGCCGAGCGTTTGCAGCGTCGCGATCCGGCCTTCGGCGCGCGCCGCGCTGTGGGCGCCGAACACGAGCGCCTGCGCGGTGTCGCGATAGAGCGGCAGACCCGCCATCGGCAGATACGAGCGCGGGCCGATCGCGTCGAGCAGCGCGGTTTCGGCGCGGCGCACCGCGTCGATCACCGGCAGCTTGCCGGCGTCGTCGAAATAGATGCCGATGCTGAGGTTGACCTTGTTCGGCCGGGGGTCCAGCTGAAAGTCTTCGTTCAGGCTCAGAATCGGGTCGCCCGGATAGGCGGGAATATGGTCGAACATGACGGATCCTTGAAGACGGCCTTTGCAGGCCTGTTGTAGCGGTCGTCCGCGCGCCGCGGGACGACAGGGCAAACCTTGAGTCTAAGCGGGTTTACCGGGCCAAGTCGACCCGCACGAGTGTCGGTCGTCGACGCGCCGCGCACAATCATATCCGCAACCGGGCGGCCGGCATCGTGCGGGTCTGCGCGCCGCTCGTCATCGCGTCGACGGCGCTGGCCGCCGCGATCGCCGAATACGCGCGCGACAAACCGAAGGTGGTCGTGCGCGTCTGCGATAGCTCGTGATGAGGCGCATCGTCGATCCTGAAACGATTCGCGAGGTGTGCGAGTATCGGTCGACCGAGCGTGCGCTGCCGCCATCGGCCGACGGCTTCGCGGATTTCGTGATGCCGTGGTTGAAACGCTGGGATCGGGAGACGCAGGCCGAGGCGCGGGGTAAGCGGAGTTGAAGCGGACTCGAAGCGCGATGCGACGCGCGCTTCGGCGCGAGTTTCGACAGATGTGCAGCTAGGGCTGCATACACAGCGCGAACAGTTGCCGCTGATTTGAAATCCCGAGCCGCGCGTACGCGCGCTTCTGGTACGTGACGACGCTCGCCCGCTTCACGCCCATCTGCCCGGCGATCTCGGCCGCGCTCGCGCCATCGAGCGTGCCACGCAACACGTCGAGCTCGCGCGGCGTCAGCGTCGGACATAAGCGCCGCACGCGCGCGAGCATCGCCGCACCGGTGCCCTGCTGATGTTGCCCGTTCAGCGCGTATTGGCCTTTCGCCGCATGCGCGAACAGCGGCGCGACGCTTTCGATCCGCTCCAGTTCGCCCGGCGCGAACACGCCGTACGCGCGGTCGCGATACAGGTTGATCGACAGCCACACGCTATCCGCCGGCTGCACGAGCAACGACAGCCGGTCGGATACGTTCGGCTGCGCGTAGCAGGCCGCGCGGTACGCTTCGTTTTCGATTTCGTCGCCGCGCTGCTGATGCAGCACCAGCGCATCGCGCGAAGCGGTGCGCCGGCGGTGGCTCGATTGACCGATGACCGCGCGATTGCCGTCGAGCGCATAGAAATGCGCGGCGTAGCGTTCGGCGACGTCGCGCAGAAAATGCCCGCCGCGATGGTCGGCCGCCGACACCGTACGGGGCCGCGCGTCGAACTCATACGCGAAGATCGTGCACTGCGAGACGGGCAGCGACAACGATTCGCCAACCGTCAGCAGAATGCTCGCGGCGAGCGCGTCGGCATCCGGGTGGGAGATCGCCATGACGAGATCGGTGGCGCGCGCGGTGCTGATCTGACCGCTGCGCTGCGGTGATGCGAGGCGCCAGGAACGCATGATGGGGATTCGTGCTTGCGCTGCGTGAATTGGGTTGCGGCAAGCGTAGCACAGCGGGCACGCGGTGGCCCACCGGCGTGATCGCCGGCCTGGCGATGCTTTATCGCCGGGTCAACGACCCCCGCTGCAACGCGACCGTCCTCGGCAATTCGATCGTAAAGGTCGTGCCGGACTCGTCCGTGGATACGACGCTGACGCCGCCGCCATGCATGCGCGCGATCTGCTGCACGATATGCAGACCGAGCCCGAGCCCTTCGCGCGAGCGCGCGCCGTTGCCGTTCGACACGAACGCCTTGAACAGATGCGGAAACACCTCCGCCGGAATCGTGCCGCGATTGGACACCTTCAGGCGCACGCAATCCTCGGCGTCGCCATCGACCTCCACGCCGATATCGCCCTCCGGCGCCCCATGATGCAGCGCGTTGCTGACGAGATTCGACACCGCCTGCCAAACGAGATCGGTATCCCACGCGCCGGCCGTATTGCCGGTGCAGGTGAACACGATCTGCTTGCCGCTCTCCTGCGATGCGAATTCGTCGATGACCGAGCGGCACAGCGTCGCGAGCTCGATCGAGCGCGGCTGCAACGGCAGACGTCCGCCTTGCAGGCGCGCGAGGTTCAGCAGTTGATCGACCATCCGCGCCATGCGCAGGGCGCTGTTCTTCACGCGCGCGGCGACGGTTGCGGCCTGCTCGTCGGCGGCCGTGCGCATCAGGTATTCCGCCGACGCCAGCACCGCGCCGAGCGGCGTGCGCAGATCATGGCTGAGCACCGCCATCAGCATTTCGTTCGCTTCGAGCATCTGGCGCGTCGTCACCAGTTGCGCGGCGAGCTCGCGCTTCTGCTGCTCCAGCTGCACGAACACGTCGACCTTCGACTGCAGGATGCGCGGATCGAACGGCTTGTACAGAAAGTCGACCGCGCCCGCCTCATAGCCACGGAACGTGCGCGACGCGTCCTGCGCGGTCGCGCTCAGGAAGATGATCGGCACCTGCGACGTGCGCGGGCTGCCGCGCATCAGCGCGGCCAGCTCGAAGCCGTTCATGCCGGGCATATTGACGTCGAGAATCGCCAGCGCGACTTCGTGCTTGAGCAGCAGATCGAGCGCGGCGGTGCCGCAGTCGGCGACCAGCACCGCGACGTCGGGCCGCGCGAGCAACGCTTGCAGCGCGGTGATGTTGTGGACGATGTCGTCGACGATCAGGATGTTCACAGGTGAGTTCGTCATGGCACCGGATCAGAGGGAAGTCGGCAGCGCGGCAAGGCGCTTCGCCAAGGTTGCGGGATTGTAGATCGCGTCGGCCGCGCCGCGCTCGATCGCCGCGCGCGGCATCTCCGGTGCACCGGCGCTGCCGGGATCCTGCACCCACGCGGTGCCGCCGAGCGCGCGCACGCGTTCGAGCCCGTGCGCGCCGTCGTCGTTGGCGCCGGACAGCAGGATCGCAAGCAGCCGATCGCCGTACACCGCGGCGGCCGATTCGAACAGCACGTCGATCGACGGCCGCGAGAAGCGCACCGCCGCGGCGGTCGACAGCGCGACCGTGCGGTCCACTTCGACGAGCATGTGATAACCGGCCGGCGCGACGTACACGCGGCCCGGCAGAATCAGCTCCCCCGCATCGGGTTCGAGCACCGGCAGCGCGCAGCGATGCGCGATCGCCGGCACCAGATAGCTCGGCGAATCGGGCGGCAGATGCGCGACGATCATCACGGCTGCCGCGAAGCGCGCGGGCAGCGCGGCGAGCAGCACCTTGAGCACCTCGATGCCGCCCGCCGACCCGCCGATCACGACCAGTTGATAGCCGCGGCGCGCGTGCGTCCGCGCGGCGCTGGCGTCGGCGGCCTGGGTGGGCGGGGGTTCACTGGTCGAGCGTGGCATCGCGACCTCGCTAACGCTTCTGATAAATGCGTTCGGCCGCGCGAAACTCGTCGAACGCCGGGTAGTGACGTGAAAACCGCAGGGTTTCCTTGCTGCCCAGGCCGAGAAAGCCGCGCCGCACCAGTGCGTTCTCGAACAGCCCCAACGCGCGATCCTGCAAGCCGCGATCGAAATAGATCAGCACGTTGCGGCACGACACCAGATGCGCTTCGAGGAACACTTCGTCGGTGGACAGGCTGTGATCGGCGAACACCACGCGCTCTTTGAGCGAGCCGGCAAAGCGCGCGCCGCCATATGCTGCATGATAGTAGTCCGACAGCGAACGCGTGCCGCCCGCCGCCAGATAGTTCTGCGTGAAGCCCTGGATGCGTTCGAGCGCGTAGATGCCCGCCTCCGCGCGCGCGAGCGCGTCGGGGTTGATGTCGGTCGCGTAGAACAGCGCGCGCTCGGTGAGACCCTCCTCGTCGAACAGGATCTTCAGCGACCACAGCTCTTCGCCGGTGCTGCATCCGGCGACCCACACCTTGATCGACGGGTAGGTGCGCAAACGCGGCAGCACGTGCTCGCGCAGCGCGAGGAAATACGACGGATCGCGAAACATGTCGCTGACCTGCACGGTCAGGTAGCGGAACAGCCGCGAAAACTCGTAGCCGTCGCGCATGATGCGGTCCTGCAATTGCGACAGCGTCTCCACGTTGAATTCATCGAGCGCCTGCGTGAGGCGGCGGCGCAGCGACGACATCGCGTAGTGGCGAAAGTCGTGCTGATACTTCAGATAGATCGCCTCGAGCAGCAGCCGCAGCTCGATGTCGAAATCGCTGATGCGGTGCGGTACGTCAGATGCGGACGGTTTCATCGCATTGCTCGCTTGCGTGCCAACGCTCGCGCCGTCAGCGCTGCCGCAGCCACACGCGGCACAGCGCGACGAGCTTGTCGACGTCGATCGGTTTCGACACGTAGTCGTCGGCACCCGCTTCGAGGCAGCGCGCGCGATCGTTCGCCATCGCCTTCGCGGTCAGCGCGATGATCGGCAGATGCGCGAAGCGCGGATTGCGGCGAATCTCGCCCATCGCGGTCAGGCCGTCCATCTCGGGCATCATGATGTCCATCAGCACCAGATGCACTTCCGGCCCGTTCTCCAGTTCGTCGAGCGCCTCGCGGCCGTTGCGCGCGATCAGCAGTTTCGCGCCGAGCGGCTCCAGCACGTGCGACAGCGCGAAGATGTTGCGCACGTCGTCTTCGGCGAGCAGGATCGTGCGGCCCTCGAACGCATTGTCGCGTTGCCGCACGGTGCGCAGCATGCGCTGCTGCTCCGGCGCGAGCGACGACTCGACGCTATGCAGAAACAGCGTGACTTCATCGAGCAGACGCTCCGGCGATTTCGCGCCCTTGATGATGATCGACTTCGAGTAGCGGCGCAGCCGGTGCTCCTCTTCGCCGGACAGCATGCGGCCCGTGTAGACGATCACCGGCAGCGATGCATGCGCGCTGTTGGCGGCGAGGCGTTCGAGCAGATCGTAGCCGGTGCCGTCCGGCAGCGCGAGATCGGCGACGACGCAGTCGAACGTCAGCGCCGACAGTTGCTCGAACGCCTCGGCGAGCGTCGCGACCGCGACGATCTCGGTGTTCTCGCTTTGCAGCAGCGCGCGGATGCTTTCGCGCATCGGCGCGTCGTCCTCGATCACCAGCACGCGCTTCAGGCGCTGTTGCAGCCGCGCTTCGAGGCGGCGGATCGCGGCCTCCATCGTCGAGCGCGCGGTCGGCTTCAGCGTGTAGCCGATCGCGCCGAGATGCAGCGCCTTGTCGGCGTGATCGGTGGCCGACACGATATGGATCGGAATATGGCGAGTCAGCGGATCGTTCTTCAGCCATTCGAGCACCGTGAGGCCCGAGCGGTCCGGCAGACCGACGTCGAGCAGCACCGCGGCCGGCCGCATGTCGCGCACCAGCGCGAGGCCGCTCGCGGCATCGCTCGCGTGCACGAAGTCGAAGTCGAGTTCGTGCACGAGATCGCGCAGAATCGCGGCGAACGGCGGATCGTCTTCGACCGCGACGATCAGACGGCCCGCGCGGGTGCGATGGTCGCGATCGTCGGCTATCGACGCGGCGGCGGGCTCGGCGGCGCCGGACAGCAAGGCTTCGCGCGACGCGGTGGGCGGTGCCCGGCCTGCCAGACCATTCGCTGGCGGGATCACCGCGGCGGGTGCGGTGTCGAGCGGCAGCCACAGCGAAAACACGCTGCCCTTGCCGACTTCGCTCGCCACCGTGATGCGCCCGCCCAGCAGCCGCGAGAACTCGCGCGAAATCGATAGCCCGAGGCCGCTGCCCCCATATTGACGGCTCGTCGAGCCATCGGCCTGCTGGAACGCCTCGAAGATCAGGTCGAGCTTGTCGGCCGGAATACCGATGCCCGAATCGCGCACGTCGAAGCGCAGCACGTTGTCCTCGACCCTGGCGACCTCGAGCGTGACCTCGCCGCGCTCGGTGAACTTCACCGCGTTCGACAGCAGGTTGCGCAGGATCTGCGTGAGCCGCTGGCCGTCGGTGACGAACGTATCGGGCGTGCCCGGCAACTTGTCGAAGGCGAGACGCAAGTGCCTGGTCGCCGCGATCGGACGAACCATTTCTTCGAGCGATTGCAGCGTCGCCTCGATCGACACCGTTTCGTGCTCGACCGTCAATTGACCCGCCTCGACCTTCGACAGGTCGAGAATGTCGTTGATCAGCACGAGCAGATCGCTGTTCGACGCGTGGATCGTCTCCGCGTAGCGCACCTGCTCGTCGGTCAGATTGCCGCTGCGATTCTGCTGCAGCAGCTTCGCGAGAATCAGCGAGCTGTTCAGCGGCGTGCGCAATTCGTGCGACATGTTCGCGAGGAACTCGGACTTGTAGCGGCTCGACTGTTCGAGGCGCTCCGCATTGGCCGCCAGATCGTTCTGCACGCGCAGCAGATCCGATTTTTGCCGCTCCAGCCGCAGCGCGTATTCCTCGAGCCGCACGTTGGTCTGTTCGAGCTCGGCCTGCTGCGCTTCGAGGCGCCGTTGCGATTCCAACAGCGCGCGGCCGCGTTCCTCGAGCCCTTCGTTGGAGACCCGCAACTCCTCCTGCTGGACCTGCAACTCCTCGTTCAGCTGCTGCGTCTCGGCGAGCGCATCCTGCAGGCGTTCGCGATACAGCGCCGCCTCGAGAAAATTGCCCATGCTGTGGCGGATCAGCTCCATGAACTCTTCGTCGCGCGGCGTCACCTCGCGCAGGAAGCCCATTTCGACGACGCCGTTGACCTGGCCGTCGTTGTCGATCGGCAGGATCAGCAGATTGCGCGGCGCGCCGCTGCCCGTCGCCGACACGACCCGCACGTAATCGGCCGGCACGTCGCGCAGCACCAGCGTGCGGCGCGAGCGCGCGGCCTGGCCGACCAGCGTTTCACCCTCCTCGAAACTCGGAGCGGCCGTCTGCTCGCTGTCACGGCTATAGCCGTACGCGGCGATGCGGCGCAGCGTGCCGCTCTGCCTGTCGCGCACGTACAGCGCGGCGACGAGCGCATCGAGATATTGGGCGAGAAACTCGAGCATCGCGCGGCCGACGAGCGGCGCGCTCGTCTGCCCGACGACCTTGTCCGCGAGCAGGCGCTGGCCCGAGCGCAACCAGACCTGCTGCTCGAGCAGCGCGGTCTGTTCGCCCTGGCGGCGCAGCACGTCGTCGTAGGTCTCGGACAGGTCCAGCAGTTCGCGACGGCCTCGCCATGCGAGCAGGCCGCTGACGACGAGGCTGAACAGCAGGAACACGCCGACCAGCGTCGCCGTCACGTTGCGCGTCGCTTCGACGCGCTGCTGGCGCAAGCGCAATTCGACGTCGAGAAAATCGCCGAATTCGCGGCGCATTTCGTCGAATTCGAGCTTGCCGCGCCCCGCTGCGATCGTGCTCTCATAGTCCTGGTTGCGGCGGCGCGCGTCGATGATCTGTTCGGCGAAGCGGCTCCAACGCTCCTGCAAGACCTCGATCTGCTTGAGCCGCTCGATTTGCGGCGGGTTGTCGGCGACCTGCTTTTTCAACGCTTCGAGCTGTGCCTTGAATTTCGGGCCGCCGTTTTCATACGGCGCGAGGAAACTCTCGTTACCGGTGATCAGAAAGCCGCGCATCGACGATTCGCGATCCACCGCGAGCCGCAGCAATTCGTTGGCGTCGCCGATCACGCGCCCGGAGTGCTCGGCCCAGTTCATCGTCGACACGAGATACGCGATCAAGCCGATGAACAGCACCATCGTGACGAGGCCGACGCCCAAAGGCAGCGCGATATTGCGGCGAAGGATGCGGCGGAAACGGAGTTGATCGACGGCCTGCGATGCGGTCATTTTTTCTGTAAGTGGCATGGCGAATCGGGTCGATGCGGAATATCTTTCGTGTCTGCGCACGGTGTCCAGTGCCGCGACGCGACCGCTGTCATCATACAAGGACGACCCGCACGCGCGCGACGCGGAATGCCCAAAAGAACCTGGCCGGCTAACACCGGCCAGCCTCCTGCATCGACGCGCATCGACGCGCCGCGTTTCAGCTACGCTCAGCACCGTTCAGCGGCTAACGCGGCAGCGCATCAGCGCAACCGGCTCGGCCCGCTCAGGCCGGCACCGATTCCGCCTGCGCCGCGCGCGACCATACGCGATGCTGTCCGGCGGCCTTGATGAACGCCTTCAACACATCGGCAGACTGCGAGTCCTCGCCGGTCGCCACGCCGTCCGGCTGCGCGGGCAACTGCGCGGCCGCGAGCAGGTCGCGCCCCGCGCCGAGCGCCGCGATCGCCTTCAGATGCTTGAACGCTTCGAGCACGAAGTGCCGCGCATCGCCCGATTGCGACAGTGCCTTCGCCCCCTTCTCGCCGCCGACCACGATCACCGCGTCGAACATCACCGATGGCAGCCCGGCGATGGTCGCGTCGGGCGCGAGGCCATCGATCTCGGCGAGCGTCGGCGCGATCAGCATCGGCGTTGCGCCTTCATCCGTGAGCGCCTGCTGCAACTGTTTGATCGCCGCGCCATCGGAGCCGGGTGCGGCGAGCAGCGCGATCTTGCGGGTCTTGATGCCGGGCTTCACGCGATTGAGCAGACTCAACGCCGGCGAAGTCTTCGGCCCGACGAGTTTCGCCGTGCCCTTTTTCGGCGCCGGCAAGCCGAGTCCTTCGGCGACCTTCGCGGCGAGATCGGCGTCGAAGTTCGCCAGAATCTCGTTGACCTGACGCGCGCGAATCTCGGGCTTCGTCACCTTGCCGAGCTCGAACTGATAGGCCGCCGCGATATGGTCTTTTTCCGGCTGCGACATGCTGTTGTAGAACAACGCGGCCTGCGAGAAATGATCGGCGAACGAGTCGCTGCGCACGCGAATCTTCGTGCCCTCGACGTGTTCGTGATGGCTGTCGAAGCCGCCATCTTCAGCGGCCGGATCGGTTTCCTTCGGCCAGCCGTCGTTCAGCGAGTTCGGCTCGTACGACGCCTGGCCGACATGGATCGCCTGCCGATGCATCGCATCGCGCTGATTGTTGACGGATGGACAGACCGGCCGGTTGATCGGAATCTCGTGAAAGTTCGGGCCACCGAGGCGGCTGATCTGAGTGTCCGTATACGAGAACAAACGCCCCTGCAGCAACGGATCGTTGGTGAAATCGATGCCCGGCACGATATGCCCCGGATGGAACGCGGCCTGTTCGGTCTCGGCGAAGAAGTTGTCCGGATTGCGATTGAGCGTCATCTTGCCGATGATTTTCACCGGCACCAGCTCTTCCGGAATCAGCTTGGTCGGATCGAGCAGGTCGAAATCGAACTTGTGCTCGTCGGCTTCCTCGACGATCTGCACGCCCAGTTCGTACTCCGGATAATCGCCGCGCTCGATCGCTTCCCATAGGTCGCGGCGGTGAAAGTCCGGGTCCTTGCCCGCGAGCTTCTGCGCTTCGTCCCACAGCAGCGAATACGAGCCGAGCACGGGACGCCAGTGGAACTTGACGAAACGAGCTTTGCCCTGCGCATTGACGAAGCGGAACGTGTGAACGCCGAAGCCTTCCATCGTCCGAAAGCTGCGCGGAATCGCGCGGTCCGACATCGTCCACAGCACCATGTGCGCCGATTCGGGCACGAGCGAGACGAAGTCCCAGAACGTGTCGTGCGCGGACCCGCCGGTCGGCATTTCGTTCGGTGCTTCCGGTTTCACCGCGTGCACGAAGTCAGGAAACTTGATCGCGTCCTGGATGAAGAACACCGGCATGTTGTTGCCCACCAGATCGAAATTGCCTTCCTGCGTGTAGAACTTCGTCGCGAAGCCGCGCACGTCGCGCACGGTGTCGGCAGAGCCGCGCGGACCTTGCACGGTCGAGAAACGCACATAGACCGGCGTTTCGGCGGCCGGGTCCTGCAAAAACGCGGCCTTGGTGTACTCGCGCATCGATTCGTAGACCTTGAAGACACCATGCGCGGCCGAGCCACGCGCGTGCACGATCCGTTCGGGAATACGCTCGTGGTCGAAGTGCGTGATCTTTTCACGCATGATGAAATCTTCCAGCAGCGATGGACCGCGCGGTCCCGCCCGCAACGTGTTCTGGTTGTCGGCGATCTTGACGCCCTGATTGGTCCTCAGGGCCTCGCCTTGCGGCTTCACGCGATTGCGTTCGAGATCGTTCGATTTCGCGTCGTTCGACTGCGCGGCCCCGTTTGCCTGGGCCGCGGCCTTCTGGGTTTTCGCTTTACCTGCCATGGGGATCGACTCCTTGTGTTCGGGCGCGCGGCGACGGAGGCGTCGCGGCGCGCGATCACAGAGTCAGCAAGGGCTATTCCCACCAAGTCACGGCGCATTGGCTGCGCGGCGGCGTTGCGTCAGAACCGGTAGTTGATCGACACGTCGGCGACGCCGGTCGCGCGGCTGCGCGTGATCGGACTGTTGCCCGCGCTGCCGACGAGCTGCTCGAACGCGCCGTCGGCGGTCGCGAACCAGTGCTTGCTGAACAGCCAGATCGCGCTGACGCCGAAACCCACCGACTTGAAGCCCGCGCTCGCGTGGTACTGCGGATACTGCGAGTGCGCGGCCTGCTCCTGATTGACGCCGAACCAGCTGTTCATGTAATTGGAGTCCGCGAGCACCACGTTCGGGCCGGCGAACCAGAAGAACTGCCTGGTGCTGCCGGGCATCGGCATATAGGCGCCGAGATCGCCGATCCAGCCGTTCGATCCGCCGAAATAGCGGCGGATATCGGCGCGCAGGACGAGCGGAAAATCCTTCGACACGACGTACTCGCCCGAAAGCTTCAGACCGGGCGCCGGGTTGATGTTGCCGAGCCCGTTGAGTTCCTGCGGATCGTTCTGGCCGCGTCGCCCGAGGTCGTAGACCGCGGCGAGACTCATGCGCCAGTTCTCGCCCTGCGCGAAATTCACGCCGAAACCTTCGCCGCTCGACAGAAAGAACAGATCCTTGTAGCGCACGTCGATGCTCGGGCCGGCCACCAGGTGATAGCGGTCCGATCCTACGAAGCGCGGCTGGAACGATGTGGCCACGCCGAAGCGCAGTTGCCAGTCGGGAATGTTCGGCTGCCACATCTTCTGCAGCGGAACGCCCACCGAATATTGCCATTCGCCGAGCGGCGACGGCGTCTGCGCGAAGACCACACCCGGCACGCAGGCCATCGCGCCCAAGGTCGCGGCGACGAGCGAGCTCGCCGCGATGCCGGTTTGTTTATGGCGAGGCATGGCGCCCCGCTTCTTTCTACGGCTGTTGACCACCGGAAGCCTCCAATTTCGCTCGTCGCGATGAGGTTAGGTTTTCGCCCGGGGTCCAGCGCGGACCCAAAAACGCGGACGACCGCCGCGCTGTTACTTACGGCGTGTAATTTTTCCAATCGATGAAGCGGGCAGCGCGATGTGCACGAGGCGCGGCGAGCCCGCATGACCCACGCGCTAGCGTGGTGGCCACTGCGCATAGTCCTTGCGCGCCGCGGTGACGCGGACAATGGCCAACGGAACATTGCTGCGCAAGATATGCGCCAACTCTGTGGAAGATTGATGACGAGCGCGACCCAAGGCGTAAGCCGAAGACGGTCCGGCGCTGCGGCGGCGCCGCTGGCGCCGCCGTTCGGAGGGGTTATTGCCCTGCTTCGACGAGCACCGGCTTGTCGCGATACAGGTTGGGGAACAGGCGTTTCAGGTTGGCGATTTTCGGCATGTCATTGAACACGATGTAGGCCGAATCGGGATGCAAGGTCAGATAGTTCTGGTGATACGACTCGGCCGGATAGAAGCCCTTGTACGGCTCCGTCTTCGTGACGATCGGCGCGGGGAACACGTGCGACTTGTCGAGCTGCGCAATGTAGCTTTGCGCGACACGCCGTTGCGCGTCGTTCAGCGGAAAGATCGCGGAGCGGTATTGCGTGCCGCTGTCGGGCCCCTGACGATTCAGCTCGGTCGGGTCCTGAACCACCGAGAAATACACCTGCAGCAACTGGCCGTAGGTGACCTTGCCAGGATCGAACGTGACCTGCACCGATTCGGCGTGCCCCGTCTCGCCGCCGCTGACGGTCTCGTACTGCGCGGTGTCGCGTGAGCCGCCCGAGTAGCCGGACACCGCCCGTGTGACACCGCGCACATGCTGGAACACCCCCTGGACGCCCCAGAAGCAGCCACCCGCGAACACCGCGGTTTCCTCGTGCGCGGTGCTGGCCGGGATCGGTTCGTCGAGCGCGGGCGGCGCGATCACGACCGCGTTCTCCGCCGCGAACCCGACGCGCTGCGCGAGCGGCAACGCGAGCGCGGCCGCGCCTAGCAGCAACGACAACACGGCCGCGCGTGTGCGTTTCGAGCTGCCGCCGAACGATGTAAGGAATTGCGGTCTGTTGCGAGTCATGATGGTCGCTCCGGAAAAGTGCCGGCGCCCGCCCGCGTTGGCACGGTGCTGCCACGGCCGCATGCGGGTGTGCCGAAGCTTGGTCGCGCGGGCGCGGCGTTTATGACAGCATGCGCGCTTTCGCGGCCGGCGGCGCGGCCGCGCGGCTCACAGCGGAAATTTCGTGGTCGACAGGATTTCCTTCAGCACCATGAATGAGCGGATCTGCCGTACGCCCGGCAGGTACAGCAACTGCTCGGCGTGGAGTCGATTGAAGCTGTCGCTGTCGCGCGTGCGGATCACCATGAAATAGTCGAACTCGCCGGTCACCACGTGGCACTCCATGCAGCCGGCCACTTTCTGCGCGGCCTTCTCGAACTCGGCGAACGACTCGGGCGTCGAGCGATCCAGTACCACGCCGATGATCACGAGCATGCCCGCGCCGGCCGCCTTTGGATCGAGCAGCGCGACCACGCCGCGAATCAGCCCCGATTCCTTCAAGCGTTCGACGCGCCGCAAACACGCCGGCGCGCTCAGCTTCACTTTCGCGGCGAGCGCCACGTTCGAAATAGACGCGTCGGTTTGCAACTGCCGCAGGATCGCGCGATCGATGCGATCGAGCGGATGGTGAATCGCGCCGATGCCCGAAGGTGGCGCTCCAGCACGAACTTTCGTTGCGCTCATTGCCATATGTACGAAGTTTTATTAGGAGGTGGACATTCTTTGATTTCGAAAAATACGTCTAAGCGATTTTTTTCGCAAGCTCATTTCTGGCGGTTTTTCCTAACATGTACTCACGGAAATCACCCCACCACGGAGCCGCGATGAACCTGCAACGATTCCCCCGCTACCCGCTCACCTTCGGACCGACGCCAATTCAACCGCTCAAGCGTCTGAGCGAGCATCTCGGCGGCAAGGTCGAACTGTATGCCAAGCGCGAGGACTGCAATAGCGGCCTCGCGTTCGGCGGCAACAAGACCCGCAAGCTCGAATATCTGATCCCCGACGCACTCGCGCAGGGCTGCGACACGCTCGTGTCGATCGGCGGCATCCAGTCGAACCAGACGCGCCAGGTCGCGGCGGTTGCCGCGCATCTCGGCCTGAAGTGCGTGCTCGTGCAGGAGAACTGGGTCAACTACTCGGATGCGGTGTATGACCGCGTCGGCAACATCCAGATGTCGCGCATGATGGGCGCCGACGTGCGGCTCGTGCCGGACGGCTTCGACATCGGCTTTCGCAAGAGCTGGGAAGACGCGCTCGACAGCGTGCGCGCGGCCGGCGGCAAGCCGTACGCGATTCCGGCCGGCTGCTCGGACCATCCGCTCGGCGGCCTCGGCTTCGTCGGCTTTGCCGAAGAGGTGCGTCAGCAGGAAGCCGAACTAGGCTTCAGGTTCGACTACGTCGTCGTGTGCTCGGTGACGGGCAGCACGCAGGCTGGCATGGTCGTCGGTTTCGCCGCCGACGGCCGCGTCGATCGGGTTATCGGCATCGACGCATCGGCGAAACCGGCGCAGACACGCGAGCAGATCACACGCATCGCGAAGCGGACCGCCGAGAGCGTCGAACTGGGCCGCGACATCACCGCGAAGGACATCGTGCTCGACGAGCGCTACGGCGGCCCGGAATACGGTCTGCCGAACGACGGCACGCTCGAGGCGATCCGTCTGTGCGCGCGGCTCGAAGGCATGCTGACCGATCCGGTGTACGAGGGAAAGTCGATGCACGGCATGATCGACAAGGTGCGTAACGGCGAATTTCCGGCCGGCTCGCGCGTACTTTATGCGCACCTGGGCGGCGTGCCGGCGTTGAGCGCGTATAGCTTTATCTTCCGCAACGGGTGAGGGTTTAGGGGATTAGCCGACGGGCGTCCGCGGTTCGGTCGCGAGCTTCTTCCTCAGATGCCTGCGCAGAAACTCGACGAATGCCCGGATCGTGACCGAGCTTTGCCGATGCTGCGGATACACGGCATAGACGCCCGTCGCCGACGGCAGGAACGCTTCGAGCACGGGCACGAGTTGTCCGCTTGCGAGCGCATCGGCGACGATGAAATCCGGCAGCCGAACGATTCCAAGTCCCGCGACGGCCGCATCGCGAATCAGATCGCCGTTATTGGCGCGTAACGGCCCGCGCACCTCGACGCTCTTCACCACGCCCTCGACGCTGAAGTCCCAGCTCACCGCGCCGCCGTGGCCGTACAGCAGACATTCGTGGTTCGCGAGATCGCCAGGCACGGCCGGGCTGCCACGCCGGCGCAGATAACCGGGGCTGCAGCACGCGACCATCTTCACATCGATCAGCTTTTGCGCGATCAGCGACGAATCCGCCAGCGTGCCGATACGGATCGCCATATCGAAGCCTTCGCCGACCACATCGACGGCGCGGTCGCTCAGTTCCATGTCGAAGCGCACGTCGCGATGCTCGCGCAGAAACGCCGCGACGAGCGGCGACAGATGCGTCATGCCGAACGACATCGGCGCGCTCACGCGTAGCAGCCCGCGCGGCCCGGCGCGGCGCAGCGACATGGCCTGCTCGGCGTCCTCGACCTCGCCGAGGATGCGCTTCGCGCGCTCGTAGAACTCCTGACCCAGATCGGTCACCGCCAGCTTGCGCGTGTTGCGGATCAGCAGTTGCACACCGAGCGCTTCCTCGAGCGCCATCACACGGCGGCTCACGAACTGTTTCGACAGCGACAGCCGGTTGGCCGCGGCGGTGAAATTGTGGGCGTCGACGGTCGCGACGAAGATGCGCATGTCATCGAGTTGCATCGTATTGTCCACTCCAATGCGACAGTGTTTCCGGCTTGATCATGATTATAGCCATCCGGATTGACCTACACTGTCGTTCATGGATCGCAGCCAAACATCTGGCCCGGATCGCACGACAAAACTCAAGGAGAAAGAGCATGCTCGAAATCAGACACGCCAACCAACGTGGCCGCGCGGAACACGGCTGGCTCAGCTCGCGTCATACGTTTTCGTTCGCGAACTATCACGATCCGAAGCAGAACGGCTTCTCCGACCTGCTCGTGATCAACGACGACCGTGTGGCGCCGGCGCAGGGCTTCGGCAAGCATCCGCATCGCGACATGGAGATCTTTTCGTACGTGCTCGAAGGCGCGCTCGAACACAAGGACACGATGGGCACGGGCTCGGTGATCGTGCCGGGCGACGTCCAGTTGATGAGCGCGGGCACCGGCGTGGCGCACAGCGAATACAACCATTCGAAGAGCGAGCCGGTGCACTTCCTGCAGATCTGGATCGCGCCGGCCCAGCAAGGCACGACGCCGCGCTATCAGCAACAGCACTTCGGCGCGGCCGACAAGCGCGGTGTGCTGCGGCTCGTGCTGTCGCCGGACGGTGCGAACGGTTCGCTGCAGTTGCAACAGGATGCGCGCGTGTATGCCGGTCTGTTCGACGGCGAGGAAACCGCGCGGCTCGAACTCGCGAAGGACCGCTATGCATATGTTCAGGTGGCGCGCGGCAGCGTCACGGTGAATGGCGTCGAGCTTGGCGAGGGTGACGGCGCGCGGGTGCGGGGTGAAGAAGCGCTGACGTTCACGCAGGGCCGCGATGCGGAAGTGCTCGTGTTCGACCTGCGTAATATCGAAACCTCGGCGTTGTGGGCATAAGCGCTCCGCTTGCGCCGCTATTGACTCAAACCTGAACGCGGCTCGCTGGACGACGATTTCCAGCGAGCTTCATCGCTCGACCCTATCGGGAAAAATCATGCGCTACACACTGTTCGAAAACCAGAAAGACGTCGTCGTTCTCGTCGCTCGAATCCTGCTGATGGTGCTGTTCGTGATGTTCGGCTGGTCGAAGCTGACCGGCTTTGCCGGCACCGTCGCTTATATGACGTCGATCGGCGCGCCCGTGCCGGCGTTCTCGGCTGTTATCGCGGTGGTGATGGAGCTTGTGGTGGGCGTCGCGCTGTTAGTGGGATTTTTCACGCGACCGCTGGCGCTGCTGCTTGCGGTGTATACGCTCGGCACCGCGATCATCGGCCATCACTACTGGAACATGACCGGCGCGATGCAGTACGACAATATGATTCATTTCTACAAGAACATCGGCATCATCGGCGGGTTGCTGCTGTTGTGCGTGACCGGCCCCGGCAAGTATTCGTTCGACCGGCGGTGATACCGATTCCCGTGCTTTAACGAAAAAGGCCCGCACGAATGCGGGCCTTGTTGCATGCGCAAACTGAAACGGCGGCCCGCGGGCCGCCGTTTGCCTCTCTGAGCTACCGAATCAAACCGCTGCTTCGGCTTCCGCTTCCGCTTCGCTGACCGCCGCGACTTCTTCGCTGTTGCGGATCAGGTGATCGAATGCGGACAGCGATGCCTTCGCGCCCTCGCCTACCGCGATCACGATCTGCTTGAATGGCACCGTGGTCACGTCGCCGGCGGCGAAGACGCCCGGCACCGACGTCGCGCCGCGCGCATCGACGACGATCTCGCCATGCTTCGACAGCTCGACCGTGCCCTTCAGCCATTCGGTGTTCGGCACGAGACCGATCTGCACGAACACGCCTTCGAGTTCGACCGTCTTCACTTCGCCCGAAGCGAGGTCCTTGTAGACCAGACCGTTGACCTTCTTGCCGTCGCCGGTGATTTCCGTGGTCTGCGCTTGCGTGAGGACCGTCACGTTCGGCAGGCTGCGCAGCTTGCGTTGCAGCACCTCGTCGGCACGCAGCGTCGCACCGAATTCGAGCAGCGTCACTTCGCGCACGAGACCCGCGAGGTCGATCGCCGCCTCGACGCCCGAGTTGCCGCCGCCGATCACCGCGACGCGCTTGCCCTTGAACAGCGGGCCATCGCAGTGCGGGCAGTACGCGACGCCATGATTGCGATACTCGCGCTCGCCCGGCACGTTGATTTCGCGCCAGCGCGCACCGGTCGCGAGGATGATCGTCTTCGCCTTCAGCACCGCGCCGTTGGCCAGACGTACTTCGATGATGCGCCCAGGAATCAGCGCTTCGGCGCGCTGCACGTCCATGATGTCGACGTCATAGGTCTTCACGTGCTGTTCGAGCGCGGTCGCGAACTTCGGTCCTTCGGTTTCGGTCACGGAGACGAAGTTCTCGATCGACAGCGTGTCGAGCACCTGGCCACCAAACCGCTCGGCCACGACACCGGTCGCAATGCCCTTGCGCGCCGAGTAGATCGCCGCCGCCGCGCCCGCCGGGCCGCCGCCGACGATCAGCGTGTCGAACACCGGCTTGTTCTCCAGTTGCTTCGCGGCGCGCGCACCGGCGTTGGTATCGAGCTTCGCGAGGATTTCCTTCACGCCGCTGCGGCCCTGGCCGAAGGTTTCGCCGTTCAGGAACATCGTCGGTACCGCCATGATCTGGCGCGCGTCGACTTCGTTCTGGAACAGCGCGCCGTCGATCGCGACGTGACGGATGCGCGGATTGATCAACGCCATCACGTTCAGCGCCTGCACGACTTCCGGGCAGTTCTGGCACGACAGCGAGAAATACGTTTCGAATTGATAGTCGCCGTCGAGGCTGCGGATCTGTTCGATCACCGCATCGTCGAGTTTGACCGGATGGCCGCCGACCTGCAGCAGTGCGAGGACGAGCGACGTGAATTCATGCCCCATCGGAATGCCGGCGAAACGGATGCCGGTTTCCTTGCCCGCTTCGCCAATCGAGAACGACGGCTTGCGTTCGTCGTCGCCGCGACGCTCGATCACCGTGACGCGCTCCGACAAGGTCGCGATGTCGTTCAGCAGGGCCAGCAGCTCCTGGGACTTCGCGCTGTCATCGATCGACGCGACGAGCTCGATAGGCCTGCTAACTTTTTCGAGGTACGACTTCAGTTGAGTCTTGAGATTGACGTCGAGCATGGCGTTGCGATTCCGTGACGAGGGGTGTGGGTGTCCCGGCGCCGCACGCATCCGGATAGGACGTGTTGGGCCCGGGGACGCGCGAAGCGCCGTATCAGGCGAGTCGCGCGGTGAAGCGCCGGGAAGATCCCGGCAGATGCAGACTGCGGGTGCAGCGTGAGCTGCGCGGACCTTAGATCTTGCCGATCAGGTCGAGCGACGGGGTCAGCGTTTGCGCGCCCGGCGTCCACTTGGCGGGGCACACTTCGCCCGGGTGCTTGGCGATGTACTGAGCAGCCTGAACCTTGCGCAGCAGTTCGCCAGCGTCACGGCCGATGCCGTTGTCGTGGATTTCGCACAGCTTGATCTCGCCTTCCGGGTTGATCACGAACGTGCCACGCAGCGCGAGGCCTTCTTCTTCGATCAGCACGTCGAAGTTGCGCGAGATAGCGAGTGTCGGGTCAGCCAGCATCGGGTACTTGATCTTGCGGATCGTATCCGACGTGTCGTGCCAGGCCTTGTGCGTGAAGTGCGTATCGGTCGACACGCTGTAGATTTCCACGCCCAGCTTCTTGAAATCTTCATAACGATCGGCCAGGTCACCGAGTTCGGTCGGGCACACGAACGTGAAGTCGGCCGGGTAGAACACGAAAACCGACCACTTGCCCTTCAGGCTTTCTTCAGTGACGGTCTGGAAATCGCCGTTGTGAAAAGCCTGTGCTTTGAACGGTTTGACTTGACTGTTGATGATCGGCATTTGCTAAATCCTCTCTTTGAGGGGGTTGGAAAGTGGAGCCAGTATGTCAGAGTGCGCTTAATAGGTAAAGCAGATTGTATTAATCAGTTCGATAGTTTAGCACTATTCATTTCGTCAGTCGAAACTATCGGACGATTTGCCGGGCGTTTCAGCCCTTCAGAAGCCGCCACAGCGTGGTTCTGCCGATGCCGAGCGCTCGGCTCGCGGCGGCGCGATTGCCGCCCGATTGTTCGAGAGCGCGCAGCGCAGCCTCACGGCTGGGGGTAGCGCGGGGCGCCGTACTGCCGGGCGCAGGGCCCGGAGGCGCCTGGGTGATCTGCTCGACCTCGACCGCGCTGATCCGGAAGAACTCGGGAAACACGGCCTGCCGGTCTGGCAAGGCGTCGGCAGTCAAGTTCCCGGACATCTCGTTGGTTGGCTCACCGATATAAATCGCCGCACGGGCCAGGAGATTTTCCAGTTCACGGACGTTACCGGGCCACGCGTAATCCGCAAAAAGCGGGGCGAGAAACACGAGCACCCGCTCGAGCCCGGCCGCCGACAAGCCGTACTGCAGCGCGCTGCGCTGCAGCAGGTGCCGCGCCAGCGGCGCGATGTCGGCACGGCGTTCGCGCAGCGGCGGCAATTTTATCTGAAGCAGATTTAATCTGAAATACAGGTCCGCGCGAAACGCGCCCTCCTCGACGAGCGCGTGCAGATCACGGTGCGTCGCAGCGATCACCCTCACGTCGACCGGCGTCGCGCGGCCCGCGCCGAGCTTCATCACCTCGCGCTCCTGCAGCACGCGCAATAGCCGGCTTTGCAGCGCGGCCGGCATTTCGCCGATCTCATCGAGAAAAATAGTGCCGGTGTGCGCGATTTCAAACAACCCCGGCTTGCCGCCGCGCCGCGCACCCGTGAACGCCCCTTCCTCGTGTCCGAACAGTTCGCTTTCGATCAGCCCCTCGGGCACCGCCGCGCAGTTGAACGCGACGAACGGATTGCCGCGCCGCCGGCTCGCGTTGTGGATGCCCTGTGCGACCAGTTCCTTGCCGGTGCCGCTTTCGCCACTCAGGAGCACGGTCGCGTCGTGCGCGGCGCCGGCGCGCGCGAGCCGGCGCACGCGCTCGAGCGCCGCCGAAGCGCCGATCAGATCGTCGAGCCGGTGCCGCGCGACCAGATGCCTCGGCCGCTGGCTGGTGCGCAGGGAACGGTCGATCCGCTGCGCAACGAGCGCGTCCTGCGCCGTCACGACGAAACCGGCGCGCGCGCCCTGCTCGACGATCGGCACACAGCCGACGATCAGTGCGCGGCCGCCGATCTGTTCGATGCGTTCGTCGACCGGCTGGTCGGCGGCGCGCGTCTCGCGCAGCAGCGGCGCGAGCGCGCGCGCGACTCGTGTGGGGGTGTCCTCGTCGTCGTTTGGGACCGCCTGCGCGGCGCCTAGACCGAGCAGTTCGAGCATTGCCGGGTTGACGGCTTCGAGCTGGGCGGCTTCGTCGAACGCGGCGACGCCGTCGCGCAGATGCGCGACGATCGTGTTCAGGCGCACCCGCTTCGATTCCTTCTGGCGGCTCACCCGCGCCAGTTCGACCGAGCGCTCGAACGCTTCCTCGACCGCGGCAAGCGAATACAGGAACACGCTTTCCATGCCGGCCTGCTGCGCCAGATCGCAGGCCATGCCAGCGCCGACCACCACGCGGCAGCCCTGCGCGGCGAGTTCATCGACTGCGAGCCGCACTTCGTCGATCGACCGATACGCGCGCTGCCGCAGATCGACGTTCAAGAGCGGGCTCAGGTCGGCCAGCTCCTGCGCGATTGCTTCGTGCAGCACGAGTCCGATGCGCGCCTGCGGCCATGTGGCGGTCGCGCGCGTGATCGCGCTCAACACGTCGAAGCCATTCACCTTGACCATTACCACCGGCACGCTGAGGTTCTCGCGCAGGTACGCGCCGTTCGAGCCGGCGGACAGTACGACGTCGACCGAACCTGCGTCCACGTAAGCCTGCAGCGCGGCGACGGCCGCGCCGTAGCCCTCCCGCACCGTGAAGAACTTCGCCCGGCCCGCGTAGCGCGGCGCCACCGTCTCGCAAAGCGACTGCAGTCGGCTGATACTGACGAGTGCGACACCGGGCCGCCCGGCATCGACGGCGGGGCCAGGATTCGCGACAAATGGGGTGAACGTGGACACGCGGCTCTCCTTGATTGAAACGTTCCTCGAAACGTTTCATGAAACGTTCCACCGATTGTGCCATGAACGTCCAGGCAGGAGTTCATATCGCGCAAAGCCTTGTTCCAGCGGCACGACCGGCGAACTGCCGTTCAATGGCACGCTTCCTGCAGAATGTCGGTCGCGTTCCCTTACCGATTTCCCTTCTGGAGACCTGCATCATGACCACCACTTCCGCCACCCGCCGCGCCGCGTTCCGCGCCAAAGTCAATCAGCGTCAGGGCCTGCTCGTGCCCGGCGCGTTCAACGCGATGAGCGCGCGCGTGATCGAGGACGCCGGTTTCGAGGCGGTCTACATCACCGGCGCGGGCGTCACCAACATGTCGCTCGGTCTACCCGACCTGGGCTTCATCGGCCTTGCCGAAGTCGCAGAGCACACCGCGCGCATCCGCGACGCGGTCGCGCTGCCGCTGATCGTCGATGCCGACACCGGCTTCGGCAACGCGCTGAACGTGCGCCAGACCGTGCGCGTGCTGGAGCGCAGCGGCGCCGACGTGATCCAGTTCGAAGATCAGGTGATGCCGAAAAAATGCGGCCACTTCTCGGGCAAGGAAGTCGTCGCGGCGAGCGAGATGGTCGGCAAGATCCGCGCGGCTGTCGACGCGCGCGAAGACGCGAACCTGCAGATCATGGCGCGCACCGACGCGGCCGCAGTCCACGGCATCGAGGACGCGATCGAGCGCGGTCATCGCTTCATCGAGGCGGGCGCCGACATCCTGTTCATCGAGGCGACCGAATCGCTCGCCGACATCGAGCGTCTGCCGGGGCTGTTCAATGTGCCGCAGCTGATCAACATCGTGATCGGCGGCAAGACGCCGGTGCAGTCGCGCGACGCGCTCGCGAAGCTCGGCTACGGCATCGTGCTGTACGCGAATGCGGCGCTGCAGGGCGCGGTGCTCGGCATGCAGCGCGCGCTCGGCACGCTGCAAAGCAGCGGCCGCCTCGACGAGGACGCAACGATCGTCGCGCCGTTCAGCGAGCGCCAGCGGCTCGTCAACAAGCCGCTGTATGACCGGCTGGACAAGGAGTACGCGGGGAAGGACTGACGCTCGGGCGGCGGCGCGGCGGTGCGACGCGCTGCATGCCTGCGCGATATGGAACCCTTTATTGCGTTAGGATTCAGGGCTGGCAATCAGGCAAGCTGATGTTCGCGTCAGCCCGCCGCGACCATTCGCGGCGCCGGCCTCGTCCGCGGGGCCGCTCTCCCGGCTGCCGGCAGAAGCACAAAAACGCAAACGAAAGGTAGTCGCAAGCACCATGACGTCAAACTCTTCACGCGCCCCGCGCGGGCTCGTCAATTGTCTTTCAGCGCGCACGCGCGCAGCACGGGAGATCGCCCGATGAGCTGCAGCGGCACCCGCACCGCGCACGTCGGCTGGCTGCCGTACATCGTCGCGGCTACCTTCTTCATGGAGTACCTCGACACCACGGTGATCGCCACCGCGCTGCCGCAGATGGCGCGTTCGTTCGGCGTCGGCCCGAACAGCCTGAGTCTCGGCATGACCGCCTACATGCTCGCGCTCGCGATCTTCATCCCGGCGAGCGGCTGGGTCGCCGACCGCTGCGGCGCGCGCACCGTGTTCGTCAGCGCGATCGGCGTGTTCACGGTCGCGTCGGTGCTGTGCGGACTGTCGCAGAACGTGCCCGAGTTCACGGCCGCGCGGCTGCTGCAAGGCATCGGCGGCGCGATGATGGTGCCGGTCGGCCGTCTCATCGTGGTCCGCAGCACCGAGAAAGCTCGCATGATGCAGGCGATCTCGACGATCACATGGCCGGCCATCGCGGCGCCGGTGGTCGGCCCGCCGATCGGCGGCTTCATCACGACCTACGCATCGTGGCGCTGGATCTTCCTGCTGAACGTGCCGTTCGGCCTCGCGGCGATTGCCGTCGCGCTCGCCATCGTGCCGAACCTGCGCGGCACCGAACGCAAGCCGCTCGACGTCGTCGGCCTGCTGCTGAGCGGCGTCGCGCTGACCGCGATTCTGTACGGCGCAGAACTCGCGAGCCAGGCGGCCACCAATCCGTGGCTCGCGGTCTCGATCGTGGCGGGCGGTCTGCTGGTCGGCGCGCTCGCGTTCCAGCATGCGAAGCGTCATCCGTATCCGCTCGTCGACGTATCGACGCTGAAGGTGCCGACGTTTTCCGTGACGGTCATCACCGGCTCGTTCACGCGCATTGGCATTGGCGCGGTGCCCTATCTGATGCCGCTGCTGTTCCAGGTCGGTTTCGGGCTGTCGGCGTTCCGCTCGGGGCTGCTGCTGCTCGCGAGCGCGCTCGGCAATCTCGGCATGAAGGCGCTGACCACGCGCATCCTGCAGCGCTACGGCTTCCGGATGGTGTCGATCGTCGATGTGGCGGTGGCCGGCATTTTCATCATCGCGTGCGGACTGCTGACGCCGGACGTGCCGCTCGTGTTCGTGCTGATCGTCGTGTTCGTGTACGGCGTCGCGCGCTCGATGCAGTTCTCGACGCTCGCGACGCTCGCCTATGCCGACATCCCGCAGCCGCAGATGAGCGCGGCGAGTACGCTGTGGAGCGCGGCCGCGCAGATGACGATCGGTCTCGGCATCGCATTCGGCGCGGTGTCGCTGCGCGTCGCGGCGCTGTTCAACGGCGAGACGACCGGCCACGTGTTCACGCTCGACGATTTCCGCCTCGCGTTCCTGTTCGCGGGCGTGCTGACGCTGCTGTCCGTGCTTGGATATATGGGGCTCGCCCGCAATGCTGGGCAGAGTATCGGTGGGGGTTCGCGCGGCGGTGAAACTCCGGCGAAGAGCTAGGGACGCGCAAGCGCTGCGCGATCAAAAGGAGACGTGCCGTGCAAGCAGGCGAACTGACGATTTCCAGCCGCATCGACGATCTCGACCTCGACCTCGTCTACACATTCCTGTCGCAGGAAACGCCGTGGGCGCGAGGCATGCCACGCGCGACCTTCAAGCGCGCCGTCGCCGGGTCGCTCTGCTTCGGCGGGTTTGTCGACGGCAAGCAGATGTCGTTCGCGCGCCTCGTCACCGACGAGGCGACCTTCGCCTACCTATGCGACGTGTTCGTGCTGCCCGCGTATCGCGGCCAGGGCTATGCGTCGGCGTTGATGAAACATATCTTTGCGAGCCCTTCGCTCGTCACGCTGCGCAGAATCATGTTGGTCACGACCGACGCGCATCACGTCTATGCGCCGCATGGGTTCACGTCGCTCGAGAACCCCGAGCGGTATATGGAGCTGCATCGACCGGATGTTTACAAAGCGGCCGAATAGGCCCCGCCTCGGCACGCCTCCCACTGATGGGACCCAGCCTCAGCCGTACGCGCGCTCGCGCATCCACTTCGTCATGATCCACTTATCGCCGGCAAGCACCGGCGCGCCGCCGTGCAGAGTCGACGGATCGAGCTGGCGCTGGCCGTTCATGCAGCGGAAATACACCGCGCCGCCCGCGCGCACCTAGTCGCGCGTCAACTGCCCGCGATAGTGCAGCAGCCCTCGGCGCGCCTGCTGCCTGAGCATCCGCTGCACGAACGGCGACCAGCCGAACAGCGTGCCGCGCACGCCCATCGCCTGGCGCATCCACAGCCACAGATCGAAGCGGTCGCGATGCTCGACGATGAGCCCATCGCGGAACACGAAACGCGCCTCGATCCGGTTCACGACGTCGCGCCCCGTCTGGACGAAACGGTAGCGCGCCACCCACTGCGCGCGGCCGGTATGGTCGTCCGCCTCGATGTCGCTGAAGCTCAGCGTGAAGTCTTGCGCATGCTTGACGAGCATGCGCCACATGTCGCGCGCTTCGTCGCCGACCAGCTCGCCGAAAGCGGGGTCGCTGAAGACGACGTCGTCGGCGTAACAGGCGACCATGGTCTCGGCGTCGCGTTGCCGGAAGGCGGTGTAGAAACGTTCGATCAGCTCGGTGTTGGGATGGCTCATTGATGTCGTATGGTGTATTGCGGGAGCGCGTCATGCACCCGCAGCGTCGCGCCGCGCTCCGGAAAAACAGCCCGCGCGCGGTAGGCGGCGGGGATGGCGCACACGATATCGGAAAACGGCGTGAAAGGGGGGCCGGCGCGAGCCGACGACGGCTTTTACCCTTCCGATATCGCTCCCTTGAAGCGCACCACCTCCGCCCGCCCGGCGAGCTTCCACACCACCGCCGCCACCGACGCCGCGACGAGCGCCGCTACCCCCAGCGCCGCCGCAAAACCCGCGGCGAAGCTGCATTTCGCGCGTGCCGCGCAGCGCGCGTTGCTCGCCGGACGCGGCGAGGTGGGACGCATCGAGATCGGCTATGTGGCATCGGCCGCGTACGCGGGCGTGTCGCAGAAGGCGGTCGGCGGCTTTCGTGGCACGCATGCGGGCGTCGAGGTATCGATCCGCGAAGTGCCGATGTACGCGGTCGCCGCGATGCTCGGCGACGGACTGCTCGACGCGGCCTACGTGCGTCCGCCGATGCCGCTCGCAATCGGCATTCAGGCCACGACCGTGCATCGCGACCGCTTCGTGCTCGCGCTGCCAGCCGATTCGCCACTCGCGGACTCGGCCAGCGTGCGGCCCTCGCAACTGTCGGCACGAGCGAGCGCCCGCCGTCAAGGCGTTCCTGCGCTTCGCGCGCGATGGTAAACATTCACGCTGACGGCAGCGTCGCTACGTTGATCGGGGTCGGCGTCCTGTCGGATATTGCGGTAGGTCTGCCCTTCATGCAGCACTGGGCGCTGATGACCCACCCGCTCGTGACCATGCCGATGCGTCAGAAAGCTGGATCAACCTTCGTCCGCATAGGCGCGGCCTCGAATCTCGGCCAGCGACGTATCGACCAGCAAGCGGCCCGCATCGAACACCGTCTCGAGCGCTTCGTCCCACTCGCCCTCCACCGTGCTCCCGTCCCACACGATCGGCAACGTGACCGTCCGGTACTCGCCGGTGCGGCGATGGCGCAGCAAGGTGAGCCGGCCTTTCATCGAGCGCTTGGCGTGATCCGTGACTGGATCCTTCGACACATCGTGCCACGTGTCGCCTAGCCGGATCGCCGAGCACTTCATTGCGAAGCGCTGCGTATCGCGGTTGATCTGCTGCAACAGCGCACCGCCCATGCCGAACACGATGTTGTCGGTGGCGAAGCCGGCCTCGTCCATCGCGGCGAGGATCGCGACGATCGAATCCGGGTTCACGCCGTCACCCTGAATCACGCGCACATGGTCGAGCACGCGCCGCCCCTTGCTGTTGGTCTGCGACCCGAACGAAGCCTCCAGCGAGCGCAGCGTGTGCAGGACGATCGTGCACGGATCGCCGGAGTCCGGGCGAATCACGAGCATGCCGCCGGAATCGAGCACGGCCTGCTTCAGCTCGCCGCCCCATGCGTTGAGCGCGGCGAACAGGTCGTAAGAGTCGGACACCACCGAAACGATCGCGCCCGGCTTGCCGAAGCGGGCGATCATGTTGCGATACGCGTCGACTTCGCGCTCGCGGCCCCACGACGTGATCGTGCTGTGCTCGGCCGCCGGCACCGAGAACGCGGCCATGCGGTCGCGGTAGTAGTGATTCGCCGCAACCACGCCGAGCACCGTATCCGAGCCCATGAAGCTGACGAGATGTGCCGCGCCGCCGATCGCCGCCGACTCCGCGCTCGACACGCCGCGCGCGCCGAAATCATGCAGCTTGAACGGTAGCTGCGAGAGATCGTCGCTGCTTTTCAGCAGATACGCGCGGATCGTCTGGCGCAGATGCCAGCTTTGCGTCGCGACCGTGATCGGATACCACACGCGCATCAGCATCGTCTCCAGATACGACGTGAGCCAGAACACCTGCGGATCGTCGCATTCGACGGTGACGAGCACGTTGTGCGTGGGCACGACCGAGCCTTCGGGCGCCGCGCGAATCCGCACCGGCAGATGGCCGCCGTATCGCTGCACGACGTAGCGCCAGCCCGCCTCGTTGAACGGCTCGCCGTGCGCGCTGAAGAAGGTCCGCGCCTGATCGATCATCGCGCCGGTAACCGGCCGGCACAGGTACTCCTTCAGCAGCATCTGCAAGCCGAAGAACAGCGTGCGGCCGTAACGTCCGCCGCGCGATTCGATGTACGAGAACATCGCCGTCGCGTCGGGCGGATATTGCAGATAGTGCGATGCCTTGTACGAATCCGTATTCAGAATCGGATTGGACAGGATCGACGCGAGGTCGCTGAAACCCTGCGCGTTTTGCATGGACGGTGCTGCGCTCACGTGATTTTCTCGCTGGAGTGACCGGACGGCGCGAGCCTGCCCGACGCTTTCGAAACTCTGCGGCCGCGGCTCTACCCCTACAGACTATGCCGGGGATGACCCTGTATCTCACCTTACTACGGTATGTGCGATAGCGCTCGTCGTCGGACTGTAGCTTCTCTTCGCGCAGGATGCGTCTGGCCCGCAGCGCCAACTGCAGCCGCAGACAATCATCCTCCGGATCTCGAGGTTCACCAGTAGAAGACCGGGCTAGAGCAGCGAGTAAACGTCGTCCTAGCCCCCCGGCTTCAATTGCGGCGGCAGATTCGGCCACGTCGCGAGCAACCTGCCGAGCATGCTCCTGCGGCGCTCCGCACCCGCGGGCCACAGCATGTTCGCCAGCAGCACGATGCCTTGCGCGAGCCCGCTGTCGCGCGCGCACGCGACGAGCGGCACGCCGCGGCTGAGCGCATCGTTGACGTGCTGATCGTCGCGCGGCAGTTGATGCGCGACCTTCGCGCCGAGCGTGCGTTCGAGCATCGGCAGATTGATCTGCGCGTCCTTGTCGTACTGGTTGACGACGACCCGCACCTTGCTGGCCGGATGCCCCAGTTCGCGAAAGATATCGAGCATGCGGCGCGCGCCATGCAGGTACAGCGGGTTCTGCCGCACCACCATGCAGATCGCGTCGCTATGCGCGAGCGCGCGGATCGTCGACGGATTCAGGCTCGGGCCGACGTCGATCAGCACCGCGTCGTAGCGCTCGCGCACCAGCGTCAGAATCCGGTCCAGCTGACCGGGCAGCAGTTCGGCGGCCTTCAACGGATCGCCGGCGCCGGCGAGCAGATCCAGGTTCGGGCACACGTGCATTGCGCACGCGTCGAACAGCGCCGGGTCGAGTTGCTCGTTGCGCGAGCACAGATCGACGAGCGTCATGGGCGGGGGGCGATTCGCCATCAGCAGGCTCGCGTCGGCGAATTGCTGGCTCAGGTCGATCAGCAGCACGCGCCGCTCACGCCGCGCGGCGAGCGCGCACGCGAGGTTGACCGCGATCAGCGTGGTGCCGCTACCGCCCTTGCTCGACGCCAGGGTGACCACGCGCGCGTGGCGCCGCCCGGGCTCGCGGCGCCGCGCTTCGATCTGCGCAAGCGCATCGACGACGGCCTTGCGATCGAGCGGCCACGACAGCACCTGCCGCACGCCGACGCGCAGCGCCGCGCCGATCAGCGCGGTGGACGGCGCCGGCGTCACCAGCATGCAATGGAGCGTCGGCGCGCAGGCGAGCGTTTCCTCGATGCCGTCTAGTCCGCGGACGCTCAGATTGGCGTCGTCGACGATCAGCAGGTCGGCGCCGCGGACCACGCGCGCGTGCATCGGCAGTTGCCGGGCCGGGCCGAACGCGGTGTGCAGCCGGTAACGCACGCCGCTCTCTTCGAGCCGCACGACGATTCGCTGCGCGTTTTCGATGCTCGCGGCAATCAGGAAGATGTCGATCATGGCAGCTCTGCGGCGCTTGGCGCGTCATGCGCGGGCTTTTATTCCAGTCGTCTGTTCACGATTGACGACGCAGGCTTCGGCGCGAGTTCCTTACCGCGACGCTCCTCCGTGAAAACCATGGGCCGGCAAACGGTGTTATCGAATTCCTGCGCGGTCGCTGCGAGCCGACGAGCGGCAAGCGTCAGAAGTCGGTTTCATCGTCGTCGCGCCGCTGCGCCGCGCTGCGTTCAGCGCGCACCGGCATGGCGTACAGCGCGTCGCGCAGCAGGTCGCGGCGGATCTCGGCTTGCGCTCGGCGCTCGAGCGCCTCGGCGACGACGAGCGTCAGCAGATCGATCGACGAGCCCGCCGCCTGCGCGAAAAAGCGCGCTCGCGATGCCGCGACATACCGCCGGTAAGTGCTTCTGGTTCCTCCCGAAGCGGCCGGCCTGCGAATCACTTGTGGTTTCATGTCAGTCCCCGATGTCGAGCAGATTTGCGCCAGGTCACGCCGTCTGGTCTCAGCGCCCCGGCCGTTGGGCCAGGTCGCCGTGCCCGTGCCAACCCACGGACACGGCCCCTGGTTCACCTCGTACATTCGTCTCTCTGTGGAGACTAGCGTCTCTCCCCGCTTCGTCGCGCCGGCCGGTCCTGATCCGGCGCTGCCCCTTCCCTTTGCGGCGCGTCGCTCGCGAACGTTGCCAGCGCGTTGCCTGTCATTATCGCCACCCTTTTCGCGTCGTGAGGACAAAAAGTCGAAAAGGAAAAACGGCGAAGTCGTTGCCCTTTTTTCGTCCGGTTTTGAATGGCCGCCAAACCGGTCCGCCACTCACCCGTTTGCTAACGTATTCAAGAAGGCCCCGCCGCGCTCCCGCAAACACCCGATGGCTTCCCCGACCATGTCTGCGAGTGACTTTTTTACCGCCGGTCTTTTTTAATCCGGTTTTCCCCGTACCGTCGACCTGGCGGCAAAACATTTTTCTGTGCAGACCTTATTGCAACGGTTATGCCAACACGCGTTCGAAGTTGTAAGGCGCCCGCCAAAGCTTCACTCTGCCGAGAAATCGGTTTGCTTTTGACGCAGTGCGAACCGGCCCGATTTTTGGCGTGGCGCGCATTGATTCGTTTCTGACACGCCAAAATCGCCGCGCGCTGGCCGCAAAGCGCGCCTCCCGCTCCGTCTCGCCAGCCTGCTGACAGGCCGCGGGGCCGGCCGCACGTGGCTTCGCCGCTCCTTCCGGTTGGCAAAGCGCCCCACCCGGCGCGGCAAAGCGCATTCGACTCGCGCTGTCCAATCTGTCGCAACTGTGAAACATGACTGCTCGCGCCCCGTCCGTTTTAGTCACGCCTTAATACCAGGGCAATTGCCACGCAATGTGCGATTGCGCGCATAACCGGCCTTGACCGCTTATTCATTAGTGATCCGTGTTAATCTGAAAATCCAATCCGCATTCTTCATCCATGTTTCTTTGTCTGGCGCTTTCAGGCGCTTTCGCTTATCGTTAGGCCATGCGCCAATCAGAGCGCTTCTATCAGGTCAACGAGGCAAGCCACGGTTCAAGTGGTTTTCACGGTTCGGGGAAAAAATCGCCGGGCAGTTTCAGCAATGAACGACAAGGTCGCCGCCATTGCATGAATCGGTCCGCCATGCAGCGCGTTCCGGTTCGCGCCGCGCTTGAAGCGTGTCCCTTGTTCGTGATTGCT
This sequence comes from Paraburkholderia sp. 35.1, assembly GCF_050436525.1. Taxonomy (NCBI): domain Bacteria; kingdom Pseudomonadati; phylum Pseudomonadota; class Betaproteobacteria; order Burkholderiales; family Burkholderiaceae; genus Paraburkholderia; species Paraburkholderia sp. 35.1. The sequence continues at coordinate 1,704,562 of NZ_JBNDMJ010000002.1, read as the reverse complement.
GCTGTCGTGAATGCGTCGCAGCCGGAGTGCAGCAACTGGCCGCCTGAATCTCACAACGTCGCACGGCAGTCCTGAGGATCGAACAGGGGGAACCATGACTACGACTTGCACGCCGGCCGATATGGAACGCACGGTTCTGTACGTGGCGAACACGCCCGACCAGAAACTCGTCGAGTTTCTGGCCGCGTCGGGATGGCAAGCCGTGCACGCAAAAAGCACGGCCGTGGCGGAACGCATGATCGAACGCGGCAACATCAAGGTCGGTCTCGTTCAGTTGCCCGAAGATTGCACGTCACAGCAGCTGTCCGCGCTCGCGCTGTGCATGCGCCGCGTCGAAACCAACTGGGTCGCGCAGATCGTGCCGGGCCAGGCCGACAACGAGCTGGTCAGCCGTTTCATCCTCGATTACTGCTTCGACTTCGTCACGCAGCCGTGGCTCAACGAGCGGCTCATGTTTGCGCTCGGCCACGCGCATGGGCTGTCGAGCCTGCGTCAGCCGCGCGTCGTGCCGGAGCCGTCGCTCGGCCGCCACGGCATGGTCGGGCAATGCGAGCCGATGCAGCAGCTCTACCGGCGCATCGACAAATGCGGCGTGACCGATGCGCCGGTGTTCATCGCGGGCGAATCGGGCACCGGCAAGGAGCTGACCGCTCGTGCTATTCACGACCGCTCGCCGCGCGCGGGCCGCACGTTCGTCGCGATCAATTGCGCGGCGATTCCGCCGAGCCTGTTGCAGGCCGAACTGTTCGGCCACGAGCGCGGCGCTTTTACCGGCGCGGTGCAACGCAAGCTCGGCCGGATCGAGAGCGCGCATGAAGGCACGCTGTTTCTCGACGAAATCGGCGACATGCCGCACGAATGCCAGGCGGTGCTGCTGCGCTTCCTGCAGGAAGGCACGATCGAGCGGCTTGGCGGCAACGGTCCGATCAGCGTCGACGTGCGCGTGATCTCGGCCACCCACGTCGATCTGGAGCGCGCCGTCGAAGACGGGCGTTTCCGTTCCGACCTCTATCACCGGCTGTGCGTGCTGCGCCTCGTCGAGCCGCCATTGCGCGAGCGCGGCGGCGACATCAAGCTACTCGCCAATTACGCGCTCAGCATGTACAAGCAGGACGGCGCGCGCAAGCTGCGCGGCCTGTCGAGCGACGCGATCGTCGCGATGTCGAACTATCCGTGGCCCGGCAACGTGCGCGAGCTGATCAACTGCGTGCGCCGCGCGGTCGTGATGAGCGAGGGCCGCTTCATCACCGCGAGCGACCTCGGCCTACCCGAAGCTGACAATGGCCCGGCGGTCACGCTGGCGGAAATCCGCAGCAAGGCCGAAAAGGATGCGATCGAGAACGCGCTGCTGCGGCACGGCTACAAGCTGTCGGATGCGGCGGCCGAACTCGGCATTTCGCGCGCGACGCTGTACCGGCTGATGCACGCGAACCGGCTGCATCAGGAGCCGGCCGGACGCGGCGCGAGCAGCGGCCCCCATGCCGATGACGAAGCAGAGCGCCAGACCTCTTCAGTGGCATAAGCGCGGATTTAAGCGTTTTTTGTAGTGAACGCTTAGCAGCGCACGGTCACGGCGATTGAGCATTCCCGACTTTCCGCGCTCTGCCCGCACGTAGCGTGGTCGTCGAGAACATCCTCGCGCCGCCGCCAGCATTGCCACCCGGCAAGCGGCCTCCTACCTCCTGCGCCGCCCCGCCCACGGGGCTTTCCGGGCAAGCTTTCTGCTGCCTTCGACAGGCCTGCCGGCCATCATCGGCTATCCTGTCGGGTCAACGCCCCGCCCGCCGGGCGCCGCTCTCGCGGCGCTTTCGCCCGTCCGGCGGGCCTCCGCCCCAGGAACTTCAGCGCCCCGCCCCGTGTCGGTCCCGGGTCACCCCGCTGAAACAGCCCATGTTCCGGCACAATCGTCCGCACTGGCTTCATCCCGCTTTACACCCTATGCCAAAATTTCTGCGTGTCTGTTTTTTCATTTTTCTGCTCGCCGGCGCGGCGCCCGTCTTCGCCGCCGCGCCTGAGCCTGCCCATCCCACGCCCGCGACACCCGCTTCCGCCGCCGTCACGCTGACACCTCAGCAGGCCCGCGACGCGCTCGCTGTTCTGAACGACCCCAAACGCCGCGCGCAAGTCGCCGATACGCTGCAAGCGATCGCCGCGGCCGGCGTGTTGAGCGCGCCGCCCGCATCCGCGCCGGCGGCGGCCTCGGCGCCCGCCGCCGCAAGCGGCGCAGCCGCGCTCGTGCCGGACGCGTTCAAATCCAATGGCCTCGCCTCGCAACTCGCGCGCGAGGGCGCGCATTACGCCGGCCATCTCGCGACCTCGCTGCGCGGCTCGATCGCCGCGCTGCTCGACGTCGCGTCGGTGCGCGCATGGTGGAACTGGCAGTTCGCCAATCCGCACGCGCGCGCGGTGCTGTTCGAGGTGCTGTGGTCGCTGCTGGCCGCGCTGATCCCCGCTCTGGTGCTCGAATGGCTGGCGCGGCGGCTGCTGCGGCGCGTCTATCGGGCGATCGCCGCGCGCCGCGAAGCCGCGCTGCAGAATGACAACGACAACTCACCGCCGCCCGCGCACGCCGCCGGCGCCGCGCCGGCAGGTCATCCGCCCACCAGCACGCCGCCGCTGCCCCCGCTGTCATCGGCGCCGTCAGTGCTCGAAGCGGAGGCGCAAGCCGTCGCGACTGGCCCGGCCGCGCCGTACGCGACGCCATCCGCCAAAGGCCGCGCCATCGAAGCCGAAGGCAAGCGCAACGCGACGCACCACTGGACGCTGCTGCAACGTCTGCCGCGCGCGTTGCTGATCACGCTGGCGCGGCTCGTGCCGATCGCGGTGTTCCTCGGCGCGGCGAGCGCGCTGATGTCGATCTTCGCCGGCAACGGCACGCCGCAGGATCGCGCGCTCGATTCGCTGATCGACGTCTATGTGGTGTGCCGCTGCGTCGTGATCGTCGGCGCGTTCTTCCTGCAGCCGAGCGCACCGCGTCTGCGGCTGCTGCGCATGGGCGATGCGTGGGCCGCGTTCGTGCTCGGCTGGATCGTGCGAATCGTCAGCGTGGTCGGCGCCGGCGTCGCGCTAGCCGAAGTCGCGCAGGCGCTTGGCATGAACGACGCCGCGCATCTCGCGCTGCTGAAAGTGGTCGCACTCGCCGGTCACGTGATGATCTCGATCCTCGTGCTGCGCTGCGCGAAACCGGTCGCCAACCGGATCCGCAATCGCTTCGCCGCTCACGAGTCGTTGGAGATGTTCGGCAACGCGTTCGCGGACGCGTGGGCCGTGGTGACCGTGGTCATCGTGATGGGCCTGTGGTTCGTGTGGGCTTTCGACGTACGGAACGGCTATCACGCGCTCGTGAATATCGGCGGCATGACGCTCGCGATACTGATCGGCGCGCGGCTCGTGTCGATCGTGATCTTCGGCGCGCTCGCGCGCATCTTCCATGTGCAGGACGAGGCGTCACACTCGCTCGTGCATCAGCACGCCTACCGATACTATCCGGCGCTGCGGCGCGTGATCGGCTGGATCATCGGCAGCGTCACCGCGCTGGTGCTGTTGCAGGCGTGGGGCGTCGACGTCGTCGATCTGTTCCGCAGCGGCACGATCGGCCACCGGGTCGCCTCGGCGCTCGCGACGATCGCCGTCGCCGCGATCATCGCGCTGGTGGTGTGGGAGATCGTCAACGTGTCGGCCGAACGTCGCCTCGATAACTGGACGAGCAGCGGCGATCTGGTGCGCGCCGCGCGTCTGCGCACCTTGATGCCGATGCTGCGCACCGCGCTGTTCTGCGTGATCGCGCTCGTCGTCGTGCTGACCGGCCTGAGCCAACTCGGCGTGAACATCGGCCCGCTGCTCGCGGGCGCGAGCATCTTCGGCGTCGCGCTCGGCTTCGGCTCGCAGAAGCTCGTGCAGGACTTCATCACCGGCATCTTTCTGCTGATGGAAAACGCAATGCAGGTCGGCGACTGGGTCACGCTCGCGGGCGTGTCGGGCACCGTCGAATATCTGTCGATTCGCACGGTGCGGCTGCGCGGCGGCGACGGCTCGCTGTTTACGGTGCCGTTCAGCTCGGTGTCGACCGTGAACAACACGAATCGCGGCATCGGCAACGCGGCGGTGCGCGTGAATATCGTGTTCGGCCAGGACGTCGAGCGCGCGATCGAGACGCTGAAGGAAATCGGCGCATCGCTGCGCACGGACGACAACTTCAAGGACGGCATCCTGGCGGACTTCTCGTTCTGGGGCGTCGATGCGGTCGACGGTTCGGCGATCACGCTGGCCGGCCAGATGCAATGCCGCGATACGTCGCGCTGGGGCGTGCAACGCGAATTCAACCGACGCATCCTCGAGCGCTTCAGCGAACTCGGCATCGAGATCGCGAATCCGCAGCGTCATCTGCTCACGTGGGACCCGGCGAGCAAGGCCAGGTTCGATACGGCCCCGCCGCGCGAACGCCATGGCAACCGGCCGGACGGCGACGCCGCGGGGGACGGTCACGCTCCGCACAAGGGCGACGCGCCGCTCGACGACCAGATCCCGGTTGATCCGAGCCCGGCCGGCGGCCCTGGTACGCCCGGCAATCCGGGCTCGACCTCGCCGCACGCGTGACGCGTCGCGCGTCGCGCGCGTAAAGGTTCGCTAGCGCGGCGCTAGCGAACCTGCCACCAGCGCGGCAACAGGCGCCGCACTTCCGGCCTGCGAAAGCGGTCGTCGATCAGATGCACGACGCCGCGGTCCTCTTCGGTGCGGATCACGCGCCCTGCCGCCTGCACGACTTTCTGCAAACCCGGATACAGGTACATGTAGTCGTAGCCATTGCCGAAGCGCGCATCGAGCGCGCGGCGCATCTGCTCGTTGACGTCGTTGATCTGCGGCAGACCGAGCGTCGCGACGAACGCGCCGATCAGTTGCTGCCCGGTCAGATCGACACCCTCCGAAAACGCGCCGCCGAGCACCGCGAAGCCGATGCCCTGATTCATCGTCCTGAAGCGCGCGAGAAACGCATCGCGCGCGGCTTCGTCCATGCCGGGTTCCTGCGCCCACACCGGCAAGCCGGGGTGCCGCTCGCGCAGCAGCGCGACCACGCGTTGCAGATAGTCGAAACTGCTCAGGAACCCCAGATAATTGCCGGGCTGCATGTCGTACTGCTTCGCGATCAGCTCCACGATCGGCGCGAGCGAGCGTTCGCGGTCACGCCAGCGCGTCGACACATGAGCGGCCACGTGCACCTGCAACTGCTCCGCGCGAAACGGTCCCTCGACGTCGAGCCATTGCGTGTCCTCGGCTAGCCCAAGTGTGTCGCGATAGAAATGCTGCGGATTCAGCGTGCCGGAGAACATCACCGTGGTACGCGCGGCCGCATAGCGTGGCGCGAGGAACGGCGCGGGGATCACGTTGCGCACGCAGAGCGTCGCACTGGTTTTGTCGCGCGGCGCGTAGCGCTCGGCGCTCAATGTCACGTCGAACATCGAGTGCTCGCCGAACTGCTCGGCGAGCGCGACGAAGTGCATCGCGTCGAAGAAAACCCGCAGCGCATGTTCGTCGATCGACAACGGCGCGTCGGCGAGCTGATCCGTTACCGCGCCGATCAGATTCTGCGCGGCGGACAGCAATTTGCCGGGCACCTCCGCATACACCTGATAGCTGGACGTCTGCGTGCGCTTCACCGCATTCCACTCGCGCTGCAAGCGTTCGAGCGGCTTCTTCAGCGCCGCCGGCGCGCTCTTGCGCGCGAGCCGGAACGCGCTTTGATCTAGCGACGCGGTATACATGCGCCGCGCGCGTTCGAGCAGGTTGTGCGCTTCGTCGACCAGCACGCCGACGCGCCACTGGTTGATCTGCGTGAGCGCATGCAGCATCGCGCTCCCGTCGTAGTAGTAGTTGTAATCGCCGACGATCACATCGGCCCAGCGCGCGAGCTCCTGCGACAGATAGTACGGACAGATATTGTGCGTGAGCGCAGCCTCGCGCACCGCCGCGCGATCGAGCCGTGGCGTCGCCAACGCGGCGGCGCGCGCCGCATCGAGACGGTCGTAAAAGCCGCGCGCGAGCGGACAGGACTCGCCGTTGCAGGCTTTGTCCGGATGCTCGCAGGCTTTGTCGCGCGCGACGAGTTCGAGCGTTCTGAGCGGCAACGGCGCGCTCTGGTGCAGCGAGTCGATCGCATCGAACGCGAGCGCGCGGCCCGGCGTCTTCGCGGTCAAAAAGAACACGCGATCGAGCCGGTCTTCGCCGCAGGCTTTCAGCAACGGAAAAATCGTCGCCAGCGTCTTACCGATACCGGTCGGCGCCTGCGCCATCAACGGCTTGCCGTCGCGTGCCGCGCGATACACAGCCACCGCGAGCTCACGCTGCCCGCGCCGAAACCGCCCATACGGAAACTGCAACGCGACGAGCGCCGCGTTGCGCGCGACGCGATGCGCGTCTTCCTGCACGGCCCAATCGAGAAATCGTTCACACTGGTCGACGAAGAAGATTTCGAGTTCGCGCGCGCTGTGCTGCTGCGTCAGCACGGTTTCCTTCTGACTGCCGATATCGAAGTAGACGAGCGCGATCGTCAGCTCGCCGAGCCCGCGCGCCCGGCACAGCAGATGCCCATACACGAGTGCCTGCGCCCAATGCAGCACGCGATGATTCGCGGGCATACGCGCGAGATCGCCGCGATACGTCTTCACTTCTTCGAGCCGGTTCGCGATTCCGTCGTAGCCGTCCGCGCGGCCACGCACGGTCAGACTGCGATGCGTGCCCGTCAGCGTGAGTTCGGTTTCGTAGCCGCTCGCGCGACGGCCGGCGACCATCTGATGACCCGCGATGCCTTCGAGCGAAGTCGGCGCGGGCGTGAAGCGCAGATCGAGATCGCCGCGCCGAGCGGTGAATTCGCACATCGCGCGGACGGCCACCACGTAGCTCATACGACGCGCTCCGCTGCGGCTTGCGTCGCGGCGTCCGCTTCGCTCTGCGCCTCTTGCCCGACCCAGCGCACGTCGACGACGCGCACCGGCATGCCGTGCTGCGCACAGTACGCGAGCCAGCGGATCTGGTTGTCCTGCAGACGATCGCCGGGGCCTTTCACCTCGATCAGTTCATAGCGACGCTCGGCCGGCCAGAACCGGATCAGGTCGGGCAAGCCCGAACGATTGCCGCGAATGTCGCGCAGCAAGCGCTCGAAGCACAGCTTCAGATGCGCGGCGGGCAGACAGTCGAGCGCGAGCGCGATGAGCTCGGGCGTCAGCAGTCCCCAGAACACGAACGGCGACTGCATGCCGGCCTTGTCGTGCAGATGCCGCAGAATCGTGTCGCGATAGACGCCGCTATCGAGCTGCGCGAAGCACGCGGCGAACTGCGTGGCGCGACGCGCGTGAAAGTCCGGCGCGTGCAGATCGGCCGGTCCGCGTTGGAACGGATGAAAAAACGCGCCGGGCAACGCCGTGAACACCGGCTCCCAGCACAGCAGGCCGAACAGCGAATTGATCAGCGCGTTCTCGACGTAGTGCACCGGCGCGGCGTCGCTGCTCAAATGATCGCGCACCAGGTACTCCACGGCCACCGGCGTATCAGGCTTCGGCAGCACCAGCGTGCCGCGCTCCACAGGCCTCGCCGCTGCTGCGCGCGGCACCGGCTCGCCGCACTTGCGCCGCAAGCGCGGCAACATCCGGGCGACGCGCTGCGCCTCTTCTTCGCTCTCAGGCGCGGCATCGGCCTGCGAGGCCAGCGCCAGCGCTTCGTCGTAACGCTCGCTGCGCTCGAGCACGCGCATGCGTCGAAGACGCGCGCCGGGCCAAGCGCACGCGTCGTACACCGCGAGCGCGGTGTCCCACTGCCCGCGCCGCTCGCAATCCTGGCCGATCCGGAACAGCAGTTTCGCGCGACGCGTTTCGAGCCACGGATTCGCGGTGCCGATCGAGCGGACGGTCGCGATCAGTTCGTGAAGGTTGGGGGTGTCGGTGCCGACCGGTAGCCATTCGAGCGCTTCGCGGCACGCGTGCAGCGCGAGATAAACGTCGACGTCCGCGCGTTGCTGGAACGCGCGCGACAAAGGCCCGAACGCGACCTTCTCGTACTGGAACACGCCAAGATCGGCGAGCACGAACTCCGACCAGTCCTGATGCAGATTGCCGAAGAACATCAGGCGCAAGCGATCGCACAACGGCGCGATCGCGACGTGCAGCACGCGGTCCGTAGAAGCGTCGTGCCAGGCGGCGAGCGGACGTGATGTGCACGCTTGCGCGTCGCCGCTTGCGGTTTCGTAAAACTCACGCAGCGTTTCGAGCAGATCCGGTTTGCGCAAAGCCTTTGCGCCGGGAATCCGCGCGATCGCGTCCGCGAAGATGTCCAGCAATTGCGCACGCGTGCTGAGCGCAAACAGGTCGTCGAGAGACAGGGCCGGCTCGGTGTCGATCCAGCGATGCACCGTCATCGGCATCGCCGCCTGCAACGGACAGCCGATTTCGTCGTAAGCCAGGCGGCTCGCGCGGAACAGCATGCCTTTGCGCATCAGCATGCGCACCAGCAGCGCACGCGATGCCTGCGGCAACGTCGCGAAAGTTTCCAGAAAAGCGTGCTCTTCGTCGTCGAGCAGATCGTCGTAACGCGCGGCGAGCCACGCAAGCGCGCGCTCGAAATTCAGCAGGTAGTAAGGGGCTTCAGAGCGGATCTCTGAGCGAGCATCGGTTGCCACGGACTTTGTGCGGGACCTGTATGTTTATACAGTGATGATAGCAAAGTCCGGCGCTGCGACCGCCGCGCATCAGCCCGCGAGCCACACGACCGTCAGCGAGCGCACGCCCTGCGCGCCGCGAATCAGTACGCCCTCGATATCGGCGGTGGCCGAAGGGCCGGTAACGAGCGCCGCGTAACGCGCCCTGCGGAAATCGTCGCGACGATAGACGTCTTGCAGTCCATCGAGCAATTGCGCCGGATCGAGCAGCACGACCAGATGCTGAACGATATAGCCCAATGCATTGACCACATATTCGCGCTCGCTAAACCACACCGAGCCGGTTTCGGCGACGCCAAAGCGCGCACGGACCAACCCGACGTCGACGTCCTGCAGCGATGCGGGGTCCGTATCCGCGCCGATCACGCGCGTGCCCGGCACTTCGGCGCTCGCCGATGCGATCGATGCCGCCGCGCCAAAACGCTCGCGAATCAGATCGCTGACGTCGCTCGCGCTGGCCGCTTCGACGCAAGTGCCGCCCATCGTTTGCAACGCCGCCGTGAAGCGCGCCCGCAGATCGCCGCCAACCGCTTCGAACAGCGGCACGTCGGGACGCGGCCGCGCGGCCGGTTGCGCGGCGCGCACCTTGGCGAGAAAAGCCTCACGCGTTGTCATCGCCGCCTCCGCGATTCTTTTTGTACCAGGCATGAAAAGTCATCTTCGGCGCCTCCGGCAATTCGCGCTGCCGGCCCCAGATATTCAGAGGGTTGTACAGCACGAAATTCGGCAGCCGCCGCAACGCGCTGCCCATCGACGACACCGTCGCGCGATACAAGGTCGGACTCGATAGCAGACGCCCCGCCATCTTCAGGACCTCCTGCTTCACGAACGGCACTTCGTGCTGCTCGGCGATCACCGCGCGCCACTTATAGATCTGCTCGTGAATGTTGATCTTCACCGGACACACATTCGTGCAACTGCCATTGAGTGTCGATGCGAACGGCAACGCGCTATAGCGTTTCAGATCGAACGTCGGATTGATGATCGCGCCGATCGGCCCCGAATAGGTGCCGCCATACGACAGGCCGCCGCTGCGCCGATAGACCGGACACGTATTCATGCACGCGCCGCAGCGTATGCATTTGAGCGAGTACCAGAAGTCCTCCATCGCGAGCCGTTCGGAGCGGCCATGATCGACGAGGATGAAATGCATCTCGGTGCCCGGCCGCGGCGCACGAAAATGCGACGTGTACTGCGTGATCGGCGAACCCAATGCGCTGCGCGACAGCATGCGCACGAACACGCCGAGATCCGACACCTTCGGTATCAGCTTCTCGATTCCGATCGATGCGATATGCAGCGGCGGCACGTTCGCCGAAAGATCGGCATTGCCTTCGTTCGTGCAGACGACGACCGTGCCCGTTTCCGCCACCGCGAAATTGCAGCCGGTCATGCCAGCCGTTTTCTCGCCCACGAAATACGGCCGCGTATTCATGCGCTGGCTTTCGGCCAGATAGTGGATATCGCTATTCTTCGGATCGGTGCCGATGGTCCGGCCGAACAGCTCGGCCACGTCCGCGCGCAGCTTGTGCACGGCCGGCACGACCATATGACTCGGGTCCTGATGATCGAGCTGCTGGATGCGCTCGCCGAGGTCCGTTTCCATCACGGTAATGCCGCGCGGTTCGAGATACTCGCGCATCCGGCATTCGTCGGTCAGCATCGACTTGCTCTTCACGAGCGTCGTCATGCCGCGCTCGGACATCAGCTTGTGGACGATCGCGTTGTGCTCTTCCGCGCTCGCTGCCCAATGCACGACCACGCCATTGGCCTCGGCCGCCGCCGCGAACTGCTCCAGGTAGTCGGCCAGATGCGACAGCGTGTGTTCCTTGATGCCCGACGCCAGCGAGCGCAACGTTTCCCATTCGGCAATGCCGTGCGCCTGCGCGTCGCGCTTCTCGCGCAGGTCCCACAGACGCTTGTCGTGAAACGCGACATGCTCGGTCTTGCTGATGAAAGAACCCGCGGCTTTGGCGTGATCGATGCGGTGATGGTCGCCGCTCATGCGCGTGCTCCATTGAGAACCTGCGCGATATGAATGAAGCGCGCGTCGGCTTTCATGCGTTCCGCGCAACCCTGCTGGTGCATCAGGCACGACATGTCGCCCGAAACGATGTACTCGGCGCCCGCATTCAGATGGTCGCGCACCTTGTCCTGCCCCATGCGCACCGACACTGCCTCTTCGGTGACCGAGAACGTGCCGCCAAAACCGCAACATTCGTCGGGCCTCGCCGGCTTGACGAACTCGATGCCCTTCACGCCTTCGAGCAACGCGCGCGGCTTCGAAAACGGCGTGCCGGCGATTTCCGACGCCGACGCCTGCTTCAGATGACGCAGCGCGCTGCAACTGGTGTGTAGACCGACGCGATGCGGAAACTCGGCCCACGGAAATTCGCGCGCGCCGATCACGTCGTGCAGAAACTCGACCAGTTCGTAAGCGCCTGCGCGTACTTTCTTCACTTCGTCGGTCTGCTCGAGCGCGCTCAGATGTTCGCGCACGTGATGAATGCAACTCGCGGACGGCCCGACGATGTAGTCGTAACCCGCGAAGTTGCGCGCGAATAGTCGCTCCGTGGCGGCGGCGTCCGCATGCGCGCCGCTATTGGCCATCGGCTGGCCGCAGCAAGTCTGCTGCTGCGGATAGTCGACCCCGATGCCGAAACGTTCGAGCAGTTCGAGCGTCGCGATACCGACCTCGGGATAGAACGCGTCGATAAAGCACGGGATAAACAGCGCGACTTTCATAGGCTCTTCAGGAAAAGCGGCGGGAACGATGTCTGTTGACCGGTGTGGTCGGCGATCGCGAGATGAAACGCGGCATCGAGTTCGGCGAGATTCGCGCGATCGCGCGACAGCGACGCGGCCTTCAACGCCTCGAACGCCGCGCGGATTTTCTTCAGATCGGTGGCGGTTGCGCGCTGCGCGACATAGACCGTCGAAATCGCTTCGAGCCCCTGGCGCAACTCCAGAATGTCGGCGCTGGTGCGCGGATTCTGCAGCAACAGTTCGGCAAGCGGCTTCGAGATGATGGGCGCGGTCACGTCGACCACCGTGAAACCGCCGCGCCCCGACGTTTCGATGTAACCGTCCGCCTCCAGCCGGATCAGCGCCTCGCGCAGCGATGGTCGCGACACGCCGAGCTGCGCCGCGAGATCGCGCTCGGCCGGCAGACGGTCGCCGGGCATCAGCGTGCCCTCCGAGACCAGTTGCTTGATCTGGTCGGACACCACGTCGGAAATGCGCTTGCGCGCGAAGGACGGAATCGGGGTGAATGGCATAAGCGGCGAACGATGAAGCCGGTTGACAGAGCGCGCGGCTACTCCACGGTGCGGGGAATTATACCTTTCGACACCATGCGACGATTCGCCGATCTCAACGCGGCTGCCCCGTATAAAAGCTCACGAGGTCACGCTTCATCGCGTGCAGCGCGGCATCGTCGAGATACACCATATGGCCGGTCGGATAGTAGGCGATGCGCACGTTCTCGCGCAGCGACCGATCGAGGCCGAGATGTGCGAGCGCATATTCGGTCGCATAGAACGGCGTGGCGAGATCGAAGTAGCCGTTCAGCGATAACACCCGCAACTGCGGATTCTGCCGCATCGCTTCGGCCAGATCGCCGCCCGCGTAGGGCAGCTCGAGCCGTTCGCCCCACCATTCGCGATGTTTCCAGTCCCATTGCTTCAACGCGTCGTCGCTGAACACCACGTAACGGTCGCTTGGCGTGTAGTGCAGGTCGTCCGACAGATGCTGATGAAGCGCCGCATTGAACGCATTCGACACGCTGCTCACCGACGCATCGAAGTCCGGATCCTCCGATGCATCGTCGTAGTTCAGGCCTTCGAAACGCGCATCGTAGCGGCCCACGCTGCGCGACTCGTTGCGCAGCAACTCGTTTCGAAAACGCGACGGATAAAGACGCAGACGGTTACGCTTCACAAACCCCACGTCCAATCCGGTGAAGTACGCGATGCGCGCGGCGATCGCGGCGCGCTGATCGTCGGGCAGCGCATCGCCCTGTTCGAGCGCCTGCGCATAGGGTCCGCGGGCGAACGCGCGTGCTTCGTCGAGAAAGGCCGGCAGGCTCGCGGGCTTCGGCGTGACCTTGTCGTGATACCACGCGATCGCCGCGAAACTCGGCAGATAACTCTCGCTCCTGAAATCGTTGCCGGGCGCGAACGCCGCGGAATTGAGCACCGACGACAGCAGGATCACGCCGTTCAGCGCGATATTGTTCTGCCCCAACTGATAAGCGAGCATCGCGGCGCGCGCGGTGCCATACGATTCGCCGAGCAGGTACTTCGGCGAATTCCAGCGCTGATTCACCGTCAGATAACGGTCGATGAATTGCGCAAACGCACGGACGTCCTGATCGACGCCCCAGAAGTCCTTGCCCGTGCCATGCCCGACCGGTCTCGACAGGCCCGCGCCGACCGCGTCGATGAACACGAGGTCGCTGGTGTCGAGCAGGCTATCGGGGTTGTCGTCGAGCGTGTACGGCGCGGGCGGCGTGCTCGCGGGGCTCGCGGTGCGCACGCGTTTCGGGCCGACCGAGCCCATCATCAGGAATACGCTGCCGGCGCCTGGGCCGCCGTTGAACAGAAAGGTGATCGGACGCGTCGCAGGCGTCCTGGTCGGCACCGTGTACGCGACATAGAACACGCTCGCGTTCGACGCGCCGGTCTTGTCGTGCAGCAACAGATTGCCCGCGCTCGCAGTGTACTCGAGCTTGCGGCCGTTCAGGCGCAGCGAATGCGTGGTGACGCTGGTGGTTTCGGGTGGCACGGGAATCGCGGGCGTCGAAGCCCTGTCGTTGCGAGGCGTTGCCGTCGCGTCGGCCGAGTCCGGTGCATTCGATGCAGCCTGCGTGTCGCCACGCGCAGCCGTCCGCCTGCGCGGCTCGCCGTTCGGGCGCGCCGTCATCGCGTGCGGCTCGCTCGATTCGCCGACCGGCGACGCGTTCGCCTGCGGCCCTTGGCGTGGTGCGATCGGCGCGAATGCGGCGGCGTCCGTGCTTCCCCCCGTCGCCGTGCTTTCCGAGGTGCTCGACGCATCGGCCTGGGCGGCTGCCATGCACCGTTCGCCGAACGGCACCACACCAGCGACAGAAAGCGTCACCGTCAGCGCGGCGGACGGTAATCCGGCTGTCAGCAAGCGGCGCAATGAAGAAGAGAAGCGATGGATCATGAAGTTTTCCGCGACGAATCGAAACGCGCTGGAATCGGGCTAGCCGGGTTCGGGAGCACACCCGGCGCTCGATTCTTGACGCAAGTTTGCGCGGCGTCAACCGTCGGCGTCACAGCACGCCGAACATTACAAAGCGCTTTTTGCTCGACGTGGCGCAGACCTGCGCAGTCATGGCAGAATCGACAGCGCCTTCGTCGCCTTGTCGAGAATACCCAATGGACCAACTGGTACTGGATGCATTCGACGCTGCCGCGCTGATCCCCGGCTTTCGCGCGCCGCAACTGCCGCACGAGCAGCCCGACCCCTCGACCCTCGACGCCGCCGACCACGCGATGCGGCACTGGACTAGCACCGTCAACGGACCGCTGGCGCCCGGCTCCGACGTGCACCGGCAGGAAATGTGCCGCATGTTTCGCGAGACCTTCAATCCGTATCGCCCGTCCGTGCTCGCGTGGCCGCAGCTCGAAGCCGCGACGCTCAAGCGCATCGTCGATCTGCCGATCTGGGACATCGCCGTGCAAACCGAAGGCAGGGCGCGCCTGCGCATGGCCGCCTACGCGGCCTCGCTCGACACCCCGGAGTTGCGCGACGCACTTGCGCTGAACGCGTGGGAAGAGAACCGCCATAAGGAAGTGCTGTCGCGCATGGTGCATGCGTATGGCATCGCGCTCGCGACCGAGCCGTCGTACGTCTATCCGAAAGACACGGAACGGGCTTACCTCGTGACCGGCTATAGCGAATGTATCGACAGCTTCTTCGCGTTCGGTCTGTTCGAGGTGGCGCGGCGCTCGGGCCTGTTCCCGCCGGCACTGACCGAGACATTCGAGCCGGTGATGCAGGAAGAGTGCCGCCATATTCTGCTGTTCGCGAACTGGGTCGCGTGGCATCGCGCGCAGCTTTCATGGTGGCAGCGCATCCGCTTCGAGCTCAAGGTGGCGGGCGTGTGGGCGTTTCTGGTGTGGGAGCGCATTGGGCTCGCACGTGCGATGGATGCTGACGGCAACGTCCATGAGCACGATAACAACTTCACGGTAAACGGCGCGCAGTCGGTAACGGATGTCGATATTAGCGTGCCCGAATTGATGCAACTGTGTCTTCAGGAAAACGAACGTCGATTCGCTGGGTATGACCCACGGCTGTTGCGGCCCGAAACGATGCCTCGGCTGGTGCGCTTCGGCTTGAAATTTGTGCGCAGGAAAAAGTAAGCCGCGTCGAACGCACTGCCCAGCCACCTTCGGCTGGCCGTGGTGCCCACCGACCGGATCGTCGCAATCTACAACCCACCGCCCTCTCGGCCCCGCCCCCTTTCCACGAAACGCGCGATCCTCTCGCACGCCTCGATCAATCGATCCTCGCCCACCACCAGCCCCAACCTCACGAAGCCGTTCGCCGTCTCCCCGAACGCACTCGCGTCGAGCACGGCCACGCCTTGTGCGCGAAACAGCTGCCATGTGAACTCGGTCGTATCGAGCCCGGTCCCGCTGACGTCGACCATCATGAACATGCCCGCTTCGGGCAACAGGCACCGCAAGCCCGGCACACGATGCAAGCGCTCGAACACGACGTCGCGCCGCCGCCGGTAGATCTCGCGAATATCGGCGACGATCTCCGCCCTGTTCTCCAAAGCCGTCAACGCGGCCTGCTGGATGAAACCCGGCAGGCCGTACAGCATCGCGAGCGCGAGCCGCGCCATGTGCTCGATCAGCGTCGCGGGCCCGATTGTCCAGCCGACACGCCACCCCGCCATCGCATGCGACTTCGACAGGCTGCCGAGCGTGACCGTGCGCTCCGCCATGCCGGACAGCGACGCAATGCTCACGTGATCGCGTTCGAACGTGAGTTCCGCATAGACCTCGTCGGACAGCACCCACAGGTCGTGCTCGCACGCGAGCCGCGCGATGCGTTCGAGATCGGCGCGCTGCATCACCACGCCGGTCGGGTTGCACGGCGTCGCGAAGAATATCGCCCTCGTGCGCGGCGTGATCGCCGCTTCGAGCGCGTCGCAGTCGACGTGAAACGCGCGCGCCGGATCGACCGGCACCGCGACGAGCGTCGCACCCGCCGCGCGCACGCAAGCCTCGTAGGTCAGATACATCGGCTCGGGAACGATCACTTCGTCGCCCGCTTCGAGCAGGCACAGCGACACCGCGAACACGCCGTTTTGCGCGCCGGCGGTCAGCACCACGTTGGCGGCGCTCACGTCGCATCCCGTCGTGCGCGCGTGCTCGGCGGCGATCGCGGCGCGCAGCGGCTCGCGACCGGCCATCGCCGTATAGTGCGTATCGCCGGCCCGCAACGCATCGATGGCGCGCTCGACGATCGGCGCGGGCGTCGAGAACTCGGGATCGCCGACGCTCAGCACGATCACGTCTTCGCCCCTGGCGGCCGCCTGCTGCGCGACCCGATGAATTTCCCACGCCGACGTGCGCCGCCCTTGCAGTCGCTCGACCAGATTCGAATACTTCATTGCGCTCACCCGTTGTTGTGCGGCCCGTTCCGCCGATCTCTTTCCAATTGACCCGCCAATGTAAAGGCATGCCGGCGAAACGTCCAGATACGAAAAAGGGTCATGCGAGCGGACGATCTCGCATGACCCTGTGCGCAATGTACTGCTGTTTGCATGACTGCTTTGCTTCAAACCCCCGCCAGGTTTATTTCAACCCCCGTTAAAACTTCGGCGCGTCAAAGCTGCCGGCGCAGTTCAGCCGGCGGCACCTTCATCAGATGCCGGTATTTCGCCACCGTGCGTCGCGCGACCAGCACGCCCTGATCCGCGAGCATCTTCGCGAGCGTCACGTCCGACAGTGGATCACGCGTATTTTCCGCGGCGATCATCTCCTTGAGCAGCGCGCGCACCGCGGCGGCCGAGCAGGTTCCGCCGCTTTCGGTGCCGAGCTCGCGCGGGAAGAAATGCTTGAACTCGAAGATGCCGCGCGGCGTCGCCATATATTTGTTGCCCGTCGCGCGCGAGATCGTGGATTCGTGCAGGCCCAGCTCGTCAGCCACGTCACGCAGCACCATCGGCTTCAGCGCGATCTCGCCGTACAGGAAGAATGCCTTCTGATGCGCGACGATGCATTCGGCGACCCGCTGGATCGTATCGAAGCGCTGTTGCGCGTTGCGGATCAGCCAGCGCGCCTCCTGCAGCTGCTGCGCGAGCGGCGAACGGCTCGCGCCGGCCGACTGCGCGAACAGCTGCGCATACATGCGATGGATTCGCGCCCGCGGCTGCACCGCCGGATTGATCGACACGACCCACTTGTTGCGCACCTGACGCACGATCACGTCGGGCACGACATAGTTATCCTCGGTGCGGCCGTAGCAATTGCCGGGCTTCGGATCGAGCTTGCGCACCAACGCGCAAGCCACACGCAATTCCTCCGCGCTGCAGCCGATCTGTTTTTGCAACTCGGCCTGCTCGCGGCGCGCGAGCCTTTCCAGATGATGCTCGGCGATCTGCCGCGCGACGTCGCGTCCCGGCGTATTGGCGGGTAGCGCATTGATCTGCAGCGCGAGGCATTCCGATAGCGAACGCGCGCCGAGCCCCGGACGATCGAGCGCCTGCACGAGGCGCAACGCCACCAGCAGTTCTTCCTCGGTCAGCGTGGGTTCCAGATCGACGCTATCGGCCAGGTCGGCCAGCGACTGCCGCAGATAGCCGTCGTCGTCGAGCGCCTCGATGATGAAACGGGCCACCGCGCGATCGCGGTCGTCTAGCCGGTACAGGCGCAACGCGTCGTGCAACTGTTCGCGCAGCGTGGGTTGCGAGCGAGCCCAATCGGCCGGATCGCTGCCGTCCGCGTCGCCGTTCTGGCGCATCGAGTTGCGCGAACCGTAGTCGCCGGAAAAATCGGCGGGCATGTCGTCCTGGCCCGCGCTTTCGAGCGTATCGCTACCGGCGCTTTCCGCCGGCAGTCCGTCCGGCTCGGCGGCGGCAAGCGTATCGACAGCGGGCGGCGCGTTGGCGTCTTCACCCTCGCCTGGTGTGGTGCCGGCAAGCGCGACGTCCTCCGCTTCGGATGAGTCGTATTCGAGGAACGGATTGGTATCGAGCGCCGTGCGCAATTCCTGCTGGAACTCGAGCGCCGACAATTGCAAGAGCCGCACCGACTGCTGAAGACGAGGCGTCAGTGCGAGAGACTGCCTTGTACGAAGTTCGATTGAAGGCATTGGAGTGATCCCGTTCGTTAATAGCCTCAGACTCAACGAGCCGAGTTCACTGACCAATGCAACGTCCGTACCAGATCGCGCAAGACGCTGTTTTGATTGCGCTTTGTTTATTCAGGCGGATGAATTGCCCTGACCGGGCGCGCCGGTTTTTACAAACGGCAGGCAATTTCCGGTCCCTTTCTTCACCTCTCCGGCGGCCTCGCGCATGGCCGCGCCGCAGCCCTATTCGTCAGTCGAAACTCCCCGGTGCATGCGGCTTTCGCGAGCGGCATGGATTGGCTCGCAGCCGGCAGGCACGATGGTTGCGAAGCAACGGTGTGTGGACGGACGCCGCCCTTCGCAAACGCCTCGATCGAGCGCGGATGCGAGTACAGCGTCCGGTGTCGAGAAACGGGCCCCTGACGGTACCGTAGCGGCGACGACCCCACGTGTCTCATCAGCGGCTTCGGCCGCGATCGGCCACCGGCCAACAAGACCGCCATTTTCATTACCACCTGATGGAGAGAACCATGAAGACGATCCAGCTTCTGAAGACCGCAGGCAGCATCGCCGTCGTCGCGTTCGCGCTGAACGCGAACGCCCAGACCAGCGCTTCGGCCCCGCCAGCGTCGTCGGAAAGCATCGGTCAGCATATCGACGATGGCACCATCACGACCAAGGTCAAGGCTGATCTGCTTGCCGCGAAGAACGTCAAATCGACGCATATCCACGTGAAGACCCGCAAGGGCGTCGTGTGGCTCACGGGTTCGGTGCCTTCGGCGGACGACAAGTCCGCCGCCGAAGATGTCGTGCAAAGCGTGAAGGGCGTGACCAGCGTGAAGAACCATCTGAAAGTCGCGGCTGACTGATATCCGCGCGATTGGTTCGCACCGATTCGACTGAACAGAACGTAATAGAGCCGGCTGACAGAGCCGGCTCTTCCTTATTGCACTGACGCGTCGGTCAATGCTTCATTGCCGCATACTGGTCGCGCAGATCGCGCACGCGGTCATGCGTTTGCAGCACGCCCTGGTACTGCCGCTCGACGATTGCCCGCACGTCCGCCGGCAAATCCTTCTCCAGCGCGTCGTGATAGCGTTTCTTCGCGACGTCCTCGCCTTTTTCGCACTCGGCAAGAATCGCATGGTCGCTGCGATTCGCTACCGCCGATTTCACGTCGACCCAGCCGCGATGCAGCGCACCGCTCATGCTGCCGCCGGTTTCGGGCTTGCCGCCCAGTGTCTGAACGGCATCCTGCAACTCACGCGCGCCGCGCGAGCAGTCCTCGGCACTCGAACGGAACAGCATCTTCAGCTGGTCGTCGTGCGCATCCTCGGCTGCCTTCATAAAGCCCTTTTCGCCATCCTTCGACGTTTCGACCAGTTCATTCAATACGGAAACAACGTTGGTAGCCATTCAATACCTCCAAGGGTTTCGTTCATCGCGGAACCCGCCGCGCGGGGCTTTTTATGTGCCTCGCGATGAATCGGTTCGACGCGCGGCGGGCTGCATTTGATAGCACGCATCACGCGTGCCCGGCACCTCGTGCGAGCCGATGTATAGCGAAAGGCAGCTCGAACGAGCGCAGCCGCCGCGCGATGCGCGGCAACCGCGGGTGTCGCGCGACGTCGAAACAGCGCGGTAAACGGAAAACGGCCCGATGATCGTCATCGGGCCGTTTTTTGTTGGTATGCCGCGTCGCTCATATCACGCGCGCTTCTCCGCGAATTCCTTGATCGGCTCAGGAGTCTTCAGCGGATCGAAATCGGCCCAGCGTCCCTGCTGCCAGCGGCCGGTCGCCTTCTCGATCGACACGCCGCCCGCTTCACGTAGCACGCGCGCGGCGTCCAGCTGATTGTCGGGCGACACGTGCACGGCGACGAGCACGCCCGAATCGCGCGACTCCTCGTGATACGGCACGCGATGGTCCGATTTGCCGCGCTCCGTGGTGCGCGACATCGCGCCGACCAGCGAGCCGACATACGCGCCGACGCCGGCCGCGAGCAGCGACACCAGCAGCGGCGCGGAAAACACCGCGAAGATCGCCACGCCAATCACCGCGCCAATCACCGCGCCGATCGTCACGCCCATGCCCGCGCCTTTAGGCGCTCCTCGCGCGCCGGGGTCGGTATCGGTGTCGCCGCCGATCGGGAAACGCGCATGCTGGCCGCGTGGATTGACGAAAAACAGCGTGACGTCCTCTTCCACGAAACCCGCATCGAACAGTTTTTGCGCCGCGCTTTCCGCAGCGGGAAAAGTCGTGAAGCGTGCCGCGACGATGAGTGACATACGGCCTCCTTATCGTTAATTGCCGTTCGTGGACCATCCTGTCGCCGCTGACGCGAGTCGGAAGCAGCGCGCCCAGTCAATGCGACATGCAGCGGCGCTACGCCGCGGCGCCGCGATCCGGTTCCATGCCTTCCACTCTGAACAGTCCGCTATGCAACACTACGCCTTCTCCGTTGTTCTGGTCGAGCGCTTCCGCGCAGACCGAGCGGATGCGCTGACGGCCTCTGTCGAAAGCGGCCATCAACGCCGCTTCAAGCGCGGACTCCGCGCCGAAATGATCTTCCAGAGCCTCGGCAGTGATCGCGCAAACCACTGGCTCGCCATCGACGCGCGCAAGAAAGCGCACGGTCAGATTGGCGCCA
This sequence comes from Paraburkholderia sp. 35.1, assembly GCF_050436525.1. Taxonomy (NCBI): domain Bacteria; kingdom Pseudomonadati; phylum Pseudomonadota; class Betaproteobacteria; order Burkholderiales; family Burkholderiaceae; genus Paraburkholderia; species Paraburkholderia sp. 35.1. The sequence continues at coordinate 1,683,871 of NZ_JBNDMJ010000002.1, read as the reverse complement.
TCGAAGGCCGCTTCGTCATCGGGGAAAGTGATCTGCATCAGAGAGTCCTCATAAGCAGGCCGTGGCAGGATCGCGTTCATGACGAGCCCTTTAATTTGCCGGCCAGTTGCTCCGCCATCTCGAGGTGATGCTTGATGGTTGGCAGCGCTTGCGCGGCCGCGGCCTTCAGTTGCGAGTCGGTGCCGCTCTCGCTTTGCTGCTGGAACAGGTCGACCGCGCGCTGATGCGCTTCCACGCCGACCTGCTCGACATAGGCCTGATCGAACTCGGTGCCCTTCAACGTCTGCAGTTTGCCGACCAGCGCGGAATCCGCGGACGGCGTCGGCTTGAAGCCCTTCTTCGCGACCAGCCCGGCCATTGCGTGCGACAGCTTCGTGTGGTCGGCGATCATCTGTTGAGCGAACTTCCTGACATGCGGATCGTTGGAGTTCTTCAGCGCGACCTTGCCAGCGGCGATTTCAGTGGCGTCCGACTTCGACGCTTCGAGCACGAACTGCTGATCCGCGGGTGACAGCGTCGTGCTGCCGGTCGGCGCTGCGCTGGCGGGCGCATCGCTCGCCTGCGCGCAGGCCGTGTCGATCGATGCCGCGCTCACGCCCAACACGGCCAGCGCGGCAGTCAACACTTGTAGGGAATACCGGAATTTCATGCATTTTCTCCCTGTCGAATCACCGATGCGCAGGCTCCGAAGCCAACGCGCCGCCTGCGATCAAGCCGCCTTGCGCTTCGTCAGTTGCGCGATCAGCGCCTTGTTGAACGCGGGAAGGTCGTCGGGTTTGCGGCTCGAAATAAGATTGCCGTCCTCGACCACTTCCTGATCGACCCACGTGCCGCCCGCGTTGCGAATATCGTCCTGCAGGCTAGGCCAGCTCGTCACCGTGCGCCCCTTGATGATCCCCGCCGATACCGGCAGCCACGTGCCGTGACAGATCACCGCGATCGGCTTGTTCGCGTTGTCGACCGCTTTGACGAACGCCTGCGCCTGCGGCAGCAGCCGCAGCGCGTCGCCGTTCACGACGCCGCCCGGCAACACCAGCGCGTCATAGTCGTCGGGACTGGCCTTGTCGAAGGTCGCATCGACGTCGACGGAATCGCCCTTGTCGATGTGTTTGAAGCCCTGGATCTTGCCCGGCTTCGCCGAGATCACATGGACCGTCGCGCCCGCCTCGGTGAGCGCGCGTTTCGGCTCCATGAGTTCTGCCTGCTCGAAGCCATCTACGGCGAGTACGGCTACCTTGTAGCCATTCAGTGCATCAGTCATGTGTGCTCTCCTTCATGCGGCGCCCCGCTCATGCACTTGCCCGTGATGCATGTGCATAGGTCTGCGCCTTCGCTAAGCATGGTTACGCAAAACACGTGCCTGGTTGAGGCAGTGTTCAGCGGGCTGACGTTACGTTGGCGATGCCCCGACGCTGCGGTTGCGCCGTTCAGCTCGCGCCGCCGCGTGTGCAAAAGCGCCGTGGTCAGACGTCGGTTTCGTCTTCGTCGGAGCGTTCCGCGCCCGGCGGCACTTGCGGATCGACGACGTGGTCGGTGTCGATATCGCGGTCCATCTCCAACGTCGAATCGCCATCGGCCGACGCGCGCTCGCCCGTACCTGAGCGATCGGTATCGCTGCCGAGTGCGGCGTCGCCGGCTTCGAGCGCGTGATTGTCGAGCTCCGTATCGACGTCGAAATCGTGACGCCTCGCGCCCGCCACGTCGCTGCCGCTATCGGACGAGTCGCTGGGACCCAGCGCGCCCGTCGTGCGGGACGTTTGCTTGACGGTCTGCTGCGGCTCTTCATCGGGGTTGAGTGTGCTGCTCATGAAAGCTCCCTTTCCGGTTGGTCACGTCGACTTTTCCGCAAGGACCGTTCCGCCTCAGCGCGCTGGTCACCTACCAGTGGCATCGCCCTTGCTTCCCGCCGATCACACGGCACACATCGCACCTACTCGGCGAACCGGTTCGAACCGGGTTTGAAACTTCTACCTGCAACAATGGCTACCGCGACTCATTCCACGACCACATCACGCAGCCCGACCACCGCGAACGGCAACACCGCGCCCCAACCGATGCCGCCGGGACTGCGCCACGCCGACGACACGAGGCCCGGCTACACACGCAAGCGCGAGCGGAACGGCTTCATCTATTTCGACGTCGACGGCAAGCGCATCGTCGATGAGGACGAGATTCAACGCATCAATTCGCTCGCGATTCCACCCGCGTACGAAAACGTGTGGATCTGCCCCGATCCGCGCGGTCATCTGCAGGCGACCGGCCGCGACGCGCGCGGCCGCAAGCAGTACCGCTATCACCCCCGCTGGCGCGAAACGCGCGATGCCGACAAGTACGAACGGATGGCCGAGTTCGGCCGCCGCGCATTGCTCAAAATCCGCGCGCGCGTGGCGCGTGATCTGAAGCTGCCCGGCATGCCGCTCGACAAGGTCGTCGCGGCCATCGTGCAGTTGCTCGACACGACGCTGATCCGGATCGGCAGCGCAGAATACGCGCGCGATAACCACTCGTACGGATTGACGACGCTGCGCAAGAAGCACGTGAAGATCAGGGCCGGTCAATTGCGCTTCCAGTTTCGCGGCAAGAGCGGCATCGAGCACGACGTGACAGTGGACAATCCGAACATCAAGCGCATCGTGCGACGTTGCGCGGAGCTGCCCGGTCACGACCTGTTCCAGTATCTCGACGAAGACGGCACGCGCCACAGCGTCGGCTCGACGGATATCAACGACTACCTGCGCCGCGTAAGCGGCGCGGACTTCACCGCCAAGGACTACCGCACGTGGGCCGGCAGCGTGTACGCGCTGGCGGCATTGCGCCGCTTGATGTGCAGCAGCGCGGCCGAAGCGCGTCGTCATATCGTCGCGATCGTGAAAGAAGTGGCGACGCTGCTACGCAATACGCCCGCCGTCTGCCGGCGCTGCTATATCCACCCAGCGATCATCAGCGCGTTCGAGGCGGGCGAGTTGCAGAGCCTCGCGCCAGGCCAATCGCGCCGCGGACTCAAGGTAGATGAAGTGGCCTTTGCGGTGCTGCTCGCGGAGGCGGAAAAGCGTGCGGCGAAACTCGCGCGCGCATCCGGTGACAAAGGACGCAAGACGCGGGAGTCGTCGGTCGACGACAGTATCAACGGTTCGTTGACGAGTCTGCTAAAAAAGTCACGCGTGGTGCGCAAGAAAGCCACCGCCGCGAAAGACAAAAGCGCCGCGGCACATTTGCGAGCCACGCCACGCGTGCGTACGCGGCGCGCTGCGCGGGAAATGGCCTCCGAACCGAAACCGCCGGCCCAGTGACGGGCTCAGCGCCGAATCGACTCCGGCTCAAACGTCTTCCTCGAACGCCGCCATCACGAGCCAAACGTCGCGTTCGCCGTCGCGTATCTCCGCCGCCAGCGCATAGGCATTGCGCGAGGTCCCCGCCGCAGATGTTCGCCTGATAATGAATTTTCTTAGTCACGATTTTCTCCCTCGATGGGGAGCGCGATATCGCCGGCGCGTTACGATGAACGCACAGGTGCCTGGCCGCGCCCGCATCGATCCAGCGTTACTGTCCCTTCGTATCGCTGCTGGCATTGGCGCCGGGCGTGTTCGTCGTATCGGTCATCGGCTTGTTTGCCTTCGACTTCTTGTGATGATGTTTCATCGACGAAGTCGATCCCATGGTGCTGCCCGTGACATTCGACGCGGGCTCGTTGCCCGCCGTCGGCGCCGCGGTCGCCGCGCCATGCGCGTTGCCGCCGCCGGCGCCGCTATTGCCGTTACCGCCGCCCGCCTGCGCGAACGCGGCGCCCGACGCGACGGCGCCCGACGCGACCATACATGCCGCAAACAGCCATGCCTTCGAATACTTGCTCATCTGGGTTCTCCCTGAAGTAAAAGGACGGATGCGATCCTTCGGTTCCCTGCTGCCATCACTGAGAGTCGAGCAAGGCCTATGCCGCGCGATGCAGTCGTCGCATGCGCGCATCGCGCTTTGCTGATCAGCGCTGGCGTCGGCACTGACGAAATAATTGCAAACGCGCTCGCATCCTTTACGCACGCGGTGCCCTCGTCGCGCGGATGCGCCGCGCGCCACGGCGTAACGGCGCCGCATGGCTAGATGGAACGGCCGTTGCTAAATGCCTCGGTACATTCACCCCTTCAAAAAGGAGCCCATCATGGTGATGCAGACCCAGACACAAGGTGCGAACATCGTCGGTAAAGGCGCCGCGACCGCGGAAGGCCCAGGTCCGGATGTTATGGCAGCGGCTACGCTCGACGGCAACAAGGTTATCAGCAGCGACGGCGAGCACATCGGCAAGATCAAGGACATCATGCTCGACGTGCGTTCGGGCCGCGTCGCGTATGCGGTGCTGTCGAGCGGCGGTTTTCTCGGCATCGGCGACAAGCTGCTCGCGATTCCGTGGCGTGCGCTGACACTCGATACGCAGGAAAAATGCTTCGTGCTGAACATGGTGGCCGAGCGCGTGAAGAACGCACCGGGATTTGATAAGGATCACTGGCCATCGATGGCGGATCAGACGTGGGCCACCACCGTGCATCAGTACTACGGCAGCGAACCGTACTGGGGCGACGTCTATACGAGGCGCGACGACCTCGGCGTCGGTGACATTCCCGCGGGTTCGTCGGATGCGCCCGAGGCCGGGGGCGTGAAGCTCTGATCGCCAAATCGACCATTTTTGACGCGTGGCGAGTCCGACATTCCGCTTCAGGAGACAACACAATGGCGACCCGAAAGACCAGCAGCAAATCGAAACGCCCTGTGTCTCGTGGCAAGTCGGGACGGCCAGCGCGTCAGCGCCACGCGCAGGCGCACGCCGCGCATCGCGCTAAAACCGCGAAGTCGAGCGGCGCATCCGGCGCGAAGAGATGGTCGCATCACGTAATGGAAACGAGCGACGCGATGGACATCCAGAAGGATATTTTCAAAACCGGCAGCGCGGAGTCCATCGCGCAATCGTTGAAGCACTCGTCGACGGCGAGCCGTCGACGCAAGGGCACGCCGTTTCAATCGGCGATGTCGATGCTCAATTTCTACATCAATCGAGCGGGCCGAAACCTGCCGAAGGAGCGGCGCAATACGTTGCAGCGGGCCAAGCGCAAGCTGCGCGAAGCGTTCGGACGAGAGCCGCGGTGAGGTGACCGGATGACGGCGCCATCACGCGGCACGGCGCTTCAGTCGGCTCCAGGCTGAATGCCGAAGGCACTCTGCACGGCCTCGTACCGCGAATTGACGTTCAGTTTTTCGAACACGTTCTTCATGTGCCATTTGACCGTCTCGGGTGCCAGATTCAATGATCGTCCGATTTCCTTGTTGGACAGCCCGCGAGCGACGTAGCCCAGTATTTCGAGTTCACGCGCGCTCAGTGTGCCCGGCGTTATCTTCGTGTCGGCATAGCTCGACGAAGAAGATGGCGTGTTATCCGCCTCGTCGAAAGCCGCCAGCACCGTGCCGATATACGTGGCGTGCCCGGTCGCGATTTCCGATGGCGTGCGGCGAAAGCGTTCCAGTAACGCACGCATCGGCGGCCCCTCGTCCACGAAGCTATTGATCATCCCCATCGCGCCGCCGATCCGCAGCGCGTTTCCCAGCACGGCGAACGCCTGTTCCGAGGCACCGTTCTGCTCATGCGCGAGAGAAAGCAGCAGCGAAACGACGGCCTCGGCATAGCGCCAGCCCAGTGCAACCAGATTGTCGAGTGAGCGCGAGAGAAAGCCAACGGCGTCGCCGGCGGCATTTTCAGCGAGCAGAACGCGGGCTTGCAGCACGTAGTAGCTTGCCCACGTTTCCATCGCCGAGCCCCGTCGCCCTTCGCACATCATCGGTACGCTCGCGCTCAGTTCGTCGGTGACCTGTCGTGCCTCGACCACCCTACCGTCGGCAAGCAGCTGTCTGACGGTTTCCGCATCGCACGCGAGCTTCAGACGCAACCATCGACGGGTTATCGCGAGCTGTCGACCGTCCTCGAGAACGGCGAGCGCCGGCCCTTTTTTGCCATCCCGCCACAGCAGGCGCGACGCGGTAAGCATATAGCGCATCAATGCGGCGAGCGGCGAAGTCTCCAGCGCGATGGTCATGCGACCGTCGATCAACTTCCGCGCCTTGGACAGCTCGTTGCACTCGTAGTAAATCGACGCAAGGCAACCGGCTACCGCGGCCGCGCCCGCCGACCACTCTCCTAGCTTGTCTTCGGAGTACCGCATCGCGACCTCCATCACCCGCCTCGCATCGGGAAGTTCGCCGTGTATCAGCGCGGCGATGCCGTACACCGCATCGCGCAACATATCCGCGCTGTTCGGTTTCCGGCTGAGCCCCACCTGATCGACCCGCGCTCTCCATACGCGGGAGATGTAGGCGAACTGCCCTCTATACATCAAGCCGAAAATCTCCGCGCTTTGCCCGTAATGGCGTACCCAGGGTTCCGCAGGCGCCGTCGATGCCTCAACGGCACGCCCGAGTTCCAGCGCATGTTCGCTGTCGTCGTTCACGCAAGCGATCACCGCGTGGATCGCGTTGATCTCCGCCCATGCGACCTCGTCGGCTACCGACCGATCATCACGGGCCATTCGTTCGAACTCGTCGGCAATCTCGCCGATCTCCTTCGACGCGCGCGCGGTCTCAAGCGACATCGCGAGAGCCCAGGCTTTCGCCAGACGCAAGCGCAGTCGACCCGCGATCACGTCCGGCGGCAGTTTGCGAATCCAGCCCGGCAGCATGAACGGGTCGCCGCGTTGGAGCATCTCCATCGCACAGTTTTCGGCCCACTGCGCCGCCTGCCCGATGTCGCCCGCTGCCAGCGCATGTCGCACGGCTTCGCGCCACAGACGAGCCCGCGCGAACCACAGGCTGGCCCGGCGATGCAGCAACGGAACCTGTCGTGGCGTCTGACGCATGAGACGGCGGCGAAGCGCATTGCTCAGCAATGCGTGATAGCGATACCAGTTCTGCGTCTCATCGAGCGGCCGGATGAACACGTTATGCCGCTCGAGCCAGCCCAGCTTTTCTCCGCTTTCGCCCTCACCGCCCATGACATCGTCGCACAGCGTCGCCGTAAGCCGCTCGAGAATCGACGTGTAAAGCAAAAACGTCAGCATGGGCGGCGGCAAATGCGCAAACACCGTATCGTTCAGGTAGCGATCGATGCCGAAGCGGGAACCGGCGAGATGACTGGCGAGCGCGGCCACGTCATCGATCCGGTTCAGTCCGAGCGAAGCCAGTTGCAAACCGGCCACCCAGCCTTCGGTCGCGCTGTTCAACAACTCGACGCTGTTGCGGTTGAGCAGCGCGTTACCGGTGTGATCGAAAAACGCCTGAGCATCGTCGAGCGAAAAGCGCAGATCGTCGACATTCACACGCGAAAGTTTGTCGGGCGAGCGCAGCCCGCTCAGCGACAGCGCCGGTTCGCCGCGCGCGCCGAGCAGCACGTGAAGGTTGTCGGGCGCGTAGCGCAGCAGGCGCGACACGATCGCGAGAACGGGTTTCGCGCTCAGACGGTCGACGTCGTCGAGCACCAGGAAAACACCGCGGCCGTATGCGGCGATGCCATTGAGCAGCACTGAAATGACCGTTCTGACCGGCGTGTGTGCATCGTTATCGAGAAGTTGCTGTGCCTGCCACGCGATCTCCTGCGACGCGCGACAAAGCGCCGCCACCAGATAGGCCCCGAGTTGCTGCGGATCGTCGTCTTCTCCATCGAGACTGAGCCACGCAACGGGACGCTTCTTTCTCGTTTGCGCTTCGCTCCACGCGGCAAGCAAGGTCGTTTTGCCGAAACCCGCGGGCGCGGTCACGAGCGTAATGTGACGCGGACGTCGTTCATCGAGTCGCCGGAGCAATCCCGGCCGTTGCACGCAACCAGCGGGAAGACGCGGCGGCATCATCTTGGTCTGGATCAACGAGACGATCCATTCACGCTCGAAACTATCAGCGGTTGTATTCATGAGGTGTCCTCTCACCGGCTATCCGTGAGAGGCATGGAGGGTCGTTGTGAATTTGCTTTGAAGATACGCCGAACCGTATGACGACTCAATGAGTCGCCGCGCAACGAGGCGCGACCAGCGCAATCCGCTTCAGGTCGCTCATGGCCTCGTGTCGGATCGCTAGCGGAGATCGCTTTGCGCGCCCTGCTCGGACCTGTCCTTCTCCGCGACAGCGTCTTCCGGCTCGGTGCTCGCCGGCGCTTGCGCTTCCGCGCTGCCGGCATCGGCCTCGTCGAGGCGGTAGCCGTGCGTATAGATGGTCGTCAATCGCACGCCGTTGTCCGGATGCAGGGCCAGCTTGCGTCGCAGCCGGTAGATATGCGTGTCGATCGTGCGCGACGTACTATCCAGCTCGCGGCCCCACGCAAGCTTCGCCAGAAGCCGCTTGGAAACGACCCGTCCGACGTTCGCGAAGAAATAGGCCGCCACGTCGAATTCCTTTTCCGTCAACAAGATCGATTCGCCGTGCAGAAAAACACTGCGCTGCGTGACGTCGAATACATACGGCCCGACCGCGATTGCACTTTCCACCTTGATGCTGCGTCGTGTGCGACGCAACAGCGCGCCTACCCGTGCCCCCAGCTCTTTGGCCCGGAACGGCTTGACGACGTAGTCATCCGCGCCGGCGTCCAGCGCCTGTACGATGTCGACTTCCAGAAGTCGGCTGGTCACGAACAGCACCGCGGGTTCGCGGCCCAGGTGACGGCGTATCCAGTACAGCACCTCGAAGCCGCTCATGCCCGGCAATTCCCAGTCGAGCACCACGAGATCGACCTCGTTGGCCTGAAGAAAACTGATTGCGTCCTTGCCCCGCTCGACCTTGTTTATTCGATGCCCGGATTGCCCGATTTCCCTTTCGACCGAATCAGCTTGCGCGGGATCGTCTTCCACCAACAGGATATTCATCTATCACCTTTTTTCTTTCGCCCTGGCGACTTGAAGACCGGCCCGCTCGACAGATGCGGCGAAAGACATTCGCATCTGGAATTCCACTCACACGAGCAAGCAGTTCAAACAGGACGAAAAAGCCAACATAAAAAAATCGCCTACGGCACCAGGTCGGCGTGAGCGGCCAGCGGCGCCGGCCCCGTATGCATTGTGAATTTCGAGAAGAAAGATAGAGCCAGTCGCCTTTCAAATCCCCCCCTTTCGGAGGGGGGGATGGTGTTTTCGAAGGGGGGGGTCATATTGCACGACCGTCCCCCTTATCAGTGATTCGATCTGGCGCGCGCGAACTATTGCCCGCCGAGCATCTGAAGAGCGACCCCGCATGCATGTTCGTGTGGTTGCGCGTGCCGCCGCCGTGGCGCTCGGACGACTTCGCGGCAAACGCGCTCGCGCGCGGGGTCAACACGATGCCCGCATCCGCGTTCGCGGTCGATCGCTCGACGGTCGAGCACGGCGTGCGCATCAACCTCGCTTGCGCCGAGTCGCGCGAGCAGTTGACGCGTGGCCTGCAGATTCTCGCGCACACGCTACGCGACCGGCCGCGCGCGCTGTTCGGCACGATCTAGCTCGCGGTGGAAGCGTGAAGCGGAGCCGCTAGAATACGGGACCCCCTGTCCAGCCGAGCCGCCTTAATCCGATGACTCCGTCCGACGATTCAAGCCCTTCCTCGCGCACGCACGCCGCCGATGCGCTGTTCGCTTTCCTGAAGACGCTGCCGCTCGGCGACCGCTTGATCGAGGGCGGCTTCATGGCCGTGCAGGCCGTGGCAGGCGCGAGTCTCGCGTTCGGCATCGGTCGCGCGCTGCACACCGAGCAGGCGTTCTGGGCCGCCATCACCGCGATCGCGGTGAGCCAGCATAGTTATATCGACACCCGCAAGCTGTCGCGCGACCAGTTCATCGGTGCGATGGTCGGCGGTATTTGCGGGCTGATCGGCACGCTCGCGGGCGGCGGCCATTTTGCCGCGTACGCGGCGACCGCGGCGGTCGCGATCCTGATCTGCTGGGTCGTCAACGTCGGCAGCGCAGCGCGCCTCGGCGGCATCACCGCGACGATCATGCTGCTGGTGCCAGGCATCGGCACGGCGTGGGACAAGGCCTTTCTGCGGCTTGCCGAAGTGACGCTCGGCACGGTCTGCGCGCTCGTGGTCGCGCGACTGATGGCGTCGTTCGAAAGGCGCGTGTTCAGCAAGGGCGGACCGCCCAGATAGAATCGCCCACGCGTTGAGTCTTTAGTCACTCATCCAGAGCATCGTCCGTTGGTGTGCGGCGCCGGTAACGTCCCGGCGTCACACCGACGCTTTGCGCGAACGCCTTGCCGAACGCCGCCTCCGATTGATAGCCGACCGCCTCGCCGATGTCCGCCGCGCTGCGTTGTGTGCGCAACAGCAGATCGCTGGCGATCGCCATGCGGATCTGCGTCAGAAAATCCATCACGGTCACGCCCGCGCGCTCGTTGAAGTGGCGCGCGTAGGTCGCGCGCGACATCGCCGCGCGCTCGCCGAGTTCAGAGATCGTCCATGCGCGTTCGGGCGCGTCGAGCATGGCCTGCACCGATGCGCCGAGGCGTGCGTCCGTCAGCAACGCGAGCATCCCGGTGCCGTTCGCATTGCGCTCGCCGTGCACGCGCAGTGCCATCGCGAACAGCGCGTGGCTCAAGGCCGTCACGATCGCGAGCGCGCCAGGCTGACGCCGCTCCGCTTCGCCGCGCATCAGAGTGATCACCGCCTGCAACGCATCGAGCGTTTGCGCATCCCCGAGCGATACGTGCAGCGGATCGGGCAGCACATTGAGCAGCAACGCCGATGAACCAGGTGCATAGACGAAGCGGCCGCACAGCAGATCGACGCCGTCATGAACCGCGGTGTCGTTGGGCGCGTGCGCGGCCGTGGCAGTGGTTTCGTGGCCATCGTTGCGCCGCACCGGCAGCATGCCGTCATGCCCGAGCGTCAACGGCAGGCCACCCGCCGAGCGCTTTACGTCGCGCATGCGATGCGCGGCGCCACGCGGAAACAGCATGAAATCGCCGGCCCGCAATTCGAGCGGCTCGCCGGCGGCGGTCTCGATCACACAACTGCCGTCGAGCACCAGATGAAACGGCGCGACGCCCGCCTCCAGCGGCGCATGATCGATGTCGAATGCGCCTGATAGCAGGCAGCGAAGATCGAGACTCGCTTGAGGCCGGGCAAGGTCGATCAGGCGACTGAGCGTGTCCACGAGACGAGCGCGCTAAAAGTTGAGTCGAATGAGTATTCAGGATATCGCGGCGCGGCGCAATACTTTGTCCCACGACGCCGGCAACCGCCGGTGCGCAACGGACCAAGGAGCACTGCCATGTTGAACTGGATCGATTACCGCAAGGAACTGTTCGGCCGTATCGGCGAAATGACGAAGCTCGCGCCCGAAAGCGTGAAGGCGTATCAGGCGATGTCGAGCGCCGGTCAGAAGACCGACCTGCTCGGCGCGAAAACGCGCGAGCTGATTGCGCTCGCGGTAGCGGTCAGCCTGCGCTGTGACGGCTGTATCACGGTCCATACGGCCGAGGCGCTGAAGCACGGCGCGACCCGCGAGGAAATCGCCGAAGCGCTCGGCGTCGCGATGGCGATCAACGCGGGCGCGACGCTGGTGTACTCGGCGCGCACGCTGGACGCGGTCGCCGCGCATACGCAGGGGTAAGCGAGGTTGATGATTAGCCGCAGCGATTGCTAAGTCATCGTCCGTCCTTACGTGCCGCATCGACCGATCATGTCCGGCGATGCGGCGCGCGGCCCTTGTTGAAGCGATCGATCAAACGCGTACCGGCCCGATGACCGTTCTCAGAACTGAATCGTCGTGCGCAAACCGGGAACTGCTTCGTTCTTGATGCGCTGGGTCGTTACGCGGAAATCTTCTCGTACAACGACAAGACGGAGACTTTCAGTCTCGCGGACGTCGAGACCTGAGCGAGTGCCGAAACGAAATGGCAGCGGAAAACCTGAGAGCGGTGGATCGTCTTCACGAGTTGGCGGTTTTTCCAGCCGACCGCCTCAGCCCCGCGCGCGCGAGCATGAAACTCGCGCGCCCATCGATGAAGATTCGGGCTTCCAGGGCGAACGCGAGTACGCCGTCGCGTTATCGCTGCACGACGTGCCGAACCTCGGCCAGCTGCTGCCGGCGTTGCTCGCCCTGCCGCTCCAGCATCCAGCCGGGGTACTCCGCCGGCAGTGCGCTGACTTCGGCCAGCTTCGCGAGCTCATCGGCGGATAGCGCGACGTTGGTCGCCGCGATGTTGTCGTCGAGCTGCTCGATTTTCTTCGCGCCGACGATCACCGTGCTGACGACACGCTGATGCAGCAGCCACGCCAGCGCGATCTGCGCGACCGAGACGTTTTTCGCTGCAGCGATTTCGCGCATCACGTCGATGCAATCATACGCGCGCTCGCGATCGACAGGCGGAAAATCGAAGTTCGTGCGACGGCTGCCCGCCTCGGCCTGCTGCTCGCGTCCGTATTTGCCGCTCAGCAAACCGCCCGCGAGCGGACTCCACACCATCAGGCCGAGGCCTTCGCTTCGCAGCATCGGCACGAGTTCGCGTTCGAGATCGCGGCCCGCGAGCGTGTAATACGCCTGCAGCGTTTCGAAGCGCGCGGTGCCGAGCCGCTCGGCGATGCCGAGCGCCTTCGCGATCTGCCACGCGGCCCAGTTCGACACGCCGACGTAGCGCACGTGGCCGTGCTGCACGAGCGTATCGAGCGCGCGCACGGTTTCTTCGATCGGCGTGGCCGGATCGAAACCGTGGATCTGATACAGGTCGACGTGATCGAGTTGCAGACGCTTCAGGCTCGCCTTGATGCCGTCGAGGATGTGATAGCGCGACGCGCCGCGCGCGTTTGCGAACTCGCCGGTCTGGCCGAACACCTTGGTCGCGATCACGACCTTGTCGCGCGGTACTTGCAGATTCTTCAGCGCCTGGCCGGTGATCTGCTCGGACAGGCCGCCCGCGTAAACGTCGGCGGTGTCGATGAAATTGATGCCCGCGTCGAGCGCCCGGCCGACCAGCCGCTCCGCGTCGTTCTGCTGCAGATCGCCGATCTGCCGCCAGATGCCTTCGCCACCGCCGAAGGTCATCGTGCCCAAACACAACTCTGAAACAAACACACCGGTACGGCCCAACTGGTTATATCGCATGTCGACGCTCCATCGTGGGTGCAGGAAGAGTCGTCAAGCGTACTGGAATTGGCGGAGGTTGGTAGGAGTGGCACACACGCCGCAAAAGACTACGAATTCCAGCAGCGGCGCGAAGCCCGATGCGCCGCGCACGAGCCGCGAAAACCTGCGAGACTGGCGGCTATTGCGCCGTCAGCGTGGAATGACCCACAACCGCCAAAACGGTCGACATTGCCCGGTACCGACTGGATATCCCCCGCGCCGCCCTCATCTGCACAAGCATGACTTCGGCAAAGACTTCCGCCGCACTCGACGCGGCGCCCCGCTCCCGCAAGGCCCGCGCCACCGCGAGCGCGGCGCGCGCCGCCGCGCCAGCCTTGCCGCCAGCCCAGCAGGCGCTCGACGGTTTTCACCCAGCCGTCGCCAACTGGTTCCAGCAAACCTTCGCCGCCCCGACCGACGCACAAGCCGCCGCGTGGCCGCAGATCCGTAGCGGCCGCTCGACGCTGGTCGCCGCGCCGACGGGCTCCGGCAAGACGCTGACCGCATTCCTGTCCGCGCTGAACGACCTGGTCTCGCAAGGCCTCGCGAACGGCGGCACCCTGCCCGACGAAACGCTGGTCGTCTACGTGTCGCCGTTGAAGGCGCTTTCGAACGACATCCGCCTGAATCTGCAACTGCCGCTGCAAGGCATCGCCGCCGAACTCGACAGGCTCGGCCTGCCGCCGCTCGACATTCGCACCGCGGTGCGCACCGGCGACACCACGCAGCAGGAACGCAATGCGTTGAAAAAGCGCGCGCCGCACATTCTCGTGACGACGCCCGAGTCGCTGTACGTGCTGCTCGGCTCGGATTCTGGCCGCCGCATGCTGGCGACGGTGCGCACGGTGATCGTCGATGAGATTCATGCGCTCGCCGGCAGCAAGCGCGGCAGTCATCTCGCGCTGAGCCTCGAACGGCTCGACGCGCTCTGCGCCCGGCGCCTGCCGCGCATCGGGCTGTCGGCGACGCAAAAGCCGGTCAGCGCGGTCGCGCGGTTTCTGGTCGGCGGCGCGAGCCTCGAGAGCGACGTACCGGCCGGGTGCGCGGTGATCGACGTCGGCCACGTCCGCGCGCGCGACCTCGCGCTCGAGATCCCGCCGGTGCCGCTCGAAGCGGTGATGGCCAACGAAGTGTGGGAGCGCGTCTACGACCGGCTCGCCGAGCTGGTCGCGCAGCATCGCACCACGCTGATCTTCGTCAACACGCGCCGGATGGCCGAGCGCGCCGCGCGTCATCTGACCGAGCGGCTCGGCAAGGACGCGGTCGCTGCGCATCACGGCAGTCTCGCGAAAGAACATCGTTTCGACGCCGAACAGCGCCTGAAACGCGGCGAGCTGCGCGTGCTGATCGCGACCGCTTCGCTCGAACTCGGCATCGATATCGGCGACGTCGACCTCGTCTGCCAGATGGGTTCGCCACGCGCGATCGCGCCGTTCCTGCAACGCGTCGGCCGCTCGGGCCACCACGTCGGCGGCATGCCGAAGGGGCGGCTCTTTCCCGCCTCGCGCGACGACCTGCTCGAATGCGCGGCGCTGCTCGATTGCGTGCGGCGTGGCGAACTCGATGCGCTACGCATCCCGCGCGCGCCGCTCGACGTGCTCGCGCAACAGATCGTCGCGGAAGTGTCGAGCGCCGAGTGGAGCGAGGATGCGCTGTTCGACATGCTGCGGCGCGCAGCGCCGTACGCGGATCTGTCGCGCGAGCAATACGACGCGGTGCTGCGCATGCTCGCCGAGGGCTACACGAGCCGCCACGGTCCGCGTGCCGCGTACGTGCATCGCGATGCGGTAAGCGGCACGCTGCGCGGCCGGCGCGGCGGCAAGCTGGTCGCCGTGACGTCGGGCGGCACGATCCCCGAAAACGCCGATTACGCCGTCGTGCTCGAACCGCAGGCGATCAATATCGGCACCGTCAACGAGGACTTCGCGGTCGAAAGCCTCGCCGGCGATGTGTTCCAGCTCGGCAACGCGTCGTATCGGATTCTGCGAATCGAGAGTGGCCGGGTGCGGGTCGAGGACGCACAAGGGCAACCGCCGAACATTCCGTTCTGGCTCGGCGAGGCGCCGGGGCGCAGCGACGAGCTGTCTTTCGCGGTCACGAGATTGCGGGAGCAGGTCGAGCGTTTGCTGACGGAGGGCGAACCGGCGTCACACGCGGTTGCGGCGGTGCCAATCGCCGCGGCGCAATTCGAAGCAGCCGCAACGCCCGCGAAATCCGCGGCAAAGAGAGGACGCAAAGCGAAAGCTGCCGTGGCGCAGAGCGCGACGCAGACCACAACGGCGTCCGCAACCGCCGCAGCCACGTTGCCCGCGAGCGAAGCCGAACCCACGACCGCGCGCCTCGACCACGCCATCGCCTGGCTCGCCGACGAGCTCGCGCTCGACGAGCCCGCCGCGCGCCAGATCGTCGAATACCTGGCGCGTGCCCGCGCCGCGCTCGGCGTACTGCCGACGCAGAGCACGCTGGTGATGGAGCGCTTCTTCGACGAATCGGGCGGCACCCAGCTCGTGATCCACTCGCCGTTCGGCAGCCGCGTGAACCGCGCGTGGGGGCTCGCGCTGCGCAAGCGCTTCTGCCGCAGCTTCAACTTCGAGTTGCAGGCCGCCGCCACCGAAGACGCGATCGTGCTGTCGCTGACCGGCAGCCACTCGTTCGTGCTCGACGAGGTCTGGCGCTATCTGCACTCGAACAGCGCCGAACGTCTGCTGATCCAGGCACTGCTCGACGCGCCGTTGTTCGGCGTGCGCTGGCGCTGGAACGCGACGACCGCGCTCTGCCTGCCGCGCTACACGGGCGGCCGCAAGACCGCGCCGCAACTGCAGCGCATGCGCAGCGAGGATCTGCTCGCGAGCGTGTTTCCCGAGCAGGCCGCGTGTCTGGAGAACGTCGTCGGCGAACGCGAGGTGCCGCGCCACCCCTTAGTCGACCAAACCATCGACGACTGTCTGCACGACGCGATGGACAGCGAACGCTGGCTCGCGCTGCTGCGCCGCATCGAGCGCGGCGAGTTGCGGCTCGTCGCGCGTGATCTGCCGGCACCGTCACCGCTCGCCGCCGAAATCCTGACCGCGAAGCCCTACGCGTATCTCGACGACGCGCCGATCGAGGAGCGCCGCACCCAGGCGGTGCTGAACCGCCGCTGGACGGACCCTGAAAGCGTCGACGATCTTGGCGCGCTCGACGCCGCCGCGATCGACAGCGTGCGCGACGAGGCGTGGCCGCAGGCGCGCAACGCCGACGAAATGCACGAAGCGCTGACGGGCCTCGCGTGCATCACCGGGGCCGAGGCGCTCGCGCACGAGGATTGGCCGACGCTGCTTGCGGCGTTGGCGAAAGCCGGCCGGGCGACGCGCTTGCCGCTGGCCGCGCAAGCCAACGCGAGCACGGGCAACGACAACGCCAGCGCCAGCGACAGCGACAGCGCACTGTGGCTGCCCGCCGAACGCCTGACCTGTTTCGAAGCGCTGTACCCCGGCATCGCGCGCAATCGCTACATGCCGCCGCTGAGCGCCCCGAAGGGCTACACCGAGAGCTGGAGCGCCGACGACGCGCTCGTCGACGTGTTGCGCGCGCGGCTGACCGGCTTCGGCCCGCTGACGGTCGAGGCGATCGCGCGCCCGCTCGGTTTGCCGACCGACCGGATCGAACAGGCGCTGATCCGGCTCGAAGCCGAAGGCTATCTGTTGCGCGGCCGCTTCACGCCGCACACGAGCGACGAGGAATGGTGCGAACGACACCTGCTCGCACGCATCCACCGCTACACGGTGAGGCGGCTGCGGCGTGAGATCGAGCCGGTCGAGCGGCACGACTTCATGCGCTTCCTGTTCGAATGGCAGCATCTGACGCCGACGACTCAGCATCTGACGCCGACGACTCAGCATCTGACGCCGACGACACAGCATCTGACGCCGACGGCTCAGCATCTGACGCCGACGGCTCAGCATCTGGCGCCGACGTCGCGCGCCGAAGGCCGCGACGCGCTCGCCGCCGCGCTCGACCAGCTCGAAGGCTTCCAGGCTGCGGCCGGCGCGTGGGAGGAAGACATCCTGCCCGCGCGCGTGCGTGCCTACACCAGCAGTTCGCTCGATGAGCTATGCCGCGCCGGCAAGATCGTCTGGACCCGCCTGACCGAGCGGGCGCGCGGCGCCGCCGGTCCGGTCCGCGGCACGCCGATCGTGCTGCTGCCGCGCGTCCAGCTGCGTGCGTGGCGCGCGCTGCTCGATCCGGCGCGCCAGGTCGAGTTGTCGGCGCTCGCGCAAAGCGTGCACGACACCCTCGCGCAACACGGCGCGATGTTCTTCGACGAACTGCTCGCCGAGGTGCGCGTGCTGCGCATGGAGCTCGAAAACGCGCTCGGCGAGCTGGTCGCGGCCGGCCTCGCGAACTCCGACAGCTTCGCGGGCTTGCGCGCGTTGCTGAAGCCGGTCGCCAAGCGCAACGCATTTTCCAGCAGCCGGCGCGCGCGAGCGAGCGCGCTGATCGGCGGCATGGACGACGCGGGGCGTTGGGCGCTCGTGAGCCGTCCGCCCGCCGTTGCGCCGGAAAATCCCCCCGAACGGCGGCGCCAGTTGCCGCCCGAGGCGCTCGAACACGTCGCAATGACGTTGCTGCGCCGCTACGGTGTCGTGTTCTGGCGCGTGCTCGAACGCGAGGCCGAATGGCTTCCGCCGTGGCGCGATCTGCTGCGCGTTCTGCAGCGGCTCGAGGCGCGCGGCGTGATCCGCGGCGGGCGGTTCGTCAACGGACTCGCGGGCGAGCAGTTCGCGCTGCCCGAGGCGATTGCGCTGCTGCGCGAGGTGCGCCGGCAGCCGAACGACGGTGCACTTATTTGCGTTGCTGGGACCGATCCGCTGAATCTCGTCGGCACGCTGCTGGTCGGCGGCAAGGTGCCGGCCGTGACCGGAAACCGCGTGCTGTATCGCGACGGCGTGGTGGCGGCCACGCTGGTGGCCGGCAAGTTCCGGTTCGACGCGGCGCTCGACGCCAACCCGCCCGAACGCGAACGCGCCCGCGCGCTGCTGGCGCGCCGCCTCTAGCAACGTCATCGTGGCGTCGTTCTGGCGGGTAATAATCGCGCCGCGCGCGGCCGCGCCGGCCCATACTCATGCTTAGCAAAACGTTAATGATTCTTCGCTCGAATTGTCACGCTTAGATACAATGAGGCAGTTTCACTTTAGTATGAGGAAGACTGTCTGCCGCCGCCCGCCTTGCTACGGACCGCCGGCACACTCCGGGGATTTCATGAGCGACCAGCTACACGACCAGGTGCTTCACGCGCGGTTCGGCACGAGCAGCCCTTGCTGGCGCCTGGCGGCCGCCAGCGACACGCTGGAACTCGTGCCTGCGCACGGCCACGCGGCTGTCGGCGTCGCCATTTCCCTCACCTCTTCTCAAGCTTCCCAGGTCCGCGCGCTGAGCGGCGTGACCTCCCACGTCGTCGTCGACGTTCAGTTGGACGCCGCGCCGCTGCGGCTGCATCTGGTCGGCAAGAAACTCGATTGTCATGGCTGGGGCGGCACCGCGTCGGCCGATGGCGACACCGAATCCGTCGCGCGAGCGCTGCTGCACGGTCTGTCGTTCGCTGAACAGGTCGTCTCGGAGGTCAATTCGGTCGTCGTGATCGTTGACCGGAACGGCCGGATACAGCGCTTCAACCGGCTCGCCGAGGAGCTGACCGGGCTCAGCGAAGAGGACATCATCGGCCGCAGCGTCTGGACGTTGTTCATGTCGTCCGACGACGACCGGGTCTCGAACGAGGTCAGCGCGAATTTTTTCAATCGTGGCGAACCGTACGAGATCGAACGGCGCATTAAAACGGTGCACGGCGAACGGCTGTTCCTGTTTCGCAACAAATTCGTGCGCAGCGGCAGCGGCATCGAAGAGCAGTTCCTGATCTGCTCGGGTACCGACATCACCGAGCAACGGCTCGCGCAGGACCGCCTGATCGAGCAGGCCACCACCGACCCGCTCACTGGCCTCGCCAATCGCAACGCGATCCAGGAGCGCATCCAGATCGCGATCGAACTGGCGGCGCCGGGCGAAACCGTCGGCGTCCTGTTTCTCGATCTCGACAACTTCAAGAAGGTCAACGATCACTACGGCCACGTGTTCGGCGACCGCCTCATCTGCGACGTGTCGGACGCGATCCGCGACTGCCTGAATCCGGGCGACTCGCTCGCGCGTCTGGGCGGCGACGAATTCATCGTGCTCGCGGCGAAGGGCTTCGCGCATGAACTGGAAAACACCGCGCAGCGCATTCTCGATCGTATGCGCATGCCGTTCGCTGTCGGGCTCGTCGAGGTCTATACCGGCTGCTCGATCGGCATCGCGCGTTCGCCCGAGCATGGCGAAACCCTCGAATCGCTGATCCGTTCGGCCGATACGGCGATGTACGTCGCGAAGGACGAAGGCAAGCGCACGCATCGCGTGTTCTCGCCGGACATGAATCGCCGCGTCGCGGAGTTCATGTGGCTCGACACGAATCTGCGCCGCGGACTCGACGAAGGCCAGTTGGCGCTGCACTATCAGCCGAAGCTGAACCTCGCGACGGGCGCCGTGCAAGGCGCCGAAGCGCTGGTGCGCTGGAATTCGCCGGAGCGCGGCCAGATCATGCCGGCGGAATTCATCCGTTATGCCGAGGAATCCGGACTGATCGGCGTGCTCGGCCGCTGGGTGATGGAAACCGCAGCGAAACAGGCGGCCCGCTGGAAAGCGGCCGGCTATGACCTGCGCGTCGCGATCAACGTGTCGGCGCGACAGCTCACGGATACAGCCGTGGTCCGCCATTTCACCGAGGCATTGCAGCACGCGAGTCTCGATCCATGCCTCGTCGATCTCGAACTGACCGAAAGCTGCCTGATCGAAAACGAAGCGGCCGCGATCGAGCTGATCAAGCAGTTCCGCCAACTCGGCGCGCAGGTGCATCTCGACGACTTCGGCACCGGCTACTCGTCGCTGTCGCAACTCGGCCGTATTCCGCTCGACGTGATCAAGCTCGACCGCAGCTTCACGCGCTCGATCCACGCGGATATGAAGGCACAGGCGCTGGTGCGCTCGATGGTCGCCGTCGCGCAGGAGCTCGATTTCCAGGTGGTCGCCGAAGGGATCGAAACCGAGGCGGAAGAAGCCTTCATGAAGGGGCTCGGCGTCGATTACGTGCAGGGCTTCCTGTACGCGAGGCCGATGCCCGCCACCGAGTTCGAGCGCTGGCTGCTCGATAGGCGCAAGCTCAGGCTGATCGCCTGAGCCCTGCTGTCGCGCGCTTCAGCCGAGGCGCGCGGACCAACCACCCACTTCGTCTTCATTCATCCCGACGACGCGCGCCGCGCAGTGGATTTGCGTCCACGTGGCCGCGTCGATCGGAATGCCCGCGGCCTCGCGCTGCGCGCGCGTCACGCGCTCGGGCTCGCCGGGTTCGTAGATGCGCTCCGCGCCCGCCGCGAGCGGCGACGCCTTCACCCACGCGAGGAACGCATCGACTTCGGCTTGCGCATCGGGCGCGTCGAATGCGGTGGGATCGATGATCACCGATAGCATGCAGTTGATGATCGCGTGCGTGGTAGCGAGCGTGTCCGCATGCGTCGTGAAGCCGCCCGACAGCGCACCGCCGAAAATCTCGCAGATCGCCGCGAGCCCGAAACCCTTGTAGCCGCCGAACGGCGTCAGCGCGCCGAACGGCGCTTCGTGCATGACTTTCGGTTCGAGCGTCGGCATGCCTTCGTGATCGATCAGCGCGCCGGGTGGTGTGTGCTTGCCCTGGTTATAAGCGACGCGCGTCTTGCCGAACGCGATCGTGCTGGTCGCGAAGTCGAGCACCAGCGGCGGTTTGCCGGGCCGCGGATAAGCGGCGCAGAACGGATTCGTGCCGATGCGCCGGTCCGCGCCGCCGAATGGCGCGACGAGCGGATCGCCCGCCACGTTGACGAAGTGAAACGACACCAGCCCGGCGCGCGCGCACTGCTCGGCCCAATGCCCGATGCGGCCGATATGATGCGCGCCGCGCAAGCCCACCGCGCAGACGCCGAGCCGCCGCGCGCGCTCGATGCCCCGCTCCATCGCCTCGAACGCGATCACCTGACCGAAGCCCTTGCCGCCTTCGACGGTCAGTACCGCGCCCGCGTCCTTCACGACGTCGGCGTGTCGATTCAGTTGCAGTTGCTGGTCGCCGAGCGATTCGACATAGCGCGGGATCATGCCGACGCCGTGTGAGTCGTGCCCGGTCAGATTCGCGGCCACCAGGTGATCGGCCACCAGCTCCGCTTCGCGCGGCGTACTGCCCGCTCGCTCCCAGATCGCTCTGACGTAGCCATGCAGTTGATCGGCCGGAATCCGGGGCGTGGTGGTTCGGGCAGTCTGGGAGTCGGTCATTCAGCGTGTCGGTGAGGTTCGAACGGAAGGAATGAAACGGCGGGCAAAACAGCTGTATCAAAGCAGCATCGATAAACAGCGGGCCCGGGTCACGCCCGAGCCCCACTCAAACGAAACCAGAACTCACGGCGCCGCGGCAATCACTTCGGCAACCGCGGCCGTCAGCTTCTTGCCGTACGGCACGTGCAGGAACTCGTTCGGCCCATGCGCGTTCGACTTCGGCCCGAGCACGCCGCACACCATGAACTGCGACTTCGGGAAGCCCGCCTTCAGCACGTTCATCAACGGGATCGTGCCGCCGAGACCCATGTAGGCCGCGTCGGCGCCGAAGTGCTGACGCGACGCATCGTTGAGCGCGGTGGCGAGCCACGGCGCGACCTCCGGTGCGTTCCAGCCGCTCGCCGCGCCCGCATCCGGCTTGAACGTGACCTTCGCGTTGTACGGCGGATCGAATTCGAGCAGTGCCTTTAGTTCGGCGACCGCCTTCTCCGCTTCGATGGTCGGCGGCAGCCGCAGCGACAGCTTGAACGCCGTGCGCGGACGCAGCACGTTGCCGGCGTCGGCGAGCGCGGGCAAGCCAGCCGCGCCCGTCACCGACAGCGACGGACGCCACGTCGAATTGAGCAGCGCCTCGCGCGGATCGGTCGTGGTGGGCAGCACCTGACGGCCGTCCTGGCCGCACGCCCACGGCATCTTCTTCCAGACCTCATCGCCGAGAATCTTTGCGGCGGCCTCCGCTTCGCGCAGACGAGCGGCCGGCACCGTGCAGTGGAAGCCCTTCGGCAGCAGCGTGCCGTTGGCGGAGTCTTCGAGACGGTCGAACAGTTGCCGCATGATGCGGAAGCTCGACGGCACGATGCCGCCGTAGACGCCCGAGTGAATCCCTTCGTCTAGCACCTGCACTTCGAGATCGCCGCCGACGAGGCCGCGCAGCGACGTGGTCAGCCACAGCTGATCGTAATTGCCCGCGCCCGAATCGAGACACACGACCAGCCCGACGTTGCCGAGCCGCTCGCGCAGCGCGTCGACGTAGGGCAGCAGATCGTAGCTGCCCGACTCCTCGCAGGTTTCGATCAGCCCGACGCAGCGCGGACGCTCGACACCCTGTGCATCGAGCGCGGCGAGCGCCGTCAGGCTCGCATAGATCGCGTAGCCGTCGTCCGCGCCGCCGCGGCCGTAGAGCTTGCCGTCTTCGAACTTCGGCGTCCACGGACCGAGGTCGTTGCGCCAGCCATCGAACTCGGGCTGCTTGTCGAGGTGGCCATAGAGCACGACGGTTTCGTCGCTGCCCGAGCGCGTCGCGGCCGTCTCGAAGAAGATCACCGGCGTGCGGCCCGGCAGGCGGATCACCTCGAGCTTCAGGCCGCGCACCGGTTGCTGCTCGGCCCATTGTGCCGCGTCGGTGATCACGCGCTCCAGATAACCGTGTTTCGCCCAGTCGGGATCGAACGCCGGACTCTTGGCCGGCACCGCGATGTAGTCCGTCAGCGCGGGCACGATCTCGTCGTTCCACTTGCGCTCGACGAATTCTCGTAGCGTGTCCGGGTTGAGTTGAGCCTGCTGGGTCGTGTCGTCGGTGATCATGATCGGGTCCGTGAAGTACTGTTCGGTCGAAACGATCATGATAGTCCCGATGCGTGTCGGGCTGAACCCCTTGCGGTGATTGGGGTGGAGACTGGAACGCGCAGGTGCGAGGCGCGCGGCCGCCATTCGCGCGACAATCGCTACATGCATCGTGCATCAGGGAGCTTGTATGGGTGGCAACGTGGCCGTTCAGGCCATCGGCGCGGCGTTCGCGCTGGCGCTGTATTTTCTGCCGGCGATCATCGCGGACCGGCGCAAGCGCCGCGACGTGCTGACGCTCGCGCTCTTCAATGCCTGCCTCGGCTGGACCGTGCTCGGCTGGCTGCTCGCGCTGTATTGGGCGCTACAGCCGAATCCGGCGGAGAGCCTCGCGCGGGACGTCGTGGCGACACGCAAGGTGTCGACCTTGCGCGCGTTTTCGTCGGCGCTGACGCTGCGCGTGCGGCGACGCCAAGCCGCGCGCGACCGGCCCGAGCGCTGAAACGATTCGGGCGGCTCGAGCAATACGAGCAGCAAACGAACTACAGGAAACCGATTGATTGACGTGCACGGGCGTCAGTCAGGGGCGTCAGTCAGGCCGCGCGCCCGATGCGACTCCACTGTACCGAGCCCGCCGGAATGGAGCGCGGCTCCGCACGCACGGCTTGCGCGGCAAAGCTTTCGTGGCGCAGTTCGCCGTGTTCGTCGAACCACTCGCAGATCACCCAGTCGCCGGGATTCAGCGCGACCGGACCTGCGTACGTCACGGTCATGCGCGGGCCCCCTTCTTTTAACTTGACGACGTCGCCCACATTGAAGGCGGCGGCGGATGTTGTCTGGAATGCGTCAATGGTAGCGGTCAGCATATTGGGTCCCCCTATCTTGAGCGTTTATTAAGTTGAGCCCGGCTTTATCGACTCCGACCTGTTGAACGTACACTCTAAAGTTAAGACAGATTAACAATCGAATTTAAACGCGGCAAGCGCTTTTTTATTGATACCGTTTTCACTAGACCCGGAGTCCATGCTCGCTGGCTAAAGTTCTCGGCATTACCGAAAAACAATCATCGCGACACCTTGCGGCTAACCCTATGTGCGCTACCGCACAAACGCAACACTTACTGTAGGCCGTTTGCAGGCCGGTAGAAAATGCGAGGTCGATTTCGTCTGATTACAAAAAGCTGATGCGATGTCGTCGAGCCGTTAATCGGAATGAGCCAGTTTGATCTAAATCAGAATTACCTGTGAACGAGTAGATCGCCGGTAAATACGATGCAGTTGGTTATACCGCTTCGTTCAAATTGAACGATTTTTTTCAGCAAGCTAACAAATGAAAACGATTACCAGCGGATTAATTTCAAACTGCCGGGGCCACCGAGCGCCGCACGCCTTGCTGATGACGTACCAGCAGCACGCTCAGGCCGATACACACGAACATCAGCACGGCATTGATAGCGAGGCTCAGCTGGAACGCGTGCGCATAAGAGGCGGGTGCCGAACGGCCGCCGAGCGCCCCGAAGAACGCGCCGCTGATCGCCGCGGTGCCGAACGCGGAGCCGATCTGCAACGTCGACGAGACCACACCCGATGCAAGCCCGGCCTTCTCGGGCACCACCTCCTGCAGCACGATGCGCATGATCGACGGCAACAGCAGACCATGTCCGACGCCCGCGCACACTAGCCCGCAGTAGAACAGCAGATCGGGCGTCGCGGATTGGGTCGCGGACCAGCCGGTCGCCGTGAAGCCCAGCGTCATCATCGAGAAACCAAGCGTCAGCACATGGGCGCCGATGCGCTTGACCACGGCCGGCGACGTCAACGGCCCGATCACGAAGCCGAGCGCGAACGGCATGATCGCGATGCCCGACGCGAGCGGCGTCCAGTGCAGGCCGGTTTGCAGAAAGATGCCGTAGGTCAGGAAGAACGCGCTATTGCAATAGAACAGGAACGCGAGCACGAGACCGAGCGCGAACGCGCAATTGCGGAACAGTTGCAGATCGACGAGCGGATGGCCGCCAGCGCGCTCGACGCGCCGCTCGGTCGCGACGAACAGCGCGAACACCGGCACCGCGAGTGCGAACATGGCGAAGGTCCACGCGGGCCAGCCCGCTTCACGGCCATGCGTCATCGGATAGATGACGAGCAGCAACACCGCCGACAGCAGCGCGACGCCCTTCAGATCGACGCCGGTACGCGTGGCCGGCTGGTTCTCCGGCACGAACTTCCATGTGCCGATGAACGCCGCGATGCCGATCGGGATGTTGATCAGGAAGATCACGCGCCAGTCGAGCCCGAACGGGTGATACGTGATCAGCGCGCCGCCGCCGAGTTGCCCGACGATCGACGACAAGCCGAACACGAAGCCATACAGACTCATCACGCGCGTCTGCTGATGCAACGGCACGACCGCACGAATCGTCGCGAGCACTTGCGGCGCCATCACCGCGGCCGCGATGCCTTGCACGATGCGCGAGATCACGAGCATGTGGCCGCTCGTCGCGAAGCCGCACAACGCCGACGCGATCACGAAAGCCGCCATGCCCGTCATGAACATGCGACGGCGGCCGAACAGATCGCCAAGGCGGCCCCCCGTGATCAGCAGCACCGCGTAGGCGGACGCATAAGCCGACACGACGAGTTGCAGTTGCGCGTCGCTCGCGTTGAGGCCCGTGTGAATCGACGGCAGCGCCAGATTGACGATGAAGTAATCGAGCGGCGCGAGAAAGGCGCCGACGAACAGCACGGCGAGCGCGAGCGCCTGGCGCTGAAAGCCGGGCGCCGACGCTTTGGCGGCGACAGCCATGCCGGCCATCGCCGGGCCGGGACCGCTCACGGCTGCGCTCGCCGCGCAGCTGACGGACCCACCGAATGCCGCCGAAGCGGACTTGATTGCCTCACGTTTCATGACCGATCGTTCAAAAATTGGTTAAAAAATTTTTGCGCCACTGCTCGCGGACGAGGCGTTACACCAGCGCGCGCATCGCCACATCGACGATACCGATCAGCGCATCTTGCTGATGCGCGACCCGCCCCATGACCCGCAAGCCCTGCATCACGCATAGCAGGAAATCGCCGACGGCTTTTTCGTCGAGCGTCGAATCGAATGCGCCGCTCGCCTGACCGCGGATCACCGCCGCCGCGAGCAAAGTCGCCATGCGGCGCTGAATCGTGGCGACGCGCGCGCGCAGCACTTCGTCATCGGGCTGCATTTCGAGCGTCGTATTCGTAATGAAACAGCTGCGCCGGCCGCTCAATGCGCAGGACACCCTCGCGTAGTGGAGCAGCGCGTCGCGCAGCGCCTGCTCCGGCTCGGCCGTCGCGCTCAGTCGCTGCGCAAGCCGCGCGACCGCGCCTTCCGAGTAATGATCCAGCGCGGCGAGCATGATGCCGTGCTTGTCTCCGAATACGCCGTACAGGCTGCCGCGCAGCAGACCGGTGGCCTTGCACAGATCGTCGATCGACGTCGCGTGGTAGCCGTGATCCCAGAACACCTGGCTCGCGTTCGCCAGCACGGTGGCCGTGTCGAACTCGCGCGGACGGCCGCGCTGACATGTTTCGCCAGCTTTTTTCGCGGCTTGCTTTGAATGACTCAATTGCGATGACCTTGTTGCCTGGTTGCGTCGGTCCGTTGATATTATGACTGTATGTTCAATAAATCAAGGATGGCATTCCGTAGGCCTACTCGCGTCGGGGTCATCCGTTCATACGACAACCGGCATCAAAAAACCGGCGGCGGACTTGGCCCGTCGCCGGCTTCGTTGCGCGCTCACAGTGACAGCGGGGCTCAGGTCTCGAGCTTCGCATCCATCGTAATCGTCGCATTCAGCACCTTCGACACGGGGCACCCGGCCTTCGCGTCCGCGGTGGCTTTGTCGAACGCGGCCTTGTCTCCGCCCGGAATCTTCACGGTCACGTCGAGATGCACCGCGGTGATCGCGAAGCCGCCGCCGTCCTTGTCGAGCGTGACGGTGGCCGTGGTGCCGATGCGCTCCGGCGTGATGTTGGCCTTGCCCAGCTCCGCCGACAACGCCATCGAGAAACATCCCGCATGCGCAGCCGCGATCAGCTCTTCCGGATTCGTGCCGATGCCGTCCGCGAAGCGCGTCGCGAACGAGTACTGGGTGTCCTTCAGGACGCCGCTGTCGCTAGAAATCGAGCCCTTGCCGTCCTGCAGGCCGCCTTGCCAGACTGCCGATGCCTTGCGCTTCATTGCTCTCTCCTGTTTGTGCCTTGCCGCGCACGCTGCTCGACCAAAGATGATGCCCGCCGCGGCGGTCCGCCCGGATGTGTCCGCGCCTGGGCATCGGTCGCAGGTGCCGCGCGGCTTGCAGGCGCGGGCGTGGACCGGATTTCATCATAGGCGCTTCCGCGTCCCGGCGCGGAAAAGCGCCTTTTTCACTATCTCAAAACTGGCAATAATATTTCGCCAGAAAGCCGCTTTTTTACTGACCTCGTAAGAAATAGACTGCGTTCAACGGATCGGGAAAGCGGTTCACACCGATCCACCACACAATCAATTGGAGGTCGTCATGAAATCGCTTCTTTCCGCAGTCGTCGTCGCATCCGCTCTTATCGTTCCGGCACTGTCGTTCGCCCAGCAGACAAACGGTCCGGTCACGCGCGCTCAGGTGCGCGCCGAACTCGTAGCCGCGCAAAAAGCAGGCCTCCTGAACCAGAACGACGTCACCTATCCGAAGACCGTGCCCCAGGACTCGACGATCGTCACCGCTTCGGCGCAAGGTTCGCAAGACGTCGGCGGCGCGAAGGCCAGTTCGTCGGACGCGGGCGCGCCGGCGACGGTGCAGCAACGTCTCTTTTCGACGTATCGCGGTAACTGAGCGTGATAACTGAGCGCGCAAGTCGTTAATGCAGCGCGCAGTAAAAAGCCCCGGTTGCGAAGTTCGGCAACCGGGGCTTTTCGTTGGCGCGCGCGGCGCTGCTGCGCAGCCGCTCGTTGGCAAAAGCGCTATTCGGGAAACGGCAGGCTTTGCTGCCCCACTGCGCGCATGTCGAACACGTTCAGCGTCATCGCGACCAGCGCGTAGTAGCCGAGCAGGCCGACCAGGTTGATCACGACCTGATGCCCGAAACGCCCGACCGCCTGCGCATACGTCGCGGCCGTCACGCGCTTCGTCTCGTACAGTTCGCTCGCGAAGTCGTAGATCAGCGCGTCGTCGGCATCGGCGAACTCGGGGCGGCGCCCCTGGCGGATCGCCTCGGCGTCCGCTTCGCCGACGCCCGCCTGCAGCGCGATCGGATAGTGGATGTACCACTCCGCCTGGGCCTGCCAGCGCGAAGCGGTCACCAGAATCGCGAGTTCCGACAGCCGCAGCGGCAGCCCGGTCTGGTAGCGGCAAAACGCGCCGAGGCGTTGCGCGTGCTGCGCGAGATCGGGGCTGTGAATCC
This sequence comes from Paraburkholderia sp. 35.1, assembly GCF_050436525.1. NCBI lineage: Bacteria > Pseudomonadati > Pseudomonadota > Betaproteobacteria > Burkholderiales > Burkholderiaceae > Paraburkholderia > Paraburkholderia sp. 35.1. Next base: position 1,655,425 of record NZ_JBNDMJ010000002.1, on the reverse strand, counting down.
AGCCGAGGAACGGCCCATTCAGGTTGCCGCGCGGGCCGGACAGGATTTCGTCGAGCACCGCCTTCTGTTCGGGCGTGGCAGTGGACATGTCGAAGTGAGGCAAGCGCTCGGTCATCATCGTTCTCGCAAAAGGCGGTGGGTCGAATCTCAGCGGGCGGCGAGCGACGCGCCGATCGCATCGCTGAGGCGGCTGACGATCTCGTCGATGTCGCGCTCCGTGCAGATGAACGGCGGCGCGAGCAGCACGTGGTCGCCGCTCTTGCCGTCGACGGTCCCGCCCATCGGATACACCATCAGGCCGCGCGCGAACGCTTCGCGTTTGATCGTCGCGTGCAGTTTCAGTTTGGCGTCGAACGGCTCTTTGGTAACGCGATCCTTGACGAGTTCGACGCCGACGAACAAGCCGCGCCCGCGCACGTCGCCGATATGCGCATGTTGCGCATAGTGCTCGCGCAGCCGGCCGCGCAACTGCTCGCCGCGCGCCTGCACGTTCGCCAGCAGATCGTCTTCCGCGATCACCCGCTGCACTTCGAGCGCGGCCGCGCACGCGGTCGCATGGCCGATATAGGTATGGCCATGCTGGAAGAAGCCGGAGCCGCCGACGATGGTCTGATAGATGCGGTCGCTGACCAGCGTCGCGCCGATCGCCTGATAACCCGCGCCAAGGCCCTTGGCGATCGTCAGCATATCGGGCGCCACCCCGTCTTCGTCGCAGGCGTACAGATAGCCGGTGCGACCCATGCCCGACATGATCTCGTCGAGAATCAGCAGCACGCCGTAGCGGTCGCACACCGCGCGGATCTTGCGGAAGTATTCGCGCACCGGCGGCACCGCGCCCGCCGTGGCGCCGACCACCGTTTCCGCGACGAACGCCGCGACCGTGTCCGCACCGAGCGCGAGAATCTTCTGCTCGAGTTCATCGGCGAGACGCTGAGCGAACGCTTCTTCGGTTTCGTCCGCGCGCTGCTCGCGATATGCGTAGCACGGGCTCACGTGATGCGCTTCGATCAGGATCGGCAGGAACGGCTCGCGGCGCCATGCATTGCCGCCGATCGCGAGTGCGCCGAGGGTGTTGCCGTGATAGCTCTGCCGACGCGCGATGAAATGGCGCCGCTGTGTCTCGCCCTTCTCGACGAAATACTGACGCGCGAGCTTGAGCGCCGCCTCGATCGCCTCCGAGCCACCCGACACGAAGTACACGTGCTCGAGTCCGGCCGGCGCGCTCGCGACGAGCCGGTCGGCCAGTTGCTCAGCCGGCTCCGTCGTGAAGAACGACGTGTGCGCGTACGGCAACCGTTGGGCTTGCCGCTTGATCGCGTCGATCACGCGCTGGTTGCTGTGACCGAGGCACGACACGGCTGCGCCGCCCGACGCGTCGATATAACGCTTGCCCGTGGAGTCGATGATTTCGATGCCGTCGCCCGCGACGGCCACCGGCAAGGATTGCTTCGGAGAGCGATGAAAAACGGTGGACATGATGTTCAGTTCCTGGTAAGGGCGGCGGGCGCTGAAACGCGGGCCGGTTCGGGCGTCGCGCACGCGACGAAAGTGTCGAACGCGCATTGCTTCTGGCGATACGCTTTCATCGACACACCAGCGTTGCCGATTTCGAACAGCGCGGTGGCGAGAGTGTTTTCGTCGTCGGGATCGTAAGGATCGTCGCGATAGATCGGCAAGCCCGCCGGCGCGCGATCGTGCAGTACGTCGAGCAGGGCCGCCGGTTGCAGCGGGCCGGCCGCGGCGAGGCGATTTCGCCAAGCCGGTAGCCGATGTCGTACGGCTCGCCGCTGACCTGAAAAAACACTGAATTCCTGCATCGACGCCACGGGTCGCACCATATTCAACAATCGGTACGTATTTATACGCCAATACAACATTTGTTGTCAAATACCTTGAACGGCATCGAATGGAGCGCGGCGTGCCTCACGCAATCGCTCAAGGCACGTACGCGCCCTTCGCATGCAACGATTGTTCGGCGAGCGCAAGCTGCTCGAGCGCATCCGCGCCTTCGAGCGCGAGCAAATGCGCGACCAGCGCTTCGGCGATCGCGGTGGCGGCCACCAGCGACGGAAAGAACGATGGGCTTTCGTGCGAGAAGATCAGTACCTTGTCGGCGTTCAACGCGATCGGCGACACGGCGCTGTCGGTGAGGGCGATCAGTTTGCTGCCTTTTTCGAGCGCGGCCTCGGCGACGCGCGCGGCTTCGACCGAATACGGCGCGAAGCTGATGACGATGGTCGCGCTGTCGCGCTCGATCGTGCGCAGTTGCATTTCGAGCGTGCCGGCCTCGCCGTTGAGCAGCGACACCGACGGACGAAACAGCCGGTAGCCATAGACGAGACCGAACGCCACCGCGTAACACGAGCGGAAGCCCGCCACGTGCACGTGCGACGCACGCCGCAACACGCGCGCGGCCTCGACGATCACGCGGCCGCTATGCGCGGCGGTCGTTTCGAGATTGTGCTGCTGCGCGACGAGAAGATCGTTCGCGAGCGCATCTTTCGATTTGACCATCGAGCGCGCCCGGCTCGTCAACGGCTCGGGCCGCGTGCGCACGCGCGCGACGAACAGATCGCGCAATTCGTTCCAGCCGGGAAACCCCAGTTGCTGCGACAGCCGCACCAGCGACGCGGGCTGCACCTGCGCGCGCTCGGCCACCTTGCGCATCGACGACACCGCGACCTCGTCGGGATGATCGAGCAAAAAGCCCGCTCCCATCTGGAACTGCGGGCTCAGTTCGGGAAAGCGCGCCCGGATCAGGGCGACGAGCTGATCGAAGCTGTCTGGCATGGGGAGGTGGTCGGCGCCGGAGTGAGAGATGACAACAAATGTTACCACCGGGCAGGCGCGTTTCAACGGCGCGAAGATGCTCGGTTCACCAGCGCTTCCCGATGCGCGTCGACGAAGTCCGCCATGCTGTCGAAGCGGAAGTCGATGTCAGGCTGCGAGCCCGGGTTCATCGTCGCGCCAAAGCCCGGCTGCGAATGACGGCGGTAAATCCAGCACGATGCCAGGCCGAACTCGTTTGCGGGCTTGTGGTCATGGAAGAGGCTTTCTGCCGTGTGAAGGATTTTTTCCTTCTTGATGCCGCGCTGATCGAGCTTCTGAAGCATGTACTCGAAGTTGCGCGGCGACGGCTTGTAGGACCCGACGTCCTCCGCTGTGATGATGGCGTCGAACTCAACCTGCAGCCTGGCGTTGCTGAAGGTGAAACTTTCGTTGTCGATGTTCGACAGGATGACCAGCTTGTAGTGCTTCTTCAGATATTGCAGCGCGACCGCGGAATCGGCGAATGCCGGCCAGTTTCTGATCGACTGGCCGTACGCCACGCATTCTTCGTGTGTATAGGGCAGGCCCCACTCTTCAGCCATGCGCTTATATACGATGGGAAGCAGTTCCTGATAGCGCTTCGCAGGGGTAAAGTTCTGCTGCGACGACTCGTGGCGAGCGTGCGCTTCGAGAACCTCGTCACGCGTGAGCGGTGTCCTGGCTCGCTCCAGCAGAGGCCTCAGGCCTTCAAGGATGCCACTCTCCCAGTCGATCAAGGTGCCGTAGCAGTCAAAAGTCAGTGTATCGAAATCGGTCACGGGTCCTCCTGTCGGATGGCGTGCTCAAAGGTTGAACCCATGCCGAAGCGCAGCTAATCTGGTCAAACACGGGTCCAATACCTGGAGACTATATGCGCCACCCTACGGGCAGTGACGTTCAATCGAATAACCCCCAACGCACACATGAAAATCACTCGCACTATTTCGACAGTCGAGGTCCATACCGGCGGCGAAGCGTTCCGTATCGTGACGAGCGGGCTTCCTCGTCTTCCCGGTGACACCATCGTCAAGCGTCGAGCGTGGCTGAAGGAGAACGCCGACGAAATTCGTACCGCGCTGATGTTCGAACCGCGTGGTCATGCTGACATGTACGGCGGATACCTGACCGAACCCGTTAGTCCCACGGCAGACTTCGGAATCATCTTCGTCCACAACGAGGGTTATAGCGACCACTGCGGACACGGCGTTATCGCGCTGTCTACCGCGGCGGTCGAGTTGGGCTGGGTTCAGCGCCAGATTCCCGAGACGCGAATCGGCATCGACGCTCCATGTGGCTTCATCGAGGCGTTCGTGCAATGGGATGGTGAACACGCCGGCAACGTACGCTTCGTCAACGTTCCGTCGTTCGTCTGGAAACGGGATGTCACGGTCGAGACGCCGTCGTTTGGCACGGTAAAGGGTGACATCGCCTTCGGTGGTGCCTTCTACTTCTATACGGACGGAGCGCCGCACGGTCTCGCAGTCCGGGAGTCTTCTGTCGAGGAACTGATCAAGTTTGGCGCCGAGGTCAAAAAAGCTGCAAACGACGCGTACCCGGTTGAGCATCCCGATATCCCGGAAATCAACCACATCTACGGGACCATCATTGCCAACGCACCACGGCACGAAGGCTCGACGCAAGCCAACTGTTGCGTGTTCGCCGACCGCGAAGTGGACCGTTCGCCCACCGGCTCAGGGACGGGCGGACGCGTCGCGCAACTCTATCTGCGCGGCGAACTGGCGAGCAACGAGACGCTCGTCAATGAGTCCATCATCGGCACGGTCTTCAAGGGGCGTGTACTCAGTGAGACGACCGTCGGCGACTTCAAGGCCGTCGTCCCCGAGGTCCAGGGCAACGCATACGTTTGCGGTTTCGCAACCTGGATCGTGGACGAGCGTGACCCGCTGACTTACGGTTTCCTCGTCCGATAATCGGTTCCTTGCAGTCGCTTTTAGCGCGAAACGCCGTGACAGGCATTCCGCGTTGTTTGATTGGCGAATCGAGCGGCCCGACCGGTAGGTCAAAGCGCGGCTTCGTGCGCGAGGCCAGCGCGTTGGCATCACCTCATCGCCCGTTCTTACCTTGCGTCTTCTTTGCGGTCGCTCTGCTTCGGTTCCGAAGCGCGAAGAACACACCGGCTCCGAGCGCGACGAGCAGAACCACGATCAGGCCGCCACTGATGTCGCTCATGCCGGTCATGCCACGAGATTCGCTCTGGCTGGGCGCCGCCGAGGCAGCCACGGGCGCGGAAGCCTCCGCCGCGACGGGCTGCGGAAGCGCCACACCGGCGGCACTCCCTTGACGCACCAGAGAAGCCTCCGATGTCGGCGAGGCCTGGGACACCTGAGATGCATCAGACGCGGATACGGCTGGAGGCGCTTCGGGATTGGGACCGACAGGTGCCATCGCCGCTTCCGAGGTCGTCACAACAGGCGCGGCCGGCTGAGGCGCGGCCGGCTGAGGAGCGACGTCGACGGACCGGGCCATCGCCTTCCACTGCGCGAACACGCCATCCACGCAGTGCACATCGATACAGGCGTTTCGCGCCTGCCGCCACTTCGCCAGTTGCGCGGACGAGAGTTTCCCGCTGCTCAGAAGAGCCTGTTGCTGCGCGAAGATGTCGTCGTACTCGTTGTTCAGGATCGCGTGATCGCAAATGACGCGCTCAGCGGGTTGCTGCGAGGTTGCACACTGAATGTCGTTCGCCGATGCCGCGGTCGAACCCAACGCCGCCATGGATAGCAGCAATACTCCGAATCGTCGTGCCAGGTGCACCCGTCCTCCCAGAATGTGAGTGTCAAAGTCCAGGCACCACGATGAATCCGCCTGGCTCGTCACCGTATGTTTCGACTCTGCCTTCCAGCAGATAACGTGCCGCCAGCGCGCATAGCGCCGCGTCGACGTCGTCGATCGAAGTCAGCGACGCTGTTGCGATACCTTCCCGTTCGAGGATTGCCCGGCGCTGCGGACCCTTTTGCTTCGCGGATGCGACGTCCGTCCCGAGGAAAGCGCACGTGATCGCGTGGGGGAATGTCTCGAAGCACACGCGACCATTGATTTTTTCGCCGCCGCTGAAAAGCGGAAAGTGCGCGACGAATGCGTCGTAGACGCGCTCGCCGTTGAACATCCATCCGTAGAAGCCGCTTTTGCTGGCGAGCGCCGTTTCGCGAGCCGGTGTCGCAAACGAAAAGATTCGCTGCCGCGCGAGCGCCTTCTCGGCTAGTCGTCCCGCGGCGCCTGTTCGCCAACGACACGGCGCATCGATGCCGACCGCCGCCACCCCGAATGCGCGACACCGTTCCAGCATCTGTTCGGGGGTCGCGTTGCCGAGATGGCTCACGATCTCGGTGCCGCGCAGGACGACCAGATGGTTTCCCTTCCGGTCGCCGCCAACATCGATGCCCGCTACCGTGGTCGGCGTCAAAGCAGCGCCACCACCCTCACATCGCCCTGCTCCGCCGACGCCACCACCTTCTCGCCGATCCGGCGGAACGTGATCGACACCGACGCATCCCCGACCCGCAGATCGCTGACCTCGAGCCAGTCGATACCTTCGGGCAGCATCGGCTGTTCGATCAGCACTTCGCGGCGTTCGGCGTCGATCGTGATGCCCAGACACGCCTCGAGCATCATGAACGGCGAGCCCGCCGCCCATGCCTGCGGCAAACACGCGACCGGATAGGCCGTGGGCGGCTCGCCGCGGCGTCGCGGGAAGCCGCAAAACAGCTCGGGCAAGCGCATGTCGAAATTGACCGCGGCCTGAAACAGGGCCTGCAGCAGCTTCACGGCCGACGCCTTGCCGCCATAGCGTGACAGCCCGCGCGCGCACAGCGCGTTGTCGTGCGGCCAGACCGAGCCGTTGTGATACGCCATCGGATTGAAGCGCGCCTGGCTCGCGGCCAGCGTGCGCACGCCCCAGCCGGTGTGGAACAGCGTCGAGTCGAGCGCCCGCACCACCGCCTCGCCGCGCTCGCGCGTGGGCAGGCCGAACGCCAGCAGATGCCCCGCGTTCGATGCCATCACGCGACACAACTCGCCATGACCGTCGAGCGCGATGCCGTAAAAGCCGACCTCGTCCATCCAGTACTTTTCTTCGACGCAGCGGCGGATCTTCTTCGCGCGCTCCGCGTATTGCGCGGCCGCGTCGCGCAGGCCGCGCAGCTTCGCGTAGTGAGCCATCGTGTCGAACGCGGCGCTCGCATAGGCCTGCACTTCGACGAGCGCGATCGGGCCGTCAGGGAAGCGCCCGTCCGCATGGAACACCGAATCGTGACTGTCTTTCCAGCCCTGGTTCGCGAGGCCGCCATCCGATTCGCGCTGGTAATCGAGCAGCCCGTGCCGGTTTTTGTCGCACACGCCCGCGACCCACTGCGCCGCGCGTTCGAGCGCCGGCCATAGTTCGTCGATCAAGCCGACGTCGCCGGTGCGGGCCGCGTAGGCGCCGGCCAGCACGATGAACAGCGGCGTGGTGTCGACACCGCCGTAGTACAGCGCGAACGGGACTTCGCCGGCCGCGGCCATTTCGCCCTTGCGCATCTCGTGCATGATCTTGCCCGGCGCGGCGTCGCGAAACGGCGAGTTCTCGCGCGCCTGATGCTCGGCGAGAAAGCGCAGCACGCCGGCTGCGAGATGCGGTTGCAGCCACAGCGTCTGCAGCGACGTGATCACCGCGTCGCGGCCGAACGGGGTCGAAAACCATGGGATGCCCGCGTACGGGTACGGGCCGGTCGCGAGATCCGTCGTCAGCAGGCCGAGGTCGGCGAACGAGCGGTCGATCCACGCGTTGAACAGCGGATTGCTCGAACGCACGCGCGCGCTCGCGTTGCGTCGCTCGCGCATCACCAGGTGCGCATCCACCATTGCCGCGCGTACCGCCGTGCGGCCGACGCGCGGGCGCTCCGCATCGATCTGCGAGAGATGCGCTTCGCTCAACGCATGCATCGGCTGCGACACGTCGGCGCCGGGCTTGCCGGTCATCGGCACGACATGCACCGCTATCGACAGATAGATCGACACGCATGCCTGCGCGGGCAGCTTGACGGTGTAGTCGGCGCGGTCGGCGAACAGCTTGTCCGGCTGCGGAGAGAACGCGATCCGCACGTTGCGCGCCACGTCGTCGAGACCGATGTAGCCGAGCAGCACCTCCTGATTCTCGATGCGCGCGGGCTGCACGCGACCCTGTTTGTCGCGCTTCAGGCCGCGCACTTCGAACATGTCGCGGAAATCGCTGGAAAACGAAATCGACAGCGGCACGGTCGCATCGTGCGTGCCGTAGTTCGTGAGCTCGATCGCCTCGTTGAGCACGGTGCCCGACAGCACGCGCACACGCTCGACGTGGATCACGCCTTCGGGCGTGCTGTCGCCGCCGAGCGGCGGCAGCGGGCGGTTGGTCAGATGCGCGGTGAAACTGGTGTTGTCGCTGCTGACGCTGCCCGACAGCAGCGACGGCGCGCGGCCGCCGAAGGTCAGCCGCAATTGCGACATCACGCGCGTATCGTTGACGAACAGGCCATCGTCGTGGCCGGTGATATCGCCGAGCGGATCGTTGACGACGAAGGTGTCGCCCGACTTGAGCACGTGCTGCGTAACGCTCGCGACGTTAAGGTTTTCCGTCGGGATGAAAACGCCGTCCTGCTCGGGCTCGCGATGATCGACGCCGCCGGAGTGGGTCAGCCCGCCGAGGGCTTCTGGCTGCTGTATCAAGGTCGCTCCTATGGATTCGCTGCTGCGTTTGGTTGCACTTCGGGTCTCGCCTCGGATCGGCCGCCGGATTGCCCGGTTGCCCGGTTGCCCGGTTGCCCGGTTGCCCGGTTGCCCCGTCACCCGGGCCCCGGTTGGCCGGCCCCCCGGTTGGCCGGCCCATCCGATTGTAGAGGCTCTTTCCGCGTGAGACGAGCTTATCGCCTCGGAGTTTCGGCTTTTTGCGCCGTTTTTTGACGGCGTTTTCGGTGGCACGGGACGTGCAGGCGGCAGGATGCGCGGAGCGTAAAAAAACCCACGGCCTCGTGAGCCGTGGGTTGGCGACCGTCGTTGAACGCGTTGTCGGGCGTCTATCCGGCCTGTTACCGCTTCGCGACCGGCTTCGCCTCGCGCAGCGTCTCGCCGATGAACAGCTGACGCGGACGGCCAATCTTCTGCTCGGGATCGGCGATCATTTCGTTCCACTGCGCGATCCAGCCGACCGTGCGTGCCATCGCGAAGATACAGGTGAACATCGACGTCGGAATGCCCAGCGCGCGCTGCACGATGCCCGAGTAGAAGTCGACGTTCGGGTACAGCTTGCGCGACACGAAATATTCGTCTTCGAGCGCGATCTTTTCCAGCGCCATCGCGAGTTTGAACAGCGGGTCGTCGTGCAGGCCCAGCTCTTCGAGCACTTCGTGGCAGGTTTCGCGCATCAGCTTCGCGCGCGGGTCGTAGTTCTTGTACACGCGGTGGCCGAAGCCCATCAGCTTCACGCCCGAGTTCTTGTCCTTCACCTTCGCGATGAAGTCGGGAATGTTGTCGACCGAGCCGATCTCTTCCAGCATGTTCAGCGCGGCTTCGTTCGCGCCGCCGTGCGCCGGGCCCCACAGACACGCGATACCGGCCGCGATACACGCGAACGGATTCGCCCCCGACGAACCGGCGAGCCGCACGGTCGACGTCGACGCGTTCTGCTCGTGGTCCGCGTGCAGGATCAGAATGCGGTCGAGCGCGCGCACCAGCACGTCGTTGACCTCGTACTCCTCGGCCGGATTCGAGAACATCATGCGCATGAAGTTCGCGCTGTACGACAGGTCGTTCTTCGGATACACGAACGGTTGACCGACGCTGTACTTGTACGCCATCGCAACCAGCGTGGGCAGCTTCGCGATCATGCGGATCGCCGATACGTCGCGATGCTGCTGGTTCGTGATGTCGAGCGAGTCGTGATAGAACGCGGACAGCGCGCCGACCGCCGCAACCAGAATCGCCATCGGGTGCGCGTCGCGACGGAAGCCGCGGAAAAAGAAGTGCATCTGCTCGTGCACCATCGTGTGCTGCGTGACGGTGTTCTCGAACGCGGCTTTCTGCTGGGCGTTCGGCAGTTCGCCCTTCAGCAGCAGGTGGCAGGTTTCGAGGAAGTCGGCGTTCTGCGCGAGGTTGTCGATCGGGTAGCCGCGGTACAGCAGTTCGCCCTTGTCGCCGTCGATATATGTGATCTCGGAGTTGCACGCCGCCGTCGACATGAAGCCAGGATCGTACGTGAATTTGCCGGTCTGGCCGTACAGCTTGCGGATGTCGATGACGTCGGGGCCCAACGAGCCCTGATAGATCGGCAGATCGATGGTCTGGTCGCTGTCGGAAAAGCTCAGCGTTGCGTGTGACTTCGAATTCATGTACGTCTTCCTTTTGCTTGATACCGCACTCGCGCCGGCATGCATCGCAGTCGTACGGCGAGGCGCGACATCGGCGCTCCCGAAGACGGGCATGCTCAGGCTCCGCTGCGCATTCTACGGGTCGGCGTGTCGTTGATTGCGTCGATTGATCGCAACAGTCCATCTCCTTGGGCGCAACATTCGTTGTCGGCACGCGGCGGGTGCATCGCGATGCCGTTGAAAGTTGCACGAAAGTCGGAACACCAGCCGCAACAATGTTTTGCTGCCAGCACACTGCGTCGGCGTGGATCCATCTGCGATACTCGATCCGTGCATTGATGCTTGCGGCCCGCGATTCGAAGCGGGTTTTTTTGATCACACAGAAAAGCAGGACGAATACAAATGAATGTCTCTCTCGAAACGCTGTTTCCGGATCATGTCCATACCGAAGACCACACGGTCACCGCGCTGAATCATCAGGATATCGTCGTCGCGTTGTCGGCGGCGCTGAAGACGCAGAACGTCGCAGTGCTGCACATGCTCTATCCGCGCACCGACGCGCGCACGCATCGCAGTCTCGACACGCTCGTCGACGTGCTGCATGGACACGGCCTGCATGAAGTCGCCGATCTGATCGCGCAGGAAGCGCACTATCTGTTGTTCAAGGACCCGGTAAAGGCGTGGAAGGTATTCCACGAAATCCGCAACGACTCGCTCGCGATCGGCGTACATCTGTACTATCACGGGCTCGTCGGCGAGGCGGCCGAACGCGCGCTCGACAAGGACGCGCATCGCAAGGCCTGATGCAGTAACGGGCGATCGGCGGCGCGCGCCGGCCGATCGCCCTTGATCTTCGCTTCACTTGCTCAGCGCGCGCTCATCGCCTGAATGAAATCATCCACGTAACGATTGAACGCGGACGGATGCGCGAGGTTCATGCCATGCGACGCACCGCGTACCGTTTCGCGGCGCGCATCGGGCAACCATCCCTGCAACGGAGTGTTTGCCAGCGTCGATCGAACGGCCCATCGCAAGCGTCTTCACGTGCGTCCGCAATAGAGACCTCGGGAGACACGCCGGGCCCGCATCGCGTCGCTTGCCCGTCACAGGGCCGGTAAAGCGCAGCGTCCATTTGCAGCCCGCCTTGCCAAGGGCCGGTTACCTTGCCACCGAATGCCGGGTTTTTGCCGAGCTGTAGTGAAGCCCTTATCCACCGCTCACGCGTCCCCGGCTTCGTCCACCCACCCCGCCGCGGCCGCCGCGCCCGCGCCGCGCACCGCGCAGGTCAGCGGTTCGTCGGCGACGTGCACGTCGAGGCCGATTTCCCGGCTCAAACGCCGCCCCAGATTGCGCAGCAGCGCGCCGCCACCGGTCAGCACGATGCCCTTGTGCGCGATGTCCGTCACGAGCTCGGCGGGAGCCAATTCGAGCCCGCGCTTCACCGCGCCGATCACCTGACTCAGCGGCCCTTCGATCGCCTCCGAAATATCGCGGTTGCTCAACTGCACCGTGCGCGGTAGCCCATCGTCGACGCTGCGGCCGGTTGCGTTCATCTGCTCGAGCGGCACGTCGTGCACGGCCGAGCCGATGGCTCTCTTGACGTGCTCGGCGGTCTGCTCGCCGAGCAGCACGCCATACAGATTGCGCACGTAGCCGATGATCGCCGCGTCGAAATTGTCACCGCCGACGCGCACCGAGCCACTATACGCGGTGCCGCCCAGCGCGATCACGCCGACCTCGGTGGTGCCACCGCCGATGTCGACCACCATCGAGCCGGTCGGGTCGCCCACCGGCAGGCCCGCGCCGAGCGCCGACGCGAGCGATTCGCCGATCAGGCTGACCTTCCACGCGCCAGCCGCCTCGGCCGCTTCGCGGATCGCGCGGCGCTCGACGTGGGTCGCGGAGGCCGGCACGCACAGCGTGAATGCCGCGCGCCGGCTGAAGAGCGAGCGCGGCCGCGCCATGTCGACGAATTGCTTGATCATGTGTTCGGCGGCGGAGAAATTGGCGATGACGCCGTGGCGCATCGGCCGCACCGCTTCGAGATTGCGCGGCACGCGGCCGAGCAGCTGGCGCGCCTCGGCGCCGATCGCGGCGATCCGCTTCGACCCGCTCGCGGGCTGCGTCTCGAAGCACACGACGGACGGCTGGTTCAGCACGATGCCGCCGTCGTCGGTATAGATAAGGGTGTTGGCCGTGCCGAGATCCACCGCCACGGCGTGGCGGAACAGTCGCTCAAAGAGCGGGTAATGCGGCGTCGGTCTGGCCATATGCAGGCTCTGATGTGTCGTTATGCGCCGTCCAAGGCGGTCTGGAAATGCGCCCCCGGTACCCCGAAGCCGCGCGACACGCCCCGCTGGGCGTTGCGCTTCCCGCACGGCGGGGGTGATTTTCAAGCTATTGCCCATATGACGGCAAGCCCATCAGAATCTTTAGGGCCACTTTCTAGTGGGTTTGTGTCAATCGCGCGACAGCTCGCCCAGTGCGCGTTCCAGCGCGTCACGGCCGAGCGCGACGCCGTCGGCGGTGATCGTGTGGCCGACGCCGGGCAGCACGTAGGCGTCGACCGCATAGCCGGCGGAGTTGAAAGCGTCGGCCGCGGATTCGAGTTCGCGCACCGGGATCACCTCGTCGTTCTCGCCGTGGACGAGCGTGAGCGGCGTCGCGCGGTTCGACGACACGATCGGCGAGGCGAGCCGCCCCGAATACGCGACGACGCCCGCAGCGCCCTCAACGCTCGACGCGACGTGATGCAGCGCCATGATCGAACCTTGCGAGAAGCCGACCAGCGCAAGCCGATCGAAAGACAGCTGCCAATGCGCGAGCTCGGCGTCGAGCACGCGGCGCAGCGCCGGATAGGCGGCGGCGACGCGCGCCTCGCGGTTCGCCGCCCCGACGTCGCGCAGGCTGAACCACTGGCGGCCGCCGAAGCCGCCGTCGAACGGATCGGTGCCGTCGAGCGACACGAACGCCGTGCCGGGCAGCTCCTCGCTCCAGATGTCGGCGAGCGGCATCAGATCGCGCGCGTTGCTGCCGACGCCGTGCATCAGCACGACGAGGCTCGTTGCGGGCGTGTTTTGCGGCGCGCGCCGCCAGCCGTGTTCGAATTGTTGCCAGCTCATGGTGGGGTCCTTTTTTCCGTGGGATTGGGTGTACGTTTCGGCCTTTGCTGACGCAACCTCAGCCGCGAGCATACGCCGCGTGCCGCGTTCGCGCCGTCGGGCGCCGCATCGGCTGCTGCCGTGGCCGGCGCCGGCCGGCGATTGCGGGTATGCTTTTGCGCATCGACGGACCCGCCGCCGCGGTGCACGGTCCACGGCATCCTGCGCCGACCACGCATTGCGAATCGCGCGCCCTCGCCGTCCGTCCTCACGCCGTTCGCGCCGTCCGCCGCAAAACCTCCGGAGAACGCCTTTTGAGCCAGCCCAACGCCGCGCCTGATTCCGCGTCGCCGCCGCCTCAGCCACCCGCGCCACCGTCACCGCCCGCGCCTCTCGAAGGCGGCCGGCTGGTTCTCGCGACGATCGCCGTCGCGCTCGCCACGTTCATGAACGTGCTCGACACGTCGATCGCGAACGTCGCGATTCCGACCATTTCCGGCAACCTCGGCGTCTCGGTCGACGAAGGCACGTGGGTGATCACCGTGTTCGCGGCCTCCAACGCGGTGGCGATTCCGCTGACCGGCTGGCTCACGCAGCGCATCGGCCAGGTGAAGCTGTTCGTCGGCGCGATCCTGTCCTTCACGCTCGCGTCATGGCTGTGCGGCATCGCGCCGACGCTGCCGATCCTGCTGCTGGCGCGGGTATTCCAGGGCGCGGTGGCCGGGCCGCTGATTCCGTTGTCGCAGGCGATCCTGCTCGGCTCGTATCCGAAGGAGAAGTCGTCGACCGCGCTCGCGCTGTGGGCGATGACCGCCACCGTCGGCCCGATCGCGGGCCCGGCGCTAGGCGGCTGGATCACCGACAGTTACAGCTGGTCGTGGATCTTCTACATCAACATCCCGGTCGGCCTGTTCGCGGCCGGCGTCACGTGGATGATCTACCGCACCCGCGAATCGCCGACGCGCAAGCCGCCGATCGACGTGGTCGGTCTCGGCCTGCTGATCACGTGGGTCGCGTCGCTGCAGATCATGCTCGACAAGGGCAAGGATCTCGACTGGTTCTCGTCGCCGGTGATCGCGATTCTCGGCCTCGTCGCGCTGATCAGCTTTGCGTTTTTCCTCGTATGGGAGCTGACCGAGGAGCACCCGATCGTCGATCTGCGGCTCTTTCAGCAGCGCAATTTTCTCGGCGGCACGATCGCGATTTCGATCGCCTACGGGGTATTTTTCGGCAATCTCGTGCTGCTGCCGCAATGGATGCAGGAGTACCTGAACTACCGTTCGATCGACGCCGGCCTCGTCACCGCACCGCTCGGCATCTTCGCGATCATTCTTGCGCCGATACTCGGCCGCGTGCTGCCGCACTCGGACGCGCGCGTGATCTCGACGGTCGCGTTCGTCGGCTTCGCGATCGTGTTCTATATGCGCTCGAAGTACGTGATCGAGATCGATACGTGGCACCTCGTGCTGCCGACGCTGCTGCAAGGCATTCCGATGGCGCTGTTCTTCGTGCCGCTAACGGCGATCATCCTGTCCGGCCAGCCGCAGAGCCGGATTCCGGCGGCGGCGGGGCTGTCGAATTTCGTGCGGGTGTTCTGCGGCGCGGTGGGCACGTCGATCGCGGGTACCGCGTGGAACAACCGCACGATACTGCATCATGTGCGGCTCACCGAGCAGGCGTCGGTCGACAACCCGCTGTTCACGCAGCAGATCGACAACACGCAGTCGGTGCTGCATCTGAATCCACAATCGGCGAATGCGCTGTTCGATTTCACCGTGAACACGCAGGCCGCGATGATGGGCCTGAACGACGTCTTCTATGTGTCGGCGATCATCTTCGTGCTGATCATTCCGCTGATCTGGATCACGCGGCCGGCCAAGGGCGGAGGTGGACCGGATGCGGCCGGCGCCCATTGAGGCAGATTCGTTTTCGCGCGACGGCGACGCTCGCGCGGTGGCCACGAAGCGGCGTCAGCGGAAATAGCGCGCCGGCGTGTCGCCGAACGCATCGCGAAACACCGCGATAAACGACGACACGTCGTTATAGCCGACTTCGAGCGCCACCTGCGTGACGCTCTCACCGGCACCCAGATGTTCGAGCGCGGCCAGCAGACGCAACTGCTGGCGCCATTGACCGAAGGTCTGCCCCGTTTCCTTCGCGAACAATCGCGCGGCCGTGCGCGCGGTCACGCCCGCAGCCGCGGCGAGTTCCTCCAGCACCAGCGATTGCGCGGGATTCGCGCTGAGCGCCTCGGCGATGCGCCGCGCGCGCGGATCGCCTGGCCAGTTCAAGCCAAGCGGCGCGGCGGGCAAGCCGGCGACGCGATCCAGCAGCACCTGCAGCAGACGGCGGGCGGGTTCATCGGGCGTGTGATCGTGCGGCAGATCGGCCGCGGCGGCGAGCAGCGCCTGCACCAGGGTGTCGGGGATCAGCGCGCCGGTCTGCGCGGGCAGCGGCGCGTCGGCGGAGTCGGCGGAGTCGTCGGTGGCGTCCATTGCGGCATCGGTTGCGACGTAGAGCGAATACGACTGCACCGGCCGCGTCGCGTGCAGGCAGTGCAGCGTATTCGCGGCGATCCACAGCGCGCGGGCGGGCGGCACGACCCAACGGCCGGATGCCGTGCGCACGGTCAGCACGCCTTCGCTGACATGAATCAGACGCGCGCGCCGATACGCGCGCCACGGCTCGTCCAGCGTCGCATGGCGCTCGCCGACCACGAAGACCGCTTGCTCGATGCCGTCCGGATCGAAGGCTTCCGTCATGGTGTCTGCTCTGACGCGGGACGTCCGCGAAGGGAGCAAGATTAGCACGCGCGCGGGGCCCGGCTGCGAGGCGGGCTAACAGGGGCTCGCCACCGTGAGCGCGCAACCCGCCTAAAGCGGGCAGCTCAAAAATCTCTCGACGGCGATGTTAACTTTCTCGGCAAGCTGTTAGCTTTGAGCACCTGAACAACGAGCCCCTTCGTCCATCGGGCCAGCCGTAATCAGAGCCTGAACGAGGTTGACAAATGGCGCGATCCCGGCAACGCTCCTCACGCCGCCGGGATCGCCACGAGCCTGATCGCCGAATGGGCCATTGCGCCACGCGCAACACGAGCTCGCGCGCTGAGTATATTCAGCTGGGAGCTCGTGTTGTTTTGCTTGGTGAGCATAGCAACTTGCCCACGGGGCATGCCATGGAACGCGCAAAAATCACGATCGCCTACGACTTCATTTGTCCATGGTGCTGGATCGGACATCGAAATCTGGAGGCCGGCAAGGCCCTTGACGATCTTCCCGAATTAGACGTTCGTTATCTGCCGTTCAAATTGAACCCGGAAATACCGCCTCAAGGGATGCACCGGCGCGCCTACCGAAGGCTCGAGTTCGGTAGCTGGACTCGCTCGGAAATGCTGGGCGGACGTGACGTGACGCGCCGCTATTTGAACTTGACGAGATCCTTGAAGATCAGTTGAGCCCAGGTATTCCCCCTGGCCTGGACGAGCGAACCGCCATCCTTGAGCGGTCCTAGCGCAATCGGCGCGAAACCGAGTTGTTCAGCCAGAGCCGCGACCGGTGCCACCGCACTTTCGTCATCACTCGACAAAAACACGACGCGGCTGCCGCCATTCACACTCGGATCAGCGGCCAGAACGGCGGCGGGCAGATGGTTAAAACCCTTGACGAACCTGGACCCGGTAAACGCCTTAGCGACAACTGTGGAGGACGGCAGACCTTGTAGCTCTTCGACGGGAACGCCGTAAGCATTTGTCGCGTCGATGACCGTCTTGCCCTTCCAACTCTTGATCTGCTTCGCGACCTCGCGGTGCTCCCAGAAAGGAACCGCCAGGAAGATCGTGTCGGACGCGATTGCATCCTGCAGCGTCCTGGGGACGACGGTAGGGCCGATCGCTCGTGCCTGCTGCATCAACGTCTCGGGAGGGCGCCGGCTGGCGACCGTTACGTCGATGTTCTTTCTTGCAAACGCTCGAGCGAGTGCCTGGCCTACCGCGCCAAAACCAATAATCGAATAGCTCATGCGAACTCTCCATTCAGGTGACGTTTTGATCAACCACGGATCCATGGTGATTATTGGCAACCGGGCGCGCGGAGGCGTTGCCCGCGTTAGGCGGCCCGCTGCGCGCGATGCGCCACGCGAGCCACAGCAGACACGCGGAGCCGAGCGCCTTCAACGCCGTTTGCAGCGACAACAGCGCGAGCAGACGTGACAATACCCGCTGGACAATCACCGAAACCAATCCAGCTTTTCGGCGCGATTTCAGATAGCCGAGAAGCCGCCGTCGACAGACAATTCCACCCCATTCACGAAGCTCGAATCATCTGAAGCAAGAAACAGCGCGACCGTCGCAATTTCCTCAGGACGACCCATCTTTCCCCGCGGGATCAGGGATTCGAACATCCGCTTCGCCTCCTCGGTGAGAACCTGGTCCTGCATCGGTGTGGCGATCGGCCCCGGGCTCAGCACGTTCACCCGGATATTCCTGCCCTTCAGTTCGTTGAGCCAAGTGCGTGCGAATGAGCGCAACGCCGCCTTGCTCGCCGCATACACGCCGTAACCAGGAAAACCTTTCACCGAAGCAACCGACCCGGTCATGAAGATCGATCCGCCATCGTTGAACAACGGCAACGCCTTCTGAACCGTAAACAGCGTGCCGCGCGTATTCAGGCCGAAGGTCGCATCGAAGTCCTGCTCGGTAATCTCGCCCAGTGGAACGGCTTCGCCCATGCCAGCGCTCGCGAACAGGATGTCGATCTTGCCCTTTTCACGCCTGACTGTATCGAACAGGCGGTCGAGGTCGTCGAGATTGGCCGCGTCGCTGCGCACGCCGGTCACGTTCCGGCCAATCTGCTTGACGGCTTCGTCGAGCACCTCCTGCCTGCGGCCCGTGATGAAAACATAGGCGCCTTCTTCGACGAACCGCTTGGCGCTCGCCAGCGCCATGCCGCTCGATCCCCCCGTGATGACTGCAACCTTACCCTCAAGCTTTCCCATGACATCTCCTTTCGTGGTGTCGGACAGCGTCTCGGTTCCCATCTGCACAAATGTGCTGTATCTTGTGGATCACTGATCCAGATACGAATTCATTATAGACGGATCACCGATCCGATTGTCAAGGCGATTTATGCGAGCCGACGCCAGAAAAAATTACAGCCATCTACTTGCGGTCGCGCGTGACGTCGTCACCGAGCATGGCGCCGATGCGTCCATGCGAGATATCGCCCGCCGGGCCGACGTCGGGTTGGCCACACTGTTTCGCCATTTCCCGACACGAGAAGCCTTGTTCGAAGCGTTGCTGCGTATGAACGTGGACGAACTGATACAGCAGGCAGCCAAACTAGAAACGTCGAATCCGCCTGACGAAGCGCTGGTGTCCTGGTTTCGCGAAGGGGTTGCATTCGTTCGTAGCTATAGCGGCATTTGCGCCTTGTTCGCGACCGCGCACGCGGACCCTGACTCCGCGCTTCACGCTTCGAGCACAGCGCTGCGTTCAGCGGGCGCGCGACTACTGCGCCGTGCTCAGGCCGAGGGAACGGCGCGCGCCGATATGGATGGGGTCGACCTGTTCGCCCTGATGTCGGCGCTCGGCTGGCTCGACGGCCAACCCGGATTCGCGCCACGCGGGGATCATCTCTTTCACATTATTACGAGCGCCATCCTGACAAACCGGTCGAGCAACGATGTCGAGAAGGCAACGTGTTGAATCAGATCGCCGACGCATACTTTCCTACCAGGAAAGCCCCGGGGATTCGAACCAGACGACGCAAAGCTAACTGGAGCCGACACTCGAATGGCCACTACCGCACTTGATCGATCGGCCGCTTCTGGCCGACCTTTGTCCGACGTCGATCAACGGCACGCGAGCAACTTCTGCCCTTCGACGTGGAAAGACCGCAACAGCAACTTCCAAAGTACAGCGGCCGTTCACGCGGATGTCTATGCGCCACACAAGGCGCGCGCGACGGTCAAAAGGAGAGCCTTGACGGCCTGCCTCGAAGTACTCAGCTTCAACGTCCGATACAAAGACTACGAGCGTAATAACCACACGGGCGCTAGCTGGAGCGCAAACACGCGCCAGTTGAGGCGTTCAGCGTTCCTTGCCATGTGTACTGGAGTCGGGCGCCTCCGTGCAGCGCGTTGAGGCGTAACCTTTCAGCACGCTGATCGTGCACGTTCCAATGCGTCACGCGTTCGGATCTGCGGTGAAGCCTCGCCAGCGATACTGCGGCTGCTCATTCGCGAACTCGCCCGATGATCGGCCTGCCAGCGGGCGCGCGTCTGGATACGGGCTTTCCCTTAATCGTGCAAGCAGCTTTGTTAGAAGCGGAATGTTGGCTATCTTTGACTCACCATCTGCCAGGCCGAACGAGAGAGGCAATCATGAAAGCATGGAACGTCGTGAATCTGCTCGTCGTCGTGGGATGCGTGACGTTGACGTCGAACGTCTACGCGCAAGCCAGCAACGCTATGCCGATGGGCTCGAGTCCGGCTGCAAGTTCAGGCAAGGCGACGCCAGCGGACAAGAAGCTGGCTCGGGATGTACGCAAGGCGTTGTCGAAAGCGCCCAACTTCAACGTGTCGAACGTATTCGTCAAGGCGCGCGGCGGCGTCGTAACATTATCAGGCAGCGTGTCGGACGGTCCTCAGATCCAGCAGGCCGCGGAAGTGGCGAAGGGCGTGCCGGGTGTAACGTCGGTGAGTAACCATCTGACGCTCCATACGAAAGGCTATTGACGCTTCGAGGCGGCGCCGGGAAGTACTGGCCGTTTTCAGCCGTGAAAAGAGGAGCCGACGCTCTCGCAGGACGAGATGTTCACCGTGCCGATGGACTATCCCTCCTGGTGCGTGGGCCACGAACGCTCGGACCTGAAGTATCTGAAGGATTCGGTGCGCGCGATGTACCGATGAAACGTTGTTCCAACAGCGCGAAAGGCACTTGCCGACCTGATACTCGGTCGTTCAAGTCCAGTTCGAATGTTCCTTGCGCAGCTTATCCGGCCTCGGGTTGGATTTAGAAATGTTGGCGTGGGTGCGAAGGAACGCGAGATAGTTGTCGTCTTCGGCCAGCAGGTAATCATTGAACTGTTCGGTATCAGGGTCGGCGTAGACGATGTAGCCGCGTTCGTTGACGAGAAGGATGTCGTTAGGCATGGCGGTGTCTCCTCGAAGATTAACAGTACTTGAAAAGCAGGGGCCGAACAACCCGTGCTACGAGCATGACTAGGTCGGTAAGGCCGGTCTTCGTGGTCAGGGTGCTGAGCCCTCGCGAATTCCGACTCGATGGGGGGAAGGATTGCGTTCGTCGTCCCAGCTCCGGCCATTCGCCGCGCGCGATACCCGTCGCGCGGCGCGCCGCACGCCCGGTTCAATGCGATCGGCCGTGGCCGCCGCCACCCCAGTAACGGCCGCCGCCCCAGCCGCCACCGCCACCGCCACCGCCGCCCCAGCCGCCACCGCCGCCCCAGTTCGCGTGACCGGCGCCCGAAGCGCTGCTGCCGTAGCTACCACCTCCCCAGCTGGCGTGACTGCCGCTCCACGCACCCTGTCCATTTCCCGAGTAAGCGTGGCTGTAGTAGCCGTTTCCATAGTACCCATGGCCCCAGTAGCCGTGGGCGGCCCAGTAGGTGTGATGGCCATAGTGGTAGTGGCTGTAACCGCCGCAACACCCGCCCCAGAAGGCGAACGACACCGACGGCCACCAGTAGTAGCCCGGCCAGTACCCGTAGTACGGGTATGGATACGCGTAGGGGTAGGCCGGTGGATAGGCGATTGGATAGTACGCCGGCGCGCCATAGGCGGGCGCGGGGGCGAAATCGTACGTCGATGGCGGCCCGTCGGGCGACGTGCCGTCGGGCATGTTGAATTCCTCTGGCGCCGGAGCCTGCTGCGACGGGTCCCCGGGCGCGACGGGCACGCCATGCTGCGTGGCCGCCGTCGGCACGGCGGGATAGCCATTCGGATAGGCAGTGGAATAGGTAGCAGGATAGCCCGGGTAATACCCGTAGCCTGGATAGTAGCCGTACGGTACGTAGTAACAACCAGACAGCGCGCCGGACAACGCAAAAACTGCAACGGCGCTGCCGGCGCGCAACGTTGCATCGAGCGGGTTCATGACATGCTCCCTCGTTATTCGCGCGGCGACATGCGCCTCACACTTTCCATTCAGCTTATGTCAGGGTTCCATGTTGCACGTTATAAAGTGGTAACGGCGTATTTCAGGTAGTGCCCCCCCCCCCCCCCGGAGATTGAACTGAACATCGCGAGGTCGTATCCGCCTTCAGCTTTTCGCTGATCGCCCAGATTTCCTTGAGCTTCAGCGGAGGCTTCTGATCAGTGAGCTTTACGCTGGGCCGCGTGCAAGGCACCGTGAGGCCCGAACTAGCCTTTTTGCATCCAGTACTCGCCCTCGCATTTACTCTCATTTAGGTTCTGTGAGACGTCCGTGTTGGTCATAAGGTGAAGGATGCCGCAAATGCCACGCAGCTTCCCCGTGCCGCCGGTGAGCACCGTGCTTCCTATGACGGTGCGGACATCGACGGACTGGCCGGTTGCAGACTGTGAGATCCCGTCAAACTTGCCGAGAATCTTGTCGCCGCCTTCCAGGTTGTAAAACCCATAGCCGATGACGGTGCCGTTGCCATCGACGGTGTCCACGGTGCCGCGCAGCCATTGCTCCGTGACGCTTACGCCAGCAAACATCAACGCGCCCTTGGGAAAGGTGCGATGCAGTTCATAGAGTGCGAGCGAATGCCCCGGTATGTCTTCAACGTCCAGCAGGTGAAGCAGCGTGTATTTCGAATTTTCGCCTGACACCTCGTAGGATATTTTCTCCCGCCTTTGAGCGGAACTTGACTGGTTCATAGTCAGCCTCCATTGCGTAGTCCGTTCACCTTGCCGATGACTTTGCCACTAACTTCGGTAGCGGGCCACCCGGCTCTGTCGACTAGCTAGGCGCTAGGTCTACGGCTGCTCACAGGGGTACAACAGCCGCTCGCTGCACCGGATGCTAACTTGCCGCCAACGGCTGTGGGCCCGCACACCGGGCCTGGCCCATGATGTCTGTGGAGAATCCTTAGAAGATCGCATGGAGCTCATGCTGACAGCCAACCATCAGGGTCAGGCCGCGGCGAGCGCTAGGGCTCGACACGGCTTGCCGCTATTGCGCTCGCTACCTGACTCCCACGCGGGCTTTTCAAACCGTGGAATTCCTAGGCCGCCCACAAAGCGTGCGACAACGGACGGCAGCAAAAAGGGAGTCCTTAAGGCTGCGCCAGCGTTGCGACGTGCATCGTGAAGGGCATTTCGGTATTCGTACTATGCCACGTCGGGACCGCGTGCTCCGGGCGGTTGCCGACGGAGCCCAGCAGCCCCAGCGCGTCGATGGCGCCAAGGAATTGCTCATATTCGCCGACAGCTGGCCGCTCAGCGATGCTGCATGCAAAGGTCAGAACCCTGAGACGGCTCAGCTTTTCCTCCTCCAGGTCCGCGATAGCGTTCTCGATGACGAGCGCTCCTTTACTGTGTCCAACCAGCGTCCTGATGTGATCGGTGTGTTTCAGAACGGAGTGAAGTACGTCAGAAGAGCCGCTGCCATGCTGGAACACTGGAGCCTCGGTTGGAGCCGTTTTCGCTCCCGGCACGGTCGCGACCAGACTCCTTCCTACAGATGCGGCTCCCGGCAACAACACCGCCAGTGTGTTCTGAAGAGGCTGCTTCATCCAGTACGTAAAAATTCCGAACCCGAGGAAACCACCCAGTGCCTGCTGGACGACGTCAGCTAATCCGTAGCCGGGAACAATGCCTGCCACGGGCTTTCCCATTGCGCGGGAAACATTCCACGCCAAGGCCGCAGATCCGAGGGCGGAGCTTCCCACGCCACTTACCGAGATTGAGTCAATACGGCTCACGCCGTCTTTGGCGCGGAGGAACTCGGAGACATCGAAGAAGCACTGGATGTGAGGAGTCGTGCTGGCGTCAACGATTACAATGGCACCCTCTGGGTTTGCTAACGCGCTCAGGTCGACCTCTTGAAGCGCTCGAGCAAACTGCGCGCCGAAGTCACAGGGGCCGTGGATGGTCACGTCCAAACCGTCGAGTTTCATCGCGCGATGAAAAGCAGTGACGTCATAGAAGACCATATCAATGAGCGTATTGGCGAACCGAAGCGAGCTGATGAGCGGCTTGATCTGCGCGCGCTGCACCTCGAAATCGGACAGTTTGAAGGGCTCGTATACAGTAGCCATGGGGATGCTCACAGAATGCGCGACCAGCCGCCTTTCTGCCGTCACGTATCACACTCCCAATGATCCGCAGGGCTGGGACAACTGCGCTGGTACGTGAAGCGTTCCTTCGGCTAGGGAGCAGGCCGACTCGCACAAAGGTAGTTAACCCTGAAGCATTGCGGCGGCCAATCTACGTGCTAGGGCCGCCATGCATTGCGCGATCGCTCCACTGGCATCCGGCAGATTCCAGAGTAAGCCCAGCCACTCCAATGACATGCTCGTGGTCGGGCGACCGGCAGCATCTGGCCGAACCCGGTCCGATGATCCGCGCAGAAACAACTACATCGCATAGTCAGAATTGTCGCGGCAAGCACTGACCCATGCCAGCGGCCGAGATGCGTTCTGCATCACTTTTCGGTGTCTAGGTGTTCCAGCAATTCGTCAACGGATCATCTCGCATCCTTGTGCCTTGCTGCTTCGTTAACGCACTCCAATCACCGTAGATGCGGCCCGGCGCGGCCGAGACTAGAGCGAGGACGCGGCGCGGGACTGCTGCCGTCGCTGTGGCGATTCGAGGCAACGAGCGGCATAGTGCGGCATAGTGCGGCATAATGCAATTCTCTCAGGTTCTGGCGCGGCCCTCGGAATAGCCAGAATCTTTAGCCGACCGCAACCCGGTCGGCTTTTTTTCGCCCCGAGGGGGCAGCATCAACTTAAGCTACCGTCCAGAACACGACGTTTGCGTCCGTCCGAACCGCCATCCCTTCGCCGAATCCTGAATTTCCGTAGACGACCCGTTGCCGACGGTCAAGTCGTCGCGGTTCAAACGGCAGGTATCAAAGTGGAACGGCCATACCGCGCAACGAGTAGCATCTTTTCTGCCGCAATAATGGCAGATTCAATGTGTGCCAAAGATATCTGCATCCAGATCCCGCTCACCCGCAGGTATCGTCCGGCTACGGGATCTGAGAAAGATTTCGCTTCGCCTCCAGCAATTCGATCAGCGCTTGATCGCGCTGGCGAAGCATTTCTGAAAAATCGTATGACTGAAGTTCAGCATCGACGCCCCTCGCAATAGACTCAATGTAGTCGTCCGTGTCCGGATATTTGCCGAGGTCTCTAGCCCACTCACGCTGGGCGGCACCCAGATGCTGCAGCACATGCGTGTTGCCACCGGATCCTCCGGAAGCGTGAAGATTGAGAAACGGACCGAGCAGTGCCCAGCGCAGGCCTGGGCCGTAGGAGATCGCGGCATCGACGTCCTCCACAGAGACGACCCCGCGCAGGGCAACGCGCCCTGGAACGAATTGGCGCCGATCACGATATTGATAAAGTGCGGCGCGTCGTCGAGCCCCTCGTTGATCGCGCGCTGAACATCCTGGACGAAGTCGGCGAGGCTGACCGGCCACAAGGGGACCCTCGACGACGTAGGCTACATCGTCGACATTCGCCATAAATTTGACGCATCGGGCGTCTTATCAGTTGTGGCGCGCCGTTCCGGAAGCCGATTGATCGAATCCAGGCGGCGAACAATCTGCGTTCGAATGCGCTATCAGGGATATGACACGCTCTTCGAGACCCTCCCGCATCCGGCTGCAGGATGCTCCGCAATGAGGGCGGCCGAATCCGGTCGGATACTCCTCATTGCATTGCAGCAAAGGCGCCCCCGCCGTCCGCACCGGCAGGCGCGCAGTTCGCCCTTGCCGATCCCCCGCTCCTTGCCTGCCGCTACGTCACTGGATCAGCGGCACCACGCCGAGCTTTTCAGCCAGCATCCTTTCGTAGACACCAAAGTGCAGATCGACCTCTTCCTGGGTGACCACGGTCACGAAAATAGTGATCTGCGCGGGCTGCAGGCCCAGCACCGTCGCGATCGCCGCTTCCAGCTGGGGCGCGCATAGCCGGTCATCGGCGAACGTGGTGCCGACCGCAATCTCGTAAGCGGACTCCTGCCGGAACACCACTTCAACCAGCCGCGCCCGGGCGCTCATGTTGCTGTCGATCGCCAGCCGGATGACTTCGACCGCCGTGCGCATCGTCTCAGTCGGGAACCCCTTTGTTGAGCGCAACCGGAGACGGTGACGCCCAAGAGTGAGCCAATCGTATTCGAATTCCATGGTGTCCTCGCATGGTGTTGCAGGGTGTCGTGAACGTAGGGGTGCGGCAATCCAAATTCAAGAACAAAAAGTCGCCATGGCCCACTTGAAATTTCTGTTTTCAGTCCTATCTTGAATATCGCTCGGGCAGCCGCGCCAGCATGGCGGCGCGCTGCGTGTTTCGATTTGTTTGCCGCAGCATGGCAGACGGACTGGAGCGCGTATGCCGGTTCGTTTTCCTGCTGCATCCAAGGAGGAAACGATCATGAGTGATCTCTACTTCGGGACCGACCTTTTCAGCGAGTTCGACCGTCTGCAACGGCAGATGGCGAGCCTCTTCGGCGGTTTCCCGTCCAGCATCCGCTCGGGGCGCCTGGGCGCCTTCCCGCAGGTCAACATCGGTTCGACCGACGACTCTATCGAGATCGTTGCGTTCGCGCCCGGTATCGATCCGGCGCATCTCGACGTATCCATCGACAAAGGGCTGCTGACCATCAGCGGCGAGCGCGAGACGGGACAGCCGGAAGCGGCCGGCGACGACTTGCGTACTTATGCGCAGGAGCGGTTCGTCGGCACCTTCCGGCGCGTCATTGAACTGCCGCAGCATGCGGACCCTGACAAGGTCACGGCGCAGTACACCAATGGTTGCCTGACCGTGAGCATCGGCAAGCGGGAGACGTCGAAGCCGCGGGCCATCAATGTTCAATGAAACCGGTCGCAGAACTGAGGAGGACATCATGAACGACACGACAGAACTTGCCAGGAAAGACGAAACTGCGGTGGCCCGTCGCGAAGACGAGCAGTCGCAACGCCCGATCACGCTAACGCCGCCCGTAGACATCTTCGAGGACAGCCAGGGCATCACCCTGTGGGCCGATCTGCCCGGCGTTACAAAGGACCGCCTTGAAGTGAAGGTACACGACGGCAACCTGTACATCGAGGCCGAGGCGGTGGTGCCCACGCCGGCGGGGCTGCGCCTGCAACATGCGGAGATCCGCCAGCCGCATTTCGCGCGGGCGTTCGCTCTTGGGGCTGACTTCGACGCAACGAAAATCGATGCGAACCTGAAGGACGGCGTGCTGAAACTGACGATACCGCGCCGCGACGAAGCCCGGCCGCGCCGGATCGAGGTGCGGACGGACTGAAGTCGGCAGGTGGGCAGCAACGACAGGGAGAAAACCGGTGGCGGTCGTCTGGCCGCCACCTACTGACTGCGGAGGCCTGGATGCGGACGTCATACATGAATGCTGGCGCGGACGCACGCTCAGCATACGGCGCGGTGCCGGTACGTGAGCTCAGGACGCGCCGCAGATCGCGAGGCGGCCGTGACGGCGTTCCGCAGATGCAGTCCGGAATGCCGAGGGCAGAGTCGCGACTTCAGCGCAATGACAGGAATCCGGTTCTTCGGCCAGACTGTAGAGGAGGATACGATGAACACCGACCCGAAAAAGTGGAATCCCTTCAAGTTCCTACGCGGGGCGGCCCGCAAGTCCGATGCGGACAGCCCGGAAAGCCCCCCGGCGAACGAACAGTGGCGTGCCCCGTGGCCTGACATTCCGCGGCTGTTCGCACGCGAACCGTGGCGTGCTTTGGAAGAGTTCTTCCATGACCCGTTTGCAGGTCGCGGCGCCCTCGAACGATGGTTTGGCGACTTCAGTTCATCGCGCTTCCAGCCGCGCATCGACGTGGTCGATGAAGGGAAGGTGTTGCGCGTGACCGCCGAGCTGCCCGGGATGGAGCGCGAAGACCTCAATGTTAGCGTCGAGGATGGGGCGATCGTGTTGCGCGGCGAAAAGAAACAGGACGTGCGCAGCGAGGAAGACGGCTGCTACCGGCTCGAGCGCGCGCCTATGGAAGCTTCATTCGCACGATTCCGATGCCGGAAAACGCCGACCCCGATCACGCATTGGCAAAATTTGATAACGGTGTGCTCACGTTGACCGTGCCGAAATCGGAGCCGGCGCGATCCACTAGCCGCACGATCGATATCGGCTAGGCCAAACAGGCAAGAAGTGCCCTGGTCGCGGTGGACATCGGGCGAGACGGGCCGTTAGCTCAGCTGGTAGAGCAGCGGACTTTTAATCCGTTGGTCACTGGTTCGAATCCAGTACGGCCTACCCCGTCGGCTCGCTTGAGTCGGACCTTTGCACGCGCGACTGGACTGGATAGCCGGTGGCCGGTCAGGGGGTGCCGGATGAGCGCATCGGCTCGAGCCCGGCTTGCGGAAAGTTTCTCGTCAGCGTGTAGCTTGGTCATTCGACGATCTTCTTGCGGAAGACTCGCCGAGCTTGATCGATGAATTCCACCAAGGGCGTCCGGCGACACTCTGCTAACGAGAAAGTTGAAGGTCTTTTCAGGGTCGGGAGTGTGAGTTCGCAGATGCAGGAAGCTGCCGTCGGGTTGCTCAATGCCGCCACCGTCAGCAATGCGCCGCCACCTTGCTGACGGCCTGCTGGCTCGCGCGGGAAATCATCTGTTCCGACTCTCCGCGCTTCTGCTTGGCTTCGGTAGTCGCTTGCGCTACTGGACGCGCAGCCGAACTCACCTGCGGCAGCGCCCCTTTGGCTAGCGTGGAAAGGGACCGGCCAAACTGAACCCGGCCGGCCCCACGATGGCTAGCGGCCTGTCGCATCCTGCACAGCTTCCTTCGTCGTTTCCCCAGGTGGGGCGGACTTCGGCGCTGCCACTTCGAGATGTGCTTGCGCGACGCCCGCTTTATGGCGCCTGCGCGAGTAATGCGCTGGCTTGGTAGCGCCCTCCAGTCGCGCCGCGTGAGGCGCGCCCCCGGGACGATGCACGTCGTGCGTCACGAATCCCGAATCGTGATTCGGTATCGCAAACCAGTCCGGATGCTCAAACGACGCGCGAATGTCGTCCAGGCCCGTCTGCCAGTGCTCGCTCATCGTGTCGATGCTGAATTCGTAATCCTTATAGTGCCCCTCATACGCCTTGTTCTTGTATATGAGGTGCACAACATTGACCGTACTGCCATCGGCAACTTCCCGTGCCTCCCGGATGAGCGGATGCTGCTTCTCCAGGCCCGGCGGCACATGCTTCAGTAGCTCCTTGATGAGCTGTGCATGACGCTGGTTCGACCCGAGCATCGCGGTGATAGCGCGGGTCCGGCTGGAATACTGGATGTCCTTGGCGCGCTCGGACACATCCAGCATGTCGCCCGGGAGGCCGCCGCTCGAACTCCACAGGTCAACCTGGAAGACCAAGGTGTCCTTGTGCTGCGGGTCGCTTACAACCTCGGTCAATGGCGTGTTCGACACCAGACCGCCGTCCCAGTAATATTCGCCATCAATCTCGACGGCAGGAAAGCCCGGAGGGAGCGCACCCGAGGCCATGAAGTGCTCTGGCGAAAGGCGCATCTGGGTGTTGTCGAAGTAGACCAGGTTACCCGTGCGCACGTTGACCGCGCCGACGGAGACGCGAATATCGCCGTCGTTGATTCTGTCGAAATCGGCGAATTGCAGAAGGGTCGCCCGAAGCGCGGTGGTATCGTAAAAGCTCACTTCTTCTGGCGAGCGCTTGCCCATCCCTGGGATGGGCACCGGAAGGCGCGGCGAGAAAAAGCCTCGCTGCCCTTCGGTGAGTGCGCGGCCTGCCGCCCAGCAGCTCGACCACTTGCGCGACAGGTCGTGCATGCCCGCGGCGCGGGGTAGCCACGCGCCAAGGTTCCCAAGCATGTCCGCCGGCTGGCAGATGGTGTTCCAGAATCCATGCAATGCCTCGGTACGCTTGCCCGGAGCGTTGCCCGCGATGATGGCTGTGTTAAGCGCGCCGATGGAGATGCCGGAAATCCAGTCCGGATGAATGCCAGCTTCCTCGAGGCCTTCGTAGACGCCGGCCTGATAGGAGCCCAGCGCGCCGCCACCCTGTAGCACGAGAGCGACCTCGTCATAGGCCGGAAGCTTGAAAGTCTTGCGAGGTGTGCCTGATGTTTCTTGATCTTGACGCACTGGGCGGCTCCTTAGTGCATCGACCAGCCGTGGCTGACGATAATGGACTGGCCCGTCAATGCGGACGATTCGAAGCCGGCGAGGAATGCCACGGTGTTGGCGACGTCTTCCACCGTCGTGAATTCGCCGTCGACCGTTTCCTTCAACATCACGTTCTTGACGACGTCTGCTTCCGAAATGCCCAACGCTATCGCCTGCTCCGGAATCTGCCTGTCGACAAGCGGCGTGCGCACGAACCCCGGACACACGACATTGGCCCGTACACCGCGCGAACCACCTTCCTTGGCTACCACGCGTGCGAGACCGAGCAGTCCATGCTTGGCCGTCACGTAGGCAGCCTTCAGCTTCGACGCTTCGTGCGAGTGGACCGAGCCCATATAGATAATCGACCCACCGTTGCCCGCAGCGTACATGTGCCTGACCGCAGCTTTGGACGTGAGGAACGCGCCGTCCAGATGGATTGCGAGCATTTTTTTCCAGTCGGAGAAAGCATAATCTTCAATCGGGTTAACAATCTGGATGCCCGCGTTCGAGACCAGCACATCGATGCTGCCAAGCCTGTCGACAGCCTGCTGGATGCCGGCGTTGACCGCTTCTTCGCTCGTCACGTCCATTGATACAGGCAGCGCTTTGCCACCCTCCTTGCGGATGCTCTCGGCCACGCTCTCAGCAGCCTTGAGGTTCAGGTCCGCGATTACCACCGACGCGCCGAGCGCCGCGAGCTTGCGTGCGCACTGTTCACCGATACCACTTGCAGCGCCCGTCACGAGCGCGACCTTGTCTTTTACGGACATGCCTTTTCCTTAATATGTCAGAGGGTGCTTACTGATTCGCGGCAAGCTTGAGTGCCGGCGCCTCGGCGAGGTAATCGAAAGCCACCTCCCCGATGTCGAGCGTGAGATTGGCGATAACGTGCCGCGCGCCGACGATTTTGCGCACCGGCAAATCCGCCACAGGAGCCAAGGCATGGGGGTGCAGCTCAAGCGCGGCCGGACCGCCCCACGCGCCGAGCACCGTGACATCCCGCAGGAAGTAGCGCACGAGCTCGCAGATGCGGGCTGAACCGTCGACGTGCGGAATGACTTTCAGTAGATAGTTCGGCGTGTCCGCCAGCTTCTTGCGCTCGACCTCGAGGTCAAGTGGCTCGTACTTGTAGCCCATCGTGCCCGTGGCAATGCGCTGGGTGCCATAGTCGAGCGTTCCAAGCAGCGTGTCGTTGCCGTCAACACGCAATTTCGGACTCGCCAGCTTCTTGGGGAAGCCCCAAATCTCACGACCGCCTGCAATCGGGCCTTCGTCGTCGAGGTACATCGCGTGTGTGTAGCTGCCTGGCGCGCCGGCATCATCTCTTACCGAGATAACCTGGCCGCTTTCCGTGTAATCGCCGAATCCCGACGAGTCTGGCATGCGAATGAATTCGTAATGCACGAGGGGGCTTGCGACTGTCAGTGGTTCCGGCACCACGGCGCGCAATGCGTCCATGTCGGTCTCGTACGAAATGATGAAGTACTCACGATTAAGGAAGCGAAACGGCGGGCGGGGGTAGGAAGGATTGTGGACGGGCATCGCAAAAGCATCTTTGCGGATTTGTTCGATTTTCAACTATCTCTCCAGTAGTGACGTCAAATGACGTCGCGTCTTTAAAGCCCACGCATGCGCACCAGAGGTGCTGTGCTGCACACCGCGCCTCTGCCTTATCACAGCGTGTCGGGTTCGAGTGGCCCTGTGCTTTGCATCGTTGTACAGAGCACGGGCAATAGTAGCGCCTTGGTCCATGCATCGGTGTCCTTGCTGGCCGTAAAACACTGTCCCCCTCGCCGCAACAATTGGTTTGATCCTTGTGCGCGTCAGCTTCTCATCGGCGAAACGCCGCGTGTAGCGATGTCGCTTCGTGATAGGCAATGTCGCACATATAGGAATACCTATTAATTGCCACATGGCTCGTTGTTTCGTCCCCGATGCCTCGCTTGCTTCAGGCATGTCGATTCGAAACCGCGTCCCCGAGAATATAAACGCGCGCAAGGTCACAGTTGGACATTAACGGAAGCCGCGACCATCACTACGCCTGCGTTTCGCGGGGGCGGATCGCCTGCTCTGGGAGAGTACACGGCGTCGCCCGCCTCAATCGGATGACCGCTCAACACGCACGTCCCTGGCCCCTTCGCGATGAACACCCGTCAGGGCTGGTAATCACAGCGACCGCTGCACGAGTCGCACCAGGAAACCGACAGGGTCTGCAAAGGGTTCGGCGCCACTTTCAGGTCAGGCGGATCTTCGGTTGGACGAGACCGTTGATCTGTTCCGCTGTCCACAGCAGCGTCGCCTTTCGAAAGCCATGGAGAGCCTGCTGATGGCGCCGGTAGAGCATGGCGTGACTCAGTTGAGCGAAACGTCCGCGCACGAAACCGCCACGAAAGAGTCCGAAGCGCCCAAGCGTGCCGAACGCGTTGTAGTCGCTCAGCGAGACGAGCGAACCGAAATCGCGGAAACGGAAATCGGCAAGTGGCTTGCCTGCAAGCCACCCCGGAAGGTGACGCGCGAGATGCTCGGCCTGCTGCGTGGCGACCTGCGCGGTCGGTGCAAGTTGCCGTTCGTGACCGGCAAGTGTCAGGCTTGCGCAATCGCCAAGCGCGAACACGTGATCGTCACGCGAAGACTGCAGACTCGCTCCGACGACGATCTGGTTGGACCGG
The DNA here is from genome assembly GCF_050436525.1 of Paraburkholderia sp. 35.1. NCBI lineage: Bacteria > Pseudomonadati > Pseudomonadota > Betaproteobacteria > Burkholderiales > Burkholderiaceae > Paraburkholderia > Paraburkholderia sp. 35.1. Next base: position 1,623,202 of record NZ_JBNDMJ010000002.1, on the reverse strand, counting down.
TTCGTTTCGAGTCCGTCGAGATTGTTCATGAAATCCGGCGCCTTGACGCCCGCTGCCCAGACCATCAGATCGGCCTCGGCAAGCGTGCCGTCGCCGTGGCGAAAACCATTCGCCTCTGCCGCGGTAACACGCGCCGAAGTCAGCACGCGAAAACCGATATGCTCGAGCTGCGACTGGCTCGATGCCGATATCTCCGGCGCAAACGCCCCGAGCACGCGCGGGCCGCTTTCGAGCAGCGTCAGACTTAGCCGCTCTCGCACAGTCGGGTCTCCGTAACTCGACGCAACGTCAAGCAAGCGGCTCAGTTCAGCGGACAGCTCAACACCCGTTGCACCCGCGCCGACGATCGCCACACGCAGTGGTTCGTCCTTCGCGACGCTTCGAAATACGCGCGCTCGCAACGCGGCGTTGAACGCTTCGGCCTGTTTTTGACTGTCGATGAAATGGCAGTGCTCTTTCACGCCCGGCACGCCGAAATCGTTCGCCCGGCTACCCAGCGACAGCACAAGCACGTCGTACCCGACCGTTCGCGGACCGAGCACTACTTCACCTTCCGGCGTCCTGAGCTCGTCGAGCTGGACCAGCCGCCGGCTTCGATCGAGCCCGTGCATTGCGCCGGGCTGATAGGTGAAGCCGTGATCGCGGGCATGGGCGAGGTAGATCACCTGCTGCTGCTGAACATCGCGCGTGCCGGCTGCAATAGTGTGCAGCATCGGCTTCCATATGTGCGTCGGGCTGCTGTCGATCAGCGTGACGCTGGCCCGGCCGCTACGCCCTAACAGGTCGCCGAGTCGGGTAGCCAGCAAAATTCCCGCAATCCCGCCGCCAACGATGACAATCCGTATTGGTTGTGACATAATAAATTCAACGCGTGATGAATAAGTCACATCGTAGCCTAAAGCACGAGCTCCGTCAAACCGCGGCCCTCCTCAGCGTCTCACGCGCCGTCAGTTAAACTTCGGCTGAATTGACGATCCACAACTCACACCCAAATGAACGACGTAACGTCAGGACCTGCCAGGCTGATCGAGAAAAAGCGTACCCGCGGACGACCCGCGTACAGTGCTTCCGTCGGTGCCGACGTCCTCCTGCGAAATGCCCGGCACACCTTCGCAAAGCGTGGATTCGACGCTACCAGCGTGCGGGAAATCGCGCGCGACGCGGGTGTCGACCCGGCGCTGATCGCGCATCATTTCGGGTCGAAACAAGCGCTATGGGTTGCGGTGGTAGAGCAGATCGCGGATCAGGCTGCGCCAATGATCGACGCCACAGCCAGGTTGCGCTCGGCCACGCTAGGTGCGCGTGAGCGTGTCGAACACGCAGTGGTTCTTTTCATCGATCAGGTTTTCGACGAACCCGACCTTGGTATGTTTTTTTCGACTGCCGCGACCGAAGAAGGCGAGCGCTTCAACATACTCATCGGGCGTCTGGTGCGCCCCTATCACGACGTGTTCGTGCCTTTGCTCGAAGATGCATCGAGGGCGAAGGAATTGAAACCGCACCACCCCGAGGTCATGTTTTCCATGCTGATGAACGCCATCAGCAATACCGTGGCTTACCACCATATGCTGCGGGCTTTCTCGTCACTTCCTGAAGATCAGACCAGGTTCAAGCGCGCGGTGCGGGACACGGCGCTGAACATGATCGGAAAGTAATCAGCAAGACCCAATGCCCTTCGCGACAAGCCCAGAATCCTCCACCTGCTTATCGTGCGCGTCGTCCCCTGACGCATTCGCTGCCCAAGAGAACTACCATGGCGATGACCGCCCCAAGGAACGTGTCCACGATCCGCTCGCCGACGAGCGCGAAGGGAGCGCTCGTCCCGCCCACCGCTGAGATGGTCAACGCGGTTGGGGTAATGAAGGTCAGGGCCAGGGCGTAGTGCCGCGCGGCCACGACTTCGATCGCGAACTGGAGCAGCGCGAGGACCCCGACGAGCCAGAGGCCTTTCGGGTCGACGAGCTGGATCAAGCCAAAGACAGCCGCGCCCAAGACCGTGCCCACAACGCGGTGCACGGCCCGAATGGCACTTGAGCGCGAGACGTGGCTGCCCTGCAGCACCGCACCCGCGACCATAACCGTCCAGTAGGCACGGTGCTCCCCAAAAGACAGGCTCAGCAAGCCGGCGCTGGCAACCGCAACGATCACCCTCGCGGCGATCGTGGCCTTTTCCCCGTCGAGCAAGCCGGGAGGAAACCGCATCCGCAAGCTGGACGCTTCGCCCTTGCGCTGGTGCACAAGCGGCAGCGCGAGGGGTGCGATCACGAGCAAGTACGCACTGAGCGCGCCGACCGCGACCAGAGAGGGGATCATAAAGACGCCAAGGGGCGAACCGCTGAAACGCGCGGAAGCGGCCAGATGACCGCTGACACCGGCGACCAGCACGAACTGCATCGGCCCGGGCGGGCCCATTCCGACACCGAGCAGAATGATGCTGGCGAGCGCAGCCACGGCGACGAGGCAGGCGATGGTCAGCCACGCATTCGTCGCGCACAGTACGCCCAGCGTGGAGGCGGCCACGAACCCCGCCGCGACGAACGGCAAGGCCTGGAGCCGGTCGCCCAGGCGCAGCGTCGAGCCGTAGAGAGCCGTGAAGGCGCCGAGAGAAGCGATGAGCCCGAGTGACGGGTGGCCGGCCAGCATGAACGCGCTCAGAGGCACGCCCATGGCGACGCCCCCTCCGACGCCGGCCGACCACCGCCACGGGCCGTCGTTGAAGCCGAGCAGGCTTTTCAGTACGCGGGGCGGAAAGAAAGGTCTTCTCATTTGGGATTGTTTTGTGAAGCGGCCAGGCGATTGGATAATGAAATTTGAATCGAAGGCGGAGATCGCGTTTTCGCTCCGACGGCGCTCCGGATTGCACGTCTTGTCTGTCGACACTTCAGAGCCGCATCCCGCAGGGTCGCAAGTGACCAACCGCCTTTTTGCGGCTTCAAGACGGCCCTCTCCTGACGACGTCGGTCTACGCGTTCGTGCTACCAGTTCGGTTGTCGCAAGTGCCGCTTCCGCCGAACCCACCGAGGTTCAAGTGCGCGAGCGCGATCGAATGACGTTCACGTGACGGCCATCATGCGGACCGCTTGCCTCGCGCAACGGTGTGCGACGACGTGATGGCTCCGGTCCTCCGACTTTCAACCAACGCACGCGTACGCTGCGAGATTCGCGCCGCTGCCTCCCGGATCGATTCGACAAGACGGTCCAGATTGGCAAATTCGAGTCGCTGGGTCGGCACGATCACCGCAAGCGAACCGACTGCTTCACTAGAGTCGTCCGTAAATAGCGGCGACGCCAGTGCAGAAACGCTGCTTTCCAGTTCGCCCCTCGACAGATAAAAACCGGCACGCCGGATTTTGAGCAGCGACGCGCGAAACTCGTCGAGTGTCGCCCCGAGGCCGCTTTGCGCGATCTCGTCGGCATACTGATCGAACAGGACCGCGAGCTTGGCCTTCGGAAAGGTGGACAGGATCGCTTTTGGAGCGGCGCCGAGAAACAGGGGGCGAGGACGGCCCCGGCCGTACCGGAGGTCAAGCGCCGCGCCGTGAGTCTCACGATGCGTGTCCACGAGTTCGTTACCGTACCAGCGCGACATCACCACATCGAAGCCGGAGTGTTCACTCAACTCACGCATGATCGGCTGCCCGACCGCAAGCAGCGGATCCGACATGCGCAGGTGGTAATCAAGCTTGATGATGCGAGGGCCGAGACCATAGTCTCCTCCTGCAAACCGGATGAGCAAGCCAGCATCCAGGAGCTCGCGTACATAGCGATAAGCCGTTGGGGTTGAGCAATCGAGTTCGGCGGCAACGTCTTCGACGGACAGGAATGGCTTCGCCTCCGAAAACAGCTCGAGTATGGATAAAAGTCTCGTAATGCTCGACATCTATTGCGCTGCGCCTCCTCGTGTGTGAACGGAATTATATGCACTGGCAAGATCGCCATTGACGCCTTCAACGACCACCGCGCGGAAACAGTCGCACGCGAGCCACGCAGCGCCACGCTTATGCAAGCCCCATGCGCTCGGCCATTTCGGTTTGCCAGACACTTCGCGGCCTGAATCCCGATAGCGTTCTTGCGTGGCGTTCGACAGCCGCCATCAGTTCAGCATCGGGCAAGCCGAAGTCCACCGGCACCCGCATCGGCTGGTCGACGTACCACGGCGTGTCGATGTAGAGCTCGAGGCGATTGCCCTCGGGATCGCGCGCATAGATCGAAACCGAATTGCCGTGGGTGACGGGGTTGATTTCCTGCAGGCCTTCCGCAATGAACTGCCGATGAAACCGCCTCAACGTGGCAAGGCTGTCGGCTGTGAACGAAATCTGGTTGATCGGATTGAACGCCAAGTGCTCGGGGCGGCCGCTCGCGAGCACGATCTGGTGATGCACCGCGGGATCGCGGCTCAAGAATACCAACTGCACAGCGCCGTGCGGCGTCTGCAGCGAACCCCGATCCGTCACGGTGAATTCCATCACCCGCGTATAAAAGTCCTCCACGCGCGCCATGTCGCTCACATAGAAGCCCATGTGACTGAGCGACAGCCCTGCCCTCGCTTTCTTCATACCGTCCATGCCCGTCTCCAAGTAGTGATAAACCCTAAGAAAAAACACGTTGTGACATTAGATAAATTTAGTATATTCTCACTATAAGATAAATGCACGGGTTTTTTACGAATCCTGGCGTTGATCCTACCTACTTTTTATCCACCCGGAGCATCAATGAAACTCGCCAGCTTCTCCACCCACCTTGGCTCATCGTTCGGCATCGTTCGCGATGAAACCGTGTTCGACCTTGGCAAACGTCTCGGCGGCCGTTATGCCGATCTGAAGGCACTGATTGCCGCCGACGCATTCCGCGAGGCCGCGCAGGCCGCCGATGGCGCGCAGGGCGACTACCCGCTGTCGGAAGTCACGCTGCTGCCTGTGATCCCGAACCCTGAACAAATCTTTTGCGTGGGACTCAACTACGCAGACCACGTCAAGGAAACCAACCGCGAAACCACCGAGCATCCGGTCATCTTCATGCGGGTGCCGGCTTCCCAGGTGGGCCATGGCCAGCCGATGCTGCGTCCGCCTGAGTCGCAGAAGTTCGACTATGAGGGTGAGATTGCCGTCATCATCGGGCGCGGTGGACGACGCATTGCCGAGGCCGACGCGTGGAATCACATCGCTGGCTACGCCTGCTACAACGACGGTTCCGTGCGCGACTGGCAGCTTCATACGGGCCAGTGGGGCCCGGGCAAAAATTTCTATCGCACCGGCGCGTTCGGACCGTGGATGGTGACGAGCGACGAGATCGAACCCAACGCGGTGATGACGCTCGTCACCCGCCTGAATGGACAGGAAGTGCAACGCGCGACGACGCAGATGCTGATTCACGGCATTGCCAAACAGATTGCCTACCTGTCGACGTTCACCCCGCTCTCGCCGGGAGACGTGATCGTGACCGGCACGCCTGGCGGCGTCGGCGCGAAGCGCAATCCGCCGCTGTTCATGAAGGCCGGCGACGTGGCGGAAGTGGAGGTTGATCGGATCGGCGTTCTGTCCAATCCAATCGCCGACGAAGCGTAAAAGTCGTAGCCGGGCGCGTTCGTGTGCGCTCGGCGTCTATCTGGCGGAACAAGACATGTTAGAGAAAACTATTTCGACGCACGCGTGCGACTACGACGTGGCCGTTATCGGTCTCGGGCCCACCGGGGCGACGCTCGCGAACCTGCTGGCAATCGAAGGCTTGCGGGTGCTGGTGCTGGAGCGAGACAAGGAGATTTTCGCGCTTCCTCGCGCGGTGCATTTCGACGGTGAATGCATGCGCGTGTTCCAAACCCTCGGTTTAACCGACAAGCTGCTACCCAAGCTGTTCGTGGGTCCCGGCATGAAATTCGTGAACGGGGAAGGCAAGTTGCTGATCGACTGGCAACGGCCAACCTGTATCGGACCACAGGGGTGGAGTGCGAGTTACAAGTTCCATCAGCCCGATCTCGAGAATGCGTTACGCGAGCGTCTTGCGCAGCAATCGAGCGTTGACGTCCGGTTGCGCCACGAAGTGTTCGCGCTTGACGACGCGAGCGATGGCGTCCAGTTGCGCTTCGAGGATACGTGCTGCGGCAAACTTGGACGTACCACCGCGCGATATGTAGTCGGCTGCGACGGTGCACGCTCGATTGCGCGACGCTTCATGGGCACCGAATTGAGCGATCTGAAATCGCATGAACGCTGGGTTGTGGTCGACGTATTGCTCGATGCACCGCGGCCCGATCTTGGCGACTACTCGGTCCAATACTGCGACCCGGCGCGCCCGACCACTTACACGCGTGGTCCCGGAAATCGGCGCCGCTGGGAAATCATGGTGATGCCCGGTGATGACGTGACGCAACTCACGTCCCCCGAATGGCTGTGGGACAAACTCGCTCGCTGGATTTCTCCGGCCGATGCGCGCCTCGAACGTTCTGCCATATATACATTTCACTCGGTCGTGGCGAACGGTTGGCGCCGTGGCCGACTGCTGCTTGCAGGCGATGCCGCACATCAGACGCCACCCTTTATGGGCCAGGGGATGGGAGCCGGCATTCGCGACGCGTCGAATCTCGCGTGGAAGCTTGGTGCCGTCATTCATGGCGAAGCGCCCGATACCCTCCTCGACAGCTACGAATCCGAACGCTCGCCGCACGTGCGCTTATTTATCGAAACGGCGGTACAGCTCGGCTCAGTCATTCAAACGACGAGGTCAGACCTGGCCGAAGTCCGTGATGAAGAAATGAGCGCAGCGATTCGCAATTTTGTGACCCCACAACCCAGGCTTGGCCCGGGCGCATGGATCGATGAACCATCGGGCGTGGCCGGGCATATTGCACCGCAACCCCGCCTGCTGGACGGACAACTCGTGGACGACGTGGTCGGCTATCGGTTTGCGCTGCTTGCGCGACCGGAATTGCTCCGTGAATGCCCCGACGTCGCCAATAGCGCTGCGCAAGCGGGCGTCGGGATTGTGGCCAGCGATGGAGCGGCTGTTCGCGAGTGGTTGGAGTCGATCAACGCTCCAGCGGTGCTTGTACGCCCCGACCGGTATGTGTACGGCGTCGCGCAGGACGGTGAATCCTTGCAAAACCTTCTGCACCACGCCGTACCCCGCTTGCAAACCGAAGGTGCTGTGGCCATGTGAGCCCGCACCCCCCGTTGTCACGCGAGATGTCTCGCGGTCGACGCACATAGACCATCGGACAAAGAATCCGATAATCAAATTGGAGGAGTCATGGGAATATCCCACAACCCGGTCGGCGGCGCCGACCGTTCACAGCCATCCGGCTTGTCCCCGTCGCAGTGGAAGATGATTCTCATCGCAAGCCTTGGCGGCTCGCTGGAGTTTTACGACTTCATCGTCTACGGCTTTTTTGCCCATAACATCGCGGCCCAGTTTTTCCCGAACTCGTCGTCGCTGGTCAGCATGCTGGCTACTTTCTCCGTGCTCGCAATCGGGTACGTGATCCGACCGCTCGGCGGAATTGTGCTCAGTAGCTGGGGCGACCGGTATGGCCGGCGTCCAGTGTTTCTCGGCTCAATCATTGTGGTCACGACCGCGACGATCTGTCTTGGTCTGCTGCCCAACTTTCAGAGCTGGGGCATGACCGCATCGATCCTGTTGATCCTGCTGCGCATGCTTCAGGGTTTTTGCGTCGGCGGAGAAATGCCCGGCGCGATTACCTACGCAGTGGAAGCCGCGCCGCATCGGGCGGGGCTCGCCGCGGGCATTATTATCTGCGCGGTGAACCTGGGTGTTTTGCTGGCCACATTCGTCAACCTCGGCATCCAGACCTACCTGTCCGCCACGGACGCGGCGGCGTATGGCTGGCGGATCGCGTTTCTTTTCGGCGGCGTTTGCGGGATCGCCTCCTACCTGATGCGCCGTAATCTGGACGAGTCGCCCGAGTTCAAGAGGATGCAAGGAGCTGTCGTCAAACAGCCGTTTCGCGAGACCTTGCGACGTCATGGCAAAGCGGTCGCGACGGGGGCACTGGCGATCGCCGTGATGGCCGGCGTCAACGGCATACTTTATGGCCACATGCCCGCCTACCTCGTCCAGCAGCTGCACTATGCGCCACGGACCGCGGCAATTGCCCAGAACGCTTATCTGATCGTCAGTTCCCTCGGCCTCCTCGCCGCAGGCTGGCTCGGGGACAAGATTCCACGCCGGTACCTGCTTCGAGCGTCAGCGGCGCTGCTGATCGCATTGAGCTACCCGTTCTATGAAGCGCTGGCGAGCCACACCGTCAATCCGGTGGTGCTGTTTGTGCTTGCCGGCGTGGTTTTTTCACTGGCAAGCGGGACATGGGCGTCGGTGCTCGCCGACCAATTCCCTGTCCAGGTCAGATTCAGCGGAATCGCGCTGGCTTACAACCTGGCCGTTGTCGTATTCAGCGGCTTTGCGCCCTTGCTGGCGACCATGCTGATTCGCATGACCGGCTCCTTGGCAGCGCCAGCCTGGTATGTCATCGCCGCATGCACGGTCGCGCTGCTTGCGAGCTATGGGTTGCCGACGGGAAAGTCTCGGGCCGGGTCGCCTTCGAAGACAGATGGACTGAGCGGCGAACTGTTGCGTTGAGCCGAATCGAGCCACGACGCGGCCGGCACCGTCTCCGACAAGAGGTATCCATGCAGTATTTTCGGGAGATTTACGATGAAAGATGCGTCCATTCAGGCCGCCGTCGAGGCGTTGGAACAACAGCGCTGCGACGCCACGGTGGCTGGAGACCTGCACAAGCTCGCGTCGCTACTCGACGACGATCTGACGTTCGTCCATTCAGCTGGCTACGTTCACGGCAAGTCGGAGTATCTGTCCTTCCTTACCGAGAAGATCAAGGTGCGTCAAATCGTGCGTCCGCAACCGCTCGCGTATAGGTTCCTGCCAGACACCGTGATCACGACGGGCCATCTCGAGCAATCCCTGGTGCGCAGGACCGATGGATCTGAGCTCAACATTCGCGCGCTCATAACTGAAATCTGGGTCAAACGCGAGGGCGGCTGGAAACTGCTGCATCTTCATTCCGGGCGCTTGCCGGATTGACGCAGATCCCTATCTTGCCGTCCGTCTCGGGGTAAGCCTGGACACCGATCCTGAACAGGTTCGCGAACTCCCCCTGCTTGTGCGCGATGGAAGCAATCGTAACGATGCGTGGCCGGTCAGGCGATTCAGTCGCGGCAAGTTCGAGAGCGGGCATGAGCAGCGCCGAGAGTGTGTAGCGGCCAGGCATATTGGTGCCGAACTGCAGCTCCAAGCCATCGGCGGCGTTCCGCGAGTTTCTTCTGCGCGAACGAGCGGACCGACGCGACGGAAGCGTGAAGATTGAATATGTGGGATCGAGACTATCGCGGCGGCGAACCAAAAACATATCCGGCGACAATCAAGCCGCGAGCCGCGGGAGCGTCACTGGAACATCCACGAGTGAGCCCGCTTCAACGTACAAGACCGACGGCGGCTGAACGACGCCTGTTAGAAGAGGCGTGACTGTGACGGTATGCGCGGCGCGCCCATGAAGGGCGCGCGCCACCCGGCAATTAGTTGTACAACGAACGAGCACCCACTTGCCGTCAAACGCCGCGCGGTGCGGCAAGAAAACGGCGGCGCATCGGCTTGAGAACCGCAATCGCGAGCAATGCGGTAACGATGTCAAGCGTGATCGCCGCGCCGAACACCGGCAACCAGCTACCCGCGTGCTGGTGCATCAACGCCGCGAGCGGGCCGCCCAGGATCGAGCCGATGCCCTGCGAAATGTAGAGCCAGCCATAGTTTTCCGTGGCATGCCGCGTGCCGAACGTGTCAGTCAGCGTCGCCGGGAACAGCGAGAAGATTTCGCCCCAGCCGAAGAACACCACGCCCGAGAGCAACACGAACAGCACCGCGTTATCGCGCGTGAACAGCCACAGCGCCATCGCGACGCCTTCCAGGGCGAACGCGAAAAACATCGTGTTTTCGCGGCCGACTTTGTCGGACACCCAGCCGAACAGCGGTCGCGTGAGCCCGTTCGTGAAGCGGTCGATCGTCAACGCAAGCGGAAGCGCCGCCATGCCGAACACGAGCACTTTGGTCACGCCGAAATCGGCGGCGAAGGTGGCCATTTGCGACGTGACCATCAGACCGGACGTCGACATCATCGTCATCATGGCGAACATCAGCCAGAAGATCGGCGTCCTGAGCGTCTGTGACGGGCGCAGATTCGCCACCGGCGAACCGGCCTCATTCACATTCGCGCCGGCGGCATCATGCGCGGGCGGCACACGCAAGCCCTGCGCCGACTATCCGCACGTGCAGCGCCTGGTCGATGAGATCTCTGCACGTCCGGCGGCGGCGCGGGTCATCGCACTGAAGCAACGCATGACCCTCAGCACCGAGATGAACGAGGGTGCCCGTCGCGCCTTGTTCCCGCAAAACCTGTAACGACCGACTGGACCGTCGCGCAGCGTCGGGTCTGGATTGCTGCGCGACGCGGTTGGCGTGAGCGCCGAGAACGGTGGGCTTTGATGCTTCGAAGGTAGATTGGATGCAGAAGAAATCGAGACGTCGAAGGTCGTTGGCGCCGACACTGAGCGGCCGCTCGAGCGTCCGTGTGCGTTCGCAAGCGAGTGTCGGAAACTGGCCGGGTACGGACGAACCCAATCGCCGCGTCGCCGATCAAGTGACGCTAGTGCACCGTTGCCGAGCGGGCCGGTCAACGTAATGGTGCGGCGCGCTGAAGAGTCGCGCGTCCGCGTAAGTGCGTGCGGCAACGCGCGTTGCCGCGATCCGTGCACGTAGTGTCCGGACATCGATATGTACGAGAAAGGGCCTATCGAACTGAGCGTGTCTTCGCAACCTATACGGAAGGGCGTAACCTCGTATGACCGGAGGAAGCCGCGCTATGCCGAGCGACGAGCGCAGATCTTCGTCGCTACGTGGCCGCCTACCCTTAAGGCTTAAGGTGCGGAAGAGGTCGTCATGCCTGATACCGAGGTGTACAAATTTCAATACGTACGTCGACAGGGACTGCAGCGTACCTATGATGTAGTTCTGAATATCTGTCGGCTGGAATCCGGCGTATGTTCTTACGTGGCATGGGTCCATTTCGCCGGCGAATTCAAAGGGAACGGACTGATTTTCCCACTGATCGCAAAGACTACGGAGGAAGCGGCGGTTGAAGCGCGAGGACGTATTGAAAACGACATCGAAGACCTCGCCGGCATCGCTGAATAACCTTGCATTTGTTGTCTGGAGTTGGCCATGGAAGAGCAACAGGTGGACCGAGGCTACATTATCACGGTCAGCGCGCGAGAGGACTGCGACGGCGGGTCGACCGTTACGTTGCTGGTGGAGCAGATGTCGCGGCGTGGCGAAATCGACCGCAAGGGCGGCCGCATACCTGGGAGCACTACCGCTCATTGCTCAGCGTAGCGGCCGCAGTCAGCGATGCGATAGACCTCGCCAGGCGCGCGATCGATGCCCAGCTTGGCGGATCTCCGCGCGAACATTAGCCTCGTACCCTTCCACCTGTTGCCGGGCAAGCGGCGGCAAGCGGCGGCAAGCGCAGTATCCTCGAACAGACCGCCACACGCACATCAAAATCACATCATGTGGACAGTGCAGTCGCTTCAGCACCTGGGCGACGCCAGGGGGCAACGTCCTGCGCGGTCTTCGTCGTCCTGGCCATGGGGGTCGCCAGCATTTTCCGGCCACCGGATCTTACCTTACAGTAACGCCTTGGTGCGACAGAGCAATCCGTAACGCCAGCCGTATTCGATGTGGCGATTGCGCGCGCGTTCCGACTGGACTTTACTGCAAGGTGCCCCATCGCCCGACCGCCGGCTCGGCCGAAGCCCACTTCCAACCGTCCTGATCCTTACAGATTGACGCGACAAACCAGGCAGCGGGCGCACCGGGCTTCTCGCCAGCAATGACCGAAAATGCAAACTCGCGACAGGTCGCCAGCGCGCTATCGAACTCGCGCAGCACGCGGACCTCGCCGTGACCATTTTCGAGCGGCAGCACGTGTTTGACCCGCTACGGCTTCGTTGCGCCGACCGGCAATTCACCCGCCGTGGCCGCGATCGCCATCTGCTGGTCGCCGTGCAGCGACTTCATCACGCGCCTGACGGCTTCGTCGGCGGCGGCCTGCACTGCGATGCCCACGCCGATGCCGATGGCAGGATTGCTGGTGACGGCGCCTGTCGATACCGCGGCGACCGCACCGGCCACCGCGCCGACCGACGCGCAGCCACTCATCATTACCGTCAAACTCGCCACAACGCCGGCCGCAAGCATCGCATTAAAGCGGCGCTTCATTGCAGCGCACCCCAGCGTGCCGTGGCCGGTTCCGCCGAGGCCCATTTCCAGTCATCACCATCACGGCACACCGCAGCGACGTAGAACGAACTGGTCGCGGGCTGATCCTTCTTCGCATCGGTATCGGCAGAAAAGACAATTTCCTTGCAGTCGAGCATACCGGTACTGATCACCCGGCTCACAGTCACGCGGCCTTTTTCGTCTGGCTCGATCGGTACGCTGTGCCTGGTGAACCAGGGTGCCACGGCGCCGACCGCGAGCGGTCCCGCCGCGGTCGCAATCTGCGCCTGCGTATACGCGTGCATCACGCGTTCCGAGTACTGCACGCCGGCTCGGGCAGCGGCCACTGCGCCGAGGCCGATGCCGGTGGCAACGGCCGCGTTGCTGGTGACCGTGCCGGCGACGGCCGCCCCGGCGATACCGGCACCCGCCGTGGCGCCTTCACTGTAAAGTGAACTGCAGCCCAGTCAGACCCGTACTGACGGCTGCCAACGCGAGACAGGTCGCCAGCGCGGTAACGGGCAGGCAATGCCGCCGAATCGCGCTCTGCACGGTCGTTTTCCTCGCTCCGGATGGCTTGTCCCGATCGATGCAGTAGCCGGTTGCGCGAAAGCTGGCAGACGCATCGCGAGAGCGGCGCATTCCACATTTTGACGCGAGTGGATTGGTGAAACCAGCGAAATTCGCAGGATCGGTGCGCAGCGGTGATTGGCGGAATGGCGCGCGATGCATGCTGGCTCACAGCGCCTGACTGACCAAGCTCGATGTCCCTTTCCAGGGCGACACTCAAGATTGCCGGGGCCTCAGGCTCAGCCGTTGCGTGCCGTCTGTCGAGTCTCATGGGGGGCGCCACTTGATGAACAGCATCCGGCATTTGCCGCCCCTCCCCTTGCGCGAAACAACGCCACCGGGAACTGGATCACTGCGACGCGTTCTTTTATTTGCGCCGACTGACTTCCAGGCAAGACAACGCACGCCTGGTCGATACGTTCCATAAGGTCGAGTTCCGGCCGGTTGACCGAAAGGGCGGACCGAAGATCGCGTATGTCGCGGCATCATCGCCGTGATCGATTCGATCGCTAAAACCACGTTGACACCCTGTCAGCGACGTCCCGGCCGTTGTATGCTTAGCCCGAATAGGAGGGGCCATGACTCAAAAGGCGCGAGAGCTTTACAGGAGCGCGAACGGAGACCGTTGGTCGCTCGTCCACGAATACGACTCTGGCCGGGTTTTCGTCCGACATGAGCCAAACCTCTCGTCAGGTGGCCGGCCGTCCGACATCTCAATTGGCGACTTCCTCGTTCGAGATGGCAAAGGGCCGGAGCATACCGAACTGCTGCGCCTGATCGGGAAATTGGTGGAGACGCCAGCCGATAACTAGCGCTTACCTTTTACGATTGTTCAACTCGCGTCAGTGACTGCGCAGGCCTGCTCCGTGCCAGTATGGCTTTCAACGCCGATGCTTTGTGCTGCAGGCGGTGGACGCCGACGCCGCCCCTCAAGGCAATACCGTGGTTGGACGACATCTGCCTGGGGGACGCTTCAGAAAACGGAAAACAGGCACGGTAGCGACAGAACGATCTGTCGCAAATCGACCCCGAGCCGTCATCCGCGTCACCATGTCAACAACGACCGCTTTCCAATTCCGAACGGACATTCGTTCGCATCACGTCTTCCGTTACGGGCGCTCGGGGCCGGTGGGTCGTTAGCGGCAATGATGCATTCGCTCAGAATCACTAACTGAATCTCGATCAGATCGCCGCATGCGTTTGGCGATGCGCGTGGCCGCTGTGACTTTGTCGTGACGCGCCGCTATTTGAACTTGACGAGATCCTTGAATATCAGTTGACCCCAGCTATTTCCGCGCGCGTGTACAAGCAGTCCACCTTCCGAAAGCCCGCCGAGGTTGATTGGCGCGAAACCGAGTTTTTCCGCAAGCGCACCAACCTCCGCTGCGGCGCCGTCATCGTCGCTCGCCAGGAACACGACTCTCCTGCCACCGTGTACGGCCGGGTCCTGGTCAAGGACGGCAGCGACCAAATGGTTGAAGCCTTTCACCAGCCTGGCTCCGGTGAACGCCTTCGCGACGAAAACTGACGACGGGAGACCGTCCAGTTCCTCAAGCGGGGCTAACGTGTTCATCGCGTCGATGATGGTCTTTCCTTTCCAGTTCGGCAGCGCTTTCGCGACCTCCGGGTGCGACTCGAAACGGACAGCTAAAAAGATGGTGTCTGCCTTGAGGGCTTCCGCCAGGGTTTTGGGAATGATTCAGGGTCCGATCGCGGCGGCATCGGACGCAAAGCTTTCCGGGTCGCGCGTGGTTGCAACGGATACTTCGATACCGCTGCGGGCAAACGCCTTGGCAAGCGCGTAGCCGATCTTGCCGAAGCCGATGATTGCGTAGCTCATATGTTCTCCTTTGGTTTTTGCGGCGCGATCAGAGCTTGTAGCCGCCGCTCGCTTCAATCGTCTGACCGGTCACCCAGTGGCCGTCATCGGAGGCCAGAAACGCCACGACGGCGGCGATTTCCGAAGGCTCGCCAAAGCGTCCCAGCGCGATTTCGGCCTCGACCGCCTTGACGAGTTCGGGATTCTCCCGGATGGCGGCGTTCACGTCTGTTCGCGTGTAGCCCGGCGCTACGGCGTTCGCGGTAATTCCGCGCGGCCCCAACTCGGACGCGAGCGCATGGGTGAGGTTGTTGATGGCCGCTTTGGCCATCGAATAGACAGGCGCGGCTGTTACGGGCTTCGTGGCGGCAGCGGATGAGATGTTGATGATGCGTCCACCATCTGTGAGACGATCCAGAGCGGCCTGAACGATGAAGAAGGGCGCGCGGGCGTAGACCGCGATCAGGGTGTCCCAACTCTCCGGCGTCGCGTCCTTGAAGCCAACCCAGCCGGAATTGCCGGCGTTGTTAACCAGGATATCGAGAGCTTTGCTTCCCTTCCGCTTGGTGAACTCGTCATCGAGTCTCTCAAACAAGGCCGGGACTGTCGCCGGGTCAACGAGGTCCGCGTGGATCGCGAACGCAGTGCCTCCCGCTTTCTCGATGGTCGCGACCGCTTCGTCTGCGCCGGATTTGCTGGCGTTGTAAGTCAGCGCGACCGTCGCACCATCCTTTGCAAGACGTTCGGCAATGGCGCGGCCAATGCCCCGCGATGCCCCGGTAACGAGAGCGGTTTTTCCTTTAAGGGATCGTTCCATTTTATTTTCCTCAGTGGATGTGCGCATAACCGGATCACTGGAGTGACCGGCCGGGCGTGGCGCGTCAGATTTGCGCCAGGCCGCCGTCAACAGCGACCTCGCTGGCGGTCATGAAGCTGCTGTCCTGCGACGCGAGGAAGGCGGCCACCGCCCCGATCTCCGCCGGATCGGCCATGCGCTGGAGCGGAGTCATCGAGCCGAAGGCCTTCACGCCTTCCTCGCCCAGCGCTTCCTTCGCGAGTTCGGTCGCCGTCGGCCCGGGCGACAGCACATTTACCCGGATTCCGGTGCCCTTCAGATCCTCCGCCCAGGTCCGCGCGAGGTTGCGCACTGCCGCCTTGCTCGCGCTGTAGGCGCTGAATGCCGGGGCGCCCGTGGTGCCGGCGCTCGATCCGGTCAGGATGATCGAACCGCCCGCACCCATCAGCGGCAACGCCTTCTGGACCGTGAAGATCGAACCCTTTACGTTGGTATCGAAGATTTCGTCAATGTGCTCGGATGTGATCTTGCCGAGCGGAAGCTGGCTTCCCGCCCCGGCATTGGCGAAGACGATGTCGAGGGTTCCGCGCTCGGCCTTCACCGCCGCGTAGAGTCGGTCGAGGTCGGCCAGATTGGAGACAGAGCCTTTCACCGCGCGGGCATTAGGCCCGAGGTCGGCCAAAGCCGCATCGAGTGCTTCCTGCCGGCGGCCGAAGATGAAGACGAACGCGCCTTCCTCGATGAAGCGCTTTGCCGCGGCAAGGCCGATGCCGGTAGCGCCGCCGGTGACCACGGCGGTCTTTCCATTCAGTCTGTTCATTTCATGTGCTCTTTCATTGGAGTTGCTGGAGAAATGCCATACAGCGCTGTATGATATGGATCACCGATCCACATAAACACTATATGGATCACCGATCCACTTGTCAACATCCCTATGCGAGCCGACGCTCAAAAAAATCGCAGCCAGATCCTCACAATCGCGCGTGACGTCGTCACCGAGCATGGTGCCGACGCATCGATGCGCGATATTGCTCGCCGGGCTGGCGTCGGGTTGGCCACACTGCTTCGTCATTTCCCGACACGAGAAGCCCTATTCGAAGCGTTGCTGTGCACCCATCTGGATGCACTGACGCAGAAGGCAGCCGAGCTCGAAACATCGACTTCGGCTGACGAAGCACTTCTCATCTGGTTTCGGGAATTGGTGGTATTCACCCAAAGCTACAGGGGTGTTGTCGCCATGATGGCGGCAGCCCACACGAACCCGGATTCCGCGCTTTATGCTTCGTGCGCAGCGGTGCACTCAGCAGGCGCGCGCCTACTACTCCGTGCTCAGGGCGAGGGAACGGCACGCGCCGATATGAATGGGGACGACCTGTTCGCCCTGATAACGGCTCTCGGCTGGGCGGTCGACCAACCCTCATTCGCGCCACGAGCGGATCATCTCGTTCACCTCATTACGAGCGCCATCCTGACACGTCGGCCTGGCAACGATGCCAGGAAGGCAACGCGGCGAATCAAATTGCCGACGGATACTTCCTGCCAGGGAAGCCTTGGGGATTCGAACTAGATGGCGGAAAGCTGACTGGAGCCGACACTCGAATGGCCATTAGTGCACTTGAGCGATTGGCCGCTGTTGTTTAGGTTTGTAGGATGCCTGCCCTCGACCACGGATATGAGCGCACGCCACAGGCGCATGCGGGCAGGCGTCGTACAAACCCCGAGGGAGGAAACCGCGGAGTGTTCCGGCGCGGCCGGAACCTTTAGCGCTATGGGGATTGAAGAGGTCGCGTGCGGTGTTGGACTGACGCGGCGCTGGGGCAAAGCGGGTTGATGTCGACGGGATGCACGTTGGGGAGGCTGTCCGGCGCGCGTTGGTGACGGGAGGCCGGGCGCACAGCCGCGTGGTCCGTGTAAGAGACGCAAGCGTCCGCTATCGGGTCCCGTTGCCGGAGAGCCGACGATCGCCTTGAACGTCTCGAAACACCTGTGCTCATGCTGCGGCTCGCTGTACGGGTGGTGCGCGGATCGGTGCGCTGCGCTGGAGGACCTCGATGACGATCATCGGCGCGCCGCAGTGCCGGCAGATGAAGGCAGGACGCAGAGCGGGACCGGTGTCGTCGGGTTGCGTGCTGGCTGCGGGCACGACGTGCAACAGCCCACGCACCTTCGCGAGATTCTCCCGGCGCACGGGATTGGCCAGCAGGCCATAGTGGCGGATGCGGTGGAAGCCGCCGGGCAGCACATGCAGCAGAAAATGAAATGAACGCGTCCCACCCGAGTATATGAGCGCAAAGGAAGCTGGATCCTCACAGGCCGATGTGCCTACGTGGAAAATACGAAGTTTCCAGGCAAACCGGAGGATCCGTCGTGAAGCTTACGCCAGTTGGGATTGACATTGCGAAGTCGGTGTTTCAGGTCCACTACGTCGATCAGGAAACCGGAGAAATCGTGAACAAGCCGATCAAGCGGGCAAAGTTTCTCGAGTACTTCGCGAACCGGGCTCCGTGCCTGATCGGCATGGAGGCGTGCGGCGGATCGCACCACTGGGCCCGGCAACTTACGAACATGGGTCACGTGGTAAAGCTGATGCCGGCGAAGTTTGTGAAGGCGTTCAACATCCGCAACAAGAACGATGCGGCAGACGCCCGTGCAATCTGGATGGCTGTGCAGCAACCCGGCAAGGCCGTCGCGGTGAAGACCGAGATACAGCAGGCGATGCTGGCGCTACACCGTATGCGGCAGCAGCTGATCAAATTTCGCACGATGCAGATCAACAACCTGCGTGGACTGCTGATGGAATATGGAGAGATCATGAGCAAGGGCCGGAACAAGCTGAACAAAGAGATACCGGTCGTGCTCGAACGGATCGCGGAGCGCCTGCCTGCCGTGCTGATCGATACGTTTCGCGAGCAGTGGAATGGACTGGCGAAGCTGGACGAACAGGTTGCCGAGATCGAGCGCCGGATGCGCGAGTGGAAGAAGGACGACAAGGCGGTGAAAGCGGTTAGCGAAATTTGCGGCGTCGGGCTGCTGACGGCAACGGCAGCCGTCTCAATGATGGGTGATCCGAAAGCATTCAGTTCGGGGCGGGAGTTTGCCGCATGGGTTGGCATCGTGCCGAAGCAGACCGGCTCGGGCGGAAAAGTGAACCTGCACGGGATCAGCAAGAGAGGCGACACCTATTTACGGACACTGCTGATCCACGGCGCGCGTAGCGTAATAGAGCACGCAAAGGAGCCCGGCGAGTGGGTCGAGCAGATGATGAAGCGGCGACCAAAGAATGTGGTGGTCGTTGCATTGGCGAACAAGATGGCGCGGACGATCTGGGCTGTGCTGGCCCATGACCAGCCGTACCAGAAGGCCTACGTGAGCGTGAAGCCCGTCTGAATGGTTCACGCGAAGCAGAAGATCAACGGTTAACACAGGGTGAACGTCGAAAGGTTGCGCAGCAATCGAGTGTGATGACAAACCAGGTAGGACCGGGACTCGCTAAACCTGAATGCGCCGTCGAGCTTCGAGCTCGCGCAGGAAATGAGGTGCGAGTCAGCGTATTTCATAGAGGCCCGCAGCAGCAATACCGGCTGCAACAAGGCCGGATATAAAGCTGCAGCCCATCCTGTCTGTCTGAACACACGAAAACTGTTGCAAACGGGACGCGTTCATATAAAGCGGCGCATGAATTCGCCAGCCTCCAGCGTCATGGTCTTGTAGCGGGTGCGTCCCTTCGCACGGTAGTCCTTCCAGCGGAACGTCACGCCACGCTCATCGAAGGCGACGAGGCGCTGGTTGGAGATGGCAACGCGGCTGCCTCCGCCAGTGCGCGGTCCTTGCGCTTCAGTTCGCGCTGCAATTGCACATTAGCCTGTTTCAGCTCACGCACCTCTGAGGCGTTTGCGCGTGGGCTGCCGGCAGCGCCGGCAGAGCAGAACTGCGCGCGCCACTGGACCAGATGATGGGCAAACAGGCCCCGTTCGCGACACCACGCGCTCAGTGCTTCGTCGTTCAGTCCATGGCTCTGTTGCAAGGCCAGCAGGCGCTCTTCCAAAGACCAGTCTTCCGGGCGCCGTGCATCGACTGGCCCCGTGTTGCGGCTTGCGGCGTTAGATACCCGGATCCACTTCCTCAAGGTTAATACGTTCATGTTCATTTCCGCGGCAACCGTTCCTACGGACCGGTTGCCGCGTTGCAGGACCTTCGCGAGTGCCTGCTCCCTGAATTCAACAGAATACGTCTGTTTGGCCTTCAACCTGCACCTCTGAGTTTTTCATATTAAAAAATTCAGAGGCGACATCTATTGTGACGCCGGGGGTGTTCTCGAGCTTCGCATGGCCGAGCAGCACCTGGATCACGCGGATGTCCACCTTCTGTTCGAGGAGGTGTGTCGCGAAGCTATGGCGCAGCGTGTGCATGGACACTCGCTTGTCGATGTTCGCAGCCTCGGCGGCGGCATGAATGGCACGGTTCAGTTGCCGCGTGCTTAACTGGTCGAGCGGATCGAGCCCGGGAAACAGCCACCCACCATCGAGCATCCTGCCCTGCGCACGGGCCACGCGCCACCACACACGCAGACGCTCGAGCAGCACCGGCGAGAGCATGGCGTAGCGGTCACGGCGGCCCTTGCCCTGCTCGATACGCAGTGTCATGCGTCCGCTGTCGACGTCGGTGACCTTCAGCGCTACCACTTCGCTGGCGCGTAGCCCCGCGCCGTACGCGACCGACAGCGCAGTCTGGTGCTTCAGGTTGCCGGCGGCCTCGATGAGCCGCCGCACTTCATCGGGGCTGAGCACGACAGGTAATACGCGGGGCACGCGCACGGGTTGCATCCTGACCATCAGCTCGGGCCGGTCGAGCGTGACTGTGAAGAAGAACTTCAGGCCGGTGATCGCATGGTTCAGCGACACGGCCGATGTGCCGTGGTCAACCAGATAGAGCTGGTAGCGCCGCAGGTCCTCGACGGTGGCCGTGTCAGGTGAGCGCCCGAGAAACCGGGCGAACTCACGCACGATGTGCAGATAGATGTCCTGCGTCTTGGGGGCAAGCTGGCGCATGCGCATGTCGTCGCTCATGCGCTGGCGCAATCGGCTGGCGTTTGCTGGTAAGGAGGTCATGATTCGGCTCCTGCTGGAGAACGAGGCGGATTGCCTCATTCGCCAACATAAAGCCGAGTGACCGGCCTCTCCCTGGCCTCCAGCGTCAGACCGTAGCCCCTACCGCGCGAGCGGTTTAGGCAGTATGACTTTCCGTGAGCCAGTGGCTGGCCCGCCGTGAGGAACCAAACGCGGGTTAGCATCACTGCCAGAGCCGCACGATGTGCACAGGGCACACCCCGGCGATTTCCAGCGCGGAGGCCAGCATGAACCACGATAGCACGGTGTTTGTCGGTCTGGATGTTCACAAGGAGTCGATCACGGTGGCGTACGCGATCGATATGGGCGACGTGGAACTGTTGGGCAAGATCGGAACGCTGAAGGCAGATATCGATCGATTGTGCAAGCGTGTTCAGTCGAAGGCGCGCCATGTCCGCGTCGTTTATGAAGCCGGCCCCTGTGGCTACGGGCTCTACCGCGCGCTCGTTGAAAGAGGATTCGACTGCGTGGTATGCGCGCCGTCCCTGATTCCGAAGAAACCGGGCGAGCGCGTCAAGACGGACCGGCGCGACGCCGTCAACCTCGTGCGCGCACTGCGCGCCGGTGACCTGGCAGCGGTACACGTACCGGATGTTGAAGATGAGGCGTTCCGGGACCTTGCGCGCGCATGGGCGGCAGCGAAAGCAGATCTCAGACAGGCCCGCCAGCGGCTAAAGTCCTTCCTTCTATCGCATGGCGTGCGCTACTCAGGTAACGCCAACTGGGGGCCCGCGCACCGGCGATGGATAAGCGTATTTGCATTCCCGAACCACTGGCAGCAACTGGCCTTCGACGAGTGCCGTCGCACGATTGAAGACAGGCTTGCGCAATGTGAGCGTCTCGAGGCGACCTTGCATGAAGCTGTCGTCGGCTGGCGATTCTATCCGGCCATACTAGGTCTGCAGACCATGCGCGGCATACAGTTCATCACCGCCGTGGGCATGCTCTCCGAATTAGGGGACCTCTCCCGCTTCGAGCATCCGCGTCAGCTGATGGCCTGGCTGGGCGTGACGCCCTCAGAACATTCCTCGGGTGAGCGGCGGCGTCAGGGCAGCATCACGAAGAACGGCAACAGCTATGCAAGAAAGCTGCTCGTTGAGGCCGCCTGGAGCTACAGATACCCGGCACGCGTGGGTCCGGAAATTCAGCGCCGACATGAAGGCATTCCCAAACGCATCCTTGACCGTGCCTGGGACGCACAGGTCCGACTCTGCCGCCGATACCGCAAGCTCGCAGCACGCGGCAAGAATGTGAACATTGCTGTCGTCGCCGTTGCACGCGAACTTGCGGGGTTCATCTGGGACATCAGCAAGCTCGCAATGTCCCTTGCCGTAACGAGAAACGAGCAGCCGGCGTAGGGTTGTGCTTTGCACCACAGATTCGACGAGTTTCCTGAAGGCGGCGTAGCCCGGCACCCGAGCAACCCGCGGTCGGACTATGCAACGGATGTCATTCGATTTGCGGCTTTAGATAGCGGCAGGCTCAAGGGGCGGACTCTGTAATGCGGTAACCAACCCGCGGATATCAGTGCGATCCACCGTCGAGACTTACTGCTACGCCGCCCTCAGGAAATTCATGTGCCTTCAAAGGCACATGAAAACCGATCACGATTGACACGGAAAGTCATATCAGTCCGCCGGCCAGTTTGAGACACTCAATCACAATGTTCGAGCGTCCGTTGCCGGGCCAACATGAGACGGTACGCCGACGCAGGTGTACTCCCTCACGCGGCTTATTTCGGCCCAAAGCATTGACCTGATGCATGCGTGACGCCTGCACAATCTCGCCCGACCCTGATTTTCATCCGAATATCAGCCATCGCGAAAGCACCTCCCATCCGTGGTCGACAGAAATGGAAGCGGTCGCTTCCAGCGGTTTCAAACAGTGTGCCTACGTATCGTTGGAAAGAAGGAATCCGACGCTGCACACTGCGATAATACAAACCGAATCCCCAAGGAGCATTGGTGAAATGCCAGATGAGAAGACGAAACGGCCCGCGGTTGCACGCAAAACGCGGGTAACGAAACGGCCCGATGAGGCCAAGCCTGAACAAATCAAGCCCCTTGCGCAAAGCGAAGACGGACCGGCCTCCCAGACGACGCCCGGGCGAAACGAAAAGCTCAGGGCGCGCACGCGGGGCAAGCTGATGCAGGCTGCGCGGGTGGTGATGAGCCGCCGAGGCATTGAACGCACCGCGATCAATGACATTACCGAAGAAGCTCAGGTCGCCTTTGGCTCGTTCTACAATTACTTCTCAAGCAAAGAGGAAATCGCACGCGCCGTATTCGTCGAGGACGTGACTGCCACTGCCGACCTGCTCGATCGCAACCGGCCCGCCGACACGGACATCGCGATGATTGTCGGACTGAATATTCGCTGGGCCTTGCGCCATGCGATCACCGATCCGATCTGGGGATGGTTTCTCGTGCATGCGGCATCCAGCGCTAACGATCTGGTCGAAACGATGGGCGGGCGGCTCGCGCGCGACATCCGGACTGGCGTAAATGACGGCAGCTTCGTGTGCCCCGACGTTCCGACAGCGATGGACTCGATCATCGGCGGCGTACTGTATCTGCTGCGCCAGATCCTCGAGGGACGCCGGCCGCCCCAAGCGATCGAACGGTTCGTCGAATTCGTGTTGCGAGGGTTGGGCGTCGAAGCGAAAGAGGCCGCACGCATCGTGAAGGCCGCTACAAAATACAAGTTGCTGTAATCCTTCCTCTTCGGCCGGCACGCGGTAGTCCGCCGGACCGACCTATTCCCTTCAGCGTCTTCCCACGCCCCACCGTTGCCAGTGGATGTCGTGGTTTGTCGCGCTCGCGCGCCGTCGTCGCTCGTCTTTCGTTCCGCACCTACCAGTCACCACGATTCGGGAAAG
The DNA here is from genome assembly GCF_050436525.1 of Paraburkholderia sp. 35.1. NCBI lineage: Bacteria > Pseudomonadati > Pseudomonadota > Betaproteobacteria > Burkholderiales > Burkholderiaceae > Paraburkholderia > Paraburkholderia sp. 35.1. Next base: position 1,599,713 of record NZ_JBNDMJ010000002.1, on the reverse strand, counting down.
CCCCTAGCCGAAAAATATTGATGATGTTATCAAAATGATGAGAGTATCAAAAACAGCAGCACCTTGACGATCCATCATGTGAGGACGACATCTTGAACGCGAATCCCGAATTTTTTGAAGCAGGCAAAAGCGAGGCAGACCTGCGGGCCCGTGCGGCGTCGCTGGTTCCAGCGCTGAAGGGCCGCGCAGCCGAAGTGGACCAGCTGGGGCGCCTGCCGCAGCAAACGATCGACGAACTCGAGGCCGGCGGCCTGCTGGGTTTAACCACGCCTCGCAAATATGGCGGCCAGCAGGTTTCGGTGCGGACGGTTCTTGAAGTGGTGTCCGAACTTGGTCGAGGAGACGCGTCCACCGCGTGGGTGGCAGCCTTGCTCAACGTGACCACATGGGCCGCGGCGACGCTCTTCAGTGAAGCCGCAGCCGACGAAGTCTTTGGCGGTCCCGAGCCGGCCCGCGTGGTGGGTGTGCTGTCCGCGCGCAAAGCCGTGGTGAAGAAAGTCGAAGGCGGCTATCTGATCGAAGAAGGGCTATGGGGATTCAACTCGGGTATCTATCACGCGAACTGGGATTTGCTGGGCATTCCGCTCGTCGATGAGAACGGAAAAACCATCGATCAGGGCGTGGCGCTGATCCGCGCATCCGACGTCAAGATCCTTGACGACTGGAACGTGATCGCGTTGCGTGGCACAGGCAGCTCAAGCGTCTCGGTTACCAACGTGTTCGTTCCCGACGCGCGTGTCGCGTCGCTGAGCGAGGCTATCGAAGGCAACTACCGTTCGACGCATCTCGCTGAGGAGCCGCTCTATCGCGTGGCTTGCATGCCGATGCTCGCGATCATCCTGACATTCCCGGCGCTGGGCATCGCGGCAGCGGCGCTCGAAACCTTCCTCGAACAGCTTCCGCGCCGCGGCATCCAGTACACGTGGTACGCAAAACAGGCTGAGGCGCCTGTGACTCATCTGCAGGTCGGTGAGGCATCGGCGAGGCTCGACGCAGCGCGCGCCATCATCGAACGGCAGGCCGACGCGATGGATCGCAGTGCAGCGTCCGGGACCTACATGGCGTACCTGGATCGCGCGAAAGTTCGCCGTGACGTGGGCTTCGCCGAGAAGCTGATCTGGGAAGCGGTCGACTCGCTCGCGTCGGCCTCCGGCGGATCGCTTGCGTCCATGAATAACCGCTTCACGCGCATCTGGCACGATGCGCGCGTTGCGTGTCTGCACGGGATCGTGGCGCCGGCCACGAACTTCGAGACATATGGGCGCATCGCATGCGATCAACCGGCCGACACGCCGTTGATCTGATCCGGATGGAATTCCCGTCAGTCTGGAGGAGCACATGCTGGCTACTGAAGTCAATGCGGCCCAGTTTCGCCGCGCGATGGGCAAGTTCGCGACGGGCGTGACGGTCATCACTTTTTTTCATGAGGGCCGGCCGGCAGGCATGACGGCAAACGCCTTCATGTCGCTGTCCGTCGATCCGCCGATGATCCTCATCTCGGCGCGCAACCAGGCCCGCTTCGCGCAAACCGTCAAGGAAGGCAAGCGGTTCGGCGTGAGCTTTCTCGCAGAAGAACAGGAGGACCTCAGCCGTCACTTCGGCGGGCAGCCGCAGGCCGGACTGGAATCGCCGTTCGAATTCGCCGGGGAGGTGCCGGTGATCCGTTCGGCGCTGGTCCAGATGGTGGTGCGCGTGCATGCGATCCACGCGGGCGGCGATCACCGCATCTATGCGGCAGACGTCGAAAGTCTCAACGAATCGGATGGCCATCCGCTGCTGTTCTTCAGCGGCAAATACAAGCAGTTGCACGCGCTAGACCCGTCGCAGTGCTGGAACGGGGCAGCGTGGTGACGACGCGGGCTTGACCCGACATTTAAGCGTGGCGCTGCGGCGCCACAAGGAGCGAACAAATGATCAACGTGCGCGACATCGCGTATGTGCGTTATCAGGTGCCGGATATTGAGCAGCAATCGGTCTTTCTGCGCGATTTCGGACTGAATGTCTTGAAGCAGACTGACAATACCCTGCAGATGGCAGCCTGGTCCGGCGGTTATCCCGCGTATATCGCGCAGAAGGGCGAACAGAGGCCGCTGGGCGTCGGCTTCGTGGCTGGCAGCAAGGCGGACCTGGAGAAGGTGGCCGCGGCATTCGGCGTGGACGTGCGCAGCAACGATGAACTCGATGCGGGCTGGGTCGTGACGATCGCTGATCCGGACGGGTTCGTCATCGATCTGCTATTCGGCGGCGACACGATTCCGGGTCAGTCGTTTCGCGAGCCGCTGCGCATCAACAGCGCGGGGGAGCGCGTCCGGCGCGGCCACGTCAACCGCGTTCCAGCCGGTCCGTCACATGTGGTTCGGCTGGGCCATGTGGTGCTCAAGACGGTGGATTTCCCGGCAATGCTCAGGTTCTATGAGGGCATCCTCGGGTTTCAGGTCTCCGATAGCTACTATGCGCAGAAGCCCAACCAGACGGTGGCGGCGTTCCTGCACTGCGGTCTCGGCAGTACTTTCACGGACCATCACACGATCGCGCTGCTTGGCCTCGGCGCGAAGGAGCGGGACTTCGATCACAGCGCATTCGAAGTGATCGACTGGGACGATCTGTCGACCGGCAACGGCTTTCTTGCGGCAAAGGGATACCGGCATTCGTGGGGTATCGGGCGCCACGTGCAGGGCAGCCAGATTTTCGACTACTGGCGCGATCCGTTCGGCAATAAGGTCGAGCACTGGACCGACGGCGACATCGTCAACGAATCCACGCCGGTCGGGCACGAAGCGCTGTCGCCCGATGCGCTCGCTCAATGGGCGCCGCCGTTGCCGCCGGACTTCCTTTCCTGAACCACCTGCTAACCGTTTCCGAATTCAAGGCATAGCGATGAAACTTGCACGATACACCTATAAAGGCAAGACCTCGGTCGGCAAGATCGAGGGCGATACGATCGTCGATCTGTCGGGCGACGGCATAGGACTGCCTGCAGATATTGCTTCCATTCTCGCGTCGCCGGATGCGCTCGCGACTGCTGCCGCGGCGGCTGCAACCCCTGGCAACTCAGGCTGCGTCGCGCTCGCCGACGTGCGCCTCGAAGCGCCGGTACCGGCGCCGGGTAAGTTCCTCGCACTCGGCATGAACTACAAGGACCATGAAGAAGAGGCACGCCGGCTCGGCTTGCCGATTCCGACGTCACAGGTCTGGTTCAACAAGCAGACCTCGTGCATCAACGGTCCGTATGACGACGTCCACTATCCGCGTGTCTGCGAACAGCTCGATTACGAAGCGGAACTCGGCGTCGTCATCGCGAAGGAAGGCCGATACATCTCCGAAGAAGACGCACTCGACTACGTCGGCGGCTATTTTGTCGCGAACGATGTGAGCTCGCGCGACTGGCAGATGAAGAGCCCGACCTGGACGCTCGGCAAATCGTTCGACACCCACGGTCCGATCGGACCGTGGATCGTGACCGCCGACGAGATTCCGGACCCGCAGAAGCTGACGTTGCGACTGATGGTCAACGGCGAGGTCCGTCAGAATTCGTCGACAAGCCTGATGACGTACAGCATCGCGAAACAGATTGAGTACCTCAGCCAGGTCATGACGCTCAAACCCGGCGACATTCTCGTGACCGGTACGCCGGCAGGCGTCGGCATCGCAATGAGTCCGCCGGTCTTCCTGCAGGTCGGCGACGTGATCCGGGTAGAAATCGACGGGGTCGGTCACGTCGAGAACCGTATCGTCAAAGAACCGCGGATCTAACGTGCGGGGCGCCTGAATGCCGCGCGAAGCTCATGTCACACAAAGGGAGACATCGACATGGCGCAAGCCTCGAAGGTCATCATCACCTGCGCGATAACCGGCTCGATCCACACGCCGAGCATGTCGCCGTACCTGCCGGTTACGCCGGCGGAAATCGCCGCCTCTGCCATCCAGGCAGCAGCCGCCGGCGCGGCAGTCGTGCATCTGCATGCGCGCGATCCTGTCACCGGGATGCCCAGTCAGGATGCCGGACTGTTTGCGCAGTTCCTACCGCAGATAAAAGCCGAGTCGGATGTCGTGATCAATCTGACGACCGGCGGCGCGCCCGCCATGACGGTGGAAGAGCGCCTAATGCCGGCGCTGCGTTTCAAGCCCGAAGTGGCGTCGCTGAACATGGGGTCGATGAACTTCGGCATGTACGAGATGCTCGGTCGCTTCAAGGAATTCCGGCATGACTGGGAGCGGCCGTATCTCGAGGCGAGCGAGGACCGGATCTTTCGCAACACGTTCAAGGACATCGCTCACATACTCGCGGCCTGTAACGACAACGGCACGCGCTTCGAGATTGAGTGCTACGACATCGGTCATTTGTACACGGCTGCGCACTTCATGGACCGGGGGCTGCTCAAAGCGCCGGTTTTCATTCAGTCGGTGTTCGGCATTCGTGGCGGTATCGGCGTGCACCCGGAAGATATTGCGCACATGAAGCGCACGGCGGACCGTCTTTTCGGCGCTGACTACCACTGGTCTGCGCTGGGCGCAGGCGCACAGCAACCCCGGGTGCTGACCCAGGCGCTGTTGTTGGGAGGCAATGTCCGTGTCGGTCTGGAAGATAACCTGTGGTTGCGCAAGGGGCAGCTGGCAAAAAGCAATGCCGAGCAGGTCACGGCCATCCGATCCGTCGTCGAGCAGCTTGGGTTCGAGATCGCCACTCCGGACGAGGCGCGGGTGATGCTCAGGCTCAAGGGGCCAGGCGAAGTCGCGTTCTAGGTCGTTGAATGGGGAGCCCGGTTCGCGATAACGGAGCGGGCCCGTCGTATCGGATTCCAATCAATACCTGATGGACAGGTCTTAGAATATTAATAAGGTATCCGATTTATATATCAAGAAAACGTGGAGGAGAAAGGGTATGGAGAAGCGTCGAACGAGTCGCTTATTGGCAGCAGGTTGTGCGCTGGCTCTGGCATCCGGTGCAACGCAGGCAATGAACGCGACGCAAACGAATGCCGCGGGGGTGGACGAGTCGATGATGGGCGGTGCGTCGATTGCGAATCCGCTGACGAGCGCGATTGCCGGCGACAATCCGGCGGGTATGGCTTACCTCGGAAACCGCTCCGATCTGGGGGGGCAGGTGGTGGTGGGGCACGCCCGGTCCAGCTTCGGCAGTCCGTCGAATCAACAGGGCTTCGGCGCGATCGGTCCGATGCCCAGTGGCGGGGTGAATGTCGATGTGACGGAGCGGCTGGCGATCGGCATGTCGATCAACTCCTCGGGCGGCGGCGTCAACTATCCACACGCACCGCTGCCAATTCCAGGCGCGCCACCGGCAAAAGCGAAGGATATCTACATCAACTTCCTGCCGACGGTCGCATATAAGATCACGCCGGATTTGGCATTGGGCGTATCCGCCATCTTGGGCGTGCAGAAGTTCGAGGCGCAGGGCCTTGTTGCGCCGATGCCGGACGGCTCGATCGGCGTATTGCCGACACACGGCATGACAACGACGTATGGCATCGGCGGTCGCATCGGCGCGATCTGGAACGTGACCCGGATGCTGAGCGTCGGCGCCGCCTATTCGACCAAGGTCCGTTTTTCCAGGGCGAGCGGCTATGCGGACGATCTGTTCGCCGCTGCCGGTGGGCATCTGGACGAACCGTCACAGTACGGCGCGGGGCTCGCGCTGCATCTTTCTCCTCGCGTGACCGTTGCGGCCGATGTGGTGCGCATCAGGTGGTCCAACGTTGGCGTTCTGGGAGACACGCAGACGTTCGGCTTGCACGATCAGACCGCGTTGCGGTTCGGCGCATCCTGGGATGTCACCCGCAGGCTGACGTTACGTGTTGGCGGCAAGCACAGCACCGCTAGCGTCGACTCGAATCACACGATTGCCAACTACTACGCGCCGATGATTCTCACCGATTCGCTAAGCGGCGGCTTGACCTGGCACGCTTCGAAGAAGGTCGATCTTTCTGCCGGTTATGAATATGACTTTCCGCAGACCTTGAAGGGCACGGGGCCGAGCACGGGAACGGACATTCACGCTCGTTACTCGTTGATCATGTTCAATCTCGCGATGAAGTTCTAATTCGCGCCGCGGCAGGCGGTCGCACGCACGGCGCGGCGCTGCTGTCGATGATACTGCTCGGTAGCCAGAGTGCGATGACTGAGGGTTCGACGCCTTCTTGCAGCAGATTCATCGCTGTCGTGTGTCGCAACACATGCGGGCTCACGCGCTTGTTCTTCAGCGAAGAGCATTTCTCCGAGGCCGCCAACACATACTTGTGAAGCAGGTAATGGACGCCGTGTGCGCTCAGCCGGCCGCCGCGCGCATTTGGGAACAGTGGCTGATTCCCGGCCCGCGGTGGCTCTCGAACCCACGCGACCAATACGGAGCGGGTGCTCTTGCGCAATGGCGTGCAACGCTCCTTGCGCCCCTTGCCAAACACGCGTACGTGCGCGCCGGCGCCAACGTGCAGGTCCTCGCGCCGAAGGCCGGTCAGCTCAGACAGGCGTAACCCCGTCTGCACCGCCAACAACAATAGAGCGTGATCGCGGCGACCTGCCCAAGTCTGCTGGTCCGGCGCGGCCAGCAACGCATCGACCTCTTGTCGGCTCAGGAATGGGACCAATGCGCGGCTAAAGCGCTTGGCCGGGATGGCCAGCACGCGCTGGATGTGCGCTGAGTGTGACGGCATCTCGAAGGCCGCATACCGGAAGAATGAGTGCACTGCCGTCAAGCGCAGGTTACGCGTTCGAGCTGTGACGCCGCGAACCTGCTCCTGTTCATCGAGGAAGTCCGCGACCAGCGGCGCATCGATGTCTTCCAGTGCCAGAGTGGATGGCGCTTTATGCAGGCGTCGCTGTACAAATTCCAGCAGTAACCGGAATGTGTCGCGGTACGATGCGATCGTATGCACACTGGCCTGGCGCTGGTGCATCAGACGCTGGATGAAGAACTTCTCCAGCAAGGCGGCGAAGCTGGGCTCCCTAATCATGATGACTCCCCCCAACGGCGTTCCAGGAGATCCATCGCTTGTGCCATCAACTCGGGCGACCCGCTCAGATACCAGTATGTGCCGGCCACATAGATGTGCCCAAGATAGGTCGACAGCACCGGCAACAAGCGCCAGGCGTCCTCTCCAGACTGATACCAACGGATCAGCGCTTCAACGGCGAAGCGATGCCGGAAGTCATGCAACCGTGGTCCCTTGCTTGCGCCTTCGGCACGCAGTCCCGTTTGCCGTGACAGCGCGTAGAACGTCCGATGAACGCGACCTATGCCGCGTCTCCATGAAACTGACGAACCGGGGCAACAGCAAACCGGCATCGTGCATCTTGAAGCCCAGGCTGCGTCGCAGGTCGAGATATTCTTGGAGCGCCTCTCGAATCGAGTTCATCGTGCACCTCCTGGCCAGGCCATAGCCAACTTCCGAAGTGCGCTGACATCCACCTTCGCATAAACGCTCGTGGACTGCGGGCTACGATGGCGAAGAACCTGGCCGATCTCCGGGAACGACGCACCGAGTTGCAACATGCGAACAGCCAAGGCGTGCCGGAACTGGTGCGAGCCGCGGTGCGGCGCGTCGACTTTGGCGCGATTGAGCGCGTGGCGCACAATCGTGCCGATACCGTCCGACCCTTCCATCAGCCCGCGTATCGGTGCCAGGGATCGAAGGAAGAGGTGCCGATCTGGACTGGCAGGACGCCCGCGCTCGAGATAGGCGGCGATCGCCTCGCCCACGTCGGCGGTCAATGGCAGGAGACTCTCGCGGCCACCCTTGCCACGCACACGCAATTGAGCGCAGTCCCAGTCGACGTCGTCCAGCGTCAACCTGACGATCTCGCAGGCTCGAAGTCCCAGTCTTGCCAGAAGCAGCAGCACGGCTCGATCGCGTCGGCCCACCGCGCTCCGGCGGTCGCAGCTGTCGATTGCGCGCTGCGCGTGCTCGGCTGCAATGGCTCTGGGGATGGGAGGTGTGCTTGCCCAACTGGCTACCGCTGGCACGCTTGCAGCAAATCCCGCGGTAACCTCGCCGCGAAACTGGGCGTAACGAAGGAAGGACCGCAGTGCCGTGACAACGTTCTTCAGGGCGGCTGGCGCCATGCGCTTTGCCTCGCTCTTAACGAAAGCGCTGGCGTCGGTCACGCGAACGTCCCGCAAGCAGACTTCTCCCTGGCCGAACCGCCACACCAGAAATTTGCGTGTCCACCTTGCATAGGACTCAACGGTCACAACGGCCAAACCCTGATCGCGTTTTAAGGATTGCGCAAACCCCTCGACAACGTCGTCAGCGGCAATAGCGTGCGTTTGAGCGACACGACACACACCGCGATCGCGCAAGAAACGCGTCAACAGTTTCAATGCGTGCAGTTCCCGGCGTCTCGTCTCGAAGCATCGCGATCGACGTCGCGAACGAACGCGCTGATATGCGAAACGCCCGTTCGCGGGACCCGAGGCGGTGCTCGCCTACCTGTCACGCTACACGCATCGCGTGGCCATCTCCAACCAGCGGCTCGTTGCGCTCGATGAGCGCGGCGTCACCTTCCGCTGGAAGGACTATCGCGCGAAGGGGCGCACCCGCTACAAGACCATGACCCTGGGCCCTCACGAGTTCATGCGCCGCTTTATATGAACGCGTCCCGTTTGCAACAGTTTTCGTGTGTTCAGACAGACAGGATGGGCTGCAGCTTTATATCCGGCCTTGTTGCAGCCGGTATTGCTGCTGCGGGCCTCTATGAAATACGCTGACTCGCACCTCATTTCCTGCGCGAGCTCGAAGCTCGACGGCGCATTCAGGTTTAGCGAGTCCCGGTCCTACCTGGTTTGTCATCACACTCGATTGCTGCGCAACCTTTCGACGTTCACCCTGTGTTAACCGTTGATCTTCTGCTTCGCGTGAACCATTCAGACGGGCTTCACGCTCACGTAGGCCTTCTGGTACGGCTGGTCATGGGCCAGCACAGCCCAGATCGTCCGCGCCATCTTGTTCGCCAATGCAACGACCACCACATTCTTTGGTCGCCGCTTCATCATCTGCTCGACCCACTCGCCGGGCTCCTTTGCGTGCTCTATTACGCTACGCGCGCCGTGGATCAGCAGTGTCCGTAATAGGTGTCGCCTCTCTTGCTGATCCCGTGCAGGTTCACTTTTCCGCCCGAGCCGGTCTGCTTCGGCACGATGCCAACCCATGCGGCAAACTCCCGCCCCGAACTGAATGCTTTCGGATCACCCATCATTGAGACGGCTGCCGTTGCCGTCAGCAGCCCGACGCCGCAAATTTCGCTAACCGCTTTCACCGCCTTGTCGTCCTTCTTCCACTCGCGCATCCGGCGCTCGATCTCGGCAACCTGTTCGTCCAGCTTCGCCAGTCCATTCCACTGCTCGCGAAACGTATCGATCAGCACGGCAGGCAGGCGCTCCGCGATCCGTTCGAGCACGACCGGTATCTCTTTGTTCAGCTTGTTCCGGCCCTTGCTCATGATCTCTCCATATTCCATCAGCAGTCCACGCAGGTTGTTGATCTGCATCGTGCGAAATTTGATCAGCTGCTGCCGCATACGGTGTAGCGCCAGCATCGCCTGCTGTATCTCGGTCTTCACCGCGACGGCCTTGCCGGGTTGCTGCACAGCCATCCAGATTGCACGGGCGTCTGCCGCATCGTTCTTGTTGCGGATGTTGAACGCCTTCACAAACTTCGCCGGCATCAGCTTTACCACGTGACCCATGTTCGTAAGTTGCCGGGCCCAGTGGTGCGATCCGCCGCACGCCTCCATGCCGATCAGGCACGGAGCCCGGTTCGCGAAGTACTCGAGAAACTTTGCCCGCTTGATCGGCTTGTTCACGATTTCTCCGGTTTCCTGATCGACGTAGTGGACCTGAAACACCGACTTCGCAATGTCAATCCCAACTGGCGTAAGCTTCACGACGGATCCTCCGGTTTGCCTGGAAACTTCGTATTTTCCACGTAGGCACATCGGCCTGTGAGGATCCAGCTTCCTTTGCGCTCATATACTCGGGTGGGACGCGTTCATTTCATTTCCTGCTCCATGTGCTGCCCGGTGGTTTCCACCGGATCCGTCACTACGGCCTGCTCGCCAACCCGGTACGCCGCGCCAGTCTCGCGAAGGTGCGCGATCTGCTGCACGTCGCACCCGGAATCAGCCCGTCACCGGACGAGGCCATCGTCGCAACCCGCCCCGTCTTCATCTGCCGGCACTGCGGCGCACCGATGATCGTCGTCGATATCCTCGCGCGCACCGCCCCGATCCGCGCACCGCCGATGCGCCGCGATCAGACATGAACTCCACGGTTCCTCAATCTGCCTGTCGAACGTTGGCGCTGCGGCAACGCGGCCCAGGGGCGGACGTTTGTGCGTGTCGCTTCGCGAAGCGCTTCGCCCACCCGCTTCATCATCGTGCATGCACGACTGCACCGCTTCGCTACGGCGTCAGCGTCCGTTCGGCACCTCGCCTGACCGTGCCGCATCCGACACCACTGAGCATTCCGCCCTATCAATCGCCATAGTCGTGAAGCATCCAGCCGCATTGAGGCACTCCGCGGTTTCCTCCATCGGGTTTATTCGACGCCTGCCGACATGCACGGAGGCATGCACATTCCTGCGGCCGATGGCAGGCATCGAATAAACCTTAACGGCAGCGGACGCGCTGCAATCTTCTCCGCCTCCGCGCGCTTGAGCCCGAGTGTCTGCAACAGCACCGCAGCCGTACGCTCAGGGACGTGCTCCCCGCTAAAGCCAAGTTCCTTGAGTACGCCTCGCGCGGGTGCGCCCGGAGCGACGAAGTTCAGCTCGGCGGCAATCGCAGAGAGGACCGTGCCGCCCACCGCAATAAATCCGATAAACGGGTCGGCGACCGCGAAGCGTTTCGCGGCAATGCCCTTTTCGATGTCGCGCATCAGCCGCAGCCCGAGCCCGACGCTCATCGCGCGCGCTGAAAACCCTTCTCGTATCAGGAAACGTCCCCACACGGGGTCGTGCCGCGCGCGCACGACCGTATGGCGCACGGAGACGGAAATCACCTCGGCCGGATCGGAAAGGCCACCGGCGAGCGTATCCAGCATGTTCGCGAATTCCTCGAACACGTTGTCGACAAGCGTCGCGTAAATCGCCTCTTTCGATTCGAAGTGATAGTAGAACGAGCCAAAGCCGACATCGGCGGCTTCAATGACTTCATTGATCGCGACGCCCTCCACACCCTTTTCGGCCATCAGCCTGAGGGCGGCGTCGAGCAGGCGCGTACGCGTCTCGCGCTTGCGACGCGCACCGCGCGGCTCCCGTCCTTCAGCAACGGCAACCGGGGCGACCGGCGCCGCACGGGTGGGACGCTTTGCTGTCGGGGGCTTCGTAGTGTTCGGCATGATGGATCCGAGCTTGGTTATGCTCAGGTATAGATCGTAATGTCTAGATTGAAAAAACGCTCATCAATGACCTTGAGTCATTGACGGCGGCCCGAAGGGCAGCCTTGCTTCCCCCCATTGCAGAGATACGTAACTCAAGGGCGCGGCAAATCCCTGCGGTTTTCAGGATCGACCCGAACCGCGGCCGCCCTGTTGAACACGTCAGTAGCCGCCGGTCCATCAGCCATTCGCGCGGCCAACTTCCGTTTCAATAGCGCGCTTGCATTTCGCCAGTTCCTCGGCATAACGCATTGCGCCTTCTTCATACCGATGAACCGGCGCAGCAATCGAAATCGCATACGGTCCCAGAAACGTATCGATCGAAGTCGCGACCGAGCATAATCCTTCGATATGCTCTTCCAGGTCATATGCAAAGCCATTCTTTCTGATATCGGACAATTGGCGCAAGAGCGCCGACACTGTTTTCACCGAACGTTTTGTCTGCGGCTCGACCTTGTCACCGAGCGTTTTACGCACTGCGTCGTCCGGCAGCTGTGCAAGGAGCGCTTTGCCAAACGAAGTGGTATAGGGTGTGGCGGACGCCCCAACCGGAACCATGATACAAAGCTCACGTTCATAAACAATGCGATCGACTACAATGGCTCGCCTCCCCGCTGCGCCAGCTAAGACAACTGTTTCGCCGACCGACTTGGATAAGGTTTCAAGATGCGGGCGGGCCACTGAAACGATGTCTCCATGCGCCGCGCGTGCGAGCTGGCCCAAGGCAGGCCCGAGCCGTGTCCCACCGCGCGGGCCAAGGGACTCGACGAACTCTTCCACTTCAAGTGCACCGACCAGTCGCTGTACGGTCGAACGCGGCAACGTAGTTGCTTCAGCGATCGCACCGAGGCTGAGTCCCTCTGGGTGTCGTCCCAGAGCACGCAGGATGGCCGCGGCCCGAGAAACCACTTGAATTCCATTCTTGTCGGCGTCGGGCCATTGATCGTCACCTTCTCCAGCCAAACTCTTTCGCACTACCAGCTCCTGTGAAATAGATTGTTCTGGCCTCACCCGTGAGGCCAGAACAGCGGTTATGTACCGCATAATGATACGACATGTTTGCGGCGTGGTTACCTTGCGCGCTCGACGCTTTCATCCCGGGCGTCCGCCACTCAACGGCCTGCTTGAAGGTCAATCCGCTTTCGACGAAACGGACCGCCCCCCGGAGGCGCTTTCCGATGCGTTTGCCTGCTCCGCATCGTTGGTTTGTCCGGATTTCCAGCCGCCACCTAGCGCGCGATAGAGGCCTACCGTATTTTCAGCCCGAGCAAGCTGGACTTTAACGAGCGTCTGCTGAGCCCCGTAAAGCGAGCGCTGGTTGACGAGTGCGCTGAGATAGCCATCCACCCCCTGCTGATAACGGTCATTCGAGAGTCTGTAGGCCAACGCACTTGCCTGCACTACCCCAGCTTGAGCGCTTTCCTGGCGCACAAATGTCTCACGACCGTCCAGTGCATCGGACACATCGCGAAAAGCCGTTTGTATGACCTTCTGATAATTGGCAACCTCAATCTGCGAGGTTACCTTGGCCACGTCCAGGTTCGCCTTGTTGCGGCCATAGTCGAAGATGGGCACGCTTATCGAGGGACCAAACGACCATGCACCGCTTCCCGCTGTGAAAAGATCGCTCAAAGAGGCACTGGCCGTGCCGCCATTCGCGGTCAGGATAATGCGTGGAAAGAAAGCGGCCCGCGCCGCGCCGATGTTCGCATTAGCCGCTTTCAGCCGATCCTCGGCCGCGACGATATCCGGCCGCCTGGTCAAAAGCTCGGACGGCAGCCCCGGTACCAGCCCGTCGTCGAGCCTGACCGACTCGAGAGGCACCTCTGTCAGCAGTTCCGCAGGAATCGGTGCGCCAACCAGCAACGTGAGCGCGTTGGTGTCCTGCTTCGCAAACCGGTCATATTGAGCCAGATCCGCCTCCGCCTGGCGCACCTGCGTATCAGACTCGCTCACGTCCAGCGCGGAAGCCGTTCCAGCATTAAAGCTCGAGCGGACGATCTTGTTGCAGGCCTGCTGATTTTCCAGGGTGCTCGCCGTCAGCCGCCTAAGCTGAAGGTCCGCCTGAAGCGTCAGCCACGCGTTCGCGACTTCGGCGATCAGGCTGATTTGCGCGGCTTTTCTTGTTTCGGCTGTGGCGAAATAAGTCTGCAGCGCGGACTGGCTGAGACTTCGCACCCGCCCGAAGACATCCAGCTCATAAGAAGCGATCTGCCCGCCCACGTTGTAGTTGTGCGACGGCTGCCCCGGGAGAGACAGATCGGCGGGAGAGTGCTGCGCGGTACCCGAAGCTCCTGCCGACACCGTCGGCAGCAGGTCCGCGCGTTGAATCTGATACTGCGCACGCGCGCTTTCGATGTTCAGGATCGAAACCCGCAGATCGCGGTTATTCTGGAGCGAAAGCTCAATGAGCTTCGCCAGGTGCGGTTCTTGATAAAAATCCCGCCAGTCTATATCCGCGGCGACGGATTGGTCCTGCTTGACAGAGTGCGCCGCCGGCTCACCTGCATAGGCCGCCGCCACACCACTGTCTGGCCGGTGATAGTTCGGGATCATCGTGCAACCCGCCAACACGATGGCCGCACCCATCACAGTCAATTTAATTGGTTTCATGCTGTATCTCCGCAACTGCCTCGTTACTGCTACGCTTGAACGCGCCGGTCACCAATACATAGAACATAGGCACAAAAAATATCGCGAGGAACGTCGCAGTCAGCATCCCACCCACAACGCCGGTGCCGACCGAATGCTGACTTCCCGAGCCTGCGCCGTGGGAAATTGCGAGCGGTAGCACGCCCAGAACGAAAGCCGCTGACGTCATGATGATTGGGCGCAACCGCAGCCTGGCGGCCCGCACAGCAGCGGCGACAAGCGTCATGCCCTGGTGCTCGTGCAGGTCCTTGGCGAACTCGACAATCAGAATCGCGTTCTTCGCCGATAGCCCCACCGTGGTCAACAGCCCCACCTGGAAAAACACGTCATTGCTCAATCCGCGTAGCAAGGTTGCGCACACCGCACCGATCACACCGAGCGGAATCACCAGCAGGACGGAGAACGGCACGGACCAGCTTTCGTACAGTGCCGCGAGGCACAGGAACACGATCAGGATCGACAATGCGTACAACGCTGGCGCCTGCGAACCCGAGAGCTTCTCCTCGTAGGAGAGACCAGTGGGAGCGATACTGTAGCCGTGAGGCAACTGCGCAGCGATCTTCGCCACCTCCTGCATGGCTTCACCCGAACTGTGACCCGGCGCCGGCGCGCCCTGCAGCTCAACCGCAGAAACGCCGTTGTAGCGCTCGAGCTTTGGAGAACCGTATCCCCACGTAGCGGAGGCAACGGCCGAGAACGGCACCATGCCACCGGCTGCATTGCGCACATACCACTTGTTCAGGTCTTCAGGACTGATCCGTGAGCTTGCCTCGCCCTGCATAAACACCTTCTTCACGCGCCCATTGTCGATGAAGTCGTTCACGTACTCGGAACCCCACGCGGCTGTCATCGTGTCGTTGACTGACGCAATGCTGACCTGCAGCGCGCGCGCCTTCTCGTCGTCGATCTTGACGTGGAATTGGGGTTCGTCGTTCAGGCCATTGGGTCGGACAGCAACCAGCAGCGGATCTTTGGCAGCCAGCCCCAAAAACTGGTTACGTACAGCCATCAATGCATCATGCCCTTGCGCGGTGTCGTCCTGCAGAAACACGTCGAACCCGCCGGCATTGCCCAACTCGAGAATCGCTGGGGGCACGATCGGAATAACCACCCCATCCTTGATCTTCGAAAAGGTGCCCATTGCACGGCGTGCCACGCCGGAACACGCTAGGATCGTCGCCAGTGCGCTGGTCCCACGGACGCAGGCTGACGAACAACAGCGCAGAGCTCTGACCTCGACCGGCGAAGTTGAAACCATTGACGCTAAACACCGTTGCCACCGAGCCGGCTTCGTTTTTCAAAAAGTACTCGCGGACCTGGGTCAGGACGCGCTCGGTGCGCTCGGCCGATGCATTGGGCGGCATCTGAACCTGGACGAAAATCTGTCCCTGGTCCTCGTCCGGCAAAAACGCGGTCGGGATGCGGGTAAAGAGAAAACCCATGCTCACAACGATGAGGGCATAGACCAGCAGATACCGGCCTTTCTTCTTCAGAATCGACCCAACGGCCCCTTCATACCGTCCGGCACCGCGGTCGAAGGTCCGGTTAAACCAGCCGAAAAAGCCCTTCTTCTCGTGATGGTCTGCAGCGGGGGGCTTCAGAAGCGTCGCACATAGTGCGGGCGTAAAGACGAGTGCCACCAGCACCGACAGCCCCATGGCGGAGACAATGGTGATCGAAAACTGCCGGTAGATGATGCCGGTCGAACCCCCAAAAAACGCCATCGGGAGAAACACCGCCGAGAGCACCATCGCGATACCGACTAGCGCCCCCTGGATCTGTCCCATTGACTTCCGGGTCGCCTCCTTCGGCCCCAGCCCCTCTTGCACCATCACACGCTCGACGTTTTCCACCACCACGATCGCGTCATCGACGAGCAGGCCGATCGCCAGAACCATGCCGAACATGGTGAGGGTGTTAATGGTAAAACCACACGCGGCCAGAATGCCGAACGTACCGAGCAGCACCACCGGCACGGCCAGCGTCGGAATCAACGTAGCCCGGATGTTCTGCATGAACAGGTACATCACGAGGAACACAAGCACAATGCCCTCGATCAGCGTTTTGACCACCTCATGCATCGACGCGTCGACGACGGGCGAGGTGTCGTACGGCACGCTTACCTTGACGCCCGGAGGAAGGATTGACTTCTTCTCATCGAGAACCTTGCGCACCGCCGCAACGGTTTCGAGCAGGTTCGCACCGGTCGCCAGACGCAAGGCAATACCCGCGGCGGGTTTGCCGTTCAGTTTGCTCGAAATGGAAAAATCTTCAGGGCCGAGGCGCACGTCAGCGACGTCGCGCAGACGCACCTGCGAACCGTCCGGGTTCACCTTCAGCAGGATCTGCCTGAATTCTTCGGCGGTCTTCATGCGCACCTTGCCGACCACCGTCGCATTGAGCTCAACCCCGCTGCGCGTCGGAAGCCCGCCCAGCGATCCGGACGAAACCTGAACGTTTTGCGCGCTTATCGCGGCGGACACATCCTGCGGCGTGAGAGAGTAACTATCCAGTTTTGCGGGATCGAGCCAGATACGCATGGCGTACTGGGAACCCAGCGTCATATAGTCACCCACGCCCTTCGTCCGCAATATCGGGTCCTTCAAATTGGAAACGAGGAAGTTGCTGAGGTCGTCGCTGGACATCTTGCCGTCCTCCGACACCAGACTTACCACCATCATGAAGTTGATCTGGTACTTCGCTACCCGGATACCCTGCTGCTGGACCTCCTGCGGCAATAAGGGCGTCGCTAGTTGCAGCTTGTTCTGTACCTGTACCTGAGCGATATCCGGATTGGTGCCCTGATCAAAGGTCACAATGATCTCCATACTACCGTCGGAATTGCTGTTCGACGTCATATAGCGGAGGCCATCCAGACCGTTCAGCTGTTGCTCAATGACCTGCACCACCGTGTCTTGCACTGTTTGAGCTGACGCGCCCGGATAGTTGACGGTAATTCTGACGGCAGGTGCAGCGATGTTGGGATACTGGTTGACTGGCAAGGCGCGAATCGCCAGCACGCCCGTCAGCATGATGACCAGCGCAATGACCCACGCGAAAATGGGCCGACCGATAAAGAATTTAGACATCAGAACCCCCGCCTAGCTACCAGTTGAGTCGGACGCGGACGCGGGCGCAGGCGCCGCTCCAGGCAGACCCGTATCCTCACCGGTCTGGATCTGCACGTTAGTGGCCGGCTGTGCCGACACCGTCACCCCCGGCTGCAGACGCTGCAAGCCCTCTGTCACCACGCGCTCGCCCGCTTGCACCCCGGACGTTGTCAGCCAGGTGTTGCCGACCGTTCGATCGACCTGAATGCGTCGAAGGGTGGCCTTGCTATCAGGACCCACAACCCAGACCTGTGGCGCGCCCGTGGTGTCACGCGTCACCCCTTGTTCCGGCACCAGGACGGCGTCCGCCCTTGTGCCCTCATTCAGCCGGGCATGCACGAACATCCCGGGTAACAGGTGGTGATCGGGGTTAGGGAATACAGCGCGAAGCAGAACGCTACCGGTTCCCTGATCGACGCTGACCTCTGAAAACTTGAGACTGCCTTGCTGGCCGTACGACGTCCCGTCCTCGAGAACGAGACCGACGCTTGCGGCGTCCTCGCCCGACCGGCTGAGCTGTCCTTGAGCGAGTTCGCGGCGCAGGCGCATCAGATCAATTGAAGACTGCGTTACGTCCACGTAAATGGGATCGATCTGCTGCACCACTGCCAGCGCTTCGCCTTGACCATTGGTAACAAGCGCCCCCTCGGTCACCGCGGATCGGCCAATGCGCCCAGAGATCGGTGCGTACACCTTGGTATAGGCAAGATTGATACGGGCACTTTCGACGTCCGCTTGAGCCTGCCGCCAGGCCGACATCGCATCGTCATACTGCTGTTTGCTGACAGCGTTATCGGCCAGCAACTTCTCGTCCCGCTCGGCAAGATGCTGAGCGGTGGTCAAGGCGGCGGCCGCCTTGTCGTACGCGGCCCGGTATGGAGCGTCATCGATCTGGTAAAGCTGCTGCCCCTGCTTTACGTCACTGCCTTCGGTGAAGAGCCGCTTCTGAAGGACTCCACTGACCTGGGGACGCACCTCCGCCACCTTCCATGCATCCGTGCGGCCCGGCAACTCCGCCGTCATGGTTACGGCCTGGCTGCGCAATGTGACCACACCGACTTCGGGCGCAGTCGGTACCGCGACCGGCGGTTTGTCGCAGCCGCCCAGCAGCAGCAACGCGGCTACAGAGCACGCGGTTAGTCCAATCCCCGCACGGGTTTGAAATCCAGCAGACATGTTTGCAACTTCCTTGTAAATGTTAAGAGGGAACCGGGAAGCAACCACACGCGTTGGCACACCATGCGCGAACCATCTTCCCATGTGACGATACAAGTGTACCACGCAATTTTTATTTTCGGTACAATCGTATCGTTTCACGGTACAAAGTTTTGCTGCCGTATTGCGACGCGGTCACGCAAGGCAGCAGACGCAGTACGTCAAATTAGCGAACGCACCATATGGACGGCGCGATATGGAAGCTCGGACGAAAGTTGCGTGCAGGCGACTGCCAGGCGGTGACAGCCGCCAACGTCGCGGGGAGTATTCAGGTTGACTTGCAGATGCGGGCTGATCGCCCGCTGCGTGTCAAATGCCCAGGGTGGAGCAGGCCCGACGCCACGTTGTCGAAACGAACAGGGAGTGGAATTCAGATGGGACGAAGTAGCCGAAAGCAGGCCGAGGTAACCCGCGAGGAGATTCTGGACGCAGCAGAGGTGCTGTTCGCACGCGACGGTGTTTCTGCCGTCCCGCTAACCAGCATAGCCCGCCATGCTGGACTGACGACCGGCGCCGTGTATTGGCACTTCGCGGACAAGGACGAACTGCTGGTCGCGTTATTCGACCGGGTCCATCTGCCGGTGTCCGTGTTAATCCCCGATTGGCCGACCTGGGCGACGACCGGTCATGGGGCAGAGCGCATCCTGGCGTTTTGCCTGCGATTGGTTGATAGGTTCCTGGACTCCCCGGCCGGGCTTCGCCGGGCAAGTATCTTTCTTACTCGTATAGAGTTATCTGAAAGAAATGTCCTGACAGAGCGGATTCGGTCAGCGACCCGGGAGTTGCGCGATGCGCTGCGCAACGTCATAGAGCTCGCCACCTGCGCACGCGACGTACACGGGAGTCTCGCTAGCGAGCAGGCAGCGCGGCTTCTTTTTGCCATCCTCGTTGGGAGCGTCAAGTTATCGCTCATCGAGGGTGAATTCGAGAGCGCCTCAAGCGCGGCGAAATCGTGCGTAATCGCCGCCGTTTCTGCGTTTTTTCATTCAGGCCAGGACGAGAACGGCACGACTATCTGGAACTGCACGGCGTTCACATCGCCTGGCCACGGCCCAGGGTCAAACGGGCGTGGTGCACAAACAGCAAACGGGCCTGTGCGCACCTGCTGACAGAAGGCACGATGTACTGACTCATGGTACACTTGTACCACTTTATTCACTGCGCTTTTGCCGGAGAGATGGCAATCGCGCTATCCGGCATCCGGATAAAGCGTTTCCTACAACGCCCAGGACCCCCTATTACGGAATCCATGGAAATGCCAGATATCGCGTGGGTACTTCAGTGTTGCCGAAGAAGGTCGGTTAGTTGCCGCAAGGCGGCAGCACAATCGAGTGTCCCGATGAAATTTGCGGAAGTCCCATTACTAACACGGAATCGCGACTACTATGGACCACCTTGAAACGCTGCGGGTTTTCTGCACGGTCGTCGAGGCGAAAAGCTTCACGGGTGCCGCGCATACGCTCGGCGTATCGACGCCGGTCGTCTCGCGCTCGATAACGGAGCTCGAAACGAGGCTCGGCGTTCGTCTCTTTCAGCGCACGACCCGACACGTCGCCCCCACTGAATCCGGGGAACAGTTTTACGCCGGCTGCTCGCGCGTGGTTGCCGAACTGGACCAGTTGGAAGCCGATGCCGGCCAGCGCGCACGCGAGCCTGTCGGCGTATTGAGGCTCGTGGCGCACACCACTGCGGCGCTGCAGGAACTGCCACCGCTCATTGCCGGGTTTCGCGCTCGCTATCCAGGCGTGCAACTCGAAGTGACGCTGGCGGAACGGCCGGTCGATCTGGTCAGGGAAGCTTACGACCTCGGCATGCTGCTGCCGTACATGCTGACGAGTGACCAGACGATCACCCGTGCGCTGTACCGCCTCCCGCTGGTGGTGGTCGGCTCGCGCAGCTATCTGCAGGGGCGCGCGCTGCCGCAAACGCCCGAAGATCTCGCCGCATTCCGCTTCGTCACGATACTTGCATCGATCAGCGAACCACGGCTGCAGTTCCGCCGCGGTAGCGAAGAGATTGCGGTGCCGCTGGAATACGAAGTGTCGACCAACAACGCCGCGCTGAACAAGGAACTGGTGTTAGGCGGCGCTGGCCTCGGCGCGTTGCCGCTTGCGATGATCGGCAAGGAGCTGGACGATGGCCGGCTGGTCCGGCTTCTACCCGGCTTCGAGCTGATGAACGGCGAGGTCGAGCTGAAGCTTGCATATCGGGACCGGAGCCTGATGACGGCGAAAGTCCGGGCGTTCGTCGACTATGCGACATCGTACTTCAAAGCCCGTGCACTATCCGAGGTAGAAGTTCTTGTCTAGTTCTCCTGATAACGACGTCCTGCAAACCTTCCCCACACTCGTGGTCTGCGAACATTGCGACAGCGTCTACCGCCGCCGCGTGCTGGCCCGGCGCGAGGTGGCGCGCTGTGAGCAATGTTCCGCGGTCCTGTATCGCGCGAGCCAGTTCGATCTGGACCGTTGGCTGGCCCTGCGAGCGGCGAATATCCCCCTTTCGAAGCCGCAGACGGTCATGGTCCGGGATCTGCTGGCGCATTGCGCCGATACGCGTCCCCGTCTCGAACGGGAACAATCTGTCGCCGGATAACGCAGATACCTGATCTACAAAACGAGACCCAGCCCGCCAACGCCCAAGGAACGAGCTTCCGCCTTGTGAGATGCACTACCCCAGTTGAAAGCGACCCGCCAGGCGAGTTGCTGACACCACGTACTCGCCACTTCGGGCGTGTCGGCCAGTGCGGCGCCACGTCTGATGTCGCTTCTCCGATACCCGCATATGGCAGACCTCCAGAAAACAGTCCTGATCCGCTACTCAGCCGAACGCATGTTCGACCTCGTGACCGATGTCGCCGACTACCCGAACTTCCTGCGGTGGTGCGGTGGCGTCGAAATCCGGCACCAGGACGAAACGAGCGCGCAAGCGCGGATCGATATTCGTTTTAAGGGTATTCACCAGCATTTCGCCACGCACAACAAGCAGCAGCGGCCGACTCGTATCGACATGGAGTTCACCGAAGGCCCTTTCAAGACGTTTAAGGACTACTGGAACTTCATTCCTCTGCGCGCGGACGCCTGCAAGATCGAATTCGCGCTGCACTATGAATTCTCCAACATCATCCTGGAGAAGCTGATCGGGCCGGTGTTGAGCCACATCGCGGACACGTTCGTCGAATCATTCGTCAAGCGCGCGAGCGAACGTTATAGTAAGGGCTAGGATGGAAAAAACCTTTCGCCTGGACGGATTCATCGACGTCGAGGCGTGCGTCCCACCGCCCTGCCAGCAGAGCCTCATTGGTCCTGCGCGATCCGTAAGACTGGTTTCTTTCGTGCCGCCAGGCGCTCAGCAACGAGAAAGCCATTAGCTGCTACCGGCTCGCCACTCGCGACTTCTCTTGCCGCCTTCGCGTACTCGACCTGAAGGATCGCCGGCAGCAGCACGCTGTTCTTCGCCGCCGTCACTTCTGCGAGGATCGATATCGCGATTTCGGGCGGCGTGCGGCTGCCGATATAGATCCCGGCCGGACCGTGTAGCGTTGCAAGCTGTGCGTCGCTCAGATTGAACTCCTTGAGCCGCTCTCGCCGCGCAGCGTTATTTCGCCGCGAGCCAAGCGCGCCGAGGTAAAACGCGGATGTCTTGAGCGCTTCCATCAGCGCGAGATCGTCGAGCTTCGGATCGTGCGTAAGTGCGATCACCGCGCTGCGCTCGTCCAGCTTCATGTCCAGGACCGTGTCGTCGGGCATCGTACGCACGAGCTTCGTGCCGGGCAATTCCCACATCTCCATGTACTCTTCGCGCGGGTCGCATACCGTGACTTGATAGTCGAGTCCCACTGCAATCTGGCACAAGTAGCGCGACAACTGTCCAGCGCCAATCACGAGCATCCGGTAGCGCGGCCCGTGGACCGTCGTCAGTTGTATCTCGTCGAAGTCCACACCTTCGGTCGCGGATGCGGGCCCGAGCGTGACTGCGCCCGTTGCCATGTCGAGCGTGCGCGCCACCAGCTCGCGGCGTCCGAGCGCCTCGTACAACGCGTGAACGCCGCTTTGCTGCGTAATTGGCTCAAGCACGAGTTGCATCGTGCCTCCGCACGGCAGCCCGAAACGACGCGCCTCCTCAGAACTGATGCCGTACCTGACAACTTCGGGCGTCTGTTGGGCGACGCCGTACCGGCGCACCCGGTCGATGAGGTCATCTTCGATGCAGCCGCCCGATACAGAACCCACCACCTGACCGTCGTCGCGCAGAGCAAGCATCGCACCCTCCGGGCGCGGCGATGAACCCCAGGTTTTCACCACTGTCACGAGCATCATGCGGTGGCCTGAATCGAGCCAGCGCATCGCCGCTTCCAGCACCTCAACGTCAATACTGTTCATGCCAACTTGCCCTTCGACCCGACGGTCATGCACTGGCGCCCGTGCGCCTACTACTGACCTCCAAACGGCTTTTTGACTGTCAGTATGTTGGTCACGGATGTCACGCCCGGAACGCCTTTCGCGATCTCGGTCACCGTGTCGATCTGCGAGGTGTCCGCCACCGTCCCGTCGAGCGTCACCGCGCCGCGCTTCACAACCACGCTGATGTCGCCGGCATTTATCTCCTTGTGCGTCACGATCGCGGCGTAGACCTTACGGCGCAGCACGAAATTGGCTTTCCAGATGTCCTTCGCCCTCATGCCGCCCGAAGCCGCGATCGCGGTTCCGCTCGACACATCACTCACTTCGCCTTCGCTTGCCTGCGCCCAGACATGAACGGATGCGGAGGCGATCAATACGCTGGCGGCGATCCTGAGTGCCCTGTTAATCATCATTGAATACTCCAGTTCGCTTGTGGTGGGATCAGAAGCTGTGGCGAATGCCGACCATCGCTGCAGTGGTCGACTTGCCCTCAGGAACCGGCGCGCCGTAGGCGATCGTCTGGCTCATGTTGCCCCGGTTGTTGACGTGGCCAACCTGTGCGTAGGCGATGGTGGAGGTGGACAAGTTGTATTCGGCGCCCACCGCGAACAAGTTCGATTGATTGGACGAAACGTTGCGGTCCTTCAGGTAATAGAAGCCCGAGGTGACCTTGAAGAACGGGGTGAACTTGTAACCGAGGCCCCCGGAAATCATCTCGAAGTCGTCGTGACCGCTGTTCGCCGGATTCTTGCCGATGCTGTACGACGTCGATACGGACAAATCGTGGAATGTGTACATCGCGCCCAGATGGTAGAAGCGGTTGTTGTCCTGACCCGCGGACGGCGCCGTAATAATCGCGCCAGTAGCCGTCGTCGTGAACGGATTGGTGTCGTGCCCGTTGTAGTAAGCAGCCGAGAGGTTCAGGCCATAGTTCGAATACTTGAGCACCACAGACTCGTGCGTGCCGCCCTGGAACTGGCCGGGAACGCCGCCCGGCGCATACTCGAGCGCAAGCGATGCGCCGTAGAACTTCGGCGACTGATAGACAATCGCGTTGGAGTCGTACAACGCACCGATCGCGCCGTTCGTGCTGGTACCCTGCCAGCCCGCAGCCTGGTTCAAGCCGAGCCATGCGGTGAGGATGCTGCCGAAGAATTGCGCGCCCCGTACGTCGGTGTCGGCCATCGCAAAGATCATCGGCACGAACTGGCGGCCCGCGTCGATCGAGCCGAACGGACCGGAGATACCCAAGGTCGTCTGCTGGTTGAAGACCGCAGTGGAGGTCGGCGTGTCGCTCAGTCCGAGCTTCCCATTGGGGCTGGCGAATGCTCCCTGGAGCCTGAAGTTGACCTTGTAGCTGCCTCCAATGTCTTCGGTGCCCTTGATACCCCAGAAGCTCGTGAAAATGCCCGCGTCCTTGAGTTCGTAGACGTGCCCGAGATTCACTTTCGACTGGAAGTTCGGCGCATTCGCGCTTTGATACAGCAATCCGGTATCGATCGCGCCATAGAGCGTCACCGACGATTGCGCCTGCGCCGCGGTCGCGCATGCAATGAGCCCCGAGGCACCGATCATTTTCAATTTCATTTCGTCTCCGATGTCGTATTGTTTGTGTCGGGCAAGTCCGGCATGAGCACCGCAAGGGTTGCAGTGAGAGCGGATCGCCGATCGCCGATCATGCACATTCGCGAATCGGCATCCGCGTCGCCTGTTCAACCGGTTTCCGGTCCAAACAAAATAGCGACCAGTCCCATTCCAAATGCCGTAGCGATAGCGATTCCTACCGCACGAAATTCCAGAGTTGCTGACGCAGACGACACTAACAACGGACCGAGTGCGGTGAATAAACGTGCCACATTCCATGTGAATCCCTGACCCGTGGCGCGAACATGGAGCGGAAACAGTTCGGTCAGGTACAGCGCGACGATCCCGAATCCTCCAATCGCGAAAAAACCGAATCCAACCATGGCGAGATAAAACGTCTCCAGTGTTTTCGCTGCACCGAAGAGTGCAACGACTGCAATCCAGGCGCCTGCACAAAACACCACATAGACTGCCCGTCTGGAAATACGCGGCGCCAGACTCACCAGGACCAGCGTCGACGCGAATCCGAGTGCCGCCCCAGCGTTGCTCGCCATGAAGGCGATCCCTGTCTGTCGCGTGAATTCCGCGTTGCTGGCGGACGGGAAGAAATCCCTCAGTAACGAGGGAAAGAGGATGGATGATCCCCAGCTACCGATCATCAATGCAGCGGCAACGAGAGAGCCCACCACTGTTCGACGACGTAACGGAGCGCCGAATATCTCCGATAACGAACCGAATTTTTGACCTGGGTGACGGATCGCTTCCGCATGCGACTGCTTCCAGCGAGCCGATTCCGGTGTAACAAACCGCAGGCCAAGGCTTGCGACCGCCGGTACCGCGCCCACGCCAAGCACCCAGCGCCATCCAGCCCCTGACAGAAGGATCGCCAGCGCAGAGGCAACGATCAGTCCGACTACATTGGCAGCCTGCATCACCTGAACAGCCTTCGCCCGATGCTTTTCCGGCCAGGTCTCGACGACCAGCGCCGCTCCGGCAGCCCATTCCCCCCCGATTCCGAAACCCGCCAGCATCTGAAGCAAAAGGAGTTGATGCCAATCCCGCGCGAACGCGCTCGCCGCAGTGAATACCGAGTAGATCAGCATCGTGCCGAGCATCACGCGAGCGCGACCAAACCGGTCGGCCAGGACACCGAACAGAATGCCTCCGATGCCCCAGCAAAGTAGTTTCGCGCTGACGATCAGCCCCCCGATCTGCATGACATTACCTTGTGACGGCCCGAGCAGGTCGCCAAGGGCCGGCACCATGACCATCGTGAACAGGTAGAGATCCATCGCATCGAACATCCACCCCACGAACGCCGATCCAAGCACGATCCAGGCTGCCCTGCCCACCACAGACGTGCCGGCATTCCTCGCGCAGCCTGACGGCTCCAACAGAGTCGAGTTCGTTCTCATCGGTTTTCCTCCTCCTATGTACAACTAAAAGATCCTGTGTTTTGATAACCTGACTAACTTGAAAGAACGAGCAGCAACGATGAGGACTATGAG
This sequence comes from Paraburkholderia sp. 35.1, assembly GCF_050436525.1. Lineage (NCBI taxonomy): Bacteria > Pseudomonadati > Pseudomonadota > Betaproteobacteria > Burkholderiales > Burkholderiaceae > Paraburkholderia > Paraburkholderia sp. 35.1. The sequence goes on along the minus strand of NZ_JBNDMJ010000002.1, from coordinate 1,573,852 downwards.
GAATGCGGCCTGGCAAGCCATTGCTTGCACTTTGCGACCATCGTTCTCCACAACAGTGCGAGCACGGATATCTCGTTCGTTGAGCCCGCTGCGTTGTCACCCCGGCGTGTCCCTGCCATGGATTCGCGTTCTCCGGCGGGTGCGGCAGCAGACGCGCCTGCGTCGACTCGCCGCGCCTCTGTCGTAGCCGGACGATCCGCGAGTTTATCCTGCAAATTAGCAGCGAATTGACGCACCATCTGTTCCGATACGGCATTGATGATTCCAACCCCGCGTCCATACTGTGCAACCTGCCCGGCCATCTGTACGGCGGTGCGAACGTCGACCTGAGTGCCGGCTGCGTCACTAAGTCGAGAAAGAGAAAACGTCGTCGCCGTTGTGGCGGATCCCCGGTTTCTGGTCTCCTGCCATGCGGCTTTGACAGTCGCCGCATACGTGTCTGCCGACAGTGTGCTCACCGTGACAGTGCCGGCGAATGCCATTGCGATCGGACCCAGCTTGACGCGAATCAGTCCCTTGTACGAGTCTTCGCTGAGCGTTTCAGTCAACGTGGCACCGGGAAAGCAGGACACGATCAACGGCACGTCGAGTAGTGCCTTCCAGGCGTTCTCGATAGCCGAGTCGACCGAAAAGCGATTTACGATTTCCATACTGCCCCGTCCTCATCCGTGTATTTTTCAAACCGGTCTAACAGGACCTCGGCGTAGGCATCGGGCATATCTACGCATGCGAGGTGCGCGGCGCCGGGCAACGTCTGTTCCACTGCGCCCTGGATTCCTTGCGTCAACTTCGCGGATACGGCTTTTGGTACACTCCCGTCGAGTTCGGCGTTTAGCACAAGCGTCGGAACTTCGACATCACGCAAAAGACCCGATACGTCATCCGTACAAATGGCGCGCAATATTTCCAGGTAATCTTTTGGAGACATCGCTGCGATCTGTTGGGCAAGTTTTTCTCTATTCGCGTACGCCGTGTTCCTGTGCAGGGTCTGCTCCACGTACATGCGAGCAAACAGATGCATAGGCAGTTTCTTCAACATCCCTTCGGTGGCGGCCAGCCGCTTCTCTACTGCTGGTCCAGAAACGCCTGCGTAAGCGCTTGACAAGACCATGGCAGCAACGCGTTGACGTAGCTTCGCGGCAACGCGTACCGCGGTGAGTCCTCCCATCGAGATGCCCGCCAGGCCGAAACGGCCGAGACCGGCGGCATCGGCCACTGCGACCACGTCGTTGGCGACAGCGTCTGCATTCCACGCGCTGTGCTTCGTCGAGTCACCATGACCTCTGGCGTCTATGGCGACGACTCTATGTTTCGCAATCAATGCAGGCAGAATGTCGTCCCACAGCGAGCTCGATGTGCCGAGACTGTGCAGCAAAACGACCGCGGGCCCTTTGCCGATGTCGACATAGGCGATCCGTTCTCCGCCGATGGTCAGGAACCGCTTGTCGTGCGACGGCGCGAGCGACGCTGTCGGCTCAAGGCGCGGGGCAAGCGACTCCGCCACAACGTCGACGGCCAGCGCGGCAAGCTTTGGCGAATGCATACCATGCGAGTCGCGCAGGAACGTTTTGATTCCGCGTAATGCCTGAGGAGCCCGGCTGTTCATGAAGGCGATGAAATCGTCCAACGCTTTGGGCAGTTCCCAAGGAGCGACAACTTCGCCGACGAGCCCAAATGCCAGGGCGGTCGTTGCATCGACCGGCTGCGCCGTAAGAACCAGACGCGAAATCGCCTTGACATGGATGCGCTCGAAGAGTGCCGACATCAGCAGTGCCGGAGCGAATTGCTTCTCCAGTTCATTGGCCTCGAACTGGCTCCGCGCGTCGGCGACTGCATAGTCACTCGCCGCGACGAGTGCGCAACCCAGACCCGAAGCGAGCCCCGCGACGAAGCAGGCGACCGGTACCGCGCTCGAACGGATTGCCTCGTAGAGTGCGAGAATTGGCGCCGCACCGCGTTCCTTGATTGCGGGGCGTGGGTCTTCCGTTTGAGAAAGCGCCGGGAGTGGCGATGCGGCCCGCCCCGCGCAGAAATTGTCGCCCGCCCCGGATAAAACGATGGCCACAGTGCTTTCCGGGGGATCGCTGATCGCCTGCGTCAGCGCTCGCAGCATTGCGTCGTCCACCTCGTTCCTGCCGTCTGTGCTGTTCAGGGTGATATGCAAAACATGACCCTTCATCTTCAGCAGAAGATTTTCGTCCATTCCAAACTCCCGATTTATCGCGACTTCACGCCGGGTGACGGCATGCCTGGTACAAACTGGCGGACAACCCCCTGGTTCTGAAGTGTCCTTATTTCGTCAGGATCAAGGCCGAGGTACTGACCAAGCACGACGTTGGTGTGCTCGCCCAGATGAGGCGGGTAACCAGGTTCGGCATGCCCCGGGATATCAAACTTGATCGGATTGCCGGGCACACGGACATGAGATCCCGCAGGACTGCGAAGCTCGACGAGCATGTCTCGATGCGCGACCTGAGAAGCATTCAGTGCTTTGTCCAGTGTCTTCACCATAGCGGCCGGGACCAAAGCCGAATTCAAGCGCTCAAGCCAACTCTGCGCCGGTTCGGCGCGGAAGCGCGCCTCCAGGATTTCCCACAGCGCCACCTTGTTCGCGAGCCGTTCAGCCGGATCCTTAAATCGCGGATCGTTGACGAGCTGCGGCAACCCGACGGCCTTGCACAGATCCGCCCACATACGTTCCGTGTTGGCGGTCACGACCAGTGAGACGCCGTCGCCACATTCGAACGAACGGTAGGTCGGTATCGAATCGTGGCCTCGCCCCTGCGGCTCCGGCACTTCGCCCGACAACAGGTAGTAGGCGCCCTGATAGCAAAGCATTGCGACCTGCGCGTCGAGCATCGACACATCGACGAACCTCCCTTGCCCGGAAGTCTGGCGCTCGACCAGCGCGGCCAGAATGCCCATCACGCCGTACATGCCGGCCGCGAGGTCGCCAATGGGAATACCGGCGCGAACCGGCGCCCTGCCGGGCTCCCCGGTCAGGCTCATGCCGCCCGACATGGCCTGCACGATCATGTCGTAAGCAGGCAAATCCCTGTCCGGACCGGTCTGTCCGAACCCGCTGATGCTGCAGTACACGAGGCGCGGATTGACCGCGCGAAGCTCTGCCGGACCGAGTCCGAGCCGCTCCATCACGCCAGGGCGATTGTTTTCGACGAGCACGTCCGACTGCCTCGCCAACTCCCGAACGAGCTGCGCTCCCCTCTCCGTCTTGAGGTCAATGACAACACTCTTTTTGTTTCGATTGACCGCGAGATAGTAAGCGCTGTCCCCCTCAACGAAATACGGCGGCACGCCGCGCGCGAGCTCGCCACCCGGCGGCTCGACTTTGACGATCTCGGCGCCGAGATCGCCGAGGATTTGTGTTCCGAAGGGTCCCGACAGAAACTGGGTGAGGTCCAAAACCCTCACACCGCTCAGGGGACCAGTTTTTCCAGAAGACATATCGTTATCCATCAAGTTTACTATTTCAGGTGTGGCGGGCGTCTACGTCGCTGTACGCGCCGGCGGCATCCAGACGATCAAAGATCATTTCAGGCAACACGGGCGTTTCATTAAAACGAATTGACCAGCGGCTCAGTGCATCTTCAATGGCACTGACGATCGCCGCGGACGCGGGAATCGTCCCGCCCTCTCCTGCGCCTTTGACGCCAAGCGGGTTATTCGGTGAAGGAGAAACAAGATGCGCCATCTCTATGTGGGATGGCATGTCGAGTGCGGTGGGCAGCAGGAACTCGGCGAAATTTGTCGCAAGCGGCTGTGCATTCTCGTCATAGCCGTGCCGCTCGAGCAGCGTATTTCCGATCCCATGAGAAATCGCGCCAATCACCTGACCTTCGACGAGCATCGGATTGATCACGGTTCCGCAGTCGTGTGCAACGCCATAGCGCAGAACCTTTACGTAGCCGGTCCCGGTATCCACCTCGACTTCCGCGAACGCCGTTCCGTTGGCGTAAACGCTGGCTTTCGGTGAAAAATAATGTGTGACCGTCATACCGGGATCCAGCCATTCGGGTAGCGTGAAGCCCGGCGTCCCGTACGACATGCGAGCGATATGCCCGAGCGGCAATGCTCTTTCCAGATTGCCTTGGACGCGTACGACGCGATGCGCAATCTCGATCGATTCCAGCGGAACGTGGAATACGTTCCCAGCGAGCGCCCTGATTTTGTCGGCGAGCTTGCCGCAAGCGATGTGGACGGCATTTCCGGCGTTGACGGTAATCCGGCTCGCGAATGTTCCGACGCCCATTGCCAGCTTGCTCGTGTCACCGACGACTACCGTAATGGCATCCATGTCGACGCCGAGCTGATCGGCAGCGATTTGAGCAAAGATGGTTTTCATCCCTTGCCCTTGCGCCCCGGCGCCGCCGACGTTCAAGTGTATGCGCCCGTCGTTTTGCAACGTGACTTCCGCGCCTTCGTAAGGCCCGAGGCCGGAACCTTCGACATAGTTGGCAAAGCCGATCCCGAGATACCTTTGCTGACGACGTGCCTCTTCCTGACGGACACGAAACGCATCCAGGTCGGCGAGTTCGACCGCCTTTTCCTGGGTCTTCGGATAGTCGCCACTGTCATATACCATCGGCGAACCGTCGCGGAATATCAGGCCAGTTTTGTACGGCAGCTGGTCCGGCTGAACGAAGTTGCGGCGCCTAATTTCCAGACGGGACAGGCCGAGCTGGTCGGCCGCCGCATCGAGCATCCGCTCCATCGCGAATGCCGCCTTGGGTCGTCCTGCGCCACGCACCGGCGTGGTGGGCACCTTGTTCGTGCAAGCCACCTTCAGCTTCACGTCGAATGCCGGCACGACATACGGGCCCAGCGACGAGGTTACCGCGATGAGCGGCACGACAATGCCCCACGGCACGTACGCCCCGTTATCATGGACCACGGATCCGCGGATGCCGAGGATCTTTCCGTCCACGTCGAGCGCCAACTCGAGATCCCACAATTGGTCGCGCTCCTGGGTAATGCACAGGAAGTGCTCGCGCCGATCTTCAGTCCACTTGACCGGCACGCCCAACCTGAGTGTCGCGGAGGCGACGACAAACTCTTCCGGATACGCGATTCCCTTCGGACCGAAAGCACCCCCGACATCCGGCATGATGACCCGGATCTTCGCTTCGTCGTAATCGAGCGCTTCTGCGAGAAGACGTCGCTCGAGATGCGGCGCCTGACCTGCATTCCAGACGGTTAGGTCGCCGGTACCGCGATCGAGCCGCGCGAGGGTCGCACGGCACTCCATCGGATGGGCTGTTCCACGATGATGGAATATCTCGCGCCTGACGACGTGCGCGGCGTGCGCGAACGCCGAATCGACGTCACCGAAAGCAAACGGCATGTCGAGAAGGAGGTTTGTCGGAACGTCGCTGTGCGCCTGCGGCGCCGTGGCTTCAAATATCGTCCGGATGTCGCCCGCAACGGACAATGGCTCGTATTCGACGTGGACAAGAGTGGCGGCATCCTCGGCGATATAGCGGCTTTCCGCCAGGACCACGGCCACCGCTTCGCCGACAAAGCACACCTCGCTCGAGGCCAGCGGCGACCACATGCGTGGTTCGGTCAGCATCTGAGTCGGTGTGAGGAACGGCAACGGCCGTCGTAGTGCTTCGTTCAGGTCGGCATGGGTCCAGACGTGTTGCACGCCGCAAACTTCCTTCGCCGCTGCCGTATCGATATGCTTGATGCGAGCGTGCGCATGAGGAGATCGCACGAAGCAGCAATGCAGTGTTCCAGGCAGGTGGATATCGTCGACGAATTGCCCCTCGCCTCTCAGCAGCGCGGGATCTTCGGTGCGCTTGACGGGTTTTCCGACGTATCGTGCACCCACGGTCGAAGCCGCGTGGAGATCGCCGTTTTTTGAATACGCGGTAACACGTCCAAAAACGGGATCGGGCTCGCCGCGCATTCGGGCCGCCGCGAGCAGCGCCGCTTCGACTATGGCCTGGTAACCCGTGCACCGGCAGATGTTCCCGCTGATCGCATCGCGAACGTCGGCCTCGGACGGGTCGGGGTTGGCTTGCAGAAACTCCGTTAGCGTGGTCAACATGCCTGGCGTGCAGTATCCGCACTGCAATGCATGGCGATCCTGAAAGGCCTGCTGCAGGACGCCGAGCGAGCCGTCGGCATTCGCCAGCCCCTCTACGGTTGTGACCTTGCGCCCGTCGACCTGACCACAAAGCTGAAGGCAGGAGCGCATGGAGCGTCCGTCCACCAGTACCGTGCAGGCCCCGCAAACGCCATGCTCACAGCCATAGTGCGTGCCTGTCTTGTCAAGCTGGTGACGAAGAAAATCTCCGAGCGTCACTCTGGGGTCGATGTCGCAGGTCAGCGCCTGTCCGTTCAGTTCGAAGGCGATTTTTCTCTGTTCGACAAGCTCGATTCTCTGATCCATGATGCCCTCAGCTTACGTTCAATGCGCGAGAGAACGCGCGCGCAAGCGCACGCTCGGTCACGGTGCACGCGAGACGTTTCCGATAAGCGGCACTGGCACTCGTGTCGCTAATGGCGTCAATCCAGCTTGCTCTGTTGGCTGCTGTCTTTGCCAGATCGGCGCTGGGTTGCTGTCCCCGCAGGATGTCGGCAAACTGCACACGACAAGGTGTTCCACCCATCCCACACAGGACCGCATCAGCACGCCTGATCGCGAGATTTGCGTCGACCGAAACCATGACCGCAGCGCCGACGATTGCGAAGTCCCCATGTCTACGCGCGAACTCCTCGAACGCGTATCCATGCGGCTCATTCCAGATACGAAGGCGAATTTGCGTCACCATTTCGTCCGGCTCAATCGATGTAGTCATGAAGCCGCACGCGAATTCATCGAATGGGATGCGCCGCTCCCCACGGGGTCCCACGGCGACGATGGTCGCATTGAATATTTCTGCAAGGGCGGGCTGCTCCGAAGCTGGATCGAGGTTGCAGACGCTTCCGACAAATGTGCCGCGATTTCGCGTCTGGATATGACCGACAAGGTGATACGCCTCGACCATCAGCGGTGCATATTGAAGAATCAAAGGGGATTGCTCGATATCCCGCTGGCGGACCAACGCGCCGATGCACACCTCGTCGCCTTCCAGCGTTATCCCGTTGAGACCGGGAATCGCATTCACATCGACCAGATGGTCCACATACACGTAGCGCATGGCCAGCATCGGCATCAGTGTCTGTCCGCCGGCGACGATGCGCGCGTTGTCTAGCGTGGAAAGCAGTTCAACTGCTCGCGCCACGCTCTCTGGACGGTGCCAGGTAAAGGGTGCTGATTTCACTTTTCACCTTCCAAGAATGTGTATCGCACACGCACCGTGATCAAAGCCGTAGGTGCCCCCACCGGTGATGTGCGCCAGCCCGATTCGTGGACCGCGCGGCTTGTCTTGCGCGACCTGTCGTGCGCCGCAGCGACCCTGCAACTGGCGTGTTATTTCGACGATCTGTGCGATTCCTGACGCTCCGAGAGGATGGCCCCTGCAGAGCAGGCCACCGGACGGATTGAATGGAATCCGTCCGTTAACCGACGTGTGACCTTCTCTGATCAAACCCGCGCCGTGTCCGTGCGCTGCAAAACCAAGTGCTTCGTAGTACAGCAGTTCGGCGATGGTGAAGGCGTCGTGACACTCGACGAGATCGATGTCGGAAGGGCCGAGACCGCAGGATTCGTAGGTTTCGTTCGCGCAACGCACCGTCACCTCGGGAGTCGTCATGTCCCGACCACCCTGCATGTAGCGCCCCGATGTCAGATGGGACGCGAGAATCTTCACGGCGTCTTGCTTTGTACCCGGGAGGTTTGAGGCGGCAAGCACCACCGCCGAGGCGCCGTCGCCAAGCGGGCAACACTGATGCAATGTCAGCGGCAATGCCACCGGTCGGCTGCCGAGCACTTCATCGATCGAGACCGCGCTGCGAATTTGCGCGTAGGGATTGAGCGCGCCATTCGCCCTGGCCTTGACGGCTATCTGCGCGAGATCGCGGGGTGACAAATCGAATTCATGCATGTAGCGCTGCGCGCGCATCGCGTACAACGCGGGCATTGTTAATCCGTTCGCCGCCTCGACATCCTCATCGCCCAAGTCAAGTGGGCCGGCTCCGAGGCGAGTCAGTTGCTCTACTCCAACCACGACCGCACAGTCCACCGCACCTGCCGCGATTGCGAGGTAGGCGAGCCGGAACGCGCTCGCTGAAGACGAGCAGGCGTTCTCGAAGTTCACTGCCTCGATGCCGGTCAGCCCCGTCTCCCGTGCGATACGTTGGGCAGCCAGCATGCCTCCGGATACCGTTCCGCAGTAAAGCGCACCGATGCGTCGGCGATCGATTTCGGCCTCATCAAGCGCTTCAATGACCGCTGGTGCGGCGAGTTGGGAGAGACTCACTTCCGGAAAACGACCAAATCGGATCATGCCGGTGCCAACGACGCTCACACTTCTCAAACCGTTCGCCATGCTCATGAATTGACCTGCTGAGAAACTTCGCCGGGTGCGGTAAAGAAATAAATGAATTGGCTCGCCTGTTTATTTGCCGGCTTCACCTGCAGTTCGAGCTGCTGCCCTATTTGCACAGCACCAGTCGGCATTTCGATGCGTCCGAATAGCCGCAAACCATCGCTCAAGTCCACATAGCCGGCGACATAGGGCACATCGACGCCTTTGGGCCCCATGTGTACGACGCTATAGCTGTACAGATGGCCGACCGCCTGCAGCGGCGATGCAACAAAGGTGCGACCGCCGCACTCGGGGCACGTGGTAAGGGCTGGATACAGCAGCGCCCCACAATCGGCGCACTTTGCCCCCATCAACGACCAGTTATCGATACTGCGGACCACCGAGCCTGTGCCTATTTGCCTGAAACCTCGCATGCTTACCCTGTCATCCATTTCCATTCGCGTTTCCGCCTTTCTATGATGTAGTGTATGTTACACTATAGTGCAGAAAAGAAACTGCGGCTGCCAAGCTGGGGGAAACCCTAGCGCTGCAGGCTTTGCATATGCGGCGCGGCTGGCGGACTTTGCCGATGGAGGGCAGAATGCGGCTGAAAACTCTGGATGCTTATTTGGGTGGCTTACACGCGGAAATGACACAGGCACAACGAAAGAAAACCGTTCCTGCTACGGGGGATCGTCCAACGGATGGCCTGTTGGCGTATCAGCAGCGCGTTAGCAGGGAAAAGCGCAAGCTGATTCTGGAAGTCGCAATCGAGACGTTCCTGGCCAATGGGTATGAGGCGGCGACGATGGACTCCATCGGCGACCGCGCAGCCGTGTCATACGCGACCCTCTACAAACACTTTCCCGGCAAGGAAGACTTGTTCAGCCAGGCTCTGGACCATCTCATGCATCAACAGTTCGCACGCTGGAAGGATCACACAGTGCCCGTGGAGGTCGAGTCGGGCCTGCGTGAGATTGGACGTGCGTACAACGAACTTGTTTCGGACAGCACCCTGATCGCCGCACTGCGTCTGGTCATTGCGCAAGTGCGAAACTTTCCTGACATTGGAGTTCTCTTTCAACGCGCGAAGAATCTCTTCAGCGACGTGACAGACGTCTGGTTGACAAACCGGGTGGAAGAAGGCGGGCTACAGATCGCCGACGTGCAGCTCGCCCGTGCTGAATTCATCGGAATGTTGGGCGAAACGCTCTTTTTTCCCCGCCTGCTGCAGATCGACTACGCGATATCCGACGATCAGGTTGAAAAGATCATCGGCAGCGCAGTCTCCACGTTTTTAATGCGTTATCGCACGCGGTGAGCTAACACGCCCCTCGAGGTACGGAAGCTACTTGCTACTGACCTTGTCTGGACCCAGGCAATCCCGGGATCGAGTGCGCAATTTCCGAGACGGTGTAAGGTCGACATCGCCGCGCCATTCTCCTTCCTGGTCGACACCGGCGGAGGCGTCCATGTGCGCCCCTTCGCCGCCAGCGCCGGATCGGGCTTCACGTCGCTCGAGCTCAGCAGGGTCACGGGCACACCGTTTACTGGAGAACCTTTCCCGGTCCCCCTCGATCATTGAGATCGGGGCATTATGTCCAGCGCATGCGCGCAGCGCCGCCCGCTATCGCACACGGCTCGTTGACCGGCATCACGGACGTGCGTGATTTTTTGATGCTCCGCATGACGATCGCGACCGAAGGTGCGGCGATCCTGGCATGCGCCGCGGATCACAGCAAGAATACGGAAAAATCGAAGGTGCACGAAAACGCATGGTGGAAGCATTCGAAGAGCGCCGTCCGGACCTTAATGAGGATATTGCATTTCATATCGCGACTGCACGTGCGAGCCTGTGCCGGTGCCTAGTGGCGTCCGCCATGACCGCCGCTTTGGCCCCCGCCCTGCTCGAAGTGAGTGCTGCCACCGCGGAACCCATGGTGAAAGCCGTCGTCATGGTCAAAGTCGTGGAAGCGGTGGAAACCGCCGCCAAGGAATACGCATGGCTGGCCGCGAGACGGACACCCGGCATAGAACTCGCACGGATAACTCGGATACGCCGCGCACGTGTTGTAATAACCTGGCTCCGCAGCGCAATCTATCGCGCCAAGCAGCAGCATGGCAAACAGAACCTTTGCCTTCATGATGCAAACCTGCCATACCCCATTCTCTCAATACTCACCACCATTATTCACAGCCAGTGGCATGGTGGTGGCGCCGTCATCGGATGGCATGTTGTGCGGGACAGGTGGCACGTTTTGCGTGTCCAGTGCCGCTGTCACGGTCCCTGATCGCCTATCCGCTGCCGCTGCCGCTGCATCGACAGAATGACTCAAGTTTACACCGTTCGATCCAGTTGATAACCAGACTTGTGGGTAAAGCTCAGTGTGGAAGGACGGGAATTGCCGTACCACGAGTCATTCTGGCCTTCAGGCACCACGGAACAATGAACAGCCGGTCACGTCTGGCGAGTTCCGCGACCGGCTGAGGTGAGGTCCTTCGTCTCGAACTTGAATCGATATCGTCAATGGGTCAGCGACATCGCGCTTCTGGAGTTGCCCAGGGGCGCGCTGCCGGTTATTGTCCGTGCTGCCCGGACGCTCGTTCCCTGGAGCCGCTTACTGGAGCGATGATCCCGAAGAGTCCATTTGTCTCCTTGTTAAGGACCTGCCGAGAAATACAGCGTGTCTGGACTCGAATTGCGCCCGCCACCGAGCGTCAGAGTCCACAGACCGTCGATAGCCAGTGGATTGCCGAACTCATTCTCCAACTGATCGACGAACGAGCCGTCATTGTCGAAGACATTGATTCGACCATCGCCGAAGTTGCCAACGAGAATCTTGCCGCTGAAGCGGCCGAACGCAAACGATGCGCGCGTGATACCCCACGGCGAGTCGAGCGTCCCTCAGCTTGCAAAGCGACGCAGCAGGTGGCCGTCGGTATCGAATACGTCGACGAATCCACGACCGCGGGCTGCATCGTCGTCGTGCTTCTGTTTGTCCTGCTTCGCGTAGGTGACGAAAAGATCCCCATCGATGTTCGCGATACCAAAACGGGGCATAGCCGGCTGGGGTGTTCGGGTCGGCGAAGCCACCGTCGGTCGTCGCGGGCGTGAACAGGCCGTCTGAACCGTTCGGCCCGAATACATCGATCCGACCCGAACGGAAGTTCGTCGCAAACAGGAATCCGCCTTGCGCATTCACTCCGAACACCAGCCCCTTGTAGACAGCCCCGTTGGCGGCGGAGGGATTGGACGAGTTATCGACCGCGATCACGGCGTTGTTCGCCGGATTCACCCACCTGCCCAAGCGGAAATCGTGCCATCTTCAGTTGCGAAGAGGAATACGGTCGGGGTATTGGTACCGGCTTTTCTCCGAAATGGAATTCACAATGCATCTATTACGATAAGTATTCTTCTGTTTACGGCGGCATTTCGTTGCATGAGTTGGGCAATACAACACGAGGCGGCTGATGACGCGGCCGCGCCGGTCCGGCACTGATCAGTCATTGATGCAGAGCGCCGCGGCGACGAGCTATCCGTCACCGCCGTCTGCCGCGCGAACAGATCATGGCCCGCTGTCAGGCGCCGTTCACGGCAGCCTTGAACGCCTTGCCCGCCGTGGACTTGACCGTCTTCGCCGCAGCGATCTGGATCTCGGCGCCGGTCGCCGGGTTACGGCCGACCCGCGCTGCGCGCGCGCCCGTTGAAAACGAGCCAAACCTGATCAGCTGCACGGTGTCGCCCTGGGTGACCGCCGTCGTGATGGTGCCGATCAGCGCATCGAGGGTTTCGGCGGCCAACGCCCTGGTGGTACCGGTCCGCGCGGCGACGGCGTCAACGAGTTCCTGCTTGTTCATCTGGTTTCCCCGTTAAGGTGATAGCAAGCCGCCCCCTACCCGATTCACAGGCCCGCGCGCAATGAGCGTTCAACGTCCGCAGTCGTGACCGATGCCCGGACAGGACAACCTCCAGTGCCAGGCCGTTGCGGGTTGCGGCATCGACACCAACCGCGTGGTCCGACTGGGACTTCCGACCGGCCGACGGAAAATACGCCCAGTTGCATCGCCTCTTGGCACGCGGATTAGCCGCGATAAGGGCGTTTATCGTGGCAGCGCTGTTTTTAACCGCGAGAAAAGGGGTTTTCTTGCGTCAGATCTGTGCGTAATCTAATGTGGAAATCCCGCCCTGCGCCCCGTGCCGCGGGTTTCTGCCCGTCGCCCCGGCGCGCTGCCGTGCTGCAGTGCTGGTTTCCGGAGTCCGCCATGGCCCGCCCCGCCGCTGTCACCCCCGAGACGATCCGCACCACCGTGCTCGCGATGCTCGCCGAGGCGGGCGACACCGCGCCCGCGTCCGACGCCCGCTTCCGCCGGATCGTGTCGGTGCGCAAGCTGCGCGCGCGCCTCGGCGCCGGCGACCCCGCGACGCTGTCACGGCACCTCAATGCGATCGAGGCGGAACTCGTGCAGGCGGGCCTGACCGGCTTCGCCATGCCGGACGTGCCGCCCGGGATCGCCGCGCAGATGCGCGCGCTGTGGGAAGCGGCCGTCGCCACCCAGCTCGACGGCATCGTGCAGCTGCGCCAGGACGCGGCACGCAGCCAGGAAGCGGCCGACACCGCCCGCCGCGAGGCGGAGCTGCGCACGGACATGCTCCGCACCGAACTCAGCGATCTTCGCACCCAGCTCGGCGCGCGCGACGCGGAGCTGCTGGAGCGCCGGCTCGAAAGTCGTGCCCTCGAGGAGCGGACGCGTCTGCTGGAATCCGCCAGCACGGCGCTGCAGTCGCAACTGGCCACCGCCGACGGGACGGCTGCGCAGGCAGCGAAGACCCACGCCAGTGAACTGGCTGCGGAACGGGCGCGCTATGACGGCCTGTCCCGGCAGCTGCTGCGCGAAACCGCGCACCAGCGTGAGACGTTTGTCATCGAACGGCAGCGCCTCGAGGGAGAGCTCGCCCGCGCGGCCGAACGCGTGGGGGCGCTGGAGGCCCTGCGCGACCGGCTGCTGACCGAACTGGCGGAGCAGCGCCAGACACAGCAGCAGGCTGCGGCCGAAGCGGCCGCGCTCGTGACGGTGGTCGAGCAGCAACGCCAGACACTCGCGCTTCTGGGCGAATCGACCACAAAAGGGGCCGCCACGGGTGCCCGCCGTCCGGCGAGGCCTCCCGCGAAAGCGGCCCACGCAGGTCAGAAGCGAGCCTCGTCGAGGAAAGTGCGATGAACCCGTCCGACTGGCTCGACACCGGCTCGCGGCCCCCGCAGCGTCTCCCCGCCTCCGTCGACGCCGCGCTCGGGTATCTGGCCCACGCGCTCGGCCACCCACTATATTTCCGCTGGACGCTCACGGCGCTCAAGCGCGGCTGCCCGTCGCTGGCCGACGCGAAGCGCGAGCACCCCGCCGTGTTCGCGCTGCTGCTCGAGCACGACACCGCGATCGAGTACTGGGAGCGCGGGCGCCTCCGCGTCGTGCCCGAAGCCGCGGCGCCCTCCGCGTCGACGGTGCTCGAACGCGTCCTCCGGCAGCATCGTCGGCGCTTCCGCCAGATCGCGGCTGACGGGACGCCGGACAGCGCGCAGCTCGCCACCACCGTCATCACAGCGGACGCAGCGTTGCTGCCCGGCGGCGTCGGGGCGGCGTGGCTCGTGCGCGCCGGCCGCTTCGCGAACCCGGTGGCGCTGACCAACACCCTCGGTGTGGCCGATGACGCGCAGGCCATGAAGCTGTTCCTGAATGAGCGGGCCTCCCACTCGCCGCACACGCGGCGCGCCTACCTGTCGGAACTGCGGCGGCTCGCGGACTGGTGCGTGCGCGAGCAGCTCGGACCGTTTTCCGACCTGACCCGGCAGGACCTGATGGCCTACCGCGATGCCGTGCAGGCGCCGCAGGCCGATGCAGCGGGGAACGTGCGGCGCGCCGCCCCCGCCACCGTCTCCCGTGCGCTCGCCGCGGTCTCGAGCCTGTTCGCCTGGTGGCACCGCACGGGCTACCTCACCGTCAATCCAGCCGAAGGACTGGCCGCCGGACGCCGCGCACGCATGACCTGGACCCCGGTGCGGTTCCTGCCCGCCACCGCGCTCGCCCACTGCGATGCCATCGCCACCGGTGACGCGCCGGCCGGGGTACCGCCGGTTCTCTGGCTAAGGCGCCGCGCGATCTGGACGCTCTACCGGTACGGCGGCGTGCGGCTCGCGGAACTCGTCTGGAACGAGGAACTGGCGCTGCCGCACGTTGAAGTCGACGCGGCCCGGCAGTGGACGCTGCACGTGCTGGGCAAGGGCCAGCGGCTGCGCGCGATCCCGCTGCCGGCCGCCTGCCTGCCCGCGCTGCGCGCATACCGGCGTGCTGTGGGGCTGCCGGCCGATCCGGCCGCGGAGGAACGCCTGCCGCTCATTCACAGTGAGCGCGGCCGGGCGCTCGGCGCGAGCGGCCTCTACGACGAAGTCCGGGCGATATTTGCGCTGGCCGCGACCCGTGCGCCGGTGGAAGACCGTGCGATCCGCGCGGCCCTCGAACGGGCCTCCACGCACTGGCTGCGGCACGGTTATGCGCGCACGCTGGTGGTCGACCATGGGGTGCCGTTACCGGTCGCGCAGGCGCTGCTGGGCCACGCGTCGGTACAGACCACGGCCGCCTATGCGCGCACGGGACAGGACGAGGCGCGCGCGTTTGTCGAGGGAAGTTTTCCGGACAAGGCTTAATCCGTCGCTGAACGACAGGAGAACGTCTGCCTTGCCACTTGGATGGAAGCCCGTCGCTGAGTGACCGCCGTACTTCCGTCTCAGGTCGCTCCTCGGCCGAAGCCGTCATCCGAGTATCGGCATCTGTCAGGCTGCTACCTGTCGCTTTCCCGACATTCGCAGGTGGGCGGTCGCGAATGACAGGTCTGGCGAGTGCCCAATGCGTACTCTCGACCCGTTTCAGTCATTCGAGATCGCCGAGACCGGACATTCAGGGCGGCGCGGTGCTCGCCAGTTTAGCCGCGGGATTCAGCGGAAATGGGCCGTGCGCTGTTCGGGCAATTTGTCTGCCTGGATTGGGGCGCGGGAATAAAGTCTAACGACAAGGTGTTCTGTGAATGTAGTCGTGCAGTACAAACCGCAACCCCATTATCGCGTTCGCCAAAGGAAATGAGTCAATGGAATATCAATCCGGCACAAGAGTGTCTGACGACGTAGACGGGGCAGCCTATTCGCCCGCTAATCTCATGCAACTGGGCATGGGATTTTGGGGCTCTAAAGCGTTGCTGTCCGCGGTCGAGCTCGATGTATTTACGCACCTCGGGAAAGGGCCTCGCAACGGTGAGCAGTTGACTGACGAGTTGGGATTGCATCCGAGATCGGCTTTGGACTTTCTCGATGCTTTGGTTTCGTTGCAGGTGCTGGAGCGAGAAAACGGTCTCTATCGGAACACGTGCGAGACAGGACTATTTCTCGATAGAACGCAACCGGGATATATCGGGGGAATACTGCAAATGGCTAACGACCGACTATATCCGTTCTGGGGATCGCTTACCGAAGCGCTGCGCAGCGGACTGCCGCAGAACGAGGCGAAGCAGGGCGGCAACCCGTTTGATGCGATCTATCGGAACGAACGAACACTGCGTGTTTTTCTGGAATCGATGACGGGGATCAGCCTCGGCGCCGCTAAAGCGCTTGCGCAGAAATTTCCTTGGCAAGACTACGGTTCGTTCATCGACATTGGTGCGGCGCAAGGCGCTTTAGTCGTAGAGGTTGCAAGCGCGCATCCGCATCTCACGGGTGGCGGCTTCGATTTGCCGGCAGTCGGACCTTTATTTGACAAGTATGTCGCGGAACACGGGTTAAAGGAGCGCCTTCGTTTCCATCCGGGCGATTTCTTCAAGGAAGCCTGCCCGTCGGCCGACGTGCTCGTGATGGGCCACATTCTTCACGACTGGAATCTCGAGCAGAAGCGCGAACTGCTCGCCAAATGTTATGAGGCGCTGCCTCCGGGCGGCTGCCTGATCGTCTACGACGCCATTATTGACGATGAGCGCAGACAGAATGCGTTCGGCTTGCTGATGAGCCTCAATATGCTAATCGAGACGCCCGGGGGCTTTGACTATACGGGTGCGCAGTGCCGTGAATGGATGGCCGACGTCGGCTTCAGGGAGATTCGGGTCGAACCACTACTCGGGCCGGATTCGATGATCATCGGGATTCGATAGTCGGCCAGCCGGTGCACTAGTTTGGTGACTGGTCATAGATTGACAACGATCTACGATGCCGTGCCGATTGACCGCAACTGGCCGCGTGCTGCCCGATCCGAACGGTATCCGCAACCTGAACGCCGCGCGCCCGCGATCGGCAGCGCCCGACCCGCAAGGGACGTTAACGTTGCTCTGAAGCAGCCCTTCACGCATGAACAACAGCAAAGTTACGGTCTCGCGATGAGTTGGTGGTGCGCCGTTACGCCAATTTCGCCGCGCTGCTTGCCGTGTGACTTTCCGTCGGAGTGATAGACGACGAGTACAGCGTTGTCGTGCGTCAGCGGCACTGGTGCGATCGTGGTGAGCGCCGCGTTGCCCTCGGCGTCTGCTACCAGGTCGTTGTCCTGACCGCTACCATCAAGCGGCGTGAAGCCGATCGGCTTCTCATTGAAGTGATTTTCGAAAAGGCTGTAGTGTCCGTTGGGCTTGAGACCAGAAAGCACGACAGTTACCTTCTCACGCCCGTCCGGCTGCGGCGTCAGGATCGCTTCCCCTCTGGCACCAAGCCAGGCGCCCAAGGTAAGATTCATCCGCTGGCCGGTAGCGGTCTTCAAAGGCAGCGTCGGCGTGTCAGCGATTAGCGCATTGCGAAGGCCAGCGCTTCGCTTAATCCCTTGCGGCCCGGTAGCGGCGGGGGCACCCGGTTGCTCGACGAAAACCTGTGGGTCCAATGGTGTCTTTTGCTGTGTCTCCCTAGAGAAGAACGCGGCATGAGTTTCAAACGGCAGCACTTTGGCTTCGTCGGCTGCATGCGCACCGAGCGCCGAGAGACCGACCGTTGCGATAAGAATCCTGATCGTGTGCGAGAGTTTCATAGTTGTCGTTCGCATGTGTTCTCCGTTGTACTAGTGTAGTGCGTCGTAAATAATGCAACTTAATCGCGATTTGCGAGTCTCCTTCCAGGTGATGAGGGAGAACCCATGAGAATCGCGGCAAAAGTTGAGCTGAGCGAAGGCCAGCGCAAACAATTGGAAACGTGGGCGGCTGGGCGGAGGGTTCCGGTACGACTGGCCGAGCGTGCCAAGATGATATTGCTCGCGGCACTGGGCCACACAGACAAAGAGATCGGTGTGCAGTTGGGTATCTGGCGAGGCACGGTGGCGCGCTGGCGAGCGCGCTTCATCGCGGACGGTGTGGCGGGGATCGAGCGGGACGAGACGCGACCCGGGCGCAAGCCGAAGATCTCTGCGCGCAAGGTCAAGGCCATCGTGGCGATGACCATGCAGCAGCGTCCCGATAACGCGACGCATTGGAGTACGCGCAGCATGGCGGCAGTGGCCGGCGTCAGCGAGGCGAGCGTGAGGCGCATCTGGCAGGCGCATGGACTCAAGCCGCATCGGATAGAAACCTTCAAAGTCTCGAACGACAAGCACTTTGCCGAGAAGCTGGAGGACATCGTCGGCCTTTATCTCGATCCACCTGAGCACGCACTGGTGTTCAGTTGTGACGAGAAGTCCCAGATTCAGGCTCTGGACCGGACCCAGCCTGGCTTGCCGATGAAGCGAGGTCGAGGTCAGACGATGACGCACGATTACAAGCGCAATGGTGTGACGACGTTGTTCGCCGCGATGAACACGCTCGATGGCAGCATCATTGGCCAGTGCCAGACGAAGCATCGTCATCAAGAATGGCTGGGCTTCCTGCGCAAGATCGATCGCAGCACCCCCAAGGGTAAGGAACTACATTTGATTGCCGACAACTACGCCACTCATAAGCATCCCGAGGTGAAGGCGTGGCTGGCCAAGCACCCACGATTTCACATGCATTTCACGCCCACCAGCGCTTCCTGGCTCAATATGGTCGAACGCTTCTTTCGTGATCTGTCCGAGAACCAGCTACGGCGGTCAGCCTTTCGCTCGGTACCCGAGTTGGTCAGCACGATCGAGCAGTACATTGAAAAGCACAATGGTGATCCAAAACCCTTCATCTGGACCGCTAAAGCTTCCGACATTCTGGCGAAAGTCACGCGTGCCCGCACCAAGCTGAATAAGATGCAATCCGTTTGACGCAGACCACTAGCACGGGGCTCGAGACGCCCAACGGCATTACCTGCCGAAGTCGTTGGCGTCGGTCAATTCGTCGCTTGCCAACACGAGGGTTCTCTGGGCTCGCCCAGCTTGCTGCCGAGATTGTCAGCGATCTGGCCCATGATGTCGAACGTCTCAAACTGGCCGCGTGCTGCCCGATGCGTTTTGGCTCATGCCGACCCGATCAGGCCGTTGGATCCCGCACTAGCTTAACGGCAGCTTTCGAGGGTTGAACGGCGATTCCTGCCGCCGCGGCGACCGACACACACCCCCGCTTGAAGAGGTACCAGCAAGCACCGGGTGCATGCGCAAATACCGGTTTGCCTTTCGAAACGCGCTGCTACCATCAGGCTGTGTTGTGCGGGTATCCCGGCTTTCGCGCCTTGCCTGGTCGCAACAACCTGCGTTCCGCGACAACGACGTTCCACGAACCACGTTTCGGGAGGGATCATCGTGTTGCCTCACGAAGGAATGTTACCCGACGGATTGTTGTCGGCGACCAGCTTGCTTGTATAAAGCGCTGGCTGACAATCCGTCGTCACCAGAAGAACTTGCGAAAAAGACCGGAACAGATTCGCGCTGCATGCGCGAGTGGTTGGCCGCCCAGGCCGCTGATGGCTACATCCGGCATGACGCAGCCAGCGTTCGATTCTGGATGACCGAAGAGCAGGCGTACGCGCTCGCCGGTCAGGCCGGGCTCGCTTTCATTAAAGATGCGTTCGCACGTTGGCGCAATACAAGGCTATTCCCGAGATGACAAGACGATCCCGGACCGTCTTGCCAGACGATGCCTGCAACGGACTCGCGAACCACGCCGGGCGGGCACGAAACTTCCTGACAGAACGATGACCCAAAAGAAACGACGTGCAAAATGGCAGCCTGCTGCTCTCTATCTCGCACGAGTGCCCGGCCGAGGTCAGGAAGACGTGGAAGGAGCTCGATATGCGTTTCATTGCGGTTGCGACAGACTACGACAACACCTTGGCGGAAGGCGGGCGCGTTGCGCGCGAGACGTGGGATGCGATAGAGCGCCTGCATGCTTCGGGTCGCCACGTCATTCTCGTGACCGGCCGGCACCTTGACGACCTGCGCAGAGTTTGCGACCGGCTCGATCAGTTTTCGCGCGTCGTCGCGGAAAACGGCGGCGTGCTGTTCGATCCAGCCACCGAGGAGCAACGTCTGCTTGGCCCGCCGCCGGTGCCGGCCTTTGTCGATGCGATGCGCCGGCGCGACGTGAACCATCTTGGCGTCGGCGCCGTCATAGTCGACACGGTAAAGCCGCATGAAGTAGAGGCGCTGGAGGCAATCCGCGAGCTCGGCCTTGACCTTCACATCGTGTTCAACGGCGATGCGGTAATGATCTTGCCACCAGGTATGACGAAGGCATCGGGGCTTGCCGCGGCACTCGACGAGCTGGGGTTCTCCCCGCGTAACGTCGTCGCTATCGGCGATGCCGAGAACGATCACCCGCTCTTCGAATATGGCGAGGTCGCGGTGGCCGTCGCGAACGCACTGCCGACGCTAAAGGCAAAGGCCGATTTCGTCACGCTGGGTGAACGCGGGCGGGGCGTCATAGAACTGGTGGACCACATCCTGGCCGACGACCTGGCTGGACTGCCGCGGCTGGGCGCCAAGCGCGCCATCCTGCTCGGACGCGACGCGGGGCGCGAGCCGGAAGTCGAAGTGAGGCTCGCCCCTTATGGCACCGTGTGTCTGCTCGCCGGCACCTCGGGCGGCGGAAAGTCGACGGTCGCGACCAGCTTGCTCGAGCGCATCGGGGAAGCGGGCTATCAGTTCTGCGTCATCGATCCCGAAGGCGACTATGGAAGTTTCGACAACGTACAGGTGCGCGGCGACGCTGATCATCTGCCCTCGACCGACGAGGTGCTTCAGGTGTTGCGCCGTCCTGACCAGAGCGTGATCGTCAATCTCATGCGTGTCGCGCTCGATGAGCGCGCGCGGTTTTGCGCGTCTTTGCTCGCGCGGCTTCAGGAGATGCGCGTCGAAACCGGCCGTCCGCACTGGCTGATGTTCGACGAGGCTCATCATCTGTTTCCAGCCTCCGCCGATGTCGCCGACTTGGCCCTGCCCAGGCGACTCGAAACGGCGCTAGCGATCACTGTTCATCCACACCACGTATCTCCGGCCCTCCTCTCGCAGGTCGATACGCTGCTCGTGGTGGGCGCGGCGCCGCAGGAGACTGTCCAGAGCTTCGCACAGGCCGCGGGCCGTCCCGCGCCGGATGCGCACGACGTCTCCCTTCGTGGTGGAGAAGCGCTGTTTTGCCGGTTCGATTCCGACGCTGGCACGCCGCGGGTCGTTACGATCGAGCCGGGGCATCTTGAACACCGACGTCATGTCCGGAGGTACGCGGAAGGTCTACTGATCCCCGAGCGGAGCTTTTACTTCCGCGGCCCGGAGAACCGTCTGAACCTGCGCGCGCACAATCTGGTGCTGTTCCTCGAAATTGGCGATGGCGTGGATGCGGAAACGTGGCTCTTTCATCTGCGCCGCGGCGACTATTCGCGCTGGTTCGAGGACGTCGTTGGCGACCGAGGCCTCACCGAGGAAACCCGCGCCATCGAGTCGGAATGCGCTGACGACACTGACGCCGGTACGGCGCGTGCAAAAGTCCGCGCAGCGGTAGAGCGCCGGTACACACAGCCGGACAACCCTTGCCTCCCAGTTTCGGCTGCGTAGCGGCGCTTCGAGAACTGCGGGTCCATGGCAGCGTTTCGGCAACACGACGGGCGCTGGCGTGACCCGGGCATCGACGTATGCATCCACACTGTGCGAACTACTTCATGCGATGAGAATTCCGGCGCACCTCCTTTTCTCGCCATTGGATGTCTGCTCGTTTGACAACGTGAGCCTCCGGGCGAATCGGCACTTCAATTACATGTCCTTCGTCGCTACGGCTCGACCGGCCGCTCTATGAGGACAAAAGGCCGTTCGTTCCGGGGCCTCAGCCGACTCGAAGTCGGCCAAAGCCGCCGCAGGGGAAGTGAAGGGCCGACCATGGGTAGGCGCCTGTTGTTATATTTGAACTGGTGATTGAGATGACAAGGAACGTGTCCGTCGTGCTTTACGTTGTGGTGTTGATAGGCGTTGTCGTTAGTGTAGATTTTCTGTTCTTTAGGAATCGATTCTGGGAACGGCTGATAGTGAACATCGGCATTGTCTTGGTGTTTGCAGCCTTCTATTTGAGATTTCTGAAGAACCCGTAAGCTAAGCGCCGCGGCACCGCCGCAGTGCCTAACAACGCGATCAACACCGACGCTTGACGGCCGGTGTCAGGGCGAAGGCGCCACGCGAACGTCGCCTCGAGCGTGCTGGCCAGCGTCCCTTGATGGCCAAACCCGGTCCCACAGCAAGGTTTGGTGAGAGGGCTGAGCACCGCCGGTCGCGATCGGCGGCACACGACCCACAGCGGACTGACGGGGTTCCCGATTGCGGCCATTCAGCCTAGCGTTTTGCCGACTGCGGGCGGCAGCAGTCGGCACGGAATCAAGCTACGCTAAGGCAACGCATTTAGTCATCGGCACGCAAGGCAATTCCAGTCCGCGTGACGTTCGGTACGTCGAAATCGAATCCCCCGACCAACCACAGTAACGATAAAACGGTGCTGCGTTCAACGTGGCATCGAGCCGCATCGAGGCAAGTCCGTGATCACGAGCCAACGCTTCGAGTGATTGCAGCATCTTGCGTCCAATACCGCGACCCATGTGAGACGGCCGGACGAAGATGGCGTCTACTTGCCCACCTGCGACCGTAAGCATCCCTGTGCCAACGACAAATCCTTCATCGACGGCTACGTAAAAGTCGCGTTCGACAACGCTGGCCCATTTGTCGGTCGGCGAGCCATCAACCCATGCTGACAAGGATGCTTCTGGATAATGCTTAGCGCACGCCGCAAGTACCGAAGCCTTGCGGATATCCCACGCATCGAGCACATCGCCGCTGCAAGCTTTCCGTATCGTCAGCATGCCGCGCTCCTCGGCGCGATCTGCCAGGTCCACGCTTCGATAAGACTCAAAAGGTCGGAACCACATACTTTGTCGTGCATGCAACCACTCCTATTTGTGCCAACACAAAACGGAGCAATTGAAAAGGCACGGCCCCGTCATGACTGGCGGGGCCGTTGAGGAAATCTATGTGCGATGTATGAACGTCACGATTCCAACGACTCGCCAGTGGCGGTCATGGTGCACATCATGAAATTGCGCGCGTCGTAGTTCATGACCGGAGGTTGCCGTTCCAGAGCGTAGCTGTCAATAGCGATTTGGAAATTGTCACCGATTCAGGTAGTCGCCACGAACGTCTCAAACTGGCCGATAGGACCTGTTCGATGAGCGTTTTTGAGATCCGACGTTGGAATCCTCAACGCCGGCTTTCGGGCGACTTGCGTGAACGCGTACTGCCGGCCAGGAACGGCCATTCCTGCGCATCCTTGACACGACGTTTCAATGGCCGATCCACATCAACTAGCTGTCGCTCGGCCAAATTGCCTTGATTGTTGCGTGACTAACAAGTGCTTTCGTCGGAACGGAACGGGTCATTTCTCGGCAGTTGCGCAAAGCGGAGAGCCGATAAATGATGCCCGTTTGCCTGCTCGGCGCGACTCATTCGATGCTTCCCGCAAACCTTTCAGCTAACCGCTCCCGTTCGAACGCCTCGACGACGAAATCGACAAACAACCGTGTTTTCGCCGGCAGCAGCGCTCGCGTTGCGTAATAGATCGAAATTGCCCCGGCGTCCGCGTACCAGCGCGGTATCAATCGCACGAGTTCGCCCCGTTCGATCGACGACAGCACAGTCGGCACGGCTAGCAGAGCAACGCCCAGTCCGAGAATCGCAGCCTCGCACATCGCTGCCGGGTCGTCGAACATGATGGTCTCGCTGAGCCGCGCAGGCATCTCGCCGCCCACCGTGTCGCGCATCATCCGGTGGCTCACGCGGCCGGTGCGGCTCGAGCGAAACACGATGCCGTCGAGACCGGCAAGATCGCCAGGATCGGTTGGTAGCACGCGGCCAGCCATGTAAGCCGGAGACGCGACCGCCACGACATGCATAGGTGCCAATACGCGAGACACGACGCCCGATGCGAGCTCGAACCCACCACCCAGCGCTGCATCGTATCCCTCTGCAATCAGGTCGACCTGTCGGTTCTCGAAGTGCCAATCCAGACGAATCATCGGATAGCGTGCGAGGAATCCCGGCAGCAGCGGCATGACGTACGTGATGAACGTCGGCGCCATGGTGACTTTCAGCACGCCAGTCGGCTCTCGGCGATCAGTCGAGACCGACGCGATCGCTGCCTGCAGCGCGTCCAGATTGCCGCCAATTTCCACGAGAAAGCGCTCGCCCGCCTCGGTCAGTGTGAGCTTGCGCGTCGAGCGTTGGAACAGCCGGACCCCCAAGTTGCGTTCCAGCATCGCCACGTTTCGGCTGACCGCAGCCGCGGTCACTCCCAGCCTGCGTCCCGCTTCTGAAAAGGTGCCACCTTCCGCCGCCCGTACGAAGGATTCAAGGTTCGCCAGCGTTTCCATAGGGGCCCAATATCCTTCAACGATTACTTGAAATAGAAACAAAATAATACCCGCTAATCAAAGCGCAATCCGGTACCTATGATTGCTCCATCCGCATCTCTACCTGGAGCAAAATCATGAAAGCCATCGTTGCCACCCGGTTCGGCGAACCGGCCGAGGTTCTTGAGCTGAAGACCCTGCCAGACATGCAGCCGCCGGGTCCCGGCGAAGTCGTGGTCCGCGTGACCAAGAGGCAACTCCACCTCGGCAATCTCGCCATGATCCGCGGGCGGTTCAACATCCCGCTTCCGGCAGGTGGTCTGGTTCCAGGAGGCGACGGCGTGGGCGTCGTCGAAGCCGTGGGCGCAGGGGTGGACCCCGCGCAGGGCGTGAAGCCGGGCGCTCGCGTGATCTTCAACCCAAGCTCGGGCGCTTGGGCGGAGCGCCTCAAGACACGCGCCGAGTTGGTGACGCCCATCCCGGACGACCTGCTCGACTCCATCGCCGCCCAGCTGCTTCCGAACACGGTGATTGCCCTCCTGTTGCTACGCGCAGCTCAGCGGGCTGTGCCGGACGCTGGGCACGAAATACCGATGCTCTTGACCGCCGCTGGGTCGGCCGTGGCGCGCATCGCGATGCTGGCGGCCCACCGGCGTGGCCTGAAGATCATGGGCGCGGTTCGCAGCGCAGAGGGCGCAAAGGCCTTGTCCGTGAGGTTTCCGAATATGTCCGTGGTTTCCACGGCCGATTCGGATTGGGTTGGCGAAGTCCGCCGGGCCGCTGGCGAGCGGCCGCTGCAGGTCATCATGGATCCGGTAGGCGGGGCGATGGTGGGCCGTCTCATCGGGCTGCT
Organism: Paraburkholderia sp. 35.1; assembly: GCF_050436525.1. Classification (NCBI taxonomy): domain Bacteria; kingdom Pseudomonadati; phylum Pseudomonadota; class Betaproteobacteria; order Burkholderiales; family Burkholderiaceae; genus Paraburkholderia; species Paraburkholderia sp. 35.1. The sequence continues at coordinate 1,548,782 of NZ_JBNDMJ010000002.1, read as the reverse complement.
CGGTGGCGACGGTGCCCTGCTGTTTTATGGCGGACTCGCCCCAGAACCCATCACGTTCCCATCCATTGGGCTGGCGCATCACGAGATCATGTTCAAGGGCGTGTCGTCTTCGCGCTGGATGCAGAACACGTCGGCTGAACAGCGTCGCGAGGACGTGGCGGAGGCAATCGAGATCGGTCGCGCCGCGCCCGAACAGTTTGACGTGGAGGCCGACTACGATCTGGCCCGGTTTGCCGACGCGATCGCGCATATCGAACGTACGGGTCGCAACGGAGCAGTGCTGATCAGTTCGAATTCGTAACCGGCACCAATTTGCACCTATGCGACCGTATGCCGAGGAGCTGCCCGCATAACTCATGCCCTCATGCTTCTGTCTAGCCCGCGCGGCCAGCCATACTCAACGGTCCGAAGGTCGGGAATGTAATTGGTTGTGCTGGCCTCATCAACCTCGACAGATGGATGTCGGAAATGACCCATGACGTGCACGCGGGGGCCACGTGCGATTGACCATTGCACCTCGGAAACGGCCATTTACCAGGCGGCGGATCGGGAGACCGCTGTGGGTCGGGAAGACTCACTCGTTGACAGTGCGAAGTGCCATTCGCCGACGCCGGTTTACGAATGGCAGCAAACCAACCTGCAGCCGACGCACGGCTCCCTATCGCCGAACGTCGGCAAAGGCCGACAGGACTAAACCGCTCGCGCGGTAGGGGGCTGCGGCCCGTCTCTGGCGGCGAATGGGAGGCCAGTGGCGCCGGCGCTTATGTTGGTGGTTGAGGCAATCCGCCTCGTCCTCCAGCAGGAGCCCCATCATGACCTCCTCCGATCCGGGCATCAGCCCGCTGCGCCGCCGTATGCTTGAGGACTTGCGCATGCGCAAGTTCGCACCCAAGACCCAGGCCGCCTACCTGCGTGCCGTACGTCAGTTCGCCCGATACCTCGGGCGTTTACCCGATACCGCCACTGTCGAGGACCTCCGGGACTATCAGCTGCATCTGGTCGATCACGGCGCGTCGCCGGTGTCGCTGAACGCCGCGATCAGCGGTCTGAAGTTCTTCTTCGAAGTCACGCCCGGCCGGCCTGAGCTGATGGCGCGGATGCAGCCGGTACGCGTGCCTCGCACGCTCCCGGTTGTGCTCAGCCCCGAGGAGGTGCGCCGGCTCATCGCGGCAGCCGGAAACCTCAAGCATCAGACCGCGCTGTCGGTCGCCTATGGCGCCGGGCTGCGTGCGAGCGAAGTGGTCGCCCTCAGGGTCAGCGACATCGACAGCCAGCGCATGACCCTGCGCATCGAGCAGGGCAAGGGCCGCCGTGACCGCTACGCGATGCTCTCGCCGGTCCTGCTCGAACGTCTGCGCGTCTGGTGGCGCGTTGCCCGTGCCCAGGGCTGCATGCTCGATGGCGGGTGGCTCTTTCCGGGCCTCGATCCGATCGACCCGCTCAGCACGCGGCAACTGACCCGCGCCATCCATGCGGCCGCCGAGACCGCAAACATCGACAAGCGCGTATCCATGCACACGCTGAGGCATTCCTTTGCCACGCACCTGCTGGAACAGAAGGAGGATATCCGCGTGATCCAGGTGCTCCTTGGACACAGGCAGATCGAGACCACCACGCTCTATACCCAGGTTGCCACTGACCTCCTGCGCAAGGTGGTCAGTCCGCTGGACCGCCTGCCCGCCGGCTAGCCCGGCCGCACGCGGAGCACCCCGTGCTGGAGGTCGCGGATATCTTCCGCGCCTGCGGGCCGGCGTGGCGGCGCACGGTAGCGCTGAGCCTGGGGCAGCTGAAGGTCATGTCGGCCATCGAACAGTGCCGCAGTGCGGCACTCGGGGGGCATGTGCTGCGCTGCGCCGGCTGCGACCGGATCGAGGTTGCCTACAACTCCTGCCGCAACCGTCATTGCCCGAAGTGCCAGGGCAGTGCTGCGCATCGCTGGCTCCAGGCACGCCAGGCCGATCTGCTTCCGGTCGGGTACTACCATGTCGTCTTCACGCTGCCCGCGCCCATCAGTGCCATCGCCTGGTACAACAAGGCCGTCATCTACGGGCTGCTGTTCGATATCGCCGCCGAAACGCTACGCACCATTGCCGCTGATCCGAAGCACCTCGGCGCCCAGATCGGCGCGACGCTCGTGCTGCACACCTGGGGCTCGGCACTCACGCATCATCCGCACGTACACGGTATCGTCCCCGGTGGTGGGCTGTCGCCCGATGGTCAGCGGTGGATCGGATGCCGGCCCGGCTTCTTCCTGCCGGTACGTGTGCTATCGCGCCTGTTCCGCAGGCGCTTGCTCGAAGCGCTCACGGACGCGCACCGGCACGGCCACCTGCAGTTCTTCGGCCAGTACGCTGAACTTGCCGACCCAGCTGTCTTTGACGGGTGGCTTGCGCCGCTGCGTGCCTGCGAATGGGTCGTCTACGCAAAGCGTCCCTTTGCAGGACCCGAAGCAGTGCTCGCGTACCTGTCGCGCTATACGCACCGCGTCGCGATCTCCAGCCAGCGCCTGCCTGCATTCGATGAACGCGGCGTGACCTTCCGCTGGAAGGACTACCGTGCGAAGGGGCACACCCGCTACAAGACCATGACCCTCGAAGCCGGCGAGTTCATGCGCCGCTTTATATGAACGCGTCCCGTTTGCAACAGTTTTCGTGTGTTCAGACAGACAGGATGGGCTGCAGCTTTATATCCGGCCTTGTTGCAGCCAGTATTGCTGCTGCGGGCCTCTATGAAATACGCTGACTCGCACCTCATTTCCTGCGCGAGCTCGAAGCTCGACGGCGCATTCAGGTTTAGCGAGTCCCGGTCCTACCTGGTTTGTCATCACACTCGATTGCTGCGCAACCTTTCGACGTTCACCCTGTGTTAACCGTTGATCTTCTGCTTCGCGTGAACCATTCAGACGGGCTTCACGCTCACGTAGGCCTTCTGGTACGGCTGGTCATGGGCCAGCACAGCCCAGATCGTCCGCGCCATCTTGTTCGCCAATGCAACGACCACCACATTCTTTGGTCGCCGCTTCATCATCTGCTCGACCCACTCGCCGGGCTCCTTTGCGTGCTCTATTACGCTACGCGCGCCGTGGATCAGCAGTGTCCGTAAATAGGTGTCGCCTCTCTTGCTGATCCCGTGCAGGTTCACTTTTCCGCCCGAGCCGGTCTGCTTCGGCACGATGCCAACCCATGCGGCAAACTCCCGCCCCGAACTGAATGCTTTCGGATCACCCATCATTGAGACGGCTGCCGTTGCCGTCAGCAGCCCGACGCCGCAAATTTCGCTAACCGCTTTCACCGCCTTGTCGTCCTTCTTCCACTCGCGCATCCGGCGCTCGATCTCGGCAACCTGTTCGTCCAGCTTCGCCAGTCCATTCCACTGCTCGCGAAACGTATCGATCAGCACGGCAGGCAGGCGCTCCGCGATCCGTTCGAGCACGACCGGTATCTCTTTGTTCAGCTTGTTCCGGCCCTTGCTCATGATCTCTCCATATTCCATCAGCAGTCCACGCAGGTTGTTGATCTGCATCGTGCGAAATTTGATCAGCTGCTGCCGCATACGGTGTAGCGCCAGCATCGCCTGCTGTATCTCGGTCTTCACCGCGACGGCCTTGCCGGGTTGCTGCACAGCCATCCAGATTGCACGGGCGTCTGCCGCATCGTTCTTGTTGCGGATGTTGAACGCCTTCACAAACTTCGCCGGCATCAGCTTTACCACGTGACCCATGTTCGTAAGTTGCCGGGCCCAGTGGTGCGATCCGCCGCACGCCTCCATGCCGATCAGGCACGGAGCCCGGTTCGCGAAGTACTCGAGAAACTTTGCCCGCTTGATCGGCTTGTTCACGATTTCTCCGGTTTCCTGATCGACGTAGTGGACCTGAAACACCGACTTCGCAATGTCAATCCCAACTGGCGTAAGCTTCACGACGGATCCTCCGGTTTGCCTGGAAACTTCGTATTTTCCACGTAGGCACATCGGCCTGTGAGGATCCAGCTTCCTTTGCGCTCATATACTCGGGTGGGACGCGTTCATTTCATTTTCTGCTGCATGTGCTGCCCGGCGGCTTCCATCGTATCCGTCACTACGGACTGCTCGCCAACCCGGTGCGCCGCGCCAGTCTCGCGAAGGTCCGCGAACTGCTGCACGTCGCGACCGACGTCAACACATCAGCTCACGAAACCGTCATCGAAACGCGCCCTGCCTTCATCTGCCGGCACTGCGGCGCGCCGATGATCGTCATCGATATCCTTGCGCGCACTGCACCGATCCGCGCACCACCCACGCGCCGGGGCGAGATATGAGCGCCACTGTTCCAGGACGAACAACCCGACCCTCGGCTTTGCGGCAACGCGGCCCACGAGCAGACCTTTGCGTCTGTCGCTTCGCACAGGCCCTTGCACGTCTGTTCCGCCATCACGATGGCGCCACTGCACCGCTTCGGCACAACCTCAGCCCTCAGCCGGCCTCCCGCCTGACCACGCATCCCGCAACACCGCTCGCCATCCCGGGCAATCAATCGCCATAGCCCCGAAGACTCCATTGCATCAGAGCACTCCGCGGTTTCCTCCCTTCAGGTTTATTCAACGCCTGCCCGCACGCGCCGGCGCGCACCCCGAGTCCACGGACATGGGCAGGCATCGAACAAACCTCAAGACATTGCGCCACTCGAAACTGCCCGCGAATGTCGCCCGATTCGGGCGATGGGCTAGTCACGAGCCTGGCCCGCACCTCCTTCCCGCCTTAAGAAGGCCACCGGCATGAAAGCGCATCGAAACATTCGTGGAGCGCCGCCTCCGGCGGGACGAATGCGCACCCTCATGTAGTCAGCCATACCATCTCCGAGCGCCAGCATGCATTCCGTGGCGGAGCTGGTGTGGAATGAGGATCTGGCGCTGCCGCGGATCAATGTCGACGAGGCCGACCAGTGGACGTTGCGCGTCTTCGGCAAGAGCGGCAATCTCCGCATGAGCAAGAGTCCGAAAGTCATGAGTCGCAGACGTCTGCTTGATCCGGGGCACGGGATCACTTCAATCCATCCCTATTTAAGCGACCGAAAAATAGCCATTGCTTCCGCGCTACTATCAGGCGTTCAAACCCTGCTGACCCCGGCAGAAAATGCTGCATTGCAATGCGCTTTTTGGACTTGCTGCAGACTTTGTTGTCTCTGAAGGCGGGGTTTTCGTATGCCGCAAACTTTGTTGTGCGCCGATACCACCGCAAAAAGAGTTTGACAGACAATCTTAAGATATATATCTTAAGATGCATCTTACGACACTCATAGGAGAGTCCCAGATGCGTCATCCTCATCATTTTTCCGGTCCGCGCGGCGCGCGCGACCGCTTTCACGCCGGTTTCCGCCTTCCGTCGCCGCAGGCGAGCGAAGTCGCCGACCTGGGCGCCGCCGAAGCATCCTCCGGCGCCCGCCACCACTACCTGCTGCACGTTTTGCGTCACGCCTTTGGCCGCCATCACGAGTGGCGCTTCGGCGGCCGTGGCTCGCGCTTCGGCGGTGGTTTCGGCGGTCCGGGCAGATACGGTGGCGGCGGCCCCGGCGGCCCCGGCGGCTTCGGCGGCGACGGCGATGGTTTCCCGCGCGGCCGCAAATTCAGCTCCGACGATCTGCAACTGCTGCTGCTATCGCTGATCGAAGCGCAGCCGAGTCACGGCTACGAGTTGATCAAGGCGCTCGAAACGCGCTCGAACGGCTTCTACAGCCCGAGCCCCGGCATGGTCTATCCAGCGCTGACCTATCTCGAAGAACTCGGCTACGTCACCGTGCAGCTCGAAGGCAACCGCAAGCGCTATGAGCTGGCGGATGCGGGCCGCGAATATCTGGCCGCGAACCGCGAGCGCGTCGAGCTGATGCTCGCGCGACTCTCGCATATCGCACGCAAGATGGATTCGGTGCGCCGCGCGTTTGCCGGCGAGGAGCCGGCCGACGTCAGCGAAGGCGGCTGGGTGCCCGAGCTGAATGAAGCGCGCCGCACGCTGAAGAACGCGCTGCTGCGCCGCGACAACGCGCCGGCCGACGAACAGCGCCGCATCGCAGCGATCCTGATGCGCGCGGCCAAAGAAATCGAAGGCGGCAACCGTGGCGACATCGCAAAGCCCGGCAACGACAGCGAGCCGACCACCTGACAACGCGCGCGCGCCCGTCCACGAGGCGACCCGCGCGTCCTCCCGAACCGAACTGGAGCATCGCCCACATGCAAGAGCAAAACACTCGCCCTGATCTCGCCGTGCATCGCGTACGGCATCCGTTGAAGTTTCGTCTGCTGCAGGTCAAGCAGGTGCGCGCGCTGACGCCGCACCTGATTCGCGTGACCTTCACCGGCGCCGATCTGGACGACTTCGTCTCAGCCTCGTTCGACGACCACATCAAGGTCTTCTTCCCCGACCCCGGCGCCGACAAACCTACGCTGCCGCAAGCCGGCCCCAACGGCCCGGTGTTCCCGGAAGGCAAGCGGCCGACCGCGCGCGATTTCACGCCGCGCCGTTTCGATCGCGACGCCCGCGAGCTCGACATCGAGTTCGCGATGCACGACGCGGGCCCCGCGGCGACGTGGGCCGCCCAGGCGCAGGCCGGCCAGTATCTGGGCGTCGGCGGCCCGCGCGGTTCGCTGGTGATTCCGACCGGCTTCGACTGGCATCTGCTGATCGGCGACGACACCGCGCTGCCCGCGATCGCGCGCCGTCTCGAAGAGTTGCCGGCCGGCACGCGCGTCGCCGCGGTGATCGAGGTCGCCGATCCGTCGGCGCGCATCGAGTTCACGACGCAGGCCGAGCTGCACCTCGTCTGGTGCTATCGCAGCGAAGCCGACACCCGGACCGGCGCGCGCAGCGAAGCGCTGTTGCACGCGGTGCGCGATACCTGGCTGCCGGTGAACGGTGAAGGCTATGTGTGGGCCGCCGGCGAAGCGGCGACGATCCGCGCGGTGCGTCAACATCTGTGCGGCGAGCGCGGCGTCGACAAAACGCGGATTCGCGCGGCCAGCTACTGGAAACAGGGCGCGGTCGCGGTCCACGAAACGATCGACGACTGAGCTTCTGCTCGCGTGGCTCGCGGCATTAGCGGCGTACTTCGAACAACGACAAAAGGAAATCAAGCGATGTACTCAATCACTGCACGGCACGAGCGTCGTTTGTTGTGGCTGCTCGCGCTCACGCAGTTCACGATCATCATGGACTTCATGGTGATGATGCCGCTCGGCCCGCAGATCATGAGCGCGTTCCAGATCGCGCCGGCCGCGTTCGCGACGGCCGTATCCGCGTATTCGTGGTGCTCGGGGCTCTCGGGCCTATTCGCGGCGACCTATATCGACCGCTTCGACCGGCGCCGTCTGCTGCTCACCATTTACGCGCTGTTCGCGCTGTCGAACCTCGCGTGCGCGCTCGCGTCGAGCTTCGCGCTGCTGCTCGCCGCGCGCGCGTTCGCGGGCATCACCGGCGGCGTGCTCGGCTCCGTGATCATGGCGATCGTCGGCGACGTGATCCCGCTGCAACGGCGCGGCGCCGCGACCGGCACGATCATGACCGCGTTCTCGCTCGCGGCGATCGCCGGCGTGCCGGCCGGCGTGATGCTCGGCGCGCAGTTCGGCTGGGCGGCGCCGTTCTTCCTGCTGGTCGCGTTGTCGCTGCTGGTGTGGTTCGCGGCCTCGCAACAGGTGCCCTCGCTGGCCGCGCATCTGAGCCGCCGGCAGCCGCCGCTCGCGGAAGTACTGCCCGAGCTGTGGCGCCTGCTGAGCAACCGAAGCCATCTGAACGCGTTCGCGCTGACGTTCATGATGATGATCGCGCACATGCTGGTGATCCCGTTCATCGCGCCGATGCTGGTCGCCAATCACGGCGTCGCGCCGCGACAGCTGTCGTGGCTGTACATGGCCGGCGGTGCGGCGACCTTCTTCACGTCGCGCCTCGTCGGCAGATTCGCCGACCGCTTCGGCACGCAGCGCGTGTTTCGCTGCGCGGCGCTGCTGTCGTTCGTGCCGGTGCTGTTCATCACGCATCTGCCGAACCTGCCGTTCTACGCGCTCGTGCTGTTCTTCCCGTGCTTCCTCGTGTTGATGAACGGCCGCATGGTGCCGATGCAGGCACTGCTGACCACGGTCCCCGAGCCCGCGCGACGCGGTGCGTTCCTGAGCGCGAACAGCGCGCTGCAGGCGCTCGGCACCGGCACTGGCGCGTGGCTCGGCGGCTTGATGCTGAGCACGTCGGCTGATGGCCGCATCGCCGGGTATGGAACCGTCGGCTGGGCGGCGGTGGCGGTCGCATGCGCGGCGGTGCTGTGGGTCTCGCGCGTGAAGGGCGTGCCGCGCGAAGTGGCGGCGGCCAGCGCCGCTGGCGCGACGATGCCTCGCGCCGGCATCGAAGCTCACATCGCTGGAGAAGGTTAGCGATGCCAGGCAGCGCGCGGTGTCGCTGCGCCAACTGCGCGCCGCGCGTTACGCCTCATCGTCGGTGCTGCCCGTCAGCGCGCGCCGCGCGGCCTCGCCCTGCCCGTGCGACGCCGAGTAAAACACGCGCGCCCGGCCGATCACGATTTTCAGCGTCGCGATCACGGGCACCGCGAGAAAAATCCCAGCGACGCCGCCCAGCTGATCGCCCGCGAGCAGTCCGACGATCACCAGAAACGGACTGACCTCGACGCCTTCGCTCATCAGATACGGATTGAGCACGTAGTCCTGGAACAGCCGGTACAGCCCGATAAAAATCACGAGCCACAACAGGTGCGGATAGCCGCTGAACACGGCGACCACGAGCGTGATCGCGACCGCGGCAAGCGGCCCCGCGAACGGCACGAATTCGAGCAGCCCCGCGCTGACCGCGAGCAGAAACGCGTACGGCACGCCGAGCAGCGAGAACACGACGCCGTAGCTAAATAGCGTGGCGAGCGACAGAAACAGCAGCGCGCGCACGTACTTCGACAGCAGCACGTTTAGATCGACGACGATCTCGTTCCACAGCACGCGATGCCGGCTGTTCAGCAAACCCAGAAACGCGTCGCGCATCCGTTCGCCGTCCTTGATCAGCAGGAAGCTCAGGATTGGAATCAGCACCAGGTAGATCAGGTTACTCGCCGCGTGGACGACGCCGAGCCCGAGGCTGCGCGCCAACGGCACGGCGTTGTCCGAGCCGGTCTCGATCTGGCTGCGCACGAAATCGACGATCCGCTCGCGCAGCGGTTCGAGAAAATGCGGCAGCGGAAAACGGTTCGGCACATCGGTGCGCAGCAGCGCGGGCAGTTGCGTGAAGAGGCGCGTCGCCTGATCCTGCAATTCCACGCCGAACAGTGAGCCAACCACCGCGAGCAGCGCGACCACGACGACGAACACGACCGCGATCGACACGACGCGCGGCATGCGGCGCGGCCTCACGCGTTCGACCAGCACCACCATCGGGTAGATCAGATAGCTGAAAAACACCGCGAACACGACGACGAGCACCGTCGTCGACGCGATATAGATGAGGAAAAATAGCAGCGCGAGCAGAGACGCGGTCCAGACTTTCCTGGCCGCGCCGACGTCGAATCCCAGCATGAAGCGTCCTCGAATGGGCGATGCGGCGCCGGCGCGACGAGTGCGCCGGCTGACTCTGGACCGTAACAGAAATTTACACGTTCCGGGTGTCGAACGCCGCGCCGCGAGGGCGCGACGCGGCGAGCACCGGCAGCGTGCGAGGCGCTACGCACGCGGTGCGTCACTGCACGGCTTGCGTGCCTGACTTGATGCGCCCGAAACCGGGGGGCGGGATAAATGAAGCTGCGGGTACGTGAAGTTTCGGCTCGCTAACTCTTCACACGCTCTCGTACCTCTTCGGTTTCTTCGCCGATTCTCGCCTGTATCCTGCCGGCTATTTTTTCGGCCGCTCCTTCGGCCTGTTTCGCGCGATTGCCGGTGACCTTGCCAATCGCTTCCTTGACCGAGCCCTTGAGCTCCTTCGCTGTACCTTCTACACGATTCCTGTCCATGGTGCCTTCCTGCTAGGTTTGACTGTGGAGTTGCCTGCTGGCGTTGCAACGAAACAGCCAACGTACGGCGCGACGCGCCTCGTTATGGCGCGGATCGCTTCGCCAGAGGCGATCCGCGTCGGAGCAACCTTAAAATTCCTAGCATCCGGCGTTCCCGATACCCAGTGCGCCGCGCATCGTCACCTCACCGTGACGGTGTCCTTCGCGGCGTCGTTGGCGGCATCCTTGCCGTGAGCCGGATCAGGATGATCATCTTTCGCGCCATGAAAGATATGCTTGAAAAGTTCCTTGTTCTTTGCGCCATTCAAGAGGTTTCGCAGCGCGGCTTCGTCATCGGCCGGCTTGAACGAAAGCACTCTCTTGCGGTAGCGCTCCCTGCGTTCATCGAGCATGTAACTCGCCGGTAGCGGCAGTTCGCGGCTGCCCACGTCGAGATCGATGCCTTCGAAGGTCAGCAGCCCCGCATCGTGATTGATGAAGCACGCGGGAGGCTTGGTCCGGTCGATCACGTAGACGCACTGCTTCTGCAGATTGCCGGCGTCGGGCAGCTTGCCGCGGAAGATCTTGTCACGCAGGAACGTGCACATTTCTTCCCAGCACTCCTCGGTGGATTTTCCCGCCGCACAGGACCGCAAGATTTCGGTCTTCAGAATGGCCTCTGGCACGGCATAGTAAATCGGATAACCGGCCCTCAGGTAAAGTTGCAGTTGCAACACTTCGTAACAGCGGCCCAACGCATGGATCGACGGCACGAGCAAAGACCGTTCATCCGACTCGTCGCCTTCGGTGGGTCCGGTCGCCGTCTGACTGCGGATCGACGGATGTTCCGGCAGCCCGGAATTCTCCGGTTCCGGCTGTCCGCCGCCCCACAGGATCAGATCGCGAAACAGGATCATCGGCAGGAACGAATGGACGATCAGATCCGTCGACGCCCTGCGTTTGGCGCGCTCGTTCGCATCGGCTTCCACCGGCAGCGTGGGATGCCACTTGCGCGACGAGCGCACGATATCGCCGATCGCCTTCGCCACGCAGATGCCGTTTGGTAGCCCGCCCCCCTCCTCGTCGGCCCAGGTCTGCACCAGGTCCCACGGCTCGCCAATCGGCACGCCGAGAAAGTAAAGACCGAGCGACACCGCCGTCAGCAACTCGACGTAGAACTGATTCGCCTGATATGGCGCCGCAGGAATGCCCCGCATCAACTGCGAATCGGCGAGCAGCTTCTTGCCCGATCCGACCTTGCACAGCGCGCCGGCGCAGTGCTTGAGCCGGTCGACGAGACCGCGCACGTCGCGACCGGCAAGCGGCGACTGCCCGCCGACCAGGTGGTGTCTGACCATCAGCGAGATCGGCGTCGTGAAGTTCGAGCGGTCCGTGTTTTTCGTCGGTACCACGATGGACATCACCAGGTCGCTGATGATCTCCAGGTCGGCCAGCATCGCATCGATGGAAGTAGTCATCACTCGACCTCCGCTGCTATCTCTTCGATCGACGGATCGCATTGGCCGTCGATGCTCGCCGTCTGCCCCGGCTCGGACGTGGCGATGATCGCCACGGCATCCCGGATCAATCCCTTGCAGCGCGCGGCCAACACTCGCTTGCGAATTCCCGATGGCGCGTCTCCTTCGTTCGCCCATTCCTTGAATCCGAGTCTTTCGAGTATGTGATCCTCGTTCTGTCCGAAGGTGGCCGCGCCGTCCGCGGGTATGGCCTGATGGGCATCGGTCAGGCAGGTGCAGATGTACTCCTCGACGGTCGGGCCACGCGCCGCCAGCGTTTGAATTTCACGCTTGGCCCAGCGGGCGAGCGATACCGAGATCTCATCCATGTCGTGCGTCAGGTTGCGCACCTTGACGTCCTTGCCGCGATCGTCGCCGAGAATCTGATAGACGGTCCGGTCGACCACATGCAGCCACAGCGAAGTCTGCGCAATGCGGATCTTGTGTTCGCACACGACGTCTTTCGAGTCGGCCTCGAGCGCGCGCCGTACGTGCCACAGCACGACGTAATGCCATACGAGTCCAATGAACTTGCCGAAGAAGAGTGCCTTGTCCTGCATCGAGCCGTCGTCGAACTCGGGATATTCGAGGGGCGTCACCAGCGTCATCTTCGTGCGCGCGCCTTCCTTCAAGGTCCGATAGAGCGTCGCCGCGGGGCTGCTGCGATAGCCGTCCCAGGACTCGCGCGCCCACCATTGCTTGTCGATATCGAAGAAACGATAGATCGAAAAAATGCCTTTTTCAGACTCCTGAACGTTCGCCGCGCCGCCGTGAGCCTGGTGCGCCGCGCCCGGCTGCAAGCGCTTCCTCTCCTCTGCGCGGGACTGGTCGTGGTTCGGGTCGCGATAGGCGTCGTAGATCACGCGAAGACCATAGCGGGTTCCCATCGCGTTATCGATGCTGGCCACCTTGTCGCTGAGTTCCTTGCGGATGGTCTCGAGCACCGCTTCCTGCTCGTCGACGAGCTTGCGTTGCTGCTCGAGCGCGCAATAGTGTTCGGCGGCCACGTAAATGGCGGCGAGCGCCAATGCGAGTACGACCGCATCGGTATAGCCCTCCCATATCTCTCCGCCGAACAGCAATACCGCGGGGACGTAGCAGAACACCGGAATGCACCAGCGCGACGCGAACCAGCTTCGCAGGATGCCGACTACACCCTTCGAGCGGGAGTCGACGTCGGAAGCGGCCTCGCCTTCCTCTTCCGCGATACGCTTCTTCTCCTCGAACTCGCGTTCCGCGAGGGTCCGCGCCCGTTCTTCTTCTCCACGGCAAATGTGGACATAAAACACGAGGAACGTGAAGGCCGTGACCAGCAACGCAAGCAGCCAGCTCTCGCCCATGCTGGTTGCGCGATCCGCGTCGCTGACTTCCTTCATCACCGCGGCGATCTTTTTAACGCACTCGATGCCGGGAAGAAAGCAATCCGCATCCGGCACGCGATGCGAAAATGTCACCACCCAGTAGATACCGCTGCCCACCAGAACCGCAATGCCGCCTAGCGCAGTGAGGACGAGCTTTTTTGCATGAGGGCCCTGCTCGAGATGGGAAGCGGGTTTGTCGCCGAAGGGTTTGGAGCGGCGATTCTCATCTGACGGCTTTTCCATACGCATTGCCTCCTGATCGATCAAGAGCACGGGAATGCGGGAAGCGGTGACGTATAAACGCACCGTAGGTCGGACGAGCGCCGTGATGAGGGCTGCGAGCAGGCTTTGCCGGTCGGGACGGGGCTGAACTATCTATCTAAGATTGCGCCCGGAAAGATGTCAATTGGCGCGCGTAGTCTGTGTCCGCCAGACCACAATTGGCACCGGCGGCTGATGGGCGGGACATGCCAAGCAGACCTAAGGGCGGGCGCGGGTGCGCCGGGCCGCGCGCCCCGCGCGGCATGCGATACGCCGCGCAAGTCAGTCGCCATGCTCCGCGCCCAGCGCCGCCAGTGGATGCGCGTCGCCATGCCACGGCGAACTCAGGAAATGCCGCACGCGCTCGGGTTGCACATCGGCGAGCGTCGCCGGTGACCAGCGCGGCCGACGGTCCTTGTCGATCAGTTGCGCGCGCACGCCCTCGCGGAAATCGCCTTCCTCGATCGAGCGCTTCACGATGCCGAGCTCCATCCGGAAGCAATCGGCAAGCGTCATCTGCCGGCCGCGCAGCAGCGCTTCGCGCGTCACGTGCAGCATCGTCGGCGAATGGGCGGTCAGTGCGTCGTAGGTCGCTTGCAGCCATTGCCGCACCTCGCGCGGCGGTTCGCGTTCGAGATCCTGACGCAGCGTCGCGACGATGCGCTCGACGCCCGAACGCCGGTCGAAGTGGCGCAGGATCAGTTGCGTCAGCGCCCCGAGCGGCGCGTGCGGCACGATATTGCACGGCGGCTCGAACACGGCGCGCAGCGCGTCGATGCGCTCGCCGTCGTGCGACATGCGCTGCAAACGTTCCTCGAAGCTCGCGAGCCAGTCGGCCGGCACGCACAGGTCGGCCAGTTGCAGGCGCATCGCGTCGGCGCCCGCTAGCGTCGCGCCGGTCAGCCCGACATACAGCGCAAGCTCGGCCGACATCACGCTCAGAAAGCGGCTCGCGCCGACGTCGGGCACGAAGCCGATGCGCGTCTCCGGCATCGCGATGCGGCTGCGTTCGGTCACGATGCGCAGCCGCGCCGCCTGGCCGAGGCCCATGCCGCCGCCCATCGCGATGCCGTCGAGCAGCGCGACCACCGGCTTCGGAAACGTGTGCAACGCGTAATCGAGCCGGTATTCGTCGACGAAGAACGCGAGCCAGCGTGGGTCGCCCTGCGTCGCGAGCCGATGTACCTCACGCACGTCGCCGCCCGCGCAAAAGCCCTTGTCGCCAGCGCCCTTCAGCACCAGCGCGACGATCCCGGCATCGGTGCGGCAATGCTCGACCAGCACCGCGAGTTCGCGCACCATCGCGTGCGACAGCGCGTTGAGCGCGGCAGGCCGGTTCAGCGTGATGATCGCCACGCGGTTGACGACGCGAAACAGCACGTCGGGTTCGGCTTGCGGGTTCGTCGCGGCGCGCATTTCGACCGCAAAGCCGCGCAAAGTGCTCATCGCTGCGTCTCCCGCGATGCACGGCTCGTCTGCCAGCGCGGCGCGCGTTTTTCGAGGAACGCGTTGACGCCCTCGCGCTGATCGGCGCCATCGAACAGATCGACGAAGCGCTCGCGTTCTAGCGCGAGCGCGGCGGCGCGCGGCACGCCATGCCGCGCCTGATGGATCAGCTCCTTGCTGAAGCTGACCGCCTGCGGGCTCAAACCGGTGACGCGCTGCGCCATGTTCAATGCGGCCTCACGCGCGGCGCCGCGCTCCACCACTTCTTCGACGAGACCGATGCTGAGCGCGGTCGCCGCATCGACGCGCTCGCCGGTCAGCATCATCCGCTTGGCCCAGCCTTCGCCGACGAGCCACGGCAGCGTCTGCGTGCCGCAGCCGCATGGCAGCAGACCGACCGCCGTCTCGGGGAGCGCCAGCACCGCATGCTGCTCGGCGATGCGGATATCGCAGGCGAGCGCGCATTCGAGACCGCCGCCCATCGCAAAGCCGTTGAGCGCCGCGATGACGACGGGCCGCGCGTTCTGCAGCGCCTCGAAGGCCGCGCCGAAACGCGCGGCCGCGGTGCGCGCGACTTCGCGATTGCCGTCGGCGAACGTGTTCAGATCGGCGCCCGCGCTGAAAAACTTCGGACCGTCGCCGGTGATCACGAGCGCGCGCACGCGCGCATCGGCGTTCAACTGCTCGACGGTGCGTTGCAATTGCAGCAGACCGTCAGGCGTGAAAGCGTTCGCGGGGGGCCGTTTCAACGTGATCAAAGCAACGGCGCCGTCATGTGCGTAATCGAGGTCGATCATTGCGTGCCTCCCTGGCCGTTAGCGCCGCGCTCACGCGAGCGATACAGCTTGATCACCGCCGAAAAGTCCAGGCGCCCCGCGCCGTTCGCGCTCATCGTTTGATAGAGCTGCTGCGCGAGCGCGCCGAGATAGACCGGTTGACGCACGCCGCGCGCGGCATCGGTGGCGAGGCCGAGGTCTTTCAGCATCAGGTCGGTGCCGAAGCCGCCGGTATAGCCGCGCGAGGACGGCGCGGTCTCGATCACGCCCGGCATCGGGTTATACGTGTCCGAACTCCAGCAGCGCCCGGTCGACGTATTAATGATGCTACCGAGCACCTTCGTGTCGATACCGAGCGCCTCGCCGAGCGACATCGCCTCGGCGACGCCCGCCATCGAGATGCCGAGCACCAGGTTGTTGCAGATCTTCGCGACCTGGCCCGTGCCGGTGTCGCCGCAATGCACGATGTTTTTTCCCATCGCCGACAGCACTGTCTTGACCTGCTCGTACGCGCTCGCACTGCCGCCGACCATGAAGGTCAGCGTGCCCCCCGCCGCGCCGCCGGTGCCGCCCGAGACCGGGGCGTCGACGAAGTTGTTGCCATGAGCCGCGGCGAGTTCGGCAAACGCTTTCACGCTGGCGGGATCGATCGTGCTCGAATCGATGATCGGCACGCCCGGCGCGATGCCGGCGAGAACGCCATCGTCCGCGACGAGCACGCTGCGCACGTGAGCCGCGGCGGGCAGCATCGTGATCACGCATTCGACCTCGCTCGCGGCGGCTTGCGGTGAGCGGGCCGGCTGCGCGCCCGCGTCGACGAGCGTGCGCACAGCTTGCGCGCTGAGGTCGAACACGTTGAGCGCGTGGCCCGCCTTCAGCAGGTTCAGCGCCATCGGCGCGCCCATATTGCCGAGTCCGATAAAGCCTATTTTCATGGTGTCGTCTCCGGGTGTGCCCTCAGTGCCTTCAACGCAGGCGGATCGTCGTGTTGACGCCATCGTTGACGGTGTCGTCGTCGAACCAGCGCGCGGTGACCGTCTTGGTCTGCGTGTAAAACTGCACGACCTGCTTGCCATAGGGACCGAGATCGCCAAGCTTCGAGCCGCGCGAACCGGTGAAGCTGAAAAACGGCACCGGCACCGGGATCGGAATGTTGATGCCGACCTGGCCGATATCGATCTCGCTCTGGAACCTGCGCGCCGCCGCGCCGCTTTGCGTGAAGAGGCCAACGCCGTTGCCAAACGGGTTCGCGTTGACGAGCGCGATCGCGTCGTCGAGCGTCGCCACGTTCAGCACCGCGAGCACCGGCCCGAAAATTTCGGTGCGGTAGATTTCCATGTCGGCCGTCACGTCGGTGAACACCGTCGGGCCGATGAAGTTGCCCTGCTCGTAGCCGTGCACGTTCACATCGCGGCCGTCGAGCACGAGCGTCGCGCCCTCTTTCACGCCCGCGTCGATCAGACCGAGAATGCGCTGCTTCGCGGCGCGCGACACGACCGGCCCGACATCGGTGCCCGGCTCGTGACCCGCGTTGACCTTCAGCGTCTTCGCCTTCGCGACGAGTTCGGGCAGCCACTCGCGCGCGGCACCGACCAGCACCGCCACCGAACTCGCCATGCAGCGCTGACCGGCCGCGCCGAACGCGGCGCCGGCGAGCGCGTTGAGGGTCTGTTCGCGATTCGCGTCGGGCAGCACGACCGCGTGGTTCTTCGCGCCCATCATCGACTGCACTCGCTTGCCGTGTTCGCTGCCGAGGCGATACACGTGCGTGCCGACCGCCGTCGAGCCGACGAACGAAATCGCCTTCACCAGTTCATGCGTGCACAGCGCATCGACGACTTCCTTGCCGCCGTGCACGACGTTCAGCACGCCCTTCGGCACGCCGGCTTCGAGCGCCAGTTCGACGAGCTGCATCGTCGACAGCGGGTCCTGCTCGGATGGCTTCAACACGAAGGTATTGCCGCACACGAGCGCCATCGGGAACATCCACAGCGGGATCATCGCGGGGAAATTGAACGGCGTGATGCCGACGCATACGCCGAGCGGCTGGCGCAGCGTGTAGGTGTCCACACCACCGGCGACGTTCTCGGCGAACTCCCCCTGCTGCAACGTGCCGATCGAACACGCGTGCTCGACGACTTCCAGACCGCGGAAGATGTCGCCCTCGGCATCGGGAATCGTCTTGCCCTGCTCGGCCGACAGCGTCTTCGCGATGCGCGGCATATGCTCGCGAATCAGCGCCTGGTACTTCAGCATGATGCGCATGCGCGCGCCGATCGGCGTGTCCTTCCACGTTTTGAACGCGGCGTGCGCGCTGCGCACCGCCGCGTCGACCTCCGCGACGGTCGCGAACGGCACGCGCGCGAGGACCGCCTGCGTGGCCGGGTTCACGATGTCGCGCCACTCGGTCGTCTTCGATTCGACGAACTCGCCGTTGATCAGCAGTTTGACGGTGGCCACGGCGCCGGCAACGTCGCGGCCGGTCTCGTTCGAAGCAAGGGTGCTCATGCTGAAACTCCTGTGATTTAGAAAACAGTGCCCCGACGCGTCGAATCCGAAGCTCGAATTCAACGCGTGCGATTCAAACCGGGGCGGCAAACCAGCAATGGCGAGGAATAAAGACAGTCACCGCAAGTCGGGAAAATCCTCTTCCCAATACTCGTCCGGCAGACGCGCGGGCTCGGCTGCGCGCTCCATTTCGCGGCGCCGCAATTCGACGCGGCGGATCTTGCCGGAGATCGTCTTCGGCAGTTCACTGAATTGCAGACGGCGAATCCGCTTGTACGGCGCGAGTTTTTCACGCGAGAACGCGAACACCGCGCGCGCGAGTTCGGGACCGGCTTCGTAGCCGTGACGCACGGTGACGAACGCCTTCGGCACCGCAAGACGCAACGCGTCCGCGCTCGGCACGACGGCCGCCTCGCCGATCGCCTCGTGTTCGATCAGCACGCTTTCGAGTTCGAACGGACTCAGGCGATAGTCGGACGACTTGAACACGTCGTCCGAGCGGCCGACGTACACGTAGTAGCCGTCGTCGCGACGCAGCGCGACATCCGAGGTGCGATAGAGGCCGTTGCGCATCGACTGCGCGGTCGCGTTGGCGTTGTTCGCGTAACCCGTCATCAGGCCGAGCGGCCGTTCGGCAAGCGGCAGCGCGATTTCGCCTTCGCCGACCGGTTGGTCGTCGGCGTCGAGCAGCTCGACCCGGTAGCCCGGCAACGGACGCCCCATCGAGCCGGCCACGACCGGCTGGCCCGGCGAATTGCCGATCTGGCAGGTCGTTTCGGTCTGGCCGTAGCCATCGCGAATCGTAATGCCCCACGCGTGCCTGACGCGCTCGATGACCTCCGGATTCAGCGGCTCGCCGGCGCCGACGATTTCGCGCAGCTTCACCGGATAGTCGCCGAGCGGCTCCTGCACGAGCATGCGCCAGACGGTCGGCGGCGCGCACAGCGTGGTGACGTTGAAGCGCACGAGCGCGGCGAGTGTGTCTTTCGGCACGAAGCGCGGGACGTTGAACACGAACACGCAGGCCTGCGCGTTCCACGGCGCGAAGAAGCAGCTCCACGCGTGCTTGGCCCAGCCCGGCGAGCTGATGTTCCAATGGATGTCGCCGGGTTGCAGGCCGATCCAGTACATCGTCGACAGATGCCCGACCGGATAGCTCTGGTGCGTATGCTCGACCAGCTTCGGCTTCGAGGTGGTGCCGGACGTGAAGTACAGCAACAGCGGATCGCTGGCGTGGGTGACACCGTCCGGCGTGAAATGCGGCGAAGCCTCGTACGCGGCGGCAACATCGATCCAGCCGTCGCGCGGCGCACCGACCGACAGGCGGGTGAGCGGCACGTCGAGCGCATCGAATTTGCCCAGCTCCGCGCTGTCGACCACGACGAACTTCGCGCCGCCGATCTGCACGCGGTCGCGCACGTCCTCGGCGGATAGCTGCGTGGTGGCGGGCAGCACGATCGCGCCGAGCTTCATCGCGGCGAGCATGACGTCCCATAGCTCGACGCGGTTCGGCAGCATCAGCAGCACACGGTCGCCGCGGCCGACGCCCGCGCCGCGCAGAAAGTTCGCCATCCGCGACGAGCGCTCCGACATCTGCGCGTACGACAGACGCAGGCCGTCGCTGGAAGGATCGTCGACGATCCACAGCGCGGGGTTGTCGTTGTCATGCGCGATCGCATCGAAGTAGTCGAGCGCCCAGTTGAACTCGCCGAGCGCGGGCCACGCGAATTCGCGGTACGCGCGCTCGTAGTCGGTGCGATGGCGCACTAGCAGATCGCGCGCTTCGAGAAAGGCTTTCGCTGC
This sequence comes from Paraburkholderia sp. 35.1, assembly GCF_050436525.1. Lineage (NCBI taxonomy): Bacteria > Pseudomonadati > Pseudomonadota > Betaproteobacteria > Burkholderiales > Burkholderiaceae > Paraburkholderia > Paraburkholderia sp. 35.1. The sequence goes on along the minus strand of NZ_JBNDMJ010000002.1, from coordinate 1,529,170 downwards.
TGTCATCGTCGTCTCCTGTCGACCAGAGTTAGCGCTTTAGCGCTTACTTCGGTCTCATGCAACGTAGTTGCGAGTGGCGCGGGGCGCGCTCGGTTTTTTTCGCCGCGGAGATCCAGGCGAGCATCCACGGCCAGGCTATTGTGCGCTCAAACGCCGCCCTCAAACATGGCGCGCGATCACCATCCGCTGCACTTCGCTCGTCCCTTCGTAAATCTGCGTGATCCGTGCATCCCGATAGTGGCGCTCGACCGCATAATCCTCCAGATAGCCGTAGCCGCCATGAATCTGGATCGCGTTCGAACAGATCTCCTCCGCAAGCTCCGACGCGAAAAGCTTCGCCTGCGACGCCTCCGACAGACACGGCCGCCCCGCCGAGCGCAGCCGTGCCGCGTGATGTACGAGCAGGCGCGCGGCATTCAGGCGCGTCGCCATGTCGGCAAGCATATTCGCGATCGTCTGGTGGTCTTTCAGCGGCTTGCCGAACTGTTCGCGCTCGTTCGCGTAGCGGCGCGCGGCGTCGAACGCGGCGCGCGCAATGCCGACTGCCTGCGCGGCGATGCCGATGCGTCCGCCTTCGAGATTCGACAGCGCGATGCGCAGACCCTCGCCCGGCTCGCCGAGCAGATTGGCCTCGGGCACCGCGCACTGATCGAGCGAGATCGGACAGGTGTCGGACGCGCGAATGCCGAGCTTGTGCTCCGGCCGGCCGACGTCGAAACCCGGCGTCGAGGTCGGCACGATGAAGGCGGACAGGCCGCGCTTACCGCGCTCGGGATCGGTGACCGCGAACACGATTGCGAGACCGGCACGCGCGCCGTTGGTCACGAACTGCTTGCTGCCGTTCAGAATCCACTGCCCGTCGCGCCGCTCCGCGCGGGTGCGCAGATTGTTCGCCTCGGAGCCCGCCTGCGGCTCGGTCAGGCAAAACGCGCCGATCGTCCGGCCGATGGCGAGCTCGCGCAGATAGCGGTCTTTCTGCGCGGCGCTGCCGAAGTTCAGGATCGGCGCGCAGCCGACCGAGTTGTGCACGCTCATCAGCGTCGCGCAGGCGGCGCAACCGGCCGCGATCTCTTCCAGCGCGAGCGCATAGGCGACGTAATCGGTGTAGGAGCCGCCCCACTCGGCCGGCACCATCATGCCCAGAAAGCCGAGTTCGCCCAGCTGCGCGACGACCCCCGCCGGCAGTTGCGCGTCGCGATCCCATTGCGCCGCGTGCGGCGCGAGGCATTCGGTCGCGAAGTCGCGCGCGGCGTCGCGGATCATCCGTTGTTCGTCGGTGTAGAAGCTGTCCATGACTGCGTCCTCGTTGGTGCTGACGGCCGTGCTGGCGATCGCGGTGATGCGGGAAGTGTAGGCAAGCGGCCCGCGCCGTTCGATGCTCGCTCCGCTCATTCTTGCTGAGCGCTTTTGCCATACTGCTACCATGCACGTGCATGGAGCCTCGCCATTTCAGGGGGCTTCATGAACCACGACCCAGCCTATGCTGAGCGCTTTTGCCAGAAAAGCCGAATCCCGATGAAAAGCGACAAAGGCACGATCTCCGTCAGTCTCGTCGAGGAAACGCTCGCGCTCGCGACGGCGCGCGGCCTCGACGCGCGAACGCTCGCCGAAGCGGCCGGCATTGCCGCGGCGATGCTCGCGTCGCCGAAAAGCCGGGTATCGTCGGCGCAATACGGCGCGCTGTGGGCCGGCATCGCACGCGCGCTCGACGACGAATTCTTCGGCCAGGACTCGCATCCGATGAAATGCGGCAGCTTCATCGCGATGACGCAGACGGCGCTGGGCGCGCGCAACGGCGCGCAGGCGCTTGCGCGCGCGGTCGGCTTCATGCGGCTCGTGCTCGACGATCTCGGCGCGACGATCGACACCGACGCGCAGCGCGTGCGCCTGAAGTTCGTCGAGCGCGCGGGCACGCGCAAGCCGGCGATGTTCGCTTACGCGACGTATTTCATCCTCGTGTACGGGCTCGTGTGCTGGCTCGTCGGCCGGCGCATTCCGTTGCTCGAAGCGCGCTTTCGCTGCGCCGCGCCGCCGGCCGCGCACGAATACCGGCTGATGTTCTGCGAAGACATGTATTTCGACGAGCCGGAGTCGTCCGTCGATCTCGACCCTGCGTTTCTGGAACTGCCGGTGATCCAGACTTCGCGCTCGGCGCGGCCGTTTCTGCGCGATGCGCCGGGCAGCTTCATCGTCAAGTACCGCAATCCGGGTTCGCTCGCCGCGCGCGTGCGCAAGACGCTGCGCGCGCTGCCGATGTCGGGCTGGCCCGCGGCCGATCAGATGGCCGCGCGCCTGCACGTCGCCGAGGCGACGATGCGGCGGCACCTGAAGCAGGAGGGCCACACGTATCAGTCGATCAAGGACGCGCTGCGGCGCGACATCGCGATCGCCGAACTGCAGCGCACGCAGCGCACCATCGCCGATATCGCCAACGCCGTCGGCTTCGCGGAGCCGAGCGCGTTTCATCGCGCGTTCCGCAAATGGACCGGCATGCGCCCGACCGACTACCGGCCGGCCCGGGCCGCGGGGCTCGATCTCACGCGACGCGCCGAATCGGACTAAGCTTTAAGCGGCAACAGGCCAGCCTTGATCGAGGGTATGGGCCCGCGCCGCCGGTTCGCACCGGCTGGCGCGACGGCCGTCAGCGATGAACACGACTCCGCGTCTCCCGCTCCGGCAGTCCGGTCCGCGCAGGCCGCTTATCCGCGGCGGCATCGTGGGCCGTTTGATGCGCGGCATCGCCGTGCTCGGCGTGCTATGCGCGTTCGGCTTCGCGACGCGCGAAGCGCTGGCGCCGCTGCAAGCGGCCAATGCGGCGAGCGCGGCGAACGTCGCCGCCGCGACCGCCAACAGCGTCGTCGTGATTCCGGTGAATGGCGCGATCGGACCGGCCACCGCCGATTTCATCGTGCGGGGCTTGCAGCGCGCGGCCAGCCAGCGTGCACAGCTCGCGGTCCTGCAACTCGACACGCCCGGCGGCCTCGATACGTCGATGCGGCAGATCATCAAGGCGATCCTCGCCTCGCCGGTGCCGGTCGCGACCTTCGTCGCGCCGAGCGGCGCGCGCGCGGCCAGCGCCGGCACCTACATCGTCTACGCGAGCCATATCGCGGCGATGGCGCCGGGCACCAATCTCGGCGCCGCGACGCCGATCCAGATGGGCATCGGCGGCAACGAGCCGCCCGCCGGCGGCCCGCCGGCAACGCCAGCCACCCCAGGTACGCCGGGGCTGCCGCACATGCGCACGCTGCCTGGCGGCGCGTCCGCGCCTGCGCCTGCGTCACCCGGCGCATCATCCGAAGCCGCGAGCGCTCTGCCACTCGACACCCAATCGACCGAACTGCGCAAGCAGGTTCACGATGCCGCCGCCTACATCCGCGGCCTCGCGCAGATGCGCGGCCGCAACGCCGAGTGGGCCGAGCGCGCGGTCCGCGAAGCGGTGAGCCTGTCCGATGAGGAAGCGCTCGCGCAGCACGTCGTCGATATCGTCGCGCGCGACGTGCCGGACCTGCTGCGCCAGGTGGACGGCCGCACGTACGTCACGAGCGCGGGCAGCGTCACGCTGCACACCGCGCATGCGCCGCTGATCACGCTCGAACCCGACTGGCGCAGCCGCTTTCTCGCCGTGATCACCGATCCGAGCGTCGCGCTGATTCTGCTGATGCTCGGCATGTATGGCCTTTTCTTCGAATTCGCCAATCCGGGCTTCGTGCTGCCCGGCGTAGTCGGCGCGATCAGCCTGCTGCTCGGCCTGTTCGCGATGCAGATGCTGCCCATCAGCTACGTCGGCCTCGGGCTGATCTTTCTCGGCATTGCCTTCCTGATCGGCGAAGCGTTCCTGCCGACCTTCGGCTCGCTCGGCTTCGGCGGCGTAGTCGCGTTCGTGGTCGGCGCAACGATGCTGATGGATACCGGCGTGCCCGGCTATGGCATCCCGCTGCCGCTGATCGCCGCGGTCGTCGTGTTCAGCGTCGCGTTCGTGCTCGGCGTGTCGCGGCTCGCGCTGCGCGCGCGGCGGCGGCCGGTGGTGACGGGCTCGGAGGCGCTGATCGGCTGCCTCGGCGTGGTGCTGGACGGCGGCTTGCTGCCTGAACCCGAACACGCGGCGGGCGGCCCGCTGGCCGGCTGGGCGCGCGTGCACGGCGAGCGCTGGCGCGTCTCGAGCACCACGCCGGCAGCACCGGGTCAGAGCGTGCGCGTGACGGCGCGCAACGGCCTCACACTGACCGTGGTGCCCGTCACGTCGGTCGACGCCTTACAAGGAGAACGCTCATGATCGGCTTCACATTCGGCTTCGGCAGCATCCTGATCCTGCTCGTGGTCGTGCTGATTGCGTCGTCGGTGCGGATTTTTCGCGAGTACGAACGCGGCGTCGTGTTCATGCTCGGCCGCTTCTGGAAGGTCAAGGGGCCCGGGCTCGTATTGATCATTCCGATCGTGCAGCAGGCGGTGCGCATGGATTTGCGCACCATCGTGTTCGACGTGCCGACGCAAGACGTGATCACGCGCGACAACGTATCGGTCAAGGTCAACGCGGTCGTGTATTTCCGCGTCGTCGATCCGGAGAAGGCGGTGATCCAGGTCGCGCGCTACTTCGAGGCGACCAGCCAGCTGGCGCAGACGACGCTGCGCGCGGTGCTCGGCAAGCACGACCTCGACCAGCTGCTGTCGGAGCGCGAGCAGTTGAACACCGACATCCAGAAAGTGCTCGACTCGCAAACCGACGCGTGGGGCATCAAGGTATCGATCGTCGAGATCAAGCACGTCGATATCAATGAAACGATGATCCGCGCGATTGCGCGTCAGGCCGAAGCCGAGCGCGAACGGCGCGCGAAGGTGATTCACGCGGAAGGCGAGTTGCAGGCATCGAAGCAGTTGCTGGAGGCGGCCCAGACGCTCGCGCGGCAACCGCAGGCGATGCAGTTGCGCTATCTGCAGACGCTGGTGACGATCGCCGCCGACAAGAACTCGACGATCGTGTTTCCGCTGCCGATCGACCTCGTGAGTGCGGGGCTGGAACGCTTCAACAAGCCATCGGCGTGATAGGACGATATTTGTCAGGACATCCATTCGGCGCGGATTAGCGTCGACTTTTCGGCATACCCGCCCGCTTGCGCGTTGCTTGCGCTGACGTGGCGAACGAGGCTCGCGGCGGGTTCGATTTGCCGGCAGAAGTGGTGCGTTGCTTGTACCGCCTTACCCGGCGCACCGAAAAACCACCAGGTCCGGCTGTTTTTCCGCTCCGCAGGAGCCCGCCATGAAACTGTCTTCCCGCATTGGACTCGGCGCGCTGTTGGCCGCCGTGGGTATCAGCACCGTCTACGCGCAAGCGGTGACGCAGCCCGCCGACCCGTCGGCGCCGAAAACGCGCGCCCAGGTCCGCGCTGACCTCGCGGAATGGCTCGCCGCCGGCTACGATCCGTTCGACTGGATCGACTATCCGGAGAACGCGCAGCGCGCGAGCCGCATCGTCGCGCAACACCGCGAGCAGCAGCAAGGCAACGCCCGGACGGCCGTGCAGTAAAGCGGTCGCGGCTGGCGTAGTCGCAGCAGCCTGAATGCCGCCCGCCGCGAGCGGCATGGCAAGGCTTGCGTCGCGCCAAGGTATCATCCGGTCCCTCCATCCCCCACGCAGCAAACCAGCCGCACACAGCCGGAACCCGCACCATGCCAATCTGGGTCGATGCCGACGCCTGCCCGGCCGTCGTCAAGGACATGCTGTATCGCGCGGCGCGCCGGACCGGCATGCCGCTGACGCTGGTCGCCAATTCGTTCCTGCGCGTGCCGCCGTCGCCGCTGATCCGCGCGATCCAGGTGCCGGCCGGCTTCGACGCCGCCGATCAATTGATCGTCGAGCGCGTCGTCGCGGGCGACCTCGTGATCACCGCCGACATCCCGCTCGCCGCCGCCGTGCTGGCAAAAAATGCCCACGCGCTCGATCCGCGCGGCAACTGGTACACGCCCGGAACGATCGAAGAACGGCTGCGCATGCGCTCGATGCTCGACCAGTTGCGCTCGAGCGGCGTCGACACGGGCGGACCGGCCGCCTTCAGCGCGCGCGATGGCAAGGCGTTTGCTGGCGAACTCGATCGCTGGCTCGCGCGTCAGGCGCCTCGCGGTGATGCGCAGGCGCCACAGTCGCACGGCAAGCCGCCCGCCTGACGGGCCCGGGCGGCCTGCTGGCGCCGCCACAGGCGCCGGGGCGCTGCCATGCGTGATTACAATTCCGTCGTAACGCCGCCGCGCGGCCTGCCTTGCTGCGCCGCTCTGTCACCGCCTCGATGACAAAAACACTGTCTGAACGACGAAAGAGAGGAAACCCGCCACATGGACTCGATCAAACGCTACTTCGGCTTCGACGCCGTCGACACCACCCTGCGCACCGAAGTGCTAGCCGGCGTGACCACTTTCCTGACGATGGCCTACATCATCTTCGTGAACCCGGCGATTCTCGGCGACGCCGGCATGCCGAAGAGCGCGGTGTTCGTCGCGACCTGCCTCGTGGCCGCGCTCGCGTCGCTGATCATGGGTCTGTACGCGAACTACCCGATCGCGCTTGCGCCCGGCATGGGCCTGAACGCGTACTTCGCATACACGGTCGTCAAGGGCATGGGCTACACGTGGCAGGCCGCGCTCGGCGCGGTGTTCATCTCCGGGTGCCTGTTCCTGATCGTCACACTGTTCCGCGTGCGCGAGGTGATCGTCAAGGGCATCCCGCATTCGATCCGCATCGCGATCACCGGCGGCATCGGTCTCTTTCTCGCGATCATTTCGCTGAAGTCGGCCGGCGTGGTGGTCGGCAATCCGGCCACGCTCGTCACGCTCGGCAATCTGCATGACCCGCACGTCGTGCTCGCGGCGGTCGGCTTCTTCGGCATCGTCACGCTGGATCATATGCGTGTGCGCGGTTCGATCCTGATCGGTATCGTCGGCGTGACGATCCTGAGCTTTTTCTTTGGCGGCAACCAGTTTCACGGCATCGTGTCCGCGCCGCCGTCGATCGCGCCGACGCTGTTCCAGCTCGATATCCGCAGCGCGCTGTCGAGTGGCGTGCTGAACGTGGTGCTGGTGTTCTTCCTCGTCGAGCTGTTCGATGCGACCGGCACGCTGATGGGCGTCGCGAACCGCGCGGGGCTGCTGGTGGAAGGCAAGATGCATCGCCTGAACCGCGCGCTGCTCGCGGACAGCACCGCGATTCTCGCCGGCTCGATGCTCGGTACTTCGTCGACGACGGCGTATATCGAAAGCGCATCGGGCGTGCAGGTCGGCGGCCGTACCGGCATGACCGCGATCACGGTCGCCGTGCTGTTCGTCGCGGCGCTGTTTTTCGCGCCGCTCGCCGAAGTGGTGCCGCCGTATGCGACCGCGCCCGCGCTGCTGTACGTGTCGTGCCTGATGCTGCGCGAACTGGTCGACCTGCCGTGGGACGACGCGACCGAAGTCGTGCCGGCCGCGCTGACCGCGCTGCTGATGCCGTTCACCTACTCGATCGCGAACGGCGTCGCGTTCGGCTTCATCTCGTACGCGGGACTCAAGCTGCTGACGGGCCAGGCGCGCCAGGTGAAGCTGGTCGTGTGGATCATCGCGGCGATTTTCCTGTTCCGGTATTTCTATCTCGGCAGCGAATGAGGAGGTCGCGCGGCCGGGGGGTCGAATGTGTCGTCGGCTTCGGGGACCGTTTATCATCCGATGTTTCGAATGATGATCGACCGGGTCGCGATCGACCGGGTCGCTGCGGCACGGGTCGCCACCCCAGGAGCCTCGATGTCCTCATATAACCGCACGACGGACCGCTACACGAAGCCCGCGATTTTCTTTCACTGGATGATTTTTCTGCTGGTCGCGCTGGCCTATCTGGCCATCGAAATCCGCGGCCCGCGCGGCTCCGACAGCCGCGCGTTCTGGACCGGCGTGCATTTTTGGGCCGGCACGCTGGTGCTCGGGCTGGCCGTGTTGCGGCTGCTGTGGAGATTGTGGGCCGGCGCGCCGGAGGAGCTCGAAAGCAATCGGCTGCTCGCTTTTCTCGGGCGCTCCGCGCACCTCGCGCTCTATGTGTTCATCTTCGCCCAGCCGCTGCTCGGCATGCTGATGGTCAATGCGGGCGGGCGGCCGGTGTCGCTCGCATGGACGGACATCAGCTTCACGCTGGTGCGTGCGGATGCGATCGCGCGGCCGCTGTTGAAGGACGCGCACGAGTGGCTCGGCAACGTGTTCTATTGGGTGATCGGACTGCACGCGCTCGCGGCGATCGCGCACCATGTGGTGTTCAAGGATCGGGCGCTGCGGCGGATCATTTGAAAGTAATGGAGTTGGCTGCGTGCCGCCGATGCATTGCACGCGGTCGCGGCTTGCGCGCAGGCCAGCCAGCGGTAGCGGCACGGGTGAATCCGAACTTCGCGCTTCGGCAGCAGTCGCGCTTGCCGAAGCTTCGGTACCGGTAGCCAGCCGATAATTTCAGATTGGTCAGTTACGCCAGTTCGCCTCGTAAAACCGCACGTAACCGCTTCTGAGCACGAGACACTGCGCGCGCGTTTCCGACAACAGCCGGCGCGTGGCGGCCTCGATGCGCGGCCGGTGCGCGTCGAACGCGACGATCATGTCCTCCAGCCGGGGGGACGCGGCGCCGAAGTGATCTTCGAGCGCTTCCGCAGTGATCATGCACTCCACCCTCTGCCCATCGACCATTGCCGGAAACGCCAAAGTAAGTTCGCGACCTGAATATTCAGGGGCTTCGTTCGGGAATTGGATCTGCATGGGAGTCACCTGGAAGAGTGCGCGCACGATGCGCTCGGGTAATGCACGCGCTGATTGCTTGCTATCGCGTCCGCCGCTCGTTCCTCCTTGTCCCATGCAGCCGGCGCGGGCCGTCGCCTCGACGCGGCATCGTCAGTTCGCGCCACGCGGAGGTGAATTGATTTACTTTAGACGAGTTCGGGCCAGGTGCAAGATTTCCCCGATTTTTTCTTGAAGGCGCGGCTGACGCGCCGATGTTGCGGCGCGCCATAAAGCGGTGTCCGATCCCGTGTAAAGTGTCGCGCACCTAGTCATTGACCTGCACAATGTCCGCCCCCACCCGCCCGCCTGTGGTTCGCGTCGAACCGCTCGGCCAGAGCTTCGAAGCGCCCGATTCGCTGACGATTCTCGAAGCCGCCGCTTTCGCCAATCTGCGTTTGCCGCGTTCGTGCCGCAACGGCACGTGCCGAACATGCTTGTGCCGGATGACGTCCGGGCGTGTGCGCTACTCGATTGACTGGCCCGGCGTGAGCCGCGAGGAAAAGGCGGACGGTTATATCCTGCCGTGCGTGGCGGTCGCGGAAACCGACTTGGTGATCGAAGTGCCGGATGCGGTCGCGATACCGGCACAGTGAGCGGGAGCGTAGGGGCCTGGCGCCCCGCTCGCCGACGCTTTCACGCGCTGTGTCTTAGCGCCCGTTGCCCATTGCGCGGGCGATTTTCTTGTCCGTGTTGTACTGGCTCAGCGAATACACCGACCAGATGGCCGCCGGCACCCAGCCGATCAGCGTGATTTGCAGAATCAGACAGATGATGCCCGCAAACGGACGGCCGATCGTGAAAAACTGCAGCCACGGCAGAATGATGGCAAGCAAAAGACGCATTCGGTTTTCCTGTTCCTGTGATTACGGCAGCATGGGTGAGTCCGCGGGGGACGCATCTGCCTCGTTGCTGAACTCATCGAGCGGCGCAAAACGCGGCACCTCGACGCCTTCCTGCTCTACCAGCTCGAAAAACACCGTCGCTGGACGGGTCCAGATCGTTCCATTGGCCGCCTTGTAGACGATCATCGTGACCGTCGGATCCGACTCGAGCGTGGCCTCGCAGACCAGCTCGTAAATGCCGCCTTTGTAGTGTTGGTAGCGCATGGTGTTTGACCTTATTTTGGGCGTCGTCGAAGCATTTTCAAGCACGGCGCGCCTGAGCTTAGCCGCCCTCTTTCATCTGCTTCAGGATCTTGTAGACGGTCGCGCGGCCCATCGTCAGCACCGCGGCCACGTAATTCGCCGAGCTGCGGCCGCGAAACGCGCCCTGCGCGTGCAGCGCCTCGACGATTTCACGCTTGTGCTCGCGCGTCAGCGCATTGATGCCGATTTGCCGGTCGCGCAGCCACGTGTGCAGATACGTGTTGATGCGGTCCTGCCAGTCGTCGCGGAACAGATCGTCGGCAGGCGCGTCCGTCATCGCGCCGCCCTTGATGAACAGATCGAGCGTCGAGCGCACATCCTCGAACACCGCGATGTTGAAGTTCACGCACAGAATGCCGGCGGGCTTGCCGTCGTCGTCGAACAGGATGTTGCTCACGCAGCGCATGCGGCGGCCGTCCCAGTTCAGCTTCTCGTAGGGGCCGATGGTCTGGCCGCGCGCCGCGAAGTGCGCGTCGTCGAGCACCGACGGCGCGCCCACCTCGAGCCGCGACAGATTGTTCACCAGATACGCGATGGTCTGATCGCGCAGATCGTGAATCACCACCTCGGCGCACGGATAGAGCAGCGCGGCGATGCCGTCGGCGATCGGCGCGTAGCGCTTCAGCAGCAGGTCTTTGACAGGAGACACGTTCGGGTTGCGCATGGAAAAAACGCGAGGTTCGAAGGAGGCGGCGCGCGATAGCGGATGACGACGAAGCCAGATGCCCGCCGTGGACGCCGGCGCGCCCGCTCGGTCCGCAATTCAGGAAGCCGCCATTGTAGCGGCCTCGCGCTGGCGCCGCGACTCGACGCCGGACGGCAATTTTGTCTACCTCGCGAGCGCATTTTTTTCGTGCGATAAACACTGATCCGCCGACACCCGACCGAACGGAACCAACCGATGGCCACACTCGAAGCGCTTCGCGCCGTGCTCGACGACAAGCGCACGCCGGAGATCATTCGCAACCACATCATCGATTCGCTGCAGTACGCGCTGCGCAACCATGGTCAGGTCTTCACGGCCAAGGAAGTCGAATGGTTGACCGGCTGGGACGATGCGCGCCTGCCGCTGGCGGCCGCGCGCGAATTGCGGAAGCGCGTCGCCGAGACGTCGCGCTGACGCACGCGTTCGAATAGGAGCCTCGCGCGCGCCACTCGCGCGATTCGCGAGCCCGTCATCGGTCCCGCATCCGACACGACTTCGCCAACTGCCCGCGAAGCCCCGCCAGTCGGGCGTTCCGGTCGTGCGCTGAAGTTTGCACTATCCAATCAGGCCTATTTCAGGCATCATGTTGCAATTGTTGCACCTCGCACCCATATAGCACTGGCAGCACCAGGCAGTCTCAACCCGGCATCTCCGCACCACCCCCGACTGTTCGACCGCCCTTATCTGCGATCCCGTCACTCCGGCAATGCGCCGCCCGTATTCGCCGTCGCGAGAAGTACACCGAGCGGTTCAGCATCATGCGTCCGGCGCCCGAATTGACGCGCCGCTTCAGCGTTTTTTCGGTCGAATCCGCGTTTTCGCGCGACCGCTCGAGCCATTGTCATTGAGCCCGCCGGGTCCACCAGGCCTGTGCCAACCATTTTTAACGCGGCGCGCCCATCGGTGCTGCGCCGCCGGTCCGCGCCGTGACGCGTCAAAGGAGCGTTGCCGGAAGCGGCGCCCCGCACGCGGCGCGTGGACCGCGCAATACAGGACATGTTTTTCATGAATCCAGCAGTCAAGACCTACAAAGGTTACGAAATTCACCCGCTCGTTTATCCGCGCCGCCCCGCGGGCGCGCCAGCGACCCGCAATCCGGGCGCCGGTTACGACGCTTCGGTGCGCATCTGCCGCGTCGGCGCCAATCCGGCGGCCGACGGCCGGGTATTTCGCCTGCAGTATCTGTTTCCGTTCGACGGCATGGGCAAGGCGCGCATCGCGTGCATGGCGCATGCGGAACGGCTGATCGACGGCCAGGTGAGCGGTCAGTCGGTCACCGATCTTTGAGCGGCGTCATCGGCGCGTCACTCATGTCGCCCAGCGTGCTTTCGGGCGCCGCTGCTTTTCAAACGAATCCACAGTCGCGCCGCTCGCAATGCCTGCGGCCGGTTTCCCCTATTTCCCCTTTATCCCATCGACCAGGAGTTATGCATGGCGAAAGAAGAACTGCTTGAACTTGACGGTATCGTCGACGAAGTGCTTCCGGATAGCCGCTACCGCGTGACGCTCGACAACGGCGTCGTGGTCGGCGCCTATGCGTCCGGGCGCATGCGCAAGAACCATATCCGTATTCTCGCGGGCGATCGCGTGACGCTCGAATTGTCGGTCTACGACCTGACCAAGGGGCGGATCAATTTCCGCCACAAGGACGAGCGTGCGAGTGGCGGCGGTGCGCCACGGCACGCGGCGCGGCGGAGGTAAGCAGGGGTCACGGCGCCGCCCTGCGTACCTGTGATGTTGTGCAGGCGATGCGGGCAGCCCGCCCGAACCCATGCGAAAGCGCGAGGCCCGACAGACTCGCGCCATACCTTCCGACTCCGCGTTCTGCTTGAACGCGCTACGTCAGCCTCGCCGCCCAAGCGCGTGAAATAGACGTCTTCCCTGACATTCGGGGTGCTCTCCAGCGCATGCGCGAACGTCGTACGCCGCAACACGCGCGGCGTCTTGATTGGAATCTGGCGGCACGCCGCTTCGGCGACCACGCACGTCGCAGCGCGTCTCGCTAAACTCCAAACACCGCCCCCAAATCCTCCCCACCCGCGCTTTTGCGCACCTGCTCGACCACCCGCTCCTCCAGCTCCATCTGCGCCCGCTGCTGACCTCGATCAGCCCGTTGATGACGACGATTCGCGGACGCGACCGGCTTGAGCTTCTACGGCGCGTCATTGTCATTGCTGACCAGTCTGCCGGTGGTCGCGACGAACGCGATGCGCCGCTTCGGTGCATCGGGCGTCCGCTGTCCTGCATGCCCCTCGCCGGTGCAGCGCGACCGGCGTGGCCGCGTCACCTCTTTCGCGGACGATTCGCAGCGACGATCGATCGCATTCGCGCGATCGCCCGCCAAAAATATCCTTTACAATCGATGTCCCCGCCATTCGCGCGAATGCGTTCACACACCTCGCCAAGCCCCGTCGCGCGAAGGCTGGCATATCCATTGCTTTACAGATAGTCAGATGTCCCTTCCCCCGACTCCATGCTGCGTGTTCTCCTTGTCACCGACACCGACAAACCGATCGGCGATCTGCGCGACGCGCTCGCCTGTCTCGGCTGCGAAATGCTCTCCGGCACCGCGACGCCGCAGGCGCTGCATCGCGCGGTTCAGGACGAGCGGCCCGACGTCATCATCATCGATACGGAGTCGCCGTCGCGCGATACGCTCGAACAGCTCGCCGTGATGCACGCGACCGCCCCGCGCCCCGTGCTGATGTTCAGCCACGACGCGAACCAGCAACTGATCCGCCAAGCGGTCAACGCGGGCGTCACCGCGTATCTGGTCGAAGGCCTCGCGACCGAGCGGCTCGCGCCGATTCTCGAAGTCGCGCTCGCGCGTTTCGCACAGGAGTCGCAATTGCGCGAGCGGCTCGCGCAGGCCGAAAACGAACTGGCCGAGCGCAAGCTGATCGATCGCGCGAAACGCCTGCTCATGGATCAGCAGAAACTCACCGAACCGGCCGCCTACGCGAGTCTGCGCAAACGCGCGATGAATCAGGGCGTCAAACTCGCCGAGGTGGCGCGCGAGGTCGTCGCGTCGGCCGGCTCGCTCAAATGATGCGCTCATGAATCCAGCCACTTCCGTCACCGCCGCGGCCTTTGCGGAGCCGCCTGAAAAGACCCATCTGCGGCTCGGTTTCGTCGCGTTGTCCGACGCGGCGCCGCTGATCGCGGCGAAGCTGCTCGAGTTCGGCCATGCGCACGGGCTCACGCTCGAACTGTGCCGCCAGCCGTCGTGGGCCGCCGTGCGCGACAAGCTGCTAGCCGGCGATCTCGACGCCGCGCACGCGCTTTACGGGCTCGTGTATGGCGTGCAGCTCGGCCTCGGCGGCCCGCGCACCGACATGGCCGTGCTGATGGTGCTGAACCGCAACGGCCAGGCGATCACGCTCTCGAATCGGCTCGCCGAGGCGCTCGCGAAGCATGGGACATTGCGCGAGGCGCTCGCCACGCTCGGCCGCAAGCCGGTGTTCGCGCACACCTTCCCGACCGGCACGCACGCGATGTGGCTGTACTACTGGCTCGCGGCGCAAGGCGTCGATCCGTTGCGCGACATCGACAGTGTCGCGATTCCGCCGCCGCAAATGGTCGCCGCGCTTGCCGAAGACCGGCTCGACGGTCTGTGCGTCGGCGAGCCGTGGAATGAAATGGCCGAGGCGCATGGTGTCGGCAAAACGATCGCTTATTCGAGCGAGGTGTGGCCCGAGCATCCCGAGAAAGTGCTCGCCTGCCGACGCGATTTCGTCGATGCGCATCCGCGCACGACCCGCGCGCTCGTGCAGACCGTGCTCGAAGCGTGCCGCTGGCTCGACGGCGCCGGGCATCGCGACGAGATCGCCCGCTGGCTCGCGCGGCCCGATTACATCGGTATCGACGAGACGCTGATCGCGGCGCGGCTCGGCGACCACCTCGACACGGCGAACCCGCGCCGCCTGCCGATGCGTTTCTTCGACGACGGCGCGGTCAACTATCCGCATCCATTCGAAGGCGCGTGGTTCCTCACGCAGTTCGAGCGCTGGGGGATCATCGATGCGCACAACGACTACGACGCGGTCGCCGCGCGCATCAACCAGACGCAGTTGTATCGCGAGGCCGCCGCGCGCGTGAACGTGCCGGTGCCCGGCGAGGACGTCACAAGGGAACTGATCGATGGCGCGGTGTGGGGAAGCGGCTCACCATCCGCCGCTTATGCGCGGCGTTTTGCGATCCGCCGCTGAGCGGACCGCACGCGAAATCCCCGAGATCCGCTGCGCCGACTGCCCACGAACCGCCAACGGCGATCAGGTGGACAGTCGGCGTTGCCGAAGCTCAGAAGTTGTACTTGTCGATGTTGCTCGCATCGAACGTGGTCGGCGGCCCGAGAATGATTTCGCCGTGCGCGCCAATCGTGCGCTTGCCGAGCTTGCCGGCGTCGAACGTTTCGCCCTCCTTACCCGTGATCGTGCCCGACGCGAGCGACGCCGCCGCGTATGCGGCCAGATAGCCGAGCTCGCTCGGATCCCACAACTGGAACGCGGTCACGGTGCCGTTCTTCACGAACGCGCGCATCTGGTTCGGCGTGCCGAGGCCCGTCACCGCCACCTTGCCCTTGCTCGACGACGACGAGATATAGCGCGCCGCCGCCGCGATGCCGACCGTCGTCGGCGCGACGATCGCCTTCAGGTTCGGATACGCCTGCAGCAAGCCCTGCGTTTCGACGAAGGACTTCTGATCGTCGTCGTTGCCGTACGCGATCTTGACGAGCTTGATCTTCGAGTACTCCGGTTTCTTCAGTTCCTCCTGCATCCACTTGATCCAGGTGTTCTGGTTCGTCGCGTTCGGCGTCGCCGACAGAATCGCGAATTCGCCCTCGCCGCCCATCAGCTTCGCGACCAGTTGCACCTGGCCGCGGCCGATGCCTTCGGCGTTCGCCTGATTGACGAACAGCTGGCGGCCCTCGGGCGCGGTATCGGAGTCGAACGTGACGACCTTGATGCCCTGACCCATCGCCTTCTTCAGATACGGCACGACCGCGTTCGCATCGTTGGCGGCAATCACGATCGCGTCCTGGCGCTGCGTGATCAGCGTGTTGATGTACGACACCTGCGACGACGCGCCCGCATCCGACGGCCCGACCGCCTTGCCCACGCCGCCGAATTCCTTGATCGCGGCGAGGCCGCCGTCGTCGGCGATCACTTCGTACGGGTTGTTGATCTGCTTCGGCACGAACGCGATCTTCAGCCCGCTTTTCAGTTCCGCGGCGAACGCGCCGCCGCAACTGATCGCGAGCAACGCGGCGCAGAGCGCGGCCATGCCGGTGTGACGTAGAGGTTTGAACATGAAGTGTCTCCTGCGTTGTTGTTGGACAGAGAGGGGAAGCTAGGTTGCGGATGAAGAAGACGTGGCTGCGGACTTCGCGATGAAACGCCGGTCGCGCGCCGCCCGCCAGCGCGCGACGAGGTTCGGAATCAGCACCGACGCGAGCAGCAGCACGCCGGTCACGATGGTCAGCGTTTCGCTCGATACGTCGTCGAGCGTCAGCGCGTTCTTGAGCACGCCGATGATCAGCAGCGACAGCAGCACGCCGACCATCGAGCCGCGTCCGCCGAAAATGCTGACGCCACCGAACAGCACCGCGGCGATCACCGACAGCTCGAAGCCCTCGCCGTTATCGCCGCGCGCGCTCGTGAAGCGCAGCGTATAGACGATGCCCGCGAGCGCGCTGACGAGACCCGACAGCACGAACAGGCGCAAGCGGATCTTCGCGACCTCGATGCCGGAGAACGCGGCGGCGGTCGGATTCGCGCCGATCGCATAGAGACTGCGGCCAAACGCGGTGGCTTGCAGCAGAACCGTGAACAGCACGGCGGCGGCGATCACGATCACGAACGGCAACGGAATGAACGTGGGGCCAAGCGTGTTCATGCCGAACGCCGTATACGCGGCCGGAAAATCCGCGACCGCCCGATCGCCGAGCAGCACATACGCGAGACCGCGAAACAGCGCGAGCGTACCGATCGTGACCGCGAGCGACGGCAGGTTCAGCTTGACGATCACGAGGCCGTTCAGCAGGCCCGCCAGCGCGCCGCCGATCAGCACCACAACGATCACGACCGGCATCGGCAGACCCATGTGCCACAGCACGCCCATCAGCGCGCTTGACGCGCCCAGCACCGACGCGACCGACAGATCGATTTCGGCGGCGACGATGATCAGCGTCATCGGCAGCGCCATTAGCGCGATCTCGGTCAGATCGGCGAATACGTTGCTCAGGTTCGCGCCGGTCAGAAACACCGGCGACAGCCAGCGGCCCAACACCAGCGACACGATCAGCACGATCACCAGCAACACTTCCCATTGCAGCGGCGTTTCGCGCTTGCGCGTGAGCAGCGCGGAATCGGGTTTAGCCATGATCGCGTTTCCTCATCATGCGTTTGGCGACGGAGCGGGCCAGCAGCGTATCGGCGGCGATCGCGGCGACGATCAGCGCGCCCTGGATCGCCTGCTCCCAGAATGGCGACACGTGCAGCACGACGAGCGCGATGCTGATCACGCCGAGCACGAGCGCACCGAGCGTCGCGCCGAGGATCGTGCCGACGCCGCCCGTAATCGCGACGCTGCCGACCACCGCCGCCGCGACGACCTGCAATTCGATGCCCTTCGCGGTGCTGGCATCGACGGTGCCGAAGCGCGCGAGCCACAACGCGCCCGCAAAGCCCGCAATCGCGCCGGACAACAAAAAGCCCGACATCACGCGACGCTCGACGTTCACGCCCGCGAGCCGCGCGGCTTCCGGATTCGAGCCGATCGCATAGTGCTCGCGACCGCCGCGAAACTGCTTCAGATACACCGACAGGCCGGCGAGTACGACGATCGCGATCAGCGCGAGCGTCGGGATGCCGAGCAGCGTGCCGGTCGCGAGCCGCGAGTACGCGTCGGGCAGACTGGTCGCGTTGATCTGGCCGCCGTGCACCCATGCGTAA
The DNA here is from genome assembly GCF_050436525.1 of Paraburkholderia sp. 35.1. Lineage (NCBI taxonomy): Bacteria > Pseudomonadati > Pseudomonadota > Betaproteobacteria > Burkholderiales > Burkholderiaceae > Paraburkholderia > Paraburkholderia sp. 35.1. The sequence continues at coordinate 1,511,591 of NZ_JBNDMJ010000002.1, read as the reverse complement.
TCGGCGCCGCGAAAGATGTACAGCGTCGACAGCGTCGCCACGAGCGAAGGCACGCGCCCCACCGCGACGAGCAGCGCATTGATGCCGCCCGCGACAAGCCCGATCGCGAGCCCCGCGGCCAGCGCGACGAGCACCGGCATATGCGGGAACGCAACGTACAGGCTGCCCACCGCGTACGCGCTGATACCCACCGTCGAGCCGACCGACAGATCGATATGCCGCATCAGGATCACGACGGTCATGCCGGCCGTCAGCAGACCGATGATCGACACGTTCAGCAGCACGTCGCGCAGGTTCTGCAGATTCAGGAACTGCGGCTTCGCAAGCCCGGTCCCCGCGATCAGCAGGATCAGCACGACGAACAACGTGGTTTCGCGGCTCTTCGCGACGCTCGCGACGAGGCCGCCCGATGAAGCGGCGGAACGCTTCGGCAGCGACCGCCGCACCGGCGCGGGATGGGTGGAATGGCGCATCATGCTGCACGTCCCAATGGTGAAAGTCCCTGACCGAGCGCGGCGCCCATGATGCGCTCCTCGTTCGCGTCGGCGCGCGCGAGCTCCGCGCTGATGCGGCCTTCGTGCATCACGAGCACGCGATCGGCCATACCGAGCACCTCGGGCAGCTCGCTCGAAATCATCAGCACGGCCATGCCATCGCGCACGAGTTCGGCGAGCGCGCCATACACCTCGGCTTTCGCGCCAACGTCGATGCCGCGCGTCGGTTCGTCGATGATCAGCACTTTCGGGCCGGTCGCGAGCCACTTGCCGAGCACGACCTTCTGCTGGTTGCCGCCCGACAGCGTACCGACCGGCGCCTCCGGGTCGCTCGCCTTCAGGCGCAGACGCGTGCCCCACTTGTTGGCGAGCTGCGTTTCGCTGCGCGTCGAAATGAGCCCATGCCGAACGAGCCGTCCGAGCACCGTCATCGACGCATTGCGCGCGATGCTCAGTTCGAGCGCGAGCCCTTGCTGGCGGCGATCCTCCGGCACCAGCGCGAGCCCGGCGCGCACCGCGGCCGCGGGCTTGCCGGTGTCGAGCCGCTTGCCGGTCAGCCACACTTCGCCCGAATCGAGCGGATCGATACCGAAGATCGCCCGTGCGACCTCGCTGCGTCCCGCGCCGACGAGGCCCGCGAGCGCGACGATCTCGCCGGCGCGCACGTCGAACGAGACATCCTTGAACACGCCGATGCGCGTCAGGCCGCGCACCGACAGACGCACGTCGCCCGGTGTGCAATCGGCCTTCGGATAGAACGTTTGCAGATCGCGGCCGACCATCTTGGCGACGATCGCGTCGGTGCTCAGATCGGCGGTCAGCGCGTCGAAGACTGTCGCGCCGTCGCGCATGATCGTCACGCGCTGCGTCAGCGCGAATACTTCGTCGAGCCGGTGCGTGATGAACAGAATCGCGACGTCGCGTTCGCGCAGCTTGCGCACGATCGCGAATAGCCGCTCGACTTCGGGCAGCGACAATGCGGCCGTCGGTTCATCCATGATCAGCACGCTCGCGTTCAGCGACAACGCCTTCGCGATTTCGATCACCTGCTGATCCGCGATCGACAGACCACGCACCAGTTGATCCGCGCGCAACTCGACGCCGAGCGACGCGAGCAGTCCGTCCACTTCGCGATGCATCGCGTCGTACTGGATGCGGCCGAAGCGGTCGACCGGCTGCCGGCCCATGAAGATGTTCTCCGCGATCGACAGATCGAAGAACAGCGTCGGCTCCTGATAGATGACCGCGAGCCCGGCGTCGCGCGCTTCGGCCGGCGTCGCGAAGCGACGTGGCTCGCCCTTCACCAGAAGCTCGCCGGCGTCGGGCTGATGCACCCCGGCGAGAATTTTCACGAGCGTCGATTTGCCCGCGCCGTTCTCGCCGAGCAGCGCATGCACCTCGCCGGGCCACAGCACGAGGTCGCCGTCGGACAGCGCGCGCACCCGGCCGAAGGATTTGCTCGCGTGCCGCAATTCGAGTCGCGGCACCGTGGAAGGGGATGGCTGCACTGCGTGTCTCCTTTTTTGCGGCTGTCTTCTCTTCGACGCGCCGCGCGTCAAATCCGGTAGTACCGTTGCGCGTTGCGCCGAAACAGCGCGTCCTTCTCAGCCTCGCTCGCATCGCCAACGATCGCCGCATACGCGCGCCACAAATCCGTATACGAACCAAATAGCCGGTCGACGGGAAAATTCGACGCGAACATCGCGCGTTCGACGCCGAACGTATCGATCGTTTCGAGCACATAAGGCCGCAGGCTTTCGACGGTCCAGTGATGATCGAACATCGCCAGCCCGCTGATCTTCACCGCGACGTTCGGACACGCCGCGAGCAGGCGCATGCCTTCGCGCCACGCGCGGTAACCGGCCACGCTATTGCGATCGACGAACATGCCCGCATGATTGACGACCAGAAGCGTGTCCGCATGCGCACGCGCCAAGGCGGCCGCCTCCTCCATTTGCGACGGATACAGTTGCAGATCGAACGACAGGTCGTAACGGCGCAGCAACGCGAAATGCTCGCGCCACCGCGGCTCGCGCATGTAATGACGGCCGACGTAATCGAACAGTTTGTTGTCGTGCACGTTGAGAATCTGCCGGATGCCGCGCGTATTCGCGAACGACGCATGCGCTTCGAGCAACTCGGGCGCATTTTGCGCGGACAGGTCCACGGCGGCGACGATCGCATTCGGCATGCCGCGCGAGGCGTCGCGATCCGCGATCGACTGCAACCAGCGCGTTTCCTCGACGGGATCGGCCGGATCGTGATTCGCTTCGACGTGCACGAGCTTCAGCACGTCGATGTCGCCCGCTTCACCGAGCAGATCGTCGAGCAGATAGTCGTGCTTCAGATCGCGCGCATCGCCGACGAACGACACGCCCGGGTTCTCCAGCCACGGATAGCGATGCGTCTTCAGATCCCACAGATGGATATGCGAATCGACAACCTGCATGCGGCACCTTCGTCCGGTGAAAAGCGTTTCGAGGTTCGTGCGTCGTTGCGGGGTTCAGCTGGGTTCAGCGCGACTCAATGACTGAGACGAAAGACCGGTTCGAGCGCCTGCGACAGCGGCGTGTGATCGGGCGCGGTCTGCATGATGTCGGCCATGTAATCCCACCATTTGCGCATCACGTCGAGTTGCGGCAACTGGTCCATCGTGTGACCGCTGGTGCGCGAGAGCACCGCGAAAAGATGATGCGTGTCGGGGTCGAAGAAAATCCGGTAGTCGCGCACGCCGGCGTTGTGCAGCGCGTCAACGAGCTCGGGCCAGATCTGCGTATGACGCCGTTCGTATTCTTCGCGCATGCCGGGGTTCAGCACCATCCGAAAAGCGATTGTCTCCATGGCGGCCTGTCTCCTGTCGACCTCTTCGGACGACTATAATTCCTGCATCGATAGCCTCTCAATCCGTTGTTGGGATTGGTCGATCCACAAACCGAATCGCACGGGCACTCCTACTGGCACCATGAGCCAACATTCAGCCGCCGTCGCACTCGTCAATCGTCTCAAGTTCAAGCATCTCGCCCTGCTCGTCGCACTCGACGACACCCGCAACCTGCATCAGGCCGCCGAGACCGTCAACGTCGCGCAACCGAGCGCAAGCCGCATGCTCGGCGACATCGAGGAAGCGTTCGGCTTCCTGCTGTTCGAGCGCAACGCGCGCGGCATGACGCCGACGCCGCTCGGCGTCGTCACGCTCGCATACGCGCGCCGTGCGCTCGCCGAGCTCACACGCTTCGCCGAAGACCTCGATGTCAAACGCCGCGGCGGTCACGGCCAGTTGACCGTCGGCGCGATCATGGGCGCCGCGCCCGATCTGCTGGCGATGTCGGTCGCCGCGCTGAAGACCGAAAGCCCGCTGCTCAGCGTGCGCATCCTCGGTGAAACAAGCGATCAGGTCGTGCAATTGCTGCATCGGCGCGAGGTCGATCTCGCGCTGGGGCGCCTGACCAACCCTCTGCAGCACAACGACTTCAGCTTCGAGCCGCTCGCGCGCGAAACGCTGCTGCTCGTCGTGCGCGCCGTGCATCCGCTCGCGCGGCGCACGCGCATCACGTTGCGCGAACTGGTCGCATGGCCGTGGGTTGCGCAACCCATCACGAGTCCGGCGCGCGTGCTGTTCGAGGAAGAACTCGCGCGTGCCGGGCTCGCCACGCCAGTCAATCTGACCGAATGCGCGTCGATCTTCGCGACGCTGCAATTGCTCGAGAATTACGATGCGGTCGCGATGCTGCCGGAGTCGGTCGTGCGCGATCATGTGCGCGGCGGGCTGCTGGTCGCGCTGCCACTCGAAATCGGCAAGAGTCTCGCCGGTTTCGGCATTCTCACGCGCAAGGAAGAGCAGCTCGCCGAGCCGGCGCTGCGCTTCATCGAACTGCTGCGCGGCTTCTCGCGCGACCTCGCGCGCGACGATCCGGCCGCCGCACCCGGCACGCCGACTACGCCCGTCACGGTCAATTGACGCCCGCATCGCGCGTCGCTTATTGCAGGTTCACGAACAGGCCGCCGTCGACGAGCAGCGCGGCGCCCGTCACATAGCGCGCGCGGTCCGAGGCGAGAAACACGACGCAATCGGCGACGTCGTCGGGACGCCCGAGGCGGCCGAGCGGAATGCGCTTTTCGAAGTAGGCCTTCTTCGCTTCGTCGGCGAGATCTTCGGCGTTCAGATCGGTCGCGATCGTGCCCGGCATGACAGAGTTGCAGCGGATGCCGAACGGCCCCAACGCAATCGCGCACGACTGCATCAGCGAATGCACGCCGGCCTTGGTCGGCGTGTAATGCGTTTGCATGCCGCCGCCCACCAACGCGCTGATCGAACTCGTCGCGACGATCGCGCCGCCGGTGCCCTGCTGTTTCATCTGCTGCGCGGCAGCCTGCGTGACGAAGAACGCGCCGTTCAGATTGACCGCGACCGTCGATTCGAGCACGTCCGCCGGCATGTCGAGAAACGCGTGAAACGGGCAGATGCCGGCATTGCTCGCGAGCACGTCGAGCTTGCCGAACGCGTCGAGCGTCCGTCGCACCAGCTCCTGGCCGGTGTCGCGCGCCGCGACGTTGCCTTCCACCGCGATCACGCGCCGCCCCAACGCCTCGATTTCGCCGACGACTTCCTCGACCGCCGAGCGCCGGCCATACGATGCGTCGTTGTCGCCCCAGTAGTTGATCGCCACGTCCGCGCCTTCGCGCGCGCAGGCCACCGCGATCGCGCGTCCGATGCCGCGCGAGCCGCCGGTGACGATCACGACTTTGTCCTTGAGCAGCACCCTAATCTCCTTTGCGGCGATCCGCCGTTCGGCACAGGTTCAAAACGTTCGACACGTTCAATGCTGATAGGGCCGCACCAGCGCGCATTCCGGATTGAGCCGCACGCCAAAGCCCGGCGTGTCCGGCACCTTCATGCGCCCGTTCACCGGCACCGGCTCGTCGAGCAGCAGCGGGTGGAACATCGGCACGACTTCGTCGGCTTTCGGCGCCATCATCAGAAACTCGGAGAACGGCGAGTTATGGCGCGTGACGACGAAGTGATAGCTGTACACCGACGACCCATGCGGCACCACCATCACGTTGTGCGCATCGGCGAGCGCGGAAATCTTGATCAGCTCGGTGATGCCGCCGCACCAGCCGACGTCGGGCTGGATCAGATCGCAGCACTGCATCTCCAGCAGCATCCGGAAGCCCCAGCGCGTCGCCTCGTGCTCGCCGGTCGACACCATCATGCCGCGTGGCACGTTGCGGCGCAGTTCGGCGTAACCCCAGTAATCGTCGGGAGGAAGACATTCCTCGACCCATTTGAGGCCGTATTCGTGCGCGCCTTGCGCGAGCCGCGTCGCGTAGCGCAGGTCGAGGCTCATCCAGCAGTCGTACATCAGCCAGAAGTCGTCGCCGACGCGCGAGCGCATGTCGGCGAGCTTGTCGAGGTTTTGCCTGAGTCCGTCTTCGCCTTCCGCGGGACCATGCTGCAACGGCAGCTTGCCGCCGATGAAGCCCATCTCCTTCGCGAGATCGGGCCGCGCGCCGGTCGCATAGAACACCAGCTCGTCGCGCACCGGACCGCCCAATAGTTGATACACGGGCTCCTTGCGAACCTTCGCGAGCAGATCCCACAGCGCGAGATCGACACCGGAAATCGTGTTCAGCACGACGCCCTTGCGCCCGTAGTAAAGCGTCGCGAAGTACATCTGATCCCACATCTTCTCGATGTCGGTCACCAGCTGCCCTTCGAGAAAACGCGCGAGATGCTTCTCGACGATAAATGCGCCGATCTCGCCGCCGGTCGTCACCGCGAAGCCCACGGTGCCGTCGCTCGCTTCGATCTCGACGACCAGCGTGCCGAGCACATTGATGCCGAACGACTGGCGGCTCTGGCGGTACTCGGGATAACGCGCCATCGGCGTCGCGATGTGATCGTCGATCCAGTGTCCGCCGGCCTGGTCGTGATAGTCCGCGCCGCCGCCGCGAACGATGAAGGCACGCACGTGCCGGATGGTAGGCATGGCCATGAAAGGGCTCCGTGAGAGAGGCGTGGAAGCGGCTCGACAACGCGCGTTCGACGCGTGTGCAATACGCTGCGGGACGTGAGCACTGCGTGAGCAATGCGCGAGCAGCGCGCTCAATAGGTGGCGCGGCCGCCCGACAGGTCGAATACCGAGCCGGTGCTGAACGCGCAGTCTTCGGAAGACAGCCACAGGATCAGCGACGCCGCTTCTTCCGGCAGCAGGAAACGGTTCATCGGAATCTTCGACAGCATGTAGTCGATGTGCTGCTGCGACATCGAATCGAAGATTTCGGTCTTGGCCGCGGCCGGCGTGACCGCATTGACGAGGATGTTTCTGGTCGCGAGTTCCTTGCCGAGCGACTTGGTGAGCCCGATCAACCCCGCTTTCGATGCGCTGTAGTGCGAAGCATTCGGATTGCCCTCCTTTCCGGCCACCGACGCGATATTGACGATGCGGCCGTAGCCCTGCTTCAGCATCTGCGGCACGACCGCGCGGCAGGTCAGGTACGGGCCGATCAGATTCACGTCGATCACGCGGCGCCACATGTCGGGCGCAAGCTCCCAGGTCGTGCCGTTGCCGCCGGTGATGCCCGCGCAGTTGATCAGCACGTCGATCGAGCCGTGCCCGGCGACCGTTTGCGCGGTGGCCTGCTGAACCGCGGCGTCGTCGGTCAGCTCGACCGTGATGGCGCTGACCTTACCGAGTTCGCTCAGCTCGCGCTGGCTGCGCGAGAGCCGTTCGCTATCGACGTCCCACAACGCGACCGACGCGCCCGAGCGCAACGCCCGCTGCGCGACCGCGTAGCCGATGCCACGCGCGCCGCCGGTGATGACGACCGTGCGCCCCTCCAGATCGATCCGATTCATTGCTGTGCTCCTGTAGGCCGCCGTGCGGCGTGCCATCGAGTTGTTGTATATCGCTGCGGTCAATATACGGGCGGTGCGATGCGCCAACAATTCGACTATTGGAGGGGGCGATAGCAAAAGTGGATCGGCAGCGGGGAGCGGGCGCTAAAGGGAAGCGAAGCGGCTAATCATCGGCAGCGACGAAAAGCATCGAGACATACAGAATGGTCGACACGACGATGATGCCGACGCCGACCAGCACCTTGGTCTGGTCGAAGTTGATCCCGCCGATGATCGCTATGCCGATCCCGAACACCGACGACAACGTGCCGAGCGCCGCGAGGCCCACGTGTATCTTGCTGCGGACCAGCCGTTTGCGCTCCGATTCGGCAGTGGTTTCCGTTTCGCTCTGTTCCATTCCCCGCTCCTTCACGCGCGACGCGATGACCATCGTGAAACCTGAGCCGCAATGGCCGGCGCGGCGTCGAACCGCCGGTTGCGGTTCGACGCCGCGCACCTCGATACGCTTCAGCGTAGTTTATTTAAGCCTTCTCGATCGCCGTTATTTGACGTCCGCGCCATTGCGCGACACCGACGCCGCGATGGCCGAGACGAACACCGCGCGCACCGAATCGCCGACCTTCAGTTTCTCGAGCGCAATGTCCGGCGCCACGTCGAGCGTTTCCGTGCGCGACGGCCCGCGCAGCGTGATCGTGCGCTTCTTGCGATCGATCTTGCGCACCGTCGCGACGACCTCGATGCGCCGCGCCGATGCAACGACACCGTTGGCCGCAGGCTGCGTGACTTCGGTATCGATGCGCTGGCGGATTCCGTTCGGCGCGAGTTTGTCGACGCCGACCAGCACCGCCTTCTTGTACGCAATCGTCACGACGTCGCCGACATGCAGCTTGCTGACGTCGGCGGCTTGCGGATTCACGTCGAAAGTTTCCTCGCCGCCTTGCGGGCCGCGCAGCGTCACGCTGTTCGTCGCGGGATCGATCGCGACGACGCGCGCCTTAACGTGCAGCAGCGCGGCGGCGCCAATTGCCCGCTGTTCCGGCGCGGACGCGGCCGCGTTGTCCTGTGCCAGCGCCGGACCCGCCGCGGCGACGCAAACCACCAACGCAACCGCGATCGCCTTCACCCGCATGAGCCCGGAGTCCGTTGAATTACAAGCCATGAAATGCTCCTTTTGATTGCGTCGATGTTACGGCAAATGTTTTGTCGCAGATCGCGTACTACGCTTAGCACCGGCAAGTGCAGTCGCTTCGAATAAAAAGAAAAAACGGACTATTAATCGCTTTTATCGGACGGGGTTACGCTTTCTGAAACCAATGGCGGTTCCTTTCTAATGCGTCGATTTGTCCCGGAGAGCCAATCGCAAAAAGCGCGTGCTTCTCCATGCGATGCAATCGGTATGCGGAGTCGTGGCGGATGAGCTTGCGCAAGGCGCCGCGCGGCTTTGCGCATGCGTTCCCGCGAGCGTCAGCGGAGGGGTAGAAAGCTAGCCATAACATATTCCTCGCAACGAGATGGACTACCGGGCGACCCAACGTGAGCGGGTCCGGAAATTGCCGAACGTTATGACTATTTCAAACGGTTTCGGGGATGCTAGCAAACGCGCAAAGGAATGGCAAGACAAGTGAATGCGCATCGCCATTCCCGATTAATCGGGTTTGCCGCGTCAAATCTTTTATGACGGTGGGCGATTCATTTGCCATAAAAATATGATCGCTGCAATTCGCTGAGCTCAGATGCCCGGCGACGCCGTCCTCGCTCTGACTCTGTCCGGTTGCCTGACAACAGTCGAATCGGCGCATTCGATATGCATTGAAAAGCGGTGGGCGCGCGGCAGATTGGCAATCGCCGAACGACTCCGCACAAACCCTTAATGGATGATACTGAAGCGATTACGCATCGCTGCGCGACGAATACAAAAAATTGTCGTCAATCATTGGAATACTGCGAACACGGGTTATTGATCGAGCGAATTTTGCCGTCAAGGCAACGAAAAGAACGCTTGAGCCGATGGCCACGGTCATGTGGGCATCACAGGCACAGCGTTTGCTAAAGCTCGCGTCACCGTCTAACGCACACACATTGTTTATCGAAGGACACCACACATGGTCACGACTCGCCCCTGCACCGCCGCCTGCGTCATCGACGGCCTCCTCGTCACGCTGACGTTCTATCCGGACAACGGCGTATTGCGTATTGCCGATTCGTCCGGCGCCTGTCTAAGAGAAACGCGCTGGCATGGGTCATGGCGCGCTCTGCTCGAGGAGTTCCGCGGCTACTACGAAGCGGCGGAAAACGACGCGGCGCGCGGCGTCGACGATATCGTCGCTCGCCTCGGCGAGCGCTGCGCTGATGCCCAGCGGGAATTGGCATCCGCGTGAAATGGCATGCGCTTGCGATCAAGCGCGTGAAAGGCGGCGGCGGCAGCGCTCGGCACCTGTTCGTTGCCTCGCGATCCGGGGTCGTTCCTGGCGCCCCGCTGCCGCTCGCGAACTCTGGTCATTGACCGAAATAAGTCTTGCACTCCGTGCTGAACGAGCATGACTGGCTGCGCCGGCCTCCCGCTTGCGACTCGCCCGCCGGAACACCACCATACGACGCGTTGCGTATGCCCTGCTCGCGCGGGTCCCAGTTCTGACCGAACGACATGTCGGTCGTCGCCTGCGCCGATTCGTCCGCATCGTGCTCCATCATCGCGCGACCCGACACGGCGTGCTCCGCCTGGCCGCTCAACTCCTCGGCGATGGCCGTTCTCGGCGCGAGAAACAGAACGGCGGTCGCGGCAATCATCAATATACGTACTCTCATTTCCGGACTCCTCGAATCCGGCGCAGCAGTGTTCGTCCTCCACAAGAATTGATCCGCGAACAGCCAACCTGCCCAATCGGGCCGAGGAACGGAGCGATGCCAATGCGCTACTGCTGCGACGGGTCACCGAACTAAACAGATGAAGAATTACCGCGCTTGCGCCCGATACTCGACGCGTTCCCGAGCGTCGGCGGAATCGGCGCGCACAAGGCGGCTGTAAGTCTGCATTCGCAGCTTGTCGTCCTTCTTTTATAGTTCGCGCACCCCGGAATTCAATCCAGGAGCATCCAGCAGTGTCGCCAATCGTCCACACCGTTCGATAAACCGCATTCACCGACAAATTCAACGTGAACTAAGCGTGCTTTGCTCGCGCATTGCGCTATCATGTTGCTACAACGCACAAAAAGCGAACCCGCACATCGACGAAAGTCCGGTGAAAGACGGACAGCGTGGAATGACTCCATCCATTCGCAATCATTGCATCGAGACACAGAGTTTTTCATAGCGAACGTCAGGCTTACCGGCCTCGTTCGTCGCGTTGCGACATGCTGAAATATTTGCTGATCGAGACTCTCGGTTCGAGGGTCGGTTGTTCCAGCGGCCGTCTTTGTCCGAGGCCGTATTGCAATTCAGGGAGCAACGTTTTTTAACCCGGCACATGGCATTTCCGTCAATCGACAACCCCACCGCGGGGCGGCCCCATTCAGTCGGGCTCGACGCTTCGCAGCTTTTTCCCCGCAATCTGTCTTCGACAGCACGCTGCACGTTTTAGAAGGACGAATATCCTATGGACGAAAGGAAGCGAGATAGCATGATTGCCTATCTCCGCCATCGTATGGAAGAGTTTGGTATCAGACCAGAAGACCTTGCCGCAGCGCTGGCGACCGAGTCATTGGCCAAAAAGGCTGAGCGCTATCGCAATGCGACCGGAGACAGCTGGGACGGCAATGGCGAAATGCCGCAATGGTTGAAGCAGGCTATTAGTGCCGGCCAGAGCATTGAGCATTTCGAATTGGCCACAAAACCGGCGCCCACGCCCCAACCGAAAAAACAGGTGGACTGGTCGAATGACCCGTTCGCCGGCACGCGGCTCGGGCGCCCGAATAACCGCTAGGTGCAGGCCGCCGCGCTCGAAGGCGCGGGCACAATGGCTGCGGCTTCGAAACGAACCGCCGTGCCACGCACCGGTTTTGCGCCACCGCTTGCCACATTGACGGCATTCACCGTATTCCCCGCATTGGCGGCATTCGCCGCATCGACGAGATTCGCGTGATTCGAGGCAGGCTGCGCATATTGCGGCAGCTCGATAAGCGCGCTGACCTGCCGGACGATCTGCCAGAAGGTCTTGTCGAAAAGACAGGCCTGCTCGTCAGCGGACCCGTGGCCGCCCGCGAGCGGATCGGTAATGGTCCAATAGACGAACGCCGGTGCGCCGGGAAATACCGGCGCGTGCAGTCCGCCGACGAATTCGTCGAGCGCGATCACGATATCCATGCGCGGCGCCCATTCGCCGGTGAATTCGAGCCAGCTTTTAGGGCTCAGCACCGCGCGCCCGGAAATGCCGGGCCGCAATTGCGCGACCGCGAGTGGATGAAGGCGCGCGGCCGGTTCAGGGCCCGCGCTGAACGCGTCGAACCGGTGCCCCGCCAGTTCGCGCAGTAAAGCTTCGGCAATGATGCTGCGGATCGAATTATCGCGGCAGAGAAACAACACCTTATATATTCTGGACACGCTTACCCCGTACCGATGTTTTTTTATTGGCCTCTGGGCGGAATTGTGCCGCTCCAGTCTTGCGCCCCCGTGACACTATGGCGTCTTTATTATTTGCGCCTCGGGATTCGCACCAGGTATCTCGACTCACGGGCACAGAGCACAACTTTGCGAACGATGGGCAGTGTACCAGTGTCCGGCCCACTGTTTCAGCACCCTGTCAATATTTGCCAGATCAACCGACGCTGCCGCCGGCCCGCCGGTCCGGCACGATGGGCTCGGCCCGGTCGCCGTCGGCGGCGGGTCAGAACTTCAGGCTGTTGAGGAACTGAAACCACAGGTTGCCGAGCGCGCCGGCCGGATGCATGTCGCTGACGGTTTCGTCGCGCTTCGCATGGTTCTCGCGTCTGGAAGGCTGCGTGTCGTGAGGGGCGGTTTGCGAGGCCGCGCCGGTGTCTTGCGCGGGGTCCGCCAGTTCGGGCTCGGACGCCTCGGCTTGCGCCGCTTGCGCGCTCTTCGCGGTCTTTCCCGCGCGCTGGGCGTTTTGCGCGGCGTCCGCCTCGTCGCGACGCGCGGCCTGCAACGCCGCGACGCTGTCGGCGATCTGCGCGGCGCGCTGCGGTTGGCATTGCCGCCCGAGCAGCACGCCGAACAGCACGTCGCGATTGTGACCCTGGTCGGCGAAGCGGATCGCGATCGACACCATCTCGGCATACGCGGCTTCGTCGGCCGCGCGCGCCGCTGCCTCGCGCTTCGCCTGCGCGCGTTGCCGACGCGTGTGCTGCGCCTCCCACTCGCGCATCTGCTCGGTGTAGACCGCGTCGTAGACGTTGCGCTGCTCGGCATCGGACAGGATCGCGTACGCGTCCTTGATTTCCTGGAACGCCGCGCGCGCCACGTCCTCGGCACCGTGGTTGCGGTCCGGATGCCACTTCATCGCGGCTTTCCGGTAGGCCCGCTTGATTTCGTCGTCGGTGGCGTGCGCGGGCACGCCGAGCGTCTCATACAGGGTTGCCATGCTGGACTCGATCTCGCGAAAAATCACTGCGGGCATCGTAGCATGCTAAAAGCGGCGTCATCGTGACCCGGCGTCCACGCAAGCACGCGCATGCCGGCATTGCCGCGATGGCACGGCGGCGCATTGTCCTCCAACGGCCCACGAAAAAAAGGCCCCACCACTTGCGTAGCGAGACCGAGTCCCATGTCTAAGGAGATGTCATGGAGGAGACGAGCCCATCTTACCGTCAGACCCGCACGCGCCCAACCAACGGTTCGCCATATGCTTATCGGCCGCGCGCTCACGTGCATTGCAAAGCGGCTCGGCGACCTGCTCATGCATGGTTATATCGTTAGAACAAAAAGTCCTTAGCCGCGCGGCGGCCGCTCATTAAGATGACGCTTCAAAGTCCGGTTCGCTCCGGCCGGTCCGTTCGCGGCCATGCACGTGCGTTGCTACCGCTGCATGAGTTCCGCATAAACCGCACCGTGAACCGCAATCGAAGGAGCATTTCGTTGAGCAGATCCGATCATTTCCGCCCGCCGCTCGTCGTCGGTATTGGCGGTACGACGCGCGCGGCCTCGTCGACCGAGCGCGCGCTCGCCTTCGCGTTGCGCGGCGCCGAAGCCGCGGGCGCCCATACCCGCCTGTTCGGCGGCACTTTTCTGCATAGCCTGCCACACTATGCGCCAGAACAGCCGGCCCGCACCGACGAACAACTCGAGCTGATCGAGGCGGTGCGTCGCGCGGACGCGGTGATCATCGCGACACCCGGCTATCACGGCGGCGTGTCCGGGCTCGTGAAAAACGCACTCGACACGCTCGAGGAATTGCGCGCCGACGAGCGCCCGTATCTGGATGGCCGCGCGGTGGGCTGCATCGTCACCGCCTACGGCTGGCAGGCGGCGGGCTCCGTGCTGACGTCGCTTCGCTCGATCGTGCATGCACTGCGTGGCTGGCCGACGCCGTTCGGTGCCGGCATCAACACGCTGGAGACGCGCTTCGATAGCGCGGACAGCTGCTCCGATCCGAAGGTGATCGAGCAACTCGCGACCGTCGGCCAGCAGGCCGCGCAGTTCGCGCTCGCGTTCAATGCACAGCGTGCGCACGGCACGCCCGCCGCGTCGAGCCATGCGACTGCGAGCCTGGCCGGCGCACCGAGCCCCGCCACCTCCATCGCCACTGACGGTCGTCCCGCGCGCGTCCTGCACCCGGTCTGAATACTCCCCCAGGCACCGTGACGCCGCCGCAATCGCGCGCGGCGCCACGCTTTGCGCCGAGCGACCGTGCGCCACATAACAGACACCGCGCCTCCACGCGAATAGAGTCACCGGACACAGCGACTTCGATCCAATCCGGGCTTCTGATTACCACTGCGGCCCCGCGCTGGTTTGCTTTCGACGAAAGATTGGTTCAACCGCTGCAGAGCGCGCCCTACGCTTGACCTGCCCGCCGCTTCACTCACCTATGGCAACGACAGGGCCGCGCCGCACGCATTGGTATTCCGCACGACATTCGCGGGCACACAGACAAGTCAAGATCATGAACTCACACATCCGCTACAAGGGCTACGAGGTCGAAGCGGCAACGCAACTGCTCCCCAACGGATTATTCGCCGCCAATCTGACGATCGAGCAGCGCGACGAGAATACGCGCAAGGCTTATTCGTTCGACGCGCTCGACTACTTCTTCGACGAAGAGCATGCGCTCGCCTACGCGTCGGACTGGGGGCGTATGTGGATCGATAATCACCAATAAGGCGATCCCGGAGCGCATCGATGTCGATGACAGCGAGCACGACAAGCGTTGCGCATCGCCCGGCATCGGGTTTGAGGCGGATGTGCCAGAATAGGTGAACCCTTGCGTTCGCTGTCCGCCCGCGTGACCTGTCCGCTACTTCGACGGATGCAGTCGAAACTCGCGCCGCCCGCGACGCACCCATCGATACGGAGACGCCGGTCATGACATGGACCGTCGACGCACAGCTCGCGCTCAGCGCGACACAAGCGGTCGAGGCGCTGCAATCGGGCCGCCTCAAAGCCGCCGACTACGTCGCCACCCTGCTCGCGCGCGCCGCCGCGCTCACGCACCTGAATGCGCTCACCACGCTCGACTTCCACGGCGCGCTCGCCGCGGCGCAGCGCATCGACGCATTGCCGCCGACTGAGCGGGCACGTCTGCCGCTCGCCGGTTTGCCGATCGTCGTCAAGGACAACATCAACACCGCAGGTCTGCCGACGACGGCCGGCACGCCCGCGCTCGCGGGCTTCGTGCCGAACACCAACGCCCCATCGGTGCAACGCCTCCTCGACGCGGGCGCGATCGTGCTCGGCAAGGCCAACATGCACGAACTCGCGTTCGGCATCACGAGTACCAACCTGTCCGCGCACGCGGGGCCGGTGCGCAATCCGTACGATCCGTCGCTGATACCGGGCGGCTCGTCGGGCGGCACCGCGGTGGCGATCGCCGCGCGCATCGCGCCCGCCGGACTCGGCACCGACACCGGCGGCTCGACCCGCATCCCGGCCGCGCTGACCGGCACCGCGGGCTTGCGTCCATCAGTCGGCAATGGCGGTGCCGAGCGGCGCTATCACGACCCCAACGCGGTGGTGCCGATCAGCCATACGCGCGACACCGTCGGGCCGATGGCACGCAGCGTCGCCGACCTGGCGCTGCTCGACGGTGTGATCACCGGCGACGGCACGTTGCCTGCGATTGCGCTCGATGGCTTGCGCATCGGCTTGCCCGCGCCGCTGTGGGATGCTCTCGAGCGACAGGTCGAGGACGTCGCGCGCGCCGCACTGCAAAAGCTCGAAGCGGCGGGCGTCACGTTCGTGCCGGTCGCGATGAGTGAGTTGGAGTATCTGAACGGGATGGTCGGCGCTCCGCTCGCCATTCACGAAGCGCGCGACGACGTGCTCGCGTGGTTGGTCGCGAATCGGGCGCCGGTGCAAACCGTCGCCGCACTGGCCGTGCGCATCGCGAGCCCGGATGTGCGCGCGATCTACGACGACGTGCTCGCCGACGTGCTCGGCTCGCACTACTCGGCGGCGCTCAACTACTGGCGACCGCGGCTGCGGAACTACGTCGCCGCGACGTTCGCGAATGCCGGTCTCGACGCGTTGCTGTTTCCGACGACGCGGCTCGTCGCGGTACCGATCGACGATCTGAACGGCTCGTCGACGGTCACGATCGACGGCGGTCCACCAATCGATACGATGGAAGCGTTCCTGCGTAATACCGACCCGGCCAGCACATCCGGCATTCCGGGGCTGTCGCTGCCGGCGGGTATCAGCGCGAGCGGGCTGCCGGTCGGCCTCGAACTCGATGGACCGCTCGGCTCGGACAGGCGCCTGCTGGCCATCGGTGTCGCGTTCGAACAGGTACTGGGAACGTTGCCCGCGCCGGTGCTTTGAAGCCCGTGCTTCACGTGCGCGCCATCAGGTTTGTGCTTTAATGCCTGCGCGTTGCAGCCCGCATTCCGACGCTTTGCCCGCCCGAACCTCCCCCTAAGCGACGATGACGAACCCCGCCACCGCCCTCTCATCTCACGGCCTCGTACGCCGCGTCGTTCACTTGAGCGCCGTGCTCGCGGTCGCTTTCGCCGCCAGCGCCTGCGCGCGCCTCGCGACGGTCGATTCCAACGCGCTGTGGAAGATCGTCGACATCCGCTGCGTGCCGTCGCAGCAGGCAACGGGCACACCGGGTCAATGCACGGTCGTCGATCTCGACAAACGCTACGTCGTCCTGAAGGACATTCTCGGCCGCTCGCAGTTTCTGCTGATGCCGACCGATCGCATCACCGGCATCGAAAGTCCGCTGATCGTCGCGCCCGATGCGAAGGACTACTGGCGTGACGCGTGGGATTCGCGTCATTACGTGCAGCAAGCGGTCAAACGCGAGTTGCCCGACGATCAGCTCGGCCTCGAAATCAACTCCGAATCTCGTCGCTCGCAAAACCAGCTGCATATCCACATCGATTGCATGCGGCGTGAAGTCAGCGCCGCGCTCGCCGATCACGCTCACGATACGCCCGGCGAGTGGCGTTGGCAGACGCTCGATGGCGAGCGCTACAGGATCATGCGGGTGAACTCGCTGAGCGGCGCCGACAACCCGTTCCGGATCGTCGCCCGCGACAATCCTGATCCGGCGACGATGGCCACGCAAACCATCCTGGTTACCGGCGCGGGCCCGTCCGCGGCTCGGGATGGCTGGCTGATCGTCAACAGCGGCATCGACATCGAAGGCGGCAGCGGCACGGCCGAAGGGCTGCTCGATCACGCGTGCCGCGTCGCGGACGATCATTGAGCGTTTGCCGAACACGCAGAATTGGCCCGCACCAGCATGCGAGTAACGGAGTCATTGCCGGCCCGCGCCGTGCAAAACCAGCAAGGTTACGGTTTTCGGCGGCAGAGTAAGGTGCAATTGGCCGCTCGCATAGTCGGTGTCGTGCAGACGGGATATGGCATTGTCCATGAGTTGCCAGGTCTGGGCTTTGCCTTGAATCACATCAAAGTTGTTGATCGCAATGGTGGCGTCAGCCGGTTGATCAAGCTGCTTGTTGATCACCACGATGGTCATGACGCGGTCGTGATCACGCACGGCGGCAAAGGACGAGACCCGATCCGGGTCGGGCTGCGTGTCGGCGATGCTGGTGGTGCCGAAGCCCGAGCCCTGGCCATCGTAGTTGCGATAGAGCTTGATCGCCTTGTAGACCGGCATGTCCCGATTCAATGTGCCCCAGCGCGTGGCAATGTCCAACCCTTCCCGGCCAAAGATGCCCAGCACGTCGGCCTGGGCCGTGGCGCCGTTCATGGTCGTATCGCCGCCCCAACTGTATTCCGTCAGCGCGATCGGCGTACCCGCGTAGTAATAGCTGTCGACCCACCGCCGCATCAACGGAATCAGGGCCACCACGCTATTGATCCAGGTCGGATCCTTGTAGCTCGTATCCCACAGGTCGCGCGTGGAGCGGTTACGGGCGAGTTCGATGGCAGGCGTTTCAGCCGTGGCCGCATTCTGGTTTTCCTTGAATTCTCCGCCTTGTGGGTAAAAGTGCAGGCTGAAAACGTCGACAGGGCGGCCGGCCTGCTTCCATTGCGTGAGCAGCCATGGGACGTAATCCATGCCTCGCGTTTCGTTTTCCCTGTCCGGCGGATTGCCCTGACCGTGCGCGGCGAAGTACTGCTGATCGAAGCCGCTAAAGCGATACCCGGTCCAACCCCACTCTTCCGGCGCCACGACCCGCGCGCCCGGGTCTGCCGCCTTCACGGCGTGCGAATAGGCGATCACCTTGTTCGCTACCTCGCTGGCATGGGCGCCGATGGGATGCATGTCGCGATGGTTGAGTTGCCACAGACTCGGCTCATTGTCCATCAGGTAGTAATGCACACCGTCCGAGCCGGCACTACCGGATCCACGCATGAGTTGCCTGACGCGCTCCTGCTGGCTCTGCGGATCGTCCAGCAACGAAGCATCGTCCGGGTCGTTCCTGATAGGCGTGCCGTCGGGTGCGATGCCGTTGCCCGCGTCAGACAAACCGTGAGCGTCGACACTCTGCTGCTTGCCGTACCTGTTGACCGAAAAACTGACGAGCGGCTTACCGTCCTTATCGAGTCGCGCTACCCTGCCGATCATCGGGATGGTCAGCATCGGTAAAGCGTGTCCGTCACGGGTAAGCGCCGCGAAACGGTCGTTATATTGGTAGATGTCTTTTGGATCGGTCGGCAGGCTTTCGAAAAACCAGTCCTGGCCCGTGTTGTGAGCGTCGACCCGCCAGTTGTAAGCCGAAGCGGTGTTGCCGCCCGAGCGGTTGATCGGCACGCGCAGATCCCGCAGGATTTCCGCCGTCCCGAAGTTCAAGCCATAGATGAGCGGGCTGATTGGATGCCGGTTGGCCGCGGCATCCACCGTAATGGTCACCGGCAGCGGCGCAGCCATGGGCAGATCGGCGTATAGCAGCGCGCCCGCCCCTAGCATCATCGCCATCAAGCTATGGCAGTTAAAGTGTGCTGGCTTCGACATGCGGAGTCCGTGAGTCTATGGCGCTGGATTTCGGCACGACGACCGTATCTTCCGCTTCGAGCGGCGACTGCAGATCCCGTTCGTCCAATTCCCAAACGACGAGCCTGGGCGGTGTCTGAGCATAAGCCGGACTCGCGAAATAGGCGCGCGCCGAGCCGCCGAACTTGCCGCCCTCGCGTGCGAAATTACCCACGCCTGTTCCGAGTGCCAAAGCGAGCTGAGGCACGAAATCGGACGTCGTCGAATAAGAAGTGCCGATCACGGCGATGCCAGGCAGATCGGCATCGCCGAACAGATCGTCGGCTGACGCGGCCGCCTGAGCCTGAGGAATGTAGTCACGGCTGGCCGCAATCTCAGGCCTCGGCTGCCAGGACGGCGGCAAATCATCCAGGCCGGCCAGACGCACAAGATCGCCGGGCCGCCGGCCGGGAGGCGTGTCCGTGACGCGATAGTCGGGCTTACTCGAACCCAGCGGGACCCCCATCGCACGGATGCGCTGCGCCACGGCCTGCGCCGCGGCACCCGCGCCGTCCTCGGTCCAGTGCGTGTCAGTCCGAAAAAAAGCGCCGCCCGGCGCGCCACGCAGCGCCGCACTTAGATCCAGCACCTGCACGCCGTCAGCGGTCAGACGCGAGGTCCAGTCAGCGAGACGCGCACCCAACGAAACCGGACGATACAGACTGCACAGATGTTGCGGCTCGATACGCGACTTGTCGGGCACCACGACGACCAGCAACGCGATACCGTGCCTCGCCAGCTCGCGCTGCACGGCGGCCACCGTGTCCGCGCGCGTGGCGAGATGACTGTCGCTATCGGCATACACGCTGAGTTCGTCGCGCAGGAACAACCAGCCCGGGCAGCCCTGCCGCACGCGCGGCCCCAGATCGTGCAGCGTCAGCCAGCCCAGCGCACGCTGCGCGCGCGCCGCGTCGGCGGCGATCGGCGTATCGGCCATGCGATTGGCGAGTTCTTTCGATACCGTACCGTCCAGAATGCCGGCCCGGGTCACGGCATGAGGCAACACCGATTCGGTCGTCGACGCGAACCTGAGATTGGAAAGCAGGCCCGCGAACAGGAAGACCATCAGGATGACGGCAGCGATCTTGCTGGCGCGCGAGGCGGGTAATTGAGGTAGCGGCTTGGGATCTTCCATGGCGTCAGAACTGGAAGTAGAGGAAAGGCACCGCGCCGCGCGCGACGATCAGACCGAACGACAACAGAAAACCCGCTAGCGGCCACCCCGCCTGCCATAGCTGCCGCAGCGCCGTGTCGGGAAGGCTATCCCAACGCTGTTGCCAGAGCGGCAGCAGCACGCACACGATGCCCAACCCGGCAGCCAGAGCGTGCACGGGCCGCAGCAACACGAGCGTCGCGTCGCTCAGGCCGATGCCATTCAAACCGAACTGGCCGCGATACATGGCGAGCGCGGCAGGGAAACCCGCCGCGCGAAACAGTGTCCACGCGAGCATGACGAAAACCAGCGTCAGCACGTGCGATAACCAGGACGGCATGGTCGGCATGTCGAACCGGCGCCAGAGGCGCGCGACCATCAGGGCGATGCCATGAGCGAGGCCCCACAGCAGGAAGTTCCAGCTATCGCCGCCGTGCCACAGGCCGGCGATCGCCATGGTCAGCAACAGATTGCGGCAGGCTTGCCACTCACCGTGGCGGTTGCCGCCTAGCGGGATGTACAGGTAATCGCGTATCCAGCTCGACAACGACAGGTGCCAACGGCGCCAGAAATCCTGAATGCTGCTGGCAAGGTACGGATGCTTGAAGTTCTCGGGAAAGCGAAAGCCCAGCATCTGCCCCAACCCGATTGCCATGGCGCTGTAGCCCGCGAAATCGAAGAACAGCTGCAGCGTGTAGAAACCGCAGCCCAGCCAGGCGTCGGCCAGCGTGGGCGCGTGCAACGAGAAGATCGCGTCGACCATCGGCGAGAGTGTGTCGGCCACCAGCACCTTCATGCTCATGCCCACCATGAGCCGCCTTGCGCCGGCTGCAAAACCGTCCCAGTCGATCTCGCGCGACACCAGCTCGCGCCTCACCCACGCATAGCGAATGATCGGCCCCGCGATCAGATGCACGAACATCCCCTGATAGGCGCCGTAACGGATCACGCTGCGATCGGCCGCCACCGTGCCGCGCTGCACGTCGATCAGATAGGAGATGGATTGCAGCACGATGAACGAAAGCCCGATGGGCAGCACGACGTGTCGCCAGGGGATGGACCCTGCATGGCCTGCCCCCAGCACACTGTCGAGACTATCGACCACGATGTTGGCGTACTTGTACCAGCCCAATATCAGGACGTTGACGACGATGAACACGGCCAGCCAGCCACCGCGTGCACGCTGGCTCGGCGCCCTGTCTATAACCATGCCGCCGAACCAGCCCCAGAAGGTGAGCGCGATGAACAGCAGCAGAAAGACCGGGCTCCACCAGCCGTAGAAAAGCCAGCTGCAAAACAGCAGCACGCCATTGCGCCATCGCGCGGGCAACGCGACGTAGATCGCCAGAAAGGCCGGCAGAAACAGCGTTAGGAATTCGAGGGACGCGAAAACCATGCATCGTTCTCAATCGAAAAAGATATCTGGACCGACGCGCCATCGCGAAACACACCGAACCCCGCTCTGCCCGTCGTAACCAGATGAAAAACGGGGAACAGCCGGAAATCGGCGATGAGCGGCGTCGCTTTCAAGGAGGAGGCGCAAATGCGATCAGTGGCTCACCGCGTCGTTCGCCATGAAGATGCGCGAATGCGCCCCGCCCGGCACGAGCAACACCGTATAACGCTGCCCCGCCGCGAGCGTACCCAGGCTGAGCGGCTGCCCCACAGGCTGGCCGCCGCAGACCAGCTGCACCGAGAGGGCGACCGGGTTGACCTGGCGCCGCCTGGCTTGTCCCACAGCCACGCCGTCGAGCAGCACGATGTCGCGACCCGGCACTTTCAGCGTGGGTGCCGCGCAGCCAGCGTCGAGGTTGTAGAAAGCCACCGAAGCTTTGAGCGCATTGAAGTCGTCGGGTTTTTCGCGGACCGTCACCGTATGCAGGCCACCCGCTTTATCCGCGCCATCGAGCGCAACGATGCTGACGAACTCGCCAGGCTGCACCGTCGCCGATACGTCCTGGTGCGCGCTACCGGCTCTCAGTGTGCCGGCCACCGGTTTGCCGGCGGCGATCGGAAGGAAGTGAGTGGCCGGGTTCGCGGCGTCGAGCGTCAGACGCGCTTTCGACCCCACCGCGCTCACGTCGACCGGACCCGAACCGCCATCGACAAAACGCACGAACGACGAGTCCTCTGCGGGACCGGTCGGGTATAGCGGAATTTCTGCGGCCATGGCCGGCTGCACGGACAAACCGAGACCGGACAGAGCGAAGCCGGACAACAACAGGGAGGAGAGGAAATTTTTCATTCTTTTCTCAAACGGGAAACCTGGACAGGCGCAGCTCGAAGCCCGGCGCGTCATTTCTGCGGAACGACAGGCAGCTTGACCAGTGCCTTCATGATGTCCGTGCCCCAGTACTTGTAGCCGGTCGTCGTCAAATGCTGACCATCGACCGTCGCCCATTCGCCCGGCCTGGAAAACGTGAGCGAGTCGATGTACTGACACGGCGCGACATTGGCGGCGAGGAAAGACGACAGCTGCTTCACACGGGCGAAGCTCTTCTGGTACTTGCCGCCCTCGGTGCCCCAGACCGGCCCTACCCAGACGCAAGCCGTCTTGTTGGCGGCCAGGTCTTGCGTCAGCGCCGTGACCTGCTGCCAGGCCCAGGCCTTCGGGAAATCGTCCTTGCTGTATCCGCCGATCGTGTCGCCCTGGACGATGATGACGAGCTTGGCCTTGTTCGCGGCGATCAATTGATCGACGGGTTGGGTCTTCGCGTTGTGGTCGATGACCAGGGGCGCCTTGCCGTTACGCTCGGCGCCACCGCATGTGCCGGGCACGGACTTCACCCAATCGCCGGGAATACTGCCGCAGACGCTGTAGGTATGCACCTGCGCGCCAGCGGCGATCAACTGATCCTGCAACGTATCGATGAGATAACCGGGTTCGCTCAGATGGCTATCGCCGACGATGAGAATGCTGAGACCAGCAAGTACGGAAGCAAGCATGACTCTTCGACTCCTGAAAAATAATCAATGTCCGATCGATCAGTATGGCGGGCTACTGATCGCTGTAATGCGACTGGTAAGGGATGACCGGCATATCCAGTGCCTTCGTCTGCGGCGCAAGGGTATAGCGCAGATACAGGCCCGCCGCCCACTGCCGGTAGCTGGACGCGTTGTTGGCGCCCACCGAGGCTCCGCCAGTCAGATGATTGGTGAAGCGGTATTCGGCCGTGGCCAGCAGGTTGTAGCCGAAGCCGGTCGAGGACTGGTCGGGATGGATCGCGCCGTCGGCGAGGCCAATCGTCGAAGCCGCTGAGACTGCTGCGGCCTGCAACCCGCTGTCGGTCGGGAAATACGCCGAGCCGGCCTGGTGGTAGTACTGCACACCGACGGCCGCTTGCAGCTTGTAGGTCCAGCGCTCCGAACGCTGCGCCCACGTGAGCGGCAGGTTGAACGCATAGAACCGCTGCGGGCTGAAGTAGCCACCGTTGCCGTAGGTGAAGTTGTTTTCGTTGTGGTCGTAGATCATGCCGCTCAGGTTCACGCCCGCGCTCAGCATGCTGTTCTGCGTGCGCAGCAGGTACCAGTACGTCCCGGCGCCGACCTCGGCACCGACGTTGGACTGGACGTTATGGCCGTCCAGGTATTTCGCGGAACCGTAGCCGTAGACGCCGTAGTCCTGATTGTCGAGGCCGATCGCACCATGCACGCCGGTGGCAGTCACGCCGCCCCAGCTCAAGCCGGATCGCGAATCGGTCGAGCCAGCAAAAGACGTGATGCTGTCCGTCACGGCGCGGCGCGATACGCCCACGTTGAACCAACTGCCCTGCCCGGCATCGATGGAGTTCCTGAACATCACGCCGCCAACGACATTGGTGTACTTGAAACCCAAAGGCGTGGTGCCGATGTCGGCCATCCAGTTCCCAGTCTCGTAGCCGAGACCCAGACCGACGCCGTAGGCGGTCTGTTTGCCCGGTGCGGCGACCTTGCCGGCCTGCTGCGCCCGGGTGGCGGCCGGGCCGCCGCCGAACTGACTGGCGCTGAAGACGTCGGTAGCCAACGTGCCGCCCTCGAGTTCAACCGGCGTCACGCGAATGGAAAGCTTGCCGTTGTCGACCGGCAGCACCCCTTCCAGAGCTTGCTGCACGCTCGTCAACTGACCCGTACCGGGTGCTGCGTTGTTCGACGAGACGAACAGCCCACCCCTGACTTCCGGTGAACGCTGCGCACGGAGGTCGCTGAGTTCATTACGCATTTCCTCGAGCGACGGCGAACCGTCCTGAGGCTCGCTCACCGCGACCGTGTCTTGCGGCGCCAGGCCGCCGACCGGCGTGCCCGCCACGGTTGGCAGAGCGGATGGAGCAGAGGACGAGCGCTCGCGCGCAGCCGTGGATGTCACGGTCGAGGCAGTCGCGCTCGCCGCGGTAGCAGCCGGAGCAGCAGCGGGCCCGAAACCAGGCTTCTGGTTCGCCGGCACGCTGTCCGGCGCCGCGGGTTGCGGGGCGAACGTTTCGGCAGCGGGCAGGCGACGGTGGCGGTCCTGACGACGGTGAGCGTCGTCGTGGTGGACAAAGGGATTGCCCGCCACGTGGACGTCTTGCGCCTGCACGCCGAGCCGCTTTTCCTTGGCGGCAATGGCGGATTCCAGCAGCGACTGCGCTTCGCGGGTCTTGCCCTGCATGACGTAAATGCGCGCGGCGCCGGCCAGCACGTCGGGATCGTTGGGCGCCTTCGCAACGGCCTCTTTCAATGCCGCATCGGCAACGCTGTTCTTGCCGGCCTGCACTGCCGCCATCGCGACGCCCAGTTGCAAACCCGGATTGTTGGGGTCGTTGACGAGCGCCTTCTGGTAAAGCGACAGTGCCTGGTCATACTTGTCATCGGCGGCGTACATGCGCGCGAGCGCGGCCGTGGCGAGGCTGTCGTTGGGCCGCTTCGCGAGGATCGGCGCCAGCGTGTCGTAGGCCTGCGCGAGGTCACCTTGCTGACGTTGCTGGTCAGCCAGTCGCACCGTGTAGAGGTAGTTCAGTTCGTCCAGTTGCCGGCGCTGGTCCGCGGTCAGCGTCCGGCCGTGCAACTCGCGCATCGCGAGCCCGGCCTGGACATACTGGCCGGTCTTGAGCAACAGGCCCAGATAAGCCAGTTGCACATCCGGTCCGCTGCCCTGCAGACCGTTAGGCATCAGCCCGTGCATCAGGCTCATGGCGCGCGGCGTATTGCCCGCGTCGACATACGCCTGCGCCAACGCGCCCACCTTGGCCGGGTCTTGACCCGCCGCGGGTTCGAGCCGCGCCAGCATACTGCGCGCATCCTCCAGATTGCCTTCGAGCGCCGTTTGCGAGGCTTGCGCCACGACCATCTGAAAATCGATCTGCTGCGCCGTCGCAACCATGTTCGGCGTGCGCGAGGCGGTGGAGATGCGCGTCATCGTGTCCTGCGCGCGCGTCCAGTCGCCCATCTGCATGGCCAGCAGCGCGCTCGCATAGAGCGCTTCGGGATTGTCCGGGTTCGTGACGAGCAGGCCGTCGACGAGTTGCTTCGCTTCGTCGGCATGCCCCTGTTTGAGATCGTAGCGCGCCAGTTCCAGACGAATCCACGGGTTGTCGGGCGCGCTGCGCTGGGCGTCTTCCAGAATGTGCCGGGCCGCGCTCAGATCGCCACGCTGCGCGGCGGCATCGGCCCGAGCGGCGGCGACGGCGGCGCGCAGCCGATCGAGCCCGCCGATGCCGGCCTTCTGCTCGGGTGACATGCCGTCGATCAACTTCTGGGCCTCATCGGCGCGTCCCGTCTGCGCCAGGATATCGATGAGGCCGCTCGCCGCCTCGCGGTTATCGGGGCTTCTCGCCAGCACGTCGCGGTAGCCCTTTTCAGCACGCGTCAGATCGCCCTGCGCCGCATCCAACCGGGCCGACGCATTGCGCCCGCCCGGCTCGGCTGGATCCAGCCGCAGCGCCTGATCGAGTTCGCGTCGCGCGGCGGCGAAGTCGCCCACGTTTTGCGCGCCCTCGGCCTGGTTCACCAGCAGCCAGTAGCGCGCGGAATTGAGGGCCTTGGCCCAGTTCGCGCCCGCGCCCGGACGCGACACCGCCCGCGACAGCAGCGTCTGCGCCTGCGCCAGGTCGCCTTGCTGCATGCGCACGAGGCCCAGTCCCCCCAGCGCATCCGTGCTGTCGGGTTTGTCACGCAGCACAGCGGAAAAGGACTGCTCGGCCGTGGTGATGTCGCCTGACTTGAACGCGGCGAAACCGCGTGTCAGTCGTGCATCCACGACCGGACCGGCCGGTGCGAGCGGATGCGGCGCCAGCATCTGATGGCGTATTTCGTCGTCGTCCGGATGCAGCTTGAGATAGTCTTCAAACCACGATCTGTTTTTCGGCGTGGGCGTGACCCAAGTCAGCACGGAGCGCCAGACTTCGGTCGCTTCGCCGCCGATGTCCGGACGAGCGGCAAGCTTTTCCAGAAGGGCGACACCCGCCGCGCGATCCTGTTCGTCGCGCACCATATGCTGGGCCAGCGGCAACATGGTGTTCGGATCGTTCGGCGTCTCGGCATTCAGGC
This sequence comes from Paraburkholderia sp. 35.1, assembly GCF_050436525.1. NCBI lineage: Bacteria > Pseudomonadati > Pseudomonadota > Betaproteobacteria > Burkholderiales > Burkholderiaceae > Paraburkholderia > Paraburkholderia sp. 35.1. The sequence continues at coordinate 1,485,030 of NZ_JBNDMJ010000002.1, read as the reverse complement.
GCTCGAGGCCCTGGATGGCCTGATCCACACCGCCATCCGTATAGCCCAGATAGCTGTAATACTCTCGCGCCACACTGCCCTGCGGCGCTTTACCGCCCAAGGCCTTGTTATATTCGGCGATGGCCGCCAACAACGCGGCCTGATCCTTCTGGTTGACGGCGTCTTGCGCCATCTGGCGCGCCTTGGCGAAGGTGGACTTACCCGGTTCGACCGCGAGGCGCAAGCTCTGCTCGAGCAGCGGCACGAAGCGGCTGTCCGGCGCGGCCGCACGAAGTCTGGCCAGATACCCGTTCGCCGCCGCGAACTGCTGCTTGCCGACGGCGATCGTGCCCATCCCATACAGCGCCTCGGGCTGCTTCGGGTCGCTCAGCAGCAGTTTCGACCAGGACTGCGCGGCCAGATCGGGCTTGTCATGCGTTTGCCAGTAGCGGCCCTGTTCCAGCAGCATGTTGGACGTAGCATCCAGCGCCCAGCCCGGGTGGCCGACCGAGGCGACCATCAGTCCGAGAATCCAGGCCCGGTTGCGGCTGCGTCTGACTACCATGACTTTCCTTGATTATGATTGTTGCTGCCGCGATGCCCGCAGCCGCTCACGGGCTTCAGCGTCACGCCGGGCCTGGCGGCGCCGCAAGAACGAAAACAGACCAACCGCGATCAGCACGAGCGCGATGATGCCCAGCGCCTTCAGCACCCACGCGAGCGACAGGCCGAATGAAGCCAGCCACCAGTCGAGGCCGCGCCAGACGCCGAGATGCCCGACGTAGTAGGTATGCTCGCTCACGAGCGAATCGACTTCCGTGCCGCGGATCGACACGAGGCTTCCCTGGATGGGCTGCTTGCCCGAGTTCGGCGCATCCAGCAACGCGGAGACCGCATCCGTCAGGCCGTCGGGCTGATTGCTGGCCAGCATGACCACGCTGCGGCCCGGTTGCTTCGGCGATTCGAAGCCTGCGAGCACGGCGCTCACGCCCGGCCCCGACCAGGCCAGCGACAGGCGGCGGGGTTCGGCGTCGAGCCGCGGGTTGGCATGGAACCAGCCCAGCACGCGACCCGGCAGATCCGAGACGGCGAACTGCGCGCTGTGGTCATACGCCGCGGGCATGGTCCGCGCCCAGTCCTTGAGCCAGGCTTGGTCCGCACCCGAGGCGATCACGAGCAGATCCTTGTCGGACGGCATCGCGTCGATGCGCTGACCGCGCAGCACGATGACGCCGCGCGCCGGATAGCCGGTCGAATCGCCCATGCGGCCCATCACCGCCAGATACGTGCTGTATTCCGGTGTGCCCGCGTTGGGGCCCAATACGACGTCCGTTCCGGACAGGTCGGCCATGCGCGTGAACGGGAAGCCCGCCTGGGCGAACGAGGCCAGGTTCGGCATGGCGATGTAGTGCGGATACTGCGACAGATCGATCGTCGATTCGGGATCGACCGCGCCGCGCACGTTGTCGATGATGATGTCCCGGCACTCGCCCTGCTTGATGTAGTCGTACATGTAGCGGAACTGCAACTGGGTATTCGGCTGCAACAGCGCCTCCAGCGGCACTTCCAGTTTCGCCTGGCGCGGCAGGCTGCTGTCGGGCAAAACTTCACCCCGCAGCTTGCTGCCGCCCTCGAGCCGTTCGAGCGAGAGCAGCGGAATCGACTTCATGAACTGGTCACTGACGCTGAACAGCAGCGACGAATTGACCATATAAGGCTGCGGCGTATAGCGGTAATGCAGGTCGATCGGCACGTTGGGTGCATGCCAGCCGAACAGGTCGGGCGGCACGCGCATATTGATGCGGATCAGATCGGGGCTGTAGCCCGACACCTGCAATTGTTTGGTATCGACGAGTTCGCCCAACGACATCGGACGGTCGGTGCGCAGCCAGCGCGGCGCATCGTACGGCTTGCGCGGCGCGAGGTCGGCGAACCGCGTGATGAGCGCGCTCGAACCCGACAGCGTCTGGGTGCCCGTGACCAGCGCGTCGGCGGCCTGCTTGAGTTCCTTGCCGTCACGGCCCATCACCAGCAACAGCTTGCCGTTGGGATCGTTGGGGTTGGTCACGACGGCGAGAGTCGGACCTTGCAGCGGCGAGTCCGCCAGGCTCGCTTGCGCCGCGCTGTCGACGATGACGACCGCGTTGCCCCTGGCAGGCACGGTAGAGATCGATACCGGAAATTGCGCGCCGCGATATTTCGCCAATGCGCCGAACCACGACGACACGGCGCCAGCCGCTTCCAGCGCGGCCGTATCAGGATTGCCGGCGAACACGAACGGCAGGTCCAACCGGCGAATATCGTGCTCGTCGAAGAAGGGTCGCGGCAGGCGAGCCAGATCGCCGGCCTGCGCCAGCGGCTGGGTGTCGATGCTCAGCGTACTGTCGTTGCTGATGTTGGCCCACAGGCTCGAATGCAGCGGGTCTTCGCACTGGTTGGTGTAGTGGCCGATCAGTTGCAGACGCAGCTTGCTGTTCGCGGTGAACAGATACGGCGGCAGCGTGATAGTGCGCTGCAGGTTGGTGCCGGACGTGTTTTTGGGCACGTCGATCGATGCCGCCACCTGATCGTTGACCAGCACATTGATGTGCGACAGATCGGGCAGCAGCGCCGGCGAATAGGCATAGCGCAGGTTCAGTCGCGCACCTGTGACGACCCGATCGTCGCGCACGCCGACCGGCAGCGTATTGCTGCCGTCGACGCCGCGCAGGTTGAGCGCGTATTGCGCGCCGAGTTGCTGCAGCGAATAGGTCACCGTCGAAGAAGCCGCGGTAGCGGCTCCGGCGTCCGGCGCGGACTGCAGCGGCGCCGCGTTGCTATCTGCCGTTGCCGGCCGCGCGGACGGGTTGGCCGCGCCACCGGCCGAAGCCGACGCGTCCTGCCGCGCAGCGGCGGCAGCCGCCGCTGGTTGCGCGGCCTGGGTTAGCGTCGATGTGACAAACATACAACCGAGCAACAGTGCCGGCCATACTGGTTGCGCAGTCATGCAACGCGCAAGGCGTGCCCGGGAGATGTCAGGCCGTCTTCTAAACATGAGAACCTCTTCGTCCTTCTTCACGTTGCGATGTCTGGGGAATATCCAGGTCTAATCGATTCAGGGCACGCCGGTGCAGAAACACGCCGCCGAGCAAACCTATGAGCACGACGCTGGCGAGCGTCGCCACGAGCAGCAGCAGGATGTGGCTCGCGAAGAACCATTCGAGCGCGAGCCGAGGCGGCAAGGACCCGATGAAATAGCTTTGATCGTTGCTCAGCGTGGTGAGCGTGCCGTCATGCACGACCACGAGGCTGCCGCTGATCTTGTCGTCCGGACGCTTGCTGATGAGGTAGCGGTTGGCTTGCAGCACGTCCACGACAGCGTCGAGACCGTCCGGCGTATTGCCCGATACGACCACCGCGCTGCGGCCGCGAGCCAGCGGCGACTCGAGTCCCGCCAACATGCCGTCATGGTCGTCGCTGCCATACAGTGCGGCGATGGCGGCCTCGCGTTCAGCCTGCGCATGCCCACCCGTCAGCTTTTCCCACCACGCGGCGATCCAGCGGTCCGATGAAGCAACCGGAGCGAAGAAGCCGCGCGGCAGATCATCACGCCATGCTTTGAGCAAGGGCTGGTTATCGCCCGACGCCAGCACGAGCAGGTCCTTGCGACGCAGCGCGTCAACCTGCGCTGGATCGCCCACCGTCACGCCCAGCACCGGATAACCCGTGGTTTGACCCATGCTGCCCATCAGCGTCAGGTAAGCGGAATAGTCGCCAGCGACCGGCTGTGCGGGCAGGATCACCGCCGTCTCGGACAGATCGGCCATCCGCGTGAACGGAAAGCCTGCGTCTGCGAAGGCGCGCAGATCCGGCATGGCTGCGTAACGCGGCAGTTGGGAAATGTCGATCGTCGAAGTCGGATCGATGGCGCTCAGGAGCGGGCCGCCGGGCACATCCTCGACGTGGTCTTTCGGCGCCACCGACTCGTAGCGATAGTCGAATTGCAGCGTCGTCAACGGCGGCAGCAGATAGGTCGGAACGCGTATCACCGCATCACCGTCCGACGCGTCGCCTGTCAGCGGCAAGGTCTGCAGGGGCGTGTTGCCGGCCAGCACACCGAGCTCCGAGCGCGTTGACTCCGGACGGGCCGTATAACGGTAATGCAGGTTCAGCACCGCGCCGCTGTTGTCAAAACCGAACAGACCCGGCGGCAGACGCAGGTCCACATTGATCGCCCCAGGGCGAAAGCCCTGCACCGTCAAGCGGTCCACCGCTAGCATCTCGCCCAACTGCACCGGGCGGTCGCCCGGCAGCCAGTTGGGTGCGTCATAAGGCTTGCGCGGCACAACGGAAACCGGGGCGTCGATCTTGACCAGAGAGCCCGACAGCGTCTTTGCGCCAAGCACCAGCGCGGTCGCGGCCTCGCGGATCTGCGCGTCGTTGCGGCCCATGACCAGCAGCAGCTTGCCGTTAGCGTCATTGGGGTTGGGCACGATGGCCAGCATCGGCCCTTCCACCGCAGGCAGGGTCAAGCCCGGCACCTCGCCCGGCAGCGCGAGCACCACCGCATGTCCGTGCGCGGGTATCGCACCCAGGCTCGCGGAGAAGTGCGCACCGCGATAGCCCGCCTGCGCACCCAGCCACGAGGTCACGATACCGGCCGATTCGAGGCGCTGCGCGCGAGGCGCTTGCGGCAGCACGACGGGCAGCTCCACCCTGCGCACATCGCGCACGTCGAGGAACGGCGCGGGCAGTTGCGACAGGTCACTAAACAGGGTCGCCGGAACCACGGTCAGTTCCAGCGCACTGTCCGGCCCGGGCTTCAGCCACAGGTCGGAACTCAGCGGATTGTTGCCCTGATCGCTCGCCTTGCTATGCGCGATCAACTCGAGGGTGAGCTGGTTGAACCCGGACAGCAGCGACACCGGCAGATCCACACTGATATGCGCCGGCGTCCGCGGCGCCGGTTCGGGCAACGCTACGGTCGCCCCCACAACGCTGTTGAGCAACACCTTGAGATGTGAGAGCGTAGGCAGCAAGGTGGACGAGTAACTGTAGTCCAGCACGAGCCGCGCGCTGACTACGCGCTCGTCGCGGCGCAAACCGAAGTCCATGCCCGCATAGGCATCCTCGCCGAGCAAGGTCAATCCCTGTTCCGCGTTTTGCCGCAGCAGCGGGATCCGGTAGGTATACGCGTCGGCCGGCGCCGCCGCGCTGAGTTCCGGGTGCGGGCTTTGCCGCACGGCATCGACCGGGACAGCCGACGCGGGCACCGTCGCGGCCAGCACGTCGCCCGCTCCGAGCAACAGGACCGAACACAACACCGCGCCCAACCGGCGCGCGCTCGTCAAGGAGCGCAAAAGCGACAGGTAGCCGACACTCACGATTGCTTTGTTCCCAAGTCGCTTGCCGGGTCTGCGGACGAACGGCCAAGGCGCTCACGCCCACCCAGGAACAGATGCCGGAACAACTCCCCGAAGCCGCGCATGCCGACGCCGAGCACCTCAAACAGGCTTCGCAGCGGCCTGTCGGGACGATAGCTGCCCCATGAGGCGATCCAACTGTCGGCGCGCGAAAACGTCGCCCCTATCCAGGCGCGCTCCTGAGCGATCGTCAGGGTCGGAAAACTCACGCCGATGGTGCGTCCGCGGCACACCTGCACTTCGGCCGGGAAAACGTCCTCGTAGTCGTCGCGCAACACCGCCACCGTGATGCGATCGCCGTGCTCCGGCAACGGTGCGCCCTCAGGCAGCACCAGCCCCAGACCACCGTGCGAATAGTCGCTGGTCTGACAGTCGATGCGAGTTCCGTCGGCGTGAATCACGGCGGCCGGCAGTTCGATCTGGACCCGCGGAGCGAGACGCAACTGTCTCGATTCGCTCGCTACGCCCGCGGCCGCGCTGAGGTTCATGATGTTGTAGGTTACCCATACCAGGTTGAACAGAATGCTCGTCGCTTCGGGCCAGCCCGGACTGCGGATCAGACCTGCGACACCCACCATGAATCCGGTCAGATTGATGAGCAGCAGAACGATGTAGGGCCGGGCCATCGCCCAGTCCAGGAAGGACTGACGGATCACCCCGCCCTTGGACGTCACGTTGAAGCCTTTGCTGCCTGGAAAGAGTACGGCTTGCAACGCGGGCAGAATCACGTACCAGGCCAGTACCGTTTCGTAGACTTCGCTCCAGAACGAATGTCGGAAACGCCCTTGAATGCGCGAGGCGCCGAGGCTCGAAATGACGAGGTGCGGCACGACATAGGCCAGCACCATCAGCGCGGAAGCATGAAAGACGTGCGCGCCAAAGAACAGATACGCCATCGGTGTGATCAGAAACACGATGCGCGGCAAGCCGAAGAAAAAGTGCATCATCGCGCTCAGGTAACACAGACGCTGAGGCAGTGTTAGCCCCGCGATCAACAGCGGGTTGAAGCGACGGAATATTTCCGCCATGCCTCGTGCCCAGCGTATGCGCTGACCGACGTGACGCCCCAGACTCTCGGTGGCGAGACCCGCTGCCTGAGGGATGGCGAGATAGGCCGTGTTGTAGCCCCTCGTGCTCATCTTGAGCGCGGTGAGCGCATCTTCCGTGACACTTTCCGTCGCCACGCCGCCTACATCCTCCAGCGCCGAACGCCGCAGCACCGCGCAGGAACCGCAGAAAAAAGCGGCATTCCACAAGTCGTTGCCGTTTTGCAGCACGCCGTAAAACAGGTCACCCTCGTTGGGCACCTTGCGGAAGGTTTCGAGGTTGCGCTCGAACGGATCGGGCGAGTAGAAGACGTGCGGCGTCTGCACCATGGCCATCTTCGGATCTTTCAGGAACCAACCCATGCAGACCTGCAGGAACGAGCGCGTGGTGACGTGATCGCAGTCGAACACTGCGATGTACTCGCCGCTCGTCCTGGAGAGTGCCGCGTTGAGATTGCCTGCTTTGGCATGCGCGTTGTCCGGCCGGGTCAGATAATCCACGCCAGCCTGCTCGCAGAATTGCCGGAATTCGTCACGACGGCCGTCGTCCAGCACATACACGCGCAGCTTGTCGGCCGGCCAGTCGAGCAGCGTGGCGGCCAGCACCGACTGCCGCACGACCTGCAGCGGCTCATTGAACGTGGGAATGTACACATCCACCGTCGGCCACGCCGAGCTATCGGCCGGCAATCGCGCAGGCCGGCGATGCAAAGGCCAGAGCGTCTGAAAGTAGCTGCACAACAGCATGAGCACCGCGTACCCTTCGGCCAGCAGCAGAAGGCAGCCGAAGGTCATGTCGAGCGAGGTGGTAAAGGACAGCGTCTGCGTCAGGCGCCAGTACAGGTAGCGCAAGGACACAAACACCGACAATGCCACCAGGGACACCGTGATGATCCTGCCGCGAATGCGGTTCAGCAGAACCGCGACGACCATGCAAAGGATGCCAAACGTCCATTGCTTCGACGCGGCCAGATTGACCGTCATGGCAGAAGTGAACAACAGCGCGGCCAATAGCGTCACTGCCAGCCGCAGCCAGTTCGACGCCCATAGCCGTGTCCCCGCTTCCAGAAGTTTGTCGTCCCAACTTCCGGCATCGTCACTCTGGTCCGTGTTGCGCGTTTGCCGCCGCGGCTCCGTCTTGCTCAGCCTGCGTTTGATCTGTGCCATGGAAAGGTCTTCTAGCGCGTGCGCCGGTTCGGCACGACGCGCTGGTTCGCGGCCACCGTGGTTTTAACCAGGCCGTCATTGACGGAAAAGACTGTGACGAAGTTCATGACGTCTGGCGTTGCGGAACACCTTCTTGAGGCTCACTCCGTTCCCGCAGGCGCGCAAACACGGCGCTCAGAGAGTCCGGCTGTTGAGGAGCGGTGACAGGTTCGGGATTGAACTGAAGGACCGGCTGTTCGGGGGCGGCTTGCAATACCGGAAGAGATCCGGACACGGCAGCGGGGACGGCTGGCGCAATCAGCTGCGGCGGCGCGGCGGGGGCCACTTCAGTCACATCGGTGGGAAGAACGGCTTCAGCCTCGCGAGCCGAGTCGTCCCGGGTCGTGTCCCCTGGCGACGAGGTGGTCTGCATGGACCAACGCCCACGCGAACCTTGCCCCTGCTCGATTCTTTCTATTTCTTGATAATGCGACGGGCTCACGCCCAACATCTGGAAGAGATTCGAAATGTCTGATGCACTGCTCATACGCCATCCCCGTCGAACTGCCCATATTGTTTGTTGCAGACTGCACCGCGTACCGGTCGGGCAATCTGCTGTAATTTTTACTTAGGAATAAGGATAACCATTATTTCCGTTACATTATTGCGTCCGCCATAATAATTCCCAAATCGTGAGGCGGCACCGTTGATACACTCGCCCTTTAGAGACCTCTTCAGGAGAGCCGCGCCCAGGGTCTTATTTTTCAGCCAAGGCAACCGAGGGCCCCGCCGCTGAGGTACGAGCGTGTAAGCGGCGCGTATTGTACAGCGGAACTTAATGAGTGGCCCCAAATAATTCCAATCTAAATATCGGCTATTTCAGAGCAAAGTTAAGCGTTTAAAATGTTAAATATGGTCAGTCAAACGTTTGCTTTTTATTGGGCGTCCGATTATTCCCGAATTTGCGCCGGGAATCGGTTTTGAAAAGCGTGCCGTGGTGTTACGGACTGTCGTCGCGCCCGAGCATCCACACCCAATGCGGGTCGACGTCGAGCAGCAGCCGTGTCGGCACACCGAGCGCGCCCGACAGATGAGCAACCGACGTGCATACGGTAATGACCAGATCGAGATTGCCGACGAGCGCCGCCGACTCGTCGAACGACTTCAGCTCTTTCGTGCAGTCGACAACATCCAGTCCGTCGGACGCCGCGTTACGAGGGCCGACGTCGGAAATGTAACGCGGGACCGGTCGATAATCGCGTCGTACATCTATGAGGACGTGAAGAACGTCAAGGCAAACGACATGCGACGCGCTCCAGCATCGCTCGTATTCGCAGCGGTCCAGGCTTCACGCCGAGTTTGTCGGCAAGTTGCACGAGCGGCAGAAAACGCCGCTGCAATTTCTCTGTGTGATTCTGCGCGATGTCCGCTATCCGGTGCTCAAGAAACGGATTGAGTAGGCGCTCGCGTAACTCGACGAGATAGGCGAGAGCCTGCTCGCGCTGACCGAGGACCGCAAATGTCGGGAGCACATCTTCCGCCCAGACAGTTTCCAGGCTGGCGCGTAGTATCGGGTCGTTCATTGCCTGACATACGGTCTCGTCAACCGGTCTGCGGTCCTCTAGCCACCGCTGCGCCAGATAGCTGTGACCGAGATTGAGCAGGAACAACTTCAGGCGCTCGAAGTGCTGCAGATCGTCAGTCAAAACGATGTTTTCATGAGTGCAGGGTAGAACCAGCCCCGGCTGCTGCTCAATCGCCCAGAGCGCATACGGTTCGGCAACGGCGCCCACCGGTTCGATCGCCTGCGAAACGATGCGGTCAACGAGCGAATTGGCCCATATGCAACGCGTTCGAAGGTAGGTAGTGAACGGCTCCGGCAGCCGCCACTTTACCGCGAGAGTCACGACAAGTTCGCGCAACGTATCGCCGTTATTGACCACGAGTTCGCATGGAAAAAGGGAGAGCGGCGCATCAGGGTTTCGTTCCCAACGGGCATGAAGCAACACCAGCAGCTTGGCCGGAAAGCTCTGTGGCACGCGCTCCGGATGATTCACGAGCGTCGCGGTATCTCGGTCATCGAGCCGGAATCCCCTGTCTCCCGTATTGGAAACAATCACTTCGACGTGCTCTGCCACGGCGTCTCGCACTTGTGCCCAATGAGACTCGGCGTGCCATGCTGCGCGCACCGCGTCGCCGCTCAGCATCTCGTCCACCAGCACGCCGTGACGCATGCCTCGAACCCGTACCGGATATCGCCCGCCCTCTGCCAGCGCTGCAATACGCTTCTGACTGGACTGGCTGCTGGTGGTCTGCACGACTGTAATGCCACCGAGCGCGGCACCCCGCGTCATGGCTTCCGAAACAAACAGGTCGACATGCGCCTGAAGAAAGCGGCTAGTGCCGAACTGGAGAATTGGCTGGCTCATGGCAAATATCCGATATGCGTCAGAGTCAGCATTCGATGATGGCTTTCACTACACCTTCGGACGGTTCGAGCAATTTCGAAAATTCGGCAGGAACATCGGCAAGCTTCATCCGGTGCGTGTTGAGTGCCGCATCGGGCACCTGACCGGCACGCATGGCCCTGAGAACAGTTTCGAAATCTTCCGCAGTCGCATTGCGGCTTCCGATCAAGGTGGCTTCGCGCTTGTGGAACTCCGGATCGGAGAAAGTGATCTTGTCTCTCACCACGGAAATCAACACGTATTTCCCGCCGTGCGCAATAAACTCAAAGCCGCGCTCCATGGCAGCCGGATTACCCGTCGCATCGAAGACCACATCGAAGAATTCGCCGTCGGTGAGTTTCGCCAGCTCGTCGACGTCGGTATCACCGATTTGCACAGTAGCCGCCACTTCAATTTTCTCAGCGCAGAAGTTGAGACGATCGAGCCGTGTATCGAGCGCCGTCACCGTGGCCCCGCGCAGACGTGAAAAGATCATTGCGGCCATACCGATCGGACCTGCACCGACCACCAGCACGCGCTGTCCCGCCTGAACGTCCGCGCGACGAACCGCGTGCGCGCCAATGGCGAGAAACTCGATCATTGCCGCCTGATCGAGCGTGATTCCTTCAGCCTTATGAACGAACTGACGCGGCAAACTCAGATACTCTGTCAATGCGCCATCACGATGCACGCCCAATACCTGAATGTTCACGCAGCAGTTCGTTTTTCCGTTCCTGCAGGCAATGCACTGACCGCATGACAGGTAGGGCATCACGTAGACCGGGTCGCCGGCGTCCAGGCCGGAATCCGTGTCGGCTTCTTCGACCGTGCCCGACAGTTCGTGTCCCATCACGCGGGGGTAGGCGAGAAATGGCTGATTGCCGGTAAAGATGTGCAGGTCGGTGCCGCATACGCCGACGCGTCGCACGCGCAGCAACACTTCGCCGCGATCGCGCGGCGGCCGTGAGCGCGTCTCAGCGCGTAGTACGCCGGGAGTTTCACAAATAATAGTGAGCATGAGGTTTCCTTTTTCAGCTACAGAACCCGCGAAGCCATAGTGCGGTTTCGATGCGAGCCCGGTTAATTTGTTTCTTCATGGCGAGGTCAAACGAGTGCCGTGTCGAGACAACGCTATTCGAGGTAAAAGACCTCTTCCATCCGTGCCCAGTGTTCCGACGGCGCACGACTCACCAACGGTTTCTGGCACGGGCCGCACAGGCTCCACCAACGTTGTGTTTCCGGGTCGCTCGCAATCTCGGCCATATCGCTTTCATAGTCAGTTCCGACGTATTCCCAGTAACCAAACAGCAGGTTCTCGGGCTCCCGCAGGAAAATCGAGTAGCGGGTGACATTCGAGCGTTTCAGGCGATCGAGCACCGTCGGCCACACCTGCGCATGCAAGCGTTTGTATTCGTCGATGTGCTGCGGATCGATACCGATGACCATTCCCATTCGTTGCACTACATTCTCCCTATTAATGGTGATGTGCGTCGATACACAGGCTCACTCGACCACCTCGGGCACAGGTGCGGTGTCCGCGATCAGACCGTCCGACTTCAGTTCCTGCCACAATCCGGCTGGCAGCGCCTGCTCAAACCACGCGACGTTCTGCTGGAGTTGTTCGACACTGCGCGCGCCCACCACGCACGACACAACCGCAGGATGCGCAAGCGGAAACTGCAGTGCCGCGGCGGGTAGCGGAACCTCGAATTCGCGGCAAACCTCAGCCAGCCGGTTGACGCGCGACACGACACCGGCGGGGGCGTCCCCGTAATTGAACTTGCCGTTACCTGCCAGCACGCCAGAATTGAACACACCGCCGACCACGATCGAATTCCCATACCGTACGCAATTGTCGAGAAACGGCGCGAGACAATCCTGCTCGAGGAGGGTATAGCGGCCCGCCAGTAACGTCACATCGAGTTGTAATTCCTGCATGGCTTCATGCGCGACCTGCCACTCGTTCACGCCGAGGCCGATGGCTTTGACCACCCCCGCGTTGCGCAGCGTGTCGAGCGCGCGGAAACCGCCCCCTTCTGTAAGCTGTTTCCAGAATTCGACGTTTGCATCCCCATGTGTCATTCGACCGATGTCATGCACATACAGCAGATCGATCTGCGCAATACCGAGACGCTGCTGGCTGTCTTCGAAAGACCGCATGACGCCGTCGAAGCTGTAGTCGTAGTGCGGCCGGAAAGGAAGCGGCTCAGCCCAGCCGTCGTCGCCGCATTGAACAGTCGGATCCGGCCGAAGAAGCCTGCCGACTTTCGTACTCAGCACGAACTCGTCGCGTGGCCGCGCTGACAACGCGTTGCCCACGCGGCGTTCCGAAAGCGTGTACCCGTAGAACGGTGCAGTGTCGAAATAGCGCAGACCGAGCGACCATGCTTCGTCCATCAGCGCGCGCGCCTGTTCCGGCGGCATCGTGCGATACAAGCCGCCAAGTTGCGAACAGCCCATACCCAGTGCGCTCAGTTGCACCCCGGCACGCGACACCTCACGCAGATCACTTGCTTTCATCAGGAATTCCGTTCCCAGGCATTCATTGCCGGATGTTCAACGCTTCACAGCGCGTCTTGAGTAGCGCTGGACTCAAGGGCGGACAACGCCGCCGGGCGTCGTCCGCATCGCGCTTCAATACAAGACATTCTTCGCGGCGGGCTGATCGATGTTGTCCTTCTCGACCATCACGACGCCGGTATCCAGTTGCTTCGTAACCGGCTTGTGTTCGATGACATCCACCGCCGTTTTGACACCCTTGTAGCCCATCTGATACGAGCCCTGGACAGCGATGGCCTGGATGGTTCCGTCCTTGATGAAGCCCTGGAGGTCCTGGTTGCCGTCAAAGCCGATCGCGACGACCTTGCCGGCTTTCCCGGACTGCGCCAACGCGCGCCCCATTCCCACAGCAGTCGGTTCATTTGCACCGAAGATGCCCTTCAGATCCGGATTGGCCGACAGCACATCGGTGGTCTGATTGAGCGCGGTCGCCATCTGCGACTGCGAGTAGAACGGTCCGACAATCTGCAGCTTCGAATGCTGCGCGAGATACTTCCGGAACCCACCCACGCGGCCAATCTCGGAACCGGCGCCGGCGACGTACGACATCACAGCGACTTTCCCCGTCTGTCCGACACGGTCGATCATCGCTTTCGCGCACAACTCACCGGCCTTGACGTTATCGGTCGAGAGAAACGACTGGTAATACTGCTTGCCGGAATCGGACACGAGCGAATCGATCAGGACGACCGGAATTTTTGCCTCCCAGGCCTTCTTCATTGCCGGGATCAGCGCGTCAGGATCGGACGGCGCGAGCACGATCGCCGCGACATGCCGGTTCACCGCGTTCTCGACCATATTGACCTCGTCCGCCACGGCTGACTCGGTCGCCGGTCCCTGAAACGTCATCGTGTAGCCGTTCAGCCCTTTCATGCCCTCCGTTGCACCCTTTTGCACGTTCTGCCAATAATTCGAGTTGGCCGTCTTGACGATCACGGCGATCTCTCCGTTCGCTGCATTCGCGTGCGCCGTCACTGCGGTCAAAAGTGCGGCGGCCAATGCCAGATACATCTTTCTCATGTCTCACTCCTTGGGTTGGTGATTGCACTGCTTTGTTGGACTTCTCGAATGGCTTCATTCGATGTGCTTCATCGACGGTTTCTGACCTGGTCGATCCAGACCGTGCCGAGAATGACCAGTCCGATGATGATTTGCTGGATGAAACTCGATACGCCGTTCATGTTCAGGCCATTGCGCAGCACCCCGATCACAAACGCACCGATGGCCGTACCGGAGATCGTGCCTACACCGCCCATCAGGGACGTCCCGCCAATCACGGCGCTGGCGATCGCATCGAGCTCGTACATGACGCCTTCGTTCGGTTGCGCCGTGACGAGGCGCGACATCAGCACGCAGCCCGTCAGACCGGCGAGCACGCCGGACAGCACATAGGTAAACAAGGTGACGCGGCGGACATTGACGCCGGAGAGCCGCGCGGCTTCGGCATTCGATCCGACTGCGTAGATGTGGCGGCCAAGCGAGGTGCGCGTCAGCATGATCGACACGGCCACCGCCAACACGACCATGATGATCACGGGATACGGGATCCCCGGAAATACCGTATCGGGGAACCCGTCTGCCCCGATATGCGAGATGCGGAACAACGCGCCATTTCCGAGTTCGCCGAACGCGTCGCCGAGTCCCGAAACCGGGCGCGCGCCAGTGATCTGAAGCGCGAGACCACGCGCGACCAGCATCATGCCGAGCGTGGCGATAAAAGGCGGCAGACCCATACGCGTGACGCACAGGCCATTAACGAATCCGCACAGGCCGCCCACCACGACGCCGCCGAGCATGCCGAGAGGAATCGGCACGCCAGCCTTGACGAGCAACGCGGCGACCACACCAGACAGCGCGAGTACGGAACCCACGGACAGGTCGATTCCGCCCGTAATGATCACGCAGGTTGCCGCCACGCCGAGATAGGCAATCGACGTCACCTGCAAGGCCACTGTCATGCCATTGTCGACCGAGAAGAAAGCGGAACTGGTCAATGAAAAGACGGCCACCAGCATGATCAGACTGCCGAGCGCGGCAAATTTCTGAATCAGGTCGCGACGCCGGAGCTTCGCGCTGGTGTCGACAGTAGTGGTCTGTTCGGATGTTATTTCAAGCATGATTTCGTCCCGATGCGAAGTGCATGATTTCTTCCTGATTGGTGTGGCGCGTCTCCAGGATCGTGGCGATCCGGCCTTCGTGGAATACCGCGACGCGATCGGACATGCCGAGAATTTCAGGCAATTCCGAACTGATCAGCACAACGCCGATGCCCTGCGCGGCGAGCTGGTCCATCAGCGTGTAGATCGCGTATTTCGCGCCGACATCGATGCCGCGCGTGGGCTCGTCGAAAAACAGAATCTTCGATTTGCGAAACAGCCATTTGCCGATCACAACCTTCTGCTGATTGCCGCCGGACAGGTTGCGCGTGAGTTGATGGACGGTCGGCGTGCGGATCCCGAGCGTTTCGACGTAACGCTGTGCGATGGCCGCTTCTTCGGCGAAACGAATGAAGCCGGCGCGACCCGACACCGCCTCGATATTGGCCAGCGTGAGGTTGGTCGCGACCGGCATCTTCAGCGCGAGACCGTCGCTCTTGCGGTCTTCCGACAGGTACGCGATACCGTGGTGAATCGCATCGATAGGCGAGCGGATCGAGACGCGCTCGCTCCCGATATGAATCTCGCCGCCGTCCGGTTGGTCAGCGCCGAAAATCGCCCGTGCCACTTCGGTCCGGCCTGCGCCCATCAAACCGGCAAAGCCGAGAATCTCGCCTCGCCTCAGTTCGAACGAAACCGGCCCAAATGCCGGTGCGCGCGACAGATTGTCGACACGCAGCAGCACGTCTTGCGTCGGGACCGAGCGGCGCGGCGGGTACGCATCGTTCAGCGCCCGGCCGACCATTCGCGCAACGATTTCATCCATGCTGGTCGCCGCGAAATCGTCGGTTGAAATGTGGTGCCCGTCGCGCAGCACCGTCACGCGATCGACAATCTGCTTCATTTCATCGAGACGATGAGAGATGTAGACAATGCCGACCCCGCTCTCGCGCAACTCCTTGATGATCCGGAACAGGTGCATGGTTTCGGATTCCGTGAGCGACGAAGTGGGTTCGTCCATGATCAGCACCTGGGCGTCGAGCGAGAGCGCCTTGGCGATTTCGACCATCTGTTGCTGGGCGATCGACAGCGTCCCCACCAGCCTCGTGGGCGGCAACGACAATCCAATGCGGGCGAGCGCGCGCTGGGCGTTCCCATTCAGTCGTGCGCGATCGATGAACGGCCCGCGTTTGGGCTCGCGTGCCAGGTAGATGTTTTCCGCAATCGACAGGTGGGGCACCAGGTTCAGTTCCTGGTGAATGATCGCAATGCCTGCTTCCTGTGCCTCGAGTGAGGACGCGAACCGCCTTTGCATGCCGCGAAAAACGATCGTGCCGGCATCCGGCTGGTATTGCCCGCTGACGATTTTCATCAGGGTTGACTTGCCGGCGCCGTTTTCGCCACAAATCGCGTGTACTTCGCCGCGGCGCAATTCGAAGTGCACGTCCTCCAGTGCAACGACACCGGGAAACCGCTTGCCCAGCCCGCTCAGTTTCAATAGCTCCGGGGGTTCCTTTAACGCGAAGCCGTCCGCCACGCGCGGGGCCAGGTCAGTGCTCAGATCTGTCACACGTGTCTCCTTCTTTTGTGTCGAGGCGCTGCCATCGGTCAGGCCAATCTGATGCAGATTAAAGAATAAACGGCGATTTTGGTCAAGCCAATTTGCAAGATACTTCTTCTGGCCTTACCAAGGGCAAACCCGAACTGTTCCTGCAAAATGCGCTGAAAACCTTGTCAGGCTTGCGTGGTAGACTTTGATCGCTGGTCGACGGACGACCCGGGCCATTTATCCTTCCGGCAGCAAAATGAAACAGACCGAGCCAAAGCGGCTTTACCAATTAGTCGCCGACCAGATTCGCGGCCTCATCCACGGAGGGGATTTCCCGCCGGGGTCCAGACTGCCGCCGGAGCGCGAGTTGTCGCAGCAACTGGGTGTTTCGCGCCCGTCTCTGCGCGAGGCGTTGATCGCACTGGAAATCGGCGGCAGCGTCGAGACCCGCATGGGTTCGGGCGTCTATGTGCTCGAAACCGCAAACGAACGTGAAGGGTCACTGGCTGTATTAGGCGAAAGTCCGACGGAAATCATGCAGGCCCGGGCCGTCATCGAAGGCAGCCTCGTCGTGCTCGCCAGCACGCGGCTTACGGCCGGCTCTCTGGACCGGTTGCGGCGCAGCGTGGATGCGATGCATCGCCTCGCCTCTGCCGGCAAATCTCCTGTGGAACCGGACCGGCAATTCCACCTGATCATCGCGGAAACGGCCGGCAATACGGTGTTGAGCCGGTATGTGGCCGATCTGTTTGACGCGAGGCGCGATCCGATCGGGGCGAGGATTAGCGAACTCGTCGAAAATACGGCCACATGGATGGCTGCGGTTGAGGAGCACGAAAACGTTCTGCATGCACTGCAAGCAGGAGACCCTATTGCTGCAGAAGCGGCGATGCGATCGCATCTGAAATCTTCTGAAGAGCGTTGGGTCGGAAGTGACATCAAGAAAGTTGCGCCCAACGATGCCGACGGTAAAGCTGGCCGCGTGCGACTGGGTTGAGTTGCGAAGTCGACCGGTGTTCCTTCAGCTCGGCCAGTTCCCTGCGCAATCCTGAACATCGCCGTGAGGCCCACCATGAAAGCAGCACTTGTCGCCACAACGTAACGGCGTTCGACGATATTGATAACCGTTGAACATCAATGCTTCAAAAAATTGCACTTCTCGTTCGGGGCGTCTTGAGCAAATATCGATGCTCAAGAAGTTCATAAACGCGTCGACAGAGAACGCATCGGAGACAGGCGCGAAACGCAGAACAGCGTTTCGCCGCATTCCAGTGCAACCCGGTCACGGGTGCCGCCAACGGTAGCCGATGCCGATCTCGCATGACCCACCTCGCGTTGTGAATCCTGCCGCCGCTTTCAAGCGAGTCCACGGCAGACGAGCTTTCGCGCCTTGCGCAGCGAGCTAAACGGACTCAGTACCTGCTTCATTCGTCATTGCCTTGAATTTCAGGAGACACTCATATGCAGATCACCGGAATGTTGCACGGCGCGCGCCTATTGCAATTCGTCGGATTCCCGGCCAGCGAAGTGCTGGGGCCGAGCGCCAGCGAAGAGGAGATAAAGTCGCTGATCGACCGCCACGGGCAGGTCTTTATCAAGCCGGTATTCAAGGGCGGCGTGGGCAAGAAGGGCAAGGCCGGGTTGCTCGGGCGCGCGACAGATCTCAAGACGGCGCTCGCCGAGAAAGAGCGGCTGTACTTCGCCGAGCACGTCGTGGGTCATGTGAGGGCCAAGGCGAACGGCGTCACGTTCGAAGCAGGCGTACCGGCCAAACATGAAGTCTACTTCTCGATCACCGATTCCACCCGCTTTCGCGCTCCCACCATGACGCTGTCGCACGCGGGTGGCATGGACATCGAAGAGGTCGATCCAAAGCTCGTGGCAATGGTGCCCTTTGATGCATTGACCGGCCTGAAGGCGTTCGTCGTCGCGAATGCGCTGAGCGAGATCGGCGCGCCGCGCGAGATCATTTCCCCACTCGTGCAGCAATTGCCGAAGCTCTGGGAGCTCTTTCACAACTTCGGCATGACGACGCTCGAACTGAATCCGATCCGCATGCGCGAGAACAAGAACGGTCGGCTCACACCCGTGGCCTGCGACTTCAAGTGCGGGTTCGACCGTGACGACCCGCGCTTCTCGCGCCTCGGCCTGCCTGCTCACCTGTTCGCTGCCGACTACTCAGACTTCGAGCAGGAGATCAACCAGCTTCGCACGCACCAGGGTCAAAGCGATGTCTATGTGATCAATGACAAGGGAACGATCCTCGCGCCCACGTTCGGCGGCGGGGCCAACTCGCTCGTCACGGAGATGTTGGGCGACGCAGCCATCATCTCTTCGGATTTCGGCGGCAATCCTCCCTACGAAAAAATGAAGGAAGTGGCGCGCATCTGCTTCCGGCATTGGCTGAAGCAGTCCAACGTACTGTTCATCATTGGCGGCAAGTCCAACAACACCGATATCTACGAAACACTGCGCGCGATGGCCGATGCGCTGCGCGAGCACTTCAGCGAGCACGGTCCCACCCCGCTTTATGTCGTCCTTGGGCGCGGCGGTCCAAACCTTGTTCGTGGCATGTCGGCACTGCGCGACACCTGTGATTCGCTCGGTCTTCCCTATCGCCTGTTCGGCTTTGACTCCGACATCAGCGAAGTGATCCAGTACGCACGGAAGGCCGATGCGTGGATGCAATCGGGAGGGCGCGCGCAGGTCGCAGCGCGCATCGGCGCACGTCAGACGCAACCGCAGGCGGATACGGCAAAGGCGTAAGGAGATCGACATGGTCAAGCAAGGCAATAATCATTTCAGGTATTTCGTCGGCATCCAGTCGCTTGCACAAATAGTCACGCGCGAGGACCGCGTTTGTGTGCTCAACATTCTGGGAGGCGAGTCGTCGGACGTGACGCCGGTGAGCCACGCGTTTTCCGGTGGGAATATCGTATTCGGCACTGCGCCTGGCAAGCGCGGGCAGGTGCTCGTGACGCCTGCCGGCGACATCCCCGTCTATAACAACGTGCGCGAAGGCCTCGAAGCCGGGCATCGTTTCAATTGCGGCGTCGTCTATCTGCCGCCGTCGGCCGCGCGCGATGGGGTGGCCGAACTGATCCGCGTCAATCCCGATCTGCGCAAGATTTTTATCATTACGGAGAAGATCTCCGTGCACGACGCCCGGGAAATTCGCGCGATGGGCCAGCAAGCAGGCATCGACATTTTTGGCGCGAACGGGCTGGGCGTCGCGGACTCCTGGCAGCGGGTGCGCATCGGGGGTGCGCTCGGCGGCGATGATCCCGGCGCAACTTTGCGGCGGGGCTCGATCGCGATCTTTTCCAACTCGGGCGGGTTTAGCACCACCATTGCGCAATATCTGCGCATGAGCGGCTGGGGTACAACGACCGTCGTATCCAGCGGCAAGGACGTCTACATCCATTATGCAGCGCCGGAGTTCGCCTTTGCCCTCGCCAACGACGCGCGCAGCAAGGCTGCCGTACTGTACTGCGAGCCGGGCGGCTACTACGAGGCCGACGCCACATTTACGAAACCCGTCATTGCCTGCGTGGTAGGCCGCTGGAAGAGTCGTCTGACGCGCGCGGTGGGGCATGCGGGCGCAATGGCGGGCGGCGCCGACGATGCTCTTGCCAAGGAGCGTTGGTTCATGGAGAAGTTCGGCGTCGAGCGTCTTTTTACGCCGGACGATCCATGCTGCTCGGTGAAGGGCGCCGTCGTGACAAACATCGCGCACATTCCCGCCGCGCTCACCGCAGTGATGCGCGCGAACGCGACGATGCCCGACTTTGAGCCGGAAGGCAGCCTCGCGCTCAAACCGTGGTTTGGCTCGGATCAGGGGATCGAACTGCCAGACGACCTCGCCCTGCCGGTCGTGGAAGCAGTCGCGCCGTACAACGAACAGATTACGCGGGCGAACAGCCAGATCGGCGCAATCCCGCCGCGCCAACCCTTGAAGGACGCTTCGGGCGCCTCGCAGATGGACGCAAAAACGCAGGTGAGCAGCCTGCACGGAGTATCCATGCTCGAAGCAGCGACGCGCTCGCTCGAGGAGAACATCTGCCTCGCGCTGTTGCGGGAGTTCGGCGGGGCAAACGACACAAAGCTCATCGACGTGGCTGTTGGCGCTGCAGTGAATCTGCACGGGACACCGGAACTGGCGGCCGCGCAGGCTTCGCGCGAGGCGGGCAATGCGCCCAATGCCGTGCTCGCGGCCGCGGCGGCGATCGTCGGGCCGAATCGCCAGCGTGCTGCGCGCGAGGCGGCAGCACTGATGATCGACGCCTTCGCGACAGCCAAGCTCACGGACGCGTTCGACGAGACCTTTGATGTCGAGGCCGTCCACACCGCGGACACTGCAGCGCTGTTCTGCGATGAACCCGATCCAGAGGCGCAAGCCATGCTGGGCGGGCTCGCCTCGCGCGGCGTAAGTTCCGCAATCATCCGATGGCTGTCGTGTGGCCCGGGCCATCCGCGCCTGGAAGCAGTACTCGCGGCGATCACGACGACACTCGCCTGGGGCCCGCTCATGCGCAAGCGGATCTCCCGCCTGACCGCAGAAAGCTTGCCGTGGTGGACAAAGCTCTTCGGCACCATGATCGGCGCCTCAGCGGACGCCTCGCGGCACGGCCCGGACGGATTTTGCGGCTTCGCCACCGAAGAATTACTCGGCGAACGCACTCTGACGGAAATCGCCTTCGCAGCGCTGCTAAACCTGAAACCGACTGCCGACGACCTTTTCGCGTTCAAGACCCTTGTCGGTTTGCTGCTCACGAACGGACCCGGCGCCATTTCGGCGCAAGGCGCAAAGGGCGCAGTATCTGCCGATGGCCCGGAAAGTCCCGAACGGGTGCAGCTAAACAAGGCTCTGGCGGGGTTCCTCACGCACACTGGATATACGCATGGCGGCAACGGCTACGAAGGCATTGCGTTCCTCAACGAGGCGTTCCGCAGCAGCGGCCTTGAAGATCCGACCGATGCTCGTCATACCGTGGACCTCGAAGCGCTCGCCCGGCGCTCCGTCGAGCGATACGCGCAGTACAAGACGCGCCAGAAGCAGTTGGGGAGCCTCGATATTGCGAAACTTCCGGGTATTAATCATCCGGTCTTCAAAGACAAGCCGGTGAACCACGACCCGCGGGAAATCTTCATCGCCAACCTTTATGAAGCCCGCGGCGAGTACAACGCGTTTCATGCGTTTTACCGTGTGCTGGTGCAGGCTTTGTTCGACGCAGGTGTCTCGCGCAATGTCTATTGCGTCAATGTCGATGCCGTGATTGCCGCGTTGCTGTTGAAGATGCTGTGGCAGCCGCTCAAGCGCGGGGAGTTCAGCGAGGCGGACCTTGAAACGGCCGCGTTCACGATCTTCCTCTATCCGCGCATGCTGGGCTGCGCTGCGGAAATTGACGATCATTTGAACCGCGGACGCAATATGGACACGCGTACGGCCGCTTCCCAGTGTCGTTTCGTGGCCTGACCGCTGGCCTCTGATGGTCGCCGCCACGCGCTGGCGCACAGCTAACGCGCGGCGGCGAAAAAGAGGCGCCGATTGATAACCATTCGACATCAATCGTTCGGAAGATTGCACTTATCGTTTGATTGGCCACGGGCCAAAATTCCCGAACAGACAAAGAGCGGGACCACCGCATATCTCGGGATTTCAGGAGACACATTGATGCACCCCTCGCCCTCTACCCTTTCGCTGGGACATTCAAAGGCCGCGGCGGTTTTCCGCGTGACGGCCGGAAATTTTCTGGAGCAGTTCGACTTCTTTCTGTTTGGCTTCTATGCGACGCAGATCGCCAACGTCTTCTTTCCGGCCGGGAGCGAATTTGCCTCGTTGATGATGACGTTCGCGGTCTTCGGTGCCGGTTTTCTGATGCGCCCGCTCGGCGCGATCGTTCTCGGCGCGTACATCGACGACGTCGGCCGCCGCAAGGGGCTCATCGTCACGCTCTCCATCATGGCGAGCGGCACCATCCTCATTGCGTTCGTGCCGGGCTACGCGACCATTGGCCTTGTGGCGCCCGCGCTTGTGCTGCTCGGGCGGTTGTTGCAGGGCTTCTCCGCGGGTGCGGAGCTGGGCGGCGTGTCGGTGTATCTCGCCGAGATGGCCACGCCCGGCCGCAAGGGCTTCTTCACGAGCTGGCAGTCCGCGAGCCAGCAGGTGGCGATCGTCGTGGCCGCGGGCCTCGGCTTCGCGCTCAACCAATCGCTGAACGCCGCTACCATCGCGGCGTGGGGATGGCGCGTGCCGTTCTTCGTCGGCTGCATGATCGTGCCGTTCCTCTTCGTGCTGCGTCGTAATCTGCAGGAAACCGAGGAGTTCAAGGCTCGCCAGCATCGCCCGAGCATGAAGGAGGTATTCACGACGCTGGTCCAGAACTGGACCGTCGTGATTGCAGGCATGATGCTGGTGGCGATGACCACCGCGAGCTTCTATCTCATCACGGTCTACGCGCCGACTTTCGGCAAGACGGTCCTGCACCTCAGCACCGCCGATAGTTTGCTTGTGACGCTGTGTGTGGCCGTGTCGAACTTCGTGTGGCTGCCGATCGGCGGAGCCCTCTCCGACAGGATCGGCCGCCGGCCGCTCCTCATCGCCATGACGGTGCTCGCCATCGTGACCGCGCACCCGGCCTTGTCGCTGCTCGCTCACGCGCCCAGCTTCCTCAACATGCTGCTCGCCCTCCTTTGGCTCTCGTTCATGTACGGCATCTATAACGGCGCGATGATCGTCGCACTGACGGAAGTGATGCCGGCGCAGGTACGCGTCGCGGGCTTCTCGCTCGCCTATAGCCTCGCGACCGCCGTATTCGGCGGTTTCACACCGGCGATCTCCACGGCGCTGATTCACATGACTGGCGACAAGGCCGCACCCGGCTACTGGATGAGCTTCGCGGCAGCGTGCGCCCTGATGGCGACGTTTGCACTCTATCGCCGCCGCGCAGCGACGCTGACTCCGGCGCACTGATTCGCGTCTCGCTCCGCATGCGGCTAAACACACAATCTGACACGACTCCGATCATGAGAAATCTGTTTCTGAAACTATGCGGCGCAGCACTGGTCGCAACCTCGGCTGTTGCGGCGAACGTGCAAGCCGCCGACCTGCACGTCATGAGCTCGGGTGGCTTTACCGCAGCGTACAAGGTGCTCGGCCCGAAGTTCGCATCCGAGACGGGCAACACGCTCGACACCGCGCTTGGTCCGTCGATGGGCAAATCGCCCGAAGCGATCCCCAACCGGCTTGAGCGTGGCGAGCCCGCCGACGCCGTTATCATGGTCGGATATGCGCTTGACGAACTGATCCGGAAAGGCAAGGTCATCCCCGGATCGCGGGTCGAGCTGGCCGACTCGCGCATCGGCATGGTCGTGCGCGAAGGAGCGGTGAAACCCGATATCAGTTCGGCAGAAGGTCTTCGGCAGACCCTGCTGCATGCGAAGTCGATCGCGTACTCGGACAGCGCAAGCGGTGTCTACATTGAGCGGGAGTTGTTCAGGAAGCTCGGCATCGAGGATCAGGTCAAGCCGAAGGCGAAGATGATCCCGCGGATTCCAGTAGCCTCGGTGGTGGCGAACGGCGACTACGAAATCGGCTTCCAGCAGGTGAGCGAGTTGCTGCCCGTCAAGGGGGCGACCTTCGTCGGAAAGATTCCTGAGTCCCTGCAGTCGGTCACGCGTTTCGCCGGCGGCATTCCCGTCAGCGCACAGCATCCGAAGGAAGCGAAAGCCCTGCTCGACTACCTCGCTTCACCTGGCGTACAGGCAGACGTCAAATCGACCGGGCTAGATACCGTCTCCGCTCATTGACGCAAACCTGAATGAAGGCTTGCCTCAGGCGGCCTTCCTGTCACATCCCCGAGGTATCTCTCGCGGGATCCCCCGCACCGTCCGCGCCGCCTGGCGCTGCCGCCCCGAGCATTCGCGCAAGACGCGTACGATCGCAAGCACCCTCCCACATGGAAACGAAGATCACCGCGCAGGCGTTGCTGATCACGCTCGTCAGGGCGCGCGCCTCGGACATGAAGCGGTCGATGCCCACCAGTAGCGCCACCCCGGCGACGGGCAGATCGGGAATCACCGTCAGCGTCGCGACGAGCGCCACTAATCCGCTGCCCGACACACCCGCCGCCCCCTTGGACGTGAGCAACATAACGGCGAGCATCATCGCGATCTGCGGCGCGGAAAGCGGCACGTCGCACGCCTGCGCGATGAACATCGAGGCGAGCGTCAGATAGATCGCGGTGCCGTCGAGATTGAACGAGTAGCCTGCGGGCAGCACAAGCCCCACAACGCCCTTGTCGCAGCCGAGCGCCTCAAGCTTCGCGATCAGGCGCGGCAGTACCGGCTCCGTCGACGACGTCGCGAGAACGATGAGCAACTCCTCGCGCATGTAGCGCAAGAGCCGCCAAAGTGCGAAGCCGTGCAGCCGCGCGAGCGGAGCGAGCACCAGCGCAATGAACAGCATGCATGCCACGTAGAAGGACACCATCAACATCCCGAGCGATCCGACCGAGCGGATGCCGAAGCGGCCCACCGTGAAAGCCATCGCGCCGAATGCCCCGAGCGGAGCGAGTCGCATGATCATCGCGAGGATGCGGAACAGAGCCTGGGCAATGCCGTCGATGAGCGCGAGCACCGGCCTGCCCGCCTCCGGACAGGAATTTAGCGCAAAGCCGAAGAGCAGCGAGAGCAGCAGCACCGGCAGCACCTCGCCCTTGTCGAAGGCGCCAAACATCGTCTCGGGGATGACGCTCAGCGCAAATGCGACAAGGCCGCCCGGCTGCGCGTGCTTCGCATATTGCGCGAGGATGCTCGCGTCCAGATGGTTAGCGTCGATGTGCATGCCCGCGCCGGGTCGCAGCACGAAGGCCGTGACGAGTCCGAGCGCAAGCGCCACGGCTGTCAAAAAATAGAAGAATCCCAGCGCCTGAAAAATTGTGCGCCCGATGGCCTTCCCGCTCGCAAGCGACGTGATCCCCGAGACGATCGTGCAGAAAACGATCGGCGCAATCATCATCCTCACGAGGCCGATGAACCCGTCGCTAAAGGGCTTGAGCAGCGGGCTCGCTTGCGGCAAGAAGTGACCGAGCGCCATGCCGAGCATCATGCCCAGCAAAACCTGCAGATAGAGCGATCGAAGCGGTCTTGCCAACCTCATGATGCGGTTTTCCTGCCTGGCCGCTCTTTTGGAGACGTGTTATTGCCCACGGCATCGCTGCATGCGACGCCGCCGCGCTTCATCTCGACAATCGTTCTATGAAACTCCTGCGCAGCCGGTGTAAGTGGACGTCCGCGGCGTCTCACGATTCCCACGCGCCGCTTCACCACTGGTTCAACGAGCGGCACGCTCGTGAGGATGGGGTGATCGCGCCCGGGCATGGCCATCGACGGCACTGCGGCGACACCGAGCCCCGCTTCGATTAAACCGAGCATGGTCGTTACGTGACGCGTCTCGCAGACGCTCGGCGCACGCGGCGCCACGGCCGACAGCGCCTGATCGAGCAGCAGTCGGTTGCCGGAAGTTTTGTCCACCGAGACGTACTCGTGCTCGTAAAGCTCGTTCCAGGTCACGCGTTTTTTGCGGGCGAGCGGGTGATCACGGCGGCAGGCGGCCACGAAGCGCTCCTGCAGCAGAACCTTGAACTCGACCTCGGACTCCTGGCTGCCCAGAAAACTCACGCCGAAATCCGCCTCTCCGCTGATGACGGCGCCAAGCACCTCATTCGCGCTCATATCCAGCATCTTGACCCTGATGCGCGGGAAGCGGCGGTGATAGCTCGCGACGGCGCTCGGCAGGAAGTAGTAGGCCACCGAAGGCACGCAGGCGATGGTGACACGTCCCAGTCGGCTCGAAGAAACATCGCGGATGCCAAGCAACGCGACGTCGAGATCATCAAGCAGCTGCTCGGCGCTCGGCGCGAATACCCGGCCGACGGTGGTGAGCGTGACGCTGCGCGTGGTGCGCTCGAATAGACGCACGCCGAGTGCTTCCTCGAGCTTGTCGATCCGGCGGCTCAAGGCCGGCTGCGAAATGCTCACCGCCTCGGCGGCCTTGCGGAAGCTTCCCAGTTCCACTACTGCTCGAAACGCCTGCAAGTCGTTCAAGTCGAAGTTGATACCCACGAGTCATCCTCCACATCCTGGATGCGGCTATTTTGCATGAAGCAGCTCAAAGCGCCCATTGCGAACTACGCCCGTTCGCTCGGCCCTCCGGCGGTACTGCGGACGTAAGGCGCGACGGGCCGGTTTCACGGACTCAGCCGTCATTCATATGAGAGACGCGGGCATCGCCCTCTGGCCGACAACGGGCGAAAGCACGGCGCGCCAAAGTCGTGTGAGACAGCAGCAGGGCGCTAGAACAGCGAGGCCTCTCGATGACAGTGTCGGTCGGGCAGCGGCGCTCGCAACAGGTCACCGGGCTATTTGCCAAAATATGAACGTCGTTTATAATAGCGAATGAACGGCCGCAACCTGGCGGCGATCTAACGCTAGTCGTATGCGGGTGCTCTGTCATCGCGCAGGTATCCGGCACGGCTTTAACCTTTACGCCGAAAGTTGTGGGTGGTTACGAGGTGTGGGCCACACTACACGAGGAGCTCGCCGTGCCACGCGAAGCCGTCACCGCCTGCCGCATCTGCGCCGGCAACTGTTCACTGCGCTTGACCCTGGACGACGCCGGACGCGTCGTTGCTGCGCGCGGCGACCGCGACAATCCGCTCACGCGCGGCTACGCCTGCATTAAGGGTGCGTATCTGCATGAGGCGCATAACAGCGCCGAGCGGGTCCTGCACCCGCTGAAACGGCAGCCCGATGGCAGCTTCGTGCAGATGCCGCTTGACGTGATGCTGGCCGAGATCGCGGCGCAACTCCAGGCACTGATCGAGCGCCACGGCCCCGATGCGGTCGCAGCCTTTCGCGGCACCATGAACTACTCTAACCTCGCCGCCAATCATATGTTGCCCGCCTTCCTCGCGGCGCTGGGTTCGAATTCGTTTTTCTCCACAATGACCATCGACCAGTCGGCCAAATGGGTGGCATTTGAGCGACTGGGCGGCTGGGCTGCCGGCAAAGATCCGTATGCGCTCGCCGACGCGCTATTGTTCGTCGGCACCAATCCGCTGGTGTCGCTATCCACGTTCAATTTTGCATTGCAGAATCCGGTCAAGCAGCTCCACGAAGCGAAGGAGCGCGGCCTTAAGCTGGTGGTGATCGATCCACGAGAGACCGAGACCGCCCGCCATGCCGATGTCTTCCTGCAGGTGCTGCCGGGCGAGGACCCGACCGTCCTGGCTGGCCTGCTGCGCATCATTCTGTGTCGCGGCTGGCACGATGCCGAATTCTGCGCGCGCTACGTCAAGGACCTGCGACGACTGGCGCGCGCGGTCGAGCCGTTCACGCCCGAATACGTCGCCCAGCGCGCCGGCGTAAGCGTCGAAGGGCTCGAAGCCGCCGCTGCGGCCTTCGCGGAACCCGTGCGGGAGGCCGGCGGCCTGCGCCGCAAGCGTGGCTCGGCCGCGTCGGGAACCGGGCCCAACATGGCGCCGCACTCCAATCTGGCCGAGCATCTGGTCGAATGCCTCAACGTCGTGTGTGGCCGCTTCGCTCGCCCCGGCGACCCTGTACCGAACCCCGGCGTAGTCGCCCCACGCTACCAGCGCCGGGCCGAAGTGATTGCGCCACGCCGTTCCTGGGAATCCGGCTGGAAGAGCCGTGTCGGCGGCTATGGCATGCTGTTCGGCCAGAAGATGAGCGGCACGCTGGCCCAGGAAATCACTACGCCTGGCGCCGGCCAGATCCGCGCGCTGTTGGTCGACGGCGGCAATCCAGTCGACGCCGTGCCCGACCAGCGCCGCATCGCCGATGCGCTGCGCCAACTGCAACTGCTGGTATGCATCGAGCCTTTCATGACTAACACTGCGCGGCTCGCGCACTATGTGATTCCACCGAAGCTGATGTTCGAGCGCGCCGACCTGCATTCGCGCGACTATGAGTCCTACATCATGTTTCAGCCTTACGCACAATACTCGGCCGCCGTGGCGACGCCGCCGGAGGGATCAGAAGTCGTGGACGACTGGTTCGTATTCTGGGATCTGGCGCGGCGCCTGGGCAAGACCATCATATTCGACGACGTTCCGCTCGATATGCGCGCAGCGCCGACCACCGAAGAGCTGCTTGCGATCCTGGTTCGCCACGGCTCGATCTCATTTGACGAACTGAAGCTGTACCCACAAGGGAAAGTCTACGAGATCGAACCGATGATCGTTCAGCCCGGCGAGCCAGGGAACGCCGCGCGCTTCGACGTGATGCCGGACGACGTCGAGTGCGAACTGGCGGGCGTACTGAACGAAGCGGGGGCGCCGCCGGGGTTCACGCATCGCCTGGCGGTGCGGCGCGTGCGCGACGTGCAGAACACCATGTACCACCACCTGCCCGCGGTCCGTCGACGCATGCCGTTCAATCCGGCCTTTGTGCATCCCGATGACCTGGCTGCTCAAGGACTGACCGAAGGCCAGTGCGTGGCCATTGTTTCGCCGCATGGCCGCATTCGAGCTATCGTCAAAGCGGACGCCGCACTGCGCCGAGGCGTCGTGTCCATCCCGCACGGCTGGGGACCGATGCCCGACGAGGAGCCCGAAACCTACGCCGGCGCCAATCCAAACCAGTTGCTCAGCACTACAGTTGGTCTTGATCCGATCAACGCCATGCCGGTAATGAGCGCGATGCCGGTACGCATCGAAGCGGTAGTCTGAATCGCAAGAGAGAACCCGTTCGAATCGAACGATTTGTTTCCGAGCGCGACGATGCAGCTACCCGGCCGTCCTGCCTTGCCCGAAATCTGGTGAGCGAACGAAAGACTCGACGTCAACACAACGTCCAGCAGCTCTCGCAACTTCGCGACATTGGCCCCCCGCGTCGGCGGCAGGCAGACCGTTGTGGCGGATGCGATAGAAGCCGCCGGGCAGCCGCTGTCGACGCGCTGCGTCACTTCATTGGCAATGGGTCAACGTGGCGGGAACCTCGCGGCGCGGGTCGACAACGCGCGCGATCGGCTGGACCAAGCTCACGACCGGGCGGCGACACGTGGCGCGCCGCTTGCTTCGTTCACAGATGCAGGCGAGATTGGGGGGGTGGTTTCCCCCCAATGGGGGCCGCAGATGGACGATCGAGCTTCGGAGTCGTGCGATCTGCAAAAAGCGAACAGGCAATGAGACTGAGCTGGGAAGAGTCGACATCCCGCTTGCGGCACCGGGCGGGATACGAATGAGGGTGACAATGGATAGCGTGCAGTGCGAGTACGACGATTGCATGGTGCTGATCCGCGCACTACGCAACTGGATTGCCCGCTACTGGCCCGCCGACTACCCGCGGGTCAAGGCCGAGATCAGGCAGCTCATCGACATGGTGGAACGGACCGGACCGCGCGACGCGATGTTTCACGGTCGTCTCGATGCGGCCCGCTCGCTGATCGTGCTCGGGCGACTGTCGGACGCGCTGGACTGTGTCGATACGCTACTGCGGGTCGTGCAACAAACTGAGCGCAGCCCAACGCGTCGGCCGATTACCGCTCGCGGCTGGCGCCCGTAGAACACGCTAAGGCTTGACGAATCTCAGCGTCATGCGATCCGATTCACCGATTGCGGCGTAGCGCGAGCGGTCGACGTCACCGCCCGCGTAGCCCGGCGGCAGCGACCATACGCCATGCGGATAATCTTTCGTATCTCGCGCGTTCGCGTTGATTTCGCTGCGTTGCGCGAGCACGAAGCCGGCCGCCTGTGCCCGGTCAATCACGAAAGCTTCAGTCACATATCCGGTTTCGATCATCTGCTGTACCGTCGAGCCGGGCCGGGCGCGATGTTCTTCCACACCAAGTTCGCCTCCGTGCTTCAGCGCGTCATGGAACGCACGCAGATTGGCATCGAGCTGCCCATCCTTGATCCAGTTGTGAATGTTGCGAAAAGTAAGCACGCGATCGAACCGCTCGTGTGCATCGAAGCCGAAAAACTGGCCCGCGTGCAATGTGCCGACCACGACGTTCCCGTAGATTGCGGGGGCGCCCGCGAGCTTACGCAAATACTCTGCATCGATTGACCGGTCTTCCGAGGCCAGGTCCGCGGACGTGCTCAGATATTGTGCTTCGTACAGGTGACCCGCGTCGTGCAGATAGGGCGCCAGAATGTCCGTGTACCACCCGCCGCCCGGCGCGATCTCCAGCACGGTTTGCGTCGGACTCAGATCGAAGAAGCGCAACGTCTGCGCCGGGTGACGATAGACGTCGCGCGCCCGGGCGGTCTGACTGCGTTGCGGATTGGCGACCGCCAGGTCGAGCGCCTTCGCCTCGGAAGCTTGCGAAGGCGTGACATGACCGCTCAGTTGTGAGGAGGAAACGCATCCGGCCATGATCGTCGCGATCACCGTCATCGCGAAACGGACAGCACGACGCTTCGAATATTCCACCAGGGTCGAGCGCACGAGAATCGGCTTCATAGGCACCACGCGGAGTTGACATGGCACACACGATACCCGCTCCTTCGAAGTTCGCGTTTGCCGCACTGCTGGCCGGTGCATCGATGTCCGCGCCGGCCGTCCCGCCGGGAAGGACCGCGTGTCAGGGAGCGGGCGATGCCTTGTAGGTGTCTTCTATTGCCGTCAGCGTATCGAACGCGAGGTCCAGGTCCTGTTTGAAAGTATCGAGCACCTTTCGTTCGCGGGTGGGGCGCGTTCATTTCATTCTCACGCAATGACTTAGACCGGAAAACCTACCGGGACCAGATAGACGACGGTCTGGGCGTGAGGCAGGCCGAGCTTGCGCGCCGCCGGAGCCCCGTCGACGGCGCCCACGGTCACCGCGACGAGCCCAAGCGAGACGACCTGGAGCAGCATGTTCTGGGTCGCGTGCCCGACCTCGAGATCGGCATACAGATTCGCTCTCCCGCCATACCTCGCGCTCAGCCGACTGGGATCGGCGGCCACCACGAGCAAGGCCGGGGCCGCCTCGACGGACGCCTGGTTGACCGCCAGTGCTCTCAGCTCGGGGCGCAGGTCGTGGGTCGCCCGCGTCTCGACCCGGTGGCCATCAGGCAGATAGTGCATCACCTCCGTGGCGGTCACCACGTAAAGTTCGAGCGCGTACAAAGCGCCGGCCGCCGGAGCCGCGCGCTTGCCGTCCGAGCTGGTGATGCCCTGCCCGGCCCACAGCAGTTGGCCAATGGCCTCGACCGGCAGCGGTTTTGGCGCGAATCTGCGCACGGACCGGCGCTTCTCGATGGCTTCTTCGAGGGACATCGTGCCTTTGAGGTTGGGCTTGGGCAGATCGATCTGACCGGTGAATTTCGCCTGGCTTGCCTGCGCCAGGCCGGTAGAACCCTCGGCGAGCGCGCCTGCGGCCAGCGCAACCAACAGTTCACGGCGTTTCATCGGCACCTCCATCAGCAAGAAAGCAGGCTGGCTGGCAGAGCCTGCAGCCTGCGCGAATCTCAGTGCTGCACATGTGCCGCCTCGTCTTTTGCGGGGGAGGTCCATCGAACGGCAACGGCGCAGTCGACCACTCGCGCCGAGCAAACACGAATACGGCTAAGCGACGGAACCCACGACCGGTGTGCGCCGCACTTCCGACAGGTAGGTCAGGATCAGCGAAACCCAGACGATCCCGGTGACGACGCCCATGGAGCGAACTATCTTGTCGTGCTGCCAGCGCTGGCGGTAAGCATCCTCCCATTGCCGTCTTCATCTGTGACAGCACCATGACCATCCGAGAACTGGGGACGGGGGGCCGTGAAGCAACGTAACCTGTCCAGAAAGTGGCTCATGCGCGTGCTGCCTCTGTCAGATCAGGCCGGTGCAAGCTCAAAGCGATGCCCGGCACGCAAGCACCTAAACGCCATCTGGCATAGTGACAGGTACGGTGTCTGCCTCAATCGGACTTTGGTCCTACAATCGCCGCCCGCGGGTGGTGTAGTGTCACGCGCAACCGACAGGAGAGCAATCATGTGCCGCTGGCTCGCTTATACCGGCAATCCGCTTCAGCTCGAAACCGTGCTGTTCAACGCCCGGCATTCGCTGATCGATCAGAGCATGCATTCCCGGCTCGGCGCCACCACCACCAATGGCGACGGTTTCGGGATCGGCTGGTATGGACATCCCACTGACATTCCGTTTCGCTACCGCTGCATCCAGCCCGCGTGGAGCGACCGCAATTTACGCGAGGCCGCGCGGGCAATCCACTCGCCGCTGTTCGTCGCGCACGTGCGCGCGGCGACCGACACGCCGTCGCAGGAAACCAACTGTCATCCGTTCCGCCACGGCCGCTGGCTGTTCGCGCACAACGGCCTGGTGCGCAACTATCCGGCGGTGCGCCGCGACCTGATGGTGACGATCGACCCCGATCTGTTCCCGTCCATCGAAGGCTCGACCGATTCCGAGGTGCTGTTTTTTCTCGCGCTGACCTTCGGGCTGGAGCTCGCGCCCGTCACCGCGCTCGAACGGATGGTCGGATTCGTCGAAGCCACCGGCCGCCGGCATGGCGTGGATGAACCGCTGAACATGACCGTGTGCGCGACCGACGGCGAGCAGATTATCGCGGTCCGCTATTCGAGCGAAGGACAGTCGCGCTCGCTGTTTCACAGCACGTCGTTCCGTCATCTGCGCGAGTTGTATCCCGACGACGAGCGCATCAAGACGGCCGGCGAGAATGCGTTCCTCGTGTTGTCCGAGCCGCTCGCAGACTTGGCGGGCTTTTGGGAGGAAATTCCCGAGAGCACGGCGGTGGTCGCGCGCGGCGGCGAGATTGGGCAGTATGCGTTCAAGCCGCGACTGGACTGAGCCGCGCCGAGCCAATCGTGCTCGAAGACTTGCCTGACGCGATCGACGAGATCCAGTTGCGGACGAAGCCTCTTGCACACCATGCGTGACGGTGTCCGCCGGCACGGCCCAAAGTTCGTTACTCCCGTTTAGAAACCCGCATTTCCGCGCACTGTCAGCGGAGGCGCCTTGCGCATCTTCGCCGGTGCGCTCGTCGAGCGCGTCCATGATGTGCAGCCGATTCCTATGCCCGCCTCCCGAAGCCGCGCGACGCCGGCCCGAACACCCGGGCCCGCGACTTGCTAAACGTTGCCGCGAGGTGACACATATATGAACGACGAAGAATTGATCGAGCCGGAATCCGCCGTACGCGATTCCGTGGAGCGATCCTGGATCAGACGCCTGGGCCCTGGCCTGATCACGGGCGCCGCGGACGACGATCCGTCAGGAATCGGCACCTATTCGCAGGCCGGCGCGCAGTTCGGATTCAATCTTCTGTGGGTGATCCTGATCACGTATCCATTGATGACCGCAATACAGCTGGTGAGCGCGCAGATTGGCCGGGTAACCGGCAAGGGCCTCGCGTCCAACATACGCGCGCATTATCCAGCATGGCTGCTGTACGGCGCGGTCGCCCTGCTCGTCGTGGCGAACGTGATCAACATCGCCGCCGATCTGTCGGCGATGGGCGCCGCGGCCGGATTGCTGCTGCCAGGTCCGCAGCACCTTTATGTCGTCGGCCTCGGGACGCTCTGCGTCGTTCTGCAGATTTTTGTCCCCTACGACAGTTATGCGCGCGTTCTGAAGTGGACCGCCCTCTCGCTTCTCGCGTACGTCGCGGTCGCATTCATCGTTCCGGTCCCCTGGGGTGAAGTCGCGCGCGCCATTGTGTTGCCGCGCATCTCGCTGACGTCGGACTATCTGACCATGGTCGTCGCGGTGCTGGGCACGACGATCAGTCCGTACCTGTTCTTCTGGCAGGCGTCGCAGGAAGTCGAAGAAATGCGCTCGGCACCGGAACAGGCGCCGTTGCGCCGCGTACCGCACCAGGCGCCCGCGCAGTTGCGAAGGATCCGTTTCGATACGTGGGTTGGCATGGGGGTGTCCAACTTCATTGCATTCTTCATCATGTTGACGGCGGCGGCTACGCTGCATCTGCATCACATCGACGTGAAAACCTCGGCCGATGCCGCGCGCGCGCTCGAGCCGTTTGCCGGGCGCTTCGCTTACGTCCTGTTTGCGCTCGGCATCATCGGAACCGGCCTGCTCGCGCTGCCGGTCCTCGCCGGCTCGGCCGCCTACGCCGCCGCGGGCAGCTTTCGCTGGCGCAGCAGTCTCGCGTTGCATCTGACGCTCGCGCGTGAATTCTATGCGGTGATCGCACTGGCCATCCTGGGCGGTGTGGCCATCACGTTCATGCATTTCGACCCGATCCGCGCGCTGTACTGGAGCGCGGTGATCAATGGCGTTACCGCGGTGCCGATCATGGTCATCATGATGCTGATGGCGCGAAGCCGGCGGGTCATGGGACAGTTCGCCGTCAAGGGCGTGCTGGCCTGGGGAGGATGGCTCGCAACGCTCGCGATGGCGCTGGCGGCTGTGGGCGTGTTCGTACCGTCGTAACAGACGCGTGCCACCGTGAACCCGGCTTTCGCACGGAACAGCGGTGCGCCGCAATTCGGGCCGCACGGGTTGCGCAACGGCAAGCGAATCTGAACTTCCCCGTTTCAGGTTCGTCTGAACGGTGCATCCGGCCCGCGCCAGCGCCGTCACATGCCGACGGTTTTGCCGACAACAGCGTGGCCGCTCCCGTTCGACGATCAAGGAGGATTGCAAATGCCGAAAAAGCGTTCAGATGAATCGTCAGCCGCACGCGGCAACCGCAGCGACAGGATTCTCGCCGCGCCCGTTTTCTCGCAGCCACAACCCACGCCGGACCCGCAAACTTTCGTGGTCAGGCACGCATCCGATGCCGCAGCCTACAAGGTCATCGACGAACTGAACCGCGAGCACAAGCTGAAGGCGCTGCCGTTTCCGCCACCGCGCGGCGGCACCGAGCCCCGGCTGACGTTTGCGGCGGTGGTGGACAACAACCAGAAGCTCCTCGATACGATCAGCGCGAACGGACAGATCGTCTTTCACGCCACCGGCGATTGCGGCAGTACGAAAGGTCCGGCCACCCAGAATGAAGTTTCGGACAAGATGGTCAGCGACTTCGACGAAGCCGATCCCGCCGAGGTGCCGCAATTCAACTTCCTGCTGGGCGACATCGTCTACAGCTTTGGCGAAGCGCAGTACTACTACGATCAGTTCTATGATCCGTACCGCAACTATCATGCGCCGATTCTCGCCGCTGCCGGCAATCACGACGGAATGGTTTCGCCGTTGCAGCATGAGAAGAGCCTGCAGGCGTTTCTGAGGAACTTCTGCTCCGACTGCTTCCAGGTCTCTCCCGATGCGGGCAACCTTTCACGGACGGCGCAAATTCAGCCAGGCGTTTTCTTCACGTTCGAGGCGCCGTTCGTGCGCATCATTGCGTTGTACAGCAATACGCTCGAGGACCCAGGCGTGATCGCGGACCGTCACATCGGCAACAGCCAGCTGAAGTTCCTGAAAGCGGCGTTATTGCGGGTGAAGAAAGAGAACTATCGAGGCGCCCTGCTTTTCGCGCATCACCATCCGCCCTATGTGGCGCGCGGCCGTCATGGCTGGAGCGTCGAAATGCAACAGCAGATCGATACGGTTTGCAATGAGGTCGGTATCTGGCCGCATGCCGACCTCGCGGGACACGCGCACAACTATCAGCGCTTTACGCGAACCCGTTCCGATGGCACCCACATCCCTTACATCGTTTGCGGGAACGGCGGTCACGCCGTGCAGCGACTCACCACCAACGGACAGCCGCCCCTTCGCGCGCCGCAACTGATCCAGGCTGCGTCGAAAGACACGGATGCCGTGGTCCTCGAAAGCTACGACGACCGCAACTTCGGCTATTTACGGCTCGTCGCCAACGCGAGGCAACTGCGTATCGAATACCATCCCGCCGTTGACGGACCCAACACGAAGACCCCCGACGATCAGGTGACCATCGATCTGGCCACCCGGCAGGTCGCTCACTACGTGGCTCGCGACTCGGGAATACCCGCTCTTGCGCAGCGCATTCGTCAGTTCGCGCAGGTCGAGCCCCACCAAGGCTGATGGGCGCGCAATCCGCCCCCGATCTCATGCGAACCGCGGTTCCCGCGCGTTTCCCCGCATTAAAGATTTGTGACTTCCTACCGTAATAATAAAAGTGGGGCCGGCTCGCAGCGTTCGAGCCGTCGCTCAACCCGGTAGCCGGAGAACAGCGTGAGATTCAAAGCGGCTTCGTGCCCTAAAGAAACCAAACCGATTGAGTCCCGGGTCGATAGCGACGCACATGCCAATGGCTGGTCAGCCCGCAACCAGCAGTTTCTTTCCTATTTCCTGTCGCGGTACGGTTAACGCAGGACCATACCGTTGTCGAGTCTCTGCATTGCCGTCGTTGCCGGCGTTGGCATCGGTGCTCTTGTGCATCAAGCGGCCGGTGAAGCGGCGATTACCCTACGTGTCGCATTGTCGATGGTGTCGGGCGTCGCCGGTCTCGCGATCGTTCGTCGCAAACTCGGCCTGGATTACGCGCGGCAAAGCGCCGCCACCGCACTGGCGAGCGGGCTTCTGCACGCGAATCGCGACTGCCTGAAGGTGCTCGCTACCGACGGAAAAATGCTGCGGGTGTCGGAGCATGGCGCGATGTTGATGGAAGCGGAGTCACCGGAGCAACTGTCCGGCGCGGACTGGCTCGCATTCTGGACCGGCGAGGACCGCACGGCGGCCGAGAAGGCTTTGGCGGGCGCCGTTTCCGGCAAGAGCACATCGTTCACTGGAAGCTGCGCGACGACGAGGGGGCGTACCAGGTGGTGGAACTCCACGCTCACGCCAGTGACGGGCGACGACGGTGCGGTGAGCGCGCTGCTTTGTGCTTCCGAGGACGTCACCCAGCAATCCGAGTTGTTGAAGACACTGCGCGAACGCGATGAATTGATGCATGAGATGGAGTTGCATGTCCGGCTCGTGTTCTATTCGTATAGCTCGCATTTTGAACACTGTCATCATGTCAGCGCAGGTGTCGAAAGCGTGTTCGGCATTACGCCTCAAGAGCTTGGCAACAGGCCTTCCGCGTGGCTCGATCTCGTGGTGCCGGAGGATCTGGAGCCATTGCTCGCCGAGATGAACCGCGTCGCGTCCGAAGTGGCGGAAGGTCGCGTCGAATACCGCATCCGCCGTCCGGATGGTTGCCTGCGCTGGATCAGAAGCACGGCCTATCCCGTGTGCGACGGCTCCGCGAACGTGGTGCGCATCGTCGGTGTCAGCGAAGACATCACGCTGGAACAGGAACGCCTCGCGGCGCTCGACCGTCTGGCCTACACCGATGGCCTGACGGGTTTGGCTAACCGGGGTGCGCTGATCCGCCAGATGAAGACGCTTTGCAGGCAGAACGTCGCCTTCAGTCTGATGTTCGTCGATCTCGACCGATTCAAGGTCCTGAACGATACGCTGGGCCATACGGCCGCTGACCGTCTGTTGCAGGACATCGCCAAAGTCATTCAGGGAGCGCTTGCGCCGGATGCCTGTGTAGCGCGCCTCGGCGGAGACGAGTTCGCGGTGATCGTCAGGGGCGAGAGCGACAAGGCCACGTTGGCGAGCCTGGCGCAGTCTCTGCTGAACCTGTTTTCAAGCGACGTTCGAAAAGACCACGCCGCGCCATTCGTCACGGCGTCGATCGGCATATCGATCTTTCCCGAGCACGGCCGCGATCACGAGGCGCTGCTGACGAGCGCGGATATCGCGATGTATGCGGCGAAAAAAGGCGGTCGCAACGGCTTCCGGTTCGCCGACGAAGCATCCAGCGACGTGCTCGGCGATTTCGAACTCGAGTGCAATTTGCCCACGGCGCTGGCGTCGAACCAATTCGTGCTGCATTTCCAGGGTATTCATGAGCCAGCCTCTCTGGCGGTGAAAGGCGTCGAAGCACTGGTTCGATGGAATCATCCAGCACGAGGCCTGGTGGGTCCGGGCAGCTTCATTCCGATCCTCGAAGAAAGCGGGTTCATCGTCGAAGTCGGGGCATGGGTCGTGGACGCGGCCCTCGCTCAACTGGCCGTCTGGCAGGCCGCCGGCAGGAAAGAGCTGTCCATGTCGGTGAACGTGTCCGCGCGTCAGCTCAGGGATGACTCGCTTGTCGCCATAGTCGACCAGGCGCTGCGAAAACACCGGGTGCCGCCGCGCTGCCTCCAGATCGAACTGACCGAAAGCGCGTTGATGGAAAACCCCTCACTCGCGCAGGCAACGCTGATGGCGCTCAAGCGACTTGGCGTGCGCATCGCCATCGACGACTTCGGAACGGGATACTCGAGCCTGCGTTATCTGGCCGATTTTTCGCCGGACATCGTCAAGATCGACCGCTCGTTTACGGCAACGCTGGGACGCGACGCGGCGGCCGCGTCGATCGTCCGGGGCATCATTCAGATGTCGCACGAACTCGGCATCAAAGTGACAGCCGAAGGTGTCGAAACGAATCAACAGTTGCATGCGCTGCGCGACGCAGGCTGCGACTACGTGCAAGGGTTCTTTTTGACGAAGCCGATGAATGCGGAGAATCTGGTTCAGTGCGAAAGCTTCGTGCCTTTGTCCGCAGCGGGAGCAACGAGCGACTGCTCCAACTGACGAACAGCTCCGCGACGACCGCGCGCAATCCGCGATTGGCGGCCTCGACCTACATACGATGACGCAGCCAACCCGGTCCCATTCCGGTTCTCGCCTTTGCCCTCAATGCGTGCGCACCGGTTGCCCGCTCTGTCCCGCACTCATCGCCGCGCCCCTTTCCGCTCGATGCATGGCCGCGACCTTCGCTTCGGCAGCTTGAATGTCGGCGGGATACGAACCGTCGTCGCCGACCGACGGGTTATATCCGGCCGCTTCCAGCTCCTCGAGTTCGTGCATGACTTCCGCGCGGGTGACTTGATGAGGTTCGGGCTCCGACGCAGTTTGCGCATACAGGCTCGCAGAATTGGCCATCAACCTCGCACCGGGCTTCGCAGTGTCGAGCGAGTACGACACTCTGGCGTGCCCGCGATGACGATTCGGCGCGCGTTGCGTGAGTTAGCGACTATGATTGATTGGTTGATTTTGGCCGACCGGAACCACATCGACAGGCCGATGAAAGACTTCTACCAAATCGAATACAAGTGCGGATATGCGGTGTCGGGCGGTATTGCGCGCAAGACGCGACGTGGCGTTGCGCACGCGGTGGCCGCGCCGTTGGCAAAAACAACAAAGGTCAAAGGTCATGGGTACGTCATGGCATAGGGGGCTGATGCCGCGACGTCCGGTGCCGTCTCCAGGCCTCATTGGAAGGAGACACGGCGATGAACTTGAGCAGAGAGTCGTGGCGCGCGCGTGGGCGCGTGCCGTCGTGGGTGGGGGCGTGCTGTGTGCTGGCGCTGTGCGCCATGTGGAGCCACGGCGCGTACGCGGGTTCGACAGCAGGACAATGCCAGGGCGAGGCATGCAAAAGGCACGAGCCGCCACCCCGATCGAAACTCAGCTGTCCGAATCTGAATGGATTGACCATCCGCGCCCGTGAGATCGGTCTGCCGACGACAGGCGCCGTCGTCACCTCGACGACCCAGGTGGCGGCGAGCGGCAGCGGCGCGACGGCTACCGGATCGTACTGCCTCGTGGCCGGCGCGATTCATCCGGTCGATCCATCCGCGCCGGACATCCTGTTCAACGTCGCGTTGCCGGACCAGTGGAACGGCAAGATCCTGATGCTCGGCGGCGGGGGGTTCGACGGCTCGATTCCCGCCATCACAGGTAACGTGCCGAGCGCGCCGGCGGCTCTGCCGGGACCGTTGTCGCGCGGCTACGCGGTGTTCGCGAGCGATTCCGGGCACGAGGCGAGCAACGGTTCGGTGAACGGCGCGTTCTCCGTCAACGCCGAGGCCTACGACAACTTCATGGGAGAAGCGCTGAAGAAAACGCATGACGCCTCGCTCGTGATCATCGACGCGCATTACGGCACGCATCCGTCCAGGGCGTATTTCGCGGGCGGCTCAACTGGCGGGCGCGAGGCGCTGACCGTCGCGCAGCGCTGGCCGCGCGACTGGGACGGCATCATCGCGTTCTATCCCGCGTACGACTTTACGACGCTGAGCCTTCAGCAATTGCGCGTGACCGAAGGCTTCGCAGCGCCCGGCGCGTATCTCGACACAGCGCAGCGCGCGCTGCTGCTCAACGCGGTCATGCAGGCTTGCGACGGACTCGACGGCGTGGTCGACGGTCTCATCAGCAACGTGCAGGCGTGCAATGCGACGTTCAACCCGGCGACGGCCAGCGTCGACGGCAAGCCTTTGCGTTGCGCCGGCGGTATCGCGCGCGGCGACACCTGCCTGTCGGACCGGCAGATCGCGGCGCTGAACACGATGAACACGCCGCTCGTGTTTGCGTACCCGCTCGAAAGCGGCGAAACGCTGTATCCCGGCTATAACGTGTATGGCGCCGATCTCGGGGTGGGCGGCAGTTCACCGCTCGAAGGCACCGTCACGACGCTCGCGCTCGGCACGACGCAGCCGTCGTATCCGCTGCAAAGCACCGCGATGTTCGACGGCCAGATCGCCGACGACTTCGTCCGCTACACGGTGATGGACAACCCGGACGCAGACTCGCTGCAGTACAACCCCGCGATTGCCGGTCGATGGTCCGGCCGCGTCAGCATGCTGTCGGGGCTTGACGCGACCGATGCGAACCTGACGCCCTTCATGCGGCACGGCGGCAAGTTGCTGATGGCGCACGGCACCGTCGATCAGACCGTCAGCACGCGGGCAACCGAGATCTACTATCAGCGCATGCTGGTGACGATGGGCTTTGGCGCGGTCGGCTCGTTCGCGCGCTTCTATGAGATTCCGGGGCTGCAGCACGCGGTCGGCACCGAGTTCAATGCATCGTGGGACTCGCTGACGACGCTGGAGAACTGGGTCGAGCACGGCACACCGCCGGCGCACCAGGTGGTCACCGACACGGAGGGTGTGCCGGGACGCACGCGGCCGCTATGCCAGTATCCGGCGTGGCCCAGCTATAACGGCGCGGGCGACGTGAACAGCGCGAGCTCGTTTACCTGCGTGCAGTGAAGTCGGTCATGGAGAGGCTTGCCGGTCGCGGCGCTAACTGGATGAATCGACATCGTGCCGGAATCGACCGGGCCTGCCGCGTCTGATGCGGATTGTCTGGTCAGCGATCCGGTGCTGTGTGTGGACGATGCGCCGTAGACGTCTGGCGGAAAGTGGGCGACGCCTCGCCCGGCGGCATGAAATTTGCGGGAGCCGCGTCAACGCATCCAGACAAGGAGACCGACATGGACACGCGGCAAATCGAAGAGCTCCGTCCCACACAAATGACCCACGGCGCGCGGGAGGTCCGCGAAAAAGCCCGCCAATACCGGTCCCTGAGCAGCCATGACCTGGAGATGGCCATCGCCGAAAAGCCGATACCGGTCGTCTGCGGACCCAACGGCATACCGTTCGCGATCGATCATCACCATGTGGTGGCGGCGCTGTGGCAGGTGGGCGTGCGCGCGGTTCCGGTCGTGCTGGTGCGGGATCTTTCGTCGTACACGTGGGCATCGTTCTGGCTCAGCATGGAAAACCAACGATGGACCTTTCCGTATGACGCGCAAGGCATGCGCCGGCCGTTTGCCGAATTGGCGGAGCACGTGTGGGAAATGAAGGACGATGAATACCGAAGCCTCGCGGCAGCGGTCCGCGATGCCGGCGGCTATGAAAAAACCAGTGTCCCGCTGGAAGAATTTCGCTGGGCCGACTTCTTTCGCGCGACGTTGCCGCAGCCCGATAGCGACGAAAAGTTCACAGCTTTGCTCAAGGAAGCCTTGAAGCTGGCCAGGAGCGACTCTGCATTGGGGCTACCGGGCTATCTCGGTCGCACGGATTGAGTCGGCGGCCCACTTAATCGTGGGCCGCTCTGCCCGCCGGCACTAGAAACTGATCCATCAACGATATCTTCAACGGCTTGTCCGCATCGAGCGTCTTCTTCTCGATTACATATTTCCAACCATCCCCGCTGCCCGGATTGCGATAGAACGCGACGACCGCCACATAGTTCGTGTCGGCCCGCATCGGTTGCGACAGGCTCGCCGACGCACCGGGATTCAGCACCGATGCCATGCTCGCCTGCAAGTCCTGCGCGAGCACCGTGCGGTCGTTCTTCAGCAGATCATCGTACGACGCCCCATCGAACATCTTGCGGTCCTTCAGCTGATACACGCGCACCGCGACCGATGTCGCACGACCAGCATCGTCGGGGTTCAGCGCTTCGCGCGCGGACAGATCGATGTCGAGCACCTTGATCTGCTTGAAAAACACCGCGTGATAAGCGCTCGACGACGCGTCCGATACGGATTGCCAGGCGCCGCATGCCGACAGCAGCGCGGCGGACGCAACGGTGGAAACGGTAAAACGAAGGTTCATCAATGGTCCTTTCGGCGCGTCGTTCATGACGCGGCATGAGTCAGGTACGGATTGGCGGCGGGCTTCGGAAGCGCCCGATAGACCCCGAGTGCGACGTCGATCAGGCGTTCGTTCACGGCAGGCAGCACGGTCGTCCAGCCGAGGCGCGGCGCGGGTCCGGCCGACGACGTCAGCGGCTGCGGCTCGCCCGCGCGCGCGAGCGCGGGAAAGAACTCATCGACGCGCACGTCCGCGCCGGGCACCGCGAGCGCGATCACGCCCGCGAGCCCTTCAGGTGTGCGCGTTCGCTGGATCAGCAGGCCGAGCAGCGCGAGCATCCGCGAATCGCACAAGCCGGCGCGTTGCGGCTTGTTGCCCCAGCCAAAGCCGGCGAGGCACAACAGATTGCGCGAATGCGCATCGCTGCCGCCCGCGCGAAAGCTTTCCGGATAGCGGTACTTCTTCCACGCCCGATACAGCAGCGTGACGAAACGATGATTGAACTGATCGAGAAAGGCCTCGACCGCTTCGTGCCCTTCCTCGCGCATCACGATCTCGTCGATCATGTGCGACGGCATCGCCGCGTCGACGCCGTAAAGACCCATGAACGTCGTGCGCACGGTCGGCGCCGCGGCATTGACCAGGGAATCCGGATCAGCAGCGAATTCGACTGCGGCGATCTCGCCCGCCGGAAAGCCTGTGCGCGCTGCTAATCGAATCCGACGCTACGATTCAGATTTATTCGCGAATTCGCCGGTCGATTCGACCGCGACATTTGTTCACAGTTGCTCGGCGGATAACTGGCTATAGTGGGCAAGGTCGATCACGGGTCCGATCGACCTTCCCGGACAGGCATTGAGTCTGTCCTTCGGCAGCCTCGATCACGCCTCGTGTTCGAGGCTTTTTTCCTTGCTGCTCCATTAGCAAGCGATCACGTGGCCAGTGTGCCGTCCGCCGCATTCATGCGCGCGGGCCGTTCATGAGGATCGGGACTATCGGTCTGAACCGTCCCCGCCACGGAGACAATAACGGCAAACAGAAAGGATTTTCAAATAAGCATTATTTGTTCCGCTTGCTTTTTCACCCGCATTTCACGCAGCCGACATAAATCGCGAGCTAAACATGCTTTTTTCGTGCGGATGTGGCAGTGCATTACCGAGCGCCCGCAATGTCGACTGAATCGGGTAGGAGGCGGGGTTGCCCCCGCCGTCCTCCCACAACACCGGACGTACGGATCACGTATCCGGCGTTTCCTGACGACTGGATTGCTCCAGCGAGCTTCGTTTCGTTCGTCGTGTCGCCTGTCGTTCAATGGACACCCCAACCTCTCTCAGGCTTCCGGCCGTCAAGTTTGATCGCAGGCTCCCGGCTGTGCCGAGACTTGTGCCCAAACGCTCAGAGAGCACGCGTGACTATCCACTCTCGTCAGGTTCGGCCCTTCACTGCTCCGGTTCCGAGCCGCTACTATGGCCTCTGCTGACTCCCGCCAGCCCATCCCGGCACCTTGCGATGCCAGTAGCACAAGGCAGACTGACGGGGCTCCCAGGGTAATGCGCGCGACCTTCCTGCTTATGCCTGTCGGATCTACGTCGTGGCGTTCCGTGCAAGTATTGGGCTTTACAGATCTTGGACTGCTCACCCCGCCACACCGCCTGATATCCGC
Organism: Paraburkholderia sp. 35.1; assembly: GCF_050436525.1. Lineage (NCBI taxonomy): Bacteria > Pseudomonadati > Pseudomonadota > Betaproteobacteria > Burkholderiales > Burkholderiaceae > Paraburkholderia > Paraburkholderia sp. 35.1. The sequence continues at coordinate 1,440,804 of NZ_JBNDMJ010000002.1, read as the reverse complement.
TTCCTGTTCGTCAGGCCAGCATTTTGCCTGCGGCTTCCTTCAGATTCCGCCTTACGACGGACACCCTTGCCGTTCAGCTAGCACTTCCCCTTGCCGGGTGTGCAGAGGACTTTCACCCCCAAGTCATCCGGCTCGCCACCACAGCGGGTCGGACAGCGCCAGTCACGGCGCTACGCGCCATGCCTGGCGCACCAAAAAAAATCCCGCACAGGGGGGCGGGATTAAAACAACAGGACGCTGAGGAGACGAACACGCCCTGCCTGGGACCCACACGCACCGCGGGGATACGCGTGGTTATTTCGACGCTCGCCACGACCGACAACCGTAGTCGACGGTCAACGATCGCGAGCGCTTTGAAACGCCGGGACCGCTTGGGCACCCCTGTGCGCGATTACGCTGCCGCGTGGCACCACGGCGCCGAGCGCCCCGTGTGGAACTCAGGCCGCCTTGCGCGCGAACCCATCGCCCATCACGCTCACCACGTCGTCGACGACCCGAGTGGCGGCCGCGAATCCAGCCGCCAGCACTTCCCGCAGATCGGTCGACGAACGACCGGGCACCGAAGCTACCCGGAAAGCGGTCGACCACTCGTCGCCGATCAGCCGCGTCTTCAACGTGACGCTCGCCACGTACGCGCGCCGCGCCGTGGCACTGCCGACACGGGTGGACATATCGGTCGCGCGCAACGCGTTGACCACGATGTCGAATCCCCGATAACGATAGGTTTGCTCCATGCTCTTCTCCGTCTTCACCCATTGCTACATAACAGCATTTCGCCATGTATCTATGCTGCATCATTCTCGACTCGCGTTTGTCAACAATTGTCATATCCTCGGCAATTCCCGGCTAGGGCTTGCCCTGCTCTCGACCTGCCAATTCCGGCGTCAACCATGCTCAATGACGAGCAAAACAGTTTTACTGTGAGATTAGATATATGCTTTACAGATTTTGGAACAATGAATCACAAGGCTCCATGCAATGTGAAGTCATCGGACTGGCAAATTCGGATTACAAATTCATACCGTTTATTCAGATTCGATTGAATAGCCTCGATGAATCAAGCCCCGCGAACCATCTCGAAATAAAAAGCTATATCCCAAAATAAAGACCGGAACTCCTCCGGCGCTTCGGTAGTCCGAACACTGCCACTGCCCATCGTGGCGCCCGTCTGGCGAGCCTGGCTCCGCCCGGTTCGCCGTCATCCGCTCGTGGTCCAATAAAAAGTACGCTGCGTCTGGCCGCATCGTCCGCTGCGTTTGAATAAAGCGTCCGTCCCGGTACGTCGCTCGATCGCCAGCGGCAAAGATCGTGTCATTACAGACCGCAGATCGCTTATCGGATTGAATGAGCCTGAATAAGGAATTGCTGGTGAAACATCTCGCTGGTTCAATATCGCAATTGTGTCGGCATTCTCTGCCTGCCTGTTTTATGCCTTGTCGCGCAAGCTACCTCGGTGCCACCGTGATCACGCGTTCGCGCCGCCGCGAAGCGGGGGAGCGTGCACGATGAGCGTCTTCCAGATTGCCGGTGCGCTGTTCGCCATCGTCGCGCTGTTCGGCGTCCTCAATTATCGATTCATCAGGTTGCCCGACACGCTCGGCATCACCGCGGTCGGGCTCGTCGTCTGCGTCGGCATTTCTGCGCTCGGGTTCTACTATCCGGCGATGGCGATCGCCGCGCGCAAGATCGTCGTGCAGATCGATTTTGCCGACATCGTGTTTCACGGCCTGCTAAGTCTGCTGCTGTTCGCCGGCGCGCTGCACGTCGATCTGTCGAAGATGCGCACGCAGCGGCGCGCGGTGCTGATGCTCGCGACGATCGGCGTATTGATTTCGATCGCGGTGGTCGGCTTCGGCTTTTACTACGCGGCGCAATGGCTCGGCCAGCCGGTGAGCCTGCTGTGGTGTCTCGTGTTCGGCGCGCTGATCTCGCCGACCGATCCGATCGCGGTACTCAGCGTGCTCAAGCGCGCGGCGGCGCCCGAAAGCCTCGAAACCAAGATTACCGGCGAATCGCTGTTCAACGACGGCACGGCCGTCGTCGCATTCGTCACGCTAGTCGGACTCGCGACCGGCGCGAACGAGTTTTCCGGGGGCGCGATCGCATTCGATCTGCTGCGCGAAGTCGCCGGAGCGCTCGTGCTCGGCGCGGCGCTCGGCTTCGGCGCGTCGCTGTTGCTGCGAGGTATCGACAGCTATCCAGTCGAAATCCTGATCACACTCGCGCTCGCGACCGGCGGCTATAGTCTCGCCGAAGCGCTGCACGTGTCAGCGCCTCTCGCGGTCGTGATCATGGGGCTCGTGATCGGCAATCACGGCGCGTCGACGTCGATGTCGGAGAAGACGCGCGAGCATCTGTTCAACTTCTGGGACCTGCTCGACGAGTTGCTCAATCTCGTGCTGTTCGGGCTGATCGGACTCGAAATCATTGCGCTGTCGCTGCGCGTCGAGATCGTTTGGCTCGGGCTGGCGGCGATTCCGGTCGTGCTGTTCGCGCGCGGCGTCAGCGTCGCGATTCCGCTGCTCGCGCTGCAGAACTTCCGGCGGCTCAGTCCGCATTCGGCTGTCGTGCTGACGTGGGGCGGACTGCGCGGCGGCATCTCGATTGCGCTCGCGCTGTCGCTGCCGGAGTTTCACGGGCGCGAAATGTTCATCGGCGTCACGTATCTCGTCGTGGTATTCAGCCTACTGATTCAGGCAACGACATTGGGCCCGCTGATCCGTCGGCTCAATATCCCGGCCGCTCACGCAACCCGGCCAGCCCCGCCGGACGCATCGCCTGCACAAAACGCGCGCTAATCGTAAAGTGGATACCTACGCCGATCTGCACCGCGAGATTGGTGAGAAAATCCAAACACAGTCCGAGACCGGCGCGAGCGGCTCTCGCGTCGATTTCGACATTGGATTGGAGCGCACGATTTAAGCGTTTTCTGAGCAGTGCCGCCGCGATTCTGACCCGGGGCGGCCCACCAGCAGGCGAGACCGATGGCGACTCGAACCGCCGCCGTCTCCCTCCGGCCACGGTTCACGCCGCGGCCCTGGCTCGGACTTCAACGAGTCCGCCGCCAGTTTCTGGCTTACTTTCCGCCAGCTTCCGGACCGTCGCGCCTGCCGCGGCGCCGGGCATTTGGCCGTCAATGCCGGTTCTCCCACATACCTGGCAGGCGCGGTTTGTCATTCTGTCGATTCAGGCGTCCGAAGGAGTTCGCCATGTCGGTCTATGTCGATGAAGGGTTCCGGCCCTGTGTGACGGAATGCGCGACGGTCGCGTTCCGCGTGTGCTGCGACGATCGTGCGCAGATCTTTGAAGTCAGCGCCGACGCGCTGGTCGAGTTCTGTGGCGCCGTGAGTCGTCGCAAGCAGGACCTGTTGGTCGCGTTCGAGGATGCGCAGGACGAGATCCTCTCCGTAGCCGCGCAGCGATGGCAGTTCACGCCGAGCGAGCCGGTGCGGCTCGGTCTCGACGAATTCAAATTGGTCAGACATTAGGCGCGAGAAACGCCTTCATGAGCTGGATCGCCGCCCTGCCGATGTACAACGTGACACCCGCGCTCGACCTCGAATGGCGCGAGTGGCTCGACGACGTGCTGCGCCGGGTCAAGCCTGCGTGCCGCATCGTCGAACCGGACGAGGAACTGCACGGCTTCTGGCGGCGCCCGAATCTGCTGATTTCCCAGACCTGCGGTTATCCGCTGATGCAGGGGCTGCACGCGCAGGTGCAATTGGTCGCGACACCCTGTTTCGATGCGCCCGGCTGCGACGGCGCGCATTACTCGAGCGTACTGGTCACGCCCGCCGACGCGCGCTTCGACTCACTCGCCTCGTGCCGAGGCGCACGCGCCGCCTACAACCAGGACGATTCGAACAGCGGCATGAACGCATTTCGTCACGCGGTCGCGCCGCTCGCGCGCGCCGGCATGTTCTTCGGCGCGGTGCTGCGCACGGGCTCGCATCTCGGCTCGCTGCGCGCGGTCGCGGACAATCGCGCGGACGTCGCCGCGATCGACTGCGTGACCTTCGCCTTCGTTTGCGACGTGCTGCCGGAACTCGCGGGGCGCGTGCGCGCGATCGGCATGACCGCCGCCTCGCCGGGCTTGCCGCTGATCGCCGCGGCCAATGTGCCGCCGGCCACGATCGCCGCGTTGCGCGACGCGTTGAACGAGGCGCTGAGCGTGCGCCCCGAGCGCGCAAAACGCCTGCGTTTAAGGGGTTTTTCGACGTTGCCGCTGACCGACTACGCGCGCATCGGCGAGTTGGAAAGCGAAGCGCGCGCCGCGGGCTACGAGCGGCTCGCTTGATTCACCTACTCGCTCATCTGCCACTCGACGCGCTTATTCACCCGCCTGCTGCACCTCCAGCACCAGCAGTTGCGCGCCGTCGGTGACCTGATCACCGACCGCATACAGCACCTCGGCGACCGTGCCCGCCGCCGGGGCGCCGATCGTATGCTCCATCTTCATCGCTTCCATCACGATCAGCGGCGCGCCCTTCTCGACCACCGCGCCTGGTTCGACCAGCACCGCGATCACTTTGCCCGGCATCGGCGCGGTCAGACGGCCTTCGCCGTGCTCGGCATCCGCGGCATGCGCGAGCAGGTTCTGCCATTCGAATCCGAGCGTCTCGCCATGGCAGAACACGTGGAACCTGTCGCCGTCGACGAATACACGCCCCGTCACGCGCGCATCGCCGATCGTCGCGCGGAATTCATGGGCGCCCGCGCCGACCGACCATGTGAAGTCCTCGCGCACGCCGTCGTGTTCGAGTGTTTGCACGAGCACTTGCGTGTCCCCGTTGCGCGCGAAAACGACCGTGAACGCGTCGGGGCTGTCGTCGTTGGCGCCGTCGTCGATCACGCGCCAGCCGAGCGTTTGCGTGTAGCCGCTATTGAGCCGCCAGTGCGACAAGGCGTCCCACGGCGACGCGCCGTGCGCGGTGCCGCCCTCGCGCGTCAACAACGCGGCGCACGCGAGCGCGAGCGCTTCCTTGAACGGCTTCCGTGCCGGCGCGAACAGCACGTCGTGATGACGCTCGATCAAACCGGTGTCGAGCTCGCCGCTCGCGAACGGTTCGCTCGCGACGATGCGCCGCAGAAACTCGACGTTCGTGTGCGGCCCGACCACCTCGCAGGCATGCAGCGCACGCGCGAGGCGCGCCAATGCCTCCTCGCGCGTCGCGCCGTGCACGATCAGCTTGGCGATCATCGGATCGTAGAACGGCGTGATCGTGTCACCCTCGCGCACGCCGCTGTCGATACGCACCGGCGCCTTGCGGCCCGGCTCGCCGAGCCCGGCCGCGTCGATCGCGAACTCGACGCCTTCGGGCATGCGCAGATGCTTGAGCGTGCCGGTGGACGGCAGAAAGCCGCGCGCCGGATGCTCTGCGTAAATGCGCGCCTCGATCGCGTGGCCGTCGAGCTTCAACTGCTGCTGGGTGAGCGGCAAACTCTCGCCCGCGGCAACGCGCAACTGCCATTCGACGAGGTCCTGCCCCGTCACCATCTCGGTGACGGGATGCTCGACCTGCAGCCGCGTGTTCATCTCCATGAAATAGAACTCGCCGGTCGGCGTCATGATGAACTCGACCGTACCCGCGCCAACGTAGTTGACCGCGCGCGCGGCGGCCACGGCCGCTTCGCCCATCGCGCGCTTGACCTCGGCCGGGAGCCCCGGCGCGGGCGCTTCCTCGAGCACTTTCTGATGACGCCGCTGCACCGAACAGTCGCGGTCGAACAGATAAACGGCGCCGCCGTGCTGATCGGCGAACACCTGGACCTCGACGTGACGCGGCCGGGTCAGATACTTCTCGATCAGCACGCGATCGTTGCCGAAGCTGCTCGCCGCCTCGCGCTTGCACGACAGCAGCGCGGCCGCGAAGTCCGCGCTGCGCTCGACCACGCGCATGCCCTTGCCGCCGCCGCCCGCGCTCGCCTTCAGCAGCACCGGATAGCCGATCGTGTCCGCCTCGCGCTGCAACAGCTGCGGCTCCTGGTCGTCGCCGTGATAGCCGGGCACGAGCGGCACCGCGGCCGCGTGCATCAGCGCTTTCGCGGCGGCCTTCGAGCCCATCGCGGCAATCGCTTCGACCGGCGGTCCGATAAAGACGATGCCGGCCGCCTGGCACGCATGCGCGAAGTCTTCGTTTTCCGAAAGAAAGCCGTAGCCCGGATGCACGGCCTGCGCGCCGGTCGCGCGCGCGGCTTCGATGATCCGCTCGATGCGCAGATAGCTTTGCGCCGCCGTCGAACCGCCGATATGCACCGCTTCGTCGCAGGCGGCGACGTGTTTCGCGTTGGCGTCGGCGTCCGAATAGACGGCCACGCTCGCGACGCCGAGCCGCTTGCAGGTCGCCGCGACGCGGCACGCAATTTCACCCCGGTTGGCGATCAGGATCTTGTTGAACATGAGTGTCTCGATGAAATGGGCGGTACGGGGCGATGGTTGTTAGCGGAGCATGTCAGTTGCGCCAGCCCGGCGTGCGCTTTTCGAGGAACGACGACACGCCTTCGCGGCCCTCTGCGCCGGCCCGCGTTTTCGCAATCCGCACGGCGGTGTCCTCGATCAGCGCGTCGCTCAACTCTCGGCCCGCGATGTCCTGCACGAGCCGCTTGCAGGCGCGCACCGCTTGCGGGCCGTTCGCGCACAGCGTCTGCGCGAGCTGCGCGACCATCGCATCGAGCCGCTCGGCGCTCACCGCTTCGCTGACCAATCCCAGCCGCAACGCGGTCGCGCAGTCGAACGCCTCGGCGGTGAGGAAGTAGCGCCGCGACGCCTGCTCGCCGAGCGCACGAATCACGTATGGCGCGATCGTCGCGGGAATCAGCCCGAGCCGCGCCTCGGACAGGCAGAAGTGCGCGCTGTCGACCGCGACGACGATGTCGCACGCGGCAATCAGGCCCATGCCGCCCGCGTATGCGTCGCCGCTCACGCGCGCGATCACCGGCTTGTTGCAGCGATACACCGCCGACAGCATGCCGGCGAGCCGCATCGCATCGGCGCGGTTCTCGTCGTCCGAGTAGCCGGCCATTTTCTTCATCCAGTTCAGGTCGGCGCCCGCGCAGAACGCCTTGCCGTTCGCGGCGAGCACGACCGCGCGCACGTCGTCGCGCGTGTCGAGCGCGGTGAATGCGGCAGTCAGCTCGGCGATCATCGTTTCATTGAACGCGTTGCGCACGTCCGGACGATTGAGCGTGACCGTCGCGATCTGGCCGGCAAACTCGACCTTCAGCGTTTCGTATTGCATGCGTAGCACTCCTTCGCCTTGCGTCGTCGCGTCGCGGCGCCGTGGGCCATCACATTCTGAACACGCCGAAACGCGTGTCTTCGATCGGCGCGTTCATCGCCGCCGACAAAGCCAGCCCAAGCACGTCGCGAGTTTGCGCGGGGTCGATCACGCCGTCGTCCCACAACCGCGCGCTCGCGTAGTACGGATGGCCCTGACGCTCGTATTGCTCGCGGATTGGCTGCTTGAACGCCTCTTCTTCCTCCGCGCTCCAGTTGCCGCCCTTCGCTTCGATGCCATCGCGCTTGACGGTGGCGAGCACCGAAGCGGCCTGCTCGCCGCCCATCACCGAGATGCGCGCGTTCGGCCACATCCACAGGAAGCGCGGCGAATACGCGCGGCCGCACATGCCGTAGTTGCCCGCGCCGAACGAGCCGCCGATGATCACCGTGAACTTCGGCACCTTCGCGGTCGCGACCGCGGTGACCATCTTCGCGCCGTTTCTCGCGATGCCTTCGTTTTCGTACTTGCGGCCGACCATGAAGCCGGTGATGTTCTGCAGAAACACGAGCGGGATCTTGCGCTGGCAGCACAGCTCGATGAAGTGCGTACCCTTCAGCGCCGACTCGGAAAACAGAATGCCGTTGTTCGCGACGATGCCGACCGGGTGCCCCCAGATATGCGCGAAGCCGGTGACGAGCGTGGTGCCGTAGCGCGCCTTGAATTCGTCGAACGCGGAATCGTCGACGATACGCGCGATCACTTCGCGGATATCGAACGGCTTGCGCGTGTCGACCGGAATCACGCCGTAGATGCTCTGGGTGTCGTAGCGCGGCGGCTTCGGCTCCTGCAATACGAGCGGCGCCGGCTTCACGCGGTTCAGATGGCCGACGATGCTGCGCGCGATCCCGAGCGCATGCGCATCGTTCTGCGCAAGATGATCGACGACGCCCGACAGACGCGTATGCACGTCGCCGCCGCCGAGATCTTCGGCGCTGACCACTTCGCCGGTCGCGGCTTTGACGAGCGGTGGGCCGCCGAGAAAAATCGTCCCCTGGTTCTTGACGATGATCGACTCGTCGCTCATCGCCGGCACATACGCGCCGCCCGCGGTGCACGAGCCCATCACGACCGCGATCTGCGGAATGCCCGCGGCCGACAGATTCGCCTGGTTGTAGAAGATGCGGCCGAAGTGATCGCGATCGGGAAACACGTCGTCCTGATTCGGCAGATTCGCGCCACCCGAGTCGACGAGGTACACGCACGGCAAGCGGTTTTCGCTGGCGATTTCCTGCGCGCGCACGTGCTTCTTCACGGTGACCGGATAGTAGGTGCCGCCCTTCACGGTCGCGTCGTTGCAGACGATCACGCACTCCTGTCCCGCGATCCGGCCGATGCCGGTGATCACGCCGGCGCCCGGCGCGTCGTCGTTGTACATGCCGTACGCGGCGAGTTGCGACAGTTCGAGAAACGGCGTGCCCGGATCGAGCAGTTGCGCGATCCGCTCGCGCGGCAGCAGCTTGCCGCGGCTCGTGTGCTTGTCGCGCGCGGCCTGGCCGCCGCCCTGCGCGAGTTGCTCGATCTTCGCGCGCAGATCGGCGACGAGCGCTTCGAGCGCCGCCGCGTTCGCGCGAAAGTCGTCCGAGCGTGGGTTCAGTTTCGATTCGATGATCGGCATGACGTCGCTTCTCCAAAGTGCGGCGTATTGAGGGGGCTCACGCGCGCTTGCATCACAGCGTTTCGGCAAACAGCTCCCGGCCGATCAGCATGCGACGAATCTCGCTCGTGCCCGCGCCAATTTCATAGAGCTTCGCATCGCGCCACAAACGACCGACCGGATACTCGTTGATATAACCATTGCCGCCGAGAATCTGGATCGCCTCGCCAGCCATCCAGGTCGCCTTTTCGGCCGTGTACAGAATCACGCCCGCGCAGTCCTTGCGGACCTGGCGCACATGGTCGTTGCCGAGCGTGTCGAGTTGGCGGCCCACCGCGTACAGATACGCGCGGCATGCCTGCAGCGTCGTGTACAGATCGGCGACTTTGCCCTGGATCAGTTGGAATTCGCCGATCGACTGGCCGAACTGCTTGCGGTCGTGGATATACGGCACGACCGCGTCCATCACCGCGACCATGATGCCGGTCGGGCCGCCCGCGAGCACCGCGCGCTCGTAGTCGAGACCGCTCATCAGCACGTTGACGCCGCCGTTCAATGCCCCAAGGATATTTTCCTCCGGCACTTCGACGTCCTGGAACACCAGCTCGCCGGTGTGCGAGCCGCGCATGCCGAGCTTGTCGAGCTTCTGCGCGACCGAGAAGCCCTTCATGCCCTTCTCGACGATGAACGCCGTGATGCCGCGCGAATTCGCTTCGGGATCGGTCTTTGCATAGACGACCAGGGTGTCGCAGTCGGGGCCGTTGGTGATCCACATCTTGGTGCCGTTCAGCACGTAACGATCGCCCTTCTTCTGGGCGCGCAGCTTCATGCTGACCACGTCCGAGCCCGCGTTCGGCTCGCTCATCGCGAGCGCGCCGACGTGCTCGCCCGACACGAGCTTCGGCAGATACTTGCGCTTCTGCGCGTCGGTGCCGTTGCGATGAATCTGGTTCACGCACAGGTTCGAATGCGCGCCGTACGACAGGCCGACCGATGCCGAGGCGCGCGAGATTTCCTCCATCGCGACCATGTGCGCGGTGTAGCCCATGTTCGCGCCGCCGTACTCTTCGGTAACCGTCATGCCGAGCACGCCGAGGTCGCCGAACTTGCGCCACAGGTCCATGGGGAACTGATCGGTGCGATCGATTTCCCCGGCGCGCGGCGCGATTTCTTTGGCGGCGAACGACGCAATGCTGTCGCGCAGCATTGCGATCTCTTCGCCGAGCGGGAACTGCAGACCGGGCAGATTGGGCATTGCGGTGTCTCCTGAGTTCGTGGGCGGCCGCTGGTGGAACGCGAAGCGGCACGCGAAAGCATGTCAACGCGCATTTCACGCCAGATTGACGTAAGCGTCAATAGGTATTTCTGAGTGTTACTCAGAAATTTACAAACCCGCATTAGCTGGCCGATTCGGTGCTACGATCGCGCTCATCGGGCACAGACGCAGCGTTCAAACGCCAGCTCGAGCCCCAATCCGCACCAAAAATCTGAATTTTACTCATATGACGGTTGCCGAGAAGGCCGGATTACCTGTCTCCCGTCGCCAGCCGGCCGGGCGCAAGTCGCAGCAGCGCGTGAAGGAGATTCTTCAGGCGGGGCGCGACGTGTTCTCCGAAAAGGGCTTCGAACGCGCGACGACCGCGGAAATCGCGCAGCGCCTGGGCGTTTCCGAGGCGACGGTGTTCAGCTACTTTCGCGGCAAGCGCGAGTTGTGCGCTCGTGTCATCGGCGATTGGTACGACGAGATCATCGACGCGATCGAAGCGGGCCTGCCGCGCGACGGCAACGTGCGCCAGCAGTTCGCGTTCATCGTGCGCATGCATCTGCGGCTGATGCTCGTGAATGGCACCGATCTGTGCGCGCTGGTGCTGTCCGAAGGCCGCGCGCGGCATCACGAACTGAGCGAAGCGCTGACCGAGCTGCAGCGCCGCTACACCGCGCCGTTGATGCGCGTGCTCGCGCAAGGCCAGCAAAGCGGCGAGATTCGCTCCGACATGCCGCTGCGCCTGTTGCGCTCGATGGTGTTCGGCCCGATGGAGCATGTGCTGTGGGACGCGACGCTGACGAACCGGCAGATCGATATCGACGCCACCGCCGATCAGTTGATCGACGTGCTGTGGGTCGCGCTGACGCCGCCCGACCTCGCGCTCGGCGCGTTGCAGCGCTTTCGCGTGGAAGTGGCCGCAGCTAGCCGTCGTTTCGACGAAGCCAGCGCCGCGGCCGGCGAAGGCAAGGCCGAGGCCCCCGGCCGCCCGGCAAGCGCCGCGCGCCGCGAGAAAAGCGGCTAATCTACGAGCTTTCCCGCCGCAGCCCGAAGGAGAGCCCAAGTGCCCGCAGCGACAAGCGCGAAGGAAAGCAACAAGCGAAGCGAGAAGTCTGGCGAAGAACGCGGCGACAAACCGAAAGCCGCAAAGAAAGCGCCAACGAAAAAATCAACCGAAACGTCGTCCGGATCCACGTCCGCCGCACGCATTCGCATCGGCATCGGCGGCTGGACCTATGCGCCGTGGCGCGGGCCGTTTTATCCGGAAGACCTGACGCAAAGCCGCGAACTCGAATATGCGAGCCGGCATCTGACGTCGATCGAGATCAACGGCACTCATATGGATTGATTTCCGGCAGCATCCGCCACCGTCCGGTCAGTCTTTTTTTTTAATATATTCAATCAGCTACCTTCCTATAGCGTCCATTTTTGGCCGATAACATCCACTTTGAAACGGGTAGCTAGTGTAGTGCGTCGTAAATAATGCAACTTAATCGCGATTTGCGAGTCTCCTTCCAGGTGATGAGGGAGAACCCATGAGAATCGCGGCAAAAGTTGAGCTGAGCGAAGGCCAGCGCAAACAATTGGAAACGTGGGCGGCTGGGCGGAGGGTTCCGGTACGACTGGCCGAGCGTGCCAAGATGATATTGCTCGCGGCACTGGGCCACACAGACAAAGAGATCGGTGTGCAGTTGGGTATCTGGCGAGGCACGGTGGCGCGCTGGCGAGCGCGCTTCATCGCGGACGGTGTGGCGGGGATCGAGCGGGACGAGACGCGACCCGGGCGCAAGCCGAAGATCTCTGCGCGCAAGGTCAAGGCCATCGTGGCGATGACCATGCAGCAGCGTCCCGATAACGCGACGCATTGGAGTACGCGCAGCATGGCGGCAGTGGCCGGCGTCAGCGAGGCGAGCGTGAGGCGCATCTGGCAGGCGCATGGACTCAAGCCGCATCGGATAGAAACCTTCAAAGTCTCGAACGACAAGCACTTTGCCGAGAAGCTGGAGGACATCGTCGGCCTTTATCTCGATCCACCTGAGCACGCACTGGTGTTCAGTTGTGACGAGAAGTCCCAGATTCAGGCTCTGGACCGGACCCAGCCTGGCTTGCCGATGAAGCGAGGTCGAGGTCAGACGATGACGCACGATTACAAGCGCAATGGTGTGACGACGTTGTTCGCCGCGATGAACACGCTCGATGGCAGCATCATTGGCCAGTGCCAGACGAAGCATCGTCATCAAGAATGGCTGGGCTTCCTGCGCAAGATCGATCGCAGCACCCCCAAGGGTAAGGAACTACATTTGATTGCCGACAACTACGCCACTCATAAGCATCCCGAGGTGAAGGCGTGGCTGGCCAAGCACCCACGATTTCACATGCATTTCACGCCCACCAGCGCTTCCTGGCTCAATATGGTCGAACGCTTCTTTCGTGATCTGTCCGAGAACCAGCTACGGCGGTCAGCCTTTCGCTCGGTACCCGAGTTGGTCAGCACGATCGAGCAGTACATTGAAAAGCACAATGGTGATCCAAAACCCTTCATCTGGACCGCTAAAGCTTCCGACATTCTGGCGAAAGTCACGCGTGCCCGCACCAAGCTGAATAAGATGCAATCCGTTTGACGCAGACCACTAGTTGGGTGGCTTGAAACACGTGTGGGTAGCTATAATGGGCAAGTCCACCAGAGGAGCTACGACATGCCCAAACAGCTTCACGTTCTGGACGATATCCAACTCCGCGCCTGGATAAGCAGAGGTGAGCCGGTTGCCAAATCGGACGGTGACGGCCTCACGTTTACGCTGTCAAAGACCGGGACCGCGAGTTGGATTCTTCGCTACCGTCTCGGCGGCAACACCCGGCGCGAGTTGACGCTTGGCAACTACCCGGACATGTCCCTCGCCGCGGCACGCAAGCTCGCCCGGCAGCACCGGGTCAAGATCGATGGCGGCGGCGACCCGGCGCGCGAGAAGCGCATCAAGAAGGCGCGAGCTGCCGCGGACTGGACCTCAATCTGCTGATCGACGACTATCAAGAAAAGATCATGTCCTCGCTGGCCGAGGGGAGCGCCGGCGCTCGCAAGCGACACTTCAAGAAGAGGATCCGCCCCACCCTTGGCCCCCTGTCCGTGTCCGTCGTGACTGCTGCGGATATCGTGCTCATGATCGAACGCGTCAGCAGTTGGTCGATGGCAGAACAGATCCTGTGCTCGGTGTCGCGCCTCTTTGATCACGCGGTCGGCCGACGCCTCATCAACGCGAACCCCTGTGCTGGCATTTCGCTCGAGGCCATCATGGGAGCCACGCCTCCTCCGAGAAAACGCGTGATGCTAACAGCTGAGGAACTGCACGACATCCTGTCTAAGATAGACCATGCAGCGGGTCGAAGGTACGGTTTGATGTTTCGCTGCCTGCTCGGGACGTGCGTCCGGACCGCCGAGTTGGTTAAGTCGAAAAAGGACGACTTTGACCTCGACAAAGGGACGTGGTGGGTCGTACCGGAAAACGTCAAGACGCGCCACGGAATGCTGATCCCTCTCAGTCCGGCCCTGACCGAATGGGTTCAAGAGTTGATGGAGATGTCAGGGGACTCGGAATACCTGCTGCCAGGGATGTACACGCGCGAGGGGAGTCATATGAGCGTGACCACCCTGTGGGACGTCTTGTCGGGGCTTCAAGACGATCACGTGTTCAACACGCGCTACTTCACGCCACACGACACCCGCAGCACCGCGAAAGGTCACATGCGCAACCTCGGAGTGTCAAACGAGATTAGCGAACTGGCATTGAACCATAAACGCCGGGGCATCGAAGGAATCTACGACGTGCGCGTAGAGGTTCCGGAACTGCGCGTCGCGCTGCAGTTGTGGTCCGACTATCTAGTGCGTTGCGAGCGAGGGATAACGAACGTCGTGCCGATCACTTCGGCGCGAGCGTGAAATGCTTGCTGGGTCAGGAAAAGCAAAGGAACGCAAGCATCGGTCATCTGATGCTCACATTCTTGGCATGCCCCACTCAATTAACAACCACCTGCTGCAAATCCAACGTTGGGCCTCGCTCGGGTCCCATTGCGGCTGATCGTCACCGTGACCTGATCGGGTTTGGGATCGAGCTCGGCCAGCATGTGGCGCGTGTCGTCGCTCAGCCACTTGGCCGCGGCACCTTCGGTCTCAGGCGCGAAGCTGATCGAGCCGCCCACCTGGATGACCATCTCGGGTACGCGGGCGCGCACACCGGCGATTAGCTCGTTGAACTTCGACAGGCGCTTGCTGCCCTTGCCGTCGAGTTCGCGAACATGCAGGTGCAGCACGGTAGCGCCGGCGTTATAGCAATCCACAGCCTTCTGGATCTGCTGCTCCATCGTGACCGGGATGTCCTCAGGGAAGTCGGACGGCAGCCATCCTGGGGCATAGGGCGCGGCCGTGATGATCAGGGGTTGCTGGTTTTCAGGGTAAAGGGAACCGTCGAGAAAGTTCATGTCATGTTTCCAAAGGCAGGTCGGGAGTAAGGAAAGAAACAACCAGCGCGAGGCCAGTGGCGTGGAGAGAATTTTCTGACGCCGTATCCAAAGGTGCTTGGCACACGGCGCCACGGCGTCTCCTTGACCGCCCCCCCAACTCAGACCGCGGCGCCGGTGCCCAGGGTGCCGGTGAGGGCTGGCGCCACATCCAGCTTCACGTCGGAGATACCGGCCGCATCCGAGTCATAACTGCGCATTGCGATGACAAAAAGCACCGCGGCCAATATGCTGAAGAGAGGAATGACGGTCAGTGCCCACTGCAAACCCCATTGGTCAGACAGGACACCCGCCAGGAACGGACCCACCGCCAGTCCAAGCACGTTTTGAAACAGGGAAAGTACGGCCGCGCCGGTCGAGCGCACACCTGGGTGAATGACGTCCATGGCAACACCGGCAACCAAACCGACGGTGCAGTTCATGAAGAAACCGCCAAGCAGGATCAGCTTGAACTGTGCATTCCCCGTGTATGAGCCGCCAAACGCCACCACGAGAATCACCGATGTGATCAGGCACAACACGGACAGAGAGGTGGCGCCGAGAATTCGGACAGTTCGTTGAGTGGAAAAGCTGGGGCGTGAGTCGGTCATAATGGCCGGCGACAAGGAACCAGAAGATGACGAAACGAAACCGACGGACACACTCACCGGCGTTCAAGGCAAAGGTGGCACTCGCGGCGCTTAAGGGCGACAAGACGCTGGCAGAACTGGCCCAGCAGTTTGATGTCCATCCAAACCAGATCACGGACTGGAAGAAGCAACTGCAGGAGCGGGTTGCCGATGTGTTCGAAGCGGGCAACGCGGCGTCGGCGGCACCGCCCGTTGACGTGAAGGTGCTGCACGCGAAGATTGGGCAGTTGACGCTGGAGAACGATTTTTTAGAAAGCGCGCTCAGCAAGGCGGGACTGCTGGGCGTAAGGCGATGATCGATCGTGATCACGCCCTGCCGATGACACAGCAGGCCCGGCTGGTAGGCATCAGCCGGTCGAGCGTCTATTACCGATCGCGTGGCGTCAGCGAAGCGGATCTGAAATTGATGCGCCGGATTGACGAGCTTCACCTTGAGCATCCATTTGCAGGGGCGCGAATGCTGGCACGGCTGCTGCGTCGCGAAGGCATCAAGGTCGGACGCAGGCACGTCGGCACCCTGATGAAGCGCATGGGCATCGAGGCGTTGTATCGCAAGCCCAACACGAGCCGCAAGCATGCGGCCCACAGGATCTGGCCGTACCTGCTGCGCAACAGGAAGATCGATCGGGCCAATCAGGTCTGGGCACTCGATACGAGCTACATCCCGATGGCGCGCGGCTTCGTTTATCTGACAGCCGTAGTGGACTGGGCGAGCCGTCGGGTGCTGGCACACCGGGTGGCGATCACACTGGAGAGTTGCCATGCTGTCGAGGCGCTGGAGGAAGCGTTTGCGAAATACGGGCTGCCTGAGATCGTCAACACGGATCAAGGCAGCCAGTTCACCGCAACCGAATTCACCGACGCGGTACTCAGCCGGAACGTTCTTCTGTCCATGGATGGAAAGGGTGCCTGGCGTGACAATGTGTTCGTCGAACGGGTGTGGCGCAGCGTCAAATATGAAGAGGTTTATCTGAAAGCATATGACTCGGTCAGCCACGCCCGCCGCTCAATCGGCAATTACCTGAACTGGTATAACCAGAACCGGCCTCATTCGAAGCTCGCCGACCAGACACCGGATGAAGCATACTTCGCGACGCTGCCAGCGATAAAATCGGCAGCTTGACTGCCTCAGCGATTCCACTTAAAAACTCGCAGATCCTGTCTGAACGAACGAGGCCACCTCTCAGCGCGGACAGTTTGTTGCGCGGTGTGCGAAGTGCCAGGCGGCCCACCACGATGCCCCAGAACGTGCAGCCAAACGCGCTGACCAACACCACCGCCGCGGCCGACTTGGCTGCAGCCTCCGGGGCCATGCCGTGGAAACGGTTCAGGTAGCTGGGCAGCCACGACCACATGGCTGACACCGTAATCAGTTGTGCCGCCGCTCCAACGCAAACCCATAGCAGCGTTCGCGTGCGCGCCATCGTGACAAAGATGTGCTTGAGCGTCCCGCCCAGAGACCGGGTCGCCTGGTTCAAGCCTGGCGTCAGTGCCACCGTCTTGTAGTCGCGCACGAAGAGATAAAGCAGTGCCAGCACGAGCCCAGGTACACCGACCACACCAAAGGCGGCCTTCCAGCCCCACCTCGCCGCGATCATGCCCCCCAACACCACACCGAGTACTGAACCCAGCGATGGAGCAGCGTAGAAGATGCCGAGCGCGGCGCTCCGCAAGCGCTTGGGAAACAGTGTCGAGATAAGGGCTACTCCTACCGAGCCATAGCCGGTTTCACCCACCCCCACCATCGCACGCGCCGCAAACAATTGACTGTAGTTGGTCGTGAACATGCACGAGATCGTGGCAAGGCTCCAGGTGATAGCCATCACCACGATGCTCTTTACACGGCCCATGCGGTCTGCCACCAGCGCTACCGGCAATCCCCCCACCCCCACCACGATGGAAATGATGGAAACCAGGGAACCCAGCTGTTTGTCACTCAGGTTCCATTCGCTCTTGATGTGGGGAAATAGCGAGACGATCACCTGCCGGTCGATAAAATCGAAAAACATGAGCGCGAAGGTCATCGCAAAGGCAAACCAGGCCTGCCGCCTGCTCGTCAGGTAGTCGTCGTTGTTGCCGCCCTCAGGGTCATCGGGTATCACGTGCATGCTTGTCTCCTAACATTTTTGAAATACCGGCCACGGTCCTGACTTCGCGCGCATCAACCCATCACGAAGCGCTGCCCGTCATCGACCGAAAGCGTCGCGCCCGTCATGAAATCGTTCCCCGGCGATGCAAGCAGCAACAACGCACCGTCGAGCGCTTCGGGCGTGCCGAGCCGTCGGCGCGGCAGTCCTTCAACAATCTTCTTGCCGGCCAGCGTCTGAAACAGTGCACGATTGATGTCGGTCTCGATGAAGCCCGGATTGATCGCGTTGACATTGATGCCGTAAGACGCCCATTCGTGAGCCATCGATCGGGTCAGATGCTCGAGCGCCGCCTTGCTCGCGCTATAGATCGACAGATTCGGCGAGTGCGTTTGCGCAGCGAGCGAACAGATGTTGATGATGCGTCCGGGCAGCGCGCTGGCGACCAGCCGTCGCGCGAACGCCGTTGCCGTGAGAAGCGCGGCCTTCGTATTGACGCCAAACACGCGGTCGAACATTTGCGCGTCGACATCGATCAACGCGGCGCGACCGCCCGCTCCAGCATTGTTGACGAGCGCCCAGAGCGGCGCCATGGTTCGCTGGATTTCGTCGAACACGAGAGCAACCGCCTCCTGGTCCGTGACATCAACCGGAAAGTGGCGCGCTACGCCGCCATCCCGCACGATCATGTGTTCTGTCTCGCTCAACGGATCGGCCCGCCTGCCCAGCAGCGCGACCTGCGCGCCGGCTGCGGCTAGCGTGCGCGCCGCCTGGCGGCCCAGGCCTGACCCTGCACCCGTGACGACGACCGTCAGATCTGACAGGTCGAAGTATCGGGCGACAACACTCCTATTCATCGAACTCATGGTTATCCTCAGTTTGGCGTTATGTGCCGTGCCAGGTGCGAGCGCAAGATCTCGCCACCCGTGCCCCTGCGCTGACTTACTGCGAGAAGCTCGAGAGATCCTTCGGTTCGATGCCGTCCTTGTGGCAATGATCAAGATAGCGGCGCATCGCAGTGCGCCAGTTTTCTGTCGCGGCCAAGTTGCCCTTTCCGTCGAGATAAAGCAGCTCGCCAGAGACGACATTGAACGTGACAACTTCACTGTCCGACACGGCAATGGGCGTATGACTCGTGGCGGCAGTCTCGTAGACCACGCTCCCTTCCCTTGCGACCCAATCGTGCTCCAGATACTTCCAGCTACAACGAACCGTATAGACAATCACGGTGCTGGTGTGGTGATGCGTCGCGAGTTTCGCGCCCGGCGGTATCTTTAACAGGCTGATCGTTTCGCCGCGGACCGGATCGATCTTGAAGTACTTGATTTGCACGTCGTCCGAATACGGCGCGTAAGGCATCCAGGGAAGGTCTTCATCATTGCGACAACCGGTATCGATGGTTTCAAACGACATGTCGCGCATTCCTCATAGAAAATCCCACGCCTTCGATGCGTGGCTCGGGCACTGTCGTCTTCAAATCCCGCAGGCCCGTCCCTTTTTTCCCCGCCAGTGGCACGTGGCGATCGTTCGGTCATGAGAGTTCGCGAATGAACTCTTCGGCCCGCGGCCACTCGCCATGGCCCGAGGCCGGATTCAGATGCCCGACCTCGCCGAGTTCGACGAAGCGACTGCCCCACGCCTGCGCGAACTCGCTGGCGCGATCGAGACGCGTCAGAGGATCGTTGCAGCCGGCCGCAACGATGCTCGGAAACGGCAATCTGCCGCGCGGTATCGGCAGCCAGCCATGCTCTTTCAGTACGTCGATTGCCGGGTAGCCTGCCGGCATGGGCGTCTCGAGATCCGCGGGTGCCGCAAGCAGTGCGCCGCGTACCTCGCGTGTCGCACCCCGGGCCACCCAATGGGCGACCATCATCGCGCCGGCGCTGTGCGCCACGATGATCACGGGCCCCTCGATGGTGGCCAGAGCGCGGTCGATCGCGTCGACGCGGGCCGCGCAGCTCAGCTTGTCGTGCTCAAGCGGGGCGACGCTGCATGCAGGGGGCAACTTCGCGGCCAACAGGGTCTGCCAGTGGTCCGGCACATGCTCACGCAGGCCAGGGACGATGAGAACGGTTGGCGTCATAGAGTTCATGTCGATCATTCAGTAAGGCATGTCACCGATGAGGGTGATGCGTTCCATCTTGCGGTGGCACGGCGGTTAGTCCATCACTGCGCAGTGCTGGGTTGAGCGGTTGCCCCGGAACGCAACGGTGTCTTTCTTCCAACGAAAACGCGCGTGACGTAGTGTGGGTGTGGCGTGACGTAGTGTGGGTGTGACGGGTTTCCCCCGCTTGACATTACATGACAGGGACTTACCATTCTGTGCCAGTCTTCTATTCAGCTCTCAGATGTCGTCACTTGTCCGCGCTGCGAGCCTCACCAACTACAGCGAGGTCGCTCGTGCCGCCGGACTGGACCCGGTGCGGATGCTCCTTGACGCGGGGTTAAGCCCGGGCGTACTGCGCGAGCCGGACCTCATGATTCCGGTCGAGCGTGTCGGGCAACTGCTGCATGCCTCTGCAACCATGTCGGGCAACGAGAGTTTCGGACTGTGCATGGCCGAGTCGCGCCGGTTGTCCAATCTTGGGGCGGTAGGATTGCTGATCCGCGACCAGGCGACGCTGCGCGACTCGCTTGACATGCTGATGCGCTATCAGTCCTTGCTCAACGATGCACTTTCGCTGGCGGTCGAGGAATGCGGTGAACTGGTCATCATTCGCGAAGCGGTCATTGCGGGCAATGCGCATCAGCCGACGCGCCAAAGGGTCGAACTGGCGCTAGGTGTCATGGTGCGGTTGATACGCCAGCTCCTCAAGGCCGACTGGCAACCGCGGCGGGTGTGCTTCGAACATCCGGCGCCGCACGACACGAGTACACACCAACGGTTTTTTGGCGGTTGCGTCGAGTTCAACTATGACTTCAACTGCATCATCTGCGCGAAGGGCGATCTCGACGCACGCAACCCGTCAGCCGATCCCGCGATGGTGCGCTACGCGCAGCAGTTGCTAGACGCGTCTGTCGCGTCGAAGCAGGCGACCGTGCTTGAGGACGTGCGGCGCACGATCTTGCTGCTGTTACCCAGTGGACGCTGCGGCATCGAACAGGTGGCCGAGCACCTCGGCGTGGTGTGCCGCACAGTCCAGCGCCGGCTGGCGGAACAGGGGCAGAGCTTCTCGTCGATCGTCAACGACGTCCGCAAGGAACTCAGCACGCGTCATGTCATCGAGAGCGATCGTCCGTTGACCGAGGTGGCGACCCTACTCGGTTTTTCCGCTCCGAGCGCATTCTCCCGCTGGTATCACACGCAATTCGGTTGCAGCGCCAAGGAGAGCCGGGCGGCGCGCGGCGCAGTGCACGGACGACAGACAGCACCTGCGCCGGCGAGAAGGGCATAACCCTTTACTAAGCCATGTGTATCGCCGAGGACGGCTGATCCAGCGCGTGAAGGAACCGGGGGTGCTGTAGCCCAGTGTCAACTCGTCCCCTGGCGCTTAGCGAGGCCGCCGTATGACAGCGCTGTATCGATGAACCCCCGCACGCAAGGCGAATGCTCGCGAACACGATACGCCACTGCGAGTTCGACCTGATCTTCGAAGTCGCTTAAAGGTTTGAACACCACGCCGGGTTGGGCGAATCCCTGGATGGATTGAGGCACGAGGGCTACCCCGTAGCCCGCAGACGCCATGCTGACCGCAGTAATGAAATCGTTGACCCGATACTCCGGTTGCGCGTCGAACCCACCGACGCGGCCAAGTCTGGCGAGATCCTCCGCGAAGCCGGCCGCCTCATTGAACTGCGGCGCAATGAATGACATCCTCCGCAACTGGGAAGCCTTCACGGCTTTCGCGCGCACGAGTGGGCTGTCCGCCGGCAGAGCAATCAGCAAGCGTTCGCGCTGAACGACTTTGGCTGTGACCCCGTCGGGATAGTGCGCGCGAGGCCGAATGAAACCGACATCGAGGGTCTCGTCCGACAAACGTTCCAGTTGCGTCGGTGTTTCCATCGCCACGATGTGCATGCGGACGTCCGGGCTCGCCATCCTGAATGCCTTGAGCGTATCGGGCAGCAGCCCGGTCGTAACGGCCGAGCCGATATAGCCGAGCGCGACGTGACCTGCTTCTCCTCTTGCGGCCAGACGCCCGATGCGGTCGGCGCGCTCCAGTTGCCGCAGTGCGGCCTTGGCTTCGAACAGAAAAACGTCGCCTGCATTGGTTAGCGTGATCGCCGCACGTTTGTTGCGGTTGAGCAGCCGTACGCCGAGATCGGTTTCGAGCCTCTTGATCTGCTGGCTGAGCACCGATTGTGCGATATCGAGCCGGTCGGCTGTGCGAGCGAAGTGCAAATCTTCGGCCAATGCGACGAATAGTTTGAGTTGCCGGCTATCGATCATCTTTAATCTCGATTTGCAAATAAAAAAACAGTTTATACGTATTTAACGAATCACAGATAAGGAGTCAAATAACCATACTTTCTTCACAAGGACACATTCATGAGCTCTGTCACCGCATTGCCGATGGCCGCACCGGTCGATTCGCAACTGAAGTTTTCGATCGAGCGTCATCCGCATCACGAACGTCTGCGTCATATCACGGTGCAACGTGACGCGTTGCAGAAATTCTTCTCTTCAGTCAAAGACATCGACCTCCAGAACCTCGAGTACGTACCGTTCATGCGCTTTATGGTTGCGGACGCACTCGAGCGCGCAGTCGGCGACAGTTTCGCCCCGGCCCTTCGGCAACTCGTGCGGGACCGATCCACCGGAGGATTCACGTTAGGCGTCCAGGACGGGACCACCGATCCTCGCGATTTCGTCCTTTTCGGAACGGCAGTCGGGTACCTGCTTGGACCGGCGAATCACGACGCGATGTCCGGCACGTATTACGCGCGCTTCCTCGTGAAGGACACGGACAACAGCGACTCATACCTGCGTCAGGCATACCGCCTGTTCACGCTGCACACAGACGGAACCTTTGTCGAAGAGCCGACCGAATGGCTGCTCATGATGAAGTTCGCGGAAAAGAACGCGCTCGGCGGCGAGTCGCGCTTCATGCATCTCGACGACTGGAGCGAGCGCGACACTTTCCTCAACAATCCACTCGGCACCCGGCCATTTCTCTACAAGGCGCCCGGCTCGAAGAACGTCGATGCGCAAGTCGAACGCCCCGTGTTCTTCCAGACCGAGTATGGCCTGGCGATGTCGTTCATCGATCAATTCGTGCAGCCCCGTTCATCCGCCGAAGCGGTTTATCTGCACGACTTGTCGGCGTCGATGGAAGCGTCCTCCGCGACGCGCGGGGTACCGCTTCCCGTGGGCGACCTCGTGGTCCTCAACAATTATTTCTGGCTGCACGGCCGGGCGCCGTTCAAGAAGGATCCGGCGCTTCATCGTGAACTGATGCGCCAACGCGGAGTGTTCTCAAAATGACAACCGTCCAGCATCACCGCGGCTATGACGCCGACGTCCTTATCGTAGGCGGTGGCATCGTCGGTGTATCGACGGCCACGCAACTGATCGAACGTCATCCGGGACTGAGCGTGCTGCTGCTCGAGAAGGAGGCCTCACTCGCAGCTCACCAGTCCAGTCACAACAGCGGCGTGATCCACGCCGGCGTGTACTACGCGCCGGGAAGCCTCAAGGCCGAGTTCTGCAGGCGAGGTGCCGCCGCGACCTATGAGTTCGCCCGCCGCCATGACGTGCGGGTCGAGCAATGCGGCAAGCTGATCGTCGCGACCGAACACGTCGAAATCGAAAGGCTGAATGCGCTCTACGCACGTTGCGAGCAGAACCGGCTCGAACCACAGATGCTCGATGAGGCGGCGTTGAGGGAACTTGAGCCGCGCATCGCGGGTCGCGCGGCGATCCGCGTGGCGTCGAGCGGCATCGCGGACTATCCGGGCATGACCATGACGATGGCGCGACTCGCGCAGGAGCAAGGCGCGCAGATTCTGCTGAACCAGCGTGTCGACGCGCTCCACGAGGACGAAAACGGCATTACTCTGGAGACCTCGGGCGGCCGCTTCCGGGCAAAGCACGCCATCGTCTGCGCAGGGCTGATGGCGGATCGCCTCGCGAAGATGTGCAATGTCGATCTCGATTTTCGGATCGTGCCGTTTCGCGGCGAATACTATCGGTTGCCGGCGTCGAAGAACGACATCGTGAAGCACCTGATCTATCCGGTGCCAGATCCTGAGCTGCCCTTTCTCGGCGTGCACCTGACGCGCATGATCGGAGGATATATCACGGTGGGTCCAAACGCCGTGCTGGCGCTGGCGCGCGAGGGCTATCGCTGGCGCGACGCAAATCTGAAGGATCTCGCCGGCATGGCAGCGTTCCCGGGCTTCTGGAAGATGCTCGGAAAGCATGGCACATCGGGGCTCATCGAAATGCGCAACTCGCTGTGGAAACGGGGCTATCTCGAACTGTGCCGCCGATACTGTCCGGAACTCGAACTGTCCGACCTCGAGCCTTACCCATCCGGCGTACGCGCGCAGGCTGTGATGGCGGACGGCAGCATGGTGCATGACTTCCTGATCCGTTCGTCACAGCGCAGCCTGCACGTATGCAACGCACCTTCACCGGCGGCGACCTCCGCGTTGCCGATCGGCAGCTATCTCGTCGATGAGTTCGACAAGCGTTTCGATCTTGCTCCACTTACCCGCTCGCACTCGACAGATCAGGCACATGGTCTGGCGACCGGGTAAGCACACGGCCAGGCGACCTTCTGCATAGGAGATCAAAGGAGGCGCCTGCGCATGGCGTGCGCCGTGCGGATGACTTTGGGTCGCGGCCAGTGCGCACGGTGCATACTGCAACTCAAGCTGCGGTATATTGAGCCGGGACAGGAATCTGGGGCTTGACCCATTCAATTCAGAAGCTCGTCAGCCGGGACACTCGCCGCCAGGAGGGAGTTAAGAGATGCTGACGACGGGACTCAGGAGATAGCATGGTTTCCCCGTTCAATATGCCGGACGAGTTCGTCCAGGGTTTCTTCAAATCCGGGCAGAGCCTGCTGCACGCCTTCACCGGCATGAGCGGTGATGCACCCGCCAGCGCAGGAAGCACGCCGGTGCCGGCGTTGGCATTGACCCAGGCGCAAGCCCATTACTGGCAGCAGCAGATGGCCTTGTACATGGGCATGGTCGCGAGCGCTACCGGGAAAGCCCCGGCGCCGACCGTCCAGCCCGAGCGCGGTGACCGGCGGTTCAGCGCGGACGCCTGGAACGACAATGCCTGGTACAGTCTTCTGAAGCAGACATACCTGCTCAACTCGCGCCTGCTCAGCGACATGGTCGAAGCGACGGCCCTCGGTGAGAAGGAAAAGCACAAGCTGCGTTTCTACGCGCGTCAGTTCATCGACTCGATGAGCCCGGCCAACTTCGCCGCCACCAACCCCGAGGCGATGAAAACCGCGCTTCAGACGCGGGGCGAGAGCGTGCGTACCGGTTTCGCCAATCTGCTCGAAGACCTGAAGCGCGGCCGGATCTCGATCACCGATGAAACTGCCTTCGAGGTAGGCCGCAACGTGGCCGTGTCAAAAGGCTCGGTGGTGTTTGAGAACGAACTGTTCCAGCTGATCCAGTACGCACCACTCACCGACGAGGTCGCCGAGCGGCCGCTCGTGATCGTGCCGCCCTGCATCAACAAGTTCTACATCCTCGACCTCCAGCCGGAGAACTCGTTCGTGCGTTTCGCGTGCGAACAGGGGCAGACGGTGTTCCTCGTGTCGTGGCGCGACCCTGACGCGGACCTGGGCCACATCACCTGGGACGACTACATTGAAAAGGGCGCGATCAAGGCGATCGAGGTCGGGCGCGCGATCTGCGGCGCTGACAAGGTCAACGCGGTCGGCTGGTGCGTGGGCGGCACGATCCTGTCGTCAGCGCTCGCGGTGCTGCGCGCGCGCGGCGACGAGCCGGTGGCAAGCCTCACGCTGCTCACGACCATGCTCGATTTCAGCGACCCGGGCGATCTCGGCGTGTTCATTGATGAACAGGGCGTGTCGCAGCGCGAGCAGACCATCGGGCGCGGCGGCATCTATCCGGGCGGCGAACTTGGCTTCGTCTTCCAGACCCTGCGTGCCAACGATCTCATCTGGCCGTATGTCGTCAACAACTACCTGAAGGGCCGTGCGCCGCAGGCCTTCGACCTGTTGTACTGGAATGCCGACGATACGAACCTCCCCGGCCCGATGTACGCCTGGTATCTGCGCAACATGTATCTCGAGAACAACCTGTGCAAGGCAGGGCGGCTCTCGATGTGCGGCACGCCGGTGGACCTTGGGCGGATCGACATGCCGAGCTATATCTTCGGCACGCAGGAAGATCACATTGTTCCGTGGCAGGGCGCGTATCGCTCGACGCAACTGGTGGGCGGCGAGACGCAATTCGTGCTTGGCGCGAGCGGACATATCGCGGGCGTCATCAATCCGGCATCGAAGAACAAGCGCAGCTTCTGGGTCGACGGCACGCTCGGCGATGACCCGCAGGCATGGCTTGCGACGGCGAAGTCGCAGCCGGGAAGCTGGTGGACGCACTGGATTAACTGGCTGAAACCGCATGCGGGCAAGCAGATCAAAGCGCCTAAGCGGGCGGGCAATGCGAAATACAAGCCGATCGAGCCAGCGCCGGGGCGCTACGTCGCGAGGCACCCGCCGGAAGTGATGGGCGCGTGACCGGCAAGGTCCTTTAGGCCCAGCCCTTTCAAGGGCTTCACCATGAAGTCATGTTGCGGGCGAGTTTGCCCGCAACATACGTCAGGATTGGTCCGCCTGCCCTAGTTCGCGCAGATGCGCCTGCGCCTCCTCCGCGCTTTCAAAGATGTACGGGGCGACGTCGCGGTTCCGCAAGGCATCCCCCAGCTTGGCACGAAGGAATGTGCTGGTGGTGTAGCGGGTGACTTACGAATAGAAACGCTCAATCAGTCCTTTCACCATCACGGAATAGGTGTCGAGCACGTCGGGCAGGATGGCGAAGTTGTCGTAATCAACAATCGCATACACCTTGTGGTCGAACAGACCGAGTTTCGCTTCGACGAGACTGCGGATACGCTCCACGTCGGCGAGCGACTTGACCGTATAGCCTTCGAAATTCACAAAGAACAGGTTTTGCTGCTGATCGTAGGTGAAGCGTTCTTCCAGTGGCAGGCACAGCATTTCGTCACGCAGACCCATCGGCTCCACATGGAAGATGCGCGCGTCCATGAGTCGCGGCGCTTCGCACATGATCGGCCGGAAATCCATCAGGGCGAGAATGTCCTTTTCCAGATCCACCCCGGGCGCGATCTCAATGAGTTCGAGTCCGTCCTCGGCGAGCCGGAAAACGCATCGCTCGGTCACGTAGAGCGCCACCTGCTTCCGGCTCACCGCATAACGGCCACTGCAGGTGCGGTGCTCCACTTCGTTCACGAACTTGCGCGCGGCGCCCTCCTCGACGATCCTGAGCTTGCCGTTGCCGACGGTGAGCCGCAGCCGGCCAGCAGTGAAGGTTCCGACAAACACAACCTTCTTCGCAGCCTGCGAGATGTTGATGAAGCCGCCCGCGCCGGCGAGCCTGGGCCCGAACCTGCTCACATTCAGGATGGAGTCTCATGAGGAAGTGTTGCGTTAGTGGTGGTTAGCCGAGCTCGCTAACGAGCTCCGGCACGATCGTGAACAGATCGCCCACCAGACCATAATCGGCGACGCTGAAAATCGGCGCTTCCGGGTCCTTGTTGATCGCCACGATGACCTTCGAGTCCTTCATGCCGGCCAAATGCTGGATTGCACCCGAGATACCGACGGCCACGTACAGTTGCGGCGCGACGATCTTGCCGGTCTGGCCGACCTGGTAGTCGTTCGGCACGAAGCCCGCATCGACTGCCGCGCGCGATGCGCCCAGCGCGGCGTTCAGCTTGTCGGCCAGCGGCTCCAGAACCTTCGTGTAGTTCTCGCCGTTGCCCAGACCGCGGCCACCCGAGACGATGATCTTCGCCGAGGTCAGTTCCGGACGGTCCAGCTTCGTCACCTCACGGCTAACGAACTGCGAGATGCCGCTGTCTGCTGCCGCTTCGATCTTCTCCACCGATGCGCTGCCGCCTTCGGCCGCCACGGCGTCGAAACCGGTCGTGCGCACCGTGATGACCTTGATCGGGTCTTGCGATTGCACCGTTGCGATCGCGTTACCGGCGTAGATCGGGCGCTCGAACGTGTCGGCGGAATCCACTGCGGTGATGTCGCTGATCTGCGCGACATCGAGCTTCGCGGCGATGCGCGGCGCGATGTTCTTGCCGTAAGCAGTTGCCGGCGCGAGGATGTGCGTGTAGTCCTTCGCGATGTTCAGCACCGTCGCTTCGATGTTCTCAGCGAGACCTGCTTCAAGTTGCGGCGCGTCGGCGAGCAGCACTTTGCTGACGCCTTCAATCTTCGCCGCTGCATCGGCCGCAGCCTGTGCGTTGTGCCCTGCCACCAGCACGTGAATATCGCCACCAATCTTCTGCGCCGCTGCAATCGTGTTCAGCGTCGCGGCCTTGATCGACGCGTTGTCGTGTTCTGCAATTACCAGATTCGTCATTTCGTCCGTCTCCCTTACAGCACCTTGGCTTCGGTCTTCAGCTTCTCGACCAGCGTCTTCACGTCCGGCACCTTCACGCCGGCGGAGCGCTTCGGCGGCTCGGCGACTTTCAGCGTCTTCAGACGCGGCGTGACGTCAACACCAAGGTCTTCCGGCTTGACGACTTCCAGCGGCTTTTTCTTGGCCTTCATGATGTTCGGCAGCGTGACGTAACGCGGCTCGTTCAGGCGCAGATCGGTCGTGATCACAGCGGGCAACGTCAGCGACAGCGTTTCGGCGCCGCCATCGACTTCACGCGAAACCGTAGCCTTACCGTCGGCCACGACAACCTTCGAGGCGAATGTGGCTTGCGGCAGATTCGCCAGCGCAGCCAGCATCTGACCAGTCTGGTTCGAATCGTCGTCGATGGCCTGCTTGCCGAGGATGACCAGCCCAGGCTGTTCCTTATCGACCAGCGCCTTCAGCAGCTTGGCGACGGCCAGCGGCTGCAGGTCTTCGTTCGACTCGATCAGGATCGCGCGGTCCGCGCCAATGGCCAGCGCCGTACGCAGTGTTTCCTGCGACTGCGTCACACCGCACGACACGGCGATCACTTCGGTCGCCACACCCGCTTCCCGCAGACGAACGGCTTCTTCAACCGCGATTTCGTCGAACGGGTTCATCGACATTTTCACGTTCGCGATGTCGACACCCATGCCATCCGACTTGACTCGGACTTTCACGTTGTAATCGACCACGCGTTTGACTGGTACCAGAATCTTCATACTGTTCTCTCAAAATGATGACGAGTGTCTGCGTAAGCGTGCAACACTCCCGAAAACCGGCTCAGTTGAACTACGCGTCCCGTCAGACGCGCCAGCACACGCTCCATGTCGTACCCGAGACGAATGGCGATGTCGGTCGGAGGCTTGGTCCCGTGGAGAAAAGTCCCGGCATCGGATCACGTAATCAGGGGCGCAATGTTGGGTCCGCGCGCGACGTCAAATGACGCCGTCAGCCTTCAACCGGGAGAGTTGCTCACCGGACAGCCCGAGCAACGTCTGGAGCACGTCGTCCGTGCCCTCCCCCAGTCGAGGCGGCGCGGTTCGTACCGGCAAGCGCGCGCCGTCGAAGCGCCAGGGCGGAGCGAGGACTTGCGTGCTGCCAACCTCGGGATGCGGATGCGCCGTCACGAGCGCGCCATCCCTCGCGCGCTTCGAGGTCAGCGCTTCGTGGAGCCCGAGAACTTCACCGCATGGAATGCCGGCCTGCGTCAAACGGTCGAGCAGACTGCGGCGCTCTCTTCGTCCAATTTCGCGATCGATTTCTGGCACCAGTACCGCCCGATTCGCGGCGCGGCCGATATTGGTCTGAAAGCGATCGTCCTCGGCAAGATCGGGCCGTTCGATTACCTCCCGGCAAAAGCGCTCAAACTGTTTATTGTTGCCGACCGTGATGACGAGCGGCCCATCCGCGGCATCGAACACACCGTAAGGTACGATTGAAGGATGCGCGTTTCCGTAACGCGGCGTGTCTTCGCCCGAGATCAGCGCTTCCACCCCGCAATACGAGGTGATCATCAGTCCGCAATCGAATAGCGCCATTTCAATGTGGTATCCCTTGCCGGTTCGTTGACGCTCGAAGAGCGCCGCCAGAATCGCCTGGGCCGAGTACATCCCGGTGAACATGTCGACTGCGGCAATCCCGAACTTCAACGGGGGCTGGTTGGCCTCGCCGTTGAGCGCCATCAGCCCGGCCTCGCCCTGAACCACCAGATCGTAGCCGGGACGCGCGGCTTCCGGTCCCGTGCGGTCGTAGCCGGAAATCGAGCAGTAGATCAGATCCTCGTGGTCCTGCTTCAGTTGCTCGTAGCCGAGACCCAGCTTCTCCATGCCGCCGAACTTGAAGTTCTGGATCACGACGTCACTCTTCTGAGCCAGATCCCGCGCGATCTGCTGGCCCTCGGCGGTTTGCAGGTCGAGGCTCACGGAGCGCTTGTTGCGGTTGACGCTATTGAAATAGGCCGTCTCGGTCGATCCGACGCGCAAGCCCCAATCGCGCGTGTCGTCGCCGCGTTTCGGGTGCTCGACCTTGATGACTTCGGCGCCGAGGTCGCCCAGCACCATGCCGCACCACGGGCCCGCCAGTACGCGGGAAAGATCGAGCACGCGTACACCCGCGAGCGGCAGCGATGGATTCAGGTTTGACATAGCAAGTCCGTATTTGCAGGAGTTTCTGGTGAATAGCGAGCGAAGACGCTCTTACTGGCGCGAATGAGCAGTCGGAGCGCAACTCAGGGCTGCGACAGCCCCCTGGCGCCGGCGTCGTGCGAAACGTCCAGCCTGAACATCGAAACGGCGGTTTTCAGGTCGCCTGCCTGTGACTTGAGCGAGCTGGCTGCGGCCGCTGCCTCTTCGACCAGGGCCGCGTTCTGCTGTGCGACTTCGTCCATCTGCGTGACGGCCTGGTTGACCTGGCCGATGCCCTTGCTCTGTTCCTGCGACGCAGCGCTCACGCGCCGGATCTCGTGAATGATCTCGCGCATCTTCGTTCCGGCTTCCTGTACATGGCCGGCGCCTGTCCGCACCCGTTCGACGGAATCGCGGATCAGATCCTTGATTTCCTTGGCTGCCGCCGAAGAACGCTATGCCAACGAACGCACTTCGGAGGCCACCACCGCAAAACCCCGCCCTTGCTCGCCCGCCCGCGCCGCTTCGACGGCCGCGCATTCAACGCAAGGATATTCGTCTGGAAGGCGATACCTTCGATGATGCCAACGATATTGGCGATCCTGTCCGAGCTGGCATTGATGCCTTCCATGGTTTCCACCACGCGTGACACCACGGTGCCGCCCTGCTCCGCCACCTGGGCGCCCCGTGCCGCGAGCTGGTTGGCCTGACTCGCATTGTCGGCATTCTGGGTAACGGTAGAGGTCAGTTGCTCCATGCTAGAGGCGGTTTCCTCGAGCGAGGCGGCCTGCTCTTCGGTGCGTTGCGACAGATCCTGGTTACCCGCTGCAATCTGATGAGCGGCGGTGGCAATCGAGTCGGCCGAGATCTTGATCGCGCCGATCGTTTGCATAAGTTGCTCCTGCATGCGCTTCATTGAAAACAGCAGGCTTGAGCGGTCATCTGGGGCGGTCTTCACTACGGCGGTCAGATCGTTGTTAGCAATCTGGTTGGCAATCTCGGCGGCATAAGACGGCTCTCCGCCCAGTGAGCGGAGGATGCCACGGTTGAGCAGTACTACGACAGCCGATAAAACGCCGGCCAATACCACCAGAATCCCGAGGCTCTGATACAGCGACGAGTGGAATGCCGCATCGAGGTCATCGACATAGAGGCCCGTCGCGAGAATCCAGTCCCACGGCTGATAGCTCACGCTACAGGCGATTTTCGGCAAAAATCCGGTGACTCCCGGCTTTGCAGCGGTATAGGCGGTAAAGCCCTTACCGTCGTGTTTGATGACCGCGACCATCTCCCTGAAGAGATACACACCGTTCGGATCCTTGTAGTCGACGACATCCATGCCGTTCAGCTCCGCTTTCGCCGGGTGCATCAGGATGTGCGACTGCGAATTGAGGATCATGAAATAGCCATCTTTGCCGAACCGCATGTTCCGGATGCTGTCCATGGCGCGTTTCTGCGCTTCCGCTAAGGGCATCGAGCCGGCTGCCACCTGGTCGCCAAAGGTCTTGACGACACTCAAGGCGAGCTCCGACGCGTGTTTCAGGTCCGCCTTGCGCTCGTCCAGCCGCACCTCTCTCGTCTGATACGCTTCGTAGATCGATATTCCCGCGAGACACAACAGGCTCAGGATCAGCGGCAGCCAGAGCTTCTGGACGAAAGACAGCTTCATATGTTTGTGAACCTTCCAGATCGATAGCCGCGAGCAGGCAAAATCGATGTGCTGCGTTGGTAATGGTCAGCCAGGCTCGCACGCGAGTTCCGGCACCGCCGTGGCAAGACGGAAACGTCACGCGGCAATGCGATCCCGGCCATCGATGCTGTGCAGAGCACAAAGCTCGCCCGGCGTAAGCGGTGTAGCTGGCCCATCAAGGCGAACCACCCGGAACATGGACATCAGAAACCGTCCAGTCGAGGAGGTTCGCCACGCCGGCAGCACGCTCAGCCGCGTCGCGCTTCCGCGATGTGCCACCACCGGCCAATGAGGTACACCGTCAAGGGCAGAACTGCCGCGAGGGGAAGCAGGCGCAACGCGCCTTGAAGACCCACCGAGTCCGCTATCACACCGGTGAAGAAGGGACCCGCTGCGAGGCCTAATATATTGTTGAACAGCGTCAGTGTTGCAAATGCCGAGCCATGGATAGCTGGCGGTGTTGCCCCAGCAATAATCGCGCTACATGTGCCGAACGAACTGGCAAGGAAAAACACCGCGGGCGCAAGGAGCGCGAGCTGCAGATTGCCCGGTGGCAAGCGGAACGCGACCGCCAGCAGGATGCCCAGCACGAGGCAATAACCAATGGCCATGTTCCACCGCTTAAGCGACGAGTCTCGGCTGATCCCGTCGGTGATCACACCGCACAGGAGTTGGCCCATGCCGCTGACAAGGACAAGGCCGGCCGCCGCTACGGCCGCCTTGCTGACAGGCATGTCCCAGTAGCGATTCAGGTAGCTGGGCAGCCACACGAAAAGCGTGCCCTGAATGAAGATCTGCAGGGCGCTGCCAAGGTACGCACAAAAGACGGAACGGGACGGAAACAGACCAGAGAAAAGCGCTTGGGGCGTCAGTTTCAGACGCTCGGCCACCGGCGTTCCGCTCGCATTGGCCGCATGCGCACGCGCGAGCCTTTTTTCCGAGACGACGAAGAAGTAAATGATCACCAGCACAAAACCAAAGACCGCCATCAGGCCCATCGACCAGCGCCAGCCAAAGCGAGTCGCAACGACGCCGGAAAGCGAAACACCGAGCACGGACCCAAAGGCAGCGGCAGACGTAAAGCCGCCGGCAATGGTAGAGCGCAGACGCTTTGGAAAGATGCTCATGAGCATCGCGAGTCCGACACTTCCGTAAGCAGCCTCGCCAACACCAACGAAGATGCGCGCGAGAAACATCTCGTTGTAGCTGCTTGCAATCGCGCACCCCAGCGTGGCAACACTCCACAGCACAGCCATCAGTGCAATGCTTTTGACACGTCCCCAACGGTCCGCGATTATGGAAAATGGGAGGGTCAGCACGCCGACCGCCAACGGCACCACGCCGCTAATCGAACCGAGCTTTGTATCGGTCAGCTGCCACTGCACTTTCAAGATCGGAAACAAGGCATTGAGCGCCTGCCGCGACATGTAGTCAGACAGCAAAAGGCAAAACATCAATGCAAATACCACCCAGGCGTAGACTCGGGCGCCACTGGTAGCCGCCGCCGACTCGGCCGGCACTACGTTACTTGTATAAGGGCTCAATTCTGTCTCCTCCAATGATTCTCTAAATTCATATTGAATCGTGCCGCCTGGCGTCGTCTGGCCCGTGTGAAGCAAGACCGCTAAACCGGGACCGGCAGTAGTTTCTGCTGACCGCCAGCATCGCCGAACGCTTTCTTTGTATCGCCGCGCGCGCTTTGGATTTCGACGCTTATTTCAAGCGTCTTGATGACTTGCGGAAGGCGCTCGCCAGCATGAACACCCTCCGTATAAGTGTTGCACCAAAGCCTCCCTTGCGGCTGCGAAGCGCCAGACGACGGACACTGATTTCAGGATAGCACCGAGAATTATTTTTGGCGACATTAATTATTATCCGCACGCGAAACGTCACGCCTGAGCGCAGAAACGAACTGTTTCGAAGCGGCGTAGGCCCCAAGCAAAGCTAAGGTTCCTAATATTGGGGGCACGACGAAACGTTCCTCGATAGGGATTTCTCGCACCGGATCGAGCTGGTCCGGCGCAAGTAAAGTGGAACGTGCGTGGCCTGATCGCGGGATCGGCATGATGCTCTGCGTGTACGCGAATCCGCTGACGCGGGAGCATGATCCCCGCATCGGCGTGTAGCAAACAACCGGAGGTGCTGGTATACGGTGTCTGCTATTAGGTGAGCGTACCAGCGTCCAGGAGAGGATGGATGAGCGGGAAGCGAAGTCGATTCCGACGACATGACATCCCAACGTGCCGCCACTATGCAGGGAATGTTCCAATCAATTCGTGCCGCATCGCGGCCACGATAGACGGGTCACTGGCAGCGGAAAACCCACCGCGGCGTTCCAAAAGATGGAACGCCGGGCAATCCGGATTCAACCGTCCAGAGCACGCCGGGAGCGACTCACTCTGTAGAGGCGGCGGCTCCTTCGGCCCGCGCCGCCTTTGGGGCACGTGCAGGTCGACTGTCTGCCGGTTTTGCAACGATTGCGCGAATGGCAGCATCCCTGGCGTCGTCCAGCCGCGAGGCTGCAAGGGAAAGCAGTAGCTTGTTGTCCCGTTTGATCGCGGCCTTCTGCAGCGCGCCCCAGACCTTTAAAGATGTGCGAACCGATTGAGGCTTAGCCACAAATCCTAGCCGGACATATCGCAGGGTTCGCAATGAGATGGAGTGCAGGACATCGACCAGAAGCCGGTTGCGGCACAGATCGACCGTGTTGAAATTCAGGAGGAAGCTTTCCACAGCATAGGCGTCTACCGACTCCTCGGCCGCCCTGATTAGCCTTGGCATATGCGCGGTCAGCAACGCCTCGAGTTCGGACGGGCTTTCGCGCGCCACCTGCTCCAACATCGTGACGTAAAGCACGCTGCGCACACGGAAAATGTCCCGAAGTTCATTCTCGTCGGGCGCCGTAACAATCGCCCCGCGCCTGGCCTGAAACTCAACCAGGCGGTCCCGCTCCAGAATACGCATCGCTTCGCGCACCGGCGCGCGGCTGACGTGCAACACCTCGCTGATATCTTTCTCCAGCAAGCGTTGCCCCGACTTCACCAGGTCAAGCGTAATGACCCCGGCCAGCCGGGCAGCGATCTGCTCGGCAATCGGCACCGAGGCATACGCCCAGTCCTGCCCACGCAGCACCGCCCGCTCGACTGCCAGCATCAGTGAATTCTTGGGCGTAAGAAGCGAGGAAAGATCGGGAAGGTTCTGCGTTTTATTTCGGGCCATGGCGTATAGCGCAATGAATTTTCGTCGAATTTAATCCTTTGACCATTATAGTCTCCAGCATTGTAATGTCGACAACAACTCCCTGGCCAACGGGCGTATCGAGTATACGGTGGGTACCAAGGGCGACAGCCATGACGACGCGCTGACCGAGGCAATCAAAGATCCATACAAAACCGGACTGCGACCACGGGCTGGAGCCCGAACACCTCGAGCCTCGCGAGGACAGGCAAACGGTTAGTATGGTTTATCGCCTTCGATTCCTGCTCGCTCCATCTTGCGCGGAGCCGGCCAATAATCCATTACCGCGTAGTGCTGCGTTGGCCGGTTGTCCCAGATGGCAATACTGTTCGGTTTCCACCGGAAGCGAACCTGATACTCAGGGATCGATGCCTGGCTCTGCAGATAATTCAGCAGAAGGCTCGCACCTGGCGTCTTGTCCAGACCGTAACGCACGTTCTCAGGTGTATGGTAGTTGGCGAAATGCGTCGTGAAGCTGCTGACGTATAGAATCTTTTCGCCAGTCTCCGGGTGCGTCCGCACGACAGGGTGCTCCACCTCTGGATTCCGCGCCGCAAGTTTTCTTCGTTCCTCCAGATCCATTGCCGCACCGAACGAGTGCTCAATGCTGCTTTTTGCTCTCAATCCCTCGATGCGCTTCTTGATCTCTTCTGGTAGTTGCTTATAAGCCTCTACCATGTTGACCCAGATGGTGTCACCCCCAACCTCTGGACACTCGACGCAGCGCAGCACGGCGCCCATAGATGGGTTCGGCCGCCAAAGTCCGTCACTGTGATAGTTATTTTCGTAAGGATTCTTTTGTTCCGACCGATAGATCTGCACGAGACCCGGGTTTTCCGGATCGCTCTCCGCAACCGGATGTTCTTCCAATTTCCCGAAACGGCTCGCAAAGGCTACATGCTCTTTCCGAGAGATATCTTGATCTCGAAAAAAGAGGACTCGGTGCTTAAGCAACAAAGCCTTGACTTCTGCGAACAGCGATGCATCTCGAGACGCATCCCCCAGGCTCACACCGGACACCTCGGCACCAATGCAAGCGGTCAGTCTTTCTACCTTAATCATGAGCGATATCTCCTTGTTCTGGTAGGAATTTCGCCAATTCCCCCACCGTCGCCGCGTGGCGCCGCAGCTTTACGAAACCGTAAAATATTGTTGCCCTGCATCTGTACAAACACGATAGCAGACCATTTTATTTATGTCGACATTAAGTTATGTACCTTAGGCTTGGTCGGTCGCGAAATACGATGGCAGGTATGGCTAGCCGTGCGCCGCGCCCGCCGCAGGCCGGGTTGATCGCGAGTTATTGATGCCGCCGCTCGGGCTGTCGGTAGTGCGTGAGCACTCATTTGATCGCGCAACTGGAGCTTGCATAGCCGGATGGATCATCGCGACGCTCTCTGCTGAAGCAGTCATGGCGGGCGCCTGGCGAGCGCGCTGATCAACTGAAGCAATTCCAGCGCTCGCGCTGCGGCGCGAGAACCGTCTGGCAAATCTCCCCGAACATAAAGAGGGCGAAGCTCCTCGATTTCGGTCAGCGCACCAAGCAGTGCGCCTTCCGCAAGGGAATACTTGCGCAGCATGTTCACGACCAGCATCGAGTTGTGGACGATGTCCTCACTGTCTGAAGTGACGCCGCGGCGATGCAGCGCATAGTTCGCCCAGTGTGTCCCAGCCAGCATCGCTGCCTCAATCTTCATTTCCCAGTCATCTTTGCCGAGAAACCTCAGTGACGTCTCGATGTTTTCAGCCTTGAGCCGATGATTCTCTGTTTTCATACTCGGTACCCTTCAACGCCTGTTCGAATGTGTACATGACTTGTGTAAACGCTTGCTCACATTCGTCGACAATGGCTTGTACTGGAACGCGATCTCCGCGAATGCATGGATCCCGGTGATGTTCGATGGTATGCAACGCGTGTTCGAGTTGCCGAATGGCCTGAGGTACGTCTCCCGCGATCTCCGGCCAGCCCACATGGCTCACATCGCCGAGCCCACGCAACTCGCGTGCGTAGCTGCCGTCCGGTTGCTTCACAACGTGCACGCCGGGAATGGTGGAGAACACAGGGTCGTCACGCGTCAGACCAGCGAGATGAAGCGTTGCGTTGAACACGTTGATGCTCGCGGTCAGCGTGGTCCAGAACCACAATTCGAAGTCGGCTAACGGGTCGAGGTGCTGCCGAAGCACCGCCAGGCGTCGCACCTTGTCGAGGTGAGAGATGACTTTCATGACAGGTTCCTCCTTACGTGAACGGCCGGCCTGCATATCAGTGAAGGGCGACAGACTCCATCACATGCCGGGCTTCGAGTTCCAGTTGCGCTTCGAGGGTATTGTCAGCGTGACGACGCAATTTCTTGATCCGGACGATCACCCGCTGCGGACCGGTCGCGAACGTCACTGCCATGGAGATCGCCTCGGTGAGCGCGCGCCCTGAGTCAACGAGGCGGTTGACGATACCCAAACCATGCATGCGTTCGCCCGTGACAGGCTCGCCCGTCAGGCATAGTTCCGTCAGCACTCGCCGTGAGACGAATTCGGACGGAGCACGGCGGTTCTGTCGCCGGGCGAAAGGCCGACCTTCCCATACGCCACAAAGAAAGACGCATTGCGAGCGGCAACCAGCATGTCACACGCGAGCGCAATCGATAAACCCGCACGCTGAACCTTCGACTGCGGCGATCACCGGCTTGCTGCAACTGCAAATCGAGCGGATCAGGTCATGCAGACGTTCGATTCCTGCGCGAAGCTCCAGCAGCGTCGTCGTGGGTCGTTGCGCATGCCGGTCCAGATCGCCGCCAGCGCAGAAGGCATTGCCAACGCCGGTGAGAACGATTGCGCCTATACCCGGATCGGCCTGCGCTTCAGCCAGCGCGGCCGGAAGGGCATCACATAACTCATGAGTCACCGCATTGCGCGCGGTCGCGTTGTTGATGGACATCACTTGCACCGCGCCATCGCGATGCTTGAGAACCGCTTCGTTCATGGCTTTAACTCCGGCCAAGCGCGATATAGCGCGCGAGTTAATGGTCTTCGTCGCCTAGTCGACGATCGATCATTACGGTCCATCGGAAACCCTGACTCCCGCAAGGCGCAGTCGACCGGGAAAAGTCGCACCCGGTTTGCAGACTCGAATCAGATTCAAATCCATTGGGCAAGTCTGTCAATTCAAACTGAACTGGCCTGCGCGCTGCACTACTGACCGAACGGCCGCTGCACCGTGAGCTTGCTGGTCACCGACGCCACCCCCGCGACGCCATTCACGACCTCCGTGACGGTATTGATCTGCGACGCCTCCGGGACAGTGCCGCTGATCATCACGGCGCCGCCTTTCGCAGTGACGCTGATGTTGCCCGCGTCAATCTCCTTGTGCTTCGCGAGCGCTGCGTACACCTTGCGTCGCAGCGCGCGATTCGCCTGCCGCGCGGCTTTGGCCGTCATGCCGCTCGACGCGGAGGCTGCGGTGCCAGCCAATGCCCCTGCCGACGCGCCGTCCTGCGCCCACGCACCGATCGACACTGCCGCGATCGCGACGCCAAGAGCCACCCTGAGTCCATTCATCGTTTTCATCGTTGCTCTCCGTTTCGATTTCAATGCATCAGAAGCTGTGACGCAGGCCGATCATCGCGGCCGTGGTCGATACGCCCGGCGCGACGATCTGGCCGTACATGATCGTCTGGTTCATCGTCCCGCGGTTCGCAACGTACCCGACCTGCGCAGAGACTATCGTGCGCTTCGACAGGCTGTATTCCGCGCCCACTGCGTATTCGCTCGAATGGTTCGCCGAGTTGTTGCGATCCTTCAGGTAGTAGAAGCCAGACGTGATCTTGAAGAACGGGGTGAACTGATAGCCGAGACCACCCGAAATCATTTCGTAGTCCGCGAGGCGCGTGTTCGACGGATTCTTGCCGATCCCGTACGACGCCGACACCGATACGCCGCGGAACGTGTACTTCGCGCCGAAATAATAGAGGCGGTTATTGTCGTACCCGGTCGGCGCGGCCGCCGCGAGGTTCGTGTCGTGGGCGTTGTAGTAGACGGCGGACAGATTGAGGCCGTAGTTCGAATACCTGAGCACCGCCGATTCGCGCGTACCGCCCTGAATCTGGCCCGCCACGCCGCCCGGCGCGTACTCGAGCGCGGCTGACGCGCCGTAGAACTTCGGTGTCTGGTAGACGAGCGCGTTGCTGTCATACAACGCGCCGAGGGGCACATTCGTGTTCGTCCCGGGCCAGCCGGCGGCCTGGTTCAGCCCGAGCCATGCGCCCAGGATGCTGCCGAAGTACTGCGCCGCGCGGACGTCGGTATCGGCCATCGCGTAGATCATCGGCGTGTATTGCCGTCCGGCGTCGAACGTGCCGAACGGTCCGGAGAGGCCGACCGTCGTCTGCTGGTTGAATATCGCAGTCGTGCCCGTCGTGTCGGGCAGCCCGACCTTGCCGTTGCTGCTGTTGAACACCCCCTGTAGCCTGAAGTTGACCTTGTAGCCGCCGCCGATGTCTTCGGTCCCCTTGATGCCCCAGAAACTCCCATAGAGGCTGCCGTCCTTGATGCCGTACACGTGCCCGTTGTTGTGGGCGTTCGGCGCGAACGAGGACGCCGCCGTGCTCTGAAAGAAAACGCCCGAATCGATTGCGCCATACAACGTGACCGACGACTGCGCATGCGCTGCGCTGGCGAATACCGCGAGTATTGCTACTCCGCTCCACTTCAGTTTCATTGACGTCGCCTCTGCCTTTTATGATGACCGGGCGAGCCCGGGCGGATGCTTGCCTGTTACCGAATGGCGCGGGGTCGTCGATCCCCGCTGCCGGCGCAATCGGTGCATGCGCGCGTTCATGTAGCGAAAGATCTTCCCGGTATTGGAGCTGTGGAACTGAACGATGTCGCCGACGACTTCTATACAGAAGGCCGGCGGCGATCGCCCCAACCAGGGTGACCGACGACCCCGCATACGCGCCGCCGCTCAATAACGACGACGGCGCGTCGATATCGACGATTTTCCGCTTCATGGCGCCCTCTTTTCATGCCCGTCGACTGATTTGGACGGGATGCGCAACTTGACGATCCCTCGACGATTCCGGGGCCTTCCTGCAACGGCCCGGCTTGCCGACCGAACACTGACAATGCCGATCATCCTCTAAAATTGTTGATGTCGACATTAATACTTATACTGAGTCGACCCGGCAGGCAGAACGGTATATGGCTTCGCGACAAGCGACCACGACACCCGCGACAGATTCCGCATCTCTATTTTTGTCGACATTATTATTTTATGGGGATACACTGTGAACCACAGTGGCCTTGCACTGCCGCGGCCGATGTGAAGTCAATGAACGGAGGGATTCCGATGCTCTCGACGCAGCCATTTGCGAAGATATTGGTGAACAAAACTCATGCCGCTCGACGGATTGCGGCGCGGATTGCCTCAGGGTTTGTCCCGAGGGGGAATCTCACTCCGATGACTCATGAAGCGCTTTGCTATGCGTGCATGGTCGGCATTGTGATGCCGACCCACCATGACGTCACGCCGACGCATCCGTCTCATTGTCTAAGCCGCTGAGAAGCACGTTGAAGAAGGAACGATTCATTGCGCAGCACATTGCTTCCGACAGAATCGCGCGCGGCATGCCAATGGCTCATCAGGACCCCGATGAAAGTCAGGTGCTGACAATGAACCAGATTGGTCAGCATGATGTGCACTTGATCTCGTTTCGTCCTGCCGTCGCTGTCGGGATCGTGGATGCGGCAGTCGATGATCCGGCGCTCTTGCGTCAGCGGATTACTGTCATGAAAAGTCAAGTGCAAGGCATGCAATGTAAAGCAGGAAGTGACGGCGGGCCAGATGATTCACTGGGCGCATCAGACACTCGATGGTGCTGCGAATGGCGTACTAAAGCTTTCT
Organism: Paraburkholderia sp. 35.1; assembly: GCF_050436525.1. Classification (NCBI taxonomy): domain Bacteria; kingdom Pseudomonadati; phylum Pseudomonadota; class Betaproteobacteria; order Burkholderiales; family Burkholderiaceae; genus Paraburkholderia; species Paraburkholderia sp. 35.1. The sequence continues at coordinate 1,399,896 of NZ_JBNDMJ010000002.1, read as the reverse complement.
CATCCAGTTCGACATTCTCACTATTCACAATTTCAATTTGGAGATCCATCACCATGAACTTCCTTGACGGCCACCTGTATCCCGAGAACCAGCAGCCCCTGATCATTACAGCCGCTCCCTATGCGCCGGGCTGGATTCCCTCAGACTTCCCGGAAGATATCCCTGTCACCATGGAGGAGCAGATCCAGAAGGCGGTGGATTGCTACGAAGCTGGTGCCACCGTGCTGCATCTGCATGTGCGCGAAGCCGATGGCAAGGGCAGCAAGCGCCTGTCCATGTTCAATGAACTGATCGCCGGGGTGCGCGCCCGCGTGCCGGAAATGGTCATCCAGGTGGGCGGTTCCATCAGCTTCGCGCCTGAATCCGAGGGCCAAGCCGCCCAATGGCTAAGCGATGACACGCGGCATATGCTGGCCGAACTCGATCCGAAGCCCGACCAGGTGACTGTCACCGTCAACACGACACAGATGAACGTGACAGAGCATGCCGGTATGGATGACTTCAAGGGTGTTTCGCGAGGATTCCCGCACCTCTATGCAACCTACAAGGACATGATTGTCCCCTCGAATCCCAGCTGGGCCGAAGAGCACATCCGACGCCTGACAGCCGCCGGAATCCAAAGTGAGTTTCAGTGCTACAACATCAACAGCTTTGAAACGATCGAGCGGATGATTCGCCGCGGTGTCTACAAGGGGCCACTGGTGATGAACTGGGTGGCTATCAGCGGCGGCATGGATCAGGCGAACATCTACAACCTGGCCAACTTCCTGCGTGCTGCGCCCGACGGCGCAGTGGTGACGGTGGAGAGTTCGGTGCTAAATGTGCTGCCCGTGAATATGATTGGCATCGCCTTGGGTCTGCATGTGCGGTGCGGCATCGAGGATGTGCTCTGGAACCAGACCCGCACGGGCAAGATGAGCTCCGTCGAGCAGATCAAGCAGTTGGTGCGCATTTCAGGCGAATTTGGCCGTCCCATCGCGACAGCGAAACAGGCGCGAGAGATCATGAAGATTGGGGTCTTCTACGACACGGCTGACGAGACGCTTCAGGCCAACGGCTTCGCGCCCAATCGTAACGGTGGCAACCAGGGCTTCCTGCGCAAGCCGACCCAAGGGTGAAGTAAGCGCTAGCGAGCCGCAGACGAACTGCGGCAGTCGATACATATCCGCAACCAGCTTGCATCGGACCAGAGTAAGGGCTTTGCATGGGACCAGAGTAGCGCGCTGAAGCGCGAACTCTGGTCGACAGCTAAAGCGCCAACTCTGGTCGACCGCAGATATTGCATGGGACCAGAGTAAGGCGCTAAAGCGCCAACTCTGGTCGACAGGAGACAACATGGCAAAAGTCGTTAAATTCTACGAAACCGGCGGTCCCGAGGTCCTTCGTTTTGAGGACGCTGAAGTTGGAGAGCCGGGACCGGGAGAGGTGCGCGTCCGCCACGTGGCAGTGGGTCTTAACTTTGCCGACACCTACTTTCGCGGCGGTATCTACGAGGTTCCGCTGCCCAGCGGCCTCGGCAACGAGGCATCCGGCGTGGTCGAGGCCATCGGTGCGGGCGTGACCCATCTGGCGGTCGGCGACCGTGTGACCTACACGGGCTTCATCAACACGCTGGGCGCCTACAGCACGGAGCGGCTGATTTCTGCCGCGCCGCTGATCAAGCTGCCGGAGGCCATCAGTTGCGAAGCTGCGGCGGCCATGACCATGCGGGGCTTGTCCGCCGCCTACCTGGTGCGCCGAATCTACCCTTTCAAAGCTGGCGACGCCGTGCTGCTGCATGCCGCAGCAGGCGGTGTTGGCCTGATCGTTTCGCAGTGGGCCAAACTGCTCGGCCTGACGGTGATCGGTACGGTTTCGACTGACGCCAAGGCGGAGGTGGCGCGCGCCCACGGCTGTGATCACACGATCAACTATAGTCATGACGATGTGGCCAAGCGCGTGCGGGAACTCACCAACGGAGTGGGCGTGTCCGTGGTCTTCGACAGCGTGGGCAAGACCACCTTCATGTCCTCGCTAGACTCTCTCAAGCGCCGCGGCCTGCTGGTCTGCGTCGGCACCGCTTCCGGCAAAATCCCGCCGTTCGATCCGGCAATTCTGGCCCGCAAGGGCTCGCTGTACGTGACCCGCCCGGGTCTCGCCGACTACATCGCCGATCCGGCCGAGAAGGCAGAACTGGTCGATGAGCTATTCGGCCATGTGGCGGCAGGCCGCATCCGCATCGGGATCAATCAGCGGTATGCCCTGGAGGACGCGGTGCAGGCACATCAGGACCTGGAGGCTCGAAAAACTACGGGGTCCTCCATTTTCGTGATTTGAATATGTCAGGCTGTTTGGGCTGCGGAACGTAGCCCAGTGATTCGGCATGTCGGGTCAGGTCGTTAATGACCCGCTGCCGGACGGTTATACGTATGAACGTTAGGGCTGCACGGGTCGAAGGACATTCTGGGCAGGAAGTAACAATCACCCTCGCAGACGGCAGCGCCGTACGGGGCACGCATATTCTCGTCGCGGCAGGGCGTATCCCCAACGCCCGAGATATTGGTCTTGACGCGGCAGGAGTTGAAGTTGATTTGCGCGGCTTCATCGTCACAGACGAGCGACTCGCAACGACTGCACAGAACACGTGGGCAATCGGTGAAGTTCCCGGCACGCCCATGTTCACACACGCTTCCTTTGACGACTATCGCTTACTGAAATCGGTTCTGGACGGAGGCTTACGGACAAAGACAGACAGGGTTATCCCGTACGCGCTCTTTGTCGAGCCGGAGCTGGGAAGAATCGGCATCACTGAGATAGAAGCGACAACACGCGGCATTCCGGTCCGGGTCGCAAGCCTGCCGATGGCAGCTGCGCCCGTACCAACGGCGAAACGGATAGATCATAGTTGACCGTGACTCAGACGAGATTCTCGGCTTCACAAGAGGGTTGGCTGTAATTCGTGAATTTTTCGTCAAAACGATGCTAATTCAACGAGTCCAAAAGGAAAAATTTGACCGATCGCAGTGCATTGAACACTGCAAGGGTCGACTGAAAGTTAATGGCAGCTTCAGTCAGGTGGTAACCCCGGCCACCGCGATGCCCATTTCCAGATCGAACCAGCCGTCGCCGGCATGGTGCGCCGTCCCGTCGATGGCATGGATCTCGATCACGTTGAAGCGGAACTCAGCTGTCATGGTGACGCGCCAGCCCTAGTCGCGCAGAAGAGGTAACACGTCATTCACGAACGCGTACAACGCATCGGGCTCCGTTATTCCGAGCATCGCATCGGGAAGCGATTGCATACTCTGTACGCGGCCGGCGGGTATCTTCTGCAGCCCGCTCTTGCGCAGCTCCACGAGCCGCTTTTTCTCAGCATCAGCGCGCCGCCTGAGCTGAACAACGCCACCATCGGGATTCGAGACCAGGGTCGCGTCACTACCCGCGTTGAGGCAGGCCCCGTCGTAGTTGTCAAACGAACTAAAGTTGATACGAACTACTACAAAAGTTGGTGCCTTTTCAGTTCTGTGACGAATTCCGGGCTGAAGAGCCTTGTGTAGCAGGGTTTCCGGCTGATTGACGTAAAGATGGTACGCTGTGTAGCGAGAGACTTTGGCCTGTCTCACCCGACGCGTCGCCTCTCAATCAAGAATCTCGAGCCCGTTTTCAGCGCCCCATTGCCTTAGTGCCTTTTCGACAGAGTCGGCTTCAAACGCATACCAGCGTTCCAGAGCACCTTCGCGCTCGAGTAAATCCTTGAAGCGCGCGTATGCCCCTCGCCGCTGGAAAAACCCTTCAATCTGGTCATAACGCGCAGGCAGCTGCTGTGCGGCAAAGCGCAGGGCGAGACTGCTTCCGAGATCAAGTTCGTTCTTGTGCGGTATCGCGAGGTAGCGATCCGGGTCTTCCAGATCCTCGGGAATCGCCTCCTCGATCGTGTCGATGGCATCGGAAATCCAGTAGATTTTTCCCGTATCGAGCGAGATATACGCCTGGTGTTCCATCGGCGCTGCATAGCTGACGAAGTCGAAGGCCGAGGAAAGATCATCGAATTTGACGGCGACCATGACGGTGACCTCATCGGGATGTTTTTGCTTTCTGTGGGGGTCGTGGTGTCGCCGGCGAACGTGTGGGCGGTTTTTGCGTGGCGGTTGAACGGGGCGCCTTTGGAGCCCCCGCGCGCAGCTTGCCGGCAGGTTTTGCGGCAACGACGGGTTTGACCACCGCTTTAGGCGCCGCCGTTTTGCCTTTCGAGGTCGATTTCGCGCTTGCTGAACGGGTCGCCCCTGGTGCGTCCGCACGCGCCTTGCCAGCAGGTTTTGCGGCAACGACGGATTTGACCACCGTTTTGGGTGCCGCCGTTTTGCCTTTCGAGGTCGATTTCGCACTCGCTGCCGGTTTCGCTGGGGTCGATGGCGTGGGAACCCGGCTCGTTTGCGCAGCGGACTGCCTGCCTGTCCGTTTGCGTGCAGCAGGAGATGCGGCGAGCGGCTCGCTGCCGGTGTCGATCTCGATACCGAATACGTCGCCCAGGGCCGCGTCGTCGAGAACCTTGCCCGACGCTGGCGCGGGTCCCGCTGCGGACAATCCGGCACCCGTGCTGCTGACGAGATCGGCGGCGTCCACACCCCGCAGCGTGAAGAGCAGTTCGGGCTGCTGGTCGAACCGGGCGCCGATACCGTACAGCACCGCGGCCACATGCTTGCACATTGACGCCCAGTCGAGGCAGTTGCAACCGAACCGGATATCCTTCGGCGAGGGAAAGAGCCCCGTGCCCGGCTTGCAGATCCGTTCCATCACGGCGCCCGATAGCTTGCCCTGCAGCAGCTCGACCATGGAATCGATCGATGACGCGCAGTCGGCGACCAACGTGCGCCAGTGTTGATTGGCAGACGCACTGACGTCGATCTTGACCGTGTAGAGGCTCGATCCCATGACCTGTGCGTGTATTTTGCCCGCCGTGATCTGCAGATCGATCACCGAACCGTTACGGACGTAGGTGCGCCCGCGCGGCAGGCGATTGCCGTAGTCGCTGTAGCGCTCCAGATTATCGCACCACGCCTTGCCCCAGAAGGTTTTCGCGATGGCGCCGCGATACGGCGCGATCGGCGACAGCGTCCTGCCGGTCTTGATTGCTTTCGCGACCTGCTGTTCGGCTTTTCTCCGGCGTTCAGCCACCGGGACATAAGGTTTCCATCCACCGTAGTAACCCATCACATTCCCTTTGCGTAGTCAGGTTTCCTGCGCACGATGTATATCGAGCCTGACGAGATCGAGCAACTCCCGATCGGTCATTTCAGTCAGCAGCAGCTCCGCTCCGCCTTCGAGCACATCCTTCACCAGTTGCTGCTTCGTTTCGATTAGCTGGTCGATCCGATCCTCGACTGTGCCCCGGCAGACGAACTTGTGCACCAGCACGTTCCTGCGCTGGCCGATGCGAAAGGCCCGGTCCGTCGCCTGATTCTCCACGGCCGGATTCCACCAGCGATCGAAATGAATCACGTGGGAGGCAGCCGTGAGATTCAACCCCGATCCCCCTGCCTTGAGCGACAGCACGAAGAAGGGTGTCAATTCGTCTTCCTGAAAAAGCCTGACCAGCTCGCGCCGCTTTCCGACCGGGGTGCCGCCATGCAGGATCAAACCCTCGCGGCCAAACAGTGATCCCAGAAACGCCGCCAGGGGCTCGGTGGTTTCGCGAAACTGCGTGAATACGAGTACCTTTTCCTGCTTGGCGGCAATCACGTCGACCAGTTCCCGCAGACGCGCAAATTTGCCGCTGGCCTCAGGCTTCCATGCCGCGTCGCCGAGCCACTGGGACGGATGGTTGCATATCTGCTTCAAACGCATCAGGTAGCTCAGCACGATGCCCTTGCGCTCGATGCCTTGTGCACCGTCGAGCGCGGCGGCCAGGTCCTGAACCGCGTGCTCGTACAGTGCGGCCTGGACGGGACTCAGGTGACACCAGGCCTTGAGCTCGGTCTTTTCCGGGAGATCGGCAATGACATTCCTGTCCGTCTTCAGGCGGCGCAGAATGTACGGTCGCACGAGCGAGCGAAGCGGACCGAAGTGCCCGGCTTTCGCGAGACGCCTGCTGAATCCGGCGAAATCCTTCGCCGAGCCCAGCAGGCCCGGATGCGTGAAATCGAAGATGGACCACAGGTCCGCCAGGCCGTTTTCCACGGGGGTACCTGTCAGGGCGATGCGCGACTGCGCCTGAAGCTTCTTGACCTGCCGGGTCTGCCTGGCTCCGGGGTTCTTGATTGCCTGCGCTTCGTCGACGATCGCCAGGCGCCATCGGATCGTCTCCAGCGCGGGTTGGCGAAGCAGCGCGCCAAAACTGGTGATGACGAGGTCGGTCTGGGCGAGCCGCACCTCATCGAGGCCGCGCAGGGTCTCGGCGGGCGTGACGGAGGGGTGGGCGACCAGGACGCGCAGACCGGGCGCAAAGCGTTCGGCTTCCGAGGCCCAGTTGGCCAGCAAGGAGGCCGGCGCAACGAGGAGGCTGGGACGTGGATCACGCTGTTCGCGCTTCAGGATGAGGAGCAGCGCGAGGATCTGGATCGTTTTGCCGAGCCCCATGTCGTCGGCCAGACACGCACCCAGTTCGAGCCGGCTGAGCAGGTAGAGCCACTGCACGCCTGCGTGCTGGTACGGTCGAAGCTGCGCATGCAACCCGGGGCCCGGCTCGACGCGAGCCAGGCCTTGCGGTTGACGCAGGTTCTGAAGGGTATCGGCCAGCCAGGGACCGGCCACGACCTGCGCCCAGTCGTGTTCTTCAGGCACTTCGGCATCATTGCCCGGCACGCCTGCCAGCAGGCGTAGCGCGTCGTTGAGTGGGAGCCCCAATTGCGCGGCTTGCCCGAGATCTTCGAAGCGTTGCAGAAGACGGCCGAGCTTCCGGGTATCCACCTCGATCCAGCGCCCGCGGATCCACTGCAGGCCGTCGGCGCCCTTGAGCAGCTTTCGGACTTCGGCGGGGCTTAATGGTTCGCCCTCGAGCGAGACTGCCAGGTTGAAATCGAGCAAGGCATCCTTGCCGACGAGCGACGGCGGTTTCGTGCCCACACTGGCCGTGACGCTCGGCCGCGCGGGACGACCCGTCGTCCACGTACCGGGCAGCCGGACGATGATGCCGGCGGCCTCGAGTGCCGGCAGATCCTGGAGCAGGTGCCAGGCCTCGGTGGGCGTCCAGCGCAGCGGATGATAGATCTCGCGCGACTCAAGCATGGAGCGCACCCAGTCGCAACACTCGGCCGCCCGCTGAACGGGGAGCAGCAGCGAAAGAAGCTGCGCCTTGTTGCGCGTGCCGGAAAATTCCTCGAGCGAGCGCGACAGGGGCTGATGCTGGGTCTTGCCATGCGCGGAGACGCGCGCCGTATAAGTGGCCAGAAAAGCGAAGGGGGCCTCAGGGTCTTTCCGGTTCTCGGCAAGATTGAAGTGGACCCGGCCCACCAGATTCCAGGTGGGGTGACGCGACTTGAGAAATGCCTGAAGCGAACCACCCGTGCGGACCAACTCCTGACGCAGGGCGCTGTCGATCTCGCCCCACAGGGTCGCGAGCACTTGCGGCGTGAGATATTCGACGCCCGTCATGGGTGGGGCATCGTCGATCAGCCTCCCGATGTCCCGGGCGTCCGGTTCGGCGACTGCGATGTCCCCGTCTGTGGCCGTCGTGCACAACGCGGTGACGTAACGCATGGCGAAGTCGCGCCACCAGCCCCAGGCGGGGGGCAGTGCCCGTCCGATTACCGTGCTGCCGAGATAGAGCAGACCGTGGCCTGCGCCGGCCTGAAAAGCGCGGTCGAGCGCGATGTCTTCCGGCACAGGGGAAGCATCGGTTTTCGGCACCGCAAGAAGATGACCCGTCGGCGTGATGTTGGGCGCAAGATGATCCGTATTGATCGAAGGCATGATGGTCGAAGGCGCTGATTTCACTGCAAGTCAGACGGTGTACGCTGTTTCCTGATGCGACGTCCAAAGGCCTCAGCGAACTGCCGGGCGCGCTTGAGGTCGTCTCCGCGCAGGTACATCGAGGTCGTTGAGATGGACGAGTGGCGCAGGTTGTCGCGTACGCTCGTCAGTTCCGCGCCGCGCGCGAGTGCATGACTGGCGTGGGAGTGCCGCATCCAGTGCGGGCTCGCGCGGCACAGTTTTTCCGCCAGCAGCGGATGATCACCCTCCAGCACGCCAGCGGCTTCCACGAAGAACCGGCGCATGACGCGCCACAGGTGCGCGCCCGTAATACCCGCGCCCTCATTCTCGCCGAGGCTGGCGAGGATTGGCGTCGCCGGGCTCCAGCGCTCCCGTGAGACCGGCAGCCGTCGTTCAAGCAGATATTGATCAAGCGCATCGGTTGCCAGCGGGGGTAACGCCACCCTGCCGGGTTTGCTGCCTTTGCCAATGAGGTGAAGCCACGACTCGCCGTGCCCGTCAGCACGGATGTCGCGCAGCACGGCGCCCACGAGTTCGCTCGCGCGCAGGCCCGTCGCGTAGCCGAAGTCGAGCAGGAAGCGCAGCCTCTGTGCGGCCGGTCCGGACCAGCCGTACGACCACTCGAGACCGTCCGCAAAGGCCCGCAGCAGCAGCCACTCGCCCTCGGTGAAGCCGCGCGTCGTGTCGAGTTCGGGGCGCAGCGCCGCGCCGCGAACCTTGACGCCGGCAAAGGGGTTGGCCAGCACGTAGCGCTGCTCGATGAGCCATCGATACAGCGCCGAGAGGACCGTCAATGCGTAGGCAGTCGAGCGCGCCGACAGGCCGCCTGTGAAGGGGCGCCATTCGACAGAATCACGCGGTCGCGGGGGACCGACCCAGCGTTCACGGGGCGAGGGACGGCGTACAAACGTCCGGTATGCAATCGCGTCGTCGGTCGTCAGCGACGAGAACGCGCGGCCTCGCTCGACGATGGCCCAGAGGATCAGCCGCTCGGCTTCCTTGCGGTAGGCGCGCTGCGTCGTGACTGTTTCGTGCAGCGCGAGCCACGCCTGCACGGCCTCGTAGTCGTTCGTGGCATTGAGCGTGCAGGTCTCGCGCGGGGCGCGCAACGTACCCTGCGAACCGTCGACTTCATGCGGCAGCCGTAGCTGCTCCCACGGCACGATACCGGCCGGCTGCGTGAGCGTGATCAAGGCACGGGCACGCTCGGTCAAGGCAGGGTGCGCGGCGAAGAACGCTTCGATGGCGTGCGCGCCGGTCGCCCCGAGCCCCTTGATCCGGGTCCACCACTGGCGCCGGCGCGGAATGCGTACCGTCAGATCCGTGAGCGTACGAATGCCGTGCGCATGCAGCGCCCGCACTGTGCGCGGCGCGAACCACAGCGCGACGTCGTCGGTCACCTGCGGTTGTGGTACGGGCAACGATCCAAGCGTCCTGATCGTGCGCTCGACCGTGCCCGCCCGTGCGTGCCGTTGCGTGGGTGTATGTTCGAAGACTGCCGCCAGATCGGGCCGATGCCGGCTATGCGCAAAGGCGATCAGTTGCCTGCGGATGTCTCCGATGAGACCCCGCGAGGAAACGCCTGCCGCCCTGCGCCCGCCCAGGTAGCGGGCCACGGCTGCGCGCGAGGACAGGCCCGCATACCAGCTGCGCAGGGCGGCAAGCGAGTCGGCATTGGGGAAACCCTGCCCGGCGGGCTCCTGGGTCTGACGCGTTTCCATGGTGCCAACTTTTCATGTGCGAAATGAATGACGCGATAATATAAATTATCTCACTGCTTCGAATTTGTAAAATTTTTCTCGAGCGCAAAAGACTGTGACGAGCGCTTCGAGCGCCGCCGCGTTCGCGCGGAAGTCGTCCGAGCGGGGGTTCAGCTTTGATTCGATGAAGGGCATCGTTTTAGTCTCCTTTTTCCCGCGCGCGCTTAAATCGTTTCCGCGAACAGTTCGCGGCCAATCAACATGCGGCGAATCTCGCTCGTGCCCGCGCCAATTTCATAGAGCTTCGCATCGCGCCACAAACGACCGACCGGATACTCGTTGATATAACCATTGCCGCCGAGAATCTGGATCGCCTCGCCAGCCATCCAGGTCGCCTTTTCGGCCGTGTACAGAATCACGCCCGCGCAGTCCTTGCGGACCTGGCGCACATGGTCGTTGCCGAGCGTGTCGAGTTGGCGGCCCACCGCATACAGATACGCGCGGCATGCCTGCAGCGTCGTGTACAGATCGGCGACCTTGCCCTGGATCAGCTGGAATTCGCCGATCGACTGGCCGAACTGCTTGCGGTCGTGGATATACGGCACGACCGCGTCCATCACCGCGACCATGATGCCGGTCGGGCCGCCCGCGAGCACCGCGCGCTCGTAGTCGAGACCGCTCATCAGCACCTTCACGCCGCCGTTAAACTCGCCGAGGATGTTTTCCTCCGGCACCTCGACGTCCTGGAACACCAGTTCGCCGGTGTGTGAACCGCGCATGCCGAGCTTGTCGAGTTTCTGCGCGACCGAGAAGCCCTTCATGCCCTTCTCGACGATGAACGCGGTGATACCGCGCGCATTCGCTTCGGGATCGGTCTTCGCGTAGACGACCAGCGTGTCGCAATCGGGGCCGTTGGTGATCCACATCTTGGTGCCGTTGAGCACGTAGCGGTCGCCCTTCTTGTCCGCGCGCAGCTTCATGCTGACGACGTCCGAGCCCGCGTTCGGCTCGCTCATCGCGAGCGCGCCGACGTGCTCGCCCGACACGAGCTTCGGCAGATACTTGCGCTTTTGCGCCTCGCTGCCGTTGCGATGAATCTGGTTCACGCACAGGTTCGAATGCGCGCCATACGAGAGGCCGACCGAGGCCGAGGCGCGCGAGATTTCCTCCATCGCGACCATGTGCGCGGTGTAGCCCATGTTCGCGCCGCCGTACTCTTCGGAGACCGTCATGCCGAGCACGCCGAGATCGCCGAACTTGCGCCACAGGTCCATCGGAAACTGATCGGTGCGATCGATTTCCCCCGCGCGCGGCGCGATTTCCTTGGCGGCGAACGACGCAATGCTGTCGCGCAGCATTTCGATCTCTTCGCCGAGCGGGAATTTGAGTCCAGGAATTTGTACCATTGCATGTCTCCTGTATAGGGCGGATTCAACCGGTCGTTGCAACACCTTTGATCGAGGAGGTGTTGCCTGTCTCGCGGTCTCACCGTTTGCCAACAACGCCGCGGCGGTCTTCGCAGCGGCGGCCGCATTGCGCTCCCTGATATGTCCGAATCCACGAACCGTCTGCGGCAACTTCGCAAGCTCAATCCGTGTCGTCATATGCGCTTCGTCAAGACTTTCGACAAGACGTTTCACGAGCTTCTGGTAGTCTCCGATCGCAGCACGCTCGTCCCGCCGTTCCGCCGTGTAGCCGAACGGATCAAGCACGGTGCCGCGCAGAAATTTCGCTTTCGCGAGCAGGCGAAACGCAGGGACGACCCAGCCGCCGTACTGCTTCTTGATGAGGTGGCCTTTCTCGTCCTTCTTCGCCAGCAGGGGCGGCGCAAGATGGAAGCGAAGCTTGAAATCCCCTTCGAATTGTCCACGGAGCCGTGTGAGGAAGCTTGTCTCCGTAAAAAGGCGAGCGACCTCATACTCGTCCTTGCAGGACATCAGCTTGTACAGACTGATCGCCACCTCGCGAGTAAATCGGTCACCACCCACACGGCTCGATTCAAGCGACGCGATTTGTTGGACGAAATCCTCGTACCGCTTCGCGTAGGCCGCATTCTGATACGCCGTCAATCTACCCACGCGATCTGCGACAATCTGTTGAAGAGACGCTTTGCGCTGAGGCATCGCCATGATGCTTACTTTTTCCAGACCTGCTGCCGCGCGAGCGATGGAAAGGTCCAGCGCGGCCTGTCGCCCCCATGCAAAGGCCGACTTGTTCATCTCCACTGCCGCGCCATTCAGTTCGATCGTCTGTAGCAGGGAGCGCTCCTCGAGAGGAATCAAACCCTTCTGCCACGCGTATCCCAACAGAAAAACGTTCGTCGCTACAGCATCGCCCATCAGCGCTGTAGCGATCCGCGACGCCTCCAGCGCCTCGGTCACTTGCGTATTCGCCTTGACCTGGCTCAGCAGTCCTGCAGGCGCTGCCTGCCAGTCGGGGTCCCGCGCAAAAGTCCCGGTCGGAGCAACGTCGAGGTTGACGACCGCAAGCGTGCGCAGCGGGCTACTTAACGTCTTCGCGTCTTTGCTCGCAGCAACCATCATGTCGCAGCCGAGCAGAAGGTCAGCTTTGCCCGACGCCACTCGCGCCGCGTGCAATGCGTCCGGGGTCTGAGCGATGCGGATATGCGACATGACTGCGCCACCCTTTTGCGCCATGCCTGCCATGTCGAGAACCAGAACTCCTTTGCCTTCGATATGTGCAGCCATCCCCATCAGAGCACCGAGCGTGACCACACCAGTTCCTCCAACGCCCGTGACTACGACGTTGTAGGGACGTGACAGCCCCGCGATTTTCGGCGCGGGCAACCCCGTTGGAACCGCAACACGCGCCTTTGCGGCTTTACGCAACTGACCGCCCTCGACGGTAACGAAGCTTGGGCAAAATCCCTTCACGCAGGAGAAATCCTTGTTGCAGGAGCTTTGATCGATAGTCCGCTTTTGGCCGAGATCGGTTTCTAACGGCATCACGGAGACGCAATTCGACTGCACGCCGCAATCGCCACAGCCTTCGCAAACTTCTTCGTTGATGACCACGCGGCGCGCAGGATCAACCAGCTTTTTCTGCTTTCTGCGGCGCCGCTTTTCCGCCGCGCAAGTCTGCGCATAGACAATCGCGGTCACGCCCTCGACGTCCCGCAGTTCCTTCTGCAATGCGTCCATCTGGTCGCGATGCAGCAACCGTGTGCCCGGCGGCAGTGTTGCGCCGTTGAACTGCTGCGGCTCGGCACTGACCAGGTGAACCTGCTTAGGCTGCTACTAGCAGACAGGCGTGGGTGTTGTCCGCTACCATTGGCGAGACAGTTGTAATAACGACCCGCAGGTCATGCCTGCATGGACGCACGGTACAGCTATTGAGTTGGAATCGACACCTGAGCGCCCCGAGGCAACCCGGAGCTACGAGGAAAACCGCATATGGCGACACGCACGAAACCGCGAATCCGGGTTGGCGTTGGAGGCTGGACCTATGGCCCATGGCGCGGGGTGTTTTATCCGCCGGATCTGACGCAAAAACGCGAGCTCGAATACGCGAGCCGCCAGCTGACGACCATCGAAATTAATGGGACATTCTATGGCTTGCAGAAACCCGAGAGCTATATGAAGTGGCGCGACGAGACGCCTGACGATTTTGTATTTGCACTCAAGGCGCCGCGCTACGCGACCAACCGGCGTGTGCTGGCCGAGGCCGGCGACAATATCGAACGCTTCTTCGGCAGTGGCCTCGTGCATCTGAAACAAAAACTCGGTCCGATCAACTGGCAGTTCGCCACAACCAAGCAATTCGACGCAGACGACTTCGAAGCGTTTCTCGCGTTGCTGCCCAGGAAGCTCGACGGACTCACGCTAAGGCATGCCGTCGAAGTTCGACACGAGAGTTTCCGCAACGAAGCCTTTGTCGCGCTGGCGCGCAAATATGGCGTGGCGATCGTACTCGCAGGCGATAGCCATTATCCTCAGATCGCCAGTCTCACCGCACCCTTTGTGTATGCGCGCATCATGGGGACGTCCGAAAAGCAGGCCCAAGGTTATTCGAAGAAGGCGCTCGATGCGTGGGCCGAGCGCGCACGCCAGCTTGCCGCAGGCACCATTCCTGAAGATATCGAACCCGTCGAGGCCAAGGCAGCCGCAAAAAGCGCGCGCGATGTTTACCTTTACGTGATCAGCGGCTTCAAGGAACGCAATCCGGACGCGGCAAAAGCCATCATCGAGCGCCTGTGACAGGCTAAAGTTGAGCGATATGCGTACGCGTTGATCGTATTGCGAGCAGAACCCGAGGCGCACGCAACGAAAAAGTGCGAAGCCCGCAAAGGCTTCGCTCTCAAGCTGGCGCGTCACAGCATTAGCAACTTCGGTCCAGCAGCCAATTTTTCCTCCAATGGCTGCTTCGAGTAAACCCAAACAACGCTTTCGGTTCGGACTTATGTATTCATCCAAGTGGGTAGCGAACTTCCACCGTTGCCTTCGGTGAATGGCCGAACTAAAACAGTGTCCCGTCGTACCCATCCTGGTCGACGAGCGTCCGTCCTGTCCGAACTTCAGTCGTTGTGCGCGCAATTACCACTGCCTGCTACTCTGCCATTGCAGACGCTCAGCTACCGACCCTCACCGGGCGGCTGCACGGTGCTAACCGGCCGTTCGCCCGAGCCGGCTCCGGAGCGACGACTCTCACATCGGCGAACGCGTACTTACGGTAGAGTCATGCCCTGAGTGGGTCTGTCAAGTTTTTTGTTCGACATCTACGTCTTGCTATGACGATCATCCCGCGCCCGCCCGTGGACAACGACGCTGCCCACAGCACGAGGCTGTGGACAGCTGCCTGACGGCGGTTCCCTCGTTGCCCACCGTCTCCCCGCGAGCTTCGCCTTCGGCCTGACGCGCCGCTGCGCGGCTTGCCCCGACCAGATAAAAGAGCAGGACCCGGCCTTGACCGCTTTCAGGCGCAGCTATCGATCGAGGCGTCGCCGCGTCGAAGGGCGGCTCGCTCCTCATTAGTTGACGTTCGCGAACAGATCGTGACGGGCCGTTTCTGGCCGATCGCGGACTAACAACAGTATCAGTTCGGCGCCGGCATCCGTGGCGCCCAATAGGAAAGAAGTTTGCGAAGCAGCGTGACCGGACGTCGCGCCGCACACTCCGGCGAAATGTGCAGTTTGCCTCGATACCGGATTTATTGCGACGGCTCCGCGATGGCCCCGGACATAATGAGCAAGCGTACGTGAGGTCGAGCGCCTGGCGGTCCGCTACCAGACATCGGATGCTATGGTCCCTTGCTTGGGTTGACGCAATCCGCCAAATTCAGGGTGCTAGCTGTGCCCCATCAATCAATGAGGCCCTCCATAATTGTCCCACCACCGTAACGGCGAACCGAAGTGAATTTCCTTCAAGTGCGAGACCAGGTCTGACAAAAGCTATGAGACAGTCGCAGCCAATTGAATTTTTAAGCTGGCGCTGAGTTTATTGGTTTTGTTAGATGCATGTCATTGATTGAGAAAACGACAGGCAATTAACCAAACCCACATGCACTGACATGCCGACCGCTTTCGCACAAACCGTCGAAGCCCACTTTACCGAGCTTACCCCCACGGCCAAGCGCATCGCCAGCTACATGCTGGCGAATCTCGAACGACTCGGACTCGAGACCGCTGATCAAATTGCGCAGCAGACGGCCACGAGCGGAATTTCTGTGGGGCGTTTTCTGCGCAGCGTCGGCTATCGCAACCTCGACGACCTCAAGCGCGAGCTGCGCGGCGCACAAGCGCGCCCGTGGATGATTACCGACCGGCTCGACGAATACCGGCGTGTGTCCGGACAGTCCGGCAACACCGCGCATAACGGCGAGAACGGCGCCCTGACCCGCTCGCTAGAACTCGAAATCGACGCGATCCGGCATGTGTACCAGTTGGCGCAATCGCCCATGTTCGCCCGCATCGCGGAGCGCATCTCCAATGCGGATGCCGTGTATATCCTCGGCATCCAGTCGACGCGCGGCATCAGCAACGCGTTCTACAGCTACCTCGAATACATCCGTGCGCGCGTGTTCTACTCCGACGGTATGTCCGGCTCATATGTCGATTCGCTGAACTCGGAGTTTGCCTCACCGTACCTCGTCATTACCGATACGCGCGCCTACTCGATGATCGCGCGCCCCTACTGTGAAGCCGCGACACGTCGTGGCGTGCCGTTCACGCTGGTCACCGACATCTATTGTCCCTGGGCTCGCGAATTCGACTGCGACCTGTTGCAGGTCAAAACCGACGTCGGCCAGTTCTGGGACTCTCTGGCGCCGCTCACCTGCCTGTTCAACCTGCTGATTACCGCGATCGTCGCGCAACTGGGGGCCGCCATCGACGAACGCGTCGCGCGCAATCGCGAGCTGCAAGGCGAATTTAACCAGTTCGATCTCTGAACCCTCTCATATCCGGCATCGTACCGCGCCCTCCATGACAAGACCGCGACTCATCGAAATTACCGCCGCCACGCATGGCGTGGACATCGACCTCGTCTATGCCACCGAGCGCAACCTGACCGGCAAGCCCATCTACAAGATGGCTCACTGCCTGCTGCTCGAACCCGCCGAAGCCGGTTTGCGCAAGGGAGTTGAAATTGCCCGCGGCGCCGGCCTGACAGTGCGGATTTTCGACGCCTACCGTCCGCCCCAGGCGCAACAGGTGCTGTGGGATTTCCTGCCCGATCCCACCTACATCGCTGAGCTTGGCCGTGGTTCGAACCATAGCCGCGGCACGGCGATCGACCTGACGCTGCTGGATGCCAGCGGCAATGAACTCGACATGGGCACGGCCTTCGACGCCATGACGATCGAGTCCGAACACTTCCATACGGGCCTGCCCGAGCACGTGCAGCGCAACCGCCTGTTACTGCTCGGCATCATGCACGGCGCCGGTTTTGCGCACATCAAGAGCGAATGGTGGCATTACGAGCTGCCAGGCTCCCGTGCGCTGCCGCTGATCGACAACAGCGAAAGCGGTCCGTTGCATCTCATGTAGTGGCGTTCGATCTCTCCATCCGTTGTTCCCTGACAGGCTCTACCCCATTCCTTATGGAGCGGCAATGAAACTGGTATCGCGCAATGCACTGACGGCGGCAGCGATCGCCTCCGCCTTGACCTTGTCGTTCACAGCGGCCAGCCCCGCTGCGGCGGCGACGCCGAAAGACATGTTCGTCATGGCCACGCTCCTCGACGAATTCACCACGCTCGATCCAGGCGAAGTCTACGAGCTGGTGCCGGAAGAATATGTGGCGAATACGTATGACCGGCTGGTGCGGGTCGATCTGAAAGACCCGCTCGAAGTTCAACGGCGATGTCGCACAATCATGGACCGTGAGCCCCGACGGCCTGACCTTCACGTTCAAGATCCGTTCGGGTCTAAAGTTCCACTCGGGCAATCCGTTGACCGCCGACGACGTCGCGTGGTCGATCCAGCGCACCGTCCTGCTCGACAAAGGCGCGGCGGCCGTGCTGCAAGGCATCGGCCTGACCAGGGACAATGTGCTTAACAACGTAAAGAAGGTTGACGACACAACCGTCAGTGTGACGACAGACCAGAAATACGCGCCGACGTTTGTCCTGAACGTACTCGGCGCGTGGCCTGCATCGGTGGTGGACAAGCAGTTGCTGCTCACGCACCAGAAAGGCAATGATTTCGGCAACGACTGGCTGCGCACCAACGAGGCCGGCTCCGGCGCCTACAAGCTCGTCAAATGGACCGCCAACGAGAGCATCGTACTGCAGCGCTTCGACGGTTATCGCTTACCGCTCGCGATGAAGCGTATCGTGTTGCGTCACGTGCCGGAAGCATCGAGCCAACGCCTGCTGATCGAGAACGGCGACGTCGATGTGGCGCGCAACCTGAGTCCGGACGATCTCGTCGCACTGACCAAGTCCGGCAAGACGCATGTGACCGCGGTGCCGCAAGCGACGCTTCTGTACCTCGGCCTGAACGTCAAGAATCCGAACCTGGCAAAACCGGCAGTCCAGGAAGCGATGAAGTGGCTGATCGACTATAACGGTATCCAGAGCAACGTCGCTAAAACCACCTACAAAGTGCACGAAACGTTCCTTCCGGAAGGCTTTCTCGGCGCGCTGAACACGAACCCTTACCAGCAGAACGTCACGAAGGCCAAGGCGCTGCTGGCAAAAGCCGGGCTTCCGAATGGCTTTTCCGTGACGATGGACGTGCGTAACGGCTACCCGTACAGCGAAATCGCCGAAGCCGTGCAGGCCAATCTTGCGCAAGGCGGCATCAAGGTTCAGATCATCCCCGGGGACAACAAGCAGACGCTTGCAAAGTACCGCTCGCGCTCGCACGACATCTATATCGGTGAATGGTCCGCTGACTACATCGACCCGCACAGCAACGCCCAGGGCTTCACCTGGAATCCGGACAATTCCGACAAGTCGGCCTACAAGATGCTCGCCTGGCGCAACTCGTGGGACATTCCTGGCCTGACGAAGGAGACCAACGCCGCGCTCGCCGAATCGTCGACAGCGAAGCGCGCCGAGTTGTACCAGACGATGCAGAAGCAGATGCTCGCGAACTCACCCTTCGTGATCATGTTCCAGCAGGTCTCGCAAGTGGCCGCGCGACCGGGCGTGACGGGACTCGAGGTGGGTCCGATCAACGACCTCGTGTCGTATCGTGATCTGAAGAAGCAGTAACGTTTGCGGCGAAGGCGATACTGTCCAGGCTTCGCCTTCGACCGAGGAACTCATCATGTCGACTCCCTTCACGACTTTCGAGCGCATGCGCGCGCTTTCAGCTGAAAGCGCCAGCGTGCGCTGGACCTTGCGCCTCGTGCGCTGGATCATCACGCTCGTGATCACCTTCACCGGGTTGCTGGCGGTCACGTTCGTGATTGGCCGTAAAATTCCGATTGATCCGGTGCTGGCGATTCTCGGCGATCGCGCGTCGGCGACGGCCTACGCGGCGGCGCGTCTCCAGCTCGGGCTGGACAAGCCGCTCGCCGTGCAGTTCCTGATCTATGTGCGCGATGTGCTGAATGGCAACTTCGGCATGTCGCTACTGACCGCGCATCCTGTTATCGAAGACATCCAGCGTGTGTTTCCCGCGACGCTCGAACTCGCGACCCTGTCGACCATCATTGGCGTACTGATCGGTGTGCCGCTCGGGGTGATTGCCGCCGTGCGCCACAACCGCTGGATCGATCACGTCGCGCGCTTTGTCGGCCTCGTCGGCAGTTCGGTACCGGTGTTCTGGCTCGGGCTGATGGGCCTGCTGCTGTTCTACGCGAAGCTGCACTGGGTAGCGGGTCCGGGACGCGTCGATCCGGTATTCGACGGGATGGTCGATACGCACACAGGCAGCCTGCTCATCGATTCTCTCATGGCGGGCGAATGGGACGTGTTCTTCAATGCGTTCTCGCATATCGCCCTGCCTGCTGCCATTCTCGGCTACTACTCGGTCGCCTATCTGAGCCGCATGACGCGTTCGTTCATGCTCGAGCAACTCAGTCAGGAGTACATCACCACGGCACGTGCGAAAGGCTTGCCCGAGCGCCGGGTGATCTGGCGTCACGCCTTCGGCAATATCGCCGTGCCGCTCCTGACCGTGATCGCACTCACGTACAGCTATCTGCTCGAAGGCTCGGTGCTGACCGAAATCGTCTTCGCCTGGCCCGGTATCGGTTCGTATCTGACGGGCGCCCTGCTGAACGCCGATATGAACGCCGTGCTTGGCAGCACGCTCGTGATCGGCGTCACGTTCATCGCGCTCAACCTGTTGACCGATGCGCTTTATCGCGTGTTCGATCCGCGCGCCCGCTGATGTTCCGGAGATTTCCCTCGTGCTTCCCCCAACCGATCAATCTATG
This sequence comes from Paraburkholderia sp. 35.1, assembly GCF_050436525.1. Taxonomy (NCBI): domain Bacteria; kingdom Pseudomonadati; phylum Pseudomonadota; class Betaproteobacteria; order Burkholderiales; family Burkholderiaceae; genus Paraburkholderia; species Paraburkholderia sp. 35.1. The sequence continues at coordinate 1,380,440 of NZ_JBNDMJ010000002.1, read as the reverse complement.
CAAATGCAGGACTGGCCGATGAATGCCGTGCCCCGACGATGGAAAGACTGGCTGCTGAGTGACACGCCCGCGTCACGCAAGCAGGCCGCACTCGGCCTCGCTTACCGGCGCTGGCGACGCTTCGCGGGCAACCCGCTGTCGGTCCTCGGCTTGGTGATTCTGGCCTTGCTGATCATCATCGCGGCAATCGGGCCGCTGATCGCACCGCACGATCCGCTGCAGCAAGTCCTCTCCGACCGCCTGCTGCCGCCGGGTTCGCCATCGCACTGGTTCGGCACCGACCAGCTTGGCCGGGACATCCTCTCGCGTCTTGTCTACGGCTCACGGCTCACGCTTTCGATTGCGATTCTCGTCGTGGTGATCGTGGTTCCGGTGGGCCTTTTGATCGGCACCACTGCTGGCTTCTTTGGCGGCTGGGTGGACAACGTGCTGATGCGGATCACCGACGTGGCGCTCGCGTTTCCGAAGATCGTGCTCGCGCTCGCTTTCGCGGCCGCGCTGGGATCCGGTGTCATCAACGCGGTGATCGCCATTTCGATTACGGCCTGGCCGGCCTATGCACGCCTCGCGCGGGCGGAAACGCTGCGGCTCGTGCAAGCCGATTTCATTCACGTCGCGCGCTTGCAGGGCGCGTCGCGGATGCGCATCCTCCTGCGCTATATCATGCCGCTCTGCTCGTCGTCGGTGATCGTGCGCGCGACGCTCGATATGGCCGGCATCATTCTCACTGTCGCGGGTCTTGGGTTCCTTGGCCTCGGCGCGCAACCGCCGAGCCCCGAGTGGGGTTTCATGGTCGCGTCGGGCCGCAACGTGCTGCTCGATTCGTGGTGGGTGGCCACCATTCCGGGCTTTGCCATTCTGCTGGTGAGCCTCGCCTTCAACCTGCTCGGCGACGGTCTGCGAGACGTCTTCGATCCGCGCCATGGAGGCTGACATGCCAGCCGTTACGACCCAACCCCTGTGTGAAATCGACGACCTGCGAATTGGCTTTCGCGGTCATGGCGGCGAATTGACCGAAGCCGTGCGTGGCCTTTCGCTGACGCTGCAGCGCGGCGAGCGGCTTGGCATCGTCGGCGAATCCGGTTCTGGCAAATCGCTCACCGGGCGTGCGCTACTCGGCCTGCTGCCGCCTGCGGCGCAATGCCATGCGAAGGCGATGAAGTTCGACGGTCAGGATCTGCTGGCAATGTCGGTGCGAAAGCGCCGGCAACTGTGCGGCCAGCAGATGGGCATGATCCTGCAAGATCCGAAATACTCGCTCAACCCGGTGATGACCATCGCGCAACAGATGCGCGAAGCGTTCGAACTGCACGGTTCGAAGTTCAGCCGTCGCGAGATGCGCGAGAAGATCATCGAGGCGCTGGCAGCGGTGCATATCCGCAATCCGGAGCGTGTCGCCGATGCCTACCCGCATGAGTTGTCGGGTGGCATGGGGCAGCGCGTGATGATCGCCATGATGGTGTCGTCCGGACCGCGTCTGCTCATCGCCGACGAGCCGACCAGCGCGCTCGACGTGCTCGCCTCGATGCAGGTGCTCGGGATTCTCGACGCGATGATCGAAAAGCACGACACAGGCCTGATCTTGATCAGCCACGACCTGCCCCTTGTAATGTCGTTCTGCGACCGCGTCGTCGTGATGTTTGCGGGACGTGTGGTGGAAACCTGCGCGGCGCGCGATCTCGTCCACGCCCAGCATCCCTATACGCGCGCCCTGCTCGCGGCGAATCCACCGCTCATCAATCCGCCCGATGAACTGCCCGTGCTGAAGCGGGACGCAGCATGGCTCACGCAATCGGCAGGAGAATCAGCATGATTGATGTTAACGCCCTGACGGTCCGCTTCAGGACCAAAACCGGTAACTTCGACGCAGTGCGCCAGGCCAGCTTTCATGTCGACGAAGGAGAAGTGTTCGGGCTGGTCGGCGAATCGGGTTCCGGCAAGTCGACGATCCTGCGCGCGTTGACGGGCCTCGCGCCCGTCGCTGGCGGCCATATGAAGATCGGCTCGCACGTGCACGGAGAGAAGATCGACCGCTCCTTTCGACGCGACGTACAGATGGTTTTTCAGGATCCGTACGGCTCACTGCATCCGCGTTTCACAGTCGATCAGACCTTGCGCGAGCCCCTGACCATCAACGGCATCGGCCGGCAGGAAGAACGCATTGTCGATGCGCTGCGCGAAGTCGGGTTGGGTCCGGCGTATCGTTTCCGCTATCCGCATCAGTTGTCGGGGGGGCAGCGGCAGCGCGTCGCGATTGCACGGGCGCTGATTGTCGAACCGCGCGTGCTGCTGCTCGATGAGCCGACGTCCGCGCTCGATGTGTCCGTGCAGGCCGAAATCCTCAACCTGCTGCGACGGCTTCATCGCGAACGCAATCTCACAATGATGCTCGTGAGCCACAACCTGGCGGTGGTCGGCTTTCTCTGCTTGCGCGTCGCGGTCATGCGTAATGGCGAGATTGTCGAGCAGCGCGATATCGCTTCCATTCGAGCGCAGCAGGTCGAGCACGAGTACACGCGCAGCCTGCTGCTCGCGACCACGGGCTACCGGCGCAAGTCGGCCCGGGTAACTGGAGCGGACACGCTGTTATAAAAGCCAGTAGCGGCGAGGAGTTGTCACCGATCCTGCCCGTCGTCCTGCCTTGTGATTGGTTCAAGGCAGGCGCGTCCAACATTTCCACTCGTCTGAACGAAACAGTCCAGAAGCAATCTCAAATGAGGCGACCATTAAGCTCAGCATGTGAGCTTCCAGAGGATCTTGTCCGGTTGAGGAAAGTGTCAGGCGTGTCGGACGCGTGTCGCCTGACAGCGTCCTCATGCTCGCATGGGCCCGGTCTGGTTCTGTCCCAACAAGGCGTTGAGGTAAAATTTGGCGGACGGAAATTGCTGACGACCACGATGGCCAAGACGACGAAGACGCCGCGCAAGACGTTGCTCCCTGGCATCGCCAAGGTGCTGAAGCGACTGCACTATCCACTGGATGTGATGCTGTTGTGCGTGCGGTGGTACGTGGCATACTCGCTGAGCCTGCGAAACCTTGAGGAAATGATGGCAGAACGCGGTGTCGAGGTGGACCATTCGACGGTACACCGCTGTCATCAAGCTCGTGCCGTTATTCGAAAAAGCGTTTCGCCAACATAAGCGACCGGTCGGCAAGAGCTGGAGGATGGATGAGTCCTATATCAAAGTGAGCGGCCAGTGGAAGTATCTGTACCGCGCGGTGGACAAGGCCGGCAATACCGTCGATTTCCTACTTCGAGCCCATTGCGACAAGGCTGCCGCCCATCGCTGTTTCGAGAAGGCCATCGAGCGGAACGGGGAGCCGCAGACCATCACCGCGGATAAGAGCGGTGCCAATCTGCCCGCCCTGCAAGCCATCAACGCCGACCGGCAAACGCCCATCAAAATCCGGCAGAACAAGTATCTCAACAACATTGTCGAGCAGGACCATCGCGCCATCAAACGTATCATCAAGCCCACGATGGGCTTCAAGGATTTTCGCTGCGCCCGCCTCGTCCTGCCATTCTTATCGCGACACAACCCGCCCGCGAGCCGCAGCTTCGAAGACTACGCTGTCCTCGACGAGTGCCGGCTCGCTCGCGGCGGTCTTCGCGGGCTGCCAGTCGCCGTCGTTCGAGCCGCGCTCCACGCTATCGTCGCCTCGCGCTGCAGCGTGAACGGCATGCTCAGCTGCACCAATTGCTTGACGTCGCAGAGCTTCGCCGACACGCCTTTCCTCGGCGCCGCGACGCTCGTCTGGTGCCCCGTTCCGATGGCCGCCGGGGCCCTGCCGCCCGGGCTTTTCACGTCCACGACGCGCCGCCCCGCGACGGAGCGCTTGAAGGTGCGCGCCACTTCGGCTTCCATCTGTTCCCATGCGTCCTCGGAAATCAGCGCAAGCTCGCGATGCAGGTTATTCATATTGTGAAGTTCCTTTAAGTGAGCCGATGTTCAATGTTCCCCTGCGGCTTGTTTCATTTGATGGCGGTGCTGGACGGCTGAGATGACGTCGACGCCGCCGCAGAGCCTCTGCCCGGGAGCGCGTCGAGCAGATCGGCGGACGGCACGAAGAAGAGACCGCCCGTCACTGCGCGGCTGTAGTCGAGCAATCGGTCGTAATTGCCCGGCGGGCGACCGACGAACATGTTTTCGATCATCTGTTCGATCGGCGCGGGCGTGCGCGCATAGCCGATGAAGTATGTCCCAAACTCCTTTGCGCCAGGACGGCCGAAGGCCATGTTGTGCCGCAGGATCTTGATCTCCTGGCCGTTCTCATCGATGGTCGTGAGCGAGCTATGCGAGCACGAGGGCTTCACAGCCGCGTCTAGTTCGACGTCGGACAGCTTCTTGCGCCCGATGATCTTTTCCTGTTGCTCCACCGTCAGGCCATCCCATGCATCCATATTGTGAAAGTACTTCTGCACAATCACATAGCTGCCGCCCGCGAATTCCGAATCCTCCTCGCCGATGATCGTGTGGTTCGGGGCGCTTCTCCCTGAAGGGTTCTCCGTGCCGTCGACGAAGCCCACCATGTCGCGCAGGTCGAAGTAGCGAAAACCTTGCACCTCGTCGACGACCGTGACGGCGTCGCCCAGTTTGATGAGCAACTGTGACGCGAGCTCGAAGCATAGATCCATGTGATCCGCGCGGATATGCAGCAGGATGTCTCCGGGTGTGGCAATGGCGCGGCGCTCGCCCGATCCGACCTCGATGAAAGGATGCAGCGACGCGGGACGCGGCGCGCCGAAAAGAAAATTCCACGCTTCGGAACCGAAGCCGCACACGCAAGAAAGGTTAGCGGTAGGCGCGCGCGTGCCGACCGCGCGGACCAGCGCGGCAATGTCGCCGCACCATTCACGCACGGTGTCGGCTGGGCCTTCGCCGCGCGCTACCGTGAGTGTGAGGAAGATCGCACTTCGGGAAATCGGATCACAGACGGCTTGTGGTTCGGGAGTGTCGTTGTTGGGCATCTGAAATTTATTTGATTACGCCAAGGACTCGCTCACCCGAGGAGTCACGACGGCATTCATGCAACGGCGGACCGCGATGGACTCGAAATAATGCTGGATTTCGTCACCCAAGCAAGCCTCGCCCCGTGCGCACATGGCCGACCTAAAGCAAGAACGTTGGAATATCTCGTTCATTAAAACCGGGACGACCCGAAGCGGCAAAACCGGCGCACGCGCTTCCGACAGATTCTATTGCTTTCACCGCGGCCATGGGTCACCCGGTAGAAAATTAGCAGGCACGACACCATTAGCAGGCTGTTGAAATATCCGTCGTTGATGCACTCAGGTGCATTGCGACGGATCCTGAGTTCGCACTTCTGAAACGCGGAACGCGTTTCCGGGCGTTCGAGGCTGCTAACGGTTTCACCATATCGATGTTATCCACTGCATCCCGGCCCTCAACGGGCAAGTGTACGCATACGCGTCAGGTTGTAGCCGACCTGCGTCAGCACGAAGAGCTGGTCCACGCGTTCAAGTCCTCGATACATCGCCTGTCGAATTCGTCCGACTGTCTTGCCCCATCCGAACACCTGCTCAATCCGCTTACGTTTTTGCTGGCTGACCGCGTAACCCGGCCAACGCGTGGTTCGCTCGTCAATCGCTGAGCCTCCTGGACGCCCATCGTTTTGCGCGACATGAGGCGTGACGCGATTTGCTCGACAGGTGGCAACAAAGCCGGCCGTGTCGTAGTTCTTGTCTGCCCCGACCGTAATGCCGCCCGGGGCCACCTTCGCGGCGTCAGCAAGCATTTGCGCGGCGCAGTCGCGCTCGGCGGTGCCCGTCGCCAGCGTCACCTGCGCGTTGACTACCAGGCCGTGCCGATTGTCAGTCAGTACATGGCCCATGTAGCAAAGCATCGCACCGGTTCCTTTGCTCTTGCGAAACAGCTAGATATCGGCCCCTCGCGCTGGGACACGGTCGAGCGCCCACGCGAACGCGAACCTGCGATCCATCCCGGACGTCCCGCGCCCCAGCCGCCGCTTGAAGATCTGACACGCAGGCTTGGGCACGGTCCACGGAAACGATCTTACCGCCGGTTCTGGATTCGTCAGAAGCCGAATAAATCGTGCGTCAATCGCACCGGACGACAAGTTGAATCAATACTGTCTGGTTGCAGCCGGCCGGCCCCTTGATTGTCGACAAGCGCGGAACAAATATTTTTCCTACCCTTGCATGAGGCAGCCGTCTTCAGGAGACAAACGGTGGGAAGCATTGAAGAGTGGCTGGCATCACTCGGCTTGTCCGAGTATGTCCATAGCTTTGCCGAGAATGGTATCGATCCCTCGGTCCTCCGCGATCTGACGGACCAGGATCTCAAGGATCTTGGCGTCTTGCTTGGCCATCGCCGCAAAATGTTGCGTGCAATTAACCAGCTTGGCGACAGCGCCGCTGCAATATCTCCAACCGTGGCCACGCCCTTGCCACGAGATGACGCGGACCGACGCCAACTCACCGTCGTGTTTTGCGATCTCGTCGGCTCGACTGCCCTCTCGAAGCGGCTCGATCCTGAAGACATGCGGAAGATCCTCGCCGCTTATTACCGGGGTTGCGCGGATGTAGTTACCAAGGCCGGTGGCGTCATTGCCCAGTACATGGGTGACGGTGTGCTGGCCTATTTTGGTTATCCTCAAGCGCATGAGGACGATGCCGAGCGGGCTGTACGTGCTGGGCTGGCGCTGGTGCGAACCATCGGCAATCTCGATTTCGGGATCGACGAAAGTTTGCGGGTGCGGATCGGGATTGCCACCGGCGTAGTGGTAGTCGGTGATCTGACGGGTGAGGGCGAAGCCCAGGAGCCTGGCGTCGTCGGTGAGACACCCAATCTCGCTGCCCGGCTGCAGACGTTGGCCGAAGCCGGAACAGTGGTGATTTCTACGAGCACGCAGCGGCTGACGGCTGGGCTGTTTGACTACCGCGACATGGGCCTCGTGACCGTGAAGGGTTTTGACGAATCGGTGCGGGTTTGGCAAGTACTCGGCCCCAGCGGGGTCGAAAGCCGCTTCGAGGCGCTGCACGCGACCACGTTGACGCCGATCGTCGGACGCGACGAAGAAATCGAGTTGTTGCTTCGCCGATGGCAGCGGGCGAAGAATGGTGAGGGGCAGGTTGTGCTGCTTGTAGGCGAGCCGGGTATCGGAAAGTCGCGGCTGACCACCTCTCTTGAAGAGCGGCTTCAATTCGAGCCGCACGACCGCTTGCGGTATTTCTGCTCGCGCCGCCATCAGGAAAGCGCCTTTTACCCGTTTATTTCCCAGCTCGAACGTGCGGCCGGTCTGCGGCGCGACGATACGGCTGAACAACGCCTCGATAAACTGGAGGCGGCGCTCGCGTTCGCAGGCGACAATCTGGGCGAAGCTGTTCCGCTGGTGGCGGCGTTGCTATCGATTCCGACGGAAGATCGATATCCAACACTGAATCTTACGCCGCAGCAGTACAAAGATAGGACCCTTAGCACGATTGTTGCGCAGATCAAGGGCCTGGCAATGCGCCACCCGCTGCTGATTTTGTTCGAAGATGTGCATTGGGCCGATCCCAGCTCGCTCGAAGCGCTGGACCATCTTGTCGATCGTATTGCAACCCTGCCTGTCCTGCTGATTGTCACGTTCCGGCCTGAGTTCGTATCTCGGTGGATCGGCCGCTCAGAGGTGACGCTCCTTACTCTCAATCGTCTGCACCCTCGGCAGCAAGCCGAGATGATCGAGCGGATAACCCTTGGCAAGGCACTGCCGAAAGAGATTACAGACCGGATCATCGAGCATACGGATGGAATACCGCTATTTGTCGAAGAACTGACCAAGACAGTGCTCGAGAGCGGCGTACTGCGCGAGCAGAACGGGCGCTACGTCCTCGATCGTCCGCTGCCGCCACTGGCGATCCCGATGACGCTGCACGCTTCGCTGATGGCGCGGCTCGATCGCCTGGCCCCGGTGCGGGATGTAGCACAAATCGGCGCTGCAATTGGCCGGCAATTTTCCTATGAGCTCATCAGCGCGGTCGCGTCGATGCCCACGGAGCGCCTGGACGACGCATTGGACCATCTCGTCGGTGCCGAACTGGTGTTCCGGCACGGGGCACCACCGGATGCGGAATACACCTTCAAGCACGCCCTGGTGCAAGATGCCGCGTACAGCTCCCTGCTGCGGGACCGGCGACAGCAACTGCATGCCCGCATCGCAATGGAGCTCGAGAATCATTTTTCTGACGTAGCGGAGCAACGACCGGAAATCCTGGCTGAACACTGCGCCCAGGCCGGATTGACTGAAAAGGCAGCCCGGCTGTGGCTGCGTGCCGGTCACAATACTGCAAAACGCGCCGCACATCGGGAGGCGTCGGTCTTGTTCGAGAAAGCCCTGACTGCCCTTGCGGTCCTGCCGTCCTCGGCCGACACACTCGGAGAAATCATCGACATCCGATGGGATCTTAGCCACTCCCTGCATGCGCTCGGAGAAGTGACACGGAACCGCGCGAATCTGGAGAACGCGAAAGATCTTGCCGAAGGGCTTGGTGACGAGGTACGCCTATCGCGTGTTCTATCAAGGCTGGCGTTCGCGCTCGGTTCGCTAGGCGATTCGGTCGGCGCCGTCGAGGCAGGGGAACGCGCCCTCGCGTTGACGGAGCGGCGAAGCGACCCCGATGCGAAGGCTTGGGCGACCATGACGCTGGCACGATCACGGTATGGCTGCGGAAACTATGAGCGCGCGATGGTGCATGCTCGGCAGGCGCTGGCACTCCTACATGAAGGCCATGGCCACGGCCTCGGACCCGATGAGACTTACGTGAAATACACGCGCGTCAACGCTCGTATCTGGCTGGTGCTGTGTCTTGCCGAACTTGGCCGGTTCGACGAGGCTGCTGCCCTTGGACAGGAGGCGATGGACATGGCCCGAGGGATAAATGAGCCAGAGCAACTGATCTTTGCTGGCCACGGTGTCGGACGGATGCACCTTGTTCAAGGCAATCTCGACGTTGCTGTCGAGACACTTGAGCCCGCATTGGCCATGTGCAAGGCTGAGTTTCCATACTACGTTCCCCGAATAGCCTCCTGTCTGGGGGCGGCGTATGGCTCGCTGGGCCGGACCAAGGAGGCACTGGTTCTTCTGAACGAGGCAGTTCGCCAGGCAGCGGCGAGCAATTTAACGTTCGGACATTCGCTCGTGCTCTCGATTTTCGGTCGAGTGTGCCAGCTCGCTGGTCGAGAGGATGAAGCCCTTGCTCATGCACATCATGCCATTGACCTGGCACGAGCCTCCGGCGAACGAGGCAACGAGGCCTGGGCCGGGTGCCTGTTGGGAGATCTTGTCTCGGATGGCAACGCTACCGCACCTCGGATTGAGGAAGCTCACAATCACTATCGCATGGCGTTGATGATCGCCCACGACCTCGGAATGCGTCCTTTGCAAGCACAGTGCCTATATGGCCTGTCTTGGCTGCAAAAGATGGGCGGAGATAAAGCTTTGGGCGAGAGAAGTGCAGCAGACGCCGCATCGCTTTGCCGGGAAATGGGCATCAAACCATTGACTGGCTGAACATCGTCTCACCTCGCCCCGGTTTGCCGAGAGCCGCTTGCGCGCCGGTCTGCATCAGATCTCAATTACCCCAGTCGCCTTACTTACCCAGCGACCGGTTTGCCTTTTCGGCTGCCGCATTCAATGCCGCGGCGGGTTGAGCTTTTCCCAGGTAGACGGACTGCATGGCATCCGACACGACTTTCGCGGTGTATTCCCACCCAGTGACAGTCGGTGCGAACCGTGCGTTCGGCAACAGTGCGATGAACGCCTTGGTGTCTGGGCCATTGAGTGCCGGATCGCTTGCTTCGGCCTTCGTCGTGGGCAGGAAGCCTTCCGTCTTCGAGAATTCGACGCGCGGGCTCTTTGTGAAGAGGAAGTCGAGAAACTTCCAGGCGCTCTTCTTGACCTTGGAGTTCTTGAACATCATGATCGAATCTGTCACCGCATAAGTGGCCTGCGTCGTTCCCATCGGAATGGGACCAATGCCGTACTTGAGATTTGGCACCTCCTTCGCGATTTGTTTCGACAGGAAAGGCAAGGAGATAACCATCGCCACACGGCCCTGCTTGAACAGGTTCTGAACGCCTTCACGGTTATAGCCGGTGACTCCCGGTTCGGTCAGACCGTCGTCTATCATCGTTTTGTACAGCGTTGCGGCTTTCACACCAGCCTGCGAATTGAAAGCAGCCTTGCCGTCCTTGCCGATCACATCTCCGCCGTAACTCCAGAGTCCATAGTAGAAGTAGACATCTGTCTCGATCTCTTTGCCTTGAAGACCAAAGCCGGCGATATGCATCGCTTTCAGCTTCTTCGACGCATCGATTACGTCGTTCCAGGTCTTCGGGCCATTCGGATAGCCAGCTTTCGCGAGCAGATCCTTGTTGTAGTACAGCGCGCGTGTTGAAGCAGCGAGCGGCAAGCCATACACCTTGCCTTTGATTTCGCCCGGCGCCAGGATCTGGCCAATGAAGCGATCCCTGAAGCTGGCGTCCATGTAGCCATCAAGGGGCTCAGCGACGTCGTCGTGAACGAAATCCAGCAACCAACGGGTAGCGACAATCGCGAGGTCCGAGTTCGCGCCGCCCATGATGTCGGTCTGGAGCTTCTGTTGCAGCGCATCCCAGTTTACTTCTTCGATCTTGATTGTCGTACCAGGGGTAGCTTTCTCGAACTCGTGAGCCATCTTGTTGAAGTATGGGCCAGTCGCGTCACTGTAGTGCGAGACGGTAATCCGAACCGTGTCGGCGTGCGCCGTTACTGCAATACCTGAAAACGCAAACGCTACGATGATCGTGGGTAGCGCGAAAGACACAAGGACTTGCTTGCGCCGGAGATTCACCCTGCTCATGGATTCGCTCCCGCTGGCGCGCCCTTGCCCGACAGGCGGGAGCGCTCCTTCCATAGGATAGGCCGAGCCAGCACGCGGCGTCCGCCATTTTCCCGCGTGGGACAAAACGGCAAGGAACACCGGCAGACGTGCGACACGTCGCCGCTTTGGTCGCGCGGAGTCGGACGACAGCAAGGGGGCGGGACATGACACGTTCGCCTACGTGTCAAAGCGGCGCCCCTTCTATTGAGCGTTTGTTGGTCGTTCACGTATGTCGCCGTTCATTCACTGAGCAGGAAGGCGCCCACGATGCGCAAACCGTTCACAACGCCGCACGCAATGCCTCATCAACGCGAAGGCAAGTCGAGCAGCGATGATCTTGACGAAAAACCGATGAACCCGTTGCGCGGCCGGACCGACCGTCCATCATCGACCGGCAGCATGCTCAACCCGCTGGTCGTGAAATGCCGCGCGAGCATCGCGCGAAAGTCGTAGCCGTGCCCTGTCGCACGCGAGTTCGCCGAGCGCAACTCGTCTTCGACCTACTCCAGACCCACGTCGAGCGAAACGAATTCACGAATCCGGAGCTTAAGTGTCCCGGTTTTCGTGAGCAGGTCGCGTGAACACGGCGTCAGCGCAGTCGGCACCAGGTCCGCGTTCTTCGCTGCGCTTAGCTGACTTAGCTTGACGAAGCTGATCGATACCTACGCGTCCATGCCCTGAGTCGATGCAAAATCGAGCACGATGAAACGGACCGGCACCGGATGACTCGCGGCGAGCCGCTCACGCAGGCTCTGGAGAATCGAATTGGCCCGCGAAGCGCGAACGGAGCGGGATATCGGAGACGGTCTGGCCCGGCTTCACATGAATTCCGCGAAAAAAGCGAGGGAGAGGTGGGACGCGCTGCCCAGTACCCGTCGTGACTCGAAACGCCGTCGAACATCATGCGCCGTGCGAGTTGTACGCCTACACTGGGTATTCATCGGCCCGGTTCAGTGCCAAGCTGGGGCCGATTGCATTGGCGAGCGGTGCGCCCGATTTTTGTCTGACGTTTGCGAATCGCATCGCGTCGCGCCGGAGCCAAACCGGTGCGGCAAGCTCGCGCGTGCCGGCTGGCATCGAATGCAGGCCACGAATATGGACATCGCGCAATGGCTCCAGCGTCTCGGACTCGAGCAGTACGCGCTCGCATTCGCGGCGAACGATATCGACGCAAGAAGTGACGCATATGCATATCATCCTCATCGCACCGACCGGTTTGTTCCGCGAGGGCGTTGCACGCCTAGTCCGCGACTTCGAAGAGTGTATCGAGGTGACATGTGCGGACTATCGGATCACCGGGATCACCGCTTTCGAAGACTGGACCCGCGCAGACCTGCTGATACTGGATGGCGACCATCAAAACGAAGCACTCGATGTGCTGAACGCATTGCGGCGCGTCTTCCCGCATTTGCCAGCGCTCGCATTGCTGAGCGAGATCGGTCAGCAGACTATCGACTCCTTCATGGCTGCCGGTGTGGCGCGCTGCCTGAACAAGTCGCAGTCCGCGCAAGCGTTGTGCGACGCGCTACAGGTGGTGCTGGCTGGCGCGGCATACCTGCCGGCAACGTTCTCTGCAATAGAGCACACGCAAGCTTCGCGTGGCGCAACCACGGATTCGCGCGTGGTTCCCGACCCTGCGATGAACAACCGCATGCTGACGCCACGCCAGATCGAAGTACTGGCCCTCGCGGCGCGCGGCGAGTCGAACAAGTCGATCGCGAGGCAACTCAATATCGCGGAAGGGACAGTAAAAGTGCATCTCTATACGGTGTATAAAGCGCTCAAGGTCGAGAGTCGCAGGCAGGCCAGCATCGCGGCCGCGCGGCTCGATCAGGTCGGCGATGCACAGCTTCATCAGGCGCTCGATGCGCAGCTCGCCATCAAGCGGCTCCTCTCTGATTTGCCTCCCCGTCGCTTCAAACGCGGAGACGTGCTGTTTCGCAAGGATGCGCCAAGCGACGCGCTCTACTATGTGTTGCGCGGGACGGTCAGCCTTCAGGAGATCGGAGTCGATATTGGCGCTGGCACGATCCTCGGAGAGATCGGACTTTTCTCGCCGGACCATCGCCGCACCTGGACGGCCTGTTGCAAGAGTGAATGCGAGTTGCTGACGGTTTCCGCGGCCGATGCAATGCGGATGTACTATCAGGATCCCGAGTTTGCGACTTACCTGATCCATCTGGTCACGCGCAGACTGGAGGCCGACAAACTACGCTCGAAGCAGGACAATGCGCGACGCTCCCTTGATTGATTTTCACGCGGCCGACCCTGTCCGCCAACCAGCCTGCGACGACGATGAAAACGCCAGAAAAGAGGGCGGTGATGCTGACGGCGATGTCACTGAGGCCATCGTCGATTTGCAGATCCGCCCACATGGACTGCAGCACGTTCAAGGTCGTCTTGGCGAACAGCCAGAACGTGACGACGGCGAGCACGATGCCGGCAATCAGCTTCTCCCCGCGGTTGTATTCGGAGAGAATCGACGGTTCGTCGAAAGACGCCATTTTGGTTTTCCCTCCTTTCTCCGGAGCCGCAGTTTGCCCGCTCCAGGCAGGCTCACTTGCCACTACCTTTGAAGAGTTCCTGCAACCGCGCTGCCTCGCCGTTCTGCTGCGAGTGCACGAGGTCTTGATAGACTTCGGCGCGGGTCTTTCCGTCACCCACGCTATGTCCGCCGGACATCGAGCTTCCCGAAGGGTCGGGACCTTCCGAATTCATCGCGTCAGGCTGTGCTGCGGTCGTTGGATTTGCAGTGATGTTTTGCGCGCTGGCGTGCCAGGCGCACGCGCACAATAGCCCACCCGCGACGAGTAACACTGTTTTCATAGGAGTCTCCGTCAAAAAAGAATGTGGACGCAACGCGCCGTCGCGACGTGTAGAGGCGAGCGCCGGCGCTGCCCCTTGCAGGGGCTACCGGCCGCACTTGCTTGCAAGCTGGAAAAACATCGGAAACTGTGCAGCGAGCTCGTGTGTGCGGCAGGTCGGAACCAGTATGATTTCCGAGCCTCGCTGCCGCTATATCACTTTGGTAATAGGCGGCAATGGAGAAACTGGCGCGGTGGTGCGCGAGTGTGTCGCAACTGCTCTCATCAAAGCCAGTCGAACGCCGCTGCCGCCCTACGCGAGCCTTGGCAACTCGACCCGGCAGCTGCTTTGCGGTACGAAATACGCTGTCGGGCGGTCCGGAGGTTCCACCATCGGCCGTGATGTCGGGATGCATCCATAGTCACCCGACGCACGCCCCTAGGCGCCCGCTGAAGGACCGGCGATTGCCGGTGTGAAAGGCCCTCCCGCGATCACCGTTCTGCCGTTGCGATTACCGTCGTGCTCGAGGCCCACGCGATCGGATCGTGTTCTCGCGATATGTGGTCACGTATGCGATGCCTACGGCTGGGTTGATCGGGAAGTCGTCCCACTGTCGGCCGCCGGTGATGTTGCACGCGCAAACCTGGCAATACGGCGGGCAGTTGCACCCCGGAAGCAGTCATTGAAGTTGCGCCAATCCGAACGGCCGCTCCGGGTGGCAAGATGACGGTCCAAAAAAACGCGCAGACGTGCCATGAAACGCGAGGTTCGCCGCGAGATTGCGGCGCGCGTCCTTACGCGAACACTGCGCGGTGCTGCGCCGAAGCCGGCGCGAGCTGTGCACCGCCGTTAGCGTCAGCGTCCCCCACCTGAAACGCCGCGGCCGCGCGTTGCAGACTCATCGCCTGCTCCTTCAGCGACTGTGCCGCGGCCGCCGCCTGCTCGACGAGCGCCGCGTTCTGCTGCGTCATGCTGTCCATCTGCGTGACCGCGAGATTCACCTGGTCGATGCCAGCGCTCTGTTCCGCCGCGGCCGCAGCGATTTCCTGCACGACACCGGTCACACGCATGATCGCGTCGCGCGCTTCGTCAATCGTCGAGCCGGTGTTTTCGACCAGCGTTGCACCACTGCCGACGCTGCCCACCGCATGACTGATCAGCTCGCGAATTTCCTTCGCCGCGGTCGCGCTACGCTGCGCGAGGCTGCGCACCTCGCTCGCGACGACTGCGAAGCCGCGGCCTTGCTCGCCCGCGCGTGCTGCCTCAACCGCAGCATTCAGCGCGAGGATGTTGGTCTGGAATGCGATGCCCTCGATCGTCGCGATGATCTCGACCATGCGACCCGATTCGTTCGAGATCCCCTTCATCGCCGCGACGGCCTGCGTGAGCATGTCGCCGCCGCGGTTCGCGATTTTCGCGGCGCCGGCCGCAAGCTCGCTGGCAGTGCGCGCGTTGTCTGCAGTCTGGCGGACCATCGCCGTCATCTGCTCCATGCTCGACGCCGTTTCCTGCAACGACGCCGCCTGGCTCTCGGTGCGCGACGACAGGTCCGCGTTGCCGTTCGCGATCTCGTTCGCGCCGCACGCGACGTTGTCGGACGCATGCTTGATCTGGCAGATGGTACCCGTCAGCGCGTCGCGCATCCGCTGCATTACGTGTAGGAGGCTCGACGTGTCGCCGTTGCGCGTGCGGATCGCCACCGTCAGGTCGCCCGATGCGATCGCGTCCGCCACGTTCGCCGCATAGGCCGGATCGCCGCCGACCATGCGCGCGATGCTGCGGTTCGTCACCGCGACGAGCGTCACGAGGACCGCGGACACGGCCACGAAGATCGCGCCGATCAGCCACAACGACGCCATGAACGCAGCGTCGATGTCGTCAACATAGGCGCCGGTTGCGATGATCCAATCCCACGGCGCATAGCGCACCACGTAGCCGATCTTGCCGACCGCCTGTGTCGACGCCGCGCCTGAATGCGGGAACACGTAGTCGACGAAGCCGCCGTCCGGCGCCTGTGCGGTCGACGCGAACGTCACGTAATGGTGACGGCCGTCGGCATCGGCGCTGCCCGCGAGATCCTTGCTTTCGAGTGCCGGCTTGATCGGATGCATCACCATCTGCGGCTTCGAATTGATCACGAGGAAGTAGCCGTCTTCGCCGTAGCGGACGCCGCGCAGGCGTTCGAGTGCCTGCTTGCGGGCATCCGCCTCCGGCAACGCGCCGCTTTGCGCCAGCGCCGCATACTCCGTCACGATGCTGAGTCCGACGTGCGCGATGTTCGTGAGGTCGTGCTTACGTTCTTCGATGCGCGTTTCGCGCGACTGCCACGCCGCCGATACGGAGACGGCGAGCAACGCGACGAGGCTGATGATCAACGGCAGCCAAAGCTTCTGCGTAAAACTGAGCTTGTGCATCCTGAGTCCTCGTGCAAATGAATGGAAACCGCGCAGGGCTGCCGTGCGAAGTGGCATGTGTATGGGCGCGCCGTGTGGCGCCGGCGGACTGTCCGGGGGCCATCCAGATGGTTCCTGCTCGAGTTATCGGCGGATACGAGCGAAAGTTTCATCCCGTGAAACCCTCGGTTACCACCTTGCCAAGGCGTATCGGAGGGCCCTTGTGCGTCGGCTCCCACGGAGCGTCATCAGGCACCAGCCGGCCACCTTGAGACACTCGACGCCGCCGCTTAAACTGTTGTCAATCATTCCTCCTGAGGCGAAGAAAAATGACAACTGAGATCGAACTCTTGAGGCCTACGACTGCGTTGCTGGCAAGCTACGTTTCGGCCCTTGAGGCGGGATGGTCACCTGACAATGTTCGTAAGGAGGTCGCTGCGCGCGAACAGTTGAATGCTATCGAGTTGAACGCAGAGGCATTCGTCGACGGGCTGGATGATCCGACAGCATCAGGCGGCCCGATTCCTTTGCCCGATGGCTCGACCGTTGCCCGTCTTCCAAGCATCATCCGATGGATTTGGGACGGCGATGTTAGCGGTGCGATCGGATTTCGTTGGCAGGCTGCATCTGCCGAATTGCCGCCGTATGTGCTCGGACATATCGGCTTCTCAGTCGTGCCGTGGAAGCGAGGCAACGGCTACGCCAAGCAGGCGCTCAATTTGATGCTTGGCGAAGCGAGGCTGCAAGGCTTGCCCTACGTGGAACTAACGGTTGATCCTGAAAATATAGCCTCACAGCGGGTGATCGCAGCATGCAGTGGTGTCCTGACTGACCGGTTCAAAAAGACCGCCGCCTATGGATTCGCGGAAACTCTTCGTTATCGCATTGAGCTAGACGACTGAGACACGTGTCGGACCCTGTTCGGCCAACTCTGGAGATTGATCCATCTCTGTTGGATCGGCGACAATTCAAGCCCTGCACACGCCTATACGATGGAGCATCATGAGTGGCATTCAGCTAAGCCGAGTGATCCGTGCCGACGCCGCCGATTTGATCGCCGCAAACTCAGCAAGTCAGGACTATCACCTGCCTTGGGTCACATCCTTTACCGATCAAACGGGCTTCGATAACTGGTTTTCAGGTGGTCTCACCGGGTCGAACGTCGGCCTCATTGCGCGTGAAGTGGCATCGATTCAAATTGCCGGTGTGGTGAACATTAACGAAATAGTAAATGGGCGCTTTTCGCAGCGCCTATCTCGGGTATTACGGAATGTCGAACTTCGCCCGGGCACGGTTGATGACGGACGCGGTACGGGCAGCTGTGATCTATGCTTTCAGCGAACTTAAATTGCATCGGGTGGAGGCAAATATTCAACCAGGGAATATCGCGTCGATCGCACTTGTGCGGCGGTTGGGTTTTAAACAGGAAGGTTTTTCTCCTCGCTATCTCCGCATAAATGGCGAATGGCGCGACCACGAGCGATGGGCGTTGCTGGCCGATATGCCCGGTTAGACACAGCCGCCACTCAAAAAAATAATGTGCCGCGCAGAAATTGTTTTTGTGCCAATATTGACAGCATGGAACTTCGTAACGTCCCGAGCAAGGCTCACCACCATCATCACGGTCGCTATCCGCTGCGCCGTGGGTCGTTACGTCCATAGCAAGGAATTCGACCTCACGGTCCATTCCATGTGCAAACGACCAAGGCGCTTAAGGCGCCTTTTTTTATTTCCTTACCATCAAGAGCTGAAGATGACCGACTCGATAAGCTATCGCCGCGCAACCGTGGACGACATTTTGAAAATTTGCGAGTTGGGTCAAATCTTGAACGCGATCCACCATCAGGCACGCCCTGACGTCTATGCAAACGCCACTGAAGAGTTCGCTCGAGACAAGCCGCACTGGCTATCTAGCCTTCAGGGAGAAGATCGAGCCATGTTTCTCGCCGAGCATGGCAGCACGGCGGTCGGCTTTATCACCGTTCAAGTGATGCAGCCGACAAGTCCACTGTTGCAACCGTTGACCGTTGGCCGCATTGGCTCAGTCGCTGTTTTGGAACGACTGCGGGGACGCGGCGTCGGGAGCACGCTGATGAAACTTGCTGAAGAGTGGGCACGAAAAAACGGTGCCAACGACATAAGGCTGACCGTTTGGGCGTTTAATGAACAGGCGGTCGATTTGTATCAGGAACTTGGCTACGAGCTTCGTGCGTTCGAGATGGGAAAGCAACTGCCTATTGCTGGGGATATGCCAGTCGCATGAGGCGATGCTCGGCCACGAACGGTCAGTCTATATTCGTGCATAGATCGTGGACAATTAATTGTTTACGTGAAACTTTTGAAACCTCTATTATCTGTTGCGCCTTTCCGACAAACGTTCTTGGAGCATTCAATGCGGATTAGAACCACCTATTTGAAAGTGTCGGACATGGAACGCGGTTCTGCTTTCTGGGAAAACCTGTTGGAACGCGCGCCGAACCGCAGGTCGGATAAGTGGACCGAATTCTCGCTCGGTGAAGTCCGCTTCGGGTTGCTGCTAAATGATTTTGGCGATGAGTTCGTCGGGAGCGGATGCGTTCCTGTGTTCGAATTTGACGTATCCGCCTTGCATATATTTCTGGATCGCGCCAAGGCTTTTGGGGCAACAGTCGCTCTCGACGGGCTAAACAATGAAGCCATGAAGAGCATTGTGTTGGTTAGCCCTGATGGCCACGAGTTCGAACTTTGCTGCCGAAGTCGCAACAGGGACGCGCGAAGGCAGACCTGCAGGCGATCTGGATGGCCGCTACGCGTGCGGACGCGTACGCTGCGTTCGAGCGGCGAGTCATCCTTCTGGAAATACCGCTTGATCACCCACGGACCGCGCGTGTGCAGTTCGCCGAACGCGACGTCCGACCGACGACCGGCGGCATCGGCCGATGACGCGACCTCCATCCCAGCGATTTCAATCCTCTCCCCTCAATCTTTATCGGCCTCCGGTGCAGTCTGCAGCGACGTACGGTATGGCTGTTGAGACTGGAATCGGCGCTGGAACGCAGCTGGGTAGCCAAGTGGGTAGCCGCACTGCTAGCTCTGCGATACCAGCCTTAACTGGCAAGCCTTACAAGATTCCCCCCAGATCAACGGCACGTTCTACGGTTTGCAGAAACCGGCCAGCTATGAGAAGTGGTATCAGGAGACGCCCGACGACTTCGTGTTCTCGCTAAAGGCGCCGCGTTACGCGACCAACCGCAAGGTGCTCGCCGAAGCCGGCGACACGATCGAGCGATTCTTCGCAAGCGGCGTGCTGCTGCTCAAGCAGAAGCTCGGGCCCATCAACTGGCAGTTCGCGCCGACCAAAAAATTCGACGCCGACGATTTCGAGGCCTTTCTGAAGCTGCTGCCCGCGAGCATCGAAGGACAGAAGCTGCGGCACGCGGTCGAGGTTCGTCACGATTCGTTCAGGACACCGGAACTCATCGCGCTGGCGCGCAAGTACAAGGTCGCGGTCGTGCTCGCGGCCGACAGCGAGTATCCGCAGATCGCCGACATCACCGCGCCGTTCGTCTACGCGCGCATCATGGGCACGAGCGAAAAGCAAGCCAAAGGCTATTCGACGAAAGCGCTCGACGCATGGGCCGAACGCGCGCGCCGGCTCGCCGCGGGCATCACGCCCGACGATCTCGAGACCTGCGCGGAGCCGCCCGCGAAAGCCGCCACGCGCGACGTCTATCTATATGTGATCAGCGGCTTCAAGGAGCGCAATCCGGCCGCTGCGATGGCGTTGCTCAAGAAGCTCTGAATCCGCCGCGCCGCCTGCCCGCCGGTCCACCTGCCATGAGGCCGGCGCGGGTGTCATAATCGCGCCAGCGCATCCGTGCGCGGTCGCGTCGGCTTCGCGTCAAGCCCGACGCAAGACCTTGCGTCAAACCTCGCCCGAGGCACGCAGTAATTCAACCCGCACGGTCCACCTCAAACCCACGCGGCGCCCGCACGCCCTCATCGCGGCGGCGCTCGCATAATCAGGCGGCAAGGCCGCCTCATCAACCGATTGCGGAGAACATCTTGAGCGCCCTCGACAATCCCCTGCACGATCAGGAAGTCGGCTCGGCCGACGCCACCCAGGACACCACGCGCATCGACGACGTGCGCATCGGCGCGGTTCGTCCGC
The DNA here is from genome assembly GCF_050436525.1 of Paraburkholderia sp. 35.1. Taxonomy (NCBI): domain Bacteria; kingdom Pseudomonadati; phylum Pseudomonadota; class Betaproteobacteria; order Burkholderiales; family Burkholderiaceae; genus Paraburkholderia; species Paraburkholderia sp. 35.1. The sequence goes on along the minus strand of NZ_JBNDMJ010000002.1, from coordinate 1,360,207 downwards.
TGATTTCCCCCGCGCTGCTGCAGGACGAACTGCCGGTGCCGCCCGCGGTGCAGTCGCTGGTCGAGAAGACTCGCGTCGAAATCGCCGACATTCTGCACAGCCGCGACGACCGGCTCGTGCTGATCGTCGGCCCCTGTTCGATTCACGACCACGACCAGGCGATCGAATACGCGCGCCAGCTGAAGGCCGCCGCCGAACACTACCGGGACGATCTGCTGATCGTGATGCGCGTGTACTTCGAGAAACCGCGCACGACGGTGGGCTGGAAAGGCTACATCAACGATCCGCGTCTGGACGGCAGCTTCCGCATCAACGAAGGCCTGCGTCTCGCCCGGCAATTGCTGCTCGACATCAACGGTCTGGGCCTGCCCACGGCGACCGAGTTTCTCGACCTGTTGAGCCCGCAATACATCGCCGATCTGATCGCGTGGGGTGCGATCGGCGCGCGCACGACCGAGAGCCAGAGTCATCGTCAGCTCGCGTCGGGACTGAGCTGCCCGATCGGCTTCAAGAACGGCACCGACGGCGGCGTGCAGATCGCCGCCGACGCGATCGTCGCGGCGCGTGCGAGCCACGCGTTCATGGGCATGACGAAAATGGGCATGGCCGCGATCTTCGAAACGCGCGGCAACGACGACGCGCACGTGATCCTGCGCGGCGGCAAGAAAGGGCCGAACTACGACAGCGCGTCGGTGCAGGCGACCTGTGAAGCGCTGAGTTCAGCGGGTCTGCGCGAGCAGGTGATGATCGACTGCTCGCATGCGAACTCGAACAAATCGCACTTGCGGCAGATCGAGGTCGCGGACGATATCGCGCGGCAACTGTCGGAGCGCGAGCGCCGCATCATCGGTGTGATGCTCGAAAGTCATCTGGAAGAAGGCCGTCAGGACCTGAAGGCCGATGTGCCGTTGCGTTACGGCGTGTCGATCACGGATGCCTGCGTGAGCTGGGCGCAAACCGAACCGGTGCTCGCCACGCTCGCCGAGGCAACCCGCAAGCGTCGCGCGGGCTGACAGGGCAACGCACGGACCGCCCGATCGCGATGGCCGCGGCGGGTCCGCTTTAGACTCGATCGAAGCCGGTCGAGCCCACGAACGTCTGGCTCAAGGAGCCAGACACACGCGCCGCACCAGTTGCCGGCGAGTCGCCTGGCCGGGCTGGGCAGCGCGTGATCCTCACGCCCGACGCATCACTCACGCGCGCCTCACAGCGGGGCTGCAGCGCGCATCGCGAATGCTCCGGCGTGAAGCGCGTTGCTTACGACGCGTTGACGGCTTCCTTGAACGCCTTGCCTGCGGTGAACTTCACCGTCTTGGCCGCGGCGATCTGGATCTCTTCGCCCGTCGACGGATTGCGGCCCACGCGTGCCGCGCGCGCGCCGGTCGAGAACGAACCGAAACCGACCAGTTGCACCGTATCGCCGCTCACCACGGCCTTGGTCACTGCCTCGACGATCGCGTCGATGGTCTGGCCGGTTGCCGCTTTGCTTTCGCCCGTCGCTGCGGCGACTGCATCAATCAGTTCCTGTTTGTTCATAGCACTTCCCGTATGGTAATCATGGAACCGGCGCCCTCTGAGGCGCCGGGACCGACACACTAACGCATAGGCGCACCTTCGCGCAAACCCTTGGTGTAAGGCTTGTATCAAGGCAAAGCCGCCGGTTTGACGTTTTTGCGCCCCAAACTGCCATAAGAATCGCGAGCTTATGCGCGCGCGCCGCCTCATGAGCGTTCGCCGCGCATCACAATCCGTTGCAATTTCAGTACTTTAGGTCGCGTTACGCGATCCCGCGCCGGCTTCCCGATGACGATAGCCCTTTTCGCGATGCGCAGGCGCGCCATTTGCGACACATGTCACAAGTTAACTATCGGCAAGACATAAAGAAGTGAGAATTCGCCACTTTGCAACATGCGCGCTGCTCGCCGCGTTGTCGTCGGCGGCGGCCGCGGCCGACGACAACGCGTGCGCGACCCTCGTCGGTGCGACGAACTCCAGCGCCGCGCAGAGCTTTTCGCTACGCGACGGCGAACCGGTCGACTTCGTTGGCGGCGGAAAAACGGTGCACGGCAAGCTGCTCGTGTTCAGCGACGGCGACGTGTTTCGCGCGTACTGGCAGCCGGATGACAGCCCGGAAAAATACGTGCTCGCGAATGCTGGCGCCGACGCGGTCCGGCTCGTCTCGGCCGCGCCGCGTGGCACGCCCGCGCCGGCCGGCCAGCCCGGCACCGCCATGCGGCCGCAGCGGGTGCTGTCGTGCCCCACGCTTTGAGCATGCGCGAAGGCCGCCTTTTGCTCGAGTCTCGCGATCGACATCCGGCAAAAACGTCTGGTTCCAGCGCCGCCAACACGCGCCGCCAGGTAGTACTTACCGCCCGACTATCCGTAAGCGCGCAGCCGGGTTCACCGACCCTTGACTGCGATGCTCCGTTACCCCTTTGAGCGCTCAAGTTAATCAGCCTCGCGCCGATATAAACAGCTGCGTTTAGCGCGCAAACGTTAAAGGGATGGCGATGGCTTGGCTTGCGAGATTGAAGAAGGTACTGTCGGTCGCCGAGGGCGACCGGGAGCTGATGCGTGCGCAGTTGCACGCGTTCCGCCGCCAGGTACCGCTTCTCTACTTCATCCTGCTCGTCAATACGGCGGCGATGGCGGCGACGCATCTGGACAGCGCGCCGGCCTGGCTGTCGATGTATGTGCCCGGCACGCTCGGCGCGCTGTGTGTGTTTCGCTGCGTGCGCTGGTGGCGCAAACGCAACCATAAGATGACGGACGCTCAGGCGGTCCGCGAATTGCGCAGCGTGACATGGATCGTCGGCGTGTTCGGCGTCGCGTTCAGCGGCTGGTCGGTGCTGCTGTTTCCGTACGGCACCGCCTACCAGCAGGGGCAGGTCGCGTTCTATATGGCGACGACGCTGGTCGGCAGCATGTTCTGCCTGATCCATCTGCGCAAGCCCGCGCTTCTGCTGCTTTGCATCGTCATCCTGAGTTTCTCCGGCTTCCTCGTGTCGAGCGGCTCGCCGGTGTTCTTCGCGATGGCGGTCGACATGGCGCTGGTCGGCGTCGCGCTCGCGGCGGTCATCCAGCTTTACTGGCGCACGTTTGCAGACGCGGTGCACGCGCAACGCGAACTGCGGGCAAGCCAGCACAACACCCAACGGCTCAGCGACGACAACTACCGGCTCGCCAGCATCGACAGTCTGACCGGCCTGCCGAACCGGCGCAGTTTCTTCGCGGCGCTGAGCGCGATATCGGAGCAGGCGCTCGAAACCGGTGGCGGCTTCAACGTCGGCCTCATCGATCTGGACGGCTTCAAGCAGGTCAACGACATTTACGGTCACGCGAGCGGCGACCTCGTGCTGCAGGAAGTCGGCACTCGGCTCGTGTCGATCGGCGAAACGGGCCTGATGTTCGCGCGTCTGGGCGGCGATGAATTCGGCGTGCTCGTGCGCCACAAGGTGTCGAACGAAGCGCTGGTCGAGTTGGGACAGCGTATCTGCGATGCGCTCAGCCAGCCTTATCAAGTCGCCGACAATGTCGCGGAGCTGTCGGGCACGATCGGCTGGGCCGCGTTTCCCGACGCGGGCTCGACGGTCGCGCAGGTGTTCGAACGCGCCGACGCCGCGCTCTATGTCGGCAAGGAAAACCGCCGCGGTATGCCGGTGATTTTCTCGACCGAACACGAAACGCAGATGCGGCGTCTAAGCCTCGTCACGCAGGAGCTGCGCCATGCGGACCTCGAAGCGGAACTGTTCCTCGAGTTCCAGCCGATCTACGATCTGCTCACGCGCCGGCCGATCGGCCTCGAAGCGCTCGGTCGATGGCACAACGCGCGGCTCGGCATGGTCAGGCCGGAGGAATTCATTCGGATTGCAGAGCGGACCGAGCTGATCCTCGGCATCACCGACGTGCTGCTGCGCCAGGCGCTCGCCGAGGTCGCGCACTGGCCCGCCGATCTGTATCTGTCGTTCAACCTGTCCGCGATCGATATCTCGACGTCGGCGCGCGCGCGCCGCCTGATCGACATCGTCGCGGCAAGCGGCGTGTCGCCGCATCGCGTGACGTTCGAAATGACCGAAACCGCGTTGACGCGCGATTTCGAGCAGGCGCACAGCGCGATGACGATGCTGAAGCAGGCCGGCTGCCGGCTGTCGCTCGACGATTTCGGCACCGGCTATTCGAGCCTCAGCTACGTGCATCGGCTGCCATTCGACGCGATCAAGATCGACCGCAGCTTCGTGAGCGACGTCGATACCAACAGCGCATCGAAGAAGATCATCAAATCCGTGATCGATCTATGCCGCAACCTCGGGCTCGAATGCGTGGTCGAAGGACTCGAAACGCCGTTGCAGGCCCAGGTCGTGAAGGCGCTCGGCGCGCGCGCGGTGCAGGGCTATCTGTTCAGCCTGCCGATGCGGGCGAGCGCGGTCGGCACGTTTCTGTGGACCGCGCTCGCCCAGAGCCACGCGGCGCAGACGCATTCGTAGCGCTCGATCGCTCCATGGCAGCGCCGCTCAATACGCCAGCTTCGGATACCAGTCGGTGCCACGGCCGCCCGGCGTCATGTCGAGGATCGTCCACAACGGCATCAGATCGGGCGCGCCGCGCGAATCCTGTCCGGGGTCCGACGTCGACGGCCCCATCTCCTCGGCCCAGAAGTGCCGCACGACGCCGCCCGTGCGCGTGAATACGTTCAGCGCGGGAAGGTCGTCGCCGGCGGGATCTTCGGCCGCGTAATCGCGATTGAACGCGTTGCCGCCCGACGAATACAGCCGCAGATGCCGCCAGCCGCGCTCCTGCTTGAACGCGACAAGCCTGTCGATCGGCGAGCGGCCGATCACCGCGAAGGCGACGCGCTGCAGGATATCGGGCATTTGGGGCGCTTTCCTGTCATCCACAGGTCTGTGGTCGCGAATGACTCGTCCCGCGGAAAGCGAACGAGTACTTGCGACCCACTTCTGCCCCTCGACCGACGGTATCTCAACGGGAGCTTTAGCTGCGGAGCAGACAGTCGGAAAAGTCGTTCGGAGGGAGGCGCGAGCGATGCGCCGGCGTGGGCGCTACACTCATATCTGTACTCCGACTGCGATGACGATGGAGACGGCGAGGATCCACAGCTCGATGGCGGTGAAGCGGGGGTATCCGATCTTTTTCATCGTCTTCCTCTCCTTATGACCCGCAGCCCGAACTTCATTGGGCATTCCCGGCCGGCAAGTACCTGGCTCTGGCCGTCGTCGATGTGCAACAAATCAACGGCTTGTACCTCAGCCGACGGTGAAACCTCGGCCCGAGGTCGAGGTCGACGCGCCGTACTTGGCCGGGGTCTGCGCCTGGCTACCGGTGGCAGGCGCGTTCCGCCGCTCGCTGACCGCTCGGTAAAAAAAAGCCGGCGGAAGCCGGCTTCGAAGCAGGTTCCGTTTTTCCCAGGGGTGCGGAGGTAGGAACCTGAGGAGACTCATTGTGTCAACGCGTTGGCCGGGTGATGTCCTACAACAGTTCACAAGCGTCCAAACTAAGACCTGCCGATTCGATCCTCGCCTCCTAAATAACAATCGCACCGTCCATGGAACCATGGTATGCGGATGCTCCCAAGACGGCCATTCTACGAACGGTTGCCGCAGTCGTACGCGAGCGTCGGGCTCTTATACTCGTGTATATCATCGAGACGATGAAGCGGGCCGGGCGTCGAACAAACATATTGCAGTACAACAAGACGGAGCGTGCCTGCCCGAGCGGCGGGTACTGCGGGGTAGCAGACGTCGGAACGTCCGCGAGAAGGTGCCGACCAACGTCAGTAGCTGGCCGAACCCGGTCCGACAGCAAACTTCGGTGAGGGGGCTGAGCACCGCCGGTTGCGTTCGGCGGCACCCGATCCACTTCTACCATTTGAGATCGCATCTGAACTGACGAACGCCAGCTGTCGCCCGATGCGGGACCATCGGAGGTCAATCAAACACGGCATTTGAATCGGGCTGCCCTCACATCGAACCCTTCGACGAGGGGGGCCTCCGGCCATCTCCACATCAACGGCCCCATAGATTGCGAGCGGGACGCAGCAACGGTAAGCGTCGCGCAATTTTATTGATTTGCGCGGTCACATGGACAACAACGACGAATTTGCGATTGCGCTCATTGTGCGTGGGATCGGATTGTTGGCTTGCGCCGACATGCCTCTCGATTAGGGTTAACCCATTCATTGCCGTGCCGCAAAGTACATACAGTTCTTGCATACGAGCTTGCTTCAGACGCGGGGGCATCGCCGCCCAGGGTCGTCTGGCGGTGGTTCCTCATTTCCACGAACTCAAAGGAGACGACAGATGGAAATCCGCAACCCTTCCCCCGGCCTCTACAACGAAGATCTCGCACCCGCCAGGGTGCGCAACTGGGGTGCCTTTAGCATTTTCAACGTCTGGACCTCGGACGTGCACAGCCTCTGGGGCTACTACCTCGCCGCCAGCCTGTTCTTGCTGTGCGGCAGCTTTACCAACTTTGTGCTGGCGATCGGGCTCGGCTCACTCGTGATCTTCGCGCTGATGAATCTGATCGGCTACGCCGGCGAGAAGACCGGCGTGCCATATCCGGTGCTTGCGCGCGCCTCTTTCGGCGTGTGGGGCGCCAACCTCGCGGCGCTGGTGCGCGCCGTGGTGGCCTGCTTCTGGTACGGCGCGCAGACAGCAGCGGCTTCGAGCGCGATAGTCGCGCTGTTGATCCGCAGCACCAGCCTGATGGAGTTCCACAAGGGCACGCACTTTCTCGGCCACTCGGGGCTGGAAGTGATCTGCTACTTCATCGTCTGGGCGCTGCAGCTGCTCATCATTCAGAAGGGCATGGAAACGGTGCGCAAATTCCAGGACCTGGCCGGTCCGGCGGTGTGGATCGCGATGCTGATCCTGGCGATCGGCCTGTGCGTCAAGGCGGGCGGCTTCTCGTTCGAGCATGGCATTCCGATGGACGCGCTGCTCGAGAAGACCAAGGACGCCGGCGTCAGCGGCGAGCCCGGCTCGTTCTGGGCGCTGATGGCCGTAGGCGCGACCTGGATCACCTACTTCGCGGCGCTGTACCTGAACTTTTGCGACTTCTCGCGCTACGCGAAAAACCGCGACGCAGTCAAGAAAGGAAATCTGTGGGGCCTGCCGGTCAACCTGATTGCGTTCTCGCTGGTCGCCGGCGTCACCACCATCGCCGCCTTCAAGGTGTACGGCGAAGTGCTGCTGCACCCCGAGCAGATCTCAGCCAAGTTCGATAGCTGGATACTGGCACTCATCGCGGCGGTGACCTTCGCAGTCGCCACGCTAGGCATCAACGTGGTGGCCAATTTCGTCTCGGCGGCGTTCGACATCTCCAACACGTTCCCCAGGCAGATCAGCTTCAAGAAGGGCGGTTTCATCGCCGCAGCCATCGCGCTGGCGCTCTACCCGTTTGCGCCGTGGGAAGGCAACGCCGCGCACTTCGTCAACGCCATCGGCGCCACGATGGGCCCGCTGCTGGGAATCATCCTGGTGGACTACTATCTGGTGGCCAAGGGCAACGTCAACGTTGCGGCGCTCTACCAGGAGCACGGCGAGTATCGCTACGAAAGCGGCTGGAACGTCAACGCGCTGGCCGCGGCGGCGGTCGGCAGCGTGTTTTCGACCTTCCTGCCCAACTTCACTAACCTGCTGCCGGCCTGGTGGAATACATATGGCTGGTTCTTCGGCGTAGCGATCGGCGGCGGCATGTACCTGGTCATGGCGACGCTGCGGCCGCGTACCGCGATCGCCACTACCCGCGTTTAAGGCTCTTTCCATCCCGATCAGCTAGGGTCAAGCACTGGCACGGCACCGCCGGGTGCCTCCCGGAAGCGGGCGGTCGGTCACGATAGCCGCGTGCGACTCGCGACTCGCAGATTTGGCCGACGATCCGCCTGATGGCATCGTTCAAAGAATGGCACTTTCGGCCACAACTTGCCGTTCAGCGAGCCGGGAAATCTGCCGTTGGAGCGGCCGCATTACTCCGGAACCTGACGGACGAGCTACCCGCACAATTCGGCCATTGCCGTCATTCGAGAATCGGCTTTGGTCAGGCAGCTGAGCGCCAGGGTACAACGGCCATTCAACACGAGTCGCGACTGTCAAACGGTTTGGTTTGGTGGGTCAGTTCGCTTGGCGCAATCTGTCGGCAACGTACCAGGGCAGCAACTCGTCGACACGTGTGAACTTGCGATCGGCTCCTGATCAGGCTTTCCGACCGATTTGCGCCTACAGTTCGTCGCCATTGTATGCTCCGACGCGGAGCCGCGCTCAACGCCGCAAGAACCACAACAGCACGGACGCCACGACCGAAAGCACGATGCACGTGACGATCGGGAAGTGAAAGTTGAATCCGTCGCGGACGATATGGATGTCGCCGGGCAGTCGCCCGAACGGGATGCGCGCGAGCCAATGCCATCCGAGGCCGGCAAGAATGCACAGTGTGCCAATAACGATCAGGAAACGGTTCATGGGGCGTCGTCACTCACGGTAGCCGACGTGGTCATCATAGCCCCACGCAGGCGGAGTATCCGCGCCGATTGAATTTTGAGCCACTGCGGACCAGTCAGGCTCGTATGTTGGCGGATTCCATCGCGTTCGTTTCCCGTGTCTGGTCCGCAGGCAACGGGTCGATCCGATTGTCGACAAATTGGCCGCCAACATTGAACGTCCCAAACTGGCCAATACTCGCCCAGCCCAGCGAGAGGTCAAGCCAGCTTTGAATAGATGCGCGTAGTCCGCAAACTACCATCTGGAGCGCGCCGCTCCTGTCGCAACACCCCTTCCAGTTGCAACCCGGTGCGTTCACAGACCCGAACGCCTGGTGCGTTCAGATCGTCGCAGATTGCCTCTACTCGCTTCTCGCCGAAATTGCAAAACGCATGGTTAGCCAAGGCATCTTCCTCTTTCACGGCCAGCAGCCGGCCGGGCCAGCGCAGGCTGCTGAGTATCGGGTCGCTGGGGGTCGCCCATTATCGCCGCTACATGGTCTACGGGAGTTCGGCTGCAACGACACCCCCTGATAGCCGATTTACCGTCCTCCGCGGCGCCGCAACTGCGCCTTCTTTCGCGCCAGGACCGACTCAGCGTCCGCTGAAAACAAAATAACAACATCACAGTTGACGATAGAATCAACTTTGGGTGTAATGTCGCCACTCGTCGTCGCGGGCGAGCGATTGGGCGGCATTAATCTCAGGATCCCGAAATCAACCGAACCGCTCTGTTGATGTTGGCGCTGCTTGCCAGTCAGGGGTAACTGGCGATAGCTGAGAGGTTCGCGCATAACCAGAGCCACTAATGGGGCGTAGTTCCCCGATGCCGCGTCGGCGTCCCATTTAAATGAAGTGAAGGCAAAGATGAAGAAGATTCTGATCGCCGCTGCAGTTGTTTTCAGCACTGGCGTCTTTGCAGGCGAAGTCCACGTACCGCAGGTCTATCACGAAATCGCGTCGCTATTCGATCCGTGCAATGCGGCGCTAGTAAGGGGCGACGCGGACTCCGTTGCCAAGGTGGTGTACGCCCCCGATCCTGAAGGCATCACTATGCGCCCGCATATCCAAGCAACGCTAAACGCGGTGCCGGTATATCCCACCGTACAGGCGTTCCAGACTTTCGTGTGATAGCCCAATTCGGGTGGCGGCTGTAGTGTAAGGCCGTACCCGACGCAGTCGCGCTTTACGCCACAATGGTCCCCGGTCTGACCCGCGCAGGTGGCTTTGAGCCAAATCGGGGTTCGTCAAAACATCGCGTCGTTTGTGTTCGCGGCAGCGCCGTCGCGCCGGCGCCGACAAGAAAATCTCATGAAACTTGCCCGTCTAACTCTGCTCGTCATTCTCTTTTCGCTTCAAGCTTGCGGGGGCGGCGGGGGCGATGGCAGCAGTGGAAACAGTAACAGTAACAGTAACAGTAACAGTAACAGCTCCTCAGATACCGGCTTCTACGCGCCGAGCTACGGTGACGCGAGAAGCGACACCCGCTATGAGGCCGACCTCTCCAGCGTCACCCGTCAGGTGATCAGCTACCAGGACGTGGGAAAGGACCTTGTTTCCAACGTCGGGGTCTCCGACTCGATGGTCCAACTCTTCGGCAACTACAAGGTGCGGCTGACCCAGGCGAGCAAGAACAGTTGCCCGAGCGGCCTGGAAGGTTGTGACACGGCCGATTCGGACTCCTTGGGGGTGGGCCACAGCGCTCTTATCACGAATCTCGAATCCCTGAAGAGCGATATCAAAGATCAGAGCGAACGGGGCACGTGCGTAGCGTTCTCCCTGAACGCCGCAACGGAATTGCTGCTCTCGAGGCAGCAGAACAGTACTAAACTGTCGGAACAGAACACGTACTTCCAGGGAAAGCGACTGACCAACACCTGGAACAACGCCGGACTCGACCCGTACGACACCATCGCTGCATTCGTCGACAACAAGACCAAGTTCGTTCCGGAGAAATCCTGGCCATACAATGGCGATGACAAGTATTGCACCAACTACAACCGCAAGTATCCCAATGCCACCTGCTCGGGTACCGAGGCGCAGGGTGGCGGCAGCGATACCCGGCAGCAGGATCCTACCGCAGCGAGTTCCTCAGGATTTCGGACGACCACGGCGCACAAGCTCTATGCGTCCATTGGCCGGATCAAGCAAGCGCTGTATCGCGGCTACCCTGTGGTCATGGCCATCAACGCGAACCTCGACTTTCAGGTTGCGACGTACAAGGGCGGCGTCGTGTCGTGGGTCATCAAGGCGGACAGCTGCGGGACCAGCCTGTGCGGTCACGAAATTCTAGTCGTCGGCTACCAGGACAGCGATCAGGTCGCGGGCGGCGGATATTTCATCATTAAGAACTCCTGGTCATCGGGCTGGGGCGACGGCGGGCTGGCCTACGTCACTTACGAATGGCTGCAACACAGCTTGCTGGACGCACAAGCGCTGGTTCGGATCGACAGCGCCGATTAGTAGAGCAAAACGGTATTGTCAACTTACACTATTGGGGGCACGAAGAACGTGCCAGAAACCGAATCTAACCATGGAGTGAACGATATGGCTTTGAAGGCAGTATTGGTAGCAGTGGCACTTGCAGCATGTATCGATGCGCACGCACAGGTCGCCGGCACACAGACTCTGAGCGTCACTATTCAGCAGTCGCAGGCGCTTTTGCAGGGATGGAGCGTCAAGAAGAGCGTGCTGGGCAAATCGGTCTACAACGACCAGAACGAAAAAATCGGCGCGGTCAAAGATCTGATCGTGGCCCCGGACGGCTCCGTGTCGGCGGCCATCGTCGCTACAGGCGGCTTCCTCGGCGTCGCCACGCATGACGTAGCTGTGCCCATCGCCGCACTCGACGTGCGCGGCGGCAATCTATATCTGCCGGGCGCCACGAAGGACGCCCTGAAGGCAACGCCTGAGTTCCAGTACGCGAAGGTGCAATCGCCGCCTAAGCCGAAGAAGGTTCAGGCAGAGTGACCTGTTTTCAACAGTCCTAAGCTGAGGTCGTTGCGGCTGGCAAGGTCAGTCGCAACGACCTATCGCCGGACTCGAGCTTCGCGCTCAACCGCTTGCCCCTTCAGTCCCCCTTGCGCTGCGCACTCAACACCTTGCCCCCGCGCTGCTCGGATGGGGGTATTGCAGAGTAGCCTCATCCGAACAAAGCCCCTTCAGACCGCCTTCCCATTTTTCCATTTCCAAGCCACTTCTGTAGTCAATATTGGCGACTGCTGATTAGCACGGTCGCGCGTCTGGACGGGCCACCGCCTTTCATGGATCACCCAACACCATGCAAAAAACTCTCGGACTTGCCGTTGCCATCCTGCTCGCCGTCGCCGCTATTGCGCTGTGGACCCTGCTCGCCCGGTTCGAACCATCCATCAAGTCCGCCATCGAGACGGAAGGCGCCCTTGCGACCCAGACGCAGGTGCTCGTGGGTAGCGTCGAATTCTCGCCCTTCACCGGCGTGGGCGCGCTTGATGGACTTACCGTGGGCAACCCCACTGGTTTCTCTTCGCCCTACGCCGTAGTGGTGGACCGTATCGCCTTGCAGGTGGAAAGCGGCTCACTTCTCGGCGGCGGCCCTGTCATCGTTGATTCCGCCACAGTCATCGCGCCGCAGATTACTTACAAGGCGCAAAGTCCCACCGCCACCAGCAACCTGGAGACCATCAAAAATAACGCCCAGGCCTATTCCACCACCCCGGCCGCCATCCGGGCCGGCAGCAACGCGCGCAAGGTCATCATCCGCAAGCTCACCGTCATGGGCGGCACACTTTCACTTGACATTCACCTGCCCGGAGGCGCGCTTACGGTACCGCTACCTCCGCTGCATCTCGTCAATATCGGCGCGACCACAAACGGCGCCACTCCGCCCGAGATCATCCGTGCCGTGTGCGAGGCGCTCGCGGACGAGGCGAAAAAGGCGGTCACCGAGGCCATCGCCCAAAAGCTGAAATCCGTTATCGATATGCTGAAGCCGCCCGTAGGTGGGTTGCCAAAGCTGCCGTCCCCTCCGTCCCTGCCGTCCCTGCCGCCCCGTCCGTCCCTGCCGCGCTCTCCGTCCCCTCCGTCCCCTCCGTCCCCTCCGTCCCCTCCGTCCCCTCCGTCCCCTCCGTCCCCTCCGTCCCTGTCGTCCCCGCCATCCCTGCCATCGCTGTCCCCCCCACCCGGCCCACCTTTGCCGCCCCCTCCCGGCTTTTAGGGCCTGACCGGGCCACTGCAATCCAGTCCCGATCAGAACCGTAGAGCGTAATAAACTTGTCAGTGCCCCAGGAGACCGGCAAGGAGTAAAGAGTGGAAGTCTCTAACAACGAAGGTCTAGCTCCTCGATTAGTGGCACTCGCCTCTTTGCTCTGGCTATATTGGCGCCACAAAAAGTACAGACAAGAGATAAGAAGCCGTATGAAAAACCTGTCCGCGTAGGTGAAATGATGAAAACGAAGCTGAGGGCCGCGAGCGCAGCGGTATTGATCGCAGGCGTGCTCACGGGTTGCGCCGATGTGCGACAAGAACACGCCGGAGGCAGCGACCTACGGCACGTACCCGGACGACCACAAAGCCCTGATCGATTCCAATCGGCAGACAATGCCAAATGAACCTTCGAGCGCCGTGGTGCAATATCTGAATGAACCATCGTCGGGATGGACGCGAGCCGCACTTGAAGCGCCTGCTGTGTTCGGTTATCGCGTTGGACTTACCCCTGCGTGACCGGACACGCGGTCACGCTTAGGTTGGAGAATTTGTTCGCCGGCGAAACTCGCGTGGCGACCGGTATTTCAGGGCGCTGTGCGGATGGGACTCGTTGTAGTGGTCGAACGCAATGGCCAAGTTCTGCAGCGCAGTTCTCGCGTCAGGCTTGGGCATCCACGAAACGTAATCGCGCTTCATCGTTTTGACGAAGCTCTCGGCCATCCCATTGCTTGGGGGCCGCCACATCCAGGTGCTCGATCTGCCCGGCGCGCAACCCCGCTGCTTGGGGGCGCTCTCCTGGTCATTGCTGGAGTCTTCCAGCTGACACCTTTAAAGCATGCGTGCCTTAGCAAGTGTGCTTCCCCCCTCGGTTTTCTTCTGACCGAATGGCGCGACGGCAGCCTCGGTGCCTGGATCATGGGGTTCCGGCATGGGGCCTATTGCGTCGGCTGTTGCGGGGCGCTCATGGCGTTGCTCTTCGTGTTTGGCGTCATGAACGTGCTTTGGGTTGCCGCTCTGTCGATCTACGTGATGCTCGAAAAAATGCTGCCGCAAGCGCGATGGCTTCCTTTTGCGCAAGGGTTGCTGCTGGTTGGCTGCGGTGTCGCAGTTGCAACAACGGGCTGAGGTCGCGACACGAACAGCCGAGTGACTACCCCATCCGAAGATGTCCGCTACGCATCATAACCCGCCGTCGAAGCGACAGCGCTTCGAATGGCCGCTGACACCGGAACTCGTTTGGTGCGCCGACTCGTTGCTCGAATGCTCGGCTTGTTGTCACTTACGATCGGCCGATACCTCCCTTTGAGTATCGATGACCCCCCATGAAGACCTGCGGTCCAGCGGGTTCAATCGTGCGACTCCTGAAGCGCGGCTACCTCGTTTCCGTCATCGGCTTTCGCGCTGCGAATACGCGCTACTCCGGTTTGCGCGGGAGCACGTGCGCCTCTCGAGATACCGTCGCTTCCTCTCCGACCAGGCCGCGCGGCCTGAAGATGAGTGTCAGCATGAGCACGAGCCCGATCAGCATGACCTGCGCGGCCCCGCCCTTGACCTGCAGGTGGACCGGCAGTGCGGCCTGAGCCGCGCTGCCGCTCAGTGTCCAGACGGCCCACATCAGTACGGCGCCCAGGATTGCCCCTTTGTTATTGCCGCTACCGCCGACGATCAGCATGGTCCATATCTGGAACGTGAAGACGGGCAAGAAGTCTTCCGGACTGATGAAGCCAATGAAGCTGGCGTAAAGAGCACCGCCCAAACCCATGAGGGCGGAGCCAATCACGAAAGACTGTAGTCGAAAGAGGAAGGGATTCTTGCCGAGCGACGAAGCGGCGGTGTCGTCTTCCCGGATGGCCTTGAGAACCCGGCCCCAGGGGGAGCGCACCATGGCTTCGAGAGCCCGGTAGATGATCAGGACCAGTACGGCCATGAACCCGAGCATTAGCAGGTTGACACCCAACACGGACTGGAACAATCCGGGCAGCAGTCTTGGAATACTGCTGGCTCCCCGGCTCCCGCCCGTCAAGGAGGAAGCGTTCAACGAAATCAGTTGCAGGATGGAGCCGATGCCGATCGTCACGATCGCCAGATAGTCTTCACGCAGCCGCAGGGTGGGAATCCCGACGATGAAGCCGACCACGGCAGCGGCGCACAGGGCGCCGGCCAGACCGACGAAATACGGCAGGCCGAAGCCGCCGAGATGTGTGTCGTAGGGCGGTCCGCACAAGATTGCGAAAGCATACGCTCCCATCAGAAAGAATCCGGATATGCCGATGTTGAAGAGTCCGGTGTAACCCCATTGCAGATTCAGTCCCAGGCAGACCACGGCAAAAATCGATGCCTGGATGAGGAAGAAAACCAGATAGGAGATCATCCCGCTCATGAACGCTCTCCCAGAATCCCCTTGGGATAGACGAGGAGGATCAGAAACATCAGGAAGAACCCGACCGCCGGCTCGTATGCCGACCCGAGGATCGGCACCGACATGGATTCGGCAAGGCCGATTATCAGCCCCCCCAGCACCGCGCCGTAAATGCTGCCCACGCCGCCGAGGATGGCGGCGGCAAACATCGGCAGGATGAGATTGAAGCCCATCTCCGGGGAGATTTGCACGGTCAGGCCGTACAGCACGCCGGCGATCGCCGCCAGGCTGCCACCTACCACCCAGGTCCAGCGAATGATGCCCTGCACGTCGATGCCGGTGACGCTCGCCAATGCGGGGTTATCCGACACGGCGCGCATGGCCTTGCCCAGCCGGGTGCGCGTCAGGAAGAGATGTAGCGCGATCATCAGGGCGAGCGTCAGCGCAACGACGAAGACCTCGTCGGCGGTCAGTCGCACGCCGGGAAGAATTTCCCTGGCGATGGCGATGCTGCGCGAGTAGTACTCGGGCTGGGGGCCCCAGATGAAGACCACAAGGTTGCGTAACATCAGCGATGCACCAAACGATGCAATCACCAGCGTGACCGCCACTTCGCTTTTTCGTAGCAGCCGGTAGAGCAGCCAGTCGAGTACTAGCGCCACTCCGGAGGTCAAGATGCCGGCGACCACGATCGCCAGCAGGAAGGGTCCGCCGAAGGTTACCGGACCCAGCGCGGTTCCGGTCCCAAAGAGCGCAGTCAGCAACAGCGCGAAGTAGGCGCCGAAGGTGAGGAATTCGCCGTGGGCGAAGTTGGCGAAACGCAGAATGTTGTAGGTCAGCGTGAGGCCAATGGCTCCCAAGGCCAGAGTCGATCCAAGAATGACCCCGTCGGCGACGTATTGCGCGATCATGACAGACCTCGCCGAACGCCCAGATACAGCTGACCCACTTCGGGGTTCGCGAGCAGTTCACTGGCGGGGCCCGTCATCTGATCTCGACCCTCGGCCAGCACGTAACCCCGGTCGGAGATCGCCAGGGCGGCCTTGGCGTTTTGCTCGACCACCAGAATGGTGACCCCCAGGTCGCGCACCTCCCGCACCTTGCCGAATACGACGCCCACCAGTTTCGGCGACAGTCCCGCCGAGGGTTCGTCCAGCATCAGCACCTTGGGATTTGCCATCAACGCACGCGCGACCGCCACCATCTGCCGTTCGCCGCCCGAGAGCATGCCGGCAGCTTGCCTGCGTCTTTCCCGAAGCCGCGGAAACAGCTCGAACATCTGTTCGATGCCGCGCCGGATGTCGGCTCGGTTGCCTTGAATGTATGCGCCCATTTCGAGGTTTTCCTCGATGCTGAGCCGGCTGAAGATGTTGTTGGTTTGCGGCACGTAGGCCAGGCCCCGCTCCACCATATGGTGCGCGGCCACGCCCCCGATGTCATCCCCGAACAGTTGCACTGTGCCCGAGCGCACCGCCACCAAGCCGGCAATCGCCTTGATCAGCGTGGACTTGCCCGCGCCGTTGGGACCGAGCACCGTGACGATTTCACCGCGTCCGACCATGAGCTCCACGCCGCGCAGAATGTCCACGCCTGGCACATAGCCGGCCACCAGCTCATGCGCGTAGAGCGCCGGGGCGTTCATTCCGGAACCCCGCCGAGGTAGGCATCGAGGACGCCCGGGTCGCTTCGCACCGTCGTCGGCGACCCTTCCAGGATCAGCTTGCCTTGTGCCATCACGAGGATCGGATCACACAACGTCATGATCAGGTCCATGTTGTGCTCGATGATAAGGAACGTAATGCCCCGGGCATTGAGTTCATGCAGCTTGTCCATGATGGTAACGAGCAAAGTCGGATTGACCCCGGCCCCAGGTTCATCGAGCAGGACGAGCTTGGGGTCCGCCATCAGCACGCGGGCCAGTTCGAGAAGCTTCTGCTGGCCGCCGGAGAGATTTTTGGCGTATTCGCCCGCTAGCGGTGAGAGGCCGACGAAGGCCAATACTTCCTGAGCGCGGTCGCGGCAGGCACGTTCTTCGGCGCGCACCTGCGGGCGGCTGAACCAGTTGTTCCAGAAGCGCTCGCCGGCCTGGCGGGGCGGCACGAGCATACAATTCTCGAGCACGGTCATTTCGGCAAACGGGCGGGGAATCTGAAACGTCCGTACCAGTCCTTCGTGGAAGATCCTGTGGGGCGCCAGGCCGTCGATGCGCCGGCCGAGGAACGAAATGTCGCCCGACGTCGGCCGATGCACGCCGGCAATGGTGTTGAAAAGCGTGGTCTTGCCAGCGCCGTTCGGCCCGATCAAGCCGGTGATGGTGTTAGCGCGCAAGGTGAAGGACACGCCGTCGACCGCACGCAATCCTCCAAACTCCTTGACGAGCTGTTTGACTTCCAGCATTCGCGCAGTGTCCTTCCCGAAACGCCGCCGCCCAGCCGCGAATGCCTCGAGGGGTACGGTGCGTTACCGCCTTGAGGAATCGCGGTTTGATCGGCGTCAAGCCTTGCAGCAGGCTCTTTTGTTCGAAACCTGGTGCCGCTACTGGATCTTGCTGCGTAGCTCCTTGATCTGATTCACCGTGACCATGCCCGTCGGCTTGACTTTTCCGCCGCTGTCCACAGACCAGACCACCATGGGGGCGTTGATGTCTCCGTACCGGTCAAACTGCAGCGGCCCCGATGCGCCCACATACTGGATCACCTCGTGTTGCGCGAGCATCTTTTCCGCCTTCTTGAGCTCGGCCGCACCGGCATAGACTTTCTTGCCGTGAGGATCGGTCACCTTGGGGATGGCGTCGCGGATGGCCATGCCGTCGGCACGCTTCGCGTAGTCGATGGCGAGGCCGATGATGACCGTCGCGTCATAAGCGTTGGGGATATAGGCTTGCGTAGGTAATTCGCCGAACTTGGTCTGGAACTCCTGCTTGAAGGTCGCAAGCGAAGGCGTCGTCTCCGAGCCGGCCGCCGTGCCGTGTACATGCTTCATGTACTGCGTGCCCACGTCATTGACGAAATCCTGGGATTCCAGCCCGTCGGGCAGAAGAAAATTCTGCGGACCTCCGGCTGAAATCCATTCGCGCGCAATGGTCGTGCCGTCGCCCGGATAGCCGATCAGGAATAGCGCATCAGGTGCTGGATCCATTGCCTTGCTGACTTCCGCGCGATAGGAGGCCTGGCTCGGGTTGTAGACGACGTTTTGCGTGACCGCGCCCCCGAGCTTCGTGAACGCGTTGGCGAACTCGGAGCTGAGCCCCTGCCCGTAGGCATTGTTCAGATAAAGCACAGCAACCTTCTTTATCCCGGCATCGAGTGCAACCTTAGCTATCGCTACGCCTTGCAGCGCATCCGAGGGTGCCGTCCGGAACCAGTAGCCGTCTGTCTTGCCGTCCTTCGCGAGCTGGGTGAAGGTCGGCGAGGTGGAGGCGGGAGAAATCAGCACGACCTTGCCCGGCACAGCCACGGCGGTCAGGATGGCTCCGCTGACACCGCTCGAAAGCGCGCCGACGATGGCCGGCACATGCTGCACGTCGACCAGCTTCTTGGCTGCATCCACTCCAACGGAGGGTGCGGTCTGGTCATCCAGCAGAGCCAGATCCACAGTGCAGCCGTTGGCGCCGCCGGCCGCGTTGAGATCCGACACAGCCAGCTGCACGCCTTTGGCAATCTGCTGGCCGAGCACGCCCAGCGATCCGGTCAACGCCATCACACTGCCGATTGTGGTGGTGCAGGCTGCATGAGCCTGGCCGCAGGTCAAGATGCAAACGCACGCAGCACTGACAAACAAAAGTTGCTTTGACACGGCGAATTCCTCCGTTCTTTAACCTTCGGTTACCGAGAAAGTCAGCCATCGCATTGTTAACTGCCAAGGATGAAACCGGACGAGGCGCATTGACGTATGGTTGTACGGCGCGATGCGCGCCCGACGCAGTTGTGGAATTGCTTATCTCATGCGCGACGGTGGGCCCCGATCAAGGGAAATGGATTGCGCACGGTTTGTCCGCCTGCTTCGTCTGGTTTGTCATGGACGTGCGTACGTGGCTTGGGATCGTGAACAGGTCGGGAAGCCGCGACCTTACGTTCCCTTTGTATTTGAGTTGTCCACCACGAATAAATTCCCGATCGTTGGGATTTGACCATTTTTTCTGCCCGTCCACCGAAAGCAGAAAATATTCCCCGAACCCCCACCAGACTTGGCTTTCAGGGGAAAGCTTCAGCATATAATCGCCGGCAGGTTACCTCTGCGTCAGGCTCTTTTTTTGTGGTGCTGCTTCGAACGGCTTTGTCACGTTGGCGCTGCGGTCAGTTAAGAGGAAGTGGTGAAGAAAACGAAATCGCTGTATCACGGTCACCGGTTCCCGGCGTCAGTCATCAGCCACGCGGTACACTGGTATTTCAGGTTCCAGCTCAGCCTGCGCTGTCCCGAGGTGCCGAAGAAGATCGTCACTGACCAGTTGCCCAGTTACCCCGCAGCAAAGACCGAAATCCCGGAGCTGGCGAACGTGAAGCATGTGTTCGTCAAGGCGGCCGCTCGCGTCAACAACGGTGCAGAGAACAGCCATCAGCCCACGCGTGAACGCGAGCGACGTATGCGTGGTTTCCGCCTGCCCGGGCGCACGCAGGCGTTCCTGTCGTGCTTCGGTCCGATCCGACAACACTTCGCGCTCAAGCGTCATCTGCTGCGCGCTTCGCTTTATCGAAAGCAGCTTGCGACCCGGTTTGAAGCCTGGCGTCTTTTCACCGGTCTCACCCGGAATCCGTCTGCTGTTTTCTGAGCGACTGTTTCGCCTGAACACGATTCGTCCGGTGATCGGCAACGTGACAAAGCCCAACGTTCGAAGTAGGTAAAAACGCGAACTAACCGGCCGCTGCAGACGTCCTCTATGCTGTAAAAGAGGACAATCGCCCATGCAGTTAAGCCATCTCCACTATTTCCCTCTTCCGCTTCCATTCTTTTCGATGCTGGTGGGGATATTTCTCCTCCTCGTGGGCCTTCTTCGGATCGGGGCGTTGCACTACGTATCCATGCGCCTCGGTATAAGCTTCGGCGCCGCCCTGCTTCTGCTCCTCGGAATGCTGGCAGGCAGCTATTTCAACATCCCGCTAGCCGAGTTGCCGGCGCAGGAAGTACGGTCCGGGCAAGAGATCGTTTTCTTCGGGATGCACTACGTAGTGCCAGTGGTCGTCGAATGGCCCGGGACGGTCATAGCGGTAAATGTCGGCGGAGCGCTCATTCCGGGTTTGATGTCGCTCTATTTGCTTTTCAGACATCACCTGTGGCTCCGGGGTCCCGTCGCGATTGCCCTCGTCGCTGCAGTGTGCCACCCGTTGGCCCATCCCATCCCTGGATTCGGTATCGCATTGCCAGTCTTCGTTCCCGTGATGACTGCTGCCGTGGTCGCGCTTCTGCTCTCGCCCAACCTCGCTGCTCCGCTCGCCTATATCAGCGGAAGCCTGGGCACACTCATTGGTGCGGATCTGCTCAATCTGGGACGCATTCAGGGTCTTGCTGCGCCAATAGCCTCGATCGGCGGAGCGGGGACGTTCGACGGAATATTTCTGACCGGTATCCTTGCGGTGCTTTTCGCCAGCCTTACGCGGCCGCTGCGTCGCGTGGGACATGGCTCCGAAGGCAAGAAAGCTCCGTGATGGCGCCGCCCAGTTGCGAGACAGCAAGTCCAGAGCCGTTTTTTTTCGAAAGGCCTGACCGCACGGGCGGATATCCGATCCCTCGACGTCCTGAGTATGGGCGAAGCCAGCGACGCGAGCGAGGCTTGTCTTAGAGATATCTTGACGTGCTGGGAGGGCCGGTAGCCAGTATAAGGTGGTCTGCACAGGTAGCGCCGACCGCTAGGGCGTAAAGTGGCCCCGAATGCGCGTCCTGTCGCGCTGCAGAGGTGCCCCTCAAAAACAACGCAAACGGCAGCTGTTGATACGGAGGCGACGGTGGACAAGCAGACGCACTTCAATATCGGTTACACAATTGCCGCAGTCATCGCCATTCTGCTGTTCCAGAGTTGGTGGGTCGCCCGACAGCAAGTCGAGACGATCCCTTTTAGCCAGTTCGAGCAGCTTCTGAAGGACGGAAAAATAGAAGCCGTCAACGTGCGTGGCAATCTCCTTGACGGCAAGCTGTCAAAACCGCTGGCCGATGGGCGCCAGTTATATTCGACCGTGCTGGTCCGGCCTGACGTCTACGCCCTGCTGGACAAGTACAACGTGAAGGTGACCGGTGTGGTGGATAACCACCTGGTTAGTGATATTTTGTCGTGGGTGCTGCCTGCGGTATTTTTTGTCGGCATATGGATGTTCGCGGCCCGGCGTCTTGCCGAACAAGGCGGCATGAGCGGGCTCATGACAATCGGCAAGAGTAAAGCCAGGATCTTTGTCGAAAAGGACACCAAGGTTACGTTCGAGGATGTAGCGGGAGTCGATGAAGCAAAAGACGAATTGATCGAGATCGTCAATTTCCTGAAGAGGCCGCAGCATCATGGCCGTCTCGGTGCCCGCATCCCGAAAGGTGTGCTGCTGGTCGGCCCGCCGGGAACAGGAAAAACATTGCTCGCCCGCGCAGTTGCTGGTGAAGCGGGCGTCCCATTTTTTTCGATCAGCGGATCGGAATTTGTTGAAATGTTTGTAGGAGTTGGAGCAGCACGCGTCCGCGATTTGTTCGAGCAAGCCCGCAAAGTCGCGCCATGCATCATCTTCATCGACGAACTCGACGCACTGGGGCGAGCGCGCGGCATCGGATCCTTGGGAGGGCACGACGAGAAGGAGCAGACACTCAATCAACTCTTGATGGAGTTGGATGGCTTCGACCCTCAAACAGGCATCGTGCTGCTGGCCGCGACAAACCGGCCGGAAGTTCTCGACCCTGCCCTTCTACGCGCGGGACGGTTTGATCGCCAGGTTCTTGTAGATCGACCAGACAAGGCCGGGCGTATTGCTATTCTCAAGATATACCTGAAGGGAATACGAGCAGGAAAGGATATCGAACCTGAGCAGATCGCGGCGCTCACGCCAGGATTCTCCGGTGCCGATTTGGCAAATCTGGTGAATGAAGCAGCTCTCCAGGCGACAAAGCGTGATGCTCAATCCGTTGACATCACGGATTTCACCGTTGCGATCGAGCGGATCGTCGCAGGGTTGGAGCGGAAGAGCCGCTTACTTATTCCAAAGGAGCGGGAGATCGTGGCGTTCCATGAGATGGGGCACGCTCTGGTGGCGTTGGTCACGCCCGGCGCAGATCCGGTTCAGAAGATATCAATCGTGCCGCACGGCATCGGCGCTCTGGGCTATACAATGCAACGCCCGACCGACGATCGCTTCCTGATGAGCCGTACCGAGCTCAGGGGGAAGATGGCCGTGCTTCTTGGCGGCCGCTCAGCCGAGGCGCTTGTCTTCGATGAGATATCCTCCGGAGCGGCGGATGATTTGGCAAAAGCGACGCATATAGCCCGGATGATGGTCACGCGCTTCGGCATGTCCGAAGATTTGGGACAAATGGCCTATGAATCGCAACCGAACGCCTTCCTTGGCGATCCGGCTTCGGTCACCCGCGAGTATAGCGAGGAGACCGCACGGGAAATCGACTGCGCCGTGCGCGCCCTGGTGCGGGATGCAGCGAACGCCGCAATGGAAATCCTGAGAACGCACCGAAAGCAGTTAGACGAAGGGGCAAAACTTCTTCTCGAAAAGGAGACTTTGCTGCCGGACGAGTTACCTCGCATTGGTTAGTATCATCCACATCTGCGCCGATCTTGTTTACCGCTGATATTGCCCACGCCGCAGACTTGGCGACGGCTTTGATAATCATATAGCCGGCCTCGCGCCGTTCCGGTAGGACGGCTATATGATTATCAGAGCCTCCATCGGGCTCGAAAAGACTGGTGATGGTTTCCTCCGGTCGTGATCACCAAACCTGCTCGGGTCAACATTCCCCACGCTTCCCGATACTGGTTATAGACCCTACAGCGATCTACCAGTATTCCGACTTATCGGCGATTGCGGCGGGTTATTCGGCGGCAGCCCACGTCCGGATCCGATGGAGCGGAAGTCGTTTGCCATCGCGCCGCTCGCGATTGGCGAACGGCGGGCTAGAGCGAACTCCGCTTGATGGCAACGGGCGGCATGCTGGAATGAAAAATGCTTGCGGTTTCAGCAATTTGAAAGTCTCATTATCGGTAATACTGCGGTGTCCACCATCCTTGTTGTCGGTGACGATCCCAACATCCTGACCGCCCTCCGGTTCCTGCTGGAGCCGGAGGGTTATCACGTTTTGACCGCACAGAACGGGGAGGCGGCACTAGCCGCGGCTGGTATCGAATCACCGGCGCTGGTTGTGACGGACTGGAAAATGCCCCGGCTCGATGGTGTGGAACTGTGCTGGCGCCTGCGGCGCAGTCGCGCAACAGCGGGAATTCTATTGGTTATGGCCGCCGGCACGCTTGCGCCGCCCTTGGCAGGGCGGCCGTGGGACGTGTTTCTTCTGAAGCCGGTGCAGGCAGTCTGCCTGCTCAACGCCATCCGCGGGCTCCTGTTGCAGGTCTCGTCCGACACGAACGCGAGCCGATAGGTCACACACCGCTTTTGCATATGCGCGTACAGATCAGGCGGTCGCGTCGTTGTCGGAATAGAAATAGGCGTCGAGCGTCCAGGGCAGCGCGATCTGCCGTCTCACCAACCGGACGAGCGCTCCGGACGAAATGTCGCCGAACGTGAAGGTGATCTCCTCGAAGCCGTGACGGTTGTCAATACCGATCTGGACCTGCTCAACATCAGCGGCGTATTGCCCGAGCGCTTTCCATGCAGCTACGACCTGCAGCGTACCCCGGATTGCGCGCACGGTCAGCCGGTAACGGGGACCGTCGACAGGACTGTTGCGTGAGGAGACGATGCGGATGGCGAAATCATTCGGCAGCACGAGGATCTGCGCACAGTCCGGCGACGCCGGCGGCGTCGAGCGGGAGCGGATCATGTTGCACTGGTGGTTCCCGCGTGGCCCGCAAGACGCTCCTTCATCCAGTTGATGAGGCTCCCGCTCAGTACATACTGGACCTGCCGGGGCGACATCGCGTGGTGAACTTCGAAGGTGCCGCCCCGCGTTGTGTTCTTGACGGTCAGTCCGTGGCTCCTGGTCAGCGCATCATGGACGCCATCAAGCCGCAGCACGTCGCCGACCGCAATGCCGTCATAGTCGGCGGGATCGTCAAAGGCCAGCGCGAGCACGCCAAAATTAACGAGATTCTGCGCGTGGATGCGTGCGAAACTTTTCGCCAGTACAACGCGCAGTCCGAGAAAGCGTGGCGCCAGCGCCGCGTGTTCGCGACTCGAACCCTGTCCGTAGTTGGATCCGCCAATAACAAGATGATCACCGGTTTCCTTCGCACGCCGCGCATAGGCAGGGTCAATTCGCTCGAACGCAAAATTCGCAATTTCCGGGATGTTGCTGCGAAGCGGCAGCACCCGCGCGCCGGCCGGCATGATTTCATCTGTGGAGACGTTATCTCCCGCCTTCAGCATCACCGGCATTTCGATCATGTCGGGCAGCGATTCGAACGCCGGCAGTGGGGCGATATTCGGGCCTTTGAGCAGCGTCACCCGCAACGCTTTTTCAGCGGAAAGCGGAGGGTCGAACATCTCGCGATGGACGATCGGATGATCGGGATCGGCAACGCGCGGATACGGCATGCCGAGCGTGCGCGGATCCGTGATCTCACCCGTGAGGGCCGACGCAGTGGCGGTTTCGGGGCTGACGAGACACACCCTGTCTTCGGGTGTGCCCGAGCGGCCGGGGAAATTGCGCGGCACGGTGCGCAGCGACAACCCGTTGGTTGCGGGTGCCTGACCCATGCCGATGCAGCCGTTGCAGCCGGCCTGATGCAGGCGCGCGCCGGCATGAAGCAGGTTCACGATATGGCCGTCGCTCACGAGCATTTCGAGCTGTGCCCGCGAGGTGGGATTCACGTCGAACGACACACGGTCATGGACGGCGCGTCCACGCACCATGGTTGCCGCTATCGCGAAGTCGCGGTAACCGGGATTGGCGGATGAACCGATGTAAGCCTGATGGATCGGCTCGCCCGCGACCTCGCGCACGGGAACCACGTTGTCCGGGCTCGACGGCATGGCGATCAGCGGCTCGAGGCGCCCGAGATCGATTTCGTCACGAACATCATAGGTCGCACCAGGGTCAGCTATCAGTTCGGTCCAGTCGGCTTCCCGTCCCCACGCACGCAGGAAGCGCCGGACCTCCTGATCGGAGGGGAAAACGGTGGTGGTCGCACCGAGTTCGGCACCCATGTTTGCAATGACATGCCGGTCCATGGCGCTGAGTCCATCAAGCCCTGGACCGTAGTATTCGATGATCCTGCCGACGCCGCCATCGACCCCATGACGGCGCAGCATCTCGAGGATCACATCCTTCGCACTTACCCAGTCGGGCAACCGGCCCGTCAGTTTCACGCCCCAGATCTCGGGCATGCGCGTGAAGAACGGCTCACCTGCGATCGCCAGCGCGACCTCGAGTCCGCCCGCACCGATGGCCAGCATGCCGATTGCGCCAGCGGCGGGCGTGTGACTATCAGAGCCGAGCAGCGTCCTGCCCGGTTTGCCGAAGTTCTCCTGATGACACGGATGGCTGACCCCGTTGCCGGGCCGTGAGTACCACAGTCCGAAGCGTTGCGCGGCGCTCTTCAGAAAGAGGTGATCGTCGGCATTGCGGTAGTCCTCCTGGATCAGGTTATGGTCCACATACTGCACGCTGACTTCGGTCCTCGCCCGGTCCAGTCCCATGGCTTCGAGCTCCAGCATCACGAGCGTGCCGGTCGCGTCCTGCGTCAGCGTCTGGTCAATCGAGATGCCGATCTCCGCGCCAGGCGTCATGTCGCCCTCGATCAGGTGAGACCGGATCAGCTTGCGTGCAAGGTTCATGCGCATGGCCCCATCCTCCGAAGCCGGTTCACGGCAGGATCGTACCGGCGATGGTTGACTCCGGTTCGCCAGAGAGCGGAGATGTCTGCGCTCATGTGCGTGGCAGCAGCCGTGACCGCTGGATCGATCCTGGCCACAGCCGATAATCCACGCGACGAGTTCACCCACTGTCGCGTAAGTATAAGTGTAGGGCGAGCACGAAGGAAATCACCACCGGTATGACCGGCTTCTTGTGAGCACTATCGCACTACCGGTTCATGACGCGCCGTCGAGACGCACTGCATTTGTAACGGCAGGCGAACCACCTGGAAAAGGCATTCATGTCGATGGCGATGGCATCGCAGACGTCGGGTGCGGTTGCGATAGATGCACCGTGTTGGTTGCCTTCCGGAAACTGCCAAGGTCCATTAGCGCGCATAATGCGACGAGATCGTTCAGATCGAAATGCTCATCGGACAGCGCGGGCGTGATTGGTGCTTATTTCCAATCGATCGATACCCTGGTTGGATATTCTGGTTGCAATTGACATGGTCGATGTCCTTGTAATCGGCGGCGGCAATGCCGCCCTCTGCGCGGCGCTGATGGCGCGCGAAGCGGGCGCTTCGGTGCTGCTCGTCGAAACGTCGCCGCGCGAATGGCGCGGCGGCAATTCACAGCACACGCGCAATCTGCGCTGCATGCACGATACCCCTCAGGACGTGCTCGTCGGCGAGTATCCCGAAGAGGAGTTCTGGCAGGACCTGTTGAAGGTCACGGGCGGGCAGACGAACGAAGCGCTCGCCCGCCTCGTGATCCGGGCCTCGTCGAGCTGCCGTCCGTGGATGCACCGTCACGGCGTGCGTTTCCAGCCGTCGCTGTCGGGCGCGCTCCATACGGCGCGCACCAATGCGTTTTTCATGGGCGGCGGTAAGGCGCTCGTCAACGCGTACTACCGCAGCGCCGGGCAGCTCGGCGTACAGATACGCTACGATGCGCCCGTCGACCGGCTCGAGCTCGACGGCCCGCGCTTCGTCGCGGCTTATATGGCCGACGAACGCATCGCGGCGCGCAGCTGCGTGCTTGCAGCCGGCGGCTTCGAATCGAACCGCGAGTGGCTGCGCGCCGCGTGGGGACAGAACGAGCGCGGCGAGTACCCGGCCGACAACTTCCTGATCCGCGGCTCGCGCTTCAACAACGGCACGCTGCTGCGCTTCATGCTCGACGCCGGCGCGGACCGCATCGGCGACCCGATGCAGGCTCACATGGTTGCGATCGACGCGCGAGCGCCGCTCTACGATGGGGGAATCTGCACGCGCATCGATTGCGTATCGCTCGGCATCGTCGTCAACCGGGAGGCCGTGCGCTTTTACGACGAAGGCGAGGACTTCTGGCCAAAGCGCTATGCGATCTGGGGCCGGCTCGTCGCGCAGCAACCGGGCCAGATTGCCTATTCGATAATCGATGCAAAAGCCGTCGGCCGTTTCATGCCGCCCGTGTTTCCCGGCGCGCGGGCGAACAGCCTGCGGGAACTCGCCCGCGCGCTCGACCTTGACGATGCGCGCTTCATGCAGACGCTCGACACCTACAACGCGGCGTGCCGGCCCGGCACGTTCGACCACACGCAGCTCGACGACTGCCACACCGAAAGCCTCACGCCGGCCAAGACACACTGGGCGCGTCCGATCGACACCGCGCCCTTCTTCGGCTATGCGCTGCGGCCGGGCGTCACCTTCACCTATCTCGGCCTCAAGACCGATCAGACAGCCGCCGTCCACTTCGGCGGCGTCCCCAGCCCGAACCTGTTCGTGGCGGGCGAAATGATGGCGGGCAACGTGCTCGGCCAAGGTTACACGGCGGGCGTCGGCATGAGCATCGGAACGGCCTTCGGCCGCATCGCGGGGAGCAACGCGGCCGCCGCAGCACGCCAGGAACACGCAGATGCAGCCGCTTGAGATCCTGATCCGCGATGCCCGGGCCGCGGCGGATGGTTCGTCGTTCGTCCCACCCGCCGCCACCGCGGAGAACGAAGTCGCGCGCATCCTGCAGATCTGCAATGCATGCCGCTATTGCGAAGGCTTTTGCGCGGTATTTCCAGCGATGACACGGCGTCTGGAGTTCGGCAACGCCGACGTGCATTACCTCGCGAACCTGTGCCACAACTGCGGCGCGTGCCTGCACGCGTGCCAGTACGCGCCGCCGCATGAGTTCGCGGTGAACGTGCCTCAGGCGATGGCTCGCGTGCGCCTGCGCACGTACCGCCTTTACGCGTGGCCAAGCGCTTTCGGCAGACTTTACGAGCGCAACGGGCTCGTGGTCTCGCTGGCACTCGCCGCCGGCTTCGCGCTGTTCCTGATTCTCGCGCTCGCGCTGCGCGGCACCCTATGGCGCGCCGCGCCCGGAGGCAGCTTCTACGATGTATTCCCGCACCGGCTGATGGTCGGCGTGTTCGCGCCGGTGTTCCTGTTCGCGGTCGTTGCGCTTGGCGTCGGCGTGCGGCGCTTCTGGCGCGAGATGGGGCCCGGCGTGGCGAGTGCCGCGGAAACGGCCGAGGCCGGCGCGGCGGTGGCCACGCTCAAGTATCTCGGTGGCGGCCACGGCGACGGCTGCAACAACGACGACGACCGCTTCTCGCTCGCCCGCCGACACTTCCATCAGACCACCTTCTACGGCTTTCTGCTGTGCTTCCTGTCAACGAGCGTCGCCACGCTCTATCACTACCGGCTCGGTCTCGAAGCGCCGTATGCGTACATGAGCCTGCCGGCGCTGCTGGGCATCGCGGGCGGCATCGGCATCACGGCCGGCACGCTCGGCCTCGGATGGCTGAATCTGCGCCGACACCCGCTGCAGGGCGATGCGCAACAAAAACCGATGGATCTCGGCTTCATTGCGATGCTGCTGTTCATCGCCGTGAGCGGACTCGCGCTCGCCGCGTGGCGCGCGAGCGCGGCGATGCCTACGCTGCTCGCGCTTCATCTGGGCGCAGTGATCGCCTTGTTCCTGACGATGCCTTACGGAAAATTCGCGCATGGGCCGCTGCGCGCGGCAGCATTGCTCAAGTGGGCGATCGAGCGCCGCCAGCCGAATTGCCTGAGCCTTGCCGACGATTAACGCAGTAGACTGCAGACAGAGAATAGCTTTAATTAATAAAAGCACGCAGAAACGCGGATGATTCGGACCACACTCCGACGGGGCGCACATCACGCTCCAGGATACGGTTAACGAGCGCACGGAGACAAAAAATGGCAACAATCGAAAAAGGTGTAGCAGCGCCCTCGCAGCAGCAGATTTTCAAGGTTGCGCTGGCCAGCATCATCGGGTCGGTCATCGAGCAGTACGACTTCCTCGTCACGGGGATTATCGCCGCCACCGTCTGGGGCGAGATCTTCTTCAAGCTGCCCAATCTCGCCGCCATCGCGGCCGCGATCGGCGTGTACGGATTGGGCATCGTGATCCGCCCCGTAGGCGCGTTCATCTTCGGGAACATCGCCGATCGCAAAGGCCGCAGGGACGCGATGGTCTATGCGCTGTTGCTGATGGGCGTGAGCACGCTTTTAATCGGACTGACGCCGACTTACGACAGCATCGGCGCCGCCGCCCCCATCCTCCTGATCCTGTTCCGCCTGGTGCAGGGCATCAGCTTCGGCGCCGAATTCGGCACCGCTGCGACGTGGGTCGTCGAGCAGGCAGCGAAGTCAAAGCGTCGCGCGTTCTGGGGAGCCTGGGTCGGATTCGCGATCCCGCTTGGCCTCCTCCTCGGCTTCGGCTCGGTCATCCTGGTCAAGTCGCTGATGTCGCCCGAGCAGTTCACCGCCTGGGGCTGGCGGATCTTCTTTTATGTCGGCTTCGCGGTGGCGATCGTCGGCATCGTGATCCGGACCCGCACCATGGACAGCTTCGTGTTCGAGCGCTTCAAGCATGGCGCCGAAACGCTCAAAAGTCCGGCCGCTCGCGTGTGGAAGGAAATGCCGCTACGCATCTTGCGCACGTCGCTCGTGAACGCGATGTTCGGCGGCGCGTTCTTCCTGAGCTTCGTGTTCGGCACGAGCTACATGAAAGCGGTCGGCTTCGCCGGAACACTCGCGGAAACGATCGGCCTCATCGCTGCCGCTTCGATGCTGGTGTTCATGATCATCGGCTCGCTGCTCGCGGACATCATCAACCGACGCACGATCCTGCTGATCTCGGCCGTGGTCTTCCTCGTGTGGGCGATCCCCTATTTCTACCTGATCAACACCGGCAACTTCTGGCTCGCGGTGCTCGCCGAGGTGATCGGCTTCGGCTTCGTGTTCGGCTTCGGATATGGCGCGATCCCGACCTTCTACACCGAGAACTTCCCGACGCGCTACCGCGCGTCGGGCGCGAGCGCCGCCTATCAGGTGTCGCAGGTCTACGGCGGGGGGCTCATTCCGATCATCGCCGGCCTGATCCTGCATGCGTACGGGATCCATCGAGCCTATATTTATATCGGTCTCTTCGTGATGGTCTACGCCGTGGCGGCAATCCTGGCGATCCTCGCGACGCCGGAAACCAAGGGCGTCGATCTCGAATTCTGATTCGGCAAGGAGCAACGCGATGTCGTCTGCCTCGCTCGCCCTGACCCGCACCCTGTGGAATGCGCTCGGCGGCCAGGCCGACGATGTCGACCGACTCGCCTTTCGCGGCACCGGCAGTCTGCCGTCGGCGTTCGCAGTCACCGACTTCGCCGCCGCGTCGGTCGCCGCCGCGGCGCTCGCAGTCGACGAACTGCTCGCGCATGCGCATCCGCACGCCGCGCGCTCGCTCTCGGACGAGCCCACTTCATCCCCCTTTCAGACCCGCCAACCCGCGGCTGTCGAAGTCGACCGGCGGCTTGCCTCGTTCTGGTTTGCGACGTCGCTGCGCCCGGACGGTTGGCAGGTTCCCCCGTTGCGCGATCCATTGACGGGCGACTACCCGACCCGCGATGGCTGGATCCGCCTGCATGCTAACGCGGCTCATCACCGGGCGGCCGTGCGTCGCACGCTCGGCGCGGTCGCCGACCGCCACGCGGCCGCCGCAGCCGTCGCGACATGGGAAGGCGCCGACCTCGAACAGGCGATCATCGATGCAGGCGGTTGTGCCGCGCAGATGCGCGACGCCGACGCGTGGCGTACGCATCCGCAAGGCAGCGCGGTAGCGGCCGAACCGGTCGTCGCGTACGACAAGGGGCCAACTGGCACCGTGCCTGGCTGGCCCATCGCGCTCAAGCGACCGCTTGACGGCGTGCGCGTGCTCGACGTGACGCGCGTGCTCGCCGGGCCGACGGCTACGCGCTTTCTTGCGGGCCTGGGCGCGACGGTCTTGCGCATCGATCCCCCGGACTGGGACGAGCCCGGCGCCGTGCCGGACGTCACGCTCGGCAAGCGCTGCGCCCGGCTCGACTTGAAAACGTTATCCGGACATACGACGTTTGCTGGGCTACTGGCGGACGCCGATGTGCTCGTGCACGGCCTGCGCCCGGGCGCGCTCGACCGGCTCGGCTTTGACGCGGCCACGCGCGAGCGCCTCGCGCGCGGGCTCGTAGACGTCAGCCTCGATGCTTACGGCTGGAGCGGACCTTGGGGGATGCGTCGCGGCTTCGATAGCCTGGTGCAGATGAGCAGCGGCATCGCCGACGCGGGAATGCGCTGGCGCGCATCCGCCTCGCCCGTCCCGCTACCGGTGCAGGCGCTGGACCACGCCACCGGCTATCTGGTGGCGGCCGCGGTGCTGCGCGGCCTGAAGCGCCGGCTCGAGCACGGCATCGCGACGCGCGCGCGACTCTCGCTCGCCCGGACCGCAAGACTGCTCATCGACTTCAACGCACCGTGGGACGATACCTCGCTCGCCTCGGAATCCGCAGCCGACGCGAGCGCGGCGATCGAATCGACTCCATGGGGGCCGGCTCGCCGCATTGCGGCGCCGTGGCGGATCGCCGGCGTCGACGTGCACTGGGATTTGCCGGCTAGCGCACTAGGCAGCGCGCCCCCATGCTGGCCCTGAAGTCTTGCGCATGCGCTGCCGATGAACTGTCGTAGGGATCCATTCGTTAAGCCTCGCGGCTCCCATCCTTATCGACGAGGCGGCGGCGCACGAGCTCCGGATGGCCGGCGCAATACAACCCGGCTGCGGCGGACAGCCTGGCTAAGTGGCACAGGGCCGCCGATTGCCGGCGTTTGCGCTTAAACTTCCTGCGTGGCGCAGATAATTGATAAGACAGGACCGCATTCCATACGGTGGGCACATTCCATACGGTGGGTACAGTGGCATCTTTGAGGCCGAGCTTTGCGAGATTGAATTGGCCTTCGCTAATGCCATGCATCAACTCAATGCCGGCCAGAGTGATCGCGGCGTTCCTGAAACGCTTGAAGCCGAGCATGGCATTGGTCCGGGACTTGATGTGGCGATGGTCCTGTTCGATCAGATTGTTGAGATACCTTGAGACCGACACAGTAGAAGACGCAGTCGCTGCTCTTGTTGCCCTGACGCAATTTGGCGTCGGATCTTATCGACGCGCATCATAAGTCTCGCCACGCGTCAGATGGCACAAAAGCCCCCATAAGAAGGCGCCAGACGCTGAGATATCGGCATGCATGCGCGACGCCAACTGCTATTCTTCAGACACGGCGACTCACGCGTCTCCGGTCGGCTCCGCGGGTCGTTGGCGGCCATTCCGCATGCATGCGGAAAGGGGGCTGTATGTCACGTCCGGAACGACCTCGGTCCGCGGGACGCGCACGGAATCGACAGCACTCGCGCGGACACCTCTGGCTCGCTATCGGCATTTCGCTGACGGGACTCTGCCTGACACCCGTGGCGTTCGCGGCGGGCAGCCTGCCGCAGGGCGGCCATTACGTCGCTGGCACTGGCACGATAGCGGGCGCGGGCAACAGCCTCGTGATCACGCAACCCGGTTCGACACGCGGTGTGATCGACTGGAACAGCTTCTCGATCGGCAGGCACAACAGCGTCACGTTCGCCAACGGCACGGGCGCAACCCTGAACCGGGTGACGGGTGGCTCGCTCTCAGCGATCCTCGGCATGCTCAGTGCCACGGGCAGTGTCTACGTGATCAATCCGCAAGGCATCGTCGTGGGTCGATCCGGCGTGGTGGCGACGGGCGGACGCTTCGTTGCATCCACGCTGGACACATGCGACTGCGCGTTCATGAACGGCGGCGCGCTTACCCTGTCGGGCAACTCGGCCGCAGTAGTCGTGAATCTCGGGAAGATCAGCTCCAGTGGCGGCGACGTGTTCCTGCTCGCCCGGACCGTGATCAACGCGGGAACTGTCAATGCGCCTGAGGGCACGGCGGAATTCGCGGCCGGATCGAAGGTGCTGCTGCAGGACTCGTCGAGCGGCCAACAGGTATTCGTCCAGGCGGGCAGCGCGGGCAATGTGATTGATTCGGGTATCACGCGCGCCGCGCAGATCAGCCTGCAAGCCGCGGACGGCAACGTGTACGCGCTCGCGGGCGGCGGCGCGCGCATCCGTGCGACGGGCACGGCGACCCGCGACGGCCACGTGTGGCTCGTGGCGGACGACGGCATGGTGTCGCAACAAGGCGCGATCGTGGCGAAGAACGCTGACGGCAGCGGAGGCACGGTTGATACCGAGGCAGCGCAACTGTCGTTCCAGCGGGGCGCCGCCGTGTACGCCGGTCGATGGAACATCGCGACGCCAGCGCTCACCGTGGACGCCTCAGTCGCGCGTGCGCTCGAGCGCAGCCTGAATGCGGGCAGCACGGTCGACCTGACGACCATCGGCGCCAATGGTGCGGCCGGAGACCTGCTGATCGCATCCGATATCGACTGGCACGGTGCGTCGGCGCTGACGCTCGCGGCTTACCATAACGTCGCGCTTTCGTCGGGCACGAAGATCCGCGACACGGGTTCTGGTGACCTCACGCTGCGCGCGGACGCGACGGGCATCGATAACGGCGGCAGCGTGACGAACGGCGGCACGATCGACTGGTCGAAAAGCACCGGGACGGTCAGCGCGCTGTACGACATGAACGGCACCTACGCGCCGGGGACGCTGCTTGCCAACACGGCCTGGACGGCACCGTCCGACAGCGGACTGATCACTCAGATTACCGGCTACCGGCTCGTCAATTCGCTCGCGGATCTGGAAAACGTATCGCTCGATCTTGCTGGCAACTATGCGCTCGGCAAGGACATCGACATCAGCACGCCAAGCTACGGCGCAGGTCTTTATGTACCGATCGGAACAGGCGCCGCGCCGTTCGCTGGACAGTTCGACGGCATGGGCCAAACGATCTCGAATCTGAATGCGCGGCAGAGTGTTCCCGCCACAAGCGATCCGGCGAATCCCGAGGCAGCGAGTGGTCTGTTCGGTGTGATCGGCGCAACGGCTGTCGTTCGCAACGTCAGCGTAAATGGCTTCGTCAGCATCAGCGGCTATGGCTCCTTTGGCATCCTGGCCGGCGTCAACGACGGCCTGATCGCGCACGCCCAGACGAGTGGCAGCCTTTCGCTGTCTAACGCTTTCGTCTCGATCTCTTCGAGGAGCGGCGGCCTGCTGGGGTCGAATTACGGCACGATCACACGCACGTCCAGCGACGCGGCGATGGTGAGCGAGGGCGTGTTGGGCGGCCTCGTCGGATACAACTCCAGCACCGGCGTGATCCGGCAGTCGTACGAAGCCCAAAGCCCGGACATCCCGCCACCGTTTGGGACGGGCACCGTGAATGCCTTTGCTCACACTCAAGGCGCCGGCGGTCTGGTAGGCACCAACGACGGTCTGATTACGCAGTCATATGCGACCGGGACCGTTACGTTCACGCCCGACTACTGCGGTGGTGGCGGCGGCGGGCTCTGCTTTGGCCGGGGGAGCGCCGCGCTCGTTCAAAGCAACACCGGCACGATCGAGCAATCCTTCGCGACGGGCAACGTCGTCCAGGAAATTATCCCAGGCTTGGGGCCGCCCGCGCTCGGTGTTGCGACCAGCAATACCGGCACGATCGCCAACGACGTCTTCTGGGACACGCAGACAACCGGAGCCACGGTCGGCGTGGGCACGGGTACCCCCGTGCCGATCGCGAATGGACTCACCACCGCGCAGATGAGCGTGCCATCGAGCTTCGGCCCGACGTTCGACTTCAGTTCAACCGGCGTCTGGGCATTGCCGGCCGGCGCGACCCATCCCGTACTGCGTTGGCAACTCGATCCTTGAGGGGGCCGATTACTCCGACGCGGCTCTCGGTTGCCGTGGTATCGCCAGTGCGCGGAACCGGTTTCCTGAATGGCCAGATCCCGCTTGGCAACGGACGACTGCAAATCCAAGGTCGGATGTCTCGTTGGGGTCGGGAGTGCGAGTTCGCTGATGCGGGAAGCTGACGTCCGGCTGCGCGCCCACCGTCGCATCGACTACCGCCTACTGGCTGGTCAGCGCGGAGAATGCGGACGGCGCGATCCGGCGGCCCGAGATCGCCGATTTCAAACGTTGGCTCGTCGACGAGGCGGCGGCCTTCGACGCGCATGCGGACGCGGCGGCGGACGACGACGTAGCAGCGCATAGGTGAGCCACACTCACCTGTCGTCGACATCTTTTCCTTTGCCGGCTGCGCGGCGGGCTGCGACGATGGTGGCCAAAGAGGAGCCGCCATGTCGACGACCCATAGCAAGCAACCCGCCCCCGCCCTCGCTCCCGCGACGACCGTCACCACGACGCTCGTGATCGTCGCCGGTGCGCTGATCCTGAGCGCCGCGATGGGCATCCGCCAGACCTTCGGCCTGTTCATCGGCCCATTCTCGTTCGACCGTGGTCTGCCGGTCACGTTGATCGCTTTCGCGATCGCGCTGCACAACCTCGTGTGGGGCTTCGCGCAGCCGTTCGCGGGCGCGGCCGCCGATCGCTATGGCTCGGCGCCGGTGGTCGCGTTCGGCGCTTCGACGTTCGCGGCCGGCCTCGGGCTGTCGGCGTCGCCCCGAGCGGTGCGCTGCTGGTGACCGGCATGGGATTGCTGGTCAGCATCGGCGTGAGCTGCACGACCTTCGGCGTGGTGTTGCCAGCGGTCGGCCGCGTTGCGTCGCCGGAGAAGCGCAGCGTCACGATGGGGCTCGTCAGCGCGGGCGGCTCCGCCGGACAGGTGCTGATGGTGCCGCTCGTACAAGGCATCCGGCTGCATTCGGGCATCGCGACATCGCTATTCGTGCTCGCTTTCGCCATGCTGCTGATCGCGCCGCGCGGCATCGTGCTCGACCGGCGTGCGCCGATCCACGCGACGGCTCAGGCGCGGTTCGAGGACGCGCCCGCGGCGCCGCTGCGCGAGGTTCTGTCACAAGCGATGCGCCATCGCGGCTACCGCTTGCTGACGCTCGGCTTCTTCACCTGCGGCTTTCAGCTCGCGTTCATCGCGACGCATCTGCCCGAGTATCTGACGCTGTGTCATATGCCGATCGGGCTGGGCGCCACCGCGCTTGCGTTGATCGGCCTGTTCAACATGGCGGGCAGTTGGGCATGTGGTTGGCTCGGCGGCCGGTTCCGCCAACATCATGTGCTCGGCTGGCTTTATCTGATTCGCAGCGCGACGATCGCCGCATTCTTCGCGCTGCCGAAAAGCGCTGTGTCCGTGGTGATTTTCGCGGCGGTGATGGGCCTCACGTGGCTCGGCACCGTACCGCTGACGAGCGGGCTAGTCGCCAAGGTGTTCGGCACGCGTCACCTCGGCAGCCTGTTCGGCGTGTGTGCTTTCTGAGCCATCAGATCGGCTCGTTTCTCGGCGCGTGGCTCGGTGGCCTCGTGTTCGATCTGACGGGCTCGTACTCACTGCTATGGGTAGCGACGGTCGCGGCGGGATTGATCGCGGCACTGCTGCATTTCCCGATCGACGACACCGTGGTGATGACGCCCGCGCGGCGTTCATCTCGCCCCGTGCAGGCGTGACGCGAATTGCCGATAGAGATGCTGAAGCGATTCCAGTCGAGGCTACTTTTTCGGTGCATCCGCCGCGGCTTTCGGCACACGCCCCATCAGATAGAACTCGTCGTTCGGACGCATCGAGATCACGTTGGCCATCCGGTTCGACAGCCCGAAAAACGCGGTGATTGCCGCGATGTCCCAGATGTCTTCATCGGTGAAGCCGTGGCCGCGCAGTGTCTGGAAGTCTTCTTCGTCGACCGCGCCCGACGCGCGGCACACCTTCAGCGCGAAATCGAGCATCGCCTTCTGGCGGTCCGTGATGTCGGCCTTGCGGTGATTGACCGCGACCTGATCGGCGAGCAGCGGCGCTTTTTCGTAGATGCGCAGAATCGCGCCGTGGGCGACCACGCAGTAAAGACAATCGTTGACCGCGCTCGTCGCGACCACGATCATCTCCCGCTCGCCTTTCGTTAGACCGCCCTCTTTCAGCATCAACGCATCGTGATAAGCGAAGAACGCGCGGAATTCGTCGGGCCGATGCGCGAGCGTCAGAAACACGTTCGGCACGAAACCCGCTTTCTCCTGCACTTCGAGAATGCGGGCACTGATGTCTTCGGGCCACTCGCTCGGCTCGGGCACCGGGTAGCGGCTGATGGGCTGAAGCGTGGCCATGCGCTGTCTCCGTGATCTCTGTCGGGGTATTCCGACCATTGTAGCAACGCGATTTCGCGCTCGCCCGCGCTTCACCAGGTCCGCTCGATCACGTCCCACATTGCCGCCCGTATCGTCTAGACTTTCAGCTCGGCATGCGTGAAGCCGCCCGGCACGGCGGCGACGAAAGGAGCGACCATGTCAAACGTTACACACGACGCGCGGGCCCCGGTGGTCAAGCTGCGGCCCGAACGGGAAATCGCGACGATGCAGCGGCTGCCCTATTTCGTCGGCATTTCGGCGGGCACCGCGGGCAGCACCGGGCTGTCGATGTACATGGTCGTGGTCCCGCCGGGCGGCCATGCGGAGCCGCACTTTCACGCCGACTACGAGACGGCGATCTATATGCTCGAAGGCAAGATCGAGACGCGCTACGGCCCGGGCTTGCGCGAGTCGGTCATCACCGAGCCGGGCGACTTCCTGTTCATTCCGCCGGGCGTGCCGCATCAGCCGTTCAATCTCGACGCGAACGCCCCGGCGCGCGCGATCGTCGCGCGCAATCACGCGGACGAGCATGAGCGCGTGGTGCCCTATGATCCGTCCGAGGATGCGTGAGGCAACGGGCCTCTTCCCGGACCGCCTCGCCTGAAGCGAGGCAAATCATGCTTCTCAAACCGGTTTGATCCACTTGCCGCGCGGCGCATGCATGCCGCGCCGCGTCGTGCGCCGCGCCCATTCGTCGGTCGCGCGCGATTTCGTCGGCGTTCTTTCACATCGCCGACTCGCCACCTGTGCTAAAGCCGACCAGAACCGCCGCGAAGATCGCCGTACGTCTTGCGGAGTGAATGAACAGTAGACGAAACACGCGGCATCACGCTCGATGCCGCTTTGCCAAAATCTAAAAATAAATTGACGGCATTTTTAGCTCGTATATCCTAGCTAGTGGGAGATCTTGTGGGCGGCGCGGCGAATTAAGCTACTACCGTCCAGTACCGTTTCTTCTCGATCAACCCGTGTCCTGTTTCTTCAATATCCGCTGTGGATTCGAAACAGGCCGTTCAATGCCCTCAACTACGCCAGTCGAGTGTCATCGTGAGAGTCCGAGGCCCTTTGGTGAATTGGAATCGCAGTCAGGCGCGTTGTACTTGCGCTGACGGCGCCAGCGCCGACGGCAGCAACGGCAGCCTTGCGTTTCGCCGCTTTCTGTCCGTCATCACAGTCCTGTCGCGTCGTTCCGTTCGACGCCGCAACGTCCTCTCCGCGCGCGCGTTCATCGCGGTGCGCACAGACGAAGTCGCTTCGCTGCTGCCGTAGCGCCTCTCCTCTTTCATCTCTTTTCGCTGCTCGATTCGTCCGTTTGCTCGCGTTTTCGCGAGCTGGCTGCTTGCGTCCGCGCGGCACTGACTGATCACCGCGCATCGCGACGGATTCAATCGAGCCGCTTCTAATCGGGTAAGCGCTGCGCGTTATTGCGCGGATTCGCTTTGGCGTCGACTCGCCTTCGCGTTTTCCCACCTCGCCGCGCGATATTTCGCGCCTTCGGCGACGCGTGTCGCCCGCGCATGAATACACGAAACCCTGCACACATGACCCAGATCGCGGACCAAAACAGAGAGAACAATCATGCATGACGTCGACGAATTTCTGAAAAAGCATCATGTCACCGAAATCGAAGCAATTATTCCGGACATGGCCGGCATCGCGCGCGGCAAGATCATTCCGCGCAGCAAGTTCGAATCGGGCGAATCGATGCGTCTGCCGCAGGCGGTGATGATCCAGACCGTCACCGGCGACTATCCGCAAAGCGATTCGCTGACCGGCGTCACCGATCCCGACATGGTGTGCGTACCCGACGCGAGCACGATCCGGATGATTCCGTGGGCAGTCGACCCCACCGCGCAGGTGATTCACGATTGCGTGCATTTCGACGGCACCCCGGTCGAAATCTCGCCGCGCTGTGTGTTGCGGCGAGTGCTCGATCTATATAAGGCGCGCGGCTGGAAACCGGTGATCGCGCCGGAGCTCGAGTTCTATCTGGTCGACATGAACCGCGATCCCGATCTGCCGTTGCAACCGCCCGTCGGACGTACGGGTCGCGCGGAAACCGGACGCCAGGCGTATTCGATCGAAGCGGTCAACGAATTCGACCCGTTGTTCGAAGACATCTACGAGTACTGCGACGTGCAGGAACTCGAAGTCGATACGCTGATACACGAAGTCGGCGCCGCGCAGATGGAAATCAACTTCATGCACGGCGATCCGCTCAAGCTCGCGGACAGTGTGTTTCTCTTCAAGCGCACCGTGCGCGAAGCGGCGTTGCGTCACAAGATGTACGCGACTTTCATGGCGAAGCCGATGGAAGGTGAGCCGGGCTCGGCGATGCACATGCATCAAAGCCTCGTCGATATGGAAACCGGCCGCAACCTCTTCACCGCCGCCGACGGCGAGCCGACCTCGCTGTTCACCGGCTATATCGCCGGCTTGCAGAAATACACGCCGGCGCTGATGCCGATCTTCGCGCCGTACATCAATTCGTACCGGCGTCTGTCGCGTTTCATGGCCGCGCCGATCAATGTCGCGTGGGGTTATGACAATCGCACGGTCGGCTTCCGGGTTCCGCATTCCGCTCCGGTCGCGCGCCGCATCGAGAACCGGATTCCGGGTGTCGATTGCAATCCGTATCTGGCGATTGCCGCGACCTTGGCGGCGGGCTATCTCGGCATCACGCAGCGGCTCGCCGCGACCGAACCGCTGGCGAGCGACGGCTATGCCCTGCCCTATCAATTACCGCGCAATCTCGAAGAAGGCTTGACGTCGATGAGCGCGTGCGAGCCGATTGCCGAAGTACTCGGCGAGCAGTTCGTCCGCGCGTATCTCGCGTTGAAAGAGACCGAATACGAAGCGTTTTTCCGCGTGATCAGTTCGTGGGAACGCCGGCACTTGCTGCTGCACGTTTGAGTGCTGCGGGCCAATCGGTCAATGAGAACCTTGAAAAGACGGAGGGCAGTATGAGCTATAAGAATGAAGACGTAATGTATGCGCAAAAGGAAACGTCGCAGCATGGCGGCACGAAGGACGCGCCGACCTCGCAAGCCACATCTCGCAGCACCGCCGAATACCGCGCGCTCGATGCCGCGCATCACATCCATCCGTTTTCGGATATGGGCTCGCTCAATCGCGCGGGTTCTCGCGTGATCGTCAAGGCGCAAGGCGTGTACCTGTGGGACTCGGAGGGCAACAAGATCATCGACGGCATGGCGGGACTGTGGTGCGTGAACGTCGGCTACGGCCGCCAGGAACTGGCCGACGCCGCATTCCGGCAGATGCGGGAACTGCCGTACTACAACACGTTCTTCAAGACGACGCATCCGCCCGTGATTGAACTGTCTGCCCTGCTCGCCGAACTGACGCCCGCGCCATTCAATCACTTCTTCTACTGCAACAGCGGCTCGGAAGGCAACGACACCGTGCTGCGCATCGTCCATCAATACTGGGCGACGCAACGACAGCCCGCGAGGAAGTTCGTCATCGCGCGCAAAAACGCTTATCACGGGTCGACGATCGCGGGCGGCACGCTCGGCGGCATGGCTTATATGCATGAGCAGATGCCATCGAAAGTCGAGAACATAGTACATATCGATCAGCCCTATTTCTTCGGCGAAGCGGCAAGCGATCAGACGGCGGAAGAATTCGCGCTGGCTCGCGCGCGGCAGCTCGAAGCGAAGATTCTCGAACTCGGTGCGGACAATGTCGCCGCATTTATCGGTGAGCCTTTCCAGGGAGCGGGCGGCGTGATTTTTCCGGCTGGCACGTATTGGCCGGAAATCGAGCGCATTTGCCGCAAGTACGACGTGCTGCTCGTCGCGGACGAAGTGATCGGCGGCTTCGGCCGAACCGGCGAATGGTTCGCGCATCAGCACTTCGGCTTCGAGCCGGACCTGATCACGCTCGCGAAGGGACTGACGAGCGGTTACGTGCCGATGGGGGCTGTCGGTCTACATGATCGCGTCGCCCGCGCACTGATCGACAACGGTGACTTCAATCATGGCCTCACCTACTCCGGGCATCCGGTCGCGGCGGCCGTCGCGCTTGCGAATCTGAAACTGCTGCGCGACGAGAGGATCGTGGAGCGCGTCAAAGTAGATACGGGTCCGTACTTTCAGAAGAAGCTGCGTGAGACGTTCGCCGGTCAT
The DNA here is from genome assembly GCF_050436525.1 of Paraburkholderia sp. 35.1. NCBI lineage: Bacteria > Pseudomonadati > Pseudomonadota > Betaproteobacteria > Burkholderiales > Burkholderiaceae > Paraburkholderia > Paraburkholderia sp. 35.1. Next base: position 1,318,540 of record NZ_JBNDMJ010000002.1, on the reverse strand, counting down.
CCTATCGTTGGCGAGATCAGCGGCGCGGGCCTCGTGGCGGGCGTGCAACTCGCCGAGAAGCCGCTCGAGCGCAAGCGCTTCGCGAATGGCGGCGATGTCGGTACGATCTGCCGCGACTTCTGCTTCAACGGCAATCTGATCATGCGCGCGAGCGGCGACCGGATGCTGCTGTCGCCGCCGCTCGTGGTCAGCCGGCCGGAAATCGACGAAATCGTCTCGAAGGCAGAAGCGGCGATCGATGCGACCGCGCGGCAGGTGGGCATTCGATAGCACTGCATGGTTGCGATTCAGTTTCCCTCAGCCCTCGAGTGCCCGCACAGCCTTCAAATCGCCGGTCAGCCGCAGGATCGCACCAATCATCTGCCCCCCGTGACCGCCGCCGGAATGCGCGGCGGTCCTACTTTACGTTGTACCGGTCGCGCGAGCGTTCCAGGTTATGGTCAGAGAGGCCACCAGCCCTTACCGCCGTTGCCTGCGTCATGGTCCGGGTGCGACCCGTCATGATGCCCGTGCTCGTCGGCGTCCCGGTCGAAGTCGAAAAGATCGAACAGGTCGCCGATCGCGGGCGCATTGACCGGGCGACTTCGTTCCGTCGAGCACCCCTCGTTGATCTGTTCGACGGCCGCCTGGCCGTCAGCCGTCGTCCGACGCGAGGAAATGCCACGCCTTCTCCTTGCGCGTCTCCAACCCGTAGCGCCACGCGTAATGATCATTGCTCGCACACCGCAATAGCGATGAGATAAAAACATTGCAAGCGTATGACAGCGGGCGCGGTTGTTTATCGACGTGTAGCACCGTATGCTTGGATACGTCGCTTTCCGATCGTCAACTTCGAGAAGGTCATTCAGTCATGAACGAATACTGCATGTTCAAGGGAAAACTGCTGCGCGCGGCGCCTTTCAAAGATTCGTATATAGGCAGTCCGCACTATGTGATCACGGTGACTGGCAACGACAACACGCCATTCAACATCGTCGTCAATTCGGCGTCGACGCAACCGGGCGCAAGCGGTAACGACGACGTGTACTTCTATGCCGATCTGAACTTCGCCGATCCACTCACCGCGAAACTGCAGCCCCTGAACCTCGGCCTCTACACGAGCGGCTTTCCACGGCTCGATTACTTCCAGGACAGCAGCCTGCTCGACATTCACCGCATGCGGCCGGTCCCCTACGAGGATCAAAACGGCAACCGCGCCGACGTCAACGACATCATCGACGAAATCCTCACCATCGACGAAAGCAAGCCGTCGCAAAGTCTGCCCTACGACAACGGCAGCGGCCAGTTGCACAACCGCGATTTCTGGACACCGACCACCGCGGGCATCGTGGTCTATGGGTTCGGCTTTCTGTTTCTGCCGAAGAAGGACGGCCTTCACGAGACTCACATGAATCAGGGCAATCCGCGCGGCCCGCATTACAACGAAAACGGCGCGTTCCAGGACGGCGCGGTGATCGTGCAGCGCGCCGATGGGTTTGCCGCGATGTTCACCGCGTTTCAGACACAGTATTTGCCGACCAATGCGGCCGGCGATCCGGCGGCGAATGCAGTGGCGTTACCGGTTTATATTCAGCAAGGTTGATAGCGTCGCTCGTGCATGGGGCAAGTGGAAACCGCCGCGATGCGCGAGAAACAGGTTCTTGCATAGGGGAAAATCAGATCGCGCGAAAAAGTCCCTCGCGATACGAACGCACCGCGAGAGACGTCGCGTCGATCAGCGCGCGCTCGCGGCGCCGCGACGCGGAATATGCCGCTGCACCACCGCCAGCGCGATCAGCACGATGACCATTGCGATACCGAGCATCAGCAGATAGCCCGAAGCGCCACCGGCCGTGATCACCGCGGCACCGGCGAATGCGCTCAGAATCGCGCCGACGCGGCCGAACGCGAGTGCCGACGCGGTGCCCGTCGCCCGCACGCTGGTCGGATAGACGTATGCGCACAGCGCGTACATCGTCGATTGCACCGCATTGACGAACAGACCGTGCAAGCCGAGACCGACGATCATCAACGCCGTATGCTGCGTCGCGCTGACGCCGAGCAGCATCCATGCACTCGCGACGCCGCCCGCGCAGCACAGCAGCAGCGGCCAGCGCGAGCCGTAGCGCCCGATCGCCAGCGCGCACAGCACCGCGCCGATTACGCCGCCGAGGTTGTACGCGCTCAGGCCATAGCCCGCGAGCGACACGCTCAAGCCCTCACTCGTCAGCATCGACGGCAGCCAGCTGAACGCCGCATACACCGCGAGCAGGCACATGAAGAACGCGCCCCAGATCGCGACGGCGTCGCGCGAACGGCCATCGCGGAACAGCGCGGCAAAGCCGACGTGTTTCTCAGCGCTTTGTTCGCGCACATCGGTGAAGCTCGCATCGGCCGACACGTCGCGCGCCATGCGCCGCAGCAGCTTCACGAGTTCGGGCCAGCGATGCGGACGGCGTGCCAGAAAACGCGGCGATTCCGGCAGCGCCGCGAGCAGGACGAGGGCGAGCATGAGCGGCAGCACACCACCCGCTACGAACAGACCGCGCCAGCCATAAACCGGCAGCATCCGGCCGGCGAACAATCCGGCGACCATACCGCCCAGCGGCACGCACAGAATGGTCGCCGTCACCGCGAAGGTACGAAAACGCGCGGGCGTGCACTCGGCGGTCAGCGTCGTCGATGTCGGCAGCGCGCCGCCGATGCCGAGCCCCGCGATAAAGCGCAGCGCCGCAATGGCCGCGACGTTCGGCGCGAGACTGATCGCGCAGGTCGCCAGGCCGAACACGAACACGCTGCCGATCACGGCCCAGCGGCGGCCGAAGCGATCGGCGAACAGCCCCGCGAACGCGCTGCCGATACCCATGCCGACCAGCCCCGACGCAACCACCGGCGCAAATGCGTTGCGCGTGATGCCCCACTCCTTGGCCAGCATCGGAATCGCGAAGCCGATCAGCTGGCTGTCGAAGCCGTCGACGACGATCGACAGCGCCGCGAGCACCACCGCGATTTTCTGCAGCAACGTGTAGGGGCCGTCGTCGAGTGCATGACCGATGTCGACCGTGTTGCCGCCGCGCGCGATGCCGGCGAGCGCCGCGTCGTCGCGCGCGGTCGCGGTCGAGGCCGCGGCCGAAGCGGGAGGAACGAAACTCATGAACCTGTCTCCGTTGTTTGCGCTGCACGCGCGTTGTTCGATTTTTTTTGCTGTCGGCAGGACGGTGCGACGCGATGGCCCGCTTCGGCGAGTTGGCCGCCGAACAGCGAGCCCATCGCGTCGCGCCTCATCAGAACGGATAGTGACGCGGCATCGTTTGCAGCGTGACCCAGCGCAGATCGGTGAATTCCGCGATCCCCGCCTTGCCGCCGAAGCGGCCGAAGCCACTCGCCTTCACGCCGCCGAACGGCATCTGCGCTTCGTCGTGCACGGTCGGGCCGTTCACGTGACAAATGCCCGACTCGATGCGTTTAGCGACGTTCAGCGCGCGCGCCGTGTCGCGGCTGAACACCGCCGCCGACAGGCCGTATTCGTTGTCGTTCGCACACGCGATTGCGGCTTCCTTGCCACGCACGCGCACGATCGGTTTGACCGGCCCGAACGATTCGTCGTGATAGATGCGCATGTCCGGCGTCACGCGATCGAGCGAGAGATGCACGTTGAAGCCGGCCCAGATGCCCGACGCGCCGGTCTCGGCGGCCATCGCGGCCGCGAAGGCGTCGGCCTTCGCTTCGAGCGCGTGCGCGGCCTTCGTCAGCAGCGCGCGGCGCTCGCTCGGTCCGAGCGCGGACCATACCGGAAAGGCGGCCGCGGCGGCATCGACGGCGGCCACGGCATCTTCGACGGTCCCGGCCGGCGCGCGCGTCGCGACTTCGCCGTCGAGCGGGTTGCGGCGCTCGAAGCTCGCGCCGTTGCGCGCCTGTGTCTGCTCGCCGCCGATCAGCATCGATACGTTTTTCATCGTAGGTCTCTCTCCTTTTCGTGAATGGGAAGCACCGTTACGCGACGATCGCTTCGACGAGCGTGGGACCGCTTTTCACGTCACCTTCGGTCAGCGCGCGACGCAACACGTCGGCAAGTTCAGCCGCCTCGCTGACGCGCGCGCCAGGGCAACCCATGCCCGCCGCGATCGTCACGAAGTCGAGGCCCGGCAGGTCCGTGCCCGGCACGGTCTCGCCAGGCGCGAAACCGAACACCGCCGCGAAATCCTGCAGCGCCGCGTAGCGCGTGTTGTTCAGGATCACGAATGTGATCGGCAGCTGCATCTGCACCGCGCTCCAGATCGCCTGAATCGAGTACATGCTCGAACCGTCGCCGATCAGCGCGATCACGCGCTCGCCCGGCCGCGCAAGCGCAACGCCGAGCGCCGCCGGCATGCCGTAGCCGAGGCCGCCGCTGTCCATCGTCAGGAACGTGCCGGCGCGCGCGATCGGCAGATAGGTCTGCATGATGGGCCGCGAGCTCGGCGCTTCCTCGACGACGATGCCATCGGGATCGCGCACTTCGGCGAGTGTCTGCAACGCGAATGCGACCGACATCCGCTCGCCCCGCGCGGGCGGCAGCGCTCGCGGCGCCACCGCGCGCGGCGCGGGCAACTCGCGCGCTTTGGGCGCGGCGCGCGCGAGCAGATCCTGCACGCCGAGCCGCACGTTGCCGACCGCGGCGATGCCCTGCGGCGTCCATGCGGCAATGCCCGGATCGTCGATCAACTGACACAGCCGCGAACCCGACGGCACATGCGGACCACTGCCTTCGACGTGATACGTGAACGCTGGCGCGCCGATCACGAAGATCGCATCGTGCGCGCCGAGCAACTCGACGATGCGCTCACGCAGCGCCGGCAAAAAGCCCGCGAACAGCCGGTGCGTTTCGGGGAAGCTGCAACGTCCGGTCATCGGCGCGACGTAGACGCGCGCGGAATGCCGCTCCGCGAGGCGCACGACTTCAGCCGCCGCGTCCGCGCGATCGACCGCGCCACCGACCACGAACGCGGGCCGCTCGCACGCGTCGAGCACCGTGCCGATGCGTTCGAGCATCGCCGGATCGGGTCGCATGATGTGCGCGACCTCGCGGTCGGCCACGCGCTCGGCAGGCTGATCCCAGTCGTCGGCGGGAATCGACACGAACACCGGGCCGCGCGGCTCCTGCATCGCGATCGCGTACGCACGCGCGATCGCGAGCGGCACATCCTGCGCGCGAGCCGGCTCGATGCTCCACTTCACGTAGGGCTTCGGCAATTCGGTGGCCTGGGTCGCGGCGAGGAACGGTTCGAACGGCAGGATCGAGCGGGCCTGCTGACCCGCGGTGACGACGAGCGGCGTGCGGTTGCGAAACGCCGTGAAGATATTGCCCATCGCATTGCCGACGCCCGCCGCCGAATGCAGGTTCACGAACGCCGCGTTGCCGGTGGTCTGCGCGTAGCCGTCTGCCATGCCGACCACGACCGCTTCCTGAAGACCGAGCACGTAGCGGAAATCCGCGGGGAAATCGCGGAACATCGGCAGCTCGGTCGAGCCCGGGTTCGCGAAGATCGACGTCATGCCGACGCGGCGCGCGAAGTCGATGACCGCGTCGCGTACGGTCCACGGCGTGCTCTGTTCTTTTGCGTGTGCCTGATTCTGCTGCGGCGCGCTGCTTGTCATGCGAAGTCTCCTGTCTGGTGAGCGCGAAAAATCGAATGGCCATTATCACGGCCGCCGGGGTAGCCGAAAATTGCCCAATTCGCAAAAAGGCATTACCTTTCGGCATGACTTACAACCTGCAACAACTGCAGGCGTTCGCGGTGATCGTCGAGAGCGGCAGCCTCGGACGCGCCGCCGAAGCGCTGCACATCACGCAGCCGGCCTTGAGCCGGACCATCCGACGTCTCGAGGAACAGGTCGGCGCGCCGCTGTTCGAGCGGCATTCGCGCGGCATGCATCTGACCGCGGTCGGCGAGGCACTGCTGCCGCACGCGATCCTGCTGCAACGCGAAGCCGAACAGGCGCGCGAGGAAATCGACGCGATGCGCGGCCTCGCGCGCGGCACGATCCGCGTCGGCGCGGTCGGCAGCATCGCGAGCCTCGTGCTGCCGCTCGCGGTGAGCGGCGTGTTGACGAAGTGGCCGAACCTGCGCGTGGAGATCATCGAGGGCGTGTGGGACCGGCTCGCCGATGCGCTCGTCAAACGTCAGATCGATCTCGCGCTCAGCATGGCCGTGCCCGATACCGACGAGATCACCGCGATCGCCGATTGCCGCTGGGAAGACGCGAGCTACGTGGTCGCCGCGCTCGATCATCCGCTGCGGCGCAAGCCCGACCTCACGCTCGCCGACACGCTGGGCGAACGCTGGGCGATTCCGCCACGCGGCACCGGCCCGTTCGAGCACATGCAGAGCGTGTTTGCCGAGCGCGGGCTGGGACTGCCGAACGTCGTCGTCGAAACGCGCTCGGTCACGGCGCTGAAGAGCCTGGTCGCGCGTTCGGGCTTTCTGAGCTGGATGGCGTCGACGATGTACGTGACCGAAAGCAAGGCCGGCGTGTTCGATACGCTCGGCGTCCCAAGCGTGGTCGGGCGGCGCACGTTGACCGCGTTCCGGCGGCGCCAGGGGATTCTGCCGAGCCCGGCGGTCAAGCTGCTGGAGCAGTTGCGGCAGTTGACGGCGGAGGGTATGACCGCGGGTTGATCGTTTCCCGCACACGCTGCCACTTTCTCGGCGTTTACCCGATGAGTAGATTTTATCGACTATTTATCAATAAAGTCTCGCGTTAGATTCCGTCGCCAAGCGTCGAGGAAACGAAGCAAGGAGAGCCGGATGGGGGTTTTGATTGGCGTGCCGAGCGTGGCACTCGGCTTCGCATTGCGCTTCAACGCGCTGCTGGTGATGACGATCGCCGGCGTCGCGACCGGGATGGCCGGCGGCTTGCAGACGGTGGAGATCGTCAGCGCGTTCGGGCGCCTGCATGCGGCCACCACCGGCCGCGTGCTCTCATCACGCTGGTCGGTACGCTGACGCTCAAGTACGCGCCCTTCGTCGAAACGAAGAATCCGGTTTCTGCGACACGCTGATGACGCCGATGGCGGCGAACTTCAACATCGTCCCCGCCGCGCTGCTCGAACTGAAGGACCGGAACGGCGTGATCAAGGCGCAATGGCCGACCGCTTTACTATTGCCGATCGTCAACACCATACTGTCGTACGTGTTCGTATTCCGCTTCTGAGGAACCGCCGATGACCACCCAGCTCACCCGCGAATTCGCGTCCAGATTCGCCAATGTCGCGCTCGCCCACCTCACGCGCGAATACCCGAACAAGCTCACGCACTCGCTCGAAGGACCGCAGGACGTGCAGGGTCCGCGCGCCTTGCATCCGATCTTCTACGGCAGCTACGACTGGCATTCGTGCGTGCACGGTTACTGGCTGATCCTGCATCTGCTCGAACGCTTCCCCGATCTGCCCGAGGCCGCGCGCATCGTCGCCGTGGTCGACGAGCATTTCACCGCGGCGAACGTCGCCGGCGAACTCGCGTATCTGGAGCTGCCGCACAACCGCGGCTTCGAGCGGCCGTATGGCTGGGCGTGGCTGCTCGCGCTCGGCGCGCAGTTGCAGTCGATGAAAATCTCGGAAGCCGCGCGCTGTGCGAAGACGTTCGCGCCGCTCACTCAGGCGTTCGTCGAGCGCTTCGAGGAGTTCCTGCCGAAAGCAACCTATCCGCTGCGCGTCGGCACTCACTTCAACATGGCGTTCGCGCTCGCGCTGACGCTCGATTTCGCGCGGCAAACCTCGCGCGAATCGCTCGAGGCGCTGATCGTCAGCACCGCGGAGCGCTGGTATCTGGACGACGTCGCGTGTCAGGCATGGGAGCCGGCCGGCGACGAATTCCTGTCGCCGTCGCTGATGGAAGCGGAGTTGATGCGGCGTGTGTTGCCGTCGGCGCAGTTCACCGACTGGTTCGGACGCTTCCTGCCGGACCTCGGCGCGAAAAAACCGGCGACGCTGTTCGAGCCCGTCACCGTGACCGATCGCAGCGACGGCAAGATCGCGCATCTGGACGGGCTCAATCTGAGCCGCGCGTGGTGCCAGCGTGCGCTCGCGCGTGCGCTGCCCGCCGGCGACGTGCGTCGCACCGTGCTGTTCGATGCGGCCGAGCGTCATCTGCACAGCGCGCTGCCGCATGTGACCGGCGACTACATGGGCGAGCACTGGCTCGCCACGTTCGCGACGCTGGCGCTCGAAGCTTGAGCGAACCGGGAACGAACTGAACCGGCTTTGAAGAGATGAAGCCGTGCTGGTTGGGGCGCTTCAGTACGAAGCGCCCTTTTCATTGCCCGTTCAACAGTCCCTGCCTGCGGCGGTAAAATCGCGCAACGATTGCGCCGCTTTAAAGGTGGAAGTTTGACTGAGTTCGAGCAGGGTTTCATTTTGACCCGACATTGGCGGGACACGCCCGCCGGCACGGAAATCGAGTTCTGGCTGGCCACGGACAGCGGGCCGCGCCACATCCGTCTGCGCCCTCAGCCGTCCGTCGCCTTCATTCCGGCCGAACATCGCGAACGCGCCGAAACGATCCTGCGCCGCGACGCGCCGCTCGATCTGCGTTCGCTCGAATTGCGCGACTTCCAGCATCGGCCGGTCAGCGGGCTTTACTGTGCGCAATACCGGCAATTGAAGGGCTTCGAGAAGCGCCTTAGAGAAAGCGGTGTCGATGTCTACGAAGCCGATATCCAGCCGCCCGAGCGCTACATGATGGAGCGCTTCATCACCGCGCCGGTGTGGTTCAGCGGCGTGCCGCGGCAGAATGGTCCGGGGCTCGATGGCCCCTGGCTCGACAGCGAACTCAAACCGTCCAACGACTATCGTCCGCCGTTGAAGCTCGTGTCGCTCGACATCGAAACGAGCGCGCATGCCGAGCTATATTCGATCGCGCTCGAAGGCTGCGGCGAGCGGCAGGTGTATATGCTTGGGCCGCCGAATGGCAACCTCGGCAACATCGGCAACGTCACCGACGCCATCGACTTCAAGCTCGAATACTGCGAAACCCGCGCACAGCTGCTCGAAAAGCTGATCGAGTGGATGGAGCGGCACGATCCCGATGCGATCATCGGCTGGAACCTCGTGCAGTTCGACCTGAAGGTACTGCAACAACATGCCGGGCAGTATCGCGTGCCGCTGCGCATCGGACGAGGCGGCGCGGTGATGGAGTGGCGCGAACACGGCGTCACGCGCAATCACTTTTTCGCGGGCGTGGCGGGTCGTTGGGTCATCGACGGCATCGAGGCATTGCGTTCGGCGACGTGGAGCTTCCCGTCGTTCAGCCTCGAATACGTGTCGCGCTCGGTGCTGGGCGAAGGCAAAGCGATCGACAATCCGTATCAGCGCATGGACGAAATCCAGCGCCGCTTCGACGAAGACAAGCCCGCGCTCGCGCGTTACAACCTGAAGGACTGCGAGCTCGTCACGCGTATCTTCGCGAAGACCGAGTTGCTGCCGTTCCTGCTCGAACGCGCGACCGTGACCGGCCTGCCCGCCGATCGCAGCGGCGGCTCGGTCGCGGCGTTCACGCATCTGTACATGCCGCGCATGCATCGGCAGGGCTATGTCGCGCCGAATCTCGGCGACGTGGCCGGCGCCGCGAGCCCCGGCGGCTTCGTGATGGATTCGCGGCCCGGGCTCTATGACTCGGTGCTCGTGCTCGACTACAAGAGCCTGTATCCGTCGATCATCCGCACGTTTCTGATCGACCCGCTCGGTCTGGTCGAAGGCATGCTGCATCCCGACGACGCGAGCTCGGTGCCGGGCTTTCTCGGCGCGCGCTTTTCACGCACGCGTCACTGCTTACCGTCGATCGTCGCGCAGGTGTGGCAGGCACGCGAAGCGGCCAAGCGCGAGCACAACAAGCCGCTGTCGCAGGCGCTGAAGATCATCATGAACGCGTTCTATGGCGTGCTAGGCTCGACCGGTTGCCGCTTCTTCGATCCGCGGCTTGCGTCGTCGATCACGATGCGCGGCCACGAGATCATGCACACGACACGCGAGCTGATCGAGGCGCAAGGCTACGAAGTGATTTACGGCGACACCGATTCGACCTTCGTCTGGCTCAGGCACGCGCATGACGAGGAAGACGCCGCGCGCATCGGCCGCGCGCTCGTCGAACATATCAACGCGGCGTGGCGGCAGAAGCTGCAGGCGCGCTTCGGTATCGACAGTGCGTTGGAACTGCAATTCGAGCGGCACTATCGGCGCTTTTTCATGCCGACGGTGCGCGGTGCCGAGGAAGGCAGCAAGAAACGCTACGCAGGACTTACGGTATTGCCGGACGGCCGCGAGGACGTGGTCTACAAAGGGCTCGAAACCGTGCGCACCGATTGGACGCCGCTTGCGCAGCAGTTTCAGCAGGAACTGTATCGGCGCATCTTCAAGCAGCAGCCGTATCAGGATTACGTGCGCGACTATGTGCGCGATACGCTCGCCGGCCGGCTCGACGATCAGCTCGTCTATCGTAAGCAGTTGCGCAGACCGATCGACGCTTACGAGCGCAACGTGCCACCGCATGTGCGCGCGGCACGCGTCGCCGATGAGTTCAATCGCCAGCAGGGACGTCCGCTGCAATATCAGAACGGCGGCTGGATCAGCTATGTGATGACGGTGGCCGGCCCCGAGCCGCTCGAAACGCTGCGCTCGGCGATCGACTACGAGCACTATCTGACGCGGCAATTGCAGCCGGTTGCCGACGCGATTCTGCCGTTGCTACGCGACGATTTCACGACGCTGATGTCGGGGCAGAAGCAGTTGTTTTGATCGGGGCGGCGAACGCGCGACTGCGAGCATGGACGAATTGCCTACTTCACCATGGACGGGGCTCGGCCTCTTCATCGGAGTGCGTGTTATGCACAGCAAAGGTGCGGCAGGGCGAGTTGCCGCGGGTCGCGTATCGCATGCTCCGCGCTCCCGAGGCCGGCGTAAATCGACGGCGCAATGTAACTGTGCCGCTACATCGGGGACGGCTAAAAATGTCAATCAGACGCCGGTAATCCGTGATTAAAGGCGGAAAAAAACTAATCCCTGGTTTTGATTTGCAACCCTATCAACAGAGTTAGAGCGCCATCATAATTTGAAGTATTCTAATTTCTTCGGTTGTTCGCGCAATTGGCGGGATTTGCATTGTTGCTTGACCTAACCCTTTATTGTCCTATAGTGCCATTTGATCCGCCTCAGAAATATTGTGGGGGCGTGTGTGTGATATCCCTGAATCTGTAGCCCCAACGATCTGCAACGACAGGAGAAGATGCATGAAAGCAATCCACGCCGTCAAACTGGTCGGTACCGCCCTTCTGATTTCGGGTTCGATTCACGCCTATGCGCAGGCGAGCAACGCTAACGCCCCTGCGTCTGCCCCGACCACGACGCCCGAAGCCCGATCGCATTACAAGTCAATGAAAGCAGCGAACCGGGCGCTACAGCGTCAGGTTCGAAATGCGCTGGTGAAAGACAGGAACATCTCCACGGCCAATATCACAGTTCGCGCCCGCGATGGTGCTGTCACGCTGCAGGGCAGCGTACCGCTTCAGGCAGAAAGCGACCGGGCAACCGAGGTGGCGAAAGGGGTACCTGGCGTAACTTCGGTCAAGAACGCGCTGTCGATCCGTCCTGTGGGCACCTGAAGCAGTCCTGGACCCCGCTTTGCAGGAAGGCCGGCGCTCTGACCGTGCATTCCATTGAGGGCATAGCCAATACAGCACATGGCGGCGGGCCGGCTCGACAGCCGGCCTTCGCTAGGTGGATATCTTCTCGAGTTCGAGCCCTTTCGTCTTCGGCCCCATCAAGCCAATCGCCAGCATCACGATCAGCATCGCGCCCGCGATGAACACGAACACGCCGGTCGTGCCAAAGTAGCGCAACACGGCCGCGATCAGAAAGGCCGTGAAAATCGCGGAAAAGCGGCTCCACGAGTAGACGAAGCCGACCGCGCGCGCCCGGATGCTGGTCGGAAACAGTTCGGTCTGGTACGCGTGATAACTGTACGAAATGATGTTGCCGGCCAGCGTCAGGCACACTCCGAGGCTCACGAGGAGCACCGCACCCGATACCTGACTGAACCACAACCCGCACACGATATTGACGCCGGCCATCACGACGATCACCGTCTTGCGCTCGAAGCGGTCGCCGATAAACAGCCCGATGATCGGACCGAGCGGCGCGGCCAATGCGATCACGCTCGAATACATCAGGCTCGTCGTGATCGTGATGCCCTGCTTGATCAGCAGCGTCGGCACCCAGTTCGCGAAGCCATAGAAGCCGACCGTCTGGAAGATGTTGAAGATCGTCATCATCAGCGTGCGGCTGCGGTACGGCGGCACCCACATGTCGCGGAAGCTGCCGCGCGGTGGGATCGGCACCGGCGGCGCCGGCGGCGGCAACTCGCGGCCATATTCGTGACGTACCTTCGCCTCGAGCGCGTTCATCACGCGGTCGGCTTCGGCGAGACGTCCTTGCTGCGCGAGCCAGCGCGGGCTTTCCGGCAACGCGCGGCGAATCCACCAGACGAATAGCGCGCCATGCGCGCCGATCAGCACGACCCAGCGCCAGCCGTCCAGACCGAACAGCGTGCGCGGCACCAGCAGAAACGATAGAAACGCGACCACCGGCACGGCCGTGAAGCCGACCGCCTGCTCGCACGCGAACGCGCGGCCGCGGATCTGCTTCGGCACCAGCTCGGAGATGTACGTGCCGATCGTCACCAGTTCGACGCCGATGCCGACACCGGCGACGAAGCGCCAGAAATTAAGGCCCGTCGCGGTCTCCTGAAACGCCATCACGAGGTTCGCCGCGGTGTACCACAGCAGCGACCAGGTGAACACCGCGCGCCGCCCGAAGCGATCCGCGAGGAAACCGCACGCGATCGTGCCGATAAACAGGCCGCCAAACAGCGCGGCGATGAAACTCGCGACGCCGGTCGAGCCGAACAGGCCATGCGTGGTCGCGGTCAACATGCCGCTTTTCACGAGGCCCGGCGCGATATAGCCGGAGTACAGCAGGTCGTAGAGTTCGAAGAAGAAGCCGAGGCTCAGCAGCACCACCAGCTTCCAGACGGAGCGCGTGGCGGGCAAGCGGTCGAGGCGCGCCGAAATGCTGCCGGCGTCGAGCGATGCGTGGCCCGTCACCTGCGCGGGCGCGCCGCGCTCGGCGCTGCCGGCCGCGTCAGTGGAATGCGCCACGGTACCGCCGCTGCGCGCGACGGACCCCGCGGGATCGGGGAATGCCATGTTGTCTGTCTCCTTCTGTTGCGACTGCTTTTACGGCAGGGCTGATCGCTTACCGCGGCCGGTTCGATGCCGGCCTCGCGTCTTGTCGCGCGTCGCACGCGCCACGATGGGTCGGCCGGAGTCCGGCCAGCATTCTAGCCGTGCCCGCGTTGCAATTGTTCGAACGTGGTGATTTTCCCGGCCAGCGCGCTCGCCGCGACCGTGTACGGGCTCGCGAGCCAGACGTCGCCTGGTCCCGAACGGCCGGGGAAATTGCGGTTGATCGCGCTGATCGTCACGTCGTTCGGGTTGGCCGATTGTCCCGGTCCGCAGTTTGCGCACGAGCCGCAGCCAGGCATCACGAGCGTCACGCCCGCGCGCTCGAACACCGGCAGATAGCCCTGCTCCTCGCAATACGCGCGCACCGCCATCGTCCCGAATTGCAGATACAAACGCGTGCGCTCGGGCACCCGTAGGCCGTGCTCGACGCCCCAACGCAGCACCTCGTGATAGAAATCGAAGTCCTCGCGCTTGCCCGCGGTGCACGAGCCGCCGTACGCGATATCGATCGCGACGTCCTGTTCGAGCCGCGTCGCCGGCACGCCATTGCCGGGGTCGCCCGGACGCGCGAGCATCGGTTCGATCGCGTTCGCATCGATATGGATCGTGTCGCGATAGGTCGCGTCCGCGTCGCTTTTCATCCAGCCTTCCAGCACGAAATCGACGCCGCGCCGCTCCTTCAGGAACGCGACCGTGCACTCGTCCGGTTCGACGATGCCGGTGAAGCCGCCGAGTTCCGCGACCATGTTGGTCAGCGTCGCACGTTCGTCGATCGACATCGCGCGCACCGCCGCGCCGCCGTATTCGAACACGAGGCCGATCGCGCCGCCCGAGCGAATCGCCTCCATCCGCAGCAGATGCAGCACGACGTCCTTTGCGGTCACGCCGTCGCGCAACTGACCGTCGATCTCGATGCGCAGCGTCTCCGGCACTTTGCAGCGCACGTAGCCCGTGACCCAGCTATTGGCGATTTCGGTCGCGCCCGCGCCAAATGCGAGGCAGCCGAGCGCGCCCGAATGCGGCGTGTGCGAATCGGTACCGCATGCTACCTGGCCCGGCAGCGCGTATTGCTCGGCCATCAACGCATGACAGATGCCCTCGGAGCCGGGCACACCATCGAGCGCGCCGTGCGAGCGCACCGGGTAGCCGCGCGAAAACGACGTGTGGCCTTCCATCAGATTCGCGACGCCCGGCAACAGACCGTCGCGCACGTGAGGGATGCTCTGCGGCGCGAGCACCAGATGATCCTGGAACGCGATGATGTGATCCGGCGCATGCAGCGGCGCGGGCTTGCCGAACGCCCGATGCATCAGATGCGCGCACATGCCGGTGAAATAGTCGTGGCTGAAGCGCCAGTCGGCGGCGATGAACACGCCGTCGCCGCGCTGCGCGCTCGCGGTGCCCGGATGCAGATGACGGTCGATGATCTTCTCGACCAGCGTTTTCGGCTCGGCGCCCGGCGCCTCGTTCGGGGCATCGCTCGCGCGGCCGCCCGGCGCGGGCCACTCCGCAAACCGGCTATACGCAAGCAGCCCGCCGCTGCGGATGATCTGCTGCGTGAGCGAGTCGCGGCCTTTGAGGAATTCGTCGATCGGCACCGCTTCGCCTGCGAGCAAGCGATCGAGCACGGAAAAATCGGTCGTGGTCAGAATGCCGATGTTGTCGCAGTTCTGCTGATAGATACGCTCGAAGCTCTCGGCAACGATCAGGCGAATACCTGCGGACAACTCCGCGAGCGGGCTCGATTCGCGCGAGGAGCCCTTGCCGTAGCGCTTGCCGGCCACCGTCACGCGAAAGCCGCCGTCCTTCACCGCATTGCGGCCGATCGGCAGACGCTCGCCGGCCTTGAAGCCGACGTACGGGTACTGGCCGAGGCGCTCGTCGTAGGTGAGCATTACGGTGACGGGCGTGATCTCGTCCGTCGACACGTTGTCGCGCAACGGCCCCGCCGTGTCGCGAGTGAAGTTTTCGCCGGCCAGTTGCGCCTCGATCACGGCCGGGTCTTGCGACAGGTACAGCACGCGGCCGTCCAAACGAATCGTATCGCTCATCACTGCGTTCTCCTTGCGCTCACTATACGGTGCGCAAGGCGGATGCCGAAGTGCCGGTGCGGCAACGCTGCCGTCTCGTTTCGCGAATGCTCGATGGCGGAGCGGTGGCGCGCAGTGCGGGTGGTGGAATCGTCTAAGGCGGATTGCCGAGGAACGACACCAGCGCGGCCGCGCTCGCGCTCAACTGCTCGCGCGCCTTGAAGATGATGATCAGATGACGCTCCGCCCACGCATCGGCAAGCGGCAGCAGCCGCACGTCGAGCGTGTTCACGTAGAGCAGGCCGACCGGCTCGGGCACGATCGCGATGCCGAGCCCCGCATGCACCATCCGGCACAGCGCATCGAGACTGCTCACGCGCATGCGCACCTCGAGCTGCCGCCCCGCGCTCGCCGCCTGCTGCGCGAGCAAACGTGTGAGCGCGCTTTCGCTGCGCAAGCCGACGAAGCTGTCGTGCAACAGATCGTCGAAGTTCACCCGCGCCGCGCTGGCGAGCCGATGCCCACCCGGCACGAGCACCGCGAGCCGGTCCTGGCGGTACGGCACCTGCTCGAACGCCTCGCTTCCAGCAACCGGATTGCAGATGCCGAAGTCCGCGCCGTGTTCGTCGACGATACGCAGCACGTCCGCGCTGTTTTCTTCTTCGAGTTCGATCGCTACATCCGGGAACGCGCGGCCGAACGCGGCCACGTCTTCAGGCAGAAACTGCACGATCGACGACAGATTCGCAACCACCCGCACGCGCCCTTTGACGCCCGTCGAAAAGCGCGACAACTCCGCGCTCATCTGCTCGATATTGCCGATGATCGCGAGCGCGTAGCGCAGCACGGTCTCGCCGACCGGCGTCACGGTAATGCCGCGCGACTGCCGCTGAATCACCGGCAGGCCGATCAGCGCCTCGATCTCGGCGATGCGCCGGCTCACCGCCGACGACGCGATGAACTCGCGCTGCGCCGCGCGCGCGATATTGCGCTCCTGGCAAACGGCGACGAACAGACGCAGCGAAGTCAGATCGAGTTTCTTGAGCAGGTTTTCCATGGGACGAGGCGACGGATCTCACGACAATGGCGGCAGATCGCTGGAATCGTGGCCGTTATCGTCTCACGGCACGCGGTGTTGCGCCATTGCGCCGACAGCGGCCCTCACAGCGCATCATGAAAGATGATGCCGACCGTATGCCGATGTCCCGAGCGCAGGCGGCTCACGCCGTGCCGCAGATTCACGCGATACGGCCCGCGCGTACCCTGCACGGGCCGGCTGTTCACGGTGAACACGACCGCGTCGCCCTTCGCGAGCGGCACGACTTCGGCACGCGACTGCATGCGCGGACGCTGCTCGGTCATCACGAACTCGCCGCCTGTGAAGTCGCGCCCCGGCTCCGACAGCAGTACCGCAACCTGCAGCGGGAACACGTGTTCGCCGTACAGATCCTGATGCAGGCAATTGAAATCGCCCTCGCCGTATTGCAGGATCAGCGGCGTCGGACGCACCTGGCCGGCGTCCCGGCAGCGTCGAATGAAATCCGCATGTTTCGGCGGATAGCGCACGTCGATGCCCATCGCCATGTTCCAGCGGTTCGCGACCGGCACGAGGTGCGGATAAAGGGCACCGCGCAAGCCGCCGACGAGCGACGGCAGCGGATACGCAAAGTACTTGTATTCGCCGCGACCGAAGCCGTGGCGCGCCATGACGACGCGGCTGCGATAAAGCGCGTCGCGTGTATAGAGCGCGCTCAGCGCGTCGCATTCGCGGGGCGTCAACAGTTGCGGCACGGCGGCGCAGCCGTACTGATCGAGATCGTGTTCGATCCGCGGCCAGTCGAGTGCGTCGACGCGGTGGTCGATCGTTTGGGTGGGAGCGATTGCGTTCATCGTCGATGAGTGGGCGGCGCGGGCTCGTCGCCCGCGCCATCAAGGTAGGTAGCTCGATGAACTTAGTGTACGAGTGTGGTGGCGGGAAAACACTCCGGGTCTTGCGGTCAAATTCAGCCGCACTGCACGGACGGACGATTCACGCTACGCTGTCGGTTTCGTTGCGGCCGCACTTGCCGCCGCCGCATCGCAGTTCATTCCGCCAGGACAACCATGAAACAGCAGCTCACCATCGATTTTGTTTCCGACATCGCCTGCCCGTGGTGCGCGATCGGCCTGTCGTCGCTGCAGCTCGCGCTCGCGCGGCTTCAGGACAAAATCGACGCGCGTATCGTCGTGCATCCATTCGAACTGAATCCGCAGATGGCACCGGACGGCGAAGACATCGTCGAGTATCTCGGCAAGAAATACGGCCGCACGGCCGCGCAGATCGCCGAAACGCAGGCGATGATCCGCGAACGCGGCGCGAGCGTCGGCTTCGATTTCGGTCCGCGCATCCGCACCTACAACACGTTCGACGCGCACCGCCTGCTGCATTGGGCCGGCCTGAAGGGCCACCAGTTACCGCTGAAGCTCGCGCTATTGCGCGCGTATCATGCCGACGGCAAGAATCCGGGCAACCATGACGTGCTGGTCGAAGCGGCCCAGTCGGTAGGACTCGACGCCAACGAAGCGCGCGACGTGCTGACGAGCGGCGCGTATGCCGATGAAGTGCGCGAAGCGGAAAAGAACAATCAGGAAATGGGCATTCAATCGGTGCCGTCGATCATTTTCAACCGCCGCTATCTGGTGACCGGCGGCCAGCCGGTCGAGCAATTCGTGCAGGTGATCGAGGAGATCGTGGCGAAAGAGACAGCGTAAGGTTCATCGTCGAAGCGAAGCGCAATGGACGGCCCATTCTGAGCACCTGGCTCAAGCACGCACTCGCGAATGCTTGCGTGTTGTCTCTTCAACACATCTGAGCAAAGATAGCCTGGGTCCATTGTCCAAGCCGTCCCGGCTGCTTGCAATAGGTCTTTCTTATCCCACTGCACGCGCCTTAAAGCCGCTTACAGATAGCTGCAAACGTAGTCCAGCGTTTCAACCACATCGATATCGAAGCGGCTCTTGCCAGGCACCGAGAACGATTCGCCCGCGCCATAGGTCTTCCACTCATCGCTGCCGTCGAGACGGATGCGGCATTTGCCCGCCTGCACTTCCATCAGCTCCGGCGCGTCGGTGCCGAAGTTCAGCGTGCCGGGCAGGATCACGCCGAGCGTCTTGCGCGTGCCGTCGGCGAACAGCACGGTGTGCGACACGCACTTGCCGTCGAAGTACACGTTGGCTCGTTTGACAACAGAAACCTGGTCGAATTGCGTTGCAGCCGTCATGGCGGTCTTCCTCTGGATCATCGTGAATGAATGCGTTGCGGCCCGGTGGGCGCGGCAGACGGCGCGCGATCCGCGCAAGCCGCCCGCGCAGGGCGCCCTGCCGGGCGCGAGCCCGCCATCATACATGGCTATTGACGGCGCCAATACGGTAAAGTCTGCCAGAATCATATCGACACCCACACAGACTCATTCGACCCATGCGTTCTCCCGCTCCTTCCGCCGGCGCCGTATTGTTGTTGATCGATCTGCAACGCGCGATCGATCATCCGAGCTGGGGCGAGCGCAACAATCCCGCAGCCGAAACGCAGGTGAGCCGCTTGCTCGCGCATTGGCGTAGCCGAGGCTGGCCGGTGTGGCATGTGCGGCACGACTCGACGGAGCCTGGGTCGCACTACCGGCCGGGTCAGGCGGGACACGAATTCAAGGCGTCGAACGTGCCGTTGCCCGACGAACCGGTGATTGCGAAACGCACGAATAACGCGTTCATCGGCACGGGACTCGAAGACCGCCTGCGCGCCGCCGGCCACACGACGCTGGTCGTGGCGGGTGTCATCACCAACAACTCGGTCGAGGCCACGGTGCGGATGGCCGGCAACCTCGGTTTCGATACCTATCTAGTGGCCGACGGCTGTTTCACTTTTGCACGGACCGACTGGAACGGAACGCCGCGCAGCGCCGACGACATTCACGCGATGTCACTGGCCAACCTCGATCAAGAGTACTGCACGGTCCTCACGACGGACGCGCTATTGGGCAACGGGCAACCGCAATAGCCCCAAGGTCGATCTGCTGCGCGGCGAGCGACAATCAGGTGGTACAGGAGGACTTGTGAGAAAAGACAGCGCGAGCACCCTAATTGGCGCCATTGCCGCGGCAGCAATTGCGATCGGCACTGCGACCTGTGCGAATGCGCAAACCAGTGGCGGCATGCCGAACGATGCTTCCGCGCAAAGCCAATCCATCGCGGCATCGCCGGCTCGCAACAGACCCGATAGCGAGCTTGCGCGCGACGTGCGGCGCGCGCTCGCACGCACACCGAACCTGCATTCAACGTCGATTCACGTGCAGGCGCGCCGCGGTATCGTGACGCTGACCGGTTGGGTACCGCAGCGCGCTCAGGTGCAACGCGCCGGCAGTGTCGCGAGATCGGTGCGCGGAGTCAGACAGGTGAATAACCATCTGAATGTGCGCACGAGAGGTGCCAGCGGCCACTAGCGCAAAACGAATAAAAGAAAGTACTCAGCCCGCCACGAATGCGGCGGGCTGAGTACTTTCTATCGGCCAATCAATCGATGCGTGCGAGTATTCGCCGCGGCGTTCCATTGCTGCGCAACGCCGCCACGACTCGCGCAATACCTCAACGCCACATACGATAGCTGTAGACCGGCGCGCGATACGCATACACGCGCGGCTGCGCCCAATAGACCGGCGGACGATAAACCTGATAAGCGACAGGCGCGACCGGTTGAACCACCGTTTCCACGACCTGCGGCATTTCATCGTATTGCGCCTGCGGATAAACCGGCACGTACTGCACGGGCGGCTGAGGATAGTCCTGCCGCACGTATACCGGCTGGTTGTCGTAGACCGGCTGCATCTGCGCGTAGGCCGGCGCCTGCTGGTATTGCATTGGCGGCGGCGCGTACTGCGGCTGCTGGTACACCTGCTGATATTGCTGTTGCGGCGGCGGTTGCGGCACCTGACGCTGCGCGTATTGGACCGGCCGCGGCTTCTGAGGCTGCGGCGGAATACTCGTGTACTTCGAGTTATCGTCTTCGGGAACGCCCGGCGGCAGCGGCGGCACGTCGACCCGCGCGACGTCGGTCCTGGCGGGTTGCCGCTGACCGTGATTGTGCGAGTCGATCATTGCCTGGTAATCGGCCTGATCCTGCTTGCCGCGGTTGATATAGCCATTGCGATACGCGCGGGCCACGTCCGACATCTTCGCATTCGGATCTTCTTTCATGCCGTCCGCATTGACCTTGTACTCGTTCGGACTGAGCGAGCCGGCCGGCACCTCGTCGTCGGACGCATACGCCGCTTCGGGTCCGTCGGCCCACGCTGGATAACATTGCAGCGTTAGCACCGAAGCGACCGTCGTCACCCCGAGCCCCCAAAGCGTCCTTGTTCTCACGATCCACCTCGCGGCCGATTAAGAGTATTGAAAGCCGAAATTTTTACTTGCAGGCGTGGCTATTTGTCTGCGCGTGCAATTGTTATTTTCTAGCACATTCCTTAGACGTCGGCATTATTTTTTCTTTGCAAATGAGCGGTGTAGCGCACGAGTGACACGGCGGGTCCAAAGGCGAGTCAGGAGAAACCCTGAGAGTCAGAGTTGCCGAAATGGACCGTTTGGTACGGCGGCTCCGCACGCCGCCGCGGAGCGATTCTTTTCGCCCTGAATGACGTAGTAGCAACGCGGCCTTTTAGCGCGCCATGTCGTATCAAGCGCCACGCGACAACTCGGCTTTCCCTATTGCGCGCAGTACCGTTCTCTGCTCGCGCGAAAGTCAAACGATTCGCATAAAGGGCTGTCAGCAATTCACGTTGAATACCTTCCGAAAGATTCGCGGATTACGATTTACTTTATCTTTGCACGCGGCATTCGGTTTGCTGAATACTGACATTTCCGTCCTGTCCCGGAGACAGCCCATGAAAGACACCGCCACGCCAACCGCCGCGGATCGGGTTCCACTGACCGCCGCGCCTGCATCGAGCGCCGGTGACGACGGCTCGCTGCCGCATCTGCGCGAGATTGCGTCGTTCGGGCACCAGGTGACCGGCGTCGCCGTCGCCGCGGACGGACGCATCTTCGTCAACTTCCCGCGCTGGACAGAAGACGCGCCGATCTCCGTCGGCGTACTCACACCCGATGGCGACGTCCGTCCTTATCCCGACGATCGATGGAACGGCTGGCGCAATGCCAGGCGTGACGAGTTGAACCCGCAGGATCGCTGGGTCTGCGTGCAGGCGATGCTGTGCGATTCCCAAAACAACCTGTGGGTACTCGACCCCGGCGCGCCGGCCCAGGCGTTCGTCGTGCCGGGTGCCCCTAAACTGGTCCGCATCGATCTTGCGACGGATAGCGTCGTCGGCTGCATTGCGTTCACGCTCGAAATCGCGCCTCAGGGCAGCTATCTGAACGACGTGCGCATCAGTCCCGACGGCCGTTTCGCCTACATCACGGACTCTGGAACACGCGGCGCGATCGTGGTGGTCGATCTCGGCACCGGTCAAGCGCGCCGCGTGCTCGACGGGCATCCGTCGACGCAAACGGATCCGGGCGTCACGGTCCATGCAGGCGGCGCACCATTGCGGCGTCCCGATGGACGCGGCGTCGAATTGGCGGCCGACGGCATCGCGCTCACTCGCGATGGACTGTATGTGTACTGGCAGGCGGTGAAGGGCAAAACGCTTTACCGCGTGCCCACCGAAGCGCTTCGCGATACCACGCTCGCGACCGATGAAGTCGGCAACCGCGTCGAGAAAGTGCTTGAGCATCGCCCCGCCGACGGGCTGCACATCGACCGGACGGGACGGCTGCTGATTACCGCGGTCGAAGAACACGCGGTGAAGGTATGGGACGGCGCGACATTGACGACGTTGCTGCACGAGCCCGGCCTGCGATGGCCGGATACGTTCGCGGAAGGGCCGGACGGCACGATCTACCTGACCGATTCACGCATTCCCGAGATGAACTGGTTCAAGCCGGGCCATCCCGACGCGCTGTCGTCGAGGTTGCTGATCCTTGCCGACGCCGGCCCGTCAGCGGCGCCGGACACCAAACCGGGCACGCCGCCCGGCTCGCAAAGCGAAGCGGATCGGAACCGCTCACCCGACTGACGCCACACCGCAGCCGCCGTTCGTCCGCGCTGCCCGGCGCGCCGAGGCCGGGCCGGGAACGCGCCATGCTAGTGGAGGACAAGAACTGGCGCGCACCAGCGCGTCTGCCGTGCATGCACGCGCCAAACGGCGCCAGGGGTCGAGTGATGATCGGCGAAACCTCATTCGCAACGCGCTGCCCGCCTGAAAACGGACAGCCGATGGAGAACGTCGCATGACGATCGGCTGCCCCGAATGCGGCGCGCTCGAAGACATCCCGCCGCTCACCGCCCATACCTACGCGCGTTGCCGCGCCTGTCACTTTCCGCTCGAGCGGCGTAGCGGCCGAAGCCAGACCGCGGCGCTCGCCTGCGCGAGCGCGACCTTCGTATTACTGTTTCCGGCCAACCTCGCGCCCCTGATGTATGTCCATATGCTCGGCGTCGAACGCTCATCACTGCTGTCGTCGGGCATCGTGCAGATGTGGAACGATGGCTGGTTCATTCTCGCGGTACTGCTCGGCACCTTCGGTATCGTGCTGCCATTCATCCGCTTTGGCGGCCTCGTGATCGTCCTCGCCGCGCTGCGGCTCGGCCGGCGTACCAGAGGAATCGGCGCGCTGTTTCGCTGGACCACCTCGCTCGATATCTGGACCATGCCCGATGTCTATCTGGTCGGCTGCTTCGTCGGTTACGCGCGCGTGACGCAGAATCTGACCGGCACGATCGCCCCCGGCGGCTACTGCTTCATCGCCGCGGCGCTGCTGTCGATGCTCACGCGCGCGTCGCTCGACCGGAGAACCGTGTGGCGCGCGATCGCCGCGGAAAACGAGTTGCCGGAACATGAAGCGCCGCTGTCCTGCACGGTTTGCGATCTGGTCGTGCCGATGTCGCAGGAGGGGCGTCCGTGCCCTCGCTGCGGACTGACGTTGCGCGCTCGCAAAACCGACGCCGTCGTGCGCGCGGCTGCGCTGTCGCTCGCCGCGCTCGTTCTGACGATCCCGGCCAACCTCTTTCCGATGACCACTTCGATGCAACTCGGGCGGACCCACTCAACCCGGATCATCGACGGCGTCTACCAGCTGTTTCACGCTGGCCTGTGGCCGCTCGGCATTCTGATCATCTGTACGAGCATCGTCATTCCGGTGGCGAAGATTCTCGGCATGGCATGGTTCGTCGTCTCCGTTCGGCGCCGTTCGCGCCGGCATCTGCGGGTCAAGGCGCATCTGTACCGCCTGATCGACGAACTCGGCCGATGGTCGTACGTCGACGTGTTCACGATCGCGGCGTTCGTGCCGCTGGTCCGGTTCGACGGCATCGCCGCGGCGAGACCCGCCATTGGCGCCACCGCGTTCGCGCTGGTCGTGTTTCTGACGATGGCCGCTTCGCGCGCATTCGACCCGCGCCTGATGTGGGACGTCCACCCGCGGAGCAAGCGATGAGCGGCACGCGTCCCCGTCGTTCGCAAGCTCAGGTGCGGCGCAGCTCTTGGCCCGGCTGGATCTGGGCGGTGCCGGTCGCAGCCTTCGCGATGGCCGGATGGCTCGGCGTTCGCGCGTTGATGCATCATGGCGAGACGGTCACGGTAACCTTCGACAACGCGTACGGCATGAAGCCCGACGACACGATCGTCACGCTGCGCGGCGTGAAGGTCGGCGCCGTTTCGGAGATTACGCTCGCGCCCGATGGCCGACACGTGAAAGCCGAGCTCAAGATAGATCGCGCCGAAAAAAAGTATCTGCGCAGCGAGACCAGGTTTTATCTGCGCGGCGCACACGTGGATCTCAACGATCCAGCGTCGATCAAGGGAGTGCTGACCGGCCCCGAGATCGTGATGGAGCCCGGGCCCGGCGAACCGGCATCGCATTTCGACGGTGTCGATCGCCGCCCCGCGCTCGCGCCGGGGCACGGCCCGGTCGTCACCTATCTGGTGCGCTTCGAGGGCGCCGTCGGCGACCTGAAGAGTGGTGCCGATGTGCAATTGCGCGGTTTCGACGTGGGCACCGTCACCAGCGTGCGCCTGAACTACGACGCACGCACGGGCGCGCTGAGCACCCCGGTGCAGATCGCGCTGAACCCGTCGCAGCTTGGCATCGTCGGCGCGCCGCCACCGGCCAACGGGGACTGGCGCCCGCTCGTCGACGGCATGCTCACCCGCCTCGTCGCCACAGGCTTGCGCGCGCGGTTATCGCAAGATCCGCCGCTCGTCGGCGCGGACAAGATCAACCTCGACTTCGTGCAAGGCGCGCCGGTGGCGACGCTCGCCAGCGAGGACGGCCTGCCCGTCATTCCGAGTGTCGCCGCCGCGAATCTCGACACGACGATGGCCAAGGCCAACGAGGTGATCCAGAAAATCGACGATCTTCCGATCCGGCAAACCGGCGAACAGGTCCGCAGTATCGCCGCGCATATCAACGCGCTCAGTTCCTCGCCTCAGATTAAGGACAGCCTGACGCACATCGACCACTCGGTCGCGCAGATCGATCACACGTTGCAGCAGGTCTCGCCACAGATCGGTCCGCTCGTCGCGCAATTGCGCGAGACGGCGAACGCGGCCGATCGCACCGTTGCCGCGGCGAACCGGACGCTAGGCGGCGACGCGTCGAGCCAGAACGACCTGCCTGCCGCCATGCAGGAGCTGACCGACACCGCACGCTCGATTCGGGCACTGGCCGACTATCTCGACCGCCATCCGGAGGCGCTGATCCGTGGCAGGCAGCAGGAGGCTCAATGATGACGAGGTCCACGTTCCCCGTCGGACGCGCCGTCGCGGCATTGCTCGCGACGAGCGTCAGGACGGCGGCGTTTGTCGTAACCGTCGCGGCGATGACGCTCGCCGGATGCGGACACAGCATACCGACACGCTATGTGACGTTGAACCCGATGCCCGCCGACGCGCCGCCCGCCACGGCGCCGATCCCACCGATTCAACTGACCGCCGTGCATATTCCCGCGGTGCTCGATCGGCTCGAAGTCGTCACGCTGGCTTCGCAGAACCGGCTGACGATCGACGATAGCGACCTGTGGGGCGCACCGCTCGCTCAGATGATGCGCAAAACGCTCGCCCAGGACTTGCTCACGCGGCTGCCCGCCGGATCGTTCGTCGTTCCGGATGCACCCGCGCCGCCCGGCACGCGCACGCTGGTCGTCACCGTGCTGAATGCCACGGCCGACCCGAGCGGCACGCTGACGCTGCAAGCGGAGTGGACGCTGCTGGCCGGGCACTCGGATCAGGCGACGCTGCGGCAGCAGGTGACGCTCGACTCCGCGATCAATGGACACGATGCGCTCGCGCAGGCGGCCGCGTTGAGCCGCGTTCTCGGCGATTTGGCCGACCGGATCGCGGCGGCGGTCCTCGCGCATTGACCGACGGCGTCGAGTTCGCTGCCGCGCCGATCACGCAGTACCGTTATCGCCTTTCCTTGCGCAAAGCCGGTTGAAACGCTGCTCGACCACGCGTGTTCCCCATTGCGTGCCTTCCGATTCTTCACTTAGCCGAAAGCCGAATGACTCGTACAGATGACGCGCCGCGTCGAGCCCCTTGAACGTCCATAGATAGGTTTCGTCGAACCGCTCGTCGACGAAACGCATGGCATGCGACAGCAATTGCCGTCCAATCCCGGAGCCGCGCAAAGGATCGTCGACGATGAACCAGCGCAAATGAGCGACACCCGTGTCGTTATCCCCGTCGATCACGACAGACGCGAGCGTGCGGCCGTTTTCGAGGGATAGCCAAAGCCCTTTACCTTTCAACCGCTTGACGGTCAACACCAACGGCACAGCAAAGAAGATATGCGACATGAACCCGCCGATAATCACGGCCGGGTCGAAGTAAGCCGGGTGGCTTGAACTACACATCGGAACTTCAAATCGGATTACCCAGCGGACAGCGCTGCCTTGATGCGCGGCCTTTAAACGGCGTCGGGTACCTGACGAGTCTTCAGAAACGCTTCGAGCGTTTCGCCGCGCATGCTCGCGTACACGCCGAGATTGGTGATCTTCACCACACGCGCGAACTTCTCGAGCACGAAGAAAGACACCCCATAACGGATCAGACCGATCCAGTCGGTGTTGTCGACCAGCGTGCGTTCTTCCGGCGTCAGGCCGGCCGCATCGTATGAGGCGGTGCGGTTTTCGAGCCACAGTGCGCGCGCCGACGCTTCGCGCATCTGCCAGAAAAAGCGGTTCAGGCGCATCGCCTTCATGCTCTGGCGGATATCGAACGGATACGTGCCGGTCAGTTCTTCGACGCCAACCAGTTGCGGATTCATTACGCCACCTCTTCTTCGTAGATCGTCACGGCCATCGCGGTGCTGGTCGCCAGGTAGTAGTTGCGATGCAGTTCGCGGACCTTCTGACCCAGCGCGCCGCGCATCGCGAGCCACATGATCGTCTCGACGCTTTCCGCGCCGCCGAGGCGCACGTAATCGACGTGCTTCATCGCGGCAAGACGCTCCGGATCGCTGACGATCAGGTCGAGGAATTCCATGTCCCATTCGGTGTTGTTGAAGCCGCTGCGTTCGCCATGCACCTGGTGCGACAGCCCGCCCGTGCCGACCACCACGACCTTCAGATCCTGCTCGAACGATTCGATCGCGCGACGCAGCGCCTGGCCGAGCCGGTAGCAGCGATTCGCGGTGGGCAGCGGATACTGCAGCACGTTCACTTCGAGCGGCACCAGCGACAGCGGCCAGCCGCCCTGATGCGGCAGCATCAGCGACAGCGGCGAATTGACGCCGTGATCGAGCGGGCGGTCCTGGAAGACGGTCAGATCGAATTCGTCGGCGACCAGTTGCTCGACGATATGGATCGCGAGATCCGGATGACCGGCGATGTCGGGCAGCGGACGCTTGCCGGCGCCTTCATCGGCGAACTCGTGGTTAAGCGACACGCCGAGCGCGAACGTGGGATAGCAGTCGAAGAAGAAGCTGTTCGCGTGGTCGTTGTAGAACATCACCATCACGTCGGGCTTGTGCTCGGCCAGCCACTGCGCCACCGGTTCATAACCCTTGAACATCGGCGCCCATGCCGGTTCGTTCTGCTTGCCCTTGTCGTACGCCAACCCGATCGTGGGCACATGGGACGTGCCGATACCACCAATGATTCTTGCCATATTCGTTCTCTTCCGTCACTTCGTGCTGCTGCCAATCGGATAGGTCGCCAGGTTGACCGCGCTAGTCACCACGACCGTCTTGGGATACAAAGATAGAAATTGTGCCGCGATACGGGAAGCACGGGTATACCTCAGGCAGCGCCGGGTTGATGAGTAAAAACCCGGCATTTGCGCGGCCGGAGCGCGGATGAAGCGCACCCCGACCCACGCCGCGCAGGGCTCCCTCGGTATCCCAAGCCCGTGAGGCAAGCCTTCCGCGACGCCTCGGCATCTCGGCTCGCGATAAACAAAACAGATGGCCCGGAAAACAACTCGCAACGCACATTTCCAAGGCTTGGAGCGGTGCTGCACGCGTGGCTATACTGCGCTGCTTCCGACGAGCGACGAAACGATGAACGAGACCACCCAGCAAGCGATTGTGCAGACCTTACGCGAGAAGATCCTGTCGGGCGAACTGTCGCCCGGGCAGCGGCTCGTCGAAGCGCAGCTTGCGCAATGGCTCGGCGTGTCGCGCACGCCGCTGCGTTATGCGTTGAGCGTGCTGTCGTCGGAAGGCCTGCTCGATCGTTCGGGCTCGCGCGGTTACGTCGTGCGCCGCTTCAGCGTGCGCGACGTGCTCGACGCGATCGACGTGCGCGGCGTGCTCGAGGGACTCGCCGCGCGCTCGGTCGCCGAAAACGGCGTGAGCCCCGCGCTCGCCGCCGCGCTCGACGACTGCCTGCGTGAAGGCGACGCGATCTTCGAGCAAAAGCATCTGCAGCCAGGCGACGACGTGCGCTATGCGCAGATGAACGGCCGCTTTCATGCGCTGATCGTCGACGCGGCGCAGAACCAGGCGGTCACGGCCGCGCTCAGTCTGAACGACAAGGTGCCGTTCGTGTCGCCGTTCACGATCGCGTTCGACGAATCCGCGCGCGAGCGTCAATTCATGATGCTGATGTACGCGCATCGCCAGCATCACGCGATCGTCGACGCGCTGAAAAAAGGCGAAGGCGCGCGCGTCGATGCGTTGATGAAGGAGCACACGCATATCTCGAAGGAAAGTCTGAATCTGTCGCTGCCGTCGTTGCATCTGATCGCGGGCGCGGCATGAGCAACGACACGCTTTCCGCCTCAACCAGCCAGGCGAGCGCCAAAGCGCCGCTATCGGTCAGCAGCAAGGACCTGCTCAATCTCGCGCAACTGCGCGCATTCCGGCTCGTCGCCGATACGGGCAGCGCGACGCGCGCGGCGGCCGCGTTGTTTCGCGCGCAGTCGGCGGTCACGCGCTCCGTGCAGGAGCTCGAGTCGGCGCTCGGCGAACCGCTGTTCGATCGCGGTCCTTCGGGCATGCTGCCCACTCCGGTCGGCCGCGCGGTGCTGCATCGGTGCGAGCGGATCTTCGCTGAACTCGAAGAACTCTCCCGATGGTGCACCGCGCGACAGACGCGCCGCCGGCCCGTCGCGGAAGGCGCATTGCCCGCGTATCTGCTCAACACGCGGCGGTTGCAACTATTCGCGGCGCTCGCGCGGCATCGGCATATGCCGAGCGCGGCAAAAACCTTCGGCATCAGCCAGCCCGCGGTGAGTACCGCGATCCGGGTACTCGAAAGCGGCTCGGGACTGAGTCTGTTTCACCGCAGCCCGCGCGGCATTCTGCTGACGGCCGAGGGCGAGACGTTCCTGCTTCACGTACGCCGCGCGCTGAACGAACTGCGCCACGTCCCCGACGATATCGCCGCATTGCACGGCAAGATTCAGGGCTCGGTGACAGTCGGCGCGTTGCCGCTCGGGCGCACGCTGATCCTGCCGAAGGCGATCGCGCGAATGACCTCGGAGAATCCGGGCGTGCGCGTGGTGACCGACGAAAGCGCCTACGAGACGCTCGTGGCCGGTCTGCGCGCGGGCGACATCGATTTCATTCTCGGCGCGCTGCGCGACAACGACGCGACGAGCGGCCTGAAAAACGAGCGGCTGATGTCGGAAGACATGGTGGTGCTGGTGCGCCGCGGTCATCCGCTGACTCACGCGCACGATCTGACCATCATGGGTCTGCGCGACGCGCAGTGGATTCTGCCGCGCAGCAACGCGCCGGCGCGTGCGCTGTTCGAAACGCAATTCAAGCGGATGAAGGTGAAGCCGCCTCTGCCGACCGTCGAGACCGCCGACCTCGCGGTGATTCGCGGCCTGCTGCTCGGTACCGACATGGCGGCGGCCTTGTCGGCGCAGCAGTTGCATCACGAGATTCAGTCCGGGCAACTGGTGGTGCTCGATGTACCGCTGCACAACACGCGGCGCGAGATCGGCCTGACGATGCGCGCGGCGGGCACGCCGTCACCGGCCGCGCGCGCATTGATCGACGCGATCCGGCTGTCGGTCGTCGATGTGACGCGCACCGTCAGTATCGGCGCGAACTGAGCACTTCCATTGATCAGGGCGACAAAGAGTGGAGGCTTCTTGCGTTGCGCCTGGTTCGTGCGTCCCTGGGCATTGGAAAAGGACTTCGTCATAAACCTGCGAAGACGCGCACCGCATTGGACCGCCGCGCAAGGAACCGTGCCGGCTCCGGCGCGAACCGCAAGCGGAAATAGCATAGCGAATGACGCGTTAATGAAGCATCGCCATATCACGTGCGGCGACAATTCTCCGACAATAGAAGAGCGCGCACCTCACCACGCGGCGCATCGACGACACCCGGAGAAAACGTAATGAACAAACGCCAGTTCCTGACCAGCGCCGCGGCACTGGGCGCGGCGGTCGCGCCCGCATTCGGCGCGAAGCGTGAGCACGCCGAATGCGGGCCGTCTCCGGTCGTCCTGACGATCTCCGGCGCGATCAAGCACAGCAATCGCGGCGCGCTCAATCCGGCTTTCGATCAACTGCTGGCGAAGCACCAGGTGAAGTTTTCGCAAGCGTACGGCGTCGATCTGCCGTGGCTCGCCAGCATGAAGACCGTGACGATCCATCCGACGATCGAATACGATGCGCACATGCATACGTTTAGCGGCCCGCTGCTCACCGACGTGCTCGCAAACGTCGGCGCGCCCGACGCGGGCAGCACGCAAATCGTCATGCACGCGGTCGATGGCTACGCGGTGTTGACGACGCTCGACAAGGTGCGCGAGTATCACTTCATCGTCGCGACACAAATGGACGGCAAGCCGCTGGCGCTCGGCGGCGTGGGGCCGTTATGGGCGATCTACGACGCCGATCAGATTCCCGAACTCGCGGCCAAGCCACTGAAGGACCGCTTCGAATTGTCGCCGTGGGGCCTGTATCACATGCAGCTCACAGAGGCGTCATAGCGCGCCGCCGAATCGCTCGACGCACGCCTGCCGCACGCGCTCGACCGAGCTCGCCCACTGACCCAGCGCGAACGAACACGCACCGGCAATATTGAACGCTTCGGCCCGCTGATCGTTCGGCAAGGCGGAGTCTTCGAGCTGCGGCGCGACGAGGGGCAACGCGTCGACGAACTGCCCGGCCGAACATAGCGCCACGGCTCGCTGGTTGTCGCCTCGGCCTCAGCGCCCCGAAATGAGCGCTGTTTCATCGTCTAATCCGCCGTTATGCCCGTCATTACGAATGAAAGAATCGCGCGGTGATGCTAGAATCGCGCCCGTCTTTTCTTCGACGATCATGACTCGACACTCGCGCAACCACCTGACCGCATGGCTTGGCCTCGTCGCCATGTGGCTCGTCGCGTTCGCGCCGCTCATGAGTCAGTTGCTCGAATCGGGCCGCGCCCACGAGCCGATTGCCGCGCTATGTTCGGCGCTTCACCCGGCTGGTGCAAGCAATGTGAGCGATGCGAGCGTCGTCGCTCAAACCAGCCCCGCGCCCGTGCATCTAAGCCACGACGAGGCATTCGGCGCCTGCGGCTACTGTCATCTGCTCGAACATCACGTCGCGATGCCGACGCTCGCCGCCGTCGAGCCGCCGGCCGCGCTGCCGCTGGCCGGCACCGCGCCGCCCACGCTGTCCACCCGCTTCACCCCGCTTGGCGCCTTCCCGTCGGGACGTCCGCGCGCCCCACCTGCCGTTTCCTGATCGCTACCGGTTCTGATCGCGCCTTCGTCGCCCACATCGACGAGGCCTGCGATCGCCTGTTCAATGCATCGAGGAAACGCTCATGTTCAACTTCGCGCTGCGAAGGCTCTCTTATTGCGTCCGCCGTGACGCTGTCTTTTCCGCTCGTCGCGCGGTTCGTCGTTCAGTTCTTTGGCCCGCGCTCATGCCTGCCTTCGTGCCGGCTTTCGTCGCAACACCCACGCATGCCGCCGACGCAAACACCGACGCGACGCTGCCCGCCGTCAGCGTCAGTGCGAGCGCAAGCGCAAGCGCGAGCGCCGCACCGCGCGCCGTCGACCCGAACCTGCCGGCCTCCGTCGAAACCGTGACGCGCGATCAGTTCGCGAACTGGAACGTCGTCAACACCGAGGACGTGCTCAAGTACATGCCGAACCTGGCGGTACGCAAGCGCTTTATCGGCGATCTGAATTCAATCATCGCGGTGCGCGGCACCAGCAATACGCAGAGCGCGCGCGGCCTCGTCTATGCGGACGGCTTGCTGCTGAGCAACCTGCTCGGCAATAGCTATTCGTTTCCGCCGCGCTGGTCGATGGTGTATCCCGACGAAATCCAGCAGGTCGACGTAATCTACGGGCCGTTTTCCGCGCTGTATCCGGGCAATTCGCTCGGCGCGACCGTGCTGATCAGCACGCGCATGCCAAAGCAGTTCGAGGCCAACGCCGACGTGAAGGCATTCACGCAGCACTTCAGCCTGTTCGGCGTGAACCAGAGCTTCAACGGCAGCGAAGCGAGCGCGTCGATCGGCGATAGCATCGGCAAGTTCTCGTACCGGCTCGGCGTCAATCATCTCGAGAACACGAGTCAGCCGCTGCAATTCGCAACCCTCGCTAAATCGACCACGCCCGCCAAGGCCGGCGACACGCCCGTCACCGGCGCCTATTTCTACAACAACCAGACCAATGCGCCGACGGCCGTGCTCGGTGTGAACGGCGAAGGCATCGAGCACACGGTGCAGGACCAGTTCAAGCTGAAGATGCAGTACGACTTCACGCCGACGCTGCAGGGCGGCTTCACCCTCGGCTACTGGCACCAGACGTACAACAGCGAAACATCGACGTTCCTGCGCGACGCGGCCGGCAACCCTGTGTACAGCGGCAACGTATCGATCAACGGTTACCACTACACGATTCCGGTGGCCGCGTTTGCGCCGGGTGTCGGGCACAGCGAGAACTGGCTCTACGGCGTGTCGCTGAAAACGCGCAACGCGACCGGCTGGAACGGCGAGGCGATCGCCTCGTATTACGACATCGGCAATGGCGTCGCACGCACCGCGAGTGCCGGCGGTCCGGGCAATGGCCCCGGCACCGTGCTGTTCAACGACGGCACCGGCTGGAAGACGCTGGACCTGCGCGGCACCTATACGCCCGCGACGAACCAGCCAGGACTGGCCAATCACGCACTGAGCGTCGGCTACCACTACGACAACTACTTCGTCGACAACCAGACCTACAACACGCTGAACTGGCGCGACGGCGACGCGACCTCGTTCGCCAACGCGTTCACCGGCAAGACGCAGACGCAAGCTCTTTATGCGCAGGACGCGTGGCGCTTTCTGCCGCGCTGGAAGCTCGTCTACGGCGCGCGCTATGAAGACTGGCAAGCCTACGATGGCGCACAGTCGCTGCCCGGCACGACGATCGCGTACAGCGATGCCAGCCAGCGCCACCTTTCGCCGAAGGCGTCGCTATCGTTCGATGTCAGCGACGAGCTGACTTTGCGCGCGTCGATCGCTCGCGCGTATCGCTTTCCGACCGCGAGCGAACTGTTCCAGGGGCAAATCAACGGCTCCGCGATCGTCAACAACAATCCATATTTGCAGCCCGAAGACGATCTGTCGAAAGAGCTGAGCGCCGAATGGGCGCATTGGAATGGCGTGTTCCGCTTCTCCCTCTTTCAGGACGACGTGAAGAACACGATCTTCAGTCAGACCGACACCACCGTGATTCCGAGCGTGACGAACTTCCAGAACATCGGCAAGGTTCGCTCGCGCGGCGTCGAAGCAAGCTATTCGGGCGAGGACGTGTTCGTGCGCGGGCTCGATCTGCTCGCGAGCGTCGCGTACACGCAGTCGAAGATCCTCGAGAACGCACGGAATCCGGCCTCGGTCGGCAAGTACTTCTACCGCATTCCGCTGTGGCGCGCGAATCTTGCCGCGACGTATCACTTCGACGCGCGCGCGGCGCTGACGCTCGCTGCGCGTTACTCGGGTCGTCAGTACAACACGCTGACGAATACCGACACGAACCCCAACGTGTTCGGCGGCACCAGCACCTACACGGTTGTCGACGCGAAGTTCACGTTCAAGCCGACGAAGCTCAGCGAACTCGGCATCGGCGTCGACAACCTGTTCGACGCGCGCTACTTCGTCTACCACCCGTATCCGGGCCGCACGTTTTATGTCGAAGCGAAGCTGCATATCTAAGCCTGATGCGAGACGCGGCAAACCGCTTGTCGCACACGAACCATCGACCCATTTGCCCGACGAGGATTTCATGTCCACGACTCGAACCGCCGAACGCGTGCGCGCGCAGAACGGTACAACCGCCGCCACGAGCGGCCCGACACATCCAGGCTATCGAACACTGTGGCGCTGGCATTTTTATGCGGGCCTCTTCGTGATGCCTTTTCTACTCGTGCTCGCCATCACCGGCACGCTGTATTGCTTCCAGCCGCAGATCGAGCCGCTGCTTTATCGACAGCAACTGGTCGTCGCACCACAAGCCGTGCCGAGGCTGGCCGACAACGCGCTGCTCGCGAAAGCGCGCGCGGCGATGCCGCCCGGCTCGATCGCGACGACCGCCGTGATCACCCGCGATCCGCAACGCAGCGCCGAATTCGTATTTCGTCTCGCGGACGGCTCGCAGCAGAGCATCTATCTGAATCCGTATAGCGGCGAGGTGCTGGGCACGCTGAGCGTCGAGCATCGCTTGATGCAGGTGGA
This sequence comes from Paraburkholderia sp. 35.1, assembly GCF_050436525.1. Taxonomy (NCBI): domain Bacteria; kingdom Pseudomonadati; phylum Pseudomonadota; class Betaproteobacteria; order Burkholderiales; family Burkholderiaceae; genus Paraburkholderia; species Paraburkholderia sp. 35.1. The sequence goes on along the minus strand of NZ_JBNDMJ010000002.1, from coordinate 1,284,050 downwards.
TCGCATGCTTCATCGCAAGCTGCTGCTCGGCAAGCCCGGCGAACTGCTGATGGAACTGGCCGCATGCTGGACGCTCGTGATGATCGGCACCGGCGTCGCACTATGGTGGCCGCGCGGCAAAACGACCGCGCGCGCGGTGCTGCTGCCGCGCCTGGCGCTGAAAGGACGTCCGCTATGGAAAAGTCTTCACGCGGTGATCGGCATCTGGCTCGCCCTTGGCGCACTTGCGTTCGTATTGACGGGGCTGCCGTGGACCGGCTCCTGGGGCAAGCAGTTCAAGGCGTTCGCGACCGCGACGAAGCTTGGCGCTCCGCCGGGCGCGTGGGGCGGTTTGCCGTTGCGCTCCATCGTGCCGGGAACGCCCTCGGACCACCCGGACCACGCGAGCGTCACGCTCGCGCATGCCACGCGCGCCGACATGGACTCGATGCCCGGCATGGTCATGGACGACCTGCCGTTGCCGCTGACGCCGTGGGCCGTGGGCAACGCGAGCGTGCCCTCTTCCGCGGCCACCGACGCGGCGCAGCCTCTGTCGCTCGGGCATATCGTCGCGCTCGCCGCGTCGCTCGGTATCGCGGACGGCTACCGCATCGTGCTGCCGAACTCCGCAGCCGGCGTCTACACGCTCTCCTATTTCCCCGCGAATCCCAAAGACGAACGCACGCTGTACGTCGACCAATACAGCGGCGCGATCCTGAAGGACATTCGCTACGGCGATTACGGCGCGATCGCGAAGGCCGTGTCGTACGGCACCTCGCTGCATATGGGTCGCTACTTCGGCGTCGCGAATCAGATACTGTGCGCAGCCATTTCGCTCGGCCTTGGCGCGCTCGCTGTGACCGGCTTCGTGATGTGGTGGAAACGTCGGCCGCAACGCTCGCTCGGCGCGCCGTCGCGCGAGCGCGCCGCACCGCCGATGCGTGGCTGGACAACCGGCCTCGCGCTTCTCGGCGTCGTTTTCCCGCTGATGGGCGCAACGCTCGTCGCGGTGTGGCTGCTCGACCGGCTGGTTTTCGGCCGTGACTCACGACCGGAACCGAACGGCGTCGCGTGAGATCAAGACGAGCCGGGGCGCACCGCTTGTGCCTCACGAGCGTTTACGATATATTTTGCTCGTTTATGATCGATTCACTCCGAAACGGAGACGAGACCCATGCAGCGAACCCGGGAAGATGCAATCAACGGGCTACTGCCCGAGCAGCGCGAAGCACTGATTCTGGAGCGATTGCGCACGCATGGTCGCGTGCTCGCGGCCGAGCTGGCCGCCGAGCTGCAGATCTCCGAGCACACCGTGCGCCGTCATCTGCGCGATCTCGCGGATCAGGGGCACTGCAAGCGCGTGTACGGCGGTGCGCTACTGATGTCGCCCGCCGACAAACCCGCGGCGCTGCGCATGCATGAGGCCGTCGATCGCAAGGCACGCCTTGCCGCGGCGGCCGTATCGATCGTTCGTCCGAAGCAGATCGTGCTGCTCGACGCGGGCACGACGAACGTCGCGATCGCGTCGGCGCTGCCCGACAACGCCGGCCTGAGCGTCGTCACGAATTCGCCCGAGGCCTGCGCGCGGCTGCTGAACCGCCCCGGTATCGACGTGATCCTGATCGGCGGCCGCATCGCCGGCGGCGCGGCGGGCTCGCTCGGCGCGACCGCGCTGCTGCAGATCCAGCAGATCCGCGCGGACCTCTGTTTTCTCGGCGCCTGCGCCTTCGACCCCGATGAAGGCGTCGCCGTATTCGACGCAGAGGACGCCGAACTGAAACGCGCGATGGTCAAAGCGAGTAGCCAGATCGCCATCGCACTGACCTCGGAAAAGCTCATGACAGCGGCGCCGTTCGCGGTAGCGCCTGTTTCGGCCGTCGATTATCTGTTCGTCGAAGCGGACGTGCCGGACGCGCGTGTCGCGAGCCTCCGGGCCGTCTGCGATAACGTGATGGCGGCACGTCCATGAACTCACTCGTCAGGGAACGCATCGCGACGCTCGCCGTCTTTCTCGCCAACGGTTTCGGCATCGGCGCATGGGCGGTCGAGGTGCCGCGCATCAAGGAAAGCCTGGCGCTCAGCGACACCTCGCTCGGCATCGCGCTGTTCTGCTTCGCGCTCGGCGCCATCGTTGCGATGCCGCTCGCGGGACAGCTCGCGCCGCGCGTCGGCAGCGGCCGCGCCACCGCGCTGCTCGGCGCGGCATTCGCGATCGCGTTGCCGTTGCCCGCGCTCGCGCCGGGCATGCTGACGTTGTGCCTGGTGCTGTTTGCGCTTGGCGCGTCGAACGGCGCGCTCGACGTGTCGATGAACGGACATGCGAGCGCGATCGAAACACGCTGGCGCGCGCCGATCATGTCGTCGTTTCATGCCGCGTGGAGCGCGGGCGGCCTGCTTGGCGCGGCGAGCGGCGCGATGTTGCAGAAAAGCGGCGTCGGCGTCGTGGGCGGGCTGTTCGCGCCCGATCTGTTGATCGCGGCCCTGATCATTTTCGCCGCGTCGTTTGCGTTGCGCGATATCGGTCCGCGCGCGGCCGCCGCGTCGAGCGGCTTCGCATGGCCCGACAGCAGCGTGATGAAACTGGCGCTGCTCGCGTTCATGTGCATGCTCGTCGAAGGCGCGGTGGCCGACTGGAGCGCGGTGTACCTGCGCTCCACGTTGAACCAGGAAGCGAGCGTCGCCGCGATCGGCTACTCCGCGTTCGCGTTTTCGATGGCGGCCTGCCGGATCGCCGGCGATGCATCGGTGCGGCGCTTCGGTTCGAGCAAGGTCGTCGCGCTCGGCGGTCTGATCGCGCTCGCCGGACTCGCGCTCGTGCTGAGCCTGCCGACGGTGCTGACCGCGTGCGTCGGCTTCGCGATGGTCGGCATCGGTCTCGCGAATATCGTTCCGGTGATTTTCAGCGCGGCGGGTCGCTCGTGCGCAACGCCGGCGATCGGCGTGTCGATGGCGGCCACGTTCGGCTATGCGGGCTTTCTGGTCGGGCCGCCGCTGATTGGTTTCGGTGCCGGCGTGCTCGGCCTGCGCGCGGCGCTGGGCGTGCTCGTGATGGCCACGCTGATCGTGTCGCTGCTGGGCGGCAAGGCGGTGCGCGCCGCGCAACCCGCGTAGCCAGCGTTATTTCGCTTTCTTATCGAGCACGGCAAGCGGCTTGCGAACGGGTAACGCATCGCGTGCCGCATGCTGACCCAATGGCCAGCTGAACGCGCCGAGCAGCGAGCTCGGCTGCGTACCATCGTCGAGACCGGTGGCGGGCCACTCGTGTTTCGCGGGCACCCAACGCGTGCCGAACACGTGATCCCACATCGGCAATAGCTGCGTGAAGTTGTGATTGAAATGCTCGGCGCGAATCGAGTGATGCAGCCGGTGATACTGCGGATTGTTGACCCACGTGACGTAGCGGCCAAGGTCCATGCGCAGATTCAGATGCGCGAAATAGTTGCCGAACATGAACACGATCGAGGTCGCACCGACGATCCACGGCTCGACCTTGAACAGTACGCCGACGAGCGGATAAAGCAGGCAGCCCTTGAGCAGCACTTCTATCCAATGATGCCGCAACGTGATCGTCACGTTGAAATCCACCGCGCTATGGTGCAGCGAATGCAGCTTCCACAGGATGGGCCATGTGTGCTGCAAGCGATGAAACGCGTATTCGAGGAAATCGATCGTCAGCAGCACGATCACGAACGAAGCGAGCGCGCCCCACCCGCGCGACACCAGCACCACCATCCCGCCGCCGAGTGCATTGACGATCGCGACGCTCGCGGCCGCCGTCAGCGGCTTCGTGGCTTCCGCCAAGGCCAGATACAGACCCGCATACGCCATGTTCAGACGCTGCCCCGCGCGCGATTGCAGCAATGCGGCTGGCCAGCGACGCTCGAGCAACGCACCGACGCCCATCATGACCAGCACGAGCGCGTAGGCTTGCAGCCACAGGCTCGCGTGGTGCAGCAATGCGGGAAATGGGCTCGACGCTAACATGGAATTCCCTGATGCGGCGGTCGTTAGCATGATCTTCGCAGCCCGCCGGCCCGCGCGCAAGCGCCCTTTAGCGGGGGCCCGCCGCGAATTCGGCTTCACCCGCAAGCACGGAAAAAAATGGCGGGGTCATCGCTTCACGCCGTCACGATCGCGAGCGGACGTTAGATGCAGCCGTATCGTCCGCTCGCGTCGTCGTTGTTTGTCGACATCCGTTTGCTATTGGCCCCGCCGCACCTCGCAAGTTGCGCCAAGCTCCCCGGGCGCGAATCGCGAAGATTTTTGCTGCCGTCGGCATTTGTTCACTGCGTGAAATCCCGGCTGCAACATGTGTAGTTCTTGTGCATTCGTCATTGCAATGGCTATGCCATGCTGGAATGAAGGCTTGCTACGTATGGAGAAATGCCTGCCGGGGCACTTCGAAGCGGGCCTGATCGCACGCAATGCATCGGAAATGAGATGCCGCGGGGATGCCCCGACGCCTTCGTGCTGGCTCGCACACGTCGTTCGACGCGCGCGGGAAAACCCGAACGCGCATTGACGGACCAAGGTTTGCGACCCGTACCAGTCAACATGCCGACACGTCATGCGACGAAAGCGCGCCTGAATCATGCGGACCGGCGTGTCGCAAAGTTGAGACGGCAAGCGGCTTACAGCAGCGCGGTCATTGCGCGACACGCGACTCGAACTGCCGTAATTCATCGCCGGCAAGCGACCTCTTCTGCGGCAGGTCGACCTTGAGCGGATCCTGCGGCACACCGTTCACGGTGTACGCGGGAGCTTGCGCAGCGGGCGCGACCGGTGCGGGTGCCGACGCCGGTATCGGCACGCGGGCAACGGCCTGCGTCGAGTCCTTGCTCAGGAGCGACACGTCGGGGTCGCCGTTGCGCGACCGGGTTACGACAACGAAGCAAGCATGTTCGACAGCCGTCGGACATGGGCCTTGAACGCGTCGCTCGTTTCGCGGTTCGTGGTGGGATTCAGATGCGAGCTTTCGGCGAGTTGCGCCTGCTCGTGAAAGTCGTTGGCGATCCTGCGCTTGATATCGTCGGGCAGCGACCGCACGATGGAGATCAGCAAAGCCTCTTCGGCATGCAGCATGCCGAGAATCGAATGTGTGTCCATACGGGAACCTCCGTGGGGAACATCGTCGGTGCCGGCCGGCAGTGGCGCCGGCGCTCCTCATGTTACCCCGTTGGTTCCGCGTCGTTGGTCGTGCGCGTTACTCGGCGATCGAATAGCGCGACGGACGAGCACGCGGCTGCTCCGCCTCACGCTCGACGCGCGGACTCGCGCCGCGGATGAACAGGACCGCGCAAAACGCGACCATGGCCCAGATGCAAAGAATGACGGTCAAAGCGCTCATGTCAGTTTCCGGTACTTCGGGATAGTACGGTGATGCTGCCGCGTAGGCTGTCAATGCAGCGTGGACCGCTCGGGCGCACCGAACAGCAGCTCATCGATCAGGGCGGTCGTGAACGTCAGCTGCGTTTCGAGCGATTGGCGCGCGGCTTGCGCGCCGGCTTCGTCGCTCCGGGCGACGGCCGCGTGTGCCTGCGTGGCCAGACGCACGATGGCTTCGGAACCGCGTTGCAGTTCGCGCATCGCGCGGTCGTCCGGACCCGGCGTCGGCTGATCCCGTTCCGAGGTGGCGAGTTCCGGCAGGTCGGCGTCGAACCGGTGGGGTTTGTCGTGACGGGAAGACATCCGGGGCTCCTGACGGAAAAGCGCGATATACGCGACGGGACGAACCCAGTGTGCGCCGCCCCCCGCGTTTCAATTCACCGAACAGAAGCCGAATCTGAAGCCAATCCGGGGGCTTCGGGAAAAACGAGGGTTTTTATCGAGCAATTAGCGCAGGTGGGCCGCAAATCCCGCCGCCGGGGCGTTGGAAATTCGCGGCAGCGGCAGGAAAACGTCTACCTTGCCGGCGCGGAAAAGACTTTGAGCGGCCTCAAGCTGCCGGAGCAACATCGATGCGCAATGCCTCGCCGCCAGCGGCAATCGCCAGCAGGTGGTCGACGTTCGGATGCGCGCCCGGACGGTTGCGCGCGTCGGCCGTATGCTCGGCAAACAGCGCGAGGCCGTGTTCGGCCGCCTTCGCGTCGAGCGTGCCGAACGCGCCGCGCAGGTAGTTGTACACCGCGAGCGAGCCCTGCTTGCCAGGTTTGTTCTCGATGCTAGCGACCACGGTACCGCTGCCGTTGACCAGATCGATGCGTGCGATGCCGTCGATCGCCGGCATTCTGGCGAGATTTTCCTTGAAAACGTTGCTCGGTTCGATCATTGAAACCACTCCTTCCGTTCTAAAAAATGCATGGCGGGCCGTATCTTATCCGATGGGCGGCGAGCGGGCGAATTGGTGGCCACGACGGATCTCGATCTGCAGGTGCACACCGTGATGACATCCGCCAAGAGCTCGATCACGCGCACCGATACGCTGAGCTCGGGCACGTTGACGGGCAACCTCGCGGTGGAAACGGACTACACGTCGTTCGCGGACTTCCTGAACACGACGGCGAATAGCGACGGCTACTCGGTCAGCTACACGAATAGCCCCGCGACGAACCCGCTGTCGACCACGCCGATTGGACAGTTGCACTCCAACTTCGCCTGTACGACCAACCCGTTCGCGTTGACGGGCGGCACCAGCCGTACGCTGACGTGGACGCTGAAGTACGCTGATCCGGCCTGATAGCGGCAGGCGCCTTCCTTCCTGTTTTCAGGCAGGAAGGCCTCGTTCGATGGTTGATACGGGTAGCAGCCATACCCGTAGCAGAAGTTGGACCTCGCGAGCGAAGTCGGCGAAGGCAAGCGGCCTCTCGATAGTGCGCGCGCGGCGTTGAATGCCGTTATGCAGCGGGTCAACCCGGCGTCAGCTGAAAAGCGTTGATCGAGAAGTCAGCGTGCGAGCAGCGGTTCGCCACGCCGAAAAAAAGCCCGCTTCCGCGGGCAACCCTTCTCTACGCAGCAGCGCCACGCGTGAACAGCATCACCCCTTCGTCGCGCCAAACGTCAGACCCGCAACGAAATGCTTCTGCATCGCAAAGAACATCATGACCGACGGCAGCGCCGCCAGAATCGATCCCGCCGAAACGAGATTCCACGCGGTCGTCCACTGCCCTTTCAGCGCGGCCACGCCGACCGTGATCGGCGCGGCGTCATCGCCTTGCGTCAGACACAAGGCCCAGAAATAGTCGTTCCACACGAACGTGAACACGAGGATCGCCAACGCCGCGAGCGCGGGACGAATCAGCGGCAGCACGATCCTGAAGAACACGGTCCACTCGTTCGCCCCTTCGATGCGCGCCGCCTCGACCAGCTCGAATGGCAGTTGCTTGATGAAGTTGCGCAGAAACAGCGCGCAAAAGCCGGTCTGGAACGACACATGAAACAGAATCAGCGCGCTCACGGTATTGAACAGACCGAGTTGCAACGACAGATCCCGCACCGGAATCATCAACACCTGGATCGGCACGAAGTTGCCCGCGACGAACGTCGCGAACAACGTCGAATTGCCGCGAAAGCGATAGATCGCCAAGGCAAAGCCCGCCATCGCCGCGAGTGCGATCGAACCCACTACGGAAGGAACCGTAATCAGCACGCTATTCCAGAAGTAATGCAGCATCGGCGACGTCGTCAATGCCTCGCGATAGTTATCGAACATCGCGAAGTGCTTCGGCCATCCCCAGTAATTGCCCTCGCTCAGTTCTTCGGTCGAACGCACGGACGTGACCAGCACCGCGATCATCGGCAACAGCCAGATCACGAGTGCAATCGGCAACGTCAGTTTGTATGCGCGGCGCGTGGCCGGCTTCCATTTGTCGATCGGAATCGGAAACATCAGCGGCTCCTCATTGCTCGGCGCGCAGCATCCGCCGCAGGTGATAGACGATGTACACGAGCATGATGCCGAACAGCACCACCGCGATCGCCGCCGAATAGCCGATGCGGTAGTACTTGATCGCCTGGTCGTACATGAAATAGGCGAGCACCGTCGAGCTTTCGAACGGACCGCCGCCCGTCATCACCGAAATCAGATCGAAGCTGCGCAGCGCGCCGATGATCGTCACGACGATCGCCATGAACGTCGTGGGCCGCAACTGCGGCAGGATGACATGCCAGAGCATCGACCAGCCCTGCGCGCCTTCCATTCGCGCAGCTTCGATCTGCTCGGCGTTCAACGTGGTCAAGCCGGTCAGATAAAGAATCATGCAGTACGCGGTTTGCGGCCACAGCGCCGCGAACACGATGCCGAGCGTCGCATAGCGCGGATCGCCGAGCACCGGCACGCCGTGGCCGAGCATCATCGCGAGCAGGCCGAAGGTCGGATCGTAGAACCATGAAAAGATCAGTCCGACCACGACCCCCGACAACACGAATGGCGCGAAAAACAGCGACTTGACGATGCGGATGCCCGCCACCGCCTGATTCAGATACAGCGCGACGGCGAGGCCCATCGGCGGTGCGAGCAAAAACAGCACGAGCCAGATCAGGTTGTTCTTGAGCGCCGTATAGAACGTGGGCGTATGGACCAGCTCGATATAGTTCGCGAGGCCGATGAAGGTCGGCTCGGTCATCCCATCCCAGTTGAAGAAGCTCAGGCGGATCGTCGAGAGGATCGGCCACACCACGTACACGGCCACCATGAAGCAGGCCGGCGCGAGAAACAGGAACGCGGCGCGCCGCTGCCGCCGTGCGGTCGGCGTCGGGCCGCGCCGGCGCGACGCGACCGACGCGCCGCTCAGCGCACCGCTCGACGCCGGCAAGCCCGGGCCGCCGGGTTCAACAGGACCGTCGACGCTACGACGGCTGACGGAATGCGACACGATCAATCTCCCGATCCAATCCGATGCATCGGACAGCGGCCTTGCGGCCGCCGCCGCTCACTTCTTGTAGATACGCTGACGCGTCTGCTCGAGCTGCGCGAGGATGTCGTCCAGTTTCGAGGGATCGGAGACGAACTGCTGCATCCCCTTCATCCCTTCGTCGGCCATTTCCTTCGTCATGTCGCGATCGTAGAACTGCGCAATGCCGCCCTTCGTGTTCGACAGGATCTGGAAGCCGATCTTCGAAATCGGATCTTCAGGCTCCGGCGATTTGCTGTTCGCCGACAACGAGCCGAGTCCCTTTGCGAGTTGCGCACCGATCTGAGGCGTCTCGACGAACGCAAGGAACGTGTGCGCATCGGACTTGTTCTTCGCTTTCGACGGAATATGCAGCGATTCGACCGGCCCGTCCTCGGCGGTCGGCACCTTGGAGTCGATGATGGGGAACTGGAAGTACCCCATTTGCGGCTTCACGTTGTCCGGGAAACCCGCCGCAATGAACGTCCCCATCAGCATCATGGCAGCCTTGCCCTGGAACAGGAACGGCTGCACCGCGTCGAGATCGTAGGACAGTGAATTGTTGATGAAGTAGCCGTCGTCGATCAGTTGCTTCCACGTCGTATAGACCTTCTTCACGCGCGGATCGGTGTACGGAATTTCGCCGGCCATCAGCTTCTGGTGAAACGCATTGCCGTTCAGGCGCAGATCGAGATAATCGAACCAGCCGGCCAGCGTCCAGGCATCGCGGCCCGCCACCGCGATCGGTGCAATGCCGGCGGCCTTCAGCTTTTTCGCGGCGTCGAGAAACTCGTCCCACGTTTTCGGCTCGCCCTTGATGCCGGCCTTCTCGAACAGGTCCTTGCGATAGAACATCCCCCACGAGTAGTACACGGTCGGCGCGGCATACTGCTTGCCCTTGTACGACGATGCTTCCTTCGTCGACGCATACATGTCGTTCCAGCCGTTCTTCTGCCAGTCGCCGGTCAGATCCTCGAACAGGCCACGCTGCGCGTAATACGCCATACGCTCGCCGTCGTGCCAGTTGACGATATCCGGCGCGACAGTCGAAAGCCAACCCGGCAACTGAACCTTGTAGGCTTCCTCATCGATGAACGATACCTTCACGTCGATCCCGGGATGCGCCTTCTTGAACTCGTCGACCACCTGCTGCCAAACCGCGCGCTGGCTCGCACCCTTGTACGCGATGTTCATCGCGAGCGTGGCCGCCTGCGCGGTGCCGACGACCGAGGTCCCCGCGGCAACCGCGGCCAGCGCGAGCGCCAACAGAATCTTGCGTGGTTTCAGTTTCATCCTGACTGTCTCCTTCTTTCCATGGTTTTTACGTCGTTGTCGCTTCTATATCGAATGACTGCGTGGAATTGCCAAGGCCGGACTTCTATTGCGAGCGGTAGACCGCCACCCCTTGCGGCGCCACCTCCCGGGAGCCGATCACGAATGCGTCGTCGGAAATGTCGTCGAGCGCGTGGGTGCTATCGCCATAGTTGAACACATACGTCAGTCCGCCGCGACGGCTGATGCGCACGCTGTCGCCGAGTGCCTGCGTTTCGAGGCCCGCTTCCTGCGCGATGCGCGCGAACAGGCGCACGGTCAAGGCGTCGTCGAACAGGCTCGCGAAGTAGTGATACGCGCCGCTTCGCACGTACGCCGGATGATCGTCCGCGAAACGCGCGCGCACGTCGAATGAAGATGATGCATCGCTGTCGATGAAATCGCGCCAGTGTCGCGCGAAGCCCTCGGCGGCACCGCCCTGCTGTTCGAGCACCACGGCTTCGGTCACGTTCGGCCGCATCGATTCGACGCGCCACACGCGCAGCGGCAGCACCGACGTCAATGCGCCCGGCGGCAGATTCGCCGGAATCCGCAGCTCGCGCGTCTTCGATCCGGTGCGTGGACCGAGCACGACCTGCGCGCCCGAGCGCGCGAGACGTTCGGCGAAATCGTCGGGCACGACCGGCAGCGGCGGCACGACGACGAGGCTATAACCATCGAACGATGCATCGGCCGGCACGACATCGACGTCGAGTCCGAGCGCGCGCAAAGCCGAGTAGTACTCGAACGCGAACCGCGGATAGTGAAAGTCCGCGCCCTGCGGATGAATCTCGAACAACCACTTCGCTTCATAGTCGTAGACGAGCGCGACTTTCGAGCGGATCGACGCATTGGCGTCGGCGCTCCCGGCGAGCACCGCGTGAATTTCGGACGCCACCCGCGATGCTTCATTGCCGCCGACGTCGAGCCGGTTGTCGGGCGTATTGAGCCCCGCATGCATCTGCTCCTGCGCGAACGGCGCCTGACGCCAGCGGAAATACGACACGCAGCCCGCGCCGTGGGCGAACGCTTCCCAGCTCCACAGCCGCACCATGCCCGGCAGCGGCGCCGGATTCCACTGCGCCCAGTTCACCGGTCCCGGCTGCTGCTCCATCACCCAGAACGGCAGCTTCGACATGCCGCGATACACGTCGTGATTGAACGACGCGAAGTCCGGATGACCGCTGCGCAACCAGCGCGCCTTGATGTCCGGCGCGAACCACTGCTCTTCGAGCGCGCCGAGCGGATAGCTGTCCCACGTTGCGACGTCGAGATCGGCCGCGACCTTGTAGTGATCGAACTCGGTGAAGAGCTGCATGAAGTTGTGCGCGACCGGCCGCCCCGGCGAATGCGCGCGAATGATCTCGACCTGCATGCGGTTGTAGCGCGCCACTTCGTCGGATGCGAAGCGCCGGTAGTCGAGACGATGCGAAGGATGCGCCTCGGTCACGGTGCCGACCGGCGCGTCGATTTCTTCGAAGCCGCGGTACTCCATGCTCCAGAACACTGTGCCCCACGCCTCGTTCAACGCCTGGATCGTGCGATAACGCGCCTTCAGCCACTCGCGAAAGCGCGCGACCGCGGCCGGCGAATAGCTGACCACCGTGTGATGACAGCCAAATTCGTTATCGGTCTGCCAGAAAGCGACCGCCGGATGCTTGCCGTAACGCTCCGCCACCGCCGTGCAAATACGACGCGACGCCTCGAAATACGCGGGCGACGAGAAGTCGTAATGACGCCGCGAGCCGAACGCGCGCGGACGTCCATCGGCGCCGATTGGCAAGATCTCCGGATGACGATCGATCAGCCACTTCGGCGGCGTCGCGGTCGGCGTACACATGACGACCTTCAGGCCAGCCGCGCCGAGCACGTCGACGGCGCGATCGAGCCAGCCCCAGTCGTATTCGCCGGGAGTCGGCTCGATCCGGCTCCAGGCGAATTCCGCAATCCGCACCTGCTCGATGCCGAGCGCTTTCATCCGGCGCGCGTCGTCGTCCCACATCGACTCGGGCCAGTGCTCCGGGTAATAACAGACTCCAAGACGCATCCCTATGTCCCCAGTGTTTTTCAAGCGTAGTGTTCGACGGATTCGAGCGACGCGGCCGCGAAACCGTCCTCGGTAAACAGATGACAGGCCGTGCGCGACACCCGCAGACTCGCGCGATCGCCTGGAGAGAGGCGCGTGTTGCCGGGCGCCTTGGCGATCAGAACGGCGCCGCCGGGTTGATCGAGGTGCACGTAGCTGTGTTCGCCAAGCTGCTCGACGAGCGATACGGTGCGCGCGAGCACGCCGTCTTGCGACGCGGCCGCATTCGTCGTGGCCGATGCATCGACGAACTCGAGATGCTCGGGACGCACGCCGAGCGTGACCGGCTGCGCTGGCTGCAGTCCGGCGCTGCTGACCGGCACACGCACGTTCTCGCCGGTGTGATCGAGCGTGACGAGCACGCCCTGCGCATCGAGTGACGCCACCTTGCCCGGCAGGAAATTCATTCGCGGCGAGCCGATAAAGCCGGCCACGAAGCGGCTTTTCGGGCGGTGATACAGCTCGAGCGGCGCGCCGATTTGCGCGATGCTGCCGTAACGCTCGGTGTCCTTGCCCGAATGCAGCAGCACGATCTTGTCGGCGAGCGTCATCGCTTCGATCTGATCGTGCGTCACGTAGACCACGCTCGCCTTCGCAAACTGCTTATGCAGACGCGCGATTTCGACGCGCGTTTGTCCGCGCAAGGTTGCATCGAGATTGGACAGCGGTTCGTCGAACAGAAACACGCCGGGCTCGCGAACGATCGCGCGGCCGATCGCGACGCGCTGCCGCTGCCCGCCCGACAGCGCCTTCGGCTTGCGCTCGAGCAGTGCCTCGAGTTGCAGGATGCGCGCGGCCTCACGCACCTTGCGCTCGATTTCATCCTTCGGGGTCTTCGCGAGTTTCAGGCCGAACGCCATGTTCTCGAACACGCTCATGTGCGGAAACAGCGCATAGCTCTGGAACACCATCGCTACGCCACGCTGCGCGGCCGGCACGTCGTTGACCATCTTCCCGCCAATCGACAGGTCGCCGTCGGTCACATCCTCGAGCCCGGCGATCATGCGCAACAGCGTTGACTTGCCGCAACCCGACGGGCCGAGAAACACGCAGAACTCGTTTTCGCCGATGTCCAGATCGACGTTGCGAATCACCGGCGCACCGTCGCCATACGCCTTCTGCACGCCTCGTAACGAAATGCTCGCCATTGCATCGACTCCGTGATTTAATCGGTGCGAAGTCGGAGATTAAGCGCTTAATCAGCATGACCGAAAAATCGATCGCAAGGCGATCGTTGGTCTGTCTCCGATATCGTTTTGTACGTTGTTCGATGACAGATGTTGCCGCGCCTCGCGCCGCGACGCAAATGTCGGACAGCCATCCCAAATACTGACCATATCATGCCCACACTCAGCGAAGTCGCGCGTCATGCCGGCGTCACGCCAGCGACCGTGTCCAACGTGCTGCGCAAGCGCGGCCGCGTTGGCGAAACGACCCGGCAACGCGTGCTCGAGGCAGTCGCGGCGCTCGGCTATCGCCCGCATCTCGCCGCACGCGCGCTCGCCGAGGGCCGCGCGCCGACGCTCGCGCTAATGGTGTCGAGCATCGCGAATCCGTTCTATCCGGAGTTCGCGCTCGCGGTCGAACGCGCTGCGCGCACGAGCGGCCACTTCGTGATCATCTGCAATACCAACGACGATCCGCTAAGCGGCCGCGCGTACCTCGACCAGATCGCCGGCACCTTGTCCGAAGGCGTGCTCGTGACCAACGCGAACCTCGATTTCGCCGATCTGCACGAGACCGAAGCGCGCGGCACGCCGGTCGTGCTGTGCATGTGGGAGCGGCCCAACGAGCCGCCCGGGCTGCCGTGCGTCGCGGTCGATTTCCGGCTGGCCGGCAAGCTGTCTGGCGAGCATCTGCTCGAACTCGGGCATCGGCGCTTTGGTGCGATCGTCGGCAGCAAGGTGTCGGGCATTCACGTGGCGCGCTTCGAAGGTTTCGTCGACGCGTTGCGCGCGGCCGGTGTGACGAGAAATCGCGTTCGACACGCGGCCGACACGATCCACGGCGGCTACCTGGCGGCCCGCGCGCTGCTCGAAGCCGATCCGCAACTCAGCGCGATCTTCGCGACCAACGATTTGCCTGCCCTCGGCGCGATGCACGCGGCCGCGGATCTGGGCCTGCGCGTGCCGGACGATCTGTCCGTGATCGGCATCACCGACATCCAGCTCGCGCGCGAGTCGCGCCCCGCACTGACGACGGTGGCGGTGCCGACGGTCGAGGTCGCTGGACTTGCAGTGGAACTGCTGCGCGAGCTGATCGAGACTTCGTACGGACAGCCGGGACGCGCCGCGCGGGACATGCCGGCGCACGTGCCGATGCGGATTTCGTCCGAGCCGAAACTGGTCGTGCGCGCATCGACGGCCGCACCGCGTTCGGGTTGATGTGGCGGTTACAGCCGCGCCGCAAGGTTGCAGTAACGCGCAATTGCGCGGGCACACCGATGCGTGGCGCGAACGACACCTGTGCGAACGTCCGGACGCGCGCCTGGACCGTTTCGCATGCGAGCGCGGCCAACGCCGCGGTGACCAGAAAGTCGTCGCTGCCACCAGTGCGAAGGCATGGGTCTCTCCGAAAAGTTCGCATTCAGTCGCCGCGCGCAAGCGCTGTTCCGCCGCAACCTCTCGCAAACATTCATCGCCCACTGAAAAAGCGCGTTACGCACCTCGAATTGCGTTGAAAAACCACCGCTGACATTTCAACCCGCTTTCAGACGGGCCAGGACTTTCCCCAAGCGGAGAAGCGCCGCTTCGCACTGCAGCACAGCGCCAAAGCATTACCACACAAGGCTCTCAGCCTGCACGCGGTTCGCGGCGCGGCGAATTTCCGCGTTCACATTTCCTTGACGAGCAGTCGCGGGCCTGCTGTACTAAATCAACCCAAGTGATTTAGGCGATTTCCTTCGGACCACATTACGTCGAAGCGTCATCGTCAAACGTCAAGCCCGCAGCTTCGCAGTTTCGATCTATCTGCAGTCCCATACGTCGTTGCCAATAACCGGAGGAGCGTCTCATGAATCTGAATTCCCACAGGCGTCCTGTCGCCAGGACAATCGCGTCGATGTGCGCCGCGGCAGCGGCGCTGTGGTGCGCAAGCGCGAGTCAGGCCGCCGACCAGCCCGTCATCGGTCTGATCACGAAGACCGATACGAACCCGTTCTTCGTCAAGATGCGTCAGGGCGCGGACGCGGCCGCGTCGAAAGACGGCGCGAAACTGATCACGGCCGCCGGCAAGTTCGACGGCGACAACGCGAGTCAGGTCACCGCGATCGAAAACATGATGACGGCCGGCGCGAAAGCAATCCTGATCACGCCGAGCGACACCAAGGCGATCGTGCCGAGCATCAAGAAGGCGCGCGCGGGCCGGTGTGATGGTCATCGCCCTCGATACGCCGACCGATCCGCAGGACGCAACCGACGCCCTGTTCGCCACCGACAACTTCAAGGCCGGCGTGCTGATCGGCAAATATGCGAAGGCCGCGTTGAACGGCAAGCCCGCGAAGATCGCCACGCTCGATCTCGCGCCGGGCGTGTCGGTCGGCGTGCTGCGCCACAACGGCTTCCTCGAAGGCTTCGGCATCAAGGAAGGCGATCCATCGATCGTCTGCAGCCAGGACACGCGCGGCGATCAGGCGAAAGGTCAGACGGCGATGGAAAACTGCCTGCAGAAAGCGCCCGACATCAACGTGGTCTACACGATCAACGAACCGGCCGCGGCCGGCGCGTATCGCGCGCTGAAGGCGGCGGGTAAGGACAAGGGCGTGATGATCGTGTCGATCGACGGCGGTTGCGAAGGCGTGCGCAACGTGAAGGCCGGCGCGATCGCGGCGACCTCGCAGCAGTATCCGCTGAAGATGGCCGCGCTCGGCGTCACCGCCGGCGTCGACTACGCGAAGACCGGCAAGAAGGTGTCGGGTTATCACGACACCGGCGTCACGCTGATCACCGACAAGCCGATGTCCGGCATCGACAGCAAAGACACGAAGTTCGGCCTCGACAACTGCTGGGGCAACAAGTAACGCGCATTGCATAGCAGCCCGTTGCGCGTCGCACCGGGCCGCCAATTGAGTTGCCGCGTGACCTTCATGTCACGCTCATGTACCGAGGACTGCCATCATGTCGACCCCTTCCGCGCCCGCCGGCCGGCCGCGCCCGTCTTTCACCGAGCACCTGCCGTCGCTGTCCGAAATCGGACCGCTGATCGCGCTGGTGCTGGCCTGCGCATTCTTTGTCTCGCAGAGCAGCCGCTTTCTATCGTTCCAGAACCTGTCGCTGATCCTGCAACAGACGATGGTCGTCGCGGTCATCGCGATCGGCCAGACACTGATCGTGCTGACCGGTGGCATCGATCTGTCCTGCGGCATGGTAATGGCCTTCGGCTCGATCATCATGACGAAGTTCGCGGTCGTGCTCGGCGTGCCGCCGATCCTCGCGATTCTGTGCGGCATCGGCGCCAGCACCTTGTTCGGCTTACTGAACGGTCTGTTGATCACGCGCATCAAGTTGCCGGCGTTCATCGTCACGCTGGGTACGCTGAACATCGCGTTTGCGCTCACGCAGATCTACTCGAACGCGGAAAGCGTGTCGAACCTGCCCGATGCGATCATGTTCCTCGGCAGCACGTTCAGGCTCGGACCGGCGGAAGTCACGTACGGCACCGTGCTGACGCTGCTGATGTATCTGGGCACGTGGTTCGTGCTGCGCGACACGGTGCCCGGCCGGCATCTGTACGCGCTCGGCAACAACGCCGAGGCCGCGCGACTGATGGGCCTGTCGTCGCAGCGGATTCTGCTGACCGTCTACACGCTTGCCGGCGCGATATACGGCATCGCCGCGCTGCTGTCGGTAGCGCGCACCGGTGTCGGCGATCCGCAGGCCGGGCAAACCGAGAACCTCGACAGCATCACCGCGGTCGTGCTCGGCGGCACGAGTCTGTTCGGTGGACGCGGCTCGATCGTCGGCACCTTGCTTGGAGCGCTGATTGTCGGCGTATTCCGTAACGGCCTGACGCTGATCGGTGTTTCCTCGGTGTACCAGGTATTGATCACCGGCATCCTCGTGATTCTCGCGGTCGCCGCCGATAAACTCTCGCACCGCGGCCGTTGATCCCGCACAGGAGCCCTGTCATGTTGACCTCCGCCTCCCCTTCCACGTCCGCTGCGATGCCGGTTCTGCAGGCACGCGGGCTCGTCAAACGTTACGGCAACGTGACCGCGCTCGACGGTTGCGATTTCGAAGTGCTGCCCGGCGAGATCCTCGCGGTGATCGGCGACAACGGCGCGGGCAAATCGTCGCTGATCAAGGCGCTCTCGGGCGCGACGGTGCCCGACGAAGGCGAGATTCTGCTCGACGGCAAACCGGTCAAGTTTCGCAGTCCGCTCGATGCGCGCGCACAAGGCATCGAGACCGTGTACCAGGAACTCGCCGTCGCGCCGGCGATGAGCATCGCCGAAAACCTGTTTCTCGCCCGCGAATTGCTGAAGCCCGGCTGGCGCGGCTCGCTGTTCAAGATGATCGACAAGCGCCGCATGCTCGACGAAGCGACCGCCGCCATGAAGGATCTGCAAATCGGCATTCGCTCGATGCGCCAGGCGGTCGAAACGCTGTCCGGCGGCCAGCGCCAGGGCGTCGCCGTTGCACGCAGCGCGGCATTCGCGCGCCACGTGGTGATTCTGGACGAGCCCACCGCCGCGCTCGGCGTGAAGGAAGGCAACATGGTGCTCGAACTGATCCGGCGCGTGCGCGAGCGTGGCCTGCCGGTGATTCTGATCAGCCACAACATGCCGCACGTGTTCGAGATCGCGGACCGCATCCATATCCAGCGGCTCGGCCGGCGCGCGGCGCTCGTCAATACGAAGGACGTGCACATGTCGGAAGCGGTCGCGATCATGACCGGGGCGAAGGAAGCCGACGTGAAGGCGATCGCATGACGCGCCGCCCAATCCGCTGAGCCACGAGGCCGGTACACGACAATGGACACCCCCAGCACCAGCAGGCGTTCGCCGGTCAAACGCACAGTCGGTTCGAATCAGGTCGGCATGCGGCAATTCAACGAGCGCATCGTCCTGCAAACGATCCGCTTGCATGGACCACTGCCGAAGGCCGAGGTCGGCCGCCTCACGCGTCTTTCGATGCAGACGGTGTCGATGATCGTCGACCGGTTGATCGCCGACGGCCTGCTCGAAAAGCACGCGCGCGTGCGCGGCAAGATCGGCCAGCCGTCGGTCCCGATCGCGTTGTGCGCGGACGGCGCGTACACGATCGGTATCAAGGTCGGACGCCGCAGTCTCGACGTGCTCGCGATGGACTTCGCCGGGCGCATCGTATGCCGCGACGTATTCGAGTATGCATATCCCGATCCGCGCGCGCTGTTCCCCGCGCTCGAAAACAAACTCGCGCGCGTGAACCAGACGCTCGGCGCGAAGGCGGGCAAGGTGGTCGGCGTCGGTGTCGCGGCGCCGTTGTGGCTCGGCGGCTGGCGCGACTTTCTCGGCGCGCCGCCCGACGCGCTCGACGCCTGGAACGACATCGATCTGCGCGCGCGCATCGCGACGATAACCGGCCTGCCCGTCGAGTTCGCCAAGGACACCACGGCCGCCTGCGCCGCCGAACTCGTGATGGGCCAGGGCCGCGGCATCCACAACTTCCTGTATCTGTTCGTCGGCACGTTCATCGGCGGGGGTCTCGTGATCGACGGACGTCTGCATGGCGGTCCGCACGACAACGCGGGCGCGGTCGGCTCGATCCCGCTGCGCGAAGGCGGCGCACGCAAACCCGCGCGGCAGTTGCTGCACGCGGCATCGGGCTTCGTGCTCGAACGACTGTTCAGCGATGCGGGCGCGCCGGCGGCCGCGGCGCATGATCATCGCGCGTTGTCGCCCGAGTTGTGGCGGCATACCGAGCGATGGCTCGACAGCGCGTGCCCGGCGATCGCGAATGCGCTAACCAATGCGGCCGCGTTGCTCGATCTCGAAGCCGTCGTGATCGACGGCGAGTTCGACCGGCTACTGCTGCGCGAGATCATTCGCCGCACCGAGCGCGTGCTCGATCGTTTCGAATGGGAAGGGATGGTGCGGCCGCAATTGCTCGAAGGCGCGATCGGCGCCGATGCCCGCGCGATGGGCGGTGCGATTCTGCCGCTATATGCGCATTTCGCGCCGGTGCATGAGCTGTTCCTGAAGCCGGCGGCGTCGGAGACGGGTTATAACGAGCGGTGAGCGATTCACTGCGCGGCAACTTTCGTCGCCGCGGGCGTCGATCCCGCCGGCGCCGCCGTCGCGGTTTTCTGAACCGGCTTGTCGAGCAACGGCTGCAACGCCGGTGCCATCGACTTCAGCAACTGCACCGCCAGCGCACTCGTGAAGTCGTAACGCGCGGCATACGGCTCGTGCACCCACGCGGTCAACGTGCCGTAGAAGCGGTCGCCGAGCGCGAACACGAAGGTCGCGCTGCGATTCACCTTGCGCGACTCGATCAACCGCGCGCCCTTCGCGTACACGTTCAAGCGCTGATCGCCGGTGCCGGTCTTGCCATAGACTTCGAGCGTTTCGCCGTTCGGGAACGTCATGCCTTGCGCGAGACGCCTCGCGGTGCCACCCGTCACGACGTCGCGCAACAGCATCCGCACCTCCCCGGCAATCTCCGGCGACACCTGCTGCTGCGGCGCGACCACCGCGCGCCTGAAATGCGTTTCGTACGGCGTGTCCTTCGCGAAGTCGATTTGCGTCAGCGTTTCGGTCGGCACCTTGTTGCCGCCGTTCGTGATCACGCCGATCAGTTGCGCGAGCGCCGCCGGACGATCGCCCGACGCGCCGATCGCCGCCGCATACGAGGGCGTCAGCGACGCGAACGGATAGCCGAGGGGCCTGCCACGATTTGCCGATCGCGTCGTAGGCGCGCAGTTCGACCATGCGCTTGATGCGGTGATCCTGGGTCACGTGATAGCGCGTCTTGAAGAGCCACGAGTAAGTCGACAGGCGCACGTCCTGGCTCGCGGCTTCGATCTGCGCCAGCGTCGCATCCGGATGCGAGCGCAGGTAGTTCAGCGTCCATAGTTCGAGCGGATGGACACTCGAAATATAGCCGCGGTCGTTCAGGTTGAAGCGGTTGATGCCGTACTTGTCGTACAGATTCGCGAGATCTTCGTCGTCGAGCATCGAAGCCGCCGGCGTGTTCTTCAGCGCCGCGTACATCAACTTGTTGAACCACGCGTTCGATTGATCCGGCGCGACGCTGCGCAACGCGGTCGCCACTTTCGGGGGCGACTTGCGCACCCCGAGCAGCAATAGCGTGATCTGCTGGTCAGGCGTCTTGCCGTGGTACTTCGTGTAGAAACGCTTCATGTACACGCGGCTTTCCTGATCGGCGAAACGCGTCAGGTACATCTTGCGGGTCGCCGGATCGCCGAGCCATTGCGACGACGGCCCGGTGGTCTGCACCATTTCATAGTGCACGATATCGCGCATCAGCCGCACGAACACGAGGTTCACCGAATGCTGGAACGCGCGATGCACGGTCAGGATGCGGCTGTTGTCGTCGGACTCGAAGTTCGTGAAGGTCTGCGCGCCGCCGCCCGTAAAGAACGTTTCGCCCGGGCTCGCCGAGTATTTACGCTCGACGGCGGCGTCGAGCATAGGCTGCAGCGAATGGTCGCGCGTGTGAAGCAGATAGTCGATCGCCCAGCGCGTCAGCCGATCGTTCGGATCGGGCGTGATCGCCTTCAGCTGGGCATTGCTCAGCGATGCGTACCGTGTGTGCAAATCGGTGACGATCTGCAGATACGTGATGACGGTGCGCAGTTTCGCGGTCGAGCCGAGGTTCAGGCGCGCGCCGGAATTGATGTCGAACGGCTGGTTCACGCTATCGGTCTGCACGCGCACGAGGTTCGCGTCGCCGTGCCGCTCGAACAGCGTGAAGCTGTAGGCGATATGCGACGGATCGTCGGACCCGCGCAACATTTCGTAGCCGACGAGACCCGCGGCCTTCGCGCCGTCTTTCGTCGCGGCGGCGGCGAGGCGCTCGGCAACGGCTTGTTGCACGTCATTGTTCAGCGTGCCTGTCGCCTGCACGTCGAGGCGGTCCAGTTCATAGAAACTACGCACGCCGAGCGCGGCGAGCAGATGCGAGCGCATCGACGTGACGGCCTTGCGCGACACGAACGAACCGAGATCCGGTGTGCTGCGCGGCGCGCGATGCAGTTCGACGTGCGCCGCCAGCGCCGCGTCGCGCAACTGCTCGGTGATCACGCCGCCACTCGCGAGCAGCCGCATGTAGCTGTCGGTCAGCCGTTCGAGCTCGGGATAGCCGCGCTGCAGAAAAAACGACGGCGCGCGCTGCGCGATCATCAGCGACAGCACTTCGCGAAACGCCAGACCCTGGTCGGGCAGATTTGCTTCGGTCGACGGCGCCTTCAGCAGCCGGTTGGTCTCGCGGAAATCGCGCCCATACCAGGCGGCGAGCCCATCGCCGATACCGTTGATTTCGCCGACGCCGGGCTGCGCGGCAAGCGGCACCGAGTTCAGATAATGGACTACGATCTGTTCGCGCGCGGGCAGCGTTTGCGGTCCGTTCAGATAAGCGCGCACCGACGCCGACGCGATTTGCCGCAGCTTTTCCGGCGGCGTCGCGGTGCGGCCGCCCGCCGAGTGACGGAATTTCTCGATCTGCGTCGCGAGCGTGCTGCCGCCGGGCGTCTGTTGATGACGATTGAACACGCGCGCGCCCTGGTCGACGAGCGCGCGGCTGAAGCGCCCCCAGTCGATCGCCGGATTGCGGTTCGGCTGATCCGGATCGAGCAGATAGCGGTCTTCGATGAACAGCAGCGAATTCACCACGAGCGGCGGAATCGCGCCGAAGCTGTCGTACACGCGACCGGGAAACTGAGCGCTGTATAGCGGCACGCCGGTGCCGTCGAACAATTGCAGGCCGGCCGTGTCTTTTTCGTCGTAAGGCAGGAACAGGCCGTCATCGGCTAGCGAAAGCATGCGTTCTGAATCGCGCGCCTGCGAGCTGATTTCGAAGCCACGTTGCAACAGACGCTGCTGGATAGCCGGCAACAGCGCGTAGCCGAGGCGCGCGTCGTACGGGCCCTTGTCGGCTTGCGGAAAGCGGATGGAATGACTGGGACCGTCGGTGACCGAAAAGGCGACGTCGCGGGTCAGCTCGGAAAGGTACCGCGCCTGCAGTCGCGAGGTCTCGATCTCGATCTGCACGAGCCGCGCAATCAGCGCCACCGCGAGCAGCAAAAACGCGCCAAGCCCCCATTTGAGCCAACGCCAGCTCCGCACGGTCACGGTGCTGGTCACGCGAAGCGGAAACCGAAGCGGTGGCCGATTCATGGCTGCTCTCCCCGAGCGATGGCCAGGGGGTCGAGCCTGGCTCAGTTCATTCAAAGCAGTGTAGCTCGGAACGAGAAACCCTCATCGGTTCGGATTGATGCGACAGTGTCGCGGCTACAACACCTGCTGGCGTCGGATGACAAAACGCGAACCGGCATGAGATATTGAAGCTCTTTCACACGAACAACAAACCGCCTTTTCGGGCGGTTTTGCCGTTTCTGGCGGGCCTTGCCGAAAGAAAGTCGCTTTTTGGCTGGCATTCTTACCGGCAACCGGGCGGACAGCGGAGCAACCTGTTTGCGCAGCGCCTAAATTCGCGCTTTCGTCTGTGCACGCAACAGCGCGATAAACCGTTCCGCCGGCGGCGACAGCACGCCGCCCTTGCGCGTGACGATGCCGAACGTCTGCGATGGCGATTTGAGCCTGACCGGCACGACGCGCAGCATCTTGTGCCGCACGAACGGCCCAGCAATTGCACTCGGCAGCAGCGAAACGAGTTCGGCGCTGCTTTGCAGCAGTGCAACTGTCACGAATGTGGAAGCCGTCGAAATCGGATTGTCGGGCATGTCGAGGCCGGCGAGATCCATCTCGCGTTCGAGCAGCGCATGCAGCGGCATGTGTGACGGATACATGACCCAGCGATGCCCGGCGAGATCGCGCAACATCATCTCGCGGCGCGGCAACGGCGCATGCTGATAACCGACCACTACCGCCAACGGCTCGTCGCCGAGCGGACGATACTGATACTTCGACGGATCGGCCGCGACCGCCGCTCGGCCGACCACCAGATCGAGCCGCCCGTCGTCGAGCTGCGCGAGCATTCGTGCGCTGGTGTCCTCGACCACTTCGATCGACAGACCCGGTTGCGCCGCATGCAATTGATTCAGCGCGGGCACCACGCAGTCGGGAATCGCGCCCATGATCGCGCCGAGCGCGAGCCGCCCGCCGCGCCCCGAACGAATTTCGGCGACGTCCTGGCAGAGCGCGGTCAGGTCCGACGTCACGACGCGCGCATATCGGATCACGCAATGACCGAGCTGGTTCGGGATCATGCCGCTTTTCGAGCGCTCGAAAAGCGGCGCGTCGAGCATCGATTCGAGCTCCTGCAGCGCCTTGCTCGCCGCCGATTGCGTCATCGACATCACGCCGGCCGCTTTGTGCAGCGATTTGTGATCGTCGAGCGCGATCAGCAGATGCAGCTGCTTCATGCGCAGCTTCGACAGCAGGACGCTGAGCGTGTCTTTCATCGGTGGGGTGAGTCGCAAAAGCGATCACGATATGGAAACAATTCAATATACCCGCGAGGCCCAGCGCCGTATAGTCGCCGAAGGAGACATTCATCCAGTTGCGCCGCCCGTTCGCGGGCTCGAGCGCAATCCTTCCATCCTCGTACGGACCACATCGCCATGAGCCAAGCGTCACACTCTCCCGCCCTGCGCGGCGTCTTCCCCGTCGTGCCGACGATCTTCGACGACGCCGGGCGTCTCGACCTCGAAGGCCAGAAGCGCTGCCTCGATTTCATGATCGACGCCGGCTCGAACGGCCTGTGCATTCTCGCGAACTTCTCCGAGCAGTTCGCGCTGTCCGACGACGAGCGCGACACACTGATGCATCTCGCGCTCGAACACGTCGCGGGCCGCGTGCCGGTGATCGTCACGACCACGCACTTCAGCTCGTACCAGTGCGCGGAGCGCAGCCGCGCAGCGCAGGCCGCGGGCGCCGCGATGGTGATGGTCATGCCGCCGTATCACGGCGCGACGATCCGCATCGGCGAGCGCGGCGTCTACGAGTTCTATCGTACGGTGTCCGATGCCATCCAGATTCCGATCATGATCCAGGACGCGCCGGTCAGCGGCACGCCGTTGTCCGCGCCGTTCCTCGCTCGTATGGCGCGCGAGATCGACAACGTGTCGTACTTCAAGATCGAAACGCCGCAGGCCGCGAACAAGCTGCGCGAGCTGATCGAACTGGGCGGCGACGCGATCGTCGGTCCGTGGGACGGCGAGGAAGCAATCACGCTGATGGCCGACCTCGATGCGGGCGCGACCGGCTCGATGACGGGCGGCGGTTATGCCGATGGCATCCGCCTGATCGTCGATGCCTATGCGGCCGGTGATACCGAGGCCGCCGCCGTGCACTATCAGCAGTGGCTGCCGCTGATCAACTACGAGAATCGCCAGGGCGGCCTCGCATCGTGCAAGGCGCTGATGAAGGAAGGCGGCGTGATCGGTTCGGACGCGGTGCGTCACCCGCTGCCGCAGATGCATCCGGCGACGCGCGAAGGACTGTTGAAGATCGCACGCCGGCTCGATCCGCTGGTGTTGCGCTGGGGTCGATAACGCAGAACGAAGCGCGGCGGGGCGCCTGTCGACGTGCGCGCTCACGCGGGCTGGACGGGCACACGCGATTGCCGCTAACCTAGGGCGTGTCCACAAGCTCGCGCCCCATGCAAAGTTTCTACGAAGCCACCGTCACCCGCTCCTCCGCCTACGCGCCGCTCAACGGCCGACGCAGCGCGCACGTCTGCATCGTCGGCGGCGGACTTGCGGGACTCTCCACCGCGCTGGGACTCGCCGAACGCGGCGTCGAAGACGTCGTCGTGCTCGAGGCGCAGCAGGTCGGCTTCGGCGCATCGGGACGCAACGGCGGCTTCGTGTTCGGCGGCTACAGCCTCGATTGCGCCGACCTGCTGAAGACGCTCGGGCCGACTCGCGCGCGCGAACTCTATGCGCTGACCACCGACGCGGTCGAGCTGATGCGCAAGCGAATTGCGCGCTATCGGATCGATTGCGACGCGACCGATGCCGGCGTGATCCTCGCGAACTGGTTCGACGAACCTGCGCGTCTCGAAGCGCAACGGCGTCTGATGCGCGATTCGTTCGGCGTCGACTGGGAACCGATCGCTGCCAACCAACTCGCCGCGCAACTGAAAACGAGCCGCTATCACGGCGGCCTGTTCGAGCGCAACGCGTTCCATTTTCATCCGCTCAAGTACGTTGTCGGCGTCGCCGCGGCGGCCGCGCAAGCGGGCGTGACGATACACGAGCGCTCGCCGGCCGTCAGCTTGCGGCGCGACGGCGCGGGCTTCGTCGTCGAGACGCCGCAAGGTGCGCTCGACGCGCGTCACGTCGTGATGGCGGGCGGCGGCTATGCACGCAACGTGTACGCGCGCGTCGAGCGCGCGGTGCTGCCTATCGCCACATACGTGATGGCAACGGAGCCGCTCGGCGAACGCTTGCACGACGCAATCGCCACACGCGCCGCGGTCTATGACACCCGCTTCGCGTTCGACTACTACCGCCCGTTGCCCGACACGCGCATCCTGTGGGGCGGCCGCATCTCCGTGCGCGACCGCGAGCCCGAGGCGATCGCGCATCTGTTGCGACAGGACCTGCTGAAGGTCTATCCGCAGCTGCGCGACGTGCGCATCGAGCACGCATGGGGCGGCCTGATGAGCTACGCGCGACACAAGATGCCGCAGATCGGCCAAAGCACGGACGGCGTCTGGTACGCGGTCGGTTTCGGCGGACACGGCATGGCGCCGACCACGGTGTCGGGCGAACTGCTGGCCGCGGCTATCTCCGGTGAACGGCCGGTGCCCGACGCGTTCGCGACCTTCGGCCTCACGCGCACGTACGGCGCGCTCGGCCTCGCGGCCGCGCAGCTCACGTACACCGCAATGCAAACACGCGACGCACTTGCCGCGCGCCGCCGGCCCACGCGCCCGGTCGCGTAAGCGCCACGCAAGCTCCTTCGAGATGCCTTCGTCGATGCCCGGGACCCACGCCAGAGGCCCATTTCGCCATGCTAGAATGCGCCGTCACTGCCGCTCGAAACCACAATGAAAAAGGGAAGCAAGGCCGCCGAGCCTGATACCAACGGCATCGTGTCTGGCACGCCGCACGCCGACGCGCGACGTACCGGCGCCAGGCGTACCGACGCCCCTCGCAAATACGATCCCGAGCAGACTAAGCGCAACATCCTCGACGTCGCGACCCAAGAGTTCTCCGCGATGGGGCTGACGGGTGCCCGCGTCGACGCGATCGCGGAACGCACGAACACCACCAAGCGCATGCTGTACTACTACTTCGGCAGCAAGGAAGGGTTGTACCAGGCGGTGCTGGAAAAGGTGTATGGAGACATTCGCGCGCTCGAACAGGACCTGCACATCAGCGAACTCGATCCGGTCGAAGGCATGCGCGCGCTGGTCGAATTCACGTTCGACTACCACGACCGCCAGCGCGATTTCGTGCGCCTCGTGACGATCGAAAACATTCACGGCGCGAAGTACGTCGAGCAGGTCAAGACGTTCAAAGGACGCAACGTCACCGTGATTCACACGATCGAGGATCTGCTCGCGCGCGGCATCGCGGCGGGCCAGTTCCGCAGCGACATCGATCCGATCGATCTGCATCTGATGATCAGCTCGCTGTGTTTCCATCGCGTGGGCAACCGGCATACGTTCGGCACCGCGTTTGGGCGCGATCCGTCGCATCCGCGGCTGCGGGCGCGGCATCGGGCGATGATCGTCGATGCGATCTTGCGGTTCGTGAAGAAGGAAGATTGACGCCGGTTGCGCGGCGACCGGCTGAAATGGAAACGGGATGTGGTGAAAGCCACATCCCGTTTTTTATCGCTTCGAGAAACGCAGCGCGTTCAGCGGGAAGACTCAATCCACCAGCACGATCCGCTTGATATCGCCGACGACGAAGATATAGGACAGCGCGCCGATCAACGCGATGACACCGATAAACACCAGCGCGCCCACGAACGAACCGGTCGCCGCGACGATCAGGCCCACCACGAGCGGCGTCACGATACCCGCCAGGTTCGCGGCGAAGTTGAAGATGCCGCCGGTCACGCCGAGCAAGCCCTCGGGCGCGATATCCGACACCAGCGTCCAGCCGAGCGCGGCCATGCCCTGCGCGAAGAACGCCACCGACAGAATCGCGATCACCACGACGTTGCTCTCGACATAGTTGGCGAGAATGATCGTCGACGCGAGCAGCAGACCCGCGATGATCGGCAGCTTGCGCGCGACGTTCGGCGATTTGCCACGGCGCAGCAGCCAGTCGGAGAACACGCCGCCGAACATCACGCCGATCGAAGCCGCGATGAACGGCATGATCGCGAAGAAGCCGATCTTCAGCCACGCCATATGACGTTCGGTGGCGAGATACGTCGGGAACCACGTGAGGAAGAACACCAGCGTCGAATTGCCCGCGAACTGGCCGAGGCAGATGCCGGTCAACTGGCGATGCTTGAGCAGTTGGCCAATCGTGCCCCATTGGAAGCCGCTCTTCTTCGATGCCGCCGTATCGGCTGCACCCGCGGCCGCACCCGCGACATCCTTGTTGCGTTGCGTGAGACCGCCGCCCGCCTCGATATAGTCGAGCTCTTCCTGATTCGCCGACGGATGATCGCGCGGCTCGCGATACAGCAGCCACCACACCACGCCGAACGCGATACCGACGCCGCCGACCACGAGGAACAGCGAGCGCCAGCCGAATGCGCCCATCAGCATGAACAGGAACGGGCTGAAAAACGCGAGGCCGATATATTCGCCGACCGTGTAGGTGCCGGTCGCCATCGCGCGCTCGCTTTGCGGAAACCACGTGGCGACCACGCGGCTATTGGTCGGAAAGCATGGCGCCTCCGAAACGCCAAGGCCGAGACGGAAGGCGAACAGCCCGCCGATGCTCCCCACGAGCCCTTGCGCGAGCGTGCAGAGCGACCAGAACGTCATCGACAGGAAGTAGGTGAGCTTGCTGCCGAAGCGGTCGAGAAACAGGCCGCCCGGAATCTGCGAGGCCACGTAGCTCCACGAAAACACGGAGAACAGCAGGCCCATCAGCGCGGCGTTGATGCCGAGCTCCTTCGTCAGCTGCGGTGCCGCGATGCCGAGCACGGTGCGGTCGAGATAGTTGATCATCGTGCCGACCGCGAGCAGCGCGAGGATCTTGTAACGGGCCTTCGAACGGCGCGCGGGGCTCGCCGCCTTGTTCTGCGCGGGCGAGCCCGCGGAGCTGGATTGGAACGATTGCGTCATGGCGTGCTTGTCTCCTCGATCAGCTTGGGTGCCGGTCTCTACGCGGCCGGTTAGCGTTGCAACAACGATTGAAAGTGGGTGTAGACGCGCTCGGCGTCCGGCTCGAGGCCCGTGAAAATACGCATGGCGTCGACCGCCTGGTAGACCGCCATGCCGCCGCCACTCAGCGTGCGGCAGCCAAGCGCCTCGGCCGCCTGCAGCAGCGCGGTGCGAATCGGGAAATAGACGATGTCGGCGACCCACAGGTCGCGGTGCAGCAATTCGGCCGGCAGCGGCAGGCCCGGCATTTTAGCCATACCGGTCGGGGTAGCGTGAATCAGGCCTTGCGCGACGCCGAGCGAATCTTCGAGCGACGTGCCCGCGCTGACCTTGGCTTTCGGGAAACGCGCCTGCAACTCGTCGGCGAGCGACTGCGCGCGGGCGGCATCGACGTCGAACAGCGTCAGCGACTGCGCGCCCATGTTCAGCGCCGCATGCGCGACCGCCGCGCCGGCGCCGCCGGCGCCAAGCTGCACGACGCGTTCCAGCGACACGTCCGGCAGGCCGCGCTGGAACGCACGCGCGAAGCCGGACCAGTCGGTGTTGTGACCGATGCGCTTGCCGTCCTTGAACAGCACGGTGTTGACCGCGCCGAGCGCGCGGGCGTCGTCGGACAGTTCGTCGAGCAGCGGAATCACCGCCTGCTTGCACGGATACGTGATGTTCAGGCCGTTGTAACCCATCCGTTCGGCCGCCGTCAGCAGCTCCGGCAGCGCGGCGGTGTCGAGCTTCTGCGCATCGAGATCGATGCGTCGATAGACATAGTGCAGTCCGAGCTTGCTGCCCTCTTCCTCGTGCATCGCGGGCGTGAGCGAACCGCTGATGCCCGAGCCGATCAGGCCGACCAGAAAGGAGTGGGGAGTGGCCCGCAAGCTCGCCTGCGCATTGGCCAACGCGGCGATCTGCGCGTCGGTCCGGGAATTTCCCCGAGTGTTCGCTTGAGTGTTCGCTTGAGTGTTCATTTCGCCGCCCTATTCTTAAGAATCGTCGCCATCCGTTCCAGCGCGAGCACATAGCCCTGCGTGCCACAGCCGACGATGATCGCGTCCGCCACCGCCGACACGTACGAGTGATGCCGGAACGCTTCGCGCCGATGCACGTTCGAGATATGCACCTCGATGACGGGCTTTTCGATCGCGCTCAATGCGTCGGCGATCGCGACCGACGTATGGGTGTAAGCGGCCGGATTGATCACGATGCCGTCGACCTTGGTGCGCGCCGCGTGCAGCCAGTCGATCAGCTGATGCTCGGCGTTCGACTGGCAGAAGTCGATCGCGAGGTCGAGGCGCTCGCCCGCGTCGCGGCACAGCGTCGCGACGTCGTCGAGCGTTTGCGCGCCATAGATGGCCGGCTCGCGCGTGCCGAGCAGATTGAGGTTCGGTCCGTTCAGGACCAGTACGGAGGCAAAGCTCATGACAACGACTCCCGCAAAATAAGGCGCGACTCGAACCGCGGCACCCGCGGCGGTTCTTCGACGCATGGCGAAGTGTGCGCGCATCGGCCGTCGTCGTCATTCGGGGTTTCTACGAATTTGTACCATCTAGTTAGTTTGTATAGACTATCGAAACTCCCGGGTAGTGTGGGGTATTCTGGCCTGCGTCTTGCTTCAGTACGTAACGAACTAGCTCGTTTTTGCGCATTGCAGCAAGCCCGGCAGGCCGCGCCTCCAGGCGCGCCGCCGCGGTTTTTCCCTGAGTTTCCCCCTCGTTTGTCCGTTTTTGCAGGAGCCGTTCATGCAACGTTCGATTGCCACCGTGTCGATTAGCGGCACCCTCGTCGAGAAGCTGAGCGCGATCCGCGCGGCGGGTTTCGAAGGTGTCGAAATCTTCGAGAACGACCTGCTGTATTTCGACGGCTCGCCCGCCGACGTGCGCCGCATCGCCGACGACCTCGGCCTGAAGATCATGCTGTTCCAGCCGTTTCGCGATTTCGACGGCGTCAGTCCCGAACGGCTCGAGCGTAATCTCGACCGCGCGAAGCGCAAGTTCGACGTAATGCACGAGCTAGGCACGGACCGCATCCTCGTGTGCAGCAACGTGTCGCCGGACACGATCTGCGACGACTCGCTGATGATCGACCAGTTGGGCGCGCTCGCCCGCGCGGCCGAAGCGGCTGGCGTGCTCGCCGGTTACGAAGCGCTCGCCTGGGGCAGGCACGTAAAGACCTATCGCCACGCGTGGAAGCTTGTCGACGCCGTGAATCATCCAAATCTCGGGCTCGTGCTCGACAGCTTTCATACGCTGTCGCTGAACGACACGCCCGACGCAATCGCCGACATTCCTGGCGAGCGCATCGCGTTCGTGCAGATCGCGGACGCGCCGAAGCTTGCGATGGACGTGCTCGAATGGAGCCGCCACTACCGCTGCTTCCCCGGCCAGGGCGACTTCGATCTCGCGAACTTCACCGCGCAGGTCGTCAAAGCTGGCTACAAGGGCCCGCTTTCGCTGGAAATCTTCAACGACGGCTTTCGCGCCGCCCCCACCACGATCACGGCCGCCGATGGCCATCGCTCGTTGTTGTTCCTCGAAGAGCAAACTCGCGCGCTGCTCGAAGAGCAACAGCAGCCGCGCAAAACGACAGGCGGCCTGTACCGCTCGCCCGCCGCTCCCGCGCACGTCGGCTATCAGTTCCTCGAATTCGCGGTCGATCACACCACGCGCACGCAGCTAGCCGACTGGCTCGGCAAGCTGCGCTTTCGCCAGGCCGGCCAGCATCGCTCGAAGGACGTAACGCTGTATCAGCACGGCGCGGCCTCGATCGTGCTAAACGCCGAGCCCGACTCGTTCGCAAACGCGTTTTTTCAGCAGCATGGTTTGTCGCTGTGCGCATCGGCGTTTCGTGTCGATAACGCGAGCCACGCATTCGAGCGCGCGGCCGGCTTTGGCTACGCGCCGTTCTCCGGCCAGATCGGGCCGAACGAGCGCGTGCTGCCGGCCGTGCAGGCGCCGGATGGCAGTCTCAACTATTTCGTCGACGAAACGCCCGATCAGCCCACGCTGTTCGAGGCCGATTTCGTGCTGACCGACGTCAACGGCCCGACCGAGGTGGGACCGCTCGAGCGCATCGATCACGTGTGTCTGTCGGTGCCGGCGAGTGCGCTCGATACGTGGGTGCTGTTTCTGCGCACCGCGTTCGGCTTCCTGGCCGAGCCGGGGGTGCTCGTTCCCGATCCGTACGGCCTCGTGCGCAGCCGCGCGCTGCGCAGCCCCGACGGCTCGGTGCGGATCGCGCTGAATGCATCGGTGGATCGCCATACGGCGGTGGCCGAGGCGCTGCACACGTATCACGGCTCCGGACTGAACCACGTCGCGTTCAGCACCGGCGACATCTTCAGCGCTCTCCCCGAGTTCGTCGCCGACGGCGTGCCGATCCTGCGCATTCCGCGCAATTACTACGACGACCTCGCGGCCCGCTACGCGCTGTCCGACACGCTGCTCGAAGCGATGCGCGCGAACAATATCCTGTACGACCGCGACGAACGCGGCGGCGAGTTTTTCCACGCTTATACGGAGCAACTCGACCAGCGCTTCTTCCTCGAGATCGTCGAGCGGCGCGGCGGCTATGTCGGCTACGGCGCGGCCAATGCGGCGGTGCGGCTCGCGGCGCAGGCGCAGCGGCGCAAGTAACGGGCGGACACCGGAGGCACGACGGCGGCTTCGTCATTGGAAGTCGCCGCGTCGATACGGATTTCGTCTTTTCAGGCAGGCGACCTGCGTCCCCGATCGGGACAGGCTCGCCGTCTCGATATAATGGCGCCTGCTCAGCCGAATCGCCGAATCAACGCCAGGAGAGATATGAAGAAGTTCGCTGCAGTCCTGTCCCTTTCGCTACTGCTCAGCGCTTGCGCGTATTTCCAGAAAGACCCGGATTCCGGCGAACCCGTCACGGACACGACGACACAGCGTTCCGTCGACGACGTGGTCGCCTGTCTGACGCAGATGGCCAATCATCACAACGCCGCGTTCAAGTCGACCGGGATCCCGCAGGGTCAGATGCTCGACTTCGGCGACTCGAACGTCGTCAAGGTACGCAGCGACAACGGCGCGACAACTTACCGTTTCTATGCGGGCAAGCGTCATGTAAGCAACCTGTGGATCGAATCGGCAAGCAAAACCTGCGCGCCATAAGGCTTTGTGGCGCATAAAGGCGAAGTTGCAGGCGCCGGAATCTGATCCATTGCAACGTTCATGTCACGGTGTTACAGGACAATGGAGTCTTAAGAATCGTTTAAGACTTCGTCCGCAAGATCCCCGGACATGTCCCCGCACGAGGTGCGCTCCATGAATCAGCCCGAAATCAACACCAACGAAACACCGGCCAAACGGCCTACTATCCTGCGCCGTCTGTTGAGCCATCACGAGCTCGCGACGCTGCTGCTGCTGCTGCACGCGCCGATCGATGCATCCGCAAAACCCGAAATTCCGCAGCTTTACGAAGCAGGTCTCGTCGAGACCGTTTCGAACGATGCGGGCACGCCGCATATCCGTCTGACGTCCGAGGGTAATGCGGTGTTGCGAGGGCTTGGGGTGAAGTAAGCAGATCGGCTCGCGACCCGGTCATCTGAGGCCGCGTCAACGCTTTGCGTTGACGCGGCTTTAATGAGATGGTCAGCCCGACTAAAACAGCCCGATCGACTTACGCTGATCGGGCTGTTTCCTTTTCGGAGATCGCCAACTTTACTTCCATCTCCTGCGCACCGCGGTAAGGCATCGGGTTGAACACTTCGTATAGTTCAGTTCGGGCATCAGCCGTAAGCCGTAGTCCCGCACATAGGTTGTAGACGCGCCGTCAGATGGTGCGATCGGGGACTACTCGCTTAGGAGTCGCTTCAACTCCTGAAGAAATGAGGCGGTCGTGTGACCCCACGGCTCTGGAGCGAACTCGTGCCCATACATCTGTTCGAATGCAATATCGAGATCATGTGGGTGCCTTTTCTCAAACCTGTCTATTTCAGCAAGCATTGATTTATGGTCCGCCACCGGACTATCTCTTTTGTAGCATGCAACAATAGCAGGAATGGTATCACCCCATATATCGAAATCCTGATTCAGATAAACACCAAATAATTGGCTCAGTTCAGGATACTCAGAATGTCGCATTTATCCGACCTCAGTATAGATACGCCGTCAGAACGTAGTATGGCATGCCGTTGTAGGTTTCATATTTCAGAACCACGTGCACGATACTCATTTCTGTCAAAACACCTGTTTTTCTGGATATTCCGTAACCGACCTTCCTCCCCACATCTTTTTCCAATTCGAGTGGCTTGTTCCGAGATGCAGACTGCGCCCATATTTTGATGCGAGACGCGTCGTACCGCATAACCTCTGAAATTGCCCATTGCGCACACTGCAAATTCCTAAACGACGAAACCGTTTGCCGCTTTGGTTCACGTACTAGTCGCTCGCGCAACTGCACTTCAGTGCGCCCCACATGCTTTTCGAGTGTATGCCCACCAATCCTTGGATGGAGCGCTTTCGCCTCGTGCATTTCCAGATCGATCCGGCCCATCGTGACGCTCGCCGCGCGTGCAGCTTTGATTGAGCCAGCGAAGCCGAAGGGCACGATCATCTCAAGCGACAGACCGATATTGTTCGCCATGTCAGGACTGGCTTTCATCGCCTCGGCAAGCTTTGCGGCACCGCGTTGGGTGAGCGTGCTGGTATCCTGCGCAGTCCAGACCTGTCGCAGACCCGCCACCGCCGTGTCCGAGCCATGCACGCCAAACACGACGCAACCGACCTTGCTTGCCATCGTCGGCTCTGGCAGCACGCATAATGCACCCGCGCCGACCATTTCCAGTACACCGCCGAGAACCTGCCAACCGCCCCATAGTCGGTTGGCAAGCATCTCAGTCGGGCTAATTGACTGACGGGCCAGTACAGCTGCCAGTTGCGGGGCGCTCAGTACAATGCGGACGCCGTCTGATTCATTCGCCTGTGACATGCAAAAAATCCTCTTATTACTATCGGATCTTCACGCTAACAGGTCGATTCACCATCTGGCTATGGGCGACGGATGATTCTGACAGAACATGCTGTAATTTCTAAAGCGTTTTAAGCAAGTACGAAAGATCAAGATGATCGCTGGCAAACCACATAGAAACTGTGCACCCATATCGGCTCGAATAATCCGAGAAGCCAGATGCCTTAGAAACCAGGAAACATCCAATTCGTAACGCGTCTCTCGATCTCATTAAAAAGCGCCACGAATCGCTTTGGGAGCCCGCCCCCTACGATGTCGAGGCTTGGGGCAACTTTGTGCTGGTCGTTTCGGGATATATCGTCGCCATCGCAATCGTAGTGCCGGCAAGCGTCATCGCATGGCGGCGAGCACATTGAGCACGATCGTCACAATGGAATTCGGCCGCGTCAAGCCTTTCAAGCCTGCCATACCCCATACCCCGCCTCGCGCAGCCCGATAGCCAATTCCACTTCCATATCCTGCGCGCCGCGGTAAGGCATCGGGTTGAACGCTTCGTACAGTTCGGGCATCAGACGCAGGCCATAGTCGCGCACATAGCGATTCGCCTGAATGCCCGCCTTGTGCCGATCGAAGCGCAAGTCCGGGTCGAGCCCCGTCATGCCGACGTACACGCACGGCTTGTCGAAACGGTAACCAGGATTCGCGCGACGAAAGGGCGCCTCGTTCCACACCTTGTCGTCGAGCGCGACGACGTACACGTAGTAGTGATGCGCGCGACCCGCCATGACACGTGCGACGCCGTTCAGCCGCGCAGCGTACCGTGCAGCAACATCCGGTATTCGGTCGGTGTGACGCCGACGGTCGCCTTGAATTGCCGTGTGAACGCGCTGTGATCGGTGTAGCCGCAACGCGCGGCGACGTCGGTGACCTTGTCGTGCGACACCAGCAGCGCGGTCGCCGCATCGAGTCGCGTTTTCAGGAGCACCTGGCGCGGCGTCAGATGAAACACCTTGTGAAAGTAGCGCTCCAGCTGCGCGACCGACATGTCCGCCATCGCCGCAAGCTGCTTCAGGTTCAGCGGCTGCACGTAATTCTGCTGGATCGACTGCACGACGGCGGCAAGCCGGCTGTAGGCCGGATGGCTGCTTTCGTCGGCTTTCAGATCGCGGGAGATGCCGGCGAGGCCGACCACCTTGCCCGTCGCATCGCGCAACGGTTGTTTGCAGGTCAGGCACCAGCCCGGTTGACGGCCCGGATACAGATGCAGTTCGAGCTGATCGAGCATCTGGTTGCCGACGCCGATGATCGCCTTGTCCTGCGCGGTATAGATGCGCCCGAAGCGGCGCGGAAACACGTCTTCCGCGGTCTTGCCGAGCAGCGCGGCCTTTTCCTTGAAGCCGCAACGCGAAGCGAGCGTGCGGTTGACGAGCGCATACCGCGCGTCGGCGTCCTTGACGAAGAACACGACGTCCGGCATTGCATCGAATACCGGCTCGAGCAACCTGAAATGCGACAGCATGCCGGACAACGTCGTATCGTCAGTTTCGAGCGGATGCGCCAGCGTGTTCATCGTGCGGTTCCGTGGGTGCGTGCCTGGTTGATTGCGTTAGGTTGCGTTCGCGGATCGCTGCGCCGGTGCGGCCGGGCAGCCTGCTCGTGCGGTTGATTGCGGTCGATTATAGAGCCGCGCGTCGCCCGCCAATATCTACCGAGGGTAAGCGCGAAGCCGTCATGGCGCCGCAGTCGGCGGTTCGGCGGCGCTCATCAGCGTGCCGATTTGCGCCGGACTGAACGGCGGACGCGCCGCGGCGGCCGGCCAGCCGAAGTACAGGCTCGCGGCCGCACCGCAGATGCGCCCCTGGCAAGGGCCCATACCGCAGCGCGTCTGCAGTTTCGCGTCACGCCAGTCGGCGCAGCGGCGCACCTCGCCGACGCTCACGTCCTCGCAACGGCACAACAGCGTCGCGTCGGCGGGCGGCGTGCGCGCGGCCTCGCCCAATGCGAACGACGCCGCGACGCGCGCGCCAAAGCCCCGCCAGCGAGCGCGTTGCGCGACGAGCGCCGCCAGCGCGGCGCGTTGCGTGCTCGCCGCGCCGCTCGCCACGAGACCGGCGATCTC
Source organism: Paraburkholderia sp. 35.1 (assembly GCF_050436525.1). NCBI lineage: Bacteria > Pseudomonadati > Pseudomonadota > Betaproteobacteria > Burkholderiales > Burkholderiaceae > Paraburkholderia > Paraburkholderia sp. 35.1. The sequence continues at coordinate 1,247,378 of NZ_JBNDMJ010000002.1, read as the reverse complement.
GCCTTCCGCGCCAGCGAGCTCAGCGCCGCCGACGCCCGTGCACTCGCCCGCTGCATAAACGCGTTCGAGCGAGGTGCGCTGTCCGTCGTCGATGACGATTTCGCCCGCGTCGTTGATCGCGCAGCCGAGCGCCTGGGCCAGCGTGACGTTCGGCAGCAGTCCGAAGCCGCACGCGACGCGGTCGCAATCGAGCGTCACCTCGCGTTCACCGCGCCGGATCGTCACCTGTTGCACGCGCTGCGCGCCACGGGCTTCGCTCACGATGCTGCCGGTCCAGTAGCGCAGTCCCGCGAAGCCGCGCGTGAGGCTGATCGCCTGACGCAGCTTCGCGGGCTCGCGCAGCAGCGACACGCCGAAACGCGCGACCTCGGCCGCCGATGCCTGCTCGACCACCGCGATCACGCGCGCGCCGGCCTCTCGCGCGGTGGCGAGCGCGGCCATCAGCAGGGGGCCGCTGCCGGCGATCACGATCCGTTCGTCGCGCACCGGCATGCCGCCTTTGATCAGCGCCTGCAATGCGCCCGCGCCGGTCACGCCGGGCAAGGTCCAGCCGGGAAACGGCAGAAGACGCTCGCGCGCGCCGGTCGCAAGAATCAGTCTGTCATAGGTGATCGACACGCCGCCGTGTTCGGCGGATTCGAGCAGCAAGCCTTGCGCGCCGAGCGGCGCGATCACGCGCGTCGATGGCCAGTAAGTGAAGTTTTGCTGCGATTGCAACGCCGCGAGCAACGCATGCAACGCTGTTTGAGGCGGATAGGCGGGCCCCTGGCGCCAGACCTGGCCGCCGGCGCGCGGATTATCATCGATCTGCGCGACAGTCGCGCCCGCCTGCGCCGCCGCTCGCGCGGCATTGAGCCCGGCCGGACCACCGCCGATCACCACGATGTCGAAGTGCTGCGTCATGCGTGTACTGTCCCGTTTCGTGTCTGCACGCGCTGGCCGTCGCGGCATAGCGTCTGGCACGCGAGCGCGTGCGCGCGACCGTCGATCGCGACGCGGCACTCCTGGCACACGCCCATCCCGCACAAGGCTTCGCGCGGCTCGCCCTTGACCGACAGCCGCGAGCCGCGCACACCCGCGATCGCGAGCGCCGCGGCTATGGTCGTGCCGGGTTTCACTTCGATGCTGCGGCCGTCGACGGTCAAACGGATGCGGGCCGCGTCAGTGTCGGTCATGAGCCACCTGCTCTGCAAAACGCATCGGTAGATAAGGTTCGCACGGAATCGGCGCGGCATGGCCCGCGATCTGCGCCGCGAGTAGTTTCGCGGTCGCGAGCGAGGTCGTCACGCCAAGCCCTTCGTGGCCGACCGCGAGCCATAGGCGGTACGCGGAGCCAGAGCAGACGTCGGGCGCGAACTCGCCGGCCGGTCCGATCAGCGGCAGGCCGTCCGGCGACGCGGCGCGAAACCCCGTCCACGCGCGGATGCCGCTGAGCGCCGGCAACCGCGGCAGATACTGCGCGGCGCGTTGCAGCATCCGGGCGAGCACCGGCATTTCGACGGCGGGATCGGTTGTTTCGAACTGGCGCGACGAGCCGATCAGCAGTTGCCCGGTCGGACGCGGCTGTGCGTTGAACGCGACCGACGTGCCGGTCGCGTGATGCGCGCTCTTGATATAGCCAAGTTCGAGCAGTTGATGACGGATCAGCCCCGGGTAGCGGTCGGTGATCAGCAGATGGCCTTTCTTCGGCAGCAACGGCAGCCACGGCAACAATTGCGCCGCCCCGAGGCCGTTCGCGACGACCACGTGCGCCGCGCTGGTGCGCTCGCCGCATGCCAGGGTCACGCCACCCGCACCGACCGACGCGACCGGCGCTCCAGGTCGCACGCTGATATTCGCCGCATGCGGCGACTGCGTGAGCAGCCATTCGGCGGCGGTCGGCGCATACACGATGCTGTCGTGCTCGATGCGCAAGCCGCCCGCCATCGACGGTGCGAGCGCCGGTTCGCAGGCGCGCAGTTCGGCCGAGTCCAGCAATTGCGCGGCGACGCCTTGGCTCTCAAACGCCGCCTGCATTGCGCGGGCGGCTTGCCGTTCTTCGTCGTCGGCTGCGACCCACAGCGTGCCGCAGCGCGCGAACGCGTCGCGCGCGCGCAGCTGCGGCGCGAGCTCGAGCCATAGCTCGCGCGAATAGCGGCTCAGTGCGAATTCGGCGGGCGAGTCGTTCATCACGACGATATGGCCCATGCCGGCCGCCGTCGCGCCGCCGCCGATGCGCTGCGCATCGAGCACCTCGACGCGCATGCCGAGCGCGGCCAGTTCCGCCGCGCACGCGGCACCGACGATACCCGCTCCGATGATCAGCGCGTCCGGGCTCATGCGGTCCGGATACCCCACGCGAACGGATCGCGCTCGTCGAAACACAGACACCCTTCGGCCATGATGTGCGCGTGACCGGTGATGGTCGGAATCACGTGGACGCCGTCGCCCGCCGTGCGATAGCTCGCCTCGAACACGCTGCCGATGATGCTCTCCTGGCGCCACACCGCGCCTTCGGCGAGCTTGCCGTCGGCCGCGAGACACGCGACCTTCGCGCTCGTGCCGGTGCCGCACGGCGAGCGGTCGTACGCATTGCCGGGACACAGCACGAAGCTGCGGCTGTCGAGGCCCTCGCGCGAGCCCGGTCCGAACAGCTCGATATGGTCGATCAGCGCGCCGTTCGCGCCGGTGATGTTCTGTGCGATCAGCGCGTCGCGAATCGCCGAGCTGAAAGCCGTCAGGCTCGCGATGTTCGCGGCTTCGAGCTCGTGCCCATGCTCGGCGACGAGGAAAAACCAGTTGCCGCCCCAGCCGATGTCGCCGGTTAGTGCGCCATAGCCTGGCACGTCGACCTGCACCGCCTTGCGGTGGCGATACGCGGGCACGTTGCGCACCGCGACGCCGCCGTCTTCGTTCAGCGTCGCCTCGACCATGCCGACCGGCGTTTCGATGCGGTGTCGTCCCGGCCCGATCCGCCCCATGTGCGCGAGCGACACGACGAGCCCGATGGTGCCGTGCCCGCACATGCCGAGATAGCCGACGTTGTTGAAGAAGATCACGCCGGCCGCGCAAGTCGGATCGTCGGGCTCGCAGAGCAACGCGCCGACCACCACGTCCGAGCCCCGCGGTTCGGTGACGATGCCGGCGCGCCAGTCGTCGAAGCGGGTGCGGAACACCTCGAGCCGTTGCGCGAGCGTGCCGCCGCCCAGATCCGGGCCACCCGACACCACGAGGCGGGTGGGCTCACCGCCGGTGTGCGAGTCGATGATGTTGAGGGTTTTCATGTCGCCCATGGTAGGAATCGCGGGCCGGCGGGTCTTGGTGCGCGTACGCGCGGATTGAGACGATTTCGGCATAGCGGCGCGATGCGTGAGCCGCCGCGCGCGCGGCGCGCGAAACGTCCCGCTATTCGGTATCGGCGTCGACGACCCTCGGCGCAAACACGGCAACCCGGCTAACCGATACGGACACGTAAGGAGAATGAACACCGCTGGCGAGCGCGACGGGCTGCAACGCGGATTTCAGCATATACCTGGCCCTGGCGACCTCAGGCCGTACGCGCCCACTGCCAATCTTCACTCCCTGAGCACATGGTCGTGAAGCTGCAGCAACCGGTAGCCGCTTCTGTATACCGGCTGCAGCCGGAAACCATTGTGCGGCTCGATCGCGAGCAGCAGACGCAGCCGTGACACGTGACTGTCGATGGTCCGCGTGCACTCGCGCAGTTCGCGGCCCCACACCGTCGCGAAGATATGGTCGCGCGACATCACGCGATCGACGTTGGAAAAGAACAGCGCCGCGATCCGGTACTGGGTGGGCGACAGCGGCACCGGCTCGCCGCGCAGCGTGACCGCCCGGCCGATCGTGTCGAAGCAATAGGGGCCGATCTCGAAACAGGTCGCGGCGCTGAAACGCTCCGGATACGCGCGCCGCAGAAGCGCCGCGACTCGCGCGCGAAACTCGGCGTCACGCAGCGGCAACGCGAGGTAATCGTCGGCACCGCCGGCGAGCGCGCGCACCATGCTTTCCTCCGAGCCGTCGTCCGACACGAAGATGATCGGCACGTGCTCGCCTGCCACGCGGCGCACCGAGCGCAACAGCTCCGCGCCGGCGGGCCGCATATCCTGCCAGTCGAGCACCAGCAGATCCATCGTGGAGCGCACGAGCGACCTCGACAACGCAACGCCGTCGTCATAGGCCGCGCAGAAATGGCCGGCTCTCACCAGACTTGATTCAATGGACTGACGCATGACTGGGTCACGCTGAAGAACTGCAATGCGCATGGGATAGACTCTCGACAAGGACATGCAGACCATTCTCCGAGCCGCACCCCGGTCCCTCCCTTCGGAGCATTCCGATTTTCCGCCGCTTTTTTCGCCCAACTGGGCGCTTCCGCAGGACTTCCGCTTTCATCCTGTAAAATCCGCGCCGGCCTCCGTCGTCAGCGCGCCCGCCCTATCAGGACGGCGCGCCCGTGTCCCGTGCTCTACCCAGCGCCTGCCACACTTCTCGCCCGACGACCGCCGTATGTCCACGCGTCTCCCGCGTGGCTCACAATTCATCAAAAGACATGGCAATGCAAGCGACAAATCTGGGTGGAGCGCAGGCTGTCACCCCCCGCCCGCTTGGGCACAGCGATTACAAGACACTCGGTCTCGCCGCGCTCGGCGGAGCCCTCGAGTTCTACGACTTCATCATCTTCGTTTTCTTCGCGCCGGCGATCGGCCAGCTGTTCTTCCCGGCGGCGATGCCGGACTGGCTGCGTCAGGTGCAGACCTTCGGCATTTTCGCGGCCGGTTATCTGGCGCGGCCGCTCGGCGGCGTCATCATGGCGCACTTCGGCGACCTGTTCGGCCGCAAGCGCATGTTCACGCTGAGCGTGCTGCTGATGTCGGTGCCGACGCTGCTGATGGGCCTGATGCCCACCTACGCGAGCATCGGCGTGCTCGCGCCGGTGCTGCTATTGCTGTTCCGCGTGATGCAGGGCGCGGCGGTCGGCGGCGAAGTCCCGGGCGCATGGGTGTTCGTCGCAGAGCATGTGCCCGGGCGGCACGTCGGCTATGCGTGCGGCACGCTGACGGCCGGCCTCACGGCGGGCATTCTGCTCGGCTCGCTGATTGCGTCGGCGGTCAATCGCCATTTCACGCCGGCCGATATTTCCGAATATGCGTGGCGTGTTCCGTTCCTGATCGGCGGCGTGTTCGGTATGTTCTCGGTCTATCTGCGCCGCTGGTTGCACGAGACGCCGGTGTTCGCCGAACTGAAGCAACGCAAGGCGATCGCCGCGGAAGTGCCGCTGAAGGCCGTGCTGCGCGATCACGGCCGCGCGGTGATCGTGTCGATGCTGCTCACCTGGATGCTGTCGGCGGCGATCGTCGTCGTGATCCTGATGACGCCGACGCTGCTGCAAAAGCAATTTCACATCGAGCCGGCCACCGCGCTGCTCGCGAACTGTGTCGCGACGCTGTGCCTGACGATCGGCTGCGTGGTGGCGGGTTCGATCGCCGGACGCATCGGCGCGGGTCGCACGATTTTCGTCGGCGGTGTTGCGCTTGCGATCACGTACTACGTGATGTTTCGCCAGTTGGCCGTCGATACGTCCCTGCTCGTGCCGCTGTATGCACTGGCCGGACTTTTCGTCGGCGTGATCGGCGCGATTCCACTCGTGATGGTCCGCGGATTCCCGCCGGTGGTGCGCTTCTCGGGCATCTCGTTCTCGTACAACGTCGCGTATGCGGTCTTCGGCGGTCTGACGCCGATCGCCGTATCGCTGATGATGAAGTCGAACCCGCTGGCCGCGCCGCTGTACGTCGCGGCGATCTGCGTGCTGGGCGCGCTGACCGCGCTGTTCATCAAGGATGCGCCGCGGGCGCGCTGATCCGGCGACATCCATACTTCACGCCACGCCGAAACGTGGCGCGCTGCATCGGGCTTACGATGCAGTCATGAACTCATCCACACCCTCCTTTTCGCCCGCCCTCGGTCGCGTTCTCGCGACCGTCAGCGTCGGCTTCGTGGTCACGCAACTCGACGTGACCATCGTCAACATCGCGTTGCCACGAATCGGCGCGGACCTGCACGCGAACGTCGCGGGCCTGCAATGGGTCGTCGATGCGTACACGCTCGCGTTTGCGGTGCTGATGCTGTCGGCCGGCGCGCTCGGCGACCGCTTCGGCGCGCGGCGCATGTATGCGTGCGGAATCGTGCTGTTCGCGCTCGCGTCGCTGGCCTGCGGGCTCGCGCTCGACGCCCCGATGCTGATCGCCGCACGCGCGGTGCAGGGCATCGGCGCGGCCGCGATGCTGCCGAATTCGCTCGCGCTGCTCAATCAGTCGTTCGGCCACGAACCGAAGCTGCGGGCACGCGCGGTCGGCCTGTGGACCGCCTCCGGCGCGATTTCGATCGCGGCCGGGCCGGTGGCTGGCGGTCTGCTGATCGCGGCGTTCGGCTGGCGCAGCATCTTTCTCGTCAACCTACCAATCTGCGCGGCCGGCCTGCTCGCGACACTGCTGTGGATTCCGCGTCCGCAAACCTCGCAACGCGGCGTGCCGGCCGCCGCTCGCGGCAACACCGGCGCGACGCCACGCGGCATCGATCTCGGCGGCCAGTGTCTCGCGATCGTCGCGCTAACCGCGTTCGTCGCCGCGGTGATCGAATGGCGGCCGCTCGGGCTCGCGCATCCGCTGGTCGCCGGCGGCTTCGTGCTGGCGCTGCTGGCGGCGGGTGCGTTCGTGTTCGTCGAAGCGCGCGTCGCGCGCCCGATGCTGTCGCTGTTCGGCACGCGCACGTTCAGCGCGGCAGTGCTGTTCGGCATCTGCGTGAATCTGACGTATTACGGCATGGTGTTCGTGCTGAGCCTTTACCTGCAGCGCGTGCGCGGCTACACGCCGTTGCAGGCGGGCCTCGCGTTCCTGCCGCTGACGGGCGGCTTCCTGATCTCGAACGTCGCGAGCGGCTGGGTGATCGGCCGCCTGGGAGTGCGCGTGCCGATGATCCTCGGCGCGATCACGGCCGGTCTCGGCTATGGTCTGCTGCATCTCGTCGACGCCGAAACGCCGCTGATTGGCCTGCTGCTGCCGTTTTTGCTGATTCCGTCGGGTATGGGACTCGCGGTGCCGGCGATGACCACGGCGGTGCTCGCATCGACCGAAGCGCGGCGCGCGGGCACGGCGTCGGCGGTATTGAACACGGCGCGCCAGGCCGGCGGCGCGGTGGGTGTGGCGGCCTTCGGCGCGCTCGCGGGCGGTGCGGCCGCGACGCAGATCGTGCCGGGGATGCAAGCGGCGACGGCTATTTCGGTGGGACTGCTGGTGCTGGGTCTCGTGCTCGCGTGTTTCGTGCATCCGGAGCCGCACGCGGCGGCATCGTCTGCGCGCGGCGCGAGCGCCGCGAGTAAGTAAGCGGTGTGTAATGCAGGCGCCTACAGCGACGCCTCCTGAATCGTGCCGGTAGCGATTGCGCGCTCGATCAGGCCTTCGTTGCGCGCTTTGGCGATCGCATCCGCGAGCAGCTTTTCCGGGTCCTCGATGTCCGCCTTCAGCGTGCCGATGAATCCGGACGCATCCAGAACCACCAGCGTCTTCGCCGACTCGGCGAGGCTGATGATCACACGATGCGACGTCGGCCCTTCGCCGAGACTCGCGCACAGTTGCGTGGGCTTGCCGCCGATCATTTGCTCGAAGTTCTGAATCATCATCTGCTCCCATGATTGGCGCGGATTGGAAATCCTGCCGTGTAGCAGGATGCGGGCCGCGCCGACTGCGCGCGCTCACGCTTTGCAGCCCGCTTTACAGGCCGCCGAGTCCGCCGCGCGGCGCGCGCGCGTTGTCGATGCTCAGACGCCCCGCGCCGGTAACGAACAGCAGCAGGAAACCGCCCGCGATTCCGATGTTCTTCCAGAAATGAATCACCATGTCGTGCTGCAACGCAGGGTCGGTGATATTCCAGAAGTCGTGGCCGAGCACCGCCGTCGCGACCGTATACGCCGCCATGATCAGCGCGAGCGGCCGTACCTTGAAGCCGACCACGAGCAGCAGGCCGCCGAGCACCTCGATCGCGGTTGCGATCGGCGCGGCGATCTGCACGAACGGCACACCTTTCGAATGCAGGTAGCCGACGAAGCCCGCATAGCCCAGCAGTTTCATCACCCCGCTCCACAGGAACAGCACGGAAAGCGCAAGACGGGCGATGAAAATAATGCCGAAATCGACGGGACGCGACATGGGGGGACTCCTGTAATGAATAAGCAGCAGACCCGAATGGACGGGCTCAGTTCCCCGCCTCGCCCCTGAGCATATGAGCAATGGCCGCGATTTCCAAGCCCGCTCAAGCTGACGGATACGTGGCGACCTCGATCAGGTTGCCGTCCGGGTCGCGGCAATACACCGAGGTCATCTTGCCGCGCGCGCCGTCGCGCTCCACCGGCCCCGCCTCGATAGCGACGCCTTGCGCAAGCCAGTGCGCCTTGACGTCGTCCGGGCTTGCGGTGGTCACGAAGCACAGGTCCGCCGTGCCCGGCACCGCCTCGCGCGACGTGAACCAGGCGACGGTATCGGCCGACGCGGGACGCAGATTGATCTTCTGATTGCCGTAGTTCATCGCCACGCGCGTGCCGGTGCGCGACGCGAACTCGGTGCGTCGCATGCCGAGCATCCGCGCGTACCACGCCGCGCTCACTTCGACGTCGGCGACGTTCAGAACGAGATGATCGAGACTGGCTAGCTGGAAGCTCATGGGTTTGTCGTGATGAATCGAGAAAGGTGGTAGCGACTATACGCGTGGCGCGTCCGGCGCGAGCAACACGCCCTTCGTGAATACGAAGCAGCCGTAGCCGCGCTCCTCGCCCGTCGCGATCACACAGTATGCCTCGCGCGCACGCTCGTAAAACGCGAACCGCTCGATCGACACGAAGGGCACCTCGCGCCCCTCGCCCGCGTTGACCTCGGCTTGCGCTTCGCGCTGCACCGCGGGAATCGTGTGCGGCTCGCCAACCACTTCCATGCGCGACGCGGGATGCTCGATAAAGGTGTCGAGTGGCAGCACCGACAACACCGCGCGGATCGCGCGCGGCGAACTGACGCCGTCGAGACGCAGCGGCTTGCCGAGCACGGTATCGCGCGCGACGGCGTCGGCCGGGAAGTTGGCGTCGCAGATCACGAGCTCGTCGCCGTGGCCCATCGAGCGCAGCGCGTGCAGGATATCGGCGTTCAGTAGCGGGTCCAGATTTTTCAGCACGGGGTCTCCAGGTCGTTCGGTTGGGAACATGCTGAGGGGTGAGGTCGTGAGCTTTGCGCAAGACGATGCGTGTCACGCTTCATCCGCACGACGATCGATTGTAGCAAGCGCGCCGGACGTCTTGCGGCGCTGCGCTCGCACCGCATTGCCAGCGCAGCCATCCGACCAGAGCGAGCAGCACGAGCCCCGCGCCGCCGAGCACCGGCTCGCGCCAACCGAGCAGTGCGATGAACATGAACGCCCGCGCGCCGCCGAGCAGCGCGAAACCGGCGATCGCGCTCGATAACGCATCGAGCGCGGCCGCGACGCGCAGCAACGCGAGATGGACTTGTGCGGGCTTGGCAGCGGCGGGCTCATGCATGATCGTCTCCGTGAAAGACGCCTCAGGCGGCGCCGGGGGTTTCGTCGAGAAAACCGGTGACCGCTTGCAGACGCCCATGCGCGTCCACCACGCCGAAGTCCGAGCCCTTCACGATCGCCTCGCCCGCGGGGGTCGTCAGTGCCCACGAGAAGCGCAGGCGATTCGCGAAGCCGTCGACGTCGGTCGTACGGCGAAACGTGTGATGCGGAAAACGCTCATGCACCGCGCGGATCATGGCGTCGATGCCATCGTGGCCCGCGCCCGCCAGCAGCGGGTCGCGATAGTCGGCATCGGCGCTCCACGTTGCCGCGATCAACTCGCGACGACGCGCGCCGTCGGTCTCGTTCCAGGTATCGAAATAACGGTCGATCAAATCGGTATGCGCATTCATCTCAAACTCCTCGATTGACAGGACTGAGCACTTCGCGCGGCATACGCATCGCATGCGGCGGGCTCGGAATGAAGATTGACGGCTCGCGTGCATTGCGTCGATTACGTGAGAGGTAATCAAGCGGATGCAGCCTTCGCTGTCACGCAGCGCTTTTCACTGTTTTTCTCGCCAAATAGGTCATTCGGCCGAGTCGTCAAAAAACCTTCGCACCGCTAACCTCAAGTGACTCATCGAAGCCCGCCGACGACATCGCGAGGCGGGCAATGCAATGAACAGGAGGGCCGCTTGGACCGCTTTATCGAGACGCTTTTCGCGCTTGCACGACCGTATCCCCGGAGATACAATCATCCGCAGATCGAAACACCGCGCGTGTACACGATCAACCGCACCGAAGAGTTCGACCGTTGGCTTCACGGCCTCACCGACCTCAAGGCGAAGGCGCAAATTCTCGTGCGGATCCGCCGCGCGGAACGCGGGCTTTTCGGCGACGCGAAGTTGCTGGAAAACGGCGTGTTCGAGATGCGCATCGATTGCGGGCCGGGTTACCGGGTCTACTACGCGCGCGAGGAACGCATGATGTATCTGCTGCTCTGCGGGGGTAACAAGTCCACGCAGCAGGCGGATATCAGGCATGCCGGAGCAATGTGGACAACCATCAGAAAGGAACGGTCATGAGCAAGATCAAAACGGCACGCTTCGATGCATCGAAGTACCTCGACAACGACGAAATGGTCGCGGCCTATCTGAACGCCGCCCTCGACGAAGGCGACTCCGATCTGCTGCTCGCCGCCATCGCGGATATCGCCAAGGCACGCGGCATCACGAAGATCGCCGCGGCAGCGGGCCTGGGCCGCGAAAGCCTCTACAAGACACTCGCGCCCGGCTCCAAGCCACGCATGGACACGGTCCTCAAACTGGCGAGTGCGATCGGCGTCAAATTCACCGCCGTGCCGTTGCGCCTGGCTCCCGCCTGAGCCGGGCACGCGTCTCGTTGACTGAAATTGGCGGGGCATTACCTCTCAGGTAATCGATTGCTTGCACGCTTTGACTATGATCGGTGGCATGAACACACTCTCTATTGCACAAGCGGCTCCATCATCCGCGCCGATCGGCACTCGGGCGGTCGGCGAACTTCTCCGCGAATGGCGTCAGCGGCGGCGCATGAGTCAGTTGCTGCTCGCCACGGAGGCTGACGTTTCGACCCGCCATCTGAGCTTTGTCGAATCGGGGCGCGCGCTACCGAGCCGGGAAATGGTCATGCATCTCGCCGAGCGCCTCGACGTGCCGTTGCGCGCGCGCAATGCTCTGCTCGTCGCGGCCGGTTACGCGCCGCTGTTTCGCGAACGTGCCCTCTCCGACCCGCAGCTCGCCGCCGCGCGCGAAGCCGTCGAACTGGTGCTCAAAGGACATGAGCCCTACCCGGCCCTCGCGATCGACCGGCACTGGACCATCGTCGCGACCAACAATGCGATTGCGCCGTTGTTGAGCGGCGCGAGTCCCGAACTGTTGAAGCCACCGGTCAACGCACTGCGCCTGAGTCTGCATCCGCAAGGCATTGCGGCGTCGATCGTCAACTGGCATGCGTGGCGCGAGCATGTGCTGGGCCGCCTGCAACGGCAGATCGACGTCAGCGGCGACGACACGCTGAGCGCACTGCGCGACGAACTGGCCGGCTACCCCGCGCCGCCGGACGCAGACGCCTCGACGCTGGACGATGCAGTCCTCAACCAGATCGCCGTGCCATTGCGGCTGCGTACGCCGCTTGGCGTGCTGTCGTTTTTCAGCACCACCACGGTGTTCGGCACGCCCGTGGACGTTACGCTGTCGGAACTCGCCATCGAGGCGTTCTTTCCGGCGGATCAGCAAACCGCGTCGGCGCTGCGCGAATTTGCCGAACACCAGCGCGGCTAGCCGCTCGCGTACCTCCACTCCACTCGCCACGAATAAGTGAGATGTCCGTCAACGCCGACACCCTGTTGATCCGCCAACTCGGACCCGCCGACCGGGACGCCTATTTCCAGCTTCGTCTGCGCGGGCTGAAGGCGCACCCCGCTTCGTTCGGACAAAGCCACGACGAAGCGCTGGCGAAAGGCGCCGGGCAGCATGACGCGACACTGCAGGGCTCGGAGACGGAAGGTACGTTTCTGCTTGGCGCGTATGCGTCGGCCGACGCTCCGCTGATCGGCGTCGTCGGTCTGCTGCGTAATAAAGCCCACAAGGAGCGGCACAAGGCGAACGTGGTCGGCATGTATGTCGCACAGGAAGCGGCTGGTCGTGGGGTCGGGCGCGCGCTGCTCGGCGAGTTGCTGACGCGCGCGGCGCGCGTCGACGGTTTGCGACAGGTGCAGCTAACCGTGGGTAGCCGCAACGACGTGGCGCGCAGGCTGTATGAATCGCTCGGCTTTCGCAAATATGGGTGCGAAGTCGGCGCCTTGAACGTCGACGGGGTGTTCCATGACGAGGATCTGATGGCGCGATTCCTCGCGTAGCGCCCCCGGGAATCATTGACGACGCCTCCTTGCGGCCATTCCCGGCCCCTCGTCAACGTTGTAATGTCGTCCTATCGCACCGACATCGTGTCAGACAGCCTGCACGGCACTGGCTTCTCGCAGCCTCCGTCCGCAACGTGATCGGTACGCGTCTGCGACCGCTGTTCGGTCTCGGGGTCGAACGCGTGCGACAGACCGGCTGCCCTTCCTCATCGAGCCGTTACAAATCCGGCCCTCGTTTGCGTAGTTTGTAACGGGGGACGCTTCATACGGTTACAGGCTCCATCCGCCCCTCACGCGCCGCCCAGCACGAGTATTTATTACCGTATATTCCATCGCTATCTGTTCCTTTCTAATCCAAAACAAGTTTACCGATCGCCGCGCGGTGCGGACGCACGCCTCTGACAATCGCGCAGACTTCCCATCCAGCAAGGGTTTTCATGGATTAGAAGCCAGTGTCAAAAGGCTATAAATTCACTTGGCATCATTCATTACAATGGCGTGAAAAACTTACCGAAAAATGATGTAGTTTTTTGAGATATTTTTTTGAGAAGGGTTGATTTCTGGTTTTAGCCTTCATACAATTCGTCCGAGCTGTTACGAAATGTAACGTCTTGTATCAAATGTTCGCTGTCTGTAGCAGATAGCAACATATAGCCGGAGGCCACGTTGCCGGCGAGGCAGAAAAGACATAACGGCGCAAAGCCGACATAGTAATTCGGGGCTTCGGAAACAGACATAATGGACCGTAGCAGCGAGACGCTGGATTCAATCCGCGAGATCAACTTGTCTTACATCATGCTCGCGCAACGCATGTTGCGCGAGGACAAACCGGTCGGAATGTTCCGGCTGGGACTGTCGTCGGAACTGGCTGACTTGCTTGCCGGGCTGTCGCTCGCGCAAATCGTCAAGCTGGCCGCTTCCGACCAACTTTTGTGCTTCTTCCGCTTCAACGACCACGCGATGCTGTCGGCGTTGACCCAAACGACGAAGCACACCGCAATTGCACCGACCCACACGGCGATCCTGCTTGCAGGCCAGCCCGCCGAGCAATTTGCCTGATCGAGGGGACTGCAATGCTCAAGCGAAGCCTGACCGAAGATGCACAGGAAGTATTTCGCGCGATCGCACTGATCGAGCTCGGCGCCCGCATGCAGGTGCTCGAGAGCGAGTTGACGCTGTCGCGCGACCGTATGATCCGCCTGTATCGCGAGGTCAAGGGCGTATCGCCGCCCAAGGGCATGCTGCCGTTCTCGGCGGACTGGTACATGACGTGGCTCGCGAACATTCACGCGTCGCTGTTCTACAACACGTACCTGTTCCTCAAGAACGAAGCGCGCTGCTCGCATCTGGATGCGCTGACCAAGGGCTATCGGCTGTATCTCGAACACTGTCAGCACAGCGAAACCGAGCCGGTGCTCGATCTGACGCGCGCGTGGACGCTCGTGCGTTTCTTCGACGCCGACATCCTGCAGTTGACCAGATGCTGCCGCTGTACCGGCAAGTTCGTCGCGCACAAGCACGACCTGCAGCACAACGTCGTGTGCGGCGCCTGCCAGCCGCCGTCGCGTGCCGGCAAGACGAAGAAGGCAGCAGCCGCGCGCCGGGAAGCGCTCGATGCGGCGCAGGTTGCGCAGGCCGCTTGACCGATCGATTCGCCGTCGCGAGACGCGCTCGACCCGATTCGAACCGAAGCTCACATGATTCCGCGCAGCGATTGAACTGCGCGGATTTTTTTCGCCTTCGCGCCGGGCAAACCGGCGTGCCGAATACCGGTCGTTCAGATCAACCGGCCAGCCCCACCGTCTGGGCAACGAGCCACAGATTCGCCGCACTGATCGCAACAAACAGCGTCCACACGAGCAGGCGCGTCGGCAGCGTGTTGGCGAATTCGCCCATCAGCGATCGGTCGCTCGTCATGCGGATCAGCAGATACAGCGCGAACGGCAGTTGCAGGCTCAGCACGACCTGACTCGCGACGAGCAGTTGGCCAACCGCGCCATTGCCGAGCATCCGCACACCGATCAGCGCCGGGATCACGAGCGATGCAATCGTGTCGATGCGTGACATGCCGATCGCCGAGCGGATGCTGGCCGGATCGCGCTTCACCGTGCGGGTCTGCACGATCGACGAGTGCAGATACAGGTTATGCGGCATCACCGTCGCGCCGAGAATGCCAAGCGTCGTTGATGAGGTCGATGAAGCGCTTGCCAACAGGCTCAGGAATTCAGCGCTTCGCCACCTGCTGCTGCGCTGAAACCGATGCGGCTCCGGCCGCAGAGCCGGAAGCCGCAGCCAGCGAAGCCGCCGCGCCGCCGGAAGCACCAACCGGCACCGGCGCCGCCCCCACCGCCGTATCCCCCGCCGTCACATCACCCCAACCGCCACCGAGCGCGCGAATCAGATTCACGGTCGCGACCGCCTGCGTGCCCGCCAGATGGCTCGCCTGCAATTGCGACTGCAGCACCTGCCGCTCGCCATCGATCACGTCGAGATAGCTGACCGCGCCCTCCGTGTACTGCGTGCGCGACAGATGCGCCGCGCGCTGCGACGCATCGACCGCGTCGTTCTGCTCGCGCATCTGATCGTCGAGCAAGCGCAGATCGGCAAGATTGTCCTCGACTTCACGGAACGCCACGAGCACCTGCTGGCGATATTGCGCGACGTCCTCGTCGTACTTCGAACGGGCCTGCGCGAGATTGGCCTTGCGGCGGCCGCCGTCGAAGATCGGCACCGTCAGCGCGGTACCCGCGAACGGACCGAGGATGAACGCGCGGCTCGACCACATGAACAGATCGCCGAGCGTCGCCGATTCAAAGCCGAACGCGCCCGTGATGTCGAGCTTCGGGAAGAACGCCGACTTCGCGAGCCCGACGCGCGCATTCGCTGCCTGCATCGCGCGTTCGGCTGCCGCGATGTCCGGCCTGCGTTCGAGCAGCGCCGACGGCAAACCCGGCGGCACGCGCACCGCCACCCGCGCGAGCGGTTGTTCCGCGAACGAGAAATCCGCGGGCGGCTTGCCGAGCAGAATCGCGAGGCTATGCTCCGAGGCCGCCCGTTGCCGCGCGACGCCGACCGCATCGGCACGCGCGCTCGCGAGCTCGTTACGCGAGCGCGACAGATCCAGCTCGCTGATATCGCCTTCCTTGAAGCGCCGCTCGACGAGCTTCAGCGTGTCCTCGCGCAACGCGACGGTGCGGCGATACAGATCCTGGTCGGTGTCGAGCTCGCGCAACTGGAAGTAGTTCTGCGCGACGTCGGCCTGCAACGACAGTTGCACCGAGCGAAACAGCGCTTCGCTCTGCTGTTCGTCCGAGCGCGACGCGTTCACGTTCGAGCTGACCCGCCCGAACAGATCCGCCTCATACGACGCGCCGACCTGCGCGCGCCAGATCGTGCCCGTCGTGCCGCCCGCGCTGTCCGGCAGGAATTGCGACGCCGCCGACGCACGCTCCCGGGTCGGGCCGAAGCCCGCGTCGAGCTTCGGGAACCAGTCGGACTTCGCCGCCTGCGTGACCGCACGCGCCTGCTGCACGCGCGCGGCTGCGGCCTTCAGGTCCTGGTTCGCGGCGGCGGCCTGCTCTTCGAGCGCGTCGAGCTGCGGGTCGCCGAAAACCTTCCACCATTCGCCACGCAGGGCGTCGTCGGCGGGCTGGGCCGGCTTCCACGTACCGGTGTTTTGCGCCGACGCGGCCGAACCAGCCGCCACGCTTGACGCCGCCGCAGCCGACGTCGCCATCGCGGGCGCTTCCTTGAACGCCGCCGGCGTATCGACGTCGGGCCGCTTGTACGTCGGCTCGACCGAACAAGCGGCCAGCAGCGCGATCAGCAAACCGCTCGCGGCCGCGCGGCCCCATCCGCGCAAAGATACAAAGCGAGATTCAAAGCGAGATTCAAAGCGTTTCATTGTTGTTTTCTCCTCAGGCGTCCGTAACGGGCGCGCCGTAGCGCGGCGCATCCTTCTGCGCGACGCGAATCGTCCCGCCCGCGAGCGAACGCAGCACCACATAGAACACCGGCGTCAGCATCAGGCCGAACAGCGTGACGCCGAGCATGCCGAAGAACACCGCGACGCCCATCGCGTGACGCATCTCCGAGCCCGCGCCGCTCGACAACACCAGCGGCACCACGCCCATGATGAAGGCGATCGACGTCATCAGAATCGGCCGCAGACGCAGACGGCTCGCTTCGATCGCGGCCTGCAGCGGACTGCGTCCGTCGTGTTCGAGCTCACGCGCAAACTCGACGATCAGGATCGCGTTCTTCGCGGACAAGCCCACCAGTACCATCAAACCGATCTGCGTGAAGATGTTGTTGTCGCCACCGGTGAGCCACACGCCGGTCAGCGCGGACAGCACGCTCATCGGCACGATCAGGATCACGGCGAGCGGCAGCGTCAGGCTTTCGTACAGCGCGGCGAGCACGAGGAACACGAGCAGCACGCTGATCGGGAACACCCACATGCCCGCATTGCCGGCGAGGATCTGCTGATACGTGAGGTCGGTCCACTCGAGCTTCACGCCGCGCGGCAGCACCTCGGCGGCCACGCGTTCGGCCGCGGCCTGCGCCTGTCCCGACGAAAAGCCGGGCGCTGGGCCGCCGTTGATGTCGGCCGCCGTGTAGCCGTTGTAGCGCACCACCATCTCGGGTCCGTAGGTCGGCGTCACCGTGACGAGCGACGACAACGGCACCATCTCGCCCGCCGCGTTGCGCGTCTTCAGTTGCAGGATGTCGTCGGCGCGTTGACGGAACGGCGCATCCGCCTGCACGCGCACCTGATACACGCGACCGAAGCGGTTGAAGTCGTTCACGTACAGCGAGCCCAGATAGATCTGCATCGTGTCGAACACGTCCGTGATCGGCACGCCGAGCTGCTTCGCCTTCACGCGATCGAGATCGACGTTCAGTTGCGGCACATTGATCTGATAGCTGGAGAAGGTCGGCCCAAGTTCGGGCGTTTGCGCCGCGCGCTTCACGAATGCTTCGGCAGCCTTGTTGAGTTCCGCGTAACCGAGCGCGCCGTGATCTTCGAGCTGCATCTTGAAGCCGCCGAGCGTGCCGAGCCCCAGCACCGGCGGCGGCGGGAACACCGCGACGAACGAGTCCTTGATCGCGCCGTACTGCTGGTTCAGCGCACCGGCAATCGCGCCTGCCGAGAGCTTCTTGTTGCCGCGCTCCTTGAACGGCTTCAGCGTGACGAACACGATGCCCGCGCTCGAACTATTCGTGAAGCCATTCACCGACAGACCAGGGAAGGCCACCGCGCTTTCCACGCCCGGCTGCTTCAGCGCGATCGCGCTCATATCGCGGATCACCCTCTCCGTGCGATCGAGCGAGGCACCGTTCGGCAACTGCGCGAACGCGATCAGATACTCCTTGTCCTGCGCGGGCACGAAGCCGCCCGGCACGACCCGCGCCATCAACACGGTTGCACCGACGAGGATCGCGTACACCGCGAGCATCGCGCCCTTGCGGCGCAGCACGCCGCTCACCCCGCGGCCATACGCTTCCGAACCGCGATGAAAGACCTTGTTGAAACGCTTGAAGAAGCCGCCGAGCACACGATTCATCACACGCGTCAGCCAGTCTTCCTTCTCGCCATGGCTGCGCAGCAGCAGCGCGGACAACGCCGGCGACAGCGTCAGCGAATTGAACGCCGAGATCACCGTCGAGATCGCAATGGTCATCGCGAACTGCTTGTAGAACTGGCCCGTGAGACCCGTCATGAACGCGAGCGGCACGAACACGGCGACGAGCGTCAGCGCAATCGCGATGATCGGCCCGCTCACTTCGCGCATCGCCTTGTAGGTCGCATCGCGCGCACTGAGCCCGCTTTCGATGTTGCGCTCGACGTTCTCCACCACGACGATCGCATCGTCGACCACGATACCGATCGCGAGCACCATGCCGAACAGCGACAACGCGTTGATCGAGAAGCCGAACGCAAGCAGCAGCGAGAACGTACCGACGATCGACACCGGCACCGCGATCAACGGAATGATCGACGCGCGCCACGTCTGCAGGAACACGATCACGACGATCACGACCAGCGCGATCGCTTCGAGCAGCGTATGGATCACCGCCTCGATACTCGAACGCACGAACTGCGTCGGGTCGTAGACGATCCGGTATTCGACGCCGGCCGGCATGTCTTCGGCGAGTTCCTTCATCGCCGCGCGCACCTGCTCTGAAATCGCGAGCGAGTTCGCACCCGGCGCCTGGTTGATCGCGAGCGCAACCGCGGGCTTGTTGTCGAGCAGCGAACGCAGGCCATATTCCGACGCCGCGAGCTCGATCCGGGCGATATCGCGCAGATAGGTCACGCCGCCGTCGGGCGCGGTCTTCACGATGATGTCGCCGAATTCGCCCTCGGTCTTCAAACGGCCGCGCGCATTCACCGACAACTGCAACTGCGTGCCCGGCACCGACGGCGACGCACCGATCACACCGGCCGCGACCTGGATGTTCTGCTCGCGGATCGCGTTGACGACTTCGGTCGCCGTGAGACCGCGCTGCGCGACTTTCTGCGGATCGAGCCAGATACGCATTGCGTAATCGCCCGAGCCCCACAGCTGCACTTCGCCGACGCCCTGAATCCGCGCGAGCCGATCCTTCACGTTGAGCAGCGCGTAATTGCGCAGATACGTCATGTCGTAGCGATCGTTCGGCGAGATCAGGTGCACGACCATCGTCAGCGTCGGCGAACTCTTGATCGTCGTCACGCCGAGCCGCTGCACGTCTTCCGGCAGACGCGGCAGCGCCTGATTGACGCGGTTCTGCACGAGCTGCGTCGCGAGGTCGGGATTGGTGCCGAGCTTGAACGTGACGGTCAGCGTCAGATTGCCGTCGCTATTCGCCTGCGACTGCATGTACAACATGTTCTCGACACCATTGATCTGCTCTTCGAGCGGCGCGGCGACCGCCTCGGCGATCACCTTCGGATTCGCGCCCGGATACTGCGCGTGCACCACCACCGAAGGCGGCACCACTTCCGGATACTCGGAAATGGGCAGCTTGAACAGCGAGATGATGCCCCCGAGCAGGATCAATACCGATAGCACGCCTGCGAAGATCGGGCGATCGATGAAGAATTTGGATATGTTCATTGGAAGCTCTTAACGTTGGAGCATGCGCGTTGGAGCATGCGGCTCACGAATTGCCTTTCGCGCCGGCCTCGGCCTTGGCACGCGACTGCGCGAGCGCTGCGCTGTTCGGGTCGTCGTCGGTCGTCATCGGCACCATGTGCGCTCGGACCGTATCGCCGGGACGCACACGCTGAACGCCGTTGACGACGATCCGATCGCCCGGCTTCAAACCGTCCTTGACGACGCGCAGATTGCCTTGCATCGAACCCGTCGTGATCCCGCGATAAACGACGTGGTTGCCCTGATCGACGACCAGCACGAACTTCTTGTCCTGGTCGGTGCCGACCGCAGCATCGTCGATCAACAGCGCCGGATGCGGTGCGCTGCCCCCCACCTTGAGGCGCGCGTAGAGGCCCGGAATCAGCGCGCCGTCCGCGTTGTCGAACTTCGCGCGCACGCGGATCGTGCCCGACGACGTGTCGAGCCGGTTGTCGACCGACTCGATCGTGCCGCTGCGCGAGTAGCCGGATTCATCGGCGAGACCGAGTTCGACCGGCACCTTGCTGCCGTCCTTCGCGCGGCTCAGGTATTGCAGGTAGGTCTGCTCGTCCGCGTCGAACGACGCGTAGATCGGCGACACCGACACGAGCGTCGTCAGCGGCACCGAACTGGCGCCCGCCGACACCACGTTGCCGACCGTGATCTCCGCGCGCGACACGCGGCCCGACACCGGCGCGACGATCTTCGTGTAGCCGAGATTGATGCGCGCGGTTTCCAGCGCGGCTTGCGCGGCCTTCAGGTTCGCGCTCGCCTCGCGCGCGGCGTTCTGCTTCTCGTCGTAGTCGCGTTTGGCGATCGCGTTGTCGACGATCAGCCGTTGCGCGCGTTCCCAGTCGCTTTGCGTGTAGCCGGTGCGTGCCTGCGCGGCCGCGAGCTGCGCTTGCGCGCGATCGACTTCGGCCGCGTACGGACGCGGATCGATCACGAACAGCGTGTCGCCCTGCTTCACGAGCGCGCCGTCCTTGAAGTTCACTGACACGATCGTGCCCGGCACCTGCGAACGCACGTCCACTTTCTGCACGGCTTCGAGACGGCCCGAATAAGACTGCCAGTCGGTGATCGTCTTCTGCACGACGGTCGCCACGTCCACTTCCGGCACGATGGTGGGGGCGGCCGGCGAGCTCGCATCGACACGAATCGCGCCAAACGTGCCAAGCCCCGCAAGGACGACGACGACCACGGCGGCTAACGCCACGCGGCGGCGGGAAAGAGGAAGGATAGTCATGTGTAGCTCCCGGTATCGTTGATTGAATTTCTGTTTATCGATGAGCGCGCGCGTCGAAGCGCCACTGGAAAAAGCGCACCGCTTCCTGCAAAGCGGGCGGATGATCGGCGAGCGCCGCGTGCGACACGCTCGGAAAGCGCACCACCTGGGTCTGCACGCCCGCGTCGATCAGATTGCTTGCATACTTCTCGGCCTCGACGTGCAGCACGTCGTTCTGCGCGGTCGCGATCAGCGTGGCCGGCAAGCCGGCGAGCCGCGACGATTCGAGCGGCGCCGCATACGGATGCATGCGCTGAGACGCTTGCGGCAGATACGCGCGATAACACGCGGCGCACTCGCGCGCGGTGATGTCGGAACCGAGCCGCTGCTCGTCGCCGAGCCGCGTCAGGCTCGGATCCAGCATCGGGCCGAACAGCGCCTGCGCGCTGATCGGCACGTCGCCACGATCGCGCGCGATGAACGCAAGACAATTGGCGAGTTGGCCGCCCGCGTCATGGCCCGCCACGCCGATCTTTCTGCTATTGCCACCAAACGCCCGCGCCCGCGTCTGCACCCACAGCGCCGCGCGATGCGCGTCTTCCGGCGCGGCTGGAAACGGAAACCGCGGCGCGAGCGAATAGCCGACCGACACCACGAGCGCCGGTAAATGTTCTGCGAAATACCGCGCGGCGAAGTCCGCGCACTCGATCGAACCCTTCGTAAAACCGCCGCCGTGAAAATAAAGCAGCACCGGCAACGCGGTTTTTTTCGTCAGCCGATACAGCCGCAACGTAATGGGTTGAGCGTACCCATCGATATCCACGTCGGTGACTTCAAGTGTCGGGTCGTTGGCCTCAGCGCCAGTGTCTTCGGCGGAAACGCCGGTGGAAAAAGGCGGGTACGGCGATTTGAATGCATCCATGTCGAGCCGCGCAAATGCGCATAGAACTTCAATGGTGCGAATTGTGGGTTCGGCAGACTCGCAAATAAATGCCTATAATCCGGCAACACAATTCGGTGCCTTTGAACAATCCCGTTGTGATTGTTTTCGCGGACTCCATTCCCGCCTGTGCACCAGCCCCTTCTGGAGGTTTGCAATGGACCGGCTTCAGGCCATGCAAGTGTTCACGCGCGTCGTCGACACCAACAGCTTTACCCGCGCAGCGGAAACGCTCGACCTGCCGCGCGCATCGGTTACTACGATTATTCAGAACCTCGAAGCGTTTCTCGGCACGCGGCTGATGCACCGGACCACCCGCCGTCTGTCGCTGACGCCCGATGGCGCCGCGTACTACGAGCGCTGCGTGCGCATCCTCGCGGATGTCGAAGAGACCGAGGCGAGTTTCCAGAGCGGCAACAAGAAGCCGCACGGCAAGCTACGCATCGACATGCCGGGCTCGATTGGCCGTCTGCTCGTCATTCCGTCGCTGTGCGAATTCCACACGCGCTATCCGGACATCGATCTGCAACTGGGCCTGACCGACCGGCCCGTCGATCTGCTGCAAGAAGGTGTCGATTGCGTGGTGCGTGTCGGCGCGTTGCAGGATTCGTCGCTGGTCGCGCGCCGCATCGGTCTGTTCGAGGGCGTGACCTGCGCGTCGCCCGACTACATCAAGCGCGCGGGCGTGCCCGCTTCGCTCGAAGATCTCGACAATCACAAAGCCGTCAACTACTTCTCGAGCCGCACGGGACGCACGCTCGACTGGGCGTTCCTGGTGAACGGCAACGAAGTGGAAGTGAAGATGAAAAGCATCGTGTCGGTCAACGACGCGGATGCCTACGTGACCTGCGGACTCGAAGGCTTCGGCCTGATTCAGCCGGCGCGCTTCATGGTGCTGCCGCATCTGGGCTCGGGTCAGCTCGTCGAAGTACTGCCGGACTTGAAACCCTTGCCGATGCCGATTTCGGCAGTCTATCCGCACAGTCGTCATCTGTCGCCGAAAGTCCGCGTTTTCGTAGACTGGATCGCGGAGCTGTTCGATCGTTGCCCATTGCTGAGCGGACGCGGCACTCTCGACGCCACCTGCACGAAGCGCACATTCGAGCAGCGCGAGTCCGCGCCGGCACTCGACACGCCGGTGATGACCGAATGGGTCGCATGAAGTACGGGAAGTGAAACAGTGAATTCCAGCCGCGGCGCCAATGCCGCGGCAACCGTGCAATCGCACGGCCCCGATGAAGCCTCGCTCGCGATTGTTCCTGAATCGCGACAATTCATTTCGCAAAACCGCGATTTATCCATACCGCGTCGACGTCTACATTTCACCCTGTCGCGGCGCCATCGCGCTGCCAATGAATCGACAGGAGTGAATCATGAAACGCAATCTGTTGGCAGGCCTCGCTCTGTCACTGCTCGTCAGCGTTCCGGCATTTGCGCAAGGCGGCGGCGGTATCGGCCGCGCGGGAACGTATGACACGCAACCGGCGCCGAGCGCGAGCACGAAGACACGCGCCGAGGTCAAGGCCGAACTGGTCGCCGCGTATCGCGACGGCTCGCTGCCCTCACTGAATCGCACCTCGTATCCGGACAAAGGCCTGATCGGCCAGACGCAAGCCGCGCGCATCGCGTTGCAGGAAGGAACGAACGGCGAAGTGACGCGCGTTGCGGAGGGCCAGTAACGAGTTAGAAGAAGTTGATTCAGAACCCGGCGCGCTTGCGGCGCAAAACTGCGCGCCTCTTCATCGAGGAGCACATCATGACACCATCGGAACTCGACAACTGGAATACCGACACGCCCGTGTGGACACCGTATCGCCCGGTACAGCATTGAGCGTTGGCTGTCGTTCACGGCACTCGGCGTCATGCGCCCGCGAAGTGGCTTCGCGGGCGCATTTGCATTGAAGCGATCGAAAGCGGTGCGGCCTGTGACGACGCGCTTGCTGTCGTTTCCCTATAATCGAACTTCCTTCCCTCGCAGCGGGTTTGTGCGCTTCACTATAGGAGCAACACGATGGATTATGTGAAACTCGGCCGCACCGGCCTCGATGTATCGCGTCTCTGTCTCGGCTGTATGAGTTATGGCGTACCTTCGCGCGGCACGCACCCCTGGTCGCTCGACGACGAAGCCGCGCGGCCTTTCATCAAGCAGGCGCTCGATCACGGCATCAACTTCTTCGACACGGCCAACGTCTATTCGGACGGCACCAGCGAGGAAATCGTCGGCCGTGCGCTGAAGGACTTTGCGAAGCGCGATGAGATCGTGCTAGCCACCAAGGTCAATAGCCGCATGCATCCGGGCCCGAACGGCGCGGGGCTGTCGCGCAAGGCGATCATGGCGGAGATCGATAACAGCCTGCGGCGGCTCGGTACCGACTATGTCGACCTGTATCAGATCCATCGCTGGGACTACGGCACGCCGATCGAAGAAACGATGGAAGCGCTGCACGACGTCGTGAAAGCCGGCAAGGCGCGCTATCTCGGCGCGTCGTCGATGTACGCATGGCAGTTTGCCAAGGCGCTGCAGGTGGCCGAGCGCAATGGCTGGACGCGCTTCGTGACGATGCAGAACTACGTGAATCTGCTGTACCGCGAGGAAGAGCGCGAAATGCTGCCGCTGTGCGAAAGCGAAGGCATCGGCGTGATTCCGTGGAGTCCGCTTGCCCGCGGACGCTTGACGCGCGACTGGGACACCGAAAGCGCGCGCTCGGAAACCGATGAATTCGGCCGCACGCTGTACGCGCACACGCAGGAAGCGGATCGGCGCATCGTCGAGCGGGTCAGCGAGATCGCGAAAGAGCGCGGCGTGCCGCGCGCGCAGGTTGCGCTAGCGTGGGTGCTGCAGAAGAAGCCGATTACCGCGCCGATTGTTGGTGCTACCAAACTGCATCATCTCGACGATGCGGTTGCGGCGCTCTCGTTGAAGCTCAGTGACGACGAAGTTCGCCGGCTCGAAGAACTGTATGTGCCACATGCGGTGGCGGGGTTCAAATAAACGCTGTGAAGCGTACTGGCATCCAGTCGGGACGGGCGGAATGACCCGCGATCGCAGCGCACGTCGCTTCGCCTCCTCTCGCCTCCTCTCGTCCGCGGGGTTCATGGACCCGATTCATGCCCGAGTGGAGAAGTCTTCTTTAATTGCGCGGCACATCCGGTTCGAAGAACACCCAGCGCACCTGAGGAAACGTGGCCTGCAGATCGGCCTCGATGACGTTGATCGCATCGACCATCGCGCGGCCGCTCGCGTAGTCGATCATTTCCGCCTGCACCGCCACCACCACGTGACGCCCCCACTGCAGCGTGATCAAGTTGATGATGCCGCGAATCTCGGGACGCGCGCGCAGATGCGCGTCGATGGCGCTGCGCACTTCCGGGCTCGCCGATTCGCCGACGAGCATCGACTTCACTTCACGCGCGACGAGCCACGCGATCGTCATCAGCAGAAAACCGATCCCCACCGAGCCGAGCGCGTCATACACGGGGCTGCCGGTCACCATCGTCGATAGCACCGCGACGAAGGCGATCGCGAGACCGAATAGCGCGGCGATATCTTCGCCGGCCACGACCAGCAGATCCGATTCGCGCGTTTCGCGAAACCAGTGCCACAGATTTTTATCCGGATGCGTCTTGCGAATCTCCTTGACCGCGCCCCACAACGATAGCGATTCGAGCACTACCGACACACCGAGCACCGCCAACGCGACGAACGCATATTGCAACGGCTCGCGCGCAATCAGTCGATGCACGCCCTCATACACCGAAAACGCACCGCCGACGAAAAACAGCAGCAACGCAACCAGCAGCGAATAGAAGTTGATTTCGCGGCCGCTGCCCATCGGATGCAAAGGGCTCACCGGCTTGCGCGCTTCGCGCAGTCCGAATAGCAGCAGCAGTTGATTGCCGCAGTCGGCGGTGGAGTGAATCGCTTCGGCGAACATCGATCCGGAGCCGGTGAACGCCGCCGCGGCGAACTTGCAGACGGCGATGCCGAAGTTGGCGGCGAGTGCGTAGAAAATGGCTTTCGGCGATTCTTCTTTCATCTGCTGGCGGGGGTCGGTGAGTGGGCTGGGTATTGTTGGGTATTGCACGAGCGAAGTGATCGGCAAGTACTCGATATTATGGATGACAACGACACACCCGCTCGCAGGAATCGGACCTGATGTGCCGTCGTGCCGCCAGTTCCCCAGGCGTCCTTTGCACCATTCGTGCGACTCACGCCCTCTCGAGCGCCGCCATCTCCCGTACGACAACCAGCAGCACCGAAAGACTCGCGCCGCCCGTCGCGCGCAGATCGGTCAGCAGGCGCGTATAACGCTCGAGCTGTGCCGCGCGTTTGTCGCGCCACGCTTGCACCAGCGAATCGGGCGTCGACGCATCGGTCGCGCCGGCCAATGCGCTCGTGGTCAGCGCGCGCTTGAGCCGCGCTAGTTCGGCGAGCGCCGATGCGCGCGCGAGCATGTCCCAATGCGTCGGCGCCGGCAACGAGGCGGCGCGCTCGCTGATCCAGCTGTAATTCAGCAGCGTGCCGAGCGCGAAGTAGACGCCCGCGACCTGTTCGAGATTGCGCCCGCACGTCGACGCGACTTCGGCGATATCGAGCAGAGCGGCCGACACCTCGCCGCTCGCGATCCGCACCGCGAGATCGCTATCGACACCCGCATCGACGAACACCCGTTGCCGCTCCGACAACGCTTCGAGGTCCGCGCCAGGCAACAGCGCCGGCCATTGTGGCGCGAGACGCTGCGCGGCGTCGCGACAGCGCGCGAGCAAGCCGGTCACATCGTCGCCGGCCGCGCCCGTTTGCAGATGCCGCAGGAACCACAGCGCCGAACGTTCGACGAGCCGCGCGACCTCCGCGAACATGCGTGCCTGCACGTCGTCGGGAACGCGGTTGTCGAGCGCGTCGATGCTGCGCCAGATCTGATCGAGATCGAACACGTCGCGCGCCATGATGCACGCGCGCACGATGTCGCCGGGCTGTGCATCGGTCTCCTCCATCAGCCGATGCACGAACTCGCAGCCGACGCGATTCACGAGCGCATTGGTCAGATGCGTCGCGAGGATTTCACGGCGCAGCGGATGGCGCTGCATCGGTTCGCGGAAACGCTGCTGCAGAGGTTTCGGAAAGTACTCGATCAACATATCGCTAACGAGAGCGGGTCTTCCGGCATCGACGATTCGAGCAGCGCGTCATAGAGCCACATCTTGCTGTACGCGAGCAGCACCGCGCGCTCGGGTGTCGTCAGTCCCTGCTTCGCGGCCGCGCGCTCGGCGATGTCCTCGTCGGTGGGCAGAAACTCGATCACGCGATTGAGCCGCCCCGCCTTCTCCAGATAGCGCATCAGGCGCGCTTCGGCATCGAGCAGCGCCACGCCAAACCGGCCCGCGATCGACAAAGCCTGGGTCTGATAGTAGTTGTCCGTCAGCACGAGCAGACCGACTTCATCGGTCATTTCGGCAAGCAACGCATTGCGCTGCTTCTCCGTCATCTCGCCGTCGGCGACGACGAGGCCCAGCAGAATCTTGATGTTGACCTCGTGATCGGAGCAATCGACACCGGCCGAATTATCGATCGCATCGGTATTGATGCGGCCGCCGCGCTGCGCGAACTCGATGCGCCCGAGTTGCGTCAAGCCGAGATTGCCCCCTTCGGCCACGACCTTGCAGCGCAGATCCGCACCGTTCACGCGGATCGCGTCGTTCGCGCGATCGCCCGCCTGCTGATTGGTCTCGCGGCTCGCCTTCGCATAGGTGCCGATGCCGCCGTTGTAAAGCAGATCGACCGGCGCCTGCAGAATCACGCGCATCAGCTCGGCCGGCGAGAGCGCCGCCGCGCTGATCCCGAGCGCCACCTGCACCGCCGTCGACAGCGGAATCGTCTTCGCGCTGCGCGGGAACACGCCGCCGCCGGCGGAGATCAGCGACGGATCGTAATCGGCCCAGCTCGAACGGTCGAGCATGAAGAGCCGCGCGCGCTCCGCCATGCTCGCCGCGGGATCGGGATTCGGATCGAGAAAGATATGGCGGTGATCGAACGCGGCGAGCAGCTTGATATGCGGCGACAGCAGCATGCCGTTGCCGAACACGTCGCCCGACATGTCGCCGACACCGACCACCGTGAAGTCCTCGCTCTGCGTGTCGACGCCGATTTCGCGGAAGTGCCGCTTGACCGACTCCCACGCGCCGCGCGCGGTGATGCCCATCTTCTTGTGGTCATAGCCGACCGAGCCGCCCGACGCGAACGCGTCGTCGAGCCAGAAACCGTATTCCTGCGAGATTGCATTCGCGTAGTCGGAAAACGTGGCCGTGCCCTTGTCGGCGGCGACGACCAGGTACGGGTCGTCGGGATCGTGGCGCACCACGTCAGGCGGTGGCACGACGTCGGTGCTCGCCAGATTGTCGGTCACGTCGAGCAAGCCGCGCAGGAAGGTCTGATAACACGCGACGCCTTCGCGCATCCACGCATCGCGCTCGCCCTGCGGCGGCGGATTCTTGACGACGAAGCCGCCCTTCGAGCCGACCGGCACGATCACCACGTTCTTCACCATCTGCGCCTTCATCAGGCCGAGCACTTCCGTGCGGAAATCCTCGCGCCGATCAGACCAGCGCAGGCCGCCGCGCGCGACGCGCCCGCCTCGCAGATGGACGCCCTCGACGCGCGGCGAATAAACCCAGATCTCGAACATCGGTTTCGGCTCGGGCAAGCCGGGCACCTGGGCGGGATCGAACTTGAACGACAGATACGGCTTCGGTTGGCCCTGAGCGTCATGGCGGTAGTAGTTGGTGCGCTTGGTCGCCTTGATCACGCCGAGGAACTGCCGCAGGATGCGGTCTTCGTCGAGATTAGGCACCTGGTCGAGCGCGCTGTCGATCGTCTCCAGACAAGCGTTGACGCGGGCCTCGCGTACCGCGCCGAGCGCCGGATCGAAGCGCGCGATGAACAGGTCGACGAGCATGCGCGCAATCGCCGGATTGCCGGTCACCGCGCGTTCGATATACGCGTCGCTGAACGTCGAACCGACTTGCCGCAAATACTTCGCGTAAGCGCGCAGAATCGTCACCTCGCGTGCATTGAGCTGCGCGCGCAGCACGAGGCGGTTGAAGTCGTCGCTTTCGATCGTGCCGGTCCACACCTGCTCGAACGCCTGTTCGAACAGATCCTTGACCCGCTCGATGTCGAACTCGGTATCGTCCGCGAGTTCGAGGCCGAAGTCGTGGATCCACGCGGGCATCGCACCGGGCGCCTCGATCAGATGAGGCCGCTCTTCGTCGACGCGCACGCCCAGATGTTCGAGCATCGGCAAGCTGCGCGACAGTGCGATCGGCAGCCCCGCGCGATACACCTTGAAACGGAACGCGCGCGGTCCCGATTCGATCGGCCTGTACAGGTTCATCGCGAGCCGCTCGCTGCCCTGCACGCGCTCGATCAGTTCGATATCACGCACGGCCGTGCGCGCCGGATAGTCGTCGCGATAGCCGGCCGGGAACGAATCGGCGTAGTGCTGCAGCAAACGGTTGCCCTGCTCTTCGCCGTACGCGTCGAGCAATGCGTCGGCCAGATCGTCCTGCCAGCGTCGCGCGACCTGCACGAGGCGCGCTTCGAGCTCGCGCGTGTCGACGCTCGGCATGCCGCCCGCCTTGGCATGGACGACGAAATGAATTCGCGCGAGCGTCGACTCCGACAGCAGCGGCGTGAATTCGACGTTCTCGCCATTGAATGCGTCGGCGAGCAGGTTCGCGATGCGCTGCCGCAGATCGGTGTTGTACTTGTCGCGCGACACGAACACGAGGCACGATACGAAGCGATCGAAGCGATCGCGCCGCACGAACAGCCGCGTGCGCTGATGCTCCTGCAAATGCAGCACGCCGAGGGCGGTGTCGTATAGCTGGTCCTCGTCGGCCTGGAACAATTCGTCGCGCGGATAGGTCTCGAGCACCGTCACCAGCGATTTCGCCAGATGACCTTTCGGCAGGAATGCGGCGCGTCTGACGATATTTGCGCATTTGCGCCTCACAATCGGAATCTCCGCAGCCGACACGAAATAAGCGGTCGACGTATACAGGCCGATGAAGCGCCGCTCGCCCGTCACCTTGCCATCGGCGCCGCTCAGCTTGATGCCGACATAGTCGAGATAGCCGGGCCGGTGCACCGTGGCGCGCGAATTGGCCTTAGTCAGAAAGATCGGCGACGACCCGGAGATGATCTCCGTTGCCGCCGGCGGCAACGGCGTGACTTCCGCCGCGCCGCCCGGCTGCTGCGCATCGCGCAGAATGCCGAGACCGGAGCCCGCGACCGCCCGCAAACCGAAGCCGCCGTCGTGCTGCACCAGTTCGTAATCACGATGGCCGAGGAACGTGAAATGATCGGCGACCATCCATTCGACGAACGCGCGCGCTTCGACGCCCTCGGGACCGGTTTCGCGCACCTTCATATCTTGAATGGTCTGCTTCGCGCGTTCGATGATTTTCGGCCAATCCTCGACCGCCGCGCGCACGTCGCCGAGCACGCGCGCGATGTCGTCGCGCAATGCGTCGAGTTTTGCGGCATCGCCACAACGATCGACCTCGAAATGGATGCACGAGGTCAGATGCGAGCGCGTATCGCCGGCTTCTTCGGCACCTTGGCTCACGCGCGCGATGCTGCCGTCCGGCGCGCGCCAGACCCGAAATACCGGATGGACGACCGAATGCAGCGCGAGCCGATGCCGGTTGACCGACATCGCGACCGAATCGACGAGGAACGGCATGTCGTCGTTGACGATTTCGATCACCGTGTGATCGGAATGCCAGCCATGCTGTTCGAGGATCGGGTTATACACGCGCAGCCGCTGCTCGCCCGGCACGAAGCGCTGCGCGGTCTGCCAGTGGGCCAGCGCCGCGCCGTACAGATCGGCGATCGAGCGGCTTTGCAGATCGCCCGCGTCGACGAAATCGTAGTAATGCCGCAGGAAGGGTTCGACGATATTGAAGGCCGGCTCCGGCAACCGCCCCCGCGCAAATTCGACAACATCGTTCAGCAGGTGTGTGACGGCTTCTTCGTTCTTTGCTTGCATGATCGACTCCCCCGGCTGGCGGCAATGGTGAGTATCGCGTGATTCGCAGGCAACGTCTGACTTGGAATTATGCGCCTGCCGTACGCGATACGGCCGTTTCGCGCAGTCAGGTAATACCCGCTGACCGGTCGTCGAAGAATCGCCAGGCCCTAGCATCGCTGCGGCGCGGCAACGCCGTGCGCGGCTCAGCGCGCGGGCTTTGCGGGCGCCGGTGCCGGCGCGGCCGCATCGCTATTCTCGGCGCGCTGGGTAAGCCACGCGCGAATCTGCGCGGCCGTCCACGCGGGATCGTCATGGGGTAGATCGTGGCCGGCCCACGAATGCTTGCGATGCGGCGCGCCCCACGCCGCCGCGAGCTTCGCCGAACAGACCGGGTTGACGAGCCCATCGGCTTCCGACGACAGAATCAGCAGTGCACACTCCGGCGCGGCGGGCGCCGCGCTAAAGCACGCGGCCGCCCACAATTGCCGCAGCGCATTCGCGCGGCTCACCGGCGCGCTGCGGCGAATCGCGGTCCAGGCAGCGAGATCCGCGCCCAAGGTGTGGAGGTTATTGCACGTGAGTCGATGGATGCCGCTCTCGGCATCGGCGGCATCGCTCCAATGCGCCGCGACGCCGAGCAGACCAGGCCACGCCGACGGCCGCAGCCGCTCGTGCATGCGGCTGAATGGCCGCATGCTCGTATTGATCAGCACGAGCCGTTCGATCTCGCCGGGATGACGCTGTGCCCAGTGGGTCGCAACCATGCCGCCGAGCGACATCGCGAGCACGTTGTAGGGGCCCGGCACACCCGTTTCGAGCGCTGCCTGCCGCACGAATGCGACCATGCCCGCGACGCTCGCGGGCGCGCGCCGCCGCACGTATTCACCGTTGCCAGGCAGATCGAGCAGCAGCAAACGCAAGCCGGTCGTGCTCGTTGCGGCTGGGGTTGCATCGCGCAAGCGATCGCCCGAAATTTGACCCAGGGTTTCGCGCAACGCCGCCGGCAAGCGCCCCCAATGCCGCGTTTCCCGCGTCAGTCCGCGCAGCAGAATCCATGTGCTCATACGCGATCCGGCCCGTACCAGTGATCGAGCGCGCTTTGCAGCAACTGCTCGCGACGATTGCCTTGCGGCAGCCAGCGCTGCGCCGAAAACGCCGCGCGCGCGAGGAAGTCGAACAGGTTCGCATGGCGCCGCAGCACGCGCGCGGTGCGATGCTCCATGACCGGATTGAACATGCCCTGCCGCGAAAACAACTGCCGCGGGTTTTTCTTGATCCACAGCCACGAGCCGAGTTCGAGCGTCATCGGCAGAAAGACGTTCGGCGCCGGCGTGCGGTCATACGCGTAGTCCCACAGATCGCCGTGCAGCAGATACTGATGGCTTTGCGGCTCGAACGTGTAGCCGTGATGCGGATGCGCGTGTTCGAACATGCTCTTCAACACGTACATTTCGGGCAGATGCGGCATCTGCCGGCGGGTTCGGGCGTACGGAAACCAGATGCTGTCGCTCCAGCCGTAGCCGGAATGGCAATCGAGCGCGATGCTCAACGGCCGCGCGGCGAGCTGCGTCTCGACGACATGCAGCAGCGCGGCCGCCTCGACCTCCATCGGCTCGCCCGCGCGGCCGCGATACCAGGGCAACCACGCGCCGACGCGCTGGCCGCCCGCCAGCAGCGGCACGCGCGCGTCGGCGTCTTGCGGTGCGTTGCGCATCAGGTCGACGCCGCGCGGATTCGCGCGCGTCGCTGCCCACATGCCGCCGGGATTCGCGATCGGTAAAAAGATCAGCCGGATGGACTGCAATTGCCGCACCAGCAATTCGTCCCATTCGAGCCGAGCGAGCAGCGCGCGCATATAGTCGAGGACGAGTTGCGAGCCGATTCGCTCGAGCCCGTGAATCCCGCCGAAAAAGCCAATGGCCGGCGCGAGCGGATCGGATGAACCGATGCTCGCGGTGTAGACGGAAAAGCGCCGGCCGCGTACCTCGGTCTCGCAGACCGCGCGGATTTCGAAGCTCGCCCTGCCCTGGTCGAGTATCGACTTGAGATCTTCATATTCGGCAAAACTGTCCGGAAGAAAGCTCAAAGGAGTCGGCATGACGGCGTGACCGGAGTGTCGGGATTATTAAGGAGGGCCGGAAAACCCGCACTATAGCCTGGCTGTGTGTCAGCACGCGCGAGCGCGCACGTGTGCACGCGAATCGTGTCATCCGTATGTCAATTTCCGTTTGAATCACTGACTTCGCAATGACTTCGCAATGACTTCGTTTTGCCATCCTGACGACACATGACACAGCGGAAAACGCCACGCACAAAGATGTAGTCGTCTAGACGTTGCGATGCCTTCACTCAACCGTCACAGTCGCTTCCTAGAATGAGCCCACACCTGCCGGCAGTGGCCGCATGCAAGAGGGAATACAGATGGAAGCGATCCGTGAAGCTATTCGAATCGAGCGTTTGAGCAAGACGTTCGGTAACGGCCGCAAAGCGCTCGACGAAATCGATCTGCGCGTCGCGCCCGGTGAAATGGTCGCGCTGATCGGCGCGTCCGGCTCGGGAAAATCGACGTTGCTGCGGCATATCGCGGGCTTTACCGCGTCGGACGCGCAGCCGTCGCAAATCGAGATTCTCGGCCGGCCGATCCAGCAGAACGGCCGCATCGTGCGCGAGGTGCGCAGCATTCGCCGCGACATCGGCTTCGTGTTCCAGCAGTTCAATCTGGTGAACCGGCTGTCGGTCGAAACCAACGTGCTGATCGGCGCGCTCGCGCGCCTGCCGTGGTGGCGCCGTCTCTCCGGCCGCTTCCCGCGCGCGGAACGCGCGCTGTCGCGGGCCGCGCTGCACGAGGTCGGGATCGGCGAATATGCGCGCGAGCGGGCCGCGAACCTGTCGGGCGGTCAACAGCAACGTGCCGCGCTCGCACGGGCGCTGGTGCAACGTGCGCAAATCGTGCTCGCCGACGAGCCGATTGCCTCGCTCGATCCCGAGTCGTCGCGCCGCGTGATGGACATGCTGCAAGCGCTGAACGTCGAGCACCGGATCACGGTGCTGGTGTCGCTGCATCAGGTCGACATCGCGCTGCAGTACTGCGCGCGCACGGTCGCGCTGCGTCGCGGCAAGGTGGTCTATGACGGCCCTTCCAGTGCGCTGACACCGGCGCTGCTAAAGAAACTCTACGGCGGCGATGCGCGCGAACTGCTCGACGACGCGACGCACGACGCAGACGAAACTCACGACGAGCCTGACACCCCCGACACCGCCGCCGCGCGCTACGCGTTCGCGTTGAACGCCGCGCCGTCGAACTGAACCGCGCACGCTGTCGCGCGCTTTTGATTCTCTCCGTCCACTCAACCGGATCTCAACCGATGAAATTCCTGCGCTCCCTGATCACGCTCGCGGCCGGCGCTGCCGCTTTCGCCTGCATCGCCGCGGCCCACGCCGAGGACATCAACCTCGGAATCATCTCGACCGATTCGTCGGCGGTGCTCAAGCAACGCTGGGAACCGCTGATCGATGACATGAAGAAACAGACCGGCCTGAACGTGAAGGCATTCTTCGCGACCGATTACGCGGGCATCATCGAAGGCATGCGCTTTAACAAGGTGCAGGTCGGCTATTTCGGCAACGCGTCGGCGATCGAAGCCGTCGATCGTTCGAGTGGCGAAGTATTCGCGAAAGCGCAGCACGCGAACGGCGACAGCGGCTACTACTCGCTGCTGATCACCAACGTGAACAGCCGCTTCAAGACGCTCGACGACGTGTTCAAGGACACGAAGAGCGTGA
This sequence comes from Paraburkholderia sp. 35.1, assembly GCF_050436525.1. Taxonomy (NCBI): domain Bacteria; kingdom Pseudomonadati; phylum Pseudomonadota; class Betaproteobacteria; order Burkholderiales; family Burkholderiaceae; genus Paraburkholderia; species Paraburkholderia sp. 35.1. The sequence goes on along the minus strand of NZ_JBNDMJ010000002.1, from coordinate 1,212,820 downwards.
CGCTCGGGTTCGGCGATCCGAACTCGACGTCGGGCACGCTGGTGCCTGGCTACTACCTGTTCGCGAAGCACAACGCGCCGGTCTACACGTCGTTCAAGAGCGTGCTGCCGTCGAGCCACGAAGCGAATCTGCTGGCCGTCGTCAACAACAAGATCGACATCGCGACCAACAACAGCATGATGATGGAAACGCTGAAGCGCGAGCATCCGGACAAGTTCGCGCAGGTGCGCGTGCTGTGGACCTCGCCGCTGATTCCTTCGGACCCGCTCGTGTGGCGCAAGGATCTGCCGGAAGCGACGAAGGACAAGCTGCGCAAGTTCTTCCTGAACTACGCGAAAACCGATTTGCACGAAAAAGCGGTGATGGCCGGCATCACCGAGTACAGCGGCTTCGAGGCATCGTCGGATCAGCAACTGCTGCCGATTCGCGAGATCGTGCTGTTCCAGCAGAAGCAGAAGATCGAGAACGATGCACATCTGTCCGATAGCGACCGCAAGACGCAATTGGCCGCTCTCGACGCGAAGCTGAGCGCGCTCAGCAACGCACAGTCGAAGCAATGAACTCCGCCGATCTGAGCACGTCGCCCGCGCGCGCGAGCGAAGCGGCCGCCGCGCGGACGGCGCAAGATAAAGATCGTGCCGGCAAGCGCAGCTGGTGGTCGTTGCTCGGCTGGATCGCGGTGCTCGCGGTACTCGGCGGTGCATGGCACGGCGCCGACATGCGGCCGCTCGATCTGCTCAGCGACTCGGCCAACATGGGCCAGTTCGCCGCGGACTTCTTCCCGCCCGACTTCACCGAGTGGCGCAGCTACGTGCACGAGATGTACGTGACGCTGGCGGTCGCGATCTGGGGTACCGCGCTCTCCCTCGTCTGCGCGGTGCCTTGCGGCCTGATGTCAGCGCACAATCTCGCGCCGCAGTGGGTCGTGCAGCCGATGCGCCGCCTGATGGACGCATGCCGCGCGATCAACGAAATGGTCTTCGCGATGCTGTTCATCGTCGCGGTCGGCCTCGGGCCGTTCGCCGGCGTGCTCGCGCTGTGGGTGCATACGACGGGCGTGCTCGCCAAACTGTTCGCAGAAGCGGTCGAGGCGATCGATCCGCGCCCGGCCGAAGGCGTGCGCGCAACCGGCGCGACGCGCCTCGACGAAATTGTCTATGCGGTGCTGCCGCAAGTGCTGCCGCTGTGGATCTCGTACGCGCTGTATCGCTTCGAGTCGAACGTGCGCTCGGCGATGGTGGTCGGCATGGTCGGCGCGGGCGGCATCGGCGTCGTGCTGTACGAAGCGATCCGCTCGTTCAACTATGCGCAGACCGCCGCGGTGATGATCATGGTGATCGTCGTCGTGACGGTGATCGATCTCGGCTCGGCGTGGCTGCGTGAACGGGTGATCTGAGGACGGCGCGCGTCGCGCGCGCGGCACTGAGCAGCCGGATTCAAAACGCCATTCCGGCCTTGTTGCTGCCGCTGCCGGCGCTGGCCGCGTGGCCGTATATCGTTGCGTCGGCAGTGCTCGAATGGGGCTATCTGCTCGCGCTGATTCGCGCGTACAGAAGCGGCGATTTCGCTCAGGTCTATCCGATTGCGCGCGGTCTTTCGCCGATGCTCGTGTTCGTCGGCGCACTCGTGTTCGCGGGCGAGGTGCTGAAGCCGCTCGCCGCGGCCGGCATCGCGCTCGTGTCGCGCGGCATCGTCTCGCTCGCCTTTCGGCGCAGACGAGCAGGTTGACGAAGCCGAAATCGTAGGTCGCGCCCGCACCGAGGATGCGCTGCTGGTCGGCGCCCGCGCCCGTCGGGCTCACGACGAACGGTGAACCGAAGCCTCAGCCCGTGCTGTCGGCCGCGCCGCTCGTCAGATTCGACGGTGTCGCGTTGCTGCACTTCGGAAGTGACGTTAGTTGTACACGCTGCAATCAACGCGTGTAATTCACCACCGGCACGGAATACGAAGTCGGCGCGAAATCGGTGCGGCCACCGCGCTGCGACGAGCCATTCGACGGCGCACCGTAGCCGCTATTCTGCGCAGCCTGGTTTTGCGCCGCGACCTTTGCTTCGGCCGCCTGGATATTGGCCGGATAGTCGATCACGTTCGCATTGGACGGATCATGACCGGCCTTTTCGAGCTGAATCAGTTCGGTGCGGACCCGGGCGCGCGCGAGCGGCTGATCGGCCGGATTCGACTGGGCAAACGCCGCGAGCGGCGCGGCAACGAGAGCGGCGATAGCCCCTGCTTCGATCAGCGACCTGATGGACTTCATGATTTCCAACCTCCCGAGATGGCTTCATGCGATTGCCGCGGAGCCTGGTGCGACCATCGGCCATCCGCAGCGGTTAAGGCAGTTTAGAAGCCGGTCGAGCCACGTAGTAAGCCCTGAACCATGAATTCACTGTTGCTATAGCGGCCACAATTCGAGGCCACCACGTTCCGGCGCAGCCTCAACGCGATGCACTACACTGATAACGCCCAACGACGCGCCGCAGCCATCGCATTCGATCGAGGAGGTAGACGCTCATGTCGCATCCCGTTGCCCTGCCCTCTTACCGCGACGGCGTGCGCGCCGAATGGGTCGATTACAACGGTCACATGCGCGACGCGTTCTACCTGCTGATCTTCAGTCTCGCGGTCGACGGGCTGATCGATCTGATCGGCCTGCCCGATGCGGTGCGCAAAGAGCGGCATCGATCGATCTACACGCTCGAAGCGCATCTCAACTATCTGCATGAAATCAAACAAGGCACGCAGGTGCGTGTCGACATGCGCGTGCTCGGCTACGACGCGAAACGTATTCACGTGTACGTCGAAATGTTTGCGCTGGACACGACGCAAAGCCAACGCACCGGCCCCGTCGCCGCGGGCGAGCAGATGCTGCTGCACGTCGATACCAGCGGAGCGCGCGGCGTTGCTTTCGATCCGGACGTCAAAGCGCGCGTACACGAACTCGCGCAAGCCCATGCGGCATTGCCGCCGGCGCGTTTCGCGGGACGTGTGATCGCTTTGCCATGCGCAGCGCAAACGGGAAACACTACTCAAACGGAGTGACCATGCTCGAGCCGGAAATCGCCGCCTTTATCGAACGAGCGAGCGCGCTCTATCCGTCGCATCACGCGGCGATGACGCCGCGCGAGCAGCGCGAGCTGTATGACCGCTACGCCGCGACGTTGACGCCGCCACTGCCCAGCGAACTCACCACACAGGACGCAAGCTTTCGCACCGACGCGGGCCATGCGATCCCGCTACGGCTCTACCGGCATCCAGCGAAGGCAAGCGAACACGGCACGATCCGCGGCACGGTGCTGTATTTTCATGGCGGCGGCTTCGTGCTCGGCTCGCTGAACAGTCATCAGATGGTGACGGCGCGCCTCGCCGCCGACACCGGCCTCGACGTGATCGCGGTCGACTACCGGCTCGCGCCTGAGCATCGCGCGCCGGCCGCGCACGACGACTGCCTCGCGATCACGCGTGCCGCGTTGAACCACCGCCTGCCGTTCGACCTCCCAGAGCGCGCCGCATTGCAACTCGCGGGCGATAGCGCCGGCGGCACGCTCGCGGCAAGCGTCGCGCTACGCCTGCGTGACGAATGTGCGAGCGGGGTGCGCGGCATCGCGCTCGTCTATCCGATGCTCGGCACCGAGCCGCAATTGCCCGCGCGCGACACCGAGTCCGATGCGCCAATGCTGACGCTCGCGGACGTGCATAAGTTTCGCGACGCTTACTGGGGAAAAGGAGAGGAAGCCGACCCAACGCCCGGCCCCGCGTGGACGATCCCGCTCGCCGCAACCCGCTTCGACGAATTGCCGCCGACGCTGGCCATCGGCGCCGAGCACGACCCCCTACGCGACGACGCGCGCGTGTTCGTCGAGCGGATTCGCGAAGCTGGTGGAGATGCCCGGCTGCTGGTCGGCACGGGGCTCGTGCATGGATGCTGGCGCGCGCTTGAAACAAGCCCCGGCGTGCAGGCCATGCACAGGGCTGTATGCGAATTTCTCCGCGAAAACGCACGCCATTAGCGCGACGATGTGCACCGCCACGCCCGGCGCGTTATCGCGGCTCAGCAATTGTGGTCGCCGCGCCACTGCGCGAACGTGACGAGATCGAGGCCGACCTCGGCCGGCTCTATGCGGGTCCAGCCGAAAAACGCGTCGTCCCAGCCAGGAATGCTTTGGGGCGTCAGCGACCGGAACTTCATGCCGCCACGATACGCGAGGTCCGGCCAGAACAGCGGCATCACCTCGCGCGTGGCGAGCTGGCGCAGCAGGTCGGACGGGCCACCCTCGTCGGCGACGATCTCGCCCTGCGAGATCCAGTCGTTCTCGGCCCACGCGACGAACACGCTCGGGTTGCCCGCGGCGTCGAACATCAGGATCACGTTCTGCTCGGGCCGCCAGTAATACTCGACGATGCCCTGAGCGGCCACCACTTCGTCGATCATCTTGCGCGTGCGCGGATCGCAGTAGGTCATGCCGTTTTCGCCGAGCGCGAGCCAGCCCGACTCCGCGCAATGGCGGCTTTTGGCGTCCTTCAGGAAATGCGTGAGGCGATTGGCCGAATCCGCGTCGGTCTTGCGCAGGTACAGGTCGACGATGCCGGCGTTGAAGGCCTTCACCGCGACGGTTTCATCGGCGACGCCGGTAAGCAACACCTTCGCGCAACGCAGGTGCGAGATCGACGACAAAAACTCGACGCCGCCGATGCCCGGCATGTCGTAGTCGACGACGACCGCCGCCACTTCCTCGAAGCGCGACGGCTGCGCGACGATGTCGCGCTCCGCCGAGGTCTCGACGAAGCGCTCGACGCCCGGTTCGCTCAGACACGCCGACGCTGCCGCGAATTCGAGCGAATTCTCGCGTGCGTGCTGGCGGATGTAGTTGAGGGCCGCTTGCGGACGCGTGAAAAACAGGTTCGTGTAGGTGCCCGGGAAGAAACGGCGGAGCGCGTCGAGGTAGCTGTCGTTGTCGTCGACGAAAACTACTGTGGACGGGTAAAAAACGGGAGGTCGAATAAAGTTGTTCATATCTTCACGTGTTTCTCACGCCGCCGCGAAGGTCCCCGACCGACTGGTCGGTCGATCTGACGTTTCGCCAAGCGACTGCCCAAGGAATGCCGGGCGATGCCTCGCCCGCGGGTCCGCATGATCAATGGGTTCTTGTCGCTACTACCGGTGACCGCCTGCCGTCGCTGTTCGCGCCGCTATCGACGCTGTTCGCGCGTCTCGGGTGGCGCAGCCTGGCGCGGGCCTGCCGGCATGTGCGCTGCGAGCCAGTCGCTGCAAATCGCTTTCACACGCCGGATAATCGAACCGTGGCTGCCGGTCGTCTGCAATGGTTCGTATAGTACAGGCTCCGCGCATTGGCGGCACAACTTAAATCGCATTCCTGCAGGCGCCGGCCGCGCAATTGCGGGGACTAATTGGTCGAAAAAGAAAATCGCGGCATGCGGAAAAAATGTCCGCTTCTGTCGTGCCGGCGAATGGCTTTAGCGGCAAGCGCGCGCCGTTCGTGCCAGGGCCGTTCGGACATCAATCATCGTGACGCGCCGCAATATGCCGACAAGAAGCGTCGATGTCGAAATGGTCGTTTATCATCAGTCAATCGCAGTTGCTTAATGGTTGTTGCTTAGATATGACGAATACCGGCAAGATGATGATAGTCGGGCTGCTCGTGGTCGATGCGGGCGTCGCCGGTTATCTGCTGTACCCAAGGGACGATCAGGCGCCGGCCGTGACCGGCGCGGTGACCCGCAGCGTCACCGGCGCGGTGGAATCGGAACCGCAGACCGATGCGACGCGTGCCGCTGGCGCCAGCGTGAGGCCTGCGCAACCCGTGAGCCCGCCCGCGCCGCAATCGGCGCTGCCGCAGATGGAGTCGGCCACTCCGGCTCCGGGAGCCGCTCAGGCGCCTGCTGCGGCGCCCGCCCCCGCCCCGTCCCTGCCCGCCACAGCGGCCGCGCCCGTGCCGAGCGTCACGCCCCAATCGAGCCAGACCGCGAGCGGCCGCATCGATAACGCAGCGTCGCCCGCGGCCAATCCGGCCGCAGGCACGCACGCCCCATCGAAGTCGCAGTCGTACGCACAGGAAAAAGCTCAACCGAGGCCGCAGTACGGGCCGCGCATCGACCAGACCCATGCCCGCCGGCGCGACGACACGCACCCGAACGGCGCCAACCCGGTCGCCGCGATGCTGACGGAACAACTGGTCAAGGAATCGGCGAAACCCGACCCGTCGCTGCCGATGCCGTCCGGCGTCACCGTGCCGTTGCAGTCTGCCAGTCCCCCGGGGGCTGGCGCGGGTAGCGGCCGCGGCACGAATCCGGTCGCGTCGGCGATGACCGATCGGCTCGTCCGCGAATCGTCGAAGGTGGGACCGACGCAGCCCGCCGCGGAGCCGCCCATCATCAAACCCTGAGCGACGCGGGGCTCACGGCCGCGACGCCACCTCGTCGAGGTGCGCGAGCAGATCGGCCGGATCGTCGTAGACGCGCAACGCCCCCGCGCGCTCCAGTTCCTCGGTGCCATAGCCACCCGACAGCAGGCCGACACCGAGCGAGCGGCAGCGGCGGGCCGCAAGCATGTCCCAGATGCTGTCGCCCACCACGACCGTGTGCTCGATCGACACGCCGAGCCGCTCGGCCGCGGCGAGGAACAGGTCGGGATCGGGCTTCGCGTATTTGACGTCGTCGCGCGTGACGACGACCGCCTTTGCCGGATCGACGCCGAGCGCCGCCAGATTCAGCGCGGCGGTTTCCATCCGCCCGCTCGTCGCGACGGCCCACGGCGTGCCGGCCTGGGTCAGCGCGTCGAGCAGTTCGCGCGCGCCCGGCAGCGGACAGACCTGGGCGCGCATCCGCTGATAGGCGGCCGCATGCGCGTGCCGCAGCCGTTCGGCGCGTTCGACGCTGATCTCGCCGTGTGTCTCACGCAGCAACTGGTCCGTGAACAGCCCACCGCTCATGCCGATCTTGCGATGGATACGCCAGACGGACAGCGGGATACCTTCGCTGTCGAGCGCCTCTTTCCACGCCAGCACGTGCTGATAGACGCTGTCGACGAGCGTGCCGTCGAGGTCGAAAAGAAAGGATGTCTGGATGCGCATGCCGGCCTCCGGTGATGATGGGTTCAATCACTATGCCATGTGTCGATGAAACGGCCAGGGCGGCTCGTCGCCCTTGACGACGCTCACGGGCTCTACACGATGTGCGCAAATTCCCACAGATGGGCGCGTATTTGTTCCGATTTCGCTTTACCACGGTCTCACGTTCGAGACGATGTACTCGTTTAGCAAAGGCCGGCAACTTCGCGAACCACAGCTCGTACGGCTTCGGCCTTTCGTACGCGCAGGGCCCGCCGGCCGATTCGGTGTTGTCGCACGCGACTCTCAACACGCTGCCGCCGACGTCGACGAATACGCGGGTCGCGGTCACGGTGGGCATGCGTCACGCGTTCTGATCTCGCGCGGCGCAGGCGTGGCGCGCCGCGACAGTGCAATGCCCTCACGACTGCGCCGCCGCGATCACCCGCGACGCGAGCGCATGATGCTGGCCGCGTCGCGAGCGGATTGCGTGAATTCTCCTCGATCACGCCGTCCGCGCGGCCGAGCCAGCGCAAGCCCCTCGATAACGTGAGATCTTCGGCGCCGAGCTCGGCGAGCGGAAACACGCCGAGCCCGCGCGCCGCGAACACCGCCATCAACGCGCTGTCCTCGAATTCGCCGACGACGCGCGGCCTGATTCCCTGAGACTCGAACCATCGGTCGAGCCGCGCGCGCAGCGCGCCGTGACGGGTCGGCAGCAGCACGGGCAGGTCAGCGAGACAGAGCGGAAAGCCGTCGCGCGCCGACTTGCGCACGACCTGCGCGGGCCCGTACCAGTCGACCGGCGAGCCCGCGACGCGCTGGCTCAGCACGCGCAGATCCGCGCCGTGCGGCGCCGGCTGACAGGCGAGCACCAGATCGAGCCGATGCAGCGCAAGCTCCGACAACAGCTGCGCGGGCTCCCCCTCGTGACACAGCAGCCTGAGCGACGGCGTGGCCAGCACCGGCGCGAGCAACGCATGCGCGGCGAGCTTGGAAATCCCATCCGACAGCCCAACCGCGAGCCGCACCGAGTCCGCGCCGCTCGCTTCGCGCATCTCGTCGAGCAATGCCTCGCCCAGCTGGAAAATCTGCTCCGCGCGATCGAACGCCTGCTCGCCGGCCTCGGTCATCGCGACGCCGCGCCCGGCCGGCTTCAACAGCTGGCGCCCAAGCGCTTTCTCGAGCTCGCGCACCTGCGCGCTGATCGTCTGCACGGCCATGTCGAGCCGCCCGGCCGCGCGCGCAAAGCCGCCCTCCTTCACGACGATCCAGAAGTAGTACAGGTGACGATAGTTGAGCATGCTGATCCGATACTTCGAAAAATCCGAAACGTCGTTCAGGTTATCACTGGTTCATTCGAACCGCGAATAGGCCCATGATGGCGGTTCCGCCGCTCGCGGCGCACTCGATTCCGCCACCTCATGGACTCCCTGTTCGCACTCGTTGCCGATCCCGCCGCGTGGGCCGCGCTCGTCACGCTGATCGTGATGGAGATCGTGCTCGGCATCGATAACCTGATCTTCATTTCGATCCTCAGCAACCGCTTGCCGGAAGCGCAACGCCCGCGCGCGCAGCGCATCGGGCTGCTGCTCGCGCTGGTGATGCGGCTGCTTCTGCTCAGCACCATCGCGTGGATCACGAAGCTGACCGCGGTCGCGTTCACGCTGTTCGATCATGGCTTTTCGTGGCGCGATCTGATCCTCGTCGGCGGCGGCCTGTTCCTCGTGTGGAAGGCGACCACCGAAATCCGTCAGCACATGATCCCCGCTGACGAACTCGCCGCGAAAACCAGCTCGACCGTGCAGTTGACCGTGGCGGCCGCGATCGGCCAGATCATCCTGCTCGACCTCGTGTTTTCCGTCGACAGCATCATCACCGCGGTCGGCATGACCGAGCACCTGCCGATCATGTTCGTCGCGGTGATCGTGTCGATCATGGTGATGCTGTTCGCGGCGCAGCCGCTCGCGCGCTTCATCGATCGCAATCCGACCATCGTGATGCTGGCGCTGAGCTTCCTGCTCGTGATCGGCATGACACTGATCGCCGATGGTTTCGGCTCGCACGTTCCGAAGGCGTATATCTATGCGGCGATGGCGTTTTCCGCGTTCGTCGAGGCGATGAACATGCTCGCGCGGCGCGCGAAAACGAAACGTCTGGCAAGCAGCGAGGAGTGATGCCGTGATGAAATGCCCAGTCTGCAAAACGACCGGTCTGCTGATGACCGAGCGCCGCTCGATCGAAACGATTACTGTCCGGACTGTCGAGGCGTATGGCTCGATCGCGGCGAGCGTGCCTTGGAAAGCGAGCGGCAGCGTTACGAGGAGCGTCGCGACGAACATCGCGGGTATCAAAAGAAGCGCTCGATTTTCGATGTGTTCGACTTCGACTGAACGCTTCGGCGGCTTGGCGCACGCAAATTCCAACCGCCGTTAGCGCATCAGCGCGCCTTCTTGCGAGCGCCCTTGCCGGTCGTCGCGGCGCGCGGCGCTTCCTTCTCGAGCGGTGCGCCGCCGTTCATCTGCTCGAGCCACGACAGCGTATCGACATACGACAGAAATTGCTTCAGATATTCCGGCGACAGCTCGCGCATCAACGACAGCGCGCGATGTACGAGGCTGCTCGAATTGAGCGGCCCCGCGTTGCCTGGCACCTGCGCGAGCGACTGGCGCAACTGCTTTTCGGTGCGCAGTTTGGACCAGACTTCGCGGAAGTAGTCGACTGCGGGCAGATCGGGATAGGCGGCACCGTGCGGAGCATCGGCGCGCGCGTGGTGGCGGGCGAGGCGTTCGATCAGCGCCGCGAGCGTGGCGTCGTTGGCCGCGTTGGCGTCACCGGACGTGGCTTGCGACGCGCTCTCGTCCGCAGCGGCACGCTCGACCTCGGCCGTATAGTCGGCCAGCAGTCCTGCCAATCGTTGCTCGAGCACTCGTCGCGGCTCGCCGCTGTGCTGTGCCGCGCGCCGCGTAAGCGCGTCGAGCAGATGAAAGCGCACCGGATCGAGCCGAGCCGCGCCGCTCGCGCGCCATGCATCGAGCCTCGCGCGAGCCGTGTGGATCGCGTCGTCAAGCACCGGACTTCTCCGCTGCCGCCGCACTCGACGGCCGCGGCACCGGCGCGATTTCGACGCGGCGGTTTTTCGCGCGGCCGGGTTCGTCGGCATTCGAACTGACCGGCTGCTCCGAGCCGAACGCCGCCGCAAACACCGACGACGCCGACACGCCCTCGTCGATCAGCGTGCGCGTGACCGTCAACGCGCGCTGCGCCGACAGCTCCCAGTTATCGGCGAAGCGTCGATTGCCTTCGCGCAGGCGTTGATCGTCGGTGAAGCCGCTGACCATCAGAATCTGATCGCTCGCGCGCAGATACGCGGACAGCGGCCCGGCGAGACTCTTCAGCAGCGCGCGACCCTCAGGCTGCAGCTGGGCGGAGTTCAGCGCGAACAGCACGTTGCCGCTAATGCCGATGCGCCCATTGACGAGCGTCACGCGCCCCGCCGCGAGCGGTCCCGCGAGTGCCTGTTCGAGCGTCTTGCGGCGCTGCGTTTCAGCCTGGCGCTGCTTGACCTCCTGCTCGAGCTTGCTCGACAGTTCGAGCTGCACGCCGATCACGCTGACCAGAATCAGCACGAACGCGCCGACCAGCACCGACATCAGATCGCCGAACGCGGCCCAGATCGGCGCGGAGGTTTCCACGCCGCCGTCGATGTCCTCGCTCATACCGCGTCGGCTCCAGCGGTCGCGCGCTGCGCGGCCAGCAACTGCAGGTCTTCGACGATCTGCTTCTGCGACATCACGCTGAGGTCGACCACGTCACGCGCCTGCGCGACGTAGTAGGCGAGCTGTTCGTCGCTGCGCGCGAGCGATTTGTCGAGCGCTGCTTCGATGCGTTCGAGATGTGCGACGAGCTTGTCGTTCGCTTCGCCGAAGGTATGCACGGCCGCGCCGAATGCTTCGCCGAGGCTCGCGACTTCGACCGCGCTGCCGGTGACCTGCGCGGCGACCGTGCCGAGCTTGCCGGTCTCGTGCTCGAGGTGCTCGGTGAAGCGATTACCGACGCGTTCGAGCAGACCCGCCGACGTCGAGACCAAGGCATCGACGGCCGTGCGTTGCTCGGTCGACGCGTGGGTGACTGCGTCGAGCAGCGTCTCCAGCGTGGCGAGCAGACGACTGCGCTCTTCGAGCATCGCGGTGTCCCGGACCATGCTGTCGGAGAGCTTCTGGCGCAGCTCCGCGACGACTTCGGCAGCGGCCTTCGGCGCTTCGGACGCCGCTTGCACGAGGCGCTCGATTTCTGCGATCGTCGCGCTGGCATGCGTTTGCGTCTGCGCGGAGATATCGCGTGCGGTTTGCGCGAGTGCGTCGCAGATTTGCTGCTGACGGGTCGCAGTTTGCAAACCCGTTTGCTGCCATTGTTCGTCGAGCTTTGCGGTCATCGCGGCGAGCGCTTCGGTCCATGCCGCGAAGCGCTGTTCGTCGCGCGCGGCGAGTTCGGCTTGCAGGTTTGTCGCCGCCTTCGGTGCTTCAGCCGCGGCTTGAACCAGTCGATCGATTTCCGCGATCGTCGCGCTGGCATGCGTTTGCGTCTGCATGGAGATATCGCGTGCGGTTTGCGCAAGCGCGTCGCAGATCTGCTGCTGATGGCTGGCGGCTTGCGCACCCCTCTGCCGCCATTGTTCGCTGAGCTTCGCACCCATCGCGTCGAGCGCCTCGGCCCACGCGCCCAAACGCTGCTCGTCGCGCGCGCTCAGTTCGGTCTGCAAATTCGCATGCGAGCTACCGACCGCGCTCAGCAACGCCGCGGCATGCTGCTCGAACGTCGCGGCGGCGCGCGCCAACGCCTGTTCGTTGTTGGCGGCGAGTTGGTCGCCCGCGCTTTGCTGCTGAGCCAACGCGTCGCCCCAGGCCTGCGACATGCCGCTCGCCGTCGCTTCGAGCCGCGCGGACACGCCGTCGAGCAGCGCGAGCGAGCGCTGTTCGAACGCTTCCGCAACGCGTTCGACCGAAGCGCGCTGTTGCGCGGCCAACTCGTCGCTCGCCTGCCGATGTCCGGCGAGCGCGCTGTGGCAAATCTCGGCGACGTTCGCGCTGGTCGCCGCGAAGCCGCTCGACATGCCGTCGAGCTGGCGCTGCACGGCCTGGGTCACCGCGTCGTGCAACGCGGCGGTTTCGCGCGAGAGGCCGGCCATCGTCGCTTCGACGACCGGCTGCAGGGCCTTGCCGGCGGCCTGCGCGCTGCCGGTCACGCTGTCCTTCAGCGACTGCTCGATCACACCGGCGAGCCGCAGATAGGCGGCTTCGGTGCGGCCGTAAAACGCGTCGAGGCTCGCGATCTGCCGCTCGTTCGACGCGGCGCTCTGCTGTTCGAGCGCGCTCATCATCGTCTGCAGACGTTCGACCAGCAGCGGCGTCGCTTCGGCCTGGCGTTGCAGCAGCCGGAAGCTTTCTTCGCGCTGATGGCTCTGCGAGTAGACGCGCAAAGTCGTCGCGATCTTCGCGTCGAGCTGTTGCGCCGCTTCGAGCCGCTCGCGGCGGGACAGCGCGGACAGCAGCCCGAGCATCGCGGACGTCGCGACACCCGCGATCGACGTGCCGAACGCGAAGCCCAGCCCCTTGACCGGCGCGGCCAGCGATGCGCGGATCGCCTGCAGGTCGCTCGCGCTCTCCAGCGCAAGGCCGGTGCCGCGCAGCGTCATCACCATGCCGAGCAGCGTGCCGAGCATGCCGAGCAGCACCAGCAGACCGACCAGATACGGCGTCAGCGCGGGTCCCGGCAACGCGACGCGCTCGCCTTCGACGCGCAGCCGCACGCTATTGCGCAGACTCGGATGGACAGCTTCGAGAAACGCGGCGAGGCTCGGCGGTGGTCCGGACAACCCGGCGAGCGCGCCTGTCAGCGTGGCGGTCGCCTGACCATAGCGGCGCAATTCGAGCGCGCCTAGCACGTAGAAGACGCCGATCAGCAGCGTGACGACGAACGCGAGCGGATTGGAAACGGCATAACCGACGGCGATCCAGCACGCCGCGGAGAGCCCCGCGAGAAATACAACGAGATCGATACGATATCTGGACATGGGGTCCCAGTTAGCAGACGCGAAGAGCCGCGAGCAGCCCTTCGACCGGTTGAAAACGAACCTCCAGCTCGGCCAGCAAAACGCTCTGCATGTCCTTGCGGAAGACGTCGAGCCACGCCTCGGACGCGAGCGGCGCGGCAGCGTTGCCGCCGTCGGTCGACCTGGCGAGCCGCGTGGCTGCGGTGCTTGCTTTGACTTGAGCCAAGGCTGCTTCCGGCTGCATGGCTGCAGCGCCGGCTTCGACTTCGGCCGACTGCTGCCGCGTGGGATCGGCATCGGCGGCAACTTCGGCCGCTGCTTCCGCCTCCGCCAACCTCCGCTTCTCACCCTCGCGCAAGCGCTCGTAGTGCCCGCCGAGCAACCCGGGCACCGCGCCGAGCAAAGTCCGCTCGCGCTCGCCCAGCGCACGCTCCATCACCGCATCGACGACCGCGAGCCGCGCGAGCGACGGCGCCTGCGTCGCCAGCAACGCGCGCAGCCGGCCACGCAACGTACCGATCGCCGTTTCCATCGACTGCTGAAGCGCGAGATAGCGCTGTCGGAACACCGCGTAGTCGGCCTGCGTGTCGACCGCCACGCGCGGCGCCGACATCCGGGCGGACGACGGCGACGGGCCACGCCGCCGTGAGCCGGCGAGCACGCTATCGCTCACGATTGCGCTCACCAGCGAGCGGCGCACGCGCGTGCACTCTTCCTCTTCCGCACGGCCGAACGCGCGCGCGCCACCAGCGACGGACGGCGGCTTGCCATCCAGCGCGGACGACAACGCGATCGCGTCGGTCCAGCCGAGCCACTGGCTCAGCCGATCCGCCAGCGATTGTCGCGATTCGGCGACGTCGGCCTCGGCGAGACGGGCCAGTAAGCGAACGAGCGCAGGCCCAGTGAGGGCGCTGCCCTGAGGGGCTTGCAACATACCACCGGACGCAAAAAAGTCAGCAGTTTACACGCAGACGCCAGCGAGTCCTAAGTCGCCCGCTCGATCGTGCGTCGAAAGACACGGTTTTGCCCGATCGAACCTGGCATTCGGGCGTTTTCCCGAGCGCGGCTTTTTTGCCAATAGCGAAGCGGACCTATCCCTGTATAAGATGAAAGCTGGCGCCTCGCTGCGCACGAACACGGCGGAGCGTCGACAACACACAGAACACACGCAAGGCGGACAGGGAGCATGAAATTCGATACCGTGGTGCTCGGCGCCGGCATTGTCGGGGTGTGCGTCGCCGTGCATCTGCAGAAACGCGGCCGCGCGGTTGCGCTGATCGACCGTAAGCAGGCGGGCAACGAGACCTCGTTCGGCAACGCCGGGCTGATCCAGCGCGAAGGCGTCTATCCGTACGCGTTTCCGCGCGGGCTCGGCACCCTGCTGCGCTACGCGCGCAACCAGTCGCCCGACGTGCGCTATCACGCCGACGCGATGGTGCAGGTTGCGCCGTTCCTGTGGCGCTACTGGCGCAACTCGCATCCGGCGAAGCACGCGGAAATCGCGAAATCGTACGCGACGCTGATCGAGCATTGTGTCAGCGAACATCGCGCGCTTGCCGCGGACGCCGGTGCCAGCGCGCTGCTGCGGCCGATCGGCTGGATCAAGGTGTTTCGCCATGCCGCCGCGCGCGACGCCGAAACCAGCCTCGCCGAACAGTGGCATCGCGAGTACGGCGTCGAGTTCGAAACGCTCGACGCGCCGCGCCTGCAACAGCTCGAACCCGATCTCGACAAGCGGCTGCAAGGCGGGCTGCGCTATCCGCAATCCGATTCGGTCAGCGATCCGAACGCGCTCGTCACCGCATACGCGCGGTACTTCGAAGCGCTCGGGGGACGGTTCTTCATCGGCGATGCCGACACGCTGCGTGAAGGCTGGCAGGTCGAGACGCGGGACGGGGCGATCACGGCCGAGTCGGCGGTGATCGCGCTCGGACCGTGGTCGGATCGCGCGAGCACGCGGCTCGGGTATCGGCTGCCGCTCGCGGTCAAGCGCGGCTATCACATGCACTACGCGCCGCGTCGGAGCGCGCGGCTCAACCATCCGATTCTCGACGTGGAACACGGCTATGTGCTCGCGCCGATGGCGCGCGGCATCCGTTTGACCACGGGCGCCGAAATCGCGCGCCCCGAGGCGGCCAAGACGCCGGTGCAACTCGACGCGGTCGAGCCGATCGCGCGCACGCTGTTTCCGCTCGGCGAACGTCTGGATGCCGAACCGTGGATGGGACGCCGCCCGTGCACGCCGGACATGATGCCGATCATCGGGCCCGCGACGAAACATCGGGGACTGTGGTTCGCGTTCGGCCATGCGCATCATGGTCTGACGCTCGGACCGGTGACGGGGCGGCTGATCGCCGAGATGATGACCGGCGAGCAGACGCTGGTCGATCCGCGGCCGTTTCGAGTCGAGCGGTTTTAGCCGGAGGGTCTGAGGCCCGCTCGAAATCTCCGCCTTCATCGCACAATTATCGTCATCTCACGCTAAAGCCACCCTCACGGCACACCTCCAACCAAGCCGCCAGCCGTCGAAGCAATAAAAAAACGCCGCGGGCCAACAGCCCGCGGCGTTCTTCATCGAGCCGGACAACCGTCGATCAGGCCGTCATGGCAGCCCGTCGCGGCGACACTGCCGACACCGCGAAGCTCACGACGATATTCGCGACGAGCGCGATCAGGCCGATATACAGCGGATAGTTCTCGTGGCCGAAATGCAGGCCATACACCGGCTTGAGCCCTTGCGAAATCGCGAGGCCCGTGCCGAGCACGATACCGACGAGCCAGCCGACGAACAGACCCGGCGTGTTCAGACGGCGCGTGTACAGCGTGAACACGATGGCCGGGAAAATTTGCAGAATCCACACGCCGCCGAGTAGTTGCAGATCGATCGCATACTGCGTCGGCAGGAACACGATGAACAGCAGCGCCCCGAACTTGACGACCAGCGAAACGATCTTCGCATTGGCTGCCTCCGCCTCGGGCGAGATGTTCGGCGACACCAGCGGACGCCACAGATTACGCGTGAACAGATTCGCCGCGCCGATCGACATGATCGCGGCCGGCACCAGCGCGCTGATCGCAATCGCGGCAGCCGCGAAACCGACGAACCACGACGGGAACAGCGTGCCGAAGAGGGTCGGCACCACGTCGCTTGCCGACTTCACGTTCACGCCAGCGGCGATCGCCATATAGCCGAGCAGCGCGATCAGGCCGAGCAGCACCGTGTAGGCCGGCAGGAAGATCGCGTTCTTGCGCACCGTCTTTGCCGACGCCGACGACAGCACCGCCGTCATCGTATGCGGATACATGAACGCGGCGAGCGCCGAGCCGAGCGCGAGCGATGCGAACGCCGTGTACTGATTCGGCTTCAGCAGGATACCGGTCGCGCCGCCCTTCGCCTGGAAGTGCGCATCGGCCAGTGCGAACACGTGCCCATAGCCGCCGAGCTTCACCGGAATCAGCCATACCGCCGCGATCACGACGATATAGATCATGATGTCCTTGACGAACGCGATCATCGCCGGCGCGCGCAGGCCGCTTGCATACGTATAGAGCGCGAGGATCACGAACGCGACGATCAACGGCAATTCGCCGCTGACGCCGAGCCCCTTGATCACGACCTGCATGCCCACCAGCTGCAGCGCGATATACGGCATCGTCGCGACGATGCCGGTCAGCGCGATGGCCGCCGGGAACCACTTGCCGCCGTACTCGCCGTGCACGTAGTCGGCCGCGGTGATGTGGTTCTTCGCGTGCGCAACCTTCCACAGCTTCGGCATCACTGCGAACACGAACGGATAAACGATGATCGTGTACGGCAGCGCGAAGAAGCCATACGCGCCCACCGAATAAACGAGCGCGGGCACCGCGATCACCGTATAGGCGGTATAGAAATCGCCGCCGACGAGGAACCACGAAATGACCGTGCCGAACTGCCGTCCGCCGAGACCCCACTCGTGCAGTTGCGTCAGATCGCCGCGTTTCCAGCGCGCGGCAAAAAAGCCGATCACCGTGACGAGCACGAAGAACGCGATGAAGACCGTCATCGCAACCGGGTTCACAGGATTCAGATCGCTCATTTGAGACCTCGATACACGATGTAAATCAGCAGCGAGGTCAACGGCACCCACAGAAACTGATACCAGTAGAAGAACGGAAAGCCTGCGAGCGGCGGATGCGCATCGTTATAGAACGGCAGCCACAGCAGCGCGATATAAGGGATCAGCAAAATGAGCCAGAGCCATGAACGGCTGGCCGAGGGGGAGGTCTCCACGAACGTCTCCTGAGTATTATCGACAGCGCGCGCGATGGCTCGTGGCCCGACGCGCAAATGCCCGGTTGCCTGAGGTCAGGCGGAAAATCGGGGAACGTCGCACACTCGAGCGCCAGGCCTCGCGCGGCGCGGTATGCGACGGGCATGTAGTATTCGCCTTCGCGCACTTGCTTTCAAGCGCGCAACTACGTAAGCCGTCTACGTAATATTACGTAGCCCGTTGACTGGCTTCTTTCAACGATGAAACTCAAAGCAAAGATAGTGCTGCTCGCGATCGTGCCCTTTCTGGTGGCGATCGCCAGCATCGAGACGGGCGTGCGCCGCGAAGCGACCGCACTCGCCGAGCGGCAGCACGCGACCACCCAGGCCGCGTACATGGCGAGTAAGGAGATCGAGCTCAAGCACTACGTCGAACTCGCGACGACTGCGATCGCGCCGCTCTACGAGGCCGGCGGCGACAACGCACGCGACGACGCGCTGCTGCGCACGCGTGCGCTCGCGGTGCTCGAAAAGATGAATTTCGGCGAGGACGGCTACTTCTTCGTGTACGACCTGCACGGCCGCACCCTGATGCATCCGCGCGAGCCGGATCTGGTGGGTCGGGATCTGTGGTCGTTGCGCGATAGCCAGGGCACGCCGACGATCCAGCAGCTACTCGCCGCAGCCGCGCGCGGCGGCGGCTATGTGCGCTATCTGTGGCATCGGCCGTCGACCGGCAAGGAGGAGTCGAAACTCGGCTACGTGGTGCCGCTCGAACGCTGGGGCTGGATGCTCGGCACCGGCATCTATCTCGACGACATCGACACGACGCTCGCGCACATCGACGAGGAGGCCGCGGCCAATATCGATCGCACGATGAAGTGGATCGACGCGATCGCGGTGGCTGGTCTCGCGGTCATTGCGCTGTGCGCACTCGTGCTGAACGTGACCGAATATCGCAGTGCCGACGCGAAGCTGAAGCGGCTCGCGCAGCAGGTCGTCGAGTCGCAGGAAAACGAGCGAGCGCGCCTGTCGCGCGAATTGCACGACGGCATCAGCCAGATGATGGTGTCCGTGAAGCTGCTGCTCGAATCGGCGCTCGCGCGGCTCGAACGCGGCGACGCACGCGTGCCCGCCGCCGAGGCCGCCCTGTCCACCGGACTCACGCGGCTCGGCGATACGCTGCGCGAAGTCCGGCGCATTTCTCATGCGCTGCGTCCGTCGATGCTCGACGATCTCGGTGTCGCGGCCGCCCTCGAACAACTGACGCGCGAACTCGGCGACGAGTCCGGCATCGCGCTCGGCTTCACGCAGATCGCGCATACGCATGCCGCCACGTTGCCCGACACGGTCAACACCGTGCTGTTTCGCATCGCCCAGGAAGCGCTGACGAACATCGTGCGACATGCGCAGGCGTCGAGCGCGGCGCTTGCGCTCGAGGTTTCGCGCGATGCGGTCACGCTGACGATCTCCGACAACGGCCGCGGTTTCGACGTGACCGAAGCATTCGTCGGCGGACGTGAAGGTGTCGGCCTGCGCAACATGCGCGAACGGCTCGAAGCGCTCGGCGGCACGCTGTCGCTGAACTCGCAGCCGGGGCACACCGTCGTCGCCGCGCGCGTGCCGCTGCCCACGACGCATGCAACGGTGCCGTCCCTGCAGGAACTCTGATCATGAACGACACGACCTCTCCTTCCATCGCGCGTCTGCTGCTCGTCGACGATCATCCGCTCGTGCGCGACGGTCTGCGCGCACGGCTCGAAGCAGTGCGCCACTTCGAAGTGGTCGGCGAAGCGGGCGACGCGCAGCAAGCGCTCGCGCTGGCCGAACGACAGGCGCCGCATCTGGCGCTGATGGATGTCGGCATGAAAAGCGGCATGAACGGCATTGCGTTGGCGGGCCTCTTTCACGAGCGCTTTCCGGCGATTCGTGTGCTGATGCTGTCGATGCACGACAACCTCGAATACGTGACGCAGGCGGTGCGCGCGGGCGCGAGCGGCTACGTTCTGAAGGATTCGCCGGCGCTCGAAATCATTCAGGCGATCGGCGCGGTACTCGACGGCAAGACGTTCTTCAGCGCGGAGATCGGTGCTCGACTGATCCAGGCATCGGCAACGCAATCGCCGGTCGAACGCTTGACGCCGCGCGAGCGCGACATTCTCGATGCGCTTGCCGAGGGACTGTCGAGCAAGCAGATCGCGCAGCGCAACGATCTGTCGGTGCGAACCGTGGAGACGCATCGACTGAATCTGAAGCGCAAGCTCGATATCGAAGGACAGGCCGAGTTGATCAAGTTCGCGGTCGAGAACCGGCGCAACAAGCGTTGAGGTTCGCGGGCGCGCGATAATGAGCGGTCCACACCTGGAGCGACCACGGCATGAAGCGCGTGTTCGAACTGAGTCTTGCCGGTCTGATGATTTGCGTGGCCACGGCTCGCGTTTATGGCGAACCGGCGCGCGTCAATCGCGGCCACGATCCATTCCTGCAGATATCCAAAGCGATCGCCGATTGCCCAACTCCGCTTGGCCCATTCGAAACCGAAAAGGAATGGCTCGACGATAGCCATTACAGAATCGAACGCGGCAATAGCTGCTGGATCGAAGGCCGTTGCCGTTTGCCGAACGCGTATCTGTACGACGCGGAAATCGCCGAGAGCGTGCAACGGCGTCTCGCGAATCTGAACGTCGCGACGCACTGGCGCGAGCAATCGACGCTATGGCTCACGCTGCAACGCCGCTTTATCTACGTCGAAGGCTGCGTCGCGCCGAGCTTCGACAAGAAGACTTTCCTCACCGAACTCGCCAAAACGGCGGACGTCGAGCGCGTGATCGACAACACGATCACCGATCCTCACGCCGCGCAGTTGCCTTACCGCACCCAGGCGGACCCGGACAAGCCCGTGCTCGATCCGGGCAATTAGCGCGGTAGTCTCGGCTACTCCGACATCCACGCGTTCGGCGGCGAAATCAACACGCCCAATCTCGATGCGCTGGTGCAATATCCTCGCGCTGCCGCGAGCGGTGCATCGACTATATCGACACCAGTTGGCGCTGATCGAACGCAGCATCGCGCAAGCGCTCACACGACGCCGGCTCGACGACCGTCCGGTCACGCAACAACTGCGCGGCTTTGCCAATGCGTATCAACACGCAAAGGCGCGCCTCGTCGACGTGGCTGCCGTTGAACGCCGCAACGGCAAGCGAGCAGTGCGCCCCGACGTCGAGGCGTATCTGAGCAGCGCCGTTCACTGATCCGTCGGCGCTTCGTCTCGTTCGCACCGGCATTCAAAGCTGCGTGTCCAGTAGCCGCACGAATTTCTCGACGAGCTTCTCGGTGAACGAACGCCGCGTCCATGCTTCGAGCGTGACGCGCTTCGACTTCGCGATGTCGTCGTCGAACGCGGCGGTCTGCTGCGTGGCGAAATCGCGGTCGTAGATGTTCAGGTTCGCTTCGTCGTTCAGCTTGAACGAGCGACTATCGAAGTTCGTCGAGCCGACCGACACCATGTACTCGTCGACTACCAGCAACTTGCAATGGAACATGGTCGGCTGGTACTCGTAGATCTCGACGCCCGCTTTAAGTAGATCGCCCCAACACGCACGCGACGCTTCGCGCACCGTGTGCGTGTCGATGCGTTTGCCCGGCGTGACGATCTCTACTTTCACGCCGCGTTTCGCGGCTTCGACGATCGCGTTGATGGTGAGCTTGTCGGGCACGAAGTACGCGCTCGCAAGCTGCAAACTGCGCGTGGCGGCGGTGATGGCCATCAGATACATCAACTGCATGTCGTCACTGCCGCCCGACGGCGAACTGCTGAACATATGCGCGAGACCCTGGCCCGCTCCTTTCGGCTCGGCATCGATGTGCGGAAAATACTCGGGACCGTGCAATACGCTGCTGGTCGCCTTGATCCAGTTGTCCATGAACACGGCCTGCATATGGCCGACCACTGGACCCGTCACGCGAAAATGCGTATCGCGCCAATGCTTTTCGTCCTGCGCATTGCCAGTCCACTCCGGCGCTATGCCGACCCCGCCGGTAAAACCGATCCGGCCGTCGATCACCAATAGTTTGCGGTGCGTACGGTCGTTCATGCGGCCGAGTCCGGTCCAATGCGGCTTGTGATACCTGACCACTTCGGCGCCGGCCTCCCGCAGCAGTTGCAGATAGTGCCGATCCATTTTCGACGAACCGACCCAGTCGAGCAGTACATGCACGGCGACACCTTCGCGCGCCTTATCGGCAAGCGCACGCGCAATCTGTCCGCCGATCTCGCCAGACCAGTAAATGAACGTTTCAAATGTGATGGTTTCGCGCGCCGACCGAATGCCCTCGAGCATCGACGGAAAGATCTGGTCGCCGTTGAGCAGCATCTCGAAGCGATTACCCGGCACCACGGGTGGACCGAGCAATAAACCCATCGAACGAAGGAATTGCGGATCTTCGCTCTTATAAAGCCGCTCGATTCTGTGTTCTATTTTCTTCTCGCCGCTCCACAGATTGGCGATCAGGAGAACGATCACGAGCGTGACGAACGCGGTAATAGAAATGGTCAGCATGCGTGGCCTCGATGGCAGGCGGCGGGTCACGGCATACGACTCCCGCATCCGACGGGG
Source organism: Paraburkholderia sp. 35.1 (assembly GCF_050436525.1). Lineage (NCBI taxonomy): Bacteria > Pseudomonadati > Pseudomonadota > Betaproteobacteria > Burkholderiales > Burkholderiaceae > Paraburkholderia > Paraburkholderia sp. 35.1. The sequence continues at coordinate 1,190,839 of NZ_JBNDMJ010000002.1, read as the reverse complement.
GAATGCCGCACTCGTGCCTGGCTTTCACTATCAGCACGTCATGCACGGCGCGTGCCCGGATCAGGACCGCGCCTTGCTTTCTGGTTCCAACGCTTTATCTGACCAATGCAAACGCCTCGCGGCTTGCGATTTCGCCCGCGCCGAATACGCCGATGACCGTATAGTCCGACGCCACGCATTCGAACGTCGATGCCTGAAACGTAATGACGAAATGCCGCCGCGCCGGTGCCTCGGGAGCAATGGCGACGGAGTCTGTCGCCACGGCGGCAATCTCGGCGCACAACGACGAATTGACGACTTCATGCACCGCGCAGCCGACGAGACCTTGGGCCGCGAGCGGATGAATGGCGCGATCGTCATCGCCCGGCGGCCCGAGACGGTGAAAGATGGCGTCGGCGAACAGCACTGCGCAAAAAGGATCGTCGTCGGGATCGAATGGCCCGAACCGATCAAAGTCCGACTCCGCGATCGGATAAGTGAGGATCACGCGGCGATCGCTGGCGACGATGAATGGTTCGGCCGCATCGGCTGCCGGATGAGGAGCGGAGTCCAGCAGGAAGACCTGATCTTCCTGCCGGGGTGCATCGAACGTGCTAACCATCTACTTCACGACTCCACGGCTATTACGCGCTTGCTTGCGTCTCTGGCGTTTGGGGAGCCGCCGCGACGGGTGCGGCCGTACTCTTTGCAGCAGCCTTGCGCGCCGGTGCTTTTCTTGCCGCCTTCACAACGCTTTTGCGGCCGGCGGTCTTCTTCACCGCGGCTTTCCGGCTTGCGGGAGTGGCCTTTTTGGCTGCGGTCTTTTTCACGGCCGTCTTGCGCGTTGCTTTTTTCGCCGCGGTCTTCTTGCCTACCGCACTCGCGGTCGCTTTCGCCTGGCTGCTCTTTGCCGCCGTTTTCGCCGCTTTCGGAGCGGCAGCCATGCTCGCGTCATCGATCAGGAATTTGCTGCGGTCCTTGACGGCCGCGAGCCATGCCGGCGCCGGACCGCGGCCGCTCCAGGTCGCGCCGGTTTTCGGATTCAGGTACTTCGGCGGCTGGGCGCCTTTCGGCTGTCCTTTGCCGCCCTTCGCGGCGGGAGCAGCCGCGGGCTTGCTTGCGCTCGCAGCGTCGATCAGGAACGCCGTGCGGTCCTTCACGCCGGCGATCCAGCCAGGCGCGCGGCCGTGCCCCGTCCAGGTCGCGCCGGTCTTGTGGTCGCGATACTTCGCCGGGGTTGCCGACCTGGCGGCTTTGCTCGCACCCGCAGGTCTTCCGCGACCCGCCGGATTGCCATTCAGACCTCGCGCGGCACGTCGTGCCTTCGCCTGTGCTTCGAGATCGGCAGTCGTGAGACCGTGCTTGAGCATCAATTCGCGAATCTGGTCGACCGCGGCTTGTGCTTTTCTGGCAATGAGAACGTCAGCTTGCTCCTGGAGCTTCTTAAGCTTGGCTTGGATTTGCTCTAACGAAGGCATTTGATTGCTCCTTATGTGGTAATCGTCGAACTATGCCATGAATGACGGAAGAAAGGCAGTGTATTGACCTATCCCGAGCTTCAATACATCGATACGAGCACCGATGCGGCGTTCAAATAACGAAGCTTTCAGGTTTTTTACCGGGTCATCGAAGCTTTCTTCCTTTTCCCTCCCTCCTGATTCTTCTTTTTCATTTCGGTTCCACCACCACTCAGATAGGTGTAAAAACGACGACCTGGCGATCGGCAATGTACCTCACACTCCGTATGAAGCGGTAGTGTTGACCGTCCGCCGTTATCCGGTTCAGGCCCAGGCGGGTCAGTACCAGCATTTCATCTGCCTGGAAAGCGTCGACGACGCCGGAATCCGTTAAATCCTCCAATGCCCCGGATGGATTTCCGACATAAACGCTGCGCGCCTGCTTGCCGATCCGCATCACGACTACGCTTTTACCCTCGTCGAGCGCCAATTCGAGAAAGCTCGCGAGCGTGCGCAACGACTCCGGCGTGCAAGTCCTGGTCTGATAGATCGCTGCATTCGATGGCGTCATTTGTGTTTCCCCGTCATCCGCATCGGCGACAGAAAGGGCGCCGCCGTGCTTTCTGGCATTAGTCGCTTCTACTATAGCCAGGCCTTTGGATATTCAAAGGAGAGTAGTCCACTTTTTATTTGAAAACGGTCTTTTTTCGTGGCCCGCTATAGCGAACGGATTCAAGCATGCGCGAAACGCCACTGACGACGCGTGCAAAGACACCGCCCCGGCTCCGGTAACGTGCCGTTACGATCTTGCAGCACCTGTTGCTCCTGTACCGGCCAAGTCCATTTACACTTCATATCCGTGCCCAGCGGCGGACGTATGGCCAATAGAGAGTCCTTTGTCAGCCGCCATGCTTGCGGCGGCTATTGAAATGGACGCCGGGCCACCCTAATTCCGATCCACTCAAACACGATGGTACTTGCAATGAAAGCTGGTTTTATTCGGATCGCCCTCGGGGCAACGGCAGTCTCGTTGGCAATGGCCGGCACCGCGATCGCGGCCGGTTGCCTGAAAGGAGCGGTAGTGGGCGGCGTCGCCGGGCACTACGCGGGACATCATGCGGTGGTCGGCGCGGTCGGCGGCTGTATCGTCGGACGGCATATGGCCAAAAAGCACGCCGAAGAACAGCAGGCGGCGGCTCAGGCTGCGCCGCATCAGCAAGCCCGAATGCAGTGACTGGAGAATACGGGCGCCGCCGCAAACGTTCGCACGAGAGACGCGGCAATGATCTTCGAATCTCCGTTCGCGGCGACGCGCCCTGCTCCGATCACTTAGGCAATGCGTAATCCGCGCGCGGGCAAGATCTCCTGAGTGGTCACGAAACGGTGCTGTTTGACCGCGTCGTGAAAGAGCCGGTAGTCGCTCTTCTCGAAGGCGGTCGTCCACTCCGGTCTGTCCCCGGTGTCGTCATCGCACAACAAACCGGTGGCCTGGTACTTCCACGATCCTTGTCCTTTGGCGATATAGCCGGGCACGGGTTCTTTCAAACCTGGAATACGGCCTGCATTCACCCATTCGCAAACGGTTCTCAGACGCAGGTTGTCGTCGGGTTCGCGGTTCGTATCGAGCAGCCGGGTCAGCGCGTCTTTAACGTCGTCCGGCATGCCTGGCTGGTTTTCGAAATCTTCGCGTCCGGCCAGATAAGCTCGCACGACACGACAACTCATGTCCGCCGCCTGCACGAAATCCGGCAAATTATGTCGTGAGATGAAGTGATTGCGGCCGTCTATGTAATGCCAGCGCGCCCATGGCTGGTCGGGATAATGCAACGCGGCGCCATGGCCGACCGGCAACGCGATCGTCAGAACGTCCTCCTCGACATGCTCGATCAGATGCGCGACCGCTAGTTCGAGGCTCGCGAGCCAGCCTTTGCGCGTGCAATCCTGTGCCTCGAGAAGATGCACGCGATTCCACGGGCTTTCGATGCCCGCGAATCCCTGGTGCGCCCACGTATCGACATAGGTATGAAGCGTCACGCCGAGCCGGTGCAACGCGGTCTCCGAATCGCGCTGCCGGATCGCGCGCCGCACGACTTCGCGCGCAACTTCACTGTCGGGCCGGCAAACCGCCTTTTCCTCGAGACTTTCACCCTCGCCAGCCGGCAGAAAATGGAACGGCGTCCACACGAGCCGGTTCTGGTCGTTCTCGGTATTGGCGTAATCGAATAACTTGTGCGCGGTCGCGAATCGCTCGAATGTCTCGCCGCCTTTGAACCGCAGTATTCCGCTCGTCGTTGCGTCGTCGACATATTGGCAGGCATGCGCGATGGTTTGCGCATCGCCGGCCGTCATGCCGCCGACGCGCGCGGCAATGTAGACCACGCCGTAATGAAAGTCGATGTTCATGGCAAGCGCTCCTGGCGCGCGTAATCACGGCCGGTTCGTGGCCGGCGATAGGGCGAGACGAATAGAGGGAGCTGCGCGTGAGTAGATAGTAAACGAGCGAGCGGCGCACGCATTGAAAAAACATGCGTACTGGACGCGCTTTTCCACGTTTCGCGCCCCGCAACCATTCGGGCTACTGAAGGAACCGCGGGCGCGGCCGGCGAGATGTAACCTGCCGGCACGGAAAGCCGCCGGCCAATGAGGCGGAAAAACGTAACCTGGCCCGATCGGCGCCCGTCAGGTCAAATGTGTAACGGAAAGACGACTATTCCAGTGCTGGTTCAGATATTCGAGCGCAAACATCCGATGGCAATGATGTGGTAAATGTTCACTGCAAAGCAGGCAAGCCGATTCGAATAGCGCGATATCCAGATTACTTTCCACGCGGCGGCACGCGATGAGGTCGAAATATTCCTCCCGAAAGTTCTCCCAGCTCAATTGCTTGCCCTGGTAGCGTTTGAGCAGGTCCGGCTCGGGAGCCAGTTCCGGTATTTCCACGTACGCCGCATTGCACAACTGGTCGAGAAAGTAAGGCAGATCCTGCTTTTTCGCAAAGCCCGCGAGTTGCGACGTGTTGTTGAGGCGAACGTCGAGCACCGTGCGCACATGGGCGTCCTTCAGCAAACCGAAAAATTTCTGGGCGCTCTTGCCGGTAAAACCAATGCTGGCCACCTGCACGCTACTTTTGTCACGTTTCATGGTGAATCCCCTGGCAGGCCATTCGGCGCCCATAAAAAAGCCTCGCTGCGATTGGCGCAGCGAGGCTCGGGTGTCAGTGCATCTTTAGCGCCGCTCGCGTGCTTTATTTGACGATGTCGACCAGTTCGACTTCGAAGGTCAGATCGGTATTCGGCGGAATCGGGCCGACGCCGCGATCGCCGTATGCGGTCGCCGCCGGGCACGTGAGTCGCGCCTTGCCGCCGACTTTCATCTTCTGCACGCCTTGCGTCCAGCACGGAATCACGCGATTGAGCGGGAACGTGGCCGGCCCGCCATGCTTGGCCGAGCTATCGAATTCGGTGCCGTTGGGCAGCGTGCCGCGATAGTTGACCTTTACCACGTCGGTCGCGGACGGTTGCGGGCCCATGCCTTGCGTCAGATGTTCGACGATGACGCCGGACGGCAGCTTCTCCGTGGTCGGCGCGGCAGCCATCGCGGTCGAGGACAGAACGGCTGCGGCCAGCAAAGCAACGAGTGATTTCAAAGCGAATCTCCAGTGGGGTAGTCCGTTTGATTGTAACGGATCGGGTGTCGGCCGAGGCTCCCACATATTGCCCGATGCCGCGGGTCGTTGCGCGCCCATCAGGAACCTCGCTGAACCGTCGCGCGACCCCGCGGCCCACATGAACGTCCGGCGCGAGTCGCCGGCAAGCGAATCCGCCACACCCGTTGAGAACGCTTTCGATGACCGAGCCGGCCCATTCCGACGACCCCGCTTGCGATCCCTGCGCAGCGCCAGCCCCCTCCGACGAGCGTGTTCGCGCGCCAAGGCCGCGCCGGATTCCGCGCAGCCGCGCGCAACAGGCGCGGGTCGATGCGCGCCCCGAGTGGGCCGGAGTGATCGCGCTGCATCACGGCTCGCTCGATCAGCAGGTACGCGAGTGGGTCGAACGTGGGTTGAAGAACGGCTTGCTAAAGGTTGTCGTGTGTACGTCTAGTCTCGACCTCGGCGTCGATTTTCTACCGGTGGAACAGGTGTTCCAGATCGGCTCGCCAAAAGGCGTCGCGCGCTTGATGCGGCGCGCGGGCCGCTCGGGACATGCGCCCGGTTTGCCGTCTCGCGTGACGATCGTGCCGACGCATGCGCTCGAATTGATCGAAGCGGCGGCCGCGCGTGAAGCCGTCGACAAGCAGCAGATCGAAAGCCGCGATACGCCGCAATGCCGTTCGACGTGCTGGTGCAGCACCCTGTCACCGTTGCGATCGGCGGTGGCTTCGACGCGCTCGAGCTGTACGATGAACTTCTGCATACCTATGCATATCGTGATCTGACGCAGCAGGAGTTCGACTGGACGCTGGGTTTCGTCGAAGGCGGCGGCGCGCCGCTGCAATGGGCCGGCAGCCGCATGCCGCTATCGTCCGAGCTCGCCGACGCCACATTGACGATGCTCGCGCGCGCCGCCGACGGCATCTACGACGAACCGGAATTGCGCGCGGTGCGGCCGCTGCTCGAATTGCAGCAGAAGTGGTCGGCGTTGCCCGAGCCGGACGTACTCGTCGTCGAGCTGCTCAAATCGCGCGAGGGTCACCACTTCTTCTGCTATCCGTTCGCGAGACGCATTGCGCATATCGGACTTGGCGCTCTGCTCGCGTGGCGAGTCGCGCGCGACAAGCCCGGCACGTTTTCGATTTCGATCAACGACTACGGTTTCGAATTGCTGTGCGCGCAGGCTTTCGATTGGGCCGCGCAATTACAGGATGGCCTGCTTTCACCTGACGAACTCGATCACGACATTCTTGCGAGCCTCAATTCGTCCGAACTCTCCTTGCGACGTTTTCGCGAGATTGCACGAGTGTCGGGACTCGTGTTTCAGGCGCATCCGGGACAGCAGAAGAGCGCGCGGCAATGGCAGGCATCGAGCGGGCTTTTCTACGAGATCTTTCGTCAGCACGATCGCGGCAATCTGCTGCTGGGCCAGGCCGACACCGAAGTACTGCTGCAGGAACTCGACGTGCGGCGCATTCGTATTGCGCTCGAACGAATGAACGCGAACCGCGTCGTGCTCACGCGGCCCAAGAAGCCGACCCCGTTCGCGTTTCCGTTGATCGTCGGACGCCTGCGCGAAAAAGTCAGCACCTAGAAGCTCGCCGATCGCGTCGAGCGAGTGCTGGCCGAGCCCGAACGGGCGGCGCAACGATGAAGCCGACCTCGCTCGCGATCGACGTCGGCGGACGACCTCTCGTGCTGTCGAGCTTGCGCGCGTGTTTCGATCCGGCGCTGCGCGCGCTTTTTATCGCCGATGCGCATTTCGGTAAGGATGCGGTGTTTCGCGCGCGCGGCATTCCAGTGCCGACTGGTTCGACCGCGGAGAATCTGCTGCGGATCGAACGTCTGATCACCGAGTTCGAGCCGACGACGCTGGTGTTTCTCGGCGATCCTGCTGCATGCGCGCGAGTCGCTGTCGACGCTCACGCTCGATGCGTTGCATGCGTGGCGCGCGCGGCATGCGTCGAGGCGCGTGGTGCTCGTCGAGGGCAATCACGATCGGCATGCCGGTGCGTTGCCGCTTACGTTGGATGTCGAGTCCGTGCGCGAGCCGTGGCATATCGGGGCCTAGGCGCTGTGCCATCGCCCGCATACGGTCGATCACGCGTATGTGCTCGCGGGGCATGTGCATCCGGTCCTTCGGATCGCGACGCGGACCGATTCAGCGCGTGTACCGTGCTTTCGCTTTGGGATCGATCGGGGGGTGCTGCCGGCGTTCGGTAGTTTTACCGGAGGCGCGCGTGAGACGGGGCGCGTTCTGGGGGAGAGGGTTTTTCTGGTGGTACAGCAGAGAGTGATCGAGTTGAGGAGTTGAGTGGACGGCGGGGGCCGTCCACTTTGTTGCCTGGTTGGTTTTTTGTTTGCGGATTGGTTTGCCGGTTCGCTGGCTGGGTTTTTTGCTGGCTCTTTCGCTGCAAACTCCCCGCGGCGCGCGAGCGCGGTCGATGTGGAGGCCGGGCGGCGCCGGCCTCCACCCTCGGGAGCCCCGCAAGGTTCGCGGGACTCCTGCCACTGGTTAGTGGTTGCCGCCGCCGTGGCCACCATTGCCGGAGCCACCGCCGCCGTAGCCGCCACCGTGGCCGCCGCTGCCTTGACCGCCGCCGTTGCCGCCGTTGCCGCCGTTGCCGCCGTTGCCGCCACGGCCACCATGGCCTCCGTTGCCGGAGCCGCCGTTGCCTTCGCCGCCACCATGGCCGCCGTTGCCGGAGCCGCCGTTGCCCTGGCCACCGCCGCCTTCACCGCCATGGCCGCCGTGGCCGGAGCCGCCGTTGCCCTGGCCGCCACCGCCTTCACCGCCATGGCCACCGTTGCCGGAACCGCCGTTGCCCTGGCCGCCGCCTTCACCACCATGGCCGCCGTGGCCGGAGCCGCCGTTGCCCTGGCCGCCACCGCCTTCACCGCCATGGCCACCGTTTCCGGAACCACCGTTACCCTGGCCGCCGCCTTCACCACCATGGCCGCCGTGGCCGGAGCCGCCGTTGCCCTGGCCGCCACCGCCTTCACCGCCATGGCCACCGTTGCCGGAACCGCCGTTACCCTGGCCGCCGCCTTCACCACCATGGCCGCCGTGGCCGGAGCCGCCGTTGCCCTGGCCGCCACCGCCTTCACCGCCATGGCCACCGTTGCCGGAACCGCCGTTGCCCTGGCCGCCGCCTTCACCACCATGGCCGCCGTGGCCGGAACCGCCTTTGCCTTCGCCACCGCTGCTGCCGTGGCCGCCGTCACCATGACCGCCGTCGCCATGACCGCCGTCGCCATGACCGCCGTCGCCATGACCGCTGGCGCCGTGGCCGCCATCGCCGCGGCCGCCGTCACCGTGGCCACGACCGCCATCACCATCACCACCTTGGCCATGGCCATGACCGCCATCGCCGGCACCATCACCGCCGTGCCCATGGCCATGGCCTCCATCGCCGTCACCATCGCCAGCGTGACCATGACCGTGACCGCCATCGCCGTCACCATCGCCAGCGTGACCATGACCGTGACCGCCATCGCCGTCACCATCGCCAGCGTGACCATGACCGCGACCGCCATCGCCGTCACCGTCACCGCCTTGGCCATGGCCGCTATCACCATCACCACCGTGGCCATGACCGTGACCGCCATCGCCGTCACCACCGTGGCCATGTCCATGGCCGCCATCGCCGTCACCATCACCGCCGTGGCCATGTCCATGGCCGCCATCGCCGTCACCATCGCCGCCGTGCCCATGACCATGGCCGCCATCGCCGTCACCATCGCCACCGTGCCCATGGCCGTGACCGCCATCGCCATCACCATCACCGCCGTGCCCATGACCATGGCCGCCATCGCCGTCACCATCGCCGCCGTGCCCATGACCATGACCATGACCATGCCCATGCCCATGACCATGACCATGACCGCCGTCACCATCACCATCACCATCACCACCGTGGCCATGTCCATGGCCGCCATCGCCGTCACCATCGCCGCCATGCCCATGCCCATGCCCATGACCATGACCATGACCACCATCCCCACCACCGTCCCCGCCGTTATCACCGCCTCCGGTACCGCCGCCATCGCCGCCCGTGCCGCCATTCCCCGAGCCATTCCCGCCACCACCGCTACCCGCGCCGCCGTTACCGTTATCGCCGGCACCGCCGTTGCCGTTGTTGCCGCCGGTATTTCCCGGGCCCACCCCGCCCGGGCCGGAATTAGCCGAGCTATTCCCGCCACCGCTTCCCGTGCCCGTCGAGGACGTCCCGTTGCCCGCCGGCGAGCCGGTGGGCGATGTCGGGCCGAGCCCCGCCGCCGCGACGCCGAAGGCGCCCGCCCCGAGCTGCCCGAATCCCTGCGACGTGCAGCCCGGCCCGCCGCCCGACGAACATCCGCCGTGCACTCTAGCCTCGGCGAGCACCATCACTGCGGGATCCGTTGCCGGCGCGGCGGTGCTCCCCGAATTCGTCTGCGCACCCGCCATCGCCGCATAAAGACTGACCGCGACCGCCAAAGCCGCCCGTCGCGTTCCCAATATCCACGCGTCCCCGCTTTGCTTCTTCATTTCACTCTCCGAATTATTTCACCAAAAAGACCGGTCCAATTAACGAGTGAATCTCCGCTCGTCAACAAAACGAAAAGTCAAAGCCTTTGCGCAGCTTCGCTTTATGCGAATTAAAAATTCGTTCGCACTAAACACTTCTCTCACGGAAAATCCCCGGTCCGATTTGGCGTGCTTCGAGAGAATCGGCTGGCCGTGCGCGCACGTGATCGTGAGAGCCGCACAGCGAGGCTTGATGGACGTTGAAGTTATTCGCAGCGCAATCGCTCGACCGTGCGCTAGACCACGCAATGCGATATTGCCGATATGGCCCGTCAGGCGGCGTTAAACGACGATCCGCCCGCCAAATCCGCTACTCCACATTCTTCAGACAGGAAGTTAAAAAATTTCGCGCCTAATGCAATCTGATCAGAAAAACGAAAATTAGCCTTTGGTTTTATCGGACAAATACTGACCATTTACACATCATTGGTTTTATTCATGTGGCCATTCGCACATAAAAATAGAAATAGGAAAAACCCAATGAGAGCAACCCAATAGACAACGCAATGAAAATCACCGAAACGCGCGTGCGAAACATTACGCGTCGTCGGGCAATGCGCGTGCGTCGCGAAAATTGCTGTCGCGATGTGCGCTACCTCGCACAGTCGTCGAACGTGTGTCTCGGTCGCACGCGATCACGAGCCACGCCCATATGCAAAGTGTCGTGGCACAACCACCAGCGCGTCGGATAACCAACACATCAGCGCGCACGCTTTTCCCGGAGCATTCCCACCATCTTCGGCAGTACCGCCGCGTATCGTCGTTGCCCTGCCCGCAAAAGCCTGTCCCCGCGAGCCACCGCGCGGAATCGCCCACGAACGCGGGTAAACCTTTGTTTGACTTCGACGCGTCGCCCCGTTTACTGCACGCAGCCGAACCTCTCAATCCGCTTTCATTCACCGCCCGCATTTTTGGTTGGTCTGCGGAGCAGTGTTCTGCGAGCGCCTTCCCCTCTTCGACGAGGTACAACATGGTTACTATCTCCAGCAGCGCGGTCGACGAATTCAAATCCGGACTTCGCGGTCAGCTTCTGCTGCCCGACACGCCGGGCTTCGACACGGCGCGCAGCATCTGGAACGCAATGATCGACCGTTCTCCCGCGATGATCCTGCGCTGCGCGGGTGTTGCCGACGTGCGCCGCGGCGTCGCCTTCGCGCGTGACAACGGCCTGCCGCTCGCGATTCGCGGCGGCGGCCACAACATCGGCGGTAGCGCTGTGTGCGACGACGGCCTCGTGCTCGATCTGTCCACGATGAAATCGGTGCGCATCGACCCGCAAGCGCGGCGCGCCTATGTCGAACCGGGCGCGACGCTGCACGATCTAGATCACGAAGCGCAGGCATTCGGACTCGCGACGCCGCTCGGTATCAACTCGACGACCGGCGTCGCGGGTCTGACGCTCGGCGGCGGCTTCGGCTGGTTGAGCCGCCGCTACGGCATGACGGTCGACAACCTCGTTGCGGCCGACATCGTCACCGCGGACGGTGAATTGCGCCGCCTGAGCGCCACTTCGCACGACGATCTGTTCTGGGCGATTCGCGGCGGCGGCGGCAATTTCGGCGTCGTTACGCTATTCGAGTTCGCGCTGCATGAGGTCGGCCCGCTCGTGTATGGCGGCCTCGTCGTGTTGCCGCTCGCCGACGCGAAGGAAGCGCTGATCAAATACCGCGATGCCGTGCCCGCGATGCCCGACGAGCTGGCCGTCTGGGCCGTCGCGCGGCTCGCGCCACCGCTGCCGTTCCTGCCGCCCGACGTGCACGGCCAACCCGTGCTCGTGTTGGCGATGTGCTACAACGGGCCGGTCGAAAAAGGCCCAGCCGCGGTGGAAGCCGTGCGCGGCTTCGGCAAGCCGCTCGGCGAACATCTCGGTCCGATGCCTTATGAAGTTTGGCAACAGGCCTTCGATCCGCTGCTCACGCCGGGCGCGCGCAACTACTGGAAGTCGCACAACCTCGCCACCATCGACGATGGACTGATCGACGCGCTGATCCGCGCGATCGACACACTGCCGTCCGCGCAATGCGAAATTTTCTTCGGCTTGATCGGCGCGCAAACGCAGCGCGTGGCGGTCGATGCGACCGCTTACCCAAGTCGCGAGACGCAATACGCGATGAACGTGCACGGCCGCTGGGACGATGCGCGCGACGACGAGCGCTGTGTCAAATGGGCGCGCGACTTTTTCGACGCGTCGCGCCCCTTTGCGCTAGGCAGCGTGTACGTCAACTTCATGACGCAGGAGGAAGGCGGCCGTATCGCGGATGCCTATGGGCCCAACTATGAGCGGCTCGTCGCCGTGAAGAACCGCTACGATCCGCGCAACCTGTTCCGCCATAACCAGAACATTCGCCCAACGGCGTAGCGACGGCGCGTGACGGAAAGCGGCGCAATAACCCGAACTGCAATGGCCGCGCCGCTCTCGCGCAAGGCGGCGCGGCCCTTGGGCACGCTATCTGCTATTTGAGCGGTGAGGTCCGCGATGCGAACGTCGCGGCACGCCGCCGCCCGGCTGCGATGACCGCGCGCACGGAACCTCCAGCGTACAGATGAGAACAAAGCAAAGCAGGCGACTCGCCGCACTCTTCCAAAACGTACAACACGCGTGAGAAACGCAAAGGAAAACCGTCATGCGCAGACGACAATTCATCATGACCGGCAGCGCTGCATTGGCCGTCGCAGGCCTGAGCCTCACCGGTTGCACGACGACTTCGCCGTCCTCGAACGCATCGCCGTCTGCCAACGCCGGCAAGCGCGACACGATCAACGCCGGCGTCGACTCGACGCTCGCGCGTCTCTACGAAAACGTCGACGGTGCGCGTGAGCTCGTTGCGAAAGCGCGTGGCGTGCTGGTGTTTCCATCGGTGATCTCGGCCGGCTTCTGGGTCGGCGGACAGTATGGTGAAGGGGCGATGCGCATCGGCGGCCGCACGGTCGGCTACTACAGCACGGTCGCGGGCTCGTTCGGGTTGCAGATCGGCGCACAGTCGAAGGCGCTCGTGTTTCTGTTCATGACGCAGGAAGCGCTCGACGAATTCATGCACAGCCAGGGCTGGGCAGTCGGCGCGAATGCGACCGTCGCCGTGCTGAAAGTCGGCGCGAACGGAGCGGTCGATTCGTCGACCGCGACGAGCCCGGTGCAGGCTTTCGTGCTGACCAACGGCGGCTTGATGGCCGGCGTGTCGCTCGAGGGCACGAAGGTGTCGCGGCTGATTATCTGAGTATCCGAGCGGAGCTTTCCCTCTTGCGGACTTGTGGCGCGAGCGCACCGCGCGATTGCGCGACAGATCCGCGCCGCGCGTTCAGGCCATAGCGTTCTCGTCCGCTTCGCCAGCGCCGTTCATCGCGCTACGGTAGAATTCACGCCTTTCGTCAACCGTCCGCGCCCAGCGGACGCAATCCTTCGCGCAGCCGCGCGTTGCCACGCCAGTTCAGCGCAGCCCATACAAGCCTCAGCATTGCGCTCGCGCGCCACCTCGTAGAACATGAACACCGCTAGTCCCGCTTCCGGTCGGCCCGCGTGGCTGTCCGGCATTCGCAGCAACGTGCTCGCAGGCTTGACCTCGTCGTTCGCGCTGGTGCCCGAATGCATCGCCTTTGCGCTCGTCGCCCATCTGAATCCGTTGATGGGTCTGTACGGCGCATTCTTTATCTGCACCGTCACCGCGCTATTTGGCGGACGTCCCGGCATGATTTCGGGCGCGGCGGGCTCGATGGCCGTCGTGATCGTCGCGCTCGTCGTCGAGCACGGCGCGCAGTATCTGCTTGCGACCGTGATCGTGAGCGGCCTCCTGATGATGCTGTTCGGCATATTGCGGCTCGGCAAACTGATCCGCATGGTCCCGCATCCGGTCATGCTCGGCTTCGTCAACGGACTCGCGATCGTCATCGCGACCGCGCAGCTCGCTCACTTCAAAACGGTCACGCCGCACGGCGAAGCCTGGCTGCACGGCAGCGCGCTCGCGACGATGTGCGCGCTCGTCGCGCTGACGATGGCGATCGTCTATCTGCTGCCTCGACTTACGCGAGCCGTGCCACCGGCGCTCATGGCCATTCTCGGCATCGGCCTTTTCACGCAGCTGCTGCATCTGCCGACGCGCACGCTCGGCGACATGGCGCATGTCGCCGGCAATCTGCCGACGCTGCATCTGCCCGACGTGCCGCTCGATCTCGAGACGCTTCGCATCATCCTGCCGTACGCCGTGCTGATCGCGATCGTCGGTCTGCTCGAAACGCTGCTGACGTTCAACCTGACCGACGAAATCACCGAAACGCGCGGTCAGCCGAATCGCGAATGCGTCGCGCTCGGCGCGGCGAACCTCGCATCGGGGCTGTTCGGCGGCATGGGCGGTTGCGCGATGATCGGCCAGACCATGATCAACCTGAATTCGGGGGGACGCTCGCGGCTGTCGGGAATCGTCAGCGGCGTGATGATCCTGCTGTACATCCTGTTCCTGTCGCCGCTGATCGAGCGAATTCCGCTCGCGGCGCTGGTGGGCGTGATGTTCGTGGTCGCGCAGCAAACCTTCGCGTGGGGATCGCTGCGCGTGCTCGGCAAGGTGCCGCGCAACGACGCGCTCGTGATCGTCGCGGTCACGGTCATCACCGTGTTTGCCGATCTCGCGATCGCGGTGATGTGCGGCATCGTGATCGCCGCGCTCAACTTCGCGTGGCAGCACGCGCGCGAAATTCACACGCATGCCGAGGATCGAGCGGGCCATAAGACCTATGTGCCGCGCGGCACGCTGTTTTTCGCGTCGACGACGCGCTTTCACGAGCTGTTCGATCCGGCGCGCGACCCGGCGAGCGTGACCGTCGATTGCAGTCACCTGCTGCTCGCCGATCATTCGGCGCTCGCCGCGTTGCAGGGTCTGGCCGAGCGCTATCGCAAGGCAGGCAAGCAATTGCGCATGAAGAATCTGTCGGAGCGCAACCGCCAATTGTTGAGCCGCGCGGGGATCGGCTTGGCGTGAGGCACGCACCGCGTTGCGAGCCCGCGCGCGGTGAATTCTCGCGCGCGTCGACAATGCGGCCTGGTGCTTTAGCGCTGCTCGGGCAACCGGAACACCGCGATCGCCGCCGACAACTGCCCGGTCTGCGTCTTCAGCACATCGGCCGCCGCGCTCGCCTCCTCGACGAGCGCCGCATTCTGCTGCGTCGTCTGATCCATGCTCGCGACCGCGATGTTGACCTGCTCGATGCCCGAGGTCTGCTCGGCCGACGCCGCGCTGATCTCGCCCATGATGTCGTTGACACGACGTACCGCCTGCACGACTTCCTGCATCGTGTCACCCGCGCGTCCGACGTGCTCCGAACCGCCCGCGATCTGCGCGGCCGATTCCTCGATCAGCGCCTTGATCTCCTTCGCGGCCGCCGCGCTGCGTTGCGCGAGCGTGCGCACTTCGCCCGCGACCACCGCGAAACCGCGGCCCTCCTCGCCCGCGCGCGCCGCCTCGACGGCCGCGTTCAACGCGAGAATATTGGTTTGGAACGCAATCCCTTCGATCACGCCGATGATGTCGCCGATCCGGTGCGACGACTGTGAAATCCCGCGCATCGTGTCGATCACCTGACCGACCACCGCGCCGCCGCGCGCCGCGGTCTCCGACGCGTTGTGCGAGAGCTGGCTCGCCTGCTTCGCGTTGTCGGCGTTCTGACGCACGGTCGCGGTGATCTGCTCCATGCTCGACGCGGTCTCGCCGAGCGCGGCCGCCTGCTGCTCGGTGCGGCGCGACAGGTCCGAATTGCCCGCGGCGATCTCGTTCGATACCGACGAAATCAGCGTCGCGCCGGCGCGAATCTGCTCGATCGCCTGCGCGAGACGCTGCTGCATCCGTTTCATCGCGGCGAGCAGGCTCGTGCTGTCGCCGGCCTTCGCGTCGACGACCACGTCGAGGTCGCCGTCCGCGATACGCGACGCGATCTGCAGCGCGTACGCCGGTTCGCCGCCAAGCTGACGCAGAATGCTGCGCAGAATCACGCCGATCACCAGTGACACGAGCGCGCAAAGCACCACCGCCGCGATCACGTATTGCACGAGGGTGCGGTAGAACACGCCGTCGATGTCGTCCGTGAAGACGCCGGTGACGATGGTCCAGTCCCACGGCTTGTAAAGCCGCATGTAGTTGATCTTCGGCGCAAGCTTGTCGGTGCCGGGCTTCGGGAACTGCAGATGGACGAAGGCCTCGCCTTCGCGCTGCGTTTGCTCGGAACCTTCCTTGAACACGTGGCGGCCGTCCGGATCGGTGACGTTGGTCATGTCCTTGCCGACGAGGTCGGCGCGCGTGGCATGCATCAGCACGTGCGCCTGGCTGTCTTCGAGCACGAGATAGCCGCCGGCACCGTCGTAGCGCATTGCGCGCAGGTCGTCCATCGCGGCGCGCTGCGCATCGGCGAGCGGCATCGTGCCGGCCGCGACGAGCGCGTTGTAGCGATCGAGCACGCTGTACGCGATGCTGACCACGTTCTTCAGCTCGCCCTCGCGATCGGCGATCATCGTGTCTCGTGTCTTGAACGCCCCCCACAGGCCGATCGCCAGAATGCCCATGCACATCACCGCGAGCGCGAGCCACAGCCGCACTTTCAGGCGAAACCGTTCCATCTTCCGTATCCCTTGTCGTGGTCGGCGGCTGTCCGCGCGAACGGACGCCGCAAACGTTTCATGTCGTTGTCGGGATTAACGGCTCGACGGAGGAAAACTTCAGTGCGGCTTCAAGGTTGCGGGTTTCCGTCCGCAGGCAGCGTCAGCGCCGCCACCTCGCAGCGCGGCCATTGCCGCAGCATGTCGGGCGACGTCAGCAGCTTGGCCGCACGCACGCCGGCGCCCATCACGATCTGCGCACGCTCCATCACGGCGGCGTCGACGAGGATGCGCCAGTCGGCCGGCAGACCGAACGCGGTAATTGCGCCGAACTCCATCTGGCTATGCTCGACCGCCGCCTCGCGCTTCGCGAATGACAGCCGCTGTGCGCCGAGCGCGGCCTTCACCGCGCCGTTGATGTCGAGCCGCCGCGAGCCGAGCGACACGAGCGCCGCATAGTGCTCGCCACCCTCTTTCCTGTAGCGGATCACGATCGTGTTCGCGCAGTCTTCGAGACCGAAGCCGTAGCGAGCGCTGAATGCGGCGGTGTCGGAGGCGTCGTCGGTGACGGCGAACACCGTGATCCCGCGCGCCGGCAATTGTTCGATGACATGCGCGGGCAGATGCGCGCTCCACTGGTCGCGCTCGATGACGTCCAGTTGCTGTACGAGTTCGTGCGAATGCATGATGAGCGGAAAGGTGACATTAACCCGCTGCATTCTAGCGGTATGCGCGGGCGGCCGCGAAACGGGCCGCAAAACGGGCCGCAAAACAGGCCATGAACGCAGGCCATGCAGCGCGCCGCTTAACTTGTATAGTGACGGGCACGAGGTTTGCGAAAGGCAACGAAGCAAACACCCTGAAGGCGCCCTCACGATTCAGACACGATCATGGACATCGACACGCTCTCTCGCGAGAACCTCCAGCAGGCCGCGCGTCATCAGGCCAATTGGGCGATGGGCGCACTGCGGCAGTTCGCGGAGAACCGCTGTCCTGCGTTGGCGGCGAGCATCGCGTTCTATGCGGCGTTTTCGCTCGCGCCGACGCTCGTGATGGTGCTCGCGGTGGCCGGCTGGTTCTTCGGCCCGGCGGCCGCGCGCGGCGAGCTGTTCGGCCACATCAACGGGCTGATCGGCGACCAGGCCGCGGCCGGCGTGCAGACGATCGTCGAGAACGCGCATCACGCGGGCGCCAAAGGCGGCATCGCGACGATCATCTCGTTCTCGCTGCTGGCGATCGGCGCGTCGGCGACGTTCTCGTCGCTGAACAGCGCGCTCAATATAGTGTGGCCGTACAGCGGGCCGCGCACTTCCAGTTGGCTCGCGCTGGTGCGGGTGCGACTGATTTCGTTCGGGCTCGTGCTCGGCGTCGCGTTCCTGCTGATCGTGTCGCTGGTGCTCGATACGGTGATCGTCTTTATCGGCAACTGGCTGTGGGGCGACTCGCCGTATGTCGTGATCGGCAATCTGCTGCAGCTCGGCGTCGGGCTGTTCGTGCTGATCTTCGCGTTCGCCGGACTGCTCAAGTTTCTGCCCGACGCTCGGGTGCTGTGGCGCGATGCGGTGGTGGGCGGCATCGTCGCGGCCGTGTTGTTCACGGCTGGCAAGAAGCTGTTCGCGCTGTATCTCGCGCATGCGGGAATGGCCAGCGCGTTCGGCGCGGCCGGCTCGCTCGCAGTGCTGCTGATGTGGCTGTACTTCTCGGCGTTGGTGCTGCTGCTCGGCGCGGAGTTCTCGGCGGCGCGCGGCCGGCTGCACGATCCGCGTGGCGGCTGGGGCATGCAGGGCGAGTCGCCGCCGGGCAGCCGCGCGAAGCTCGCGTCGGTACTGGCGGCATCGACCGTCGCGGCAAATGCCGCGCCGTCTGCTCCCGCTGCTGTGGGTGTTGCCAGCCAAACGGCTACGCCGCTGCCCGCGGGAATCAACGCGGCGGCGCAAAGGCGCTCCGCGCATGAGACCGCGGTGGACGTTACGCGCAAGGTGCTCGACGCCGAAGCGCAAGCCACCCGTTTCGCGGCGTCCGCCCTCGTCGAAGCGCGCCGCCAGGCGACGGCCGCCGACCGCTACGTGCGACGCAACCCGTGGACCTCGGTGCTGCTCGCGGCCGCCGCAGGGCTCACGGCCGCGGCCATGGCGCGCCGTGGCGCCGACCGGCGCTGAAGCGGGCGCTTCTCACCACGCTACCGTCCATACCCTGATAGATGCACGTGTTGTGCCGTCAATCCAGTCGATTGCGCCTGGACACACAACGCGCCCCTTCTGTCCAGCCTGTCCAGTCCTTTCGTCAGCCGTCTCTTTTTATGATTTCACTACAAAGACGAGTGGACGTGGACACGACTAGGTTACATTTAGCATACAAATCGATGCTCATCGTGCGTTCGTTCATCCAGTCACTATCAACAAATCAACAATAATGCACATCAGACCAATAAATGTTGCGCAAATGGAAACAATCGTTGAGAGCTTTAAATACAAGGGTTTGCATCGATTGTCAGTTTTTGGCGACACTCTTTTTTTTCCGTTTCTACCCCGCCGAGCCGCTGAGCTATTCTGCTTTCCGCAACAACGAACAATCATCTGCGTGGAGAAATGGATGAAACGAATCGCACTGTCTACCCTCTCGCTGGCGCTCCTCGGCGTCGCCGGTATCGCTCACGCGCAAAGCAGCGTGACCCTGTATGGCGTGCTGGATGAATCGGTCCAGTACGTGAACAACGCTACGCCCAACGGCGGTAGCCTCGTACAAATGTTTGGCGGCAACCTGCAAGGTAACCGTTTCGGCCTGAAGGGCACGGAAGACCTCGGCGGCGGCCTGAAGGCAATTTTCCAGTTGGAAAACGGCTTTGACATCAACACCGGCAAGCTCGGTCAAGGCGGCCTGATGTTCGGTCGTCAGGCTTACGTCGGTTTGACGGGCGACTCTTGGGGCACCTTCACAGCTGGTCGTCAATACGACCCGCTGGTCGACATGATCCAGCCGCTGACGGGCGACAACTACTTCGGCAGCACGTTCGCTACGCCGGGTGACGTCGACAACAACGACAACAGCTTCCGCGTGAACAATTCGCTGAAGTATGTGTCGCCGGTGTTTTCGGGCTTCCAGGTCGAAGGCATGTACGCTCTGGGCGGCGTCGCAGGCGCGACGGGTTCGGGTCAAACGTGGGGCGGCGCAGCAACGTACGCAACGGGTCCGTTCAGCGTCGCGGGTGGCTACCTGAGGACTGACAACGCAAGCACCAACCTTCCTGTCCGCACGGGCTGGAACAGCACGACGGTCCCCGGCGCTACGTTCGACACGAACTTCCCGAACAACGCAGGCATCAACCAGGCTTACACCACGGCGAAGTCGATCAGTATCGCTTCGGCAGCTGCTCAGTACGTGACGGGCCCGTTGACGGCTAACCTGTCGTACAGCAACGCGCGCTACAAGCCGGACGCACAATCGGCGTTCACGTCGACGCAGATCTTCAACGTCGGCCGCGTGTACGTCGGCTACCAGATCACGCCGGCAGCCCTGCTGGGTATCGGCTACGCGTACACCCGCGGTACGGGCGACGCGAAGGCAACGTACAACCAGGTTTCGCTGGGCGGCGACTACTCGTTGTCGAAGCGCACCGACGTGTACACGGTCGCCGCATGGCAGCATGCAAGCGGCGACCAGCGTGATCCGGCTACGGGCGCACTCGTTTCGTCCACGGCTTCGATCGGTTCGTATGGCAACCAGTCGAGCACCAGCAACCAGGTCATGGTCAGCCTCGGTATCCGTCACAAGTTCTAATCGGACTTCGAATCGGACCTGCTACGCAGCCGACGGGCTGCGGAGCCAGAGACCAGAAACCAGCCAGAGGCGATGCCGATGGCTGGTTTTTTTTCGTCCTGAGGTTGTGGTGCGGGCCCGAGCGAGCCTGACCCGCGCTCCGAACCCAACGCAGCTAGCGCCGCTGCGCCTTGCCCTTGTCGGCCTGCGCGAGAATCTGCGCGGGCGACACATCGTGCTCATGCTCGACGCCATCGGCGCCGACCGGCGCGCGATATAGCACCAGCGCCCGCTCCGACTGCGGCGACGGCGCATCCAGCGACCGCTGCCAGTCCGGATCGGGAATCTCGGCGAACACCTGGCGCAGACGCTCGCCCCACGTGCGGTGAAGCATGTCGAAGTACGCGTTGTCGCGATCGATCGACACGAACCGCGTGACCCGCAGCGCATCCTTCTCGTACACGAGCAGATCGAGCGGCAAGCCCACTGACAGGTTCGAGCGCAGCGTCGAGTCCATCGAGATCAGCGCGGACTTCGCGGCCTCGTCGAGCGGTGTGGACGGCGTCAGCACCCGGTCGATGATCGGCTTGCCATACTTCGCCTCGCCGATCTGGAAATACGGATTCACGGCCGACGCCTCGATGAAATTGCCCGCCGCGTAGATCATGAAAAGGCGCATCCGGTTGCCCGCGATCTGGCCGCCGAGAATGAAGCTGCAATTGAAGTCGACACCGAACTTCTGCATCGCCTCGGCCTCGCGCTCATGCACGCGACGCACCGCGCTGCCGACCACGCGCGCGGCGTCCGCCATGGTCGGCACGCTCCACAGCGTGGGCTCGCTGGCATCGGCGGGCTCGGACAGCTCGTGCAGCACCGCTTGCGTGATCGACAGATTGCCGGCGCCGAGCAGCACCAGCATGCGTTCGCCGGGTTGCTCGAACACCGACATCTTGCGCGCGGTACTGATGTGATCGACGCCCGCATTGGTACGCGTGTCGGACAAAAATACGAGGCCGTCGTTGACGGCCATCGCTACGCAGTAAGTCATAAGGAATCCGCGGAAGGCAAAGGAACGGGGCTATTGTAATGCGGCGCACAGGCGCCTTTTATCCGTGTTTACGGCCCTTTTTTGCAGCTTTTTGGCAGCTGATTCCGAACACGTGGCAGGAATGTTAAATGCGGTCGCGCGCGTTGGCGTTGCAACGCGGCTACTGCGACATCTGCGCGCTGACCGCCACCGCCACGTGAAGCTCCTCTTCGAGTCCGCCGATGCGTCGGCCGCGCACCGGTGCCGCGGCCTCATAGTCACGGGCGACCGCGAGCCGGCAGTAGATCTCGCTGGCAAACCCGGCATGCGTGACGTCGATCGAAATCCACCCTTTGCCTTCGAGCCAAACGTCGACCCACGCGTGACTCGCGCCATGCGGCACGTCGCCGGGTTCGATATATCCGCTTACGTAGCGCGCCGGCACGCCGCGCGCGCGGCAGCACGCGAGCATCAGATGCGCATGGTCCTGGCACACGCCTTTGCCGAGCGCGAGCGCCTCGGCGGCCGTGCTCGTGACCTCGGTCACGCCGGGCCGGTACTGCACGCGCTGCACGATCTGCTCGGACAGCGTGAGCAGGCTTGCCGGGCTCGCCAGATTCGCCACCGACTCCGCCAGTTCGCGGATCGCGCCGTCGGCTTCGGTCAGACGCGTCGCGCAGGTGAAATGCTCGAGCGGAATCGGGCCGGGCGGATCACCCAGCACGCCGTCGACGAGCGGCATCGTGTCCACCTCGCCCGACACGCGCAGATGAATCTCGTCGTGCGGCTTGTTCATGACGAGCGTGTGCAGCACGTTGCCGTAGGCGTCGAGCGTCGCGTCGAGCTTGCCCGGCGCGTCGATGTTCCAACGCCGCACGGTCTGTCCGGCGCCGCTCGCGGGCGTCAGGCGCAACTGCTGGATCGAATAGTGAACCGTCGCTTCGTAGCGGTAAGAGGTGTCGTGGCGGATCGTCAGGTACATGAGAAAACTCCGTCAGGCCACTGGCAGCATCAGATAAGTACGCGCCACCAGATTGCCCAGATCGAACACGCGAGCGAGGAACTGCGTCAGATAGGCGTGCAGACCGCTTTCGAAAATCTGCCGGATGTCGGCATACAACAGCTCGGCGCGCAGCTTGCCGGCGAAGCGCTCGCACTGGTTCGAGCCCGAGGTGCGCAGCATCGCGAGATTGCTGCACACGCCGTCGAGCGAGGCGAGCAGCGAGCGCGGCATCTGCTGATTGAGGATCATCAGCTCGACGACGCGCGCGGGCGTCACGACGTCGCGATATACCCTGCGGTAGATCTCGAGCGCCGACACCGAACTCAGGATCGAGGTCCAGTAATAGAAGTCCTCGAGCTGGCGCGCCGCGTCGCGTGAATTCGGCTCGACGTTCGCGAAACGCACATCGAGAATCCGCGCGGTGTTGTCGGCGCGCTCCAGATACGTGCCTAGCTGCGTGAAGAAGAACGCGTCGTCCTGCAGCGCGGTGCCGATCGTCACGCCGCGCGACAGATGCGAGCGGAACTTGACCCACTCGAACAACGAGCCCGGATTGCTCGCGGCCTGCCCGCTCGCGAGCCGCTCGTTGAATTCGAGCCACGTGTCGTTGATGGTTTCCCACCACTCGGTCGTCAGCGTGCCGCGCACCGCGCGGGCGTTTTCACGCGCGGCCTGCAGGCACGAATGAATGCTCGACGAATTACTTGCGTCGGCGATCATGAAGTCGAGCATGTGCTCGCGCGTCGGTTCGTCGTAGCGCTGCGCGAAGGCGCTTTCGAGCTCGGAGATGCGCAGCACCGAGCGCTGCGCGCGAGCCTCCTGTTCGGCCGTCTGCGGCAGCAGTTGCGCCTTCAGGTTGATGTCGAGCATGCGGGCGGTGTTCTCCGCACGCTCCATATAGCGGGCCATCCAGAAGAGGTGATCGGCGGTTCGGCTAAGCATGACGACGTTCCATGTCTGTGATCTGAACGCGCGAGGCCTTCGTCAGCGACGAAGGTCCGCGCTGGTTATCCGTTGAGCGCCAGCGCGCATCAGGTTGCGAGTGTCGCGCCCTGCTCTGCTCTGTTGCGAGCGAGGCGAAAAGCGCGGCGGCAACCGCGTCAGTCGACCATCCAGGTGTCCTTGGTCCCGCCTCCCTGCGATGAATTGACGACGAGCGAGCCCTCCTGCAACGCGACCCGCGTGAGGCCGCCCGCCACCATCGTGGTGGTCTTGCCCGACAGCACGAACGGCCGCAGGTCGATATGGCGCGGCGCGATGCCCGATTCGACGAAAGTCGGACACGCGGACAGCGCCAGCGTGGGCTGTGCGATATAACCGGCCGGACGCGCGATCAGCCGCTCGCGGAAGGCCTCCACTTCGGCCTTCGTCGAGGCGGGGCCGACCAGCATCCCGTAGCCGCCCGCGCCGTGCACTTCCTTGACCACCAGCTCCGGCAGATGCGCGAGCGTATAGGCGAGATCCTCGGGCTTACGGCACTGATAGGTCGGTACGTTGTTCAGAATCGGCTTTTCGCCAAGATAAAACGCGATCATGTCGGGCACGTACGGGTAGATCGATTTGTCGTCGGCGATGCCGGTGCCCATCGCGTTCGCGAGCGCGACGCGGCCGGCGCGATAGGCGGTGAGCAGACCCGGTACGCCGAGCGCGGAGTCGGGGCGAAACGCAAGCGGATCGAGAAAATCGTCGTCGACGCGCCGGTAGATCACGTCGACGCGCTTCGGTCCTTGCGTGGTGCGCATGAACACGTAGTTGTCGTCGACGAACAGATCCTTGCCTTCGACGAGCTCGACGCCCATCTGCTGCGCGAGGAACGTATGCTCGAAATACGCGGAGTTGTACATGCCCGGCGTCAGCACGACGACGACCGGATCGTCGACGCCCGCGGGCGCGACCGAGCGCAGCGTATCGAGCAGCAGGTCGGGATAATGCGCGACCGGCGCGATGCGGTTCTGCACGAACAGTTCGGGGAAGAGCCGCATCATCATCTTGCGGTTTTCGAGCATGTACGACACGCCCGACGGCACACGCAGATTGTCTTCGAGTACGTAGAATTCTCCTTCATCGCCGGCGCGCACCACGTCGACGCCCGCGATATGCGCGTAAACACCGAGCGGCACGTCGACGCCCTGCATCTCGGGACGATACTGCGCGTTGGTATAGACCTGGTCGGCCGGCACGATGCCCGCGTGCACGATGTTGCGATCGTGATAGACGTCGTGGATAAACAGATTGAGAGCCTGCACGCGCTGTCGCAAACCCGCTTCGAGCGTCTGCCATTCGCCGCGCGGGATGATGCGCGGAATCAGATCGAAGGGAATCAGCCGCTCGGTGCCTGACAGGTCGCCGTTTACTGCGAACGTGATGCCGACGCGCCGGAACAGCAGGTCCGCTTCCGCGCGCTTGCGTGCGATCGCTTCATCGCCCTGACTGTCCAACCATCGCTCAAAGCGCGCGTAATGCGGCCGTACGCCATCGGCGTGATGGCGCATCTCGTCATAGCATCGCATGTCAGCCCCAGTCTTGTTGTCAAATAGAAGGCGAATGCGCTGCGCATTCGGTATTCGACCTTCGATTAAGCAAGCGTTATGCCATTGAATGTGTCGGGATAGAGCGCGTTGACGTGCCCCCTAACGGCGCATCCGCAGGGCGTCGGATTGCCTCGATCGTACTGTCGTGGATCATGATGCGCCAGTCAGGTGCGTGTGCGCCATCAGGGAGCACACTATGAGAGGGCGCGCTTGCCGTTTCGCCAATGGACTCGACGCGCACTACGAAGCGAGCGCATAAAAAAGTCCCCGTGAATCTTCATCCACGGGGACTTCGATCACCTGCATGCAGGCGCTTTTTCACGCACTCAAACGTCAGGCATGGTTAAACACGACAGCGCCATGCCGACGCCTGAGTCGTGCGAGCAACGCGTTCAGGCTGCCGCTGCGTCCTTCAGCTTCTTCAGCGCGCGTGTCTTGATGCGCACGCTGGCCGGCTTGGCCGGGAACCAGCGCTCTTCACCCGTGAACGGGTCCTTGCCGAAGCGCTTCTTCTTCGCCGGCACAGCCTGCACGACGATCTTCAGCAGACCCGACAGCGTGAATTCGCCAGCGCCCTTCTTGTGCACCGTGCCGAGGATCGTGTCTTCGAGCGCGGCCAGCACGGCCTTGGCGGTCTTCGGTTCCACTGCAGCGCGTTCAGCGATGTGAGCTGCCAACGAGGCCTTCGTGAAGGTGTCCTTGATCGGCGACGGTGCGCCAGACGCCTTCACGGCGACCTTCTTGGCTGCGACGGCTTTCTTCGCAGGAACTTTCTTTGCAGCAACCTTCTTGGTCGGTACCGGGGCAGCAGCCTTCTTGGCCACCTTTTTTGCGGAAGTCGGCATGTTTCTCCTACCTGTTGTGGTCAGTGAATTGCTCGAAGCGCACACCGTATGTGCACGCTTCAACGCCGGATTCTACAAGCGCTAAAGCGATTTGCGCGACTCTTTTATGTATTGCGACGAAGTTTTTTGCGCGGCGCCGACGGTGCAACACGTTTTAGTCCCTGTTTTAGCGCCTAAAACGTGCGTGGCGAGCTCTTTGACATGCAGGAGTAACGCTCGTTACAGTTCGTTTCGGCCGTGGTTTCGAGGCGGTTGCGTCGGGGCGAGCCGGTGTTTTCGTCCCTTGAAACAGGGCATTTTCTTCGTTTGACGGGTCAAGCAACGCCCCCCCAACGTTTCGACGATGCCTACGCCTCGCTTGCGGCGAGCTCCGTTTCAGCGTGCGATGCGCTGCAGGATGTCGGCGAGCGTCGTCAGCGCCGTGTCGATATGTTCGGCCGCGATGCTGCCATAGCCGAAGATCAACCCAGGCTGCGGTGTCACGCGATGGTGAAATGGCGCGAGTCCATAGAGGCCGATCGACGCTTCACGCGCGGCGGCAACGAGCACCTCTTCGCCGAGCGACGCCAACGGCCCCCTGAGCCGCGCCGCCAGATGGATGCCGGCGGTCGGCACGATCGGCTCGAACCAGCGTGCGAGACCGCCTTGCAGATGCTCGAGCAGCATCGCGCGGCGGGCCGCGTAAGCCTTGTGCATACGCCGCAGATGGCGCGCGAAGTCGCCATTGAGCATGAACGACGCGAGCGCCGTTTGCGTCAGCGTGCAGCCGTGACAATCGGCGATCTGCCGCGCCTTTAGCAGCGGGCCGTGCAACGACGCGGGCGGCACCAGGTAGCCGATCCGCAGCTCGGGGAAGATCGTCTTCGAAAACGTGCCGACGTAGGCGACGAGGCCAGCGCGATCGAGGCTCTTCAGCGGCTCCATCGGCCGGCCTTCGAAACGGTACTCGCAGTCGTAGTCGTCCTCGATGATGACCGCGCCGCGCTTTTGCGCCCATTCGAGCAGTTCGACGCGACGCTCGAGGCTCATCGGCATACCGAGCGGAAACTGATGCGAAGGCGTCACGTAGACGAGCCGTGCCTTGTCCGGCAGCTTGCCGACGATCAGGCCTTCGCGATCGACCGGTACCGGCACCACGCGCGCGCCGGTCACCTTGAAGCATGCATGCGCGGGCGGGTAGCCGGGGTCTTCGATGGCCGCGATTTCACCGGGCCGCAGCGTGATGCGCGCCATCAGATCGAGCGCGTGCTGCGCGCCCTGCGTGACGATCACGTCTTCCCAGTTGCTCGACACCGCACGGTTGAAAGCGAGGTAGCGCGAGATCGCGAGCCGCAGCTGCTGCTCCCCCGCGGCGTCGCGATAGGTGCCGGGGCTGCGCGCCTGGCCGCGTAGCGCATGATTCACGCAGCGGCGCCAGACGTCGAAGGGAAACAGCGTCTTGTCGGTCGCGCCGCCGATAAAGTCGAGCGGCGACGGCACCGACGGCCGCGGCAACGGCAGACTGTCGGGCATCTGCTCCCACAGCGGCTGCGCGCGCGCGGCGGCCTTCGCTTGCGCGGCGGCCCGCTCGCTCGAACGAGCCGCCGCGCGCGCGTGGGCGGAACGCTCGGCCGGCAACCGTTCGAGTCCGTCGGCGACGAAGGTGCCCGAACCGGCGCGGGCGCTCAGATAACCTTCTGACAGCAGCCGCTCGAATACGTCGAGCGTGGTCTTGCGCGACACACCGAGCTGCGTCGCGAGATCGCGCGTGGACGGCAGACGCGTGCCGCCGGCAAGGCGCCCTTCGAGAATGCCCGCGCGCAACTGCCGATAAATCTGTCCGGACAGATCGTGATGGCCTTCGATCGCGATGTGAATGTCCATTCGGGTGGTTACCTCAAATAACGGCGAAAGGGTTATTTCGACCGACCAGTGGCGAACGCAAGCTTACCGCCACGGACGCCCGACGCGCGAACGCGCGGCGCTCGAATCGACGGAGGCGGTGACGCTGGTCGCGCAAACGCGCGTGCCGGATACGGTATGGGACGCGGTGAAGCCGCATTTCAGCGAGCAGGAAATCAGCGACCTGACGCCGCTGATCGTTGCGATCAACGGCTGCAACCGCATTGCGGTCTCGTTCAGGAAGATGCCGGAGTGAGCGGCGGCGCGTCTTCGCGGAGCTTCAGAAGATCACGGAAACCGCCACCGCGAGCCAGATTGCGGTCACGCCCGCGAGAAACAGATGCCGCGCGATACGCACGCGTGAGTCGCTGTTCTCCGGCTCGACGGGACTCGTCGCCATCCATGGCACGAGGCCCAGGCACGCGAAGCCGGCCAGCGCGAGCACAAAGACCGCGACGTCGGCCTTGTGCCAGGCAGTCGGCTCATACATACCCCAGTAGCCGAGAAACACGATGCCGATCGAGAACACGGTCGCGGAAGCGGCGCTGAGCGCGGGCACCGATCCAGTTGGAGCCGGCATGCTTGACCTCCGATCGTCAGGTTGCGGCGGCGCTCGCGTGCGTCGCGCCATCCGCCCGATCCGCGTTCGCGTTGGCCGCGGCGAGCCGTCAGGAAGTGCGGGTCTGGCGAGCTTCGTACGTCTTCAGATGACTATAGGCGATGCGCAGCAGCGACACGCCGTGTTCGTCCTTTTGCGCGTCGCCGCCGCGCGAGATCAGGTCGCCGAGGATATGATCCGCCTCGGTGTGCGAGCGGTTTTCGACGTCGCGCAGCATCGACGCGGTCAGCGGCGACGGCGTCAGCAGCACCTGGGTGGCGCGCACGTCGAAGTCCGCGGCCATCGTGAAGCCGTTGTGCTCGGCCGCCGCGCGGCATTCGCCGAGCAGATTTTCAATCACGCGCTTGCCGTCCGGCGCAGCCAGGATATCGCCGACCGAACCGCGCATCAAGCACGTACTCGCGGCCAATGTGGCGAGGAACACCCATTTTTCCCACATGCGCAGCAGGATGTTGTCGCTGATTGCGACGTCGAAGTTCGCGCCGGACATTGCATCGGCAATCGCCTCAGTGCGCTCCGAGGTGCCGCCCACGAGTTCGCCGAACGTGATCGCGTGCATGTCGTTCAGATGCACGATGTGCTGCTCGGCATCGAGCGTCGCGGCGATCACGCACTGACCGCCGAGCACGCGCTCCTTGCCGAAGCTCGCGGTCAGCATGTCGATATGGCGCATGCCGTTGAGCATCGGTAGGATCAGCGTGTCTTCGCCGACGAACGGCGTGAACGAATCGATCGCGTCGTCGAGACTGTAGGCCTTGCAGCTCAGCAGCACGAGGTCGAACGGCTCGGCGGCGACACCGGCCAGTATCGTCTTCACGTCGGGCAACTGGAGATTGCCGCGCGGGCTGTTGATGACGAGGCCGTCGCTCCGTAGCTTTTCCGCGCGACCGGCGCGTACGAGGAAGGTCACGTCCTGCCCCGCCGCGGCCAGACGTCCGCCGAAATAACCACCTACCGCGCCCGCTCCTACTACCAGAATTCGCATCTTGAGCCTCTTGAAAGATTTCGATTTGCCGATCATGCGCGTCGCTGGCGGACGCATCTTCAGGGTGCCGCATATTCGGTGCTTGTGCAGGAATGTAGCAAAGATTGGGGGATCGGTTCAGCGTCACGCGCCTCGCTGCCTTCACTGCGCCGCCACCGTTTCCCCCTGCTCCCACCCGCCCCCCAGCGACCGGTACAGCGCGATCGCCGAAAGCGCGTGCTCGCGACGGGCCTGGTTGAGCGACTCCGAGTCGCGCAGATACGCTTCCTGCGCGTCGAGCACATCGAGGAAGCTCGACGCACCGCCCTTATACAGCTCGGTCGACAAACGCAGCGCGTGATTCGACGCATCGAGCGCACCGGCCAGGCGCTGCACCTGCACCGCGCCGCTGACGAGATCGCTGCGATTGTCCTCGACTTCCTTCAGCGCCTGCAACATCGTCTGTTGCAAGCCGAGCTGCGATTCGCGCATGCGGCTCTCGCTCGCGTCCATGTTCGCGGTGATGCGCCCGGCGTTGAAGATCGGGCTCGTCGCATTCAACGCAGCGCTGAACAGATTGTCGGTCAGCGTCGGCAAGCCAAGGTACGACGATGCGAGCAGCCCATTCGTCAGGTTGATCTTGAACTGCGGATAGCGCTGCGCCTTCGATACCCCCACTTCCGCCGCACGCTGTTCGACGAGCGCATAGGCGGTGCGCACGTCGGGTCGATGCAGCAACGCGTCGGACGGCAACACCTGCGGCGCGCTTTGCGCAGGCACCGGAATCTCGCGCGCGTTGGAAAGCAGCAGCGTATCGAGGCTTTCCGGCGTTCGCCCCGAATACACGGCGATCAGACTCAGTTGATGCTGCACCGCCGATTGCATACGCGGAATCTGCGCCTGCAAGTCCTGCAACTGATTCTGCGCGCGGGCGACGTCGAGCTGCGTCGACAGGCCGTAATGCAGACGCTCCTGCGTGAGCTTCAGCGCGCGGCTGCGAATCTGCTCGTTGTCGTCGAGGATCTGCAATTGCGCCTGCGCCCAGCGTAGATCGATATACGCAGCCGCCGTGTTCGCGGCGAGCGCGAGCCGTAACTGGTTCAGCGCCGCAACGCTACCCGACACCTGCGCCTGCGAGGCGAGCACCGCGAGACGTTCGCCGCCGAACACGTCCGGCGTCCAGCTCGCGGCGAGGCCGAAGCCGGCCTGGCGCACATAGCCGAGCGGCGGCGGCGTGTTCTGCCGCTCGGTCGATGCGCCCGCGTTCGCATTCAGCTCCGGCAGCAGCGCCGCGCGATTCTGCGTCACCAGGTCCTGCGACTGCTTCACGCGTTCGGCCGCGGCCTGCACGTCGAGGTTGCCGGTCAACACCGATTCGATCAGCTGATGCATCACCGGGTCGCCGAATTGCGCCCACCAGGCATCGGTGTTCATGCTGTCTTGCGGCGCGTCGACGCTCCACGCGGCCGGCGCGAGCGTCTGCACCGTATGCGGCAAATCCGCGTGCATCGCGGGTTGCACCGCGCAGGCCGCGAGCGTCAGGAACGCCGCGCTCGCCAGTAACTTCATCACGATTCGTTTCATGTTGGTCTCCTAATGGGCATCGGGCGGGGGCGCGCTGTTGCCGAACGGGCGCGAAAACAGCACGCTCAGCAAGCCGACCACGAAGCACAGCGCAACCGCCAGAAAGGCGTCCGAGAATGCGAGCACCAGCGCTTCGCGCATCAATGCCGCGTGCAATTCGGCGAGCCCCGCACTCGCGGCGTTCAAGACATCACCACCAACGGCCGACAGATACTCGGCCTGCTTCTGCAAGATCGATTCGACGACCGGACGGCCCGCATTCAGATGTTCGTCGAGCCGTTCGTAGTGCAGGTTCAAACGGTCGTTCAACATCGTGCTGCTGACCGCGATGCCGATCGCACCGCCGAGATTGCGCATCAGATTGAACAGCCCGCTCGCGGAGCGCAGCCGCGACGGCGGCAACGCACCCAGCGCCATCGTCACGATCGGCGGAATACAGAACTGCTGGCCAATTCCGCGCAACGCTTGTGGAATCAGCAACTGCTGCCAGCCCCATTGGTTCGTCAACGGCACGTACAGATAGCAGCCGATGCCAAACAGCGCGAGTCCGAACACCATCAGCATGCGCATATCGACGAAGCGCGCGAGCGTCGAGTAGGCGGCCAGCGCGAGCAACTGAAAACAGCCAACGGACAGCAACGCGAGACCAATCTGCAACGAATCGAAGCCGCGCACGCGCGCAAGAAACACCGGCGTCAGAAACACGGTGCAGAAGATGCCGATCCCGGTAATGAACGACAGCAGACTGCCGATACCGAAATTGCGCAACGCCAGTGCGCGCAGATCGACGATCGGTTCCTTCGCGGTGAACGCATGCACGAGGAACAGAAAGCCGCAGATGGCCGCGACCCACGCGCACAGCACGATCACGTCGTCGCCGAACCAGTTTTTGCGCGGTCCCTCTTCGAGCACGTATTCGAGGCAACCGAGAAAACCCGACATCAGCAAGATGCCGAAGTAGTCGCCCTTTTTCAGCAAGGACAGATCGACCTTGTCGATATGCACGTACTTCGGCACCAACAGCGTCACGGCGACGCCCGGTACCAGGTTCAGATAGAACAGCCAGTGCCACGACCATTGCGACGTGATCCAGCCGCCGATCACCGGGCCGATCGTCGGCGCAAGCGACGCAAGCGCGCCGATCGTCGTCGACGCGATCAAACGCTGCTTGCCGGGAAACAGTACGAACGCGGTCGTGAACACGGTCGGGATCATTGCGGCACCGAGCGCGCCTTGCAGACCGCGAAACAGGATCATCGAGTTGATGTCCCACGCGAGACCGCACAGCATGCTGGTGACCGTGAAGCCGAACGCGGAGAAGGTGAAGACCCAGCGCGTCGAGAACACGCGCGTGAGCCACCCCGACATCGGAATCACGATGATCTCCGCGATCAGATACGAGGTCTGTACCCAGGAGAGTTCATCCTGACTGGCGGACAGTCCGCCGCCGATATCGCGCAGCGACGATGCGACGATCTGGATATCGAGCGTCGCCATGAAAAAACCGAGGCACATCAGCGCGAATGCGAAGACCTTGGTGCGGGTCGGCTGGTCGGCGGGGTTGTCAAAAGCGTGAGTCATGATCGGTTCATCCCTGCGCGGCCGGATGGCCCGCATCGAGGTGCACTTTCACGGTCGCGGACAGGCCCGGACGCAGCACGCCCTGCATGTCCTTCGGCACGTCGAGGCGCACGCGCACCGGCACGCGCTGCACGATCTTCGTGAAGTTGCCGGTCGCGTTTTCCGCGGGCAAGACGCTGAAGGTCGCACCGGTCGCCGGTGCAAGACTGTCGACCACGCCGTGCAGCGTTGTGCTCGAGGCATCGAGTTCGACGTCGACGCTGTCGCCCGAATGCATTTTGCGCAGCTGATCTTCCTTGAAGTTCGCGTCGATCCATAAACCGCTCGCCGGCACAACGGTCAGCAGCGACACGCCCGCGTTGGCGAGCAGCCCAACGCGAGCGGTGCGATTGCCGACATAGCCATCGATCGGCGAGCGGATCGTCGTGTACTCGACGTTCAACGCGGCGACGCGCTGCGCGGCCTGCGCGGTCGTGATGCGCGCTTTCGCGTCGCCGATCTGAGCGTCGAGCACCGCGATCTGGCGTTGCGCCGCGAGCAGCGCCGCGCTGCTGCGATCGACCGCGGCGCGCGCTTTGGCCAGATCGGCGTCGGCCTTCTCGACGACCTGGTTCGACACCGCGTCGTCTTTCACGAGCTCGCGGTAGCGCGTCTGGTCGGCGGCGCTGCGTGTGAGCTCGGCGCCCGACGCGCGGACCTCGGCGGCCTGCTCGTTGATCGCCGCGAGTTGCAGTGATTTCTTCGCTTCGAGTTCGGTGACGGCGGCCTGCGCGCTCTCCACTTCTGCGCTGGCCTGGGCGAGGCGCGCGTCGTAGTCGCGGGCATCGAGACGCACGAGCACCTGGTTGGCGTGCACGAACTCGTTGTCGTGCACGAGCACGTCGGTGACGAAGCCGTTGACCTTCGGCGCCATCACCGTGACGTCGCCGCCGACGTACGCATCGTCGGTGCTCTCGACGAAGCGGCCGACCAAGAACCAGTACGAAGTGGCAAGCGCCAGCGCGACGAGGACGGAGAGGATCGCGAGCAGCATCCACGGGATACGCCGCACCTGTCTGGCGGGTTGTACCGCGCTTGGCGGCGCGACGGTCGAAGGAGTTGTGGACATGGTGTCGATATGTGCGTATGCACTCTTCAGATTGAAAAAAACGGCGCAGTGCGCCGGCCTCCGCTATCTTCAGCGTTTATGTCAAAGCGTATCCCGGGTGATCGCAAACAGCTCGGTGCGCAGTGCAGCCGCGCGCTCCTCGCCGAAGCGGTGCTCGAACTCGGCCTGTGCGGCATACCAATGAGCGCGGCCTGCGTCTTGCCGCTCTTCGCCCGCGGCGGTCAGCGAGATCACCAGCGCGCGCGCATCCGCGCCCATCGCCTCGCTCGACACCAGCCCGTCGCGTCGCAGCGGTTGAATCGTACGGACCAGCGTGGTGCGCTGCATGCGCATGGCCTCGGCAATCTGCTTCATCGTCATCGGACCGGTGCGCTTCAGGCGCCCCAGCAGCGAAAACTGCGTGATGGTCAGCCCGACATTCGACAGGTGCCGGTCGTAGATCTGCGATATATGACGCGCGGCCTGGCGGATCGCAAAGCAGTCGTCGTCGAAAAGCGCTTCCATTCGCTGCACTTCCTTTGCTCGTTAGTGCATATGCACATTAAGCGGCGTCATAAAACCCGCCGAAGCGGGTTCCTACGCGCGATCTAACCGGTGATGCTGAACAGCTCGGTACGCAGCGTCTTTGCGCGGGCGCGGCCGAACTTCTTTTCGAATTCGTCCTGTGCGGCGCGCCATGCGACGGAGGCCTGATCGAACGTCGTCTCGCCTTTTTCCGTCAGGCTGAACAGCAACGTGCGGTTGTCGTGATCCGCCGCCTCGGCCAGCACGAGGCCGTCGCGCTGCAGGGGCTTCATCGCGCGGACCAGCGTGGTGCGCTCCATCACCATCGCGTCCGCGAGCTCCGCCATAGGCAGGTTCGGTGTGCGCGCGAGCTTCGCGAGGATCGTGAACTGCGCAGCGGTCAGCCCGACGCTGCCGAGATGGCGCTCGTACATCTGCGTGACGTGCCGCGCCGCCTGGCGCAGCGCGAAGCAGTTGCATTCGTCGTAGGAGAGAGGACGGTTCATGGAGCAGAGTTTATGTGTGCATATGCACTGTGTCAAGTTTTTCGAATGGCAACGGGCAAATGCCTCACCCGTTGCGCTACGGCGGCCTTCATCTTGCGACTTGCCACCTGTAATTGTTATGTTATAACATGACCAAAAATTGGCGCTCCAGCCTTGCCGTTTTTCACACCGGCCCACTGCGACGCCCAACAAAATCCGTCCGACCTATGAGCGGACAGTCCATGCTCAACGACCACTTATGACCGTCATCGCCATTACCGTTCTCATCGAAAAGTAGGCCTGATCGACGGGCCTGCCATCGCGCGTCGTCAACCTCCAGTTCGCCTGTCCTTCCCCTGCCGGCCAGGGGCGAGGTGGGTGAGCTTTTGCCGAACGCTTCTGTTTATCAACGCATCGTCCTTAGCGCGAGCAACAACAATGAAAAACCGCACACTGACCGCACAGGCGGCGATCGTGTTCTGTACCGCCATCTCGAACGCATGGGGTGCGCCAGGCAACGCCATGTTGACGGGCACGGTCTCCGATCCCGCGGGCCATCCCGTCGCTCACGCGAAAGTGGAGGTACAGGACGCGAGCGGCGCCTCCATCGGCACGTCGAACACGGACACGTCGGGCCACTTCTCCATCGACGGCGTGGCGCCCGGCACGTATGCGGTCGTCGTCACCGCGGCCGGTTTTGCAAGCGGCAGCAGCATCGCGACCGCCCAGTCCGGCGCCCCGGCGAGCGTCAGCGTACAACTGCAAAAGAGCGATACACTCGACGTGCAGGTCAACGCACAACGTCTGAACGCTGCCCGCAACGGCTTGCTGCCCGAAACGGGCAGCAGCGTCTATCGCTTCACGCAGGCGGACATCGACACGATGCCGGCGGGCGCGAACACGCCGCTCAATCAGGTGCTGCTGCAAGCGCCCGGCGTCGCCAACGACTCGTACGGCCAGCTGCACGTGCGCGGCGAGCACGCCAATTTGCAATACCGGATCAACGGCATCATCATTCCGGAGCCGATCAGCGGCTTCGGCCAGTCGCTCGACACGCGCATCATCGATCAAATGAACCTGCTCACTGGCGCCCTGCCCGCGCAGTACGGCTACCGCACGGCCGGTATCGTCGACATCCGCACCAAATCGGGCGACATGGGCAGCGGCGGCTCGATCGACGTATTCGGCGGCAGCCATCAGACCGTCAAAACGAGCGCCGACGTGTTCGGCAGCGAGGGACCGTTCAGCTACTACCTGAGCGGCTCGCTCGGCATGAACAATCTCGGCATCGAGAATCCGACGGCGAGCGCCAGTGCGATTCACGATCACACGCGCCAGGGCAATGCATTCGGCTATCTGTCGTATCTGATCAATCCGCTCACGCGTGTGAGTCTGTTGTTCGGCGCGACCAGCAACCAGTTCGAGATTCCGAACACGCCGGGGCTCACGCCGAACTTCGCGCTCAACGGCCACAGCACGTTCGATTCGTCGCAACTGAACGAAACGCAATCGGAGCTGAACAATTTCGCGGCGCTCGCGCTTCAAGGCACCAACGGCGGCGCGCTCGATTACCAGGTCGCCTTCTTTACGCGCTATACGCGCACGAAGTTCAACCCCGATCCGATCGGCGACCTGATGTTCAACGGGGTAGCATCGGAGGACTTCCATAGCAACACAGCCAACGGCGTGCAGGTCGATACGACCTGGCGCATCAACGACAGTCACACGGTTCGCGCGGGCGTCTTCTTCCAGCAGGAACACGCGATATTCGACAATAACGTGTCTGTGTTCCCCGCCGACGCGGACGGCAACCAGCTCTCCGACGTGCCCTTCAACATCCAGGACAGCAGCAGCAAGACCGGCTATCTGTACAGCCTGTACGCGCAGGACGAATGGAAGCTGACCGACCGGCTCACGCTGAACTATGGCTTGCGCTACGACCGCATGGACGAGTACACGAGCGCGAGCCAGTTGAGCCCGCGCGTCGGCCTCGTCTACACGCTCACGTCGTCGACGACGCTGCACGCCGGCTACGCGCGCTACTTCACGCCGCCGCCGTTCGAACTCGTGTCCGGCTCGACGATATCGAAGTTCGACGGCACGACGAATCAGAGTTCGGTAACGCAGAACGATCCTGTACAGCCGGAACGCAGCCACTATTTCGATCTCGGCATCACGCAGAAACTCGGCCCTGCCGTCACGCTCGGACTCGACGCGTACTACAAGAAATCGACCGACCTGCTCGACGAAGGACAGTTCGGCTCCGCGCTGATCTACACGCCGTTCAACTACCAGTACGGCAGAACGTATGGCGTCGAATTCACCGCCAACTACAAACAGGACAATCTCTCCGCGTATCTGAACCTCGCGTATAGCCGCGCGCAAGGCAAGAACATCAACTCCGCGCAGTTCAATTTCGGTGCGGACGAACTGGCGTACATCTCGAACAACTGGGTGTACCTCGATCACGACCAGCGCGTGACCGCATCGTTCGGCGCGGCATACGACTTCCACCAAACCACCTTCACGTTCGACGGAATCGTCGGCTCCGGCCTGCGCAGCGGCTTTGCGAACACCGATCGCCTGCCCGTCTATGCGCAGTTCAACCTCGGCGTAATCCAGCACTTCAACGAGCCGATGATCGGCAAGTTCGACGCGCGTCTGGTGGTGATCAACGCATTCAACCGCGTGTACGAGTTGCGTGACGGCTCGGGCATCGGCGTCGGCGCGCCGCAGTACGGTCCGCATTTCGCGGTTTATGCGGGCGTGACCAAGTACTTCTGATCGACGGCAGGGAGAATCATCATGCAGGAATGGACAGGCTTTATCGCGGCGATGCGCACCGGCGGATGGATCATGTATCCGCTCAGCGTGCTCGGCGTGCTCGCATTGACCATCATCATCGAGCGGGCGTATGTGTTTGCCCGCTTCGCAAGCGCACCGGCGCGTGTTTTGCAACCCACGTCGTCAGCCGATGACAACCGTCTCGACCGCCTCGCCCCGCACCACGCGTTTCGGCGCATGGCCGCGCCGTGGCTGTCGGAATCAGACTCGCCGCTGTGGCTGCGCGAGGCGTCGGCGCAATCGATCGCGTCGCAGATCGAGCGCGACATGGGCCGCGGTCTGTGGCTACTGGAGACGATCGTCACGGCGGCGCCGCTGCTCGGCTTGCTCGGCACGATCGTCGGGATGATGAAGTCATTCCAGCTGTTCGGCGGCAATGGACTCGTCGATCCGGGCGGCGTCACGGGCGGGGTGGCGCAGTCGCTGGTGGCGACCGCGATCGGACTCATCGTCGCGGTCTTCGCACTGTTCGCGTTCAACTATTTTTCACGGCGGCTCGAGCGTCTGATGGATGAACTCGAACTGTTCGCCAACGCGCGACTCAGCGCGCTGCGCCTGCAACAAGAGGCGCGAGGCGAGCGCTGATGAAACTCAAACGCTCGCGCGCCTCGCGGCGCGGCCGCATCGAAATCATTCCGATGATCGACGTGATGTTCTTTCTGCTCGCGACCTTCATGCTCGCCTCGCTGGCGATGCAACGTCTCGACGCGGTGCGGATCAATCTGCCTTCGGGACGCGCGCAGCCGATCAGCACGAGCGAGCCGCTGACGATATCGGTGAACGGCAACAACGAGGTCTCGATCAATCGCCACGTCGTTCGCGCGGATCAGATCGAGCCTGAAGTGAAGCGCCTGCTGCGCGCGGACGGCAACGTCGTCATCGCGGCCGACGATCACGCGGGTCACGGCGCGGTCGTGC
Source organism: Paraburkholderia sp. 35.1 (assembly GCF_050436525.1). NCBI lineage: Bacteria > Pseudomonadati > Pseudomonadota > Betaproteobacteria > Burkholderiales > Burkholderiaceae > Paraburkholderia > Paraburkholderia sp. 35.1. The sequence continues at coordinate 1,152,963 of NZ_JBNDMJ010000002.1, read as the reverse complement.
AGGCCATGCTCGCGGCGCGACGCGCGGGCGCCGAACACTTTCTGATCGCCGTGCATCGTGATTAAAGCTTGCCGCGAGCTGTTCGGGGGGCACGTTGTGGGACCGCTGCGTACCGCCGTCGCTTGTCTGATCTCGCTGGGTATCTGGCTTCTGGTGCTGGCGGCGCTCTCGTCCGGGTTGCTGAAGTCGAGTCAGCCAGCCCCACCGCCTGCTCCACTGGATATGCGCGTGGTCGTGCTCGACGAGCCTGCGCCGCCTGAATCCCGTCCGTCGCAAACTCCGGTTGCGGTTCCAGCGGAACAGGCGCCACGGCACGCGCAGATGCAATCGCGTACCTCAGCGCATCGCGCGGTGCCGCCTGTGCCAACCAGGCCGCAGACGCTGACGACGCCCGCTGCCGCAGCGCCGTCGGTACCGGTTGCTAGTCAGACACAACGCCCGTCGCAAGATGATCAGCCGGAACAAACGGCCGCCGCGGGATCGCAGCAATCATCCGCACAGCGCGACGCCGCTCCAGCCGCCTCGGCAAGCTCCAACACCGCCGCCCGCTCCATCTCGCAACCGCTACCGACGCTGCCCGACGACTTGCGCGAGCAGGCCTATCAGACGATCGCGACAGCCCGCTTCACGATCCACGCCGACGGCTCGGTCGATGTCGAGCTCATTCACGCAACGCCGAACCCCCGTCTCAATCAGCTGCTGCTCGACTCGTTGCGGCGCTGGCGCTTTTTTCCCGCGCTGCGCGATGGCCGGCCCGTCGAAAGCACGCAAAACATCCGCGTGCATTTCAACGTCAGTTGAACAGTGCCTACTGGCTTGCGCAGGTGAAATTCGCCGCGACGTTCACGTCTACAGTGAGCCTCGTTGTGTACATCGCAACCAACGTCGGCCCAGGAGGCCGCCAATGTGCCTGGCGGCACGTTTGAAGAAGCATTACTGCCCGACCTTCTCCGATTCGACGACCAGGTCGAGCACATAAGCGACCGACGGCCCATCGGCAGGCGGGTTCCTGACTGTGAAACGCTTCACGCGCAAGACGTTGCGGATGCCCGGCGTGTGCGTATAGCCTTCGATATCCTGATTCAACGGGTGCCACGGACCAGGCGTGCCGGTCGCCAGGCCCTGCTCGTCGAAGAAGCGATCGCGCACGAGCAGACATTGCGCGTTCGGCATCAACGGATGGTTGCACGGCACGGACTGTGCCGCCACTTCAAGGAACGCAATTTGACCGGGGCCGCCGTAGCGCGTCTCGGCCGTGGGCACACCGGTAAAGCTCAGCGTGTCGCCGCTATCGGTGACCAGTTGCAGGCTCGGCGCGTTGTCCCGCGCGAGCAGGGTCACGTTGACGCTGCCGCGTACACGCTGCGAGATCGCATCGTCGAGTGCGGCAAGCGCGGCATCGTGGCAGGCCATCATCGTGCTGACCATCGGGCCGATCTGCAAATACCCTTTCCTGACGGTGTAGCCTGCTCCCATGCTGTTGCAGCTATTGACGACGGTGATCCGGTACGGACTGAAGTCGAGCTGCACTGGCCTGTCTGGGCGGACGAACAGGGCATCGATGTGCGTGCCATTGCGATCGATCGCGTTGTTCAGTTGCCAGTGGTATCGGGTCAAAAGATCGGTGCCGGTCGGCGACGCCGGGTTGGCGGCGGCCGTGGTTGCCGATGGCGCCGGCGCGGTCACTTCCGGTGCCTGTGCGCAGGCGGCGAGAACGAGCGGCAGCAATAGCATGCAGTATTTCACGTCGGCACCTCGCTGAGTTCAGTGGTCGTTCCGGGCGGTTGCTCGCGTCGTCGGGCCAAGGGACGCGAGAATCAGGTCGCATGCATGAAAGCCGGAAGTGCCAGTGAAGGGTACCACCCGGCCGCATCAGGCCGGGTTTGCGCACCTGCTTAGTTCAGGCCGCGAGCATCGACTCGACGACCGACAGCATAACGCAGGTGGAAGGCGTAAAAACGTCGCTCGATGCTGATCGGATTCCTCGTTACGTGGCCGAACTGCGGCCAGTGCAGCAGGCTACGCCTGGGAAATGTCACGGCCGACGGAAGGACGGGCGTGACGCCGCTTCAGCCGAGGGCGCAACATCAGATAGAAGGCGGCAACATGCGTGATCGCCAGCGTCGGCACATAGATGATCGGAATCGCGTACAAGGCGCCCAGCTCGCCTGCATGCGCGGGCAGATCGGCCGCGGTAGCATGGTAGTAGTCGATGATCAGGTCGGCCATACCAACCAGATTGAAAGCGACGACGAACGACCAGAAAAGCGGACGTATCCGGGCCGTCAGCAACGCCAGCATCGCCAGCACCCCCGTGGCGAAATCCCCATAGGCGGCGAACACGGCGAAGCTCGCGGACAGTTGCGGACTGACGACACCAGGCAACAGAAAGGCGAGCCCGAAGAAGCGGAAGCTGTGCAACGTGGCGATCGCGCGTTGCGCGTCGAACGGAGCCATCGACTTGAGCTTCGGCCACACGTAGGTGCCGAAGCACAGCAGCCAGGCGAGATAGCCCAAAACGAGGTGCAACTGGAACAGAAGCCGCGATGACATGGTGCCTCCTTGTCGAGTGTTGGACGCGCAGGTGTTAGGTGTACCATCGTCTCGCGCGGGTGACTATTCCTCACAATGTTGACAGGCTATGAAGCAGAACTTCACAGTCAGGCAGGGCGCGCTCGACGGCGTCGAAGTCTTCCTCAGCGTTGCCGAGCATCGCAGTTTTCGCGGGGCCGCCGCGCAACTGGGCGTGACGCCGTCGGCCGTCAGTCAGGCGGTGCGTGTGCTCGAAGCCCGCCTCGGTGCGACGCTCTTCATCCGCACCACGCGCAGCGTCGGCTTGACCGAAGCCGGCGAGCGCTTTCTCGCTCGGGCCAAGCCCGCCTTCGAGGAACTCGTCGCCGCCGGCGAGGTGGCGCGCGGACTCGGCGAGCGACCGTCCGGCCTGTTGCGTCTTTCCGTGCCGCGTGCAGTCGTGCCGATCCTGCTGGAGCCGCTGATCGCGTCATTCTGCAAGGCCAATCCAGAGGTCGAGGTGGAAATAGCGGCCAGCAAGGAGCTGATCGATCTCGCGACGGAAGGCTTCGACGCCGGCATCCGGCTCGGTCAGTTCGTCGCCGCCGACATGGTCGCGGTCCCGCTCACGGCACCGTTCCGTTTTGTCGTCGTGGGAAGTCCCGCCTATTTCGCGGCGCGCGGCCGCCCCGAGCAAATGAACGACCTGCGCGAGCATGCATGCATTCGCTGGCGGCGCTCCAGCGGCGCGCTCGCGTTGTGGTCGTTCAACGACAACGGCCAGCCGATCGAGATCGCCGTCTCCGGTCCTTTCATCGCCAGCGATTTTCCGAGCGTGCTGGGCGCGGCGATCGAAGGCATTGGCCTTGCCCAGCTACCCGAGCCGATGGCCGCCGAGGGGTTGCGAACGGGAAAGCTGGTGCACGTTCTGAAGGCGTACGCGCCGATGGTCCCGGGCGTGTTTCTCTACTATCCGAGCCGCCGCCAGATCATGCCGAAGCTGCGTGCGTTCATCGATCATGTCAAGAGCCGCGCGACGCGCTCGATGCCTGGCGACAGTTGACGAAGTTGATGATGTCGTCGAGGAAGCTCAAAGGTCTTCGCATAGCCGTCGCTCGGACCGGACACCGAAGCAGTAACCCACGATCAGCATGCGAATCATGAGCTCCGGCGTTTCGGCAGCGAACTGATAGGCGCGGCCATGCGAGCTTTTGTTCGTCAACGCAAGCGTTCTCAGCGTCTCTACGCTCAAGCCGCTTCCAGCTTGCGAATCGGTCGCGTTTGTCCTGAGCCCATCATCTGCAGCAGTTTGCGGATTTTATGCCGATGGTGCTTCGCTCTCATGCCGCGATTTTTTCATCGTCGCCGGATCGCGCACGATGGTGACCGCGCACGGCGCGTAGGCGAGCACCTGGCGGGCGACCGAACCGATCAGCCAGCGATCGAACGGCGTATGTCCACGATGCCCCACCACGAGATGGTCGATAGCATGCCGCTCCGCGTACAGCACGATCTCCTTTGCCGGCGGGCCGACCACCAGATCGAACTCCACGGCCCCGATCGAAGCGGCGAGCTTCGCCTTGATGTCGTCGAGGATCGCGGTGGCATGGCGCACTTCCAGATCGATCAGATTTTTTCGCTCAACTTCTATCGCACCCCAGTCCGGCGTGCGCGCGACGACGAGCACATGCAAGCGCGCGTCGAAACGCTTCGCGAGATCGACCGCGAAAGCAACGGCATATTGCGCGGACGCCGACCCGTCATAACCTACCAGCACGTTCTGCATGATTTGCTCCTGTGCGGTTCAAACTGGGCCGTGACTTTGTTGGACGAAATGCATCGAGCCATTTGCGTGAACCGCGAGCGCTCCCCGACTTCACGGCGTCGGCGCGAAAGCATGCGCGAACCACTCGCGAATCTGCCGCGTGGATTGTCATGCGGACGACGTCGGCACCTGCGGTGTTGAATCAGTTGTCGTCGCTTCTGGACGGGAGGTGCTCGTGAGGCTCGGGCTCTGCCGCGTCGGCGTTAGGAAGGTCGTCTGGGGCCGGATTTATCAGGCCCTTCGGATCGGGCTGGCGAGTCTTGCCGGCGGAAGTTTTCGCGGGGTCGAGAGAGGTGCCGGTCGGCTCAGCGGATGGATTGGAGGTCATGATGTGCTCCTGCGCTGATGAATACAGCTTCTACCATCATAGTTCACCTGGCCGATTTGAGGCATACGCGCTGTCACGCCAGCACTACCGTCACGCCCGCCCGCTGTTTCTAGCCACGCTAACCACAGGATCGCCCCGCGCGCCTTTTGTTGCCGCTGGCGGTGCACGCAAGCGGGCCTACCGAGGAAAATTCCGCGTTCCGAATCACACCGAAAATGCACGGGAAGAAACGCCCGACGGCCTTCGTGAGAACGCGGGCGGGAGTCGTAGGTTGATGGAATCCTTGCACATAGCCTTACTGCGGGCCGGCGCCCTGCTTGAAAGCACCGCACGGCAACTGCCAGTCAATGGGCAACGTCGGGGTCGACTCGGGGTAGTCCGATGACAGCGCCAAATGGGCCACCGTCTCGTCGTACTCGTAAGCCTTACCCTCGTTGGCCAACTGACGCACCGTCCGGCACACGCGCCCGATGATTGGCGTAGTTCGGCCCAGTTCCAGCCGTTCGACACGGGCATTCAAAATCGTTTAAAACGTAGTCAGACATGACTCTTTCTCATCACTCACCCTGACGGGTGCCCTTGCGATAGTCAGAAGGACTACTGCCGCTCCAATGTTTAAATGCGCGGCAGAAACTGGTGGCGTCGGAAAAGCCAAGATCGAACGCCAGCACTGCCACGCTCGTGTTCGACTTTGTCAGCCGATGGACAGCGATATCCCTTCGCAGTCCGTCTTTCACGAGCTGGAAGACTGGACATTCAGCGCATTTCATCACGGTTCCATCGTGGCTAAAACGCGCGACTATCTTGAACAGAATATTGCGCAGCCGGTAACCATACAGGATCTTGCGCAGGCATTGCACACATCTGTACGCACGCTCAACCGTAGATTCGCAGAGGAAGGAACGCACCCGAGTGCCCCCGCGCACCAGACTAGCGATAGTTGACGAAGTCGATGATGTCGTTGAGGAACCACGGCAGAATAAGTTGCGTGTCGGAATAGCTGGTGCCGACAGTGAGTCTCGGTGGTCTTGACGTGGAGTCAGCGGACTGTGCGCCGTCTGGAACATGCAGGATGTAGGCGTTCGTATCGACCGCCGGCTGATTGTTCGCCGGAGTCGATGTGCAGCCGGTAGCGAGAACGACGAGAACTGCTGCCAAGCAACGAGACTTCATGAGCGGGTGAACTCCGGCGACGTTTTCTACATTATGGCTGAACTGACTTGAATACCGGCAACCAACTGAACCTCATCGCAAAGTCAACACCATTACGCCCAATGCCATCCGATGTGCGCCCGCCGCCGACGATCGTCCCAGGGCTGGTGGCCTAACAGATGTACCCGGACGAGCTACGCAATGGACCGAACCGCCTGAGTGCGCGACTAGGGCTCGCGCAGGTGGTCGGAAGAAAACAGAAGCAGTGGCGCCGCCACCTACCGGCGCTCTCGCGCGCTTGGAATCTTTGAGAGTCCGTGCTGCATTTTGACGAACTGCGCCGCTGCGCCACGCACTTGAACAGCGTTATGGTTTTCGGCGCCTTGATGTAATGACCCGATGGGAGCAGCAATCGCAGGGCTTATCTGGACCGCAGAGCCACGGCGAAGGAACGTGATAGCCGGATTGCCGGCGCGAATTCGCTAGACTGACGCGGATGTCGCCGGCCGGCCACGAACGGTCCTTCGCAGTCGGTTGGCGAACGTCTGCGGATGAGCTATCAGTCGCCACTTGGCGAAGCGACGGCGACCGATGATTCGCCGGACGAGCCAGCTTCATTTTCAAGCGCTGTTTCGGGAGTGGGCAGCAGGCAACTCGCACCAGATCCGGAGAATTCCCGGCGCGATTCATCGATCAGTTATATCGAGTAACACCTGTAATCCAGTATGAAACCTTCTTTTCCATGACTCGGACTAGACTGGTCTGGCCTTTTCCCCCGGCAGCGCTTCGTGTTTTTCTCCGCTCGGCCCGCGCCTCCTCAACGTGGGCCAATTTTTTGAGCCAGCGTACCCAACGGTAAAACGGCTGCCCGCTGCAAGCGGTTGCGAACCGCACGTATATTGAAGGAGACGTAAATTGAAAGCACGTCCGACAGCCCGTAATGCCGGTCTGCTCATGCACATTCTTGCCGTGAGTGCGGCGGTGGGCGCAGCCATGATGTCGATCGGGCCGATGGCTTTCGCGCAAGCCAGTTCACCCGTTAGTAGCAGCGTGTTCATCCACCGGTCGTTCGATACGGGCAATAGCGCGGTTAATGAAAACTTTCAGTACATCGCGCATCCGCCAATGCGGCCGGTGGCGGCGAGCGAGCCCACCGTGGTACGCAGTTCGCACCGAGGCCATCGCGGGCAAACGGGAGCGACGGGCAGCGGCACGAACAACGCAGCAGCAGTGCCACTACCGCAGATGCCAGCGGACGCACCATCTAACGCGCCAGTTTCGCAGTAGCGCTTTTTCATCAGATCAGGCCAGGCACCGTGACTGGCGATCGATCGCGGGCTCGTGCCTTCAACCGAGAGGTGATGTGGCGTTCGCGGCTGCGACCGCCCGCTGCTGGACCAAGTGCGGTCGCTCAACGGTAGGAGTCGAAAGGCAGTTACGGGTCGATCAGCGACATTCGAAACGCCGCTTCTGGACGACCTGTCCCGCCTCCGCTGGCGGGTACCTGCCCAGCTGTGACCAGTATCACCGAATGCGGGGCAGGCTACCTATATCGCAAGATTGTCGGTCACGAACCACGTCTCATCCGTGCTCGCGCCGGACAGCCAATTCACGTCAAGCCACCTTCTAAAGCCCGACGCCATACAAGGGTTGCGGATGCCTACTTGCCGCCGATGCCGACCTTGCCGCGCCCGACCTTTCGATGCGGCACACAGGGGCGCAGCCTCTTCCTTGAGCTAGCCGTCAATGTGACGTGCTCCGCAGGGTAGCGGGTCGTCCTGTTCAGCGCGGCCTGATAGGCGGAATCGCCCCGATCGATGCGCTTGAGAGCTGACATCACTGACTCCTCCTCAGAGGATTCTAGTCCGAAACGGCACGGCGGTTATGTCGCCTTCCTGAACATGCTGTAGTCGAAGTCCGCGACCCGGCGCTCGGCGAACCCGGGCGTGCCCTTGACGATTGCCATGCGCTCGTTCCGGTGTGTGCCCATAGGTAATTATTCGAGCGCGCGGCGCACACGCGCGGGATTCTAACCTTCAATCCAATCGGGACTCGTGCGTCCCTTCCCGGGTGGGGCGGGACACGGCATGCCGTCGGGGCGACAAAAACCGAATCTCGACGGGCACCCCAAGCAACGCATCCTTTCGGCCATCGATCGCGACATCGCGAGCCTGCTGGAACAGTCGGCTGATGCCGAACCGGCTCCGGCACCCCGGCCGCGCATGAAGGGGCGGCTTCATAATTCCGACAATAAAGCACGCTAAGCGGTGGACGCAGGTTGCCGGCTGCGCATTCGTGTCCGCCTCTTGTCGGCCGGCCATGAGCGGTCACTGACCCTGCGAGAACTGTTACCCGAAGCGGTCGCTCATGAGCCTACAATAGGAACGCATCATCGCGGCCGCAGGCACCGAATTGCACTGCGGAGAACCAATGGGGGACGGCGATGTTCAAATTCATCGATGGGTTACCGCAAGATGTGCTCGCGATCGAAGCCACGGGCAAGGTTACGCACGACGACTACAAAAGTACACTCATACCCAAGGCTGAGGCGATGATGGGCAAGGGGCCGATCAAGATGCTCTATGTCGTTGGGAAAGAGTTCACGGGATTTGAGGTTGGAGCGCTTTGGGATGACGGCGCGTTCGGGCTGAGGCACTGGCACGATTTCAGCCACGTCGCAGTGGTTACGGATCTCGCATGGCTACGGGTTATGGTTGGTATGCTAAAACCCTTTTTTCATGGCGATGTCCGCTTGTTCTCGCTTGCTGAATTGCCTACCGCGAGACGCTGGATCACGGACTCCAAGCGAGTTAGTCGATGAATAACATCCGCTGGTAAAAATCTGAAATCCATCTGCGCTACAAGGCGTTTCTACGGAAGATGAATTTGCCGGAACAACCTCATTGCACCATTTTCGATTCCCTATTGCTGTCAGTCACGAGTGTCTCAAGCGGTCGGCCTCGGCCTTCCGCGCGAGACGCAGCTCGCGAATTCAGGCCCGTGGCGTCATCTGGCAGAGGTCGGCCAGTTAAAGACCTTCGACGTCTCGGCCAAAATTGACGACAATGTTCCCAAGGAAAGATTGCGGGTCGTGCTCCGTCGTCGGAGACGCCGCTGAATCTAAAAGGAAAACATGAGACGACTGTTCCTCGCTGGGCTCGCAGCCACCTCTTTCGTGACTTGCGTTCATGCGCAAAGCAACGCGTCCGGCCCGCTCGTCACGCCCTCGGGTAACTTGCAATTCGTGCGCGTCGACGGCGATTTCGTGGGGATGCTCGACAAGGAAATTTTCGATCGCTTTAGCGCGAGCATGCTCACGCATTTCGACGACGTAGGCAATGCAAATGACAGCGTCACGCGCACGCTCGTGCAGACTGATTCCGGCCCGGTGCTGTACGACTTTCGCCACCATCCGCCGCTTGTGCAACGCTCGGGTAAGCGCATGACGGTCAAGCGCGTGTTCTGGCAAGGCGATGAAGTCGTGATGCAAAGCTCGCAAGGCTGGTTCCAGTTCAAACGCGGCGTGCTGACGAAGCTGCAGTCGTCTACGACGACGTACCATTGATTACGCGCACACCCCCCAACACGCGAGCCAGCGATGACATACGTCGCCTCGCCGCGCACGTCGTTGCCTTTTTCCAAGTTGCCTTAACCTCTTGCGGGTCGAGCTCAGCGCGTCGTCGTGGGACAGGTTTCGGCCAATCGACCCCGAAGGCTAAGTCGTTGAAAATCTGTCCGGCGGTGGGCTGGGGGCTAACGATTTGCGGTGAACGGTTGGCGGACTTCGAACGCTTGAGGCACGTCTTCCGGTCACCCCATTATTCGAAGAGTTCCGCCGGTTTCTCAGTCGTCCGGGTTGCAACCATATTGAGATTTCACGCATGCCGATGAAACCTTCAAACAAAACCACGTCCTCGAAAAGACGACGCATTTTGCAAATTGCGGTCGGAATCACATTTTTGCATGGTGCTCGGAAACAGATGCTCGCCTCGGCGCAAGCGGCGGTATCCGGAGCGTTCACTCGCGTGCGTCCGGGCGATCCAGGCTGGCCGTGCGAGGCGCATTGGAACGAACTCAGCCAGCAGGTCGGCAATGCACTGGTGAAAGTGCAATCGCCCCTGGTGGCTTGCCTGAACGCGCCCGATAGTGACGACTGCAGGCAACTATTCAGGGAGCTCAAGAACCCCTATTTTCTCGGCGACGAGGTGGGCCTAACGCAAACCCTCGGCTGGGTTGACGCGTGGACATCGACACCCAGCGTCTACGCGGTGGCTGCCCGCAACACGAATGACGTCGTCGTCGCCGTTAACTTCGCACGTCGGAACAATCTCCGCCTCGTGGTGAAGGGCGGCGGCCACAGCTATCAAGGCACATCGAATGCGCCGGACTCTCTGCTGGTCTGGACGCGAAAAATGAACAACATCACCGTGCAGGACGCGTTTGTCGGCACAGGATGCGAGGGACATGCGGCACCGGTGAGGGCGGTCACGGCCGGTGCCGGCGCGCTCTGGGCGCACGTCTACGATGCGGTCACTACCAAGGCGGGCGGTTACGTGCAAGGTGGCGGCTGCATGACGGTCGGCGTGGCTGGCCTGATCCAAAGCGGCGGGTTCGGCAGCTTTTCCAAGGCCTACGGACTGGCCGCGGGAAGCCTGCTCGAAGCGGAAGTTGTGACGGCAGATGGCGCCGTCCGCATCGCCAATGCCTGCACGAATCCCGATCTATTCTGGGCGCTGAAAGGCGGCGGCGGTGGCAGCCTAGGCGTGGTCACCCGGCTCACGCTGCGGGTCCACGAATTGCCTGAGACCTTCGGCGCGGTGAACATGACGATCAAGGCGGCATCGACGTCTGCGTTTCGCCGGCTGATTGGCGTGATCATCGACTTCTATAATCAGAACCTGATGAACCCGCACTGGGGCGAACAGATCAGATTTCGCCGCGACAACGTCCTCACTATCTCGATGGTATTCCAGGGGCTCAGTCGCAGTGAAGCGCAAGCGATCTGGCAGCCGTTCATGGATACGCTTGCCGCGTCCCCGGACGATTTCAAGGTCGAGTTCTCGCCACTGAAGATTGTCGCCATCTCGGCCCGCAGTTTCTGGGCTCCAACCCTGTTCAAGAAGCTCCTCGGCTTCATCAGCACCGACGACCGGCCGGGCGCACCCGACGACAATATCTTTTGGTCGGGTAATCGCGGAGAGGCGGGACAAGTGCTACACGGCTACGAGTCCGCGTGGCTCCCCGCGGCCTTGCTGCAAGATGACCGGCGTCAAACCCTGGCCGACACGCTGTTTGCGGCGACCCGTCAATGGAGCGTGTCGCTGCACGTCAACAAGGGCTTGGCGGGTGCACCGGCGGAGGCTGTCGCTGCCGCGAGAAACACCGCCACGAACCCGGCCGCGCTGGACGCCTTCGCGTTGCTTATCGCCGGGGCGGAGGGGCCGCCCGCGTATCCCGGCATTCAGGGCCACGAGCCCGACACCGCGCTGGCGCGCCGGGACCGGCAGGCCATCGGACGTGCAATGGCCGAGGTGCGCAAGCTGGTTCCAGACGCCGGTTCCTACGTGGCGGAAAGCAATTTTTTCGACGCGGACTGGCAGCGGTCCTTCTGGGGCTCAAATTACAGCAGGCTGCTCGCCATTAAGGATCAGTATGATCCCGATGGTTTGTTCTTCGTTCATCACGGCGTGGGGAGCGAACGCTGGAGCGCCGACGGTTTCACGAAAATCGTATGAACGACTCGACCTTCGAACTCGCACATATGGTTCAGTGGAAATCACATTTCGAAATCTCGTATTGAGGCTTCCCGGCACCATTCGGTCATGACAGGCCGCTAACGTGAATGTTGAAAGGCTATATCCGGCCGACTCCCGCCGACCGCATCGGGCAGGACCCGGCCACGAACGGTCCTTCGCAGTCGGTTGGCGAACGTCTGCGGATGAGCTATCAGTCGCCACTTGGCGAAGCGACGGCGACCGATGATTCGCCGGACGAGCCAGCTTCATTTTCAAGCGCTGTTTCGGGAGTGGGCAGCAGGCAACTCGCACCAGATCCGGAGAATTCCCGGCGCGATTCATCGATCAGTTATATCGAGTAACACCTGTAATCCAGTATGAAACCTTCTTTTCCATGACTCGGACTAGACTGGTCTGGCCTTTTCCCCCGGCAGCGCTTCGTGTTTTTCTCCGCTCGGCCCGCGCCTCCTCAACGTGGGCCAATTTTTTGAGCCAGCGTACCCAACGGTAAAACGGCTGCCCGCTGCAAGCGGTTGCGAACCGCACGTATATTGAAGGAGACGTAAATTGAAAGCACGTCCGACAGCCCGTAATGCCGGTCTGCTCATGCACATTCTTGCCGTGAGTGCGGCGGTGGGCGCAGCCATGATGTCGATCGGGCCGATGGCTTTCGCGCAAGCCAGTTCACCCGTTAGTAGCAGCGTGTTCATCCACCGGTCGTTCGATACGGGCAATAGCGCGGTTAATGAAAACTTTCAGTACATCGCGCATCCGCCAATGCGGCCGGTGGCGGCGAGCGAGCCCACCGTGGTACGCAGTTCGCACCGAGGCCATCGCGGGCAAACGGGAGCGACGGGCAGCGGCACGAACAACGCAGCAGCAGTGCCACTACCGCAGATGCCAGCGGACGCACCATCTAACGCGCCAGTTTCGCAGTAGCGCTTTTTCATCAGATCAGGCCAGGCACCGTGACTGGCGATCGATCGCGGGCTCGTGCCTTCAACCGAGAGGTGATGTGGCGTTCGCGGCTGCGACCGCCCGCTGCTGGACCAAGTGCGGTCGCTCAACGGTAGGAGTCGAAAGGCAGTTACGGGTCGTGAACCGACCTCGATCGTTACCCGCGCGACCTCATGAGAATCTCTATTACAAGGATGTACCGCCGCCAGTTATCGAGGAACTGTGGGCGCGCTTCTTTGCGGCCCTGCAGCCACTGCACGTGTGGCGGGCAAGCTCGGCGCGGTGCTATTCCAGTTTCCGCACTGGATAACCGCAGTACCGAAAGCGATGAGGCTCGTCGAGCACTGCGCCGAGCGCATGCACCCGTTTGTGACCGCGTTCGAATTTCGGCACGAGAGCTGGTTGAGCGAGAAGCACCGCGAGTCAAGCCTTGCGATGGAGCGTGAACGCGGGATCGTTCACGTGATTGTCGATGCGCCGGAGGGCGTGACGAAGCGCGCGCACTCAGTTTGGGAAGCGACGTCGCCCGAACTCGCGATCGTACGGCTGCATGGCCGCAACGCGTCGACATGGAGCGGCGCCGAGTCGGCGGCGGAACGGTTCAACCATGACGATAGCGACGACGAGCTTCGCGAACTCGCGCCACCGATTGAGGACATTGCGGGGCGCACGGCGCGCACACACGTCCTGTTCAACAACTGCTATCGCGATATCGCGCGGCGCAACGCTGTGACAATGATGGGGCTTCTGCGAGTCACGCGGTAAAGGCGCTGGAATGGTTCGCGCTGTCCCCGTGCCGAGAATTCCTGATCCTGATAGCCCTTACGAAGCCCATGAGAGTACTTGCCACACCGATGCGCGAGCGCGGCAAAGACCGGCATAAACGCGATATCGAAGCTGCCGAGCCGGTGTGCGGCGACGTAACCATTAATCACGAACAGTCCGCGCAATACAAGCGCACCAGCAAGGTGGCGAGCTTCCAGCAATCCGGCTCGGCAGATGCGCAACCGCTGCCGCCGCTGCAGGATGTTGAACTGAGCTGGATGGGTCCTAACGGCTTCGTGCTGACCGACATCGAGTTCATCGGTGATATCGCCTATGCTCGGTCGTGGTGGTGCCCGGTCGCTGCATGCCTCGGCGCGCGATCTGTGATTCTGTTTCGCGCTGGAATGAAAAGCCCCGCCGAGGCCGGGCCCTATTCTTGTGCTTACGGGTTGATAACCTTGGTGCGTGGGGTCACTCTTGGATCGTTGCACATCCATGCGCAGCTACCTTTACAGATCGGATGCAACTCAACTTCGATCTGGCGGACAGCTAGTTCACCGTCAGCCCGCTTCACCACGAACCCATCCGTAAGAGTTTTCGGCACGATATAGATATTCTCACTTCTGATACCGAGCTTCCTCAAATACGCTTGCACGTTTTCCCCACGGCGCTCCTGCAAAACGTCAAGATCGTGCTCGCCAATATATGCACCGGCCATCACAATCGCCTGAATCTGCACGTCAGACCACTTCTTTGCCTCTTCCACCGCCTCTGCGATTGCGCGCCGATTTTCCTTTGAAAGTTCGACCGTGTTGAATGGCAACTCAATAGCCGCTACCTCTCCGATAGTACAAGCATTAACCGGGCGTCCCAAGCAAAACCACACGGCAAGCAATGCCGCGAGAAGGCCACCGCGCAAAATCGGTTGTCTACTCATGGTGCGATATTAACTCCATCGAATGTCGCTATGTAGCCAGCGATGCTGTCCGCGTTGCTAATCGCCTGATGAGGCTTATTTCTCGCGAAGATCATCGCCCCCGCTTCGCTGTCGAGATACATGTGGTCTTGCGAATTAAAAGTGTCTGTGAAGTGCGTACATTCATGGATTATCGTCTTGACCTTGCATATTCCCCACAACTGGGCAAATGGACTTTCACAAAACTTCGAGTAAATAGCGATAACCCGTTTTTCCGAATCTGGTTTGCAGACTGCGGCGTGATTGGCGCCCGAATCCGGCGTGACCGCACACGACAGGTGCCTGTTTGTTTCACTGTCGGCTGTCCCATCGCACAATCCTTTCTGGCTCCAGTTGCTGCATCGCTGCAAGCAATCTCGGAAGCCCTTCGCTAAGTACCCTCTTTGCATGTACATCCGCACTTGCAAAGAAGGTCGTCACCCGGTCCTGCTCTTTCGTGTCCCAACGTGCAAGGCCCTCAATGCGTTTTTTGATTAACTCGACACCGATATCGCGTGCCCGCATAGCCTGTCTGCGAAACTCCTTGTTGGTCATGTTCGAGCAGATAGAGGCCGTGTTGATCGTGACGTCCCTATTTGAACCAGGAGTCGTGTTTGTAAAAGCAGTGTCATCGAGAGTTACCCATTCGGTGTTGTCGTTCACTTTGCTAGCGCTCCACTTCAATCGCAAGAAACTTGAAACCCTGCGTTGTAACGCGAGAAGTCTGCCCGGCTGCGTTTGTCTTGCCGCTACAGATTTCTTTGCCTTCGGCGAGAATCCGGTATCGCACATCTGGCACAGGGTTGCCGTTGTAATCCCTGATGGTGAATCGTTCATCGAACGGGCCCGCAGGTCGATTGCGACAGAGGCACCCCTCGCCTTGCCCTAATGCCTGCCTCATGTCGTACCCGGATGGGAGAGCCCTGATCGCATTAATCGGAATCCGCTCCCCGGATTTCAAATTCGTCGTCATTGCATGAGGCATATCAGGCCACTCTTTGTATATCTTGAATGTAATACGGCAATCAAGACATTCCCGGTTATCTGATCTTTCGAACATATCCGCAAAGCGAGCCTTCATTTCTGCAATGATCGCCTCTGCGGAGCGCATCCTTTCATACATTGGACCCTCTCATAGGTTAATTCGCGCTCTCAGACCATCAGACCATTGAGCACCCGTAAGAGCATCATCAGCTTACCCTCCGCGTTATGGTTCAGATCGGATACAACTGAAGTCCATCCCGCGGGAAAAATTCGCCGGATTCGACATTCAGACCCATTGCAGACGGTATTGGCGTGAAGTTTAAGTAGACTAAATAGGTGATACGGCAAAGCAGGCATTCTTCCTTGCCCACGGCACCATCCTGTTTCAGTTTTCCCATTTGACCTCTTCTGTTTTCCAGCAAAACATCTATCGAATAAACCATTTAAACGGGTCACGGTCAATGACTTTAATTCGAGATAATCCCGTTTTGACAGATATTCACAATTGCTCTGTCCATCTCATTTTCAGGTGCAGTTTTCCAATATCACCGTCCAACAAAAAAAGCGGCATTGAGCCGCTTTTACCGTAAGTGACCGACGCTGGTCAGTGCTTTGCCCATGAAGCGTCCATAGCCGCCAGTTTCCCGTTCGCGCCCTGCGCAGGGTCAGCGAGAAGCGCCGCCGCGTCTCCCGGTGTCAGTTGGCGGTTAGGAAGCCGCTTGGCGTCAAGCGCAAGCACGGTGAACAGTTCCTGATTGGTGCGATTGGTCGCGTGGTAGTTCTCGCCGATCTGGATCATGAGCTCCAGCAGGTTGCGGCGTTCGTGTCTTTCCTCGACAGTCACAGCAGGACTTCTAGCGGAGCCTGAATTGCGCGAGAAGGCCAATAATCGCAGCTGGTCGATCAGCGTTCCGGGCCACAGACAGTCAACGCGATTCGGCTTTATTCGCGTTCTGCTCGACAATGAGTTGCGGGGCGAATAGTTGGCCGACCTCGGTCCAATACCGGCACAGAACCGCGCCCGCAATCACAACTCCAGCACCGTCACCCCGACTTCCATCCGATGCGCGCCGCCGCCAAGAATCGTCCCGCGAAGCAGTGACACGTCGCTGTAATCGCGCCCGATCGCGAGCGTCACATGATCCAGATCGGCGAGCACGTCATTGGTCGGATCGAGATCGATCCAGCCGCTGGCCGGACAATGCACCGATACCCAAGCGTGCGAAGCATCCGCGCCAATCAGGCGCGGGTGTCCCGGCGGCGGATCGTTGCGCAGATAGCCGCTGACGTAGCGGGCGGGCAAACCAAGCGAGCGCAGACAGCCGATCATCACCTGCGCGAAATCCTGACACACGCCGCTCTTCAGCTCAAACGCGCGTTCGGCCGGCGTGTCGAACAGCGTCGCCGACGGCTTGTACGCGAAGTCCTCGTGAATCCGATGCATCAGATCGATCGCGCCCGCGACGAGCGGCCGGCCGGGCGTGAAGCTCGGCAACGCATAGGCGCGCAGCGTCGGCCGCAGCGCAATATTCGGCGAAGCGAAGCAGTACTCCGCCTCGGCACAGAACGCGCCGCCCACGCGAAACCGCAGCGCCTCGGCCACCGTCTCCCAGGGCGGGGTGGCCTCGGCGTCGAGGTTGGTCCAGCGCGGCGTCAGTGCGACCGTGGTTTCGCTGACGAGTTGCAGGCGCTCGTGCGGTGCATCGAGCGCGAAGTACAGCACGTCGTTGCCGAATGCGTCGATGCGGCTATGCTGATACGACGGCTGCGGCTCGATCCGCTCGCTGCGTGAGATCACACGCTGCCACGGACACGCGAGCGGCCGGATCGTCGCCAGATGCTGCGCGGTTTCGACATACGTCGAGTAATGGTAAACAGTGCGATGCGAAACAGACAGCACCGTCGACGCGTTCTTCATGCCCACACCTGCGAGGCAACCGTGGTCGCGTGACTGAAATAGCGCGCGCTGATCTCATGCGCGGCCGCATTGGCGAAGCTGCCGATCTGATCGCACAGCGCAATCAGCTTGCCATACGAGCCCTGTTCGTCGACCTCGCACAGCGATTCGAGCGTCGGCAGCGATTCGACGGGCGGCAGCAGCTCCGCGAACGGCCGATGCCGCACACTGCCCGCCGCGATGGCGATCTCGTCGAGTTTGTTGCGCAGGCGCTCGTACACGCCATAAATGCCGCGCGGATTATGCGGTTCGATCACGAGCAGATCGAGCAGCGCCGGTACTTCGAAACGTCCCGGATACAGCGAGCGATACGTGAGCGTGCTGTCGAACATTTGCAGCAGCAGATCGAAGCCGGCCGGCGTCGCGAGCTGGCCGTTCACGGCGACGCCGCGCATGAACGCGGCCATCGTCGCGACGCGTTCGATATGACGCCCGACGAATAGCAGCCGCCACGCCTCATCGCGCGTCATGCGGTCGCCCTGCGCGCCGCTGATCGCCGATAGCTGCACCGACAGATGCTCGAGCGCATTCGCCAGCGTCACGCGGTCGTAGCGATCGAACGCATTGCCGCTGCTCGTGGCACCCGCGCCGCCGTTGCCCGCGCCCACGGCTGGCGACAACACCTGCAACGCGTCCTGAAAGTCGTTGCGCGCCGCGAGGATCATGCGCCAATGATCATTCGACAAACGCCCGCGCACCTCGCCGTTCGCGCGCGCCTGGCAATTGAGGTTCTGGCTGATGCTGACGCTGCCCGCGCTCTCGCCGAGATTCGCGACGAGCGCGCGCTCGAACGTCTGCGGCGACGGCAGCCCGTGCGGCGACGCCAGGTCGCCCGACTGCACGAGGCCGCACCATGTCGCGAGTTCGACCAGCGTCGCGAACATCGAATCGGCGTCGTTGCCTTCGAGCGAGCCGAGAATCAGCCGCAGCAGACGCACGTTGTTTTCCGCCCGCTCGCCGTAGCGGCCCGCCCAGAACAGGTTCTCCGCGGCACGGCTCGATACCGTACGATGCTTGCGCGTGAGATCGGCGGGCTGCATCGGCGAAGGCAGCAGTGTGAAGGTCGAGCTTGGCTGGCTCGACAGCACCCAGGTATCGACGCTGCTGCCGCCGTGCTGCATCGATACCGTGGTCTGACGCTCCGCGGCCATGCGCGTGAAACCGCCCGGCATCACGTGCCAGCCGCCGTTGACGTCGGCAATCGCATAGACGCGCAGCACCGACGGCCTTCCGCCGATCGTGCCCTCCTCGAAGCGCGGCGTGCAGGAAAAGCGCTGCTCCTGCTGGATCGTGAACGCGTCGGGCAACGCGTCGATGCGCTCGCGCCATGCCGCGAGCGGCTGCCTGCCCCCTTCGATGCCGGGCGGCGCGTCGCGTCCCGTGAGCGGCCAGGTCGGCACGATGAACGCGTCGTCGAGATGCGCGAACGCATGCTCGCGCGCGGCCCGTTCGCCGCACCACCAGGTCGGCACGCCGGGCAGCAGCAGTTCTTCGCCGAGCAACGCTTCGGCGATACCCGGCATGAAACCGTGCAACGCCGGCGACTCGGCGAACCCCGAGCCCGGCACGTTCGACACGATCACATTGCCCGCGCGCATCACCTGCAACAGCCCCGGCACGCCGATCGTCGAATCGGCGCGCAGTTCGATCGGGTCGCAGAATGCGTCGTCGAGCCGGCGCAGCACGACGTGCACGCGTTCGAGGCCGGCCAGGGTCTTCAGATAGAGCCGGTCGCCGCGCACGGTCAGATCCTTGCCTTCGACCAGCGTGACGCCGAGATAGCGCGCCAGAAACACATGCTCGAAATAGGTTTCGCTGTACGGCCCGGGCGTGAGCAGCGCGATATGCGGTGACGCGTCAGCGCTTTCCTCATTGCGCATCGTCGCTTGCGCAGCCTGCACGAGCGTCGCGATCAGTTGCGAATAGAGCGGCGCGAGCCGGCTCACGCGCAGCGAGCGGAACGGCTCCGCGAGGAGCGTCGACACGATCAGGCGGTTTTCGAGCGCGTAGCCGAGACCGGACGGCGCCTCGGTGCGATGCGCGATCACGCTCCACTCGCCGCCCGGCGTACGCGCGAGATCGAGCGCGACGACCTGCAGATACTGACCGCCGGGCGGCGTGAAGCCCTTCACCGAACGCAGATAGCCCGGATGGCCGAACACCAGCGCGGGCGGCAGTCGGCCATCTTCGAGCAGCGTCCGCGGTCCGTAGATGTCGGCAACGATCGCGTTGAGCAGATGCGCGCGCTGCGCGACGCCGCGCTCGAGGTGCGCCCACTCGGCCTCGCTGATCAGGAACGGCAGGAGGTCGAGCGCCCATGGCCGTGACTTGCCGTTGTCCGCATAGACGTTGTAGCTGATGTCGTTGTCGCGGATCTGCTGCGCGATCGACGCGTGATGGTCCGCGAGCCGCGCCACGCCGTCTTCGTCGAGCAGTGCGAAGAACTGCCGCCACGGCTCGCGCAGCGCGCCCGACGCGTCGCGCAGCTCGTCCCAATGTCCGTCATGACCCGGCAGCAATCGCAACAGGGACGAAGCGTCCGCCGGCAGCGCGGACGCCTCGAAGGGCAAAGTCGATTGAAAGGCCAAGGTCGTCTGATGTCAGTGATGCGTGTTTTTCAACTGTGGCGCAGATCGAGTGTGAACGGAAACTCGAGGCTGCGCTGCGGCGTGCCCACGGCGAGCGGCCCCGGCGTATGACCCGACGCGAAGAAACGCGAGCGTCGCCGGCTTTCCGCCTCGTAGGCGTTGACCGGGAAGGTCTGATAGGTGCGCCCGCCCGGATGAGCGACATGATACTGGCATCCGCCGAGCGAGCGGCCGCTCCATGTGTCGACGAGGTCGAACGTGAGCGGCGCGTGTACGCCGATCGTCGGATGCAGCGCCGACGACTGCGACCACGCGCGAAAACGCACGCCGGCCACGTACTCGCTGACGCGGCCGGTCGGCTGCAAAGGCACCGGCACGCCGTTGACGCTCAGCACGTGACGATTGCCGTTCAACCCGAGCGCGCGCACCTCGAGCCGCTCGACCGACGAATCGACATAGCGCACCGTGCCGCCGCTGGCGCCCTCCTCGCCCATCACGTGCCATGGTTCGAGCGCATTGCGGATCGTCAGGTCGATACCGCTCAGCGTCATCTCGCCGACGAGCGGGAAGCGGAATTCGAAGTGCGGCGCGAACCACGCGCTTTCGAAGGCGAAGCCGGCTTCGCCGAGCTCGGCGAGCACGTCGTCGAAATCCATCTTCACGAAGGTGCCGAGCAGGAAGCGATCGTGCAACTCGGTGCCCCAGCGGGTAAGCCGCTGCGTGTACGGCATGCGCCAGAATCGCGCGACCAGTGCGCGCAGCAGCAGTTGCTGCACGAGACTCATGCGCGCGTGCGGCGGCATCTCGAAGCCGCGCAGCTCCAGCAGGCCGAGGCGGCCGGTCGGGCCGTCGGGCGAATACAGCTTGTCGATGCAGAACTCGGCGCGGTGCGTGTTGCCGGTCACGTCGATCAGGATGTTGCGCAGCGCGCGGTCGATCATCCACGGCGGCAGGTTGCCGCTGTCGCGGCCGCCGAGCAGATCGACCTGGCGTTGCAGTTCGGAGAACGCGATCTCGAGTTCGTAGACCTGATCGTTGCGCGCTTCGTCGACGCGCGGTGCCTGGCTCGTCGGTCCGATGAACAGCCCCGAGAACAGATACGACAGCGACGGATGGTTGTGCCAGTACGCGATCAGGCTCGCGAGCAGATCGGGCCGGCGCAGGAACGGGCTGTCGGCCGGCGTCGCGCCGCCGAGCACGAAGTGATTGCCGCCGCCGGTGCCAGTATGGCGCCCGTCGAGCATGAACTTCTCGCTGCTCAGATAGCTGTGCGCGGCCGACTGATAAAGGTACTCGGTGTGATCGACGAGCTCGTCCCAGTTCGCGGCCGGATGAATGTTGACTTCGATCACGCCGGGGTCCGGTGTCACCTGCAGCACTTTCAGACGCGGATCGCGCGGCGGCGGATAGCCTTCGAGCACGATCTGCATCTTCAGCTCCGCGGCCGTCGCTTCGACTGCGGCGAGCAGGTCGAGATAGTCGTCGAGATCGGTCAGCGGCGGCATGAATACGTGCAGCAGCGTACGGCCGCTGCCGAACGAATCGGCTTCGGCTTCCGGGCCGGCCGCGCGTTTCGGGTCGCGCGCCTCGACGCACACCGCGGTGCGCAGCGTGTCCTTCGACGATTCGCCAAGCGCGGGCAGCGATTCGTCATGGCGCTGCGGCGCATACGCGAGCACGCCGCCGTGCGGCATGCCGCTCAGCAGATCGGCCGCCGGCAGCGACAGCGCGGCCGCCTGCCGCGCGCTGGTCTGTTCCTCGGTGATCTGCCGGCCCTCGCGCCCGCCTTCGTACTGCACGCGCAACTGCGCGGCCGTGCGCAGCGGCTGCGGGGGTGCAAACGGATCGTGCGCGTGCTGATACGGATAGTCGGTCTTCGACACCCACGGCAGCGATTCGAGCGGCAGCCGGTAGCCCATCGGCGAATCGCCGGGAATCAGATACATGCGGTCGTCGCGGAAGAACCAGCGGCCCGTGATCCACGTCGGCGTGATGCCCGGCGCGCCGCGCTCGCGGCCGAGCGGCAGCACGTAGCCTGACGGACTCGCGAGCCCCGCGTCGAACACGCGCCGCAGTCGCACGCGTTCGAGCTCGTCGTCGAGCCGCGCGTCGAACGGATCGACGTTCACCGGCAGGCGGCGCTCGCGCCACAGGTAGTACCAGGTGTCTTCGTAGCCGGGCTGGATGCAGTCGGGGTCGAGCGACAGCTTCGCGGCCAGATGCGCGATGAAGCGTTGCGCGTCGGCGGCCGTGTAGCGGCCCGGCTCGCGTTCGTCGGCGAACAGGGCCGGGTTGTGCCAGCACGGCTCGCCGTCGGCGCGCCAGTACAGCGACATCGCCCAGCGCGGCAGTTGCTCGCCCGGATACCACTTGCCCTGGCCGATATGCAGGAAGCCGTTCGCGCCGTAGCGGTCGCGCAGCCGGTCCACCAGCGCGACCGCGTAGCCGCGCTTGGTGGGTCCAAGCGCGTCGGTGTTCCATTCGGCGGCGTCGCGATCGCGCACCGATACGAAGGTCGGCTCGCCGCCCATCGTCAGTCGCACGTCCATGTCGGCGAGTTCGTAGTCGACCCGCGCGCCCATCTTCAGCACGTCGTGCCACGCGGCTTCGCTATACGGCTTCGTGACGCGCGGCGACTCGAGCACGCGTTCGATCGACATCGTGTGTCCGAACTCGACCTCGCTTTCGTCGACCGCGCCCGAGATCGGCGCCGCGCTGCCCGGCTCCGGCGTGCACGCGACCGGTATGTGCCCTTCCCCCGCGAACAGCCCCGAGGTCGGATCGAGCCCGATCCAGCCCGCCCCTGGCAGGTAGACTTCGCACCACGCGTGCAGGTCGGTGAAGTCGACCTCGGTGCCGCTCGGGCCGTCGATCGATCTGACGTCGGGCGCGAGCTGCAGCAGATAGCCCGACACGAAGCGCGCCGCGAAGCCGAGCTGCCGCAGCGTCTCGACGAGCAGCCAGCCCGAATCGCGGCACGAGCCCGCCGCATTGGTCAAGGTTTCCTCCGGCGTCTGCACGCCCGGCTCCATCCGGATCAGGTAGCGGATCTCGCGTTGCAGCCGCTGGTTCAGCGCCACCAGGAAGTTCGCGGTGCCGGCCGGCGTGCGGTCGATGCTCGCGACGAACTCGGCGAAGCGCGGCGTCATCGGCCGCTTCACGCGGTAGGGCGCGAGTTCGGCCGCCAGCTCCGGCGCGTAGTCGAATGGAAATTGCTCGGCCGACGGTTCGAGAAAGAAGTCGAACGGGTTGTAGACGGCCATTTCGGCGACCAGATCGACGCTCACCTTGAACTCACGGGTCTGCTCGGGAAACACGAGCCGCGCCTGATAGTTGGCGAACGCGTCCTGCTGCCAGTTGATGAAGTGCCTCGCGGGTTCGACGCGCATCGAGTACGACAGGATCGGCGTACGACAATGCGGCGCGGGCCGCAGCCGCACGACCTGGGGTGACAGCGTGACCAGCCTGTCGTAGCGGTAATGGGTAACGTGATGCAACGCGACGCGTATGGACACTCCGGACTCCTCGACGAAGGGGGGCAGCCCGCCAAAAAAGCAAGCTCTATGCCGTTGCTGGATAAACCCGTATGAATCGTTTGGTGTTGTCTGAACTGCGTTTGCGTTGCGTACCTCGCGCCCTGCCGCGGGCTCGCCTCGGACCGTGCACCAAAGCGGCGCAGCGCCGATGCACGATCATGACCGTACTGTGCGTTAAAGCGGTGACGTCTTGCAATCGCGGCATGAAGATTGCGACCGGCTTTCGTCCGCTATCGCGTTGATGATGCCGCTTACCATGGCTCATCATCGCAAACGACATAGCACCGATCACGAGGCCCGCCCGATGAAAACCTTCCACTGCAATCGCTGCGCGCACCTCGTGTTCTACGAGAACGTCCGCTGCGAGCGCTGCGAGTCGCTGCTCGGCTATCTGCCTGAACTGCGGGAAATCAGCGCGTTCGGGGACGCCGGCGACGGCCGCTGGCGCAGCCTGCATCCCGAGGCGAATGGCGCGCTGTTCCGACAATGCCACAACTACGCGGTCGAAAACGTCTGCAACTGGATGATCCCAGCCGATTCGCCCGACACGCTGTGCTACGCCTGCCAGTTGACCCGCACGATTCCGAACCTGAGCGAACCGGAAAACCGGCTCTACTGGTACCGGCTCGAAGTCGCGAAGCGGCGTCTGCTGTACACGCTGGGCGAGCTTGGCCTCGACGTGCGATCGCGCGACGCGGACCCCGAGCGCGGTCTCGCCTTCGAGTTTCTCGCCGACGGCGGCGCCGGCAAGCCCGTGATGACCGGTCACGACAACGGGCTGATCACGCTGAACATCGCCGAGGCCGACGACGCGCATCGCGAGAAAGTGCGCACCGCGATGGGCGAGCCGTACCGCACGCTGCTCGGCCACTTCCGCCACGAGACGGGCCACTACTTTTTCCGCCACCTGATCGAAACCGAGCCGCGCTGGCTCGAACCGTTTCGCAAGCTGTTCGGCGACGAGCAGGCCGACTACGGCGAAGCGCTGGACGCCTACTACCGCGACGGCGCGCCGGCCGACTGGCAGGCGTCGTACATCAGCGCTTACGCGACGATGCATCCCTGGGAAGACTGGGCGGAGACATGGGCGCACTATCTGCTGATCGTCGACGTGCTCGACACGTCGACGTCTTACGGCCTCGCGCTGCTGCCCGACGATCCGAGCGAGCCGACGCTGACCGACCGCACGCCGGTCGAGGACGCGAGCTTCGGCAATCTGATGAAGCGCTGGTTTCCGCTCACCTATGCGCTGAACAGTCTGAATCGCAGTCTCGGCATGCCCGACGGCTATCCGTTCACGCTCGCCGCGCCGGTGGTCGACAAGTTGCGCTTTGTGCATCGCGTGATCGCGGCAGCGGGTGACAAGCGCGACAAGCGGGGCGACCGCGAGCCAACAAGCGCATAAAAAAGCCCGCCGCCGGACCAGCCGGCAGCGGGCGCATATGACGCTCATCATCGAGCCGCGAGCAACCGGCTACACGCGCTCGGCTCGCCACTTCAATACGCGACTTCAGTACGCCACTTCAGTACGCCACATAAGGCCCCGTCCCACCCGGCGTCGACTGCTGCTCGATCGCCGCATAGACATTGCGACCGTAGAAGAACGGCAGCCCCCAGTCGAACACCGTCGACGTGACGAATGCCGGGCCCGCGAGCAGCGGCAATGCCGAGTCGCCGCTATCAGTCTGCGCGATCGACATCGCATTGCCGACGCTGAACGTCACCGCGCTCGTCGCGCCATTCACGCCTTCGATCATCGCGCTCAACTGCTGCGTCGAGCTCGGGCAGTAATAAGCGCTGTTCGGGCTCGCGCAGGCCGGCATCAAGGTGGTCTGGAAGAAGAGTCCCGTCGAGCCGCTGTCCATAATGCTGCGCGTATACGTGGTGCCGTTCTGCACCGTCGTGAACGTGCCGTTCGATGGGCTCACACCGACCACCTGCGCCCCGCCGAGCGCATTGTTGCTCTGCGTGCCGATGCCGAACACGAGTTGCCCCGACACCGATGGCGCGCCGCCCGACACAGTCGGCAGACTGAGCATCGAGCCGTTGTTGTCGGTCGCGAAGTATGGCACCGGATTGGCGACCTGGTACGTCTGCGCGAGCGGTATCGACGTGCAGCTGGTGCCGCCGCAACCATAGTAGGTCGCGGGGATCGCCTGCTGCACGCAGTTCGCGCCGCAGTCGTGCTTGAACACGCCGATGCCGAGAATGCCGTTCGCCTGCAAGGCGGCCGGCGTATTGCGCGCCGCGCCGACGGCCGCGCAATCGCCCGGCAGCGACGCGTAGCCCGGATCGATCACCTGGATCGGCAGCGCAGCGGCTTTTTCGCCCGCGATCTGCACATCGGCGAGCTTCACCGCGCCCCACGTGTAGCCGTCGAAGAACTGCATGCATTCGGCAACCAGGTTGCCCGAGCCGTCCTGCTGCTGCGGCAGGCTCATCGACGCGGGCAATTGGGACGCGAACACGCGCACGCCCCACGAGCCGGTATCGACGAGCACGTGATCGATCGTCTGGCAGTTGCTGGTGCCGGGCGCGCAGATCGTGACGCTGACGAACGGCATGTTCGGCACGTTGCTGACGCCCGAGTCGACCGTCACGCGCACCGCGTTGGCGGCCAGCACCTGCGGCGACGGCGACGTGTTGGTCACGGTCGAACCCGACGAGCTGGTCGAGCTGCCCGAACCGTTCGAGTTGCTGGAGGTGCTCGAATTGCCCGTGGTGCTCGCGCTGCCGCCCCCGCCGCCGCACGCGCTCAACAGCAGCGCCAGAACCACGACGGGCGCCGCACCCAGCAGAGTCATCCACGAAGACCTGGATCGCATGATTCGCTCCGTTATTGAATAACGCTGACGTCGACGCCCGCGGGCACCGCCTGCGGCAGATAGGCGTAGCCGGTGAACGCGCGCAGATGGCCGCTCGAGAACACCACGAGGTCACTGTTCGAGACCGCGAGCGGCGCGCCGCGCCGCGCCGCGCTGGCGGCCACGTAGGCATCGAAGGACGCGCCGAGCGTCGCCTTCAGATCGGGCAGCGTCGGGCCGTCCCACGCGACGCCGAACACGATGCCGTTGCCCGCCACGTATTCGCGCACCTGGGTGCCGGACGGCAGCGTCAGCACATGCACCGAATACGCGCCCTGTGCGCTGGCCGCGCGAGCAACCGCATGCAGGCGCGTCCGATCGCCGTCGACGGTGCTGGCGTTATGGCCGAGCGTCGCGTGCGCGCCGAACGGCAACGCGCAGCTTGCCCCGAGCATTGCGCAGGCAATGCGGGTGAGAAGCATCGGTTTCAAGAAATTTCCTTCGAGGTGAAACGCCGCGACCTGCATCTAGCCGATCACAAACGCGAGACTAGGGGCGCACACCTGACCGGCAAAGCCGGTTGCCTTCACGCCGGTTGGGCTGCGTGAATGCGTCTACGGAAAGGCGAGGCGAAACTTTAGTCAGGGGAATGGCGCGCGGCATCGTTTGCGGCGCGATTGAAACTGTTCGGAGTTGTTGAATCGATCGACCGGGTTTGATCAGCGTGGGCAAAAGCCTTTTGGCGACAATGCTTTGACGCTTATTCGGTTTCCGTCTGACATTTAGAACTGACCGACTGCGGAAATTGCGGCCGCCACGCGTAAAAGTTGCGAACGTGAGCAGCGCTTGTTCATCGATGTAAGCGTCTGCCGAATAACGAGCGGGCGGAGTCCGCATTCCTCTGACTACATGAGACTTGCAACGCGAATTCCGACGGGATCGGGTAGGAGGCGGGGTTGCCCCCGCCGTCCTCCCACAACACCGGACGTACGGATCACGTATCCGGCGTTTCCTGACGACTGGATTGCTCCAGCGAGCTTCGTTTCGTTCGTCGTGTCGCCTGTCGTTCAATGGACACCCCAACCTCTCTCAGGCTTCCGGCCGTCAAGTTTGATCGCAGGCTCCCGGCTGTGCCGAGACTTGTGCCCAAACGCTCAGAGAGCACGCGTGACTATCCACTCTCGTCAGGTTCGGCCCTTCACTGCTCCGGTTCCGAGCCGCTACTATGGCCTCTGCTGACTCCCGCCAGCCCATCCCGGCACCTTGCGATGCCAGTAGCACAAGGCAGACTGACGGGGCTCCCAGGGTAATGCGCGCGACCTTCCTGCTTATGCCTGTCGGATCTACGTCGTGGCGTTCCGTGCAAGTATTGGGCTTTACAGATCTTGGACTGCTCACCCCGCCACACCGCCTGATATCCGCTTCCTGTTCGTCAGGCCAGCATTTTGCCTGCGGCTTCCTTCAGATTCCGCCTTACGACGGACACCCTTGCCGTTCAGCTAGCACTTCCCCTTGCCGGGTGTGCAGAGGACTTTCACCCCCAAGTCATCCGGCTCGCCACCACAGCGGGTCGGACAGCGCCAGTCACGGCGCTACGCGCCATGCCTGGCGCACCAAAAAAAAAGCGGAGGGCCTGGCGGCCCTCCGCGTCATAGATCGTCCGGAACTCGCGGCGTGCGCTACTTCTTCTGTTGCTGAAGAAGCGACTTCAACTCCTGCACGTTCTCCTCGACGCGTTTCGCGATCACCCCATACGACTCCGCCTGGGTCTGATACGCGGCTTGTGCGAGCTGTTGCATGTCGGCGAGCGATTTGTGCAGGCTCTGCTGGATCAGCTCCGCGGTTTTGCTCGACGGCGCGGTGCCGGCCGCCGTGAGCTGCACAGTCAGCGCCTGTAGCTCGCCCAGCGTGGTGCGCAGCATGTCGGCCTGTTTCTGCGCGAGCGACTGCATCCCCTGGAATGCTGTCTGATTCGCCTGAACCAGCGCTTCCATGTCCTTTCGGCGCGCTTCCATGATGGCGGGCACGTCGAATCCGGGGAGCTTGAACTGCTCCAGCATTTTGGTTAGATCGCCAAACGGATTGGCTGCATCGGGTCGGTCCATGCGAAATCCTCCTTGCGGTTGAAAACTCATCGCCTCTGCGTCGCCCGCACCAGGCGCGACGCCGATGCCGGCGGCTGCGTGCGCCGCGCGTGCCGCCACAGCAAGCTGCTTTTGGGGTCGCACGGCACATCGGAGCAATCATGCGCTATCCGGCTGGGTTGCGCCAGCGGACTCACCCTGGCGAAAACCGGTTCACGGCAACGTGCGTCGCTTCGGGGTCTGCGCCGCAGAGCCGCGCGCCGCTATGCACGACGGCGGCCCGCGCGGCGACGGGCCGCCGGGGCATGGTCCGATGATGGGTCATCCGAGCCCAGCTTTCGCGGTGATCAATGATCTTGAACAACTGCGCCGTCTGTACGCGCTAAACGGTCATGAAGGCGAGATCGTCGCCGTCTACCGCGACGTGCTGAACAAGACCCAGGACCCGATGCTGCGTCACTACGTGTACGACTCGCTCGCGCGCGAGCAGCTGAAGCCCGCCAATCCCGAGCAGGCGATCGCGACGCTACGCACGAGTCCCGCCGAAGATCTCGTGGCGGCGAACAAGGCGCCGCATGGCACGCCGCCGGGTCAGCCAGCGGCACAACCGCAATAAATTCTCATCGCGAATTGCGAATAAAGCGCCGCGCCACATGGCGCTTTATCTTTGCGCCGGAGCATGCGAGCGCGTTCGAGCGACCGCTCCATCGCCGCATCTCGCCGATGGGTGGAAGCGCTCCTGCCGCCCCGCCCCGCGCGGCTTTCCGCGGCTACGTTGCCTGTCCCACATTGGCGCTTCACTGATGCTTTTCATCTTCCGTCAGGTGATTACGATAGGAGCTCCGCAACGTCAGGGCAGGGTGAAGGAATGCGCTATCCGCTGGACATGGCCATTGCCGCCGCCCTGCTAGTTTTCGTCCTGTGCTGCATCGTCAAGCTCGCTTTGAGCTGATCGGCGGCTCGACGTCCGCGCGCTCTTCTTCGTTTCGCCGTGACATCGCTCGAAATAATTGTTGAATGGAGTTCGGCGAGCCGCTCACCCATACTTCGTTCGCTGCCGGTGCGTGACGAATCACAGACGCATGAGATCGAAAGGCTTCACGTGCGAATCCCTTCGCCGATGATCGACGATCCCACGGTTGCCCGATCATCGGCGACGGACTCGAACAGACTGGCACCGCGTGCCGACCACAGGATCATCATGTTGACTTCAGTGAACTTCATCAAAAAGAACGCCGCCCGTTTCACCTGCATGGCATTCGTGTGCGGCGGCGCGCTGCTGAGCGGCTGCGCCGGCGCCAGCGTGACGAATCTGAGCGCGACGAGCACGTCCGCGACGGCCGACGCAGGCACGCAATCGACGATGCATCCGGACACGATCTACGTCTACACGTTCGATGCCGATCCGCAGCAGGTCAAGCTCGACAACGGCGGCATGCTGCAAAAACTGAAGACGCAGATGTCGGGCTCGTCGGACGCGCAGAAGCAGGTTGCCGATGCCGCCCAGGTGCGCGAGCAGGTCGCCGACGAGATCGTCCATCAGCTGCAGGCGATGGGTCTGCACGCGGTGCGCACCGACGCGCCGGTGCCCGCCGGCCAGAACGTGCTGCTCGTGCAGGGCAGCTTCGAGACGATCGACGCCGGCAATCGCCGCCGCCGCACGCTGATCGGCTTGGGCGCGGGCAAGAGCGAGGTGAGCAGCGCGGTGCGGATCGTCTACCAGCCCGCGGACGGCACGCCGCATGTCGTGCAGAGCTTCACGGCCAACGCGGACAGCGGCAAGATGCCCGGCATGGTCGAAACCGCCGGGGTCGGCGCGGCGGCCGGCACCGTCGCGACCGCGGCAGCGGCCGGCGCGGGCCTGCACGGCGTGACCGAAACGAAGCGCGCGGGCGTGTCGGACGATGCAAAGCGCCTCGCCGATGCAGTCGCGAAACAGATCGCGCAGTTCGGCGTGCAAGCCGGCTGGATGCAGACCGCGCGAAAGAGCTGAGCGGTTGAGCGCGGCGGGTTGCGGGTCCGACTAAAGAGCGCGGTTGAAAAGCGCGGCGGTGTGGAGCGATGTCCACGCCGCCGCGTTTTTTTATCGACGCGCGCCCCCTCGCTAGCCGCGCCACAACCCTCGCAGCAGTGCGAGCAGCGTGGCCGGCGCCGTGCCCTTCTGGCAATAACCGTCGAAGTTGTGGCGCTCGCGGCCGGTTTGCCTCACGTGGTCCTCGTCCAGCGACGTAAACGCGACGATGCCGAGACTGTGCGTCGGCAGATAGCGGCGCAGCGCGCTCGCCGTTTCGTAGCCGTCGCGCTCCGGCATCATGATGTCGAGCACGACGACGTCGGGCACCCAGTTGCGCACGCAGTGCAGCGCCGCGGTGCAGCCGGTCGCGGCGCGCGCCTCGACACCCTCGTAGGAAAGCCAGGTGGCAAGCGCTTCGGCGGCGTTCTCGTTGTCGTCGATGACGAGCACGCGCGGCACGCCGTGCAATAGCTGGACCTCTCGGGCGCTCCACCTCTGGCAGGTAGTCGGATTTCGTGGCATGTATGGCGGCCTGCGAGTAAACCTTTGGGTGGGTAGCAAGCGCTGTACCGCGGCTGCAGCGGCGTCAAACCCCGCGCGTCGCGGCCGTTCGACCTCATCGAAAACATCCACTTTTGCCATCAGTTCTCCCACCACGGTGATCCGCAGCGTGTCCGCGTCCGACACGCTCGGCTTCCTGCATGACCGGGTGCTGTTCACGGTCGGTGCGCGTCGCCAGGAGATCGCGACGGCCAACTACGACAACACGGGCATCGGCAGCGGCAACTACAGCGACGGCATCACGACGCCGCTGTTCGGCCTCGTTCTGCGCCCGACGCAGAACGTGTCGATCTTCGCGAACCGCAGCGAAGCGCTGGCCGCGGGCAGCATCGCGCCGGCGAGCACGCTGAACTACGGTCAACAACTGGCGCCGGTCCGCACGAAGCAGTGGGAAGTGGGTCTCAAGTACGACACCGAAAGGCTCGGTGCGTCGTTTGCCGCTTTCCAGATCGAACAGCCGTCGGCGTTCACCGACCCGGCCACGCATATCTATGGCCTGAACGGCAACGAACGCCATCGCGGTCTCGAAGCCGAAGTGCATGGCGAGCCGCTCAAGGGCCTGCGTCTGCTGGCCGGCGCTTCGCTGATGGACGCGACGCTCGAGAACACACAAGGCGGAACCTACGACGGCAACCGTCCGGTGGGCGTGCCGACTTTCCTGTTCAACCTGGGCGCCGATTACGACATTCCGATGGTGCCGGGGCTCGCGGTCAACGCGCGCTGGATCCATACCGGCGCGCAGGAAGCGAACGCGGCCAACACGCTGTCGATCCCGTCGTGGAACCGCTTCGACCTGGGGGCGCGTTACGAGACGTCCATCTACGGCAAGAGGACGACGTTGCGCGCCACCGTGCAGAACGTGACGAACAAGGCGTACTGGTCAGCCGTGTCGGCCTACGGCGCGACGACGTACCTGACCCAGGGCGCACCGCGTACGTTCCTGTTGTCGGTCAGCACCGACTTCTGATTGTCTGACGTGATGTCGGTCGCCTGTGCCAGCGGTTTGCATGCATGACTAAAACGCTGCCAGGCTTTCGGGCTGGCAGCGTTTTAGTGTTTCCGCGCGAACTGAACGGCGTGGCGCCGCCCCTCGTCACTCGACCGGCGGCTCGCCTTCGGGTTTTTTCTTCGGCCGCTGCGCATCGGCGGCGCGCTGCGGCAGCTTGCTCTTTTCGTTATCGCTGTGCCTGACGGGCTGAGGATGATTGAACTGTTCGTCGACGTCTTTCATGGTGTGCCTCCGTGCCAACGCAACACAACTCAACACACAACACACAAAACAACGCTCATGAATGTTCGGCGGACCGCGCGGTCTCGCCCGTGCCTGCGGCTGCGGCCGGCGCATCGGTTGCCGCGCCCATCGTGACCAGTACGCTGCACGTCACGCGATCGAGCAGCAGCCCGTCGTGCCGGCCACCCCACCATCGCGCGAGTCCGTGACTGCGACGATGACCGACGACGACCAGATCGGCCTTCAGATCGTTAGCGAAAAACGGTATCTCATCGAGTGGTTCGCCGATCGCGAGATGACCGGTCGCGCGAATTCCGCGTGCCGCGAGCTTCCGTAAGCCCTCGTCGAGCAGCGTTTTGGCGGATTCGTTGATGAAATCGACCGGCACCGCGGCCGTAATGTCCGCGCCCTGCATCCACGCCGTATTGTTGAGCACGGAAAGCAGGTGCACTTCAGCGTTCAGGTCTTGCGCGAGAGCGGCACCGTCCTTCAACGCGTGTTGTCCTTCGCGAGTTCCGTCGTAGCAGAGAAGAATGCGCTTGAAGCTCGACATGAGAACCTCCTTGCGCCGTGCGGCACGTGATCA
Organism: Paraburkholderia sp. 35.1; assembly: GCF_050436525.1. Classification (NCBI taxonomy): domain Bacteria; kingdom Pseudomonadati; phylum Pseudomonadota; class Betaproteobacteria; order Burkholderiales; family Burkholderiaceae; genus Paraburkholderia; species Paraburkholderia sp. 35.1. The sequence continues at coordinate 1,120,390 of NZ_JBNDMJ010000002.1, read as the reverse complement.
ATTAATTATATGTCAGTTCGTGATATATACCGCGCGACACCGATGCACGCAAATACCTACAGAAACGCCGTCAAACAGACACTATTCGCCAGTTTCGGCGGCCACCGAATCCCTGCCCTGAAATAGCGGTTGCTTGGCGCCGCCGGTCAGGAACACCGCGCTATGACTCAGGCCACAAAAAGAAAACATGAGCACCGTTTGCCGCGGGGTCGACGGGCAAACCATAGCCATGCGACCGAGCGGTCCATGCCTCGTGCGGCGAACCGTTCGGCCATCTCACGAGCAGCACCGCTCCGCTGGACAACTGGTCGACAACGGTGCCGCCATACACGCCGATCACACTGCTTCGCACCCCCGTGCCGCACGATGCGGCGCAAGAGCCGCACACCGGCTGCGGGTATCGGCCGGTCTGCTGCGCGGGTGAGAACGCATAGGCAAGCGGAACGGCGCAAACCGAAATAAGGACGATTGCGAAACGTCGACACGACGCAAGTTGTTTCATCGCGATTCCCTCGACGAACTACAGCCCCCAGATGATGTCCGCGTCCGAGGCGCGCGCCGCACGCATCATGTCCAGAAACGGCCACGCGCGCTGCGACAGCCGGTTGCGCGACTCGCGTTGATTACTGGTTGAGCAGTGCAATGCTTCGAGGGTCGTTTCCGCGGCCGCGTCTTCGGTGATGGCGGTTTCGAGCCGATCGATCGCGCGGGGCAGCTCGTCGCGGCTGATAACGCCCCGCGCGCCGAGCCGCTTGCCGATCAGACCAAGCAGATATTGTGCGAGATCCCTGAGCATGACGACATCCGGCGACGCCGTCGATTGAAATGTGATCATCATGATGGCTCCTTTATCGGTCTATCAGGCAACGGCCAACCAGTCCTCTCAATCCGTCTGCTCTCATTTTATATCACGACGTGACAAAAAAGAACGCGCCGAGGGGTGATTTAAGGGCCATGCTGAAGCACGTCGGCTGTGTTCTCGACTGTCTGCGAGATGCGACAGATTCCGCGCGCCGCGCGGGGGGCGGAGAACTTTTATATCATATTGACATATAATCATGACCAGACTGTATTCGCCTTGCCAGGTTTTCCCGGTAATGTCGGGCCCGGCATCATCGACTACTTTCTGCTCCTATCTTGTCCCGCTCTCCTTGCTCTCGGCTGGCTTGCCAGCTTTCTCCCTGCACCGCTCACCGTGAAATGGCACGAGCGTGCGCGTTCGTGCCTCGGCGCGCTTCTCGGCATCGCGTTCACCGGCGGTCTGATGTATCTGCTGCTCGGACCTGTCGCGAATATTCCGCGAAGACGTCAAAGCCGTGCTCGGGCGCCGTGACGAACTGCTCGACATCGACACCGGCGCTCGGTCCGATCCTCAACTACTTCGATGGCTGGCTGCGCGGCGATGCGCTTCGCACGTCGGACGTCGGACGTCGGCAGCGTGATGACCACCGACGTCTGCACCGTCGCCGCCACCGATCCGATCACGGAACGGGTGCCGATGTTCGCGAACTTCGGCCATCACCACATCCCGGTGCTCGATCGCGCGGGCCGCGTGGTCGGCATGATCACGCAGGTGGACCTGATCTCCGGCCTGTATCGGCAAACCGCCACCCGAGCCCGCGAGGCGGCCTGATTTTCAACTAAAAGACCGAGGAGACCTGCCGCGCGATGCCGTTGCGACGGCCGCAATTCGCCCAAGTACATCATGACGTGATATATTTTCGGTTTTCTTCACATTGGCGGATTTGCCATGAAAGTACGGACTCGCAAGCTCGTTAAGAGCGATTTCGAGCAGTTGTCGCAGTTTCGCTATCAGATGCGGCGCTTCGAGCGCTTCTCCGAGCAGGCCGCGCAAAGCGAGGGCATCACGCCGTTGCAATACCTGTTGTTGCTGCACATCAAGGGCTATCCGGAGCGCGACTGGGCGACCGTCGGCGAACTCGCGGAGCGTCTGCAGGCGCAACATCACGGCGTCGTCGCGCTGGTATCGCGCTGCGAGGCACTGAATCTCGTGCGCCGCCAGGTCAGCGAGACCGATCGCCGCCAGGTTGAAGTACACCTCGAAAGAGCGGGAGAACGGGTACTCGAACGGCTTGCGGAACTGCATCGCGCCGAATTGAGATCGCTCGAAGGCTCCTTCCAGGTTCCACGGATCGACCTCGACTAACCATGAGCATGGATTCCCATAAACGCGACTTCGCGGCGAATGCACGGCTGCCCGGCATCTTCGCGCTCGCCGCAGGCATCGGCTTCGTCAGCACGATTGCCGCCTTTGTTCTGCTGAACCTGATTCGCCTGTTCACCAATCTGTTTTTCTTCGGCACGCTGTCGTTCGTCGACCGCTCGCCCGCCATCAATACGCTTGGCATTTGGGTGATCGGCGTGCCGGTGATCGGTGGTTTGATCGTCGGGCTGATGGCGCGCTTCGGCTCCGAAAAGATTCGCGGCCACGGCATTCCCGAGGCGATCGAGGCGATCCTGTTCGGCAAGAGCAAGATGTCGCCGAAAGTGGCGGTGCTCAAGCCGTTGTCGTCGGGCATCGTGATCGGCAGCGGCGGGCCGTTCGGCGCGGAAGGCCCGATCATCATGACCGGCGGCGCGCTCGGCTCGCTGATCGCGCAGTGCGTGAAGGTCACGTCGGCGGAACGCAAGACGCTGCTCGTAGCGGGCGCGGCGGCCGGCATGACCGCGGTGTTCGGCACGCCGCTCGCGGCCGTGCTGCTCGCGATCGAACTGCTGCTGTTCGAATGGCGGCCGCGCAGCTTCCTGCCAGTCGCGGTGGCGTGCGCGGTCGCTGGCTTCGCCCGCGTGATTTTCTTCGGTACAGGTCCGCTGTTTCCGCTACAGACTGCCGCGCCCGATGGCTGGTCGCTGCTGTCGTGCGCGGTCGCGGGCGGGTTGTCGGGCGCGCTGGCGTCCGGCCTGTCCGCCTCGCTCTACAAGGTGGAAGACCTGTTCGGCAAGCTGCCGATCCACTGGATGTGGTGGCCAGCGCTCGGCGGCATCGTCGTCGGTATCGGCGGCTGGCTCGAACCGCGCGCGCTCGGCGTCGGTTACGACGTGATCGGCGATCTGCTGCATCAGCACATTGCGGTGCAGGTCGCCCTTTTGCTGCTCGCCGTGAAGGCGGTGATGTGGGTCATCGCGCTCGGCTCGGGCACGTCGGGCGGTGTGCTCGCACCGCTCCTGATGCTCGGTGCCGGACTCGGCACGGTGCTCGCGCATTGGCTCCCGGGCAGCGAACCGGCGCTGTGGCCGCTCGTCTGCATGGCCGCGACGCTTGGTGCCACGCTCGGCGCGCCGCTGACGGCCATCGTGTTAGCGTTCGGCCTCACGCACGACGCCAACGCGCTGTTGCCGCTACTGACGGCAACGCTGATCGCGCACGGCTTCTCCACGGTCGTGATGCGGCGCTCGATCATGACCGAGAAAATCGCGCGACGCGGCTATCACATCTATCGCGAGTACGGCGTCGATCCGCTCGAGCGCCACTATGTCGACGAAGTGATGACCGCCTCGGTCGAATCGGTCGATGCCGCCACGACGGTCGGCGCAACGCTGCAGACGCTGTTCGGCGCGAACCAGCTGCGCCGCGCGTATCCGGTGGTGCGCGACGGCGCGGTGATCGGCATGGCCGACCGCATGTTGCTCGAACGCTTCTGCGCCGAGGACACGGAACGCAAGCGCGCGATGACGCTCGCCGACGTGTTCGCGCAACACAACACCGCGTTTGCCTTGTCATCCGAAACCTGCCGGCTGGTGGCGACGCGGCTCGCCGTGCTGGGGCTCGAACGCCTGCCGGTGGTCGCCGATCGCAACAGCATGCGTCTGATGGGGATCCTGTCGCGCAGCGATCTGGTCAAGCCGTCGCTCGCGCACTTCGAAGAAGAACACAAACGGGAACGGTTCCGTCGTATCGGGCCGTCGCTCAGCAAGCGGCGCTTCGCGCCGGTTCGCGCCGGTTCGTAAAGCCAGCTAAAAAGACCGCAGCAAAAATCAAAGGCCGAGACCCGTTAGGGCCTCGGCCTTTTTATTCGCGCACGGAGCTATTTGCCCGCGCCACGCGACTCGACGCAACCCAGCACGAGCGTGTCGCCCGATTTCGCGCCGGGACCCAGCGCCGCCGTGTGGAAGTCCGCGTGGTCGCAATGCCATTCGGCGTGGAAGTCGCGTGGGCATGCCATTGTCGTGCCGCCTTTGTGCAGGCCGGGCAGCGCGTAATCGCAAGTTTCCCGTCCGTTGCAATGACGCTCGAGCTCACGAGTCAGGTTGCCGCGCGGCGCGCCGCAATTCTCGCCATAGGTGCCCGATACGATCGTAATCGCGCGCATTTGTGCGTCGGCGTTTGCGGACACCATGAATACGCCGCTTGCCAACGCCAGCGCAGCACGAAGAATTCCACTGGGGAAAATCCGTCCGCGCCGCGAAGATTCCATCGGCCTCTTCACTTTGCACCTCCGTTCCCGCTATAGGCGACGTTCAACCGAAACGCGCCGCCTATAGCCAGGTATAGAGGAAAGAGCAAAAGACTGCCACTAGAAACCATTCCTACGCGCAATAGCGGCCAAAGCCGTTATTCGAGCGCCTTGTCGTTCGGCTGCGCGTACAGCTGTTTCAGCGAATCGCTCATCGGAAAGTCGAAGCTGATGTTCTTCGGCGGCACCGGCTTGATGAACCATCGGTCGTACATAGTGTGGATTTCCGGTCCTTTCATCACCTGTTCGAGCGTGTCGTCGACGAGCTTTCTGAACTCCGGATCGTCGCGGCGCAACATGAAGCCATACGCTTCCGACGATTGCGGCGTGCCGGTGATGATCCAGTCCGACGGCTTCGCGGTCAGCGTGCGCGTGCCGGCAAGCAACACGTCATCCATCATGTACGCGACGGCGCGGCCGCTTTCGAGCGTGAGACGCCCTTCGCCGTAATCTTTCGCGCTGATGATCTGCATGTTCATCTTCTTGTCCTCGTTCATCTTGCGCAGGATGCGCTCGGACGTCGTGCCCTGATTCGTCACGACCGTCTTGCCGGCGAGATCCGGAAAGTCCTTGATGCCCGAGTCCTTGCGCGTCAGAAGACGCGTCGTCGCGACGAAGAACGTGTCGGCGAACGCCACCTGGCTTTGGCGCGCCGCGAGATTGGTCGTCACGCCGCATTCGAGATCGACCGTGCCGTTCTGCACGAGCGGAATGCGATTCTGCGAGGTGACCGGGATGAAGCGCACCTTGAGGTCCGGACGCTTCGTTTTCGCCTTGACCGCATCGATGACCTTGTTGCACAGGTCCTGCGAAAAGCCGACCACCTCGTTGTTCGCGTCGACGTACGAGAACGGCACCGACGTCTCGCGATGGCCAATCGCGATCACGCCGCTTCGCTGGATCTTCGCGAGCGTGGACGTCGCGTCCTGCGCAAACGCGCCCGGACTCGCCAACGTTGCCGCCACGAGCATGGCAACAGTGGACCAATTCATCACTTTCATGGGTATCTCCAATCGTGCAGCAGGTTCCTGATGGATGGCGGGCTGCTGCGCCAGCCGTCTACATATGTTGCCATTAAAAAAATAAATGCAACATATGTTAACTACCGAGTGTTGAAACGCCGCGTGGCGACGCTTTCCGGCCAATCAAGTCATCATCGATCCGTACCGGACATCATTTTCAAAACCGTACAGGTACTGTACCGGCCCCTGTCGCTAGAATGAGCCTCACCGTTTTCTGTTGGCGACACCGGAGCCCCCATGTCTTTCGTCACTCTCAGCGCGCTGCCCGCCGGCATCCTGTTCGCGCTCGTCACCTCGATCACGCCCGGTCCGAACAACACGATGCTGCTCGCGTCGGGCGTCAATTTCGGCTTTCGCCGCACGCTGCCCCATCTGTCCGGCATCAGCGTCGGCGTGGTGCTGTTGATGTTGTCGGTCGGCATCGGCCTCGGCGAGGCGTTCGTGCATTTCCCCGTGCTGTATACGGTGCTCGAAGTCGTCAGCGTCGCTTATCTGCTGTATCTGGCGTGGAAAATCGGCACGTCGGGCGAACTGAAGCTCAGGAACGGAGAGCGTCGCCCGATGCGCTTTCACGAGGCGATCGCGTTTCAGTGGGTCAATCCGAAGGCGTGGATGATGGTGCTGACCGCCGCGACGACGATTCACCTGAGCAACAGCTTCGGCATGAACGCCGTCGCGATGGCTGCGGTGTTCTATGTGATCGGCTTTCCGTGCATCTGCGTGTGGGCCGGTTTCGGCACCGCGATGCGCGAGGTGCTGTCGAACCCGAAGCGGCTGCGCGTCTTCAACATCGCGATGGCGCTGCTGCTGGTCGCGTCGCTGTATCCGATCGCGCTGAAGCTGATCGGGCACGGCGGCTGAGCTTTCGACGCGCGCCGCCGCGTCTACCACGCCCCCTGCCCGACCCGCTCGATGAAGCGCCACAACGCGTCGTCGCTCGAATACGGCGCGTTGAAGCGGAACCACGCGCTCGGCGCGTCGTCGGGACGGAAGTAGGAGCCCGGTGCGAGCCAGATGCCGTGCGCGAGCGCGGCGGTCGCGACCTCGGCGGCGCGCTCCGCTTCGATCGGCAGACGCGCCAGCATGAAGAGTCCCGCGCGCGGCCGGTGAAACACCTCGAGCCCGAGCGCGTCCAGCCGTTCTTCGAGTGCCACGTGCGCGAGCTTGAGCCGTTCGTTGACCGTCTCGACGTGGCGCGCGTAACGCCCTTCCACCAGCACCTTGTCGACGATCCGCTCGATCGTTTCCGACGACGTCAGCCCCACCGCCATCTTCGTGCGCGCGAGTTCGCGCAGCACCGCCTGCTCCGCCACCACATAGCCGCAGCGCAGCGACGGCGTCACCGTCTTCGAAAAGCCGCCGACGTGCAACACGCGCTGCAAGCCTTCCATCGCCGCCAGTAGCGGCGCGCCGGCCGGCGCGAGTTCGCGGCTCACGTCGTCCTCGATCACCCAGATGCGCTCGCGCTCGGCGATCTGCAGCAAGCGGAACGCGGCCGACATACCGAAGGTCGCGCCGGTGGGATTCTGGAGCGTGGTGTTGACGAAGATCGCCTTCGGCTTGTGCCGCGCGACCAGCGTTGCGAGAACGTCCGTATCGACGCCGGCCGGCGTGCGCGGCACGCCATGCACGACCAGCCCGGCGAGCTTCAGGATCTGCAGCAGATTGCAGTAGCCGGGATCTTCGACGATCACCGCATCGCCCGCGCGCAGCAGCGTGCGCACGATCAGATCGAGCCCCTGCGTCGCGCCCTGCGTGAGCAGCACGTTCGCGACGTCGACGGGCAGCCCGCGCCGGTCGAGTTGTTCGGCGATGCGCTCGCGCAGCGGCGCGAAGCCGTACGGATGGCCATAGTCGCCGAGCCGCGCGGCCGGCACCCGGCTCAGCGCGCGCAGCGAGTGCTGCAGGCCGCTCTCGTTGGTCCATTCGCTCGGCAGCCAGCCGCAGCCCGCCTTGATCGGCACCGAGTGATCGGCGAACACGTCGGACAGCAGCCACGTCGCGGTCAGGCTCGGCGGCGTCCAGTCGGCGACGGCCGCCCGCGTGGACGACGAGCGCGCCGCAACCCTATAGCCGGAGCCGCGCCGCGCGACCACGAGCCCCATCGACACCAGGCGGTTGTACGCCTCGGTCACGGTGAAGGTGCTCAGCGCATGGCTTTGGGCAAGCTGCCGCACCGACGGCAGCAGTGCGCCCGCGCGCAGCGATTGCGAGTCGATCGCGCGCGCGAAGCTCTGCACGACCTGTTCGACGAGCGTCGGCGCCGCGCGCCGGTCGCGTTGAAGGTCCAGTTCGATCATGTTTCGGGCGAAAAACGAGGGGCAAAAAGACGGACCGCGGACCGCCCGCCTACCGGAACAGTTCGCGCGAATCCACCAGCACGGTTGACACTACACTTGGTCAACTGTTTATGCCGCCATTAAACCGCGAGGGCTACAGTTTGGCTACGCTTAAAGCCCCAACCGACACCACTTCGAGGAGATGCCATGACTTCGCGCCCCGTCATCGACGATCTGTCGTCCTTCTGGATGCCCTTCACCGCCAATCGCCAGTTCAAGGCCGCGCCGCGCCTGCTGGAATCGGCGAAGGGCATGTACTACCGCAGCACCGACGGGCGCGAGATTCTCGACGGTTGCGCCGGGCTGTGGTGCGTGAACGCCGGCCATGGCCGCGATGAAATCGTCGCCGCGATCACGCAGCAGCTGTCGACGCTCGACTTCGCGCCGACCTTCCAGATGGGCCACCCGCTTGCGTTCGAAGCGGCGAAGAAGGTTGCCGAGCTGATGCCGGAAGGGCTCGATCGCATCTTCTTCACGAACTCGGGCTCCGAATCGGTCGACACCGCGCTGAAAATCGCGCTCGCCTACCATCGCGCGCGCGGCGAAGGCCAGCGCACGCGGCTGATCGGCCGCGAGCGCGGCTATCACGGCGTCGGTTTCGGCGGGATTTCGGTCGGCGGTATCGCGCCGAATCGCAAGACGTTTTCGGGGGCGCTGTTGCCGGCGGTCGATCATCTGCCGCACACGCACAACCTCGAACACAACGCGTTCTCGAAGGGCCAGCCCGCATGGGGCGCGCATCTGGCCGAGGAGCTGGAGCGCATCGTCGCGCTGCACGACGCTTCGACGATCGCCGCGGTGATCGTCGAACCGGTGGCCGGCTCGACCGGCGTGCTGGTTCCGCCGCAAGGCTATCTGCAAAAGCTGCGCGAGATCTGCACGAAGCACGGCATCCTGCTGATCTTCGACGAGGTGATCACGGGTTTTGGCCGCCTCGGCAAGGCGACCGCGAGCGAACACTTCGGCGTCACGCCGGACCTGATCACGCTGGCGAAGGCGATCAACAACGCGTCGATTCCGATGGGCGCGGTCGCGGCGAGCCGCACGATCCACGACACGGTCGTGGGTAGCGGCGCGCCGGGCGCGATCGAGCTGTTCCACGGCTATACGTATTCGGCGCATCCGGCGGCTGCCGCGGCCGCGATCGCGACGCTCGATCTGTACCAGCGCGACCAGTTGTTCGAGCGCGCGGCCAGCCTCGCGCCGACGTTCGAAGCCGCCGCGCATGGGCTGCGCGGCGCGAAGCACGTGAAGGACGTGCGCAATCTCGGCCTCGTCGCGGGCATCGAGCTCGAATCGCGCGACGGAGCGCCGGGCGCGCGCGCCTACGAGGCGTTCGTCAAATGCTTCGAGGCAGGCGTGCTGATCCGTTTCACCGGCGACATCCTCGCGTTCTCCCCGCCGCTGATCATCGACGAAGAGCAGATCGCGCGGCTCTTCCGCACCGTTGGCGAGGTGCTGGCGACGGTGCAGTAAGAAGGCCCGCAAGCGCGCCACCAGGCGACGACGAAAGAGCGGCGGCACGCGCATGCGTGCGCCGCTCTTTTTTATTGCTGCCGCTTTGCGAGCCGCAAGCTCAGTGATGCGCGCGCGACGCCCGCGTTTGCGCGGCCTTTTTCGCGGCAGCGGAGCGTCCAGCCGCGCCCTTCGTCGCAGCAGCCTTTTTGGCTGCGGCCGAGCGGCTCGCGGCTGGCCGCTTGGCCGCCGCCGACTTCGCCTGCTTCGACATCGCCGCCGACGACGCCCCGGCCTTGCTCTCGCGCTTGAGCACGCTCTCCGACACACGCGAGCGTTTCGCGCTCGACTCCTTGCTCGCACTCTTCTTCGCGGCGCCTTCGTGCTTGCCCGCCGCGCTGTCCTTCTGCGCTTTCTTGCGGGTCGCCTCGCTCGTGGCGCCCTTCTTCGGCGGCTTTAGGTCGACGCCCGCGCGCCGCGCCTCGGACAGCCCGATCGCGATCGCCTGCTTCGGCGAGCGCACGCCGTGCTTGCCGGCGCGGACCTTGTCCACCTGTTCCTTGACGAACTCTCCCGCTTGAGTACTCGCTGATTTGCCGGCGCGTTTATCGGCCGCGGCACGCTTCAAGGTTTTCTGCTCTGGCATGACGGTTCTCCGGTTGTGGGTGAGTCTCTATCATTTAGCAACGAGCGTGCCGGAGCGCCCATCCGCGCCATGCTCCGGCGGCGGTTGCGCGGCGGGACTCGCGTGCGTCGGCGGGACGGCGTATGGTGGTGGACATGGGACGGGAGTAAGCGCCGAAGCGCTAACTCAAATCGGCCGCCTTGCATGGAGACAGCCATGAAGATAGTTACGGTTCGCGCTGGCACACATATCGAGGGCGTGCACTGGATCGCCGAGTACGTCGAAGACGTCCACGAAATTCGCGTGTTCCGCGAGGGACAGGAAGTGGACGTGCACAACGCGCCGTCCACACTGTTCGGCGATGAAGAAAACGCGGGCTCGAAAAACACCGCCGATCATCGCGCGATGGAAGCGGCCGTGCTCGCTTATCTGAAGCGCTTCGTCACGGAGCACGACGCGGAAGAGTAGGTTTCGCCGACGGCAACCGCCGTTTTCAAAGCCGCCCGCTCGTGGCAAAAGCCGCTGCGGACGTGCATTCACCAACACTCGCGCGGCCATTGCGCGGCAGTCACGACGGACCGCCGCGCGCCACGTCCTCAATCCGCCGGGCGCAGTTTCTTCACCTCGGCGTCCGATGGCTGCACGCTCGCGCCATCCACATAGCGGTACGACGTCATCACACCCTTGCCGTCCTTCACGCCGGTCACGCCGACATACGCGCCCATCGTCGACTGATTGTCCTGCGCGCGGTACATGATCGGGCCGAAGGGCGTCTGCACGTTGAGCCCCTTGAACGCGGCGGCGAGTTTGTCCGGATCGGTCGAACCCGCCTTCTTGATGCCGTCCGCGATCGACATCAGCGCCGAATAGCCGACCACCGAGCCCAGCCGCGGATAGTCGTGATATTTCGCCTGATACGTGTCGACGAACTGCTTGTTCGCGGCCGTATCGATCGAATACCACGGGTAGCCGGTCACGATCCAGCCGGTCGGCGCTTCGGCGCCGAGCGGATCGAGGTAGTCGGGCTCGCCGGTCAGCAGCGACACCACCGCGCGATCCTTGAAGAGCCCGCGCGTATTGCCCTCGCGCACGAACTTGCCGAGGTCGGCGCCGAACAGCACGTTGAAGATCGCGTCGGGCTTCGCGTCGGCGATCGCCTGGGTCACGGCGCCCGCGTCGACGTTGCCGAGCGGCGTCGCCTGTTCGACGACGAACTGCACGTCCGGCTGCGCGGCCGTCAGCAGCTTCTTGAAGGTCGCCGCCGCCGATTGCCCGTACTCGTAGTTCGGATACACGATCGCCCAGCGCTTCTTCTTCAGCTTCGCGGCCTCGGGCACCAGCATCGCGACCTGCATGTAGGTCGAAGGACGCAGACGGTACGTGTATTTGTTGCCGTCGGCCCAGACGATCTTGTCGGTCAGCGGTTCGGCCGCGAGGAAGAAGATCTTCTTCTGCTTCGCGAAGTCGGCGAGCGCGAGGCCGGTGTTCGACAGGAAGCCGCCGAACAGCACCTGCACCTGCTCGCGCGCGATCAGTTCCTGGGCGACGCGGATCGTGTCGCCGGGGTTGCCGTTGTCGTCGCGCGAAATAACTTCGAGCTGCTTGCCGAGCACGCCGCCCGCCGCGTTCACCTGCTCGAGTGCGAGATTCCAGCCTTGCTTGTAAGGCCCGAGAAAGGCGGGCTGCGCCTTGTAGCTATTGATCTCACCGATCTTGATGGTCTGCTGTGCGCTCGCGCCGAGCGCGGCAAACGAGCACACGGTCGACACCATGAGGCGAGAGATCCATCCTGCGCGCGTGGTCATGCGTTTCTCCGTTATCAGAAGGAATGGTGGTTTTAGTCAGACATGCGTACGTGAGGACGTGCAAGCGCGTGGACCTGCGCACCTTCGGACGACGGCTGGCGGCTCATTGCTCGCGCGGTTCCGCGCGGATTCTGGCCACGTTCGCGGCGACGTCCTGCCATGCCGGCTTGCCGCCCGCGAACTGCGCGCGCAGGAACGACACGAGCTCGGCGACCTGGGCGTCGTTGAAACTGTCGCGGTAAGCCGGCATCGTACCGAGTTCGGGCCGCGCAGGCGAGCCGATGCCGTCGAGAATCACGCGAATCAGGCTGTCCGGCGTCGCGCCGTGCAGGTTCGTGTTCAGCGCCAGCGACGGATGTGCGCCGAACAACTGAGGTCCGCTGCCAGCGTGATGGCACGCGGCGCACGCGCCGTCGAAAAGCCGTGCACCCGCCGTGACCGGCGCGCCCGTCATCGCGCTGGCCTGTTCGTATTCGCGCGCGGTCGCGGCCGGATCGGCGTTCGGCTCCAGCGGATTGAGCGACGCGAGATAGACGGCCATCGCGCGGATATCGCTGTCGGGCAGCGCCGCCAGATCGCCGATCACCGGCGCCATCGGCCCGGCCGCGACGCCGTGCAACGGCGCGTGACCGTCGCGCAGATAGCGGAACAGTTCGTCCTCGCTCCACGGCACCGGCGCATTCGACAACGCCGACAGCGCGGGCGCTTCCCAGCCCTCGGCGCTGCCTCCGCCCATGAACGCCGCGCCGGTTTTCTCGGCGCCGAACGCGTTGCGCGGCGTGTGGCACGCGCTGCAATGGCCAAGGCCATTCACCAGATACGCGCCGCGATTCCATTGCGCGCTCTGCGCGGGGTTGGCGGCAAACGCGGTCCGGCCGAGAAACAGGCCGTTCCATGCAGCCATCAGCGGACGCACGCTGAAAGGAAACGCGAGCTTCGTTTCGGGCGGCCGGCTGCGCACCGGCGTTTGCGACATCAGATACGCGTAGAGCGCGTGCAGATCGTCATCGGAGATGTTCTGGAACGACGTGTACGGAAACGCCGGATACAGCCGATGACCGTCGCGGCTGATGCCGTGCCGCATCGCGCGCACGAACGCTTCGAGCGACCAGTGGCCGATCCCGGTCTGGCCGTCGGGCGTGAGGTTGGTGCTGTAGACGATGCCGAACGGGGTCGCGAGCGGCTTGCCGCCGGCGTTCGGCACGCCGTTGTGGGCGGTATGGCAAACCGCGCAATTGCCGAGCGACGCGAGCAGCTTGCCGCGCGCGACCAGTTCCGGCGCAAACGCGCTTGCAAGCGGCGGCGTGATCGGCGCAAGCGGCGCGCTGGAACCCGAGGCGAACGACAGCGCGCCAAGCCAGCCGACCGCGCCCGCGGCCAACAAGCCGAAAAAGCCGCGCCGCCGGCGCTTTTTCCTGCGCGCCGCCGCCGCGTCTTGCGCCTGCGCGTCGGCGAGCGCGGCGCGGATCTTTTCCGGCGTGAACGGCGGGCGACGGAAACGCACCCCCGTCGCGTCGTACAGCGCATTGGCGATGGCGGCCGCGCCGGGCAGCGACGCCGACTCGCCGGCGCCCATCGGCGGCTCGCCGTGGCGCGGCATCATCACGACGTCGATCACCGGCACTTCGCGGAACGTCAGGATCGGATACGCGCCCCACTCCTGGCTCGTCACCGCGTTGTCGCCGAAACTGACCTGCTCCTTCAGCGCGCGGCTCGTCGTCTGGATCACGTTGCCGTGAATCTGGTGACGCACGCCATCCGGATTGACCATCGTGCCGGTGTCCTGGCCGACCACGACGCGCGTGACCGCCAGTTCGCCGCTGTTGCGATCGACTTCGACATCGGCGACCCACGCGGACCATGCGGCGCCGAACCCCGGGAATTTGCTGTGCACGTAGCGCGCGTACGCGATGCCGCGGCCGCGCGCGATGTTGCCGTCTTCGTCGTCCTCGCCGCGCGTTCTGAACGCGGGTTCGCGCGGTTCCCACCCGGCTTTCGCCGCGACCGCCTTGACGAGGTCGATCGCGCGCGGATCGGTCAGATGCCTGAGGCGGAATTCGACCGGATCGACGCCGGCCTGCTCGGCCAGTTCGTCGATGAACGACTCGTGCGCGAACGTGTTCGGCAACGCGGACACACCGCGCAGCCACGCGGCGCGCACGATCGGCGGCGTGTCGTCGCAGACGATGCGCATGCTGCGATAGTCGTACGGCGGCACGGCCGTGCGGTCGCCCATCTCGAACACCTGCGGCTGCGCGGCAATCGTGCCGGTCAGCAGCAGCGCGAGCGTGGGGGCGTCGTTCGACGGATAGCGCGTCGCAAAGTCGTAGGCGGCCAGTTCGCCTTCGGCGGTGAGCGCGCCGCGTACGTCCATCAGTTGCGCGGCGCCCTTCGGTTCCCACGCGTGTTCGTCCTCGCGCGAGAGCTGCACGCGCACCGGCGCGCCGACCGCGCGCGACAGCAGCGCGGCGTCGGCGGCGACGTCGTCCGCGCAATTGCGTCCGTAGCAGCCCGCCGCATCCATCCGCACGATGTCGATGCGCGCTTCGTCGAGTGTCAGCAATAACGCGAGGTCGGCGCGCAGCGAATGCGGGTTCTGCGTGCCGGACCAGACTTTCAGCTGCGTGTCGTTGCCGTCTCCGTTGCGATAGTCCGCGACCGCGCACGACGGGCCGATCGATGCGTGCATCTGGAACGGCCATACGTAAGTGCGTTCCAACGTGCGCGACGGGTCTTGCGCGAGCGCCGCATCCACGTCGCCTTCGATTACCAGATCGCGCCGCGTCGCCGGATTCGCGCGCAACGCCGCTTCGACCTGCTCGCTCGTGTCGAGCGGCGGCAGGCCATCGACCGTTTTCCATCGCACGTCGAGCCGCTGCGCCGCCTGTTGCGCAATCTCCTCACGCTCGGCGACGATGCCGACGAAATCGCGAATCACGACCACCTTGACGATGCCAGGCAAATCGCGAATCGCCGCTTCGTTCACTTCCAGCAGGCTATGCCCGATGAACTCACCCTGCGCGACGCCCGCATAAGGCGGCCGCACCACGCGTCCATGCAGCATGCCGGGCACGCGCACGTCGTGCACGAAGTTCAGCTCACCGGTCGCCTTCGCGGGAATGTCGACACGCGGCGCGCTTTTACCGACGACGCGATACGCGTGCGGCGGTTTCAAAGGTGCATCGTTCGACAGCAGCAGTTCGACACGCTGGCCTTTGATCAGCTCGCCATAGTGAATGCCCTGCGCCGGGTCGCCATCGCGTGGAAACACGCGGCCGTCCTGCACGTCGAGATCGTTCGCGTCTACATTCAGGCGCGCGGCCGCTTGCGCGACCAGATACTGACGCGCTTGCGCCGCCGCCTGCCGCAGCGGCACCGCCGAAATCTGGATCGTCGCGCTGGCGATCGTCGGCCCCTGGTTCGGCGCTTCGCCGGTATGGCCGAGCACGATCGATACACGCGTCAAAGGCACGTCGAGTTCTTCCGCGACGATCTGCGCGAGCGCGGTGCCGATGCCGGTGCCCAGGTCCACGTGACCGTTGAACGCGACCACGCTGCCATCGTCTCGCACGACCAGAAACAGATCCGCCTCGGTCGGCACGAACGAAGAACGCGAACCCGGCTGGCCGCGCGCGGCCTTGACCGGTGCATGCGGCGGCCGCGCGACGAGCAGCACGCTGTGCGCGTCGTACAACTGCTTGCGCGACGGCGTCGCGCCACGACGATCGACGCTGAAGTCCGGCCCGGTCATACGCGCGCTCCGTCGTCCACGTCCGTTTGCGCGTCGAGCAATTGCGCCGCGCGCTGCACCGCGCGCACGATCTCGACATGCGTGCCGCAGCGACACAGATTGCGCGACAGCTCGCGCTGGATCGTCGCGACGCTCGGATGCGGATCGCGATCGAGCAGCGCCTTCGCGGTCATGATCATGCCGTTCAGGCAGTAGCCGCATTGCGCGGCCTGTTCGTGGATGAACGCCTGCTGCACCGGATGCAACGCGGTGCGCGTGCCGAGCCCTTCGAGCGTCGTGATCTCACGGCCCAGCGCGACTTCGGCGGTCGTCACGCAGGCGCGCGTCGGCATGCCGTCGAGCAGCACGGTGCAGGCGCCGCATTCGCCGAGACCGCAACCGAACTTCGGCCCGTTCAGCGCGAGATCGTTGCGCAACAAGTAGAGCAGCGGTGTCTGCGCCGCCGCGCTGACCACATGCGTCGCGCCGTTCACCTTCAGCACGAGCTGAGCGGCGCGGTTCATCATGATGCGAGCACCCTGTCGCGCCGCGCGTTCACAGCACCACCGGCACTTCGGTCGCGGGCGGCGTATTGCGGCTGCGCCGGCAGCGGATCAGACCATCGATCATCACCATCCCCACACCCGGAATATCGCCGAGCTGCACGCTTTCGAGCAGCGTGTCGGCGGCCGTATGCTGCGCGCGGTCCATGAACACGAGATCGGCGGGACGGCCCAGCTCGATCAGCCCCTGGCGCAGGTGGCGCTGCCGCGCGGTATTGCCGGTCGCGAAGCAGAACGCGATTTCGGCGGGGACGTCGGCGAGGCTCGAGATCAGTGCGATCATGCGCAGAATGCCGAGCGGTTGCACGCCGGAGCCGGCCGGGCTATCGGTGCCGAGAATGATCCGATGCGGGCATTTCAGTTCGATCGCATGGCGCGCGGTCAGCAACGCGATCCGCTCGTTGCCGTTGTGGACGATTTCGAGCGCGCGGCTCGACTGCTCGCACAGATCGCACACGTGCCGGTACGACAGCGACGTATGGCCGCCGTTGACGTGGCCGATCACATCGGCATCGGCGGCGAGCACCACGTCCCGATCGATCAGGCCGGAGCCCGGAATCGACGGACCGCCCGTGTGAATCGTGCTCTGGATACCGTACTTGCGCGCCCACGCGACCATCTGTTGCGCTTCCTCGCCGCCCTTCACGCTGCCGAGGCCGACTTCGCCGAGCAGCTTCACGCCGGCCTCGGACAGCTCCTTGAAGTCCTGCTCGACCATGCCCTTCTCGATCACCGGCGCGCCCGCCAGCACCTTGACGCCGCCACCGACGCCGGCCGCGCGCATGCCGTCGAACGAGCGCTGCGCGGTGATCGCGAGCGCCTTCACGCCGAGCACGTCTTTCGGACGGCCAGGCAAATGCACTTCGCCGGCCGAGATCATCGTCGTCACGCCGCCGTTCAGATTCGACTCGATCCAGCCGAGCTGATTCTGGCGCGGCGTCCAGTCGCCGAACACCGGATGCACGTGCGAGTCGATCAGGCCCGGCGCGACCGTCGTGCCCTTGCAGTCGACCGTCGTGCGCGCGCCTTCGAGATCGCAGTCTTTCTCGCGGCCGAGCGCGACGATCACGCCGTCGTCGATCACCAGCGTGTCCGCGTCGAGAATCGGCTGATCGATATCGCCCGACAGCAGCAGCCCGATGTTCGTTACCGCGACCTTGCCCGACAAGCCTGTCAACGTCTCTGCCGCCATCTGCCTCTCCTTTCGCCGACACTACCCGATGAATTCACACGCTCAGATAAGCGCGCCTCACTGTTTCGTTCCGTGCCAGTTCGCCGATCGTCCCGCTGAAACGGATCTGCCCTTTCTCGAGCACATACGCGCGGTCGCTGACCAGCTCAGCGAAGTGCAGATTCTGTTCGGATAACAGAATGGATAGCCCTTCGCGTTTCAGTTCGAGAATCATGTTCGCCATCTGCTCGACGATCACCGGCGCGACGCCTTCGGACGGTTCGTCGAGCAGCACCAGATACGGATTGCCCATTAGCGTGCGCGACACGGTCAGCATCTGCTGCTCGCCACCGCTCATCTGGCCGCCGGGGCGCTTCGGCATTTCGCCGAGATTCGGAAACAGGCGGAACAGCTTGTCGGGCGTCCATTGCGGCGCGCCTTCCCGCGGCGGCTGGCGGCCCGTGTCGAGGTTTTCCATCACCGTCAGGTCCGCGAACACGCGGCGGTCCTCGGGCACGAAACCGACGCCCATGCGCGCGATCTTGTACGGCGCGAGCGCGCTGATGTTCTGGCCGCGAAACATCACTTCGCCGTGGCGGCGCGGCAGCAGTCCCATCACCGCTTTCATCGTCGTCGATTTGCCGGCGCCGTTGCGGCCCATCAGCGCGACCACCTCGCCGCGGCCGACTTCGAGGCCGACGTCGAACAGGATGTGGGCGCGACCGTAGAACGCGTTGAGGCCGGAGACTTTCAGCATCGGTTCGCTCATTGCAATGCTCCACGATCCCGCGCGCTGCCTGACGCGTCTTGCAGTGGCGCGTGCGGCCGGAACGTCTTGCCGGTGCCGAAATAGACCTCCTGCACGCGCGCGTCGTTGCGGATCGTGTCGGCGTCGCCTTCGGCGATCAGCTTGCCGCGCGCGAGCACGATCATCCGGTCGGCGTACGCGAATACGACGTCCATGCTGTGTTCGGTGAACAGCACGCCGATCTCGTGTTCGGTCACCAGCCGCTTGGTCAACGCCATCAATTCGTTGCGCTCCTTCGGCGCCATGCCGGCGGTCGGTTCGTCCATCAACAGCAGCTTTGGCCGGTTCGCGAGCGCGATCGCAAGCTCGACGCGCTTCACGTCGCCATACGCGAGCACGCCGCACGCGCGCTTCGCGTGCGCGCCCATGCCGACCTGTTCGAGCAGCGCGAACGCTTCGTCGGCATGGTGCAAGCCCGCTGGCTTCCAGAGGCCGAAGGTCTTTTTCTCGCGCGACACCAGCGCCATTTGCACGTTTTCGAGCACCGTCATCGAGTTGAACGTCGCGGCGATCTGGAACGTGCGGCCGACGCCGCGCCGCCAGATATCGCGCGGCCGCATGCCGACGAGTTCGTGACCGTCGAGCAGAATCGAACCCGACGACGGCTGCAACTGGCCGTTGACCATGTTGAAACAAGTCGATTTGCCCGCGCCGTTGGGGCCGAGCAGCGCCAGCAGTTGACCCGCTTCGAGATCGAATGAAACGTTATCGACCGCCTTCAGTCCTCCGAACGATCTCGACAGACCGCTTACGCGCAGCAGGCTCATAGCCCCTCCTTGACCGCGGCGGCCCGTTGCGACGGCGACGCGGCGCCGCCGTTGGTCTTGTCGGCCTGATCGCCGTTCGCGTCGCCGAAACGCTCGCGAATGAAGCCGACGATACCCTGTGGAAACGCGATCACCAGCAGCAGGATCGCGAGGCCGAGCAGCGCCTGCCAGTAGTCGGTCTGGCGCGCGACCGTGTCCTGCAGCCACGTGAACACGGCCGCGCCGACGATCGGCCCGCTCAACGTCTGCAAGCCGCCGAGCAGCACCATCACGAGGCCATCGACCGAGCGGCTCACGCTGATCACTTCGGGCGAGATGTTGCCCTTCGAAAACGCGTACAGCGATCCGGCGAGTCCGCAGAACAACGCCGCGATCACGAACGACGCCCACTGAACCCGCTTCACGTCGATGCCGATCGCCTCGGCGCGTAGCGCGGAATCGCGCGACGCGCGCATCGCATAGCCGAGCGGCGAGAACAGCATGCGGCGCAGCAGCCACACCCCGAGCACCGCGCACGCTAACGTCAGGTAGTA
This sequence comes from Paraburkholderia sp. 35.1, assembly GCF_050436525.1. Classification (NCBI taxonomy): domain Bacteria; kingdom Pseudomonadati; phylum Pseudomonadota; class Betaproteobacteria; order Burkholderiales; family Burkholderiaceae; genus Paraburkholderia; species Paraburkholderia sp. 35.1. Next base: position 1,101,097 of record NZ_JBNDMJ010000002.1, on the reverse strand, counting down.
AAACGCAACCGGCGACGACAGCCAGTTCGACGGCCACAGGCCTAGCACGCCGTTGCTGCCGCCGGTCACGTCGTCCCACTGGAACACGACCGACCAGACGATTTGCGCGAACGCGAGCGTCAGCATCGCCAGATAGACACCAGACAGTCGCACGCAGAACCAGCCGAACACGAGCGCGCCCACCACCGCGAGCAGCGGCCCGAGCAGCAACGCGGCTTCCATCGGCAGATTCAGCACCTTCAGAAACAGCGCCGCGCCGTAAGCGCCAAGTCCAAAGTACGCGGCATGGCCAAACGAATGCAGGCCGCCCGGACCCATGATGAAATGCAGGCTCGCCGCGAACAGCACCGCAATCAGGATTTCAACCAGCAGCACCGGCATGTACGGGAACGCGTTGGCCGCAAGCGGCGCGAGCGCCAGCACCAGCAACACGAAGGCGGCCAGCCCCTTCAGACGCCTGCCCGCCGGACGCAATGGCGTTTCCGGCGTACCCATCGCGCGCACCGCGGCGCTCGCGCGGCCGAGCAGACCCCAAGGCCGCACCACCAGCACGACCGCCATCACGACGAATTCGGCCACCAGCGTGAAGCGGCTCAGCGATAAACCGATGCCGAAGATCGTCACGTGCCCGATACCGATGCACAGCGCCTTGATCTCGGCGATCAGCAACGCCGCGACGAACGCGCCCGGAATCGAACCCATGCCACCGACCACGACGACCACGAACGCATTGCCGATCGTCTCGAGGTCGAGCGACAGGTTCGCCGACATGCGCGGCCCTTGCAGCGCGCCGCCGAGTCCCGCGAGAAACGCGCCGACGAAGAACACGCCGGTAAACAGCCACGCCTGATTGATGCCGAGCGCGCCGAGCATCTCGCGATCCTGCGTCGCGGCGCGCACCAGCGTGCCCCAACGCGTGCGCGTCAACGCGTACCACAGCAGCAGCAAGACGACCGGACCGATCACGATCAGCGCGATGTCGTACGTGGGCAGCGGATGGCCGAGAAAGTCGACCGCGCCCGCGAGATGCGGCGCGCGCGGGCCGAACAGATCGTCGGGGCCCCAAAGCCATAGCGCGGCGTCGCGAAAGATCAGCACGAGCGCAAACGTGGCGAGCAGATGGAATAACTCCGGCGCCTGATAGATCCGCCGCAACACGACGATTTCGACGAGCGCGCCCAACACCGCGACCGCGAGCGCGGCGGCGAGCACCGACAGCCAGAAGCCGCCCACCGTGTGGCCAAAGCGGCTCGCGATGCTATACGCGACGTAAATGCCGAACATATAGAACGAGCCGTGCGCAAAGTTGACGATGCGCGTCACGCCGAAGATCAACGACAAACCGGCGGCGACCAGAAACAGCGTCGACGCGTCGGCGAGTCCATTGACCAGTTGTACCAGCAGATTCGAAAGCATCGCGACCCTCGGCAGCTCGTCGAACGGCGCGCGCGCAACATGCGCAGCGGCCCGATCGGCGGACGTTGCGGCGCGGGCGGCACCATGCGCGCCCGCGTCAACGGCAGGACACTACCAGCGAAACAACCCGCGCAACAAGCGCAGGCAAAAAAGCGGCGAAAAAGCGATTGTTCAGCGCAAACCGTCTTCGCCCTTGATCTCGCTCGCCTGCAAGCCGCCGATGCGCGGCAGCGGCCGGCCCGACGCGGTCACCGCGACCGCCACGACGATTTCGTTCGCGCGCGGCGCATCGGCCACGCGCGCCTCGATCGCGTCGAAATGGCTGCGCACGTAGGCGGCGTCCTTGTGGCCGAGCGGCACGTCGATCGCGGTGCCGAGCGTACCGATCTTCTTCGCCGACGGCACCAGCGCCGCGCCCTTTTCGACCGCCGCGCGCAGCGGCGCGCCGAGCTTCGGATGCAGGATCGCGGCCGCATGTTCGAGCTCGCCCGCCTCGCCGACGATCGCCGCCTTGCCGTAGCTTTGCGCCTCCCCGGGCGCGATGCCCAACGCCTCGACGCAGCGCTTGCCGAGCAGCGCGCCGAGTTCCTCGCCAGCTTCGATCAGCGCGTCGAGCTTCGCTTCGTAGCGGCCCGCATACGGATTATCGATCACCGCAATCGCGACCGCGCGGCGCGCGGGCGGCTCGACGGTCTGGCCCATTTCGATGCGTGTTTCGTCGACCTGCACGACCAGCTTGCGAAGCCTGATTGCCATTTGCGCTCTCCGAGTTTCGTTGCCTTGCTGTATGGTTGCCGCGCGCCGCTTCAGCGCAAGCCATCCTTGCCGACGATCGCCTCTTTCGCGAGGCCGCCCACCCGCGCATGCACGCGGTGCCCCGTGCTCATCACGAGGATGTAGACGATCTCGTCGGCGGCGGGCGCGCCGGGCACGCGTACTTCGATCGCATCGAAGTGGCTGCGCACGTAGCTCGCGTTGACATGCGTGAGCGGCACGTCGAGCGCGGTGGACGGCGCGCCGACCTTCTTCGTCGACGGTACGATCGCGTTGGTCGGCACGCCGTGCTTTTCGAGCAGCTCGCGCATCGCGTAGCCGCCGGGCACATGCCATAGCGCGCCGTGCTCGAGTTCCCCGCGCGCGCCGACGATCGCGCCCTTCCCATAGCTTTCGATCGACGCATGCGGCACCGCCATCGCCGTCAGCAGCCGCTGCGCCATCTCGAAGCCGAGCGGCTTCAGCGCTTCCATCGCGGGTTCTATTTTCGGCTCGTAGCGGCCCGCGAACGGATTCGTCATCACCGCGGCGATCGCGCCTCGTCTGAGCGGCTGCGCGGGCGCGGGGCCGAACTCGTGGAAGATGTCTTCGACGTGCGTCAGCACGCGGCGTATTTCGAACACGGAGCCTCCGTTGTCAGTGAAGCGCGCGTGGTGGACAACGCGCGTGAATCGTCGATGCCGGTGACCCGCGCCCGTCCTTGCAGGAACAGCGCGGCGCCTTCGATCAAACCCTGGTCGCGCAACCGCTTCGCGACATCGACGCCGCGCGCGAGCGCGAAATCGATCAGCGGCTGCGGCAGACGCGGCACGTCAACGGTCACCAGCAGATCGCCGAGATCGCTATCGTCCTTCAGCGACGACGCCGGACGCCGCACGATTCCCGCATGGTCGAGATCGACCGCGTTCGCGATCATCGTCGCGGCGGCGTCGGCGCTCGCGGCATCGCGCGCGAGCACGGTCACGCTGTCGGCGATGCCGAGACTGAAGCTGCGGCCGCGCCAGCCGCTCGTCGCGATGCCGCGAATCGGCTGCCGAGCGTCGAGCGTCAGATGCGCGTCGAGCGCAGGGTCGTGCGCGAAACGCGTGCCCGGAATTTGCGCGAGGTCCGCCAACACGCCCACGCGATACTTCTGCCCCGCCGCGAGGTGCAGCGCGATGTCGCCGCCGTTGTTGATGAAGGCGCGCGCGATGCCGTCGCGCGCGAACGCGGCGATCAGTTCGTCGGCGACGCTGCCCGCGACCGCCGCCATCGGCGTGATGAAGCTCGAACGATGCGGATGACACGCACGCCACATACGCGTCGCGACCGGCCCTCGAAGCGGGCAATCATGTCGTGCCGCCACAGCCTGCACTGGTTGGCGAAGCACGTTCAATTCCCGGACCAGCTCCTCCAGCACAGGACTGAAGCGCTCCCAGCATGCGTCATATGCGGCACGCACCGCGTCGGGCTCGCCGTCGGCGCCGAGGATCAGGTCGATCGGCCCGTGCTGCCAATGCCAGCGGTGTTCGTCGAGGCGGGTTCGGGTGGGGGTCATCGCGTGATTTTTTAGTCAGGGTGCTTAACCGGGCATTGCAGGCGGCCACGGATTGTCCGGATCGCGAGCCAGCGTCCGCCGCGCGAGCGGCGCGCCTTCCGTATGCGTCGGCCCGCTCGCGAGCACGCTCTGCAACGAGCGCACCGCCTCGACGTGGCCGCCGAGATCGCGGTACGTGTCGTACGTCATCGTGAATTCGATCGGCGCGACGAGCGCCGGTGTCGGCACCGTGCCGAACGAGCGGTCCGGCATGCGCGTCACGTCGACCATCACGGTGATGCCGCCGCCCGGCCACACATAAGCCGGCGCGCCGCCGCACGTGACGTTGACGAGCTTGCGCTTGATCGCGCGCGTGAGCAGCACCGGATTCTCGGTCGCGCCGGCGCGCAGACTGCCGCCCGCGCCGCCGAGAAACAGCACCGTCGCGAGCGACGGCTCGCAGTTCTCGCCGATCCGCTCGACCGTGCGGCGCACCGCGTCGGGCATCGGCGCGATGCGCGGCACGAGCTGTGCGTCGAGTTCGTACCATTGCGCGTGTTCGCCGGTCGTCGAGACCATCAGCACGCGCATGCCCGGCTTCGCGACCGACGGATCGAATCCTTCGACGATCGCGAGCGGGTCCTGAATGTCGGTGCCCCCCCAACCGGTGCCCGGATTGGCAACCTGGAAATAGCGGCCAGGCGTCGATTTGCGGCCGCGTATCTTGAGTCCCGAGCGCGTCATGCCGAGGCAGCGGCCCGCCTGGTGCTCGGTCAGCACGCCCGTAATGTGATCGTCGACGACCACCACCTCATCGACGTGGCCGAACCATTGCTTCGCGAAGATACCGATCGTCGCGGAGCCGCAGCCGACGCGCATGCGCTGCTCCTCGACACCGTCGACGATCGGCGCGACGCCGGCGCGAATCACGAGACTCGCGCCGCCGTCGATACCAAGCTCGACCGCCTCCTTGTTGCCGAGCGCGAGCATCATGTCGCAGGTCACGCGGCCTTCTTTCTTGCTGCCGCCGGTCAGATGATGGACGCCGCCGAGGCTCAGCATCTGCGAGCCGTATTCGGCCGTGCTCACGTGACCGACGATCTCGCCGTCGCAGCGCACGTTGGCCTGTTCGGGGCCGAGAAAGCGGTCGGTGTCGATCTTCACCTTGAAGCTGCAATAGCTGAAGATGCCTTCGGTGACGACGGTGACCATGTCGACGTCGTCGAGCTTCGACGCGACGATGAACGGCGCGGGCTTGTAGTCGGGATAGGTCGAGGAGGCACCGACGCCGGTGACGAAGAGGGCCGGTTCGACGGTGCTTTGGTCGGCGGCGGGGGGTGCGCCGAATTCGATCGTCGCATTTGCCTGGTCGGCGTCGGCATCATCCGCACGCGACAGAAACACCACCGGATCGACGCGTATCAACCGCCCATCCGCATTCGCATAACGGTCGCACGCGCCGGTGCGCCCTTCCGATATCTGGCACAGCACCGGACACGCATTGCATTCGATCTTGTTCGCGGCCATGCGCTCGCTGCGCGGCGCCGACTTTGCGAGCACGGTTGGGCCCGGCGTCGACGCGGTATCGCGATCGACACTCTCTGCACCGAAATCGACCTTCGTATGTTCCGTCATCGTGGGGTTCCCTACGACATCACAGGCGCGACATGACTGGCGGTGCTGCGTGGTGCGCGAATCGTCCCGGTTTCAGGGCATTTCCGCGTGGGCCGCCCATTTTCATGTTGCGGTCACTCACCGTTCATGTAGTATCTTCTACACCAAACTCGATTGAAATCTACTCGATCAAAATCGACTGTGCAACGTGTTTTCCGTCACGCGGGATCATGGTGCAATGCGGCATCGGCGTGCCGAGTCTGCGCGCCCGCCATTCAAACCTACGCTGACAACGAGATCCGAGACCGTCATGAGCCCCACCGCCGCCCGCAAGCCGGGCGCCATCGGTATCCGCGCGAAACAGGCGCAGGACACGCGCGCCAAGATCCTGAAGGCGGCCATCAGGGTGTTCGCGAAGCAGGGTTATGCGAGCGGCCGCATCGAAAGTATTTCGAAGGCCGCACGTTCGCACGACCGGATGATCTATTACTACTTCGGCAGCAAGGAGCAGTTGTTCATCGAAGTGCTGGAGACGATCTACACGCAGTTCAACGAAGCGGAAAGCAAACTCGATCTCGATCTGCGCGATCCGGTGCATGGCCTCGAACAGATGGTCGAGTTCGTCTGGCAGTACTACCTCGATCACCCGGAGTTCGTGACGCTGCTGTCGAGCGAAAATCTGCACCAGGGCAAGCATGCGAAAAAATCGCAGAAGCTCAAGGAGATTTCGGGCTACGCGATTTCGGTCGTGCAGAGGCTATTGGAGGCGGGCCGCGCGCAGGACGTGTTTCGCGCCGATATCGCGGCGCGCGACGTGTATCTGATGATCGCGTCGCTCGGCTATTTCTATAACGCCAATCAGTACACGCTCGGCGCGTTTCTCGGCGAGCCGCTGATGGACGAGGCGGCGCTCGCGCATTGGCGCGAGGTGATCAAGGAGACGGTGTTGCGCGCGGTGTGCGTGCAGGTGCCGGTGAGCGTCGTAGCGACGACTACCGCATAAAAAATATCGGCGCCCGCCGAATTCGCGAATGAATGCCGTGCGGATTCCTTCGATACCAATCCTGAACGGCGCGCATTCCTTCACAACGGTAACAGGCGTTTTCGTTTTGCGGCTTTCGTTTGCTGCGGTTTTCGTGGCTTGAGGCTTCACTTCGCCGACCTTCGTAACGTCCGGCTTTTGCACATTTGCGTTTTGAACGTTCGTTGCGACTGCATCTTCGCGTTCTTTTTTGTTGCTTTGATTCGCATTCTTTACATTGTGTTGCGCCGGCAATCGTTGCGGCGTGGTTCTGTTTTCCCCACGAATCGGCCCCATACTCATATTCGCCGTGATCTTTCGCGATCAATTGCACTTGCCTCTGTCGGCTCGATACGCGGATGCAGATCAAACTGACGTATATCTTAAAAATTGTGTGCGGCCAGATGATCTGGTGTAATCGTTGGTTCGTACAACCAATGAGGAAAAGACGATGGTGTGGATTTACAAACATGCGAGCGGCGAGCTGTATCACGATGACAAATTCATTACCGATGACGGATATGCAGGCAAGGGCGTACACAAAAATAAACACGGTAGCCAGTATGTCCGCGACCTGGGACCGATCCCCGTCGGTCTGTATGAAATTACGGCACCGTTTCCGCACCCTAAAACTGGACCGTTCTCGATGCGGCTCAACCCTGTTGCGGGAACGAGTTTGGGCGGGCGCGACGGCTTCATGATCCACGGCGACAGCAAGACTGACCGCGGCAACGCATCAAATGGATGTATCGTTCTGCACTTGCCATACCGCAAGAAAATCTGGAACAGTGGCGACAGAATGCTTAGGGTGGAACATCCATGAAACGCACTCTTGTAGTCCTGCTGCTATCCCTTCCTGCGTTATGCCTCGCGGAATCTAAACCAGAACCCCAATGCGACAGGTGGCCGACCAACATAGCCGAGGCGAGACTAAAAAAGGCTGGCATGCTTGGCAATATCGACTATACGAAAACCCAAGCCGTGCAACTGGCGTCCGAGAAAATAGGAAAAGATGAGGATGGCGAACAGTTGTGGCGTGAGGTCTATCACATCACCTTTCACGAAAAAAACGGAAACAAGGTTAAGGTGATTGCTGTGAACGACGCTGGCGAATTTGAATGCTCAATGAGTGCCGTAGAGGTTTTTGTCGTTTCGAAGCATTTGCTGTCAAGAGTCGAGGCTGACAGAATGTTCAAGCAGATAGAGTGAGGTCCTTTGAATCCATGAAACACGCTTTTGCGGTCCTGCTGCTATCCCTTCCCGCGCTATGCCTGGCGGAACCCGGACCATACCCGCCATGCGGCGACCGGTTTCCGGCCTATGTGGCCCAGATGGCGCTAAGAAAAACTGACATCCTCTCCCTGGATTTCGATGCTACGAAAACAAGGGCCGTGCGACTGGCGTCCGAGAAGATCGGTAAATATGAGGATGGCGAACCAATGTGGCGCGGGGTCTATCAGATTACCTTTGAGGAGCGAAACGGAAATAAGATCAAGCTGATTGCTGTGTACGAGATAGGCGAACTGGAGTGTACGATTAGTGACGAGCAGTTTCTTATCGTTTCGAAACAGTTGCAGCGTGGCGGCGGGGACACTCGGTACAGGCATATCGAGTGAACCGCGCCAGTTCAGACCCGGACCCGCATCGCGCGGGTCTTTTTTTGCCTGCGAGCGGCGCGTCATAAGGCTCCTGCCTCGCTCTGTTTCAGTCATTACACCCCTTGCCCGCGCGGCCTGTACGTCTGGTTCGGGTCTGTCTGTAGGCTTCCACGAGATAGTCGCCAAGGCGGGCAATCGATCCGATACCGCTTCCGGCGCGAAAGCCCGTTGCGAGCCGCATGTAACCATCGCCCTCCCAGTCTTCGCACGCGTCGAGTACGGCCTGCTGCGTGGCGCGGAAGTGTCTGGCCGCCTCCCGCACGGTCGGATGCGAACGGATGGTTGGAGCTGATGGAGCCGGTACAGCCGGACTTGACGCGGCGGCTGCTGACGATCTTCCCGGTATCACCAGCGACGGGGATGCGACCATACGGAAACTGACCGCGTTGCAGGACTACGCGCGTAAAGCGCAGCGGCTGTGCGGCATCGATGGCAGCCGGAAATATTGAAAAAGGAGTCAGCCGTGCGTCGTTATACTCAGCTCTGCCCGTCAACTTTAAAAAATGGAGGTATGCGTGGGCGCTCTTTCCATATGGCACTGGCTGGTGTTTGTTCTTGTTGTCGTCATCGCGGAGATTATCCCGCTATGGCTGATCCTGAAGAAGGCGGGATATGCGGGCGCCTGGTCGCTGCTTGCCTTCATTCCGGTGGTGAACGTCATTCTGCTGTGGTTCATTGCCCTGGCCCGCTGGCCTGCATTGAACGCAAGACAATCCTGACCTGTCGCGGCCGGTCGGAATGGACGAACTGAAATGGCCGGCCGCTACCGCAACCCGTCCTACCGCCAGTACTTGCCGCAGGAACTGCTCGATGAACTGCGCGCGGTGTCGAAGGCGACCCACCGTCGGGTGCAGCAGATCGTGCGGGTGGCCGTGCAGCGTTTCCTGCGTAAGCTGCGGAGTCCGTCGTGAGCACGCCTGCCCTCACCTTCGATCTGATCCTGCGCGATGCGCAGGGCCAGTTACGTGTGCTCAGTCTTTACGACTTCGCCGCCGGGGCCGCCGCATCATCCTCGCGAAACAGCTTGTCGGCCAGATGGAATGCGGAGTTGGCCGCCGGCACGCCGCAGTAAATCGCGGTCTGCAGCAGCACTTCCTTGATCTGCTCGCGCGTCACGCCGTTGTTTTTGGCGGCACGCAGGTGCAGCGCGAGTTCTTCGCTGCGATTCAACGCCACCATCATCGCGATCGTCAGCAGGCTACGCGTATGACGCGGCAGACCTTCACGCGTCCAGATCTCGCCCCATGCGTAACGCGTGATCAGGTTCTGGAACTCCTCGGTCAACTCGGTGCGGTTCGCGAGCGAACGGTCGACGTGCGCGTTGCCCAGCACCGCGCGACGCACCTCCATACCGGCTTCGTAACGGTCTTCGTCGTTCATTTTGCCTCCGTCAGGAAGTCGAGCACGGTCTTCGTGAACTCACCGGCCTTTTCGATGTTGGAGATATGCGAGGCATTGAGTTCGACGTAGCGCGCGCCCGGAATCGACTGCGCAAGTTCGCGGCCTTGCGCGGCCGTGGCGGCGAGGTCGTGCGTGCCGCTGATCACGAGCGTCGGCAGCTTGATACCCGGCGTTTCGGGCCGCAGGTCGGCCGCGTCGATCGCGTCGCAGTTCGATGCGTAGCCTTCCTTGTCGGTATGCACGAACACGTCGCGGATCATCGCCAGCACGACCGGCTCGCGCTCGATGAAGTCTGCCGTGAACCAGCGCGGCAGCACCGCGTCGGCGAGCGCAAACATGCCTTCGCTGCGCGCCTTCGCGGCACGCGGCACCCACACTTCCGGCGAGCCGATGCGCGCGGCCGTGTTGCACAGCACGACGCGCTCGAAGCGGTCGCCGTGACGCGCGGCGAGTGCGACGCCGGTCAGGCCGCCCATCGATATGCCGCAGAAATTCGCGCGCGCGATCTTCAGCGTATCCATCAGGCCGAGCACGTCGCCGCTCAGCTGCTCGATCGTGTACGGACCCTTCGGCGCTTCCGAATGACCGTGGCCGCGCGTGTCGTAGCGCAGCACGCGGAAATGCTTCGACAACGCCGCGACCTGCGGCGTCCACATGGACATATCGCAGCCGAGCGAATTCGACAGCACGAGCCACGGCGCGTGGCCGTGACGATCGCCGTCGATACGATAGTGAAGCTCGGTGCCGTTGACTGCGGCGTAGGGCATGCCGGTTACTCCTTGGAATGGGCGCGCTGCGCGCGCGTGGTGTGAAGCGCCAGCGCGGCGTCGACATATGCGTGCGCCTGGCCGACGTATTGAGCGGGATCGAGCAGCTGCTTCAGGCGCTCGAGCGAAAGATGTTCGGTGACGGCCGCGTCGGCGGCGAGCACGTCATACAGCGTCTTGCCGTCGCGGATCGCCGCCTTCGACGCGCGCTCGACCAGATGATGCGCGTCGAGCCGGCCGATGGAATCGCCGAGCGCGAGCATCACCGCTTCGCCGAGGATCAGGCCGTGCGTGACGTCGAGATTCGCGGCGAGGCGCGCTTCGTTGACGTTCAGACCCGCAGCGATCTGTTTGATGTTCGCGAGCGCGCCGCCCGCGAGGCGCGCGAGATCCGGCAGCGCGTCCCATTCGGCCTGCCAGCCGCCAAGCGCGCGTTCGTGCTCCTGCACCATGCCGGCGAACACGGTCGCCACGAGGCCGGGCGCGCGCGTCGCGGCCGTCAGTACCGCCGCGCAACCGACCGGGTTGCGTTTGTGCGGCATCGTCGACGATCCGCCCTTGCCGGCCGCGGCCGGTTCGGCGAGTTCGTCGATTTCGGTTTGCATCTGCAGCGACACGTCGCGCGCGATCTTGCCGAGCGTGCCGATCAGCATGCCGAACAGCGACGCCGTCTCGGCGATGCGATCGCGCTGCGTGTGCCACGGCAAGGTCGGTACCGCGAGGCCGAGTTCCTTGGCGAGCGACTGCGTGACCTGCGGCGCCGCCTCGCGCAGACTCGCGAGGGTGCCGGCCGCGCCGCCGAATTGCAGCACCAGCACACGTTCGCGCAACGCGCCGAGCCGCTCGCGATGACGCAACAGCGCGTCGAGCCATTGCGCGAACTTCAGACCCAGCGTGATCGGCAGCGCCTGTTGCAGCCACGTGCGGCCGATCATCGGTGTCGCGCGATGGGTGGCCGCGAGTTTCGCGACCGCGTCGCAGGTGGCTTGCAGGCCGCTGTCGAGCAGGTCGAAAGTGTCGCGCAGTTGCAGTACCGTCGCGGTGTCGATGATGTCCTGGCTCGTCGCGCCCCAATGCACGTATTTGCCAGCTTCGGCATCGGCGGCTTTGACGCGTGCAGTCAGTTGCTTGACGAGCGGAATCGCGAGGTTGCCGCCGAGCGCGGCGTCGCGTGCGAGCGCGTCGGCGTCGAGCTGGTCGGCCTGGCAGGCCGCTTCGATCGCGGGGACGGCGGATTCGGGAATGACTTTGTGCGCGGCAGAGGCACGCGCGAGCGCGGCTTCGACGTCGAGCATCCGCTGCAGCGTGGCACGCGGCGCCCAGATGTCGTTCATCGGCTGTGTGCCGCAAAGAAGGCCAGTCAGACGGGCGCTGGAGTCGAGCATGGTGACGACGATGTTTGAGGGAATCGGAAGCGAAGAAGCGGCACGGCGCGCGGCGGTTCGAAGCAGACGCCGTGGCGGAGCAAGCGCTCGTGCCGTGCGTATGCCGCAGTATGTGCTGCGTATTGTGCGCCAAACGTGGACAACCCGTCGCTGAAGTTGCCAGGCCAGCGCTGACGAGGAATTCGCCCCGTCAACGCTGGCCCGTTCGCGCAATGCCGCTTTCAGACGAGACGCCATCGACGCGGCCGCAAAGCAGACCGCCGCCGCGACGCCTCAGCCAACCATCAGGCCGCGCGCGCGGCCTGCGTGCCGTCGGTCATCGGCACACCGGTCAGCTTCAGCAGTTCGTCGAAGCCGATGTCCGTGAAAATCTCGCGCACGACGAGGCCTTCCTTCGTGACGTCGATCATTGCGAGGTCCGTATAGATACGGGTCACGCAACCGATACCGGTGACCGGGTACGAGCACTCGGCGGCGATCTTGCTCTCGCCCTGCTTGGTCAGATGCTCCATCATCACGTAGACCTGCTTCGCGCCGATCGCGAGGTCCATCGCGCCGCCGACCGCCGGAATCGCATCGGGTGCGCCGGTGTGCCAGTTCGCGAGGTCGCCCTTCGCCGACACCTGGAATGCGCCGAGCACGCAGAAGTCCAGATGGCCGCCCCGCATCATCGCGAACGAATCCGCGTGATGGAAGTAGGCGCCGCCCGTCAGCAGCGTGACGTGCTGCTTGCCGGCGTTGATCAGTTCGTCGTCTTCCTGACCCTTCGCCGGTGCCGGGCCCATGCCGAGCAGACCGTTTTCGCTGTGCAGGAAGATTTCCTTGTCAGCGGCGAGGTGGTTCGCCACCAGTGTCGGTACGCCGATGCCGAGGTTCACGTAAGCGCCTTCAGGGATGTCCTGGGCAACGCGCTTGGCCATTTCATCGCGAGTCAGTTTCTTCATGTCGGTCTCCGGGTCAGGCAGCAGCGTCGTGAGGATTGGGCGTGGGGGCATGCGCCGCTTGCGGCACCGCGATCACGCGTTGCACGAAAATGCCGGGCGTGACGATTTCTTCCGGATCGAGGCCGCCGAGCGGCACCACTTCCGACACCTGCACGATCGCGGTCTTCGCTGCGCTCGCCATGATCGGTCCGAAGTTACGCGCGGTCTTGCGATAGATCAGGTTGCCCCAGCGATCGCCCTTGTACGCCTTGATCAGCGCGAAGTCCGCGTGCAGCGGCGCTTCGAGAACGTAGTGACGGCCGTCGATCAGACGGGTTTCCTTGCCTTCGGCGAGCTTGGTGCCGTACGCGGTCGGCGTGAAGAAGCCGCCGATGCCCGCCCCCGCGGCGCGGATGCGCTCGGCGAGGTTGCCTTGCGGCACGAGTTCGAGTTCGATTTCGCCGGCGCGATAGAGCGCGTCGAACACATACGAGTCGGTCTGGCGCGGGAACGAGCAGATGATCTTGCGCACGCGCTTGGCCTTCAGCAGCGCCGCGAGGCCGATATCGCCATTACCTGCGTTGTTGTTGACGATGGTGAGGTTGCGCGCGCCCTGCTCGATCAGCGCGTCGATCAACTCGGACGGCATGCCGGCCGTGCCGAAGCCGCCGATCATGACGGTCGCGCCGTCGTGGATATCGGCGACCGCCGATTGAAGTGTCTCGAAAATCTTGTTGATCATGTCGAATTTCCTTTGGGGGCGCTACGTGCCGCTGGGCTGACAGCCGTAACCGGCAAGGCTCGCGCGGAAACAGTCTCCGGGCATGCTGGCGACGGCTCGCGAGGGGGAGAGCGGGCTGGCGCCTTCGATTGCTTCGCCGCTGAATTGTTCGTTGCGTGAACAGTGATTCGTTTAGCGAACGCTTCGGCGATTATGGTTGTCCTGTGGGCGGGTTGTCAAGGCAGGGAAACCCCCTTCATCATAGGTCGCCACGCGCGGCGGCGAAGGTCCGGGATGCCCTCGTCCAGCGCTCGCCCTGCGCGCGAAAATGCCGGCCGCGCAAAATCCCACTATGCTTATGGGCGATTTTTCAACTAGGCTCTATAGCGATAGGGCATACGCATTCCCTTGCCCTGCCCGCCCCGCGAGCCATAACAAGCATGTCCGAGACACATCTGGATCTGAACCTGATCCCCTATCTGGTCGCGATGGAAGACACGCGCAACGTGAGCCGCGCCGCCGAGCAGCTCGGCGTGAGCCAGCCGCGCGTGAGCACCGCGCTTGGCCGCCTGCGCGAATACTTCGACGATCCGCTGTTCGTGCGCACATCGAAAGGCATGGAGCCGACACCGCGCGCGCTCGCGATCCTGCCCGCCGCGCGCGACGCGTTGCTGCGCATCGAGAAAGGCATGCTCGACGTGCAGGATTTCGATCCGGCGACGAGCACGCACACGTTTTCGATCGCGCTGTCCGACGTCGGCGAAATCGTGTTTCTGCCGCGTCTTTTGCAGCTGTTCGCCGAGCGCGCGCCGTCCGCGAAACTGCGCTCGGTCACGCTGTCGCCGTCGCAAGTGGAACGCGGGCTCGAATCGGGCGATGTCGACCTCGCCGTCGGCTATTTTCCGGACCTGGCGGGCAACAACTTCTTTCAGCAGCGGCTCTTCACGCATCGCTTCATCTGCCTGATGCGCAGCGGACATCCGCTGTCGAAGGGGCCGCTCACGCTCGAGCAATACGTGGCGTCCGGGCATGCGGTCGTGCGCGCCGAGGGACGCAGCCAGGAAGTGCTCGAGCAGTACCTCGAAAAGAAGCGCATCAAGCGACGCGCGGTGCTCGAAACGCCGCACTTCATGAGCCTGCCTTTCATCCTCGCGCGCACCGACCTGCTCGCGACCGTGCCGCACGCGATCGGCTTCGCGTACGTGTCGGAGCATGCGTCGATCATGCTCGTCGAGCCGCCGCTGCCGCTGCCGCGCTTCGACCTGCGGCAGCACTGGCATCGCAAGTTTCATAACGATCCGCGCGGCAGTTGGCTGCGCGGCGTGGTCGCCGAGCTGTTCAACGATGCGATGGACGAATGGCCGAAGTAGCCGTGCGCAGCACGCCCGCGACTGCCCCGGCCGCGAAACGGGCATCGGCACCTTCGGCGCAAAACATGGAACAATGACCTCAGTTACTGACCCCGCGCGCCGCGCAGCGTCGACGCGCGATCCAGGAGGACGACGCATGACCAGCAGCAAGGCAAAGAAGACCAAACCCGTAGCGGCCGCCGAACGCCCGAGCCGCGAAGAAGCTGAGGCAGCCGTGCGCGTGCTGCTGCGCTGGGCCGGCGACGATCCGCAGCGCGAAGGCCTGATCGACACGCCGGCACGCGTGACGCGCGCTTACGACGAGTTTTTCGTCGGCTACCAGGTCGATCCGCGCGACATCCTCGCGCGTACCTTCTCCGAAGTGGACGGCTACGACGAAATGATCGTGCTGAAGGACATCCGCTTCGAAAGCTATTGCGAGCACCATATGGTGCCGATCATCGGACGCGCGCACGTCGCGTATCTGCCGAACCATCGCGTGGTCGGCATTTCGAAGCTCGCGCGCCTCGTCGATGCGTTCGCGAAACGGCTGCAGATCCAGGAAAAGATGACGGTGCAGATCGCCGATACGCTGGACGAGGTGCTGCAGCCGGCCGGCGTGGGCGTGATTCTCGAAGCCGCGCATCAGTGCATGTCGACGCGTGGCGTGCACAAGGCGGGCGTCACGATGGTCACGTCGCGCATGCTCGGCACGTTCCGCACCGATCCGTCGACACGGCGGGAGTTTCTGGCGATCGTCGGGAATCCGGGCGTGGTGGCAGTGCCGAATGCCTGATGAGGTGGACCCGGGGGCCACTCGTGGTTCGTTGACGATGCAGCCCCCGCCCCTGCGAATCCAGCGTGCGCGCCCGCGCGCACTCTCTTCGAGCGCGCCGGCCACCTTGCGGTGGGCACGCGGGGTTGACAGTTAGTTGCGTATTGACGATTGAGGCCGATGGTCGACACCGGCCGTCCGCGCATGCCAGCCCAACAGCAGCAACAGGAGCGCCTCAATTGGTCGAGTTTCCGTTGTCGGCGGTTTCAACCTGGGGCAGCGCTATCGTGTTCGTCAACGTCCTGCTGACGCGCCTCGGCGTACCGATTCCGGCCGTGCCGATGCTGCTGTTCGCGGGCTCGGCGATCGCTGCGGGCACCCTGGCGTTCTGGCCGACCCTCGGCGCGGCGGTGCTCGGCGCATTGATCGGCGACGGCACCTGGTTCGCGGCGGGCCGTCTGTATGGACGCAAACTGCTCGCGTGGCTCGGCCGCTTGTCGCCCGCCGTCGATACGAGGCTGGAAACCGCGCGCGCGCTATTCGAACGCTATGGCGTGCCGCTCGTGTCGATTTCGAAGTTCGTGCCCGGCCTCGGCCTGATTACGCCGCCGCTGATGGGTACGACCGCCGTCGACATCCGCATCTACGCACTATGGGATCTGGCGAGCGTGATCGCGTGGGCGACGTTCTGGCTGCTCGGCGGCGCGGCCGTGGAACGCGAGGTGCATATGCTGCGCGCGTTCGTCGAGCAGCGCGGCGGCACGATCGCCGACATTCTTCTTGCGGTGGCGCTCGTCTATCTGCTCTACCGGCTGTATCTGCGATATTACGAACGGCGCCGGTTCACGCGAGCCACGTCGGCCCAAGCCGCGCCGATGCTGGCCGCGCCGACGCAGGCTTCATCGGCAAGTGCCGCCGCGTCGAGCATGCCGTCGCGCTGGCGGCGCTCCGGCCGCCTGCGCCGCATGGCGCCGTCCCGCGTGTTCGATGCGCGGCCCGGCGCTCCGCTGCTCGATCTGCGACGCCAGATTCCCGACGCGCGCGCGCTCGATCCGCATTCGCCTGAGCAGATCGACGGCGCGCTGCGCACGCACGACATGGTCATCTATTGCATCTGCCCGGACAGCGCGACCGCGCTCGAAGTCTCGCAACATATGCGCAGCAATGGCTACACGCGGATTCGCGCACTGCGCGGCGGGCTCGATGCATGGCAGCGGCGTGGCTTCCCGGTGGGCTTGCTGGCTCACGCGGATGGTGCGGCCGCCAATCGGCCGCGCTCGGCGTCGCTGGACGAAACGCCAGCGGCGGTGACGTTGCGCGGCTTCGCGCCGCGCAGTGCGGAGCGCGCCTGAATTGCGCTGCGTCGCGACAATCTGGGCCGGGAAGGCGCTCACGCTCACGCGAACGAACACCTGGCGTTAAGGCGCCGCCCCCGTGCGCGAGACCCCCTGCGTCGCCGAATACTCGTCCCACTGCGCCGACCGGGTGCGATTGCGCCCTTCGTTCTTCGCCACATACAACTGTCCGTCAGCGGCGGCCATCAGCTCGAGTCCGTTCGCGACATCCGTGGCGCTCGGCAGCGCCGTTGCGCAGCCGACGCTCACCGTCACCGCCTGCGGCGCATCGTGTCCGCGCACGATGACCTGGTTTTCCACCTTGCGACGAATCTGCTCCGCGACCGCGAACGCGCCCTGCGCGGTCGTATCCGGCAGCACCACCGCGAACTCTTCGCCGCCGTAGCGCGCGACCAGATCGGCCGAGCGCAGCGCCACGGACGCGATGCAATCAGCCACCGCGACCCATACCTCGTCGCCGCTCTCATGGCCGTAGGTATCGTTGAAACGCTTGAAGTGATCGATATCGATGAACAGCACCGACAACGGTTTGTTGTCGCGTCGCGCCCGCTTCCGGCCTTCGCCGACCTCCACCGCTGTCCGGATCGACATCGCCAACGCGACGAGCGTGCCGGCGATGCCGGCCACCCACGGGCGGTTGCCCACATAGCGGGTCATCCCGGCTCGAACGGCGCGCAACGTCAGGCGCAGCCGATGAGGCAGCGAAAGCCCATGCGGTGCCACGCCCCTCGCCTCCTTCGCGGACTATTCTTTCGGACCGCAGCGCGGTGCGCCGTGCATTTTGGGCTGCGGATCCTCCGCGCTAGCGAGGACCGAACGCGCTCTCTCAGCCCAGTAGCTCCGACGCCGCGCGCAAGCGGCGTTTGCGTTTCCTGTCGAGCCAACCCAACGCGGCTTCGATGTGGTCCGCGTCGGCAAGCGACGCGGCATTGTCGCGCAACAGCGTTTCGCTCGCGACGGTATCGTTGAGCATGCCGAAGCGCTTCTGGATTTTTTTCAGGCGCTTGAGCGTGCGCTTATGGCTGGTTTTAAGCAGCGGCCCGAAAAACTCGAACAGATAGCGCAGTTTCTTGCCCGCTTTTCTGACATCGTGAAAGGCTGCGTAATTCGAGCGTTTCGCATGGCGCGCGCGTTTGATGCGCTTTTTCAATGAGCGCTCCGACGCCCCTATGCGTCGAGCGGCAAATTTGCGCAGCGCAATAGCCGAATCGTGCGTGGCGTGCAGTTGCGCGGAAGTGGTGGCCAACGCATCGCGCAGCAGGTGTTTGACGTCGGCGTTCAACAACGTCTCGCGGCTGGTCGCCAGCGTGTCGCGGCGCGCCTGCTCGAGCTTCGGCATCAATGCTTGCGCGCCGCTGTCTTGCTGCCTGAGCAACGCGATCAGGATGTCCCAATCGCGCGTTTTACCCGCCGCGGTGGCGAGAAACTTGTAGACCGCGCGTTGCCGGGAATTTTCGCCCTTGTCGAGCAGCGGTGCGAAAGCCCACCATAACGAACGCAAACGCCGCAGTGAAACGCGCAGTTTGTGCAGCGCTTCGGGTGACGCGTCGCCGTGCACCCCTTTGGCGAGCCGGATCGCCTCGTCGACGAGCGGCGCGGCATAGGAAGTGAAGGCACGCTGTGCCGGTTCGTCCTCTACCGGCTCGTTGACTGTCTCGCTGTCTTGCTTCATCGACGCTCCCGGGAAACATGACCTTACTTCCAGCGTAGCAAAAATGATGCTCAGGAGGATCGCGGCGCGTGTCAGCCGGCTCTTCCCTCACGCGTTGGCGCGTCGCGCCGGCAGCGTCTATCCTCGACCGATAGGATCGCGCGTTGCACGCTTCGGCGAGTGCTCGGGCGACGATGCAGTGTGCAGTGCGGCAATTGCCGCAAACAGACCTTAGGAGGATGTATGCGAATACTCGTTGTCGGTGCGACCGGCCTGCTCGGTTCGCACATCGTGAGGCTGCTCGCCACCGAGCATGACGTGGTCGGCGCGAGCCGCAAAGGCTCCGAACTGCACGTCGACCTGTCGGACAAACGCAGCATCGAAGCGATGTATGCGCAAGCCGGCAGCTTCGACGCGATCATCTGCGCGGCCGGCTCCGCGAAATTCGCGCCGCTCGCGGCGCTTGGCGACGAAGACTTTTCTTTTAGTCTTGCCAATAAACTGATGGGGCAGGTCAATCTGGTGCGCTGCGGCGTGGACCATGTGTCGCAAGGCGGCTCGTTCACACTGACGAGCGGCGTGCTCGCGCAACAGCCGATGGAAGGCAGCGCCGCGGTCAGCATCGTCAATGCGGGTGTCGAAGCGTTCGCTCGCTCGGCCGCGCTCGAGTTGCGAGGCAAGGCCCGCGTCAATGTAGTGAGCCCGGGGTGGGTCGCCGAAACGCTCGAATCGATGGGCCGCGATCCGTCGCAAGGGGTACCGGCGGAAATCGTCGCGCAAGCTTATAAACGCACCCTCGGTGGCAGCGCAAGCGGCGAAGTAGTCAGCGCATCGTAAGCGCAACCGAAGCCCGCTCGCCGCTCGTGCTATTCATCACTTGCTTAGTCCGGTTCGGACATCTTACTATTCCCGTCCGCCAGCCTGCGTAGTATTTACCGGCGTGAGCGGCGTAGCATAGGCCGCGCCGCCCCCTGCTTTTCCCGCACCCCCAACGCCGTCACGTAGTTGTCATCGTTGCGACACACAGCGAAAGCAGCATCAAGAACTCTGCGACCACTTTTTGGGGCTCACGTCATGCCGGAACTTTCGTATCCGCAACCAGGCGCCGCCAGCGGCAAAGGCCGTAACGCGGGCCTGGTTATTTTCGTTGCCCTGCTCATCGCGGGCGTCGTGTACTGCGGCGTTCATCTGATAGACGATCTGCAGCCCGTACGCGAAAGCTCGGTACTGCCGTATCTGCTGCTCGGTGTCGCGCTGCTGATCGCGCTCGGCTTCGAGTTCGTCAATGGCTTTCACGATACGGCCAACGCGGTCGCCACCGTCATCTACACCCACTCGCTGACGCCGAATATCGCGGTGGTCTGGTCCGGCACGTGGAATTTTCTGGGCGTGCTGACGTCGAGCGGAGCGGTCGCCTTCGGCGTGCTGCAACTGCTGCCCGTCGAGTTGATTCTGCAGGTTGGCAGCAGCGCCGGCTTCGCGATGGTATTCGCGCTGCTGATCGCCGCGATCATCTGGAATCTGGGCACGTGGTCTTTGGGCCTGCCGTCTTCGAGTTCGCACACGCTGATCGGCTCGATCATCGGCGTAGGTCTGATGAATCAGATGCTGCATGGTGCGAACGGCACCAGTGGCGTGGACTGGAATCAGGCGCTCGGCGTCGGCAAGTCGCTGCTGTTTTCGCCGATCGTGGGCTTTCTGCTTGCGGGCCTGCTGCTGCTGATCCTGAAGGCCGTCGTGCGCGTGCCCGCGCTGTATGCCGAGCCGAAGGGCAAGGAGCCGCCGCCGTTCTGGATTCGCTGCCTGCTGATTCTGACCTGCACGGGCGTGTCGTTCGCGCATGGCTCGAACGACGGCCAGAAAGGCATGGGGCTGATCATGCTGATCCTGATCGGTACCGTGCCCACCGCCTACGCGCTGAACAAGGCGGTCACGCCGGCGCAAACGCAGAACTTCGTCGCGGTCGCGCATCAAACCGCGGCGACGCTGTCGCGCTACACGCAGGGCGCGGCGCCTTCCGCGGATCCGCGCGCCGACGTCGAGGCCTTCGTGCGCACCCGTCAGCTGACGCCCGCCACGCTGCCGGCGCTGCAGCAGCTGACCGAGCAGATCGGTCGCCAGGTCGCCGAGTCGGGCTCGATGGCCGCGGTGCCGCAAGGCATCGTCGATAACGTGCGCAACAACATGTATGTCACCTCCGAGGCGATCCGTCTGATGCAGAAGGCCAATCAGCCGCAGTTCTCGCCCGAAGACGCGAAGATCATTGCCAACTTCAGAACCCAGATCGACCACGCGACCAAGTTCATTCCGCCGTGGGTCAAGGTGGCGGTCGCGATCGCGCTGGGTCTCGGCACGATGGTCGGCTGGAAGCGCATCGTCGTTACGGTGGGCGAGAAGATCGGCAAACAGCATCTGACGTACGGCCAGGGCGCGTCGGCTGAACTCGTCGCGATGGTCACGATCGGTGCCGCCGACCTCTACGGTCTGCCGGTGTCGACGACCCATGTGCTCTCTTCCGGCGTGGCCGGCACGATGGCGGCCAACGGCTCGGGTCTGCAATGGGCCACGGTGCGCAGTCTGATCCTCGCATGGGTGCTGACGTTGCCCGCGTCGATCGCGCTCGCGGGCGCACTGTTCTGGGTGTTCCGTTCGGTGTTCTGAGTTCGCCGATCTGGCGGGGCGAAGCAAGAAGAAAAGCGCGGTACGCTGATATACGTACCGCGCTTTTTCGTTGGCCGGCTATTTCATACGATCCGCTTTTAATACACCTCGGGCACGATCATCGACTGAGGCACCGGCTGACGGCTATAGTCTTCGTGATAGACACGCGACGGCAAGTCGATCTGCGGATGCTCGATCTCGTGATACGGCACCTGGCTCAGCAGATGCCGAATGCAGTTCAGGCGCGCGCGTTTCTTGTCGACGGCCTGCACGACCCACCACGGCGCCTCGGGGATATGCGAGCGCTGCAGCATCACCTCCTTCGCCAGCGTATAGGCTTCCCAGCGGCGCCGGCTTTCCAGATCCATCGGACTCAGCTTCCACTGCTTGAGCGGATCGCGAATGCGGTTCTGGAAGCGGATTTCCTGCTCTTCGTCGGTGATCGAAAACCAGTACTTGAGGATCTGCACGCCGCTGCGCGCCAGCATCTTTTCGAACTCCGGCACCGAGCGGAAAAACTCTTCGTATTCCTCGTCGGTGCAGAAGTTCATCACGCGCTCGACGCCCGCGCGGTTGTACCAGCTGCGATCGAATAGCACCATCTCGCCGCCCGCCGGCAGATGCGATACATAGCGCTGGAAATACCATTGCGTGCGCTCGCGATTGTTCGGCGCGGGCAATGCGGCCACGCGGCACACGCGCGGATTGAGGCGCTGTGTGATGCGCTTGATCGCGCCGCCCTTGCCGGCCGCGTCGCGCCCCTCGAAGATCACGACGAGCCGGTGCCCGGTCGCGACGATCCAGTCCTGCAGCTTGACCAGTTCTCCCTGCAGCCGGAACAGTTCGCGGAAGTACTGCTTGCGCGCCTCGCGATGCTCGGGCGTAAAGCCGTCCGGGCCGTCGATGATGCGGTCGTCGACCTCCATTTCGAGTTCTTCGTCGTAGGCATCGATGAGGTCTTCCTCGAAACGGCGTTGCCGCTCCGCCATCAGTTCGATATCGGGTCTCGGGTCCGGCTCTTTCATTGCGGCTCTCCTCGCAACAGGAATGGGATGGCGCGCGGCGGCTAGCGCGACGCGGTCGCGTTCGATTATCGAAGCGCGAGGTGTCAGCCGTGTTACCGCGTGGGCGGCCGCTGCACATGCGTGATAACCCCATGATAGCGAGTTTGCCCCGACTTCCGCCGCTAGGGCAGCGGCCGCGCGAAGCTCAGTTCGTGGCCGTCCGGATCGGTGATATGAAAATAGCGCTCGCCCCACGGCGCATCCGACGGCGCGAACGTCGGCTGCAAGCCTGCCGCCACCGCCCTGGCATGGAACGCGTCGACGTCCGACACGTAGATGATCACGCGCCCCCACCAGTTGACCGGCGCGCGCGCATCGGCGATCAGGTTCAAATACGAACTGCCGAACGCGAACGACGTGAAGGCCTCGCGCGGACCGCCGAACTTGATCGGGAAGCCGAGCGCTTCGTAGAACGCGACGGCGCGCTGCATGTCGCTGGTGGCGAGCGTGATCGCACAGAGCGACTCGATGCGTGGACCCGGCTGCGGGGATTGCGGCGCTGAAGCGTTAGATGCGGACATGAACAGGGTCTCCGTGGCGCGAGCGAGCGGCGAGCGACGGCCCGCCCGGGAAAGTGTCTCACGGGCTGTGGCCACCGGTCTGGCGGCGCGGCCGGGACGCCGCCGACGCCCCCGCGATGCACTTGAAAACTCGCGCGGCGCCCCGCATCTCGGAGCCCGTCTATCCGGAGCATCGTTATGGGAAGCCGCCCACGCTTCATCGATGACCTGTCGAGCGCCGCATCCGACGCCCCCGGGCCCCAATCCACCGAGCTTTTGACCCGCGACGACGACGCGCTGCTCGACGCCTACTCCCGCACCGTGATCGGTGCACTGGAGCGCGTGCAGCAGGCGGTCGCGTTTATCGCCGTCGAACGCCGGCTGCCCGGCGACGCGTCCGCGCATGGGCGCGGCGTGCGGGGCGGCACTGGCTCGGGCTTCCTGTTCACGCCCGACGGCTACCTGCTGACCAATAGCCACGTCGTGCATGGCGCGACGCATATCCAGGTGACGCTGGCCGACGGCGCGAAGTTCGACGCCGATCTGGTCGGCGACGATCCCGGCAGCGATCTCGCGGTGCTGCGCATCGGTTCGCCGGAACCGCTGCCGCATGTCGAACTCGGCGAATCATCGAAGCTGCGCGTCGGGCAGATCGCCATTGCGGTCGGCAACCCGCTCGGGCTGCAACAGACCGTGACGACCGGCGTCGTTTCGGCGCTCGGCCGGTCGCTGCGCTCGAACTCCGGCCGCATGATCTACGACGTGATCCAGACCGACGCGGCATTGAATCCGGGCAACTCGGGCGGACCGCTGATCAATTCGGCGGGTCAGGTGATCGGCGTGAATACTGCGATCATTCCTGGCGCGCAGGCCATCTGTTTTGCGACCGCGATCGATACCGCGAAGTGGGTCGTCATGCAGATCTTCGCGCACGGTCGCGTGCGACGCGCGTATATCGGCGTGGCCGGCACGACGACGCCGCTGTCGCGGCGCGTGCAGCGCTACTTCGGGCTCGGCACGCAAAGCGGCGTGCGCGTGATGGAGATCGTCAAAGGCAGTCCGGCGGCGCTCGGCGGCTTGCGCACCGACGACACGATGGTCGCGATCGACGCGCAGCCGGTGCAGGATGTGGATGCACTGCAACGCACGCTCGATGCTTCGCGTATCGACAAGCCGGTCAACGTGACGGTGTTGCGCGGCGCGCAGCGGGTGGAGTTGACGGTGACGCCGGTGGAGCAGGCAGGGTGATGGGGCACTTTGCGTTGGGCAGCCTTGCCTGGATGCCCAGAGTGAAACCCTACCGAACCACCCGCGTCACCCCTCGCCCGCGCGGATCGGCCGCCGCCTCCGGCTCGTCCCCATCGATCCTGATCACCTGAACATCGCCGGTGAATTCCTGCCCTTCCAGCTTGTAGCCCTTCGCCTCGAGCTGCTGGGCGAGTTCGCCCTCGATCGGCTTGTACGGCTCCGAATAGATCGTATTCGGCGGCAATAGCTGGTGATGGAAACGCATCGCGGCGAGCGCATCCGGCAACGGCATGTCGAAGTCGTAGATGTCGTTGATCACCTGGAAGATCGTCGTGAAGATCCGCGATCCGCCCGGCGTGCCGATCACGAGCGCGACCTTGCCGTCCTTCGTCAGAATCGTCGGCGCCATCGACGACAACGGGCGCTTCTTCGGCTCGATCGCATTCACGTCGCTGCCGACCACATTGAACATGTTCGCGGCGCCCGGCTTCGCGGAGAAGTCGTCCATCTCGTCGTTCAGCGCGATGCCTGCCCGATCCACCACGACGCCCGAGCCGAACGCGCCGTTCAGCGTGTACGTGTTCGACACCGCGTTGCCCCATTTGTCGACCACCGAAAAATGCGTGGTCTCCGCCTTCTCCGGCATCGAGGTCCCGAGCCCCGGCTGAATGCTCTTCGTGTCCGACGGCATATTCGGATCGACCTCGGCCGCGCGCTTGGCCAGATACGGGTCGTTGATCAGTTGCGCGACCGGCACCTTGTAGAAATCCGGGTCGCCGAGATACTGCGCGCGGTCCGCGAACACGCGCTTCTCGAGCTCCGCGATCAGATGCACGTATTGCACGGAATTGAGCGGCACGTTCTTGAACTCGGGCGCGATATCGGCCTTCATCTTCAGCAGTTGCACGAGCCCGACGCCGCCCGAACTCGGCGGCGGCGCGGTGATCACGCGGTAGCCGTTCCAGTTCGCCTGCACCGGCTCGCGCCAAACCGCCTTGTACTGCGCGAGATCGGCCTTCGTAATCAGGCCGTGGCCGCGCATTGAAGCGGCGATCAGATCCGCAGTCTTGCCCGTGTAGAAATCTTTCGCGCCCTGATCGGAAATACGCTGCAGGACCGCGGCAAGGTCAGGCTGCCTGAAGGTGACGCCCTGCTTCAGATTGCGGAAGTAGGTGTCGAAATTGGTCTTGCCCGCGAAGTTCTTCGCCGCGTCGTCGCGCAGCTTCTGCAGTTGCGGGGCGACCACGAAGCCGTCGCGCGCATAGTGAATAGCCGGCGCGAGCACCTGCTGCCATTTCAGCTTGCCGAAACGGCGCTGCACTTGCCACATGCCGTCAACGGTGCCTGGCACGCCCACCGCGCGATAGCCGACCAGGCTCATGCCTTTGATGATCTCGCCCTTGTCGTCGAGATACATGTTCTTCGTCGCGGCGAGCGGCGCGCGTTCGCGATAGTCGAGGAAATAAGGCTTGTTGTCGACGTACAGCGTCATGAACCCGCCCCCGCCGATGTTGCCCGCATCCGGGAACGTGACCGCAAGGGTGAAGGCGATCGCGGCGGCCGCATCGACCGCATTGCCGCCTTCGTTGAAGATCTGCTCGGCGGCATCGGCGCTGTATGAGTCCGGCACCGCAATCGCCGAACCGGCAAGCACGGCCGGTTGCGTCTTCGCGGGCGCTTTCGCGACAGCAGGCGCCGCCTCGAGAAACCCGGTTGAAACGCAAAGGATTGCGATCTGGGCAAGACCGCTGATCGAAGCACTGGTTGAAGCTTTGACGTTGCGAAACAACTTCATGACCTCCTCATCGACGACGACGGCATCCGTATGATGGCTTACGCGCGCCCGCGACTGCCGCGCGAGATCTCATCGCCCGCGTCTCGCGGCAGCCGCCGCGTAATCGGAATCGACAGGCACGAGAACAGACCGACGACGAGAAACGCCGGCCAGAAATCGGAGAACACGATGTTCGGATGCCCTTGCACACGATGCGAAATCTGCAGCACGATGCCCGAGATCGTCACGCCGAGGCCGAGCGACATCTGCTGGATGACGCTCGCGACACTCGTCGCGCGGCCGACGTCGCTGCCCGGAATATCGGCATAGGCCAGCGTATTGAGCGACGTGAATTGCAGAGAAGGAAAGAAGCCGCCCACCAGCACGATGCACCAGATCACCCAATGCGGCGTGCCGGGAAAGAACAACCCGTACACGGCGATCGCGAGACCCGCGCACGCGGCGTTGACCATCAGCACGGTACGAAAGCCGAAGCGTTCGAGAATGCGCGACGCCACCGTCTTCATGAAGATCGAACCGAACGCGGACGCGCACGTGATCGCGCCGGCTCTGAACGCGGTCATGCCGAGCCCTTCCTGCAACGCGAGCGGCAACAGGAACGGCACGGCGCCAAGACCGATCCGAAACAGCGAACCGCCGATCACGCTCGCATGAAAACTTGGAATGCGCAGCAAACGCAGATCGAGCACCGGCAGCGCGACGCGGCTCGCATACAGCACATAAAGCAGCAGCAACACGATGCCGGTCACGCACATGCCGACCGATTGTCCCGTCGACACCAGTTCGCCGCCGACCAGCGAGAGCCCGAGCATGAACAGCGAAGCCCCGCTAGCCGACAGCGCGAAGCCGAGCCAGTCGAGCCGGCCCGGATGCGGCTCGCGCGTATTGGCGATGTATTTGTTGGTGAGCCAGATGCCGAGCAGGCCGATCGGCACGTTGATCACGAAGATCAGACGCCAGTGCAGATAGGTCGTGATAAAGCCGCCGAGCGGCGGCCCGACCACCGGACCGAGCAACGCCGGCACCGTCAGATAGTTCATCGCGCGAATGAACTCCGACTTCGGAAGCGACCGGAAGATGATGATGCGGCCCACCGGCACCATCAGCGCGCCGCCGATGCCCTGCACGAAGCGCGCGAGCACGAAGGTATCGAGCGAAGTGGAGGCCGCGCACAGCAGCGAGCCCGCCATGAAGATGCCGATCGCGGTGCGGAACACGGTGCGCGAACCGAAGCGGTCGGCGACCCAGCCGCAGATCGGGATAAAGACGCCAAGGCCGATCACATACGCGGTGACCGCAAGCTTCAGCGTGATCGGATCATGACCGAGGTCGCGTGCCAGAACCGGCAGCGACGTCACGATGACCGTGCCGTCCACGTTTTCCATGAACATCGCGCACGCGACGATCAGCGGAACGATGAAAGCGCCTAAAGCGAGCAGCATTGTCATGGCGACGGGCGGCCAGCCATCAATGGAAAGCGTCGATTATGGCATCGCGGCGACAACAAATGTTGTCGCGCGAAGGGGTTTTGCCGGGTGCCATCGCGCGCTGCCGTGCATCTTCGCGCGCGGCACGGACGCCTCAGCGCGATGCGCTGACGAGCGGCTGCAACTGCGGCAGGATCTCGTTGGCGGCACGCGCGACGTCGTTCGGAAAGTCGATCTCGATCCACGGCGCGCCGCTCACCTCGGCCGTGTCGAACACCTGGCTGCGCTCGAGCAGCAGGTCGCGCACCGCCTCTTCGTGCGGCATGTTCGCGCGGCCGCTGTCGATATAGCCCGCGACGATCTGCGTGAAGCGTCGCGCGGTTTCCTCGCGGAAGCGGAAGAAACCGACCGACTCGCCGATCGTGTCGTACTCCAGAGTGACCGCGAGCTGCTTGCGCAACTCGACCGGCACGCCGTCCTTCAGGCACAGCTTGACGGGCTCGTCGCCCGCTTCGAAATCGCGGTCGATCAGCAGACGGTTCACCGACTCGCCCGCCACCAGCGCGCTCAGGATGCGCTCGTCGTACAGCACGTCGGCGTCCATCAGCAGCACGTCGCCGCCGCGCGTCAACGCGTCGGCAACGGTATGCACGGTCAGCACGCTGCCAAGATCGAAGCGCGGATTGAGCACGGTCTCGACCTTGTGCGGCCAGTCGATGCGCGCGAGTTCCGCCTGCACGGATTCCGGCTGGAAACCGAGCGCCAGCACGACGTCGGTCACGCCAGCGGTTTTGAGCATCTGCAGATGCCGTTCGAGCAGGCTCATGCCGTCGAACTGCAACAGGCATTTCGGAAACTGGGCTTGCGGCGGCTGCTGGAGACGCAGGCCGAGGCCCGCTGCGAGAATGATTGCGCGCATGCGCGGTCCTTTGAAAAAAGTACGGGGGTCAATCGGCAACCGGCACGCGCCGTGGAGCGCGCCGCCGTTGCCAGCTTCGTTCGCTGAAGTGCAATACAAGCAGGCCCGGCAGGCCCAGCAGGAGTTCACGCGCACGCTTGGCGAGCGACAACGCCAGCGCCGCGTCGGGTGGCAAACCCACCAGCGGCGCGAGCAGCAGATAGCCGCCCTCCTGCACGCCGAGCGAGCCCGGGATCATGAAGGCCGCGCCGCGAATCGCCTGGCCGATGCTTTCCAGCAGCAGCGCGTCGATCCAGCCGACCGGATGACCGAGAAAACGCAGCGCGAGCCATACCTCGGCCGTGCCGACGACCCATCCCACGAGGCTCAGCGCAAAGCTCGCCGCCACGCGGCCGCGCTCGCGGTACAGCGACTGCACGGCGGCATCGACGGCTTCCGCGCGCGTCATCAGCGACGACCAGTCGCGCTTGCCGAACACCTTCGACACCACGCCCAGCAGCCGGCCGAACAGACCGCGCCGCTGGGCGAAGTAGAACGCGGCGATCAGCGCGCCGAGCACGCCGGTCGCAATCAGCGTTGCGGTGCGCAGGTCGTGCAGCGTGCCATGCGCGGCGTACGCGCCGAACATCGCGAGGCCACCGAGCGCGAACATGATTTGCGCGAGCGCCTGCCAGGTCGTGCTGACGGTGATCGCGGCGGCCGCGTCGCGCAGCAGCATGCCGCGCTGCGACAGTTGACGCACCATCACCACCGGGCCGCCGATCTGCCCAGCGGGCAGCAGGCTATTCACCGACTCGCCGATCCAGCGCGCGGACAGCGCATTGCGCAGCGAGGGTTCGGCTCGTGCAGCGCTCGTCGCGCCGCTGGTTGCACCGCTTGCCGGACCTTCATGCGCACCGTCACGCGAGGGGTGGTCGCGCCTGAACAGCACGGCGATCGCAGCCGCATCGAGCACGAGCGGCACCACGTGGAACGCGGCGACGACCGCGAGGCCCCAGCCGGCTGCGAGCAAGGTCGACGCCACCGAGCCGAAGCCCTGCCAGGCGAGCAGGCCGACGAACAGCGCCGAGCCGATCGACAGCAGAAGCAGGGCCGCCCGACTCACGCGGCGTCCTTGCCGCGCGAGGCCATCTGACGGAACACCTGGCGGAAACCGAAGTACGCGATCGCGTCCTTCATGTTGGAAACGAAGCGGCGCCACGGCCGCATGTTGGGATCGGTGACGTATTCGAACGTCAGCGACACACGCATCTCGTTCGGCCCGGCCGCCGTGATGCGATGACGCAGCTTGTCGCCATCGAAAAACACGAGGCCGCCCGGCGGAATCTGCACCGAGCCCGGCTGGTCCGGCACCTCCGGATTGCGCGTATGCAGTTCGTAGTCGAGCCGGCACGACGATTCGTCGATCACGCCGAGCAGCAGCGTGTAGCGGCGTCCGTCGTAATACGAAGTATCGTAGTGCCAGCCGATATGGTCGCCGGGGCGCGTGTAGTAGTAGAGCGCGTAGGCGTGCGGATCGTCGGCGGGCGACACCTGCAACTGGTCGCCGCTCAACTGCTCGAGCCAGCCGATCAACTCCTTCGAGCGATACAGCTCGGCGATGAACGGCGCGAGACGGTCGATCGTATGGCGGCTGACACTGCCGCCCTGCTTGTGACCCGGCAGATAGTTGCGGTTCACTTCGTCGAGCAGTGCGCGCGCGCTGTGTACCAGCTGCGCGGTCACTTCCGGCGCGAGGAACTCGTCCAGATACAGAAACGCGTCCTGCGCGGCGAAGTCTTTACGCAGACGCGCGTTGTCGAACGTGCGGGTACGGCTGGCGACCGCGCGGTCGGCATCGGGCGCGGGCGTGAGCGCCGCGACGGGCGTGCCTGACGACACGGGCGCGATCACGTCGTCTTCGGCGTGCAGATTCATTTGCTGGCCCACTGTCGACGGGATTCAGACGCGCTGGCGGCCTTGGCCGTCGGGCGAGCGCTACGGCGCGCGACGCGCCAGTAGTCGATCACCACCCATACGGCGAACAGCGGCGCGCCGATCGACGCGACCACCACGAACGGCGCGACGACATTCGTCAGCGTGACGATGGGCAGCAGGTACAGCACGTCCTCGGTTTCGAAGCCCCCCATCGACGCCTGCTTCGTGCCGGCCTTGCCGACCATTTCCTCGATCCGCATGCGCAAAAAGAAGATCAGGGCGACCGCGACACCAGCCACCGCGCCGAGCACGCCGGGCGCGAGCTTCAAAGCGTCGATCTGCGCGCCGCCGACACCGATACCCATGCCGACGAACAGCATCACGGTCACGAGCGCATCACAGGCGAGGTCGTAAAAATGACCGATGCGGCTCGACTTGCCGCCCACTCGCGCGAGTTCGCCGTCCGTGTGATCGACGAAATTCGACAGGACGATCAGCAGTGCGCCCGCATTGGCCCACGCGAATCCCCCGTGCGCAAGGCACAGCGCGCCTGCGACGCCGATCAGCAGGCGCAGCGTGGTCAAATGGTTCGGGGTGACCCAGCTGTCGACTAGCGGTGTCACGAGCCGGCGGGCGAGCCGGGCGTCCCACGTACGTGGCGGCGGAACGTTGATTGGAGGTCGGGGTTGCGAAGTCATAAGGCGGAAATATATACGGGATTCTGAAAGCTTGCTGTTATGCCATACGTTGCTCTGCAATTTGCAGATACCGTTCGTGTGTCCGTCACAAAGCGGAATTCACCGAATCGCTGTAAAGTGCGAATCCCGTTGTGCCAGTCATGCAAAATCTGTTCGATGTGCAGCACCGCTCGTGCCCTCCGGGGGGGATGGCGCAGTGGTTGCTAATCCACGACATCGACTGTTGACGCCCGCCTACGCTCATGAACCGTCTCCTTGTCCCTCTGCTGTTTGCCGCCGCCGCCGCGCTGCCCCTTTCCTCGTTCGCCGTGGAGCTCGACGCGCCGCTGACATGCAATGAGAGCGGCCACCAGTTCATTGCCGATCTGATGCAGCAGCAGCTGATCAAACCGAAGCCAAGTCACGTCGAAAGCAACTCGATCAACGCGTTCTCGCCGATGCCCGATGCGCATCTGACCGCGTTCGGTTTCCGCGTATTCGCGGTGGTGGGCTTCGAAAAGGACGACCCGATGTTCCGGGTCGGCGACGGCGAACCGGTCGCCCAGTCCGCGTATGGCGCGGTCGTGTTCGGCAGCGACGACAATGTTAAAAGCGCGCTTGAAAACGCCGGCAGCACGGCGATCGTGCATCACGTCGCGCCGCTCATCACCGCGATTTTCTGCAAGCGCAGCTAGGGTTTGGCGAGACGTCGTATTCGACCGTTTCGCCACGATCGTCGATATCTTCGACCACGAGCCAGTTCGAGTGGCCAGTGAAATAGCAGCGCCGCTCTGCCAACTGCGCCATGATCGCCGGCAGTGTCAGCGACCAGCGGATCCGATCACGACGCAACCGCGCCTACAACCGCCACTTACCCCGGCCGACGAAACTCGTTTGCCACCCACGCCGCGGCGCTCGCCTTGCTGAGCTTGAACGTCGGCGCAACCTGCACTTGCGCGATCTGCTCGCCGAAAATATCGAGCGCGCTCAACAGTGCATACGGCTCGTCTTCGTCGGGGACGATGTCGAGCATGATGTCGAGTTCGCCGTTGCCGTCCGCGCTCGGCACACGCACCGTCTTGTGCAGTTGCGCGCGCAGCTGCTGCTCGTGACGACGCAGCACTTCCGCCGCGGTTTTCACGAGCGCGTTGAATGCCGATACGTCGAGCGGCTTCGGATCCTTCTTGTTGCGGCCCATCGTCCACGGTCCGACGAGCGCAGGCTCCGCCTCGCCGTCCTTGATCATTTCGACGGCCCAGCCTTCGTCGTCTTCGTTCTTGATGATGCGCGCGGTCCAGCCGTTGTCGCGCCACAGACGTTCTTCATGCACGCTGTCGTCCGGTCCGAGGAACTCGGCATTCGTGTCGGTCGAGGGAAAGGGCGTGTCGGTCATCACAGGTTCACTCACTTCGCGGGGCGCACAAACAGATTTCGAACCCGCGATTCTACCTGCCCAGCCCGCCTGGCCCTGCTCGCTCTGACGAACGGACAAGGCGCGTTCGGAACGGCGCAGCCGCTCAACGCGCGAAAAGTTATATTCACCTACGCGACGATTTATAAATCCGCTTTAAATTTCAGATAAAAAAACGCGGCCCGAAAGCCGCGTGTAAAAATGAAAAAGACACCCTTTGGTCGAAGGGGTCTATCAAAATTATAAGTGGCATCCCCCTCCATTTAAGGCTTTCTTCGAAAGACTGCATTGCGCAAAACCGTGGGAATCAGCGCAAACGGCCTCGTCCGCTTTGCCCTTCTGCTCGCCGCGAGGCTCCCGCCATTCATCGTAAAAATAATTTCCTTTTGCGGACCTGCACTTACGCGATTAATTCACATAATCCCCGATTCGGAAATAAACCGTTGTAAGGCGCGCAATTAAATATCCGCATAGCGGCAATTACACTTCGCTGCGAATCGACAGTCAACGGGGCGCAAGCAGCAACTTTCGCTCGAATGCCGATTCGGCGCGAACGTCGCGGCGATCAATACGCTTGCGCCGTCGTCGACCGGCAACCAGGTCGCCGCGGCAGTCGGTCTGCGGCATCGCTTCTGACGGCGGTTTGCCGTCAGACCAATAAACGCATGGCCGCGCTAGTGACGACGTCGACACATGCTCGGTATACTGCCCCGGCCGCCGTGCGACGCCGCGAAACCGCGCCGCCTGCACGGCAGCTTCGTCGCGAAGCATCGCGCTGTACGTCAGCGCATCGCGCTTCGCCCGCGCCTCACCTTCCCATGCATGACCGGGAATGCCGACGATCGGATCATGAAAAGACTTCTCATGCTTGCCCCAGCTGTCGCCCTCACCGCCACCCTCGCCGCTTGCGGTTCATCGGGCGGCTCCGCGCGCGATGCGTCCGCACCGCTCGTGTACGTGTCGTCGTCACGCACGCCTGCGTCCATCGCCGCCTGCCTCGAAGAACGTCTGCCGCGCGTGCGCACCTCGCACGCCGGCGCGGCGACCGAACTTGCGGTCGGTGCCGATTCGCACAACTCGTACTTCGTCACGCTGACCCCGCTCAACGGCAACACGGTCATCAAGGTCGTGCATCCGGCCCATGCCCCCGACGATCCGCCCGAGGAGGAAATGCGCTTCGATATCGCGCGCTGCGCGACCTGAGCGGCGCGGCGCGCTTGAACGCCGTGCGCGTCATGCACGGAAGGCCGGTGCGCGAATTTTTATCTCGCGCATCGGCTATTTTTTTACGCGCCCATCTGCGAACATAGCCGCCCTTTGTTTTTCGCGCGGCACGTGTGCCGCGAGTTTCGATGGCATCCAGCAAAGCGCATCATGCGACCGGTTTCGCAGCCGGCATCATCGCGGCGGCGATCGTCGCGCGCAGCGGCGGCGGTCCGTTTCATGCTGGCGTGCTGCTGAGCTTCATCGCCGGCGTGGCCGGCAGCACCGCGCCGGACTGGCTCGAAGTCGCATGGTGGTCGCGCGCGCGGCGGCTGTGGATCACGCATCGCACGTTGACGCATTGGGGCATCGGCTGGCTCGCGCTGCTAGCGGTGTCGTATCACACGCTCGGACATTCGATCTTCGCGGCGCCCGCGTTCGGCTTCGCGTGCGGCGGCCTGATGCATCTGCTCGCCGACTGGCCGAATCCGCTCGGCGTGCCGTGGATCGCCGGGCGACATTCGTTGAATCTATGGAATAGCGGGCACTGCGATCTGATCGTCGTCGCGGCGTCCTGGGCGGCCGCGTGGTTTATCGGCGAGCATGTGTGGCTGCATGGCATGCATGCGTTGCCGTGGTTGCGCCATTGGCCGATCGGCTAGGCGCAGCGCGATGCTATCGGCCCGGCGTGCGGGCGCGGCGGCTAGCCGTGCATCATTGCCGTCCGTTGTCGGTGCGCTCTCCTTCGCGGACCTTGCCTTGCGATACGCTGCTGCCCGGCGGCACGCTATGCGTGAGCCACACGTTGCCGCCGATCACCGACCCGCGCCCGATCGTCACGCGTCCGAGAATCGTCGCGCCCGCGTAGATCACGACATCGTCCTCGACGATCGGATGCCGGGCGTTGCCCTTGATCAGCGTGCCGTCCTCATCGGCCGCGAAGCTCTTCGCGCCGAGCGTGACCGCCTGGTACACGCGCACGCGCTCGCCGATGATCGCTGTCTCGCCGATCACCACGCCGGTGCCGTGATCGATGAAGAAGCTCGGCCCGATCGTCGCGCCCGGGTGAATGTCGATGCCGGTCGCCGAGTGCGCGATCTCGTTGATGAAGCGCGCCAGCAGCGGCACGCCGAGCCGATGCAGCGCATGCGCGAGCCGATGATGCGTCATCGCCCACACGCCCGGATAGCACAGCAGGATTTCGGTGATGTGCTGCGCGGCAGGGTCGCCGGTGTACGCAGCCTGGATGTCGCTGACGAGCAGCGCGCGTATGCCCGCCAGTTGCGTCGCGAACTCGCGCGCCACCGCGAACGCGCGCTCCCGCAACTCGGCGTCCGGCGTCTCGCCGAACTCGGGCAGGAAGCGCAGCGCGCGGCGAATCTGTTCGGCGAGCAGCCGCAACGTGCTTTCGAGCGTGTGGCCGACGTAGTAGTCGACCGTTTCGTCGGTTAGATCGGGCGCGCCGTAATGCGTCGGGAACATCGCGGCGCGCAGACCGGCCACGATATTGACCACCGCTTCGCGCGATGGCAATTCGCGAATGCCGAGCGGATGCCGCGTGCGATGCAATTGCTCGCGCGAGGCGCGCAGGTCGGCGACGATCTGTTCAAGGCCCCAGTTATGGGAAGGCTCGTTGGGCATAAGGGACGGCGCCGTGCGGCGTGCACGGTTCGAAGTGGTTATCGAGCAGAGATTACCGCGTTTTAACGGTGCCCGCCCGGCAGCGCGCAGGTCGGCTCGGATTCATTGCGTCGACGTGCGCTGGCACGCACGCATCGTTCCCTGACTTCAGATAGTCAGACTGCTCGCGTCGATCCAGCGCACTGCCCAATCGCGCGCGTGCGCGATGGCAGCGGCTTCGTCGGAGAAGCGCAGTTCCGTGGGAAAGAAACGGTTAGCGACCAGTTCGCCGTCGCTCGAGCGCGAGATCACCACATACGGTTGCCAGGAGCCGTCGCCCGAGCGCGCCGGTTCGCAATTCAAAAGATAGCCGCGATGTGTGAATGCAGCATCGAAGTGCATGAGTCACCCGCCCCTGAAGCCCCGTAACATTTTCTCAGTCGCGCGGCCATTTGTTTGTTAGTTTTTCCCACCATGCCGGAGCAGCCGGAGCATGCCGTCAATTTATCCGCGCGTCGGTCGCAGGAGTAAGATCATACTCTGTAGAAAATACGCGTCCATTGAAAAAAACGAAATGAATCGCGGACGTCATCGCCGTTTAATCGCGAGGTAACGCCACTCGCATCGAAGGATGGCGGACAACGCATCGCGACTCCCGCGCACCGCGGCGCCGTGTCAGTCGGAACGGCTTTTGCTCTTTCTTCGAATGTTTGCTTCAGGAGAATGCACGATGAACAGCGCGATCAGCAAACCCGAAAACGCCGGTACGAAACCGGACCCGAAGGACCCACGAAGCACGGACCTGCACAACGACCGCACGCACGACAGCACGGTCGACACCGACGGCAAGAACCGCGAAGCAGCCCGTCTGGCGGGCCACGGCGCGATCTCGCCCGACGCGGTCACGACCAGCAATGCGACGCTCGACAACAGCGTGCCCGAGTCGCTCGATGGCATGGCCGGCTTCGACAGCAGGGTCGGCGGCAACCACCTGCTGCTCGCGCTCGAACCGGGCTACTCGGTGATCGACAAGGGCATGGCCGAGCCGCTCGACGTCTACTCGGCCGACCATCAGTACGACGACCCGCGTCCGGTCGGACAGCGCCACGATCGTGGCCGCATTCACTATGCGCTCAATCATTTGCGGCCTGCGCGCGTAATCGAATTACATCGGGTGAAATAGGCGCGCGCGTATCATCCCTTTATACGCGCGCGTTTGAATTACCGGGTTTATTCCGATTTATCAGGCAATCACGCAGCACGCACTGTTTTATTCTGGTGCGTGCTTTGCCTGGTTTAACGTGGGTTCGTTTAATGGAGTTGCGGATGAAAAGAATCGTCGTCATCGGTGCCACGGGCACGCTGGGCCAGGCGATCCGCGCGGAGCTGAAGGCGCGTCACGAAGTGATCGAGGTGGGCGCGACGCGCGGGCAATATCACGTCGATAGCACGGACCCGGCGAGCGTCGAGCGACTGTTTCGCGACATCGGCAAGGTGGACGGCGTCGTCACCGCGACCGGCAAGGTGCATTTCGGTCCGCTGGAGCAGATGAGCATCGAGCAGTTCTGGGTCGGGCTGCGCGACAAGTTGATGGGCCAGATCAACGTCGTATTCGCGGCGCTGCCGTATGTGAACGACGGCGGATCGTTCACGCTGACGAGCGGCATTCTGGGCGACGAGCCGATCCCGCAAGGAGCGAGCGCGACGACCGTCAATCTCGCGCTCGAGGGCTTCGTGCGCGGCGCCGCGATCGAACTGCCGCGCGGGCTGCGCATCAACGTGGTGAGTCCGACCGTGCTGACCGAGTCGATGGAGGCTTACGCGCCGTTCTTTCGCGGCTTCGAGCCCGTCAGCGCGCAACGCGCGGCGCTTGCTTATCTGCGCAGTGTGGAGGGGGCGCAGACGGGGCGCGTGTATCGCGTGGGGTATTGAACCTCAGTGAATCTCCGGCTCGCCCGAGCTATCGGGACTCACGCCGCCGCGCTGCAGGAAGTCGAAATCGCAGCCTTGATCCGCCTGCATCACGTGCGCCTGATGCAGGGCGCCATAGCCGCGCTCGAAGCGCGCAGCGGGTTTGACCCACGCGGCCTTGCGGCGCGCGAGCTCTTCGTCCGATACCAGCAGATTCAGCCTGCGGCGCGGCACATCGAGCTCGATCAGATCGCCGCTTCGCACCAACGCCAGCGGCCCACCGACGAATGCCTCGGGCGCCGCGTGCAGCACGCACGCGCCATAGCTCGTGCCGCTCATCCGCGCGTCAGAGATGCGCACCATGTCGCGCACGCCTTTTTGCAGCAGCTTGCGCGGAATCGGCAGTTGACCCCATTCGGGCATGCCCGCGCCGACCGGCCCCGCGTGCTGCAGCACGAGCACGCAGCTTTCGTCGATGTCGAGCGCGTCGTCGTCGATGCGCGCGGCCATGTCGTCGTAGTCGCTGAACACGACCGCACGGCCCGTATGCACGAGCAGATGCGGCTCGGCCGCGCCGGGCTTGATCACGGCGCCGTCGGGCGCGAGATTGCCGCGCAGCACCGCGAGGCTGCTGTCGCGCAGTAGCGGATTCGTGCGGCGGCGGATCACGTCGTCGTTGAAAATGCGCGCGCCGGCAAGGTTCTCGCCGAGCGTGCGGCCGTTCACGGTTTTCTGCGAGCCGTCGATCAGTTCGCCCAGTTCCGCGAGCAGCCCGCGCAAACCGCCCGCGTAGAAAAAGTCCTCCATCAGATAGGCGCCGGTCGGTCTGATGTTCGCGAGCACGGGCGTGCGGCGCGCGATCTCGTCGAAGCGGTCGAGCGTCAACTCGATGCCCGCGCGCCGCGCAAGCGCGATCATATGCACGACCGAATTGGTCGACCCGGACAGCGCGACACAAGTCGTCACCGCGTTATCGACCGATGCCGCCGTGATCAGGTCCGACGGCTTCAGATCCTCCCACACCATCTCGACGATACGCATGCCGGTTTGCGCGGCCATCTGCGCATGCCGCGAATCGGGCGCGGGAATCGACGCGAAGCCGGGCAGCGTGAAGCCCAGCGCTTCGGCCGCGCTCGTCATCGTCGATGCGGTGCCCATCGTCATGCAGTGACCGGGCGAGCGCGCGATGCCACCCTCGACGCCCTGCCAGTCGTCCGGCGTCAGCGTGCCCGCGCGCAGTTCGGCCCAGTAGCGCCATGAATCGGAACCCGAGCCGAGCGTCACGCCGTTCCAGTTGCCGCGCAGCATCGGGCCGGCAGGCAGAAAGATGGCGGGCAGATCCATCGAGATCGCGCCCATCAACAAAGCGGGCGTGGTCTTGTCGCAGCCGCCCATCAACACGACGCCGTCGGCGGGATACGAGCGCAGCATCTCCTCGGCTTCCATCGCGAGGAAATTGCGGTACAGCATCGTGGTGGGCTTCTGGAACGGCTCGGACAGCGTCTGCACAGGCAGCTCGATCGGAAAGCCGCCGGCCTGCCAGATGCCGCGTTTCACTTCCTCGACGCGCTGCTTGAAATGCGTGTGGCACGGATTGATCTCGCTCCACGTGTTCAGAATCGCGATGACCGGCTTGCCCGCGTATTCGTCGCGGTTGTAGCCCATCTGCGCGGTGCGCGAGCGGTGGCCGAACGAACGCAGATCGTTCGCGCCGTACCAGCGATGACTACGCAATTCCTCGGGGGTCTTTCTCTTCGTCAACGTCTACTCCACGATTGGGGCCGACCATGCGTCAGCGCCTCTGTTCTTTCACGCGGGACACGATCTGCGTCGGGCTCACGAATTGTAGTGCGATCAGCACCCAGACCAACGTGATCGCCATATAGATCATCGCCATCGCATCGATCGATTGCGGCGCGCGCACGCCGGTCGAAAACACAGCGTAGTACAACGCGACCACCAGCGTTTGCGTGGCCGGACCGGCCGTAAAAAACGTCAGCTCGAACATGCCGATCGTGCGCACCAACACGAGCAGCCCCGCCGCCAGCATGCCCGGCACGAGCAGCGGCAGCAGCACATAACGGAAATAGCGGAACGTGTTCGCGCCGAAAATGCGCGCGGCCGCTTCGAGATTCGGATCGATCTGCTCGATGAACGGCGTCATCACGAGAATCACGAACGGCAGCGCCGGTACGAGATTCGCAAGAATTACGCCCCATAGCGTGCCGGCGAGTCCGACCTTGTACATCGCGGTCGCCATCGGAATGCCGTAGGTGAAGGGCGGCACCATCAACGGCAGCAGAAAGATCAGCATCGCAAGGCGCTTGCCGCGGAATTGCACGCGCGCGAGCGCATACGCAGCCGGCACGCCGAGCAGCACCGACAGCAGCACGACCGCGCCGACCACCTGCACGGTCACCCACAGCACGCTCGCGAGCTGGAAGTCGCTCCACGCCTGCGCATACCAGTGCAACGTGAAGCCTTGCGGCAACGCGGTGCCGAACCAGCGCGTCGCGATCGAATTCACCGCGACGGTCGCAATCAGCAGCACGACGTTGATCAGGAAGAACGCCATCACGGCCCATACCAGCACCTGCCAGATGCGGCCCGGCAGATTCGCGCGCTGACGCGCACGTTGCGCTGGCTCGCGGGCGCCGTCGCCCGGCTGAGGCGCCGCGCAAGCGGAGGTGGACGCGGACCAGTCGGGCTGCGTCGCGCGGCGATCGGTCGTCATCAGCCTTTGCCTCCCGTTACGGGACCACGATAGAACCAGCGGCGCGCGCCGAGCAGCGCGGCGACCACCAGCAGTTGCACGAACCCCATCACCATCGCGATCGCCGATGCGAGCGAATAGTCGTAGCTTTCGAACGCGGCTTCGGCCGCGGCAATCGACATCACGCGCGTCGGACCCGCGGGCGCGCCGAGCAGCACCGCCGACGGAAACACCGAGAACGCCTGCACGAACGACAGACACGCGGCCATCGTGAGCCCCGGCACGAGCAGCGGCAGATAGATGCGGCGAAACTGCTGCCACGGACTCGCGCCGAGCGTCGCGGCCGCGCTTGCGAGCGTCGGGTCGATGCCGGTCACGTACGACAGCGTCAGCAGAAACGCGAACGGAAAGCCCGACACGATCAGCGACAGCAACACGCCCGTGAAGTTGTGCGTGAGCCGCACCTCTTGGGTGTACAGATGCAGCGCCTGCAACGCCTGAGGCAGCCAGCCGTGCGGACCGAAGTACGTGAGCATGCCGTCGGCGATCAGCACGGTGCCGAGCGTCACCGGGATCACCAACAGCGTCGTGACGATCTTCTGATACCGCGAGTAGCGGCGCAGCGCGAACGCGACTGGCACCGACACGCCGACGTTGATCAGCGTGGCCGGCACCGACAGCTTCAGCGTAACGAAAATCGTCGGCCACATCGACGTGTCGGTGAAGAACGTCAGATAGTTGGCCCACACGCCGCCGCCGTTCATCGGCCGGAACGACAGCGCGAGACCATACGCGAACGGATAGATGAACAGCGCGACGATAAAGAACAGCGCGGGCGCGACGAGCCAGGCCTTGGCATCGCGCGGCGCGCGGGACGTAAGCGGGGGGACAAGCGTCGGCGTGTTCATGCGGCCTCGGCGTCGTAGACGAGCACGCACGACGGCCGCGCGCGCAGCGTGATGCGCTCGCCCTCCGCGCATTCACCGGTCACGCGCGCCCACACGTCGCCGAACGCGGTCTTCACGCGCAGCAGCGAATCGTGGCCGCCGTATTCGACCGCGTCGATCAGCGCCTCGAACGCGTTGTCGGCGCCGGGCTCGGCGCGCTCCATGTCTTCGGGGCGCAGCGCGACACTCACGCGTTTGCCGTCGAAGCCGGCCATCGGCGTGCCGATGAGCCGCACGCCGTTGGCACTGACCACGACGCCATCGCCTTGTATGCCCTCCAGCGTGAACTCGGCGACATTGCGATAACCCATGAAGCGCGCGACATGCAGATTGCGCGGCCGCGTATAGACCTCCTTCGGCGTCGCGACCTGCTGCACGAGGCCTTCCCTCATCACGACGATGCGATCGGCCATCGACAGCGCTTCGTCCTGATCATGCGTCACGTACAGCGTCGCACGTTCGAGCTGCGTATGGATGCGGCGAATTTCCGCGCGCATTTCGATGCGCAGCTTCGTATCGAGATTCGACAGCGGCTCGTCCATCAGGATCAGCGGCGGCTCGATCACGATCGCACGCGCGATCGCGACACGCTGCTGCTGGCCACCGGACAATTGGCCGGGCAGCTTGTGCTCATGACCGGTCAGTTGCACCAGTTTCAAGGCCTCGCGTGCACGGCGCGCGATCTCGCTTCTGCCGACGCCGCGCATTTTCAGCCCGAAGCCGACGTTCTCCAGCACACTCATATGCGGGAACAGCGCGTAGTTCTGGAACACCATGCCGAAGCCGCGCTTTTCCGGCGGCAGCACGTCGATGCGCCGCTCGTCGAGCCAGATGCCGCCGCCGGTGAGCGGCTGCAACCCGGCGATGCAGTTCAGCGCCGTCGATTTGCCACAACCCGACGGCCCCAGCAGCGCGATGAACTCGCCGCGCCGGATCGTCAGATCGAGACCCTGCAGCGCGGCGATCGCGTGGCCTTGCGGGTTCGTGAAACTGCGGCTGACCGAATCGAGCCGCAACTGCTCAAAGTGATGCTTCATGGCGGTTCCCTGCTCCGCGTGAGGCGACGGATGTCGCGAGTGCCGCGCTTGCGGTGGGCGCGGCGCATCAGGCACTCAAGCCGAGACGCGCGTGATCGCTGAAAACACGCAGCGCGGCGGAACCTCACGCCGCGCTGCGTTTTGCCCCGTTTCCCGTCGCATTGGTGAAGGCCTATTGGGTCTTCTGCGCGCCGATCTCGCTATCCCACTTCTTGAAGGCGGCGACCATCGCCGCTGCGTTCAGCGGCAACGCATGCGGATGATCGGCCAACATCTTCGCGTATTCGGGGCGGCCATACTTTTTCAGCACCTCCTGGCTGTGCGCGGGCGCCTGCTCGACGGTGACGCCCTTGATCGCCGGACCCGGATAGAAGTAGCCGTCGTCATAGGTCAGCGCCTGCTGCGCGGGCTCCAGCATAAAGTTCATCATCTTGTACAGCACGTCGAGCTTTTCCTTCGGCACGCCCTTCGGAATCACCATGTAGTGCGCATCGTTGACCCACGTCATGTTGTCGAACGGCTGTACGCGGAAGTCGGCCGGCACGATGCCGAGCGCGCGCGGATTGATGTCCCAGCCGGTCACGGTCACGGTCATGTCGCGCGTGCCTTCGCCCAGTTCCTTCATCACCGCCGAGGTACCGCCCGGATAGTACGGTATGCAGTCGTTCAACTGCTTCAGGAACGCCCACGTCTTGTCCCAGCCGTGCACCGGGTCCTGCGGGTCCTTGTCGCCGAGCACGTAGGGCAAGCCCATCAGGAACGTGCGGCCAGGACCGGAATTGGCCGGCCGCGCGTAGATCAGCTTGTCGGGGTGGGCCTTGCACCATTGCAGCAGTTGCTCGGGTGTCTTCGGCGGATCGCTGACCTTGGCCGGGTTGTATTCGAGCAGCGGACCAGCCGGCATATACGCGACCTCGAGCCCGTAGCCTTGCGCGAGATCCTGCATCTTGCGCGGGCCCGGCGCGTACTTGTCGAGCACGCCGGGGAACTGCGCCGCGTTGTCGGGCAGCAGCTTGATCCACAGGTTCTGCTCGATGCCGGCCGCGAGCGCGTCGGTGCCGGTCAAAACGAGGTCGATATCGGAGCGGCCCGCGGCCTGCATCGCCTTGATCTTGCCGGGCAATTGCGGCGCGGGCGCGTTCGTGAACGTGATGTTCGCGACGAGATTCGGATTCTTCGCCTTGAACGCCTCGAAGCCCTTCTGCGTGAGTTGAAGATCGCCGGCCACGTCGACGATATTGATCGTGACCGGATCGGCCGCGTGCGCGGCAAGGGTGAACGCCGCGCTCGCGGCGATACAGACGGATACCAGCTTGAACGACAACCTGTGCGAAACAGTCATTGCGTCTCCTCGCTTCTTGGTATGGAAGCCCGCTGGTCGATGCGTTGCGGGCGGTGTCTTTCTACCAAGGGAACATAGCGAAGCGCAACAGCCGATGTCAAGCAAATAGTCGAGAGTGTGAGTCGGACGAGAAAATGGCTCGTTTTACCTGAAATCCTTGTCGTTCAATGCCCGGCACCGCGGGTTAAGGGCAAACCCGAGCCCTCGCCGCGATAGCAATACATGTTGTCTGGTTAGCGGACAACCGCTCAACCTCCGCGCACGCCCTGCGTATTGACGAACAGCGAATACAACCCGTGGCTCGCCGCCATGAACAGACGGTTGCGATGCCGTCCGCCGAAGCAAACGTTCGCGCAACGCTCTGGCAACGCGATGTGGCCGAGCGGCTCGCCTTGCGGGCTGAACACGCGCACGCCGTCGAGCTCGTCGGTGCCCATGCCCCACCCGCACCACAAGTTGCCATGCGTGTCGACACGAAAACCGTCCGGGGTGCCCGGACCCGCGTCGATCAGCACGCGGTTGTTCGACAGCGTCGTGCCTTTGCCATTGGCCTCGACATCGAATACGCGGATCTTGCGCGGCTCGCCGCGCGATTGGACCACGTACAGCAGCGATTCGTCCGGCGAGAACGCGAGACCGTTCGGGGCGGGCACGTCGTCGACGACCATCGACACCTCGCCCGACTGGCCGTCGATCCGATACACGCACGCCTTCAGCTCGGACTGCTGCTGCTCGCCCTCGTAGAAACCTTCGATGCCGAAGGTCGGGTCGGTAAACCAGATCGAGCCGTCCGATTTGACGACCACGTCGTTCGGCGAATTGAAGCGCTTGCCTTGATAGCGATCGGCGAGCACGGTAATCGAGCCGTCGTACTCGGTGCGCGTCACACGCCGCGTCAGGTGCTCGCAACTGACGAGACGCCCTTCGCGATCGCGCGTATGGCCGTTCGCATTGTTCGACGATTGACGGAACGTGCTGACCGCGCCCGTCGTTTCGTCCCAGCGCAGGATGCGGTCGTTCGGAATGTCGCTCCACAGCAGATAGCGGCCATCGCCGAACCACACCGGCCCCTCCGACCAGCGCGTGCCCTGATACAGGCATTCGACCGACGCCGACGCGATGATCAACGACTTGAAGCCCGGATCGAACACACGGATGGAGGGATCGGGATAGCGTCGGCTGTGATCGGTCATGGAGTTGTCTGCGTGTCGGAGCGGTTCGATTGGGTGGGCGCGAACTCGCGCTCGAGAGCGAGCAGCGTGCGCGCGGTCTGCGCGATCTTCGCATGATGCTCGCGCGGTGTCGAACTGAGCAGCGGCTGCAGCAGCCCCATGTCGGCGAGGCCCGCGAACGTGATTGCATCGTGCAGCACGCGGATCAGCGAGATGTCGTTGCGCAGCGTTTCGAGCGGCATGAATGCATCGTACAGACGTTGGGCGGTGTCGTGATCGGCGCTACCGGCGCTATCGGCGCTCCGGCCGCTTTGCACCGCGCGCAGCAGCGCCATCACCATGCTCGGCGCGATACAGCCGCTTCCGGTCGTCCACGCTGCGAGTCCGAACTCGCGCAGATGCACGAGCGCCGGCCGCTCGCCCATGCCCGATACGATCTTCGCGGCCGGCACGCGTTGCAGCAGCCGGCGCAGATACGGATCGTCAGCGGGGTTGTCGCGCGGGATCGCATATTTGACCGCGCTCAGCGTCCCACGCTCGACGAGCCGCGCGAGCGTATCGACAGCGACGTAGTTTTCGCTCTTGATATACAGCGTGAGCGGCATGCCGGCCGTGTCGGCGACCCGCGTGAGGCCCGTCTCGACGCCCTCGGACGTCGTGAAGCCGCCGAGCGGCAGCACCATCGCCGTGCGGTAACGCGTCTGCGCGAGGATGCGCGCCTGATCGAGCATCTTGCCGTAGTCGGGACCCAGCGCCGGAATCACCCGTGTCCCGGGACCCGCTGCCTCGGCGAGCAGGTCCAGCAGCTCGCGGTATTCGCTGACCGCGACGTGATAAAGGTTCGCATTGCCGCCATACAGTAGCGTGCGTACACCGCCCGCTTCGATATGGCGGATCAGCGCGAGATTCTGGGCAGGGTCGAGCGTGT
This sequence comes from Paraburkholderia sp. 35.1, assembly GCF_050436525.1. Taxonomy (NCBI): domain Bacteria; kingdom Pseudomonadati; phylum Pseudomonadota; class Betaproteobacteria; order Burkholderiales; family Burkholderiaceae; genus Paraburkholderia; species Paraburkholderia sp. 35.1. The sequence continues at coordinate 1,056,279 of NZ_JBNDMJ010000002.1, read as the reverse complement.
AGTCGGCCCGGCGCGCGAGCGGCGGCACGGCCATGACCGACGCGGCGAACTCGCCGTCGCTAAGCGGTGATTCGTTCATGATGGTTGACGCGGAAACGCGCTAGGCGGAGGTTTCACGGTAGCATCGGCATCACAATGTTGTCAAACAACCTGCGCGTGACGATCGCCCAGCATGCCGTCGCGGCGAATTGCGCGGGAGCCGATCACGAAATTTCCGCGAGCAATAACCCGCTTTCCGAGATAATCGAGTAAACACGATTTAGTTTAAAGCGCGACGAAATAATGCTGTCAACGAAACATATTAAAATCTGTCGCCGGATGCCGATTAGCCGCGCCGCGCACCCGAGAAGCCCGGCCGGGTTAAAGATTTATTTCCATCAGGATAATAATAGGCGACGCCGGCGTTGCTATCACGTGGCGGCTATCGTTTACCCCGCGGCGCACCGGCGCATTACGTTCGAGTTTTTAGTGATAGATTATGCGGACCAAAAGAGCGGACCGAAGTTTGTCTGCCAATAACCGCGGACGGGATGTTTGCGAGCCTGAGAGAGCCAAAAAATTGCCGCTACACTTTATCGAGCAGATGGCACCGCTACTGGACGCCGCCGACGAGGCGGAATGGTTCGGCGTGATTACGGGCTTTGCCGAAACGTGGGGCTTCGACAAGATTCTGGTCGCGATGCTGCCGCGGCCAACCATGCGTCTCGAGGACGCTTACCTGCGCAGCACTTACGCACCGGCATGGCGCCAGACGTACGACGAGCAAGGCATGGTGCATATCGATCCGACGGTCGCACACTGCCTGTCACGCTCATCGCCGCTGGTCTGGACGCCCGAGATTTTCGCCAGCCCGGCGCAGCAATCCCTGTATGAGGAAGCTCGCTCGTACGGCCTGAGCGCGGGCGTGACGCTGCCAATTCATGGGCCGAATCAGGAAGCCGGCATGATGTGCTTCGTCAATGACGACAAGCCGTCAGACGGGTTCAGGCGCCATGTGAACGCCGCGTTGCCGAACCTCGTGCTGTTGCGCGACCTGGTGATCGACACCAGCAAACAGCATCTGAATTCACATGCGCAGACCTTGATGCCGAAGCTCACGCCGCGCGAGCGAGAATGTCTGAAATGGACCGCACGCGGCAAATCCACGTGGGAGATATCTCACATCCTGAGTTGCTCGGAAGCGGTGGTGAACTTCCATATGAAAAACATCAGGGCGAAATTCGGCGTGAATTCGCGGCGTGCGGCAGCCGTGATCGCGGCGCAGCTTGGGCTTATTGACCCGGGTTGAGCAGCGCGGCCGCGTCGCGGCTGTACATCACACGCTCGGCGCGACCCAGATCGGCGTCCGACACGGTCTTCATGAAGTACAGACCCAGCAGGATCGACACCGGCGCCGGGATCTCCGCGCCCGACTCGAAGCGGCTGCCGCGCGATTGCGTGACGCCAAAGCGAGCCCAGAAACGGCGCTGGCTCTCTTTTTTCTTCTTCCGATAGGCAATGATCAGAACGCGATCCACTGCCGAAGAGACCTCCGAAGGACGCGCCTGGAGGTGGGTTTGCGGTTGCCAGTGATTGTCGAGGAGTTCCATTTTGGACCCTTGTAGGTTGGGGGCGAAGACGTGTCTGAATTCTGATATACCCGATAAGCATCCACACCTATCCAGGTAGGTAGGTGGCGCAAAGATTCAGAATGCATAAGTTTTCCTGCGTATCTGGCAGCCCCCCAACGCGTACAGGAGAACGTCATGCAAACCACGATCCGAATTGGACTCCGGCAGGAATTCGACAACGAACTGATCAACGAGATGTACCGCTTGCGCGCCCGGGTCTTTCACGGCCGGCTCGGCTGGGAAATTCCGACCATCGCGGGAATGGAGATAGACGGCTACGACGCGCTCGGGCCGTACTACATGCTGATTCAGGGCGAAGACGAACGGCTGCGCGGCTGTTGGCGCCTGATGCCGACCGAAGGTCCGAACATGCTGAAAGACACCTTCCCGCAGCTACTGCATGGCGCGGCCGCGCCGGTCGGGCGACATATCTGGGAACTGAGCCGCTGGGCGATCGAAACCGGCGGTGAGGAACAGTCGTTTGGTTTCACGGATATGACAATCCGCGCAATTCAGGAAGTGATGCGCTTCGCGCAGCGCATGGGCATTACGCATTACGTCACGGTGACCACCACGCCGATTGAGCGCATGCTGCGCCGTGCCGGCCTCGACATCAGCCGGCTCGGGCCGCCGCTGCAGATTGGCATCGAGCGGGCCGTCGCGCTCGACGTCGCGGTGAGCGCGAAAACGCTAACCTCGCTGTTCGGGCCGGTCGCCGTCGCTGCTTGAGCCGCGCCGAAGCGCGGCCTGACAAAAGTCGCGACGCCTTCACCCGCGCGCGGACTCAGGAACCGAACATCCGTTCCAGCGCGTTCTCGAGATGCGCGCGCATTGCGGCCCCCGCGCCCGCCGCGTCCTTGCGGCGGATTGCGTCGAGCACCGCCATGTGTTCGGCCTGCACCAGCCGCTGCCGCTCCACCGTCTTGACGAGCGACAGATTGCGCGACAGGTTCATGCTGAACAGGATCTGCTCCTCGATGAACGACATCACCGTGATGAAAAACGGATTCTTCGACGCGCGCGCGACCGCCTGATGAAACAGGAAGTCATCCTTCGCGCCGATCCCCTGCGCCTCGATGATGCGCTCGAGTTCGTCCCACGCGTGCTGGATCGCGGCGATGTCGTCGGCGTCGGCCTTCAGCGCTGCCTGCGCGGCCGCGCCCGCCTCGGTCACGATGCGAAACTCATAGCAGCGGCGGATATCGGACAGCGTTTCGAGCGGCGCGAAGCGGCGTACGTCCGGATCGGGGCGCCGCGCGACGGTCGTGCCAGAGCCGTGCCGCGTCGAGATGATGCCGTCGGCCCGCAATCGCGCGAGCGCTTCGCGCACGGTCGGTCGGGACGTGGCGAAACGTTCCGCCAGCGCGTGCTCGGTCGGCAATCGCTCGCCTTCCTTGTACTCGCCTTCGAGGATGCGGTTGAGAATGTCGCCGTAGATCTGGTCGGGTAAGCCCTTGGTTTTTCGATCGTTCATCAGCGGACTGGCCAGCTTGTCTGAATATGGCTTGATTGTAAGGCCAACCCTGTTTCGGCTTCAGCAAAGTTTTACGGGTTGTAAGCATGCCAGGCTGCTTCGCGCACGCCGCCGCGTCCGCCATTTTGTCCGCGCCGCGCCGGAATATTTGGCAAATGTTTGATTTACATCCTGGTCCGGTGCATCTTTTCGGGCAATCATCTAAGCTTCATTGGTATAAAAGATCAATAAACCTGCCGCGGTTAGCAATGTGGCAGACGCATTTTTGACGCGGAGCCGATATGTACACACGCATCCTTGTAGCGGTCGACGGCAGCAATACCTCGCGCCGTGCGTTCGAAGCGGCGCTCGATCTCGCCAAATCGAATGGCGCGGTGTTGCGGCCATTTTATGTCGTCGAAAACACCCCGATGTACTTCGAGGCGCCCGGCTACGACCCGTCGATCCTGCGCAACCGCCTGATCGAGGAAGGCCAGGAGCTGCGTGCCGAGTTTTCGAAAGTGATGGCCGAGCAAGGTGTGAAGGGCGACCCGGCGGTCTCCGAGGCTTCGTCGCTCGGCGATGTCGCCGAGATCGTGCTGCAGGCCGCCGCCGAATTCAACGCCGACCTGCTCGTGATGGGCACGCACGGCCGGCGTGGCTTTCAGCGGCTGATTCTCGGCAGCGTCGCTGAACGCTGCGTGCGCCAGGCCACTCTTCCGGTTCTGCTGGTACCGTCCGCCGCGGGCACCGACAAGGAACCCGCCTGACTCTTTCATCAGGCGCAGGGCGGCACGCCACGCCCTGCCTTGCCGGAATCGAGCCACGCTACGCGTCGACGGGCGACGTCGATATAGGCCGCGGCGACTCACCTTCTCACCTTCGTCAGAGCACCGCCGTTGCTCGGACTGCCGAGCAGCGAACGCGTCACTTTGCCGCCAGTTGCGGGTCATAGCGGGTGGGACAATTTCACCACTACCAATAATCGAACATGCTGAATCCTACTGCTGTGACCCGTTCCTCGACCCGCTCCGCCGGCAACCGCGAGGCCGTGGCGGCACGCGCAGCCGCACGTACCGCCGCGCGCTGCTCCAGCTGTTCGATGCGTGAGATCTGCATGCCGCAGGGGCTGTCGGCGGAGGAACTGCCGAAGCTCGAAACGCTGATCTGTTCGGCGCGCTCGGTGCCGCGCGGCGAAGCGCTGTATCGCAGCGGCGACCGCTTCGACAATATCTACGCGGTGCGCTCCGGCTCGATGAAGACCGTGATGGTCCACCGCGACGGCCGCGAGCAGGTCACCGGGCTGCGTCTGGCCGGCGAGCCGCTCGGGCTCGACGGCATCAGCGCGGACCTCCATGCGTGCAGCGCCGTCGCGCTGGAAGACAGCACGGTGTGCATCGTTCCCTATAGCGCGCTGAAGCTGCTGTGTCGCGAAATCAGTTCGATCCAGGAGCGCATGCACAAGCTACTGGGCGCGCAGATCGTCAGCGAAGCCGCGCAGATGATGGTGCTCGGCTCGCTGTCCGCCGACGAACGCGTCGCCGCCTTCCTGCTGGACATGTCACAGCGCAATGCGCAGCGCGGCTACTCGTGGTCGGAATTCAATCTGCGAATGACGCGCGAGGACATGGGCAGCTACCTCGGCATGACGCTCGAAACGGTCAGCCGTACCCTGTCAAGATTTCAAAAACGCGGCCTGATCGACACGCGGGGCAAGCACATTCACATCGTCGATCTCCAAGGCTTGCGGCGAATCTAGCGGCCAGAGTGGCCTGGACGGTCGCGCTGTTAGTCTTGGCACGCCGCCTGCGAGCGGGTAGAGTTTTCAGACCGTCCCCCCACGGCAACCGTGTTGCATGGAGACCCGGCCCCAATGAATCGCGACCCTGTCCCGCATCATCCGCTCGTGCAGCGCCTGCTCGACGCGCGTCAAGTCACCGACGAACTGTTTGCGATCGTCAAATCCGACTACCTCTATGAACGGCCGATCCGCGAGCGTCACCGCGTCGTGTTCTACATCGGCCATCTCGAAGCGTTCGATCGCAATCTGCTCGACCAGCGTCTGTTCGATCTGCCGGCTTTCGCGCCGGAACTCGACCAGTTGTTCGCCTTCGGCATCGATCCGGTAGACGGCGGCTTTCCCACCGATCAACCCGGCGATTGGCCGTCGCTCGCCGCCGTGCGCGAGTACGCGACGCGCGCGCGCCGGCAGATCGACACCGCGCTCCACGAACTCGGCAGCCCGGCGCACGACGAGGCGGCCGTGCAGCTGCTGAACGTCGCGATCGAGCATCGGTTGATGCATGCGGAAACGCTCGCGTACATGCTCCATCAGTTGCCTCTCGCGCAGAAGAACACCGCGTTGCGCGAGCCGGTGGTGACGAGCGATGAGCAGCGCGACGCGTTGTCGTCGATGGTTAGCGTGCCGGCCGGCACGGCCGTGCTCGGCATGCCGCGCGAGGCCGGCCGCTTCGGCTGGGATAATGAGTTCGGCGAAATGAGCGTGGACGTGCCCGCGTTCGAGATCGATCGATACATGGTCACGAACGGTGCGTTCCTCGAGTTCATCGAAGACGGCGGTTATCGCGAGCCGAAGTGGTGGTCGCCGAAGGACTGGGCATGGAAGGAAGCGGAGCGCATCGAGCATCCCGCTGGCTGGTCGCAACGCACGGCGCAAGACGGTCGCCCCGCATGGACGCTGCGCACGATGTTCGACGACGTGCCCTTGCCGCTCGACTGGCCCGTCTACGTGAGCCACGCCGAAGCGAGCGCCTACGCGCGCTGGGCCGGCAAAACCCTGCCGACCGAGGCGCAATGGCAACGCGCGGCGCACGGTGCACCGCAAGCGGCATCGGGGAACTTCGATTTCCGCAGTTGGGATCCACGGCCCGTCGACGCGCATCCGGACAACGTCAGCACGTTCGGCGCGGAAGGTCAGTTCGGCAACGGCTGGGAATGGACCTCGACGCTTTTCGAAGCGCTGCCGGGCTTCGAAGCGTTTCCGTTCTATCCCGGCTATTCGGCCAACTTCTTCGATGGGCAGCACTACGTGCTGAAGGGCGGCTCGGCGCGTACCGCGCTGTGCATGCTGCGGCCGGAATTTCGCAACTGGTTTCAGCCGCATTATCAGTATGTGTATGCGGGGTTTCGGTGTGTGCGGGTGAGCATGGCGAGAGCTTTGAATGCGAATTTCTAACTCATGACATTGGCGCCTTGCTGGCGGATTAGCATGCCACGCGCTGCATAGTGTCATTATCGTCACGGTGACGACTATGTCACTACGTGGATTCCCCGAAAGCGGCCGAGCGCGTCAGAGGTTGCTGCGCCGGCTGCTGACGAAGTGTTGCTGGCCACGGCATCCGGACGGCGGACCTGCGTACAGGCGGCGCAAGCCTGCCTTGCCGCCATGCCCGGCGGACTTCGCAACGATGCGGCGTCAAGTGTTACCAGTCCCGGAACCAGCTCCGCGCACTTCCCGCCGCAGACCGCTGGTAGCGACGGTGGCCCGCCGGCCGTCCTTAGCCCTGGACAAGCCCGAGCGCCTTGCGAAATTTCGGAACAAGCATGTGCGCCGATTTCGCCATCCTGTTGACCCACGGCGTCGTCACCAAGCCAAGCACCGGCAGATGCGCGACGCCCTCGCGACTACCGAGAGTCACCACCATGGTCGGGACGTTGGTCTTCGGACGATAGACCTTCAGCGGTCCGGCTCTGCCCGACAGTACTGCACGGATATTAGATTCGGCGACGATGACTTGCCCGTGGATATGCCAAGCCATCTTGTTCTCCGCCAGATCGGTGATGTCGCCCAGTGCGAAGACGCGATCCTCGTCAGCCACGCGCAGGTGGCCGTCGACGCGGATGCGCCCCATTGAATCGAGCAGATGCCCGAACTGAGAGCGCATGAAGTCGGTGTTGGGCCGCCCGCCGATGCACGAGATCAGGAGGTCATAACGGATCGACCGTCCACGGTTCGTCAGCGCCTCCCCGGCGGGTGCGAGAGTCTCGTGTAACGGCGCAGCGCCATCGGCAAGGCGCTCATCAGTCACGATCGTCACCCCGCGCGCCGCGAGAACTCCTCGGGCATGCTCGGACAGTCGCAAAGACGTTCCGCCAAGGATTCGTGCACCTGCCTCGATGACCGTGACGCGCTTTTGCGGGAAGGCTTCGCTGATCTCGCCTGCCACTTCGATTCCGATGGGGCCGCCGCCGACGATAAGGATCCTGTCCGCGGCCAGCAACCTCGCATGAAAGCGACGATAGAACGCTTTGCGCTCGTCCATCGTCTCGCCCTCCGATCGCATCAGCGAACTGGAGAAACGACTGCCCGTCGCAAGCACGGAAACATCGGCGCGCCCCAGGCTCCTCAGGCCGTCCGCGTCGGCAATCCTGCCCCCGTTCGCGGTCCATTCGACAAGCCGCGCTCGGACGCGCGTGACGTTTGGCAACGCGACGGCGAACGGGATCATCGCGGGTTCGGCAAATTCAGGATCGACGAGGCTTCGCGGCACCGCCATCGGTACTTCGAAGTAGTCGAGCGGATCGATCAGCGTGACATTGAAGTCTTTGCTCAGGCGCCGCGCGAGCAATGCACCGCCGATTCCGCCGCCATAGATCGCAATGGTCTTGCATGAGCCTGCCATAGGAAATCCTTCTGAGAGTCAATTAGCCTTCAATGCAAACGCGCGCTCGATGGCGTCGCTCGATGGCGGCTGAACTAACCGTTGCAGGTGGGAAGACAAGGAGCTCACAGGATGGGAGCAGGCTTGCTTCCTCCGCAGCGCACTGTTCGACCGACATGGCGAACAGTGCGCGCGCATATAATAACATATATGTCATAATGACAATGCCGACACTCATACCTGTTCGACAATGCATCCGGAACGCTGCTACTCCAGTGCCGTCGCCTCCGGTTGGGCGCCTGGCGGTTGAAAAAAACACGCCTCGCGCTGGTCCGAGCCCGACGTATGAATGACGTCAACGGCACGTCATGCGGCCCGTGCCATCGTGGCGGGGTTGGCGTGGTTTTCGCGCGTGTCCGAGTGATCTTGTAGTCATCATGACAGGATCGTCGTTTGATCGAGTACGGACAGCGTACAATCGTGTGAATGAAAACCCTTGACCATCGCCCACGCGTCGCAGCAGAGCGCCGAGAGCGCATGCGGGCGCGCTTGCTGAAGAGCGCACTTCGTCTCGTGGCGGAGAAAGGCCCCGCATCGACGTCGATCGATGATGTGATCTCTGCCGCGGAAGTCTCCCGGGGAACGTTCTACAAATACTTTGCCTCTCCGGAAGCGCTGATCCGGGAACTGGCCGGGACGGTCGCAAACGAGCTGATTGCTTTCGCCGAGCCGGTCGTCCTGCAATCCGAAGACCCGGCTGAACGAATCGCCTGCGGCATTCGTCTGGTGTCGCGACTCGCTCTGCACTACCCGGTCGTTGCCAGCTTCCTCGTGCGCGTGAGCTGGCCCGATGCGCAAGGACCGGGGCTTCTGCTCGATTTCGCGCGACGGGATCTGGCCAACGGCATACGAACAAGCCGCTTCAGGCCAATGCCGCTTGCGCTGGCGCTCAACGTTGTCGCCGGCGCCGTCCTCGGCGCAACGCATTCGATGTTGCAGCCGGGCTGCGATCCGGATTTCGCCGAACAAAGTGCAGCGGCAGCCCTTCGCGCGCTCGGCCTGCCGGGCAAAACTGCCGATCGGCTAGCGACACGAGCGCTCCCGACGCTCGCGAGTTTCCCAACGGGCCTGATGTCAGAGGTGCTCAACCAACCGGCCACTGCGAAGGAGAACACCGTCAGGAGGCGCGGCGTGACAGCCTGAAGCCACTGACGGGGTGTCAGCGCTGCCGCCCCGCGTTCATTGGGCTCGCGCCGATCGCGCGCTTTGGGCTCGGTCATCGTTCACGGGGCCGCCAATACCGGCGGCGAGGACGCGCTTGTCAAGCGATTCTTCCACCTGGATCCCCAGTGAATTGAGGACAGACGCCAACATCTCGTAGTGGCCGATCAACATGCAGAGTTCAATCAGCTTCTTGTCGTCGTACTGCTCGGCAAGTTGCCTCCACGTCGCATCGGCAATGACCCGGTCATGATGGATTTCATCCGCCGCTCTGAGCACGGCCGCGTGGTGTGCGCTCCATGCGGGCGAATCAGGGCCTTCGGCGACCCTCGCGATGTCGGTCGGGCTCAAGCCGGCGCCCAGCCCGATGCTGACATGCTGAAACCACTCGTATTTGCTTCGGCAGTTCCACGCAACGCGCAAGATGGCCAGTTCACAATCAATGCGGCTCAGCGTCCCGTAAGGCATGAGCGTCGAGGCGAACTTCCGCCAGGGACGGACGAGCCGCCGGTGCCGCATCAACGTCAAGAAGAGATTGGGTGCATTGACGCGTGCGCGTTTTCCCAAGATCCTCAACATCACGCGCGGAATCAACGGGAGTTGGTCCCGGCGCAGTGGGCTCAACCGAGGTGCGCGCAGGCTTCTCCACCCAAGGGGCGGCTCCAATGCTTTCTTTCCCGCAGAAGTCATGGCTAGAAATGCCTCCAAAAGGTCTTCGTTCATATCACCACAAACCTGTATAGCTTCCTGTCGACCCGACTATTGGCCGCCCTCATTGTCCGCGCCTGCCGTCTTCCTGTTGCCCACCCGCACCGCCTCTGCGGCTGCCGCGATCGAGAAGGGAAACGGGAACCGCCCCACTACCGCACTGGCCCTCGCTTCAAGCGCAGCTTCCGGAAGTTCGATTTGCAGGGAGATGCCGCTCGACTTGTTCTCGTCGACGCTCACGCGGGCGCCCGCAATGCCGGCTTCGACGAGCGCCGAGCGTAGCGCGTCGGCCGTTTCGCGCCGCTTCAGCTCCGGCTTGAATATCTTGCCGACGGCAGTGAGCGGCATCGCATCCACGATCCGGATCTGCTTGGGCAGTGCGGCCCGCTCGCTGATCTCGCGGCGCACGAACTCCGCCAGTTCCTGCTCGGTGGCGTTCGCGCCGGGCTTGAGCTGGACGTAAGCCACCGGCAACTCTCCGGCGTGCGCGTCGGGCCGCCCGATCGCCGCGGCGATCTGGACTGCGGGGTGGCGGTGAAGCGGTTCCTCTATCGTCGCGGGATCGATGTTGTGGCCGCCCCGAATGATCAAGTCCTTCTTGCGGCCGGTGAGCCGGAAATAGCCGTCGGCATCGCAGCACCCCAGGTCTCCCGTATTGAGCCAGCGCTTGCCATCGCCCAGATCCAGCCAGAGCCCCTTGTTCTGCTCGGGCTGCGCATAACCGGCAAAGACGTTCGGGCCGGAGATCACGAGAATCCCGGCTTCGTTCGCGACGCAGTCGCGGACATATCGGCCGGTGTCGTCGACGATGACGGCCTTCATCGCCTGCCCTGGAATACGCAGCCCGATCGACCCCAGCCGGCGCTCTCCGAGCGGCGGATTGACGCTGCTCACGCAAACCCCCTCGGTGAGCCCGTAGCCCTCGAGAATCCTGATGCCCGTGCGCTCCTGGAAGACACGGAACACCTCGACCGGCATCGGCGCCGCGCCGCACAGGCCGTATTCGAGCGAACCGATATCGCGACCGCCCACGGGAACGTCGAGCAACGACGCGTAGAGCGTCGGGACACCGCTGAAAAAGTTGATGCGGTGGTGTTCGACGATTTCCCAGAAACGCTTGACGACGCCTTCGCCGCGATAACCCTGCGGTGTACCGAGCACCACGTGTGCGCCCCGCGAGAACGGCACGAGCCCCGTCGCCAGAACGGCATTGACATGAAAGAGCGGCAGCCCGCAGAACACCGTCTTGCCCGGGCCGATGCTGTCGCCGAACAATTGGCCGACGCTCCAGGCGTTGGCGACCTCATTGCGGTGGCGGCGCATGGCGATCTTCGGCAACCCGGTCGTGCCGCCGGTACAAAAATAGGAGGACGACTCGTGGGCGCTGAAGCGGCGCCGGCTGTCCAGTGCGGCCCCGGACTCCCGGGCGATCGCACTGCCGAAATCATGGATCGCGACGTGCGAAGGAACGGCGCTGCGAACACCGCCGCCGCCATGCAGCCTCGAACACTCACGGCGTTGCAGGAACCGGGCCGCGAGCCGCTTCGGGCCTCGCACGCGGTCTGCGAGATCGACGAGCACCAGATGCTGCAGGGAGTTCACCCGGTCAAGGACGGCCTGCACTTTAGGCCAAAGGTCGGTCCCCGGGAACGGGGCCAGCGTCACGAGCACCTTGGCCCCCGATGCATTGAGCAGGTCGGCAATGGCAGTGCCCTCCAGCAGGGGATTGATGGCGCAGACGATGCCGGCCGCCTCCCCGCCCCAGATGACAAAATGGGTTTCCGGCAGATTCGGCAGCACATAGGCCACCACGGAGTCGCTGCGCACGCCCAGGCGCGCAAACAGATTCGCGGTTCGAGTGATGTCACGGAGGAGCTCCCGGTAGGTCCAGCACTCCGCCTTCCGGTGATCGTCGGCACGCAGAAAGAACGAGAGCGCGGGCGCTGACGGATCGACGGCCGCACCGCGGCAGATCATCTCGTAGGTGCTCGCGGGCAGATCCGCCGGCACTCCTTGCGCTTCGATCGCAAGGACGTCCGCCTGGCTTGCGATCCCTTTCATGCTGCCTCTCCGACGATGCGATTGCGCTGCACGCCGAGATCGATCAGCCCGTCGGGGCTGGCGATACGCGCTTCGACGAGGTCGCCGGCCTTCAGATACTGACTCCTGCCCGCCTGCACATTCATGAACATCCTCCACTTGACTGCTTCAGGCAGCAGTGCGGCAATCTTCTGTTTGCCCGGGGACGGAACGCTGAGCGCACAGCCGGACGGCGTGCCCGTCGAGAGCAGGTCGCCGACATACAGGTCATGCACACCCGACAGCTCGGTCAGCGTCTCCGCGGGACCATAGACGAGGTTGGCCGTCGAGTCATTCTGGCGTACGGCGCCGTTAACGGTCAGCGTCAGATCGAGTCGTCGCAGCGTCGGGATGTCGCGCGGCTCGAGCAGACACAGGTAAGGGCCGACCGGGCCGAAAGTGCGGTAGCTCTTGCCTTTATAGAACTGCATCTGCGGGATCTGGATGTCGCGGGCCGAGTAGTCGTTCACGATCACCGCGCCTGCGATGTACTCGTGCAGATTCGCATCGGTGATCGACTGACGGGACGTGATGTCGCGCTTCATCACCAGACCCAGTTCGATCTCGTAGTCGAGAAAGCGCACTTCCTGGGGCCGCACGACGGGCGAGTCGGCCGGGACGACACAGCTCGTCGCCTTCGTGAAGATCATGTTGAACGTCTTCGCATCCGGGTCCATGCCCGATTCGATCATGTGCTGGCGGTAGTTCGCGCCTTGACAGACGAACTGCTGATTACGCGTGACGGGCGAGAGCCACTCCACTTCGGACTCGGGAATCGCCGGCCCGGTCAACGCGGACAGCGTCTCGATATGGTTCATGCGGATGAAGTCGGCCGTCGTCTCGAACTCGCCCGGAATCGGCGTGACGATGCCCTTGCGGACGACGCCCCACTGGGCGCGGCCTTGATGCTTGTAATGCAGAACGTGCAGTGACATAAATACGCCTCGAATGGCTTTGCAAAATGACTCGCGTCAGGCGAACAGCTTGGCGAGCGTTTTCAGCTTCTCCACCGTCACGTCGGGACTGTGCCGGAGGTTGCGGATGAGCGCTGCCACACTGGCCGGCGTGAACCTGGGTTTGGTGAAGCTGCGCGGCATGGTCGGCCCCCACTGCGACATCGCTTCGCGGCTGACGGCATGCACCCCCAACGGTGCGTCTTCGGTGAACAGGTCGCCGTCGCAGTAGTGCTCGTGCTTGTCGCCCCACGGGTCCTGCCAATAGTCGAACACCTGGCTGCCGAGGATGTGTCGCCCGATACCCCAGGCGTGCGTCCAGCCTTGCTCGCGCAGCACGCGTTGTCCCATCCCGACCGCATCGGCGTCCACCACCTCGTATGCGCTATGGCTGTAGAGCGGTGCGAAGCCTTGGGCCAACGCGAGCGAGTGGTGGTCCGCGGGCGTGGTGCCGAGATCGAGCCGCATGAAGGTGACCGCGGGCGAGCCGTCAGGAAGCACCTGCACGTCGCTTGGGATGAACCCGAAGTGCTGCGTGTACCACGCGCAGGTCTGCTGAAAGTCGGCCAGTTCGAGCACGACGTGCCCGAGGCGGATGACGTCCGGCGCCCCCACCGGCGGGCGCTGCGTCCCGTTGATGCGCACTGCGGCGTCCACGGAGTTCAACGGCAGCGGCGGCCGATGAGGTAGCGCTGACGCCGGCGCCTGGCCGAATATTGCGTCGACGCGGAAACCCGACGGATCGACCAGGCCCACACGGTAGCCGCCGCCTGGCCACTTCGACGACTCCACGTCCGATGCACCGGGCACGCGCGAAAGCGCCTCAAGATCGGCCCTGCTGTTCACGCGCAAGCCGAAGCCGACGAAACGGGCCTTCGCCGCCTTGCGAGCCACGTAGCAGAAAGGCGCGGCTCCGGTGCCCCGCAGGAACATCCGTTCGCTGTCGCGCGACACGGTACGAAGCCCGAAGTCGTTCAAAAACTGCTCGGCTTTTGCGAGGTCGGGGCGATCAAAAATCAGGTACGCCAGCGCCGACGCTTTCGTCGTCGGGCGCGGATGGCGAGCCGGTTGTACAGTGGTCAGGTTCATGGGGGAAGCCTCAGGCGGAGGGTACGGTAAGTGCGACAGAGGGCGCAGGCGCGCCGACGGGGGCGCTGATCGGCGCGCCAAGCAAGGCCAGGCTCTCGCGCACCAGCCGGCTCGCTTCGGTCGCCGGTCCGTCGTGGAGGATCGTCCGGTCAGGGCGGATCACGGCGGCCCAGCCGACCGATACGACGCGAGGAAGGAAGACGCCGTCCAGGTCCTCCCAGCTGCCGCCTGGCGCAAGATGCAGCCGCTGCCCGCGATGCGCGATCTGAACGACAGTGCCGCCGGCAGCGGCAAACGCGGTGGCCGTCTCGTTATCGAGCGCAGCGCCCGCGTCGCTGCCGAACCCGATCAGCGTGAGGCCCTTGCCGAGTACGTTGTCGCTCAGGCAGGTCGTGCCGTCGCAACCGCGCACCCAGCCCTGAGCAATGACGGCGCCGCGCACCAGCCTGGTCCGTGTCCGGCCCTTGACGAAGAGCCCGCGCGAATAGGCGTTCTTCGGCTTGAGGCCCAGTTCTTCGAAATGCGCGCGCAGCTGTGGCACGAGCCGCACCATACGCATCAAGCCGTGTGTGAACAGCGCGAGACCGCCATTGCGCGGCATCACCAATTTCCCCATCAACTTCGCGAAATTGATCATCGCCTTCACATGGGGACGCCGTTCCTGATCGTAGGTCTCCAGAATCTGCGCAGCGGCGCGCCCGCGAATGACCCAGGCGAGCTTCCAGGACAGATTGGCTGCATCGCGCAGCCCGGCGACCAGTCCCTGCCCGACGAATGGCGGCGTGATGTGCGCGGCATCGCCCGCCAGGAAAACGCGTCCTTGGCTGAACGCGTTCACCGTCCTGGCGTGAAAGCGGTAAACAGCCTTGCGCTCGATGACCATGTCGTCAATGCTGCCCCACGGAGCGAGCAGCTCGCGAATGCGCGCCTCGGACTCCATGTCCTCGCGCGTCTCCCCGGGCCGCAGCATGAATTCCCAGCGCTCACGCCCGCCGGGTGCGGGCATATGCGGAGTCGGCCGCCGGTGATCGCAATTGAACTCGACATGGTCGATCGGGCGTGGGACGTTGCGGGCATCGACGATCAGCCAGTCCTCGACGAAGGTCTTGCCTTTGAACTCCTGCCCGATCAGTTGGCGCACGAGCGAGCTGGCACCATCTGCGCCGACCAGGTAGCCGGCCTGGACCGAATGCGTACGCCCCTGACCCAGGTCCAGCGACGCGACGACAAACTCTTGCCCTGCCTGGAATCCGCTGAGCGAAACCCCGAGGGCGGTCTGCACGTGGCCACACCCCGCCAGCCGGCTGCGCAGGCACCGCTCGAGGTCCGGCTGATAGAACGTCACGAGCTTCGGGTGACCGTCCAGGCTACCCAGCGTGTTGGCCTTGCCGAACTCGCCCAGCGCCGGCGAGCGCATCCGCACATAGGGTATGGCCAGCGTCTCGAAATCGCCTTCGGCCACGCCCGCCAGTTGCAAGATACGCAGTGCCTCGTTGTCCAGCGCGATGGCCCGCGGCGCCATGAAGATGTCGGTTGCCTTGTCGATGACCAGGACCTGCACGCCATGACTCGCGAGCAAATTGGCTAGCGCGGCGCCTACTGGCCCAAAGCCGACGACCAGCACGTCGACGACCGACGGCAGCGCTCCGACTGTCCCCCGCAACGGATCATCGCACCCATCGGGTCGAGCGCTCATCTGCGCAATTGTTTCCACTAGGAACTCCGCTTATCCGTTTCGCCGGTTCCGACCGGCTCTTTGTGACATTAATCACCCTGACGGGGCACTCGGTTGTGGGTGTCAACCTACGTTCCACAGCAGCTGGGGACCAGGCAGCATTTGCGCACGATCCTCGCCGATCTCCAGGGCAATCAATTCGTTGCACAACATGGCCATTTTCCAAAGCAGCGCCTCGTTTCCCGGCCGGGCGGCCAGATTGGTCTGCTCCAGCGGGTCGGCCCTGGTGTCGTACAGCTCCAGATCGTTGAATCGCACGAGGTCGGCAAACGAGCCCGGCACATTGTGTTCAGTAGGCCGAAAGTAGCGGGCAAACTTGTACCGGCCGTCGAACACGCCGCGCATTCCGCTTCTCGTTTTCATGCCTTCCAGGAGCAGACCCTTGGTCATCAAAAGTGTCCTCGACAGGGCGCCGTGCGCCGAGGTCACCTCCTGGATCGCCTGGGGGGGCACGCCGTAGATGCGGCTGTCCCACTGATACAGAACGCCTTTGCGGCCACTGCCCGTCGTTCCGCGGTCGCTGGCATGGATTGCCTCCGACAAGTCCACTCCCTGCAGCTGCGGATACGCCGCACGTCGCTCGCCTTCGCTGATTCCGGCGAAGGCAAGGAGCGTGGGCGCGATGTCGATGTGACTGGCAAGGGCAGCGGTGTCCCCGCCAGCGGGCATATCGGGATGCCAGACTGCGAACGGCACGGAGCAGTTCTCGCGGTAGACGACGTTGCCTTTGCCACGCAGCCCGTGCGCCCCGCTCAGCTCGCCGTGATCGCTCACAAAGACGACCACTGTGTCGTTCCACCCTCCGGAGGCATCCAGCGCGTCATAAACGATGCCGATGTTGCGATCCACGTCTCGCAGGCAGTTGAAGTAGTAATTCTGGTAGTTCCGCCAGGCGTCGCGATCATCGAGCGGAATGCGTCCGAGCCCCATGTCATAGTCCAACTCGAAGAGCTTGTGCGCAGACACCCGCCCACTGTCGGCATCCTTGCCGAAATTGGCTGGCAGGTCGAAGCCGAGGTTCTGCCGAAAGAGCGGATCGTCGGGCGCGGGCTTGAGCGACACGCCGCCGATCGGCAGCTGGACATAGGTCTCGAACTGGCGCTGCGTCGCCAGGAAATACATGATGTCGTGCGGGTTGACGAAGTTGACGGCCGCAAACCACGGTTGGCGGGCGTTTCGTCGGCTGCCGATGAACTGCGCGGCCTTCTCCGCGATGCCGCGATCAGCATCGAACCCGGCGAGGGCGCCGTCGAATTCTCGATCCTGGTCGCTGATGGCGAAACCATAGCTGGCCAATAGGGCCCGCATCCGATCGGTTCCGCCCGGCTGGGAGGGCAGGTGGCTCAGATGCCACTTCCCGAAATAGGCGGTTTCGTAACCGGCATCCTGCAACATCGTGCCGAGCGTGGGAACCCACTCATAGAGGTCGTGCGCAAATGGAACAGGCACGTTCTCGTAGACACCGTTGTATTGATAGTGAAGTCCAGTGTAAATGTTCCCGCGCGCCATCGAGCAAAGGCCGGTTACTCCGTTCATGCCCGAGAATCTCATCGCGCGTTCATACAGCCGATCTCGATGAGGTAGATGGAGGCCTTGGGGAAGCAATGAACCGTGTCTCTCCTGGTCGGTGACAACCAGCAAAATGTTCGGCTGCCGGGCGCGGCGCGCACCAAAGTGAGCGCGCGGACGCTTAGCTTTGCCCAAAGCACGGGCACCTATCATTGCGCCGGCAACCGCAATGCCGGCGCCTATCAATAGTTGTCTTCGATGCAGATTCATGACGTCCTCGGTGCTACTGGAAATATATTCGAAAGCTGTTGTCGGAATTTACGAACGGCGCGGCGTCTGCGCGCGGGATCAGGTTCGTGTTGACATTCACGGCCGGGTCGAGCGTATCGAGCGAGCGCAGCATCGTGCCCCTATATAAAAATGACGATATTGCCATCATGACACAAATGTCGTTTGTACCTTGCAGACAAAGACCGATGGACATCTCGTTTGACCGCGAGCACGCTGGCGGGTAGCCGGGCTTCTCGCTGAGTCCTCGCCGATACGGGCGCGCAGACAGCCGCACGGGCAAGTCACGTTAGTCCCGTTTGAGATCCCTATCGCTACTCGCTGTCAAAAGACCTTGATCAGCCGTATTTGACTGAAGCTGCCTGCCCTTGCATTACGTGACCTGACCGTCGCCATGTACTGAAACGTCAGCGCAGCATTCAGGACCGGCACTTTGGTGGTAAAGAACCCACCGGCATTCAGCGTTTGATACCGACTCGAACCCCAAGGGTTGTTGGAATCGTCCTGAACCTGCTGAACGAAGACGGTATGTAGCCCGAATACTCCGATGAAAGTCTTGTATGCTGCCGCCCCTTCCAGACCCACCCAATTGCCGCTGCGCACGTTGTCGTCCCGATTCCTGGTGTTGAAACCCATGCTCAGCTTTACTGCGAGCGCAGTCTTCGGGGTCGGTAGGTACGCCACCTCGACAGCCGGCCGCACCGTGTAGAAATTGCCGAAGCCGATGTCTGGGGCAGACGGGTTGGACGCGTTATACTGGCCCGTCGGCAGCACAAGTGAAGCGCCTGCCACAACACGAAGCTGCTCGGCGGTATAGAGCCAGCCAGCCTGCAATTCAAGGTCGCCGATCCCCGACACGTCGCCGGATGCACTTGCTCCCTGGCTAGCAAGGTTGCCTTGATATGATGCGCCGAACTGGGTCGCCACAGCGCTTTGCGTTGCGGCCGGAACCGCCGGATTCCACTGCAGAGCGGGCGTTGAAGCGTTGACTTGAGTCGTCTTTGTCTGGGTGCCGTACGGCAGGAGGCCACTGAAAACCAGGTGACCGCCGCCGTAGGTGCCGCTAGTGATATAGCCCAAGGCGAGGTCGAAGAGTTTGAACGTGCCTGTGGAGTCGACCTGGGCAGTGCTGGGGCCATAGGAGGGATACAGCGCCGCAGGCTTCGGCGCGGGCAGGGGCACGGTTCCGCCCGGAATGGAGGCTGTGAGCGTATTACCGTCGTTGCCGGTCACTTTCTGAATGTCCATGTAGGTCGCGGCAACACCGACGGCAAGCCCTGTGGTATCGGGGGGCGTGAACATTTCACCACCGATGCTGCCGGCAATGTTGTACCTCACGTCGAAATCTTCCCCTGCATGCGCAACCATAGCGGTAAGGCTGCTTACCGCCGCCAAGCCAAGATAAATGGAACGATGCAACATCTGTGTCTCCTCCTCTTTGTTGTAGAACTACGGCAACCGGTGGCCCACCGGAGCCATCCATCGGCTCCGGAAAACATGTGTTTCTCGTGGTTGTAAGAAGCGTGGCGGGCGCGTTAGCTGGGCAACCAAGTGCTCTGGACCAGCGTTTCTACAGGCCAGTGCGTGATGAAAGCTCTGGAAGCCGCTGGGATGAATGCTCCGCAAACCGCCTTTAGGGGTACGTGGCTGACCTCGATGTTGCGCATGGCGTTCTCGCTCGCACCGAGCGGGACTCAATGAACCGGTCTTGCAATCGGTCGCATGAACTGAGCGGCAACAGCAGCCCGGGCAAGGTTGCATATCTGGTTAGCCGCATCGTGTTCGCCATGATTTTCTCCAGCAGCGGTGGGCGATGCCGCGCACGATAGGTTGTCGGGCCTTCGTTCGGCGCAAGCCTGCCCGCACCGATAGGGGATATGACCCACACAAGCCGGGCGACCGTTCCAATATTCAATTTCGATGGTGAGCACGCAGTCATGTCTGCGCAATTGGACGTTGCCGTGAAATCCGATCCCCGAAGTCGCGCGGGCGCGGGGCAACACATTCAGGTATCGGTTCATGGCTGTCTCCCGTCGGCCGGCATTTGTGTTGCATGCGGCATGCGCGTCGCCCATCGCACGACGCAATGATCGTTTATGCGGTTCACATGGTGACAGTATCGTCATCATGACAACACTGTCGTTTACACCTACGCAGCAGGGGTAGCACGTGGTTTGGGAAAATCGCGCTGACCGTGCATGTATGGACCCGATGCCTTTTGCAGGCTTCTTTTTCGGAATGCCGAAGCGGTCTGCATGCGTGTATCCCGCTTGTCCGATGGGTGCTTGCCGAAGCACGCCCGCAGCCGCGATGAGATCCGCGCACTCTTTTCAAATCGGTGCGGAGACTTATCTTCGCATTCCTATCCATCAAAAACTGTCTGCGATCTCTGGCTCCGATCCGAAGCAGTTCAAAGCTGGGGGGCGCAGGCACTGCGCCCATTTGCTGGACCGGCTTGCGCAATGCCAAACCCAATGCCAATTTCTTTGGATACCGCCTGAAATACCTTGCGAGGTACAGCACCTGTTGCGACATGCATGGCGGCTGCGGCGGCGACCCAGGATTGCGTTTCCACTGCTCCAATTCCTGCCTTGGCCATCACCTGCTCGGGATCCCAGTCGTCGAACTGGTCCAATCGACCGGAGCAGTACGCCTCCATGAATGCCTTGTCCCAGCCGTCGTTGAGCCCGGCCAGTTTTGCTGGCATGAGGACGCTAGCGAGGACTTTGGCAATGGTTCGGTGGGCTTTGATCTCGTAGTCGATCCAGGCTTGTTGCGTCACCTGCGTTTGTGCCTTGCCATGCAGGATATAGGGCTTCCATCGGTCCTTCACCGAGTCGATCGGAGGAAACAGCCGGATCGGGTCGTGGGCCAGCCCGCCGGTGCCGATAAAGAGCACGCGAGCCTGAGGCAGCGAGCGCGCAAAGTTGCCGACCGCCTCCCCCAAGGCTCGGGCGCGCGAATAGGGGCTGAATGGCGGTTGGATGCAGTTCACGAAGATCGGCAGGACAGGATAGACGGCTAGCCCGCCGGTCAGGTACTGCAGTGCCTGCGAGAAGCCGTGGTCGACCTCCATGGCGTATGAAACGGTCGTATCGACACCCTGCCCTCGTATCGACTTTACCGCCTGCACCGCCAGGTCCCTGGGGACGTTGAGATGGCCCGGCGTCCCCCCCACATCAGCAAGCGCCGTCGCTTGCACCGCGACACAGAACGACGGCATGCAATTCATTTGCTGCCCCCCATAGTGATCGACGCCAAAGAGGATCACCAGATCAGGTGCGAACGAAGCGATGCGCGCGCGCTGACCCTCGAGTGCCTCGAGAACGTTGTGCACCGAACGACTCTGCTTTGCAGGGAAGTCCAAGAGGGGAGAGTGCGACGCGCACACCATCATGAAATCCATTTACTCACTCCAGGGCAGCTCGCGCCGCCATCTAATCCCTTTTGCCGGGCGGCCCGAGAACAAAAATTTGTCTCTTGCTTGATCGCTCAACCAAGGCACGGTATCATGGCAACTTCTACTGGTCAAGCAACGTGGAGGTACCCAAATGAGATTCTGTAGTTTCGAGACCGCTCAGCGGCGGACTTATGGCGTCGTGTGTGACGCAGGTGTCGTGGATCTCAAGGATGCATTGGGTGCGCAAGCACCGGAATCCCTTGAGGCGCTCATTGCAGCGATGGCCGATCATCGCTTGAGACAGGAGACGATCACGGCGGCATTGTTGGGAGTCCAGCCAATTCCATTGAACCAGGTCTCGTGGTGCCCTCCGCTTTCTCGACCTGGTAAGATCATCGGCGTCGCCATCAATAATCGGATGGGACAAGAGTTGGCATTTCGGCCGTTTGCAAATCCCGCCTTCTTTCTCAAGCCTGCCAGCTCGCTGATAGGTTGCGGACGACCCGTAATCGTGCGAGAAGAGTTCGGTCTGACTCACCCCGAGCCAGAGCTTGGGGTAGTGATTGGGCGCGGCGGCAAGATGATTGCGGAGTCGCAGGCACTCGACCACGTCTTTGGCTACACCATCGTGAATGACGTGACCTCACCCGGGCTGAAAGAACAAGACAGCCTGGAGATTGTTCTTCCCGGGGTGGTCCGTGGCGGCTACCGGGAACTTTTGACCTGGCGTCACGTACGAGACGAGGAGCACGAGCGCTCGATCTATCTGACGTATCACACATTGTCCAAAGGTGCCGATACCTTTGGTCCGATGGGGCCTTGGATCGTCACGCGCGATGAAATTCAGGACCCCAATCGGCTGACGATCAACTCCTTCGACGGCGATGATCTTGTCTTCGAAGATTCAACGGCTAATTTGACATTCTCGGTACAAAGGATTATCGCCCACGCGTCCAAATACATGACGCTTGAACCAGGCGATGTGCTGCATTGCGGCACTGCGATGCAGCCGCGGATCGGTGGCAAGTATCTCATGCTGGCTCATTGGGATATCCGACGCTCAGGCAAGCCCATCTCTGTAGAAATTGAAGGCATAGGCAGACTGGAAAATCCAGTTATCGTGGAGGGCTGAAACAAGCTCAGAAAGAAGATTGATGCCTAATGCAAACGGAAAAACGAAAAAACCGTCGATCCGCACCTCGCTCGCGACCGCATCTTGGCGGACGCGTGTGAGGTGTTTGCCGAGCAAGGGTACACGGCGGCCTCTATATCAATAATGGCAAAAAGCGAACATTCTATCGGGGTCAATTTATAGACGCAGGCACTATTTGGACGACGCCGTTTTAAACAGGTTGTGCAGGATCGCCTTCATGTCCGGACGGAATCATCGATGACCACTCCGGCCCCTGTCCCGCTTGCGCAGTCGAGCACTGCGCAGGCTTCGTGGCGCTACACCCACACGGCGATGCTGCTGCACTGGATCATCGCGGTGCTGGTGATCGGCAATGTCGTGTTGGGGCTCAGCGCGGATTCGCTGCCTGACGACTGGGTGCGTCCGGTGATCGATACTCACAAATCGATCGGCATCACCGTGCTCTGCCTCGTGCTGTTGCGCATCTTGTGGCGCGTGTCGCACCGGCCGCCGCCGTTGCCGGCCGACTTTCCGGCTTGGGAACGGCGCGCCGCGCACGTCGCGCATTTCGTGCTGTATCTGCTCATGATCGGCTTGCCGCTGTCGGGCTGGTTGCACGATTCGGCCTGGAAAGACGCGGCGACTCATCCGATGCGCCTGTTCAACCTGTTCCCGTGGCCGCGCATCGGCTACGTGACGCGTCTCGATCCGGCGCTGAAGGAAAGCTTGCACGATCGCTTCGGCGCCCTGCATGCGTGGCTCGGCTATGCGCTCTACGCCATGCTTCTGATGCATGTGGGCGGTGCGCTCAAGCATCAATGGATCGATCGCAAGTCGGTGCTCAAACGCATGGTGCCGTGACGGCCGTCGCTGTTCCTTTTGACGCAGGCCTTTTATCAACGCGGTATCGACAGATTCAGCAGCCATTTTGAAGAGATCACTGGAACAGGCGCTCGCGCTCATATCGCCGCGCATTCTGCCGCGCCCCGCCCCGCTGCCGAGCACGCTGATTCACCTGAGTGTCGTCGTGGTATGGCTACTGCTGTTCGCCCGGGCGTTCTTTTTGCATGGCGTGGTGGCGTGGTCCACCGGCCTCGCGTATGTGGCCTACGACACCTTGTTGCTGGCCTTCGTCACACTGAAGACGTTGCCGCTCCTGCGCCCCGCGGCGCCGCTCGATCCGGCCTCGGAGACGCGCAGCTTGCCGGCCATGGGCGTGATCGTCGCCGCGCATGACGAAGCCGCCGTGCTGCCCGTGACGCTTGCCGCGTTGCTGCGGCAGGTGCACGGCCTGATGCAGATCGTGATCGCCGACGACGGCTCCACCGACAACACGCGCGCGCTGCTCACGGAGCGCTTCGGCCTGACCCCGGCCGCGGACGGCAAACTGAGCGCGCCCAGTTCGCTCTATCCCAATCTGTACTGGCTGCGCGTGCCGCATAGCGGCAAGGCGCGCGCGCTGAACGCAGCGATCACCGTGATGACGACAGACACCGTGATGACCGTCGACGCCGACACGCTGCTCGATGACGACGCCACCTACGCGATGCGCGCCGCGTTCGCGAGCGAGCCGAAGCTCGTCGCGGCGGCCGGCATTCTCGTGCCGGTCTGCGGCAAGTCGCTGTCGGGCCGCCTGTTTCAGTGGTTCCAGACCTACGAGTACATGCGCAACTTCATCGCGCGCTTTGCGTGGACGCGCGCCGACAGCCTGCTGCTGGTGTCGGGCGCGTTCGCCGCGTTCAGGCGCGATGCGCTGCTGGCGGTAGGCGGCTTCGACCCACAGTGTCTGGTGGAGGACTACGAGTTGATTCACCGGCTGCGCCGCCATTCGGTGGATCACGGGCTCGGCTGGGCGGTGCGCGTGGTCGGCGACGCGCATGCGCGCACGGACGCGCCCGGCACGCTCGGCAGCTTTCTGCGGCAGCGGCGCCGCTGGTTCGCCGGCTTTCTGCAGACTCAGTACTGGAATCGCGACATGACCGGCAATCCGCGCTACGGCACGCTCGGGATGCTGATGCTGCCGGTCAAGGCGATCGATACGATGCAGCCGATCTACGGCTTGACCGCGTTCGCGCTGCTGCTCGGCTTTCTGTTCGGCGGGCACCGCGCGATCGTGGTGTCGATTTTCAGCGTGATCGGCCTGAAAACCGCCGTCGACCTGGCATTCTATCTCTGGTGTATCCACCTGTACCGCCGCTGGACCGGCGAGCGCCCCAGCTCGAGTCTGTGGATGGCCATGGCGGCGGCGCTTGCCGAGCCCTTCACGTTCCAGCTGATTCGCCATACCGGCGCGCTGCTCGGCTGGCTGCACTTCCTGCGCGGCGGGCACTCGTGGGGCCGGCAGCAGCGCTCGGGGCTGGTGGCGCCCGACGAACACTGACGAGCCACGCCGGTTGCGCGGTTACGCCGCGAGCGTCGTCCGGTTTGCGCCGGCAGGATCGGCCCGCGCTCGCGTAGCTGCCTTGCCAGGCGATTTCGACGGCAACGGCGGGCTGGCAGACACATCGTCTCGCATGTTCGAGTAGACTGGGTTTCGATGCGGTCCCCGCGTGCGCCGTCGGCCCAGCCTGGTTCCGTTCGCGCCAGGAGGCGTCGCTCATGCATGCAACGCTCCCGCTGGATCGCAGCACCCTCGATGCACCCGCCGAGGCGCCCCTGCGCGATTTGCACCGCGTCGCCATTCACCCCGATCAGACTGGAAAACCCAGTTATCATGGAGGGCTGAAACAAACTCAGAAAGAAGATTTATGCCTAATGCAAACGAAAAAATAAAAAAAAACGTCGATCCGCACCTCGCTCGCGACCGGATCTTGGCGGCCGCACGCGAGGTGTTTGCCGAGCAAGGATACACGGCGGCATCGATATCAAAGATCGCAAAAAAAGCGAACGTGCTTTCGGGGTCAATCTATTGGGCGTTTGAATCCAAAGAGAGGCTCTTTGCAGAAGTCCTTACCATTACCGCAGAGGAATGGAGGCGGAAATTTAAGCCTTTTTCGGATCAGAAGACCGACCCCTATGAAAAGCTGATGGTATTCGCTTCTGGCTTCGTTCAGGCACCGGAATTTTTGCGGCTTATGATGATCGTCGCAACCGAACATCAAGCCAGTCGCCATGAAATACGGGACGCTGCGGTCAAGATCCGGCGCGAATGGAGGGATTATGTCGAGCGATCTGTGGCCCCCCTTTTAGAGGGCTATGAGTCCGACGGTGCGAAGCGCCTTGCCCAAAGAATGGGGCGAATGTTACTTCAATTGCTGGACGGCGTCTTCATGTCGCTTCAGATCGAGCAGAACGAGATGACGGCCGAACAAATGTTCATTGATGTGTCCGGCGTACTGAGACGGGAATTTGAATTTGGCCTTAGTCAACTGAATAGATAAATTGGTGCAACGATTTAAGATGACGAAGTGGCGATTGGCCCGAAGACGCCGGTGCCAGAGGGAGATTTCTTCCGCCAACCGTTGCGCGAGCAGGTCAAGTTGAAGCGTCCGCTCGTGAGTTATCCAATCTAATCGATCGGGATCGGGATCGGTTAGCGCAAGCGACTCGCGCTCGCCCTAACGCTAGAAAACCATATCTCGACTAGTTAAACTTGTTTGATACAAACGCTTATCGCCGCCAAACGGCATTTGGCGCCTTCTTGAGCCACCCGTCGTGTCCGGCCCGTCTGAGGCGCTCGGAAAATTGACCTGAAACTGCTCCACAGGGAGCGTGTGCTCCCCAGTCCACAGTGAAACGGTATGTGGACAGGTAGGCGATGGCCGATACCGGCGTTTGTGTCGCACAGGTCAATGACCGGTTGCGATGTGGATCCGACGTCTGAATGTCCCTCCAACGCGGGAGGCGAATGACGCGTCATGGCCCGACATGAGACAGTCGCCGACAACGCGGAGAGGAACACTTCCTCCTCATAGCTGATTTTCCTACACTGCAAAGGCCGGCCTGAAGGGACAGATCCGGGCCACCGGCCGCTCTAATCACAACGTTGCGACGGCGCCGCTGCCTTGTCGTCCGACAGATCCGACTATCGGCGGCCAGAAATGGCCGACAATTAGTGGCAACAATCACCATACTCGACCGCGATCCGCTCGTCTGATCGAGTCGCCGCGGTCTTCGCTGTTTTCAAAGGCCTGTCAGTCATTCCGGTAGGCTTGAATCGCCGAACGACGGGCAAAAACCGCCACATTCGAGGCAATGTCCTATTGATCAGCCGTCGCCGTCCGGGGCATCGGTACACTGCATGTACTATTGGTCTGACACAATGCAAGACCGCCACGGATGTAGCATCATCCGCTGCGTCATTGCGGCCCGCTTCGAAAGCGGTTCTGGGAGACGATGGAATGCGCGTGCTGATCGTCGACGATCACGAACTGTTCAGAGCCGGACTGGCGCTTCTGCTGAGACAGATCTTTCCGGACATCGAGTTGCTGCACGCGAGTACGTTGTCACAAGGTTTGAATCATGCGCTCGGCGAATTCCTGAACATCGTTTTTCTCGATCTCGACCTTCCCGATGGTCACGGTTGCGACGCGCTTGCCGAATTGAAGGAGTCGCGCCCGTCTTTACCGGTGATTGTGATCTCGGCCGACGGTAGCGTGGAAACCATTGGCCGATGCATCGAACTTCGCGCCATGGGATACGTGCCCAAATCGTCATCTCCTGAAGCGCTTCATGCGGCGATAAGCGCGGTGCTGGCCGGCGGCGTATTCCTGCCTGCGTCAAGCATCGCGACGCTCAGGCGTGACATGAGCACAGACGACGCCCCCGCGGATGAACCTCGGAACCCGCAGTCGGGAGGCAACTCAGAAATGAGCACCGCATCTGAACTGGGACTGACTCCGAGAGAGTTCGAAACCTTGGCGTGGCTGGTGCGCGGGCTTCCATCCAAGGTCATCGCGCTGAAAATGGGGCTCGAGGACATTACCGTACGGAAATACATCAGTCATCTGCTCGCGCATTTCAATCTGCGGCGCCGTACGGAACTGATCGTGATGCTTGCAGATAGAGGGATCAAACTTGGCGTTCCGCCAGTCACGGATCCCGCACATGACAAAAGTCTGCCGGCTGTTGGGCGGCAACGAACCGGCTGACTTCAACGAGCGTGTTTTCTGGCGCGGAAGACTTGCGCAGCAACACGAAAGGCTGGGAAAAATCGCGAAGTGATGGCGGGGAAATCAGCTCGCCCGTGATGAACGCAACGGGCAGCGCGCCCGCCCAGTCGAAACGCCGCCTGATCCGTTCGGCAAGCTCAATGCCGTTTGGCCCTTCGCGCAGCCGTATATCGGTGACGAGGACGTCGGGTGCGCGGCCTTCATCGGCCAGAATCGCTTCGAAGCCCGTCATTGACCCGGCAGTATCCACGAGTGCGCCCGCGCTGATAAACAGCCGCCGCAGACCTTCGAGAACGGTCGGTTCGTCGTCGCAAAGCAGGACGTATTTGCCCTTGAGCACGGACGTGTATGCATCATCCTTTCGGTCCTCCGTCCCGATGACCGGCGCCATTATCGAAATTGGAGCGTACAGGGAAAAGTGCGACCCGCGCCCTTCGACCGAATAGAACCTCAAGCTGTGCCCCGGCAGAATCCCAATGACCCGTTGGACGATGGACAGCCCGAGCCCCAAGCCTTTCGAGCGATCGCGGCCCGGGTTGTCAATCTGATAGTACTCGGCGAATATCGCATCCCGATGTGCGGGCGAGATACCGACGCCCGTATCCCAGACGTCGATGCGAAGCCGTTCGCCGACCTCCACCCACCCGATAACGACGCCTCCCGTGCGGGTGTTCTTGATCGCGTTCGATACGAGGTTGGACAATACCCGCTTGAACAGCGAGCGGTCGCTTTCAATGGGCGGCGGGCGGCGCAAGCGCATGGTGCTTCTGATTTCGATGCCCTGCGATCTCGCCGGTTCAAGATATTGTTCAAAAACATCGGCCAGCACGGCTTGTGTATCGATCGGCGACAGGCTTGGAACGTACGAACCTAGTTCGCTGTAGTCCTGAATGTTCTTGAACATGTCGAGGATGTCGCCTGCCGTCTCCTCGATGACGTCGAGATCATGCGTTGCGGCGTGACCAGCTTCGAGCTTTGTCCGCGCGCTGCGGATGAAGAGGTTGATTGCGGCGAGCGGCTGCTGGATGTCGTGATAGGCCGATGAAAAGAACCGTTCCTTCTCTCTGACCAGCTCTCTCATGCGTTCATTCTGCCGTTTGACAGCGGAGGACGCCGCCTGAACGCGTGCGCTTGCTGCGCGCAAAGTCCGCCTGAACATAAATTCACGGCGGGCAGCGCGTTCAAACTGAATGCAGATGACAACGCCCATAAAATACATGATGGCCAACACAGACCCACGGGACGCCCAGCCAGCGCCCACCGTGGAAGCGCCCGTCCGTGGCCAGAGAGAAAGGGTAAGGTGAAAGCTTACAACGCCCAGCCCGACTAACCACGCTGCCGTGATTGCTCGAAGTCGGAGCAATGTGAATATCGTGAAAAGGACAAGTAAAAATTCGGGGAATACTTCCCGGAAAGCCAGGGCCGCCGGGTAAAGCTCCATCAACTGCAAGAGGGTGAACCAGCAGCTCAGCATCCATACGCAAAGCAATCCGACCACCCAGCGTTCGTCAAAGGCACGCGGTCCCCACATCAAACATATCGGCACAGCCATACCCACGGCACCTGCGAGCCGCAGATAGCCAACGTGAAAGATGATGCTGGGATCGACCCGGTTCAGCAGCCACCAATCGCGGCGAGCAAACAGGATCCACAGCAGGAGGCTGGCGGCGCCAGCCAGCCTGCGTTGGCCGGCGTAGCGGCGCGCATAGTCAGTACGGAACGCGCGCTCGAGATCTGCCGAGGCAAACTTGCGTACCACGAAGCCTGACAATTTCATAAGGCCTGCCGGACCAGAAAAATCACCGTGGGATAGTGCTCCACATCGATGAGCTTTATCGCCGCACCACTGGCTGGAAAGATCTCCACCGATCGTGGCTAACGGAGCAATGCGGCGAATTGCAGCGAAAGCGATGTCGAAGGCCACGGATGCACAACGCCCTCGTCCGTAGCCGCGGTGCGATAAAAACAGAATAGCAGGTCGCCATCCCTACCATCAGCCACAAATGTATCAGCGACGTGACGTGCCCGCAGCTGGACGGTTCAGGAAGGACCGCCGTCGGGAGGCGAATGTCCGACACGTCATCGGGATCGGGATTGGGATCGGACATCGACAGTGCATACATCTTTCGCCGACGGTGGTTGTTCATCGCCTACGCATGTGCGTTGCGATGGCGTTTCGGCTGACCAAGAATGAATATGACAGCAACGCTGACAGGGCAGTCATCGAGTGCACCTGGATCGGCTGATCGTCGCAAGGAGGCCGAATCTGCGTTGGCTCGTGCGAAGAATGCTGTGGGTCGGCGAGAGAGTGAACAGGCCGATCTCTTAAACTTCGAAGGAGTACTCTCATGAAACTTTATCAATCGGTTACCGTCTGTCTTGTCGCGGTGGCTGGAGTGACAGCAGATGGATGCTTCGCCCAATCAGCGACCAACCAGCAGGAGTCCGTAGCGGCTGGCAGCACCCAGCAGGCTCCGGCGGTCGCGGTTCCGGCTGCCACATCGGCAGATCCTGTTCTCCCCGGAAAAACACGCGAGCAGGTGATGCGCGAGCTGGAGGATTTCCAGAAAAATGGCGAAGCAGCGAAGATGGTCGAGCTTTACCGAGGCAGCTAGGTGAGGGGCGCGGGCCAGAAGGATGTTTCGACTATCGAACCGTCACCTTCACCGTCGTCGGCGTGTATAGATCCCTCAGTTCTGGATCTCAACGATGCTATTTCGTCGAGCGGAGGGCCGTCGAGCTGCTCAGTGTCTGGACGATCAGTTGCTGGTGCGCGGTCCTGAGAATGGTGCAGATCTATCCGGGCGACCTGGCTTGGCGGCAAGCGTATCCGATCCTGACGTTTTCCCTTTTCATGATATTCATGGCATTCCGGCTCCGAGGGATCACGGCGGCGTGGCTGATCGGGCTATGCGTTGTCAGTTACCTGGTCATGCTCTATTTCAAGCCCAGCGGCCAGAGCGTCGACGCGCGCGTGGAGTCGGTGATTGCGCACGCCACGATGGTGCCGATGATGTATGTCGTCGGTTTGCTCGTCACCATTCCACTGAAACGTGCCGCGAGCGCGGGCGCGTTCGTGCACGCCGCAGAATCGATGGATGGATTTGACGTCATCCTCGCCGATGACAGCCGCATTCCCGATCTCATCGTCACCGATATCCGGCTGCGCGACGGAGCCACTGGCAAGGAGGTTGCTGATAGCATTAGGCGTCATTTCGCGTGGGCAGGCGTTATTCCCGTCGCATTTCTCACCGGCGAGCTGCTGTCCGATCGCGTCCTTCGACTTTCCCGAACCGTGGTGATCTGGGCGATGTTCTTCATCAAACCACGATAGCGGGCCTTCATGTAACCGCAATGACGGGCGTTGCCGCAAGCGCTTCATCCAGCGCATCTCCAAACCGGATGCCTCCGGCGTCGCGCGATTCGCGGTAGCCCGCGAGCAACGCGGGATCGACGAACGCAATCGAGCCCCCGCGCCGGGCGCAAAACGACTGCCTTCCTCGTTCGTCCACGCGACGACCTCGACAGGATGCCGTGTCGCGATGCCCGCTCGATCCAGCGCGCGAAGCACTTCGAGCCCTGCCAGCCCGCCGTAAGCGCCGTCCAGGCGTCCGCCTGCGTATGTATCGATTGCCGGTCAGGTCCGGTGGCAGATCCTCGAGACCGTTGCGACGAAAGAACAGGTTCGCGCAATCGTCGACGTAAGTCTCCCAGCCGCGATCTCGCGCCTCGTCGAGCAGCGCGCGCCGCGCTTCGCCATCGATCGGTGTCAGCGCTTCTCGAGACACGCGCCATCGGTGCGGCGTCCGAACGCGGCCAGTCGCGATAGACAGCATCAAGGCTGTCGCCGTCGAGCAAGCTGACGATTCGGGCGGCTATCAGCTGATCGCTCGTGCACGGATCGAACACTTCCTGTCTTTGCAATCGTCTCTTTGCAGTGGCTTTCCAACGGAATGAACGTCGTTCCAGAGACTTGCACGAAGCGATTAATGTGCCATTGAATTCACGCCTCGCCCCGCACAGTTTCATCGCAACATGCACCGATTCGCACAACGACGCGCACTGCAGAGGCGCAGCGGCACCAAGCTTGCGCACCGACGCATCCCATGCGAGTCCACCGAGAAAAAACTTTTTTGACGAGGACAGCTTCCGATTTTTGATTGTGCATTATGCATTGCAGCAACTACTTCATCAGTACGAGACCTTGCGAGGAACGACATGAAGGGATCGAACGCAACAGTCAACACGTTCGCGGAACCGCTGCGCGTGCGGCAGCTCAGTCACGGATTTCAATCGCCCGATCGCTCGACCGTGACCATCTTCGACCGGCTCGACTTCTCCGTGGGACATGGCGAGATCGTGTCCATCGTCGGACGAAGCGGCGCGGGCAAGAGCACCCTCTTCAATCTCATTTCAGGCCTGCTCACGCCGCAGTCAGGCGAGATATCGGTCGGCAGACGCGCAGATGGGGAAGCGGGCCGCATCGCTTATATGTTGCAGAAGGACCTGATGATGCCGTGGCGCACGGTGCTGCAAAACGCGCTGCTCGGCATTGAGTTGTATCGCAAGGTCCGGCCCGATGATGTCGCCCGTGCGCGGCAGATGCTCGCGCGCTACGGGCTCGGCGCCGTCGCCGATGCCTATCCGCATTCGCTCTCAGGCGGCATGAGACAGCGCGTTGCGCTCACGCGCACACTGCTCGTCGATCCGACGCTCGTGCTGCTCGACGAACCCTTCTCCGCGCTCGACTACGAAACGCGTCTCGCACTCGAGGACGACATCATCGCGCTGCGTGCGCAAAGCGGCACGAGTGTCGTGCTCGTCACGCACGACATCGAAGAAGCCATCGCGATGAGCGATCGGGTGATCCTGCTTGGCGGACGTCCCGCACGCATCGAAGACCAGATCGACATCGAACTGACGACGCACGGACCGCGCAATGCCGTCTCCGCGCGCGAGGCGCCCGAGTTCCGCGGCTATCACGCGCGTGTCTGGAACGGTTTGCGCGGACACGTCACCTCGCGCGACGCAGATGAAGTCGCTCCATCGAGCATCCTTGCAGGAGCCGTCCATGACTGAAGCCGTTCTGTCCACCAACGTCACGCCAAGGAAAGCCGTACGCCGTACGCGCCGCAAGTTCGGCACGACGGGCGCCGTCTTCGGTATCGTCGTTGCGATGGTCGTTGCCTGGCAACTTGCCGTTAGCGCGGGCTGGATCAACGGCAAGCTGCTCGGCTCGCCGTCCGGCATCTATGAGGCCGCCGTCATCGGGCTGACGCAGGGCACGCTCGTGTCCGACACCTGGGTCACGCTCTATGAAACGCTGGCGGGTCTCGCCATCGGCAGCGGCCTCGGGATCGGTCTCGGCCTGCTGCTGTGGTTCCTGCCGACAGTCTCGAGTGTTGCCGAAGGATTGTCCGTCATCCTCAACAGTATTCCGAAGATTGCGCTCGGACCGCTCATCGTGATCTGGTTCGGTTCCGACGCCTCGTCGAAGATATGGCTCGCCGGCATCTCCACATTCGCCGTCGCGATGATCTCGTCCTGCGCCGCCGCGCGTGAAGTCGACAAGGACCTGCTCAATCTCTTCCATTCGTTCAAGGCGAAGCCGTCGATGATCTTCACCAAGCTCATCGTTCCGAGCGCGCTGCCGTGGATCTTCTCGACGCTGCGCGTGAACATCGGCTTCGCGTTGATCGGCGCGGTCGTCGGCGAATACATTGCATCGCAGTCGGGGCTCGGTCACGCGGTGTTCGTCGCGGGCTCGCTCTTCGATCTCAATACCGTCTGGCTCGGCATCATCGTGCTGACCTTGATGGCCTCGGTTCTCAGCTGGATCGTTCAACTCGCGGAAGCGAAGATCATTTCCTGGAAGAAAAAATGAAGAAGACACACGCTCTGCTCAATAGTATCGCGGCCGCATGTCTGGTTGCATCCGGAATCGGCGCGACGAGCGCTCAGGCCGCCGAGCCGGTGGTCATCTATCAGGCATTTCAGTCGATCCAGTACCTGCCGCTCTATGTGGCTATCGACAAAGGCATCTTCGAGAAGAACGGCCTTGCCGTGCAGAAGGTCACCGCGGGCAGCGGCGCGGCGGGCGTTGCAGCGGTGATCGGCGGTCATGCGGACTTCTCGCTGCAAGACCCGATGACCGCCATGCTCGCCAACCTCAAGGGCGCATCGCTCGTGAACGTGGCCAACGTGGTCGCCGGCGTGCCGGTGTGGGTGATCGCGCCGAAGGATTCGACGGTCAAGGGCGTCGGCGATCTCGCAGGTAAAAGCGTCTCGACCGCACTGCCGCCGTCGACGAGCACGTATCTGCTGCAACGGCTCATCAGCGAACAGAAGCTCGCGGACGTGAAGATGAACACCGTGCAGATCGGCACCGAACTCGCGCCGGTGATGGCGGGGCGCTCGGAAGCCGCCGCGCTCTATATGCCGCAAGCGGAAACGGGGCTCGCGCAGGGTTATCGCATCGTGTATGCGTTCCCGAAGGCGTATCCGGGCGGCTATGCGTTCTCGACCATCGACACGCTCTCTCTCACCGTCAAGAGCAAGCCGAAGATGGTAGCCGCGTTCGTGAAGTCGATCGGTGAAGCCGAAGCTCTGATTCAGCAATCGCACGACACGGCGAAGAGCGTCGCGCGCGCCGAATTCCCATCGCTCGATCCGAAGATCGTCGATTCGGCGGTGCAGCGTCTCATCGATCAGAAGATCTATGCGGCCACGCCCGATATTTCCGAGCAGGCCTTCCGCAATGCGCTCGATCTGCAGGAGTCGATCGGCAACATCAAACCCGGCGCAGTCACTTATGCCAATGGCGTCGACAACACGTTCGCCGCAGCCGCGAGCAAGTAGCGATGAATCGATCAGATCAATCATTGCTCACGACACTGCTCGCTAATCGTCACGACGAAGCCGCCGCGCGCGCGACGCTGCTGGACGCGCAGGCCCGCGCCGATGCGCTGGAGCCGTGGCTTCGGGCCTTCGTGCATCGGCCGGATACGTACGCCGTGCGCGGCGCCGTGGCGCGTGCGCTCGTGGGCGTGCCCATCGGAGTCAAGGATCTCGCCGATACCGCCGACATGCCCACGGGCTACGGCTCGCCGGCTTACGACGGGCATCGGCCCGAGCGCGACGCGCGCATCGTGTCGATGATCCGCGCGCTCGGCGGGACGGTCTTCGGCAAGACCGCGACGACCGAATTCGCCTGGCGCGGACCGGCTGCGACCGTCAACCCGTGGAACCGTGCGCACACGCCGGGCGGCTCGTCGAGCGGATCGGCGGCGGCCGTCGCAGCGGGCATCGTGCCACTCGCCATCGGCACGCAGACGGTCGGATCGATCATTCGCCCGGCCGCGTATTGCGGCATCGTCGGCTACAAGCCGTCGTATCGCGCGGTGCCGGGCGAAGGCGTGCATCCGCTGGCTGCGTCGCTCGATCACGTCGGATTCTTCGGGCGATCCGTCGACGATGTCGCCGTCGCGCATGCATTGTTCGTCGAAGGCGCTCTTCAGGCGGTCGAAAGCGAAGCGGCGTGGCGCGATCACTTTCCGCGCGGCACCTCCGCGCTCACGCTCGGCGTCGTTCGCACGCCGTATTGGGACGAACTCATCGCGCCGCATCAACACGCCAACTTCGATGCATCGCTGCGGACGCTGAGCGAAGGCGGCGCGCGCATCGTCGAGTTGGACTACGGCGCGGACCTGCCGCAAATGCGCGAAGCGACACTGACGATTCTCGCGGTCGAGGCGTATCGCGCCGTCGGCGATGTAGCCGCACGCGCGCCCGCGCTGATGAGCGAACACATGCGCGTGCTGTTGTCCGAAGGCCAGGCGATGCCGCTCGAGCGCTATCAGCAAGCCTTGCTGTTGCAGGCGCAGGTGCGCTCGCAGTCTGCCGCGCTGCTGCAAGGCTGCGACGCGCTCGTGACCTTGCCCGCCAGCGGTGAAGCGCCCCACGGACACGCCGATACGGGCGACGCCCGTTTCTGCGCACCTTGGAGCCTGATGGGGGCGCCCGCCGTCAATGTGCCTTCCGGCTGGAGCGATGCAAATCTGCCGCTCGG
This sequence comes from Paraburkholderia sp. 35.1, assembly GCF_050436525.1. NCBI lineage: Bacteria > Pseudomonadati > Pseudomonadota > Betaproteobacteria > Burkholderiales > Burkholderiaceae > Paraburkholderia > Paraburkholderia sp. 35.1. The sequence goes on along the minus strand of NZ_JBNDMJ010000002.1, from coordinate 1,021,301 downwards.
CTTCCAGATCGTCGGCGCTTTCGGCGATGATGCGAAGCTGCTGCGCGTTGCCGCGCGCATCGAAAGCATGCTGAAGTTCGAAAGACGCGCCGTCACCATTTGATCGACGAAATGCGCAACATACGATAACGACCGCTCACGGAGACGAGCATGAGCCAGCCCTTTCGTACGATTCAGCAATACGTGCTCGGCACGTTGCGCGCCGAGATTCTCAGCGGCGTGTATCCACCGAACTCGCGGCTGCGGCAGGAAGAGATCGCCAAACGCCTCAGCGTCAGTACGACGCCGGTGCGCGAAGCGTTCCGCGACCTGCGCGCGGAAGGGCTGGTCTCGATCGATCCCAACAAGGGCGTCGTCACGCGCGCGCTCACGGCCGCGGACGTCAGCGAAATCTACGAACTGCGCATGGTGCTCGAGCCGATGCTGTCCCAACGCGCCTGCACGCATGCCACCGATGGCGACCTCGCCGCCGCCGAAAAGGTGCATGATGAAATGTGCGCGACATTGTCGTCCGAGAGATGGGCAATCCTCAATGAGGAGTTCCACAAGCATCTGATGGCGAGCGCCGCCGGCACGCGTCTCTCTGAACTGGTTGAAGGGCTGTCGCTGGTCGCGCGGCCTTACGTGTCCCTCTCGATGCACGTCAAAAGCGATATCCTCGACAGCAACAACCGCGAGCATGCCGATCTCCTCGACGCCTACCGCGCCCGCGATATGCGCGCCGTGCATGAGCAGACGTACGCGCATCTCGAGAACACGCGCGATGCGATCATCGCCTGTGTCGAGCAGGCCTTGCCTTCGCCAGCGGCGGCTTGAGCTCTTATCCGATTCCTCCTTGATGCCCATGACGCACGACTCTCTCGTCTCTCTCTCCGCCGTCGATGCGCGCCGACTGATCGGCGATCGCAGTATCTCGCCAGTCGAACTGCTTGACGCGTGCATCGCGCGCATCGAAGCGATTAACCCTGCCGTCAACGCGATGGCGGCGACGTGTTTCGAACGTGCGCGCGACGAAGCGCGTCGCGCGGAAGCGGCGGTGATGCGTGGCGAGCCGCTCGGCTCGCTGCATGGCGTGCCCATCGGCGTGAAAGACCTGGAAGAGACCGCCGGCGTACTTACGACGTATGGCTCGAAGCTCTTCCGCGCAAACGTTCCGGACGAGGACAACGGGATGGTCGCACGCATTCGGGCGGCGGGCGCCATCGTGACAACCAAGACCAACACGCCCGAAATGGGCGCGGGTGCGAACACCCGCAACGACGTCTGGGGCGCGACGGGCAACCCCTTTGCGCCGCTGCTGAACGCGGGGGGGTCGTCGGGCGGATCGGCCGCAGCGCTCGCAACCGGCATGCTCCCGCTCTGCACCGGCTCGGACACGGGCGGATCGCTGCGCATTCCAGCCGCGGTCTGCGGGATTGTGGGACTGCGGCCATCGCCGGGACTCGTGCCGGGCGACCGGCGCGAACTCGGGTGGGCACCGATTACCGTGAGCGGCCCGATGGCACGTACCGTCGGCGATGTGCGGTTGCTGCTTGCCGCGCAGGCTGGCTTCGACGCGCGCGATCCGCTATCTTACGACGTCGATTCGGCCGCGCTTGCGCAGCGCCGTCCGATCGATGCGTCGGGGCTGCGCATCGGCTTTACCGATGACTTCGGGGTATGCGCGCTCGACGACGCATCCCGCGCGACGTTCCGCGCGAAGGTCGACAAGATCGCACGGCACGTGGCGGTGTGCGAACCGGTATGCATCGACATGAGCGGCATCGACCGATGCTTCGACGTAGTGCGCGCGCAGAACTTCGTTGCGCAGTTCGCGGAAATCTATGAGCGCGATCCGTCGCAGCTTGGACCCAATACGCGCGCGAACTTCGAGCTGGGCGCATCGATGACGCTCGGCGACGCCGTTTGGGCGCACAAGATGCAAACGACGCTGTATCGACGCTTCCAGTCGCTCGTGCAGCACTATGACGTGATCGTTTCGCCGACGGTGTCCGTCACGCCATTTCCGTGGTCCCAATGGCATCTCGAAGCGATCAATGGCAAGCCGCTCGATACGTACTATCGCTGGCTGGGACTGACTTACCTCGTTTCGCTGATGACCAATCCGGCGTTGTCGCTGCCGTGCGGGGTCGATCATGCCGGCATGCCGTTTGGTGTGCAGTTGGTCGGCCCAGCGCGTGGAGATGGGCGGTTGCTGGACATTTCGGAGGCGCTCGAAGCGGCATTTGCTACGGACGACGCGCTGCGGCGACCTGCGCCGGATCTTAAAGCACTGTCCGAGCCGGTCCCTGAGCTGCGGTCTATCGTGTCGTCCCCGCCGATCTTATCGAATCGTTCGAGGATGGCCTAGTGACGGCTTGACGACAAACTCAGGCTGTCATTCGTGATGCGAGCCCAAGAGGGATCTTGCCAGGGATGCTTCAAGGGGCATACAAGATACACGAGCGCCTACCGTAAGGAGATCAGCCTTTAGTGCGAATGGCACTTACTTAAGCCCGTGGAGCGTGCCCATATTTTTGGACGCGCTCACGTGCGATGTGACGAGGCTCTTTCAGCCATGGGTAGGACTTCGGTCTTCGTTTGCGCATTCGTGGTTCGATGCGACCGGGGCGACTCCCAACGCAAGAGTGCGTGATCAGGTTGAACAGGAGACTCTGGTTGTGAGTTGCCGTCAGACCTCTGGCCAGCCATTCAGTCCATAACTGCACCGTGTGTTTGAAACTCAGTGTTCTCGGGTCAGTGGCATGGTGACTGGCGGCCTGAGCCATCAGCAGCCGAATCACGTTGTAGGCCAGCAGATGGACCCAGATCTCCTTTTCGTTCATGTGGGCAGTCTGGCAATGCAGCACATCCATGCCCATCGTCGTCTTGATGTTACGTAGATCCAGTTCCACGTTCCAGCGCCTGGCGTACAACTGCGAGAGGTCCTGTTTGCTGGTCTTGCGTGCATCAAGCATCGTGGTGACCAGCACCCGGTGATGCAGCCTGGACTCGCGCACCATCAGCTCATCGGGGAAGGCCTGGTACTGCTCATGCGTCATCCAGTCAGGACGCTGCCGGGGTTTGGGCCACGTCACAATGTGATCGCGCGTGCCCAGGGACCGGCCTCGCCGAAAGTCGGTGCGGCGTGCCCCATGCTGTTCCATCACGACGTCCACCCCGGCGGCGATCATTGAGGCCATCAGAAAGTAGTGGCAGTACAAGGCATCGGCGACGATCACGTCACCTTTGCGAAACGTGCCTTGCAGCATGCGAAACGCCGTCAGCTCCCCGCTGCCTTTGCCCGCGTAAGTTCCGACCGCCGACTCCAGTACTGCGCCGCTTGCCAGACAGATCACCGCAACCAGATAGGCCAATGGAAAGCCCACTCCTTCGGCCTGAGCACTGGACTGCGGGAAACGGGCCTGGTTCGACGGCGTATCGGGCATCGAGATCCCGGTGCCGTCAACCAGCTTGACCGGGCGCCCGCGCCACTTCCAGGCAGCCTCGGCCTGCTCATGCAGTTGGCGCCCCGTCTCGCGCGCCAACTCCCGCACCATCGTCAGCGGCAGTCTCTGGCGAGCGCGGCAGTAGCCTCCCGTACGCACACTCATGGGCCGCAGCCCGTCGGCAGCTCGCTGCGCCGCCCACCCGTTGACTGCCTTCTGACAGGAGGCGTCCTCTTCCAGCGCCTGGCGCATGAACATCGACAGTGTCACCGTCGGCGGATACAGCCGTTCCCGATGTTCTGGCAAATACGCTTCCGTTATGCCCAACAGCCCCGGGCTCGTCAGTATGTTGAAGTAGTCTACCGCCTGGGCCCTGCACGCCCGGCTTTGAACCCTGCTTCGTGTTTGCCTGTGATGACTTCGTGCATTACGATCCATGGGGGCTGATCTTTGGAATGAGACGGTGTTTGCCTGGTAACAACCATCGTATCAATCCCTGGATCAGCCCCCTCCCTTTCTCTTCAAGCACTTACCCGCGTCTTCTCCTCCATGTAGGCTTAAGTAAGTGCCATTCCCTTTAGTGCCCGATGAAAGGCTTGGGCCCATTCGTTCCTAATGGTCGGATGGCGTCGGCTGTTGTCGACCGAGATGGAATGGACGCCCGCCTCCCTTCGGGGAAACGGGCACGATTGAGGGCCCCCGGGACCGAACGGCATCAATGTGCCAAATCTATGGTCCACCCCGTTTTTGCAACCCTGATTTTCGATGGCGAGTTTGGCTTGCCTAAAGCTATTCGGCGTCGTTGTGGGGATTGCTCCCCGCGCCACGATGAGATTCGCGCCTGATGATCCTTAACAGTGGATCGGCTTCGAAAAGCCTCTTTGACGCTCAGGTTCTTCGTCAGGCCGGTGTGCCGTTCACGTCATCAATTTTCAAGTCGTCGCAAATCGCATGTAGGCTCGGGCGCACAGGACGAGCAGGCGCCTGACATTTTTGTCGCCACGTCGGCTGATCCCGAGAAGATTGGTCTTGCCGCCCGTGCTGTATTGCCGGGGAACGAGCCCAACCGATGCCGCAAAATCGCGACTGCGTCCGTACTGCTTTGCGTCGCCCATTTTTGCGGCCAAGGCGCTTGCGGTGACTGGGCCGACTCCCGGGATGCTCATCAGGCGCTGTCCAACTTCGTCCTCAGCGAGCTGACGTGCGAGCTCCTGGTCAATCTCACCGATCTGTTCCTCTAGGTACTTGAAGTGTTGATGGAGGCGTTCGAGAATCGCAACAAGCCGGGGCGGCGACGAAGTCCGCAACCTCGTGGATCAAACCGTCGCCCGCTACGGCCGGCTGGACGTGGCCGTCAACAACGCCGGCACCGAAGGTCGGCCTGGGCCCGTCCTCGAGCAGACCGCCGACAGTTATGCCGACACGTTCGACACCAACGTCCTCGGAACGCTGCTGAGTCTCAAGCATGAACTGCGCGTGATGACCGCGCAAAAGGCCGGCAGCATCGTCAACATTTCGTCGACTTACGGTCACGAAGGCGCTGCGTTTGCATCGGTCTATGCAGGCAGCAAGCACGCCGTCGAAGGCATCACGAAATCGGCCGCGCTTGAAGTTGCATCGACGGGTGTTCGCGTCAACGCAGTCGCGCCGGGGCCGACCGACACGGGAATGCTGGACCGCTTCACCAGCACCGCCGAAAACAAGGCAGCGCTCGCCGCCACGGTGCCGCTCGCGCGCATCGGCAAGCCCGACGACATCGCCACAGCGGTGCTCTATCTCGCTGCCGACGGCGCCGCGTTCGTCACCGGTCAGATCCTGACGGTCGACGGCGGCAAGACGGCAGGCTAAAGCGACCTGACATGCTCGCCTGCGTAGCGACTGCTTCGCGGGCGAGTCAACTCTTCTCATCGAACTGGACCAGTACATGAATACCGATCTCACGCTTTACGAATCCAAGGCTTCTCCCAACGCTCGTCGAGTCCGCATTTTTCTTGCCGAGAAAGGCATTGAGATTCCGACGAAAGCGGTGGACCTTGGGGCGAAAGAGCATTTCTCCGATGCGTACGTCGCGATCAATCCTCGCCGACAGCTTCCGACGCTTGTACTCGAAGACGGCACGGCGATCGGCGAAGTCCCTGCAATCTGGCGCTACATCGAGGACGCGTATCCCGCGAAGGCCGCATTGCTAGGCACGACGCCGCAAGAGAAGGCGCTGATCGCGATGTGGGAACGGCGCGCCGAACTCGACGGATTTGCGGCCGTGATGGAAGGCGTGCGAAACGCGGTCGCCGGATTGAAGGGGCGTGCATTGTCGGGCCCGCATGCTTATGAACAGATTCCTGAGATCGCGCGTCGAAGTCAGCCGACGGCCAGAGCGCCGCGTCCCGGCGCCACCGTCGGCGCGCGACGTGCCGACCCGAACCAGCCTCCATTGCGCGAGACCAGCGCAGAGCGATAGATGCGGTCCACGGATTTCGGGTCTCCAGACCGATAGATCGCCGCCAGTGTCGCAGCTATGTCGGCATTGAAGTCAGTAACGGTCTGATCGAAATGCGTCAGATAGAAGCGGTAGTAGTCCCATTGCCCGTCCGGATACTGGTCGGCGGGATAGAGCGTGCGATCGACCAGGGGCAGCAGACTGCGCAACCCGAAGCTCTCGGGCATATACGGAACGGAGACGAACACAACCGCACGGCTGCGCTTCGCGTGATGCGCAGCGAGCGCCCCGGCCACCGGGCTTCCGAGGTCGTGGCCGACCCATATTGCCGGACTTGCGCCCAGATGGTCATGAAGCTCGACCATATCGTCAACGATCTCTTTGACTGCATAGGCATCGGGCGCGCCTGGTGTCGATGAGCCGCCGTATCCGCGCATGTCCGGTGCAATGCAGCGCCAGCCCTCCGACGCGAAAGCCTCGATCTGCGCGCGCCACATCAGACCGAGCCCGGGCCAGCCGTGAAGGAAGATCATCAGTGGCCCCTCGGCGGGCCCGGCCTCCCAATAGCGCGTGGAATGGCGGGGTGAGGCGAACGTGTGGGCGATCATGGCAGGAGCATTCTCCGGTGGTCGGTCGTCCAGAAAGGACGCGGTTTTCGATTCCATTTGCAGCGTGAGTTCGCAAGCGCAGCGTGACCCACTTGCCGCCCGCCTCGAGAACGGCATTCCGCAAAAGACTAGTACGGAATTCTGATCTATCGTCGTTCAGGATTATGACTATACTCCAGCTCAGATCCGGTGACTGAAACGTTCATCACCCTCCCAATTAACGAATCGAGCGGAGCTTTCAAATGGCTTTTCGTAAATTTTTTATCGCAGGCGCGACTGGTGACACGGGCGGAGCAGCGACAACGGCCCTTTTAGCTGCAGGCGAACAGGTACGAACCCTGGTGCGACGCGAGGACGCTCGCTCAGAGCGGCTGCGCGCACAGGGCGTCGAGGTGCTGGTTGGCGATCTCTCGGACATCGACGACGTCGCACGCGCTCTTCAAGGCATCTCATCGGCCTATTTCGTTTATCCGATCGAAGCTGGTGGGATAGCGGCCAGCGCTTCGTTTGCACAGGCCGCCCGTGAGACCGGAATCGAATCGATTGTGAACATGTCGCAGATTTCGGCTCGCCGTGAAGCGAAAAGCCATGCCGCGCGAGACCATTGGATCTCGGAACAGGTGTTCGACTGGGCCGGCACGTCGGTCACGCATCTGCGCCCCACGTTCTTCGCTCAATGGTTGACCTACCCGGGTCAAGTCGCGTCCGTCAAAAAGGACGGGATGCTGCGTCTGCCCTTTGGCGAAGGGCGCCATGCGCCCATTGCAGCCGAGGATCAGGGTCGGGTGATTGCCGCGATCCTTCGCGATCCGGCGTCGCACGCGGGCAAGGTCTATCCGCTCTACGGGCCGGTCGAGATGAATCACCATGAGATTGCGGCGGAGATGAGCCAGGCGTTGGGTAGGACGGTCTCGTACCAACCAGTCAATCTCGATCTGTTCAAAAAGCGCCTGAATACGGATGCAAAATTCAGCGACACTTTCACGCAGCATCTCCTGTCGGTTGCCGTCGATTACCAGGAAGGCGTTTTCGCCGGCACCAATTCCTTCATTGAGGATTTGACCGGTACTCCGCCGATGACGGTCCAGGCTTTTATCAGGAAGCACGCGGCACGGTTCGCCTGACCGCGATTCCACAGCAGAGAAGACGAACAAAACAGGAGCTTGTCATGCAGTCCTCCCACATTGATGCAGCCAGTGAGATCGGGACCGAGGAATACCTCGCCAATCCCGTATGGATCGCTCTGAGCGAAGCGCCTCCGGCCTTCATCGAGCGCTGCGAAGGCGGAGCCCGGTATCGCCCGGAATTTGCGCCGTTCGGGGCCGCGCAAAATTACACCGCGCAAAGCGTCTCTCAAGTTGCAGCAATGCTCCAGCCGGGACAGCGCCTTTCATTCTTCACGGCGGCCAAACCGGACTTGCCGCCCGGCTTCGACGTGGTGCGCGAGGCTGTTGCAAATCAGATGGTTGCCGCCAACAGGTTCACCGTATCGTCCGATGAGCGGATCGTGCGACTCGGTGTCGACGACACACCTGATATGCTCCGACTCGCCGAAATGACGGAGCCTGGACCATTCAACGCCCGGACCAACGAATTGGGTCACTTCTTTGGCGTCAGGGAGAGCGGCCGGCTGGTGGCGATGGCGGGCGAACGAATGACTGCCGGCAAGTACGTCGAAATCAGCGCCGTGTGCACGCACCCCGAGTGGCGCGGCCGAGGGTTGGGTCGACTGTTGATGGAGCACCTGGCGGCAACCATCCAGGAACGCGACAGAATACCGTTCCTTCATGTGTTCACGAATAATGTTTCCGCCGTTCGTCTGTATCGGGAGCTCGGTTTTCGCATTGCCAGGACTTTGCAACTGACGGCAATTGTGAGGTCGTCGGGCGAGACCTAACCGCTGCTGCGGGAGCGCCGGGCGAACGGCATTGCCTCAGGTTGACTCGTAGCACAATGCATCTTTGAGACTGGAAAATGGGGCACTCACAAGCTAACAAACTGGCCACGCATCAGCGGATTGTGCAGGTCGCCGCACGGCGTTTGCGCGAGCGCGGCATTGAGGGAATCAGTGTCGGCGACATCATGAAAGAAGCCGGCTTAACCGTCGGCGGCTTCTACAAGCATTTCGAGTCACGCGATGCGCTCGTGACGGAGGCTTTCATCATGGCATTGCAGGACATCGAGCATATTCAGGACGGGCTCAAGACGGCGCCTGAGCGCGCGATAAGCACATATGTGTCGGAAAGCCATCGGAACAACCTCGGCAGAGGTTGCCCAATTTCAGCGCTAGTCAACGACGTACCGCGCGCGCCCGAAGCAACCCGCGAGGCATTCACCGAACGTGTCAGTGAGATCATCGCTTTGCTCGCACAGTCTTTGCCGGATACAGAAGACGCCCATGCTAAAGCGGTGATGATGTTCAGCACCTGCGTTGGTTCAATAGCGCTCGCTCGCGCCGTGAATGACCCGAGTCTGTCGAACAGGATAATCGAAGGAGCGCTGGCGGAGATGCTCAAGATGTACGAATGATGTCGATCAGCGGAAAAGGATAATTCGCTGGCTTCGATCATAAGCCGGTTGATGGAGCAGAGCGGACGCTCGAATGGCTGCGCGGATCAGCGGCCGGAGGGCCGCACTTAGCCGACTGCTGACTCATAATCCTGCGTGTCGTCCAGTTGAAGCGTACTTCAGCCGGACGTCAGAGCCCGGCGGGGAACGCGTCAGATTAAGGGTATTTCCAACGTAAATTGACACCCTCGCTGCAAAGTCTCAGGACCAAATCTGACAGTTTCGCCGTTGACGTACGTAAACGTCCGAATCTTGACGGTACCCCGATTACGAAACGGCCGCCTTTGCCGATCGGCGCGGCTATGACGGCATCGGGCTATGACGGCATCGCCGTGGTGCGGGGGATGGTGGAGCGCGGCCGGCAGATCCTCGGCCAGCTCGAGAAGCGCCTAGAACGCGCGAAGGAGGCCGTGCGCGAGCGGTTCGGCACTGCCGACAACCGCTCGCGCTGCGTCTTCGCCATGAACCTCAACTACGGTCCCGACGTCGTGCCCGAGATCGTCGAGGCCGACGCGATCTTGCGCGGCGACCATCAGAAGCTGGCTCCGTTCCGGTTCTATGCCCGCTTATGGCTCGAGCGCGACTACGACGCGGCGGCCGGCAAGGGCGAGGTCATCGTCCAGAGGGACTCAGCCGTAGCGGCGGATCGTTTCCTGCACGCCCGACAGACCTTTGCGCAGGTCATCGGCATTCATGACCGGCACGAGTTCGATCTTGGCGTTCAAACCAAAGAAGAGCCGCTCGGCGGTATCGGCAATCTGCGATGATTCCGCCATGTTCACGATGAAGAAGCCGCCCCGGTCGCCATTCTCGGCGTGGAAATAAGCGGCTTCGGGCTTCAGATCCTCTGTTAGCTGTTGGAAGACTTTTTCTAATTTGCCGGCGCGGATGGCGGAGTTGCCGGCATCAGCGGAAAACGAGAACTTCACCATAATACGCATGACTTACCTCCCTGACGGTTGCCGGGTCGCCCGGCGACGGGCACCCTCGGTGGATCATTCTGAGCCTAAGCTCACCCGCCCGCAACCTGGATCGGCGGCAACCCCAGGCGGGGGATTTCGATCGCGGGGCAGCGGTTCATCACCTAAACGGACTTTTCGTACGCTAAGCGCGCTACGCTGGGCGTCTCGAACGTCTCTGCGCGACCCCAAGCGGACCGCCGCGCGCCGAAACGTCAACGGCTCGTTGCAAAAGTGCAGCGGACGTTCGCCGGGCGAAGTTCACAGACGGTTATTCGGTGGCACATGGGGCAGGTGAAGTAGAGACCGTCATCGTCCATCAACAGCTCAGCGACATCGAGCGTGACCAGCATTTTGCAGCCGTTGTAGATCCACATCGCAATCGAAAACAATAGCCTAGTAACGCATAGTAAGCTCGATAAAGAACAGATAGGGGATGCAGAGCAATGGCGATTGATTTCGCTCAGTGCTTCGGCGGGCCGGTCGAATTCAGAGAGAGCTGGGACGGCTATGAGTCGAGTGAACGCATTGTCTTTTCGGATCGCGACACCGAAGAGCAAACTGAGGAAACCCTGGAGAGACGCATCGCGGCGATTTTCAGCCCGATAGAGATAGCCGACCAGTGGACGAAGCCGGAAGGCCACGTGCCAGAGGGCGACCGCCAAAGGCGTTTGGATGACCGTTACCCGCAACCGAAGCCATTCAAGCTCAACAATGAGCAGTTCCTGAAACGCGCATACGCCAGTCGCCCGGTCGAACCGGAGGGACGGTATCCGCGCCAGTGCGGCAGGTTCTGCCGGCGCCGCAGCGTTGGGCGGCGCGCCGGGCGTGTCGCTTGCCCTGGCCGGATGACGCTATCAGTACGACTTGTAGGGCAGGAATTTGCCGCTGAGCACCACCTGGACCCGATCGCCATTCGCATTCGGCTCGCGCTGGATATCCATCGAAAAGTCGATCGCGCTCATGATGCCGTCGCCGAACTCCTCGTGGATCAACTCCTTGATCGTGGTGCCGTACACATTGACGATCTCGTACCAGCGATAGATCATCGGGTCGGTCGGCACCGCGGTCGGCAGCGAACCTTTGTACGGGACGATTTGCAGCCACGCGGTTTCTTCGTCGGTCAGATCGAACAACTCGCGGGCGACGCCGGCCTGTTTCGCATCGAGCGTCATCTGACCGAGCAGCGCGGCGGTCGTCCACTCCTTGCTCTTGCCGATCTTCGCGGCGATCTCGGCCCACGTCAGCTTGCCGGCAACTTTCGCGGCGACGATTTTCTTCGTGACTTCATTTCGATCCATGATTGAGTTCCTTTTGAAGAGCCCGGCAATACCGGTTGAGAGAGGTGCAGTGATAGTAATAGTAATCTTGGTTGAGATAACAGGAGTGGCCGTCCGGCGTCGCGCTCACTAGATTCGCTGAATTACGCCGAGTTGCACGCCCACGACTGGCGCACCGGGATAAACACCGGAGTCCATACGCGGTATCCACCCGGAGCCGGGATCGCTTTCTTCGACGCTGGTGTCCAGCACGCCATTCAGCAACGCCAAGCCGGCGCTCGCATCCGATTCCGCAACGGCAGATAGCGCTCGGCGGTTCTCGGCCCATATCATTTTGTCCAGAACCGGTTTGCGCCATTCAATGACCCGGATGTCCCGGCGACAATTCCTGAAGGTCCCCGCCACTACGCTCGCCGGATCGAGTCGTCGTTTGGAGCGGACGTTCGGCGCCGTACCTGCGCGAGCAGCGGCAACGCCTATACTAAAGTCTTGCCACCCTTCGACCGGCTCCGGAGCGCCGCCGCTGCACGATGCCGGCTGGCTCAACCGCACGGGGGCGGCAAGATGGGCGCCAACGCAGTACACCGCAATCGCGCCAGGCTCGTTTTAGAGTGTCGGACACGCTTTCACCAAGGAGTGTCACTATGATGCAAGCCAGCGAAATCCAGAAACGTTTCACGCACCTGCAGCAATCCATCGAGCAGGCTTCGCAAACCTGTCATGCCGACGCCACCCTCCCCAAGGACCTCGTCGAGTGCGTTGATGAGCTAGATCAACAATCCGCGTCGGCAAAGAAAGTGATGGCTTCGAACGATCAGGATCGCATGCGCCAATGGGTGGACGATCTTGAGCGGATCGGCGACAGCGCGGAAAAAGCGTGCGAACGCGCTGCGAATGTCAATGCCGGGATCAAGAAAGCAGTCAGTTCGGTTCACGCCGAACTGAGCGATCTAAAGAAGCGGTTACATTAATCTCATTCACGTCATGTGAGCGGTCGCCGCGTGCGTGAGCGATCTGCGGCGGGGACATTCGCGCTGATCCGCCCCGCCGCCCTCGATCGATATGACAAGCAGTTCTTCCCCGCTTCGAACACGGTGTCGGTCGCGACGTTCGGCTGGTGCGAGCAGGAATGCTTCACTTGCGTATAGGACTTCAACGCCTGATGCCCTCCAGTGGCGCCACCCAGACTGAGCGTTCGGTGCTGCAATGGCCGTTGCCAAGCCGGATCTTGAGGCGGGTGCCGCGCCTCACAGCGATCTAGCGCTTCTGTCTGAGAAAGTCAAATTGGCGCTGCTGCCTCAGCAAATCCAGGTCGCGCTGCTGTTTCAGTAATTGGAGTTGTTCGTTCTGGAGTTCGATCTGTTGCTTCTGCGCTTCCAATTGCGCTCTATAGGCCCCCATGCTTTGGTCAGCCAGCGCTCCCTGCGGGTAAGTCTGCGCGTAGGCGAGGGAACAGCCAGCCGCCAATGTCGCAGCAACGATAAGTGCTTTCATGATGCCCCTCGCACGGATGCTCCTTTGAAATATCTTAGGCCAGAAAGGCCGGGCATCGGCGGGACCGACGTGGGTATCGGCGTCGTGCCAGGATCGGTGATTGCGTATGTTGAGCGAGCGGCGTGCGTGGCAACGCAATGGCCTACGCTCTGGCGCCGTCTCTCAGCATCTCAGGTCAGCTTATTGCGAGAAAACGGTTTATTGCGCGACTGGCGACACTTCGAACACGCAGTGGTCGTGGCCTTCCGCTGCGCATTGCACTTCCTTCGACTGCGAGCGCGGAGCGCCCTCGCCGGCTTCAGTAGTGTCGTTCACCCAGTCCATAGCGCCGGCGAACCAGCCCGCGAACATGTAGCAAAGCTTGCCGTGCTTGCCCGGTTGCGCCAGCACGAAGGATGAGTGACGGAGTTCGACGCGCGCACGCGCGCTCACCGGATCGACTTCGACGATCGTGAAAATGCCCCATCCTCGTTGCGAAAGACGCTTCGCGTAATGCTCGAATACGGCTATGCCACTGATGCCGTGCTGCTTTGCTTCCTTGTCGCACCAGTGATAGGCCGACTTGTAACCCGCCTTGTAGAGGATCTCCGCGTAGGCATCACGCCCGAGCGCCTCTTCGACAGCCTGGTGATTGTTCGTGAAGAAATGGCGCGGGACGTACAGCATCGGCAGTGCGTCAGAGGTCCAGACGCCAGTGTTCGGATCGACGTCGATCGGCAGTTGCGGTTGCATCGCGAGGGTGCTCCGAGGGGTGAGTTTCGGTTCGCGCGGGCGCTCGTCACGGCGCCCGTCGCGTTTCGATGAATGAGGATCGGGCTTCGGTGCTTATGCGCCCCAGACATCGCGGAACACGCGCACCCAGTTTTCGCCCATGATCTTGCGGATGCGCGTCTCGCTCCAGCCTGCGCGCTGCATGGCCGCGGTGAGGTTCGGGAACTCGCCGATCGTGCGGATGCCTTCCGGGTTCACGACCTTGCCGAAGTTCGTCAGACGGCGATAGCGGCCCTTGTCGTGCGTGAGCCAGTCGAAGAAGTCGACGCTGTAGCCCTGCGTGAAATCGGTGCCGATGCCCACCGTATCTTCGCCGGCCAGGTTGACGACATAGTCGATGGCTTCGATGTAGTCCTCGACCGTCGCATCGATTCCGCGCTTGAGGAACGGCGCGAACATCGTCACGCCTATGAAGCCGCCGGCCTCGGCGATTTCCTTCAGCTGTTCATCGGACTTGTTGCGCGGGTGCTCCTTGAGACCCGACGGCAGGCAATGCGAATAGCAGACCGGCTTCTTCGAGAACGCAATGGCCTCCGACGACGTATTGCCACCAACGTGCGACAGATCCACCATGATCCCGACGCGGTTCATTTCGGTAATCACTTCGCGGCCGAAATCCGACAGCCCACCGTCGCGCTCATAGCAACCGGTGCCGACCAGGTTCTGCGTGTTGTAGCAAAGCTGCACGACGCGCACGCCCATGTCGGCGAAGGCTTCGATATAGCCGAGGTTGTCCTCGAACGCATGCGCGTTCTGGAAGCCCAGGATCACCCCAGTGCGGTTTTCCTTCTTCGCACGCGCGATGTCTTCGGTGGTGCGCACGAGCGTCAGCAACTCACTGTTTGCGCGGATCTGCTGCTTCATCAACGAGATGTTGTCGACGGTCTTCGTAAAGCTCTCCCACACCGACACCGTACAGTTGGCCGCGGTGATGCCGCCCTTCCTCATGTCCTCGAACACCGAGCGGTCGAATTTCGAAATGTTCAGGCCGTCGATGATGATGCTGTTCTCATGCAGATTGCTCATTCGATGCTCCGTATAGGCTTCTGGCGTGTGGGGTCGCTATGGCTGTGCGCAGCGCATCGAACACTTCGAGGATCAGGCGGCCGACCTCGCGGAATTCGCCGACGCCAAAGCCGCGCGTCGTGCCGGCCGGCAGTCTCGGGAAAGCTTCGAACGATCCGGGCTACCTGAGCGGTCGCTGCGCTCCGAGCATCTCGCCTATAGCTGGGTCGTTGTCAGTGCCCACATCTTGCAAGGACATTCGTGAAGTTTCTGGAAGCATCATCCCGCCGATCAGGCCCATGAAAGATACGGCGATCAGATACAAAGCGGGCGACAGATTGTTTCCGGTCGTGCCGATCAACCAGGTAGCGACCAACGGCGCGGTGCCCCCGAAGATCGTGTAGGCGAGGTTATAGGTAATGGCCGACCCGGTATAGCGCATCCTGGTTGGGAACACTTCCGACAACAACGCAGCCGTAACCACGCCCGACAACACCGCGCCTGTCGCGAGCATTGCCACGCCGATCAGTGCTGACAGAAATTGTCCCGAGCCCGCGAGCGAGAACGAGGGATAGACGATTACAATCAACAGCGCGCACGTGGTGAATAATGTCATGCGGCGCCCGGCGAAATCAGAATACAGGCCGGCAAGCGGACAAATGGCCGCAGCAAACAAAAGTGCCACAACGGTGATCAGCAGCGAAGTTGCGCGACTCATGTGTCCTACGACCTGCAGATATGTCGCGAAATAGGTAGTAAAGGTATAGAAGGACAATGCTGTCACTGAAATAAATGCACCGAGCTTCAGAATGCCGCCCGCCTGCGTACGGAACGTTTCGCGCAACGGCGCATGCGCCACCTGGTGCTCGCCTTCAAGAGCGCGGAAGGCGGGTGTTTCATTGAGACTGATGCGCAGGTACAGCCCGATGAGCCCAATGGGTGCGGAGGCGAGGAACGGCACGCGCCATCCCCACGCGCTCATTGCATCGGCTGAAAGCGTTGCATCAAGCGCATAAGCGACGACGGCCGCGATCGCAAATGAAGAAAAAGTCGACACGGGAACAAAGCTGCCGTACCAGCCGCGTTTGTTTTGCGGGGCGTGCTCCATTACGTAGGCACAGGCGCCAGCATACTCACCACCGGCCGAAAAGCCCTGCACGCAGCGAATCACGGTTAGCAACAACGGCGCGAGAGCACCGATGGCGGCGTAGGTCGGCAGCAAGCCGATCAGTGTGGTCGCCCCGGCCATCATCAAGATGGTCAGCGCCAGCGTGCGTTTGCGCCCAATCCTATCTCCAATTACGCCAAACACTATGCCACCGACCGGACGAAATGCGAAAGCCACTGCAAACACCGCGAAAGTCTTCAGGAGGCCCGCGGATGGATCGCTGTTCGGAAAAAACTCGCTAGTGAGGATAGTTGCGAGGAAACCATACGCTGCGAAATCGAACCATTCAACAAAGTTACCAATCGAGGCAGCCATGATGACTTTGCGCAGTGTTCTAATATCGACTTCAGGGGACGGTGCCTTAGACATTCGATACTCCCGTAGTTGCTGTGAGCGTGCCGTGAAAGCATCACCCACATGCGTAATCGATCGCGCTTCAAAAAGTAAGGATCGGTAGAGAGTAGAAGGGACCAAAAGTCGGCGTCATAGAACATTCCCGCCATTACGTTGTAACGAGAGCGCCAGGTTTTCAGCGCGCTGATTCGGCTTCCGGTATTTTGAGCGAGACGGAGGGTCGGCCGGGATTCGCAAAAAATCCGCCGTATCCCGCCTCTCCCATCTCGACCTAAGCCACTGATTTTAATGCGAAATCGATCGCCGGATCGAGCGGAGGCACGGGTCGCCGGAGATCGAGCAGATAGTCACCGAGCGCGTCGTCCAGGCTGAAGAAGCGCTGATTGCGTAGGCGGGCGATGCGGTGGGTTGGCCCGATGGCGGCGCGGTGGCGGTCGCGATCCGGCTTGCCGCGTTGATGCCGCATAGCGGCGGACGCTAGCACGCGCCTTTGGCGCATCAACGAAGCGGAGCCACGCCTTCCACGATGCCCGCCGGCATGCAGATGTGCTTGATCTCGGTGAAGTCGACGAGCGCGTCGTAACCGTGCAGACGCCCGAGCCCGCTTTGCCGGTAGCCGCCCGTTTCCGTTTCCGCTTCCGCGAACAGCTAGTGTAGTGCGTCGTAAATAATGCAACTTAATCGCGATTTGCGAGTCTCCTTCCAGGTGATGAGGGAGAACCCATGAGAATCGCGGCAAAAGTTGAGCTGAGCGAAGGCCAGCGCAAACAATTGGAAACGTGGGCGGCTGGGCGGAGGGTTCCGGTACGACTGGCCGAGCGTGCCAAGATGATATTGCTCGCGGCACTGGGCCACACAGACAAAGAGATCGGTGTGCAGTTGGGTATCTGGCGAGGCACGGTGGCGCGCTGGCGAGCGCGCTTCATCGCGGACGGTGTGGCGGGGATCGAGCGGGACGAGACGCGACCCGGGCGCAAGCCGAAGATCTCTGCGCGCAAGGTCAAGGCCATCGTGGCGATGACCATGCAGCAGCGTCCCGATAACGCGACGCATTGGAGTACGCGCAGCATGGCGGCAGTGGCCGGCGTCAGCGAGGCGAGCGTGAGGCGCATCTGGCAGGCGCATGGACTCAAGCCGCATCGGATAGAAACCTTCAAAGTCTCGAACGACAAGCACTTTGCCGAGAAGCTGGAGGACATCGTCGGCCTTTATCTCGATCCACCTGAGCACGCACTGGTGTTCAGTTGTGACGAGAAGTCCCAGATTCAGGCTCTGGACCGGACCCAGCCTGGCTTGCCGATGAAGCGAGGTCGAGGTCAGACGATGACGCACGATTACAAGCGCAATGGTGTGACGACGTTGTTCGCCGCGATGAACACGCTCGATGGCAGCATCATTGGCCAGTGCCAGACGAAGCATCGTCATCAAGAATGGCTGGGCTTCCTGCGCAAGATCGATCGCAGCACCCCCAAGGGTAAGGAACTACATTTGATTGCCGACAACTACGCCACTCATAAGCATCCCGAGGTGAAGGCGTGGCTGGCCAAGCACCCACGATTTCACATGCATTTCACGCCCACCAGCGCTTCCTGGCTCAATATGGTCGAACGCTTCTTTCGTGATCTGTCCGAGAACCAGCTACGGCGGTCAGCCTTTCGCTCGGTACCCGAGTTGGTCAGCACGATCGAGCAGTACATTGAAAAGCACAATGGTGATCCAAAACCCTTCATCTGGACCGCTAAAGCTTCCGACATTCTGGCGAAAGTCACGCGTGCCCGCACCAAGCTGAATAAGATGCAATCCGTTTGACGCAGACCACTAGTTGTGATCGTTGATCCACACTGTCCCGTTGCGCAGCGCCCGCGCGGTGCGCAACGCGCGCGCGCCGTCGTGCGTCCACACGCTGGCCGACAGGCCGAAGACCGTATCGTTGGCCTTCTCAAGTACTTCCTACTCGATTTCAAAAACTTCGAGCGTGACGAACAGCCCGAAAATCTCGTCCTGACAGAAGAACGCCTTCGGATCGCCATGCTCGACGAGCGTCGGCGACAGAAACGCATGGCCGGAGCCCGCGCCGAGCAGCACGTCCTGGCGCAGACGTGCATCCTGCGCCCACGTCGTGCGATCGAACCCATGGCGCGCGGCGGCGATGGCGGCATCGGCTTCATCCGCGCCGCCGTCGGCGAACTGGCCGATGGCCTCGCCCGTGGCGGGATCGATGCTGTCGAGCGTAGGCGTGCCGGTCCATTCGCCGGCAATCCAGCGTGATGCGTTCATGCGGAGCGTTCCTTCAAAGAAGGGGATGGTTCGTTACACGAAATATTCGAGGCTTGATGCAGCTCGTCGCCGATGATCGCGATCAGCGCTTCGGCCGCCGCGCTCAACGGCCTTCGCGGATGGCTCACGCAGACGACATGCCGCACGATGCGCGGCGCGAGAATCGGGCACGCGCGCAAGGTGCCATGCCGCGCCGCGCGCTCGACCACGATGCGCGGCAGGATCGTCGCAAAGCGCGTGTTTTCGACGAGCTTGAGGATGGTCGAGAGCACGTCGATTTCGAAGCGCGGCGCGAGCAGCACGTCTTCATGCTGCGCGGCGCTGTCGAGCACGCCGCGCAGGCCGTGGCGCTTGGTCGGCAGCACGAGTTCCAGTTCGGGCAGTTGCGCGAGTTCAATGGCGTGCGGCAGATCGGGGCCGTGCGCGGCGCTGGTTGCGAGCACCATCTCTTCGTCGAGCAGCGCGCGGGAGTCGAGCGACAGACGCGCGCGCGGCTTGTTGATGATCGCGGCATCCAGCTGACCGCCCGCCACCCAGTCGATGAAAGTCGCGCTGTAGCCGTCGGCGACCGTGACTTCGACATCCGGATATTGCGCATGAAAGCGCGAGAGCGAATCCGCGAGCACGCTCTCCGTGACGGACGCAATCAGCCCGATGCCGACGTGTCCCGTCACGACTTCATCGCGCTGAACGATCTGCTGCCGCGCGTGTGCGAGGTCGCGCATGATCGGCAGAAACAGGCGATACATCAGCCGCCCCGCCGCGGTCGGCGCCATGCCGTGCGCGCCGCGCTCGAAGAGTTGCTGATGCAGTTCGTCCTCGAGCTTCGCGATCTGCATGCTGAGCGCGGGCTGCACGATATTCAGGCGCTTGGCCGCCCGCGTAACCGAGCCGTCCTCGAACAGCGCGATGAAGTACTGAATTTGCTTGAGGTCCATCTCACCCCTCGTGCATCAGCGATGCTAATAGCCACCACCTGCATTATCACGTCAAACGGTGCGTGCCTGCCGCGCGCCGTTGCCGCCCGCGCCCGCCAGTACGGGTTGCGGGACGGATCTATTGATACGTAACCGTAAGAACGCTGTCATCGGGGCTAACACTGATATAAGAGTGAATGATCCAGCGCATCAGAAAACACTATTAGAAGTTATGGCGCGATATCGCTACGCTTGACCCCATCGCTCGCTGCGGCCTCACTTTGCCGGGCACAGCACAGATGGAGACGCTGATGAACATACGCGATGCCGCAAAGAACGGCATTTCCTCATTCTCGTGGGCCCCGGAAGGCTCGGAGGCGGGCTCGCTTTCGCTGCGCGACTGGCTCGCGCATCTCGCGAAGACGGGACGCCTCGCGACCATCGACAAGCCGGTTGCGCTCGAACACGAACTCGCCGCTATCGCCAAACGCCTCGACGGCACGCAAGCGGCGTTTTTCACGCGCCCCGGCGGCCATGCGGTTCCGGTCGTGAGCGGATTCATGTCGAAGCGGGCGTGGATTGCCGAAGCAATGGGCGTCGACGAAGCCGCTTTGCTCGCACGTTTTTCCGCCGCTGCCGCCGAGCCGCTCGCGTCGAAAGTCATTGCTCGTGAGGACGCGCCGTGCCAGCAAGTGGTGCATACGAGCGGAATCGATCTGCACGCGCTTCTGCCTATTCCCACGCATAGCGAGCATGACAACGGCCCGTACATCACCGCAGGTCTCGTGATTGCGCGCAATCCGCGCACCGGCGTGCAGAACGTGTCGATCAACCGCATTCAGGTGCATGGCCGCGATCGCATGGCGATACTGCTGCTGCCGCGCCATCTCTACGCGTTCCAGCGCGCCGCCGAGGAAGCGGGCGATGCGCTCGACGTGGCCGTCGCCATTGGCGTCGATCCGCTGACGATGCTCGCTTCGCAAGCGATCACGCCGATCGATAACGACGAACTCGAAATCGCTGGCGCGCTCCACGGCGCGCCGCTGCCGGTCGCGCAATGCGTGACGAGCGGTGTGCATGTGCCCGCATTCGCGGAGATCGTCATAGAAGGACGCATTCTGCCGAACGTGCGCGAGCCGGAAGGCCCATTCGGCGAGTTCCCAAAGTACTACAGCGCGAAGGAAGCGCGCGAAGTCATTGAAGTGACGGCGGTGACGCATCGGCGCGACCCGATTTTTCATACGATCGTGCCGGCCGAAATGGAGCATCTGCTGCTCGGCGCGATTCCGCGCGAAGCGACGCTCCTCGCGCACCTTCAGCGCAGCCATCCGGCGGTGAAGGACGTGCATCTGTCGGTAGGCGGTGTGTGCCGGTATCACCTGTGGGTGCAGTTCGACAAGAAACGCGAAGGCGAAGCGAAGAACGTGATTCTCTGCGCGTTCGGCGCGCATTACGACATCAAGCTGGTCGTCGTCGTGGATACGGACGTGAACGTGCACGATCCCGCAGAAATCGAATGGGCGATTGCGACGCGCTTTCAGGCCGACCGCGATCTCGTCGTCATCGCGGGCGCGCAAGGCTCGCCGCTCGATCCCTCGACGACGGTCGGCCAGCCCGACGACGCCCCCGCGCATCTGCAAGGCATCAGCGCGAAGATGGGACTCGACGCGACGCGCCCGGTCGTCTATCCGGCGCATGTCTTCACACGCGTGCGCATCCCGGGTCAGGACACCGCGGATCTGACCGCGCTCGTCGCCGCCGACAACAGCGCGCTCGACGCCTACCTCGCGCGCGATCATGGCTGAGCGGAAGAAGCGCATCGTCGTGGGCATCTCGGGCGCGAGCGGCGCGGTCATCGGCGTGCGGCTGCTCGCTGCGCTGCGGCGCCTCGGCACGCACGAGACGCATCTGATCGTGTCGGCGTCGGGTGCAGTGACGGCGGCGCAGGAGCTCGGCCTCACGCGCGGCGACGTCGACCAACTCGCGGACGTCGTGCATAACGTGCGCGATATCGGCGCGGCCGTGGCGAGCGGTTCGTTCCTCAGCGAAGGCATGGTGATTGCACCGTGTTCGATGAAAACGCTCGCGGGTGTCGCGAACGGCTTCGCGGACAATCTGCTGACCCGCGCCGCCGACGTGATGCTCAAGGAGCGCCGCCGCCTCGTGCTGGTCGCGCGCGAGACGCCGCTCAATCTCGCGCATCTGCGCAACATGACGCTCGCGACCGAAATGGGCGCCATCGTAATGCCGCCGGTGCCGGCGTTCTATGCGCATCCGAAGACCATCGACGATGTCGTCGATCACACGGTCGGGCGCATTCTGGATCTGCTCGGCATCGAGCACGGCGAGATTGCGCGCCGCTGGAGCGGTCTCGCCGATGAATTCGGCAGCCGCGGCGAAGATGACGGAGTGACACCATGAATCAGCGCGAAACCGGATTTGCCGATATCAACGCGCGCGTGGCCGACAGCGATGCCGCGAAGCCGCAGCGCCACGTCGGCCAGCCGATGCAGCGCTTCGAAGACCCCGCGATTCTCACGGGCCGCGGCCGCTACGGCGACGATATCGCCGTGAAGCCCGGCACGCTGCACGCAGCGATTCTGCGCTCGCCGCACGCGCATGCGGAACTCGTTTCCATCGATACCGAAGCCGCATCGAAGCTGCACGGCGTGCACGCCGTGCTCACGCGCGACGATCTGCGTCCGTGGTCGCGACCCTTCGTCGTCGGCGTGAAGTCGCCGATGGAGCAGTGGGCGCTCGCGATGGACCGCGTGCGCTACGTCGGCGAGCCGGTGGCGGTGGTGATGGCGGAATCCCGCGCGCTAGCTGAAGACGCGCTCGACCTCATCAAGGTCGACTACGCGATGCTCGATCCGGTCACGTCCATCGAACAATCGGTGCGGGGCGATGCGCCGGTGCTGCACGAGCGCGTCGGCAGCAACGTGATCAGCGACCGGCGTTTCCGCTATGGCGAACCGGAAGCCGCGTTCGAAAACGCGCCGCATCGCGTGAAGCTCGTCGCGCACTATCCGCGCAACACGTGCGCGCCGATCGAATGCGGCGTGGTCATCGCCGAGTATCTGTCGGGCGGCGAAGGCTATGACGTCACATCCAATTTCATGGGACCGTTTTCGCTGCACGCCGTCATGGCGATGGCGCTCAACGTTCCCGCGAACCGTCTGCGTCACAAGGCCCCGCGCGATTCCGGCGGCAGCTTCGGCGTCAAGCAGGCGGTGTTTCCGTATGTCGTGCTGATGTGCCTCGCCTCGCGCAAGGCCGGCGCGCCGGTGAAATGGGTCGAGGACCGGCTCGAACACCTGAGCGCGGCGACTTCCGCGACCGCGCGTCTTTCGACCATCGAAGCGGCCGTTGAAAGCGATGGCCGCATCGTCGCGCTTTCCTACGATCAACTGGAAGATATCGGCGGCTACGTGCGCGCGCCCGAACCCGCGACCTTCTACCGGATGCACGGCTGCCTGACGGGCGCATATGCCATTCCGAATCTCGTCGTGCGCAACCGCGTCGTGCTCACGAACAAGACGCCGACCGGCCTCGTGCGCGGCTTCGGCGGACCGCAGGTCTACTTCGCGCTGGAGCGGCTCATTCAGCGTATCGCCGTCGAACTGAGGCTCGATGTGCTCGATGTGTACCGCCGCAACTTCGTTCCCGCCGATGCCTTTCCGTATCGCGCGACGGCGGGCGCGCTGCTCGACTCCGGCAACTATCAGGAAGCGCTGCGCCGCTCGATGACCGAAGGCGGCTACGACGAACTCGTCGCGCGACGCGACGCGGCGCGCAAAGTTGGGCGTCTTTATGGCATCGGCTTCGCGGCGATCGTGGAGCCGTCGGTATCGAACATGGGATACATCACGACTGTGATGCCGCCCGACGCCCGCAAGAAAGCCGGGCCGAAGAACGGCGCGATCGCCAGCGCGACGGTGAGCGTCGATCTGCTCGGCGGCGTGGTCGTCACCATCGCGTCGACGCCAGCGGGCCAGGGCCACATGACGGTGTGCGCGCAAGTCGTCGCGGATGTGCTCGGGCTCGACCCGAAGGACATCGTCGTGAACGTCGAATTCGATACGCACAAGGACGCGTGGTCCGTCGCGGCGGGCAATTATTCGAGCCGATTCGCGGGCGCGGTGGCCGGCACGGTGCATCTGGCCGCGACCCGCGTGCGCGAAAAGCTCGCGCGCATTCTCGCGAAGCAGTTCGGCTGCGCGCCCGGCGACGTGCGCTTCGAAGGCGCGCGCGTCTTTCCGAACGGTGCCGAAGAGCGCGCGTTGCCGTTCGCGCGCGCCGCAAGCAATGCGCCGCACTGGGCGCCCGCGCTGTTACCGGAAGGCGAGGAGCCGGGTCTGCGCGAGAGCGTCTTCTGGTCGCCGCCGCACATGGACGCGCCCGACGAGCAGGATCGCATCAACACGTCGGCGGCGTATGGCTTCGCGTTCGACATGTGCGGCGTGGAAGTAGACCGCGTGACGGGGCGCGTGCGCATCGACCGTTATGTGACGACGCACGACGCCGGCACGCTACTCAATCCCGCACTCGCCGATGGCCAGATTCGCGGCGCGTTCGCGCAAGGCGTCGGCGCGGCGCTGATGGAAGAGTTCCGCTACGGCGCGGACGGCAGTTTCCAGTCCGGCACGCTCGCCGACTATCTGATGCCGACGACCTGCGAAGTGCCCGACCCGTTGATCGTACATCTGGAGACGCCGTCGCCCTTCACGCCGCTCGGCGCGAAGGGGCTCGGCGAAGGCAACAACATGAGCACGCCGCCGTGCATCGCGAATGCGGTGGCCGATGCCCTCGGCGTCGACGATATCCGCCTGCCGCTCACGCCGCCCAAAGTGATGGCGCTGATCGGCATCGACGATCCCGAACCGTCGCGGCCCGAACTGCGCGAAGCACCGGCTGCGAAGCCCGCGACGCCGGGCGGCAAGGCGTTGACGGCGCGCGGCACGGTCGATTTGCCCGCGACGCCCGAAGCCGTGTTCGGCGTGCTGCTCGACCCGAAGGCGCTCGCGAAGGTCATTCCCGGCTGCCATGCGCTCGACGAGACCGCGCCGAATCAGTATCGCGCGGACGTGACGGTGGGCGTCGGCATGATCAAGGCGCGCTTCGAGGCGCGCATCGGCTTGTCGGAGATCGACGCGCCGCACCGGCTGCGGCTCGCGGGCGCGGGCATCTCGCCGCTCGGCAGCGCGCGCGGCAACGGTCTCGTCGAGCTGACGCCGCAGGGAACCGGCACCCGCCTCACTTATGACTATGAAGCGCAGGTGTCGGGCAAGGTGGCGGCGGTCGGCGCACGCATGCTCGAAGGCGCGGCGAAGGTCGTGCTCAAGCAATTGTTCGAATCGCTCGGACGGCAGGCGGCGGGCCAGCCCGTCGAGCAGCGCAAGTCGTGGATTGCGCGGATTTTGGCCCGCTTCAGGAGGCACGTATGAAGCCCGCGCCGTTCGATTATCTGCGCGCCATGACGACGCAAGACGCGCTCGACGCCCTCGCGCAAACCGGCGACGACGCGCGCGTGCTGGCGGGCGGTCAATCGCTGATGGCCGTGCTCAACATGCGGCTCGCGCAGCCGCGCGTGTTGGTCGATATCTCGCGCACCGCCGAACTCGACGCCGTGCGCGTGGATGACAAAGCAGGCCATCTCGTCGTGAGCGCGGCGGCGACGCAAGGCAGCGTCGAATGGCGTCCCACGCTGCGCGACGAAGTGCCGATGCTCGCGATGGCGTTCCCGCATATCTCGCATTTTCAGATTCGCAATCGCGGGACGGTGTGCGGCTCCGTCGCGCATGCGGACCCGAGCGCAGAACTGCCGCTCGTGCTGGCCGCGCTCGGCGGCGACGTGATGCTGCGCTCGAAAAAGAAGCGCCGCACGCTCGCCGCGCAGGACTTTTTTCAGGGAATGCTGATGACCGCGCGCGAGCCAAACGAACTCGTGGAAGCCGTGCGCTTTCCGCTCAGGAAGCCCGGCGAACGCTATGCGTTCACCGAGTTCTCGGCGCGGCACGGCGATTTCGCCATCGTCGCGTGCGCGGCGGTGGTGACGGACGATTCGATCCGTATCGCGGTCGGCGGCGTCGCGGACCGGCCGATGGCGGAAAGCTGGCCGCGTCTGACAGGCGACGACCTGCGCGGCGCATTGAACGACCTGAGCTGGAAACTGAACGCGCAGGACGACGCGTACATCAGCGCGAAATATCGACGCAATCTCGTCCGGCAACTGGGATGGCGCGTGATCGAGGAGGCTACGTGAGCAGCAACACATCGGACAACATCATGCGGCAAGGGGAGCAGCGGCGCATCACGCTGACGCTCAATGGCCGCGAACGCAGCGGCCATTGCGAGCCGCGCGAACTGCTGTCGGATTTCATCCGCCACGAACTGGGCGCGACCGGCACGCATGTCGGCTGCGAGCATGGCGTGTGCGGCGCATGCACGGTGCACGTGGATGGCGTCGCGGCGCGCTCGTGCCTGATGCTCGCGGTGCAGGCCGATGCGCGGCGCATCGACACAGTCGAAGGTCTTGCGCCCGACCAGACGCTCGGCGATTTGCAGCAGGCGTTCCAGCGCCATCACGCGCTGCAATGTGGCTTCTGCACGGCGGGCATTCTGATGTCATGTGCGGACTATCTGCAGCGGGTGCCGAATCCGACCGAGGATCAGGTGCGCGACATGCTCTCGGGCCATATCTGCCGCTGTACCGGCTATACGCCGATCGTCGCGGCCGTGCTCGATGTGGCAGCGCGTCGTCAGGTCGAGGCGCGCGGCGAGAAGGAGGCCGAACATGCTTGATCTCGGCCGCACGTTTCTGCAAAGCGTCGAGCGCAGCCCGAACGCGCTCGCGCTCGTCGATGGCGACATGCAACTGACCTATGCGCAGTGGCATCGCATGATTCTGAATGTCGCCGATGCCCTGCGCGAACTCGGGCTGCAACGCGGCGACCGGTTGCTCGTCGTGCTGCAAAACCGCTGGGAAATGGCGACGCTGCACTGGGCGGGGCAATTCTCGGGCATCGTGATCGTGCCGCTCAACTGGCGCGCGAAGCCGGAGGAAGTCGAGTACTGCGTGACGGATGCGGGCGTGAAGGCGATCGTCTACGAACCCGTTTGCGCCGATGCCGTCGTGGAAAGCGCCGCCGCGCAGCACGTGCTGCGCATCGGTCTGGACGACGCCCCCGGCCGCACGATGGCCTTCGACGCGCTGCTCGCGGAACGCACGCGCACCGGCGAGACGACGCACGCCACCGCCGACGATATCTCGCTGATCCTCTACACGTCCGGCACGACCGGCAAGCCGAAGGGTGTCCCGCGCCGTCATCGACATGAACGCGCGGGCGCGCTCGCGCACGTCGCGCAGAACCTGTACCGGCGCGGCGAACGCACGCTCGGCGTGATGCCGCTTTATCACACGATGGGCGTGCGCTCGCTGCTTTCGATGGCGCTCGTCGATGGCGTCTTCGTCTGCGTGCGTCGCTGGAACGCGAAGCTCGCGCTCGAATCCATCGCGAAGTACGCGCTCACGTGCCTCTATCTCGTGCCGACGCTTTATCACGATCTGCTCGCGGACAGCGCGTTCGCCAGCACCGATACGTCGTCGGTCAGAAAGCTAGGCTTCGCGGGTGCGCCGATGAACGATGGTTTGCTCAAGCGCCTGTCGGCTGCGTTCGAGCCGGAGATCTTCGTCAATCACTACGGTTCGTCCGAGGTCTACACGGTCAGCATCGATCAGGACGCGACGCGCAAGCCAGGCAGCGCCGGGCGCGCGGGCGTGAACACGCGGCTGCGCGTCGTGAAGCTCGACGCCGTGTCGCCCGATGAGATCGCACAGGCCGGCGAGGAAGGCCAGATCATCGCGGACCTGCTCGGCGACGAAGCATTCGAAGGCTACTGGAACCGCCCGGACGCGAACGCGAAGTCGCTGCGCGAGGGCTGGTATTTCACCGGCGACACCGGCTATTTCGACCGCGACGGAGATTTGTACGTGACCGGCCGCGTCGACGACATGATCATCAGCGGCGGCGAAAACATCTCGCCGGTGGATATCGAATCGGTGCTCTCGCTGCATCCGGCCGTCGATGAAGTCGCGGTCGCGGGCGTCAAGGACGAGCGCTGGGGCCAGCGCGTGGTCGCGTTCATCAAGCGCCGCGAACACGTCGATGCCGAGGCGCTCGACGCCTGGTGTCGCCAGTCCGACCTCGTCAACTTCAAGCGCCCGCGCGACTACGTGTTCGTCGACGATATTCCGAAGTCGCCGGTCGGCAAGATTCTGCGCCGCAAGCTCTCGGCGGGCGAATACGCATCCGACGGCAACGTTCAACCTACACAGACCACAAAGGAGTAATCCGATATGAGCGATTTGAACCATCGCGGCCAGACGCTGCTGCAAGACCTCGACGGCTTCTCGGTCGAGATCGACGCCGAACGCGAGCGCGCCGACATCATCCTGCATCGGCCGCCGTTGAATGTCATTTCGATGCGCGCGCGCGACCAGTTGCGCCTCGTCTTCGAGGCGCTGGACGACGACGAGCGCGTGCGCGTGATCGTCGTGCGCGCGACGGGCGAGCACTTTTCGAGCGGCGGTGACATCAAGGGCTTTCTGGAAGCGTCGCCGGAGCACGTGTCGAAGCTCGCGTGGAATATCGCGGCGCCCGCCCGTTGCTCGAAGCCGGTGATCGCGGCCAATCGCGGCTTCTGCTTCGGCGTGGGGTTCGAGCTGTCGCTGGCTTGCGATTTCCGCATCGTCACCGAAACGACCTTCTATGCGCTGCCGGAGCAAAAGCTCGGGCAGATTCCCGGCTCGGGCGGCTCGGCTCGTCTTCAGGCGATGGTCGGCATCGGCCGGACGAAGGACATCGTGATGCGCTCGCGCCGCATTCCGGGGAAGCAGGCTTACGAGTGGGGCATTGCGGTGGACTGCGTGGCCGACACGGAACTGGAAACCGCCACCGATGCGCTCGTCGACGAACTGCGCGCGTTCTCACCGCTCGCTCAGCGCACCGCGAAGAAGCTGCTGAACGATTCGGAAGATGCGCCGCTTTCCATTGCTATTGAACTTGAAGGGCATTGCTATAGCCGGCTGCGCACATCGGACGATTTCCGCGAGGGCGTCGAGGCGTTCCATGGCAAGCGCAAGCCGGTGTTTCGCGGAAGTTGATAAGCAGCGTCACAGAAGAACAGGAGACGGAGGATGGAACGGTTCGATTACGTCATCGTGGGCGGCGGCTCTGCGGGATGCGTGTTGGCGCATCGGCTGTCGGCCGTGCCGTCGCTGCGCGTCGCGCTGATCGAAGCAGGCGCCGATACGCCGCCGGGCGCGGTGCCCGCCGCCATCCTCGACGGCTATCCGATGCCCGTCTTCTGTGGCGAGACCTACATCTGGCCGGACCTGAAGGCGAAAGCCACCAGGGACGCCGCGCCGCGCGTCTACGAGCAGGGCCGCGTGATGGGCGGCGGGTCGAGCATCAACGTGCAATCGGCCAATCGCGGCCTGCCGCGCGACTACGACGAGTGGGCTGCGAACGGCGCCGATGGCTGGGCGTGGCGTGACGTGCTGCCGTACTTTCGCAAGCTGGAACGCGACGTCAACTTTCCGGGCGGCGAACTGCACGGCAGCGACGGCCCCGTGCCGATTCGCCGCATCATGCCGAAAGACTGGCCGCCCTTCTGCGATGCGTTCGCCAAGGGCTTGCGCGCGAATGGCGTCGCGCAATTGCAGGATCAGAACGGCGAATTTGGCGACGGCTTTTTCCCCGGCGCGTTCTCGAACATCGACGACAAGCGCGTGTCCACGGCCATCGCCTATCTCGACGAAGCCACGCGCAAGCGCCCGAATCTCACGGTGTATTCGAACCTTCGCGTCGAGCACATCGTGATGGAAGGCGCGGCGGCGCGCGGCGTGATCGCGCTGGCGCAAAGCGGCGAGCGCGTGCGTTTCGAGGCGGGCGAAGTCGTGCTGAGCGCGGGCGCGCTTCAGTCGCCTGCGCTGCTGATGCGCGCGGGTATCGGCGATGCCCGCGAACTCGCGGCGCTCGGCATCGCGTGTGCGGTGGATCGGCCGGGCGTCGGGCGCAATCTGCAGGATCATCCGTCGCTCACGTTCTGTCATTTTCTCGAACCGCGCTTTCGCATGCCGCTCGCGCGACGCCGCGCCAGCATGATGGCCGCGCGCATGAGCTCCGGCGTCGCGGGCTGCGACGAGTCGGACCTGTATGTGTCGAGCGCGACACGCGCGGCATGGCACGAGCTGGGCAACCGGCTGGGCCTTTTCTTCCTGTGGTGCAACCGGCCGTACTCGCGCGGCCGCGTGCAGCTCGTATCCGCCGATACCGCCGCCGCTGCGCGTGTCGACCTGAATCTGCTCGACGACGAACGCGATCTGCAACGGCTCGCTACCGGCGTGCGGATGCTCGCGAACGTGGTCGAGGCGTCGGGGCTCGGACGCGATCCGCGCGACTTCTTTCCAGCGGCGTTTTCTCCGCGCGTTAAGTCGTTGAGCCAGGTCGGCGAGCGCAACGCGCTTTTGACTTCGATGCTCGGCACGCTGCTCGATACGCCCGCGCCGCTGCGTCGTTTTCTGATCGAACGCTTCTTCACGCGCGGGCTGGACATGGCCGCGCTCCTGGCCGACGACCGCGCGCTTGCCGACTTCATCCGCGCGAACGTGTTCGGCGTGTGGCATGCGAGCGGCACATGCCGCATGGGCGGCGCGCAGGATCGCGACGCCGTCACGGATACCGAAGGGCGCGTGCACGGCGCGCAGGGACTGCGCGTGGTCGATGCATCGCTGATGCCGAGACTGCCTTCGGCCAACACCAACATACCGACCATCATGATCGCCGAGAAGATCGCCCACGCGATGGTCGCGCAGCGACGCGCGAGCTTGGCATCGGGCGCATCCAGCGACTCCGCTGCGCCGCCGCTCGCCGCCGCGCACTGACGATTTTTTAACCTCGACAAGAGCACGCCAAAAGACAAACGTGCCTGCGACACGGGGGCGATCGAAAGACGGCCCAGTGACATACAAGGAGATGCAAATGTCCGTAGCAGCGCAAGAAGGTGCCGCCGCGCTTCACGTCAATCAGCGCCAGGTCATGGGCGCAGTCGTGGCCTCGTGCATGGGTTGGGCGCTCGATCTGTTCGACCTGTTCGTGTTGTTGTACGTGGCGCCGGTGGTCGGGCGTCTGTTCTTCCCATCCGAGCACGCGATGCTCTCGCTCGCGGCGGTCTATGCGTCGTTCGCGGTGACGCTGCTGATGCGCCCGCTCGGTTCCGCGCTTTTCGGCTCCTACGCGGACCGTCATGGCCGCAAGGGGGCGATGATCGTCGCGGTCGTTGGCGTTGGCCTCTCGACGGCGGCCTTCGGCATGCTGCCGACGGTCGCGCAGGTGGGCCTCGTCGCGCCGGTCCTGTTTATGCTGCTGCGCCTCGTGCAGGGCGTGTTTGTCGGCGGCGTGGTGGCTTCGACGCATACCATCGGCACGGAATCCGTCGCGCCGAAGTATCGCGGCGCGGTTTCGGGGCTGATCGGCGGCGGGTGGCGCGGGCCTTGGCGCACTGCTCGCGTCGCTCACGTATCTCGCGATGTCGTCGCTTTTTCCCGGCGATCTCTTCGACGTCTGGGGCTGGCGCTGCATGTTCTTTACCGGCATCCTGAGTTCGCTGCTCGGCCTCTTCGTATTCAATAGCCTGGAAGAATCGCCGCTCTGGAAGAAGCTCGCCGCCGAGAAGGCCGCCAAGGCCGCCGCGCAGGTCAAGAGCGGGCAGGTGGAAGTGGTGCGCTCGCCGGTTCGCACGCTGTTCTCGCGGGACTATCGCAAGGTGCTGTTCGTGAACCTGCTGCTGACCATCGGTGGCGGCAGCGGCTATTACCTCACGTCGGGCTATCTGCCGACCTTCCTCAAGGTCGTGAGCCACGTGCCGAACGGCGCGGCCGCCGCGATCCTGATGATCTGCAGCGTGGCGGTGGTCGTCGCCTCCGTTGCGGCGGGGCATCTGAGCACGTTCATCGGGCGCAAGAGCGCGTTCGTGTGGCTCGGCCTCATCCGGCTGGTCGCGCTGCCTGCGCTCTTCGTGCTGCTGCCGACCGCGCAGAACATCACGATGATCGGCGTGTACGCGGTGCTGCTCTCCGCGCTCGGCAGCGCGGGCTATGCGCCGATCCTGATCTTCCTGAACGAGCGCTTTCCGACTGCGATCCGCGCGACCGGGACGGGTCTTTCATGGAATATCGGCTTCGCGATCGGCGGGATGATGCCGACCTTCGTCTCGCTCGTCGCGAAGGATGCGAGCCAGTTGCCGTCGACGCTCGCGATCTTCGTCGGCGCGATCAGCGTGATCTTCCTGATCGGCGCGTTCGTCGTGCCCGAGACGCTCGGCAAGCTCGAAAACGGGGCGGCGCGCAATCCGTCCTGAAGCATGCAAGCATCGGCGGGCGCGCCGAAGAGCGCGCCCGCGCATCGTCCGATAGAAAAAGGAGACGCTCATCATGAAGTATGACGACGACATTCGCGCGCGATCCTACAAGTTTCGCGACGAATTATTGCGCCGCGCAGCTTCATGCGCCGACGTTCGCGGAATGGCTCGCGGTCGTGCCGCTCTTTCTGTTCGGCAACTGGGCGGAATGGGCCGCGCACCGCTATGTGCTGCATGGCCGCGTACTATCTGATGTACGAAGGGCTGCACACGCTTTCGCATGTGACGGACAGCCCGTTTCTCGACCGCGTGCCGCTCATCAACACAGTCCGGCGCCTGCACGTCACGCATCACGATCCCGAACTTATGGCGACGCAGAACTTCAACCTCACGTTCCCGATCTGCGACACGCTGTTCGGCACGCGCAGCGATGCGTCGTGCAGCGCGCGTGAACCGATGAGCCCGAGCGGCGGTTGAGTTTTCACTAAGCCCGCGCGCCAGTGGTCACGCGCCGGATCTCCTCGGTGATGATCGCAATGAGCGCCTGCGCCGCCGGCCCGATCGGCCGCTTCGGGTGCGTGACCTGAATGATGTGACGCACGATCGGCGGCGAGTCGATCGTGCGCGCCCGCAGCAGGCCTTCGTCCACCTTCGCCTGCACCACGACGCGCGGCAGGATCGTCGCGATGCTGCTCTGCTCGACGAACTGCACGATGGTGCTGAGCAGATCGATCTCGAACTTCGGCTGAATGACGACGTCGGCGGCCATCAAGGCGGCGTCGAGCGCGCCGCGCAGTCCGTTGCGGCGCGTGGGGAGCACAAATTCGATACCGGACTGCGTGACCAGATGCATCGTCTCCGGCAGATCCGGCCCGTGCGCCGCGCTCGTCACCAGCACCATTTCTTCCACCAGCAGCGGCTCCACGTCGAGCGTGAGCCGCCCGCGCGGCTTGTTGATGATCGCGGCATCGAGTCGGCCCGCTTCGACGGCGTCGATGAGTTGCGCGCTGAAGCCGTCCGCGACGGACACTTCGACTTGCGGAAAAAGGGCGTCGAACCGTGCGAGCGATTCGGGCAGCACGCTTTGCGCCTCCGACGACACCATCCCGAGCGACACGCGTCCCGTCACGATGACATCGCGCCGGCTCAGATGCTCGCGGGCATGTTTGATGTCGCGCATGATCGGCGTGTAGAGGCGGTACATGAGCCGCGCCGCTTCGGTCGGAGCCATGCCATGCGGGCCGCGCGCGAAAAGTGTCTGCCGCACTTCGGCTTCGAGCTTCGAAATCTGCATGCTGAGCGCGGGCTGCGCGATGTTCAGCCGCTTGGCCGCGCGGGTCACGGTGCCCTCCTCGAAGAGAGCGATGAAATACTGGATCTGCTTCAGTTCCATGGGGCGGTGGTCGGGCGGAAGGAATCGGCTGTCGGTTGAACGCAGATATCGTAACGCCGCGCGGGATTTGCGTCGCCCTTAAGACATCGGGCCGCTCGCCGTTAGCCCGTCGTTTTTCTGCTGCGGATAACCCGGGGATCATGCGGGCGACGGCGACTGCGGCGACGCATAGCTGCCACCAAAGCGGTAGTCGCCAGA
Source organism: Paraburkholderia sp. 35.1 (assembly GCF_050436525.1). Classification (NCBI taxonomy): domain Bacteria; kingdom Pseudomonadati; phylum Pseudomonadota; class Betaproteobacteria; order Burkholderiales; family Burkholderiaceae; genus Paraburkholderia; species Paraburkholderia sp. 35.1. The sequence goes on along the minus strand of NZ_JBNDMJ010000002.1, from coordinate 988,021 downwards.
TAACGCACCCGAGTTCGCAGCCGCCGACGGGGATGTTTGCGTCGCAACCTTGCATTGCAGCGGTGCGTAAGCCAACAGCCTCGGCGTATCGCGCTTGGCGTAGTCTTGATAGCCTCGGATAGGGACGGACGCCGTGAGTATTCTTTGTCGAATCAAGATTGCCGTGACGGCCTGCTCGGTTGCCGCCGGATGCGTGTCGCAGCCCATAGGGCCGGCGGTAGCCGTGAAGCCGGGGCGCGACAAGCCATTCACCGTTTTTCTGCGGGACGATGCGCAGTGCAAACAGTATGCGAGGGAGCAGCTGGCGAGCGGTGTCGACACGCGCGCTGCGAGCGACGCCCACGTGCCGCGGGCACAACTGAACGTGCAGCAAAGATACGATCTCGCGTACCTGGAGTGCATGCACGCGAAGGGGAATGATGTGTCGGAGCGTGCGGAGCCAACGACGGAGCCTGAACCGGACATTCGCACCTCGGCAGCCGCGAATTTCCCCTGATTCCGAGTCACCCGTCTGACGGCGAGTGCCTTGCCTCAGACCAACCACCGCTTGATCGCCTCAACCATCGTCGACGTGGAAATTCCGTAGCGGTCATGGAGCGTAGGTAATGCACCGGCAGCAAGGAACGCATCCGGCAGTCCCACCTGCCGGAACGGACAGGACACGCCCGCGCGCATCAGTTCCGCCGCCACCGCTTCGCCGAGACCGCCAATTACCGTGTGATTCTCCGCTACCACCACGAGCCGACCCGAGCGCTTCGCTTCGCGGAGAATCGTCTCGGTGTCGAGCGGCTTGACGGTCGGTACGTGCAGCACGCCCACGTCGATCCGATCTTTTTCAAACGCCTTCGCCGCTTCAAGTGCGCGCATCGTCATGATGCCGGAGGAGATGATCAGCACGTCGGCGCCGTCGCGCAGCATCTTCGCTTTGCCGAGTTCGAAGGTGTAGTCGTATTCGTCGAGCACAGCAGGTACGTTGCCGCGTAGCAGGCGCGCGTACACCGGTCCTTTATGTGCGGAAATCGCCGGCACCATCTGTTCGATATCGAGCGCATCGCACGGGTCGATCACCGTCATGTTCGGCATCGCGCGCATCAACGCGATATCTTCAGCCGCCTGGTGGCTCGGACCATAGCCAGTAGTCAGACCCGGCAATGCGCAGACGATCTTGACGTCGAGGTTGTCCTCGGCGATGGCCTGATGCATGAAGTCATAGGCGCGGCGCGTAGCGAATACCGCATAGGTCGTGACGAACGGTTGCGCGCCCTCGTGCGCAAGGCCGGCCGCGGCGCCCATCAGCAATTGCTCCGCCATGCCCATCTGGTAGTAGCGCTCGGGAAACTCCCTGGCGAAAATGTGCAGGTCGGTGTACTTGCCGAGGTCGGCCGTCATGCCGACGACGTTCGTGTTCTGCCGTGCCAATTCCACCAGTGCGTGGCCGAAAGGCGCCGAACGCGTGATCTGTCCTTCGCCGGCGATCGAGGCGATCATGGCCGAGGTCTTCAGGCGCGGCTTGCTTGTCGTTGCGTTGCTCATGCTTGTCTCCCTGCTTCGAGTGCCTGCAGCGCCAATTGCCATTCGTGGGCATCGACGCGGATAAAGTGGTTCTTCTCGCGTTCTTCGAGAAACGGCACGCCGCAACCCATGCGTGTATCGGCGATGATCATGCGCGGTTGCGCAATGGGATGCGCGCGGGCCGCGTCGAACGCAGCGGCCACGGCGGCAATATCGTTGCCGTCGACGCGTTGCGTGAACCACCCGAACGCCTCCAGTTTTTCGACGAGCGGCTCGAACGCCATGATCTGCGTGGACGGGCCGTCGGCCTGCTGGTTGTTCACGTCGACCACCGCGATCAGGTTGTCGAGCTTCCAGTGGCTTGCCGACATGATGCCTTCCCAGATCGCGCCTTCATCCAGTTCGCCGTCAGAGAACAGCGTGTACACGAACGAAGCAGAATGCTTGCGCTTGAGTCCGAGGCACCGTCCGACCGCGATGGTCAGGCCGTGGCCGAGCGAACCACCGGACATCTCCATGCTAGGCGTATAGCTGGCCATGCCGGACATTGGCAAGCGGCTATCGTCGCTGCCGTAGGTTTCTAGCTCTTCGGCCGGCAGAATGCCTGCTTCGAGCAGCGCCGCATACAGCGCGATTGCGTAATGTCCGTTGGACAACAGGAAGCGGTCGCGCTCTTCCCACTCAGGGTCTTCGGGGCGATAGCGCATCGCGCCAAAGTAAGCAACGGCCAGCACATCGGCGATGTCGAGCGCCTGCCCGATGTAGCCTTGTCCCTGGACTTCGCCCATCAACAGGGCGTTTCTGCGGATACGGTAAGCGTGCTCGGCAAGCGATGCCGTCGAGGCATTGGATGGACTGTTCATGTCGTCTCCTGTGATCAGTCGGAATGGGTGAAGGAGGTTCAGCGGTTCACGGTTTTAGCGGGCACCAGGAAGACAAGGCAGGCACCGAGCGTGATAGCGGTCGAGATGAAGATCAGCCCCGCTGTTGACTTACCTGTCAGGTCGTTCAGCCAGCCCACGATCGCTGGAGAAAAGAAGCCGGCGAGATTGGCGACGCAGTTCACGGCAGCTATTCCGGCTGCGGCAGACATGCCGCCTAGCAAGGCTGTCGGCAACGACCAGAACTGCGACGACGAGGCGAGGATGCCTGCCGCCGCGATACTCAAACAGACGATCGAGGCGGGGATGCTGCCGAGCGTGGGCAATACGGCGAAGCCCGCGGCGGCGACCAGCATGGGAATCGCCAGGTGCAGCCGGCGCTCGCGGCGACGGTCAGCGCTCATGCCGATCAAGGGCAGCGCGATGATGGCGCACAGATACGGGATCGCAGTGAACAGTCCCACCCACAGCGGATCGGCAACGCCGGACTTGCGGATGATCGTCGGCAGCCAGAACGTCAGACCGTACTGCCCGAGCACGACGCAGAAGTAGATCGCGGCCATAAGCCACAAGCGACGGTCCCCGATGAACGATCTGACCGAGATGTGGGCGATCTTATGCGCGTTATCGCTCGCGACATTGCGTGCGAGCAGGGTCTTTTCCGATTCGGTGAGCCACTTTGCCTTGACAATGCTGTCATCGAGATACAGCAGGATCGCTATACCGAGCACGAGCGAAGGCAGCGCTTCGAGCAGGAACAGCCATTTCCAGCCGGCCATATCCAGCGTGCCATGCAGCGAGTGCAAAATCCAGCCCGACAACGGGCCGCCGATTATGCCGGCCAGCGGAATCGCCATAAAAAACAGCGAGAGCGCCTTCGCTCGGCGAGCAGCCGGAAACCAGTAGGTCAGATAGAGAATTACGCCAGGTGCGAAGCCCGCTTCAGCGACGCCCAGCAGAAATCGCAACGCGTAGAACGCCGTCGGTGATTTCACAAACACGAAGCTAGCGGAAATCACCGCCCACGTGAGCATGATTCGCGCGAGCCATTTGCGCGCGCCGACACGGTGAAGGACGAGGTTGCTCGGCACTTCGAACAGAAAATAGCCGAGAAAGAAGATGCCTGCGCCCATGCCGTAGACGGTCTCGCTAAAGCGCAGATCGTTGAGCATCTGCAGCTTCGCGAAGCCGACGTTGACCCGATCGAGATATGCGCCAAGGTAGCACAGCATGAGGAATGGGATGAGCCGGCGGCTTACTTTCGCGTAGGTCTTCGATTCGAAGCTGGGCGAGTCGGCAAGGGGCAACACGCCGCCTTCGATGGGCGAAGCGGTATTCTTGGATTTCATGGTTTGTCTCCATCCACTGGCCCCGGGTTGGCCCGGGTACCTGGAATTCAGCGCCCTCTCTCGGGCGCACGCTGTCAGTCAATGAATAAGCATGCCGCCGTTCACGTCGAGTGTGACGCCGGTGAGATACGTTGACAGATCGCTCACCAGAAAGAGGCACGCGTTTGCGACATCGGCAGCATCGCCAAGCCGGCCAAGCGGAATGCCTTTGATGATGTCCACGCGCATCTCCGCGGTGAGTTTGTCGCCGGTAATGTCGGTCTGGATCAGACCGGGCGTGATCGAGTTGATGCGAATGCTGTCGGGACCGAACTCTCGCGCCATCGCACGGGCAAGACCGAGCACGCCGGCCTTCGCGGCGCTGTAATGGGGGCCGCCGAAAATACCACCGCCTCGTTGCGCCGACACCGACGACATGCACACGATGCTGCCACCTTTCTGCTCTTTCATCGCCGGCAATACGGCTTGCGACATATAGAGCGTGCCGCGCAGATTGACGTCGACGATTGCGTCGAAGCCCTCGGCGGTGATGTCTAGTGTGCGCACCGGCTGCGTGATGCCGGCGTTATTGATGAGGCCGTCGATGCGGCCGTATCGTTCGAGCGTCGCCTTTGCGGCCTTCACGCAAGCGTCTTTGTCGGTGACGTCGCAGGCGAGCCCGAGATGGGCTTCGCCGAGATCGGCAGCGGCCTGTTTCGCGTCTTCTTCGCGCAAGTCGAGGATCACGATTCGCGCGCCTTGCTCGGCCAGTGCTTTGGCGGTGGCTTTGCCGATTCCGCGCGGTGAAGCCGCGCCCGTGACGATAACGACCTTGTTGTCGAGCAGCATGATTGTCTCCTGGGTGTTGATCTGATGACGCAGTGTCCGGCACGCGGTCACTCGCATCAACACCGTGGCGCTCAACTATGCTTGAGAAATTTTCAGGTAACCGGCTGCCAGCCCGCGAGGCATGCCGGGTCGCTGTGTCGACGCGCCGAAACAACCCGCATGCTCATGCACGTACCGGAATACCCTGATGCCGATTCGGCGCAGTCATTACGCCGTACGGTCCCTGTGACCGATTTCCCGCTCGATCCAGGCGATGAACCGCGCAACGCGTGGGAGCTCCGCGTTCTGGGGCGGATAGACCAGATGATGCGCGCCCACTTCGACAGAGTGCGAATCAGCGAATACCGGCACGAGCGCACCTTCCTTGATTCGTACCGACGCGAGCATCAGGCTTTCTAACGCAATGCCCAGGCCAAGTGCGGCCGTCTCGAGCGACATGTACGAGCGGTCAAACGAGAAATCGAAAGTCTTGTGCGCAGCGGACACGCCGGTGCGTCCGAACCACTGCTTCCACTGGACGAGCGGCGTCTCCGAATAGATCAGACGATGCTCCAGAAGGTCTTCCGGCGTTCTGACCGGATGGCTTTCCAGATATCTCGGCGAGGCGAGCGGCGCGATGAATTCATTGCGCAGTGTCCTGACCTCGAGATCGCGCCAGTTCGCATAGCCATGCCGCAAGTCGATGTCGTAGTAGCCACTGGTAAACGATACATCTTCATACGAGCAGGCCAGATTCAACTGGATATCGCCATTGGCTTCCTGAAACGACTCGAGCCTGGGCAACAGCCACATGAGCCCGAAGCTGGGGCTGGAATGCACACGCAGGATATCGACGTCGGCGCGGCTCGATGCGCGCTCGGTCGCGCGGCTCAGATCAGCAAGAGAGCCCGTCACGTCCGACAGATAGCGCTCGCCTGTCGGTGTCAGGACGAGACCCCGGCCCGACCGATAGAAAAGCGGTTGGCCGATGATCGATTCGAGGTTGCTGATCTGATGGCTCACCGCCGAAGCGGTCAGACCAAGTTCCTCGGATGCACGGCTGACGCTCCTGGTTCGGGCCACGCTCTCGAAAGCGACGATGGCTTTCACGGGTGGGATGCGCATAGTGAAATTTATTTCAGTCGCAGTTGAATGAAACCGCCTTGTTAGCACGCCATCCGCACTGCCATTCTGTGGGCAAGCCGCGTAACCAGGGCTGTGAAGTTTCCTGATGCTGACAGCGTCAATGCACCGGCAGCACCGCGGTAAACCATAGACATATATTGCGCAGCGCAACAGCTGCGCAGGAGACAGCGATGAATTATCCGTCCTTTCTGCTGACGGCGCGTTCGATCGTCAAAAGCTTCGGACCCACGAGCGTATTGAAGGGTTTTGATATTTCAATCGCCGCAGGCGAAGTGCACGCGTTTCTGGGCGGCAACGGCGCAGGCAAATCGACGCTCATCAAAATCATCTCTGGCCAGTTCGACCGCGACGGCGGCTCGCTCGAATTCGACGGACAGGACATCGGCACATCCGTGGGCGGCCATGTCGCCGCGGGCACCATTGCCGTGGTCAATCAGGAACTGGCGCTGCTGCCGCATCTATCCGTCGCCGAAAACATCGCCATGCCGCGCTTACAGCGCGGGTGCGCCCGCTACAGCGAACGGGCTTCGATGGCCATCGCCATCGAAGCGCTCTCACTGATCGATCCTCACTTGCTCAACCACACCGGCATGCCAGTCGACCGGATGCCGGAAGAAATCGAAGGCTGGAAGCAGGGCATGAAATCGCTCGCATCGGCTCCCAACGTTTTCTGCAAGATATCCGGACTGGGCATGGGAGACTGGAAATGGACGGTGGATAGCATCCGTCCGTTCGTGCTGCACGCGATTGAAGCGTTCGGGGCAAACCGCTGTATGTTCGCGAGCAATTTCCCGGTCGACAAACTGTTTAGCAGCTATGACGCCGTATTCAACGCATTCAAGGAAATTACGCAAGAATTTTCGTCCCACGAGCGGCGCGCGCTATTTCACGACAATGCGGAGCGGGTGTATAGGCTCTGAACTGAGCGTTTTTCCGGCTTGCTGCGAAAAGCAATCTGCCGAGGGGGCACTTCGGGACATGCCCGACTTGCCGATGTGCCGCAATTGGGCTCGTGAACTGCCGTTCGCAGGCGCCTCGCGACAGTCTGTACAGGATCGCGAAAAACCGTGGGGACACTTCCCGGTCGCCGGTCAGCGGGAACATCCGCTCGCTGAAATAAATCTGTAACTCCCGGTGTGCGGGTGCAATATGTCAGCGAGCGTTGTCATACAAGGCACAGATGGTGCTATCCCGCAGCGGCGTGCTGACTCGAAAGGCCTGCCAGTATCTTGCCCGGCAAAATGGGCAGGTCGCGCACACGCAAGCCAATGGCGTCGTAGACGGCTGCGGCCACTGCGGCATCCACGCCGGTCGCGCCGAGTTCTCCGATGCCGCGGGTACCGATCGCACTTGCATGCGGATCATACTCATTGACGAAGTGGATCTTGATATCGAGCGGAATGTCCGCATTCACCGGGACCGCCACGTTCGACAGATTCTTCGCGAGCCAGCCACCGGTATTGGGCTCCTGCACGCTCTCTTCCATCGTCGCCTTGCCCCAACCCCAGATGATCGCGCCCGTCATCTGGCTTCGCGCCGTTTTCGGATTGATGATCCGGCCCGCGGAATAGGCACCCACCGCCCGGCGCAAGCGCACGAGGCCAAGCTCGGGATCGACGCCTACTTCGACAAAGATCACACCCCACGTCCGCATCGCGTATGGCGTACCGTCGCCGTCCGCGCTGAAGCTGGCGCCACCCGGAAGCGTGAACGCACCGTCCGCGACCATCTCCGGTAGATTGGCCCGCCGCAGGCTCGCGCGAACGTCTTTCCCGCCGAGCGCATCGAGCTTCGCGTTGATTTCCCGGCAAGCCAGTGCGATCGCGCTTCCCGTGCTGCCCGTGGCGCTCGATCCATAGACGGGACTCGCCGGGTGAAGGTTGGTATCGCCCCACACAATCGACACGTTCTCGATCGGCAAGCCCAGCTCTTCGGCCGCGATCTGGCAAAAGACCGTCTGCGTGCCGGTGCCGATATCGTGCGTGTTCGCCTCGATCAGCGCCGTGCCGTCGGACCTCAGGCGCACGCGCGCCCCGCCGGGAAAGCGGAAATTGCCCATTGAGCTCGTCGCCATCCCATGTCCGATGCGCCACGCTCCGTCTCGTCGTGGCGTCTCGCCGCGCGTGCGCCAGCCATAAAGCCGCGCGCCTTCCTCATACGCCTCGCGAAGCTTTTTTGACGACCAAGGCTTGTTCGTATGCGGATCGACCTCGGCGTAGTTCGCCAGTCGTAGATCGAGCGGGTCGATCTTCAGCGCCACGGCGAGTTCGTCCATCGCGCTTTCGAGCGCCCATAGCCCCGGACCTTCCACCGGCGCGCGCATTGGCGTGGGCACGGCTTGATGTTGCGCCGCTCCAGCCACTGCCTGGTGCGAATGGCGGGCGACGCATAAAGCGTCTTGCTTGCTTCGCTTGCGGGCTCCAGATGCGTGTCCGCAATCGCGCTCGAATTGACGATTTCGTGATCGATGGCGCTGAGCCGGCCGTCCGCCGTTGCCGCAAGCTTGATGTCCTGTTTCACCCACGGCTGATAGCCGACGCAGACGAACTGATCGTGACGCCGCAGATGAAGCTTCACGGGCCGCCCCGCGACGCGTGCCGCGGCGGCGGCAAGAATCTGGTGCGGCCACACATATCCCTTCGAGCCGAACCCGCCGCCCGTGTGCGGTGCGATCACGTGAATGTCGTCCGGCCTCATGCCGAGTGCCGCGGCTACGACAAGCGGCACATTCTCGCTCGCCTGAACCGCATCCCACAGCGTGAGCTTGCCGTGCTCGAATCGCGCAACGGTGCCCGATGTCTCCATCGCATTGTGGTGACGCGCGGCTTGAATATACGTCGCCGCCACGCTTGCCTCTGCGGTTCCGAAAATCGCATCGACGTCGCCCATCTCCAGATCGTCGCCGAGCATGCGTGGCTCGGGCGGCGGCTCGCGCGTCGCGGCGCCGGGAAGGATGGGGTCGTCGCGCTCGCAACGGACAAGCACGGCATCGCGGCCGGCTTCCGCCGCCTCGATGGATTCCGCAAGCACGATTGCGACCGGCTCGCCTTCGTACCGAATCGCGTCGTTTTGCAACGGCAGTGCGAGCACCGCCGCTGGCGGCTGCACCGCACCGAATCGCGGCATATCGTGCGCGGTAAGCACCCGCACCACACCGGGTAAGGTAAGTGCCGCGGTGGCATCCACGTCGATCAGCCGGCCCGACGCGACGGGCGCGCCGACCAACGCCGCATGAAGCGTGCCGGGCGGCGTGTTGTCAGCCGCGAATTTCGCCTGTCCCGTGACCTTCGCCTGGCCTTCCACGCGGGAGACCGCCGTGCCGATGCTCATGATCGCCCTGCTGCCGTCAGTAACGCACGCACCGCGGCATTGCGCGCCATCGTCACCTTGTAGCCATTGTGAGCGAGCGGCCGGGCGTCGCTCATTGCCGCGTCGACAATCGGCGTGACCACTTCCTTGGTCGGCGCCTGCCCGGCCAGCGACGCCTCCGCGGCTGGAAGGCGCCACGGACGTTGCGCCACCGAGCCAAGTGCGATGCGCGCCGACACAATGCGATCCCGATCGAGCTCCACGGATGCGGCTGCCGAGACCAGCGCATATTCGTAGCTGGCGCGCTCGCGGACTTTTACGTAGGCCGATCGTGCGTCCGCGCGGATGGGTATGTGAAAGGAGACGATCACTTCGTCGGCAGCCAGTCTCGTCTCGAGCCGGGCGGCGTCGCCGCCCATGCCGGCCGCTTCCTGCTGCGTCAGGTGGAACTCCGTCATCTTGATCATTCGACCGCCGTTCGGCCCGATGACCTCAGCTGTCGCATCCAGACAAGCCAGTGCCACAACCGGATCGGACGGTTGAACCGCGACGCATGCATCGGTCCAGCCAAAAATTGCATGCCGTTCGTTGATGCCATTGCGCGCCGGGCAGCCCGACCCGGGATTGCGCTTGTTGCAGCCCCATGGCAACGGCGCTTCCGAACGAAAATAAGCGCATCGCGTCTTTTGCATCACATTGCCGCCGAGCGTCGCGCGGTTGCGCACCTGCGCCGAGGCGGCGAGCAGACAGGCTTGAGCCAGCGCGCTCGCGTGGGCGCCGACGAGCGCGTCTTCACCGATCACGTTCAGGTCCGTCAGCGCGCCGATCACCAGATCGTCACGCTCGCGCACAATACGAACGAGACCTGTGAGTCCACCGACATCGATGACGCGATCGGGCGCTGCGATGCCGAGCCGCATCCAGTTGAGCAGCTCCGTACCGCCCGCGATGATCGCCACGTTGCCCGCCGCCAACGACGCGACTACCTGTTGCGCGGTCGCGCCACGCGCGTATTCGAAGTTTTTCATCGTTCGTACCCGGCCGCGCCGGCGGCATCGAGCACGGCCGCCGCGATCTGCGGATAGCAAGAGCAGCGGCACAGATTGCCGCTCATCCATTCGCGAACGCTCGCCTCATCGGTCGCGTGCCCTTCAGCGATGCAGGCGACCGCGGAGACGATTTGCCCGGGCGTGCAATAGCCGCACTGAAAGGCATCGTGCTCGATAAATGCCTGCTGTACCGGATGCAGCGTCCCGTCGGACGCGGCCAGACCTTCGACAGTCGTGACCTCGCAGCCGTCACATTGCACGACGAGCGTCAGACAGCTGTTCATCCGCTTGCCGTCGACCAGCACGGTGCAGGTGCCGCATGCGCCTTCATTACAGCCCTTCTTGGCGCCGCTGAGACCCGAGTCTTCGCGCAACCAGTCGAGCAGCGTGACGCGCGGGTTCACCGTAGCGGCCCGCGGCTGGCCGTTCACACGCATCGTCACCGTGACGCTGCTTGACCAATGCAGCCCGGCGTCTCCATTTGGAGCTAATTGCTCCCCGAAAGTAGCGTCGTCCATTCCCAATTCCTTGCCGGTTTCAACAATCACTCTGCTTGTATATAGACCATATGGAGTTGATATCAAGGGACGATATCCCTCCTGCTTCCGCACCGTCTCCCAAAGAATCGATCCGGCTCGAACTGCAAGGGCGAGCTGCTCGCATGCACCCGCTCGACACTTGCAAGCGGGCCAGGATTAAGTGAGCCGATTTCGACCTGATGCTGATTGAGGCCCCAGGTCCCAGGCCCCAGGCGCCAGGCGCCAGCGAAATGCAGTCGATGTAGGTGATGGCGGTCCGCACGATCCAGATAAAAAGTGTCGGCGCAGGGTTCAGCGTCGCGCCCGACCCGTTGTTGAAGGCGACGGTGTTGCCGTTGCCGATCGAGAAGCTGTGCCAGTCGATCACGCCACGGGACGAGGACTGGTCGATCGTTAGCGAAGTGGTGCCGCTCGTCATCGCGCCCTGGCCCCGGACGAAGGCGCCGCCCTGCGGCAGCGGTCCGGCCGCGTGGGCCATCGGCACGCACCACGCGGTGAGCGCGAGCGGCACCCATAGTGCAAGCGTCAGCGGGCGCAGAACACGGTTCCACGCGGAAGGCCGCGACCGAGGCGCGATGAGTGCCGCGCCGGCATACGCAGCGAAAAGGACAGCCCATTGCGCGGGGTTGGGGGCGACTGGATCGCCAGTCTGGATGAATGACGCGACATGATCCCTCCCGAAACGTGGTTCGTGGAAAATCGTCGTCGCGGAACGCAGATTGTTGCGACCAGGCAAGGCGCGAAAGCCGCCATACCGCACAACACAGCCTAATGGCAGCAGCGCGTTTCAAAAGACCAACCGGTATTTGGGCATGCACCCGGTGCTTGCTGGTACCGCTTCAAGCGTGGATGTGTGTCGGTCGCCGCGGCGGCAGGAATGGCCGTTCAACCCTCGGAAGCGGACGGAGAGAGCGGCAAGAAGCATTGGTCGCCGGCAAAAGCGATAGAATGCCCGCTCTGCAAAAGACAATATTGACGGGGTACACGGCATGGAGCGGCCGGGCGCGCAGCGTTGGCATGAGCAAACGTTTCTAGGTGTCTTTCGCGGACAACCTGAGAAGGAGCAGGCGCTCCTCCGGATATGCCTGGGCACGGTCGTGTTGATCGGCTATATCGCCGTCGCCGCGCTCCAACGCACGGCCGCCGCGTATGACACTCTGGGCGTGGTTTTCGCATACGTTGTATTCGGCGTGGCGACATACGTAGCCGCGACCGCCGCGACAGTTCGGCCGCGCCTTCGATTGACGCTCACCACCATTGCAGACCAGGCGCTTGTCATGACTGCCTTGGCGCTCGGCGGGCGCGTGGCGCTGCCCTTGCTCTGGGTCGTGTTCTGGTTCCTTGTGGGTGCCGGTTGCCGCCACGGCAAGCGGCCGTTGCTACTTTCATGTGCAGTTGCGCTTGCAGGCGTCGTGATTTTGATGCGCGTCGAGCCGTGGTGGAGAGAAAACCTCGCGGTGGGATTGGGCATCATGCTCAGCATCGCGGCGACTTCCGTGTACTTGATGGCCCTCGTGCATCGGCTCGAACGGCAGGCTGCGACGGACCCTCTGACAGGACTCAGCAACCGCACTCGCCTCGAGCAGGCGATCGCCAAAGCGACTGCGGCGCGAGACGACGATAAAGGACAGTCTGTCTTGCTGTTCATCGATCTCGACGGCTTCAAGTACGTCAATGACGCTTATGGGCATGCGGTGGGTGATGAACTGTTGCAGTGCTTCGCCAACGGTCTGCAGACACGCATTCGCCGCGGCGATACGGTTGCCCGCCTGGGAGGCGACGAGTTCGCGGTGCTCGCCCGCCACGTGCATGACGACGCCGGCGCGCGCGCGATTGCCGACGGTATTCACGACATCCTTCATGGGCTTCGAGAGATCGGCGGTCATCCCGTCGCCGTATCGGCCAGCATTGGCGTGCGCATGCTCGGTACCAATAGCGCGGACGAACGTCTTGATGTACACGCCCTGATGCGCCAGGCCGATAGCGCGATGTATCGCGCCAAAGCGAACGGGACGGACAAAACCTCATTCTTCGATGAGACGGGTGCCGGCGCGTAAGCGGACAGGGTTCCCGGCGGTGCCCTGCTCGTGTTGGCAAGCGCATTTGATGCAGGTGCCGGGCCGCGGCCACTCGTATCTGGGAGCATGTGCGCGTCGTCTCGCTGCGGAAGGTAGTTTCATTTCGCGGCTGGAGTTTGGCCCGGAGTGGGGCGAACTGAGACGGTCGCCATCCGGCCACGAACGGCCATACGCTCGAGCATTCGGACAGACACTCAAACGTCCGGTCCACTCAGATAGCGGACCTATGCCTGTCAGTCGAACTCATTGCGTTACCTCACGGAAGCACACAACCAGGAACGGTCGCATGCCTTACGGACGGTGTGCTCAGTACACACCTGGCACGCCCGGTGGACGATTCTTGAAGCGTCGATGCACCCAGTAATATTGCTCTGGGCACCGATTGATCTGCGTTTCAAGAAATTCATTCAATCGGCGCGCGTCGATCGTCTCACTTTCTGAAGGAAAGTCGCTGAGCGGCTCGAAGATGGTCAGCTTATACCCGCGGTAATCGGGCAATACTTCAGTCACGAATGGTACAACCCGCGCATGGGCCAGTCGAGCAAGGCGCGAAACCGAAGTGAGTGTGCACGCGGGGACGCCAAAAAACGGCACAAAAACGGAGTTGTGTATGCCGTGATCCATATCAGCAGCCAGCATGACTGGTTTGCCTGAACGAAGTAAGCCGACGATCTTTCTGGCGCTTGTCGAACGTTCAATCATCTCGGCGCCAAATCTGCCGCGTTGCCGCTTGGCTAGACTGCAAAGGCGCGCGTTCGACATGCGTGTATACAGTGAGGCGGCGGGCAGGCGCGTTGAGTAGAGTATGCAGCCGACCTCGATGCTCACGAAATGGAAGCCCAGAAAGATGGTCGGTGGAGCATTCCTGTCTTCCAGATCGATTCGACTTTCGATGTGGACCAGCTTCCGTATCCTTTGCGCGCTGCCAAACCACTGAATGCCTCGTTCGAGATAGCTTCGAACGACGTGGCGAAAATGGTTTCTGGCAAGGTCGTCGTACTCGCGCTCGCTCTTGCCCGGAAAACAGAGACGCAGATTGACGAGAGCGATATGCTTTCGGGAGCTTGGAAGTGCATATAACATTGCCCCAAGCGCGCTGCCGAACCTTGCGACGAGCGTATAGGGAAGGACTGCGAAGACGCGCAGCAACACTACAATCAAGACATAGCCTAATCGCCCCAAGAACCTCCCCCGCTTGCGAGAATCACTCATCGCGACACGGAAAAATACGAATACTTACGGATGTATAACAAAGTTCGAGATCCTGGTGGCATAGCATGGCGATGGCAGAGAAGTATCGCACGTACTGCGTTGTGACGGGCTACCCAAATGGACGCTAGGGTTCTCGGTTCTCCCTGGCGAAAACGACTGCGTATGGGCGGCAAGCGCCTGCAGCGCGGATGCACCACCAGGCGGCCGTTCTACTTTGAAAGCCGCCGCCGAGTCCGCATTGGGGCGAAGGGCAGATCCGGGTCGCGAGCCGCCGACCGCCGTCAGGCAGAAGTCGGCCCAAGAGCGGCCGCTCGGACGCACGTTGATGCAACCCCTGGAATGTCGGCTCCCGCCCAGACTCCACACCTTCCGTCCGCAATCCGGCCATGGTCTGGCGTCGCATGCCCCATCCATCGCCATCAGCATGGTGGCAACGTCTTCGAAGCTACCGACGCCGCTTCGCTCAAAACGCTTACGTCCACTGGAACAAGCCGGCCCTCTCGGCAAGAGCCGATCGGCGTCGAGGTTTTTTGTTTCGGCAAAGATCCAGGTGACGCGTCTCTCAGCGCCCAACCGGCCTGAATAAGCGATTCTTGTCGAGCGTGGCTGGATCGAGCGTATTCTCGCTGCCTTCCGCAGGCGACTCGGGGGCGGCGTCTTCCAGCGCCGGCCCGGTATAGCGGCCTCGTGGCCGTATGACCTTGCTCACCCGGAGTTGCTCAATGCAGTGCGCGAGCAAACCCACGCTCCGGGCTGTTGCGAACAACGCGAACGACGCATCGCGCGGCAACGCCAGCTGAGCCGTCAAGGCCGCAAGCGCAACGTCGATATTTGGCTTGAGCCCGGTCAGCTCAACCACCTTGTTGATGAACGACATGATCTCTTGAGGCGGATTCAGCACTTCGAGCACTGCGGCCGCCCTCGGATCGCCGTCCGGATACAGATGATGTCCAAACCCGGGGATTGGAATGGCCGACTGCAAGTGATGGGCAACCACGTGCTGCGCACCGAGTCTTCCGACGTCGTCGAACACGGCCCGCACGCGGCCTGACGCGTCGCCATGCAGTGGGCCGGAAAAAGTCGCGAGTCCCGTGAGCAGGCATCCGGGCAGCGACGCGCCGGTGGAGGCGGTAATCCTGGCGGCGAACGCGGAACTCGTAATCTCATGGTCGGCCACGAGGACTAAGGCACGGCGGATAAGTTCGGCGCCATCGCGGTCCTGGCCCCAACCAAGCGCGAGCCGCTCATGCGTCATTTGTGCGTTCGCGCCGCGTCGCGCACCAAACGCTTGTGCGATGAGCGCCACGAGCCGGCCGGCCTCGACATGCAGTGCGCTGTCCGTGCGTCCGAGGGTCGAGTGTCCACAGGCCGCGAGCGCTGCCAGCGATGTGAACGCGCATTGCCTGCCGCGCTCGTCGCCCTGTAGCGGCAACTCGCCGCTTTCGAAGGAAACGGGGGCGCGCGCGTTCCAGAGAATGGCCGCCACGTCTTCAAGCGTCGCCGCGTCCGAAAGCCGGATGCTATCCCGCCCCCGGTAGTAGGGCCGGCCTTTTGAGAAGGTGGTAATGCTGCTGTAAATGCAGGGTTCCGCACCGAATATGGTCCCGGCGGCGAGCGCTTCGCGCTTGCGTCCCACCTGCTTTTTTCGGCACAGACCGGCGACGTCCTCCGCGCGATAGAGGCTCTTGCGTGGGTCGAGCGGATCCGGCATGACGGCGATGGTACCTCGACTTACATACGCATAGACAGTCTGCGCCTGCACTCCGAGTTGTCGAGCCGCTTCAGTCAGAGTGATCCAGTTTCGCATGGGATGGCAAGCAAGGTGATGCAGCGCAACGGGGCAACGGGGGAGTGACGACGCAGATCGCGCCTTGCACTCGAGCACGACCGATCCAGCGCCAATATTGACGTTTTTTCAGGTAAAAGTCATCTCGGCGGGTCGCCGCTCCAGTATCTCAACGAGAACGTCACCGGGCGAGCGCACGAAGCAGGCTCTGACGCCGGGGCGAACCTGCTTGATCGGTTCGACGATTTCCGCGTCGCAGAGCAACAGATGCACGAACGCCGCGTCGATATCGTCCACGACCACGCCGAAATGATCTATGCCCTGCTGCCGCTCGCAGCGAGGGTGGCCGGCTTGGACGCTCGCCAGCGAGGTGATGAAAAGGTCGATGCTGCCGATGCGCAAATCCACTCGCCCAGGACGACGCACGATCTCGGCGTTCAGGCAGCGCGCAAACCATGCCGCAGTGGCTTCGGCGTCCGCCGAGCACAGTTGCAGATGATCCCACTTGAATTCAATCATCCGATTTCACCGTATAGTTGAAAGCATCACAGTTCGATGCGGGAAAGCTTGCCCAGCAGCACGGAATACGAAAACGTTCCGAGCAGGCAGATCGCGCCCATCAGGTTGAGGGCCCAGTAGAAGTGGCCGGTGTGCTGGGTGATGTAGCCGATCATGAGCGGCGTGGTGACGGCCGCGATGTTGGCCGCGAGGCTCGTGATGCTGCTGGTCAGTCCCACGTACTGTCGAGGCGCGATTTCGGAAACGGCGGCCCACGACATCGACCCGACGCCCTGCGCGAAGAACGCGATCGTCAGGATGGCGATCACCAGCTCGTTCGACTCGACGAAATTGACAAGCACGATAGACGCGCCGAGCATCGTGCCGATGATGAGCGGAGCCTTGCGCGCTGTCGAAAGCGCCACTCCGCGCCGAATAAAAAAGTCCGAAAGGGAGCCGGCCGCGAGGATGCCGACCGTGGCGCCGATAAAAGGCAGTGCCTGGAAGATCCCAACCTTGATCATCGACATGTGACGCGCTTCGATCAGATAGGTCATGAACCACGTGGTGAAGAAGACCAGCAGCGTGTTGTTACAGAACTTTCCGAGACAGATGGCGAGAACCTGGCGGTAGCTGAGCAGCTTGAGCGCCATGCGCCAGTCGAACTTCTCGCGGGGCTTGCGCGTCGCCGCGGCACCTTCATTGATGTATTGCAGCTCGGTGGCATTCACGCGCGGGTGCTGATGCGGATCGCGGTAAACCCGGTACCAGAGCAGACTGAACAGAATGCCGAAGCCACCGGTCACATAAAAAACCGTCCGCCAACCGTACGCGGCGAAGATCCACAGCAACACTCCGGTGAACAAGGGCGTCCCGATGTATTGCCCCATTACATAGACGCTGGTCGCGAAGCCGCGTTCCCGGGCGGGAAACCACAAGGTCACGGCGCGTGCGTTTGAAGGGAAGGCCGGCGCCTCCAGTGCGCCGATGGCGAGCCGCGACCCGAGCAGCATCTGATAGCCGGTCGCGAAACCCTGCGTCAGCGTGGCGAATGACCAACCGACCAGAGACAGCGCATAGGCGAGGCGTGAGCCGAGAATGTCGGTCAGCACCCCGCCGGGCACCAGCGCAATGGAATAGGCAAGACCAAATGCCGCAAACAGCTCGCCCATCTGCATCTTGTTGAGCGCCAGCCCCTTCGAGAGGCCCGGCGCAACGATGCCCAGCGCCGACCGGTCCACGTAATTCAGAATGGTGGCCATGAGCAACATCGAGAGCACGACGTAGCGGACTCTGGAGCGATTCGTGGTATCCGCGTAAGCCGGGGTTCCCACTGGCAATGTTTGTTCCTCTGCGATTTTCATCGGTGTCTCCGTAACATTAGCCTGTTGTTTTTTTAGTTGGCTTAAGGGCGATTTATCCGCGGCCGACGAACGGCATGGCGGTCGCCATGATGGTCATATTGAGAACATTGGCTTCGAGCGGAAGACTGGCCATGTGCACGACTGCATTCGCCACGTGCGTCACATCCATTCTTGCTTCGGGTGCCAGGCGTCCGTCCGCTTGCAGTACGCCGCGGTTCATCCGTTCAGTGAGCGATGTGGCGGCGTTGCCGATGTCGATCTGGCTGCAGGCGATGTTGAATGCGCGTCCGTCCAGCGCGATCGATCTGGTGATGCCAGTCACAGCATGTTTTGTTGCCGTATAGGCAATGGTGTGCGGCCTTGGCGAGTGGGCGGAGATCGATCCGTTGTTGATGATTCGTCCGCCTTGCGGGGACTGTTCCTTCATCAAACGATAAGCGGCGCGAGCGCAGAGGAAAACGCCGGTCAGATTGGTGGCCACGACGTCGTTCCAGAAGTCGACTTCGTAGTCTTCCAGAGGGACAGCCCCAGCATTACGCCCCGCGTTGTTGAACAGCACGTCGAGCCGACCGAATGCCTCGGCAATTCCCGAAAACGCGTGCTCGACCGATGCTGCGTCGCCAACGTCGGCCTGGAATACGTCCGCTTCTCCCCCCGCCCTACCGATTGCTTCCTTTGTTTCCAGCAGCGGCTCGGCTCTGCGCCCGATCAGCGCGACGGCGAATCCTGCGTTAGCAAGTGCGACGGCGGCGGTTCGGCCGATGCCGGAGCCGGCGCCCGTCACGGCTGCGAACTTCTTCGATGCAGACATTTCCTTTCCTCTCGTCAAGTCAATTGGACATGGGAAACAGAGTTGCATTCGCATCAGGGGTTGAGCAATCTTGATTCATTGAATCAACATCCGCGGGCCTTGCGGATGGGGATCGCATCAGGGTTTTCCTGATGCGCGTGTGGCCGCAAGCAAGATTGAAGAGGGACAAGACGGAAACAAATCGCAACGCGCAGGCGCCGCGAACAATAGGGCGTGTCATCACCGAGGAGTTGATTCATCCAATCAACATTGACGGCCCGGTCAGCGATTTCGTACTCTCTCGACGTCTGCCTACCAAAGGAAAAACCATGTCGGAAGATAAACGCACCAGCCTGTTGATTGCGCGAACGGTTCCCACCGCCGTGGCGAATCGCGCTGCGGCCGAATTCCATGCCTTCGTGACCGAGTCCGATATGAACTCGTGGTCTGTCGTCGACTTCTGCAAGAAGCACGACGTGCCGGCCGTACTCATCGGGAAAAAATCCGGCCTGCAAGCGGAACACATTGCCGCGCTGCCTTCGACGGTCAAGATTATTGCGAACGCGAGCGCGGGCTTCGATCACATGGACGTAGCGGCGGCTCGTGACAGGGGAATCGTCGTGACGAACGCGCCCGATGCGTTGACCGAGTGCACAGCCGATTTTTCCATGCTGCTCTTGCTGGCTGCGTGCCGTCGCGCGTCAGAATACGAACGGATCATGCGCAACGGATGGGGCAAATCGTTCGGCATGACCGAGATGCTGGGTATGCGAGTGAATGGCAAGACGCTCGGCATCGTCGGATTTGGGCGTATTGGACGGGCGGTCGCTAAGCGTGCGCAGGGATTCGGCATGCGCGTGATCTACACGGACATGCACCGTGCGGCCCCGTCGCTGGAAAATGGCGCGACCTTCTATGCCACTCTCGACGAAATGCTGCCGCACTGCCAGGTCCTCACGCTGCACGTGCCGGGTGGAAGCGTCCCGCTCATGACGAAAAGAGAGTTTGGACTCCTTCCCGCAGGCGCGATTTTCGTTAACGCGGCGCGTGGCGGCCTGGTGGACGAAGATGCGCTTTATGACGCCCTGACGTCGGGTCATCTGTTCAGCGCGGCTCTGGATGTGTACCGGGACGAGCCCAACGTCGACAAGCGGTTTGCTGAGCTCGACAACGTGTTCCTGACGCCCCATATGGCCAGCGCAACGATCGAGACCCGCGACCAGATGGGCTTTACGGCGCTGGACAATATCGCCGCCGTGCTGGAAGGACGGCCCGCCTCGAATCCTGTCTAAGGCTCGCCCTCATCGGGACAGTAACGTTGCGACGCCGGCTGACCAGCCGTCTCCCGATAAACATCGACCAACGGCCGGTTGAATCCGCCACCGCAAGCAGCCGTTGGTTTCGCACCGGGCCGAAGGTCGGCAGTGGGTCGCTATGTAAATCTGCGCATAGTTGCGACCTGCGCATGGGAACGAACTGAGACGGTCGCCATCCGGCCGGGTGCGGCCACTTTCGGTCATACGATTGGTGAGCTAAGATCGTCGACAATCGGGCCGGGTGCGCAACTGACATGATCGATTCAGCACAGTCCCCGTTTGGCGCAGTTTATTCCCAGGGTATGTGAATGAAAGCATTATTGCTCGCATTGGCTTTTGTTTCGTCAGCAGTACTTGGCCAAACCAACCCCGGATCACGCGCCGACACCTCTGCGCATCGGCAGTCTAACGTCGAAGCTGAGAAGAAGATGCCTGCATCAGACCATGCAACAGGCCCATCATTTCCTGGCATCGCTGCTGTGAGTCCATCTAGTCAAGGTCCGGTTGAAAATAACGAAAAGTTAGACGAGCACCCGGACGTTAAGAACTGGTTGGAAAGACTCTTTGAGGACCCCGTTGCACTATTCACGTTCGTACTCGCGGTCAGTACTATGCTCCTTTGGTGGTCGACCAATAAGCTTTGGATAGAGGCAAAATCCGCAGGTGCGACAGCTGAAAAATCAGCTATTGCCGCGAAGGAAGCGGCCGACGTGGCAAGAGATAGTGCCAAGGCCTATATGGTTTCAGAACGGGCATGGGTTTCACTTATGCAAGTTGATCCCGTGAGGTTTCAAGACAGTGGTTTTTTTGACACCACTGACGGGCAATGGAAAGAGGGAGATGGTTGGGCATTCAGTATGCGCTGGACCAATCCGGGGAAAACGCCGGCAGTCAAGGCGATGATTATGTTGAAGGGCGAGTGCTTGCCTAACTCGGCTGGCATTCCAGCTTTCGAGAGCGCTGACGAGATCGTCGACGGACGGTCCACGATCTTCCCCAACACGACCGTCTCCAGTAACCCGGTTACGTTTAGCGACATGCAGATAACAGGCCTCAAAAATCGAACGTGCAGAATTTTTCTTTTTGGGCGAACCAGCTACTCGGACATTTTCAATACTACATCCAGTCGACACACGCAGACATGCGTAGAGGTTCAGTATGGTGGGAAGCGAGATGGTAACGATCAATTTAGATTTACCGTCGTAGGCGATGAAAACTCCCTTTCTTAATAATGTTATTGATAACGTGATGACTAAAGATCGCGTATTCGGGCTACAAGAAACTGCAATGGGTTTGCGGTTATGCCTTTTGCATGAAGTGCGCGCCCGACCGTGGACGCAGTGCGGCCAGGAAGCGACGCTCCTCGACGGCAACAAATGGCTGAAATTCGACAAGTTTCGGCCATTCAACCCGTTTTGGTATCGGTTAAAGGCCTATGCGGATATCGGACAAAACAACGTCCTTCCACCGATAGGTGAACAGCGGGTAAATCGCCAGATTTAACCTCGATATGGCGATTTAGAATTCTGAACACGAGCATGCGGAATTTCATTTCTCACGCAAAATTGCTTTACGAGATGCTGAGCCGAAACATTAGGATGATCTGGATTGCGAGGACCGATCAAAATCTCTTTTATCGCATCAGGGGGAAAGCAGAATTCATAGTAAGGAGCGAGCCCGTATCGCGATGCACGCCAAAGCAACGGATCAAGATCACTAGCTCGCAAAGGTTCGTAATTCGACGTATCAATCATTTGAGCTAACGTCAATCCTTCTGGAGTATGGGTCAATCTGTATTCGACTTCGTGACTAAACCCGGCATCCTTAGTAATCGAATCGAACCATGCGGTAGTCTGGGCGATGGTGTAATAGTGAAGCTCATTTTCGTCCTTGGTCGCATCGATTTTTTTAAGTAGATTGGAAATCAACTGCATTATTTTAGATCTATTTTTATCTGTAAAATATATCACGGGGCTTAATTTTATTTTATTTGTTTCAAGGAGCTTTTTTGTATTGCCTTTGAAATACGACTCAAACGTCTCAATGCTTGAACTATCAGGGTATTGCGATAGCAATCTTTCAGTATCGAATCCGATGGCGAAGCCTTTTCCAGAATCCGCGTAACTCATCCACTGGACAGTGGAATCGCCTTCACTAGAAAAGCAGCACGCGTAAATATCGTCTTTAACGACTTTAATATAAGGATCAATTTCCTCAAGAGTGAGTTTATCCATGGGTCTGCTTAGGCGATATCTGAGAGCGGTTTCTACGACCGACCCCTCCTTGACATCATTCATTTTCGTGGTGCTACTCAGCCACAATTTTTTGTTCTTAACGATCGAAAGAAGGGCATTAGCGTCGCAATAGTGATAGATGGTTGGCATAAGTGATCCTGCTCTAATCAAGGCGAAGTTGCGGGGGTAAGATTTGAACGTACGACCTTCGGATAATAAGCCCGACGAGCTGGCAGTCCGCTCCATCCCGATGCACGGAGCGTACCGGTTCTTGTGATTGCAGCTCTGCATGCGAACGTCTCGTGTCGGCGAGACCAATGCCAATGCTGAATGGGTGACTCGAATGAGGCGACAAGCGACATTCGACTTCGAGCTCCAGACCGTCGACAACCGCCGACAATCGGATTGCTCTTTCGTCTGTGCAGTTTTCCCCCGTCTTGCACCCAATCTCGAGGATCAATAGTGCCCTCGGATGGAAGGACCTGCTCCTATGCTCTGTGACCGCTATCTCGGCTATGATGTCCCTCGCCGACGAACGAAGCAGATCGAAGTATTGGAATTCAACGAATCACAGACGCCGAGAACGGCAATCACGAAATTAATTCAACATATGACTACGACTATTAATCAAGTTTTCGTGGCCGCAGTACTTATTGGCGCCACTTCAATTGCAGCGGCAGCTGCTGGACCGTGGGTTAAGACTTTTTCGGGACCGGACAGCGACGAGACAGGAACATCCTTGCACACTGAATACGTTCTGCCGACGAGCGTCAAGCTCATACAAGGAAATTATAGAACGGCCTTTATGAAGGTAACGTGGGACCCAGGCGTTCGAGGTTTCGACGGTGACGTCATGACGACCTTGATCGCTGAGACCATGATCAACTGCAACGATCTTAGTTGGGGCAATGTGAGTGAAATGTATTTCGACAAAAGCATGAAGCCGATTATGTCGTCCACTGGGGACTTCGACCGTTCAAAGTCGGTCTGGACCATAAAAGATATGAAAAAGCTTAGGCCGTCCGACTTCACCTATCGAACAGCACAATACATCTGCGGCATTGTTGTGCACGACGCATATTAAATGTTTCTCGGTCGAAAACGTATGCTGGGACGGCGGATTGAATGGCCGCTTTGGGAAACAGCGGCCGACTGAAGTGGGTCGCGTGCCACCGATCGCCGTCAGTCAGAGGTCGGCCACAAGAGGACGTTCGACATGGCTGCCTAAATTGCCTAAATTGACAATCTATCGCCAGAACCCTAGGCATGATCGACGAACAGGCGGGGCACAGAAAAATGAATGCTAGAAACTCGATAATTTTAATCGTTCTGGCAACAGCTTCAGTCGTTGCGCAGGCGCAGTCCCAGGTCAAACTCATGTTGTTCGGGGGCAGAGACCATGACGTATATTTGGGCTGTCTGAACTGCTCGGATGTGGCATCCGACTCGGTTCACAATGATATCGGCCAATACGGCTCGGACATTTCGCCGAGGAGCATCTTCAACGACATAGGCCAGTACGGATCGGACATATCTTCTGAAAGCCCATGCAATGACATTGCATCCGATCCACCGGTCATCGTTGACCAAAATGGCGGATTCTACGGGTACCTGACGCTTAACGATACGCATCCGCATGCAGTCACCGATCCGAACATCCTGGCGTGGCTAAAATATAAAGTTTGTAAGGTACAACGCTGACTGCTCGACTCTCTCGACTGCGCTGCTGAAGCTCTATCAGTTTGAAGGACCGCTTGCTGGAAATTCGAACGTCTCCTGCGGGTCGTAAGTACGCGTTGGCGGATTTGAGAGTCGCCGCTCCGGAGCCGCCTCGGGCGAGCGCTACGGTGTGCCCGGCAACGAAGCGGTGCTCAACGCGTTCTTGCGCTACCACCATTCGCAGGGGCTTTCCGAACGGATAATGACTATCGACAAACTGTTCGCGCCTTCCACCACGGCGCAGTTCGTTATCTGACGCCATTCGCGGGGGCGGCGAAAATCTCTTCCTCTGGCCCGAGACAGGTTTCTCCATGCGCGCCAACCATGCTTCGCCTACGCAAACTGGCATGCCCGTGCTCCAGACGACGGGCCATATCTCCTCGTTCGGCAACGACGCGATTGCATTGCGCTGGACGAACGAGGACGAACGTCTCGCCGGTTTCTCACTGATCGATTGCGAGCGCAAACGCACGTTACGCATCGTCGCGCCGTTCACGCTCACGCTCGCTGACGGAACCACCATCGGCCTGACCGAGCTAAGGGTCGTTGCGCCCGTGAGCGACGCTGCGCTCGAACCCAACCCGCATGCGTCCCGCTTGGGCGAACGAATCGCAGGGCGACGCGCGAGCGTCTCCCTGGTAGATACACATGGACACCTAAAGGTGCAATTGAGCGTGGAGCAGTGCGAAGGGTCACGATATCTGCGCGTCCAGCTGGCGATTACGGCGCTTCTTCAGGACGAAGCGATCGCTGCCGTCTCATTGCTGAAGACGCGCGCTCCAGGCGCCAGGGCCAGTAGTGAGCGCAAGGGCACGCCGGTCATTGCGGGCAACTTCTATCTGGGCTTCGAGCACCCGCTGGCGACAAGTCAGGTGAAGGGCGACAGCCTCAGCTTCATGCTGCATCGCGCGTTGCCGCTGGAGAAAAACAGGACGCTGGTCTACTCCGCTGTGGCAGGTGTAGCCAGCGACGGCCAGGTTCGGCGCGACTTCGGCATCTATCTGGAGCGGGAACGGGCTCGCCCGTATCGCCCGTTTCTGCACTACAACAGTTGGGGCGACATCGGCTACCTCACGCCGTACACGCAGGAGCAGGCGCTCGAGCGCATCGCAACAATCGGCCACGAGTTGCACACAGCGCGCGGGGTGCAGATCGATTCGCTTCTGTTCGACGATGGCTGGGACGACCTTGGCGGCGGCTGGCATTTCAGCAAGGCATTTCCACATGGCTTCGTTCCGCTGCGCGACGCTGCCGCGCGATTCGGCGCCGCTCCCGGCATATGGCTTTCCCCGTGGGGCGGCTACGGTGCGCCGAAACAGGAACGCGTGACGCGAGGACGTGCCGCTGGTTATGAGGTCATCGACAACGGTCTCGCATTATCGGGGCCGACGTATTACCGGCGCTTTCATGAAGTCGTGATGGACTTGCTCGACAAGGGCGGCGTCAACCATTTCAAGTTCGACGGCACAGGCAATGCCGACAGGGTGTTCCCCGGCAGCCTGTTCGACAGCGATTGGGACGCGGCGATTCAACTGATCGAGGACATCCGCGCGGCCAAGCCCGAAATTTTCATTAATCTCACCACAGGTACGCATCCGTCGCCGTTCTGGCTGCGCCACGTCGACTCCATCTGGCGCGGCGGCAGCGACGATGGCCTGGCGGGCAGCGGCACGAACCGCGAGCGCTGGATCACATACCGCGACACGCAGACGTATCACAACGTCGTGGAGCGCAGTCCGTTCTTTCCACTCAATTCGCTGATGCTGCACGGCATCCTCTACGCGCAGTGCAATCCACGCCTCAATGCGTCGGCGGGCGACGCATTCTCCAACGAAGTGTGGTCGTACTTCGGGACCGGCACGCAATTGCAGGAGCTCTACATTACGCCGGCGCTGCTGGGCGAGCACGACTGGGATGTGCTTGCGCGCGCCGCCCGATGGGCGCGAGAAAACGGCGACATACTTCGCGACAGTCATTGGATCGGCGGAGCGCCGGACGAACAGGCGGCCTACGGTTGGGCAGCGTGGGCGCCGCACAAGGCGATCGTGACGCTGCGCAATCCTCACAGTCGCACGCAACGCTTCACACTCGAGCTGCGGCGCCAACTGGAACTGCCGGATAACGCGGTGGCACGATTCGAATCGCGCAGCCTTGGACGTGCGGGGGATTCCGGTATTCCTGCTCAACTGGACGCTGATCTGTCGCAAGCAGTGCAACTGGCGCCGTTCGAAGTGCTTACGCTCGAACTGCTGCCGGTTGCCGCCGCGAAGCGGTGAAGGGGGACGATACGTAGGCGCTAGCACAACCTGTCGGCCAGTTGAATCGGCTTTGCCTCGATCTGATGGAGGTCGAAGACCAGCACCTCGTTGTTACCTTGCACGAGCCACGGCGCGGGACAATACAGGCGCCTTTGCGGGCCGATGTTCCAGTAGCGTCCGAGATTGTGGCCATTGACCCAGACGATACCCTTGGTCCAGTTGCTCATGTCGAGCCAGGTGTCGCCGACTTCAGTCAGCAGCACGTTCGCCTTATAAAAGAGACCGGGTTTCCCTGGGTTCGTGCAGTCTTCGTTGAGGTTGGCGATAAACGTTTCATCCATCGGCAGCAGGTAGATGTCCCATTCCTCGAGCAACGCGAGCGAGCCGTCGACGTGTTTCATCGTGACCGGCTCGAGCAGACCTTTACGGTCAACGATCGCGGGTCCGAAGTTGACGCGCCCCATGGCCTCGACGAGTATCTCCAGCGCTACCTGGCCGTCCGGGTTCGACCCGTGGTTGTGCCGCGCCGAAGGCAGGGCAAGCGGCGCGCGATGCATCATGTGGAGCGACTGCGCGTACTCCTGCGGCAGTTGCGCTCTCGATACGCCGCCCGCGTACCGTTCACCAAGGAAAACCGTTGCGTAGTCGTGAACGGCGCTGATATCCAGCACACCGCGCGCGTGCTCCGGCAAAGACTTGTGATACAGCACGAAGCCAAACGCCTGACCGTAGCGTTCAAACGACTGCGGCTCGACGCCATGCTCGCGTGGCAGTGCCGCGGGCAGGTTGTCCCAGATCGAGGCGTAGAGCGTTGGCATCAAGGCCTTAGCGCCTGCGCAGTCAAGCGTGGCGATGACCTCGGGTATGGCTGGCAAGGGTTCGGGCAGATAGCTGGCGATCAGGTCTCGATACTTGATGTACTTCGGCGTCGCCATGCCTTGCTCGCTGATCGGCGCGCAGTAGTCGTAGCTCGTGATGTCGGGCTGATAGTTGCCTGAAGCGTCCACGTTCGCGCCGGCAAAAAAGCCAAAGCTCGTGCCGCCGTGAATGACATACAGGTTGAACGACAGTCGCGCCTGCATGAACGTGGCCAAGGTACTGGAGAGGTCGTAGTCCACGCCCGCGAACCCCGCTTCGCCCCAATGCGTGAGCCACCCTGGGTACACCTCGCCTGCCATCGCGGGCACCGAGGGGAATTCGCGGCGCACGGTTGCGATCTGCGCTGCGTCGCCGTTGCTCAGCGCGATCGCGCCGCCCGTTACCGTGGTGCGATTGCGTTCGAGTTGCGGGAGACCGTCTTCGGTGTAGAACGGCCCGGTTATGCCTCCTGCTAGCCAAAGCTGCCTGAGCTCTTCGAGGTAAGCCGGATTGCTCGCATACGAACCGAATTCGTTCTCGATCTGGATCATCAGGATCGGTCCGCCGTGCTCGCTCATCAATGGCTTGATACGCGGAACCAGTTCGTCGATATAGCGAGCCACCGCCGCCATGTAGCGAGGATCGGTGGCCGAGTCGGTCCGCAACTGGATGTCCGGATCGCGCAACAGCCAGGAAGGGAGGCCGCCCAGATCCCACTCCGCGCACACGTAAGGCCCGGGGCGCAACAGCACCCACATCTGCTCGGCTTGGCACAGGCGGATGAAGGCCTCGATATCGCGATTCCCGCTGCGGAAGTCGAACACGCCTCTATGCGTCTCGTGGTAATTCCACATGATGTACAACGCGATGCAGTTCATCCCCATCGCTCTTGCCATGCGGATCCGGTGTCGCCAGTACTCGCGCGGGATGCGGGCTGGATGCATCTCGCCGCTGCGAATCTGGAACGGCAGGCCGTCGAGCAGGAAATGTTCGCCGTCGGGGCTAAAGGAGAAGGTATGGCTGCGTTCGAGGTTCACGATGGGCGTTGTCAAGTTGACGAATGCAGGCTACCTGTAAATCGGCTGCACCTGCGAGAACGGTAGAACTCAGTTCCTTAACGATCAACAGCTTGCGAACTTTTTCGGTCCGCGGCGGCGCCATGCCTCGCACGGACCAAAGGTGCCGTTCGCCGGACCGGCCGACCAACGTCAGCTGAGGAACGGCGGATTCAACCGGTGGACGCGATCGCTCGATGGAATCGTTCAGCTGGCGTGCGTATTGCCGATGCGTGAACTATTCTGAAAAGATCGCAATTGTTCATTCCTTTTCAGGTATTCGACAGGAGGTGTGCCATGTCGATGTCGCCAACCTTGCAGGACTGCCTGCGCAGCAAGGGTTCCCGCTACGAAGTCGTGCGTCACCCATACAGCCACTCGAGTATCGAAACGGCTGCTGCGGCGCACATTCCGGGCGACCGCCTCGCCAAGACCGTGCTCCTCGAAGACGAACACGGCTACGTGGCCGCCGTGCTGCCGTCAACTTACGCCGTGCAGCTCTCCGAACTCTGGAGCAAGACAGGGCGCCGGCTCGCCCTGGCCACGGAAGTCGAACTGCGCGAATTATTCAAGGACTGCGATGTGGGAGCGCTGCCGCCAATTTGTATGGCGTATGGCATGAAAACCTACCTGGAATCCAGCCTGGCAGGCCAGCCCGACGTCTACTTCGAGGCGGGCGATCACGAAGAACTGATTCATATGGAAGCGGATCAGTTCCTCATGCTGATGGACGATGCGGAGCGCGCCCATTTCGCCCGACGGATGCGAGGGTTGAGCGGGCGGGCCTGACTCAACTGGCCAGCCCGTGCGCTGGCCGCGATAATTTGACCGCCTTTTGGTTCATTTGTCAGGGGGTAACTAATCAGCGGAAGCTAGAATTTTTTTCCAACTTCCGCTTGGTTAGTCACGCGTCATTGCGCCAGCTGCCAGCGCAGCACCGGATGCGTCGCGCCGGCAGGCATCGCCCACACCCCCGTCGGACTGAAGTCATCACCCACGAATGATGCCGGTGTGCTCATCTGCGCGGTGGTCAGCCCGTTCGCCGCGGGAATCGGCGTGCCGTAGACGACGCCGGCTGTGGCGGTCGTGGTGTCGGTGTCCCAGTACACATCGTTCCCGATCGTGCCTGTATTGGCCCGCGCGATGCCGATCGGCTGATAGTTGCTCCGGCTGACCCGGGAAGAAATTCATGGTGAGCTTTTGCAGGAGTCCCGCACGGATTACCTGACTCGCCTCGGAAATCGAAAGCTGTTTTCGAAGAGGGGGAGCGGGTTATCAGCGACCGCGGCATAAATCGACTACCCGTCACACTTCTTGCGTTCGACCTCGATCACTTCAAGAGAATCAACGACCACTTTGGGCACAAGACCGGCGACGAGGTTTTGAGGTCATTCGCGGAAACCGTTCGAGCCGTGACGGGTACGGACGCGATTCTTGCACGCATCGGCGGCGAAGAATTTGCCGCCCTGCTGCCGGGCTACGACAGCGACCGCGCAAAAAAGCTAGGCGAGAACGTTCTCAGCCGGTTCGCCGCAATGTCCCATGGCGCCGACGGCGACCGGATTCGCGCCACCGTCAGCATTGGACTCGCCGAGTCAAGTCGCGAAACGGCTTCCCTCACCGACCTGCTCTCAGCCGCCGACCAGGCGTTGTATCAAGCCAAGTCGCTGGGCGGCAATCGGCTTGAACAGACGCCAACGACCGCGCTCGCCGCCGCCAGTTGCTCTTCGAGTGGCAATCGGATTTAAGCTCCCGCCGGATAGAGTGTGGGGAAGTTTCCGGTCCCGCTCGAAACACTGAATTCATTTGCCAGCACGGCTCCGTCGATTTTCCGCGTGGCCGAGGAGCCACGCGGATTTTCGTCCGAGCGCGATTGCGCACGCAGGTACGACACATGGATGCTCACGAACCCGACACGCGGCCGACCCAGCCCGTAACCCGCCCTGTCCTTGTCTGGGACGCGCCGGTGCGGTTATTTCACTGGCTGGTGGTCGTGCTGGTCACGGCCGCGTATGTCACGTTGAAGCTGAACTGGATCGACTGGCACGTGCGCGTCGGCGAGACGCTGCTCGCCCTTGTTATTTTCCGGCTGCTGTGGGGCTGCTTTGGCAGTGAGACCGCCCGCTTTCGCAGTTTCGTGGCATCACCCGCGGCTGCGCTTCGTCATTTGCGCCGCCTGTTTCATCGCGAGCCCGATGTGCAGGTAGGCCACAATGCGGCCGGCGGCTGGATGGTTCTATTTCTGCTCGTCTTGCTGCTGACCGAGACGCTGAGCGGGCTCTACGTCAACAACGATATCGCCGACGAAGGGCCGTTTAGCGAACTGGTGCCCGTGTGGCTCGCCAACGCAATCTCGGCGTTGCACGGCCTTGTCTGGTACGTGCTGCTTGCCGCGGTGGTGCTGCACGTGCTCGTGATCGCCCTCTACGCGGTAGCGAAGGGACACAACCTGCTGCGCCCGATGCTGACCGGCTACAAACTGCTGCCCTCGTCCGTGGACGCCCCGCGGCAGGCGCCAGCGCTGCTGGCGCTGCTGCCATTCGGCGTCGGCGTTGCCGTGGTGATGCTGCTCGCGGCTTATCTGTGAGCCTGCCGCAAACCCGCTCTCCGGGCGCGGCTACCGTGCCTGGATCAACTGCCCTTCGGCGGCTTCACCTGGCCGCGAATCTCGCCATTCGGATTGTCCTTCGTGTGAACGTTGATGTACATGTCACCGGCTTCGAACATCTTGGCGTCGTCCGGAGATAGCGTGGCCTGACCGGTGATCGGGCTCGTCACCTCCATGTTGCCCTTCTGCGACAACCAGACTTTTATGCCTGCGTTTTTACCTGCCGGGGCGGGCCCGTGGAAATGCGCCATCGTGGCCGGACTCGTCAATCCGCTGAAGCTGATGTTCCAGGTGACGACCCGCGTGCTGGGGTCGTACGTGAGCTTGGCGGTGCCGCTGCCAGGCGTCTGCACCGGCGGAACCTGTTGGGCGCCCGTCAAAGGCACCTCGAACGAGACGGGCGCCGCTTGCGCCAAGGTCAGCGTACCCGCGAAGGCCAAACCACAGAACACCATGAAAGCGCGCCGCGTGATGGATCGTGACATCTGGTTTTCTCCTGTTGGGTTTGCCCTTGGTGAGCGGGCGATTATTGAAGACTGCAGAAGACCTCGTCGGCGTTGTTGGCAGCCAAACAAGTGAGTCAAGCATAGACGCAAGCAGGCCGTAACGCGAAGGTTGCATGAGGCCGAAATCCGGCTATGCGTGGCGACCGCCCGTCACGTCGACGCCAGATGAGTCTGTCCAGCGATTCGAAAGGAAATCGTCGGGCGAAAATCGTTGAAATTTGATCTGGCGCGAAAAATTCTTCCGGTACGAGATGCGCTTTGTGCGGAGGCAGCGGATGTAACTGGCGCGACCTGGTGTTGCGCCAGGAGCCTTCATGGATCACACCCATTGTTGCGCTGCCATGTCCATCCCGAACGCCTTCATCGGCATCGCGATTCTGTCCTGCCTGATGAGCGTCGCCGTTCTCGGCTCGCTGTTTTGCGCTCAGGTTCCGGGGATACGCCATTGGTGTGTGGCAAGTGGCCTGCTGGCCGTCACGGCCACGCTCCTTCTGTTCCGTCGATCGGATATCGTCGTACTGTGCGCAAGCGCGTTGCTGCTACTGGCCTCGCTCCTCGCGATCCACGGCTTCCGGCGATTCTTTCATCAGCAAACGGCAGAAACTGCGTGATGCTGGCGGGGTCGTCGCAGCGTGCCGATGACATCGTTTTCAGTTTTTCGGCTTAGGAAAGGCTCCGCGCAGGGCTGCGCAGGAGACGCCTGAGCGATCGTCCATTCGCACTGCCACCGCAAAAAAAAAACCGGCATGCAGTTGCCCGCATACCGGTCTCTATTGGGGCCCAGTCGCGTCACCGCGAAAAGGGCCGCCGCGCTGATCCGCGCCAGTCAGCGCTTTACTTGCGCTTCAATTGCGAAATATCGCGCACCGCGCCGCGATCGGCCGAGGTCGCGAGCGCCGCGTACGCCTGCAATGCCTGCGACACGACACGCTCGCGATCGGTCGGCTGCCATGCGTCGTCGCCGCGCGCTTCCATCGCCGCGCGACGGCGTGCGAGCTCTTCATTCGACACCGCGAGATGCATCTTGCGCTGCGGAATGTCGATCTCGATCACGTCGCCGTCTTCGACCAGACCGATCGTGCCGCCTTCCGCCGCTTCCGGCGACGCATGGCCGATCACGAGGCCCGACGAGCCGCCCGAGAAACGGCCATCGGTGAACAGCGCACAGCTCTTGCCGAGGCCCTTCGACTTCAGATACGAAGTCGGGTACAGCATTTCCTGCATGCCCGGACCGCCCTTCGGACCTTCATAGCGAATCACCACGATGTCGCCCGGCACGACCTTGTCACCGAGAATCGCGTCGACCGCGTCGTCCTGGCTTTCGAACACGCGCGCGCGACCCGAGAACAGCCACTGCGATTCGTCGACACCCGCGGTCTTCACGATACAGCCCTTCTCCGCGAGATTGCCGTACAGCACCGCGAGGCCGCCGTCCTTCGAGTACGCGTTTTCCTTGCTGCGGATACAGCCGCTCTTGCGGTCCGTGTCGAGCGTCGCGTAGGTCGCTTCCTGGCTGAAGGCGACCGTGGTCGGAATGCCGCCCGGCGCCGCGCGGAAGAATTTCTGCGCTTCCTCGCCCGCGTCGCCGGCGATGTCCCACTTCGCGATCGCGTTGCCGAGGGTGCCGCTATGCACGTTGCCGCACGACAGATCGAGCAGCTCCGCGCGCGCGAGTTCACCGAGAATACCGATGATGCCGCCCGCGCGATGCACGTCCTCGATGTGGTACTTGTCGGTCATGGGCGCGGCCTTGCACAGGCACGGCACCTTGCGCGAGATACGGTCGATGTCAGACATCGTGAAATCGACGCCCGCTTCCTGCGCGGCGGCCAGCAGGTGCAGCACGGTGTTGGTCGAGCCGCCCATCGCGACGTCGAGCGTCATCGCGTTTTCGAACGCCTGCTTGGTGGCGATGCTGCGGGGCAGGACCGAGGCGTCCTCTTCCTGATAGTAGCGGCGGCACAGATCGACGACCAGGCTGCCCGCCTGCTCGAACAGGCCCTTGCGCCATGCGTGCGTCGCGACGATGGTGCCGTTGCCCGGCAACGCGAGGCCGATCGCCTCGGTCAGGCAGTTCATCGAGTTCGCGGTGAACATGCCCGAGCACGAACCGCAGGTCGGGCACGCGCTGCGCTCGACTTCGGCGACTTCGGCGTCGCTGATCTTCGGATCGGCGGCCTTGATCATCGCGTCGATCAGGTCGATCTTCGCGATCACCTGGCCGTCGGTCGGCGACTTGATCTTGCCCGCTTCCATCGGACCGCCCGACACGAACACGACCGGAATGTTCAGGCGCATCGCGGCCATCAGCATGCCCGGGGTGATCTTGTCGCAGTTCGAGATGCAGACCATCGCGTCCGCGCAGTGCGCGTTGACCATGTACTCGACCGAGTCCGCGATCAGTTCGCGCGACGGCAGCGAATACAGCATGCCGCCGTGGCCCATCGCGATGCCGTCGTCGACGGCGATCGTGTTGAATTCCTTCGCCACGCCGCCGGCCGCTTCGATCTGCTTCGCGACCAGCGCGCCCAGGTCGCGCAGATGCACGTGGCCCGGCACGAACTGCGTGAACGAATTCACGACCGCGATGATCGGCTTGCCGAAATCGTCGTCCTTCATGCCGGTGGCGCGCCACAGCGCGCGGGCGCCGGCCATGTTGCGGCCATGAGTCGAAGTGCGTGAGCGATAGTTAGGCATCTGTATCCTCAGGTATTGCTGTTATCGGTTTTGATGAGCGCCCGCGCGGGCGGGGATCGCAGCGCGGACTTTGCGCTGGGAACGAATAGTGCAAGAACGCCAGTAAGACGTCCAATATATTTTTTCTGCGTAATTAGGTCGAGGAAAGTATTAAACGATGCCGCCACCGCTCAGCCGATTTCACCTTTTCTTGACATTGCCCGCGCTCACCGCGAATAATGCAGCGTTCGTTTAACGAAACTGTGTTCACCATAAGAACACCGAAACGGAAACAGAGGTCTTTTCGAGCGCAACACCGGGTTCGAGGCCAGGCGCGCCCAAGCCTGGGCCCACCCTCCTGGATTCGCGCCAATCTGTCCGCTGTGATCAAGATCAGGTAAGGCAAGTTTGCCGCCAATACGCGCCAGCACCCCGCGCCGGCGCGCCGTACCCGCCCCTCCGCCCAGCACAGGGCCGGGCACTACACAGAGTCACACACATGAAGCGAGACACTCCCTCCCACGCCGCCGGCCGACCGGCCGCTTCGCGCGGCATCGTCGAAGGGCTGGTTTATGTTTTCGAGCAGGTCATGCCCGACCCGTTCGTACTGTCGATCTGCCTGACGTTCTTCGTCGCCGTGCTGGCGATGCTGATCGCACCGAACGGCACATTGCCGACGCTGCTCGACTCCTGGTACACCGGCACGTTCGGCATTCTGGGCTTCGCGCTGCAGATGATCCTGATCCTCGCGACCGGCTACGCGATCGCGGAAGCGCCGATCGTGCAACGCGGTCTGCGCGCGCTCGCCTCGCATGCGAACTCGCCGACGCGTGCCGCGCTGCTCGTGTTTCCGGTCGTCGCGGTTGCCGCGTGGCTCAATTGGGGGCTCGGGCTCATCGTCGGCGCGTTGCTGTCGCGGGAAATCGCGCGGCGCGTCGACGTCGACTTCGCATGGCTCGTCGCGGGCAGCTATTCGGCCTGGTCGATCTGCAACAGCGGGCTGTCAAGTTCGATCGCGCTATCGCAGGCATCGCACGGCAATGCGCTGAATCTCGTCGAGAAAGCGACCGGCCACGTGGTGCCGCTCAGCGAAACCATCTTCGCGCCGTTCGTGTTCATTCCGACCGTGCTGGTCGTCGTCGTGATGACCGCGATCTTCATCAAGATGCATCCGAAGGCGGAGAACGTCGTCGCGTTTCGTCAGAGCGGCGAAGCAGCCGCCGACGCGCCGAGCGACGACCCGCATGCCCGCGCGAGCAGCGAGACATCGCTCGCGGCGCGCCTCGAACAGTCGATGCTCGGCACACTGCTGATGCTCGCGCTCGGCATCGGCTATCTGGCGCTGACGTGGCACAAGGAAGGATTCGATCTCGACATCAACAACACGATCCTGATCTTCCTGATGATCGGTCTCGCGCTGCAACGCACGCCGATCGCGTACGCGAATTCGATTCGCCGCGCCGCGCGTCAGACCGGCTCGATGCTGCTGCAATATCCGATGTACGGCGGGATCATGGGCATCATGAAGGGCACGGGTCTCGCGTCGATGATCGCGAAAGCGTTCGTGACGATCGCGTCACCGGTCACGCTGCCGCTGTGGAGCTATCTGAGCTCGCTGATCATCACGCTGCTGGTGCCGAGCGCCGGTGGCCACTGGGCGGTGCAGGGTCCGTTCGTGCTGCCCGCGGCGCTCAGCCTGCATGCGTCGGTGCCGCGCACCGCAATGGGCGTCGCGATGGCCGAGAATGTATCGAACATGCTGCAGCCGTTCTGGGCCGTCCCGATCGTCGCGATCGCGGGTATCCGGATTCAGCGCGTCATGGGCTATACGGCGGTGACGTTCGCGGTGTCGCTGGTGATTTACGCGGTGGCGTTGTGGCTCGTGCCGTAACCACAATGACCTGAGATCGAACGATCTCGCTACCGTCAAAACAAAGGGCCGATGAAGCAATGCTTGATCGGCCCCTTGTGCTTTCGCGGCGTACCGCTCGCGGTTACATCTTGACGACGTCCAGCAGCGTCTTTTTGCCGTCCTTGTAGTCGTACAGCGAGATCACGCCGTGCTGAAGGTCGCCCTTCGCGTCGAACGTCGCGATTGGAGCCGCGTCAATTGGCGGTCGTTTCGTCGCTCGATTCAGCGGGATTTTGCGGGTTTGATTCGTTCAGGAAATCGTCAGCAAAAGTGACGAGATAAGCAGCAACTCTGCGAATCACGGCTTGAAATCGGCCAGCATCACACCGTCGCGGATATGCGCGAGAGCGGCCGCCACGTAGTCGACGACCGGTGCCGGTGGATGGTCCGGCTTCGCCCACACGAAGCCCGAGCACTTGTGCGGCTCCATGTTCGCCAGTTCGCCCTGCCATGAACGGCACACGAGAAAGAAGCTGATGCGGTTCGTGTCCGAGTCGCGCCGCATCACGAGTTTGAATTCGAGCGCGCCGGGCGCGATCGTCACACCGGCTTCTTCTTTCGATTCTCGAATCGCGCATGCCTCGATCGATTCGCCCGGTTCGAGATGGCCGGCAATCAACGCGTACTGGCCGTCCCTGAAACCGGTATTCGCGCGCTGGATGAAAAGGCACTCGCCCTGCCCATTCAGGAACAGCACGTTCACATCGACGATGCTTTGCATTCGGCTCATTTTCTTGCCGGCATCATGACGGACTAGCCGCGTTGCGCGGTCAGCAGCTTGATGCCGAGCGCGACGAAGACGAGCCCGCTGCCGCGTTTGATGGCCGCGACCCAACGGCTGGCTCCGACGCGCGTATGGATACCGCGCACGCCGAGCGAATAAATGGTGTGCACGAGCGCGACGGTGACCGCGATCGTCAGATACATCACGATGAACTGCTCCGACAGGCCGCGCTCGTGGTCGATGAATTGCGGCATGAACGCCGATAGAAAGATCATCGTCTTCGGATTGCTGCCCGACACGAGCAAGGCTTCGCGGAATACCTTCTTGCGCTCGAACGTATAAGCGGACGATGCGACGCCCGCCGGCTGCGCGGCCCGCGATGCCTCTTTGTTGCCGCCGCGCAGTTGCCTGATGCCGAGATACACCAAATAACCCGCGCCGAGCACTTTCATCGCGACGAAGAGCGGTGGCAGCGTCGTCAATACCGCGCCGACACCTAGCGCCACGAGGACGACGACGACTCCTTGCGCGAGCAGATTACCGGCGACGCTCGCCGCCGCGCCGCGGTTTCCATAGCGGACCGAATTGCGGATCACGAGCAGAACGTTCGGTCCCGGCGAAATGGTGGTGAGCAGATAGGCACCGGCGAAAAGCAACCAGGTATGGAAGGACATGGCAGGCCCAGCGGTTCGTTGTGGTTGAATACCAATACATCGGACATCATCATGCCACGGAAAAAATCGCTGCCGCGTCGCGCGCCGCCTCAACGCTTCAGCCCGTCACCAGTTGCAGCGGCGTCTCGATCACCTTCGACAACTCGCGCTGCTTGCGCCGCTCGGTCACCGCCTTCAACGCGAAGTCGATGCCGAACACGGTCTGGCGGCCGGCGAACTGGTTCATCGTCGCGAGCACGCGGCCGTCGGCGAGTAGCGGCTTGATCGCATCGATCGCGTCGTAGCCGGTGACATAGACGCCGCCGCCGCGACCCGCGTCGCGAATCGCGTCGACCGCGCCCATCGCCATGTTGTCGTTGCCGCATAACAGCGCGCGCAACTGCGGATGCTCGGCCAGCATTTTCGTGGCCACGTCGCGGGCCTTGCCGTACTCCCAGTCACCCGACTCGACCGCGACGACCTGCACGCTCGCGGCATCCATCGCATCGCGGCTGCCGGCCGTGCGCTGCTGCGCATTGCTGCTCACCGAAATGCCTTCGATGATGCCAACCTGATCGCCGGGCTTCAGCCGCGTGGCCAGATATTGGCCGACCTGCTTCGCGCCGTTGCGATTGTTCGGCCCGACGAACGGCACCGAGATGCCGGCGGCCGCTTGCGCCGCATCGTCGAGGGGGTTGTCGATCGTGATCGTGATGATGCCGGCCTTGATCGCGCGCGCGATCACCGGGACCAGCGCCTTCGAGTCGGTCGGCGCGATCACGATCGCGTTCACCTTCGCCCTGATCGCCTCGTCGACCATGCGGATCTGCGCAGCGGTGTCGGTCTGTTTGGCCGTGCCGCGAATCGTCAGGCAGAATTGCGACGAGAAGTGGTCCTGGTAATTGCGCGCAGCGTCGACCATCGCGACCGTGAACGGGTCGGACATCGATTTGAGTACGAGCGCGATCTTCGGCTTCGTGCCGGGCAGCACGTCGGCGCCGGCATCGTCCGCGAACAGCGCGATGCCAGTGAGACCGGTTGCGGCCAGCGCGCCCGCGAGCAGCACGCGGCGGCGCATGTTCTGCGTCATGGCTTGACTCCTTCGCGGAGGTGCCGGTTGCGGACGTGCCGGTTGCGGACGGGCCGATCGAACGACGCGACGCTGGCGGCAATTTCGTCGAAGAGCGGCCGGCTGTCGATATCTTCGCTCAGACAACGCGTCTTCAAGGCGGCGAGTTGCGCGTCGAGTCCACCGGATACCTCGCAACGCTCGAGCAGTTCTTCGAGCAGACAGCCGTACGCCCTCACTTCGAGCCGCTGCAACGCGATAGCGAGCTCGCGATCGCCGGCGTCAAAAAACGACGCCGCCCCGAAATCGCCGAGCAGCGCGCGCCCCGCGCCGCCGTGCAGGATATTGTGCGCGTACAGATCGCCATGCATCACGCCGCCCCGATGCAGATGACTCGCGACCTTCGCGATGCCGCTCGCGATACCGAGCACCGTCGCAAGGTCGAAGCGCGCGTCGTCGCGATAGATGTCGCGCGTACACGATGCGAGGCTCGGCGGGCCGGCGAGATTGGCGAAGCGCGTATCGATCAATCCCATCACGAGGCCATGCGTATCCGACGGATGCCCGATCACCTTGCCGAGCACGGGGATCAGGTTCGCATGTTCGCCGCCGCGAATGCAAGCAGCCATCTCGCAGTCGGGCAAACCGTCGCTCGTCACCGCGCCCTTGAACAGCTTGACGGCGACCGCACGCGGCGCGGGCTCGTTGTCCGCGTGCAGCGCCGCGCGATAGATGACGCCCGATGCGCCCTCGCCCAACGGCAGTTCGAGCTGCAACGCATCCCAACGAATGCCGCTGATCGGTGTGTCGATGAGCGCCGCCTGTTCGAGCGCCGCGTTGAACGGATTGCCCGCATACGCGAGCCACGCAAGCCGCGGCAGACCCAGCAACCAACGCGGCAATGCATCGAAACGATTCGCCGCGAGCCGCAGCAGTTCGAGCCGCGTGCATGCGGCCAACTCCTCGGGCAGCGCGCGCAGCCGGTTGCCGGCAAGCATCAGCTTCTGCAGTTGCGTGCAGCGGCCGAGCTCCGCGGGCAAGCGTTCGAGATCGTTGTCGGTCAGAATCAGCCAACGCAGCAGCGGCGGCAGCGCGCGCGCCGGCACCTCGCGGATGCGATTCGACTTGAAGCCGATCATGCTCAGTTGCGCGCATTCGCCGAGCACGCCGGGCAATTCGGTGAACGGGTTGTTGGACGCGAACAGGATGCGCAGTTTGCGCAGACGCGGCAGATCGTCCGGCAGCGTCGTCAATGCGTTGTTCGACAGGTCGAGCACTTCGAGCGTATCGGCGAGATCGAAAATCTCGCGCGGAAATTCGCTCAGGCCGCACGCGAGTTTGAGTTCGCGCGCACCCGCCAGTCGCCCGGCCCGCAGTTGTTCTAAAGTCGTGGTCACAGTCGTGGGAAAGAAGATCGGGTAGCGCCCGCAGCGCGTCGTACCGAAGCTGTCGATTTTACTGAGTCGAAGGTCATCTGGGGTTCTCTGCGGTACAGTGATGCGAGCGTCGCGGGGGTCACGGCCGTCGCGGCCATGTCGAATGCGAATGAGACAGCAATATCTGGAGCGCGTTCGCGCCACGCAAGCGACACACTATCGGATAACGGCGCAGCCTTCATGCAGTTTTGCGCGTCCGGTCGTCGAAACGCCGCCGCCTCGCAAGTCCTTGCGCCGCCACCCTGTCAGGAGCCTGAGAAAGTGACGTATGCATACAAGTTGATCGATTCGCCGGTCGGTCAGTTGAAGCTCGTGGCGAAAGGCGAATGCCTCGCCGCGATTCTGTGGGAGCACGACAAGCCTGACCGCGTGCGACTCGGCGAGATGAGCGAAGCGAACGAGCTAGCGGTGCTCGTCGAGACCGCGCGGCAATTGCACGAGTACTTCGCGGGCACGCGCCAGGCCTTCGATCTGCCGCTCGACTTTCACGGCACCGAGTTCCAGAAGCAGGTCTGGCGCGCGCTGCTGACCATTCCGTTCGGCCAGACGCGCAGCTACTCGGAGATCGCGCAGCAGATCGGCAACGTCAATGCGGTGCGCGCGGTGGGCGCGGCAAACGGCCGGAATCCGATCTCGATCGTCGCGCCGTGTCATCGCGTGATCGGCGCGTCGGGCGAGCTGACGGGATTCGCCGGCGGCCTCGCCAACAAGATGCTGCTGCTTTCGCTGGAGGCGGGGCAGACCTCGCTCGAAGCAGCGGCGGACCACGCGCAAAGGCGGGCGCCTGAGCGGGGAGCGGCGCAAGCGGTCAAGGACGATGCGCCCGCGAAACCGGCGCATCGTCAGCCGAGCCGGGGAACGCAGGGTTCGCTGTTCGGTAGCTAAAGCAGCGCACACACCCGGCACGATGCGCCACCCACCGGCTGTAATCGCCGATGCTTCGTCCGCGATCAGCACCATCGCCCGCGCATGCAACACCTATCCTTAAGATGCCCTTTGGGGTATCGAACAGGAGGATGACATGCGCATGCTTCTCAACATACAAATACCGAACGAACCGTTCAGCACACTCGTGCGCGAAGGCCGAATCGGCGACCTGATGAGAAAGATCCTCGAGGACATGAAACCGGAAGCCATCTACTTCACCGAGCAGCAGGGCAAACGCGGCGCGGTGGCGGTCGTCGAGGTCGCCGATGCATCGGCGATCCCCGCGCTTGCCGAACCGTGGTTCCTGACGCTCGACGCCGACTGCGAGCTGCGCATCGCGATGCTGCCCGAGGATCTGATGAAAGCCGGGCTCGACGCGCTCGGCGACAAGTGGAAGTAGCGCGGCCCTCAGGAATGCCCAGCCGATAGCTGCAGCAGCATCGAAGCCGCGGCCGTCGCTGCGACCTGGCAGCCGAGCACGATATGCGCCTCGGCCGTGTCCTCGATAAAGTCGTGACTCACGCCGCCGATGCTCGGCACGAACATCATGCACGCCGGCATGCAACGCGCGATCACCTGCGCGTCGTGCGCGGCGCCGCTCGGCATGCGCAGCCACTGGCCCGGCGCGAGTGCTTCGGCGGCTCGCGCGATGTGCTCCGCGAGCGTAGCGTCCATGCTGACGGGTTCGATCGGCTCGTCGAGCGTCTGCAATTCGACGCTCACCGCGTCGTGCGCGTTGAAATCGCGCACCAGTTCCGCGAGCGCGCGTTCCATGGCCTGAAGCCGTGCCGGGTTCGCATCGCGGAATTGCAGGTACATGTCGGCCGCGCCGGGCACGACGCTCATCGAGCCCGGATCGAGATCGATGCGGCCCACGGTCCAGACGGTATCCGCGTCCGCCAGCTGCCCGAACGCGTCGTTCATCCGCGCGATGAACGCGACGAGCGCCGCGCCCGCGTCGCGGCGGATCGCCATTGGCGTCGTGCCCGCGTGGTTGCGCTGACCGGTGAAGCGCAGCCGCGATTCGCGCAACCCGACGATCGTCGTGACGACGCCGATCGCTTTGCCGATCGCTTCGAGACGTCCGCCCTGCTCGATATGCGGCTCCAGATACGCGACCTGGCGCCCTGCCTCGAAACGCGCACGCGGCCGGCCCGCCAGTCCAGCGGCCTCGAGTACGTCGGCGAGGCGTTCGCCCTGCCGATTCGTCGCGCCGCGAATCGAGTCGTCGACCGCCTCGCCGACGAAGCTGCGGCTGCCGAGCAGGCCCGAGAACGTGCCCTCCTCGTCGATCCACGACGCGACGTCGACGGCGAGGTGCCGCGTCGCGTCATGCTCCGCTAGCGCGCGGGCGATTTCGAGCCCGTACATCACGCCCATTGCGCCATCGAGCCAGCCGCCGGTCGGCTGCGTGTCGGTATGCGAGCCGATCACGAGCGCGGGACCGCTATTGCGCGAGCGTCCGAACACGGTGCCGACGCCGTCGATGCGCGCGTCGAGCCCCGCCTCCGTCATCCGGCCGACCAGCCATTCGCGTGCCGCCAGATCGACCGGCGACAGCGCGAGCCGGACCACGCCGGGACCGGTCGCGCCGAAACCGCGCAGCCGTTTGAGGTCGGCCATCAGCCGCTCAGGATCGATCTTCACCACGTTGTCATCTCCATGCATTGGTTGCGGATATACGCGTGAAGCCCACCCTCCGGCTCGAACAATCGATACAGCGTGGGCCGCGACAGCTGCGACATGGCCAGCACGCAGTCGACCGTCAGATCAGGTTGGCCGGGATTTGCGTCGATATAGCGGCGCGCTGCCGTGAACATCGCGGTGCGTGCCACCGCCCGCGCACTGCCGGTCAAGCCTGTTTCCTTGCCGAACGCCGCCGCCGTCAACAGCGCGCAGATGTGGAGCGCTTCCTGAGCCGCGGGCGCGTCCATCGTGGGCAACGTGCGGCACAGATCGGACGGCCGTATCGAGAAAGCGCCACGACCGCGGGCACTCTCACGAAGCGGACGAGCCGTCCGCTTCCGCCATTCACCAACTCATTTCCACAGCGTGCGGCCAAAGAACGTCAACGTACGATCCCACGCCTGTTGCGCCCAGACCGGGTCGTATTGCGTCCTCGCGATGCGGCCCGACCCGACCGCCGTTTCGTTCGCGAACGCGTGACGCGCCAGATAGCGATGAAACTCGACGTCGACTTTCGCGTCGGTGAGTTTCTTTTCGAGCGCGTCGACGGTGTCGGCGGCGAAGAACTCGTCCTGCAAACCCCAGTGGCCCATCACCGGAACCTTGATCTTCGACGCGTCGATATAGTCGAGCGGCGGGAAGCCATACCAGACGACGCCGGCCGCCACTTCAGGCACGTTGCACAGCGCGAGGAACGTCAGCGCGCCGCCCATGCAATAGCCGGTCAAGCCAACCTTCGCCGCGTGCTGCTGCAGATACTGGACCGCGCCGCGCACGTCCTGCGTTGCGGCATCGCCGAAATCGAGGCCGCTCATCAAGTGGTGCGCCTCATCCTCTTCGACCGTCGACTTGCCGCGATACAGATCGGGCACCAGCGCGAAGTAGCCGACTTTGGCGAGGCGATCGGCGACGCCGCGAATCTGGTCGTTCAAGCCCCACCATTCCTGGATCACGACGACCGCGGGCGCGCCCGCGGTTTTTTCAGGCTTCGCGAGATAGCCCTGTAGCTGCTTGCCGTCGGGACGGTTGAACGTGATCATCGAACCTGCGTGTTGGGTCATCGGTCGCTCCTCGAGTAGACGAAACCGCTAGCATAGCGCCGCTACCCCGTTTTCTGTTCAATCGGAATCGTGCCAACGCGCGAGCGTGATCCCGCGGAATCTGCGCGTTATGTGAAACGCGACGCAGAAATCAGGCCCGCGCGACATGTGATTTCGCGCACGCATTCAAGCGCTTTTATCCAATGGGTGAATGACTCGACTGAAAGCTTGACGTATTGCGATGCGCGCTAGAACCGCTCTATCACACCGAATTGGACGCCCGCGACCGGCGCGCCCGGATAGGCAACGGGCAGCCCGGTCACGTTGACGCCGCGCAGCGTGAAGCGCGAGTCGTCGTGATTCGCGAGATAGGCGGCGCTGAAATACAGCAGCAGCGTCGGCGACATGCTGTATTCGAATGCCGCGCTGAACTGGTCCGCGCTGCCGCCAGGCGTCGTGTAGTCGCGCACGTGCGCATAGCCGAGCGAGGCACGCGCATTGGTCGAAAAACTGTACTGCGCCGACAGCGAGCCGCCCGCGCCGTGATAGACCGGCGTGCCGCCATCGCCGTTGAAAAAGGACAGCCACACGCGCAGCTTGCCGAAGGCGTAGTTCGCGCCGCCGAGGTTCGCGCGCAGCGCGCCGGCACCGTGCGTCTGCTGGCGCGCGTACAGCAGATGCAGGTGGTCGAGCCGATACGACGCGCTCACGTAATAACCGTCGATGCCGTTGCCGTCGGCCTCGGACGGATCGCGCATCGCCATCATCAGCGTCGCACTGAAGCCGGCAATGCGCGGCGACAGATACGCAACCGCGTTGTTCGCATACGGCGTGATCTTTGACAGATTGTTGAGCCCCGAGGCGATCGTGCCGGCGCCGAACGCGTCGAGATCGCCCTTGAACGGAATATAGATCGGCGAATACTGACGGCCGACGCGCAGTTCGCCCCAGCTGCCGCTCGCGCCGATCCATGCCTGGCGATTGAAGATCGAGCCGGGCACCTGCACGCTGCCGTCGGTCGAGCTGAAGCCGTTTTCGAGCGTGAACACGATCGCGTTGCCGCCCCCGAGCGGCTGCGCGCCATGCAGCCCGACCCGCGAGCCGCGATACGCGCCGGAGTCCATGCGCGCGACCCAGCCCGAACCGGGGTCGGTGATTTCGACGCTCGTATCGATCACGCCATACAGCGAGACGAAGCCGGGGTTGATTCCTGAGGCGGCGCCGGTGCCGGTATCGATGT
Organism: Paraburkholderia sp. 35.1; assembly: GCF_050436525.1. Lineage (NCBI taxonomy): Bacteria > Pseudomonadati > Pseudomonadota > Betaproteobacteria > Burkholderiales > Burkholderiaceae > Paraburkholderia > Paraburkholderia sp. 35.1. The sequence goes on along the minus strand of NZ_JBNDMJ010000002.1, from coordinate 943,784 downwards.
CGGTGTCGGTGACGGCGGCTGCGCCGTGCGCATAGAGCAGAAGCGCGCCACCTCCCCAAACCGCTCTCGCGCCGACGCTGATCGTCAAGGCTTCGCGGACTGTTTTCAGCAGGAAAGCCATGGCGCGACGCAGGATGAGTTCCTCCTCGAACACATCGATCGGATATTCCGCGAGCGAACGTACCACGTTCGGGCGAACCCGTGCGCACCGTCCAGTACGCTCGCGCACATCCCTACGATGCAAGCGCGCGCCAGCGTCCGCGACTGGAGGACGGCGATGCAGGAGTCGCCGCGGCCCGTGTGCGGCGCCGTGCCCCGGGGCACCACCTTTTTCCCGCGGCGTGTGGTATTTCGCGCGACGAATTCTTTTGACCAGGGGAAACCCGTATAATCCTCAAGACGTCAGACAACCTGCGTACAATCGCCGGCAGCCTGACCGCGATCCGCCGTGCAGCGTCCACCCCGAACCGCCTTCTGCCCGATCCGTGAATTCCACCGCCCCCGTCAGTTCCGCCGCCGCCGCCCCCGCCCTGCCGTTTCGCCACGCGCTTTACGCGATGCTCGGCATCGGCCTCGTCAACATGCTGGTCGCGCTCGACCAGACCGTCGTCAGCACCGCGCTGCCGTCGATCGTCGCCGAGCTGCACGGCTTCGAATATTTTGCGTGGATCGCAAGCGCGTACCTGCTCGCCTCGGTCGTCACAGTGCCGGTGTTCGGGCGGCTCGGCGACTACTTCGGCCGCAAGCGCTTCGTGATCGCCGCGGTGATCACGTTCACGGTCGCGTCCGTGTTGTGCGGCCTCGCCAACAGCATGCTGTTTCTCGCGATCGCGCGCGGACTGCAAGGCATTGGCGGCGGCATGATGGTCGGCACCGCGTTCGCGTCGATTCCCGATCTGTTCCCCGACCCGCGCACCCGCGTGCGCTGGCAGGTCGTGCTGGCCGCGGCCTACGGCATCGGCACGGCGGCCGGCCCGTCGCTCGGCGGCTGGATGAGCGAGCACCTCGGCTGGCGCTCGACGTTTCTCGTCAATCTGCCGGTGGGCGCGGCGGCGCTCTATTTCATCTGGATGCATCTGCCGAATTTCCGGCGGCCGCATGACGGCGAAGTAAAGATCGACTGGCTCGGCGCGGGGCTCGTCGCGGGCGTGCTCGGCGGCTTGCAGGCGTTTATCGAAGCGGTGCCGAAGCACGGCCTCACCGTGGGCAATCTCGTGCTCGGCGCGTGCGTGATCGCCGGCGCGATCGCACTCTTCAGGTGCGAAAAGCGCGCCACGCATCCGATCGTTCCGCTCGATCTGTTCAAGGACGCGCAGCTCGTCACGCTATTCACGCTCGGCATGCTGTCCGGGTTCGTGATGTTCTCGCTGATCTTCTTCGCGCCTTTGCTGCTGCAAGGCGGCTTCGGTCTTTCGCCGCAGCAGGCCGGCCTGCTCGCGACGCCGATCGCCGCGTGCATCGCGCTCGGTAGTATGGTGAACACGCGCATCGTGATTCACATGAAGAAGCCCACGCGCATTCTGACGATCGGTTTCGGGCTGCTGATGTTCGCGTCGATCGCGCTCGCGTTCGCCAATCCGGACACGCCGCACTGGCGCATCGTGCTGCCGATGGGCGCGGTCGGCATCGGCCTCGGCTTCATCCTGAACAACCTGAACGTGTTCGGCCAGGAGATCGCCGGACGCGAGCGCTTCGGCATCACGACCGCGCTATTGCAATCGACGCGCATGGTCGGCGGCATGCTCGGCACCAGCATCGTCGCGACTGTCGTGCAGCATCACTATCGCAACGTCGTCACGCGCACGATGAGCGTGCTCGGAGAGCCGGCCTCATCGCAATGGCGGCCGCGTTTCGTCGATCTGCGCATCCTGATCGACGAAGCGTCGCGCACACAGCTGATTGCGGATATGAAGAAGTCGGGACTCGATACGCTCGCGCTGATCGATAGCGCACGCGACGCGCTCGTGCAGTCGATTCATATCGGTGTGTGGCTGACGGCGGTGGCATCGCTCGCGGCCGCGCTGCTGGTGCAGCGGATTTCGCATGTGGTGTTTCGCAAGAGCTGACAAGTGGCCCGATGATGGCCGCCGACATCCGCGGTGCGGCTATCTCGCACCGTGCAATGCAAAAGGAAACAAAAAAGCCTGGTGAACCGCATCTTTCGTGCAGCCCGCCAGGCTTTTTGATTGAGTTGAATCGTCCTTAACGCACGAGACACGGCCGCTTGTTGTCGAACTTCCAGTTCGGAATCAGATATTGCATGGCAATGCCGTCGTCGCGCGCGCCGAGGCCGTGCTGCTGATACAGCTCGTGCGCCTTCTCGAGCGCATCCATATCGAGTTCGATGCCAAGCCCCGACTTCTGCGGCACCTTGACCTTACCGCCGACGATCTGCAGCGGATCTTGCGTCAGGAACTGACCATCCTGCCAGATCCAGTGCGTATCGATCGCGGTGATCTTGCCCGGCGCCGCGGCCGCGACGTGCGTGAACATCGCGAGCGAAATGTCGAAGTGGTTGTTCGAATGCGAACCCCACGTGAGGCCCCAGTCGTTGCACATCTGCGCGACGCGCACCGAGCCCTGCATGGTCCAGAAATGCGGATCGGCGAGCGGAATATCGACCGATTGCAGCTGGATGGCGTGACCCATCTGACGCCAGTCGGTCGCGATCATGTTGGTCGCCGTCGGCAGGCCGGTTGCGCGACGGAACTCGGCCATCACTTCGCGGCCCGAATAGCCGTTCTCCGCGCCGCATGGATCTTCCGCGTAGGCGAGAACATCGTGCTTGTCACGGCACAGGCGCACCGCTTCCGCGAGCGACCATGCGCCGTTCGGGTCGAGCGTCACGCGCGCTTCGGGGAAGCGCTCGGCGAGTGCCGTGACCGCTTCGATCTCGGCGTCGCCTGGCAGCACGCCGCCCTTCAGCTTGAAGTCGTTGAAGCCATAGCGCGCCTTCGCGGCCTCGGCAAGACGCACGACCGTCTCCGGCGTCAGCGCTTCCTCGGTGCGCACGCGCTCCCAGTCGTCACGCGCGCCGGCGTTGTTCGCGTACGGCAGATCGGTCTTGTTGCGATCGCCGATATAGAACAGGTAGCCGAGCATTTCCACTTCGTCGCGCTGCTGGCCTTCGCCGAGCAGTGCCGCGACCGGCACGCCGAGATGCTGCCCCAGCAGGTCGAGCAGCGCGGCTTCGAGCGCGGTCACCGCGTGAATCGTCGTGCGCAGGTCGAAGGTCTGCAGGCCACGCCCCCCAGCGTCGCGATCGGCGAACTGCGTGCGCACCTGGTTCAGGATCGCCTGCAGATTGCCGATCGACTGACCGACCACGAACGGCCGCGCGTCGTCGATCGTCTTGCGGATGTTCTCGCCGCCCGGCACTTCGCCCACGCCGGTATGGCCCGCGCTGTCGCGCAGAATCACGATGTTGCGCGTGAAGAACGGACCATGCGCGCCGCTCAGATTCATCAGCATGCTGTCGCGACCGGCGACGGGCACAACGCGCAGTTCGGTGACGACCGGCGTGGTGTTCGATTCGGTAGGTTTGGTGGACATGGGAAAAGCACCTGTGTGATGAAGTAGGCCGGCCGGCGGAAGCCGCCGCGCGCTGCGTGCGTGTTCGACCGGACCGGATGAGAACTCGAATACAGAAAAATCGACGGCCGCATGCGAGCCGTCAGTGTAGTCAATGCGCGTTGCCGCGCAACGAATCGGGCAACGGCTCGCGATTGCCGGGCTTGTTGCGCGTCAGGAAGCCGGCCGCCGCCGCGAGCAGCGACGCGACGCCGAGACCGTACAACCCGCCCGTGATCGAGCCCGTGTGTTGCTGCAGATAGCCGAAGGTGGCCGGTGCGAAGAAGCCGCCGAGGTTGCCGAGCGAATTGATCAGCGCGAGCACGCCGGCGGCGACGCGCGCATCGAGGTAGCCCTGCGGAATCGGCCAGAACAGCGACGACGCCGCCTTGAAGCCGATCGCCGAGAAGCAGATCGCGACGAACGAGAACACCGGGTTGCCCGACGTCGACGCGAACAGACCGACCGCCGCGATGACGAGCGCGACCGCGAGCCAGCCCTGCTGATGACGCCACTTCGCCGATACGACCGCGAAGCCGTACATCGCGACCATCGAGATCAGCCACGGAATCGCGTTGAACATGCCGACCTCGAAGTCGGACAGGCCGCCCATCTTGCGGATGATGGTCGGCAGCCAGAAAGTGGCCGCGTAGATGGTCAGTTGGATCGCGAAGTACAGGAAGCAGAACAGCGCGATTTGCGGGTCCTTCAGCAGCTTCACCGTCGGCAGATGCGCGCCGCCTTGCGCTTCGCGCTCGCCCTGTTCGGCCGCGATCGATTGTTCGAGCAGACGCTGTTCTTCGGCCGTGAGCCAATGCGCGTCGCGGATGCGCGACTTCAACAGCAACCAGCTCACGACGCACAGCGCGATCGAGAACGCGCCTTCGATCAGGAACATCCACTGCCAGCCTTGCAGGCCGAAGCCGCGAATCGACAGCAGCGAGCCGGTGATGGGACCGGACAGCACCGACGCGAGCGCCGAGCCCGACAGAAAGATCGCCATCGCCTTGCCGCGTTCCTTTTGCGGCAGCCACTGGGTGAAGTAAAAGACGACGCCGGGAAAGAAGCCCGCCTCGGCGACGCCGAGCAGGAACCGCAGCACGTAAAACGACGTGTCGTTCCAGACGAACGCCATCGCGCCCGCCACCAGCCCCCACGTGCCCATGATGCGCGTGAGCCAGGCGCGCGCGCCGAACTTCTGCATCAGCACGTTCGACGGCACTTCGAACAGCGCGTAGCCGATGAAGAACAGCCCGCTGCCGAGCCCGTAGGCGGCCGCGCCGATGCCGAGATCGGCCTTCATGTGCGCGTTGACGAAGCCGATGTTCACGCGGTCGATATAGTTCGCGATGAACATGATCAGGAAAAGCGGCAACACGTTGCGCTTCACCTTCGCGACCGCCGATTCCAGCGGGTCGAGCGCGGTGGTCAGAACTGATGTCAAGTTGTGTCTCCCTGTCGGCCACGAGGCCTGGTGGAACGCAGCGCGGCGCACCCGATGGGTGCAAGACCCTGCTCTACGCCTGATATGTTGTCTGACGACAGTCTACCGCGTTACTTTTGTCAAATCCAATGGGGTGTTTACCCTGTGTTTCCCGAGGGATCGCCTTGAAATAATGGCAAATTCAAAGGTTGATAACCCTGTTGACCAACCCGGAATCCGCCTCGAACTAAGACGTCTGATGTCTACAATTGGCAGACTGTCGTCTGCAGCCCTTGCGTTTGCGCAAATGTCCGCCTCATCCCCGCCCCCAACCGCGCATCCGCACGCAAAAAATAGCCCGCGCCGATGCCGCCGAACGCGGCAGAATCGAGTACAGTCCTGTGCGATACTTTGCAGGATCAGTCAACCAGCCACAAAAATGAGCAGCCTAACTGAAAAGGTGGTAGCCACCCTTTCCGATGAGATTCGCCGCGGGGCGCTGAGGCCAGGCGACCGCATCCCCACCGAAGTCGCGATGATGAAGCAGCTGTCCGTGAGCCGCTCCGTGGTCCGCGAGGCGATTTCGCGTCTGCAGGCAGAGAGGATCGTCGAGACGCGCCATGGCATTGGCACGTTCGTGCTCGCGCCCGCCGCCGAAAAGCCGATGCAGCTTCCCGCCGCCGATCTCACCAGCATGCTCGACGTGATGGCGATCATCGAGTTCCGGATCGACGTCGAAGCGGCCGCGGCCGCGCTCGCGGCATCGCGGCGCACCGAGCGGAACCTGAAGCAGATCCGCACTGCGCTCGATCGATTCGAGTCGGAGCTCGAGCGCGGCAGCACCGACACGCTCGCACACGACATCGAGTTCCATTTGCAGATCGCGCGCGCGAGCGGCAACCGCTATTTCTTCGACGTGCTGAGCCAGCTCGGCCGCTCGGTCAGCCCGCGCACCCGGCTCGGTTCGGCGGAGATCGCGGAGCTAGACCATATCGAGGTGTTGCGCAGCGTGCTCGGCGAGCATCTGATGATCTATCGCGCGATCGAGCGTCAGGATGCCGACGACGCGCGCGCCGCGATGCGCATGCATCTGAGCAACAGCCGCGAGCGACTGCGCCGCGCGCATGACCTGACGAAGGCTGGCGTGTGATCACATGCGGGGCTGAGCGGCCGCCCCGCAACACGACACGCCGCCGGCAATGCCCTCACTGCCCCACGTCGAGATCCATTAACGCCGAGCTCAGCGATTTGCCATGCGCGTCGAGCGCGAGCGAACGCGTAACGCCGCCGCCGAGCGCGTCGCCGAGCACGAAGTTGAATGCGGCAAGGCCCGGCAACTCATGGCGCACCACCTCGCCGCGCACCACGTCGCGCAGATGCGTCTTGACGCGCTCGGGCGTCAGCACATCGCGCAACCGCTCGTAATGCAGCGCGTCGTAGCAGATCACCGAGATATTGAGCGTATTGCCCTTGTCGCCGGTGCGCGAGTGGGCCAGTTCCCGTAGTTTCATCTCAAGCCTCCATCAGCGAGAAAGCCGGCGCCGCATACTCGCGCGGCAGCAGCACCGACTGCACCGCGACCACCTCGCGCGCCGCCTTCGTCACGCCGCCGCCGCCCGCCGGTCCGTTCGTGTACAACGTCTCGACCTCGTTGCCGATGCGCAGCGCCTGCGCGAGCGACGCCGTGCGTCCCGCCACCCGGGCGCGCACTTCGTACGGCTCGCCATGACCGGCCGCCACCGCGTCACCATGCAGTGCGTTCACGCCGATCAGATCGAAGCGCAACTCGCGCGTCTGCACGCCGGTCAGCGCGAGACGCTCGCGCACGATATCGAGCGCGAGCCGCGCCCGCGCAAGCGCGCCGGGTCCGCCGTACGAAATCTGCCCCTCGCCGATATAGCCGTCGAAATACGCAACCGACACTTTCAACGTCGCGGTGCGCTCGGTGCCGCCACCGCCGGTGACGCGCACCCGGTCCACGGCTTCCTGCTCGACGCGCACCTGCGAGAAATCGGCGACCACGTCGGGCTGCAGATAACGACGCGGATCGTGGATCTCGTAGAGCAACTGCTCCTTGCAGGTCGCCTCGGTCACGAGCCCGCCACTTTGCGCGAGCTTCGTGATCACCACTGAACCGTCCCGCGCAACTTCGGCGATCGGAAAGCCGAGCCGCGCGAGATTCGGCACGTCCTTGAAACCGGGGTCCGCGAAATAGCCGCCGGTGATCTGCCCCGCGCATTCGAGCAGATGGCCGATTACCGTCGCCTGGCCGAGCATCGGCCAGTCGTCCATGCGCCAGCCGAATTCGTGGATCAGCGGCGCGACGAACAGCGACGGATCGGCGACGCGCCCGGTCAGCACGATCTGCGCGCCGGCCGCGAGCGCCTCGACGATGCCGCTCGCGCCGAGGTACGCATTGGCCGATATCAGCCGGTCCGCGTGCGCGGCCACCGCCTCGCCCGATTCGACGAAATGGAAGTCGCCCGCGCGCACGACGTCGAGCACGTCGTCGCCGGTGACTGCGGCAATCCTCAGGCCGCCGAGACCCAACTCGCGCGCGATCTGCGCGGTCCGGCGCGCTGCCGCGAGCGGATTGGCCGCGCCCATGTTCGACACGATACGCACGCCGTTGCGCGCCGCGACGGGCAGCACCGCGCGCATGCGCGCTTCGAGCAGCGGGTCGTAGCCGAGCTCCGGGTCCTTGCTGCGCGCCTGCTGCGCGATCGCGATCGTGCGTTCGGCGAGGCATTCGAACACGAGATAGTCGACCTGGCCGTGTTCTGCGAGTTCGAGCGCGGGTTCGATGCGGTCGCCCGAATAGCCCGCGCCCGCGCCGATGCGAACGACGCGTCGAGATTCAGTGGCTGTCATGGTGCTCCCGTTCCTTCAGTGAAGCTCACAGTGGAAAGATCCCGAGCACGACGCACGCGATCGTCATCACGACCGACGCGCCGAACAGCAGGGGAAACGTGAATCGTTGATGATCGGCCAGATCGATACCGCACAGCCCGACCACGAGGAACGTCGCGGGCGTGAGCGGACTGACCGGAAAACCGGTGGTCATCTGTCCGAGCAACGCGGCCTGACCGACGTGCACCGCCGGCACGCCGAGCTGGCCGGCCACTTCCGCGATCACCGGCAGTACACCGAAATAAAACGAATCGGGATCGAACAGCATGCTGAGCGGCATCGACAGCAGGCCGAGCACGATCGGAATATGAGTCGCCATCGCCGGCGGCACGAAGCCGACGGCCGCCTGCGCCATCGCCTTCAGCATGCCGCTGCCCTGCATCACGCCGGTGAACACGCCGGCCGCGAGCAGGATGCCGGCCATCATCAGCGCGGCGCGCGCATGCGCGTCGATCCGTTTGCGCTGCATGTCCACATTCGGATAGTTGACCATCAATGCGATGCACAGGCCCACCATGAACATGATCGCCGGCGGAATCTTCTCGCCCATCACGACCATCGTGCCGAGCACGACGAGCGTCAGCACGATGTTGAACCAGAAGTTTTGCGGGCGGCGCAGCGCCTGTTGTTCCGGCGTCAGTTCGCGTTGGGGCATCGGCACGGAACCGCTCGCAGCGTTGAGACCGAGGCGCTTTTCCTCGCGCCGCCCGAGCCAGTACGCCATCGAGAACACAAATACGAGGCCGATCGCCTGCACCGGAATAAGCGGATTGAACAACGCCGAGATCGGCAGATGCAGCGACGCGGACGCGCGGATCATCGGCCCCGTCCATGGCAGGAAATTGATGCCGGCCGCCATCGATACCGCCGCGGCGAGCACGCGCCGGTCCATCTTCAGGCGGTCGTAGAGCGGCAGCATCGCCGGAATCGTGACGAGGAAGCAGACGGCGCCGGAGCCGTCGAGGTGGATCAGCAGCGCGAGCAGCGTGGTGCCCATCACGATGCGCGGGGGCCGTGTGCCGACCGCGCGCAGGATGCGCTCGATGATCGGGTCGAGCGTACCGGCGTCGGTGATCGTGCCGAAGTACAGGATCGCGAAGACGAACATGCAGACGACGGGCGCGAGGCTCTTGAGGCCATCGACGACGAACTTGCTCGTCTGCAAGCCGAAGCCGCCGAGCAGCGAGGCCGCGAGCGGCACGATGATCAGCGCGACGAGCGGCGACATGCGTTTGGACAGGATCGCGCCGAGCAGCACGACGATGGTAGCCAGCCCCAGCAATGGCAGCATGAGCTTGTCTCCAGGTTGTTTTTTAGTGTGATCGAGCGTAAGTTCGGGGCAGCAATAATGCAATTGAAATGAATTGATTGCAGCAATCACAAATCATCATGGATCTGAATCTCCGGGACATCCGCGCGTTTATCGCGGTCGCGCAAACGGGCAGCTTCACGCGTGCGGCCGCGCGGCTGCATCTGTCGCAACCGGCGTTGACGGTGCAGATTCGCCGGCTCGAGGAAACGGTCGGCCTGCGCCTGTTCGATCGCAACAGCCGCAACGTCGCCCTGACGCCGACCGGCCGCGAGCTGCTGCCCGTGCTGCAGAAATCGCTGCACGACATGGAGCACGTGCTGCTCGATGCGCGCGCGCTCGGCGAAGGCGGGAGCGGCACGGTGCGCATCGCGTGTCTGCCGACCTACGCGGCGAGCGTGCTGCCCGAGCTCGTGCAGGCGCTGAGAAAAGCCGTGCCGCGCGTCGGCTTCGAGGTGCGCGATGTCGTCGCGAGCATGGTCAACACGTTGGTGCGCAACGAGGAAGCCGATATCGGACTGACGGGCGGCGAGCTGAACGACAGCGGGCTCGAGGTACTGCATGCGGGCCTCGACCGGCTCGTCGCCGTGCTGCCGAAGCAGCACGCGCTCGCGCGGCGGCGCCAGCCCGTCACGCTCGCCGATCTCGCCAGCGAGCCGCTCGTGCTGACCGCGCAGGGCACGAGCGTGCGAGCGGTCGTCGACAGCGCGTTCGCCGACGCGCAATGTGAGCCGCGCATCGCCTGCGAACCGACCTACATGATGAGCGCGGTAGCGATGGCGCGCGCCGGGCTCGGCATCACGATCCTGCCGGCGTCGGCGCGCGAGGTACGCGCGGAGCCCGAGCTGGTCGCGCCGCCGATCGACGAAGCCGCGTTCACGCGGCGCATCGCGCTGATCAAAAAGCGCGGCCGAACCTTGCCGCCGGTGACCGAGACCTTCGTCGCGATGCTGATCGAACGGCTCGGCGCGTCATAGGGCCGCACAGCGTCGTTTCGCGCGTGGCGCGCAGCCCCTAATTTTCACGATACGAAACGATGCCGCGCGTCGTAAAAAATCATGTTGCGGGGCACAAAGCGGCCATTTCACGATGCCCGGCGGCGTTGCACATCGCAAAACGGATCGCACAAGCCATTGTTTTTACACAGATATTTTTAATATAAAGACCGGCTCGACGCCCAATTGCCCGCCGATTCGCTGACGTAGACTCTTTCACAAGAGCACGCGCTTCACGCAGTCGGATTCGAGGGGCCTCGCGACATGGCCACCCAAATCCCGCAGATTGCGAAGAAGCCGTCACGAATCGCGGCTTTTTTTATTGGCAACTGGGAGACTAAAAATGAAAGGCTTTCGCTTTGGTTCGACGCAGGGAGCGTTCTACATTCTGCCGGGTCAGGACGGCTGGGAAGCCACCTACGGCAACGAAACGCTCGGAGAATTCTCGAGCCCGCAACAGGCCGCCGACGACCTCGCGCGCGGTCTGAGCTGCGAGCATCTGTCGGAGCTCGACACGTCGACGCTCGAGATTCCGGAGAAGCTCGCCGAGTGGGAAATCGTTCACGTATAAGGACGGGCATGACCGACGGCGACGTAGCAGTGACAGTAGAAACGACAATGGCGCCCGAAGGCGCCATTGTCGTATTTGCGGTCCTGCTTGCGGCTTTGGCCGCGGTTGTGCTGCGTGCTTACCGCGCGGCTTTCGGGGCCAGCGCAGGTGCGGCCGCGGCGCTTACCGCATCAGTCGCCCGCGCGAGCTCAAGCCACCGAATCGACGATTGCGTTCAGCGTCACGCTCGGGCGCATCGCCTTGCTAGTCAGCTCGACGTTCGGACGGTAGTAGCCGCCGATATCCACCGGCTTGCCCTGCGCCGCGCCGAGTTCCGCGACGATCTTCGCCTCGTTGTCGGCCATCGCTTGCGCGACGCCCGCGAACTGCGCCTGCAGCGCGGCATCGTCGGTTTGCGCGGCCAGTGCTTCGGCCCAGTACATCGCGAGGTAGAAGTGGCTGCCGCGGTTGTCGATACCGCCGACCTTGCGCGCCGGCGACTTGTCGTTGTCGAGGAACTTGCCAGTCGCCTGATCGAGCGTCTTCGCAAGAATCTGCGCCTTCGGGTTGTGATACGCGGTGCCCAAATGCTCGAGCGATGCCGCCAGCGCGAGGAATTCACCGAGCGAATCCCAGCGCAGGAAGCCTTCCTCGACCAGCTGCTGCACGTGCTTCGGCGCCGAACCGCCCGCGCCGGTTTCGAACATGCCGCCACCGGCCATCAGCGGAACGATCGACAGCATCTTCGCGCTGGTGCCCAGTTCCATGATCGGGAACAGGTCGGTCAGGTAGTCGCGCAGCACGTTGCCGGTGACCGAGATCGTGTCCTTGCCGGCGCGGATGCGCTCGACCGAGAACTTCGTCGCTTCGACCGGCGTCATCACGCGGATGTCGAGACCGTTCGTGTCGTGATCCTTCAGGTACTGCTCGACCTTCCTGATGATCTGCGCATCGTGCGCGCGCGCCGCGTCGAGCCAGAATACGGCCGGCGTGTTGGAAGCGCGGGCGCGGTTCACCGCGAGTTTGACCCAGTCGCGGACCGGCGCGTCCTTGGTCTGGCACATACGGAAGATGTCGCCCTGTTCCACCGGCTGCTCGAGCAGCACCGCGCCGGCTTCGTCGGTGACGCGGACCACGCCGTTCGCCGGGATCTGGAACGTCTTGTCGTGTGAACCGTATTCTTCGGCGGCTTGGGCCATCAGCCCGACGTTCGGCACCGTGCCCATCGTGACCGGGTCGAACGCACCGTGCTTCTTGCAGTCTTCGATCACCGCCTGGTACACACCGGCGTAGCAACGGTCCGGAATCACCGCCTTCGCGTCGTGCAGCGCGCCATCGGCGCCCCACATCTTGCCCGACTCGCGGATCATCGCCGGCATCGATGCGTCGACGATCACGTCGCTCGGCACGTGCAGGCTCGTGATGCCCTTGTCCGAGTTGACCATCGCGAGCGGCGGACGCTGTTCGTACTGCGCCTCGATGTCGGCTTCGATCGCCGCGGCCGTTTCGGCCGGCAGATCCTTCAGACGCGCGTACAGGTCGCCGATACCGTTGTTCGGGTTGAAGCCGACCTTGGCCAGTGCTTCCGCATGCTTCGCGAGCACGTCCTTGTAGAACACCGACACCACGTGACCGAAGATGATCGGGTCCGAGACCTTCATCATCGTGGCCTTCAGGTGCACCGAGAACAGCACGCCGTTCGCCTTCGCCTCGGCGATCTGCGCTTCGATGAAGCTGCGCAGCGCGTTCTTGCTCAGCACCGACGCGTCGATGATTTCGCCTGCCTGCACCGGCGTCTTCGCCTTCAGGATCGTGATCGTGCCGTCGGCGGCGGCCAGTTCGATCTTCACGCTACCGGCCTGGGCGACCAGCGCCGACTTCTCGCTGCCGTAGAAATCGCCATCGCTCATGTGCGAGACGTGCGACTTCGAGTCCGCGCTCCATGCGCCCATCTTGTGCGGATGCTTGCGCGCGTAGTTCTTCACCGACAACGGCGCGCGGCGGTCCGAATTGCCTTCGCGCAGCACCGGGTTCACCGCGCTGCCCTTGATCTTGTCGTAGCGGGCCTTGACGTCCTTCTCGGCGTCGGTCGTCGCGACGTCCGGGTACGACGGCAGCTTATAGCCCTGGTCGCGCAGCTCGGCGATCGCGGCCTTCAACTGCGGCACCGACGCGCTGATGTTCGGCAGCTTGATGATGTTCGCTTCCGGGCGCATGGTGAGTCTACCGAGCTCCGCCAGATCGTCGGAAGCCTTCTGCTCCGCGCTCAGGTAGTCCGGAAATGCGGCAATGATCCGGCCGGCGAGCGAGATGTCGCGCGTTTCGACGAGCACGTCGGACGAGCGCGTGAACGCCTTGACGATCGGCAGCAGCGAGTACGTCGCCAGTGCGGGCGCTTCGTCGGTCAGGGTGTAGATGATCTTCGGCGGTGTGGACATGATTAATGCTTTGCTAGGAAGTGATAGACAGAGCGTTGGCAGTCGAGGCCAGCGCAAACCGTGACGCGACGGCTGACGGCGTCAGTTCGGCACGACGCAACCCCGCGACCTTCGTTTTGCGATACGACCGAGAGTATATGCGCGTTTTCCACTAAATGTGACTAGACAAACAGGTCGCGAGACCCTACCCAAACGGGTCGATCTAGGACTGGCAAGGGTTTGCCGCCGATTACCCCGGTCTTAAGACAGATATCTTATAGATGACTTGAGGAATATTATTTTTGGATGAATGCGAATTGGTCGCATTGACGAGCCGCAAATGCCGCCACCGAGCCGTGACGGCTGCCCTCCAGCGGACGACGCCGCGGGTAGTGATGGGCGGGTGCCGAAGAGTGTGACTCGGATGCCGGCGGCGAAGTGATGGGGTCGCTCGCCGCGGATTGGTTTAGTTCGTATCGTCTTTCCCGTCATTCCAGAATCGTTTGAAGTCGGGCGAGCGCGTCCTCGACTACCTCGGCCGGAGCGCGCTCGACTTTGCGTGCGCCACGGGCCTCGAGGTCCAGAGTGCGCACCATATTCACCAGAGCCACCCCCTGAGTCCCTGTTCCCGAACCCGAGAGCGGTACCGCGAACCCAGCGTATCGAGCGAACTCCCCCCCCTGCGTGATCGGCGCAACGAGCGCGACCCCAAGAGCATTGAATGCGGCAGGCGACAAAACCAGCGCGGGACGGAAATCGCCTTGCTGCTCCTTGCCAGGCGTCGGATTCAGGCTCACGCGCACGATATCGCCGCGCTCGAACTTGATGCGCCTTACCATGCTTCGCGCCCCGCCGGTTTGACTTCACTCCAGACGTCGAGATCGGCTGGCGGTGGCGCCTTCGGATCGCACTGCGCGACGAGTTCATCCAGTGAATACTTGCGACGCGCAGGCGTAAGCAACACCCCCTCGGGGCGCACGTCCGCGTTCAGCGAGCTGCCCACCGACGCATGAATTTGCTCTAACAACACGGTAGGCAACCGTACTGCAGCGCTGTTGCCCCACTTCTGAATCTTGAGTTCCATATCCCAGCTCCAAATGTATATCCATTGTAGATACTCACGGCGAAAACAGCAAGTCGCCCGTATCTACATTGACTCTACATTTTTGATCTTGAAATCGCCTGTTAGTCGGCGAAGAAAGGAACCCAAACCTAAACGAGGCAACCAGCCCGCCGCCGCAACGACGCACCAGTCGCCCACAACGACAACCCTGCTTATTGCCCGCGTCCCAGGAACTCCCCCACCATCCGGTTGAACTTGTCCGCATGCTCCCACTGCGCCCAATGCCCGCAGCGGCCGAACACATGCAGATCGGCGTTCGGCATCCCGGCAACGAGCCGCAGGCCGATGTCCATCGGCACGAAACGATCGTCGCGACCCCAGATCACGAGCGTCGGCGCGGTTACTTCGCCAAGGCGCGGCCCGTAGTCGTTGAACTGCTTCGGATTCGCGGCGAGGCTCGCGACGAAGTTCTCGAGGTGATCGCGGCGCGCCAGCATGTTCGCGAGGCGCGCTTGCATCAGTTCTTCGGTCAACGCCTTCGTGTCGAACACGAAGACGCTCATCATGCGCTGCAGGTTCTCGATGGTCGGGTTGCGGTACAGCCCTTGCAGCAGCTTGATGCCTTCGGTCGGCATCGGCACGAACTGGCTCGGGCCGCCGGTGCCGCCGCCCATCAGCACGAGCTTGCCGACGCGTTGCGGCTCGGCGAGCGCGAACGCGACCGCGCTATGCCCACCCATCGAGTTGCCGATGATATGCGCGCGTTCGATATCGAGCGCATCGAGCAGCGCCTTCAGGCAGCGCGCATTCAGTTCTGAGCGCGAGCCCTTGCAGACGATCGGGTCGCTCTTGCCCCAACCGAGGCAGTCCATCAGGATCACGCGATAGCCCGCCGCGACGAGCGGCTCGACGTTCCGATTGAAGTTGGCCCAGCCGGTCGCGCCCGGTCCCGAGCCGTGCAGCATCACGACCGTTTTCGCACCCTGCCCCACGTCGTTGTAGTGGAGCTGCATCTCGCGGCCGTCTTCGGTGATGCGGACGAATCGGCTGGTCGCTTCCTCGGTGATCGCCGCTGCTTGCGTGTTGGTGTTGCTCATGTCGAATTCCTTTGTTTCACGGATCAAGTGACCGCGAGTCGCCGTTGACGGCGGACCCGCGCGGTATTTCGGGCTGCAAAGCTATTGCGCGGCCACCGGGGTATAACGAAGTGTCGAGCGATTCACGACGAGCCACGCGCCAATCGCGGCGACCGCGATCAGCGGAATGCTCGCGCCGAGCAGCACGCTCGCACCCTGACCGATCGCGAGCAGTTGCCCCGCGATCAACGGTCCGAGGATCGAGCCGAGACGGCCCACCGCCACGGCCGCGCCGACGCCGGTGCCACGCACTTCGGTCGGGTACAGGCTGCTCGCCAGCGCATACAACACCGACTGGCCGCCAACCAGGAACAGCCCCGCGAGCAGACCGCCCCACGCCATCGACGTGCCGCCATGCGCGCTCAGCAACGCGCCGAGCGCAACGACGATGCCGACATACATGCCCGCGACCGTGCGGCGCCGGCCCATCCGGTCCATCATGCCGGCGATCACGATCGCGCCGATGCCGCCGCCGATGTTGAACATCATCTGTACGACACCGGACTGGACGCGCGTCAGACCGCGAGTCAAGACGAGCGACGGCAGCCAGTTGATCAGGAAATACAGCACGATCAGCGTGCCGAGATAGCTGATCCACAACGCGATCGTCGTGCCCGCGCGTCCTTCCTGCCACAGCGCGTGCGTCACGCTCGCCGACGCATCGCGTCGCGCGCCTTTGGTTGCACGCGCCGCGACGAACTGCGCCGACTCGCGCAGGAACAGCGCAAGCAGCGGCAGCACCAGCAACGGCCCGAAGCCGCCGACGTAGAAGATATGCCGCCAGCCCGCGTCGCCCGGGCTGATGATGCCGACCACCGCCGCGAGCGCCGCGCCGAACGGCATGCCGCAATACATGGCGCCGACCGCGGTGTTGCGCTGATGGGGCGGCGCCGCTTCCGAGCACAGCGCGATCAGATTCGGCATCGCTGCGCCAAGACCGAGGCCGGTCAGAAAGCGCGCGGCGAGCAGGCTGTTCAGGTCCCACACCTGCGCGGTCGCGAGCGAGAAGATGCCGAATAGCGCGACCGACCACATCAGCACGCGCTTGCGCCCGAGCCGGTCGGCGAGACGTCCGCCGATCGCGGCTCCTGGCAGCAGCCCGAACGCGCCGATGCTGAACGCCCAGCCCATCTGCGCGACCGCGAGATGAAATTCACGCGCCATGCGCGGTGCCGCGAGGCCGGTCGATTGCAGGTCCACGCCTTCGAGCAGCGCGACGATCAGGCAGAGCCCGATCGTCAGCGCGCCGCCGGCAAGAGGTTTCGTCGACTGTGTTGTTTGCGTTGCTTGCGTTGACTGCCGCATAAAAGTCTCCAATGTTGAGTCAGCGTCGCTCTTGCGGCGACCTTGCTGGATGAAATGAACGCTGCGCGCGCGGCATGCGGCACCGTCGCGCAGCGTCCGGGTCATGAAGCCACAGCGTCGGTTGCGTGCGCGCGCTTCAGATCCAGTGCGACGTCGACGATCATGTCTTCCTGGCCGCCCACCATGCGGCGTTTGCCCAGCTCGACGAGAATGTCCACGGTCTTCAGGCCGTATTTCTTCGCGGCCACTTCCGAGTGGCGCAGGAAGCTCGAATACACCCCCGCATAGCCGAGCGCGAGCGTTTCGCGATCGACGCGCACCGGCCGGTCCTGCAGCGGACGCACGATGTCGTCGGCGGCGTCCATCAGCGTGTAGAGGTCGGTGCCGTGATTCCAGCCCATGCGCTCGGCCGCCGCGATGAACACTTCGAGCGGCGCGTTGCCCGCGCCGGCGCCCATGCCCGCGAGCGATGCATCGATACGGTCGCAGCCCTCTTCGACCGCGACCATCGAGTTGGCCACGCCCAGCGACAGGTTGTGGTGCGCGTGCATGCCCGTCTGCGTTTCGGGTTTCAGCACCGCCTTCACCGCGCGGAAGCGGTCGCGCACGTCGTTCATCGTCAGCGCGCCGCCCGAGTCGACCACATAGATGCAGGTCGCGCCGTAGCTCTCCATCTTCTTCGCTTCGATGGCGAGGTTCTCCGGCGTGGTCATGTGGCTCATCATCAGGAAGCCGACCGTGTCCATGCCGAGTTCGCGCGCGTATTCGATGTGTTGCTTCGAGATGTCCGCTTCCGTGCAATGCGTGGCGACGCGCACCACGCGAGCGCCCGCGTTGTATGCGGCCTTCAGATCGTGGATCGTGCCGATGCCAGGCAGCAGCAGGGTCGCGATCTGAGCGTGCTCGACCACGTCAGCCACCGCTTCGATCCATTCGAGGTCGCTGTGCGCGCCGAAGCCGTAGTTGAAGCTCGAACCCTGCAGGCCATCGCCGTGGGCAACTTCGATGCTGTCCACCTTTGCGCGGTCCAATGCGCGTGCGATGCCCTGCACGTTCTGGATCGAGTACTGGTGACGAATGGCGTGGCTGCCGTCGCGCAGCGTCACGTCGGAGATATACAGTTTCTTGTCCATGCGGGAAGTCTCCTTAAGCCTCTGATGCCTGCACGAGCGCCTGCGCCATGCGCTCCGCGGTCGCGAGCGCGGCCGAAGTCATGATGTCGAGATTGCCCGCGTAGGCGGGCAGATAGTGCGCGGCGCCTTCCACCTCGATGAAGATCGAGGTCTTCAGACCGCTGAACTTGCCGAGGCCCGGAATGTTCAGCGGCGCGCTCGCGCTGATTTCGTCGAACTGCACCTTCTGCTTCAGGCGATAGCCCGGCACGTACGCCTGCACCGCGGCGGCCATCTGCTCGATCGACTGCTCGACCTTGTCGAGGTCGGTCAGCTCTGACAGCGTATAGACCGTGTCGCGCATCATCACCGGCGGCTCGGCCGGGTTGAGTACGATGATCGCCTTGCCCTTCGCGGCGCCGCCGACCACTTCGATCGCCTTCGACGTGGTCTCGGTGAATTCATCGATGTTCGCGCGCGTGCCTGGGCCCGCTGACTTGCTGCTGATCGACGCGACGATCTCCGCGTAATGCACCTTCGCGACGCGCGACACGGCCGCGACCATCGGAATGGTCGCCTGTCCGCCGCACGTGACCATGTTCACGTTCGGCGCGTCGAGATGCGTGTCGAGATTCACCACCGGCACGCAGTACGGGCCGATCGCCGCCGGCGTCAGATCGATCACGCGAATCGAAGGCTTCAGCTTTCGCAACAGCGCATCGTTCTTGACGTGTGCGCCGGCCGAGGTCGCGTCGAACACGAAGTCGATGTCGTTGAACACGGGTAGACGAGTCAGACCTTCGACACCATCATGCGTGGTCGCGACGCCAAGCCGCGCGGCGCGCGCGAGGCCGTCGGAGTTCGGATCGATGCCGACCATCGCCGCGACTTCGAGATGCTTGCCGTGACGCAGGATCTTGATCATCAGATCGGTGCCGATGTTGCCGGAGCCGATGATCGCGGCCTTCAGTTTTTCGCTTGCCATATGAGTTCCCAATCGTGTGCTTGCGAGTGCATGCTTTATGCGGAAAAAGTCGCGCGGACGTTGCCGAGACCTTCGATCTGCGCGCAGTAGGTGCCCGGCTCCTTGACGGCGACCATCGGGCCCAAAGCGCCCGTCATCAGCACGTCGCCGGCACGCAGCGGCGTGCCGAGCCGGACCATGCGATCCGCGAGCCAGGCGGCGGCATTCAGCGGATTGCCGAGACACGCGGCGCCATTGCCGCGCGACAGGACTTCCGCATCCTTCGATAGCGTCATTGCGCAGGCCGCGAGATCAATATCGCGCAGCAGGACCGGCCGGCTGCCGAGCACAAAGCGCGCACTCGACGCGTTGTCCGCGACCGTATCGACGAAACGGATGTTCCAGCCTTCGATGCGGCTGTCCACCACTTCGATCGCCGCGACCGCATACGCGGTTGCGCGCATCAGATCGGCGTACGTGTGCCGCTCGTACAGCAGATCGTGTTCGAGCACGAGCGCGATCTCCGCTTCGACCTTCGGCTGAATCAACTGCTCGAGAGGAATCGACTGGCCGTCGCCATACGCCATCGATGCGAACAGCGCGCCGAAGTCAGGCTGGTCGACACCGAGTTGACGCTGCACCGCCGGCGACGTAAGTCCGATCTTGCGTCCGACGACGCGCTCGCCCGCCGCGATGCGCGCGGCCACGTTGGCCTGCTGCACCGCGTACGCGAGCTCCTCGGCGTCGGCCGGGTTCGACAGTTCGACGAAACGCCGGTCGTCGCGCAACGGCGCGATGGTCGCGCGCGTACGTTCCGATTCGCGCAGGCGCAGGGCGAGCGCGTCTATATTGCTTTGAGTGGTCATAGCGGGTTCCTGATTCGGTTAGACGTGGGCCGTCACGGGTCGCGCGTGCATCGCGCCAAAGCCCGCGATCCATTCGGGGATCGGACGGTAGTAATCGAGCGACGCGCGATACGGGCCGCTCGCGTTCAGTGCGCCGAACGCGGCGATCCACGTGCGGATTTCGTGCGCGGACTTGCCGGCCTCGCGCGTGATCGCGCGGTTGGTCAAACCGTCGAGCGCGGTGAGTTCGCCGTCTTCGAGCAGCTTCAGGAACGCGC
Source organism: Paraburkholderia sp. 35.1 (assembly GCF_050436525.1). Taxonomy (NCBI): domain Bacteria; kingdom Pseudomonadati; phylum Pseudomonadota; class Betaproteobacteria; order Burkholderiales; family Burkholderiaceae; genus Paraburkholderia; species Paraburkholderia sp. 35.1. The sequence continues at coordinate 923,907 of NZ_JBNDMJ010000002.1, read as the reverse complement.
GATCCCATTCCGGATTGAGCGGATGCAGACGGCTGTCGCCCGCGGCGAACGCGCGCGCCGCCGCGGTCGTGCGCGCCTCACGCGCCGCACGCGATTCGGCCGACGGATTGCGGCCCGCGATCAGACGCTCGGCGACTTCCTCGCTCGCGCCCGCGAGTTCCGGCACCGGCGGCTCGTGCGAAATGCCGCCCGAGCCGATCACGAGCACGCGTTGCTTCGAGCGTGCGAGCGCTCGACCCAACGCATCGCCGAGCAGACGCGCGCGGCGGCATGAAGCCATCGGCGCGGCCACCGAATTGATGAATACCGGCACGACCGGATATCGATCGAGGCCGCCCGTCAGAATCTCCAGCGCTTGCGCGCAACCGTGATCGACCTGCATGCGGTACGAGACGGCGACGTCGACGTCGCTCGCGAGCACCGCTTCGGCAAGGTCGAGCGCGGTATGGACGGGCACCTCCAGCGGACCGGCGAGGCTCTTGAAGTCGCCGATCGCGCTCGCCGATGCGCCGATGCAAAACGGCGGCATCACGTCATAGAAGAAACCGTTGTAATGATCGGGCGCGAACACGACGACCAGTTCGGGATCGAACTCGACGACGCGCGCACGCGCTGCCGCATGCACGCGCTCGACTTCCGCGACGACTTCGGGCGCGGGATCGTAATAGCCGTGCAACGGCGTGTGCGAAAGGCATTCGAGCAGCATCGGCATATCAGGCTCCGGCGGTTGCTGCGGTGGCGAAAGTGGCGACGGCATCGGGCGCGAACGCTGCTTCGTTGCCAGAACCGGCCACGTCGGCCCGCCCCGCCAGGTCGAGATGCAGCTGCTGCGCGAGTTCGACGACGAGTTGCGACACCTGCTGCGGCGAGCCCATGCCCGCGACGAAACGATCGGGACGCAACAGCACGACCGATTCCGGCACTCGCGTGAACCAGTCCTTCAGCCGCGTGTTCACATCGCCGATCGCGATGACGTCTTCTGGCACGTCGTCATGGAAAGACAGCTGCGTGTCCGGCTTCGCGACCACGAAGCAGCCGCCGAGCCGCCGCCAGATCGCACGCGCCTGCTCCGACAAACCGAAGGTCGGTTCCGCGCCCCAGCCGACGATCGCGAAGCGGTTGCCGAGCACATCGTCGAGTCGCACGACCTCGCCGCTCTCAGTGCGCACGCGCGGTTGAATGAACATGCGGCCGACCGGCGAATGACAATGCGGGTCGCGTCCATACACCAGACGGCCGAGCCGCGACTCGCGCTTCTCGCTCATCAGACCGAGCAGGCGGCCCGGCGCCGAATGCCCCGAGCGTTTGAGCACGCGCGCGAGCCAGCCATGCTTGCGCGGCGTGCGCGCCAGCAATACGACGCCGCTTTCATAGCGTGGCATCGGCTTGAAACGCATTTCGACGAAGTAGCGCTTGACCGCCGGGAACCAGTTGAACGTACGCACGAACGCGTCGCGAAACTTGATGCCGAAGCGGCTCATCGGCGCGAAGATGTCGCCCGCGACCTCAGAGAGGTGGATCATCGAGCGCGCATGCGAACGGCGCTCGGCGGTGTAGCTATCGAGCAGCGCATCGCCGGCGACGCCCTCGACCACCATCGCGAGTTTCCAGCCGAGGTTGCTCGCGTCGCGAATACCGCTGTTGTAGCCCTGGCCCTGCCACACAGGCATGATGTGCGCGGCGTCGCCGGCGAGCAGCACGCGCTTCACGCGGAAGCTGCTCGCGAGGCGCGCGTTGTGCGTATAGACGCGCTTGCGGATGTAGTCGACCTTCTCCGGCTCGGCGACCACCTTGCGGATCAGCGCGGCCATGTTCTGCGGCTTCGACAGCTCTTCCTCGGTCTCGCCGGGCATCACCATGAATTCGAAGCGGCGAATCCCGTGCGGCAGCGCGGCCGACACATACGGGCGCCGCGGATCGCAATGCATGTACACGTGCGGCGAGCCGATCGGGTCGTTGCGCACGTCGACGACGATCCACTGATTCGGTTTCGTGCGGCCCTCGAACGGCACGTCGAGGGTGCGGCGCACGAAGCTGTTGCCGCCGTCCGCACCGACCATGTACGACGCGCGGATCGTGCGGCGGCCGCTCTGCGCGTGTTGCGCTTCGATCGTGACGCCGCTGCCGTCCTGCGTGAACGAGTCGACCGTGTGGCCGAACAGCACCTCGACGTGCGGGAAGCGTTGCAGGCCGTCGTACAACACGCGATCGGCCAGCGGCTGAATGAACGCGTTGCGGCGCGACCAGCCGAATTCGTCGGTGCGCGGCTCGATCGATGCGAAGCAGTGACCGTTGCTCGTGACGAAGCGCATCCAGTGATCGGGGGTCGTGTGCGGCAGCAATGCATCGGCGAGGCCGACGGACTGAAACACGCGCAGCGCTTCGTCATCGAGGCCGATTGCGCGCGGATAGTCGATGATCCCGTCGAGCTTTTCGATCAGCACGACGCGCACGCCCTGCAGGCCGAGATAGTTGGCGATCATCAAACCGACCGGGCCGGCGCCGATGATCGCGACGTCGGTGGTGACGGGTCCACTGTGGCCTTGCGCGGCCACCGGGTCGAGCGGTTGGGGCATGTTGTCTCCGTATGTCGACCAGAGTGACCGGGTCGAGATATTCACGGAGCGCGGCGGCGGGAACCGGCTGTCGCCATGGCGAAAAATCGCCTGCGGACAACAGCTTGCGTCTCCATGAAATCGTTGATTTGTTGGCAGTCTAGGACCGGCCACCTGCCCGCTCAACAAAATCTGGAAATTGTGCATAGAATGCACATAGTTGATTTGATTGAGGTTTCAAGTGACCAAATACACGAATGTGCGAGGTCTGTCGCGCGGCTTGCAGGTGCTGCAGGCGCTCAACTCGATGGACAGCGGCCGCGCGACGAGCCAGCAGATCAGCGAGCTGACCGGCCTGCATCGCACCACCGCGCGGCGGCTGCTCGAAACGTTGATGGAGGAAGGCTTCGTGCGGCGCAGCGCGTCGGACGACAGCTTCCGGCTCACGCTGAAGGTGCGCGCGCTGAGCGAAGGCTTCACCGACGACGAACGTATCGCGACGATCGCGCCGCCGGTGATGGGGCGTCTGCTGCAACGCGTCGCGTGGCCGTCCGATCTGACCACGCCCGACGGCGACGCGATGATCGTCCGCGAGACCACGCACCGCTTCAGTCCGCTGTCGTTTCATCGCGCGATGGTCGGCCGCCGTTTGCCGATCCTGCTGACCGCGGCGGGTCGCGCGTACTTCGCGATGTGCCCCGACGAGGAGCGCGAGGACATTCTCGATCTGCTGCGCGCGGGCGCGGGCGGCGAGGAGCAGAAGGCGCTCGCGTCGAACGACGCGTTGATTCGCAGTCTCGTGCGACGCGTGCGCGCGGATGGGTTCGGCTCGAATCACGGCGACTGGGCGGATCAGGGGAAGATCGGCGCGGTCGCCGTCGCGATCGTGTTCGAGGAACGCGTGCTCGCGAGCTTGAACGTAGTGTTCCTGTCGCGCGCGGTGTCGCTCGCGGAAGCGAAGCGGCGCTATGTGCCCGAGTTGCAGACGGCCGCGCGGGAGATGGTCGAGGAACTCGCGGCGCAGACCCGCGCGAGCAGCGGAGCGGGCAAGACGCGTGCGGGACGCGAGCGGAAGTCGTGAGGTGGCATTCGCAAGCCGTCCAGCAACTCAGAATCGCGTGCGAATACCCGTCGTCAATTGCGACTGGTTCTTCGCGCCAAACGTCGTCGCGACGACGTAACCATTGTGAAGCTTCATCTTGTGCTCGAAGCGACCCCCGCGGTCAGCCCGCTTTCAATGCTTCACCTCATCGACGAACTGATCGGTAAACGTGCGCGACAGATCGATATGCCGCCCCTTCACCGCCGGATTGAAGCTCGACAGTACCTTCAGCACCGTCTGCGGACCGTCGGCTGGCATCTTGCCGTCGACGGTGTACATCGGCAGCGAGGCCTGCAATGCGCTGATATACAGCGCCCTGTCGTTGCCGATGTCTTCTTTTGGCATCTGCGCGGCGATTTGTTCCGCGCTGTGGGTGTGCATATAGCGCAGCGTCTTGACGAATGCGCGCGCGAGTTTCGCGGCTTCGTCGGCATGCGCGTCGAGCCACGTGCTTTGCACGTAGAGGCTCGACGCGGGATACATGCCGCCGAGCGCGGCGCGCGTGCCATCGACATTGCGCATGTCGACGAGTACTTTGGCGTCGCCCGCTTTCAATAGTTGAGTAACGGTCGGCTCGGTCGTCATACCCGCGTGAATGCGTCCTTGCCGCATCGCCGCGATGAAACTGCTGTCCGCGCCGACCGGCAGCAGCGTGTATTGCGTGGACCGCACGCCCGCGCGCTGTGCGAGGTACTGCGTGAGAAAACTCGTCGACGAGCCGAGCCCCGTCACGCCGAGCGTTTTACCGCGCACGTCGGCCATGCTCCGGATCGAATCGGCCGATTTCGCCGCGACCAGTTGCACTTCGCCGGGCACCTGGCTGAACACGACGATCGTCTTCACTTCCTTGCCGCGTGTCTGCAGATCGATCGTGTGATCGTAGAAGCCGACCACGCCCTGCACCGCGCCCGCGAGCATTTCGTTTTCGCCGTCTATTCCAGTCGGCTGCGACAGCAGTTCGACGTCGAGCCCTTCGGCCTTGAAATAGCCGAGCTGTTCGGCAAGACGCGCCGGCAGATAGATGAGCTTGTTGGTACCGCCCACCATGATCGCGAGTTTCTCCGGCGCGGCGGCTTGCGCAGACGTCGCGAGTCTCGCGAGCGCGCACAGCGCGAGCGACGCCGCGACGGCGGCATAGGCCGCGCGCGAGAAACGCGTCAAGGAAAGCTTCATTGGGGCTGTCTCCGTTATCTTGCGTCTGGGCGCCGCGCGGGTCGCCTGCCCGTGATTTTGAAGGTGCGAACCCTTCCCGATGCTTTTCCCGGCTGTGCATGTTGCGCAAACCTCGGGTTTATCCCGATCACTTCGGCGTTGCGCGCGGAAACGTCACGGCGATATGCACACCCTTGCCGCCCTCGCCCGCCTTCAGCGTGATCTCGCCGTGATGGGCGTCCGCGATTTCGCGCACGATCGCAAGACCGAGGCCCGTGCCCTCGGTATCCGTCGATGCACGAAAGAACGGCTCGAACACGCGGCTGCGCGATTCGGCCGGAATGCCGGGGCCGTTGTCGGTCACGCTGACCGTCACCGCATTGGCCGCGGTATCAGCGTTCACGGCGACCGTCACGTGACCACCGCTGCCCGTATAGCGAATCGCGTTCTCGGCGAGATTCGCGATCAGTGCCTGCAACAAGCCGAGATGTCCGAGCACCGGCGCCGCGCCGTGCAATTCCGCGCCCAGATCGATTTCACGTGCCTGCGCGAGCAGGCCGAGGTCTTCGACGACCTCCATCGCGAGCGGCACCAGATCGACGCGTTCCATGGCGAGCTGCGAGTTGTCGGCGGCCTCGGCCTGCGCGAGCAAAAGCAGCTTGTTGGTGAGCCCGACCATCGACCGGTTGCTGCGATGCATCGCGGCAAGCGCTTCGTCGAGCGCGGGATTGAGGCCTTCCTGCTGCCGCGCGAATTGCAGTTGCGTGCCGAGCAGCGTGAGCGGCGTGCGCAACTGATGCGCGGCGTCGGCGATAAAGCGCCGCTGCGCCGCCACCTGCACGCCGAGCCGCGCGATGCACTGATTGATCGCATCGACGATGGGCCGCAGTTCCGTATGCAGACGCTCGACGCGAATCGGTTCGAGCTGCATCGGATCGCGGTCGGCCACCTCGTCTTTCACCTTCATCAACGGCCGCAACTCGAACGTGAGCCCGATGCAAACGAGCGCCACCGCCAGCGCGATCATTTCGAACTGGCGCACGAGTTGCGGCCGCCACAGCTGTTGCGTCATCGCATCGCGCGAGCGCACGGTCTTGCCGACCGTCACACGCACGGGACGCGTCGCGCCGTTGTCGTACATGAGCCGCACGATGTCGACAGCGCGCACCTGCTGGCCGTGCAACTGCGTGTAGTACGAATCCGGCACGTCGGGCGCCCGCAGCGGACGCGGCGGGAAATCAGGCGTACCCGCGAGCAGCCGCCCCTCGTCGACACGCACGCTATAGAACACCTGGTCGCGATATGGCGATGCGAAGATCTCGAGCGCGGCGGGCGGCACATCGACACGCAGAAAGCCGTCGCTCCATTCGACCTCGCCCGCGATCATCCGCGCCGACGCGACCAGCTGATTGTCCTGCACCAGATTCGCGGTGTGCCGCGCGTTGTCGTACTCGGTCTTGCCGGTCACGAACACATAAAGCGCGAGCGGGACGAGCAGCCACCACAGCAGGCGTATGCGTAGGCTATTGGCCATCGTTACTGGTCGTCTTCCCGCTTGCGCAGCAGATAGCCGAGCCCGCGCAGCGTGACGATCGCGGCCGAGCTGCCATCGAGCTTCTTGCGCAGACGCGAAATGTAGATCTCGACCGCATCCTCGCTCGGCTCGTCGGCGAGCGTGAAGATCGCATCGACGAGCGCCGGCTTCGTCACTGTCTTGCCGAGGCGCAGGATCAGCGCTTCGAGCACCGAGCGCTCGCGCGGCGTCACGTTCAGCGGCGCGCCCTTCAGCGTGAACTGGCGCGTGTCGATGTCGAACGACAGATCGCCGCACACCACCTCGCCCGCTTTCGACGGCGACTGCCGCCGAATCGCCACCTTGATGCGCGCGATCAGCTCGCGCACTTCGAACGGCTTCACCAGATAGTCGTCGGCGCCGGCGCCGAGCAGCTCCACCTTCTCGTCGATCGAGCCGCTCGCGGTGAGGATCAGCACCGGCGTCGCGTCGCCACGCTGACGCAGCCGGCGCAGCACGTTCTTGCCCGACAGCTTCGGCAGGTTCAGGTCGAGCAGGATCACGTCGTAGTGATTGGTGCGCAGCAGGCGGTCGGCTTCATCGCCGTCCTGCACGGCGTCGAGCGCGAAGGCCTCCTGCTCCAGCATCTTCGCGAGCCAGTGCGCAAGCGTGGGGTTGTCTTCGATCAGCAGCAGCTTCATGGCGGCAACGGCAAAAGTCAGGTCGTCGATTGTGCCTTAAAACAAGGGGGCCGCGCGCATACCGTGTGGTGTGCCGCATACGTCCAGTGCCCGCCGCGAGCGCGGTGCCGATCCGCGCGCAATGTCGGCGCATTTTCGGCGCATTTTCGGGTTAACACCCATGTTTCGCGCCAAACCCCGAAAGCTGCCAGAAGGTTTCGCGTTTCTATAATCGCCTCCATTGACCCAGAAAAGCGCCGCGCACCACGGGGTCGCGGCGACCCACCTAAGGAGACTGCTTCATGCGTACCTTGCGCCAGATTGCCGCTGTATCAGGAGTTGCGTTCGCCCTTGCCGCCGCATCGGCCGCCGCTCACGCCGAGAAGATCACGATCATGGTCGGCGGCGCCACCAAGATCATCTATCTGCCGGCCAAGCTCACCGAGCAGCTCGGTTACTTCAAGGACGAAGGCCTCGACGTCGAGATCCTGTCGCAGCCGGCCGGCGTCGATGCGGAGAACGAACTGCTCGCGGGCGCGGTGCAAGGCGTGGTCGGCTTCTACGATCATACGATCGACCTGCAGAGCAAGGGCAAGGAAGTGCAGGCGCTCGTCGTCTTCGGCCAGGTGCCGGGCGAAGTAGAAATGGTCTCGACGAAGGCGGCCGATTCGCTGAAGAGCATGGCCGACGTCAAAGGCAAGACGCTCGGCGTGACCGGCCTCGGTTCGTCGACCAGCTTCCTCACGCAGTACCTCGCGCAGCGCGCGGGCGTGCCGTCGACGCAATACACGATGTTGCCGGTCGGCGCGGACAACAGCTTCATCGCCGCCGTCAAGCAAGGCCGCATCGACGCCGGCATGACCACCGAGCCGACCGTCTCGCAACTGCTGAAGACCGGCGACGCGAAGGTGCTGGTCGACATGCGCAACGTGGACGGTACGCGCGCCGCGCTCGGCGGCACCTACCCCGCTTCGAGCTTCTACGTGCAGCGCGCGTGGGCCGAAGCGCACAAGGACGAGGCCGCGAAGCTCTCGCATGCGTTCGCGAAGACGCTGAACTACATCGCGACGCATAGCGCCGAGGACATCGCCGCGCAGATGCCGAAAGACTACTACGGCAACAACAAGGACCTGTACGTGAACGCGCTGAAGGCGTCGCTGCCGATGTTCACGAAGGACGGCAAGATGCCCGCCGACGGCCCGGATACGGTGCTGAAGGTGCTGTCCGCATTCAATCCGTCGGTGAAGGGCAAGCATATCGATCTCGCCAAGACCTACACCAACGACTACGTGTCGGCGCCGGTCAAGACCGCGTCGAAGTAACGCTTCTTTCATCTTCACAGAACTGCGAGGCACCCGCCGATGAATCAACCTATGTCACGCGAGACGCCAGCGATCGAAATGCGCAACGTGTCGTGCCGTTTCATTTCCCCGGACGGCAAGGCCACGATCGCGCTGCGCGACTTCAGCATGTCGGTGGCACGCGGCGAATTCGTCGCGGTGGTCGGCCCGACCGGCTGCGGCAAGTCCACCACGCTCAGCATGATCACCGGCTTGCTGAAGCCGACCACCGGCGAAGTGCGCGTGATGGGCGTGTCGGTGGACGGCATCGATCCGCGCATCGGTTTCGTGTTTCAGGCCGATGCGGTGTTTCCGTGGCGCTCGGTGCTCGACAACGTCGCGGCGGGTCCGCTGTATCGCGGCCGCTCGAAATCGGCCGCTTACGATGAAGCAAACGAATGGCTGCGCCGCGTGGGCCTCGACAAGTTCGGCAAGCACTATCCGCATCAACTGTCCGGCGGCATGCGCAAGCGCGTCGCGCTTGCGCAGACCTTCATCAACAAGCCGGAAATCCTGCTGATGGACGAGCCGTTCTCGGCGCTCGACATGCAGACGCGCACATTGATGCAGGACGAGTTGCTGCAATTGTGGGGCGGCGCCGGCTCGGTCGTGTTCGTCACGCACGACCTCGAAGAAGCGATTGCGCTCGCCGACCGCGTGTTCGTGCTAACTGCCCGCCCCGCCACGCTGAAGAAAGTCTACGAAATCGATCTGCCGCGACCGCGCGTCACATCGGAGATCCGCTACGACTCACGCTTCATCGAAATTTCGCGCGATATCTGGCATGACCTGCGCGAAGAAGTGCAGATCGGTTAATCAAGGAACGGCAAACATGTCTACAACCTCTCAACAGATGATGCCCTCGGGCATCGACGCCGCGTCGCTCGCTCACGTCGAGCGTATTGCGCAGAAGAAGATCCGCCAGCGCCAAGTTCTGGTGATTTCGCTGCGCATTCTCCTGCTCGTGGTCGTGCTCGGCGGCTGGGAACTGTCCGCGCGCCTGAAGTGGATCGACCCTTTCTTCTTCTCGATGCCGACCGAGATCTTCGCTCAGATCGTCGACTGGTTCGTGAACGGTACCTCGCAAGGGCCGCTGCTCACGCAGGTGTGGGTCACGCTCGAGGAAACGGGGCTCGGCTTCATCATCGGTTCGATCGGGGGCATCTTCTGCGGCATCGTGCTCGGCCGCAACAAGCTGCTCTCCGACGTGTTCAGCCTCTACATCAAGATCGCCAACTCGATCCCGCGCGTCGTGCTCGGCTCGGTGTTCGTGATCGCGCTCGGGCTCGGCATGGCATCGAAAGTCGCGCTCGCGGTCGTGATGGTGTTTTTCGTCGTGTTCGCCAACGCGTTCCAGGGCGTGCGCGAAGCGGATCGCTACATGATCGCGAATGCGCAGATTCTCGGCGCGTCGCGCCGTCAGGTGACGACCTCGGTCGTGATTCCGTCGGCGCTGAGCTGGATTCTCGCGAGCCTGCACGTGAGCTTCGGCTTTGCACTGGTCGGCGCGGTGGTCGGCGAGTTTCTCGGCTCGAAGCAGGGCATCGGCTTGCTGATCTCCACCGCCCAGGGCGCGTTCAATGCGGCCGGCGTGTTCGCGGCGATGATCGTGCTGGCGGTGGTCGCGCTTGCCGCCGACTACCTGCTGACCGCGGTGGAGAGTCGATTGTTGAAGTGGCGGCCGAGTTCGGTTTAAGCCACGGCAGCGCAGAGTCCACAAACAGTAGTTCGCTGCACCGATGCCGCTCAGTCTTCTGGACTGAGCGGCATTTTTATTTGCTAACGCACATCCTGTCTCCCGCCAGCAAACTGTTTTTCGCAATACGTTGGCCACCTCGCAACACTTCTTTCTTTCAATCCCCTACCAGAAGCCAACATCCGGCTGCCAGCCCGTTCCATGCGCTATGGCACGCTCGATGCATACCCCACCGCGCAAGTCAGGCGATCGCCAACATCGATCGCGGATCGAAGCGAGGTGAGTCATGTCGAGTGCACAGAGTCAACGCCGGTCAACCAACGGGTACGGCGGCCCGTTCAGGCGCGCCCACACCGCGAATCGCCGCGATCGTCATCATTCGAGCGGATTCGTGCTGTTCGGCTTGCACACCGCCCGTGTGATCGGCCGCGGACCGAAACGCCTCTGGCCGTATGTCTTGCCCTGGTTGTTCATCTTACTGACGATCGGCTCCATCTGCCTCGTCGTGCGCGGCGTGCTCGCGCGTCAATTGCTGGTACCGCCGGTGGAGACACCGCAAACGCTGACCGAGCGCGGCTATACAGCGAACTTTCTCGCCGAGCGGATCATGTCGGCGATGAAGGAAATCGGCCAGGATGCCGAATCGATTCCGCACGACACGATGACCAGCAACGACGCGCAACAGGACATCCAGATTCCGGGTCAGGAAATGTCGTATGCGACGACGGTGCGCTTCATCAAAGGCGTGCTCAAACGCGACGATGTCGCCGTGCACATCGGCATCACGAAGACGAATAACAGCCCGGATTCATACGTCGCGCACGTGCAGATAGAACACGGACCGTTCAACGGCCGCGAAAGCACGGTGCCGTTCGAAGGGCGCGACCTCGAAAAGCTCGTGCGCGACATCGCCGTCACGGCGATGCGCCTCGCCGAACCTAACATCCTCGCCAGTCATCTGTTCACGCAGGTGCAAAGGACCAAATGCTCGCTCGCGCAATGTGACTATCGCGAGATCGTCGGGATCTATGACGAAGTCCTCGCGTTGCCATCATCCGAGCAAGCCCAATGGGCAGTCGCGGGCAAGGCGTGGTTGCTCGACAGTCAGCAGCGCTCGACAGAAGCCGAGCAGCAGATCCGCGAAGCATTGACCCAATACAAGCACTCGGCGGTGCTGCGCGCGAGTCTCGGCATTGCACTCGAACAGCAGAACCGCATCGACGATGCGGTAAAAGAACTGCGGGCCGGCGCGAAGGAAAAGTCGCGCACCGCTGAAAACCTGCGACTGCTCGGCGACGTGCTGTTGCATTCGAAGAAGCACGATCGCGAAGCACTCGAAGCATTCAGGCAGGCCGCCGAGATGAACCCCGACTCCGTCGACACGCTGCACGACTGGGCCGAGGCGCTCGTCAAAACCGGCCACGACGACGAAGCGATCGACAAGCTGTCGCACGCCGTCGCGTTGCGTCCCGATCTCGCGCCGTCCTATGTGGAATGGGGCCACGCGCTGGAACACAAAGGCGCGCTGCGCGAGGCCGCGCGCAAGTATGCACAGGCATTGCAGCGCGACGCCGGCACGTTGTCGGCGCGCGAACGCGAGCTGGCGCTCTCGACGGACGCATCGCCCGACGAAGCCGACACCCGGACATCGAGGCCTGAGCTGCACGTCAAGCCCGTTTCGAATCCCATGACGTCGTACCCGCTTCGGGCCTCGCTCGATACGGTACGCGACGCCGTAGGACGGGCGATGCGAGCGGCCTGAGCCGCGCGCATTCGCCATTTGAGTTGGCAACACAGCCGAACAGGAGACAGTTCGATGGACAGCTTCGAAGATGCATTCAAAGCCTTGATCGGAAACGAAGGCGGGTACAGCTTCAATCCGGCCGATCCAGGCGGCGAAACGATGTGGGGTGTGACGGCGCGCGTCGCGCGCAGTGAGGGCTATAACGGCGCGATGAAAGACCTGCCGCTCGATACCGCCCATCGGATCGCCAAGCGCAGGTACTGGGACCCGTTGCATCTCGACGAACTCGATCCGCGCGTGGCTTTCCAGATTTTCGATGCGAACTACAACGGCGGCCTCGTCGTGCTGTGGATGCAGAAAGCGTCCGGCGCCAGGGAGGACGGCAAGTTCGGCCCCGACACGCTCGATGCGGTCAAGAACGCCGATCCGATGAAGTTCGTGATGCGCTTCGCCGCGTATCGTCTGCGCTACCTGCGGAACCTGCATTCGTGGCCGAATTTCAGCCGCGGCTGGACCGAACGCATGGCAGCCAATCTTCTCCTGGGAGCAGCATGATGGACTGGTCTAAAGTTGCGAAGAATATCAACAGCACCGCCCCGCTTCTCGCCGGGCTCGTAGGGGGGCCGGTCGGCCTCGGCGTGACCGCTGCCGCCGCGATCATCTCGCACGCGCTCGGCACGCCGAGCGACCCGGCCTTCGTGGAACCCGCGTTGAACGACCCCGGCGCACTCGAAAAACTTCGCCAGGCCGAAAGCGCGAATTCGCTGCAATTGCAGCAGTTGATGGTGACGGCCGCGCAGTCGAGCCTCGCGCACGACGCCGACATGGCCCGCATCGCCACGAGCGACACCGCGAATGCACGCGCGATGGGTGTCGCCAATCGCGACTGGGTCCCGAAGGTGCTCGCGATGGCGGTCACCACCGGCTTCTTCGGCATTTTGCTGCTGATGGCGTTCCAGCCTTTGCCGGGTACCAACAAGGATCTCGTCAACGTGATCGTCGGCGCGTTGGGAACCGCGTGGATCAGCATCATCGGCTATTACTTCGGCACGTCGGTCGGCTCGATGCGCAAGACCGAGCTGCTCGCGAAGCCGAGCGTGCCGATCACGGCCGATAGCGCGTTGACGTTGCGCGAACCGGCGTCGCAGTCGGGAGCGCACGCACCGGCGGCGGCCGCGCCGTCCGGCGACCACTTCCCATCGTTCGCGCCGGGCGGGCAAGGTCCGATCTTCTCGGGCGGCAGTTGAGTCGATGCTACGCTAAGCGAGTCATGCACGCGACGAAGTACATTGACCGTCGCGTGCATGTCCGCATCAAAGCAGGGCTCTTTCGCCGGCGCGCGTTTTGCGCTAAGTTGGCAACGCGAAGTCCATCCCGTCCCGAGTGGAGCGATAAAAGATGAGTGACGTCGAGCAGAACGCGCAGAACGATCCGATCGAACACGTCGTGCTACTGTTGATGGAGAATCACTCGTTTGACCAGATGCTCGGCTGCCTCGACGCCGTGCACGACAAACTGGACGGCGTGCGCAACGCGGCCGGCAAATCGAACGCCGACGGTCAAGGCCACACCTTCTATCCGCGTGAAACGCGCGAGCGGCAGATGAAGCACGATCCGAATCACGAGCACAAGGCCGTGATGGAACAGATCGCCGCCGACAACAGCGGTTTCGTGCGTACGTTCGTGAACGACTACCCGAAGAGCAGCCTCGCCGCGCGGCAAGAGGTGATGGGCTATTACCCGCTCGGCTTTCTGCCCGCGCTGCACACGCTCGGTTCGCAATTCACCGTTTGCGACCGGTGGTTCTCGTCATTGCCGGGGCCGACGTGGCCCAACCGTTTTTTCGCGCTGACGGGTACGTCGAAAGGCGAGATCGAAATGCCTTCGGGACTCGACGGGCTCAATCCGCACTGGTACACCGAGCAGGATCAGGACACGATTTTCGATCGGCTGAACGCCGCGCGCGAAACGTGGAGCGTCTATTTCTACGACTTCCCCGCCTCGTTGCTGCTGAAGAACCAGCGACGCGCGGAAAACCTCGCGAATTACCGCTCTTTCGATAAATTCTTCGAGGACGCAGCGGGACCCGCCAGTCAGTTTCCGCAATTCGTACTGATCGAGCCGAAGTACTTCGGCGAAGCGCAGAACGACGATCATCCGCCGCACAACATCATGAAGGCAGAGAAGCTGATCGCGGATACCTACAATGCGCTGCGCTCGAATCAGGCGCTGTGGGAACGCACGTTACTGGTGGTCCTCTACGATGAGCACGGCGGTTTCTACGACCACGTATCGCCGCCGGCCGACGTGCTCGCACCCGACGACCACACCGCGAGCTTCGATTTCAAACGACTCGGCGTGCGTGTTCCCGCCATCCTGGTGTCACCGTGGTGCGAAGCCGGCGTGTGCAACGAACGATTCGATCATTGCAGCCTGCTGAAGTACCTGTGCGACAAGTGGCAAATGCCACCGCTCGGCAAGCGCACCGAGGCGTCCGCGAACCTCGGTGTGGCGATTCGCCGTGGCGGCGGCGCGCGCACCGATACGCCTCCGTTTATTCGCGTGCCCAATCAATCGCTGATTGCGCAGCACGTCGAACTGGAACGCAAATCGTCGAATGGCAATCAGCATGGCCTGCATCATTTCGCCGACTATCTGCACGCGGAACTGGACCGGCTCGCCGCCGAGGCGGTCGAGGCGGCCGCGCAACTGGCGCGCACCGGCAACGCATGGGTGCGCTTCAAGAGCGCGTTGGGCTCGCTGATGATGAGTCTCGGCCAGTGGCTCAGCAAGGACTTCTACGACGCACGCGACCAACGCGATGCACGCACGAGCCAGGCGTTCACGCGCTTGCGGCAATCGGTCCGTGAGGCGACGCCGGGCATCGCGCGAAACGATGCGGAAGAAACGGCCTTGCCCGTCAATCCGGTCTCGGAGAAATAGCACGCCGCAAAGCGGTGGTAGTGCGGAACGTTGCCGGATGCCAGAGTTCGTGAAATCGGGGACTTTGGATTTCTTCGACTATTTCAATCGTCTTGACGCAGTGGCCGGTTGGCAGTGACGGTATCAGTGAAGCGGACGGTGAATCGTGCCATAGAAACTGGGAGTTTCGGTTCGGACCGCCGCAGCGCAGCACCGCCGGCTATTTTCCCGGCGACAAGCGCTATCGCGCGAACAACGGCCACAAACAGACAGTCGACACGGTGATCAAAACCGTTGACAATTTCCTCAACGGCTCGCCACTCGTCGCATCGAGATGCCGGCCCGACGACTTCAAACAGTTCCCATCTAACAAGCATGAGCAACGTTCCTCCTGTCGTTTTCGTTCACGGCTTCATCGGTACGCTCGACGTCACCGGATACGAGTTGCCGCATGCCGCGCCCGATCTGCTTGGGTACGGCGAGCACCAAAACGTTCCGTTCAATGCCATATCCCTACCGGGCCAAGTCGAGCATCTGCGAGCGTTCGTGGATGCCCGTTTTGGAAGCAAACCAGTTGACGTAGTTGGTCATTCCGTTGGTGGTGCGATCGCTATGTTGTTCGCTCGGACCTACCCTGAGTACATCCGCAGGATCGTCAATGCCGAAGGGAATTTCACGTTGGAGGATGCGTTCTGGTCCGCGTCGGTAGGACGGATGAACCAGAGCGAGGCTGACGCCATGCTGGCAGATTTTCGTGCTGACCCACTAGCCTGGATCAGCAGTTCCGTTACTACATCTGCGCCGTATGTCGGCGAGATCGCCGCCCGGTGGCTTGCTCATCAGCCAGCATCCACTCTCCGCGCAATGGGTCAATCTGTAGTCACGACGACGGGAAAAGATGATTACCTAAGATTGCTCGAGCAGGTCTTCGATCGGCATCCGGTGTATTTGCTGTCCGGTGAGCACTCCCGCAAAGGCTGGAACGTACCAGACTGGGCATCGAAAAAATGCGCTGGAGATTACACGATTGCCAACAGCGGCCATCTGATGATGCTCGACAACGATGTCGAATTTTCAGCAGCGATCAAGCGATTCTTGGCAGAATAGGTCGGCTGCTGCGGATCACGTGGGGGGCGACAGTCGCCGCGACGCGACAGGCACAGTGCGGCCAAGACGCGTCGTTCGCTTATGCCGTCGCTCTGACGTTCAGACGCCTGTTCCTCTCAGCAAGCAGCCATTCGGCATGCAAAGACGAAGGTCACATCATCACCCGTTTGGGGCATGTACGGCCTGTGACAAGGCAACTACAGGACTTGGGCCGACACACCGAGGTAGTGCGGCTGCACACATGCCCCACTTTGCCCGCAACATCCACCACGCTAGCTACGTCCAGCCTTCTTCACGCCCCGCCGGCGCGGAGTGCCGCTGTCATGGTCCATACTTGCGAACGTCGGCAGCACACTGAGAATTGCATCATAATGGTGTAAAGTGGTGCATCTTAGCCAACGGAACTCATGATGACAATCGGCAGGAATAAGGAAGGGGTAAGAGCGAGGGGCGATGCGGCGGTTCGTGCCTCGGTGAGTTTTCCGCCCGAGTTGTATCGTCTTCTCGAACACATCGCCTTGCAGAAGAAGGTCTCCATCGCTTGGGTTATCCGCGATGCTGCCGAAAAGTACGTCTCCGATCAATTGCCGAATGCGGGTTAATGCTGAACCAGAGCGAATAAGCTTGAATTGCAAGCAGGACATGGGGATGATGCAAAACGATATGACACGATCTCAGGCGCTCAATCAAGCGCTGAAGCAGCCGAATGGCGCGCGTTTTTATCGCTGCGCTCTTCAGGTTAACCCGTTTGCTTACCACGTTCGCCATGCCAAGCGGTCCGCGTTTCAAAACGAGGCGGACTATAACGCCGCGATCATCGAGGCTTGTCATAACAATGGCATCGAAGCGATTGCCATCACTGATCACTACCGCGTTAGTGATTCCTTTGGCCTAATCAATGCGGTTCGGGCGGCTGGCATTTTCGCGTTTGGCGGCTTCGAGGCGGCAACCAGTGATGGCGTTCATTTTCTATGCCTCTATGATCCTGACAAAGACAATCTCCTGGAACGTTTTATTGGCGAAATGGGCGTGCGCGATCACGCAGCGCTCTCACCACTAGGCGACAAGAACTGCCTTGATCTACTGGCCTGCGTACACCATCAGGGTGGCATCGCAATCGCCGCCCACGTCGCCGCAGACAACGGCCTGTTGGCTACCCTTGAGGGGCAGCCGCGCATGAATGCGTGGAAATCCGCTGATCTCTACGCCTGCGCCCTGCCTGGAGCAGTTGACGACGCTCCGCAAAACGTGCGCGCCATCTTGGAGAACAAGGATGCGGCGCATAGGCGAGAACGACGCGTCGCCATTATCAATGCATCCGATGTGAACAGCCCAGAGGAATTGGCTGAGCCACGATCAAGCTGCTTTATCAAAATGTCGGCTCTGTCGGTAGAGGGCCTACGTCAAGCGTTTCTCGATCCAGACTCTCGGATACGCCTGCACCGCGCTCCCCACCCCGAGCCCCATGCCGAGTTCATCGCCATGACTTGGGAAGGCGGATTCCTTGACGGAACGCGCCTGCATTTCAACGGCAACCTGAATGTGCTGGTGGGGGGGCGGGGCACGGGGAAATCGACGGTCATCGAGAGCCTTCGCTACGCCCTTGCCATCGATCCCATTGGAGAAGAGGCAAACAAGGCCCACCAAGGCGTTCTGAAGCACGTCCTGAAAAGTGGTACCAAGATCTCGTTGCTCGTGCGGTCACATCATCCCGCCAGGCATGATTACACGATCGAGCGGACGATACCCAACCCGCCTGTGGTCAAGGACGAGCTTGGTAACGTTCTAAACCTGTCGCCTCTTGATGTGGCACCGGGCGTTGAGATATTCGGCCAACACGAAATCTCTGAACTAACCAAGAGCCGACAGAAGCTTACGCTCCTGTTGGAGCGATTTGTCGAGCGTGATCCGAATGCCGGCGCCCAAAAAGCGAAATTGCGCCTGGAACTCGAACGGTCACGCGGCCGGATCGATGATGTGCAACGGGAAATCAAGCTGATCGAGGAGCGCCTTAGCCTTTTGCCGAGCCTGGAAGAAACGCAAAAGCGATTTCAGGACGCTGGTTTGGAAGAGCGATTGAAGGAGAAGAGTCTCCTAGTACGGGAGGAGCGAATTTTGGGGACCATCAAAGAAAGGCTGTCTCCAGTTTCGACGTTGCGCGAGGAACTGGCCGGACTTCTGCCGATCGATACTGCTTTCCTATCCGCCAAGGCGTTGGAAGGCCTCCCGAACCGTGAGATGCTGCTAGAGGGTGCAGCGATTCTCGACCAAGTGACCGCGCAACTTCAAACGATTGCCGGACAGATTGAACAGGCGCTTTCCACCTCCGATATTAACCTGTCGGCCTTGCGTAGCCGTTGGGACGAACGCAAGCAAACAGCAGAAGCCACTTACCAAGCCCTCTTGCGCGAACTTCAGAAGTCCAAGATTGACGGCGAGGAGTTCATCCGTCTGCGCCGGCAGATCGAGGAATTAAGGCCGCTTCGGGAAAAAAAGGAAGCGCTCACTCGTGACTTGGTCGCGTACGAGCAAAATCGGCGCAACTTGCTCGATGAGTGGGTCAACCTCCAGTCCGCCGAGTATCGCGCCTTGGAGAAGGCAGCCAAGCGTGTCTCCAAAAAGCTGTATGGCCGGGTGCGGGCCGCGGTTACGATGGGCGGCAATCGTGAACCGCTAGAAAAGCTTTTGCGTGATGAAATTGGCGGAAATCTTGCAGCACTGCTGGAACGCTTAAAAAGCCGCGATACCCTGTCGCTGTTGGACTTCGCGCAACGCTGCCGTGAGGGTAAAGATTCGCTCGTCAGTAACTACAGCATTCCGCCCGCCGCTGCTGAGCGCCTTGCCCAGGCAGGGCCTGATATTTTCATGCGGCTGGAAGAGCTGGAGTTGCCCGCGACTACCAAGATGGAGCTAAACACCTCCTCCGAAGGCGGCCCGGAAACGTGGCAAACGATTGAGGCCCTCTCGACCGGCCAAAAGGCAACGGCCGTTCTCCTGCTTCTGCTGTTGGAGTCGGAAGCCCCTCTCGTCGTAGATCAGCCCGAGGACGATCTCGACAATCGCTTCATCACGGAAGGCGTTGTGCCGACAATGAAGGACGAAAAGCGTAAGCGACAATTCGTCTTTTCGACGCACAATGCCAATATCCCTGTGCTTGGCGACGCCGAGCTAATTATCGGCCTTTCGACCGGCGTTCAAAATGAGGCTGTTCAAGGGCGCATCAACGAACGGCACGTGGGCTCGATTGATATGGCGCCTGTCCGCGAGATGGTGGAAGAAATCCTTGAAGGCGGTAAGGCCGCTTTTGAGATGCGCCGCCAGAAATATGGATTTTAGATATGACCATGACCCACACCGAATTGCTTGAAATCATCCGCAATGGCGAAAGCTCAGGCGTCGAATTCAAGCGTGACGATATTCAAAACCATGACTTGGCGAAAGAACTCGTCGCCTTCTCCAACCTTGAGGGCGGGATCGTCTTGTTGGGGGTTGAGGATGACGGAAGCATCAGCGGCATCACGCGGCAACGCCTAGAAGAGTGGGTTATGACAGCCTGCCGAGACAAAATACGACCAGGGCTGATTCCGTTCTACGAGCAGATCAAAGACGTTGAGCCGGGAAAGGACGTTGCGATTGTGCGTGTTTCACGCGGATTTGATGTTCATACCCTTTGGCACAACAACAGGAATGCGTATTTTATCCGAGTTGGAACCCAGAGTCGCGAGCCAACTCCGGAGGAACTCGGCCGGCTTTTTCAGCAGCGTGGCAGCTTCCGTGCCGAACTGCGACCCGTATCCGGCGCAACCTTGGACGATTTGGACATGCGGCGTCTATCGAATTATTTCGTATACGTGAGAGGGCAAGATGCGCCGGATATCAATGATGAATCTGCGTGGAAGACCTTACTCTTTAATACGGAAATCATGGTCGAGGACGGTATTACTGTTTCTGGCGTTCTTCTGTTCGGCCGGACACCAAATCGATTCCTGCCACAAGCCGGCATCGATGCCGTCGCTTATCCGGGCGTAGAAAAAGACTACGCGGCCCGTGAAAGAGCTGCTTTGCGGGGACCTATGTCTCCTTTGCTAAACAATGCCGACGAGATCGTTGATGCCGGTCTTGTGGAGCAAGCCATTGCATTCGTCCAACGCAATACGCCGATTGGCGGGCAACTCGAGGAGGGCGGCGCGCGGCGCGAAAGCCGCCCGACCTATCCCGTCGAGGCTGTTCGCGAGGCGATCGTTAACGCCCTGGTGCATCGAGACTATTTGCTTTCCAGCACCGATATTGAGCTTTCGATCTATGAGGATCGGCTAGAAGTCACTTCTCCTGGCCGCTTGCCTAACGGCATTACACCCGCACGAATGCTTACTGGCTGCCGCGCCGCGCGAAATCAACTTCTCAAAGACATTATGCGCGACTACGGATACCTTGAACATTCCGGCATGGGTGTTCCGCGCAAAATTGTGAAATGTATGCGAGAACACAATGGGACCGAACCAGAACTGATCGAGGATGGAGAACGTTTCACTGTTCGACTTCTCCGGTAAGCCGGGCGGCCGGTGAGTGATCCATTCTGTCATAGTGGAATGCAATGATGAGCATGGTATTTTTAGTGATACGGGATGTGGATGTATGTGCAATAGCAAGCGAGTAGCAGTGAGCCAAAAATTGGACAAGATTCGGATAGCGTTATGGCGCGCTCAATATGAGGTCGGACAGGGGTGTTCATCTTGAGCGCGCGCCTAACACCGGGACAGCAACTGGGACCGATTAACGCCCCGATCAACTTCATGGGGCAATCGACAGCTATACTTTGCGGTCATTGCCAAAGCCCGAATCCGAACGACGCTTCCGGGTCGTTCACGGTCCTCCGTCGTCGCCGGTAACGGTTGTCGGTGTAGCGAACAACAATTACGAGGACCAAGGGCAGCGTAACGCGAAGACTCTGATGCAGATCCTCGGCGGCGACGCAATTCAGCCTTGAACGCCAGCAGGCAGCAGTCGGCCAACTGCGGTCAGTCACCGTCAATGGCTGGATTGCCGACAATCGGCTCGCCAGCAATGCAGGTGACATCGCCTCTCTTCACCGCCCAAGCTAGGATTGCACCAACAGCGCGGGCATCCCACCTCCAATATCTCCGAAGTCCGCCTCGGAAAATATTAGCCTTCTTGCAGACGAGACAATGACACTCCCTTCCCGCATTCCTCTTGTTCAAGCTCCGATGGTCGGTTCTCTGAGCCCCCTTGCAATTGCGGTCAGCCAGGCAGGTGGCCTAGGTTCGCTTGGTTGTGCAGCGCTCACTCCTGCGCAGCTGCGCGAACAGATCGGCGCAATTCGCGCGGAAACGTCAGCTCCGTTCAATGTGAATTTCTTCTGTCATGTCTCGCCGAGCCTGGATGAGGAAGCTGAAGCGATATGGCTCGAATTACTCGCCCCCTATTACAGGGAAGTCGGCCTTGATTTGTCCGCTGCCCAAAGAGGACCGGGCAGAGCGCCTTTCAATGAGTCCATGTGCGATGTAATCGAAGAGACCAGGCCACCTGTGATCAGCTTCCACTTCGGGCTGCCTGACGACGGCCTGCTTGCGCGGGTGAGATGTACCGGTGCGATAATTGTGTCTTCCGCGACGACGGTCGACGAGGCGCGCTGGCTTGAGAGTCGCGGTGTCGACGCCATCATCGCGCAGGGCGCAGAGGCCGGCGGCCATCGGGGCATGTTCCTCACCACCGATATCACTGCGCAACCGGGCTTATTTGCGCTTTTACCGCAGATCGTGGACGCGGTGAGCGTACCTGTTATCGCAGCGGGCGCGATTGCCGACGGAAGGGGGATTGCAGCAGCCTTTGCTCTTGGCGCGAGTGCCGTGCAGTTGGGAACGGCCTACTTGATGACGCCTCAGGCTGGCAGGTCCGGCGTTCACCGCGCAGCCTTGCGTGCCGCGCGTGACGACATGACACGGCTGACTAATCTTTACACGGGTCGGCCGGCACGTGGATTGATGACCCGCTTCATGCGCGAACAAGGACCGATGAGCGCGGTCGCACCGACATTTCCGCTGGCAACCGGTGCAGTGGATCCGCTTCGCGTCGCGTTCGAGAAAAGTGGATACAGCGATTTTTCGCTTCTCTGGGCGGGCGAAGCGGCAGCATTGGCGCGCGAGGAGGATGCCGGGCTTTTGACACTGCGGCTCTGGGAGGACGCGCTGAAATGCGCGTCCGGTCTTCGTTTGTAGGAGAGTGTGAGCCAGAGGCGCCAGGATCCGGGCATACGCGTGCAGACGCCGTTCACAGCGCTTTCGTCCGGCGCCACACAGGTTCTAAAGACAACGCGTCTTGTTCAACTGTGGGTACGATCCGGACCGGTCCTATCCGCTTTTCTCTGCGGCCGCAACGAGATGCCGGTCCGTGGAGACTGTGTGACCTTGGTAGACACCCGGTAGCCTAGCAGCTGTCGACGTGATCCTCGTGAATGTCTGTGATCGAGAAAGCTGAGGGTGTACTGTGGGTCGGTTTCTGCCGATAGTCGTCAAGCAGAGGTCGGCCAAGATCGTTCACCGGTTCACGACCAGCGCTCCTTCGCTCGTGCTACGATCGCGGAGCCGAACTGAAGTAACGAAAGCAGGCCTTGATCCGCCCCACGGTTAACCGTATAAACCTCTATTCGAACAATGCACGCAGCTGCCTGGCCTCCCTCGAAAATGCACTGAAAGCCTGTGTCGATGCGGTAATTGCATCCACGCTGGCGTTCGTCCCGGGCCTGTGAACAACAGTCCGGTGATGTCGCTCGAATCGATTTTTTTGCCTCTAGATTCGTGCGATTGCATTTTCATGAGACCACAACATGCGTATTTTCAATACGATGGCGGCTCGCGCCATCCCGCTCGTTCCTCGTGCACTGATCCGTAAGATTTCTCGCCGCTACATTGCCGGCGAAACGCTGGCCGACGCCCTCGCGCGCATCCACGTGCTCGACACAAAAGGCTTCCGAACGACCATCGACGTCCTGGGCGAGACTGCGTCCTCTCTGGATCAGGCAGAGTCGATGACTCGCGACTATCTCGATCTCGTTCAGGCGCTCGGTGCCGAAAATATGCGCACCGAGTTGTCCATAAAGTTAACCGCGCTGGGGCTGCATCTCGACGAAAACGCGTGCCTGGCGCGTGTCTCGAAGATTTTGCGGGCGGCGGCGCCGCACGGAATCAGCGCGTGCATCGACATGGAGGACGTCAGTTGCACCCAGAAAACGCTCGACGCTTTCTGCAGGCTCGAAGCCGAGGGGTATCCAGTTGGTATCGCACTACAGGCATATTTGACGCGGACGAACACGGACATTGTCTCGCTGCAGGCACGCAAGAGCGCAATGCGCATTTGCAAGGGAATTTATGCAGAGGCAAACGAGCATCTCGTTGACGGCGCATCGAGAGACCGTGCTGCTATCAATACCCACTTCGTTCGGCACGTTTCGAGCGCAATACAGGCGGGGGCATTCGTAGGTATTGCAACGCACGATGCTCAATTGATAGATGCGCTGATCGATTGGCTGCCCCGCGAGCGGATTGACAGGTCACGATTCGAGTTCCAGATGCTACTAGGGATATGCGAACCGCTGCGCGACGCTCTGCTTGCGCAAGGTTTCAACGTGCGCGTCTATGTGCCATACGGTCATGACTGGTATGGCTACAGCACCCGGCGAATCAAGGAGAATCCGCGCATTGCGGGATATATCGTGGCGACGATGATAGGTAGCGCGCGAGCGGGGTGGTAGTTTCGGCAGAGCGAGCGGAGCGGGACCGACCGAATCGTTGATCCCGCTTCGATGTTAATCGAGGATGACCGTAAAGCCCCGGCCCGCCGCTAGCGCGGTCTATGTTTCGAACGGCCACTTTCGATAAGTCCGGACGGCCGTTGTGGGGTCGTTCACTGCCCTCCGTCGTCGCCGGTAACGGTTGTCGGTGTAGAGAACAACAATTACGAGGACCAAGGGCAGCGTAACGCGAAGACTCTGATGCAGATCCTCGGCGGCGACGCAATCCAGCCTTGAACGCCAGCAGGCAGCAGTCGGCCAGGAACGGACGGTCGACGCCCTCGGTAAGATCGCTGACAATTTACGACCTGCGTCTGCCGAAAGAAGGAGTCGACCGAGAACTCATCCGGCATCACGCTTCAATTGTCTAGAAATCCCTCTTCACTCAGGACGCGCTGGACCGTTGACCTATCCCTGACACGTTCGTACCAAGCCTGCAGGTGACGGTGCAAACTGAAATCAACGTTCGCGTTGTACACGGACTGCATCCATGTAGCCTTACCCCAGCCCGTTAGCGCGAACAGATAGGCGTCGGCGATGGTGAAAACGTCTCCCATTAGAAACTGCTTCCCAGCGAGTTGCTGATTAATCCACTCGTACCTGCTTTCGAGCTTTGGCCTAGCGGTATCGACCCATCTGCCCGCCGCGACAGCATAGAGCAATGGGATGAAGCCTTTAGTAAGCACCTCGCGACGGCCGTCCGCAACGCGGCGCCCGCGTGAGGCATGATCGGGAATCGGGTTACGTGTCAGCAGACGCCGATGGGCCAGACTGCCGAGGCAGCTTCGTGGCCACGTTCCAGGGCAACAGTTCGTCGATGCGGTTAATGGGATGGTCAGCGATATGGGTCAGGACGTATTCGAGGTAGGCGCGCGGGTTGATCCCGTTGAGCTTGCATGTGCCGATCAGACCGTACATCGCGGCTGCCCGCTCGCCTCCGCTGTCGGAGCCGGCGAACAGGAAGTTCTTGCGGCCCAGACTCACACAGCGCAGCGCGTTTTCCGCCAGGGCGTTGCTGATCTCGGCACGGCCCTCTTCGCAATACAGCACGAGCGCATCCCACTGGTTGAGCGAGTAACGGATCGCTTTGGCCAGTTCGGATTTCTTCGACAGCGTTGCGAGCTTGTCCGTCATCCACGTCTTGATGGTCGCCAGCAGCGGCACGCTTTTCTCCTGCCGCACGCGCAGCCGTTCAGCGGCGGGTTTGCCGCGGATGTCCGCCTCGATGCCGTAAAGTGCACCGATCAGCTCGAGCACCTCCCGGGTCGCCTCGGTAGGCGTTCGGGCATGCACGTCGTATATGTACCGTCTCGCGTGGTCCCAGCATGCAGCCTCGCGAATCTTGCCGCTCTCGTACAGTTCGTTGAAGCCGCTGTAGGCGTCGGCCTGAAGGATGCCCTCGAATCCGGCCAGATGGGTCTGGGGATGGATGCCTTTGCGGTCCGGCGAGTAAGCAAACCACACTGCGGCCGGTTCGGTCGAGCCCGAACGGGTGTCATCGCGCACATACACCCACAGGCGCCCAGTCTTCGTCTTCTTCTTGCCCGGCTCGAGCACCGGGATAGGCGTGTCATCCGCGTGCAGCTTCGACGGTGCCACCGTGTAGCGGCGCAGTGCCTCGGTCAGTGCATCGCAAAGGGCCTCGCACTGGCCGACCCAGCGGCCCATGCTGGCCGGGTCGAGCTTCACGCCGTCGCGCGCGGCAATCTGCGACTGCCGGTACAACGGGGCGTGGTCAGCGTACTTCGAGACGACGATGTCGGCCAGCAGGCTCGGATGGGCGATGCTGCGCGTAATCGGCAGGCCGGGCATCGGCGGCTGCGAGAAGTGGTGGCCGCACGGACAGACCGTCTTGCGCCGGATCGTGCGAATCACCTTGAACATTGCCGCGACGCGGGCGAGCTGCTCGGACACGTCTTCTCCGAGCGGCTGCATGGCGCTGCCGCACTTCGGGCAGGTCGCGTCGGCGTCGAGTACGCGTTCTTCGCGTGGCAGATGCGGCGGCAGCGCTTCTTTCGGCGATGCGTCGCCCACAGGCGTGCTCGCGCTTGATTGGCGGGCGCGCCGCACATCAGAGACGCCGCGCTCGCCCGTCAAGTCCTCGAGCGCGGTTTCGAGCCGTGCAACCTCCCGGTCCAACTGCTCGGACTTGCGCCCGAATTGCATACGCCTAAGCTTGTCGAGCTGCGCCTTGAGCTGCTCGATCTCCAGATCGCGCTCGGCAAGCTGGGCACGAGCCTCGACCAGCAAGGCTCGCAGGGTTGCAACATCGTCAGGAAGTTCGGCGCCGTTCGACATGCGGCGCAGTTTACGAGTCTTCTGCTCGGTTTACAACATCGACAGTGCAGCGGTGCGACGCGGCTGCCGCCAATCGATGCCTTCGAGCAACATCGACAATTGCGCCGCCGTCAGATGGACCTTGCCGCCATCGGCCTGCGGCCAGACGAAGCGGCCCCGCTCAAGCCGCTTCGCAAGAAGCCAGAGCCCGTCCTCGGTCGCCCACATGACCTTCACGAGATCGCCGCGCCGGCCCCGGAAGATGAACACGTTGCCACTCAGCGGATTGTCCTCGAGCGCCGTCTGCACCTTCGCCGCCAGCCCCTGGAATCCGCAGCGCATGTCGGTGACGCCTGCCACCAGCCAGACGCGTGTACCCGTGGGAAGAGAGATCACGATCGCACGCTGCCCAGCACGACGCGTAGCGTGTCGGCGTCGACGATGCCGTCCACCTTGACTACCAGGTCACCGAACCGGATCTCGATTGTCCCGGCTCGTGTAGTCCGGTTGCCGACGGCCCCTGCATCCGAGGGCATCGTCACGCGCTGCGGCGGCGTTTCATGGACCACCGCCACGGGAATCAGCGACGTCGTTTCCGCCTGCAATTGCTCGCGATAGCGACGCCGCCAGGTGAACAGCATGTTTGCATTGATGCCATTGTCCCGCGCCAGCTTCGCGACCGACGCACCAGGCTCGCATGCCGCGGCCGCAAGCCGGCGTCGAAACTCGGGATCATAATTCGGGCGTCCCTTGCGGCTACCCGGCTTGGCTTCCGACTCTGTCACAGTGATGTCCATCAAATCGAAAATGATGGGCACCACTTTGATGTCGCTTCTCGCCGTCGTCTACGACGGTCGTCGTGAGGTGCTTACAGCCTTTATGAACTTCAGAAGTCAGAAAATTGAGCCATTCAAGCATTTGGTAGCGTTCTCTCGTGCCGTGGGCGGGTGCCAATCCCGACTCGGGGCGCTGATCGGCAAGATACTGCGCGATGACAGGTCCTTCACGCAAAAACGTACCATCGTCTAGCTGCAAGAGCGGTACGTATCCCAGTTCGGCAAGATCGTAGTAGCTAGTTCGGTCATCCAATAAATGCTTGCGGGCATTGACCTTGATGATTTCCGTATTCAACCCGGTTTCCTGCAAGACGATGCAAATCGCTTGTGAGCAACTACCGGGTGCGTGATATAGCTTCATGCGTTTTTCCTCATGACCGAAAACATGTACCGCCACGTTTGTGGGGTGGAAACTAATATCGCCCATCGAGGATAAAAAGAGAAGAAGGCAGAATTTTGTGGTATAGGTACAAAAAATATACTTAAGCGGGAAAAAGCAATGAAGATAAGCGCAACAGGGTGTTCAGTTGAAGAGGCAATGCGCTTGCTGGGTGGTCGCTGGCGCCTGCTGCTGGTGTCATATTTGCTGAATGGGCCAAAGCGGTTCAACGATCTGCGCAGGGATGTCCCGGGAATATCGCAGCGCATGTTGACGCTTGATTTGCGTGCACTCGAACAGGTCGGCCTTGTCCAACGGACAGTGTTCGCCGAAGTGCCGGTAAAGGTGGAGTACCAACTCACCGAGGATGGGCAGCGGCTAAAGCCTGTCGTCGACGTCATGCGCGACTTTGGACTTTGGCTTAAGACCCGCCCTGAACTGGAACCTGAAAGTCCAGCGCTCGAATCTCTTGAGGAAACACAAGCAGTTGCGCCTCCGAACAGTACTTGATTTCCGAACGTCCGTTGTTGGCAAAGGCGAGGGGCTGCTCAGGGTCGTGTACGGCAGTTCACTTGCCCGGATTCTGCCACCTCCTTCCATTCGATAACCGCTGTGGTAGAAGGAGACTTCGCGAGAAGTCGATAGACGCCCGTCCGCTCATCCTCTGATCCTGTGCGAGGATCGACCCGTCTGATGTCCGGCGGCAGGAGCGGCGGCATAAGCCGCGCCATTGCCGCCGCGCAAGCCGGTATACCATGCGAATAGCGCAGAATAGGAGCGTGAGCATCTTCAAACGCGCGTGAGAGGAAGTGGCGCCCGATTTCGGTCGTTATGGCCTACGCGTTAGCGACAACCTTGTTGCAGAGAGCCCAATGAAGAAAGGAAAGACGAAACTTACCCGCCATGATGCTGAGCGCCTTTTCGAGGGTCTGCCTAATGGGAACGTGAAAGTATCGAGCCGGCCAGAGAACCCATTCGATGCAGGGGTGTTCGACGAGGTCGAGCGCGTCGACGACGAAGCCAAACTCTGGAAAGACAACCTCATTACTCTTCCGATGGCGATCGAGTTGCCTGCTGCCTACGAGTCGGTATCTCGCATGCGCGAGTCGATGGCGAGGGCATGGCGCGCGAAGTGGGTAAGGGAAGGTAAAAACGAGGTTGTCACTGAGTTTCCTGAAGGTTGGACAGCCGTTCGCCCGGAAAGCGGACCCATAGAGTTGCGAGATCCGTCCGGCGTGGTCCGCGCCATATACGGGTGGGCCGAGGATGCTGAGCTCAGGATTCTGCCGCGGTATCTGGTTGAGTCACAGACGAACAGTTCAAGCGGACTGGGCAGCTTGCTCGTCCGTGATCGCGTGAACGGTCAAGTACTTGAGAGGTCGTCGATCTGGTCGGCTCAAACTGGTACCAACCATCCCGATTGGGCCAGGTTGTCAGAGTGGCTCAACTTACACTATCCACAACATCGCGACCCGCTTCGGTACTGGGAAGATTGCGAGGAAAATCTTCAACACTGAGCTACTTTTTGGGGACTCTGTTCCCGCGTCTGCTGCACCCGGGGTGACGGGGGCGAAAGGAGGGCTCACGGCTTGATTGAGCTTCCGAGCTCGGCCACATTGTCGTGACTCGGCGTTGGCTTCGCGCGTATGCCATCGGCACCATGCCGCACTGTGCACTAACGAAATCCGGCAATTGATTGTCAAGCTGATCCGAAAGGGCGCGATCCTGGACGTTAACCACAGATGCGCACGCGGTTCGGCTTACACCCGCTGCCTCATCCAGCATGCAATGCTCAAGCGGTCGCGCGTGGCGGGCAGCACCTCGTGTTCGAACTCCGCCGAGAGAAACAAGAGCAGCGTTCCGGCGCGCGGAAAGACGTCGTGATAAGACTGATCGGCAAGGTATAGCCGCAGTGCGCCGCCCTCGGCGTCCTGCCACGCTTCGTTGAGGTAGAACACAGCGGAAATCACGCGGCTGTCGCTGTTACGCAGGCAGTCGAGGTGGCGTGCGTATCCGGCACCTGGCGGATATACCGCGTAGTGTGATTCGCTATCGACCAGACCGAGAAACAGGTCGCGGTTGAGCGCGTTCCGTAGCGCGTCGATGCGATCGGCGAACGCCTGCTGCCGCGTGCTCAGCGCGTCGGGTTGGAACCAGTGCGTGCTATCGCCGCGCAAAAGTGTGGCAGCGCGATTGGCCCCCACACGGGCTGGTGTCAGCAGCTGCGCGTCGTGCATGGCCATGCATTCGGTCGATAAGGCCTGCGTCTCGCTCTGTGACAAAAAGTTCGACACGACACACCAGCCGTCGACGGCGAGCGCGCGTGTCGCGATGTCGAATTCGCTGGATCGGGAATTCGACGCGACATCGATTGCCTCGTCCGGCGCGGCGTCGCCGATCAGGCAATCAACCAGCAATTCGATTTCCGCTTCAATCAGGGGGTGTTCCAGAAATGCATCCGTTTTATTTGTTTTTCCGCTGGCGGCTCGATCGAGTACTCGCTCGGGTCTGCTACCAGCTGGTCAAAACCATCAAGCGTTGTCGGGGGCGCGTCGAACGCGGGCATTGACACACGCCGGACCCAGGAGGAAGAGCCGGGTCGAGGTGGTCGATCTGTTGGGACAACCGCGCAGTCTACACGAGTGGGACGAAGGCTGAACGAGCGACCACGAAAGACCCTGGATTGCGAAACACCGGCTGAACGATTCGATCGAGCTGTTGCATCGACCGGTTGAATCCGCCAGGTTGACGCTAGCGGCCAAACTTCTTTAGCCAGCTCACTGGAAGCCCGTGCTTTCTGGGAATCTCCGCGTTTCGTTTCAAGGTTTGCCGCGGTCCGGTTCGACCGCATCTGACATTCATACCTTTCAGGCGGCTGGTTGCGGCTTCAACCAACGTCGTTCGCACCTGCACGCGGGTCGCTTCGTCAAAGATAGAACTCGCGATCTCGTCGATCGCCAGTGCAATGAGCGCATCGCGCTTTTCCGGCTGTAGTTGCAGCCAGGGGCCCCACGGATCGATTGGAATCGGTCTTCCGCCAAGAACTAGCGAACCACCTGCGTCATCGGCCACACCCCCGAGAAGGCGCCCTACAAGTACCGGCAACGGAAAATGCCACCATGGCCAGCTCGTCGTGGGTGACAGCATGAAAGCCGTCACAGTGCCGTTCTGCTTCCCCATCCCGATGATCTGTCCGCTAGCGTTGATATCGAACACAACCTCCAGATGCCATCCGGGATCCGAAATCAGCTTGTCCAGAAGCGTCGTCGTTCCGTTTTGATAGAGAAAAGCTCCAAAATGAAAGCCGTTGTTTAACGACGGATCGTCAAACACGCAACTGCCGACCACATCACCACTGTTGTTGATTGCCGTTGCAGTACCCTCGGTTGCTCCAGCGGGCAGCGGGATAGGCTGAAAGACCGGCGTCGCCTGCCGTGTGTCGCACGTTCCCGGAACGGCCTTGTATGTGGGCGGCGTGCCGGCTGCTCCGCAGGCTACCCCGGCGTCGTTAATGCCGTACGCGCTTTCCATCGCATCCAGCATCTTTGTGGTGCCGCTCGCGACGCTATGTACTCCCGGCTTCCCGGAATCACTAAAGCCAACTGCTTCTCCCTGGTTGTTTATCACGGCAAGATTAAGCGCCGGAACAGTGGCAACGAGACGGTTTGCGGGCACGCTGTACAGGAAACCCTCTCCGTTAGTGCCGCCGCCGCAAACGACCCCCTGATCGTTAACATCGGCCGCCCATGAGATCGGCGCGACCAGGTTCGAGAGGTCAGTCACATTCCCGGCGTCGACGATGATGGCGGACTCGGTTGCGTAGTTGTTCGTTGACATGCTGCCCACAGCGATAAGGCCGTCGTTGATACCCCAGAGGGTCGTGTGATTCGGAGGCGCAAGGGTAGAGGTAAGCCAGCCGTTTAGCCATTGCGCGCCAACCGGCCGCGATTGCCCCTCGTCGTTCACAAATGTGGTTCCGGCTGCCTGACCATCATTACCCAATGAGTATGCTTCCGCGCTCACGGGGGCGTCAGGATCAGGTCCCAATATTGGCAACAAGGAATACATAGCGTCCTCCATCGCCCGAGAACCGGGCATCATTCGCTTGTTTCAGGAAGGCACGGTGAAGTGCCGCAATGAAATGCATACTGAGACCGAATGTCCTCGGTGATGTCGCGACCGACGTTAGGCATCCGTGCGAGGCCGTTTCGGAGAAACAGCCCGACGAGGCGCAATCAACGGTTCTGCTCAAAAACGACGGGTGGGGTAACCGACTCATTTACATGGAGGCGGAATATATCCGGACGTGCGTAGTGCCCTACGACATCGAAGTCGTATTTTCCCCTTGCGAGGTCAGCGAGATCCAGTTCGTGAACAAGCAGGGCGTCTTCATCGAACACGGACCCGGCAAGCACCTCTCCTAGTGGTCCCACTATGCAACTGCCGCCACGCATGAGAACGGTATCCGGATTGTTGCCCTGGACGGCAGCATAGTTGTCCGGCGCATCGCGACGCCGTAAATGCTGACACGCAGAGAGCACAAAACAGCGGCCTTCCATCGCAATGTGCTGCATTGAAGCAAGCCAGGTGGGCCGACTGTCCGCTGTCGGCGCGCAATAAATCTGTATTCGCTTCGCGTACATGGCCATGCGCAAAAGCGGCATTTCGACGGCCGCGACTACGTCCCGTTCGAGCTTGGCCAGCGTTCGTTCGACATCGAACATGGCCGATCCCGTTTGCATGACCGCTGCACGCAGAACTTGCTCCATTCTGACCTCCGGTTCAAAGGCGTTAGTTCACTTTATTAAAGGGCGAGAATTGGTGCGCGCATAGATTTTTTGGCCATCGTTCAGATCTCACATCGTTGAACGCCCGTCAGCCCGTCACTACGCCCTTTTCAGCGGATGACAAAGGCAGGTGGATTGATTCGTCGAGTCGGGCAACTGCGCCGGAGGACCCAGACACGTCGGAATGTGGGCAGAGAAAAGTCGTGATCGTGATGTGGCGGCAATTTCAGTTTAGACGCGGCGGTACTCCCTGCTATATGCCATTCGCCGTATGCACAGACGGCTCGCAGAAGCCTTTCGACGCTGGATTTGCCTGTGTAGTGGGGCACGCTTGCCGTTGAACCTCCGACCATGGGTTGTGTGCGCTTCCGTCGACAACAGTTAGTCCAGGCGGCTTGGCGAGTATTCGCATCGCTGCTGCAGCGAGCGTCTTCGATGACCTGCATGAGTGCCTCGCAGGAGAACGGCTTGTGCAGATAGACATCGAAGAGCCGGGCAATGTCTCGCTGACTGACAGCGTCTCCCGTCATTGAAACGAGGAAAGCCGCGGAGCGAATCGGCGTTTCCCTCAGCGACCGTGCGACAGACTCATTGTCGTCAGGCTTCGATCGGGTTCTAAGCCTCGAGGACATCGTACAAACACGGAATACGGAGGCGGACCGCATGTGTCGCGATCTAACCCACAGCGCCAGACGGAGAGTTGGATCCGACCCACCGGTCGCAGCGCGCATGTCTGTCTACCAATTCGCACTGGTCGTCATTAAAAATCCAATATTTTCAACTAGTTGTGTGATCGCTTACCGCGGTGCCACCGTTTGGCACGCACTTTGCCTTGATCCTCATCGAGGAGTATCTACACCCTCAAAACAAGCTCTGACATTCCTGACTGACTAATTTACCCTTGGAGAATCGAAATGAACGCGCTGGTAATCAAAGACCTCCCCGTAGCCGTTGAGATGGATCGTACTGCAATGGCCGCCGTCAGCGGCGGCAGGTTGCCGCAGCAGATCGTGAACATCATCCAGGCCGTCGCCGACTATGCAAATGACGCTCCTACCCAGCACAGTTTCACTGGCAGTGGGACTTCTGTGACGTACTAACAGAAACACGGTGATTTCGTAGATCAAGGCCCCTCCAACGAGGGGCCTCTTTAAATTCGCGTCCGGTGACTTTATCTGCGCTGCCCCGATACCGACCGTTCCGCTTCAATTCGACGGGTTGTTGTGAGCGTGAGCATTCTTTCTGAGGGCATTACGACCGTTTTCCTGTTCACGATCGATGAGGTACTAGGCTTCCGGTTCCTCACCAGGCGTGCTCAACTTTTCTCCTCGCAAAACAACGGACTCCCACGCGGACCGCGGACGCGAAACACCATGACGACGCAGGTCCCAGCACCTTGTTGGCTTAAGCCGCCGTCGGTGTGGCGACCGGCCAGCGGCGGCTAAGTCGAATAGTTGTTCCCGAAAATGCCACTTGAACGTACGGAACGGTCAGTTTTCTGCGAGTGAGAGCGCGCACCGCGATTGGCCGTTGAGGGTCGGTCTGAGGCATTCACATAGGTGGGCCGAGTGTTTGACTCGGCCCTGCCACCACCGGTCATTCGACACTGACGCCTGAATCGCTGATAATCGGTAACTGCCTGCCGTTATATCCCTGAGTCTTGGTCGCAATCATGCTCAAACTCGCCTATCTGTTTCTCTCGATCACGCTCGCCACCCCGCTCTCGGCCCTAGCGTACGGTAGTGATAATCCAGACTACGATCAATGCATTCTGCATTCGTTGGGAAACAGTCAGAGCAGCTTTGCGGCTCGCCAGATCAGCAACTCGTGCGACGCGATTTACAGAAATGGCGCAATGCTTTTGCCGCGCGAAAGAGCGTATCACCTGTGTGTCCTGCAAAATGTGCAGACCGTGAGAGGAGCATTTGCGGTCAACGAGATACTGCATGCATGCCGACGTCAAAATCAGATGTAGGACGGACGCCATTGACGATTGCAGCCCTGGGATTCGCAAGATTTAATTTCGATTGCGTTCATTGACCTCGCCCCGTGGAGACGTGGCGAGACACTGGCACGAACGGCTGCTTCCGGAAAATGCCAAGGTCCGCTTCGGGTCCGACTGCTGCCCGACCCGAGGCATCAATGGCGGAGCACGCCGTCAGCTCATCGTCGGACCGGGTTCGGCCACAACCGGTCACTCGGCAAAGCGGCGAGAATTGGCGACAATTTTCGTTCGACGTATCCTTGAGGATCGATGTTCTGACACTCTTGGCCAACGACCCGATAACAAAGCCCGATGCAATCACATCTCAGAATCGCCAGGCCTGTCAGTGACCTTACGCGGGCAGAAAGCATGTATTGCGCCGCGCTCAGCCTGGTTGTGCTGGCAAAATTTCAAGACCATCAGGGGTTCGATGGGGTGATGCTCGGACGTTCCGGCATGGACTATCACTTCGAGTTCACACAGTGCCGCGAACATCCGGTAGCGCCAACACCGACACGTGAGGATTTGCTGGTGTTTTACGCCCCGGATCGAGTTGAGTGGCGGTCGACTTGCGATCGCCTCGCCGAGAGCGGATTTGTTTGCGTGACGTCGCTCAACCCTTATTGGGATGTGTCAGGTAGAACATTTGAGGATCACGACGGCTATCGAATCGTTTTGCAAAACTCGGCATGGTCCTCATGATGCATGCGTAATGCAATTCGACGCCAGCTCGACCGCTTTGCAGCAAGTCGCCCGGTCGCGTAAAAGGCAAACTCCGGCCACAAGCCGTCACTCGACAGTGGCTCTCGAAAGCGGCCGCTCACTGACATTGACCTAAGGAGCGGCAAGCTCTAACATGCCTTTCATGCTCGCTTACGCCCATTCCCCCTCCCGCCTCGTTCACGCATGCTGTCACGGCCTGCCAGGGGGAGCTTGCGTCTAGCGCGCCAATCTGCGTCACGTCCAAGCCTCAACTGGCCACCCGTTGCGAAACCGGTGGCCTTTTTGCTTTTCACGATCGCTCCACCACGCGAAAATTCCAATGCCACTCGTCCTATATGACACCTGGTCGCGCGCCGTGCGCCCCTTCAAGCCGATACAACCCGATCACGTCGGCCTGTATTGCTGCGGGCCTACGGTGTACGACCACGCGCATATCGGCAATCTGCGGACCTATGTGTTTGAAGACGTGCTCCGACGCGTCCTGATGCGAAACGGCTACCCCGTACAGCACGTCGTCAATATCACCGATGTCGGTCATTTGGTCTCCGATGCCGATGAGGGCGAAGACAAGATGGAGAAAGGAAGCCGGCGAACAGGAGAGTCGGCATGGGCGATCGCCGAGCGTTATACAGAGGCTTTCCTGGCCGACTGGCGAGCGCTCAACTTGCTGGAGCCTTCGGTCTGGTGCCGCGCAACCGACCATATCGCGGATCAGGTCGCCTTCATTGTCACCCTTGAACGCGCCGGTTACACGTACCGGACCGCAGATGGCGTGTACTTCGACACCAGCAAGCAGGACGATTACGGCTTTCTGGCTCGCCTCGACCATGAGGGCCTGCAAGCCGGCAAGCGGGTTGCACTAGGCGAGAAAAAGCGCGCCACGGATTTCGCGCTATGGAAATTCAGCCCCGCTGATTCCCGGCGCCAGATGGAATGGGACAGCCCTTGGGGACGCGGCTTTCCCGGCTGGCACATCGAGTGCTCGGCGATGTCGGCCAGGTACCTGGGGTCCTGGTTCGATATTCACTGCGGAGGTGAAGACCACATCGCCGTGCATCACAGCAACGAAATCGCGCAGACGCAAGCCGCGCACGGTACCCGGCTCGCCAACTTCTGGATGCACGGCCATTTCCTTACACTGGATGCTACGAAAATGTCCAAGGCGGGCGGTGACTTCCTCCGCCTGCAGACACTGGTCGACCGCGGAGTCGATCCGCTGGCGTATCGCTACCTGTGCTTGACGGCGCACTACAGAAGCTCCCTGCGTTTCAACTGGGATGCGCTTGAAGCCGCAAAGGTCGCGCTCGACCGGCTATGCAACGTCTATGCGAGTTGGCCCACCGGTGGTACGGCGGATGAGCGTTTTGTCGCCCGGTTCAACGCTGAGGTCAATCAGGATCTGAATCTACCCCGCGCACTAGCCGTGCTGTGGGATCTGGTGAGGAGCGATTTGCCTCCTGCCACGCGACGGGCCACCGTTGACAGCTTCGATTCGGTACTTGGGTTACGACTGCCCGATTGGCAGCCGGACAAGCGGGATATCCCGGCAGACATTGCTGCGTTGGCCGAGCAGCGCGAAAAGGCGCGCGCCAACAGGGACTGGGACCAAGCGGACCGCCTACGTGACACATTGAGAGCCTTGGGATGGCAAATCGAAGACGGTGAGCGCGGGCAACGACTGATCCGGACTGTCAAAGGAACGACGATACTTGGGGACGGCTGCGTATGACGCTCGAAAGATTGGCGGCTGTGCGTCCTATGCGCTATGCGGGGCGCACAACCGCAGGCGAGATGGCAACGGCTCGGCGCGACCGGTTGAACGTCTGCCTCGCGTACGATCGACGGCCCGCTCCTGGTTGCTTTATGCCTTTTGCATGATGCGCACACCGCAGACGATCGTCGTGCTATGTCGCGGGACGCAGTGCGGCAAATTTCGGACTTTCGGTATCGACCGTCAATTCGGTGACAATCGAACCGGGCGGTGGCGCTCCGGTAGACTTCAACTCCTACCCAACCTTGCCGGGATTGCATGGACACCCAGCTTTTTATCATCTGCGCACTTACATTCGTAATTCACGTCATCGCGACACTGGCTTACGCTGTGCGGATCGCGGGTGTTCGCACTCGGCGTATCGCTGTGTCGTTTTCTCTGTTCGGAATCATCGCCCTTGTCTCCCGCACGGCGAACTCCTTTCAAGGGCCGTTCATAGCTAAGCGCGTCGAGCTTGATATCGCTCGGCATCTTGAGGGGGGCCTGCTCGGTGACTTTCGGCTCTTCCTGATTACCGCGACGGCGGCAAGCATAATCGGCGCGTTGCTGATCCCAACGTTCCAGCGCTATTTCAGTCGCGCCGTCGAGCACTTCCAGGCTAATCGTTCATTGTCACGCCTGTTGCTCCACATTTTTAGCCGTGGCGGCATCAACTATCTGCGGGACGGCGCGCAGGTTCCGTCGCGCCAAAACATCGCCCAGCTAGCGAGCGGTACCGGTGTCTCCGCGACGGTGATAGCTCTCAATATCTTCGCCATGGCGATCTGGACTGTCGGCGTTTTTGCGTCACTCTACGCGGGATACCTCAAGCCAGATTTGCGCGTGACGTGCGCCAATCTATCGTCGGTCATTAATGGCTTTGCGACCGTAGTGTTAGCGGTGGTCATTGACCCGCAGGTTTCCGTCATGACGGACGACGTCATCGAAGGCCGAATCCCCGAAAACACCTTCCGGCGAGCGATCACTACCCTTGCCGGGGCGCGTGTTCTCGGGACCGTGTGTGCACAAATAATGCTCGTACCGGCCGCGCTCATTATCGTACGCGTCGCCGAGCTGATTTAGAGCGCAGTGTGCCATCCTCGGACGCGGTGATTGACCGATCACGGCGATAGTAAGGCCGCTCCGGGATTCGTTAGCGCCGGCATCAGTCAGGCTCGATCCGGCCAATTCCAGCCGCTCGACATCACCGCCGAGATTATCGACGATCTAGGTCGCGACTCGGACGCTGGGTAATTAGACAGAAATCATATGGGCAGTGTCCGCCCATCAGTCTCCGCCCCGTATTACGCCACCAATTTTGGCCTAGTCAAGATCGTCCGGGTTGACCAGTGACGTAAGTACGTGATCGGCCCAAGAGCCATTGATCTTCAAGTACGATCGAGCCACGCCTTCCTTCTCGAAGCCGAGTCGAGCCAGCAAGTGTCTGCTGCGGACGTTCTCCGGTCGATAGTTCGCCATGATTCGGTGCAGTCTCAAACCGCTGAACACATGCTCGATTGCGGCCGTCAGGCCCTCTCGCATCAGTCCTTTCCCTTCGAACATCGTTGCAACAGAGAACCCGAGATGACACGCTTGGAACGGTCCTCGAACGATATTGGTGAAGTTGCAGTCTCCGATCAACTGACCGCCTTCCCGTTCAAACAGCATAAGATGGAGAGCCGTACCAAATGCGGTTTGATGAGCCATCGCGCGGAGTCGGTCAGCGATGGTGTCCAATTCAAAAAACCTCTCTGGCCTCGACGGCTCCCAAGGCTGGAGATGCATTCGATTAACCGTGTGATACTTCTGTAGTTCGCTCGCGTAATCTTCACTAACGGCGCGCAATATCGTACGTTCGGTCACCAATCCATCGACGGGATACGTTGTAGCAGGCGTCATTGTTGTACTTAGCAGTTCGTGTGAAATTCAAGGCGGCATTGTATCGGAGCCGAAATTGGTGTGTTCAGCGCCTTCGATGTCGAATGACCATGTGTTTTCGACCCGACGACGGTTGGGCGCGCAATCAACGGGCGAATGGCGAGCGCAAAAAGCAATGAACAGAACGGGGCGCATGAAATTTCGCTGCTGCCAGCGCCCAAATTGTCAACGCGCGGTCGCGCTGTCAGTTAAATGAACATCCGCTTACCGGCATCGCGACTGGCTCGAACGGGTCGGCTCATGCCCTTTGCATAGCTCGCACGCCAGAGACGATCGTCGCGCTCGTTCGTCGGGCGCTGGTCGGCCACTATGCTCAGGTCGCAACTATGCGCAGATGGTTATAGCGAACGCGGCCAGCCCCTTAAGGGGTGCGGTAGGGGCTGGCGGAGCCGGCGGTTGTCAACGTACTTGTCGCGTCACCTCATGCGCACTGCATTAGTTCTTCCGGTTGCATGCGCTCCGGATTGAGCCAGACTTCATCCTTCAATTTCCAGTTGCGCGTCGATCGGGACCAACGCCGTGGATTGCGCTGCCTGGCCTCCGCATAAACGATCTCACGTTGCGCAAGAACTGCATTCGCCACGCCGTTATGACACTGGGCCGGCGTGACGAATTTCAGGCCGCTGTGTTTGTGCTCATGGTTGTACCAGCGCACGAACTGCTGCGTCCAGGCCCGCGCCTCATCAACGCTGCCGAACGGCTTGCGCGGGTAGTCGGGCCGATACTTGCAGGTCCGGAACAGCGACTCTGCGTACGGGTTGTCGTTACTCACGCGTGGTCGGCTAAACGAGGCCACGACCCCCAGGTTCTCCAGGGTGGCAAGCATCGTCGCACCTTTCATCGGGCTGCCATTATCCGAGTGCAGCACCAGGGGACGTCCTGCCAGGCCCTCTGCCAGACTGGCACGCCGCATCAGCAACGCGGCCAGTTCTGCCGATTCGGCCTCATGCACTTCGTGACCGACAATCTTGCGGCTGAACACGTCCAGCATCATGTACCAGTAGTAATACTGTCCTTTGACCGCCGCAGGTACCCAGGTGATGTCCCACGACCAGACCTGATTGGGCGCCGTCGCGCAATGACTGGTCACTACCCGGGTCGAGGGCTTGCGCGCACGACCACGATGGTGCTGCTGCGAGGCGCTGCGCAGCACGCGGTAAAAGCTCGATTCCGATGCGACATACACGCCGCGATCGGCCAGCCTCGGCACGATCTGGCTGGGCGGCAGACTGGCAAACTCCGCACTATTGGCTACCTCAAGAATCTGTTGCCGTTCAGCCTCACTCAACTGGTTGCCCGGCGGCGGCCGTTCGGTCGTGGTACGACCATCGGCACGTACCGTGTCACCGTCACCGACCCAGCGCTGAAACGTGCGCAGGCTCACGCCCAACTCGTCGCAAGCCTTCTCCAGCCGGCAGCCTGACTGCGCCGCCTCGCGTATCAACGATATACATAACAGGCGATCCGGGACGTTGATCAATCGTCCTCTTTGTCTCCCCAGATCGCCTGGACTTTTTTTCTCAGAATCAGCAGCGCCGCCGCTTCCGCTAGCGCCTTCTCCTTGCGCTGCAATTCCTTCTCGAGCTGCCGGATGCGCTGCTTGTCGTCTTTCGACTGGTGGCGCTGCTCGCGTGCCTGCTCGGTGGCATTCGCGTTGGCTGCCTGGCAGGCCGCTCGCCACGCCGCGATCTGTTCGGGATAGAGTCCTTTGCGCCGGCAGTACTCGGCCAGCTCCGCTGCGTTGAGCGGGGCGGCTTCCAGCACTACTGCAAACTTGTCTTCCGAAGACCATCCCTCGGGATTCTTCCCATCGCCCGGCACGGCCAGCCCTTGTCCTTTCGCCTGTCGGCGCCACGTGTACAACGTCTGTTCGGTAATCCCCGTTTCTCTGGCCAGCGCTGAGACCAACGCGTTTTCCGGCGGCATCATGCGACGCACCAGCGCTTCTTTTCTTTCTGCTGAGTAGGCTTTCATTCACCCTGATTTTACCGCCCCCGGACCATGTCTATAAGATTCAGATAACACGACAAGTAGTCTGACGCCGGGGGGAGCCTACGCATAGTTACAGCGTCTGCAGGAATCGAAGCAACGAGCCCGGTGCCTGATACCGGCGAATCCTGGCATCGGGCGCCTCTAGCCGACCGAGCGCTTTCTCCTTCATCGCGAGGTCAGCTTCGACGTAGCGATGGGTTGTCATCGGGCTCTCGTGACCGAGCCACAAGGCGATCACGTTGAATGGAACGCCCGCCTGTAACAGGTGCATCGTAGTCGTATGGAGCGGTACCCATTCTGTGGACGCCATGAACTGGCTTTCGAGAGTTATCCACGGCCGGTCGGCAAAACCGTCTATGCCAGTGCGGTGGGGGCGGCGAACGATGCCCATGGTGATCTCCAGAAGTGGGACCACCACTGCCATCTACAGACGAGAACTATGTCCAGATCCTTACTCGCCCGCCTTGCCAGAGCTGTGCCATGCTTGGGTCGGCGCCGTCAGCGACCGACCATCTGCGCATAGTTGCGACCTGAGCATAGGGGTCGACCTCTGCCCGACGCGGACTGATGAATGGCGGCTCACTCGTCGTGTTAAACGTCGGACTGGGTTCGGCCACAAGCCGCCGTTGGTCGATGCCTCGATATACACGTTCAGGCGTATCTTCAAGCCTGCAAACGGACTTTCGAGCGTTGAGTCCATCTGTCGCGAGACCGGCCTTTGCGGCCGTTGGCGCCCCGTCCGATCGCAGCCTGTCCAATGGCTGCTCCCGAAAACTCGGAGGACTGAGGTCGAACTGTTTTCGACCGTTCGAGACTACCGTGACCGGGGTTCGTTTCTCGATACCTGACATACACTCGTTCGACGATAGCTCACGATTCGTCGCGCACCTCTTGGTGAGCCGCCTCCCTGGCTCTCGGCCATACCCGCTCCTCAAATTGATCAGACGGAACCGGCTCCGAATACAAAAAGCCTTGCGCAAAGTCACAACCCACGGCGGCGAGAAAATCACGTTGATCCGTCGTCTCGACCCCCTCGGCAATAACCTGCAATCCCAACTTGTGAGCGAGCATGACCATTGCTTCGCAGAGCGCCTGATTGCCGCCGTCGAAACCGAGGTTCTGTACGAATGAACGGTCGATCTTGAGATAATCGATGTCGAAGCGCTTCAGATAGGCTAAGGACGAGTAACCGGTCCCGAAGTCGTCGATCGAAATCCCGATTCCTGCCTCGCGGAAACTCAGCAACTTCTCGTTCAATTCGGCGTCCAGTAACAGCCCTTCGGTTATTTCAATTGCCACGCTCTGTCTAGGCATGCCTTGCCGAATGAGGTATTCCGACCATTGGATACACACCAGATTGTCCTGGCGAATCTGCACCGGTGAAATGTTGACACTGATCTGAAACGATGGATGAAATCGTCGGCGCCATTGATGCGCCTGGCGCACGGACTGTTTGAACACCCAATCGCCGATCGGAACGATGAGCCCCGTGTCTTCGGCCAATGCGATGAAATCCAATGGACTGATCGTGCCGCGCACAGGGTGGAGCCAGCGAATTAGCGCTTCAGCTTTGTAAATTTCGCCCGTCGCCAGATTGACGATAGGCTGGTAATAAACACGGAACTGTTCGGCTTGCAGGGCGGTACGTAGATCGCTCGTGAGACGCTGGCGCTTTTCTGCCGCCACTTGCAACTCGGGCGTAAAGTAGTGGAAACGGTTGCGCCCCGCGGCTTTGGCCGCGTACATAGCCTGGTCGGCATTCTTGAAGAGAACATCCAGTTCTGTCCCGTCGTTAGGGTAAAGCGTGACTCCGACACTCGCAGAAATGAAAGCCTCGTCCGGACCAAGCTTGAAGGGTTGGGTCAGCGTGGCGATGATCGTCTTCGCGATCTGTTCGATGCTCCCGGTGTCGTCCAACTCGGGCAGAATCACCGTGAACTCGTCACCGCCAAGTCGAGCGACCGTGTCGAATTCACGCACACACGAGGTAATGCGCCTCGCGGCCTCGATCAGCAGGATGTCGCCCATATCGTGTCCGAGCGAGTCGTTGACCTCCTTGAAGCGGTCGAGATCGATCAGCATCAAGGCCATCGGCCGCCCGGAGCGATGGGACACGCCGGCTTCATGCTCGAGACGGGCATGAAACATCTGGCGGTTCGGGAGATGGGTCAGCGCATCGTAATTAGCCTGTTTCCATATCGTTGCCTCGAATGCCATCCGGTCCGACAAATCACGACCGACCGCCAACACGGAGTTCACCTCGCCCGACGCGTCGATCTCTGGAGTGAGCCTGATATGGCTGCACTGTTCCTGTCCGTCCTTACTGAGCCATCTCAGTTCGAATTGGCGACTTTTCCCGGTTGCAATGGTTTCGCTGATCTTCTTCTCGTAAGCCAGCGCGTTGGCACCGCCCGGTATCTCTGAGGGCCGTTTGCCGAGCGATTCGCGAAGGCTGCGGGCCGCCGAGACACAGAAAGCCGGATTGGCGTAGGTGCGGCGCAGCTCCCGGTCGTAGCGCGTGATCGTGTCAGGTGAATTCTCGATCAACGTGCGCGACTCCTGCTCTTTGGCGACGAGCTCGGCCGTTCGCTCGATGACCGTCTGCTCCAAGGAAGCGTTGATCTCGTTGATCTTCTGGATCTTCTGCCCGATCGCCGCACTCATTCGTTCGAACCTGTGCGCCAATCTGCCCAATTCATCCTTTGCGCCAATCTCACTGCGCGCGTCCATCGATGCCTCCGCCTCTGCGCCTGCATCGCTACCGGTGTCGTCCATCCTTCGCACCAGATCTTTGAGCGGTACAGAGATGCTGTGTGAAATGAAGTTGGCGAGGAAGATCGAAAGCAGAAACCCCGAAATGCCCACCAGTATGATCTGATCGCGTACGGACTGTGCCTCCGCCGTCAACTTCTTCTCCGGGATCGTGCTGACCACAAACCATTTTGTGCCGGCGATACCCGTGTATGCAGCGAGATATCGGTCGCCATTCTTGCCATGGAAGTCGACGAAGCCATTTGGCTCGCCGTGCGGATCGGCGTTTGTGATTCTTTCGAGCAGACCCGGTTCAACCTTTCCGTCGGTGCTCATTGAAGAGCCGTCGGCACGAACAATCAGCTTGTCGCTGCTGGCGTCAAGTACATAGATCTCCGTTCCACTGCCCACGGCGACGTCATTGAAAATCGATGAGAAATACTCAGGGCGAATCACTAGAACCAGATTACCGATCTGCCGATTGTCGCTCTTGTCGATGATGGCGCGCACCATCCCGAGATCTTGCTGACCGGCTCCGTTGTCATAGCTACTCCAGTAGGGCCGGCCATTTCGATCGGGAGCCTGTTGGACCAGATGCACCACACTCCGCGTCAATTGCGCGAACGCCTGGGTGTCCGTGATCCGGTTGTCCTTGTCGAGAAAATATTTCTGGTTGATGAAATCAACCGCGCCGTAGTGCTCCAGGAGCAGTCGGGTCAGATCCTGGCGAGCTTCGCTCTGCTCCTTTTCATTGCCGTGTGCGACGCGGGTCAGCGCGTCTTGAACCTGATCGGAGAGCACCAGAAGGCTGCTCTCCGTCTCGATCTGCTCCATCCGCAACGAGATGTTTTTGGATACCTGTTTGACTACCTCTTTGGAAAATATCTCCGCTTTGTGCTTGAACTCTGCTGTTGACTCCACATACGATATGTAGCTGGAGACAAGTATCGGTATCAGCGAAAGCAGGATAAACGCGGTTATCAGCCGGTAGCGAATTTCGACCCGGCGCAGCAGATCCAACGAGAAGTAGGCGAATGCGCTTCGCAGCCAGGCGATCAGTGGGCTCATTTGTAGTGCATCTTCGCTTCATTCTTAACAGACTCGTCCAGGAGTTTTGCAGCCTGCATTGGCGTGATTTTCCCGAACAGCACATCCTGTATCAATCTATGCAAGCGCTCGATGGAATTGGAAGGTAGAAACGAATAGTACGGGCTGCCGGTCACAGCATAGCGACTGACCATGTTCGTGTAGTCAACAATCTTCTGATCGCTCACCACCGTCCCCGGGAACTGCTTGAATGGGGAAATGTTCTGGCGCTTGATCTGGAGGATGGAAAACCCCTGCCCAGCGATGAACTCGAGAAAACGCATTGCCGCGGCCTTGTTGGGCGTTTCCGACACCGCAAACCCGGTTTCGCTGCCGATCACGGGCACCACCTGCTCGCCTGGCGCGTTCCAGGGCGGGATGAGCACGCCAACTTCAAACGGATTGCCGTGCAGCAACAGACCGGCTGCCCAGCTACCGTGAAAAGCCATCGCGACTTTGCCCTCCTTGAATAGCCGTATGCCATCATCGTAGCCAGTTGTCATGAACGATTCCTGTACGAAACCCCGTTCCGGCATCAGCCTGATCCTGGCGAAAATATCCGCTACCTGGGGGGTGTTCAAATCCAGCGTGCCATCGCTGATTTTGTCCTTCCAGTCTGGCTCGCGCGCAACCACATTGTTAGCAAAGCCTGAACTGAAGGGGCCGTTGCCGAGCATATTTGGGAAGCCGCCGTTCCACATTATTGGCGTATAGCCCGCACGTTTGAGCTGTTCGCAAACCGCCAGGAATTCGTTGAAATTGGT
Source organism: Paraburkholderia sp. 35.1 (assembly GCF_050436525.1). NCBI lineage: Bacteria > Pseudomonadati > Pseudomonadota > Betaproteobacteria > Burkholderiales > Burkholderiaceae > Paraburkholderia > Paraburkholderia sp. 35.1. Next base: position 879,022 of record NZ_JBNDMJ010000002.1, on the reverse strand, counting down.
CGGCAGCTCCCTGATCCCCGCCTTCGCAAACATGTCCTGGTTGTAATAGATCAACGTCGTAGCCATTCCCCCAGCTATTCCAAAGTGCCTGGATTGGCGACTGGTCCAGTCTTTTTTGAGAGGATCGAGCATGTTGTTCCAGGCGGATGTCTTGCTAACGTCGGCGAGGAGCCCTTGATCGGCCAGGTCGGCCGCGTAGGCATTCGGGTTGATACTCACCAGATCGGGCAAGTTGCCGGAGGCGATCCGCGGCTTGATATTTTCTTCCACCGAATTGCCAATCATGAACTGCACATCCACGTGTATGTCCGGATTCAGCTTGCTGAATTCGGCAGCAATCTGAAGCATTTCTTCCGGCCAGTCAGGAGCCCAGACCAAGGCGGTGATGGTGGTACTGGCCGGCCCGCTCGTGCTCGAAGAATCGTGGTCTCGCTGATGGCAACCGCACAACGAGAAAAGAATGAAACAGGCCAAGACCGACAGCAAGGAGCCAAACTCAGTTTGTCGCACGTGGGGTTCACTTTTTCAGGTTCGGCATGGATTGGGCGGCCCTCGGCAGAGGCTATGGGCGCATTCGATGGCAAACCGGTGAAACTTTCATCGCGGTCGAATCACTTGCATAACCATGGCGGCGTCCCTGCAGCGGTAAGTTGTGACGAAGCCCGGCATGCCGCTGCGCATTTCATCACATGTCTTTCTCGCTGCCGGCCGATCTTTTGTCATCGACGACGCCTATCGATCGGCACCGGAATGTTTATAAAACAGGGCTGCTTAGAGCTCTTGACGGGTCGGCACTCACACGGCATATCGGCAACAGACGCAGATACTTTAACTGAAGGGAACGCCTGTACTTCCGGTCGTCCGCTCAGGGCCGATGACGCGCCGAGCGACTGGCAGGAATGGATGGCCGCTGTAGTTTGGAAACTGCCGAATATGTGGTGATGGGTTCACGGTCGGCTTGGGGTCGATTTGACGCAATCGCGGACCACCTTACTCCCGCAAGGGATGTCGACCGCCCGGATCAATCACGAACTGTGGCAGCAGTCGTTCACCGACCTCGCATAGTTTTCATTTCCTGTGACACTGGACACACGTTTACGTGTTAACCCTAAAAGTTCCATCGATTTATATCAATTTTCGCAACAAACATTACCTATCTCACGAGTTACTCTGTCCAGTTCGCCAAATTACAATGCAATCACTGACTACGAACAAGCAAGTTCGCAGCAAGATAAAACCCTGAACTGGAGGTAAGTATCATGAAATCGCTGATTCAAGCCGTTGTCATCGCCGTCGCTGTCGCCGCTCCGGTCGCCGCGTTCGCGCAAGCCAACCAGCCCGTGACCCGCGCTCAAGTGCGCGCCGAGCTGATCCAACTGGAAAAGGCCGGCTATCAACCTGGTCACGCCGACCCGCACTACCCGGCTGACATCCAGGCTGCGCAAGCCCGCGTCGACGCGCAAAACGGCGTCGGTCAAGCCGCTACCGGCTTCGGTGGTGTGGTGAGCGGTACGTCGCAAACGAGCCATGCGGCTCCGACGAGTGGCCCGAAGTCGGTCTACTTCGGTCAGTAAGCGGTAGGTGGCAGGCGGTTCGTCAAGCGCAGCTGTGTGGCCACGAAGCCCTACGGCGAAACGAACCGCGAGCACTTCCAAATAGCGCGTCCTTGCGACGCGCACCCCGATTCAAATGAACTGGCCCGCGACTCGGGTATCTCCGAGCGCGGGCCAGTTCGTATGTGGTTACCTCCGTCATCGGGCTCCCGATGACTTCGCCCAGGCCTTCACGGTCTGGGCGCTTTTTCGCGCCGCTCTGCGTGCGCCGCGATGAATTCTCAGCTGCCCGCGCTCAGTCGCGTGCGATCAGATTGCCGACCTGGCCACGCCCGGTCACGAGGCAACTCGACAGGAAGCTCTCGCTCTGCGCGCTCGCGCCAGCGTCACCAAAGCCCTTTTTCAATGCGTCCGATTTGACGAGCGCCGCGCCCTGGTGACACGTAATCGTGCCGACCTCGCCCGCCTGCGCACGCATCAACGCCCGATCCGCCATCAGATAGCCAAGCAAAAGCACCAACGCAATATTGAACGCTTGTCGCATGGGTCGCCTCCTTTTCGAAGAGACTAACGTGAAGCGCGAATGCAGTGGCCTGGGGCTTTCCCGATTGTTGAAGATTCAATGATCCAGAATAAATCGCGACTACTGCGGGCGATTCGTAGTGCATTGAAGCGATTCAGTTTTATTCGATGCGCGGTGACTGTGCGCGCAACCGTAGGCGTTTACGCCTACAGCCGAGTCTCGATCCGCGCGATGCGGCTATTGATCGCATGGCGCACCAGCGCATTCGACGGCACCAGCAGCAGCGATGACGCGATGATCCGATACACGTCATGGCGCGTCACCTTCGACACTTTCGCCGGATCGAGCCACGCGTCGTTATCCGCGAGCAGCAGTAAGGTGTCGAGGCCGATGAGGATCGGCCACAGGCAGGCGAGCCGCAAGCGCACCGCGCTCACCGGAATCGCGAGCGTATAGTCGAGCGCCGCGCGGAAATGATCGAGCGTCTTGCGCAGCAGTTCGACGAGCAGTGGCCGCGCGCGCATCGAATTGGCCGGTTGCAGCAGATCGCGCGCGCTCAGACCGTGGCGCTCGAGCATGCTCTGCGGCAGATAGCAGCGGCCGATGCGCAAATCTTTTCCGCAATCGCGCAGCACGTTGGTCATCTGCAATGCCTTGCCGAAACGCACGCCACGCTGCTTCATCGTGTCGGGTTGTTCTTTCAGCGTGCCCGGCATGTGCGCGTAAGTCATCGTGGTCCAGAACTCGCCGACGCAGCCCGCGACCAGATACGTATAGCGATCGAGTTCGTCGTATTCGCGCAGCGCCGCGATCTGGCCGGAGCGTTCGTCGGGGAACGTGCGTAGATCGAATTCCATGCCCTCGGTCAGCGTCGTGACGATCGCGCGCACCGAGTGGCAGTCGGACTCGCTCAGTTGCGCGAGCACGTCGAGCGCGGGGCTCAACGATTCGAGCAGCAGCTTTTCATCCGACTGCGCCTGCTGACCCGCGACTTCCGCGGCGATGCGCTGGAACGGCGCGCTGTCGACGGCCACGCCATTGACCTGATCGCGCAACGCGAGCAGCAATTCGAGGCGTTGGCCTGGCGCGATCAGCGAAGTGTCCGCAATCGTATCGGCCGCGCGCGCGAGCAGATACGCAAGGCCGATCGGATCGCGCATGCCGATGGGCAGCACGCGAAGCGTCAGATAGAAGGAGCGTGAAACGCCTTTCAGGAGCGGGCCGAGAAGAAAGGCCCGGGTCGGATTCGGCATGGGTTGGATCGGTTGGCAAATAGGCGGGTGAAAGCCCGCTGGGATCAGGCGCTGCCGAATTGTATACGGCGAGGCGCGTCACCCGGTACACCATGAACCAGCATCAGAAGCCGTCCGCCGAAGCCGGCGCCACTCGCAGCCGTCGTTCGAACCTGCACCTGACCTATGTGGTCGGCAGCCTCGACCGAAGCCTGCGGCGCCGTATGAGCGAAGCGCTCGCCTTTCCGTTTCATTGCATCGGTTTGCAAGTTCGACCGGCCACCGCACTTTGCTACCCACTCATACCGCGTGCACCGGGCTCCTCGCCGCCGGCCTTTTTCGCCCTCTCACGCCGCCCTGTCGAGCACACGCCGTTCGCCGGGCACGCGTTGCCGGATAGACTCCCTGCATTTCACGCTGCGGGACACTGTCGCTCGCGATCGGGAATGGGGATTGCTGCCCCAACGGATTTGAGCATAGGACGGTTACGACCAGGCCGTCGCTTGCACTTTGAACGACACATCGACAATGACTACCGACGCATCCAACACGTCCCGCCCGTCCGACGCAGCGCGACCTAACGCGGCCCGGCCTAACGCGGCCCGGCCTGACGCGGCGCGACCTGACGCGGCCCGACGCAATGTCGAAACCGGCGTGCCCGGTTTCGACGAGATCCTCGGCGGCGGTCTGGTGAGCGGTGGCGTCTATCTACTGGAGGGCATGGCCGGCGCCGGCAAGACGATCCTGTCGAGCCAGATCGGTTTTCATCGGGTGCGGCAAGGCGAGAAAGTGCTGTACATGACGCTGATCGCCGAATCGCACGACAAGCTGCTCGGTCACCTGAAAGGCCTGAGCTTTTTCGACGAAGCCGCGGTCGCGCAGCAGATGCTGTTCGTGTCCGGCTATCACGAGCTGATGCAGGACGGCCTCGACGGTTTCCTGAAGCTGATCGCGTCGAGCATCTACGACTACCGGCCGAGCCTGATGATCATCGACGGCTTTCGCAGCGCGCGCGAATTCAGCGAAACCGAGCTGTCGCTGTCGAAGTTCATCCACGAGCTGAACGCGCTGGTCGCCGCGATGGACTGCACGACACTGCTGCTCGCGCCGCTGTCGGGCAACGAGTCGCATCCCGAGCACACGCTGGTGGACGGTCTGATCGAGCTGAACAGCTATCACGACGGCATGCGGCGCGCGCGCGAAATCGAAGTGCACAAGATGCGCGCGCGCGATCATCTGATGGGCAAGCACTTCTTCCGCATCGCCGGCAGCGGGCTGCTGATGTTCCCGCGCCTCGAAGCGCAGTGCGCGGAGCAAGCGGGCCCCGTCGATCTGAAAGCACGGCTCGGCTTCGGCTTGTTGCACCTGGACAACCTGCTCGGCGGCGGCTTCGCGCAAGGCGCGACGACCACGCTGATCGGCCCGTCGGGCGTCGGCAAGACGCTGCTGTGCCTGCAGTTCCTCGCGGCCGGTCTCGCACGCGGCGAGCGTTGCGTGTATCTCGGCTTCTACGAGAGTCCGCAGAGACTCATCGGCAAGGCCGAAGCGGTGTCGATCGCGCTTGCCGATGCGTGGCAGGACGGTCGTCTGATGGTGCTTTGGCACCCGGCGATCGAACTCGCGGTCGATGAAATCGCGTCGAAAGCGCTCGCCACCGTCAAGCAGACCAGCGCGACGCGCATCGTGATCGACGGCGTCGAGGGCTTTCGCGATTCGGCGTTGCGTACCGAGCGCTTCGGCCTGTTCCTCAATGCACTGCTGCATCAGTTGCGCGAAGCGACCGTCACGACGCTCGTCACCGAGGAACTGCCGCTGTACAGCGATCCGGGTCACGCGAAGGCCGTGCGCGTGTCGGCGTTGACCGAAAACCTCGTGCTGCTGCGCTACGCCGAGACCGAAGGCGGACTGCGGCGCGTGATTTCGGTGGTGAAGCAACGCGAAAGCGCGCACGACACGTCACTGCGCGAACTGTCGATTTCGTCGCAAGGACTCGACGTGATCGACGGCTCGCCCGGCGCCGCGGGCATCCAATCGACGCCGGGCCTGTCGGCCACGCTGCAATTGGGGCGAAAAACCTAGCCGCCCATGAAAACCATTCTGGTGGTGGACGACGAGTTCGACATCCTCACGGTGTGGCGGCTGCTGCTGGAACGACACGGCTATGCGGTACGGACGGCGTCGAACGGCTCCGTCGCGCTCGAACTGGTCCGTTCGAGCCGGCCCGATATCATCGTGTCCGATTGCATGATGCCGGTCATGTCGGGCCTCCAGTTGTGCACGACGCTGTATGAGGACCCAGAGCTGCGCGAGATTCCGATCATCCTGTGCAGCGCCGCATCGGACATTCCGGTGCAGCCGAATCCACATTTTGCCTACGCGCGCAAGCCGCTTTCGTTCGACCAGCTGCTGGCGATGCTGGTGCGCATGGGCGGTTGACGGCCGCCCTTCCTCCCCCCGCCTTCTCTGCCCCTTTCCCCCGCTAAAACACAGCTTGAGACGCTCGCGCCATTTGTCGAGCGTTTGCAGCGTTCTGCGATTCTCCGTGGCCTTTTACAGTAGGCCATCGATCGCGCATGGCCAGCAACCCGCAGCGCGACGCAACTTTCGGAGGTCGTCATGAACAGCAATCGTGGTGCGGTTCCCGCTGGCTTCTTGAGCATCGCGGTGGGCTCGTTGGCGCTGGCCAACCTGTGGCGCGTCGCAATCCGCCTGTGGCACTTGCCGGCCGTCGCCGGCAGCGTGGTGACGATCGCGGCGCTCGCCGTCTGGGTCATCATTCTGTTCGCCTACGCGCACAAGTGGTTCGCACGGACCGACGACGCACGCGCCGAACTGAATCATCCGGTGCAGTCTTCGTTCGTCGCGCTCGCGCCGATCTCGACGCTGCTTGCCGCGCAACTGCTGCAGCCGTACGCGCATACCCTCGCGCTGACGCTGTACGGCATCGCGGCGATCGCGCAACTTGGGCTCGGCGTCTATCTACAGGGCAAGCTGTGGCAAGGCGGCCGCAAGCCCGAACTGACCACGCCGGCGATCTATCTGCCGACGGTCGGAGCGGGCTTCGTCGCGGCGGCGAGCTCGGCCGCATTCGGCTTCCATCAACTGGGCGAGCTGTTTTTCGGCGGCGGCATGCTGGCGTGGCTCGCGCTCGAATCGATGATCCTGCATCGCGCCGCCGTGCATGAACCGCTGCCCGAAGCGCTGCGCCCGACCCTCGGCGTGCAACTCGCGCCGCCAGTCGTCGGTGGTGTCGCGTATTTGAGCCTCACCAGCGGCACGCCCGACCTGTTCGCCTACGCGCTGCTTGGCTACGGTCTCTATCAGGCGCTGATGCTGCTGCGTTTGCTGCCGTGGATCCGCCAACAGGCATTCGTGCCCGGCTACTGGGCGTTCAGCTTCGGCGTAGCGGCGTTGCCGACGATGGCCCTGCGTCTCGTCGAACGCGGCGCGACGGGTCCGATCGAATTCGCGGCACCGGTTCTGTTCGTGGTGGCGAACGCGATCATCGCGATTCTGGTCGTGAAGACGCTTCAGCTGCTCGTGCAAGGCAAGCTGATGCCGCCCGTGGCGGCGAGTTCGACGGCGGCGGCGCCGGTCACGCAAGTCACGACGGCCGTGCGAATCGCCCGGGTTCAATAAGCTGCGGGCAGCGACCGAACGCGGCGGCGACGCGCAAAGCGTCCCGCCGCGTTTTTGCATTTGTGTCAGAACCCGTGCAACGATACGACGATCAACGCAGCCGCGACGATCGCGACCACGTCCTCGATCAACGCCGCGGGCGCATCGCGCCCGAACATGCTGGCGAGCGAACTGCGCACCTTCGCGCCGCCGAGCGTGCCGATCACCGCGCCTACCGCGCCGACCACCGCGCCCACCACCCCGACGATCATGCCCCCCGCCAGGCCGCCATGCGCGCCGCTAATCGCCGCGCCGCTCAGCGCACCGAGCACGATTCGCGCGCCGAACTGCAGCGGCACCTTGCGGCTCGGCGTTTCGGGCAATTGATCCGTGATCAGTTCGATGACCGCCAGCACGGTGAAGATATACGGCGTGGCCGCGAAGCCGAGGAAGGCAAGCGACGTGCCTTGCAGCGGCAGCCATCCCAGACGCGCGGCCCAGCTGACGGCGGTGGGGGCGATCATCGAGCGAAGGCCGGCGACGACGCCAATCAGCAAGGCCAGAACATACACGGACATAGCGGACTCCCGATCGAGGGCAATGATGCAAGGTTGCACGAGCCGACGGCTTACCTGGACGAACGTCGGCAGAACATGTCGAGCATTCCATCTGGACAGTCAACTTCTCACCACCTACATCGAGGCAATCCGTGGCGGCCGTTCACCGTTGCTCACAATTGCCGGCTCTTCATTGCCGACTCGCCATCGCGCGTCTGGCGCGGCGCCGGGCATGCGATTGCCCCCGTCGATGTGGCCCTAGTGTCGCACAATTCGACTAGCGAATAAGAGACAGGGAGTCGGCGAAGTGGGCCGATGGTGATAAGTTAGCCCACTCACAAGAAAATCTTGTATCTGCACCATGAGACCGTATCTTCCGCTCAACGCGCTGCGCGCGTTCGAATCGTCCGCGCGGCATCTGAGCTTCACGCGCGCGGCGCAAGAGCTGAACGTGACCCAAGCCGCGGTCAGCCAGCAGGTCCGCTCGCTGGAAGAGCGGCTCGGCACCGCGCTATTCAAGCGTTTGCCGCGCGGCCTCGCGATGACCGACGAAGGGCTCGCGCTGCGCCCCGTGCTGTCCGACGCGTTCGATCGTATCGAGGCGGTGCTCAAGCAGTTCGACGGCGGGCATTTTCACGAGGTGCTGACGGTCGGTGTGGTCGGCACGTTCGCGCTCGGCTGGCTGATGCCGCGCCTGAAGTCGTTTCGCGACGCGCATCCGTTCGTCGAGCTGCGGCTGCTGACCAATAACAACCTCGTCGACCTCGCGACCGAGGGCCTCGATTTCGCGATCCGTTTCGGCGACGGCACCTGGCCCGGCTCGCTCGCCACCAAACTGCTCGACGCGCCGCTCGCGCTGCTCTGCACGCCCGAGATCGCCGCGCGCCTCGCGCGGCCCGACGATCTCGCCAACGAAACGCTGCTGCGCTCGTACCGCATGGACGACTGGCTGAACTGGTTCGCGGCCGCGGGCATCGCGCCGCGGCCGGTGCGCGGACCGGTGTTCGATTCGTCGCGGTTGATGGTGGAAGCGGCGATACAGGGCGCGGGCATCGCGCTCGTGCCTGCGTTGATGTTCGAAAGGGAGATCAATACCGGGCGTCTGGTGCGCCCGTTCGACGTCGAGGTCAAGGCGGGCAGTTACTGGCTGACCTGCCTGAAGGGCAAGCCGATGACGCCGGCGATGTTGCTGTTCAGTCAGTGGCTCGCCACGGAAGCGGCCACGGCGGGTCACGCATGAGTTTCTACGCGGCCGTGCGGCAATACCCGTTCATCGCGGGCCGCTCGGCTTGCGGCGGGAACACGTTCCACGAACCGTCGCCGTGGCGGAAGAAGAAAATCGACAGCAATCCTTCCGGCTTCAACGCCTGCACACATACATAGCGTTGCTGTTGCGACGCGTGATGGCAGAACCGCACCACGCGCGCGGGCATCGACGGCGTGGGCGCGAGCCATTTGTCGACGGCCCAGTGCAAGCTTTTTTCTGCGGCTACCATGATGTTCTCCTCGAATCGTCCCGTTCCCGACGCGCTGCGTTCACGCGACTTGCGCGAGTTGCGCCACGCGGTGTTCGTTCCTCGCCCCGCTCTCGACAAACGCCTTCACGAGGCACAGCAGTGCGCGCATGCCCGTGCTCGGATGGCGCAAGCAGCAATGCACCTGTTCGCTGCGGCTTTCGCCGAGCAGACACCACGCGCAGAAGTGTTCGCAGTTGTTGGTCAGCAGGCGATAGCGGTTTTCGCCGAGGCGGGAGCGCGCGCGGCGCACCGCATCGGCGCCGACGTAGATCGCGCTCGGCGTCGCGCGAACCGACAGCGAATGGCCGGCGGCGAAGCGCGCGAGTTCGACTTCCTCGACCGGTCCGGGATGCGCGGAGGCCGCAAAGCCCGAGTAGTGCACGACGCGGCCATTGCCGACATAGATGCCGTGATGTTCGTAGCCGTTGCGTTGCGTGACTAGGTGCGCGCCGATCGGCAGATCGATCGTCGATGATGCGGTGTCGCAAGCGGCTGCGGATTGCGGGTCGTCGTCGCGTGTATCGAGCGTTTGGGTGTTCATGGCTGGCCTCGTTCGCATTTCCAACACTGTTGCGACAGCTTTCGCATCATCCGGGCCAGGCGCCGGAAAACCCCTGTTTACAGGGTTGACGGCCGATCGAGCGGTTTTCTGAAGAGGAAGATGTCAGGACGGGACCAACAGAAATCGCACTGATCTGTTGGTGTGCGACGCTCATTTGCGAGCCGTGTCGCGGGTTGATTTCAACTGAATGGAGAACCCGTGGGACCCCGCCGAATGTGTTGGGTCTCACACCTGTTCGAATGTGGGCTTGTTGGCCGCGAGCCGACCGATCGCGTCGACCGCGTTCGTGGTAAAACCGCGCAAGCCACGCCAGTCAATGCGCCGCGGGCTTCGCGTCGAATCCGCCCCCGATTGGCATGGCCTTTGCGGCGTTGGGTGCAGAGTCCATTCAGCCGCGCGCATTGCGCACGCGGCCAACCGGAGAACGACATGTCCTGCATCAAATTGAACGACCTCTCGCTGAACCTCGCGCTCGATCGCAAGGCGATGGCGGCGATTCGCGGTGGCGGCGGCGCGCCATGGATCTATGGCTGGATTCAGCCGTACGTGCCGCAAACGCCGAGCATTGGGCCGGTGGTCAATCTGTACGAGGTCTCCAACAACTTCTATGCTAACCAGATGATCAACCAGTTCCAGTCGGTCGACGTACGCAACACCGGCGCGAACGCGAACCTCACCGTGTCTCCGGACGCACGCAACCGAAACGATATGGTGTAGCCGTTGTGACATGCGAGAGCCAATTTCGCTGGACGTCGTCCGCGCGTTCCGACACGGGACGGGTCCGCGAAATCAACGAAGATGCCTGCCTCGACGAGCCCGAAGCGGGACGCTGGGCTGTCGCCGATGGGATGGGCGGTCACGCGGTCGGCGACGTTGCCAGCCGCACCGTGATCGACGCGTTGACTCAACTGGCGGCGCCGCACGGCCTCAGAATGCTGATCGCCGATGTACGCACGCGTCTGCAAACCGCGAACCGTCAATTGCGCGACGAAGCCGCGCGCCGCCAGGTGCAGCGCATCGGCAGCACCGTGGTCGTGCTGCTTGCATGCGATCGCTTCTGCGGCTACGTGTGGGCCGGCGACAGCCGCATCTACCTGTACCGCGCGGGGCAATTGCGGCAACTGACGCGCGATCACAGCCAGGTCGAGGAGCTGCGCTCGCTCGGCGTCATCACCGACGAAGAGGCGCGCCATCATCCCGCGCAGCACATGATCACGCGCGCGGTCGGGGCAACGGATTCGCTCGAACTCGACGACGACGCGATCGAAGTCGCCGATGGCGACGTGTTCCTGTTGTGCAGCGACGGTCTCAGCAACGAACTGAGCGACGACGAGATCGCCGCCGTGCTGACCACGGCGGAGCGCGAAAACGCAAGTTGCGAACTCGTCGACCTCGCGCTCGCGCGCGGCGGGCGCGACAACATCACCGCAGTGGTCGTCGAAGCGCAGGACCCGAATGCCGCGGACAAGACCTTGCTGAACCCGGCGCCTTGATGATCTTCAGGCGCGCGTTTCACCGAGCGGTCAGTGGTCGTTCACTCAGCCTTCGTCTTCTTCCTCGTCGCGCTCGTTCGCGCCGTTCTTCGTGGGCGACGCATTGCGATTGCGGAAATCCTTCGAATGCAGGCCGTGCTTTTTCAGCAGCATCTGCAAGTGCGAGCGATTCATATCGATGCGCCGCGCCAGTTCGGCGACGGTCCCGCTGACTTCACGCAGTCCGCGTTCGAGGAACGCTTTTTCGGCGTCGTCGCTGGCCGCCCGCTTCGCGTCGCTCAACGACATCAGATTCGCGACGCTGATCGGCTGCTCGCCGCTCGCCTGCCCGCCCTCCGCCTGCGCCGCCGCTGAACCGGGTGCGGCGGGTCGCATATCGAGCGGCAAATGCTCGATGTCGGCCATGTCTGCAGCCAGACACGAGATGCGGTACATCACGTTGCGCAATTCGCGAATGTTGCCCGGATACGCGTAGCTCAATAGAAAGTCCCGCAAACGCGGCGTCAACCTGACTGGCCGGCGTTTCAGCGTGCCCGCCGCTTCGTCGCAGAACCACGCAATCAGCAACGGAATTTCGTCGCGCCGTTCGCGCAGCGGCGGCAACGTCACGTGAATCACGCTGAGCCGGTAGAACAGATCCTCGCGGAACCGGCCTTCCTCGCTGAGCTTGCGCAGATTGCGATTGGTCGCCGCGACGATGCGCGTATCGACCGCGATCGTTTCGTCGGAGCCGACGCGTTGAATCTCGTGCGCCTCGAGCACACGCAGCAGCTTGACCTGGCCCGCGAGCGGCAACTCGCCGATTTCGTCGAGAAAGATCGTGCCCGTATGCGCGCTTTCGAATTTTCCCTTGCGGTCGCTCGACGCGCCGGTGAATGCGCCCTTGCGATGCCCGAAAAGTTCGGATTCGAGCAGATTGTCCGGAATCGCGCCGCAGTTCACCGAAATGAACGGCTTGTCCGCACGCGCGCCATTCGCGTGAATCACTTTCGCCATCAGCTCCTTGCCGGTGCCGCTTTCTCCATCGATCAACACCGGCAAATCCGTTGGCGCCGCTTTTTCCGCGATTTCGAGCGATTCGAGCAAACGCGGGTTGTCGCCGAACGTGCCCTCGAAAATGAAGCTGCGTTCGAGTAGCGCCTTGCGGCGCGCACCGCGCGATTGCTCCGCGCTCGTCTGCGGCTCGCCCGCGGTGGCCGCCTGCACGAAGCGCTCCTTGTGCGAAAGCTGCATCACTTCGTCGCGCAACGACGTGGCCTGCCTCAGCAGCTTGTCGATATCGGCGCGTTCGAGCCGCGACGACCAGCGCAACGTGGAGCGCAGGATCTCGATCCGCTCGATCAGTCCCGCGTACGATATCGCGGGGCTCGCCTCTTCAATCTGGTCGAGTATCTTCATCATGATGCACTCAACTGTTTCTGCACGAGCTGATAGTACATGCCGCCGCGCTGGATCAGCTCCTCGTGACGGCCCTGTTCGACGATCGCGCCTTCATACAGCACGAGAATCTTGTCCGCGCGCATGATCGTGCTGAGCCGATGCGCGATGATCACCGCCGTGCGGCCCTTCAGGATGTCGTGCATATTGCCGAGAATATTGCTTTCCGATTGCGAGTCGAGCGCCGACGTCGCCTCGTCGAACACGAGCAGACGCGGATCGTGATACAACGCACGCGCAATGCAAAGCCGCTGGATTTGACCGCCCGACAAACCGATGCCGCGCTCGCCGACGATCTGCTCATAACCGAGCGGCATCTTGCTGATGAAGCCATGCGCGTCGGCCATTTTCGCGACTTCCTCGATGCGGCGGCGCTCCGGCGCGTCGTCGCCGCTTGCGATGTTCTCGGCGATCGTGCCCGAGAACAGCAGATTGCTTTGCATCACGTAGCCGATTTGCGCGCGGAAATAAGTCTTGTCGATCACGCCGGAGTCATAGCCGTCGATCGTTATTTTCCCTTCGCTCGGCTGATAGAAGCCAACCAGCAGCTTCGCGAGCGTGGTTTTTCCCGACCCGCTGCGCCCGACGATCGCGACCAGTTCACCCGGCTTGATATCGAAGCTGATGTTCTCCAGCACATAAGCGGAATCCTCTTCGCCATAGCGGAAGTACACGCCTTGCAGGCTGATTTCGCCTTGCAGTTCCGGCAGCATCACGCGCGAGGGCAAATCCTGCGGCTTCTGTTCGGGCTCGATATCGAGCACATCGCCGAGCCGTTCCATCGCGACACCCGCATCGTTGAGCATGCTCCACAAGCCGACGAGACCCATCAGCGGACTCAATACGCTGCCCATGAATGCATTGAACGCGATCAGCTGACCGATCGTCAATTCACGCGCGAGTACCAGATTCGCGCCGACCCAAAGAATCGCAATCGTCGTTGCCGCATTCAGCAATTGACTGCCGAAGCCGACCAGAATATTGAATGCGTGAGCGCGATATTGCAATTCGAGCGCCTTTGCGTATTTCTTCTCCCAGCGCAACCGTACCGGCCGCTCGATGCCCATGCCCTTGACGGTCTCGACGCCGGACAGAGCTTCCATCAGGAACGACTTCGCCTCGGTCGACGCCGTGAACACCTCGCGGGCGTAGCCCTTGATCTTCGGCGTCGCGATCACCGTGAGTCCCATGATCGGAATCACGAACGCGATCAACACCAGCGTCATCTTCACGTTGTACACGAACATGATCGTGAAGTAGATGAAGATCATCAGCAGATTCAGCGCGGTCGTCACGGTGGATTCGGTCAGGAACGCGCGGATCGTCTGGTTTTCCTGAAAGCGCGCGAAGATATCGCCGGTCTTGCGCTTCGCGAAGAACGAGAACGGCAGCGACAACGTATGCTTGAAGAACTGCGACATCATCGCGAAGTCCATGTTGCGAACCATGAAGTTCGCCAGATACGCGCGAATCGTCGACATCAACTGCGTGAAGACATTGGAGATGATGAGCCCGCCGATCAGCATATGCAGCAGACTGACGTTCTGATGCACGATCACGCCGTCCAGAATGTTCTGAATGATCAGCGGTGGAATCACGCCGAGCACCTGAATCACGAAGGTCGCCAGAAACAGATAGCCGAGTATCTTGCGGTACGGCTTCAGATAGCCGACAAAGCGAATCCACGGCGAGCGCTCGGCCGACATCTGCAGCAGCTGCGATCCGCCGGTAAACAATAGGCAGGTGCCGCTCCACCCGCGTTCGAAATCTTCGACGCTCAGCTTTCTGAAACCGAGTGCCGGGTCTGCCACCCAGACATAGTCTTTCGACAGCCCGTACACGACCACGTAGTGATAGCCCTCCCAATGCACGATGAACGGCAGATCGAAGCCGCGCAGCGAATCGAACGTGCATTGCACGCCGCGCGTCGTGAAGCCGAGCGACTCGCCCGCGCGCGCGAGGCTGTCGAGCGTCGCACCCTGCGTCGTCACGTTCGCGAGTTCGCGCAATTTGCCGAGCGTCATCGGAATGCCGTAATGGCGGCAGATCATCGCGAGACACGCGGCGCCGCAATCCATCTCCTCGGCCTGCTCGACGAGCGCGAAACGCCGGATGATCTTCTCGCCGAGTTCCGGTTTGCTCTGCAGGTCGAGCATCAACGGCAGCTTGCGCCGCTGTTCGAGCCGCTTTTGCCGCTGTAATTCGCGGTCGCCATAGCGGATGCGCTCGTCGAGCACTTCTCGCAGTTTCGGATTGCGCTCGAGAATGAAATGAACGGTGCGCTCGGGGATGACCAGCAGCCGCGTGTCGGTGGTTGCAACGACCGATGCCATCTGTTCCTGGCGCATCAGGCACGCCTTCTCGCCGAATATCTCCCCTTTGCCGAGCGTCGCGAGCGTATAGTCGTGGCCCTCCTCCTGCCGCACGATGCGCACCTGGCCTTGCCGCACCACATAAAGCCGCCTGTCGTCGCGGCCGTCCTGTTTCAGAATCTCCTTGCCGGCAGCGACCCGTTTTGCGCCGACGCTGCGCACGTACTCTTCGAGTTCCGCCTTGTTCAGCTTGCCGCGCAGATCGAACAATTGCGCGACGAAGCCCCCGGCCGAATTGATCGCCACATAGCTGGCGACGAACGCCAACGCGGCGGCGTTGCCCGCCATCACCGGTTCGATCGCGCTGCGCGGAAGGAACAGCACTTCGGTCTTGCCCGACGAACGTACCGACGCTTCGTGAACATACGAGCGCAACATCGCAATGTCGGCAAAGATCTCGCCCGACTTGCGCACGCCCATGCTGGTTTCCTTGCCGTGCTCCTCGGAGAAGATGCGTACCGTGCCCGAGCGGATCACATAGAGACCTTCGGCCACGTCACCGGCCGAGCACACCGTTTCGCCGAACGGATAGAACTTTGCCTGCGCGTACTCGGCAAGCCGCTCGATTTCGTCGCGCGAGAACGGCGACAGGATCTCCACCGAAGCGAGAAATTCGGCGGTGGAAGGCGCGGATGGCGCGGTCTGGAGGGCGTCCATGTATCGGTGAGCCTCGCTTTATCGGGCGCTAGTCGGGCACTAGCGCGCTTCGATCACGTGTTCCTGGGCGCGGGCAATGAGCCAGCTCTCGCGCAGCAAACGGCGGATTTCGGTGGCCACGTCGGCATCGAGCGTGGCCGGATATTTGGCCGTGACCGCGAAGATCTCGAAACACGAACGGTCGGCCGACGGAAACGGCCCAAGCAGATCGCCGACCGCCGCATTGAAGATCTTCGCCTCGATATCGGGCTTCAGCGAACCGCGCAGTACCTTGCCGATCACGCCGCCCGACTCGCGCGTATCGGCAATCGAATGCTCGCGCGCCATCTCGCCGAAGGCGTCGGGGTCGTCGTGCAGGTACGAGATCATTTCCTTCGCCTTGCCTTCGCTATCGAGCACGATATGGCTGACTTCGATCGCGTCGAACTTCGGTGAATTCAGCGCGAAGTAATCATGGATCGCCGCCTCGTTACCGATGTTGTCGAGCATCTTCTCCTGATAAAGCCCGTCGGTAATGAACGCCTCGAATTCGTCGAGGCTCACGTGCAGCGCGTCGAGATAATGATTCATGTCCGCCGCGCGATGCAGGCCGCGCACGCGGCGAAACTGGTCCGCGCGCTGCTGGATTTCGTCGGCGCTGACGGCGACGCCCTGCTTCTTCGCCGCATGGACGGTAAGCTTGTCGCGCACGATCTGCTCGACCAGGCTCTCGAACTGGCCGGTCAGTTTCAGAAGACGAATGAACTCGTCCACGTCCACGACTTCATCATCGATACGCACTATCGCGGTCATTTGCTCGGCTCCTTTCGTGGATGTTTGATTCGCGCGCTCAACCCGCCACCTCTCTGAACGGATCGAGACCGAGGTCGATCAGGCGCCGCTCGCGCACGACGATTTCCGCATTGGCGGTCATGCCGTAACGCAGCGGATAACGCGTGCCGGCCACCTGGTAGTAGTCCTTGTCCAGCGTGACACGGCCTTCGTAGACCGGTTGCTTGTCCTGCGCGGATGGCTTCGTCGCCGGCGAGATATAGGCGAGCGTGCCGCTGATCAACCCGTAGCGCTGGTAAGGAAACGCGTTGAACTTCATTTTGACAGCCAGGCCGACGTGCAGAAAGGCGCGGTCGTGTTCGGAGATTTCGATCTTCAGCACGGGCCGCGCGTCTTTTGGCGCAATGCCGCCGAGCGGTGCATTCGCCTGAATCTTGTCGCCGCGCTGCGTCGACGTGACGTCGGTGATCACGCCTGAAACGGGCGCGAGAATCAGCAGAAAATTGTCTTTATCGATGTTCTCGAAACGCACCCGCGCGGCGGCATCGGCTTCGAGGCGCGCGCTTTGCAGTTGCACGCGCAGTTTGTCTTCCGCATCGGTGATGTCGCGCACCGCCTGATCGTATTGCAGTTGCAGATCGGTGCTTTGCTGGCCGCTCGTCGCCAGTTGCGCATTGGCCTGCGCGTATTCATGGCTCAGACGAAAGTCGAGCTCGGCCAGCTTCGACTGCGCGACACGGTAGGCGTTATCCGCTTCGAGCGCGGCCGTGCGTTTCTGCTCGACCTGTAATTCGGCAATGCCACCGCCGCCCGGCTGCGCGAACAGCCGCGAATAGCGATCGAGTTCCTGATTCGCCGCTTCGCGCGTGCGGCGCGCGTTGTCGAGCGAGCTGCGCGCTTCGTCGAGTTCGGCCTTCTGCCCTTCGGCAAGCTTCGTCGTGCCTTCTGAAACGCGATTCTCGTGCAAGCGCTCCTCGACTTCGAGTTGCGCCTTCAACGACGCGGCCTTGCGTTCCATCAACGCCTTCTTCTCCGGGAACTGCTTCCATTCGCGTTCGGCGTCTTCGAGCTTCACTTGTGCCTGTAACGCGTTGCTCGCTGCCTCGATCGCGCCGCGCGCATTGAGCCGCGCGAGCACGTCGCCTTTCGACACCGGCTGCCCCTCGGCGATATACAGATCCGCGAGTTCGCCGTCGATCGGCGTATAGATGCGCCGCACCTCCGATTCCGGCGCCAACGTGCCGGGCGCGCTGACGATCACATCCGCGCGGCCGACGAACGACCACAGCAAACCCGACACGACGAGCGCGACCATCGCCCAGATCAGCGCGCGCGCAAGCCGCACCGGCTCGGACGTCAGAATCGCAATGCCTTCGACGCTATGATCTTCGAGCGCCTCCGACAACGGTCTAGGGTGAGGATCGCGTTTCACTCTGATCGCCTCCAATCAACGCGAGCTTCGCTTTCAGCAGCCCAGGGTCCAGCACCATGCGCAACTCGGTCAACGAGCGGCGCTGCAAACTCGCTTCGGCTTCGATATCCGCGAGCAGGCGATCGAAGTCGGCGGGATGATCGGCCTTCAACTGCGTATAGATGCGCATGCCCTGGCGTGCCGCCGTCTGCGCCTCGCTCAGCAGACGCGCCTCGTTGCGAAAGCCCGGCGAGATGCCGGCTTCGAGCCGCTGCGTGCCGCCGATCGGGCCGTTCGCGCGGTACGCTTTCCACAGGCTTTGCGCGCGCACCAGCAGATCTTGCGCATGCGCGAGTGCCTTGTCATGCAATGCGGCCACGTCTTTCTGGATCGCCTGCACGAACCATGCGTCGGTCCGCGGATCGAGGCTCGCGTAGAACGACAGCAGACGCTGGTCGTAATCTTTCCCGTCACGCGTTTTCCGCAGATCGTTGTATTGATCGGACAACGCCTGCTTGTGCGTCGCTTCGGCCGCGAGCACATCGGACCACGGGCTCGCCGGCATCGACTGCAAATCGTTCAGCGCCTGCTGCGCGTCGCCGCGCTGCCACGCGGCATCGACCGCGTCCTGCCGTTGAACGATGTCCGGCGACGGCAAGCGCGTCGCCGCAAGCTGCTGGAATTGCGCCTGAAAAGGCGGCGTGCTGAAGCGCACCGTTTTCATCATCGCCAGCAATGACGTCAATTGACGGCTCAACGCGGCATTCAGCAACCCGGTGTATTGGCGCAAATCGTCGCGCACTCTATCGAGCCCCGCGAGCCGCGGATAACGCTGCGCGTAATCGTCGAGTACCGGCGGCAGCGCGTCGGGTTTGTCGCGCGAAAGTTCGGTATGAATTACGCCATTGAGCCGATCCATCGCGGCGACGTACACCGAATCGTCGCTTTCGAGCTTGCGCAGATGGCTGAGCGTGTGTGCGTAGGGCTCCGCGAAGACCGGCACGTAACTCGCAATCCGATCGAGCGCGCGCTGGTGACTCGCCGCGTCGTCGTCCCAGCGGTGCAGCAGACCGTTGATCGTCGCTTCGTCCGTATACATGCGGATCGGCGCGTCGACGCCGCCACGCGCCGCGACGAAGCGTTCGAGATCGCCGACCCATTGCAATTCGCCGACCAGCGACGCGGCATCGGCGTCATTTCCGCTCAACGCCCTCATGTTCTTCAGCAGCGTGTCGGCCTGGTCGAACTGCGCTTTTTGCACGGCTTCGATCCAGCCCGGCAAGTTCGCTTTCAACAACGCCTCGCTCGCGAGCGCGCTGATTTTCGTGTCCGCCGGATGCGTGGCCAGATAGCCGCGCGCCATCGTGAGGGCGCTCGAGTAATCACCGCTCGCGAGCAGGCTCTTCAACTCCCGTTCCGATGAACCGTGCAGATAAAGGCCCACGCCAAGCGCAACCACGATCGCGATACCCGCTGCGCCCCATGCCGCCGCGCGCCGCACATTGGTGCGCTCGCCGTCCGCTAACGCCTTGTGGAGTTCGCCGGCGACCATCTTCCAGCGACGCGGCTTACCTCTTGCCGCGCTGTTAGCTTTGCCGCTTCTTTCGTTCGCGCCGTCTCTCGTATCGGCGGGATGCCCCGCCTGCGCACCTTTGGCGCCCTGCGCGCCATTTGCCGTCCCTACTCCGTCACGCTTCGCGCGCGCGGAGCCCGGCTGCGCCGCTTCATTCACTTCGTCTTCGCGTTGCAGCGCCGGATCGACGCAAAAGATGTCGAGAAACGAATGCGCAGCGCCGACGAAGGTCGTCTTGTCGGCATCGGCGGCACTGTCGACAGCGGGCTGAAGAGAGAGCTGGGTCACGGTGGGTTCGACGTCGGCGGAGTCCTGTAGCGACACCCTGTAGACGAAGTGGTCGCCGCCAAATGCAACGACGTCGCCCTCCGCCAGTGCAAGCGCCGATTCGCCGGTCCGCTGTCCATTCACGAACGTGCCGTTGGTGCTGCCGAGATCCTCGACATAGAGCTCGCCGCCCTTCAGAAACAGGTGCGCATGGCGCCGGGAAATGTAATTGACCTGATGCGGATACCGGTCTTTGTAGCGCGAGAAAACCTCGTCCGTTTTACTGACCAGAAATGGAAAAGCCAGCACGTCGACCGGTTGCAGACCCAGGTCATCGCGCTGCGGCACCAGCAATAGATGAATGAGGGGAGAAGCGCTTCCACCCGTGACGACGCGCGCGCGCGGCTCGATGCCGACGCGATAGCGCAATTCACCGCCAAAGCAGAGTTCATCGCCGGCGCGTACACGCGCGGGGGTTTGTCGCACCGCGATGCCGTTGACCGTCGTGCCGTTCTTGCTGCCGAGATCGGCAACATAAATCGCGCCATGCTCGATGAAAACGCGCGCATGTCGGCGCGAGAGCGCGGCGGTCCATGGTGCGGGATAGTCGCTGAACGGCGCTTCGATGCGGCCGATGGCGAACAGGTTGTCGACGATGCGAATGGCGTCGAGCGCGGGGCGCTGCGCGCAGGCAACCGGTGACAACACCACGTCGAAGGCAGCGTCCACTGTCACGCGCATTTCAGCAATCGGAGCTTCGCCGGTGGCCATTTTATCTGGATCGCTAAGCGTTTACCTGCCGCGGCGGGAACGCGGGGCGAACTGGACGAAGGACAACGGCGCAACGATATTGTCGTGAAGAGCCACGCAAACGCTGACCCCTAAAGGATTGTAAGTCACGCATCGAGAGTGTCAATTTGGATATCGCCGGATGAGAAGACCGCGGATAAGCCGTCAGCCGACGAAATACCCGCGCGGTACGCCAACTCGTGGATTAGCTCAATGTTTCGTTACTTCTCTTTGACCTGCGCTTGCACGTCGACACCGGGCCATCCGCCGCCGAGCGCCTTATAAAGCGTTACCGTGTCGGACAGAATCAATTGGTGGTTTTCCAGCAACGCCTGTTGCGCCTCCAGCAAGGTCCGCTCGTCTTCGAATACTTCGAGCTGCGAGACGACGCCAAGGCGCAGTTGCGACTGGATCTGATCAGCGACGATCTGCAGGCGCGACACCTGCTGCAGCAATTCCGCGTGCTGCGCCTTATGGGCACTCAGATTGACGAGCGCGTTCTCCACTTCCTCGAACGCGCCCATCACGGCCACGCGATATTGCTGCTCGGCGACTTTCGATTGCGCCTCGGTCACCTTCACATGTGCGCGCACGCCCGGATCGAACAGCGGAAAATTGATGCTCGGCATCAGGCCGAACGTGAACGACTTCAGCAACTGGTTAAGCGCGTAACTTGCCGTGCCGCCTTGCGCGGTGAGGCCGATGCTCGGCAATTGCGCGAGCTTCGACTGACCGACGAGGTCATAGGCCTCGAGCACCCTGAATTCGGCCGCCACCACGTCGGGGCGGCGCGACAGCAATTGCGCGGGCAAACCATCGGGCACGCCCGGCAATTTCACGCGCTCCTGCAAATGGCCCTGCGGCACATGGAATTCGCCGGCCGGCACGCCGAGCAACGTGCATAGCGCGTTGTCGGAGACCGCCCGCGATCGGCGCAGATCATAGAGATCGTTGGTGAGCCGGTTGATCTCCGCCTGCTGGCGCAACACCTGCGTTTGCGGCACGAGCCCATTGCGCGCCTGGCCTTCGTAGATCGCCAGGATTTGCTTGTTCGTGGCGATGGTCTTTTGCTGCTGTGCGATCTGGTCGTCGAATTGCAGGATCTGGAAATAGGTACTGGCCACATTCGCGACGAGTTCGAGATATCCCGCGCGCCAATCCGCCTCGCTCGCGTGGAATTCGGCCTTTTGCGCCTGCACGCCTTTTTCGACCTTGCCCCAGATGTCGATGTCCCAGTTCACCTGCAGCGCGAGGTTGTACGTCTTCGTCAAAGGCTGGCCAGTCGTCTTCGTGTAGTCGGCGCCGGCACCGAGGTCCGCCGTCGGCAATGCGGCCGCGCCTGTCTCGCTGATCTGCGTGTGCGCGACTTCGATACGCGCGGCCAGCACCCGGATATCGAAGTTGCCGTCGATCGCCTTGTCGATCAGCGTATCGAGGTACGGATCCTGGAAGCCCTTCCACCAGTCGCGCTCGATCGTCTCCGCGGCCGATACCGGCGCGCCATTGCGATCCGACCACGATGTCTTGGCCGGCGTGTCCGGGCGTCGATAAGCCGGCATGCTGACGTCGACGCACGCGCTCACTGCCAAAGCGCACATCGTTGCCGCGCAGATCCCGCGCAGTACACGGGCTATGCGGCGAGGCGTCCTGGCTTCAGCAGGAACCCGCTGAAGGTCCAGCGAATCACACGACGAATCGAACGATGATTCCGGCAATGCTGACACGGTGGTCTCCAGTTGCACCCGCCTGTTTCGCGCGAGATGCCCGGTTTTTCAGCCCGAGCCGCTTCCGCGCGGCTTCGGCAATGAAGCGGCGGAAAAGTCGATGCGGGGAGCGGCGGATACGCGAAGGATGCGTGGAAAGGACGATTGGATTAGCGGTCTTTTGAGCGATGCGCCTGTTGGGGCACGCACACGCGGCCGCCCGGGCCGCGTGTGCGCCGCTCACTACCCGTTGTTGACGTTGCTCGAGTAAATGGTCGGTTGGATGTAGGTGGCCGTACCGCTGACTAGCGCCGAGTCGTTGCCGTTAGCGCTCTGGATGTTCATTTCCGTGTTGATCATCTGCGTCGTGGAGACGTTCTTGATGCTGCTCGGCGCATAGACGGGCGCATAGCTGAGGTACGACGGCATCGAATAGTAGCCGTTGCCACCGCGCACGGCGCTCATCGCCTTGCTGTCGAGTTGTTCGGTGTTGGACAGGTCCTTGATCATCAGCGTGTTCATGGCAAATCTCCTGGGAGTGGGAAAGCGCATCGTGGTGCGTCGGGTTCGAGCAACTTGTCTGCTCGGGCGCTACTGATGCATGGGCTATGCCAGGAGTGCCTTGCTTTCGTCATTCGCGTCCTGAACGCCTTGTAGCAAAGGCCAGGAAGATCGCACCCGCTGTCCCGACGCTGACGAGCGGCACAGCGAGACGAGTGAATGGTGGATCGCAGCCAACAGCGCGCGCGACATTGTTGGCTGCTCGATGACAGTCAGCGCGCGATCACCGTGATCTTCTTCGAATAGACCGGCGGGTTGTGCGGCATATGCATGTCGTCGCCCATCAACAGCTGCAGCGTATGCTTGCCCGGCGGCAATGAAATCATCGTTTCCGTTTCGCCCGCGCCGAAATGCAGATGATGGCGATCCGAGGGTATCTCCTGATCCATCGGCGGCAGATCGGTATCGATCAGAAGATGATGGTGGCCTGTGTTCGGGTACTTCACGCCTTTCGGCGCGACCCCCATGAAACGCAGACCGAACCACACGCGAAACGGTTTATTGGCGGGCACCACCTGGCCATCGTTCGGATAGCCGATATACGCGTAAGCGCCGGGCGGCGACGGCGTCGCTGCCCACGCGCCCTGCGGCGCGGTCGATACCGTCAGCGCCGCTGCGACGAATGCCGCGGCCGCAATGATCTTCTTCATCAGGACTCTCCGTTCCGGCTTGACCGGTTCGAACGAACGGACCGCGTTAGTTCTTTAGCACGGTGATGGTGATCTTCTTCGAATACACGGGCGGTACGTGCGGCACGTGATTATGGTCGCCGAGAATCAGCTGCAGCGTGTGCTTGCCGGGCGGCAACTCGATGCGCGCGTCGGTTTCGCCCGCGCCGAAATGCAGGTGCTGGCGATCCGATGGAATCTCCTGATCGAGCGCGGGCAAATCCGTGTCGATCAGAAGATGATGGTGGCCGGTATTCGGAAACGCGACGCCCTTCGGACACACGCCCATATTGCGCAGCCCCATGCGCACCCACAGCTTGCCGCCGTGAATCACCGCGCCATCCGACGGCCAGATGATGTACTCCTCGGCCCCCGGCGGAGACGGCGTCTGCTCGGCGCGCGCAACGCCGCCAGTGCCGATACCGAGGCAGACCGCGACGAGCGTCGCGCACACCGCCGCGCGTAATCCGCCGCGATGCGCTTGCGCCGGATCACGACTGCCGAAAAGAAAGGAAACACGGGTTCTTCGCATAGCGCACTCTCCCGAACAGGAGTCATGGCTGGGGCCCGGCTATCGATGACAATCCGGGTGTTCGAGCGGCATGTCGCGGGTCGAAACCGGCAGGCAGCCCACCTAGTTAAAACGACCGAGTGACGTGACTTTCTGAATCAGCTTAGGACGTAACTTGCCAAAAAGATACGCAATGCTCGTTAACCGTATGACGCGTTAAGGACTCCCGGACAGTTGTGACGCAAAGCGCGTGCTATCGTTAATAAAGAGCGCGGGCAGCGCGAGCCTGGTGCACGAATGCCTGAACTCTGTCCGGTACAAACGGGATATAAAGATGTGGCGACGATTCCTGCTGGTGTGCATGGTTGGGGCAATCCAGGCGCAGTGGGACGGTGCCGGTGCCGCGACGCAACGTGAAAGCATCGAGCCGAGCCCGGCTTGGGTAGCGAGTCATCCGGCGCGGCCGGCGGACACCGCTTTGCTCCTTTCACCCTTTGCTTCGTCACGCGACGACACGCATTCGCGGCGTGTCGCGCTCGTGATCGGAAATGGCGAGTACGGTGACGCCACTAACCCGATCCGCGCCAACGCGCCGCGCGACGCCGAATCGATCGGCGCTGCGCTCCGTGCGCGTGGCTTCGAAGTCATCACGCGCACGAATGCTACGCCGCCGCAAATGCGCGCTGCCATCGACGAATTTCAACGACGATTGCAAACAGGCGATATCGGAGTGTTCTATTTCGCCGGACACGGCATGCAGGTAGGCGCACAAACGCTGCTTTTGCCGGTGGGACTCGATGCGCGAGGCGATATCCGCGCGCCGGTGTCGCTACTGAATAACGGCGTCGATCTGAATACCGTTTTGCATGCGATGCAATCCGCCCGTGCCGGCCGGCTCAATCTCGTGATTCTCGATACGTGCCTCGACAATCCATTTGCCCCCGCCGCGGTTGCGATCGATAAACCGAGGATCGCTGCCAACACCGTGATTGCCTATGCAACCGCACCGGGCGGTTTCGCGGCGGACGGTCCGCGGCATGGCGTCTATACCGATGCCTTGCTGCAAGCGCTCAACGACGCCGACGCATCGTCTCGATCGCTCGCCGCGCTGTTCCGACAGGTCGGCGCCGAAGTACGCGCCGCTACACGCGGAACGCAGCAACCCTGGCTCTCTGTCGCGCGGTCATCCATTCCCACAAGTGGCGAAGGCGCTATCGAGTCGTCGAATACATCAGAGCGTCGGGCCATCACGCCGCGCAGTCGCGGCATCATGCCCAAGGAAAGCGGCGAACAATACGAAATCACGTTCTGGGATTCGATCAAGGACAGCAACTACCCAGCCGATTACGAGGCTTATCTGAAGGCCTATCCGAATGGCCGCTTCGCCACACTCGCGCATGCGCGTATCGATCGATTGCGCGCGGCGGCATCGACTCCCGCGGTGAGTGCCGCGCCGGCTGCACCGCCAGCCGCGCCCGCGACGCAGAGCGGTCACGTCGCGCCACCCACGCCGCCTGCCCAGGTCATGCATCCCGCGACGCAAGCCAGCGCAGCCGCGCCGCCGCCGCGCCCCGCTGCCGCGCCATTCGCCGAAAAGACCGTCGCCCATCCACCGACGGCCGGTGAAATCCGCGACTGCGCGGCCTGTCCGGTCATGGTCGCGGTACCCGCCGGCTCGTTCGCAATGGGCAGCAATACCGACGATCCGTCGGAAAAGCCCGTGCATCACGTGAGCATTGGCGCGCCCTTCGCGATCGGTAAATTCCCCGTGACGGTCGAGCAATGGAATGCGTGCGTCGCCGCCGGCGCCTGCCAGAAGCTGACGCCGGAGAGCAATAGCATCAAGACCGCACCCGCGCGTGATCTCAGTTGGGACGACGCGCAGCAGTACGTCAAGTGGCTCGCCAAAACGACCGGCAAACCGTACCGTCTGCCGACCGAAGCCGAATGGGAATACGCGGACCGCGCCGGCACCACGACCGCGTACTGGTGGGGCGAGCAGATGCGCAAGGGCAACGCCAATTGCAAGGACTGCGGCGACCCGTGGCACAAGGAAGGCCCGGAAAACGTCGGCACGTTCGCCGCGAATCCGCTGGGTCTGTACGACATGAACGGCGGCGTCTGGGAGTGGACCGCCGACTGCTGGCACAACACCTATCAGGGCGCGCCCGTCGATGGCCACGCGTGGGACTCGCCCGGCTGCGAGATGCGCGCGATTCGCGGCGGCTCATGGCGCGAAGGCGGCGACTACATGCTCAGCGCGACGCGCTTCAAATACAGCGCGGGCGTGCGCCAATCGCAGAACGGTTTTCGCGTCGTCAAGGATCTGCACTAAAAGCCGTGTCGATTGGCTCCCTGACGGATCATCGCGTCGCGGGTTTGGTCGTAATCGGGGCGAAGTCCGCCAACAGGCGATCCTGCCCGTATTGACCGCCAATCTGCTTGAGCCGGGTCTCGAGCGCGCGCAGATAAACAGCGCGCGCTTCGCTTTCCGGGCGCAGCTTGTCGAACAGCGGCACCGGCGTCACCACCAGCACCACCATTTCCGAGCCGA
Organism: Paraburkholderia sp. 35.1; assembly: GCF_050436525.1. Taxonomy (NCBI): domain Bacteria; kingdom Pseudomonadati; phylum Pseudomonadota; class Betaproteobacteria; order Burkholderiales; family Burkholderiaceae; genus Paraburkholderia; species Paraburkholderia sp. 35.1. Next base: position 852,693 of record NZ_JBNDMJ010000002.1, on the reverse strand, counting down.
ACGGCTTCGATACGGTCCAATCGCCCGCATTGCTGCCGATCGTGTACGGACCGCCGTTCGCCTGCATCTGATTGTCCGGCCACAGACGACTGGGCACCATGTGCACGACGTGGCCGTCTAGCTGGTAGTAGTCGACGGTCGCAAAGGAATCGAACGGCGGCGCTTTCAGGTCGACCACCAGCGAGTTGCTCTCGGTCAGAAAACCGCTTGGCGGACGCATCTGCAGCGACGCCACGCGCCCCGCCTGCCAGTTGCGCACCAGAAACGGCGCGAGCGTTTTGACGAAGTCGCATTTATCGTCGGCGAGCGGCCGCACGTCTAGCGAAACCGTATCGACGCCAGGCAGCGCCGCCAACGTCTCCTTCAGATGCGCGGCACCGTATCGCTGCGACAGGAAACCGCGTACCGTCAGTGCGTGGTCCTGCACCGCGCCCGATAGAGCCGAACAGGGCACCTGGGCAAGCGTGGGCGTGATCGCGGCGAGCGTCAACGCGGGCTTTGGCGCGGGCGCCGGCGTTGTCTGCGCGACATTCGTTGCAGGCGCGACAGCGGACGCCCCAGCCGCCCGATCGACCTGATCGCCCTGCGATCGCGCCGCCTCGGTTGGCGCGGCTTGGTGCCGGCTGGACCCCGAGCGAAAAGCGAACACGCCCACGGTGACCGCGCACACGACGGCGAGGCCTGCGAGCCCTACCCACGCGAGCGTCCCGGACTTCTCCGCGCGCGCTTCATTGTCGAACTCGGCGATAAAGCGCACGACGCTCGGTATCCGCGTATTGCGATCGAACGACAATGCGGCACGCAACGCGCGCCACTGTCGCGCATCGAGATTCGCCGGACGCTGCGGCTTGAAATCGGCATTGCGCGCCTGCGTGGCCGACAGGCGATCGAACGGATGATGTCCCGTCAGCAGCTCGTACGTGATGCAGCCAAGCGCGTAGATATCGTCGCGCGGGTCCGGCTCGCGATGCTCGATCATCTCCGGGCTCGCATAGGCCGGCGTCAACGCGCCGAGACTGCCGGGATCGAACACCGTCGCGTCGCTCTCCTCTTCAGGCCGCTGGAATACGCGCGCGATGCCGAAGTCGATCACTTTCACTTCGGCATTCGTGGTCAAAAACACGTTCGCGGGTTTGAAATCGCAATGGACGAAGCCGCGCTCGTGCGCGTACGCGAGCGCCGCGCACATGCCGCGCACGATCGGCAGCGCGGCCCGCACCGGCATGCCCTGATAGCCCGGCGTGCGCAGCAGCTGGCTCAGGGGCTTGCCGCTCAGGTACTCCATCGTCAGATAGACGATCGGCCCGTCGCGGTCGAAGTCGTAGACGGTGATGATGTTGCGATGCGCGAGTACCTGCGCCTTGCGCGCCTCGCGCTGCAGCGCGACCAGCGAATTCGGATTGCCGCGAAACTGGACGTTCAGCACCTTGATCGCGAGATAGGGCTTGCGATCCGACGCTTCGAGCTTGCGCAGATCGAGCGCCTTGTACACGGTGCCCATGCCGCCCACGCCGAGGCACTCCTCGAGCACGAAGCGGTTGTTCAGCGTATCGCCGATGCCTTTGATGGTCTCGTGCGCGGCGCTTCCGGCAGTACTCGCGGCGCCCGCACTGCCAGCGCTCGACGACCGCAGCGACGGTAGATCGACCGAGGTCTGGATGCCGGTTTCCTCGCCACCCGCCGCGACGTTCGACACGCGCAGCAGCTCGATGCGCCGCCGCACTTCCAGATAGAGATCGTCGGGCAACGGCGACCGATGATGCGCGGCGTACAGCGTCTCCAGCAGCCGCGTCGGACCGAGTTGCTCGGTCGCCAACGCGCTGTCGAGCTGCGCGACGAACTCGTCACGCGATAGCTCGCCGCTCTGGAAGTCGAGAATCACACGCGCAAGGCTAGCCATTTGTGCGAAGCACCGCCGTTGCCGCTGGACCGTGTCGCATGCGACCGACGCCACGCGGGTCGATAGAAAACCTGTCGTATCCAGTTACATGTGCCGTTTCGATACTAGCTCCCGGTCCGCGCTTTCGCAAACCAGGCAAACCAGGCATGAGCCGCGCGCCGCGCCGCGTGCTGGCTCGCGCAATGTCGTGCGCCATCCAACAGGGTCCGCCGCGATGTCGGACGGCGGCCACCGCTCCGAGTGCGTCAGCGTGCTTCGAGCTGACCGGCACGGTGGTCCCTCCACGCGCAAAACCCTTATACGACTGGGCTTCGCCGATTTCCTCAGGATCCTTGATTAATACTGGCACAGCCTGTGCATTAGTGATGTCCGAGCAAACGAATTGCTCGAAACCACTCGCAACACTGCGAACACTTCTTTCAGGAGACTCACCATGAAAACGCTGATGATCAAAGACCTGTCCGTCACCGAACAACTCGACAGCAAAGCCATGCAAGCCGTACGCGGCGGCTTCGGCCCGAGCAAGTACAACAGCTTCGCCCCGGTTTATGCGCCGACCAGCGTCAAGAACACCAGCACCACGCAACTGATCAGTAACGAACTGAACTTCCAGAACGCCAACGGCAACGATGTTGCGCTCGCCACCGGCATCACGTCGGACTTCTCGCCGTATATCAATTCGAGCAACAGCAACCACTAATAGTGCGTGGTGCGGCGAGGCGCCCGCAGCCGCGGGCCGCTTCGCCGCGAGCCATTCATGTCCGCTTTCCGTACGTCTTTGGAGAAACGCCATGTCATCCCTCATGATTCGCGATCTGTCCGGCACGCGCGAACTCGACCGCCGGGCCATGTCCGGGATCGCCGGCGGCACCGGCAGCAACGTGCCCATGCCCTCGGGCCTTGGTGGTCTCGGCAGCCTTGCCGGCATCGCCAACGTCAACGTCAACGTCAACGTCAACGTCACTCAGAATCTGGCTCAGCAGCAAATCGTCAACGTCGCAGCGCTCAATGACATCGGTTCGATCGGCCCAGGCGTCGCGCTGCCGCTGAAGCTGAAAGTCGACCCTATCCTGTCGGGCGCCAATTACTCCGCCGTGTAAGCCGGGGCAGCAGCGGGGGACTGGGGGTTCCTTCACTGCCGCGGCAACACCATGGCCATGCGCGCCGCGAATGGATTTCCTATACTGATAGTGCGTTGAGACCTCAGCACAACGAATGACACGCCGAACACATTCCGAGCACGGCGGCCGGCACCCGAACGGGTCTGGCCGCCGGAGCGTCTTTCTGGAGCCATCATGGCCAAGCTGAGCATCAAGGATCTGACCGAAAGCGTCGAACTGGACCGCGAGGCGATGGCCGCGATCGTCGGCGGCGCCCGTGTCGGCGCGCGCTCGAGTCTCGCCGCGCCGCTGGTGCCGGCCGCGATGCGCGTCGTCGAGTACCCGCCGGGCTTTCCGGCCGCGCATCTGCGTATCGCGGAAGCAGCTTCGCCGCGTAGACGCCAGCGCCGCTAGCATTCCTCGCCGGGGCGTTTCACCATCACGGCACGCGCATATGGCGCGTGCCGTTTCTGTTTGCGCTTGCGATTGAGTGTTGGACGCCTGAGTTCGCCGCGCGCGACGCTGCGCTGCGCCCCAACCATTCGCTCGTGACTCGTGGGACGCGCGCAAACACATCGACGCGCAATCGCGATCGTGTTCAGTGCGATTCAACGCGGCTATCGCGCGGATCCTTGCCAGGCTTCGCATCGCGGCCCCCGCTCCATGTTGCGGCGCACGTTCCCTCACATTGGCATAGGCCTTGCAGAAATCGATGCGGGCGCCGCACTGTGCTCGCCTTTCCACGTCAAGGAGAAATGCCATGAAAGCCACTGTGATCATCAAAGACCTGCCGCCCGGCGCGGGCGAGCCATCCGACGAGAAAACGCTGACCGCCGAACAGATGAAGACGCTGCGCGGCGGCCGCTCGGTAGTCGTCAAGGTGGACGGTGGCGGCACGGGTACCGTCGACGATTGGGACATCAACACCGCGATCTTCGAAGGCCGCATCAGCGGAACCTATCTATAGGACGCGCGACGTGTCCGCAATTGGAAAAACGGCACCCGGCTCAGGTTTTGAGCGCGACAGGTGCCGTTTCAATTGGCTCGAGAATCTCCGCACGTGCCGCGCGCCGTCCCGGTGATCTGATTAAAGGATCGACCTTGGGCACAAGGTTTGCTGCCTGGGGATTACCCTGCGGCCTTGTGGCCAACGTAGATAAAGCAGGTCTCTCTCAACCAGGCGGAGGTCATAACATGCTAGGAACCATTCTTCTAATCGTGCTGATTCTGCTGCTGATCGGCGCATTTCCAGCGTGGCCACACAGCCGATCGTGGGGCTATGGTCCGACCGGTGGACTCGGCATCGTACTGATCGTGGTGATCGTTCTGCTGGTTGCCGGTGTGATATAGACCACGCGTAGTGGACTGGAACATGAGGCGGGCCGCCGTCTATCCGCGCGATGTCGCGCGCCGGTAGTTGGCGGCTTCGCTTTTTCGTCGTTGCCGAAGCACTCGATGGAAAAGTTACTGGCCAATCAGATCGCGCTTATTACCGGCGCGAGTTCGGAATCGGCTATGGCATCGATATGGCTAAAGCCGATACGCGGACCATCGGCGTTGCCGTCGATCGATTGCTCGAATAGATCGACATCTTCGAGCCAGGCACGCTGCCTGCTGAAACTCCTGCGTATTCGAACTCCAATACGAAAGGAGATGACATCATGCCTTACCTACTTGGCTGGCTGCTCGGCGTTCCAGTGATCGTACTGATCATCCTGTACCTCATTTTCCATTGATATCGCGCGGTACAGACGATAAGGATGACGTTGTTCCCGCGGCGGCGGTATGCGGATCGTTTCATGGTCAGCGTACCGCCGCCATCAGCGTGCCCATCCCTACCAGCAAGCTCCCCATCAGACGGTTCACGATGCGCAGCCGCGTCGGCCGCTGTAGAACCGTACGCAGACGGTGCGGGAAGATTGCCGCCGATGCCACGCCCAACGCGAATATCAGCGCAAAAGTACTGCCCAGCAAAAGGTACTGATGATTGGCCGACCAAGGCGCTTCATTCGACGAGGTACTGATGGGACAGAACCGGTGAAGCCGCAAACGTGCCGTATCTCCATTGTCTGAAGCCTCGAAAACGAAGGGTATATCCGCGGCTATGTCGCATTGCTCGATCAGCAAAAACAAGATCGCAGGCATTCGCCATAGCCGCTCGATGTTCGCGCTGCGCTGCATGAAGAGCATTCCGTCAATCGCAATCTGATTGACGAGACTGCGCGCGCTTCAATGCGCGGCCCGCGAGGCGGCAATGATCGCGTCGGCCACGGCCTGCGGCTGGCTCAGCATCGCGACATGGCTCGTGGCGACGCGCGTGATCTTCGCGTCGATGTGTTTCGCCATCTCCAGTTGCAAGGACGGATCGATCATGCGGTCGCGGCCCGACACCACGAAGTACGACGGCTTGCCATGCCACGCGGCGTTCGTCACCTTGTCGTCGATACAGCCAGCGGCCCAAGGCTGCTGGGTCGCCGCGATCAGGCGCTTTTGCGGCAGCGGCAGATCCTGCGCGAAATCGTCCAGCACCGCCTGGGTCGATAGCGTCAGATAACCCGCCGAGTCCTTGCGCAATTCGCTCGCCCAGACTGGCGCGGGTTGGTCCTTCGTGATGTCGGCAATGGACTGACCGTTGTCCGGCGCAAATGCCGCGACGTACACGAGGCTCTTCACCTTGTCGTCGTTGCCGGCCTCGCTGACCACCACGCCGCCCCATGAATGGCCGACCAGAATCACAGGCCCGTTCTGCTGCGCGATCACGCGCCGGGTTGCCGCCACGTCGTCGGCGAGCGAGCTCAGCGGATTCTGCACGGCCACCACGTGCAGGCCGCGCGCTTCGAGCAATGGGATCACTTTGTCCCAGCTGGACCCGTCAGCGAAAGCGCCGTGTACGAGAACGACGTTCTTGCCCTTCAGGTCATCGGACGGCGCGGCCTGCGCGGACTCCGTGGCCTGCAACGCGAACAGTCCGCCCAGCAACAGAACGGAACCCAGAATTTTTTTCAGCACCGTGGTCATCGTTTTTGTCTCGACAGGTGAGTTAAACAAGGAGTCCGCGCGTCGACGTGAGCCGATGCACGCGGACGGCCTGCTCATTTGCATCGATCACGAATGCGCGTAGATGGAACCGAGGCCGACGATGTGGGAGCCGTCGTACACGCGATCCGCCGCCGCACGCTTCATCGGCACGTGCGAGCCCGAAGCGGAACTGCCGTTCGCGACGCCACCGAAGGCGGGCGCGTCATGGCCCGCGCTGATGCGCGCCTCGGCCGCTTCGATGTTCTGCGGGTATTGCGTGTTGTCGCTGGCCGGGTTGTAGCCGGCCTTTTCCAGCTGGACCAGTTCCGCGCGGACTTCGGCACGTGTGAGTGCCTGTTGCGGTTGCGATTGCGCGAACGAAACGACGGGAACGGCGACGAGTGCGGCGACGATCAGCGATTGAACGAGTTTCATGAGTCTTCTCCGGGTATCGAACCATCAGGGATAAGGATTGAGCGGGACGCGAAGCCATCGACGCGGATACACTGTGACGTCCCGCCTGTTTCACACGCAACGTTGTGAATCAACCTTGCGTGAAGACATTAGAACGCTCCAACGTATCTGCAATGTTTTCGTCACCCCCCATTTCTGCAAGCGTGTTTGTCCGCGTATGCCGTTGATACATTGCGATACCAAAACCCACTTCCGAACCTGCCGAGCAGGGCCGGCGTCGCATGCGTCGTGCGGGTCGCAGGGGGGTTGCAAACAGCCCGCTCATGAAAAAACCCCAGCAGCCGTACGTTCGACTGCTGGGGTTCCGTTCAGAAGAAGCCGGCGCGCGCCGGCTCCATCAAAGGCGGGTGACGTCGAGAATCGCATCCGCAAAGGCTTTCGGCGCTTCCTGCGGCAGGTTATGGCCGATGCCGCCGCTGATTTTGCGGTGCTGATACTTGCCGGTAAACTTCTTCGCGTATGCTGCGGGCTCGGGATGCGCGGCGCCGTTCGCATCGCCTTCGAGTGTGATGGTCGGCACCGCGATCGTCGGTCCGGAGGCGAGGCGCTTTTCGAGTTCGTCGTATTGCGGCTCGCCCTGCGCGAGTCCCAGACGCCAGCGATAGTTGTGAATCACCACGGCAACATGGTCCGGGTTATTGAACGATTCGGCGGAGCGCTCGAACGTGGCGTCGTCGAAATTCCATTTCGGCGAGGCGGTATGCCAGATCAGCTTGTTGAAGTCATGACGGTTCGCTTCATAGCCCGCGCGGCCGCGCTCCGTGGCGAAATAGAACTGATACCACCACGCCAGCTCGGCCTTCGGCGGCAACGGCGCGCGGTTCGCGTCCTGGCTGCCGATCAGATAGCCGCTCACCGACACCATCGCCTTCACGCGTTGCGGCCACAGCGCGGCGACGATGTTCACCGTGCGCGCACCCCAGTCGAAGCCGCCGAGCACGGCCTTGTCGATTTTCAGCGCGTCCATCAGGTTGATGATGTCGACCGCGACCACCGCCTGTTGACCGTTGCGCGGCGTATCCGCCGACAGAAAACGCGTGCCGCCGTAGCCGCGCAGGTAAGGCACGATCACGCGATAACCGGCCGCCGTCAGCAACGGCGTCACTTCGGCGAAGCTGTAGATGTCGTAAGGCCAGCCATGCAGCAGAATGACCACCGGTCCGTTCTGCGGGCCCGCTTCCGCGTAGCTGACGTTCAGCGTGCCCGCATTGATCGAGCGAATCTTCTCGAACGACGCCACGCGCGCGCCCGCTTTCGCATTGCCGGCCGCGTCGGCCGATTGCGCATGCGCGAGCCCGCCCAGTCCCAATTCGAGCAGGCTGATACCGGCAACCGCCGTTCCGAGAAAGCGGCGGCGGCGACTATTGATCTGATCCGACATGGTTGTTCTCCTTCAAGCAAAGGCTTTGATACGGAATTGATCGGGTCCGCTCGCGCGCGATATCGCACAGCCGCATGCGGGCACCGTGCAGGCAGAGCAGACTTCAATGGCAATCTGAAACGAATCGAACGAGACGGGTAGAACGAATCTGAAACCGGAGATGCCTTGACGACTGAACCACTGGCTTACCGCTGTCGCACCGCTTGAGATGGATAGTGACAGCGCAAGCCTTCATCAGCAAGAGCAACTAAGTTCACAAATCGTTGCCTTGTGGGCAACACATTAACCGCAATCGACAAATCACATGCGCGAGATCAACCAGCAACGCCTTCGCTACTTCAACGAGGTGCTCACGCACGGCACCATCCGCGGCGCCGCCGAAAGCATCAATACGTCACCCTCCGTGATCACGCGGCAGATCAAGCTGCTCGAGGACGAACTCGGCGCGGTGCTGTTCGAGCGGCAGCCGCGCGGAGTCAGGCCGACCGAAGCGGCCACGCATCTGCTCGAATTCTGGCGCGGCTACCGTTCGCAGCAGGAGAAGCTCGAAGATCAATTGCATGCGTTGAAAGGCCTGCAGCGAGGGCAGATCCGGCTCGCGGTCAGCGAAGGCTTCGTCGATACGCTGGTCGACGATGTGCTCGCGCCATTCTGCGTCCAATATCCAGAACTCGAAATCGGCCTCGATGCTCGCGGTCGACGCGATCCAGGAAGAAGTCGCCGAAAGTCGTGCGCATATCGGGCTTGCGTACAATCCGCCGCCTCATGCGCGCCTCGAGCATCGCGCGAGTTCGCCGCAGCCGGTCGTGTTGTTGCTAAGAAGCGACCATCCGCTCGCGAAGCGCAAGCGACCCGCGACGCTCGACGACCTGCGCGCGTGGCCGCTCGCGTTGATGCCACCCACCTTTGGGATCGGTCATGTCGTCAAGATGACGGAACTCGCCGAAAACGTGTCGATTCCCGCGACGCTGACCACCAACTCACTGAGCGCATTGAAGCGCTTCGTGACGGTCGACAACTTCATGACGCTGATCGGCGAATTCGCTGCCTACCGCGAAATCGCGAGTGGCGAATTGACGACGATACCGATCGCGCATCCGCTGTTTTCCGGCGCGCAGGCGCGTGTGCTCGTCAAGACCGGCCGGCCGCTCGCACCGGGACCTCTCGAATTGCTGCGCTGGATCGAGGAGCGTATGCCGATGTTCTCCACGTCCAGCGCAAATAGCGTCGCAGCCGCGACCGGAACCGCGGTGCGTAAGCGCAGGGCGCGCTGATCCAGCGTTCGGCTACCGCCGCCTTGCCCCCCGCGCGCATCGGTTGCTCAACCGATTTGTGTCGCAATGTATCCGCGCCATACGCAGACACACTACATTGCAAGCGCGCCTGACCCCGACATAAACCAGATACGTGCGGGCGTTCCAATACGGCCATCCCAGCCAACGGAACGCCCATCATGCACAGTACTCTCGAAACTCCGCTCGCCCTGCTCGCCGGGCTGCTGACGATTGCCTCTCCCTGCGTGCTGCCGGTGATGCCGATCCTGCTCGGCACTTCCGTCGAACGACCGAGCCGCACGCGGCCACTGTTCATCGTCGCCGGCTTCATTCTGACTTTCGCGTCTTTCGCGCTGCTATTGGGCGCGGTGTCGAGCACCGTGCACGTCGCGCAACAGGTACTGCGCAATACCGGCATCGCGTTGCTCGCACTGTCCGGGCTTCTGCGTATCTGGCCGCGACCTTACGACTGGCTCGTCGCGCAACTGCAAGGGCCGCTCGAGCGCATCGGCGCGGCCATTGCGCCAGCTACGCAACCCGGCAGCGGCAACGCGGGCGGCTTCGTGCTCGGCATGTCGCTCGGCGCGGTATGGACGCCCTGCGCCGGCCCCGTGCTCGCGTCGATTCTGGTGCTCGTCGTGAAGGCTCAGGATCTCGGTTGGTCGGCTCTGCTGCTCACGCTGTATGCGATCGGTGCGGCGATTCCGATGCTCGCGATCATCTACGGCGGCCATTACGTGACGCGTCATGTCCGTGTGGTCTCACGTCACGCGGAGCGCCTGCAACAGGTATTCGGCGTACTGGTGATGCTGACCGCCCTCGCCATCTATTTGCAGTACGACGTGCTGCTGTACGCGCGGCTCGCCGGTCTTTTCCCTTCACTCAAAGGACTTTGACATGACTACCCGCTTGAAAACCTTCGCACTGTCCACCGCGTTTGCCGCCTGCGCGTTGATCGCGACGAGTACGGTCGCCATCGCCGCGCCGCCGGAAAGCGGCTCGCCCGCACCCGAGCTCACAGGCATCACGCAATGGCTCAATAGCGAGCCGCTCAAATTGCAGCAATTGCGCGGCAAAGTGGTACTCGTCGACTTCTGGACCTATAGCTGCATCAATTGCGCCAACACGCTGCCTTACGTAAAAAGCTGGAACCAGAAGTACAAGGATCAGGGGCTCACGGTGATCGGCGTGCATACGCCGGAATATCCGTTCGAACGCGACACCGGCAACGTGAAGACCGCGCTGAAACGGCTCGGTATCAGCTATCCGGTTGCGCAGGACAACCAGTACGCCACCTGGAATGCCTATAACAACCAGTACTGGCCCGCGTTCTATCTGATCGACAAGCAAGGTCATATCGTCTACACGCACTTTGGAGAAGGCGCCTATGCGCAGACCGAAGCCAGGATTCAGGCGCTGCTCGCGCAGAAGAATTGACGAAGCGCTTGCTGACTCGTAGAACGGGAAAGCCCGCTGCACCCACGCGATCGGGTGCAGCGGGCCTTCGTTTTTGGCGGACGACTAAAAGAGGTAATTGGCAAAAAGGCCGTACGTAATCTGACTCGTCTTTTCGGTGATGGGGCTGTCGGTCGCGTCGCCGCGCAGCCACGCGAACGACACGCTCGCGCCAACGTTCCAACGCGTTGCGATCCGATAAACCCCGTTGACTGAAAAGCGCAACTGGTTCAAACCGGAGCTGGCCGAGTAGGTCGGCAATCCCGAGCGCGCGCTCTGCTCGGAATTCACGCCAAAATAGGTTTCGTTGTATTTGTCGCTTCCCCACGTCAGGCCCGGGCCTGCGCTGAGCGTCAGTTGCGCAATGGGTTGATAGCGTCCCAACAGATCGAAAGTCGCGACGGTGCCGCGATCGTTGCCGGCAATATCGGTCAAAACGCTCGCGCGCGCCGTGACGAACTCCCACGTATAAACACCGAACAGCTCCGCGTGCGCGGTGCGTTTGACGTCGCCGAGTCCGTGCAGCCGCGAGTCGTCGGACTCGCTGCGCGGTTCGATGAAATCGTAGGTCAACGCCGCGCCGACGCGCCAGTTACTATCACGATACAGATATGCGCCCAGCGATAGCACCGAGCCCGCGTCTGGATTCGCGCCGATAAAGAAGCGGTCGTAATTCACGCTCACCGACGGCACCGCCTCCCATTTCGTGCCACTCGCGCCCGGAAATTTCGGCATGTTCACGACCCCTGCGCCAACCGCAAAGCGCCACGGGCTCGCGCTCGCGCCAGGCGCCTGCGTCACTTCCGGCGCGCCGATGGAGAACAGGCTTTCCGACAAACCGAGCGTATCGTCGGCCATCGCGGTGACGGCAAACAGCGACAAGCCGGCCCCCGCCAGCACCTTGAGCATACGCGGCTTTGACACATCGATCATTTCTGTTTCTCCGTGAAAAATTAAAAAAGACTGAATGCGACTTTTCCGATCCCGGCATTCATGGAGTGGCGGCGAAATTGTGAAATAGTTGAGTTTCTAATTGCAGCGGCGTTAAAAGAATGACCGATCGCCTCGCTCGATAATCGCGATGATAGAAAATACGTTTGTAATAGCCGATGCATCCGCTCTATTGGGACGTTTGTTTGGCGCATCTCCCCCCCAAGCAGGGTAGGGAATCGTGCCTTATTTCGGGGGATTCACTTACAGAATACGTGGCGTGAGCATAGCCCGATCTTTTCGCCCGTCGCAAGCATATTTTTCTAATTACATGCTGCAACCGCGTAATCGAGTAATAGATGCAATTTCAATGCTTGTATCAAGCGACGCGGAATTTGCCATCCTCGTTCGTAGGCGATAATCTGTGCGGGCTTGACTTTCGCGTCGCCAGGTGTGAAATGTAGTCAGATGGCGGCTTTCGATGCACGGTGATCTACGTTACAGGTGAGCTATGCCTTCAGGAAAGTACATCGGCGATAAAGCAGTCAGTGCGTCGTTTTCATGTCTTTGTGACAAGTCTCAAGCGCAGTATGCCAACCGCCGTATCAGTGCCGATCTGTCGCGGCGCGGCTTCGTCACCGGTCTCGCCGCTTCGATGCTGAGCCTGGTTCTGCCCGGTCTTGGCAATGCTCAAACCACCCAACCGCCAGCACCGCCGGACAAGCCGGTGCTGTTCACGAACTTCCGCTTGTTCGATGGCAAATCGTCGACGTTGCGTGACGGTCTCTATATGGTTGTCGAGGGTGACAGCATCAGCCAGTTGGGTCGGGGTCAACCGGCTTCGATCGACGGCAAAACGCTCGTCGATTGCGGTGGCAAGGTGATGATGCCCGGCATGATCGACATGCACTGGCACGCGCTGCTCGCGGCAGTGCCGATTCAGGTCATCCTTCAATCCGACATTGCTTTCGTTCATCTTGCGGCAAGCGCTGAAGCCGAACGTACGTTACTGCGCGGCTTCACAACGATACGCGACGCGGGCGGCCCGTCATTCGCGCTGAAGCAGGCAATCGATAGCGGCATGATTTCCGGGCCGCGAATCTATCCGTCCGGCGCGATGATCACGACCACCGGGGGTCACGGCGATTTTCGTGCGCTGAGCGATCTGCCGCGCGCCGGCAACCAGGTCACCCAACTGGAACGGGACGGTGGCTTCGCGATCGCCGACAGCGAAGACGAAGTCCGCTTGCGGGTGCGCGAGCAGTTCATTCAGGGCGCGACGCAGATCAAGCTGGTCGGAGCCGGTGGGGTATCGACGCCGCGCAGCCCGCTCGACATGCTCACGTTTACCGAAAAGCAGTTGCGCGCGGCCGTCGAAACAGCGGCCGACTGGGGCACCTATATCCTCTCGCATGCGTACACGTCCGAAGCGGTTCAGCGCTCCGTTGCGGCAGGCGTGCAGTGCATCGAGCACGGTCATCTGATGGACGACAGGACTGCGGCGTTGATGGCGAAGAACGGCACGTGGTTGAGCACGCAGCCGTTCGTCAACGAAGACGACGCGGGTCCGCTCGCCCCACCGATCCGCGAAAAATTTCTTCAGGTGATCGCGGGCACCGACAGGGTTTTCAAACTCGCGCGCAAGCATGGCATCAAGGTCGCGTTCGGCACGGACCTGATCTTTTCGCAGGCCGTGGCCGCACGGCAAGGCACGATGCTCACGCATATGAAGGCGTGGTATAGCGCAACCGAAGCATTGGGCATCGCAACGGGCACCAATGGCCAGCTACTCGCGCTGTCCGGGCACCGCAATCCGTACCCGCGCAAGCTCGGTGTACTCGAGGAAGGTGCGTACGCCGATCTGCTGCTCGTCGACGGCAATCCGCTCGAGAATCTCGACCTGATCGCGAACCCGGAGCAGAACCTGCGCATCGTGATGAAGGATGGAAAGTTCTACAAGAACACGCTGAAAGCGTAATCAACAATTCAGGCGGGCGCGCAACCTGGCGCGCCCGCATTCGCTACACCGTCACACTATTTAGCCGTGCCCCTGCAGACGGATGTCGCGCGACGATGCGCCGACGTACACCGAGCTGCCCGGCACATAGAGCCAACGGTTGCTCGTCGTATCCCACACGCTCTGCATGCGCTGCGTCACGACAACGTGCACACGACGCGATTCGCCCGGGTTCAGACCCACCTTGTCCCAGCCGACGAGACGCCGCGGCGGTTCACCCTGATACGGCACGCCGAGGTACACCTGCGGCACTTCCGCACCGGCGACGCGGCCATCGTTACGCACGTCGAACGACACGTCGATCAGGCCGCCCGGCAGATGCTGAACCGACAGACCCGAGTAGGCGAAGTGCGTGTACGACAGGCCATAGCCAAACTCGAACATCGGCGTAATGTTCTGCGAGTCGTACCAGCGATAGCCCATATCGAGCTTCTCGGCGTACACCGGGTTCGCCGCAAACGCGCCATTCGTGCCCCACGTCGGCGTATCCTGGTCGCGCACCGGGAACGTGACGGGCAGCTTGCCGGAAGGATTGACCTTGCCGAACAGCACATTCGCAATCGCATTGCCGCCGCCTTCGCCCGGATACCATGCTTCGATGATCGCCGACACGCTATCCTTCCACGGCATCAGCACCGGGTTGCCGCTTTCGACGACGACGATCGTGTGCGGATTGGCCGCCGCAACCGCTTCGACGAGTGCATCCTGGTTGGTCGGATTCGCGAGGCCCAGGCTCGGCAGATCGCCGATATCCTCACCGGCCGGCTGCGCGACCACGACGATCGCGACGTCGGAGTTGGCCGCCAGCGTGGCCGCCTGGGTGATCTGCTGCTGCGTGTAGGCGGCAAACGGCGACTGCTGATCGCTGTTGCCGGCGAAGGTCACGGTGGCCTGCGGCGCGAGCGCCTTGATCGCCGACACGATCGGCGTATTCAGCTTCAGCCACGGGTTGGTCCACCAGCTGCAGCCCGTCTCCGTGCCGAACGTCAAGCCGCCGCAACCGGCGAACGCGCCCGTCACCGGATCGCGCGTGTTGCCTGAACCGCCGCCCGTCAGCACCGCCGCGTCGGCATGGCCGCCGATCACCGCGATACGCGACAGCGAACCAGCGGCGAGCGGCAACTGATTGCTGGCGTTCTTCAGCAGTACCATCGACTGCTCTTCGACCGACTGCGTGAAGGCTCTCGCGGCCGAGAAGTCGATGGTCGCGCCACCCTTCGGCGGATCGTCCATCACGCCCGTGCGGATCATCACATACAGCTTGCGCTCGACCATGTCGTCGAGGCGCGCGGTCGACACCGAGCCGTTCGCGATCGCCTGTTTGACCAGCGTGGGCGTCAGATAGACGGTCGAACCGACGTCTTCCTCCTCGTCGAGACCCGCATTGATCGCCGGTGCCGTGCTATGCGTCGCGCCCCAGTCCGACTGCACCTGACCTTCGAAGTGCCAGTCGTTCTTCAGCACGTCGTTGAGAATGTGCGGGTTCTCGCAGGCCTGGATGCCGTTGACCTCGTTGTAGCTGCACATCACGCTGCCGGGCTGCGCGCGGCGCGCGGCGATTTCGAACGGCAGCAGATAGAGCTCGCGCATCGTGCGCTCGTCGATCTGGCTATTGCCGCCGCCGCGGTTATGTTCCTGCTCGTTGCCCATGTAGTGCTTGATCGTCGCGATGACCTTCTGGCTTTGCGTGCCGTCGGTGCGCTCGGCGAGCATCTCGCCGGCAAGCACCGGATCTTCGCCGAGATACTCGAAGAGCCGGCCACCGCGTGGCTCACGCGCGAGGTTGGTGCCACCGCCGAGCCCCATGCCGAAGCCCTGCTGACGCAACTGGATCGCGATCTGCTTGCCGAAGTTCCACGACAGCGCGCGGTCCCAGCTCGCCGCTACCGCGAGCGTCGCCGGGAAGGTCGTCGATGGCTGGTTGGTGCTGCCCGAACCCGTGGCCGAGTCGACCATGTTCAGGTCGGGAATGCCGAGACGCGGCACGCCCTGAATGTAGCCCGCGCCGCCGCCCGGCACGGCGGACATCGCGTACTCCGAGTGAATGAACTGCAGCTTTTCGTCGATCGTCATCTTGTTGACGAGCGTTTCCGCGCGCCGATGCGCCGCTGCCGACGCGAACGCGTTCAGCACCGTCGACATGGGCGCGAAGTCGAGACCAGGAGTGGGAATTTCCGCGTGCGCAGCGGCGCTCACGGCCGCCGCTATCGCGACGGCCGGCCATAGTTTCTTCTGCATAGGTGTCTCTCCGAAATTGTGCTTTTCTGGGGCAACGGAGCGCGTCGGGGGGTGGGAAGCGGACGCGAAAACAGGCATGCAGCGATGACTGCAAACGTTTGCCTGTGGGAAGAAGAATCGGCGCAACTGGATGGGCTGTAGCGACTCTTCGTGGTGAGTAATGTAGGAATGTAGTCTCACTACAGCATCGGTATTTATACCAATACGTGTAATTTTATGCGTAATGGGGCGTAAGGCTTTTCCGCCACAGGCTAATTGAAAGTTAGCGAATCAAAACGAATAAAGAGTCGGCAATTTTGTGGGGGTTTTTATTCAAATTGGTGAGTGGGCATTTGCGCATTGACAACAAAAAAGCCGTCGTCTAGTTTACTGGAAACTGCATCCCTTAAACTGGATTACATGGACATCAACGCCCAGATCGCGCGCCGGATCAAAGAACTGCGCGACGCTCAAAATTGGTCGCTCGATGCACTGGCCGAGCGCAGCAAAGTCAGCCGCTCGAATATCTCGCTGATCGAGCGCGCTCAGAGCAGCCCTACCGCGACCGTGCTCGACAAACTCGCGACCGCGTTGAACGTGCCGCTCGCGTCGCTATTCGAGCAGGATGGCGCGCCGGCTGCCGAGCCATCGCCGGTCAGTCGCGCGACCGAGCAGGCGGTGTGGACCGATCCGAGCTCGGGGTATGTGCGACGTCATCTGTCGCCGACCGCGCGCTCGGCGATCCAGTTGGTCGAGGTCAACTTTCCCGCCGGTCAGCGCGTCAGTTACGAAACCGGCGCGCGCGACGCGGACATTCATCAACAGGTGTGGATGCTCGACGGGTCGATGGAAATCACGATCGGCGACACCAGTTGGCGGCTCAAGACCGGCGACTGCCTGGCAATGCGGCTCGACAGCCCGATCGTGTTCCGTAACCCCACTCGCAAACGCGCGCGCTATCTCGTCGCGCTGACCACATCGCCAGTCAACGAACGGAGAAACGGATGAGCGATAACGTGACCATACGGCGCGTCGGCGCGAACGAAGCTTCGGCCTGCGTCGAAGCGCTCGCCGACGTGCTGATCGACTGCGTGGAAGGCGGAGCATCGGTCAGCTTCATGCTGCCGATCTCGCGTAACACGGCGCTCGCGTTCTGGCGCAACGTCGTGGAGAGCGTCGCGCGTGGCGAGCGCGTAGTGCTGATCGCCGAAGATCACAGCGGCGATATCGTGGGCACCGTGCAGCTGATTACCGCGCAACCCGAAAATCAGCCACATCGCGCCGACGTAGCGAAGATGCTCGTGCACAGAAAAGCACGCCGGCGCGGCGTAGCGCACGCTCTGATGCGCGAACTCGATCGCATCGCGCGGGAAGAGAAGAAATCGGTTCTCGTGCTCGACACCGTGACCGGCGGCGATGCCGAACGGCTTTATCAGCGCGCCGGCTGGCTACGCGTCGGCAGCGTGCCGAATTGCGCGCTGATGCCCGACGGCGCGTTTTGCGCGACGACGTTCTATTGCAAACAGCTTTGACTGCGCCGGCCCTCCGCTCCGTGCAAGTATTTGAAAATTTCAACTACTTGCCTATAATGCCTGCACTGCGTATGACGGTCGACAGCGGAGCAATTTCTTGTACTCGGACTTCCTGACTTTCAGGCTCGACCTGACCAGCGCGTTGCTGATCAACCGCGCGAATATGGTCTACCGCGAGCGCTGGGATCTCGACGTGCGTGCGTTGCGCGTGCTGCGCCTCGTCTGCGCGGAGCCCGACATCACGCCCAAATCCGTTTCACAGCGCGCGCTGATCGAAAAAACGCTGCTTTCCAAAGTCCTCGCCGAGCTTGAAACGCGCGGCCTGATCACGCGCAACATGCATGCGTCGGACCGTCGTAGCATCGCGTTACGCGCCACCGCGCACGGCCTCGAGGTCGCGCAGGCGTCCGAAGCGGTGGGCACCGAGCTCGAGGTCGAGCTGGCGAAGGCGCTCAGCGCGAACGAACGCAAAACGCTCGAACGTCTGCTTGGCAAGCTTTCGCACAGCCTGCTCGAAAGCGAGTCCGCAAGCGCGCCGCCTGCGCAATCCTGACAGACGGTCCGCATTCCACCGCCTTCCTTCCCTGGCGTTCATGGCAACAAGGAGCCCTCCATGTCGAAGCTGATCGAAACGATGTCGAGCGCGATCGACGCGCTGCTGCCTGAACTCGAAGCGATCTACAAAGACCTGCACGCGCACCCCGAACTGTCGATGCAGGAGGTGCGCACCGCGGGCATCGTCGCGGACTACGTGGAAAAGCTCGGTTACGAGGTGACGCGCAACGTCGGCGTGACGGGCGTCGTTGCGTTGCTGCGCAACGGCGACGGTCCCACCGTGATGCTGCGCGCCGACATGGACGCGCTGCCGATGGCCGAAGCGACCGGCCTGCCCTATGCGAGCACGGTGAGGGCGAAAGACGAAGACGGGCTCGAAGTCGGCGTCGCGCATTCGTGCGGCCACGACATGCACGTCACGTGGCTGCTCGGCGTCGCGCGTCTGATGGCAGGGCATCGCGACGCATGGCGCGGCACGCTGATGGCCGTGTTCCAGCCCGGTGAGGAAGTCGGCCGCGGCGCGCGCAGCATGCTCGACGACGGCATGACCACGCGCTTTCCGAAGCCCGACGTGATTCTCGGCCAGCACGTGATGGTCGGCGCGGCGGGCTCGGTCGGCTATCGCAGCGGCACGATCCTGTCGGCCGGCGACAGCATCAAGATCAAGCTGTTCGGGCGCGGCGCGCACGGCTCGCAGCCGCAGACGTCGATCGATCCCGTGATCATGGCAGCGTCGACGACCTTGCGTCTGCAAACCATCGTGTCGCGCGAAATCGCGCCGAGCGACAGCGCCGTGCTGACCATCGGTTCGCTGCAAGCCGGCACGAAAGAGAACATCATCCCCGACGACGCGACGCTGAAGCTCAACATGCGCACTTACGACGATGACGTGCGCGAGTACATGCTCGGCGCGATCCGCCGCATCTGCTGCGCCGAATGCGTGGCGTCGAACGCGCCGCGCGAGCCAGAATTCACGACACTATCGAGCTACCCGCTGACGATCAACGACGCGGCCACGACCGAGCGTGTGCGCAACGCGTTCGAGGCGCAGTTCGGCGAGCGCGCGTACGAATCGCCGCCGGCCGCCGCAAGCGAAGACTTCAGCGTGTTCGGCCGCGAATGGAACGTGCCGTACTCGTTCTGGTTCGTCGGCGGCACCGAGCCCGAAGTGTTCCGCCAGGCGCTCGCCGCGAAAAAACTCAACGAAATTCCGAGCAATCACTCGCCGAAATTCGCACCTGTGCTCGACCCGACCCTGCGCACCGGCCTCGAAGCCATGCTGTGCGCGGCCGGTGCCTGGCTCGATCAACACGAAACCACTCAGTGAATTCACACGCCGTCTACACCATTCTCGACCTGATCGGCACCTTCGTGTTCGCGATCAGCGGCGCGGTGGCCGCGCGTCAACGACGGCTCGACCTGCTCGGCATCGTCGTGATCGCCTTCATGGTCGCGTGCGGCGGCGGCATCGTGCGCGACCTGTGCATCGGCGCGATCCCGCCTGCGGGGCTGTCGAACTGGCGCTATCTGGCGACCGCGCTCGCCGCGTCGGCCGTGACGATTCTCGCGTATCCGCAGGTGCGCCGGCTGCGCCAGCCGGTGCTGTTCTTCGATGCGATCGGGCTCGGTCTGTTCGCGGTGTCGGGCGCGCAGAAAGCGCTCACGTATGGCCACAATGCCGAACTCGCGATTCTGCTCGGCATCGTCAGCGCGGTCGGTGGCGGCGTGATGCGCGACGTCGTGCTCTCGCGCGTACCCGCGATTCTCGAACGCGAGATCTATGCGTCGGCCGCGCTGTTAGGCGCGGCGGTGCAAGTCGGTTTTTCGTACGCGGGCTGGACGGACTGGTGGACGCCGTGGTTCGCGACATTGGCTTGCGTGTTGGCGCGGCTCGCGTCGCTGCGCTATGGCTGGCGGCTGCCGATCTTCCAAGGCAGACGCACGGCCGAGACACGCGACAACTCATAACGAGCCCTTCGCGCTTCAGCTCGCGGTTTGCGGAATCGGCACCGCCGCCGCGCCACGTTGTCTCGTGCGTTCCACCGGCTCTCTCCGTTCATTCCCCATGTCGATCCGCTCGCGACGAAGTGCGTGGTCATGTGCCACCCGCCATGCTCGGCGGCAGATCGCGATAGATATGAATCATCGCGGGCCCCATCAGCACGACGAACAGCGCCGGAAAAATGCAGAACATCAACGGAAACAGCAACTTCAGCGCGATCTTCGCGGCCCGCTCCTCGGCGCGCATCCGGCGGCGCGCGCGCAGCGTATCGGACAGCTTGCGGGCGGGCCGCCCGCGCTCGGCATCGCGCTAGTCGTGTGCGTGGTGCCGCCGCTCACGTTCGTCGCGCATCGGTGCTGGACGTATCGCTAAATACGAAGCACGCACAAGGCGACTCACGTCGCGCGCAACGTCTTCTGACACGCCGCGAGTACCGCGCCGGCCGCTAGCAGCAGCGCCGAATACACGAGCCCGCGCGCGAGCCCGGCGCCATCCGACACCCAGCCGATCACGACCGGCCCGACGATCTGCCCGAACGCGAACACAATCGTGAAGGCGCTGATGCCCTTCGCCCAGTGGCTCGCGGGCAGATTGTGGCGCACGAACGCGGTCGTCGACGCGACCGCCGACAGGAACGTCGCGCCGAACAGCGCGCCCGAAACGAACGCGACCCACGGCTGCGTGAAGAGCGCGGGCAGCAGCGTCGCGATCGCCAGCAGCGCGTTGAGCAGGGCGAGCGCCTGGCCGCCGCGCATGCGATCGAGCAGCGTCGACCAGATCCGCGCCGACACCACGGTCGCCGCGCCGAGCAGTAGATAGAAACCGGTGACGACCGCCGCGCTCATGCCGGCGTTGCGCAGCAGCGCGACGATGAACGTCATGTAGCCGATATAGCCGACGCCGAACAGCCCGTAGCCCGCGAGCGCGGCCGCGAAGTGCGGCCAGCCCGTGGCGGGGGTGGCGCCGGCTGCATGCGCCGCAGCCGCCGCGCTCGTGTACGCGCGCTCGATTCTGCGCGACGCGCCGATCGCGACCGCGGCGAACACCGCGCAGGCCGCCGCGAGCGCGAACCATGCGAATTGCCAGCCGTGGGCGGCATCAAGGATCGTCACCGGCACCAGCACCGACGACGCAACGATCCCCCAGCCGGTACCGCCGTAATACAGACCGAGCACGAGTCCCGCGTCGCGCGGTCGCGCCGACGCGAGCCGCGCCGCAAGCACGCCGCCGCCGATGAAGATCGCCGCGCTGCTCGCACCGGTGATCACGCGCAGCGTCAGCAGCGCATGCGTGCTGGCGGTGAGGCCGCTGCCGGCCATCAGCAGCGCGGTCAGCACGCAACCGGCCGCGAACAGCGCGCCGGCCGACCAGCGGCGCGCGAGGCGCGGAAACACGAGCGCGCCGAGCAGATAGCCGAGCGCGTTGGCGGTGTTCATCGCGCCGGCCTGCGCGAAGCTCCAGCCGAGGTCGAGTTTCATCGACGGCAACAGCAGCGCGTACGCGAAGCGCGCGAAGCCGAGCGCTGTCGCGCTGCCGAGCGATAGCGCGGCGGCCAGCAGCAGGGTCGGCACACGTTCGGCGGTGGTCGTTGATGGGGCGTGCGATGCGGTGTCGGCGGAACGGGAGGACATGGGCGGACGGACGTAAACGGGAACGCTGCGAGCCGATTCTACCTGGAGCGACGACGAAAGTCGCGGAATGTGCGCGCCTTACCCGCCCGCCCCTTCCGGCTCATGCGGCATGAGCCGCGCCTTCGCGTGGCGCATCTTTTCCAGCGTCTCGGGCCCGGCCTTCAGCGCGACGCCGATCGCGAGCGCATCCATGATGCACAGATGCACGAGCCGCGACACGCCCGGCGTGTTCGGATCGATCGGGCTCGCCACGCGCAGCAGCAGCGGAATATCGGCGAGCCATGCGAGTCGCGAGCCGACGTTGGTCAGCGCGATCGTCGTCGCGCCGCGCTCCTTCGCGATCTGGATGCTTTCATTCACTTCGACGCTGCGCCCCGAATGCGAGATCGCAAACGCGACGTCGCCCGGCTCCATCAGACCCGCATATAGACGCTGCAAATGACCATCGGTAAACGCGGCCGCCGCGATGTCGATGCGCAAAAAACGCAGCGCCGCGTCCTGCGCGACGAGCCCCGAGCCTGAGCCCACGCCGAAGAAAAACACGCGCCGGGCGCTCGAAAGCGCCGCGATCGCGCTTTCGACCACGGCAGGATCGAGCGCGCCGCGCGCATGCGTGATGCCGTCGATCGCCGCTTCGCCGACCTTGTCCATCAAGGTCTGCACGTCGTCGTCGCGCGCGACCGCGGTCGATGCATACGGCAGCCCGCCCGCGACGCTCTGCGCGAGCTGCATCTTGAAGTCGCGCAGACCGTGCGCACCGATCGCGCGGCAAAAACGCGTGACGGAAGGCTCGGACACGTCGGCGCGCTGCGCGAGTTCGGTGATGCTCGCGCGCATCGCGAAGTCGACGTCGGCGAGCACCATCTCGGCGACCTTGCGCTCGGCGGGCCGCAGACTCGCGAGTGCGTTGCGGATGTGGGGAATCAAGTTCGGTGCGGACACCCGGTGTTCCTTAGGGGCTGTTTCATATGGATCCGCGTCGCTCGCAGCTTGTTCGGCTTGAATCGGCCTGATCAAAGTTCAAGCCGCACGCGGTTCAGACCAGCCTGCGTCCACTCTCCGTATCGAACAGATGGATGTGTTCGGCCGGCAGACGCAGCGCGACACGCTGACCGGGCTCGATCTTCGAGCGCTCGCGCGTGGTCACGCACCACGAAGCGCCGCCTATTTTCCCGTACAGGTGCGTTTCGGCGCCAGTTGGCTCGATCACTTCGACGTCGAGCGCGGCATCCGGTATCTGCGTCGTGATCTCGACGTGCTCGGGCCGCACGCCGAGCGTGGCCTTCGCACCGACCACGGCCGACGCAGGCGTGCGTTCGAGCGCGACCTCGCTGCCGTCCGCGAGCTTCAACGCGAGGCCCGCACCCTGCGTGCGATTGACGATCACGCCCTCGGCGAAATTCATCGACGGCGAGCCGAGGAAGCTAGCGACGAACAGATTCGCCGGCCGGTCATAGAGTTCGAGCGGACGGCCGATCTGCTCGATACGTCCCGCGTTCATCACGACGATGCGATCGGCCATCGTCATCGCTTCGATCTGATCGTGGGTGACGTAGATCACCGTGTTCTTCAAGCGCTGATGCAGGGCCTTGATTTCGGTGCGCATCTGCACGCGCAGCTTTGCGTCGAGATTCGACAGCGGTTCGTCGAACAGGAACAGCGACGGCTCGCGCACCACCGCGCGGCCCATCGCCACGCGTTGCCGCTGACCGCCCGACAGTGCGCGCGGCAAGCGGTCCAGATAGTCACCGAGGTTCAGCATCTTCGCGGCCGCATCGATGCGCGGCTTGAATTTCTCCGAGGATTCCTTGCGGATTCTCGGACCGAACGCGATGTTTTCATACACCGACAGATGCGGATACAGCGCGTAGCTCTGGAACACCATCGAGATGTTGCGCTGCTGCGGCGCGAGCGTATTCGCGCGCGTGCCGCCGATCATCAGATCGCCGCCGCTGATTTCCTCGAGCCCGGCCACCATCCGCATCAGCGTGCTCTTGCCGCAGCCCGACGGACCAACCAGCACGACGAACTCGCCGTCGTCGATGTCGAGATCGATGCCGTGCACGACCTGGGTGTCGCCATAGCGTTTGAAGATGCCGCTCAGTTGCACTGCTGCCATGCTGTCCTCATTGTCTTGCTGTGTGTTGTATTGCCGATGTTGTATTGCCGGTGCCGTAGTGCACGCGCCGCGCGCGGCTCAGAACGACTCGAGCGTCAGCTCCTGCGCCATCAGGCGGTTGCCCGCCATCAAGCCGCCGTCGACCGGCAACGCGACGCCGGTGATCACGCGCGCTTGCGGCGATGCGAGGAACAGCACCGCATCGGCGATGTCGTCGGGCGTCGCGAAGTCGCGCAACGGGTACCACTTCTTCAGTTCCTCGAACACCTGAGGATTCTTGTCGACACGCGCCTGCCACGCCTGCGTCTTCACAGTGCCCGGACAGACGATGTTCGCGCGAATGCCAAAGCGGCCCAGTTCGATCGCGAGCGCCTTCGTATAGCTGATCAGGCCGGCCTTCGCGGCGCTATATGCCGGATGACCGAGCGCGGCGAGACCGTTCACCGAGCCGATCAGCACGAGCGCGCCGCGCTGCCGTTCGATCATCGACGCGCGCACCGCCTCCACCGTGTGATACGTGCCGTTCAGATTCAGATGGATGTCGCGCTGCCAGCTTGCGGCGTCGGTGCTCGCGAGCGACGCGCCGAGCGCCGCGCCCGCGTTCGCGACCAGCACGTCGACCGGTCCACGCTGCGCGACCGCCGCAGACACCGCGTGCTGCACCGCAGCGGCGTCGCCGAGATCGACCGCGACCGGCACGACCTGGTCCGCGCCCTGTTGCGCGCCCCGTTGCGCGCCCCGTTGCGCGCCGAGTCGCGCGCTCAACGATTGCAGCGCGGTCGCGTCGATGTCGAGCGCGAGCACGGTGTCACCCGCCTCGACGAAGCGTTCGCATAACACGCTGCCAATACCGCCGCATGCGCCCGTTACCAATACGACACGATCCATGTGTTCCTCGCTCGTTGGCCTGGCCGTTTCGGCCGTCTTGCCGGCGCCGTCCGCCACCCGGCTCGCGCTACGCGCAACGCTGTAAATTTCCTACATATCCCACCCGCGACGACTGCCGGCCATCCCGAAGAGTGGGTTTCCATCCCCGTCGCGCCGTGCAGAATACCCCATGCTTTACAGCATCTTATGCACAAAACAGCCCGAGAAAAAATATCGCAGACCCTACGTGACAAGCTATTTTGCGTCATGTAGGATTTTTTCAAACAATTTACCCAAGGCGGCCGGCGACGGCAGCAAACCACCCACAGGAGAGAGAAAAATGTCGTTGCATGCCCGTGCTTCCCTCGCGCTCGGCAAAGTCGCCGTGGCGCTCGCGTTTGCAGGTATCGCCGTCTCGGCCCATGCCGAGACGGTCCGCGTGACGGTCGCTCACTACAGCGACGCGACCGCGCCGTACTTCGAGAAAATGGCCCGCAACTTTGAGAAGGCCAATCCCGGCACGACCATCAAGATCGAAGACGTGAACTGGGACACGCTGCAACAGAAGCTGCAAACGGACATCTCCGGCGGCGCCAACGCGGACCTCGCGATCGTCGGCACGCGCTGGCTCCTCGACTTCGTGAAGGACGACGTCGCCGAGCCGCTCGACGGCTATATGGACGCGAACTTCAAGGCCCGCTTCATCGGTCCGTTCCTGGCGCCTGGCCAGATCAACGGCAAGACCTACGGGCTGCCGATCGCCGCTTCCGCCCGCGCGCTGTACTACAACAAGGATCTGCTCGCGAAGGTCGGCTACCCCGACGGCCCGAAGACCTGGAACGAGGTGATCGATGCATCGAAGAAGCTGAAGGCGCAAGGCATCGCCGGCTTCGGTCTGCAAGGCAAGGAAATCGAAACCGACGTCTACTTTTACTACGCGCTGTGGACGATGGGCGGCGACGTGGTCGGCAAGGACGGCAAGGCCGCGTTCAATTCGCCGGCGGGCGTGAAGGCCGCGACGATGTACAAGCAGATGATCGACCAGGGACTCACGCAACCGGGCGTCACCGGCTATAGCCGCGAAGACGTGCAGAACCTGTTCAAGCAGGGCCGCGTCGCGATGGTGATCTCCGCGCCGTTCCTCGCCAAGCAGATCAAGAAGGAAGCGCCGAACCTGAAGTACGGCATCGATCCGCTGCCGATGGGCACGACGCACGCCACCTACGCGGTCACCGACTCGATCGTGATGTTCAAGAACTCGAAGGTAAAGAAGACCGCGTGGAAGTTCCTCGACTATCTGTTCACGAAGGAACCGCGCGTCGAGTTCACGACGACCGAAGGCTTCCTGCCGACCACGAAGGCCGAAGCGGCGGACCCGGCGTTCAACGATCCGGACATCAAGGCATTCGTCGCGCTGCTGCCCACGGCTCACTTCGCGCCGACCGTGACCGGCTGGGAAGACACCGCGAAGGCCGTGACCGACGCGATGCAGGCGATCTACCTGAACAAGGCGCAACCGGCGGAAGCGTTGAATGCGGCCGCTGCGCAGGCGAACAAGTCGCTCGGTCACTGATACGCGGCTTTTGACAGTAACGAGACGAACAGGGGACGCGCGGCGCCGTAGCTCACGCGCCGCGCGTTGCGCCGCGCCACTCCCACATTCGAGCCTATGCAGCACGATGCACCCTCCGGCCCATTCCGTCGTGCCCGCCGCCAGAGAGCGGGCGCGTCTTACGATCGAGCACGCATGAGCCGTTCCGTTTCTTCGCGCGCGCAGGCGCCCTGGTTGCTGATTGCGCCGAGCCTCGTGCTCGCGCTGTTCATCATCAGCTATCCGATTTTCAACATCGTGTGGCAATCGCTGCATGAGGTATCGCGCTTCGGCGCGATCCGCGACTTCACCGGCGCGCAGAACTTCATCAACGTGTTTCAGGACCCGGTGTTTCTCGATTCGGTACGCCGTACGATCATCTGGACCGTGTGCGTGGTGGGCGGCACGGTGCTGATCTCGGTACCTGTCGCACTGATTCTGAATCAGGACTTTCACGGCCGCGGCGTGGCGCGCACGATCGTGATGCTGCCGTGGTCCGTCTCTTTGACGATGACCGCCGTCGTCTGGCGCTGGGCCTTCAACGACGACTACGGCATGGTCAATGTCACGCTGCAGCGGCTCGGCCTGATCGGCGGGCCGATTCACTGGCTCGCGACGCCCGAGTTCGCGTTCCCCGTCGAAATCGCGGTCGGCATTCTAGTGTCGATTCCGTTCACGGTGACGATTTTTCTTGGCGGCCTGTCTTCGGTGCCAAGCGATATCTACGAAGCCGCGCGTATCGACGGCGCGAGCGCCTGGCAGCAGTTCCGTCAATTGACGATGCCGCTGCTGCGCCCGTTCATCAACATGGCGATCCTGCTGAACGTGATCTACGTGTTCAACTCGTTTCCGATCATCTGGGTGATGACGCAAGGCGGCCCCGACAACAGCACGCACATCCTCGTCACTTACCTGTACGAACTCGGCTTCCGGCTCGGACGTCCCGGCGAAGCGGCAGCCGTTTCGCTGATCATGCTCGTGATGCTGTTCGTGTTCTCGATCGCTTATCTACGTCTGCAACGCGCGAAAGAAGGAGTGCCATCATGAGTCTGAGCGCGAAGACGAAACGCTCGCTGTGGTGCTGGATCGCACTGACGCCGCTCGTGATCGTCATACTGTTTCCGTTCGCGGTGATGTTCTTCACCGCGGTCAAACCGGCCTCGGAGATCTTCGTCTATCCGGCGCGCTGGCTGCCGGTGCAGTGGCAGTGGCGCAATTTCATCGACATGTGGGACGCGGCCAACTTCGGCGTCGCGCTGCGCAACAGCACGATCATCAGTTTCCTGTCCACCGCGCTCGCACTCGCGGTGTGCCTGCCCGCCGCTTACGCGCTCGCGCGCTTCCCATTTCGCGGACGCGGCCTGTATCGGCAGTTCCTGCTCGTCACGCAGATGCTGTCGCCGATCCTGCTGGTGGTCGGCCTATTCCGGCTCGCGGCGATGATTCCGTGGGGCGACGGCAACCTGGTCGATTCGAGGATCGGCGTGATCGTATCGTACGCGGCGTTCAATATCGCGTTCGCGGTGTGGATGCTGTCGTCGTACTTTCAGACCGTGCCGCAGGATCTCGAGGAATCCGCGTGGCTCGAAGGCTGCAGCCGCACGCGCGCGGTGTTCAAGGTGTTTCTGCCGCTCGCGGTGCCGGCGATCGTCGTGACCGCCATCTTCACGTTCATCAATGCGTGGAACGAGTTCGCGGTCGTCTATACGCTGATCCGCTCGCCGGAAAACAAGACGCTGACCGTGCAGGTGACCGATATGGTCGCGGGCAAGTACGTGGTCGAATGGCATCTGGTGATGGCCGCGACCTTGTGCGCGACGTTGCCGGTTTCGATCGTGTTTGCGTGGTTGCAGCGTTATATGGTGAAGGGGCTCGCGCTCGGCGCGGTGAAGTGAGTGACTGCGCGGCGCGTGCCGCGCAGTGTTCGCTTGCGGGTCGTGCGTCAGTCGGTGCCGCGCACGATGCGCAGATCGCGTTCGACGCCATCGCCCAATGCGGCCAGCGCCTTCTTGTACTCCTCGCTTTCGTAAGCGGCGACGGCCGCCTCGTACGTCGGGAACTCGATCACGACCGTGCGCTCCTTGAGGCCCTGCTCGCGCGCCTCGTCCGCCACGCCTCGCACGAGGAACTTGCCGCCCGCCGCCGCCACCGCGGCCGGGGCCAATTGCGCGTACGCGGCCAGTTTCTGCGGATCGTTCGTCTTGCGGTACGACGACACCCAATAACCTTTGCTCATTCGAATCTCCTTGTGTGATGGACCAACAGGGGACTAAAGGGGACCTAAGCAGTCGCGGTCTTACATAGTAGCAAAGCGGGCCGGCTCGCGGTGCCGAGCGGTACCGCGCCGCCGCGCGCCGCGCGCCGCGACTTGGACAGCATCTGCCACCACCAGCCCGTGATCGCGCATAACGGGAAGTGTCTCTTTCAGCATCGCCAAAACGATTTAGCCATTAAACAGTTTGTGCACTAGGCTTGCCTTTGCACACTTCAAGCGATGGACCAAAGGAGACAACGAATGAGCGAGCGATACGAGTCGTTTTGTGCATGCTGCGGCGGTCCCGACCACCGGGCGATGAGCCGACGGACTTTCATGAGCCTGCTTGCGGGTAGCGCCGCCGGACTCGCCATGCCGTCCGCGTTCGCCGCGGACACACCCGCCGTGCCCACGATTGCTTATGACTCGATTGCCAACCCCGTACGTTTGCCGAACGACAGGTACTTCGGTGAATGCTCGGGCGTCGCGCTCAATTCGCATGGCCATATCTTCGTGCTGTCGCGCGGCAACACCACCGGCCCCGCATATGGCGCGGCCGCCGCGCAACTGCTCGAGTTCGCGCCCGATGGACGCTTCGTGCGCGAGATCGGCCACAACCTGTATGCGTGGTCATTCGCGCACACGGTGAAGGTGGACCGGCACGACAACATCTGGGTCACCGACAAGGGCTCGGACATGGTGATCAAGTTCACGCCGGAAGGACGCGTCGCGATGGTGTTCGGCCGCAAGCAGGAAGCATCGGACGAGGAGACGGCGCCGCTCAAGCATCCGAATCCACCGCTGCCGTCCGAACCCGGACGCTTTCGCCAGGTGACCGACGTCGCGTGGGACAAGGCGGGCAACACCTATATCAGCGACGGATACATCAACTCGCGCGTCGCGAAGGTCGATCGCGACGGCAACTGGCTGAAGTCATGGGGCGATCGCGGCACGGGACCGGGGCAGTTCCATACGCCGCATAGCATCGCGGTGGATGCGCACGACCACGTTTATGTGGCCGATCGCAGCAACCGGCGCATCCAGGTGTTCGATACCGAGGGCACGTTCCTGCGTCAGTTCACGATCGACGTACCGGTGCCGCCGGACGCGCGCCCCGCGATCGGCAACATGCCGAGCGAAGCGGACCTCGCCGCGGGCACGTTCGCGCCGGGCTCGCCCTGGGCGATCTGCATCTCGCCGGGACCGAATCAGGTGCTCTATAGCGCCGACGCGTTTCCGGGCCGCATCTACAAGATGACGCTCGACGGCAAAGTGCTCGGTGTGCTTGGCAAAGCGGGCAAACAGCCGAAGCAGTTCGGCTGGATTCACGAGATGGCGTGTCCTTCGGAAAACGTATTATTCGTTGCCGAGTTGCTGAACTGGCGTATTCAGAAACTGGTTCTGCATGCGTGATGGACGAAGGCCGCCGCATTCGTCTGTGATGCGGACGCGGACCGGCCCTGTCGATGTCAAGCCGTCTCAGTCGTAACGACGATGCTTGTGATGGTGCTTGCCCGATTGGTGGCCGCGCGAGTAGTCGTTGGCATACGAGTTCGAGCGCGAGATGTTGCCGCCGAGCGCCGAACCCGCGCCGCCGCCGAGCGCGGCGCCGACCAGGCCGCCGGTGCGGCCGCCCATCGCGTTGCCGGCCGCGGTGCCCGCCCCGCCACCGAGCGCGCCGCCGATGATCGCGCCGGTACGTTCACGACGATTCGACGTGACCGCGCCGCCCGCCCCGCCGCCCACCGCGCCGCCGATCACCGCGCCGGTGCTGCCGCCCACCGCGCCGCCGACTGCCGCGCCAGCGACGCCACCGAGCGCGCCACCGAGCATGTTGTTCATATCACCGGCGAGTGCCGGCAACGACGCCGCGGCGCTCAATGCAGCCACGGCAACCATCTGAATGATTTTCTTCGACATATCGGGTCTTTGTTTTAGTGAGACGGCGCCGAGTATAGCGGGGCTTTCGAAAGGCCTTTGTAACCACGAGAGTCTGTGGCGGTAAGACGTGTAACAAAATGAATGGGGCATTGTTCTTTGCGGTGACCGTGAAAAAACAAGGGCCGCTCGTGATGAGCGGCCCCTGAAAATTGAATGCCGATCAGTGAATCAAATCTATCCTTCTACCCGCGCCGCTTCTTCTTCAATTCGATCGTCTCGAACAGATCGTATTCCGGTGTCGGCGTCTGATCCGCGCCCGGCGCATGGTAGTAGTTCATCGTGATCGTGGTGTCGCCGCCGGGCTGCCCCGGATCGTAGTCGAACACCGCGATGCCGTAACCGGTGCCGGTGTCGCGTTGGGCGGACCAGATCGCGTCTTCGACCGCGTCGGCGCTCGCGCGCACAAACGTGCCCGCGGTCGTCGACGGCACCGGGCGATTCGGCTTCGTGAAGATGCGCGCCTGCGGCAGGCCCGTGCCGGTATCGACGCCATACACGTCGAGCGGCGCGCTCGTGCCGCCGCCGCCGAGAATCAGGTGGATCGTGCCGTGGCTCGTATCGAACGTCAATGCACCCGCCGATACCGCCGACATGATCGGCTTGGGCTGCAACGTATCGACCGGGTGCCCCGTCGCGATGTCGGTGCCCTTGTTGTGATTGCAACCGCGCACCGGATAGCTGCGCTCGTAGTCGTGATCGTGACCGCACAGCACGAGGTCCACACCATAGCGATCGAACAGCGGCAGCCACGCTTCGCGAATGCCCTTGTCGGAACCGTTGCCGGTCTTCGACGAACTGAGCGCGTCCTGATGCATCTGCACGATGATCCAGTCCACGTCGTTATCGTGCAATGCATGCCGCAGCACTTTTTCGAGCCAGCGTGTCTGCTCGCCATTGCTATAGCCGCGCACGTACAGCGACGTGCCCGCCGGAATCGGCGGATTGCCGGTACTCGCGACCGGCGTCAGCGGCGCGGGCCCGGCGACGAAAGCGGCGGCATCCTGATAGACGACGTCGTCCGCATCGAGCGAAATGAACAGCACCGAGCCGACGCGGAAGCTGTACCAGCGGCCCGGAAAACGCGTGTGATTATCGGGCAGCACGTAGCGCGACAGATACGACGCAAGGCCCTGCTCGCCGTTGTTGAATTCGAGCTCGTGATTGCCGGGACACGGCATCCACGGCCGGTTCGACGCCGACGTCTGCGCGTTGTTGCCGAAGTCGCGCCACACCTCGGGCTGCTGCGTCGGATTCAGATTCGCATAGCAGAGGTCACCGTTCAGCAGATGGAAGAGCGGCTGAAAGCGCTCGACGGCCGCCACCGCAAAGCGGCTTTGCGGCGACGACAGCACCCAGTTCGTATTCGGCGTCGCGAGATCGCCGTAGCTCGTCCAGCGAAACGGCGCGCGGCCGCGCGGCGCGGTACGAAAACTCGCGGTGAAGGGTTGCGCTGCATTGCCGTCGTTATCGGCCGTCACTTCGTACTGATAGCTCGTGTCGGCCTTCAACTCGCGCACGCGCGCGTGATAGTTGAATACGACCTCGCCGTTGATGCCGTCGGTGTACGTGCTTTGCACCGCGTGCACCGTATGTTTCGCGTGGTCCCCGTTATTGGCGCCGCTTATGCGCACCTGCGGATTGACCGCGGGCGCGAGCGACGACCACGACACGGTAATTTCGCTCGTCGGGTCGCTGCCCCAGGTCAGATGGATCTGCTCGGGCGTGCCATCGGGTGTGCCGCTATTGGCGCCGCGCGCGGTCGATGCGAGCACGCCCGCCGCCGTCGCGAGACTCGATGCGCCGGCGAACTTCAGAAAGCCGCGACGCGAGACGATCGATGCGCCGTGCTCATCGGCAGGCGTTGTCTTGACGATTTTTCTGTTCGACATGTCCGGTATGGTTGTTCAGGTGGAAGAATGCCAGCGCAAAACAACGCCCCGCGGGGCGAGCGCGGACGGAAAGTGACGGACGATCGTAGCCGGACGGCGATGACAGCCCGATGAAAGATCGGGCGAATAGCGGAAGGAGGGTTCGATATCGAAAGGTCTATAAAAACAGATTGCCGGTGCAGCGCGTGATTCGATCGCGCGCATGCAACCGGCAATCCGCTTGACGTCCGTTCAGGTCTGGGAACTTGTATCGTCCGCGGCCTGAGCGTTGTCGGCGTCGTCCTGCTTCTCTTCTTCTTTCTTTTCCACCAGCGATTCCAGCTTTCCAGCGCCTTCGAAACCGGCGATAGCGGCCACGCCTTTGGTCAGCAGACCCGCTTGCGGATCGACTTTCTCAGCGGCCTCAACGGCGGCAACCGCACCGGCAATCTTGCCCACTTCGTCGAGAAGTCCCATGTCGCGCTCCCACAAAAATAAGTGAAGCTGCATCGTCTCACGAACTTTATGGCATGTCGTCAAATGTTACATCGCTTAACGACGAAGCTTTCGGAGTGAAATTTAAACGGCTGCCTCACACGCGCGCGGGCGGCTGCGGATTGTTTCCGGGATTCGTGTCGTACCGTGACACGCGAACAATACCGTTCGCGTCGATCAGCTTCGACAAGCCGGCCTCGAGGGCATCGGCGACGTCCTTGTCATACACTTCGTCGCCATTCACGTGGAGCGTGAACGACTGCAGGTACTTCGCTTTCTTCTCCGGGTTCTCGATGGTTTGCCGTGTCCATTGATAAAGCGGGTAGTTCCCGATGCCCATTTTCTGCGCTTCGCTCACGTAGTCGGCGAATGCATCGAACTGGCATTTGAGCGTTGCGTGATGCGTTTGCAAAATGGCACGTAGCGCTGGATGCGCGGCGCACGAAGGGTCCGCGCGCAGCGAGTTGGCAAGTTCCATCGACGCGGTGATTCGCAGTTGAAATTGCAAGGGAGACGACATCACGACCTCGATCGCATCGGTAACGGATATCAAAAGTCCGCAGGCGCGGCCTTGTCGGCGAGACGCGCGTCGAGCACCGCTTCGCACTGCTCGATTTCTTGGTTGCACATCGGCTTGCCGAGCAGATAACCCTGCGCATGCGTGCAACCGCATACGCGCACGAAATTGAGCTGCTCCTGGGTTTCGATGCCCTCGGCCGTGGTCGGCATGCCGATCTCGCGCGCCAGCGCGACGATGCCGCGCACCACGGCCGCCGATTCGCGCCGATGCACGGACTCGCGGACGAACGAACTGTCGATCTTCAGCTTGTCGAACGAGAAGCGCACGAGCGTGGACATCGTCGAAAAGCCGGTGCCGAAGTCGTCGAGCGCCAGCCCGATACCCAATGCGCGCAATCTGGTGATATTGCGGCGAGTCACTTCGTCGTCGTTCAGCAGTGCCGTTTCCGTGACCTCGAGGTTGAGCCGCGTCGGCGGCAGCCTCGTTTTCCGAAGTATTGCCGTCACCGTCGATGCGAACGATTCCTCGCGCAATTGCACCGGCGATACATTGACCGCGACGATCACCTTGTCGCGCCACGCCGACGCCGCCATGCACGATTGCAGCAGCACCCATTCACCCAACGCGAGGACCAGGCCGGTGCGCTCGGCGGTCGGAATGAACGCGGACGGCGACAACTCGCCGCGCGTCGGATGGGCCCAGCGAATCAGCGCCTCGCGGCCCGCTACCGCGCCGGTATGCAGATCGATGATCGGCTGATACTCCATGCGCAAACCATTGAACGACTTCAGCGCGCCTTCGAGGTCGCTGCGCAGCAGGCTCAGGCTTTCGTCGGATACGTGCTTCTCGGCATCGAAAATCGCGAACGCGCTTTTGCCGCTGCGCTTGACGCCGTACAACGCGCGGTCCGCGCAGATCAGCAATTGCGGACCCGTTTTCGCATGTTCGGGATAGAGCGCGATGCCGACGCTCGCGCCGATATGCACGAGCGCTTCGCTCAACACGAACGGCCGCGCCAGCGTTCTGACGATGCGATCGGCCAGCACGCGCACGTCGCGAAGCTGCCCGGCGTCGTCCGAGATCGCGACGAACTCGTCGCCCGCCAGGCGGCCAACGTGGTCGCCGCTCGGCAGCAGATCGCGCAAACGGGAGGCCGCTTCCTGCAGAATCTGGTCGCCGGCGGCATGACCGAGACTGTCGTTGATCGCCTTGAAGCCGTCGAGGTCGATCAGCAGCACCGCGAACGCCTCGCCCTGCCGCGTCGAACTCTCGCCGGTGCGTTCGATCAGCAGCTCGTTGATACGCGCGCGATTCGGCAAACCGGTCAGGCTATCCTGGCGCGCGAGGCGATGACTGTTTTCCCGCGCGAGCAGCAACGCAACGGTGTCGCGATTACTGCGCAGCGCAACCGTGAAGAAGCCGGCCGCGCAAAACGGAGCCTGAAATAGCAGCACGAGCTTGCCATTGCCCGGCGACATCGCCGCGCCGACACTCAGAAAGCCGAGAATAAAAACGATCTGCAATAACGCAAGCCGCGGCGTGCCCGCATTGCGTCCGGACAATCCGCCGATCACACCGACCGCACAGACGTTTCCAAGCAGAAAAAGCGTGGGACTTCCGCTGATATTGCACAGGAATGTGCCAAACCCGAATAACGCGCTCCACAACAGACTCGCGAAAATAAACGCGGAAGTCGGCGTGGGCAGCCCAAGGGCTGCCCGCGTGCGGCATAACCAGATCAGCGTGAGCCGCGCGATCAGCAATGCGACGACCGCAATACCCCACGCGGCATATAGAGGAATCGGATAAAGATAATACGCGGTTGCGCATACGCTGATTTCGCAAATCGACGCGAAAACGATCGATGCGGTTCGCGTGAACAGGTTGGCAAGCAGAATCTGCCGGTTGTCCGGACTCAGGTTCTGGGCCGAGGATACGACCCACCTGGAAAATGGAGACCTTGGTTCGGTAAAAGCCATGACCTGCGCATTCGACGGTGGGTGGGTCCGAATCGGCATGCGAATGGACGGCTCGTGCAGCGATTACATAAACATAAAGTATCAGATTAATGCATGCAATGGCGTGAAATGACCGGCAGCCGTGGATCAAAAGCCCTGCATGAGCGCGAATCACGACTTGCTCGATGGAGTACGAGCGTTCGGATTGCATGTTGTTGCGGCGCAACGGACCGCTCGATATAGCGCGATTCCGAAGTTGCGGAACGGCAATAAAAAAGAGGAAGATCGTGGCTCTCCCTCTTTGATGATTGTCGCAGCCTCGGCTTGCCGAGTCGCGATCGCCGGCCTCGCTTAGTCGTACAGCACGGCTGCGATCTTCGGATCGTTCATGTTGGTCTTGTCGTACCAGTAAAAACCGGTGTCGATCTTCTTCGGCAGCTTCTCGCCGTGCAGCGCCTTGACCGCCGAGTCGACCGTGCATTTGCCGATACCGACCGGATTCTGCGTAATCGCGCCGGCCATCAAGCCCGACATGATGTTCTCCTTCTGCTCCTTGCCGGAGTCGAAGCCGATCAGCACGAGTTTCTTGCCCGATTCCTTGACGCCGATCGCCGCGCCTTCCGCGGAACCTTCGTTTGCACCGAAGATACCCTTCAGGTTCGGATTCGCCTGGATCATGGTCTTGGCGATTTCCGCGGACTTCAGGTGATCGCCGGCGCCGTATTGCACGGACACGATCTTGATGTTCGGATGCTTCGACTTGATCTGATTGACGAAACCGTCGCGGCGATCGACACCGGTGCGGCTCGTCTGGTCATGCACGATCACGCCGACTTCGCCGGAATTGCCGATCAGCGCGGCCATCTTGTCGGCGGCGAGCGCGGCGGCGGCGACGTTGTCCGTCGAGCAGGTCGTCAACGGAATATCGCTGTCGACGCCCGAGTCGAATGCAATCACCGGAATCTTTTCGTTCTGGGCGCGCTTGAGCAAGGGGATGGCCGCCTTACTGTCGAGCGCCGCGATGCCAAGCGCCTGCGGCTTCTTCGCGAGCGCGGCCGACAGCATGTCGATCTGCTTATCGACCATCGCTTCCGTTTCCGGTCCCTCGAACGTGATCCTGACGTTGTTCGCTTTCGCGGACTGCTCGGCGCCCGATTTGACGGCTTGCCAGAACTGATGCTGGAAGCCTTTCGAAATAAGCGGAATATACGGCTCGTCCGCGTACGCGAGACTACTTCCGCCGACGAGCGCACCGACACCGACCACGATACCGATCAGTCTTCTCTTCAACATGGGGCCTCCTCCAATGGTTGGGCTATCAAGCCGCTATCGAGCTTTCGAGGGAGCCTTCACGTGCCCTCTCTCTCCTGCTCCTGCGTTCCCTGCTTATTTGCTGCTTCCTTGCTCCTGCGTCAACTTCTCCGGCTGCGCCGCAGGATGTCCGCATACACCGCCAGAATGATGATCAAACCGGTCACGACGATCTGCCACTCCTGCGCGACCGACATGATGCGCAGTCCGTTGGTCAGCACGCTCATGATGAAAGCGCCGATGATGGTGCCGAGTATCGTTCCCGAACCGCCGCTCAACGACGTGCCGCCGATCACGACCGCCGCGATCGCATCGAGCTCGTAGCCTTGACCGAGCGCCGGCTGCGCCGAATTCAGCCGCGACGCGATCAGCAGACCCGCGATGCCGCAGATCGCGCCGCCCACGCCGTAAATCGCGATCTTCCAGCGATCGACATTGACGCCCGAGAGCCGCACCGCTTCCTCATTGCTGCCGAGTGCGAACGTATAGCGGCCGAGCGCGGTGCGATTGAGCGTAATAGAACTGACGATCGCGAGAAAGAACAGGATCAGTACCGCATTCGGAATCGGCACGCCCGGCAGGAAATAGCCGATCAGCGAATCCTGGGAAATACGGTAGAAGTTCTCGGTATCGGTGAAATAGATCGGCTTGTCCGCCGACACGACGAGTGAAAGACCTTTGAGCAGCATCATCATGCCGAGCGTCGCGATGAATGGCGGGATCTTCATTTTGGCGGTCAGCGTACCCGATACCGTGCCGCACACCGCGCCCGTCGCGAGTGCCGCGAGCACGCCCGTCCACATCGGCAGATGCCAGTACGTGAGAAATACTCCGCAAATCACGGCGGTAAATGTCATCAACGTACCGACCGACAGATCGATGCCGCCCGTAATGATCACGAACGTGGCGGCAATCGCCAGCACGCCGTTCACAGCTGTCGCCTGAAAAATGCCGAGAATGTTGTCAATCTGCATGAAGGCCGGCGATGCGAAGCTGAAGAACACCAGCAACAGGATAAGGCTCGCGAACGCGAGCATCTTTTGCACGGCGGTCGGCGCGAAAATTCGGCCTTTCAGCCCGGAAGTGCGCCTTTCGTTGTCCAGCGCCGCGGTATCCGTTCGCAATGTCATGTCGTAGACCTCTTCAGGCTTGTACCGTTTTCAGGGTTTCGCGCAGCGTCGCGAGATGCATGATGCGCTCCTGCGTCGCTTCGCCGGCGGACAGCTCGCCGGTAATGCGGCCTTCGCACATCACGACGATGCGGTCGCTCATGCGCAGAACTTCCGGCAGCTCGGAGGAGATCATCACGATCGCCTTGCCTTGCGCCGCCAGCGAGCGCAGCAGCTTGTAGATTTCGCTTTTCGCGCCGACGTCGATGCCGCGCGTCGGTTCATCGAAGAACAGTACGTCGCAATCGCGCTCGAGCCATTTCGCGATCACGATCTTCTGTTGATTGCCGCCCGACAGGAGCCGCACCTGCTGCGTCGCCGAAGGCGTGCGAATCGCAAGCAGCTTGATGAAGTGCTGCGCTCTTTTGCGAATCTGCCCGCGGCGCAGAAACATATTGATTGACAGGAACTTGCCGAGATCGGCCATCACGATGTTCGATTCGACATCCATTCCCGTAGCGAGACCGAAGCGCTTGCGATCTTCGGACAGGTAGCCGATGCCGCGCTTGACCGCATCACTGGGCCTCTTGATCGACGCCTTCACGCCTTTCACGAGTATCTCCCCCGATTCGACCGGATCGGCGCCGAACACCGCGCGCGCGACCTCCGTGCGGCCCGCGCCCATCAAGCCTGCGAAACCGAGTATTTCGCCCTTGCGCAATTCGAAACTGACGTCGCGCACGAGCGGACCTGCGACGAGATTTCTCACTTCGAGCGCGAGTTCGCCTTTCACCGGCGCGCTCTCGACCGGCGTCACGTCGCCCAGCGTGCGTCCGACCATCATGCCGATGATCGTCTCGACGGCGGTGCCCTCGGTCGGCACGGTGGCCACATACTCACCGTCGCGCATCACGGTCACGCGATCGGTGATCTGCTTCAACTCGTCCATCTTGTGCGAGATATAGACGACGCCGACGCCGCGCTCTCTCAATTGACGGATGATCCGGAACAGCTCGGCGATCTCGGCATCGTTGAGCGCGGACGTGGGTTCGTCCATGATCAGCACGCGCGAATCGAAAGACAGTGCTTTCGCGATCTCGACCATCTGCTGACTCGCGACGGTCAGCGTGCCGACCATCGTGCGCGGATCGAGTTTCACGTGCATGCGGGCGAGGATCTCGCTTGCCTGCGCATTCAGTTTGTCTTCATCGAGGAACAGACCCAGACCCTTGCGCGGCTCACGGCCGATAAAGATGTTCTGCGCGATGCTCAGATGATTCATCAGTTGCAGTTCCTGATGAATGATGCCGATGCCGACAGCTTGCGCGTCGCGCGGACCTTGAAAATCGACGGGCTTGCCGTCGAAGAGAATTTCGCCGGAATCGCGCGTATAGACGCCGGCGAGAATTTTCATCAGCGTCGACTTGCCCGCGCCGTTCTCGCCCATCAGCGCATGGACCTCGCCGGCCATGAGTTCGAACCGGACGTCATGAAGCGCTCTTACGCCCGGAAAGCTCTTGCAAAGATTGTTGACGGAAATGAGTGGGTTCATGTGCGGGTCTGTCGACGGCTGCCTATATCACCAACGTTTTTACGGTGGAGCTTTTTTGCGGCTTGAACAACGGCTTTCATTCCAGCTTTCATTCAAGGCGCGAACAGGTCGGGCCGCTCTTTTGCGGACCGCTGCAATTCGGCGACGACCTGGTCGAGATGATCGTGCATCGCTTTCGCGGCCGCATCGCCGTCGCCGGCGCAGAGGGCCTTGAAGATGCTCTCGTGCTCTTCCAGCGTATGCGTGAGCCGTTCTGGACTCGCGAGCAATTGTCTCGCGCGGTCCAGCGCATTGCGCGACACCGCGACGATCTCCTTCACGCGCGGCAGCTTCACCGCGTCGAGCAGGATTTCATGGAAAGCCAGATCGAGCGCGTGAAACGCCAGACGTTCGCCATTTCCAGCCAGACTGCGCTGCTGATCGAGATTGCTTGCCAATGCGTCGAGCGTCGCCCTGTCGTGCATCAGCGCGACCCCACGCACCGTCTCGACTTCCAGTGCGCTGCGGATGAACAGATGCTGGCGGATGTCGTCGAGCGCGATCGGTTTGACGCGCGTGCCGCGTTGCGGCAAAACCTCGACGAGACCCGCATGCGCAAGCCTCGCCAACGCGGATGACACCGGAAAGCGCGACACCCCCATGCGTTCGCACACGGCCATCTTGTCGATCATCATGCCGGGTTCCAACGCCAACGTAACAATCGCTTCTCGCAACGCCGCCTCGACCGCGTCGGTCAAGCTGCCGCGCTCGCCGCCGCCGACTTTTTGCAGTGCGACATACGGGTCCCCGGCGGCATTCTCAAGTTCGGTCGAGGAATTCACGAAGGCCTTGATTTCGAGAAGACATGCTAGCATGCTAGAAAGTGAATGCCGCGTTGTCAACGCGTACAAATGCCTGGAAATACCTAGGGATGCCTGGTATCTGGCAACTCCGGGCTTACCCGTACGCGCAGCAGGAACGCGCGCACAGAGAACGTGCGCACGAAACCGATCCGTCTGCGTCCGCGGACGACAAGCCGAGAGCCACAGCCCCGGAGGGTGCGCAGATGACAACGATCACAAGGCTGTCCGTTCGGGACATCCGGTTCCCCACCTCACGTTCGCTGGACGGCTCCGACGCGATGAATGCCGCGCCGGACTACTCCGCCACTTACGTCACGCTCGAAACCGACACGCCGAATCTCACCGGCCACGGCCTCACGTTCACGATTGGCCGCGGCAATGAAATCTGCGTGACCGCCGTGAATGCACTCACGCCGTTGATCGTCGGCAAGAAGCTCGAAGATATCGCTGCGAATATGGGCGCTTTCTGGCGCGCATTTACTTCGGATAGCCAACTGCGCTGGATCGGCCCCGACAAAGGTGCGATTCATCTTGCCACCGCGGCGGTCGTCAACGCGGTGTGGGACCTGTGGGCGAAATCCGTCGGCAAGCCGGTCTGGAAGCTGCTGGTCGACATGAGCCCGGAAGAACTCGTGCGCTGCCTCGACTTTCGCTACGTGACGGATGCAATCACGCCGCACGAAGCACTCGCGATGCTGCATCGTCATGCGAAGACCAAGGGCGAGCGTGAAAAGGAAATGCTCGCGCACGGCTATCCCGCCTATACGACATCGGCGGGCTGGCTCGGTTACGACGACGACAAGATTCGCCGTCTCGCGCGCGAAGGCGTCGCGCAGGGATGGACGCATTTCAAGCAGAAGGTCGGCGGCGATCTGGAGGAAGACGTACGGCGCGCGCGCATTCTGCGCGAAGAGATCGGCGAGAACCGGAAGCTGATGATGGACGCGAACCAGGTGTGGGACGTCGATGAGGCGATCGCGAACATGCGCCGTCTCGCCGAGTTCGACCCGTGGTGGATCGAGGAGCCCACGAGTCCCGACGACATCCTCGGTCATGCGGCGATTCGCCGGCGGCTCGGTTCGATTGGCGTCGCAACCGGCGAGCATTGCCACAATCGCGTGATGTTCAAGCAACTGCTGCAGGCGCAAGCCATCGACTTCTGCCAGATCGACAGTTGCCGGCTCGGCGGACTCAACGAAGTGATCGTCGTACTGCTGATGGCCGGGAAGTTCGGTGTGCCGGTGTGCCCGCATGCGGGTGGTGTCGGCTTGTGCGAGTACGTGCAGCATATTTCGCTGTTCGACTATATCTGCGTGTCGGCGTCGCTCGAGAATCGCGTGCTCGAATACGTCGATCATTTGCACGAGCATTTCGTGGATCCCGTGGTGATCCGCAACGGGCACTATATGCCGCCGCAAAGGGCCGGGTATAGCATCGAGATGCTCGAAGGGACGCTGGACAGGTACTGGTATCCGGAAGGAGAAGCGTGGCAGGAATGATGCTGGAGGGTAAGGGTTGGTGTCGTCGCGCAGATCGTCGCGGCGACGGGCGACCGGCTCGAGCGTGTTCATCGCGAGCACGCCGGCCGTCATGCGCGCAGCGCGGTGGATGTTGCGTCGCTGCCGGCAGGGGTCGCCGTCGAAGTCGAAGCGGTTGTCGCCTTGAAGAACGTCTGAATTCAACTCATACACTCGGAGCCGCCAATGTCTTCTCCGCTGTCGCCCGCTGTCATCGACGCAATACGTGCCCGCACACCCGGTGTGCGCAGTACCACGCACTTCAATCATGCGGGCGCGTCGCTGCCGTCGGCCGCCACGCTCGAAGCGATTCACGCGCATCTGTTGCGCGAAGCCTCGATGGGACCCATGGAAGCGGGCGCGGCTGCCCGCGAACAGACCGAACGGGCGCGCACGCTCGCCGCGCGACTGCTGAACGCTCAGCCCACCGAGATCGCGTTGACGACTGGCAACTCGCCGGGCTGGGGCGCTGCTTTCGCGGCATTGGGTCCGTGGCGCGAGGGGCAACGCATCCTCGTTGCGCGGCACGAATGGGGCGGCAATCTCGCGACGATGCGTCTTCTGGCGCAGCGCGCGGGCGCATCGATAGAGACGATTCCTTCCGATGAGAGCGGCAGGGTCGATCCTCGCGCGCTCGAAGCAATGCTCGACGACCGGGTCCGACTGATTGCGCTGACGTGGCTGCCGGCCAATGGCGGACTGATCAATCCGGCCGCCGCGATTGGGCGGATAGCACGCCGTCACGGCATTCCGTATTTCATCGATGCGGCGCAGGCCGTCGGACAGCTTCCGATCGACGTCGTCGAAGTCGGCTGCGATGTGCTGGCCGGCGCGGGCCGCAAGGCACTGCGTGGACCGCGCGGCACCGGGCTGCTATACGTCCGGCGGGATTTTCTGCCCCGCTTGACGCCGGCCTTCGTCGACACGTATTCCGCGCCGCTCGACGTCAATGGCGACCCTGTACTGCGCGACGGTGCCGTGCGTTTCGAATCATCGGAAGCGTCGCTTGCACTGCATTGCGGATTGGCGAATGCATTGGACGAAGCGCTGGAAATCGGCATCGACAACATCCGCGCGCAGATCGATCGGGCCGCGCAGACATTGCGCGAGCGGTTGGCCGCGATGGAGGGCGTGCGGGTGCTCGACCAGGGTGTCGAACGATCAGGTCTGGTGTCGTTCAATGTCGCCGGACTCGATGCCATGTCGGTGCGACGCGCGTTGGCGGCACAGGGCATCACGATCGGCTCGAATGGCGTCGCGTACACGCCGTTCGATATGACTAGCAGAGGGCTGACACAGATCGCGCGCGCATCGGTCAGCTATCTGACCACCGACGCCGAAGTTGATAAATTACTGGCTGGGATTCGGACGTTGACGCATTGAGCACTCGAGTCAAAGAGAACTTTGCGTCAGTCAAATGAATGGAAACCTCTCTTTCAACTCAATTGCCCGCACACGACCATGAACTCCGCCTCATCGCACCGCCTCGATTTATCAAAGTTTCCGCGCCATGCACTTCTCGAAGGCCCGACGCCAATTCAGCACCTTGCGCGTCTGAGCGCTCGCCTCGGCGGGGCGGACATCTACGTCAAAAGAGAAGATCTGACGGGACTAGGTGGCGGCGGCAACAAGTTGCG
Organism: Paraburkholderia sp. 35.1; assembly: GCF_050436525.1. Classification (NCBI taxonomy): domain Bacteria; kingdom Pseudomonadati; phylum Pseudomonadota; class Betaproteobacteria; order Burkholderiales; family Burkholderiaceae; genus Paraburkholderia; species Paraburkholderia sp. 35.1. The sequence continues at coordinate 809,626 of NZ_JBNDMJ010000002.1, read as the reverse complement.
CAAGCTCGAATTCCTGATTGGCGAAGCGCTCGCGCGCGGCGCGGACACCATCGTTACCGTCGGCGCGCGGCAATCGAATCATGCGCGCCTCACGGCGGCCGCGGCGGCTCGCGTCGGACTTCGATGCGAGCTGGTGCTGACGAGAACCGTGCCACGTTTCGACCACGACTACATGGAGAACGGCAACGTGTTGCTCGATGCGCTATTCGATGCGCGCGTGCATGATCTTCCCGGCACGGTGAACGCATTGCAATTCGCGGAGGAACGCGCGAACGAGTTGCGAGCGCAGGGCCGTAACGTCTATGTGTGTCCGTTGGGCGGTTCGAGCCCGATCGGTTGTCTCGGCTACGCGGACTGCGCAGCTGAACTCGTCGCGCAATCGCAAGCGCAAAACGTGGCCTTCGATCGCGTCGTGGTGCCGAATGGAAGCGGCGGCATGCATGCGGGGCTGGTCGCGGGTTTGGTTGCGCTGGGCCTGGATCCGTCGCGTGTTGCCGCATTCACGGTGTATGGGAATGCTGGCCACGCGCGCACGGTTACTTTGGATAAGGCGAATCAGACGGTCCGGCTGATCGACCCAGGCCTAAGCGTGAGTGATGACGCCATCTCGATCGACGAAGCGCAACTCGGACCCGGCTATGGCATTCCAACCGATAACATGCGCGCGGCTGTTCGGCTGATGGCATCGACGGAAGGTCTGTTGCTCGATCCCGTGTATAGCGGCAAAGCATTTGCGGGTCTTGTGGAAAACGTGAGCAACGGGAAGTACAGTGCCGGACAGAAAATTCTATTCGTGATGAGCGGCGGGCTTCCGGGGCTATTTGCCTATCGGAACGAGTTCTGAGCGCAGAAGCAGAGACAACGCGATGGTCTGATATGGCCGCCGTTGTCTGAAGAAAGCGCGAAGCGCTTGAAGATTCGAATCGACGATTCGAAATGGTGCCCAGGGCGGGATTTGAACCCACACGCCTTTCGGCGCTACCCCCTCAAGATAGTGCGTCTACCAATTTCGCCACCTGGGCAGAGGGGCGCCATTGTATCAGCTCGATTATTTTTTTGAAGCCCCTCGCGCGATATTGTTCTGAAGTTGCAATACCGGTCGAAAAACCGACGAGGCGTTCACCCCGTATTGCTGCCCGGCGAACAATTCGAGCGCGGCCCGGCGCCTCGCAAGAGCTGGTAAGGTCTGACGCTTGTGGGCCGCTAACCCGGGTGAATGCGACAAATGGCGGACCGCTATGCTCGTAAGCTGATGCGCTGAAAGAGCGCCCGCCACGGCACACCTATCATGTCACCACGACACACATCTTCTTCGCGACTTCGGTATCGTCTTTCTCTCGCGTCGCTGCTGACGTCGATAACGCTGCTGCAGTGTTGCGCAACGACGGCGGAGAACCTTACCGCAGGATTTGGTCTCGGCGCGGTCGGCACCGTGTCGGCGTTAGGCTGCCTGCTCGCCTGCGAGATGGCCAATCCGCACTGGTGAAAGGCTGCATGGCGCGCGACGAGCAGCTAGTATTCGAAGCTCGACATCGATGACTAACGAAAACGGAGCCCCTGTGGCACACCCGCCCTTCCACCTCTACACCGACGCCCAATTCGCCAGCCCCTACGCGATGTCCGTCTTCGTCACGCTTCGCGAGAAGCGCTTGCCGTTCGACCTTTCGACCGTCGATCTCGCGAACAAGGCGAATCACGCCACCGACTATGCGGCCCGCTCATTGACGCGGCGCGTGCCGACCCTGATACACGAAGACGGTCGATAGAAGTAACAAAGACCAGCAAAATAGCTGAATACGAAAGTCTTAAAAGATGCGGTAAAAGCGAATATTACATTCGCGTTTTATCAGAGCTTCGCTGCTCCGCCATGGCCCGATTCCGCGCCCGCTCCCTTTGTTTCCTCGCGCGTACGATGCTGACAACGATCAGCACGATCGCAAGCAATGTCAATTCGATCATTGCGGGAATTCGGATGGGATCATGAAACATGGCGGGCCTCCGTCACATGATTTCATCATAGTACGCCGGGCAGGTCAGCCTGAAGTATTGCGCCGCACCATTGCAATCTTACCGCCGCCATTACACCGGCTTTTATCCAGCCGGCAAAAGCCTCGAGTGACAAATTGAAAACATTCTGTCACGCAAAAACTTACAGGATTCAGATAGCCGTCCCTAAACAGTTTATTTGCGCTAGAGTACGTGAGCGATCAGTTGGATCGTGAGCCGTCCCGACAATTCGAAGGCGTTATCTGTCACGCGTTTGCTTGCGTGTACTAAGAAGCACCTGGACTCGTTGAAGACATCGCCCATGCCATATTTTCCTGTCGCCTACTGTGGTCCCGCGGCTGTCCCTGAAAGCTTGTGGCTGCGCTGGAATACGGATCCGCCATTGCTCGTCGCGCTCGCGGCGCTCGCATGGCTCGTGGCCAGCAACCGCTCGGCGAATGCACGGGCGGGATGGGGCGCCGTCGCATTGATGGCCCTCGTGTTCGTGTCGCCGCTCTGCGCGTTGTCCTCGGCATTGTTCTCCGCACGCGTCACTCATCACGTCATTTTGATCGCTGCAGTAGCTCCATTGCTCGCCCTCGCGTTTCCGCTGCCGCGCCTCGCGCATCCGCCGCTCGTGCCGGTGGTCGCCGCTCATGCGGTGATCATCTGGCTGTGGCATGCGCCTGGGCCTTATGCGTGGGGACTCGCGACGGTACCCGGCTACTGGCTGATGCAGATTACTTTGCTTGGCAGCGCATGGCTCATGTGGCGCAGCATCTTCTCGCCGTCGCTGCCGACCGGCCCCGCGCTGATGGCGCTCGTCGCGACGATCGGCCATATGGGATTGCTCGGCGCGTTGATCGTGTTCGCGCCGGTGCCGCTCTACGTCGCGCACTTCGCGACCACCGCCGCGTGGGGGCTCACCCCGCTCGCCGACCAGCAACTCGCCGGACTGTTGATGTGGGTACTGGCGATGATCCCTTATCTCGCGGCAGGACTTTCGCTCGTCTGGTCAAGCCTGCGCGTCAGAGAGCCCGCGCTGTGACGACCCTGCTGAAGTTCATTCATCTGGCCGCGATCGCCGTCTGGTCGGGCGGTTTGATCGTGCTGCCGTATCTGTTCTGGCAGCGCCGCGGGCTCGTGGCGGGCACCGAACTCGACCGGCTGCACCGCATCACGCGTCTCGTGTTCGTGGAGTTGACCTCGCCCGCCGCTTTCGTCGCGATTGCGAGCGGCACCGTGCTGATTTTTCTGCAGGCCACCTTCGTCGAATGGTTCACCGCGAAGATGGTATTCGTCGGCATCATGGCGATGCTGCATGTGCTGGCCGGCCTCGTACTGCACGATCTGTATCTGCCTGACGGCAGGTTCAGCCGTGCCTCGGCGATCGCGCTGACCACCGCTTATCTGATCGTGATCGCCGCGATCATCTGGATCGTGCTGGCCAAGCCTCACATCGACTCGAACCTGCTGGCCCCGCATCTGTTCGAGCCCGGTGGACTTGGCCGCTGGCTGCATCACTCCTTCGGCGAAACGAGAATTCCGACGCCATGATCGAACACGAGCTTGCCCCCATGCCAGCCGGCGAAGCCCGTCATCACGGAGCTGAGCACCGACAGCACGAGCCCATGCGGCAGGATCTCATCGGGGTAATGAAGGCGCACGCCCCAGTTCGCACCCGCGAGCGCGACGAGCGTCATCGCGGCGACCGCATGCGACCAGCTCGCTTCCTTCAGGCGGATACCGCGCACCAGCAGCAGCTCGGCGGTACCGACCACGCTCGCAGCCACCCCGCTCCAGAACGCGAAGCCGGCGGCCCACAAGCCGGCGCGAATCCAGAACGGGTCGCCCGTCCACCAGTAGATTACGTCGACGCCCAACGTCGCGACGACGAACGCGATCGGGAAATGCACCATCATCACGTGAATCGGATGACCGACGAGCGCCACCACCGACCCCTTGTCGAGCCGCAACAGCTCGAGCATCACTTCGCTTCGCGTCTCGTTTCCAGCATTGCCTTTGTTTGCCATGATGGTGTGTCCTCGCATCGGGTGCCTGGTGGTGCAAACCATCATAGCTGCTTGCGCCTGGCCGTCCAAGCCGGATCGCTCGCCGCGTTGTCCGGCTGCACCGGGCCGCTCTCGACGCTCGAGCCATCGGGTCCTGCCGCCGCATCGATCGCCGGGCTGTGGTGGGTGATGCTGGCGGGCGCCGCGATCCTCTTCGCGATGGTGCTCGTACTGTTTCTGATGACGGTCTTCCGGCCCGGCTGGGGCTCGCACGTGTCGCCCGCGCGCTGGATCGTGCTCGGCGGTCTCGTGCTGCCGGCAGTGATCCTGATCCCGTTGATCTGCTACGCGCTGTACGCGGGCGAGCTGCTGCTGCCGCTGCGCGCGCATGCGCCCGCGCGCATCGAGGCGATCGCGCAGCAATGGCGCTGGACCTTCCGCTATCCGGAGCTCGGCAACGTCGAAACCGAGAACGTGCTGCACCTGCCCGCGGGCACGCCGGTCGACATCGTCGTGACCAGCATGGACGTCGTGCACGCATTCTGGATTCCGCGCTTCGCGGGCAAGATCGACGCGGTCCCTGGCCACCACAACCTGCTGCGTATCCAGGCCGATCAGCCCGGCCAGTACGCCGGCCAATGCAACCAGTTTTGCGGCATCGGTCACGCGGGGATGCACTTCACCGTGATCGTCGATCGTCCGGAAGATTTTCCGGCTGCTGTCAAAAACGCCGCCGCCAACGGGGAGGTGAAGAAATGAGTGTGCCCGTCGAGCCGCCATCACAGGGCATCACCGCGCTGCGGCTGCATCGCCAGCTTGCCGCGATCTGGGCCACCGGGCCAGGCGTGCAGAGACTTACCTCGGTCAACCATACCGTCCTCGGCTTGCGCATCATGATCACGTCGTTCGTGTTCTTCGCGATCGCGGGGATTCTCGGCATGCTCACGCGCGTGCAGCTCGCGACGCCGCATGCGGCCTTCATGGATGTTGAGACCTATAACCAGGTCTTCACGATGCATGGATCGATGATGCTGTTCCTGTTTGCGATCCCGATGGTGGAAAGCTTCGCGGTCTACCTGGTGCCGAAGTTTCTCGGCGCGCGCGACCTCGCGTTTCCACGGCTGACCGCTTACGGCTACTGGTGCTATCTGTTCGGCGGCACGATCCTGACCGTGTCGCTGATCCTGCACTCCGCGCCGGACGGCGGCTGGTTCATGTACACGCCGCTCAGCTCGAACGTGTACACGCCCGGACTGAACGCCGACGTGTGGCTGCTTGGCATCACGTTCGTCGAGATTTCAGCGCTTTCGCTCGCGGTGGAACTCACCGTCTCGATCCTCAAGATACGCGCGCCGGGCATGTCGATCGATCGCATGCCGATCTTCGCGTGGTACATCCTCGTCACCGCGATGATGATGATCGTCGCGTTTCCGCCGCTGATTCTCGGCTCGATCCTGCTCGAGGTGGAGCGCGCGTTCAACCTGCCGTTCTTCGATCCGACGCGCGGCGGCGATCCGCTGCTGTGGCAGCATCTGTTCTGGCTGTTCGGCCACCCGGACGTGTACATCATCTTCCTGCCGATGGCCGGCGTGCTCTCGACGATGATCCCCGTGTTCGCGCGCCGCAAGCTAGTCGGCTATCGCACGATCGTCGTCGCGATTATCGCGCTCGCGTTCCTGAGCTTCGGTATCTGGGTGCACCACATGTTTACGGTGGGCATTCCACATCTGGCGCTCGCGTTCTTCTCGGCGGGCTCGGCGATCGTCGCGGTGCCCACCGCGATCCAGTTCTTCGCGTGGCTCGCCACGCTGTCGCACGGCCGCCCGCGCTGGGACGTGCCGATGCTGTACATCTTCGGCTTCTTCTTCGTGTTCACGTGCGGCGGGCTGACCGGCGTGATGCTCGCGATCGTGCCGTTCGACTGGCAGGCGCACGACACCTACTTCGTCGTCGCGCACCTGCACTACGTGGTGGCCGGCGCGCTCGCGTTTCCGATGCTCGCGGCGTTCTATTACTGGTTGCCGCTGCTGACCGGGCGCACCGCCGTGCATAACCTTTCGGTGCCGGCGTTCTGGCTCGTGTTCATCGGCTTCAACATGACGTTCTTCCTGATGCACCTGACCGGCCTGCTAGGCATGCCGCGGCGCGTCTTCACCTATAGCGGCGACGAAGGCTGGAACTGGCTCAATCTGCTGTCGTCGGTGGGCAGCTTCGTGATGACGATCGGCTTCGCGCTCGTCGTGATCGACATCGTCGTGCAATTGCGTTTCGGCCAACGCGTGCGACGTAACCCGTGGCAATCGACCACGCTCGAATGGGCGATGCCGATTCCGCCCGCGCCGTACGCATTCGCGTCGATCCCGCACATGGACGCCGAAACCGAAAAGGTGCCCCCGGGCCAGCTAGCGACCTCTCTGGCGCGCGGCGAGGGTTACCTCGGTTTCACGCGCAACGGCTGGCAGGAGACGCTAGGCGTGCATATGACATCGGGCGAGCCCGAACAGCTGATCGTGCTGCCGAACTCGACGTATCTGCCGCTCGTCACCGCGCTCGTGACCGCCGCGGCGGTGCTCGCGATGCTGTTCAAGTTCTATCTGCTGTCGGTCGCATTCGCATTCGTGACGTTTGGCCTCTTCATCTACGCGGGCCAGAGCGCGGGGCACGCACGCGATTACGGCGCGCTGCCGGTCGGCCGAGGCGTCAGCGTGCCGCCGCATACCGAGGTCGTCGGTTCGCCGTCATGGCTTTCGATGATCTGCGCGCTGATCGCGAACAGCACGCTGTTCACCTCGCTGATCTTCGGCACGTTCTACCTGTGGATTGCCGCGCCGAACTGGCCGGCAACCGTGACGCCGCATCCGAACCGCGGGCTCGCGCTCGTCGCGGCCGTCGCGCTCGCGGTGGCCGCAGCCGCCACGCGTGGCTCGTTGCGCGCGGCCGCCGCCGAGCGCAAACCGCACGGCACGATCGGGCTGAGCGCGATCGCGCTGATCGTCGCGCTCATCGCCTGCGTGATGCTGATCAACGGCGTGACACCGAATCCGCGCGAGCATGCGCTCGGCGCGACGGCCGCGGCGCTGCTCACGTACATCGCAGTTCACGCGGGCGTCGGATTGTTGTTCCTCGTCAGCAACGTGCTGCGCGTCGGCGCGGGCTTCGTTTCCGCGCGACGCCTGACCGATCTGCGTCTCACCCGCCTGTGGGTCGATTACACGCTGGCGACGGGCATCATCGCGCTTGGACTCGTGCTCGCGCTGCCGAGCCTCGTCGCCGTGCTGGGAGCCAGACCATGAATGCGCGTCCGCTTTCGCCGCGGCGGTTGTGGTGGCTCGCCGTCGGCTTCGCGATCTGGTGTCTCGCGTTCGTGATCCTGTATGCGCTGCACGCGATCGGCTGCGCGTTCGCGTGGCCCACCGGCCCGCTGCGCGCGAGTCTCGCGATCATTCTGCTGCTGCATCTGATCGCGCTCGGCTGGCTATGGCGCTATCGCGCCGCGACCCGCGACCCTGGTCCCGAACGCATCAGCTCGTTCATGCATACCGTCGTCGTCTGGACCCTGATCGCGGCGCTTGTCGCGACCGTGATCACGTTCGGGCCCGCGCTGCTGCTCACCACCTGCGTTTGAACGCGGACTGAGCGCGAGCGGGACCGCCGCACCCGGCATGGAGAAGCACCGATGCAGTCTCGAGATCTCGTGCGCAAGGCCGTCTGGTCGGTCATCTATCTACTGTTCATTCTCGCGCCGCTGTTTGCGCTGCTGACCGGCACGCTCCCGCCCGCGCGCAACTTCGGCACCGAATTCTCGGTGGCGCTCGGCTATTCCGGACTCGCGATGATGGGCCTGCAATTCGGCCTCACCGCGCGCTTTCGTCACGTGACCGAGCCGTGGGGCGAGGACGTTATCTATCATTTCCATCGACGTGTGTCGCTGCTCGCGGTCAGCCTGGTCGTCGCGCATCCGCTGATCCTGTTCGCGATCCGCTCGGACAAGGTCGCGATGCCCGGCTCGCTGCTCGAGGTACCGTGGGGCGCGTGGTTCGCGTTCCTGTCGATCGGCTCGGTGATCGTGCTGGTGATCACCGCACTATGGCGCAAGCAATTGAAGATTCGTTACGAGCTGTGGCATTTGTCGCATATCGGGCTCGCGTTAGTCGCGATCTTCGGCGGCGTGCTGCATATGATCGGCTGGGGCTTCTATCTGACCGATCCGTTCAAGCGCACGCTGTGGATCTGCATGACAGCATTCTGGGTAGCGCTGCTGCTGTACGTGCGTCTGTTCAAACCGCTCTTCATGATCAGGCGTCCGTACCGGATCGCGGAAGTGCGCGCCGAACGCGGCGACACGACGACGCTCGTGATGCAGCCCGACGGCCACGCTGGCTTTCGCTTCAAGCCCGGCCAGTTCGGCTGGCTCAACGTGTGGGGCAGCCCGTTCAGGATCACCGGGCACCCCTTTTCGTTCTCGTCGAGCGCCGAGGCCGCGAACGGCCGCGTCGAAATGACGATCCGCAATCTCGGCGATTTCACGAGCCAGGTGAAGACGATCGAAACAGGTCGGCGCGTGTATCTGGACGGACCGTATGGCGCGTTCACGATCGGGCATCCGACCGACATGCACGTGCTGATCGCGGGCGGTATCGGCATCACGCCGATGATGAGCATGATCCGCTCGCTCGCCGATCGCGGCGACCAACGTCCGCTCGTGCTACTGTACAGCGGCAAGACTTGGGACTCGCTGACTTTCCGCGAGGAGCTCGATGCGCTGAAAGCGCGGCTCGATCTGCGCATCGTCTATGTGCTGTCGGACCCGCCCGAAGGCTGGAGCGGGGAAGTCGGGCGCATCGACGCCGCGATGTTCCGGCGACATCTCCCGCCCGAGTTCGCCGATCACGAGTATTTCATCTGCGGCCCGGACTCCATGATGGATGCGATCGAAACGGCGCTCGGCGAAATGAAAGTGCCGCGCATCCGCTACCATTCCGAACGCTACAGTTTCGTCTAGGAGACTTGCGATGCGCCGACTGTTGGCCAACCGTCTCGTCATTGCCACCGGCGTGATCGTCGTGGCGTTGTCGCTTCTATTCGCGTATCTGCGGGTCGGTTCGCTGCATTAGGGCCCGGTTACGCCAAAGACGGGCTCGCGGCGCGCTTTTCCTCATGCTCGAAGGTTGAATCGATATGCCCTACTTTTTTGGAATTGGTCTTCACGTTTTCATCGCGATCTTTTTCGCCGTCCACGCGATGCGCAATAACCAGGGCATCTACTGGCTATTCATTCTGTTTGCTTTTCCGCTGCTCGGCAGTGTCGTGTACTTCTTCGCAATCTATCTGCCGGGTCTGCGCCACTCGCGCGGCGCGCGCGTGGCCACGCAGGCGATCACCCAATTCGTCGATCCGAATCGCGCGCTGCGTGAAGCGCGCGCCGCTTTCGACCGCGCGCCGACCGTGCAGCATCGGATGCGGCTCGGCGAGGCCTTGCTCGCGGCCGGCAATCCGCGCGAAGCGCTCGAACATTTCCAGACCGCGGCGAACGGCCCATTTGCAAACGATCCCGCGCTGCTGCTCGGTCTCGCGCGCTCGCAGTTCGCGCTCGGCGACTACACGGCCGCGGATGCGACGTTGGCGGATCTGTTCTCGGTCAATCCGCGGGCACGCAACCAGGGCGAGCCGGCGCTGCTGAACGCGCGCACGCTGGCCGCGCGGAATGCGCCGGGCGCACGCGCGGCATTCGAACAGGCGCTGACCTGTGCGACCGACGTCGCGCCGCGCTGCCTGTTCGCCGACTGGCTCGCCGCGCAACCGGAAGATGCGGACCGCCGCCGCGCCGGCGCGCTCTATGCCGAAATCGTGCATGACGCCAAACATTGGCCGCGCCACGCGCGCGAGCACAATCGCGAGTGGCTGCAACGGGCGCAGGCCGCGTTGGCGGCCGGCGCGGCTCGAACGTGAGCAAGCCGAGGAGAACTTCGATGCGACGCACGACCCGGTCTTTTGCTTCGGCGCTGTGCGCCGCGCTTGCGGCGATTGCATTCGGTGCCGGTGGCGCTTCGACTTCCGCGCAGGCCGCTGGCATGGAGAAGCCGTTCGAATGGCCCGCGTCGTTCGTCGTGCTCGGCGATGGCTATCCGCACTCGGGCGATGCATGCCGGCGGCTCGGCGAGTCGGCCGCGACCGTGAACTATCTCGACCATATGGCGATGCTGGTCGGCTGTCCGGGCTCGCGCGACAGCGCCGCCGTGCGCGCGATCGTCGGGCATCAGCGGCACGCGCGCGTGGTCGGCGAAGCGGAAGGTGTGACGCTGATTTCGATTTCGACTGAAAGCGCTCAGGCCGGCTCGCAGAACGGCCACGGGCCCGTGAAGGAATCGCCTATCAGCGCGAGCGGCACGTTGCCGTGCGAGCGCGGCAACGGACAGACCAAAACGATGTGCAAGTTCGGCGTCGTGCATCACAGCGATCGATCGACTACGGTCGTGGTCTACTGGCCCGATGGCGCCACGCGGGCGATTTTCTTCGGCGTCAACGGCCGGGTAGTCGGCACGGCCGCGTCCGCGAGCGATCGGCCGATGCCCGGCGACACGCTGACGCGCAAGCATGCCGGCATCAATCTGATTTCAGTTGGCAATGAGCGCTACGAAGTCGAGGACACGGTTCTGTCCGGCGGTTGAATTGCGTTGAAGCACATCGGCGCAAGCCATCCGCGGTCGAACGCCTGATTCGACGCGCGCCACGTTCATTTCTATCCCCAGTAACGATGACGCTGACGGCACCGGCGGGATCGAACAACGCGCAGGTATTCATCGATCCGCCGACCTCGAGCAGCGCAGGCGTGCGCTCGCAGCAGGCCGCGTATCTGAGCGCGACGCACTACTGCCCGAGCCTCGCGATCCTGAGCGGCGCGAAGTCGTAAGCGGTCAGCGCGACGCAGTTATCGATGATTCGTTGACGCGTCGCGCAATCGAAGGCACACTCGCTCACTATGCAAGCCCTCACGTACCGCCCGACTGCAAAGCATCATCATGCGCATGCCCGCGTGGGACTGCCTGTGGGGACTCGCATACGCATACGCCGCTAGACATCATTCGCAGCGACATGCGCCAGAAAGCCCCGCCGGCAACGACGGGGCTTTTTGTTTTCCGCGACCTTATCCGCTCATCGAACGAAGGATTGCCGCCATGACACAGGAAGCACAGACGCCTGCCGTATCGAAGACCTTTGCGGCGCCCATCGATCTATACCGCGTCCTTGCACGCGTATGGGCCGGCGATACGTCGAGCCCCACGCACGCGTGGTCGTCGACGAATCCCGCGCAGAATCATTGCAGCGTTACGTCTCTGATCATGCAGGACTATTTCGGTGGCGAGATTCTGACGACGCGTACGTCGGGGGGCACGCACTTCTACAACCTGATCGACGGCAGCAGATGGGATCTGACGGTCAGCCAGTTTGCCGAGCCGATTCCATTCGACGATACGCGTTCGAGTCGTGAGGCGGCGTTCGCTGATACGTCGCGGGAGAAATACGAACTGCTGAAGTCGAGGCTCGCGCAAAGCCAGCTGAAATAAACGCTCAATCAAACACGCGTGGCCGAACTGCATCGATACGCGGTTGGCCACGCCATGTCACTTCAACCAATCACTTCCTGCTTCCCCGGAATGCCTTGCCCGCGCAACGAACACCCGCGCGTTTCAGGCACGTAGATCAACGCAATCGCCCCCACCACGCACGCGGCCATCATGTAATAAGCGGGCACCAGCGCATTGCCCGTATGCGCGACCAGCCATTCGTTCGCCATCGGCGCCGTGCCGCCGAAAATCGACGTCGACACGTTATACGCAATCGCCATCCCCGCGTAACGGACCTGGGTCGGAAACATCGCGGGGAACATCGCCGAGATGCTGGCCAGTTGCGGCACGTACAACAGCCCGAGCACCGCAAAGCCGATGAACGCGCCCGCCACGCCGAGCTTCATCAGCAGGAACATCGGAATCGCCGCGACGAACAGGCCAATCAGCGAAAACCACCAGACGTTCTTGCGTCCCACGCGATCCGAGAACGTTCCCGCAAACGGCAGAAACACCATCATCGCGAGCATGCCGATCAGCGGCACGAGCAGGGACATGTTGTCGCTCATGCCGAGCTGCTTCTGCATGAACGTCGGCATATAGGCGAGCAGCACGTAGTTGACGACATTCAAAGCAACCACGAGTCCACCGAGTTGGATCAGCGGTTTCCAATAGTCGCGCAGCAATGCCTTCAGCGTGACGCAGCTATGCTGCTCCTTGTGCATCGTTTGTTCGAGCTCGCGAAAGACCGGCGTGTCTTCGAGCCTGGAGCGCAGATAGAAACCGATCAGGCCGAGCGGCGCTGCAATCAGAAACGGCAGACGCCATCCCCACGCATGCATTGCCGTGTTGCCGAGCACGACGGAGCAACCGAGCATCAGAAACGCGCCGAGCGAGAAGCCCGACAGCGTCGCGAATTCGAGGAAGCTGCCACAAAAGCCGCGCTTATTGTCCGGCGCGTATTCGGCCATGAAAGTCGCCGCGCCGCCATATTCGCCGCCCGTCGAAAAGCCCTGGATCATCCGCAGAACGACGAGGATAACCGGTGCCCACCAGCCGATGCTCGCGTATGTCGGCACGAGTCCGACCAGCAGCGTTGCGACCGACATTAGGATGATCGTCAACGCGAGTACGTGCTTGCGGCCGAGGCGATCGCCCAGCGGCCCCCAGAACAGGCCGCCAAGCGGACGCACCAGAAACGAAATGGCGAACGTCGCGAGCGCGAACAACGTGGCCTGCGCGGTGCTGCCGGGAAACAACGCGGCCGAAATATAGCTCAGGCCGTAGGCGTAAATACCGTAGTCGAACCACTCGGTCGCGTTTCCGAGTGCCGACGCCGCGATTGCGCGTCGCAGCAAGCTGCGCGCCTGCGGTTGCGCGCTCTGCGCGTTCCATGAATGTACGTAGTGCATGTCTTCTCCTGGGGTGTCTCTATGCGACTCAGGCAACGTCGCCCGAATCCACGATACCGGCGACCCGCGCCTGCAACGATGTTCTAGGACGATGCAGGCATCGGGGTTTTCCATAAAGCCCGCAACGGGTGCGGTAATCCGTACGCGTGCGTCGGCGACGCGTCGCGCGCGTTCGGGAAAAACAACATGATTGGCGTGGCGCAGTGCTCTCAGCGCATCAGCAACGGCAGCGTCATCAAACGACCCTGCTGTGGCCTCGCCTCGTTCTCGCCGCAAAGGCGCAAACACATCCACGCGGTCGCGAGGTTGCTGCTCCACCTCGTCGAACAGCATGATCCGCGGTGCGAGCGCGAGCGCCCGCGCGATCGCCACGCGCTGTTTCTGCCCGCCCGACAGTTGCGCGGGAAGGCTCTTCGCCTTATCGGCCATGCCGACCATGTCGAGCAGTTCGAGCGCGCGCCTCTGCGCCGACTCACGGCTCTCGCCCTTCGTCAGCATCGGCGCGAGCGTCACGTTGTCGAGCACGCTCTTGTGCGGAAACAGATTGAAGTGCTGAAACACCATGCCGATCTTCTCGCGCATCTTCTGCAGATGCCGTTCGTTCGCGGGCACCATCTGGCAGCCGCGGCATGTGGAACAGCTGTTCGCCGTCCACTTCGATATGGCCGCCGTCGATCGTTTCCAGCGTCATCAGGATGCGCAGGATCGTCGTCTTGCCCGATCCCGACGGACCGATCAGCGCGAGCTTCTCGCCGGGCATCACGTCGAGCGACAGTTCGTCGAGCACGGTCAGCGCGCCATATCGTTTCGTGATCCGGTCGAGCCGGATCAATGGCTTGCTCGCCGGGCTTTCGTCTCGGCGCGCCGGTGTGCTTGCGGAGGCGACCGCGCGCTCTTCGGAGAAAAGACTTGCCGGGGCGATGCCTGAAGCGCTCAACAGATCGGTAACTCGCGCGGTGTTCATATCGATTCGATCCCGTTCGTCGTACATGTAGTGCGAACCAGAATACGCAGCCATATTTGCGATCCAGATTGCTCTAGAACAATTCTTTTCTACACGCGGGCCAGGGCGGCGCAGCGTGTACTGCAACAAACACGCAGCGTCCGTCGATAACGTCGCGAACATTGAACTAGCACATTCAGCGGCGTTTTTTCGCGGCATTAGACTGCGGCGAGAGATACCCGTGGACGCCCCGTTCACTTGCACCGGGCGCCACTTTCCGCAACGACGTCATGCTCAGAGAGAGGGGAAGATGTCAGATACGACGCAACACGAATCGCGAATCGCGGCGCCCGTCGTGCGCCTGCCGTTCGAACGCGACGAGTACGCCGCGCGTCTTGCCAAGACGCGCAAGGCCATGCAGGCGGCCGGCATCGAACTATTGATCGTGTCGGACCCGACCAATATGGCCTGGCTAACCGGCTACGACGGCTGGTCGTTTTACGTGCATCAGTGCGTGCTGCTCGCGCTGGATGGCGAGCCGGTCTGGTTCGGCCGCGGTCAGGACGCGAACGGTGCCAAGCGCACCGTCTTCATGCAGCACGATCAGATCGTCGGCTATCCGGATCATTACGTGCAATCCACCGCGCGTCATCCGATGGACTACCTCGCGCGCGACGTGATCGCCGCACGCGGCTGGGCCAACGCGAAGATCGGCGTCGAAATGGACAACTACTATTTCAGCGCCGCCGCTTATCGCTCGCTCGTCGCGCATTTGCCGGACGCGAAATGGCAGGACGCAACCGGCCTAGTCAATTGGCAACGCGCGGTCAAATCCGCGCGCGAGATCGAGTACATGCGCGTGGCCGCGCGCATCGTCGAGAAGATGCACGCGCACATCGTCGAGCGAATCGAACCGGGTATGCGCAAGAACGACCTCGTCGCGGAGATCTACTCGGCAGGCATTACCGGCATCGACGGTTATGGCGGCGACTATCCGGCGATCGTGCCGCTGCTGCCGACCGGCGCCGACGCGGCCGCCCCGCATTTGACCTGGGACGACACGCCGTTCGCGAAGGACGCCGGTACGTTCTTCGAAATTGCCGGCTGCTTCAAGCGTTATCACTGCCCGCAGTCGCGCACCGTGTACCTCGGCAAGCCGCCGAAGCATTTCATCGAGGGCGAGCGTGCGGTGGTCGAAGGGATCGAGGCAGGGCTCGCCGCGGCGAAACCCGGCAATACCTGCGAGGACATCGCCAATGCGTTTTTCGCGGTGCTGCATAAATACGGCATCGAGAAGAACAGCCGCTGCGGCTATCCGATCGGCGCGAGCTATCCGCCGGACTGGGGCGAGCGCACGATGAGCCTGCGTCCTGGGGACAAGACAGTCCTCGAACCCGGCATGACGTTTCACTTCATGCCGGGCCTGTGGCTCGACGACTGGGGCCTCGAAATCACCGAGAGCATTCTGATTACGCGGACCGGCGTCGAGACCTTTTGCAGGACGCCACGCAAGCTGTTCGTCAAACCGTGATTGCGCGGGCGTCGTGCCCGCGTGAACTCGCGAAGCACGACGCCCGTTTCAACGAAAGGGGAAACATGCTTCCGAAAACGATGAAGGCCGTCGTGCTGACCGCGCACGGTGGCCTCGACAAACTGGTCTATCGCGACGACGTGCCGGCGCCCTCGTGCGCGGCTGGCGAGGTACTGATCGACGTCACCGCATGCGGTCTCAACAATACCGACGTGTGGGTCCGCCAGGGCGCCTACGGCACCGAGGACGATCCGCAAGCGGTGTCGACGTGGCGACGCGGCCGCTCGACGCTGACGTTTCCGCGCATTCAGGGCGCGGATATCGTCGGACGCGTGGTCGCGGTGGGTCGCGGCGTCAGCGACGCGCGTATCGGCGAGCGCGTGATCGTCGACGCGTCGATCTACAACCGCGACGACGGCAGCCTCGCCGACATCGACTACATCGGCCACGGCCGCGACGGCGGCTACGCCGAATACACGGCCGTGCCCGCGGAAAACGCGCATCGGGTCGACTGCACCTATTCCGACGCCGAACTCGCCACGTTCTGGTGCGCTTATCACACCGGCGAGCAGATGATCGAACGCACGGCCGTCAAGCACGGCGAAACGGTGCTGATTACCGGCGCGTCCGGCGGCGTCGGCTCGGCCATCATCCAGCTATGCCGCGCGCGCGGCGCGATTCCGTATGCGGTGGTCAGCAAGGGTAAGGAAGAGGCCGTGATAGCGCTCGGCGCGCAAGGGGTGATGCTGCGCGACAGCGGCGATTTCGTCGGGGACGTCGAACGGATGACCGAGGGGCGGGCCGTCGATGTAGTCGCCGATCTTGTCGGCGGGGCGCTGTTCGGCAAGCTGCTGAACGTACTGCGGCCCGAGGGGCGATATACGACCGCGGGCGCGATCGCAGGTCCGGTCGTGCAGCTCGATCTGCGCACGATGTATCTGAAGCAGTTGCAGTTGAATGGATCGTCGCAGGGCACGCGCGGTGCGTTCAAACGCGTGCTCGACTATATTCAGAACGGGACGATCCGGCCGGTTCTCGCGGCGAGTTATCCGTTGTCGAAGTTTCATGATGCGCAGACGCGGTTCATGGAAAAGCGCTTTGTTGGCAATATCGTCGTGATTCCGGATCGGCATTATGGCGACTCGGTCGCACGCTGACGCTCGATGCAATAAAGCCGCCGGCCGCTGCAATTAATCCTCGACGGCGAACCAGGCACACTGCGAGCCCGCCCTTCAAGGCGGGCTTTTTTTCGCGCCTAACGATCGTTAATTGTTGTCAATTTACATTTTTCTTTGCCTTGAATCACTGTCCGGTCGTCCATCATTAGGGGCAGCGTAGCGAAGGCGCCGCTCAGACAAGGTGCGCCTTTCCCGAAAATCAACGCTGCTTTCAATCAAAGGAGCATTTACTCAGCATGGGCATTCCCGCACATATGTGGCTAAAGGATGATGGCGGTGCAGATATCAAGGGTTCGTCAACCGTTCAGGATCGAGAAGGAAGTATTGAACTCATCAGTTTCGGTCACGGCGTTAAACTGCCGGTCGATAACGCCAACGGGAGAATTACCGGCGCACGCACGCACTCCCCGGTTTCGTTTGAAAAAGAGTTTGATGCAGCAACGCCCTATCTTTACAAGGCCGTGGCGAAGGGGCAAACGCCTGACGTCTGCGGAGATCAAGTGGTATCGCATCAACGATGCAGGAAAAGAAGAAGTCTATTTTGTGATGACGCTCGAAGGCGGGAAAGCGTGCGGCATCAGCCCCGGCATGGCCAATACCAAGCTGGCGCAGGCGTCCGCACTCAATCACGTTGAGTCGGTCTCCATGATGTATGACCGTATCACGTGGCATTACCTTGATGGCAACATCAAATACACAGACTCGTGGAAAAAGCGCGAATAAGGGGCTTGAAAAATGGCTTATATGGGAAAGTTTTTAGTGAATAACGAACCTCTGTCACCGCTGACCATTTTCGGGATTGGATCATTCAACGCCTTTTCTGGTAATGACCAATACCTGAATCGGGGCGGATGCACGGCGGTGCCGAATAGCGGCCCGATACCTGCCGGAAAATACTGGATCGTAGACCGGCCCACGGGCGGCATCGGCTCTCGGCTTTACGCGCAGGCGAAAGACAGCCTGAATACAATTGTCGGCCGTCCGTCCCATCACGAAGAGTGGTTCGCGTTGTACCGGGATGATGGCAGCGTTGACGACATAACCTGGGTTAATGGAATTAAGCGCGGGCAGTTCCGGTTGCATCCGGCAGGCGGCCGCGGTATTTCACTTGGCTGCATCACACTGCCGAGCTATAGCGATTTCATGAGAATCCGCAACGCGCTTCTGCATACTGTCACCATCCCCGCGCGCAGTTCGGGCCTGCGGGCATACGGAACTATTGAGGTCATCACGTATGGCAACACTTGTCCGTAGACTTTTCAAGGTCGTGCTGTTTTGCGGCCTGTTCCGTCTTTTCCTGCCTTACGTTCACACGTACCCCATACCGATGCCCAGAAGCCAGGAGCTTGCATGGCTACATGTCGCCAACCGGCTTGGTATCCGCGATCCCGATGACCTATTTTTCGCGGTGACGGTCGCGATGAATCTTATCGCGGCGACTCTAGCTTACGTGGCGATCATGAAGCTATGGCGGCACTACCGCACGAAGTAAATGAAAGCCCCGACCATGAACCGCATCGCAGCGGCCGAGGCTCTCGTTCACCTCACTTGATCAAAGCGAAGCAGCCGGCGCAAACACCTGCGACGCCACCTCATCCACCGCCTCGCGCGTCAGCTTCACGATCTCGTCCACGTCGCCGCGCGACGTCACCAGCGGCGGCGCAAAGCCGAGAATGTCGCCGTGCGGCATTGCCCGCGCGATCAGTCCGCGCTGCATCGCGGCAGCCGACACACGCGGCCCGACCTTCAGCGCCGCATCGAACGGCGTGCGGACATCCTTGTCGGCCATGAACTCCAGCGCGGCCAGCATGCCCACGCCGCGCACTTCGCCGACGAGCGGATGCGAGTCGAACGCCGCATGCAATTGCTCCAGCAGATAAGCGCCGGTTTGCGCCGCATTCTGCATCAGGTTCTCGCGTTCGAGAATCTCGAGGTTGGCGAGCGCCGCCGCCGCGCAGATCGGATGGCCCGAATAGGTCCAGCCATGCCCCAACGCACCCGATTCCTGCGATGCCTTATCGATCACGTCCCATACGCCTTCGCTGACGATCACGCCGGACAGCGGCGCGTAAGCACTCGTCAAACCCTTGGCGACAGTGATCAGATCGGGTTGAATGCCGTAGTGCTGCGCACCCATCTTCGAGCCAAGCCGGCCGAAACCGCACACCACTTCGTCGCAGATCAACAGGATGTCGTGCTTCTTCAGCACCTGCTGGATCGCGGGCCAGTAACCGGCCGGCGGCGGTACGATGCCGCCCGTGCCCATCACCGGTTCGCCGATGAAGGCCGCGATCGTATCGGCGCCTTCGCGCGCGATCAGTTTTTCGAGTTCGTCGACGCAGTACGCGACGAACTGCGTTTCATTCATACCGGCCGGCGCGCGACGATACCAGTGCGGACACACGGTATGCTTGACGCGCTCGATCGGCAGATCGAAGAACTGGTGGAAGCTCGGCAATCCCGTGAGACTGCCGGTGACGATGCCCGAGCCGTGATAGCCGCGCTCGCGCGAAATGATCTTCTTCTTGTTCGGGCGGCCCTTCACATTGTTGTAGTACCAGACGAGCTTGATCTGCGTTTCGTTCGCGTCCGAACCGGACATGCCGTAGTACACCTTCTTCATGCCCTGCGGCGACCAGTCGATGATGCGCGACGACAGCTCGATGATCGTATCGGTCGAGTGGCCGACATACGTGTGGTAATACGCGAGCTTCTTCGCCTGCTCGTAAATCGCTTCGGCCACTTCGGTGCGGCCGTAGCCGATGTTCACGCAATAAAGGCCGGCAAATGCATCGATAAAAGTCTTGCCTTGATGGTCCTCGATGCGGATACCTTTCGCGCCGGTCACGATCCGGCCCGGCAGCGCGCCGCTCGCGTGATCGTGCGCGTGCGTCGACGGATGCATGAAGTGCGCGCGATCGGCGCTCAGAAGTTGATCGAATTGAGTCATGGGTCGCTCCTTCGTGTGATGTCTGGATGAATGAATCGGTAGGTTCAGGCCATTGCGTCCGTCGCCATCGCATGTGCAGCGGCACGAGCGGGGGCGCTGTCGCTGACCGGCAAGCCAAGCTGGCCAAGGCAGAAATAACGTGTCTCGACAAACGGCTCGAAGCCTTCGACGCCGCCTTCGCGTCCAAGCCCCGACGACTTGATGCCGCCGAACGGAATCGGTGCGCCGGTGAACTTCGCGCCGTTGATGGACACCATCGCGAAGTCGAGTCGGCGGATCAGTTGAAACACGGTGTTCAGATCTTTCGCGCACACGTAGGCGGCGAGTCCGTACTCGGTGTCGTTCGCGCGTTCGACCACTTCGTCGAGCGAATCGAACGGCGTGACTGCCGAGATCGGCGCGAAATTTTCTTCGTCGTAAATGCGCATGCCGGGCGCCGCATCGGCGACCACGGTCGGCTCGAAGAACCAGCCGCCGCGCTCGTGCGCCGCGCCGCCTACCGTGACACGCGCACCCTTCTCACGCGCGTCGGCGACGCGCTGCACGGTCGTATTGAACGCGGCCTGGTGCATCAGCGGGCCGACGTCCACGTTCGGGTCGAATGCGCCGCCCACTTTCAACGCCTTCACGGCATCGCTATATCGCGCGACGAACGCTTCATACAACGAACGCGCGACGAAGATCCGGTTTGCCGCGCAACAGTCCTGGCCCGAGGTCTGGAACTTCGCCGCGACCGCGACGCGCACGGCCTGTTCGAGGTCCGCATCTTCGGTCACGATGAAAGGCGCGTTGCCGCCCAGTTCGAGCGCGGTCTTCTTGATGCCTGCCCGCGCGGCCGTTTGCATCACTAGGGCGCCGACACGCGTCGAGCCGGTGAAGCTGACCGAGCGCACGCGGCTATCTGAAACCAGCGTTTCCATCGCCATTTGCGGCTCGCCGAGCACGACGTTGAACACGCCGGCCGGAAAGCCCGCTTCTTCGGCGAGTTGCGCGAGCGCGAGCGCGGAGAACGGCGTCTCGTGCGCGGGCTTCGCGACCACCGTGCAACCGGCGGCGAGCGCGGCGGCGGCCTTGCGGGTGAGCATCGCGCACGGGAAATTCCACGGCGTGATCAGCGCGGCCACGCCGACCGGCTCGATGATCGTGCCCAGATGAGCGCCATCGATATGGGTCGGAATCGTGCGCCCATTCAGGCGCCGCACCTCATGCGCGAACCATTCGACGAAGCTCGCGCCATACGCAATTTCGCCGCGCGCTTCAGCAAGCGGCTTGCCCTGTTCGAGCGACAGAATCGCGGCGAGATCCTGCTGATGACGCAGAATCAGTTCATGCCAGCGCAACAGCAGCGCCGAACGTTTGGCGACCGGCACCCAGCGCCACGTGTCGAACGCGCGCTGCGCGGCATCGACCGCGGCGGTGATCTGCGCCGCGTCGAGCATTGGCACATGGCCGAGCACTTCCTGATTCGCGGGATTCTGCACCGCGACGCTCGCGGCGCTCGCGCTATGAACCCAGCGTCCATCCACGTAGCACAGCGATTTGAATAAGACCGGATGACCCAGCAACATGACGACCTCCTCTGTGCGATGTCTGCTATCACTGTAGGTCCGCCGGCACTGCGGTTTTTTTTGTTGTCGCTTCTCGAAGGCTACGTTTTTTCTGCAATTCGCCGCATGGTTATCGGTTTTTCGGGTGGGGCTTTTCGTCGTACTTCGACCGCAAGTAGCGCGCCACTCAGCCGTTCTCGCCAATCGATTGTTCCGCCCATTCAGGCAAGCCTTCGGCCCCGCTTTTCACCACCTTCGTGACGATATAGGTGAAGTACTTTTCGATGCCCAATTCGTCGGTCAGCAACGTATCGATGAAGCGCTGATAGTGGTCGATATCGCGCGACAGCACCTGCATCACATAGTCGACACCGCCACCCGTCGCGAGGCATTGCACGACTTCGGGCGCGGCCGCGATGCGCTCCTCGAAGCGCCGCATGTCCGGCGCGGTATGACGCGCGAGCGTGACCTCGACCACCACGCGGCTGCCTTTGAACGCGCGCACCCAATCGATATCCGCGCGATACCCGCGAATCACGCCCTCTTCTTCGAGGCGCTTCACGCGCTCCCATGCCGGCGAAATCGACAGATTGATTTCTTCGGCGAGGCGCGACTTCGTGATGCGTCCATCGCTCGCGAGAATGCGCAAAATCGCGAGATCGTAGCGGTCGAATTTCATCGCGCGTTCAGACCGTTACCGGTATGCCTCGTTCGAGCACGTCGGCGACCACCGCAACCGTGTCGCCAATCCGCACGAGCCCCGGAAAATGCCGCGCGGCCAGCATGCCGCCGCGTCGCGCGCGATACTCGATCGGCGCGGCGCCGGTGCGCTTCGCGTCGTAGATCCGCGCGATCACCTCGCCGCCGTCGACCATCTCCCCGAGGTCCTTGCACAGCTCGAGCAGGCCGTCGTGCTCGCTCGTCGTGTAGCAGGTGCCGTCGGGCATATCGAGCAGCGTCGTCGTGCGCGGCGCGCTCGTGCTCGTGCTCGCGCTCGAGTGACCCATTGCTTCATCTCGCCTGATGATTCCCGCATGCTGCAGAAAGCCGCGCACACCGCGCTCCGTAATCGCCACGCTCTGCACGGTCGCCGTGCCACCACCCCCGAGTTCGGTCGACACGAACACCTTGCCTGCTTCCTCGACGGCCGTGTCGTAAAGGCCGACGCTATCGAGTTCGAGCATCCGCATCGAGTACGGCGCGCCGAATGCGCGCATCGCTGCCTCGCAGCGCGCCTGCTGCGTCGCGTCGGGCAGCACGTGAATCGCGGCGAACGGCACGAAGTCGAGCGTGCGGCCACCCGCGTGCAGATCGAGCACATAGTCGGCGAGCGGCAGCAGATAGCGCTGAAAATAATCGGCGATCTTCTCGGTCACGGTGCCGTCCGGCTTGCCCGGAAAGCTGCGATTCAGATTGCCGTGATCGATCGGCGACGTGCGCGTGCCCGCGCGAAACGCCGGAAAATTCATGAACGGCACGATGATCACGCGCCCGCGTACGTCACTCTCCTTCAACGTGGCGGCGAGCTTCGACAGCGCAATCGGCCCTTCGTATTCGTCACCGTGATTGCCGCCCGTTAGCAGCGCGGTCGCTCCCTCGCCGTTGCGGATCACGGTGATGGGGATCATCTCCGCGCCCCATGCGGAGACGTCGTGCGAATGCGGCAGCTTCAGGAAACCATGCTGTTCGCCGTCGGCATTGAAATCGACCGTCGGTTGAATCGGGGATGCCCGCATCTGTACTACTCCTTCGTGAGCCGCTTGCGCGGCGTATTGCCGTTCATCGCGCGTCATTTAAGCGGCGCGTCGTTGCCGAATGTCGTTCCCGCCTTCGCGGCACGCGCGCGCTGCAATGCGAGCGCGGCGATAGCGGTGTCCTGCGCGCCGGTTCCGGTCAGATCGCAGATCGTCACGTCGGCGTCGCTCGTGCGGCCCGCGGCCTGTTTCGCGATCACCTGGCCCAATTCGACGATCGCCGCATCGTCACGCATCGTGCCCGCGGCGAGCGCGTGATGCAGTTCGCCGAGCACGCGCGTTTGCTGCGCGCGGTCGCACACGTAGCGCACCGCCGCCAGCGCGGCCGGCGCGATTTCGTTCTTGTGCTCGGCGTCCGAACCCATCGCGGTGACGTGCAGGCCCGGATGCAGATCGGCGGCTTCGATCAGCGGCGTGCGGCTCGGCGTGGTGGTAATCGCGACGTCCGCTTCGGCGAGCGCGTCATGAACGCTGGCCGCGACGTCGCATCGCACGCCGAGCGTGTCGTTCACTTCCGCGGAGAAACGCAGCGCGCTCGCCGCGTCGCGCGCCCAGACGCGTACATGTTCGACGCGGCGCACCAGCATCAAGGCCCGCAGTTGCAGACGTGCCTGCTCGCCCGCGCCGATCACTGCGACCTGCGGCGTGTGCGCTTTCGCGAGCCAGCGCGCCGCGACCGCGCCGGCGGCCGCCGTGCGTATCGCGGTCAGATAGCCGTTGTCGAGCAGCACCGCTTCGGTCAGTCCGGTCTTCGCCGACAACACCAGCATCAGACCATTCAGGCTCGGCAGACCGAGCGACGGGTTGTCGAAGAAGCCTGGACTGACCTTGATCGCGAAGCTGTCGAGGCGCGGCAGCCACGCGGTCTTCACGTCGACTTCGCCGTTATGCGCGGGCAGATCGAGCCGCAGGATCGGCGGCATCGCGACCGCCTCGGTCGCGAGCGCGACAAAAGCGGCTTCGATCTGATCGATGGCCGCGAGATCGAGCGGCACGAGTTTGCGAAGCTCGGCTTCGCCAAGGAGCGTGATCGAGGTCATGATGGGGTGTGTGAGTTCGGTGACGGCGCGGCTTGCGAGGATTCGTTGCCGATGATCCGCCGATGCAGATTCATATCGATGTTCGCGCCCGTCACGACGAGCACGAGCGGCCCGCGCGCGATGCGTTCAGTGGGCAGCGCGTGATCGAGCACCGCGGCAATCCCCACCGCCGCCGCGCCTTCGACGACGAGCCGTTCCTGCCGATACGCATGCGCGATGCCGCGCGCGATCGACGCCTCGTCGATCAGCACGGTCTCGTCGATCAGATCGCGCGTCAGCGCATACGTATAGCGGTTTTCGAGTCCGATGCCACCGCCGAGCGAATCGGCGAGCGTGTCGACTTCCTCGACCAGCACTGGCCGTCCGGCCGCGAGACTCGCATGCATCGCGGCGCCGCGCGCCATCGTGACGCCGGTCAAGCCAATCGCGGGATTGGTGCTTTTCGCCGCGAGCGCGATGCCGGCAAACAGCCCGCCGCCCGACAACGGCACGACGATGTTCGCGACATCGGGCAAGGCCTCGACGATTTCGAGTCCGATCGTGCCCTGTCCGGCGATCACGCGCGGATCGTCGAATGGCGGCACGTACGCATAGCCTTCTTCGCGCGCGAGCCGCAATGCTTCGTGCTCGGCCTCGTCCTGACTTTGGCCGGTAATGCGCACGTGCGCGCCGAGCGCCCGTACCGCGTCGACCTTGTTAACGGGCACGAGGCGCGACAGACACACGGTCGCGTCCATACCGAGCGCGCGCGCCGCATGCGCGAGCGCGCGGCCATGATTACCGGTCGATGCGGTCACCACGCGAGTGCAGCCCTGCTCGGCCAACTGCGCGAGCGCATTGGTCGCGCCGCGCAGCTTGAAGCTGCCGGTCGGCTGCACGGTTTCGAGCTTCAGATAAACCGGCGTGCCCGCGTGCGCCGACAGGCTCGGCGATTCGACGAGCGGCGTACGGCATACGCGAGCGTCGATACGGCTGCGCGCGCGGTAAATGTCGGCTAACAAAAGATTGGTTGACGATGGAACGGACATGCACCAGGCCCTGCATCAAAGAGGTCGATTCGCTATTCGATGCGGGCACGGCTATCGCAGATAAACGCAGTGACTCGCGACCGCATCGCTTTCCATGCAGCCCAGTCTAGTGTTCTAAAAAAGGATTTTTATTGTCCTAGTTCATTTCGGTCAGCGTTACGCAATTCGCGCACCGGCGCGATCAGGTGAAATCGTGCACCTGCGGGTACTGCTCGAACACGTCGCGCATCGTTTCGAGCGCGGCTTTATAGGCGTCTTCGCTGACCTCGGCGCCGACGCAAACCCGCACCGCGTTGGGCCGGTCGGCGTCGCGCACGAGAAACGGATCGGGCGACGTGACTGCGATGTCGCGGTTGCGCAGTTCGCGCACCAGCCGATCGGTGCGCCAGTGATCAGGCACCCGCAGCCACGCCGAAAGCGCCTGCGGATGCGCGCCCAGGACATATTTACCAAGCGTCTGCTGCAATTGCGACTGACGCCTCCCGAGCCGCTCGCGCTGAATTTCGACGAGCCGCGCGGCCGTGCCGTCGACAACCCAGCGCGCGGCGACCTCGGCCATCGGCGGCGTCGCCATCCAACTGCTCACGCGCAGTACGCTCTCGGCGCGCAGCGCAAGCCGGCGCGGCGTCGTCATATAACCGATGCGCAAGCCGGCCATCACCGACTTCGTAAAACTCGTGCAGTAGAACGAAAGATCCGGAATCAGGCTCGAAATGGGCGTGGAATGTTTGGCCGGCAACGGCCCGTACACGTCGTCCTCGATCACGTATACGCCATAGCGTTCGGCGATTTTCGCAATCGCGCGACGCCGCGAATCGGGCATCAACGCGACGGTTGGATTGTTCAGCGTCGGTGTGCAGACGAGCGCCGAGATGCGCTCGCTGTCGCACATCTCCTCGAAATGCTCGGGGTGAATGCCGTACTCGTCGATCTCGAGGCCCTTCAGCGTGAAGCCGAGCACGTTGGCCGAACCTATCACGCCGTGATCCGTCAGGCTTTCGCACAGCACGGTGTCGCCCGGCCCCACCAGCGAAGCGAGCGCGAGAAAAATGCCGTGGGCGGCGCCGTTCGTGACGAGCAGCGTATCGGCCGAAGCCGGCATGCCGAGCGACGCGAGCCATGCAATACCCGCCTGGCGATGATGCTCGAAGCCCGCGATCGGCCGGAACGCGCGAATCCACGGCTGATCGTCGAGCGTCGACAGCGTCGCGCAGACCTTGCGCCACATCGCGTCATGCTCGGACGTGTGAATGATGCGCGCGATCGAAAAGTCGACCACCGAACGCTCGGCCGTATCGAGCATGTAGCTCGACATCGTTTCGGTGACGCGCGCCGCGACGAAGCTGCCGCGCCCGACCTCGCAGCGGATCAGGCCTTGCCGCTCCAGTTCCTTGTATGCGTTGGTTACGGTCTGCACGCTGATCGCGAGTTCGGCGGCGACGTCGCGCTGCGGCGGCAGGCGCGCGCCCGGCGGCAGCGACGTGTTCTCGATGTCGCCGGCAATCGCCTTGACCAGCCGCTTGTATTTCGATTCCACGCCGTGCACCGCGCGCACGGCCTCGCGCCACTGCTCGATCACCGCTGCTCCTATGTCGTGGTGGATGCTGGCTCCGTGAGGAGTCGGCGTCGTCTCGCTTGATCTCCCATAGTGCGGCAGAAACGGGGGAGGAAATTAATGTCCTAGGGCATTTAACGCGAAAAAATGTGGGGCAGGATCTCGCCAAGCGGCGCCATCCAAGGATGACGATTGAACGAGGCCACCTATTCCAGCGTCGCCAGTTCAACATGGAAAACGCGTGAGTGGACGTTATGCGGCTTGCGCGAGGTGGCGTGCGGCGGCAGAGAATTGGCCACCATTCGCGGGTGTGAGTCCTATGATTCAACCATTCACAATTCGCGAATCGCGATGCACATACAGCAGTCAATGCTCCGGTCGTACGTCTGCTGGTGTTTTTGTATTCAACTCGCGAACAGGAGGATAAGTTGTCGCCCCCTATTTTCTGGCGGGCAACTCAGACCCGCGCGATCGTCATACTGGCAGCGCTGCTGGGGTTGGCATGTTTCGCCGATCCGGCGCACGCCAATCCTCCCAGCAACCCTGGTGTACCGACCTCCGTCGCCATTGGGCAATCGGTCATATGTCAGCCCGTCTCCACGACCAGGCCGCAGCCGGTGCTTCCAAAGGGATTTACAGAGCGGATTTTATACAGCGGTTGTCTCAATCAGCCGACGGCAATCAGTTTCAACGCAAGCCGGACCAGGGTCTTCATCGCCGAAAAAGGCGGCAGGGTTTGGAATTGCGACCTGGCGACGCCTACCTGTACGTTGATTGCCGACCTCAGCAATGAAGTCTGCAACGATGTCGACCGGGGACTTCTCGGGATTGCGGTCGATCCTCGGAACGACGGCAAAATTTACGTGCTTTACACGACGCCTCCAGCTACAGGCGCCTGTAGCGGAAACGTTCTGACTCACGGCCAGCTTTCGCTGCTGACAACGGCGGGAGCGGGCACGACCGAAACGAAGATCCTCCCTCCCGCACGGTCAGGCAATCAAACGTGGTGTTTTTTCTACACGTCTCACAGTATTGGCGGACTAGTCTTCGGAGTTGACAACAGAACGCTTTACGTTAGCGCTGGCGACGGCGCGAGCTTCGATCAGGTGGACTACGGACAGTTGGATACTGCGTGCGGCGATGGCACGAATCTGCCGCAGGGCGCGTTTCGCAGTCAAGGCGTGTCTCCATATAGCGACGGCGCTGTTCTCCGGATCACGAACCCAGGTTCGACAACTCAAAGCGTTGCCCTGGTGGCGCAAGGCTTACGCAATCCGTTCCGGTTCGCCCGCCTGCCTGGTAGTACGGACGAGCTGTATATCGGCAATGTGGGCTGGAACAGTTGGGAGGCAATCGATCATGTCACTGTCGACGGCCAAGACTTCGGCTGGCCGTGCTACGAAGGATGGAGCCCTGGCGCCAACTTCGCTGCGGCTCCCGAGCCCGACTATCAAAACGCGGGCTACTGCGGAAAGTTCGCGGGTGCCACGGCGCCGTTTTATGCGTACGCTCACACGAGCTACATTTCACCCGATGACAGTCGTGGAAGAACCTGCGGCGGCAAGCGGAACGGCGGAGGGCCGGACCAGAACGGCAGTGTCATCTCTGCGATCGGGTTTACCGACGATACGAGCACAACCTACCCTGCTCAATTCAAAAACGCACTGTACTTTGGTGATCTTCTGCGGCAATGCATCTGGACCATGCAACCTCCGAACAATGTGCCCCAGACTTTCGCAAGGGGTCTGCAGGGAGGACCGGTGGATCTGAAGGCGGGCCAGAATGGCGACCTGTTCTACGTGGATCTCGTGACCAGTACGATCAGGCGAATTACACACAACTAGGAAAAAGTTCCGGTGGCGCGCTACAGCAACCCCGCAAAATGCGCAACCACAAACACAACCGCGCCGCCCGCGATCAGCACCAACGCATTGATACGCGTCGTCATCACGAGCACGGTCGCGATGGCCGCGGTGAGCCACGCAATCCACCCGCCTTCGAGCTCCTTGAGCAGTACGTAGACGGCCGCGAGAATCAACCCGGCAGCCACCGGCCGCAACCCGGCCTGCAACGCATTCAGCCAGCGCGCGCCTTCGTGCCGGTTCCATACGTGCACGACGCCATACATCAGAAACGCAGTCGGCCCAAATAGCGCGACGGTCGCGACGAGCGCGCCACCGAATCCGCCGACCTGATAGCCAATCAGCGTCGCGAGCAGCGAGCCAGGACCGGGCGCGAGCCGCGCGATCGCGAAGTCGCTGAGAAATTGCGCATGGGTCATCCAGTGATGCACGTCGACGACCTGGCGCTGCAATTCGGGGATGATCCCTTGCCCGCCACCGACGGTGACGATCGACAGCGGCGCGAACACCGAAAACAGGGCGATAAGAATTCTGAGCACGGCAGAAGCTTTTGTGGAGTTTGACTAGCGGCGATAAAAGCCGATCAGGGCTGGCGCGCCTCGCGCACGTATTCATAGCCGACGCTCAACGCGCCGGCGATCAGCACGGTCCATACCAGCGACACGCGAAAGACCGCGGCGGCCGCGAACGTCGCGAGCAGCACCAGATACGGAAACACGCGGCGCGGCAGCCGGCGTGCGGCGGTGATCGCCATCGACAGCGACAGCCCGATCGCGCCGGCCGCGGCGCCAGCGAGCGCGATATGCGTGAGCGGAAACGATGCGATCGCCGAGAAGAACGCGCCGAGCAGAATGATCACGACGGCCGCCGGAAAAATGATGCCGCAGAATCCCGCAACAGCGCCGCGCCAGCCGAGTAGCCGGTAGCCGATCCAGATCGCCAGATTCTTCACGTTGACACCGGGCAGCGCCTGCGACAACGCGAGGCCGTTGAGAAATTCGTCCTCGCTCATCCAGTGGCGGTCGTGCACGAACTCGCGCATGAACCAGCCGCTCAGTCCGCCGCCGAAACTCGTCAGACCGATGCGGGCGAAGATCAGAAAGAGGCCGAGCGAGGTCACTTCGCGCGGCGGTGGTGCGTGGTGTGGCGCGTCGTCTTCGGGTGTCGATACCGGGTCGCTGACGTCTTGCCCGTGGATGCCTTTGGCCAATGCTCGTCCTTAGTCGTTTTGATCGTGCCGCACTTGCCGCGCGCCCGGCACGATAGCCGCAGACGTCGCCGATGACGTCGCCGATGAAGCAGACGCAGCCGAAGGCGAGGAAGCCGAAGAAGGTGCCGAGGCAGCCGAAGAAGCCGCCGCCGGATGCCGCGGATCATGCAGCTCATCGGTCGACCACCCGCCGCCCAGATCGCCAAACAACGACGCCGCGTGCAGCAAGCGCGATTCCTGCACGTTCAGCGCGGTCTGCCGCGTCGTCAATTGCGTCGCTTGCGCAATCGCGACCGTCGTGTAATCGACGGTGCCCGCCTGGTATTCGTTGAACGCGATCTCCGCGCCACGGTCCGCGTCGCGCACCGCCGTTTCGAGCACGAGCGCCTGCTCGGCGAGAATGCGCAGGCCGGACAGATCGTCCTCGACGTTCTGGAACGCGCCCAGCACCGTGCCGCGATAGTTGGCAACGGCCGCGTCGTAGGCCGCCTTCGCCGCGTCGACATCCGCGCTGCGCAGGCCGCCGTCGAACAGCGTCTCGGTCGCGCTGCCGCCGAGCGACCACACGTAGTTCGCGGCCTTCAGCAGACCGGACAGCGGCGACTGCGTGAATCCGGCCACGGCCGACAGCGAGATGTCCGGGTAATACGCGGCCACCTCGACGCCGATCGCCGCATTCTGCGCGGCCATCTTGCGCTCGGCGGCGGCGATGTCGGGGCGGCGTTCGAGCAGCGTCGACGGCACGCCGACCGGCGCCGACGGCAGCGCCGGCATCGCGGTGCTATGCGTGATCGACAGCTCTTCCGGGTTCTTGCCGACCAGCACCGCGATCGCATGCGCGTTCTGCGCGCGCGCGACGCCGAGCGCGATCAGATCGGACTTCGCGGTATTCAACTGGCTGCGCGCGGTGATCACGTCGCTCGGCGCAATCGTGCCCGCGCGATCCTGCTCGGTGACGACGTCGAGATAGTGCTGATACGCGACGACCGTTTGCTGCAGGAGGTCGATGTTCGCGTCGCTGGTGCGCAGCTCGATGATCGCGGTCGCGAGCGCGACCTGCTCGGAGAGCGTCGCATTCGCGAGCGTCGCTTCGCTCGACTGCGCGCTCGCGGCGTTTTCCTCGACGGTGCGGCGCACCTGGCCCCACAGATCCGGCGCCCAGCTCACGTTGCCTTCCAGCGAACCCGAATTGACGATGCGCGTCGCCGTACCGTTGACGAAGCTTCCCGAGGCACTGACCGAACCGCTGCTCGCGCGTTCGCGCGTCGCCGAACCGGTAGCGCCGATGGTCGGAAACAGGGCCGCGTGCGCGGCGCGCACTTCGGCGAGCGCTTGCTGGTAGTTCGCGTAGTCCACGCGCACGGTCTGGTTCGACACCGCGACGAGCGGTTCGAGTTCGTCGATCAACGGATCGTTGAACGCGCTCCACCATGTGCCCTTCGGGCCGGTCGCGTTCGGCTCGGCCTGGGTCCAGCCCGGCAGTTCCGAGTACGTGGCGGGCACGCTGACCTGCGGCCGGTGATAGTCCGGGCCGACCATGCAGCCGGCGTTGAACAGCGCCAGCAGCGCGACGGCGAGCGTCGCGATGCTCGGCAACCCGGCGCGAGATCCTGTCATTCGTTCAGTCGAAATCTTCATCGTCATGCCTTCGTATCCGCTTGTCCCGGCTTCGCGTCGCGGTTCCAGCGCAGCCCCGCGGACCATCTGACCAGCCGTGCACGCAGACGGTCGAGATACAGATAAATCACCGGCGTCGTATAGAGCGTAAACATCTGGCTCAGGATCAGCCCGCCCATCACCGTGATACCGAGCGGCTGACGCAGCGAGCCGCCCTGGCCCATGCCGACCGCGAGCGGCACCGCGCCGAGCACGGCCGCGAATGTCGTCATCATGATCGGCCGCAGCCGGATCAGCGCGGCCGCGTGGATTGCGTCGCGCGCGGGCATCTGTTGCTGGCGCTGCAACTGGATCGCGACGTCGACCATCATGATGCCGTTCTTCTTGACGATACCGATCAGCAGGATGATGCCGATCATCGCGATCACCGAAAACGGCGTGCCGAAGATCAGCAGCGCGAGCGTCGCGCCGATGCCCGCGGATGGCAGCGTCGACAGAATCGTCAGCGGGTGGATCGAGCTCTCGTACAGCACGCCGAGCACGATGTAGACGACGCCGAGCGCCGCGAGAATCAGCAGCGGCACCACGCCCATCGACTGCGAATAGGCCGCCGCCGCGCCTGCGAACGAGCCGTGGATGCTCGCGGGCATGCCGATCTCGCGGATCGTTTCGTTGATCGCCGCGCCCGCCTGGCTCAGCGACCCGCCGGCCGGCAGGTTGAACGAGATCGTCGCGGCGACGAGCCCGCTCTGGTGGTTCACCTGCGTCGACGTATGGCTGTTCCTATACGAGGTCAGCACCGACAGCGGCACCATCGTTTCGGCGGCCGTGCTGTCCGCGCTACCGGTCGAACTGCCGCCCTTGCTGTTGGCGATGCTGTTGTTGGTCGCGTTCGACTGCGCGTCCGAGTTGCGCGAGTTCGTGTTCGACGACGTGCCGGTCGTGGTCGCGGTAGTCGTTGCCGATACCGTGCCGTGCGGCATCTGTGTCGCGGCCGTGCCGGTCGGATTGCCGGCGGACGTGCTCAGATAGATCCGGTTCAGCGTCTCTGGATACTGCCAGTACTCAGGCGCGACCTCCATCACGACGAAGTACTGGTTCAGCGGGTTGTAGATCGTCGACACGGTGCGCTGGCCGAACGCGTCGTACAGCACGTTGTCGATCTGATTCGCCGCAAAGCCGTAGCGCGCGGCGGTCGCGCGATTGATCGTCAGGTAGCTCTGCAGGCCGTTCTGCTGCAAGTCGGAGTTCACGTCGAGCAGCCGCCCGCGCTGCTTCGACAACGCGGCGACGAGCTTCGGCGTCCACGCAAACAGCGCGGCGGAATCGTCGCTCGTCAGCGTGTACTGGTACTCGGCCGCCGATTGCCGCCCGCCGATGCGCAAATCCTGCTGCGCCTGCAGAAAGAGCCGCGCGCCCGACACTTCGTCGAGCTTCGGCCGCAGCCGGTTGACGACCTGGGTGGCCGTTGCGTGCCGCTGCGACAGCGGCTTCAGCTCGATGAACACATTGGCGGTATTGAGCGCGCGCCCGCCGGTAAAGCCCGCGACGGACTGCACCGCCGGATCCCTTTGCACGATCGACTGCAACTGCGCGAGCTTCTTCTGCATCGCCGTGAACGAAATGCTCTGGTCGGCGATGATCTGCCCGATCACGATGCCGGTGTCCTGCTCGGGGAAGAAGGTGGCCGGCACCAGCTTCAGCATGAACACGTTGCCGACCAGCAGCGCGAACAGCAGCAGGATCACCAGCAGCGAATGATCGAGCACGGCCATCAGCGTGCGTGCGTAGACGTGCTTGAAGCGATCGAACTGCCGCTCGATCCACCGCGCCCAACGCGCTTTCGAATGACCTGCGTTGTCGCGGCTCAGCACGTACGCGCACATCGCGGGCGTGACCGTCAACGAGATCACCAGCGAAATCAGGATCGCGATCGACAGCGTGATCGCAAACTCATGGAACATCAGTCCGACGATGCCCGGAAACAGGATGATCGGCAGAAACACCGCGATCAGCGACAGGCTCATCGAGACCACCGTGAAGCCGACTTCGCCCGCACCCTTCAGCGCGGCCTCTTTCGGACTCAACCCCTGCTCCATGTACCGCACGACGTTTTCGAGCACGACGACCGCGTCGTCGACGACGAAGCCGGTGCCGATGGTCAGCGCCATCAGCGACAGATTGTCGATGCTATAGCCGAGCAGATACATCGGCCCGAAGGTACCGACGATCGACAGCGGCAACGCGACCGCCGGCACCAGCGTCGCGCGCGGCGACTGCAGGAAGATGAACACGACGCCGACCACCAGCAGCACCGCGATGAACAGCGTGCGCTCGGTATCGCTGACCGACGAGGTGACCGACTGCGAGCGATCGATCGCGACATCGACGTGCACGTTGCTCGGCAACGTCGCTTCGATCGCGGGCAGCACGTTGCGTATCTGCTGCACGGTGCTGACCACGTTGCTGCCCGGCATCGGATAGACGATCACGAGAATCGCCGACTTGCCGTTGAAGAGCCCCGCGTTGCGGATGTTTTCGTTCGAGTCGCGCACCTGGGCGACGTCGCGCAACTGCACCGGCGCGCCGTCGCGATACGCGACCACCAGATCGCGATACGGCGCCGCGTGCGTGATCTGATCGTTCGAGGTGACCACGTAGCGCTGATCGCCGACGTCGATATGCCCCTTCGCGCTGTCGGCATTGGCCGCACTGATCGCCGCGCGCACGTCTTCCATGCCGATCCCGTAGCTATTGAGCTTGCCCGGCTGCAACTCGACGCGCACGCTCGGCAACGCGCCGCCGCCGAGCGTGATCTGGCCGACGCCCTGCACCTGCGACAGCTGCTGCTGGATCACCGAATCGGCGGAGTCGTAGAGCTGCGCTTTGGTCAGCGTGTCCGAGGTCAGCGACAGCACCATGATCGGCGCCTCGGCCGGGTTGTACTGGCGGTAGCTCGGATTGCTGCGCAGCGTGGTGGGCAGATCGGCGCGCGCGGCCTGGATCGCCGCCTCGACGTCGCGCGCGGCGCCGTTGATGTCGCGCTTCAGGCCGAACTCGACGATGATCAACGACGAGCCGACATAGCTGATCGAGGTCAGCTCCGCGACGTCGGCGATGGTTGCGAGCCGCCGCTCGAGCGGCTCGGCCACCGTCGACGCCATGATATTCGGGCTCGCGCCGGCCATGTTGGCCTGCACGACGATCACCGGAAACGCGATGTTCGGCAGCGGCGCGACCGGCATGCGGAAATACGCGAGCGTGCCGGAGATCAGGATCGCGATCGCGAGCAGCGTCGTCGCGACCGGCCGCCGGATGAAGATCGCCGGGATGTTCACCGCGTGCCCTCCGCGCCGCCTTCCGGCGGACGCCCACCCGGCTCGTCGCCGCCGTTGCGCTTAGCGCGCTCGGCGCGCCAGCGGTTCACACGCGTGGCCATACGGTCGAAGAACAGATAGATCACCGGCGTCGTGAACAGCGTCAGCACCTGGCTCAGCGTCAGGCCGCCGATGATCGCGAGACCGAGCGGCCGGCGCAGTTCCGAACCGGTGCCGGTGCCGAGCAGCATCGGCAGTGCGCCGAGCATCGCGGCGAACGTCGTCATCAGGATCGGCCGGAAACGCAGCAGCGACGCCTCGAAGATCGCATCGCGCGGCGCCTTGCCATGATTGCGTTCGGCATCGAGCGCGAAGTCGACCATCATGATCGCGTTCTTCTTGACGATGCCGATCAAGAGCACGATGCCGATGATGCCGATCACGTCGAGATCCATACCCGCGAGCATCAGCGAGAGCAGCGCGCCGATACCGGCCGACGGCAGCGTCGACAGGATCGTGACCGGATGGATGAAGCTCTCGTACAGCACGCCGAGCACGATATACACGGCAACGAGCGCCGCGATCAGCAGATAGACCTCGCTGGAGAGCGAATCCTCGAACGCCGCGGTCGCGCCTTGCAGCGACGACGTGATCGACGGCGGCAGGTCGATCGACTGCTCGGCCTGGTGAATCTCCTTGACCGCGGTGCTCAACGATGCGCCCTTCGCGAGATTGAACGACACCGTCACCGACGGAAACTGCGCGAGATGGCTGATCACGAGCGGCGCCTTCGCGATCTGGATCTTCGCGATGCCGGAAAGCGGCACCTGACCCGTGCTGCTGGTCTGGCTCGGCAGATACAGATTGCCGATCGACTGCACGGTCGGCATCGTTTCCGGCTTCGCGACCAGAATCACGCGGTACTGGGCCGACTGCTCGAAGATCGTCGACACGATGCGCTGGCCGAGCGCGTCGTACAACGCGTTGTCGATCGTCGCGGGCGTGATGCCGAAGCGCGCGGCCAGTTGCCGGTTCACTTCGACGTTCACGCTGAGGCCGTCGCTATTGAGATCGCTCTGCACGTCCGACAGCGACGGAATCTGCTTCAGGCGCGCGACGAGTTCCGGCACGTACTTCTGGAACGCCTGCTGGCTCGGTCCGCGCAACACGAAGCTGTACTGGTTCGGCGACACGGTCGTGTCGAGCGTCAGGTCCTGCGCGGGCTGCATGAACAGCTTCACGCCGGGCACGTGCGCGACTTCCTGCGCGAGCCGGCGCGCGATTTCCTGGGCGGTGTCCGAGCGCTGGTCGCGCTCGCGCAGATTGATCAGGAAGCGACCGTTGTTCAGCGTCGCATTGGTGCCGTCGATGCCCACGTACGACGTCAGCGAGACCACGTCCGGGTCCTTCAGGACCGCCTCGGCGAGCGCGCTCTGGCGCTGCACCATCGCCGCGTACGACACCGAGTTGTCGGCGACGCTGATGCCCTGGATCACGCCGACGTCCTGCACCGGAAACAGTCCCTTCGGAATCACCACATACAGGATGCCGGTCAGCACCACGGTGGCGATCGCGACCATCAGCGTCAGCGTCTGATGATCGAGCACCCAGCGCAGGCCGCGCTCGTAGGCGGCGAGCGTCTTGTCGAACAGGCCCTCGCTGATGCGCTCGAAGCGGCTCGGATGGCGCTCGGCCTGCGCGCGCAGCATCCGCGCGCACAGCATCGGCACCACCGTCAGCGACACGACCGCCGAAATCACGATCGTGACCGCGAGCGTCACCGCGAACTCGCTGAACAGCCGCCCGATCACGCCGCCCATGAACAACAGCGGAATCAGCACCGCGATCAGCGAAATAGTCAGCGACAGAATCGTGAAGCCGATTTGCCCCGCGCCTTCGAGGGCGGCTTCGAGCGGCGACATGCCCTCTTCCAGATAGCGCACGATGTTCTCGATCATCACGATCGAGTCGTCGACCACGAAGCCGGTCGCGATGATCAACGCCATCAGCGACAGGTTGTCGATCGAGTAGTTGAGCTGGTACATCACCGCGAGCGTGCCGATCAGCGAGACCGGCACCGAGATGCTCGGAATCAGCGTGGCGGGCACGTTGCGCAGGAACACGAAGATCACCGCGACGACCAGCACGATCGCGAGAATCAGTTCGAACGCGGCGTCCGCGACCGACGCGCGGATCACGCCGGTGCTGTCCGACACCACGGTCACTTTCATGCCGGCCGGCAGCGTCGATTCGAGCTGCGGCAGCTCCTTCATGATCTGGTTGACCGTCTGGATCACGTTCGCGCCCGGCTGGCGCTGCACGTTCAGCACGATCGCGGGCGAGCCGTTGTACCAGGCGCCGCGCTCGACGTCCTGGGCGGCCTGGCTTACGCGCGCGACGTCGCGCATGAATACGGGCGAGCCGTTCTGGTAGGCGATTACGGTGTCGAGGTAGTCCTTCGGATCGGTGATCTGATCATTGCCGTTGATCGTGTAGTCGAGATCGGGGCCGTCGAAATTGCCCTTCGGCTGGCTCACGTTCACATAGCTCAGCAGCGTGCGCAGATCGTCGATGTTCAGACCGTAGGCGGCGAGCTTGTGCGGGTCGGCTTCGACGCGGATCGCGGGCACGTTGCCGCCGCTCGTCGTCACGACGCCGACGCCCGCCACTTCCGAGATCTTCGTGCCGAGGCGGTTGTTCGCGACGTCCTCCAGTTGCGTCAGCGACATCGACTTCGAGGTGACCGCGAGCGTCAGAATGGGCTGGTCGGCGGGATTGACCTTTGCGTAGGTCGGCGGCGCCGGCAAGCCAGACGGCAGATAGCTGTTCGCCGCGTTGATCGCCTGCTGCACGTTCTGCTCGGCGATGTCGAGGTTCAGCGACAGATCGAACTGCAGCGTGATCACCGACGCCCCGTCCGAACTGTACGAGGTCATCTGCTGCAGGCCCGGAATCTCGCCGAGCTGCACCTCGAGCGGCGCGGTCACGGTGGTCGCCATCACCGTCGGGCTCGCGCCCGGATAAAAGGTCTGCACCTGAATCGTCGGATAGTCGACGTTCGGCAGCGACGACACCGGCAGCACGCGCATCGCGATCAGACCGACGAGCACGAGCGCGATCATCAGCAGCAGCGTCGCGACCGGGCGAAGAATGAACAGGCGGGAAATGTTCATCGGCGCGGGGGTCCGTTACGACGAGGCGGCTTCGGACGCGGCCGGCGCAGGCGATGCCGCCGCGCTCGACGCCGGCGCGGCTTCGGACGCGGCGGCGGGCGCTTTCGGGCCGGCGGCGGACTTCGGATGCGCCGGCTGGATCTTCGCGCCGTCGTTCAGACGATCCATGCCGTCCGTCACGACCGGGTTGCCGGCCGCGAGTCCCGACACGATCACCGTGTTCTTGCCGTCGCCCGGTCCGAGCTTGACCTTGTGCACGGACACCGTGCTGTCCGGATTGACCAGATAGACGAAGTCGCCCGGCGCGCCGGACTGTACCGCGGCGGTCGGCACGAGCACCGCGTTCTGCATCGTGTCGACGAGCAGCTTCACGTTGACGAACTCGTTCGGGAACAGCGTTTCGTCGTCGTTCGCGAAGGTCGCGCGCAAGGTGACGGTGCCGGTCGCGGTCGCCATCTGGTTGCTGACCGCGTACAGCGTGCCGGTCGCGATCTCGCGCGAGTTATCGCTCGAATACGCGGTGACCGGCAGCTTCGCGCCGGTGGCGAGACGCTGCACGATCGACGCGAGCGAATCCTGCGGCACCGTGAACTGCACCGTGGTCGGCTTCACGGTCGTGATGACGACGATGCCCGTCGACGACGACGCGGTCACGTAGTTGCCCGGATCGACGAGCCGCAAGCCGACCTTGCCCGCAATCGGCGCGGTGATGCGGCAATAAGCGAGGTCGAGATCGAATTGGGCGATGTTGGCGAGGTCGACCTTCACCGCCGCTTCGTCCTGCTGCACGAGGAATTGCTGATCCGCGAAGGTTTGCTGCGCGATCGACTTGCGTTCGTTCAACTGCGTATAGCGCTCGAGATCGGCGCGCGCCTGCGCGAGCGACGCGCGGTCTTTCGCGAGCGTCGCTTCCGCCTGCTGCTTGCTGATCTGATACTGGCGCGGATCGATCTGCGCGAGGAACTGGCCTTTTTGCACCTCCTGGCCTTCTTGATAGCCGACTTCGGTCAGATAGCCGCTCAGCTGCGGCAGCACGGTCACGGTTGCGATCGGCGTGACGGTGCCGAGCTCGCTCAGTGTGACCGGCATCGAACCGAGCGTCGCCTGCGCGACGGTGACGACGATCGCCGCGTTCTCGCGCACCGGCTTCTTGCGCGTCATCAGATGAATCACGACGAGCGCGACCAGCATGAGCACGACAACCGCGAAAATGATGAGCCCGCGTCGGGAGCGCTTTGGCGGCGGGGACACGGTTTCGCTCATGTTGATCTCCGGGAACGGATATTGGTGTCGATACTCGGTTGGAAGCTCGTCCGCTGACGGGACTGCGCAAAAGTGCCATGGTTCACGCGCGTTGTCATCAGTCGAACGCCTCCGGACGTGTTGTTATGAAGACGTAAGGAAATGGGGCGAGGGCTTGAATACGGGCATGCGTGAATGTAACCGGCTTGCGCCGGCCTTGAGTTACAGGGGCGCAACATGTTGGCCGCTGGAAGAGTCCGGGGCATCGATCGGGCGGCACGTGGGGACGGACACCCGCATGGGCAGAGTTATGGGCCCGGCGGGACATCGCAATATGCGGTAACAGACGACAGCCAACTGGCAACCGGGCCGTGCGTCCAGAATCGTCACAATCGTCCGCTATCATCGCGAGCCAGCGTCGCGCGCGCCGCGACTGTCACGACACCCCACAACCTCGCCCCGATGTCCATCACCGTCAATTTCCCAGCCGAAGTCCGCGACTGGATCGCCGCCAACCTTTCGCGCGGCGTCGCGCCCCAAGCGATCGTCAACGAACTGGTAAACCGCGACAACGCGGCCGAGCTCGCGTCGGCGATGGTCGATGCGGTCGCATCGGCGTTCCTGTACGGTATGGCGCTGCCCGGCGACAAGCTCGAAGTCGGCAGCGCGCCGCTCAGCTACCAGCCCGAGCCGCTGCGCGTGCCCGACGCTCCGCTGATCCAACTCGGCGAGCGCAAGGTGCGCGTGCTGTCGCGGCTGCAACGACCGGCCGCCGTGCACATCGCCAATTTCCTGAGTGCCGATGAATGCGAGCAGCTGATCGCGCTCGCACAGCCGCGGCTCGACCGGTCGGCCGTCGTCGATCCAGTGACCGGCCGCGATGTGATCGCCGGTCATCGCAGCAGTCACGGGATGTTTTTCCGTTTGGGCGAGACGCCGTTGATCTCGCGCATCGAGGCGCGCATCGCGGAACTCACGGCAACCCCGGTCGAAAACGGCGAAGGCCTGCAAATGCTGCACTATGAGGAAGGCGCGGAGTCGACGCCGCACGTCGACTATCTGATGACGAGCAACGAAGCGAATCGTGAGTCGATCGCGCGCAGCGGCCAGCGCATGGGCACGCTGCTGATGTATCTGAAAGACGTCGAAGGCGGCGGTGAGACGGTGTTTCCGCAGCTTGGCTGGTCGGTCGCACCGCAGCGCGGGCACGCGCTCTACTTCGAATATGGGAACCGCTACGGGCTGTGCGATCCGAGCTCGCTGCACGCGAGCACGCCGCTGCGCACGGGCGACAAGTGGGTGGCGACCAAATGGATTCGTACGCGGCGCTTCGCGCCGCGCGTTCAGGCTTGAGAAGTCAGGCCTGACAGGCAACGCTTGCAGCGTCGCGCTGCTAGCCGCGGCGGGCTGCAGCGCGAAGCCGGTAGCAGGATGGGCGCGTCAGACGCCGCGCCCTCGAAGCAAGCTCATCAGAACTGCTCGATCCACGTGGCGAGGCGATCGGCGGCGAACTCGCTACCGCGCTGCGCCGGCCGGAACGCGATCGCATCGCCTTCACTGGCCGGCTGCAGTGCAACGTCATTGCCGTCGAGCCACAGAAGGCTCGCCAGCCATACCGCGTGCCCGCTCGACACCGCGTTGTTGCCCGGCTCGGCGAGAAACTCCGCGAGTGTGGCCGGCTGGTCGCACACGAGACCATCGCCTTCGCGGCGCACATTGATGCCTGCCTCGGAAAATACCCCGGCCAGCGTCGTCAGTGCGTCGCTCGCAGTCACGCTCGCGCTGCCGTGACGGTTACGCAGCGTGGCGAGGTGCGCGGCCACCGTATGACCGAACGCGCCGCTGCGGGCACTCTCGGCCGCGATCAGATCGGAGTAGTCCTGCAGCAGCCAGTCCGGCTCGGAGTTCGGCACGTCGGCGAGTACCGCTGCGGCGAGATACGTCTCGACCGGCTGAAAGCGCTCGGGCCCGATCAGCGTGGCCGACAGCGAACGCACCAGACCGATGCGAGTGGCGACCACCTGCTTTTGCAGCACGCCCAGCTTCTCGCGCACCAGCGTATCGCGCTCCTTGCGCAGCTCGGCAAGCTCGAGCGCCTGCTTCAGCTCCATGCGCAGCGCCGTGATGTCCCAAGGCTTCTTGATGTAGCGATGGATATGACCGAGGTTGACGGCCGCGACGGTCTGATCGATTTCCGAATACGCGGTGGTCAGGATCCGCACGACATGCGGAAAGCGCTCGCTCGCATAGCGCAGCAGCTCGTTGCCGAACTCGCCCGGCATACGCTGGTCGGAAACCAGCACCCCCACCCTGTCGCCGTGCTCGTCGAGCAGCGCCTTGCCCTCTTCCACCGAGCCGCCAGTCAGGACCGGCGCCAGGCTTCCGATGGCACGCTGGAAGTACTTTACGGCGGTAGCTTCGTCATCGACGAAAATGATCGCCGGCGCCAACTCCTCTGTGGCTTTTGCTTCGTTCATCAACAACTCCTGTGCGTTTGACCTTTGATATGGGGGAAATCCAGCACTACGGTGGTGCCTCCCCACGACGTGGACTCGATCCTGAGTCCGCCGCCACAGGACTGCATGACACGGTTGCATAGAATCAGGCCCAAGCCGTTCCCCCCGGATTTCGCGTGCGTTGTAATTGGGTCCGTCAACAGGCGGTCTTTGATCTCGGGCGGAATTCCCGGCCCGTTGTCGCAGATGCCGATGCTCGGGTGGGGTTCCGTTGTCACGGTAAAGCGCAC
Organism: Paraburkholderia sp. 35.1; assembly: GCF_050436525.1. Lineage (NCBI taxonomy): Bacteria > Pseudomonadati > Pseudomonadota > Betaproteobacteria > Burkholderiales > Burkholderiaceae > Paraburkholderia > Paraburkholderia sp. 35.1. The sequence continues at coordinate 767,958 of NZ_JBNDMJ010000002.1, read as the reverse complement.
CGACGGCGACGGCACATCCGCGAGCGCGCGCAACGCGTTGGACAACAGCGACGACAGCACGAGCGCCACGCAATTCGGTTGCGTGAGCACGGCAAAGTCGCTGTCGACGTCGACCTGTACCCACGAGCGCTGCGCGGTCGTAAACGGATACGTATCGAGCAACGCCGAGATCAGCCCATGCGCGGTACTCTCGATGCGCGCCTCGTCGCCCTCCAGTTGCCGGCGCCGCCCGTTGTGCACCGAGCGCCAGAAGGACGACACCACCGCCATGCAGTACTGCGCGCTCTCGCGCATCGATTTCGCGGCGCCGAGAATTTCGCCTTCCGCATCGCGCTCCGCGTCGATGCGATCTTCGATGCTGTGCGCGTTCAACGCGATCGCCGCGAGCGGCGTGTTCAGTTCGTGCGCGATGAACGCCAGGGTTTCGTCGATGGCGATCAGGCGCTGATTCTGCATCGCGCGTTCGTGGTAACGATCAAACGCCAGTTGCAGCGTATCGCGCACTGCCGCCGGCTTCAGCGGCTTTTCGAGGATGCGGAACACCTCGCCGGTGTTGACCGTCTGCAATAACATCTCGACGTCTGCATAAGCAGTGACCAGAATCCGCACGATGTGCGGATATTCCAGCGCCACCTGGCGCAGCAGGTCGCCACCGTCACGCCCCGGCATGCGGAAGTCCGTGACCAGCACCGCGATGCGGGCGTTGTCCTGCTCGAGGATAGCGATCGCCTCGTCGCTGCTCGTCGCGAGCAGGACCTCGTAATCGGCACCTACGGTGCGCGCGAAATATTTGCAGGCCAACTCTTCGTCATCGACGTAGAGAAGAGTGGGCTGTGTCTGTCGGATGTCATTCATGGTGTTTCTCAGGGTGCGGGCGACAGATCGAAACTGAATGACGCCCAACTTCCCTGCTCGCTCTCAGCAAACAGCAGGCCGCCATGACGCTCGATCACCGCATAGCTGATCGACAGCCCGAGGCCCAGGCCTTGTCCCACTTCGCGGGTGGTAAAAAATGGCTCGAACACGCGCGCGAGATGCTCCGGCGCGATGCCCGGCCCGTTGTCTTTTACCGTCACATGCAGGCGGTCTTCGGTCCATCTGACGTTGACATGAATCGCCGGCGCGGGCGTGCCCGCCTTGCGCATCGCCAGCACCGCATTCGACAGCAGGTTGATCAGCACGCCGATGATGGCCGCCTCGTCGCCCTGCACCAGCGTATCCGCGGGCAGCTCGCGCGTGACGGTGACGCCCCGCAATTCATGCCCGACGAGCCGGATCGCCGAATCGAGCGCCTTTTCGAACAGGAACGGCGTGCCCAGCTCCGCCTCGGCGCCGGGCTTGCGATACGCGAACGTCTTCAGGTCCGACACGATGTGCTGGATCCGCTGCATGCCCTGCCGCGCATCGACCAGACATTCCTGCAGCGTCGGCTCCTTCTTCGAGATCGGCTCTTCCAGCGCAACCTCGATTGCCATCAGACAGAAGTTCACCGGGTTGTTCACTTCGTGCAGCAGGCCGGCCGCGAGCGTACCGATCGCCGCCATTTTTTCCTGCTGCAGCAGTTGGCCCTTGATGTCGAGCAACTGCCGATTGATCACTTCGAGTTCGGCGTTCTTCGCGGAGACCTCCGCGTTTTTCTCGGACACCTCGGCCTTCAGGCGAAACAGCATGAAGCGCACACGTTCGTTGAAAAACGTGTAGACCGCACTTGCGGCAGCGGCGAACAGAAGGAGCAGAACATTGACGGTCATCGTGCCGAGCGGCACGCCGTCATGCGGAGGCAACAGGCAGGCCAGCAGATACAGAAAGCAGGACAGCACGCCGAACACGAGGTTTTGCCACAGACCGAATGGCAACGCAATGCCGGACGCGAAGATGGCCAGATTCAGGCCCATGTAATAGGGCGACAGAACACCATCGGTGCGCCAGATCATCCATGAAATCATCGCCTGCGGCAGCAGCAGCCAGGACAGCGTCAGCCATGGAGTAAGCCGCCGCCCCATGCTGGTGTCGAGCAAGGCGATGATACCGCCGATCATCAACGACACGAGCAGGCGCGCGAGCGCGAACGACGTCTGATACTGCGGATACTGCGCGTAATCCAGCCCCACGCCGAGCAGCACGAGCGCAATCGCTGTGCACGCGCCGCCCCGGCTGAACGTGACGCGAAAGTCGGCCAGCTCGGTTTGATAGCCGCTCTGCAGGGGACTGGTAGTCATGAACAGGGATGTCGACACGGTTTCAGAGGATCGTGGCTTCCGCGAACACATTCACCCCGGTCTCGTCGACGTAGAGCTTCTGGTCAGTGGAGTTGGCGGGAAGCAGCGAGCTCATGCCGCTTTCGTTCCGATAAATCAGATACCACTCGAGCAGATGCTCCATCCCGTACTTCTCCGGATTCGCCGAATGGACGTTGGTGACCAGCAACTGGCCGCCAGCTCGCGTGCGAGCGGCGAAGTAACTCAGGAGACGCGCGCAGACCTTGTCCGACAGATAGTCGAACAGACCCGCGCAGTACACCGCGTCGAATTCGCGCGCGGAGGGGTCCGTTGAAATTTTACGCTTGAGCAGATCGTGCACCGACTGATGCACCATTTGCACCGAGGCTTTATGGCCCGCGGCATTCGCCGAGCTTTCGATCGCGTCCTTCGTAAACGCCAGCGTTTCCTCGCTGAAGTCGACCAGCTCGAACGACAGCAGCTCCGGATGCGGATATTCGCGCACGAAGCGCTGGATCTCGAAAGCGGGCCCGCAACCGACGTTGAGGATGCGCAACGGCCTGCCGGCAGCGCGCGCCGCTTCGGCCTGACGCGTCAGAAAGTCGATCAGCAACGTGATGCGGTTGCGGTGCGCAGTCGCGACCGCCGCGTGCAGGAACGCGGTATTGACGATCTGGAAGTATGTGGTCGGTCCCTGCTGCGGATCGCTAAGGATCTGGTTGACCATCTCGTAGTCGCCGGCATAGCCGAGCGGCTTGGTGAACGTGCGGTAGACGAATGGCGCGCGCAGCAGCAACGGATGCAGTGCCGCTTGCGCATACGTGCGATGCACGGGTGCGGTCTCGGCGTCGACGCGCTCGGCCTCTTCCTCCAGGCGGTCGAGGAAGAACTTGATCTTGAGCATGATCGGCGTGGCGAGCTCGTAGAACAGGTCCTCGCGCAGCCTGCCTTCTTCGGTCTTCGGCAAGCTCTCGGTCAGGTCGACCTGCTCGACCCAGCGCGACACTTCCGACAGGAATGCGCGCATCTCGTTCACGACGATCTGATAGTCGCGCCGGATATTGAAGCGCGCGTCCCAGTCGCTAATAAAGAGTTCTGCTTCCCGGCCGACCGATTTCGCTTCATTGGGCAGAACGCTAAGCTCGCGCCATTCGTCGATGAGTGCCAGCGAAACCACCGCGGTCAGACCGGTGTTCACCAGACTCACCACCACCGCCTTGCCGAGATAGGCATTCTTGGTGCCCATGCGCACGCTCAGCTCGCTTAACACCTCGCTGACCTGCACGATGGAATAGGGGTTATAGACCTCCATGACCAAAGACTTTCTCTGGAGGTTAATGATCGTCCCACGCACGTGCTCGCGCTGCGAGTTGCGGAAGCTGATCACCGGGTCGATTTGCGTTTGAGAGTACACGGTATTAGTACCTGAGGAATCCGGGAACGCAGCAGGGTGTTGGAGAAGTCCAGTGAATGGCTGCCGCACGCACGACACCGGCGACAAGTCGTGGACGCGTTTCAAACCACAGTTGAGCTGGAAACACCAAAGCCCTTTGCCAGAATGGCTCCAGCGGGTTGCAGTGTAACATCAACACGTTCAATTCTGACTGAGGTCAAATTCAGGATGAAACGTATATGAAGGATTTCTTGCGAGCATGTCGTGCTGTAGAAAGCCGTTTTTGCAAAGAATCATTTGAAACGAGTTGGCGAGCGCGCGGGTGCAATCGCCGACAATTCGTTTCTCGACAATGACTTGCAATCGCATTGCCACGATGGCGGCACGATCCGCTATTGAGCGGGTGCGTTACTTGTGCCTTTCTGATCTATGCCCTTTGGATATGCCCCGTGCATTCGCCGAATAAGCCTTTTTTAACGCAATTCGCGTCCGGCGCGGCAAACGTTTTTCTTTTAGAGTTCGGCGCGAGTACCGTCGACAATCGAGCGGCTCGCGCACTCGTTGACTCATTCGTGCAAGGCCAAACCTTTCACGGCCTTATCGACGGCTTTCTTCGGTCCGTGCAGTGCGAGACCGACGAGATCGAGATTCGCCGCGTCCTCGGCGCGAAAGACTGCGCGATTCGCCGCGTCATGCCCCGTCGAAAACATCGCGTGCACATACGGCACGATTCCGAGCTCGCGCGACAACGCCTGCCGATGCGCGCCCTGCAGACCGAACCGGTCGGCGGCGAACACCATCATCGGCTGGCCGAGCATGCGGCCGTAGCGGTGCCCGGCGGCATCCTCGTAGGGTTCGCCCAGCGCATCGGGCGCCGCGGCCGCCACACCGGTCGCGAGAAACGCGACCACATTGAGCTTCTGCCAGACCGCGAGATCGCTGCGCACGATCAGCGCCACTTTGGTATCGAACATGATGACTCCTCGTTGAGCCGCTCATGATCGACGATGCCGCGCGATCAGTCTGGAACGTTTGTGCACATCTGCCGGTACGCCGCCGGCGTCATGCGGTACGCCCGACGAAACCAGCGGCCGAGATGGCTCTGATCCGCGAAGCCGACTTCGGCGGCGACCTGCGCGGGCGTGCGGCCGGTCGCGAGCAGGCGCCGCGCGGCGCGCAGGCGCAAGCGCACCAGATACGCGTGCGGCGAGGTGCCGAACGCGCGCTGAAACAGACGCGTCAACCTGAACCGGTCGATGCCGGCAACTTCGGCGAGTTCGTCGAGCCCGAGATTGCCGTCCATGTGTTCGTGCAACAGATCGCGCACCCGCGTGATCGCAGGTGACGCGGCGGGGTCGCCGGTCAGCGGCGCATCGCGTAGCTGGGCGCCGAGTTGCAGCAGCAGACGATCGAGCGTCTGGTCGCGCGCGAGCCGGCCCTCGTTGCCGTAGATCGCGGCGAAGGCCTGGCCGATCGCATCGATGAGCGCACGGTCGTCGACCAGCGTATGGCCGAACGCCGCCTCGACGCCGGCCAGTCCCGGCAGATCGAGCCGCCGCGCCGCGCGCTCGACCCAGGCTTGCGGCAGATACAGCATCGCGTAGGTGAAGCCGGCCGCCTCTGGCGCGTGACCGTCGTGCAGCGCGCCGGGCTCGATCAGGATCGCGCGGCCCGGCACGCTCGTGTGCAACGACCGATGACACTGGAAGCGTTGCACGCCCTGCTCCGTATAGCCGATCAAAATGTCGTCGTGATCGTGCGGATCGTAGGCGTGGCCGCCGAAATGCGCGCGCAGGCTCTCGATGCCGGTTTCGGCATCGCGGCGGGCGATTAGCCAGTTGGCGGGACTGAGTGAAGTGGGCATGGGTTGGAGCTGGCGGGCAGCGGGCGATGCGGCCAGCGGATAGTGTACGGCAGCGGGGGAATCGGGTCGGGCCAACGCCCCCGTCGGCGAGACGTCCTCCGATGTCAGTGCAACTCACCCGCTCGTCGCCGACCAGAACGACGATGCCAACGACCGTTCCTGTCGACGAAGGCAACCGGCGTCACGGCTTCTTCGAACGCGGAGGCCGTGCGTTGACGAACGGGTTATAGCCGCGCGAACCCGCCGGCCGATCCGGTTCGGTCGCGCGGCGGCGCTTGCTGGATCGTCCGTCGCCCGACAATTGCGCAAGCAGTTCTTGCGATTCGGACTCCGACTCCGCGTCCGTTTCATCCACGGGCGGCGCGGTTTTTTTGCGTCGCGCGGTTTTTGGCTGCGCTGCTTTCTCGTCCGTATCCGGCGCGACGCCCGCGATGTGTTCGATCACGGTCATGAACGATGCCGATGCCGATCGGACAGGTTGTCCCGGCAGCATCGTCAGCGCGACGATTTCGTGCAGTGAACGACCGTCGACGGAGCGGCCCTCCACCGTGTCATGCCAGTCGACATCCGCTTGCGCGAAGGCGCCGATCACACGTTCGAGCACGGCCGGCGACAGGACGCCGCCGTCGTACAACCGGATCACGACGCTTTCGAACATCTGGAGCGGGGCGATGCCCGTTGTTTTCGACGCCACGTTATGTCATCCGGTTGGTTTCTCTTCCAGTATCAGCCAGCAAATCATATGCCGATGTGGCGAGTAACTCATCGTGATCGCCGAATACGGCATGCACCGACGGTTACTCGGTCACGCCGGGCGGCCCGAAAGCGCTGCTGCGATAGCGGGGTTTATTCGTAGCGAAACCAACGGAACGCCGGGGAAAGACGTAATCGAGCTGGCGATATTGGTCTACGCGAGCAGCAGTAACGCGTCCGTCAGTGACAGCACCGTTGTGCGTGAATCGAATGCGGTAGCAAACAGATGCTCGTGGACCACCTGGTCCGGGTCGTAACAGCAATCCTTCACCGTATACAGGCGGAAGTCCGCGTCGCTGGCGTACGCGACCGAAGAGAGCACGACGCCGGTCGACGCGATGCCGACCATGATCAGCGAATCGATACCTTGCTCCGAAAGCTTCGCCTCCAGATCGGTGCCGAAGAACACGCTCGCACGATGCGCGATGACGAGCGGTTCGTTGGCCTGCTGGCCCAACTCTGGCGCGATCCGGTCTGCGAGGAAGAGGCCAAGACTTTTGATTTCCTGCCCGTTCCTGTTCAACGGGCTGACTTCCGGATAGCCCGGACTGAACCTGAGGTTGGCGAAATAGACGCTGACGCCTTTGGCCCGGGCCGCGTCGCATAAGCTGCGCGTATTGGCGAGCAAGGCGGGCGCGACCGACGGAAAGAGTCCGAGAATGTCGGTCTGGTAGTGCATGACGACAAGCGCGGTTCGCGATGGTGCGATGGCCGGAATCCGTGCACTCGTGCGAGTGCCGCCGAGCCCGTCGTTCGCGGTGCCGTCAGAACCTGCGTTGGTTGTCATTACGCCTCCTTCATCCGGGTTTCACGTCCTGTTGTCGGAGCGGCCGCTTCGATGCCGTGGAAATCATACTTCATCGCATCGCGCGGGTGATCATCGATTCCGCCCGGACGCATACCCTACTTCAACGACCCTGTCCGCTTGCTACACTATGTACAAAGGCCGCCGGCGCTCCCGCAAGGGTCATGAACCCCCTGCGACGCAACTTCGCAACAAAACAGAGGATGAGCATCCAAATGACGCTTTCGACGAGAAAATTTGGTCGTACCGGCTGGAATGTGTCGGAAATCGGTTTTGGGGCATGGGCGATCGGCGGCTCGTGGGGCAGTGTTGCGGAAGATGACGCCAAGGCCGCGCTAAATGCCGCGCTCGACAACGGTGTCACGTTCATCGACACGGCCGATGTCTACGGCGATGGTCGCTCCGAACGGATCATCCGCGACGTGCTGCGGCAACGAGGCGGCGAACGTCCGATTGTCGCCACCAAGCTCGGGCGCCGACTCGACCCGCATGTGACCAGCGGCTATCTGAACAAGCGCGAGCTCGAAGCTTTCATCGACCGGAGTCGCTCGAATCTCGGCGTCGACACGCTCGACCTGGTCCAGCTGCATTGCCCGCCGACGGAGGTTTACTACCGTCCCGAGGTGTTCGACGCAATGGACGACTTCGTCGCCGCCGGCAAGATCCGCTACTACGGCGTGTCGGTCGAAAAGGTGGAAGAAGCGCTGAAGGCGATCGAATATCCGAACGTGGTTTCGGTGCAGATCATCTACAACATGTTCCGTCAGCGTCCATCCAATCTGTTCTTCAGGCAAGCGCAAAAGAAAGACGTTGCGGTCATCGCGCGAGTGCCTCTGGCCAGCGGCATGCTCACGGGCAAGATGTCCGCCGATTCGACTTTTGCATCAGACGACCATCGTGCATTCAATCGGCATGGCGAGGCGTTCGACGTCGGCGAAACGTTCTCCGGCGTGCCCTACGACGTCGCGTTGCAAGCGGTCGATGAACTGCGCGGCCTGGTACCCGTGAACGCCTCCATGGCGCAGCTGGCTCTGCGCTGGATCCTGATGGAGGATGCCGTCTCCGTCATCATCCCGGGCAGTAAAAACGCGGCCCAGGCGGCGTCGAACGTCTCGGCCGCGAGCCTCGCGCCGCTGTCCGACGAGGTAATGCAACGGGTCCGGGATGTCTATCAGCGCCATATCGCGCCGCACGTCCATCAGCGCTGGTAAAGGCAACGCGGTGGCGGCTTCGCGGTGGGCGCATTCGACATGCAGGGAGCACCCGGAATAAATTGTGTTTGCACCTGGACTCTGGAGAACCTCATGACAGACATCGCACTTGCACGCAAAGATGCTTGCCTCGCAGTGGTTCATGCGGTACTGACGGACTTGAGCGACGACAGCAATCTGGTCGGCGCGGCTCTACGTGTTGCGGACTACCTCGTAGATGATCTCGAAGGCAAGATCACCGAGACCGACGCCATACTGCTTGCTGTCACCGCGCTAACCAAGGTCAATCGCGCGATTCGCGAGTGGAACGACGTGGACGGCAACGCGATGGACGCGATGAGAGTCGCGGATTTCGTCATCGATGAACAAATGAACGGGTACGACAGCGCGCCACATCAACCGACTTCGTCGGCGGCAAGAATCGAGGCGCGAGCGGCCGCGGTGATCCGGCCGACGGGGTCCCCGGTGCGGCCTGTTCACCACTGAGTTTCGTATCTCACTCCGGGCGCGCCACCGCCGGCCGTTTCAGCGGCTGGATGGTGACCATCGCAAGCCCCGCTCCGGCGAACGCACACGCGGCGCAGACGAGCGCGACGGCCCGCAGCGCGTCTGTCATCGCATCGGCTTGCGCGCGCGCCACGGATGTCTCGCGCGGCGTATGCGAGTCGCCCGCCGCCCCTCCCGCTTGCTCGACCGGCGCCAGCAATTGCCCGCTCTGGCGCGTATCTTGCGGCACATGCAGTTCGTCGAGGCGCGCCGATAGCGCCGCGTGGTGCGACCACACGAATACGATGCCGAGCACCGCAATCGCCAGCAGTCCCGCCACGCGCGCAACGGCGTTATTGATGCCGGACGCCACGCCTGTGCGGTCGCTCGGCACCGCGCCCATCACTGTCGTGGTAAGCGGCGCGACGGTGATCGTCATGCCGAGCCCGAGCACGACTAGCGCAGGGAAGAATTCAGCCCAATAGCTGCCGCGCACGAACGGCAGCGCCAGCAACGTGAACCCGACTCCGGCGACGCCCGGGCCAACGGTCAGCAGCGTGCGCGAACCGAAGCGGCTAGTCAGACCGCCAGTGAAGCGCGATAGCAAACCGATGATGAAAGGCACCGGCAACAGCGCCGCCCCCGCTTCGGTCGCGGTGTAGCCATGCGCGCGGATCAACGTGAACGGCAGGAAAAAGAACGTGCCGCCAAGGCCGAAGTAAAGCAGCAGTGTGACGAGGTTGGCGCCGGCGAAGTCGCGCGAGCGAAACAGGTCGAGCGGCATCATCGGGTTGGGGCTGCGCGCCTCAATGGTCACGAATGCGGCGAGCATCAGCACGCCGGCGCCAATCGCACAGAATACGAGCGGATGCGCGAAGCCACGCGCCGATGCTTCGGTCAGGCCGAACGTCAGCGCGGCGAGGCCCGTGGCTGCGCTCAGTGCGCCGGGCCAGTCGAGCTGTCCAGGCGCATCGGCCCCGTGGCTGTTGGGCACCGCCGATATGGCGAGCGCGATCGTCAGCGCCGCGAGCGGGACGTTCAGGAAGAAGATCGCGCGCCACGACCACGCGTCGACGAGCCAGCCGCCCGCCACCGGCCCCACGGCCGACGTGATCGCGCCGACGCCCGCCCAGGTGCCGATTGCCCGTCCGCGCGCTGCGTCGTCGAACACTGCGCCGATGATCGCGAGACTGCTGGGTACCAGCAGTGACGCGCCGATGCCTTGAACCGCGCGCGCGGCGACCAGCGCAAACGTATTCGGTGCAAACCCGCAAGCGGCCGACGCCAGCGTGAAAAGCGCGACGCCCGCGATGAACACCGTGCGCCGGCCGAGCTTGTCGCCCATCGATCCGCCGACCAGCACGAGGGAGCCGAGAAACAGCAGATACGCGTTGACGACCCACTGCATCGCCGCGACGCTCGCGCCGAGTTCGCTCTGAATGGCCGGCAGCGCGACGTTGACGACGGAGCCATCGATGAACGCCATGCTCGAACCACCGATCGTCGCGGCCAGCGCGAGGCGCTTGCGCTGGCACGGGCGGCCGGTCGTGATTGGCTGCGTGCGGATGACGAGCTCGTCGCACGGGCTCGCCTGCGCGGCGATGATGTGCGCCGTCCTCGGCTTGCTACCAGGATGATCAGGGTCGGCCACGTTCGCTCCCGTGCTGGTCGATGAAGACTTAGAGCCTGTTCGTGCCAGCGAGGCTAGTCAACCCCGCAGCGCGACATCGCGGAGCGGGTTTTGCCCATTCGGGGTGTCGCGCGCCGCCGGACGGGACGCCAAGGACTTCGCCGGCGAGCGGTTACAGGTGATAATCGCTTGGAAGCAATCGATCTAAAAAAGCGGAGAAGGAATGGACAAGCAAGGTTTCACCACTGGCATCGTTCACGGCGACAGAATTGCGGGCACCGAGCACGGTGCCTTGCGTCAGCCAGTTCATACGTCCGTGCAATATGGTTTCGAGCGCGTCGAGGACCTGATCGGCGTGTTCCAGGGCACGAAGAAAGGCGGCTTCAATTACGCACGGCAGGGCACGCCCACCACCGCCGCGCTCGAGCGCAAGCTCACCAGCCTCGAAGAAGGCGTCGGCACGGTCTGCTTCAGCACAGGCATGGCCGGCATCACCGCGACGTTCCTGACGCTGCTGCGCGCGGGCGATCATCTCGTGTCGAGCCGTTACGTGTTCGGCAACACCAACAGTCTGTTCGGCACGTTGCGGGCGCTCGGCGTCGAAGTCACGACCGTCGACGCGTGCAACGTCGACGACGTGAAGAACGCAATCCGGCCGAATACGCGCATGGTGTTCGTCGAAACCATCGCGAATCCGGGCACGCAGATTCCCGACCTGCAAGGTATCGGTGACGTGTGCCGTGAGCGCGGCATCGTGTACTTCGTCGATAACACGATTACCTCGCCCGCATTGTTCAAGCCAAAGGCGGTCGGCGCGAGCCTCGTCATCAACTCGCTGACGAAGACTATCGCGGGTCATGGCGCGGCCCTCGGCGGCGCGGTGACGGATACCGGTCTGTTCGACTGGAGCGCGTATCCGAACATCGCCGACGACTATCGGCGTTCGGCGGCAAAGGATCAGGGGCTGCTGCAGATCCGCAAGAAAGGCCTGCGAGACATGGGCGCGGCATTGTCGTCCGAGCAGGCGCACTCGATCGCGATGGGCGCGGAAACGCTCGCCTTGCGCGTGAAGCAAAGCAGCGACAATGCGCTCGCGCTCGCGCAGTTTCTCGAAGGGCACGAAGCGATCGGCAACGTGTTCTATCCTGGCCTGAAGAGCCATCCGCAATACGAGATCGCACAGACGCTGTTCAAGGGCGCGTCGTGGCTGTTGTCGTTCGAATTACTCAACGTGGATCGCATGGTCGAAGTCGTCAACGCGCTCAAGCTGCCGGTCAAGGCGACCGGTCTCGGCGACACGCGCACGCTGATCATTCCCGTCGCGCCGACGATCTTTTTCGAAGCCGGGCCGGAAACGCGCAAGGCGATGGGCATTTCCGACGGCATGCTGCGGCTGTCCGCCGGCATCGAGGATATCGACGACCTGATTGCGGATTTCGCACAGGCGCTCAAGTTCGCGGCGTAGTTTTTCGGGCCTTCGAAATTCTGAGCGAGGCTGGTGCGCCGGCCTCGCTTGTTTAGTTCCTGGCAGTGCAATCGGACGCCGGGGTATCAGTTGAAGGTCTGGGCTACTTCCTGCGCCGCTGATACATGAGCTTCACGATATCGGTCGTCGGCCCGCTGGTCATGAGGCGACGGATCTCGTCCATGTGAACCCAGCGACACCTGGCTATTTCGTTACTCGGGCGAGCTTTGGCCCGATTCGGGATTTCGCAGGAAAACACGTGATGGTGCTTCTGCTTGCCACGGAAGTCGAAGAGATGCTTGGCCGACTTGCCGGATAGTTGAGTTTCTTCCTTGAGTTCCCGAAGTGCGGCGTCCGTGCGATGTTCTCCACGCTTGAGGATCCCGCCCGGTAAAGCCCACTTTGCTTGACTACGTGCGACCAGAAGGATTCGCTTACCTCTGCGACAGATCACGGTGGCGCGTTTCTTCAAACCGAACTCCCACTTATGCCCCAGATGCTCTCAAGATGCGCACCACGCGGCGGCGTATCGGGCGTTGCCAGACATAGTTGAGCATCCTAATACAGAACAGCAGAAGCCGGTAATGTTTCGAAGCGAGGACAGCGGACGCGCGGCAGCTTAAAGTATGTCATCAACGCGTCACAATCTCGGCGGTCGAGGGTCGCTATGGTAAGGTCTCGGCAAATGAATTTTCTATCGGACTCGAGGCTGCAATGAATATGGATGGTGACTGGTCCTTGCCACGGCCAAACACTCTCTTCAAAGTCAACCGCCGGACGGCCGGTTCATCACTTTCAAAAACGAGTTCCATCGCCAGTACCTTCTCGTCGCTGGCGGCGCCAGTGGTGGCCGAAGCCGTGCAAAGGGCAAGAGAGCTATCCACGCAGAGCGATGCAGAAGGGTTTCATCAGCTTCGCGTCGCTTTCAGAAAGCTTCGGGCTTTGTACTGGGCGTACTCTCCATACCTCGGAGAGGAATCGACCGCGCAAGCCACCGAAGAATTCAAGCGTCTTGCGGCCGTGGCAGGCCGAACCCGTGACTGGGACATAGCAGGCGATCTGCTGAGAGCCGCCAAGGAGTCCGGCGCTTCGATCGAACTGCTGGTGGCCGCGGCGCGCGAGAAGCGCGCGCAGGCGGTGGTGCATAGCCAGACGATGATCAAAAGCGACGATGTCGAGGCGTTTCTGAACGATGTCCTGCTTCGCGCGCAAACCGCACTGCTGTCGCGTTGCGACAATCTACCCATTCAGGCGTTCGCCGAGAAGCGTGTCCGTCTAGCGCAGCGTGCACTTCAAAAGCGAAGCAGACGCGCTGCACGCAGCGAGGACACCCACGAGGAGGATCTTCACGACGTTCGAAAGGCAGGCAAAAAACTGAGGTACCTGCTGGAGTTTTTTCAACCCGTTATCAAAGGCGGACACGGTCGCACCATCAAGGAATTGACATCCGTGCAGAACAAGCTGGGGCAGTTCAACGACATTGCCGCAAGCGAGGCGCTGATTCGCAGCGCGTCATTCAATGAGGTTCCGCCCGAGGTCGTGCAGGAATCGCTGCAATGGTTGGGAAAGCAGAAGTCCCAACGGATGCGGGAGGCATCACGGCGGGTCCGAGGCATCTCTAACTGAGGCGGGCGCGATCTGACTGTGTGGATGCCGAAGTATCACCGGGTTGTCGCGCGGTTGGTAAACGGCTGCGCTCGGCCACGAAGAGCCGCTCACCGGAAGCATCGCCGGGACAGTCAAACGTCAGTGACAATCTGGAAAGCGGACATCCAATCGGGACACGACGATATGCTCAGGCGCTTTTCTCGGGTGGCGAGCCGATGGTAACTCGCATGACAGGAGGGCAATCGAAGCCTTCCAGGTTAATTCTTGACAAATCAATCTGCCTACCTACCCTTAGCAGAACTTGGCAACAACTCAATCGCTTGCGCACAACCAGTAAGGCAACGACTGTTCGGGGAGATGCTTTCCAAAGTCAACGTCGATGGGTCGGTCTCCCGAAGTCAAGCTCGCTTGACTTGGCAAACTTCCACCGGCAGGTAACGGAGGGTCGTCGTGGCGGCAAGAACGATTCATCGCGCATCGTTAAGCACGTTGGCCGGCGGCGCGCGCGGTCGATTGACGATTCCGCTGACGACGCGGCACCAGCGACTCAACCCTTTCTGCATCCTCCATGCCATATGGCTCATGGGCCTTGCACCCGTGCCGGCATTGGCGCAGCAGACGGTGACTGAACGACCCAATCTCTCCGGGAGCGAAACGATCGACACCCCCGCCAACAACGTCCTGTTTGTTGGCACCGATAACACGAGCACCAGCTTCTCCGGCACGATCAACAATGCTGGCGTTGCGAGCGATCCAACGTCGCAACAAGGCCAGTTTGTCAAAACGGGCGGCGGAACACTGACGATCGACGGCGCAAGGATCCGGGGGGGCTCCGCATTCGTGATTGGCGGTGGACTGGCGGCGACGAGCAGCGACGCCGCCATCGACTATCTTTCGCTGGGCCTGGGCAATGCCCCAACTCTTCCCGGATCGACGTCGTCTGGCACGTTGAACGTGAGCGGCGGCACGCTCACGTTCAACTCCGCGCTCCAGGTCGGCGACTTCGGCGGCACGGGCACGGTTACGCAGACCGCGGGCAACGTCGTCTTCGGTATGCCGGGCACGCCGGTGTCGCTGAACATCGGCAACCAGGGCGGTACGGGCACCTACAACCTGGCGGGCGGAACGGTCACATTCGGCAACAGCACCACCGACTTCATGACGCTCGGCCGCAATACGCAAGGCAACCCGAGCAGCGGCACGCTCAATCTGAGCGGCGGCACCTTCAACGTGGCTAATGGGACGCTGTTCATCGGCTCGAACGTCACGTCCACGGGTAGCCAGGGCACCGGTACGATCAACCAGACCGGCGGTACCCTTGCAATCGGCAGCGCGTCGAGACTGTTCCTCGCGGCGGCCGGCAACGGCACGTATAACCTGTCGGGCGGCACACTGCAGATTGGCGGAAGTTCGCTGTTCGGCGACTTCAACAATCTGGGTGGCACCTATGCATTCAATCTCGGTGGAGGAACGATACAGGTGGTGGGTTCGGCGCTGAGCGCAGGCGTCAACGCAACGCTGGTCGGAGGCACGACGTCGACCATCGACACCAACGGCATGGGCGCGACATGGTCCGGCGTGCTCTCCGGAAGCGGGGCACTGGCCAAGGCCGGCAACGGCGTGCTCGCGCTGACCAATGCGAATACCTATACCGGCATGACGACCATCTCCGCTGGCACGCTGGCGCTAACGGGAAGCGGCAGCATCAGTTTGACCAGCGGGATGTTAAACAACGGCACCTTCGATATTTCGGGCGTCACAACCACTCCGATTCCGGGGGTCGCGACGGGTGTCGTGCCGCTGCCGAACCTGTCGGGTAGCGGCACCGTGATCGACGGCACGAACATACTGGTGGTTGGCACCGATAACACGAGCACCAACTTCTCCGGCACGATCATCAATGCCGGCACGGCGAGCGACGCGCTGCACGGCATCTTCGTCAAGACTGGCGCAGGGACGTTCACGATCAACGGTGCGCGGATTCAGGGCGGCTCGGCTTTTGTGGTGGGCGGTGGACTAGCGGTCTCCAGCGGCAGCACCGCGATCGACTATCTTTCGCTGGGCCTCGGCAATACCCTCGCGACGCAGGTCCCCGGATCGACGTCGTCTGGCACGTTGAACGTGAGCGGCGGCACGCTCACGTTCAACTCCGCGCTCCAGGTCGGCGACTTCGGCGGCACGGGCACGGTTACGCAGACTTCGGGCAACGTCGTCTTCGGTATGCCGGGCACGCCGGTGTCGCTGAACATCGGCAACCAGGGCGGTACGGGCACCTACAACCTGGCGGGCGGAACGGTCACATTCGGCAACAGCACCACCGACTTCATGACGCTCGGCCGCAATACGCAAGGCAACCCGAGCAGCGGCACGCTCAATCTGAGCGGCGGCACCTTCAACGTGGCTGATGGGACGCTGTTCATCGGCTCGAACGTCACGTCCACGGGTAACCAGGGCACCGGTACGATCAACCAGACCGGCGGTACCCTTGCGATCGGCAGCACGTCGAGACTGTTCCTCGCGGCGGCCGGCAACGGCACGTATAACCTGTCGGGCGGCACACTGCAGATTGGCGGAAGTTCGCTGTTCGGCGACTTCAACAATCTGGGTGGCACCTATGCATTCAATCTCGGTGGAGGAACGATACAGGTGGTGGGTTCGGCGCTGAGCGCAGGCGTCAACGCAACGCTGGTCGGAGGCACGACGTCGACCATCGACACCAACGGCATGGGCGCGACATGGTCCGGCGTGCTCTCCGGAAGCGGGGCACTGGCCAAGGCCGGCAACGGCGTGCTCACGTTATCCGGCCAGAACACCTTTACTGGTCCGACCAACGTTCGCGATGGCGTGCTCAATCTGACCGGCTCGTTGCAGTCGCCGGTCAATGTGGAGGCGAACGGAACCCTGGGCGGTACAGGAACGGACTTGAACACCGTCACCAATGCCGGAACGGTTGAGCCGGGCTTCGGGCTCCCGGCAGGGCAATTCGGTGCGATGACTGTCAAAAATTTCGTGGGTGCCGGCGGCACGCTCGCGCTGCGCACGTTCCTCGGTCTGGATGGCTCGCCGTCGGACAGACTCATCATCAACGGCGGCAGCGCCGACCCTTCAGCCGTACGTATCACGAACGCAGGCGGCTCCGGTGGATTGACGACGGGGAACGGCATTCTCGTCGTCGAGACAACCAACGGTGGCACCACGGCGTCGGACGCCTTTTCGCTCGTCGGCGAGGCGCGCGGTGGCGCCGAAGACTATCGTTTGTTTCGCGGTGGCGTCAACAGCAGCAATCCCGAGGACTGGTTTCTGCGCTCGTCGTTCGTCGTGCCGCCCCCACCGGGGGGAAGCGAAGAGGAACCGGAAACTGGACCTGGCACCGAGCCCCCACCGGATCCGCTGCCGCCAGGCGTCTACCCGATCATCGGGCCGGAACTGGCCACCTATGGCGTAGTTCAACCGGTCGCCCGGCAGATGGGTGTAGAGATGCTCGGGACGCTCCATGAGCGCATCGGCGACACGCTCACGACGGAGAGCGGCGGCGCGGGCGGCTCGGGCTGGGCAAGCTCCGCCTGGGGACGCGTGTTCGGCGGCCAGATCGACAACCGCTACGAGGCTTACACCGATCCGCGCGTGAGCGGCGGAGTCGGAGGCGTGCAGACCGGTCTCGACCTATGGCGTGGAAGCGTCTGGCCCGGTCATCGCGACGCTGCAGGCGTCTACTTTGCATACGGCTACGGCAGTGCAGATGTCGATGGCCTGGTCACCAACGCAGCGGCAACCGGATACACGCTGGAGCACACCGGCTCAATGCATCTGAATGCATATACAGGCGGAGGCTACTGGACGGACTACGGCCCCAGTGGCTGGTATGTCGATGCGGTTGTGCAGGGTACGCACTACGACGGCGCCGCGACCACTCAGTTTGCGAATCTGCCGGTCCGGGGTACGGGCTTCGCGACATCACTCGAGGGGGGCTATCCGATCCCGCTGCCGCTCGGCCCGGGTTTCGAGCTGGAGCCGCAGGCGCAGATCATCTGGCAGCACGTGTCGTTCTCCGACGCGAACGATGGTCTGGGTGAAGTCTCCCTCGGCTCCACTTCGGGCGCGAGTGGCCGCCTCGGCGTGCGCGGGAAGTGGACCATCGAAGGCAGCCAGGGAGCGGTGTGGCAGCCGTATGTGCGTGCCAACCTGTGGCGGGATTTCAATGCCCAGGCCACCACGACCTTCGCCAATGACCGGGTGCCGCTGAATGTGCAGGCCACGCGACTGGAGCTCGCCGGCGGTGTCACCGCCAGGCTCAAGGAGCGGCTGAACCTTTACGGACAGTTCGGCTACCAGTTCGCCGTGAGTGGAGACAGCAATGTCCGCCGTAGTGGCGTCGCGGGCGATCTCGGCGTGCGCTACCAATGGTAGGGCCTCCAGACGTGCAAGGTGTCCTGCATCCCGACCTTCCAGGTCGTGGATGCACAAATGTAGGCAGGCAAAGGAGACTTATAACTGCCTTGCCGGTCCTGATATCAAGAGTCGGCTACGGTCGAGAAGTCGTCAGCGATCGCCCCGGAGACTGGCCGAAGTGCATCAAAAACAGCCTGAGGATGCGGAAGCCGTCGACGGGCAGCAGCGGATCGAGCCTGTATGAAAACGCGTTGATCGCCTGAACTGGATCAACTCATTCAGCATGGGTGACCGGATGAAGCTTTAGTGCAGCGTGTAGAGAGTCTGCGGCCCCTCGGCATAGAGGGTCATGGCGACCTTCAGGATCTCATTGCGATTCCGGTCGAAGGAGGCCAGCACCTCGGCTTCGTCAGTACCGAGGGCGGAGTCGAAATGCTTCAGTACGCGGTCTTCCACAAAGAAGGTAATCTCGCGTGCTTTGTCGTATCCCCAGAACCACACGCCATGCCTGATCCCATCATAGCTGCGGCTGGGGTTGGAAAAACTGAGTGCCATGTGTCGTCCTTCGTTCTACGCCTCAGATGGACCGGATTGCACGCTCACTACCTGCGCGGAGCGCTCCCGCTAGTGCGGATCGCCTTTCATGCTTTCGGCTTCCATCGCGGCATGCAATTCCTCATATGCCTCGATTGGTTCCATGTCCTGATCGACGAACGCGGCTGCGCGCTCAGCGGCGCTCGACGCGTCGCCTGGGATATCGCTCTCGCTGTCGTCTTCGGTACTTGGCGGCAGCAGCATGTCCTCAAGCATCCCGCGCAGCTCGGGAGTATTCCATGGCTTGCCCAGCTTGGCCTTCCTGTTCAGGTAATGACGAATTTCCGAGTCTTGCTCGGCCGTGAGCGGAAGCCCACGAAAAGTGGGGTCCGAGTGGTGATGGATCATGATGCACCTCCCGAAGCGGTTTGCGCCTTCAATGTGGAGATATCAATTTACTGCGGTGAACGTTACAAGTTGCATGTGATCGCTGTGCCGCGTGTCCGCGGCCAACCGATTTACGTCTTCTTCTTGGCGACACCTTCGTTCGCAACCCGCGAACGAACCGTGCTGAACGGCTTTGCCGGCACTGACGGCTTCGCGGGTTGCTTGGGCTTTTTCGCTTCGCGAGTGCTGCGTAATTGACTCTTGGCCATGGTGTTGCTCCTGATGCGTTGCGTGAGAAGGTGGTACCCCCAGCATACGCGCTTAGTTTGGTCGCGGCGTCAAAATGAACTGATGTGGAGGGTCGCTACGCGGAAAACCGACAGGGTTGGCCCATTTTAGCGAAGTGCAGCCGCCACGGCCTCGTCAATCTGCAGCGCAAAGCGCGCTTCAACATCGGGCACCGTGTAGCCAATTGACAGTTCCAGATACGCGTCGCCTAGCACCAACTGAACGAATGTCGCTGCCCGCAATACAGCAGTCGATTCGTCAAATCGCTTTCGCAGAATTTTTGCCGCGAAGGCACGTACGACCTTTGCGCCATTTTCGTAAAACACCTGGCCGAGTTCCGGAAGACGCTCGGCCTCAGCGACGATGGCCCGGTAAAGCCGCAGGTAATCCGGCACGATAAGGCTTCGTGCCAGCAACCACCCCAACTCGTGCAACTCGACTTCGGGTGATCCATCGGATTGCTCGTCCTGAGCCCCGGCAAGAAGTCCACCCACCTGAGCGCACATCGAACTCACCAGACCAACGAAGAGCGCCTCCTTCGACTTGAAGTGGCGGTAGACCGTCTGTTTGCCGACGCCAGCGGCCGCGGCGACATCGTCCATTGTTGCCATGCCGAAACCTTGGCTTAAAAAAACGGTTCTCGCGCCTTCGAGGATGGCGGACCGCTTACGGCGTTGCAGCGGGCTCAGGTCGGGGAGAGAGGGTGTGTTCATCCCAGATAAATAACAGATCGCCGAGTAGTTGACAAGACTGGTCAGTCTCGTTTAGATTTGCCAGAACGAGACCGGCAAGTCTCGTTCGTGTGACTTTATCAACTTCGCAGGCAATCATCGAGGAGAACGCTATGGAACTGTTCATGACAGGTGGTACTGGCTACATCGGGCAAGCGGTCGCGCGCAAGGCAATCAGCCGCGGCCATCAGGTGACGGCGCTGGTGCGCCAGGACAGGTCGGCTGCTGCCAGCGCGCTGGCAGATCTCGGCGTGAAACTGCATTCCGGCGACCTGCGTGAGCCACAGTCTTTCGCTGCGACTGCCGGGGCCGCCGAGGGCGTGGTGCACATGGCGTCGACCAATGATGCTTCCGCCGGTGCCGTTGATGAGGCTGCGGCTGTAGCGATGCTTTCGCATTTGCAGCCGGGCGCGGCGTTTGTCTATACGTCGGGCACCTGGGTCTACGGCAATACGGAGGGCGAGCCCGCGACTGAAGCTTCGGCGCTGAACCCGACACCACTCATCGCCTGGCGGCCCGCAGTGGAGCAACATGTGCGGGCGCTAGCGGCGAGCCGCTCGATTGCCGCAGTGATTCTCAGGCCGGCGATGGTGCACGGCTACGGCGGTGGCGTCTTCGGCATGCTTGCCGGGATGGTCCGTCAGACCGGCAGTGTGAGGGTCGTCGGCGATGGTCGCGATCACTGGCCTGCCGTTCACGTCGACGATCTCGCCACGGCTTACCTGAGCGCGGTGGAGCAGGCGGCAAGCGGGGACGGTCGGGTCGCGGGACAGATCTTCAACGTGGTCGCGGAAGATGCCGTTGCCGTTGCCGAAATGGGTGAAGCGATTCGGGCCTCGGTCGGCGCCGATCGCGTCGAACTCTGGTCGCTCGACGATGCTCGCAAATCGCTTGGACTGTTCGCTGACGCACTGGCGCTCGACCAGACAGTAAGCGGCCAGCATGCCCGCCGAGTTCTTGCGTGGGAGCCCCATGGCCCCGGCCTGATTGCGGACCTCTCTGCACAAAAACACTTTCAGCAAATCAACGGAGCATGACGATGGCGTGGAACAGTGCGTCTTTAGAATCGATCCTCGCGACGATCGTAGCGGTTCTGTTCGCGGTTGCTGGGGTGGTCAATCTCGCAAGACCCGGCGCGGTGAAGCGCGACTTCGCACGCTGGGGTTATCCGGCATGGTTTCAGTGGCTCTGTGGCGCTCTCGAGTTGTTGAGTGCGGCACTTCTTGCTGGACGACAAACCAGAGTCTTAGGCCTAACGCTGGCCGGTGCGATCATGATCGGTGCGCTCTTCACGTTGCTACGAAATCGGGAACCGTTCCGGCATCTCGCCCCGGCGCTGATCTTCTCGGCTCTCATTGTGGTTACTGCGGCGGTCCGCGGTTGAGGCTTCCTTGCCACCAGGCGAGTGAGCCCGGGACGCTAACAGCCCGTGCGGGCAATCCGTGCTGCAGGTACTTGAAATACGCGCACGGATAGCTGCACTGGAGCAACTCCAGTTTGATCGCGTGCGTCATGCTTGCGCTTTTTGTAGCGATGGCTGGGCGCTCCGGGTCGCCTGCCGCAGATCGCCGCTTTACGAGCCACGGGAAACGGTCCCTCATGCATGGGGCAGCGCGCGGCCACTACCGGCCATTCGTGGCGCATATCGCCGGCGTGGAAGATGGGATCGGAGAGTCGCCCGACGTGCCAGAACTGGGAGACGATCAGACCGCCGGCTGCGTGAACCGCAGAGGTCACCTCCTTCCAGCCCGCGACCTGCTTTTCCGTCCAGATGCCCGCGCGCAACGAGCGGGCGCTCCGGCCCCTTCAGTGCGGCGCCGGAGCGTCGAGATAGACGCCTGCCGACAACCCGGCCTTCACCTGCCGCGTGAACTCGTCGGTGGACACTTCCTCCGCCCCTGCCTCGATCGCGTCGTATGCCTGACGCACGACGTCGGCCGGCGTCTTATAAGGGAGAGATCGATGGGGGTGTCACGACAGCAGGCCGCCGAGAACCGCAGCGCGATCGTCGCGGCCGCCGAGCGGCTTTTCCGGGTACGCGGAGTCGATGCCGTGGGGCTGACGGAGTTGATGAAGGAAGCCGGTTTTAGCCAGGGCGGCTTCTACAACCACTTCAAGTCGAAGGATGCGCTGGTCACCGCGGTCATGGAAAAGGCGATGCAAGACTACGCGGATTCGCCAAGCGGCGGCAGCCTGGGGAAGCAGGCGGCACGCTACCTGTCCGCCTCGCACCGCGACAACCTCGCAGCAGGGTGCCCGCTGTCCGGCTTCGCTGGCGACGCTCTGCGGATGACCGACGCGGCGCGTGCGTCCTACGCGCGCGGCCTCGCCGCGTATCTCGACCGGCTTGCAGCCATGATCGCCACGGAAGGCGCGACGACGGAACAAACCCGTCGCGATGCGATTGCAGCGTTCAGTCAGATGGTCGGGGCGCTCGTGCTGTCGCGTGCGATCGCAGGCGCCGATCCGGCCTTCCCGACGAAATCCTCGACGCGGGGCGGCGCACGCTCGTCGACGCGCTCGACGACCCGGTCACGCCGGACAGCGGGCCGCAGCAGGTCGGATCGCTGATACGCCGCCTGCGGCCCCGGGGGCCCTGCGTGAAGTTGCCTTCAACATTGACAATCCGGCGGACGTCTCCTGGATATGCGTGTGCAAACAGCATCGCGATCGATCCGCCTATCGAGTGACCAACGACATCAACACGTCTTGCTCCGAAGCGTGCGTCAGCGAACCCGCGAATATGCTCGACTTGCGCGGGTAAGGAAATCTGCTCGAACGGGACGGACCGATGCTCTCCATAGCCGAGCAAATCGGGGGAGGCGTGCTTGGGTTCGTATTGCCATACGTCCAAGGTTCCCATGAAGCCGTGAATGAAAATGACGGGCGGGCCGTTCTTCATATCGGTCGTCCTCTCTTTGGGCGTGTTTCGGTTTTCTTCAGTTCGTCATCAAGTTCTGCGAGTTCAAGCAAATGAGTCCGATCGTGGTCAAGTAACTCACGCACGAGTTCTTCGAGAGTCATGTGCCGCATACCATCGCGAAGCCCGCAACGCATAAGCTGCTCCGCTCGCAACCCAGATTGAACGGCACATGAACCGGATTCCGGACGGCGTCCACTCTTCGTCAGCCTATGACACGACGACTGTAAATTCGACCCCTGATTCAAAGTCGAGCGTCGTGGTCGAAAAGCGCGGATCGTCGTCGAGGTAGTGCTTGTATGGCCGAACGGCGTCCTCGGCGGTGTACATGTTGTCGGCGAGAACGATAGATCCCGGGCGTAGCAGGCGCTCAATCTGCTTGAACAGATTCAGATAGGTGTTGGCCCAGACGTCGATAAACACCATGTCGAAAGTGCCGTCCAGTCCGGCAACTGTCTGGAATACATCGCCCTCCCGCAGGTCAACATAAGCGTCTACGCCCGCCGTTCTGACGTGGGCCCGAAGTTGTGCGCACTTAACAGCATCGAGTTCAGTCGCTACAACCGTCCCACTGCCTAACGTGCGAAGGGCCTCGGCGAAATACAGCGTGGACACGCCGCAGGAACTGCCGAGCTCGAGGATTCGAGCCGGCTTGTGCGAAAGCACCATGTTGCGTAAGAACCGTCCCGTTTCCGCTGACACGGCTAACGATAGAGCAGTGCCTTGCGAGGATTCGAAATCCTCGCTCGATAGCCCGAGCGTTTCGAGAAACCGTCCACGGAGTCGAGGTACGAGCGTTTCGTATTCCTCCGCGAGACTCAGAAACTCCTCGCTCGATACCTGAAATTGCGCCTGTGCGCGGGCTATCACTTCTGTCTGGCTCTGTTCGTGAAGCTGTCGCAGAAGATCCGTGGTTGATGAAGCCATGTGCGCTCCTTGAGGAGATCGATAATACTGACCACGGCGCCAGGCGGCCTGCGCTTTTCTTAAAACGCGTAACGCTATGCCGTTCTGACGAGCTTGATCGCGCGTTCAGGGCACGCCGTCACACAAAGACCGCACGACCGGCAGGCGTACGCGTTCGGTGTGTAGGCGACTTTCATTCCATGCACGCGTAGCTTGAGGCGGTGCATCAAATCGAGGCTGAGATAATCGACGTCATCGATGCGCCGGATCTCAAACACATTCTCAGGGCAGACCTCCAGGCAATCGCCCTTGCCTTCGCAACGTTTCAGGTCGACGACTGGCGCAATCACGCCCGGCTTCTGTTTGCAGTCGTCCGTTGATTTCTCGCGCATGTTCAATCTCCCGCGCGCCGGTCGCGGCCCGATCGCCATGCCGTCTGGAAATGCTCCCGTTCTTCGGGCGTCATCGCTTCCCATTTGCGCCAGTGACGCCGTTCGCGCCAGCCGCCGTGTCCGCGGAATCCGCCAAACAGGATGCGGCTCAAAACCAGCAAGCCCAACGCGTGTGCGAAGTCGATCGCACGGGCGCCAACGAATAGCGCCGGAATCACCCAATTCCATAGCGTCATGACCACCCATCCGAGCACGGCTATGGCGACCACCACCAGCAGCGCTTTGCCCACATATCTGATTCGAAACTTCATCCCTCGACTCCTCTATATATCCAGTTCGTCATAAATGGCCTGCAGTCGGGCTCGCAGATGCAAGACCGCGTAGCGTTTGCGCGCGAGCAGCGTATTGAGCGTGACGCCGCTTTCCGCCACCATGTCTTTGAAGGGCCGCCCCTCCAACTCGTGCGCGATAAATACCTCACGTTGATTCGGCGGCAACTCGTCGAGCGCATCCTGCAAGGCCTTGAGCAATACAGCGCGAGCGTAAAGCGCTTCGGGGCCTGCATCGTGCGCCGGCAGGGCGAGGTCGAGGCGATACTCACCGGTGGTCTCGTCCTCGGCCTCAGACAGATCGGTCAGCGGTTGCTCCTTCTTCTTGCGAAAACGATCGATGATGCGATTGCGCGCGGCACGGAAAAGCCACGCGCTCGCCTGTTCGATCGGAGCGGGAAGCCGGTAAGCCTGCACGAATTCGTGGAACACATCCTGCAGGATGTCTTCGGCGTCGTCCGGGTCGCGTATTCGACGCCGGATAAAATTGACGAGCCTCGTGCGCTCACGCACCACGGTCGCGGTGATGTCGCTGTCTCGGTCGGTCATCGGGTGCGAGGTGGGTGGCGGTTCCATGCGCCTGAAGACGTTTCAGGAGCGCGAATATTGTGGTGAGCGCGAAAAATCTTTCCGTGAGCAACTGCCGGTTCGCTTGAGGCAGTGCGTGACAGGGTTGTGACCATTGATTGACCGGAAGACGTGGGTGCGTTTCCGTAGCGATGCCGCGCAATCCAACCAACGTCCATAAGACCGACACCCGATCCAGGCATAACCGCGTTCGTTTCAGAGAGAGCCGCCGCAACGACAACCGCGCATGTAAGTAGAATCGTCAACATTCGGCCCGGCATTTGATGGCCGTTCCCAATTGGCGAGACACAGCGATGAAGGTAACGATTGCGTACATCGAAGAACCCCCGTTCGGTTGGACGGAACCAGATAGTACCCCCACGGGCGCTGACATCGATCTGGCCAACGCGGTTCTTCGGGCGATCGGCGTAGCCCGGATCGAGCATCATCTGACGTCGTTTAGTGAACTCCTGCCCGGCGTTGAAGCAGGCAGGTGGGATATGAACGTTCCGCTGTTCGTCACACGCGAACGCGCCAATATGGTCGCGTTCAGCGTCCCGGTATGGGGGATCGCAGACGGTTTTCTGGTTCGGACTGGAAACCCGAAAGCGCTCGACAGCTACGTGTCGCTTGCCAAACGCGCTGATGCGCGCCTTGGCATCATAGCCGGACAGGTGCAGCACGACTCAGCGAAAGCGTCTGGCGTAAGCGAGGACCAAATAGTCGTCTTCGAGCATCAGGCCGACGCTGTCGAAGCGGTTCTCTCCGGCGCCGTCGATGCGTATGCGAGCACGGCCTTGGGGAATCGGATCATTGCGAACCGGATCGGAGGCTCAATGCTCGAGGCTATCGAGCACGAACCGGGAACGAAGGGCAAGCAGCAGAAGCCTCCGCTCGGGGCATTCTCGTTCAATAGGAGTAACAGCGATCTGATCCAGGCGGTAAACAAAGCCCTTCGTTCATATCTGGGCTCGCCAGATCATCGTGCTCGCATGGCGGAATTCGGCCTGACAAACAACGAGATCGATCCCGCTCTCGCGGGTCGAGTATAAGACGGGTGTCGGCCAGGTGCTGCACCGAACCGCAAAATGCTACGATTGCCCACCGTTATATCCCTTGAGGGTCTCGCCCACGTTCATGATCAAGCCCGCCTCTCTGCTTATGTCGACCGCACTCGCCACGCCGCTTTCGGCTACGGCGCTCGGCACCGATAATCCAGACTACGATCAATGCATTCTGGGTTCGCTAGGAAATAGCCAGAGCACTTTCGCGGCACGCGTGATTAGCGATTCGTGCAACGCGCTTTACCGAAATGGCGCACTGCTTCTGCCGCGGGAAAAGTCGTATCACGTGTGTGTGCTGCAGAATGTGCAAACCGTGCGAGGGGCATTTGCGGTTCAGCAGATATTGCGGGCATGCCGGCGTCAGAATCAGATGTGAGTCAGGGCAGTCAGGACCTGACATCGCTGGTGCTCAACCACGCGTGGATGTGACGATCATCACACGCACTGCTCAGGCGCACATCGCCCCGCATAAGCAATACCGCCGCTCTCGCATCGAGAGCGGCGCTTCTCAATTGCGCGCTTAGCGCTACATTCCAATGCTCATCCCGCCGCCCGCGCTTGTGCCGGTGTTCGTGCCCGTGTTCGTACCTGAGCTCGACGTCGTATTCAGATCGATTCTTCCGTAGACGCCATCGGCTTCGTCATTCGGCCCCGCCGCGAAGAAGAGCGTGCTGGAAGGCTGATTGCTGAGATCGTTGCCGAACGCGATGCCCCACGCGCCCAGCTCGACGATCGGACTGCCGTTCGGTCCATTGATCTGTCCCATCGACTGACCGCTCGACGCGTTGAACGCATTGGTCGGCCCTACGGCGGTGCCCAGGCGGTGATGGTGCCGCCTTCGCCCGTGAAGATGAACGCAGCGACTCCAGACTTGCCGTTTTCCGTGACGCGGAAGCTTTGTGTTCCATTGAAAACGATGCCCGTGGGCGATGCGGAGCCGTTCTTGCCGTCGGGTATCGTGACGACCAGCGATTGCGGCACGCCATTGCCGTCATAGAGCGTCGCGACGTTGGTGCCGTTGTCCGCGACCCAGACGAAACCTTTGGCATTGAAGGCCACGTCTCAAGGGTTTTTCAGATTAGCGTCGGTGTGTGCAGCGGGCACCGCGCCATCGGATACGAGGGCCGTCGCTGCGAATGACGACTGGACGGATGGGCTCGCGCTGCTCGAACTCGAGCCACTGCCGCCACATGACATCAGAGTCGCGACGGCCGCGCCGCATGCAACGACGCCGAATAGAGCGAGTAGAGACTTCATGACCGCACTCCTTGTTCTGCGCAAAGGACCTAACGGTCAATGAACGAGAACGGCGCGGGATTTATTCCGGCGGGGAGCGGCTTATTTCGCGGCAGATTTCGTGCGATCCAACGGCTGGATTCGCCCCACGACCGCCACTTCGCGCTCCGCCGATCGCTTCGCTACCTACAAAAGCACGCGGCACGCTGTTTGCGACATTGCTGTAGCGCAGGCGGCAACTGTCTGCGTCTATCTTCGAGTCCAATTAAGGAGGGGCGGATCATGAGCAAGGCAACCATCACACTAGTCGCGGCCGTCGCCGCACTCTCGCTGTCGGGCGGCGCTTTTGCGCAGGCGGCCGGAGGCCAGAGCGGCAGCGGTTCGACCGGTACAGGCGGCAGCACGGCTAGTCCGTCGAACCAGATGAACGGCGCAACGACGGGCGGCTACGGCATGCCAGGCACCACCAACTCGGACAGCGGCATGGGCGCCAAGGCACCGAACTCGGGCCTGCCGAGCAGCAATAGCAGCTCGACGTCTGACACCACCGCCGCTCCGAAGAGCAACAACACGCTGGCGACCCCGAGCGTGGTGTCGCCAGCCGCTACCGGCCATTGACAGCTGGTAGAAATGACCGTCAGCCGCGAATCAGCGCAAGCACAAAGGGCTGCGATCGCAGCGACATAGGTGCAATTGCGACCGGCGCGCAGTTTCCCGGATAGCAGGCGCTAGCTAATACGACCGATCTACGCGGTTCCATGCTGTCGCTATTCGACATTTCTCCACCGGGAATTACGCGCCGGGTTTCCAGGCAACGCATGAACTCCAGGATTTACGGCTCGCATCGGAAGCCGCGGAGCCGGGTAGGCCGCGCGTTGCCGGTCACTCGATGCCGTGCAGGAGCGTATGGCCGTCACACGCGAACCCATTTTTCACAATATCGATGCCAGTTTGGGCAATCGAAGCTCGGTCAATGGGCTGCATGTGACGCGTAGTGGCTGGAGAGAGGCGGCTGGCATGAGCATGCGGCCCACCGCCTCCCTATTGAAGCCTCATGCAGAGGCTCAAAGCCACGTGCCGCCTTGTCGCGCGCTCGGCTCTTGCGCGAGCGCATCGAAATCGTGAATCCAGTCGAGGTGATGCAGCATGCTGTCGCGCGCCCCTAGCCGCGCGTTGCGTTCCTGCGCGGCGGGGCCGTCCGGCAGATGCAACACGTCCGCGGTGCTGATCGACGCGTACTGCACCTTGCGCGTGCGGCCCCGGCGCAGACGCTCGTAGGCTTCCTGCGCTTCCCGCCACTTACCCGGGCCCGCCTTGGCGAGTTGCGCGGCCAGCACCACGGCATCCTCGATCGACTGGTTGGCGCCCTGGCCGTGATGCGGCACGAGCGCATGCGCGGCATCGCCGATCAGCGTCACGCGGCCCTTGCTCCAGCGGCCAAGCGGCGGACGGTGAAACAGGCCCCAGCGCTGACTGATCGGCACGGCCGTGATCATCTGCACGACGGCCGGATGCCAGTCCTTGAACAGGCGCAGCTGCTCGCCTTCGGTCGACGGCATGACCCAGTCGCGCGACGGCCACGGCGACGGATGACGCTCGACCAGCAGGAAGTTCTGATCGCCCTTGTCGCCGATCGGATAATGCAGCAGATGGCCGCCGGGCCCGACCCAGAACTGGATCGTCTCCGGATCGGGCAACAGGTCCATGCGCTCGGCCGGCACGATGCCACGAAAGCCCGAGCAACCGGAATACAGCACGTCGTCGTAGCCGAGCATCCAGCGCCGCGTGATCGAGCGTGCGCCGTCGGCGCCGATCACGAGATCGGCATCGATGCGCCGACCGTTGTCGAACGCGAGACTCACGCGATCGGGATGCTGCACGAGATCGATCAAGCGATGGCTGAGCTCGATGTGCTCGAGACCAACTGCCTTCGACAGCACCGCCTGCAGATCGGCGCGATGAACGCCCCAGTACGAGCCACCGAACTGCTCGCGATAGCTGGGCATGCCGCGATGATGTCCAATGACGCTGCCGCTGCGGCCGTCACGATAAATGAGCCCGGGTACTTCGGCGCACACGTTTTCGAACGCGGAGCGTAGCCCCATGCGCTCGTAAAAGCGCGTCGCGTTGGCCGACAGTGCGACGGCCGCGCCCACTTCGCGCAACTCATCGGTCTGCTCGTAGAGTTGCGCATCGATGCCATGTTCGCGTAGTGCGAGCGCCAGCGTAAGGCCGCCGATGCCGGCGCCGACGATCGCGATGCTCAGATCCATCCGGTTCATGATTGTGTCTCCGATTTGCGGGTTTATCGATTCGGGCCACTCTGGAACGCGCGCCCGGCGCGTCGCATGCGGATACCGTGTTGGTATTTTCAGCACTAGACGATCATTGCTCAATAAGATGAAATGAATCTACTTCATCACTGAAATGAATGACCTTAGGTCATGCCGAGACCATGGAACTGAGCGATCTCGATCTCAACCTGCTGCTGCTGTTCCAGCGGCTGATGCAGGAGCGGCGCGTGGCGAGCGTCGCCGAGCAAATGAACATGAGCCAGCCGGGCGTCAGCAATGCGCTCGCGAAGCTGCGCCGCCTGCTCGGTGATCCGCTGTTCGTGCGGGCGCCGGGCGGCGTGGTGCCTACCCCGTTCGCGCTGCGTCTCGCGGAACCGGTCTCGCAGGCGCTCGCCACCTTGCACGCCGCGCTCAATCCGGTGACGGGCTTCGATCCGCTGCGCGAGATCCGTACGATGACGATCGGTATGACCGACATCGGCGAAGTCGTGTTTTTACCCGCATTGCTGGAACGATTGTCGCGCGTCGCGCCAGGCATCGCGATGAATACGGTGCGCAATACGAGCGTCAATCTGAGCAACGAAATGGCCGACGGCCGGGTCGACCTGGCGATCGGTCTGTTGCCGCAGTTGAAGGGGGGTTTCTATCAGCGGCGTCTGTTCGATCAGCACTACGTCTGTCTGTTCAGGCGCGCTCACCCACTCGAGGACGCGCCGCTCACGCTTTCCGCGTGGCGCGAAGCCGAGCATCTGGTGGTGGTGTCGGCCGGCACCGGCCACGGTCAAGTGGACGAGTGGCTGAAACGGCGCGGCGTGCGGCGTCAGGTGCGACTGACGGTGCCGCACTTCATGAGCGTCGGCTACATCCTGCAACGCACCGACCTGATCGCCACGGTGCCCGAGCGCCTCGCTCTGGAGTTGGCCACGCCGTTCTCGCTCAGCCTGCGCGCGCTGCCGATGACGCTGCCCGCCGCGCCGATCCATTTGTTGTGGCACGAGCGCGTCCATCAGGATGAAGGCAATCGCTGGCTGCGCGAGGTCGTGATCGACCTGTTCGCCGATACCGTGGCGGGTGGCAGGCGAGCGCGGGACGTGAGGAAGAAATAGGCCTCCGTTTGTAAGCGTCGATCGGAAGCTTCGCGCTTACTCGAACGTTCCGGTTCGGACTTCGCCGTTGCGGGTGTAGCGCGTGATCAGCACGCCGCCGGGGGTGCTCGTCGCGTGTGCCAGCCTGAAGGCGGACGCTTGCGCGTCGTTGCCGAACAGGCGTTTGCCGTGCCCGAGCATGACGGGATAAATCAGGAGTTGGAGTTCATCCACGAGGCCCGCCGCCAGCAGTTGGCGCACGATGTCGCCGCT
Organism: Paraburkholderia sp. 35.1; assembly: GCF_050436525.1. Lineage (NCBI taxonomy): Bacteria > Pseudomonadati > Pseudomonadota > Betaproteobacteria > Burkholderiales > Burkholderiaceae > Paraburkholderia > Paraburkholderia sp. 35.1. The sequence goes on along the minus strand of NZ_JBNDMJ010000002.1, from coordinate 737,129 downwards.
GCCGAACGTCAATAGATCGGCACCGTCCTGAAGTTTCAGCGCGCGTATCGCGTCGGCAAGGTCTCCGTTCAGCGCATGACTGTTGTGCCAACCGAGCGCATCGGATCGATGCGTGGCCACGTGCTTGCGGACCTGATTGAACTGGTCGGCCATGTCGCGGTTGCGTGAATCGGCCGGTACATATGGCCAATAAGACGCGAATATGTCGTACGTGCAACGCCCTAGCAGCAACTCGAACGGCTGTGCGAGCAGATGATGCACACTTGCGCCGACCGTTTCGTCGGCGTAAGGGACGATCCACCCACCCAAACGAAAATCACCACTGGCATCCTCCTCGGGCGCGCCGGGGGATTGAGCGACGCCATCCAGACTGAGGAACATGGAAACGATGTGCTTGCGCATGATGTGCTCCTGGGCGATGAACCTGATCGGTTCCATCTATACGACGAACGAGTCGCGTGCGGATCGACAATCGACGTCCGCACCGGGCGAAGCCGCGTGAGCGAGCATCGCCCGGTCGGCGCACAATGACTGGACCCACGGGTGCCTGCGCCGCAGGTGTGAAGGTGCGCAGCACTCGCCAGCGCATGGTCGGAAGATCGCCCGACACAGTGATGCGGACATAGCAGCCGGCGTAACGTCCGGTCGCCCGTGGCATTTCGTTCGATGGCCGATGGGTTTCAGCGGCCGTATTTGGCGTGCCCGTGCGACGCGTGGCAAGACGCGAAGCAGCCGCATCTGCCCGACATTACAAAAAAAGCACTGCTGTGGCCTGCCCACACAGTGCACAAAGACAACATCACCAGAAAGATGTCCGTACCTTCAGCAACGACCGGATCGCGCGATTCCGCGCGGTTATTCACCCAACCGAAAGTGCTCGTCATTGTGGCGACCGTATGCTGCCTGCTGTGGGGCAGTTCGTACCCGGCAATTAAAATTGGCTATGCGTTGCTCGGAATCTACCCTCTCGAAGAAGCCTCTTTTCGATTTGAATCGGCGCCATAGCGGACAACTGATGCTATTGGGTTTCACGCAAACGCCCATTCAATACGTTTTCTTCTATATCGGTCTCGCCTACACGACCGGCGTTCGCGGTTCGATCCTGAATTCGACAACGACCTTCTTCAGTGCGCTGCTTGCCCATTTCATCTACAAGAACGACAAGGTCTCGCCACGCAAGGCACTTGGATGCCTGCTGGGATTCGTCGGCGTGATGGTCGTCAATTTTGGCGGCGGTCTGTTTGAATTTGCGTTCACCTTTTGCTATCCGCGATATGTCTGAACGAGAACATCATGGAATTGAAGAATCTCGTCGCGCTGGTGCTCGTATGCGGGGGGATCTGGCTGGTCACGCGGCCGGCGCAACGGAGCGCTGGCTATTCGAAGGCTGGCGCGGCTTTGGGGCAAGGTCGAGGCTGAGCTTGTGGGGGTTCCGAAGCGCCGACTCCCCCTCAAACACTATCCGACGCAACCGGCAACCCCTCCGTCCTCCACCGCAGCATCCCACCGGCAAGATTCGCCACCTTGCCGAACCCCGCCTTCGTCAGCAACACGCTTGCCTGCGCCGAGCGCACGCCGGACCGGCACACCGCGACCACCGGCCGCTCGCGCTCCAGTTCATCGAGCCGCCCTGTCAATTGCGACAGCGGCACCAGCTTCGCGCCCGGCAGATGACCCAAACGATCGATGAACTCGGGCGCCTCGCGCACATCGACGATCTGAAACGCGGCGCCATGCTCGAGCAGCGCCATCGGCTCGATTTCCCACACGCCGCTAAAGCGCAGCGTCAACGGTGCCCAATCCGGCGTTTCGGTCGCAACTTCGGCGCCGCCTTCCGGCTGCCCGCAACGCATGTTTGCGGGCACCGCGACCGCCATCTGCTTCGGATGCGGCAAATTCAGGTTGTTCATGTATCCGGCGAAATCGCCGACGTCGACGTCGCCGCCCAGACGCGGATTGAAGCGCCGCTCCTCGGTCACGCTCGTCACCGTGATGCCGCGATAATCGTGCGCGGGATAGAGGAGGCAGTCGTCCGGCAGTGACAGGATCTGCTCGCGCACGGACGCGAACAACTGCTGCGGACTGCCCTGCTGGAAATCGGTGCGGCCACAGCCGCGAATCAGCAGGCTGTCGCCGGTAAAGGCCATGCTCAGATCGTCGAGCACGTAGGTCAGGCAGCCGTTCGTATGGCCAGGCGTTGCGCGCACGGTCAGATGACGCATGCCGAAGTCGATCCGATCGCCATGCGCGAGCGCTCGCGTGACGCCTTTCGCCTCGACGACCCCGGCAAGCCCGATCTCGCTGCCGCAACGCAAACGCATGCGCCACGCGCCGGTTACGTGATCAGCGTGCACGTGGGTATCGAGCGTCGTGAGCAGCCAGAGGCCCAGCTCGCGCAGCAGCGCCTGATCGCGTGGCACCTGCTCGTAGACGGGGTCGATGAGCACCGCCTCGCCGCTGTCGCCGAGTAAGTACGTGTAGGTCGACGAAGCAGGATCGAACAGCTGACGAAAAATCATCTGTATCCCTTAGGAAGGTCGGCACGGCGGCCGCAAGCGGCCGCCGTGCCACATCTGTCAGCCCGGTTGTTTGGTGGTGCGCAGATACGGTTTGATAGTCTTGAAACCAGGGAAAATCTGCTGCGCCTCGTCGTTGCTGACCGCGGACGTGATGATCACGTCTTCGCCCTGCTTCCAGTTGACCGGCGTCGCGACCTTGTGTTTGGCGGTCAGTTGGATCGAATCGAGCACGCGCAGGATTTCGTCGAAGTTGCGGCCGGTGCTCATCGGGTAGGTCAGCGTCAGCTTGATCTTCTTGTCGGGACCGATGATGAAAACCGAGCGCACGGTCGCGTTGGTCGCGGCGGTGCGGCCCTCGCTGGTATCGCCCGCGTCGGCCGGCAGCATGTTGTACAGCTTGGCGATCGCGAGGTCGGTGTCGCCGATCATCGGGTATTTGACGGCGGCGCCCTGCGTTTCCTCGATGTCCGCGGCCCATTTTTCGTGGTCTTCGACCGGATCGACCGACAACCCGATCAGCTTCGCGTTGCGCCTGGTGAACTCCGGCTCGATCTTCGCCATGTAGCCCAGTTCAGTCGTGCAAACCGGCGTGAAGTCTTTCGGATGAGAGAACAGGACCGCCCATTGGTCGCCGATCCAGTCGTGGAAATCGATGGTGCCCTGCGTGGTCCGCGCGGTGAAGTTGGGCGCGGTGTCATTGATACGAAGTGACATATTGCCGTCCTGTGAAGTCGTGGTTAAGCGGAAGACCCGAGCCAGGCCTGTCTGCAACGGTCCAACACGAGCCCGGTTAATCTCGGGGATTGAAAATCACCAACGCTCACAACGATAGACGAAGCTTTCGCGGCGCATACACGCGCGGCAAGTAGGGCGTCGCCGTGCAGAAGAAGCTCGAGATCGCCGCCTGTCGGGCGAATACGAGCATTGCCGCATCGCAGTGAGATTTCAAATATAGCGCGTTACGCACAAGCCATGCTGACACCCATCGAAGTCAGTCCGGCTGGCCACTTCGAAACGGCTTAGGGGGATGACGTTTACCGGTAAATCATGGACATTCGACTCACCGGCGTGTGTTCGATAGCGCACAGATTTACCGACCCTGATTTGATCAGACCGTTCGGTCGTCCACGCCATGCGAGCAAGCGCGAGGCGCGTCGGAGCGTGCGGTACTGAAGCGCTTGCAACAAACGAAGCCTCCGTCCGCTCGAAAGACATCTGCTGAATGCTCGCCATGATGGCCGGTTTGGCGGCGCAGTGCGGATATTCGCGATTGCGGCGGGTCAGTCCGCAGTGCCTGGCGAGTCAGGCGAACCCGGTTCGTCAAAGACGACTGCCAGATCGCCTTTTCACTGATAAACGGTCGGAACATGGCTCGCGGATGCCGCGCATTTTTCGGAGACGGGATAAGCGGCTTTTAAGGTTGCAGGGCGTACCTTCATATCCACGCACTGAATACCGGGCACCCGTCGATCGCTATCTGTTCGCGGTCCACCTCAGCGTGAAGATCGACTCGCTTTCAATGCAGTTAGCGTGGTCCATTCGATCCATCGAAATTTGCCTATTCACCAAGGAGCCAACTTATGAAAGTACTTATCGCTCATGCGATCCTCGCAACCACAATCGCCATTCCAGCGCTCTCGTCGGCGCAGCCCGTCACTCGCTCCGAGGTGGAAGCGAACGTCATACAGGCCGAACAGAACGGCACGCTCCATCAGTCGAAACTGCACTATCCGGACGAGAGCAGCCCGCGGCAGGCACACGCGAATAACGACTACGGTTCAGGGCCGGTAGTGAATTCGCAATCCGGACATCGCCTTTCCTTCGCAACGCCCTCAGATAACGCGCTTTTCTCGCATCACTGAAGTGCTGGTGAGCGTTCGACATTCCAGACGAGCGCGTTTCGATACTTCCACACGCCTAACTTCCGGTTCTCATGCGGACGTCGCGCGTCCGATCCAACGTCGATATGAAAAAGCTAGTGCGCTCGATTGACTTCATTCTGTTGACCGCCGCGTCGGTGGGCCTCGTCATGTTTGTCGTCTGGCGAGTGGCGACGGTAAAGGGGTGGTTTTAGGCTCACGCGAAACGGTGTCCGTTAAAGGATCGCCCTGTGGTTGGCGTTCCGAATCGACATTGCACCAATACCTCGCGGAATGAAACCTTTCGCATGCTTCGCGAATGTGGATGAGCCGCAATCAAATACTAAGGAGTTCTGCGTTCACACGTCTGCGAAGCATGTGCAGCTTCCACCATCAGGTCTTCCGGGATACCTGCGAATCGCGCCACGATATCCGATACCGCGTAATCAGTCGAAACAATGCCGTCATAATTCATCCGCACAATCCGACGCCACCAACAACCACAAGAAAGTCTCGTGATGCCTCATTTTCGCGTCCCTCTCCCGCTGCGCCTCACGGTGCTCGCAAGCGTGGCGGTACTAGCCGCGTGCGGTGGTAGCAATGATTTTTCTACGCCGAGCGCCTCGAACACTTCGACGACGACGGCGACGGCCACGATCCCGGCGCCCCCGGCCGACCCCGGTTTTGTCGACAACGCCGCAATCCCCGACGTGCCCGCGTTCGTCGACACGATTGCGACTAACCAGCGCGGCGATGCGCGATATGCGACGCTCGCCACGAATGCGGGCGTGCGTGTCGTCTCGCGATTCCTCGACATCTGGCAACCGTTGACCGAGATCGTCGATGCGGGCGTCTCCGCGCCCGCCAATGGTTCCTTTCCGGCTGTCGTGCAGTCCACGTGGACAGGACTACCCAATGACGGTACGCCGGGTGGGGCTGTCGTGAACAGTGCCGTCCATGCCGCAAACATTCAATTCGTGGTCACCGAGACGACCGACCGGACTCAGGCACAGGCCGACGCAGCCTACTACGACGACCGGCGCGGCAAAGGTTATAGCGTGACCGATGGCATGGGACCGCTCACCAATGCGTGGCGCGCGGCGGCGCAGCAGGTAACGACCATCACGTCGATTCCGGCGGATGCGACGATCGTTCTGTACAACGACAACGGCAACAACATCGGCGTCGGCAGCAGTGGCGGCAACACCAGTTTCGGCCAGGTTGTCGACCTGCTCAACATCATGGGCAACAACGCGTCCACCGAGCCGGCCAAGCGCTTCTACAAATACGCCCGGCCATACCGCTGGAGCACGAGTGTCGTGGTAGATCCGACTCTGGTGCCTGCCGAGAGCACCACGCCTTCGACCGATGGCGGATTTATCAGCGGTCACGAGGCGGAGGCCATGCGCGACGCGATGACGATGGCCTACGTGCTGCCGGAGCGGTTCCAGGAGATGGCGAGCCGCGGCCTCGAACTTGGCGAAAACCGCATTTTCGCCGGTATGCACTCGCCGCTCGACGTCATTGCTGGTCGAATGTTTGCACTTGCGGCGACTGCTGCGAATCTTTCCGATCCGAGCAACGCCACCTTGAAGAGCGCCGCATTTAGCCAGGCGCACGCGGCCCTGATGCAGTCGACGAATACCAATTCGACGAGCTTCGCCGTTTTCGCCCACTCCGGCACGGCAGCGACGGACCGCTTCGCCGACTACGCGACGAACAAAGCGGACTTCACTCGCCGTATGACGTTCGGCTTTGCTCCGATCGAATCGACCAATGCGCCTCCCGTTGTGCCGAAGGGTGCGGAGGTGTTACTGGAGACGCGCTTTCCGTATCTGAGCGCTGAGCAGCGCCGCGTGGTGCTCAAAACGACCGAGCTTCCTTCCGGCTATCCGGTCATGGACGATGCGGAAGGGTGGGGCCGCCTCAACATGTTTGCAGCCGGGGACGGATATGGTGCGTTCCATGGCAGCGTCATCGTTTCGATGGATGCGTCCCAGGGCGGATTCAACGCGTCGGATTTGTGGCGCAACGACATTGCCGGCGCAGGGAAGTTGACGCTGCAGGGTAGCGGAACCTTGAAGCTCGGCGGCAACAACACCTGGTCGGGCGGCTCCCAGGTAAGTGGCGGCGTGCTCGAGGCCGATTCTCCGAATGCGTTCGGCACGGGCGACGTGTATGTGGGTGCGGGTGGCATCACCATCGCGGCGGCGTCGCCCGTGTCCATCGTCGGCAAGTACACGCAGCTCGCCGGCACGACACTCGAACTCGACGTTGACGGTAAAGGCGCCGGCCAACTGCACGTTGGTAATCAGCTAACCATCGACGGCGGCACGCTACACGTGAAGTTCGTGAGCGGCTATGCGCCCAAGGTCGGCGACACCATCGATCTGATCGATGGCAACGGGGCGACGAAGCGGTTCACGACGATCACGGTCGACGGCCACAAGGCGACGCCGGTCTACTCGTCGACCGGCGTGTCGGTGCACATCGATTCGTAATCGGGCCATATTGGCGTGGCTATGCGACGCCCGGATAACCCGCTGTCTGTAATGCGGAGCGTCCGGCTATGCCCGTCTGTCGTTGATCGTCTAAAGCGGCGATTCCTTCGTCAAAAACCGCCTGATGGCAATGGAGACGATTTCTGGAAACTCTTCGTGAATCGCGAGCTTGCCCTTCATGACCCATTCAACCTGAACATTTGGCAATTGTCCTAACGCCTCCATTTCGACACGCGATTTCGGCGGCGTCTGATCGCCGTAGATCACGAGGATCGGAATGTTGGCTCGGCGCGCAAGATCAAGGAACGCCGCACGGTTGGCGACCCGGTCTAGCGCACCGGTCACAAAGCGTACCGAACTGTGCCGGGCTCCGGGTGCACGGGTGACGGCGAGTTTGGCCGCGAGACGATCGCCGCCAAGCCAGTCAGGATCGCTGTAAACGTGTTCTCTCGCCATCATGGTGATGACGTGGCGGCTGACGTTGAGCCGGTAGAGAAGCGGGCCAGCGAGGGGGTGATCAATGGCAGAGCGCACACGGGAGAACCAGGCCCGGTGGCCACCCATCATCGTCGGCAACGGGCCGCGCCACGTCGGTGCGATGAGGACCAGGCGATCAACCGTATCTGAGCGCAAGACGGCCTGGTAAAGCGCATAGGTGGCTGCATGTCCGGCCGCCACAATGGCGTGCGGTGGTGCCACGATGTCGCTTAGAAACCAGTTAAGAAACTCCGAGAGAAGCTCCGGCGACCATTCTTCCTTTGGCCGCGCCTGATCGCCGAACCCCGGCCAATCAACCGTCGTCACATGAAACTGAGGCGCGAGCAAGTCGAGCAGCGGGCGCATCTCCAGGCGCGTGGAAATCGTACTCAGGGCCGGCAGGAGGACGACCGAAGCGCCGCTACCGGCCTCATCCACGTCCAGCGCGAACTCTCCACTGTCCCACCGGCAGCGTATCGTCTTCGTCATTGCCTTTCCAATTTGACCTTCATACGAATCACGCGGTAGAGATTGATGACCAGTTTAATTAGAGGACGGTCTCCGGCCATGTATGGATGCGTTTTTCGTGCTGTAGAGTTCTACGGCTGCCTTGTGCCTCCGGCGATCGCGCCTGAACACCAGGGAAAGGAAGTCGAAGCGTCGGGCTGCCAGCCGCGAGGGCGCTGCTCTGTAGCTCCAGACGCCCGACGTTTGCATCGCGGCACTGCCTGGAAATCAAATGCGCCACGCCTGTCTTTGACGTTTAGCCATCGGAGACGCGTCGTAGCAGATACACGACAATCACTGCGGAACCGCTGACAAAGATTGCCAGCCCAATCGCTTTACGCGCGAGCGTGCGAACGCGCGCGCGGAGCGTGTAACGCACAAACCAGGAACTGGTTCTGCGCAACATCATTCACTCCATGGGCGCCTTGACGGGCGCGTCGCGTCGGGGAGAGACAGCCCCCTATGTTGCCGGAGCGCAGGCCGTATCGCGGCGTGTATTTGCCCTGATCTTTGCTTGACAGTCTTTACCACTTCGAGCTCTTTGAACTGAGGATAGCGGGATAGAGCGGGTAGATGCCGGTATGCGGGCATTCTGAAACCGGCAACTGCAATTATCGCACCTCAGGTTCAAAGGCACAGAGCAGATGTTTTACGGTCTGCTGACAGGTTCTTTGCACCAGCCGGTCCAGACCAAATCCAGGCGCACATGAACCGGCCCGTTTGGGCATTGGCGCAATGCAGGGATGTTCTCAGGAGGGACTGCGGCGAGCCTTTGCCGGTTGCCGCCACTGTTCAAGGAAAAACTGCAAGCCGCCCAGTTGCTGTGCGATGTAGCCGCCCGTGGCCATCGATTCCGGTGCGCGCCGGTCGCCTGTAGGCGGGTACTCGGCGGAGAAGTCCGCTGTACCAAACACGACGTCCCAGATCGGGAAGACGGCGCCGTAGTTACAGGAATTGCGGCCGGCCGCGCGCAGGCCATGATGCAACCGGTGAAAGCGTGGCGAGACGATCAACCGGTCCCCGAGCCAGCCGAACGAAAGCTTGATATTGGCGTGGCTCAGGCTTTCGATGAAGCGCATGAACAGGAACAGCAGTGGAAACTGCAGCGGCGGAATACCGATCGCGAGGCCGACGATGCCGAACCAGATTGCGGCGACCAGGTCGTCAAGCAGATGGTTGCGGTCGTCCGACCAGAAACTCATCTGCCGCTGCGCATGATGCAACGCATGCAGTGCGTACCAGCTACGGTATGAGTGCGACAGGCGGTGACGCCAGTAATCGGCACAGTCCAGAATCAGCGCGTACGCGATGAAGGTAATGACCGGATGTCCGAGAAGCGGCGGTATCAACGTCTCAAGCGTTGGCGGTATGTAGCCGTGATCGACCACGAAGCCGTTCACCCACACCTGCACCTGGTAGAACAGCAGGAAACTGACGACAGGCAACACCCCCACGCGGTTGAGGATCGTATAGAACGCGTCGGTTACGACGGCTTTGCGGTCATCCCAGCGTTCGATCGGAAAGAGTGCTTCGAGCGGCCAGCAAACCGCATACGTGACGATAACCGCGAAGAGGCCATAGACGCAGATCAGCGCCCAGTCGAAGGAAAGCTCTTCCCATTGCATCCAGCCGAAGTGATACAGCAACGGCAGAACGAGATACTGGTCGATTTCACCGGCCAGCATATTGAAGAATCTGTCGAGAAATATCAGCATGATGGACGTTAGAGCATTTCGGCGGTAACGAGACCTGGGCGGCTCATTTCGGTGGTGAGGAGGAAGATGCCGTGCGGCGAGCGTCCGACATTAATGGTCTCATAGTTACCGCTGGCTGGATCGAGTACGGCGACCTGCTCCCGGAAACGCAGCGTCACCCATAACTTGCCGTCGGGGCCAACAGCAATATCATCTGGCCCCGCAGCGTGGAACGGATAGGTACGACGAAGCTCGAGGGTGGTTGGATCGAGCGCCACCAGCGAGCCGCCGATCCGGTTGCTCACGTAGAGCGTCGCACCGTCGGGCGTAAGAAAGACATTGTGCGGGCCGACGCCGGTTTTCACCCGCCGCAGCACGTTACCCGTCACTGGATCGACTTCCGCCACATGGTCGCTGCCCATCACGCAGACCAGTACCTTGCCGTTGTGCCAGAGCACGCCGGCGGGGGTCGATCCGACGTTCGACTTCCAGCGGATCGTCAGGTTCGTCAGGTCGAATGAAACGAGCGTGCCGGACTGCTGCATCGAGTTGAAGCTCCAGCGCGAGTCCGGCGAGAAGTCGAGGTGGCTCGGCATGCCGCCGGGCGAGAAGCGCTTGACGAGCGTCAGGTCGTCGGGGCGGTAGATGTCGACATAGTTGAGCCGCAGTGCATTGACGACGAGGTAGCGGAAATCCGGCGTGAAGCCAAGCTGGTACGGATCGGCGATCACCTTATGGCCAAGCGCCAAACCGGTGTGCGGGTCGACAATGAACAGTGCATTGCCGCTGGCGTCGGCAATATAGAGCTTGCTTCTGTCGCGCGAAAGCGCCCAGTGACTGGGTTCGCGCAACGTCGGCAATGTCCGGACGATCTTGTGCGACGCCATGTCGATGACCGAAACGCTGGCTTCGCCGGAATTCATTACGATAGCGAGATTGGGGGGCGCCGCGCTGGCGATACCTGAACGAAGGGCGAGGAAAGGCGACAGGCCGAGACTCAGGGGAATGGCCAGACTACGGCCAAGTACTTCGCGACGTGAAAGCTTCATGGAGGGCATGCATGAGAGAATTAACCACTCATTCTGCTGGATGGATTCACCGTCACGCAAGGACGAATTGCGAATGGCGCTGATATGGAGCGATGCTCAAGCGCTTCCTGTCAGTTGCCTAACAAATTTCGGGCGAAGCTGACGATGCGCATGCGATTTCGCCGTATTTGACCGAGCTTCCCGCGGCCCCGGGCGCGCTTTGCGCAGCACCCGCCCCGATCATCCGCGGAGTTTGGCCGTTGTATATTGCCATCACGCGCTAAAGAACCTGGAGTAATAGCAGTGCCACGTACGTCCAGAGAAGTCGGGAAGTGTCCATGAACAGCACTGCCGGCAAAAATACGCTCACAGATCGCACGACTGTTGCGATTCGCGATGTGCTGGCCGGCAAACGACGCGGCTTGCGCTCTGCGCTGCTGTTCGCCGGACCCGCAGTGATTGCCTCGATCGCCTACATGGACCCAGGCAATTTCGCGACCAACATCCAGGCCGGTTCCCAGTTTGGGTACACGCTGCTGTGGGTGGTACTGATGGCCAACGTGATCGCCATGCTGTTCCAGGCGCTCTCTGCCAAACTCGGCATCGTGACGGGCCGTAATCTGGCGGAAATGTGTCGCGAGCAACTGCCGCGCAAGGCGGTCTTCGTCATGTGGTGTGTCAGCGAAGTGGCTGCGATGGCAACCGACCTGGCCGAATTCCTCGGTGGCGCAATCGGCCTCGCGTTGCTGTTCAAAATGCCGTTGATGGCCGGCATGGCGGTGACCGCGGTGGTGACATACGGCATCCTCGTGTTTGAAAAAGGCGGCTACCGGCCAATGGAGATCATCATCGGCGGGCTCGTTGCTGTGATCGGTCTGTGTTACCTGATCGAATTGTTCATTGCGCCCGTCGCATGGGGACAGGCCGGATTGCACTCGATCTTGCCCTCAATGCCGAACCGGGAAGCGCTGACCGTTTCGGTCGGTATCGTGGGCGCCACCGTGATGCCACATGCGATCTATCTCCATTCCGGGCTGACTCAGGGCCGGACTCCGGCGAGCGACGCGAGCGAGCACCGCGCGCTGCTGCGTTTCTCGAACCGGGAAGTCATCGTTGCGCTTTTCTTCGCAGGTCTCGTCAACATGGCTATGGTAATCATGGCCAGCGCGGCATTCCATGCCGGCCACCGCGACGTCGCGGAAATCGAAACTGCTTACCATACGCTCACGCCGTTGCTCGGTGCGGGCGCGGCGGCGGTTTTCCTGATTTCGCTCATCAGCTCGGGTATCTCCAGCTCCGTTGTCGGCACCATGGCTGGCCAGATGATCATGCAGGGCTTCGTCGGTTTCCGGATTCCCGTCTGGGTGCGACGTCTGGTGACCATGGTGCCGGCGTTCGTGGTGGTCGGCCTCGGCGTGAATGCCACCCAGGCGCTGGTGATCAGTCAGGTCGTTCTTTCGTTTGCGTTGCCGATCCCGATGGTGGCGCTGGTGCTCTTCACCCGCCGCAAAGACATCATGGGCGAGTTCGTCAATAGACGGCTAACGGACATTGCAGCGATTGCCGCGACGGTCGTCATCCTCGCGCTGAATGCGGTGCTATTGCTTCAGTCGTTCGGCGTCAGCATTCCGGGCATGCCTGCAAGCTGATGCAGCCCACCCGGACCCTTTCGGGATGGGCCGCGCTCCCGGTGCGATGGACGGCGAAGTTTGTTCGCTAGCCATCGACTGACCGCTGGGGGACCAGAGCTCCTGCTCCAAAAGCGGCTTGTCGATTCGTTCGCTTTCGTCTGTGATGCCGGTGCATGCATAGGGACGACCCCTGCTTCCATGTTCGCCTTGAGTTGTGAAACATACGGTAAGAACGGCGTTGACCCATGGGCACCTGGCTGGCTATGCGGATGAGGTCCGAGGCGGCATCTCCTGGTGCAAGCGTACGTCGACCTGGCGGGCTTCTCCGTTGTCTGGGCTGATCGTCCCAAAGAAAGCCTCGCCGGTGCGAGGCCCGGGGGTGGCTATTTGTACGGTCAGGCAAGCGCCGGGTAATCCGTGTACCCTTCTGGTCCTGGGTGATAGAACATCTCGGACCGCGGCTCATTGAGCGATGCGTCCAATCTAAGTCGGCGCGGCAGGTCCGGGTTGGCGATGAACATCTGCCCGAAAGCAACCGCGTCGGCCTCGCCGACCGCAAGCAAACGTTCGGCGGTGTGCTTGGTCATCTTTTCGTTGGCGATATAGATGCCACCGAATGCTGCCTTCAGTGCGGGTCCGAGCCGGTCGTCTCCCAGCGCTTCACGCGCGCAGATGAAGGCAATGCGGCGTTTGCCGAGTTCGCCTGCGACATAGCCGAAGGTTGCCGCAGGTCCGAATCGCCCATCGACTTCACGTCACCGCGCGCAGACAGATGCACGCCGACCCGGTTGGCGCCCCATATGGCGACGCACGCGTCCGTGACTTCGAGCAGCAGTCTCGCACGGTTCTCGATCGACCCACCATATGCGTCAGTGCGCTGATTGGTGGAGTCCTGCAGGAACTGGTCAAGCAGATAACCGTTGGCGCAGTGGACTTCCACGCCGTCGAACCCTGCCTTTCTGGCGTTTTCAGCGCCGTGCCGGTAGGCCGCAACCACGCCGGCGATCTCGTCGGTTTCCAGGGCGCGCGGGACCTCCCTATGTGTCCGGGCGATCTTTCACGATAACCGGGACCGCGCATGACCAAACCCACCAGGAAGCAGCAATCTCCCTCCCGTCCCTCCGTAGACGCTCTCCAGTATGAACGGCTCGCGCTGGCCGCCTTCCATCTTTGCGACCGGCAGGGGCGGCAACTCCGACATCTGATTACACTTGCGACCTCGATGTTCAGGAGTCCTGCTGTGACTGCCGAGGAAAGGCACGAACACCGGAACCTGCTGGAGGTGATGATCCAGCTCGGCGAGGACTACCACGCCGCCAACCGCTGCGATCAGGAACTGTTCACGGTGCTTGCACTCGACGCCAAGGGGCTTCCTAACCGCCAACTGACACCGCAGGACGCCGCAGCGATTCTCGCTGACGCTGCGCAGGGCGCGAACGGGAAACTGGCGGCTATGGACGCTTCGTGGACAAAGCACTAACCGGCGTCGATCACTTACGGAAAAAGCGGCTCAATGCCGCTTTTTTTGTTGGACGGTGAGATTGGAAAACTACACCTGAAAATGAGATAGACAGAGCAATTGTGAAGATCTGTCAAAACGGTTTTATCTCAATTTAAATTCGTTGACCGTGTCGCGTTTTAGATGGTTAATTCGTCGGATGTGTCTGGAAAACAGCAGAGGTCAGATGGAACAACAGAAACTGGATGAAACCGGGGACAAGGAAGAGTGCGGGCTTTGCCGTATCACTTATTCAGTCTACTCAAACTTCCCGCCAATGCCGTCGGCAATGGCGCTGAATGCCGAAACCGGCGAATGGTTTCCGTTCGATACGCTGAAGTCGTATGCAACTGGTTACGAGATGGCCGAAGCCCTGGGTTACGCGTGGGCGTGCGATTGTCGCGGACGCTCCCCTAATACCGTGCAGAAAAGAGGCCCGTTATCGCGCTACGGCGCAACGCCCTGGCCGGTGCTTCCGCAGTCGTCCATCTGTCTCGAATGCATGATTCACGCTGCCGGGCAAGGCGCGATGACCCTGGAGCGCTGATGCTTCCCGCCTCTGTCAATGAACAGCTTCGACAGTATGGGGAACGGCACCACAGCGGCCACGTGCTGGCGCTAGTGGACGGTATCCAGTACGAGCAGCATACCGGCCAGCAACTCACGCCCGAAGACCACATGACGGTTTCGCTGTTCGCGGGCACGAACGACATGGCACTCGCACACGCGGGGCCGTGGCTGGTTGATCCGAGGACGGCGCGCGACCATCTTGCGGACTTGGGCGAACTCGAACAGGCCCGCCCTGGCGTGATCTGGCTGATTACCTCAGAAAGCCTGGAGAGGCAGGCCGCAAAGCTGCGCCCGCACCTGAATACCGGCATACCGAAAGGACGAGCCGCCCTGCTGCGCTTCTGGGACCCCAGGGTGCTGCATGCGCTCAATGCGGTATGCCACGGCAAGAGCGAGCGCGAGCTTTTCAGGGCTGCCGACGCGTGGCACTACCTCAACGAACGATAACGGCTCACCATCAACGACAATGGAATTTACTGAAGGGCAATGGGCGCTTCTGAAAGCCTATGAAGACCGTAACTATGTGGACTTTATCCGTGGTCATATCGTGCGCGATTATCCCGCGCTGGCCAATGATCCGACTTTGCGCGACCGGCTTAATGCGGCCTTCGCGCGAACAAAGTTACTCCGCTTCACGCATGACGTGCCGATAGTCGATTTCCTGTATGTGGAAGCAACGACGCCGGAGTTTTACAGCATTCCGGCGGTCATAGCATGGCTGTACAAATCAGGAGTTCCGGGTGAACAGCGATTCGAAATGTTGATGCAGGCAACGGGTAAAAGACAACAGGAAATGAAGGAGAAACGGTGATGGGTATTCCATTCCCGGCGACGCTGGCACGCGCAGCAAACGCAATGGTGCAAGCAATGCCTATGCCCGTTCCGGTCCCCACCGCCGCACCGTCTGCTGCTCCCGCAGGCAGCAGCGGTACTGGCGCGGGTGCAGACGGCGGATGGGACGAACTGCCGCGTGACCGGAGCCGCGAACGCGAAAGACCGTGCAAGTGCCCCCCGGAGAAAGGCGCACTGGTGCGAAAGAACCACAGCATGAACCCTGAGCCGCGACGCTACCAGGCGCGCATTACCGGCTTCGAGTATGCGATAACAACGGACGGAAAAGGCCGTGAGACCGCCGAAGGCTGGAATATGGAATGGGACTGGCTTGACATAGACTTTGATGGGTTTCAGCATTCCCAATGTCTCTTGCAGGAAGCCAAGGGAAATTACGATCAATTTTTCAAAGAAAATAAGGAATTGAAATTTCCGTTTAAAGGATTCACAAAAATGCAGGAGCAAATAGCAACTCAAGGAGAAGCTGTTCGCGCCAATCCGCCGAGCAGATTAATGTGGTACTTTGAGACACCGCAAACGCGAGCTTACATGATGAACACACTTCGCCAGTTTGGCGTGCCTTCGGTCCATCAACCGTGAGTGATTATCGTGAATTTACTTGAACAACATCGGGATCAAGCTGCCGCACCAAAAGGCGCATTCGAATTTCATCTTCAACGCATTAAAGCCATTGTCGACTTTATTGCAACCAAGGACGAAACCTTGGGTGGGAACTGGTATCTCGCAGGAGACACGCAACAAGATGCACTTCAATATGAGGTCTTCGCAAATGGAGCAGCGTCGAAGGCTGCTATAGATGTTTTGAAGGCAGAATATGGACATGGGAAAAAAATTGATCGACCGAAAGTCATAGGCATATGGAACGGAAGACAAACTGACGGCGCGACCGCCATCATGTCCTTAATGATCGACACGGGAGTTATTTCCAATAACATCGAATTGTCTCTGGATGAGAAAGCGAATGGTCTTTCGCGGCTAGGCAATTACAAATCCGTGGCCGAAGTTGTAGCCAAAGTGGCTGAGCTTTATCGCTCGCTGTATGTGACGTTCGGGCCGCGCGCTTATCAGGATCAACAGGTCTTTGATGACCGCTTAGGCGTAAGCTGGATGCTCTACCTACCGCACGCTCTCGCGCCGGCCCAGGTGCCGGAAGCGCGCGACTTAATCCCTGTCATGCGCGATGGCAAGCAGCAAGGCACGATCATCGTCAGCGTGACGGATGAAGTCTTTGATGTGAACAACCGGGAGCACGTCAAGGCGGCTAACGATATCGAAATCCGCCTCGCCGATCAGGACCTGTTGCCGCGTTTCGTTGATCTCTGAGTTCGGCTCGCTATCCCCGCCTCGGCGAGGCCTTTTCCTGCGAAGAGGCCCGCTACCGCGCGGGCCTTTTGCCGTTACGTCTGATTCCAGCGATTGGGCCTCAGGGGCGATCCACCACGATGCCACTTGCGCCGTTCTGTTGCGATTTTCTCCAGCAACTGCAACACCTCTTCGCGGTTGCCGGCTTTATCCGCCTGTTCCATAGCGGCCCGGTATTCATCAGGCGTCGGCTCGACACCATCACAGCACCGGTTCACCACCGCCGTAAGCGCATCCATCGGCGGGCCGACATACCGGGCACGCAACGATGACATCGCATCATGCGTGAGTTGGGTCAGATCGTCGGTCTGCAACACGGCGGCGCTGATTCTCAGTACGGGTTCCATCCACGCAAGCAATTCTGACGAATGCTGCTTTCGCACTTCGAGCGAACGAAGATTGTCGTAGCAGCGCTTCCTGTTGTTATGGTCGAACGTGGCGGGCGCGAAACGATACGTGAACTCGGTTCGCGTCCATCCGAGGTACTCACGCACACAGGAGACATTTGCACCAAGCCTCATTTCCCTACCTCCAAAAGGCAAAAAAAATCCGCACACGAAGGTGCGGCCACTACCACACACGTCGCAGTCCGGGGATGAGACCTCGACGCTTTACAACGCGATGCTATCCATCCAGGGTGGCTGCTGCGGACGTGCGCGGGCGCTGCGCACCAGTCAGCACATTTCTCCCTTCCGTTTTGCACCGGTTTGTGCAGGAACGAAGCGGTCTTATGCTTGTGCTGGCAACTCGAAAGCGACGCATTCCGTGTCGAGGGTCGTTTCGTGCGATGTCGTCGGGAAAGGGTATGTCGCGGCGTGTTCTACGATTGCATCGCAACAGAAAGTACGTCGTAGTGAGACGACAGGTCCCGGCCGGACAATCCTGGTGGACAGACCGCGCCCTCGCGCTTGCCGGTCAGTAGGTCTGTTCGGTAATAACCCGGGCCACTGTTTCCAGCGACCGGCGCAGCGTGGCCAGATCGACGGACCCAATCGCGAGGCGGATGGCGTGAGGTACATGCGTCGATGTCGCGAACGGCAGGGCCGTCGACACTGAAATGCGCTCACGCATCAGCGCCATCGCAATCGCGTCGGCGCGGACTTCCTGCGTCAGGGGGATCCAGATGAAGTACGACGCTGGATGGCTCATCGTCTTAAGCTTGCCGAGCGCTTCGGCGGCAAGGATTTGGCGCGTCTTCGCATCCCGCCGCTTCTCGTCTTCGAGCCGGGCCACCGTGCCGTTGTTTATCCAGTTGCAGGCGATTGCCGTCATGGTTGCGGGAGTGTTCCACGTCGTGGCCCGGATTACCCGTTCAAGCCTGGGAATCCATTCGCGTGGTGCGCAGACGAAACCGACGCGCAGACCTGTCGCGACACTCTTCGACAAGCTCGAGACATAGATCGTCGTCTCCGGAGCAATCGATGCCAACGGCGGCGGAGCATCTTCTGCGAGGTATGCGTAGGCCCCGTCCTCGATGAGGATCAGTCCATGCTGTCGAGCGATACTGACAAGCTCGCGGCGCCGCCGCGCGCTCATTACCCAGCCAAGAGGGTTGTGCAGCGTCGGCATTGCGTAGACGGCGCGTACGCGTCGTCGCTTGCATAGGGCCGTCAGCGCGTCCAGATCGGGGCCGCGCCCCGCGGCTGGGATCGGCACGAGTTCCAGTCGAACGGCCTCGGCGGCCAGCTTGAATCCCGGGTAAGTCAGCGCGTCCACGGCAACCACGTCGCCGGGTTCGAGCAGCGCCATAGTGGCCGTCGTCAGTCCGTGTTGCGCGCCGCTCACGAGCAACGTCGTTCCGGCTGTTGCTGCCAGACCTCGGTTCGCCAGGTGGCGTGCCGCAGTAGCGCGCTCGTGCTCGCGGCCACCGTGCGGCTGGTATCGAAGCAGCGACTCGAGGTCGCCGGCCGCCGCAAGCTGGCGCAGCGCTGCCCGAAGAAGGTCTGTCTGACCCGGTGCAGAGGGATAGTTGAAGCTCAGGTCGATCGTAATGGCGCTCCAGGCGTGCAAGTCAACGCCTTGGCCGCGAGGAAGTGGTTCCTTGACGAATGTGCCACGGCCAGCTTCGCCGCTCACCAGACCCATCGTATGAAGCTCGGCATAGACACGCGTCGCGGTGACCAGCGCCAGGCCCTCGCGAGCAGCCAGCTCGCGGTGCGTGGGCAGACGCGTCCCGGGGGGAAGGCGGCCGTCGCGGATGTCAGCCGCAAAGCGGTCAACCAATTGCTTGTAACGGGCCCCAGGCATGGCTCAATGTATCCATGACAATAATTTGATTGTATTGATTATCGGCCCTACCATGATCTTTCACAACCTCTCCATCTGCCCGAGGACGTCATGCACATCACCATTCTGACCTTTGAAGGCTTCAACGAACTCGACTCGCTAATCGCGCTGAATATCCTTAACCGGGTCAGAAAGCCGGGCTGGCAGGTATCGATTGCCAGCCCAGCGGCGAAGATCCGTTCGATGAACGGAGTGGTCCTGGAGGCGCAAGCGTCGCTGAAGGACGCTTGCGAGGCCGACGCGGTGCTGGTCGGCAGTGGAATACAGACACGTGGAGTGGCCGCCGATGCCGCGCTGATGTCGCAGTTGCGGCTCGATCCGACGCGCCAACTGCTGGGCGCGCAATGCTCGGGCACGCTGATACTCGCGAAACTGGGCCTGCTGGATGGCGTTCCGGCCTGCACGGATCTGACTACCAAACCGTGGGTCGAAAAGGCGGGCGTGCCGGTGCTCAATCAGCCGTTCGTGGCGAAGGGGAATGTCGCGACGGCAGGCGGGTGCCTGGCTTCGCAGTATCTGGCCGTGTGGGTGATCGCGCGTCTGGAGGGCGTCGAGGCTGCGCGCGCCGCGATGCAGCATGTCGCCCCGGTTGGCGAGAGGGAGATCTACGTGACGCGGGCGATGGCGAACATCGCGCCATTCATCTGACGCAAAACAGAGGCGCTTCGCACGTCCTTCAAAGCCGACATTGCTGGAGTCCGGTCTGTGGTCATCGTTCTTGTTTTCAAGCTCCTCGTTACGCCGCTGTTGTTATTGACCGCAAGCCTTGCCGGTCGTCGCTGGGGTGATGCGATCGGCGGTTTGCTGGTGGGAATGCCGCTCACGTCGGGGCCGATCTCAGTGTTTGCCGCACTGGAGCATGGACCCGCCTTTGCTGCGCAGGCGGCCGTTTGCATTGCCTATTGCAGGCTGGCGATCTTGGGATGGCCGACGGCTCTCGCGGGGGCTTCGCGATATTTTCTGTCGTAGCGACCGTTCTGCAATGGAGTGCGCTGCCGCATACCGGCCTGTTTCTTTGTTGCTCGTCGCAGGGCTCGTGGTCGGTGTGACGCTTTTTGCGGCTTATGTCGGGGCCAAAACGAACGAAACCGCTCGCGCGGTAAGGGGCTCCGGCCAATACCGGCCGGTCGACGCTGGTGTATAGATCGTTTTCAATTGCAGTGCACGGTCGTCAATTGTCACGTGGAACTGTGAGCATCTGCTCTTGCGACTATGCTAACGAGCGCGGACTTGCCGTCATTTCTCTTGAAAGAATACGGTCATGAAAACGCGGAAATTCTCCGACGCAAGGCCGCGGTCAAACAGGGGCTCGCTGGCGTTCTTATACGGTTCCCACGTAACTATCAAATGCGCTCACGAGATGCTGGATCGCCTGTTCGAGGTCATCTGCCGGCGTTTCAAAAGACTGATTCAGTGGCATCGCTTCCCTCGACGTCAGGGCTTCCAGCAGTGTGGCGGTCATCTCATCGTAGCGATTGGCCCTTTCCCGGTCATGTGCGTCCGGTTCCCCGCTCCGAAGGACTTCGATCACCGCGGCGGCGCCGCAAACCACCCGCACCGCGACGGTCAGGTTCCGCAGTTCTTCGAGCCGCGCAGATCGCCGCTGGCCCTCCAGGAGCATACGTTCTCTCGCAACTTCAAGCCGTGAGCTGGCCAGACCGGCTTCGCGTTGGAGGCGATCGAGGGTGGCGGTCGATCCTCCAGCCATCCGAAGCGCGGCGGACGCGAATGCCATGTTGGCCGAAATCGCGGCTGAGATCACGGCATTCAGCGCGTTACTCTCCCTCGGCGGCCAGAGAAGAAAGCTCGCCGCCACGCCTACGCAGGCACCGACGAATTCATTGGTAAGACGAGCGACAATCAATCCCTCCGCCGGATGGATGAAATCCGACATCAGCATGAACATCGGCGTCAGGAAGACAACGAACAGACCGTAGTTCACCAACCTCAATGCGACGGTCACCGCGGCAAGCGGCAAGATTGCCAATGTCACCGCAACCGGACCGGACAGACTCGTCAGAAGAACAGCGGCGATCGTTGCGCCGATGAGGCTGCCGCATGCACGCTCCAGCACGCGCAACCATGTATTGGCGGAAACCGGTTGGGTCACGACGATTGCAGCGATCACGCCCCAGTATGCAAACGTGACACTCAGCGATGTGCCGATCATGAAAGCGAGCACCGATGCGACAGCCACCCTCAGCGCATGGTCCCAGACCAGCCTTTCAATCTTGACCGCGCGAGCGGCGGCAGGCGCGGGCGTCTCGGGGTCCATTGCGAGCGCGTGTCGCCCGTCCGCGAGCCGAGCGATGGCCCTTGCCGCAAAGGCAACGGCGCTTGCCGTTTGGTCCGTCCGTTCAGCCGTCTGCCGCAACAATGCGTGTGCTTGCGCTACCAGCGTATCGGCAATGGGCAGTTCTTGCTGTGCCTGCGCGGCCACGCTTTGCAGCAACTGTCGCAGGCCCTGGAGCAATTGCCGCGATCCATCGTCGTCGGCAATCGCTGCGTTGCGGCGGGCATGACCGATTGCGATCAGCGTGGAAAACACCCTGCCCGCGGCATCGACGCCCGGCCCGAGATCAGGGCCGGTGCGAACATCATGCGCCGCCAATGCCCTGCCGCGCTCGATCGACATGCGCACCCCGCGACGATGAACGGTATCGAACTCGGTCCAGCCCTGCACATCCATTCCAGGCCGCGAATCCAGCGACTCCAAAAAACCGGCCATGTCCTCGAGCCTGCCGAAGATCGTCGCGAGCGTGAAGCCCGCGGACTGTGGGAACGGGACGGGCCAGAGGAAGATGCAAAACAGCATGGTCCAGGCTGACCCGAGCAGAAAATAGCCACCATGAGCGAGTGCAACGGCAAGCGGCTCGGGCGACGCAATTCCGATCACGACCGCGAGCGAGGCAACCAACCCCGCCTGCGCCGGCATAGGCCCGAGCGAGGGCTTGTAGGAGCGTGTCAGTCCACAAAGGAAGACCAGGACAAACAGGGTGACAATGCTGACGGCATAGCCCCAATGCGCGGCATAGGACGCCAGCGGCATGACGACAACACCCATGGCCGTGAAGATGGCCATCGCCTTCAGGCGCTGTGACCTGGACCCTTGCGGATCGCAGAGACAGTTCCAGAACGCCGCGACGGCTCCGAAAGCGATATCCGAACGACCGAGAATCGCCGCGGCACAGAGCATTGGCGCCATCGCAAGCGCAGCGTGTATCCCTTCCGCAATCCCGATGCGCTCGGGCGTTATGGCGAAGACATGACCTTCAGCCCGCAAGGTCCGACGGCTTACCAGGGATACGAGCTTACCTATTATTGTCATCGCACCTTTGCTGCTCTCGAACGTTGATTGCTGGAGGACAAGGCCCAGGAAATGGGCGCTTCCCGGATTCACGCTGCCAGCGCGCTGAGATAGCCGCCGACTCTGCGCTGTGAACGTCTGCTTTTCGCGTATGCGACTGGCGCCTCTGTTTCATTTGCAACACTCCCGCCGCTCATGCGACGTTCATTGTGTTGCATCGACCGGTTGAATCCGCCAATGCGGAGGAGACGTACACGCAATCAGCTTTGGGCGGCCGGGCGGCTAGCCCATTTAGAATCCACGCAGTCTTCCTCTGCGGCGGGCTACGAGGATCGCCGCGCGTATGTTCATCGAATATGCGATCGCGGACCTCTCTAAAGAAGCCGGAGAAGGAGACTCGATCTCAGCATTAAGCGATGCGCGCAGCATCGAGTCCCACCTCCTCGCACAACCAGTCGCAGAAGCACTTCACCTTCTCCGTGTTGCGCTCGTTCACGCGATACGACAGAAAATGCGTCTCGCGGGAGACCGGCTCGAAGACCTCCGCGCCCAGCTCAACCAGTTCGCCGCGCGACAACTCGCGCTCGGCGAGACGCGTGGTTTCGAGCGCGACGCCCATGCCATCGACAGCGGCGGAGATCGCGAGCGCCCCGCGATCGAACGAGGGCCGCGCCCGCGACGGAAACGGGAGTCCGTTGAGCGCGAACCAGTCGGACCACGTCACGCGGCTGAGCTGGGAATCGATCAGCGTCATTTCCCCGATCTGCTTCTCGATGGGAACGCCGCTTCGCACGAGCGCAGGCGAACACATCGGCACGATGCGTTCTGCGCCGAGCGCGCGTGTCACGATGCCCGCGCGCTCGTGTGCGACCGCGTATGAGATGGCGACATCGACTTCATGCACCCGGGTGAGGTCGATCGGCTCGGGACCGGACGACAGACGGATCGTCACGCCCGGATGCGCCTGCGTGAATTCAGGCAGGCGCGGACCGAGCCACTTGGCGGCGAAGCTCGGCGCGCTGTGCACCGCGAGCACTTGCGCATCGGGCGCGAGCGCGACCTCGCTGCATGCAGCCTCGATCACATCGAAAACGCGTCCGAGGCTCTCATAAAGGCGCCGTCCTTCCGATGTCGCTTCCACCCGCCGATTGCGTCGATGAAACAGCGGCCGGCCGAAATATTCTTCGAGCTCCTTGACCTGATGACTGATCGCGGACTGCGTCAGATGCAGTTCCTCGGCCGCCAGCGTGAAGCTCTCCAGCCGCGCGGCCGCTTCGAAGGCGCGCAGCAGCACGAAATTGGGAATTCGTCTCATGTCTTTCACCGAAACATGAATGTGGTTCATCTTTGTATGAACAGCCATCGTTTGTCAATGACGGCAGCGACCGCGACCATAGGACCCATCGAAGCAATCCGCTTCGACCGGTTCAAACCTCACTTCAAAAAGGAGTCGCCCCATGGCAACAGTGATGGAAACGCGGCCGCAGGCGCTGATCAAGGACGGCAAGGTTTCGATCTATCAGCCGGAGCAGGAAGGACTCATCTTTCCGGAGCTTCCGTCATTTTCGAATCCCGCCGCGCAGCGGCAGCATGTGAAGGAACGGCTGGTCGGCGCCTGTCGCGCGTTCGCCCAGCAAGGGTTCGATTACGGCTTCGCCGGACATCTGACCGTGCGCGATCCCGAGAATCCCGGCCTTTACTGGACCAATCCGATGGCCATCCACTTCTCGCAAGTGAAGGTCTCGAACCTGATCTGCGCGGACCATCAAGGGCACGTCGTCGAGGGGCGCCATGCAATCAACCGCGCGGGCTTCGTGCTGCATGCGGCCGTGCACGAGATGCACCAGGACATCGTCGCGATGTGCCATGCGCATACGGTCTACGGCACCGCGTTCGCGTCGCTCGGCAGGCAACTCGAGCCGATCACGCAGGACGCCGCGGCGTTCTACGAGGATCACGTCGTGATCGGCGACGAGGCAGGACAAGTAGCCGTCGAGGTGAAGGCGGGTCACAAGGTCGCGAACGCGTTCAGGGACGTGAAGGCCGCGATCCACCAGAATCACGGGCTTCTGACGGCAAGCCGGCACAGCATCGAATCGGCGGCGTTCTGGTTCATCGCGCTCGAACGGTGCTGCCAGCAGCAACTGCTGGTCGAGTCGACCGGCATCGCACCCAAGCTCGTCCCCCCCGAACGCGCGCGCTACAGCCGCGAGCACGTCGGCAGCGACTACATCGGCTGGCTGCACTTTCAGGCGATCTGGGACGACCTCGTCGCCACGCAGCCGGACATGTTCGAATGATTCCTTTGAAGCAGTCCGAGCACGGCGACAACGCGAGACGAGCGCTAAAAAACGCAGCGTTGCGCCGCAACCTGAACACCAGGAGACACCACAATGAGTTCCCCCAGTCCGGTTGCGTATTACCAGGGCAGAGAGTCGTCCACCTATGCGAAGGTGACATGGCGGCTCTTGCCGTTTCTGTTCCTGTGCTATCTGTGCGCGTATCTCGACCGAATCAACGTGAGCTTCGCGAAGCTGCAGATGCTGCAAGCGCTCAAGTTCAGCGACGCGGTCTATGGCGCGGGCGCCGGCGTCTTCTTCGTGGGCTATCTTCTCTTCGAAGTGCCCAGTAACCTGATCCTGCTGCGCGTCGGCGCGCGCCGCTGGATCGCCCGCATCATGATCACCTGGGGCATCGTCTCGGCGAGCATGATGTTCGTCAGAACGCCGATGAGCTTCTACATCATGCGCTTCCTGCTGGGCGTCGCCGAAGCGGGCTTTATCCCCGCGATCCTGCTCTATCTCACGTACTGGTTCCCGGCCTCGCGCCGCAGCAAGGTCACCGCGCTCTTCTTGACGGGCATTCCGATGTCGGGAGTCGTCGGCGGGCCGCTGTCAGGCTGGATCATGAATCATATGAATGCATCGCACGGGCTGGCGGGCTGGCAATGGCTGTTCCTGATAGAAGGCATTCCGACCGCGATCCTCGGGCTGGTCGCGTTCTTCTATCTCGACGACAAGCTCGCCGATGCGAAGTGGCTCACAGACTCGCAGAAAGCCATGCTCGAAGCCGGCCTGAAGGACGAAGAGCCGGCTCACGCGCTGCATTCGGTGAAGGACGGCCTGACGCATCCGAAGGTGCTGCTCCTGAGTGCGATCTACTTCTTCTTCACGATGGGCCTGTACGGCGTAAGCTTCTGGCTGCCCACGCTCGTCAAGGCGAGCGGCGTGGCCGATCCGCTCAATATCGGCCTGCTTTCCGCGATCCCTTACGCGGCGGCGGCCGTCTCCATGCTGCTCGTCGGTCAGAGCTCGGACGCCCGCGGCGAGCGGCGCTGGCATCTCGCGTTGCCCGGGGTGGTCGGAGCGGCCGGACTGTGCACGAGCGTCGCGTTCGCCCATTCGACGCCAATCGCGATGATCGCCCTCACGATCGGCACGATGGGCGTGATGACGACAATTTCGCAGTTCTGGGTGTTGCCGCCCGCTATCCTGGGCGGCGCCGCCGCGGCGGCGGGGCTTGCGCTGGCGAATTCGGTCGGCAGCGTATCGGGTGTCGTGAGCCCTTACGTGATCGGGCTGATTCAGACAGGCACGGGATCGACCGGCAACGGCGTACTTGGGCTGGCGGCGAGCCTGATCATCGGCAGCGCGCTCGTCTTCACCGTGCCGGCCGCACTCGTGAACGGCCGGCGCAAGCGGGCTTGAGCGAAGTCCCGCTCCACGCAAAGATCCCGCGATCGCGGGATCATCGCATCAGCTCACTTTTTCTTCCTGCCGATCGCTCAGCACCTGCCCGAGCCGCTCGACGAGATTCTGCCGCGCCCGAGTCGTATGAAGATCGGTCAGTTCCGTCGCGCGCAGCGGGTCGCCATCGGCGATGGCCGCGGCAATGGCTGCGTGCTCGTCCCAGATCGCCTGGCGCTGCCCCGACGACTGCAGCACCGCGCCCATCACCCGTCGCAGATGGACCCAGTGCATCTGCGCGGTCTCCACGATGAGCGGATTGCCCGACGCGGCATAGATCGCGGCGTGGAACGCCATGTCGGCATCGATCATCGCCTTCACGTCGTCGGCCTTCGACGCGCGACGGCCGTTCGTGATCAATGCCTTGTCCAGCTTCGCGCCGCGACCGGCGGCAAGACGCGCGGCGAGCGAGTCGAGCGCGCCGCGGATTTCATAGAGATGGCTGATCCAGGCCGCGTCGAGCGGAGTCACGAGCAAACCCCGACCGGGCGCGTCCTGCACCAGTCCGTCCTTCTTGAGCAAGCGCAGCGCCTGCAACACCGGGGAGCGCGACACCGCAAGTTGCTCGGCGATTTCTTCCTGCGTGATGCGCGTCCCGGGCGCGAGCGTCCCAGAGCTAATGGCATCGAGCAGCACCTTGTAGACCTCGTCCACGTAGTCGGTGCGCGCCTGAAGCTTGAGCAGTTTCGTCGCCATGATCAAAGCTCGCTTATGGATACAGAATACGGCAAGGGTATAACCGCACCGCGGGAGCGTCAATGTCCGGCGCTGAAGCGGAAAAGGTGAATCTCCGCGTTTACCCATAGAGACATCGCCGTATCGCGCGACTAATCTTTGGATACAGAGTACGGTGTTCTGAATATCGAGTTCGGCGTTCAAAGTGCCGGCGACTGACAACTCCACCACCTCAAAACAGGATTTGCGATGACGATCAAGGAAGACAAGCTGGAAGGACAGAAGACGAGCGGCGGCAATGTCGTGTCGAAGAAGCTGATTCCGTACGGCGGTTACTACACAAGCAAGGTGCCTGGCCACGATCCCGAGCTCACCGAGACCGGCCCCGGCACACCGATGGGCGAGTTCATGCGCGCGTTCTGGCATCCCGTGTGCATGTCGATCGAACTGACGGACACACCGCGTTATCTCAAGATCCTCGGCGAGGAACTGGTGGCGTTTCGCGATGGCAGCGGGCGCGTGGGCGTGCTGCATGCGCATTGCGTGCACCGCGGCGCGTCGCTCGAATACGGCGCGATCCAGGAGCGCGGCATCCGGTGCTGCTATCACGGCATGGTGTTCGACGTGGACGGCACATGCCTGCATGTGCCGTTTCCGAAGGGCGAAGAGAAGGAAGCCGAGAAATTCGCGTGCTCGATCCAGCAGGGTGCGTACAAGGCGGTCGAGCGCAACGGCCTCGTGTTCGCGTACATGGGACCGCCCGATGCCGAGCCGCCCTTTCCCGAATGGGAAGGCGACTTCACGGTGTTGCCGGGCGACGAGCTTGTGCCGTACAGCAACTTCCAGCATTGCAATTGGCTGCAGGTGCAGGACAACGCCGCCGACAACTATCACCCCACCGCGCTGCATGCCGGCAAGAATGTCGTGAATGGGCAGTACCAGGGCACGACATTCGACGAGGTCGGCGCGGCATCAATGGAAGTCGCGCCCGACATGCACTTCGTGCCGGTGCAGCAGGGCCGCAGCCTCGCCTGCGCGGGCGCGCGTCGAGTCGATAAGGACCGGCTCTTCGTGCGCGTGCAACATCAGGTGCTGCCGAATCTGAGCCTGCATGCGTACACGTCGGAAGACGGATCGAAGAAGAAGCTGTTCAGCCGCTTTCACATCATCCGCTGGACCGTTCCCGTCGACGACGAGAACAGCAAGATGATCGGCTGGCGCGTGATGGGCCCGGGCATCGATACGCGCGGCGTCGGCAAGAAGGAACTCGTCGGCTATGAGTCGATCGACTTTCTCGAAGGACAGGTCGCGATGCGGCGCCCCGAGCGCTTCGGCGAATACAAGCTCGAGGATCTGCCGCCCATTCCGCCGAATCATCGCGAGCGCGAGAACTACAAGGCCGCGCAATACGCGCCCGGCGACTACGAAGCGATCATCAGCCAGCGACCGATCGCCGTGCACGCGCTCGAGAACCCGACGAAGTTCGACGCCGGCCTCTTCCTCTTTCGCAAGTTGCTACGCGATGCGCTGCGCGGCACGAATCCGGCGGCATCGGCGCAGAGCTTCGCCGAGTGGTTCCGTGCGAACGCGGGCGCACCCAACAGCTATTGCTCGGGCAACGTGTTCGAGATTCCCGAAGGCGACACGGTCGAAGAAGAAGTCGCGCGGCGCCGCAAGGTCACGAAGACGATCGTCTCGATCCTCAACGAGAGCGAGCGGCTAAAGGCGGATGAACGCGCAGTGTTCGTGCGCGAGAAGTTCGAGGAACTCGAACAATCGATGAAGAACTGAAGCGCCACGACAAGCAAGGGGCGCGTTGCGCGCCTCGTGCGGCGAATCGGGATTCGGCAGTACATATGAGGGATCAGGAAAATGGCAAGCGAACAGACATCGAACTCCGGCGGCAGCACGCTCCAGTTGCTCGTGCGGCAGGTTCGTTTCGAAGGCAAAGGCATCAACTCTTACGAACTGGTCGATCCGTCCGGCGCCGAGTTGCCGGCCTTCACTGCCGGCGCTCATATCGACATCCATCTCGGCGACGGCCTCGTGCGCCAGTATTCGCTGTGCAACGCACCCAACGAGCGCCATCGCTATGTGATCGCCGTGCTGCGCGACGAGCGCGGCCGTGGCGGATCGAGAGCGCTGCACGAGCGCGTGCATGTGCAGGACATCGTGCGCGTGAGCCGTCCGCGCAACCAATTTCAGCTCGTCGACGATGCGCGCAGGGTGATCCTCATCGCGGGCGGCATCGGTGTGACGCCGCTCACGTCGATGGCGCATTGGCTGGAAGACGCCGGCATCGAATACGAAATGCACTACTGCGCGAAAGATGCGGACTGTGCCGCGCTTTCCGGGGAACTCGAGCCGATGCGCGTGAACGGCCGCGTGCACTTTCACTTCGACGGCGGTGATCCGAAGGCGGGGCTCGACATCCGCCGCTTGCTGAGCGAGCCGTCGCACGGCGTGCACGTGTATTACTGCGGTCCGGCTGGTTTCATGCAGGCATGCGCGGATGCAAGCGCACACTGGCCCGCCGCCACCGTCCACTTCGAGCACTTCAAGGCGCCGGGGCGAAGCGAACCCGCGAGCGCGGCGAACGATGTGGCGGACACGTTCAGCGTGAAGATCGCGAGCACGGGACAGATGATCGAAGTCGCGAACGATCAGAGCATCGCGGACGCACTCGAACAAGCGGGCGTCACAATCGAAACATCGTGTCATGCGGGGCTGTGCGGGACATGCAAGGTGCGGTATCTGTCCGGGGAAGTTGAGCACAACGACTGCATTCTCAACGACGACGAGAAGGCCGAATTCCTGACGGCCTGCGTATCGCGCGCGAGAAGCAAGGTACTGGTGCTCGATCTTTAGCCGAGATGTTCGATTAGACTCGCGATGGAGCTGTAGCCTCTCGAGCGCAAGGGGCCGTTGTCGGATATGAAGCCGACCTTCGTATGTCTCTTCTCACGCACGGACGAAAGGCTGATGATGGCCGGACACCGCCGATGGAAGGGATCGAAGCTAATCTTGCCCACCACCTTTGACAAAGGCGAGCCGGCTCCAGGTCACACCCATCCGCTGATTTCCTCGTTGGGTGGATTCGGTCCGGACATTTAGCACAGTCCTGAAGCTATGGGCGCTTGCTAACCGAATGGTCTCTGCTGCCGAAACATCAAACATTCGGCGTCCTTCGGGGACTGGACCGTGACGTAAAGACATCACCACCATCGCACCTTCCCGCAGCAAGGAGCTGACGGTCGACATCGCCTGACAACGCTCGTCTTCGTCCAGATGCATCCAAACGGCGGAGAGCATCACCAAGTCGAATTCTCTTCGTCGCGAACGTACAGACATGAGATCCGGCAGACTGTCGTCCACCCATTCAATCCGGGAAGACGAATGCAGCCCAATTCCTGCGACGCGCAACGTGTCCACTGGTTCTACGGCCATAACTGTATGCCCCATAGCTCCTAACGCAGCTGCATCGGTTCCGATACCGGCGCCAACGTCAAGAATGTGGGCCGGGGGCATCGGCAAGAGATGCATGACGGGCCTGTGGCTGTTCTCAAATGAGATGTCCTGCCATTGCTCGATGAGAGATTGAGCGTTCTCAGCGTAGCCTGCCCGACGGCAATTGAATGCGGTCGCCGACTGGACGAAACGTTAGGCTGCTGGCGCTATCTATTCTGTTGACGGCGCCAGTTCATCGAAGCCTGGGCGCGACAAGTGCAGCACTTCGTAGCGTTCGCCTGGGACAACTGCTTCTGGTGTGTCGGCCCAAACCGTGAAGGTGACACGCTCCCAGGAGCGCGGATCAATCGCACAGGCGCTGGCGATCACACTACTATGCCGTGCGATACGCTCGACCTCAGCGACCGCATCTCGCGCGGCCTGCGCGAGATCGGCTTCGCGAGGAACGACCACTCGCTCCCGCGTCGCCGCGCAAGGCAATACGCCGGACGCCGGTCCGCGCTGGCACAGGAGGCCCGACCATGTCAGCACGACGGGCCGTCCGAACGATTCGACGATGCCTTGGAAACCGCCTCCTTCCCACAGGAAACGGTTCATACCAACGGTGTCATTCCACAAGTAGAACGGCGAATACTGGTTGAGCGTCGCACCTGCCTTGTCGCGCTCGCGGATCAGGTAAGCCTTGAGACCAAGGCCAGCGAACGTGTCGGTCATGTGCCCGCGGTCCGCGACGC
This sequence comes from Paraburkholderia sp. 35.1, assembly GCF_050436525.1. Lineage (NCBI taxonomy): Bacteria > Pseudomonadati > Pseudomonadota > Betaproteobacteria > Burkholderiales > Burkholderiaceae > Paraburkholderia > Paraburkholderia sp. 35.1. The sequence goes on along the minus strand of NZ_JBNDMJ010000002.1, from coordinate 706,415 downwards.
GATTTCGGATGATCTGCATATCGTAGTCGGCGGGCAAGGTGATTTCATAATGCATCGCATACATGGTGGGGCTCCAGATTTTGCTACAACCAGGCGAGCGACATCCATTGCGAGGGTGCCGCCGCCCGCGGTTGTCGCTGACCCTGAGCTGCCGTTCGGCCCAGTCTAGCTGCAACGGCTTCTTTGAAGCCAGAACGGCCGAAAGATCGATGAAAGCAAGAGAGCGACTTTCCGGCGAAGACGCTTTGAAGGGGGCACGACTGCGTCCGTACATTCGGCTTCTGATGTGCTTGCTGCTGAACGAGCCATCATGGAAATTTGCGCGCTTGCTCCTCATCGGCCTTCTGGCTTCGTACTGCAGCCGCCGGATATATCAGGATCTGCAAGCGCCGGTCCGACCGGTTCGCCATGCTTGCCGCTTCTTGCGCAATCGCGAAAGAAATAAAGCAATACTCAATATCTGTTGCCTGTTACACACCTCGGAAGCAGCCGTTACCTGTCAATATTGCCCATGCAATGCGCGCTGTCTTGTTCGCCAGGGCGATCGCAGCAATGCTCACGTGGCGGCGTTGCATCACAGCCTTGATCCAGCGACTGTGCCGATCGTCGCGACGGTTCACGAAGTGCATGACCGCGCGGGCGCCCTGTACAAGCAGGGTTCTCAGATAGGTGTCGCCGCGTTTTGTGATACCGCCTAACCTGGTTTTGCCTCCGCTTGATTTTTGCCTCGGCGTCAGCCCCAGCCAGGCCGCAAACTGCCGGCCGTTCCTGAACTGGGACGGATCACCGACACTGCTGACGAGCGCGGTCGCGATCACTGGCCCGATTCCTGGAACGGTAGCGAGCCGTTGGCAAGCTTCATTGCTCTTGAAGATCTCCGCTATCTCGGCAGTAAGTTCGTCGAGCCATTGCTGCAGTGCCTTCAGTTGCTCGAGGTACATCGAGCCAAGCCGTCTGAGCAATGCGGTAATGTGGGCATCGGGATTGTTGACGAGCTCAACCACTCCCTTTCTCAATTGCGGAAGCCCCGACCGCGAAGATCACCCCCTCTTCAGCAAACATGCTCCGGATCTGATTCGATTTCGCTGTCCGCTCCAGGATGAGCCGTTGGCGCATGCGATGAACCGACTGCAGCGACTGCTGTTCAGCGCTCTTGATCGCAGCTCACGGGCCCAGAAATGGGAGCCGTGACAGGCCTCGATACCAACCAGACTGCATTCCAGTTTTGCGAAGAACTTCAACACCTCAGCTCGGCGAAGTTTCCGCTGCACAACGGTCTTGCCATGACGATCGACGCCATGAACCTGAAACACGTTCTTTGCGATATCCAGACCAATGGTAAGTGCAGGCATTGACGTTCTCCCGGGAATTGGTGAGGTAAATGTCGCCCCGAAGGGGGCGGGAGTCCATGCCATCAGCCTTTTGTGCAGCCTGACCGGCCGACCGCCGTCGCGATCGGTCGGGTCCGCCGGGCTGTCGACTTCGCAGGACCTCCCGATCCGGTTTCGTGTTTACGGGCGAGCCGGATGTCAACATCCAGCTGGTCGAGTTCCTGCTGCAGTTCGCGAAGCGTCTTCATCGGGCCGCCCCGTCATGCAAACACGTTAAGCCCAGACACTTCCGGACGTCGTGTCATTCCGGCTAGTCCTTCTGGCGATCACCGGATGCGACCAGTTCCTGATCCATCAGCGTGAGCTTCAGCGGGGCATCGGCAGACAGATTCTTCTTTATGATCACGTATTTCCAGCCATCGCCATTGCCGGGATTGCGATAGAACGCGACGATCGCCACGTACTTCGTGTCTGCCTGCATGGGCTGAGACAGGCTGACCGATGCGCCAGGATTGACGACGGCTGCCATACTGGCCTGAAGGTCCTGCGCGAGTACTGTCCTGTCGTTCTTCAGCAGATCGTCGTAGGATACGCCGTCAAACAGCTTTCGATCCCTCAGCTGATAGACGCGGACCGCGAGTGACGTCGAACGGCCCGCGTCATCCGGATTCAGCTCGGCACGCGCGGTCAGGTCGACGTCAAGCACCTTGACCTGCCTGAAAAACACCGAGTGATACGCGCTGGAAGTCGTATCAGATACGGACTGCCAGGCGCCGCATGCGGAAAGCAGCAGACCTGACGCGAGGGCGGCCACGGTTAAACGTAAAGGCATGGTTTCTCCAGATTCAGGCTGCGCGCGGAACCAGATGCGGGTTCGGTCCGGGCGTGGGAAAGACTTCGTAGACGCCGAGCGCAATGGTGATGATGCGTTCCTCATCAGACGGCAACACGACGGTCCATCCCAGCCGCGGTGCCGGGCCGGTCGCAGCCGTGCCGACCGACGGCGCGGGCGCGAGACGCGACGACACCTCCATCCGCAGGTGTACGTCGGCCTTCGTGCCCACATACAGGCGGATGAACGCCATCAGCTCGCGATGCAGCCATGCGCCGGGCAGCATGTCGTGCGCCTGCTGACCGTCCGAAGGGCGCAGCGTCACTCGAACGGCGCGGCTGCGATACTCGAGGCGGTTGCCGAGCACGTAGCCCCCGCCAAGTCCGCGGCGCTTGCTGTCTTCCTGAGCGCCGGCGAGCCTGCCTGACGACGTGAGGGGCTGCGGCTGTCCGGCACGCTTGACCGTCGGGCAGAACTCGTCGACACGCACCTCGACACCGGGCACCGCCAGCGCCACCACACCAGCGAGTCCCTCGGGCGTGCGCGTGCGCTGGACCAGCAGACCCAGCAGCGCGAGCACGCGTGAATCCGGCAGACCCGACCGGGCCGGCTTCCCGCCCCACCCGAAGCCGGCGAGGCACAGGAGGTTGCGCGACTGCGCATCGGTGCCGCCCGCCTGGAAACTCTCCGGGTAGCGGTACTTCTTCCAGGCGCGGTACAGCAGCGCCACGTAGCGGTGGTTGAACTGGTCGAGAAACGCTTCGACGGCTTCATGTCCTTCCTCGCGCAGGACGATCTCATCGATCATGTGCGATGGCACCGCGGCGTCGACGCCATACAGGCCCAGGAAGGTCGTGCGCACGGTCGGCGGCGCATCGGGACCGAATGTGTCCGACCCGTCATCGAATTCCACCGCGGCGATCTCACCGGCCGGGAACCCCAGCCGCGGCCTCGGCCGGAACCTCACCGGCTCGTGCTCCGGCGTGTCTCGCGTGCCGAAGCCGGGTTGATCGGGTACGCGCACTTCGAGCAGCCTGCATAGCTGCATGAAATTCATCTTCGGCGCGCGCGCAAGCAATGACGCCACGAGCGGTTCAAGATTCGGCAACTCGCGTGGTTTCATAGGGGAGCGCGCTGCGCCTTGCTGCGCGGCCAGTCGGTACGGGTTTGCGAAGGCAGGCTCACGATGGCGAGCTTCGTGAACAGGTTGATCTCCGCATACAGCCCGAAGAAACGGTGCAGCAGTTCGCCGAACAGCATCACGTCGCCTTCGCCCGCGAACGCGTGCGAATCGAGCGTGACTTCGATCAGTACGCCCCGCTCGACCGAGCCGCCCGACACCTCCTCGAGCAGTTCCTCCGACACATGCAGGATGCCGGCGAGGCGTCGGCGGTTCAGCTCGTCGTTGGTCCAGTCGTAGAGCGCCAGTGCGCCCCGCAGCACTTCCGCGTCCATCATCGACAGGAAGTTCGGCGCGAGGTGCGACAGGACTCTCCACTGGAAGCGGTCGCCGGTCGGCGGATAGAGCGGCAACGTCGGCGCCACCAGGTTGCGTACACCCGCGACATTGGGCGTGCTTGCGGCCAGTTCGTCAATGCTGGCCTCGCGCAGACCCTTGCGCGGCAGCATGCCGTTCGTGCCGGTTACGCGCAGCGATACGCTCTCCTCGGGCAGATCCTCCATCGTCTCCCACGCGTGGCCGCCGAGGATCACCCATGTTTCGTGCAGACCGGTCACGCCTGGCCGCACGCGGGTGTGGAAATAGCGCTCGGGTGCTTCATGGCGCAGCATGCCGCCGCGATGCCGGAAGGTGGCGAACGGCACATACTCGTAACGCTCAGCCGTCACATGGTCGAACGATTCGATCGCGTCGACCGAATATGTTTCGACATGCTCGCCCTGGTGCCCGGCCGGGACGACCCGGTACTCCGTTTCGTGGTGATCGATCACGATCGGCGCGGCATCAAGCTCGAACAGGTTAATGACCGGCGTGCAGAAGAGCCGCACGTTCTCCGCGCTGAAACGCAGGTCGGACGGATACGCCCGCTTGAGCACGATCTCCAGTTCGAAGCGCGTTGTGCTCGCCGGCAGCTTCGTAACATCGAGTCCGCACAGGTCGACAAAGAGGAATTTCTCGCGGAACGTGAAATATTCGAGGAGCATCTGGTAGCCGGAAAACGACGCCTCGGCTTTTGGCCATAACCGCTCTTCGGTTGAGAAGCCCGCCGGTTCGATCGTGACGCCAGCCAGCGGCAGCACCTCGCCATCACGCACTTCGGGGATCCGCCATGCAACCGAATCAACCTGGCGGGTCAGCGCAAGATGCATCGCGAATGCGGTCGGCAGATCGGCGTTCAGATAGAGGCGCACACGGGACAGGTCCGTCGCTTCGCGTCGCGCAGACTGGTCCAGATGGAATCCGAGGCGGATCACCGAGCGGCCGTCATGTCGCACGGTAGGGCCCGCATGCGTGAGGCGCAGCGGCTGCAACGTCACCTCCTGCGTGGTCCGGTAGAGGCACTGCACAGTCCTGGGCGTGGTGCCCTCGGCGCCCGCTGCCGGCGGCACGGCGATGGATGCGGAACGCACCGGCACGCCGGCAGGCACGTTTTCCGTCTTCTGCAGTGTCTCGGCCAGCGGGATCAGCTCGACGACCGACAGCGACGGCATCATGCGCAGGTAGTGTGGCCACAGCAGGCTCACGAGACCTTCCGTCAGTTCGGGCAGTTCGTCGTCGAGCTTCTGCTGCAGGCGCCCCGTCAGGAACGCGAAGCCTTCGTGCAGGCGCTCGACATAAGGATCGCGCTCGCCCACGCGATCGAGGTTGAGCATGCGCGCCCGGTCGGGATGCGCTTTCGCGAACTCCTTGCCGGACTCGCGCAGATAGCGCATTTCGGCTTCGTAGTAGCGCAGGATCGGATCGTCGTTTTCCATGGTGTTCTCTTATTTTCGTTCTCTTATGACAGCGTCAGCGCACGGGACGGGTCGAGCACAGTCAGCTCGTCGCGCAACTGACCGATGCGGTGCGCGAGCGCCGGCTTGTCCGCGTCCTTGCGGCTGCTTGCCGCTTTCAGCGCACGCATCAACTGGTGCTTGACCTCGAAGATGAGCGCCGGCTCCCAGCGCATCAGCGGCAACGAGCGGGCAGCAGCATCGAGTTCGGTCAGCAGCGCCATCGCCGTATCGGCGCAGCCCGCATGATCGGCGAGTCGCGCCATCACGAGCCGCTGCAGGTAGCGCTGGCGTTCGGTCCGGATGCCAGGCAGTGCGTCGAGCCATGCGAAGGCTGCCTCGATACCGTCGCCGGCCACCATGTCGCGCGCCTGCGCTTCAATCTCGGGCCAGTCGCCAGCAGCACCATCGTCGCTGTCAGCGGATACGGACAGTGGTGCAACGCTTTCGCCCGCCTCGAGATCACGCACGACCGCGTGGCGGGCGATCCATTCGAGCGTCGCGTCGTCGGCGAACGGCGTGCCGTCGTTGAACGCGAGCCGCTCGATACCGGGCAACCTTTCGAGGAACAACGCGAAGTCGGCGCGCAGCAGTTCCCGCCACGTGCTGTAGGGCGCACCGACGTGGTCGAGCGCGACGTGCTGGAAGTACTGCAGGTCGAACCAGAGGTGGTTCACGCCCTCCATGTACGCCCCTTCGACGCGCTCCAGCAGTTCGTGCCACTGCTTCTGCAGCACGAGCCGTTTCATCTGCTGGCGAAGTTCGCCGCGAGGCGGCACGAGGCGCGTGCGTGCGCTCGCATCCGCTGGCGGCACCTCGTGGAGTGTGTCCCAGCGGATGCTGCGCACGAGCCGCACGGAAGGCAGGTAGCCGTTTTCCTGATCACGCAGCCACGTTGCCATCGTGCGCGCCTGGTCAAGCAGATCGCGCGTGGAGCCGATCGCGCTGGATGTTGAAGGGGAACCTGCCACAGCGGAGGGCGCGGTCGAGTCGGGTTCCGCGCTGCGTGCCGGATCGTCGCTGCGCTCGAAACGGGACACGAGGGGGCGCAGGTTCGGACGGGCCGCTTCCGGCCACACCCCGGTGCGGGTCACGAGCAGATCGAGCGCGGCGAGCGCACGTTCGAGATCGGCCGGCGCGAACTCGCCGCGGCTCTCAAGCAGATCGATCATGCGGGTGGTGGCCAGCATATCGAGCGCGCCCTTCTTCGCCTCGGCGCGTGCGGGCAGCAGCGCCTCGCCGAACCGCTCCACCAGCGCGGCCGCAAGCTCCAGACCGTCCGCGAAGCCAGCCGTCCCATCCTGGCGCAGTCGCGCGAACGCGTAATACCCCACCACGCGCAGATCCTTGCCGGTTTCCTTCGTGAGCTGCTCGCAGGAGCGCACGATCAGGCCGTCATCAATGGCGGAGAGCCTGTTCGCCTCGTCCTTCAGTTCGAAGAACGCATCCTCGTAGCCCGGATCGCGGCCCACACCGTGGTCGCCTGGTAACGGGTCCAGCCACGCGTCCCACGCATCGAGACGCGCGCGCATCAGTTGCTCCGCATCACGCGAAGGAAACAGGGTTTTGAGCAGACCGGACAGCATTTACTCGACCTCCGGCATCGCGCCATGCGGCAGCGGCATCGCAGCGTGTTTCGCTGCTGCAATCGCTGACGGCGGCAGTGGCGGCGGATTGACGGCCGAGAGCTTCGGTCCGCCTTTCGCCGTGCTGGTCACGAAGATCCGCGGCGGCAGCGTGAAGTGGCGTAGTTCGAGCACGTCGAGTGGCCCCGCTCCAGCCTCGCTGCGAAGCTGTACACGCAGCGGAATGCCCTGGCTCCGGTCCGGCGTCCATGTCAACAGATAGCGCGCGCTGTCCTGCGGCGACACCTTCGCGTGCTCAAGCAGCCGGATCAGCCCGAACCGGCCCTGGGCGTCGAGCCCCGAGCGCAACCCGCCCTGCTCGGTCTGCCACTCGATATGCGAGAGATTCTCCAGCGAGTCGCCGGGCCAGATAAACGGCGTCCACTCTTCCTTCTGGTTGAAGTAGTGCAACTCGCGGCCCGACAGCACGAACTTCATGTCGGTCACGCCTGGTGTGGGTACCGCGCGTAGCTCATAGCGCACATGCGCGTCGCCGGATGGAAACAGCACGGTCGCCACGCGGGTGAGCCTGTTCAGGTCCGCGAGGAAGCCCGGATCGAGTGTGAGCGCGCCGTGGTTTGCTCCTTGGGCCGCCACCCATCGGTCGCCCTGACGCTCGACGATACCGGCCAGTTGCGTCGTGACGAACCCGGTGATGACGCCGCTGTCCGGACGCATGAAGCGCGCCATCTCCGGCAGCGAGGCATCGTTATCCGAATCGGCGAACGGATAGCGGCCGCCGAACGTCCGGTTCCAGTCCGCGACAATCGCCGTGCGCCAGATGTCGTTCAGGCTCGCTGCGGCCGGCTGCACCACGACCTGCCAGGTCTGGTCGAGCGGTGCCTGAAAGAGATCGCCGAAGCCTGCCCATTGCTCGCCGAGGCTCGCAGCCAGACGGCCCGCGTAATCCCGGCTGTCGGCGATATCAGACGTCTTGCCCTGCAGCACGGATTGTGCGGCCGCGCGGGCCATCGCGTCCGCGTCGGCACTGTCGACCATCTGCTGCGCCTTCAGCCGCATCGCGCTCACCCGTTCGAGATAACGCGCGAGGCTCAGGTCGCCCGTGGCCGCCAGCTGCGTGGCGGCCTTCGTGTTTGCGGGCGCGCCCGAAGCCAGGGAAGCCAGGTCGCTGCCCGTCAGGCGCAGGACCGGTCCGAAGGCCACGGCCAGCGGTGCCAGTTGCGGCAGGGTCTGCTTCGATGGATCTTTCTCGTCGGCGCCGACAAGTTGCTGCGCCTTGCTGATCAGCGTATCGGACAGCGATTGCGTCGCGGTGCCCGCGCCTGCCTGATAAACCACTGCGTTCATCAGGGCAACAAGCGGCGAGCGCTGCGGATCGCTGAGCAGCGTCAGCTGGTCAACCGTGCCTGACAACGTCGGGGCGGGTTGCCAGCGCAGGCTGTTGAGAAACAGCTCCCAGGCCCGCGCGTAGTCGTCAAAATAGCGCTGACGCAGTTCGGCTTTCAGCGAGCCGGTCGACGGCGCGCTCGCGTGGACGTCTGAGAGCACCCAGTCGCCGGTCACGTTGCGCTGCTCGCTCGCGTCGTCGATGGCTTTCGAGATCCGCTCGTCCCACGCAGTGCGCGTGAACACGCCCGGTACGGTCACCGCGGTATTGAAAAGCCCCTTGCTGCTCGTATCGCCGAGCAGCGTCGCGAGCGACACCGGCGGATATTTCGGCTTCGCGTCGTCGAGGATCTGCTGGTAGATCGCGTCAGTCGAGTTCTGGATGCCGCGCACGCCGATGATGGTCTGACGCGCCGTGGCCACCAGTGCGCCATCCGGAACGATCGCGAGCGATGAGTCCCCGGCGGATCCATGGCGCCCCAGGTGACTCGCAAAGAACGCGATTGCACGCTGGCGCAGGTCTTCCCACGTGCCGGACGTGAGCTGGGAATTGGCCGGGCGCGCTGGTACGGCCGTGGCAATCAGCTGCGGCGTCAGGAATGCGGCAACCGCGCGGTCCGGCCTCGCGAGCATCAGGTAGGTCTTGAGTGTGTCGTAGGCGGCCTGGACCTGCGCGTTGCCGCCGCTGGCGATTTCCGCATCCGAGAGCGAGGCGAGCTGGTGCAGGCGCTCCTCCAGTTTCAGACGGATCGGTGCGACGAGGATGCGGCTGACGGCGTTTTCGTAGCCGGGCCAGGCGGCGGTCAACAGCACGCTGTCCTGGTTCAGGCCGAAGCGTGTGGTCCACGGTGCGCCGTCGCGCTGACGGACTTCTAGGGTGTCGAGCTGCTTGTCCAGGCTGTCGAGTGCGAGCGCCGCCTGCGTGCGGTCCTGCGTTGTCGAGAGTTTCGTCAGTGTGTCGGCCGACGTCTGGATCGTCGATCGATTGGTGAAACCCGAAAGCATCGTGCCGGCGATCCAGCATCCGACGAGTGCCGTCGTTACCCACGCGGCCATGGTCGACAGCGAGGAACCGACGCGCCGGCCGTGGATCCTGCGGCTATGGTCGCCGACCGTTTGCCAGATCGTGCGTTGCTGCGGCGGCAGGGGTTCGCCGTCTTCGGAGTCTGGAGTGGGGGCGGTCAGCTCCCGCTCCTCGAACAGTGGAGCGAACAGCAGCCCATGAACCGCATGGCGCCACAGACGTGACTGGCCGGTCTGCATGACCAGATCCGACAATGCGCTGCGCAATCCCGCAATGTGCCGCGACAGCTCGGCCGGGTACCGGTCATCCCGATCCTGCGTGATACGCATCACACCCGCGTCGGCGAGATTGTCTGCGATTCCCCGCAGCGAGGCGTCGATTTCGTCGGGACGGATGCGCCCGTTCGACCAGGTGAAGCCGATCGCTTCGCCGGGGCCAGACGGTTCGTTGCCAAAGTCGGTGACGTTCAGCAGATACGCGGGCGCCGCCCAGCGTAGCGCGCGCGCGTGACGTGCGAGCCGCTGTGCGGTGCCCTCCGCGTCGAACGGCGTGTTGGCGGAGCTCCGGTTGCGCGTCACGGCTACGATCGCGTCGGCAGGGCGTCGCCGGCGCAGACGGCGGATCTGGTCGAGCCATTCGGCATCGAGCTTGTCGGTGGTCTGCTTCGCGTACAGCAGCACGGTATCGCCGGTGATCGCGTAGCCGGTGTCCGCGAGCCCGGGCACAAGACGCCTGACGAGCGGCTCGTCGCCTGCGATGAGCAACCAGCGGTCGCGATAACGCCAGCACCAACCGTGACGTTCCCGAAGAAAGTCGCGAAGTTGCGAAACGGAGAATGCAAAGGAGTGTTGCCCGTCTGCGGGTCTGGCGGTTTGCTGTTTTTTCTGGCGACTCTGCTCGAACGCCCGTGCGACGCGCGAATCCGCTGCCCACTGGCGAATGCCGCGCTCGTAGAGTGCGGCCATGAGCATGCACGCGAACCATCCGGCGACGAGCGTAACGCCTACAACGCTCCGGTTGTCGGCAAGCCAGCCTCGCTGCGGGCCTTCATTCAATAACCACAACCAGACGCCAGCAAACAGCGCTGCCAGCGCACATCCCAGATAGATCAGCACCCTTGCGGAAGCCTTTTCGTTCAAGTCTTCTTTCGACATATCATTGCGACCAATTCGCCGCCCTGTTGATCCAGAATCAGTTGTGGGCTCACGCTTTCCTGCGCGTTTGCAGCGGCAAGTGCCAGTGCGAGCCACGGGGTGGCAACACCCGCATCGCCGATGGTTCGAACCAGCTCTACGGCCGGCGCTTCATTCACGGAACCATCGAGACTCCTCAATGCGGCCGCGAGCGGCTCAACCAATCCCGGATTCCAGACGGTATCGATACTGCCTTCAGCGCAATGTCCCCAGCGCAATGCATTCGCAACCACTTCATCGAGTGATCCGGCAGTGCCCCTGGAGGGCCGGTGTACGCGGACTGGTACCCCCGAATCCGGTGATTCGGCCGACGTGCCGGTCAGCAGAACTGCCGCGCCGGCTTCCGCCTGTCCAGCCTGAATGCCGCCACTAATGGCGCCTCTCAGTTGCACCGCGATCGCAAGATGACGCGCACTGCGCGCTCTCATGTCGAACCAGGCATCAAGCGAATAAAGCGACATCGGCTCCAGCAACTGGACTTTCTCTGCGTACCTCAGCCCGAGCGTTGCCCACGCTCGGGTAATCACCGTCTTTGCAACATCCGCGGTCAGATCCGAATCGAGACACAACCAGACGGTGAGGCCGTGAGCGGCCTTCAGCGGGGCCATCAGCGGCCTGATCAGTTCAACGAGCAGCCATTCAAGCACGACTGCGTGCCGACGCAATTCGTCGGCCTCGTTGCCCCGGAAAAACGCTCGACCGGGAATGACAAGCCCGCCCGAGCCAGCCGGATTTTCTGTGGACTCGCGGGTCTTCATCGCGTCTTCGAGTCTGTTTTGGCCAGCGTCGCCCGAAAAGCGCCAGGACTGCGCCATGACCGCGAACGGCACGCTCGCATCGCCGTGCAGGCGCGCTTCCTTGCGATCAATGGCTGCATTGTCAGCCAAAGCATTGCGCAAGCGGTGAGCCCCCAGAAATCCCCAGCCGAAATACAGCCCCAACCAAACAAGCAGTGGCAGTCCGAACATGCGAATCCAGAACCACGGAGTCTGCGTAGGTCGTCCCGCCGGCCATGTCGCAATACTGGTTGCAGCCCCGGCCGCGACAATGATGACCACCGCGATCAGCCAGGGTACGACTGCCTGTCTCCCATCTGGAATGGCCCCCCGTGCTGGAAGTGCATCGAAGTCAACAGGCATCAGCGAATCCTCGCCGCCCCAGACGACGCGATCAGGACGCATCCGCACCGCGCGCGATGCCCGTCCAGGGCAAGCGGAACATCTCCATCTTTGATTCGATCACTGCCTTCGATGATTTCGTTGTCGCCATGCAGGGGGCACGACACGAGGTCGCCTTTTCGGGCCGCACGGCGACCACGAATCCGGATGCGGTCCGAGCCAGAGATGACCTTACCGCCGTGGCTGGTCGAATCACCTTCGAGTATCAAATTTGACATGATCTATTCTATTTTCTTGGTATGAGGTACGGTTCGATCATTTCAGGCTGGCATTTTTGGCTAGATACAATCGTTCCTTTTCTTTCAACAATGACACCACCCGAGCTCGTGTCCCCGCCATTTCCAAATTTGACGGTGTATTTGTATCCACCGTTCTCAAACGATTCGGCCTCTTTGTTGGCAACATAGTTGCTATCTATCTGCTTGGACAAAGACAGTTCAATTTTCCGATCGGAGCCGGCACGATACTCAAGAACTGCAGCGCCGTTCATATTTCCGGAGCAGACAGAGATGACCCTTTTGTCAAGTTTGCAGACAAACACATCGAACTGATCGTCGCCGCACAGACTAACGCTTTTCCCCAGGAACTTTCGACGTATCAGGTTTGCGATCGACGAATTGACTTCATTGCTTAGTTGGCTCGTATAGCTATGAGAAAATAGAGAATCCTGCTTGCGAATCTCGTTCATCAGATCGGGAATGGCGAAAAATATCATCGCGTTGTCAAGAGCTTGATTTCCATCTGGGCCAATGAAACCTGATCTATTTTTTGAGACTGATTGGATTAAATACGCCATTTCAGTTTCACCGGATTTATTAATCCATTTCGGTGAAATCCGGTTTATCTCAATATATTTTCCGTTATCCAAATCAGACTCGACCCCGCCGATAGTTGTTAGGCCTTCGTCACCAGGATAAAGAAATGTCACATTATACGAGCCATTCATGCCGCCATTTTTCTCGGAAATTGCCAATAATCCGAATGCAATTTTTTTTATGACCGGCGGAGCCTGAACCGGAAATGTATATACTTCTGGAGTCGTCGTCTTTCCGGCCTTGTAGGTCACCGTTGCGAGTCCCCAAATCCCATCAGGACTAGAGGGCTTAGTAGCGCTACTTAATTCCAGAGTAAAATTGCCTCCGGACATGGTTTGCCCAATAAGCTCAGCGGATAGCGCGGGCAGGGCCAGAAATGCAACCTGAGTAAAAATTAATATACAAATGTAGCTGCGAAGATTGAATTTTAACATGCGACATCACTCATTAGTGGGTATCTATAGACCTGCTAAAGCACCTTCGACTTCTGTCGCCTTGGATATATGATTGTTGTACCAATTTGAGGTACCTACGGCGCTCTCAGCGAATACGAAGTGTTTAAGCTTGACATTCACCGCATTACAGCACTCATCCAGCTTGAGGAGCGGAGCTAGCTTCAGAAGAAGCGAGTTTCTTTCAAACACGTGTCTATATCCTCCGTTAACTGCGATCGTTACATTTAGAAAATCGCTTCGCTCGGCCATTGGATTGATATCCCCCCAAGCGCTGCCCTTTCTCCAGTACCAGCATGCCGATTCCACGGTATGCGCTACTTGCTGGCTTACGATATCAGGATCTGTTGCAATCGAAGAATTGCCAACCGCGCTTCCATATTTGGTGTAGTTATCGTCATGGGTTAGCTGAATCAACCCTCTGCCATGGAAGTTTGATCCGCCACGGTAATTACTCCATCCCGCAGGGGTGGATCCATCTCCATTTCGGTATTCTTCGTTTGTTCGTAGCTGATCGCATTCATGGGAAAATTGAGCAAGAAAATGGACCTTATGGATGCAATTCACGATTCCGTGCTTTTGAATATTTTCATTCAAAAGAGAGAGAAAGTTCTCAATGGAATAATTGCGAACGCCAGCAAAATTGGCTTTATAAAATAGCCCATGCTGAAGGACGTCGCTCGGCAATATGGCTCGGAGTTGTTCCATGGTTATGGCTTTTCCGCACGAGCACGCTCCAGATAAAAAATTCCCAACAAGTGAGATTGGGTGGATATGATAAACGTCCGAACTCGACGGAAACGGCCCCTTTACTGCATTCTTAACATCGTCCCACCAGACAAGTTTTTTAACGCGCTCGATCTCTGCGTCGTGATACGGTTCTTTCGCTACCCGTTTCAGTACCTTGTCGAAGAAGGTCTCGTATTCGCTTTGACTGGCCCATTCGCTACGATGTTTCGGGATCAGACGCGACGCACGGAAGCGTAACCATTTGTCGTCCTTGTGCGCGCGCAACTCATCCGCTGCCTGCTGCTCGTTGCGCATCGGTGACAGTTCCCGATACACGCTGGACGCCACTGGCTTGAGCCTTGAGGCATCACCGGTCGCGGGCTTGTCCTCACGGAGCATATGATCCAGCCACGCATCGACCGTGCTGAACATCGTCGGATTGCCGGCGTCGGAACCTGTGACTGTCTCGAAGTCTTTCCATCCATGCGGTGATTCGCGCGTGACACCACCATTGGGTGGCATCTGACGATTGCGCACCCAGCCGCTGATATCAGCATGACGACTGTCGGCGCTTGTCACTTTCCACCACGGTTCGCCGTCTCCATACGCATCGTCCTTGGGTCCCTTGCTCTCGGCTGGCAGCGCATCGAGTGCGGCCTGACTGTAGATCTGGAGCACGGACGTTTCGGGGGCATCTGCACCTTCTTCATTGATCGAATGACCCGCAAAGAGCTTCACACCCTTGCCGATCCGCAGCAGGGGAAGCCTGTCGAAATCGGTGATCTTCTTTGCGGCCTTGCGACTTCCCGACAGGAAGCTGCTTAGTTCGTCGCCGCAGAACACCTCAATGTGGACCATCCTGTTGTCCCGTGCCGGATCGTCCGGCAGCCAGTACTGCCCGAGGTGGCCGATCAGATCGCCAGCGTTGACGGGGATCGGTTTCCCCGGTATCACCACCTGGTCGCACTGCGCGTCCGACACGACCTCGGCAAGCAGCACATGCCCATGCTCCTTGCTGAGGTAAAGCCAGCCCTTATCGGCACCTGGCTGCACAACACTGGCCACGCGCGGCGGTATCGGCGTGCCTGATTCGATCGCTTCGATTCTTCCCCATTTGCCGGTACGGTCGCGCTCACCGATACGGACCAGCGCCCCTCGGGGCAGGATCCCAAGGATCGTGCGGCTTCCCGCCTCGGCATGAATATTCAGCCCCACCTGCCCAGTCGGGGCTGGGCCCAGGTGCGGGTCAGTTTTGGGTCTGTCCGAGGCGTACTGCGTCACCTCGCAGGACCGTGCCCAGTAGGCCGGTGCCGGCATCGAGTTCTGCTGATAGTCGGCCAGGCTTTGCAGATGCATGTACAGGCTGAAGAAAGTCAGCCGGTTGTTCGCGGGATATTCGAGCGTATGCCGCACCAGCGTGAAAGCCGAGCTGTAGTGGCCGGTCTGGGCAGGCTTGCCGTTGCCGGCCGCAATCTGGCTGGCCAGCGCAATGCGATTCATCCGATAGGCCACCACTTCGCCGACCGCAATGCACCGCGCACCGTGCCTGAGGTCGATCTGTTTCCCGGCGCCGTCCGCCGATACATGAATTCCGCCGTGCCACATGCCAGAACCGGTGATCGCGAAACTGCCACTTCCCTCGCTGGCAAGCCAGTCGTAGAACACGTGTTCGTCAACGATCTCCTTTCCCTTCGCGTCGCGGAACGGAAAGGAGAAGCTGATCATCGGGGGTTCAGGATTTGATTGTGTCGTCATGTCAGTTTCCAGTTAGCCTGAAAATCCCGGTTTGATATGTTGCTGGACATCTTTGAGCGGCGCATCAGACCACTGAGGAAATGCAAAACTGCTACCGTCCGGACCATTGATAGTCAGATTGCCCCTCAACTCGATTTCACCCGCCGGACTGCCAAGGGTGATCTTGCCGCCTGCCAGCTTGATATAGGCCCCCGATCCATCGCCGAGCGTCACTCCCTTGCGCCCGGTGATCATGACTTCTCCGTCGGAGGAGCTCACCACCATGTCCTTGAGCGACATCAACTCCATTGCATCCCCCTGGGCCTGCAACTGCACCTTGCCTTTTACCGAGAACAGCCGAATGCCGAGTTTTGCCGCAAAGAGCGAAATCGCGTCGCCGGCCGCAACCGTGATGCGCTTGAGCACGCCAATGTCGAGTCCTGCCCCGGCCGTGACGAACATCTGCTTTGCGGCTGCCAGCTGCATGTGCTGAC
The DNA here is from genome assembly GCF_050436525.1 of Paraburkholderia sp. 35.1. Classification (NCBI taxonomy): domain Bacteria; kingdom Pseudomonadati; phylum Pseudomonadota; class Betaproteobacteria; order Burkholderiales; family Burkholderiaceae; genus Paraburkholderia; species Paraburkholderia sp. 35.1. Next base: position 690,709 of record NZ_JBNDMJ010000002.1, on the reverse strand, counting down.
CGCTCGCCAGACCAATACCCTCAGGAGCGCTCGCGACGATCACCGGCTTCTGGAGTTTCGCGAGCTTCTGTTCGACAAGCGTACGTTGCTGTTCGACCTCAGCCAGCCACGCATTCGCGGCGCTCGCTGATTCATTGAGCGAGCGCAGTATGTCCTCGCCCTGCTGGAAGGTGGTATCCGCGTTGGGCATTGCGAGCTGCTGGCCCGATGCACCAGGCTGCGCTTCGGCACTGAGCAGCATGCCTTTGGCCGTCCTGGCCGCCAGATGTCCGTCAGTGGTGAGTTCTGCGCCCTGTCCCCGTTCCTTGCCGTCGGTATCGACCATGTGCCCGAGGTTCAGCTGGCTGGACTGGAACGGCGTCATCACGTGGATGTGCTCTATCCCTTCCTTGTCCTCCATCCGCTGCGTATTGCCCGCGGCGGTCACGATGAGGTTCCGGGTGTTGTTGAGGTTATTGACGAGGTCGGGATGCAGGCTGTCGTGCATCGAACCAATGATGACGGGCCGATTTGGATCCCCCGCCGTATGGATGATGGCTACCTCCGCCCCATCGATCAGCGGAAAATGGTGGCCGTAATTGTCGCCGCTGTATGGCTTCGCCAGGCGCACCGGCCGGCTGGTGCCACCCGGGCTCCACTCGTCGAGATCAAACGGCAGCTTGATCACGTACCAGCCCTGCTCGGTCAGGTACGCGTATTTGTATCCGCCCGGCGACGTAATACGCGCCGGCAGGATACCGTCGATCACCGGTCTTTTGATCGTATCGAGCGACGTGCGCCACACCCGGTCGGCCGGGATCGCCGTGAGCGTATTGGTGTAGGACTGGCTGCGGCCACCGCTGGATTCCACCGACGTGATAAACAGCCCATGCGGCGCATCGACCGGGTTCTGGTCGAGCCGTACGACCTCGCCAGCCTCGATGGCGAATGCGTTACCCGTTGCCTTGTAGGTGATCTGTGTTGCGAGATAGGCTTCGTGCCGCAGCCGTGCAATGCGCCGCCCTTCTTCAGGGGTCTCGTAATGTTCGCCCCAGCGATAGTCAACCGCGTTGGTCGTCTTGTCGCCGCGTGCGGCGTTTTCCTCGACGAGCAACGACACGTCGGCCTGCCGGTGGTTATAGTCGTGCAGGCGGACAGCTTCCGGGACACGCTGCGTATATCGCTCAAGTGTCTTGATCGCATCTACGCCGACGCTTTCCAGCCCGGAGTGAAGCCGGAACGGCACAATGCGCTGATTGCGGGCATACGCGTCCAGGTCATCGCCGAAGACAATCACGGCGTGATCGCGCTTCTGCTCGAAACGGAACCAGATGCCATCCTCCGCGCAGATCCGCTGGATGAAGGCAAACGTCGTTTCCTCGCACTGTGTGATGTACTCGTGCCGCTTGTATTTCGCACGCAGCTTGAACTCGAAATCGACGCCCGCGCGGAAACCATAGTGGCGCAGCGTATCGGTAATGATTTCTTCGACCGACTGCTTCTGGAACAGCCGGCTCGTGACGCCGCGATTCAGATCAGCGAGCTTCGGCTCCATCACGACCTTGTAGCGCGTCTCGTCGGCCGAAGTCCCGAGTTCATCGAACTTCGTGATAATGCCGTGGACTGTGTGTGCAGGCGGCATCTTGCTGAACTGCCCAGCGTTCTCGCCGAACATCTTGCGCAGATAGTCCATCTTCGGGTCGATCGGGTCGATGATGAACTTCGCCGGGCGCCCCAGCACCTGATCCATCGGAATTCCGGCCATCGGGCTCGTGAATTCGATCTCGTACCGGTAAAGCTCGCTGAGCGCGTCGCGCCCGCTGAACTTCAGGATCGAGAACGGCGCCGGGTGCGGCGCCAGTTTCAACTCATAGGCCTGGGAAGGCAAAACCATCGACATTTTCTAAAGACCCCTTGAACACACGTCATATCGCAAAGGACAACGCCGGGACGCATGTTTCAGCGCCCCGGCGGGGGTTACATCAGGTAATGCGGATCAGCTCTTGGCTTTCGGCATCTGCGATACCAGCGACAGGCCGATGTCCATGCCTTCCACCTGGAAGTGCGGAATGATGAAGAGCTTGATGCGGAAGAAGCCCGGGTTGTCCTCGATGTCCTCGACCGTGACCTTCGCCTCACGCAGCGGGTGCGACGACTGCAACTCGTCACCCGGATCCTTCATCTCGGTCACGAGGCCCTTGATCCAGCTGTTCAGCTCAAGTTCGAGCAGACGCCGGTCCTTGGTCGTGCCGATGTTCTCGCGCTGGATCAGCTTCAGGTAGTGCGCAATGCGCGAGAGCAGGAAGATGTACGGCAGGCGCGCATTGATACGGCTGTTCGCGGTCGCCTCCCTGGTCTCATACAGCGCCGGTTTCTGCGCCGAGCTGGCCGAGAAGAAGCACGCGAAGTCGTGGTTCTTGTAGAACGAGAGCGGAATGAAGCCGAGGTTGGCGAACTCGAATTCGCGGGTTTCGGGAATCAGCACTTCGGTCGGAATTTTCGGCTGCGCACCGGTGCCCAGGTCGTACAGATGAACCGGGAGGTCCTCGACCTTGCCGCCCGCCTGCGGGCCGCGGATCTGCACGCACCAGCCGTTGTTGACAAAGCTGCGCGTCATGTTGGCGGCGAAGGCGAACGACGCGTTGACCCACAGGTATTTGTCGTGGTCCGGACCCTTGACCGCTTCCTCATAGTTGAACGAACGCACCGGCGTCGTATCTTTGCCGTACGGCAGGCGACCCAGCACACGCGGCATCGTCAGACCCACGTAGCGGGCATCGTCGGTGTCGCGGAAGCTCTTCCACTTGATGTACTCGGCGCGATCGAAGTAGTTGCCGATATCCTGGATCGCGGCGACTTCCTCCATCGACTGCTTGCCGAAGAACGCGGCGCCGACCGAGCCAATGAACGGCATGTGCGCGGCGGCCGCCACCTTCGAGATGTTACGCAGCAGCGCCACGTCCTGCGGCGAGTTCGCGAACTCGTAGTCGCTGATCATCGCGCTGATCGGCTGACCACCCGGCGTGTCGTACTCCTCGATGTAGGTGAGGCGGTACAGGCCGCTCTGGATGATCTCGGGCGTATCCTCGAAATCGCGGTGCAGTGCCTCCTTCGACACGTCAAGCACTTCGACGCGCGCGTTGCGACGGAAGTCTGTCCGGCTCACGAGCATCTTGAGACCACGCCAGCGACCTTCGAGCGCCTGAAATTCCGGTGTATGCATCACTGCGTCGAGCTGCCGGCTGATCTGGCGGTCAATCTGGCCGATGTGGAAATCGAGCAGCGACTTGTCGAGCCGGTCGACCGGCTTGCTCGCCTTGCTCACGAGATCCAGGAATGCGCCCATGCCGCGCGCGATACGCTCGTCGGCCGACGCTTCAGAGAGGATGTCGTTGTCGCGGAAGGCCAGGAGCGGTCGCGCTTCGGCGACGGGCTTCAGGTTGATCTTGCTGCACAGGGACGCGTAGACGCTGTCGCTGCTGCTGTCATGATTGCCTTGCGGGGCGTCCAGCACGACGGTCTCGGTCGTGCCGCCTTGCTGCGATTCAGTGGGATTCATTTCGTGTCCTGTCTGCGAAACTATCGCTACCTGCATATCTGTCCGGTTATGGAACGCGGTGAAGGCCGTCTTGGGCCGACGCCGTTCAGGCATGGCCTTCAGGCTGGGTGGCCGCCGTCGCGATCTGTGCGAGTTCGCCGCGCAGCTTGTCAGAGAGCGGCTTATCCTTCAGAATCTTCTCGAACTCACGGCGGAACGTGCCGTTATCGAGCAGATTCGATTTCAGGTCACGCAGCAGATTGCGCACCGCCAGCAGCGCCTGCATCTCCGGGATCTGACGTGCCACCTGTTCCGGCTCGAAGTCTTTCAGCGAGCGAAACGAGAGGTTCACCGGCAGTTCCGAGCCGTCGCCAGCCAGGGTGTTTTCCGCAGCGACCTTGAGGTCCGGCGCGTAGTCAGCGAGAACAGAATCAAAATTATTCTTGTTGATGTCCGTTTTCTTGCGCTCGGCGAGCGGCGCCTGTTCCTTGCCTGCGCTGAAGTCACCGGCGACGAGCAGCTTCAACGGCAGCTCGACCTTCTTCTGGGCACCGCCCGTATGCAAATCTAACGTGATCGAAACCCGACTTTTCGGAATTTCGCGCTGGAAGCTGTCCATTTGTATTCCTTATTGAACGACGTTCAGGATCCCCGCAGAACTCGCCCGGTGCGATGCGGTGACCTCTTTCGATCGGGCGCACACGCATATGCGTGTTTCGCTCGCGAAGGACTCCTTGCGGTACCCCATAGCGCGGCCTCCATTCATGCGATCATTATTGCCACGCGCTATTAAACAGGTTTACCCGCACCGAGTCAAAGTATGTCGGCGTTGTGAAATCGATACGGATTATAAAGACATCGTGAATGATTGTTAATTATCGTCAATTCAATGCGCATTCAGACTCGTCAATATGAATAATTTGATAAACGAGGTATGCGAACGCGTGCCAATTTTCACGAAACCGTTACTGGCATGGGCTTCCAAGGACATGACATTCTCTGACAATCTTTCAATCGTAGAGGCGGTACGATGGCAACATCGCGCTAACCATGCATCGAGAATATTGCCTATTCTGGGCACGGACAATATCTCAAAAATAATCATCCTCTATTTGATGTAGTTCGCATGCTTAACTATTCGCAACTGTATACGGATCACAAGTCACGCGTATAGAATCGCCACTCACCATAATCCAAGATAACGGCACAACCACACCCATGCGGATCGATAAACCGCTCTTTCACGAAGGGCTGATCCTAACCCAACAGCACTTCCAGCAGCTGGGTCGAAACGTCGACTTCACGTTGAACCAGATCGCTGCCGCCTGCGTCGCCGAGCCGTGGGGCACGCAGGGCATCGATATCGACGAGGAAGTGCTTGCAGCTGGGCGTCTGAAGCTCACCCGACTGAAGCTGCGTTTTCCGGACGGCACACTGATCGACTCCACGGTGACCGATGCGTTGCCGCCTGCACGTGATCTGACGCAAGGACTGCCGGCCGATGTGCAGAGCGTGGTCGTGCTGGCCGCCCTGCCGCTGTTCAATGCCACGGGCAGCAACTGCCGGTTCGACGAAGCGACGCTGGCGCGGCCGCGGCGCTCATACCGGGAGTTCGTCAAGGTCATCGACCTCAACGGTACCGGCGAGGCCGAGATTGCCGCCGAACGCCATGCGGTGCGACTGCTGTTCGACTTCGAGTCGCATGCCGACGACACGGTGTGTGCGATTGCCCGGTTGACGCGTACCACGAGCGGGCAATTTCAGGTCGACCACCGATACGTGCCACCGTGCCTGACGCTTGGCAGTCATGCGCTGCACGTCGAACGGATCAATCGTCTTGCCGAGATCCTGCAGGCGAAGAGCACGGCGCTGGGTTCGCGTAGAAGCGAACGGATCGAGCAGGTTGCCGAATACGGCGTGGCCGACGTGCAGCTGTTCTGGTTGCTCCACTGCATCCATACGGTCTGGCCGCAACTGCGGTTCTTCTCGACGCATCCGGGCCAGCCTCCGGAGCGGCTGTACTCGACGCTTGCCCAGCTCGCGAGCGTCCTCATGACGTTCTCGACCGGCTCGCAGCTCGGCGACATTCCGGCGTATGACCACGTACGTGCCGATGAAGTATTCGCCAGGCTCGAGACACAGATCCGTGATCTGCTCGACGCGATCATTCCGTCGCGTGTGGTGTCGATCGGGCTCACGCACAGGAATCCGACGACGTGGGCGGGCCAGTTCCTCGACGAGCGCATCGTAGCGAGTTCCGCCGACTGGTACCTGTCGGTCCACGCCGCGTCGCCTGCATTCGAACTCGTCGAGCAGTTCCCGAAGCTCTGCAAGATCGGTGCGCCGGACGATATCGAGCACATCGTCAATTCGGCGCTTCCAGGCATTCCACTCAAGGCCGTGCAGCGTGTGCCGGCCGCCATCCCGGTGCGGCTGGACAACCAGTACTTTGCGCTCGACGCGAGCGATCCCGCGCACGCGCGGATGCTGGCCGCCCGCGCCTGCCAGATCTACCTGCCGACGTCGGTTCCCGACGCGTCGCTTGAACTTTACGCGGTGTTGCGCTCATGAGCACGCTGACGAACACGCTCACCCCTGCCCGCGGCGAGACCGCCCTGATGGGTGGATCGGCCTCTGCGAACCGTACTTCCGCCGGTGGTATCCGGGACCTGTTGCGCGACACGGCCCTGCTCGTGACGCGATTGTCCGAGGGGGGCCACACGGACGACCCTGCTACCCTGCGTCAACGTTGCAAGCAGCTGATGGCGGGTTTCTCAACCGCGCTCGATCAGCGCGGTTTTGCGGCGGACGTCCGCGAAGACGCAGAGGTTGCCCAATGCGGGCTGCTCGACGAGGCCGTACTGCGCAACCTGAGTGCGCAGAACAAGCCGGTCTGGGATGCGCAGCCGTTGCAGGTCGAGCGGTTTGGCAAGCATGACGCGGGCGAACGCGTGTTCGAACGGCTCGAGCAGCGGATGCGTGAAGCGTCGCCGCACATTGCGCTGCTCGAATGCTACGCGGCGGTCCTCGGGATGGGGTTCATGGGCCGCTACGCCCGTGAAGGCGAAGCGAAGCGTTCCGTGCTGATCGCCTCACTCAATACGCAACTCGAAAAACTGCGCCCCGAAGGAAGTCCCCTTGGGGGGCGCCCGGTCGCTGCCCGCCCTTTCTTTGCCGATCGTACCGGCAGGCGGTTCTCGGACTGGTTCTACCGCCTCTCGCCCTGGGCGATTGCCGGCCTCGCGTGCGTGGCGGCCGCGGTGATCTGGCTGATATGGGCACAGGTGCTCGATGCGCAGCTCGCCCACCTCGTACCAGCTGTACCGACGGCGCCGCGGCCGTGAAGTCCGATCTGCACGAACCGTCCGGACCGGCGCTCGGGAACACGAGCCGCACACTGGACCAGGCGCAGAGCCGCGCGCTGGAGGGCCTGGGTTACCCGTTCCGTGCCATCGTGACACTGATGGCCGCGCTCGCGCTCGCCGTTATCTGGCTGGTGTTGCCTGTCCCCCAGGGCGGCTTCCTTCGACCAACGGAAGTCCCTGTGGGACCGGGCGCCGGACAGGGTCTCGCATGGACGCTCACTGTCCCCATCGTCCTGTCCTGGCTGGTACTGATCTGGCTGCGCACCCGTCAGCTCTCACGCGCGCGCGAACAGAACGTACACGTACTGACCGCACTCGGCGCCGCTACGTCGAATATCCCGGTCAACCTGCGCACCCGCATGCCGCTCGTGCTCGTGACCGGCGACGCCTTGGGGAACCTGTTCGACCGGATTGCCGGAGAGCGACGTCTCGCACACGTTGGCGACGGCGCAATATGGCTACGGGCCGACCGGCTGCAGGATCTGCCCCGCCTTGCGGTGGCCGTAAAGCAGTGGCGCGATGGGCGCGCACCCGATGGTGTCGTGCTGTCGGTTGCGCCGGCATTGCACGCGGGTGAAGACGTCCTGACGCAGAATCTGCGCGTCGTGCGGCAGTCCGTCGCTGACGCCTCGCGCATGCTCGGCGTGCGCCTGCCAGGCTTTGTTGCCGTCTACCAGCGGCTCACCAATGCGCCGGCCACACTCGCGATGCCACAGTGGTATGGCGTGTCATCGGCTACGCGCCTGGCTGACGCAAGCCGTTTTGAAGCCGTGGTCCAGGTGGCCGAAACTGAAGTTGAGCGGGCCGGAGGCGACCGTGCCGTGGCGGCACGCGCGGCAAGCCTGGCTTCGATCGTCGGCTGGACCCAGCGCGTCGTGATCGGCGTGCTAAGCGACCGCCGGCAGCCGGCCACGCCGTGGGCACTGTTCGGCGCGGGCTGGATCGATTGCGGGCCGGCGAGCGGTCCGGGCAGGCCCTGGGAGCGCGACGTCGAAATGCAGACCCGGGTCGTGCCGCCTGCACTGCCGGCGTCCCCGCTGCCGTGGCCGCTGCCCCAGCCGTTGATCGAGGCCATGCCGCGGCGGTTGTGGATGTCGCCGCGCCTGGCGGCTCTCGCCCACGCCGTTGCTCTGGTTGCCTGCGCGATCGCGGTGGCGTTTTGGGGCGCCGCCAGGAACAATCAGGCGCTGATCACCCGTATCGGCGCGGATCTCGGAAGATATTCGATGATTCCTGCTGCACACGACGCCGCGAAGCGCGATGCGCTGCAGGCTCTCGTGGCCGATCGCGACCAGCTCGACCGCTATTCACGCACAGGGGTGCCGCTCGGACTTTCCTTCGGCATGTACCGCGGTGCGCAGTTGATGCCGGCGCTCAACCAGGCGATCGCAACCTACCAGCCGCCGCCGCCTCCACCTGCAGTGGTCACGCTTGACAGCATGTCGCTGTTCGACAGCGGCCGCGCGCAACTGAAGCCCGGCTCGACGCGCGCGATGGTCGGCGCGCTTGAAATGATCAGGTCGCATCCGGACAAACGGATTCTCGTGGCCGGTTATACCGACAACGTTGGCAGTCCGGACAGCAACCTGACGCTGTCGGTCGCACGCGCGGGCGCGGTGCGCGACTGGCTCATCGAGGTGTCGGGCATTGCCGCCACGCAGTTCGCGATCCAGGGCTACGGCGATACGCGGCCGATCGCGAGCAACGATACGCAGGAGGGGCGAGCCAGGAACCGGCGCGTCGAAATCACGCTGGTGCCGGACGCCCCAAAAGAAATCCCGTTGGAGGATTCGACCAGATAGCAGGACCTTTTTTAGCCCTCGAAGCGAACGCTTCGGGTTTCAGAGGCTCGGGGGCTGGCTCCGGGCGATTGTCGTAGTACCAGAAAAGGGAGTGAAAGATGGCAATTCCGGCTTACATGTGGGTCAAGGACGACGGTGGTGCGGACATCAAGGGTTCGGTGACAGTCCAGGGTCGCGAAGGCAGCGTCGAGCTCGTCGCGTTCGACCATGGCGTGAACATCCCGACCGACGGCAACACGGGCAAGCTGACCGGTACGCGCGTGCACAAGCCGATCAAGCTGACCAAGGAAACCGATGCGTCGACGCCGTACCTGTACAAGGCGGTGACGAGCGGTCAGACGCTGAAGTCGGTCGAGATCAAGTGGTACAAGATCGACGACGCGGGCAAGGAGAAAGAGTACTTCAACACCAGGCTCGACAATGTGAAGATCGTGGCCGTCAACCCGAAGATGCTCGATATCAAGAATCCGGACTACGAGAAGCACAACCACATCGAAGAGGTCGAGTTGCGCTACGAGACGATCACGTGGTCGTACAAGGACGGCAACATCATCCACAAGGATACCTGGAACGAGCGTTCCTGATCCTGGCCACAAGCCATGTTGTGCCGGAACCGGTACTGCAGCCCGCAGCCGGTTCCTTTTTTGCCAGCCCCGTACGTGGGCTGGCACTTTTTTGATACGGGTAGAGCGGCGTTTCTGCCCCGTTCCGTGATACGGCATTGATATGACACTGCGCGACTCTACCCACCTGCTTCGCCGGCTCAACCCGCACTGCGCGAGAGCGCTCGAGGCGGCTGCGAGCCTCTGCCGGACGCGCCTCGCGGACGAGATCACCGTCGAGCACTGGCTGCTCAAGCTTATCGAGGCAGACGACGGCGACATTCCTGCGATCCTGTGCCACTACGGAATCGACATCAATGCCGTCTGGGACGCGCTGATCGCGGCGATCGATCACCTGCCCCGCAACCTGCGCGGCAAACCCGCCCTTTCCCTGCAGCTGGCGACCGTGCTGCAGGATGCCTGGAACTGGGCATCATCGCAGGAGGCTGACCAGCCCATCCGTTCCGGTCATCTGTTGCAGGCGATTGTTGACGCGCCGCACGTGCTGCGTGCGCAAAACGCGTGGCCGCTGCTGTCGGTCAGTAGCGCGCAGATCCAGCGCCTGATCCCGCGACTCGGCCACCAGTCCTGCGAAAACCAGCCCGACGAAACAGAACCGGCGATAGCGCCAGCATCCGGAGTCGAAGCAACCCAACCGCCGGCGGCCACCAGTGCGCCTACGAAACATGCGCCGCAACGCCCGATCGAGGGCGAGGCACTTGCCCGGTTCGCCATCGACCTGACCGACAAGGCCCGTCGCGGCGAGATTGACCCCGTGTTCGGGCGCGAACGCGAAATCCAGCAGATGGTCGACGTGCTCGCGCGGCGACGCAAGAACAATCCGATCCTCGTCGGCGAGCCGGGTGTTGGCAAGACCGCGCTGGTCGAAGGCCTCGCGCTACGCGTCGCTGAAGGCAGCGTGCCCAATGTGATCCGCGACGTACGCATTCTGACGCTCGACCTGGGCCTGCTGCAGGCAGGCGCCGGTGTGAAGGGCGAATTCGAGCAGCGCCTGAAGAACGTGATCGATGAGGTGCAGGCTTCGCCCGTGCCAATCCTGCTCTTCATCGACGAAGCCCACACGCTGATCGGCGCGGGCAACGCCGCCGGCGGCGCCGACGCGGCGAACCTGCTGAAACCCGCGCTCGCGCGTGGTGAACTGCGCACGATCGCGGCCACCACCTGGTCGGAATACAAGGAATATTTTGAGCGCGACGCGGCACTCGAGCGGCGCTTCCAGATCATCAAGGTCGACGAGCCCGATGACGAAGCAGCGTGTCTGATGCTGCGGGGGCTCGCGAGCCGCTACGCGAAACACCATAACGTGCATATCCGCGACGAAGCGCTCGTCGCGGCCGTGAAACTCTCGCGCCGCTATATCCCGGCCCGGCAGTTGCCCGACAAGGCGGTCGACCTGATCGACACGGCCGCTGCGCGCGTGCGCATGGGGCTGGAATCGCCGCCGTCCGAGCTGCAGCGTGCCCGCGCAGCAGTCGCCGCGATCGAAATTGAACGCTCGACGCTCGACGCGGACGAACGGGCCGGCGCTAGCAATGTCACTGCGGACGTCACGCCGCGACGTGATGCGCTCATTGCTGCTCTTGCTGATGCGAACAGTGAACTGATGGCTTTGCAGGCGCGCTACGAGCATGAGTTGGGGCTTGTCCAGGCGTTGCATGTACAGCGGGACACGAAAGATTCAAAACCGGATGCCGGAGCGCTTGCGAGCGCGAAGCGGACACTGGCCGATGCACAGGGCAGGACAGCGCTGGTTTTTGCGGACGTTGATGCGCAGGCGATCGCACGCGTAGTCGCTGAGTGGACCGGCGTGCCGGTCGGCGAACTTGTCGAGGACGAACTCAGGAGCCTGCTGACGATCGAGGACAGTCTCGCGAAGCGGGTCGTCGCACAGGACGATGCGTTGGCCGCGCTCGCGGAGAGCCTGCGCACCGCCAAGGCGGGGCTGAAGAGCGAGCGCACGCCGCTCGGCGTGTTCCTGCTGGCTGGTCCCTCGGGCGTCGGCAAGACCGAGACAGCGCTTGCGCTTGCCGATGTGCTATTCGGCGGTGAGGCGGCGCTCACGACCATCAACATGTCGGAGTACCAGGAAGCACACACGGTGTCGCAACTGAAAGGCTCGCCGCCTGGCTACGTCGGCTATGGCCGCGGCGGCATCCTGACCGAAGCGGTGCGGCAACGCCCGTACAGCGTCGTGCTGCTCGATGAGATCGAGAAGGCTCATCGCGATGTGCTCGACATCTTCTATCAGGTGTTCGATCGCGGCATGATGCGCGACGGCGAAGGCCGCGAAATCGACTTCCGCAACTGCGTGATCCTGATGACCTCCAACCTCGGCAGCGCGCAGATCGACGAGGCGACAGCGGAGAACCCGGCCATCTCGCAGGCCGAACTGCTCGAGGCGATCCATCCGCAGCTCGTTGCGCACTTCCAGCCCGCGCTGCTCGCGCGCTTCCAGGCGCTGGCGTATCGCCCTCTGGACGCAGATGCGCTCGCTTCGATCGTGCGGCTCAAGCTCGCGAAAATCGCCGACCGTCTGCGCAGGCAGCACGACGTCGCATTGACCGCCGATGACGCTCTGACCGATTCACTCGCGCAGCGTTGCCTCGCGCGTGAATCGGGTGCGCGCAACGTCGATGCGTTCCTCAACCAGCGGATCCTGCCCGCCGTGTCGCGCGAACTGCTCACGCGGATGGCGAAGGGCGCCGCGCCGGCGGAAATCCAGTTGTCCGGTTCGTCTGAAGGGAATCTCACGATCGACTTTGTTGAGCACGATGATGTGCCGGCAGCCGGGGCGAACGCACCACCAGTGGAGCAAACGGGCGAACGTGTGCCGTCCGACGCCGGCATCTAGTGTAGTGCGTCGTAAATAATGCAACTTAATCGCGATTTGCGAGTCTCCTTCCAGGTGATGAGGGAGAACCCATGAGAATCGCGGCAAAAGTTGAGCTGAGCGAAGGCCAGCGCAAACAATTGGAAACGTGGGCGGCTGGGCGGAGGGTTCCGGTACGACTGGCCGAGCGTGCCAAGATGATATTGCTCGCGGCACTGGGCCACACAGACAAAGAGATCGGTGTGCAGTTGGGTATCTGGCGAGGCACGGTGGCGCGCTGGCGAGCGCGCTTCATCGCGGACGGTGTGGCGGGGATCGAGCGGGACGAGACGCGACCCGGGCGCAAGCCGAAGATCTCTGCGCGCAAGGTCAAGGCCATCGTGGCGATGACCATGCAGCAGCGTCCCGATAACGCGACGCATTGGAGTACGCGCAGCATGGCGGCAGTGGCCGGCGTCAGCGAGGCGAGCGTGAGGCGCATCTGGCAGGCGCATGGACTCAAGCCGCATCGGATAGAAACCTTCAAAGTCTCGAACGACAAGCACTTTGCCGAGAAGCTGGAGGACATCGTCGGCCTTTATCTCGATCCACCTGAGCACGCACTGGTGTTCAGTTGTGACGAGAAGTCCCAGATTCAGGCTCTGGACCGGACCCAGCCTGGCTTGCCGATGAAGCGAGGTCGAGGTCAGACGATGACGCACGATTACAAGCGCAATGGTGTGACGACGTTGTTCGCCGCGATGAACACGCTCGATGGCAGCATCATTGGCCAGTGCCAGACGAAGCATCGTCATCAAGAATGGCTGGGCTTCCTGCGCAAGATCGATCGCAGCACCCCCAAGGGTAAGGAACTACATTTGATTGCCGACAACTACGCCACTCATAAGCATCCCGAGGTGAAGGCGTGGCTGGCCAAGCACCCACGATTTCACATGCATTTCACGCCCACCAGCGCTTCCTGGCTCAATATGGTCGAACGCTTCTTTCGTGATCTGTCCGAGAACCAGCTACGGCGGTCAGCCTTTCGCTCGGTACCCGAGTTGGTCAGCACGATCGAGCAGTACATTGAAAAGCACAATGGTGATCCAAAACCCTTCATCTGGACCGCTAAAGCTTCCGACATTCTGGCGAAAGTCACGCGTGCCCGCACCAAGCTGAATAAGATGCAATCCGTTTGACGCAGACCACTAGGAGATGCGCACGATGCCAGCAGGCCCGTCCCTTTACGACATGCTCCTTGGCCAGATCGGCGGAGAGCCGCTCGATGCCTACGACGACAGAACGCTCGAAATCATGAGCGTGCAGCAGAATGTGCGGCGCATCCTCAACACGCGCGCGGGCGCGCTCAAGCACCTGCCCGATTATGGCCTGCCGGACCTCACGAACATCTACAAGGCACTGCCCGCTTCGTCCCACCTGCTCAGGCAGCAGATGGAGGCAACGCTTTTGAAGTACGAACCCCGGATTCGCGCAATCGACGTCGAGATCATCGACAATCAGGACCCCGGCGTGCTCGTGAGCTTCGAGATGACGTGCCACATGAAGAAGACCGGCCTGGTGCGGTTGGGCACGTACTTCGAGCCACCGGGACGGATGCGACTTGAGCGGAAGACTGAAGCAAAGTAGCCCTTCGATGAGTGAAGAACCCGATAGCCAGAAACCTTTGCGGTGCGCAAAAAAAGTTCGTCGCGGATTTTTGCTGCAAGTCGAATGCGCTTTTCTCCGGGCGTAGCCCAAGCCCTCCTAGTTCTCGCCTGCTTCGATGCAGGCTTTGTTGCGCGTCCCCGAAATTTACTTGACATCTAAACTATCAAAACCTAAATTAATCTCACCGCAGAGTTCATTTTGGGGAACCAGCATGCGCATAGTCTGTATCGGCGGCGGTCCGGCCGGTTTGTACTTCGGTCTGTTGATGAAACAACGCAACCCCGGCCATGAAGTCATGGTAATCGAGCGCAACCGCCCCTACGACACCTTCGGCTGGGGCGTCGTGTTCTCCGACCAGACGCTCGGCAATCTGCGCGCCGCCGACGCCCCGAGCGCCGAGGCGATTCTCGACGCGTTCAATCACTGGGACGACATCGAGATTCACTTTCGCGGCCGCAGCGTGCGCTCATCGGGCCACGGTTTTTGCGGCATCGGTCGCAAACGTCTGCTGAATATCCTGCAAGCGCGCTGCGAAGAACTCGGCGTGAAGCTCGTGTTCGAAACCCAGGTCGTGGACGACAGCGCGTACGACGCGGACCTGATCATCGCGAGCGACGGCCTGAACAGCCTCGTGCGCCAGAAATACGCGGACACCTACCAGCCGGACATCGACGTGCGCGACTGCCGCTTCGTGTGGCTCGGCACGAAGAAGCTGTTCGACGCGTTCACGTTCGCGTTCGAGCAAACCGAATTCGGCTGGTTCCAGGCGCACGCCTACCGCTTCGACGATCAAACCTCGACGTTCATCGTCGAAACACCGGAACGCGTGTGGCGCGCCGCCGGTCTCGACGAAATGAGCAAGGAAGACAGCATCGCGTTCTGCGAGAAGCTGTTCGCGAAGTACCTCGACGGCAACGCGCTGATGTCGAACGCGGCGCATCTGCGCGGCTCGTCGCAATGGATCCGTTTTCCGCGCGTCGTCAACAAGGAATGGGTGCATTGGCGCAGCAACGCGAACGGCACACGAACGCCGATCGTGCTGATGGGCGACGCCGCGCACACCGCGCACTTCTCGATCGGCTCGGGCACCAAGCTCGCGCTCGAAGACGCGATCGAACTCGCGAACAGCATCAGCGCGCACCCGGGTTCGCACCTGGACGATCTGGCCGCCGCATTGAAGCACTACACCGAAGTACGCAGCGTCGACGTGCTGCGCATCCAGAACGCCGCGCGCAATTCGACCGAATGGTTCGAGCACGTCGATCGTTATACGTCGTTCGAGCCGGAACAGTTCGCGTATTCGTTGCTCACGCGCTCGCAGCGCATCTCGCACGAAAACCTGCGCGAGCGCGATGCGCAGTATCTGTCCGGTTTCGAGGACTGGCTCGCGAAGCGCGCGGGTGTCGAGCGCGCAGCTGACAGGCATTCGATTCCGCCGATGTTCACCCCCTTGAAGGTGCGCGGCGTCAAGCTGAAAAATCGCGTGATGGTGTCGCCGATGGCGCAGTACTCGGCGGTAAACGGCGTGGCCGGCGACTATCACCTGATGCATCTCGGCGCGCGCGCGATGGGCGGCGCCGCGCTCGTGATGACCGAGATGACCTGCGTGTCGCCCGAAGCGCGTATCACGCCCGGATGCCCGGGCATGTACGCGCCCGAGCATCTGGTCGCATGGAAACGCATCGTCGATCTGGTCCATCTGCAATCGGATGCGAAGATCGGCATCCAGCTCGGCCACTCGGGCGCGAAAGGTTCGACGCGCGTCGCGTGGGAAGGCATCGATCAGCCGCTCGACGAAGGCAACTGGCCACTCGTTTCGGCGTCGCCGCAGCAGTATCTGCGCGGTATCAGCCAGCATTCGCGCGAAGCCACACATGACGAACTGCGCGCCATCGAGCAGCAGTTCGTCGAGGCGACGCGCATGTCGATCGAAGCGGGTTTCGACTGGCTCGAACTGCACTGCGCGCATGGCTATTTCCTGTCGAGCTTCCTGTCGCCGCTCACGAATCACCGTTCCGACACATACGGCGGTCCGCTCGAAAACCGTCTGCGTTATCCGCTGCAGGTATTCAGCGCGATCCGCGCGGTGTGGCCGCAAGACAAGCCAATCTCGGTGCGGATTTCGGCGCACGACTGGGTCGATGGCGGCAACACGCCCGACGACGCCGTCAAGATCGCGCAAGCGTTCAAGGCGGCCGGCGCGGACATGATCGACGTGTCGTCGGGCCAGGTCAGCAAGGAAGAAAAGCCCGTGTTTGGCCGCATGTTCCAGACGCCGTTCGCCGATCGCGTGCGCAACGAAGCCGGCATCGCGACGATCGCGGTCGGTGCGATTTCGGAAGCGGACCACGTGAACAGCATCATCGCGGCGGGTCGCGCCGATCTGTGCGCGATCGCGCGTCCGCATCTCGCGAATCCGTCGTGGACGTTGAACGAAGCGGCAAAGATCGGCTATCTCGACGTCGCGTGGCCGAAACCCTATACCGCCGCGAAAATGCAGCTCGAACGCAACCTCGAACGCGAGCGTGCGCAGGCCATCGCCAACGCCGGCCTCACGGCGCAACAACGCGCGCAACGCGCCGAAGGAACCGTGTGAACACCTCGGACACTCCTCTCGCCGGACAACACGCGGTCGTCACCGGCGGCGGCAGCGGCATCGGCGCGGCCATCGCGCAGGCGCTGCTGCGCGCCGGCGCGCGCGTCACGCTGATGGGCCGCAACGCGCAACGCCTCGACACGCAGCGCGAGCAATGCGCGGCGCTCGGCGACGTCGCGTGTATCAGCGTGGACGTCACGCAAGAAGATTCGGTGGCGCGCGCATTCGAGCAGGCGGGCGCCGTCGATATCCTCGTGAACAACGCGGGCCAGGCGCAGGCCGCGCCGTTCACGCACACCGATATCGCGCTGTGGCAACGCATGCTCGACGTGAATCTGACTGGCGTGTTTCTCGGCACGCGCGCCGTCCTGCCCGGCATGCTCGAGCGTGGCTATGGCCGCATCGTCAACGTCGCGAGCACCGCGGGGCAGATCGGCTATGCGTACGTCGCCGCGTATTGCGCCGCGAAGCACGGCGTGATCGGTCTCACGCGCTCGCTCGCGCTCGAAACCGCGACGCGCGGCATCACGGTCAACGCAGTGTGCCCCGGCTACACCGAAACGGAGCTGCTGCATGCCTCGCTCGAACAGATCACGAGCAAGACCTCGCGCACCGAAGCACAGGCGCGCGAAACGCTGCTGCGCTCGAATCCGCAGCGCCGCTTCGTGAATCCGGAGCAGGTCGCGAACGCGGTGTTGTGGCTGTGCCGCCCCGGCTCGGATGCGATCACGGGGCAATCCATTTCCATTTCGGGTGGAGAAGTGATGTGAGCAAATCAACGAATGCAAAAAAGTCGGCGGCGGCATCGGATGCGAAGCTGTCGCGCAAAGGCGTGGCTCAACCCGCGGAGAACGTCGTGGACCTCGAAATGAGCACCGGTGCGGACAGCCACATGGGCCTGCGTTTGTGGCTGCGCATGCTGACCACCACCAACCTCGTCCAGGCCGAATTGCGCAAACGTCTGCGCACCGAATTCGACACCACGCTGCCGCGATTCGATCTGATGGCGCAGCTCGAACGACATCCCGATGGCCTGAAGATGACCGAGCTATCGCGCCGTTTGATGGTGACGGGCGGCAACGTCACTGGCATCACCGATCAGCTCGAAAAAGAAGGGCTCGTCACGCGCGACACCGATCCGAACGACCGCCGCTCGATCAGCGTGTGCCTGACGCCCGCTGGCCGCAAGGCCTTCGACAAAATGGCCGTCGCGCACGAGCAATGGGTCGTCGAACTGTTCGGCGGCCTGAGCCTCGACGAAAAGATGAAGACGCATCAGGACCTCGGCAAGCTCAAGCAGCATCTGCTCGACAGCCTGAGAGGCTGACTTCGCACTGGAGGAATACATGACACGATCCAACGCCGACGCACTGTTGTCCGGCAACCGCCTGACCCTGGCAGGCTACGAGGCGAAGCATGTCGGCTGGTCGGTGAGCGACAAGGTCGCGACGATCACGCTGAACCGTCCCGAGCGCAAGAACCCGCTGACCTTCGAATCGTATGCGGAGCTGCGCAACCTGTTCCGCGATCTCGCGTACGCGACCGACGTGAAAGCCGTCGTGCTGCACGGCGCGGGCGAAAACTTCTGCTCGGGCGGCGACGTGCACGACATCATCGCCCCGCTGATCGATCTGCCGATGCCCGAGTTGTTGCTGTTCACGCGCATGACCGGCGACCTCGTCAAGGCAATGCGCCATTGCCCGCAGCCGATCATCGCAGCCGTCGACGGCGTCTGCGCGGGCGCCGGCGCGATCCTCGCGATGGCTTCCGATCTGCGCCTCGGCACCGCGCGCAGCAAGCTCGCGTTCCTGTTTACGCGCGTCGGCCTCGCCGGCTGCGACATGGGCGCGTGCGCGATGCTGCCGCGCATCATCGGCCAGGGACGCGCCGCCGAACTGCTGTTCACCGGCCGCTCGGCAAGCGGCGACGAAGCTCACGCCTGGGGCTTTTACAACCGCCTGTGCGACCCGGCCGCGCTCATCGAAGAAACACAGAAGCTCGCCGCCGATCTCGCGGCCGGCCCGAGCTTCGCGCACGGCATGACGAAGAAGATGCTGCACCAGGAATGGAGTATGAGCATCGACGAAGCGATCGAATCCGAAGCGCAGGCGCAGGCGATCTGCATGGGCACGCGCGATTTCGAGCGCGCATACAACGCGTTCGCGGCGAAGACGCGTCCGGTGTTCGAAGGAGACTGAATTGAGCGCCGACCATCAGAACACCCCGATCGATTTGCACAGCCCGCTCGCGTGGCCGTTTTTCGAGCCGCGTCATCGCGAACTCGCGGCAGGCATCGACGCATGGTGCCGCGCGCATCACACGCATGACGAGCATGGCGACACACCGATGCGACCTGCCGTCTGCTGGTGCGCGAACTCGGCCACGCCGGCTGGCTGAAATACGGCGTCGGCGGCGTCGCCTATGGCGGGCACGGCGACACGATCGACACGCGCGCCGTATGCCTGCTGCGCGAAACGCTCGCGCGCTATTCGGGCCTCGCCGATTTCGCACTGGCGATGCAAGGCCTCGGCTCGGGCGCGATCTCGCTCGCGGGCACGCATGAGCAGAAATCGCATTATCTGCCGCGCGTCGCAAGCGGCACGGCGATCGCCGCGTTCGCGCTGTCGGAGCCGCAAGCGGGCTCGGACGTCGCCGCGATGGCGCTCGCGGCTCGCGAAGAGGGTGAGCACTACGTGCTCGACGGCGAAAAGACGTGGATTTCGAACGGCGGCATCGCGGACTTCTACGTGGTGTTCGCGCGCACTGGCGAAGCGCCGGGCGCGCGCGGCATCAGCGCGTTCATCGTGGATGCGCAGACGCCGGGCCTCGACATCGCCGAGCGCATCGACGTAATCGCGCCGCATCCGCTCGCGCGCCTGCGCTTCACGAACGCGCGCGTGCCGAAGAGCCAGATGCTAGGTGCGCCAGGCGAAGGTTTCAAGATCGCCATGCGCACGCTCGATATTTTCCGCACCTCGGTGGCGGCCGCATCGCTTGGCTTTGCCCGTCATGCGATGGCCGAGGGCCTCGCGCGCGCGGCGTCGCGCAAGATGTTCGGCCAGACGCTCGGCGACTTCCAGTTGACCCAGGCGAAGCTCGCGCAGATGGCGTTGACGATCGACAGCAGCGCGCTGCTCGTCTATCGCGCCGCGTGGCTGCGCGACCAGGGCGAAAGCGTCACGCGCGAAGCCGCGATGGCGAAGTGGCACGCGAGCGAAGGCGCGCAGCAGGTGATCGACGCGGCAGTGCAGCTTTACGGCGGCATGGGTGTGCAAAGCGGCAGCGCGGTCGAGATGCTGTACCGCGAGATCCGCGCGCTGCGCATCTACGAAGGCGCGACCGAGGTGCAGCAGCTGATCGTCGGCCGCGATCTGTTGAGGGCGCATGCCGCCGCGAACGGGAATGCGCAATGAGCACTTCGTTCGAGCGGCCCATACGCATCCGCTTTTCGCACTGCGATCCCGCGGGCATCGTGTTCTTTCCGCAGTACCTCGTGATGACCAACGTGCTCGTCGAAGACTGGTTCAACGAGGGCTTGCGCATCGACTACGCGCACATGATCGCGCGGCGCCGCATCGGACTGCCGATCGTCAAGCTCGACTGCGAGTTCTCGCGGCCGAGCCAGATGGGCGAAACGATCCTGCTCACGCTCAAGGTCCGAACCATCGGCCGCAGTTCGATCGGCATCGAGATTCACGGTCATTGCAACGGCGAAACGCGTTTCCGCTCTAAACAGGTGCTCGTGTTCATATCGTTCGACAGCGGCAAATCCATCGATATTCCCGGCGATGTCGCGAGCGCGCTCGCGGCGTACGCTCTATCGGCCCCCTCCATCGAGGCGCATCGCTCATGAAACAGGCTCTCCTTCCCGCCGGCTGGGTCAAACCGCGCGGCTATGCGAACGGCGTCGCTGCGAGCGGCACGCAGGTGTTCATCGCCGGCCAGATCGGCTGGGACGAACAGGCGCAGTTCCAGTCCGATGACTTCGCGCAGCAGTCCGAGCAGGCGCTGAAGAATCTGCTCGCCGTGCTGCGCGAAGCGGGCGGCAAGCCCGAACACCTCGTGCGCCTCACGTGGTACGTGACCGACAAGCGCGAGTATCTCGCATCGCTGAAGGACATCGGCCGCGCGTTTCGCGAGCTGATCGGCGACTACGACATCGCGATGAGCGCGGTGCAGGTCGTCGCGCTGATGGAAGACCGCGCGAAGGTCGAGATCGAAGCCACCGCGGTGATTCCGTACTGAACGTCGTACAGGTACCGAACGCACAGGCAAGCCCTTCACACCGAACGAAGCGCATTTTCCGGCTCAACGCCTCGGGAGACCATGATGGAACCGTCAGCACACGTCGATACTTTCGCGCGCGACAATCTTCCGCCGCAGGATCAATGGCCCGTCTTGCTGCTCGACAATCCGGACGTCGCCTATCCGCCGAGGCTGAACTGCGCGACCGAACTGCTGGAGCGGACCATCGAGGCGGGGCATCGCGACCGGCCGGCGATCTGGTCCGACGTGGACGGCAAGCCGCAAGCCACCACGTACGGCGAACTGCTCGCGCGGGTCAACCGCAGCGCGCATGTGCTCGTCGATGAAATGGGCTTGCGCCCCGGCAACCGTGTGCTGCTGCGCGGACCGAACACATTGCAGATGGCCGTCGCCACACTCGCGGCGCTGAAGGCCGGGCTCGTCGTCGTGCCGACCATGCCGCTGCTGCGCGCGAAGGAGCTCAAGCAGATCATCGAGAAGGCGCAGGTCAGCGCCGCGCTTTGCGACGCGCGCCTGAGCGCGGAACTCGAGCGCTGCACGAATCCGCGGGACGAGTTCTACTGCGCGGTGCTGAAACAGACCCGCCGCTTTCACGACGACTCCGCCGATTCGCTCGACACGCTCGCCGTCAACAAGCCCGAATACTTCACCGCCAGCGACACCGCCGCGGACGACATCTGTTTGATCGCGTTCACGAGCGGCACGACCGGTGCGCCGAAAGGCTGCATGCATTTCCATCGCGACATGATCGCGATGTGCGACCTGTTCCCGCGTCATGTGCTGAAGCCTTGCGCGAACGACATCTTCTGCGGCACACCGCCGCTCGCGTTCACGTTCGGGCTCGGCGGGCTGCTGTGCTTTCCGCTGCGCGTCGGTGCCTCGACGGTGTTGGTCGAAAAGTTGACGCCGCAGACCTTGCTCGAGGTGGTCGAACGATTTCATGCGACCGTGATGTTCACCGCGCCGACGTTCTATCGGCAGATGGCGCCGCTCGTCGCGCAACATGACCTTTCGTCGCTGCAGAAGACCGTGTCGGCCGGCGAGGCGCTGCCCGATTCGACGCGGCGCCAGTGGCGCGAGGCGACCGGCATCGACATGATCGACGGTATCGGCGGCACCGAGCTGATCCACATCTTCGTTTCGTCGCAAGGCGCGGAAATCCGGCCGAACGCGATCGGCCGCGCGGTGCCGGGCTACGTCGTGCAAGCCGTCGACGACGACATGCAACCCGTGCCGCCCGGCACGATCGGCAAACTCGCGGTGCGCGGCCCCACCGGCTGCCGCTATCTGGCCGACGAACGGCAGTCGCGCTTCGTGCGCGACGGCTGGAACCTGCCGGGCGATTCGGTCTATCTCGACGCGGACGGCTACGTGTTCTACCAGGCGCGCGCCGACGACATGATCGTGTCGGCCGGCTACAACATCTCCGGTCCTGAGGTGGAAAGCGTGCTGATGCAGCACGAGGCGGTGGCCGAATGCGGCGTGATCGGCGTGCCCGACGAAACGCGTGGGCAAATCGTGCGAGCCTTCGTCGTGGTGAACCCGGGCTACACCGCCGACGATAAACTGGTCGCGCAGCTGCAGGATTTCGTTAAGAATAACGTCGCGCCGTATAAATATCCCCGCGTCATCACGTTCGTCGGCGCGCTGCCGCGCACCGAAACCGGCAAGCTCAAACGTTTCGAGTTGCGCATGATGACGTAACCCCTATCTTTCGTGAGACTGGAGGCGGACTGCATGGCCGGCTCTTTCATCGAAGTCGTCGCCCACGATGGCGGCCGTTTCAACGCATACGTCGCGCGGCCCGCGCAGGGCTCGGGCCCAGGGCTCGTGCTGCTGCAGGAAATCTTCGGCGTCAACGACACGATGAAAGCGAGCGCCGATCGCTACGCCGAAGAAGGCTACGTCGTGCTCGTGCCCGATCTGTTCTGGCGCATCAAGCCGAGCATTGCGCTTGGCTACGGCGACGCCGACATGAAAGAGGCGCTCGGCTATCTGGGGCAGTTCGACGCCGATGTCGCGGTCAAGGACATCGCCGCCACCGTCGCCGCGTTACGCGAACTGCCCGAGCAGGCCGGCAAGGTGGGCGTGGTCGGCTACTGCCTCGGCGGCAAGCTCGCGTTTCTGAGCGCGGCGCGCACCGACGTCGATTGCGCGGTCAGCTATTACGGCGTGGGCCTCGAAGCGCATCTCGACGAAGTATCGGCAATCAACTGCCCGATGGTGTTCCACTTCCCTGAAAACGACGCGCACTGCCCACCCGAAACGCGCGAGCGCATCAGCGCCGCGCTGCGCACGCGAGCGCAAATCGAGCAATACGTGTACCCCGGCTGCGATCACGCGTTCGCCGCGCCGCAGCGCAAACAGTACGACAAGCCCGCCGCGATGATGGCGTACTCGCGCACGCTCGCGCTGCTGCGCAAGGTGCTCGGTCCGGTCTACGATCTGAACGCGCTGTGGGAAGCGCACTGCTATCACGAGTTCGCGACACGCGACGTCGACGCGGTGATGCCGACGATGGTCGCCGAGCCCTACGTCAATCACGTGCCGACGATGACAGGCGGCGTCGGGCATGACAATCTGAAGCGCTTTTACACCCATCACTTCGTCAACTCGAATCCGCCCGACACGAAGCTGATTCCGATTTCGCGCACGATCGGTTCGGATCGTGTCGTCGACGAATTCATTTTCAGCTGCACGCATAGCTGCGAAATCGACTGGCTGCTGCCGGGCGTCGCGCCGACCGGCAAGTACTTCGAGGTGCCGATGCTCGCCGTGGTGTGCTTCCGCGGTGACAAGCTCTATAACGAGCATATCTATTGGGATCAGGCTTCGGTGCTCGTGCAGGTGGGGCTGCTCGATCCGGAGGGCTTGCCGGTGGCGGGGATTGAAAGTGCGAGGAAGTTGCTCGACGAGACGTTGCCGTCGAATGGGTTGATGGGGGGTAAGTCGAAGGTTTAAAGAAGTGGTGCTGCCGTCGCTGTGCATCATCCGAATGACTCGCGCCGGCAGCGCGTATTAATCGCGGCATGCAAGACCGAAAAACTCATCATCCAATCGACGAAAATCTGGCGATCATGCGGTCATAGAATGACGGCGGCAGCTTTATAAACGACGCGTCGCCGCCGCCGCGGGAAAATGAAACGCCTTCGTCGTCCACCCAAATCAATTCAGGAACCGGTGTGCTGAAGGTTCTGCGCACTAGCAGTTTGCCTGACGCGGCGTCGTAGACCTGACCGAGATAAGCCGGGTCGTTGCCGCCTCTCCATTGGAGCAGGCATCGCTCTGCAGTGTAGCGGCCGTTTTTTGACGTGCTTTTGATGCATTCGCTCGCATTCCTGTGATCGGTGTGCGTCGCGACAAGAAGCACGGCAAACGCGACTGTGAGCACTACAGCGCCCCATCCGATCGATCGCCCCGGTTTCATAAATACACCTTGATCGGTGGGTCGATTCGAACAAGCTTTCGATCCGAATAGATCACGAAGTCACCTCCTCGCTGGTGTTTTATTGCCCACTCTCTAAAGTCCTTATTGTGAACCGGGTAGTACACGTTGCCCCTGACTTTCGGGGTTCCCCAGTGCAACGGGATAGGAAAAATACAATCGCGGTTCGTTCAGATATGACATCGCGCCGTTGTACGCCAGAACGATCACCCCGTTTTTGCTCCAATGGCCAAGATATTGCGACGCCTCGCCAGGCTTGTCGGTGAAGTCGTAACTATCCTTAATATAAACGTAGATACCTGAGATTTCTGCAACCCTGGTACGGCCTTCCTTCCCGCTCGAAGCCGCCACCGCGCGCTGCTTCGCGCAGCGCCGCCGCCCAGGATTTCGTAGTTGGACGCTAAATGTGCGGGTGCTAGACTCGAAAACCCATCGTCGGTGATCGACCGAATCCGCGTAAAGGGGCGTCCGCATGACCCATTCCCTCCACGGCAAGCAACGCTGGCTCGCGCTAATCGTGCTCTGCCTCGGCGTACTGATGATCGTGCTCGACACGACCATCGTGAACGTCGCGCTGCCGTCCATTGCAGCCGATCTCGGCTTTAGCGAAACTTCGCTCGTGTGGGTCGTCAACGCCTACATGCTTACGTTCGGCGGCTGCCTGCTGCTCGGCGGACGGCTTGGCGATCTGTACGGACACCGCAAGCTGTTTCTCAGCGGCATTACGCTCTTCACGCTCGCTTCGCTCGCCTGCGGCCTCGCGAATTCGCAGGTGCTGCTGGTCGCCGCGCGCGCCGTGCAGGGCCTGGGCGGTGCGATCGTCTCGGCGGTATCGTTGTCGCTGATCATGAATCTGTTCACCGAAGCCGGCGAACGCGCGAAGGCGATGGGCGTGTATGGCTTTGTCTGCGCGGGCGGCGGCAGCATCGGCGTGCTGCTCGGCGGACTGCTCACCAACCTGCTGAGCTGGCACTGGATCTTCCTGGTCAATCTGCCGATCGGCATTGCGGTGTACGCGCTGTGCCTCGCGCTACTGCCCGCCGCGCGCGGCCACGCGCACGGCGAACGGCTCGACGTGGCCGGGGCGCTCAGCGTGACCGCATCGCTGATGCTGGCGGTCTATGCGATCGTCAACGGCAACGAAGCGGGCTGGACTTCGGCGCAAACGCTCGGCCTGCTGTTCGTCGGGCTAGCGCTGCTTGCCGTGTTCCTCGCAATCGAGGCGAGAATCGAACACCCGTTGATGCCGCTCGCTCTGCTGCGTTTGCGCAATGTCGCGACCGCGAACCTGGTCGGCGTGTTGTGGGCGGCGGCGATGTTCGCGTGGTTCTTTATTTCGGCGCTGTATCTGCAGCGCGTGCTCGGCTATCGGCCATTGCAGGTGGGGCTCGCGTTTCTGCCCGCGAACCTGATCATGGGACTCTTTTCGCTGGGCTTGTCGGCGCGCGTGGTGATGCGCTTCGGGCTGCGTCGTCCGCTCGCGGCCGGCCTGCTGATCGCGGCATGCGGGCTTGCGCTGTTCGCCCGTGCGCCCGTCGACGGCAGCTTCGTACCCGACGTGTTGCCCGGCATGTTGCTGCTCGGCTTTGGCGCGGGCATCGCGTTCAATCCGCTGCTGCTCGCCGCGATGAGCGACGTCGATCCCGCCGATTCGGGCCTCGCGTCGGGCATCGTCAATACATCGTTCATGATGGGCGGGGCGCTCGGGCTTGCGGTGCTCGCGAGTCTTGCCGCCGCGCGTAGCGAGGCGATGCGGGCGTCGTCGAGTGCGGCGGCTGCGCTGAACAGCGGGTATCACGTCGCGTTTCTGTTTGGGGCGGTTTTTGCGGCGGCGGCCGGCGTGCTGGGTGGGCTGTTGCTGAGGCCGGGGCAGGCGGGTGGCGCCGCGGGCGTGCATGGTGACGCGGCGGAATCGTCTCGGCCCTCCGCCGCGGCTGCAAAACCGCAAGCGCGATCAAATGCGTGAGTTCGCCGCTGACTATGCTGGCTTCATGCTGACATGAGAGCCGAGATGAACCCGGTTGGAAAAGCGCTCTGGTATATCGAAAGCCACTTCGCCGGCGAGTTGACGCTCGACGACATCGCCCGCTGTGGCTGCGTATCGCGCTTTCACCTCGCGCGCGCGTTCGAAGCGGCCACCGGGATGCCGGTGATGCGCTACGTTCGCGCACGGCGTTTGAGCGAGGCCGCGCGACGTCTGGCCGATGGTGCGCCCGACATCCTCGCGGTCGCTCTCGACGCCGGCTACGGCTCTCACGAAGCATTCACGCGCGCGTTTCGCGAACAGTTCGGGCTCACGCCCGACGCGCTGCGCGCGCGGGGTCATCTCGACAACCTGACCATCGTGGAGCCGATCAAAATGGACGAAACCCTTCTCACCCGTCTGGACCCGCCGCGCTTCGAAGACGCGCGACCGTTTCTCGTCGCTGGACTGAGCGAGCGCTATACGTGCGACAGCAGCAAGGCGATCCCATCCCAATGGCAGCGCTTTGGCGCCTGGTACGGCAGGGTGCCGGGACAGGTCGGCAAGGTGGCTTATGGCGTTGGCTATAACGCCGATGAACTGGGTAACTTCGACTACATGTGCGGCGTCGAAGTCAGCGACTTTTCCGCATTGCCGCCAGAGTTGAGTCGTGTGCGCATCGCCGCGCAACGGTATGCGGTGTTCACTCATCGCGAGCACATCTCAGGCATTCGTCGCACGATGAATACGATCTGGAATCAGTGGTTGCCCGCGTCAGGGCACGTGCCTGCCGATGCGCCGCATTTCGAACGGTATGGCGAGCAGTTCGACCCGGTGACGGGGATGGGTGGAGTCGAAGTCTGGTTGCCGCTGAAAAGTTGATGGTCGATTCGGCGGATGGCCGTTGTGGATGGCCGTTGTGGCCGGCCATCCGCCTGATCGTTCACGGAGTGGCATGTCTGCTGTCATGCAATGCATGCACATCGTCGTATTCCCGCGAAATGTCCTTATTCGTGTAATCGCCCAATCGCATGGCGGCGGCCACGCTAATCACCGCGCACGCGAAGACATACCACGCCACCGCAAATCCCGAATGGAAGTAAGCATAAAGCGCCGTCGCAATCAACGGTGCCGGACCGCCAGCGATGACGGAAGCCAACTGATAGCCCATCGACGCACCGCTGTAGCGCAAGCGCCCCGTGAACGATTCGGCGATCAACGCGGCTTGGGGACCATACATCATCGCATGCGGCACCAGCGAAAGTACGATGGCCGCGAAGATCCATATCGGGTTATGGGTTCCAACCATGAAAAAGTACAGGAAGCCGAATAGCCCGACAGCAGCGGCACCGATCACATACATGCGTCGACGTCCGATCAGATCAGACACGTGACCAAACAGCGGAATCGTGAAGAATTCCAGCACCGAAGCGGCCAGCACTGCCGTGAGCAACAGATCGCGTGTGACGCCCAGACTCATCACACCATAGGTGAATATAAAGGCCGTGAAAATATAGAACGGCGCCTGTTCCGCCATACGCGCAAGAGCCGACAGAAGAATGTCTTTCGGCTGCCGGCGCAATACTTCACGCATCGGCGCCTTTTCGATCCTGCGCTCAGCGAGCAGCTTCGCGAAGATAGGCGTCTCGAGGATACTCAAGCGGATATAAAGGCCGATCGCGACCAGCACGATACTGAGGAAAAACGGCACCCGCCAGCCCCAGGTGAGAAATGCGCTGCCGGAGATCTGACTGATGGCAAGCACCACCAGATTCGCGACGAACAATCCCGCCGGTACGCCGAACTGCGGCCAGGACGCGATGAAACCGCGATGCTTGTTGGTACGTGCCCACTCCATCGACATCAGCACCGAACCGCCCCACTCGCCTCCAACGCCCACACCTTGAATGAAGCGCAGCGCCGTGAGCAGGATTGCCCCCCAGATACCGATCGTCGCATAGGTTGGAACAAAGCCCACGGCGAACGTCGCGAGTCCCATCAGCAACAGCGTCACGATTAACGTGGCTTTACGTCCGATGCGATCGCCATAGTGGCCGAAAATCGCCGCGCCCACCGGCCGCGCGATAAAGCCGACAGCGTAAATCAGAAAAGCTTGCAGTGTGCCGACGAGCGGGTCCGATTCAGGAAAGAACAGTTTCGCGAATACAAGACCCGTGACAATGCTGTACAGGAAGAAGTCATACCATTCGATTGTGGTACCAATCGTGCTGGCGATGACAGCACGGCGCAACTGGCGCCGAGCCTCCTCATCCGAGAGGGGCACCGCCCCTGATTGCGTGGCAGCCATTTGATATCTCCCCAAAATGGAAGGGTGACATCTTTGACATTTGAGGTATTGCGTGGTTCCCGTGAGGACGCGAGGTACGTGCAGCGAAAACCGGCTTTGCGCCTACTGTTATCGCTGGGCGGCCGGGGCGAGAAAAACCGGCTCCGAACCACTATTCGCAGAGACCGGGCTTTATTCCAGAGAGACATTTCGAAATTGCATTTTTTGCCGGATTAGCAATCCGGCAACACTCGCTCAATGCAATTGATACCGATGCCGAAATCGAATTGAAGTTCGAGCGAACCGCGGCTTCGGACATGAGCATTCGCGAAGAATTGGGAGCGACTTGCTTCGCACTAGCAGGCATCTCACATGCTCATTACACCCATCCCAATCACACCAACGGAATGTAGATATCCGTCTGCCACTGATCCAGCGGCGTCTCAGGATAGACGCTGAGGTAGTGGAAAAACAGCGGATGGTCCCGCAACTCTTCCCCACTCGAAGGCAACCAGTCGCGATAGACCGGGTAGATCGTCTCGCCGATGTGGTCGGTCGATCCCGTGTGCCGAACCACCGCGCACCGTCCACCCTGCATCACGAGCTCGCGCACGCCATAGAGATTCGGCGCGACCGGCTCGTCGATCTCTCCGCAGATATCGAAACGGAATTCATCCGCTGGCACCGTGTCTGGATTGCCGTGCGGGACGCCGAAGGTTCGGCTCGACGCCACCGGTGATTGTCCGCTTTGAATACGCCAATCGATGAACTTGCGCGCACTTTCATTGACGAGTCCGGGCGAACCACAATGTTCGAGCGCGGCAACGCGGGTCTCCGCAAAATCGACGATTTTCACTTGCATGGTCAGTTTCCTCGAAACATAGGGAACAACAAAACTCGCACTCCAGAATTGCCATGTTGGATGTCGTCGAAACGCGCTCGGCGCCAAGCCGAACGCACGCTTGAACGCACGGCTGAAGGCTTCGGGACTGTCGAAGCCGGCATCGAGCGCGGCATCGAGAACCGGGCACGACGCCTGCGACGCGAGGCGGCGGCCCGCGCGACGCAAGCGCATCAACTGCACGTAGCGTGCGACGGGCACACCGACATACGCGACAAACTGTCGATGAAAATGGAACATCGAGAAGTTTGCGATGCGGCTTAGCGCGTCGACCGACAGATCGCCCTCGAGGTTTGCATCGATATAGGCGAGAACGGCTTCGAAGCGCTTCGTGTAGGCAGCGGCGGCGTCTGTGTGAGCTAACATGGTCTGGATCGTGCGAGTTTCGATATGGTCGCCGAGGTTGGACACATCTTACCTAGCCGGACTTGCTCGATCTTCAATTGGCTCGCTGCCGAGTCTGGAGAATTTACGTAAGCTTATCGTTCACCCGCGCTTCCTGAGATTGTCCGCCGATGCCCTCTTCGATCAGCAATTCGCTCCTGTGGATCTTCGACGCGTTTGAACGCGATCCGACGTATATGCGTCGGCGGATGTTTGGTAGCGACGCTGCGTATATCGATGGGCTGTTGTGCCTGGTTGCCGCCGATCGCGATAAGCCGTGGAATGGGCTGCTCGTCTGTACGTCGCAGGAACGCCATGCTGCTCTGATTACCGATATGCCTGCGTTGCAGCCCCACCCGGTGCTTGGGAAATGGCTTTACGTGCCGCAGGAGGATCCTGCGTTTGAAGACACTGTCGAGCAGTTGACGGCACTCGTGCTGGAGCGGGACCCGCGAGTAGGTGTCGAGCCTAAGCCGAAAAAGCGGCGCGGTAAGTCGGTGTTGCCGGAGAGTTGAAGCGCGGCAGTGCCGTTTCGGTCTCTCTTCCTGTCCGAACGCGCGCTCATGCCGGGCAGATCATCCAATCAGCCGCGAATCGCACCACCCCGTCATACTCTCGCCGACGAACCCGGCGGGGATGTAGAAGGGCATTCGATTGAAGGGGAGTTGCCGCGCTTTCATTGGTGACTACGCAAATTGCGGTCGGGCTTAAAGACCGCAAATAAGATTCGGCTTTGGCACACGCAAGTCGATTCAACCACCTATTCAATGGTCACGCAGTCTGCCGTCATCGCGAACGGTACGGCTTTCGTAGGAACCACATCGAACGAAGAATTGATGGCCGCCTATGTCCCTCCGTCTGCCTGGCAGTGGAGTTTCCGCGGCAGCGTCGTCGCACTCGATGTCGCGACCGGCGCAGTGACGTGGACCACGCCGGACCCGCTCTGAAGCCGCGCGGAGGCAGCCGTCAGTGTCGCCAATGGCGTGGTCTTCGGACGCAATCTCGACTACACGAATGGCACGATGTACGCGCTCGATTCTTCCAACGGAAAAGTCCTGTGGTCATTCAATAGCGGGGGTGCATGCAATGCCGGGCCGGCCATTGCGGACGGCGTGGTGTTCTGGGGCTCTGGCTCGACGAGTGGACCGGGGCCGCTGAAATTGTTCGCCTTCGGTCTGTAGGAAACGCCCGAGGCCCCGTCCGTTCGCGGCGGGACCTTTGGCTCTTTGCTACGATGTGAGTCTGTTCCGAAGCCGGCGCATTTGGCGCGTAGCGCCCGCCGGCCGGCAGTCATCACCGAACTCACCGAGCACTAGACCTTGACGATCCACATCCGCCCCGCCACCGCTTCCGACGCCCCCCTGATCCTGCGCTTCATCACCGAACTCGCGATCTACGAAAAAGCCAAGCACGAAGTCGTCGCCGGCGTCGAAGACATCGAGAAGAGCCTGTTTTCCGAGGGCGCGGCCGCGAAAGCGCTGATCTGCGAAATGAACGGCGAGCCAGTCGGTTTTTGCGTGTACTTCTTTTCGTATTCGACGTGGCTCGGCAAACAGGGGCTTTATCTGGAAGACCTGTACGTATCGCCCGCATCGCGTGGCAGCGGCGCGGGCAAACAGATGCTGCGCCATCTCGCGCAAATCGCCTGCGAAACGGGCTGCGGCCGATTCGAATGGAGCGTGCTCGACTGGAACGAGCCGGCCATCGGCTTCTACAAGTCGATCGGCGCGAATCCGCAAAGCGAATGGGTACGTTATCGTCTCGCCGGCGACGCGCTCAAAGCCTTCGCCGAAGGCGAAACCGAACGGAGCACCTAAGCCCGGTCACTGCGCGGACGCCGCGACGGGCGCCACCTCGAATGCATCGCCCGTCGCGAAGAAGGTACCGCCGGCCACGTAATGGCATGTGCGCAGGTCGGGATCGTCGTTGTCGAGTTCGACGCCCGCGTGCGTGCCGACCGCGAGCGTTTGCGCGGCGAAACCGCGGCTCGGCAACTGCAGCCCGAACACGCCGCTCGCCTCGATCAGGCGACGCGTCAGCGTGCGGCTATCCACGACCACCACCACCTTCGGCGGATTGAAGTCGAGCGGCATGGCCCATGACGCGGCCATCACGTTCGATCGACCATCGTGTGCGCTCGTGATCAGCGTGACGGGTCCGTGATTGAGCAGTTGAGTCGCGCGCGACAATTCCACGGTTTCTCGGGTGGCGTTCATAGCATCGTGATGGCGTCGAAAGGATGACGCTGATTGTAGCGGGGCGGGACATATGCGGTGCGGCGTAGGGCCGAGCGATACGAGAGCGATTCGAACCACGCGCGGATGGCGGCCGAATCGAACTGCCGGGCGGCGGCCCACAAGCCGCCACCCGACCGGACTTCAAACGAATCTCAAGGGACCCTCAATGCGGCGCCTTGCCGTTCGGCACCGCATTGAGCGGCTTGTGCTGCTCGTCGCCGAGTCCCGGGAAGAACGCGTTCCAGGCGGCGCGCACGCCCTGCGCCGCGGTGGCTTCGGCGCCGACCGACTCGGCCGCGCCGTCCGCGGCTTTCGAGGGATCGGCGCACAGGCCGCGCCAGTGCGTGAATACGAGCAACGGCTTTTCGGTCCACACGCCGTCGCCAAATTTCGCAAACGCCGTGTCCCCGCTCGCCAACTGCACTTCGTACCAGCCTTCGCGTACGGGCGTATGGATGGCAAGGTCAAACCACGGGGTCGGTTCGATTTCCTTCATGTCTTCTCCGGTCGGATAGATCGTCATCGATAACCACACTGAACGCATTGTTCGTGCCCATCGCCGGCGCCACACCCGCCGCGCGACGGGACGGGCAACCGCGGCACATGCGGGCAAACCAGCACATCGGACCTGCGAAGTCGCCGCGCATACGACACGATAGCGCGACATGGGCCAGGCGGACAGACGTAAAATTACATGCCCGGAGTGGCGGGCGTACGGCGTGGCGGGGCGGGTTTTTTGCGGGACCGGACGACGGTTTTTCCGCCCCGTTTTGACGCGCGCTTCGCAGCCGGTCGCGCCTCGCCCTCCATCTGCCGCACCACCTCCGCCAGCGCTTTCACCGCGGGCTCCAAGCGCTCCGCCTCCGTATTCCCATACCCGATCACGAGCCCGTTCGTCCGCTCCGACGCCCCGATCGAAAACCCCGACAGCGCGCGCGGACTCAACCCCAACCCCTGCGCCCGCGCAGTGAGCGCGCGATCGTCGAGCGACGCCGGCAGCCGCAGCGTCAGATGCATGCCGCAATCGCCGCCAAGAATCGTCGCCGCCGGAAAATGCTCGGCCAGCGCGTCGCGCAGCGCCTGCTGCCGCTCGCGGTACAGCCGCCGCATCCGCCCGAGATGCCGCCCGAATTCGCCGCTTTCGATGAAATGCGCGAGCGCCAGTTGCTCCAGCCGATGCCCGCCGCGCAGCATCTCTTGCAGCGCAACAGCGGCATGCGCGGCGATCGCGCGAGGCAGCACGACGAAGCCGATGCGCAGCGCCGGAAACATCGTCTTGCTGAACGAGCCGACGTACAGCACGGGCGCCGCGTCGACGAGGCCCTGCATGCTCGCGATCGGCTCGCCAGTGTGACGCACCTCGCCGTCGTAATCGTCCTCGATCAGCCACGCGCCGCAGCGCCGCGCCTCGGCAATCAGCGCAAGCCGCCGCGCCACCGACAGCACCGCGCCGGTCGGATACTGATGCGCGGGAGACGTGTAGATCAGTTTCGGCGGATGCGTGTGCCACGCGTCGGCCGGCACGGCCATGCCTTCGGCGTCGACGGGAATCGGCAGCGTGCGCAAGTCGCCCGCGTTGAAAGCGGCCTTCGCGCCGCGATACCCGGGGTCCTCGATCCATGCGATATCGCCGGGATTGGTCAGCAGTCGCACGCACAGGTTCAGCGCCTCCTGCGCGCCCTCGGTGATCACGACCTGCGAGCCATCGCAGCGCACGCCGCGCGCCATCCGCAGATGCGCGGCGATCGCGTCGCGCAGCGCGGGCTCGCCGGCCGGCGTGCCGTAGCCGAGCGCGCGTGGTAATGCGCGCTCCATCGCACGTTCGAGCGCGCGCCGCCACGCGGCAAGCGGGAAACGGTCCAGCGCGGGCGTGCCGGGGGTCAGCGCGTACCCGTTGTCGGCGTGCTTGTGCGACGCCGCGAACTGCTCGACGCGCGCCGCGTATACGACCTCCGGGGCGGCCGACGCCGCCGCCCGCTCGCCGCGCGCGGCGGGGCTCGACAGCGGGCTCACGCGCGTGCCCTGGCGATCGGCGATGACGTAGCCGACCGCGGCAAGATGCTCGTAAGCGATCACGACCGTGTTGCGCGACACGCCCATTTCGGCGGCGAGCAGCCGCGACGACGGTAGCAGCGACCCGGCCGGCAGACGACCGGCGAGAATCGCCTGCTGCAGACGTTCGATCAGCTGCTTTTGCAGCGGCGCGGGCCGCTTGGCCCCGCTGGCGCCGCTCGCGGCGAACGCGTCGTCCGCATGGACGAGCGGTCCGATGATTTCGATCATGGTGGCTGGACCTATCGAATAAGCACGTCGTGGATCTTTTGAACATACCACGTTTGCCGTATCGTTCCTGCATCGACACGCATCGGCATCCTCCGGCATCGCTCATTCATCGACGGGAGAACAGACATGGAACCCACACGTAACGCCTACGGCCAGCCAATCGGCGCGCCCCTGCCCGGCTGGCACGGCGCGCAGCCGCCGGGCCGCGAGCCGCTCGGCGGCCGCTATTGCCGGCTCGAAGCGGTCGACGTCGAGCGCCACGCGGCCGACCTCTTCGACGCGTACGGCTCGGCCACCGACGGCCGCGACTGGACCTATCTGGCGGTCGGCCCGTTCGACAGTCTCGCGGCCTATCGCGAGCGTCTGACGCAGATGGCGGCATCGAAAGATCCGCTGCACTACGCGGTCATCGACCTGGCGACGGGCAAGCCGGTCGGCACGCTCTCGCTGATGCGGATCGATCCGGCCAACGGCGTGATCGAAGTCGGCCACGTCACGTATTCGCCGCGGCTCAAGCGCACGCGCATCGCGACCGATGCGATGTACCTGCTGCTAGGCGAAGTGTTCGACAAGCTCGGTTATCGGCGCTTCGAATGGAAATGCGATTCGCTGAACGAGCCGTCGCGCAAGGCCGCGTTGCGCTATGGATTTACGTTCGAGGGGATCTTCCGGCAGGCGATCGTCTATCGCGAGCGCAATCGCGACACGGCGTGGTTTTCGATCATCGACAGCGAGTGGCCGGCATTGCGCTCGTGCTATGAGCGGTGGCTCGACGCGGGCAATTTCGATGCGCAAGGGCAGCAGGTCGAGCGGCTCGCCGATCTGATCGCGCAGCGCCGAGCGGCGGACGAGGCCCGGTAAAACCAGACGATCGATAACCAGGCAACAGCTCGACCAGTTCGCCAAGCGCGATGCCGAGCCAACCGCGTGCCCGAATCCGTGAAATTGTCGTGAATACCGCGCCGGGCGTGGCAGACAGCGGCAGCACCGCCTGCCATCACCGCCCTCCTACGTGATCTCGTATCCACCTTCGTCCGCCAGCGAACGCGAGGCCAAGCGCGGTTCGCGCCGTGCATGGTAAATTCCAGCGTCGGCAAGACAACTCCAAGAACGTTCGGGTGCCCTGAACATCTTCGTCCGGTCCACCCGCCATTGGCGATACAAGGTAGATCGATGATCGACGTGAGTCAGCGTATTGTCTGGCGGCGCCTCTACGTTGCGTTGTGCAGCTGCGTCGCGCTGGCCGGCTGCATGGTCGGCCCCGACTACCACGCGCCGCCAGCACCGGCCACCGACACCTTCACCACCACGCCGCTGCCCGACCAGACCGCCTCCGCGCCCGGCCCCGCAGGCCTGCCGCAGCGTTTCGCGCCGGCCCGGGACATTCCCGCCGCGTGGTGGACGCTGTTTCATTGCGAGCCGCTCGACGCGCTGATCCGCGAGGCGATCGCCAACAGTCCGAACATGGCCGCCGCGCAGGCGGCGTTGCGACAGGCTCGCGAGAATTACACGGCGCAAGCCGGCGGCACCTTGCTGCCGAGCGTCGACGCGCAACTGAGCGCCACGCGCGAAAAGATCAACGGCATCGCGTTCGGCGAGCCCGGCCTCGTCGAGGAATTCAATCTCTACAACGCGTCGGTCAACGTCTCGTACAAGCTGGACGTGTTCGGCGGCGCGCGGCGCGAACTCGAAGCGCTGCATGCGCAGATCGACTATCAGCGCTTCCAGCTGCAGGCCGCCTATCTCACGATATCGGCCAACATCGTGACCGCGGCGGTCAAGGAAGCGTCGGTGCGCGCGCAGATCGACGCGACCGAGCGGATCGCTACCGAGGAAGAGCAGCAGCTGAACGTGCTCGACCAGCAATTCTCACTCGGCGGCGTGAGCCGCACGGCCGTGCTCGCGCAGGAAACGCTGCTCGCGCAGACCCGCGCGACGCTGCCGCCGCTGCAACAGCAGCTCGATCAGGCGCGCCATCAGCTTGCGGTACTCGCCGGCAAGCTGCCGAGCGATACCTCGGTGCCCGACTTCACGCTCGACATGTTCTCGCTGCCCGACACGCTGCCCGTGAGCCTGCCGTCGTCGCTGGTGCACCAGCGCCCCGACATCCTTGCCGCCGACGCCACGCTGCATCAGGCGAGCGCGCAGGTCGGCGTCGCGACCGCGGCGATGTATCCGCAGATCACGCTGTCCGCGAGCTACGGCGCCGAAGCGTTGACGCCCGCGCAGGTGCTCAGGGCCGGCAGCACGATCTGGAGCATCGGCGCGGGCTTGCTGCAACCGGTCTTTCACGGCGGCCAGCTGAGCGCGCAGAAGCGCGCGGCCGAGGCCGCCTACGAGCAGGCCGGCGCGCAATACCGCGAGACGGTGCTGCTCGCGTTCCAGAACGTTGCGGACACGCTGCGCGCGCTCGAACACGACGCAACCGGCCTCAAGGCGCAGACCGACGCGTCGCGCGCCGCGAGCAATTCGCTCGAACTGACGCGCGGACAGTATCACGTCGGCGGTGTCAGCTACCTCGCGCTGCTCGACGCGCAACGCCAGTATCAGCAAACGGTCGTGAGTCTCGCGCAGGCGCAGGCCGCGCGTTATGCCGATACCGCGGCGCTGTTCCAGGCGCTCGGCGGCGGCTGGTGGAATGCCGCCGCGCCCGAGTCCGCGGCCGCGCCGGCCGCCGCGTCGGCGAGCGCGTCGAACACGTCGTCGCCATCGGCAACGACGGCAACCGCCGCAACGCCACA
The DNA here is from genome assembly GCF_050436525.1 of Paraburkholderia sp. 35.1. NCBI lineage: Bacteria > Pseudomonadati > Pseudomonadota > Betaproteobacteria > Burkholderiales > Burkholderiaceae > Paraburkholderia > Paraburkholderia sp. 35.1. Next base: position 653,822 of record NZ_JBNDMJ010000002.1, on the reverse strand, counting down.
TTGACCGTGCCCTGACGCAACCCCAGCCCTCGCCCCAAGCCGAGCAAGGACATCACGATGGCCGAAAGAAAACCGATGACAAAGCGGATGGTGATCATGTTGATCAGCGTCGGCCTGCTGCTCGCCGCGCTGGTCGGCTTCAACCTGTTTCGCGCGCACATGTTCGCGAAGTTCATGACGGCCAACACCGCGCCGCCCGCCACGGTCTCGGCGGTGGTGGTCCACTATCAGTCGTGGCAGCCGCAGCTCGCGGCGGTCGGCAGCCTGCGCGCGGTGCGCGGCGTAGACGTGACGACCGAAGTCGCCGGCCTCGTGCGCGAGGTCGCGTTCGTGTCGGGGCAGGAAGCGAAAGCCGGACAGATCCTCGTGCGACTCAACGCCGACAGCGACGTCGCGCTGCTGCAATCGCTGCAGGCCGCGGCCCAACTCGCGCAGACGGTCTACGAGCGCGACCGCGCGCAGTACGACATCAAGGCGATCGCGAAGGCGCAGCTCGACGCCGATGCGGCCGACCTCAAGGGCAAGAAGGCGCAGGTCGCGCAACAGCAGGCGCTCGTCGACAAGAAGACGATTCGCGCGCCGTTCGCGGGGCGCCTCGGCATCACGACGATCAATCCGGGGCAATACCTGAATCCCGGCGACGCGATCGTCACGCTGCAAGCCATCGATCCGATCTACGCCGACTTCTCGGTACCGCAACAACAGCTCGGCCAGCTCGCGATCGGCGCGACCGTCAGCGTCGATACCAACGCGTACAGCGGGAAAACCTTCAGCGGCAAGATCCAGTCGGTGAGCCCGAAAGTCGACAGCGCGACGCGCAACGTACAGATCGAAGCGAGCGTCGACAATCGCGAGCGCAAGCTGCTGCCCGGCATGTACGCGAACGTGAAGATCGACTCGGGCGCCGAACAGCGCTACCTGACCCTGCCGCAAACGGCGATCACCTACAACCCGTACGGCGCGACCGTGTTCATCGTGAAGCCCGGCACGCAGCCCAACGCGCACGGCAAGACGCTGCCCGTCGCGCAGCAGGTGTTCGTAACGCCGGGGCCGACGCGCGGCGACCAGGTGGCGATTCTGAAGGGCATCGACGACGGCACGCAGGTCGTGACGAGCGGCCAGATCAAGCTCAAGAACGGCACGCCGCTGATCATCGACAACCGCGTGCAGCCGTCGGACAGTCCGAATCCGACGCCGCAGGAACAATAAGCGAGGCCGCCCGACCATGTTCACGGACATCTTCATTCGCCGGCCGGTACTCGCTTCGGTCGTGAGCCTGCTGATCCTCGTGCTCGGGTTGCGCGCGCTCGCGGTGCTGAAGGTCAGCCAGTATCCGCAGACCGAGAACGCGGTCGTCACGATCACGACGGCCTACTATGGCGCGAACTCGGACACCATCGCCGGCTTCATCACGCAGCCGCTCGAAGCGGCGATCGCGCAGGCACAGGGCATCGACTACATGTCGTCGACGAGCATCACGGGCGTGTCGACGATCATCGCGACGCTGCGTCTGAACTACGATGCGAACCGCGCGCTGACCGAGATCAACACGCAGATCGGCTCGGTGCGCAACCAGTTGCCGCCGCAGGCACAGCAGCCGGTGCTGACGGTGCAGACCGGGCAGACCACCGACGCGATGTACATGGGCTTCTACAGCAGCGTGCTGCCAAGCAACAACGTCACCGATTACCTGCTGCGCGTGGTCAAGCCCAAGCTCGATTCGATCCAGGGCGTGCAGACCGCCGAAGTGCTCGGCGGGCGGCAGTTCGCGATGCGCGCGTGGCTCGACTCGGCCCGGCTCGCCGCGCACGGCGTGAGCGCGAGCGACGTGTACACCGCGCTCGGCAACAACAACTATCTCGCCACGCTCGGCACGACGAAGGGGCAAATGGTCAGCGTCGACCTGGAAGCGGGCACGGACCTGCATACCGTCGACGACTTCAAGCAGCTCGTCGTCAAGCAGAAGAACGGCTCGCTCGTGCGTCTCGAGGATGTCGCGAACGTCGTGCTCGGCGCCGACAGCTATGACTTCAACGTCGCGTTCAGCGGCAAGCGGTCGGTGTTCATCGGCATCAAGGTCGCGCCGGACGCGAACATTCTCGATGTGGCCAAGCGCGTGAAAACCGTGTTTCCCGATCTGCAGAAGCAGTTTCCGACCGGCATGACGGGCGACATCGTTTATGACGCGACCGACTTCGTCAACACCGCAATCAGGGAAGTGATCAAAACGCTCGTCGAAGCGCTCGTGATCGTGACCGTCGTGATCTTCCTGTTTCTCGGCAGCTTCCGCGCGGTGATCGTGCCGTTGATCGCGATGCCGCTGTCGCTGATCGGCACGTTCTTCGTGATGCAGGTGCTCGGCTATTCGATCAATCTGCTCACGCTGCTCGCACTCGTGCTCGCGATCGGGCTCGTCGTGGACGACGCGATCATCGTCGTCGAGAACGTCGATCGGCACATGAAGCACGAAGGCAGGACACCGTTCGACGCCGCGCTGATCGCCGCGCGCGAACTGGGCGGCCCGATCGTCGCGATGACCGTCGTGCTGATCGCCGTGTACGCGCCGATCGGCTTCCAGGGCGGGCTGACGGGCGCGCTCTTCACCGAATTCGCGTTCACGCTCGCGGGCGCGGTGACGGTGTCGGGCGTGATCGCACTCACGTTGTCGCCGATGATGTGCTCGCGCTTCTTCCGCGCCGCGCAGGAGTCGGGCCGCTTCGCGCGTTTCGTCGACCGCCAGTTCGAGCGCGTGCATCGCGGCTACGGCCGCCTGTTGCATGCGACGCTCGACACCTGGCCCGTGTTCGTGATCATGGGCGCGCTGCTGCTGTGCGGCACCGTGTATCTGTTCATGACCTCGAAGTCGGAACTCGCGCCGCAGGAAGACCAGGGCATCGTGCTCTCGCAGATCATCGGGCCGCCCAACGCGACGATCCAGCAGATGCAGACCTACGCGGACCAGGTGTTCGATGCTTCGAAGACACTGCCCGAATATTCGCAGATGTTCCAGCTCACGGGCTCGCCGACTGTCAACCGGGGCATCGGCGGCGTGCTGTTCAAGACCTGGGACCAGCGCGGCAAGAACGCGACCGTGCTGCAGCAGGAGTTGCAGCAGAAGTGGAATCAGATCGCGGGCGCGCGCGTCGCGGCGTTCCAGTTTCCGCCGCTGCCGGGCGCGCAGGGCTTGCCGGTGCAGTTCGTGATCAGCACGACCGAGCCGTTCGAAAACCTCAACGAGGTGTCGCAAGCAGTGCTGGAAAAAGCGCGTGCGAGCGGCATGTTCTTCTTCGTCGATAGCGACCTGAAAATCGACAAGCCGGAAGTGACGCTCGTCGTCGACCGCGACAAGGTGGCCTCGCTCGGGCTGTCGCAGAGCGACGTCGGAGAGGCGCTCGGGTCGGCGCTGGGCGGCGGCTACGTCAACTACTTCTCGATTGCGGGACGCTCGTACAAGGTGATTCCGCAGGTGTTGCAGATCGACCGGCTCAATCCGTCGCAAGTGCTCGACTACTATCTGCGCACGCCGGACGGCAACGTGATTCCGGCGTCGACGATCGCGCATCTGCGGCACAGCGTCGTGCCAGAATCGATCAACCACTTCCAGCAGTTGAACTCGGCGACGATCTCCGGCGTGATCGTGCCGGGCGTGTCGCAAGGTCAGGTGCTCGATTTTCTGCGCAAGGCGACCGCGCAGGTCGCGCCGGCCGGCTATTCAGCCGATTACTCGGGAGAGTCGCGCCAGTTCGTGCAGGAGTCGGGCGGCTTCGTCATCACACTGCTGCTCGCGACGATCATCGTGTTCCTCGCGCTCGCGGCGCAATTCGAGAGTTTCCGCGATCCGATCGTGATCCTGATCTCGGTGCCGATGGCGCTGTTCGGCGCGCTGATCTTCATCAACATCGGCCTGACGACGCTGAACATCTACACGCAGGTCGGCCTCGTCACGCTGATGGGGCTCGTCAGCAAGCATGGCATTCTGATCGTGCAGTTCGCCAACGAACTGCAGCGCGCGGGCCGCGCGAAGCGCGAAGCGGTCGAGGAAGCGGCGGGCGTGCGGCTGCGCCCGATCCTGATGACGACCGCGGCGATGGTGCTCGGTGTGGTGCCGCTCGTGATCGCGTCGGGTGCGGGCGCGGCGGGCCGCAACGCAATGGGGCTCGTGATCTTCACCGGGATGTCGATCGGCACGCTGTTCACGTTGTTCGTCGTGCCGGCGATGTACATGTTTCTGGCCGCCGAACACCAGCGGCATGCTCAGGCGCCGAAGGCCGACGAGGCGGGTCAGGCGGGTTAGAGCGTGGGTGATCGCGTACCCGGCGCGCGGGTTGTCCGAAATCTGAAAGCCGTCGTCCTGATGCCCTTACTCGCATCACTTAGACTACGGTGCATTCGCTGCGCAACGCGGCGCAAGACCAACCGGAGCCACGCACGATGAAAGCGATTCAGTTCAAATCTTTTGGCAACCCCGAAGTGCTCGAATACGTCGATCTGCCGACGCCGCAGGCCGACGCGGAGCATGCGGTCGTGCGGGTCATGGCGGCCTCGGTCAATCCGAGCGACGTGAAGAACGTGTCCGGCCATTTCGAACATACGGTGCTGCCGCGCACGCCGGGGCGCGACTTCAGCGGCGTGGTGGTGGACGGCCCGGCCGCGTGGCTCGACGCCGAGGTGTGGGGGACCGGCGGCGACATCGGCTTCACGCGCGACGGCACGCACGCCGAGTACCTCGGCATTCCGGTCGCGGCGCTGTCGCGCAAGCCCGTGGCGTTGAGCCACATCGAGGCGGCGGCGATCGGCGTGAACTTCGTGGTCGCGTGGCTCGGCACCGTCGAATACGCAAAGTTGCAGGTCGGCGAGACCATTGCCGTGCTTGGCGCGAGCGGCGGTGTCGGTGGCGCGGTCGTGCAGATCGCGAAAGCGCGAGGCGCGCGCGTGATCGCCGTCGACCGCCGGCCGCTCGATCCCGCCACGCCCGCGGGCCGCCTGATCGACGCCTACGTGGCGTTCGACGAACACGCGGCCGCACGCGTGCGCGAGCTGACCGGCGGCGCGGGCGCGGAAGTCGTGTACGACACGGTAGGCGGTGTCGCGTTCGAGACCGCGCTGAGTCTCGCGAAGCGGCGCGGCCGCGTGCTCGAAATCAGCGGGACCGGCAAGCGCCGCGTCGAGTTCGATCTGATCGACTTCTATCACAACGAGACGCAATTGCTCGGCGTCGACAGCGCGAAGCTCGGCGTCGCGGAATCGGCGCCGCTGATGACGGCGCTCGTCGAGGGCTTCGACAACGGCAAGCTGAGCGGCCCGGCGATCGCGCAGGAATTCCCGCTCGCCCGCGCGCGCGAAGCCTACGAGGCGGTCGCCGCCGGCACGCGCGGGCGCGTCGTGATTCGCATGCAATAACCGTCCCTCTGACACAGTGCATTGAAGCTGCGGCCTCCGGGCGTCGGCGACACGCTAAGATTGAGGCCGCCGGGCGCCCGCCCCGTCCGGCGAGAACGACAAAAGCATTGCCTCGGAGAATCTGATGTCTGAAGAATATGAAGTGCACGGTCCGCACGACCATGCCGTCGAACACGCCGGCCACGCCGCGCATCACGACGCCGATCCGTTCGCGAGCCGCATGGCCGTGATGACCGCGATCCTCGCGACGATCGGCGCGCTGTGCGCGTACCAGAGCGGCAACGCCGAAAACCTCGCGCTGTTCTACAAGAACGAAGCCGCGATCAAGAAGACCGAAGCGTCGAACCAGTGGAGCTACTACCAGGCGAAGGGCGAAAAGGAAAACCTCGCGGAACTCGGCGCGGCGCTGTCGGCGCCCAATAGCGACGCGCACGCGAAGTTCGTCGCCGACGTCGAGAAATACAAGCAGCAGAAGGAGCCGATCCGCGCGAACGCAGAAGCGATCGAAAAACAGGTCGTCGCCGCCGATACGCGCAGCGAAACGCTGTTGCACGGCCATCACCGCTGGGCTCAGGCGACGCTGCTGATTCAGGTCGCGATTGCGCTGTGTGCGATCACGCTGCTCACGCGCAAGAACTGGCTGCGCAATCTGTCGTACCTCGTCGCGGGAGTGGGCGTCTTGACCGCGGGCGCGGCGTTTTTCGGGCTATGAGCGGAATGCTCGCGTTACTTTTCACCCAGAGCTTCGGCGGCGCCAGCGCATGTGAGCACCGGCACGTCCGCCGCGATGCTCGGCATGGTGTTCGTCGTCGCGAGCAGCTGGTATGGGTTCGTCGCGCTGGCGCTGTCGCATCAGCGCATCGCGTCGGCTTATCGGCGCGGCAAGAGGTGGGTGGATCGTGTGTGCGGCGGCTTGATCGTTGCGTTGGGGGTGCGGCAGCTGATTCGTTGAGGCGGCACTGACGTGTGCGCGAGCACCAATGTGCCAGCCTCAATCCGCGAGCCCGCGCGCACGCTCCAGCAACAACTCGCGCTCGCGCGTATTGCGCGTCATCGCCGCGGCGCGCTCGAACTCCGCGCGGGCTTCGTCGACGCGTCCAAGCTTGACCAGCAGATCGCCGCGCACGCTCGGCAGCCAGTGATAATTCGCGAGCGCCGAACCGGCGGCGAGCGCATCGACGATCTCGAGTCCGGCCGCCGGCCCGAACGCCATCCCCACCGCGACCGCGCGATTCAACTCCACTACCGGCGACGGCGCGACCTGCGCCAACGCATCGTAGAGCGCGACGATCTGCGCCCAGTCGGTGTCCTCGGCGCGGCGCGCTCGCGCATGGCACGCGGCGAGCGCCGCCTGCAACGCATACGGCCCGCTCTCGCCGCCGAGCGCATGCGCGTTGTCCAGCGCGGCGAGGCCGCGGCGAATCAGCAGCGGGTCCCAGCGGCTGCGATCCTGATCGAGCAGCAGTACCGGACGCCCCTGGGCGTCGGTGCGCGCGTGCGTACGCGACGCCTGAATCTCCATCAGCGCAACGAGACCGTGGACCTCGCTCTCGTCGGCTGCGAGTCCGCTCAACACGCGCCCAAGCCGCAACGCCTCCTCGCATAGCGTCGGGCGCATCCAGTCGTCGCCGGCCGTGGCCGAATAACCTTCGTTGAAAATCAGGTAGATCACCTGCAGCACCGACGCGAGCCGCGCCGCTCGCGCGTCCTCCTGCGGCACCTCGAACGGCACGCGCGCCGCCGACAGCGTGCGTTTCGCGCGCACGATCCGCTGCGCGATGGTCGGCTCCGGCACGAGAAACGCGCGCGCGATTTCGTCGGTGGTGAGGCCGCCGAGCAGGCGCAGCGTCAGCGCGACGCGCGCATCGGTCGACAGCACCGGATGGCACGCGGTGAAGATGAGCCGCAGCAGATCGTCGCCGATGTCGTCGGCGCGCGCGGCGTCGAGCGCATCGACGAAATCGGGCACCACGTGCGCTTCGATCGCGTCGAGATCGTGGCCGAGCTCCTCGCGCTTGCGCGCATGCAGCGCTTCCTGGCGCAGGCGATCGAGCGCGCGGTTCTTCGCGGCCGTCATCAGCCACGCTCCGGGGTTGTCGGGCGCGCCCGCGTCCGGCCAATGCTCGAGCGCGGCCACCAGCGCGTCCTGCGCGAGTTCCTCGGCGAGTCCCACGTCGCGCACGATCCGCGCGACGTGAGCGATGACCTTCGCGGATTCGATCCGCCAGACAGCGTCGATCGCACGATGGGTGGCCTGTATCGTCACGGCGTCAGCCTTCACCTGCTGCCGGCGGTTGCGCGTTCAGGACCATGTATGCGAGCTCCCAGACGTAGTCCATCAAATCAGCGGCGATCTTCTTCGAGCTTGTGAAAGCGCTCGACTTCCGGCCCCGGCTCGAAGTCGTCGAGTTCGAACAGCTGCCGTACCTCGATTTCGCCATCGGCGTGCTCACCGAACGGCGCCGGAAAACGCCGCGCCCATTCCATCGCCTCGTCGCGCGAGCGCACCTGGATCAACGTGTAGCCCGCGATCAGCTCCTTGGTCTCCACGAACGGCCCGTCCACGATGCTCCGTTTGCCGCCGCTATAGCGCATGCGCCAGCCTTTCGAGCTCGGCTGCAGGCCCGTCGCGTCGAGCAGCACGCCGGCCTTCGCGAGTTCTTCGTGGTAGGCGCCCATGGCGGCGATCAGCGACGGTTCGGGCATCTCGCCGGCTTCGCTCGCGGCGGTGGCTTTGACGATGATCATGAATCGCATGTCGTTGCTCCTTGTTGTTAGTGGTTGGTCGTGAGTGGATTCCTGTGAATCGCCTGGCGGGGCCACGCCGGCTCGCCCCTTACTCATACGACGCGCGATGCACGGTCCGATCGACACGCGCGGCGGTCCCCACATCCCAGGGAAAATACCGAAGCGAGTGAAGTGGGAGTCACGCGTGCCTAGATGAAGCACGGTCCGAGCTTGCGCACCTCGACCGTGCACCACGACGCCGCCGGGCAGGTTTGCGCGATCGCCACGGCCTCTTCACGGCTGTCGCAGTTCAACAGAAAGAAGCCGCCGATCATCTCCTTCGCCTCGGCGAACGGCCCGTCGACGAGCTTCGATTGGCCATGGCGGACCTGCACGCGCACGGCGTCCTTCTGCGAAGTCAGTGACTCGACCGCGAGCAGCTTGCCGCGCGCTTTCAGGTTCTCGGAGAAACGCACCATCTGGTCGTAGAGGTCGCGGCCCGCGGCTTCGGCGCGCTCCTCGCGTTGGTCCGTGGGTTCGACGATCAGCAGCATGTAGGACATGATGTCTCCGATAGGGCTCGGTTGTACGCGCGCGTCGGCATCGCAACGACGCCAGCGACGCCTGGCCTCGGCGGTATGCGGGAGGTACGCGAGCAGGTAGGCGGCAAGCAGGCGCAGCCAGTCTAGCAAGCGGGAATCGCAGCGGCAAACGCGCCCGGCGGGACTTCTACGGACACTCGTAACAAGCCGCGCCACGCGCACCAGCCGGCCTCGCGCGACACGTCGATGCCGCTTTCAATGTGTCCGTAATCCATTTACGTCCGCGCTGAAATGGTCGTATCAGCCGTTCGACGAAACGCAGCGCAGCGGGCAGCCACTCGCCCGGGCTCGCCGATAGCGCATTGAGCGAAGCGCCGGTGACCCGCGACGCTTTCGAAATGCGCGCCGCCAGATGCGTGCCGCTCAAACCGCCGCTTCCGCCAGCGCCCGCAGTCGCGCGGAACGCATCAAACCTTCGATCATTTTCGCTTCCGCGCTCGCCAGCTCGCTCAGCGACGCCGCCGACAACTGTCCGTCGAAAATCGCTAGCGCCGCGCACAGACTTGCGTAGTCGTCGTCTTCGAGCGACCAGCGGCCAGTCTGGCGCTCGCGCACATCGAGCCGCACCATCGCCGCATGCGCGCTTTCGATATCGGCGCGCGCGTCGGCGCCCCATCCGGCATGCACAAGTTCCTGCGACACCAGCAAATGCCGGCTCAGCGTCGTGTGCAGAATGCGCGCGCCGTGGCCGCGGCGCAATGCATCGAGCGCGGCGTAGGCCTGCAACAGCATGGTCTGCGTGACCGGCGCGTGCGCGGTGCGGCTCTGGGTCAGAGAACGCAACAACGGGGACATGGCCGTGCGGCCGGGCTTGCGAACTCGCGACTTGCTGGACATCGATTCAACCTCCTTCTTTCGGCAGCGCGCCCGGACTTCGGCACGCGACGGCGGCAAACGCCGCGCTCAAACGTCCGACGTATTTCGCGCCCGACAGTTCACCCCATGCGGACGCGCCCGTGCTTCGAACGTATCGAAGAACGCAATGTCCGCATATCGGTTCGACGCCGCCAGAAACAAGAAGCCCGCTTCGTTGCGACGAAAAAAAAGCCCTGTTCCGCGAGGAACAGGGCTGACAGGATGGAACGGCCGAGCGGGCGCGTGGATGCCTGCCAACCTATAACCACCTAACCTGCAAAGCTATTGCTTACGTGTACTGCACCGGCAATTTCTACCGCTCGACAGCAAGCTTCAACTGCCGATTCAAACTACCACTTCAATTGCGACTGCATGTGGGCCGGTCCTCGCTATCTGCTACTTCTGGCCGCTACCCCTGTTGCTTCGCGCTCGTGCTCGATGCATTGCGCGCTTGTATTGCGTCAACTGCGGACTGCGAACTGCAGACTACTTATCAACGGTACGGTTCAAATCCGACACGAGGGGAAGATCGCATCGATGGAGGGCGGTGATTCCTCGCTCCATGGAAAAGAGTGTATGCGCGCACGCGCGAAAGCAATTCAGCGAACCGAAGCGCTTTGGTGGGTTAATTTGGCGAATCGATGTAACAGCGGCCCCACGGAGCTCCCGATGTGAAATCAGCGATTGCACCGAAACGGTGCTGCGAAAGCCTGAGAGAAAAGACGCGAAGTGCGAAGCCGGCCGCATTCAGGCCGAGCGGAGCCGGTGCCGTCGCGCCGGCGTCATCGCGTGTGCAGCTTCGAGCGATGACGCGCGCCACGCCACGCACGTCAACCGCGTGTGGAGAAATCGTCGATCGTCAGCAAGACCTTCTCACCGGGACGCGCGAGCATTTTTCGTTCGGCGATCGCCGTAATACGTTTGCGCCCATCCGCGAACGTCTTCAGAACGCGCGCCTCACCCGCGCCGCGTTGCAGCCAGAAGTGCTGCTCGAGCGCCTCGCGCGTGACCGCGCATTCAAGGTCTCGTCCCTGCGACGAAAGCTGGAAAATCACCGCGCGTCCATCTGCCGAGACGCTGGGTACCACCTCGATCATCGTCATAGCCCACCTCGCAACGTTGATTACGACGTTCGCCGCATAACGCGAACGTCCCCGGATAAGCGCGGCCGCGATGGGTCGACGACCGTGCCCGCGAAAAGCGAATCAACCTTTAGCAATGCGCATGCCACACAGCGCAGCAGGCGGCGCCTCGCCGCATCGAGCGTTCGCCCTGCATCGCAAAGTGAGAAGACTGCAACATAGCCGCGTGGTAAAAAAGCGCAGCCGGCGCGACAATCGACGACAATTCTTACTAGCGCTTCGCACGATCATCGCGCGCCACCACCTTGCCGACATGTCCGCCCAACTGCCCGACCAACGATCCGGGTTGACCCTGCGCCCCGCGCAACCCGACGACGAAGCCTTCCTGCTCGAACTGCGCAAGACGACGATGACCGAACACCTGGCGCGCGCCGGCGAGCCGACCGACGACGACGTCCATCGCGCGCGCCTGTTGCATCGCTACGACGCGGCGCAGGTGGTCTGTATCGACGGCGCGCCCGCGGGCTTGTTGAAGGCGCATCGCAACGACGACGAATGGTTCGTCGTGCAGTTGCAGATCGCGCCGGCGCTGCAGGGTCGCGGCATCGGCGAGCAAGCGCTGCGCACGATCCTGCGCGCCGCCGCGGCCGAAGCGTTGCCGGTCAGCTTGCAGGTGCTCAAGGGCAATCCCGCCAAACGGCTGTACGATCGTCTTGGCTTCGAGATCGTCGGCGAGGATCAGACACAGTTTCACATGCGACTTGCAGCGCGCGCGCCGGCGGAAAGCGAAGCAGAACGAATGTCGGATAAAGACTGATACGGAACGAGCCTGGCAATGAACTCTGATATGACTTTTCGCGCTGCTTCAGCGATACAAAGCTGGCACGCGCACATCTACTTCGACCCGGCGAGCCGCGATGCCGCCTGGGCGTTTCGCGAGCAGATCGACGCGCATTGGGGCGACAAACTGCAGATCGGGCGCTTCCACGAACGGCCGGTCGGGCCGCATCCGATGTGGTCGTATCAGCTCGCCTTCGCGCACACGCAGTTCGCCGACGTGGTCGGCTGGCTCACGCTCAATCACGGCGCGCTCGATGTCTTCCTGCATCCGAACACCGGCGACGCGCTGCGCGATCATCGCGACGCCGCCGTGTGGATCGGGCACTCGCACGAACTCGTGCTGAAGGCGCTGCTATAGCACCGCTGCGAACGCTACGGCGGCGTGCTCACATATTCGTATACGCGCTGCACCAGCCGCGCGACGCGACCTGTTTAGTGCCGAACAGCGTGCAGCCGCCGTATGCGTCCGATGCCTTGCCCTGGAACAGCGAGCAGTTCGCGCACGATTGCCCGGCCGCGAAGTTCGGAAATCTGGCCTTGTCGACCTTCGACGCATCTTCGGTATAGCCGACCGCCTGCGCCTGCGGATCGCTCTCGCTGAGCGCATTGGGAACGGTCGCGGCGAACGCGACCCGAGACAGCGCGAGCGAAGAGCCGACGCCCGCGCTGACCAACAGGAAATGGCGCCGCGATGTTTTCATTGTCGTTTGCCTCTGGGTGGGGACTGAGGGATGCGTTCAATCGAGAAAGCGCGCGAAGCGCTCGACCGGTTCGCGCTCGGGGCGCAGCGTATTGACCGGCGCGTTGGGGTCGCCGAAACCGAGCGACATGCCGCACACAAATTGCTCGTTTTCGGGCAAGCCGAGATGTCCGGCAATCAGTCGATGAAACTGCATGAACGCGGCCTGCGGACAGGTGTCGAGACCGCGCCCGCGCGCGGCCGTCATGATCGCCTGCAGGATCATGCCGTAGTCGAGCCAGCTGCCGCGCTCGAGGCTGCGATCGATCGTGAACAGCAGGCCGACGGGTGCGTCGAAGAAACGGAAGTTGCGCGAGTGCTGTTCGTGCATGCGCGCCTTGTCGCCCTTCTCGATGCCGAGCAGGCTATACATGTCCCAGCCGATCTTGCGACGCCGGTCGATGAACGGCGACTGCCACTGGCGCGGATAGTACGCGTACTCCTCCTGGTACAGCTCGTCGCGCTGCGGATCGTCGTAGGCGGCGAGCAGATCGCGCGACAGACGCGCGAGCGATTCGCCCGTCAGCACGTACACCTTCCACGGCTGCGTGTTGGTGCCCGACGGTGCGTGGCTGGCGGCTTCGAGAATCGCTTCGATGTCGGCGCGCTGCACCGGTGTCGGCAGAAAGGCGCGCACCGAGCGCCGCGTGGTCAGCGCGGTGTCGACGGGGTTCGCGGAAGAGGTCATCGGCGGATGGCGGCAGAGCCTGCGGAGTAGGTCTGCGACGATTCTAGCGCGGACCGATCAAAGCCTGCCCGCCAGCGCGCAGGCGTCGCCCGAAGCGTTGCGCTGCGCCCTTACATCGTCCCCAACACCACCGCCGCCGCAATCGATCCGACCACGAGCGCGAGCCCCACCGTCTTGCGCTTGTTCAACTCGGTCCACAACAGCACGCCCGTCAACGACAGCAGGATCAGGCTGCCCGCGAGCGTATCGATCAGCAGCACCCAACCGACGCCCAAGCCGACACCCTTGTGCATGTTCGTCAGCATCGCGAGAAAGGTGTTCGCGCTGCGCTTGACCGTCACGGTGTGGTTGCCGACCCAGTATTCGGCCGACGTGTTTTCCTTCGGCGACCCGAAACTCAGTTGCCAGTGCTCGGGCTGCACGACGCTGCGATCGCCCCACGCCACCGGATGCTCGGCTTCCTTCTGCACGCGCCCCGGATTGCCGGCGATTTTCAGCTCCTGCTTGAGCCACTTCGCGAGCTCGCGCGGCGTTTGCGGCGCCGGTTGCGGCAGCGGCACCTGCATCACCGACACCTGCGGCTCGCCGGTCGAGACGCGCAGCGGGCCGCCGCGATGATTCAGAAAGAAGCCCGTCGTGCCGAACAGCAGACCGAGCGCCGCGCCCCACAGTCCAACCCACCCATGCACCTGGCGCAGCCACTTGATGAAGGTCGCGCGACGCGAGCGCTGCCGGCGCGATTTCAGTTTATGGTCATCGAGCCGACGCGGCTCCTGCGCGTCATGTTCGCCGGCCGCGGGCGGTTGAATGTCGAGGGTGTCCGAGACGCTCACGTTTCACTCCAGGTGCGCAGCAGATTGTGATAACAGCCGACGAGGCTGCGTCGCGCAGCTTCGTCGGCATGGGTGGCATTGAGCCGTTGAATCGCGGTGTCCATGTCGAACAGCAGCGCGCGATGCGTGTCGCCGCGCACGAGGCTCTGCACCCAGAAGAAGCTCGCCACCCGCGCACCGCGCGTGACCGGCGTCACCTGGTGCAGACTCGTCGCCGGATAGACGATCATGTCGCCGGCCGGCAGTTTCACCTGCTGCACGCCGTAGGTGTCCTCGATCACGAGTTCGCCGCCGTCGTATTCGTCGGGCGCGCTGAGAAACAGCGTCACCGACACGTCGGTGCGCAGCTTCACGCCGTTCGGCAGCACGCGCACCGCGCCATCGACGTGGCTGCCGAACTGCATGCCGCCCTCGTAGCGGTTGAAGAGCGGCGGATAGACCTGGTTGGGCAGCACCGCGCTGATGAACAGCGGATTGCGTTCGATCGCCGCGAGAATCACATCGCCGAGTTCGCGCGCGAGCGTCGAGTGCTCGGCGATCTGCTGATTGCGCTTGACCGGCGCGCCCTGATAGCCCGCGGTCGCGCGGCCATCGACCCACGCGTCGCCGGCTCGATCGAGCCGCTCGCGCATGAAGCGCAACTGCCCGGCGTCCAGTACCTTCGGAATGTGCAGCAACATAGTGTGTCCTTCGCGTCGGCTTGCCGTTTGCAGAAGCGGCAAGCCGTACGCATGCGCTCAGTGCGTATCAAAAGCGCGTGTCAAAAGCGGTAGTCGAACGTCGCGAGCAGCGTGCGGCCGATGCCCGGCACCGAACGTCCGCCGTCAGACGGAATCAACGCGTCGTAGTAGTACTTGTTGGTGAGGTTCAGCAGGTTCAGGCGCACGTCGTACTTCTTCGCGTGATAGGCCGCGGTCGCGTCCCAACGCGTGTAGCCCGGCACCTTCACGTAGTTCGTATTCGACGCATAACGTGGCGACATGTAGATCGGACCGCCGCCGATTTCCCAATGCGGCGTGATCGCGTACGTGGTCCAGAACGTCAGCGTGTTGCGCGGCGTGTTGGCCGGCGTGTGGCCCTGCGTGCCGTCGGCCGCTTTCAGGATCGTCGCGTCCATGTACGTGTAGCCGCCGAAAATCTGCCACTTGTCGGTGATGTGCCCCGTCACGCCCGCCTGGAAGCCGTCGACGCGAATGTTGCCGGCCAGCTGGTACTCGGTCGGTGACACCTGTGTGCGCGCGTTGTCCTTTTCCTCGCGGAAGATCGCCGAGGTCACCGACATGTTGCCGCCGAACAGATCCCACTTGCCGCCGATTTCATACGACTTCGTCGATTCCGGCGCGAGGTTCTGAGTGAGGTTCGTGACCGTCAGGTTTTCGAGCGACGGGTTGAACGACGTGCCGTACGACACGTAGTACGACTGCCAGTCGGTCGGCTGATAGATGACGCCGGCGCGCACGCTCGTGAAGTAGTTGGTCTGGCTCGCGTAAGCCGGCGCGCTAATCGTATTGCGGATTCCCGCCGAGAAACGATCCCAGCGCACACCGCCGATCAGCTTCCAGTGCGGCGTCAGCGTAATCGTGTCGTTCAGGTAAGCGGCAATTTCGTTCGCGCTCGAATCGGCGTAGTTGCCGACCGTCGTCGTCACGTTCGACGGCGTGCCCATGATCGGCGGATTGAGCATCGGCACGATCGGCAGGTTGTTGCGCGTGTACGCCTGGTTCGTATAGCTGTCGTGGCCCACTTCGACACCGACGATCAGGTCGTGCCTGATCGGTCCGGTGTCGAATTTGTATTCGAGCATCGTGTCGTTGTAGATCGCATGATTCTGGATCACGCGGTCATGACTCTGCAGCTTGATGAACAGCTGCGATGGCGACAGCGTCGTGAAGTTGCCGTTGGTCAACGCTGTGCTGGACGACAGCGGTCCGGTCAGCACCGCTTGCGGCGCGGTTTCGCGCGCGTCGGTGGTCGAGTGCGAGATCTGCGTCTGGTTCGTCAGCGTCAGGTCCTCGGAGAACTTGTGCTTGATCGCCGCGGTAAAGATCTGCACGTCCTGGATCGTGCGGTCGCTGGTCAAACCGTAGAACGTGTTCTTCGGTACCGGCGACGGGCGGCCGTTCAGCGCCTGGATGCCGTAGTCGGGCATGTCGTGGTTGTGCTGGATCAGCGCGGACAGCGTGATCTCGGTCGGCGTGCCGATGCCGAAGCGCAGTTCCGGCGCGACGCCGAAGTCCTTGTTCTTCATCACGTCGCGCGTCGAGCCGAGGCTCTGGCCGAATGCATTGAGGCGGATCGCCGAGGTGTCGGTGAGCTTGTGATTCACGTCGACGGTGGAGCGGTAGCGGTCGTCGGTGCCGATCATGCCGGAGACTTCCGCCGAGTCCGTCAGGTTCGCCTTCTTGCTGACCTGGTTGATCACGCCGCCGGTCGAGCCGCGGCCGAACAGCATCGACGACGGACCGTACAGCACCTCGAGCGACTCGAGGTCGAACGTGTCGCGGTAGTACTGGTTGCGGTCCCGAAAGCCGTCCAGATAGATGTCGTTCTGCGCGGTGAAGCCGCGCAGGTTGATGTTGTTGCCGATCTGGCCGCCTTCGGCCGCGCCGATCGTCACGCCGGGCGCGTTGCGCAGCGCGTCCGCAAACGACGTCGCGCCCTGCGAGGCGAGCAGGTCGCGATTGATCACGGTGACGGTCTGCGGAATGTCACGCAGCGCGGTCGGCGTCTTGGCGCCGACGGTCGCCCGGTCGGCCTGGAAGTCCTGCTGAACGGCCTGAGCCTGCACGCCAATGGTCGGCAGCGTCGGCGCGGCGGCGGGTGTGTCGTTCCGTGCGCTGGTTTGTGCGTTCTGCGGCGCGCTTTGCGCGAGCGCCGGGGTCGACAAAGGAATGGCAAAAGCGAGCGCTAGCGCTGTCGCGAGCGGCGTGTGATTGAGCATGGAAATCCCGTCAGAAATGCGTTTGTCAGATCCGCATCAGTGACGTCGAATTCATGACAAAGCCGCATATGGCTGGCTGCCGCTCTCCGTAGTGTGAGATGGAGATGACGGGATGGCTGGCTAGGTTTAAATGAGAATCAATATCATTTCACATCTACTGGAAGTCAGCAATCCCGGCGTGCGTCAGGCACACCGAATCGCGACTCGGTTTATCCTTTTTACAACAATGTAGTTTCATCGCTTCGGCAGCGCTTTCCTTCCCTCTGGAGTCGACTTTATGCAATATCGCCAATTCGGCCGCACCGGCCTGACCGTTTCTCGCCTGTGTCTCGGCACCATGACCTTCGGGCTGCAAACCGAAGAAGCCGCATCGCACCGCATCCTCGACACGGCCGCGGACGCCGGTGTCAATTTCATCGATACCGCGAACGTCTATCCGCTCGGCGGCGACGAAAATCTGGCCGGGCGCACCGAGGAAATCGTCGGACGCTGGCTGAAGGGCAAACGCGAGCGCTTCATCGTCGCGACCAAGGCGGTCGGCAAGATGGGGCCCGCCGCGTGGGACCAGGGCGCGTCGCGCAAGCACCTGCTCGATGCGATCGACGCGTCCTTGCAGCGCCTCGGCACCGACTACGTCGACCTGTACCAGCTCCATTCCGACGACGCGAAGACCCCGCTCGACGAGACGCTCGAAGCGCTCGATGCGATCGTGCGCTCGGGCAAGGCGCGCTATATCGGCGTGTCGAACTTTCTCGCCTACCGGCTCGCGCGCGCACTGGGGCGCGCGGACGTGCTCCGCGTCGCGCGCTTCGTGTCGGTCCAGCCGCGCTACAACCTGCTGTTTCGCCAGATCGAGCGCGAGCTGCTGCCGCTGGCCGCCGAGGAACAACTGGCCGTGATGCCGTATAACCCGCTCGCGGGCGGACTGCTGAGCGGCAAGCACCGGCTCGACGCGACGCCCGCCGAAGGGCGCTTCACCGAAAGCGTCGGCAAGGCTGGCGCGATGTATCAGGAGCGCTACTGGCATGAGCGCGAGTTCGACACGATCGAAAGGCTGAAGGCGATCGTCGCGCCGACCGGCGAATCGCTGGCGAAGGTCTCGCTTGCGTGGGTGCTCGCGAATCCGCTGATTACGTCGGCGATCATTGGTGCGAGCCGCGCGGAGCAGTTGAGCGATACGCTCGCGGCGGCCGGGCTCACGCTCGACGCCGCGATCAAGACTCAGATCGATGAAGCGAGCGTGCAGTATCGCTGGGGGGACGCGGCGCGCTAGGCGCCCGCCGGCAGATCAGGCGCGGCCCGGCGTTCGGCCGCGCGTCTTCATCGTCCGTAGCGCAGCACGGTGCTCGTCGCGGCGAGCACGTGATCCTTGATCGCGGCGTGGAACGCGTCGCGCGTCAAGCCGGCCGGCAATGCGTCGGGCGGCAGATCGAGCGCATAGACCTGCGCCACGTAGTGATGCGGTACCTCGCCGACGGGCGGACACGGGCCGTAATAGCCGGGGCCGCCGGTGCGATTCGTGCCGGCGACGCTGCCCGCCGGCGCGGCTTCGCCTTCGGCGAGTCCGGTCGTGGTAGGCGCGATGCCATAGACGATCCAGTGCACGAGGCCGAGGCCTTTCGCGCCGTCGGGATCGAAGATCGTCACCGCGAAACTTTTCGTCCCGGCCGGCGCGTTATGCCATTGCAGCGCCGGCGACACGTTGCCGCCGCCGCAATTGTTCGCGCTCGCCGCGTGGCTTGCGTTGAGCGTGCCGCCATCGGCCAGTCCCGGCGACGACACCGCGAAGGCCTGTGCCGCATACGCATGCGCGCTCGCGTAAGCGAGCAGCGCGCACGCGCCGACGGAGAGGAGGCGCCGCGCGAGGGTCAGGTGGATGCGAGTCATTGGGAGTCTCCGGGGTTGGACGTGCCGTTGAGAGCGTTGCAGTTCAAAGAGCAACTATAACGAGAATGTTGTTTTGAGATGGAAGAGGCGGCATATTGCGCATGGGGCTACGCGAATCAAACAGATAGCGATCCTACGTGATCGATTGATTAATTCGTTCTCGCCCTTTGTCGTTCAAAGAAAGAAATGGAGTTGCCTGAATGTCTACAAAACACGCCCACTCGCATCGCCCGACGAAGACTGCGCCGCCGCAATGGAAAGAGAAGCCGGCAAGCATTGTGCCGCTCACGGTTCAGAATGCGCTGAAAGACGCCATGCGCACCGAGCGCATTCCAGACACGGATTTCAGCGATCTGCTATGGATCATGGCTCAGGAATCCGCCGGTGTCGTCGATGCGCGCAACGGGACTTCAACAGCACGTGGCCTGTTTCAACTGCTGCGCGCGCAATACAGCTTGAACCCGCGCGGAGAGGCATCATTCGGTAATGCGAAGGAGGAGTGCCAAGGCGGCATCCGTTACATTTATGGCCGCTACCATTCCGCAAATATGGCCAGGGGATTCTGGCAACAACACCACTGGTATTAAAACGATGCGTCTTTCGTCCTGGCTTATTGCCACATTGATGTTCGGCGCAGTATCCGGTTTGGCCCTTGCGGAATCGGTCCTCAGGTTTGAGGATTGTCCCGCCACTGTCGAGTCCAGGCACGCTGCGATGCCACGCATGATATTCACGGACGCGACGGCACGTCATTACCGCAGCATTCTTCGTGAAGCCGCAAAGGAGCCGATTAACTTCGCGGGCCACTACGTTCTCGCTACGTGGGGATGCGGTGCTGGCTGCGTGATGGCGGCGGCAATCGATACGAACTCGGGCCGCGTCACTTCGCTGCCGTTCACGGTTTCCGATTGGCCGCTGGACATCACGGATCCGCTTGCCTATCGCGCAGACAGTTGCCTGCTGATCGCTCACGGTAGCCGCAATGAAAACGCCGAGCACGGAACCTACTACTACGCGTTCGACGGCAAAACATTTACCTTGCGCGCGAGTACGACAAACGTCGGGCGTTAGACAAACCGCGGAAGCAGTGAACGAGACCGTCACCCCGTGATGGACAACTGGATTGCGCGAAAACTACTGTTACGACCACTGCTATTTCAACGAACCTGAGGCGAAGTATCGCACTGACCGCGCGAACTTCTGGAGTTTGCCGTGAAGAAGGTCGGGGCTGGCATCCTAACTGGTTTTGCCCTCATCTTCGGCATGTCTGCTTGCTATGCAAAAGGCGATCAACGTGCGACTCCTCAAGCTGGAGCACGTACTTATGCACAGAATTACAAAGACATGGTTCTGGCTACTTGCATAGCGACCGCCTACAGGAACGACAAAGATGCTGCTATGGATGCGGGAAGCAGCGTCAGTGCATTGCGAGACTGGACTTACTACGACTTGGAGAAGGCTCCAGACGCGATCAAAACCTTGGTGGACAATTATTTGGCGCGAAATTATCAAAACCCGCTGGTTGAATCGGAAACTGAAGGTGTCCGTTTCGATTTCCTGAAGTGTCTGGACCTGTATCACAGTAAGGAATTGGACGCACAGGTCAAGCGTTTGGTCATTAACCCCAAGCGCACTTACCGGCAAGATAATCCGTTGCCAGCAGAGCCGAAGTAGTTATGAGCACGTCCAGCGTCGAAGCGCTGACCAGTGCTCGGGCACGGATCGCCTTGGCAATCGTTGAGGGGTTGATATGAACCGTTGGACGTGGAGCCGCGGCACTGGATACGTGATGGCGGCGGCAATCCACCGCCTCACTTCGGCTTGAACCGCCCCGTCTTCTGCGTCGCCTCCGGATACTGTCGCGTCTCGCGCACCGACAGCGGATGCCACAATTTCGCGCCGCCCTCGATCCCCGCGTCGTTCGATACGGTCGCCACGTTCGCCGGCAGCGAAAACTTGATGCGCGCCGCGTTGCCGCCGCCGATCCACAGCTTGTCGTAATTGACCAGTGACTCGAGAATGCGGATCACCTTCTCGACACGCCGGCTCCAACGCTTGTTGCCGATCTGCTCGCGCGCGGCCTCGCCGATGTATTCGTCGTACGCCACGCCCTTCTTGCTGACCGGATGATGCGCGAGCTCCAGATGCGGCATCAGTTCGCCATCGCGAAACATCGCGGTGCCGGCGCCGGTGCCGAGCGTCAGCACGAATTCGAGGCCGTGGCCTTCGATCGCCGCGAAGCCTTGCATTTCGGCGTCGTTGATCATCCGCACCGGCAGTCCGCCCAGGCGCTGCGCGAGCGAATCCGCGAGCGCAATGTCGTGCCATCCTTCGATGCCGAAGTGCGGCGCGGTCAGAATGCGGTTGTTGCGCACGACACCCGGAAACCCGATCGAGATACGGACGGGCCGCACCTGCTCGATGAGCGGAGCCACGAGTTGCGCGAGCGCGTCCACCAGTTGATCCGGCGTGCACGGATGCGGCGTCGCAACGCGCACGCGTTCGGTTTTCATCTGCCCGTCGGCGTCGATGATCGCGGCCTTCAGGCCGGTGCCGCCGACATCGATCGCGAGGATGTGCTCGCCGCCGCTTGTCGGCGCATTCCGTTTCACTGCGTTCTTGTTGCGTGTTGCCACGATGTCTCCCGATTGTGTTGAGGCGGTTGTGATGCGGGTCTGCGGGTTGGTTCAAAGTTGCCGCTACGACTTGCCACCGGGCGCTTTCTGCTGCAACGGGCGCCACGCATGGCCATCGCGCGCGAGCAGCGCGTCGGCTTCGGCCGGCCCGTCGCTGCCGGCCGCATAGCCGCGCACGGCAACCGCGCCGCCACTCCTCGGATGCAGCACGTCGTCGACCGCGCACCAGCTCGTCTCGATGCTGTCGGCGCGCTGAAACAACGTCGCGTCGCCAAACATGCAGTCGTACAGCAGCGTCTCGTAGCCGACGTTCGCGCTTTCCGCAAAGAAGTCGCCATAGTTGAACGACGACTGTACCGGACCGACCTGCATCACCGGCCCCGGCACCTTCACGTTGAAATCGAAGCTCGAGCCGTGCTCGGGATCGATGCGAATGGTCAGCACGTTCGGCGTCAATGCGTTGACCGGCGTATCGCGGAACAGGCGGAACGGCACCGGCTTCAGCTGCACCGAAACCTCGGTGCGACGCACCGCGAGCCGCTTGCCGGTACGCAGATAGAACGGCACGCCGGCCCAGCGCCAGTTCTCGACGAACACGCGCGCCGCCGCGTAGGTTTCCGTCGTGCTGCCGGGCGCGACGTCGGGCTCCTCGCGATAGCCCACGCCGGCTGGCCCTTTTTCGTACTGGCCGAAGACGACGTCGGCGGACGTCAGCGGCTGGATTGCGTCGAACAGCTCGGCCTTCTTGTTTCGCACGGCTTCGGCCTCGAACGAATTCGGCGGCTCCATCGCGACGATGCCGAGCAGCTGGAACAGGTGGTTCGGCACCATGTCGCGAAACGCGCCGGTCTGCTCGTAGAACCTGCCGCGCCCCTCGACGCCGATCGTTTCCGCCGCCGTGATCTGCACGCAATCGATGTACTCGCGCCGCCAGATCGGCTCGAACATCGCATTCGCGAAGCGCACCGCGAGGATGCTCTGCACGGTGTCCTTGCCGAGAAAATGATCGATGCGGTACACCTGCGACTCCCGCGCATACGACAGGATGTGCGCGTTCAGATCGCGCGCCGATGCGAGATCGGTGCCGAACGGCTTCTCGATCACGAGACGCCGAAAGCCGCCGTTTGCGCCGTCGCCTTCCTTCAGCAGGCCGGCTTTGCCGAGCCGGTCGGTGATCGGTTTGAAAAAACGCGCGCCGACCGCGAGGTAGAAGATCGCGTTACCGCCTTTCGACTGATCGAGCTTCTGCTTCAGCTTCGCGAACGTATCGTCGGATTCGAACTCGCCCGCCATGTATTCGAGGCGCTGCGCGACCCAGTTCCATGCGTTGTCGTCGAGCTTGCCGGCGTGAAAGGTGCTGGCCTTGTCGGCGGCGAACTTCTGCAGCGAGGTATGCAGTTCGTCGCACCATTCGCGCGTTTCGCGCTCGCCGTGATTGACGCCGATGATCTTCATGCTGTCGTCGAGCAGGCCATCGACCGCGAGGTTGTAGAGCGCCGGCATCAACAGACGTTTGGTCAGATCGCCGCCCGCGCCGAAGATCACGAGCGTGCACGGCGGCGCGGGCTTCTTGCCGGCCGGCGACGACAGGGCGTCGTATCGGTTCGCGCTGAGCTTGCAGCTCAGCGCGGGCGTTGCGTTGGGTTGATCGGGAGAAGCGGAAGGGTTCGGTGTGGTCGACATGGGATTCACTTGGACCTCGGTAAGCCGATAGAACGAACGCGGCGATATATGAAAGACCACGGGCGCTGCCGCACAGTTCAATTGCGTTCGCGCGTGAGCGTGCGGCGTGCTTACTTCGTCGTCGCGGCCGCGAGCGACGGTACCGGTTCTTTCGCCACCGCCGGCGTTACCGCGGAGGCAGAAGCCGCCGGCACCGGAATCGGCGCGGGCGCGGGCGCGGCCACCGGCGCCGGTTCCCCCGCCAGCGGCACGTTGCCCGATGCCGCCATGGCGCGCGGCTGCAACAGCAACGCGACGAGCCCGGTCCAGCCGGTCTGATGCGAAGCCCCGACGCCACGACCGTTATCGCCATGAAAATACTCATGGAACAGGATCAGATCCTGCGAACGCGGGTCCGCCTGCAGCAGCGGGTACGCGCCCATCACCGGCCGCTCGCCGTTTTTGTCCTTCAGGAACAGCGTGGTCGCGCGGCGCGCGAGTTCGTCGGCGATTTCGCTCAACGAGAACTTCTGGCCCGACCCGGTCGGATACTCGACGCGGAAATCATCGCCGTAATAGCGATGAAACTCGTACAGCGATTCGATCAGCAGATAGTTGACCGGCATCCACACCGGCCCGCGCCAGTTCGAATTGCCGCCGAACACACGGGTATCGGATTCGGCCGGCAGATACTTGACGCAGAAGCTGTTGCCGTTGTGCTGGTACACGAACGGATGATCGCGATGGCAACGCGACAACGCCCGCACGCCGTGATCGGAAAGAAATTCACTTTCGTCGAGCGCGCGCCGTAACAACGCCTTCATCCGATGCCCGCGCAGCAGCGACAGCAAAAGCGCGTTGCCCTTGCCGGGCTCGTTCCAGCGCGACACCAGCTTCGCGAGATCAGGCCGATGCTCGAGAAACCACACGAGGCGCTCGCGCAAGCCCGGCAAGCCGCCGTGCAGTCGCTCCTCGAGCACGTGCACGGCGAACAGCGGTATCAGTCCGACGATCGAGCGAACGCGCATCGGCATGCTGCTGCCGTCGGGCAGGCGCAGCTTGTCGTAGAAGAATTCGTCCTCGCTGTCCCACAGGCCCGTGTCGCAGCCGTCGTCGCAACTGACCGCTTCCGCGATGTACAGGAAGTGCTCGAAGAACTTCACACCAATATCGACGAACACATGATTCGCGTAGGCGAGTTCGAGCGCGATACGCATCAGGTCGAGCGCATACGCGGCCATCCACGCGGTGCCGTCGGCCTGGTCGATGTGGCCGCCGGTGGGCAGCGGCGACGAGCGGTCGAAGATGCCGACGTTGTCGAGCCCGAGAAAACCGCCCTGAAAAATATTGTGGCCGTCGGCGTCCTTGCGATTCACCCACCACGAGAAATTCAGCAGCAGCTTGTGAAACATGAGCTCCAGAAAATCGCGGTCCGCCTTGCCGGTCAGCGCGCGGTCGATCTCGTACACGCGCCACGCGGCCCATGCATGGACCGGCGGGTTCGCGTCGCTCAATGCCCATTCGTAAGCGGGCAACTGGCCGTTCGGGTGCTGATAGCGGTCCTTCACGAGCAGCAGCAACTGCTTCTTGGCGAACGCCGGATCGATCAGGGCAAACGCGGCCGCGTGAAACGCGAGGTCCCACGACGCGTACCACGGGTACTCCCACTTGTCCGGCATCGACACGATGTCCGCGTTGCACAGATGCCGCCAGTCGGTGTTGCGGCCGTGCTTGCGAGCGGCGGGCGGGCTCGGTTGCAGCGGATCGCCGTCGAGCCAGCGCTGCACGTCGTACTGGTAATACTGCTTCGACCACAGCATGCCGGCGAGCGCCTGACGTTGCACGAGACGCGCATCGGGGTCGGTGATCTCGTGTTGCAACGCGCCATAGAATTCGTCGGCTTCGGCGCGGCGGCGCGCGATCAACACGTCGGCATCGAATGGCGCTTCATCGGTCGCCGATTGCGGGTGCCAGCGCAGATACACGACCGCGCGCCCGTGCGGCCCGAACTCGAGCGCCGCATGCGCGGCGGCCCGGGTGCCCGCGTCGTGACGGATCGCGTTCGCGTCGCCGTGCACGAGGTAGTCGTTGAAGCCGTCCTTGAACGGGCCCGCGCCGTCCATGCCGAACAGCCGCTTCACGTTGGTGTCGTTCTCGCAGAACAGCCATGCGAGTTGCGGCGCGTCCTTCGACCACGCGGTCACGACGATCGGTTCGTGCACATGGTGATGGCCAAGCAGACGCACCGAGCCGTCATGACCGGTACCGGCGACGAGCTTCGGCTTGTCCTTGTTCTCTTTCCACGACCACGAGTTGCGCGCCCAGATCTGCGGCAGCACATCGAGCGACGCCGCTTCGTCCGCGCGATTTTCGATCGTCACGCGCATCACGATGTCGTCGGGCGTGTGCTTCGCGTATTCGATCTGGACGTCGAAATAGCGCTGATCGTCGAACACGCCGGTATCGAGTACTTCGTACTCTGGCATATCGCCGCCGCGGCGCGCGTTTTCGTCGATCAGGTCCTGGTAGGGATAGGCGGCATGCGGGTACTTGTACAGCATGCGCATATAGGAATGCGTGGGCGTGCCGTCGAGATAGAAGTACAACTCCTTGACGTCCTCGCCGTGATTGCCCTGCGAGTTGGTCAGGCCGAACAGGCGCTCCTTGATGATCGGGTCCTTGCGGTTCCACAGCGCGAGCGACACGCACCAGCTGAGCCGGTCGTCGCCGAAACCGGCGATGCCGTCTTCGCCCCAGCGGTAGGCGCGGCTGCGCGCATGGTCGTGCGGAAACGAGTCCCAGGCGGTGCCGTTCGCGCTGTAGTCCTCGCGCACCGTGCCCCACTGGCGCTCGCTCAGATACGGCCCCCAGCGCTGCCAGTGGCCGCATTCGGGCGAATGCAGCCGGGAACCTTCGATCGTGGCGAGCAGATTGGCAGCGCGCAGCGGTGGCATGAAAACGTCCTTGCAACAGGCCCGGCGGTGGGACCCACATCGTAGCGCGGTTTACGCGCCGTTGTGCTCGAACCGGGCAAGCAGACTTTCGACGCGCAGCAATTCGCCTAGCGACCAGGCCTGGAACGGCGTGCCGGCGGGCGCGTGCGGCGCGTCGCCGGCGGCGATCTCGGACAGGTGATCGAGGCCCACGTGATCGAGATGCGCGTACAGCGGGGCGAGAAAACGCGCCCTCGCCTGCGCGAGATTATCGGCACTCGCGCCATTCACTCGCAGCCACGCTTCGACGAACGGGCCGATCAGCCACAACCACGCGGTGCCCTGATGATAGGCGCCGTCGCGTTCGCGCGGCGCGCCGCCGTAGCGGCCGCGATAGGCGGGATCGGACGGCGCGAGCGTGCGCAGGCCGAGCGGCGTCAGCAATTGCGCTTCCACCTGACCCACCACCGCGCGCGCCGCCGCGCCTTCGAGCAGCGGAAACGGCAGGCCGCCGACCGCGAAGATCTGATTCGGCCGGATCGAGCGGTCGACCGTGCCCGGCACATGATCGACGTCGACGTTATCGAACAGCGCCTGGGTGGCCGGATCGACGAAGCGCCGGCGAAACGCGAGCGTCGCGCGCTCGGCAGCTTGCCGCCACTGCGGGTTCCATGCTGACGCGATTCGCAGCGCGTTGATCCACAGCGCCTGCACTTCGACCGGCTTGCCGATGCGCGGTGTGACGACCCAGTCACCGACTTTCGCATCCATCCACGTCAGTTGCACGCCGGGGATGCCGGCGCGCAGCAGGCCGTCGTCCGTGCATACGCTGATGTTGAAGCGCGTGCCGTTCGTGTAGCCGGTCAGGATCGTTTCGGCGGCCTGCTGCAGATGCGCGCGCGTTTGCGCGCCCGCATGCGGCGTCGCCAGGTAGTCGTGAACCGCGACGATGAACCATAGCGACGCGTCGACCGAGTTGTATTCGGGCGCGTCGCCGTAGTCGGGGAAGCGGTTCGGCAGCATGCCTTCGGACAGCGTGCCCGACCATTCGAGCAGGATCGCTTCGGCATCGTCGAGACGGTTCGACTCGATCAGCAGGCCGCGCATCGCGATGAACGTGTCGCGGCCCCAGTCGGTGAACCACGGAAAGCCCGCGAGGATCGTGCGGCCTTCGTTGCGCGTGACGACGTAGGCGTCGGCCGAACGTTGCAGGCGCGAGCCGAGTGCGGCGCGGCGTTGTTGTTCGGTGTGGGCGAGTTGGGCGGCGTGGGCGGTGGTTTGGGCTTTGTCGTTCGCGCATTCGGTGGCGGACGTGCTAGACGCGCTCAGAATCATCACCGCGTCGCCCTCCGCGAGATCGAAGCTGAACACGCCGGGCGTCGCGAGATCTTCGCTGCAATCGAGACCGCGCTCCTGCTCGCGCACGTAGCAGAAGTTGCGATACCAGTCGGGCGCATGCGTATAGGCACCGTTCGTCGCCGCTCGCACGACCGGCAGTCCGCCATACGGTTGCCAGTTCGCGCACGATTGATCGGCGCTGACTTGCACGCCGAAGTTGAAGGCCGGATTCTCGTGATGCAGCGCATGATAGTCACGGCCCGACAGCAGCGGTCTGATCTTCAGCACGGGCGCATCGAGTTCGCCGCCTTCGAGCCGCCAGCGCAATACCGTTTCGCACGTCGCTTTGCTGACGAACACGTCGGCGATCATCGCCGCGTGCGCACCGAGTTGAATGCGCCACGTCGGCCACGGCGCGGTGTCGAAGCTGGCAAGGCGGCCGCGCAGATCCGGATAGATCACGTCAGGCCCATAGCGCTGCATGGTCAACGCGAAGCGCTCGCCGCCCGCCTCGACCCACGCCTCGATACCGTTGACGAGCACCATGCGCCCGCCCGGCGCGCGCGTCGCGGCTAGCAGCAGCGCATGGTAGCGGCGCGTGCGCAACATGCCGAGCGTGCCCGAAGCAAAGCCGCCGAAGCCGTCGGCTTCGAGCCATTCGTCTTCGAGTTGCGAGATGTCGATGGGTGAATCGATGCGAGTCATTGAATCGTGCCCATGCGCGAACGATAAAGCAGCAAACATAGCGCAGATGGCAGCGCCATGAACATTGACCTTCCCAATACTTTCCATTTTCTTTCGATCAACCGACGATTTATCGAAAGTTATGCCGGGCGCAAACGTTTCACAATTATTTCTTGAAAGGAATGGAGACTGCACCCGCTTTCATCGAACCGGATGCAGACATGAGAAAAATCAGTTGCATCGCGAGCGCCGCATTGCTGGTGCTTGCCACGATAGCGTTGAACGGTTGCGGCGCGGACGACTCCTCTTCCACGAGCAACGCGACGACCACGAGCCTTGCGCCGAACGACGCGGCGCAACGACCCGCAATGGCGGCAGCGGCAGTGGCGACTCCCAACGCCTCAGCGCCATTCGCGGACAACACGGCGAACAACACGGCGAGCAACGCGGCAAGTGGCGCAACCGCCACCGACGCGATCACGCAAAACATGCAGGCCAGTCTCGCGGCCGACAGCCAGCAGGTCGCGCCGGTCATGCGCTACGCGCCCGGCGACAGCGCGAACAACTAGTTCGCAACTGATCAGCAAGAGCAACGCGTAACCGACCACGAAACACCCCAAGGCACGCTCACGCGCGCTATTCTTCCCCTACGCAGAAGGTGATATTCGATGACATCAACTAGCCGTCGCCGTTTCCTGCAAACCGTGGCTTCATCCGCGGGCGCCGCCGCCGCGATGACCGCATTGCCCGAGTCGATCCGCAACGCGCTCGCCGTGCCCGCGTTTTCGCGCACGGGCACGATTCGCGATGTCGAGCACATCGTCGTGTTCATGCAGGAGAACCGCTCGTTCGACCACTACTTCGGCCACCTGCGCGGCGTGCGCGGCTACAACGACCGCTTCCCGATTCCGCTGCCGAGCGGCCTGCCGGTGTGGAAGCAGCCGTCGAAGGAAGACCCGACCAAGCCGGTGCTGCCGTTCCATCTGAACACCGCGACGACGAGCGCGCAGTGCGTCGGCGATCTCGATCACTCGTGGTACAAGACCCAATATGCGATCGACGGCGGCCGCTACGACCAGTGGCCCGCCAACAAGACCGACATGACGATGGGCTACCACCTGCGTAGCGACATCCCGTTCCACTACGCGCTCGCCGACGCGTTCACGATCTGCGATGCGTACTTCTGCTCGTTGCCGGGACCGACGCACCCGAACCGCGCGTATCTGATGACCGGCATGGTCGACCCGACCGGCACGATGGGCGGTCCGCTGCTCGACAACAACGACTGGGTCGACGGCGACGGTCCGCCGAACTATCAGTTGCTGTCGTGGACCACGTACCCGGAGCGTCTGCAGGCCGCGGGCATTTCGTGGCAGATCTATCAGCAGGGCACGTCGGGCGCCGATCCGCTGAATGGCAATTACGGCACCAACATCCTGCAGAACTTCACGAACTTCATCAACGCGCAACCGGGTTCGCCGCTCTACGAGCGCGCGCAAACCGTGCGCACGATCGACGACCTGAAAGCCGACGTGCTCGCGAACCGGCTGCCGCAGGTGTCGTGGCTGTGCCCGCCGGCCGCCTACTCGGAGCATCCGAGCTACACGCCCGCGTACGGCGCCGAATACACGTCGCAGATTCTCGACGCGCTGACGTCGAACCCCGAGGTGTGGAGCAAGACTGTGCTCTTCATCATGTACGACGAGAACGACGGCTTCTTCGATCACCTCGTGCCGCCGCAACCGCCGACGACCTCCACCCAGGGCAAGTCGACGGTCACGACCGACGGCGAAATCCACAATGTCGTCAATCCGCTGCGCGGCGGCAGCTACACCGCCGACGGCTATCCGTACGGCCTCGGCCCGCGCGTGCCGATGACGATCGTGTCGCCGTGGACCAAGGGTGGCTTCGTGTGCTCGCAGGTGTTCGATCACACGTCGGTGATCCGCTTCATCGAAACGCGCTTCGGCGTGCATGAGCCGAACATCACGGCATGGCGTCGCGCGGTGTGCGGCGACCTGACCACCGCATTCGACTTCCGCACGCCGGATGCGAAGATGCCGTCGCTGCCGGACACCAGCAACTACATCAGCATGGCCGACAACCAGTGCAAGACGCAACCGAAGCCGACCGTGCCGACGACGCCGACTCCGGTCGATGCGCAGGAAGCGGGCATCCGTTTCGCGCGCGCGTTGCCGTACGAACTGCATGTGAACGGCGCGGCGAACGCGGGCAACGACACGTTCGAAATCACGATCGGCAACACCGGCGACCAGGGCGCGCACTTCTACGTGTACGCGACGAATCGCACCGACGGTCCGTGGCGCTACACGGTCGAAGCGGGCAAGTCGCTCAGCGACACGTTCGACCTGAGCACGACGAACGGCGTGTATGCATTCGACGTGTTCGGCCCGAACGGCTTCGTGCGCAAGTTCGCGGGCAACACCCAGGCGAGCACGCAAAGCACGCAGGATGGCCATGGCAACGGTCATGCCGACAACCAGCCGGCGCGGCCTGAAGTGACCGTGCAATACGACGTCGCGAATGGCAACGTGTTCCTGAAGTTCACCAACAGCGGCGGCGGCATCGCGCATCTGACGGTGATCGACAACGCGTACGGCGCGCGCCCGCGCACCGTGGTCGTGCCGGCCAATGCGCGTATCGACGAAGGCTGGGTGCTTGCGTCGAGCCATCACTGGTACGACCTGACGGTGACGAGCAGTGACGACGCGAGCTTCTCGCGCCGCTTTGCCGGTCACGTCGAGAACGGCCGGCCGAGTATCAGCGATCCGGCTGCGGTTGCGCCGGTGCTGACCGCGAGTTGAGGCAACCACCGCCAGCCCCGCTTACTTGCGGCCTGATTCGGCTTCCTGTCCCGCCTACGTGGCGGACAGGGTGCCGATGTTTTTTAAGGCTCGTATTGAAACGCGGTGCTTAGAGACCGACGTCCGGCAGCGCCGGACGCGTGGCGAGCGCCTTGGCGACGATGTCTTTGACTTCGGCGAGCGCGTCGCCTTGCAGCGCGAGGCGCGGCGGACGCGTGACGGCGCTGCCGCGGCCGAGCAGTTCCTCGCACAGCTTGATGCATTGCACGAGGTCGGGGCGCGCGTCGAGGTGCAACAGCGGCATGAACCAGCGGTACAGCGACAGCGCTTCATCGAAACGCTTCTGCGTGGCGAGGCGAAACAGCGTCTCGCCCTCCTTCGGGAACGCGTTCGACATGCCCGACACCCACCCTTGCGCACCGACCGCGATGCTTTCGACGACGACGTCGTCGAGGCCGGCGAACAGCACGAAGCGGTCGCCCACCGCGTTGCGCAGATCGATGAAGCGTCGCGTATCGCCCGACGAATCCTTGAAGCAGACGATGTTCTCGCAGTCCTGCAGTGCGATCAGCACGTCCGGCGTGACGTCGTTCTTGTAGATCGGCGGGTTGTTGTAGATCATCACCGGCAGATCGGTGCTGGTCGCGACCGAGCGGAAATGCGCGGCAGTTTCGTGCGGCTTCGCGGAATAGACGAGCGCCGGCATGACCATCACGCCGTCGACGCCGACACGCGCGGCTTCACGCACCGTCTGCCGCGCGAACTCGGTCGTGAACTCGGCGACACCCGCGACGACCGGCACCTTGCCGCCAGCCGCGTCGCGCGCGGCCTCGATCACCTGCAGTTTTTCCGACGTGCTCAGCGAGGTGTTTTCGCCAACCGTGCCGCAGACCACCAGACCCGACACCCCGTCCTTGACGAGATTGCTGACCACGCGGTGCGTCGCGTCGATGTCGAGCGAAAAATCCGGCTTGAACTGGGTGCTGACGGCGGGAAACACCCCGCTCCATTGGGTAGCCTTGCTCACTTTGTCCGTCTCCTTCAAAAAGCCGGCCGCGCCGACACACGTTGAGTATGACGACGAGTATCGGCCTTTATCCGGAGGCGGGCTTGGGCTTTTTCGTGGCTGAAAGAGATTAAATCCGCACAACAGGCGAGGCGCCGGATCGCCGACCGGGCGGCGCCGGCTACTTCGCAGCAAGGCGGCTGAGGCGCACGTCAGCACCGTCGCGCGAGGCGTCGAGGCGGCCCCTGGATGCCGAGTCCGGCATAGCCGCTACGCGATCAGGCGCCCAGCAACACGCCCGTTCGGATCGGCCGCGTGCCGGTCACGCGACCGAGCGGCGCACCGGCCGTCACGAAACGGATCGCGCGCCGCATGTACAGCACCCCTTCGGTCTTGCTCGCGATCGTGGTCGTCTCGTCGGTCAGCGGATCGACGATATCGAACAGCGGCTGGCCGACGCGGATCTTGTCGCCGATCTTCGCGCGGTGCACGAGAATCCCGCTCACCGGCGCATAGAACTGCTCGCTGCCCGCGAGCGGCGTCGCCGGCGACAGCAGCGGCGGCAACGGTTTGGCCTCGCCCCGAATCGCGCCGCGCCACACCAGATAGTCGACGAGCGCGTCGGCATCCTGCTGCGCGACTTCATACGACACGTCGCGCTGGCCGCGGCATTCGACCGTCACCGCGATCGAGCCGGTCGGCACTGGCTTACTCGCCGGCATCTGCTGCTGCAACGTCCACCACAGCAGGCTGTGGGTTTCGTCGAACGCGCCGCCGCCCGAATCGGTCGCGAGCAACGACGCCTCTGCACCGAGATAGCGCGACAGCGGCTCGAACTCGGCCCAAGCGGATTCGCTCGTGTACACATGCATCGCCGCTTCGAGCGAGCAATGCAGATCGATCACGACGTCCGCGTCGCACGACAACTTCAAGAGCGCCAGTTGCAGCGACTCGAATTCGGTCAGCGGCTTCTGTTGCGCGAGTTCGGCCGCGAGCAGCTCGCGCACGATGCGGCGGTTCTCGTTCGCGTCGGCGCCGAGCGCCTCTTTCGCATTCGCGACGAGCTTTGCGAACTGCACGAAATGCCGGTTGAAGTTCTTGCCACTGCCGAGATCGAAGCGGCCGATGAACTGCCCGAGCACGTATTGACTGAGCCCGACCGGATTCGACACCGGCACGAGCACGATTTGAGCGCTCAGCGCGCCGGCTTCCTCGAGCTCCCGCAGACGCCGCTTCAGCAGCACCGTGGTCAGCATCGCGGGCGTTTCGTCGGCATGCAGCGACGCCTGGATGTAGATCTTCTGCCCGCTATTGGCCGGGCCGAAATGAAACGACACCAGTTCGCGGTGCGTGCCGATGGCTGGCGACACAAGCGGAATCGATTGCCTGTTCATGAATGGAAAGCCGTGAAGATAATGTTGGAAATCTGCATCAATTGCCGTACGGATCGAAGTCGAAGTACTTCTTCGCGATCCGTGCATAGGTGCCGTCTTTGCGCATCGACGCGATCGCCTCGTTGATCGATGCCTGCACCGCGGTTTCGTCCTTGCGCAAGCCGATGCCGACGCCGCGATCTCCCATCGAAAGCGGCTCGCCGACAAACGCGAAGCCCTTGCCCGCGGGCGTGCGCAGGAAGCCATAATCGGCCTCGACGGTGCCGAGCAACGCGCCGTCGAGCCGGCCGTTCTGCAGATCGGCGAACACCTCGTCCTGGCTCTTGTAGGCGACCACGTTCGCGCCGAGCGGCGTCCAGTTCTTCAGTGCGTAGCTCTCGAACTGCGTGCCCGACTGCACGCCGATCTGCTTGCCGGCAAGTCCGCTCGCCGTAGGCGCGAGCGACGAGCCTTGCCGCGCGATCAGCCGCGACTTGAACTGGAACAGCTTCGACGAAAACAGAATCTGCTGCTCGCGCTTCTCGGTGATCGCCATCGACGACAGCACCGCGTCGATCTTGCGCGCCTGCAGCGCCGGGATCATGCCCGAAAACTCGAGTTCGACCCACTGACAATGCGCGTGGATGCGCCGGCAAATCTCGTTGCCGAGATCGACGTCGAAGCCCTTCAGGCTGCCATCGGGCGCCTTCGAGTCCATCGGCGGATAGGTCGGATCGATGCCGAGGCGCAACGTGTTGGCGTCAGCGGCGAACGCGCCGCTGCTGAAAGCCAGCGCGGCGCAGAGAGTCATCAGTGGAGTTTTCATGGAAGGCGACGATGAGCGGATCAGGACAGCGTGATCGTAAGCCGCTGTGGCGCCTCAAAGAAGTCCCGTTCGGACTATCATGATCACTTTTACCGATCAGCAAACCCTGTCGCCATGGCATTGACGATTTCCCAGCTGCGCGCGTTCACGGCGGTCGCCGAGCATGGCAGCATCCGCGCGGCCTCGCGCGCGCTCGGCATCGCGCAAAGCGGCATCACGCAGCAGTTGCAGAACCTCGAATCGATGCTCGGCGCGACGCTGTTCACGCGCACCAATCGCGGCATTGCGCTGACCGCGCTGGGCCAGCGGCTGCTGCAGCGGGCCGGCGCGATCCTCGGTGAATGCGAGCGTGCCGAGGAGGACGTGCGGCAACTGCGCGGCGACTACGTGGGCGAGGTCACGTTCGGCATGACGACAGAGCCGCTCGTCGACGCGTTCGCGCCCGTGTTGATGGAGTTTCGTGCGCGCTTCGAGCGCGTCGCCGTGCATCTGCGCACGGGCACGTCGCGCATGATGATTTCGTGGATCCGCGAAGGCACGCTGGATTTCGCTGTCGCGCTCGTATCGAAGCAGACCGACACCGCCGATCTGTCGGTCACGCCGCTCTATCCGTCCGACCCGGTGATCGTGTGCCGGCGCGGTCATCCGAAGGCGCGCGCGAAGTCGCTCGCCGAACTCGTCGATTGCAGGTGGGTGACGACGCGCTCGCCGAATCTGACCGAGGAGCCGCACGTCAACCGGTTGAGCCATCTGTTCGATAGCTACGGCTTGCCGCCGCCGAAGATCGTCGCGACCGTCGAGGGCTTGTACGAGACGCTGCACCTGGTAGCCGCGACTGATTGCCTGTCGCTCGAATCATCGGTCATCGCGAAGCGCGGGCCGTTCGCGGACGTGCTGACGACGATCCCCGTGCGCGAGCGCGCGTTGCAGCAGAACGTCTGTCTGCTGCAACGCGCCGCGATTCCGCTGACCCCAGCCGCGCAGGAGTTCGCGACGATGATGGCGTCGTACACGCGCGCGGTGCGGGCGCATTGAGCGTTGAGTGTTGAGTGTTGAGCTCCAATGCGCCGCTCAAGCCGCCGTTGCTTCGAGCGCTATCAGTTCTTCGATGCGCTGCCTGCGCCGGATCAGCCGCGCGTTGCCGCGCTCGATCAGCACCTCGGGCGCGAGCGGCCGGCTGTTGTAGTTCGATGACATCGACGCGCCGTACGCGCCTGTGTCATGGAACACGAGCAGGTCGCCCACTCGAGGCGCGGGCATCGACCGGCTCGTGACGACACCGCCTTGCGCCTGCGTGAACACGTCGCCGGCTTCGCACAGTGGCCCCGCCACGCTGAACGAGCCGGCCGGCGCATCGCTCGGCGTGCCGTTGCGCCGAAGCACGCTGATCTCGTGATAACTGCCGTAGTACGACGGCCGCACCAGGTCGTTGAAGCCCGCATCGAGCAACGCGAATTGCCGCGACGGCCGCCGGTTCAGCGCGTGCACTTCGGCGACGAGTACACCTGCCTGCGCGACCAGAAAGCGCCCCGGTTCGATTTCGAGTCGCACGCGATGCCCGACGCGTGCTTCGATGCGGCGCCGCGCGTCGTCCCACAGCCGGAAATAATGCGCGGTATCGACACTCAGCTCACCATCGCGATACGGCACCGACAAACCACCACCCGCGGAAATCGCCTCGATATCCTGATCGAGTTGCGACACCGCATCGACCATCGCATCGCATACTTTCGCGAGATGCGCGTAATCGACACCCGAGCCGATATGCATGTGCAGCCCGACGAGCTTCAGCCGATAGCGCCGCACCAGTTCGAGCGCGCGTGGCAGTTCATCGCGCCAGATGCCGTGCTTGCTGTGCTCGCCGCCTGTGTTGGTCTTGCTGCTGTGGCCGTGACCGAAGCCGGGATTGATCCGCAGCCACACGCGATGGCCTTCGCTCGCGTGTCTCCCGAGCCGTTCGAGCATGTCGGGCGAGCCGGCGTTGACCGTGATTCGCTCGTCGAGCACGGTGGCCAGCGTCGCGTGGTCGAGCACGTCGGCGGTGAAGACGACGCCTTCGGGCCCACCGTTCGATGCGGGTTGAGCCGCATAACCCGCGGCAAAACTGCGCGCGAGTTCACCCAAAGAGACCGCATCGACCATCACGCCTTCGTCGCGCATCAACCTCAGGATGTGCACGTTCGAACAGGCCTTCTGCGCGTAGCGGATCGTGTCGAAACTGCGCAACTGCGCGATGCGCTGGCGGATCGTGTCGGCGTCATAGACCCATAGCGGCGTGCCGTGCTGGCGCGCGAGGTCGGCGAGTTGACGTGAGTCGAATGGCGTCATGGTCGGTTGCATGTCGAAGCTTTGCGAAAGCGATAGCCGACATGATGATCCGTGGCGATCATTCAGTAAAATACCAATCTATTGCTCACCTATTCACTTTTGATATAGCACGGACCCACCATGGCGCTCACGCACCGGCACATCGAAATCTTCCGCGCGCTGATGACGGCCGGCAGCGTGACCAAGGCAGCCGAGATGCTGTTCACGTCGCAGCCCACCGTAAGCCGCGAACTTGCGCGCATGGAACAGAGCATCGGCTTCGCGTTGTTCGAGCGAGTGCAGGGCCGGCTACGTCCCACGCAATCCGCGCTGACGCTGTTCGACGAGATCAAGCGCGCGTATGTCGGGCTCGAACGCGTCGCGTCGACCGCGGCCGCGCTGCGCGAATTCAAGGGTGGCCAGCTGTCCGTGATCGCGCTGCCGGTGTTTTCGCATTCGATCCTGCCGGGCGCCGTCAAACGCTTTCACGATGTGCAGCCGGGCGTCAGCGTATCGATCGCGACGCAGGAGTCGCCGTTTCTCGAAGAATGGCTGAGCGCGCAGCGCTACGACCTCGGCCTCACCGAGCACGACGCGCCGCCGCCCGGCACGCGGCTCACGCCGCTCATCGCCGTCGATGAAGTGTGTGTGCTGCCCGACGCTCACCCGCTGCTCGCGAAACGCGTGATCGCATTGAAAGATTTCGCCGATCAGGCGTTCATCAGCCTGTCCGCGAACGATCCATACCGGCTGCAAATCGACGCAGCGTTCGCGCGAGCCGACATCGCGCGCCGCCTGCTGATCGAAACGCCGACCGCGGTGTCCGTGTGCAGCGTCGTGCGGCAAGGGCTCGGCATTGCGATCGTCAATCCGCTGACCGCGCTCGATTTCGCGGGCCACAATCTGCATATCCGGCCGCTCGCGTCGTCGCTGCCGTTTCGCGTCAGCGTGATCCGTCCCGAGCACCGGCCCGCGCATCCGCTCGCGGACGCGTTCGTCGGCGCGCTGCAAAGCGAAGCCGCCGCGCTGCGGCTACAATTGAAGCGCCACACCAGCCCCAAGCGGTCATCGCATTCATAGCAGTCACGGCGGCGTCCCCGCTTCATCACCGGGCGAATCCGCGCAGCGCCACGCGCGTTCGCGCGGGGCCACCGCCCGAACCGTTCGCCGCGCGAACCGGGCACGCTTCGAGCTGACATCACCCGCATACCGATTACCGACGCGCCGCGCGTCTGCGCCGCATCGGGGCGCCGTTGTTAGCGCCGTTTCCCAGTCTTCACGTCATAGACCCTCAACAGGAGTGTTCCAAATGATGAATCGAGACAATCCCGTCTGGCTGATCACAGGCTGTTCCACCGGCTTCGGCCGCGAGCTCGCGAAGCTCGTGCTCGAACGCGGCTGGCGCGCGGTCGTCACCGCGCGCGATGCATCGAAAGTGAAGGACATCGCAGAGGGGCACGGCGAGCGCGCGCTGGTGCTGCCGCTCGACGTGACCAATCGCGCGCAGATAGAAACCGTGGTCGCGCAGGCGAAGCGCCATTTCGGCCGCGTCGACGCGCTCGTCAACAACGCGGGCTACGGTTATCTGGCCGCGATCGAGGAAGGCGAGGACAGCGAAGTCCGCGCGATGTTCGAGACCAACGTGTTCGGCCTCGTCGACATCACGAAGGCCGTGCTGCCGATCATGCGTGAGCAGCGCAGCGGTTTGATCGTCAACGTGTCGTCGATTGGCGGGATTGCAAGTTTCGCGGCGACCGGCTACTACCATGCGACGAAGTACGCAGTGGAAGGGCTGTCGGAATCGCTCGCGCTGGAAGTGAAACCACTCGGCATCGGCGTGCTGATCGTCGAGCCTGGGCCGTTTCGCACCAACTGGGCGGGTCCGTCGATCAAGCAGTCGGCAACGTTGATCGACGACTATGCGTCGACCGCCGGCGAGCGCCGCAAGCAGACCGAAGCGCGCAGCGGCAACCAGGCCGGCGACCCGGTGCGAGCCGCGCAGGCGATTATCGATGCGGCGTTGTCGGACGCGCCGCCGCTGCGTCTGCTGCTCGGCAAGACCGCGCTCGATCTCGCGTACAGGAAGCTCGACTTTCTGCGCGGCGATTTCGACACCTGGCGAGCGACGAGCGAGGGGGCGGATTATCCGGAAGGGACGGCGTAGAGCGGGTTTATCAGGCGAGCCTCGGCCCGCCGCTTAAAACTCCACCAGCGCAAAATCTTCCTTGCCCACATCGCACAGCGGGCAGCGCCAGTCGGCCGGCACATCGGCCCAGCGCGTGCCCGGCGCGATGCCCTCTTCCGGCACGCCGGCGGCTTCGTCGTAGACCCAGCCGCAGATCACGCAGACCCATTGCTTGAAGTCGTCGGCTGTCGCGACGTTCGCGGCCGACCGCGCATCGGGCATACCGGTCGCAGCGGCATCCGCCGCGCACGTGCGCGCCGTCGCATCGAGGCTCACGACGAGCGGCGCGACCGTGCCGCTACCGGTTCCCGCGAGCCGCGCCGTCAGGCTGTCGAGCAGGCGCTGCGCTTCGTCGCGGGTCAGATCGATCCAGTACGGATCGCCGGCGCCGTCGTTGAGCCGCTCGGGGGAAAACTGGATTTCTACGGCTACGCCCTTCTTGTACATGGCAATCAAAAATCTCGAGAAAGCCGGCGACGCGCGCCGGCACAAGGCTGCCCGCGCGACGCGGGCGCTGCTTCAGTGCGCGTGGACCAGCAAATTCAGCGCGATCGAGGCGATCAGGCCAGCGGCGCCGATCAGGCCAAGCAACTGCAGCAGAGTGAGGGATTTACGCGAGTTGGTGGGGGTTTGTTGCGAGGTCACGAGCGAGTCTTGAAGTTCGGAAAAAGCGCAATGGTACACGGGTGCGGACGCGACGAATGTCGATTGGCGCAAACTCGCGCGCAATAAAAGTACCGGGCGATATTATCGCCGCTCGCGCGCCGCGCATTGTCTACCGTGGGAAGATGGATTAATTCCCGGCGAGGGGGAAAGCCGTGGCGGGACGGGGTGCGCGGCGCCGGTGAACACACCCGCGCCGCGCTCAGGTCTTGGCGAGCGGATCGCCGTGACGCGAATCCCAGAAACGGATCACCGCCGTATCGCCGGTGCCCGCGCCGACCACCTGGTCCGGCGCGCCGCACTCGCGCAGCAGCGCGCGCAAGTCGTTGATGACCGGGAACACCTCGTGATTCCAGTCCGCTCCCTGCGAATCGTGGGCGCGTTGCTCCGCCTCGACGATCTCGCGATCCTCCTTGAAAATGCGTTCGGTGAACCACACCAGCAGCGGCCATGCGAGATTCATCACACCCGGAATGCCGGGCTTGCGGATCGACAGCAGCCCGAACGTTCGGTTGGTGCGCTGCTCGCGGTCGAGCGGCACATAGACGATCCACAGGTCCATCACCAGCGTCTGCTCGTCGTTGCGGATTTGCAGCGTCTGGAACGGGTATTCGGTGCGGATCGTCATGACGTCTTTGTCGCCGGAGCCACCGGTCTTGCGCCTCTCGCCGAACACCATCGCCTCGCCTAGCGGCTGCTGCCCCTCCATGCGCGCAAACGTGTAGTCGACCTCGACCCAGCCCTCACCGCGCCGCCGCCCGAGCGAACGCGCGCGCATGCGCCCCATCTGGCGGCGATGCAGGAACTGATGATTCATGTCCATCAGGTTCTCGTGCATGAACGAATAATGACACTTGACCGGACGGCCGAAACGGCGCGTCTTGTACTTCGGGTCGGACACCGAGCGAAAGCCCGGCAACGGCCGCTCCTCCGCGAGCGCGGCGTCGCCGGGAAACACGAAGATCAGTCCCTCCACTTCCTGACACGGATACGAGCGCACACCGTTCGGTAGACGCTCGCGGCCCAGGTACGGCACGTCGATGCACTTGCCCGAGCAGTCGTAGGTCCAGCCGTGATAGCCGCAGCGAATCGATTCGCCGTCGACCACGCCCTGATGCAGCGGCACCTGCCGATGCGCGCAGCGATCTTCCAGCGCGAACACTTTGCCGCTCCCGGTGCGCGCGAGCACGATCGGATCGCCGGCGAAGGTCACGCCGAGCGTCTTGCCGCGCTTCACTTCATGCGACCACGCGAGTGGGTACCAGTAATCCGGATGAATGGCGACGCGGCGCAGATCGCGCACCGGCGCCTCGTGAGTGGCTTGAGCAGGCGCGGCAGCGAGCGTTGCGCCTGCGGATTCCTGGTCCTGTTCGAGCGGGGGAACTGCATGCATAGGTCAAGCCTCCGTGCACCAGCGGATGGAAGGTTGCCGCGCTGCATGGCAGTGCGGCATCTTCATCAGTCTACTTGATGCAGCCGTCGCATGGCACTTTCGCCGGCATGCGCGATGCGTCGCAGCACACATTGCGCGGCAGCGCGCATCAGGGTGACGAGCTTCCTTTACCACACCCGCCCTACGGAAACATTGACCTGCACTTCGAGCTGCTCAATCCTCGTCGACCGCGACGATCCCGGAGCGCCGTTGCACGCCCCACGCGCGGCCGCCGCGCAGAAAATGCAGCCAGCCGAGCGCGGCGCCCAGATGACGCGCGAGCTGGAACGAGAACGGCTCCGCAACGGCCGCGAGCATCGCCATGCCGAGACTGTTGCCACTGCGCTCGCCGGTCCAGCGCCGGTAGAGATGGATGCTCCACAGGTAAAACGCCAGATCGATCGCCGTTTTCAGGCCGATCACGCTGAAGATCGACACGACGATCGCCCCGTGTCCGCCGAACAGAAAACCGAGTAGCAATGCGAATGCCGTGAGGCCGTAGATCGGCTGCATCGCGTCGACCGCCTTGACCGGCAGCATCAGCATGCCGAGCGTACCGTAGCGCGGATTGCCGGTCATGTCGCGGTTCCAGTACTGGGTCTGCAGGAAGCCCGCGAACCAGCGGCGGCGCTGGCGCAGAAAGCTCGCGAGGGTGTCGGGCGCATCGGTGCGCGCATGCGCTTCGCCGACCACGCGCACGTCCCAGCCGAGCTCGTGATCCACCGAATAGCGGCGCAGCCGGTGAATCAGTTCGTAATCCTCGACCAGACACTGCGGAT
The DNA here is from genome assembly GCF_050436525.1 of Paraburkholderia sp. 35.1. Lineage (NCBI taxonomy): Bacteria > Pseudomonadati > Pseudomonadota > Betaproteobacteria > Burkholderiales > Burkholderiaceae > Paraburkholderia > Paraburkholderia sp. 35.1. The sequence continues at coordinate 612,579 of NZ_JBNDMJ010000002.1, read as the reverse complement.
CGAAGCCGCCGACCGCGACGAGCGCATCGCGCCGGAACGACGCGAATGCGCCCGAGATCAGCAGCAGGCTGTCCGCGCGCATCCACGCGAAACGCGCGATGAAGTTGCGCATGTACTCGTAGGTCTGGAACCACTGGAACACGCGGCCCGACAGCGACTTGCCGCAGACCGGCACGAGAATGCCCGCTGCCGCGACGAGCGACGGCTCGCTCGCGAACGCGGCGCGCATCGCGTAGGTGGCGTCGTCGTCGAGCATCGTGTCGGCGTCGACGGTCATCACGGTGTCGGTCGTCATCACGGTGATCGCGGCGTTCAGCGCGCGGGCCTTGCCGCCGTGCGGCACGCGCAGCCAGAACAGGTTCGGATGCTGCGAGCTCGGCGCGCTCAGCACGCCGTCGGCGGCGGGCGTGAGGCCGAAGCGTTGCGTGAGCAGCTCGGCGGTGGCGTCGGTGGAGCCGTCGTCGGCGATCACGATCTGCGCGGGGCCGTGCGTTTGCCGCAGCAGCGCGGCGAGCGTGACCGGCAACACGGCCGCCTCGTTACGCGACGCGACGATGACACCCATGGCCGGCAACTCGCGCCGTTCGTGGTCGGCTTCGAGCGGCGCCGCGCGGCGCGTGAGCGGCAACGACTTCCACGTGACGAACGCGAGCAGCAACGTGTCGTATGCGACATACGCAATACCGGTCGACCACGCGAGCGCGCCACGCAGAAAGAATGCTCGCGCGAACAGCAGTGCCCACAGCACGACGACGCTGGAATGGATCAGCGTGCTCGATAGCGTCGCGCGACGCGGCAGAATGCGCGGCGACGCGACAGCGAGTGCCTGTTCTAGGGTCTTCTTCAAGGTGAGTGTTTCAGGTTCAACTGGGTTGCGGTTAGTTGGCGAAGCTGTGTTCGCGCCATCAAAAACACGCGGCGGCTTCACGGCGTCATGCGCTTCAACACCGATTTGCGATCGAGCCACTCATGCTTGAGCGCGCCGCCGATATGCATCGCCAGCAACGCATAGAGCGCATAACCGAGCCACGCATGCAGCGCGCCGAAGCGATCGTGCAACGTCTCTTTCAGCGTCGGGTCGAGATGCATCACATAGCCGAAGCGCGGCCATTGGAACAGGCCGAACCACTGCATCGGATGCGTGGCCGCGTCTTTCCAAGCGGAATCGTGCAGCCAGCCGGACAGCGGCAACGCAATCATCAGCAAATACAGCGCGAAGTGCGCGAGGTGCGCGGCAATCTTTTCCCACGACGGAAACTCGCGCGGCAACGGCGGCGGCTTGTGCGACACGCGCCACAGGATGCGCAGCAGCGCGAGCCCGAGCACCGTGATGCCGATCGATTTGTGTGTGTCGATCACCGGACGCACCCAGTCGTCGGGCAGCGAATCAGCGGACAGAGCGAGCACGACATTGACGCACATCAGCAACGCGATCAGCCAGTGCAGCGTCATCGCGGTGCGCGTATAGCGCGGCGGGCGAGAGGCATCGGTCGAATCGGTCAGGGAATTCGCTTGGGTGTTCATGGGGGTTCCGTTCGCGAGGGCGATGAATGCCGTGAAAGCTGTTTGAAAATCGACGCTACTGGTATCAGGCAAACGCCCAAGTGTGCCGTTTTATTCCGCAAAGCGCTTAACCTGCGTGTTTCAGTTTGTTTCGAGCTTTGGAGGCACGACACGCGCGGAAATCGCACTCGCGTGGCTGCTTTTTAGCTGGTGTTTTGGCCCATGTTCTGGCTGGCGTCCCGCAGATCAGCGCGGGACGCCCGGCAGCATCGTGTTCACCTTGCGCTTGCGTCTCCGATTTCTATCCGATCAATTCGCCAGCGCCCTTTTGAGCGCCTTCTGGTCACGTTCGAGCTGCATTCTCATGTGCCGCATGAACTGCCTCGCGGTTTCCGTGAGTGGGGTACCAGGGCGAAACACCAGCACTCCGGTGAACATTACCTCGATGTCGATCGGCTTCACGACGAGTCCCCGCTCTGCGAAGTCCAACGTCACGAGCGGATGAGCGATTCCTATACCGACTCCAGCGAGCGCCAGTTCGCAGATCGTGTGCGAATACGGCGTCTCGACGACCGGTTTGAGACGGATTTCGCGTGCCGTGAGTTGCGTTTCCAGGCGTAGCCTGGTGCTGTCTTCGGGATTCAGCGCGATGAAAGGAAATTCAGGCAGGTCCGCAACAGCGATGACAGGACGCGTGGCCAAAGGATGATGCGAGTTCATCACTGCGACAGCCCGCATACGCGCGAACACCGAGTGTTCGAGGCCGGCCATCGACATCTCGTCGGACATCAGGCCGAAATCCACCTGTCCAGCCGAGACCTTCTCATGCACTTCGCGCGAACTCATCACCTGTAGCGAAATTTGCACGTTTCTGGACGGGGCATCGAACGCCGCAATGACACGTGGCAGAAAGCCTGTGCCCAGTGCCGGCAGAGAGGCGATCGCCATCCGGCCCAATCCGTAGGAGCGCAAACTACGGATTCGATGCTCGATGACCTCAAATCCGCGAAAGTACTGGTCAACCTCACGCATCAGGGCGACGGCTTCCGGGGTGGGAACGAGCCGGCTGCGTATCCGCTCGAACAGGCCGAAGTCCGCCATGGTTTCCAGACGCCTGATGGCCTGACTGACAGCCGGTTGCGAAATGCCGAGCAGGGCCGCCGCCTTGCTCGTGCTTCCTGCGTTCATGACCGCCCTGAATACTTCGATATCCCTGATCCGCATAACCTACACTTATTGACCTAATTATTTCCGATGTTGATGCAATCCCGGGTAAAAGTAAACTTCGATCATCAATCCACCACGAGGCATCGCCGGGAGCAAGATGACAAGCAATCCCCAGAAAGCGCCGCAGCCGTTCCGCAGCCTGTCCCCATCTGTCATGCGGGCATCGACAGTTGTATTCGATTCTCTGGCCGAGTTTTCGCGCCGCAAGGAGCGGCAACCGGACGGTTACAGCTATGGCATCACCGGAACGCCAACGGCTCGTGAACTGGAGCACCGCATCGCCGAGCTCGAAGGTGGCGCGCATTGCGTGGTGACGCCTTCCGGTCAATCCGCGCTGATGACGACCGTGATGGGCTTCGTGCGCGGCGGCGATCACCTGCTGGTGTCCGCTGCCTGCTACGGCGCGCTCAAGACATTCGCGCATAAGTGGCTGGCGCACTTCAACGTCGAGGTCGAACTGTATCCGCCGGCAATCGGGGCTGCGATTCAAAAGTACATCAAGCCCAACACCCGCATGATCTGCATGGAGTCGCCGGGGACGGTGACGATGGAGATGCCCGACATTCCGGCGATCGTCGAAGTCGCGAAACGTCACGGCGTATTGACGATGATGGACAACACCTGGGCAAGCCCGCTCGCTTTCAAACCGCTCGAACATGGTGTGGATTTCAGCGTCGAAGCCGCGACGAAATTTTTTGGTGGTCATTCGGATCTACTGGCGGGCTGCATCAGCATGAACGACGCGGATTACTACGCGACCTTGCGCGAGACGCAGAGCGTTCTCGGCCAGCAGACCAGCCCTGATGACTGCTTCCTCGTCATGCGCGGCCTGCAAACCCTGAAGGTCCGCTTCGCTGCCCAGAGCGCCTCAACGCTGCAGATTGCGAGGGAACTAGAACGTCACCCGGAAGTGAGCAAGGTGCTGTTCCCGGCACTGCCGTCCGATGCCGGTCATGCCATCTGGAAGCGGGATTTTGCGAGCAGCGGGTGTCTCTTCTCCCTGATCCTCCAGCCCGCGGCGGAGGACGCGTTCAACGCATTCTTCGATACGCTCCAGTATTTCCCCATCGGGGCGAGCTGGGGAGGCGTGCATAGCCTCGCTGCCTACTACCCGGCCCCGTTGCAGGCCGAGCGTGCGTTCCCGCTTACCGACCAGCCTATCGTGCGCCTTTCGATCGGGTTGGAGGACCCGGCGATGCTGCTTGCGGATCTGAATGCCGGTCTTGACGCATTCGGACGCGCCCGGGCAACCGCTGCGTAGATTTTTTAATTCAATTTACCTGGATGAGTGAGTACGAGATGAAATCAATCAATGGATGGAGACGCTTTGCCACGGTAGCGAGTTTCGTGACGCTTTCCGCGGCATTCAGTTCACCCGCTACTGTGCAGGCAGCGGATCTTCTCGCGCAGGTGAAGGCGAATGGCACATTGCGCGTGGCCAACACCCAGAGTAGTCCCCCATGGAGCATGCTTGACGAAAACAATCAACCTGTCGGCTATGACGTTGCAATTGCAAAGGAAGTCGGCAAGCGCATTGGCGTGCCGAACGTAGTATTCGTCGCCGATTCGTTCAAGAACTTCGTGGAAGGGTTGAAGACGGGCAAGTACGACCTTGTGATGAACGATCTCACGCCTACACCTGAACGGCAACAACAGGTTGATTTCGGCGAACCATACGGCGTGGAGGATTTCCGCATTTTCGTACCCGCCGGCAACACAGACATTAAGGGCAAGGAAACCCTTAAAGGCAAGCGAGTGGGAGTGGTCACTGGCTCGAGCAATGAAACGTGGGCACGAGCACACCTGCATGACTCCGACATTCGTTCGTACGATAACGGGGGACTCGTCTTCAGCGATCTGGGCAATGGACGTATCGACGCAGTCATCATCTCGCACTTCGGCGGCATGAAGTACGCCAACGTCAACCATTTACCGGTCAAGGAAGTGGGCGAACCCTTGATCTACCAGCTATCAGCGCCGGCTTTGCAGAAAGGCCAACCGGCCATGCTCGCAGCGGTCGATAAGGCGATTGCAGACATGATGGCTGACGGGACGATCGAGGCCATTGCCAGGAAGTGGGTCGGGCAAGATTACGATATGGCCGGCACGATCACCAAAGCGAAGGCACACAAGGAGTAGTCATGATCGAGCTTTTCATGCGCTCGCTTCCGCTGTTAAAGAGTGCGGTGCTGATGACACTCTTTCTCGGTTTGTTGTCGTTTGTGCTCGGTTCGACGCTAGGGTTGCTTGTCGCCTTGGCTCGTATCTCCAGCATAGGCGCACTACGCGCCTTCGCATTCGCATATGTATCCATCTTCCGTGGCACGCCGCTGCTCGTGCAGATACTGCTGATCTATTTCGGTTTGCCCCGGTACGGTCTGACACTTGACCCGGTTCCCGCCGCGCTCCTCGCGCTCACGCTGTTTTCGGCCGCGTATCTGAGCGAGAACTTCCGTTCCGGCATCAACGCGGTGGACAAGGGCCAGTGGGAAGCTGCGATGTCGCTGGGCATGGGTTACTGGAAAGCCATGTCGCGGGTTATTCTTCCCCAAGGACTACGCATCGCCATTCCGCCTGTCGGCAGCCGCATGATTGCACTCATCAAAGATACATCCCTCGCTTCGACAATTACGGTGGTAGAACTGACCCGCGTCGCCGACCAGGTCGGCGCCTCCACCTTCCGCTACATGGAAATGTTCCTGATGGTCGGCCTGATCTACTGGGGCATCAACCAGATTCTCACGATCGTCCAGACCGTCCTCGAGAATCGCATTTCGAGGCGTTTTGTATGAATACTGATATCAGGACGATTGAAGTCCGTGGACTTTCGAAGGCATTTGGCGACAACCATGTCTTGCGCGGCGTCGATTTCAGCGTATCGAAAGGCGAGGTTGTCGTTGTAATGGGTCCCTCCGGGTCGGGCAAGACCACGCTGCTGCGCTCGCTGAACTTCCTCGAGGTACCGGATGCCGGCAGCGTGACAGTATGCGGCATTGATGTCGAATGCAACGGTTTGTCAAAACCGTCACGCCAGAATCAGAAGAAGATCCGCGCGATCCGCCAGCGCACCGCGATGGTGTTCCAGTCGTTTAACCTCTTTCCGCACAGGACAGCACTGGAAAACGTGATGGAAGGTCCGGTCAGCGTCAAGGGTGTCCCTCGTGCGCAAGCGTCGGAGCGCGCAATTCACCTGCTGACACAGGTTGGGCTGGCCGCAAAAGCCAACGAATATCCGGCACGGCTGTCCGGCGGTCAGAAGCAGCGCGTAGCGATCGCGCGGGCGCTCGCGATGGATCCAGAGGTCATCTTCTTCGACGAGCCAACGTCTGCTCTCGATCCAGCGCTGCGGGAGGATGTCCTGACCGTCATGCGCGACGTTGCCAAAGCGGGCATGACGATGCTGATCGTCACGCACGAAGTGCGGTTTGCGCGAGATGTAGCGGATCGGGTTGTTTTTATGGACGGCGGCGTGGTTGCCGAAGACACGACACCGCAAGCCTTCTTTGGTGAAGGCAGCAGTCCACGGGTAAGGCAGTTTCTGCATCTGATCGAGACCTGAGTATTGAGCACGCCGCGACACCGCCTTGAATCACGCGTAGGGCTTCCGTTGCAAAAGCGTTGGCGGAAGAGTTCGTGCTTTATCGCGAGGAGCAGGAGAGGCGGAAAGCGTCGGCGACGTAACACAGCCCGCTAGCTCAACCGCAAACTCCGCAATACGTCGAGCACATGCTGAGTCGGACGCTCCACGGGACCCGCGCGAAAGGCCAGGCCCAGCTGTCGCCATAACGCAGGGCGCAGCGCCCGTGTGACGATGCGCGCGTCGGCCGACGAGCGGCTCGGTTCCTGCGGCAGCAGCGCGGCGCCGTATCCCGCTGCGACGAGACTCTTGATCGCATCCGAGTAGTTGAGCTGGATGCGCGGCGTGGGGTGCTGCCCCGCCGCGCTGAACCATTCCGTCGTCAAACGCGAAAGCCGCGTGGTCGCGTCGTTCAGAATCAGCGGCTTCGCGGCGATCCATTGCGGCGTGATACGAGCTGGACACGTCCATCCGGCCGGCATGAACGCGACCACCGGATCGCGGCGCCATGTTTCGATCGATAGCCCTCGTAGCGGCGCTTGCGGCAGCGCCACGATGCCCACGTCGAGCGACTCCTGGGCGAGTCGCGTCAGCGTTTCCTGCGAAGTCAGCACGGCGATTTGCACATCGATGCCGGGATGCCCGGCGGCCAGTCGTTCCAACGCCTGCGGCAGCAGATTCGCGATGGCCGCGGTGGAAGCGCCGAGCCGAACCCGTCCGCCGAGCCCTTCCACCTGTCGCCGCACGTCCTCCAGTGCCTGCTCGGCATTGGCCAGCATCTGACGCGCATAGGCCACCAGCGTCTCGCCGATCGCCGAGGCCCGCACCTGACCGCGTTTGCGCGACAACAGCGGCGCGCCGACGCGGCTCTCGAGATCCGCGATATGCATTGCGAGCCGCGGGCGGCTTCGCATCGGCTAGACGCAATATCGGACAACGCCAGGTCGTTACTGCTCGGGCTCGTCTTTACAGGCGTCGTGCTGGCTTTCGCCGTGATGGCGATGATCTGGACGGCGTCTCGCCCCCCGCTCAAAGGCAAGGACTGCTCCGGCCGCATCGCAAACGACGAGCATGCGAGCTTCGTCGCGTTCTTCCAGGACCCGGCAGACCAGGGCGCGTTGCTGCGGTCGATCGACGACTGCGCGAAATGAGCCTCGTTGCGGCGGGATAGCGCGCTCGTCGGCCGCGCCATCCCACACCCCCGCCAGGGACTATCCCACTTCCTGCCATACCACGGGCACAATACCCGGCGATAATGCCGGGGGCATTCGCGCCTTTTCCGTTCGATATCCGAACGCATCGATGCCCGCGCCGCCAGTGTTCCCTTTCGATGCACCCATGAGCCACGCCACCGCCGACCACCCCGCTTCCGCCGACTCCGCCCCGAACTCGCCGCGCTTCCTGCTATTCCTGATCTGCCTGTTCGCGTCCGCCGGACAGCTCGCCATCGACATCTACGTGCCCGCGCTGCCCGCGATGGCGCGCTACTTCGGCACCTCGCCGCAAGCGATCCAGACCAGCGTCACCGGCTACATGGCCGCCTACGCGTTCGGTCAGCTGATCTTCGGTCCGATCGCCGACGCGTATGGCCGCAAGCGCGTGCTCGCGTTCGGTCTGACGGTCTACACGGTCGGCTGCCTGCTGTCGCTCGCGGCGCCCAATCTCGAGACGTTCATCCTCGCCCGCGCACTGCAGGGCTTCGGCATCGCGAGCACGAACCTGCTGGCGAAGGCGATCATCACCGATTCGTTCGCGGGTCAGGCCTTGCTGCATGCGTTCACGTACATGTCGATCGCGTGGGGGCTCGCGCCGATCGTCGCGCCGGTGATCGGCGCGCATCTGCAGACCGCGTTCGGCTGGCGCGCGTGCCTCGTATTTCTGCTGATCTATTCGCTGGTGATGTGGGCGCTGCTGTGGCGTTATCGCGAGACCTTGCCGAAGCCCGTCCATCTCGAACCGCGCACGCTGACCGCGAACGCGCGCAAAGTGCTCGCGAGCCCCGTGTTCCAGAGCTGCTTCCTCGCGCAGGGCCTGTGCTACAGCATCCTGCTGGTGTTCAACATCGTCGGGCCGTTCATGGTGCAGACCACGCTGCACAAGCCGCCGACCTTCTTCGGCTACCTCGCGCTCGGCATCGGCATGATGTACTTTCTTGGCGGTCTGTCGAATCGCCTGCACGGTCCGGGCCTGCCGAGCGCCGAGCAGCGGCTGCGCATCGGCGCACGGCTGATGGCGGCCGCGTCGCTTGCGATGCTGCTGCTCGCGCTGACGGTCGGTCTGCGCGTGTGGACGCTCGCGACGCCTGTGCTCGTGATGGGCTTCTGCGCCGGCGCGATGTATCCGACGCTGATGGCGAAGGGCAACTCGCTGTTCCCGCACATCGCGGGTCTGACGAGCGCGATTCTCGGCTGCGCGCTGCTGCTGGTTTCATCGGCGATGATGGGGTTGGCCGGCTTCGTGTCGGTACAGGTGCTCACACCGCTCGCGCTGTTCTTCGTGGTCCTCGCGTTCGTCGTCGTCGTGATGGTGACGAAGCTGCTGCGCCATCTCGAGCAGGTACAGCCTGCGGCCGCGGCGAGCGCGAGCGGCAAGGCAGCGTGAGCCGGCACATGAGCTCGACCGAACGCCAGACCTTCATCTGTACACGCGCGGACCGATGAGCGGCATGCGCGAGCGCGCCTGCGCATCCGCTTCCACGCGGATCGATCCGACCGTGTGGAAAGTCGCGGCGGTCGTGTCGATCGGCTCGTTCATGTCGCAGATGGACTCGACGCTGGTCAACGTGTCGCTGTCGGCGATCGGCCATACGCTCGATGCGTCGATCGCTACCGCGCAGTGGATCGTCAGCGGCTACCTGCTCGCGATGGCGTTGATGTTGCCGCTCAACGGCTGGCTGGTCGACCGCATCGGCGCGAAGCGGCTGTACCTGTTCTGCTTTTCGACGTTCACGATAGCGTCGATGCTGTGCGGCGCGGCGCAGACGATCGGCGAGCTGATCGGCGCGCGCATCTTCCAGGGCCTCGTTGCCGGTGTGCTCGTGCCGATGGCACAAATGATGATCGGACGCGTGGCCGGCAAGAACCTCGAGCGGGTGATGGGCTACACCGCGCTACCCATTCTGCTCGGTCCGATTCTCGGCCCGGTGCTGGCCGGCCTCGTGCTCGCGCACGCGAGCTGGCCCTGGCTGTTCTTCGTCAATGTTCCGGTGGGCGCTTTCGGCGTCGCGATGGCGGTGTTGCTGCTGCCGCGCGATGCCGCCGCGTCGCAGAAGCGACCGTTCGATTTCACCGGCTTTGCGTTGATCTCCCCTGGGCTCGTCGCGCTTGTCTATGGACTTCAGGACGCGTCGCGAGCGGTGGGCTTGGCGTGTCTGCTCGCGGGCGTCGCGTTTCTCGCCGGCTTCGTGCTGTACGCGGCGCGCAAAGGCCATACCGCGCTGATCGACGTGCGCATGTTTGCGACACGTACGTTCTCGGTCGCCGCACTCGCCCAGTTCTTCGCGAACGGGATCATGTATGGACGGCAGCTCGCCGTGCCGCTTTTTCTGATCGCGGGCTGCGGTTTGTCGGCCACGCACGCGGGCGGCCTGCTCGCGGCAACCGGCGTCGGCATGATGTGCTCATTTCCGCTGCTCGGATGGTTGACCGAGCGGCTCGGCTGCCGCGCGCTCGCGGCGGGCGGCGCATTGCTGGCGTTTCTGAGCACGCTCGTGTTTCTGTGGCTGAGCGTTGATTCGTTCTCCGCCGGATGGGCCGCGGTCGGTCTGTTCTTTGCGGGCGTCGGTCAAGGGACGATCAGCGTGCCGTCGATCTCGGCCGCGTATTCGTCGATCGGGAGAGAAAGGCTCGGGGTTGCGAATACTGCGTTGAACGTCGCGCAGAGAGTGGGCGGTCCGTTCGCGACGACGCTGCTTTCGATGGTGATAGCGTCGGCGTTGCACGGTGTTTCGGGTGCACAGCCCGGCCGCTTTCTGCCGACGTTCGTGCTGCTGGCCGGGCTGCACTTGTTGTGCTTCGCGGCGGCGATGTTTCTGCCGGTTCGCGTTCAGCGGGCGAAGAACGCCTGACCACGCATTCCCGCGCCCGTACTTCACAGTAGCCGCAAGCCGCCATCACACTCGATCACCGCCCCCGTCATAAACGTGTTCTCCAGCAGAAACTGCAGCGCGTGCGCGACATCGTCGGCCTGCCCGACGCGCCGCACCGGTAGCGTTTCGCTTTGCTGCCGAAACAGCTCACTCTTCACGCTCGCGGGAAATCTGTCCCACCACGGCGTATCGATCACACCCGGCGACACCGCGTTCACGCGCAGCGGCGCAAGCTCGCGCGCCAGCGTGCCGATCATGCTTTCGAGCGCGCCGTTGATCGCACCCAGACCCGCCGTGCCCGGATTCGCGATGCGCGCCGAAATCGCGGTCAGAAACGTCAGGCTGCCGTCGCGACGCAGCGTGGGTAGCGCGGTCTGCGCGGCTTCGAGCTGCGGCCAGAACTTGGCCTCGAAGCCACGCCGCAGCGCGGCCAGATCCAGTTCAGCAAACGGCCCCGCGCCTTCACCGCCCGACAGCGTCATCACCAGATGATCGATCCGGCCGAGGCCGCCGAAGAAGTGTCCGAGCGCCGCCCGATCGGCGCAATCGAGCGCCTCGCTCGTCACCTGTCCACCGATGCCAAGCAGCGCATCGTCCAGTTTGGCGCGGTCGCGCCCCACCGCGACGACGCTCGCGCCAGCCGCCACGAGCCGCTTCACCAGCGCGAGCCCAATGCCCGACGAGCCACCTAGCACCACGACCTTCTGATTTTGCCAGTCCATGTCATTGCTCCTGAGTGTGAACGGGAGACCCCGTGGCAGTAGAATGCGCGGTGCGAGCCCATCACTCAAATCGTTTAATGTCATGGCCAACATCATTGAAAATGATTTTCGGCGCTTCGACCTGAACCTGCTGCTGACCTTCCGCGCGCTGCTGGAAGAGCGCAGCGTCACGCGTGCCGCGCAGCGGCTGTTTCTTGGGCAACCGGCCGTCAGCGGCGCGCTCAAGCGCTTGCGCGAAACGTTCGGCGACGAGTTGTTCGTGCGCACGCCGCAAGGCATGACGCCGACGCCGCGCGCGCTCGAACTCGCGCGGCAGATCGAGCCGTTCCTGCAATCGCTGCATCAGGCGCTCACGCAGCCATCCGTCTTCGATCCGGCCCGCGCGCAGCGGGTGTTCCGCATCGGCCTTAGCGATTCGCTCGAACTGCTGCTGATGCCCGAGATCATCGCGCGCCTCGCCGACACCGCACCCGGCGTGAAGCTGATCGCGCGCTCCACAGATTCGACGCGCGCCGCCGCGATGCTCGACGATGGCGCGATCGAACTCGCGGTCGGCGTATTCCGCGAATGCGTGCCGTGGCAGCGATTCACGCCGCTGTTTTCATGGCGCTTCGTGAGCGTCTACAACCCCCAACTCGTCAGGACGCGCCGCAAGCATTTGTCGATGGACGAGTTTCTGCGCCACCGTCATGTGCTGACTTCGTTCAGCGCCGAGCTGCGCGGCTTCATCGATGAACGACTCGAGATGCAGGGACTGAAGCGCGACGTCTTGTTTTCGAGCTCGAACTTCGCGACCAGTCCGTTCATCGTGCAACGCACGGCGGCGATCGCGACGGTGCCGGAGTTCATCGGCCGCGTCTGGCGCGATACGCTCGGTCTCGCGCTGAGTCCGCTGCCATTCGAGGTGCCGGGCTACGAGGTTTCGCTGATGTGGGCCGCGGCGCACGACCAGGACCCGGCGCTCGCGTGGTTGAAGCGCGAGTTCGCGGACGCGTTCGGCACGAGCGACGGCACTGCGCGTGCAGCGCCCTGACAGCGACGTGTGCTACGGTTCGGAAGCGTCACGGTTCGTTTCGCCGCTTCGCCGTCGCCCGTTCAAGCTCGGAGGAAATCCCGATGACTCACCACGTCGCAAAAGGCACCTTCATCGTCTCCCTTCAACCGATGCCGTTTGAAAACGCGGAGGCCGAATCGAAGCTCGGCCGCATGTCGATCGACAAGCAGATCTCCGGCGATCTCGCCGCGACCACCCAAGGGCAAATGCTGAGCGCGATGACGAACGTCAAAGGCTCGGCCGGCTATGTCGCGCTCGAACAGGTCACTGGCACGCTGGCGGGCAAGCAGGGCACGTTCGTGCTGCAGCATATCGGCGTGATGAATCGCGGCGCAGCGGCGCTGGCGGTGACGGTCGTGCCGGATTCAGGCACGGGCGAGCTGAGCGGCATTGAAGGCGAGTTCAGGATCGACATCGTCGACGGCGCGCATTCGTACGAGTTCGCTTATCGTCTGCCCGGCGACTGACATGCCGAACGCGTGCCGGCGGGATACGGCGCTCGACCCCGTACCCCGCTAGCAGGCTTTCCAGTTCAAAACCTCAGCGCTCAATGCCCCGCGATCGTCACCGACGCCGTCAACGCATTCGGATCGCGCGAAGAAGCCCCCGCGATCATCTGATAGACGCCGCCGTTGAGCTTCCACACGTGGTTGGTCGCGTCCCACGTCGACAGCAGCTTCGGCGCAATCGATACGCTGACCTGCTGCGACTGCCCCGCCTGCAGCGCGACCTTTTGCCAGCCGACCAGACGCTTCGGCGGTTCGCCCAGACCGCTCGGCAACGCGGCATAAACTTCGGCGATTTCCGCGCCCGCGCGCGAGCCCGTATTCTTGACGGTAAAGGTCACCTTCACGTTGCCACTCGCATCCACTTGCGCGTTGAGGCCCGAGTAGCTGTAGCTCGTGTAGGACAGCCCATAACCGAACGGGAACAGCGGCGCGATCTGCTTGCCGTCATACCAGCGATAACCCATGAAGAGTCCTTCGCTGTAGGTAACGGTGGTATCGGTGGCCGAGATCGTCGGTTGCGGAAGATCCGCGTCCTGCATCGGGAACGTGATCGGCAATTTGCCGGACGGGTTCACGGCGCCGAACAGCAGATCGGCAATCGCCTGACCGCCCTGCACGCCCGGATACCACGCTTCGAGCACGCCGTGCACGTTGGATAGCCACGGCATCAGGACCGGGCTGCCGTTCTCGAGCACGACGATCACGCGCTTCGCTTGCGCCGCGACCGCGCTGATCAGCGCGTTCTGATCGTAGCTCTGGTTATAGCTGTCAGTCGTATTGCTCGGCAGGCTCAGGCTCGGCAGATCCGCGCCCTCGCTTTCCCATTGCGTCGCGAACACGATCGCCACGTCCGCCTTCGCGGCGGCGGTCGCCGCTGCCGCCGCGTTCGTGCCGTCGACGAAGGTCACGCTCGCGCTCGGCGCCTTCGCCTGGATCGCGGCCAGCGGTGCCGACTTGTACCACGTCGCGCAGGTGCTCAACAGCGGCGACGGCGACACGCAACCGGACACCGCGTTGCCCGCGGCCGCCGGCACCGCGCCCGAGCCGCCGCCCGACAGCACGCCCGCATCCGCGTGAGCGCCGATCACCACGATCGACGACAGCCCCGCCGCGTTCAGCGGCAGCACCGGTTCCGAATCGCCGCTCGCCACCGCGTTCTTCAGCAAGACCGACGATTGCTGCGCGACCTGCAGCGCGAGCGCATTGCCCGCGGTTTGATCGACGCTGCCGCCGGTGGTGGGCGGCGAATCGAAGACGCCGTAGCGGATCATCGTTCGAAGCTTGCGCTGGAGCCTCCTTCTGCACGTGTCTGCCGACACCGAGTGAGACGTCACGCCCCTCCCGCAGACTAATGACGGAAGCCGAAGGCCTCTACCTTGCGCCCCTCAAGGCTGACCTGCACTGCTTCGCTACAAGAAGTCGTAGTACAGTTCACGGCATCGACGGTCGGGCCGACTGACGGCACCGTCTCGCTGATGATGATGGCCTTGATCAATCTGGCATCATCGGTCACAACTATTTCAAGGCCTAGCACCACCCCGCTGTCGTATTTGATAGTCATCGTTCCGGTGCAATCGGGGTTCACGGTGTAGGCGCCACTCTGGGCCCCGGTGAAACTGGTCACTCCGTTCTTCGGCGCACCATTGATCGTGCCGACGTCAATTCGCGTGAAATGTTTGGAACCGTCGAACGTCACCAGGGAGACATTGTTAAGCGCCAATTGGGTCACAAATTGATGCACCCCCGCTGAGTCGATCAGTCCGATGACCTGCCCCACGGCACTGAAACCGTATGCGCCGTTCAGCAGAGAGGCTGAACATGCGCTGCCGGCGTGAGCCGCACCATTGAGCGAAAGAAGGGCAATAGCCGTTGCCGACAACATGCTTAAACGCTGGCTATTCATGTTCGTCTCCTTGTAATCAAATGAGGTGCGCAGGTACGCACCGTCTTTCGACATCCTAAGTTAAGAGAAAACATCATTTACAGCGATCTGACAGATACAGCCATGCGTAAGCCATGCGTAGCCATTCCTGCTCATGCAACGAGCGGAGGACGGACGATAGGCCGGTTAGGACCAATCGTCCTTCGAAAAGGTGGCGGGCTGGCGTCGGTGTTCGATCAGCGCGCGGAGGTGGCACGCCGGAGACCGACATTCGCATTGAGAGTTGCTGCACCGGGCTGGATTTGCAGCGAGGTGTCGGCGGACACGCGCAAAGCGTTCGCGCGGAAATCCGCACAGAGGTGACTTTGTGAGTCAGCAGCGCGAATGGTGCGCCGCACGGTTCAGTATAGGCCGGGAGACCGGTAATGTCGGACAAAGGCGCGGCGGATTATCGCTAGCGTGTATTAGACCTCGAGCGTCGGCCCCGTTACCTGCTGGACCTGACGCGCAAGCTCTGCTATCTGCGCGCGTTCGAATGCCCGTGCCGTTCGCCCACCGCGGCAGGTGCAGACTTCGTCTGCCGGCTCAACATCAGCGTCACCACCGCCGACACCGCCAACGTCGCGCCGACCACGTAAAGCCCCGCCGTATAGCCGCCCGTCACGTTCTTGAGCCAGCCGATCGCAAACGGCCCGACGAAGCCGCCGAGGTTGCCGATCGAGTTGATCATCGCAATGCCCGCCGCCGCCCCGGCGCCAGACAGGAACATGCTCGGCATCGCCCACAACGGCGCCTTCGCGGCACTGATGCCCACGTTCACGACGACGAGCGCAAGCACGATCATCAACGCGGTGGTCGCATTACCGGCGAACACGAAGCCGATGCACGCAAGCGCGCACGGAATCACGACGTGCCACGTCCGTTCGTCGGTGCGATCCGAGTGCTTCGCCCATAGCACCATCGCGATCACCGCGAGCACGCTCGGCACGCCGGCGAGCAACCCGGTTTCGAACGTGCCGAAACCGTATTGGCGGATGATCAGCGGCGCCCACAAGCCGAGCGTATAAAGCCCCGCCGAGGTGCCGAAGTAGATCAGCGCGAGCGCGAGCACGCGCGGATCGCGCAACGCGCTGAGCGCGCCGGCCGTGTGGCCCGCATGCGCGTGCCGCGCGTCGGCTTCGAGCTTCAGCCTCGCGATCAGCCAGTCGCGCTCGTCGGGCTGCAGCCACTCGGCTTGCGCGGGCTTGTCGGTCAGATACTTGAGCACGCAGAAGCCGAGGATAATCGCGGGCAATGCTTCGAGTAGGTAGAGCATTTGCCAGTCGACGAGTCCGGCAATCGGCGGCAGTTTCATGATCGCGCCGGAAATCGGCGAGCCGATAGCAGTCGAGATCGGCGCGGCGGCCATGAACCATGCCGCCGCGACCGCACGCTGCCGCGCCGGAAACCACAGGCTCAGATACAGGATGATGCCGGGAAAGAAGCCCGCTTCCGCGACGCCTAGAATGAAGCGCAGCGCGTAGAAACTGTTCGCGCCCGACGACGAACGCCGACGCGAGCGACACGAGCCCCCACGACACCATCACGCGAGCAATCCAGCGCCGCGCGCCGACCTTGTGCAAAATCAGGTTCGACGGCACTTCGAACAGAAAATAGCCGATGAAAAAGAGCCCGCCGCCGAGGCCGAACGCGGTCGGCGAAAGACCGATCGCCTTGTTCATCGACAACGCGGCGAAGCCCACATTCACGCGATCGAGAAAGCTCACGAAGTACAACAGCATGACGAACGGGATGATCCGCAGCATCAGCTTGCGGGACACCCGGCTTTCGAGTTCCGAAGTCATTGTCTCCTCCTGCGGCGCGCGGCTATTGACCGCGCGCGAGCCTCGCGCCGGCCGACGTTGGGCCGAGCTAATCGAGTCAAGGTTGTGTGCCGGCCAGATCGTGGCCGGGGCGTAGACCGCGCGCCTGATTTGCGCGCGGTTCCGCACAGTCCGGTTCAGTTCGCGCGACGCCGGCGCTCAAGCCGCGTTCGCCGCGGGCGTCGCCGCCTGCTCGATGAACGCGCACACGGCCGCCGTCACCTGCGCGGTCGTGGCCGTGCCGCCGAGGTCGCGCGTGTGCAGCGCGTTGTTCGCGGTGACCGCTTCGACGGCCTGCATCACGCGCCTGGCCGCGTCGAATTCGCCGAGGTGTTCGAGCAGCATCACGACCGACCAGAACGTGCCGACCGGATTCGCGAGCCCCTTGCCCATGATGTCGAACGCGGAGCCATGGATCGGCTCGAACATCGACGGATAGCGGCGCTCCGGATCGATGTTGCCGGTCGGCGCGATGCCGAGGCTGCCGGCGAGCGCGGCCGCGAGGTCGCTGAGAATATCGGCGTGCAGATTGGTGGCGACGATCGTGTCGAGCGTCGCGGGACGGTTGACCATGCGCGCGGTCGCCGCGTCGACGAGTTCCTTGTCCCACGTGACGTCCGGAAACTCCTTCGAGATTTCGAGCGCGATCTCGTCCCACATCACCATCGCATGACGCTGCGCGTTGCTCTTCGTGATCACGGTCAACAGCTTGCGCGGACGCGACTGCGCGAGGCGGAACACGAAGCGCATGATGCGCTCGACGCCGGCGCGCGTCATGATCGACACGTCGGTCGCGGCTTCGATCGGATGGCCCTGATGCACGCGGCCGCCGACGCCCGAATATTCACCCTCCGAATTTTCGCGGACGATCACCCAGTTCAGATCCTCGGGCTTGCAGTACTTCAGCGGTGCGTCGATGCCGGGCAGGATGCGCGTCGGGCGCACGTTCGCGTATTGGTCGAAGCCCTGGCAGATTTTCAGTCGCAGACCCCACAGCGTGATGTGATCGGGAATGTCCTTGTCGCCCGCCGAGCCGAACAGGATCGCATCTTTGTTGCGGATCGCGTCGAGCCCGTTGGCCGGCATCATCACGCCGTGTTGACGATAGTAGTCGCCGCCCCAGTCGAAGTTCTCGAACTCGAACGTGAAGGCACGCGTGGTCTTCGCGAGCGCCTCGAGCACCTGCGCGCCGGCCGGCACGACCTCCTTGCCGATGCCGTCGCCGGGGATGGTTGCGATGCAATAGGTCTTCATGTCTGCGTCCTGTGCTTGGTGAATGGCGTGAGTGGACTCTAGC
The DNA here is from genome assembly GCF_050436525.1 of Paraburkholderia sp. 35.1. Taxonomy (NCBI): domain Bacteria; kingdom Pseudomonadati; phylum Pseudomonadota; class Betaproteobacteria; order Burkholderiales; family Burkholderiaceae; genus Paraburkholderia; species Paraburkholderia sp. 35.1. Next base: position 594,859 of record NZ_JBNDMJ010000002.1, on the reverse strand, counting down.
GCGATCCCACGGGTAAAAACCGGTGCTAAACTCAAAGCATCTTTAACTTGCATTCACAAATGCGAAGACGCGGAAAAGACGATGCGCGACACCGTCCAGCCAGCCGATCTGGGCTTTTTCTCGACGCTCGCCGCGAGCGGCAGCCTCAGCGCGGCCGCACGCGAACTGGGGCTGACCGCGGCGGCCGTCAGCAAGCGCCTGACCCAGATGGAGCAGCGCGCGGGCGTCGCACTCGTAACCCGCACGACGCGCCGCATGATGCTGACGCCCGAAGGCGAGCTATACCTCGAGCACGCGCGGCGGATTCTCGACGAGATCGACGAACTGGCCGAACTGCTCGGCTCGGCGAAGAAGACACCGAAGGGCTTGCTGCGCGTGAACGCGACGCTCGGCTTCGGGCGCAGCCATGTCGGGCCGGCGATCTCGCGCTTCGTCGCGCGGTATCCGCAGGTGTCGGTTCAACTGCAGTTGTCGGTCACGCCCCCGCCGCTTACCGACGACAGCTTCGACGTCTGCATCCGCTTCGGCGAGCCGCCCGATACCCGCGTGGTCGCGCGCCGGCTTGCGCCGAACCGGCGTCTGCTGTGCGCGGCGCCGTCGTATCTTGCGGCGCACGGCATGCCGCTCACGGCGCACGATCTGACGCGCCACAACTGCATCGGCATTCGTCAGGGCGACGAAGCGTACGGCGTGTGGCGGCTGACCTCGGGACGCGGCGCCGCGCGCAAGACCGAGGCGGTGCGGATCAAGGGCACGCTGACCACCAACGACGGCGAGATCGCCGTCAAATGGGCGCTCGAAGGACACGGCATCCTGATGCGCGCGGAATGGGACATCCGGCAGTATCTGACGGAAGGATCGCTCGTCCAGTTGCTGCCCGATCACGACACACCGAATGCGGATATCTTCGCGGTGTATTCGCCGCGGCATCAGATGTCGAATCGTATTCGCGCGTTCGTCGAGTTTATTGCGCGGGAGTTGGGGGGTGAGGTGGGGGCGGGGGCGTAGGGCAGCACAGCGATCGTGCACACTCGTGATGTCATCAAAAGAGCGAGCAGCACATCGGCCCAATTTTGCCTCGCTTTCCGAGTCGTCTGATTGAGCATGGTTCCGTCTTCGCCGAAGCTGACTGTGTCACGAACGTTACCTCGAGTCACCCGTCTTCTCGCTTCCGTCGCCACCACGGAGTGAACGCCTTTTCGATGTGTAAACCATGCCCGCCGAGTGCTATTTCACGCTTAACCGTCGACTCATCTCTGTATTGACCTGCAAAGGCTTTGGCAACGTGTCTGCTTTTTCGGGCAAACCAGCCCATGTCAACAACCCCGCAGATACAGCGGTCGCCGAAAGCGGTCCGCTTCCGCAAGGCCTGTACTACATCGTAGACCGACAGAGTGGCGGTCATCTGGGATGGCTGTATGACCTTCTCAAGGACGCATGGTCCGATGTCGATCATTCGACCTGGTTCGCGCTTTATCGAAACGACGGCGTGATTGACGATTGGACATTTATCAATGGCGTGAAGCGAGGCAACTTCCGCCTGCATCCGACTGGTCGCTGGGGAGAAAGTGAGGGATGCATCACGGTCACAGACCAGTCCCAGTTCGATCGCTTACGCTCGTTCTTGCTGTCGCACCCAACCCGGAAGATACCCGGCACCACACTGCAGTACTACGGTACGGTACTTGTGCAATGAAAACTGCCCTGCGGATTTTTACGACCTTCGTGCTGACTGTCCCAGTCTGCCTTGCGTTGTCGACGATCGACCCGCTTGCGCGCTGGGTTGGCCGCGAATCCACGTTAGAAATGCTTCGCCCCCTCTTCAAGCTCGTTGGCGCCGTCGGTGTGGAGGGCGAAGAGGACGTGGTGGTTACGCTGCTGCTCGCAGTCAGTTTCCTACTATGCTGGGGGCTCTCGTGGGGCGGGTCCGTGCTTTTTGTTAGAAAGAGGTGTCGCCTTGATGTCAAATGACGTTTTCATAAAAATCGACGGGATTACGGGCGAGTCGCAGGACGCGACACACCCGGACGAAATCGAGGTGATCAACTAGACATGGAAGATGGCACAGCGGCTCTCCATGATGTCCGGACCAGGAAGCGGCGTCAGCAAAGCCTCGGTCGACGACCTCGTGTTCTTCCACAACGTGGACCGGGCGAGTCCGAGCCTGATGTCCTATTGCCTGACCGGCACGCACGTTTCGAAAGCGGTTCTTACCATGCGCAGGGCGGCTGGCAGCCCCCTCGATTTCCTCAGGCTCACAATGAACGATGTATTCATCACGGGCGTAGAGATGACCGCACAACACGAACAGGTTCGCCTCTCTTTTGCCAGGGTCAAGCAGGAATACATCGTTCAAAATGCCCAAGGCGGCAGCAACGGCGTAGTTACCGGAATCTTCGACATCAGGGCCAACCGACCTGTGCCCCGATGACAGTGTCAGCCAGACCTTTTCAATGCACATCACTGACTATCCAATAAAACCCTCTGATATCGTAAAGTTGAGGAAATAGAGACCACCTCCATCCCATCAGTCACCAAGGCCGGACCTGACCAAACCGGGTAACGATGCCGAGACCAGACCCCGCGCTGTACCGCAGCCCGACAACCCCGATGACGCGGCGGCGCCGACGTCTTCTGATCGTCGGCGCGATCGTGCTCATCGCCGCATTCGGCTGGATGCTCGCGCTCGTGCTCGAGCCCGCGTTCCAGCGCACGATCGTCATCACCACCGGTGCGGACGGCGGCATCTATCGCGGCTTCGCCGATCGCTACGCGCCGCTGCTCAAGCGCGAAGGCGTCAAGCTCGACATCCGTAGCTCGTCGGGCTCGGTCGAAAACTACCAGCGGCTCGCGGACCCGAACAGCGCCTATCAGGTCGGCTTCATCCAGTCGGGCACGACCAGTCCGAATGACACCGACAATCTGGAAACCATCGCCGCCGTGTCGTACGAACCGATCTGGGTGTTCTATCGCGGCGATGCGACGATCGACCGGCTGTCGCAACTGCGCGGCAAGCGCATTTCGATGGGCGTGCCAGGCAGCGGATTGCTCAACGTCTCGCAGGTGCTGCTCGGCTATAGCGGCGTCACGAGTCAGAACTCGACGCTGCTGCAGATGGATGCGAACGCCGCATACCAGGGGCTCGAAAGCGGTCAGGTCGACGCGGCATTCTTCATTGGCCGGCCCGACGCCGACATGCAGCACACGCTGCTCACCAGCAACCTGAAGCTGATGAGCTTCGCGCAGGCCGATGCACTGGCGCAAAAATTCCCGTCGCTGTCGAAGATCACCTTGCCGCGTGCCTCGACGAGCGTCGCCGACGATCTGCCGCGCAGCGACGTCACGCTGCTCGCGGCGACGGCGCTGCTCGTGTCGAAGGACACGCTGCATCCGGCGCTCGTCTATCTGCTGCTCGACGCGGCGCGCACGGTGCACGGCGGCGAGGACTACTTCACGCCGCTCGGCACGTTCCCCAACCTGAACACCGAAGAATTCCCGATCTCCGACGAAAGCGTGCGGTACTTCAAATCGGGCCGGCCGTTTCTGTATCGCTACCTGCCGTTCTGGCTCGCGAGTCTGATCGAACGGCGGCTGCTGATTCTGGTGCCGTTCCTCGCGCTGCTGATCGGCCTCGCGCAGGCGCTGCCGCGCATGCTCGAAGCGCGGATGAAGAAACGCCTGATCGTTTGGTACCGCGCGATCAAGGCGCTCGAGGACGAAGTATGGAAGAACGCCGAGCCGTCTCGCGCGCAGATCGCGCAGTGGAGTGAGGAGATTGAAAGCATCGACGCGAACGCTAGTCAGATCCGAATTCCGTACCGCTACTTTCAGGATGTTTACGCGCTGAAGCAGGCGATCGGCGTCGTGCGCGACCGCGATCGCGCATGTAGCGCAGAAAGTGCAGAGGTAGAGGCGGCGGTCGCTTAGCCCTGTGCGTTTCCCGGGTATTCACCACCGCGCAGCCGGTTGATTTTCCGCACGGCCTCACCGCGTGGGTGCTTGCCGCAGCGCAAGAAAAAAATCTCTGTGGAATCAGTCGGACGATAGGTCGATTCAATTGGCGCGCTCGCGATTCGCATCCTGTAATGGACTCCTGCCGTCCGCGTACCGTCCATCCAGCCTGCCGTCCTACCCGGAGAGAGACCATGTCCCAGCCTGAGCCGAATGTAGACGAAGTGGTCCGAAGCATCGCCGAGGAAACCGACACGCCGGCAGAAACGGTGTCGCGCATGTACGCCGATACGCTCGCCGAATTCCGGAACGAGGCGCGCGTGTTCGACTACGTGCCGCTGTTCGCCGCGAAGAAGGTCCGCAACGAGTTGCGTCACAAGCAACGTCGCGAGCACTGACTCGCGGCATGCGGTGATGCATCGGCTCACCGCACTGTCGCACGCGTCGTGGCTCCAGATTTTGCGAGCATGGTGGAGCTAACAATCGCGTCGCAAATTTTTTATGCTGGCGGTTCCACAGCTTTTCAAAGGAGCCGTCCACATGTCCGCCCCGCTGCAGATTCGCGCCGTCACCCGTGACGATTTCGATGCATGGCTCCCGCTATGGGACGCCTACAACGCGTTTTATGGCCGCTCGGGCGAGACCGCGTTGCCGCGCGAGATCACGCAAATCACGTGGAATCGCTTTTTCGATGGCTACGAGCCGATGCATGCATTCGTCGCGGAACGCGCCGGGCAGTTGCAGGGCATCGTGCATTTTCTCTATCACCGTCATACGACGATGGCGGGGCCGATCTGCTATCTGCAGGACCTGTACACGCTCGATAGCGAGCGCGGCAAGGGTGTCGGCCGTGCGCTGATCGAGGCCGTCTATGCGCGGGCAAAAGCCGACGGCGCGCAACGCGTCTACTGGCAGACGCACGAGACGAATCACACCGCGATGCAGCTCTATGACAAGGTCGCGGATAAGTCCGGCTTCGTGGTATATCGCAAAGCGCTTTAGCGCTCAGCGCGTCATCAAGGCTCATCAAAGACGAAAGGCGCACTACCCGGTGCGCCTTTCGTTTTACTGCTCGAGCGGTCATCACGCAGTCCCGGTCAAGCCTCGAGCTGCTCCAGCACCTTGCCCTTGGTTTCGATACCGAGGAAGTGCACCGCGACCGCCGCGAGGAACGGCACGGCAGCGAGGATATAGAACGCCACTTCCAGGTTGCCGCCGATCATCGTCTTCGACACGATCGCCGGCGCGAAGATCGCCGCCACCTTCAGCCACGCGCCGCCGACGCCGCAGCCCATCGCGCGGATGCTGGTCGGGTACAGCTCCGGCGTGTACACATAGGCCGTGATGAAGCCGCTGGCGAGAAAGCCGAGCGCCAGCGCGCAGCAGGTTGCGACCACATACACCGACGAGCCGTGAAACACACCCGCCATGCCCAGCGACAACGCGCACAGCACGAACGAGATGCTGATGATCGGCTTGCGTCCCACCTTGTCGACCAGTAACGCGCAGGCCAGCGATCCGAGCACGCCGAGCACCGACGCCGCGACCGCCAGGTTCAGCGCGAGTTGCAGCGGCGCGTGATAGATCGTGCGGTAGATCGTCGGCAGCCAGGTCGACAGGCCGTACTGGATGAAGCCGCAGGTGACCCACAGCATCGCCACGGCGAGCGTGCGCTTCAGATAGGCCGGGCCGAACAGGTCCGCGACGCGGCGCTTCGGATGGCGATTGACCATCTCGTCGAACTCCGACGCCTGCGCGACCGGCGGCAGCGGCACCTTGGCGGCACGTTCGAACGCGAGCACGGCGGAATCGGCTTCGGCCATCCGGTCGCGCACGGCGAGCCAGCGCGGCGATTCCGGCACGAGCTTGCGCAGCACGAAGAACAGGATCAACGGCATGCCGCCGATGAAGTACATCGCCTGCCAGCCGAAGCGCGGCACGATCCAGGCACCGAGCGCGCTCGACGCGAGCAGCCTGATCGGGAACACGATTTCGTACAGCAGAACGAAGCGTCCGCGGCCGTGCGCGCGGCTGATCTCGTTGATATAGGTCGCGGCCACCGGCAACTCACCGCCGAGGCCCAGGCCCTGGACGATACGCAGCGCGACGAACACCGCGAAGGTCGGCGCAAAACCGCACGCGATACTGGTGATCCCGATAATGCCCGAGCTCAGCGCGATCGCCTTCACGCGTCCGCCGCGTTCCGCGTACCACGGAAACAGGAACGCGCCGATCAGTTGTCCCACGGCGCCCGAGCCAAGCAGGAAGCCGACGTCCCACGGCGTCAGATTCCATTTCGCGATCAGCAAGGGCAGCGTCGCCGCGATCGCGATGACGTCGAAGCCATCGAAGAACGTCGCGAGACCGATCAGTATGCGCGCCCGCACCTGCATCCGGTTCCTCGGCAAGCGCTCCAGACGCGCGATGATCGAGCCTTGCGTCACAGCGCCTGAAACACCGGCGCTGCTGCGGTCTCCTGTTGTGTTTTCGATGGTTCTCATGCCGAGGTGCCGTCCGTAGAAATGATTAGGCAAGCGCCGTGGAGGCGTCAGTCAGGGTGACAAGGTCGATGGTCCGGCCCTGGTTCATCCACTTGCGCGAAAGCTTCAGCTCACGCGGGGTGTTGATCGCGATCACGCCACGAATCGTGTTGTCTTCCAGATAGAACAGCGTTGCGCGTTTGCCGGGCAAATCACCGCGCACCGCGAGTTCCGCGTTGGCCGGAATGTCGCCGAGAATCTGCAGGTTCACGTCGTACTGATCGGACCAGAACCACGGAATATCCGTGTACGGTTCGAACGTGCCGAGCAAGGCCTTCGCCGTGGAGATCGCCTGGTTCTGCGCGTTGGCCCACGATTCGAGCCGCACGCGGCGCTTCAGCCACGCGCTCGGATGATTCGCGACGTCGCCGCACGCGAAGATGCGCGGGTCGTCGGTGGCGCCGAAGTGATCGACGACGATGCCATCCTCGACCTTCACGCCCGCCGCTTGTGCAATCGCCGTATGCGGTGCGAGACCGATGCCGGCCACCGCGAAATCGGCGTCGAGCGTCGAGCCGTCCTTAAACGTCGCGCGCAGCCGGTTCGCGTCGTTCGGATGATCTTCGAGCTTGACCAACGCCGCGTTCAGACGCACGTCCACGCCGTTCGCGCGATGCAGCTCCAGCAGGAAATCGGACACCAGCGGCGGCAGCGAGCGCACGCACAGACGCGGCGCGCCTTCCACCACGCACGCCTCGACGCCTAGCTTGCGCGCGGTCGCCGCGACTTCGAGACCGATCCAGCCGCCGCCGATCACGAGCACGCGCTTGCTTGAGCGCAGCCGTTCGCCGAGCGCGACCGCTTCGTCGAGCGTGCGCAGATAGGCGATATGCGAGGTCTTCACGAGCGCGTCGGGCAGACGGCGAGCCGCGCCGCCGGTCGAGATCACGAGGCGGTCGTACCGCACTTCGCGGCCCGACTTCGTGCGTACGATGCGCTGCTCGCGATCGATCGACGTCGCGCGATCCGGTTGCCATGCCTCGACATTCAATGCGTCGAAATCGCCGGGCTTCACGAGCCGCACCGTGTCGATGTTCGCGTCGCCGGCCAGCACGGCCTTCGACAGCGGCGGACGCTCGTACGGCAGATGCACTTCGTCGGCGATCATCACGAGGCGGCCGTCGAAGCCTTCCCGGCGCAATGTCTTCACGACCCAGCCGGCCGCCTGGCCGCCGCCGATCACGACGATCGTGCGCGGCGCCTCGAGCCCCGCATGCGCGGTCTGGGCCTTTTCCGCGGCAACGTCAGTCATTCTTGCGCTCCGTCATGAACTTGCCTTCCGGCGCCTTCGCGTCTTTCTGGCGCCGCGTGTTGCCGTCGATGCCGCCGTCGATCGCCCATTCGGCGAACACGGTCGGGCCCGGCTCGAAATCGCGTGGCTGCCAATCGGGCGTCAGTTGATCTTCGTCGGCGTAGTACTCGATCAGGCCGCCGGCCGGATTCTTGAAGTACCAGAAGTACGCCGACGACACCGGATGACGTCCCGGGCCGAGTTGCGTTTCCCAACCGCAGCGGCTGATGTGCATGCCGCCGCCGAACACTTCGTGGATGTCGCGCACGGTGAACGCGACGTGGTTCAGGCCGCGTTTGCCGTTCGGCAGCGCCAGCAGGAACAGGTCGTGATGGCCGCCGTGCGGCGCGCAGCGCATGAACGCGCCGCGGCCCGGATAACGGTCCGAGGTCTCGAAGCCGAGCAGTTCGTGATAGAACTTTTCCTGCTCGGCGAGCCTGTTCGTGAAGAACACGACGTGGCCCACTTCGACCGGCTCCGCGCGCTCATAGACCGGCGACGGCTGATCGACGCGCAGCGTCTGGCCCCACACGTTCGACGGCGAACCGTGCACGTGGACCGCCCACTTACGCGTGACTTCGACGCGCACCGCCATGCCGTTCGGGTCGATGCATCCAACCGCGTCGTCGTTTTCGAAGTGGCCCGGCTGGCCGGCGAAGCGGCCACGCAGTGCGTCGAGCTCCGCCTTCGTCGCGACGCCCCACGTCACTTCGCGCAAGGTCGGGCCTTCTTCGAACGCGGGCGGCAGCGACGCATCGTTCGCCTCGACGACGAGGACCGTGCAGCCGTTCAGCGTTTCGAAGCGCGCGTGGGTTTCGTCGTGGGCGGTCTCTGTCATACCCCAATCCGCGAAAAACTGCCGACAGGTGGCGAGATCCGTCACGCCGTAAATAATCTGTTCAATGCCGAGAATCGTCATAACGTGCCTCTTCGTCCCGCTTCAGTTCGCCCACGCCAACGGCGCGTCGTTCAAGCCCCAGTAGAGGCTCTTCTGTTGCATGTATTCGCGAATGCCGACACGGCCTTTTTCGCGTCCCATGCCGCTCTCCTTCCAGCCGCTGAACGGCGTGGAGATCGAGAACAGCTTGTAGGTGTTGATCCAGATGGTGCCGGCTTCGAGGCCGCGCGCGATCCGGTAGGCGCGCTTGTAATCGCGCGTCCAGATGCCGGCGGCGAGGCCGAACACGCTGTCGTTCGCTTCCTTCAGCAGCGACGCTTCGTCGTCGAACGGCATCGCAACGAGCACCGGGCCGAAGATTTCTTCCTGGCAGATGCGCGCGTCGTTGGTCAGGCCTTCGAGAATGGTCGGCTGGAAGTAGGTGCCGGCTTCGCGGTTATCGCCGACCGGACGTTCGCCGCCGCACAGCAGACGCCCGCCCTCTTCTAGACCGAGCGCGACATAGCGTTCGATCGTCTCGCGATGCGCCTGCGTGATCAGCGGACCCATCTGCGTGTTCTCGCGCGACGGATCGCCGACGCGCAGCTTGCGCGCGCCTTCGATCAGACGCTGTATGAAGGTGTCGTAGATCGAGCGCTGCACGAACAGGCGCGAACCTGCGATGCACGCCTCGCCCGACGAGCTGAAAATGCCGTACAGCACGCCGTTCACCGCATGATCGAGATCGGCGTCGTCGAACACGATGGTCGGCGACTTGCCGCCGAGTTCGAGCGACACCGGCATCAGCTTGTCCGCCGCGATGCGCGCGATGCCGCGGCCCACTTCGGTGCCGCCCGTAAACGACACCTTCTTCACGAGCGGATGGCGCACCAGCACGTCGCCGATCACCGAGCCCTTGCCCGGCAGCACGCTGACCACACCCTTCGGCACGCCCGCTTCCTCGCAGATGCGCGCGAGCGCGAGCGACACCAGCGGCGTGACTTCGGCGGGTTTCAGCACCACCGCATTGCCGCCCGCGAGCGCCGGCGCGAGCTTCTGCGCGTCGGACGCGATCGGCGAATTCCACGGCGTGATCGCCGCGACCACACCGATCGGCTCGTAGATGCTCATCGTCAGATAGTCGCCGCGTGACGGCGTGACGTCTTCATCGAGCGTTTCGAGGCAGGCCGCGAAATAGCGGAACGTGTTCGCCGCGCTCGCGACCAGCACGCGCGTCTCGCCGATCGGCTTGCCGTTGTCGCGGCGCTGCAGATTCGCGAGCGCTTCGTGGCGCGCCATGATCAGATCGGCGATGCGATACAGGATCAATGCGCGTTGATGCGGCTTCAGACCCGACCAGTTGGACTTGCGCCACGCCGCGTCGGCGGCTTCGATGGCTTCGCGCGCGTCGTCGGCGCTGGCCGTCGAGATTTCCATGTTGACCGACTGATCCGCCGGATACAGGCTTTTGTACGGGTTGCCGCGCCCCTGCCGCCATTCGCCGCCGATGAAAATATCGCCGTTGGGCACGAGGCTGGTATCGAAGTGAGTCATGTCGGTCGTTCCGGTTCTTTCAAGCCAGGGGCTTAAGGAAACGCTGATTTATTCAGCTCGGTGGTCATCGCTGGCGTAGCCGAGGACGTTATAGAAGAAGGCAGCTTACGGAACAGACTCACGATGATGAAGAGGCAGATCGGCTTCGCAGAAGCGGAAATTTCGGGCAAGAAGAGATTGACGAGGCGCCAACGCTTCCTGGCGGAGATGGAGAAGGTCGTTCCGTGGCAGCGCTTGCTGTCGGCAATCGAGCCGCACTATCCGAAGGGCACGCGAGGCCGCCCGCCAATTGGCCTGGAGCGAATGCTGCGAATCTACTTCCTGCAACAGTGGTACGGGCTGTCGGACGAAGGACTGGAAGACGCGCTGTATGACAGCATCGCGCTGCGAGCCTTCGCCGGCATCGATCTGGCAGTCGAGAACGTGCCTGATGCAACCACGCTGTTGAAGTTCCGGCGCCTGCTGATCGAGCACGAACTGACACGGAAGTTGTTCGACGAGATTGGCATCTCGCTGTGCGAGCGTGGACTGATGATGAAGGAAGGCACGCTGGTTGACGCGACGATCATTGAAGCGCCGCCGTCAACCAAGAACGCCGGGAAGAGTCGTGACCCGGAAATGCATCAAACGAAGAAGGGAAACGAATGGCACTTTGGGATGAAAGCCCACATTGGCGTCGATGCCGACTCGGGCCTGATCCACAGTGTGGTTGGCACGGCGGCCAACGTGTCGGATGTATCGCAAGCGCATGCCCTGCTGCACGGACATGAGGAGCAGGCGTTTGCCGATGCGGGCTACATTGGCGTAGACAAGCGCGAGGAAATGACGGGCAAGACCGTGAAGTGGCACGTCGCTGCCAAGCGGGGAAAGATCAAGGCGATGCAGGCGGGAGCGCTGAAGGACTTGGTGATGGCGGTCGAGCGAACCAAGGCGCAGATCCGTTCGCGGGTTGAGCATCCGTTTCATATCGTCAAGAACCTGTTTCATCATCGCAAGACCCGATACAAGGGCTTGGCCAAGAACACCGCGCAACTGTTCAGCCTGTTCGCTCTGGCGAATCTGGTGATTGCGCGAAATCTGTTGCGATCGGTCCATGGGAGCAATCCGTCAAGCGTATGAAAAATGCGAGCAGGGAGGCTCGTTTACGCGTCCAATTCACCGAATTGAGCGTCGATTTGCTTCGTCATACAGAAAATTCGACGCCATCTCGCCTGCAACTTGGGCAGTTGGTCCATTGATCAGCGTTTCCTTAACGGGTCTTAACGGGTCTTAGATCACGCAGCGCGCCGCGCGATTGCGCAGTGCGCGGATCGCGCTATAGGCGGGCAGCGCGGACGTCTTCGGGTTGTCCGGCAGCGGCTTGCCGCTCATTTCGAGCGCCATCTCGCCGAACGCGCCCCGCGCGACGATGCGATGCACGTTGCGCGTCACGTTCGGATCGGCGATCAATCGCACTGTCGTGTTGTCGAGGCCGAGGCCCGCGAGCGCGATCGTCGCGGCGACGTTCGCGTTCTTCGGATAGAGCCGCGCGGCCTCGCGCGCGCTGCCCTCGAAAATCACTTTCTCTTCGGCGAGCGTGGCCAGATCGCAAACCGCTTCGGCCGGCGTGCCGAGCCAGCCGACCGGCGGCTTGCGGCCCGTGTACAGCACTTCGTCGAGACCGCCGAAGCGCGCCGCCGAGATCGCGTCGACACCGCCGATTGCGCCCGACAGCAGCGTGACCGTCGCGTCGCCTTGATCGGCCGCGGCCGCGAGCGCATCGAGCAGCCCGACATCGGACAGCGCGCCGATCGACGCGACCGCACAATCGGTGCCCGCCTTCAGCAACGGCACGACGTGAGCGACGAGCGCGCTGTGGCCCGCGCATTCGAGCGCGAACTGCGGCTTCGTGCTCAGCGCCGCCACCGACGACACCACGTCGACGCTCGCGCCCACCACTTCACGCACCGACGCCACATGACTTTCAGGCACGATCACATGCGACACGCGCACCGCCGGATCGGCGGCGACCGAGCGGTACACCGCCTGGCCGATCGCGCCGAAGCCGATCATCGCGATGTCGATGGGCGCGTGATGTCCCGCGTAGCCGGCCTCATGCATGTTGCGGCTCCTCTTTCTTGACCGGCGGGCCTGCGAACGCGGTGGCGAACGAGCCGACCGACAGCATGTCCACTTCGACCAGCACCGGACCCGTCTTCGCCATGCCTTCGCGAATGATCGCTGGCGCGTCGTCGAGCGACTTGATGCGGTAGTGCGGGAGCTTCAGGCTTTCGCAGAACTGCGCGAAATCCGGCTGATGCAGTTGCACGTAGCAGCGGCGGCCGCCGTACTGCGCGTCCTGAATGTTGCGGATCACGCCGTAGCATTGGTCGTTCATCAGCACGATCATCACGTTGGCGTTTTCCTGCACGGCCGTCGCGAGTTCGCCGACGTTGACCATCAGGCCACCGTCGCCGCACAGAGCCACGGTCTTCGCCGCATTGCCCGCGAGCGCCGCGCCGATACCCATTTGCATACCCTGGCCGATGCCGCCGCCGAGCGCGTGCACGCCAGCGCGCGGCGTGAAGATCTTCAGCAGGCGGTTGCCCCACGTGCTGTTCGAGATCGTGACGTCGCGCACCCAGTTGTAGTCGCGGCCCACGGCTTCCTGCAGCGCGTCGACGAGACGCTTGTAGGGCCCAAGACCCTTGCTGACGTCGGCGACCGCGCTTTCGCGCGCGGCGGCCAGGTCTTGCGCGAACGCCGGATCGATCTTCAGCTTGCCTTCGAGCAGCGTCGCGAGTTCGTCGAGCACCGCGGCGGCGTCGCCGTGGATGAACATGTCGTTGCGATAGCCGCGGTTGTCGGCGAGCGCGTCGGCGTCGATGCGATACAGCGGCTGCGGCAGCGCGAGCTTGTACTTCAGCGTTTCATTGCCACGCAGACGCGAGCCGACCACGACGAGCGCGTCGCAGGTCTTGTAGAAGCTTTCGACCGCCGGGTGCACGTTGAACGCGCCGAGCGTGGCCGGGTGATCTTCGGGCAGCACGCCGCGACCCTGCACGCTGGTCACGACGCCAAAGCCGAGCGCGACCAGACGTTCGACCGCCGCGCGCGCGTGGCGCGTGCCGCCGCCCAGCCACAACAGCGGGCGCTTCGCCTTCGTCAGGTGCTGCGCGAGTTGCGCGACGCGGTCCTTGCAATGCGTGAGCGTACTCACGTGCGGGGCGCCGAGATCGCTCGGCCATTCGACTTCGGCGGCCTGGATGTCGATCGGAATCTCGACGCTGACCGGGCCGCTCGGCGCGGCTCGCGCGACGCGCACGGCTTCGCGGATCGTCGGCAACGCGGTTTCGACCGAGCGCACGCGGAACGCGGCCTTCGAGATCGATTGCAGCATCGACAGCTGATCCGGTGCCTCGTGGATGTACGCGAGGTCCTGATCGAGATAATCGGTTTCGATCTGGCCGGTCACGTGCAGCAGTGCCGTGCCCGCCGTCAGCGCCTCGACCATCGCGCCCGCCGCGTTGCCCGCGGCGGTGCCGGTGCTCGTAAAAGCGACGCCGAGGCCGCCGGAAACGCGCGCGAGGCCGTCAGCCATGTTCACCGCGCCGGCTTCGCCACGCGCGCCGACATAACGGATCTTGCCGCGCGTGTTGATTGCGTCGAGGATCGGCATGTTGTGGATCGAGATCACGCCGAAGGCGGTTTTAACGCCGCATTGCTCGAGAAAGGCGGCGATCAGTTCGCCAACGGTGGTTTTGTTAGACATGTCGTGCAACGCCTCCAGAAACATCGATGTGACTGCCAGTCGTGTACGACGACAGCGGGGTAGCCAGATAAAAGAGCGCCTGTGCGGCTTCTTCGGGACGGCCGAAGCGGCCGAGCGGGATGTTTTTCTTGCGCGCGAGTTCGCCGGTCCAGTCTTCCCAGCTCTGTCCGGGCTCGGCCTGGGTGGCATAACGGCGGCGCCATTGACCCGATTCGACGATGCCGATCAGGATCGAATTGACGCGCACGCGCTGCGGCGCCAGTTCGACCGCGAGCGACTTCGTCAGGCTCAGCAGGCCCGCGCGCGCCGACGACGTCGCCACCATATGCGGCTCCGGCTGCAGCGCGAGCAGCGAGTTCACGTTGACGATCGCCGCGTTGCAGCCGGCGCCGGCCGTGTCGCGCAGCATCGGCAGGAACGCGCGGGTCGGGCGGATCACGCCGAAGTACTTGAGGTCGAGTTCCTCGCGCCAGGCGTCGTCGGTCGTGTCGGCGAAGGTCGACACCCGGCCCTGGCCCGCGTTGTTCATCAGCATGTCGGTGCGGCCGAAGCGCTGCTGCACCGCCTGCGCGAACGCGTTGACTTCGTCGGCGTCGAGCACGTCGCAGCGCTGCGCGAGCAGTTGCGCGCCGGAATACTTCTTCGTGAGCGCGGCTTGCGCCTGGGCGAGCCGCTCGCTGTCGCGGCCGCAGATCGCGACCGAAGCGCCGGCGCGTAAAAACAGTTCGGCGGTTGCGAGGCCGATGCCGGACGAACCGCCCGTCACCACCGCTACCTGTCCGGTCAAATCGATTTGGATCATCAGAGCCCCAGTGCCTTCATGTACTTGTTGCCGCTATTCGGCCCAGACTTCGGCCGGTAATTGAGCCGCTGCGACAGCTCGTCGGCCGCGCGGCGCACCTTGTCGACGAGACCGCCGTCGAGCAGCGATGCATCGATCTCGCGGCGCGGAATCGTCGTCGTGATCACCGCGACGATGCGGCGCGAGTCGTTACGCACCGGCGCGCTGACCACCGAAATGCCGCGCTCGAACGAAGACTCGCTGATCGCGAAGCCGCGCCGCGCGTCGTCGCGAATCCGTTCGTACAGTTCGTCGACCGTGGCCGGCGTCTGCGTCGTGAAGCGCTCGAGTTCCGGCTCCGGATAGAGCTTCTTCAGTTCCTCGAACGTCAGATCGCCCATCAGCACCTGGCCATGGGTCGTCGCATGCGCGGGCAGGCGCGTGCCGACGTTGACCTTCACCGAACTGAAAATCGGCGCATGGCTTTGCGCCTTCGCGACGAACACGACGTCGCGTGCATCGCGAATCACGATGTGGCTCGTGAGGCCAGTCTCGTCGCGCAGCTTTTCGATGATCGGCAGACCGAGATCGGTCAGTTCGAGCGAGCTCAGATATTCGAAGCCGAGCCGCAGCACCGCGACGCCGAGGCGATAGTTGCGGTCCTTGTCGGCGCGTTCGAGAAAGCCGAGGAATTCGAGCGTCTGCAGCAGACGGAACACCGTCGTGCGCGGAATGCTCAGGCGCCGCGACAGCTCCGGTGCGCCGAGCACCGGCTCGCGCGGCGAGAACTCCATCAGGATCTTCAAGCCGCGTTCGAGACCGGGCACACGGTAGCCCGAATCGCTGCTCGTTTCGTTGCCGTCGGCGGCGAGGTCGCGGTCGGCGTCAAGAGTGTCGGGCGTCATTGATTGGCTCCGCTTTGGCTCAATGGGCTGTCGCTTGCGCGGCAGAACGTATCGATGATCGTGGTGTACGCGGCGGGTGCCTCGATATAGCCGGCGTGTCCCGCGCGCGGCACGATCTGCAGGCGGGTCCGCGCGGCCAGAGCGATCTTTTCGCAGGCCTCGGGCGTCGTGATCGTGTCTTCGGCGCCGACCGCGACGTTCACGCGACCGTCGTAGCGCGCGAGGTCGGCCGCGAGATCCGCGTTGGCGAGCAGGTGCGTGGCCTGCGCGTAGCCATGCGGCATCACTCGTGACATGTTCCAGCGGACCCATGCGCGTGCTTCGTCGCTCGCGTGGGCGGACAGCATGTTTGCGCTGCGCGTGTTGGCGAGACCTTGGGGCCCTAGTTCGTTCAGCATCGCGAGCCGTTGATCGCGTTTGGCGTCGCGCACCTCGGGCGCGGCCGCACCGTAGCCGCTCGCGGGCGACAGCAGCAACAGACCCGCCAGATAGCGGGGATGCGCGGCGGCAAACGCGCCGGCGACGATCGCGCCGAGCGAGTGCCCGACCAGCACGCAGCGTTCGATACCGAGTGCGTCGAGCCATTCCTTCAGTACGACTGCGTAATCCTGCGCAACTGGCGAAGCTGCCGCGACCGGCGAGGAAGCGCCATACCCCGGCGCGTCCCAGGCCAGCACACGGCGCGTCGCGCCGAGCGCGTCGAGCTGCTGCACCCACGAAGCCGCGCCCGAACCGATGCCGTGCAGCAACACGAGCGGCAGCGCGTCGTGGCCAGCGCGATCGACTTCGCGATAGCTGAGCACGCGTTGCGCGGCGAGGCTGCCTTGCTGCGCCGGATAGCGTGCGAGACGCGCTTCGAGCGCGGCAAGCTGTTCGGCGTTGACGGACGGGACTGCGGACATGATTTTCTTCGCGGGTGAAGTGGAACGACGTGGACGGCGTGGCAGCGCGTTAGCCGCGCTTGATCTTCGCGAGCGGCGAATCCGGCGGATACGTCGGCGTAATCGGCTTCGGCGAACCGAGCATCACGCACATCAGCGCGTCTTCCTCGCCGATGTTGACTTCCGTGCGGTACACGCCGGGTGGCACCGAGATCAGGTCACGCTCGCCGAGCACCGCTTCCCACGTCTCACCGTCACGCTCGCAGATCACTTTCATCTTGCCGCGCAGCACGAAGAAGATTTCTTCGACGTCTGTATGAATATGGCTCGGGCCGATGTTGCCGGCCGGGATCACCATCGTCGAGAACGTGAAGTTGCCTGCGGGCACCGTGTTCATGTCCTTCGCGACGCCGGTACCGCCGGTACCGACATAGCGCATCTGCGCACGTCGATACTTCGGGTCGTAGTCGGCCTGGAACTTCAGCGCGTCCCAGTCGTAGCGACGCGTCTCCAGGCGTGCGACGCGGCTGTCCAGCCATTGCTGGAAGCTTGCGTCCGCGGGTTGGTCCCAGGATTTGCGTTCGTTGTCGGCGTCCGCCATCTCTTTCTCCTTTCGATTCGACAAGATCAATTCATCACGAAGCCGCCGTTGACCGGCAGCAGCTGGCCAGTCACAAAGCGAGCGGCATCGGACAACAGAAACAGCACCGGCCCGGTCACATCGTCGGGCACTTGTGCGCGCGTGAGCGCGCGGCCTTGCAGGTAGTACTGGTGACGCTCGGCGGGCACGTACGCGGTTGCCTCGACTTCGGTCAAGCCCGGCGCGATCGCGTTGACGGTCACGCCGTGCGCGCCGAATTCGCGCGCGAGCGAGCGGGTCATCGAGATCACGGCACCCTTGCTCGCCACATACGCGAGCAGCTTCGGCGCGCCCCACATCGCCGTGTCCGACGCGATGTTGACGACGGCGCCGCGGCCCGATTCGCGCAGATACGGCAGCGCGGCGGTGCTCATCAGCCAGGTGCCGCGCACGTTGACGTTCATCACGGCGTCCCACGTTTCGACATTGAGCTCGTCCGCGAACTTGCCGCCGGAATTCGTGATCGCCGCGTTGTTGATCAGCGCGTCGAGACCGCCGAGCTGTGCCGCGCCTTGCTCCGCGAACTGCTTGACGCTGGCCGGATCGGCGAGGTCGAGCGGCAGATAGGTCGTCGCGTGGCCCTGCTCGCGCAGCGATGCCCCGAGCGCGCGGCCTTCGTCGTGCAGCACGTCTCCGAACACGACCTGTGCACCAGCTTCGACGAGCGCACGGACGAACGCCGCGCCGAGACCGCGCGCGCCGCCCGTCACGAGGACGCGCCGGCCCTTGAGCGCTGCGAGTGCGTCGTTATGCATGGCTGTGACCGGCTTCGTTGGCGGCGGCCGTCGCGTTGGCCGCGCGATGCGTTCCGAGCGCGGCGAGATCCTGCTGTGCGCGTTGACGCAGCATGCGGCGCACACGCGTCATGCCGACGTCGTGCTGATAGAGGAACTCGTGATCGCGCGCGTTCGGGGCGAGGCTTTCGAGGACGTAGCGGTCCTGCTCGAGCACGTCCCAGTGCAGACCTTCGAGGCGGTTGCGATACAGGAAGCGCCATGCGTCGCGCTGCCAGCCCTGCACCTTGCGGGTACGCCAGAAGTAGACCTGGCAGTTGTCGCCGTCGACCGGAACCGCGAAGCCGACGATGCCGAAGCTGCCGCCCGGGCCGAACTTCTTCTTGTACGGAATCGCGAGACGCATCCACAGCGCGCCGGTGTCACCGAGTTCGACCCAGTCGAAGTTCACGTCGCGCTGGCCGATCTTCTCGAAGATCAGACCGGTTTCGGTCTTGCGCACGCGCATCTCGGCCTGCTTGTCGCCTTCGGCCATCGAGTGCGACGTCGCGTGCAGATAGGCGCCGTGCATCGGGTCCATCACGTTGTCGATTGCGTACTGGTAATTGCACTTCCAGTTCGACATGCACAGGAAACTTGCGTATTCCTCGCCAACGAGTTCGTCAGGCAGCACTAGCGGCGCCGGTTCTTTGTGCGCGTCGTCGCCGAACCACAGGAAGATCGCGCCGGCGTGTTCTTCGGCCGGGTACGACTTCACGCAGGTCTTGCCTTCGAGCGGACAGCTCGACACGGCCGGCACGTTGATGACGGTGCCGCTGCCGTTCACTTCGACGCCGTGATACCAGCACGCGACGCGATCGCCGAGATTCCAGCCGAGCGACAGGCGCGCGCCGCGGTGCGGGCAGCGGTCTTCGAGTGCGTGGACTTTGCCTTCGCTATCGCGCCACAGCACGATCTGGTCGCCGAGACGCGTGACGCCGATCGGCGCGTTGCCGACCTGCCAGCTCGGCGCGACGGGATACCAGTAGTTGCGCAGGCCGCGGTCCAGATACGACTTGACCGGATCGGCCGTGTCTTTAGTTGTAGTGGGGGACGTCATGAAGAGACTCCAGTACGAATGCGGTGAAACGTGTTCGGAAAGGCGCGCCTAGTCGGCGAGCTGACGGAATTCGGCGGCCAGGCGCTCGGCGATCCACTGAGTGCCTTCCGGGGTGCGGAAACCGTCGCGGTTCAAGCCCTCGACGACCTCCTGCAGTTCTGTTGCGCCGGCTTCGAAAACGCGTTCGAGCGCATCGCCAAAGTCGTTTTCGTACTGGGTCGGCTCGGCCTTGCGGTTCTGCCAGACCATGTTGCTGCTCTCGCCCGGCTTCTCGATCACGCCCTTGCCAGCGACGTTGTTCGGTTGCGGCGCGAGCCACGGCTTCAGGAAGGGATTGAAATTCACGGCTACCTCTCGCATGTCATTCCACCTTGATCTGGATTTCTTCGCCTGCGAGACGTACCGAGTACATCTTCAGGTCGCGGCCGCCCGGCTCTTTCAGGCACTTGCCGGTCGGGATATGGAACACGGCTTCGTGCAGCGGACATTCGACGGTGTCGCCGTCGACGAAGCCCTGCGTCAGCAACGCGTACGCGTGGGGGCAGACGTTTTCCATCGCGTAGATCTCGTCGCCCACCTTGTAGATGCCGATCTCCGTGCCGTCGAGCTTGAACTCGAGCGGGGAGTCTTCGGACAGGTCACCGGCATGTCCGGCACAGCGCCATGGTTCGGTCATTTCTCACGTTCTCCTGAGCCTTGACGTTCCATATAAGGAACATCAGTTCGTGTATGGTCGATTATAGGAGTCGGTCTACGCCGAGAAAATAAAAAAATGAGCTCTTAGGGGAAAACACCGACTGTCGTTTTTGGCACACATCGGCGCGCCGTGCCGGGCGCACAACCTTTAACCACGCGGGCCTTTGCTAAGCATGGCCTAGCCGGAATCCCAGACGTGGGACGATCGGCAACAGCGGGTTTGTACTGATCTCAAAATTTATTTCGGATGATCTCAGCTTCACTATACTTTCCATAGGCGATACATGTGTCCATAGGTGGAACGCAGACGTAAAGCCGATGTGGTTCTGGCGCAGAAACCAGAACGGAATTAACCCCAGAGAACAGATCAGGGACGGCGCATTCGGCGAGTGTCTACGTCGTTTGATCAGGAGGACCAACGGTGAAGCAAATCATTGCGGCCGGTTTGACGGCAGCTTGCATGACCACGGGCGCGTGGGCGCAGAGCAGCGTGACGCTATATGGCAGCCTCGATGCAGGTGTCGCGTACATCAGCAACGTGGGCGGCAGTTCGAAGTGGATTCAGGAACAGGGCAACATGCAGCCTGACCGTTGGGGCCTGAAGGGGGTCGAAGATCTGGGTAATGGCCTGAAGGCGGTGTTCCAGCTCGAAAACGGCTTCTATACGAACACGGGCGCGATGGCGAAAGCGGGCGTGCTGTTCAACCGTCAGGCTTACGTCGGTCTCGCTTCCGACCGGATCGGAACGCTGAGCTTCGGTCATCAGACGCCGTTCAGCTTCGACGTGCTCGGCCCGTTCAGCACCGGCTACCAGGCGGCGAGCTGGTACGCGTTCCACCCGGGCAACATCGACGCGCTCGCCAACACCGCGGTCGTGCCGTACGACAACTCGGCGAAATTCCGTTCGGCGTCGTTCGACGGCTTCACCTTCGGCGCGATGATGGGCCTCGGCAATCAGACCAACTTCGCGATCGGCCGCGCGTATGGCTTTGCGGCGACGTACGCGAACGGCGGCTTCAAGGCAGGCGCAAGCTATTCGAACGAGAACAACCGCACGCCGTCTATCGTGACGACCGGCATCACGACCTTCCAGGGTCAGCCCGCCGCGACCTACACGGCCGACAACCTGCAGAACATGGGCCTGGGCCTGTCGTACCAGTTCGGCAGTGTGCTCGTACACGGCCTGTACACCCGCGTGAAGCTCGAAAGCGCCGCTCACTCGGACACCTATCAGAGCTACGACGCTGGCGCGAACTGGCAGGTCACGCCGTTCAACACGATCGCAGGCGGCGCCGCGACGACGACGCTGGCCGGCCATCGCTGGACGCAGTTCATGATCGGCAACGTCTATGCGCTGTCGAAGTCGACGCAGGTGTATATCAACGCGCTGTATCAGCGCGCTGGTTCGAACACCGACGCGGCGTTTTTCACCGCGGGCGTATCGAGCGGCCGCAATCAGGCGATCGTCCTGAGCGGCATCCATCACTCGTTCTGATGATTTTGACGACGTGACACGGCGAGTCCGGCTGTGCAATGCAGCAGGACTCGCCGACAAATTATGAAATAAGTATTGGAAGTAGTAGCGCCGTGAAGTCAGCGCGCACTCAATGCGCGGCAACCGATCTGCGGCGTGCCTGCATCGCGGTCGGATCGTCCGGCCTCGGGCGATAGCTCAGGCGCTCGGACAGCTCCAACGCCGCCTGGCATACGGCGATGATCAGCGGCTCGCGCTCGGCGGTCTCGCCGATATCCGAACGCGGGATCGTCACCGTCAACGCGGCGGCGATCTTACCGCTCTGGTCACGCACCGGCGCGCTCACCACCGAAATCCCCCGCTCGAACGACGCCTCGCTGACCGCATAGCCAAGCGCCGCGCTCTCGCGTACCCGTCCATACAGTTCTTCGACGGTCGCCGGCGTGCGCTCGGTGAAGCGTTCGAGCTGCGGTTCCGGATACAGCTGGCGCAACTCTTCGAAGCTCAGATCGCCCATCAGCACCTGGCCATGCACCGTTGCATGCGCGGGCAGGCGCGTGCCGACGTGCACCTTGACTGAACTGTACATCGGCTCGTGCGTCTGCGCCTTCGCGACAAACACGACGTCGCGCTGATCGCGGATCAGCAGATGCGTGCTGAGCCCGGTCGCGTCGCGCAGGCGTTCGAGAATCGGCGTGCCGACGTCGGTCAGCTCGAGCGAGCTCAGATACTCGAAGCCGAGCCGCAGCACCGCGACGCTGAGCCGGAAATAGCGGTCGCCGTTGACGCGTTCGAGGAACCCGAGCGCCTCGAGCGTTTGTAATAAACGAAACGTGGTGGTGCGCGGGATGCCGATCCGCTTCGATAACTCCGGCGCGCCGAGCACCGGCTCGCGCGCGCTGAATTCGGCGAGGATGCGCAGGCCGCGTTCGAGGCCGGGCACCAGATATGTGGATCCGCCGGCGCTGTCGTCGTCGTTGGCGGAAGCGGACACGTCCGCGCTTTGCGCGTGCGACTGCGCCGGTTCGTGTTGTGCCGCGGAGGCTGCCGCCGCACGGGGTTTGGCCTGCCTGCGTCCCACTCCTGTCTGCTCTTCTTTTGCCATCTTGGCTGCCGTCTCTATGCGGTTCATCGGGTTCAATTCAGGATGATAGCGCGAAGCACGCGGCGAATCGGCCATGGGCGGTGCTATGCTTTGATCCGGTCCGGCGGCGCGGTGTATTCCAGCCGCTCGCTCGCGCCGCCCAAGCGTAGGAGGCCACGTCATGTCCAGCGCGGTCCAAATTCAGGTTGCCGACTCGCATCTTTATCCGGGCTGCGCGGTGCGCATCGCGAATCTTCCCGAGCCGGCCTGCGCGTCAAACGTCGCCGAGGCGCGCGTCGAATTCGCGGACGGTTCCGGTGCGCACGCCACCTGCCATCGGCGCGCACATGACGAACTCGAATTGACCGTCGAGCGTTATGCGACGCAAAAACGTCATCCGATCGACGCACGGCACTGGCTACTATTGGCCGTCGATGCCACGCATCACAGTTGGCGCGTCAAGCGTCGGCTGCCGTAAAGCCGCGAGGCCTGCCGCCCTCGGCGGACCCGTAACCGGTGTCGCGCGCGCCGCTTCGAGCGGCGCCGATGCGACCGTCACGTCTCCTTCGGAACTCACCGATGACCGACCACGATCCTCACCTGCCGCCGAAACTGGACAACCCCGATTCAATCGATAACACCAACGACGCCCCCGACGATCCCGAACGCCGGCGCGTACTGACCGGTCTCGCGGCGGTCGGCCTCGGCCTTGCGCTGACCGGCTGCAAAACAGGCGAGGGTCTCGCGGGCAACGGGCCGCCGCGCAGCGCCGCCGACTTGCGGCTCGACGCTGCGCTGCACGATCAGGTGAAGAACATCGTGGTGATCTACGCGGAGAATCGCAGCTTCGCGAACCTGTACGGCAACTACCCGGGCGTCCAGCATCCGCTCGACGCGCTCACCGCCGAGCAATACGTCCAGCTCGACCGCGACGGCAAGACGCCGCTGCCGCGGCTGCCGGCCATCTGGGGCGGGCTCGTGCCGCAGGCGCAGGAAGTGGACGGCAAGCGCTACATGATCGGCGAAAAGGATCTCGATCATCTGCGCAACCGGCCGTTCCGCATCGTCGATGCGCACGGCGCGCCGCTGCCGACCGGCGTGATCACGCGCGACCTCATCCATCGCTTCTATCAGAACCAGATGCAGATCAACGCGGGGCGCAACAACCAGTTCGCCGCGTGGGGCGATTCCGGCGGCCTTGTGATGGGGCACTACCGCAATTCCGCCGACACGCTGCGTCTGTGGAATCTCGCGCAGCAGTACACGCTGTGCGACAACTTCTTCATGGCCGCCTTCGGCGGCTCCTGGCTGAACCATATCTTCCTGATCTCGGCGCAGGCGCCCTACTATCCGGACATCCACAACAGTCCGGCGAAGAAGATGGTGTCGGTCGTGGAAGGCGACGATCCGACCGGCACCCGTTTGAAGCTCGCGCCCAATTCGCCTGCGTCGGCGCTCGACGGTCCGCCGAAGTTCGTCAATGACGGCGCTTTCACCGCCGACGGCTACGCAGTCAACACGATGGCGCCGCCGTATCAGCCGAGCAGCGTGCGTCCGGCCGAAGGCGGCGACCCGGCTTTCGCGGATCCGTCGAACCCGCGGGTAATGCCGCCGCAGAATTACGCGACGATCGGCGACCGGCTGACCGGCAAGGGCATCGACTGGGCGTGGTACAGCGGCGCGTGGCAATTCGCGCTCGATCATCGCGATACGGGGTCGATGCCCGACTTCCAGTACCACCATCAGCCGTTTAACTACTTCGCCAATTACGCGCCGGGCACCGCCGCGCGCCGCCGCTATCTGCGCGACGGCGGCATGGGTAACGACGCGTCGACCAATCGCCTGATTGCCGACATCGACGCGGGACGTTTGCCGACCGTGACGTTCTATAAACCGCAGGGCGACCTGAACATGCACGCGGGCTATGCGGACGTCGCCTCGGGCGACCGTCACATCGCGACGCTGATCGAGCACATCCAGCGCGGCCCGCAATGGCAGAACACGGTCGTGATCGTCACCGTCGACGAGAACGGCGGTTGGTGGGACCACGTCGCGCCGCCGATCGGCGATCGCTGGGGTCCGGGTTCGCGCGTTCCCGCGCTCGTGATCTCGCCGCTGGCGAAGAAGGCTTATGTCGATCACACGGTGTACGACACGAACTCGATTCTGCGTTTCATTAACCGTGTGCATGGACTCGCGCCACTCGATGGCGTGGTCGCGCGCGACAAGGCATTCGCAAGCAACGGACTCGCGCCGCTCGGCGATCTGACCGCTTCGCTCGATCTCGCTTGAGCGCCTCTCGGCTGCGTTGATTTGTCGCGGCTCGCGGTCTGCATGTGGTCGTTACTGCATGCATATCGCGTACGCCGCGGCGCAGTAAGGATTCACCGTACCTCGCCACACCTTTTGGCGACTTGATTTTCCATTCGCACATCATGCCTTTGTCTTGCATAAAGCGCCGCGCCGCCTAGACTGATAAAGCGCTTCGCAATTTATGAACGGAACTGATATGCGACTGACCATCCTGATTAACGGTTCCGATCCCACCGTAAGCCATGATTACGCTGTGCTCTGGCTCGATACCGATGAACATCGGTGGTCGAGAGAAGCGCATCAAGGGATCGACCTGCCCCCATGGGGCGAACTGCGCGACGAAAACGGCGTGACCACGCTGTGCGCACCGAGCGCCGAGGCGCCGCTTTGTACGTTGCGCGGTCTGCACGTCGATCGCAAGGAGCGAGTGAGCGCCGCGCAAGGCGCCGCTGCATGGACCGCGCTGCAAACACGCAAGGCGACTAGCGGCTTCTGGCGTTTGCAGGCGGTGGATCGTCAAAAAGTGCGCGCTGAAAACAGCGTGTTCGGTAATTAAGTTCTGGCGCGATTCGTCGCGCTTCTCTTTTCCGGTCGAAACTTCCGGCTCATTGCACGAGCACTGTTCGTACGCGTAAATCTGTTCGTGCGCAATCGAACATAACGTGCCGCGATCTCGCAAGCCTTAAGACATTCTTAAGATTGCGTGCGTAGATTCGGAAGTCCACGCATTCGGGTCGCTGCAAAGCGGCCCACTTTTTTGTCCGGCGCACGCCGCCTCTGCCGTTTCCAATTCCCTTCCTTCGATTCGCATTGTGCAGTCGCTCGATGCGGGCCACGACGCTATACTTGCGTCCCCGTTCATCGAACCACCGACCCATGAAGAAGTGGCTTGCCTGTCTGTTACTCGCCGTCGCCGCTCATGCGAGCGCGGCGCCTTCCTGCACCGGATTCACGCCGAATGCGCAATGGCCCGTCCTCACCAATCAGAAGATGGCGCCGAAAACGCGCCTGCTTTGTTATAGCGATTTCGCGGTGCTGCATTCGGGTATCACGCACGGTCCGCTGTGGTCTGCCGAGCATCTGACGCGTGAGCACATCGAAGAAGCGAAGGACATGGTGCGCACCAACAAGTTCTTCGAAGACGCGCGTCTGCCCGAAGGCGAAGGCGCGACACTCGCCGACTACAAACGCAGCGGCTTCGATCGCGGTCATATGAGTCCGGCGGGTAATCGGTGGAACGACGAGGCGATGGCGCAATCGTTCTCGCTCGCGAACATCGTGCCGCAAAATCGTCAGAACAACCAACGATTGTGGGCACGCATCGAAACTGCCGTGCGCAAGATCGCACTCGCCTACGACGACACGTACGTCGTCACCGGACCGCTGTTCACCGGCCAGCAATTGCAGACGATCGGCCCGACGCGCGTGTTCGTGCCCACCCAGTTGTACAAGGTCGTCTACGTGCCGTCGCGTCAACTGGCCTTCGCAGTCGTGGTTGATAATGTAGCGACCAACCGCTACGACATCCGCACGATTCACGAACTCGAAGCGATGTCGGGCATCCGCTTTCCGGGCATTCCGGACAACCTCAAGGACCAGCGGCCAGGAGGACTGAAAGGTGTTTAAGCCCTATTCGAACGATGACGACCTGCTCAACATTCAAGGCGATGCGCTCACGCTCAGCAATGGCACGACGCGTGTCGTGCTGAATGGCACGCTCGAATTGACGCGCGATCAACGCGGACTGAAGGCGGCGCTCGCGTTGAAGGAAGCGCTCGATGCGATCGTCGCGAGCCTGCAGGCGCAGAAGGATTTACCGGCAAAGGTGCAGGACGAGCCGGATGCTAAACCGGGTATCGTGCAGAACCCGTTTCAATAACGGATTCGGCAGCGTTGCATTTGCGCAACTTCGCAGATCGCAATTTTTACTGATGTCGGTCACGCAAACCTTTGCGTGACCGCTAGTTTTCTAATCTCGCGCCAATAGAGCGGATCGCCTCGCCTCTGTCACA
The DNA here is from genome assembly GCF_050436525.1 of Paraburkholderia sp. 35.1. NCBI lineage: Bacteria > Pseudomonadati > Pseudomonadota > Betaproteobacteria > Burkholderiales > Burkholderiaceae > Paraburkholderia > Paraburkholderia sp. 35.1. The sequence continues at coordinate 568,276 of NZ_JBNDMJ010000002.1, read as the reverse complement.
TAATGTACATAGAGAAACCTTAGCGTGCGAGGTTTCTTCACACATCGACTGGCGTCGCCATGCATGCTGCGTTCTCGAGATTTCGCCGTTCTTCCGCACAGGGTAATCCGCGCACTGCCGGAGACTTGTGCCAGGAAGTTCCATCCGTAGACGTTGAAGATCCCAACTCCGTGGTCATGGAGATCTTCTCGGCACGCCGCGACATGCAGAGTCTCGCTGTCATCGACGACCACCGTCCCATCGGCCTGATCAACCGCGATATCTTCATGTCGCAAATGAGCAAGCCGTTCCATCGAGAGCTTTACGACAAGAAGAGTTGCATCGCGTTCATGGACAAGGAACCGCTCATCGTCGACGCCGACGTGAGCATCGAAGCGCTGACCTTCAGGACCGTCGAGGCGGGAGAAAAAGCGCTGGTCGATGGTTTCATCGTGACACGTGACGGACTCTTCTCGGGTCTCGGCAGTGGTCTGCAGCTCATCAGTGCGGTCGCGGAAATGCAGGCGGAGAAGAACCGCCAGATCATGCAGAGTATCGAGTACGCCAGCGTGATACAGCGCGCCATGTTGCGTGCTTCCAGCGAGACCCTGTCGATGAAGCTGCGCGACGCGGCGATGGTCTGGGAACCTCGCGACGTCGTCGGCGGCGACTTCTATCATTTCGCGGCCTTTCCGACCGGCTGGTTTGGCGCTGTTGCCGATTGCACCGGACATGGCGTACCGGGCGCCTTCATGACCTTGCTTGCTTCGGCGTCACTGTCGAAGGCGCTCGAACAGATCGGTCCGCGCGACCCCGCCGCGCTACTGGCGGCCGTCAATCAAAACGTCAAGGGCTTGCTTGGGCAAGTGAACAGTGCCGACGAAGGAACCCAATCCAACGACGGTCTGGATACCGCACTCTTCTGGTTCGACGCCACGCAGAGCGTGCTGCATTTTGCCGGCGCGAGGATCGCTCTGCACATCCTGTCACGCGATGCCGCGGAGTTCGAAACGATCGGCGCCGACCGCATGGGTGTCGGTTATGTGGACAGTCGCGCCGACTATGCGTGGAGCTTGCGCTCGATTCCGGTCACGGCGGGCAGCCTGCTGTTCATCTATACCGACGGCCTCGCCGATCAGATCGGCGGCCCGCGCAACATTTCTTTCGGCCGGCGCCGTGCGCTCGACCTGATACTCAAAAACCGCGCCGAAACTCCGGCGACGATTTGCGAGCGCGTCCGGCTCGCGCTCGCGGATTGGCAAGGCCAGCAACCGCGCCGTGACGACGTCACGCTTTTCTGTGCCCGTATTTAGCGAATTCCCAGAATGTCCCAACTATTAGAACAAGACAGCGCCTTTTTCGAACTCGCGCAGCGGCGCAACGTGCTCTTCTATCACAAGGGCTACTTCTCCCATAACATCGTCGCGTCGATGGGCGAAGTCGTGAAACTGCAGCTCGAAGTCGCCGGCGTCAGCGGTCCTACTCGCCGCAAACTCTTCTCGTCCTTTATCGAGCTGGCACAGAACATCGTTCATTACTCGTCGAACGCGCTGGAGCCCGGTGGCGAACGGGCAGGCGAGATACGCGAGGGCGCGGTGTGCATCTCCAGGCACGGCGAACATCACGTAATGTTGTGCGTCAATCCCATCGCGACCGCCGAAGTCGAGGACCTGCGAAGCAGGTTGGAGCCTCTGCGCAACATGTCACTCGAAGAAATCAAGCAAGCGTACAAGGTTTCATTGCGCACCGATGCTCCGAAAGACAGCAAGGGCGCCGGGCTCGGCTTCCTGACGATGGCGCGCGATGCGAGCGCGCCGCTTGAATTCGCTTTTCATCCGCGTGCCGACGAACCGGGCACCACGCTGTTTTGCCTCATGGCCATCATCTGAGCAGGAAGGCACACGAACAATGGAAAACCTACACATCCCGGCGACGACGACGTCGCCCGAAGTCGATTTTCGCTTCGACCAACACGCGTTGTCGATCAGGGGAGAGTCTTACCCCGAAAACGCAGCCGCCTTTTACGCGCCGATCATCGAGCAGATGCGCAAATACCTCGCCGCGAACGCCGGGGCCGAGATCACCATCGACGTCGCGCTGACGTACTTCAATAGCTCGAGTACCAAAATGCTGTTCAGCATCTTCGACGCGCTCGATCAGGCGGCGGAATCGGGAAGCCGCGTGTCGATGAACTGGTATCGCGACGAGGAAGACGAGACCATTGCCGAATTCGGCGAAGAACTGAAAGCCGATTTCCGCGCGATCGAGTTCACCGATCGTCCCATTGCGCAGCAGGGAAAGTAAAGTGCGTTCGACCTCTTCCCTTGACGTGTCCTCGGGCGGCGCACCCGATCTGTTCCAGAACGAAAGCACCGCGCTGGCAAAGGCTCGGGCCATGCATTCGATCATCGATGCGGACCCCGCGGAGTATCGCCAGTCGTTGGGCGAACTGATCGAGCACTTCCAGCGCCTGATGCGCGAGACACGGCGCCTGATCGGCCGCAGCGACCGGGCCGAACGCGAGATGCAGGCGCTGGCCCAGCAGTTGGCGTATCGCGCATCGCACGACGCGTTGACGGGCGTACTGAACCGCAGTGCCGTGATCGAACGGACCACCAAGGTCTTGCGCATCAGCAGCGCGGTGATGATCATCCTCGACATCGACGAATTCAAGCGGATCAACGACGACTACGGCCACCCCACCGGAGACGCGGTCATTTCGGGGGTCGTCGATTGTCTGCGCAGAATCGTCGGGGAACAAGGCTTCATCGGGCGAGTGGGCGGTGAGGAGTTCACCGTGCTGCTGCCCGGTCATGAACCGGCCAGCGGTGCCATTCTTGCCGAGCGCATGCGAGAAGCCATCGGCGACTCGCTGGTCGTTCCACCCGTCGAGCGCCGCATCACGGCCAGCTTTGGCGTCAGCATCAACGAGGTCGGAACCTGTTTCGACACCGCATATGGCCTCGCCGATGCGGCTCTGTACCGCGCCAAGCGAAGCGGGCGCAACCGCGTGGAATTTGCCGATCGATAGGCGGATAAGCAGACCCATCGCGCGCCGTTACAGGCAGATCCGCAGCGCCCTAAGGCAAGTCATGCAGCCACCTAAACATTCACTATCCGGGCGGGTCGGTGTTCGCCCGCGCCGGGTTGACGGAAAGGGAAGGGCCTTGGGACAGGAAGCAACGCGCAAAGCCGGTACTGTCATAGCCGTACTTGCCATTCTCGCTGTCATTGCGACGAGTACCTTCCTCGCAATCCGCCAGAGCAGCGAGCAGGACAGTTCGCTTCGGACGATCCAGGCTTCCGGGCGGCTGCGCCACGACCTCGACCGGGTTCAGCAAGTCATGCTCGATGAGCATGCGACGCTCTACACCTCGATCGCAACGGTGCCGCTTTACAACCGCGCCGCTTATAGCTTTCCGATGCTGGAACTGCTCGCGTTGACGCGCGACGCGCGCGAGAGCTGCAGCGAGAATCAGGAATGCATATCGAGGCTGTCGGATCTGGACGACATGATCGGCAGACTTAGCGAGCTGAGCTTTGGTCTTGCGCGCAAGATCGCGGAACATCCCGGCAGTGTGGCAGTGGGCGACCCCAGACTCGAACAAATCGACGCCTATTTCTATAGCGTTCTCGGGCGGGTCGTCGACGTACGACTCGCGGCCGACGCCAAGGTCGCTTTAGTCGTCAGCAAATCCTCGTTGGATGGGAAGTGGTTTACGCGCATGCTGTTGAGCTGCGGCGTCGCTTCGGCCTTGTTGCTGCTTTCGCTGATTCACTGGAACGGGCGCATCGGAGCGCATCTTCGTCGTTCGCTCACAAGACTCGAGCATCAAGCCAGATACGACGCCCTGACCGATCTGCCCAACCGGGTGCTGCTCGGCGAACATCTTTCAGAGTCGCTCGTACGCGCGGCAGCGACAGGTCAGAACGTTTCCGTCCTGTTCCTCGATCTCGATCGTTTCAAGGACGTCAACGATTCGCTCGGACACCGCATTGGCGATTTGCTGCTACAGGCCGTGGCGCGAAGGCTTCAGCGTCTGCTGCGCGCGACGGATTTCGTCGCGCGCTACGGGGGCGATGAATTCGTCATCGTCGCGGAACGGGCCGACGCGAAGCAACTCACCGAGATGCTGGACACGCTCATTCACGAGATGAGCGAGCCGTATCGCATCGGCGAGCACGAGCTTTATCTCGAAGCAAGCATCGGCGTCAGTACTTTTCCACAAGACGGCGCCCAGCCGGAACTGCTCACGCGAAATGCCGATGCCGCGTTGTACGTGGCGAAATCGCGCGGGAGAAACGGCTATCAATTCTACGAACCGGAGCTGAGCCGGGCGGCCGCCGAGAAGTTGCGGCTCACGACGCGACTGCGGCGCGCGGCGAAAGCCAATGAGTTGTATCTGGCGTATCAGCCGCAAATCGACATGAAAACCGGATGCATCGTCGGTGCCGAGGCACTTTTGCGGTGGCACGACGACGAACTCGGTGAAGTTTCGCCGGCCGTCTTCATCCCGCTTGCCGAAGAAACCGGTCTGATCCAGAGCATCGGCACGTGGGTATTGCGGCAGGCGTGTCTGCAGGCGAGCGCATGGGTACGCTCGGGGCTTCCGCCCGTGCGCATATCGGTCAATGTTTCGCCACTTCAACTCGAACGGGCAGACCTTCCAGGCGTAGTGCGCTCGGCACTCGACGATGCCCATTGGCCCGCCGAACTGCTGGAGCTCGAAGTCACCGAGGGCACGTTGATGCGCAACGCTGAAGAAGCGCAACGGGCTTTTCGCGAACTGCGCGAACTCGGTGTGTCCATCGCTATCGACGACTTCGGCACCGGTTATTCGAGCCTCAGCTATCTGAAACGCTTTAGCGTCGATCGCATCAAGATCGATCGCGCCTTCGTTTGCGAAATCGGCAGAGACAAGGAACTCGAAGCTCTGTCGCTTGCCATCATCGCGATTGCTGAAACGCTGAGCTTCGATGTCGTCGCTGAAGGGGTCGAGCTCGATGTCCAGCGCGAGTTTCTGGTCCGTCACGGATGCACGGTGGCCCAGGGTTTCCTGTTTAGCCCAGCGGTCTCGCCGGAGGCTTTAGCGCAATTGCTCGGCAAGACCGCGGTCGCGTCTTCATTGAGCGTGGCGCCTTTCCGGGGATTCGCTTGGTGAGTCGCAACATGTATCCGCGCTGACGCACTACTTACGTTTTGTCACCAGCGCGGCGTCAACTCCTGTATTCCGCCCTACGTTAAACCGGCAGCGCTGAAATGATTCAGCCGCGACAAACGAATCCACCGATTCAACCTGGAGTCACATCATGAAGACGCTTTTCGCCGCTGTTGCTTCCGCACTGCTCGTGTCGACCGCCTTTGCTCAAACGGCCGCACCGTCTGCCGCACAACCCGCGCAAACCACGCAGTTGCCAGCCACCGGCCAGGCGAATCTGAAGGCAAGCACCGCGGTACAAGCCGGCGCGACCGCAACGAAAGCGCCTGCCGAAGCCGCTACGCAAAAGCACGTGAAAAAGACTTCCGCCCATACGAAGAAGGCCCACAAGTCCACGGCCAAAAATGCCGTCGAAACGAGTGCCGCGAAGACTAAAACGGAGAGTGCGAAAGAGGCCAGCACTGCCCCGGCGAAAGCCGACGGCGCACAAGCCGACACGACCAAAACGCAATAACACGTGATCGGTTTCGGCGCTGACCGGCCATGCGGGTGCTGTTCAAATAGAAGTTGATCGAAGCCGGACTGTGCCGTTCAGGGAGGGCGAGTCTTATGACTCGCCTTTTTTTATGCCGCGTGTCATTCCCCGTCGTATCTTTTTGCCGACAAACGCGCGAATTTTTGCACCGTCTTTACTCGCGGCCGACTACTCTCGAATTGTTCCAATTCACCATCGCGTCGCACCAACGCCGCATCACATGGCTCTTACCCAATCGCTCGACAAACTCTCGCCGCAACCTGCCAGCAAGCAGGTTCAACACAGCAACGTCATTGCGTTTCCGTCGGCGCGCGCGGCTCTACTCGTGACGCTGCCGCACGCTCACTTGCGCGCACTGCTTCATTCGCCGCTCGGCGTCTATGTAATCAACACGGAAACCGTGCGCGAAGAAGACCGCGTGCAACTCGACATCGCGCGCGAAGATCTCCACTTCACGTTGCACATGCTGATCACCATGTTGCCCGCCGCGACGATCGGTCCATTGAAACGTCGCGTCAGCCATCCGAGCGCGCGTTAAATGCGCTCGACGAGAGACTGTTCACGCAGCTTGTCGGCATCGACGATTTCGATCTCCGCATAACGCAGCTTCAACGCGCCCTGCGTCTCGAAGTGCTTGAGCACCTGATTGATCGTCTGCCGCGACAACGCGAGCATCATCGCCAGGTCTTCCTGCGGGACCTTCAGCACGTTGCGCAATGCGCCGGGTTCGCCATAGCCGCCCGCCATCAGCAACAGGCGCCGCGCGACACGCGGTGCGGCCGGCAATAGCGCGGCTTCCTCGATCGCCTCGAACGCCAGACGCAACTTGTGCGCGAGCAGCACCGCGATTATGCTGGCTTTGACACAGGAGCGGCACTGATGAGAACGCTGACGCAGCAACTGACGCAATACGCGGCCTACCATCGCGACCGGCGCAATATCGCCACGCACTTCGTCGGCATTCCGATGATCGTGCTCGCGCTCGCGGTGTTGCTGAGCCGCCCGTCGTTTGGCGCCGGGATGTTCCCGGTCACGTTGTCGCCGGCGTGGTTGCTGTTCGTGGCGGCGACCGTCTACTACCTCGCGCTCGACGTGCCGCTCGGCGTGCTGATGGCCTGCGTCTCGGCGCTCTGTGTCGGGTTCGGCGAGTGGATCGCCGCGCAAACGACGCTCGTGTGGCTCGCGACCGGCATTGGGCTGTTCGTGGTCGGCTGGGTGTTCCAGTTTGTCGGCCACGTGGCCTACGAACATCGCAAGCCGGCATTCGTCGACGACGTGATCGGCCTGTTGATCGGCCCGCTATTCGTGCTCGCCGAAGCGCTGTTCGGTGTCGGCTGGCGCCCCGAACTGCGCGATGCGATCGAGGCTGAGGTAGGCCCGACGCGCATCGCTGAGCGAGCGCCGTAGTTCAGTTCGACGCGAACCGAACGAAGCGCACGCTGTGCAGCGCGGTCAGCGCGACGGCGATCCAGATCGGCACATAGGTCGCGAGTTGCGCGACGCTCAGCGTTTCGCGCAGCAGCGCGATCGACACGAACACGAGCAGCACCGGCTCGACGTAGCCGAGAATGCCGAACAACGCGACCGGCAACAGTCGGCTCGCCTTCAGATACGAAGCGAGCGCGAGCGTGCTCAACGCACCGAGCCCCGGCAATAGCAGACACCACATTTCGGCGCGGCCGGCGATCGCTTGCAGCGAGCCGCCGCTGAGAATGCACACGGCGGCCACCGGCAGCAGCAACGCCATCTCGACGGTGAACATTGCAAGCGAATCCTGATTGATCTGACGACGCACCACAAAATAAGGCGGATAACCGAGCGCGACGACGAGCGTCGGCCACGAGAACGCACCCGTCACCCACAGTTCGTGAGCGACGCCAACCGCCGCGCACGCGACCGCGAGCCACTGCAACGCGTCGAGCCGCTCGCGATAGTGGAAGCGCCCGACCAGTACCATCGCGAGCGGCAGCAGGAAATAGCCGAGCGACACTTCGAGCATGCGCCCATGCAGCGGCGCCCACAGAAACAGCCACAGCTGTACGCCGAGCAGGCCCGCAGCCACGGCCATCGCGACACCGAGCTTCGGCTGCGTCATCATTTGGACAACGAGCGCGCGCAGAATCGGCAGGCGCTTGCGCACCGCGACGAGCAGCAGCGCGCCAGGCACGGTCCACACGATGCGCCACGCGAAGATGTCGAGGCCCGACAGCGGTTTGAGCAGCGTCGCGTAAGCGGACAATAATGCGAACATCGCCGACGCGCCGACCGACAATGCGATCCCGCGCCTGAAGTCGTTGTGATTCATTGCGCGGTCGGGGCTCGGTGTGACGCGTGGGCTTGCGGCGCGCGACGCAGGCTCGCGGCGTTCGTTGTCGTCATGAATATGATGTCTCGTGAGCAGGCGGCCACCCGGGCAAAGCGGCAGACGCTGCGTTGTTGTTCTGAAGCGGCGGTGCAAAACCGTAGGAAAACGGGCATTCTAGACGGGTTATTCGCCAACGGGCTTGCGCTTTTTCGTCAGTCGGCTGCAATTAGTCGTGCGCGTCGCGCGTCGATGCACTAGAACATAACTTCGTGCGCCGCGGCCGGCGAAGCCATTCCCGGTTCGTCCTCGCCTCGCGCGAATCTTGCTACCCAAGTTTTGCACGCTGTGGCCGCACCACTCGCGACAACGACGTCCACAGCGGCACGCAACGAGCAGCAGCCACGAGCCGGGTCGGCGAATGCAGCCTCGAGCGCAGTCTGTCAGGCCGCCACGAATCACCGCCCGCGCATCTCGTCCACGGCATGCCTCAACTGCGTTTCATCGCGCATGCCACCGCCCGGCAGCAATCCCGCTCATCGAATGTGACTACTGGAGCCAGCATGACCCAGCCAGCCCTATCGCTCAGCAACTCGCCTTCCGAACTGCGTCGCGCCTTCGCCGCCGACGTGTACGCCGGCCTCACCCATACGCCGCAAAAAGAGCTGCCGTCGAAGTATCTGTACGACGAGGTCGGTTCCGCACTTTTTGAAGTGATTACCGTATTACCCGAATATGGCGTCACGCGCGCCGAAGAACGTCTGCTCGCGAAGCACGCGGCCGACATCGTCGAGCATTTGCCGCATGACGTCACGGTCGCCGAACTCGGCAGCGGCAGCGGCCGTAAAACGCGGCGCATTCTCGAGGCGCTGTGTAAAAAACGCCCTACTTCCTACTGCCCGATTGAAATTTCGCGCAGTGCGTTGCAGTTGTGCCGGCGCGAACTCGGTGACATCGAGCGGATTTCGATCGTCGGTTATGAGCGCGACTATCTGGCCGGTCTGGCCGAAGTGAGCCGGCAGCGCGCGCCCGGCGACCGCTTGCTCGTGCTGTTCCTCGGCAGCACGATCGGCAACTTCGGCAGGCTCGCGGCGACGCGTTTTCTGCGCGAGATCCGCAACATGCTCGCGCCCGGCGACGCGCTGCTGCTCGGCACCGATCTGATCAAACCGACGCCGGTGCTGGTCGCAGCCTATGACGACGCGATCGGCGTGACCGCGTCGTTCAATCTGAACCTGCTCGCGCGCGTCAACCGCGAACTCGACGGCGACTTTCCGCTCGATGAGTTCGAGCACGTCGCGCGCTTCAATCCGGACGCGCGCAGCATCGAGATGCATCTGCGCGCGAAGCGCGATATCACCGCTCACGTGCGCGCCGCAAAGCTGACGGTGTCGCTGAAGGAAGGCGAGACAATCTGGACCGAAAGCAGCCACAAGTATCGCGCGGAAGAGTTGCCCGCGATCGCCGATGGCGCCGGCTTCGTGTGCAGCCATCAATGGATCGAGGATGAGTGGGGATTCGCGGAGAGTTTGTTGGTGGCCCGGTAAGCGCTGACCACGCGGCAAATAACGGCCGATAAAGGCATAAACGAAAAAGCGGCGCGACCTCCTCTGGACGGCGCGCCGCTTTTTTAACTCGCGCAGCTCGAGCTCAATGCTGCTCGAAGCGCTCGTAACGCCTGTCCGTCGCGCGCTCCTCGCCGCTCACTTCGGTCACGCGCGCCGCCGGCGGTCCGTGACGCAGCCAAGACAACATCCTGTCGATCTGATTGGCCGGTCCCTGCAACATCGCCTCGACCGAACCGTCGTCGAGATTCGCGACCCATCCCTTGATGCCGAGCGCGTGCGCCTGGCGCACCGTCGCAAGGCGAAAACCAACGCCCTGCACGGTGCCGCGCACCCGCGCGTAATACGTTTCGATCCGCTCATCCAGATCCGGGGCCATGCCGCTACCTCCTTTTAATGCCTGACAATCTTTCAAGCCGGCATTCTAGTCGCGTCGCGGCGAGCGCGCTCGGCAACGCCCATCCTTTGCGCGCGCCACGTACAATCCGTCGACCGTCACGCCGGAAATGGAAACAGAATGACCGAACAGAATCGCGATCTCGTGCTCGTGACCGGCGCGTCCGGCTTCGTCGGATCGTCGGTGGCGCGCATCGCGCAGAGCAAGGGCTTTCGCGTACGCGTGCTGGTGCGCGCGACGAGTCCGCGCAAGAACGTCGAATCGCTCGACGCGGAAATCGTCGTCGGCGACATGCGCGACGAAGCATCGATGCGCAACGCGCTGCGCGGCGTGCGCTATCTGCTGCACGTGGCCGCCGATTATCGGCTGTGGGCGCCGGACCCCGGCGAGATCGAGCGCGCCAATCTCGAAGGCACCGAGGCGACGATGCGCGCGGCGTTGAAGGAAGGCGTGGAACGCATCGTATATACGAGCAGCGTCGCCACGCTGAAGGTGACGAGCTCCGGCCAGTCCGCCGACGAAACCTCGCCGCTTCGCGCCGACCAGGCGATCGGCGTCTACAAGCGCAGCAAGGTGCTCGCCGAGCGCGCGGTCGAGCGCATGATCGCCGAGGACGGTCTGCCCGCGGTGATCGTCAATCCATCGACGCCGATCGGCCCGCGCGACGTGAAACCGACGCCCACCGGGCGCATCATTCTGGAGGCGGCGCTCGGCAAGATTCCCGCATTCGTCGATACGGGGCTGAACCTCGTGCACGTCGACGACGTCGCCGCCGGTCATTTCCTTGCGCTCGAACGCGGCAAGATCGGCGAGCGCTATATTCTGGGCGGCGAAAATCTGCCGTTGCAGCAGATGCTCGCCGATATCGCGGCATTGACCGGCCGCAAGGCACCGACACTGAGCCTGCCGCGCTGGCCGTTGTATCCGCTCGCGATGGGCGCGGAAGCGGTCGCCAAATTCACGAAGCGCGAACCTTTCGTCACCGTCGACGGACTGAAGATGTCGAAGAACAAGATGTATTTCACGTCGGCGAAGGCGGAACGCGAGCTGGGGTATCGGGCGCGGCCTTATCGCGAGGGGCTCGCCGATGCGCTCGAATGGTTCCGGCAGGCGGGGTATCTGAAGCGGTGATCAAGGGATAAGTGAACGGTCAGGTGAAAGGCTGAACAGCGGCCGTAAGCATTTTGTTACAAGTCCCGCGCCGGCGACGGGTCCAAGCCTGCGCGCAGCGGGTAAAATCGCGGGTCCTACCTGAGAAACCTCGCATGAACCTTCACGAACAGCTCGGCGCGCTGGAAATGGGCGTCGACCAGCTCATTCAGGCTGTCGTGGCCACGCAGGCCGAGAACACTCCCGAGACAAGCGCTGACGCTGCGGCATTGCCCGCGGCGGTGGAGCATGCCGCGCACGAAGCAGCGGCGCACGAAGCGGCGGCGCAAGCAGCAGCGGAACAGCCCGCGAGCACCGAAGCAAACGCAGAAACGCACGCCGAAGCGATCGATACGCCGGCCGCCCCGCAATTACAGCCGACGCTCGAAATCAACCGCCCCGCGCGCGACGAAATCACGATGACGATCGGCGATCAGACCGTCGCGCTACGCCCGGACCAGATCAGCCGGCTGATCGAGGAACTGTCGAACGCACGGGCCTCGATGACGCCGGAGCAGCCGCAAGGCATCCCGCCGGGCTGGCAATTCGTCTCGACGAAGAATCCGATGATGGCCGTGCAAAAGCAATCGAACGGCGACCGCTTGCTGGTGATGCGCCACACCGGCCACGGCTGGGTGCCGTTCACGTTCTCGCCGGACATCGTGATCCAGATGTACATGATGCTGACGAACGCGTGATGAAACGCGCTACGTAGAAAAAGCGGCCTGGAGCCGCTTTTTTTTTACGTCTGCCTTCTGCATCCGACGAGCGCATCGGCCATCGACAGACTTCAGCGCTCCTGCACTGGTGCCTGCACGCGCGCCTTCCACTGCCCACCCTTGCCACGCCAGTAGCGCACCGCCGATGCGAACGTTGCGCCGACATAGAACAGCGCCACGAGCGGCAGAAACGGCGCCCACAGCGGTGAGCGCCGGTAGTAGACGAGCATCGGCGCATAGGCGCAGCACATTGCCGCCCACGCGATCCAGGCCGGCCAGCCGAGTGGCCCGAGGATCAACGCCGCGACCGGCGGCAACAGATAGATGATCGCCATGCCGACGAGCGTGCCCGCGAGCAGCAGCGGCGAGTAGCGCAGCTGCGTGAACGCAGTGCGCGCGATCATGTTCCAGATGTCGCGCCAGCTATCGTAGGGACGCAGCGACACGCTCTTCGCCGCCACATCGAGCCGGATCGGATGACGGCCGGTGCCACGATGCTTGATGCGCGCGGCAAGACTGCAATCGTCGATCAGCTCGGCGCGAATCGACTCGATGCCGCCCGCTTCCTCGAGCGCCGCGCGGCGCACCAGCATGCAGCCGCCCGCCGCGGCCGCGGTGCGGTTGCGTGGATTGTTGACCCACGCGAACGGATACAGCTTCGCGAAGAAGAACACGAAGGCCGGAATCAGCGCCTTTTCCCAGAACGAATCGCAGCGCAGCCGGACCATCAGCGAGACGAGGTCGCGCTTTTCGGCATCCGCGCGCGCGACGAGCTGCGTCAACGCCTCGGCGGGGTGGCCGATGTCGGCATCGGTCAGCAACAGGAATTCGGCCGGCAGATCGAGCGTGCGCACCGCCTCGATGCCCTGCGACTGCGCCCACACCTTGCCGGACCAGCCTGGGGGCAACGGCTTCGCGCTCAGCACGGTGAGGCGCTCCGGACATTGCAGCCGCAGCGCTGCGGCACGCGCGGCGTCGGCGGTGCCGTCGGTGCTGTGATCGTCGACGACGATCACGTGGAACGCGCCTGCATAGTCCTGCTCGAGCAGCGACGTGACCGCCTCGGCGATCACGTCGACTTCATTGCGCGCCGGTACGACGGCTGCGACGGCCGGCCATGCGTCGCGCGCCGCGATGGCCAGCGGCGCGGCGGGACGCGCGCGCCAGAAGCCGCCACGCGCGAACAGCAGCACGCACCAGATCAGCAGGGAAACACACGAAAGAACGAACAGGACCGCCGCCATTAAGCATTACCCTCGATTGAGCGCGCCGCCATGCCGACGCGTCTGGATAGTCGCATTTTCAGGGTGCGCGCCGCCACCACGCACCAGTCGAACAGATTGAGGACCGGGCGCGCGCGGAACACATCGTAATCCGCGCGCTCGATGCGCTCGAGAAACCGAAAGCCTGCATGCACCGCGCCGCACAGCTCGATGCCGAGCCGCCCCGGCATGCGCAGCGCGAGCGGTGCGCCGCGGACCAGCGTGGCGCGCACGAACGCGATTTCATACGCCATCAGCGCGCGCCACGCATCGTCGACGACACCATCGGCAATCTGCGCCTCGGTCACGCCGAAGCGGCGCAAATCGGCTTGCGGCAGGTACACGTGCTGTCGTTGCCAGTCGGCGGCGACGTCGAGCCAGAAGCTGATCAGCTGCGACGCCGTGCAGATCGCGTCGGCGTCGGCAAGATTGTGCGGCGTCGCCGCGCCGACCAGACGCAGCAGCAGATGCCCGACCGGATGCGCCGAGCGGCGGCAATAGTCGACGAGCGCGGCGCGATCCGCATAGCGATTCGTATCGATGTCCTGCGCGCAGCCCTCGAGCAGATCGTAGAACGGTTCGAGCGGCAGCTCGTATTGCGCGATCACGCCAGCGAGCTTGCCGAACAACAGCGCATGCACGGGCGCGGCGCGCCGTTGCGCGATCGCGTCAAGCCCGGCGCGGAAATCGGCCAGCCGGGCATGCCGCTCGGCGGCGCTCCACTGGCCTTCGGCGGAGATATCGGCCGCAGTGCGCACGACCTGATAGATAATACCGACAGGCGCGCGTAGGGCCTTAGGCAGCAACACGCTCGCGATCGGAAAGTTTTCGTGCTGATCGACGTCCATCCAGCGAGCCTCGAAACCATTCTGTAATACAGCGCGATGTCCGCGCGGCAAGGATCGGTAGTTTAAGGGTTCCGCCGTGACAGTGCAGTGTGCGGTCATGGTCGGGCGCGTTACGAGGCAATCCCACGCTGACTCCTTACATCGTTGTAACGCTCGCCGCCCCGGTCGTCCGCACGGCCCAGCGGGTGCGGCAAGCGGCCAACACAGGGGCCGCAGCAAAAAGCAAAGTGGCCCCGATAGCGTTAGAATGCGCGTTTGGTTTTGCTGTACCGGCCGGTCGCCGGGGCTCAAGACGTCAACTAATCAAGATGAGCGCGGCGATAAAGTCAGTTTCACGACTTCTTCGAAACCCGCGTTAGTCGGAGTTCGCCAACTTATGCGAGTCATCCTTGCTCAGCCGCGCGGCTTTTGTGCGGGCGTTGTCCGCGCAATCGAAATCGTCGATCGTGCGTTACAGCAACACGGCGCGCCCGTGTATGTCCGCCACGAGATTGTCCATAACCGTCACGTGGTCGACAATCTGCGCCAGAAGGGCGCGCGTTTCGTCGAGGAACTCGATGAAGTGCCGCAAGGTGCCGTCGCGATATTCAGCGCGCATGGTGTTGCGCAAACCGTCGAACGTGATGCCGAAGCGCGCGGCCTCGACGTGCTCGACGCAACCTGCCCGCTCGTGACCAAGGTGCACGTACAAGGTCGTCAGTACGTGGCCGCCGGCCGCACGCTGATCCTGATCGGCCACGCCGGCCATCCAGAAGTGGAAGGCACGATCGGCCAGATCCCCGGCACGGTGATGCTCGTGCAGAGCGAGGCAGAAGTCGCGAAACTCGAGTTGCCGGTCGATGCGCCGCTCGCCTACGTGACGCAAACCACGTTGTCGGTCGACGACACGCGCGGCATCATCGACGCGCTGCTGCGCCGCTTTACCGACATGGTCGGTCCCGACACGCGCGACATCTGCTATGCAACGCAGAACCGCCAGGCGGCGGTGCGCGAATTGAGCAAAGAGGTCGATGTACTGCTGGTGGTCGGCGCGACCAACAGCTCGAACTCGAACCGGCTGCGCGAAATCGGCAGCGAGAGCGGCGTGGCGAGCTACCTCGTCGCCGACGGCTCTGAAGTGAAGCCGGAATGGTTCGCCAACGTGCACACGGTCGGCATCACGGCCGGCGCGTCGGCGCCCGAAGAAATGGTCGAAAACGTAATCGATGCGCTACGCGCATTGGGGCCCGTCGATGTCACGACGATGGCGGGCCGTGAAGAAAAAGTCGAATTCAAGTTGCCATCGAAACTGATGCAACCACTCGCTGCACGCGAAGTTTAAGGAGGACGCCTTGTCTATTCCGCTGCTACAGAAAGTCCGCGTCGGCGCATACATCATGCGCCAGCATCTCTCCGGCAACAAACGCTATCCGCTCGCCCTGATGCTGGAGCCGCTGTTTCGCTGCAATCTCGCCTGCAATGGCTGCGGCAAGATCGACTATCCGGATCCGATTCTGAACCAGCGTCTGTCGCTGGAAGAATGCCTGCAGGCCGTCGACGAATGCGGTGCGCCGGTCGTGTCGATCGCGGGTGGCGAGCCGCTGCTGCACAAGGAAATGCCGCAGATCGTCAAGGGCATCATGGCGCGCAAGAAGTTCGTGTACCTGTGCACGAACGCGCTGCTGATGGAAAAGAAGATGGACGACTACGAGCCGAATCCGTACTTCGTGTGGTCGGTTCATCTTGACGGCGACAAGGAAGCGCACGATCACTCGGTGTCGCAGGAAGGCGTGTACGAGAAGGCCGTGGCCGCGATCCGCGAAGCGAAGCGCCGCGGCTTCCGCGTGAATATCAACTGCACGCTGTTCAACGACGCGCAGCCGGAACGCGTGGCGAAGTTCTTCGACACGTTGGGCCCGATGGGCGTCGACGGCATCACGGTATCGCCGGGTTATGCGTATGAGCGCGCGCCGGATCAGCAGCACTTCCTGAACCGCGACAAGACCAAGCAGCTGTTCCGCGAAATCTTCAAGCGCGGCAACAACGGCAAGAACTGGTCGTTCAGCCAGTCGGCGATGTTCCTCGACTTCCTCGCGGGCAACCAGACCTACGAATGCACGCCGTGGGGCAACCCGGCGCGTACCGTGTTCGGCTGGCAAAAACCGTGCTATCTGGTCGGCGAAGGCTACGTGAAGACCTTCAAGGAACTGATGGAAACCACGGACTGGGACAAGTACGGCACCGGCAACTACGAAAAGTGCGCGGACTGCATGGTCCACTGCGGTTTCGAAGCGACGGCCGTGATGGACACGGTTGCGCATCCGCTGAAGGCGCTGAAGGTCAGCATGCGCGGCCCGAAAACCACGGGCGCGTTCGCGCAGGACATTCCGCTCGACAAGCAGCGTCCCGCCGAGTACGTGTTCTCGCGTCACGTCGAGATCAAGCTCGAAGAAATCACGCGCGCCGGCAAGGGCAAGAAGGTGGAGACCGCGACGGCCGCGCACTGAGGCGTTCGACAGGAGAGCGGCCGCGCGCCGCCCCTGTATTGCGCCTGATCGTTAGCACAAGCAACTCGAAAAAAAGCGCGGTGGCCAATCAAGGCCACCGCGCTTTGCTTTTACCGATTGAAACTTCTGTCGACCGACCCGCTTACGCGCCGCGCGCATTATGCGCGGTCAGGAATTTGATCAGCCCGTCGATGCCGCCTTTGGCGATCTGGTCGGCGAACTGCGTCTGATACACCTGGATCAGCCACGCGCCCATCATGTTGATGTCATAGATCTTCCAGCCCGACGGCCCCTTGGTGAGCCGGTAGTCGATCGCGTCATCGCCGCCGTTGCTGATCACGTGCGATTGCACGACGATGTCGGTCGCGCCGCCTTGCACGCTGACCGGCGCAAACTGGAACTTCACGTCCTGGTCGCGCAGTTGCGACAGCGATGCGGCATAGGTACGCGTGAGCAGCAGCGTAAACTGCTCGTACAGTTGCTTCTGCTGCTCCGGCGTCGCGGTCGCCCACGGCTTGCCTACCGCGATACGTGTGGTGCGCTGAAAGTCGGTGGCGGGCAGGAAGTGCGTCTGGACGACCTGGGTGATCTGCGCCATGTCGCCGCCGCGCGCCTGCGGGTCAGCCTTCATTGCAGCCACCGTGCCCTGGACTGCACTTTTTACCACCGCGTCGGGTGCGCTCTGCGCAAACGCCGCCGTGGATACCACGGCCGCAGCCACAAAAGCAGTCAGATATCGTTTCATACGCTTGTCATGACTCGAAAGAAGTAGCGCCGACGGGCCGCAGCCCCGCGGCTAAAGAGGGGTACACCAGTATAGCGGGGATTACGTTCCCATCCGGACGAAGCCGTCAGGAGCCGTACTTGCTACCGAAGTCGGGCTTGCTTGCCCGGGCTCTGTATACTTATGCACCTTCGTCAAAAACAACACCCGTGATAAGGCCACGTCCGCCTACATGCTGAAGTCATCTATCGTCCGTCTCGTCGCGTATTCGGTGCGTCATCCGCTGAGGATCATCGCGCTGTCGATCGTGCTCGCTGTCCTGAGCGGCATATACGTCGCGCATAACTTCAAGATCAACACGGACATCAGCCGTCTCATCGAGACCGACAAGCAATGGGCAGCAGTCCAGAACGCGCTCGACGCCGCCTTCCCCGACCGTGGCGACACCGTGCTGGTGGTGGTCGAGGCGCGCGCGCCCGAATTCGCCGACGCCGCCGCCAACGCGCTGACCGCCGCGCTCAGAGCCGATCCGAAGGAGTTCACGTCGGTCTCGCAGCCCGCCGGCGGCCCCTTCTTCGAACACAACGGCCTGCTGTTTCTGTCCACCGACGAGGTGATGTCCACCACCTCGCAACTCGTGCAGTCGCGCCCGCTCGTCAATCAACTTGCGCATGATCCGAGCCTGACCGGTCTCGCCGGCACGCTGACTACGACCCTGCTGCTGCCGCTGCAACTCGGCCAGGTCAAACTCCCTGACATGAGCCGGCTGCTTGCGCAAAGCGCGAACACGCTCGATCGCGTGCTGGCCGGCCAGCCCGCCGCGTTCTCGTGGCGCGCTCTCGTCGATAAAAGCGTCGCCACCAATCCGGCGCGTTCGTTTGTCGTCGTGCATCCGGTCGTCAACTACGACGCGCTGGAGCCGGGCGCGAGCGCGTCGAGGGCGATTCGCGCAACCGCGGTCTCGCTGCATCTCCAGCAGCGCTACGGTGCGACGATCCGCCTGACCGGCGAGCAGCCACTCGCCGACGAGGAGTTCGCGTCAGTGCAGGACGGTGCGGTGCTGAACGGCATCGGCACTTTCATCGTCGTCCTGATCATTCTGTGGCTCGCGCTGCGCTCGGGCCGCATGATCGCGGCCGTGTTCATCACGCTGTTCGTCGGCCTCGCGATCACGGCCGCGCTCGGCCTGTTGATGGTCGGCGCGCTCAACATGATTTCGGTCGCGTTCATGGTGCTGTTCGTCGGGCTCGGCGTCGATTTCGGCGTGCAGTTCGGCGTCAAGTATCGCGAGGAGCGCAACCGCGACGACCGGCTGTCGGCCGCGCTGATGCACACCGCGCACAGCATCGGCGTGCCGCTCACGCTCGCGGCCGTGGCAGTCGCGCTGAGCTTCTTCTCGTTCCTGCCGACCGCTTATCGCGGCGTGTCGGAGCTTGGCCAGATCGCGGGCGTCGGCATGTTCGTCGCGTACTTCACCAACATGACCTTGCTGCCAGCGCTGCTGAAGCTCTTCAATCCGCCGGGCGAAGTCGCCTCGCCCGGTTTCAAGCAGCTCGAGCCCGTCGACGACTTCCTCGACCGCCATCGCAAGCCGGTGCTGATCGGCACGCTGCTTGTCGTGATCGGCGCGACACCGCTGCTCACGCACCTGCGTTTCGACTTCAATCCGCTGCATCTGAAGGACCCGCATACCGAGTCGATGGCAACGTTGCTGTCGCTGAAGGATTCGCCCGAAGCCGCGGTGAACAACGTGCAGGCGCTGGCGCCGTCGCTTGCCGACGCCGACGCGATGGCCGAGCGACTGCGCAAGCTGCCGGAAGTGGGCCGCGTCAACACGTTGAGCACCTTCGTGCCGGCCGACCAGCAGCAGAAGATGATGCTGATCGCGAGCGCCGCGCAACAGCTGCTGCCGGCGCTGCAACAGCAGCCCGCGCCGCAAGCCACCGACGCGTTGCGCGTCGCCGCATTGAAGCGCGCGGCGAATCAGTTGTCGCTCGCGGCCGAGGACCATCCGGGCCCGGGCGCGGCGGACGCGCAGCACCTGTCCGCGACCTTGCAAAAGCTCGCCGCCGCCGACGCCGCCACGCGCGACCGCGCCGAAGTCGCGATGTCCGACACGCTGCGCATCGCGTTGAAGCAGCTTGAGAACCTTCTGCAGCCGACCGAAATAACCCAGCAGACCCTGCCGCCAGGCATCACCGCGATGTGGATCGGCAAGGGCGGTCATGCGCTCGTCGATATCGCGCCGAAGGTGCCGCCCGGCGTCGATCCAAACGACGACCAGATGCTCGCGCGCTTCGCGCACGCGGTGAAGAGGGCGGAGCCGGGCGCGATCGGCGGACCGATCTCGATCCTGCATTCGGCCAACACGATCATCAAGGCGTTCCTGGAGGCGGCCCTCTATGCGCTGCTGTCGATCGCCGTGCTGCTGTGGATCGCGCTGCGCCGTGTCGGCGACGTGCTGCGCACGCTGGTGCCGCTGCTGGTGTCCGCGATCGTCACGCTCGAACTGTGCGTGGTATTCGGCATGCCGCTGAACTTCGCGAACATCATCGCGCTGCCGCTGATGCTCGGCGTCGGCGTCGCGTTCAAGATCTACTTCGTGATGGCGTGGCGCCACGGCCAGACCGGCCTGTTGCAGTCGAGCCTCACGCATGCGGTGCTGTTCAGCGCCGCCACAACGGCCACCGCGTTTGGTAGCCTGTGGCTGTCGCACCATCCGGGCACGTCCAGCATGGGGAGGCTGCTCGTGCTTTCGCTGTTCTGCACGCTGATCGGAGCGGTGGTTTTCCAGCCGGTGCTGATGGGCAAGCCGCGTCAACGTCGCGGGAAGCAAAAAGGAATATAAGCATGAAGCTGCGTAACACCGCGCTGGCGCTCACCGCCGCGGGTTTCATTTCCGGCTGCGCGACCGCTCCGGATCGCAAGCCGGGCGATCCGTTCGAGCCGGTGAACCGGGTGATCTTCAATTTCAATGACGGAGTCGATCGCTATATCGCGGTGCCGGTCGCGAAGGGCTACCAGAAAGTGACGCCGCAGCCGCTGCGCACCGCCGTCAGCAATTTCTTCTCGAACCTCGGCGACCTCACCAACGCCGCAAACGCGCTGCTGCAACTGAAGATCACCGATGCGACCGAAGACATCATGCGCTTCGCGTTCAACTCGGTGTTTGGGATTGGCGGCCTGCTCGACTGGGCGACGCCGGCCGGTCTGCCCAAGCATCATCAGGACTTCGGTCTGACGCTCGGGCATTGGGGCATTCCGTCGGGTCCGTATCTGGTGCTGCCGCTGTTCGGGCCGAGCACGGTGCGCGACAGCATGGGGCTCGTCGTCGATGTGAAGTTCAATCCGCTGAACTATATCGAACCCGCGACCCGCAATCCGCTGTACGTGCTGCAGTTCGTGAGCACACGTGCGGATCTGCTCGGCGCGACCAGCCTTCTGGAGCAGGCTGCGCTCGACAAGTACTCGTTCGTGCGTGATGCCTATGTGCAGCAGCGCCTCGCGCGGCTGCGCGGCACGAGCAATAACCCTCCGCCGCTGCCGAACTACGACGATCAGGGCGATACGGGCCCGGCTGCTGCCCCAGCGGCAGGCGCGCCGGCGCGCGGCCTGCCGAATTACTCCGATCCGGGCGATGTGGGCGAGACGCCCAATGGCGCTTCGGGAGCGGGCGGCGCGGCCAAGGGCGCGCCCGGCGCGCTGCCGAATTACAACGATCCGGGTGAGTCCTCGCCGGCGCCCAATGGGGCTTCCGGTGGAGCGACCAACGCGCCCAGCGGGGATCTGCCGAACTACACCGATCCGGGTGACAGTGGCGCTGGCGCTACGCCAGCCGTGCCTGCTGAGCCGGCGTCGGCCCCGCAATAGCGCTCCAGGGGTCTGGGGACGTCGATCCAGCGCTCCAAGGCACAGCGGGCGCCCTCGATGGGTGCCCCGCGTGGAAGTACAGCCAAACGTCGCCCGACCAAGCCCGCGGGCATCGCTGCAACCCGCTCAGTGCAGGCTCTCGACCTCGCTGCGCGCCGCGCCCCGATCTTCCTCGACCGCCGCGACTGGTGCCGTTTGCGGCACTGGCTTGGAGTTCGCGCGATAGTGAGCGAACTGCTCGTCCGCATAACGGATACGTGTGCGGCCATGTGGCACCGGATCGCCGTTTTCGTCGAGATTGACGAATACCATTTTCTCGACCGTCAGAATGCTCTTGCGTGTGATCTTGTTGCGCACTTCGCAGCGCAGCGTGATCGACGTGCGGCCGAAATGCGTGGCGGTCATGCCCAGTTCGATGATGTCGCCCTGGCGTGCCGAACTGACGAAGTTAATCTCTGACATGAACTTGGTCACGACGCGCTGATTGTCCAGCTGAGAGATCGCGTAGATCGCGGCTTCTTCGTCGATCCAGCGTAGCAGGCTGCCGCCGAACAATGTTTTATTTTCCAGGCTAACACATTCGTCAAAATTGACCTATTGTCTTTATAAACAATCCACTAGCTAGCTGTGTTGCCGATTTTGTATTGACGAATGCGGGGATAACTAGGCAGAACGCCTTGTAGCTTTGAGTGCCACATCATATGGCCGATTGTGGATAACTTCTCGGGAGAAGAACCAATGGAAATCCACAGAGACGTAGACGGAGTCAACTACATCACCATCGTGGACAAAAGCGGTCTCGTGCATCCGAGAACTATTCCGCCGGTGTTTCCGTCGGCTGCGGAAACAGACGTTTTTTTGAAAGGTTTACTTCCCTACGCATCACGCAGCACGAGCTATAACAGTCAGCTTCTCGAAGTGGAGATGCTGAAGCGCCTTATTGTGTTAATTGGCAAAACTGGGGTGCAAACAATCCCGACAACCGAATCTTCATGGCAAGATTTGATTGATTCTTGCTATACACACAATCTTTCCGATAGGACGATTCGACTGAATAAGCGAACCGAACTTTGGGCGTGGCATCACAGGAAACAGTTTGAGTACCTTCGCGACATCCAAAACATCGTTCCGCCCGCAGTCGATATCCCCCCACGAAAGGGATTTCGCAAGCCTCGAAAATTTGGTAGCACCCAAAAGACCGTAAATACCCCATCGCGCTCAGCAGCAGACGTCGAATCGCCATCGGGCGAGTTGTTAGTTAACATTGACATCAGCAGAAAGGATGCCGCCTACCTCGACGCGGTAAAGACGTCGCTTATCGATTCAATGAGCGACGTCGAAGCAGACCTCATCACATATGTGAAGGCCATGGCCGAACATTTCGCATATGGTGAGAAGCTGCTTGCGCTTTGCAGTGAGGGAGATTGGCGGGCGATTCAGGAAAAGTACGACCGGGTTCAGACGAATATGCACGACTCGCCGTACAACGCCGTGCGCAATGCTCTAGAGTGTGATGCTTTAGAACAGAGGACCTTACCGGGCAGTACGGAAATCTCGCTCGCCCGAATTCTCCGGTCCTATCAAGACACCCGCACTGTAATTTCATTTAGAACAGCGTTTCAGAAGAGCCCGTGGCTACCTTCTTTCCAGCAGCTTAAGCTACCGGGCTCTTGTCCAGCCGCCCCTACGCCGCAATTTTCCATAACTCGGCGCTTTGCTTGGATGTGCGGGCACATAAATGTGACCGACCTCACTGTCGTCCATGCATTACTTCTGATACGAAATCCAAGTTTTAACGCCTTACCGCTTTTCGATGGTGTCATCCGTGACAAGCATGACCGCAGCATGTTTGAACTTGTCGTTGATGGAATCGCTTTTTCCGTTGACAAGAGACGAGTAGCCTCTCTAAAGAAACACACACTCGATGAAGTCAGCCAGTTCGCCGTCGACACATTGCTAAAAATGACGGCTGCGGCACGGTCATTGATGGCCAAGAACAATGCGCTTCGTGACCGTCTATTCTTTCAGCAGGACTGCCGGGGTGCAAGAGCCGTTCACTATACGTCACTGTACGCCTTTGCCGGTGAAGGTGACCATGCGCGTCGCATTCATGCGTTCTTACCCAAAGTCGCCTCAAACGATGCAATTGTCCACATAAATCCGGCGCGATTGCGAGCCAGCATTGCGGTTATCGAATGGTTCAGGACGGGCTCTGTAACCGCTGCCGCACATAAGCTCAACAACACAACTGAAGTGGTGTTGAAGAATTACATTCCCGAAGTACTTATCCACGCCTGGAACACGCGCTTAATACGTCGTTTCCATAATTTGACTTTGTGCGTCGCCACAGCGCACGAGAGCTATCTCCTCGCAAGCACTGATTTCCAGTCCGTAGACGAACTTCAAGCGTTCATCAGCGACATGCTAAATCAGCACGCAGCGTCGAGCAGCAAACTCGCAGAACTTCTCCACGCCGAATTCGGTGCCACTGAAGATGATTCGCAAGAAGACTCCACGGACACTGCTGACAGTAGCTTAGTTATACCAATTAGCCCCGAAACGCTTACGGCATTGTATGCCTTCAGGGACAACATCTACATGACCGGATTCCACTCATCTGAACACCGCGTGGAACATAACGGTGTGCTGCCTTCCTCTGTAGTGGTAGACCTCGCTGACTTGCTATGTGCCCGTCTGCCCACACACGAAAATCAAACTTACCGGCGCGTTCACGAGCAAGCGATGTCGAGAGCGCCTGATTTTCTAAGACATATCGACGCTAATAGCCGGATGACCATAAGTCCTCTGGAGCCGTGCAATGGCTAAAAAGCGGTCGCTAACTCAATCCACTGCCGAAGAAGAGGCGGCGATAGAGGCTCTCTTGGAGGACTTGCGAAGCCAAAGACGCCAAGAGCGTCGTAATTGGACCGCTTCGTGGTTACTGACAGACCTACATGCCATTACGTGGAAATTGCGCACGTCTGAGACAATCCTAGTGAATAACGAGTGGCAGAGCACTCTCAACGTATGCTGGAACGAAAAACTAGCAAATGGCACCCTTCTTTCCGCACCAAGCAACGACAACTACCGTCATTTTCTTCAAAAGACTGCCTTTCTTCTCCGAGAAAATTCAATACTGGATATCAGGGCAAACAGCTCGTTTTTGACCGAAATATACAATCTTAAAACGCTTACCAACTGGGTCTACAGATACGCAGGCAGATATCAGCCAGCTTCCGAATTGTTGAACCGGCTCGATGCAAGAGCTATAAAGAATTTTTTAAAAGACTACGGGACGGGAGCAGCGTTCGAAACTGGAGGGTATCCACTTCGATTCCTTAGTTTAATTGATATCGAAAAGAAGATTCTCGAAAAAACATCGCAAAAAATAGAAAATCCTTACGAACTTCCAGCGCCATATATTGATGCGCTATGCCGAGAACTGCGCACGAAGGGATTCTATCGTCGAACGCCGCCCGGAGGCGTCAATTCCGAACTCGAACATTTGGACAGAATCAAACTATCGAATCTTCTGAGTTGCGACGTTAAGGAATTCAAAAGCCCGCGAGCCATCGCCTTTTTTCGTCAATTCGAACCCGATTATATTGCACGTTTTGGTCCACTTTGCGTTAGAGTGGCCCCGCTTTTTCGAGAATACCCATCTCATCGAACGAGCACCATTTCCGAGGCCCTTTGCTCAAAGACTGCGCAATCCTCGGTTATTCGCATGACAACCACAATCAATGCGGTTATTCAACTTAAAGAGCGCCCAGAAAACTTTGCCCCGAGCATCGGGGCCGAGGAGCTCAGTACAGTTTCCGGAAAATTCATCGCCGATGCCCAGATTATGGGAAATACACCTTGGATACCAGTCGAAGCATCGATGATTTATTTAGATGAATCTATCCGGTGGATTCTCACTTATGGACCTCATCTCGTTGAGTTGTACGCGAAAGGTTTGCAAAAATTTTCAGAAAAATTATGGCTGGGTAAAGCATCAGACTACGCAAGAAGCAAAAGAGAGAGGTGGCTGAGGGAAAATATTCCTAACGAACTTTCTCCCCTAAATATTACCGGCTGGGGTCCCAATGGCGCATTAGTAGAATCAAATGCAAGCCAATATTTTGGACTGTCGAATGCAATGGAGGTTCTCTTAGGCGCATGCCTTTATTTAGTCACCAATCTATTGCCATCAAGAGTTGGCGAGGTTTCCTATCTGGAAAAGAATTGCCTAAGCTTTGCAACCGGTGATGGCTACTGGATAACCAAACCACGCGAGAAGGCCGGTGAAGAGGGCGAGCGAAACGTTCTCGACCTTCCCATCCCAAAAATCGTCGCGACTACAATCCGCCTCCTGTCGCGAATCAGCGATGAAACGAAAGAGTTCGCTGCCGACTACTCTGCTTTAGAGGGGCATTTTCTCCTTTATCTTCCGAATTTCTTCTCGGTCGACTCATTAGCATTCAGCCACAAAAAGAAGGCTCATATCAACTATGCGCTCGACAAATTCTGCGACTTTGTCCGACTTCCCCCGGATGAATTGGCGCGACGTTGGTACGTGCGTGTTCATGAAAACAGGAAGTCATTTTTACTTTCCTTCGTTTGGTACTTCAAATACGCGTCCCTCGACGCCGCGCGATGGCTTGCAGGCCATGGAAACGAGCAACAGATTCTCGCATACATATTGATGGAATTCCCGCATGTATCCATCTCGGAGTTAGAGGCCGACTACCTAGCCAAGGCTCTTTGGAATCTGTCCGCTTCCCGGAAAAATCTCGGAGAAATCAAAAACATCGAGGATTTATACGACCGGGTCTGTGCACATTTTAAAGTGCGAGAAATCAGCGATGTTGATTTCGACCAACTCAACGATTGGTTAGAGCTACGCGTTGCAGACGAGTCACTGGCGATTGAAGTAGTCAACATCACAACGCAACTTGGACATAAACGCGTCGCCTTTCGCGTGAAATTCCGTAAGCGCTCGAAAGCGTCTGCCGCTGATACGAGAAGCAAATCATGAGTAAGCACGTTCCAACGGCACAGGCAGTGGCCAGCACGACAGCGCTTTGGCTGCTCTTAAAACAAGCACTTTCAACGCCGGCCGAAGCACCACCGGCGCTGGTCATAGCCTGCGCTACGCAGGTTACTTTGTCACGTTACAAGAATGCAAGCAAAGAGATTTTTCCTTTAGCACTAAATACGCTCAAGAGTGCGGCTGCAACTGCGGTCCAACCCGGCGGTTGGGACGAGTTAGAGTCGCTCCGCAAGAGGGTCGCGCGACTGCGCACAAGTTGGTCGCCAAAGCTTAAGCGCACTCGCGGCATCCGAGAGAAATTAGAGCAAACGGATGCAGAGAATGCAGAGCTTAAGCGAAAAGTTCAAAACCTCCTACGCGGCAGAAGTACTCTGTTATCAGCGTATATGGATACCATCGAGATACTACGCGTACACGCGCACCTCTCACCAGCACTCGTGGCACGTCTGAGCGAACACGAAGCGATTTTCAATATTCGGACCCTTTCAAATGTGGGCGGGCAAGATGGCAACTAATCGAACCTTCGATACCTCCGGGAACTCTTCGGAGCATCAACTTTTTGACGTCGTTAATAACGTTTCCATACCATCATTTTCAGCTATCGACGCATGCAGCGGAAACTATGAAGCACCGATATGTGAAAATCACACGTCGATGGTTTATATGTTCTGGCCGGATGGAACACCGTGCGTAGAGATGGACCTCTATCTATCAAGCCTCGTCGACTCGGGATACAAGCTGGATAGACGAGGGGGCTCTGTTCGCCAAGAAGCCGTCAAGCTCACGTCAATTGTTCGATATGCCTTTTCTAAAAATAAGAATCTTTGGGAACTTCGGTCTAGTGATTACGCAGATATGTTGCATAGACTTTTAAACGAGAGAGATGGAGTCACCGAAAAACCAGTGAGGGAAGCCAACGAGGTTATAGCGATTTCAGAGGCGGGAATTAGATTCTTCAACTGGCTACAGACAAACCTTCTCCCATTGCGTTCCATCGTTGACGTCGCGGGGCAACCGCATCAAATACTACTTAAGGAGCACAAGGTTGTTGATGCCAAAAAGCATACACGTGTCTACAGAACTTTTGCCTTGAATCCATCGCGGTCCTCACCGAGACAAAAGACCCCGATGCCTACCGACGGCGTCAATAAGCTTCAGACAGCGGCCAGCCAAATCGGAGACCCGGATAAGCAACCAGCTCGCTACCGCCAAAGGTTTAAAACGCAGGAGGATTTTCTGGCTACCATAACCTTTCGGATGAGAACTTTACAGCTTGTGCTCAAACTGATGACTGCGTTGGCTTGCCGTCCAGGCGAGCTCGCGCAGATGTCAATGAGTTTGAATCTTGAATCAATGCTCAACGAAAAGAGTGTGATTTTAGATACAGAAAAGCGAGAAGACGGTGCACAGCGAAAAATCCCCGTGCCAATGAGCATCATCATCGACATCGAAGTATACATCAAAAAGTATCGTGCGGAACTTGTCACTAGACTTCAAAAATCAGGCGATTACAAACCCAACGACTCGTTGTTTATCAACACCTTCGGACGTCCACTTTTAAAAGAAACGTTGACCTCTGATTTTCGCCGATTATGCTTAAAAGCAAATTTAAAGTATAGGAGTTGTCTGAGCATGTATCGCCATCGCGGCATCACAAACTTGGTTGCGCTACATTTTGGAGAATTTCTCGGGGGCGCTAACGAAGCAGTAATCTTGACAATGACTGATGCCAATTATTCAACTCTGCTTCAGAAGGTCGCCGCTATAACCGGGCATAAGCATTGGGAAAGTCTCACCCCCTATATTCATCTCGCGTGGAAAGAGCTTGGTGCGTTCGATGCTATCGAGGCTTCGATTAAGCTCAACATGATGATGGAGACCATAGTCCAGGACCTCGCTCCCTCAATCGACGTGATAGCGAAGGCAAATCCAGCAGAGCAGTTACAGTATCTTCGCGAAAGACTTCATTGGTTCAATGCTGCAACGAAGGAAATGAAGGAACTTGTAGATGCATGTCGGTACGCGAAAGCAAATGTATCACCCTCACTGCGGAAGGAGGTTCAACTGTAGTCCACGAAAGCACGGTCGAGTTGGTGGCGTGCGTCACCCAATTGCAACAAAGAGCGCTCGAATCTGTAGTAATTTGCAGAGAAAAAGTGTGCGCAAAACGCATTAGCGTATAGGAAAGGAGGTGAAGCGGATACATCAAAAGGCTTGTTACGTAGCGGCAGCAAGCCTCGCATTCCATAAGATTTCCAGGTCAACATCCTCGCTGTCAGGCTGCTTAGTCTTTTCTAGCCGGTCCACCTGGATGACCATTGCCAAATCAAACGCCGTACCCGTGACGACGCAACAGCCTTTCGCCAGACTTGGAATGAGGCTCCGCGACAAACTGTCCAACGTCGTAATGGTATTGTCTATGAGAAACAAATCACGGTCATTGACGAGGCGATGGATAAAGAAATTGTGGAGTTGCGAAACGATGGTCGGCGAGATGTCCGCAGGACGTTGGCTCGAAATCGTCAGAAAAACACCAAATTTTCGTCCTTCCTTAATGACTTCCTCAAAGAGTTCAAGGCGATAATCTTTCCAGCTCTCGTGCTCCCGAGCTGACTGCTGAGAGAGAATATTATGGGCCTCGTCAATGATGAGATGGATGGTCTTGTCAGGGGGATTAGCAACACTATCTCTATGTGCGTTGTAGTAGTGCTTTGCAATCAAGAGCGGGAGCACCTTCTTGATTTCGCTATTGCAGCGCCTCATCGAGATGACGGTTAGAAGCCTGTCCTCTGGCTGGTCAGCGCCCACGCGAATTACCCGTCGAAGGCTGTTCAAGGACGATTCGATTCGCTTTAACAGCGGCTGAATGTGCTCAAACTGCACGTAACCGCTTATGAGGTCGCCTATAAGCTGCAGGTTCGCACGAAGCACTAACTGGTCGAATGCATCTAGCTGAGAGGCGTCGATTGCATCAATTGTGGGGAAGAGATGCCTCGTATAGTTGCCGCCGTCGCTATCAAAATAGACCCCTGCGCGAGTGAAGCGGCCCCTCGTCGTGTGCCACGATACGCTCTTGAGCATGTCGACGAGTGCGGTGTATTTCAGTAGTCTCGCCACATTGCGCATCAGGTCCAGAGTGGCGGCTTTACACTCTCCAGCGCAGAACGCCTCGCGAAACTTTGCCTTGGCGTAGGTCGACAACGAACCAGCATTTGCCTCGAATCTGCGTTTCCCCTCTATCAATCGATTTAGGAAGGGCCGTTGCGTATTTTGCGTCGCCTGGAACAACAGCGATAGAGTCTCCGCGTTCCAAAACTCGTGCTCATGCAGCGGAAACTTGCCACCTTCAGCCGCAGGGCCCGCACCGGGCGCTGCACGTGTACTGAGTTGAAAGACCGTCTTCGACTCCGGTGCGGTCATTTGCCCACCGGTGTATTCGCCGTTGAAATCAAGAATCACAAAACGGCTCTTATTGCCGATTGCGGCAGCCTTCTGCTCGAATAGTGCGGTGTATAGCTTTGTCAGTGTATTGGATTTCCCACTCCCGGTGTTACCGAACACACCAATATGCGTGTTGAACAGCCGTTGCCACGGGAGTCCGATTGCGATACCTTCCTTCAGCAGCCTACCGATGGTGAAGGCGTTGCCGCTATCCCGCCCGAAAATCTCCGCGATACGTTCTTCCTGCAACAGAAACGCCGGGTCTCGTATCATCGGCAGGTATTTGATACCTTGCTGGAATGCGTTCTGATGAAAGTAGCCTATCGGCCTCGCGTCGACCTTTCTGATATAGGTTACCTTCCCACCTTCGCCTTCGACCCGACTTTCGTCGAGGTACTCGCCTTCGATGACACAGATGATGTCCCGGAACCCGCGCTGGACCGCAATGTACTCGCGAATTGAGACGCCCTTAAACTTCTCTCCCGCGTAGAAGAGGGTCTCCTTGCTCGAATCTTCGTCAATTTTGAGCGTGATTTTCACGCCGGTCACTGCTATGACCTCACCAACACGTATGCTCATGCTGCGGGTCCACCATTTACTAACGGCGCAACGGGCGCGACGGCGTCGTTGGCAGCCGGGAGCAGCACTTCTACGACCGATGGCGCATCCAGTGAAAAAACCTGTTCATTAAACGCGGTGAAGTCCATCGAGCCGTCGTCCAACGCCAAGCAACGGACGTTTCGGAATCCGCCGAACTCTGCTTGCAGTTTGTCTTTTGAGCGCTTGCTAAAGCAGCAAACGTAGACCTGAAGATGCGGATTCGAGAGTGAACGTTTCACCAGATTCAAGATATGCTCATCAGCGAACGAGAAGCCGAACGTGATAAGCACTGCGTTCGGCTTCTCCAGCTCGTAGCTCAGCATTCGAAGCATCTGATAGTAATGTTCTTCGAACACGGTCTCGTGAAACTTCCACTTGGTCGGGTTCACAATCGGCAGGCTTTGATACTCTGCCATGAATGTGTCGAGCTCGAGTTGTGAGAATTCCGGTGGCGCTAGCTGCGCCAGAGTTGCCTGTGGATTGGTCAATGACGCCGAAAACGCGGCCAGCCTATTCTGGGCGTCCTGGTCAAGCAGGCCAGCACTTGATTGTCGGTCGTAGTCAACTACGATATTGGCGCTGTCCTTTTCCCAATAGACTGAGCCATGTACATGCACCAAGTTGATTTGAGGAACGCTGGTCTGGTGCCGCTCAAACACTCCGGTCTGACACAGGTAAGTATTGAAATTGCGCGCTTGAAGATATCGACGCCGGAAGCCCCTCGCACCGTCATTCAGCAGAAAGTCAATGTTGCCTTCCCTGAGAATTTCGTCGGCGATGAGCGGGAAACATCCATCGTAGTTCGTGGTGAACAGGTTGCAGCGTCGTTC
The DNA here is from genome assembly GCF_050436525.1 of Paraburkholderia sp. 35.1. Taxonomy (NCBI): domain Bacteria; kingdom Pseudomonadati; phylum Pseudomonadota; class Betaproteobacteria; order Burkholderiales; family Burkholderiaceae; genus Paraburkholderia; species Paraburkholderia sp. 35.1. The sequence continues at coordinate 537,375 of NZ_JBNDMJ010000002.1, read as the reverse complement.
GAGCGCCTTACGACGCTGAAGTATCTGCAGAACCGTTTTCATGAACGTGCGATAGTTGGCAACGACTTTCTCGCGTGTTTCATCTCCAGCGGCCGACTCAACATTGAACACTTGTGCCGGGCGAATGCAAGTGTTGTAGTAATGCATGAATAATGGGACATAGCGTTGGTCGCCCGTAGCCTCGAAGTGCGTAGCGAGTTCTTCGAGCGTCCAGGGCATGCCTTGCTCGTTCCTAATCTGAAGCGCAAGGGTTGGAAACAATCCTGAGGACGCGCCGGCACCGAAGAGGAAATTCAAGTCCTTGTCGTACACGTCGCTCGGCGATATCGTCTCTTGCACTTTCCCCTCCTACTGCCCCGTTGTTTTTCCGATATATTACCTGCCAGCGCCCCAGTGGAAGTGGTCATCCAGCAAAGCTCGTAACGTCATGCATAAGGCATAAAATGAAATTGTCGGCGTCGTCCGGTGCTGCTCTCGAAACGTCCGGGCCGACTCATCCGGTAACGTTGACCACCATATGTTCCAGGGTATTCAACGGGCTAGACGTACGCGAAGCCAGAAGATGATTCATTTCGTGCTCCGTTGTTACTTTCTATGACCTACAGTTTTAGTACGTGCAGTCGATGAGCAGTGGGCTCACGAGCGCAGTAGCGGTGGACGCCTCCGCACAGGAAGCGGAGATTGCTGCCAGACAACCAGCTACGGTTTCGTCGGGCACCAGCTTCCGAGTACGCCGTTTCCTGCTATCGACATCGGCCCACCTATCGCAATAGAACCACATGACGAGGTAGATACCAGTCGATGCGCCAACAGCCTTCATGTAGTTGTCGCGCAACTGAGAGGCCGGCGCTGTAAGTAGTTCGTCGTTCCAGCATCCTTTAACCTCGATTACCAGCCTCAACACGTCGCCGCCCCCCTTCCGGAAGAGTGCTCGCGAGACTTCAATCAAGATATCAGTTCGTTCCCCGACTCCTTTGGGATTGTGAGCTCTGACCTGCACCTCTCGATTTACAATCGCACCTCGATACTCAAGTCGTCTACGAAGTTCCGAAGCCAACCAATCGCAAAGACGTGGTTCATGCTTCGGTTCACCCGATTTTTCGTCCCAGAGAAAATATGCGAGCGGTTGCGCAGACCGTGCTGAAATCGAATTTGCTATGGCTTGCAGCTCTTCAATCACCGTCGCGTGGAGTTCCTCTTCGGTTCGGACAACCCTTGAGGCGGACCGGCTAACCACCGCAGCTACCTCGTTCAATTCGAATGGAATCCACGCGTCACGGGCGGCCTTTTGTTCGGCGTGGTGCGCCGCAGATGCAATCCAAGGAAGCTCGGGGTGGCGTGAGAAAATTCTCTCCAAAGCCGCAATACTAGGTACATCCGCCTTCTCGCGAAGGCTGAAGATGCAGCACTTGCGAAATTCCTGGATATGGTGGCGTCGCGTAACAGGACCATTCGTCGGTAAGTCTTCAGAGCTAGGATAACTCTCCTCAAGAATCTCAAAAATCTGTTCGGTTACGGCTGCCTCTACAAGAAGCAAGGGATACGCTTGAGAAGATGCCATGAGCTGTCCCTCTGCAGCGAACGATGCCACGGCCTTTGCGTCGCGGCAAAGGCGTGGCCAAACTACATCAATGAATTTCCTCGGTGCGCTTTGAGCTAGCAATTCAAGGCATTTTGAGGAAAAGTGTGTAGCAAGGTCTTGCAATGTGCTCAATCTAGTAACCAGCAACTCGAGAGCGGCAGAACTATTTCGCTTGAGCAGGTATGTGCATAGCGTGAAGAAGCCCTCTCCGTCTGGCAGTGAGGGCAGCGTTTGTTCAAGCCGAGCAAGTAGCGCCGCTGGCATGAACTCATCGGCAAAGTCTGGCATCCGGGGCGAATCGTGGGTGATGTACCGCACGCATACTGCCAGCAATACCGGCAGTACGGACCCTGAGTCGAATTCGTAGCCTTCCTCAAGAAGCTCATTGACCACAGACCGAGGCTGGCCGTCCCTGTTATATCGCGCCAACCCACGTGACCATTTGACTGCCAATTCAAGGAAATCGCTCGTTCTGTCGCCCGGCCTCGACCACAGCAGAACTAGTGCGGCGATGCCTCCGTCCTCGTAGGTATTTCCCTGATTTGGAGTTAGCTCAGTCGCAACTGGAGCACTGTCATGAAGATACCGACAGGCAACGGCCGCAAGCCGCGAGTGCGTCTCGACATCCAGCTTTGTCCATAGAGGCAGCTTCGTGACCTCATCGAAAAAGCTCGGAAATCCCCCAAATTCTCCTTCGTGGCAGAGATAGGACAGGATATTCAACCACTGCCATGATTCGCCACCTTCCGCGCGCTGTAGCGCGGCATAGAGCAAGTCCACCGACATCTCTCCGGAAGAAGACGACTTCCTTTCGGCGAACTCCCGCGCCATCGAAGCCGAATTCCGGAGCGTTTCGGCCAAAGGCGAATCAAGCGGAATCGCGGCCAAGCTTCCGCCCACTACCTCTGCAAGCAACTGGTCAAGTGGGTCCGCGTCCGGACCGGCAGCATTCAGCACCCACTCCCTTACGATTCCATCGCTCTCAAACAAGTATCCAAGCATGAGATTTGCGAGAATTCTTTGGGTGCTTTCTGTTCCGACCTCACGTTCATAAGCTTCTATGAGGTACGCACCATCGGCATCCGTCAGCAGGCCAGTTCCTGAACGAAGGGTCGATGCTGCGAACGCCTCGTTTCCAGATGCAGCGACCAGCATTGCCTCGAACATGCGTAGTCGGCGCTCACGGTGTCTTTCCAGTTCAAGGCCAGAATCGAAGCGCCTATTCTGTCGTTCGGCGGATAGCCTATGATGCTTGGATACCGCGAGCCATGCCGCCTCGCCGAATTCAACCCAACCGTCGTCGAACTGAATTACAGCAGATGCCGTCTTGCTGAACATGTGGAAAACAAACTCTTCCCATGAATAGTCGAGGCGCTCAGGCGCGAGCTGATGCCTCAGCCATCTAATCAACGGAACGATATCGCTTTGCACAATATCCGCGTTCTCCATCCTGCGCATGCCACTAGCATACGCGCCCGCGTAATGAGGGTTCTTCTCTCCCTCAAGATGCGAAATAAGTGAACCAACGGAAGCGTTTGCGTCCAGCGCACAATGCAATGCTATCCCTTTCAGTTCGTCGTCGACGTCACTTTCATGGCTTCCTTTCATCATGGGAAGCAGGCAGCACTTCAGTTCTGACGAGCCCGCATCGCGAACTGCGTTTGCGGCGTGCTGTCGGACCTCGTAGTTCTCCGACTCGTTGAGTGCAATGTCAACTAGCTCTGCTATTTCATTCACAAGCCCCGACGCTGACGCAACGTCTGCCGCAAACTGACGCAGCGCACAGACCTCCTCCCGGTTCGCGACGATTGCCCGGAGTTTTTCACGCAGTCCCGGGTGCGCCAGCCTTCCATATGAGCGAATCAAGCTCAGCTCGTAGATGGGAAACTTGTAGCGCCTTACCAGGTCAGCTAATTCCTCAAACGCGCTGGCTATCCCCTCGTCATCCGCCATGGGGACGCTACTATCGAAGATGAATGCAGGGTCGCTCCCAAGGAGGAACTCGAGAATCTGACGATTCCCGTGGGTCATCCAACCCGCGAACTCGCGCAGTTGCTGGACGAGCCGCCCTGTTCCGTCCGGAAGTGTTAGCAACCTGGTCACTTTTTCGACCGACAAACCGAGAGAGTCGACAAAGCGAGCGGCCAGAAACTCGGCGTATGTGCGGTGCGCGAATGTAAACACGCCGCTGGATTTCGTGACAAATAGTCCCGACTGCAGAATTTCATCACAATGTTCCCTGCCCGGATGCCATTCGTTGTCGTGGAAAAGGAGCGGAATCGAGTTTAGTTGTTCAGCGCTTAAGCAGGCTGTCTCCCCTTGCGGCACCTCGCCATCGCCATCAAGAACGAAATCCGTACAGTTCGTCAGCAACGCGCAGGTCGCCAGCAGGCCTGCGAGCTGCAATCGCTGGTGCGTATTGGGAAGCGCGAGAACCCCGTCGTCAAGACGACGCTTGCTCTCTCGAAGTAGCGCGCTGCACCCTCTTTCGTAGAGGTCCCATCTCGTTGTCGAAAATTCAGCCTCGTCTTCGAATTGCGATATGAGGAACTTCAAACCTAGAGGCTGTAGCGAAAGCCCGTACGCTCGCGAGTGCAGGAGCGCCTTGAAGAAGTCCAGTTCGTCTATGCGGTGCTCGCGTAACCGTTCGCAAACCTGTTCGCGAGAATGTGGAGCAATTTCGAAGATGCCGACATCCTCTTGGCCTTTCCAGTGCGCTCGCAACATTTCTTCGAAAGTCGTAGGCCATGCTGGCGTGCGACATGCGATGAAAATGCGCAACGCGGAGGGCGTCACGTCATAAAGCACATTCTCGAGAACAGCTTCAGCGCGCTTGATATTGACGCGACATTCATCGAGCGCGTCCAGCAGTAGGACCGTCGCGGCGTTGTCGTCAATGCAGTCTTTCAGGATACGCCGAAGCGCTGCTTCGAGCGTCCCCGGTTGGGCGTACCTTCCCAAGTCTAAGAACTGCACGGCGCGGTCACAAGACGTCTCTAGATGCTTTTTAAGCCAATCCAGCTCAAAAGACTTTCCTGAGCCTGGTTCGCCGAGCAGGACCGTAACAGGCGAAACGTAAACAAGTTCGGCGGTCGTGCGCAGTTGTGGATTCGAAAACTCTCGCCAGTGTTTCGTCGCGTGTATCGTAAACCCATGTTCATCGACGTGTATCGGCTCACTCCGAGGTACCCAGAATCGTCCCCACTCTTGGGAGTTCGCATCTCTAACCATAGCTTTACTCGTTAGTACGCGGTTCCAATTAGCCGATGGCTCCTAGCAGCCGTGGCTGACAGTTTGCTCGAGGTTCCGACAGTTCGCTGAAGCGTCTGCTTGTTTCCGTAAGTCCGATTTACGCACATTCCCGACGAACAGTGGAAGGCCATCGCACAGTGGCGATTTCCGGGCTGCCGCTCGCGTGAACATTTCATATAGGGCGCATATGCCGCGAGCACCATTCGTTTGCCCTTCGCTGTCGTGGATACTTTCCAGGGTCTACGAATGGAGTCCGACGAATGGCACGGCGGCTCGAACGACAGCAACTTCGCGAGGCGGCTGTCGTTGTTCTCACCGGTGACAGTTCGGTCCGAAATACTGTGTTTTGGTTGGCCCATGGCTCTCGCCTAGGCTCCAACCCAGGCTGTCGAAAGTGATTCCGCCTGGGACAACACAGTGTCCGTTGCTTCTTCTTGTCGGTCCGGTGGGTACTTATAGCGTTTGAGCAGCGTCTTGACCATGACTCGCAACCTAGCTCGTACGGTCTCCCGCTTTGCCCAATCGACCGTGACTGAAGCGCGAAGCTTCACAACCAGCTCGACCGCGATTTTCTTCAAGGTTTCATCACCCAACGCGCGCACAGCGGCTTCGTTGGTCGCCAACGCATCGTAGAAAGCCATTTCATCGGGGCTCAGGCCGAGCTCAATGCCGCGTTGGGCTTCGGCCTGGAACTTTTTCGCCATAGCAATCAGCTCTTCGATGACCTGCGCAGTCTCTACGGCACGGTTGCGATACCGCGTCAGGCTCTGTTGCAGTAGCTCCGAGAACTTCGCACTCTGTACGACGTTAGTCTTGAACCGCGACTTGATTTGGTCTTTCAGCAGACGCTCCAGCAGCTCAACGGCCAAGTTGCGTTGCTGCATGTGCCTCACGTCTTCGAGAAAGCCGTCCGAGAGCACACTGATGTCAGGCCGCTTCAAGCCGGCAGCAGAGAAGATATCAATGACCTGGTCGCTAACCACGGCTCTACTAATGATTTGCCGCAGCGCGTGTTCTTTCTGCTCGTCCGTCAACGTCTTGTCCGCGCCGTCATGCTTGATTAGCGCTGCCTTCACGGCTTGAAGGAAGGCCAGCTCGTCGCGATAGGCAAGCGCTTCCTCAAGCGTGCAGCACAGTGCGAACGCCTTGCTTGCGGCGAGCACGGTGTCAGCGAACCGTTTCTTGCCGTCATCCTGGCCGAGGACATGGTTCGCCACGGCTGGCAGTAGTTGCCATGCTTGGGTGCGGAACCCCGCGTAATCGACGCCGTGCAGCATGTCGTGCAGTACGTCCATCTTTTCGGCCAGGATAGCCAAGGCCTCGTGGGCGTCAATGGTAGGTCTGCCGCGCCCCTGGGCCTGGGTGTACGTGGCAAGCGCTGCTTTCAGCTCGTTTGCAATGCCGATGTAGTCGACCACCAGACCGCCAGGTTTGTCTTTGAAAACCCGGTTCACTCGTGCGATAGCCTGCATCAGGTTGTGCCCGCGCATCGGCTTGTCGATATACATCGTGTGCATGCACGGCGCATCGAAGCCGGTCAACCACATATCACGGACAATAACGAGCTTGAACTGGTCGGTTGGGTCCTTGAAGCGCTTTTCGAGGTCGTCGCGTACCTTCTTCGCGTAAATGTGCGGCTTGAGTAATGCCTTGTCGGACGCGGAACCGGTCATCACAATCTTGATGGCACCCCGTGTCGGGTCATCGCTGTGCCATTCCGGGCGAAGCTGCGTAATCGCGTTATAGAGATGCACGCAGATGTCGCGGCTCATCGCGACAATCATCGCCTTGCCGTCCATAACGGTCTGACGACTCTCAAAATGGCTGACAATGTCGGCGGCGATTTTCTGGATGCGCGGCGGTGCGCCAACAATTTTCTCCAGCGCAGCCCAGCGGCGCAGCGTCGCGACTTTGGCCTCGTCGCTTTCCTCATCCTCGGTCAGCTCATCTACCTCGTCATCGAGTGCGCTGGCGTCTTCCTCTTTGAGCTCCAAGCTCGCGAGCCGGCTTTCGTAGTAAATGGGCACCGTAGCACCATCCTTTACAGCCTGCTCGATGTCGTAGATATGCACGTAGTCGCCAAACACGGCTCGGGTGTCGCGGTCATCAAGCGATACTGGCGTGCCGGTAAATGCGACGAAGGTAGCCTCCGGCAGCGCGTCGCGCAGATACTGCGCGTAGCCGTAGCGGACAACCGAGCCATCGCCCTTGCCGTCCGTATTCGGCAGGCGGGCGTCGAAACCGTACTGGCTTCGGTGGGCCTCGTCGCAAATCACGACGATATTGCGGCGGTCGGACAGCAAGGGGAACGTGTCTTCGTCAGCGCCGGGCGTGAACTTCTGGATAGTCGTGAAGATGATGCCGCCCGATGGGCGGTTTGCCAGAAGGCGGCGCAACTCGGGCCGGGTGTCGGCCTGGACGGGGGTTTCGCGCAGCAGTTCTTTCGCGCCTGCGAATACCCCGAATAGCTGGTTGTCGAGGTCGTTGCGGTCGGTCACGACCACGAGAGTTGGGTTCCTCATGGCTTCATGGGCCATCAATGCACCGGCCAAGCAGGTCATTTCGATGCTCTTGCCCGCGCCTTGCGTGTGCCAGACAACACCGCCCTTGCGGGAGCCACCGGGAGCTGAGGCGTGCAACACGCTTTGCACGACCGCTCGCACGGCGTGGAACTGGTGGTAGGCCGAGACTTTCTTGACGGGCTGGCCGTCGTCCTCGAACAGGATGAAGTGGTGCAGGTATTCGAGCAGGTAGTCGCGACGAAAAAGGCCACGCGTCAGTGTCTCCAGCTCGTGCATCGCGCCGAGCGGGTCAGTCTCGTGGCCGTCGATGGTCCGCCAGGCCAGGAAACGTTCCTTGTTCGACGTGAGCGAGCCCATGCGGGCGGTGGTGCCGTCGGAGATGACTTCAAGCGCGTTGGCGTTGAACAGGTCGGAAATGTCTTGGTGGTACGCCTGGAGCTGGTTCCATGCAGCCCAAATGTCGGCGTTCTCGTCGCCGGGGTTTTTCAGCTCTACCACGACAATCGGCAGACCGTTGAGGTATAGCACGACATCCGGGCGGCGAAGCTGTTTCGGTCCCTGTATGGCGAGCTGGTTGACTGCGAGCCAGTCGTTCGCGCTGATGTCGGTGAAATCGACTAGGCGTACGCGGTCGCCACGTGTTTCGCCGTCCTTCTGGAACTCGACCGGCACGCCGTCGACAAGCCAGCGGTGGAGCTGGCGATTGGCGTTGACGAGGCCGGGCACGTTTGGATTCAGCACATGGCGCAGCGCGTCGTCGCGGGCAACAGCGGGAATGCGCGGATTCAGCTTCGCGATGGCGGCTGCCAGGCGGTGGCGCAGTGACACGTCGCGATAGGTATCGCGTTCCGTGCCGGGCGTCTTGGCATCGGGAGGCGAAATGTCCGCGCCATGAGCGGTCTGCCAGCCGAGGGCGGCCAGCCATTCGAGCATTGCCTGTTCGACTGCGTCCTCGGTGATTCCGCTCATGCCAACGCCTCGTTCACTTGAGCCTCCGCTTCGGGGAGGCGAAGTTTGCCGGAGATTAAGTGGGGGAGAAGCGTATTGCGCAGTTCGACCAAGCTATCTTCATGGATTTCGTTTTCCCCGATGCGAGCCAGCAGCACATTTGCCGTTTCAGTGTATCGTTCAACTACTTCCCGCGCGGGCAATAACGCCGGTTGAGCATGCACGTGGTTACGATTCAGTGTCGGTACCGCCGAACCTGCATTCAATCTCTTCAAATCTAGGGTTTTCAAGAGCTGATACGCGTAAGCCGGGGTTGCAACCTTGAATTGCTTGACCCAAAGAGACGTGTTCAGTGGCCAAAAGTCGCGCTGGACGAAATACACATTGCCGATTACACCGCTTCGGCCAGTTGTGACGCCCGGCGCACTACCCATTGACTGGCTGTGGCTGCCACTCGGTCCGCTTGCAGCAAGAACGGGATATGGACCTTCCTCTCGCTGCTGTGCTGGCAAATCGAATCCACGTTGTAAAACCAGAAGGTCATCAACAACGCCGACAGCCCACCCTTTCGGAACCTGCCCCAACGTTGAATCCTCGAACGAAACCGGGAAAAGCACTGCGGTTTCCGCATCCATGCCTTCAGGCTCGCGGCCTTCGGCTTTCGCTCGCACCGGGTCGAAGTCGATGAACCAGCTTTTGTATAGCGCTTGGGCGATGGACTCGAGCGTTGCGTTAGTTTGGCGCAGCAGGTCGATACGGTCGTCAAGCGAGCCAAGTACATCTGCAATCCCTCGTTGAGTCTCGAGCGGCGGGAGTGCAATGTGGAAAGCCTTAACCTCCGGAAAGTAAATCGTCTGGTGCGTCGTTCCCGAGGCAAATCGCAGGAAACTTCCCCGCTCCCCAAGCAGCACGTATTTCAAGAATCGGTGGTCCAGCATAGGGCCGCAGACCCAGTTCACAAAATCCTGACTTGTCGCCATAGGTGTGCCCATGACGACGACATAGCCAACTGATGCAGTGCGAGAAAGGCAAACTGTATTCGCAGGCAGAATGCGCGCTGATGAATTTCTAATCCCAAGCTCGTTCGTGTACTGAAGCGTCTTGTAGAGCGTGCCACCATGATTGCCAGTGGCATCGCGAATCCCAATCCACGGGACATCTCCACCCCAGTACTCGGGATGCTTGCGGCTCGGCGTATGTCCAGTTTCTAGCCTTGCAACATCGGTGAGCAATTGCCAGCCCCACCCGTCCGGCAGGGCCGACCCCGGGTTTCCTACCGAGATGGCGCAGTCACCAGGTATTACACCGGTAGTAGCTGCTCGCCCCCCCGTGCGTGACTCCAAAGAGCGTTCAGACCGCATAGCCCATCCTCCCGAGCTTTTCGCGAATCACAGCATCCAGTTCAGCCCCCTTCGCCATCTGCTCGGCAAGCTGCGAGGTCAGGCGTTCCATCTTCTCGCCAAACGCCTCGTCGTCATCTTCCGCTTCTTCCGCGCCCACATAGCGGCCCGGCGTAAGCACGTGACCATGCCCAGCAATCTCGGCCAGATTCACTGACCGGCAGAAGCCCGGCATATCCGCATACGACTCGTTGGTGCCATCCTCGCCATCGGCACGCCAGCGATGCACCGTCGCAGCAATCTTCGCAATGTCTTCGTCATCAAACACGCGCACTACACGTGATTCCATGCGCCCGAGCTTGCGCGCATCAATTAACAGCACTTCACCTCGTCGGTCACGTCCCGGCTTGGCACCTGCAATCGGCGTACCGCTCTTATCTTTAGCGAGAAACCACAGGCAAGCCGGAATCTGCGTGTTTAGGAACAGTTGAGGCGGCAGGGCGACCATGACGTCCACCACATCGGCCTCAACCATGGCGCGGCGAATGTCACCTTCGCTGTTTTGATTACTGCTCATGCTTCCGTTGGCGAGCACCACGCCGGCCTGACCGCGCGGGCTTAGGTGGTGCAGGATGTGCTGGAGCCACGCGTAGTTCGCGTTACCGGCCGGAGGCGTGCCATGCGCCCAGCGCCGGTCATCAGCCAGGCGTTCACCACCCCAGTCGCTAATATTGAACGGCGGGTTCGCGAGCACGTAGTCCGCACGCAAGTCCGGATGTTGGTCTCGGTGGAACGTATCGGCGGGCTCTTTGCCGAGGTCTGCCGCGAAGCCACGAATCGCCAAATTCATCGCCACCAGACGCCACGTGGTTGGATTGGCTTCCTGGCCGTAGATGCTGATGTCGTCCGCGCGCCCACCGTGGGACTCGATGAACTTCTCGCTCTGCACGAACATGCCGCCCGAGCCACAGCACGGGTCATACACACGCCCTTGATGGGGTGCCAGCACCTCAACCAGTACGCGAACCACCGAGGCGGGCGTGTAGAACTGCCCGCCCTTCTTGCCTTCGGCGGTAGCGAACTGACCGAGGAAATATTCGTACACCTCGCCCAACAGGTCCTTCGCGTGGTGGCCTTCGCCGAAGCCAATCTTGGAAATTAGGTCAACCAGCTCGCCGAGCTTGCCGGGTTCGAGCTGAGTGCGACCGAAACGTTTGTCGAGAATGCCCTTCAAGCGCGGATTGTCGGCTTCGATGGCTTCCAGCGCGGCATCAATCCGAACGCCAATGTCGGCTTGCTTTGCCTGCGCGCGCAGTGCCTCCCAGCGTGCCGCCGCAGGCACCCAGAAGACGTTTGCCATTGTGTAATAGTCGCGCTCTTCCAGAGCGTCTGCACGGTCCACCGACTCGGGCAAGTAGAGGTCGCCGCCCTCGTCTGCGAATGCGGCGGCAAGCTGCGCACGACGCTCATCAAATGCATCTGAAATATATTTGAGGAAAATCAGGCCGAGGACAATGTGTTTGTACTCTGCGGCATCCATGGAAGCGCGCAGCTTGTCGGCTGCCGCCCAAAGGGTCTTTTTTAGGTCTTGGTTCATTTGACGCCGAATGACGGAGCAAAGTTAAGATGATACTCGCGCCGACCCAGAATCCGGCCTAATTCAGTTCGGTTCGGCGGGTGAAAGGGCCGTGCGACGCGTCAGCACCTCTTGCCCGGCGCTCCGCACGCCTACGGCAAATTGTCCGGCGGAGTGAAGCAACTTCTTTAAAGTTATGCCAGGAACCGAATTTGTTGCGGCGCAGTATGCAACCGCGCAGCGCCTGCGTTGCCACATTCATGTAGGCGCTGCGGCTTTGGCATGCATTGTTCAATTGTCCATCTGCACCAGTTGCACTCCGGCCGCGAGAGCGCTGGCGTGAGCCAAAGGACAACTCCGAGGTAGGTAATGCAGAATTCCTCCGGCAGGCAGCTTCTTCGATTGCTGCCGCAGCCGTAAAAGCTGGGCGCGTATGTTAGCGGTAGCCTCAACGCGCTCTACCGCTCTGGCTCTAATCGAACTGGCTAGAATACTTGAAACGGCCCTGATACAGAGCTCTCGAACCAGCAAGGGTTCGAGCGTTAGCGCTAGTAATAATTGGTCGCGCATTACGCCGACGACCGCACTTATGGACCGCGTACAATAGCTGAAGAAGAGCGGCGTCTAAGGTCGCGCCTAGTTAGTAGGCGTCAATCAGGACGGCATCTCGCCAACCGGTTTTTCGAACGCTCTACGTTTTCCCTGCCCTAGCAATCAATCCGTCCGCTCTCAAATCACGGAGGTCCACGGGAGCCGAACGCGCGCCTGTCCCCTAGGCCGTTGGAAAGAATTACGAGGAAGCGAACCGGACGGTCGGCCGCACCCCGAGAGTCGCAGTATGGCGATGTGTCCAGCGGCACGGCGTGCCCAACTGGCGCGCGCCGGACGACAGCGGAATTCCGTTGTTTCCGTGCGTTCGGGAGATTTGACGGGGTGCACAACTGTCACCGCCTCGCATGCAAGTTCGCGCCGTACAGCCGCCGTCATCGCGTCGACCTATCGCCGACAGGAATACACCTCGGGGGCGTGTGGAAGCGATTAAAACCGAAACGGATTGTCAGCGATTTTGAAGCCCTCGATGGTCTCATCGAACTCTAGCTGTAGCGCGTAAGCGAGTAAGACTGCGGCCACAGCGTCAACAAATGCTGGAAGAGTCCCGGCGTCGGTCATTACGTCTGCCTGTGTCTTCAAGAAAGAAACGAGCATATCGCGATTCGCTTTGCATATGGAGGCTGCATTTCGCACAGCGCGCCCGCTTCTGCTCATCATGGCTCGGACTTGTTCCTTGCGAAGCTTCTCGATTCCTGCTTCGACCCGAGGCGGGTTTCGAGGGCGCAGATGATAGCCGAACTTATACAACATCTGCACTATCGATTCGACCAGTACCCCTCCGTTCTGGTCGCCGCCTCCGAATGCAGGTGCTTTCAGCTTGCAGACGGCGAGCAGTGCATCTCGATTCGCATCGCAAACCGTTGCAGCCTGCTGCAAAACGAGGCCTGCTTTACTCCGCTGAAGTACGATTTCTTCCGTGGTTAGTTTTTCGTCGTTCATTTGTAATTATTCAATCAGTAGAGACTCCGCTCCAAAAGAGCGCTCGGACTCTAACATATGCGCCCGACCAACTGAGCACCGCCAGGTCGGATTCCTGATTTCGTCTTATTCTGCCCCGAAGACTGGGGCGCTCTGGCATCGAACCGACTGTTCGCGTTTCGGTCAGCCATTTGAGGACTAAATCCACTCTCGGCGATACCGGCGTGGACTATACTTGACGAATGGGACCGACCTTACTACGAGCATCGATTGGCAGCCTGACCGGCGATTAGTCCCATATTTTCACTTCATCACGCCACGCTATCATGAACTCCGTCAAGGTGCCGGGTTTCGTATTGCTCGGCACACAGAACAATGAAGCGGGAGGCAGGGGGTTCGTCTACCGCCCAGTCCGCCTGCTGCTTCGGCTCAATCACCCTTCAAGCATCGAAGGGGTCGCTGAGCGATGTACTGCCGATGACTTAGAACGAGTCGCATTAATGGCCTCGCCGTCTAGCTGTTCACAAGGTCACCATCACCTACGGAGACTTGTTCCTCGGCTCTGGAAAGTTTTTGTTTGACGACAAAGAGGAAGACGACCTGCCGCATATTCTGAGCATTGACCACTTGGACCAATTGGTCGAGGCAGTCAGCTTGTGTCAGAGCACCTTTGACGATTTCTTTGCTGAGTTTAGACGACGACAAGGTGTCGCTGCGGAACGGCTCTTCTCGCCTTCTCAGTTGCTTGATATCGCGCCCTTCAAGCTCGCACATCGTCCTCGTCATCATGCGGAAACGTTCGACCGATTCTTCTGCCGCCTAGCTGGGAAATTTGGCCTTGCCCCGGATACTGTTGCTCGATTGCAATTAAATTACAACGAATAGTATGCCGCCCAACGTCGGTTGGAAGTAAGTCGGCTCGTTCGGAGCAACGTTATGCTTCACGGCATGAACTTCGGCGGCTTTGAACCATGCTCGCCGTTTTGGCATTTCGCAACGACCGAGCGTCCTGCAACGAACACATCGGGCGTTTACGACGAACTAGGCCGTAATGTTCAGTTTGAAGAGGAACTTCTGAATGAGGCAGCTGCCGGCCGGTGACGTTCGGACTTGCGCGCGTTGCGACGTCGCCTTACAGTTACCGGACAGCCCAGGAGGGAGCATGGCAGAATCAACCGTGACATCTAAAGGGCAAACCACGGTTCCTGCAGAAGTGAGAGCGGCGCTTAAAGCCAAACCGGGCACTCGCCTCCGTTGGCATGTGACGCCAGACGGCGATGTCATCGTGCGCGCGAAAAGCCTGTCGATTCTCGACCTGGCAGGGTCGGTGAAGGCAGACAGGCACGTGGACATCGAGGATATGAATTTTTCGGGGAGTTGATGGCATTTCCGGATATGAAAGTGCTCATCCGCGACGACGATAGTCAGTTTGAACAAGCACCCCCCATCCAACAAACCGCTTCGCGATTCGTCCGTCACCGAACAAAGGGTGGTGACGTAATTTACTCATGTTCACTGCCGCCGGGCGTTCCACGCATCGGAAGCTCCGAAGCCTCGACGTCATAGAGGCCGAGCCGTTCGGACTCGCTCATTAGGGCTTCGAGTGCCGCTTTCTGTTCTGCACGCATCTTTGCACGGTATTCCGTCAACGCGACAATCGGAATCCATTGAACACCGCCCTCGCCAACTCGACCTGAAATTTTGTCGTCTCTGATGAGCGACTTCACATATGAGCGCGATAGGGTGAGCAGCCGTGCGGCGGCCTCGAGGGTCACCTCCTCACAGTTGGCTGTCACCTGACTTCGCTCCTGACAATCAGGAATCAGCTCGCGCGACACATTTCGCCATGGTTTTCCGTTGCCGAGCCCTCTGGCGAACGTGTTGAACACATACTCGGCATCGACGCTATGCCCGCTCGGACCAACGAGCTGGTAGATTCGCCCACTTAGTGTCTGCGCAGTACGGGTCGCCTTATCCAGGTGAACGATTTTTGTGCTGACGCGTCCGTTAGAAGTTTCCAGGCTGTAACCAACGAAATGCCGCGCACCGTCAGCGGTCTCGCGTATCGACCAATGCGCGAGCCAGACGATTTCGGCACCCTCTCCAGCGAGCTCCAGGTAAATGGACATTCTTTCTCCCCTCAACGTCGGTCCCAATTACAACCGAGTCTCAACTACAACTCAGCATTCCCCCTCGCCCTACGTCGCTGCTCGAATTGTTCGTCTAGAATCGCCTGCTTGAGCGCCCGACCAATCTCGGCACTCCCCGTTGTCATCAATTCAACGTAGCGACGTGGAGTTAGCTCCGCTACGACATGAGCAAGACCAAGGTCGATTGCTACAGACAGCTGTTTTTTAAGCTGTCCGCTCGGTCTGCTCTTAGACATCGAGGCAGGACCTTCGTCACGCTTAGCCTTCCTGTGCGCGATAGTTCTCGGCGTCATCATTAGGAGCTTTCGTGAAGAAGCGCTGTAGGCGGTCGCGGAATTGCTCGACGACTGCACTGTCGCCTAATCCGACATCGGTTTGGCAATTTACGAGCCTAAGCCGGTGCGCTTCGAATCCGTCTGTTCGGTCGTCGACCGCTAACCATTCCAGCGGCGCATTCCGTTTCACATAATCGAGAATTTGCTCTCCGCGTGAAAGCACCGGCCACAAGAGCGAATTAAACGTGCATCCGTCGAAGGTCGCGCCCGAGATACGGTCTCTCAGACCCTGCGAAGGAATAGCGGCTCGTGTGAACTCGGTGCCCAGTACCAGCGACCAGTCGCTAGAAATGATGATTTCGACCTCAGGATACGGAGATAGCAAATCGTCGAGCACCGACGCAAATTCGAATAACTTTATGTCGGGGGCGCTGCTCATTACGCGGTTTCCAGCGCGACGAGCGATACCTCGATGAAGCACTCCATCAATATCAAGGAAGAGGACATGTCGCATTTGTCTACGTGCCGTAAAGTTGGTTATCCAAATTGCTCTGCAAGTCGAGCGCACATCAACTTCTGAGTCTCCGGGTCGCCAAGACCCAGACTCTCGTCGCACCGGACGACGTGAGACAGATGTTCATCGAAACCGATGATTTCATCGTCAATTGCGAGCCATCTCGTCAGACGATGAGTCAGGACATAGCGCAAAATCTGAGTCCCGCGCGCCTTCGATGCCCACGTTCCGGCGTCGAAATACCTCGAGTGATATGTCGCACCGACCACGCGCTTACCTAATGCTCCCGGCAACGCCTTTTTCGCTCGCTGGTAGCCTAATTGGTGTACCCACGACGTCGAAAGAACGATTTCCACGCGACTGTGTGGGGCAAGGAATTCCACGAGAATCGGGGCAAATTCGAAAAGCTGGACGGCCGGAGAGATACTGGTGATGCCTCTCCGGGCGCGAACGGCCCCAAAGTGGTGAAGCACTCCGTCGAAATCCAGAAATAAGACCTGTCGATTCCGCTCCGTTTTCCTGATGCTGTCGACTTTTCCGTTCATAGCGGCCGCTGAATGTCAGCTTCCGTCTGACCCGTATCATTCGGTTCACGCTCGGCATCGCTGGCGCTTGCCACACGAGCGGCAATGTTTGCCAATTGATTCAGGCTCAACGGCGCATCTACATCGACGTAAGTGCTGATGGCCCCTAGATGCTTGCTCTCATCCCAAAGCACACCGTTGCCGTCCCCGAAAAAAAGGATGCACATGTCCGTGTCCGGAAGCTCACTGACCGCTGTTACGCGCCGAACCGCAATGTCTCCATCAACTTTCTTGGAACAGAGATACACAGCGGGCGTATCGCAGTTCGCTGTCGCCAGCAAAGTTAGAACGCTGTCGAGCGTGTGTGCAATAAAGGCGTTCTCGTTCCCTGGGGCGTCACCAGTCTTTCCGTCGTAGCGCACATGAAAAAAAGCGTCATCTGAGACTCTAACTGGCAAGAGACTCCGCTGTGCTTTGGTTGTGCACTGTTCGGTCATGCCACCTTCTTCCATCATTTAACTCCTACATTGTTGTGGCTATCCATAGTGCCGCCTCCTGTCAGGCCGCACACGTTGGTCTTGCTGTGCGTAAAGATGCGTATGAGACCGGCGACCAGCAAACGCTGGTCGCCGTAGCGCTGGGTTCTCTATCCGTGGCTGTAGAACTCTCACTCCAGGTGGGACCCGGCTCGCCGGGCGGCACCGCACTTTTTCACCAGCACGTGCGGCCTTTCTAGTGCGCGGAAAAAGAGTGACCACTCTTGATTCTTTCTCGCCCTTAGACTTCAGGTGCTTCGGGAGGTCCTCATTCTCTGCGTCGTAGAGGCCCGCACGCCCCGATGTCCATCTGTCGACGTAGCCCCGCATTGTGTATTGCACGCATTTTCTCTCGATGCGCGTGTACGGCCACCGTCGGTATCCGTAGTATCTGTCGGTAACCTGTCTTGACGATGCGACTCGGGAGCACGTTGTCCTCGACGAGCTTCCTGACGACTATGCGCGGAACGCCCAGTACTCGCGCGGCGGCATCAAGCGAGAGCTCTTCGAGCTCGTTCTGCTTACTCGCTGGTGTCATGTACGGGTGCCTCTCAGAAGAACTGTCGCAATCGCTGGCGAAACAGTTCGACGACCGCCAGGTCGCCTAGGCCGAACTCTGTTTGACAACTCACGAGTCGGTGAGGGCACGACTCGAATCCGTCGGCGAACCGGATGTTGAGATGAAGATATGCATGTCACAGAGTGCGTTCTCCCATCTATGCTTCGTAAACCTAACTTTTGTAATGTGCGTCGTCGTTGTATTTCTGTCCGCTTGCTTACCCGTCGCCGAGTATCGAGCGAAGCCTCCGCTGAAACTCAACGTCGTCCCTTGCGTGCACGAGCGACAGCATCCGGCTGGCCCGGCGAAGGGCATGGCCAGAGACGGTCGCACGGAGCATGTCGTCGAACGCGAGCTCCCGAATTGCAGGCTCGCCAATTGCCCGCAGGTGCCGCAACAGAGCGGACTGAGCTGATTCGTTGAATCCCAGTTGCATATCAACGTCGACACGCCGAGCGTCCGTGAGTTTTGAAAACTCAGCATCCTTGGAGGCAACTACCACGCACGGCTCGGTGCGGCCCTTCATGAAATCAAGAATCGCTTCTTCTTGCCTGTCAGCCAGCGTGCTGACGAAATTTGTGACACGCCGCCCCAACGTAGAGAATGCCTGTCGCAGCGAGTCGAGGCTGTAGTGAAACGGCCACGCGTTCCCGACAACGATGACGGCACCAGGGTAGTCGCGCAGCGTCTCTGTCAAAAGCGAAACATCGGGCTCGAGCCTGCGCATATTTGCTATCGCACCCTGCCGCCTAGGAACAGAGAAATTTAGGTTCAACGGGCCAAGTGCGCCGCTCACGCAGAAAAATAGGTAGACCATGACTGTTCATTTCCCGCCCCATCGGTCATCGAGACGAACGTCGATGTCACCTCAGGCCACAGTGATTCGGCGGTAGCTACTCGAGCATCGTCAACGACGCCATCGCACCCCGCTGCCATGAGCACAGTGTAGACGTTTACAAAGTATATGTAAACGCGGTAGATGTATATCCAGTATACGCAAGAACGGTAGATGTTTGAAAGGTAGACGAATGCCCGCCATTCCGCCACGCTGCGGCACATGGAAAAAATTGATAACAAGGACGTCGAGCCGTGGTTGCGTCAGCGAATAGCCGCTAACGTGCGTCGCAAACGGTTAGCGAAGGGGTTGTCGCAAGAACAACTGAGCGTGAACTGCGGAATGCATCGCACATACATCAGCCAGATAGAGCGTGCGGCGAACAACCTTACAATAGATAACCTTCAGCGGATTGCTGAAGCGCTTGGCATCGACCCACAGGAACTTCTCTCGAATCCTGTTCCTGACAAAGGGGAGCCGGAACCCCACACCCTTCAGGCGAGGCAGAAACGAGGGCGATAAAGCAATAGAACGCTTCTGGTTTCGACCAACTTTCCGATGAAAGAAAGGGAGCGCGTCGATAGTGACTCGGCGAGGGCGTCCACACCACTCAAAAGTGGTGAATCGCGATATGCATCCACGGAAGCCAACAAAAAGAATGCTGTCGACGTTAGCATGCGGTCTGTCCACTACGCCTATGCCGTCACTGGTCGGACAGCGCTTGGGACAGCGACTTCATAAACACCCTATATAAAACGTCCGCATGAGCCTCAGAGTATTTGTAGTTCCACCCCGGGGAATTCCCTCATCAAATCCCCCCAGCTCATTCGTTCTTATGCAAGATAGATGGGACGACCACGGCTACAAGACCCAATATCATCTTGAATACATTGACGGAACCGGCAAGCGGCGTGGCATCGGGGACGTCAAGATTCTGCAACGTGACCAGCCGCAAACCGAGTCCTCCATTCTTCAAGAACCCTTTGACGTTCTTGACGATAACTACTGCTCTCTCGGGCAGTCCTTGGACTACTATCAGCGTCTATCTGAAATACCGGAGCCCGATAGAGATTTTATTCTAATCTCTCTTCGAGACGTCGTTCAAGATAAAACTCGCATAGATAGTTTCGCAGCGCACGTTGCTTGGGAGAAGTCTTTAACACGTGACTTCGATTCCCTCGATGATTTCTTGCTCATGGCACGGACAATTCTCGAGCAAAACTACAGTGAGCTCCCCAAAGGTCTAGCTGCAAGTTTTGAATTCAGGATGTCCGAGTGGTCGAACTCTATTCAGTTCACATTTGACGCTCCAATCGCTCCAGATAAAAGGCCTTATCCGCAACGACTTGCCTCGGCAGCTCGTGCAGCTGTATTGCCAAGCAGAATCGCGGTTGTGATAGGCCGTAACGGCTCCGGCAAAAGCACGCTTCTATCGAGATTGGCGCGAATCGCACATGCGTCTCGGGGCAATCGTCGCCGGACAAGCTTAGCCCGCATGGCAGCGCTCGCTCCAGATGGGCTCGGCTTCTCTCGCGTATTAACCGTCTCCTACAGCGGCTTCGATAATTTCCAGGTTCCAGGCATCACGTTGCGGGAACGCAAGACAATCGCCAATGAGATACGCAGTGGTACCGGGAGGTTTATCTTCTGCGGATTGCGTAATATCGGCGCAGAGCTCAGCGATGAAGATTTCGATGACTCGGCCGAAGATATCCCACTCGAGGACAGACAACAGCGGACAATTCTTAAGGTCAGCTGAAGAGTTGAGTGCGGAGTTTGCTCGGACGGTCGAACGCATTATAACTCTTAAGAAAACTGAGCTTTTAGCTACCGCGCTGACACCTCTTCTCTCGGACCCGTCTTTCAACGACTTGAGGTCCACGCTCTATGGTTCCTTGCTTCGCGACGATTGCAAGAAAATGTTTTTTGACTGGAGTACCGGTCACAAGATTGTCCTTCACGTTATCTGTTGCCTAGTTGCATACGTGGAGCCACGCTCGCTGGTACTCTTCGACGAACCAGAGACACATCTGCATCCGCCATTACTCGCAGCCTTGATGCACTCAATACGGACCGTGCTTGATGAGCAAGACGCGTATGCCATTGTCGCCACTCACTCGCCAGTCGTTCTACAAGAAACATTGGCGAAGCACGTCCACGTAATCTCCCGGGAGGGGGCGCACACGGTTGTCCGAAAGCCAAAGACTGAGACGTTCGGCGAAAATATTGGGATATTGACGTCGAATGTCTTTAATCTCACTTCCGAAGTAACAGATTTCACTGCGACGCTTCGGCAACTTGCTGACCAGATTCAGGATATTGAGGAAATTGAAGCACTGTTCGAACTAGGAGGATTGAGCCTTCAGGCGCGAGCGTACGTGATGTCCGTTCAGGCTTCGAAGGAATAAGACGATGTGGAAGCTTCCTTTACCTGATACCGATGTATGCATGGAGGAACTTGTCACAGCAGTGACTCCGGCGCGAGGCGATGCTCTCGCAGACCTCACTGACGAAGATAAGGCTGCTTTTCTCGCCTTGTATCAGGCTTACGACAAAGGGCTAGGTGAACCCGTTCCGGAGCTCCAGGAGGGCCACATTGCACAGGCAGTTGCGCAGGCGGTGCATGATGGATATGACGCCACAAAAGGGGCGGGGCGGCTTGCGAGTCTTCGCGCAAGACTGAAGGCCGAAATTGAACAGTGCCCGTTCTGCGGTTTTGGTCCAATTACAACGCTCGACCACCACCTTCCGCGCGCGAATTTTAAGGCACTTGCAGTCTATGCACGAAATCTTGTGCCGGCCTGTGAAACCTGCAATACGAAAAAAGGCTCGACAGTCGTTGGAGAGGCCGATGATAAGCGGTTCATCAATGCCTATTTCGCGAACCTTCCAAAAGAAAGATTCCTTCGTACGACCTGCACAATGGTCGAAAGGGCGCTAGTCACCGATTTCAATATCATTGAGACTCCGGGACTCTCCGAAGGCGCTTACCGGCGGCTTCAATATCAATTAACGCGATTGGATTTGAATACGCGGCTTAAAGGACCAGTCACGTCGCTGATAACGTCGTTACGAACCAGTCTCGATGATGCGTACGCCACGCCCGAAGGAGCCAATAATGTTGCGCGATTTCTCACCCGGTCAGCAACTCATCATGCTGACTCGTTTGGCTTGAACCATTGGACAACTGCCCTGTTGCACGGTTTGTCCGAGTGCATTCCGTTTTGCGACGGTGGCTTTCGTATTGGGCGTAGGCAGGTCGGTGCTTAAAGAATGGAGAACGGCTCCGCCAGTGGCATATATTGGGGCCAAATTTGCATTGCGAAACCACACATTGCCTGCACCCGCCAGTTACCGGCCGAGCCTTCGCAAACTGTCGCTCCAGCGCCCTTTTGCGCCGGGCGGTTAGTGCGCCAGTAACACAAAGATACCCTCAGTAACAGTTGTAACGCGGGGGCCGCCGGAGGATTCTGTTACATTAAGTAACAGAATCCTGTGACTCCGATTGACGATTTCTCGGTCAGCACGGAAAAGTCCCGTTGGGATTCAGGTCTTCGGGCTTGACCCATTTTCTCGTGTGGAAATTCACTTGGTACTCCGTGTCTGAGGCTCCCGGGAGGGCGCGTCATGCGCCGGAACCTAAGGGTTAACACTAACATTGTACCAAGAGTAAGGGTTTTCCCTTATATTTCAAAATTGCATAATTAATCGTGCTGATAGTCTTGGGGGCCCACGATGGACCACCGCTAGTGGTCAACCGCTTCGGGCGATGGCTAGGAGGCACGTCCATCACTATCCCCGCAATTTTTAAGAAGTTGCTGATTGGTTCGGGCTCTGTCCGTACCTAAAGTTGGCATCCCCGACTACGGCGTAGTCAGACAATTTATGAATTCGGTTATTTGTGGCAACTTCGAAGTGCATTTGCAGCAAATATGAACGCGTTGGGCCTTCCTTCGCCGAGCAGCCTGTTCAGCACTCTCGAGACGGCGACGTCCAATATTACGGCCATGCTCAACGCGCTGAAGACACTGGGACCTAGCGCAACGGTTGCCGAGTTGATCGGCGCAACAACGACACTGGAGGCGCTATCCGTCGCTGGCGCGCTAAGTGCGGCGTTCTACGTCGGTGCATGCATCGGTTCGCTGATCGTCGCGACCAAGGCAGCGATAACGTGCGGCACCAGCAGCGCGGCGGTCACTGCGCGAATTGCAACGGCCCGCCTCGGATTGGTCGTTCCGCAGACCATGCTGGCATTCATCCATCGCCATCCGGAAGTGCTGACAAACAGGCCAGCGCGCCGGCACTACGCCTGTCTGGCGCTCCATCGAGCGGAATTGGTATGAATTGGATCGTCGATAAAGTGGCGCTTCTGCTCGCCGCGATCGCCTGTGCGGCGATCGCATGGGCGCTGATTCGCTACAGCGGCCAGTGGTTTCCGCTGCTACTGTTCATACTGGCATTTGCGGGGCTTTACGCAGATAACCAGCGACTGCGCAACCGCCTAAGGGACCTGGGCGAAGACTCGAGTCGCCGCTCCAGGGGTAGGTCACGCCCATGCTAGCGACTTGCTGCCGGCCCCAGACGCAGTCGGGATGGCTAACCGCCATCCCCGTCGCTCAACTGCTGACGCCCGCGATCCGCAGCGCGCCGCCCTTCCCCAAGGCCTCCCGCGCCTCGACCAGCGTAGTCCGCGCGGCGCGCGCATCGCCGGCGAGGCGCAGCAGCGCGCCGAGTTGCGACGGCTGCCGCAGCAATTCGCGCAGAATTGGCCCGAGGGCGGTGCTGCCGTCGTCGCGCAAACCAGCGGTCGCGGCCGGCGGCAGCGTGCGCCAGGCCGGATCGACGATCGCGCGACACACGGCGAACGGCAGACCGTGCGCGACAGCGATCGCGCCAGCGATGTGCGATTCCATATCCACCGCGAGCGCGCCGGTCGATTCGTGCAGCGCGCGTTTGTCTTCGGCGGTGATCAGCGGCGCGGCGACTGCCGCCATCGCGCCACGGCGCAGACGTCCCGCGAGCCCTTCGGCCGTCCTGACGTCGGTCACGGCGGCGGCAATCCGCTCCGCCCATTGCCGATCCGTGTCGATACGCCCGAACGGCCCGTGCACGGCATCCGCGACGATCAGCGCCCCCGGCTGCAGATCCGGCGCGAGCCCACCCGCCGTGCCGAAACTGACGATCCCCGCCGCGCCGCGAGCGACCGCCGCGTTCAGCGCGCGCTCGAGCAGATCGGCGCGCGCCGCGTACACGACTTCGACGCGCACGCTGCCGTCGCCGCGTGCGATGCGTGCCTCGAACGCCATGCCCGTCACGACGATCACCGGCAAGCTGCTAGCGCCCGTCCCCACGGACGGCGTCATCGACACGGACATCCGTCACATCCCGACCGTGACGCGCGTGAGCCCATTGCGCTTCAGATGACGGAAGCGCGCGAGCGCCCACAGCGGGAAGAACTTGCGATAGCCGTGGTAGCGCAGATAAAACACGCGCGGAAAGCCGGTCGCGGTAAACCGGGTTTCGTCCCACAGCCCATGCTCGCGCTGCTCACGCTGCAGATAGTCGATACCGCGCGCCACCGCCTCGTGATCGACCTCCCCCGCCGCCATCAGTCCGAGCAGCGCCCAGGCTGTCTGCGACGCGGTGCTCGGCGCACGCTCGTAGCCGCGATAGTCGAGCTTGTAGCTCTCGCCGCCCTCGCCCCAACCGCCGTCGTCGTTCTGGATCGACACGAGCCATTGCACCGCGCGCCGCATGCGCGGGTCGTCGTGTGACATGCCGGCCGCGTTCAGCGAGCACAGCGCGGTCCATGTGCCGTAGATGTAGTTCAGGCCCCAGCGGCCGTACCAGCTGCCGTCCGACTCCTGCTCCTGCAGCATGTAGTCGAACGCGCGCCGCGCCGGCTCGCTGCTTTGCGGCAGCTCGCCGATCTGCGCGAACATCGACAGACAGCGGCCCGACACGTCCGCGGTCGGCGGATCGAGCAGCGCGCCGTGGTCCGAGAACGGAATGTTGTTCAGGTAGTACTGCGTGTTTTCCGGTTCGAACGCGCCCCAGCCGCCGTCGCTGCTTTGCATGCCGACCACCCATTCGCGCGCGCGGGCAATTGCTTCGCGATCGACATCGAATTGCGTGAGCGCCGCCGAGCGGTGCATCGCCATCGCGACCACCGCGGTATCGTCGACATCCGGGAAATGCGCGTTGTTGTACTGGAACGCCCAGCCGCCCGGCCTCACGTTGGGGCGGCGCGAAATCCAGTCGCCGCGCACGTCGAGAATCTGCAGCGGACGCAGCCATGCGAGCCCGCGTTCGGCCGCCTGTTCGGCGCGCGCTTCGCCGGTTTCGAGCAAAGCGTGCGCCGCGAGCGACGTATCCCACACCGGCGACAGACACGGCTGGCAATACGCTTCGTCGTCCTTGATGACGAGCAGCTTGTCGAGAGATTTGCGAGCGATCGCGCGATGCGGATGATCGGCCGGATAGCCGAGCACGTCGTACATCATCACCGAGTTGGCCATCGCCGGGAAAATCGCGCCGAGGCCGTCCTCGCCGTTCAGCCGTTCGTCGACGAACGCGACCGCCGCGCGGATCGCGCGCTCGCGGGTCCCCTTCGGCAACAGGCCATCGACCGCGCGCAGCACCGAATCGACACAACGGAACAGGCCGAACCAGCCCGCGTGCTGATGCGGTGCGCGCTCGTTCATGCCGGTGTTCACCGGCGCGCCGCGGAACAGCTCGTCGATGCGCACCTTGCGCGGATTACGCGCGAGCGGCCGCTTCGCGTTGAGCACCAGCAGCGGCACGATCACCGTGCGCGCCCAGTACGACACCTTCGACAGATGGAACGGGAACCACACCGGCAGCAGCATGATCTCGACCGGCATCATCGGCACCGCGCGCCACGACACCACGCCAAAGAGGGCGAGCAGGATTCGCGTGAACACGTTCGCGTGTTCCGCGCCGCCGTGCGCGAGGATCGCGTCGCGCGCGCGCACCATGTGCTCGGCATCGACCGGGTCGCCGATCATCTTCAGCGCGAAGTACGCCTTCACGCTCGCGCTGATGTCGAGCGCGCCGTCGGTGAAGAGCGGCCAGCCGCCGTTCGGCAACTGGATGCGGCGCAGATAACGCGCGATCTTCTGTTCGAGTTCGAGGTTCGGCGTTTCGCCGAGATAGTGGACCAGCAACACGTATTCGGCCGGAATCGTCGCGTCGGCTTCGAGTTCGTAGACCCAATGGCCGTCCGGCTGCTGCGCGGCCAGGATCGCATCGGTCGCGCGCGTGATCGATGCGTCGAGCGCGTTCGCGCCCTGCACGGGCGCCGGCGTTGCGGTTGCCAATGCGTCCGCCACGGCGGGCGCGTTGGCAACCACGGCAGCTTCGGCCAGGTCCGGCGCCGCATCGGCGGCTTCGGGCAGCGCCGCGTCGAGCGGCTGGGTGTGAGATAAGTCGTTCATCTGCGTTCCATCGGTTGATTCAGCAGCGTATCCGCGGCCTTCTGGCCGGAGCGGATCGCGCCTTCGAGCATCGCGGGCAGGCCGGTGGCCGTCCAGTCGCCCGCGAGCAGCAAATTGTTCCAGCGAGTGCGCGTGCCCGCCCGCAATGTCTCCTGCGCGGGCAGCGCGGCAAACGTCGCGCGCGATTCCATCACCACCTGCCAGCGCGGCAGCGGCGCGGCCGGCAGATTGACCGCCTGCGCGACCTCGGCCCAGACGGTCGCCGCCAGCACGTCATGCGGCGTGTCGAAGAGCCGCTCGGCGCCGTTGAGCGTCACCGACAGGCGGTCGTCGAACGCAAACAGCCATTCGGCCGTTCCGTTCAGCAGCGCGGTGATCTGCGGCAAGCCGAACGGCGGCTCGACCGCGAAATGCACGTTGAGCACGGCCGCGAAACGCGTCGGCGCGCGCAGGCCCGGCACGAGAGCCACCGCGGCTTCGGGCGGCAGCGCGAGAATCACCGCCTCGTTCGCGCCGAGCGCGATGCTCTCATCGTCGAAATGCAGCGTCCGCACACGGGCCGGGTCGGCCGCGAACGTGATGTCGCGCAGACGCGAACCGAGCCGGATCGTCGCGCCGCCATGTTGCAGCAGACGCAGCGCCGGATCGACGAACGCGCTGCCAAGACCATTACGCGCGACCAGCGGCCGGCACGCGAGCCCGCCCGCGAGCAGCGTTTCGCGCACGAGCGCGCCGGTCAGCTCGGCCGACGCGTCGCGCGGCTCCAGATTCAGCAGCACATGCAGCAGCGGCCGCAGCAGCCGTTCCCACAGCGGACCGTGACAGCGCATCGTCTGCGCGACGCTGCGGCCCGGTTTCGCAAACAGCAGCGGCACGAGCGACAGGTAATCGGTCGGGCTCGTGTTCGGCACGCGCGCGCGCGCATCGAAAATCCACCACGGCAAACTCCCCGGCGACAGACGCACGCTCCAGCGCGAACGCGTGGCCAGATCGACGAACGGATACTCGGGCTGCGTGGGGCCGACCAGTTCGTCGGCGGCGCCGATCGCGCGCACGTAGTTGAGCGTCGCGGCATTGGCCGACAACACGATGTGATTGCCGCTGTCGAGCGTCGCACCAAGCTTCGCGTCGTAGTACGAACGGCAGCGGCCGCCCGCGTGATCCTGCGCTTCGTGCAGCACGACCCGCGCGCCGCGCCGCTGCAGTTGCACGGCGGCGGCGAGTCCGGCCACGCCCGCGCCGACCACGTGGACGAGCTTCGGCATCAGCTCAGAAAAGCGCGTAACGCGCGACGATCCACAGCAGGCGCAGCTTCGGCTTGCGGACCTTCGTGCGCGGAACGTCGAAGCCGCGCTCCAGCGCGCGCTCGAGCAGCACGCGATAGACGCCCGACATGATGCGCGGCGCGCGCACCTGAGCGCGGGGCTCGCGATCCATGATTGCGTCGGACGCGGCGAAGTGCTGCTTCGCGCGCTCGGCGAGCGTCGCGCAGACGCGCGGCAGCGTCGGATCGTCAGCGATCTGCCGCGGGTCCGTGGCCGCGATGCCTTCGCGCGCGAGCAGCTCGCGCGGTAGATAGCAGCGGTTGATGACGGCGTCTTCGTCGATATCGCGCAGGATGTTGGTGAGCTGCAGCGCGCGGCCGAGATGGTGCGCGAGCAGCCGGCCCGGCTCGTCACGCATCCCGAATATCCTCACCGACAGACGGCCGGCCGCGCTCGCGACGCGGTCGCAATAGAGGTCGAGCGTGGCGTCGTCGGGCGCGCAGATGTCGGCGGCGGCATCCATCGCCATGCCGTCGATCATTGCGTGAAAATCCTCGCGTTGCAGATGAAACGTGTGAATGTGCCGCGTCAGCGCGCGCAGCGACGCGCGCGGCTGCCCGGCGTAGCAAGCGTCGATCTCGGCGCGCCATTGCTCGAGCCCGGCCGCGCGCTCGGCGCGCGGCCGGTCGCTGTCGGCGATGTCGTCGACGGCGCGGCAGAAGGCGTAGACCTGGTACATCGCATCGCGCTGCGCCGCCGGCAAGATGCGCATCGCAAGATAAAACGAGCTGCCGGACGTGGCGGCAGCGGCGTCGGTTTCAGTATCGTCCACGACAAGATTGGAAACAGCCAAGACGATCTCCGCTGGAGGCGCCCGCTGAAAGGCGTTCAAAGAGGTTTTTATGCCGACCCGCAGGGCAGTGGGCCCGCGCGCGCGGACACGCGCGAAACATCCGGCTGGGCGGCCGGAAACGGCGAAAAGTATAGCAATCTTTGCCGGTGACCGCAGTTTCGCCGGTCAATAGGGGGACGGGAAGGAAGGCCGCCGGGCGCGGCGGCCTCGACCGCGCCGCCCCCGCTAGCGAATCAGGCTCCCGCGAGCCGGAACGCGACCGCGCAGTTGCGGCCCTGACGCTTTGCGCTATAGAGCGCCGCGTCGGCCTCGTTGATCAGCACGTCGTAGGCGGGCACGCCGGCGCGCGCCGTCGCGCCGCCGAGGCTCGCCGTGACCGGCACGCTGGTGCCGATCAGCTCCACCGGCGTTTCCTCGATCACGCGACGGATCTTCTCCGCCACCAGCATGGCGTCGTCGAGCGGCGTGCACGGCAGCAGCAGCGCGAACTCTTCGCCGCCGAAGCGCCCGAACGTGTCCTGTGCGCGCACCACGCCGGCGACGCGCTGCGCCATCACACGCAGCACCGTATCGCCGACGCCATGACCGAACTGGTCGTTGATCTTCTTGAAGTGATCGAGGTCGAACAGCAACATCGACATCTCGCCGCCGTAGCGCTGCCAGCGCGTGAACTCGTCGCGCAGCCGCGTTTCGAAAAAGCGCCGGTTCGCGATGCCGGTCAGTCCGTCGCGATTCGCGTACTCCTGCAGCTTCGCAACTGCCTCCTCGCGTTCGCGCTGCACGATGCTCACATGCGTCACGTCGGAGATCGTCACGCACACGGCCACCACTTCACGACCGCGCATCAGCGGCATGAACGTGCAGTCCTGCTGCATGAAGTCGACCCCACCGGTGATCGGCCGGTCGTGATCGAACTTGAACAGATACGGGCGCTGCTCCCACGAGCTGAACGCAAAGCTGCCGAGCTGAAACACGCTCTCGATCTTGCGCGACAGCCACACGCGCGGCAGCTCCGGAAAGTTCTGGTAGATCGAGTGGCCGACCACCTGCTCCGCCGACAGGCCGCTATGGTCCTGCATGAAGCGATTCCACATCAGCACGTTCAGTTCACGGTCGAGCACGAAGATGCCAAAACCGACCCGCTCGACCACGAGGTCGCTCAACGATTCCACGGAGACGTTCATATACTGGACAGCAGCGCATCGAGCGCTTCGTTCATGTGACGGATTGATTCTTCGGCCATCAGCATCACCAGATGCGCGCGAAAACTCTGATGTTCGAGCGCGAAATTCACTTCGACGAGCAGCGCCACCTGCCATTGCAGCACGCCGGGCTGGAACACTTCGTCGAGCGTCAGCGTGTCGCCGAGCATGCCCGGCGCGGAAAACACCGGCGTGCGGCCGAGCTGGTCGAGTATCGACGACACGCACGCGCCGGACAGCAGGTTCGCGACGTCGAGCATCAGTTCGCGCTCGCCGACCTCCTCGTAGCTCGAACGCGCGTACGGGTCGCGGACGAGCGAACACAGCTGCGCGATGCTGTCGCTGCGACAGATCACCAGCACCTCGCCCTTGATGTCCGAGCGAAAGCCCTGACGCACCGCGCTGACCGTGTCGTCGATATGGGTCATCTCGCGCAGCGTGCGCGCCGCGTCGCTCACCGCGACCATCCGCACGCGCGGCACCGACAGTTCGATGAACGAATCGAGCAGGCCCGCGAGCCGCGTCGCGGCCCGGCCCATCGCGAGATTGGCGATTTCCTGTAGCGCGTCGCGCTGGTCTTCGGTGAAGGCGGGCTCAGACATACAAGCCGTACTCCTTGAGGATGGGCAGGACCGCCTCCGGCGTCACCGGCTTGGCGATGAACGCGATCGCGCCGAGCTCGCGCACGCGCTGCTGGGCGAGCGGCTGCACGTCGGCGGAAACGACGATCACGAAGGTGTTGAGGTCCTCTTGCTGCAACGCTTCGAGGACCTGGTAGCCGGTCATGTCCGGCATCGTCAGGTCGAGGAACATCACCGATGCCTTGCCCTCGCGATATAGCGTGAGCGCCTCGTGCCCGTTCGTCGCGTAGGACACGTCGACTGCCCAGTCGGGCGGCAGTGCCTTCGTGAGCAACTTGCGGGCGAGCAGCGAATCGTCGGCGATCACAATGGGGAGCATGGCAACGGCGGGTCGGGCGGTTTGGGCGGGTCGGATAAAGGAATCGGCTGGTTCGTCTGCGCGCTTTCCGCGCCTGGTTGTGTGCGTATTTCGTTCGTCGCGACAGCGGAGGGCGGCACACCTTCGCGTGATGCCGACCGATGCGCGACCAGGTACAGTGGCGCCTGTCGAATTGCGATTGCCTTTGGCGAGAGGGGGCGCGAATGCAGCAGGACGCGTTTGGCTAACCTTGACGATCCGGCGCACAGAGGTGGCAACGGCCCTTTTTATCGTGACGAGGATTGTCGAAGTAAAGTCGCGCAAAAGCAACTCGCCAGAATCGCTGACGGTAACGATCTGTTTCTCTGCTAGGCGAATATCAGAAATAGATCTATCGTCGGGGCGGACATTCTTTAATCTTTATCCTTTTGTGTACGTTTGCGCTTCCCGATTCGTCGCTGTTTTAAAGCCGCTCTTAAAGAACGGCCGGCACGGCGGACGCCCATCTCCGACGCGTTGCGGCAAATTATTCCGTGCTGCGTCTATGCTTGTTCTGAAGGCGGCATGGTGCCGGCAACGGCCCGATACGGGGCTGCCACATCCGAACGACTTTTCGCGTCAACGACAATGACATCAGACCGGGTCGACTCCGCCCGCGCGGGCCGTCTTTCGCGTCGTCCTGCCCGCGAGCAGGACGACGCGTCGTTTCCCAGCGTGCCGGAACAGAATTTCCAGGTGCGTCGCATCACGCTGATCGCGCTGCTGGTCGCGGCGATCGTGCTGCCGTTCGTCTACGTCGCGGCGATGGCATTCGCCGATCTGCGCTCGCGCGAGGCCGACGCGACCGATCTGGCGCTGCGCACGGTGCGGGTCGCCGAAGAACACGCGTTGAAGGTGTTCGACATGAACGAGACGCTGAACTCGCGCATCGTCGAACTGACCGACGGCCTCGACGACGACGGCATTCGCGCGCGCGAACACACCATTCACGACAAGTTGCGCACGATGGGCGGCGGCTATCCGCAGGTAGCCTCGGTGTCGATCTTCGGCCAGCAGGGCGCGCTGCTCGTGAGCAGCCGCCTGTATCCGTCGCCGGAAAATTCGGTCGGCCAGCGCGACGATTTCGTCGGCATCCGCGACGGCAACGTGCTGGAACGCGTGTCGAAAGTGATGACGGGACATGTGAGCGGCGAGCAGGTGTTCAACATGGGCGTCGAGCGCCAGGCGCCCAATGGCTCGTTCGCGGGCGTCGTGTCGATCGCGCTGCGGCCCAGCTATTTCGACGCGTTCTATCGCGAGTTGCTCGGCAGCAGCGACGCTACGCCGATCATCATGAGCCTCGTGCGCACCGACGGCGCGGTGCTCGCGCATTACCCGCGCGGCCCACGCGAGCCGACCGCGCTCGCGTCCGATTCGCCGTTCGCCGAAGCGGTCAGGCAGGGGCAGCGCTCCGGCGTCGTGCGGATGCGCTCGAGCTTCGCCGACGGCAACCTGATCGTCGCCTTCCGGCACGTCGGCTCGTATCCGGTCTACGTGCTGTGCGGCTATCGCACGTCGGCGATCTGGGCCGCCTGGTACAAGCACCTGAGCGTGCTGGTCCTGTCGATGTTCACGCCGTCGATCGCCCTGTGGTGCGTGATCTGGCTGTCGCTGCGCCGCCTCGGCGCCGAAGAGGAAGCGTGGCAGCGTTGGCAGGCCGAGGCATCGATGCGCCGCTCGATCGAATCCGCGTACCGCCAGTCGCGCAAGATGGAAGCGCTCGGCAGGCTGGTCGGCAACGTCGCGCACGACTTCAACAACCTGCTGATGATCCTGTCGGCCAACGTGCAGATCGTGCGACGGCGCGGCGTCGGCGAACTGGAGCGCGAACTGTCGGCGATGGAGCGCGCGCTGAAGAGCGGCCAGTCGCTGACGCGGCAGCTGCTCGGCGTCGCGCGCAAGCAGCCGCTGCGCACCGAGACGCTGTCGCTCGAACGCTGGCTGCCGTCGTGCCGCGAACTGCTGCGCGCGTCGCTCGGCGCGAAGGTGTCGCTCGTGATCAATAGCGGCGTCGATACCTGGCCGGTGCGCGTCGACGTCGCCGAGCTCGAGCTCGCGCTGATCAACGTCGCCGTCAATGCGCGCGATGCGATGGCCAACGGCGGACGCTTCACGGTGCGCGCGAGCAATGTCGTGTTCCGTCACGAGGACGGCTTTCCGCTGACCGGCGAGTTCGTGCAACTGTCGCTCGAGGACACCGGCGGCGGCATGGCGCCCGACGTGCTCGCGCGCGCGTTCGAGCCGCTTTTCACGACCAAGCCCAAAGGCATGGGCACGGGACTCGGGTTGCCGCAGGTCTTCGCGTTCTGCGAGGGCTCGGGCGGGCTCGCGGCAATCGACAGCGCGATCGGCGCGGGCACCTCGGTGCGGCTCTATCTGCCGCGCGCGTCGACCGAGCCGCACACGGCCGGGCCTGCAGAAGCGCTAGCGACCGAAAGCGGCGTGCCACAGGGCCTGCGCGTGCTGCTCGTCGAGGACAACGAAGAAGTCGCGGCCGGCACCGAGGCGCTGCTGCAGATGATGGGTCATCAGGTCACCTGCGTGTTCAACGCCGACACGGGGCTGCGTGTACTCGACGACGCCCGCGCGAAGCGCGCGAGCACCGGCGAGCCGCTGCCGTTCGATCTGGTGCTGTCGGACATCCACATGCCCGGCAAGATGAACGGCATCGATCTGGCCGAAGCGGTGCTCAGGTTCGACCCACAGCTGCCGGTCATCCTCGTCACCGGCTACGCGGAAGAGCTCGACCGCGCGCGGCACGCGAACGTGCGCGTGCTGTCCAAGCCGTTCGATATCGGACTGCTGGAGCAACTGCTCGAAACGATCCAGCACGACGCCGTGCAAACGAACAACGATGCCGCCACACATCCGGCCGATACCTGATGTCCACGCCGTGCCGGCGTCATTTACCAGGCCTTGTAAAAAGCGCGGCGCTTACACGCCGCGCTTTTTTCATCGTGAGCCCGCGTCATGCGTAGCACGCCGGGCAGCGCGGCTGGGCATGGGACGCGGCGGCGCCGCGCGGCGGTGCGGGGCATGAAGGTTGCTTGCCTGCACACGGCAAGGGGACGACGCTGCGAGGGTCGCCCTTTCCAGCAGAACATGTCGGGAGACAACCATGCAACATACCGTGATTGGTTTATTCGACACTTACATGCAGGCCGAAACCGCCCGCGACACGCTCGTGCAAACCGGCTTTGCGCGCGAGAAGATCGAGTTGCAGGCGAACGCCGAACCTTCGGTTGGCTCGGCCACCAGCGAAGTCGCCAACGCGGGCGTGCTCGCGAATATCGAGCGCTTTCTCGCCAGCCTGTTCTCGACCGGGCCGCGCCCATCGGACACCGCGCGTTATGCCGAGGCGATGCGGCGCGGCGCTGTGCTCGTGTGCGTCCACGCGGCAAGCGAGTCGCATGCGGAGCTGGCGCGCAATACGCTCGTGCGGCTCGGCGCGACGGATATCGGCGACCGCCCGCCCGAGGCGGACACGCCGGCCGCCACCGACCGCGACCACTCGATACTCGATGAGCTGGGCATCGGCGCGGTGATGCCGGGAACGCCGCGCACGTCGACCGTAACGACCGAGGCGGGTGCGACGCCCGGGATGCGCGACGCCACTGCGACACCGGGTGCAGCGGGCGTGAGTTCGAGCAGCGGCGCAGCGGGTGCGGCGGCCATGACCGAATCGACCGGAATCGCCGGCGCGACGGGCGCCACTTCGGCGACCGGTACGACCGCACCCGACACCATGCCCCCTCCCGCCGCCCCGCGCCCTGATCCGCTGGCCGCCATGCCGCCGGCGGACATCGGCGCCGCCGCCAAGCCGTTCGCGCCGCCGCCGATCAGCGAACGGCCGATGAGCGATCCGGTCAACGAACCCATCGTCGATCCGCTCGCCGGCGATGCGGGACGCCGCGCGATCGCCGCCGGCTCGGTACCAGGTTCGGGCGCGGTGATGCAGCCGTCCGACATCGTCCCAGAAGGCGGGCAGCCGGGCACCGGTGCCGGCGCGCAGATGCCGAACGAATATCTGGAGTACGAAGAAGATTTCCGCGCGCACTACGACGAGCAGTACGCCGCCGCGAACGCGCGCTACGAAGACTATGTGCCGGCCTATCGCTACGGCACGGAGATCGCTCGCGACGCGCGATTCCGCAATCGTCCGTGGGATGAGATCGAGCCCCAGGCACGCCGCCATTGGGAAACCACGTCGCCGGACAGCACGTGGGAGCGCTTCAAGCTCGCGGTGCGTCACGGCTGGGAGCGGGCGACCGGCCATCACCACGTGTAGGCGATGCGCCGAGCGACACGAGCGCGGCCGCCTTACGCGGCGCGCGCTGTGTTCGCGTTGCTTCGGCGGACGGGGTCAGGACGCGGTCAGCGGCGCTGAGGCTCGGCTACACCGACCCGTGCCGCTTGATCCACGTGACGTAGCGGTCCATGAACGTCTGCAGGAACTTGCGCGTGCCGTCGTTGACGATCTCGCCTTTTTCGTTGATCACCGCTGGATCGTGCTTGATGAACACCTCGGGCTGCCCCATCGCCGCGACGTCGAGATAGGCGAGCACGTTGCGCAGATGCTGCTGAGCGAGCGCGCTACCGGTCGCACCGACCGAGGTGCCGAGCACCGCGCCGGGCTTGTTGGCCCACGAGTTGGTGCCCCACGGCCGCGAGCCCCAGTCGAGCGCGTTTTTCAGCACGCCCGGTATCGAGCGGTTGTATTCGGGCGTCACGAACAGCAGACCGTCCGCGGCTTGCACGCGCGCCTTGAGCTTCTTGCCGGCTTCGGGATAGTCGGCGTCGTAGTCCTGGGAGTACAGCGGCAAGGAGCCGATATCGATGTATTCGAAGGTGAAATCGGCTGGAGCGAGGGAAATCACCGCCTGAGCCAGCTGACGATTGAACGAATCCCGCCGCAGGCTGCCGACGACCACTGCAATGTGATAGGCCATGTTCGCTTCCTCAGGTAAGGCGCTCGACGCGCAGAGAGTACGAACTGTCCATCATAGGCAAAAGCCGCGCGAAACCCCCAGGCCCTGGCGGATTTGGCCAGCTCATAGCGGATCGGGAAGGATTCTTGCGGCACCTGACGGTGGATAACCTCGCGGCTCGAAAAGTTATCCACAGATTCGCTGAATAACCTTGTGGATAAGTGGAACTTTTGCCTTGCCAATCAAGCATGCCTTCGGGCCAGGGCGATCTGAGGCAAATGGGACACCATCGACATTCTGGAGGACCGGATCATGAGTCTCGACTATGCAGGAAAATCCCACGACGAAGCGGTCGCCGCGCGCAAGAAAGCGCGGCAGCGCGCGCAGGAGCCGGCGGGCGGCGAGATGGCCGTCGACGGCGTCGAAGCCGATGCCACGCATAGCTGCGGCGAGTTGTCGGAACGAGGCAAACAGGTGTGGCGCACGGGCGCCGGACTCGATGGCGGAGGGAAGGCACCGAGCCGCTAGGACTCGCGGGTTGCCCATCGGCCGTGGCTAGAAGGGGCCGCTTGACGCCGCCGTATTCCCATGCAGGCCGAATTCTGAATACTGGAATACGAAAGGGCGCCGTTGCCGGCGCCCTTTTCTCATGCTTCCTTGCTGCGTATTTCGACGTGCCGATCAGTTGCCAAAAAATACGTTGCAGTACGACGCCGGGCCGTTGCAGGTCGAAGCCGGAGCGTCGGCGTGAGCGACACCCGAAGCCGCTGCGAACAGCGCGGCCGAAGCGATCAGGGCGGAGAAAATGCGTTTCATGGTGTGCGTCCTCGTTTGTGTGTGGGTTGCGCGATCTGATGCGATCGATGGCGTGAAGAATAGCGAGCGAGCCCGCGTCCACAAACAGCGAAGATGAGAAGACATTATTTTATAAATTGAAATAATCGGTATTGTGCGATTGCGTTGAATTGGTGGTCGACTGCGACGCGTTGATCGGCCCGTATGGCGATCCAACAGCCTTGTCGCGCGCAGACTCGAAATATCATTTCTTGCAACAATTAATTTCCGGCGTCATAAGCGGCCGCGCCGCGCGACGAAGCTCCTCAGGCATCGATTGCCAAGGGGCATATGTTCAATACCGATTCGCTAGGGCAGGAGCGTGAGGGAGAATGGCGCACGCATCCGCAAACCGTGCGAGGACGACCATCCGCTCATGAATCACGACGTTTCAGGACGACACGCGCAGCGACGGAGCATGCCGTGACGCAGCCAGGCGCTCCCTCGCTGGACGATCCCATTTATCTCGCGCAATTGCGGCGTGACCTCGTGCGCTTCGCCCGTCTGCAATTGCGCGACGCCGCGGCCGCCGAGGACGCCGTGCAGGAAGCGCTGACCGCCGCGTGGACTCAGGCCACGCGTTTCGCCGCGCAGTCGGAGCACAAGACCTGGGTGTTCGGCATCCTGCGCCATAAGCTCGTCGACACGCTGCGCGCGCGCCAACGCACGGTCAATCTGTCGGCGCTCGAAGCCGAACTCGACGGCGAGGCGCTGCTTGATCGCGAGCTCTTCAAGGACAACGGCCACTGGTCGCGCGAGACCAAACCGCGTCCGTGGCCGACACCCGAAACTGCATTGCGCCAGCAGCAATTCTGGACGCTGTTCGAGATGTGCCTCGAGCATTTGCCCGAGCACATTGGACGCGTGTTCATGATGCGGGAGTTTCTCGACCTCGACATCGCGGCGATCTGCGCGGAACTGCAGATCAACGCGAATCATTGCAGCGTGCTGATCTATCGCGCGCGGCTGC
The DNA here is from genome assembly GCF_050436525.1 of Paraburkholderia sp. 35.1. Classification (NCBI taxonomy): domain Bacteria; kingdom Pseudomonadati; phylum Pseudomonadota; class Betaproteobacteria; order Burkholderiales; family Burkholderiaceae; genus Paraburkholderia; species Paraburkholderia sp. 35.1. The sequence goes on along the minus strand of NZ_JBNDMJ010000002.1, from coordinate 500,745 downwards.
GGCTGCGCACGTGCCTGAGCGAAAAAGGCCTATCCAGCGAGGATGCGAATGGGGAAATGTAAGGACATCACGCGGCTGCTATCCGATGCGCTCGACCGCTCCCTGTCGACTGGCGAATGGCTCGCGATCCGCCTGCATCTGCCGACCTGCAGCGGGTGCCGGAACTATCGCAAACAGATCCGCCTGCTGCGGGTTGCCGCGCATGTGGCGAGCGGAGCAGCGAACGTGGACGGAGCGGTGAGCGGCGACGAGTGATTTGCCGCTTTGCCACACCGCAGTTCAGCGCTCGCCGATCGGCACGTCGCGATAGCGTTCGAAAAAGCGGGCATGCGATGCTTCATCGATGCCGACAGGATGCGCATCGGCACGCGCCGGATGTTTGGCGAGTTGCGCGCGGGTGCGAATCGGCCGATGCGCGAAATTGCCGCCGCAATTCGGACACACGTTGCGCAGCCTCGTCAGCGCGCAGACCTCGCAGAACGTGCATTCGTAGGTGCAGATCATTGCGTCGGGCGCGTTCGGCGGAAGTGACTTGCCGCAGCCTTCGCAGGTTGGTCGCAATTGGAGCATGACGGTGGCTCCTGTTGTTGATGACGCGAGGCGCGGCTTGCTGCCTGGCGTCGCGTGAGGTTCTGCGCGCGTGTTCCGCTGTGCGCGCGTCAATACGCTGCCCAAATGGGTGAGGCTGTCGCGCGCGCCGTGCTCACGTCAACGCGCTCCACAGCACGAGCGTCAACGCGAGACCGACGACCGATACGATCGTCTGCAAGACCGACCACACCAGCACAGTCTGTTTAAGCCGGAGTCCGAAATATTCGCGGACCATCCAGAAGCCGGCGTCGTTCACATGGCAGAAGAACACCGAGCCGGCGCCGATCGCGAGCGCCATCAGCGAATTGTGCGTCGCGCCGAGGCCCGCGACGACCGGCGCGACGATGCCGGCCGTCGTCGTCGTGGCGACCGTCGCCGAGCCGGTGGCCTGACGCAGCGCGACGGCGATCAACCAGGCGAGCAAGATCAGCGGCATAGGCGCCCCGACCGCGATCTTGCCGATCGTCGCGCTGATGCCCGCTGCGACGAGCGCCTGCTTCAGGCCGCCGCCCGCGCCGATCGTCAGCAACAGCGCGACGATCGGCGGCAGGCTTCTGCGCAGAATGCCCCCGACGCGCTCGCGCGCCATGCCGCGCGACCAGCCGAGCGCGACCACCGCGAACAGCACGGTGAGGCCCAGCGCGATCAGCGGCTCGCCAAGAAAATTCAGCGTATCGAAGAGCAACGTTTCGGGCTCGAGCAGCAGCTTCGCGACCGTGCGGCCGAGCATCAGAACGACGGGCAGCAGGATCGTGATCAGAGAGATCGCGAAGCCCGGCGGCTCGAAGCCGTTCTGCTCGGCGGTGAACAGCTTGCCCATTTCTTCAGGCTCGACGACGTGCATGCGTTTCGACAGCCAGATGCCATACAGCGGACCGGCGAGGACCACCGCGGGGAAGGGCCACGATCAGGCCGAGGCCCAACGTCAAACCGAGATAGGCGTGCAACGCGCTCACCGCGATCAGCGGACCCGGATGCGGCGGCAGCAACGCATGCAGCGTCGTCATACCGGCGAGCGCGGGAATCGCGATGCGCAGAATCGGCTGCTGCGCGCGACGCGCCATGACGAAGATGATCGGCACCATCATCACGAGGCCGGCTTCGAAGAACAGCGGCAGGCCGATGAGCAGCGCGACGACGCATCATCCACGGCAGCGTACGCGGGGTCGAGTGCGCGAGGATCGTCGACACGAGCCGGTCGGCGGCGCCCGATTCGGCCATCAACGCACCGAGCATCGCGCACAGCGCAATGATGATGCCGACGTCGCCGAGCAACGCGCCGGCGCCTTTGCTGAACGCGCTCGCGACTGCTTCGAGCGGCAGGCCGTGAAGCCCGCCGCGAAGGTGCCGACCATTATCGACAGGAACGGCGCGAGCTTCAGCACGCTGATGAAGATGATGATCAGTGCTAGTCCAAGCGCGCACGACAGGATCAGTTGGGTGTCTGGGCGGCCCACGGTGTCAGTGTTGTCGTTACAGGCACGGCGACTTTTTTCCTCTCTTCGTTTGCAGTCGACCGATGCAGCCGCGAGCTGGTGGTCGCGGGCGCTTGTTTTGCTGGTCGATTCTAGCGGGAGGGGATAGGTTGGGCTTTGGGCAATGCTTCGCGACTGCCGCATGATTTGCTTATGCGAATTTATCGGTTCGTCCAGGCTCGCAGACGAATTATCGTCGGAGCCAATCGAACCATCTTTTGGCGTCCGTTAAATTCTTTTTCGACGAGTATTCTCATGTCCCGTGATCCGCTGCTGACGCGCCGTACGTTTCTGGCCGGCGTAGGCGCGACGCTGGCCGCCGCCGCGTTGCCGGTCTTCTCCACCGCCGCAGTTGCCGCCGACGAACATGCAAAAGAACTTCGCATCGGATATCAGAAAGCCGCGAGCACCCTGGTATTGCTGAAGGCGCACGGCACGCTCGAAAAGCGGCTTGCGCCACTTGGCATCACGGTCAAATGGACCGAGTTTCCGGCTGGGCCGCAATTGCTGGAAGGGCTGAACGTCGGCGCGATCGATTTCGGCTATGTGGGCGAAGCGCCGCCCGTGTTCGCGCAGGCCGCGGGTGCCAATTTCGTCTACACGGCGTATGAAATTCCGACGCCGCACGCCGAAGGCATCCTCGTGCATCCGGACGCGCCAATCAAAACCTTGGCCGATTTGAAGGGAAAGAAGATTGCGCTGAACAAGGGCTCGGATGTGCACTGGTTTGTCGTCGCCGCGTTGCAGAAGAACGGCGTGAAGTTCAGCGAGATCCAACCCGTGTATCTGCCGCCCGCCGATGCACGCGCGGCCTTCGAGCGCGGTGCGGTCGATGCGTGGGCGATCTGGGATCCGTTCCTCGAAGCCGCCAGGCGGCAAACGAACGCGCGGCAGCTCGCCGATGCCGAGGGTATCGTGAGTCACCACCAGTTCTTTCTGAGCGCGCGGCCCTTCGCGCAACAGAACGGCGACGTCCTTGCGATCGTGATCGATGAAGTCAGCAAGGAAGGGGAGTGGGTGCGCGGCCATTACAGCGAGGCCGCCGCCCAACTCGCGCCAATTCAAGGGCTCGACGCGAGCGTGATCGAATCAGGCTTGCGGCATTACGCGCATATCTACAAGCCCGTCGACGCGAACGTGCTTGCGGAACAACAGCGCATCGCGGATACGTTCACCGAACTGCATCTGATCCCGACGAAGATCGTGACCAAGGATGCCGCGCTGTCCGGCAAAGCGTAGCGCAGCAGTTCGAGTCCGCATTGCCCACATCGTTTTACTTCGACGGTCGCGCGATCAGGCGAAAAGCGCGGCGACATTTTCCGGCGGGCGGCCGATGGCAGCCCGTCCGTTTCTGACGACGATCGGTCGTTGCAACAGAATCGGATGCTTCGCCAATGCTTCATAGAGCTGGGCGTCCGTCAGCGACGTGTCGGCAAGATTGAGCTCTTTATATTCGGCCTCGGTGTCGCGGATCATTTCGCGGACGGGACAGCCGAGTTGAGCATTGAGCTTCTCAAGCTCTGCGACGGTGAGTGGCTTCTTCAGATATTCGACGATTTCCGTCGCTTCGTTTGCGGAGTTGTAGGTGTTCGCGACGAGTTCGCAGGTGGTGCGAGATTTGGAGCAGCGCGGGTTGTGGTAGATGGTGATCATGGCTGGATTCGGGGGCTACGCCGTTGAAGGTTGCTGCGACGGTTAGAACGATTCGGGAATTTTAGCGGGTGACTTGATGACGTGGCGCGGGATGACTGCGCGGCATCCGCGTTGTTTGAACCATCGGCGAGGTGGGTCGGTTTATGCGCATAAACCGACGCTGCCTTCGAGGCGAGTGGGAATAGTTTAATACTGGCACCCTGAGTTCTAGTCGCACCTGAGATTTGCTCGCGCGGGCGCGATTCAAACGACAACCTATATCCCCCGCTGATGAGGCGCCGGATGCAGTTTGCCGCTTGCCGCTTGCCGCTTGCCGCTTGCCGCTTGCCGCTTGCCGCTTGCCGCTTGCCGCTTGCCGCTTGCCGCCATGTCTGGGGAGAATCGGCGTCGGAAGAATTCATTACGAATGGTCCCTCCGGGCCAATTGGCACGCGAACTTTATGCGCATAAAGTCTGGCACCTCTCACCCTTTGGTCGCTCAGATGCGTGCGCTCCTTTTCTCTGCACATCAGCCCGAGAATCGCGAACAGTCACCGACGACTGTGCACGCAGTGCGCGAGCACTCGTTACTTTCCCTTTGCCGCCGCCGGACAGCGATCAGCAACGCTTAAGCCCCAGTCCACGCTTGCCCTGATATCCCGCAAGACCCCGGACACGCGTCCGATGCCTCTTTATGCGCATAAACCCTTTGCCGAATGGCCAATTTCCGAACTGCGCTTACGCAAATCATTTGAAATCGCAATTCAACCAGGTAAAATCCATTTGCGTCTAAAAAGAGGAGGTGAAATTTGGCGGCAGAAATCATCGCGGTAACACAGCAGAAAGGCGGGGTCGGGAAGAGCACCATCGCGATGCATCTCGGCGCTGCATTTCACGAGAAAGGCAAACGCGTTCTCGTCGTCGACGCGGATGGCCAAAACACTCTGATTCACTGGGCCAGTGCTGCCTCCGACGGCGACATCGGTATTCCATTCGCCGTCGTCAACCTGTCCGAAGCAGGCAGCCAGATCCATCGCGAGATCAAGAAGTTCGTGGCTGACTACGACATCATCGTCGTCGACTGCCCGCCCTCCATCACCGAAAAAGTCTCGGGCGTCGTTCTGCTCGCGGCGAGCGTCGCGGTGATCCCAACTTCCTCGTCCCCTGCCGATTACTGGTCGAGCATCGGCCTCGTCAAACTGGTCCAGCAAGCGCAGGTCATGAACGAAGACCTGCGAGCCGTGTTCCTGCTCAACAAGACTGAAGAGAAACGGATGCTGACGCGCGAACTGAAGCGCGCGCTCGAAGAACTCGGCTTCCCTCTCCTCAAGACCCAGATTCCCACGCGCGAAGCCTACAAGCAGGCAATGGCGTTAGGGCAAACGGTGCTTCAGATGAACGACCGCGGCGCGAAGCTCGCCGCGCTCGAAGTACGGGCGTGCGCCAACGAGATCGCCGCCTTGCTCCCGTGAATTTATGCGCATAAAGGACCCTGAATGAAACCGTCCCAGTTCGCCAAAGGCTTTCAAGCACGTCCTGACACGACCAGCAGCGAAAAGCGCACCGCGCTCGACCGGCTGAATGCGATCGACGGCCTGGTCAGAAACGAGGCGAAAACTCCCACGATCGCCGGGCGTCCGATTCCGGCCGTCTTGCCGTCGCGTCTGCAGGACGCGGAGATTCCTGATCCGGACAACGAATCGGCAGCCTACCGCGCCTGGAGGCTCGAGCACGGCTATCGTCCCGGCCAGATCATCGAACTGGCGCTCAAGACGATCAAGCCGAGCCCGTTCAATCCACGGTACTTCTATGTGAAGTCGTCGATTGCGGAGCTTGCCGTCAATCTGGCGAAGCAGGGGCAGCAGCAGGCGATTCACGTCATTCCCGACTATGACAACCCTGGCACCTACTTCGTCAGTGACGGCGGCAGACGGGTGCGTGCGCTGAAAGAAGCGAACAAGGAGTCGGTGAAAGCGATCGTCATCGATCTGCCGATCGGCATCCAGAGCTACAAGCTCGGTTACGACCTCAACGTGCAGCGCGACTCGCAGACGGTGTTCGACAACGCGGTCGTGTGGCGACGCTTTCTCGACGAGCGGCATTTCCAGAGCCAGAAGGAGCTGGCCGAACATCTCGGCCTCGACGAATCGACGGTCGCAGTCGCGCTGTCCATCGCCAAACTCCCGGAAACCGTGATGCAGGAGATGGTCGCGCGCCCTGACCGCTTCGGCTCGAACATGGCGTATCAGGTGGGCCGCTACCACACGGCTCGCGGCGCGGAGGCGACACTGCGACTGATCAACCGGATCCTTTCCGACGATCTGAGCACACGCCAGGTCGCCGACATCGTCAAAGGCCGAGCGACCTCGCAGGAAAGCGTCAAACCAGCGGGCCGGCAGCGCTACGCGCAACGTCTGGAAATCAAGCTTGGTGGTGTGTCGGTCGGCGATCTGAAGTCGTATGGGGACGACCGGCTCGAGTTGCGCCTGAAAGGCCTCACGCGTGAAAAGCGCGACGACATCCTGCGGCAGATCGAGAAGATGCTGAAGTAAGACGTGAGGGCGGTGCGCATGCACCGCCGCCTGGATTTCAAAGGCAGTTATCGACCCATCAGGCCGCGCGCGACTGGCTCAGCGTAAAGGCGAGCAGGTCGCCGTCGGTCGGTTCGCCCCAGGTCCTGCGCGCGAGCCAGTCGAAGAACGCCGTTTCGACGATCTTCGAGTCGAGCCCGCGACGCCGCCAGTCGTCGCGCATGTGCGTGCCGAGCCCCGGCAATTCATCTTCCTCGAACGACTGTCGCGCGTTATCGCGCTCCGACTCACCCTGTTCGTTGTACAACTCGTAGGCCTGCTTGCGACGGTAAGCCGAGTATTCACCGAGCAGACGCGCCTTCAGATCGTCGGCCGGCGACGCCGCGGCCTTGCTGGTGCCGCCACCCGCGGGCAGCGCCTCGACCGGCGGCGCATAGCCTTTCTTCAACGCATCCTTGAACAGCGCCGGCGCACTGCGCACCGGCGGCAGTGACGTGCTGCGCATACGCTGCTCGGTCATCTGCAGCGCCGCGCGGATCCGGTTCTCCTCGCTGTCCGCATAAAGCGTCTGCGCCTCCTTGAGCGGAATGCCGATCTTCACCATCCGGTCGACCAGCGTGCTGTCGAACACGTTCGGATGTTCGTCGAGCGCGAGCATCGGCTGCTTGCGCTCGGTCACGCGGAACTGGATTTCAGCGACGCGCCGACCCTCGCGATGCTCGATCAGCTCGACAAAAATGTTCGTGACCGCGTTGACCTCGGCGATGGCCGGGCGCAGGTAGTCGCGCTTGAAATACTTGTACTCGCGCTTCGCCTCGTCGCCGGCTTCAGTGTCCGGCGTGCCCGACAGAATCGGCCGCCACCATTCCCAGGTCTCGCGCATCGTCAGGTGGCTGGGGTTGGTCAGGTAGCGCACGCAGATCTCGTAGAGTGCGAGGCCCGCGCTGCTGCGCAGCTGGCTCTGGAACTGCAGACTCAGCCGCGCATACTGAACCGGATCGAGCAGTTTCTTCTTGATCTTCGGCGCAAACGAAAACTCGACCCAGACGCGACGCGTGGTCGGATCTTCGAGAATTTCCGCGTCCGCGATCAGCGTCGAAATACCCCATTTGCGGCCAGGCTTCTGACTCGACGTGCCGGTGCTCCACTCGACCTGCACCGACACCATGCGGCGCAGATGCTCCTTGACGAGCGCGGTGTCATTGGAATCGAACGCGGAATTGGCGACGATGTCGGACAGCAGCGCCCGATAGGTGTCGCCCGACTCATCCGCTTGCTGGGCCACTGCGAGTAACACGTTAAAAAGCTTGCGCGTGAGCAGCGTGATCTTGCCGCTCTTGGGCTGGATCGCGATCGCCTCGACGGCTTTGCGCAGCTCAGCCGAGCTCGGGCTGACAACATCGGTCTTTTTCGCGCGCTTCGTGGCCATGCGTCGAGGTGAGGAGGGGATTTCGCGAGAGCATACCGGCTGTGGTGATACGCGTCTATAGCGCCCATCTCACCATTGCCGGTGAAGCGAGTTTACGAAGCGCAACTCACCTCGAGCAACTCCCGAAAACCCTCACCTCGTGTGCGTGCCGCCAGGATCGGGCTCTCCTTGCCGGTCGCGGCGTCTGCGAATCCGGCTTGTTTCGCCGCGTGCGGCAACGGGGAGCATGTGATCCCGAATCTTCTCACCTCAAAAATTTTCGCGGATTTTTTCGAGAACCTCGTGTAAACGGATGGCGTCCGGGGCGGCTGATGACTTCGTCGTGCGGCCTCGCGATCGTTTCGTCGACCGTCGCGTGCTGCCGGCCGATGCACAGTCCCGGATCGATAGATGGAATGCCCGCACGGTATTGGGCCCGCAACGCGGCGCGGGCCAGCGACGGGCGCCCCGTCAGCCCTGTTGTCGGTGCATCAAGCTTCCTATCGCCGGGCGCGCCATTCGACTGCTTGGTACCTCCGCTGACAATTCAGCCCTCACTACCGAGAACCTGCCGGAGTTAATCACCTGTTTCGACTTCGAGCCTGGTCCGAAGCCGCCGAAAAAGGGGAGATTCAACCACAGGCAAATCCTCACCGCTCCAATGCTCCCGAAAAACCTCACCGTAGCACCGCAGAACGGCACAACACGACACGCGCTCATGCCGCGCCAGTACCGCATTTCCCCAATGCAACCTCCTGAAAAGCGTCACCTTTGACCTTTACGGAGGCCCCGGCGCCCCCTCCCAAAGAACTCCTGAAAAGTCTCACCTTTGCTGGAGGACAGGAAAAAAATCAATGATTTCCGTGACTTGCGATAATCGCATGTAGCGCTCGAACCATCGGTGTTCCCGTAAAATCTCACCTTAAGCCAGTTTTTCGCACCGCAGCACTTTTCATTGCGTCCCCGCGGACCTCCCGAAAAGACTCACCTTTGCAATCAGCGACCAGGTATACCTTCGCTCGCAAATTGCCATCCGCCGGGCATCTCCAGCCGATAGCCCGCGTTTTAGTCCCGAATCTCCTCACCTTAACGCGTAAAACCCTATCCAGACCTTCCCGAAAAGCCTCACCTTTGACGGAATCGCCGGCCAAATCGGCTCCCGGATCTAGCTGATCAGCCAGTTCCCCGAATCCCCTCACCTTTCCAATCGCCAGCGGTTCCCGCCAACCAGTCTTTCGGGCGATCGATGCGTCGAATTCCATCCTGGCTCCCGTAAAACCTCACCTCAGCAGTATCGATGCTCAAAAAGAAAGCAAAACTGGACCCAGCGCCCCGAAAAATCTCACCTTCGTTTTCCGTTTTCTCCCGCTACGGCTCACCAAAGCGGTTAACCACCCCAAAAAACCGGCAAAAAACCATGCTCGCGAGCCTCCCGAAAGCCCTCACCTTGCTCAGACCAAACCGAACAGACACTTTCGAGGGGTGTCGGGCGCTTCGCGGCCGCGAAGTCCCGCAAAACCTCACCTTTGCCCAAACCCCACGTATACGGCGGTTCCTGAACCCGCTCACGTTCCGTCCCGGAACCGCTCACCGAGCTTCCCGAACCCCATCACTCGAGTTTCCCGCAGACCCTCACCAAGTCTCCCGCAAAGCTTCACCTTGCTGGCCTGAAAGCCGCGCCAGATAAGGGTTTGCCGAGTCGTTAACGTCTTTAACAAGGGTTCAAAGGTGTTTATTTTTATTACTCTCAAGCCTTACACCCGCGAGCCCCGTGAAACACAGGCCCAACACCCCGCAGCCATTGCCGATCCATCGTGAAACAGTGCGCGACCATGCGGAAATCAAACAAAATTCTTCTAATACAATGGCTTATTAGCTATTCTTCGTTTTGTTTCACGGAGAAAAACGGCAGGCGCGTGTTTACCATCGCAATCTGCACGCAAAAGCCCGTCGGTATACGCCAATCCGTTCGCCACCGATAAATCGGTAGCAAACACTACGTAAATTGTTATGATCCATCCAATTCGAGCCACATCGAGGTAAACATGAATCTGGATCAGGAGCGGCAAGCCATTCGCGACGAGCTTGAATCGATGCGTGCGCAGGGCGTGCGCCGCCAGGATCTGTCGCTGCATGCATGCAAACGGCTTTTTTTCGATCTCGGCATCCGGCCATCGATGGCGGCCGTTCGCGATCTCACGCAAACCGGCAGCGCAAGCGACATCCCGAAGGACATCGATCATTTCTGGGAGCGCATCCGCAGCGTGTCGCGGGTCAAGGTCGGAGCGGGCGCGATACCAAAGGCACTGGAAGATCGCGCCGGCGAACTGCTGGGCGCGTTATTCGAAGAAGCGGTCGTGCAGGCCAAAGCGTCGCTCGATGGCGAACGTGAAGAGATCCGCGCGCAGATCAGCGCCGCCGATCTACGCGTACGCGAGGCGGAAATTCGTCGGGATGCGGCCGACGACGCCATCAGGCGCAGCGAAGCGCGCGCCGAAACCGCGTGGGAGCGGGTTCGCGCACTTGAAACCCAGTTATCGAGCGCGACTACGCACGGCAGCGTTCACCTCGAAGGCATGCAGGCAACCACGCGCCGGCTCGACCAGGAGAACGAGGCGCTGCGGCAACGGCTCGAAAACGAACAGACTGCCAATGCTGCGTTGCGGGACCGGATCGACGCGTTGCACGTCGAATTGCGGCAAAGCACGGAGCACTATGCACAGCAGATCAAGGATGCGGTGGCCGAGGCCGAGCGGCGCGTCAAGCCGATGCTAGTCGAACTCGACTCGCTGCGTAGCATGGCCGCGACGTATCAGTCCGGCGTGCGTGATGCGAGCCGCAAGGAATTCGAGTTCATTCAGCAGATTGCCGCCGCCAAGGCGCGCGCCGATCGGCTCGACGCGCAGCTGCGCGAGCAGTCGGACGAAGTCGACGCGCTGACGAAAGAAGTCGCCACCCTGCGTGGCCAGCAGGGCATCGATCCGGCCATCGCCGTACTGTTGTGCTCGCTGGTTACTGAGGGGCGGCTCACGAGCAAAGAGTTGAGCATGATCGGCACCGCGGCTGACGGCCACGTGACGCTGCCCGCGAGATGCCCGAAATGCGAGGAAGGTGAGCCGGAGCTGTCGCAGGTCGATCACCGTTTCGAACTGTTCTGCCCGGAATGCGAGCACTCTTCGGGCCTCGGCGAATCGAGGCTCGCGGCGGTGAAGCAGTTCCTGTCGAACGATGGCGCCACCGCGCCGTCGTCCCGCTCCGTCCACGCGATGCGTTAACCAGAGGCGGCCAATCCAACGGGAAAAACGTCAAAGGTGAGGAAATTCGGGACCTCAATGGTGAGGTTCTTCAGGGTTCGCCGGCTCCCGTTTTCCTCGTCAAACGCCCGTCACGGCGGGGCTCGGCCAACGGTGCCGCAGCAGGATCCGGCTCCTCTGTCGCGGGCGAATCCTGCTGATCAATCCAGGTTTGCCACGCGCGATATAGCCGGTTCGCGGACACCGCCTGCACGAAGCCGAGCCATTGACCGACCTGTTCGGCTTCTACCCCGCTTTCGAACAGGTCCGCCGCAAACGTGTTGCGCAAGGTCTGCGGACTCGCGCGCGATTGGCGCGACGTGGCAATCCCCGCTGCATCGACGAGCGCATCCACCGCGCGCAGCATCGTGGCCTTATGCATCGGCCTGCCCGACGGCGATGCGGGAAACACAAGCTTGCCGGCCAGTTGCGTCAGCCGGCGTTCGGCTAGCCAGGCGTCGAGAATCGCCGTTGCGAACGGCGCGAGTCGCGTGCGCCGCGTCAGCACTGGATTCGCGGACTCGATCGTGACCCACGGCGAGCCCTCTCTGACGCAACTAACCGTAAGCGCTCCCGCTTCGCCCGTCTTCAGTCCTGCGCCCAGAAACACCGCGATCAACGCGCGATCGCGTCGCTCTCTCCAGCGCTGCGCGGTCGACAACGCCGGCAACGGCGCGAACAGCCGCGCGATCAACGCAGTGCGTTCCGCATGCGTGAGAAACCCGGTCGGTTCATTGTCGCGCGCATTGCGCCACGCGGCTTCCCCGTCCTGAGCGATGAAACGAGCCGGGTTGGTCGACGCCGATTCGATCTCGCGCACGTGATCGAGCACGCGCTCGATAAGCCGCAAATAGCGGATCCGCTGCGTTCTGCGAATCTCGAGGCTGGCGACGAATTCGGCGATCGCGGGCGTTTCGACCGTCGCGAGGCTTTGTTGCCGCGCGCCAAGCCAATCGAGAAACTGCCCCCACTGCGCCTGATAGACCAACGCCGAAGAGCGACGGAAGTGCTGCTTCGCGAGCCACGCATCGAACGCGACCTGCGGGTCGCGACGCCAGTCTTCGCGTTGCTGATCGAACAGATCGGTAGAGGGCGCGGGACGGGGAACGGGGTCGGACAGATGAGGAGGTGACATGGGCAATCCTTCCGTTAGTTGCACCGTTTGGTCCGCGTATTGTAGGCGCTGACCGCCGCGAGGCCGACCGCGAGGAATGGATGAGGATCCGAGCCATCCCGACGTGGTGCCGCCATTAGCCGCCCCACGCCCGGGCGCGCTTTAAGAGCGCATCGGCCGGCCGTGGCAGCGCCGCCCGGCGCGCCGCTTGCCGCGCCGCTTCCTCGTACGCATTGACGGCAAACGCAAAAACGGCCGGCAATGCGTTGGAGGTGCCGAAATCCACGCCGTCATCGGTTTCTGGATAAGGCAGATCGGACGGGCGCTGGAACAGCCCGAGCATCAGCGCGTCGTGCCGGCTGGCAAAACCGAGATCGGCCAGCGCCTCGGCTTCGATGGCATGGAGCAGACGCCACGTGAGCGGCACCTGCCTGACGATGTAGCGCGCGGCGATGCTGCGCACGATATGTTCGAGATCGCGCGCGGCGGTCTGGAAGCGCAGCGCGGCGAGAGTTTGATCGGTAGGGTCGGTTTTCAGGTTGTTCATTCTCGGCTCCAATCGACACCTGATACTGTACAAACATACAGTACCGGGCGCAACCTGGCCGAACGGCCTACCCGTGAATCACGACCAGCAGCGCTTTCGCCTCGCTCTTGCCGACGTTGCGGATCGCATGCGGAACATCCGCGACGTAGCGCGCGGTGTCCGCGACCTTGAGCCGCTTCGTCGCGCCGGCCGCCTCGATGTCGATCGAGCCGTGCAGCACGGTCAGATGCTCGCGCGTGCCTGGCTCGTGCGCGTTCGACACGAGAGCCCCGCCTAGCTGCAGCGTCAACTCGTACCACTCGAACTTGCCGGCCAGCTCGATCGGTCCCCACACACGCAACTGGTATTTCGCTTCGTGACCGCTTAGCGTAGGAATATCGCGCGGTCCGGAAACGGCGATTGCCTCAGGCGACTTCGGCGGCGCAAACAGCGAATCGAGACTTACGCCAAGCGCATTGGTCAGCCGCCATGCAACCGCGATCGTCGGATTGGCCTTGTCGCGCTCGATTTCCGAGAGCATCGATTTCGACACGCCGGCCGCGCGCGACAGATCATCGAGCGTCATGCGCCGCTCGGCGCGCAGCCGTTGAATCTGTTCGCCGACGCGCGGCGGCGCCGCAATCGCCGCACTCGGCGGTAATGCCGCGCTGGCGGAGGTGGGCGCCGCATTGGACGCGGTGCGGCGTGTACCCGAACTTGCCATTTCCTGACCCATCGTTTAGAGTTGTTCGATATACCGGATTTTAGTTCGGAAAAACGAAAATATCCGATAAAGCTGACAACCGACTATAACAGGCCGCCCTTCCCGCGCGCATGCGAATGCGGCCGCCATCACTCTCAGGAGTCCCGTTCATGCGTGACCAATACCTTGCCCATTTGCGCGGCACCCTCGACCAGATCCGCGCCGACGGCTTCTACAAGAGCGAGCGCGTGATCGCGAGTCCGCAGTCGGCCGACGTGCGTCTTGCCGACGGCAGCGACGTGCTGAACTTCTGCGCAAACAACTATCTCGGTCTCGCCGACGACACGCGGCTGATCGAAGCCGCCAAGCAAGGCCTCGACAGCGACGGCTTCGGGATGGCGTCGGTGCGCTTCATCTGCGGCACGCAAACCGTGCACAAGCAACTCGAAGCGGCGCTCGCCGCGTTCCTGCAAACCGACGACTGCATTCTCTACTCGAGCTGCTTCGACGCGAACGGCGGCCTGTTCGAAACGCTGCTCGACGAAAACGACGCGATCATCAGCGACGAGCTGAATCACGCGAGCATCATCGACGGTGTGCGGCTGTCCAAGGCGAAGCGCTTTCGCTACAGGAACAACGACCTCGGCGATCTCGAAGCGCGCCTGCAGGAAGCCGATGCGGCGGGCGCGCGCTTCAAACTGATCGCGACCGACGGCGTGTTCTCGATGGACGGCATCATCGCGAACCTCGCCGGCATCTGCAATCTGGCCGACAGGTACGGCGCATTGGTGATGGTCGACGACTCGCACGCGGTCGGCTTCATCGGTGAACACGGTCGCGGCACGCCCGAGCATTGCGGAGTGATGGCGCGCGTCGACATCATTACCGGCACGCTCGGCAAGGCGCTCGGCGGCGCATCGGGCGGCTACGTCGCGGCGCGCAAGGAAGTCGTCGAACTGTTGCGGCAGCGCTCCCGCCCGTATCTGTTCTCGAACACGCTCACGCCGAGCATCGCGGCGGCGTCGCTGAAGGTACTCGAATTGCTCGCCAGCGATGAAGGGGCGCTGCTGCGCGCACGCGTGCGCGAAAACGGCGCGCATTTCCGCCGCGCGATGAGCGCGCTCGGCTTTACGCTCGTGCCGGGCGAACATCCGATCATTCCGGTGATGCTCGGCGACGCGCAACTCGCGGGAAAGATGGCCGATGCGCTGCTGAAGCAAGGCGTCTACGTGATCGGTTTTTCGTTCCCGGTGGTGCCGCGTGGCCGCGCGCGCATCCGCACGCAGATGAGCGCCGCGCACACGCCGGAGCAGATCGACCGTGCCGTCGAGGCGTTCGCGCGCGTCGGCCGCGAGCTCGGCGTCATCCCCACGTGATCGCCGCGTGATTCGAATGGAGAAGCAGATGAAAGCATTGGCAAAACTCGAACGCGGACCGGGCCTCACGCTGACCGACGTGAAGAAGCCCGAAGTCGGTCATAACGACGTGATGATCCGCATCAAGCGCACCGCGATTTGCGGCACCGACATTCATATCTGGAAGTGGGACGACTGGGCGCAGAAGACGATTCCGGTGCCGATGCACGTCGGCCATGAATACGTCGGCGAAATCGTCGAGATGGGGCAGGAAGTGCGCGGCTTTGCGATCGGCGACCGGGTGTCGGGCGAAGGACACATCACCTGCGGCTTCTGCCGCAACTGTCGCGCGGGCCGCCGGCATCTGTGCCGCAACACGATCGGCGTCGGCGTGAATCGCGAGGGCGCGTTCGCCGAATACCTGGTAATTCCGGCCTTCAACGCGTTCAAGATCCCCCCTGAAATCTCCGACGATCTCGCCGCGATCTTCGATCCGTTCGGCAACGCGACGCATACGGCGCTGTCGTTCAACCTCGTCGGCGAAGACGTGCTGATTACCGGCGCTGGGCCGATCGGCATCATGGCGGTCGCGATCGCCAGGCACGTCGGCGCGCGCAACGTCGTGATCACCGACGTCAACGACTATCGCCTCGAACTCGCGCGCAAGATGGGCGCGACGCGCGCGGTGAACGTGTCGCGCGAATCGTTGCGCGACGTGATGCACGATCTGCACATGACCGAGGGCTTCGACGTCGGACTCGAAATGTCGGGCGTGCCGAGTGCTTTTACGGGCATGCTCGAAGCGATGAACCACGGCGGCAAGATCGCGCTGCTCGGCATTCCACCCGCGCAAACCGCGATCGACTGGACCCAGGTGATTTTCAAAGGCCTTGAAATCAAGGGCATTTATGGGCGCGAGATGTTCGAGACCTGGTACAAGATGGTGGCGATGCTGCAAAGCGGCCTCGATCTGTCGCCGATCCTCACCCACCATTTCAAGGTCGACGACTATCAGGAAGCCTTCGCGACGATGCTCTCCGGCGAAAGCGGCAAGGTGATTCTCGACTGGACCTCTGCCTGAGTCGGTGCTTCGCCGTCAGAACGCTGACGCCCGCAGCGCGCTTACGCGCCTGCGGGCGTTTTCACGAACTCGGCCTGGATGCGCACGTGAATATCGTCGCCGACGGCCGGATACCAGGTAGACAGACCGAACTTCGCGCGGCTGAAATGACCGTCCGCGGAAAAGCCGAGCGTGTCTTTCTTCGTTAGCGGATCGGGCGCGAAGCCGTTGAACGTGACGTCGAGCGTGACCGGCTGCGTGACGCCGCGGATCGTCAGATCGCCGCTCAGCGTACCGCGCGCTTCGCCGGTGCGCTCGAAACGCGTGCTCGCGAAGCGGATCTGCGGATAGCGCGCGACGTCGAGCATGCTGTCGCTTTTCACCATCTTGTCGAGCAGCGGCACGTTCGTGTCGATGCTCGCGGCGTCGATCGCGACCGACGCCGTGCTGCGGTCGAGGCCGCCGTCGTTCCAGTCGAGCTCCCCCTGCTTGCGATCGAAACGCATCGTAAAGCGCGTGTATTTGAGGTGATCGATATCGAACGTGATGCTCGTATGGTCCTGATCGATGTCGTAGCGTCCGGGCGGCACGCGCGCCTCGTTCTGACTGACCGAATGCGTGAGCACCTGGATCGGCGTGCAGGCCACCGCGCCCAGCAGCGTTGCGCCGAGCAGCGCGCGCACCCACGCGGTGCGAACGGAGGATGGTTTCATCGAAGCGATTCCGGTTGAGCGGTGATCAAGCGATCTCCATCACGATAGCAGCAAGCGCACCCACAGCGCCGAAGCTCGAAGAAAAACTTGACGATGGAGAATGATCGTTCTACCTTTTCGTCCATGACACACGAAACGATTCCGACCGATCCAAACTACGCGGCCCAGTCCGGCACGGCGCGCGAGCGGCTGCTCGATGCCGCCGAGGCGCTCATCTACGCCGGCGGCATCCATGCAACCGGCGTCGATGCGATCGTGCGGCAGTCCGGCACCGCGCGCAAAAGCTTTTACACGCATTTCGAGTCGAAAGATGCGCTAATCGCGGCCGCGCTCGAACGGCGCGACGAGCGCTGGATGAACTGGTTTATCGCCGGCACGCAACGGCGCGGCAAGGGCGCGCGCAGACGCCTGCTCGGCATGTTCGACGTGCTGCGCGAGTGGTTCGCATCGGCGGATTTTCATGGCTGCGCGTTTCTGAACGCGGCCGGCGAAATCGAATCCGCCGACGATCCGATCCGCGTCGTCGCGCGCAAACACAAGGCACGGCTGCTCGGTTTCGTGCGTGCCGAATGCGTCGCGTTCGTCGTGGAAGCCGAAATCGATGCGCGTCGCGCGGCGCCGCTCGCGCGGCAATGGCTCGTGCTGCTCGACGGCGCGATCGCGGTGGCGCTCGTGAGCGGCGAAGCCGATGCGGCGCTCGACGCGCGGGCGGTTGGCAAGACCTTGCTCGATGCGGCAGTGAAACCCGCCGCAACCAAACGGCCGCCATCGCGGCGCACCACCACCTGACTGAGGAACCATCATGGCCGATACGATCGAAGCCCGCCCGCCGCTGCCGCCATTCACTCGCGATACCGCGATCCAGAAAGTGCGCGCCGCGGAAGATGCGTGGAACAGCCGCGAACCCGAGCGCGTATCGCTCGCGTACACGACGGATAGCGTGTGGCGCAACCGCGCCGAATTCGTGCATGGCCGCGCGGAGATCGTCGGCTTTCTGCGCCGCAAGTGGGCGAAGGAACTCGACTATCGGCTGATCAAGCAGCTGTGGGCGTTCACCGACAACCGCATCGCGGTGCGCTTCGCGTACGAATGGCACGACGATTCGAACAACTGGTTCCGCTCGTATGGCAACGAGAACTGGGAGTTCAACGAGCATGGTCTGATGGCGCATCGTCACGCAAGCATCAATGACCTGCCGATCCGCGAAGCCGACCGCTTGTATCGCTGGCCGCTCGGCCGGCGGCCCGACGATCACTCCAGCCTGTCCGATCTCGGTCTGTAGACGTTCCCACCACATTCATCGCCGGCGGCGCACCCGATGCGCGCCGCGAACTTCTTCACCGCTTGTTCATCACGGCGCCATCGGTTCTCCGTTATCGTGGCGGTTCCGGCAGCGGGGGCACGTCGCGTGCCCGGCCAGCCGAGCGAGTCCTCGACATCGACCGCACGGCTTCAGGTACAGTGCGCGACGGGCGGCACGCGGATCGCCAGAACACCATGACACCGGCGCTCGACCGGTGACGGAGAAGAAATGCACGTCAGGCAGATGAACAAGAATATCCGGCGCGCCGCGGTGGCGCTTTTCGCCAGCTTCGCGGGGCTCTCCGCGGCGCACGCGGGCAACTGGTGTGACGGCGGTGTATGGGTCGACGCGATGCTCGGCTCGTATCACATCAACCCCGATCCCGATACGCACTTCGAGCAGTTCAATCCCGGGCTTGGCGTCGAATGCTGGCTGAACAACCAGTGGGCGCTGACGGCCGGCGGCTTTCGCAACTCGCTGCGTCGGCCGTCCTACTACGGCGGCGGCGTGTGGGCGCCGGAGTTTGCGCATTGGGGAATCGTGCGGATCGCGGCGATCGGCGGGATCATCTCCGGCTATAACTATGGCAACTGGGGGCTTGGCAGCAATCACACGATCGGCCCGGTGGTCGCGCCGATCGTGATGCTCGAATACAAGCGCGTCGGCGCGAACTTCATCGTCATTCCGCCGATCCCATCGGACAATCTGCCCTTTACGATTGGTTTTCAGCTGAAGGTAAAGTTCTGACGGAGCCGTAAGCAACGTGAGCGATCGCCCCCAGGTGAGGTTTTTCGGGAGCCAAAGGCTTCCGTTCTACCCGGATTGAGCAATTGCCGCGAGCGCGAGGTCTCGAATGCGGGGTCGACCTCCTGCAACTCCTCACCATGGTGCACAAAGCGTCGTTCTCTCGACTCCTGGAAATCCTCACCATCCTGGAAGACCTCACCTCAACAGGCTCGCTTTAACTTTTAGCCCTGCATTCCAGCGTGTTTTTCGCGCACTGGACGCCGACGCGCTCCGCGCTCGCTGGTCCGAAACGCAATCGTTCACCGCAACGCTGAAGCCAGCGAAGCACGCGCTGCGCACTTCGACGCACCTCATCCCCATCGCCGTTCCGACGCACACCGCGTGAGCCGTCGCGCATCCCGCCCACCGCTCCCGTAAACCCTCACCGTAGCGCCACCTCCTGGAACTCCTCACCATTCGCGCGTCGCCCGACCCGGGCCTCGCCCATGCACGCCATTCATATCGACCATTTTTGGCCCGAATTTGACCGCGTTTATCGCCGCTCATATCGTGCAGCCATGTCGTCCGGATGTGATTCGCCCCGCTGCGTAGAGCCATCGTCATGCGGGAACCTCAATCTTCGTTCTCCCTGAGCCATGAACTCTGACGCCGTGAATTCCGATCTGAGCGCCCCGCTCGCATCACGCCGATCCGCCGCCGCGACGAGCGGCGTACGACGCGCGGTCACGACCGCCGTGCTGGGTCAAATCCTCGAATGGTATGACTTCTTCCTGTATGGAACGGCCGCCGCGCTGGTATTCGGCAAGCTGTTCTTCCCCGTCGGCAGCGATCCGCTCACCGGCACCATCGCCGCGTTCGGCGGCTTCACGGTCGGCTTCATCGCGCGGCCGATCGGCGGTGTGCTGTGCGGACATCTCGGTGACCGCTACGGGCGCAAGCTCGTGACGATGCTGACGCTGTTCGCGATGGGCACGGCGACTATGTTGATGGGCGTGCTGCCCACCTACCCGCAGATCGGCCTCGCCGCGCCGGCGCTGCTCGTGTGTCTGCGCATCGTGCAGGGGCTCGCCGCGGGCGGCGAATGGAGCGGCAGCATCCTGCTGATCCATGAGAACGCGCCGCAATCGAAGCGCGGCGCGCTCGCCGCATGGAGTCCGTGCGGCGCGGCGCTCGGCTTCGTGCTGTCGACCGGTGCGTTCCTGCTGGTGCAGAACCTGTCGTCTGCCGATTTCCTGAGCTGGGGCTGGCGCATTCCGTTCCTCTGCAGCGCCGCGCTCGTCGCACTGGGCTTGTGGATGCGCCGCTCGGTCGGCGAAAGCGCCGCGTTTGCTCGAGCGAAGGCAACGCGTCGCGATACCCGCATGCCGGTGATCGAAGTGTTGCGGCAATGTCCTCGCGAAGTGCTGACGATCTTCGGTTTGCGCTTCGGCGAAGGCGGTGCGTCGTACATCTTCTTCGCGTTCTCGATCGCGTATGGCCAGTTCCTCGGCATCAAATCGAGCTGGATGCTCGGCGGCCTGACTCTTTCGATGCTGCTGATGATTCCGTTCTCGCTGTTCTTCGGCTACCTGACCGACAAGGTCGGACGCAAGCCCGTGTATCTCGCCGGCGCGATTGCGTTGGTGCTCGTCGCATGGCCGTACTTTGCGCTGCTCGGCTCCGGCGAATACTGGAAAGTGATCACGGCCCTCGTGCTGGCGAACAGCCTCACGCTCGGCATCCTCGAAGGCGCGCAGCCCGCGTTCATCAGCGAACTGTTGCCGGTACATCTGCGCTTCTCGGGGCTTGGCATCGGGCGCGAAATCTCCTCGGTGCTCGGCGGCGGCCTGTCGCCGATGATCGCCACGGCGCTGCTCGCGCACTATCGCAGCGCGACGCCGGTCGCTCTGTATCTCGGCGTGCTCGGCCTGATCACCGTGATCGCGACGCTGCTCGCCCGTGAGACCTATCCGAAAGCGATGCGCATCGAAGCGCATCAGGAAACCGAATGACATCGTTCACATCACTGAATCAAGAGGTAACGCGCATGCACCCCGTTCATACCGCCAGCGCTCGCGCTTGCACCGCCGACGCACCCATCATCGACACGCAGGAGGACTACCCTGAATACCCGGGCCCGCTGTCGCTCGATGACCTGATCACCGAAGTCGAGCGTCGCCGCGACGAGTTCGATGCGGTTTCACACGTCCCGCGCGACATGATCGTGAAGATGAAGCGCGCGGGCATCTTCCGCGCGAGCACGCCGAAACGCTTCGGCGGCGACGCGCTGCCGCCGCCACAGTTTCTGGCGATGCTCGAACGCATCGCGATCGCCGATGGTTCGACCGCATGGGTCGCGGCCTTTGGCTCCGCGAACACGTATCTTGCGTCGCTGCCGGTCGAGACTCAGGCCCGCATCTACGCGTCCGGTCCGGACCAGGTTTTCGCGGGCGGCCTGTATCCCCTGCAACCGGCCGAGCGTGCGCCCGGCGGCTACGTCGTGTCGGGTCAATGGCGTTTCGCGAGCGGCTGCAAGGGCGCGGACTGGCTCGGCGTCGGCATCGGTGGCGCGCCGGGCAAGGTCGGCGACGCGAACGCGGGCAAGCCGTTCACGGCCGTGTTTCCGGCGAGCGAAGTCGAGATCGTCGACAACTGGAACGTGGTCGGCATGCAAGGCACCGGGAGCCACGATCTGCGCCTGAAAAACAAGTTCGTCGACGAGCAATGGACCTTCGTGCGCGGCGGTGCGCCGCTGATCGACGAGCCGCTCTACCGCTACCCCGCCGTCGCATATCAGGCACAGGTGCATGCTGCTGTGAACCTCGGGCTCGCGCGCGCGGCGCTCGACCTGCTGGCCGGTATGTCCGGCGTAACCAGAACGACGACCGGCGCGCCGCGTCTTGCCGACCGCGCGTACTATCGCTCGGGTCTCGCGCAGGCGGAAGCGAACCTGCGCAGCGCGCGCGCGTTCTTCTTCGAGTCGGCGCAAACTTCGTGGCGCACGGTCATGGCGGGCGACCCCGTGTCGCCCAGCGAGGCCAATCTGCTGCGGCTCTCCGCGACGCATGCCGCGCATACGTGCGCCGAGGTGGTCATGCAGGCGTACAAGATGGCTGGCATCGGCGCGATCTATCGCGAGAGCCGCATGCAGCGGATGGTGCGCGATTCGATCGTCGTCACGCAGCACGCGTTTCTCGGCGAAGGCACCTACGACGCGTCGGGCGCGCTGTTCGTCGGCATACCGCCGGTCACGCCCTATCCCTGAGCGACGTAGGAGCGACTGTCATGACGCACGACGAAACGCGCACGCACTTCCGCAACGCGATGGCTTGCCTCGGCGCGGCCGTCAACATCATCACGACCGATGGTCCGCGCGGGCGCTGCGGCATCACCGCGAGCGCGGTCTGTTCGGTGACCGATACGCCACCGACCATGCTGGTATGCATCAATCAATCGAGCTATGTGCATGACGTGATGCACGAAAACGCGAACCTGTGCATCAACATCCTTGGCGCGCACTGCCAGGAGCTGGCGCGCGTGTTCGCGGGCATGACGGGTTGCTCGATGGACGCGCGTTTCGATCAATGCGCGTGGCAGCCGGGAGCGCTCGGCGCTCCGGTGCTTGGCGACGCGCTCGCGAGCCTCGAAGGACAGATCGTCGACAGCAAGACGGTGGGCTCGCACTCGGTGATGTTCGTGCGGATCGAGCGGATCGCCACGCGCGATGACGGCGATGGCCTCGTCTACTTCGGCAGGCAGTTCCACCGGCTTGCGCGTGCCGGTGTCGCGGCTTGCGAGGCGGCATGACGATGCAGGTCTGTCTCTTTCTGATCGGCACGAGCGACGCGCGGCAATCGCTCACGGACCCGCGCGCGCTGCTGCGGGCCACCACGCAAGTCGCGGGGCTGCGCAAGCTGATCGTGCACGAGCCGATCGCGGGACAGGTCGATGCGCGTATCGCGCCGGCGGCCGAGGCGCCGTCGTGCGTGCTGCAGTGGTACTTCGACGAACTCGAGCCGCTCGAAGCCGCGCTCGAACCTGACGGCGCAATCGCCCACGCGTTGCATTCGGCCGCGCGCGCCGAATTCAGCCCGCAAAGCCTCTCGCAGCAGGTGATGGCCGTGCGCATCTTCGCGCCACCGCAGGCTGCGTCGGTCGAAGACAACGCGCAACGCTGCACCTATCTGGTCGCATACGAAGGCGTCGCGCAAGACTTCAACGCGTGGCTTACGCACTATCTGGCGCATCATCCGCCGTTGATGCTGCAATTGCCCGCGCTGCGCGAAATGGAGATCTACACGCGCATCGACAGCCGCAGCGGTTTGCCGTTTGCGCGCGCGAGCGCGATGCAACGCAACAAGGTCGTGTTCGACGATGCGAGCGCGCTCACCGATGCGCTCGCGTCGCCGGTGCGCGATGCGATGCGCCGCGACTTCCACGCGCTGCCGCCGTACAGCGGGGCGACGCCGCATTTTGCAATGCGCAGCATCTACGGTAACCTCGCCGCATATTGACCGGCGCGTCGCGCGGCCAGCGACATGCCTTAGTTTGCGAGAGCTGCGCATGAACAAGCTGAATCCCGGCATCGCCGATCTGAATCTTCTGCGCGTGTTCCTCGCGATCTGGGACCTGCGCAGTCTGACGGCGGCCGGCGATCGGCTCGGTCTCACGCAACCGGCGGTCAGTCACGCGCTGCGCCGTCTGCGCACTCTGTTCGAAGACCCGCTGTTTTCGCGCACGCCCAATGGCATGGTCCCCACCGATGCCGCGTACCGCCTCTATCCGCCGCTCGCGCAAGCGTTCGCGATCATCAACGAAGCCGTGCAGCAGCTGGCGAAGTTCGAGCCGTCGACTGCGCGACGGGTGTTTCGCGTGTCGATGTCGGACATGTCGGAGTTCTACTTCTTGCCCCCGCTCGCCGCGCTGCTCGATCGCGAAGCGCGCGGCATCCGCATCGAGGTTGCCAATGTGCCGGTCGAGTCGGTCAGCGCGGCGATGCGCGCCGGCGAAGTCGATCTCGCGCTCGGCTATGTGCCGGGTCTCGACGCGGGCTGCGTGAGCCGGACGCTGTTCGTCGACGAGCACGTGTGCGTGGTGCGCGCCGGTCATCCGCTGCGCAAGACGAGGCCGAGCCGCGAAGATCTGACCGCGCTACGCTACGTGTACGCGAGCACCAATGCGACCGGGCATCGGATGGTCGAGCAATGGCTCGACGAGCTGAACCTGAAGCGCGAGGTCGTGCTGCGGCTGCCGCATTTCGTCGTCGCGCCCGAGATCGTGATGAATACCGATCTTGCCGTGATCTTTCCGAAAAGCATCGCGAAGCGCTTCAACCGCGGCAAGGCGTTCCGGATTCTGCCGCTGCCGTTTTCGCTGCCGCCGATCGAAATCCAGGTGCACTGCCACTCGCAGTTCGCGGCGGACCCCGGCATCGCGTGGCTGCGCGAGACCATCCATACGATGTTTCATCAGCCGGCACGCTGAGCGCCCGTGAGCTTGCCCGCGGGTGCCCGGGCACGCCGGGCATATTAGCTGCACTGATACCCGCCCTGCTTTTCGGCTAATTTGACGCCACTATCTGTCGCCTCGACACTGCGTATCGGGCGAAGCCTTTTCTGAAAGGCCGCCATCCCCCCAATTCAAATGCGAGCAGACATGTCCTCCGTTCAATCCCCGATCGCGGCCGGGCGCGCCACAGAAGAGTCGGATCGCGCACTCAGGAAAATCATCATTGCGTCGGTGGCCGGCAACGCGATGGAGTGGTACGACTTTTTCGTGTACGGCACCGCGGCTGCGCTCGTGCTCGGGCAACTGTTCTTTCCCGCGCACGCGGACCCGTTGATCGGCACGATCGGGGCGTTTGCCGCGTTTGCGATCGGCTTCGTCGCGCGTCCGCTGGGCGGCATCGTGTTCGGGCATATCGGCGACCGCTATGGACGCCGCGCGTCGCTCGTCTGGACGCTGCTGATCATGGGCTTTGCGACCTTCGGCATCGGGCTGTTGCCAACCTACGAGCACGTCGGTCTGGCCGCCCCCGCGGCGCTCGTGGGCTTGCGCTTGCTGCAAGGCATCGCATCAGGTGGCGAATGGGGCGGCGGCGTGCTGATGATCAGCGAGAACGCTCCGCCCGAAAAACGCGGCTATTTCGCGGCGTGGAGTCAGCTCGGCGTGGGCGGCGGCTTCGTGCTGTCGGCAGGCGCGTTCCTCGCGGCGCAAGCGCTGCCGCACGATCAGTTCATGTCATGGGGATGGCGTCTGCCGTTTCTCGCGAGCATCGTGATTTTCGCGCTCGGCGTGTACATCCGTCACAACCTGCCGGAGAGCCGCGACTTCGAGAACGCGGAGAAAGCCGGCAAGACCGCGCATATGCCGGTGCTCGAAGCGATCAAGCGTCACCCGAAAGAGATCCTGATGGCGATGGGTCTGCGGGTCGCGGAAAACGGCGGCGCCTATATCTTTCTCGCGTTCTCGCTCGTGTACGGCAAGTTCGTCGGCATTTCGAATTCGGTGATGCTGACCGGCGTGATGCTCGCGATGGTGGTCGAAATGGGCGCGATGCTCGCGTGGGGCAAGCTGTCGGACCGCATCGGGCGCAAGCCGGTGTATATGATCGGCGCGGTGTCGCTCGTGGTGATGGCGTTTCCGTTCTTCTGGCTGCTCAACACGCAGTCCACGCCGCTGATCTGGCTCGCGCTTCTGCTCGGCACGGCCGTCTGCCACGGCGCGATGATCGGCACGCTGCCCGCGCTCGTCGGCGAACTGTTCAGCACCGAAGTCCGCTATTCCGGCGTGGCGCTCGGTCACGAAGTCGCGTCGATCTTCGCGGGCGGCCTGTCGCCGCTGATCGCGACCGCGCTGCTCGCGCACTACCAGGCCTACTGGCCGGTTGCCGTGTTCCTGATCTTGCTCGGTCTCGTTACCGTCGTCACGCTGAAGTTCACGCACGAAACGCGTCAGCCGTAATGCTTCGCCTGCCTAACGTGCAAGCCTAACGTGCAAGCCTTCGCGCGGTGACGTGTATCGCGCGAAGGCTTCGCTTTGGCCCGCGCAGTCTGAGGTAAAGGAGTGCGGTAACATGGCACTCCCCCACGACCCGGTCCTCATGTCAGCGCATGAAAGTCGACACCACCACCGTTCGTCTCGTCGTCGCGATGGTCGAAGAGGGCAGCATCTCGCGGGCGGCCAACCGGCTGGGGCTCGCGGTGGCGGCGGCGTCGCGGCGCGTGTCGGATCTCGAGGAGCAACTCGGCACGAAGCTCTTCAGGCGCGTACCGCACGGCGTGGAAATGACCGAGTCGGGTGGCAAGCTGCTCGGCTATCTGCAGCAGGTCGACACGCTGGTGGACCGGCTCGCGAGCGAGGCGCAGGCACTCGTGAGCGGGTTCGACGGACGCATCGTGATCGGCGCGCCGAAAGCCGTGATCATCGAGTTTCTCGCCGCGGATATCGCCGCGATCCGGAATGCCTATCCGGGCATCTCGCTGAAGATCGTCGAAGAGAACAGCCGCATCGTGCAGCAGATGTTGCGCGACAAGATGATCGACATCGGCATCTACGAAAAGAAGAGCGGCTTTCTCGATCTGCCGCAAATGCGCTATCGCGAGGACCGGCTGGTGCTCGTTTATAGCCGCGCACATTTCCATCTTGATCCGCAGCCGATCACGCTCGACGCCTTGCTCGAGCTTCCGCTCGTCAGCCTCGGCAAGGGCTCGGCAATCCTCGCCGCCGTGCAGCGCGCGTTTCACAGCCGCGGCCGCCGCTTCGATTGCGACTATCTGGTCAATGGTTTCGACACGATGCTCGCCGTCGTGCGGCACGGGCTCGGCGTGGGTCTGATGCCGCCCGACGTGCTGCGCAGCTTCCATCCCGAGGACGGCCTCGGCGTCGTCGAGCTCGCGGGTGACTGGCATCAACGTAGCTACGTACTGTCTTGTGTGGAAGGACATGCGCAGGCGCAGACGCTGCGCAACGTCGAAGCCGCGCTCACGGCCGGACGGCGCGTGGCCGGCCGCTGAAGCGCGGGCGCAGCAGTTCCTGCGCTCGACACCCTCGACTGCAAAGCACCACCCCCTTCGTCTTTTGCGAAACCAGGTATGACTGTCGCATTCTTGCGGCGGCACCTCGCGTGCGCGACAGTTGACGCACGCCAACACGGTGCTGCAACGGCCGGCCGCGCGACGCGCTTCGCGCGACAGCGGCCCGGCAGGAAAAACAGGAGACGACATGACGCAAAGCCACGCACAAACACCATCCAGCGACGACGCGGATACGGACAACCGGCCGTTGCCGCTGCAGGGCATCCGTGTGCTCGACGTCAGCCAGGTGATGGCCGGCCCGTTCGCCTGCATGATGCTCGCCGATCTCGGCGCGGACGTCATCAAGGTCGAACCCCTCGAAGGCGACCAGACGCGCGGCGCCATGGGCTTCAAGATGAAAGGCCCGGACAGCATGGGCTTTCTGAACATGAACCGCAACAAGCGCTCGGTCGCGCTGGACCTGAAGACCGACGAAGGGCGCGAGTTTTTCTACAAGTTGGCCAGGACCGCCGACGTAATTGTCGAGAACTATCGGCCCGGCGTGGTTCAGCGGCTGCGGATCGATTACGAGACGATCCGTGAAATCAACCCGAAGATCGTCTACGCGAGCATCTCGGGCTTCGGTCAGAGCGGCCCGTGGTCGCAGCGCCCCGGCTTCGACCTGATGGCGCAGGCGATGTCCGGCGTCATGAGCGTGACGGGCTACAAAGGCGGCAAGCCCGTGAAGGCCGGCGTGCCGGTGGCGGACATCGGCTGTGCGCTGTTCGCCGTGTACGGCGTGCTTTCCGCTTATATCGGCGCGCAGAAGACCGGGCAGGGGCAACACGTCGACGCGTCTCTGTTCGATTCGGCGATGGCCTTCTCGATCTGGGACATGTCGGATTACTGGGGAACGGGTGTCGAGCCGACGCCG
The DNA here is from genome assembly GCF_050436525.1 of Paraburkholderia sp. 35.1. NCBI lineage: Bacteria > Pseudomonadati > Pseudomonadota > Betaproteobacteria > Burkholderiales > Burkholderiaceae > Paraburkholderia > Paraburkholderia sp. 35.1. The sequence goes on along the minus strand of NZ_JBNDMJ010000002.1, from coordinate 473,366 downwards.
CTTGGCACCAGCAACAAGATGAGCGCGCCGTATCAGGCCGTGAAGGCGCGCGACGGTTACTTCGTGATGGGCGCAACCAACCAGAAGCTGTGGTCGCGTCTTTGCGAACTGCTGGAGCGGACCGATCTGCTGACGAATCCCGAGTTCGAGACCGTTTCCCTGCGCCTGAAGAACCGCGAAGCGCTGATCGAATCGCTCGAGAAGTCGTTCGGCCAGCGCGACTGCGAGGCATGGATCGAGACGATGCTGGCCGCGGGCATTCCCGCCGGACCGATCCTGTCGTATCCGCAAGCCTTCAGCAGCGAACATGCGCAGTATCGCCGCATGTGCATGGAGATCGACCATCCGGTTGAAGGCAAGGTCAAGAACATCGGCTTTCCGGTCAAGATGCTCGGTACGCCGCAGCGCGTAAGACGCCATCCGCCGCGGCTGGGCGAGCACAACGACGAGCTTTACGCAGAGATCAACGGGGCCGCGAAATGAGCGAAGCGACGAGTGAGAAAGTCAGGCTCGAATGTCTGACGGAGTCGGTCGCGCAGATCGTGATCGACCGCCCCGAGCGGCACAACGCGATGTCGATTCCGATGTACGAGACCTTGCTGGCATTGATCGACCAATGCCGCGCGGACGAAACCGTAGGTTGCATCGTGCTACGCGGCGCGGGCGGCAAGTCCTTTATCTCGGGCACCGACATCGACTACTTCCGCGACTTTACGGCAGGCTCGCAGGGCGTCGAATACGAAGCGCTCGTCGAACAGGTGATCGACGCGGTCGAACGCATTGCGGTGCCCACCGTCGCCGCGATCGACGGTTGGGCCGTGGGTGGCGGACTCGCCATCGCTACCGCGTGTGACTTCCGCATCTGTGCGCAGGGCTCGCGCTTCGGCGCGCCGATCGCAAAGACGTTATCGAACACGCTGTCGTCACGCAATCTCGCGAGGCTCGTGGCGGCATTCGGCGTGCCGCGCGTGAAGAAGATGCTGCTGCTCTCCGATTTCCTCAGCGCCGCCGAAGCGCACGCGTGCGGCTATGTGTATGACGTCACGGCGAAGGAACAGGTCGGCAACGCGGCGTGCGCGCTCGCCGAGCGGCTCGTTGCGCTATCGCCCGTGACGCAGCATGCGGTCAAGGAGAGCTTGCGGCGCATCGTGATCGATCAAAACCTCGCAGACGAGGATCTCGTCGAGCAGGTGTACGGCAGCCAGCGGTTCCGCGACGCCGTCGCGGCCTTCGGCTCGGGAACGCCGAAGGGCTGAGCGTCCCGGATCGCACGCGCAATCGCGTGGCTTCACCGCAAAAAAATAAATGACATCTGGAGGACGACATATGAAACGCATGTCGCTGAAGGCCACCACCACCGTGCTGGTGATGTTGTGCCTGATGTGCTGCTGGGTCTCGGCGAAGGCGCGACGTTTCCGGCCTCGACTAGCGCGATGGCCTCGTGGATCGCCCGTGACAAGCGCGGCATGGCACAGGGCATCACGCACTCGTCCGCGCGGCTGGGCAACGCCATCGCACCGATGCTGGTCCTCACGCTGATGACCGCGTTCAACTGGCGCTTTTCGTTCTATCTGCTCGGTGCAATGAGCGCCGTCTGGCTGGTCCTCTGGTATCTGACCTACACGGAGCGTCCCGTCGATCACCCGCGCATCACGCGCGCCGAACTGGATAAACTGCCGCCTCCCAAGACGCGTCCGGTCGATCCGCGCGGCACGTGGATGCGCCTGTATAAACGCATGGCACCGATCTCGGCGGTGTACTTCTGCTACAACTGGATCCTGTGGCTGATGCTCGACTGGATGCCGCTGTACTTCATGCATTCGTTCCACCTGAACATCAGGAAGGCCGTGGTGTTCACCTCGGGCGAGCGACCGCCTGTTGCGCAGGACCGGCAACGTCAAGCTTGCGCGCAGCTATCTGGTGGCCTCGTGTATGGCGTTGACCGCGCTGTCGCTGGTTCCCGTCGTGCTGCTGCACGATCCGATGATTTCGCTGATCTTCCTTGCCGCGGCGATGTTCTTCAACGAAATGAACGTCGGCCCGATGTGGGCGATTCCGATGGACGTCGCCTACGACCGCTCCGGCACGGCCAGCGGCATCATGAGCGGCACCGGCTTCACTGCGGCGATCGTGAGCCCAGTCATCGCCGGGTTGGTCGCCGACCGGTTGCGCAGCTGGGATCTGACGTTCGTACTGTCGATCGGCGTGATGCTCTTCGGCATCGTGCTGAGCTTCTTCATGAAGCCGAACATACCGTTTTCGAATGACGCGACGCAGCCGCGCAGCGAATCGCAACGCAAGGAGGACGCGATGTCGGGCGCTTGACACTTCAGCATAAAATAAATCGCATTGATGCAAGCACGGTTTTTTAATCTATTTTGCTTATCCGATGCGGGGCGCTAATCTCGGCATATCGTCCCCCCAGGAATACATCGGAAGGCAATCATGCAAGCTTCAACCCTGAAAGTCCGCGTCGATGCCTTGTGCGAAGAAGCGCACGGCGTCCGCTCGTTCAGCATTTCGCGGCTCGATGGGCTGCCGTTCGAGCGCTACGAACCCGGCGCCCATATCGACGTCACGAGTCCTTCGGGCGTCACGCGGCAATACTCGTTGTGCGGCGACCCGGAGTGTATCGAGTCGCAGATTTTCGCGGTGAAGAAGGAGGAGCAATCGCGCGGCGGCTCGCGCTCGCTTCATGAAGAGGTGAGCGTCGGCACCGAACTGTCGGTCGGCGCGCCGCGCAACCTTTTTCGTCTCGAAGAAAGCGCGGACGAGCACATCCTGATCGGCGCGGGCATCGGCATTACGCCGTTGCTGTCGATGGCTTATCGGCTCGCCGCGCGGCACGCGCGCTTCACGCTGCACTATTTCGCCCGCAGCGAGGCGCACGCGGCCTTCATGACGCTGCTCACGCGCGAGCCGTTCGCACGGCACGTGAAGCTGCATTTCGGCGTGCAGCCCGAGGAGCTGAAACCCGCGCTCGATGCGTGCCTGCTCGATGCAGGCGCGAACGCGCATGTCTACACGTGCGGTCCCTCGCCGTTCATGGATTTTGTCGTAGCAAGCGCTCAGCAACGCTTGCCCGCGGAAGTGATTCATCTCGAACGTTTCAAGGCGGAGCCGGCGCCTGCGGCCGAAGCGTCGCTCGATAGCTTCGACGTGCAGCTCGCGAGTAGCGGTCAGACCGTGCGAGTCGATGCGAACACGTCGATCGTCGACGCGCTCGCGTCGATCGGTATCGAGGTGGACACATCGTGCGGCGAAGGCGTGTGCGGCACCTGCATGGTGGATGTGGTCAGCGGCGAGCCCGAGCATCGCGATCACTGCCTGAGCAAGGCCGAGCGCGCGAGCAATAGCGTGATCTGCTGCTGTGTGTCGCGCTCGCGCACTCCCGTGCTCGTGCTCGACCTCTGATTTACCTCCGCGCAATCACATTTTCTCGAAGCCCGCGAGGATCTCGGTGATGAGGCCGCGCATCCACGCGATGCCTTCGTCTTCGTGGAAGTGCTCGTGCCAGTGCATCGTCACGGCGGCCTTCGGCAGCGGCACGGGCAGTGCATAGATCCGGAACGCGTCGCCGCGATTGAGGATATGCGCGAGCCGTTCGGGCAGCGTCGCGAACAGATCCGTCGCAGCCAGCACGCCAGGCACCGCGACGAAGTGCGGCAACGCGAACGCGATATTGCGGCCGACGCGTTGCGCGCGCAGCGCGTCGTCGAGCGCATGGTGGCTATGTTCGAGCGAGCGCACCTGAATGTGCGACGCGGCCAGAAACCGTTCGAGCTTCAGCGTGTCACCGCTCGGCAGGTCGCGGCGCTTGCGCGTCATGCACACATACGATTCCTCGAACAGCAGGCTATGCCGCGTGCGCGGCAGCAGCGACGGCAGATTGCCGATCGCGAAGTCCAACCGGCTCGAGCGCAGCGCCTCCTCGATCTCCTCCACCGGCAACGGCTCGACGACCAGCTTCACGCGCGGCGCGGACTTCTGCAGCGCCGCGCACAGCGCGGGCAGATAGGCCATTTCGCCCGCATCCGATAGCGACAGACGAAACGTGCGCGTGCTCGTCGCCGGGTCGAAACGCTCCGCGTAACGCAGCGCCTGACGCACGGTGTCGAGCGCGTGGCCGACGATTTCCGCGAGCTCGAGCGCGACGGGGGTCGGCTGCATACCCGCGCGCGTGCGGATAAAGAGCGGATCGTCGAACATCGTGCGCAGACGGCCGAGCGAGTAGCTGACCGCGGGCTGCGACAGCGCGAGGCGTTCGCCCGCTTTCGTCAGGCTGCGCTCCTCGACGATCGCCTGAAACACCCTCAGCAGATTGAGATCGACGTGGTCGATGGAGGTCATGGGGTCTCTTGTGATATCAGTCGAACTTATTCGGCAACCTGTTTTTAATCGATTTGACGCATGATCGTCGCAAAGCGAGACTGATGTCAACGAGAGGATGCGCTGATGTGTTGCACGCGACTCGTCGCGTCGATGTGCGTCTTCATTCCAACCACGCAACTGTTCCCCGCATACAATGAGTACGCCGACCTATCAAACCATCGACACCAGCGCCTTAGCCAGGCGCGCCGAGGCCGATCGCATCGCGCCTTCGCTGTACTACGATCCCGAGCTGTTCGAAGTCGAACTGGAGCGCATTTTCTACAAGACGTGGATCTGGGTCGCGCATGACAGCGAGCTGCCGAAGCCCGGCGATTTCATCACGACGACGATCGGCCGGCAGCCGGTGATCGTCGTGCGCGACAAGAGCGGCGCGGTCAACGTGCTGCAAAACCGCTGCCGGCATCGCGGCGCGACCGTGTGCGAAGAGCACAAGGGCAATGCGAAGGGCTTCACGTGCCCGTATCACAGCTGGTCTTATGCGCTCGACGGCACGCTGCGCGCTCTGCCGTACGGCGACGGTTACGAAGGCGTATGCGAAAAGGGCGATCTGCCGCTCAAGAAGCTGCGCGTGGGCGTCTATCAGGGCCTCATTTTCGCGAGCTTCAACGAAACGATCGAACCGCTCGAAGACTTCCTCGGCGGCGCGAAGCCGTGGATCGACCTGTTCATGAAGCAGGGCGCGGGCTATCCGATCAAGGCCAACGGCGAGCACAAGTTCAAGTTCAAGGGCAACTGGAAGATCCAGCTCGAAAACACGACGGATCTGTACCACTTCCCGGTCGTGCACAAGTCGTGGATGAAGTCCATCGACGACGAAACCGCCGCCGCGATCACCAGCTTCATGACGAGCGACCAGGCGTTCTGCCGCTCGCTCGGCAACGGTCACAGCCTCGCGGTGCTGATGCCCGAGATCGTCGATCTGGACCGCGACGATGGCGCGCCGCTGCCCGAGCGCTTCAGCGAACTCGCCGCGCAACTCGCGCAAAAGCACCCGCCGGAAGAAGTTCGCCGCATCGTGCGCTCGCTGATGGGCGTCGGCTTCAACCTGAACCTGTTCCCGAATCTCGCGCTGTCGATGGCGTTCTTCCGTGTGCTGCGGCCGATTTCCGCCGAGGAAACGGAGATTCGCCACGTCGCGCTCGCAATGGACGGCGGTCCTGAAGAAGCGAACCGCGTGCGCCTGCGCATTCACGAGCACTTCCAGGGCCCGTTCGGCTTCGGCAGTCCCGACGACGCCGAAGCGTGGGAGCGCGTGCAGCGCGGCTCGCATGCGGGACCGGACGTACCGATCCTCGTCAATCGCGGTCTGAATCGCGAAACGACCGCCGCGAACGGCGAGAAAACCGCCCACGCAACCGATGAAACCGGCATGCGCGAAGCCTACAAGCAATGGCGCGCAATGATGGAGCAGGCATGATGGACGACAGAAACGCACTCTTTTCCCACCAGACCTTTGCGCGCGCGATCGAGTTCATCTGGCGCGAAGCCGAATTGCTCGATCGACGCGACTATCGCGAGTGGCTCGAGTTGTGGGACCCGGCGGGCCACTACGTGGTGCCGATCGATCCGAACACGACCGATTACGCGGCAACGCTGAACTACGCGTACGACGATCAGCATATGCGCGAGCTGCGCGTGCAGCGCATGACGTCGGGCTATTCGGCATCCGCGTCGGATGCCGCGCGCACGGTGCGCACGGTGTCGCGCTTCACGCTCGCGAGCGATAGCGCGGACATGGTCGAAGTGAAGTCGTCGCAGATCATCATCGCGTACAAGCGGGGCACGTCGACGATCTTCGCGGCCGATCTGACGCACAAGATCAGCATGGCGAGCGGCGAGCCGCGTCTCGTCGAGAAAGTAATCCGCCTGATCGATTCCACCGATGCGCTGAGCGCGATCGGCTTCCTGCTCTGACGGTCGTCATGCCGACACTCGAAGGCTATCAACCGAACCAAGGAACGTTCCCATGAGCGACAACCGAAACCTGCCTTTGCGTGTGCTGTTCTGCTGCGGCGTCTCGCAGAACTTCTTCGACTTGCCGCGCGAACAGATCGGCGAAGTGTGGCAAGCGTACGGCAAGATGCTGAACGCGATCGAAGCGATGGAAAACGTGCGCGTGCTGGGCGTGATGGACGACGATCGGCTCGTGGTCGGCAACGCCGATGGCGCGCCGTGGACGTTCTACATCATGGCCGACGTCGCCGACTTCGATACCGCGGTGGCCGTGTGCAATCTGTATCGGACGACGCCGGTCGGCGACTACAACCTGTGGCGCTACGGCAAGATCGAGGCGCGCGTGGGCCGTGCGCTGACGGTGCCGCCAGCGGTCGCCAACCATGCGTGACGCGATGACCGATCCGGCTATCGACGCGCTGCTCGCGCGCGTCAAAGCGCTAGAAGCACAGAACGCGGTGCGTAAGACGATCGCACGCTACATGGCGCTGTGCGATGTGCCCATGCGCGCGCTCGAAGGCGAGGCGCTCGCCGCGCTGTTCGCCGAAGACGCGATCTGGGAAGGCATCGGCCCGCAGTACGCGAACAAGTTCGGGCGTCTCGAAGGGCCGGCGCAGATCGTCGCGATGCTGCAGCGTTATTTGCCGCCCACGCCGCACTTCGCGACCAATGTCCACTTTCTGTCTGCGGAGCATATCGAGGTGAACGGCGACACGACGAAGGGTCGCTGGATCATGTTGCAGGCTTCGGGTTATGTCGATGCGAAAGCGGAACTGATCGCGGCGCGCCTCGAAGTCGACTTCGTGCCCGCCACTCATGATGCGGGCGCGACATGGCTGATCCGCCATTTCCGTACCGAGCGTCTTTTCGATGCACCGTGGCAAGTCAACCCGGCCCAGGGAGTTTCGGCATGAGCGCATTTCTGCAGACATTCGATCTGAGCGCGACGGACAGCGCCGACGCGCCGACGATTGCGATCAAGGACAGCATCGACGTCGCCGGCTACGCGACGACAGCGGCAAGCCGCGCGCTTGCCGACGCACCGCTTGCATCGGAGCACGCCGAAGTCGTGCGGCGTTTGCTCGACGCCGGCTGGCGCGTCACTGGCAAGACCAACATGCACGAACTCGCGTTCGGCATGACCGGCATCAACGACTTTTCCGGCACGCCGGTCAATCCGCAGGACGCGGCACGCATTCCTGGCGGATCGTCGAGCGGGTCCGCGTCGGCGGTCGGGCAGAAGTTCGTGGACGCCGCGCTCGGTACCGACACCGGTGGCTCGGTCCGCGGCCCCGCCGCATGCTGCGGCGTTATCGGCCTGAAGCCGACGTTCGGCCGCGTGTCGCGGCACGGCGTGGCGCCGCGCGTCACGACACTCGACTGCGTTGGACCGTTTACGCGCGAGACGGACACGCTGATTCGCGTGATGACGGCGATCGATCCTTCGTTTCGCGCTGACGATGCGCGTCGAGACGTTTCGCAGTTGCGCATTGGCATGGTCGCAGTCGACGCGGATGACGACATCGCCAAAGCAATCGCCAACGCGGTCGGAAAGTCCGAACTCGCCACGCAAGCGATCGAACTCGCATCCCTGAAGGACGCATTCACGGCCGGCCTCGCGGTGATCAACGCGGAGACATCGCGCGCATTCGGCCATCTGGTGGCAAGCGGCAAGCTCGGCGTTGATATCGAAGCGCGCCTGCGCGCGGCCGCGGCCACGAGCGCCGCCGATCTCGACGCGGCGGAACGCGTGCGCCGCACCTTCACCGACGAAGTGGACCGCGCGCTCGACCGGGTCGACGTACTCGTGCTGCCGACGCTGCCCTCATTGCCGATCACGCTCGAAGCGGCACGCGCCGGCACGTCGGTGATCGGCATGTCGTCGTTGATCCGGCCGTTCAACCTGAGCGGGCATCCGGCGCTGAGCCTGCCCGTTCCGATCGAACGCTCGACGCTGAAGGCGGGCCTGCAAATCATCGGTCGCAAGAACGACGACGAAACGGTGTGCGCGGTCGCCGCGCACCTCGAAGCGCGCCTCGGGCAATCCGCCTGAACGCAATCAAGGAGTCAGCAACATGTCGAACAGAATCGCGCTCGTGACGGGCGCCGCGCGCGGACTTGGCGCCGTCGTCGCGCGTCGTTTTCACGAAGCAGGCTACAGGGTTGCGCTGACCGATATCGCGATCGAACCCGCGCAAGCGCTCGCGCATGAACTCAGCAGCGACGGCTCGAGCGCCTGCGCAATCCGGCTCGACGTCACGCGCAAGGCGGACTTCGAAGCGGCGCGCGACGCGTTGCTCGAACGTTGGGGCGGCGTGGACGCGCTCGTCAACAATGCGGGCGCCTCGAAGGTCGTGCCCGTGATGGACATTACCGCCGAGCAGTTCGATCAGGTCATCAACGTGAATCTGCGCAGCGTGCTGTTCGGCTGCCAGGTATTCGGGCAGTACTTCGCGCAGCGCGGCGTGGGCCGCATCGTCAATATCGCGTCGCTGGCGGGGCAGAATGGCGGCTCGGCAACGGGCGCGCACTATGCGGCCGCGAAGGGCGGCGTACTGACGTTGACCAAGGTCTTCGCGCGCGATCTCGCCGCGCGCGGTGTGACAGTCAACGCGATCTCGCCGGGGCCGCTCGATTTGCCGATCGTTCACGAGAGCGTGGCGGCGGACAAGCTGGCAAAAGTGATCGAAGCGATACCGGTCGGCAAGCTCGGGGCCGCGTCGTATGTTGCCGATGTCGCGGTGATGCTCGCTTCCGGTGACGCTTATTTCGCCAATGGCGCGTGCTGGGACGTCAATGGAGGCCTGTACATGCGCTGATGCGTCTGGAAGGGCCGAGGCGGCCGGGTCATTCCGGCCGCTCGTCCAACGGGCTCAATACTTCGAGCACGCCGCGCACGAGGGTCGGAATCGACGAAGCGCCGAGCTTTTTCTTGATGCATCGCGCGATGCACGTCCACGGTTTTCACACTGATCGACAGGTCCGCCGCAATGACCTTGCTCGGCTTCCCCTCGATCAAACCGTGCAGCACGTCCTTCTCGCGCGACGTGAGCGAGTTGATCCGCTCACGCAGTTCGAGTTGGCGCATGTGTTTCGCGTGACGCTGGGACGCGAGTTTCATTGCGCGTTGAATGCGCTCGAGCATCTGCTGCGAGTTGTACGGCTTCTCGACGAAGTCGGCTCGCACTCGGTCATGTTCGTGGAGACCACGCAGATTCGCGTGCGCGCCGACGGCGACAGCCTGATTTACTTCGACCGGAATTTTCACCGGGTGCCGCGCGCGTGGAAGGGGCAATGAGTCATTTGAAGCGCTGCCGGCCAGATCGGGCTCCGGCAGCGCTTACGTTGTCGCTCCGGACGTGGCTCCCGTAAAACCTCACCATTGTCCGGACCTCCTGGAACTCCTCACCATTCGCACTACTTCAGCAACGCCATCTGCACGACCTTGACGATCACGAGCGCGATCGCGAGCAGTAGATAGCCGCGCAGCACGCCCATCCATACGCGTTTGGCGAGCGTCAGACGCGGCGGCGGCAGTTCGTCGAGCGGCGGCATGCGCCACGTGTTGCGCGCGTCCTTCGCATAGACCGGAGCCGGCTCGGCCGCGGACTCGCCGCGCAGCTTGCGCATCCCGAAGCTCGCCACATACCCGACGACCGCGAGCAACGTGCCGCCCGCCAGTACTTCGATGATCGTTTCCGCCGCGATGTCCGGATAGATCACCGACGCGGTCAGGATGATCGACAGCATCACGAGCACCCAGATCACCGCGCCGGTAAACAGATTGAGCTTCTTCGAATTGGCCCACGGACCGAGCACCGCGCGATCGTTGCACAGCAGCAGCAGGAACACGGTCGCGCTCGGCAGCAGTACGCCGGCGAGCGTCTGCACCGCTTCGGTCAACAGACCGAGCGGGCTGCCTGGAATCAGCACCAATGCCGCGGCGGCCGCGACGATCGCGAAGTACACGACGTAGAAGCCCTTCGCATCCGACACGCTACGGTGCAGCGAATGGCGGATCTTGAACACGTCGCCGATCGCATAGGCGGTCGATAGCGACACAGCCGCCGCGCCGATCACGCACGCGTCGAACAGCGCGATCGCGAACAGCACGGCCGAGGTACGTCCCGCGTATCTCTCGAGACCGGCGATCACACCGCTCGCGTCCGTGAAGTTGCCGAACCCGGGCCGTCCGTCGAACAGCGCCGCGCTGAACGAGATCATCGCGACCGCGCCGATCAGTACGAACACGATGCCGATCCACAGGTCGGCTTTTTCGTAGTTCATGAAGCGCGGCGTGATGCGCTTGTCGACCACATAGCTCTGCTGGAAGAACAGCTGCCACGGAGCAACCGTCGTGCCGACGATGCCGATTACGAGCAGCATCACGTCGGACAGCTTCGAGTGCGCGGGCCAGTTCGGAATGAAGAAGTCGCGCGCGATCTGGCCGACCGGCGGGTGAATCGACACGAGCACCGGCACGAGCAGCAGGCTCAACACGCACAGCGCGACCGCGAAACGCTCGAAGCGGCGGAAGTCGCCGGTGCTGACGGCGGCCATCGTCAGCGCCGCGGCGATGCACACGCCCGCGATCTTCGAGACGCCGAAGAAGTCGAGCACGAACGTGATGCCGATGAATTCCGTCACGATGGTTAGCGCGTTCAGCAGGAACAGATCGACGACGCTGAACGCGCCCCAGAACTTGCCGAAGCGCTCGAAAATAAGCCGCGCGTGGCCCACGCCCGTGACCGCACCGAGCCGCAACACCATCTCCTGATTGACGAACAGCACCGGCACCAGCAACAGCATGGTCCACAGCAACGTAGTGCCGTAGTTCTGGCCGGCCTGCGTGTAGATGCCGAATGCGCCCGCGTCGTTGTCGCCGACCATCACGATCAGACCGGGGCCGAGGATCGCGAGCAGCGTGCGCAGGCGCGCCCACCAGCTCGTGCGTGGCGCGATGTCATGGTGAGCGATCGTGCCGAGCGCGCCCTTGATATCGCCGACGTGTGCCGAATCGAGCACGGCGCTGCGCGCGGGAGGAAATGTTCGTCGGAGTAGACATGTCGTTCTCTCCTGGTTGTATTTGTCGAAGGTCGGATCGCGAAACGCTATGCCACGCGCGACATCACGCGACGGCAGAAGGCGATGAACGGATGCGGTGCGTGCAGCACGAGCATGCCGTCGTAATGGGCGCGCGATTCCTGCACACGCGGGAACTGCGAAAGAAGGAGGCCGAATTGCATGAGGGATCTCCGGGCGCCGGTTTCGACGCGCTGGTGGAAAGCCAGCAGACACGGAGGCCGCGTATGTCCGGGCGCGGCGGTGGAGGTCTACTCGCTTTCCTCAGTTGATAGAACGGGGAAGCGGCATAAGGGATAACTGTCACTGTCGGGCATGGCGGCTCCTTGTCGGTGTGTAGCGGGGACTGCGTTCGAGCGTCTGAAGCGTTCGCTACGCACGCTCGCTACACGTTCGCTACGCATGTGTTTATCCACGCGTTCGCGCGCATTGCGTTGAACTGTTTGCGTTGACTGACAACGCGCGCGCAAACGCGACCGCAAGCGCAAGGCTCGCGATGCGACGCCGTATCGGCGCGGGAACGCGCGTGAACGCGGCGTTCCTGTCATGCGGATACGACGTTACTTTAGGTGCACGGGAAGAAACTGCGGCGCGCACCGTCTGCCAACTGGCAAGACGGCGGCTGATGAAGAGAGCGCGGACGTCCTGCCGGTCAGGCAGCGAATCTGTTCGAAAGTCGGCTACTGCAGGTGTCCAAGGCATGAGCCCCATTGGTGATGATTTTTGAATTCTAGGGTTCGCCTTCCGCCGAGGTCAACCTGTTTCTTAAGCAGAGCAGAAAAAATGTGCGGCGCGCGACGGTGGGCACTTTGAATGACATGCGGGTCGAGGCCGATATAGGGGGGAGGTCGAACAGGCGGCACCGATCCGTCCGGCCGATGCCACCACGCCGTGCTCACTGATTGGCGCGCCGTCGCTCGGTCAGCCGGTTATGCACGCTTCTGACGCCGCGAACCGATCGCGCGGCGTTGCCGGCTCGCGCGATTTGCGATTGCCGCGGCACGGTGCCGGTCAGCGTAACGATGCCGTGACGCGCTTCGACACGGATGTTCGCCGAATTGAGGTTCGTGGTGCGCGTGAAAGCGCGGCGGACGTCGCGGACGATTGCGCTGTCGGACCGGTTGTTGTTCCGGTTCGAAGCCGCTGGGACCGACTGGCTTTGCATCGACGCATCGTTCGGCATCTCGCGCGTCTGTGCGTTTGCACAGGTCGCGCAAGTCGCGATGGCCACCGCGAACAGTGCACCGAGGATTCTGCTCGCGCCGTTTGTTTTCATTCTTCCTCCTTTGCCGGTTTGTCAGGAACTGCCGTTCGAGCCGCGTGCTGCCAGCGGGGAAGAGGCGGCGCAACGCACTACCGCCTCGCGACGAGTCATCGACCGTCGGCCCCGATTATATTCTGCGGCGCACGCGCCGATACTGATAGGTGAGAAGATTCGGGAGCCGCCGAGGTGAGAATATGCGCACCTGTACGCGCACTTCAAAATTGAAGGTGAGGGAATTCGGGAGTCGCCCGGACGGCGCTACAAATTGCGAATGGTTTCCTCTGAAACTCATATCGCATTCCCAACGTTGCTTCCTTCTCGTCAGGTTCGTCGACGCGATGAAGAACGTCGTCGCGGTGCGTGGGGCTGAAGAACGTGCCGATCGAATGAACGTGGCGCGTGCATCGCGTCAAAGGTGAGGACTTTCGGGAGTCGCTCGCGGGCGGTTCTTTTGCAACTAACCGGCCGGGCCGGGAACCGCACAAACCCCGCGGCAAGAGGCTCGCGGGAATGCGCGCATTCATGCCTGTCAGCCATAGGTGAGGATATTCGGGAGCCGTCGATGCTGTATCAGGCGACGGCCCGTCGTGCCGACGTACAAAACGCGCTTCATGCAGTCGCCAATCATGGCATCCGTCGCGGTGACCGTGCGGCGGCTGTGCAACGTAAGTCGTTGAATGTCCAGGCGATCTGCCGCGTGCGCGGCCGGCATCGGCGAAGCGATCCGGCTGCGTTCGATCAAAGGTGAGGGATTTCGGGAGCGGTGTGTGAGCGCCGCAATGCGCTCGCTGAAATGCCTCCTCGAGTCCTCTTTTCACCTCAAAGGTGAGGCTTTTCGGGAGAAACGACGACGGTAGCTGACGCCGATCCGCCACTGCTCCGTGCTTGAGGTGAGGATTTTCGGGAGCGCAAATACCCGGCAGCAATAGCCCGTTCAGGCCGATTTCGCGATCTCGCGAATGTCCGCGACCGGCGTCTGCCCGAACGCATCGCTGAGCGCATAGTCGATCAACTGCGCCGCGCATTGCTCGGGCGTCGACAGTTGGCCGTTGCGCTTCAGCTCGTCGAAGCGCTGGCGCATCGGGAACTGCTCTTCGCCGCTACCGCGAATTTGCGCCTGCATGTCCGTATCGATCACACCCGGCGCGAGGCTGCAGATGCGCAGCGCGCGATTCGCGTCGAGCGCGACGGCGCGCGCGTGATGATCGAGCGCGGCCTTGGTTGCGCAGTAGATGCTCCAGCCCGGATACGCGTTGCGCGCCGCGCCGCTCGAAATGTGCACGATGCGGCGGTCGGTTGCGTCGACGGCCGCGGCGGCGAGCGCGCTCGCGAGCATCAGCGGCGTCGCGACGTTCAGGCTCACCGCGTCCGCGACGCTCGCGGCGTCCTGTCCTTCGATGGGCCCGATCGGCTGCATCATGCCCGCGTTGTTGATCAGCAGCACCGTCTGCGCGCCGCGCACGAAGTTGCTCAGTGCGTCGGTGGCGATCCATTGCGCGACGCGTGCGGGCTCGGCCAGCGGCAGCTCGATCTCTTCGAGCCGCGCGGCAAAGCGCGCCTTCAGCGCGGCATACCCAGCACCGTGACGTTGCGCGCGAGCAGTTGTTCGGCGAGCGCCGCGCCCAGGCCGCGCGTATGGCCGGTGACGATCGCGCGAATCGGAGAAGAGGAGGTCATGTCGTTCCTGGTGATCGTTGACGTGCAGAGTCGACGATTTTCTCACGCCGTATTCAGACCGGGCGAAAGCGCTCGCGATACTGCGTCGGCGTCACGCCAAGCCGCTTCGTAAACACGATGCGCATGCGGTCGGCGGTGCCGAAGCCGCAATCGTAGGCGATCGTCTTCAGCGCCGCGGCGCTGCTTTCGAGCAGCTTGCGTGCGGCATCCACGTGCGCGCGTTCGACGAATTCATGCGGCGTCACGCCGGTTTCCTGCACGAACACGCGCGCGAAGTTACGCGCGCTCATGCCCGCGACGTCGGCGAGTTGCTTGACGGTGAAGCTGTCATGGATACGCGCCATCACGTGCGCCTGCACTTTCGCGGCGGGCGAGGTGTCGTCGGCGGGCGCGGTCAGATAGGGCTGAATTGCGACTGACCGCCTTGCCGCTGCGCGAACACGACGAGCCGCTTGGCGACCGCGAGCGCGCTATGCGCACCGTGATCCTCGGCCACCAGCGCGAGCGACAGATCGATGCCGGCCGTCACGCCCGCAGAGGTGACCAGCGGCCCGTCGCGCAGATAGATGCGATCGAAGTCGACCCGCGCGCGCGGAAACTGCGCGGCGAGTTGCGCGGCGTGCTGCCAGTGCGTCGTCACATGGCGCCCATCGAGCAGGCCGGCGTGACCGAGCGCGAAAGCGCCGGTGCAGATCGAGCCGTACCGAGCGCAACGTGTCGCGACGTTGGCGAGCCAGTCGAGCAGGCGCGCGTCCGGCACTTCGTTGCGCGGTAGCGCGGGGCCGCCGGCGACGAGCGCGAGATCGAACGGTTCGCGCGACTGCTCGAAGGTCGCGTCCGCCACCAGCGTCATCCCGTTCGACGCGCGCAGCGGCGCCGGGTCCGCGGCCAGCAGCTTGACCTCGTAGTGCCGCGTGGGCGCGACGAAGCGGTTCGTTTCGGAGAACACGTCGACGGGACCGGCGACGTCGAGTGCCTGCACTCCTGGGAAGATCGCGATCGCGACGGTGGGCATCGGACGACTTCCTTTGACGGGGAACGTGAAGGGCACGCCGCGGCAGTCAACGCTGTGCGTTTGGCAGTGTTCAACGGCTCGCGGCAATTGTTCGTGGCGCCGCGCTGGCCAATACTGGATCGGTCGGACGCGCGGTCTCACAGGCAGGCGACAGGCATCGACATCACGGCGCGGACCAGCATACCAAAACGCGCTCTGAAGCGGCGGCGCGCGTCCCGTTGATTACTTTCACATTCACGTTCGCATACGAAGGAGTACGCCGCATGACTACGACGATCGCAGGTATCCAGATTCCCGACAGCATGATGGCGCGTGAAGCCACCGAGCTCGTGCGCGACACCGAAACGGAGTTGCTGTATCACCATTCGCGGCGCGTGTTTCTGTTCGGCGCGCTGGCCGGGCAACGCAAGCAGCTGAAGTACGACCCCGAACTGCTGTACATCGGCGCGATGTTTCACGACATGGGTCTCGTCGCGCCATACAGCAGCGAGCAGGAGCGCTTCGAAGTCGACGGCGCGAATGCCGCGCGTGAATTTCTGCGGCGGCATCGGATCGGCGAGGACGACATCGAGCAGGTGTGGACCGCGATCGCGCTGCACACGACACCAGGCATTCCGCAGCATATGAAGCCGGTGATCGCGCTCGTCACTGCGGGTGTCGAAATGGACGTGCTCGGTCTCGCCTACGACGAATTTAGCGAGCAGCGGCGCGAGGAAGTCACCCATGCGCATCCGCGCGGCGCGCACTTCAAGGAAGGTATCATCGATGCGTTCGCGCACGGCACGATCCACAAGCCGCACACGACGTTCGGCAACGTGAAGGCCGACGTGCTCGCGCTGAAAGACCCGCATTATCATCGCGAGAATTTCTGCACGATAATTCTGGGTTCGGCGTGGAAGTCGTGAAGGGCTGCTTGCGGCAGAAATGAGGTAGCGCGATAATGCATCGCTAATGCGATGCATGGAGAGAACGATGAAAAGCGCTACTTTCCCGTCGGTTCGGGTCAAGCCCGAGCTGCGGGCCGCGGCCGAGGACGTGCTGCAGGACGGCGAAAGCCTCTCCAGTTTCGTCGAGCAGGCGATCCGCGACAACATCGCGCGGCGCCTGAATGTGCGTGAATTCGTCGTGCGAGGGCTCGAGTCGCGTGCTGAAGCGAAGCAAAGCGGCGACTACGTATCGGCCGACGACGTGCTCGCCGGTCTTGAAACGCGGCTCCGCGAAGCAAAAACGAAGGCCCGCGCGAAGAAGCACCGATGACGTATCAGGTTCGTTTCACACGCGCAGCGGCGGCGGACCTGCAGAGACTGTACGATTTCATCCTCGAGCGGGACGACACGGATTTCCCGCTCGCCGAACGCGCGTTGCAAGCCATCCGCGATGGTATCGCCACGCTGCGTACGTCGCCGTTCACTTGCCGAAAGGTTCAGCGCGATACGCCGTTTTTGCGCGAGCTGCTGATCCCATTCGGTCGCGCGGGCTACGTCTCGCTGTTCGAAATCGACGACAGCCAAACCGTGACCGTGTTGGCGGTGCGCCATCAGCTAGAGGATGATTATCACTGACCGAACTTTCGTCGCCGCGCCATGGTCATCAAAAATCTTCTCCGCAAGCTCGACCTCACCACGTTGCAGCTTTTTCTCGCCGTCTTCGAAGAGGGCACGCTCACGCGTGCCGCCGAGCGCGAGGCGATCGCCGTGTCCGCCGCCAGCAAGCGGCTGGTCGAACTCGAACAGGCGGTCGGCGCATCGCTATTCCAGCGCAACGCGCGCGGCATGACGCTGACGCCGGCCGGAGAAACGCTGTCGCATCACGCGCGCCGACGAACTGAACCTCGTGATGTCCGCGAGTTAGACGCATAACCGCGCGAACATGCGCATGAGCTGCGAGTCGTCGCTCGCGGCGTTCGACGACATCGTGCGTTGCGCGATGGCCGCGGGCGTGCGGCTCAACGCGACCGTGGCGACCGCGTTCGGCTGTCCGTTCGAAGGGCGCATCGACGAAGACCGCGTGATCGGCATCGTCGACGCGTATCGCGAGATGGGCATCGAGGGCATCACCGTCGCCGATACCACCGGTATGGCGAATCCGCGCCAGGTGGCGCGACTTGTCAAGCGCACGCTCGAGCGGCTGCCGGCCGCCGCGCTCACGCTGCACTTTCATAACACGCGCGGCCTCGGTCTCGCCAACGTGCTCGCCGCGTATGAAACCGGCGTCCGCCGTTTCGACGCGGCGCTCGGCGGGCTTGGCGGCTGCCCGTTCGCGCCGGGATCGTGAGCCCGGTGACGGTCGGACGTGTGAAGGATCTGACCGGCAGCACGACGCCGGCGCTGTATGTGATCGGCGCGATGAGCGTGGTGTGCGCGCTGATCGTGCTGTATGGGTTGCCGGAGTCGTTGCGCAGTCGTGAAACGACGCAGTGAAATCGAGGATGGAGGGCGCGGCCCTTGGCTTGCATCGCGTGAGGTGCCGCGCCGCTGCCCGCTCCCGCATCCGCGCACGATAGGCCTGCCGTATCAAACACTTGGCAGGCCTGTGCGCAGGTTGTCCACAAGCTTGTTCCCAAATTATGTGGACAACTGGACTTCGAGGTCGGCGCGAGTGAAACGGCATCCTTGCGAACCCCCTCGCCAGTATCACGGACTCCATAGCGACGCTCACTGCCTACGCATGCACCGCGCGCGGATAGTTCTCACGCTTCAAGCACTTAAGCTCGCTGTGCGAAGGTTGTCCACAGGCTTGCCAACAATTTAGGTGGACAAGTTTTGTTGCCGACGGAGTGGCGAGGAGCGGGATTCGGCATCAGTTGTCCGCATCACGCCTTCAACCCGGAGGCCGAAGCGACCACCTCCTCCTGCACCTGCACCTGCAAAACCGCATCCCGCTTATCGAGCAGATGCTGCCGCAAAATCGCGCTGAGCTTCTTGCCGTCGCGAGCCTCGAGCGCCTTCAGCATTTCATCGTGATCGTGAATCGCGCGGTCCCACTTCGGCGTCTGATAGTTCGAGCGAAAGCGCAGCGCCTGCAGCCGCCGGTTGACCGACACATACGTCTGCCGCAGCGCCGAATTTCTCGCCGCTTCGTTGATCTTGTCGTGGATCGCCTGGTTGCGACTGTAGTAGCCCGGCAGATCGTTCTGCGCACGGCACGCCAGCATCGCGTAATGCAGCGCCTTGATCTCTGCGAGTTCGGCCGCGGTGATGCGCTCGGCCGCGAGTTCGCCGGAAAACGCTTCGAGGCCGCTCATTAGCTCGAAGGTCTCACGCACCTCCGCTTCCGACATCTTCGATACCGACGCGCCCCGGTTCGGCGAAATCTCGATCAGACCTTCGGCAGCCAGCACCTTCAGCGCCTCGCGCAGCGGCGTGCGCGAAATGCCGAGCGTTTCGCACAACTCCCGCTCGTTCAGCTTCTTGCCGGGCTCCAGCGCTCCCTCGACGATAAAGCGGCGGATGTGCTCCACCACCGTGTCGTGCAGGCGCTGACGCTCGACCTTCGGCATCAGCGGGGCAGCGGTCAGACCCGCGTCGAAATCCGAATTTTGCATACAAAAATCCTCAGCTTCACATGAACTGGATTTTATCGGAACCATATCAATTAGTTAATCCATGCGCACACGCGGGTAAACACGGGCCTTAAAGGCCAATTTTCGTCTTGGGAGCATCACGGTTCGTCTGATATAGTTTTTTGCATGCAAAATTCAATTGGAGGACTCTGATGCTGAAGCTAGATTTTCATCCCGCTGGCCGTCACTTCCTGCAGATTCCGGGGCCGAGTCCGGTGCCGGATCGCATCCTCCGCGCGATGAGCTATCCGACCATCGACCATCGCGGACCCGAATTCGGCGAGCTGGGTCTCAAGGTGCTCGACGGCATCAAGAAGATTTTCAAGACGCAGCAGCCGGTCGTCATCTATCCGGCGTCCGGCACGGGCGCATGGGAAGCCGCATTGTCGAATACGCTGAGCCCCGGCGATCACGTGCTGATGTTCGAGACCGGCCACTTCGCGACGTTGTGGAAAAAAATGGCCGAGCAGCTCGGCCTGAAGCCCGAATTCCTGGGGCTGCCAGGCATCGAAGGCTGGCGGCGCGGCGTGCAGCCGCAGATGATCGAAGCGCATCTGCGCGCCGACACGCAGCATGCGATCAAGGCGGTCTGCGTGGTGCACAACGAAACCTCGACCGGCGTCACGTCCGACATCGCCGCCGTGCGTCGCGCGATCGACGCCGCGGGCCATCCGGCGCTGCTGCTGGTCGATACGATCTCCGGTCTCGCGTGCGCTGATTATCGTCATGACGAATGGGGTGTCGACGTGACCGTGTCGGGCTCGCAAAAGGGCTTGATGCTGCCGCCGGGCATCAGCTTCAACGCGATCTCGCCGAAGGCGATGGCCGCCAGCCAGCACGCGAAGCTGCCGCGCAGCTTCTGGGACTGGACGGAAATCGTCGAGATGAACAAATCCGGCTACTGGCCGTACACGCCGAACACGAACCTGCTGTACGGGCTGCATGAAGCGATCGAAATGATTCTCGGCGAAGGGCTCGACAACGTGTTCGCGCGCCACGAGCGGCTTGCCGAAGCGACGCGCCGCGCGGTGCGCGCGTGGGGGCTCGAAATCCAGTGTGCCGATCCCGCCGTCTATAGCCCGGTGCTGACGGGCGTGATGATGCCCGACGGCGTCGATGCCGATGCGGTGCGCAAGCTGATCTACGAACGCTTCGACATGTCGCTCGGCACGGGCCTCGGCAAGATGAAAGGCCGCATGTTCCGCATCGGCCATCTTGGCGATTGCAACGATCTGATGCTGCTCGCGACACTGGCTGGCTGCGAAATGGGTCTGCGGCTTGCTGGCGTGCCGCTCACGGAAAGCGGCATGCCGGCTGCGATGGAGTGGCTGAGCCAGGCACCGAAGACGTCGGGATTGAAGGCCGCGGCTTGATTGTCGGGCGCAGGGAGCGCTTCCCTCATCGAGCCGCGCGCAGAACGCGGCCAGAACAACATGCAATGCGTCCATAGCGGCTCTCGCGGCCGACGGGCGACGACGCAGCGCGCCACTTCAGGCGCGCCGTCGACACATGCCATGGAGAGAGACGATGAAGCGGTTTCGTTTGACCAGTGCGACCAGTATCGTTCTAGTGATGCTCTGCATCATGTACTTCATCACGTACCTCGATCGCGTAAACGTCAGCACCGCGGCGGCGGGTTTCGGCAAGGAATTCAATCTCACGCATACGGAGGTCGGGCTCGTGTTCTCGGCCTTCGCGTATCCGTATCTGCTGTTTCAGGTGATCGGCGGCTGGGTCAGCGATCGCTTCGGCGCGCGACGCACGCTGCTGTTCTGCGGCGCCATCTGGGGTCTCGCGACGGTGTTCACGGGCTTCGCGGGCGGGCTCGCTTCGTTGCTTGCCGCGCGGCTCGTGCTCGGTTTCGGTGAAGGCGCGACGTTCCCGGCCGCGACGTCGGCGATGTCGCGCTGGGTCGCGAAAGAAAAGCGCGGCTTCGCGCAGGGCATCACGCACGCGGCGTCGCGAGTCGGCAACGCGGTCGCGCCGGCGCTCATCGTGATCGTGATGACCAACTGGGGCTGGCGCGAATCGTTCTTTATCTGCGGCGCGCTGAGTCTGGTGTGGGTGGTCACGTGGGCGCTCACGTTCACTGAGCATCCGAAAGATCATCCGCGCATCACGCCCGAGGAACTCGCGGTGCTGCCCACGCCGAAGCCGAAAGTCTCCGGCCTGCCGTGGGGCAAGCTGTTTCGCCGCATGGCGCCGGTCACGATCGTCTACTTCTGCTACGGCTGGACGCTGTGGCTGTTCCTGAGCTGGATTCCGCTGTACTTCCTGCATAACCACCATCTGCAATTGAAGAAGTCGGCGATCTTCGCGTCGGTCGTGTTCTTCGCGGGCGTGATTGGCGACACGCTCGGCGGCATCGTCACCGATGCGATCTTCAAGCGCACCGGCAGCCTCAAACGCGCGCGCAGCTGGATGGTGTCGGTGTGCATGCTGTTCTGCCTGCTGTCGCTGATTCCTCTGATGTTCACGCATGACCTGACGTTGTCGATTGCCTGTCTCGCGTCGGGCTTCTTCTTCGCCGAGATGACGATCGGCCCGATGTGGGCGATCCCGATGGATATCGCGCCGGACTTCTCCGGCACCGCGAGCGGCATGATGAACACGGGCTCGGCGCTCGCCGCGATCATCTCGCCGGTGATGGGCGGCTTTCTGATCGACCGCTTTGGCAACTGGGATCTGCCGTTCGTGGGCAGCATGTTGCTGATGGGCATCGGCGTCGTGCTCGCGTTCCGCATGCAGCCCGAGAGCCGCTTCGAAGTTGGCGCGTCGGAGAAGGCGCACGTTTCCACCCGGATGGGCGTGTAAAACATGACTTCATCATTGAGTCAGCTGCTTGCCGATGCGCGTCGCAATCGCACGGTGCTCGATACGTTGCCGCCGGAGCTGCTTCCTTCCGATGCCGACGCGGCCTACGCAATCCAGCATGAAATCTTGAGCGCGTGCGGCGCGCGAATCGGCGGCTGGAAGATCGGCGCGAAATCGGCGAGTGGACCGATTCAAGGCGCGCCATTGCCCGACACCGATCTGCACGCCGACGGCGCGCGTCTGTCGCGCGAAGGCTTCGCGCCGCTCGGGCTCGAACTCGAAGTCGCGTTCCGTTTCGGCCGGCGTTTTGAGCCGTCCACGAAACCGTACCGCGAGGACGAAGTGCTCGCGGGCATCGGCTCGATCGGCGCGACCATCGAGATCGTCGCGAGCCGCTATGCCGCGTGGCCCGCCATCGACAAACTCGCGCAGCTTGCGGACCTGCAAAATCACGGTGCGCTGATCGTCGGTGAATTCACACGGTATCGCGAGGATTTTCCGTTCGTCGCGCCGTCGCTGCGCTTCGCGTTCAACGCAGGCAATGTCGTCGAAACGACGCCCGCGAATCCGGCCGGCGATCCGCGGCGGCTGTTGACGTGGCTCGTCAATCACGCGAGTTCGCGCGGCATTGCGGTGACGCCGGAGATGGTGATCACCGCCGGTTCGTACACCGGCATGTTCTTTCCGCGCGAGGCGGGCGACGTGAGCGGGCATATCGAAGGACTCGCGCCGGTGCATCTGACGCTGTACTAGGTAATTCGAGCTGCGCGGTTCAGGCGCGCTCCTCACGGGCCGACGAAATGACGAATCCCACTGCGGGCTTGCTCGTCAAGCCGATCCATCTGGTCCCGTCCGCCGCGCGCGCAACGAGTCCGCTCGCGCAGCATCTGCGCAAAGCGCTGCGCGGCGACGTGCTGTTCGATCTCGCCAGCCGCGGCCGCTACGCGACCGATGCGTCGATCTATCAGATCACGCCGGTCGGCGTCGTGGTGCCGCGCGATCAGGACGATCTGCGCATCGCGCTCGAGATCGCGCGCAGCGAGAAAGTACCGCTGCTCGCGCGTGGCGCGGGCACGAGCCAGTGTGGGCAGACGGTTGGCGAAGCGCTGGTGGTCGATACGAGCAAGTGGCTTAACAACATCGTCGCGTTCGATGCCGACGCGCGCACCGTGACGGTCGAGCCCGGCGTCGTGCTCGATCATCTGAACGCGTGGCTGAAGCCGCATGGACTGTGGTTCCCGGTCGATGTATCGACGGCTGCCCAGTGCACGATCGGCGGCATGGCCGGCAACAACTCGTGCGGCTCGCGCTCGATCGAGTACGGCAACATGGTGCACAACGTCGAGGCGATCGACGCGATTCTCGCCGACGGCAGCGAAGCGCGCTTCGCGTCGCTGCGCGAGCCGCCGCAAGGCGAGCGCTTGCAGCAGATCGTCGCGGGCGTCACGCGGATCGCGCAGCGCGAGCGTGACGAAATCATCGCGCGCGTGCCGAAGGTGCTGCGCCGCGTCGCGGGCTACAACATCGATCTGTTCGATTGCCAGAATCCGCGCGCCTATACCGATGACGGCAGCGCGAACCTCGCGCATCTGCTGGTCGGCTCGGAAGGCACGCTCGCATTCAGCCGGCAGATCACGTTGAAGCTCGCGCCGCTGCCCGCGCACAAGGCGCTTGGCGTGGTCAACTTTCCGACCTTCCGGCAGTCGATGGCGCTCACGCAGCACATCGTCAAGCTGAAGCCGGTCGCTGTCGAACTCGTCGATCGCACGATGATCGATCTGGCGTTGAGCAATCCCGCGTTTCGTCCGGTGATCGAGAAGGCGCTGGTCGGCGAGCCGCAGGCGATTCTGCTCGTCGAATTCGCGGGCGAGGATCGCGACGCGCAGCTCGCGTCGCTGAAGCAGCTCACAGAGTTGATGGGCGAGTTGGGCCTGCCCGATGCGGTCGTCGAGATGCCGGACGCAAATGCGCAAAAAGCGCTGTGGGAAGTGCGCAAGGCTGGTCTCAACATCATGATGAGCATGAAGGGCGACGGCAAGCCGGTGTCTTTCATCGAAGATTGCGCGGTGCCGCTCGAACATCTGGCCGACTACACGAGCCGGCTGACCGACGTGTTTCATCGCCACGGCACCGAAGGCACGTGGTACGCGCATGCGAGCGTCGGTACGCTGCACGTGCGGCCGATTCTCGACATGCGCCGCGACGGCGCGACGAAGATGCGCGCGATCGCCGAGGAAGCGGCCGCGCTCGTGCGTGAGTACAAGGGCGCGTATTCCGGCGAGCATGGCGACGGACTATGCCGTGGCGAATGGGTCGCGTGGCAATACGGGCCGCGGCTCAACCAGGCGTTCAGCGAGATCAAGGCGTTGTTCGATCCGGACAACCGCTTCAATCCCGACAAGATCGTGCGTCCGCCGAAGATGGACGACGCGCGCAATTTCCGCTTTGCGCCGGGCTATCGCGAACAGCGCATCGAAACGGCGCTCGACTGGTCGACGTGGAACGTGAAGCGCGACCCGCTGACGGGAGAAGAAAGCGCGCCCGGCAGCGGCGACGATCTGAGCGGCGGCCTCGCGAAAGCGGTCGAGATGTGCAACAACAACGGCCACTGTCGCAAGTTCGACGCGGGCACGATGTGCCCGAGCTATCGCGTGACGAAGGACGAGCAACATTTGACGCGCGGGCGGGCCAACACGTTGCGGCTCGCGATTTCGGGGCAGCTCGGCGAAAGCGGGCTCGCGAGCGATGACGTGAAGGAAACCCTCGACCTGTGCGTATCGTGCAAGGGCTGCAAGCGCGATTGCCCGACCGGCGTCGATATGGCGAAGTTCAAGATCGAGGCGCGGGCGGCGCGTGTCAAGACGCATGGGGTGCGGCTGCGCGACAGGCTCGTCGCGTTCATGCCGCGCTATGCGGGCGCGGCGAGCCGCATGCCGAGGCTGCTGGCGCTCGCGGACAACGTGCCGGTGCTGTCGACGTGGTTCAAGCGCTCGGTCGGCTTCGCGACCGAGCGGAGTTTGCCGCGGTTCAAGAAGGCGTTTCTGGCCGATGCGGTGTCCGCGAAGCCTGCACGCAACGCTGCGCAGGCGTGCGCGCTGAAAGAAGTCCTGCTGTTCGTCGATACCTTCAACAACCACCTCGAGCCCGACAACGCGCGCGCCGCGCAACAGGTGCTCGAAGCGGCGGGCTACACGGTCCACTTCAATGCACGCCCGGCAGAGCGTCCCGTGTGTTGCGGCCGCACGTTTCTCGCGGCGGGTCTCGTCGACGAAGCGAAAGAGGAAGCGCGGCGCATGCTCGAGCTGTTCAGGCCGTTCGTCGAACGTGGCGTGCCGGTGGTGGGGTTGGAGCCATCGTGTCTGCTGTCGTTGCGCGATGAATTCCTGCAGTACGGTTTCGGCGAAGAGGCGCAGCGCCTCGCGCAGCACGCGTTTCTATTCGAGGAATTCCTCGTGCGCGAAGAAAAGGCCGGACGATTGCAGCTCGAATTGAAGCCGCTGCCGATGCAGCAGGCACTCGTGCACGGCCACTGCCATCAGAAGGCGTTCGACGCATTCACGCCGGTGCAGACCGTGCTGAAGTGGATTCCCGAATTGAAGGTATCGACGGTCGAATCGTCGTGCTGCGGCATGGCCGGCAGCTTCGGCTATGAAGCGGAGCACTACGCGAGCTCGCAGGCGATGGCCGAGCTGTCGCTGCTACCCGCGGTGCGCAAGCTGGACGCGGCCACGCTGATGGTCGCCGACGGGACTAGCTGCCGGCATCAGATTCACGACGGCGCGGGCGTCGACGCGATCCACGTCGCGCGCGTGCTGGCGATGGCGCTGCGATGACGCGGAGCTAACCGCAAAGCGAAACTCAAACGCGATCTCAAACACCGATAGCCTGCCGGAACCCACTCGGCGTCACCCCGACAGCCTCGCGAAACCGGTGACTAAAGTGACTCGCGTTTGCATAGCCACACTGCCCGGCGATCTGCGCGAGCGGCAACGTCGTCGTGCGCAGCAGCGTGCGCGCGCGATCGAGCCGCTGCCGCGCGATCCAGGCGGCGGGCGGCAACCCGAACGACTCGCGAAACATCCGCGCAAGATGAAACTCCGACAGCGCCGCGACACCCGACAACTCCCCGAGCGTCAACGGCTGCGCAAGATGAATGTCGATATAGTCGCGCAGGCGGCGCCGCGTCGCGGCCGACAGCCCGCCTTTCAGCGCCACGTTCGCGCGCCGTACGCCCTGGCCGCGCAATAGCAGGCTCAGCACTTCGTGCGCGGTCTCGTTGGTGCGCAGCAGACCGTCGGGACTTTCCCACTCCTCGTTGACGAGCGACTGACACAGACTCGCAATGCGCGGGTCCTCGAAATAGGTGCGATCGGCGAGCGTCAGTTCGCGCGGTTCGCGATCGAGCTCCTGCACCGCGCGTCGCGTGAAGTGCTCGGGCAGGAAGTACAGATGCATGAAGTGCATGTGGCCGCGCACCCACCAGCGCGATTCGTGATCGCCGGGCAGTGCGCACAGCCGCGACGGCGCGCCGTAGTGGCCCGGCATTTTCTGGCGCTCGGTGCGATAGCCGCCGTCCAGATAGCACGACAGCGTGTGATGGCCGGGCCGTTCGTAGACGGTCTCGTCCTCCTTCGTGTCGCGAGTCCATAGCGCGATCGCGAGTCCGTCGCCGAGCCACGCGAAGCGGTCCAGATGCGCGTTCGCACTGGCCAGCGTGTGACAGACCGACTGCAGGCCAAAAGGCATGCCGGCGGTGGATATCACGGGGACGGACGGGGTGGGGTTCACGGCGGCGCGCGGAGGTTTTCCGGTGTACGGTGGTGGTTGAGCGGCCAGTATACGGCGCGTCCCGTCAGCCTGCGCATCGGCGCGAAAAAGTGCGCAATTTTGGACAATTGCGGGCGGCGGCGCGGTTCCATAGTCGGGCTTTCTTCCATGCTGCGCGTCATCGCAGTCCGTCATTGCAGTCTGAGGCCCGACCATGAATCTCCTCCTTTATGCCATCACCGTGCTGATCTGGGGCACCACGTGGATCGCAATCAAATGGCAACTCGGCGCGGTGCCGCCACCGGTATCGATTGCATGGCGTTTCTGGATCGCCGCGCTGCTGATGTTCGCACTGGCGCGCATCATGCGCCGCCCGATCTGGCCGCCGCGCGACGCCTGGCGCTACCTCGCCGCGCAGGGTCTCGCGCTGTTCTGCCTGAATTTCCTGTGCTTCTACTACGCCGAACAGCTCGTGCCGAGCGGGCTCGTCGCGGTGGTGTTCTCGACCGCGCCACTGCTGAACTCGATCAACGGGCGGCTGTTCATGGGCCGGCCTCTGCAGCCGAGCGCGATTGCGGGTGCGTTGCTCGGGCTCGTCGGCATCGTCTGTCTGTTCGTGCAGCAGATGGCCGGGCATCTCGGCGATCACACCGCATGGCTCGGGCTCGGCGTCGCGTTTCTCGGCACGCTGTGCTTCTCGGCCGGCAACCTGCTGTCGAGCCGCATGCAGTCGATGGGCCTGCATCCGTTCGCGACCAACAGCTGGGCGATGCTGATCGGTGCTGCCGTCCTGACGCTCGGTAGTCTGTTCGTCGGCTATTCGTTCGCGGTGGAACCGTCGGCGCGCTATCTCGGTGCGCTCGCGTATCTCGTGGTGTTCGGCTCGGTGATCGGCTTTACGGCGTACTTGATGCTCGTCGGCCGTATGGGCCCGGAGCGGGCCGCCTATTGCACGGTGCTGTTTCCGATCGTCGCGCTCGCGGCATCGACGCTGTTCGAGGGCTATCGGTGGTCAGCGCTCGCGGTGGTCGGTCTATTGCTCGTGGTGGCCGGCAATCTGGTGGCGTTCGATCTGACGCAGCGGATTTTCGAGCGTCGCCGGGCGGCGCGGACATGATGAGCGTCTCGCTCAAGGTGAGGATTTACAGGAGCAGAAAAAGCAACTGGATCTCTAATCGGTGAGTCTTTACGGGAACCGGTTTTTACCGGTTTCGTGAAGGAAAGATTGTGTCGGAAACATGATTCGACGCAAATCGAATGAATTGGATGAATCGGCATTCAATAATCATTTTTTCATCAATAAATTTACTATTTTTATATGAGAGGATAAAACGCCAAATCTGATGTGCGCGTCTCGCGCCTAGCAAGGACCGACTGCCGTGAAGCCTTTTTCCCGCCTTGGCTTGGCCGTGGTGTTAATCCACAGCCTGATCTCGCCGAATGTTTCCGCGCAATCCAAATTGAATTACACGACCTCATGGATCGGTAATAGTTTCGGATTTGGCGACGGCAAATGGATGCAGCAGGATATTCAGGCCATTAGCGTCGGCGCCAATGGCACCGTTTATACGAATGCGCCGTGGGACGAAAGCGGCAGTGAAATCGCCGCCTATCGCGCGGGCGACAAGCTCGCGGTGGCCGGTTCGACGCATGGCTGGGGCGCGGCCGGAGGCGACGCGGTGGCCGTCAACCAGACGTACCTCTATGCGGCGATGTCGATCGGCAACGAGAACAATGCGCTGGTCGGCGCCGACTATCCGCCGGCCAATCAGACCTGGTACGGCGTCACGCGACGCACGCTTGCGAATCTCGCGACCGGCGCGCCGTTTTCCGGCGGCATCGGCAATAGCGCGAATGCGACGAAGAACAGTTTCGTCGCGGTCGATACGGTGAAGACTGGCACCGACGCGAGCATTCGCGGCCTCGCCGCAACCGACAGCGAGCTCTACGTGGCCGACACGTACGGCAACCGGATCGCGGTGTACGACGCGCAGTCCATGCAGCCGCTGCGTTCGTGGAGCGTCGCGTCGCCGGCCCGCATCGCGATCGACACCGACTCGACGCTGTGGATCATCAGCGGCTTCGGCACAGGCAATCTGAGCATCCTGCACTACCGCGCCGACGGCACCGCGCTCGCCGGTCCATTGACACTGCCCGCCGGCACCGTGCCGAGCGACCTCACAGTGACGCCATCCGGCCAACTGCTGGTCGCCGACAACGGCGTTTCGCAGCAGATCCTCGTGTTCAACAAGGGCGCTGGCGGCCAGATGCAGGCGGGCGCGTCGATCGGCACGCGCAACGGCATTTTCCATCCCGTGCGCGGCGTGCCCGGCGATACGCGTTTCAACGGCATCACCGGCATCGGCGTCGACGCGGCCGGCAATCTGTACGTCGCGCAAAACGGCGAGGGACCGCGCGCGCTCGGCTCGGCATCCGTAGGGCAGGGCGCAGTGCTGGAGAGCTACGTGTACGGCACGCGCGTGCTCAACTGGCGGCTCTACGGTCTGAGCTTCGTCGATAGCGGCGCGTTCGACCCTGCAACACCCGCTTCCATCTACACGGGCTCGAAGCGCTTCACGCTCGATTACAGGCAGCCGGTCGGCCACGAATGGTCATATGCGGCGTTCACGCTCGATCGCTTCGATTACCCCGACGATCCCGCCTTTCACGAGCCGCGCGGCGTGCGTGGCGAACCGATGGTGCGCAGATTCGATGGCCAGCGCTTTCTCTATACGCTCGATCCGGGCGCGCACTATCTGAACATCTATCGCTTCGATGCCGCGCATGGCGAGATCGCGATACCGTCGGGGATGCTCGCGCAGAATCCGCTGCCCGGCGCATGGCCCGCCGCGCAACCGACGTACGGCGAATGGCTGTGGCGCGACAGCAATGGCAATGGCGCCGTAGACGCGAGCGAGATCAGCGGCAATCCGTCGACCGGCAGCACGGTCGGCGACGGCTTCTGGTGGGTCGACGAACCCGGCAACGTGTGGCTTGCCACGCCATTGAGCGGCGTGCGCGAGATGCCGCTGCAAGGTCTCGACTCCGCCGGCAATGCGATCTACACGTACGCGAGTGCGAAGATGTTCGCGATGCCCGCGCCATTCACGCGGCTCGCGCGGCTCGTCTACGTCGCAGCGACCGACACGATGTATCTGTCCGGTTTCACGAGTGCGATTCCGTGGGACCCGACGCACTGGAAGGAAGCGGGTCCGGTGCTGGCCCGCTACGACAACTGGAGCAGCGGCAACCCGACGCTGACATACACGGTCTCGCTGCCGTGGAACACGCAAAGCGATCCGCAGACCACCACGGTCGGCGTCGCGGTGGCGGGCAACTATATCTTCGTTGCCGAGCTGTACACCGATCGCATCGACGTCTACGACGCGCGCAACGGCACGGCGGTCGGTTACATGACGCCGGGCGCGAGCGTCGGCGGCACGAGCGGCTGGGTCGACGTGTATCTCGGCATCAGCGCGGTGCAGCGCGATAACGGCGAGTACGTGGTGCTGGTCGAAGACGACGCGCGCGCGAAGCTGCTGATATATCGCTGGACGCCTTGACGTGGATAGCTGTCGCGCCGAACACGAATAGACGGCGGCGCACGATCGGTATATAACAACTTTACCGATGCACTCAATGGAGCGATGTTCGATCATGACGCAAGACGTTTCTCCCAAGCCGCCCTCCGACGATCGTCCCGAGATCGAGCAGCTCGACGCGGCGCTCAGTCACGTCGATCAACAGGTGTCGTCAGGCGGCATTGCGTCGGGCGCCGCGAAAGGCATTGTGTACAGTCTGATCGAAACGCTCGGCGCGCTGGTCGGCGATCCCGATCTGCCGGAGCACGCGCGTTCGGGTTACGAGGGACTGCTGGAGGCCGCGCGCGAGTTGCGCGCGAAGTTGGACCGCTGAACACGCGGGCCCGCTCCGGCGCAGCCATCGTGCCGTCTGCTATACAAAAGCGCACTGTGTAACTCACCGTGTGCTTTTTTTCATGCTCTCTGAGGCTCACGCCCCGAGCGCCACCTCTTCACCGCTCGTCTGCGCCAGCAACTGGTGAATCTGCGCGACCACGGCCGCGCCTTCGCCGACCGCCGCGGCCACGCGTTTCGTCGACCCGGCACGCGCATCGCCGATCGCATAGACTCCTTCGACCGTGGTCCCGAGATCGCACGCGGTGGCCGAGCCATGCGCGCTGATGCCGGTCAGCACGAAGCCTTTCGCGTCGAGCTGCACGCCGCAGGTGCGCAGCCATTCGGTGTTCGGGTCCGCGCCGGTGAACAGAAACAGATGCCGGGTGTCGAAGTGATCGACGCCGCCGGGCAGCGGCCGCTTCAGCGCGACCGACACGAGCCCGTCCTCATCGCCTTCGAGCCGGCCGACTTCCGAATTCGGATGCACGAACACGTTCGGCAGCGAGCGGATGCGGTCGATCAGATAGCGCGACATGGTCGCCTCGAAACCGCTGCGGCGGATCAGTACGTGAACCTTGGCCGCGTGCGTCGCCAGATAGACGATCGCCTGGCCGGCCGAATTGCCGCCGCCAACCAGCACGACCTCCTGGCGCTTGCACAGCTTCGCCTCGACCGGCGACGCCCAGTAGTAGACGCCGCGTCCGTCGAAGCGCTCGAGCCCGTCGAGCGCCGGGCGCCGGTACACGGCGCCGCTCGCTATCACGATCGCCTGCGCGCTGATGTGGCCGCCGCATTTCAGCTCGAGCCGATACGGCGACTGCCCGCAATGCAGCGCTTTCACGTTGACTGGGATCGCCACGTGCGCGCCGAACTTCTGCGCCTGCACGAACGCGCGGCCGGCGAGCGCCTGGCCCGAGATGCCGGTCGGAAAGCCGAGGTAGTTTTCGATGCGCGAGCTCGCGCCCGCCTGGCCGCCCGGCGCGCGGCTGTCGAGCACGATCACCGAAAGCCCTTCGGAGGCCGCGTACACCGCGGCGGCAAGTCCCGCCGGCCCCGCGCCGACGATCGCGACGTCGTACACGTACGTGTCGTCGAGATCGGGCAGCATACCTAAGCGAGTGGCAAGCTCCGGCATGCTCGGATGACGCAGCACCGAGCCGTCCGGGCAGATCACGAGCGGCAGGTCCTCGCGTTGCGCGGCGAACTGCTCGATCAGACGCAGCGCGTCTTCGTCGCGTTCGTCGATCACGGAATGCGGATGGCCGTTGCGCGACAGGAAGCCTTGCAGCGTCACGAGCCGTGCGTCGCTGCTATTGCCGATCAGGATTGGCCCGCCCGCGCCCTTTTCGATCAGTGACACGCGCCGCAGAATCAGCGCGCGCATGATGCGCTCGCCGAGTTCCGCTTCGGCGACGATCAGCGCGCGCAGGCGCTCGGGCGGAATCAGCAGCGCTTCGACGGCGCTGATCGCGAGGCCGTTCACGAGCGCGGGCTTGCCCGACAGTTGCCCGACCTCGGCCAGAAAATGTCCGGCGCCATGCTCGCCGATCAAGACTTCGCGGCCGATGCCGTCACGCTGATAGACCTTCACGCGTCCTTCGAGCAGCACGAACATGCCGGGCCCGGTGCGCCCGGTCTCGAACAGCAGTTCGCCGGACTTCCAGTGACCGATCTCGCCGAAGCGGCGCAGCCGGTCGATCTCCGCGCAGCTGAGCGCGGGAAACATCTGGTGCATGCGCGTCGATAGCGACGAAAACGGCGCGTCGGCGACGACCCCCTGCTGTCCTTCCACCTCTTGAATCGAAACGTCCTGAGTCGAAAGCATTGAACCGCTCCTTCGATATTCATTGCACGATTGAACGCGAGGCAACGCGATGCGCGCTCGCACGCCGGGACGAGCCGTGCCGCGCGCGTCAGGCGGACGATGCCGCCGCTGATTACGGCTAAACGGCTTTGGGCGCGATGTCGTCGACCGCGACTTCCGGCGGCGGCATCGCGGGCAGCGAGTCGACCGGCTTGCCCGAATCGCGCCAGGCTTCCATGCCGCCGCGCAGCGGCAGCACGTCGGAGAAGCCGGCTTCGTTGAGCTGCTTGGCCATCCATGCCGCGGAAATCTCGTTCGGGCAGGAGCAGTAGATCACGAGCTTCTGATCGTGCGCGTAGGTGGCGACGATGTCGTCGAGTTGCCGTTCATCGGCGAATTGCGCGCCGGGGATCACGAACGGATCGAGCTTGCGCTTCTCCTCCGAACGGATGTCGAACACGACCGGCGCCCGGTCAGCCGCGAACAGCTTCGCGAGTTCGTCGACCTCGATGCGCGCGGACGCGAGCTTCGCGATCAACTGACGGCGCCGGATCCACCGGTACACCGCGTACAGCACCAGCAACGCGACGACGACGAGCGCCGCCGTGCGCCCGAGCCGCCCGGCAATCGCGAACAGCATGTCGATCTGCCGCGCGAACAGCGCGCCGATGATCAGCCCGGTGCCGGACCACAGCGCGGCGCCGACGCCGTCATAGGTGAGGAAGGTGCGGTAGCGCGTGCCCATCGCGCCGGCCATCGGGATCGACACGATCGACAGCCCCGGCACGAACTTCGCGAGCGCGAGCACACGCACGCCCCAGCGGCCGAAGAAGCGCTCGGTCTTTTTCACGCAGGTGTCACGCGACAGCGACAGCCGGCAGATCGTCTTCAGCGTATTGCCGCCGTAGATGCGGCCCGCGACGTACCACGCGCTGTCGCCGATCAGCGTCGCGAAGATCGACAGCACGAGGACCGGCAGCAGTTGCGTGCCGACCGAGCCGGGGTGCATCGCGGCCATCGCGCCGAACAGCACGAGCGACGGCATGGCCGGCACCGGCAGCCCGAGCGCGGCGGCCAGCACATTGAGGAAGACGAGCGCCGGTCCATATTGCGCGACGAGGTCATGTAGCATCGGTTTAACATCCGCGGCCCTTGCGGGCGCAGCGCGGTAAGGAATGCAAAGGGGAATGCAAAGATTATGGACGTATTTTCGAGACGTGCAACCGGCCCGGAAATTGGCCCGGCTTCTGGCTGCGATCAGATCGCCATATGTGGCCGCATGCCTCGATACACAAGCGTGGCAACCGCTTGTGACAAGTTGCTGAAGGCCGGGTAAGCGCGCTCGACGAGACGCGAAGGCGCTTGCAAAAAACCGTAGGAAAGCGGGGATTGGCGGCGTGAACGGAACAAACGGAAGCACGGCGACGCGCGCAGGCGCGCCTAATGCGAATAATCCCGCGCTGACGCGTCGAAGCGCGACGCAACCGGCGCGAGAGGCTGCCGAGTCACGCGACGGTCACACCCGCCGCGCGCCTGCTTCACTGACGATGATTGTGCTGCTCGCCCGGCAACTCGGCACCATGCGCGCGGATCGCGGCGATCAGCTCCGCGGGCGTGATTTCGTAGCGCACTTCGCGATGTATGCCCGGCTTGCGCTCATCGACCTCGATCAGCAGGATGCCTTTGCCGTCTTCGGTCGATTCGAGGCGCAGCGAGCGAAGTTCGCGCGCCGTTGCGTCGTCGTATTCGGTGAGCAGGGCCATTGACCCGGAGGACCCGGTGATGCGCATCGAAGTTGTCCTTGTTGCGTTGGTGATGGAACCATTGTACGGGGCGGACGGCGTGCCGTCTGCCGCGTCGTCGTGCCGTGTCGCGTCTGCCTCTGTCTCGCCGGGGTTTTAGTCGAGTGTGACGCTGCCGCTAGCGGATTCGCGGTTGCGGAGCGAGCAACCAGTTTAACGCGACTCCTCGTCGCGACGAATGCATTTTTCATGCCCCACAGTGGCGCGACGTGCGTTCGGATTTTGTCATGCGGGTGACGCGGGGGCGGGCTAGGAAGCGTTCGGCGCGCGCAAAAAATAGCCCGTCCGGACAGGGACGGGCCGTTAAACGCCGTTGTTACTCGGGTCAGCCTGCCCTTGCAACATTGGGCGCTGACGACTCCCATCCTCGTGCTTCGTTGGCAGGCTGTCGAGGTGGGGGTAATGCGGATCTATCAGATCAAAGTACTGTTTTCCGGTTCGGCGTTCACACGAGGCCGGTCGCGTAATACACCGCGATCACGAAGAACACCGCGAGCGTCTTGATCACGGTGACCGCGAAAATGTCGCGATACGACTGCCGGTGCGTGAGACCCGTCACGGCGAGCAGCGTAATCACCGCGCCGTTGTGCGGTAGCGTATCCATGCCGCCGCTCGCCATCGCGACCACGCGATGCAGTACTTCGAGCGGAATATGCGCGGCTTCCGCACCCTTGACGAACGTATCCGACATCGCGGCGAGCGCAATGCTCATACCGCCCGATGCCGAACCCGTGATGCCCGCCAGCGTGCTGACCGACACCGCGGCGTTGACGAGCGGATTCGGAATGCTTTTCAGCGCATTGCTGACGACGAGAAAGCCCGGCAGCGCCGCGATCACACCGCCGAAGCCATATTCCGACGCGGTGTTGAGCGACGCCAGCAGCGCGCCCGCCACTGCCGCCTTGGTGCCCACCGCGAAGCGCTGGCTGACGCGACTGAACGCCGTCACGACGACCATCACGATGCCGAGCAGCAGCGCGCCCAGCACGGCCCAAATCCCCACGAGAGCCTTGACGCTCGTTTCGACCGGTGCATGCAGCCCCGGCAGGATGTCCGGGGTGACCGTGAAGGACGGACCGTACCAGGTCGGAATCCAGCGCGTCAGCAGGAAGTTCGAGACGCCGACCACGACGAGCGGCGCGACCGCCAGCAGCGGATGCGGCAACTGCTTCGACTCGACGCGCTCCGGCTCGTTGACGAGGTCGGTGCCGTAACCCTCGCCGGTCGCCATCGCGGCGCGGCGGCGCCATTCCAGATACGACAGACCGACCACGATGATGAACAGCGCGCCGAGCACGCCGAGCGTCGGCGCGGCCCACGAGGTGGTCTTGAAGAACGTCGTCGGGATGATGTTCTGGATCTGCGGCGTGCCGGGCAGCGAGTCCATCGTGAACGAGAACGCGCCGAGCGCGATCGCGCCGGGCATCAGCCGCTTCGGAATGTTGCTCTGGCGATACAGCTCGGCCGCGAACGGATAGACCGCGAACACGACGACGAACAGCGACACGCCGCCGTAGGTGAGCAGCGCGCACACCGCGACGATCACCGCGTTAGCGCGCGAGCGGCCGATATAGCGGATCGCGGCCGCGACGATGGACTCCGAGAAGCCCGACAGCTCGATCACCTTGCCGAATACGGCGCCGAGCAGAAACACCGGGAAGTACAGCTTCACGAAGCCGACCATCTTGTCCATGAAGATGCTCGTGAAGACCGGCGCGACGGCGGCGGGCTCGGTGAGCAGGACGGCGGCGAGCGCCGCGATCGGCGCGAACAGGATCACGCTGTAGCCGCGATACGCAGCGAACATCAGAAACGCCAGCGCGGCGATAACGATGAGAAAGGTCATTGAATCTCCATAGCCCGGTTGTTCTACATGTTTGCCGTCCCGATCGAGCGACGGCGCGGCGCGGTCGGAACGCAGGTTCCATGCCATGGCTGTCGTTTTGCTGCTGGCCCGCCGTGGCGCATGGCGCGGCCGCGCAGCGGCGGGCCGAGGCATCGTGGGCGGATTGTACCCAAGCGTCTCCGAAACGGGACTTCCATCCGGTGAAGAACGCCTGAAACCAGGGTAAGTCATGATGCATAAGGCCTATCGGGTGTCTCAATTTGGAGATAAATTCATCCACCGATTGAGATTGATGCAATCAAAACGATAAGCGGAGACAGCGACAGCATGTTGACCGACTGGACGGGCCTGCCCGCCACCTATGACGACGTGCTTCGTCGGGCGATGGATTCGCTGTTTCGCACGTTCGAAAACTTCAGCGAAGGCACCTTCATCGTCGATGGGCAGGCGCGCGTCGTGTGGATCAACAAGCGGTATGCGGCGCGCTTCGGTTTTGCTGACCCGCAGCAGGCGATCGGCCGGGATTGCGAAGCGGTGATTCCAAACAGTCTGATGCGCGAGGTCGTCAACACCGGCAAGCCGATCCTGCTCGACATCATGGAGACCGATCGCGAGCCGCTCGTCGTCACGCGCCTGCCGCTCAAGGACGATGCCGGGGTGACGATCGGCGCGGTCGGCTTCGCGCTGTTCGACGAGCTGAAAGCGCTGTCGCCCCTCTTTTCGCAGTACTCGCGGTTGCAGCAGGAGCTGATCGCGACGCGTCAGTCGCTCGCGCAGGCGCGCCGCGCGCGCTATACGTTCAGCAGCTTCGTCGGCACGAGCGCGGCGTCGCTCGAAGTGAAGCGCCAGGCGCGGCGCGCGGCGCAACTCGAAGCGCCGGTGCTGCTGCTGGGTGAAACCGGCACCGGCAAGGAGCTGCTCGCGCATGCGATTCACGGCGGCTCGGCGCGCGCGCACAAGCCGCTCGTCGGCGTCAACGTCGCGGCGATTCCCGACACGCTGCTCGAAGTCGAGTTCTTCGGCGCCGCACCCGGCGCGTACACCGGCGCGGATCGCAGGGGCCGGGTCGGCAAGTTCGAGCTCGCCAACGGCGGCACGCTGTTTCTCGACGAGATCGGCGATATGCCGCTGCCGTTGCAGGGCAAGCTGCTGCGCGTGCTGCAGGACAAGGAATTCGAGCCGCTCGGCTCGAATCGGATCGTGCGCGCGGATGTGCGGATCATCGCGGCGACATCGGCCGATTTGCCGGCGCTCGTCGCGGCCGGGCGTTTTCGCGCGGACCTGTTCTACCGGCTCAACGTGCTGACGATCCATGCGCCGGCGCTGCGCGAGCGTCCGTCCGACATCGAGGCGCTTGCCTACGCGATGCTCGAGGAGCTGGCCGCGCAGGCAGGCGGCGGCAGCCACTTCGAATTGCACGACGACGCGTTGCGCCTGCTGTGCGCGTACGACTGGCCCGGCAACGTGCGCGAACTGCGCAACACATTGGAGCGCGCCGTGATGCTGTCCGACAGCGAGCGCATCGATGCGCGTGTGCTCGCGCCGTTCATCGGCTCGGGGCAGGGCGGTGCGATGGCACCGGCGCGGACCCCGACTGTCGCGGCCGCCGGCGTGGACGTGGCCGCCACCGCCGAACCCACCTCGTGGAGCGACGCGATGGCCGCGTTCGAAAAGCGCTTTCTCTGCGACGCGTTGCGCGCGAACGGCGGCCGCGTCATTGACACGGCGAAACAGATCGGCATGGGCCGCGCGACGCTGTACAAGAAGATCGCCGCGCACGGCATCGACGTTTGACTCGCCGCGCCCGGCCAGCCGCGCCACGCCAACTGACGCAGCACGAGAGCAGCGTGGCACAATCGAGAGATCGAAAAACAAGACGTGACCGGGGTCTCCATGAAATGCCATTCCTTCTTCGCGCGCCGCTCGCGCGACATACTGGCCGTCGCCGCGATCGTCGCGCTTGGCGGTTGCAGCAGCAGCGCGCCGCTGTTCCTGCCGGACGGCCGTGCGACCACGCTCGTGCAATGCCCGGTCGGTTCCGACTTGTGCTCGCAACAGGCGGCCGCCAGTTGCAATGGCGTGTTCGACGTCGTGCGCCAGTCGAGCGAGGGCGGTACGTTGAGCCTGATCTACGCCTGCCGCGCGACTGCGAAGTAAGCTCCTGACGCCGTGCCGATGCAATGCCGGCGCGCGCGGCTGGCCGATCCGTTGGCGGCCTTCGGTTTTTTCGCCTGTTCGCAGTTAATCCCTGCCAATTCCCGATACGCTCGCTGACCACGCTCGTGCCATTCCGGTTACCACATGGCCGTCATAAATTCATGCGCCTAATGCGTATCCGATAAGCGGTTTGCATGCGAATTGCATAAGTAGGCCGCATGCGGCATTTTTACAACGTCGAGTCACCGCGCACCGATTATCTCTTTGCGCCCGGACCATGATTTATCTTTACCTTCGGGGCGTCGAACGCAGTCAGTGCGGCAGGCAACGGAACGTGAAATTTGACGGCAGTATTCTTTTTTAAACCGTTAGGATTTAACCCGGCGAGCAGAAATTGCCGGTTTTTCCCGACGCAGAAGAAGTTCAGGAAGGTTTTTCCGCTGCTGGCGGGCATTACTTTGGGCCGCGCGGGCCAACGCGGCTTCATGCTTTCGATTTTTTTGCTTCAACACTAATTCAATAGAATCCGGGGAAAGCAATGAATCATCAGCAACTCGAAAAAGACATCGAGCATCTCGAGCAGATAATTTCCCATATTTCCGCAGAAGACCGTATTCCTTTGTCTTACTGGCGTAACCGCCTTCAGCACGTTTCCGGCGCGGTTCTCGTGCCGGCGCAGGCAACCCGCGTCAAACGCCTCGATGCCGCGCTTTGCGCATTGGAAAAACGGCAGAAAGCCTGAATGTCGTCATTGTGTCCGCCAGTCGGGATCGGCAATTAGGAAAGCCGTCGTGTGCGCTTTCGCCGGACAGGTTCTATCTTTCGGTTTGATCGCCCAAAGCGACCTGGGCGCGCGCACGTTTTCTTTTACCGACACAGGATGTACATGCAGATAGCAGGACTTGCCGCGACCCGGCTCGCTACGCTGACCAACGCGATGCAGGGCTACGTGGAGCGGGGCGAAGTGGCGGGGGTGGTGTCGCTCGTATGGCGGCGCGGCGAAATCGGCTACTTCGAACCGGCAGGCCTACGCGACGAAGCCGCGCAATTGCCGATGGAGCGCGACACGCTGTTTCGCATCGCGTCGATGACGAAGCCGGTGACGAGCGCCGCGATCATGATGCTGATCGAGGCAGACCGCCTCGCGCTCGATGCGCCCATCTCGCGGTGGCTGCCCGAGCTTGCCGCGCCGCGCGTGCTGCGTGACCCGACCGGCCCGCTCGACCAGACCGATCCGGTACGCGCGCCGATTACGGTGCTCGACCTGCTCACGCATCGCGCGGGTTTCGCGTATCACTTCACGGCGACGGGTCCGCTCGCCGAAGCCTACGCAGCCGCGTTCAACGGCTTCGAGGCGAGCGGCGGCAACAGCGCGTGGCTCGCGCGCATCGCCGCGTTGCCGCTGATGTTCCAGCCCGGCTCGCGCTGGCACTACGGCGTGGCGACCGACGTGCTCGGCGTGCTGATAGAACGCGTGAGCGGCATGACTCTTGGGGAGTTTTTCCGCACGCGCATTTTCGCGCCTCTCGGCATGCGCGACACCGCGTTCTGGGTGCCCGACGCACAGCTTGCGCGCCTCGCCACCGCGTACAACATCGATCCCGGCACGCGCCGTCGTGTGGTCGAGGATCATGCGGCGGCGAGTCGCTGGGCCAATCCGCAACGCTTTCAGAGCGGCGGCGGCGGGTTGGTCTCGACCGCCGAGGATTATCTGCAATTCGCGCAACTGCTGCTCGGGCGCGGCCGCGTCGGCGACACGCGGCTGCTGTCGCATCGCTCGGTCGACCTGATGCGCAGCAATTTCCTGAGCCGCGACCAGCGCCGCCTGCCTGCCTTCGGTCACGTGATCTGGGCGGCGCAAGGCTTCGGCCTCGGCCTGTCGATCGTCGATGATCCGGCGCAGCAATTGCCGCTCGGCTACCGCTCGCTCGGCTCGTTCGGTTGGCCCGGCGCGTACGGCACGAGCTGGTTCGCCGATCCGGTCGAGAACATGATCGGCCTGATGCTGATCCAGCGCCGCTCGATCGACCCCTTCCCGATGGCCATCGACTTCGAACGCCGCGTCTACGATGCGATCGACGATTGAGCGGGGCCGTCGCGCATGCGCTCGGCCGCGCGATTCACTATCCTGTGATTTATTCGTCTGATAGTGTCCGCCAACCATTCATCGCGATTCATCGCAGTGCGTCCAACCGAGGGGGGAACACCGGCATGGCCTCTTACAAACAGCTGACTGCGCAACTCGAAAAACTGCACAAGGAAGTCGCAGCCGCGCGCGAAAAAGAAGTCTCGCAAGCTATCGCCGATATCAAGCAGAAGATTGCCGAATACGACCTGACCGCCGAAGAACTCGGCTTGACGAGCGCCTCGCCGAAGCCGCGCCGCAAGTCGTCGACGACGACGTCCGTCGCCAAGTACCGCAATCCGAAGACCGGCGAAACCTGGAGCGGCCGTGGGCGCTCGCCGGCCTGGCTCGTCGGCAAAAATCGCGAGCGGTTTCTGATCGAAGGTTGAGCTTCGTCGTGGGCGCCGATGCGTCCGTGTTCTCTGAAGTGATGCATGGTTTGATCCGTTCCGCACCGTTGCAAAGGTCCCGAAAACGCTCACCTTTGCGTGACGCCTGAACGTACACGGCGATATTTACCGATGCATTCGAATCTCGCGGGATGCTTCGGTGAGCCAGGCTTTGTCGCGCGACGCACCTCCGCGGGTGCGAATCGCCATCGTGCCGCACCGCCCCGCGCCGCTCGCCGAAAACCCGCGACAGCCTTTGCTGGCGGACGTTTCCAGGCGTCGAGCCGGAACCTGTTCATAGCGGCGCGAAGCTTTATCGCCGTTTTCCTGCGCATCGCGTTGGTGGCGCCCGCGACCTGGCAGGTGCGTGCACGCGTTTCGCGATCCTCACCTTTGACCGCAAATCGATATTCGCCGCCGTAAGTCCCGAAAACGCTCACCTTTGCCACAAGCATGCGCGGCGCGCCGACGCTCGCGCCGTCGCCCCGTCCGGCGCCGGAGCCCTTTCCCCCGGCCGTCGCGCCAGACGTGTATCATTCGCACCTTGCGCCGTTTTTGCGCCAGCGATTCCCGCATTGTCGAACGCTGGGTCGTGACCCGTTCGCCACCCGTTTTCGGACGCGGCGCGAGCGCCGGCCGATCCGGGCCCGCGCCCGATTCTCGCAGCTCGACGCCGCCGCGCCACGCGCGGCATACCGGCCGCCCACGGCCGCCGGGAACCGCCTGAACCCCTTTCCGTGACCGCCAGACCCGATGTCAGTCTCCGAACTCAAACGCCGCCGCACGTTCGCGGTCATTTCCCACCCGGACGCGGGTAAAACCACGCTCACCGAAAAACTGCTGCTGTTCTCGGGCGCGATCCAGATCGCCGGTACCGTGAAGGGCCGCAAGAGCAACCGCTACGCGACGTCCGACTGGATGGAAATCGAAAAGCAACGCGGCATTTCGGTCGCGAGCTCGGTGATGCAGTTCGAGTACGGCGATTGCGTGATCAACCTGCTCGACACGCCGGGCCACGAAGACTTCTCCGAGGACACCTACCGTGTGCTGACCGCGGTCGACGCCGCCGTGATGGTGATCGACGGCGCGAACGGCGTCGAAGCGCAGACGCTGAAGCTGCTGGAAGTCTGCCGCAGCCGCAAGACGCCGATCGTCACGTTCATCAACAAGCTCGACCGCGAAGTGCGCGAGCCGCTCGAACTGCTCGACGAGATCGAGCAGCACCTCGGCGTGGCGGCGGTGCCTTTCACATGGCCGATCGGCATGGGCAAGGATTTCCAGGGCGTCTACGACGTCCAGCGCGATCAGGTGCGCGTGTTCCGCGCCGGTCAGGACACGGCCGGCGGCGCGGTCGAAACGCTGCAGGCACTGAGCAACGAGGAAGGCGAGCGCCGTTTCGGCCACGCGTGGGTGCGTGCGAAGGAAGAAATCGATCTGATCAGCGGCGCGACGCCCGAGTTCGACCGTGAGCAGTTCCTCGCCGGCCAGCAGTCGCCGGTGCTGTTCGGTTCGGCGATCAACAACTTCGGCGTGAAGGAGATTCTCGACGCGCTGGTCGACCTCGCGCCGCCGCCGTCGATGCGCATGACCGTACAGCGTCCGGTGCAGCCGGAAGAGTCGAAGTTCACCGGCGTCGTGTTCAAGGTGCAGGCGAACATGGACCTCGCGCACCGCGACCGCGTCGCGTTCATCCGCGTGTGCTCGGGACGTTTCGAGCGCGGCATGGCGGTGAAGGTCACGCGCTCGAACAAGACGTTCCGCGCAAACAACGTGGTTACGTTCCTGTCGCAGCGTCGCGAGACGGTGAGCGAGGCGTATCCGGGCGACATCATCGGTATTCCGAACCATGGCACGCTGAGTCTCGGCGATACGCTGACCGAAGGCGAGCAGCTGCAGTTCGTCGGCCTGCCGTTCTTCGCGCCGGAAATTTTCCAGACCGTCGAAGTGGTCGATCCGATGCGCGCGAAGCAGCTCGGCGAAGCGCTGAAGCAGCTCGGCGAGGAAGGCGCGATCCAGGTGTTCCGTCCCGAAGCCGGCGGTCTGATGATTCTCGGCGCGGTCGGGCAGCTGCAGTTCGAAGTGGTGTCGCACCGTCTGTCGACGGAATACAAGGTCGTCGTGCGCATGGCGCCGGCGCGTTACCGGCTGTCGCGCTGGGTGACCTGCGACGATGCGGCCGAACTGCGCCGCTTCACC
The DNA here is from genome assembly GCF_050436525.1 of Paraburkholderia sp. 35.1. Lineage (NCBI taxonomy): Bacteria > Pseudomonadati > Pseudomonadota > Betaproteobacteria > Burkholderiales > Burkholderiaceae > Paraburkholderia > Paraburkholderia sp. 35.1. The sequence continues at coordinate 430,604 of NZ_JBNDMJ010000002.1, read as the reverse complement.
GACTCGTACTCGGCGCGGATCGCGCTCGATGCGTCCGATGCGCCGACCTATCTGGCCTCGCACGTATCGGAGATCGAAGTCGCGCAGAAGGCGTGGCCGAAGATCGTGTTCAACGAGTTGCGCGAGCACTCGGGGGCGCCGTTCAGAAAGGCGATGTAAAACCGCGAGTCCGCTGGTTTCGAAGCAAAAAAGCCGCGTCGTTCGACGCGGCTTTTTACTTTTCCGCCGCAACAACGTCCCGCGCTAGCGCGCGACTTCGCCTATGCTGACGGAACCACCCGCCTCGCCGCGAAGCCGGCTCCAATTCCTGTCCAACCGCATGGAGCGCCCGTGACCGTTCGCAACCTCGACGCCTTGTTTCGCCCGAAATCCGTCGCCGTGATCGGCGCGTCCGAGCGGCCGGGCAGCACCGGCGCGATGGTCTGGGCGCGTGTGCTGGAAGGCGGCTTCGACGGCCCGCTGTGGCCGGTCAATCCGAAGCACGCGACGCTCGGCGTCCACCCGGTGATTCCCGACGTCGGCGATCTGCCGCAGGCGCCCACCGTCGCGGTGATCTGCACGCCACCCGCGACGTGGCCCTCGCTGATCCATAAGCTCGGTGGCATGGGCACGCGCGCCGTAATCATCGTCGGCGAGGTGCGCAGCGATGAAGACCGGCTCGAACTGCGGCACGCGCTGTCGGCGGCGCGGCCGCATCTGTTGCGCATCGTCGGACCCGGCAGTCTCGGCGTGGTGTCGCCGGCGCTCGGCGCGCATCTGGGCGCGCCGTCATGCACGGTCAAGGCGGGCGGCGTCGCGTGGGTGTCGCAGTCGAATGCGCTGACCAACGCAGTGCTCGGCTGGGCACGAGCGCGCGGGCTCGGTTTTTCGCACGCGGTGGCGCTCGGAGCGGAGGCCGACGTCGATGCCGGCGACGTGCTCGATTACCTCGCGAGCGACCCCGGCACCCGCGCGATCCTGCTCGAACTCGACAGCGTGCGGGCGGCGCGCAAGTTCATGTCGGCCGCGCGCGCGGCGGCGCGCAACAAGCCGGTGCTCGCGCTGCGCTCCGGCCGCGACGATCCCGCCGACGGGCTCTACACAGCGGCGTTCCGGCGCGCGGGCCTTGTGCGCGTCGACGCGCTCGACGATCTGCTCGACGAAATCGAAACGCTCGGCGTCGGCCGCGTGGCGGCGGGCGCCACCGCCACGCTGATCACCAGCGACCGCGGTCTCGCGACGCTCGCGCGCGACGCGTTCACCGCCGCCGGCGGCCTGCTCGCGCCGTGGCCGGCCGCGGCGTCGGACGCGCTGCGCGAGGCGCTGCCGCTCGCGGTCGGCGGCAATCCGCTGCTGCTCGGCGACGGCGCGCGTCCTGAGCACTTCGGCACCGCGCTGAAGCTGCTCGGCGAGTATCGCGAGACCGGCACCGCCGTCGTGGTGCACGCATCGACGCATGGCGCGCCCGTCGACGACGTCGCGCAGGCGCTGATCGAGCATCAGCGCTTTGCGTATCGCGGGCTGCTCGCGTGCTTTTTCGGCGGTGTCGATGCGACGAGGCGCGACGCGCTGCATGCGCAGGGCATCCCGGTGCACACGACGCCGCAGCGGCTCGCGCGCGCCTTCGCCCGTCTGGTCGATTACCGGCTGGGCCGCGAACTGCTGATGCAAACGCCGGAAGGCCTGCCTGCGCAGATTCCCGAGTCGATCGACGCCGCTCTGGCGCAGGCTCGCGAAGCGTTGGCGGCGGGCGCGAGCGAGCTGGCCGGGGCGGCGGCGGCGCGGTTTCTGTCGCGGTTCGGGTTGCGGGTGGAGGGTGCGCAAGGAGGGGGCGCCCACGCGTCGGGCTCCGATGCGTCGGGCTCCGATGCGCCGGGCGCCGATGCCGACGGCGCCGCAAAACCCATCGTCGACGTCGCCGTCGAACTGCACGACGACGACAACTTCGGCCCCGTGTTCCGCTTCGCCGCACCGCCGATCGACGGCGTTTCCAGCGGGTTGCACGTGTACGGCCTGCCGCCGCTCAATCCGATGCTCGCGCGCGATATCGTCATGCGTTCGCACTACGCGAGGCTGGTCGCGCCGGAGCCGACGCTCGCGGCGTTGACGGCGGTGTCGCAAGCGGTTTGCGACGTGCGCGAGATCGTCGGCCTGTCGTTGAAGCTCAGGGTCTACCGGGACCGCGTGACGGTGGTCGATCCCGTGTTGCGGCTCGGCGCGCAGCGCAGCCGTCTCGCGATCGTGCCGTATCCGCGCCGCTTCGAGGAAACGATCGACTGGCAGGGGATGCGTGTAACGGTTCGGCCGATTCGCCCCGAAGACGAAAACGCGCATCGCGAGTTCGTGCAGGCGATGACGCCGGAAGATTTGCGGCTGCGTTTTTTCGCTTCGGTCGGCGCGTTCGACCACTCGCAACTCGCGCGCATGACGCAGATCGACTACGACCGGGAAATGGCGCTGATCGCGACGGTAGACAACCAAGACGGCGTCGCGCAGACGCTCGGCGTGGTGCGTGCGGTGGCCGATCCCGACAACGAGACGGCCGAATTCGCGGTGACCGTGCGCTCGGATCAGAAAGGGCGGCGTCTCGGCCAGTTGCTGATGCAGCGGATCATCGCGTACGCGCGGGCGCGCGACACGCACTGGCTGATCGGTGAAGCGTTGCGCGAGAACACCGCGATGATCGCGCTCGCGAAGGCCAGCGGCTTCACGATCACGCGGACCGATGACCCCGGTGTGGTCGGCTTGCGGATGGCGCTCGACGAAACGGCGGGGGCGGACCCGAAGTCCGCCGCGCAGAACCAGCCGGCGCGTTGAGCGGCTGACGTCGCGAGCCGCTCAACGCATGGCTTCACCGCCTCACGCCGCCAGCTTCTGTGCCGCCTCATCGACCTGCGCGCGCGTGACCGACAGCTCGTCGAGCCATGCCTGCGCATACACGGCGCCGGTTTCGCGTTCGAGCCGCGCGATCGTCGCGGCGCAGCGGTTCGCGTCCTTCAGCGTCGAAATGAACGCTTTCACCGACTCACCGCCCTTGAACGCGTCGAACAGCGGCACGCGAATTTCGTCGGGCAGCGCACGGGTGGTCCATTGGTACGGCTTGCCGTTGAACGTCAGCGACGGCGGCAGTACGCGCTCCTTGCGCGCGGCCGGAATCAGGCCGTAGGTGCGCGCCGCTTCGCCGATCTGCTCGGGCGAAAACAGCTCGTCGGGCGTGATGTGGAACTGCTGGATGAAGGTCTCGATGCTTTGCATCGCGGCGGCGCGGTCGTCGCGGCGCTTCTGCGCGTGGGCGACGATGTCGCGCAGCTCGTCGGCTTCTTCGGCGGAGATCGTGAAGCTCGACTGCTTCTGCTGGAGTTCGGAAAAACGCTGGAATTCGGAATCGGTCAGAAGTTTGGCCATTGCTCAATCGATGCGCGCGCATGAGCCCGTCATGCGGCGTTATTTTGGAAGGGCCGCCATTCTAAACCATGTGCGCGTGCACGCCGCCGCGCAACTTACCGCGCAACTTACCTGTCACGCGGCCTGCTCGCGGAACATCGACAGCGCCTGCACCGTGTCGCGCAGCAGCGTGGTGGCCGCTTCGAGCGTCGGCGCGACGTATTCGTCGATCCGCCGCAGATACGGGCAGGTCAGCACCGCGCTCGCCTGTCCCGACGGCGCGAGTATCGGGAACGTCACGTCGGTGACGCCGAAGGTCTGCTGGCTGTCCTTCTGCCAGAAGCCCGCCGCGCGGATGCGCTCGCAGGCCTCCTCCAGCGCGTCGAGATCGAGCGTCACTTCGCCCTTCACCTTCGTGTGCTCCGCCAGCATCTGCTGGCGCTGCTCGACGCTCTGGAACGCGAGCATCACGCGCCCCGAACCGGTGTCGATCAGGCCGACCCGCGAACCGAGCCGCACTGACATGCCCCATGTGCCCGGTCCGTCGACTTGCGCAATCACCAGCAGGTTGCCGCGGTCGTAGACGACGAGGTGGCAAGACTGCTCGGCCGCGTCGGCGAAACGCTGCATCAGCGGCAGCGCTTCTGCGATCAGCCGGTTCATTGGCGGATGACGGTGCGCGAGCGCGAACAGCTTCAGGCTCAGCGAGTAGCGGTCGCCGGCCGCCGAGCGCACCACGTATTGGCGCGCGACGAGGCGTTCGAGCATCCGGTACATCTCGCTCGCGTTGCGGCCCAACTGCCGCGTGATTTCGGCGCGCGTGAGTCCTTCCTTCTGCTCGGACAGTAGCTCGAGAATGTCGAGGCCTTTATCCAGCGCGGGGGCGCGATAGCGGTCGTCGTCCTTGTCTTCGGCGTCCATCGTGAGGGTCCGGGAATTCCGTGTGGAGTTCTGATTATCTGGTGTGCGCGGGCGAGTGCGTAGCATTTCGCGAACTGGATGGCCTTTGTCCAGGGAAAACCCAGGCATCCGCGCCGCGTAGTTTTCTTGACTTGGAAAAATTCGAATATGAATAATACGTTTATTGGTGAATGAATGCACTTCCCAAGCGGTGCGCGGAGTGTGACCGCTGCACCCTCGCCGCCGCATGGTAAAAAGACCACAAATCTGGAGACACGCTCATGTCGGCATCGATCGTATCGAAAATCGGGCAGCGGCGCCGTATCGGCCGCGGCTCGTTGCAGGTGAGCGGACTGGGGCTCGGCACGGCGCCGCTCGGCGGCCTGTACCGCGACCTGTCCGACGAGGAGGCCCAAGCGACGATCGCCGCCGCCTGGGACGCGGGGGTGCGCTACTTCGACACCGCGCCGCACTACGGCAACACCAAGGCCGAGCATCGGCTCGGCGCCGCGCTGCGCCACTATCCGCGCGGCGAGTATGTGCTGTCGACCAAGGTCGGCCGCCGCTTCGTGCCGCGCACGTCGCCATTCGACGACCGCGAAGGCTGGCAGAATCCGCTGCCGTTCGAAGCGATCTACGACTACACGCACGACGGCATTCTGCGTTCGTTCGAGGACAGCCAGCAGCGCCTCGGCATCATCGATATCGACGTCCTGCTCGTGCATGACATCGGTCGCGTCACGCACGGCGACCAGCATCCGCACTACTGGCGGCAACTGACCGAAGGGGGCGGCTTCCGTGCGCTCGAGCGCCTGCGCTCGACGGGCGCAATCAAGGCGCTCGGCCTCGGCGTCAACGAGGGCGCGGTGATCCTCGACGCGATGGCCGAGTGCGATATCGATTGCGCGTTGCTCGCGGGCCGTTATACGCTGCTCGAGCAGACCACCCTCGACGACCTGCTGCCCGCCTGCGAGGCGCGCGGCGTCAGCATCCTGCTCGGCGGCGCGTTCAATTCGGGCATTCTGGCGCGGGGCGTCGAAGGCGATCTGAAGTTCAATTACGGCGCCGCGCCGCCCGAGGTGATCGAGCGCGTCGCGCGTCTGGAGGCGGTATGCCGCGCGCATGACGTGCCGCTCGCCGCCGCCGCGTTGCAGTTTCCGTATGCGCACCCGGCGGTCGCCACCGTGCTGACCGGCGCGCGTAGCGCCGACGAATTACGCGAGAACGTCGCGTCGTTCGAGCTGCCGATCCCCGCGGCCTTGTGGTCCGCACTGCGCGACGCGGGCCTGCTCGACCCCCGTGCGCCCGCGCCCGAGGACTGATCCGACCATGCCGATCGACGCTCACCAGCACTACTGGGACCCCGCGCGGGGTGACTACGAGTGGCTGACGCCGGAACTGAAAATCCTCTACCGGCCGTTCGGGCCTGATGATCTGAAGCCGTTGCGCGAACAGGCCGGCATCGAGCGGACCGTGGTCGTGCAGGCCGCGCCGACGCTCGACGAAACCCGCTACCTGCTCGACATCGCGCGGCACGAGCCGTCGATCGCGGGCGTGGTCGGCTGGGTGCCGCTGTTGTTGCCGAACGCGCCTGATCTGATCGAGGTGCTCGCGCGCGAGCCGAAGTTCAAGGGCGTGCGGCCGATGCTTCAGGATCTGCCCGACGACGGCTGGATCGCCAACCCCGATCTCGCGCCGGCGATCGAGGCGCTGATCGCGCACGATCTCGCGTTCGATGCGCTGATCTACGCGCGTCACGTGCAATACGTCGAGATCTTCGCGCAGCGTTTTCCGGCGCTGCGCATGGTGGTCGATCATGGCGCGAAGCCGCCGATCCGCTACGGCCAGGCGGGCTACCCGGTATGGCGCGACGCGATCACGCGGCTCGCCGCGCTGCCGCAGGTGCACTGCAAGCTGTCGGGTCTCGCGACCGAGGCCTCGCCCGGCTGGACCGAGGACACGCTACGGCCCTACGTCGAGCATCTGCTGAACACGTTCGGTCCCGCGCGGCTGATGTGGGGCAGCGACTGGCCGGTGCTCGAACTGAACGGCGACTATTTGCTCTGGCATTCGGTGGCGACCACGCTCGTCGCGTCGTTGAGCGACGCCGAGCGCGACGCCGTGTTCGGCGAGAACGCCGCCGCGTTTTATCGGCTTTGATTTCGTTAGCAGCCCATTCAACTGGAGTCGTAGATGACACAAAGACTGGCCGGCAAAACGGCCCTGATCACCGCAGCGGGACAAGGTATCGGTCTCGCCACCGCCGAACTGTTCGCGCGCGAAGGCGCGCGCGTGATCGCCACCGATATCCGCATCGACGGACTCGCCGGCAAGCCGGTCGAGGCGCGCAAGCTCGACGTGCTCGATGGCGCGGCGATCAAGGCGCTCGCCGCGGAAGTCGGCACGATCGACGTGCTGTTCAACTGCGCGGGCTTCGTACACTCGGGCAATATCCTCGAATGCAGCGAAGAGGACTGGGATTTCGCCTTCGACCTCAACGCGAAGGCCATGTACCGTATGATTCGCGCGTTCTTGCCGGCCATGCTGGAGAAAGGCGGCGGCTCGATCATCAACATGTCGTCGGCGGCGTCGAGCGTGAAGGGCGTGCCGAATCGCTTCGCGTACGGCGCGTCGAAGGCCGCGGTGGTCGGGCTGACGAAGTCCGTCGCTGCGGATTTCGTCACGCGTGGTGTACGCTGTAACGCGATTTGCCCGGGCACGGTGTCCTCGCCGTCGCTCGAACAGCGAATCGCCGCGCAGGCTCAGGCGCAGGGCGCGTCGCTCGATGCGGTGCAGGCCGCCTTCGTCGCGCGTCAGCCGATGGGCCGCATCGGCAAGCCGGAGGAGATCGCCGCGCTCGCGCTGTATCTCGCGTCCGACGAGTCGTCGTTCACGACGGGCCAACTCCATGTAATCGACGGCGGATGGTCGAACTGATTCTGATTGACTGACGAACCGAACACTACTGAACGTAAAGGGAAGTGCAACGATGAAACTGCTTCGTTATGGGCCGAAAGGCCAGGAAAAGCCGGGCCTGCTCGACGCGCAAGGCAAGATTCGCGATTTGTCGAAGGTAGTGGGCGATATCGACGGCGCTGTGCTCGGCGATGAAAGTCTCGCGAAACTGCGCGCGCTCGATCCGGCAACGCTCCCGGTCGTCGAAGGTAATCCGCGCGTTGGACCGTGCGTCGGCAAGATCGGCAAGTTCATCTGCATCGGCCTGAACTATGCGGATCACGCGGCGGAATCGAATCTGCCGGTACCGGCGGAACCGGTCATCTTCAACAAGTGGACGAGCGCGATCAGCGGCCCGAACGACGACATCGAAATCCCGCGCGGTTCGAAGAAGACCGACTGGGAAGTGGAACTCGGCGTCGTGATCGGCAAGGCGGCGAAGTATGTCGACGAAGCAAACGCGCTCGAGCATGTGGCCGGCTACTGCGTCGTCAACGACGTGTCGGAGCGCGAATGGCAGATCGAGCGCGGCGGCACGTGGGACAAGGGCAAGGGCTTCGACACGTTCGGCCCGATCGGCCCGTGGGTCGTCACGCGCGACGAAGTCGCCGATCCCCAGAACCTGAGCCTGTGGCTCGAAGTGGACGGCCATCGCTACCAGAACGGCAGCACGAAGACGATGATCTTCAGTGTCGCGAAGCTGGTGTCGTATGTGTCGCAGTGCATGAGCCTGCAGCCGGGCGACGTTATCTCGACCGGCACGCCGCCGGGCGTGGGCATGGGTGTGAAGCCGAACCCGGTGTTTCTGAAGCCGGGGCAGACGGTGCGTCTGGGTATCGAAGGGCTGGGCGAGCAGACGCAGAAGACTTACGCGGCGGAGTAACGCGCTTTCTCTTTCCGTCATATCGCTGTGAAATGAAAGGCCGTTCCTGTTTTGCGCAGGAGCGGCTTTTTTCATGGCGTCCCGGCTTTAAGCCCCCGCCTCCTGCTCCCCGTTCTCTCCAATCCGATTCACGGTCCCCTGCGCGACCGCCACCAGCTTCTCGCGATTCCCCTCCATCACGAACACGCTGCACTGGCAGGTCGCCTGATGCCTGCCCGCATAGACCACACTGGCGCGCGCGATCAGCGTGCCCTTCACTGCCGGGCGCAGATAATTGATCTTGTACTCACCGGTCACGACTCTCGGACCCAGCGACAGCGCGCCCGCGAAAGTCAGCGCGTTGTCGGCGAGATAGCTGATGACGCCGCCATGCACGAAGCCATGCTGCTGCCGCAGTTCATCCCGAATCGGCAGACATAGGGTGAGCTCGTCGCTGCCGGCGTGCATCAGCTCCGCGCCTAGCAGCATGCTGAACGGCTGGGCGTGCAGTGCGCCGCGCGCCCGGTCGAGTAGGTCGGTCATCGTGGTTCCTTCGTGCAGGGTCTGGGTAGTGCATCGGTGCAACAAAACATCCGCGCGGCGCGTGCCATGCGGTCCCTACCCACTCTAGGAAGTGCCGCTGCGCTGCGCAAGGTGATTCGTCGCGACCACCGGCGCATTGTTGCGCAAAACAACCGCAATCGCGACGATCGACGATGAAACCTGCACGTAGAGCGCTTTTTGCGGGAATTGGCCTCAAGCCGCCAATCGGCCTGCCGTTAACCCTGATTTACCTCCGTTATCCTTTGTTCCCAGGTGTCCACGATGTTCAGCAAGATCAAGGTCGCATCCGGCCTGCTATGTGTTCTGGCCGCGTTCTGCGTCTTCCAGCTCGTCACGGTAGGGTTGGGCTTCTGGTCACTGACGCGCACGCACGACGACGTCGGCGATCTGTCGAACATCGCGCTGAAGCAGGTCGACGCGGTCAACCAGACGACGCAGCGCCTGATGGACGCGCGCATCAACCTGTCGCGTGCCGGCACGCGCATGGTGCGCGGGGGCACCGAGCCCACGGACATCGTGCAGCACGCTCGCGAACAGCTCGCCGCCGCCGATCAGTCTTTCGCGGCCTTCATGAGCGCGCAGAAGACCAGCGACGAAAACAGCGCGCGCGCCGCCGCGCTCGCCGAACGCTACAAGACGCTGCATGGCGCGCTCGCGGAGCTCGCGCAGTATCTCGACTCGAACAACATCCAGGCCTTCCTCGATCAGCCGACGCAGTCGTTTCAGGACGCCTATCTGGCGGAAGTGCACAACTTTGGGCAATTCGGCGACGCCGCGAGCCGCGCGTCGCTCGATTCGATCGATGCGCGCGTGGCGGCGTTTCGCATCGTCAGCGTGGTGATTTTGCTCGTGCTCGTCGCCGGCACGCTCGCCGTCTATACGGCGCTGCGCCGCGGCGTCGTGGCACCGCTCGAGGAAGCGGGCCGCCACTTCGAGCGCATCGCCCAAGGCCATCTCGATCAACCGATCGCCGCACGCGGCAGCAACGAAATCGGCCGTCTGTTCTCGGGCCTCGCGACGATGCAGGCAAGCGTCGCACGCACCGTCAAGAGCGTGCGCGAATCGGCCGACTCGATCCATCTTGGCGCCAACGAGATCGCGACCGGCAACGCCGATCTGTCGGCGCGCACCGAAAACCAGGCGGCATCGCTCGAGGAAACGGCATCGAGCATGGAGGAACTCACAGCGACCGTGCGCCAGAACGCCGATCATGCGCGCGAAGCCAATGCGCTCGCCGAGACCGCGCTTGACGCGACGTCGCGCGGCAGCGAAGTCGTCAATCAGGTGGTCGACAAGATGCGCGGCATCGCGCAGAGCTCCGACAAGATCGCCGAGATCATCTCTGTGATCGACGGCATCGCGTTCCAAACCAACATCCTCGCGCTGAATGCCGCCGTCGAGGCGGCGCGCGCGGGCGAGCAGGGCCGCGGCTTCGCGGTCGTGGCCGGCGAAGTGCGCGGCCTCGCGCAACGCAGCGCGCAGTCGGCGAAGGAAATCAAGACGCTGATCAGCGAATCGGTCGCGGAGATTCAGGGCGGCTCGACGCTCGTCGAGCGCGCCGGCGAAGCGATGAGTCATGTGTCGGCGTCGATCTCGCGCGTCACGCAGATGATGGCCGAAATCAGCGCGTCGTCGCTCGAGCAGAGCACCGGCATCGAGCAGGTGAATCAGGCGGTCGTGCAGATGGACGAGATGACGCAGCAGAACGCGGCGCTCGTCGAGCAGGCCGCGGCGGCGGCGGCTTCGCTACATCAGCAAACCAAGCAATTGAAACAGGCCGTTTCCGTGTTCGAAATTTCTGAAAGTGTGTTGCGTACGCAACAGCGCGGAGCACTGTCCGTCGCAAACGCAGAATTCGCATTAACCGGAATGCATGCGCTTTAAAGCGGCGACGCTTGAAAACGGACGCAGAAATAGAAAATGGCCCGCGTAAAGCGAGCCATTTTGCATTAGACGCAAGCGCCTGTAGAGGCGCCTATCGTGACGTCCAAGTCTGTCTCAAAGTACCCGAAGGAACTTAGACCGGCTGGATGTTTGCAGCCTGCTTGCCCTTCGGGCCTTGCTTGACTTCGAACGACACTTTCTGGTTTTCCTGCAAGGACTTGAAGCCCGAAGACTGGATTTCCGAGAAGTGTGCAAACAGGTCTTCGCCGCCGTCGTCCGGGGTGATGAAGCCAAAGCCCTTTGCATCGTTAAACCACTTAACAGTACCTGTTGCCATTTTTGATCCAAATAAATGTTGTGTATTGCATCGCGACCGCGATCGCACCAATGCGAGAGCGAGCGCGAGGGGAGAGTTGTATCACGTCTTTATGACAGACGCCAATCAACCTGCGTCCGGGTATTCCCCGGTTTTGATGTTTTTGCGCGCTTTGAGAACGTCTGACGAGAACTTTTTTGCGCCAGGGTTTACCAGCAACATCAAATTTCTCTCGCGACCCGGCGGCGGACATTCGTCCGTGCGTGCCGCACTTTGTTGAGGCGATCAAGCGTGGAACTTCATCTATCACTGGCCAAATTCGGCTAAGTTCCCGCTCGAAATCCGGCGTCCACAGGCAGCGCCGCGTAGGCGGTGGCCAGATGATAAGGCGTCGTTGACGGCATGTCCGTACGTGCAATTTCGCCGCTCGATGTCTTGCATTCGAACCAGCCGTGTTCATGCAAAAAGCATCGCTGAAAACGTGCGATCTGTTGCGGCAGCGCCGCGCGCACAACCGGATCGTCGTGACTGGCGAGCGCGCGCAGATATTCCGTCTGCGCCCAGATCCGCTGGGTCGCGTCGCTGACCTTGCCAGCCTCGTCGAGCGATGCGCACACGCCGCCGTTGTCCGGGTCCACACCATGCTGCTGCGCGAAGGTGAAGGCGCGCGCCAGCGCGTCGGTTAGCCCCGTGCCGTCGAGCAGCGCGCCCGCCTGCCTGACCAACCAGTACCACTCGAACTGATGTCCCGGCTCCAGGCGGTTGCCGCTCGCGCCGATCGGCAATTCGGCGATACAGCCGCTCGGCGCATGCACGAAGTGTCGCGCGACCGCGCCAGCGAGGCGGCGCAACGCGGCGCCGAAGACGTTGTCGCGCGTCGCCTCGCAGGCGGCGAGCCACGCTTCGGTCAGGTGCATCAGCGGATTCTGCAACGGCGTGGCGGTGACCTTCGAAAAGTCGAGGTTGAGCGCGGCGTTGAACAGATCGCCGTCGGCCGCGAAGTTCGACTGGATCAGCGCGGTCGTGCTGTGCACGAGCTTCAGCGCGTCGAGGTCGTCGGAGCGCCGCGCGTATTCCGCGCACGCGAACACGACGAACGCGTGCGTATAGAGGTCCTTGGTGGTGTCGAGCGGCAGGCCGAGCGCGTCGACGCTGTAGAACCATCCGCCGTGGTCGGCGTCCCGAAAGGAGCGGGTCAGCGAATCGAACAGCACGCGCGCGTGTTCCATGTCGCCCGCTTGTGCAAACGTGAACAGCTGCCGCGCGCATGCCATCGCCCGATAGCGTTGCGCGGGCAGCGGCTCGCCTCCGGTGGCGTCGAGCGCTTCGTAGGGCAGCTGCAACGCGTGATTGAAGCCGGGTCCGCGCCACATCGGCAGCACCACGTTCGCGAAGTGCTCGCGCAGCGCGGTCGCGGCGGTGGTCGTCGAAGCAGGGGGAGGGGGCGTGCTTGGCATCGTCGGTTGGTTCGGGCGCGCAACGCGCGCAGTGTGTCGAGGCAGCGTTCAGGGCGGCGGTTCAGGATTCCGCTCGCCGAGACTGCTGCGGTGTGCGGCCTAGCATAAAGCAAACGCCTCGCGCTGACAGCTTGGGTCAAGCATCCGAAATGCTCGACGCCGACGCGGGGCGACAGACGCATCAGGCGCGACAGATGCACGAGCCGCATGGAATGCGCAACGCGAGGCGCACTGAGCTGCCTCCGCCGCTCATTTCGGATAAGGAGGAACAACGATGCCCGGTAATCTCGAACTCATTTCCCGTCTCGTGCTGGCCGCGATGCTCGGCAGCGTGATCGGCTACGAGCGGGAGCGGTTGTCGTGGGCGGCGGGCTTGCGCACGCACATGTTGGTCTGCGTGGGCTCGGCGCTCATCATGATCGTGTCCGCGTAATTCGTGATGCAGCAAAGCGACGATGTGAACGAGTGCGACGAAGTGATCATCACGCTGCATCGCGTGTCGAATGCGCAATGCGAGTCGACCTGCGCTCGGCTTCGGCAATGGCAGGGCGTCCGGGAATTCCAGGGCGACGACGCGAGGTCGTGAAAGGCGCGAGGCGCGCGAAAGGGCGCAAATCGACGGGGAATGGCTTCGGCACGGGCGGAGCGCCATGCGACAATGCCGGCTCTAAATATTCCAATGGCAATGACAAGCGGCATCCGGCGCCCCGTTCCTGGCGACGACCGCTTTTTCCTCTATGGCAGATTCCGTAGCATCCCCGCAGTCCATGCCCCCGCGCGTCGCTTCGAAGAAGCAGCGCCAGGGCGCCGTCTCCACCGAAACCGAAAACAAGCTGGCGCGCGCGGCGCGCTCGGCGCAACGCCTCGCGCAACTGAGCGGCGTCGCGCGCGACGACAGCACGCTCGACCTGTTCCCCGACGATCCGACCCGCGCGACGCTCGAGGCGATGAACATCGACGTCCGCCAAGGCACGCTGCACGGCTTCGAACTGCCGGACGTGGTGCTGCAGGCGGTCGGCGTATTCGATGAACACGGGTTGCTCGACAAAACTGCGCGCCGCGCACCGCGTGCGGCGAAGCTGGATGCGCCGATGCCGGTGAACGGGCAGTTGAGCGGGTTTGACGTCGAGCCGGTGATGGCGGTTGCGGATGCGTCTGCAAACAAGCCCGCAAACGAGCCCGCGAACGGCGCCCCCGACGGCTCAGCGCCGAACGCCGCAGCAAACACCGACCACAAGCCCGCGGCAACGTCGCGTGAGCCATCCGCGCCGCCCAGTTCGGCGATGGCCGCCGCGACCGTCGCGCGCAGCGTGACCGCGTTGCGCCAGGCGGCCGAAGCGGAGTCGGCTGCGACGGCGGGCGCGGGCAAGCCACAGCAGCGTTTCGCCGCGACGTTCGCGAAAGCCGCGACGGCATCGCGCGATGCCGCAGCGGCTACCGCCCCGGCTTCCCTTGCAACGTCCGCTGCGACCGACGGCAGTAGCATGAGCCAGTCCGCCGACGAGCCCGCGACGCGTACGCAATCCGCCTCGCCAGAGGCCGTGACCACGAAACAGGACGACAAGCTCTCCGCCACCGCGCTGCTGACGACACCCCGGTCCTCGTCCGCAGACAACCACGCCGGATTCGCCACTTCCTCGCGTGACGCGCGCCGCACCGACGCGGCCGCCGCCGCGCTACGCTCGGAGCCGGAACTCGACCGCGCGCGTGCCACCGCGTTCGCCGATACGGTCGATGCGCTCTATGGCGTGATCGCCGATCAACGCCGCGCCGCGACCGATCATTCGCGGCGCGTGAAATGGATGCTGTCGATCGTGGTCGGTGCGCTGCTGGTGACAGTGGCGATCGGCATCGCGCAGACGCTGCTGCTGATGCGCCTCACGCGCGAGACGACGGCGCAGCAACACCGCATCGAACAGATGATGCAGAACCAGCAAGCGGCGATGGTGAGCCTGCTCGACGTGCATACGGCGACAGCGAACGCCGCCTCGGCGCCCGCCGCCACGACCCCCACCGCAGCGCCCCCCGCCGCGCCCCTACAGCCCAGCGCGACGCCGACGCGCGCGAGGCACGCTCCCGCTTCGCACCGGCGGCCGCCGAGTCACTAAATCGGGGACGTTGTCGCGATGCAACGCCTCCCGGCCCAATGACATCGCGGCAACCCGCCGCAGCGAAAATTTGCTGCAGTGCACTAGCTTTTCTCTAGGGAAAACCCCTATAATCACAACTAAGGGAAAACCCTAGCAACGCAGTCACTAACCGGGAGTCGCCATGAGCTACATCTTTGCACTGTTCCAACAGGTCAGCGACCTCTTTGCGTCGCCCCATCTGCCGCTGGATTCGGACTACTCGTACGCAGCGCGCGCCCGTGAAGCAGAGCGTCTGCGCCGCGCGCAGGCCACGCTGTTCGGCATCAAGCTGACGGACTAAAAACCAGCCGCACCTCCCGAGCGCGCGACAACGCGCCGGGGCGCGCACCTCGAGTGCGCTTCTCATTGAGCCACTATTCGCGAAATGCGGATCGTGGCTTTTTGTTTTTCGGGGCTCTCTTGTCGCAATGCACCATTGCGCGACGAGACAGACGTACCAGCGCCAGGCCTCCAGTGTCTGTCCGACTCCTTGCGAATTATTTCGGGGCCGAAATGAATGTAACCGGCTTTCACGCTGATTCAGCGAGTCGAATGAAGGCATTGCCCGTAAACCTTTGTTGAATGAAGCGCGAAAGCGACACCGCGCTTCCATCAACAGGCCCCATCTATGAAATGCTCGCTTACAAGTGCTAACGTCTTCGCGCGATTCGGGCCGCTAAAGTGAGTCTCAAGCGTACGGCGTCTGGTTCGGCTCACAAGCGAAGCGAATCGCACGATCCGAGCAAACACGGACGCTGGCCTGGAATAAAACTTTGACGGGAGGTCATTATGAAAAACTTTGGCAAGGCATCGCGCTCGCTGATCGCAACGCTGCTCGCGGGCGGCGCACTCGTCGCGGCTGGTAGCGCATTCGCGCAAGACCGCGTGATCGTCGAACACGGTCCGGCACCAGTCGTGTACGGCCAACCGCATATGATGCCGGTGGGCGTGTCGATCAACATCGGCTGGCACGGCGATCGTTACTGGGACGGCCACCGCTACTGGGAGCACGACGAGTGGATGCGCCATCATCCGCACGACTACGATCCGCACCACCGCGGCGACGATCACCGCACCCCGCCCCCGCGCTACTAAAGCGCGCCTGATGGCGTCGCAACAGGCGGCGTAAGTCCACGAAGCCGGTCTTCCCTCGAGGGGAAGGCCGGCTTCGTCGCATTTGGGCGTGCGAGTCCGACCGTGGTATTGCGCGTGCTGCGCTATGCTTCGGGGCTTTCATCGACGGCAGCGGGAGCGCGTGTGGACAAGACGACACAGGATGTAGCGATAGGGGTGGTGGGCACGGGACTGATGGGCGTCGGCATTGCGACGCAGGCCGCGTTGCATGGATACCGGACGA
Source organism: Paraburkholderia sp. 35.1 (assembly GCF_050436525.1). Taxonomy (NCBI): domain Bacteria; kingdom Pseudomonadati; phylum Pseudomonadota; class Betaproteobacteria; order Burkholderiales; family Burkholderiaceae; genus Paraburkholderia; species Paraburkholderia sp. 35.1. Next base: position 414,817 of record NZ_JBNDMJ010000002.1, on the reverse strand, counting down.
TCGTTCACGACGTTGATCCAGCGCGACTCGCGAGCGTCGCGCCGAAAGCGCAAGCCGTGCTCGACGAACTGATCGACGCGGGCCGTATCGACGATGCTGCCAAACAGGCGGCGCTCGCGCGCATCGAAACCAATGCCCAACTCGATGCGATCGGGCAAGCGCGCTTCGTGATCGAGGCGATTCCCGAAGTGCTCGAACTCAAACACCGCCTCTACGCGACGCTGACCAGCCTGCTCGCCGATGATGCGATCCTCGCGAGCAACACCAGCGGCTTCCCGCCCGACCAGCTTGCCACCCCGCTGCGCGCGAAAGAACGCTTCGTGATCGCGCATTTCTGGAACCCGCCGCACATGATTCCGCTCGTCGAGGTCGTGCCGGGCACCGAGACCGCGCCCGAAGTCGTGCGGCAAACCGCCGGACTGATGAGCGCGATCGGCATGGAGCCGGTCGTGCTCGCGAAGGCGATTCCGGGCTTCGTCGGTAATCGGCTGCAGTTCGCGGTACTGCGCGAGGCGTTGCACATCGTGCGTTCGGGGGCAGCGACGCCCGAGGTCGTCGATCGCGTGATGAAAGCTTCGCTGGGACGTCGCTGGGGCATCGTCGGACCATTCGAGGGCGCGGACATGGGCGGACTCGACACGTTCGTCGACATCGCGTCGCATCTGATGCCGAAACTCGCGAAAGACGAGGACGTGATCGATCTGCTGCGCGCGCAGGTCGACGCGGGGCGTGTCGGCGTGCGCAGCGGCGCGGGGTTTCATGACTGGGATGAAGCGCGCATCGCGCGGGTAAAGGAAGGGCGCAAGTGCGTGATCGGGCGCGGCTAGTGCGGTATAAATAGCCGTTCCGTGCCTGGTACTCCGCCGCTTTTCGCGCTAACTGCCACACGCGTCGCAAGCGAACCTAAATCAACTCCAAGCCAACCCCAAGCCACTTCATGCCTCACTACTTCTACGATCCCGCCGCCGGTCACGGCCTGCCGCACGATCCTTTCAAGGCGATCGTCGCGCCGCGGCTGATCGGCTGGATTTCGTCGCGCGATGCCGAAGGCACGCTCAATCTCGCGCCATACAGCTTTTTCGGCGCGTTCGCGACCTTTCCGCCGATCATCGGTTTTAGCAGCGAGGGCCGCAAGGACAGCCTCGCCAACATCGAGGCGACCGGCGAATTCGTTTGGAATCTCGCCACCCGGCCGCTCGCGGAGCAGATGAACCGCTCGTCGGCGCCGGTCGCGCCGCAGGTCGACGAGTTCGCATTGGCCGGGCTCACGCCGGCGCCGGGCCGCAACGTGGCGGTGCCGCACGTGGCCGAATCGCCGGCGGCGCTCGAATGCAAGCTGCTGCAGATCGTGCGTCTGCATGATGTCGACGGCAAGCCGATGGACAACTATCTGTCGCTCGGCCAGGTGGTCGGCGTGCATATCGACGGCGCGTATCTGAAGGACGGCCTGTTCGATACGCACGCCGCGCAGCCGATCATGCGCGCGGGTTATCGCGCCGACTATGCGCAGATCGGCGAGATGTTCCAGATGATCCGGCCAACGGCCTGAACTGGCCCTCAGCGGCTTCCGCTGAGTAGCGGATCGCTCAGGGTGTCACCGGCGGCGGCTTGCGTGGGGACTGCGCGGACGTTATTGCCGCGGAGTCACTGTTGCCGCTCCCGCCCACGGGCGCATCCACTTCAACCTCGACGACCGCAGCCGCGACCGGCGCGGCCGCCGTGACTTCCGCCGCAATCGCCGCGGGCACCGGCTGGATCGGGCGCGCACGCGAGCTGACGAGCACCGCGCGCGGTTCATTGTCGTAAATCACGGCCCGCACGCGCGGATAAATCTCCCGCTCCCAGCGACGTCCGCTGAACACGCCGTAGTGGCCGACGCCCGTTTGCACGTGATGCGTCTTCAGATACGGCCGCAGACGATCGCACATGTCCTGCGCGGCGAGCGTCTGACCGACCGCGCAGATATCGTCCTTTTCACCTTCCACGGTCAGCAATGCGGTGCGGCGAATCTTCGACGGCTCCACCAGACGCCCCTCGACTTCGAGCGCGCGTAACGGCAGCGCATGCTGCTGGAACACGGTGTCGACGGTCTCCAGATAGAAGTCGGCGGTCAGATCCATCGTCGCGAAGTACTCTTCGTAGAACGTGCGAATCGTGTCGGCTTTCTGCGGATCGCCCTTGCCGCGCTCGTAGTACATCGTTTCGAACGAGTCGGCGTGGCGGCTCGGATTCATCGCCATGAACGCGGCCAGCTGCACGAAACCCGGATACACGCGACGCTGCGCGCCGGCAAACCCGAACGGCACCGCGCTGATCAGATTGCGCTCGAACCACTCGATCGGCCGGCTCCTGGCCAGTTCGTTGACGCGCGTTGGATTGATGCGCGTGTCGATCGGGCCGGCCATCAGCGTCATGCTGGCCGGCTGCGCGGGATGGTCGTCGGCGGCCATCAGCGCGACGGCGGCGAGCGCCGCGACGGTCGGTTGACAGACCGCGAGCAGATGCGTGCCGGACCCGATCGTCGCGGTGAAGTCGATCACGTGGCGCACGAATTCGTCGAAGCCGAAGCGGCCTTCGCCGAGCGGTACGTCGCGCGGGTTGTGCCAGTCGGTGATATAGACGTCGTGCTCGGTCAGCATCGTGCGCACGGTTGCGCGCAGCAGCGTCGCGAAGTGGCCCGACATTGGCGCGATCATCAGCACGCGCGGCTGCGGCGTTGAAAGCACGGCGTCCTTGCGAAAATGCAGCAGCGAGCAGAACGGCGTGCGCGCGACGACTTCCTCGACCACCGCGACCGGCTCGCCTTCGGTGACGACGCTATCGATGCCGAACGGCGGCCGTTTCGGCGTGAGTCCGCCGAGCATCAGAAGTTCGCACGTCGCGCGCAGCGAGCGTCCGTGCGGCGTAGCGGCGAATGCGGACCATGCATCGAGCGAACGGTTCGCCAGCGCCGCGCCGTGCCGCAGCGGTAGCAGCAGGTCGGCGCAGGCCTGATAGGCAGGATAGGCGAACAGATTCATACTTTCACTCGAATGCGCCAGAAAGACAGGAACTCGAATAAAAGCAAGTGGTGCGCCAGGCGCTGGCGCGCGTTGCCCTGTATCGCGTCATATCTGCGTGGGTCGGCATATCACTTGCATGCGTAGGCGAAATGGGCCGGCCTTGCCGCGTTTTGGTGCGCGCGCGCACCGCGGCGTGCATGGGTGCAGGCACGCGCGGCGCGATGCCCGATCTGGAGGACACACGTATGGGAAATACTACGCTCACGATAAGCAGCAGGAATTATTCGTCGTGGTCGCTGCGCGGCTGGCTGCTGACGAAGTTCAGCGGCTTGCCGTTCGAAGAAATCGTGGTGCCGATCGACGACCCCGCGACGCGCGCCGAACTACTGCTGCTGTCGCCGTCGATTCTGGTGCCATGCCTCGTACACGACGGCGTCAAGGTTTGGGACACGCTGTCGATCGCCGAATATCTGCACGAGCTGAAGCCGCAAGCCGCGCTGTTGCCGCACGAGATCCGCGCCCGCGCGCATTGCCGCTCTATCTGCGGCGAGATGCATTCGGGGTTTGCGTCGTTGCGTTCGGCGCTGCCGATGAACCTGAAGGCGCATTTCCCGGGCTTCAAGGTATGGGCGCGCGCGCAATCGGATATCGAGCGGATCGTGACGATCTGGCGTGAATGTCTGAAGGAGTACGGCGGCCCGTTCCTGTTCGGCGAGCGGACCGCCGCGGACGCGATGTACGCACCGGTGGTTACGCGTTTCGTGACCTATGACGTGCAACTCGATCCGGATATGGTCGAATACGGGCAGCGCATCATGGCGCTGCCCGAAATGCGCGAGTGGATCGCGCTCGCGCGTCAGGAGGTCGAGGAGATCGATGAACTGGACGTCGAGTTCTGAGCGCGGCGGCCGCCGTCCGCCGCCGTCCACATTAAGCAGATCCGTCAGCCGCGCTCGCCTTCGAGCTTGAACACGCTGACCAGCTGCGCGAGCCGCGCAGCTTGCTCGCGCAACTCGGCCGCCGCGGCTTGCGCATCGACGACGATCGTCGCATTCTGCTGCGTCGCCTCGCCGATCTGCGTGACCGCCAGGTTGACCTGCTCGATGCCGCCCGACTGCTCGCGCGACGCGACATTGATCTCGCTCATGATCGCGCGGACCTGACCGACCTGAGTGACGATTCCCTGCATCGTCGCGCTCGCTTCTTCGGCAATGCGAAAACCGCTGTCGACGTTCGCGCTCGACGCCGCGATCACCCCCTCGATCTCCTTCACCGCCGCCGCGCTGCGCTGCGCGAGCGCGCGCACTTCCGACGCGACGACCGCGAAGCCCTTGCCGTGCTCGCCCGCGCGCGCCGCTTCGACGGCCGCGTTCAACGCGAGGATGTTGGTCTGGAAGGCGATGCCCTCGATCACCGTCGTGATCTCGGCGATCTTCTGCGACGAGCGGCCGATCTCGCCCATCGTCGACACCACGCGCTCGACCGCGCGGCCGCCTTCGAGCGCGGCGTCGGCGGCGTGGGTGACGAGGGTGTTCGCTTCGGTCGCGTGATCGGCATTCTGCTGCACGGTCGACGTGATCTGCTCCATGCTCGCCGCGGTTTCTTCGAGGCTGCTCGCCTGGGTCGCGATGCGCATCGCGATGTCGCCGCTGCCGGTGGCGATCTTCTCGGTGCCCGCCGACATGTCGGCCGACGCGTTGCGCACCTGCGCGACGATGCGCGCGAGGCCTTCGCCGATGCCGTCGATCGCCAGCATCAGGCGGCCGATCTCGTCGGCGCGCGCGCGGCCGTGCTGCGCGACGCGCACGCTCAGATCGCCCGCGGCGAGACGCTCCGACGCACGCGCGGCTTCGTCGAGCGGACGGCTGACGAGCCGCCGCACCGCGACGAGGAACACGATCGCGAACAGGCCGACCAGCGCGAGGCCGAGCAGCAGGAAGGCGTTGCGGGTGCGCACGACCTCGGCCATCACTTCGTCGCGCGGCGCGACGCCGCCGACGAGCCACTGCCACTCCGGCACCGTGACGAACGACACGAACTTGTCGCGGGCGTCGCTCTCGCCGAGCGTCGAGTCGGCCGAGCGGTAGTCGAGCTCGCCCTGCTTCATGTCGAGCATGCGCTGATACGGCGCGTTGGCGTCGTCGGCTTTCTGGCCCGCGGCGGCCGGATGCACGAGCAGCTTGCCGCGCTCCGCGCCGCTCGACGCGTCGAGCACGAAGTAATAGCCGCCCGCGCCGATCTTCAGCGCGTGAATGCCGTCCTGGACCGACTGGATCTCCTTGTCCACGTCGACGCCGACGAACAGCGCGCCGATCACGCGGCCGCTCGCGTCGGCGATCGGCCGGTACTGCGTGATCATGCGCTTGCCGAACAGCATGGCGAGGCCGGTGTATGAGCGGTTCGCGAGCAGCGGCGCATACGCCGGCCCCTTGCGGTCGAGCAGCGTGCCGACCGCTCGGGTGCCGTCCTGCTTCTTCAGCGAGGTGGTCACGCGCACGAAGTCGTCGCCGCTGCGCGCAAACACGGTCGCGACCGCGCCGCTGCGTTCGAGGAACTGGTCGGGAATCGTGAAGTCGAGATTCAGCACCTTGCCGCCGGCCTTGAAAGTCGGCGTCGCGGTGCTCCCGATGTCGACTTTCTGCGTGTCGTCGAGCGAGAAGTCGGTGGGCAGGAAGCTCGCGAACAGCGCCATCGACCGATCGACTTCGGCCGACAGCGCCTTGTCGAACAGCTCGATCATCGCGGCGATCGAGCGGTCTTTTTCGGCGATGCGGGCGAGCACCTGGTCGCGCACCTGGTCGCCGGCGGCGCGCGCGAACGCCCACGCGAAGGTGCTGAAAATCAACGCGACCAGCACGCACGAGAGCACGGCAAGCCGCGCGCCGACGCTGGCGCGGCGCAAGAAGAGAGAGTTCATGGGCAGGCGCGAAAAGGGGACAGGCGACGCGCGGGGCGGGCATGGCCGCGAACGGCATCGATTTACTGGTTTACGGCTCGGGAGACGGCGGCTTTAGGGCGACTGAAAGCCGCCCGTAATGGGATGAAAGGGGCCACAACGGGCCCCCGAAAGAAGGACGAGGCGGAATGCGAAAGGTGTTGCTGCGTTGCTCAGCGCACCGGATCGACGGTTCGGCCGGGCGCGCTTCGCCACGTCCGCAGTAACAACGCATTGGTGACGACGCTGACGCTCGAAATCGCCATCGCCGCGCCCGCGAGCATCGGATTCAGCAAGCCGAACGCGGCCAGCGGAATGCCGATCAGGTTGTAGACGAATGCCCAGAACAGGTTCTGCTGGATCTTGCGCCAGGTTCTGCGGGAGATGTCGATCGCGTCGGCGACGAGCGCCGGGTCGCCGCGCATCAGCGTGATGCCGGCGGCGTGCATGGCGACGTCGGTGCCGCTGGCCATCGCGATGCCGATGTCGGCGGCGGCGAGCGCGGGCGCGTCGTTGATGCCGTCGCCCGCCATCGCGACGATGCCGGCGTGGCGCATCTTCAGGTCGCGGATCACGCGGGCCTTGTCGTCGGGCAGCACCTCGGCGTGGAATTCGTCGATGCCGAGCGCCCGCGCGACGCTCGCCGCACTGCCGCGGTTGTCGCCAGTCACGAGCACGCTGCGGATGCCCATCTGCGCGAGCCGCGCGACGGCCGCGCGCGCGGTCGGCTTCACCGTGTCGCGCGAACGCGATCAGCGCGAGCGCTTCGGGGGCGTGAGGCGCGCGCGTCATCAGCCACGACACCGTGTTGCCCGCCGCTTCGAGTGCCTGCGCGCGCGCGGCAAGCGCGGTCGGCAGCGCGAGGTCGAGCTCGCGCAGCCAGCGCGTGCTGCCGAGGGCGAGCGTGCGGCCGTCGACGTCGGCTTCGACGCCCCGGCCAGCGACGGCGCGAGCGGCGGTGGCGCTTGGCCCGCCCTTGTGTTCGCCGGCCATTTGCCCGAGCTGAGCCTCGTGCGCGCGCATCACCGCTCGCGCGAGCGGATGATCGCTATGCTGCTGCACCGCCGCCGCGAGCGCGAGCGCTTGGTCGCGGCTCAAGCCGCCGATCGGCTCGAACGCCGTTACCGATGGTTGGCCGAGCGTCAGCGTGCCGGTTTTGTCGAACGCGACAATCGACACGCGATGCGCGATTTCCAGCGCTTCCGCGTCCTTGATCAGCACGCCGTGGCGCGCGGCGACGCCGGTGCCGGCCATGATCGCGGCGGGCGTCGCGAGGCCGAGCGCGCACGGGCAGGCGATCACCAACACCGCGACCGCGTTCAGGATCGCGGTTTGCGCGCCCGCGGCGGCGAGCAGCCAGCCGATCAGCGTCAGCGCGGCGAGCGCGAGAATCGTCGGCACGAAGACTTCGCTGACGCGGTCGACGAGCCGCTGGATCGGCGCCTTCTCGGCCTGCGCGCTTTCGACGAGCCGGATGATGCGCGCCAGTGTGGTCTCCGCGCCGATCGCGGTGGTCGTCACCACGAGCGCGCCTTCGCCGTTGATCGAGCCGGCCGTGACGGCGTCGCCGGTCTGTTTCGGCACCGGTAGGCTTTCGCCGGTGATCAGCGCTTCGTCGATATGCGTGCGGCCTTCGAGCACCGCGCCGTCGACCGGTACGCGCTCGCCCGGCCGCACGATCACGACGGTGCCGACCCGCACCTGCGCGAGCGGCACCTCACGTTCGCCGGCGCCGTCGCGGATGCGCGCGCGCTCGGGGCGCAGCGCGTTGAGCGCGCGGATCGCGTCGGTGGTCTGGCGCTTGGCGCGCGCCTCGAGCCACTTGCCGAAGCGCACCAGCGTGATCACGACCGCCGATGCCTCGAAGTACAGATGCATCGTGTCGGCCGGATGCATCGCGAGTTCGTAGACGCTGATGCCGTACGCCGCCGATGTGCCGAGCGCGACCAGCAGGTCCATGTTGCCCGCGCCGGCGCGCACCGCGCGCCAGGCTGCGCGATAGAAGCGCGCGCCGAATATGAACTGCACGATCGACGCGAGCACGAATTGCAGCCAGGCTGGCAGCATCGCGTGGAGGCCGAACCATTCGCCGAACATCGGTGCGACGAGCGGCAGCGTCAGCAGCGCGGACGCAACGACGCTCGCGAGGTCGCGGCGGGTTTGAATCCGTTTGCGGTCGACGACGGGGGCGTGGGTCGTGTCGAGGATGTCGCTTTCGTCGCCGGACGCGGCGATAGCGGCCGTTGTCTCGGCTGGAGCGGCTGCAGCGGGCGGCGCGCTCAGCGTCGCTTCGTAGCCGGCTTTCCTGACGGCGGCGATCAGCGCGCCGCTATCGGCGGATGCGGTGCCTTGCGGATGAGCGGTGGCGGTTTCGGTCGCCAGATTGACCGACGCGCGCGCGACCCCAGGCACCTTCGCGAGCGCTTTTTCGACGCGCAACGCGCAGGCTGCGCAGCTCATGCCGCCAATCTCCAGTTCAATGGTTCCCGGCGTCGCGGCGGGTGTCGCGGTTTGCGTCGCGCTTGGCGCGGCAAGCTCGGCGTTCGCGACCGGCGTCGCTTCGTATCCGGCCTTGCGCACGGCATCGGCCAGTTGCTGAGGCCCGAGCGTCGCGTCGCTTTCCACGCGGGCGCGCTCGGTCGCGAGATTCACCGACGCGCGCGCCACTCCCGGCAGCCTGGTCAGTGCTTTTTCGACGCGGCTCGCGCACGACGCGCAAGTCATCCCGCCGATGTCGAGTTCGACGACGCGCGTGGGCGAAGAAGAAGCGGCAGCGTCGGCGGGACGCTGCGGGTTGGCAAGTGCGGTCATGGCAGGCGAGGCTCGTGGCGGCATTGGGCCGCATCGTGAATCCAGTATCGACCTTCCCATGACGGGAAGGTCAAGGCTGATTATGCGGCCGCCGTCAGAACGCCGGCGGCGCATCGAGCATCGCCTGTCCCACCGCCTTCTGTTGATCGCCGTCGCGCGCGAGCAGCGTTTGCGCGGCGCCGCGCCGGTCTTCGGCCGCCTTGTTCTGCCCGAGCTTCCATTTGCCGACGAGCCGCGTTACCTCGATCTCCATACCGACGATCGCGCCGAGCATCTGCGCGATGTAGTCGGCGGGCGCGTCGCCCATCTTCCATGGCACCGGCTCGCCGGCTTCCATCTCGCGCGTGAGTCGCGCGACGAGACCGCGCACGAACGATTCATCGTCATGCACCACGATCCTGCCATGTGCATGCACGACCATATAGTTGTAGGTCGGCACCTGCTTGTGCGTTTCGTGTTTGCTCGGATACCAGCTCGGGGAAATATAGGCGGCCGGCCCCTGGAAGATCACGAGCGCTTCGGGATGGGTCGCGGCTTCCTGCCAGACGGGGTTCGCCCGCGCGACGTGCGCGCGCAGCACCAGACGTGACGAATCCGCCGCATCCGCCTGCGCCTCGAACGGCAGATGATTCGCATCGAGCCCGTTGGGGCCGTGCGTAATCAGCGCGCCGAACGGGTGCTCGGCGATCAGGCGATGAAGAACCCCTGGACGGTTCTCTTCGAAATGGGCGGGCATGTACATTGAAGTATTCCGAATGCAGGAGGACGAAAGAGTGGAGGCGAACGGCCAGGCTGGCGGATCGACGAATGCGCGAATCAAAAAAGCATGGCGCGCTCGCGCGAGCCGTTGGCGCGGGAACATAATGTGACAGCGACGCCGATTGTCACATCGGTGACGCGCCTGCGCGCTGTCAGCCACAATTCCCTGCTTTGTGCTTGCCTGACTAGCAAGGATACGATACAACGCGATGTTGTCGGAATCGCAATCCGCGGACTCGCTGCGCAGTGTTTCGGGAGAACCGCGCATGCACCAGGCGCTGCACACCGGCATCCCCCATAGGACTGCACGTTCCGCACTCTGAACGAATGATAAAAAATCTCCGAGAACTGTTTTTGCTTCAACGAACCTGCGCGTCGCTCGCGGGTCTGGCACTGCTGGCCAGCTGTGCGTCGACCCCCATCGCGACGCAACAACGCACCGGCTGGATCAAGGACGAAGTCGCCGACTCCTACGTATTCGGCTATCCGCTCGTGCTGATGAGCGCCGCGCGCGATGCGGCGGTCGGCACCGAGCCGGGTCAGGCGCCGTTCAACACGCTGCGTCACGCGCAGGCGCTGCCGCCGATCGGCGCGACCAATCCGCCGCAGCCGAGCCTCGACACGCTCGACTCGACCGGCTGGCTCGACCTTGCCGCCGAGCCGGTGATCCTGGCGCTACCTGATTCGCATGGCCGTTATGTCGATGCGCGCGTGCTCGACATGTGGACCAACGTCGCGTGGTCGACCGGGCCGCAGTTCGCCGCGGGCACGGGCACCGTGAAGGGCTTGCGCGCGCAGACGATCGCGTTCGTCGCACCGGGCTGGAAGGGCGAGCTGCCGAAGGGCGCAAAGCGCGTCGAAGTGCCGACGCGCAACGCATGGATCAGCGTGCGCATCCAGTCGAACGGCGCGCACGATCTGAACGCGGTGCGCAAGCTGCAGCACGCGATCCGTCTGGAGCCGCTGAGCGTGTTCGTCGGCGACGCGGAGCCGGCGGTGCCGCCGCGCGGGTACGCAAGCGGCGTCGCGGGCCCGAGCGGCACGCCGGCGCAGCAGGTCGCCGCGCTCGACGCGAGCGGCTTCTTCGGCCGTCTCGCCGACGCGTTGCCTGACAATCCGCCGACACCGGCCGATCCGCACGCGCTCAAATTTCTCGCCGATCTCGGCGTGACGCCGGGCGATCCTGTGAAGCTGCCGAAGTCATCCGATGCGCTCGCGGCCGGTCTCGCCGACGGTCGCGATCGCGTCGCGACGCCGCCGTCGAATCTGCTGAGCGCGAACGGCTGGAGCTGGTTCGGCGATACCGTCGGCAACTACGGTCCCGACTATGGGTTGCGCGCGTATGCGGCGAGCACACAGTTGGGCCTCGGTACGAAGGACGACGAAGTACGCGCGTTCGTCACGCAGGACAGCGACGGCAACACGCTGAACGGCGCGAATCGCTATGTGATCCACTTCGCGGCGAACCAGCTGCCGCCCGTGCGCGGTTTCTGGACGATCACCGCGTATACGAAGGATGGCGCGCTGAGCGAGAACGCGCCGGCGCGGCTCGCGGTTGGCGATCGCAATGGCGCGCGCCGCAATCGCGATGGTTCGCTCGACGTGGTCGTGTCGTCGACGCGCAGCCGGACCGGTAACTGGCTGCCCGCACCGCGCGCGGACATGCAGCTGGTGCTACGCCTGTATGCGCCGAAGCCGCAAGCCACCGACGGCAGCTGGCAGCCGCCGCCGGTCGTGCGGCAATGATGTGAACGGCGCGCGGGCAAACCGCGCGCCGGCCGGTTTCGTTATCTGACGCTCGCGAAAATCTCGTTCGCGGGAAAGCCAGTCAGTCAGCAGCACGAATCGTCAAGGCGGGCCTGACATTCCTGTCTAACCATTGATTCACGCCTTATACTGCCGCTTGCGGGATCTCTGTTTTTCGCGGCGGGCTTGCCGCCGCATTCCTCCACATCGAGCATGGCAAGCCTCAATAAAGCATCGTTAGCCTTCTCCATACAGACCGTGCGCGCAGTCGCGCAGTCGCGCCGTACGCGACGGATTCTCGTCGGTCTGCTGATCTTCGTCGTCCTGTTCGGCCTGCTCGGTTTTTTCGCGGCGCCGCCGCTGATTCGCCACATCGCCAGCCAGCAACTGAGCAAGCAGCTCGACCGGCCGGCGTCGATCGGCCGCATCGCGCTCAATCCGTACACACTGCGTTTCGAGGCCGACAACGTGCATATCGGCGAGCGCGGCGGCGCGGGCGACTTCGTCGATATTTCGCGGCTCATCGTGAAGCCGTCGTGGAGTTCGCTGTTTCGCGGCGCGCCCATCGTCGACGAAGTGCAGGTCGATTCGCCGCGCTTTCATATCGTTCGCCTCGATGCGCAGCACTTCAATTTCAGCGACCTGATCGAGAAATTCGCGAATCAGCCGGCAAAACCGAATAGCAAGCCGACGCAGTTCTCCGTCTCCAACATTCGTGTCGAAAACGGCCAGATCAGGTTCGACGACCGGCTGCTCGGCACGAGCCACGTGATCGATCAATGGAAGCTGGGCATTCCGTTCATCGCGACGCTGCCGTCGAAGACCGATATCTTCGTCGAGCCGTTGCTGCGCGCGCGCATCGACGGCGACAGTCAGCTCGCGATCGACGGCAGGACCAAGCCGTTCGCGGCATCGCGCGAGTCGGAAGTGTCGCTGCGCTTCAGCGAGCTCGACGTGCCGAAGCTGGTGTCTTACGCGCCGTCGAAGCTGCCGGTGATCGTGCAGTCGGGCAAGCTGTCCACCGACCTGAAGCTGAACTTCGAGATGTCGAACGACACGCCGTCGCTGCGCGTCGCCGGCACCGTCGATCTGAACGACGTCAACGTGCAGGATCAGGGCAAGGCGCCGTTTTTCGCGGCGCGCGCCGTGCATGTGGCGGCGGCATCGCTCGAACCGTTGAAGAGCATCTATCACTTCGACGATATCCGCATCGACGCGCCGAGCGCGAGCCTCGCGCGCGACAAGGACGGCGTATTGAGCGTCGAGCATATGTTCGCGCCCGCGCCGGAAAAAACCACGGCAAAGGAAACCGCGGACGCGAATGCCAACGCCAAAACCGCCGCCGCCGAAAAGGCGGCCCCGCCGTTCGACGTCGCGATCAAACGTTTCACACTCAACGACGGCACCGTGAACGTACACGACGAAGCCGTGTCGCATCCGGTAGAAGCCGGGCTGCAAAACCTCGCGGTTACGCTGACCGATTTCTCGACGCTCGCGTCGGCGCCAGCGCACTACACGCTGAACACGAACCTGAAGAACATTGGCGGTTCGCTCGCCGCCGATGGCACGGTCGGCCTCGCGGCGAAGACGGCGAGCGCGAAGCTCGATCTGAAGTCGCTGAAGCTGCCGCCGTTGCAGCCGTATCTGGATACCGCGACGTCCGCGCAGGTGCTCGACGGCGCGTTGTCCGCGACGACGAATATCGACGCGAACTGGTCGAAGTCGCCGATGGCGCTGACGGTCGCGGACACGCAGCTGGACATGCAGGCGGTGAAGCTCGCGGCGCGCGGCGGCAAGACGCCGGTGATCTCGCTCGCGCAGGGCAACGTGGTAGTCAAACAGGTCGACGTCGCGGCGCGCACGGCCGACGTGACGAGCGTAGACGTAACCGGTCTCGCGGTCGACGCGCAGCGCCTGAAGGACGGCACCATCAATCTGGATGCGCTCGCGAGGGCGCATCAACAGGCGACGGAGCGCACGGCGATCCACGCGGCGAAACAAGCGCAGGCCGAAGGCCCCGCATGGCGCTACAAGATCGCCGAATTGACGCTCAAAGACGCGACCGCCGATTTCACCGACAACACGACGCCGCAGCCGGTCAAGCTGAGCTTTACGCCGGTGCAGCTGAAGGTGCGGCAGATCAGCGACGACTTGGGCCGTCCGCTGCCGGTCGACCTGCAGGCGACGTTGAACAAGAAGGGCACGCTCGCCGTGAAGGGCGACGTGACCGCGACGCCGCTAAAGCTGGCCGTCAAGATCAACGCGAACCAGCTCGACGCGGCCGCGTTCGAGCCGTACTTCGGCAGCAAGCTGAACGCGACGCTCGCAAGCGCGCTGCTGAACGCGAACGGCGATCTCGCGGTCACCCAGGCTAAGTCGCTGAAAGCGAACTTTCGCGGCGACATGGCGCTCGTCGCCGTGCGCATGCTCGACAAGGTGACGTCGGACCCGTTCGCGGGCTGGGGCTCGCTCGCGCTGTCGAACCTGAAGGCCGACTACGACGAGCACGGCACCGTGGTCGACGCGGGCCGCGTGACGTTCTCGAAGTTCTATGGCCGTGTACTGCTCGACGCGCAAGGCAAGCTGAATCTGAAGGATGTGGTCGCGCACGAGGGCGGTACGACGCAGTCGCTGACGCGCGACAAGAGCGGCTCGCACCCGGTTCCGCTGACACCCGAGGCGGTGTCTGAGGCAGTCGCGGCGTCGGCGCCGGTCGCGGCATCTGCTGCAACGCCCGGCAAGCCTGCCGCCACGGCCGTCGCCAGCGCCACGGCCGCGACGCCGCCAGCAAACCCGGTCAAGATGCACGTCGGGCAACTGGTGTTGCAGCAGGGCCGCGTGACCTATACCGACAACTTCGTCAAGCCGAACTACACGGCGAACCTTGTCGCCATTCAGGGCACGATCGGCGCGTTCGGTACGGAATCGACGACGCCCGCGCCGGTCGACGTGGCCGCGAAGCTCGCGGCCAACGGTCCGCTGACGATCCGCGGCACCATCAATCCGCTGATCGCGAAACCGGCGCTCGATCTGACCGCGAGCGCGCACGACATCGAGCTGACCAACCTGACGCCGTATTCGGCGAAATACGCGGGCTATCCGATCACGAAGGGCAAGCTCAACGTCGATCTGCATTACAAGCTCGAGAACGACCAGCTGAACGCGAACAACCACCTGTTCATCGATCAACTGACGTTCGGCGATCACATCGACAACGACACCGCGACCAAACTGCCGGTGCGTTTCGCGATCTCGCTGCTGAAGAACTCGCGCGGCGAGATCGACGTGAACCTGCCAGTGTCGGGCTCGTTGTCGAACCCCGAGTTCAGCATCGGCGGGCTGATCTGGCATGCGGTGCTCAATCTGCTCGAAAAGGCGGTGACCGCGCCGTTCTCGCTGATCGCGCACGCGTTCGGCGGCAATGGTGAGGACCTCGGTTACGTCGAATTCGAGGCCGGCTCGGCGACGCTCACCGATGCCGACAAGCAGAAACTCGACACGATCGTGAAGGCGCTCACCGACAAGCCGTCGATCCGCATGGACCTGATCGGACGCGTCGATCCGAAGGTCGACGAGCCGGCGCTGCGCACGCAGTACGTCGATCAGATGGTCAAGCGGCAGAAGATCAAGGACACGGTGGGTAATGGTGAGAGCGTCGATCCGTCGACGGTCACGGTCGATCAGAAAGAGTACGACAAATATCTGACCAAGGCCTACAAGTCCTCCGACTTCAAGAAGCCGCACAACTTCATCGGCATGACGAAGACGCTGCCCGACGACGACATGAAGAGCGCGCTCGCGGCCAACGCGCCGATCGACGACGCGAGCTTGCGGCAACTCGCGCAGCGGCGCGCGCAGAGTGTGCAGCAGTACCTGCAAGGCAAGATCGACAGCAGCCGCGTGTTTATCGTCGCGCCGAAGATGAATGCCGACGACATCAAGGACAAGGGTGCGACGACGCGGGTCGATTTCGGCTTGAAGTGATGGAGGAGTCGCGGCGCGGCGCGCGAGCCGTGGCGTTCAGCGAGCCGATAAAAAAAAGCCCGACCTGAGGTCGGGCTTCAAAGTCGGCTGCGCCCTCCACAGGACGCAGCCCCTGCAAAACAGCGAGGCTGTATGCGTTGCCGCGAGGCTTAAGCAGCCAGCAGCGAGCGCAGCACGAACGGCAGAATCCCGCCGTGCTTGTAGTAGTCGACTTCGATCGGCGTGTCGATACGCAGCAGCACCGGAACGCGCTTGTCGCCGTCCTTGCCGTGGATCACGAGCGTGACTTCCTGTTGCGGCTTGAAGTCGTCGCCGAGGCCTTCGATGTCGTACGTTTCTTCGCCGGTGATGCCGAGCGACTGCACGCTATCCGAGCCCTTGAACTGCAGCGGCAGAACGCCCATGCCGACCAGGTTCGAACGATGGATCCGCTCGAAGCTGCGTGCGACCACAGCCTTCACGCCCAGCAGTTGCGTGCCCTTGGCCGCCCAGTCGCGCGACGAGCCCGTGCCGTACTCTTCGCCCGCGAACACGACGGTCGGCGTATCGGCGGCGATGTACTTCATCGCTGCGTCATAGATGGACAGCTGTTCGCCGCTCGGCTGGTGAATCGTCAGGCCGCCTTCGATGCGCGAGCCATCCGCCTTCGCCGGGATCATCAGGTTCTTGATACGGACGTTCGCGAACGTGCCGCGCATCATCACGTCGTGGTTACCGCGCCGCGAGCCGTAGCTGTTGAAGTCGGCCTTTTGCACGCCGTTTTCCTTCAACCAGCGGCCTGCCGGCGAGTCTTCCTTGATCGAGCCTGCCGGGCTGATGTGGTCGGTCGTGACCGAGTCACCGAAGATGCCCAACGCGCGTGCGCCCTTGACCGGCGCGATGCTGGAAGCCGGCGTCATCGAGAAGTCCTTGCCGAAGAACGGCGGCTCGGCGATGTAGGTCGACTTCGGCCAGTCGTAGACCTGACCTTCTTCGCCCTCGATCTTGCTCCACAGGTCGCCCTTCTTCGTGAGCTGCGAGTAGTTCTTGCGGAACGCGTCGGCATCCATCGCGTACTTCAGCAGCGCGTTGACTTCTTCGCTGGTCGGCCAGATGTCGCCGAGGTAGACGTCCTTGCCGCCCTTGCCCTTGCCGACCGGCTCGGTCATCAAGTCGCGCGTGATGTTGCCGGCGATCGCGTATGCTACGACGAGCGGCGGCGACGCGAGGAAGTTCGCGCGGATGTTCGGGTGGATACGCGCTTCGAAGTTACGGTTGCCCGACAGCACCGCTGCCGCGACGATGTCGTTCTTCGTGATCGCGTCGTTCAGTTCCGGCGTCAGGTCGCCCGCGTTGCCGATACAGGTCGTGCAGCCGTAAGCGGCCAGCGTGAAGCCGAGCTTGTCGAGGTACTTCAGCAGGTCGGTCTTCGTCAGGTACTCGGTGACGATACGCGATCCCGGCGCCAGCGACGTCTTGATGTGCGGAGCGACCGTCAGGCCAGCTTCGACAGCCTTCTTCGCAAGCAGACCGGCGGCCAGCAGCACGCTCGGGTTCGACGTGTTCGTGCACGACGTGATCGCGGCGATCAGCACGTCGCCGTTCTTGACGTCGACGCCGTTGCTCGTCGTGTATTGCGCGTCGAGATCGGCGGCCTTCTTCGCAAAGCCGTTTTCGGCGACCGGCTTCGAGAACAGGTCGGTGAAGGTCGACTTCACATGGCCGATCTCGATGCGGTCCTGCGGACGCTTCGGGCCTGCCAGCGACGGCGCGACCGTCGCGAGATCCAGCGTGACGACCTTCGTGTAATCGATATCGCCTTCGCCCGGAATGCCGAACAGCTCCTGCGCCTTGAAGTAGTTTTCGAAAGCCGCGATTTCCGCGTCCGTGCGGCCCGTGCCGTGGAAGAAGTCGATGGTCTTTTCGTCGACCGGGAAGAAGCCCATCGTTGCGCCGTATTCCGGCGCCATGTTGCCGATCGTCGCACGGTCCGGCACCGACAGCGAGCGCGTGCCTTCGCCGAAGAACTCGACGAACTTGCCGACGACCTTCTCCTTACGCAGCAGTTCGGTGATCGTCAGCACGAGGTCGGTCGCAGTCACGCCTTCGATCAGCTTGCCCTTCAGGTGCACACCGACGACGTCCGGCGTCAGGAAGTACACCGGCTGGCCGAGCATGCCTGCTTCGGCTTCGATACCGCCCACGCCCCAGCCGACCACGCCGATGCCGTTGATCATCGTCGTGTGGCTGTCCGTGCCGACCAGTGAATCCGGGTAGTACACGGTGTCCGCGCCGTCGGCCTTCTTGTGCACGCCCCGCGCGAGGTACTCGAGGTTCACCTGGTGAACGATGCCGACGCCCGGCGGCACGACCTTGAACGTGTCGAACGCCTGCATGCCCCACTTCATGAACTGATAGCGCTCGTTGTTGCGCTGGAATTCCAGCTTCATGTTCAGGTCGAGCGCGTTCTTCTCGCGGAAGTGGTCGATCTGCACCGAGTGGTCGACGACCAGATCGACCGGCACCAGCGGCTCGATCGACTTCGGGTTCTTGCCGATGGCCTTCGCGACGCCGCGCATCGCGGCGATGTCGGCGAGCAGCGGCACGCCGGTGAAGTCCTGCAGCACGACGCGCGACACGACGAACGGAATTTCGTCGACGCGCGCCGCGGTCGGCTTCCAGTTCGCGAGTTGCGTGACATGTTCTTCGGCGACTTTCTTGCCGTCGTAGTTGCGCAGCACCGATTCCAGCACGATACGGATCGAGACCGGCAGGCGGTCGATCTTGAGGTTCAGAGCCTTGCCGAGTTGCGGCAGGGAGTAGAACTTGCCTTTGCCGGAACCGCTGTCGAATTCCTTGAGCGTTTTGTGGAGGTTGTGGGCCATGGTGTTTTCCTTGGTTTGGATCGCGGAACTACAGTACTCAACCTAGATGACGTACAGATCGACGTATTCATTGACCGGCGTCGCTTCGAGCTTGGCCTGGTCGAGCGATACGTCGAGAATCGCCAGTTGTTGCTTGACCGGAAAGCGCCGCGCGAGGTTGGTCTTGAACTTCTCGACCAGCAACGGAATACCGTCTTCACGACGGCGCTTATGACCGATCGGGTATTCGACTACGACTTCACCGAACTTCGACCCGTCGTTGAATTCGATCGCCAGTGCGTTGGCGATCGAACGCTTCTCCGGGTCGTGATAGTCCTTCGTGAACTGTGGGTCTTCGACGCATTCCATCTTCGCGCGCAATGCATCGATACGCGAGTCCTGCGCGACTGAATCTTCGTAATCGGCAGCCGTCAGACGGCCGAAAATCAGCGGTACCGCGATCATGTACTGGATGCAATGATCACGGTCAGCCGGATTGTTTAGCGGACCCTTTTTATCGATGATGCGAATCGCCGCTTCGTGGGTGCGGATCGTGATGCGGCGAATGTCTTCGACGCGCCGGCCCTGGGCGGCGAGCTGCACATGCAGCGCGAGCGCGGCTTCCACGGCGGTTTGCGCGTGGAACTCGGCCGGAAACGAGATTTTGAACAGCACGTTTTCCATCACGTACGAGCCGTACGGACGCTGGAACTGGAACGCGTTGCCGTTGAACAGCACGTCGTAGAAGCCCCACGTTTTCGCGCTGAGCACCGACGGATAGCCCATCTCGCCGGTCTTCGAGATCAGCGCGAGGCGCACGGCGCGCGAGGTCGCGTCGCCGGCGGCCCACGATTTGCGCGAACCGGTGTTCGGCGCATGACGGTAGGTGCGCAGCGCCTGCCCATCGACGAGCGCCTGCGATACCGCGTTGATCAGCTCGTCGCGCGTAAGGCCGATCAGCTGGCCGACCACCGCGGTCGACGCTAGCTTGACGAGCAGCACATGATCGAGCCCGACCTTGTTGAACGAGTTCTCGAGCGCGATGCAGCCTTGAATTTCGTGCGCCTTGATCATGGCGATCAGGACGTCTTTCATCGTCAGCGGCGCTTTGCCGGCTTCGATGGCGGTGCGCGAGAGCCAGTCGGCCGTCGCGAGAATGCCACCGAGGTTATCGGACGGATGGCCCCATTCGGCGGCGAGCCAGGTGTCGTTGAAATCGAGCCAGCGGATCATCGCGCCGATGTTGAAGGCCGCCTGAACCGGGTCCAGCTGGAACGACGTGCCCGGCACCTTCGCGCCGTTGGGGACGATCGTGCCTGCCACGATCGGTCCCATCAGCTTGGTGCAGGCTGGGTAGGTAAGCGCCTCAAGTCCGCAACCGAGCGTGTCGATCAGGCAATGACGCGCGGTTTCCAGCGCGAGCGCGCTGTCGATCCGGTAATCCAGCACGTAGTCGACGATATCGGCCAGGACGGCGTCCGGGGCGGGTCGTACGTTGGAGATCGGGGCGGACATCGGGGGCTTCCCTGGCGGCGAAAATCAGTTGCCGGTCTTGTTGATCGCGTTCGATTGCGTTGCAGCCGGCGCGCCCTCTTCCATGGCGACCGTCTTGCACTCGTCGGCGAGACGCGAGCTGTCCTTGTCCTGGAACAGCATGGCCTTCGTCGGGATCACGACGAGGTCCATACCCGACGCTGCGTCGTGGAAGCGGTCGGCGCCCGTCGTGGTCGCTTCGCGCGGCAGGTTGTAGTTCTTGTTCGCCCAGTGAACCGTGACAATCTGGTCACGCTTCATGTCGCCTTTCATTTCGAAAGCAAGGCCGTCCTTGCACGCCCACTTTTCAGCGCCTTCCGGGATCGGATCGACCTTCGCTTCCTTCGCCGGATTCGGCTTGCGCTTGATCAGGCGGCGCGGCTCCGGGCGCTTCGCGACGGCCTTGGTGGCCGGCTTCTTCGTGGTGGTGGCCGTGTCCGCAGCGGTGGCGTCAGTCGCGACGGTCAGCATCGTCGTGGACAGGGCGCCAATCATGGCGGCGATCATCAGCTTTTTCATGGAGAAAACCTTTCTATCAAAATCAGTTAAACAGTGCGCGGACAACCGGTCCGGCGGCCGCGCGGGTTGAACTGCACGCGCTGTGGAGCGCGCAGCGATCGCTATTTTCTCCTATTTAGCGGCACGTACTTTAAATTCTCGGGTCCGGTGTAATTCGCGCTCGGCCGAATGATCTTGTTGTCGACGCGCTGCTCGATGATGTGCGCGCTCCATCCTGCCGTACGCGAGATCACGAACAGCGGCGTGAACATCGCGGTCGGCACGCCCATCATGTGATACGACACCGCGCTGAACCAGTCGAGGTTCGGGAACATCTTCTTCGCGTCCCACATCACCGATTCGAGCCGTTCGGCGATCGAGAACAGCTTCGTGTTGCCCGCTTCCTTCGACAGCTTCTTCGCGACTTCCTTGATGATCTTGTTGCGCGGGTCCGAGATCGTGTAGACCGGATGGCCAAAGCCGATCACGACTTCCTTGTTCTCGACGCGGCGGCGGATGTCGGCTTCGGCTTCGTCAGGCGTCTGGTAGCGCGACTGGATTTCGAACGCGGCTTCATTGGCGCCGCCGTGTTTCGGGCCGCGCAGCGCGCCGATCGCGCCGGTGACCGCCGAGTACATGTCCGAGCCCGTGCCCGCGATCACGCGGCCGGTGAACGTCGACGCGTTGAACTCGTGCTCCGCATACAGGTTCAGCGAGACGTGCATCGCATCGACCCACGCCTTCGACGGCTCGACGCCATGCAGCAGATGCAGGAAATGACCGCCGATCGAATCGTCGTCGGTTTCGACCTCGATGCGCTTGCCGTTGTGCGAGTAGTGATACCAGTACAGCAGCATCGAGCCGAGCGAGGCCATCAGCTTGTCGGCGATATCGCGCGCGCCGGGCAGGTTGTGATCGTCTTTCTCCGGCAGCACGGTGCCGAGCACCGACACGCCGGTGCGCATCACGTCCATCGGATGCGCGGCGGCCGGAATCCATTCGAGCGCGGCCTTCACGTTGGCGGGCAGGCCGCGCATCGACTTCAGCTTCGTCTTGTACGCGGTCAGTTCGGCCTGCGTCGGCAGCTTGCCGTGGACCAGCAGATAAGCGATCTCCTCGGATTCGCACGCCTCGGCGATGTCGAGAATGTCATAGCCGCGATAGTGCAGATCGTTGCCGGTCTTGCCGACCGTGCACAGCGCGGTGTTGCCCGCGGTCACGCCCGACAGCGCGACGGATTTTTTCGGTTTGAAGCCGCTTTGCGTTTCGTTGCCGCCTGTTGCGCCAGCGGCTTGCGTCGTCTCGCTCATGTTCCGCCTTCTCCTGTGTGCCGGCTCATCGCTGCCGTTTGAAAAACGCGTCGCTTATGCCACCGACTGTCCGTTGGCGCCCACTTGCGCAAAAAGCGGCGCCGCTTCTTGTGGAACAGCGCGGCCGGTGGTTTGCGCGCGGCGCAGCACCGACCAGTAATAGCGGTAGCTCGCACGGTCGTGCAGCGTATCGCCATGACGCGTCGGGCCCCAATGCGCGGACTGCGCGGCCAGCAGGATTTCGGCGGCCGTCGCGATTTCTTCGTCGCGCGGCGCGAACGCGGCGACGATCGCCTCGATCTGCGCGGGGTGGATGCTCCACATGCGCGTGTAGCCGAACTCGTTGCGGGCGCACTGTGCGTCGTTCGCGACAACGCTCATGTCGCGCACTTCGGTGCTGACGTTGTGCGACGGCACCTTGCCGAACGCATGGCAGGCCGCCGAAATCTCGAGCTTCGCGCGCCGCACGAGCGGATGATCGAATTGGCCCGGCGAGCGCATCGCGGTATCGGGGATCGCGCCGTCGTGCGCGGAGACGAAGTCCATCAGGCCGAAGCTCAGCGCCTCGACGCCCGGCAGCGCGGCGAGTTCGAACACACGCGTAAGCGCGCCGTGGGTTTCGACCAGCAACTGCACCGGCACCGGCTGCGCGAGGCCGAGCTCGCGCCGCGTCGCCTCGATGAACGCGATCATTTCGGCGGCATCGTGAACATTGCGGATTTTCGGCAGCGTGATGTAAGCGGGTGCTCGCTTTGCGGCGCGCAGAATGAGGCGTACGTCGTCGCGCCAGTGCGCGTGAGCGAAGTCGTGGATGCGCACGCCGACGCGGCCGAAGCGGTCACGCTCGCTGCCCAGTAGCGATGCGACCAGTTCCGCGTGCTCAGCCTCGCGGCCGACCTGCGCGCCGTCTTCGCAATCGAGCGTGATATCGAACACCGGGCCGAGTTGCTGCTGTAACGCGAGCGACTTCAGCATCAGCTTTTCGCTGCCCGCGTAGTGATCGCAGGCAGGCAGCACAGCGGGCGGCGCTTCGCCCTCAAACAGCACTTCGGCGGGTGTGAGAACGCGCATCTTCGGCGTGTGGGGCGTGGTGAAAATTAAGGATGTCGGATTCGGGCGTGCTCTGCGCGAGTGCCGTCGGGCAACGGCAAAGCACGTTCGAATCAGAGGCGAATGGCGATGATCGCACGGCCATTCACACGAAAAAAACCGGAACCCGCCGCGCTGAGGCTTCGGAGTTCCGGTTCATCGGCATCAGATAGCTTAGCCGAGCAGGTGCTGAACGCCGTCGCGCTCTTCCAGCAGTTCCTGCAGCGTGCCGTCCATCTTTTCGCGCGAGAACGCGTCGATTGCCAGACCTTCGACGCGCTTGTACTCGCCGTTTTCGCAGGTCACGGGCACGCCGTAGATGATGTCTTCAGGGATGCCGTACGAGCCGTCCGACGGGATGCCCATCGTGACCCACTTGCCGTTCGTGCCGAGCACCCAGTCACGCACGTGGTCGATCGCAGCGTTAGCCGCCGATGCCGCCGACGACAGGCCGCGCGCTTCGATGATCGCCGCGCCGCGCTTGCCGACGGTCGGGATGAACGTGTTGCGGTTCCATTCTTCGTCGTTGATCAGCTTGGTCAGGTCCTGACCTTCAGCCGTTGCAACGCGGAAGTCGGGGTACATGGTCGGCGAGTGGTTGCCCCACACTGCGAGCTTTTCGATCGACGCGACCGGCTTGCCCGACTTGGCGGCCAGTTGCGACAGCGCGCGGTTGTGGTCCAGACGGAGCATCGCGGTGAAGTTCTTCTTCGGCAGATCCGGCGCCGACTTCATGGCGATGTATGCGTTCGTGTTGGCCGGGTTGCCGACCACCAGAACCTTCACGTCGCGGCTGGCGACGTCGTTCAGCGCCTTGCCCTGAACCGTGAAGATTTCGGCGTTGGCCGACAGCAGATCCTTGCGCTCCATACCCTTCGAACGCGGACGCGCGCCGACCAGCAGTGCAATGTCGGCGTCCTTGAACGCGACCTTCGGGTCGTCCGTGATCACGACGCCCGACAGCAGCGGGAATGCGCAATCATCCAGTTCCATCACGACGCCTTTGACGGCGGCTTGCGCTTGCGGCAGATCGAGCAGTTGCAGGATCACCGGCTGGTCCTTGCCGAGCAGGTCGCCATTGGCGATGCGGAATAGCAGGGAGTAAGCGATTTGACCTGCGGCGCCGGTGACGGCAACGCGCTTTGCGGGCTTAGCCATTGAGAAATCTCCAGGACGATGCGTTAGACGCTAGGGAAAACGCCATTCTATATGCGCGTTCAGCGAAGCGTGATGAAACACGGCGGAATTCACTGTTCGCGTGCGGGCTCGGAACTGGCGAGACCGGGCGGCGCGCTGCGGCAAGACCGCCGTGCCGGAAAGCTGTACTGCGGAGCGGGACGGGATGGCCCAGCGCTTACGCCGGGCCGGGGCCGCAACTGCACGGTGCGGGCTCCTGCAAACAGCGCGTTTCGGCAAGCGTCGGGCCAGCGGGTGCAACACGGAGACAGCGCGCGAATGCAACGGATGGCGGCGAATCGAAACCTGGACTGCGTAGGGGACGGCATGGTGCAGAGTGGCTGCCGGAGCGTCGCGGCGCTGCATCAAACAGCCGCCGCAAAATCCCGCAAACCCTTGCTCGACAAGGAGTGTAGGAGTCGAAACAGACAAAGTCAACAGTATCTTATGTCTTATATAAGACACATCTATCGCGGGGAAAACCCTAGACGTGTCCCAGCCCTTTATGATGAAATGCGCGCATGAATTCGAACCCGGCGAATCCTGTGAACCCGAATGGCCAAGGGGCCGCCGGCGAAGGCGTATCCGCTGTTTCCGCTGCCGCGTCGCCTACCTTCAGCCCCTTATATCAGCAGATCAAGGGCTTGATTACGCAGAGCCTCGAAAGCGGCGAATGGAAGCCGGGCGAGATCATTCCTAGTGAAGTCGAACTGGCCGCGCGTTTCAAGGTGAGTCAGGGTACGGTGCGCAAGGCGATCGACGAACTCGCCGCCGACAACCTGCTGGTGCGCCGCCAGGGCAAGGGCACCTTCGTTGCAACGCACAACGAAGAGCGCGCGCAGTTCCGTTTCCTGAGATTGCTCGCGGACGACGGCGCCGAGCATCCGCACGTGAGCCGTCTGCTCGAATGCCGGCGGCTGCGCGCATCGGCGGAAATCGCGCGGCAGCTCGATCTGAAGCCGGCCGATCCGGTCGTGCTGATCAAGCGTTTGCTGCAGTTCGACGGCGAAGTCACCGTGCTCGACGAAATCTGGCTGCCCGGCGTCGTGTTCCGCGGGCTCACGCTCGAGCGGCTGTCGGAGTACAAGGGTCCCCTCTACGCGATGTTCGAGACGGAATTCGGTACCCGCATGATTCGCGCGACGGAAAAAATCCGCGCGGTCGCGGCGGAGCCTTCCGTGGCGGACCTGCTGCATGTGCCGGCGGGTTTTCCGTTGCTGTCGGTCGAGCGCGTGTCCTATACCTATGGGGACCGGCCGGTCGAAGTCCGGCGAGGTTGGTATGTCACAACCGGGTATTACTATCAGAACGATCTGAGCTGAATCGGGCTGAAACGAGGCGCGGCGTCCCACACGCGTGCCAATCGGAAGGCGCTTTTAATGCGCGCGCCGCAAAGGACCCAGCGTGGTTTTCGCTGCAGCGCGATATAAAAAGGCGCTAAAATTGCGGATTAGTGTGACTACATAGTAGGGGTCTAGCATGGCAGAAGCCGTAAAAAAACCGAGGCCGGAATTCCGGAACATCGGTATTGGGCAAATACTGACGGCATACCGTCTCCCGCTGGCGGGGCGCGTGTCGATTCTGCATCGCGTGAGCGGTGCCTTGTTGTTTCTCTTCCTTCCGTTCCTGCTGTTCCTCTTCGATCAGAGCCTGACTTCCGAACTGAGCTTCGAAGTATTCAAAGGCTTCCTCTCCAACATCATCGTCAAGCTGATCACGCTGGTTCTCGCGTGGGCCTTCCTGTTCCACTTCTGCGCCGGCATCCGTCACCTCGTGATGGATACGAATCATGATGCCGTGTCGAAGGAGAAGGGCAAATCGACCTCCATCGTGGTGATCGTCGTGTCGTCGCTGCTTACCATCGCATTCGCGGCAAAACTGTTCGGAGCATTCTAAAAATGTCAGCCAATAACCGAATCGGTTCGAAGCGTCTCGTCGTCGGCGCGCATTACGGTCTGCGCGACTGGCTCGCGCAACGCGTCACCGCCTGCGTGATGGCGGTGTACACGGTGATTCTGCTCGCGTGGTTCTTCCTCGCGCGCGACTTTTCGTACGACGGCTGGGCGTCGATCTTCGCGACGCAGTGGATGAAGCTCGCCACGTTCGTCACGCTTCTCTCGCTGTTCTACCACGCGTGGGTTGGTATCCGTGACATCTGGATGGATTACGTGAAGCCCGTTGGCACGCGTCTCGTCCTCCAGGTGCTGACGATCCTCTGGCTGCTCGCATGTGCGGGCTACGCTGTGCAGATTCTCTGGAGAGTATAAAAGCATGGTTGCAATCAAGAATTCTCTGCCGCGTCGCCGCTTCGACGTCGTCATCGTCGGCGCGGGCGGCTCGGGGATGCGCGCGTCGCTGCAACTCGCGCGTGCCGGTCTGTCGGTCTGCGTGCTGTCCAAGGTGTTCCCGACGCGTTCGCACACGGTCGCGGCCCAAGGCGGCATCGGCGCTTCGCTCGGCAACATGAGCGAAGACAACTGGCACTACCACTTCTACGACACGATCAAGGGCTCCGACTGGCTCGGCGACCAGGACGCGATCGAGTTCATGTGCCGTGAAGCACCGAACGCCGTCTACGAACTCGAACACTTCGGCATGCCGTTCGACCGTAACGCAGACGGCACGATCTATCAGCGCCCGTTCGGCGGCCACACCGCGAACTACGGCGAAAAGCCGGTGCAACGCGCCTGCGCGGCGGCTGACCGTACCGGTCACGCGCTGCTGCACACGCTGTACCAGCAGAACGTTGCTGCCAAGACGCAATTCTTCGTCGAATGGATGGCGCTGGACCTGATCCGCGACGCCGACGGCGACGTGCTCGGCGTGACCGCACTGGAAATGGAAACCGGCGACGTCTACATCCTCGAAGGCAAGACCACGCTGTTCGCCACGGGCGGCGCGGGCCGGATCTTCGCGGCATCGACCAACGCGTTCATCAACACCGGTGACGGCCTCGGCATGGCGGCCCGTTCGGGCATCGCGCTGCAGGACATGGAATTCTGGCAATTCCACCCGACCGGCGTGGCCGGCGCGGGCGTGCTGATCACCGAAGGCGTGCGCGGCGAAGGCGGTATTCTGCGTAACTCGAACGGCGAGCGTTTCATGGAACGCTACGCGCCGACGCTGAAGGATCTGGCGCCGCGCGACTTCGTTTCGCGTTCGATGGACCAGGAAATCAAGGAAGGCCGCGGCGTGGGTCCGAACAAGGATCACGTGCTGCTCGACCTGTCGCACATCGGTGCCGAGACGATCATGAAGCGTCTGCCGTCGATCCGCGAAATCGCGCTGAAGTTCGCGAACGTCGACTGTATCAAGGAGCCGATCCCGGTCGTGCCGACCATCCACTACCAGATGGGCGGTATTCCGACGAACATCAACGGCCAGGTCGTCGGGACGCCGCGCGGCCCCGAAGAAGTCGTCAACGGTTTCTACGCAGTGGGCGAATGCTCGTGCGTGTCGGTGCATGGCGCAAACCGCCTTGGCACGAACTCGCTGCTCGACCTCGTGGTGTTCGGCCGCGCTGCCGGCAACCACATCGTCAAGCACGTGAAGGAACTGAAGGAACACAAGCCGCTGCCGGCCGATGCAGCCGACTTCGCGCTGTCGCGTCTGGCGAAGCTGGACAACTCGTCGTCGGGCGAGTACGCACAGTCGGTCGCGAACGACATCCGCGGCACGATGCAGAAGCACGCTGGTGTGTTCCGTACCTCGGCTCTGCTGTCCGAAGGCGTCGAGGCCATCCGTGAAGTGGCGGCACGCGTCGACAACATCCATCTGAAGGACAAGTCGAAGGTGTTCAACACGGCTCGCATCGAAGCGCTCGAAGTGGCGAACCTGATCGAAGTGGCACGCGCCACGATGGTCTCCGCCGAAGCGCGCAAGGAAAGCCGCGGCGCGCACGCGCAGAACGACTTCGAACATCGCGACGACGAAAACTGGCTGCGCCATACGTTGTGGTTCAGCGAAGGCGATCGCCTCGACTACAAGCCGGTTCACATGAAGCCGCTGACCGTCGAATCGGTTCCGCCGAAAGCGCGTACCTTCTAAGGCACAAGTCAAAGGAATTCAGAGAAATGGCCAAGCGTACATTTGAAATTTACCGCTACGATCCGGACAAGGACGCCGCTCCGCGCATGCAGACGTACGAGATCGAAATCGACTCGCACGAACGCATGCTGCTCGACGCGCTCATCAAGCTGAAGGCGCTCGACGAAACCCTGTCGTTCCGCCGCTCGTGCCGCGAAGGCGTGTGCGGTTCGGACGCAATGAACATCAACGGCAAGAACGGCCTCGCGTGCCTGACGAACCTGAACGACCTGCCGCAGAAGATCGTGCTGCGTCCGCTGCCGGGCCTGCCCGTCGTGCGTGACCTGATCTGCGACTTCACGCAGTTCTTCAACCAGTATCACTCGATCAAGCCGTACCTGATCAACGATACGCCGCCGCCTGAAAAGGAACGTCTGCAGTCGCCGGAAGAACGTGACGAGCTCGACGGCCTGTACGAATGTATCCTGTGCGCGAGCTGCTCGACGTCGTGCCCGAGCTTCTGGTGGAACCCGGACAAGTTCGTCGGCCCGGCTGGTCTGCTGCAAGCCTACCGCTTCATCGCGGATAGCCGCGACGAGGCAACCGGCGAGCGCCTCGACAACCTGGAAGATCCGTATCGTCTGTTCCGTTGCCACACCATCATGAACTGCGTCGACGTTTGTCCGAAGGGCCTTAACCCGACCAAGGCAATCGGCAAGATCAAGGAATTGATGGTTCGCCGCGCTGTCTAGTATCAATGAGCTCCGCGTCCCCTGGCGCGCGCTGCCCCCGAGAGGGCGGTCAGTGCGCCCGGGCGCGGCGTGGGGTGTACCGACATGACCGAAACATCGCATCAGTCCGACCCTCTCCGCCGCGCGCGTCTTCGCTGGCGCGCACGGCGGGGCCTGCTGGAAAACGACCTGATTTTCGAGCGTTTTTTCAGCCGATATGAGCATGACCTCTGCGATGCCGACGTGGGCGCACTCACGCGCCTGCTCGAGCTGAGCGATAACGACCTGATGGACTTGCTGCTCGCGCGCAAGGAACCAGAAGGCGATCTGGCCGACCCGGACGTGGTCCGGGTTCTGGAGTTGCTGCGCAACGCTTGAGCGCCGCCAGTCCGTTGTTCCAGGCGTGCAATTATCGAAACCCTGTATTCATACTTCGATTGAGGATGTGCTATGACCCCGTCAGATGTTAAAGCCACGCTATCGTTCAGCGACAATTCGCCGAGCGTCGAAATGCCGATTTACAAGGGCACGATTGGCCCGGATGTGATCGACATTCGCAAACTGTACGGCCAGACCGGCAAATTCACGTACGACCCGGGCTTCATGTCGACGGCGGCGTGCAATTCGGCGATTACCTACATCGACGGCGACAAGGGCGAACTGCTCTACCGCGGCTACCCGATCGACAACCTCGCGCAAAACGCCGATTTCCTCGAAACCTGCTACCTGCTGCTGAACGGCGAGCTGCCGAACCAGAAGCAGAAGGTCGAATTCGTCGGCACCGTCACGAAGCACACGATGGTGCACGAGCAGATGCAGTTCTTCTTCCGCGGCTTCCGCCGCGACGCGCACCCGATGGCAATTCTGGTCGCCGCGGTCGGCGCGCTGTCGGCGTTCTATCACGACTCGCTCGACATCAATAACCCGCGTCACCGCGAAGTGTCGGCGATCCGTATGATCGCGAAGCTGCCCACGCTGGTCGCGATGGCGTACAAGTACAGCATCGGCCAGCCGTTCGTGTATCCGAAGAACGACCTGTCGTACAGCGCGAACTTCATGCGCATGATGTTCTCGAACCCGTGCGAAGAGTACGAGGTCAACGACGTGCTGGTGCGCGCGCTCGACCGTATCCTGATCCTGCACGCTGACCACGAGCAGAACGCGTCGACGTCGACCGTGCGGCTCGCCGGTTCGTCGGGCGCGAATCCGTTCGCGTGTATCGCGGCGGGTATCGCGTGTCTGTGGGGCCCGGCGCACGGCGGCGCGAACGAAGCCGCGCTGACCATGCTGGAAGAAATCGGCTCGGTCGACAACATTTCTGAGTTCATCAAGCAGGTGAAGGACAAGAACTCGGGCGTGAAGCTGATGGGCTTCGGCCACCGCGTGTACAAGAACTACGACCCGCGCGCGAAGCTGATGCGCGAGACCTGCTACGAAGTGCTCGAAGAGCTGGGCCTGCACGACGATCCGCTGTTCAAGCTCGCGATGGAACTCGAAAAGATCGCGCTCGAAGACGAATACTTCGTGTCGCGCAAGCTGTACCCGAACGTCGACTTCTACTCGGGCATCGTGCAGCGCGCGCTGGGCATTCCGACGTCGATGTTCACGTGTATCTTCGCGATGGCGCGTACGGTCGGCTGGATCGCGCAGTGGAACGAAATGATCGCCGATCCCGAGCAGAAGATTGGTCGTCCGCGTCAGTTGTTCATCGGCGAGACGCTGCGTGAAGCGAAGCCGATCGCACAGCGCTGATCGCTGATCGACCTCGATACGCGCGCTTCGCAGCGGCATTCGTGCCGTGCAAAAGCGCGAAATTGGAGTGAATAAAACGCCTCGACGGGTTTACCGTTGGGGCGTTTTCCGTTTCGGCGGCAGCTAGGCGTCGCTGGGGCCAACGCTTGCCGGGTAACGACGATACAGGTATTGCCACTACCAGCCAACTCCATGTTTTTTATCGGTTTTTTCGTCGGCTGAGCAGCCCATCGCGGTGTGCAGCGTGGCATAATCAATCGACACAGTCAGCCCGCAGTCACTACTACCCCGCATACCATGGCACAGACTCTCTACGACAAATTGTGGAACACGCACGTGGTCCACACGGAAGACGACGGCACCACGATTCTCTACATCGACCGTCACCTGCTGCATGAAGTGACCAGCCCGCAGGCGTTCGAAGGCCTGAAGATGGCCGAGCGTCCGGTGTGGCGCATCAGCGCGAACCTGGCCGTGTCCGACCACAACGTGCCGACCACGGACCGCAGCCACGGCATCGCCGATCCGGTATCGAAGCTGCAGGTCGACACGCTCGACGCCAACTGCGACGCCTTCGGCATCACACAGTTCAAGATGAACGACCTGCGTCAGGGCATCGTTCACATCATCGGGCCGGAACAGGGCGCCACGCTGCCGGGTATGACAATCGTCTGCGGCGACTCGCACACGTCCACGCACGGCGCGTTCGGCGCGCTCGCGCACGGCATCGGTACGTCGGAAGTCGAGCACGTGCTGGCCACGCAAACGCTGCTGCAGAAGAAGAGCAAGAACATGCTCGTGAAGGTCGAGGGCCAATTGCCGCGCGGCTGTACCGCGAAGGACATCGTGCTCGCGATCATCGGCAAGATCGGCACCGCGGGCGGCACCGGCTACGCGATCGAATTCGGCGGCTCGACGATCCGTTCGCTGACAATGGAAGGCCGCATGACGGTCTGCAACATGGCGATCGAAGCGGGCGCGCGCGCCGGCATGGTCGCCGTCGACGACACCACGGTCGAATACCTGAAAGGCCGTCCGTTCTCGCCGCAGGGCGTCGAGTGGGATCACGCGGTCGAGTACTGGAAGCAGTTCAAGTCGGACGACGGAGCGCATTTCGATCGCGTGGTCGAGTTGAACGCCGCCGAAATCGTGCCGCAGGTCACCTGGGGCACGTCGCCGGAAATGGTCACGCCGATCGACGGCCGCGTGCCGGATCCGGAGCGCGAAAAGGACCCGGTCAAGCGCGACGCGATGGAGCGCGCGCTCAAGTACATGGCGCTCGAGCCGAACGCGCCGATCGAGTCGATCAAGCCGGATAAAATCTTTATCGGGTCGTGCACCAACGCGCGCATCGAAGACATTCGCGCCGCGGCTTATGTCGTGAAGAAGCTCGGCCGTCGGGTCGCGCCGAACATCCGTCTGGCGATGGTCGTGCCGGGTTCGGGTCTCGTGAAGGCGCAGGCGGAGCGTGAAGGCCTCGACAAGGTCTTTACCGAGGCCGGTTTCGAATGGCGCGAGCCGGGCTGCTCGATGTGTCTGGCAATGAACGCCGACCGGCTCGAGCCGGGCGAGCGTTGCGCGTCCACGTCGAACCGCAATTTCGAAGGTCGTCAGGGCGCTGGTGGCCGCACGCACCTGGTGAGCCCCGCGATGGCCGCGGCTGCGGCCATCGAAGGGCATTTCGTCGACATTCGCAAGCTCGGATAAATCGCATGATGAAGAACATGAATCGCATCACTCTATTGCGCCGCTTCGCACTCGGCACGTTCGCCGGGCTCCTGCTCGGTCTTGCCGGCTGCAACACGGTGCACGGATTCGGCCAGGACATGTCGCACCTCGGCAATTCGATCAGCAATCACGCTGAGAAATAAGCGGTTTTTGATTTTTGCCGGCGATACGGCGCGGGGGTTCCAGCCGCCAGTCGCATCGCCCGGTCCTGAACAGGCGCAAGCGTCATGGATAAATTCATCGTACACACCGGCGTCGTGGCGCCGCTCGATCGCGAGAACGTCGACACGGACGCGATCATTCCGAAGCAGTTCCTGAAGTCGATCAAGCGCACGGGTTTCGGTCCGAATGCGTTCGACGAATGGCGCTACCTCGACCACGGCGAACCGGGTCAAGACAACTCGAAGCGTCCGCTGAACCCGGATTTCGTGCTGAACCAGCCGCGCTACCAGGGCGCCTCGGTGCTGCTCGCGCGCAAGAATTTTGGCTGCGGCAGCTCGCGCGAACACGCGCCCTGGGCGTTGCAGCAATACGGCTTTCGCGCGCTGATCGCGCCGAGCTTCGCGGACATCTTCTACAACAACTGCTTCAAGAACGGCGTGCTGCCGATCGTGCTGACCGAACAGCAGGTCGATCATCTGTTCAACGAGACGTATGCGTTCAACGGCTTCGAGCTGACGATCGACCTCGAAGCGCAAGTCGTGCGCACGGCCGACGGCGGCACCGAATATCCGTTCGAAGTCGCTGCGTTCCGCAAGTATTGTCTGCTGAACGGTTTCGACGACATCGGCCTCACGCTGCGTCACGCGGACAAGATCCGCCAATTCGAAGCGGAGCGTCTCGCGAAGCAACCGTGGCTGAACCATCGCCTCGTCCGTTAAGCGAAACCGTGAGGGCGTCAGGGGCGTGAAGTCCGCGCGCCAATGTCGGTTTGCGCCAGAAAGATCCGAAAAAATCATCAAGGAATTCGCATGAAGATCGCAGTGTTGCCGGGCGACGGCATCGGTCCCGAAATCGTCAAGGAGGCCGTCAAGGTCCTGAACGTGCTGGGCGAGAAGTTCGAACTCGAAGAAGCGCCGGTCGGCGGCGCAGGCTACGAAGCGAAGGGCCACCCGCTGCCGGACTCGACGCTCGCGCTCGCGAAGGAAGCCGACGCGATCCTGTTCGGCGCGGTCGGCGACTGGAAGTACGACAAGCTCGAACGCGCGCTGCGCCCTGAGCAGGCGATTCTCGGTCTGCGCAAGCACCTGGAACTTTTCGCGAACTTCCGTCCGGCGATCTGCTACCCGCAACTGACGGGCGCGTCGTCGCTGAAGGAAGAGATCGTTTCGGGTCTCGACATCCTGATCGTGCGCGAACTGAACGGCGACATCTACTTCGGCGCGCCGCGCGGCGTGCGTACGTCGCCGGACGGCCTGTTCGCCGGCGCAAAGGAAGGCTTCGACACGATGCGCTATTCGGAACCCGAAGTGCGCCGCATCGCGCACGTCGCATTCCAGGCGGCGCAAAAGCGCGGCAAGAAGCTCACCTCGGTCGATAAAGCCAACGTGCTCGAAACGTCGCAGTTCTGGAAGGACGTGATGATCGACGTGTCGAAGGAATACGCGGACGTCGAACTGTCGCACATGTACGTCGACAACGCCGCGATGCAGCTCGTGAAGGCGCCGAAGTCGTTCGACGTGATCGTGACCGGCAACATGTTCGGCGACATCCTGTCCGACGAGGCGGCCATGCTGACCGGCTCGATCGGCATGCTGCCGTCGGCATCGCTCGACAAGAACAACAAGGGCTTGTACGAGCCGTCGCATGGCTCCGCGCCGGATATCGCCGGCAAGGGCGTTGCCAATCCGCTCGCCACGATCCTGTCGGCCGCGATGATGCTGCGCTATTCGCTGAACAAGGCGGAGCAGGCCGATCGCATCGAAACCGCGGTGAAGAAGGTGCTCGAACAGGGCTATCGTACCGGCGACATTCTCACGCCGGGTTGCAAGCAGATCGGCACCGCCGCGATGGGCGATGCCGTCGTGGCCGCGCTGTAAAACGCGTGCACCGCATGCGCTCGCAGAGCGAGGGCATGCGGTGGTCAGGTCAACGATACTGGCCTTTTAAAAACGCGAATCGGGCCTTGAAACAGGCCGATTTGCGCGTCATACGGCGAAGAACGCCGCCAGTTTTCCGTTTTCGTGTATATTGTTTTGATGGCTCAGATCTCCCAAATCTCCTCGATTTCCAAAATGCACGGCACAACGGCCCGTGCGATCGAGTTCGCCATTACCATCAAAACCATTACCCCGAAAACGATCACGAAGCGCTGATCGTCCGTCGTGCCCGCCCATCTTCCCCGCGCGGTCACTGCGGGCAAAGACGCGGGGAAGTTTCCATTCGAAGGGTATGAAGTCATGAACGTAGGTCTCGTAGGTTGGCGCGGCATGGTCGGCAGCGTCCTGATGCAACGTATGCAGCAGGAAGGCGATTTCGACTTGATCGAACCGGTGTTTTTCAGCACCAGCAACGCGGGCGGCAACGCGCCTTCGTTCGCCAAAAACGAGACCAGGCTCAAAGATGCGACAAGCATCGACGACCTGAAGAAGTGCGACGCGATCATTTCCTGCCAGGGCGGTGACTACACGAACGAAGTGTTCCCGAAGCTGCGCGCGGCGGGCTGGAACGGCTACTGGATCGACGCGGCATCGTCGCTGCGCATGAAGGACGACGCGGTCATCATTCTCGACCCGGTCAACCTCGACGTGATCAAGAACGCGCTCGTCAAAGGCCAGAAGAATTTCATCGGCGGTAACTGCACGGTCAGCCTGATGCTGATGGCATTGGGCGGCCTGTTCCGCGAAAACCTCGTCGACTGGATGACGGCCATGACTTATCAGGCCGCATCCGGCGCGGGCGCGCAGAACATGCGCGAATTGCTGTCGCAAATGGGCACGCTGCACGGCGCGGTGAAGAACGAACTGGCAGACCCGGCTTCGGCGATTCTCGACATCGACCGCCGCGTGCTCGAAGCGATGAACAGCGACAGCATGCCGACCGACCACTTCTGCGTACCGCTCGCGGGCTCGCTGATTCCGTGGATCGACAAGGATCTCGGCAACGGCATGTCGAAGGAAGAGTGGAAGGGCGGCGCGGAAACCAACAAGATCCTCGGCAAGCCGGCCATGGGCACGCCGGGTTCGATTCCCGTCGATGGTCTGTGCGTGCGGATCGGCGCAATGCGCTGCCATTCGCAAGCGCTCACGATCAAGCTGAACAAGGACGTGCCGCTCGACGAAGTGAACAGCATCCTCGCGTCGGGCAACGACTGGGTCAAGGTTGTGCCGAACGAACGCGAAGCGTCGATGCGCGATCTGTCCCCGGCGGTTGTCACCGGTACGCTGACGGTGCCGGTCGGCCGCGTGCGCAAGCTCGCGATGGGCGGCGAGTATCTGTCGGCCTTCACTGTCGGCGATCAGCTGCTGTGGGGCGCGGCTGAACCGCTGCGTCGTATGCTTCGCATTGTGCTCGACAAGTAAAGTAAACTACGCGCTCACGACGCGTAGACAACTCAAGAAGCGTCGCGCTTGCGCGGCGCTTTTTCATTGTGTGCTCCGATCATCTTGTCTCTTTCCACTCGCAAAAAAGGCTGCGCGCTGACGCGCCCAGGAGTCCCGATGAACTTTCGACGCTCCGCTCTTCGGGCTATGTCCATTCGTCACGAGAAGGTGCGATTCAGCAGCCGTCCGGCGGCGATGGCCGCTTGTGCCACTTTCGCCCTTGCGCTGCTCGGCGGTGGCGCGGGCAATGCGCTTGCCGCGCCGGCCAGTGCCACGAGCGCGCCGGATGCCGCTTCCGCTGTCAGTTCCACTACCGCTGTCGTTGCTGTCGCTGCGGGCTCTCAGTACACCGTACACGCAGGGCAGTCGCTGAACGATGTCGCGATCGCTATTACGCAGTCGCATGACCGGGCGGTACTCGCGCGCGCTACGCACGCATTGTTCGACACGAATCCGGCCGCGTTCATGAATCACGATCCGAGCCGGATGCGTGTAGGAGCGGTGTTGATCGTGCCGGCGCTCGATGCGTCGGGGGCCTTGGCGGCTTCGTCGACTGGGGCCGCGGCAGGGGCGTCGGAGTCCACGGCGGCCGCGCCCGCTGCCGCGCCGACTGCCGCGCCGGCCGCGGCGGCTGCCGCCAGCACGGCGAGTGCAGTCGCGCAGGTCAACGCCGCCGCCGCGAGTACGGCCAGCGCGGCGGCTCAAGCGACGACGCCAGCCGCATCCACGGTTTCCGGCGCGGCCAGTGCGGTGGTATCGACCGGCGTGGCGGCGGGCGGTGCGGTTTCGTCCGCGCCAGTGGCCGGTTCGGCGCCGGTGGCGACGAGTGGCACGCGGGAATGGGCCGGATCGATTCAACCGGCGGCGAGCGCGCCCGCCGGACAAGCGCCGTCGGCAGCGACCGCGCAGGCGGCTTCGCAGCCGCATCCGCAGGTGTCGAGTCTGCAGCAATTGCTGGCGCTGAAAAACCGCGTGCTGATGGAGTTGCAGAAGCACGGTATCGGCGGGGCGCCCGTCGCTTCAGGCCCAACGCCGACGAGCGCTGCGCAGCCGGCCCCGGCAGGTTCCGCGGCGACCGTGGCCGTGGCGCCGGAGCACGCGAATGTGACGACGTCGCCGTCGAATGAGGGCGGCATCTCTCAGCGCGATTTGAGCATCGCGGCGGCCGTAGGCGCGGCACTGATTGTTCTGCTCGCTGCTCTGCGCATGGGTCGCCGCAAGCACGATAAAGAGGCCGCGGCACGGGCTGCCCAGGCAACTGATGCGGAAATGGCGAGATCCGCGCGTGAGGCCGATTCGCGCAATGGCAGCGCGGCGGCGGGGCAGGCCGCGGTCACGGAAGGATCGGACGCGCAAGATCAAGAGGTTGCACGGCAGGCCGCAGCAGCAGAGCATGCGGCTGCGGAACGTGCGGCTGCGGAACGTGCGGCTGCGGAACGTGCAGCAGCCGAGCAAGCCACAGCAGAAAGCGCGGCAGCCGAACGTGCAGCAGTCGAGCAAGCCGCAGCGGAAAGTGCAGCAGCCGAACAGACGGCAGCGGAGCGAGCAGCGGCCGGAGAACACGCCGCGGCGGAACGCGCAGCAGCCGAACAAGCAGCAGCACGCGTCGCCGCCGAACATGCGGAAGCGGAACGCATCGCAGCAGAACGCAGCGCATCCGAGCGCGCCGCAGAAGAACAAGCGGCACAGCAAGCAGGCACGCCCGAACCTACTGCACCGACGGCGCCACTCGCCAGCATCCCGCTACCCAGCCAAAGCGAACTGTCCAGCGAACCACCGGCTGTCGCACCCGCCCATGACGAGACGCTGCGCTCGGCCGCGACGGCCGCCAATCTCGCCGCCGCGGCAGAACTCGGCGCCGACGCGCTGCCGCTGGGACCGCTCGAACCGGTTGGCGCCGCGACGCAGGACGAGAACGCGCATCGCCTGCAATGGGACGAGGAACCCACAGAAAGTCCGACCGCAGAGAAAACAACAGGCACGACGACAACCCCGAGCCCAAGCGCCGCGGAACCGCCCTCGACAGCGTCGCACACCGCGACGGCCGAACCGCAGTCCCCCTTGAACGTTCCACCCCCAGTGATCGATTTCACGCAACATCAGATCGAACCGCGCGCCACTACGTCGTTCGGTCAGCCGTTCAGCGACATCCCCGTGCCGACGGAACGCGCGCCGTCCGCGCCGACCGAGTTCCCGCGCGAGGCCGTCGACGCGTTCGGCAGCCTCAACATGCCGCTGCCACCGCGCATCGACGTGCCCACCCTCGGCGAAGCGGAGCCTTCCACGTCGCTTTCGACGCAACCGGTCGCATCGCCCGGCACGACCGCGCAGCAGGCCTTCGGCGTCCATGGCGCGGACGACGACGCCCCGCACATCGCCGACCAGATCGCCGCCGGCACAGCCGGCCACGGCGCCGTCGCGGGCCTCGGCGCGGCCGGCTTCGGCGCGCTGAAGCTCGACTTCGACCTCGAGTTGCCGCCGAGCCCGGCTCAGCCATTGCCGGCCTTCACACCGGCCGATCTCGGCCGCATCGCGCGCAACAAGCTGGAGTTGGCCTCCGAGTACATCGAGCTCGGCGATCTGGCGGGCGCCCGCGCGCTCATCAACGAAGTGATCGAAGCAAACGATCCGGCCACGCGCACCGAAGCCCGCGCGTTGCTTTCGACTCTCGCACCGCTGTCGTGAAGCGCATCGCATTAGGCGTGCAATACGACGGCGCCGCGTTCACTGGATGGCAGTCGCAGCCGCATGGCAACACGGTACAGGACGAGCTCGAACGGGCGCTGCGCGAATTCATGCGCAGGCCCGTGCAGACGGTGGTCGCCGGCCGCACCGACCGCGGTGTGCATGGCTTGGGTCAGGTCGTGCATTTCGACACCGACCTCGATCGTCTCGAGATCTCCTGGGTGCGCGGCCCGAATGCGTTTCTGCCGAAGACGATCGGCGTGCAATGGGCCAAGCCGATGCCCGACGATTTTCACGCGCGGTTTTCGGCATTCGAGCGGACCTATTACTACGTGCTGTACGTAAGTCCGGTTCGCTCGCCGATGCTCACGACGCGCGCCGGCTGGGTGCACACGCCACTCGACGTCGACGCGATGCGCTCGGCCGCCGAGCACCTGATCGGCGAGCATGACTTTTCGGCGTTTCGTTCGTCGCAATGCCAGTCGAAGACGCCGTTCAAGCACCTGTACCAGATCGACGTCAAACGACAGGGTAACTTCGTGCATTTCCGCTTCCGCGCGAACGCCTTCCTGCATCACATGGTGCGCAACGTGATGGGCTGTCTGATCGAAATCGGCAGCGGCCGCCGCCCGGCCGCGTGGATGGCCGACGTGCTCGCGAGCCGTAGCCGCGATTGCGCGGCGCCGACCTTCATGCCCGACGGCTTGTATCTCGCGCAAGTGGGCTATCCTGAGCAATTCGGAGTGCCCGATCCGGCGACGGGCAGCGTGCCGTGGAGCAGCGTATGGACCGAACAACCGGAAACATGAAAGCAGCAGAGAACCCCGCCATTCAGATCGACGCCACCGCCTTGCAAGGCGTGCCACATCGCACGCGCATCAAGCTGTGCGGACTGTCGAAACCCGTCGACATTGCACACGCGATCGACCTCGGCGCCGACGCGATCGGCCTCGTGTTCTATCCGCCGAGCCCGCGCTCGGTGAGCGTCGCGCAAGCGGTCGAACTCGTGCACGAGGTGCCGCCGTTCGTGTCGGTCGTCGGTCTGTTCGTCAACGCGACGGCGGAATGGATTCACGAAGTCGCGAGCAACGTGAACCTGACGCTGTTGCAGTTCCACGGCGACGAGACGCCTGAGCAGTGCGAGGCGCTCGCCGGCGTTGCGGGTTTGCCTTGGTTGCGCGCGTTGCGAGTTGCGGCGGATACTCGAGCGGCCGATTTGGTAAAATCGGCATTCAACTATTCAGCAGCTAGTGGTCTTCTATTCGACACCCATGTCGAAGGCTACGGCGGCGGTGGGAAGGTTTTCGATTGGTCACTTATTCCAGCAGAGCTCGCGCGTCGGGCCGTTTTGA
Source organism: Paraburkholderia sp. 35.1 (assembly GCF_050436525.1). Lineage (NCBI taxonomy): Bacteria > Pseudomonadati > Pseudomonadota > Betaproteobacteria > Burkholderiales > Burkholderiaceae > Paraburkholderia > Paraburkholderia sp. 35.1. The sequence goes on along the minus strand of NZ_JBNDMJ010000002.1, from coordinate 375,315 downwards.
GTGGTGGGTTGAACGCGCAAAACGTCAGTGATGCGATCCATCGCGTGCGCCCGTACGCGGTCGATGTCTCGAGCGGCATCGAAGTAGCGGGCGCCCGGGGCGTGAAGGATCACGCCCGGATGGCGGCGTTTGTACGCGCGGTGCGCGCTGCGGACGCTGAATGATTCAGGCTCGCGGGCGCTTTCCGATGAAAGCCGCGAGCCATCCTGAGAAAAGTGATCACCATGTACAACTTGCCTGACGAAAGAGGCCACTTCGGCCAATTTGGTGGTGTGTTCGTCGCCGAAACGCTGTTTTCCGCACTCAACGAGTTGCGTGAAGCGTACGAGAAATATCAGAAAGACCCGGAGTTCGTCGCCGAGTACGAGCGCGAATTGAAGTATTTCGTGGGTCGCCCGTCCCCGATTTATCACGCCCAGCGCTGGAGCGAATTGCTCGGCGGCGCGCAGCTTTATCTGAAGCGTGAAGACCTGAATCACACCGGCGCGCACAAGATCAACAACGTGATCGGCCAGGCGCTGCTCGCCAAGCGCATGGGCAAGCCGCGCGTGATCGCGGAAACCGGCGCCGGTCAGCACGGCGTGGCCACGGCGACAATCTGCGCGCGCTTCGGTATGGAGTGCGTGGTCTACATGGGCGCCGAGGACGTGCGCCGCCAGGCCGCGAACGTTTATCGCATGAAACTGCTCGGTGCGACGGTCGTGCCGGTCGAATCGGGGTCGCGCACGCTGAAGGACGCGCTGAACGAAGCGATGCGCGACTGGGTCACCAACGTCGAAAACACGTTCTACATCATCGGCACGGTTGCGGGTCCGCATCCGTACCCGATGATGGTGCGCGACTTCCAGCGAGTGATCGGCGACGAATGCCGCGTGCAGATGCCAGAACTCGCTGGCCGCCAGCCGGACGCCGTCATCGCGTGTGTTGGCGGCGGTTCGAATGCGATGGGAATCTTTTACCCATATATCGACGATAGTTCCGTGCAGTTGATCGGCGTCGAAGCGGCCGGCGACGGCCTCGAAACGGGTCGTCACGCGGCATCGCTAATCGGCGGTAGTCCCGGCGTGTTGCACGGTAACCGCACGTATCTGCTGCAAGACGAAGACGGCCAGATCATCGAGACGCATTCGGTGTCGGCAGGCCTCGACTACCCGGGTGTCGGCCCCGAGCACGCGTGGCTAAAAGAGAGCAATCGCGCTCAATACGTAGGCATCACCGACGAAGAAGCCCTGAAGGCGTTCCACGATTGCTGCCGCATCGAGGGCATTATTCCTGCGCTGGAGTCGAGCCACGCGCTCGCTTACGCTACGAAACTCGCGCCGACCTTGTCGAAAGACAAGATTCTGCTGGTCAACCTGTCGGGCCGCGGCGACAAGGACATGCACACGGTCGCTGAGCGATCGGGTATCCAGTTCTGAGCCGCGACGATGCGCGACGAGTTCGACGAGCCGCAGCCGGCGATTGAATCCACGAATCCGGCCGCCGAAGTCCCGGCGGCCGCGGCATCCGCACCGCTGCTGGCGCAGGTGCCTGCGGGCATTCAGCTATTGAACCGCGATTTTCTAACCGATGTAGCGAACATTCCCGATGAGTCGATCGACCTGATCGTCTGTGATCCGCCTTATGGGTTGGGGAAGGACTATGGCAACGACTCGGACATGCGCACGGGCGAGGAATTTCTCGTCTGGACGCGCGGCTGGCTCGAGCTCGCTGTACCGAAGCTCAAGCCAACAGGGTCGCTCTATATCTTCTGCACCTGGCAATACGCGCCGGAAATCTTCAGTTTCCTGAAGACGAAACTCACGATGGTCAACGAAATCATCTGGGACCGGCGCGTGCCGAGTATGGGCGGCACCACGCGCCGCTTCACGTCAGTGCATGACAACATCGGTTTTTTCGCCGTGTCGAAGGACTACTTCTTCGATCTCGATCCCGTCCGCATCCCGTACGATGCAGTCACGAAGAAGGCGCGTTCGCGAAAGTTGTTCGAAGGAAGCAAGTGGTTGGAGCTTGGCTATAATCCGAAGGATGTCTGGTCGGTATCGCGTCTGCATCGGCAGCATGCCGAGCGCGTTGCGCACCCAACCCAGAAACCTCTGGAAATCGTCGAGCGGATGGTACTGTCCTGCTGCCCGAAGGGCGGCCGCGTGCTCGACCCATTCATGGGCAGCGGCACCACCGCAGTCGCTTGCGTCCGTCATCAGCGCGAATTCGTCGGCTATGAGATCAACGAGAGCTATTGTGCGATAGCGCGCGAGCGCGTCAGCGCCGCCGCTACGCCTGCTGCGCCCCGTCGGACCCGAGCCAGGCCAAAAGTGCAGCCGCCGACCGAAGTGCAGTGAAAAGCGCGAGATGCGCCGCTAAGTTCGCTGAAAAGCGCGCGGCAATGGGCGCGCAATAGCCCTAATTCGAGAGTACTTCCATGTCCCGTATCAAGAACACGTTTGCCGCGCTGTCCGCCCAAGGTAAGAAAGGCTTGATCCCGTTCATGACCGCTGGCGACCCGGACCCGGCTCGCACGGTCGAGTTCATGCACGCCCTCGCCGCCGGCGGCGCCGATGTGATCGAACTAGGCGTGCCGTTTTCCGACCCAATGGCAGACGGTCCTGTCATTCAGCAGTCGTCTGAACGCGCGCTCGCGAAGGGCGTGTCGCTACGCCATGTGCTGGCCGACGTCAAACGCTTCCGCGAAGCCGACGACAAAACCCCGGTCGTGCTGATGGGCTATGCGAATCCGATCGAGCGAATGGGCGCCGAGGCCTTCGCGAAAGCCGCGAAGGAAGCCGGTGTCGATGGCGTGCTGGTGGTCGACTATCCGCCTGAGGAGTGCGCAAACTTCGCGGAACAGATGCAATCTGCCGGGATCGATCCGATCTTTTTGCTCGCGCCGACTTCAACCGACGAACGTATCGCCGAAGTCGGCCGCATCGCCAGCGGTTACGTCTACTATGTGTCGCTGAAAGGGGTCACCGGCGCCGCAAATCTGGACGTTTCCAGCATCGCGAGTAAAATCCCGGCCATCAAGTCGCGCGTCCCCCTGCCGGTGGGCGTCGGTTTCGGCATTCGCGACGCGCAAACGGCGCGTGCGGTGGGCGAGGTGGCCGATGCCGTCGTGATCGGCAGCCGTATCGTTCAATTGCTCGAACAGGCAGCGCCCGACGCCGCTGCCGAGACGCTCACGCGTTTCGTTGCCGAGGTGCGCGAGGCGCTCGATAGCGTTGCGACTGCCCGATAACAGTTATTTTTTGTCGCGGTAACGTGAGCGGCGGGCTCGTCCCGCCGTTCGCGCGACTGCTGACCCAGAAGGATTCCCTATGAGCTGGCTCGATAAGCTGCTGCCGCCGAAAATCAAACAAACCGACCCGAAAAACCGCAAGGGAATTCCGGAAGGCCTGTGGATCAAGTGCCCGTCGTGCGAAGCCGTGCTGTATCGCAACGACGTCGAGGCCAATCTGCATGTTTGCCCCAAGTGCGACCATCACATGCGCATCGGCGCACGTGAGCGGCTCGACAGCCTGCTCGATCCGGAAGGCCGCTACGAAATCGGCCAGGAAATCGTTCCGGTCGACGCGCTGAAGTTCAAAGATAGCCGCAAGTACCCTGAGCGCATTAAAGAGGCGATGGACGAAACCGACGAGACCGACGCAATGGTCGTGATGGGCGGCGCGATTCACACGCTGCCGGTCGTCGTGGCGAACTTCGAGTTCTCGTTTATGGGCGGCTCGATGGGTTCGGTGGTCGGCGAGCGTTTCGCGCGCGGCGCGCAGAACGCGCTCGAACAGAAAGTGCCGTTCATCTGCTTCACCGCTTCGGGCGGCGCGCGGATGCAGGAAAGCTTGCTGTCGTTGATGCAGATGGCAAAGACCACCGCGATGCTCACGAAGCTGGCGGAAGCCAGGCTGCCATTCATCTCGGTGCTGACCGACCCGACGATGGGCGGCGTGTCCGCGAGTTTCGCATTCCTCGGCGACGTCGTGATCGCCGAACCGAAGGCGCTGATCGGCTTTGCTGGTCCGCGCGTGATCGAACAGACCGTGCGCGAGAAACTGCCGGAAGGCTTCCAACGCGCCGAGTTTCTGCTGCAAAAGGGCGCGATCGACATGATCGTCGATCGTCGCAAGCTGCGCGAAGAGATCGCGCAATTGCTGGCGCTGTTGAGCCATCAGCCGGCGGACGCGGTCGCGTAAAAGCCGGGCAGCACCGCATTTGCCGCTCTTTCGCCGCGCTGTCGAAGACGCGGTGGAGCCAGAGAAGCAATCAAAAAATAGCGCGCCGCGTGAGCAATCAAGCGGCGCGCTGTCATTTCCAGGATAATTACCGTCGCCTGCGATGCGGCAGCGGTCGAAGCCGAAGCTGGCGCGGCTCAAGGCGCGGGTTTGTGCGCATAAACCGCGCAACGGCCTACGCCCATGACCGGCGACCCGCGACCCTCGACCACAACCGCCTGACCAGCACCCTTCGCAGCACTGCAGAACCGAACTACCGCGACTCACTCAAGATTCACCCGATGACGACATTCCCCACTCTCGACGCGTGGCTCACGCACCTTGAATCCGCGCATCCGGTCGGCATCGACATGGGTTTGGGCCGCATCTCCCAGGTACGCGATGCGATGCAGCTATCGTTTGCGTGCCCGATCATCACGGTCGGCGGCACGAACGGCAAAGGCTCGACCTGCGCGATTCTCGAAGCGATCCTGCTGCGCGCGGGCTATACGGTCGGCTGTCACACGTCGCCGCATCTGCTGTCGTTCAACGAGCGCGCGCGCATCAACGGGGCAATGGCAAGCGACGCAGATCTGCTGCCGCACTTCGAAGCCGTCGAGGCCGCGCGCCTGAGCCTCGCCAAACCGGTCACGCTGACCTACTTCGAATTCACGACGCTAGCGATCATGAGCCTGTTCGCGTCGCGCGGCCTCGACGCGGTGATTTTCGAAGTTGGCCTCGGTGGCCGTCTCGACGCGGTCAATATCCTCGACACCGACTGCGCGATCATCACGAGCATCGATATTGACCACACCGACTATCTCGGCGACACGCGCGAGAAAATCGCGTTCGAAAAAGCCGGTATCTTCCGTCCCGGCAAGCCCGCGATTTGCGCGGACCCGGTGCCGCCGCAATCGTTGATCGATCACGCGGAAAAGATCGGGGCGCAATTGTGGTTGTTCGGCCGCGATTTCCGTTACGAAGGCCAGGCCGGCAGCGAGCGACAGCAGTGGAGCTATGTCGGCCCGACGCTGCGGCGCTCGGCGCTCGCGTATCCATCGCTGCGCGGCGCGAATCAGCTGATCAACACGTCGGCGGCGCTGGCCGGGCTCGAAGCTTTGCGCGACCGTCTGCCGGTGTCCGCGCAGGACATCCGGCTCGGCATCGCCAACGTGGATCTTCCGGGCCGTTTCCAGGTACTGCCGGGCAAGCCGTCCATCGTGCTCGACGTCGGCCACAATCCGCATGCCGCCGCGGTGCTCGGGCAGAACCTCGGCAACATGGGCTTTTTCCCGTACACGTACGCGGTGTTCGGCGCGATGCGCGACAAGGACATCGCCGGCGTGCTAAGTCATCTGAAAGGCGAGATCGATCACTGGTGCGTGACCGATCTGCCGACCCCGCGCGCCGCGTCCGCGCAAGAGCTGGAAACCGTGTTGCGCGAGCTGGGCGTGGAAGACGGCGCCGACAGCAGCGTCATGCGTTATGCGACGCCGGCGCAGGCTTTCCAGGACGCGCTAAAACGTGCGTCAGAGAATGATAGAATCGTCGTTTTCGGCAGTTTCTATACGGTAGCGGGTGTGATGGCCTACCGGAAATCGCAGCAACACTGAGCGGGCACCAGGCTCGAACCAAGCGATTCATGGGAATTTTCTCGTTCGGCAAGAAAGACGACGCGCCCAGCCGGCGCGGCGCAAACACCAGTTCCAATCGGGCCACCCGGGGTGAACGCGTCGAGCGGCGCACCCGCCGCACCGAGCGCACCGTCGATGCAGATGCAATGCTGCTCGACCCCACGCTGCCGGAAAAGCAGCGCGCGCGCCGCCGGCTCGTCGGCGCAATCGCACTGGTTGTCGCGGCGGTGATCATCCTGCCGATGGTGTTGGACTCGCACCCCAAGCCCGTCACCGACGACATCTCGATCGACATTCCGAACCGGCCCGCGCCGAAGCTCTCCAGATCCACCGCCAACGAAGACGTGCAGGCCGGCGTCGCGCTGGACAATCCGCCGGCCGCCGACACGGGCGTGGCTGCGTCCGGCCTCGCGCCGGCAACGAGCGCGGCGACCACGGCGGCAGCCTCGGTCTTCGCCGCCAAATCGACGCAATCGACCGCAGCGAAACAAGGCGCGACCCCCTCCGCCCAAGGCGCGACCCCCTCCGCCGCAACTGGCGCTGTTACCGCCGCGACGCCGAAGCCCACCGCGAAGCCGCAAACGCAATCGCTCGCAGCCAACACCGCGCCTGCTGTCCCCGCCAAACAGACGAAGGCACCCGCCACCACACCGTCGGCGTCGACCGACGACGAAGCGAACACGGCCACCGCCAGCGCCGACGCGAACTCCGGCACGCCGGCTTCGCCGCCGGGCAACCGTTTCGCGGTGCAGCTCGGCGCCTTCTCGAACGAAGCGAACGCGCGCAATTGGGCCGCGAAGTTGAAAGCGGCAGGCGTGCCCACATATACGGAAGATAGGAAGCAAGCCGACGGCTCGACGCTGACATTGCTGCGTGCAGGCCCGTTCGCCGACCGCGCCGCGGCCACCGCCGCTGTCGCGAAGGTCCGCGAGGCGGGCCTCGTGTCGGGCTCGAACGGCGGCAGAGCACAGTAAGCGAGCGATGTTCACTGCCTTCGACTACGCTGTAATGGCGGTGATCGGTTTGTCGGCGCTGCGAGGCGCCTGGCGCGGTTTGCTGTCGGAAGTGTTTGGTTTGATCGGCTGGGTCGCGGCGTTTTTCATCGCTTGCGAGTTCGTGGGCTACGTGGTCCCGTATATCCCGTCTACCTGGCCGGGCGGCGCGTTGACGCAGTGGCTGCTGGCTTTTGCGCTCGTGGTGATCGGCGTAGTGCTGGTCACGAGCGTGGTGAGCGCGCTGCTCAGCCGCCTCGTGCAGGTCACGGGACTGGGTGGTGCGGACCGCTCGCTCGGTTTGATGTTCGGCCTCGTGCGTGGGGTCGTTCTGGTGCTGATTCTGGTCGCCCTCGCAGGCTTGACCGAACTGCCCAAAGAGGAATTCTGGCGCAACGCGCTGCTTCGTCCGTATGCGGTTGCGGGCGTACGCGCAATGAAACCGCTGCTCCCCGAGGCGCTCGCCGCTTACGTCCATGTGGACGATTCGGGCGCCCCGAGCAATGCGCAACAGGACTCCGGCGCATACCGGCTGCCTTGACGTCGTAGCGCGTGCCGTCGCATGAAAGCGCGGGCGCGGTCGCAGGCACCGGTCGCCATCACGAATTTCGTACCTTTGAAGGACATGCCATGTGCGGCATCGTAGGCGTAGTTTCCCATTCCCCGGTCAACCAGCTGATCTATGACAGCCTGCTGCTTCTGCAGCATCGCGGTCAGGACGCCGCCGGCATCGCAACGGCGAACGGCAGCAATTTCCACATGCACAAGGCCAACGGCATGGTGCGCGACGTGTTCCGCACGCGCAACATGCGCAGCCTGCCGGGCACGACGGGCATCGGCCAGGTCCGTTACCCGACCGCCGGTTCGGCGTCGAGCGAAGAAGAAGCGCAGCCGTTCTACGTGAACGCGCCGTTCGGCATCATCCTCGCGCATAACGGCAACCTCACCAACTGGCAGCAGCTGAAAGATGAGATGTTCCGCATCGACCGCCGCCACGTGAACACCAATTCCGATACCGAAGTGCTGCTCAACGTGCTCGCGCACGAGCTGCAACTGTCGAGCTCGGGTCTGCAGCTCGATCCGGCCGCGCTGTTCAAGGCGGTGTCGGGTGTGCATCGGCGGGTGCGCGGCTCGTATGCGATCGTCGCGTTGATCGCTGGCTACGGCCTGCTTGGTCTCCGCGACCCGTTCGGCATCCGTCCGCTGTGCCTCGGCAAACGGGAAACGGCTGACGGCGTCGAGTGGATGCTGGCGTCGGAATCGGTGGCGATTGAAGGTGTCGGTTTCGAATTCGTGCGCGACGTGCAGCCGGGCGAGGCGATTTTCATCGACGCCGAAGGCCAGCTGCATTCGCAGCAATGCGCGACGACCACCAGCCTGAACCCCTGCATCTTCGAACTCGTGTATCTGGCGCGTCCGGATTCGGTGCTCGACGGCGTGCCGGTCTACAACGTGCGTCTGCGCATGGGCGACTACCTCGCCGAGAAGATCAGGCGCGAGCTGCCCGACGTCGCAATCGACGTGGTGATGCCGATTCCCGATTCGTCGCGCCCGGCCGCGATGCAGGTCGCGAAGAAGCTCGGCGTCGAGTATCGCGAGGGCTTCTTCAAGAACCGCTATGTAGGCCGTACCTTCATCATGCCGGGGCAGGCGGTGCGCAAGAAGTCGGTGCGCCAGAAGCTGAACGCGATGAACATCGAGTTCAAGGGCAAGAACGTGCTGATCGTCGACGACTCGATCGTGCGCGGCACGACGTCGCATGAAATCGTGCAGATGGCGCGCGATGCGGGCGCGAACAAGGTGATTTTCGCGTCGGCGGCGCCGCCGGTGAAATTCCCGAACGTCTACGGCATCGATATGCCGACGCGCGGCGAACTGGTCGCGCACGGCCGCTCGGACGAGGAAGTTGCGCGCATGATCGGCGCGGATCACCTCGTGTATCAGGACGTCGATGCGCTGAAGCAGGCGGTGCGCGATATCAATCCGGCGCTGAAGGAGTTCGAGGCTTCGTGCTTCGACGGCAACTACGTGACCGGCGACATCACGACCGAATACCTCGACCGCATCGAAAGCGCGCGTCTCGCGCCGTCGTCGCAATCGGATCGCGATGCCGCGAGCGAAGCGATCGACGGTGGCGGCCCGGCGCGTTCGCAGCTGCATCTGCAACTGTCGGTGGGTTGAGCGTACACGCGACAGTCGTCCGCCCTGGCTCCAGCCTCCCCGTACATGAAGCCCGCTTATGCCGACGCAAAAGCGGGCTTTTTTGTTGCTGCCTCATTTAGCCACGGAAGCAGCCACGGAAACCTGGAGACCAGAACCCACATGGACGACTTCCACGACTTTGACTTCGACACGCTGGCCGTTCGCTCGGGCACCGTGCGCAGCGATTTCAACGAGCACTCGGAAGCGATCTTCCTGACCTCGAGCTTCGTGTTCGCGAGCGCCGCGGACGCCGCCGAGCGCTTCAGGAATTCCGAGGACTATTTCACGCTACTCGCGCTTCTCGAACCCGACCGTGTCGATGTTCCAGGACCGTCTGGCCGCGCTCGAAGGCGGCGAGGCCTGCATCGCGACGGCTTCGGGCATGGCCGCGATCATGTCGGTCGTGATGTCGACGTTGCAGACGGGCGCTCACCTCGTCAGCTCGCGGGCGCTGTTCGGCTCGACGCTCGGCATGTTCTCGCAGATCTTCAGCAAGTTCGGCATTACGCGAATGCGCTGTTCGTCGTCGATAGCTGCTTCTGCAGCCCGGCGTTGCAGCAGCCGCTGAAGCTCGGCGCGGACGTCGTCATGCATTCTGCGACCAGGTTCCTCGACGGCTAGGGCCGTGTGCTCGGCGGCGCGCTGGTCGGTTCGAAGAAAATCATCATGGAAAAGGTGTTTCCGTTCGTACGCAGCGCTGGCTCGACTCGCATCCGGCCGTCAATCGCGTGTTCTATCCGGGGCTCGAATTTGCGGTGGGGCTTGAAAACGCGGGCGATATCCGTGCGGATCTGCAATGTGGGCTCGAAAGCTGACAGGCAGGGCAAAACCTGTTCGCGGCATACAGGCTTCAAATGGCCTCAAAGGCCTCAAAGGCCTCAAAGGCCTCAAAGGCCTCAAAGGCCTCAAAGCGCCTCCGCGCCACCTCCGCCGCGCTCAGTGCCGCAACGCGCGCCACTGCCCGGGCGCCAGCCCGAAACGCCGCGTGAACGCGTGCGTGTAAGCGCTCTGATCGCCGAAACCGATCTCGAGCGCGATATCGGTCAACGAAAGACGCGCTTCCGCAAGCAGCGTGATCGACGTGTCGAGCCGCAGCCGCTGCAAATAGCGATGCGGCGTCTCGCCGAACGCATCGATAAACAGTTGATGAAAACGCCGCATGCCGAAACCGCAGTGCGCGGCGAGGTCCGCGATCTTCAGCGGCTCGGACAGATGCGCGCGCAGCCAGCGGTCGATGCGCGCGAAATCGAGGCGAACGCCTTCGCTCTGCACACCGGCTAGTGCGCCGGAATCGGCGACAAGCGCGGCGCCCAGGCGTGCCGCAGCATCCCAATGAAAGCGACGGTGACCGAAGGCATTACCTTGCGCTTCGCACACGCCGCCCGCAGCATGCGCGGCAATCGCGTGCACGAGTTGTGCGAGCGACGGATCAACGGCCACGGCGCGCGCGCGCTCGAACAACCGCTCGGGCACCGCCAGCGACGCCGCAGGCAAATCGAGCACGAGCTGCCGGTTGGTGCCGACACCCGCATAATCGTGCCGCGCGCCGGCCGGGATCAGCCATGCGGAGCCGGCGTCGATCTGCTCGGCGACGCCGTCAACCGCCATCACCATTGCGCCGTCGAGCCCCAGCACGACCTGGTGGAAGTCGTGCACGTCCGACGCTTCGATCGCGCCATAGCAGCGCAGCGAAACGTTGGGGGCGGTGACGGCGGCGTGGCTCACGACAATACTCAGGCGTGGCTCAGACTTCGAGCAGTTCGACTTCGAACACGAGCGTCGCGTTCGGCGGAATCACCCCGCCCGCGCCGCGCACGCCGTAGCCGAGTTGCGGCGGAATGGTCAGCTTGCGCTTGCCGCCGACCTTCATGCCTTGCACGCCTTCGTCCCAGCCCTTGATGACCATGCCGCCGTCCAGCACGAACGCGAACGGGTCATTGCGGTCCTTGCTCGAATCGAACTTCTGGCCGTCGGTCAGCCAGCCCGTGTAATGCACGGTCACGGTCTTGCCGGCCACGGCTTCGGCGCCGGTGCCTTCCACGAGATCTTCGTACTTCAGGCCGGATTCGGTCGTCACAGTCGACATGCGTTGCTCCTCAGATCAAAACGTAAAACCGACATTGTAGGCGCGTTGACGTCGATCGCCGAGTCTGGTCCGGTTCCGCGCATGGCATGCGGATTGCGTCCCGCGTCGCGATTCGGCCTCGACTGGCCGGTCCGAACGGGATGCCTATAATGAGGCTTCCCCCCATCATCCAGCGTTGCCTGAGAGGACTCGATCGTGACTACGTCACCCAACGGGACTGCTGGCGCCCAGCCGGCGTCGGCCGGCTTCGTCATCACCGAACGCAGCGCGCTGCTGCGCGCGGAAACCGCGTTGTTCATGCGCGATCACGTGCTGTCGCAGGTGTCGCACGACCTGCGCGGTCCGTTGAATGCGATTCATAGCTGGGCGTACGTGCTCGAGCGCAAGCTCGACGCGAACGATCCCAATTCGCAGCGCGCGATCACCGGCATTCGCAGCGGCGTCGATCAGCAGGTGAAGCTGCTCGAGACGATCGTCGATGCGACGCGCGCCGAAACGAAATCGCTCGCGCTCACGTATGAACCCTTTCCGCTGCATCCGCTGCTCGACGAAACCGTCGAGGAAGTCCGCGCCGGCCTCGCCCGCGCGCGCGGCGTCGAAGTGCGGCTCGATTCGCAGATCGCCACCGAGCAACTGAACGGAGACCGCGCTCGGCTCGCCGCCGCGGTGTGGCTGATGCTGACGTTCGCCGTCGAAGCGAGCGCGCGGGGCACCGAGGTCGCACTGGCCGCGCGCGCGGACAACGGCACATGGCATGCGAGCGTCACGTACGAGCCGAACGAGGCCGCGTTGAACGACGCCGCGCTGCCGCATGTGCTCGAAGCGTTCGCGCGCAAGCAGGCGGGCGAACCGCACGAGGCGAAGCGCATCGCGTGGGTGTTCGCGTTGTGCAAACGCGTCGCGGAGGCGCACGGCGGAAGCTTCGAGCAAAGCGATACGACGGAAGCGGACGGCGTCACCGCGACCCCCGCCACGCTCGTGCTGCGCGTGCCATTCAGCGCGGCGGGGCCGAAATGAGCGTCGCGCGCGAATGCGTTGGCGCACAATCAAGAATTCATCGAGCTTTCAGCCCCTATACTGACAACTTTTGTTGCCGGAGCCCGTCGCTTTGATCCAGGTTGTCGCTCTTATCGGTGCAATGTTTCTGGTTGCACTCAACGGCTTTTTCGTCGCCGCCGAATTCGGTCTGGTCAAACTGCGGCAGACCCGTGTGCAAAGCCTTGCCACCCAGCATGGCATGCGCGGGCGTCTGCTCGCGAAGGTGCACGGACAGCTCGACGCGTATCTGTCGGCGTGTCAGCTCGGCATCACGCTCGCGTCGCTCGGCCTCGGCTGGATCGGCGAACCGGCGTTCGCGCAACTGCTGATGCCGCTTTTCACCGTGATCGGCGTCGAGTCCGAGAAGCTGATGCATGGCATTTCACTGTTCTTCGCGTTTTCGTGTATTTCGTTCCTGCATATCGTGGTCGGCGAACTCGCGCCGAAGTCGCTCGCGATTCGCGAGGCGGAGAAAATTTCGCTGTGGACCGCGACGCCGCTGTACGGTTTCTACTGGGCCATGTACCCGGCCATCTGGCTGCTCAACACGAGCGCGAACGCGGTGCTGAAGGCCGCGGGGCTCGATACCGACCAGGGTCACGACTCGCGTTACTCGACCGAGGAACTCAAGCTGATCCTGCGCGGCCGCCGCGCGAACGTCGCGAGCGAACTCGGTGCGTCGACCGGCGCGTACAGCCAGGACGAATGGAACACGATCGCGCACTCGCTCGACTTCTCGCGAATGACCGTATCGGACCTGATGCGGCCGTCGCATGAAATGGTGTGCCTGCGGCGCGATCTGCCGTTGCGCGACAACATGCAGGTGGTCGCGCGGCACCGCTTCAGCCGCTATCCGCTGTTCGAGGATGCATCCGGCGAACGCGTGGCCGGCATGATCCATCTGAAGGACCTGCTGCTCGCGCGCCAGGCGGGCAGCACGCTCGACGACCTGTCGCGCTACGTCCGCCCCGTGCAGTACGTGAAGCCGGACATGCCGGCGCTCGAACTGTTCCGGCGCTTTCGCAAGGGCGCGCCGCACTTCGCGCTGGTCGGCCACAAGAACGCGAAACCGATCGGCTTCCTGACGCTCGACAACCTGCTCGGCGCGCTGGTCGGGCAGATCCACGATGAATTCCGCCAGGGCGACGCCGACTGGACCCGCATGGACGACGGCACGCTGATGGGCAAGGGCAGCTTGCCGGTGGTGTCGCTCGAACGTGCTCTGGGTATCGACATCGATGAAGGCAAGGCCGAATCGGTGGGCGGGCTCGTGATCCAGGCGCTCAACGATCTGCCGAGCGAAGGGCAGCGCGTCGAGTTCGAAGACTTCGACGTCGTGGTCAAGAAGATGAAGGGACCGCGCATCGTGCTCGTGCGCGTGTATCCGAAGCTGTTCGACGACGAGGGCGGTTGAGGGCCGAGCCAAGCCGAAGCCTCAACCCTTTTTAGCCGCCTCAGCTTCGAGGCACCCCATCCTCCACCAACACCGCGACCGGCATCGCGGCGAGCGCGTCGCGCAGATACAGCAGGCCGTGATCGTCGACTTTCGGCGCGGCGGGGCTCAGCCAATCGAACAGCGCACGCGCCGACAGATCGGGCGGCATTTCGATGGCCGTATCCGCCCATTGCGCCGGCTCGACGAGCGGCAGACCAGCATCGTCGCCAAGCAGTCGCGCGGCCAACCGGCTGGCAATCACCACGGCCCACGCATTGCCATGCCGCCGCGCGAACGCGATCATACTCGACGCATGCGCGCCGCGCACCGTGAGCGGCAGATACGCGCCCTGACTCAGTAGCTCCGGCAGATGCGCGCGCAACGCCAGCACGCGCTGGATCACCGCGAGCTTTACGCGCCCGTCGCGCCAGTCCGCCAGAAATTCCGACGGCGGCGTTTGCGTCTGCGGCAGCCACGCCTCGCGTTTCGCGAAATCGACGGGCCGCCGATTGTCCGGATCGACGAGGCTGAAGTCCCACAGCTCGGTGCCTTGATAAAGATCAGGGATCCCAGGCGACGCGACGCGCAACACCGTCTGCTGCAGGCTGTTGAGCGCGCCCGCGCGACCAATGCGCTCGACGAACGCCGACAGCTCCTTCAGAAAGGCGTCGCGCCGCTGCGGCGCAAGGATGCCGAACAGGAATTCGCGGCAGCCGGCTTCGTAGGCTTCGTCGGGCGCGAGCCAGCTGGTTTGCAGCTTTGCCTCGCGCAGCGCCTTCAACTGCCATTGCGCGACGCGCTCGGCCAACTCCTTGACGCCGGCTTCGTCGTCGGCGCGCAGCGGCGGCGGCCAGCAGCCCACCAGCGTTTGATACAGCATCGCCTCGGCGGCGGGGCCGGGAGCCCATGCGTCGCTCTTGTCCTGGCTCACGCTGTTGATCGGCGTGCCGTCGAGCGCTCGACGCTGCGGCGCGTTCAACGTCGACCATGCACGCAACGTCGCGCCCCATTCGTCGGCGATCTCGCTGAGCACCGCGAGCCGCGCGCGCACATCTTCACCGCGCTTGTGATCGTGCGTGGCGGTCGCAAGCATCGCATGAGGAAAACGTTGCGCGCGCTCGAGATTGCCCGCATGAAACTGCTCCACCGACAGCGCGAACTCGCCCGGGTCCGAGCCGACTTCGTTGCGCGACAGCAGACGGCCGTAGCGATAGCACGCGGTGTCCTCGATCGCCTTGGCGGCGAGCGGCGCGGTCAGCTGCGAAAACAGCGTTTGCGCGCTGCGCCGGGACGAGCCCGCATGCGGCGGCGCTCCGCCGCCTTGCGCCTGCTGCTGCGACTGCGCGCCGGGCCGCGCGGGCGGGGCCTCTTCGGCGCTGCCGCCGAGCCACGCATTCACGCGCTCGAGCGCCGCATGGTCCGAGCGCGGCAGCGAAGCGCGCGCGCCCGCGAGCGCCTCCTCGAAATAGACGTTGTCGGCGGCGCTGCGCAGTCCGCCCAGCGGATACATGCGGTACACGGGGAAATGCACGACCAGTTCGGTCAGCACGCGGCGCAGCGCCGGGTACGTGAAGTCGCGCGTGCTCAGCGAATCGCGTGCGATCCGATGCAGCGCGCGCGCCGCGCGGTCCAGTTCCGCCGAGAAGTTTTCCGCGAGAATCTTGCGCCGCGCCGCGTGCGCTTCATCGGCGAAGCGCGCGCTGCGGCCGGTGAGCTCGGCCCACGTACCGGCGAGCGGGTCCGCGCCGGCCGGATCGTGCAGCAGCGCGCCGACGTCGTTCATGAAGTCGTAGCCCGTCGTGCCGTCGACGGGCCAGTCGTCGCGCAACCGCTCGCCACGGCCGAGAATCTTCTCCACCACCACATACGGCGCGGTGTCGCGCAACTCGCTGAGCCGCTGGCGCAAACGCTGGCAGTATTCGCGCGGCTCGGCGAGCCCGTCGATGTGATCGATCCGCAAGCCGTCGACGAGCCCTTCGCGATAGAGGCGAAAGATCAGCGCGTGCACCGCCTCGAACACCTCGGGCCGCTCGACGCGCACGCCGGCGAGCGTCGAGATGTCGAAGAAGCGCCGCCAGTTCACTTCGTCGGAGGCGGTGCGCCACCACGCGAGCCGGAAATGCTGCCGCTCGAGCAGCCGATGCAGCCGGTCGCGCGTGACCGGATCCTCAGGCGCGTAAGTCTCCAGCACGAACTCGATCGCCGACTCGCCTTCGCGCGCGACGAACTCGCGCAGCGCGTCGCGCGCCTCGGCGGCGCGTGGTTGGTCGGCGGGCTGCGTGGTGAGCCCCTGAAAGCGATTCGCGAGCGCGCTCAGATCGGCGCGGTCGGCGCCTTGCAGGATCGCCGCGTAATCGACCGGGCAGATCGGGAACACGTGCGGACCGTAGCCGATATGAAAGCGTCCGCTGTCGGCCGCGAAATGCAGCCCGATGCAGCCCGCCGCCAGTTCTTCGCCGTACGACGCGCCGAGCGTCGGCAGCAGCACCTTGCCGCGCAGTGCGGGATCGGGCGAATGCCAGTCGACGTCGAAATGACGCGCATACGCGCTGTGGCGGCCCCATTCGAGGATGTCGAGCCACCACGCGTTGCTCGACCCGCCGACGCCCATATGATTCGGCACCATGTCGACGATGAGCCCCATGTCGTGCGCGCGCAGCTTGTCGACGAGGTGCTTCAGGCCCGACTCGCCGCCGTATTCGGCACTGACCTGGGTGTAGTCGACGGTGTCGTAGCCGTGCATCGAGCCGGGCTCGGCCGTCGTGATCGGCGACGCGTACAGGTGGCTGATGCCGAGCGCGGCGAAGTAGTCGATGTGCCGCGCGGCGTCGTCGAACGTGAAGCCTCGATGGAACTGGAGGCGCAGTGTGGAGCGTGGAACGGTCATGGCGTGTCAGGCTCCGCGGAAGTGTTGGATGAACGCGCGGCGGCGCGGCGCGCGCCGTCGACGGCCAGCAGGCGGTCGGTGAACACGGGGTCGTCGAACATCGCGTCGACGGGCAGCGTCATGCGGCGGCGCCAGTTCGGATGTTCGTCGATCGAGCCCGGCAGGTTCGGCTGCTCGTCGAGCGCGAGCAGGTCTTCGAGCGGAAACGTGACGAGCGGCCCGGGTGTCGCGGCGACGAATGCGAGCGCTTCGTCGACCGGCGCGTTGTCGGCGTCCGGCGGCGCGACCTCGGGCGCGGCCACGCCCGCTTGCTGGAACGCGCGCCACAAGTCGGCGCGCTGCTGCGCGCGCTCTTCGAGCGCCGCTTCCTCGGGATCGCGCCCGTCGGCGCGCGCCATCGTCTGGCCGATGCGGTTGCGCCACATGATGTCGCTGCCGCGCCACCAGCCGGCGACGGTCGGCAGATCGTGCGTGGTCGTCGTGCCGACCGCGTAGCGGTCCCAATCGGCCGGCGCCTTGAAGCCGTTGCCGTCGGGGGCGCCTTCGAACCACAGCACGCGAATCCCCTCGATGCCGTGCTCGTCGAGCCGCTCCCGAAACCCGGACGGCACGGTGCCGAGGTCCTCGCCGATCACGATCGAGCGATGCCGCCACGATTCGAGCGCGATCAGCCGCAGCAGGTCTTCGAGCGGATAGCGCAGATACGCGCCATTGCGCGCGCTTTCGCCTTCGGGCACGAGCCACAGACGCCGCAAGCCGAGGATGTGATCGATGCGGATGCCGCCGGCATGCGCGAACGCCGCGCGCAGCATGTCGATGAACGCGGCGAAGCCTTGTGTGCGCATCGCGCGCGGCGAAAAGGTCGTGAGTCCCCACGACTGGCCGGCCTGGTTGAAGAGATCGGGCGGCGCGCCGACCGACACGCCCTGCAGCATGTCGTCGGGATAGGACCATGCATGACTGCCGGCGCTGTCGCAACCCACCGCGAGATCGGCGATCAGGCCGACCGCCATGCCGGCTTCGCGCGCGGTGTGCTGAGCGTGCAACAGCCCGCGCGATGCCAGCCACTGCAGGAACAGATGAAAGTCGACCTCGTCGCGATGCGCGGCGGCGAACGCCTCGACTTCGGGGCTGCGTGGGTCGCGCAACGCATCGGGCCAGTTGCGCCAATGGCCGTCGCCGCCTTGCGCGAGCTGCGCGGCCTGCAGCGCTTCGAAGCGCGCATGATCTTCGAGCGCGCGCCCCGCGCGTTCGCAGAAGCCGTGAAATTCGAGCGCGCGCGGCAAGTGCTGCGGGCGCTCGTTGGCGCTGAACTGCTCGTACAGCGCGCGCAAAACCGTGAGCTTCAGCGGGGTCGCGTGCGGCCAATCGATCAGCGGCAGCTCTTCGTATTTGGACCACGCGTTGCCGGCCTGCGCCGATGCGGACGCGGACGCATCCGCGCCGAACACCGCGGCCGGATCGATATGCGTGACGTTGAGCCATAAACGCGACGACGGCGCGTACGGGCTGAAGCGCTCGGGCTGCGCGCTGAACATCGCGTGGGTCGGACTGACGGCGAGCGCGTGCGCGCCGCGCTGCGCGCCGTGCCGCGCAAGCTGCGCGAGCGCCGTGTAATCGCCGATGCCGCCGTCGCCGGTGCGGCGCAAGCCATACAGTTGCGCGGCGATGCCCCACAGTGGCGGCGCGGGCGGCGCGGCTTCGCGTTCGCCTTCTCCGCCGCCGCCGTGCAGCGTGCGCCACGCGTCGGCGACGGTGTAGCAGCGCGGCGGCGCGACCGCGAGCGTCATGCGCTGGTCGTTGATCACGAGCGTGTGATAGCCGGTTTCGTCGATCGGCGCGAGCAGCGCTTCCTCGCCTTTCGGCGCGGTGAAGCGGCCGTCGATGATCGAGCCGCTCTCCAGCTCGATCCGGTAATGGCTGCCCGACCTGACCGCGGCCGCGGGCAGCGCGATGCCACGCCCGATCACCGCGGTCATCAGCGGCGGCAGCCGGCGGCCCGATAGTTCGGCCTCCAGAGCAGCGGCGCTGTGGCGGATATCCGTGACGTTGCCGCACGGCAGACCCATGCGTTCGAGCAGCGTGCCAAGAGTCTTCTCCGGCACGTGCTGCGTATGATGGTGCGCGTCCTGCCACTCCACCTCGAAGCCTGCGCGGGTGGCGAGCGCGGCGAGCCTGTCGTTGGGGCGTCGGGTCGTCACGCGCGCTGCTCCTCGTGCGATGCGATGCGCGCATCGTGGCGGCTCGCGAATTCGTTGATGTCGCCGGTCAGCCAAGCGATGCACGCATGCGCGGGCAACACCCGCGCGTCGGCCTGTTCGCGCGCGCGCGGTGGTGTTTCGAAAATGATCTTGCCGTCGGGGATGGCGTCGAACGCGACGTTCTGCTGCGACAGATTCAGCGCGATCGACAGCGTCTCACCATCGCCGAGATTCCAGCGCGCGATCAGCGCGTTCGCGTCGCCGCCACCGGCATCGCGCAGCACGGTCGCGCCGCACGCCTTCGTATGTTTCAGGCGCGGCGTGATCAGCTTCGCGCGCACCGCGAGCGCGGACTTGTAGTAATGCATCCAGTCGAGCCGATCCGGCGTCGGCTGTACATCGGGCGCGGGTGGCGACGAGGCGGCGAAGGTCTGGGCATCGTTCGGATCGGGAATCTGCGCGCGGCGTTTCTCATCGCTGAACGCGGCAAAGCGCGCGAATTCACGGCGGCGCCCTTCGCGCACGGCGTCGGCGAGATTGCCGGTGTAATCGGTGAAAAACAGGAACGGTTGCGTCGAACCGTGCTCCTCGTCCATGAACAGCAGCGGAATTTGCGGCGACAGCAACAGCAACGCGGTCGCGGCGCGCAGCGCGTCATCCGAGGTCAGCTTGCGCAGACGTTCGCCGAACGCACGGTTGCCGATCTGATCGTGGTTTTGCAAAAACATCACGAACGACGTCGGCGGCAGATGCGCGCTCGCTTCGCCACGCGGCGCACCATCGTGCAGCGGCGACGGCTCGCCCTGATACGCGAAGCCTTCGGCCAGCACTCGCGCGAGCCGGCGAATCGGTTCGTTGGCATACGCGTGGTAATAGCCTTCGGTTTCGCCGGTCAGCAGCACGTGCAGCGTGTTGTGCGCGTCGTCGTTCCATTGCGCGTCGAAATGCGCGTCGAGCAGGCTCGCGCTGTTGTGCTCGTTTTCGACCACCAGATGCACCTGACGGCCCTGCTGCACGCGCGCGCGGATATGCTCCGACAACTCGCGCAGCCACCCGGGATTGTCGATCGCATGCGCCGCATCGAAGCGCAGTCCGTCGAAGCGGTACTCGTTGATCCAGTAGACGGCGTTGTCGGTGAAGAAGTCGCTGACTTCGCTGCGCTCGAAGTCGATCGCGGGGCCCCACGGCGTGTTCACGCCGGCGCGGAAAAACGGCTCCGCGTAAGTATGCAGATAGTTGCCGTCCGGTCCGAAGTGGTTGTAGACGACGTCGAGAAACACCATCAGGCCCACACCATGCGCGGCGTCGATCAGCGCCTTCAGTTCGTCGGGGCGGCCGTATGCGGAGTCGGGCGCGTACGGCAACACGCCGTCGTAACCCCAGTTGCGACGACCGGGAAAGTCGTTCAACGGCATCAGTTCGATGGCGGTGACGCCGAGCGCGGCGAGCTCGGGCAGGCGCTTTTGCACGCCCGCATACCCGCCCATCGCACCGACGTGCAATTCGTACAGCACCGTTTCTTCCCAGGGCCGGCCGTGCCATTCGGTGTGTTCCCAATGGTAGGCGCGCGGATCGATGACCTCGCTCGGGCCGTGCACGTCCCGCGGCTGGAACCGCGAGGCCGGATCGGGCACCGCCTGCCCGTCGTCGAGCTGGAACCGATACAGCGTGCCCGCGCCGCTCTCCACGGTGGTCTCGAACCAGCCGTTGCCGGTCGGAGCCATGTCGTGCGCGCCTTGCGCGGGGCCGTTTTCGACGACCACCTGCACGCTGCTGCACGACGGTGCCCAAAAACGGAACCGCGTGCGCGGTCGCGTGCCGCTCGCGCCGATCAACTGCGCGCTGAACGGCAGGCAGTGCGCGTAATGATGCGTGTGAGGATCAATCGGACTTTCAGACATGTCTTCACCATTCGAATCTGCTAACGAGCCTGGACGGCAATGCGACGCAACGCAAGCAGGCATTGCGTCGCAACATTCTTGCCACCCCGGCTGCGGCGCGATTTATCCACGCTCGAACGAGGTCGCCGCAGTGCATCGTTCATTGCGAACCAACATCGTTTGCGGTCTGCGCGCCCGGATCGGGCGGCAGCGCGGTCAACAGCCGCGGCCCGTGCTGCGCGCCAGCCACCCAGCCGGCTTGCCAATCCGCTTCACCGGTCGGTTGCGCGGCGAGTATCACGAGGCCGTGCGCGGCGACCTCGAGTTCGGCCGTCGCGAGCCGCTGCGGCGCGCATTCCGGATCGGCCGTGTCTAACAGCACATGCCATTCCAGGTGCGGCGCGGGAGGCGCGAACTGCAGCGGCTCCTCGTGAGCGTTGAGCATCATTAACAATACTTCGGTTTCGCCATTCAGGCCCGGACCCGCGCGACGCAACGTGAACGCGCGTCCCTCCGGGTCCTGCCACGCTTCGATCGTCAGCGGATCGCCGTGTTCGTCGAACCAGCCGACGTCGAACAGGCCGGGCAGCACTTCGCGGTCGCCGAACAGAAAGCGCGTTTCACGTAGCAGCGGATGGCGCTTGCGCAGCCCGATCACGCGCGCGACGAATTCGGTCATGCGCTGACCTTCCGGCGAATCCGCGAGGTCCCAGTCGATCCAGGATAGGTCGTTATCCTGACAGTACGCATTGTTGTTGCCGCGCTGCGTGCGCAGCGCTTCGTCGCCGGCCAGCAGCATCGGCGTGCCGAGCGCGATCATCAGTGTCGCGATCAGCGAGCGCGACACGCGACGGCGGGTCGCGAGGATCGCGGGGTCGTCGGTCGCGCCTTCGAGACCCCAATTGCGGCTGCAATTCTCGTTGTGGCCGTCGTTGTTGTCTTCCAGGTTGGCTTCGTTGTGCTTCTGCTCGTACGCGGTGACATCGGCCAAGGTGAAGCCGTCATGCGACGTGACGAAGTTGATCGACGCCCACGGCTTGCGATGCCGCCGGTTGAACAGATCGGCCGACCCGGTCAGGCGCGCGGCGAGGTCGGGTCGCAGGCCGGCATCGCCACGCCAGAAACGTCGCACCGTGTCACGGAAACGGTCGTTCCATTCGCTGAATCCCGGCGGATGATTGCCGAGCTGATAGCCGCCAGGACCGAGATCCCATGGCTCGGAAATCAGCTTGCGTTGCGATAGCACCGGGTCCTGGCGCAACGCGTCGAACAGGCCCGAGCCCGGATCGAAGCCGTGGCTTTCGCGCCCGAGCGTCACGCCGAGATCGAAACGAAAGCCGTCGATATTGAACGCGGTCGACCAGTAGCGCAGTGAATCCATCACCATCTGCAGCACGCGCGGATGCGGCAGATTGACCGTGTTGCCGCAGCCCGTGTCGTTGATATGGTGACGCTCGTCGCCGGGAATCAGCCGGTAATAGCTGGCATTGTCGAGGCCGCGCCATGAAATGGTCGGGCCCATCTCATTGCTTTCGCAAGTGTGGTTGTAGACCACGTCGAGAATCACCTCGATGCCGGCCGCGTGCAGCTGGCGCACGGCGATGCGCATTTCGTCGAGCCGGTGCGTGCTCAGATAGGTCGGCTCCGGCGCGAAGAACGCTGCCGTGTTGTAGCCCCAGTAATTGCGCAGGCCGCGCTCCACGAGGAAGCGGTCGTTCAGAAACGCGTGCACGGGCAGCAGCTCGACCGCGGTCACGCCGAGCTTCAGCAAATGCTCGATGAACTCCGGCGACGCGAGCGCCGCGAACGTGCCGCGTTCATGCTGGCGCAGATCGGAGCGCAGCATCGACGCGCCGCGCAAGTGCGTTTCGTAGATCACGGTCTCGCCCCACGGCACGTCGGGCCGCCTGTCGTGCGACGAGTCGAACGCCTCGTCGATCACGACGCACTTGGGCATCGCGGGCGCGGAATCGCGCCGGTCGATCGAAAGGTCCGCGCGATTCGAATGCACGCGATAGCCGAACAGCGCGTCGGACCAGCGAAACTGCCCGACGAGCTTGCGCGCATACGGGTCGAGCAGCAGCTTGTGCGGATTGAAACGATGCCCGAAATGCGGCTGATACGGCCCATGCGCGCGAAAGCCGTACGCGGTGCCCGGATGCGCGTTCGGCAGATAGCCGTGCCAGATCTCGTCGGTGCATTCGGGCATGGTGAAGCGGCGAATCTCCTTGCGGCCGGTTGAATCGAACAGGCATAGCTCGATTTTCTGCGCATTGGCCGAGAACACCGCGAAGTTGACACCCAGCCCATCCCAGTTCGCGCCGAGCGGATACGGCGAGCCGGGCAGCAACCGCTCGGGCAACGCATGCGACATGATTTCCCTTTCCTGTTCTGATTGTCGAGCTGGAGCTCGGGTCTGACTGGGTCTTCATGCAACGGGCGCGCGGCGGCTGCCTGTGCGCCGCGCGCCCGGGTTACGGCACGTTTTCTCAGTCCGCGCGCAATACGATCGTCGCGAGCGGGGGCAAGATCAGCGCGGCGGAATGTGGCCTGCCGTGGCTCGATACATGGTCGGAATGAATCAGCCCGCCGTTGCCCGTGTTCGAGCCGCCGTACACGCCTGCATCGGTATTCAGCACTTCCACCCAGCGTCCGCCGCGCGGCATGCCGAGCCGATAGCCGAGCCGCGGCACCGGCGTCATGTTGCACACCACGACGAACTCCTGGCCCGCGCCGTCGGTGCGCCGATAGGCGAACACGCTGTTGCCGCTGTCGTCGCCGATCAACCATTCGAAGCCGCCCGGTTCGCTGTCGAGCAGATGCAGCGCGGGCTCGTTGCGATACAGATGGTTCAGGTCGCGCACCAGTAATTGCACGCCGTGGTGGTTCGAATCGTCGAGAAGATGCCAATGCGGCGAGCCGTCATGGTCGAACTCCGCCATCTGGCCGAATTCGCCGCCCATGAACAGCAGCTTCTTGCCTGGGTGCGTCCACATGAAACCGAAGTACGCGCGCAGATTAGCGAAACGCTGCCAGCGGTCGCCGGGCATCTTGCCGAGCAGCGAGCCCTTGCCGTGCACCACCTCGTCGTGCGAAAGCGGCAGCACGAAGTGCTCGGAATATGCGTACACCATGCCGAACGTCATGTTGTGGTGGTGATACTGGCGATACATCGGGTCTTCGTGCATGTAGTGCAGGGTGTCGTGCATCCAGCCCATGTTCCACTTGAAGTCGAAGCCGAGGCCGCCGTCCGCGAGGCGCGCGGTCACGCCCGGCCATGCGGTCGATTCCTCGGCGACCGTGATCGCGCCGGGCGCGCCCGGCACATAGCGGACCTCGTGATTCAACCGCTTCAGGAACGCGATCGATTCGAGATTCTCGCGGCCGCCATAGATGTTCGGCACCCACTCGCCGGCCGCACGGGAGTAGTCGCGATACAGCATCGACGCGACCGCATCGACGCGCAGGCCGTCGACGTGATAGCGCTTCAACCACGCGAGCCCCGACGCGATCAGGAACGCGCTGACCTCGTTGCGGCCGAGGTTGTAGATCATCGTGTTCCAGTCCTGGTGATAGCCTTCGCGCGGATCGGCATGCTCGTAGAGCGGCGTGCCGTCGAAATCGATCAGGCCATGCGCGTCGTTCGGGAAATGCGCGGGCACCCAGTCGAGAATCACGCCGAGCCCTGCTTCGTGCGCGCGATCGACGAAACGCGCGAACTGCTCGGGCTTGCCGAAGCGCGCGGACGGCGCGAACTGCCCGAGCGGCTGATAGCCCCACGAACCGCCGAACGGATGCTCGGCGATCGGCAGAAATTCGAGGTGCGTGAAGCCCATGCTCTTCGCGTAGGGAATCAGCCGCTCGGCGAGCTCTTCCCAGACGAGACCACGCTGGCCTTCCTCGGCGACGCGCAGCCACGACTCCGCGTGCACTTCGTAGATCGTGATCGGCGTGCGCGCGGTCTGCTTGTCGGCGCGCGACTGGATCCACTCGTGATCGCTCCACGGAAACTGCTCGATCTCGTCGACGTGTGCGACGATCGATGCGGTGCCCGGCGGCTTTTCCGTCTGCATCGCGCACGGGTCGGCCTTCAGCGGCAGCGGATGGCCGTCGCGCGACAGCAGCTCGTACTTGTAGCGCGTGCCGGCGCCGACACGCGGCACGAACAGCTCCCACACGCCCGCCTGGTGACGCAGCCGCATCGGATGGCGGCGGCCGTCCCACGCATTGAAGTCGCCGACCACCGACACGCGCCGCGCATTCGGCGCCCACACCGCAAAGCGCACGCCCGGCACACCGTCGACGTCGACCGGCCGCGCGCCCAGACATTCGAGCACCGCGTACGGATCGCCGCGCGCGAGACGTTGGAGCGGCTCGTCGCCGAGCACCGGAGCAAACGAATAGGTATCCTCCACTTCCTGCACCACACCATGCCAGTCGATGCGCAAGCGATACGGCATCGCCGACGTGATGCGGCCCGCGAACAGGCCAGGGCGCAGTTGTTCGAGTTCGCCGAGCGTCGCGCCATCAGCGCGCGAAATCACGGTGACGTGCGCGGCGTTCGGCAGCAGCGCGCGCACGATCGGCCCCGCGTCGGTCTGATGCAGCCCGAGCTGCGAAAACGGATCGGGGTGACGCGCTTCGACGAGCGCGTCGATATCGACGGGTTGAAGGCCTGCGGCCGGATCATGCTCACTCATAGTCGCCCTCGGCCGGGTTAGGCGGCGTGGCCGCGCCAGGCGCCTGGGTTGACGGATCGTGGTGCGGCGGCCTGCCGGTGTCGCCGAGCAGCCGGCTCACGAGCGCCGCGAGGCCGCGCACCGGCAAGCCGAGCCACGCCGGTCGGTTGGCCGCTTCGTAGCGGATTTCGTAGGCGGCCTTCTCGATCAGGAACAGATCGAGCAGCGCCTCCTCGGATTCGGGCGCGACGAGCGGCGTCGGCGACTGCGCGGCGGCCGCGCGGTATTCGGCGAGGAACGCGCTGGTCGCGTGCGCGCGGAAGCGCTCGAACAGCGCGCGCTTGCGATCGGCGGTCTGTTGCGGCGCGCCTTCGGTGGTCGATTGCGCGGCTGCGCTCGCATACGAGAGCGAGCGCATCAGACCGGCCACGTCGCGCAACGGGCTCGATTTCTGGCGACGCTCGTCGAGCGAACGCGCGGGCTCGCCCTCGAAGTCGATCAGGTACGCGTCGCCGTGCGCGACCAGTACCTGGCCGAGATGGAAGTCGCCATGGATGCGGATGCGCAACGCGCCCGCGTCGCCCGGCACCAGCTTGTCGACGGCCTCGACGAGTGCGGCGCGGCGATCGATCAGACTTTGCGCGAGCCCCTTCGTGTCCGCGTCGCTCATGTCCGCGATGCGCGGCGCGAGCAGATCGAGCGCGGCCGCGAGCATCGTCTGCGCCGCCTCGACCCATGCCTTCACCTGTTTGGCGTTGGCCGGTTCCGGCGCGAACGCGGGGTCGTCGCTCGGCGTGGCGAGCGCGACGTGCAACTCGCCGAGCCGGCGGCCGATGATGCCCGCGAGTTCGCCGTAACCGTCCAGCAGAATCGACTCGTTCGTGCGATCGGGTACGCTCTGCGTCTCGGTGTCGATCGCGATCGCGAGTTCGTCGACCGAGCGGCGCAGATAGTCGAGCGACCAGTTCCACGCATCGCCCTGATTGTCGATAAAGCCCTGCAGGATCGCCAGCGTATGCGGCACGCCCTCGGGATCGACGCGCACCACTTCGCCATACAGCGGCGCGGTGTTCGCATAGCCGAGCTGCGTCAGATAGCGGCTGATTTCCGCTTCCGGATGGATGCCGCTGACGAGCCGTCGCACCAGCTTCAGCACTGCGGCATCGGCGACGATCAGCGAGCTGTTGCTCTGTTCGGCCGCGAGCCAGCGAATCTCGGGCCGCTCGCCGAGAGCGTCGAGTTCGGCGAAGCGCTCAGTCGGCAGGAACTTGATCTCGCTTTTCTGCACGGTCGGCACGACCGCGCGCTCGCGCATCTTGCGCAGCACGTTGTGCGCGAAGATCGGCAGCGAGAACGCGTCGGTAAGATGGCCGACGTTGCGGCCCCGCCGCACGCGTGCAAGCGCCAGTTGCAGAAACAGCGGCGTGGTGGTTTCGCCGCCCCATGTGATCGCGATCGGCACCACGTAGCGCTCGGTGTGGTTGCCGACGTCTGCTTCGATTTCAGTGAACGCGAAGCCGCCGTTCGGGATCGTGGTCAGCGCGGCGAGCCGCACCGCGTGCATCTTCTGATCTTTCGACGCGAACCAGCGGCGCCGGCTCAGCCACGACGGCAGCACCTCGGATTCCAGCAGCCGCACGTTTTCGGGTGTCGGCCCGGACTGTCCTTCGCGGATCACGATCGTGACGAACTCGGGCAGCGGCTCGGAATGCGCCTGCGCCCATGTCGGACGCCCGCCGCCTTCGCACAGCATGAACCACAGGAAGCCGTAGGGCGGGAACGTCAGCAGATAGGTCAACTGGCCGATCGCGGGGAACACCGAATCGGCGGTCATCTCGATCGGCACGAAGCCTTTGAATTCTGACAGCTCGAGCTCGACCGCCTGCGGCGCACGCGACAGATTCGCGACGCACAGGATCGGCGCCGCGCCGGGCATCTCGCGCAGATACGCGAGAATCTTGCGGTTTTCAGGCTTCAAAAAGCGGATCGTGCCGCGTCCGAAGGTCTGCTTCGCGCGCCGCGTCGCAAGCATGCGGCGGGTCCAGTTCAGCAGCGAATGCGGGTCGCGGCTCTGCGCTTCGACGTTGACCGCGTCGAAGCCGTACAGCGTACCCATCACGGGCGGCAGCACCAGTTGCTCAGGGTCGGCGCGCGAGAAGCCGCCGTTGCGATCCGACGACCACTGCATCGGCGTGCGCACGCCGTCGCGGTCGCCGAGGTGGATGTTGTCGCCCATGCCGAGTTCGTCGCCGTAGTAGATGACCGGCGTGCCGGGCATCGACAGCAGCAGCGAGTTGATCAGCTCGATGCGGCGGCGGTCGCGCTCCATCAGCGGCGCGAGACGGCGGCGAATGCCGAGATTCAAACGTGCGCGGCGATCGCTCGCATAGGTGTTCCACAAATAGTCACGCTCGGAATCGGTGACCATTTCGAGCGTCAGCTCGTCGTGATTGCGCAGGAAGATCGCCCACTGGTTCGATTCGGGGAGTTCCGGTGTCTGCTTCATGATGTCGGTGATCGGGAAGCGGTCTTCGCTCGCGATCGACATGTAGATGCGCGGCATCAGCGGGAAGTGGAATGCCATATGGCATTCGTCTTCGTTGCCGAAATACTCCTTCACGTCCTCGGGCCACTGGTTCGCCTCGGCGAGCAGCATCCGGTTCGGGTACTCGGCGTCGATGGTCGCGCGAATCCGCTTCAGGATCTCGTGCGTCTCAGGCAGGTTCTCGTTGTTGGTGCCTTCACGTTCGACGAGGTATGGCACCGCATCGAGCCGCAGCCCGTCGATGCCCATGTCGAGCCAGAAACGCATCACGTGCAGCACCTCTTTCAACACCGCCGGATTGTCGAAGTTCAGATCGGGCTGGTGCGAGTAGAAGCGGTGCCAGTAGTACGCGCCCGCAACCGGATCGTGCGTCCAGTTCGACGGCTCCGAGTCGATGAAGATGATGCGAGTCTCCGGGTACTTCTGATCGGTATCGGACCACACGTAGTAGTTGCGATAGTTCGAGCCGGGCTTCGCGCGCCGCGCGCGCTGGAACCACGGGTGCTGATCCGACGTGTGGTTGATGACGAGCTCGGTGATCACGCGGATGCCGCGCGCGTGCGCTTCCTGGATGAAGCGCCGCACGTCCGCGAGCTGACCGTAGTCGGGATGCACGTTGCGGTAGTCGGCGATGTCGTAGCCGTCGTCGCGGCGTGGCGACGGATAGAACGGCAGCAGCCAGATCGCGTTGACGCCGAGCTCGGCGATGTAGTCGAGCTTGGCCATCAGACCGGGGAAATCGCCGACACCGTCGTTGTTCCCATCGAAGAACGACTTGATGTGCACCTGATAGATGATCGCGTCCTTGTACCACAGCGGATCGTCGCTGAGGGCCGCGGGTTTGCCGCGGCGGCGCGTGCGTACCTTCGCCGCGGTGCCGACGGCCACGGCCGTTTGCGCCTCGTGCGCGGTTTGGGCTGGATCGTCGCGCTTCATGTTCCACCTTCCATCCAGGTTGGGTTGACAGCGTCTGCGTGAGGAGCGCTGTCGGGATCGTGGTCGCTGTCCTCGGGGCGATCGGCGGGCAGGCCGCCTAGCGGCGCGATTCGCCAGATCGAGAAGGGTTGGCCCGAGCCGAGCCGCACGTGTTGCCAGCGTCCGTGCCATTCGAAGCGTGCGCCGGTCATCTGGTCGATCACTTCGAGCGTGGCGTGATCGTGTAGATGCCAGCGCTGGAACGTGTCCCACGACAACTCGATGTCCGCGCCCTGTTCGTTGAACGGATCGAGATTGATCGCGACGACGATCACATTGTCGCGCGATTCGGTCGCTTTCTCGAAGCACAGGATGTGGTCGTTGTGCGCGGCGAGGAACGTGAGACCGAGATGCGTTTGCAGCGCCGGATTCGCGCGACGGATGCGGTTCAGTGCGGTGATCTCGCCGACGATATTGCCGGGCCGGTGCCAGTCCCACGCCCGCAACTGATACTTTTCGGAGTCCAGATACTCTTCGCTGTTCGGCAGCGCGGTGGCCTCGCACAGTTCGAAGCCGCTATACGCGCCCCACAGGCCGGCCAGGGTCGCGGCCAGCGCCGCGCGGATCAGAAAGCCCGTGCGTCCCTGCGATTGCAGATGGCGCGGGTTGATGTCCGGCGTATTGACGAAGAAGTTCGGCCGATAGAAATCGCGCGCGCCGGTCTGCGTGAGTTCGCCCATGTACTCGGTGAAATCGCGCTTCGACTCGCGCCACGTGAAGTACGTGTACGACTGCGAGAAGCCGATCTTGCCGAGCCGGTTCATCATGCGCGGCCGCGTGAAGGCTTCGGCGAGAAAGATCGTGTCGGGGTGGCGCGCACGCACGTCGGCGATCATCCATTCCCAGAACGGCAGCGGCTTGGTGTGCGGATTGTCGACGCGGAAGATGCGCACGCCCGCGTCGACCCAGAACAGGATCACGTCGCGCAATGCGAGCCACAGGCCGGGCTTGGCGTCGTGCGCGTAGAAGTCCGGGTTGACGATGTCCTGATACTTCTTCGGCGGATTCTCGGCGTAGCGCAGCGTGCCGTCGGGGCGCCACGCGAACCACGTCGGATGCTCCTTCAGCCACGGGTGATCGGGCGAGCACTGGATCGCGAAGTCGAGCGCGATCTCGAGGCCATGCGCATGCGCGGCGGCGAGCATCGCCTTGAAATCGTCGAGCGTGCCGAGTTGCGGATGCACGGCGGTGTGACCGCCCTCGGCGGCGCCGATCGCATAGGGACTGCCCACATCGCCCGGCTGCGTGGTCAGCGTGTTGTTGCGGCCCTTGCGGTTCGCGAGGCCGATCGGGTGGATCGGCGGGAAGTACAGCACGTCGAAGCCCATGTCGCGGATGCGCGGCAGCTTCGCGCTCACGTCCGCGAACGTGCCGTGGCGCGACTCGTCGTCGCTCATCGAGCGCGGGAAGATCTCGTACCAGCTCGCGAAATAGGCGGCCGTGCGTTCCGCGTCGATCTTGTAGATCACGGGGTCGCGGCTCAGAAACGGGCGATGGCGCGCAGCGGTCATTGCCTTCGCTGTGGCGGGCGCGAGAATCACTGCGAGCTTCTGTTCGGCGTCGGCCTTCTGGAAGTCGCGCACGATGTGTTCGAGCGGCTCCTTGTCGGCGCCTTCGGTCGTCTCGACTTCGGCGAGCACGAGCGCGAACAGATGCGCGGCTTCGTCGAGTTCTATCTCGACGGTCTGGTTCGCCTTCAGCTTCTTCTGGATGTGCTCGACGAGCGACGCGAACTCGTCGCGCCACGCGATCACGGTGAACTCGTAGCGGCCGATCCGCTCGAGCGGAATGCGCGCGCTCCACAAGTCGAGCCCGGCCGGCGGCGCGGGCGACATCAGTTCTTCGTGCCACGCGGTTTCGTCGGCCGCGCGCCACAGCACGGCAGCCGCGATCTTGTCGTGACCTTCGGCGAAGATCGCCGCGCGAATTTCCGCCCGCTCGCCGACGCTGCGCTTGGCCGCGAAGCGACCGTTCTCCACCGACGGCGACACGCTCTCGATCGCGACGCGCGGCGCTTCGATCGCGTCGAGCACTGTCTTGCGGCCGCTGCGCTTGCTGTTCGCCTTGTCGATCGGCGGCGCGAGGCAGATCGGCTGTTCCGCGAACGCGCGCAGCAGCCGCACCGCACCGGGCGCGAGCGCGAACGGCGCGAGTGCCGCGGGTTCGGTTCGGCCGCGCGCGTCGAGCGGCGCGAAGCGCGTAAAGCTGCCCGGCACGCCCGCGAGGAAGCGCGCGGGATCGACACGCACTGGCGCGCCGAGTTCGGGATTCACGACGATCAGGACTGCTTCGCTGGCGTCGCGCAGATCGGCTGCGTCGCCGCGCAGCAGAACCGCGGCCGATGCGCCGGGGCCGCTCAATGGGCGCAATTCACCGTTCGCGTGCAGTGTCGGCGTGTTGCGCGCGAAGTCGTTGGCCTGGGTGACGGCGGCGCTCAGATCGAAGCGGCGCGACTGCGCGGCGCGGGCGAACTGCGCGGCGTCGCCGCGCGTTTGCGACATCGGTTCGGCGATGCCGTATTCGAAGCCCATCGGCATCATCCAGCCGCTGCCCAATGCAACCGACGTGAACAGCGCGCGTCGATACGCCCGCTCGACGATCGCCGCATCATGCACGTCGCTCAGCTCGGCGGCGAGGCGCGTACCGTACGGCGCTTCGGGAAAGGCGATCGGCGCACCAACGCGCGCGAGCGCCGCATGCTCCTCGGCCATCCAGCTCGAACGGAAATCCCACCAGCGCACCGACGAAAACGCGCTGTCGAAGCCGGCTGCTTCGAGACCGGGCAGATCGCCGCGCGACAGGCCCGGCGTTGCCGCGAGAAAGCGCACGCGCGGATGCTTCGCGCGCACTTCATCGCCGAGGTGCCGCCATACGGCAGCCGGCACGCGATGCGGCGAATCGAAACGGAAGCCGCCGACACCGGCTTCGGCGAGCGCGAGCAGTTGCTGGGTCCACCAGACGCTCAGCGAGGCACTCGTCGCGGGGTCGTCGAAATTCGCGTAGGCAACGTTGTCTTCGCGATGCACGTGGCGCGGATCGAGCCGTGCGAGCTCGGACTCACGCGCGTGAAACCAGTCCGAATGCTCGCTGTACAGCACGCCGTCGGCGGCCATGCGGTCGATCACGAGATCGACCAGCAGCGTCAGGTTGTTGCGGCGCGCGGCATCGGCGAGCATGCGTACGGCGTCGTGCACCGAATGCTGCGCCTCGAACACCGGATGCAGCCGAGCGTGATTGCCGACCACCTGGCCATGGCCGGCGTGGCCGGGCTCGAACAGCCCGCCGATCAACGCATGATCGAAGCCGAGCCCGGCCGCATGAGCGAACTGCGCGGGCCAGGCATCGAGGGGCCCGACGAGAAGAGAATGAAAAAAGTAAATCCGCGGCGCGTACCCGTTTGGAGATTCCATCGGTCGTTTCCAGAGTTGTCCTGCTGCGGTGTGGATGCACTTGGCATGCGATCACAGCGCTCATTGGGCTTCCCGAGCCGGATACCGCGCGATGCGTCAGCGGGGGCACGTACTGGTCAATGTAGTGCAAAGATCGTCGCGCCGCTGGCCAGTCGCGGGTGCTTTGACGCCAGACGCCGGTCTCGCGGGACTGGTCGTCACTCGTCGCGGAAAGGAGCAAACCGTGTGCCAACGCGGGCAGCCGGGCACCGCGCTAGCGCGGAAACGGGGAGGTTACGGTGAGATGGCGGGTGCCGAAGGTGCGCGCGCGCACGGAGCGCGCGCAAAAATGCGGGCATTGTCACGCACGCCGCGGCTGGCCGGCATGTAAAACGGGGTGGCGTGGGGCGGGTTTTACACGGGCGGCCCCGCGTTGCCCGGAATGCGGTTCAAGCGGACGCGTGAAGCCTGGGTGCCGCTCGCGTGGCAGCCATGTGGCACGCGCGTGGCATTCGCATGAAATTCATCCGAACGCCGCGCAGCGGCCTTGTCACGAACCCAGCAGCCCCGCCGCGATGTTCACGCACAGGCCGAGCACCGCGACGTTGAAGTAGAACGACAGGACCGATTGGGCGAGCGTCGCGCGGCGAATTTCGCGTGAGCGCAACACGACATCGGAAGTCTGCGACGCGACCGCGATCGTGAACGAGTAGTACAGGAAGTCCCAGTAGTTCGGCAGCAAATGGTGATCGGGAAACTTCAACGCGGTCTCTTGCGCGTCCGTGTCGAAGTAGAGGCGCGCGTAGTGCAGCGTGAAGATCGTCGGAATCAGAAACCATGCGCCGATCAGCGTCAGACCGGTCAGCAGGTAGTGCCAGACGGTCGTTGCGCCGCCCGCGCCCTTGGCCGACGCGAGTTCGAGCACGATCGCGGCGACGCTCGCGATCGTCGCGACGCAGATGACGACCAGCACGACGCCCGCGTTTTCGTCGTCGCGCATCGCGTATGCGCGCACGCGGTGCTCGTCGGCAAGAGCCATATGCACCCAGATCATCAGCAGGTAGCTCCAGATGGCCGCGTCCCAGCCGATCAGTGTGCGGGCGATCGGACTCGTATGACCGGGCACGAGGAACGCGACGACGATCCCGATCACGAGGCCGATCACCGTGCGGGGCCGATTGCGAAGAAGCTGGGGATAGTAGTTGATGGACATGGACTCGATGAACGACGAAGTGTAGGGCAGTCGGTGTCGCGGATTCTACGCGTGCAACGCGGACCGATTGTCGAATGGTGGGTCACAGGCTATAGTCTTTCGCGGCGGCCTTGCGCGCCCGCTTTCAGTTGAAAGGCGATTGGTAGATGACGGCAGCAATCGTTGCGGTCATGCATGCAACACCGCACATGCGGCGCGCGTGAATCACGCGCACGGATACGAGACCGCTGAAGCGGCGTAAGACCAGGTTTGGGGAGGAGCAAACGAAGCGGCAGGCGAACGGCATCATGCCCTCGCCGCGCTGCTCGTCGAGAACGACTCATCATCTGGAGCCCCCATGACAGATGTTCCTGAGGATAACGATGCGCATCCCCACGTGACGCATCGGCAAGGAGCGAAGTCTTATCGCAATGCCACACGGTTCACCGGCTTGCCGCCGTCGTTTTCCGCTTCGCGCAGGGCCTGGGTGCTCGGCTCGTGCGCGACGGCCGCGGCGCTCGCGTTCGCCGGCGCGAGCCGTTCGCTGTCGTGGATCGCGCCCGCCTTCGCCGATACGCGGCCAGCCGGGGGCGGACTCGATGCCTTCCTCGCGGTTTCCCAACACCTCACCGGTCGTAGCAGTTTCGATACCGTGCTTGGCCAACGTGTCTACGATGCGCTGTCGCGTGCCGATAACCAGTTCGCGCAGAACGTCGCGGCGCTCAACACTTGGCTGCAAGGCCACGGCGGCGTGCCGTCCGATACGGTCACGCAGGCGCTGCAGACCGACCAGCCCGCGCTCGCGAAAACGGTCGGCGCGATCATGCGCGCGTGGTATCTGGGCCTCGTCGGCGACATGCCGCACGTCCAGGTGATCGCGTATGAAAAGGCGCTGATGTTCGAGCCCGTGCAAGACGTGCTCACGATTCCCTCCTATTGCCGCGACGTGCCGTTCTACTGGACGCAGAAGCCGACGCCCGCGTGAGCCGCGCGAGCCCGCGAGCGGGCCACGCCAGCAGCGCAACCAGCACGCCGGACCCGCAAGCGTCGCACGAACAAAGCCCGCAACAGGCAGGGCATCGAAGAGAGAAACGATGGCAAACACACAATCCGCCGATATCGTCGTGGTCGGCTCCGGCGTCGCCGGCAGTCTGGTTGCGCATCAGCTGGCGCTGGCGGGCGCGTCGGTGATCCTGCTCGAAGCGGGGCCGCGCATTCCGCGCTGGCAGATCGTCGAGAACTTCCGCAACTCGCCGGCCAAGTCCGACTTCGCGACGCCGTATCCGTCGACGCCTTACGCGCCGCATCCCGAGTACGCGCCCGCGAACAACTACCTGATCCAGAAGGGCGATTATCCGTACAACTCACAATACGTGCGGCTGGTCGGCGGCACGACCTGGCACTGGGCGGCCGCCGCGTGGCGGCTGCTGCCGTCGGACTTCCAGTTGCGCAAGCTGTATGGCGTCGGGCGCGACTGGCCGTATCCGTACGAAACGCTCGAGCCGTGGTACGTGGCCGCCGAAGCGCAGCTCGGCGTGTCCGGTCCCGATAGTTCGATCGATCTCGGTTCGCCGCGCTCGAAGCCCTATCCGATGCAGCAGCTGCCACTGTCGTACATGGATCAGCGGTTCAGCGACGTGCTCAACGCGCGGGGCTTCAAGGTCGTGCCCGAACCGGTCGCGCGCAACAGCCGTCCGTACGATGCGCGGCCCACCTGCTGCGGCAACAACAACTGCATGCCGATCTGCCCGATCGCGGCGATGTACAACGGCGTGATTCACGCGGAGAAGGCCGAGCAGGCCGGCGCGAAACTGATTCCCGAAGCGGTCGTGTATCGCATCGAAGCGGACGACAAAGGGCTCATCACCGCGGTCCACTACAAGGACCCGAACGGCAATAGCACACGCGTCACCGGCAAGCTGTTCGTGCTCGCGGCGAACGGCATCGAAACGCCGAAGCTGATGTTGATGTCGACCTCCGACAAATTCCCGCACGGCGTCGGCAACAGCTCCGATCAGGTGGGCCGCAACCTGATGGACCATCCCGGCACCGGCGTCACGTTTCTCGCCAACGAACCGCTGTGGCCCGGCCGTGGCCCGATGGAGATGACCTCGATCGTCAACTTCCGCGACGGCGCGTTCCGCTCCGATTACGCGGCGAAGAAGCTGCATTTGTCGAACGGCGTGCCGACGATGGGGGTCACCGCCGACCTGCTGAAAAAAGGCCTGACCGGCGCCGAGCTCGACCGGCAGATTCGCGACCGCGCGGCGCGCACGCTGAACATCAACAGCTTTCACGAACATCTGCCGGAGCCGCAGAACCGCATCGTGCCGTCGGCAGATCACAAGGACGCGCTCGGGATTCCTCAGCCCGAGATCTACTACTCGATCAACGAGTACGTGAAGAAGAGCGCCGCCAATACGCACGAACTGTATGCGCAGATCGCGACGCTATTCGGCGGCACCGAGGTCTCGTTCGACGACAGCTTCGCGCCCAACAATCACATCATGGGCACGACGATCATGGGCAGCGATGCGGCGAGTTCGGTCGTCGACGCGGACTGCCGCACGCACGATCATTCGAACCTGTTCATCGCGAGTAGCGGCGTGATGCCCACCGCCGCGTCGGTGAACTGCACGCTGACGATCGCTGCACTGTCGCTGAAACTGGGCGACAAGCTGAAGCGCGAAATCTGAGCGCCGACCGGAGAGCCACAATGACGAAGAAAACCTGTCGCGCGCAGCCGGACCCTGTGCCGATGCACATCAACCAGCGCCGCCGCTTCGGCGGCGCGGCGCTAGCGGCCGCGTTTTCGCTGCTTGCGCTGTCGATAGCGTGGCACGAGTCGCACGGCCCGGACGCAGACTCGACCGACGAAATGCCGATCACCCAGGCGCGCGCCGACGACGCGGCGCAGGCTGCGGTCGGCGGCCCGGCCATGCTCGCCGGCAAGGCCGCGAATGGCGAACTCGTGAAGCGCGGCCAATACCTGACCCGTGCTGCCGATTGCGCGGCCTGCCATACGGCGGACAAGTCGCGCCCATTCGCGGGCGGCCTGCCGATCAGCACACCGTTCGGCACGATCGTGACGCCGAACATCACGCCCGATCCCGACACCGGCATCGGCCAATGGAGCGACGCCGATTTCATGCGCGCGATGCACGAAGGCATCGGCAAAGGCGGCGAGCGGCTCTATCCGGCGTTCCCATACACCGCCTACACACGCGTGACCGAACAGGACGTGCTCGCGATTCGCGCGTATCTGAACACGCTCGCGCCGATTCACTACACGCCGCCCTCGAACAGCCTCAAGTTCCCGTTCAATCAGCGCTGGCTAATGGTGTTCTGGAACCTGTTCAACTTCACCGAGGGGCGCTTCGTGCCGGACCCGAAACAGAGCCCCGAATGGAATCGAGGCGCGTATCTGGTCGAAGGGCTCGCGCATTGCGAGGAATGCCATACACCGCGCAATTTCATGCAGGGGCTGAAGTCGAGCGCGC
Organism: Paraburkholderia sp. 35.1; assembly: GCF_050436525.1. Classification (NCBI taxonomy): domain Bacteria; kingdom Pseudomonadati; phylum Pseudomonadota; class Betaproteobacteria; order Burkholderiales; family Burkholderiaceae; genus Paraburkholderia; species Paraburkholderia sp. 35.1. Next base: position 338,475 of record NZ_JBNDMJ010000002.1, on the reverse strand, counting down.
GTTTCTCCGGTGCGGTGCAGGCCGGCTGGCATGCGTTCAATATCACGCCGGACAAGCTGAGCGGCGTCGGCGACTGGCGCGACGACGAACTCACGGCGTATCTGTCGACCGGCGCGGCGCCGAGCCGCGCAAACGCGGCCGGCCCGATGGGCGAAGTGGTCGCGAACAGCACACAGTATCTGACGCCGGTGGATCTGCGCTCGATCGTCGTGTTCTTGCGCTCGGTGCCGGCCGTGAGCGGCGGCGACGCGCGTCCCCGTCATCAATGGGGCAAGCCGGCCAGCGACGTCACCGCCATGCGCGGCACCGCGATCAAGGGCGTGAACGGCGCGCAGCTGTTCGTCGCCAATTGCGCGACCTGTCATGGCTGGACTGGGCAGGGCGTGGGCGCGAGCGCGCCGGGCGCGTATCCGTCGCTGATCCACAACTCGACGGTCGGCGCGGACGACGCGAACAATCTCGCGTTGGTCATTCTGCACGGCGTGAATCGCACGACCGCGCACGCGGACGTGCTGATGCCCGGGTTCGGCGGCCATCTCGACGACGAGCAGATCGCGGCGATCACCAACTACGTGACGAAACAGTTCGGCAATCCGCAGGCGACGATCGCGGCCGACCAGGTGGCGAAGCTGCGCACGCTGCAATAACGCGCGGGACGACTCGGGCGCGCGCCAGGAGTGACTCGCGCAAACGTGCATTTCCGGTAACGCATACCGCAAATGTGGCGTTTCAGCGTCATTTTTGCGTCGTTCGATGTCTTTCTTGCTCGATGAAGCGTGCGGATACGATAGGCACCCCGCATACGCGGGCGCGTCGGCCGCATTATCATGGTGGAATGAATTCCACCCCCGCCAACTTCGTTCAGCATCACGACGCCAACGAGGCCGGCCGCGATTTCGTGGTCGGCGATCTGCACGGCTGCGTCGACGCTTTGCGCTACCTGCTGCGTCAGATCGCGTTCGATCCGACGTGCGACCGGCTGTTTTCGGTCGGCGATCTGGTCGATCGGGGCGAGCACTCGGAGCAGGCGCTCGCGCTGCTCGAGAAGCCGTGGTTCCATGCGGTGCTCGGCAATCACGAGGACGCGCTGTGCGCGGTCGCCGACGGCCGCTTGCGGCGGCAGTGGTGGTACGGCATCGGCGGCGCGTGGGCGGCCGACGTGCCCGACGAGCGTCTGCGCTATTACGCCGAGCATCTGCGCACGCTGCCGCTCGTGCGCGTGATCGGCAGCGGCAAGGCGCGCTTCAACGTTCTGCACGCCGAATTTTTCGGCTCCGACGCCGAGCTCGACGCGGGCAATTATTCGGCCGAAACGCGCCAGCAATTGCTGTGGGGTCGCGAGCTCGCGCTGGGCAACGGCGATCCGCTGCGGCAGCGCGGGCTGTCGCTGACCTATTGCGGCCATACGCCGGTGCGCGACATCACGCAGATCGGCTCGCAAGTGTTCATCGATACGGGCGCGTTCGGGCCGGACGGCACGTTGACGATCGTGCAGCCGCAGGCGTTGCGTCGTTGGTCGATCTCGGTCGAGGCCGCGCGCGCGGAAGGGGCGGCGGAATTGGCCTTGCCCTGAACGGCTGAAGTCCCCGCGCTGCTTCGCCGCTCTTCTGTCACCCGACCTGATTCAACTCGAACACCATATCGACGCTCCTGCCGTTCCAGTTGTATTCGAGGTATGCCGCGTGATGGCAGTCGCGCAGCAGCATCGTGCGGAATGCCGCGAGGCATTCGCCAGCGCTGTCGCGCACCGACGGATACACGATGCCCGGCGCGCCCGCCGCGCGTACCGCGCGCCCGAGCGCCTGTCCGGGAAGGTAGTCGTCGGGCGACAGCACGGCGGGATCGAACTCGGGGTCGCGACGCAAGTCGACCACGCTGCCTTGTGCGACTACCGTGTAGAGACGCATCTGTTGACGCATCGGCGGCTCGGCGGTCGCCTGGAGAAACTGACCCGTGTGATAGCGTGTTTCCGCGATCGCAGTCGCGCGTGAACGCGCGCAATAGAACACGCCGTAGGTGCCGTCGGAAAAGCGGCTGCCGAGCGGATTCAGATGCGTGAGCGCGGCCATGATCGGCCCGTAGCCGGGCCCGAAACGGCGCTCCTCGCGCGGCACCAGATCGAGTTCGCCGATTTCGGTGCGCAGACGGTCGTTGGTCATCGCTTCGAGCGCGTACAGCGCGTCGAAATCCTCCGGCGATGCGACCCGATCGAACAGGTTGATGGCCGGAAAGCGCGTCGGAATCACGCGATACGCGGGCGACCAGTTGAGCGCGGTGCTGGTCCAGCGGTCCTGCCATTGCGGTTGCGTCACGCCCAGCCGCCTCGCATTGCGTCGAGATACTGGCGCACGGCCACGAGATCGCTGATGTTGCCCGCCAGCATGCGGTCCAGCGCGCGTTTGCCGCCGAACGGCGGCGCGCTGTTGGGACGTTTGACCCAGGTGTCGGCGGCGCTCGGCTGCGGCAGCAGAATCTGCAGCGCCTTGTAGATGCCGAGCAGCAGCGACAGTCGCTCCAGCGTGTCGTGGCTGAGCCGCGCGGTCTCGGGCGTCGCCCTCCACTTGAAGAACGTCGAGCGGCCCGGCTTGCCGAGCAGCACGATCTGCTCGTCGGCGCTCAGGTCCCAGTCGCGCGCGATGTTGAAGAACGCACGCAGACCGGCCGCGGACATCTGCGTCAGCGTGGGTTCCGAAAGCGATCGTCGCGGCGATGCCTCGGGCGAGGAAATTCGGGCAGCGTGAGTCATTGCGGGTAGGTCCCTATGTGTACTTTTTAATGATATTAGTCCAAAAGTGGATTTTAGCAAGAGAATATAATCCCGGCTCGTTTTGGCAGTCGTCGATCAGGAGAAGCAGCAGATGCGGGTTCGAGCAGTAGCAGCGGCGCTGGCCGTGTGGTGTGTGTCGGAGGTGGCGTTGGCTGCCGGTTATGGGGAAGTGTGGAATCCGCCGGAGGCGAGCGGGCATATCGCGAGCGGACACGTTACCCGGCAGGCGCATGCGCGGAAAAAACCCGAGGCGGTGAAAGTGAAGGCGGGCGCCAAGGGCGGAATCAAGACCAAAGCTGGTGCGCATGCGCGGCAGACGGCGAGCGCCCGGCACGCGGCAACCCATGTCGCGTCGGCCGGCGCGGCCCACGGCGGCAAACTCGCGGCGCATGGGAACGGCGTCAAACGTCTCGTGGCGGGCGGGAACGTGAAAGGCGGTACGAAAGTCGCGGCGTCGGGCCCGAACCGGTCGCACGCCACCGTGACCGCGCAGACCGCGAAGCACGCGCAGCCACATGTGCAACTGGCGCACGCGAAGCCGGCTCAGGGCAAGGTCGTGCACGCCGATTTCGCGGCGGCTCACACCGCGCGTCCGCATGTGGACAAGGTCGCGGCGAAGCCCGCGATTTCCCGTGCGAATCTGATCAAACCGGCCGTGCGGACTTCGTCGGACGCATCCGCAAACGTTAGCGACATCGCGCCGATGGGCTCCGTGCCCAATCCGGCGACCGCCAGCAGCGGTTCGCTGCCGCCGATCATCCACTAAGGCTGCTTCGAGCGGCGCGGCGCGGTGTGGCATCGGTCGTGGCGTCACGCCGTGGCGAGGCCGTTTGCAAGCAGCCGCAGCGTTTCCGCCGAGCGGGCCTCGCGCACGCGCGAATGCAGCGTCACACGCGATTCCGGCAGCGCCGGCAGGCTGAGCCGCGCGCCGACGTCGATCAGACCGCGCGGCGCAACCCGACGCGCGAGCGGCGACACGGCGAGCCCAGCGGCCACAGCCGCGCCCACTGCCGCGACGCCACCACCCACAAACACCTCCTGCCAGGCGATCCCCGCCGCCGTCAGCGTGTGCAACGCGACCTCACGCACGTTGCACGGCGGGCTCAATAGCGCGAGCGCTAGCGGCTCACCGACTCGCGGCAGCCATGTCGGCGTCGCGAGCCAACCGAGCGGTTCGCTGAACAGCGTCTGCGCGTCATCGCGCGGCGGTTCGTCGGCGCCGTAGCGGACGATCGCCGCATCGAGCCGGCGTTCGTCGAACTGCGCGAGCAACGCCGCCGATGTGCCCATATGCAACTCGACCACGAGGCCCGGATCGTGTGCGTTGAGCCGGCCGAGCAGGTGCGGCAGATCGGAGCCCGCAACGTGCTCGCTGAGCCCGAGCACGAGCCGTCGCCGCTCCACCGATAGCGCGCCGAGCGCGCGCTCGTGCGCGTTCAGCAACTCGCGCGCGGCGCCGAGAAACGCGTGGCCGTCGGGGGACAGACGCACGATGCGCGGCGTGCGCTCCAGCAACTGCTTGCCTAGGTGCGCCTCCAGTCGCTTCAGCTTCAGGCTGACGGCCGATTGCGTGGTGTCGAGCGCGTCCGCGGCGCGCGTGAAGCTGCGCAGATCGGCGACCAGCACGAAGGCGCGCACCGCATCGAGATCGAGGACTTTCATTTCGGATGGAAATGGATGAAATAGACAGAGATATCTGTTTATTATGACCGAGCGCGCCTAAGCTGTGTTCAACCCAACACCGCAAACAAGGAGCCCATCATGCCGCTCACCCGGATCTCACTGCGCGCCGGCAAGCCGGCCGATTACCGCCAGGCGCTGAGCGCCGGCATCCAGCGCTCGCTGGTGGACACGTTCAACGTGCCGAAGGACGACATGTTCATGCTGATCACCGAGCACACGCCCGACAACATGATCTATGACCGGCAGTACCAGAATATCGAGCGCGGCGACGATCTCGTCGTGATCCAGCTGACCGTTAGCAACACGCGCTCGGTCGAGGAGAAGAAGGCGCTGTACCGGCGCATCGTCGATGAACTCGGGAAGTCGCCGGGCGTGCGGCCCGAGGATGTGTTCATCAATCTCGTCGAGGTCGAGAAGGAGAACTGGTCGTTTGGGAATGGTCTTTGCCAGTACTGCTCTCAGTTGTAGCCACGCGGGCGGCGGCAACGGCAACCCACTTCTGCCGTTGGAGACTCACGAGATGAACGGCAGCGTTTGTTTAGGTTTGTAGTATGCCTGCCCTTGACCGTGCACATGGGCGCGCGCCACAGGAGCATGCGGGCAGGCGTCGTACAAACCCCGATGGAGGAAACCGCGGAGTGTCCCGGTGCGGCCGGAACCTGTATCGCTATGGGGATTGGAGCGGTCGCACGTGACGTCGGAATGACGGTGAGGTCAGGTGAACCGGGTTGATGTCGAGAGGATGCACGTTGGCGAAGGGGGCCGGCTGGTGTTTCTGGCGGTGCGCGGAGCGCGAAACCGCGCGATCCGGGCGAGGGGCGCAACCGTCCGCTATCGGGTCCCGTTGCCGGAGAGCCGACGGTCGGTCTGGACGTCTCGAAACACTCACACTCATGCTGCGGCTCGCTGTGCGGGCGGTGCGCGGATCGGTGCGCTGCGCTGCAGGATGTCGATGATGACCATCGGCGCGCCGCAGTGCCGGCAGATGAAGCGCGGCGGGAGATTGCCAGGTGGTGCATTGGCAGCGGCGGCCTGCGCGCCGGTGGCCGTGACATGCAGCAGCCCGCGTATCTTCGCGAGATTGTGCCGCCGCACGGGATTGGCGAGCAGGCCATAGTGGCGGATGCGGTGGAAGCCGCTGGGCAGTACACGTAGCAGGAAATGAAATGAACGCGTCCCACCCGAGTATATGAGCGCAAAGGAAGCTGGATCCTCACAGGCCGATGTGCCTACGTGGAAAATACGAAGTTTCCAGGCAAACCGGAGGATCCGTCGTGAAGCTTACGCCAGTTGGGATTGACATTGCGAAGTCGGTGTTTCAGGTCCACTACGTCGATCAGGAAACCGGAGAAATCGTGAACAAGCCGATCAAGCGGGCAAAGTTTCTCGAGTACTTCGCGAACCGGGCTCCGTGCCTGATCGGCATGGAGGCGTGCGGCGGATCGCACCACTGGGCCCGGCAACTTACGAACATGGGTCACGTGGTAAAGCTGATGCCGGCGAAGTTTGTGAAGGCGTTCAACATCCGCAACAAGAACGATGCGGCAGACGCCCGTGCAATCTGGATGGCTGTGCAGCAACCCGGCAAGGCCGTCGCGGTGAAGACCGAGATACAGCAGGCGATGCTGGCGCTACACCGTATGCGGCAGCAGCTGATCAAATTTCGCACGATGCAGATCAACAACCTGCGTGGACTGCTGATGGAATATGGAGAGATCATGAGCAAGGGCCGGAACAAGCTGAACAAAGAGATACCGGTCGTGCTCGAACGGATCGCGGAGCGCCTGCCTGCCGTGCTGATCGATACGTTTCGCGAGCAGTGGAATGGACTGGCGAAGCTGGACGAACAGGTTGCCGAGATCGAGCGCCGGATGCGCGAGTGGAAGAAGGACGACAAGGCGGTGAAAGCGGTTAGCGAAATTTGCGGCGTCGGGCTGCTGACGGCAACGGCAGCCGTCTCAATGATGGGTGATCCGAAAGCATTCAGTTCGGGGCGGGAGTTTGCCGCATGGGTTGGCATCGTGCCGAAGCAGACCGGCTCGGGCGGAAAAGTGAACCTGCACGGGATCAGCAAGAGAGGCGACACCTATTTACGGACACTGCTGATCCACGGCGCGCGTAGCGTAATAGAGCACGCAAAGGAGCCCGGCGAGTGGGTCGAGCAGATGATGAAGCGGCGACCAAAGAATGTGGTGGTCGTTGCATTGGCGAACAAGATGGCGCGGACGATCTGGGCTGTGCTGGCCCATGACCAGCCGTACCAGAAGGCCTACGTGAGCGTGAAGCCCGTCTGAATGGTTCACGCGAAGCAGAAGATCAACGGTTAACACAGGGTGAACGTCGAAAGGTTGCGCAGCAATCGAGTGTGATGACAAACCAGGTAGGACCGGGACTCGCTAAACCTGAATGCGCCGTCGAGCTTCGAGCTCGCGCAGGAAATGAGGTGCGAGTCAGCGTATTTCATAGAGGCCCGCAGCAGCAATACCGGCTGCAACAAGGCCGGATATAAAGCTGCAGCCCATCCTGTCTGTCTGAACACACGAAAACTGTTGCAAACGGGACGCGTTCATATAAAGCGACGCATGAACTCGTGAGGGCCCAGGGTCATGGTCTTGTAGCGGGTGCGCCCCTTCGCGCGATAGTCCTTCCAGCGGAAGGTGACCCCGCGCTCGTCGAGCGCAACGAGCCGCTGGTTGGAGATGGCCACGCGATGCGTGTAGCGGGACAGGTAGGCGAGCACCGCCTCGGGTCCCGCGAACGGCCGCTTCGCATACACGACCCATTCACAGGCGCGTAGCGGCGCGAGCCACTGGGCGAAGACCGCAGGATCGGCGAGCGCGGCGTACTCGCCGAAGAACCGCAACTGGCCACGACGATGCACTGCTGCGAGTTCTTCCAGGAAACGGCGCCGGAACAGTCGCGAGAGCACACGCACCGGCAGGAAGAAACCGGGCCGGCAGGCGACCCATCGCTCACCGTCGGGTGACAGGCCTCCACCGGGGACGATGCCGTGGATGTGGGGATGGTGTGTGAGTGACGAGCCCCACGTATGGAGCACCAGGGTCGCGCCAATCTGCGCGCCCAGATGCTTCGGATCGGCGGCGATGGTACGCAGGGTCTCGGCGGCAACATCGAACAGCAGGCCGTAGAGTACCGCCTTGTTGTACCAGGCGATCGCGCTGATCGTGGCGGGCAGCGTGAAGACCACGTGGTAATACCCGATGGGCAGCAGGTCGGCCTGACGTGCCTCGAGCCACCGGTGTGCGGCGCTCGCCTGGCACTTTGGGCAATGCCGGTTGCGACACGAGTCATAGGAGATCTCCAGCTTTGCGCAGCCGGAACAGCGCAACACATGTCCACCCAGCGCCGCGGTGCGGCACTGTTCGATGGCCGACATGACCTTCAGCTGTCCCAGGCTCAGCCGTACAGTCTGTCGCCACGCTGGCCCGTGGACGCGGAAGATGTCCGCGACCTCGAGCACGGGACGCTCCGCGCGGTGCTGGCCTACCCGGCAGGCAGGCGGTCCAGCGGGCTGATCACCTTGCGCAGCAGGTCGGTGGCCACCTGGGTATAGAGTGAGGTGGTCTCGAGCTGCCGGTGCCCGAGCAGGACCTGGATCACGCGGATATCCTCCTTCTGTTCCAGCAGGTGAGTCGCAAAGCTGTGACGCAGCGTGTGCATGGACACGCGCTTGTCGATGTTCGCGGCCTCGGCGGCGGCATGGATGGCGCGGTTCAGTTGCCTCGGGGTCAGCGGGTCGACGGGATCCATCCCCGGGAACAGCCATCCGCCCTTGAGCATGCGACCCTGCGCGTGGGCCACGCGCCACCAGACACGCAGGCGTTCGAGCAGGACCGGCGAGAGCATCGCGTAGCGGTCCCGGCGGCCCTTGCCCTGCTCGATACGCAGCGTCATGCGCTGGCTGTCAACGTCTCCGACCTTCAGTGCCACCACTTCGCTGGCACGCAGCCCGGCACCGTAGGCGACTGACAGCGCCGTCTGATGCTTCAGGTTGCCGGCGGCGGCGATCAGCCGGGCCACTTCGTCAGGGCTGAGCACGACCGGTAGCGTGCGGGGCACGCGCACCGGCTGCATCCTCGCCATCAGTTGGGGCTGGTTGAGCGTGATGTCGAAGAAGAACTTCAGTCCGGTGATGGCGGCATTCAGCGACACGGGCGAGATGCCGTGGTCGACCAGATGCAGTTGGTAGCGCCGCAGGTCCTCGACGGTGGCGGTGCCGGGCGGGCGCCCGAGGAACGCGGCGAACTGAAGGACCACGCGGACATAACCGGCTTGCGTCTTCGGTGCGAGCTTGCGCATGCGCATGTCGTCGATCATGCGCTGGCGCAGCGGACTGATATCCTGGCTGGTGTGAGTCATGGCTCTGCTCCCGTTGAACGACGAGGCGGATTGCCTCGCCCTTCAACATGAAAACAGAGTCGGTTTCCTCTCCGGGACCACTAACGTTGGCCGGAGCCCCTTACCGCGCGAGCGGTTTCGTCCGCCGATGCCTAACGGACATTTGAGCAATCGCAGGCGTTGGTGCTTGCTCGGGCTACAAACCATCACGCAGACGTGTACGGACCATCTTGCGCGTCGCCTTCTCCCGGCATGCACGGATCTCCCAACTTAAAAATTGCCATACGCGACCGTGCAGGAGAATTGGTGGCATCCACAGCGTCAGAACTTCGCTCTTGGCATAGCTCTGGAATTCCCATGCTACGATCTCAAAAGCATCGTTCTCACGTTGCAACAAAATCATAGAACACACCGATCATTACGCTAGGGCCGTTCTAGCTCCCAGAATGCGCGAACGCCCTGGCAGAGAACAGCAAAATGAACGAAGACATAAAGGCTGCGCTGACAACAGGCCGACTCACACTGTTCCTTGGGGCAGGTGCTTCGAAGAGTTGCAAATCCCGGACTGGCGCCCCCCTCTTAGACGGCGTACAACTCGCGGAGGCTCTGGCCGCAGAGGCTGCCTTGCCGTACGAACAAGAAAGTTTGTCAGTCGTTTATTCTGCAGCTAGATCAAAATTGCAGTCTAGGCTAGATACTTTTTTGGAAAGCAAATTTCGGCACGCCCGTCCTTCCCCAGAGTATCTGGCTCTTGCCGAGTTCGCTTGGCGACGCATCTACACGCTGAACATTGACGATGCTTTGGACAAAGCATTGGCGCAGCGCTCAAAGCAGAACGTTGAGACGTTCATTGCAAGCGATAGCATCAAGAATCAGGATCAAGTTTTTGAACGCTTGGACTATATTAAGCTAAATGGATCGATTGACAGACTGAGCGATGGAATAATATTTTCCTCGGCGGAATACGCTAAAGCTACCGGCAAGGCACTGCCGTGGTATGAGCAGACCGCGTCAGATTTTGTGGAAAATCCTTTTCTATTCGTGGGAACGAAACTTGACGAACCGTTACTCAAGTTCCATATCGAGAGGTATAAAGAAATCAATGGAAAGAAAAACGGAGTAAGTTTTGCCCTGACGCCGAGTGTGTCGGAGATTCAAAGAATAGATTTAGCCTCTTATAATATTTTTCATATTAGTGGAACCCTACTGGATTTTACAAATTGGCTAAACTCAAACTTCAAAAAACCCATCTTAGCCTGGGATCTTGCTACGGAGAGCATCCCACAGCTCGCTGTGCTCAAGAGCGATGCAGCGAAGGCGCCCGGATATGCCGCCTTGTTTGAAAATGTCACGTTGGTTAGACCTGATTTCTTGCCGCGCGAAACGACTAACGTTTCAGACGGGCAAATTCGCGACTTTTACAAAGGATTTTATCCCACGTGGGATGACATTTTGAATCAGGTTCCAGCGGAATTGGACGTCCTGCAAGCTATCCTGTCTGCACTTGATAATCTGACTCCAAGTGCCTGCATCCTTCCGATAGTAGGGCCGGCTGGGTCAGGAAAGTCTACCGCGTTGATGCAAGTCGCCCTCCGCTTATCCGTTAGGCTCGATCAAGCCGTCTATCATATAGCTGAACCTGTAGATGACCTTCTCGGAACACTAAAGGCGATTGAAGAAGCGTGCACTGATAACATCAAGAGAATTTATGTCGCGATCGACAACCTCGATGCATTCTCCGATGATTTAGTCGTTGCGCTTTCACACCGACAAGTCTCGCGCATCTACGTTATTGGCGCAGAGCGAGAGAATGTTTGGGCAAGAAAGACCAAAAGCAAGCTTCGTCGGTTTGCGGCCAAGGAAGTTGTCATCAGCGAATTTTCTCATGGAGATGCAATCAAGCTGCTAGAAAAAATTCAAGAGTATGGATCTTGGACAAGACTTGGCAAACTGACGCCGGAGGCTCGAATTGACGAACTTATGATTCGTTCGCGGAAACAGCTACTCATCGCTTTGTGGGAAGCGACTGCTGGAATAGGATATGAAAAAATAATCCAGAAAGACTACAGATCCTTGCACACCGATAATGATCGAATATTTATGTTAATAATCGGACTCGCGACGGTTAACAGGGCTTTCGTGCCAACTGAATTACTTAATCGCACGCTCATACAACTGGGGCTGCTACGACAGGCACCTTCGCTCTTAGAAAATCTTGCCGGAATTGTGCGCGCCGAAGGCGGAAAGTACTCGGTTCGGCATCCGATTTATGCTCGCTATTTGATGGACAAGATTGTAGATCCAATACTTACTGAGCGCGCGGTAAGAGCTTTGCTGGGGGCGTTCTCGATCTACCCCGCGCCTGTGATTCAGCACATCAGCAAAAAAGAGGCTCGGATTTACAAAGGCATTATTAATCATAATTTCCTTCGAAACGTGCTCCACGGGAAAAAGAAGGTTATCTTGGGTCTTTATCAATCTCTTGAAAAGAAATTTGAGCGAGACGGAATGTTTTGGCTCCAATACGGCCTTTGCTACCGTGATTTTGGGGAGGACGATGAAGCCCTTGAAAAGCTGCGGGTCGCGTGCGAGGCGTATCGAATGCCGCACACAGAACATGCCTTCGCGCAACAGCTACTTATAATTGCGCCAAAATTGGATGACGAGATCATTGCATTTGAGTATCTAGGCAGTGCGCGGGCTATCTTGCTGCGATTAGATAGTTCAATCGATAGCGATGATCTATTTCCTATTTGTACATTGGCCGAGGGCGAAGTGAGGGTGGTGCATCGATTCCACGGTGATGGCGAAGCTCGCATGAAGGCAGCCGAATATGCCAAGGAACTCACCGCACGTTTGCGTCAGATGGATGGCGACCAATACCTGAACACGACGCGACAGCGCCTAACTAGTTTTGCATCGTCAGGTAAATGGGTCGAAAACTCGGCAAACTCCGAAAATTGAAAACGACACCACGCCTGTTCTTACGTCTTATACGACGTTTTGCAGAGCCCGGAGAGGTCACGAAATTTGGCGGCGGAGCCGTCTGGCGTGACGGCGTCTCGGGTCGAGATTGCGGGCACGCTAGCCAAATCTGGCACGACTCCAAGTTGCGGATTGCGCCCGGAGCAAGATGAGACAGTCAAGTAACGACGCCTAGTTGACCCCTATCTTCTGTCGAAGCGATGCTGCGATGAGTTGGCATCGCTCACTACCTCAAACAGTTGACGGCTGCCCGCAAACGTCGATGGCGCGAGTGCTGTGAGGCGTGCGCCAAGATCCGTTTTTCTGTGCGGATTGGACGTTCGAACGGCCAGCTGAAAGCGTGTGCAGGTGTCCGCATGTGGCCGGTGTCCAGACGCACGCCTTTCGACGGTGCGCCGCCGCCTGTCGCGCGCCTCAAGGATCCTGCCAAATCGTTGCTTGGCTTGCCTTTGAGCGGTTTTCACCGAATGTTATATTGCATATCCTTCGGCAATGGGATTGCGCAGTACGCAAGCCGTCCCGACTAGCGCCATGCGTCAACAAAGAGCGAACCACCGACCAAATTGCGACATTTCAACAAATATTAAAATATAACGGTGAGGCGGATATAGTGTCGTTATGGACACGATCAATGCCGTACGCGCGCTCGGCGCGCTCGCTCACGAATCCCGTCTCGCGATCTTTCGCCAGCTCGTCGTTGCCGGCCCCGAAGGCATGGCGGCTGGCGAAATAGCGCAGCAGTTAGGCATTTCGCCTTCCGGCCTTTCATTCCACCTGAAAGACCTGACACACGCCGGACTGGTGAGTCCGCGACAGGAAGGGCGCTTCGTCATCTACACCGCAAACTTCGACGCGATGACGTCGCTGATCGGCTTCCTCACAGAGAACTGCTGCTCCGGTGCATCGTGCGCCGCGAGCGACCTTTCCAACTGCTGTCGAGACGAAACATGAAACGCATGCACATTCACGTGGCTGTGGACAATCTTGCCGACAGCATCCGCTTCTACAGCGCGATGTTTGGCAACGTCGAGCCGACGGTCATCAAGAGCGATTACTGCAAGTGGGAGTTGAGCGACCCCGTCGTGAACTTCGCGATCTCGCAACGCGGGGCGAAACCTGGCGTCGATCACATTGGCATCCAGGTCGAAACCGATGAAGAACTGGCAGAGATGAACGCGCGCTTCGCCGCCGCTGAAGTTCCCGTGCAGCACCAGAGCGGCACGACATGCTGTTACGCGAAGTCGGACAAGGCGTGGACCGTCGATCCGCAAGGCGTGGCCTGGGAAACCTTTCTGACCCTCGAATCGGCTCCCATCTATGGGCAATCTCATACCCAGGCATTGGCAGCAAACGAATCCGCGGCAGCCTGCTGCGCTCCGTCCCAGACAAGCATTTCATTTCGGAGCCGCACGTGAGCGGCAAACCGTATTCCGTACTGGTTCTCTGCACCGGCAACAGCTCACGCAGCATCATGGCCGAGGCGCTGTTCAACGTGCTCGGCAAAGGACAGTTTCGCGCGTACAGCGCGGGCAGCCATCCATCCGGCGCAGTCAATCCGTTCGCGATCGAGAAATGCGCGGCACTGGGCTACGACACCGCCAGGATGCGCAGTAAGAGCTGGGACGAGTTCGCAACGCCCGACGCGCCGCAGATGGACTTCGTCATTACCGTATGCGATCAGGCCGCGGGCGAGGTCTGCCCGATCTGGCCCGGCAAGCCGATCAGCGCACACTGGGGCTTTGAAGATCCCGCAGCCTGCCAGGGAACCGACGACGAGAAGCGCGAAGTTTTCGACAACGTCTATCGACAGATCATGAATCGCGTGAGCCAATTCGTGAACCTGCCGCTGCACGCGCTCAACCACGACGCAATCCAGCGCGAATTGCGTGCCATTGGCGAGCGTCCGGCAGAGGAAACCAATGAGTCGCGCTGAGGCTCGTGCAGCTGCGCACCCGGCTATCGGCTTCTTCGAGCGCTATCTGACGGTGTGGGTCGCGCTGTGCATCGTGGCAGGCGTGATACTCGGCCAGTTGTTGCCGGGCGCATTTCAGGCGCTCGGGCGCATGGAAGTCGCGCACGTCAACCTGCCCGTCGGCGTGCTGATCTGGGTGATGATCATCCCGATGCTCATCAAGATCGACTTCTCGGCGATGAAGCAGGTCGGCAGCCAATGGCGCGGCATCGGCGTGACGCTCGCGGTCAACTGGCTCGTCAAACCGTTCTCGATGGCCGTGTTGGGCTGGGTGTTCATTCGTCACGTGTTCAGGCCGTGGCTGCCCGTCGAGCAACTCGACAGCTACCTCGCAGGTCTCATCCTGCTCGCCGCCGCGCCGTGCACGGCAATGGTCTTCGTGTGGTCGCAGCTGTGCAAGGGCGACCCGTATTTCACTCTGTCGCAGGTCGCGCTGAACGACTCGATCATGGTCGTGGCGTTCGCGCCACTCGTCGCGTTGCTGCTCGGGCTGTCCGCGATTACAGTGCCTTGGGACACACTGATCGCTTCGGTTGGCCTTTACATAGTGATCCCGGTCATCCTCGCGCAACTGCTGCGCCAACGCTTTCTTCGAAAGGGCGAAGAGCATTTCCGTAGCGTCGTTGCCCGTCTCGGTCCCTGGTCCATCTGCGCCTTGCTCGTGACGCTGGTCCTGCTGTTTGCGTTTCAGGGTCAGCAGATCGTTGAGCAGCCGCTGGTGATCGCGATGCTCGCCGTGCCAATCCTCATTCAGGTGTTTCTGAACTCGGGACTGGCCTACCTGCTCAACCGCCAGCTGGGCGTCGCACATTGCGTCGCTGGCCCGTCGAGTCTGATTGGCGCAAGCAACTTCTTCGAACTCGCCGTGGCCACGGCCATCAGCCTGTTCGGTTTTCATTCGGGTGCCGCACTGGCGACGGTGGTTGGGGTTCTGATCGAGGTCCCCGTGATGCTGCTCGTCGTGGGGGTCGTGAACCGTTCGCAAGCATGGTACGAATCAGGGCAGCGGAACGCCGCGCCCAACTTGGGGAGAAACGGATCGTGATGAGTGATCTGCCGAACGTCAGCCCTATTCACCTCGATATACCGGACGTGGACAAGCTGGCACCCGTGACCACTTCAACGCATCCGCCACGCATCCTGCTGCTTTACGGGTCGCTGCGAGCAACGTCGTATAGCCGGCTGCTGACGCTCGAAGCCGAGCGCATCCTCCGTCATTTCGGAGCGCAAACGCGGGTATTCGACCCGCACGGCCTGCCGCTCGCCGATAGCGTCCCGGCAGATCATCCGAAGGTCGTCGAACTGCGCAAGCTGTCCGAGTGGTCGGAGGGGCAGGTTTGGTGCAGCCCGGAACGCCACGGCAATCTCACGGCCGTATTCAAGAATCAGATCGACTGGCTGCCGCTCGAAAGCGCGGGAATACGGCCGACCCAAGGGCGCACGCTGGCTGTGATGCAGGTGTGCGCCCGGCCTTGACCAGCTCGACAATCTGCGCCCGAAATTCGGGAGGGTAAGGGTTGCGGTGCTTTCCCATGATGGACACCTCCTGTTCCAAAGGATAGGTGTCCACGAAAGCGGGTCAACTCCAGAAACCGGAAAACGACCACCCCGAGCAACACGACATACGCGAGCAGCGTCAGCCATCCTTGCCAGCGCACGGGAAGGCCCCAACCCCAGCCATAGCGTTTGGCTGGGAACCAGTATTCACGAGAGGGTGACATCGCGCGGTCTCTTGGTTCGGGCGCTTGCTCATTGTCGACGATTCACGGTCGGTAAGTGCAAGCATTGCATCTTCCGCGCTGTATCACGCGGGACTATATTTCCTGGACCGGCTTTAACCCGAGTCCATCGACAGGAAACGTTCCATGCAACCCGCAAACCAGCAAAAAACCGTGCTTCTGATCGGCGCCTCGCGCGGCCTCGGCTTCGCGATGGTCGAGGAGTATCTGAAGCGCGGCTGGCGAGTCATCGCGACCGGCAGGCAAAATTCCACGACCAGGCTCCTTCAGCTTGCGACGGCGTCACATGACGCACTCGAAGTCGAAACGGTCGACATCACGATGCCCGAACAGGTCGCCGCGTTGCGGGGCCGCCTCGAAGGACGTCCGATCGACCTGCTGTTCGTCAACGCCGGCGTCAAGAACGACGATAGTGAAACGATCGCAGATGTATCGACCGACGAATTCGTGCGCGTGATGGTGACGAACGCGTTGAGTCCGATGCGGGTCGTCGAGGCGCTGCAGGATCTCGTTCGGCCGACTGGCACGATCGGCGTGATGTCGTCGGGGCAGGGCAGCGTCGCCAACAACGAGAATGGCAACTACGAGGTCTATCGCGGCAGCAAGGCCGCGCTCAACATGTTCATGCGCAGCTTTGCCGCGCGTCATCGAAGCGATACCAGAACCCTGCTGCTGATGGCGCCCGGCTGGGTGCGAACCGACATGGGCGGGCCGGACGCGCGTCTGAGCATCGACGAAAGCATCCCGAACCTGGTCAGCACGATCGACGCTTACGAGGGCCGTGCCGGTTTGCATTACCTCGATTACCTCGGCAGAGTCGTGCCGTGGTGAACGGCAAGCGTAGGGGCCAGCGGCGGAAGAGCGCGTCGCTATAATGATTCGCCGCCCTGCCACGTACCCTCAATCACTCTCTGCCATGACCATCGAGCGCCCCGATCCTCGCCGCGATGCCCTCGAACTCGGCGGCTCCGTCTGGTTTCAGGCGGGCACGCAGACGCTCGGCGGCGCGGCCCGCATCGCGCTGCTTGCGGCGATTGGCGAGACCGGCTCGATCACGAGCGCGGCGAAGGCGGTCGGCATCAGCTACAAAGGCGCGTGGGATGCCATCGACACGATGAACAACCTCGCCGGCGAGCCGCTCGTCGTGCGTCTGACCGGCGGCAAGGGCGGCGGCGGCACGACGCTGACGCCGCGCGCGGTGAAGCTGATCGAGACGTTTCGCGCGGTCGAGCGCGAGCATCGGCGCTTTCTCGAACGCGCGGGCGCGGCGATTGGCGAGGGCTTCGCGACGGACTGGGACCTGATCGGCCGCATCGGCGTGAAGACGAGCGCGCGCAACCAGTTCTACGGCACGGTGTCGGCGATCGAGCGCGGCACCGTCAACGACGAAGTGTCGCTCGCGCTGCCCGGCGGCCACACGATCGTCGCCGTGCTCACGCACGAGAGCACCGAAGCCCTCGGGCTCGCGGTCGGCGTGGCGGCGTTTGCGCTGATCAAGGCGTCGTGGGTCGTTTTGCTCGTACCGGGTGATGGCGATCGCGATGCGCCGTTGAACCTGTCGGCGCGCAATCAGTTGCGTGGCACCGTGCACAGCGTGAAGCGCGGCGCGGTGAACGCGGAAGTGTCGCTGGGGCTCGAAGGCGGCGCGGTGGTCACGGCGGTCGTCACCAATGGCAGCGTCGACATGCTCGGTTTGCAGGAAGGCGCGAGCGCGGTCGCGGTGTTCAAGGCGTCGAGCGTGATACTTGGCGTGAAGGATTGAGGTTGCCGGGGCGTAACGAAGGCGCAATGCCACCCGCTCAACGAGGCGACGCCTCGCTGCGCGCATATCCTGCGAACGGATGATCCTCGCGCACGCGTCCGTCGCTGACCTGCACGACCTGATCGCCGAATGCGGCGACGTCGTCCGGATCGTGCGTGATCAGCACCATCGGAATATCGAGCCGCGTTTGCAGGTCCGATAGCTCGCGTCGCATGCGCTGGCGCAACTCACTATCCAGTGCGGAAAACGGCTCGTCGAGCAGCAGCAGGCGCGGCTGCGAAACCAGCGCGCGCGCGAGCGCCACACGCTGCTTCTGCCCGCCCGACAGCTGCGCCGGGTGATTGCCCGCCAAGCCCCTCAATTCGAGCGCATCGAGCCAGTAATCGACCTGCGCATGCGCGCCGCGCGCACGCGGATTGAGCCAGCCCCGGCGCAGCCCGAAGCCGATGTTCTGCCGCACGTTCAGATGCGGAAACAGCGCGTAGTCCTGAAACAGATACGCGATCTTGCGCGCCTGCGGCTTCTGATCGATGCCGACCGCGCTATCGAACAAGGTGGTGCCGTGCAGCGTGATGGTCCCTTCATCGGGACGCAGCAAGCCGGCGATCGCCTGCAAGGTCAGGCTCTTGCCCGCGCCCGACGGCCCGAACAGCACGAGCCGCTGCGTGCTCGCGCTGAACGCGACGTCGAGCGTGAAGCGCCGCTCGGCGGTCTCGAAGGTCTTGCGGATGGCGACGTTGAGCGGCATGTCAGCGGGCTCTCAGAAGCGTGTGCTGCGGCACGACACGCCCCGCGAGCAGCAGGATCGTCACGCACGCGACCGATGTCACGAGCACGAGGAAGTTGGCGGTGCTGTCGTCGCCGGCCTGCACCGCCGAATAGACCGCGACCGACAGTGTCTGCGTGCGGCCTGGCAGATTGCCCGCGATCATCAGCGTCGCGCCGAATTCGCCGAGCGCGCGCGCGAACGCGAGCAGGCCGCCTGCGAGGATGCCGCGCGCGGCGAGCGGCAGCGTCACGCGGAAAAACACCGCGGCTTCGCTGACGCCGAGCGTGCGCGCCGCGCGCTCCAACTGCGGATCGACGCCCTCAAAGGCGGCGCGCGCGGACTTCAGCACGAGCGGAAACGCGACCACCGTCGACGCGATCACCGCGCCCTGCCACGTGAAGACGAGCTGGATGTCGAAGCGGTCGAGCCACGCGCCGATCACGCCGCGTCGGCCGAGCAGCACGAGCAGGTAATAGCCGAGCACGGTGGGCGGCAGCACGAGCGGCAGCATCAGCAGCGAATCGATCACGTCGCGCGCGCTGGAGCGCCAGCGCGACAGGCCGAACGCGGCCGCGACGCCGAGCACGAGAGTGAGCGCGGTGGCCCAGCCTGCGACCTTCAGCGATAGCAGCAGCGGAACCCAGGCCTGTTGCATGAGCGTGTGCTCTCCCCGTGAATCAATGCGCCGGCTTGAAGCCGTACTTCGCGAGCACCGCCTGGCCGGCCGGCGACAGCACGAAGTCGATGAAGGCTTGCGCGTCGGCCGCGTGATGGCTGCCTTCGACCTGCGCGATCGGATAGCTGATCGGCGTTTGCGTCGGCAGGTTCAGCGCGATCTTGACCTTGTCGGGCATGATCGCGGCATCGGTGCCGAACACGAAGCCGGCGTCGACTTCGCCGCGCGCGACGTAATCAAGGCTCTGACGCACGTTCGACGCGAGCACCGCCTTCGCGCTGACCGCGTCCCACACGCCGGCGGCCTGAAGCGCGCCCTGCGTGTAGCGGCCAACCGGCACCGAGGCCGGATCGCCGAACGCGACGCGCTTGACGTGCGCGGTCGTCAGCGCGTTGAGGTTGGCGGGCGCGAAATGACTGTCGGCTGGCACGATCAGCACCAGCGAGTTGGCGGCGAAGTCGCGCCGCGTCGACGGCACGATCACCTTTTCGGCGGCGGCCTTGTCCATTGCCTTCTGATCCGCGGACGCGAATACGTCGGCGGGCGCGCCTTTGACGATCTGTTGCATCAGCACGTCGGACGCGCCGAAGTTCAACAGAACCTTGGTGCCCGGATGCTGTTGCTCGAACGCGTCGCCGACCGCCTTGAACGCATTGGTCAGGCTGGCGGCGGCCGAGACCACCAGTTCATCGGCGTGGGCATTCACGCTGACCACGAGGGCGGCGGCTGCGACGCACAGCGCGTACTGCTTCAGATGGCAAGAGCGTGTCATGAAGGACCTGGAGTCTGACGTGAACGGGAAGCAGTGGCTTAAAAACGCTATCGTAATATATGCGCGGTTATAGCGGTGGGCGAAACGGTCGATTCGGCGCAGCGCTTCACGTATGGCGTGAAGCGAGGGAAGTGCTACGAAACTGTAAAAGGAAGCTTGAAAACGCGGCGGAAGGGCCGGCGCAGCGTGCTCAGATGTCCGAGGCGCGCATCGGCTCAAGCGTATTGCGCGTTTGCGACAGCGGCGCGGCCGACGGTCGAATGTAGCGTGGGGCCCGCCATGTCGCGCGAATGAACGGCCGGTCGTGGCCGGACACCTTCAATGCGATATGCGTGACCCAGCGCTGCGTGGGCACGTGCACGCCGTGCATCAGGATTGCCAGCACCATCAGGCTGACGGTGACCGGGAGCGCCGACAGCCGGCCCGGCTCCGCATTCCACGCGATGCGCACGAACACGAGCGCGGTGAGCGCGCCGACGAGGCAGCCAGTCACGGCTTCGGACGGCGAATGCGCGCTCAGCACGACGCGCGACAAGCCCACCGCCAGGCCGGCGGCAAGCCCCCCGAGCACGCCCAGCAGCCGGACGGCGCGGCGCGCGGGCAATAGCATCAAAAACAGCGCGACCGGATAGACGGCCGTGGACAGCATGGAGTGACCGCTGACGCCGGTGAAATCGAGCTCGCGCACGCCGACGCCCCAGCCGAGGAAGGCGAGCTTGGTCACGGTCACGACGCCGATCGCGGTACCGAGCAGCGCGAGCCAGCAGGCCGCGAGCCGCCACGAGTAGCCGACCGCCAACCACAGCGCGATGGCGAGCGCGAGCGGCAGCGTCAAGCCGGCGCCGCCGAGGCTGGTGATCGAATACCACAGGTGGATCGGTAAATCGGGCATGGCGGGAGCGCGACGCGGGTCGCGTGAAATCGGGTTGGTGGAAATCGGCGCGCGGCCGGCACGAAACGCCGATGCGGCCCGGATCGACAGGTCGGGAGATCAACCGCCAGTATAGTCGGGTGTCGCGCGACGGTCTTGCGGCGCACAGCGCTTTTGCACGCCGAATGTGGGCTGCCGAACGGCTATCGAGGTGGTTTGACGACAGGGCCCCGGCAAGGTTCGCGACGATCGAAATGGGGCATGAAGAGCGGCGCTGTGTTCAGCACCGCAGGAAAAATGATGTTATTGTGCATTGCACAACTTCATCTGATCCGCAGTTTTGGGGTCCGCATTTGTCTCTTTTGCGAGGTTATCGCCGATGGCAAAAAGCCTGTCGAAAATCTGGCTGCGTGGTTTCAAGCGCCTGCTCGCGATCCAAACCGAACACGCGCAAAAAACCGCCAAGCGAGCGCAGGCGCGACCGGTTCGCGCCGCCACCACGAAACCGTCGAGCAAGGCTCATCCACTGAAGCCGGCTGCCGCGCTACGCACGCCGATGAAACGCGAAGCGCCGCGCGAGTCGCGCGTGCGTCCACGCGCGGCAGCGTGGGCGAGCGGCGCGTGGACGCGCTCGTTCCATTCCGCGCCGGCCGCGCCGGGCCGGCTGGTCAATCACCTGCAGTACGGGCTCTATATCCCGTCCGGGCACGCGCATGAGGCGATGCCGCTGGTCGTGATGCTGCATGGCTGCACGCAGTCGATCGACGAATTCGCCGAGGGTACGCGCATGAACCTGCTCGCCGACCGCCACGGCTTCGCGGTCGTGTATCCGGAGCAATCGAAGCACGCGCACTCGCACCGCTGCTGGCATTGGTACGATGCCGGCGATAACGCGGGCGGCGCGGAAGCGCGCGCGGTCGTGTCGCTGGTGGATTCGCTGGTCGAGCAGCACGGCTTTGACCGCGCGCGTGTCTACGTGGCGGGGATTTCGGCGGGCGCGGGGCTGACCGCGCTATTGGCCGTCAAGTACCCCGGGCATTTCGCCGCGGTCGCGCTGCATTCCGGCCCCGCTTTCGGCGAGGCGCGCTCCGGCATTACCGCGATGGACGTGATGCGGCGCGGCGCGCGTCGCGAGCCGGCGGAACTCGTCGACGAAACCACGAACGTCGCGCAATACCCGGGCATGCCGGCATTGATCGTCCACGGCGATGCCGACCATGTGGTGGCGCCGGTCAACGCGGACCAGTTGGCGACACAGTTTCTGCGTCTGAACCGCCTCATTGACGCAAACGGCGCGCGCAAAGCCGGCGAGACGCGCGAGGACCGCAAAAATGGCGTCGTGATGCGCGATTATCTGCGCGGCGGGCGGCGCGTGGTACGGGTTTGTCGTGTGCAGGGGCTGGGTCACGCGTGGGCTGGCGGCGACGATGCGCTGCCCTTCCATTCGTCCAAGGGCCCGGACGCGAGCGCCATGCTGTGGGAGTTTTTCCGGCATCAGCGTCGTGCGGATGCGGGCCGCATCGCGGAAGGATTGGCGGCATCGTCGGTCGGGCGGTGACGTCCGAGCAACACCTCGAAAATGAGCAGTGGCATGAAATCAGGGTTTTCCCTATAATACGGGTTATCCCTTAGGCGTAACCGCCTAGCTATCATTGCCGAGGTGAACCATGTATCTGATCAGCCGCCTGTTCCTGTTTCTGACCAAGTCGCCGGACCAGCTCGCGAAGGAGCGCGCTGATGCCTATCTCGCTGAAGCGACCGATCTCTACGATCTCGAATTCCGCATGCGCAAGCTCGATCAAGAGACGAACGCGCGTCCGTCGTGGATGAGCCAGCACTACGGCTAAGCCGACTGCCTGTAATCGGCATCAGGCCGTCAGCAATCGGAACATCGGCGCGTGGTGAGGCGCTGGTGTTTGGGGTTGGCGATCAGGCTAGTGCCCGTGTCGCGCACTCCCCTTTTCTCATCGCGCGGCCTTCGCGACCGCTCGGCAGACTCCACTCAAGCAGCCGGATTCAGCTGCCACAACGCGTAGTTCAAAAGCGCGGCGTACGCGACCCACACGACATACGGCACGAGCAGAATGCCCGCGAGGCGATCGCGCCGCCAGAACACATACGTCAGCATCACGATCAGTAGCAGCAGAATCAGGATGTCGATCAGCGCCGTCTCCGGCCGATGCAGGCCGAAAAACAGCCACATCCACGCGGCGTTGAACACCAGCTGCACGACCCACAGTACGATCGCCGCGGTCAGGCCGTCGCGCTTCCACACGCGCCACGCGGAAAACGCCATCAGCACGTAAAGTACGGTCCAGACCGGTGGGAAAACCCAGTTCGGCGGATTGAACACAGGCTTTTGCAGGCCCGTGTACCACGCGTCCGGCAGAGACAGACTCGCGGCCCAGCCGGCCGCCAGCGTCAGGATCAAAAACACGAGCAGCGACGGCAGACGGCGCATCTTCGCCCCCTTCAGACTTTCTTATTCAATAATGTGAGCAGGCACTCACTTTCCGTATCAGGCCAGTGTGCGCTCGCGGGCCTGTGCCTGGTCGACGATCCGTTCGGGAAATTCCCGCCCAGTACCATGCACCGAATTCCGCGAGCCGCTCCGCGCCGGCCAGCCACCGCGCGTGAATCCATTTTGCCGGCAAGTTCGCGAGCTGCGGTAGATATCGTTTGATAAAGCGCCGTCGGGGTCGAATTTTTCGGATCGCGTGACCGGATTGAAAATACGGGAGTAAGGTTGCGCGCCGTAGCCGGTCGAGGCGGCCCGCTGCCAGCCGTCGTTGTTCGCCGAGAAATCGAAGTCGTTCAGCAAATCGGCGAAGTATCGCTCGCCGAGCCGCCAGTCGATGCCGAGATCCTTCGCGAGGAAGCTTGCCGTGACCATCCGCAGACGGTTGTGCATATAGCCGGTCTGGTTCAACTGCAGCATCGCGGCATCGACGAGCGGATAGCCGGTGCGGCCGTCGCACCAGGCGGCGAACGCTGCGTCGGCCGAGCGGCCTTTTTCCCAGTGTGCAACTGCTCGTATTCCGGCTTGAACGGCGCGCCTTTCGCGAGGCGCGGGTGGTGCGCGAGGACCATGAAGTAAAAATCCCACCAGATCGGTCCCGACAGCCACGTCGCGGCGCCTTTGCCGTCGGGTTGCAGCGACATCTCGTACGCGAGCCGCGCCAATGTGCGGATCGACACCGTGCCGAAGCGCAGATGCACCGGCAGATAGCTCGGCTTTTCGCAGCGGGGAAATCGCGCCGTTCCGCGTAGCTGTCGATGCGCGTGAGGAAATCGTCGAGCAGCTGTTGGGCGCCGCTCATGCCGGCGGGCAGTTGAAAGTCCGTCAGGTTGCCAGGCGCGAAGCCGAACTGGTCGAGTGTGGCGATCCTGCACCGGCTCGCCTGGATGGCGCGTCTGCCGGGCATCGACAATCGGCTGCAGGATGGTCGTGTCGAACACGAACACGCACCAGATACGCTCGCAATGCTTGGGCGCGTAGTACAGCGCGGCATGATCGGTGCTGCGCAGATCGCGGCGGAACCAGACGAGGCCGGAGTCGAAGCTGTCGTGCAGGCGGCGGGCGCGTGTCATCGGGACAGGCAGTCGGGCTGAAGGTGGTCGAGGACCGGCAACGCAGGATGCGTGCCGCGCGCGCGAAAACAATCAGCGCCCGGCCCTATTGTGCAGGGTGCGGGCGCTGCTCGCGACGGCACCGGGTAATGCGCCGTGAGCGGTTCTTCTTGAGCATTGCTGATCGGCGCAACGGCCGACCTGACCTCAAGCGACGTGCAGACGAACCGCGACGTTGTTACGCGTAGCGTTCGAGTACGGGCAGACCTGGTGCGCTGCATCCACCAGTTCCCTGGCAGCGTCCGCAGCCAGACCCGGCAGAGTGATACGCAGGTCGATGTCGAGCGCGAAGCCGCCCTTGTCGTTCGGACCGATGCCGACGTCGGCGGAAACCTGCGTGTCGGCCGGCAGGGCCTGTTTGCGCTGGCCGGCGACAAACTTCATGGCGCTCAGGAAACAGGCCGAGTAGCCGGCTGCAAACAGCTGCTCGGGATTCGTGCCTGCTGCGCCATTTCCGCCGAGTTCACGCGGTGCCGCCAGCTTCACGTCCAATGCATCGTCCGACGATACGGCGCGGCCGTCGCGGCCGCCGGTGCTCCTTGCGCTTGCTTTGTAGAGGATGTTCATGGTGCGGTTCCTAGTCTGGGGTGTCAGGGTTGGCTTGTTTGCCGCTGGCTGCCGGTTCGCCGGTCTGGCGAAGCGCTAGCGAAGCGACAGATGACCAAGATAGTACACAAATAATTTGTGTACAAATTAATTTTTCGATGGAACCGGAACTAGTCCTTTTCAACTATCGCGCTACTGGTCCATAAAGTCGTTGAGCGTCGTGCGCAGGCGTGTGAGGTCGTCGCGCAGACGCAGCAGGAAGTCCGCCGTCTGCTGCGTCGCGCAGAAGATCTCGCCGGGCACGTCGCGCGCCTGACGCTTGAGCGCCTTGCCCGCGCCCGTCAGGCGAATGTAGACGAGGCGCTCATCGTCGGTGCCGCGCGCGCGCTCGACGAGTCCCTGCGCTTCGAGGCGCTTGAGCAGCGGCGTGACCGTCGCCGGATCGAGATTCAGGCGCGCGGCCATGTCCTTGACGGTGACGTCGTCGGTTTCCCACAGCACGAGCATCGCCAGATACTGTGGATACGTGAGTCCGAGCTTTTCGAGCAGCGGCTTGTACGCTTTCGTCATCGCGAGCGAGGTCGAGTAGAGCGCGAAGCACAGTTGCTCGTCGAGCGTGAAGGGGAGAGCGGGGCGCTGGGTCATGATTCATCTCGGCAAAAAGAGCGTGCAAATGGATTGCACGCAAACCATTGTGTCGCAAGTCGATTCAGGATGCCGAGGGTCGGGAACAGGTGTGTCGACAGAGACGTCGGGAAGGTGCGCGCGGGCGCCAGAACGGCTCCCGCGCGGGAACGACGGATCAGGCCGCCGGCGTGGTCGGCAGATCCGGCGTTTGCGGCGTCTGCACGCCGAAACAGCCGCGATAGGTCGCGTAGAACGAGCAGTACAGCATGGTCGTGACGATCATCGTCGCGGGCATCAGGATCGCGAACGCGAAGTCGGCCGCGCCGAGCGCCTGCATCAGCAGGGACAGCCCGATCGACACGACCGTTGCGACTGCGAACCACAGCGCCGCGAATACGACGAAAGCGCCGCGATTGCGCCAGCAACTGACGACGCTGAAGAACATGGCCTTGACGGGCGGCACGTCGTGCCAGGCGGCGAGGATGGGCGAGAACCAGAACAGCATCGCGACCGGTATGTAGAACGCGAGCGCGGTGATCACCGCGAGCGGGATATTGCTGTTGGCGATCGTGTTCTCGTCCATCGACGCGTTGCCGAGCATCACCTTCAGCAGCATGCCGCCGTCGGCGAGCGCCGAGCCGGCCAGCACGAGCGCCATGGCGATGACATACAGCACGCCGAGCACGAGCAGCCGCCGCGCGACCACCGGGCCATACGAATGAAAGCCGTCGACAAGGATGGTCGGAAACACCGGTTTGCCCGCGATCGTGTTGCGGCATGCGGCCATGAAGCCGACCGCGACACCGGGAATGAACAATAGCGGCAACACGCCGCCGACCACCGGAATCTGCGACACGAGCGTCATCACCAGCAAATAGGTGAAGAACAGCGTCAGAAAGGCGAGCGGATTCTTGCGGAACAGCCAGATACCCTGGCGGAACCACACATAGCCGGTTTTCGCGGGGACTTCGATCAGTTGCATGAGGTATGGATGCCTGGATTCGCGACGCCGTGCAGGCGCTCGCGCAGAATGCGTTCGAAATGACCGGGGTCGTGCGGCTTCAGCAGTTCGGCCGCGCGCGGCAAATGAAAATCATACAGGCGCGAGACCCAGAAACGGTATGCGCCCGCACGCAGCATGTCGCCCCAGTGATGGTTTTCCTCGACGGTGAACGGCCGCACCGTCTGATACGCGCGCAACAGCGCCTCGGTGCGCTCGGCGTCGAGCTTGCCGGTCGCGAGGTCGACGCACCAGTCGTTGACCGTCACCGCGACGTCGAACAGCCACTTGTCGCAGCCGGCGAAATAGAAATCGAAGAAACCACCGAGCCGCACTTCGTGGCCGGTGTCGGGCGCCGCGTGAGCGAACATCGCGTTGTCGCGGAACAGGTCGGCGTGGCACGGGCCTGCGGGCATTGCCGCGTAATCGGCGGAGGCGAAGAACGCTTCCTGATGCGCAAGCTCGGAGGCCAGCAGATCGCGCTGCTCGCCTTCCAGATACGGCAGGATCGTCGGCACGGTTTCGCGCCACCACGGCAGGCTGCGCAGGTTCGGCTGATAGCGCGGATAGTCGCGGCCCGCGAGGTGCAGGCGCGCGAGCATCTGGCCGACCTCGACGCAATGCTCGACGCCCGGCGAGAGTTCGGGTGCGCCTTCGAGCTTTGTCACGATGGTCGCGGGTTTGCCGAGCAGCATGCCGAATAGCGCGCCGTCGAGACGCGGCATCGGATCCGGTACCGGCACGCGATGCGCGGCAAGATGCCGCATCAGGTTCAGATAGAACGGCAGTTGTTCAGCTGTCAGCTTTTCGAAAATCGTCAGCACGTATTCGCCGCGCGTCGTCGTCAGAAAGAAGTTGCTGTTTTCAATGCCGGACGAAATGCCGCGAAACTCGACGACATCGCCGAGATCGTAGTGACTCATCCATTCTGCGAGTTGGGATTCGTTGACAGCGGTGAAGACGGCCATGCGGAAACGTCGGATCAGGTTGTTCGGGCTGGCGCGGTGCGGCCAGTGCGAGGTGAGACAAACGAATGAGGCGGAGCGGGCGACGAATGCGGAACGGCGAAGTGCAAGCGT
Source organism: Paraburkholderia sp. 35.1 (assembly GCF_050436525.1). NCBI lineage: Bacteria > Pseudomonadati > Pseudomonadota > Betaproteobacteria > Burkholderiales > Burkholderiaceae > Paraburkholderia > Paraburkholderia sp. 35.1. Next base: position 311,238 of record NZ_JBNDMJ010000002.1, on the reverse strand, counting down.
CGCCGCATTCAGCGCGGGTTCATCGCGCAGCGGCCGCGATCGGGTTGAGCGGGGGCGCGGTCGCGCCGCGGCCGCCGTTGCCGGCGTGCCGCTTTCGTAACGATCAATAGTGGAGATTCACCGATGGCAAGCGCGTACTGGGCTTGCCGCTGTCGTGGACGGTGGGCGACGTGTCGGGCGACGCGCTCATCTGGTAGCGGGTGCCGAAATTCGAATGCACGTCGATTTCGACCGGCTTGCCCTTGTCGCGGAATTCGGTGATTTCGGTGCCGTTCGGGCTGACTTCGTGAAAGCTCGGCGTGCGCGGAACGTTGATGTCGACCTTCGAGCTGACCTCTGCGGCCGGACGATTGATCTTGTCCAGGTCCGGCAGACCGGCCCGTTCATTGCCGGACTGGGGCACGCCGGCGGCCGGCGGTTCGTCGACGGGCTGGGCAGCCATCGCGGCGTTGCCGAAGGCCAGAGCCAGCGCAACAGCGATGGGAAGGAGCAGCTTCATGGTGATTCTCCGATTGGGTGCCAGATTCTAGCAAATCCGGCCTGACGCACGGGCGCCAAGCCTTATTTTGCGCCGCTTTCGCGCAACCTGCGCGCGTTCTCGCGGGCGCTGTTGCAAGCGTCGCCGCCGACATTTGGCAACAGCGGGTTCCGTGGTAATGTCGTCTCATCAAAAAGGGTGAACGATGATGATCAACAACGATATCAATCAGCGCACGGTGCAGACTCCCGCCAACAGCTTCCCAACCGAAGGCTTCGACGACGCGGCCGAGGCCGTCACCCGCCTCGCCGCGATCTACGAGGCGAACACGTCGTTCCTGCGCGATGCGTTCGCGCGCTATCGCCGCAACGAGCAGTTCGACCATCGCGTGCGCGCCTGCTATCCGTTCGTGCGCGTGCGTACCGAGGTCAACACGCACGTCGATTCACGTCGCTCGTACGGTTTCGTCGCGGGGCCGGGCGTGTTCGAGACGACCGTCACGCGGCCAGACCTGTTCGGCAACTACTATCGCGAGCAACTGCGGCTGCTGGCGAAGAATCATCACGTGCAGATCGAGGTCGGTGTGTCGGACCAGCCGATTCCGATTCATTTCGCGTTCGCCGAGGGCATCCACCTCGAAGGCGATCTGGACCGCGAGCGCCTGTTCCTGATGCGCGACATCTTCGATATACCGGACCTCGCGCTGCTCGACGACCGCATCGTCAACGGCACGTACGAGCCGCTGCCGGGCGAGCCGCATCCGCTCGCGTTGTTCACGGCGGCGCGCGTCGATTTTTCACTGCATCGGCTGAAGCACTACACGGCGACCTCGCCGACGCATGTGCAGAACTACGTGCTGTACACCAACTACCAGTTCTATATCGACGAATTCGTCAAGCTCGGCCGGGGCATGATGGCCCGTACCGACGACGAGGAATTGCGCGCCTATCGCAGCGAATACACGTCGTTCGTCGAGCCCGGCGACGTCATCACCTACAACGAGAATCTCGGCGAGCAGGCGCAGGAGGGCACGCTGCCGCCACGTCTGCCGCAGATGCCGGCCTATCACCTGAAACGCGCGGACGGCAGCGGCATCACGATGATCAACATTGGGGTCGGGCCGTCGAATGCGAAGACCATCACCGATCACATCGCGGTGCTGCGTCCGCATGCGTGGATCATGCTCGGCCACTGCGCGGGACTGCGCAACACGCAGCGTCTCGGCGACTACGTGCTCGCGCACGGCTATGTGCGCGAAGATCATGTGCTCGATGCCGATCTGCCGCTGTGGGTGCCGATTCCGGCGCTCGCCGAAGTGCAGGTCGCGCTCGAGCGCGCGGTCGCGCAGGTCACGCAGCTCGACGGCGTCGAGCTGAAGCGCGTGATGCGCACGGGCACGGTGGCGAGCGTCGACAATCGCAACTGGGAGCTGCGCGATCATCGCGAGCCGGTGCAGCGGCTGTCGCAAAGCCGTGCAATCGCGCTCGATATGGAAAGCGCGACGATCGCCGCGAACGGCTTTCGCTTCCGCGTGCCTTACGGCACGTTGCTGTGCGTGTCGGACAAGCCGCTGCACGGCGAGCTGAAGCTGCCGGGCATGGCCGATCAGTTCTATCGCGCGCAGGTCGATCAGCATCTGCAGATCGGCGTGAAGGCGATGGAACTGCTGCGGATGAATGGGCTGCATCGATTGCATAGCCGCAAGCTGCGCAGTTTCGCGGAAGTCGCGTTTCAGTAACTCAGGCCGAGGCACTGATAAACAGCCCGCTTACGCTGGATGTGCCGCTTTGAAGATGGCTCGCGAGCGGCAACGCGCCGCCGAATGAAATGAGACCGAGGTCGAGAAAGCCGCTGAAGATCTCACGCAACGTCGGCATGGGCGCGAGCGCGGCTTCGGGTGAGGTGAGTTCGTTCAGATTGCGAGCTTCGAGTACCAGCTGAGCACGTTAGCGCCGGACGGCAAGCGTGCAAACGATTTGTTCGCCAATCCGGTTGACAGTCAGCGCGCGCAAACTGGCCTGCTAAACGAAAGCGGGCAGCCCGAAGGCTGCCCGCCATGTGCGCGACGATAGGCATCGTGCTACGCGCAATGCGAGGCGCGCAGCCTCTTGCCATCACAGGTAGAACATCCGGTCTTCTTCCGACTTGACCGGATGAACTTCACCTTCCTCGCGGTCTTCGTAGAACTTGAGCACCGCTTCGAGCACCTGGTCCGGATTGTCGATCACCTGCATCAGATCGATGTCGGTCGGATTGATCAAACCCATCGGAATCAGAGCGCTCTTGAACCACGCGAGCAGACCTTCCCAGAACTCGGCGCCGACCAGAATGATCGGCACATGGCGCGACTTCTTGGTCTGGATCAGCGTGAGCACTTCGGCCAGTTCGTCGAGCGTGCCGAAGCCGCCGGGCATCACGATCACCGCGTCCGAGTTCTTCACGAACGTGACCTTGCGCGTGAAGAAATGGCGGAAGCGCAGCGAGATGTCCTGCCACTGGTTGCCCGACTGCTCGTGCGGCAACTCGATGTTCAGACCGACCGAAGGCGCCTTGCCCGCATGCGCGCCCTTGTTGGCCGCTTCCATGATGCCGGGGCCGCCGCCGGAGATCACCGCGAAGCCAGCATCCGACAATTTGCGCGCGATCTGCGTGGCGAGTTTGTAGTACGGCGAGTTCGGTTTCAGGCGCGCCGAACCGTAGATGCTGACCGCCGGGCGAATCTCCGACAGGTACTCGGTCGCCTCGATAAACTCTGCCATAATCGTGAACATCTGCCACGATGCGCGGGCTTTCTTGGCCGTTGCGCGCTCTTGATCTGCGAGCGATCGCAGACTCGGAATCACTTTTCTCTTAGTCATAATGCCTGAAGAACGAAGCCTTGAAGGTAAGACCCTGCTGTTGGTCGACGGTTCGAGTTATCTGTACCGGGCCTACCATGCGATGCCTGATCTGCGCGGTCCCGAGGGTGGCCCGACGGGTGCGCTCTACGGGATGATCAACATGCTGCGGCGCATGCGCAAGGAAGTCACAGCAGAGTATAGCGCGTGCGTGTTCGACGCCAAGGGCAAAACGTTTCGCGACGACTGGTATCCGGAATACAAGGCGAACCGTCCGTCGATGCCGGAAGATCTTGCCCGTCAGATCGAGCCGATTCACGTCGCGGTGCGTGCGCTCGGCTGGCCGCTGCTGATGATCGATCGCGTCGAAGCGGATGACGTGATCGGCACGCTGTGCACCGAAGCGGAAAAGCTCGGCATGAACGTGGTCGTGTCGACCGGCGACAAGGACCTCGCGCAGCTCGTGTCGAACCGCGTGACGCTCGTCAATACGATGACCAACGAAACGCTCGACCGCGACGGCGTGGTCGCGAAGTTCGGTGTGCCGCCGGAGCGCATCATCGATTATCTGTCGCTGATCGGCGATACCGTCGACAACGTGCCGGGCGTCGAGAAGTGCGGTCCGAAAACCGCGGTCAAATGGCTGACGCAATATGAGTCGCTAGATGGCATCGTCGGGCATGCGAGCGAGATCAAGGGCGCGGTCGGCGAGAATCTGCGCCGCGCGCTGGACTTTTTGCCGATGGCGCGCAAGCTCGTCACAGTCGAGCGTCATTGCGATCTGACCGGGCACATCGTGTCGATCGAGGAGAGTTTGCCGAGCCTTCCCGAATCGCGCGAAGAGTTGCGCGAGGTGTTCACGCGCCACGGCTTCAAGACGTGGCTGCGCGAAGTCGAAATCGCCGATGCGGTCGAAGGTCCGGAAACCGACGTGCCCCCCGCGTTGTCCGTCGATCACGAGCGCCACTACGAGACCGTGCAAACATGGGAGCAGCTCGATGCGTGGCTCGACAGGATCAATGCGGCCGAGCTGACCTCGTTCGATACCGAGACCACGTCGCTCGATCCGATGATCGCGCAGATCGTCGGCTTGTCGCTGTCGGTCGAAGCGGGCCGCGCCGCGTATGTGCCGCTCGCGCATCGCGGCCCCGACGCGCCGGTGCAGCTGCCGCGCGACGAAGTGCTCGCGAAGCTCAAGCCGTGGCTCGAAAGCGCCGAGCACAAGAAGGTCGGCCAGCATCTGAAGTACGACGAACAGGTGCTCGCGAATTACGGCATCGAAATGCGCGGCGTCGAGCATGACACGCTGCTCGAGTCGTACGTGCTCGAATCGCATCGCACGCACGACATGGACAGCCTCGCGCTGCGTCATCTCGGCGTGAAGACGATCAAGTACGAAGAGGTCGCGGGCAAGGGCGCGCAGCAGATCGGCTTCGACGAAGTCGCGCTCGACAAAGCCGCCGAATATGCGGCCGAAGACGCAGACATCACGCTGCGTTTGCATCAGGCCTTGTATCCGCAGATCGCCGCGGAGAAGTCGCTCGACCATGTGTATCGCGAGATCGAAGTGCCGACTTCGCGCGTACTGCGCAAGATGGAGCGGACCGGCGTGCTGATCGACGCGGAGAAGCTGCGTCAGCAGAGCAGTGAGATCGCCACGCGTCTGATCGAACTCGAAGGCAAGGCGTACGAACTGGCCGGCGGCGAATTCAACCTCGGCTCGCCAAAGCAGATTGGTCAGATTTTCTTCGAGAAGCTCGAACTGCCGGTCATCAAGAAGACGCCGAGCGGTGCGCCTTCCACCGACGAAGAGGTGTTGCAGAAGCTCGCCGAAGACTATCCGCTGCCGAAGATTCTGCTCGAACATCGCGGCCTGTCGAAACTGAAGTCGACCTATACCGACAAGCTGCCGCGCATGGTCAATCCGCACACCGGCCGCGTGCATACGAACTACGCGCAGGCCGTCGCGGTGACGGGGCGGCTCGCGTCGAACGATCCGAACCTGCAGAACATTCCGGTGCGTACCGGCGAAGGTCGGCGCATCCGCGAGGCGTTCATCGCGCCGCTCGGGCACAAGCTCGTCTCCGCCGATTATTCGCAGATCGAATTGCGCATCATGGCCCACATCTCGGGCGACCAATCGTTGTTGCGCGCGTTTTCGCAGGGCGAGGACATTCACCGCGCCACCGCGTCGGAAATCTTCAGCGTGACGCCGCTCGAAGTGTCGAGCGATCAGCGGCGCGTCGCGAAGGTCATCAACTTTGGGCTCATCTACGGCATGAGCGCGTTCGGACTCGCATCGAACCTCGGCATCACGCGCGATGCGGCGAAGATTTATATCGACCGCTACTTCGCGCGCTATCCCGGCGTCGCGCGCTATATGGACGAGACGCGTTTGAGCGCGAAGGCGAAGGGCTACGTCGAAACGGTGTTCGGCCGTCGTCTGTGGCTGCCCGAGATCAACGGCGGCAACGGTCCGCGCCGCCAGGCCGCGGAGCGTGCCGCGATCAACGCGCCGATGCAGGGTACCGCGGCCGACCTGATCAAGATGTCGATGATCGCCGTGCAGAACTGGATCGAAGACTCGAAGATCGGCACGCGGATGATCATGCAGGTGCATGACGAACTGATTCTCGAAGTGCCCGACGCTGAGTTGTCCGAAGTCCGCAAGCGCCTGCCAGAACTGATGTGCGGCGTCGCCGCGCTGAAGGTGCCGCTCGTCGCCGAGGTCGGTGCGGGCCTGAACTGGGAGGAAGCGCATTGACATGCCCGTGACATGCGCACGATAACGTCGTGCGCATGTGACACATGGGTTTTGGCGACTTGTGACTTCTTAGGCGGGTCGAGGACAATCGGTTCAGGACGGCGCATTCATGCGCAGCGTCGCGACAGATAATTCATCGGCTACACGGAGAAGTGCAATGCATCGATTTATCGTCGTTGGCGGAGGTGCGGGAGGATTGGAACTGGCGACGCGTCTTGGCGATCGCTATGGGGCCGACAAGAAGGGGCGCAGCGCGCAGGCCCAGGTCACGCTGGTCGACCGCTATCCGACGCATGTCTGGAAGCCGCTGCTGCACGAGGTGGCGGCGGGCAGCATGGACCCGTTCACGCAGGAGCTACCGTACGCGGCGCAGGCGCGCTGGCATGGCTTCGCATTCCAGCAAGGCGACCTGACCGCACTCGACCGCACGAACCGACGCATTACGCTCGGCACCGTGCTGGACGACGACGGCGCTGAACTGCTGCCCGAACGCGAGCTCGAGTACGACACGCTGATCATCGCGATCGGCAGTACCACGGCCTTCTTCGGCGTCAAGGGAGCGGCCGAATTCTCCATCGCACTGGATACGGTTGGCGAGGCAGAGCGTTTCCGCAAGCGCCTGATCGCGGCGTGCATGCGCGCCGAGCATCAGGCGCACGAACCCGTCGAGTCGAGACCGGGACCCGGCACGTGGACGTCCAGCGAGCCGCGCATTCAGGTGGCGATCGTCGGCGGCGGCGCGACGGGGGTCGAGTTGTCGGCGGAGTTGCGCAATACCGCGCAGGTGTTGTCCGCGTATGGCTTGCACAAGCTCGATCCGCGGCATGACGTCGGCATCGTGCTGATCGAGGCGGGGCCGCGCATTCTGCCCGCGTTGCAGGAGCGCGTTTCCACGGCCACCGCCGAATTGCTGACCAGGCTCGGCGTGAAGCTGATGATCGGCGAGACGGTGGCCGAGGTCGCGCCGGGCTACATCCGCACCGCGAGCGGTCACACCGTGCGGGCCGATCTGACCGTGTGGGCGGCGGGCATCAAGGCGCCGGCGGTGCTCGGTCAGCTCGACGGCTTGCCGGTCAACCGGCTCGGCCAGCTGGTCGTGCGCCGTACGCTGCAAACCGGGATCGACGACAACATCTTCGCGCTCGGCGACTGCGCGGCCTGCGAGTGGCCGGGCAACGAGCGCAACGTGCCGCCGCGCGCGCAGGCCGCGCATCAGCAGGCGAGCTTTCTGATGAAAGGACTGGCGGCGCGCCTCGATAACAGGCCACAACCAGAATTCACTTATCGCGACTTCGGCTCGCTGGTCTCGCTCGGCCATTTCAGCGCGGTCGGCAATCTGATGGGCGGGGTGATTGGCGGCAATATGCTGATCGAAGGGCTGTTCGCGCGCTTCATGTACATGTCGCTGTACCGGCTGCATATCGCGGCGCTGCACGGCTATCCGCGCATGGTGCTCGACACCTTCGCGCACTGGTTGCACCGTACGACGCTGCCGCGCGTCAAGTTGCACTGACGCGCGCGGACGATCTCCTCAGTTGAATGTGCAACGGGATGCGCGCAAGGCGTATCCTGTTGCCTCTAACAGTACTTCGAGGAGCGCCCCGTGCTGAAGCCTGAAGTCGACTGTCTGATCCCGCACGTTCCTTTCGATCGGCGCACCTTCATCAAGGCGACGCTGGGCTCCGGCTTCGCGGCGGCGGTGCTGCCAGTCTCGGCGCAAACCATCCATACCGATAGCGACGGTCTCGAAGCAGGGGAAGTGGCGTTCCATTCGGGCGGTACGCTGATACCGGCTTATCGCGCGCAGCCGAAGGGCAAGACGCATCTGCCGGTGATCCTCGTCGTGCATGAAATCTTCGGCGTGCACGAGCATATCGCCGACGTCTGCCGGCGCTTCGCGAAGCAGGGCTATCTGGCGATCGCGCCGAACCTATACGAGCGCGAGGGCGATCCGACTGTCTACACGAGCATGCAGCAACTCAACGAGCAACTGGTCAGCAAGGTGCCAGACGAGCAGGTGCTGGCCGACCTCGACGCGGCCGCCGCGTGGGCCGGCGAGAATGGCGGCGACCTCAACAGGCTCGGCGTGAACGGCTTCTGCTGGGGCGGGCGCATCTCGTGGCTGTATGCCGAGCATAATCCGCGAGTGAAGGCAGGCGTCGCCTGGTATGGTCGCGTGACCGGCGCGAAGAACGCGATGACGCCGGCCAATCCGCTCGATCTCGTCGCCGACCTGCATGCGCCTGTGCTCGGCTTGTATGGACGCCAGGATCGAAGCATTCCGCAGGACACGCTCGAGCAGATGAAGCAGGCGATCGCGCAAGGGCCGCAAGCGGGACGCGGCTCGCAGTTCGTCGTATATGACGACGCAGGTCACGCGTTTTTCGCCGATTACCGTCCGAGCTACAAGAAGGCCGATGCCGAGGATGGCTGGCGTCGCGCGCTCGTGTGGTTCAAGCAGCACGGCGTGGCTTGAAGCGCTGCTCGAATTCCTCGCGTCTGGTTACGACTTGCGGCGGCTCGCGCTCAAGGTTTCGCCCCCGTCGCCACCGGCCGTTTCGGGTCGGAACTCCATTCGCTCCAGGAGCCCGCGTACAACGCTGAACCATGCAGGCCGGCAACCTCCATCGCAAGCGAATTGATGCAGGCGGTCACGCCCGAGCCGCATTGCAGCACCACGTGTTCGGGCGGCGTGTCGCCGAGCAGCGCGTGGAATTCCTCACGCAGTGTGTGCGCCGGCTTGAAGCGGCCGTCGGGGGTCAGGTTGTCCTTGAAGAAGCGGTTCAGCGCGCCCGGGATATGGCCGCCGACGCGGTCGAGCGTCTCGTTTTCGCCGCGATAGCGATCGGCCGCGCGCGCATCGACGACGATTCGCTCCTTCGAACCGAGGTTGCGCTCGACCGCCTGGGTATCGATGGTCACGGCGAGCGGCGCGGCCGCCTTGAAGTCGCCGGTGTTCTGCGCGGGCACGTCCTGCGTCAGCGGTTGGCCAGCCGCTTCCCATGCCTGCAGCCCGCCGTCGAGCAGCGCGACCGCGTCGTGACCGAGCCAGCGCAACAGCCACCAGACGCGCGCCGCGTACATGCCGCCTTGTGCGTCATATGCGACGACCTGTTGACCTTGCTTCAGTCCCCGCGACTCCAGCGTTTCGACGAGCCGCGCGCGATCGGGCAGCGGATGCCGGCCGTTCGAGCCGTTCTTCGGCCCGGACAGATCGCGATCGAGATGCAGATAGTGCGCGCCCGGCAGATGGCCGGCCAGCCAGGCTTTCTCGCCCGCGTCGGTATCGGCGAGGTCGAACCGGCAGTCGATCACGAACACGCTGCCCGGCGCGGCCGTGAGCCGCTCGGCAAGATTGGTCGCGGAGATCAGGGTGGTGTAATGAGTGTGGGGCATGAGCGTCTCCTCGATACGGGCGATGGCGGCTGCGGGCCGCGTCGTTCACGCGGCTGGCGCATGGCCGGTCTATATCGGTAGTCTAAACAAAAAAAGACGGGTCGAAGCCCGTCTTTCCTTGAGTCGATCGATGCGCCACGCGGCGCGGATCAGATCGTGCCGAGTTCGCGCCGCAGAAACTCGTGGAAGTGCTGCATACCGTCTTCCATCGGGCTCTGATACGGTCCGACCTGTGATTCGCCGCGCTCCATCAACGCGAGGCGGCCGGCGTCCATGCGCTCGGCGATCTCGTCGTCTTCGCGCGCTGTCTCCATATAGGCGGCGCGCTCGGCTTCGACGAAGTCGCGCTCGAACAGCGCGATTTCCTCGGGGTAATAGAACTCCACCACGTTGGTGGTCTTCTGCGGACCGCGCGGAATCAGCCACGACACGACCAGCACGTGCGGATACCACTCGATCATGATGCCCGGGTAGTACACCATCCAGATCGCGCCGAACTCGGGCGGATTGCCGTCGCGAAAGCGCAGCACTTCGTCGTGCCACTTGCGATACGTCGGGCTGCCCGGTTGCTCGAGCGCCTTGTGCACGCCGACCGTCTGCACGCTGTACCAGTCGCCGAACTCCCACGTCAGATCGTCGCAATTGACGAAGCTGCCGAGGCCCGGATGGAACGGTGCGACGTGATAGTCCTCCAGATAGACCTCGATGAAGGTCTTCCAGTTGTAGTTGCACTCATGGACTTCGACGTGATCGAACATGAAGCCCGAGAAATCGAAATGGCGCTTGGTGCCGAGGCGTGCGAGATCTTTCGCGACGTCCCGACCTTGGGCCTCGAACAGCAGACCCTGCCAGTTCTGCAGTGGCGTGGCGCCGAGATTCAGGCACGGGTTGTCGGCGAAATGTGGCGCGCCGAGCAGCTCGCCCTTCAGGTCGTACGTCCAGCGATGCAGCGGACAGACGATGTTCTGCGTCTGGCCGCGGCCGTTGAGCATGATGGCTTGCCGGTGGCGGCACACGTTCGACAGCAACTCGACTTGCGACTGCTGGTTACGGACGAGTACCCGCCCCTCGCGTTCGCTGGGCAAGGCAAAATAATCCCCCGCTTCGGGCACCATGAGATCGTGGCCGATGTAGCGAGGACCTTTCTTGAAAAGGGTGTCGATTTCGCGCGTAAGAAGCGCTTCGTCAAAGTAAGCCGTGACTGGCAGCTGGCTATGAACAGACCGCAACTGCAATGCATTGCTCAGATTGGACATTCCCACTCCCGATGAAGACGTGAAAGCAGTGAACAACCCAACCATCGAAGATTCGATTTAGGGAGCCCGCAATTATACCCGTTTCCCTGTGACAGGGGCACTTAAGTCCCTGATTTGGGTTAAAAATGTCAAGAAAGTTCGGCATTTTCGCCGCAGACCTCGAGCTTTTTTTCTGCGAGACTTCAGGGTCGAAGCGGGGCAAGGGTGTGCATCGGACAGGCTCGAAGCGAGACGGCACGGCGGGGCGCAGGCCGGCGGGCGGATCGAAAATGTCGCTTTTGCCGTAGAATGTCCGACTTGTTTTAATTTTGCGACTATTCATGGCGAAGACCGCATCGAACGATTCCGCCGCCGCACCAGCCGAAAGCGGCGATAGCGCGCCGCTGCCGGAGAACTACGAGGCCGCGCAGACCGAACTGGAAGAGCTCGTCGCGCGCATGGAAGGCGGCAGTCTGAGCCTCGAGGAATCGCTGGCCGCTTACCGTCGCGGGGCGGCACTTGTCGCATTCTGTCAACAGCAGCTCGAAAAGGTCGAGCAGCAGGTGCGGGTCCTCGATGGCGAGACCCTCAAGCCGCTGCCCATGAATACCGCAGGAACAGCCGCGACTGAGAGCGGGGACGACCTATGACATTCGAACAATGGACGCGCTCGGTGCTCGAACGCGTCGAAACGGCTCTGGAACACTATCTGCCGGCCGAGACGACCGAACCCGCCAGGCTGCACGAGGCGATGCGCTATGCGGTGCTCGGCGGCGGCAAGCGGGTGCGGCCGCTCCTGTGCCACGCGGCCGGCGAGCTGACCGGCGCGCGTGCCGAATGCCTCGATGCGGCGGCGGCGGCGCTGGAAATGATTCACGTGTACTCGCTTGTGCACGACGATATGCCCTGCATGGACGACGACGAACTGCGCCGCGGCAAGCCGACGGTCCACGTCAAGTATGACGAAGCGACCGCGCTGCTGGTCGGCGACGCGCTGCAGTCGCAAGCATTCATCGTGCTCACGTCCGACGTACTCGGCCGGCCGCAGCAGGCCTCGCTCGTACGCGAACTCGCGCTCGCAAGCGGCTCGATCGGCATGTGCGGCGGCCAGGCCATCGATCTGGCGAGCGTCGGCCACACGCTGAGCCGCCCGCAGCTCGAGACCATGCATCGCATGAAGACCGGCGCGCTGCTGCGCGCGGCCGTGCGCATGGGCGCATTGGCCGGCGAGACGCCGCACGCGCAGGGTCTGGCGTCGCTCGACGCCTACGCCGCCGCGGTCGGTCTCGCGTTTCAGGTCGTCGACGACATTCTCGACGTCACGACCGACTCCGCAACGCTCGGCAAGACCGCCGGCAAGGACGCGAAGGACGGCAAGCCGACCTACGTGTCGATTATTGGGCTCGACGCGTCGCGCGCGCTCGCGGCGCAACTGCGCAGCGACGCGCACGCCGCGCTCGCGCCGTTCGGCGCGCGCGCGCAGCGTCTTGCCGAACTGGCCGACCTGGTGGTGAACCGGGTCAGCTGAACGCGAAAGCCCGCCGCCGCGCACCCTCCATCCCCGGGGTGCATGTATGAAGTGCGGGCGCGTAAGTTTTCCTACAATGGAACGACGATGTACGACTTGCTGAAAACCATCGACGACCCGGCAGCCCTGCGCCGCCTCGATCGCCGCCAATTGCAACCGCTTGCCGACGAGTTGCGTGCCTTCGTGCTCGACAGCGTATCGCAGACGGGCGGCCATCTCTCGTCCAACCTCGGCACGGTCGAGTTGACCATCGCGCTGCACTACGTCTTCGATACGCCGCACGACCGGATCGTCTGGGACGTCGGCCATCAGACCTATCCGCACAAGATCCTGACCGGTCGTCGCGACCAGATGCACACGCTGCGTCAGTTGGGCGGCATCTCGGGCTTCCCGAAGCGCGACGAATCGGAATACGACACCTTCGGCACCGCGCACTCGAGCACGTCGATTTCGGCCGCGCTCGGCATGGCGATCGCGAGCAAGCTGCAAGGCGACAACCGCATGGGCATCGCCGTGATCGGCGACGGCGCGATGACGGCCGGCATGGCCTTCGAGGCAATGAACAACGCGGGCGTCGAAGACGACGTGCCGCTGCTCGTGATCCTCAACGACAACGACATGTCGATCTCGCCGCCGGTCGGCGCGCTGAATCGCCATCTCGCGCGTCTGATGTCTGGGCGCTTCTATGCGGCCGCGCGCGCGGGCGTCGAGCGCGTGCTGCGCGTCGCGCCGCCGGTGCTCGATCTCGCGCGCAAGCTCGAGGAGCACGCGAAGGGCATGATCGTGCCGGCGACGCTGTTCGAAGAGTTCGGCTTCAACTACATCGGACCGATCGACGGTCACGATCTCGATTCGCTGATTCCGACGCTGCAAAACATCAAGGAACTGCGCGGGCCGCAATTCCTGCACGTGGTCACGAAGAAAGGCCAGGGCTACAAGCTGGCCGAGGCTGATCCGGTGCTGTACCACGGCCCCGGCAAGTTCAATCCGGCCGAGGGTATCAAACCGGCCGCGACGCCGTCGAAAAAGACCTACACGCAGGTGTTCGGCGAGTGGCTGTGCGACGCGGCCGAGCTCGACTCGCGCGTGATCGGCATTACGCCGGCAATGCGTGAAGGCTCGGGCATGGTCGAGTTCGAAAAGCGCTTCCCGGATCGTTACTTCGACGTCGGCATCGCCGAGCAGCACGCGGTGACGTTCGCGGGCGGCCTTGCCGCGGACGGCATGAAGCCTGTCGTCGCGATCTATTCGACCTTTCTGCAACGCGCATATGACCAGCTGATTCACGACGTCGCGCTGCAAAATCTGCCGGTGGTGTTCGCAATCGATCGTGCGGGTCTCGTTGGTGCGGACGGCGCGACGCATGCGGGCGCGTACGACCTCGCGTTCATGCGTTGTATTCCGAACATGACCGTGATGGCGCCGTCTGACGAAAACGAGTGCCGCCAGATGCTGTACACCGCGTTGCAGCAGTCGCATCCGACCGCTGTGCGCTACCCGCGCGGCGCGGGTACCGGGGTCGCAACGGTCAAGCAGATGGCCGCGTTGCCGCTCGGCAAGGGCGAAGTGCGTCGCGAGACGTCGGCGCAGGCCGGCAAGCGCATCGCGATTCTCGCGTTCGGCACGATGGTCGCGCCGTCGCTCGCGGCTGCTGAGCAACTCGACGCCACCGTCGCGAACATGCGCTTCGTGAAGCCGCTCGACACCGAACTCGTGCGCAAGCTGGCCGAGACGCACGACGCGATCGTCACCGTCGAGGAAGGCTCCATCATGGGTGGCGCGGGTTCGGCGTGCGTCGAAGCCCTGCTCGCGAGTGGGGTTATGCGCCCCGTACTACAATTGGGCCTCCCCGATCGGTTCATCGATCACGGGGACCCGGCCAAGCTGCTCGCCGCGTGCGGTCTCGACGCCGCGGGTATCGCCCGGTCGATCCGCGAACGCTTCCTTGCGAGCGGCGCGGTCGGCGGTCAGTCGTCCGTGAAGCGCGTCGCGTAAAGCGCTGTCGGCTGTCGTGCCGTCGTAGGTTCGACTCATGCCGCCGTCATGCGACGGCGGCTTCGGCAATCTCCAGTTTGAACCGACGGGTGTTGTGGGCCGTCACCCAACGCCGGCGCGAGCCGGCGTTCGCCGTTGCGCGCACTGATCCGCGTGGCCGTTGGGTGCCTCGCACTCGCTGCGCGATAGTCGCCGATGCAGCGAAACCTTGGCGCAGCCCGGCGCTTTCCAGAAAGGACAAAAGAATGAATCAGATGAATCCCGCTTTCGTGATGCCCGACGTGCAAAGCACCCCCGACATGCGCCAGATTCCGATCCAGCGGGTCGGCGTGAGGGGCGTGCGTCATCCGTTGACAATTCGCACGCAAGGTGGCGAAGTGCAGCCGTCGGTCGGCACGTGGAATCTCGACGTGCATCTGCCGGCCGAGCAGAAGGGCACCCACATGTCGCGCTTCGTCGCGTTGCTCGAAGAGAACAAGGCGCCGCTCGAACCGGCCACGTTCCGCACGATGCTCGCGGCTATGCTCGAAAAACTCGAGGCGGAGGCGGGCCGCATCGAAGTGTCGTTCCCGTACTTCGTGAACAAGACCGCGCCGGTGTCGGGCGTGCAGAGCTTGCTCGATTATGAAGTCACGCTGACCGGCGAGACCCGCCATGGCGCGACGCGGGTGTTCCTGAAGGTGCTGGTGCCGGTCACGAGCCTGTGCCCGTGCTCGAAGAAGATCTCGCAGTACGGCGCGCACAATCAGCGTTCGCACGTGACGATCGATGCCGAGCTGAACGGCGACGTCGCTGTCGAAGAGTTGATCCGTATCGCCGAGGAAGAAGCGTCGTCTGAACTGTGGGGCCTGCTCAAGCGCCCGGACGAGAAGTTCGTCACCGAGCGCGCGTATGAAAATCCGAAGTTCGTCGAAGATCTCGTGCGCGACGTTGCCCAGCGTCTGAATGCCGACGAGCGCATCGTCGCGTATGTGCTCGAAGCGGAGAACTTCGAGTCGATTCACAATCACAGCGCGTATGCGGTGATCGAGCGGGACAAGCGCCTCGCCTGATACGTTCCTGATCGCTCCACGCCGTGTCGTTGCGAAAGCATTGAAGCAAAAAAGCCGCTTGTAAAGCGGCTTTTTGTCCTCTTGGGGCGGCGGTTCAGTGCGCGAGCGACGTCAGATCCCAACGCGGCTTCACGGTGAACGCGTAGTCGTGGCCGGCCTGTTCGGGCCAGCGTTGCAAACGCAGCGCGCCGGCCAGCGCGATCATCGCCCCGTTGTCCGTGCACAGCGACAGGTCCGGGTAGTGGACGTAGAAATTGCGCTTCTGCGCGGCGGCCGACAGCGCTTCGCGCAATTGCCGGTTCGCGCCGACGCCGCCCGCCACCACCAGCCGGTTCAGCTTCGTGCGCTTGAGCGACGCTAGAGATTTCGCGGCCAGCACGTCGACGGCGGCATCGACGAAACCGCGCGCGAGGTCGGCCTTGGCCTGCTCGCAGATGTTCGCGCCGCCCAGCCGGTTCGCGTGCGTGAGCACGGCGGTCTTCAGGCCGCTGAAGCTGAAATCGAGGTCGCCGGAATGCAGCATCGGGCGCGGCAGCACGACTGCGCCGGGTGTACCGAACTCGGCCATGCGCGAGACTTCGGGGCCGCCCGGATAGCCGAGGCCCAGCAGCTTGGCGGTTTTGTCGAAGGCTTCGCCGGCGGCGTCGTCGAGCGTCTCGCCGAGCGTCTCGTAGAAGCCGACGTCCGTCACGCGCATCAACTGCGTGTGGCCGCCCGAGACCAGCAGCGCGACGAACGGGAACGGCGGCGGCTCGTCGACGAGCAGCGGCGACAGCAGATGCCCTTCGAGATGGTGAATGCCCACGGTCGGCTTGTTCCACGCCATCGCCAGCGAATTCGCGACGCTCGCGCCGACCAGCAGCGCGCCCGCGAGCCCGGGCCCTTGCGTGTAAGCGATCGCGTCGATGTCGCCGCGCGCGACGCCGGCGCGCTCCATCACCTCTTCGAGCAGCGGCAGCGCGCGGCGGATATGGTCGCGCGATGCAAGCTCCGGCACGACGCCGCCGTACTCCCGATGCATCGCAATCTGCGAATGCAGCGCGTGCGCGAGCAGGCCGCGCTCCGTGTCGTAGAGCGCGAGACCGGTTTCGTCGCAGGAGCTTTCGATGCCGAGAACGAGCATGATGAATCGCTTGAGACGGGCGCGCGCGACGCGCGTCCGGAAGTGAAAGGTAAGCCCGAAAGTATACCAGCGCGGACAGGCGGCCGCAGGCGGCCGCCTGAGCACGGGCATGGATGCGAGGGCCCGGCAGGTACAATGCGGCCCCATGGAATCCTTCGATATCGCGGTGATCGGCGCGGGCGCGGCCGGCATGATGTGCGCGGCCGTGGCCGGTCAACTCGGCCGGCGTGTGGCGCTGATCGACCACTCGCAGCGTCTCGCGGAAAAAATCCGCATTTCCGGCGGTGGCCGGTGCAACTTCACGAATCTGTATGCGGGGCCGGCCAATTATCTGTCGGCGAATCCGCATTTTTGCCGCTCGGCGCTCGCGCGCTATACGCCGCGCGATTTCATGGCGCTGCTGAAGCAGCATCGCGTGACATGGCACGAGAAGCACAAGGGCCAGCTGTTCTGCGATCAGTCGAGCGACGCGGTCATCGACGTGCTGAAGAACGAGTGCGACGCCGGTGGGGTTGCATGGCGCACGCCGCTGTCGGTCGAAGAGGTGCGCCAGGACGCCGAAGGACAGTTCCTGCTCGGCACGACGGCGGGCACGATCGCCGCCTGTGCGCTCGTGATCGCGACGGGCGGTCTGTCGATCCCGAAGATCGGCGCGACCGATTTCGCATACCGGATCGCCAGGCAGTTCGGCCACAAGTTGATCGACACGCGTCCCGCGCTGGTTCCGCTGACCTTCGCTCCGGCCGACTGGGAGCCGTTCGCGGCGCTATCGGGCGTGTCGCTTGAAGTACAGCTGTCGACTGGCAACACGAAGACCGGCGCCGAATTCACCGAAGATCTGCTGCTCACGCACCGCGGCCTGTCGGGCCCAGGCGTGCTGCAGATCTCGAGCTACTGGCAGCCCGGCGAGCCGATTCACATCAATCTGCTGCCGGAGCGCGACGCCGCGACTGCGCTCATCGACGCGAAAAGCGGCACGAAGCGGCAGATCGCCAATCTGCTATCGGAATGGGTGCCGCAGCGGCTCGCGCATGTGTGGCTCGACACTCACCAGATGGCCGCCGAGGCCCGCGTCGCCGATCTGCCGGACAAGGCGCTGCGCGGCATCGGTGAGGCGCTGTCGCGCTGGACCCTCACGCCGAACGGCACCGAGGGTTATCGCAAGGCCGAAGTGACGCGCGGCGGGGTCGATACGCGCGGTTTGTCATCGACCACGATGATGAGCGCGCGGGTGCCGGGCCTCTACTTCATCGGCGAGGCGGTCGACGTGACCGGTTGGCTCGGCGGCTACAACTTCCAGTGGGCGTGGGCGTCGGGTGTCGCGGCGGGCGAGGCGGCGGCCGAATATGCCCGGGGGCTTGACGGCGCAATGGCTTTGTGAGAAAGCTCTGCTATACTCCTGAACCTTTACAAAGTTCCGTTATTGAAAAATGACGACCGTCCGCGTAAAAGACAATGAGCCGTTCGAAGTCGCCATGCGCCGTTTCAAGCGCACCATGGAGAAAAACGGCTTACTGACGGAACTTCGCGCTCGCGAGTTTTACGAGAAACCCACAGCCGAACGCAAGCGCAAGAAAGCGGCGGCGGTGAAGCGTCATTTCAAGCGTCTGCGTGGCCAGATGCTGCCAAGGAAGCTCTACTGATTCTGGCGTTGCCCCGCTGTACGCGGCGCGGCAGCATCCAAGCCGATGGCGGCACGACAGGTGTCATCATGGCAAACCCGGCCCGTCGGGCCAACCGGCAGGGTCGCATCCACTACGCAAAATTGCGCCAACCCGCTTGAGGAAGACGTCCCAAGCGGGTTTTTGTGCTGATGCGGCGGTATCGCCGCCGTCGACCGGCCGGTTTTTCAACTTTTCAACGCAATTCAGGTGAGTGATGAGTCTCAAGGACCGGATCAACGACGATATGAAAGCTGCCATGCGGGCGCGCGAGACCGAACGTCTCGGGACGATCCGCCTGCTGCTCGCCGCGATCAAGCAGCGTGAAGTCGATGAGCGGGTCACGCTCGACGATGCCGCCATAACCTCCGTCGTCGACAAGATGATCAAGCAGCGCAAGGATTCGATCAGCCAGTTCGAGGCCGCAGGACGTACGGATCTTGCGGACAAGGAAAAGGCCGAGTTGGCCATTCTTTCCGCGTACATGCCTGAGCAGATGTCCGAAGCGGAAATCGTTGCCGAGGTGCAGGCGGCGGTCGCGCAAACCGGCGCTGCCGGCCCGCAGGACATGGGCAAGGTGATGGGCGTGCTGAAGCCGAAGCTGGCCGGCCGCGCCGACATGACCGCCGTCTCCGCACAGGTCAAGGCCGCGCTCGCTAAGTAACTCTGTCGATTTGTCCGGGTCGCGCGCCTCCTGAAGGCGAGGCGCGGGACCCGGGCGCGGTGTCGAGCCCGGGCTCCGGGCTTGGATTTTGAAGCTTTCCAGGCAGCGTCATTTACTGTGATCCCACCGTCATTCCTGCAGGACCTGCTCAACCGCGTCGATATCGTCGACGTGGTCGGCCGGTATGTGCAGCTGAAAAAGGGCGGCGCGAACTTCATGGGGCTGTGCCCGTTTCACAACGAGAAGAGCCCCTCGTTTACGGTTAGTCCGACTAAACAGTTTTATCACTGCTTCGGCTGCGGTGCGCATGGTACGGCCATCGGTTTCCTGATGGAACACGTGGGCGCGTCGTTTCCCGAAGCGGTCAACGAGCTCGCGCAATCGGTGGGTCTCACCGTACCGCACGAGGCTTCTCCCGGATATGGCGGCGGCGGCGGTGGCGGAGCTGGCGGCGGCTACGCGCCGGCGCCATCGAAGGCCGTGACAACCGCGCTGTCCGATCTCATGCAGACCGCCTGCGACTACTACCGTAAGCAACTGCGCGGTGCGCCGGGCGCGATCCAATATTTGAAGAAGCGCGGCCTGACCGGCGAAGTCGCCGCGCGCTTCGGTCTCGGCTATGCGCCGGACGGGTGGCAAAACCTCGAGGCGGCGTTCCCGAACTATCGCGACGACGCCCTGGTCGAAGCGGGTCTCGTGATCGTCAGCGAAAAGTCGGACGCGCAGGGTCAGAACCGCCGCTACGACCGCTTTCGCGAGCGGATCATGTTCCCGATCCGCAATGTCAAAGGGCAGGTGATCGGCTTCGGCGGCCGCGTGCTCGACGGCGGCGAGCCAAAGTATTTGAATTCACCAGAAACGCCGCTATTTAACAAGGGCAGCGAGCTGTATGGGCTGTTCGAGGCGCGCCTTGCGATTCGAGAGCAACATTACGTGCTGGTCGTCGAAGGTTATATGGACGTGGTCGCGCTGGCCCAATTGGGCTTCCAGAACGCCGTCGCGACCCTCGGCACCGCTTGCACGCCGATTCATGTGCAGAAACTGATGCGCCAGACCGATACGGTCATCTTCAGTTTCGACGGCGACGCGGCCGGCCGGCGCGCCGCGCGTCGCGCGCTCGATGCGTGCCTGCCGCACGCCGCCGACAACCGGACGATCCGTTTCCTGTTCCTGCCCAGCGAGCATGATCCCGACAGCTACGTGCGCGAGTTCGGCACCGAGGCTTTCGCCGAGCAGGTCGAACGGGCGATGCCGTTGTCGCAGTTCATGCTCAACGAGGTGTTGACCGGCAAGGAGCTCGATCAGCCCGAAGGCAAGGCCCGCGCGCTGTTCGACGCGAAACCGCTGCTGCAGGCGTTGCCGGCCAATGCGCTGCGCGCGCAGATCATGCATATGTTCGCAGACCGGCTCGATGTGCCATTCAGCGAAGTCGCGGCGCTTTGCGAAGTCGACGCGCGGATCGCGGCCGCGTCGCGCAGGGCGCCGGCCCGCAAGGACCGGCGCAGCGTGACCGGCATCGAGGAAAAGACGCTGCGCAATCTGGTGATGTATCCGCGCACGGTCGCGATGCTCGACGAAGCGGCCGAAGAGGCGCTGCTCACCGTGACCCGGCACGGCGAACTGTTCGCGGAAGTGACGACGCACGCGCGAGCCCTAGGCGATTCGGCAGCGTTCCAGTTGTTGTCCGATCTCTTGCGAAATGGCGCGAACGCCCCAACTTTCGAGGAAATCTTTCGCAAAATTCTAGACTATGATGAAAACGTCCGGGATTTGCTGCTGAAAGACCCGCAGGACGCGGCCGTCATCGAGGAACGGCGCGAGCAGGAACGAATTGTCGGCGAGGAGCTGAAAGCCGCGATTTTGAAGATGCGATACGACGCTTATTGCGATCGTCTCGAACAGCTTTCGCGACAGTCGCGGCATACGCCGGAAGAGTTTGCCGAGTTTTCGGAGCTCAACCGGAAGCGGGCCGACATGAAGCGTCAACTCGGGCTGTAGCGGAGAGGCCGAAACCTCGGGTGGTATAATCAAAAGTTTCTAGCGGTTTGTTTTTTCAAGGGTTTTCCTAGCAAAGGCGAAAGGCGATGCGATGGCAAAGACGACAGGCGGAAATCATGCAACGGGCTCACGCGCTAAAGAGCGCACCGGAAAAGTTACCGAAGCCAGGCTGACTGCATCCGCCAGAAGAACGTCTGTTGTCAGCGTTGCACCGGCTGCCGGGAAGAAGTCGTCGACCACTGCGGCCGCGCAGGCCGCACCGGTTCGGGCGGCGAAAGCTGTAGCACCGCCGGCTGCCAAGCGGGCGGGTGTCAGAAGCGCAAGGGAAGCGGCTGCCGTTCAGGACGATGCGGTAGCGCGCGTGACTTCAGTATCCACGGTTCAACCGGCTGTTGTCCAACAGCCGGGGGTCGAGACTACAGCCGGTACGGCGAACTCCATGACGAAAAAGCTGAATGAAGTACCCGTCGATGACGATGCAACCCAGACCGAAGAAACCGCTGCTGCCGCACCGGGCAAGCCGGAGAAGGTCAAGGCTCGCGACCGTCGTGCAAAGGAAAAAGCG
The DNA here is from genome assembly GCF_050436525.1 of Paraburkholderia sp. 35.1. NCBI lineage: Bacteria > Pseudomonadati > Pseudomonadota > Betaproteobacteria > Burkholderiales > Burkholderiaceae > Paraburkholderia > Paraburkholderia sp. 35.1. Next base: position 289,942 of record NZ_JBNDMJ010000002.1, on the reverse strand, counting down.
CTGCTGAAGGATGCGTTCGCGTCGTCGCAGCCTGGCACGGTGGAGGAACTCGAGGAGCGTCGCTCCAAGCTGCGCGCCCTGATCAAGCTCGGCAAGGAGCGCGGCTTCCTCACGTACGCTGAAATCAACGATCACCTGCCGGACAACTTCACCGAGACCGAGGCGATCGAAGGCATCATCAGCACGTTCAACGACATGGGCGTCGCGGTCTACGAACAGGCCCCGGACGCTGAAACGCTGCTGCTCAACGACAACGCGCCCGCGGCTTCGTCAGACGACGAAGTCGAAGAGGAAGCTGAAGTCGCGCTGTCCACCGTCGACTCCGAATTTGGCCGCACCACCGATCCCGTGCGTATGTACATGCGCGAAATGGGCACGGTCGAGCTGCTTACGCGTGAAGGCGAAATCGAAATCGCGAAGCGCATCGAAGACGGCTTGAAGCACATGGTGATGGCCATCTCCGCGTGCCCGACCACGATCGCCGACATTCTCGCGATGGCCGAGCGCGTCGCCAACGACGAAGCGCGCATCGACGAACTCGTCGACGGTCTGATCGACGTCGACGCGGCAGACGCCGACGGCTTCTCCGCGCAGGAGGCGGAAGCGATCGAGAATGAAGACGAGGAAGCCGAGGAAGAGGACGAAGAGGACGAGGAAGAAGACGATGGCGCGGCGCAAGCCACCGCCAACGCCGCGCAGCTCGAAGCGCTGCGGCGCGCGTCGCTCGAAAAATTCGCGTCGATCAGCGAATGGTTCGACAAGATGCGCCGCGCGTTCGAGAAGGAAGGCTACAAGTCCAAGTCGTATCTGAAGGCGCAGGAAACCATCCAGAACGAGCTGATGACGATCCGCTTCACCGCGCGTACCGTCGAGCGTCTGTGCGACACGCTGCGCGCGCAGGTGGATGAAGTGCGTCAGGTCGAGCGTCAGATCCTGCATACGGTCGTCGACAAGTGCGGCATGCCGCGTGCGGAATTCATCGCGCGTTTCCCGGGCAGCGAGACGGACCTCGAATGGGCCGACAAGATCGTCGCCGAAGGTCACGGGTATAGCGCGATCCTCACGCGCAACATTCCGGCGATCCGCGAACAGCAGCAACGTCTGCTCGATCTGCAGGCGCGCGTGGTGCTGCCGCTGAAGGACCTGAAGGAAACCAACCGTCAGATGGCGGCCGGCGAGCTTAAGGCGCGCCAGGCGAAGCGCGAAATGACCGAGGCCAACCTGCGTCTCGTGATCTCGATCGCGAAGAAGTACACGAACCGCGGTCTGCAGTTCCTCGACCTGATTCAGGAAGGCAACATCGGCCTGATGAAGGCGGTGGACAAGTTCGAATACCGTCGTGGCTACAAGTTCTCCACGTATGCGACGTGGTGGATCCGCCAGGCCATTACGCGTTCGATCGCCGACCAGGCGCGCACGATCCGGATTCCGGTTCACATGATCGAAACGATCAACAAGATGAACCGCATCTCGCGTCAGATCCTGCAGGAAACCGGTCTCGAGCCGGATCCGGCGACGCTGGCCGAGAAGATGGAAATGCCGGAAGACAAGATCCGCAAGATCATGAAGATCGCGAAGGAGCCGATCTCGATGGAAACGCCGATCGGTGACGACGACGATTCTCATCTGGGCGACTTCATCGAAGATACGAACACGGTCGCCCCGGCGGATGCGGCGTTGCACGCGAGTATGCGCGACGTCGTGAAGGACGTGCTCGATTCGCTGACGCCGCGCGAAGCGAAGGTGTTGCGCATGCGTTTCGGTATCGAGATGAGCACGGATCACACGCTCGAAGAAGTCGGTAAGCAGTTCGACGTGACGCGTGAGCGAATTCGTCAGATCGAGGCGAAGGCGCTGCGCAAGCTGCGTCATCCGAGCCGTTCGGACAAGCTGAAGTCATTCCTCGAAGGGAATTGACGGCGACGGCCGCGGTTGGCCGCAAATGATGCGATCAAAGGGGGGCCTCCCGGTCGTTTCGCCGAAGCGAAGCGAAGCGGTTGCGGAGGCTCCTTTTTCGTGTAGTATGTCGGCCAATCGACAAAACGGGCCCGGCCTTCACGACCGGGTCTTTTTTCTTGGGCTGGACGCCGTGTTGGTTGCAGGCAGTGGACTCATAATCCACCTCCGAAAGGACATCGTGGGTTCGAATCCCACCCGGCCCACCAAAGTATCGAAAAAAGGGTTCCGAATTCCGGAACCCTTTTTTGTTTCTGGGCGGCCTTCGGCTGCCTCAGCTGGGCGACCCAGTGCCAGCCTCAACCCCGGCGAGCGGCGTCCGTTGCCCCACACACCGCCCGACACCGACCCGCTCGCGCCAGGCTCCTCGCCCGCGGACGAGGAGGCGCTTAAGCGCGCTCCGCGCCAGCCATAAGCGGTGATCACGCGTAATCAGGGAAACCCCGTGTAAAAGCGGGCGCAACCCCGCCCTTAATTGAATGCGAAAGGCTTGTTGATGCATGCCGTCCGCTTTCAGCGCGGGTCTTGTCACGCGGTGGCCGGCGTCGCAATTCACCTCCGGGCAACGCCCATGCTGAAGGTTTTTTCGAATCGCACGCGCATCTTATAGAGACGTGACAGAGGGTGCTCGCTAAAGCGAAAAATCAGAAGACCGCCGCAATGGCGATGTCTCAATAGCGAATGCTGATTCGACGCGGTGGGCTCGAACCGTTGCGCTGCTCGGGGGCGGCAGCGATTGCCTGCCTCGGTCAATAAAGATTAGGTGAATGAGCCGTCTTGGTGATTCGACGAGTTAATCGCCCCGCCGGAAACCATTAATTGGCGGGTGCGCGAGGATGACTGCAATTAACTCTATTAAGTTCCGGCGCTCCAAAAATAAATCTCAAACGACGCGGAAAACCGTCACTTCAACCATTTGATTACAAAAATATCGGCCGGTCTTTTCGTCAATTTGCTCCGACCCGATTACGTCACGCGTATTAAAGCACTGTTGCAAACGCGCAACTCAGGATATTGAGGCGTTGCAAATTCGTTTTGGCTGGAGCTGTCGATCCGGCCCCTCGATCTTGCAATAAACGGTGGAAAAACAAGAAGTTATCCCCATCGGCTCTAACATTGTTGCGAATTTCGAAAGATCCTGTTGCGGGAATTGCCTGCGTCGGTACCAGGGTGTCCCCCTACACTCACGCTTCGCTTCAAGGGTGCCCGGTCGATCCCCACGGTTCGGCCAAGCGGGCGGCGGCAAATGCGATGCATCGGCTGCTGAAGCAGGTCCTGCTCCCCGTATAAATTTTTCGAATTGGAGTTCCCATGAAAAAGAGTCTCATCGTCGTTTCGGCTGCCGCATCGTTCGCTTCGGTCGCTCACGCACAAAGCAGCGTGACCCTGTACGGTCTGCTCGACGCAGGTCTGACGTACACCAGCAACGTTGCCCACAACTCCAAGTGGGCAGCAGGTAGCGGCGGCATCAACCAGAGCATGTTCGGCCTGCGTGGTTCGGAAGATCTGGGCGGCGGTCTGAAGGCAATCTTCACGTTGGAAAGCGGCTTCAACATCAACAACGGCAAGTACGCTAACAACAACGGCATGTTCAACCGCCAGGCCTTCGTCGGTCTGTCGAGCTCGCAATTCGGTACGGTCACGCTAGGTCGCCAGTACGACGCAGCGCAGGACTACCTCGCACCGCTGACCGCAACGGGCAGCTGGGGCGGCACGTACTTCGCGCACCCGTTCAACAACGACAACCTGAACACCAACGGTGGTCTGTCGGTCAACAACTCGGTCAAGTACTCGAGCGCTAACTACGCTGGCTTCACGTTCGGCGGCACGTACGGCTTCTCGAACCAGGCTGGTGGCTTCGCAAACAACCGTCAGTACAGCTTGGGCGCCGCATACCAGTGGCAAGGCCTGCACCTCGGTGCTGCCTACGCTCAGCAAAACAACCCGGCTGCTAACGCAAGCGGCGCATCGGACGGCGTTCTGGCGAACACCGCGGGCGTGCTGCAAGGCGATTTCCGTCAGCGTCAGTTCGGCGCAGGCGCTTCGTACGGCTTCGGCCCGGCGCTGGTTGGCGTGGCATGGACGCAATCGCGCGTCGACAACCTGGTTGGTGAAGCTCCTGGTCAGCGTCAAGGCCACACCAACAACTACGAAATCAACGGCAAGTACAACGTGACCCCGGCTATGGCTCTCGGCGTCGCGTACACGTTCACCGACGCGCGCGGCTACGGCATCAACGCCGACGGTAACGACATGAAGACCCGTTACCACCAGATCGGCCTGCAGGCTGACTACTCGCTGTCGCGTCGCACCGACGTCTACGCTCAGGCTGTGTACCAGCACGCAATGGGTGACGGCGGCGTGGCTTCGATCTACAGCGGCGACAACACGGTTCCGACCTCGTCGTCGAAGAACCAGACGGCTGCTACGGTCGGTCTGCGTCACCGCTTCTAAGCTTCAGCAGAAGCTGCCTGTAGTACAGAAAGGTGCCGTTCGCGGCACCTTTTTTTATGCGCGCGGCAGACCGGTGAGCCGGTTTCCGTATGCGAGGCGAAAAAAACGGGCGTCCCTGGGGACGCCCGTTTTGCCATGACGACGTGAAACGATTCAGAAAATTGTCCGCAAACCGAGCGCAACGCCGGTCTGGTTGTCGCGGGCCGGCAGTTCGACCGACGCCGCGCCCGACACCTTGTCGAAATCGACGGTGCCGTACACCTCGGTGCGCTTCGACAGCGCGTACTCTGCCAGTGCGACGAACGTGTAGCGATAGCCACTGCCGAGCTGACCAGCGCCGATCGCCGCGTTCGACATGTGGTCGTAGTACGCGGCGCCCGTCAGCGTCAGCGCGCGCATGGCCTGCCACCTGACTCCGGCGAACGGGCCGTTGTCGATGCGGCCCGAGCCCTTGACGATATCGACGCCCGGCACGAGCGTCTGCTGCGCGAGCGCGCTGTCGACGAAGCCGGTCTCGTCCTTCGAATGCAGATAGCCGACGTACAGCTTCGTCGAGCTGAACGCATAGACCGCGTTCGCGTTGAAGATGGTCTGCTTGTGATTGCTGTTGTCGCTGTTCTGCTGCACGCCGGCCGCGACCGGCAGCGGACCCGCCGCGTACGACAGCGTGAAGCCGTACATGTTGCCCGCGCCGAGATGGCCTGGCACCTGGCCCGAGAAGCCGCCGTCGCCGGTCGATTCCGAGTTCGTGCCGATGAGTACATCGCGGCCACCGTCAGGCCTTTGAACGTGCCCGTGTACCTGATCGCGTTATCGGCGTAAAGCCCCGCGCCGAGCGCGCCAGGCAGCCACGAGTTCTCGTTGTAGTTGCCGACCGTGAGCGGGTCGTAGGTATCGCCGAGCAGAGGTCTTCCGAGCCGCGCAGACCCCAGCGGCTGTTGGTGATCGCGCCGTTCCTGTGACAAAAGTTGACTTTCTCCCAGGCAAGCTGCGAGTAGTCTCGAGCGAATTGACGTATCGACACGACTTTCGGAGCGACGCCAGCACGCGTTTTACGCGCGCGCTTTCACGCATGAATAGTCCATCTTGCGAATCCATCGAGACCTCGCCAGTCGTTCAGGAGCTGACCGACGAGCAATGGCAGCGGGTCGCGCCGCTGTTACCTGAAACCTTGCATGATGACGGCCCGCGCCGTGGTCGTCCGCCGATCGAAATTCGCCACGTGCTCGATAGCGTGATGTGGGTGCTGCACGCGCGCGCGCCGTGGAGCGCAATGCCCGAGCACTACGTCCCGTACCAGACCGCGCATCGCTACTATCTGCGCTGGAAAAAAACGGGCGTGTTGAGCGCGATCATGCTCGCGCTGTTCAAGACCGACGACGCTTTCGAAACGCGCGCGACGCGCAAGGGCGGCGTGCGCGCCGGGTAGCGAGCGCCAGTCGCGTCGCTAGATCTGTTCCCGCCCGTACGCGGCCAGTCGCTCGAGATCGAGCACCTCGATCCGGTTATACGACAGTCGCAAAATCCGCAGCTTCTCGAGGTTCTGCAGCGCCTGATTGATGCGCTGCCGCGACACTTCCGCGAGCAGACCGGCTTCTTCCTGTGAAATCGCCAGTGTGCGACCCGTGTCCGGATACAGATCCGGATTGAACAGCTGCGCGAGCGATTGCGCGACGCGTGCGTCCACGTCTAGCAGCCGGGTGTTCTGGATCGACGCGATGAATTCCCCCATCCGGTTGTTCAATTGCCGGATCACGAAGCCCGTGAACGGCAGACTCGATTCGAGCAACGCATGGAAGGTCGCGGACGGCACGAACATCACGAGCGACGGCTGGATCGCGGCCACGTCGTATTTGCGCAATTCGCGCTTGATCACGCTGCCTTCGCCGAACCAGCCGCCCGGCGGCACGCCCGACAGCGTGCAGCTGCGGCCCGACGCGTTGTAGATAGCGAGCCTGATGAGCCCCGAGTGCACGCCGATCCAATAGTCGGACGGTTGCTGACGGCGGGCGATCCACGCACCGCCTTCAAAGTGCTCGGCGTGTGCGCTGGCGAGCACCATCGCCTGATGATCGGCGGCGAGCGCGCGAAACCACGCGCACGCGACGAACAATCGCGCCACTCTGTCATTTGAATGACAGACAGTTCATGACGACAATTGCTAGGCTAGGCCCTGGTTCATTCACAGAACACGGTCAACAATCGGCGGCGCGGCTCGCGCCTCAGGAGACGAAGCAATGACACAGCACATGTTCGACGAAGGCCTCGGGCGGCGCGAGGCCAATTATGTCCCGTTGACGCCGATCGATTTCCTCGTGCGCGCAGCGCAAGTGTATGGCGAGCGGCTCGCGATCGTCCATGGGGAGATCCGCCGCAACTGGCGCGAGACCTATGAGCGTGCGCGGCGGCTCGCCAGCGCGCTGCACGAGGCCGGCATCGGCCGCGGCGACACGGTCGCCGCGCTGCTGCCGAACATCCCGCCGATGGTCGAGGCGCACTTCGGCGTGCCGATGGCCGGCGCCGTGCTGAATACACTGAACACGCGGCTCGACGTCGCGACGCTGCTGTTCATGCTGCGCCACGGTGAGGCGAAGGCGCTGATCGTCGACACCGAATACGGCGAGTTCGCGCATCGCGCGGCGCTAGAATTCCCGGAGCTCCGCGTGATCAGCGTGGCGGACGCGCAGCCCGCCGACGCCGCGCAGTTCATGCGCGCGACGGACTACGAGCAGTTCCTGCAAACCGGCGACCCTTCCTTCGAGTGGGCTCCGCCCGCCGACGAATGGGACGCGATCGCGCTGAACTACACATCGGGCACGACCGGTGACCCGAAGGGCGTCGTCTACCATCACCGTGGCGCGTATCTGAACGCGCTGAGCAACATCCTCGAATGGGACATGCCGAAGCACGCGGTCTATCTGTGGACGCTGCCGTTGTTCCACTGCAACGGCTGGTGCTTTCCGTGGACCGTGGCCGCCCGCGCGGGCGTCAACGTCTGTCTGCGCAAGTTCGACGCGAAGATCGTGTTCGAATTGATTCGTCGCGAACACATCACGCATTACTGCGGAGCGCCGATCGTACAGAGTTCGCTCGTGAATGCGCCGGCCGAATGGCGCGGGGGCATCACGCATCGCGTGTCGACGATGGTCGCGGGCGCCGCGCCGCCGCCCGCGGTGATCGCGAAGATGAAGCAGATCGGCTTCGATCTGACGCACGTGTACGGGCTCACCGAAACCTACGGGCCGGCGGCTGTCTGCGCAAAGCAGGACGAATGGGACGCGCTCGACGATCAAATCCGCGCCGACCTGACCGCGCGCCAGGGCGTGCGTTATCACCTGCAGGCGGCGGTCGCGGTGCTCGATGCGGACACGCTCGCGCCGGTGCCGGACGACGGCGAAACGATCGGCGAGATCATGTTTCGCGGCAACATCTGCATGAAGGGCTATCTGAAGAACGAGCGCGCGACCGAAGCGGCTTTCAAAGGCGGTTGGTTCCATACCGGCGATCTCGGCGTGCGCACGGCCGACGGCTATATCCGCATCCGCGACCGCAGCAAGGACATCATCATTTCGGGCGGAGAGAACATTTCGAGCATCGAGGTCGAGGACACGCTGTACCGGCATCCCGCGGTGTCGGTGGCGGCGGTGGTCGCGATGGCCGATCCGAAGTGGGGCGAGGTGCCGTGCGCGTTCATCGAGTTGAAGGAAGGCGCGCAGGTGACCGAGGAGGAAATCATCGCGCACTGCCGGCTGTTTCTGGCCGGCTACAAGTTGCCGAAGGCGGTGCGCTTTGGCGAGTTGCCCAAGACGTCGACGGGGAAGATCCAGAAGTTCGAGTTGCGCGCGCGGATCAAGGCGGAGGGGAAAGGGTAACGCGCCGCGATTACCGCTGATTCAGGGCGGCGCGAGTGGCGCGCATCGAGTCACGACGGTGCGCGCCGCTTCGGGTTGCCGTCAAATTCCCACCTTGTGCGCGTTAAAAATCAGCCGCAGGCCCAGCGCGGTCACCGCGCTCGCGGCGATGCGATCGATCCACCCCTTCCAGCGCAGATAGATTTCGCGCGGCCGTTGGCTCGAAAAGCACAGTGCGACGATCGTGTACCAGCCCGCCTCGATCGCGAAGATCGCTGGCGGCAGCGCGAAATAGCACCACACCGGCGGATGCTGCGGCAGCAGCGCAGCGAAGATACTGCCGTAATAGACAGCCGTTTTCGGATTGCTGAGCTGCGTGCTCAAGCCGATCCAGAACGACTTGCGCGGATTGCCGCCGCTGCCGGTTCGCGTTTCGCTGAACGCGAGCGGCTTCGCGGCGCCGCGCCAGATTTTCGACGCCAGATAGACCAGGTAGACGCCGCCGGCCACTTTCAGCCCGACGTAGAGCCATTCGACCGTCGCGAGCAGCGTATAGAGCCCGAGCAGCGCGATGCCGCTAAAAAACACACCGCCGATACCCATGCCGAGCGCTGTCGCGAGACCGTCGCCGCGCGACAGACCGATCGCATTGCGCGCGACGATGACGAAGCTGGGCCCCGGACTCATCGCGCCCAATAGCAGCGCGGCGAGGATCGTGAGGATGGCGGTCGAGGCGGGCATGGTCGTGTCTCCTGATGTCGGGCCGATGCCAGATGTTCTGGCGAATACAGAGTCTCGCATTGTCCGCCAGTCGCGCGGCGGAAGCCACGAATACCGAAAACTCGGAAGTCGCGCAATCAGTGAAATTAGAAAAAGTTCTTTGCTGCGGCCCAAATACATCGAATGCTAGAATGACTTTCCATACGCGGAAGCTCCCTCGTCACGACGAGGCGACGCACGACGCGAAACACGGGCGCAATTCGAGCCACGCCGATTTTTCGAGTAGCCGATTCGCTTGATTCCAGCGCTTCAACTCAGGCGCTTTACTTCAGGCGCTTTAATTCAGGATCTGACAGGCATCTCTTGCAAACGCGGGTTTTCACGCATTTGCATGGATCGCGTGAATTCGTCGAATTGCTTCCATTCAAATTGAATTACGCACGAGCCTCGCGTTGCTATGCGAGTTGCCCGTTTGTCTAATGCCAGCAAGAGCTGCGACACCAATACGTTATGAAACAACGAGAAGGACAACAACGCCTGTTCGAACGCGACGAGAGCCTGCGCGAGCGCATGATCGCGTGGATCCGCCGACGCATGGACGACCACGGCATCACATTCGAAGCGCTGGCCGAATCGCTCGAAGCCGATGCGAACGCCGTGGCCGCGGTGCTGTATCGCGACGCGTTCGGTAACACGTGGGACGGTCGCGGCGATAAACCGGCATGGCTCGCGCGCGCGATTCACGCCGGACAAAGCATCGATCATTTCCGCTGCTGAACGCGCGCAGGCGCACCGCGAAACGCCCGCGCGAAAAAAAGCCCGCACAAGGCGGGCTCGATCTTTACTGCTCGGAGTCTCGCGACGAATCGCGCATCACAGGTCGAAAAACACGGTTTCCTGATCGCCCTGCATGTGGATGTCGAAGCGATACAGGTTGGCCGTACCGGCAACGCGGCGCGCGATCAGCGTATTACGGCGCTCGGCCGGCACCGACGCCAGCACGGTGTCCTGCTCGTTCGCCTGCGCTTCGTCCTCGAAATAGATGCGCGTGAACGTGTGCAGTAGCATGCCGCGCATCGTCAGGATTACGTCGATGTGCGGCGCTTCGTCGGGATTCGCGCGGCCCGGCTTCACCGTCTCGACGATGAAACGCTTGTGCGGATCCGTGCCCGTACCGACGCGCGCAAAGCCGTGAAAGCCGGTCTTCAAAATTTCTTCGCGCGATTCCGGATAGTGGCCGTTCGAGTCGACTTGCGACATCTCTATCATCGCGTCGCCGATCACCTTGCCGTCGCCGTCGAACACCTGACCCACGATCGTGATGTGCTCGCCGGCCGCTTCCATGTCGGCCAGAACGTTCGTGAACAGGCTCTTGAAGTCGAAATCGTATTGCTGCGGGCAAAGACCGTAGGCGAAGTACGGACCAACGGTTTGCGAAGGCGTTTGCTTGAGAGTCGTCATGGCTTAGCGCTCCATCGGGGTTTCGTTCGGGCCGCGCAGCACGATGTCGAAATCGTAGCCGAGCGCGTAGGCCTCTTGCGTGGTGTCGAGCGAGAACTTCGAGACCATGCGCTCACGGGCGTGCTCGGGCGTGCCCTGGTAGATCGGGTCGAATGCGAGCAGCGGATCGCCGGGAAAGTACATCTGCGTGACGAGACGCGAGCCGAAGTGGTCGCCGAACAGCGAGAAATGGATGTGCTGCGGACGCCAGGCGTTCGGATGGTTGCCCCACGGATACGCGCCCGGCTTGATGGTCATGAAGCGGTAACGGCCTTCGTTGTCGGTGATGCAGCGGCCCGCGCCGAGGAAGTTCGGGTCGAGCGGCGCGTCGTGCTGGTCGGCCTTGTGCACATAGCGGCCGGCGGCGTTCGCTTGCCAGACTTCCACCAGTGTGTTGCGCACCGGGCGGCCGCCTTCGTCGAGCACACGGCCCGTCACGATGATGCGCTCGCCGAGCGGTTCGCCATTGCGCACCGCGTTGCGGGTCAGGTCGCTGTCGAGCGGGTCGAGGTCGTCGGTGCCGTAGACCGGCACGCGCTGGTCCCGCAGCCGTTCCTTCAGCGGAATCAGCGGACGCGACGGACCGCGTTTGACCGACGAACCGTACGGCGGATAGATGTACTCGGGATGGGACGCGAAATCTCGCGGCGAAAGAATTGAATCTTCCATGAGGTGTCTCCGTTGGAGGAATCGGGGATGCGACGTTATGACTCGCACTTTATACAAAGCGTGCGGTTATGAAAAATGACGTTTTTGCCCGTTTCGTATAACCTTCCGTTATGCAACGCAGTCTCGCGGATAGCCGCGTCAAATTCCGTCATCTCCAGTGCTTTCTGGCCGTCGCGCAGTTCGGCAGCGTCCAGCGGGCGGCGGACAGTTTGTCCATCACGCAGCCGGCGGTATCGAAGACGGTCGCTGAGCTGGAGACCATTCTCGGCGTGAAGCTGTTCGAGCGTGGCCGTCACGGCGCAGTGCCGACGCGCGAGGGGCAGCTTTTCATGCCGCACGCGAGCGCCTGCGTGAGCGCGCTGCGCCAGGGCGTCGATCTGCTTGCGCGGGCCGAGGGCGCGGCCGCCGCGACGCTCGAAGTCGGTGTGCTGCCCACTGTCGCCGCGGTGCTGGTACCGCCCGTGCTGAGACAGTTCGCGACGCAGTGGCCGCGCGTGATCGTGCGCCTCGCGACCGGCGCAAATCCGGAATTGCTCGAACGCCTGAAAGCGGGGTCGATCGAATTCGCCATCGGCCGCCTCGCGGACCCGGAGCGGATGGTCGGCCTGAGTTTCGAGCAACTGTTTACCGAGCCGCTGATCGCGGTCGTGCGCGCCGGGCATCCGCTGGCGCAAGGGAAGGCCTTGCCCGCCACGTCGCTGGAGGAATTTCCGATCGTGCTGCCGCCGTTCGGCACGCTGATCCGCCAATCGGCCGAGAGCCTGCTCGGCGCGTGGGGCGTGCCGCCGTTGTCGGCGTTCGTCGAGGTGTTGTCGGTATCCACGGGGCGCGCGCTGACGCTCGAAAACGGCGCGGTGTGGTTCGTGCCGCAAAGCGCGGTCGAATACGAACTCGCGCACGGCATGCTGGTGCGCCTGCCGCTGCCGTTTGCGGGCACCGGCGAGCCGGTGGGGCTGATTCGTCGCTCGGATACGCAGCCGTCGACGGTGGGACGCGCGTTCATCGAGGCGGTGCGCGAGGTCGCGCGGGGCAGACGGTTGCGAACGCCCCGCGACCCGGTGTAAAAACACGGTGCGAAAGCCGCCACAGACCGTTGTTCCTGCGGCACGCCGCGTGCGCGCCACGAGCGAGCACGCACCACGCAGCCCCTCGCGAACGACCGGAACACTTCGCGCCGAACCCGGAAAGACCGGCCGCGCGTCGAAAGACCGTACAAGGAGATTGCCATGCCCAGCGACTTGCCCACTCCAGAGGCCGCGCAGCGCGCCGTATTGGCGCCGCAGCACAATCCGCTCGGCACGGCCGGCCTCGAGTTCGTCGAGTTCGCCGCGCGCGATCCGCAGGCGCTCGGCGAGACCTTCACGCGGCTCGGCTTCAAGGCGATCGCGCGTCATATCAGCAAGGATGTGACGCTGTATCGCCAGGGCGAGATGAATTTCCTGATCAACGCGGAGCCCGATTCGTTCGCAGCGCGCTACGCGGAAGAATACGGGGTCGGCATCTGCGCGATCGGGATCCGCGTCGCCGACGCACAGCGCGCGTTCGAACGCGCGGTGGAACTCGGCGCGTGGGCGTTCGAAGGCGAACGCCTCGGTGCCGGCGAACTGCTGATTCCGGCCATTCAAGGCATCGGCGATTCGCACATCTATTTCGTCGATCGTTGGCGCGGGCGAGGCGGTCAGCGCGGCGGCCTCGGCGATATCTCGATCTTCGACATCGACTTCCGGCCCATCGAAATCGACACGGCCGCAGCCGATCTGAATCACGCGGGCAGCGGCCTGATCGCGGTCGACCATCTGACGCAAACCGTTGGCGAAGGCCGCATGCAGGAGTGGATCGACTTCTATCGCGACCTGCTGAATTTCCGCGAGATCCACGAGCTGCACGCCAACTGGCATGTGTCGGCGGAATCGCGCGTGATGGTGTCGCCGTGCGGCGCGATCCGCGTGCCGCTGTACGAGGAAGGCACGGGCCGGACCAACCTGATGCACGAGTATTTGCCCGATCATCCCGGCGAAGGCGTGCAGCACATCGCGCTCGCCACCGACGACATCTTCGCGTGCGTCGAGCGTCTGCTCGCGAACGGCGTCGAATTCGTCGAGCCGCCGCCGCGCTACTACGAGCAGCTCGATGCACGTTTGCCGGGCCACGGGCTCGATGTCGAGCGACTGCGGCACACGCATGTGCTCGTAGATGGCGAGATCGGCGCGGACGGCGTGCCGCTGCTGTTTTTCCAGACCTTCGTGCGCCGCCGCGCCGGCGAGATTTTCTTCGAGATCGTGCAACGTCAGGGACATCATGGCTTCGGCGAAGGCAATCTCGCCGCATTGGCCCAGGCGCGCACCGGCAGCTGAACACTGCGCGTAGTCGCGTGCGTGATTGGATCACTCACGCATGCGGCTTTCGTCGCGTCACGCCCCCTCGGGCCTCTCCACCAACTCCGGATAAATCGCGCCGTATGCGGCGGCCTCGCGCAGCAGCCACTCGCGGAAACTCGCGAGCGGCTTGCCGTGACTCAACTCGGTCGGATAGACAAGGTAGTACGCCGCCTCGGCGAGCGCGGGTGTGTCGAACGGAATCACGAGACCGAACTGCTGCAACTGCGTGTCGACGAAAAAGCGCGGCACCAGCGCGATGCCGAGTCCGGCCGCGGCAGCGCTGATCAGCATCGTGTGCAGTTCGTAGCGCACGCCCTGCATCGTATGGTTTTCGTCGACGCCGAGATTCGAGAACCAGTTCGCCCAGCCGTCGGGTCGCGTCGTCGAATGCAGCAGCGGATAGTTGAGCAATTCGGCGACGTTGCGGACCGGCCGCTTCAGCAGACTCGCTGCGCAGACCGGCACTACTTCCTCGCGGAACAGAAAATCGGCCGACGTACCCGGCCACGTCGGCTTGCCGTAATGAATTGCCGCTTCGAAATGCGTCTCGGCGAACGGGAACGTCGCGGTACGCACGCCCATGTTCACGCGCACCTCGGGGTATTGTTCATTGAATGTGGCCATGCGCGGAATCAGCCATTGCGATGCGAACGTCGGCAATACCGAGAGTTCCAGATAACCGCCGCCGCTGCCGTGCGCGATGATCGACAGCGTGTCGCGATCGAGGTGTTCGAGCGAGCGTCGCACCTGCGCGCTGTAGACCTTGCCCGCGCGCGTCAGCACCACGCGTTGCTTGACGCGCACGAACAGCCGCACGCCGAGATTGCTTTCGAGCGTATTGATCTGTCGCGACACCGCGCTTTCGGTGAGGAACAATTCGCGCGCCGCATGCGTGAAGCTCTGGTGCCGCGCCGCGGCTTCGAACGCGAGCAGCGCGCCCATGTTGGGAATCTTGAACTTTCGCACGTTAATTCCAAAAACGCATCAAGTGGCGAGTTTATCTCGCTTTACGGGGCGCAGCGCATTTCGAATAATCTCGCCCGTTATGAGGCGCTCGTGCAGCGCTCAACGTATAGCGTGGAGAAGCCGGATGCGAAACCTGAAGAATGCGAACGTCGAACAACTGCTGGTGAAGCTGCTGGGCGCGCAGAAAGCCGCGCGCCTGTTTGCGACGCTGAATCATCCGCGTGTGTTGAACGAGTGGGAAAGCGGCAGCGTCACGCGCGCCGAACTCGCACAGGCGATGAACATGGCGCTGTTCGACGATCTGCTCGCGCGCTCGGAAAACGGCCGCCGCTATACGGAGGAAACCGTCGCCGCCAGCGGCAGCGTGTACTTCGATCATGGCGCGCTGCGCACCGTGCGCTGGCCGCACAGCGGCGCGCTGCCGCCCGGCGAGGCCGCGTTCGCGCGCATCCTGCGGCCGCTCGGCTTTCGGATCAACGGCCGTTACCCGCTCGATCGTCTCGGCATGACCGGCCGCGCGTGGGCGCATGAGGACGCCGCCGACGAGATCGCGCAGTTCTTCGTCAGCGAACTGCACCCGGAGCGTTTTTCCGCGGCGTTCCAGCAGGCGGTGACGAACGTGATCGGTGCCTCGCGCGATCCGTTGACGCCGCGCGCCCATGGCCTCTTGTGGGAACTCGAACGCGATGGCGTGCTGCCGCTCGATGCGGCGCAGGAGTTGCTACCGGTGATCGTCGGTGCGTTCGCGCGTCAGCACGAGATGCCACACGAAGCCGATTACGAAGTATTGTTGAAGGAATCGGCGGAGATGGCGTGGATCGCGACCGAAGGTAACGCGTTCAATCACGCGACCGATCGCGTCGCGGACGTCTTCAAGCTGTCGGACGAACAGAAGGCGAAGGGTCGGCCGATGAAGCCCGAAGTCGAGCATTCGCGTTCCGGGCGCGTGTTCCAGACCGCGTATCGCGCGGATGTCGTGCAGCGTGAATTTCGCGCGGCCGACGGCGGCGTCGTCACGCGCGACGTGCCGGGCTCGTTCTTCGAATTCATTACGCGCAAGCGCAGTTTCGATCAGGACGCGCGCCGCTGGGAAACGGACCGGCGTTTCGACGCGGGCAACGCACAGGGCATCTTCCGGATGACCGCGAGCCAGGCGGCCTGAGCGCTGACGGCGGCGCGAGCGCCGGCATCGCAGACGAGGTGCGCAGTGGGGACGTCATTGTCATTGGATGAAGAGCGGCGGGTTGGCGCGCAGCGGGGCGCTTTGCATGAACCGCGTGTCGCCACGCCTTTCTCGGCCAGCGCGGAGCTATTGCAGGCGCTCGAAAGCGACCTGCGCCAGCACGTGCGCGGCGAGGTGCGATTCGATCAGGGTTCCAAAGCATTGTACGCATCGGATGCGTCGAACTATCGGCAAGTCCCGCTCGGTGTCGTGGTGCCGGCCGATATCGACGATCTGCTCGCAACGCTCGCCGCATGCCGTCGCAACGACGTGCCGTTTCTCGCGCGCGGTGGCGGCACGTCGCAGAACGGCCAATGCGTGAACGTCGCGGTCGTGGCCGACGCGAGCAACTATCTGAACCGCGTCGTCTCGATCGATCCGCTTGCGGGCGTCGCGGTCGTCGAGCCGGGCGTGGTGTGCGACTCCTTGCGCGATGCCGCCGAACAGCACGGCCTCACGTTCGCACCCGATCCCGCCACGCATAGCCGCTGCACGCTCGGCGGCATGATCGCGAACAACTCGTGCGGCGCGCATTCGGTGATGGCCGGTAAGACCGTCGAGAACATCGAAGCGCTCGAAATCGCGACCTTCGACGGCGCGCGTTTCTGGGTCGGCCCGACCTCCGGGGAAGAACTCGAACGCATCATCGCGGCGGGTGGCCGACAAGGCGAAATCTACGCGGCGCTCAAGCAACTGCGCGACACGTACGCCGAACGGATTCGCGCGAAATTCCCGCAGATCAAGCGGCGCGTGTCGGGCTTCAATCTCGATCAACTGCTGCCGGAAAACGGCTTCAACGTCGCGCGTGCGCTCGTCGGCAGCGAAGGCACGTGCGCGGTCACGTTGCAGGCCAAAGTGAGGCTCGTGAAGAGTCCGGCCAGGCGCGTGATCGTCGTGGTCGGCTTCACCGACATCTATACGGCGGCGGACGCGGTGCCGCATTTCATGCGCTGCGGGCCGATCGCAGTCGAGGGACTCGACCGCGCGATCATTCGCGGCTTGCAGGCGCGCGGCCTGAAGAAGGACGAGATCGCACTGCTGCCTGAAGGCGATGCGTGGGTCGTGCTCGAATTCGGTGCGGACACGCAGGACGAGGTGCTGCAACAGGCACGCGACGCCGCCGCGTATTTCCAATCGGGCGCGGCTGGGCCGCAAATCTCGACGATGCTCGTCGAAGATCGCGCCTTGCAGGCGAAAGTGTGGTCGATTCGCGAGACGGGGGCGTCGGCGGTCGCGTTGTCAGTGGATCGCGACAAGCCCGATCCGGTGGTCGGCTGGGAAGACGCGGCGGTCGATCCGCTGCGGCTCGGCGATTATCTGCGCGCTTTTCAGGCGCTCGTCGATCGCCATGGCTACGAGACGAGCCTGTACGGCCATTTCGGCGACGGCTGCGTGCACGCGCGCATCACGTTCGATCTGCGCAGCGCGGAAGGTATCGCGAGGTGGCGCGGGTTCTTGCGCGAAGCGGCGGAACTGGTGGTCGAATTCGGCGGCTCGCTGTCGGGCGAACACGGCGATGGCCAGGCGAAGGCCGAGTTTCTGCCGATCATGTACGGCCCCGAGCTGATGCAGGCGATGGAGCAGTTCAAGGCGATCTGGGACCCGGCGAATCGTCTGAATCCGGGCAAAGTCGTGCATGCATACCGCGCCGACGAAAACCTGCGCATGGGCCCTGCGTACAAGCCGGTGACGCTGCATACGAGGCTCGCGTTCGCGAGCCAGGAGGGCGACGGCTTTCAGCGTGCGATCGAACGCTGCATCGGCATGGGCAAATGCCGCTCGCTCGAAGGCGGCACGATGTGTCCGAGCTATCGCGGCACGCGCGAGGAAAAGTACTCGACCCGCGGGCGTGCGCATCTGTTCTGGGAAATGCTGCAAGGCGACGTGATCGCCGACGGCTGGAACAGCCGCGAAGTGAAAGAAGCGCTCGATACCTGCCTCGCATGCAAGGGCTGCAAGTCCGATTGCCCGACGCATACGGACATGGCGTCGTACAAGGCGGAGTTCCTTTCCCACTACTATGAGAACAATCGTCGGCCGCGTCAGGCGCTGTTCATGGGACGAATCGGCGAATGGGCACCGTGGGCCGCGCGTTTTCCGCGCGCGACGAACTTTCTGACGACGGCGCCCGGTTTGTCCGCGCTCGGCAAATGGATCGCGGGTGTGGCGCAGACGCGTGCGTTGCCGCGGTTCGCCGCTGCAACTTATCGACGGAGTGCGTCGTCGCAAGCATCCGCGATTCATGCGCTCGGCGGCGACGCAAAGAAGGTGATCCTGTGGGTCGATACATTCAACGACCACTTCACGCCCGAGATCGCGCAGGCCGCCGCTGAGGTGCTCACGCAACTCGGCTGGCACGTCGTGTTGCCGAAGAAACGTTTGTGTTGCGGGCGTCCGCTGTACGACTTCGGCCTGCTCGAACGCGCGCGCGAGCTGCTCACGCATATCGTCGACGACCTCGCGGACGACATCGCCGCCGGCATGCCGCTGGTCGGTCTGGAACCTGGCTGTCTATCGGTGTTCAAGGACGAGTTGCTGAAGCAACTCCCCGATCATGCGTTGGCGAAGAAGCTGTCCGCGCAAACATATCTGTTTGCCGATTTCGTCGCGCGTCAGCCGTTCGAGTGGCCGACGCTCGCGGCCGATGTGATCGTGCATGGCCATTGTCATCAGAAGGCGCTATTCGGCATGCAGGGCGACACGGCGTTGCTGAACAAGCTCGGCGTCAGATGGAAGCTGCTCGATACCGGCTGCTGCGGGATGGCGGGATCGTTCGGCTTCAACATCGAGCATCACGCGTTGTCGGAAAAGATCGGCGAGGACATGTTTGAGGCCGTGCGCGACGCTATGGCGGCGAATGCGGAAACGATCGTGCTGACCAACGGCTTCAGTTGTCGCGAGCAGATCGAGCACGGCACAGGGCGACACGCACTGCATATCGCGCAACTCGCGCAACGGGCGCTGGCGGCGCGCTGAGTGTGCGCGCACCGTGCAGGGCGCGCTATTTCTTCGCTGACTCGTTCGCGGCAGGCGGTGTATGCGGAAGGTCCGCATTGGTCGCCATCCACAACACTTCGGCGTCTTCCTCGCTGGTCGACACCGCCGCGTGACCCGTGCGGCTGTCGAAGTAGAGGCTGTCGCCCGTGTTCAGATGTGTCGGCGCGTACAGCTCCGAATAGAGGCACACGCTGCCGCTGATCACGTAGAGAAACTCCTCGCCTTCGTGGCGGCCCCAGTCGTCGAATGCGTCGAGCGTGTGCGCCGAGATGCGGATGCGAAACGGCAGCATCGCCTTGTGCGCCAGGTCGGTGGCGAGCAACTCCATCTGATAGCCGCGATAAGCGTGGCGCTGGCCTTCGTTCTTGCGCGTCAGCGCGCGCCGGCCGCTCGCGCTGACTTTCGGCGTCGAGCCGAACAGTTCGCCAATTTCGATCTTCAGGCCCAGCACGATTTTTTGCAGCACGTCGAACGTGGGGGACATCAGGCCGTTTTCGACCTTCGACAGCGTCGAGCGCGAGACACCGCACAGGCGGCTCGCGGTTTCGAGCGTCAGATCCTGCGCTTGACGGGCGGCGCGCACGCGCCGGCCGAGATCGGTGGAGGACGTGTCGGCGGATTTGGTGAGGTGGGTGTCCATGAGGCTTGCTGCTGGTCGGGTATGCGCTTGATCGGGCGAATAATGTTTCCGATCATAACATTTGGCGTGGCCGCGGCCTTTGTGCGCCGATTCAGGCGTTCGTGCGCTTTTCTCATCGGAAACGTCGCGGCTTTTCCGATGAGTTCGACGCAGCGTGGCGATCTCAGGTTGATGAGGCGTCCTTTGCGCGGCGTTTTCACGCGCAGCGATTGAAAAGCTCATTGAGCTGCGTGCCCGCCGTCGCGCCGGTGAAGTCGAAGCGGCCATCGGCCAGCGCCTGAGCGGCGTGCATGAAGCCACCCCACGCCGCGCGCGCGAGCCCGCCGCCGACGCTGATCCGCCGCACGCCGAGCGCGGCCACGTCCTGCAACGTCAGGGTCGATGTCGAGCCGATCAGCAGATTGACGGGCTTCGGCGCGACGGCCGCGACCACCGCTTCGATCTGCTCGCGCGTCTGGATGCCGGGCGCATACAGGCAGTCGGCGCCCGCCGCCGCATAGGCCTTCAGACGGGCAATGGCATCGTCGAGATCGGGCTTGCCGGCGAAGAAATTCTCCGCGCGGCCGACGAGTAGCGTGTCGCCGCCGTTCTGATCGATCGCAAGTCGCGCCGCGCTGAGCCGCTGCACGGCGACGTCGACCGGAAACAGCTGCGCGGCGGGGTTGCCGGTCGAGTCTTCGATCGACAGGCCCGCGACGCCCGTTTCCACCGCGAGCGTCACGCTCTCGGCGACTTCTTCCGGGTCGCGGCCGAAGCCGTTTTCGAAGTCGGCGTTGACCGGCAGATCAGTCGCGTCGACGATTGCGCGCAGGTGCGCGAGGATCGTTTCGCGCGGCAACGTGTTGTCCGCATGTCCGGTCGACCACGCAAAACCGGAACTCGTCGTCGCGAGCGCCTTGAAGCCGAGTGTATGCAGATAACGGGCGCTGCCCGCGTCCCATGGATTGGGCAGCACGAAACAGCCAGACGAGTGCAGCGCGCGGAAAGCAGCGCGTTTTTCAGCGGCGGTGCGGGGCATCGCATGTCTCCTTGGTGTGAGGGAGCGGCTCCCTCGTTGAAAGGAAAACGCCGGGCCAACTGTTGCGCAGGCGAATCGGCATTCACCAGGGGAAAGTCTATGTCCGTATCGAAACCGTGGTTGATGAAATGGGTGGCGACTTTCACAGACGTTTCCAATAATTCAAAATGACGACAGGCGAAGAAGCCGGTTCTGAGATGCGAAGGGCCGCGTGGGCAGTCGGCATTCGCGACGAGGTCATTTCCCCAAAGGAGGCACAACATGAACATCGCGACCCGGATGCGGTCGATCCCTGCCGTGTTGGTGCTCACGCTCGTTGGCTGCGCGGCGGGCGGCGGGAATGGCGGCGCGCAAACGCATCTGAGTGCAACGCAATGCCGCGATCTGACCGACCTCAGGAACAAGGCACCGGCCACGCACCAGCGGAGCATGAGCGAACTGACAGCGCTGCGGCAAGCGGGCTACCACCCTGAACGACGCTTTGATCCTGACTATCCGGCGAGTCTCGAGCGCGCGCAGAGGCAGGTGGACATCTGGTATCAGGCGGAATGCCCGCAGGCACGGGCTGGGTGAATCTGCCGCGGCGTCAGAATTGGCGGTACGTTGTTAGTGCCGCATAAACGTAAAGAGCGGGCGCATGCCTTGAAAACATGCGCCCGCTTCATATCGGTTCGAAACGGCGAAAACCGCAAAGAGGGGAAAGGGCCGTTAACTCGAGAATCTTTCCTCGCTACGGACATTCGCTATACGTTCGGGACTCGTCACTGACCGTCCGGATTGACCCACATCGGATGATGGCCCGCTTGCGATGATCCGCCCATCGACGACCCATAGCCAGACGTGTCGCCTTGGCCCTTCGCGTTCATCGCGGAGACGCGTGCCTCGGCCGCCTGGATGTCCGCGGGATACTGGGCATCGAGCACGATGGCCGGGTTATAGCCAATCTGTTCGAGTTGCTGCACCTGTGCCTTGACTTCGGCCCGCGTGATCGGCTGTTCCGATTGCGCGAACGACGCGACCGGCGCAGCGATCAGGGCCGTAAGCGCAACTGCCTGGATAAGCGATTTCATGATGTTTCCCTCCGTAGTTGTCTATCCGGCACCGCAGCGATACCGGTGCCATAAGCGCAGTCTAGAGGGGGGTGAACTTGGGGAAAACCACTAGCCGACTAATTCAGTATTGCAAAGAACGGGTAGTCGGCGAGCTGTAATCTCGCCGTCGCGGGTTCTCGTAAAACAGCGCAAAAGCGGCCGTCAATCTGGTCACACACCTTTGCGCACATCGACGCGATAACTCGTGATTTGCCGATAAGTATCTCCGGGTCGCACGATCACTTCGTTCTGCCCGGTCATATTGACCTCGTTCGGGAAACCGCCCGCCTCGAGGCACAAGCCGGCGTGCCGTTGATAGCGAACACCGCCGCGTCCCGGGTTGCCGTTCAACGCGTTGCCCGTGTAAAACTGCAAGCCCCGCTGATCGGTCGCGACGGTCAGTTCGCGTCCGCTGCCCGGATCGTATGCCCAGGCGACTTCGCGCAGTGGCGGCGCGTGGCCGTCGTTGCCCTGCATCGCGTTTGCCGGCGCCTCGCGCAGCACGTAGCAATGATCGAAGCCGCCGGCGCGCGCGAGTTGCGCGTGCGGCCAGTCGAGCCGGCCGCCGATCGGCGCGCTCTGCCGGAAGTCGAATGCGTTGCCCGCGACGTCGGCGAGCTTGCACGGAATCATCGTCGCGTCGACTTCGAAAAAGCGCTCGGCGTCGATCGACAGCACGTGGCCGCGAATGTCGGTGCCCGCGCGCCCGGTCAGGTTGAAGTAGGGATGGCTCGTCAGATTGAGCGGCGTCGGCGCGTCGGTGATCGCTTCGTAGCCGATCGTCAGCGTGCCGTCGTCGTCGAGCGAATAGCGTACTTGCACCGTCACGTTGCCCGGAAAACCGGCATCGCCTTCGGGCGACTCGAGCCGCATCAGCAACGCGCCGTCGTCCTCGGCGACCTCCCACAACGCCCGATGAAAACCGACCGTGCCGCCGTGCAGCAGATTCGGACCTTCGTTGCGATCGAGCGTGTACTCGATGCCGTCGAGCGAAAAGCGCGCGCCCGCAATGCGATTCGCCCAGCGGCCGATCAGTCCGCCCATGTAGGTCGAGGCCGCCACGTATTCGGCGGGCGTGTCGTGACCGAGCAGAATATCGCCGAGACGTCCGGCGCGATCCGGTGCGTGCCACGAAACCAGCGTCGCGCCGAGGTCGCTGATGGCGACTTTCATGCCGTGCGCGTTGCGCAACGTGTAAAGCCGTACGCGATCGCCGCCCTGCAGCGTGCCCCACGGCTCGGAAGAGAGTTGTGCGATGCTGATCATGTGGTCAGTGCGAAGAAAAAATAGAAAGCATGCTCAGCCAGCGGTTTTGGTCTTCGGGCCCACGCGCTCCTGGTATTCGCGCGGCGTGCAGCCGAGTTCGCGGCGAAATACCGCGTACATGTATTGCAGCGACGTGAAGCCGCAACGGATCGCGACTTCCGCGCTCGACGCATCGCGTTTCGCGAGCAGCGACTTCGCGACGTCGAGCTTGTGGCGCAGGATCTCCTGATGCACGGTGCACTGACGCTCGCGCCGGAAATACTCTTCGAGCGACGAACGCGACACGCCCACATAGTCGGCCACCTGCTCGGTGCGGATGCCCTGGCACGCGTACTGGCGAATGAAATGGCGGGCGCGCATCACGTAAGGACTCGCGAGCGGCTGATGCCGCGTCGATTCGAGCACGTTGATGCCGACCGGCGGCACCAGAATGCGGCGCCCCGGAAAGCGCGCGCCGTGCAGCATCTGATGCAGGATGTGCGCGGCGGTACGGCCCATTTCCTCGGTGCCCTGGATCACCGACGACAGCGGAATGCGCGTCAGCGTCCGCGTGAGCGGATCGTTGTCGATGCCGATGATCGCGACTTCCTCGGGCACCGGAATGCCCGCGATCAGACATGCCTGCAGCAAATGCCGCGCACGCGCGTCGGTCACCGCGATGATGCCGACCGGCTTCGGCAGTTGCCGCAGCCACGTGGTCAGCTGTTCGATGGCCTGGTTCCAGGACGGCGCGCTCGTCGACAGACCGCGATAGATCTCGCTATCGATCTGCGCCGCGCTGCGTCCGTCCGCGCTGCGCAGATGCGCGAAGGCGAGTTCGCGCTGTTGCGCCCAACGGTTTTCCTGCGCCTGCGGCAGGCTGTACAGCGCGAAGTTTTCGAGGCCCGCGCCGATCAGGTGCGTGTACGCGAGCGACACGAGCTTGCTGTTGTCGGTCGCGATATAGGGTAAATCCGGGGGGTACTGCGTCGGATCCTCGTACGACGAACCGACCGCGACCACCGGCAGTGGACAGTCGCGCAGGGCTTCGTCGACGGCGGGATCGTCGAAGTCCGCGATGATGCCGTCGCCGTCGAAGCGCTGGATACCCGCGAGCCGGCAGCGGAAGTCTTCTTCGAGGAAGAGATCCCATGCGACGCGCGTCGACAGCAGGTAGTTGCCGATGCCGGTGATGATCTCGCGATCGTAGACCTTGTTCGCGTTGAACAGCAGCGCGATGCGATGGGTTGTCTGAGGTGCTTGTGGACGGGTCATGGCGGTGAGCGGCGGGTGGCTCGATGGACCACGCGCCTTTGTCTCCATTGTGTCGGGTGCCTGGGAGCAGCCCCGTTTTTAAGCGTCTGGTTATTCTAGGCGCCGAATCGCGCGGCGGCAGTAAACAAACGCGCGGGCGGTAAGAAACATCAAGCGCGCTGCGCAATTTCGCAATTGCCGGCACATCGTGCAAGCGGCAGCATGGCGTCACTTTGTCGGCCTGCGCGGCTTCTCGCGTGGGTTGCAATGCACCATACATTGGAGACGCCGATGTCCTACTTCGAACACATTCCAGAGATCCGTTACGAAGGCCCGCAATCGGACAACCCGCTCGCGTACCGTCACTACGACAAAACGAGGAAGGTACTCGGCAAGACGCTCGAGGAACATCTGCGTATCGCCGTCTGCTACTGGCATACCTTCGTATGGCCCGGCGTCGATATCTTCGGTCAGGGCGCGTTCCGGCGGCCGTGGCAGCAACCCGGCGACGCAATGGAGCGGGCGCAGCAAAAGGCCGACGCCGCGTTCGAATTCTTCTCGAAGCTCGGCACGCCGTACTACACGTTCCACGATACCGACGTCGCGCCCGAAGGCGCGAGCGTGAAGGAATACAGCGAGAACTTCCTGCGCGTGTCCGACTACCTCGCGCGCAAGCAGCAGGATACCGGTGTCAAATTGCTGTGGGGCACCGCGAATCTGTTTTCGCATCCGCGTTACGCGGCCGGCGCCGCGACCAATCCGAATCCGGAGGTATTCGCCTTTGCGGCGACCCAGGTGCGTCATGCGCTCGACGCGACGCTGCGCCTCGGCGGCGAAAACTACGTGTTGTGGGGTGGCCGCGAAGGCTACGACACGCTGCTGAACACCGACCTCGTGCGCGAGCGCGAGCAGTTCGCGCGCTTCCTGCACATGGTCGTCGAACACAAGCACCGGATCGGTTTCAAGGGTGCGCTGCTGATCGAGCCGAAGCCGCAGGAGCCGACCAAGCATCAATACGACTACGACGTCGCGACCGTGCACGGCTTTCTGCTGCAGCACGGCCTCGACAAGGAGATTCGCGTCAACATCGAGGCGAATCACGCGACGCTGGCGGGGCACTCGTTCCATCACGAGATTGCGACCGCATTTGCGCTCGGCATCTTCGGTAGCGTCGATGCGAATCGCGGCGATCCGCAAAATGGCTGGGACACCGACCAATTTCCCAACAGCGTCGAGGAACTCACGCTGGCCTTATACGAAATCCTGCGCCACGGCGGCTTCACGAGCGGCGGCATGAACTTCGATGCGAAAGTGCGGCGCCAGAGTGTCGATGCGGAAGACCTGTTTTATGGCCACGTCGGCGCGATCGACAACCTCGCGCTAGGCCTCGAACGCGCCGCGGTGCTGGTCGAAAACGAGCGCCTCGAGCAGTTCAAGCGGCAACGCTACGCGGGCTGGGATGGCGAGTTCGGCCGCAAGATCCTGTCCGGCGGGTATTCGCTGTCGACGCTCGCCGCGGACACGCTGGCGCGCGATCTGAATCCGCGGCATGTGAGCGGGCAGCAGGAACACATGGAAAACATCGTAAATCAGGCGATTTATAGCGGACGTTGAATAAAGATCGCGCGGCCACGTCGACCGCGCGCACCAGCAAGCTGTGGGTTGTCGCTTGTCCGAGTCTGCGGCTCGCAGCGCAGACCGATATGTCCGGTATTCCGGCTATCACTACACAAAAAGGAGACATCAATGAAATTTGCAATGCGTCGTAACGTCCTGAGTTCGCTGTTGTGCGGCGCGGTACTCGCCAGCCTGTCGCTCGCCGCGCCGCTCGCGCACGCCAGCAAGGCTCATCCGGAAATCGGCTTCTGTATCGACGATCTGCGCGTCGAGCGCTGGTCGCGCGATCGCGACTATTTCGTCGCCGCGGCGGAAAAGCTCGGCGCGAAGGTGTCGGTGCAATCGGCCGATGCGAGCGAAGAGCGCCAGATCTCGCAGATCGAAAACCTGATCTCGCGCGGCGTCGACGTGATTGTGATCGTGCCGTTCAACTCGAAGACGCTCGGCAACGTCGTGGCCGAAGCACGCAAAGCGGGCATCAAGGTCGTGTCGTATGACCGCCTGATTCTCGACGCCGATATCGACGCCTATATCTCGTTCGACAACGAGAAGGTCGGCGAGATGCAGGCGCAGGGCGTCTATGACGTGCGGCCGAAGGGCAACTACTTCCTGCTCGGCGGCGCGCCGACCGACAACAATGCGAAGATGCTGCGCCAAGGCCAACTGAAGGTGCTGCAACCGGCGATCGACAAGGGTGACATCAAGGTGGTCGGCCAGCAGTGGGTGCCGGAGTGGAGCGCATCGACCGCGCTGCGCATCATGGAAGACGCGCTGACCGCGAACAACAACAAGATCGACGCAGTCGTCGCGTCGAATGACGGCACCGCGGGCGGCGCGATCCAGGCGCTCGCCGCGCAGGGCCTCGCCGGCAAGGTACCGATCTCGGGTCAGGATGCCGACCTCGCAGCCGTGAAGCGCGTGGCGGCCGGCACGCAGACGATGACGGTCTACAAGCCGCTGAAGCTGATCGCGAGCGAAGCGGCGAAGCTGTCGGTCGCGCTTGCCAGGGGTGACAAGCCGGCGTTCAACGCGCAATACGACAACGGCAAGAAGAAGGTCGATACGGTGCTGCTGCAGCCGATCAAGCTGACCAAGGCGAACCTCGACACCGTCGTGAAGGACGGCTTCTACACGCAAGAGCAACTCGCGAGCAAATAACACAGAGACGGGCTATGTGAACGCCACGCTCCCGGGTCATCGCGCCCGGGAGCGTGATCGAACATCGGCCCAACTTGCAGCGAGGCATAGCGAATGACCCAACCTGTTCTGACGATGCGCGGCATCGTCAAAGCTTTTTCCGGCGTGAAGGCGCTCGACGGCATCGATCTGACCGTATCGCCGGGCGAATGCGTGGGCCTGTGCGGCGAAAACGGCGCGGGCAAATCGACGCTGATGAAGGTGCTGTCCGGCGTGTATCCGCACGGTACGTGGGATGGCGAAATAACCTGGGAAGGCGAGACGCTAAAGGCCGCGAGCGTACGCGACACCGAACGCGCGGGCATCATCATCATCCATCAGGAACTGATGCTCGTGCCGGAGTTGTCGGTCGCGGAAAATATCTTTCTCGGCAACGAAATCACGCTGCCCGGCGGCCGCATGAACTACGCGGCGATGTATCAGCGCGCCGACGAACTGTTGCGCGACCTCGGCATCAGCGGCATCAACGCCGCGCAGCCCGTGATGAACTACGGGGGCGGCCATCAGCAGCTGATCGAAATCGCAAAGGCGCTGAACAAGCGCGCAAAGCTGCTGATCCTCGACGAACCGTCGTCGTCGCTGACCGCCTCCGAAATCGCGATTCTGCTCGATATCGTGCGCGATCTGAAGCGGCGCGGCATTGCCTGCGTGTACATCTCGCACAAGCTCGAAGAAGTCGCGGCCGTCTGCGACACGATCAGCGTGATTCGCGACGGCCGCCATGTCGCGACCGAGCCGATGCACGCCCTGACGACCGAGCGGATCATCTCGCTGATGGTCGGCCGAGAGATCAAGAACCTGTTTCCGCGCGAGCCGCATCCGATCGGCGACGTGATCTTCGAAGCGCGCAACGTGACCTGTTTCGACGTGACGAATCCGCGCCGCAAGCGCGTGGACGACGTGTCGTTCTCGTTGCGGCGCGGCGAAATTCTCGGTGTCGCCGGGCTCGTCGGCGCGGGCCGCACCGAAATGATGCAGGCGGTTTTCGGCGCGTATGCAGGCATCAGCGAGGCGCACGTCATGCTCGACGGCAAGCCGCTGAAAATTCGCGCGCCGATCGACGCGATTCGCGCCGGCATCGCGATGGTGCCCGAGGATCGCAAACGCCACGGCATCGTGCCCGGCATGAGCGTCGGTCATAACATCACGCTTGCGGTGTTGCAGCGTTTCGCGTCGGGCGGACGTATCGATTCCGCGGCCGAACTCGACACGATTCAGACGGAAATGAAACGGCTTTCCGTGCGCGCCGCGAATCCGATGTTATCGATTGCAAGTCTGTCGGGCGGCAATCAGCAGAAGGCCGTGCTCACGCGCATGCTGCTGACCAACCCGACCGTGCTGATTCTCGACGAACCGACACGCGGCGTCGACGTCGGCGCCAAATACGAGATCTACAAGCTGATCTTCCAACTGGCGCAGCGCGGCATGTCGATCGTGATGGTGTCGTCCGAATTGCCGGAAGTGCTCGGCATCAGCGACCGAGTGCTCGTGATCGGCGAAGGCGAGTTGCGCGGCGACTTCATCAACGACGGTCTCACGCAGGAAGACATTCTCGGCGCCGCGATCCGCCCCGCGCATCTATCTTCGAACCCAACCGCAGCGAGTGCCGCATGACTCCCGAAGTAACTTCCCAACGCACCGACAACGCCGCGCCGCGAGGCGCATTCGGCGGCACGCAACGGATCCAGCAACTGTTCGCGCGCTACAAGATTCTCGCGCTGCTGATCGCCGTCGCCGTGATCTGGATTTTCTTTTCGGCGCTCACGCACGGCGCGTTCGTCACGCCGCGCAACCTGTCGAATCTGCTGCGGCAGATGTCGATTACCGGCATGCTCGCGTGCGGCATGGTGTTCGTGATCATCGCCGGTGAAATCGATCTGTCGGTCGGTTCGCTGCTCGGTTTGCTAGGCGGCGTTGCGGCGATTCTCGACGTGAACCGGCACTGGCCGATCGGCGTGACGCTTCCGGTCGTGTTGCTGCTCGGCATCGCGGTCGGCGTGTTCAACGGCTGGTGGTCGACGTATCGGCGCGTGCCGTCGTTTATCGTCGGGCTTGGCGGCATGCTCGCGTATCGCGGCATTCTGCTCGGCATTACCGGAGGGTCGACGATCGCGCCGGTGTCGGACAGCTTCGTGTTCGTCGGCCAGGGCTACCTGCCGCGGCTCGCCGGCGACACGCTCGCCGTCGTGCTGTTCCTGCTGCTGGCATTCCTGACGATCCGCCAGCGCGCGAATCGGCAGCGTTATCAGTTGCGCGTCGTGCCGTTCTGGCAGGACGTCGCGAAGGTGATCGGCGCAGGCGCGATTCTCGCCGGCTTCATCGCGATGCTCGACAGTTACGGCGGCATTCCGGTGCCGGTGTTGCTGCTGCTCGCGCTGCTCGGCGTCTTCACATGGATCGCGACGCAGACCGTGTTCGGACGCCGCATCTACGCGGTCGGCTCGAACCTCGAAGCGACGCGGCTGTCGGGTGTCAACACCGACCGCGTGAAGCTCGCGATCTTCGCGCTGATGGGGCTGATGTGCGCGTTTGCCGGCATCGTCAACACGGCGCGGCTCGCGGCCGGTTCGCCGTCGGCGGGCTCGATGGGCGAACTCGACGCGATCGCCGCGTGCTTTATCGGCGGCACCTCGATGCGCGGCGGCTCCGGCACCGTGTATGGCGCGCTGATCGGCGCGCTCGTCATGGCGAGCCTCGACAACGGCATGTCCATGCTCGACGTCGACGCGTACTGGCAGATGATCGTGAAGGGCGGCATCCTCGTGCTGGCCGTGTGGATCGACGTGGTGTCGGGTTCGAACCGCCGTTGATCCGGTCGCATGATCGCCTGATTGAATCAAGCGCAAGGTTCGCGGTGTGCCGGCGGTGACTTACGCCGGCACACCGCCGCCTCTGCGCGGTCGCAGTTAATGAAACACCCCACGACTTTCCCCCGCCGCTTTCAGTCCCCGCCTTCCCACGCCGTACGGCCGCTCGAGGTTCACGCGCGCATTTAAGTCTCACGCTCGCCGATTCGTCTTATTACTATTCGCAGACAAAGACGGGTGCATCGGCGCTGTCGCCGTTTTCCTACCATCGAGCCAGCCGAGCGAGCCATGCCATGTTGACGCGCAGAACCTTTCTGCTTGGCGGCGCCAGTGCGTTGGGCGGGCTGCTGGTCGGCTGGGCCGTGGTGCCGCCGCGCCAGCGCCTGATGACGTCGACGCCGCTGCCGACGCAAGGCACTGAGGTTGGGCTGAACGGCTGGGTCAAGATCGACGCCGACAACCGCGTGACGATCATCGTGCCGAAGGCCGAAATGGGGCAGGGCATCCATACGGGGCTTGCGATGCTGCTCGCCGAGGAGCTCGACGCCGACTGGCCGCAGGTGAAAGTCGAAGAGGCGCCGATCGACCGGATCTACAACGCGGTGCAGAGCATCGTCGACGATTTGCCGTTTCGCCCCGACGACGACAGCTACATCCGCCGCGGCACCGTGTGGATCACGAGCAAGGCAGTGCGTGAGATCGGCACGATGATGACGGGCGGCTCCTCGAGCATGAACGATCTCTGGACGCCGATGCGCGAGGCCGGCGCGTCGGCGCGCGTGATGCTGATCGCGGCGGCGGCCGAGCGCTGGGAGGTGCCGGTCCGCGAATGCCGCGCGGAAAAGGGCTACGTGCTGCACCCTTGGGGGCACAAGGCGACGTTCGGCGAATTGTCGTCGATGGCCGCGCGCCAGCCGCTGCCGCGCAGCGTCGTCCTGAAGCAGCCGGCCGACTTCAGGCTGATCGGCCAGCCCGTGCGGCGCATCGAAGCCGCTTCGAAAATCGACGGTGCGGCGCGCTTCGGCATCGACGTGTTGCCCGACGGTTTGGTCTATGCAAGCGTCGTGATGTGTCCGACGCTCGGCGGCACGGTCGCGCATTTCGACGCGACGCCCGCGCAAAAGATACGGGGCTTCATCAAGGCGTTCGCCGTGCCGCCGTACGCGGGCGGCACCGGCGGCGTGGCCGTGATCGCGGACAACGCGTTTCGCGCGATGAGCGCGGTCGAGGCGATCAACGTGACCTGGCATGACGGCGCGGCCGCGAAGGTGTCGAGCGCGGCGGTGGACTCCCGCCTCGTCGAGGCGCTCGACCATACGGACGGCCACGTGTATTACCACGTCGGCAACGTCGACAACGCGATGAGTCGCGCGGCGCGCACGATCGAAGCGGTCTATCACGCACCGTATCTCGCGCATGGCGCGGTCGAGCCGCTGAACTGCACGGTGCAGGTCGCGGACGGCGCAGCGACCGTCTGGGTGTCGACGCAGATGCCGCGGCTCGCGCGGCATCATGCGGCGAAAGTGCTCGGCCTCGACGTCGATCTCGTCGATGTACAGACGCAGTTGTTGGGCGGCGCGTTCGGCCGGCGCCTCGAACTCGATTTCGTCGCGCAGGCCGCGGCGATCGCGCGCGAGGCCGATGGCCGTCCGGTGCAAACCATCTGGTCGCGCGCGCAGGACTTCACGCACGACTTCTACCGGCCCGCATGCGCGGCATGGCTTCAGGCCGGCTTCGACGAGCACGGCAAGCTGGTCGCCTGGCACGCGAAGTCGGCGGGTCAGGCGATCGTGCCGGATGCGCTCGCGCGTTACTACGGCGTGCCGCACATCCCGATCGACAAGACCACCTGCGAAGGCGCGTTCGATCAGGCGTACGAGTGGCCGGCCGCGCGCGTGTCGCACAAGATAGTCGAATTGCCGGTGCCGATCGGCTTCTGGCGCTCGGTCGGCCACTCGCATCAGGCCTTCTTCACCGAGAGCTTCACCGACGAAGCCGCCGCCGCGGCCGGCCAGGACCCGATCGTGTTTCGCGCGATGCTGCTCGCGCAGCATCCGCGTCATCTGGCGGTCCTGAAGCGTGTCGAGAAGTTGTCCGACTGGGGGCGTCCGCTAAAACCCGCCGCCGATGGCGCGCGTTGCGCTCGTGGCGTCGCGTTGCACGAGGCGTTCGGCAGCGTGGTCGCGCAGGTCGCGGAGGTGTCGATCGGCGCGAACCGGCTGATTCGCGTGCATCGGGTGGTGTGCGTGATCGATTGCGGCTTGCCGGTGAATCCGAACCTGATCCGTCAGCAGATGGAAGGCGGCATCGTGTTCGGGCTGTCGAGCGCATTGCAGAACGAGATCACGATCGTCAACGGCCAGGTGCAGCAGAAGAACTTCGTGGACTTTCCGGTCGTGCGGATGAACGGGTGCCCTGCGATCGAAGTCGACATCATGCCGAGCGAGCTGCACCCGCAAGGTGTCGGCGAGCCGGGCGTGCCGCCGATCGCGCCGGCGGTGGGCAATGCGGTGTTCGCACTGACGGGGCAGCGTTTGCGGACGCTGCCGTTGCGGCTTGCATGATGGACGGTGGATGAGCAAAAGCTTGCGGTGTAGCGCGGCGACTCAGGAGGCAAGCATGGCGGTACTGAATATCAACGGACGCAAGGTGAAGGTCGATGCCGATCCGGACATGCCGCTGCTATGGGTGCTGCGCTGCGATCTCGGCATGACCGGCACCAAGTTCGGCTGCGGCGTGGGCATCTGCGGCGCGTGCACGATCAATCTCGACGATGCCGCGTGCTTCGCGTGCCAGACGTTGATGTCGAGCCTGCATACGCAGAAGATCACGACGATCGAGGGTTTGCAGGGACGCGAGGCGCAGGCGCTGAAGGCCGCGTGGATCGAACTCGATGTGGTGCAGTGCGGTTATTGCCAGAGCGCGCAATTGATGGCGGCTTGCGCGTTGCTGAAGCACAAGCCCGATCCGACCGACGCCGACATCGACGAGGCGATGACGCCGGTGGTGTGCCGTTGCGGCACGTATCCGCGGGTACGGGCGGCGATACATCAGGCGGCGGCGAAAGTGCGGAACAGCTAGCCACTCTTTCGGTCCGCCGCCCGCCCAGCTCAATTAGCCAACATTTCGACCACCGCAACCACCGCGGTGAAGATACCGATGCATCCGCCCAACGTGACTACACCCTGCATGAATGGCGACATACGAGACTCCGTAGCGTGAAGTGGTGTCACGTATTTAACCGAAAGTGAAAGCAAAAAGAAAGATTGTCAAAAATAAATCGTAAGACGGCCGATCAAGGCGCTTTCGCAGTTGCGGCCGTCGACGCTCCCGACTTCGCGGACGGCTTGGCCGCGACAGGTGTTGCCTTCAGCTGCGGCCGCGTTTCACCCGGCGTGCTTTGCCCGCCAACTTCCCACCCGCCGCCCAGCGACAGGAATAGATTGACCTGATCGATCGCCACCTGGCCCTCCGCCGCCGCGAGCTGCGACTTCGCGGCCGTCAGCGTGCGCGTCGCGTCGAGATCGGAGATGAACGACTCGCGCCCGGCGCGATACAGCCGATGCGTTTCATCCGCCGATTGCGTCGCCGACTTCAGCGCCGCGCGCAGCGATTCGGCGCGCGCGTAATCGGACGCGTAGGTCGCGAGGTTGGTCTCGGTTTCGCGCAGCGCGGTCAGCACCACGCCGTCGAACTTCGCGAGCGCGACCTGGCTCGACGCTTCGGCTTCGTGCACCCGTTGGCGCGCGCCGTTGGCCGGGAAGGTCCAGCTGATCAGCGGACCGAAGGCCCAACGCGCCGTCGGCGAGGTGGGAATGTCTTCCAGAATGCCGGTGAAGCCCGCCGACGCGCCAATGCTGATGCTCGGATAAAGCGCCCCGGTCGCGACGCCGATGCGCGCCGTCGACGCCGCGAGCCGACGCTCGGCTTCGTGCACGTCCGGGCGTCGCCGCAGCAGCCCGGCGCCGTCGCCGATCGGAATCGGCTGGTGGATTTGCGGCAGCCGGTCGCAGGCGAGCACGGCCGGCGGCAATTGCGATGGCGCCTGGGCGAGCAGCATCGCGAGCCGGTATTGTGCGATCTTGCGGCGCGCGGTGTAGCGCGGAATGTCGGCCGTCAGAGTCTCGACCTGAGTCTGGCCGCTCGTGACCGCGGTCTGGTTTCCGCGTCCCGCGTCGCGCAGACGGCGCGACACGTCCACGCGCTCCTTCTGTAGCGCGAGCGATTGCTGCGCGATGCGCAGCTCCTCGGCCGCCGAGCATTGTTCGACGTACGAGCGCACCACGTCCGCGACGACAGTGATGCGCGCGAGGTCGCCCGCGGCTTCCACGGCCTCGGTGTCCGCCGCCGCCGCTTCGACGCCGCGGCGCAGCTTGCCGAACAGGTCGATTTCGTACGAGACGTTGATGCCCATGTCACCCAGGTTGGCGACCGGCAGTTTCTCGAAGAGCAGGTATTGCTCGGCCGATTCCTGCGCGCGCTGGATCGCCACCGACGCGTTGCCCGAAAAACCGCCCTGCGCTTGCGCTATGCCCAGCGCCTCGCGCGAGCGCGCGAGATTCGCGGTCGCGACGCGCAGGTCGGTATTCGATTTCAACGCCTGGTCGACCAGACCGTTCAGCACCGGATCGTCGTACAGCTTCCACCAGACGGTCGGCAGATTGAGGGTTGACGTCAGCATGGGATCGGCGCCCTCGATCGCTCCGTTCGCGAGCGGGGCATTGACGAGCGCCTGTTTCGGCAGCGTGTAGTTCGGCCCGACGTTGATGCAGCCGTTCAGCGCGACGGTGAGCGGCAATAACGGCAGCAGCGGCAGCAGCGGCAAGCGCGGCGCCAGCGCGGACAAGGTACGCACGAACTTCATTGCGACGCGCCCGACGGTGCGGTGCCCGACCCAGCGGACCCGGACGCCACCGACGAACCCGGCGCCACCGGCGCAGCCGAAGCGGCGACCGTGCCAGATGCGCCACCCGTGCCCGACACGGCTCGTCTCCTGAGCGGCGACAGGTCACGCACCGACACCGTCGCGGTACGCCCCGCGATCAGGCGGAAATCAGCGGGCACTTCATCGAGCGCGACCCGCACCGGAATGCGCTGCGCGAGCCGCACCCAGCTGAACGCCGGGTTCACGTTCGGCAGCAGATTGGCGCTTTGCGTGCGGTCGCGGTCTTCGATACCGGCGACGATGCTTTGCACGTGCCCGCGCAGCGGCTTCGGCTCGCCCATTACGATGATGTCGACCGGCTGGCCGATGTCGATGCCGCGCAGCTTGGTTTCCTCGAAGTAGCCGTCGACGCGGAACGAATGCATGTCGACCACCGCGACCACCGCGCGGCCGGCCGCGACGAATTCGCCGGCGCGCGGCGCGCGGTCGTTCAGATAGCCGTCTACCGGGCTTTTGATCGTCGAGCGCTCGAGGTTCAGCTTCGCGGTGTCGATCGCGACGTTCGCGTCGGCGAGCGCGGCTTCGCCCGCCTCGACGCGCGAGCGGCTTTCTTCGAGTACTTCGGCGGCGACGAGATTGCCGAGCTGACGATTGCGCGCGTATTCGCGGCGGGCCTGATCGAGCGTCGCGCGGCGCTGCTGCGCCGTTGCCTCGGCCTGACGCAATGCGAGCGTGTAGCGCGCCTGATCGATCCTGAACAGCACCTGGCCCTGCTTGACCTGCTGGTTGTCCATGACCTCGACCGACGAAATCAGTCCCGACACGTCGGGCGCGACCTGGATCACGTCGGCGCGTACGCGCCCGTCGCGGGTCCACGGCGCGAACATGTAGTAGTTGACGAGTTTCCACAGCACCAATGCTGCGACCACTACGACGATCAGGGTCAGCAGGATCTGACCGACGGAGAACCAGGTTTTTTTCACGTTATTAGTCTGTGCGAAACGACGACGACAAGGCCCAGCACCAGCACATAGACGCCGAGATCGAAGATGGAGCGATGCCAGACGAAGCGGTAAAAGCCGGTGTAATCGAGCGCGGTGCGAATGCCGAGGTTGATCAGATACGCGATCAACATCAGCACCAGCACGGACGGTACGAACACGCCGAAGATATCGATTTCACCGATCATCGCGGGAACTGGGAAAAGGGGGAGGCGGGGTGCGAAGGCGGGCGCAAGCAGGGGCGCAAGCAGGGGCGCAAGAATGGGTGCATCACGCGGCGGCCTCCGGTTCGGTCGGCGTTGGTTTCGTGAGGGTCGCCGGAAACAGCGAAAGACGCAAGCCGACCAGCGCGTGCAGCGCATCGCGCAACTGACGCGCCGAGGTCCGCGAGGTCTCGGTCGGCGCCGCGGCATTGGCGAGCCCCTGCGCGGTGACGCGCGCGACGGCCACGTCGATCAACGACATCAGGCTGTCCGGCACCGGCTCGCGGTGGCGTCGATCGATGCAGCTCTCGTAGTATGTACGCACTCCATCGAGAACATGGTCGATCGCGCCGGCCGCTTCGCCGCCGAGCTTGCGTGTGAGGCGGCGCAGGTCCAGCGCATTGAAGCCGATGCGCAGATCGCGGAAGCTCTCGATCGACGGATGGCGGTAGTCGTCGGTTGCAGCGAGGCGCGGGATCAATTGCATCAGCCGGTCGAGCATGCGCGCGGCGAGATTGCGCGGGTCTTCGATCGGCCGCGTCGACGCGCTCAGCGCGACGTCGGCCCAGCTCGAGCGCAACAGGCGCGCCGCGGCCAGCTCGGCGCCGAATGGGCGCGTTGCACGGGTCCACAAGTATGCATAGAGCAGGCCGGAGAGGCCCGCGAGGTTGGCGTTCAGGAACGTCAGGAAGTTCGCGTCGTACGCGTCCTGAATGCTGATGAAGGTGGCCGTGTTCACCGCGACCAGCACCGTCACCATGTTGAACTGCGGGCGCGGAATCAGCGTGCCGACCAGAATGAACGGCGCGGCGAACAGGATCACCAGCATCGGGAAGTCGTGCACCTGCGGCAGCACGACGAACAGATAGAGGCCCGCGGCCACCACGGCGACGCCAGTCGCGAGGAAGAAGCGGAACACGAACGGCGCGGGTTCGTCGAGCGCGGCGAAGAAGCAGCAGGCGACCGCCGCGAGCGTGACCGCGCTCGCGCCGTCGTTCCAGCCCGAGCCGATCCACAGCGCGCACGCGAGCACCACAGCCGCGGCCGCCGACACGGTCGCGAACAGCATCATGCCGCGATCGTAGAAGCGCTCGGTGCCGCCGAGTCGCCAGTGACGGAAATGCGGCCGCCACGAACCTTCCTCGCGCGTGATGATGATGCGCAGCGAGCGGCAGTCTTGCCACACGTCGATCACTTGCGCGAGGCGCCATAGTGCATTCGACAGCAGCGCGCCGTCCCAATGCGTGAGCGCGGCGGCGGGCGGGTGCATCGCGGCGATGCGCGCGCGCAGCGCGTTGGCGGTCTCGTCCGCGTGATAACCCTCGCTCGGCGCGGGCAGCGGTTGGTTGAACCACTTGATGACGTCGTCGATCAGCGTCTGAAGTCCTTCGGGCCAGTGTTGCGGGCCGTTGTTGTAGAGCGCGAGCAGCGGATCGGCGAGCGACGACATGATCGGCAGCAGCAGTTGCATGCGGCCACGTAGTTCATGCGCGCGCGCGAGGACGTCGGGCCGCGTGTGATCGTAGGCGAGCTGGCTCAGCAGCAGTTCGAGACCGTTGATCGTGCTCGCGAGTCGTTGCCGGGCACCGGAAATCGCCGAGCTTGCGATACGGCCCGACAGCGTTTCGGTCGCGTAGAACGCGGCGTCGCGAAACCATGCGTCGGTGCGCTCGATGATCGTCGGCGCGAGCCGGCTCGGAAACACCGCGCTGCCGACGATACTCGCGCACACGATGCCGAGAATGATCTCCTCGGTCCGGCTCACGGCGAGATCGAAGACGCCGGTCGGATTCGTCACCGACGGCAGCGCGATGATCGGCATCGTATAGGCCGCCAGCATGAACACGTAGCTGCGCGCGGTGCGGTCGGACACCGCGAGGTAGAGCATCGTGCCGATCCACGCCGCGACGACCACGCTGAACAGGTACGGCGATTCGACGAACGGCGGCACCAGCAGCACCGCGCCCGACGCGCCGAGCGCAGTGCCCAGCGCACGATAGATCGCTTTCGAGCGGGTCGCGCCGACGAACGGGTTCGACACGATGTAGACGGTCGCCATCGCCCAGTACGGCCGCGGCAGTTCGAACGCGAGGCCGATGTAAAGCGCGAGCATGGCCGCGGCGAACGTTTTGACGGAAAACAGCCAGTCGCGGAGAGTGGGATAGACCATGAACCGTTACGCGGAATCGGCGTTGTGCGGCGCGGTGGCTCGCGCGCCGCTCTTGGTGGACTTGCGCGCCTTGGCGGTGCCGCGTGATTTGCCGGCCGTTTTGGCAGCGCTTTTGCCGCTCGTCCGTTTGACCTTGCTGGCAAGCGCCTCGCCTTTGGCGGGCTCGCGCTTCGCCGACGAGGTGCGCTTCGTCGCCTCGTGCCTGACCGATTCCGGGCGCACCGGCTGCGCGCGTTCGTGACGCGTGTCGCGCTCGACGCTTCCCGGTTCGGCGCGTCCGGCGGCATCGGCCGTGAATGCGCCGAGCACGCGCAGGGCGGCTTCGAGATCGTCGCGCGATACGCCTTTGAGCGCCTGCGCGCGCAACGTGACCAGCTCCTCTTCCATCTTCGCGGTGACGGCGCGGCCTTCGTCGGTCAGTACGACGGTCTTCGCGCGGCGGTCTTCGGGATCTTCGTCGCGGCGCATCAGGCCGGCCGCGCACAACTGGTCGAGCAGCCGCACGAGGGACGGCCCCTCGATGCCGATGTGATCGGCGAGCGTGACCTGACGCACCGCCGAGCCGAGCCGGCTCGCGGTCAGCAGCGGCGTCGCGCACGCTTCGGATACGTTGAAGGCCGCGAGCACACCGTGACTCGTGCGCCGCCACTTTCTGGCGGCGACGACCAGCGTGCTGCTGACGGTGCGGCGCAGGGCATCGAGATTCGACATGGCCGGTATTGTATTTCCAAAATATTCGTTAGCAAACTATTGAATTGGAAATCGTGACCGAACCGGAGGAGCGTGCGGCGCGAATGCGACAGCGGCATTAAATCGGTGGCCAGGAGGTGGGCTTACAGAATCGTTGGGTGTGCGGTGCGCCGCGATTCAATGGGCATTTTGATGCAAGTGGTCTACTTGATTCACTCGAGCTTGATTCACGCGAGCAGCCCGATCCGCACCGTGCGCGCCAGCTCGTCGAGCTGAAACGGCTTGCGCAGGATCGTGCAATGCTTGACTGCGAGATCGGCAATGTCGACGTCCGCATAACCGGTCGCCAGGACCACCGGTAGATCGGCACGAAGCTTGCGCGCCGCGGCGATCACGTCGATGCCGTTCATGCCCGGCATCGCGAAGTCGACCATCAGCAGATCGGGATGATCGTCGACGAGGCGGTCAAGGCCGGCCTGGCCGTCGGCGGCCTCGGTCACCGTGTAGCCGAGCATGCGCAACGATTCAACGAGCATCGCGCGCACTTCGCTGTCGTCCTCGACCACGAGCACGCGCTTGTCGCCGACCGCGTTCGCTTCCGCATCGGACTCCGCTTCGCTGTGCGCGGCCACTCGCTCGCGCATCGGCAGCCAGATCTGCACCGTGGTGCCGGTACCTTCTTCGCTGAAGATGCGCGCGGCGCCGCCCGCCTGCCTCGCGATGCCATACACCTGGCTCAGGCCTAGCCCCGTGCCCTTGCCGATCGGCTTGGTCGTGAAGAACGGATCGAACACGCGCGACACGACGTCTGGCGGAATGCCCTCACCCGTGTCGGCGACTTCGATCACGACGTAGCGGCCATGCTTCAGCGTCTGGTCGGGCGCGTCGCGCAGGGTCACGTGGATGTCGAGGCGCCCGCCGGCCGGCATCGCGTCGCGCGCGTTGATCGCGAGATTGAGCACCGCGAGCTCGAGCTGATTTGCGTCGGCCTGGGTCCACATTTCGGTGCGCTCGAAGTCGTTGTCATAGCGGATGCTCGAGCCGAGCGACACAGCGATGATGTCGCGCATGCCCTGCAGCAGCGCGACCACGTCGATCGCTTTCAGATTCGGGTTGCTGTTGCGCGAGAAAGTCAGCAACTGGCCAGTCAGTTTCGCGCCGCGCTCGGTCGCGCGCTTGACGGTGGCCGCCATGCCGCGCAGGCGTTCGTCGCCGCTCACGCGCGCGATCAGTTCCGCGTTGACCATGATCACGTTCAGCAGATTGTTGAAGTCGTGCGCGATGCCGCCGGTCAGCTGACCGAGCGCCTCCATCTTCTGCGATTGCACGAGCACGGCCTGAACCTTCGCGCGTTCGTGGATCTCGGCCATCAGCCGGTCGTTGGCTGACGCAAGTTCGTGCGTGCGCGCGGCGATGCGGCTTTCCAGCGAATCGTTCAGCTGCTCCAGCGCGTCCTGTGCCTCGATGCGCTCGGCAAGCAGCCTTCGCGACTCATATTGCCGTCCGCGGGCCCGCAACGACGACACGACCGCGCGCCGCAACGTTTCCGAATTGAGCGGACGTTCGAGCACCACTACGTTGCCGAGCCGTTCGAGCACTTCGAGCCCGCGCGCGGATCGATGGCCGATGCTGCGGGCGGCGAGCAGGATGAACGGGAAGTCGGACCATGCGGGCTGCCGTTCGAGCCACGCATAGAGGCTCGAGCCGTGGCCGTTCGCGAGCGCTTCCTCGGTGAGCAGCGCGGTGCCCGCGCCGACGTCGAGCTCGGTGGTGAGCGCGTCGGCGTCGTCGCAGGTCACGCAGGCGCGTGCGTCATTGTGCAGAACGGCGGTGATCACTTCGGCGTCGCGGCCGAACGGTGCGAGGATGAGGACACGCTGCTCCATCGCTCACTGTCCTGACATATCGATCAGATGGTTCGTCGCGCCGAGCATCGCGGTGCTGCCGCGATACGAGGGCAGGCCCGACAGCACGCCCTCGAAGTCGCGCAGCGCTTCGCCGACCTCGACGCCTTCGGTGCCGAGGCGGAACTGGCGGATCGTGCGTTCATGATCGTTCGCGCGGCTCTTGACGGCGGTTATTGCCGTCAGCACTTCGCCGCGGTGCTCGAAATAGCGGAACAGCACGACCACGTCGCTCAGATAACTGACGTCGACCTCGGTCTGCACTTCGCCGATGATGCCGTGCTGCCCGAGCACGAGCATCGTGACCACGCCCTGCTGATTCAGATAGCCGAGCAATTCGTGCATGTGCAGCAGCAGGTAGCGCTCGCCGGGCATCGCCTGCAGATAGGCGTTCAGGCTGTCGACCGCGACATAGCGCACGTGCTCGTTTTCGACCGCGTTGCGCACGTCGCTCGACAGCTCGCCCGGCGAGATTTCCGCGGGATCGATCTGGCGCAGCATCAGCAGACCGCTTTCGACGTGCGGCGCGAGATCCATGCCGAGCGTCGCGCAGCGTGTGACCAGCGTGCTGAGCGTTTCGTCGAATATGTAGTACGCGCAACGCTCGCCGCGCTCGAGTGCGGCAAGCAGGCACGACACGACGGTGGTGGTTTTGCCGACCCCCGACGGGCCGATGATCAGCGAATTGGTGCCGGGGACGAGGCCACCGCCGAGCAGCGCGTCGAGGCCGGGCGTGCCGGTGCTCATCGGGCTCGTGCCGAATTCGCTGCGATGCTCGGCGGCGACCAGACGCGGATAGACGCGCAGACCGCCGGTGTTGAGCGTGAAGTCGTGATAGCCCTCGCGGAACTTGATGCCGCGCATCTTCGCGATGCGCAGACGGCGGCGATTGCCGCCGTAATCATGAGCGACGTTTTCGAGGCTGATCACGCCGTGCACGATGCTGTGAAGCTGAATGCCGGAGGTGCTGGCCGACGTGTCGTCGAGCAGCAGCACCGTGCATTCGCGCGTCGAGAAATGGTGCTTGAGCGCGAGAATCTGCCGACGGTAGCGCAATGGGTTCTCCGCCAGCAGACGCAGTTCGGACAGGCTGTCCAGGACGACGCGCGCCGGCTTCAGTTCGTCGACGTGCTCGATTACGTTGCGCACGCTTTCGCCGAGTTCGACTTCGGCCGGGTGCAGCACGGTCTGTTCGTATTGCGGTTCGAGCCCTTCTTCGGGCAGTTGCTCCAGTATCGTGAAACGGCTCAGATCCCAGCCATGGCTCGCGCCGA
Source organism: Paraburkholderia sp. 35.1 (assembly GCF_050436525.1). Lineage (NCBI taxonomy): Bacteria > Pseudomonadati > Pseudomonadota > Betaproteobacteria > Burkholderiales > Burkholderiaceae > Paraburkholderia > Paraburkholderia sp. 35.1. The sequence continues at coordinate 248,233 of NZ_JBNDMJ010000002.1, read as the reverse complement.
TCGCGAGCAGTTCAGCACGGGTTTCGGACAGCGCGATATAAAGGCCGGTCTGCCCTTCGTGCAGGCCCTCGAGTAAGAATTGCAACGCGAGGGTGGTCTTACCCGTGCCTGGCACACCCTCCACGAGGTACATGCGGTTCGGCGTAAGACCACCGCCGAGGATGTCGTCGATGCCTTCGATGCCCGACGATATGCGGGCGGGGGTAGGGGCGGCGGTAGTGGTCGACATGATGGTTGAAATGACGGCGGCAGTGGCTTTGATCGAAACGGGCGCGATGTCGCGGCCGGTATGGCGCTATGCAATTTGTGTGCCGTCGTGCATTGCCTGCGTGCTCGGGCCTCGCGCGCATGGGCATGAAGCGTGCTATTAAAGGTGGCTCGCTGCGAGTTTTTCTTCAGCAGCACTTTGGAAGCTTCACGCACACCATGAAAACCTATCGACTTTCGGCTATCGCGCTTACCGCGGCATCGCTCGTTGCGCTGCTGCCGGTCAGTGCATCCGCCGACGATAGCCCCAGACCTTGCGGTGCGCTCAAACGGATCGTGGCCGCGGCGCCGGACGGCTTCGCCTCGCTGACACCCGACGACGGCAAAGGCGTTGCGCAACCTTATGGCGATGACGCGCAATGTTCGGCCGCGCATCGAAGTTTCCAGTGCACGTGGACGCCGCATCAGGCGGCGGGCTCGAACGCGGATGCATTGGAAGCGGTCGCGGCAGATGTCGCGTCGTGCCTGCCCGATGCAACGCACGATCAGAATTCGCCGGGACGTCAGCACTTTTATCTCGGCGCGAAGGATCGACGCACCGAAATCACGCTGACGCCCGAGGGGTCCAACCGGTTGCGGCTCGTGGTGTCGGGCAGGTAAGCGGCGGTGCCGTTCAGGCGCTGGCGTTCAGGCGGTGGCGGCCGGGCGCCACGACCAGCCGCGTCGCGAGTGGCGTAATTCGACGACCGACAGCGGCGCGATCTCGATGCGACAGAACACGGTTGGCGATGCGCCGAGGGCGTGCACGATTGCCGCTCGCAGTAGAGTCGCGTGGGTGATGGCGACGATGGTTCGACCTTGCGCAGAGGCCGCGAAGCTTGCTTCGTTGACGGCATTGCATGAACGCACGTCTGCCTGCTGCGCGTCGAGCCACTCTCCAACCCGCTGCACGAGTTGACCGAACGATTCGCCGCCGGGCGGCGCGGTGTCGGGCTCGCGTGTCCAGGCGGCGAGTTCGCGGGGCGTTGCGTCGGCAATGGCCGCGAGGCGCTGGCCGCGCCATTTGCCATAGTCGATATCCACCAATGCGTCGGCAGGCGTGGCGCTCAGACCGAGCGCGGCGGCCGTTTCGCGCGCGCTGGCGGCGGGGCTGGTGAACACCGCGCCGTGGGCGGGAAGCGCGAGACGCGGTCGCGCCGCTACGGCTTCGGCGCGACCGCGCGCGTCGAGCGGATCGTCGTCAGGGAAGCGGCCCGCGCGCTGCGCGGCCGTTGCCGCGTGGCTCACCAGTAATAGTCGCGTATCCATTCTTTGCGTTGGCGCCTCATTCGTACTTGCCTGCGTGGTTTCATCGCCTCGCGGCGCGCGTTGCGAGGTAGCCCTCGCCGTCACGGAAGCCGCAGTTTAGCGCGTAGAATACTGACACTGCGAAGCACGGAAGCCGGTGAGAGCCCGGCGCGGTCGCGCCACTGTAATCGGCATTGCAATCCACAAGAGCCGAAAGCCAGACCCGAGCTTCGCACCATTCCTCTGCAATCGACTTTCGGGGCGCGTCACCCCAGGAGATGTCCATCATGACCGAAGCTGTTCTTGATCGCGCCGCGCAACCGGCAGCCCAGCCCACTCCCATTCCTTTACGCGAACTGCTGCCATGGGTCGTGTTCGGCGGCTTGCTGCTGTTGCTCGCGCTTTACTTCGTTGGTGCGGAACAGGGCGCGACGTCGCTCGTGCCCGGCATGTACATGCATGAGTTCGTGCACGACGGCCGCCATCTGCTCGGCTTTCCCTGCCACTAACGGAGTTCGACATGGTAGGTAAATTGTTGGTGCGCGGGATGCTCGCGGGCATCGTCGCGGGCTCGCTCACGTTCGCGTTCGCGCGAATCGTCGGCGAACCACAGGTCGATCAGGCCATTTCATTCGAAGAAAAAGCGGCCGCCGCGCGCGGCGAGGCGCCCGAGCCCGAAATCGTGAGCCGTCAGACGCAGGCTGGCCTCGGCCTGCTGACTGGCGTGGTCACGTATGGCGCGGCATTTGGCGGCCTGTTCTCGCTGGTGTTTGCGTATGCGTATGGACGCGCGGGGACGTTGAGCGTGCGCGCGCTGTCCGCGTGGCTCGCGCTTGGCGCGTTCATCACGCTCGTGATCGTGCCGAATATCAAGTATCCGGCCAATCCGCCGTCGGTCGGTGATCCGGAGACGATCGGCACGCGCACGGGCCTGTTCTTTCTGATGATCGCGATTTCGCTCGCGACGATGGTGTTTTCGCTGAAGGTGCGGCGTCGCGCGGCGGCGAAGCTGGGTGCGTGGAACGGTTCGATCGTCGCGGGGCTCGTGTTCGTCGTGGTCATCGCGGCCGTGCAACTGTCGATGCCGGTCATCAATGAAGTGCCGGCCGCGTTCCCGGCTGTGCTGCTGTGGAAGTTCCGCGTCGCGGCGATCGGCATGCAGGTGGTCATGTGGACGACGATCGGGCTGCTGTTTGGCGCGATGGTCGAGCGCAGCGCTTTTATGCGTACGAATGCGCGGGTGACGATGAAGTCCGCCTGATGGTGACGGTGACACGCGGCCGCGCAAGCGGCCATTCTCGCGCGCAACGCGCGAGAATGGTTTTGCATCAAGTACTTGGCGCAGTTGTGGAGTGGTTATCCACAGCCTTGCGAACATTTTCTGTGGAAAAGCTGCTTAACGGCTTTTCGCAACTCCACTCATCTCTCCCTTTCGCCGCGGCGCTCCGGAGAATTCAATTGGAAGCCTAACTAATTCAGGTTGCACGCGGCACTGCTCAATTTTTAAGCTCTTCAACTTTTTAAAATAAATTGTGAGAAGGGTATTGACGTGTTGTCGACCGCTCTCCATAATCTCGTTTCTCTGCTGCAGACGCAGCGACGCAAACGAAGCAGTGCCGGGTAGTGGTGGTTCAGGCGCGGCGGGTTTGGCGGACCGATCTTTAAAAACTAACAGTCGATAAGTGTGGGCGCTTGATGCGGAATGCGGCGGCGGATTCTCCGGAGTCTGCTGTCAGGCAGAAGTATCAGAAGCCTCACACAGTATTAGAGGAAGGTTTGTCTGTCGAAAGACGGATCAATCATCGTCAGTACGTTGAGTGAGCGACCGGGTTCGAGAGAGCCCGAACACAGTAACAGGTTTGAACTGAAGAGTTTGATCCTGGCTCAGATTGAACGCTGGCGGCATGCCTTACACATGCAAGTCGAACGGCAGCACGGACTTCGGTCTGGTGGCGAGTGGCGAACGGGTGAGTAATACATCGGAACGTGTCCTGGAGTGGGGGATAGCCCGGCGAAAGCCGGATTAATACCGCATACGCTCGGGAGAGGAAAGCGGGGGATCTTTCGGGACCTCGCGCTCAAGGGGCGGCCGATGGCAGATTAGGTAGTTGGTGGGGTAAAGGCCTACCAAGCCGACGATCTGTAGCTGGTCTGAGAGGACGACCAGCCACACTGGGACTGAGACACGGCCCAGACTCCTACGGGAGGCAGCAGTGGGGAATTTTGGACAATGGGCGCAAGCCTGATCCAGCAATGCCGCGTGTGTGAAGAAGGCCTTCGGGTTGTAAAGCACTTTTGTCCGGAAAGAAAACCTTGTGGCTAATATCCGTGAGGGATGACGGTACCGGAAGAATAAGCACCGGCTAACTACGTGCCAGCAGCCGCGGTAATACGTAGGGTGCGAGCGTTAATCGGAATTACTGGGCGTAAAGCGTGCGCAGGCGGTGCTGTAAGACCGATGTGAAATCCCCGGGCTTAACCTGGGAACTGCATTGGTGACTGCAGCGCTGGAGTATGGCAGAGGGGGGTGGAATTCCACGTGTAGCAGTGAAATGCGTAGAGATGTGGAGGAACACCGATGGCGAAGGCAGCCCCCTGGGCCAATACTGACGCTCATGCACGAAAGCGTGGGGAGCAAACAGGATTAGATACCCTGGTAGTCCACGCCCTAAACGATGTCAACTGGTTGTCGGGCCTTCATTGGCTTGGTAACGTAGCTAACGCGTGAAGTTGACCGCCTGGGGAGTACGGTCGCAAGATTAAAACTCAAAGGAATTGACGGGGACCCGCACAAGCGGTGGATGATGTGGATTAATTCGATGCAACGCGAAAAACCTTACCTACCCTTGACATGTATGGAATCCTGCCGAGAGGCGGGAGTGCCCGAAAGGGAGCCATAACACAGGTGCTGCATGGCTGTCGTCAGCTCGTGTCGTGAGATGTTGGGTTAAGTCCCGCAACGAGCGCAACCCTTGTCCCTAGTTGCTACGCAAGAGCACTCCAGGGAGACTGCCGGTGACAAACCGGAGGAAGGTGGGGATGACGTCAAGTCCTCATGGCCCTTATGGGTAGGGCTTCACACGTCATACAATGGTCGGAACAGAGGGTTGCCAAGCCGCGAGGTGGAGCCAATCCCAGAAAACCGATCGTAGTCCGGATCGCACTCTGCAACTCGGGTGCGTGAAGCTGGAATCGCTAGTAATCGCGGATCAGCATGCCGCGGTGAATACGTTCCCGGGTCTTGTACACACCGCCCGTCACACCATGGGAGTGGGTTTTACCAGAAGTGGCTAGTCTAACCGCAAGGAGGACGGTCACCACGGTAGGATTCATGACTGGGGTGAAGTCGTAACAAGGTAGCCGTATCGGAAGGTGCGGCTGGATCACCTCCTTTCCAGAGCTGTGCATTCATTGCACTCAAGTGCTCACGCTTATCGGCTGTGGTTAGAAGAAACGCAGGCAGGCTCAGGGGTCTGTAGCTCAGCCGGTTAGAGCACCGTCTTGATAAGGCGGGGGTCGATGGTTCGAATCCATCCAGACCCACCAGTGTCTTGTCTGGTGAGCTGAAGGGCTGGGGCCGCTGGAGTATCTGTGAGACTGGGGGATTAGCTCAGCTGGGAGAGCACCTGCTTTGCAAGCAGGGGGTCGTCGGTTCGATCCCGTCATCCTCCACCAATCCTCAATGCCAAGGGTTCAGCACGAAGTGATGCTGAGTACTTTGCATTGGCGATTGAGCCAGTCAGAGCGGTATGAGGCACAGGCTTCATACCGGCTGCCGTTCTTTAACAATCAGGAAGAAGTAGTAAAGAGATTCACGAAAGGCACCTGGAGATGGGTGCGGAGTAGGTGAATCAGGGTTGTGATTGTATCGATGTATTTTAAAGGTGATCGAAAGATTGCTTTGGAATACGGCGCAACACGAATACTCAACCTGTAGCGAGTGCGTCTATCCCCTGCGGGGATGGGACCCACGTAAGCGCTAAAGCGCTAGCGTGGGTCGACACAGAGACACACCCGTTATAGGGTCAAGCGAACAAGTGCATGTGGTGGATGCCTTGGCGATCACAGGCGATGAAGGACGCGGTAGCCTGCGAAAAGCTCCGGGGAGCTGGCAAACGAGCATTGATCCGGAGATGTCCGAATGGGGAAACCCACTCCTAATGGAGTATCCGTAGCTGAATCCATAGGCTGCGTGAGGCGAACGCGGTGAACTGAAACATCTAAGTAACCGCAGGAAAAGAAATCAACCGAGATTCCCAGAGTAGTGGCGAGCGAAATGGGATCAGCCGGTACACGTTATCTGTATTGTTAGTCGAACGCTCTGGAAAGTGCGGCCATAGCAGGTGATAGCCCTGTAGACGAAAACAGCATGGAAGAACTGGGTGTACGAGAAGTAGGGCGGGACACGTGAAATCCTGTCTGAAGATGGGGGGACCATCCTCCAAGGCTAAATACTCGTGATCGACCGATAGTGAACCAGTACCGTGAGGGAAAGGCGAAAAGAACCCCGGGAGGGGAGTGAAACAGATCCTGAAACCGCATGCATACAAACAGTCGGAGCCTCTGCGAAGGGGTGACGGCGTACCTTTTGTATAATGGGTCAGCGACTTACATTCAGTGGCGAGCTTAACCGATTAGGGCAGGCGTAGCGAAAGCGAGTCCGAACAGGGCGTCCAGTCGCTGGGTGTAGACCCGAAACCAGGTGATCTATCCATGGCCAGGTTGAAGGCACGGTAACACGTGCTGGAGGACCGAACCCACTAACGTTGAAAAGTTAGGGGATGAGCTGTGGATAGGGGTGAAAGGCTAAACAAACCTGGAAATAGCTGGTTCTCTCCGAAAACTATTTAGGTAGTGCCTCGTGTATCACCTTCGGGGGTAGAGCACTGTCATGGTTGTGGGGTCCATTGCGGATTACTACGCCATAGCAAACTCCGAATACCGAAGAGTGCAATCACGGGAGACAGACATCGGGTGCTAACGTCCGGTGTCAAGAGGGAAACAACCCAGACCGCCAGCTAAGGTCCCCAAATATGGCTAAGTGGGAAACGAAGTGGGAAGGCTAAAACAGTCAGGAGGTTGGCTTAGAAGCAGCCACCCTTTAAAGAAAGCGTAATAGCTCACTGATCGAGTCGTCCTGCGCGGAAGATGTAACGGGGCTAAGCCATATACCGAAGCTGCGGATGCACAGTAATGTGCATGGTAGGAGAGCGTTCCGTAAGCCTGCGAAGGTGCACTGGAAAGTGTGCTGGAGGTATCGGAAGTGCGAATGCTGACATGAGTAGCGATAAAGGGGGTGAAAGGCCCCCTCGCCGTAAGCCCAAGGTTTCCTACGCAACGTTCATCGGCGTAGGGTGAGTCGGCCCCTAAGGCGAGGCAGAAATGCGTAGCTGATGGGAAGCAGATTAATATTTCTGCACCATTGTGAAATGCGATGGGGGGACGGATCGCGGAAGGTTGTCCGGGTGTTGGAAGTCCCGGTCCTTGCATTGGAGAAGGCGCTTTGGCAAATCCGGGCGCGGAATTCAAGGGTGCGAGGCGAGCCACTTCGGTGGCGAAGCAACTGGAAGGGGTTCCAGGAAAAGCCTCTAAGCTTCAGTTTCACAGTGACCGTACCGCAAACCGACACAGGTGGGCGAGATGAGTATTCTAAGGCGCTTGAGAGAACTCGGGAGAAGGAACTCGGCAAATTGGTACCGTAACTTCGGGATAAGGTACGCCCTCATAGCCTGACTGGCCTGCGCCAGAAGGGTGAAAGGGTTGCAATAAACTGGTGGCTGCGACTGTTTAATAAAAACACAGCACTCTGCAAACACGAAAGTGGACGTATAGGGTGTGACGCCTGCCCGGTGCCGGAAGATTAAATGATGGGGTGCAAGCTCCTGATTGAAGTCCCGGTAAACGGCGGCCGTAACTATAACGGTCCTAAGGTAGCGAAATTCCTTGTCGGGTAAGTTCCGACCTGCACGAATGGCGTAACGATGGCCACACTGTCTCCTCCCGAGACTCAGCGAAGTTGAAGTGTTTGTGATGATGCAATCTCCCCGCGGCTAGACGGAAAGACCCCATGAACCTTTACTGCAGCTTTGCATTGGACTTTGAACCGGTCTGTGTAGGATAGGTGGGAGGCTATGAAGTTGGGACGCCAGTCTCAATGGAGCCGTCCTTGAAATACCACCCTGATCTGTTTGAGGTTCTAACCTTGGCCCGTGATCCGGGTCGGGGACAGTGCATGGTAGGCAGTTTGACTGGGGCGGTCTCCTCCCAAAGTGTAACGGAGGAGTACGAAGGTACGCTAGGTACGGTCGGAAATCGTGCTGATAGTGCAATGGCATAAGCGTGCTTGACTGTGAGACTGACAAGTCGAACAGGTGCGAAAGCAGGTCATAGTGATCCGGTGGTTCTGTATGGAAGGGCCATCGCTCAACGGATAAAAGGTACTCTGGGGATAACAGGCTGATACCGCCCAAGAGTTCATATCGACGGCGGTGTTTGGCACCTCGATGTCGGCTCATCTCATCCTGGGGCTGTAGCCGGTCCCAAGGGTATGGCTGTTCGCCATTTAAAGAGGTACGTGAGCTGGGTTTAAAACGTCGTGAGACAGTTTGGTCCCTATCTGCCGTGGGCGCTGGATATTTGAAGGGGGCTGCTCCTAGTACGAGAGGACCGGAGTGGACGAACCTCTGGTGTACCGGTTGTCACGCCAGTGGCATCGCCGGGTAGCTATGTTCGGAAGAGATAACCGCTGAAAGCATCTAAGCGGGAAACTCGCCTTAAGATGAGATATCCCCGGGGCTTCGAGCCCCTTGAAGGGTCGTTCAAGACCAGGACGTTGATAGGTCAGGTGTGCACGTACAGTAATGTACTGAGCTAACTGATACTAATTGCCCGTAAGGCTTGATCCTATAACAGGTGTGTCTCGACCCGCGTGAGTGCTTCAGCACTTACGCGGGTCCGATCCCCGAAGGGGATTTGTGTGACCTCCCGCGGGAGCTCACAGAAACGCACGGTTGGGATTCAGTGTTGTGCCAGAAACAACACAACCCCCCACACTCGAATCCTTTACGCTTCTTCCCGATTGGCTGTGGCGCGACCGGTTGACTTCAACCCTGCGACGCAGCAACCCGTCATGCCTGATGACCATAGCGAGTCGGCCCCACCCCTTCCCATCCCGAACAGGACCGTGAAACGACTCCACGCCGATGATAGTGCGGATTGCCCGTGTGAAAGTAGGTAATCGTCAGGCTCCCCTCCAGTCAGAAACCCCACCCGCCGCGGTGGGGTTTTTGCGTTTACGCGACCGTCATCGGCAGAGATGACGTTTCGGAGGTAAGCACCTCGCGACGGCCGTCCGCAACGCGGCGCCCGCGTGAGGCATGATGGGGAATCGGGTTACGTGTCAGCAGACGCCGATGGGCCAGACTGCCGAGGCAGCTTCGTGGCCACGTTCCAGGGCAACAGTTCGTCGATGCGGTTAATGGGATGGTCAGCGATATGGGTCAGGACGTATTCGAGGTAGGCGCGCGGGTTGATCCCGTTGAGCTTGCATGTGCCGATCAGACCGTACATCGCGGCTGCCCGCTCGCCTCCGCTGTCGGAGCCGGCGAACAGGAAGTTCTTGCGGCCCAGACTCACACAGCGCAGCGCGTTTTCGGCCAGGGCGTTGCTGATCTCGGCACGACCCTCTTCGCAGTACAGCGCGAGCGCGTCCCACTGGTTGAGCGAGTAACGGATCGCTTTGGCCAGTTCGGATTTCTTCGACAGCGTTGCGAGCTTGTCCGTCATCCACGTCTTGATGGTCGCGAGCAGCGGCACGCTTTTCTCCTGCCGCACGCACAGCCGTTCAGCGGCGGGTTTGCCGCGGATGTCCGCCTCGATGCCGTAAAGTGCACCGATCAGCTCGAGCACCTCCCGGGTCGCCTCGGTAGGCGTTCGGGCATGCACGTCGTATATGTACCGTCTCGCGTGGTCCCAGCATGCAGCCTCGCGAATCTTGCCGCTCTCGTACAGTTCGTTGAAGCCGCTGTAGGCGTCGGCCTGAAGGATGCCCTCGAATCCGGCCAGATGGGTCTGGGGATGGATGCCTTTGCGGTCCGGCGAGTAAGCAAACCACACTGCGGCCGGTTCGGTCGAGCCCGAACGGGTGTCATCGCGCACATACACCCACAGGCGCCCAGTCTTCGTCTTCTTCTTGCCCGGCTCGAGCACCGGGATAGGCGTGTCATCCGCGTGCAGCTTCGACGGTGCCACCGTGTAGCGGCGCAGTGCCTCGGTCAGTGCATCGCAAAGGGCCTCGCACTGGCCGACCCAGCGTCCCATGCTGGCCGGATCCAGCTTCACGCCGTCGCGCGCGGCAATCTGCGACTGCCGGTACAACGGCGCGTGGTCAGCGTACTTCGAGACGAGGATGTCGGCCAGCAGGCTCGGATGGGCAATGCTGCGCGTGATCGGCAGGCCTGGCATGGACGGCTGCGAGAAGTGGTGGCCGCACGGACAGACCGTCTTGCGCCGGATCGTGCGGATCACCTTGAACATTGCCGCGACGCGGGCGAGCTGCTCGGACACGTCTTCTCCGAGCGGCTGCATGGCGCTGCCGCACTTCGGGCAGGTCGCGTCGGCGTCGAGTACGCGTTCTTCGCGTGGCAGATGCGGCGGCAGCGCTTCTTTCGGCGATGCGTCGCCCACAGGCGTGCTCGCGCTTGATTGGCGGGCGCGTCGCACATCAGCGACACCACGCTCACCGGTCAAGTCCTCGAGCGCGGTTTCGAGCCGCGCGACCTCCCGGTCCAACTGCTCGGACTTGCGGCCGAACTGCATGCGCTTGAGCTTGTCGATCTGCGCCTTGAGCTGCTCGATCTCCAGATCGCGCTCGGCAAGCTGGGCACGGGCCTCGACCAGCAAGGCTCGCAGGGTTGCAACATCGTCAGGAAGTTCGGCGCCGTTCGACATGCGGCGCAGTTTACGAGTCTTCTGCTCGGTTTACAACATCGACAGTGCAGCGGTGCGACGCGGCTGCCGCCAATCGATGCCTTCGAGCAACATCGACAATTGCGCCGCCGTCAGATGGACCTTGCCGCCATCGGCCTGCGGCCAGACGAAGCGGCCCCGCTCAAGCCGCTTCGCAAGAAGCCAGAGCCCGTCCTCGGTCGCCCACATGACCTTCACGAGATCGCCGCGCCGTCCCCGGAAGATGAACACGTTGCCACCCAGCGGATTGTCCTCGAGCGCCGTCTGCACCTTTGCCGCCAGCCCCTGGAACCCGCAGCGCATGTCGGTGACGCCCGCCACCAGCCAGACGCGTGTACCCGTGGGTAGAGAGATCACGATCGCACGCTCCCCAGCACGACGCGTAGCGTGTCGGCGTCGACGATGCCGTTGACCTTGACTACCACGTCACCGAACCGGATCTCGATCGTCCCGGCTCGTGCAGTCCGGTTGCAGACGTCCCTTGCATCTGGGGGCATCGCCACGCGCTGCGGCGGCGTCTCATGAACCACCGCCACTGGAATCAGGCACGTCGTTTCCGCCTGCAATTGCTCGCGATAGCGACGCCGCCAGGTGAACAGCATGTTTGCATTGATGCCATTGTCCCGCGCCAGCTTCGCGACCGACGCACCAGGCTCACATGCCGCGGCCGCAAGCCGGCGTCGAAATTCGCGATCATAATTCGGGCGCCCCTTGCGGCTACCCGGCTTGGCTTCCGACTCTGTCACAGTGATGTCCATCAAATCGAAAATGATGGGCACCACTTTGATGTCGGTTCTCGCCGCCGTCTACGACGGTCGTCGTGAGGTGCTTACTTTCGGAGACAATCCAGCCGCCACAATTCGACAATACGACGCCGGAAAGTGCGCGCGTCAACTCTCTTTCAATTGTTCGCGCTATGCTCACGTATTCCTTTCGGAAGCGCTGGCATCGAACGACCTATGAAATCAGATCTGGCAATGCAAACCTACGGCGCGGATTCGTCGGGTATGGTCTGCGGTTTCCGGTTTTCGCCGACGCTCGCCGGGCGGCCGATCGACGCGGACGAAGTCATCGACTGGTACCGCGAGCGCGAGGATGCCGGCACTAGCGCGACGGACGCTGGCGAGTTTCTATGGCTTCACTTCAATCTCGCGCATAGCGCGAGCGAGCGCTGGATGCGCACGCAACTCGATCTGCCCGAAACCTTTTTCGACGCCTTGCGCGAAGGCTCGCATTCGACGCGGATCGAGCATGCGGACGGCGCACTGCGCGCGGTCGTCAACGACGTCATGTTCAACCTCGAATTCCTCCCGTCAGAAATCGCGACGCTGTGGATCTACGCACATAAGCGGCTTATCGTGACGGCGCGGCTGAAGCCGCTGCGCTCGGTCGACCGTTTGCGCGCGTCGGTGCGCGAAGGTGAAATATTCAGGTCACCTGCCGAACTGCTAGTTCATCTGATGCGCGACCAGGCCGACCTGCTCGTGCAGATCGTCCGCCGAACCAGTGCCGACGTCGATCGAATCGAGGATCGATTTCTGTCGCAACGGCCGACGCAAAACCGCCTGGACCTCGGCGCGATGCGTCGCACGCTGACACGCCTGCAACGCATGCTGGCACCCGAACCGGGCGCGATTTTCCGCTTGCTGGCGAGGCCGCCTCGGTGGCTTCATGCGGAAGACGTGCAAGATCTGCGTGAATCGACGGAGGAGTTCTCGGTCGTGCTTTCGGACGTAGCGGGATTGATCGAGCGGGTCAGATTGCTGCAGGAAGAAATCACCTCGGGCCTCGAGGAGCAGAACAACCGGACGCTATTTACCCTGACGCTAGTCACGGTACTGGTGATGCCGATCAATATCGTCGCCGGTTTCTTCGGCATGAACGTCGGTGGCATTCCGCTCGCCGAGAACAAGCATGGCTTCTGGCTGATGGTGGTGCTGGTCGCCGGCTTTACCGGGCTGACGGGCTGGTGGGCGTTTCGCCGCAGGAGGGAGCGCTAGAAGGCGCGGCAAATTTGGCCCGCTTTTTACGAGGCCAAACCCGCCGGCGTGATCGAAGCCCGAACATGCCCGTCTTCGAATACGCTTCGCAGCGGTTCAAAGTGGGCAAGTACCCGTCGATTACTCGAGTGCGTTATTCGAGCGCGGCAGCCGGCCCAAAGAACTCATAACGGCTCTGCGATTCCGGCACGCCGATCGCCTTCAGGCCTTTCTTGATCGCCTTCATGAACGCGACGGGCCCGAGAAAATACACCTCGACATCGCGCGTTTCCGGCAACCACTTCTTCAGATTCGCTTCGTCGACGTAACCGAGCGCGTGCGCTTCGGCATCGCCATCACGGCGCTCCTCGTAGCAATAGAAGCGCTTCAATTGCGGATGGCGTGCGGCCAATGCATCGATTGCGCCGCGGAATGCATGCACGCCACCATGACGGGCCGCGTGAATGAAATGCACCGTACGATTGGTCTTCAGCGCGGACTCCAGCATCGCCATCGTCGGCGTAATGCCAACACCGCCGCTGATCAGCACCAACGGCTTGTCGCCAGGTTGCAGCGTAAATTCGCCGGACGGCGCGAACAGATCGAGCGAGTCGTTTTCCTTGATCTGCTCGTGCAGATACTTCGACACGGTGCCATTCGGTTCACGCTTCACGCTGATGCGATATTCGCGGCCATCGCTCATTGCGGACAGCGAATAGTTGCGACGCACTTCTTCGCCGTCGATCACCAGACGCACGCCAATGTACTGACCCGGCTGAAACGCGAGCAATTCGCCGCCGTCATCGGGACGCAGATAGAACGACGTGATCTCGTCGCTTTCACGCATTTTGCGCGCGACGCGGAACAACCGCGTGCCGCGCCAGCCGCCGGGCGCTGCTGCGCTTTCGGCGTAGATCTTTTCTTCGAGGCCGATCAGCAGATCGGCGAGTTGTTGATACGCGGCGGCCCACGCTTCGATCACGGCGTCGGTTGCGACGTCCGCGCCGAGTACTTCGCGAATCGCGCGCAGCAGACACTTGCCGACGATCGGATAGTGCTCAGGCTGCACGTTCAGCGACACGTGCTTGTTGATGATCTGCGCGACGAGCCCGCCCAGCTGCTCGAGCTGATCGATATGGCGCGCATACATCAGCACGCCGTTGGCCAACGCGCGCGGTTGCGCGCCGCTTGCCTGATTGGCTTGATTGAACATCGGGCGCACTTCCGGATGCTCGCTGAGCATCAGATTGTAGAAGTGCGTGGTGAGCGCCTCGCCGCCGCTTTCCAGGAGCGGCACGGTAGCTTTGATGATGGCGCGGTGTTCGGCGGATAGCATGTTTTTAAGTCCTGGTGAGAGTCTGAGTGAGCGTCTGTCTATCAGCGAATGTCACAGCCGGTTTCGGCAGACTGCCTCTACTACCCACGATTCGTGCCAGGTATAAAATGCATTTAGATCAACGATCTGGCAATTAAGATGGTTCATTCGACCCTAGTCGAAAAGACTCAATCCGCAGTCGATCTGACTACAGGGGCGGTCCTCGATGTTCTTACCCCGCTGATTCTCGACCTGTCGCGCGAGCTGTCCGAGCGCGAGCGTTATCGGCGGCTGCTCAGCGCGCTGCGCTCGCTATTTCCGGGCGACGCGGCGGCTCTGCTACGCCTCGAAGGCGATACGCTGGTGCCGCTCGCCATCGACGGCTTGAGCAGCGATACGCTCGGGCGGCGTTTTCGCGTCGCCGAGCATCCGCGCTTTCAGGAGCTGCTGGCCCAGCCAGGGCCGACGCGCTTCGCCGCCGACTCCGATCTGCCCGATCCCTACGATGGCCTCGTGCAAGGCATGGCGCCCGGGCACCTCGAAGTGCACGACTGTCTGGGGTGCCCGCTGTTCATCCGCGGCGAGCCTTGGGGCTTGCTCACGCTCGACGCACTCGACCCGGCGCGCTTCGACACACTCGACATGGCCTCGCTGCAGGCGTTTCTCGGCCTCGCGGCCGCGACCGTGAGCGTCGTCGAACGCATCGACGCGTTGGCGCGCAATGGCGAGGAGGCGCAGCGCCGCGCGGAAGCGTATCGGCTGGCGAGCAGCGAGAGCCGGCGCGAGCTGATCGGCAGCAGCGACGCGCATCGCCGCATGATCAAGGAGATCGAGGTGGTGGCCGCCAGCGATCTGACCGTGCTCGTCACCGGCGAGACCGGCGTCGGCAAGGAACTTGTCGCCAATGCGATCCACGCGCTGTCGCCGCGCGCGAACAAGCCGCTGATCAGCCTGAACTGCGCGGCGTTGCCCGATACGCTCGTCGAGAGCGAACTGTTCGGGCACGTGCGCGGCGCGTTTTCGGGAGCCTCGGCGGATCGACGCGGCAAGTTCGAACTCGCGGACGGCGGCACCATTTTCCTCGACGAAGTCGGTGAGTTGCCCCTCGCGGTGCAGGCAAAGCTGTTGCGCGTGCTGCAGAACGGCCAGTTGCAGCGCATCGGCTCGGACCACGAACACAGAGTCGACGTGCGGCTCATCGCCGCAACCAATCGCGACCTCGCCGAAGAAGTGCGCGCGGGCCGCTTTCGCGCCGACCTCTATCATCGCCTCAGCGTGTATCCGCTGCGCGTGCCGTCGTTGCGCGAGCGTGGCCGCGACGTGCTACTGCTGGCGGGCTTCTTCCTCGAAGACAATCGCTCCCGGCTCGGTTTGCTGAGCCTGCGTCTTGCGGCTGACGCGCAGGCCGCATTGCTGCACTACACATGGCCCGGCAATGTGCGCGAACTGGAGCATCTGATCGGACGCAGTGCGCTGAAGGCGTTGGCGGCCAATCGTGAGCGCCGCCGTATTCTGACGTTGACGGCCGCGGACTTCGCGTTGTCGGACGCACAAGATCATGAAGCCAATCAAATCGCCACGCAGAGCGAGGAAAGCGAGACGAAAGACTTTCGCAGCGCGGTCACCGAGTTCGAACGCAATCTCGTTCTCGAAGCGCTGATCCGCAACAGGCAGAACTGGGCAGCGGTCGCGCGCGAGCTGGGGCTGGACCGGGCGAATCTGAATCGGCTGGCTAAACGGCTCGGGCTCAAATGAGCGAACAGGCGCAGCGGTGCCGTCGCGGCCCGGCACTAAGGTCAAGCCACATCGAATCGCCGATCGAGCCGACAACAGATCGTCAGCGCCGCTCGCTGGGCTCAACGTCTTAACGAAAAACAAAGGCCCGCTTCGGAAAATCGAACTTCGCGGAACGCAGCGCGTCGGTCATAGTGGGCCCTAACGAGGACCAACACACTGAATCTGGAGACTCCGTCATGTCCGCTGCCCCAGAGAAACTCGACGATTGGCTCAACAAGCAGGCGGTGGCCGAAGACGACATCACCGCGTTTCCATTGAAGGCGCTTGCCGCCACGCTCGATCGCGAGGAAAGCGGTAACACCGTGCCGCCGTTGTGGCACTGGCTGTACTTTCTGCCGGTCGCGCCGCTCTCCGAAGTCGGTCCCGACGGACATCCGAAGCGTGGCGATTTTCTGCCGCCCGTGCCACTGCCGCGCCGCATGTGGGCTGGCGGCCGGCTCACGTTTCATGCGCCGCTGAAGATCGGCGAGCATGCGCGGCGCACGTCGACGATCGCCAATATCGAGGACAAGACCGGCCGCTCGGGCCGCCTCGTGTTCGTCACCGTGCAACATACGATCGAAGTCGATGGCGAGTTGAAGCTCGAAGAGGAGCACGACATCGTCTATCGCGACGCGCCCCAGGAGGGCGCGCGGCCGCAACAGCCGGCGCCCGCGCCCGAAGACGAAACATGGCGCCGCACGATCGACGCCGATGCCGTGATGCTGTTGCGCTACTCGGCGCTGACTTTCAACGGCCATCGCATTCACTACGACCATCCTTATGTCACGCAGGTCGAAGGCTATCCGGGCCTCGTCGTGCATGGCCCGCTGATCGCGACGCTGCTGGTCGATCTCGTGCGCCGAGAACTGCAGCAAGCGACGCTGCAAAGCTTCGCGTTTCGCGCGCTTCGCCCCACGTTCGCGGACCAGCCGTTCACGGTATGCGGCAAGCCCGCCGCCGACGGCAAGACCATCGACCTGTGGGCGAAGGACCACGAAGGTTATCTGACCATGCGCGCGACCGCCGCGCTCGCCTGAATTCCGCGAGACCCGACTATGCAAACCACGCAACACGATTCGTTCCAGGACATTCGCGAGGCCGTGCGCGATCTGTGTCAGCAGTTTTCCGGCGAGTACTTTCGCAAGATCGACGAGGCGCGCGGCTATCCGGAAGAGTTCGTCGAGGCGCTGACGAAGGCCGGCTGGCTCGCCGCGCTGATTCCGCAGGACTTCGGCGGCTCGGGGCTCGGGCTCACGGAAGCGTCGGTGATCATGGAGGAGATCAATCGCGCGGGCGGCAACTCGGGCGCGTGCCACGGGCAGATGTACAACATGGGCACGCTGCTGCGGCACGGTTCGGAAGAACAGAAGCGCAGGTATCTGCCGAAGATCGCGAACGGCGACCTGCGTTTGCAATCGATGGGCGTGACCGAGCCGACCACCGGCACCGATACGACGAAGATCAAGACGACCGCGGAGCGGCGCGGTGACCGTTACGTGATCAACGGTCAGAAGGTGTGGATCTCGCGCGTGCAACACTCGGACCTGATGATTCTGCTCGCACGCACCACTTCGCTCGCGGACGTGAAGAGGAAATCAGAGGGCATGTCGATCTTCATCGTCGATCTGCGCGAGGCGATCGGTCATGGTCTGACCGTGCAGCCGATTCTGAACATGGTCAATCACGAGACCAACGAGCTCTTTTTCGACAACCTCGAAATTCCCGCCGAGAATCTGATCGGCGAGGAAGGGCAAGGCTTCAAATACATTCTCGATGGCCTGAACGCGGAGCGCACGCTGATCGCCGCGGAATGCATCGGCGACGGTTACTGGTTTGTCGATAAAGTCACCGAATACGCGAAGGAGCGCGTCGTGTTTGGCCGGCCGATCGGACAGAACCAGGGCGTGCAGTTTCCGATCGCGCGCTCGTTCATCAACGTCGAGGCAGCGAGCCTGATGCGCTTCGAAGCGGCACGTCGTTTCGACGCACATCAACCGTGCGGTGCGCAGGCGAATATGGCGAAGCTGCTCGCGGCGGATGCGTCGTGGGAAGCGGCCAATGCGTGCCTGCAATTTCACGGCGGCTTCGGCTTCGCGTGCGAGTACGACGTCGAGCGCAAGTTTCGTGAAACGCGTCTGTATCAAGTCGCGCCGATATCGACCAATCTGATTCTCTCGTACGTGGCCGAGCATATCCTCGAGCTGCCGCGTTCGTTCTGACCCGCTGGCGGACATCATGAGACCACTCGACGGTATCAAGGTCATTACGCTCGAACACGCGATTGCCGCGCCGTTCTGCACGCGTCAACTGGCCGATCTCGGCGCGCGCGTGATCAAGATCGAACGGCCCGGCGTCGGCGATTTCGCGCGCGGCTATGACGAACGTGTGCATGGGCTGTCGTCGCACTTCGTGTGGACCAATCGCTCGAAGGAGAGTCTTTCGCTCGATCTGAAGCAGCCCGCGGCGGCCGGGATTCTCGATGCATTGGTTGCCGATGCCGACGTGCTCGTGCAGAACCTCGCGCCAGGCGCGGCCGAACGGCTTGGCCTCGGCTATGACACATTGAGCCACAAGTATCCGAAGTTGATCGTCTGCGATATTTCCGGCTACGGCGCGGACGGTCCGTATCGCGACAAGAAGGCGTACGACCTGCTGATTCAAAGCGAGTCCGGCTTCCTGTCGATCACCGGTTCGCCCGGCGCGCCAGCGAAAGCGGGCTGTTCGATCGCCGATATCGCGGCGGGCATGTACGCGTATTCGAACATCCTGAGCGCGCTGTTGCAGCGTGGGCGCACAGGGCGCGGTTGCCGCATCGATGTATCGATGCTCGAGAGCATGGTCGAGTGGATGGGTTATCCGCTCTACTACGCGATCGACGGTCAGTCGCAGCCCGCGCTTGCGGGCGCCGCGCATGCAACGATCTATCCTTATGGCCCGTTTCCCGCTGGCGACGGCAAGACGGTCATGCTTGGCCTGCAGAACGAACGCGAATGGAAGCTGTTCTGCGAGCGCGTGCTCGAACAGCCTGAACTGGCAACCGACGAACGCTTCGCATCGAACTCGAAACGCACTGCGGCGCGCGACGCCCTGCGCGAGGTGATCGTCGCGGCGTTCGCGAAGCAGAGCGCGGCGCACGTGATCGATCGACTCGATGAGGCAGGCATCGCGAACGCGCAGATGAATACGCTCGCCGACGTGTGGGCGCATCCGCAACTGAAGGCGCGCGAGCGCTGGCAGGAAGTCGGCACGGCAACGGGGACGATACCCGCATTGCGGCCGCCCGGTCTGCCTTCCGACCTCGAGCCGCGAATGGACCCTGTGCCCACGCTTGGTCAACATACGGAAGCAATTCTGCGTGAGCTCGGCTACGACAATGGGCGTATCGACGCGCTGCGCGCGGCGGGCACGATCTGATTCGGTAACGACCCCATGAACGACCATCCCAGTCTCACGCTTGCCACTTTCGCCGCGCAACTCGACTTCGACCGCATCCCGCACGGGGTCGTCGAGCGTACCGTCAACCTGTACGTCGATTGGCTCGGCTCGGCGCTGGCCGGCAAAGGCGCGCGCCCGGTCGAGACGATCGCGCGGTTCGCACGCGCGGCAGCCGGGGCGACGAACGAGGGCCTCTGCGAGGTGCTGATCGACCGCGGTCGAACCACGCCGTATTTCGCCGCGATGATCAACGGCGCCGCATCGCATTTCGCCGAACAGGACGATGTGCACAATGGCTCGGTGTTTCATCCGGCGACCGTGGTGTTTCCCGTTGCGCTTGCGTTGGCACAGGCAAAGCGAGCGTCGGGGCGCGACTTCATCGCGGCGGCGGTGGCGGGATACGAGGTCGGCATTCGCATCGGCGAATTTCTCGGGCGCTCGCACTACAAGGTGTTTCACACCACGGGCACGGTCGGCACGGTCGCGGCCGCGGCAACGGCAGGACGCTTGCTGGGTTTGTTGCCGTCGCAAATGCTCGATGCGTTCGGCTCGGCGGGCACGCAGGCGAGCGGCCTATGGGAATTTCTGCGCGACGCCGCCGACTCGAAGCAACTGCACACCGCGATGGCCGCCGCGAACGGCCTGATGGCCGCGCAACTCGCCGCCGACGGCTTCAAGGGCGCGACGCACATTCTCGAAGGCGCCCAGGGCATGGCCGCGGGCATGTCGAGCGACGCCGATCCGGCGCGCCTCGTCGATCGGCTTGGCAGCCGCTGGGCGACCGCGGAGACGTCGTTCAAGTATCACGCGGCGTGCCGCCATACGCATCCGGCCGCCGATGCGCTGCTCGCCGTCGTGCAGACGCATCGTTTCGCGCCGCGCGACATCGCGAAGGTCGTCGCGCACGTGCATCAAGGCGCGATCGATGTGCTCGGTCCCGTGGTCGCGCCGCGCACCGTACATCAGGCGAAGTTCAACATGGGCACAGTGCTCGGGCTGGTCGCGCATCACGGCTATGCCGGCGTGACCGAATTCGAGCAGGGTTTCGACGCGAGCGAGATCGCCGCGTTTCGCGACAAGGTCACAATGGCGCTCGACGCTGAAGTCGACGCCGCCTATCCCGCACGCTGGATCGGCAAGGTCACGGTGACGACGACCGACGGCCGCGTGTTCGATGGACGTGTCGATGAGCCGAAGGGCGATCCAGGCAATACCTTGTCGCGCGACGAGATTGCGACGAAGCTGCATCGGCTGGCGGCGTTTTCGGGTGCGGCTAGCGAAGAGGAGGCGGCGCAACTGCTTCGCCGCGCATGGCAGATTGCCGAAGAGAAGCAGATTGGCTCGGTATTCGATGCAACTTCGCGCACGATGGTGGCGGCATGAGCGCGTTGCCCCGGTCGTATCTGTTCGTGCCTGGGAATCGGCCTGAGCGGTTTGAGAAGGCCTATGCGGCCGGCGCGGATGCGGTGATTCTCGATCTGGAAGACGCGGTGCAGCCGGATCAGAAGGTGCCGGCGCGTGCGGTGGTTGTGGCCGCGGTGTCGGCTAACGCATCGCGGGCCGCCTGGGTGCGTATCAATGGCTCGGATACGCCATGGTTTCCAGATGACGTTGCGGCGCTCGTTGGGCAGACCGGCGTCGCCGGAATCGTGCTGCCGAAGGCTGAGACGCGCGAACAGATCAACGCGGTGCTGGCGAACGCGCATCCGGCGTTGAGCGTGCTGCCGATTGTCGAGACTGCGCGCGGGTTCGCGAATCTTGCGGAGTTATGCAGCGCGCCGCGCGTGCTGCGTATCGTATTCGGTACGCTGGATTTTCAGATCGATCTCGGCATCGATGGGGATGGCGAGGAGTTGCATCTGTTTCGCTCGCAGATCGTGCTTGCGTCGAGGCTGGCTGGCATTGGTGCGCCGGTGGATGGCGTGTCGACGACCATTACCGATGCTGATGCGGTGCAAGCTGATGCGCGGCGCGGCCGGCGGTTCGGTTTCGGCGGCAAGCTTTGCATTCATCCGAAGCAGATCGAGCCGGTGCATCGCGCGTATGCATGGAGTGACGCCGAGGTGGAGTGGGCGCAACGCGTGCTTGCGGCTGTCGAGGCGAGCCATGGCGCCGCGGTTGCCGTGGATGGGAGGATGGTCGATATGCCGGTGATTCTGCGGGCGCGGAAGGTTGTGGGCGATTCCGAAAGCTTCTGACAATGCGGTTTTCCGTCGCCCCTACCCCCCATCGTCGCACTTGAATAGTTAGCAGGTCACATGCTAGATGAAATTGTTATCGGTAACACATTTCGACAGAAAGTTTCCGTTCGCAACGTTGTCGATGAAGAAGATCTGTTCCTCTCAGCACGTCAAAAAATACCCTCCCGATGAGTACTATTCAAAATCCAGTTCTGCGCGGCTTCAACCCGGATCCTTGCGTGTGCCGTGGCAAGGATGCGTGGCATATCGCGGTTTCAACGTTTGAATGGTATCCGGGCGTTCTCATTTACGAATCAAAAGATTTCGTCAACTGGGAACTCAAGGCCACGCCTCTCGACAGACTATCGCAATTGAACCTGATCGGAGAGCAGCCCTCCGGAGGCATATGGGCGCCAGCCCTCTCCTATCACGACGGTCTTTATTGGCTCGTCTATACCGACACCAAGGCATGGAAAGGCGAGCAGAAGATCTCTCCGCTTCGTGACATGCACAACTACCTCGTCACCGCCCCGGACATCACCGGACCCTGGTCGGAGCCCGTGCATCTCGTGTCCGGTGGATACGATCCATCCCTGTTCCACGACGAATCTGGCAAAAAGTGGCTCGCCTATATCCGGCGCGATTTCAGAGGTATCTACGAAGACCTGTTCGTCGGAATCGTTCTGCGGGAATACTCGGTGCAGGAGGAAAAGCTGATCGGCGAAGAGCACGTCATCTATAAAGGCGCCAACCTCAAGACCGATTACTTCATGAAATGTCAGATCTACGAGGCTCCGCATTTGCTGAAGAAGGGAGACTGGTACTACCTGATCACAGCGGAGGGGGGCACAGGCTATACACATGCAACGTGTGTATCCAGGTCCCGCGGCATTTTCGGTCCATACGAGTTTCATCCTGATACGCCGATGCTCACGTCGCGCGACGCGAATGGACGGATTCAGCGGACCGGCCACGGCAATCTGGTCGAGGGTCCCAACGGCCAGTGGTACATGACGTACCTCGGATCGAGACCAATCGATGCGCACACGAAGCGCTCGCCGCTAGGCCGTGAAACCTGTGTCGCACCTATCGAATGGCATGCCGACTGGCCCCGCCTCGCCAGTGGCGGAGTGGTTCCCGCCGAATCTTTTGCGATCGGCTCGGATATCGAGCAAAGGCTCGACAGCAGTTGGACGATCGATTTCGGACAACGTGCCGCGCTGCCCCCGGAACTGCAGAGTCTGCGCATCCCCATCGGCGACGACTGGTGCAATCTTCACGAACGTCCGGGCTATCTGCGCATAAGGGGGCAAGAGTCGCCGACTTCGCGGTTCCATCAAAGCTTGTTGGCCTGTCGCATCCGTGACTGGCAGTTCGAAGTCGAAACCGCGCTGGAATTTTCACCCAGGTCATATCTGCACATGGCTGGGCTCATGGCGCGTTACGACGAGAACACCTTCTTCTATCTGTTCGTCACGCGCGACGACGACGGCACAAAAATCCTGTCCTACATGGAAATGGATGCCGGCAGCTTCGCCTACAGCAATCGACTGGCGACGCTGCCCGAGGCCACCGGGATCGAACTGCGGATTCGCGTCGTGGACGCGAAACTGCGCTTCTTCTATCGCTTGACGCACGGTGACTGGAAGGACCTTGAACTGGAAAAGGATTTCACGAAACTCAGCGATGAATATGCAACCCCCATCGGCTTCACGGGGGCATTCGCGGGTATCACCGTCAACGACATGCTTGGCTTTCGCGAGCCTGCCGATTTCAAGTCGTTCTCGTACCGCCAATTGATCGGCTAAAGCTCGGATTTCGTGTCATCGCTGTCATTTAATAATAAGGAAGATCTCATGCGCTTTCGTTGGAGACATCGCTACCTCGTGCTGTTTATTTTGTTCGCAATCTATCTGCTCTGTTACATGGACAGAATGATCATGGCAGCGGCTATTCCATTCATTGCGTCCGAGTTTCATCTGTCCGCGATGGAAATGGGTGGAATCCTGAGCGCGTTCTTCTTTAGCTACGCGCTATGTCAGATCCCGGCTGGCCTGCTTGCAGACAGATTCGGTCCGCGGCTGATGACGACGATCGGCATCACCTGGTGGACGATTTTCACCGCGCTTACCGGACTGTGCAATTCGCTCGGCTTGATGCTGGTGGTGCGGGTCGCGTTTGGCATCGGCGAAGCGCTTTTTCCTCCCGCCGCGTTCAAGGCACTGTCGGCGTGGTTCCCAAAGCGCGAAGTGGGACGGGCAACCGGGCTGATGATGACCACTAATGCGCTGGGACCCGCATTGGCGCCGCTGTTCGTGGCGGCCGTGATGGCCGCGTGGGGATGGCGCGCGATTTTCACGAGTCTGTTCATACCCGGTGTCGCGATGGCCGTATTCGGCTGGATCTATATCAGAAACAGCCCGAAAGACAGCAAGCACGTTTCGAAGATCGAATTGGAGGAAATCGGTACCAGCGAAAAGTCTTTGTCTGCCTCTGCCGGCAAAGCGGATTTTGCTGGTTTGGTGAAAACGCCGCTGGTCTGGTGGTGCTTCGTCACCTTGTTCGTTTTCAGCATCGCCTCGTGGGGCATCATGAGCTGGTTCCCGACGTATCTGCTGAAAGCGCGCGGCCTTTCGACGGCCAGAATGGGCATTATGGCGTCGGTGCCATTTCTCGTCGGCACGATTGCCTATTGCATCACGGGCTTTCTTTCCGACAAGTTCTTCCGCAATCGTCGCGAATTGCTTGTCGTCCTCGGCTGCGTCGTGGCCGCCATCTTTGCCTATCTGACGGCCCATGCGGAGACCGCGGAAACGGCGGTATTCTTTCAGACGATCGGCTACTTCTTCTCAACCATGGCCGGCTGTTCGCTCTACACCATCCCGAACGTCGCGCTGCCGAACAAGGTCGTCGGGTCGGCAATCGGCTTTGTCAATGCGGCGGGTCAGTTGGCAGGATTTCTTTCCCCGCTGATCGTCGGTTACATCCTGACCAGGACGAATGACGACTTCAATGTCGTATTCCACCTCTTCGTCGGCTGCTTCTTGTTGGCTTCGGTCTCCGCCTGGTTCATCAATACGAGGACGGACCTCAGCGACTCTGTCACACGCAGCGCCGGCGCAGACGTGCCCGTGCAGAACCGGACAGCGGGATAAATGGCGCGACGGGGCTTGAGCCGGCGATAATTCCGGCTCAGTCACCGGCTTTGCGCAACGACTCGATCAGTTCATGGATGCGCATCCTGAACTCGAAATCGAGTTCATCGCGCGCGACCATTTCGACGATCTCGTTCTCGAGGGCTTTGACCTCGCGCTGCGGTTCGGCGCTGCCGCCTTTCGGGTATGCAAATCGCTTCTTTACCATTCCCTTAATCAAACCGGAACACTCACCTCCAAAAAGCCCAATTCCCAGCCCACGTCACCTGTCGCACTCTTGAAGCCAACGGCCCTGCACGATCCGACAACGGCCGTTCAGCGCTCTGCCCCGAGCCGCCACATCGAACGAAGGCGGTCTCGCAGAACTGTTCCGCGCTCGCGCCTCTCGCCCGCGCGCAGCCTAAAAAGACAGGAGACACAATTTGCCAGCCCCCATCAACTCCGGCGCACGCCTCGACCGCCTGCCGATCACCCGCTTCCACTGGAACATCCTCGGCCTGATCGGCGCGGGTGCTTTCCTCGACGCCTTCGACATCTATCTCGCCAACGGCGCGCTCGCGGCGATGGTCAAAACCGGCTTCACCGATCTCCGCCTCGGCTCGTTCTTCATCTCCGCGACCTTCATGGGCATGATGATCGGCGCGGGGCTGGCAGGCTATCTCGGCGACCGCTTCGGTCGACGCTATTCGTATCAGGCCAATCTCGCGATCTTCGGCATCGCGTCGCTCGCCGCCTGCTTCGCGCCGAACATCTACTGGCTGATCCTGCTGCGCTTCGTCATGGGCATTGGCCTTGGCGCCGAACTCGTGGTCGCGGCCGGCACGCTGTGTGAGTTCGTGCCACCCGCCACACGCGGCCGCTGGACCGCGCTGCTCGCGCTGATCATCAACTCCGGTCTGCTCGGCGCGACCGCAGTCGGCTATTGGGTAATTCCACATCTCGGTTGGCGCTACATGTTCGCGATCGCGGGGGTTGGCGCGATGGTCGTGTGGTTCCTGCGGCATCGGATGCCGGAGTCGCCGCGCTGGCTCGAAACGGTCGGCCGGCTCGAAGAGGCGGAGGCCACCGTCTCGGCAATCGAGCGACAGGTCGAGGCGCGCGTCGGCAAGCTGCCGCCGGTTTCGCGCGTGGTCAGTCACGAGGTGCCGGCCGCGCCGTTCTCGGCGCTGTTCGCGCGCGGCATGATCGGCCGCACGCTGGTCGCCGCGCTGACCTGCATGGCGATCAACATGTCGCTGTACGGTTTCGTCGCGTGGCTGCCGACGTTCTTCGTCAAGGAAGGCCTGACCATCGTGCAGTCGCTTGGCTTCGTGCTGCTGATGTCGTTCGGTGCGCCGGCCGGCGCTGTCGTCGGTTATCTCGTGACGGACCGCCTGGGGCGACGCAACGGCATCGTGCTGTTCTCGCTTGCAACGATCGTGCTCGGCTTCGTCTACGTGCAGATGCGCGCGCCAGTGCCGATTGCGGTCGTCGGTTTCGCGCTCGTCACGACGATCTACACGGTGTGCACGCTCGGCCTGTTCGGCTATATCCCCGAGCTGTTTCCGACCGCGCATCGCTTGCGCGGCACCGGCGTGGCCGGCACGTGCGGCCGCGCGGCGTCGATGTCCACACCCTACGTCGCGCTGCTGCTCTACACGGAGTTCGGCGTGACGGGTGTGCTGACGATGGTCGGTGGCGTGCTGTTGTTGCTGAGTATCGCGATTCTCGCGCTGCGCATCGAAACGAGTCAGCAGACGCTCGAAGAGATTTCGCCCGATGCCGAGCTGATACCGCAAGCGGAGATGATGCGAGAGTCGGCTTAAGCCGTGCGCGCATCAAGGTGATCTGTCGATTCGGATCTTTCCCCGGCTAAATTTTCACTTCACCTGGTTAAGATGAAAGTTTGCTTTGCGCATGCTTCGCTAGCAGCTTTCATCATGCACTTCGATTTCGTAGATTTACGCCTGCTCCTGCATATCGCCGACACGCGCAACCTCGCGCGTGCGGCGGAGCGTTCGCACCTGTCGGCGCCGGCCGCCAGCAACCGGGTCAAGAATCTCGAGGAGCAACTCGGCATCAAGCTGCTCTATCGAACCAGCCAGGGCGTGACGCCGACACCCGCGGGCGAAGCCTTCGTGCATCACGCGCGGCTCGTGCTCGAACGCGTCGAGCATCTGGCCGGCGACATGCAGGAGTATGGCGAGGGCATCAAGGGCCACGTGCGCATCTGGGCCAACACGACCGCGATCAGCGAGTTTCTGCCGGCCGTGCTGAGCCGTTTCCTGCGCGATCACCCGGACGTGAACATCGATCTGCGCGAAGTGCTGAGCGGCGAGATCGTCAAGGGCGTCGCCGACAGCGCGACCGATATCGGCATCGTCGCGGGCAATGTGCATGCCGAGCATCTGCAGATGCTGCCATATCGCGACGATCGGCTCGTGCTGGTTACGTCGTGCGAGCATCCGTTCGCGAGACAAGCGTCGGTCGATTTTTCGCAGGTGCTGAACGCGAACTTCGTGAGCCTGCCGACGTCGAGCGCGATTCACGCGTTCATCACGAGTGCCGCCGATGCGCTCGGCGCGCGTCTCAAACTTCGCATCCAGGTCGGCAACTTCGAGGCCGCGTGCCGGATGATCGAGGCGGGTGTCGGAATCGGCATCGTGCCGGAGTCGGTCGCGCTGCGGCACAGAAAGACGATGCAGATCGCGATCGTCGGCCTGAACGATCCGTGGGCCGTGCGCAAGCTGAAGATCTGCGTGCGCAGTCTGAAGGACTTGCCGCCGTTCGCGCGTGTGCTGGTCGACCGGTTGATGGCGGTGCTGGAGGAGAATGGTGGGCCAGATGCTTGACGCGCGGGCGTGACACCCGCCCGAAGTCTGACGAAGTTTCCTTCTGGAAACATCGCGCCCCCCTTTTGTCAACCGGTATTTCATTCCCAACCATCTTCTTGCCGTCACAAAAACCCGCGTGTATAGTTTCCGAACTTACTCTTGTTTCGTATCGGAAATTAAAGGGGTTCACATGGACGCGTCCACTATCCTCGCGGATCTCGGCATTGCCCAAGCCGCGCAAGCCGGCGATATCGCCGTTCATTCGCCGATCACCGGCGAGCTCATCGGCCGTGTGGCCAGCCAGACGGCGGTCGAGGTCGACGCGGCGCTCGCCCGGGCCAAAGACGCGTTTGCCGTGTGGCGTAACGTGCCGGCGCCGCGCCGCGGCGAGCTGGTGCGGCTGCTCGGCAATCGGCTGCGCGAACAGAAGCAGGCGCTCGGCAGCCTCGTCTCGCTGGAGACGGGCAAGATCCTGCAGGAAGGCATGGGCGAAGTGCAGGAAATGATCGACATCTGCGATTTCGCGGTCGGTCTGTCGCGTCAGCTGTACGGTTTGACGATCGCGTCCGAGCGCCCGGGTCATCGGATGGCGGAGTCGTGGCATCCGCTCGGCACCTGCGTCGTGATCTCGGCGTTCAATTTCCCGGTGGCGGTCTGGTCATGGAATGCGGCGCTCGCGCTGGTGTGTGGCAACGCGGTGATCTGGAAGCCGTCGGAAAAGACGCCGCTCTCGGCGCTGGCCGTGAACAGGATTCTCGAAGACGCGCTGAAGGAATTCGGCGACGCGCCAGCCGGCCTGGCCGCGTTGATCAACGGCGGGCGCGACGTGGGCGAAAAGCTCGTGGCCGATCCGCGCGCGTCGATCGTCAGCGCGACGGGCAGCACGGAAATGGGTCGCAAGGTTGGCGTCGAAGTGGCGAAGCGCTTCGGCCGCTCGCTGCTCGAACTCGGTGGCAACAACGCCGGCATCGTCACGCAGACGGCCGACCATGAACTCGCGATGCGCGGCATCCTGTTCTCGGCGGTCGGTACGGCCGGTCAGCGCTGCACGTCGCTGCGGCGTCTGTTCGTGCACGACAGCGTGTACGAGAAGACCGTCGAGCGTCTGAAGCAGTTGTATAGCCGCGTGCCGATCGGCAATCCGCTCGAAAAGGGCGCGCTGATGGGGCCGCTGATCGACCGTCAATCGTTCGACCGCATGCAGGAAGCGCTGCAGCAGGCGAAGGCCGAGGGCGGCAACGTGTTCGGCGGCGAGCGAGTCGAAGTGAAGGGTTATGAGGGCGGCTACTACGTGCGTCCGGCCATCGTCGAGATGCCGTCGCAAACGTCGGTCGTGCTGAAGGAAACGTTCGCGCCAATTCTGTACGTGCTGCGCTATGCCGATTTCGCCGATGCGGTCGAGGCGAACAACGCAGCGCATCACGGCTTGTCGTCGTGCGTGTTCACGAGCGACCTGCGCGAAGCGGAACGCTTCGTGTCCGCGTCGGGCAGCGACTGCGGCATCGCGAACGTCAACATCGGACCGAGCGGTGCCGAGATCGGCGGTGCGTTTGGCGGCGAAAAGGAAACGGGCGGCGGGCGCGAGTCGGGTTCGGATGCGTGGAAGGCTTATATGCGTCGCGCGACCAATACCGTGAACTACTCGTCGGCGTTGCCGCTTGCGCAGGGTATCGACTTCAATCTCGACTGAGCGCGCAAGTGTGACGTCGTAAACGTTGGCGGCGCATCGCGTTGATGCCGGTGCGCCGCCGTCGCCGTCCGGCGCGCCACGGCCGCGCATTCCAGATAGCAATCCGTTTGCGCCGCCCGGCGTTCCGGAGCGGCCACGTTACTCGTGGAGTAAGACGTGAGTTCGAAAGTCGTGATCGTCGGCGGTGGGGTGATCGGCAGTTCGATTGCGTATTTCTTGCGGCTGTCCGATCCGACAGTCGGCGTCACGGTAATCGAGCGCGACCCGACCTATGCGCGTTCGTCGTCGGCCTTGTCGGCGGCGTCGATCCGGCAGCAGTTTTCTACGCCGCTTTCCATTCAGATGTCGCTGTTCGGCATCGAGTTTCTTCGCTCGATCGGCGAGCGGCTCGAAGTCGACGGCACCCGGCCCTCGATCGATCTGCACGAAGGCGGCTACCTGTTTCTCGCGACACCTGCCGGTGAAGCGACGCTGCGCGAGAATCACGCGCTGCAAAAAAGCCTCGGCGCAGATATCAGCCTGCTCGACACGCATGGCTTGCAAACGCGCTTCCCTTGGCTCAATACCGACGACCTCGTTGCCGGCGCTTATGGCGAAAGCGGCGAGGGCTGGTTCGACGGCTACGGTTTAGTACAGGCGCTGCGCAAGAAAGCGCAGGCGCTCGGCGCGCGCTATGTCGCGGCAGACGTCACCGCGCTGCATCGCGAGGGCAATCGCGTCACGCAGGTACAAACCGCGGACGGTGAGACCTATGCTTGCGACGTCGTCGTCAACGCGGCCGGCGCATGGTCGCGCAAGGTCGCACAGATGGTCGGCATCGATCTGCTCGTCTATGCGCGGCGGCGCAGTATCTTCAACGTCACGTCGCCGGCAAAGCTTGAACGCTGTCCGCTGCTGATCGATCCGAGCGGCGTGTACTTCCGGCCTGAAGGCAATTCGTATATCTGCGGCACGTCGCCGTCGGCCGATAACGATCCCGACGATCTACCGCTCGATGAAGTCGATCACGTGCTATTCGACGACGTGATCTGGCCGACGCTCGCCAATCGCGTGCCGCAATTCGAGGCGCTGCGCGTGCAGAACTGCTGGTCCGGCTATTACGAATACAACGTGCTCGATCAGAACGCGATCATTGGCCATCACCCGGATATCGATAACTGCATTTTCGCAAACGGCTTCAGCGGCCACGGTTTACAGCAAGGGCCGGCAACCGGACGCGGCATCAGCGAATTGGTTCTGCATGGCCGCTATGCGACGCTCGATCTCAGTTCACTAAGCTTTACGCGCGTGCTCGAAAACCGGCCGATCATCGAAAAGAACGTGGTGTAGCGCCTTATATGGCTCGAGGCGTGGTCGCCAAGCAGACCGTCGATCTATGCAGCGCGCCCTGGACCTAGGCGATTGCCGCCGAGCACCTCGCGAGCGGCAGGTTGGAGCGGCATCTGCCGCGCATTGTCGATGCGTATTCCGTCAAATGCCGCGCGCTATGCGATGCGCTCGACACGCATCTCGCGCGGCACATCGCATTTCATCGTCCGGTTGGCGGCATGTTCGTGTGGGCGCGTCTGAACGCGGCACGCGATGCGTCCGACTATCTGCGCGCGTGCATCGAACAGAACGTGATGTTCGTGCCGGGTGTGGAGGAGATTGAAACCGGCGTGCACCGAATGAACCGCGCGCTCGAGCAGTACTTCGACGAGCAATAAAATCCTGATTGCATCAACACAATCAGTGGAATGCGGCAGATTACCCGGCGAGCATCTAATGTGCAGCCGGGTTTTTTTATCCAAATGCCAAAAATTGTGGTGCTTTAACAGAATTCACCGCATTCCTGATTAATCGCGAATCGCGTTGAGTTCGAATACGCAATCGTTTTCGTCCGCGCGTGCCTTCTATGAGACCGATCGTGGCAAGCCGCAGATGAAACCGCTCGGGATTGCCACGTCGAACGGCGCGTACGCGCGAGTGGACCCTCCAATGATTGCCCCCAATGAAATCGTTATTGCACGTCTTAATCTCAAGATTATGCAATTCGAATAAATTCGGGCGTTGCCAAATCTTGTAATGGAAGTGGTCGATTTATATGCGGAAATGCCATTTATAAAGATAAGAAACCGTGTAATTATCGTGCTTGCCGGCCGGCTTCCGTTTTGCGTGATTCCCGGAATGTCTGAAAGACAGGTTTTACACGGGTTCGCGCCATACGAGTCGGCTTTCGCACGGGAAAGCATCGTCGCCCGTCGCGTTCGCCCATGCATGCCGCATATGAGTGCCGCAGGAGAATGCGTGAGTGGGCCACAAAAACGTTAAATGAGGAAAAGGGGGCAACGCAATGAATTCACTCGACGAGAAGCGGCCGCTGCTGATCTACGACGGCACGCTCGGCGACCTCTACGGCATCTTTTTCAGAAACCTTGTGCTGCAAATCGTGACGCTCGGTATTTACCGCTTCTGGGCGACCACGAACAACCGCCGATATGTCTGGTCGCGCATGCGGTTTCAGGACGAGCGCTTCGAGTACACGGGCACCGGGGGCGAGCTATTCAAGGGCTTTCTGTTCGCGATCGTGGTCGTGTTCAGCGCGGTGTTCGCGGCTGGCGCGCTAAGCGTGGTCTTGCGCATGCTGACGAAAAGCGCGGCACTCGGTTCGCTGCCTGTCATCGCGTTGTATCTGCTGATCGTCGTGCTCGCGGCGGGTGCGTTTTTCGGCGCGCAGCGCTATCGGCTGAGCCGGACGCAGTGGTGCGGTATTCGCGGCGGCATGACCGGCTCGGCGCTCGGCTTCGGCGTGCGCGCGTTGCTGTACGCGCTGTTGTGCGTTGTCACGCTTGGCCAGATGATGCCGTGGACATCGATGCGTCTAATGGAGTGCCGCATCAACGCGAGCAGCTTCGGTAGCCTGGCGTTTCGCTTCAAGGGGCGCGCGTGGGTCGTCTACGGTCTGTTCCTCGTTACGTTCGTCGGCGTGGTCGTGTTGTTCGCGGTGCTGTTCATGGTGTTTCTGAAGGGCGCTCTCGCATCGATGCATGTCGGCCAGGTGCCGGGGGCGAGTACGGCGCCGTCGCGGGCCGCGCTCGGATCGCTGTTTTTGTTTTATGCGCTGTTCTCCATCGGCACGATGCTGATCCGCGGCTTCTATGTCGCCGCGCTGACGCGCCACGTGATGGGCAATACGTCGCTCGGCTCGCAATTGCATTTCGGCAGTAACGTCAGCGTGGCGCGTCTGCTCAGTTTGCAGTGCGGCAACCTTGCGATCATCGTGTTCACCCTCGGCCTTGGGACACCAATCGTGCTGCATCGGCTGATGCGCTTTGCCGTCGACACGCTGCAGGTTTCCGGCTACCTCGATCCGCATATGCTGGGGCAAAGCACCGTGGCGGCGCCGCTGACTGGCGAGGGCATGCTGAATCTGCTCGATCATGGTGGCGCCTTCTGAGATTGGACTCGCGTTGAGAGCGCGGCAATGGGCGGGGGCGCACGATGTGCGGCAAGTAATGGGACACGCGACTCATCTCAGGCGCGAGCGCGAAACGCAGTACGCTCAATGAGTTAGCGCAGTCATGCGCAGGTTGTCCACAAGCTTGTTCCCAAAATCTGTGGACAACAGGGCGGGAAGCGAAGCGGAGAATTCGCGCATGAAGAATTGTGGAAATGTACAGCACAAAAGCAAACAGCGGGACTCACCGTCGACCGGTTCATCCCGCTGCTTGTGTATGACGATGTGGGCGGCTTGCCGTGCAGCGCGCACGGCAAGCGTGGCAAACGCTTATCGGTCGAGGAACGACTTCAGACGGTCCGCGCGGCTCGGATGCATGAGCTTGCGCATCGCCTTGCTCTCGATCTGGCGGATCCGCTCGCGGGTCACGTCGAACTGCTTGCCCACTTCTTCAAGCGTGTGATCCGACTTCGTGTTGATGCCGTAGCGCATGCGCAGCACCTTCGCTTCGCGCGGGGACAGCGAGTCGAGCGCATCGTCGATCGCGGCACGCAGGTCGGCCTGCATCGCGGCATCCGCCGGCGACGATACGCCAGCGTCTTCGATCATGTCGCCCAGCGTCGCATCGCCGTCGTCGCCGACCGGCGTTTCGAGCGATACGGGTTGCTTCGCGATCTTCAGAATGCCGCGCACCTTCTCTTCCGACAGTTCCATGCGTTCCGCGAGCACCGCAGGATGCGCTTCCTGGCCGGTCTGCTGCAGGATCTCGCGCGAAATGCGGTTCAGCTTGTTGATCGTTTCGATCATGTGCACCGGCACGCGGATCGTGCGCGCCTGATCGGCGAGCGAACGAGTGACGGCCTGACGGACCCACCAGGTCGCGTACGTCGAAAACTTCCAGCCACGACGGTATTCGAACTTGTCCACGGCCTTCATCAGACCGATGTTGCCTTCCTGGATCAGGTCGAGGAACAGCATGCCGCGGTTCACGTACTTCTTCGCGATCGAGATCACGAGACGCAGGTTCGCCTCGATCATCTCGCTCTTGGCCTTGCGCATCTTCGATTCGGCCGCGACCATCTGGCGGTTGATTTCTTTCAGATGCTTGAGCGGCAGCGACACCGTCGCTTCGATGTCGATCAGCTTCTGCTGTTCGGACTGGATGGCCGGCAGGTGACGCTCGAGCGCCGCACCATAGGTCGACGCGCCGGTGCGCGCGGCACGCTCGGTCCAGCCGAGGTCGGCCTCGCTACCCGCGAACGTTTCGATGAACTTCTCGCGCGGCATGCCGGCCTTCGAGACGACGATCTGCAAAATGTTGCGCTCGATCGCGCGCACTTGCGCGACCTGGCGCTGCACGTCGCCGCACAGACGGTCGATCGTGCGTGCGGTGAAGCGGATCTTCGCGAGGTGCTGCTGAATGTCTTCGCGTGCGCGCAGATAGGCCTTCGACGTGACGTCGCCGCGCGCGTGCGACGCGTTCATCTGGTCGTACAGAATGCCGACCTGGGCGAAGATTTCGAGGCAGTCGCTCGTGAGCTGCTTCAGGCGAGCTTCGTCCGCCGCCGACGAATCTTCCGGACCGACGTCGTCGTCTTCTTCGTCTTCGCTGTCTTCGTCGGCGTCGCTGACTTCATCGGCATCCGTGTCGGCGCTCGCGACTTC
The DNA here is from genome assembly GCF_050436525.1 of Paraburkholderia sp. 35.1. Lineage (NCBI taxonomy): Bacteria > Pseudomonadati > Pseudomonadota > Betaproteobacteria > Burkholderiales > Burkholderiaceae > Paraburkholderia > Paraburkholderia sp. 35.1. The sequence goes on along the minus strand of NZ_JBNDMJ010000002.1, from coordinate 214,325 downwards.
TTCCGCGGCGGCCGTCTCTTCATTCAGGCCGTCGACGAGTTCGTCGATGCGCAACTCGCCGTCGACAACCTGCTGCGCGCTCGCGAGGATCGCGGAGATCGCGAGCGGGCACGCGGCGATCGCTTGCACCATTTCGTGCAGGCCGTCTTCGATGCGCTTCGCAATCGCGATTTCGCCTGCGCGGGTGAGCAGCTCGGTCGCGCCCATTTCGCGCATGTACATACGCACGGGGTCGGTGGTGCGGCCGAACTCGGAGTCGACGGTCGACAGCGCGACTTCGGTTTCCTCGTCCGCCTGGTCGTCCGACACCACGGCGGGGGAATTCGAGTTGAGCAGCAGCGTTTCCGCGTCCGGGGCCTGCTCGTAGACCTGCACGCCCATGTCGCTGAACGCGCTGACGATGCTGTCGATCGCGGCGGTTGCGGTGAAGTTGTCGGGCAGGTGGTCGTTGATCTGCGCGTGGGTCAGGTAGCCTTGCTCTTTACCCAGCTGGATCAGTGCGCGCATCAGGCGCTGGCGTTCTTCGGCTTGTTGCGGCAGCAGCTCGGCTGCCACGGGAATCGCTTTGCCGGCGCCCTTGCCTTTGGCCGAACGGCCGGACGGAACTTTGGCAGTGAAGGCTGTGTCGTGTTGCGAATCTTCGCGATCAAAAGGGTTCACGTAATTTCCTCTAGAGGCTTCGCTATGAGACGCAAGACGCTACCGTCAGGCGTTTCGAGCAGGGCTCAGCATCACCTGATGTGACTCAACGCGGTTGTTGGGCTGTGCTCTGGGGAGCAAAAAAGATGAGCCCGCTCGAAGCGGGCCGATGGACATGCGAAATTTTGCGCGGCTCGCATTATATACGAGCTTGGGGGTTCGCGCTCATGGGTGCACATCAAATCATCGTCGCTGTTGTCGCAGGCATTGCGTGAGGCTACGCAGGTGCATAGTCCGTGGCCATACGCGCGACCTAACCTAGATAGGGGCGAGTTGCTCCTTGCGCAAGGGGGCTCCATGTCGTTTTCCTGTATATGGAGTCGTATCCTCGCATGCTGTCCCCAAAAGAAATTCGCAGAAGGGTATTGACGTGTTGTCGACCGCTCTCCATAATCTCGTTTCTCTGCTGCAGACGCAGCGACGCAAACGAAGCGGTGCCGGGTAGTGGTGGTTCAGGCGCGGCGGGTTTGGCGGACCGATCTTTAAAAACTAACAGTCGATAAGTGTGGGCGCTTGATGCGGAATGCGGCGGCGGATTCTCCGGAGTCTGCTATCAGGCAGAAGTATCAGAAGCCTCACACAGTATTAGAGGAAGGTTTGTCTGTCGAAAGACGGATCAATCATCGTCAGTACGTTGAGTGAGCGACCGGGTTCGAGAGAGCCCGAACACAGTAACAGGTTTGAACTGAAGAGTTTGATCCTGGCTCAGATTGAACGCTGGCGGCATGCCTTACACATGCAAGTCGAACGGCAGCACGGACTTCGGTCTGGTGGCGAGTGGCGAACGGGTGAGTAATACATCGGAACGTGTCCTGGAGTGGGGGATAGCCCGGCGAAAGCCGGATTAATACCGCATACGCTCGGGAGAGGAAAGCGGGGGATCTTTCGGGACCTCGCGCTCAAGGGGCGGCCGATGGCAGATTAGGTAGTTGGTGGGGTAAAGGCCTACCAAGCCGACGATCTGTAGCTGGTCTGAGAGGACGACCAGCCACACTGGGACTGAGACACGGCCCAGACTCCTACGGGAGGCAGCAGTGGGGAATTTTGGACAATGGGCGCAAGCCTGATCCAGCAATGCCGCGTGTGTGAAGAAGGCCTTCGGGTTGTAAAGCACTTTTGTCCGGAAAGAAAACCTCGTGGCTAATATCCGTGAGGGATGACGGTACCGGAAGAATAAGCACCGGCTAACTACGTGCCAGCAGCCGCGGTAATACGTAGGGTGCGAGCGTTAATCGGAATTACTGGGCGTAAAGCGTGCGCAGGCGGTGCTGTAAGACCGATGTGAAATCCCCGGGCTTAACCTGGGAACTGCATTGGTGACTGCAGCGCTGGAGTATGGCAGAGGGGGGTGGAATTCCACGTGTAGCAGTGAAATGCGTAGAGATGTGGAGGAACACCGATGGCGAAGGCAGCCCCCTGGGCCAATACTGACGCTCATGCACGAAAGCGTGGGGAGCAAACAGGATTAGATACCCTGGTAGTCCACGCCCTAAACGATGTCAACTGGTTGTCGGGCCTTCATTGGCTTGGTAACGTAGCTAACGCGTGAAGTTGACCGCCTGGGGAGTACGGTCGCAAGATTAAAACTCAAAGGAATTGACGGGGACCCGCACAAGCGGTGGATGATGTGGATTAATTCGATGCAACGCGAAAAACCTTACCTACCCTTGACATGTATGGAATCCTGCCGAGAGGCGGGAGTGCCCGAAAGGGAGCCATAACACAGGTGCTGCATGGCTGTCGTCAGCTCGTGTCGTGAGATGTTGGGTTAAGTCCCGCAACGAGCGCAACCCTTGTCCCTAGTTGCTACGCAAGAGCACTCCAGGGAGACTGCCGGTGACAAACCGGAGGAAGGTGGGGATGACGTCAAGTCCTCATGGCCCTTATGGGTAGGGCTTCACACGTCATACAATGGTCGGAACAGAGGGTTGCCAAGCCGCGAGGTGGAGCCAATCCCAGAAAACCGATCGTAGTCCGGATCGCACTCTGCAACTCGGGTGCGTGAAGCTGGAATCGCTAGTAATCGCGGATCAGCATGCCGCGGTGAATACGTTCCCGGGTCTTGTACACACCGCCCGTCACACCATGGGAGTGGGTTTTACCAGAAGTGGCTAGTCTAACCGCAAGGAGGACGGTCACCACGGTAGGATTCATGACTGGGGTGAAGTCGTAACAAGGTAGCCGTATCGGAAGGTGCGGCTGGATCACCTCCTTTCCAGAGCTGTGCATTCATTGCACTCAAGTGCTCACGCTTATCGGCTGTGGTTAGAAGAAACGCAGACAGGCTCAGGGGTCTGTAGCTCAGCCGGTTAGAGCACCGTCTTGATAAGGCGGGGGTCGATGGTTCGAATCCATCCAGACCCACCAGTGTCTTGTCTGGTGAGCTGAAGGGCTGGGGCCGCTGGAGTATCTGTGAGACTGGGGGATTAGCTCAGCTGGGAGAGCACCTGCTTTGCAAGCAGGGGGTCGTCGGTTCGATCCCGTCATCCTCCACCAATCCTCAATGCCAAGGGTTCAGCACGAAGTGATGCTGAGTACTTTGCATTGGCGATTGAGCCAGTCAGAGCGGTATGAGGCACAGGCTTCATACCGGCTGCCGTTCTTTAACAATCAGGAAGAAGTAGTAAAGAGATTCACGAAAGGCACCTGGAGATGGGTGCGGAGTAGGTGAATCAGGGTTGTGATTGTATCGATGTATTTTAAAGGTGATCGAAAGATTGCTTTGGAATACGGCGCAACACGAATACTCAACCTGTAGCGAGTGCGTCTATCCCCTGCGGGGATGGGACCCACGTAAGCGCTAAAGCGCTAGCGTGGGTCGACACAGAGACACACCCGTTATAGGGTCAAGCGAACAAGTGCATGTGGTGGATGCCTTGGCGATCACAGGCGATGAAGGACGCGGTAGCCTGCGAAAAGCTCCGGGGAGCTGGCAAACGAGCATTGATCCGGAGATGTCCGAATGGGGAAACCCACTCCTAATGGAGTATCCGTAGCTGAATCCATAGGCTGCGTGAGGCGAACGCGGTGAACTGAAACATCTAAGTAACCGCAGGAAAAGAAATCAACCGAGATTCCCAGAGTAGTGGCGAGCGAAATGGGATCAGCCGGTACACGTTATCTGTATTGTTAGTCGAACGCTCTGGAAAGTGCGGCCATAGCAGGTGATAGCCCTGTAGACGAAAACAGCATGGAAGAACTGGGTGTACGAGAAGTAGGGCGGGACACGTGAAATCCTGTCTGAAGATGGGGGGACCATCCTCCAAGGCTAAATACTCGTGATCGACCGATAGTGAACCAGTACCGTGAGGGAAAGGCGAAAAGAACCCCGGGAGGGGAGTGAAACAGATCCTGAAACCGCATGCATACAAACAGTCGGAGCCTCTGCGAAGGGGTGACGGCGTACCTTTTGTATAATGGGTCAGCGACTTACATTCAGTGGCGAGCTTAACCGATTAGGGCAGGCGTAGCGAAAGCGAGTCCGAACAGGGCGTCCAGTCGCTGGGTGTAGACCCGAAACCAGGTGATCTATCCATGGCCAGGTTGAAGGCACGGTAACACGTGCTGGAGGACCGAACCCACTAACGTTGAAAAGTTAGGGGATGAGCTGTGGATAGGGGTGAAAGGCTAAACAAACCTGGAAATAGCTGGTTCTCTCCGAAAACTATTTAGGTAGTGCCTCGTGTATCACCTTCGGGGGTAGAGCACTGTCATGGTTGTGGGGTCCATTGCGGATTACTACGCCATAGCAAACTCCGAATACCGAAGAGTGCAATCACGGGAGACAGACATCGGGTGCTAACGTCCGGTGTCAAGAGGGAAACAACCCAGACCGCCAGCTAAGGTCCCCAAATATGGCTAAGTGGGAAACGAAGTGGGAAGGCTAAAACAGTCAGGAGGTTGGCTTAGAAGCAGCCACCCTTTAAAGAAAGCGTAATAGCTCACTGATCGAGTCGTCCTGCGCGGAAGATGTAACGGGGCTAAGCCATATACCGAAGCTGCGGATGCACAGTAATGTGCATGGTAGGAGAGCGTTCCGTAAGCCTGCGAAGGTGCACTGGAAAGTGTGCTGGAGGTATCGGAAGTGCGAATGCTGACATGAGTAGCGATAAAGGGGGTGAAAGGCCCCCTCGCCGTAAGCCCAAGGTTTCCTACGCAACGTTCATCGGCGTAGGGTGAGTCGGCCCCTAAGGCGAGGCAGAAATGCGTAGCTGATGGGAAGCAGATTAATATTTCTGCACCATTGTGAAATGCGATGGGGGGACGGATCGCGGAAGGTTGTCCGGGTGTTGGAAGTCCCGGTCCTTGCATTGGAGAAGGCGCTTTGGCAAATCCGGGCGCGGAATTCAAGGGTGCGAGGCGAGCCACTTCGGTGGCGAAGCAACTGGAAGGGGTTCCAGGAAAAGCCTCTAAGCTTCAGTTTCACAGTGACCGTACCGCAAACCGACACAGGTGGGCGAGATGAGTATTCTAAGGCGCTTGAGAGAACTCGGGAGAAGGAACTCGGCAAATTGGTACCGTAACTTCGGGATAAGGTACGCCCTCATAGCCTGACTGGCCTGCGCCAGAAGGGTGAAAGGGTTGCAATAAACTGGTGGCTGCGACTGTTTAATAAAAACACAGCACTCTGCAAACACGAAAGTGGACGTATAGGGTGTGACGCCTGCCCGGTGCCGGAAGATTAAATGATGGGGTGCAAGCTCCTGATTGAAGTCCCGGTAAACGGCGGCCGTAACTATAACGGTCCTAAGGTAGCGAAATTCCTTGTCGGGTAAGTTCCGACCTGCACGAATGGCGTAACGATGGCCACACTGTCTCCTCCCGAGACTCAGCGAAGTTGAAGTGTTTGTGATGATGCAATCTCCCCGCGGCTAGACGGAAAGACCCCATGAACCTTTACTGCAGCTTTGCATTGGACTTTGAACCGGTCTGTGTAGGATAGGTGGGAGGCTATGAAGTTGGGACGCCAGTCTCAATGGAGCCGTCCTTGAAATACCACCCTGATCTGTTTGAGGTTCTAACCTTGGCCCGTGATCCGGGTCGGGGACAGTGCATGGTAGGCAGTTTGACTGGGGCGGTCTCCTCCCAAAGTGTAACGGAGGAGTACGAAGGTACGCTAGGTACGGTCGGAAATCGTGCTGATAGTGCAATGGCATAAGCGTGCTTGACTGTGAGACTGACAAGTCGAACAGGTGCGAAAGCAGGTCATAGTGATCCGGTGGTTCTGTATGGAAGGGCCATCGCTCAACGGATAAAAGGTACTCTGGGGATAACAGGCTGATACCGCCCAAGAGTTCATATCGACGGCGGTGTTTGGCACCTCGATGTCGGCTCATCTCATCCTGGGGCTGTAGCCGGTCCCAAGGGTATGGCTGTTCGCCATTTAAAGAGGTACGTGAGCTGGGTTTAAAACGTCGTGAGACAGTTTGGTCCCTATCTGCCGTGGGCGCTGGATATTTGAAGGGGGCTGCTCCTAGTACGAGAGGACCGGAGTGGACGAACCTCTGGTGTACCGGTTGTCACGCCAGTGGCATCGCCGGGTAGCTATGTTCGGAAGAGATAACCGCTGAAAGCATCTAAGCGGGAAACTCGCCTTAAGATGAGATATCCCCGGGGCTTCGAGCCCCTTGAAGGGTCGTTCAAGACCAGGACGTTGATAGGTCAGGTGTGCACGTACAGTAATGTACTGAGCTAACTGATACTAATTGCCCGTAAGGCTTGATCCTATAACAGGTGTGTCTCGACCCGCGTGAGTGCTTCAGCACTTACGCGGGTCCGATCCCCGAAGGGGATTTGTGTGACCTCCCGCGGGAGCTCACAGAAACGCACGGTTGGGATTCAGTGTTGTGCCAGAAACAACACAACCCCCCACACTCGAATCCTTTACGCTTCTTCCCGATTGGCTGTGGCGCGACCGGTTGACTTCAACCCTGCGACGCAGCAACCCGTCATGCCTGATGACCATAGCGAGTCGGCCCCACCCCTTCCCATCCCGAACAGGACCGTGAAACGACTCCACGCCGATGATAGTGCGGATTGCCCGTGTGAAAGTAGGTAATCGTCAGGCTCCCCTCCAGTCAGAAACCCCACCCGCCGCGGTGGGGTTTTTGCGTTTACGCGGCCGACTTTGCCCGCTTCACTACTTTCCGATCCGCAACGCATCCGCGTAACCCGGCGACTTCCGACGCGGTCGTCCAAAATCCATGTCCTTCCGGCTCGGCCGGCCAGCACCTCCTCCAAACACGCTAAGCCCGCTTACGCGCCGGCGCTCGATCGGATCCCCCTGCGATAAAGCAGTCGAGTCTTTCGCTGGCCTCCGTAATCGCCCAAAGCGGAGCGCGATGCAGCTGCCGATCGTAGCTCGTTGCGATCGATGCAAAGAGCGCGAATCCCGCTTCGTCAAGTTTCCATTCGTTGCGTTCCCGACCTGCGTCGAACATCATCGCCGAGGCGCGGTCCGCGGCGTGGAGCTCTTCGTGGCTCATCGAGCCAAAGCCGGCATCAGCGAGGTAGCTGGTCAACAGCATGATCTGCGTGACCGTCTGCGCATCGCTCTTCGTACCGAGGCCACGGCGCAGTGCGTCGAGCGACAGATGAACTCGCAACGCGAGATCGTCGGCGATCTGGCGCGCGATGGGCAACAGCATGGCTTTGGCATGCCGCGCGCGGGCGGCGCCAGTGTTGCGGAAAGGAATTGGTTGTGCCATGGAGATCCGAGGGGTTTGCCTGAGCACATGCAATAACGGCGCGCTTCGCAAAAGGTTGAGCCTTCATTGCGTTTTAGCCGCTTCCTTCGACGAAAACGTTTGCTGGCGGCCACTTGCGCGCAGATTGCCGGCACGTCGCGGCGTCCGTCGTCGAGCGAATTGGCACCTGCATCGCCCGCGATGCGCCGTTCACTCCCCACGAACCCAGCGGCTTTGCTTTCTATGCTTGCCCACGGAAAGGCGTCGCGCCGCATTGCCACCTCGCGCGCGTCCGGCCATCTACCTCGGCGAAACCTCTCTATCATGACGATTGGAACAACCTCGGCCAGCAAGCCGGAACGGAGCAAGTCCCGCCGGCAAGCGCCATCCAGCTGTCTTCGACCCGAGGATGCATCGATGCAGACTCATTCATCCAACGTTGTCTCGACGCCCGCCGATTTGCGGATCGACGGCGCGCGGCTGTGGGACTGTCTCATGCAGCTCGCGCGGATCGGCGCGACCGACAAACGCGGTGTCTGCCGTCCAGCACTGACCGAACTCGACCGTGAGGCACGCGATCAGTTCATCGCGTGGACGAAGGAGATCGGCCGCACGGTGCCGGTCGACGCGATCGGCAATATTTTCGCGCGGAGGACGGGGCTGCGTGACGATCTGCCGCCCATAATGACGGGCAGCCATCTCGACACGCAGCCGACCGGCGGCAAATTCGACGGCAATTATGGTGTGCTGGCAGGGCTGGAGGTGCTGCGCCCGCTGGCCGAGGCCAACGTGCAGACCATCGCGCTGCTCGAGGTTGCCATGTGGACCAACGAGGAGGGCTCACGATTCTTGCCGGTGATAATGGGCTCCGGCGTGTTCGCCGGCGCATTCACGCTCGAGCACGCGCTAGCGCAACGCGATCGCGACGGCGTAGCGGTGCGCCACGCGCTAGCGGCGATCGGCTATGCCGGCGAGCATCGCAAGTCGCACGCTGTCGGCGCATATTTCGAGGTGCATATCGAACAGGAGTCCGTGCTCGAAGCGCACGACAAGGTCATCGGCGTCGTGCAGGGAGCGCTCGGGCAGCGCTGGTACGACCTGACCGCGCACGGCATGGAAGCGCACGCGGGGCCGATGGCGCTGCGCCGCGACGCGCTGCTCGTCGCCGCGGATCCGATCCATGCGGTGAACCGTATCGCACTCGATCACGCGCCGCATGGCCGTAGCACGGTCGGCTGGCTCGACGTGCATTCAAACTCGCGCAACGTCATTGCGGGCCGCGTGAAATTCAGCGTCGACCTGCGCGCAGCCGATGACGCATCGCTCACTGCGATGGACCTCGCATGGCGTGCAGCGTGCGCGCAGGCGGGCAGCAATGGGGGCAACGCCGCCATCAACGCCGCCGCCACCCGCGCGAGCAGCAGCTTGGACGCCCCCGTCACTACCGACATCGAGCAGGTCGTCTACTTCCCGCCGCAGCGATTCGCCGCGCAATGGATCGCCGAGGTCAGACAGAGCGCGGAGCGGCTCGGTGTGTCGTCGATGGACGTGATCAGCGGCGCGGGACACGACGCCGCCTACCTCGCGCGCGGCGCACCCAGCGCGATGATCTTCGTTCCCTGCAAGGACGGCATTAGCCACAACGAAATCGAGGACGCGCGCGCCGATCATCTGGAAGCCGGCTGCAATATGCTGCTGCAGGTGATGCCGAGCGCGGCGTCGAGAACGGGGAGCATGCGCGCATGAAGATCCTGATCGCACGAATGAACCACGAGACCAACACGTTCTCGCCAGTAGAGACCCCGCTGGCCGCATTCGGCCGCAACGGTCCGAGCTACGGCCGCGCCGCGTTCGACGAAAACAAGGGCATGCAAACCGCGATGGCCGCGTTCATCGACGCCGCCGAGCGCGTGCATGCCGAAATCGTGACGCCGATCTCCGCCATGGCGAATCCGAGCGGGCCGGTCGACGCCGCCGCCTACGATACGATCTGCGACGCGATCGTGGCAGCCGCGACGGGCTGCGACGCGGTGATGCTCGATCTGCACGGCGCGATGGTCGCCGAGAACTCGACCGACGGTGAAGGCGATCTGCTCGGGCGCGTGCGTGCGTCGCTGCCGCACGCGCCGATCGCGGTCGCGCTCGATCTGCATGGCAACGTCACGCAAAAAATGATCGACAACGCCGACGTCATCGTCAGCTTCAAGACCTATCCGCACGTCGACATGTACGAGACTGGCGCACATGCAGCGCGCTTGCTGTTCGACATGATCGAGGGCCACGCGAAGCCGGTGATCGCGTGGCGTCAGCCGCCGCTGCTCACGCACACGCTGCGCAGCGCGAGCGTTGACGGCGCGATGAAACGCGCGCTCGATGCCGCGCGCGCCGCCGAGGCCGACGGCATGCTCGCGGTGTCGGTGCTGGCGGGCTTCTCGCTCGCCGATATCGAAGCGCCATGCATTAGCGTCGTCGTCGTGGGCAATGGCGAGCGCGCGGATGCGGAGGCGGTCGCCGAGCGCATCGCGCGGCAGATCTGGGACGAGCGCGACGATTTTGTCTATCGCAGCGCGCCGCTTGCCGAATCGGTCGCGCGGGCGGCGTCGCTGGCACGCGCCGCCGATAAACCGGTGCTAATGCTCGATCACGGCGACAACTGCATGTCGGGCGGCACGTGCGACACGATGGATTTGCTCGAGGAAGCGTTGAGGCAGGGCCTCGAAGGCATCGTCAGCGGGCCGTTGTGCGATCCGCAGGCGGTCGCGGCCCTGGCGGCCTCGGGCGTCGGTAGCAGGGTCACGCTCGCGATCGGCAACAAGCTCACAAACGATGCATTGCCTTCGCGTTCGCCGCTTGCCCTGACCGGCGTCGTGCGCGCGCTGACCGACGGCGAATACGTGATCAGCGGCCCGACCTACACCGGCCAGCGCGCGTACATGGGGCGCGCGGCAGTGCTCGACACCGGCACGGTGAAACTCGTCGTGACCGAACGAACGCATGAGCCGTGGGATCTCGGCGTGTTCGAGAGCGTCGGCATCGATCCGCGCCGCGCGCGTTTTCTGCTGCTCAAATCACGCATGTATTGCCGGCCGGTTTTCGTGCCGATCGCGGAGGCACTCGTCGAATGCGATAGCCGCGGCGTCACGAGTTCGGACTATGGTCTGTTCAGCTTCGAGCACGTGAAGCGGCCGGTTTATCCATTGGACCCTCACACCGAATGGACCGCGACGAACTGATCGACATGCATGCGTTTCGATAAGTCGCGGCAAGGGCTTGTGCAGTCCGCATTGAGTCTCTATAATTCGCGCCTCTAAAGGCTCGTAGCTCAGTTGGTTAGAGCACCACCTTGACATGGTGGGGGTCGTTGGTTCGAATCCAATCGAGCCTACCAACGCATCTGTGACGTAGACGAAAGCGGTTCCGCTTTCGTCTACGGTCCTGTCAAATCGATCCAGTCGTTCCCTCAGTTTCGCCGTTCGGCATCACGTCCCCTTCGTTGTTGTTGTCCGCTCGTGGCCCGAAGCTCATGCACATTCACGCGCGCTCTCGCCGTTGCGTCGTCGTTCGACAATGCGCGGTACAGTTAGACCTTCCGCTTTCGCCGCCGACCCGACTGCCGTTCCCATCGCATCTTCGATCATGCGATGCCGGCAGCATCCAACGGAGCTGACGCAATGAAGAAGCTCATCAACGATGTGTCCACCGTGGTCCCCGAGATGCTCGACGGGCTCATCGCGCTCAATCCCCAACTCTCGCTATTGCAAGGCGGCACGATCGTCTTGCGCGCCGATGCCCAGGCCGTGGCCGCGCGCGGCGAGGTCGCGCTGATCTCGGGCGGCGGCTCGGGCCACGAGCCCGCGCACGGCGGCTATGTGGGCCACGGCATGCTGAGCGCGGCGGTAGCCGGCGAGATCTTCACCTCGCCCTCCACCGACGCCGTGCTCGACGCGATACGCGCGGTGGCCGGCCCCGCGGGCGCGTTGCTGATCGTCAAGAACTACACGGGCGACCGCTTCAACTTCGGCCTCGCGGCTGAAATCGCGCGCGCCGAGGGCATCCTCGTTGAGATGATGATCGTCGCCGACGACGTCGCGCTGAGCGCGAGCGGCGATCACGCGGGCCGTCGCGGACTCGCGGGCACAGTGTTGGTTCACAAGATCGCGGGCGCGGCGGCCGCGCGCGGTTTGCCGTTGGCCGAGGTCGCGCGGCTCGCTCGGGAAGCGGCCGCGTCGCTCGGCACGATGGGCGTCGCGCTGACGCCGTGCACGGTGCCGGCCGCGGGCAAGCCGGGCTTCGCGCTGGGCGATGGCGAAATCGAATGGGGCCTCGGCATTCATGGCGAAGCCGGCGTGGCGCGCGGCGCGCTGGAGCCGGCCGACGCGATCGTCGGCAAGCTGCTTGCAAAGATCGTCGACGATCTCGCGTTGCAGGCGGGCGAGCGCGTCGCGCTGCTCGTCAACAATCTGGGTGGCACGCCGCCGAGCGAACTCAACGTGGTGGCTGGTGCCGCGCTGCGCGAGCTTGCCGGGCGCGGCATCGAAGTCGCGCGCGCGTGGGCCGGCACGTTCCTGAGCGCGCTCGAAATGGCCGGCGTCTCGCTGACGCTGCTGCGTATCGATGACGAACGGCTGAGCCTGCTCGACGCCGCCTCACAGACGAGCGCATGGCCTGCGCTGAGCGGCCGCGTCGCGCAGGTCGCGGTGCGTGCGGCGCCACCCGCGCCGCAAAGCGCGAGCGGCGCGACGCTCGCGCGTGACGCGACGCTGCGGCGCGCGCTCGAAGCGGTCTGCGAGTGCCTGCTGGCAGCCGAGCCGACATTGACCGAAATGGACCAGCGCGTCGGCGACGGCGACCTCGGCATCAGCCTCGCGCGCGGCGCACGCGCGGTGCAGCTCGAGCTCGATTCCTACGCGTGCGCAACCACGCCGGGCGCGGTATTGCGCGGCATGTCGGCGACGCTGCGGCGCGTGGTGGGCGGCACGTCGGGTCCGCTGTACGCGGTGATGCTGCTGCGCGCGGCGGCCGCGCTCGAACAGTCGGGCGGGACCACCGCACGGCAATGGGCGACGGCGTTCAGCGCCGGTGTCGATGGGTTGATGGAACTGGGGGGCGCGCGGCCGGGCGATCGGACGATGGTCGATGCGCTGAGGCCCGCTGCCGACGCGCTGCACGACGCACTCGCTCAGGGAGCGTCGACGGATGCCGCATTGCAGGCCACCGTCGCTGCGGCATGCGACGGCACGTCTCGTACCGCATCGATGCATCCGCGGCGCGGGCGTTCGAGCTATGTCGGCGAGCGCGCGCTCGGTCATATGGACCCGGGCGCGCATGCGGTCGCGTTGTGGCTCGCGGCGATTCGCGACGCGCTTCCCGGTTAGGCGCAGCCTGACGCGAACGATACGGCGAACGCAAGGGACGAGCGCACTTTCGCAGCAGGGAAAAACTACGCCGCCGTCACGGCCGCAGGAGATCGAATCCCGCGAACGCCACGACGCCGCTCAGTGCGATCAGCGCCACCGAGTGCTGTCCAAGGTACAGCAGCCCGGCAGCGGACCAACACGTGACAGCGAATGCGGCAATACGTTTCATGCTTTCTTCTTCTACGACTCGAACTCAAAAACCGACTCAGAAGCCCAGCGTAACGGCCAGCAGTCCACTGACGACACCGCCCACCACCACTGCACAGGTCACCACCGTCAGCACGCGCCGCGGAAACGACCGCGCGAGCATCGCGAGCGACGGCACGCTGACGAGCGGCAGCGTCATCAGCAGCGCGCCGGCGGGGCCGGCGGCCATGCCGAACGACAGCATCGCCTGAATGATCGGCACTTCACCCGCGGTCGGAATCACGAACAGCGTGCCGGCGATCGACAGCGCGATGATCCACAGCAGGCTGTTGTCGACGTCCGGGCCGATGTGCGGAAACAGCCACGCGCGCGCCGCGCCGAGAATCAGCACGAGCGCGATGTATTCCGGCACGAGCCGCAGCGTCATGCGCCCCAGAATCGTGATCCAGCGGGAGAACGCGGTGCCTGGATCGTCGGCGCTGACCCGTTGCGCGACGGCCTCTCGCGACGCTTGCGCTTCCTGTGGCGTGACCATGCGGTTCACGACGTAGCCAAGGCCGAGCACCATCACGATGCCGAGCGCGAGGCGCAGGCCCATCCACTGCCAGCCGAGCACGAAGCCCATGAAGATCAGCGTAGCGGGATTCAGCGCGGTATTACCGAGCCAAAAAGCAATCGCCGCGCCCGGCGCCGCTTCACGCGCGCGCAGGCCCGCGACGACCGGCGCCGCGCAGCAGGTGCACATCATGCCCGGCAACGACATCAGGCCGCCTTTGACGACGCTGTTGAAGTCGGCACGGCCGAGAGCGCGCGCGACCCATTGCGGTGGAATCAGCGCCTGTACCGCGGAGCCGAGCAGCAGGCCGAGCACCATCGCCTGCCAGATTGCCTTGCCGTAAGCGAGCGCGAAGTCGATCGCGGCCTGCCATGACGCCGCCGGCGCGCTCGCGGACGTGCCCATCAGGATCGACTTGCCGATCGAATGCTGGCTCGCGGCGACGAACGCGCGGTTGTAGTACGGAAACCACTTCACATAGAAGAGGCCGACGACGGCGATCAGCAGGAACACGATCCAGCCAAGCGTGACGCGGGGTTGCCGAAGGGTTGATTGCATGATGGTTGTTGAATGTCGTTGTGGATCAACCGACGACTAGCGTGCGGGTATCGAGCTGCGCGAGCAGCGTTTTCGCCTGCTCGACGATGTCGGCGTCGTTCGGGCGGAAATCGAGTTGCAGCGCGCCCGGCAACTGCTCGAAATGCTGGCCGCTGCTGCGCGCGTATGCGGGATCGTAGTGACGTTCGATCAGTTCGCGCGCGAGCTCGGCGCGCCGGTTCTCGTCGACGAGCCGCAGCCAGCCCGTGACCCGCTCGCGGCTGTGCAGACCGATCAACCGTTCCAGCTGTCCCTTGAAGTAATCGGGATGCTCGAACAGATGCGCGTAATCCTGCAAAAGAAACGCCGCGCGGTCCTCGCTGCTCGAGCGCACCTCGACGCACGCGCCGCGATGAAACGTTTCGAGCAGCGCGAGCGGCAGCGTGACGGAGCCGATGCGCCGGCTTTCCGCCTCGACGAACACCGGCCGGTTCACGTCGAAGTCGCGCAGCGCGGTGACGAGCAGCGTGTCGAAACGCTTTTGCGACGGCTGCGCCACGCCCGCATACGCGCCGAGCAGCGAGCCGCGATGCGCGGCGAGCGCCTCGAGGTCGAGCGTTTGCGCGCCGGCCTCATGCAGCGCCGACAGCAGCCGGGTCTTGCCGCTGCCGGTCGGGCCCACGAGCGCGATATAGCTGAAACGACGCGGCAGGGTTTCGAGCCTCTCCAGCGTGGCGCGCCGGTAGCTCTTGTAGCCGCCGTCGAGCTGCCGCGCCGACCAGCCGATCATGTTGAACAGCGTCGTGACCGAGCCCGAACGCTTGCCGCCGCGCCAGCAGTAGATCAGCGGGCGCCAGTTGCGCTGCCGGTCGGCGAACGTGGTTTCCAGATGATGCGCGATGTTGCGCGCGACCAACGCCGCGCCGAGCCGCGTGCCCTCGAACGGCGACACCTGCGTGTAGGTCGTGCCGACCAGCACGCGTTCCTCGTTGCTCAGCACTGGCGCGTTGGTCGCGCCCGGAATATGGTCTTCCTCGAACTCTAGCGGAGTGCGAACGTCGACGATTTCATCGAAATCGCCGGCTTTGTCGAGGCTGACTAGAAGACTTTTCAAGGGAGTAGGGACAAAACGGACCGCGGGAAGACCGAAATTATCGCATGGGCGGCTCGTTCGGGCCGGTTATATGCGTCCTTCCCGGGTTCTCCAGTGACGTCCTTCGGCCGCCTACCTCAGATGACTTCGACCCGCGCTTCCCCGCTCACCAGCTCGCCGATCACCCGTGCGTCGGCAAAGCCATCGGCGCGGAACAGCGCGAGCACTTCGTCTAACGCTTCGGGCGAGCACGACACCAGCAGGCCGCCCGACGTCTGCGGATCGGTCAACAACGCGCGGCCGGCGGACGGCAAGGTGGCGGGCAGCACCACGTCGTGGCCGTAGGCATCCCAGTTGCGGCCCGATGCGCCGGTGAAAATGCCTGCTTGCGCGAGGCTCGCGACGTTCGGCAGCCACGGCAGGTCCGCGTAGCGCACACGCGCGGTCAGCTTCGAGCCGCGTGCGAGTTCCAGCGTGTGGCCGAGCAGGCCGAAGCCGGTGATGTCGGTCAGCGCATGCACGCCGTCGAGCCGCGCCAGCTCGGCGCCCGGCCGGTTCAGCTTGGTGGTCGCGCCGATCATTGCCGCGTAGCCGGCCTCGTCGAGCCGGTCTTTCTTCAATGCCGCGGACAGAATCCCGACGCCGAGCGGTTTGCCGAGGATCAGCACGTCGCCGGCCTGGCCGCCCGCGTTGCGCTTGACGCGCTTCGGATCGACGATGCCCAGCGCGACGAGGCCGTAAATCGGCTCGACGGAATCGATCGAATGGCCGCCCGCGAGCGGGATGCCTGCTTCCGCGCAGACCGATTCGCCGCCTTTCAGCACGGCCGCGATCACGTCGTGCGGCAGCACGTTGATCGGCATGCCGACGATCGCGAGCGCCATGATCGGCTTGCCGCCCATCGCGTAGACGTCGGAGATCGCGTTGGTCGCGGCGATGCGGCCGAAGTCGAATGGATCGTCGACGATCGGCATGAAGAAATCGGTGGTCGCGACGATCGCCTGGTCTTCGTTGAGCTTGTAGACGGCGGCGTCGTCGGCGGTGTCGTTGCCGACCAGCAGGTCGGGGAAGAATGGCAGCGGCGCGCTGCGCTTGAGCAGATCGGCGAGCAGGCCGGGCGCGATCTTGCAGCCGCAGCCGCCGCCGTGCGACAGGCTCGTCAGGCGGGGCGACTGGCTTGCTTGGACTTGGGTCATGGGGGCGAGAGTTGGGGTTCGTCGAATGACCGCATTATGAGGGTTGTTTTCACCCTGTGCAGCGTCGGCACGGGCACAAACCGGCTCTATGCCGAACCCGTTTCGCCCCCCGTTTTGCCGAGCGATAAACGGCCCCTTTCAAGTGACTTTCGCATGCCCCATCTACCGGGGTGGCGAATGCACTATGCTGCATGTCGCGAAACGGCATCTATAATCAATTTTGTCCCCAAAAGAGCCGAGGCCATGCAATGACGCAAATGACTCGGCGACAATTCCTGAAGGTCTCTGCCACGACACTTGCCGGATCGAGCCTGGCCCTGATGGGCTTCTCGCCGACACCCGCGCTGGCCGAAGTCCGTCAGTACAAATTGTCGCGTGCGACTGAAACCCGCAACACCTGCCCCTACTGTTCGGTGGGCTGCGGCATCCTGATGTACGGTCTTGGCGACGAGGCCAAGAATGTGAAGACGAGCATCTTCCACATCGAGGGCGACCCCGACCATCCGGTCAATCGCGGCACGCTGTGCCCGAAGGGCGCGAGCCTGATCGACTTCATCCATAGCTCGAGCCGTCTGCGCTATCCCGAGTACCGCGCGGCCGGGGCGAACGAGTGGAAGCGCATCTCGTGGGAAGACGCGCTAGACCGCATCGCGAAGCTGATGAAGGAAGACCGCGACGCGAACTTCGTCGAGACGACTGCGGACGGCAAGAAGGTCAACCGCTGGCTGACTACCGGCATGCTCGCGGCATCGGCCGGCAGCAACGAGGTGGGTTATCTGACGCACAAGACTATTCGCAGTCTTGGCATGCTCGGATTCGACAATCAGGCGCGTGTCTGACATGGCCCGACGGTGGCAGGTCTTGCCCCGACGTTTGGCCGTGGAGCGATGACGAACCATTGGGTCGACATCAGAAACGCGGACGTGATTCTCGTGATGGGCGGCAATGCGGCCGAGGCACACCCATGCGGTTTCAAATGGGTCACCGAAGCCAAGGCGCACCGCAAGGCGCGTCTGATCGTGGTCGACCCGCGCTTTACGCGTACGGCGTCGGTCGCGGACTACTTCGTGCAGATCCGCACCGGTACGGACATTGCGTTCCTCGGCGGGGTGATCAACTACCTGCTGACGAACGACAAGATCCAGCACGAGTACGTGAAGAACTACACGGACGTGCCGTTCATCGTGCGCGAGGATTTCGCGTTCAAGGACGGCCTGTTTTCCGGCTACCACGCCGACACGCGCAGCTACGACAAGGCCTCGTGGGACTACGTGCGCGGCGATGACGGCTTCGCCAAGGTCGATCCGACGCTGCAGGACCCGCGCTGCGTCTATCAGCTGATGAAGCAGCACTACTCGCGCTACACGCCCGAGCAGGTCGAGAAAATCTGCGGCGTGCCGAAGGAGAAGTTCCAGCACGTGTGCGAGATGCTCGCGTCGACGTCGGTGCCGAACCGCGCGGCCACGATCATGTACGCGCTCGGCTGGACGCATCACTCGGTCGGCTCGCAGATCATCCGCACCGGCGCGATGGTGCAGCTGCTGCTCGGCAACATCGGCATCGCGGGCGGCGGAATGAACGCGCTGCGCGGCCATTCGAACATCCAGGGCCTGACGGATCTCGGCCTGATGTCGAACCTGCTGCCGGGCTACATGACGCTGCCCATGGAAGCGGAGCAGGACTTCGACGCCTATATCGCGAAGCGCGCCAAACAGCCGCTGCGGCCGAACCAGCTGAGCTACTGGCGCAACTATCGCGCGTTCCACGTGAGCTTCATGAAATCGTGGTGGGGCGACAAGGCGACCGCCGACAACAACTTCGCTTTCGACTATCTGCCGAAGCTCGACAAGTCCTACGACCTACTGCAGGTCTTCGAGCTGATGAATCAGGGCAAAATGACCGGCTACATCGCGCAGGGCTTCAATCCGCTTGCCGCCGCGCCGTTCAAGGCGAAGAACGGCGCGGCGCTGGCCAAGCTGAAGTGGCTCGTGATCATGGATCCGCTCGCGACCGAAACGTCGGAGTTCTGGAAGAACTACGGCCCGTTAAACGACGTCGACAGCGGCTCGATCCAGACAGAGGTGTTTCGTCTACCGACCACCTGCTTCGCCGAGGAACGCGGCTCGCTCGTTAGTTCGAGCCGGGTGCTGCAGTGGCATTGGCAGGGCGCGGACGGTCCCGGCGAAGCGAAGAGCGACCTCGATATCATGGCGGGGCTGTGGCTGCGTATTCGCGACGCTTATCGCAAGGACGGCGGCAAGTATCCCGATCCGATCCTGAACATGAGCTGGCCGTATGCGAACCCGGAAAGCCCGACGCCCGAAGAACTCGCGATGGAGTACAACGGCAAGGCGCTCGCGGACGTCACCGATCCGAAGGACACGACCAAGGTGCTCGCGAAGAAGGGCGAGCAGCTCGCGAGTTTCGCGCTGCTGCGCGACGACGGCTCGACCTCGAGCGGCTGCTGGATCTTCTGCGGCGCGTGGACCCAGGCGGGCAACCAGATGGGCCGCCGCGACAACTCGGACCCGACCGGCATCGGCAACACGCTGAACTGGGCCTGGGCATGGCCGGTGAACCGGCGGGTTCTGTACAACCGCGCGTCGTGCGATCTCAGTGGCAAGCCGTTCGATCCGACGCGCAAGCTGATCGCGTGGAACGGCAGCAGGTGGTCGGGCGCCGACATTCCGGACTTCAAGGTCGACGAGCCGCCCGAAGACGGCATGAATCCGTTCATCATGAATCCGGAAGGCGTGGCTTGCTTCTTCGCGCGCGAAGCTTTGGTGGAAGGGCCATTCCCCGAGCACTACGAGCCGTTCGAAACGCCGCTCGGCTACAACCCGCTGCATCCGGACAACAAGTTGGTCGTCAGCAATCCTGCGGCGCGCGTGTTCCCGGACGACAAGGCCACGTTCGGCACGCACGAGAACTTCCCGCATACGGCGACCACCTATCGTCTGACCGAGCATTTCCACTACTGGACCAAACACGCGCGTCTGAACGCGATCATCCAGCCCGAGCAGTTCGTCGAGATTGGCGAAGACCTCGCGAAGGAGATCGGCGTGGTAGCCGGCGACCGGGTCAAGGTGAGCTCGAACCGCGGGCACCTGGTTGCCGTCGCGGTCGTGACGAAGCGGATCAAACCGCTGATGATCGAAGGCAAGAAGGTGCAGACCGTCGGGCTGCCGCTCCATTGGGGCTTCAAAGGGATCGCGAGGCCGGGCTATCTCATCAATACGCTGACGCCCCCGGTGGGCGACGGGAATTCGCAGACACCGGAATTCAAGTCGTTCCTCGTCAAGGTCGAAAAGGCATAAGGAAAAGAGATGGCACTGCAATCACTGGACATCAGACGCGTTTCGGCCACCACCACGCAGCCGCCGGTGATTCGCGAGCCGGCCACGGGCACGGTCGCGAAGCTCATCGACGTGTCGAAGTGCATCGGCTGCAAGGCGTGTCAGACGGCCTGCATGGAGTGGAACGATCTGCGCGACGAGATCGGCGTGAACGTGGGCGTCTACGACAACCCGCCCGATCTCACCGAGCATTCGTGGACCGTCATGCGGTTTGCCGAGTACGAGAATTCCGCCGGCGATATCGAATGGCTGATCCGCAAGGACGGCTGCATGCACTGCGAGGACCCGGGCTGCCTGAAGGCCTGTCCGGCGCCGGGCGCGATCGTGCAGTACACGAACGGCATCGTGGATTTCCACCAGGAGAACTGCATCGGCTGCGGCTTCTGCATCGCCGGCTGCCCGTTCGACATCCCGCGTATGTCGAAGAAGGATCACCGCGTGTACAAGTGCACGCTGTGTTCGGATCGTGTGGCGGTCGGCCAGGAGCCGGCGTGCGTGAAGACCTGCCCGACCGGCGCGATCATGTTCGGCACCAAGGAGGACATGAAGCAGCAGGCCGAGGACCGCATCGTCGATCTGAAGGAGCGCGGTTTTCAGAACGCTGGCCTGTATAACCCGGACAAGGTCGGCGGCACGCATGTGATGTACGTGTTGCACCACGCCGACCGGCCGTCGCTGTATCACGGCCTGCCGGACGATCCGCGCATCAGTCCGCTGGTCTCGTTGTGGAAGGGCATCGCCAAGCCGATCGGGCTCGCCATTATGGGGATCGCCGCGCTCGCGGGCTTCTTCCACTACACGCGCGTCGGCCCGAACGAGGTGTCCGAGGCCGACGAAGCCGCAGCCGTCAAGGAAGCCGAAGAAGCACGCCGTTCGCGGGAGGGTAGGCAATGAACCACTCTGAGCACACCGACTTCACGGACGTAAAGGGCAACCGACTGATCGTGCGCTATACGCCGAACGAGCGCACGAATCATTGGATCACCGCGATCTGTTTCATCCTGCTTGCGCTGTCCGGTCTCGCGCTGTTCCATCCGTCGATGGCGTTTCTGTACGTGGTACTCGGCGGCGGGCAGTGGACGCGGATTCTGCACCCGTTCATCGGCTGCGTGATGTTCGTCTCGTTCCTGATTCTTGCGTTGCGCTTCTGGCATCACAACTATCTGGACCAGGCGGATATCCAGTGGATGAAGCAGATCGGCGACGTGCTGAACAATCGCGAGGAACGCCTGCCCGCAATCGGCAGGTACAACGCCGGGCAGAAGCTGCTGTTCTTCGTGATGGTGATCTGTATGCTGCTGCTGTTGCTGAGCGGCATCGTGATCTGGCGGCGCTACTTTTCGTTCTATTTCCCGATTGGTGTGATCCGGCTCTCGGCGCTCGTGCATGCCGTGACGGCATTCCTGCTGATCGTCGGCATCATCGTGCATATCTATGCGGCGCTGTGGGTCAAGGGCTCCATAGGTGCGATGACGCGCGGCACCGTTACCTATGGCTGGGCGCGCAAGCATCATCCAAACTGGTTCAGGGAAATCATCGGCAAGTAAACGCTCCATAGACGCTGCTCCGATGCGGACTCTAATGCACTGGACGCAGCGCCCCTCGCACCGGGCCGCCGCGCCTCGTCGATGACGGGCGGCGGCCTTTCAGTTTTCAGAGGTCGATATCTTGACTCAACGCATTCTCGAAGCCGCCGACATCGAGTCGCTCGATCCCTCGGCAATACCCCGCATCCGCATGCCCGAGCGGCTCGCGGTGTTCGCGCCGCGCGCCGCGCGCCTGCGTCAGCTCGCCTCGCGCGGCAATCCGATCGCCGGCTACCTGCGGCTGATGGCGGCGCTCGCCGATGCGCAGCAGGCGGTGCTCGCGCACTTCAAGGCCCAGCCACCGAGCCCCGAGCTGATCGCGAGCGCGCAGCAGTATTCGA
This sequence comes from Paraburkholderia sp. 35.1, assembly GCF_050436525.1. Classification (NCBI taxonomy): domain Bacteria; kingdom Pseudomonadati; phylum Pseudomonadota; class Betaproteobacteria; order Burkholderiales; family Burkholderiaceae; genus Paraburkholderia; species Paraburkholderia sp. 35.1. The sequence continues at coordinate 192,711 of NZ_JBNDMJ010000002.1, read as the reverse complement.
TGCCGCTGATTCCGGCGCTGTCCGGCGCGCGCGATCCGGCGTGGCGCGACGTGCTGCTACAACTGCTCGACAGGATCGAAGCGGCGGCTCCCCCGTTGACGCCGCCGCTCGTGGCGTTGTTCGCGCGCCTGCGCTCGCTCGACGTCGCCGCGCTCGAAGCGCAGGCCGACGCGATCTTCGCGCAGCGCTTCGCCGACGTCGAGCCGGCGAGCGCGCCGTTCATCATGGCCGCGCTGCAGGTCGTATGGACCGACCTCGCCGCCGACATCGACAAGCGCGCCGTACCGTACCTCGACACACCGGGCCTGTGCCCGGTGTGCGGCTCGCATCCGGTGGCGAGCACGCTGCGCATCGGCGGCGCGTACGACAACTATCGCTATCTGCAATGCGGATTGTGCGCGACCGAATGGCATATGGTCCGTAGCAAATGCTCGAACTGCGATTCGACGAAGGGCATCGCGTACCAGGTAGCCGGCTCGCCCGACGCCGACGCAGCCGCGCGCGAAGCCGAATCGAAAAACGCCGCGCTGAAGGCGGAGTCGTGCGACGAATGCCATACTTATCGCAAGATCGGCATTCAGGCGAACGACTACGAGTTCGATCCATTCGCGGACGACCTCGCGAGCCTCACGCTCGATCTGCTGATGGGCGCGGAAGGTTACCGGCGCGCGTCGCCGCATCCATGGCTGTGGCCGGAGCAGACGGCCGGCGCGGCCGAAACGGAGGGCGACGAGTCGGCCTGACGGCGACCTGACCGGAGCCAAGTTCAAAACGACATAAGGATTGCTCGTGAGCGATGTGAGCAGCTCGGCATTGCGCGCGCTGATGGCGCGCGTGCCGTCGGTGGACAAGGTGTTGGCGTCGGAAGAGTTCGTGCCGCTCATCGGCGCATACGGCCGCACCCAGGTACTCAACGCGCTGCGCGACGCGCTCGATGCGTGGCGCATCAGCGCGCAATCGGGCGATGCGGCGGCCAACCCGGCGGTGAGCGCGCTCGATACCGCGCAGCTGCATGCGACGGTCGCCGCGGCGCTGCTCGCGCGTAATGCGTCGCGGCTGCGCAGCGTGTTCAATCTGACCGGCACCGTGTTGCACACGAACCTCGGCCGCGCGCTGCTGCCCGATGAGTCGGTGCGCGCGGTGATGAGCGCGCTCACGCAACCGGCCAACCTCGAGTTCGATCTCGCCACCGGCGCGCGCGGCGACCGCGACGATCTGATCGACGATCTGATCTGCGAGCTGACTGGCGCCGAAGCGGCGACCATCGTCAATAACAACGCCGCCGCGGTGCTGCTCACGCTGTCCGCGCTCGCGGCGAAGAAGGAAGTGGTGGTGTCGCGCGGCGAACTCGTCGAAATCGGCGGCGCGTTTCGCATTCCCGACATCATGAGCCGCGCGGGCGCGAAGCTGCGCGAAGTCGGCACGACGAACCGCACCCATCTGAAGGACTATGAACAGGCGATCAACGCGCGTACCGCGCTGCTGATGAAAATCCACGCGAGCAACTATGCGATCAGTGGCTTCACGAAGGAAGTCGGCATCGAAGAGATCGCGCCGCTCGCGCACGCGCGCGGGCTTGCGGTCGCCGTCGATCTCGGCAGCGGCACGCTCGTCGATCTCGCCGAATGGGGCTTGCCGCGCGAGCCGACGGTGCGCGAGACCGTCGCGGCCGGCGCCGATCTGGTCACGTTCAGCGGCGACAAGCTGCTCGGCGGCCCGCAGGCCGGGTTGATCGTCGGGCGGCGCGACCTGATCGCGAAGATCAAGAAGCATCCGCTGAAGCGCGCACTGCGGGTGGGCAAGCTGACACTCGCGGCGTTGGAGCCTGTGCTCCAGCTGTATCGCGCGCCGGAGAAGTTGACGGAGCGGCTGACCACGCTACGGCTCCTCACGCGGCCCGCCGAAGATATCCACGGCGCCGCGCAGCGCGTGTTACCGGCGTTACAGCAGGCGATCGACGCGCGCTACACCGTGGCCGCGGAGCCGATGTTCAGCCAGATCGGCAGCGGCGCATTGCCCGTCGACGTGCTGCCGAGCTATGGCCTCGTCATCAGGATGAGCGACGGCAAGCGCGGCGGCCGTCATCTGCTCGCGCTCGAAAAGCAGTTGCGCGAGATGGTGCGGCCGGTGCTCGGCCGGATCGCGGACGACGCGTTGCGGCTCGATCTGCGCTGCCTCGAAGCCGCCGACGAAGCGCAATTGATCGCACAGCTGATCGCGCAACCGAAAAGCAACTGAAGGACGGGCACGCATGATCGTCGGTACTGCTGGGCATATCGACCACGGCAAAACGAGCCTCGTGAAGGCACTCACCGGCGTCGACACGGACCGGCTCAAGGAAGAAAAAGCGCGCGGCATTTCGATCGAGCTCGGCTACGCGTACGTGCCGCTCGACAATGGCGACGTGCTCGGTCTGATCGACGTGCCGGGCCACGAAAAGCTCGTGCATACGATGACCGCGGGCGCGAGCGGCATCGACTTCGCGCTGCTCGTAATCGCCGCCGATGACGGCGTGATGCCGCAAACGCGCGAACATCTGGCGATCGTCGAACTGCTCGGCATCCGGCGCGGCGCAATCGCGTTGACGAAAGTGGATCGCGTCGACGACGAGCGCCTGCGCGAAGTGCGCGATGAAGTGAGTGTGTTCGTCGCTGGCAGCGTGCTGCGCGACGCGCCGGTATTCGATACCTGCGCGACGCGCGCGGGCGATGCGGGCGTCGCCGCGCTGAACGCGCATCTGCGCGAGCAGGCCGCCGCATGGCGCATGAAGCGCGACGACGGCCTGTTCCGCCTCGCCGTCGATCGCGTGTTCACGCTCGCGGGGCAGGGCACGATCGTCACCGGGACCGTGGTGGCGGGCAGCGTGAGCGTCGGCGACACGATGCTGCTCGCGCCGAAAAACGAATCGGTGCGCGTGCGCAGCATCCACGCGCAGAATCGCCCCGCCGAAACCGGTCGCGCCGGCCAGCGTTGCGCGCTGAATCTGGCGGCCATCGAGAAGAGTGCGATCGAGCGCGGCGACTGGATCGTCGATCCGCGACTGTCGCAAGCGAGCGAGCGCATCGACGTCGCGTTGACGCTGCTCGCCGACGCGCCGCACGCGCTCGAACATTGGGAGCCGCTGCACGTGCATCTCGGCACGCAGCATCAGGTTGCGCATGTCGCGCTGCTCGAAGGCGACACGCTCGCGCCCGGTCAGCGCGCGCGCGTGCAACTCGTGTTCGAGCTGCCGCTGTGCACGGTGCCGGGCGATCGCTTCGTCGTGCGTAACGCTCAGGCCAATCGCACGGTGGGCGGCGGGCACGTGCTCGATGCGTTCGCTCCGGCGCGCAAGCGGCGCTCGCCGGAGCGCTTCGGCTGGCTCGACGCGATGCAGTCGCTGCTCGACACCGGCTCACTCGACGCGCTGTTCGCTCGCGCGCCGCACGGTTTGTCGCGGGCGTTGCTGGAGCGCCTCACTGGGATGCCGGCAGCCGCGCTCGCGTTGCCCGCCGCGACACGCACGATCGAACTGCCGGGCCATGACGCGCTGCTGGTCGCGGACGCGACATGGCACACGCTCGAGGGGCGCCTGACGAGTGCGCTCGCGCAATATCACGAGCGCTCGCCCGACGAACTCGGCCCGGACGTGTCGCGCTTGCGGCGCATCGCGGCGCCACTGGTCGACGACGCGCTGTGGCGCGCGCTGGTCGACGATGCGGCGGCGCGTGGCGAGCTCGTCAGACTCGGACCGTGGCTGCATTTGCCCGGCCACGCCGTGACGCTCGACGCCGCCGATCAGGCGCTTGCCGCGACGCTGCTGCCCGAGATCGAGGCGGGGCGTTTCGATCCGCCGTGGGTGCGCGAGCTCGCGAACGCGCACGGTGTGCCGGAGGAGCGCGTGCGTCAGTTGCTGCGCAAGCTCGCGCGTCAGGGCGAGCTGTTCCAGGTCGTGCATGACCTGTTCTACCACCAGCAGGTGATTCGCGAACTTGCGTCGATCGCGGCGGCGGAGGCGCACAAGAACGGCGGCACCGTGGCGGCCGCGCCGTTTCGCGACGCGACCGGGCTCGGCCGAAAACGCGCGATCCAGCTTTTGGAGTTCTTCGACCGGGTTGGGTATACTCGCTTCCACCGTGGCCTGCACCTCGTGCGCACGGATAGCCGCTGGCTCGATCTGCCCTGATCTGGCTGGCGGTCTGTTTCTATCGGGCTCGCGTCATTCAATCACCGTAGGAAGGCATTCGTATCCGGTGGTGCGGCTGGGCTTCAAACCCAGTTGGGGGCGTCAGACGCTCTCGGGTCGGTTCGACTCCGGCTGCCTTCCGCCCCATAGGCCTTCCCGGGCATTCCGATATCTTCCGAAAACGTCCTCTAGGCCGCTGATTTTAAAGCGGTTTATGGGTAACGGCGTGCTTGCTGATTCCGGTAAGGTCCCACACAATTTACACACGAAGTATGGGTAGGAAGATGGGTAAGTGGGTAGGAGGGAATCATGTCAGGACGACAGTTGCACCGGCTCAGCGCACTGCGGATCGCGAAGGAGGTGGCCCCGGGCCATTACGCCGACGGCGGTGGTCTCTACATGCAGATCGCGGACAGTGGCGCGCGTTCGTGGGTGTTCCGGTTCAGGCTTGACGGCCGCCTGAGGGAGATGGGCCTCGGTCCGGTTTCGCGAGTCTCGCTTGGCGAGGCGAGGAAACTGGCCGCCAGCTACCGCGAGATGGTCAGGGACCAGATTGATCCCATCCTCGCGCGGCGCGAGCAGCAGCGCCGACAGTTGCTCGATATCTCGGCGGATGCCAACGTGACGTTCCGTGAGGCAGCCGAAGCGTTCATCTGCGCGCGGGAGCCCGAGTGGCGAAACCGCAAGCATGTCCAACAGTGGGGTAATACGCTCAAGAGGTACGCATACCCGGTGATCGGCGAGGTCCGGGTGCGCGATATCGACACCGCGATGATCGTGCGGATTCTCCAGCCGATCTGGACGAAAAAGGCCGAAACCGCGCGCCGGGTGCGCGGCCGTATCAAGGCCATCCTCGACGCCGAGACTATCATGGGCCACCGCACCGGCAGCAACCCGGCACGGTACGTTGACCATTTGCAACTCGTATTGCCGCGCTCGAAGAAACGCTCACAGGTAAGACATCATCCCGCGCTGCCCTGGGAAGAACTGCCCGGGTTTATTCGCGAACTGGAGCAGCGCCCCAGGCGTGCAGCACGGGTCCTTCACCTGCTTATCCTCACAGCCACCCGCACGAACGAGGTCCGCTTTGCGCGGCCGGAGGAGTTCGACCTCGCCAACCGTATCTGGTCAATACCCGGCGACCGGACGAAAAGTGGCCGGCCGCTTCGCGTGCCGCTTTGTGAACGGGCCGTCGACATCGTACGCAGCGCGCTGCCGCGGGCGAAATACGGCTACCTGTTCCCGGGCTGCAAGGAAGGTCGCCCATTGTCGAACATGGCGATGCTGACTCTGCTGAGGCGCATGTCGCGGGACGGGATCACTGTGCATGGTTTCCGGTCGACGTTTCGCGACTGGGTGGCCGAATGTACGGAATACCCGGATTCACTCGCCGAAGAAGCGCTGGCTCACATCATCGTATCGCAGACAGTAGCGGCCTACCGGCGTCGCGACCAGCTTGAGCGTCGGCGCCTGATGATGGAAGACTGGGGAAGGTATAGCGGCAAAGCGCAGGAGAGCACTGTGCCAACGGCGTCGGCGGTATCAGAAGCGTTCGCTGCATAGTTGCTGTTCGAACACGGAGAAAGCCGGACCATTCGACAGGTTTCTTTCGATCGTTCATTGAGCATTACTGACGGGCAGGCAGTCGCAGGGGACTTTGTCTTCGTGTGGAGAAGCATTTCCTGCATGGGGTGCAGGTGGTCGGAGGTTCAAATCCTCTCGCCCCGACCAGGAAAATCAAGGACTTACGGTGAAAGCCGTAGGTCCTTTTCCGTTGGGAGTCGATTTTTGCCCCCACGTTTGCCCCCACACTGCGGAGGGCTCTCGCGGGAACAGGGCGGAATTTTCGGCGGGGGCGCCACGTTCATGGCTCAGAAGTTCGGACGACTTTGCTCGCTCGTGTACCGAAGCGCTCATTCGCTTACGCGAAGCAAGGATGCGGGGTGGACACGGCCTATCGATTCCTCGCCAGACACGGCCGACAGGTCGCCTGCACGTAGCGCGCGCACCAGCTTGATGGCATCGCGTCGATCCGTCTTCACGCGCTCGCCCGGTTTCTTTGGGATCAGCGACGGCGCGCAAACCATGCACTCGAAGCCTTTCTCGAGCAGTTGCCGATATAGCCCATAACCGCACGGGCCTGCCTCCTAGACCACGCGCACGTGTTGCGCTTTCGACTGCAGGCGCATGCACAGGCGATCAATATCAGTCTTTGTCGTGCCGATCTTGCCCAGCGACTCGACCTCACCCGCGTCAACCGCGTAGGCAACCGTGATCGATTCCTTGTGAACATCCAGTCCAACGTACACCGTGCTATCGTTTCGCATGCTGGCCTCCGTGCCGGAAATCGCCGGGGCGTGGCCCAGTCCTCGCCCGTGCGGCTCTGGCAGTAATGCTAACCCGCGTTCAACTTCCCCACGGCGGGCCAGCCCCTGCCTCACGGAAAGTCATACTGCCTTCCTTTATATTGACGCTAGCCAGTACGACTCTTTCGTTCTTTCAGCACTACCGCGTCGGCTACCTCGGTATGAACTGCTGGCTCGGGCATCAAAGACCGAAGCGTGATTCCGGGCCATCGACCATTACTTTGCAGCTCCGCAATAAGTTCAACCATGGCGGAGCGAACCACTTCGGTCGCTGCGATTGCCGGCACCGTCCTGGACCAGCACAGGCTCGCCGGCCGGCTCATGTCTGGTTCAACAATCTTTCTGACAGGCGGTCGTTTATGGAAGTGACGCCGCGCCAAGGCTGACGCCGGTAAAATCGTGCATGCTGTTCCGGACTCAGCAATGTCGAGCATAGTTGGCAGCGAATCAATGTCAGCGATGATGTTCAAGTCCGCCCCGGCGCGAGCGAACGTGCGCTCAATCAGGAGGCGCAGTCCGTTCGAAGGACCGGGCGTCACCAGTGGAACATTGCTCAAATACTTCAGCGGGCAAACGGCATCGTCAGCGCTTAAATTCGGCACCAGGTGGCCGACTACGTAAAGGTCTTCGTCGAAAAGCGGGTGTACCGACACGCCAAGGCTTTCCGTGTCCCGAAAGAGGATCGCGAGGTCAAGCCGACCATTTGCGAGTAGCTCTGTGATGTAACCGCTCATGCTCTCGAAAATTTGAAGGCGGATGCCAGGGTATTGATGTCGGATACGCTGGTAGAGAGGCGTCGCCAATAGGGATGCAATCGTTGTAGGAAAGCCGATTGCTACCGTCCCGGACTTGCTTCCACCACCGTCGCGCACCTCCTGCTTGATTTGTTCCATTCGACGCAACACGTCGCGAGCCAGGCGATAAAGTGCTTTCCCCGCCTCCGTGGCCGTGACGCCCTGCGGGCTTCTGATGAGCAGCTTGGCCTTCAGTTCGGATTCGAGATTGGCAATCTGTTGGCTCAACGACGGCTGGGCCACGTAAAGCCGCTCTGCAGCTTTCGACAAGCTGCTCGAGTCGACAATTGTCACAAAATACTTCAACTGTCGGACATCCATGTCGCGTATCCCCTGCCACCAATATTAATGGGAGCTATAGGATACGCTTCCAGGGAGCGTTGACGTAGATGACTCGCCACGAGGCATCTGACCTCATTGGCTGGTATTGCGCGCAGCTGGCACTGTCTTTCTATGGGTGACCGCAACCGGCTGGGCTCCAGACTTGGAAACGCATCTTGCGATATCAGTTACAGCGCAACGGATATAGAACGATATAAAAGTTCCCGACCTTGGAGCGCATGGAAGGCATGCGTTTTCTGCATGGGTTTTCCGTTCTGTTGATTAGGAGGATCAGGCAGAATGCCATCGCATTGACCCTCGGGACGTGGCTTGGCTTTAAATGGCGCAGATAACAAGATCCAACGAAAACGAGGGAGGCAATGACAATCCACGCTTGGAGCCGTTACATGCAGTACCTCAGAGAAGGTTGGACGATGGGCGTGAAGGGAGCTGCCTTCGGCGCCGCCCTGCTCATGGGGGGCTGTGCCTATTCGCCGTCGATCAACGTGCTCGGCGCTTACTTTCCTGACTGGCTGTTTTGCGTTGTCGTCGGCGTGGCGCTCGCGGTAATTGTCTATCTGATTCTCGAACACACGCAATGCAGCGATTGTGTGGGTCCCGCCGCGGTGGTCTATCCGGCTCTAGTGACTGCGCTGTCACTTGTGGTCTGGTTGCTCGCCTTTCAACATTGAAACACCGTGCATTTGGCTTTATGACGACAATCGCCGGCAAAGCGTCGAGGAAGAAGACTTGGCCCGCCATCGTACTGATACTGATCGCGACCGCGCTCCTGATCTTCGTGATCGCGATGCTGGACCGTTCGCCGCGCACCGACGATGCGTATGCGTATGCCGATACGATCGACGTCGTCCCCGAGGTCAACGGACGCATCGTCGAGCTAGCCGTGCACGACAATCAGGCCGTCAAGCAGGGCGACCTGCTGTTCCAGATCGACCCGCGCCCCAATGCGGACGCGATGGCGCGCGCCAAGGCCTCACTCGTCGCGCTCGACCGGCAGATTGAACTCACGCAGCGCACGGTCAATGCGCAGCAGTACAACGCGGAGTCGGTGCATGCCTCGGTGGAGAGCGCGCAGGCCGCTGCCATTCAGGCCACCGATACCTTGCGCCGGACCGAGCCGCTGTTACCGCAAGGCTACGTCTCCGCCGAAGACGTCGACCGCGCGAGAACCGCGCAGCGCGCCGCCCAGGCGCAACTGAGCGCGGCGCGGCTGCAGGCGCAGCAGGCGGCGGCGGCCGTCAGCGGCGTGGACGCGCTCGTCGCCCAGCGCGCGGTGGTCATGGCCGAGATCGCCATTGCCGAACTGAACCTCGAGTTCGCCACGGTACGCGCGCCGTTCGACGGCCGCGTCGTGTCGCTGAAGACGTCGACCGGGCAATTCGCTTCCGCGCTCAAGCCGGTGTTCACGCTGATCGACACGCGCCGCTGGTACGTGGTGGCGAACTTCCGCGAGACCGAGCTCAAGGGCATTCGTGCCGGCACTCCCGCGACGGTCTATCTGATGAGCGACACCAGCCAGCATTTCCGGGGCGTGGTCGATTCCGTGAGCTATGGCGTGCAGCCCGATGAAGGCGGTCTCGCGTTGCCCGGCGGGTTGCCGCACATTCAGCGCAGCCTCAACTGGGTCCACGTTTCGCAGCGTTTTCCGGTGAAGATCCGCATCGAGGACCCGAATCTGGACCTGTTCCGCGTCGGTACATCCGCGGTTGCCGTGCTGCATCCGGGGCGCGACGACAAAGCCGCCCATTAACCAGAAAGCCGACCAGGAACCCGCCATGCGCGCCGCCGCGGACTACGTGCCCGATGCCTTGCTGAACGCAGGATTGTTCCTGCGCAGCCAGCTCGCGCCGTATCCGGGACGCACCAACATCATGCTGCGCTGCATGCTTACGAGCGCGATCGTCATCGTGACGTCGATGGCGCTCGAGGTGCCGGAAATCCCGCTTTCGCTTCTGGTGGTCTTCTACGTGACACAGGCGAACGTCGTGGTGACGAGGCTGGTCGGCATCATGTTCATCGTGGGCTCGACACTCGCGATCGGCACGTCAATCCTGCTGCTGAAATTTACGTTCGACTACCCGCTGGTGCGCATCGTCGTAGCCAGCGTGCTGTCCCTGGGCAGCGTGTATCTGATGCGCGTCCTGAAGATCGGCGTCGTGTTCTTCATCGTGGCGATCGTGATCATCTATGTGCAGACGTTCGTCGACCGGACCGACCAAGCCGAGCTGCTGATCCGCGCGGTGCTATGGGTATGGGTCGCCGTGAACTATCCGATCGCACTGACACTGCTGATCAATTCGCTGCTGTTGCCCGCGGAACCGGTGCGCCAGCTCAAAGAGGAGATTCACCGCCAACTGGCCGCCGTCGATGCGCAACTGTCCTGGTTGATCGACGGCGGCCCGCGGCCGGAGCCGATCTCTCTGATTGCGGTCCAGCACGGCGCGCTGACCCTTCAGCAGCTGCTGAAATTTGCCGCGATGCGCAGCCCGCGCATACGGGAGGAGCAGGTCTATCGGCTCGCGGGCATCGCAACCGTCTCGCGTCTCTATCGAGCAGCGAGCGAGCTTCAGACGGAAACGTTCCGTACGTCCTTGTCCTCCGCGAACGGGGCAAACGTGTTGCTCGAGGTGCGTGCGTATTGCCGCGCGCTCGATAGCGCCGTGGCGGCCGATCATCCCTATCGCTTCGCGGGTGCCGCGACAGCGGGGCAGCGCGATCCGGTAGCCGTGCGGGCCACCGTTGAAGAGATGCTACGGGCGCTTCGCGCGTTAGGCGACGCCTATGCACACGCTGCATCCGCGCAAGGGGCGCCGGCCGAGGAACCTTTCGTGGCACAGGACGCGCTGACCAATCCGGTATATGTGCGCTTTTCCCTTAAGACGCTGCTCGCGGTGCTAATTTGCTATGTGTTCTACAACGCGGCCGACTGGCAGGGCGTTCATACGATCATGCTCACCTGTGTGATCGTCATGTTGCCGAGCCTCGGCGCGTCCACGCAGCGTGCGCTGTTGCGCATCGGCGGCGCGATGGTTGGCAGCGCGCTCGCGCTACTCATGGTTGTGTTCGTGGTCCCACGCGTCGACAGTATCGTAGGCCTGCTGCTTATGACCTTGCCGGTGATCGCTGCAGGGGCATGGGTGGCGGCTGGCCCCGAACGGATCGCTTACGCGGGCATTCAGATCGTCTTCACATTCGCGCTCGCATTGCTTGCCGAATTCGGTCCCACGACGAACCTCACCGAAATCCGCGACCGCATGGTAGGGATCCTGTTGGGCGTCGCCGTTTCGACAGCGATCCAGATGTCGTTCTGGCGCGAGGGCGAGGGTGATGCGCTACGGCAGAAGCTGGCTGGCACGCTGCGCCTGGTGAGCGAGCTGCTTGCGGCACCCGTTGCAACCGACGTCGCAACGGGTCAGTTGCTTTACACGCAACGTCAGTTGCAAACGTGGATCTCGCTTGGCGACTGCGGGGCGATGCTCGCGCGTGTCGCGCTGGAGCCGAGCTGGGAGGAGGCGCCCCAGGCGCAATTAACGGTGCGCGCCCAAACGGTGCTCGCGCAAGCGCGTGAGATCTTGTTGGCCGGCAATGCGCTTCGCAATTTGCTCGGCGTTCGGGATCCACGCGTGCACGACGCCGCATATGTTGGGGCCGGGATGGTTATGCAACAAGCGTCGGCGGTTCTCGCGGGCTATTCCGACGAGCTTGCCGCGAGGCCGCCGGCGGCGCGCCCACCGCGTCGGGCGGCAGTCTCGGAGGCCCTTCGTGCCCTGGAGCAGGATGCAGCACTCGACATTCCGATCGAGGCGCAGCAGGGACCGTCGCCGAGGGCACAGTTGATGGCGTGCGCGCACAACCTCGTGCGGGAAATATCCGCGTTGCCGGACTGGCACGGCGTGGAGCAGTTTTCCCCCAATCTTCGTGAGTTGAACGAACGTGGCCCAGCCTGATCGCGTCGGTGTGCGCTGGTTGCGCGGCGTGGGCACCTGGGCCGCCGTGCTGGGCTGTGCGGTAGGCTGCCTTATGGCCGGCTGCGCGCTGATCCACGAGGATGGCACGCCCTACGCGACGATTGCGCCCGAGCAGATACGACTTGCGGACGATATTCACCTGGCGCGCGACGGCTGGCCTTCCGCGTGCTGGTGGAAGAGCTATGGCGATCCGCAGCTCGATGCGCTTATCGATCGCGCGTTGGCCAATTCACCCACGATGGTGATTGCAACCACGCGTGTCGCGCAAGCGAAGTCAGACGTCGAACGGGTGAAGGCCGGTTCGGGCCTGCAGGTCGTCGCGCTGGGCGCGATCGACCGTGAGCGTGTCTCGGCGAACGGCTTTCTCGGGCCATTCGCGTTGAACGAACCAGCGCTCGGGCTCACCGGTCCCTGGTACACCGAGGGCATCGTCGGATTCGGCGCAAGCCTGAACGTCGATATCTGGGGCAAGCAGCGCGCGCAAGTGGCCGCGTCGCTCGGCGTGCACAATGCGCGGATAGCGGAGACATCCGCGGTCGAGCTCGAAATTTCCGCCGACGTGGCGCAGCTTTATTACGGCATTCAGACCACCTACCAGTTGATCGGGCTGCTGGAGCAATCGCAGGAGGTCGCGGCATCTGCTGTCGAATCGCACAGTGCGCGCGCGGCTCGCGGCCTCGAAGCGCGCACGCGCACCGAAGAAGCACGCGCGCAGCAACTTGCCGTGCAGGAGCAGATCGTTGCCGCGCAAGGCCAGATCAGACAGTTTCGCGAGTCGTTGCGCGCGCTCATCGGCGCCGGAGCCGACGACCTGCCCGATATCGAACCTGCGCCGCTGCCGCAATCGCAGGCGAGCTTGCCGCCGACGCTGGCCTACGAACTGCTCGCGCGGCGTCCCGATCTGCAGGCGATGCGCTGGTATGTGGAGTCTTCGTTTGACCGGATTGACGCTGCCAAGGCCGCGTTCTATCCAACCTTTGACATCAAGGCATTCTTTGGCGTCAACGCATTGCATCTCGCTGATCTGTTCACCCATGCGAGCCAGCAGATCAATCTGCTTCCCGGCCTGTACCTGCCGATTTTCGACGGCGGCCGCCTGAACGCGAACCTGAGCGGTGCGCGCACGGCGAGCAACACGCTGATCGAGCAATACAACCAGGCGGTGCTCAACGCCGTGCGCGATGTGGCGATGGCAGGCAGCCGTTTGCAGGACCTCGACGCCCAGGCGCAGTTGCAGCAGCAAAAGGTGTCGGCTGTTTCGTTCGCGAAGGAGAGCGCTCAAGCGCATTACCGGCGCGGACTCGCAAGTCGGCTGGCGGCGATGGAGGCGCGGCAGCCGTGGATTGTCGAGCGCGTCGCGCTGCTCAATCTCGACGGGCAACGGATCAGCCAGCAGATCGCGCTGGCGAAGGCGCTGGGCGGTGGCTATCGTGCCGACCCGTTGGCGGAGTTCAAGTCGCGCTGAACGCTGAGTTTCGCGTGCACCTTTTGGTCGAGTCCTTGTTCGCGGAGTCCGATGAGGCAACGAGCGAAGGCACATGCGCCGTCGGATTCCAGATGCAGGGCATCCGAACTGCACCTTGCTTTACGGTGGATGCGATTCTGGAATTCGCTCCATTAGCCGGTGGGTATGGCGGTTCGCCTACACCGCTTCCATACTGCTTCTCAAGCCTGCTGACGTACCCCTTGGCACAGATGCCATCCTGACGATTCATCAATCAGCGGACTCTATGGAAACCGGCATGATCCAAGGCCCCCTCGGTCGGCTCTCTGACATCGTGGTGTGACGGTTAAGTCGGCCATTGAACTCGTAGCTTCGGTCTCTGCGAGCGCAGTCGTAGCTGGTATGCACTCGGCAGTTGCAGGATTGGAAATGAACGCTGAAGGGAAGTCCTTGCGTCGGCTGATCGAAAAGTGGCTGGCGCCCACTCCTACCTATCCGGTCCGCCTGACGCGATACGGTCGCGCGAAGCCGAATCAAAGTCGCTTCGTGCTCGTGCAGGCCTCTGGATCGGCGACGCCCATCGCGATTTACTTCTTCCAGCACGATGACGGTGCGTGGTGGGTGTTCCCGCCAGCCCCAAAATGCCCCGCAATGCATGTGTAACCATAACGGGGGTGTCTCCCTCCAGCGCACGAAGTGTCGCGGATCCTGTCGGATGCGCGATCGCAGATGGTGTTAAACGTGAACAGCCGTCCAGCGACCTGGATCACTCCTTGGCCTGAGACTCGAACACTTTTCATTCCGCGAGATCAGTCGTGCTTGAGCGGTCCAACGAGCACAGTCAATGCATAGCGGTCGATGAACGAGAGCGGAATCATCAGGGCTGCCGGCGCGCAAATCTGGCTTCCGAGTCGCGCGTCGTGTCCGGGCATCCAGCGGCTAATGCGCGACGGTTGAGGCGCGAGGGCGACGGCCGTAATATGCGTCCTCTAGCAGTGCGTGAATGGCTTCGTATTGCAGCGGCCGTGGATTCGGGTAAGGCGCAGCAAGGACGGCATCGGCTACGCGGTCAAGGTCGGCGAAATGCATCCCCAAGGTCTCGAGCGAAGTCGGCACATGGAGACGCACGGCTAGATCGAACAAACCCTGTGCGGCATCGTCGACCGCCAGCGCCCCGGCAACGCGCGCCATCGCCTGAGGAGTTGCTAAGGCGTTGTACGCGGCCGCATGTGGCAGGATGACTGTGTGTGTCTCAGCATGCGGAAGGTTAAACATGCCGCCAAGCGTATGGCAAAGCTTGTGATGGAGTGCCACCGAGGTAGCCGCAAGCACCGAGCCTGCGAGCCATGCGCCATAAAGGCATTCGGTTCGCGCATCGAGGTTCTCAGGATTATCGGCAACGCGTGGCAGGCCTCGCGCGAGACTGCGGATCCCTTCTTCAGCCATCATCGAAGTGATGGGGTTCGCGTTGGCCGCATAGAGCGCTTCGACGCAATGCGCGATTGCATTGATACCGCTCGTCGCGCTCATCCGGACGGGCAAAGTGAGTGTCAAGAAGGGGTCATAGATAACAGTGCGCGGCAAGACTTTGAGAGAGCGTCCCGTCTTCTTCTCGCCGTTTTCGGTGATGCCGTAGATCGGCGTCATTTCAGAGCCCGCGTAAGTCGTCGGAATGGCGATAATCGGGATGCTGGACTCCAGCGCGATAGCCTTTCCCACGCCGATCGTAGAGCCCCCGCCGATCGCTACGATGCAGTCTGCGCCGATCCGGTTCGCGTATTCGCGAGCTTCGCGTGCCACCTCTATGGGTACATGCATGACAGCTTTCGGAAACACGCCTGCGCATTGCCCAGAAAGCCGCGAGGCAACGTCCTCGGCCAAACCTGATTGCTCGGGCGTGGAGATCAATAACGCGCGGCTGACTTGCAGCTCGCGAAATTCCTGGGAAAGCTGGTCGAGACTGCCAGCGCCGAAAACAACGCGCCCGGGAAGCGCCGAGTAAGTAAATGATGGTTGGAACATCTGAGGTCCATGTGAATCGTAGCGGCGGTCTTGGGCGACTTGTTGTTCGCCTGCGATGGCGGAGCGGTTGATTCGTCGAGCTGCGTAGCCTGCTCACGGCCGCGCCACGGTCCGCTTCGCCGCATGAGGGCGGCGAAGCGGAGGCGCTTATGCGCGTGATGCTGTTACGCGTGTGCCACGGCCGCCGGAACTTCCGCGTCGCCAGTGGCTGTTCCGACGTATCGCTCAAGCTCGGAGAGCGTTGCTGCCGGTGTTTCGATCATCGGGTAATGCCCGGCACCACGCAACACCTGTAACTTCGCATGGCGATACCATTGCAGGGTCGTCTCGCGAGCGGCCGCTTCCGTGCAGTTGGGATCGTATTCGCCCACCAGTACCAGGATAGGCGTGTCGAGTTGCTGCACTTCGGCGTGGACGTCGGTCCGACTGGCGTCGAGCGCGTAGCTCGCGAGCGCGGACCCGTCAATCTCTTCCCACGTCTGGGCGACGAGCGCACGCGCCACTCCGGATCCGTAACGGTTCCCGGTGCCGCCAGCCACTAGCGCTTCACGCTTCTCGTGCGACGCCGCCAATGCCTGCATGAAGGCGAGCCTTTGCGGATCGCCATTCGCGCCTTTCGCACTCAGTCCCGCTATCGAAACGATTGCATCGACGCGGTCTGGCAACGCAACTGCGAGCATTTGGGCGGAAAGCGCACCAAGCGAATGACCTGCCACCGCGAATTTGTCCCAGCCGAGAAACTCGACGAGTCTCACTGCATCGATCACCACCTCGCGCAGCGTCATCAGTCCCGGCTCGGCTCGCGCATTGCCGTAGCCGCGATATTCGGCCACAGCGTACTGAAATGCGCTGAGATCGGTATAGCGCAGCATGTCGTCAAAGGAGTCGCGTGTGCCAATCAAGCCAGGGAACAACAGCACCTTGCGCGGCCCGTGGCCGAAGAGCTTGAACGATTTCACAGTGTCCTCCCCGCCACGTTGGTTTCACTTACACGGTTATGCTGATCAGACATGGATGGGATCCTCCACTTGCATCAGCGCGCGCAGTTCTTCGTGGGAAATGTCGAATTGCGGGGAAATTTTCAGCTCGGTGCCGAGCTCGGTGCCGAGCTGGGATTCCTCTTCGTCCATCTTGAAGCCGAGCGATTTCGTCGCCTCGAACATCACGCCACCCGGCGTGCGCACGTAAATCGACTCGAAGTAACCACGATTTTTTCGATCGGAGAAATCGGTGAAGCCCATGCCTTCCGTGTCGAACTTGACGCGGGCCTGTGCGTCGTAGTTCGGCACGTCGAACGCCCCGTGATGGATGATGCCTTCCGCGAGCGTCCACATTCCTTGGCGCATGTCGGGTTCATGCAGAATGTCGATGCGGCGTCCGGCGCCGCCCGCACCTGCTTCATAGCGCGTGTACTTGCCATCGCTCATCGTCGGGCGGAAATACCACGCGTTTTTCAGGAAGACATCCATGTCCTCGAACTCGCGTACTATCGCCGTCCAGTTGTGAAAGCCACGGACTGCATATTGCTCGGGCACATACTCCGATTTCCATGGCTTGCGGTTGTCGGTCGGATCCTCGACGACTTCGAAGTCGATCCCGGCATGCACGACGCGCAGATACTTTTCACCGAAGCGCTCTGACTCCTCGACGACTTTGACGTCATTTTTGCCAAAATGCTCGCGCCAGAAGTCGATCGAACCTGCCGGGATCGAATAGGCGATCGCAGTAAACTGAGCCGAACCCTTGCGGCCCGAGAGGCCTGTGCGGCGCATCGGGAACGTCGTCATGACGGTGCCCGGGGTGCCATCGGCATCGCTGAAATAGAGGTGATAGATGGGAATACTTCCGTCATAGAACAACGTACGCTTAATGAATCGCTGCCCAATCACCTTGACGAAAAAATCCACGTCGCCTTGTGCAGTCGACGTGCACAGCGTGATGTGATGGAGTCCTTGAATCAGCCCGTTTCCCATTGTGTCTCCTCATCAGAAAAGAGCCCGGTTGGCGGCAGTCAACGGTGTATGTGCCGGCGGGCTTGTAGGGCAGTATGGAGGGCGGGGGCGCCAATAACCATCGTCACCTGGTAATGGAGCGAATGCAAAATCGGCATATAGCGCTAGCAAGGTGCGCTGCCAGCGCTTTACGGTTCCGAGGAATCGGCCGCCAATGTGCCTTCGGTCGGGGCCTCGTCGTCGCGCACCACCAGCGAATAGATCAGATCGCGAAACCACTTGTTGGCCGGATCTTTGTGAAAGCGTTCATGCCAAAACTGGCGTGCGACGAATCCGGGGATCGAGACCGGCAACTCGAGGATCTGTGCCTTCACCAGCTCTGCCAGCTGTTCGCCGGCGCGCCGTGGGAGCGTGAAAAGCGCATCGGAACTCGGCAGCGTCGTGAGCACGGCGAGAAAGTTCGGGAAGGTGACGGTGAAGTTGGCAGCAGGAACATTGTCCAGAAGAAAGCGTTCCAGTGCCTCGTAGCCGCTGGGCAGCGGGGCGACGAGCGCATGCGCCGCGGACAGATAGGCGTCTTGCGTCAGCGGACTTCGTAAAGTCGGATGCCCGGCGCGCACAAGACAAACATAGGTCTCGTTGAACAGACGCCGCTGGTAGAACGGCAGCCTGTTGATTGCGAAGCTGCCCATGGCGAGATCGACCTCGCCATCCTCCATCATTTCCTCGACCCCGTGCCGTGGGGCGAGTGTCGCCCTCACGCGAATGCCGGGTGCATGCTTCGCCAGATATTGCAGGAGCTTGGGCAGCAGGTATGCTGCGCCGAAATCCGTCGCCGCGAAGCTAAAGGTGCGCGCAGACGTGGCGGGATCGAACTCGCCAGGGCTTTCGAGTGCCTCCTGCATCAGTTGAATCATTGCGGCGATCTTCGGAGCGAGTTCGCGCGCACGGGGCGTCGGCGACATGCCGCCGGAAGTTCGCACGAATAGGGGATCCCCGAAATATTGCCGTAGCTTTGCAAGCGACTGGCTCATCAGCGGTTGACTCATGCCGACGCTATCGCCCGCCACTGTCACGCTGTTTTTTCGCATCACAGCGTCGAAAACGGCAAGCAACCGCAAGTCGAGCGGCGCGCCGATACCATTTTGCACCACGATCGGTTTCATCCTCACCTCCTCGCACTGGGAGGATCGTCGTATGCGCTCGCGCCAGCGTCAATCGGGAGCGACACCATAGGTGATCATGCCTGCACGCGCCGTTCATGCGGATTCGGAATGGCGCGAATGCGGTTTCTGGCGTGGACATCATGCAAGCGAGTCGCTACTTTGCAGGGGCAGCACACGATAGCCACGCGTCCTTGATGTCGCCGGGCTATGTCTTTACGCCCGCTCAACGGCACGCGTGCCATCGTGCCAGGACCTGATTTCTCAAACGGGCCGACATCGCTCGGCGGAACTCACCAACTTACAACCAAGAGGGAAGATGCGCAACGAAAAAAAAATCGCCATCATAGGTGCCGGCCCGGTCGGCTTGACCACAGCCCTCGGCCTCGCACGGCGTGATGTGCCCTGTGTCGTGTACGAGGCGGGTGAAACGGTTGGCCGCGAACAACGCGGTGCCGCGTTTCACCCGCCGACACTCGAGATGCTTCGTTCGCTCGGCGTCGAATCGGCTTTGATGGAGATGGGACTGCGCATTCCGGTGTGGCAGATGCGTGATCGTGTCGACGGCGTATATGCCGAGTTCAACCTTGGCTTGCTCGCCGACGTCACCGATTTCCCGTTCCGCTACCACTTGCCGCAGTACTATTTGTCGAATGTGCTCCTCGACGAGCTGCGTCGCCAGCCCAACGTGGAGTTGCGTTTTGGCGAAACGCTCCAATCGGTCGAGACTGACGGCAATTCGGCGCGTCTCATCGTTTCAAATGCGGCGGGTCAACGTGAGACGCACGTGCCTTGGGTGGTGGGCGCAGATGGGGCGCGAAGCACGGTCCGCAAGACGGGTGGGTTCACGTTCGACGGTTTTACGTGGCCCGAGAAGTTCCTCGTCACAAACGTACGCGGTTCCCTTGAGGACCTTGGTTACACGGGTACGGCCTATGTTTCTGATCCCGACGCATGGGCCGTCGTGCTCAAGCTCTATGACGAATCATGTGATGATCTCTGGCGCGTAGCCATGCCGGCCGATCCAGAGACAGACGACGACACGCTGCTCACCCCAGAGAACATACACGACCGCCTAAAGGAAGTGCTCGGCACAGACAAATCGTTCTCGCTTGTCTATTCGGGTACGTACCGGGTGCATCAACGGGTTGCAGACACGTTCGTCAAGGGGCGCATCCTGCTCGCCGGTGATGCCGCTCACATCAATAATCCAATCGGTGGTTTCGGGCTCAATGGCGGCATTCACGATGCGTGCAGCCTCGCGAACAGGCTGGCGGATGTGTGGCAAGGCAAGGCCGGACCGGAACTGCTGGAACTGTATTCGCGTCAGCGGCGTACCGTTGCCCTGGAAGTCGTGCAGAAGAACAGCATTCGCAACAAAAACCTGATGGAGGAACGTGACCCGGAAGTGCGCCGCCGCAATCAGAAGGCACTGCGCGACATCTCACTGGATACCCAGAAGAGCCGGCAGTATTTGATGGAGACGTCGATGATCAGTTCGATTCACCGCGCCGAGCAAGTCAATTGAGCTTGTCTGGCAAAGGGAAAACTGATCGGTGCCACTGGTGTACACCGGCAAGTGCGGAGTATCACCAGTCATGCTGATCGCTGCTTCGCCAACCTGTCCGCATGGATGCAATGCATGCGCCAGTTGACTTGGTGGCTAATGGTCTCGTTACGCTTGGGATTGAGCACCGGTTGAGCCGCAGTTGTCCCGTTTCCGTGAATCCGTGCGCCTCGGCTCGGCGCCCGGGTTCCCGAAGTTGGGCGACGCCTTGATCGAGTTCCGGCGTTTGCCTCCGCCCCGCGCGGTGCGTTTGCGCCCGATCACCTCGCAAGAAGCGTAATGAACCAAATGGAGAAGTAGCCATGCCCACGACCATCCCTGAAATCAGCAGCCGCTTACGGGAGAAGACAGTAGAGCTCGCGGCGGACCTGTCGCCAATCGTCGATCGCACATTTGCAATATTGACCCCGATCGACGGGTATCGCTCGCTCGCGCCTGCAGTAAAACGTGATGTGTCTGAGTCGGTCGGGCTAGCCGCCCGCGTGTGGTTCGAAGCGCTGCTATCCGGTGAACCCTTGTCCGCGCGCGACGCCGACGTTTTTCGAGAGATCGGGCGCAGGCGCGTGCATCAACGGGTTCCACTGCCTTTCACGCTTCACGCGGTGCGCATCGGCTTGCGCGAAATCTGGCGCACGCAGGTCGCATTGGGTGAAGCGGACGGGGAGCTTGCCAACGAACTACTCTTCAAGGTCTCACCGTTCCTGTTTGACTATTTCGATCTCGTCGCGCAGGCGATTGTTCAGGCTTATCTTGCCGAGCAGTACGACCAGGCGGGCTGGCGCGAATCGCTTCTGCATCAACTCTACAGCATCGTGTTTCATTCCCCCGGCGACGTGGAAGGGTTTCGGGCAACGGCGGAGGGGCTGGGTATGGACTTCGCGGCGCCACGTATCGCGCTTGCTATCGACACGGACGTCGTGGAGCACGGACTTGTCTCCAGAGAGGATGTGCTCGACCGTATCGTGTTGGCCGCAGCGCGCCACCTAAACACGGCGCCGGGCAATCTGGTGCGCGCCTGGCATCGCCAGCGGCTGATTCTCTGGGTGCCGTGCCCGCTGGGTGACTCGGTGAGCCGCGGCGACCGGCTGGTCACTCAGAGCGCGAAGGCGCTAGCGAGCGCATTGCCGCAGCTCCGCCACATCGGTATTGGCTTGATGAACGAAGGGCCGGCCGGCTGGGCGGCGTCGGTGGAGGAGGCGATGAGGGCGCTCGACTTCGCGAAAAATGACGGTGCTCGCGATCGCGTGCGCTCGTGGACGTCCATCGTAGTCGAAGAAGGCGCGCGTCGAGCAGACAACGCGCGACGGTACCTCGCCTCACTGCTGGATCAGCTGTCAAACGAGTCGGGCCTTCTCTCCACGCTCGAAACCTATTTCGCGAAAGGGCAGCGCCGCGGCAAGACGGCCGATGCATTAAACATCCATCCGAATACCTTGAACTACCGCATCGAACGTATTGAGGCGCTGCTGGGCGCGAGCCTCGACGACGTATCCTGGGTCGCGAAGCTCAACGTTGCGCTCCAGCTGCGCCATACGGCATAGAACGGAAATTGAAGGCTTGATTAACCGCTGGATGGCGGCTGCTCACCGCTTTGACGCAGCTGCAGCAGGCGCAGCAGCATCTGGTCGCGTTGCGCCTCAAGCTCGTCCACTGACTGGCCCGATGCTTCGCGACCTGCGCCCTCGACGATCATCTGCTGCACGCTGGGTGTCAGTTCAGGCGAACCCAGCACCTTCCACCATGCGGTCATCGGGCCGGTGAATTGATCGAGGAAGTGCTCGATACCGCCCTGTCCTCCACCGAGATGAAACAGCAAGGTCGGCCCCATCAATCCCCAGCGAAGGCCCGGACCCCAGCATACCGCGGCATCGGCGTCGGCCACGCTCACGACGCCTTCGGACACAAGATGGACTACCTCGCGCCACAGCGCCGCCTGCAGCCGGTTCGCGACATGGCCGGGCACTTCCTTGCGCAGGCGAATGGTGCGCTTGCCGAGCGACGTGTAGAAAGCCGTGACCTTGTTCACCGTGTCCTCTGACGTCCTCTCGCCGGAGACGATCTCGACGAGCGGGATGAGATGCGGCGGGTTGAAAGGATGCCCGATTACACAGCGTTCGGGATGCAACTTGCAGCCCGCCTGTATTTCGCTCATCGTGAGACCGGACGAGCTGGAGGCAATGGGCACGTCCGCGGGGAGGAGGGTGTCGAGCTGTTCGTAAAGCGTGCGCTTGAAGTCTATCCGCTCGGGACCGTTCTCCTGAACGAACCCGGCCCCCGTCACGGCCTGCTGCAAATCGCGCGTGAACGTGAGACGTGAGCGAGACGCGTGCGGAGCAAGGCCCAGCGCTTCAAGTGCCGGCCACGCAGCATCGATATATTGCTGTAATCGCTTCTCGGCGTCGGGTGCGACGTCGGTGGCGATGACGTCGAGTCCCTTCGCAAGAAACAGTGCGGCCCAGCTTGCGCCGATGACGCCTGTGCCGATTACCGCAACGCGATTGATTTGAGTCGTCATGGAAACACCTCTTGTAGTCAAATGCGCACCCGCGGTTACACGAACGCGCTGAAACCGGTAATCGCGCGCCCTACGATTAGCGAGTTCATCTCACGCGTGCCCTCGTAGGAATAGAGCGCTTCGGCATCGGCGACGAAGCGGCCGACGTGATGGTCGAGCAGAATGCCGTTCGCGCCGAGGAGCTCGCGCGCCCAGCCAACCGTCTCGCGCATGCGCGTCGTACAGACGCCCTTGGCCATGGAGGCGTGCTCGTCCTGCATGATGCCTTCGTCCTGCAGTTGCGACAGCCGCAGACACAGCGCCTGGGTTGAGGTGATATTGCCGAGCATGCGGAACAGCAGATCCTGAATGAGCTGAAACCGGGCGATGGGGCGGCCGAACTGCTCGCGTTGTTGCGCATAGCGCAGCGCATGCTCGTATGCGCCTGTCGCGCAGCCAACCGATTCCCATGCCACCGCGGCACGTGTCATCTTTAGTACCTGCGCCGTGTCCTTGAATGAGTTCGCATTTTGCAGGCGATTGGCTTCGCTGACCTGACAGTCGGTAAGCGTGATCAGGCCGTTCTGCACGACGCGCAACGCCATCTTGTGCTGGATCTTGTCGACGTGGAAGCCAGGGGACTTGTTTTCAACGATGAAGCCCTTAACCTGATTGTCCGTGACGTCGCGCGCCCAGATGATCGCGAGATCGCCCCACGTGGCATTGCCGATCCATTTCTTCTGGCCGTTCAGGATCCACATGTCGCCTTCACGGCGAGCCGTTGTCGTCAGACCGCCCGCTGCGCCCGAGCCGACGTCGGGTTCTGTCAACCCGAATGAGCCGATCTTGTTCATCGCGGCCATCTCAGGCAGCCACTCGCGCTTTTGCTCCTCCGAGCCGCAGATCGCAATGGACCCCATCGCAAGCCCGGTGTGAACGCCGAAGAACGTTGAGATCGACGCATCTACTCTCGCAAGCTCCATCATGATGAAGCCCATCAACGTGGTGCTCTTTCCCGGGCAGCCGTAGCCCTTGATGGGCAACCCGGCGATACCCAATGCCTGGAATTTCGGCAACAGCTCGAACGGAAACTCGTCGCGGCTCCAGAAATCATTGATTATCGGCTGGACCTCCTGCTCCATGAACTTTCTCACTTTGAGCCGGAGCTGGTTGTCTTCGTCGGAGAGCGTTCTTGTCAGTTGGTAGAAGTCGCCGTTCGGTTCCGGAAAGGCGTGCGGTGCTGCTTTCGAAGAAGTGGTCATGACAGGCATTGGCAAAGGGTGGGCGGGTACCGCCGAGAGGCGAGTAAGACGGAATTCAAGCCGTGGCGTGCAGATAGTCGTGAACGACCTCGCCGTTGCCGAGCGAGAGGTCGGCAAGCACGTGCACGGCGGAGAGCACTTCAAGTACGGGAAGCTGCGATACCGGTGCGAAGCAGTGCGGATGCAGTTCGAGCGATGCAGGTCCTGCCCACGCGCCCTTGATGTTCAGATCGAACGCGCGGTAGCGGACCAGTTCGCACAAGCGCACCGAACCGTCCACATGCGGAATGATCTTCAGGAGGAAGCCGGGGCTTTCGATAGATTTCCTGACTGCGGCCACATCGAGCGCGTTGTATTTGTAGGCCATGGTCGCTGTCGCGACGCGTACGCCGTTATAGTCGAGCGTGCCGACGAGGCTGTCGTTGCGGATCTCGAGCTTTGGCGCGGCGAGCACCTTCGGAAAACCGAGAATCTCGCGTCCGGCCGCAATGCCCGGCAGATTGTCGAGGTACATCGCGTGCGTATAGCTGCCCGCTTCGCCATTGAACGTGACCGGAATCACCTGGCCGGACTCGGTATACGCGCCGAGTCCGCTCGAGTCGGGCATCCGGATGAACTCATATTTGACGATGGGCTCCGCCACCTTCAGCGGCGCGGGCACGACGCGTTCGAGTGCAGCAGGATCCGTGCGGTAGGTGATGATGATGAACTCGCGATCCACGAACCGGAACGGCGGCTTGGGGTAGGCCGGACTGGTCAGCGGCATGGCGAACGCGGATTCGAGTACTTCGTCTTGTGTCATCGGGAATCCCTTGTTTATGTGGCAGGGTGGAGGTGGAGGTCAATGTCCGACGCTTGCGCGCAGCGCAATAGATCTGCGAACTGACCGTGGGTCTCAGGATGCGACGTCTTTCGCGACGGCGCCCGACAACATCAGACCTCCCACCTCCGAGGCGGAGTATCCGAGCGACGCCAGAACGCCCTCACTGTGCTCGCCGAGGCGTGGCGCGCGCCGCGGCGATTCCTTCGACACGTCGGCTACCTGCAGCGGGCTTGCAACTGTGTACTGGGCGCCGACCTCCGGATCTTCAACAGGCAGAAAGACGCGGTTTGCATGCATCTGCGGATCATTGATGATCTCGCTCGCCACCTGTACAACCCCGTAGATGACGCGCGCTGCGTCGAATGTCTTTTTCCAGTCGGACAACGGCCGGCTTGCAAATACCGGATCGAGAATGCCGACGAGATCCGCGGCATGTTGCGCCCGCAACTGGGCGTCCGCGAAGCGCGGATCATCAAGCAGCCCAGGCAGGTGCATTGCGTTCGCGAACCCAGCCCAATCCTTCTCCTGTGCGGCAACGAGCAGCAGCCATCGCTTGTCGGCAGTGCAATACGGATTGAGGAGTGCGTTGGGTGGCGTTTTCCGGTTGTGCTGACCAAAGAAGCGCGCGCCATTGAGGCCGCCTTCGATCCACGCCGCGGCGGCCCATGCACCTTCCGCGATAAGCGATGTGCTCACGTGCGAGCCCTTGCCGGTTTTTTCCCGGCGATAGAGGCCCGTCACGATCGCGGAATACAGCGTGCTCGCCGTCGCGTGATCGCCGATGCCGGGAATGGGCAGCGTGGGTGGACTGTCCGCGTCGTGCGTCACTTCCATCAGGCCGGTACGCGCCCAGTAGGCAGTGATGTCGAAGCCCGGCCGGTCCGCTTCCGGACCTTCGGCACCGTAGCCGGTTATGTCGGCATAGATGAGGCGAGGATTGAGCGGGCCAACCTGCTCATAGGTGAGCCCGAGGCTCTGTTTGACCTTTGGCGGAAAGTTCGTAACGAGTACGTCGGCCCATTCGACGAGACGTGCGAGTACGTCGCGGGCGGCAGGATGCTTGAGGTCCAGGGCGACGCTACGCTTATTGCGGTTCGTGAGCTGCCAGGAGTAATTGCGCTCGCAGATGGGGTTCGGAGGCGTCGCGTAAAAGTAGCGGTATGGGTCACCATTTCCAGGCGGCTCAACCTTGATTACGTCCGCTCCGTAGTCCGAAAGGATCGTGGCTGCCGCCGGTCCGGCGATGTAGCTGGCAAGGTCGACGACCTTGAGGTCGGAAAAGATATTGCCTTGCTGCACGGTACGGTGCCTCCTTGAGCTGTGACTTCGTTAGGGAGACTGGAATGGTTCACCAGTCGTGTCGATTCAATTTATCCGGACCGCGCCCTTAAAGCATTGGGGAAACCCACGAATATGGTTAGGTGTTTCAACAGTTCAGTATCGTTCGGCGGCCATGTAAATTTGACGTCACTGAATTGAACCAACCGCGCAAGTGAAGTGGGTTGCCGGCCAGAGTCTCATGAACTACGCACAGGGATATCGGGGGTCACGTTCAGCTCTAGCGGGCTGTGACCGTCAACAGTGATGTTTTGTCTTTTCCACGATAACCCGTACGAGGAAGCTAGTGACGCATCGCATTGCATTGTTCATCGTCGTGCTGCTGGCGCTTTCCCTGCTAAGCGTGTCCATGCTTCTGTCGAGCGTGTGCGCGTTTGCAGCCGCGCCAGCGTTAGAACCGGCGCCTGACACGATGCACGCACGCGTGCTCGGCTGCGCCGCGTGCCACGGCGCCCATGGCGAGGGGACCGACAACGACTACTTCCCGCGTCTCGCCGGCAAGCCTGCAGGCTACCTGTACAACCAGTTGCAAGCGTTTCGTGACGGCCGGCGCAAATATCCGCCGATGAATTATTTGCTTGCGTATTTACCCGATAGCTATCTGCATCAGATCGCGGGGTATTTCGCCGCGCAACGTCCGCCATTCCCGGCGCCTTCGGCGCCGACCGTCAATGCGCAATCGCTCGCGCTCGGCAAGGCATTGGTGACGGGCGGCGATCATGCGCGCGGCATCCCTGCATGCGTGAGCTGCCACGGTGCGACGCTCACCGGCGTGGAACCAGCAATACCGGGGCTGCTAGGCCTGCACGCCGACTATATCAGCGCCCAACTGGGCGCCGCGCGCTACGGCACGCGCCGCAGCGTCAGTCCGGATTGCATGCACGACATCGCTACGCGCCTGAACGAGCGCGACATTACCGCGGTCGCGGCGTGGCTCGCGTCGCTGCCGGCCCCCGCCAACCCGTCGCCTGCGGCGGCGGGGACGTTGACGTTGCCGCTCAAGTGCGGCAGCGTTCCGGCCGGCGTAGCCGCGCCGCAACCGGTGAGTCATATGGCAGCAGAGGTGGCATCACAGGTGGCGCCACGGGCCACAGGCGACGCCGCGCTCATCGCACGCGGCGAATATCTTGCGCGCGCCGGCGATTGCATCGCATGCCACACGGTGCCGGCGGGAAAGCTGTTCGGTGGCCGCCGGCCGATGGAGACGCCGTTCGGCACGCTGTACTCGCCGAACATCTCGTCGGACAAGGAAACGGGCATCGGCAGATGGACCGCGGACGAGTTCTACACGATGCTCCACGAAGGCAAGTCGCGCGACGGCTCGCTGCTGTATCCGGCCATGCCATTTGCGTCGTATACGAAGGTGACGCGTGCGGACTCCGATGCGATCTACGCCTACCTGCAGTCGGTGCCGCCTGTTCACCAACCGAACCGTCCGCACGAACTGAAATTTCCGTTCAACCAGCGACAGTTGCTGCTCGGCTGGCGCACGCTTTTCTTGCGGCAGGGCGAGTATCGGCCGGACCTGACGCAGTCGGTCGAATGGAATCGCGGTGCGTATCTTGTAGAGGGGCTCGGCCACTGCACGATGTGTCATACGCAGATCAACGCGCTGGGCGGCAACAGCACGTCGAAGCAGTTCCAGGGTGGATTGATACCGATGCAGAACTGGTACGCACCGTCGCTCACGTCGAATCGCGAAGCCGGGCTCGGCGACTGGAGCATTGATGACATCGTGGGCCTGCTTCACGCAGGCGTGTCGAAGCGGGGTGCGGTGTACGGGCCGATGGCCGAAGTCGTGTACGACAGCTTCCAGTATCTGAGCGAAGACGACGTGCGCGCGGTTGCAGTCTACCTGAAAGCGTTGCCTTCGCATTCGGGGGAAGCGCAGCAGAACCCGCCCGGCGTCGCGATGACCGAGGAGCAGAATCGCCTGTCGCCGCTCGGCAAAAAAATCTACGCCGCCCAGTGCGCGACCTGCCACGCCGCGCAGGGGCAGGGCAAGTTGCCGCAGTTCCCGCCGCTCGCCGGCAACCAGTCGATCCAGATGACCTCGTCGGTCAATCCGATCCGCATGGTGCTGAACGGCGGCTATGAGCCGGGCACCAGCGAGAATCCGATGCCGTACGGCATGCCCCCGTTCGCCCAGACTCTGTCGGACGAAGAAGTGGCCGCCGTGGTGACTTACATCCGCACGGCATGGGGCAATCACGGCACACCCGTGAGCGTGAAGGAAGTCAACGCGTTGCGCCCGGCACCGATCTTTTGAGGTAGCGATGATCGAATCCCCTCTCCTTTCAGGCGACGGCAGCGCCGCCTCCGACGAAGAAGCAGACCGCGTCGAGCAGATCGTCAGCAGCGGCCCGCGCGGCGCGATCGCGGTGGCCGGTATCGCGACGGCCATCGTGATTGGCATGTGGTACGCGTTCTACTTCCTGGTGTTCCTGCCGCGCGGCGTCATCCATTAAGCGAATCACTCAAGCGAACCTTCATCGAACCAGACAGCGCTATGTCGAACCCTATTGTTCCCGACCCGCACGCCTCCGCTGCAGTCGCCGCGCGCATCGAGCGCCGCTGGGCGGCACTCGTGGTGCTGCTCATCGCGAGCATTGTCGCGATGGTGATCTTCACCGGACTGCACTGGGCGATGATGCCGCCCTCGCGCGTCGAGACGATCCGGCCGGAGACGCTGAACATCGCGGGCGAATTCATCGAGAGCAATCTCGGCAGCGCGCTCGAGACCGATGGCTCGGTCACCGTGCGCATCATCGCGCAGCAGTATTCGTTCACGCCGCAGTGCCTGCTGGTTCCCGCCGATACACCGATTACTTTTCGCGCGACGAGCGCCGACGTCGTGCACGGCTTTCTGGTCACCAGCACCAACATCAATTCGATGGTCGAGCCCGGCTATATCTCCACGTTCAGAACTACCTTCCCGGAGCCGGGCGATCACCTGATGCCGTGTCACGAATATTGCGGCACGGGCCACCAGGGGATGTGGGCGCACGTGGAGGTCATCGACAAGGACAGGTTCATGCAAATGGCTGCCAATTCGCGGAGGCTCAGCTGTGTTAAATAACAGGCGACTCGTACTCTCGCATTTCTGGCTCGCCTTCGGCGTGTTCGGCATGGCGCTCTTGCTCGGAGCATGGCAAATGTATGTGCGCAGCCCGCTGCATCCGTGGCTGCGGGACCCCGAGATCTACTACCGCTCGGTGACCGAGCACGGCACCGTGATGGGTTACGTGTTCCCGACGCTCATTGCGATGGGCTTCGGCTATGCGGTCACCGAGTTGTCCCTCAAGCGCGGGCTCGTCGGCCTACGCTGGGCGTGGGCCGGGTTCGTGCTGGTGGCGGCGGGCGCGGTCATGGCCTCGACCACGGTCGCGCTCGGACTCGCCTCGGTGCTTTACACGTTCTATCCGCCGATGATCGGCAACGTGTTCTATTACCTCGGCGTGGTGCTGGTGGTGGTGGGCTCGTGGATCTGGGTGGCGCTGATGTCGGTGAACCTCGCAGCGTGGAAGCGCGACAACCCCGGCAAGCCGGTGCCGCTGCCGATGTTCGCGAGCGTGGCGGCCGCCTATCTGTGGGGCTGGACCGCGGTGGGCGCGGCCATCGAAATCATCTTCCAGATCCTGCCAGTCGCCTTCGGCTGGAAGACGACAATCGACGCGGGGCTTGCACGCGTGTTCTTCTCGTGGACGCTGCACGCGATCGTCTATTTCTGGCTGATGCCGGCCTACATCGCGTTCTACACGATCGTGCCGCGCGCGATAGGCGGACGGCTCTATAGCGATGCGATGGCGCGCATCTCGTTCATCCTGTTCCTCGTGGTCGCGATGCCGATCGGGCTTCATCATCTGTTCGCCGATCCGCAAGTGGGTTCCGGCTTCAAGTTCCTGCAGTCGGTGTTCACGGCGCTGGTAGCGGTGCCGACGCTGCTGACGGTGTTCACGATCTGCGCCTCGGTCGAGATCGCGGCGCGCCTGCGAGGTGGCAAGGGTACATTCGGGTGGATTCGCGCCCTGCCTTGGGACGACCCGCAGATGCTGGCGCTGGCGCTCTCGTTTGTGATGCTCGGCTTCGGCGGCGCGGGCGGCCTTATCAACATGAGCTACCAGCTCGACTTGACGATCCACAACACGCAGTGGATCACCGGGCACTTCCACCTGATCTACGCGGGCGCGATCGTCATCATGTACTTCGCGATCGCCTACGACCTGTGGCCGCAGATCACGGGCCGCGCAATGGGGAACTGGCGGCTCATGCGCCTGCAGCTGTGGCTGTGGTTCATCGGCATGATCGTGCTGACGTTCCCGTGGCACTGGGTCGGCATTCTGGGCATGCCACGCCGCATGGCGTACTTCGACTACACCGACCCGGAGATCGCGGCGCAGGCGATCTGGGTGGTGATGTCGGCGATCGGCGGCTTCATCCTCGTGCTCTCGGCGATCCTGTTCTTCGTGATTCTGATCCAGGGGCATCGCAGCGAAGCCGCCGCCCCTGAGGAATACCGCTTCAGCAGCGCAGTGCACGAGCCGCGCACGTTGCCGGTGGCGCTCAACGGATTCGCGCTGTGGCTCACGCTGATGGTTGCGCTGACGGTGCTTAACTACGGCTATCCGATCGCCCAACTGATGGCGCGGGGCGATACGGTGCCGGCGATTCGGATTGGAGCCGGGCGATGAGCGACGAACGCCTGTTCTCGTGGAGCAACCGGTGGTTCAAGGCGAGCGTCGGCGCCACGGCTGCGGTGTTCGTGTTCAGCGTGGTGGTGGGCTTTGTGTGGTTGCCGTCGGTGCAGCGCGATCCGCAGTTTCAGGGCATCTGGAACGCGATCTGCAGCGCCGCGGGGGTGCCGCAAAACTGGCTGAGCGACGGCATGCCGGTCGCGTCGAAAGTGCAGTTGAGCAAGGTGGAGCTCACACCGCAACTGCTCGCCGGGGCGGAGCCGTTGTCGATCGGACGCGGCGCGACGCTCGCGCTGCGCTGCACGATGTGCCACGGCGAGCACGGCATGAGCGGGGCCAACACGCCGAATCTCGCGGGCCAGTACGCGATCGTGGTCTACAAGCAGTTGCGTGACTTCGCGGACGGCGCGCGTCAGAACGCGGTGATGTCGCCGATGGTGCGCTCGCTGACCGATCAGGACATGCGCGATCTCGCGGCGTACTACGCTTCGCTGCCACGGCCGGCGCCGAGGCGGCCCGTCAACGGTGTGCTTGCGCCGGACATCGTTGCCCACGGTGCGCCGCTGCGCAACATTCCGGCGTGCGCGGCGTGCCATGGCGGGATCGACCACAAAGTGGGGAGCCCCTGGCTCGACGGTCTGCCCGCTGCGTACACGAAAGCGCAGTTGCAGGCGTTTGCGGATGGCACGCGTCACAACGACATCTCCGGCCAGATGCGCAACATTGCGCGGAACATGACATCTGCGGAGATGGCCGAGGCAGCGTCGTGGTACGCAAACCTGACACGCTAACCGGGCCCGAGCAATGGAACAGCGCTTTACGCTTCATTCGACGGTTGATGTTCGGTCGATTGACGATCGATTGCGCTGTGCGTTCGCGCATCGTGCCACGCCGTTGGCAGAGTCTTCAGCTGGACCGTTCGAGGAACATATGTGGATCTTTCGTATTGACGAACCGCGTCTTGGAGCCATCCGGATTCGCGAATGGCGGCGCCGCGCGCGGCACACGGTCGGCATGCTTGCCCTGCTACTGGGGGGCACAACAGTTGGGCTTCTCTTGCTCGACCAATCGAATGCTTCATTCACGAAGAAAATCTTTACGGCCTTGTGGGACGGAGTGAGCCTCGTCGCTACACTCGGCAGTTTCTCAGAATTCGACGAGCATCAGAAGTTGTTCATGCTGGTGGCCATGTTCTCTACGTTGCTGGTTGGCGGGTTTGCGGTGTCGAGGCTCACCGGAATGCTGTCTGGCGACGACGTGATGATCTATAGGGAGAACAGGGTCATGGAACATAAGCTCGAACATCTCTCCAACCATGTTGTGATCGTCGGGTTCCACTCGCTGGGCGAACTTGTCGCAAAGCGCCTGCGAGAGGCAGGGGAGACGGTTCTCATCCTCGTCGGCGATCAGACTCAAGCGGACCGCGCAGCGGATCGCGGCCACGTCGTCGTGCTTGGGCTGCCTGGGGTATTCGACGACGCACTCAGGCATGCGCGGTTGGATAGCGCCAGAGCGCTTGTCGTGACGACCCCTGACTCCAACAACAATCTCGCTGTCACCCTGATGGCACACAGAATCAACGCCTCACTCGCGATCGCGGTGTCCGGGGAGAACGCACTGCGAAAGGACCTGCTAGAGAGCGCTGGCGC
This sequence comes from Paraburkholderia sp. 35.1, assembly GCF_050436525.1. Classification (NCBI taxonomy): domain Bacteria; kingdom Pseudomonadati; phylum Pseudomonadota; class Betaproteobacteria; order Burkholderiales; family Burkholderiaceae; genus Paraburkholderia; species Paraburkholderia sp. 35.1. Next base: position 160,668 of record NZ_JBNDMJ010000002.1, on the reverse strand, counting down.
GAGCACCGTGCTGATCGCAGACGAACTCGTTGCAAACGCGCTGGTTGGCGAACTTGCTGAGCTCGTCGGGATTGCGAAATGAATCCTGCCGGTCCGATCGATGGATGCTTGCATCGTATGCCGGTCCAACTGGGAACATTTCCTGCCACGCCGGCGCAACTGCCGCATCGGATGACTGCACACATTGCGTTCTGGACGCCGAGACCGTGGGCGTCGAGGTGGATGCAGCGTAGCGGTCTCCGTTCGAACAATTTGAGGATCAAGCAGTGGACATACAGAATATTCGTTGTACTGGTATCAACATGAATTCAGTTACCTATACAAACGCGAGCGGGAACCGGGAGAGTGCAGGCCGCGGATCTTACAGTGGCGCCACGCGGGTAGTGCGCAACAACTGCGTTGGAGCCAAATAGATGACCAGTCACGCAGAAGACGACATCGTTCGACGCGCATTAGTCGGCGTATTGATACCAGACTTCGACACACTTGAAGCTACGGTTAAACCGTGTTGCCTCCCAAAGAAACCGTTGCGTTCGACGAGGTGGCGACCGGATGGCTCATTCAAATCCGTCGAGGTTGTCCGGCAGCCGGCAAATGTGTCTGTCCTCGAGCGTTTGTCGTCGAAGTCACTGAGCGTGTCGTGGAGCGATCCGTGTACAGGCCGTTATGCTGATCAGATTTGGCGATTCGGTCTTGCGCAGGTTGACTCATTTTGCGCGTTGACGGGGAGGCCGATCCGTCGCGGTGATCCAGTGTTTAGACCTCGCTTAAGCTCAACGAGGCTTCCCGCCAATCACAACCGGATGATTCTCGCTTCTGCGATACCAGATATACCTGTGTGATGCCGTTCCATCCGTTCTTGACCAATGCTGGCGTTACTGTGGCATTTGGAATGCTTAATAGATTTTCAAAATGGCACCGGAATTAAAGTTATGAACTACATGCATCGAAACGAGATGATTGTGAAGGCGGAGCTATGTAGAAGTACTAAATTGAATGGATTGTTATGTTACTACGCGATCACCACGGGATAGCAATTTGTTGATCTCTTGGAATCCCGTATCGGGTTGGCGGAGAGAGTTTTTGGGGGATTTTCCCTCGCGGTGGTGACAACGACTTTGCGGCATGGATGTGTTTGGTGAGAAAAGAATGACAACTTTAATAGAATATTTCGCAGTATTTATGGTAATTGTGCTGGCAATCATAGTTGGAATAGATAAGTGGTCGGAAAGGGATAAAAAATACACGATCGACCGGTCATTCCTTGAGGCTACCTATTTACGCAACGAGGCACGACGTTGATGGGAGGCAAGTGCGGTATCCGGCTGTTTCAATCGGAGGGTGGATCAGCTGAGGCTGTGTGGCACTACTCAAAAGACCTGGTGGCTTTAGGGGGGCGGATAAATTTCTCGAATCTCTTGCTTGCAGCGGCAACCAGCTTCGTCATGACAGCCGCGAAAGCAGCTGATATTTCAGGCGTTCCGGTGCGCTTTCGTCCGAACATAAGCGTGAGTCGGGATCCGGCTTTCATGTCGACAACAGCGGGCGGAATATCGACCGCAGATGATGAGCAGTCGGTGGCGTCCGTTACTTCGCGACAATACGTGAATTCCGTTATCCAATCCTTGCAATGGATTCGGGGCCCGCGGGTCGTCACCATCGATAAGAAGGCTGCCTTTTCCGTGCCAGCTGGATTTCTGCTCCTCAAAGAGGGGGACACCGACAGGCTCATGAAGCTTCTTCAGAATCCAATACAACGGCAATACTATTTTTTCTGCCCCCCGGATTTCTCGTGGTATGCCCTGATTTCGTACACGGAAACGGGACGCGTGTTACCAAATGAGCAGCTCGACCCAAAAGCGATACTCGATAGCATCAAGGCGAACACGCAAGGGAGCAACCTGGAGCGAGATGCAAGTGGGTGGGGGCGGATTTCAGTTTCGGGGTGGCGGCGCTTGCCCCGTTTTGATGAACGAACGAAGAGACTTGAATGGGCAGTTTCTGCAGTCGATTCTGAGGGCGTCGCTGTGACAAACTTCAATACCCGGATTCTGGGTCGTACAGGTATCGTTTCGGTCGACCTTGTAGTCGAAGATGCGGGGTTTGAAGCGGCAATATCTAGCGTTCGGGACGCCATGCGCAATCTGGCGTTTTTACCGGGCGAGAGATATGAAGACTACCGGGACGGGGATCCAACGGCGAAGTACGGCGTGAGCGGGCTCGTTGCAGACGGCACGCGGGAAGGCCATGGTGCTACTTTGAGCGGGTGGCTGGTAGTGATGTTTTCCGGAATGATCCTGTTTGCCGGAATGGTCCTGTTCGGTATCGCGCGGCGCGCCTCGAGGGGGCGAAAGCGAAAACCAACCATGATCGATACCGCCCAACGCGAATAGAGCGTGCCGCCATAGAACTCAATACGGAAACTGCGCCAAGGCGGGGCTGACATCTCGCCTGCGCGTGGGGCATCCGTTTCGGGGGCTCAGTGCAGTCTCTTCCAGGACTCAATCCGCTGAGCTCGCCGCACAGTCGTTTGGTACGGCATTTCCGCGGAACCGCTGTGTGATCCATTGCAGTTGATCTTTCAGGGAACCGTACACGACGGCATCGTGCCCAAGACCCGGGTAAAGCTTTCGCTGCACCTGTCCGCCGGCGGCGCAGATGCGATCGAAAACCTTCTGTCCTGCGACCTTGGTAAACAGAATGTCGTCGCCGCCGCCCACCAGCAATATCGATCCGTAAGTCGGTTGTGTGCCCGGCCGGTTGCGCGCGAGGAACAGCTTGACGTAGCGGTTTTCGCGCCAGCCGGGCAATAGCAGTTCGTCGGTGGGTAGCGCTGCAAATGCTCCGCTTGCCGCGCTGCAGCCGTCTTCCACGGAGGTGTCGTATATCGAGAGCGCCTTGCTGGTCAGCACATCGCGTGGCTCGAATTGCGGGTAGACCGTCTTTACTCCATAAATCCAGAACGCCACGAGCCCGTTTAGTACGGGGAGCCTGGCCTTAAGGATTCCGCCGACTGTATCGTCGAGATCGCTTGCGCCAGGGGCAATGCCCGGGTGGCATCGATGGCCTTTCCGGCTTCGAGAGAAGGCGCAAAGAGGCTTGCACCCCAAGCCGGTTGCTGGGCGGACGCGTCGTTCATCCACAAGCCGGTCAACCCAATGACAATCCAGGAAATTGTTGTGCGGAGATAAGTGTGAAAGCCGCTACGATGCGTTCGGTGTGCCAGTGAGTCACACCGCTTCGGAGTCACGTTCAATTCGTGTCGTTCCATTCGATCGTGATGGTCAGAAATCGGTTGAGTGGCAATTCGACGAGCAAGACGTCATCGGCTCGGTGCAGGTTGATGCCAGTGCGGCTCATTACCTCGCGTGCATCGCCGGAAGCGACTTGTATACCGTCTATCGCTAGCGTCCAGTTGCCCCGATTCCAATGATTGCCGATTGACAGCGTAGCCACAGGGGCTTGCCCAGGTGGAGGGCCGAGCCTCAGCGTCAAACGGGACACGTTTGCGTCGAACCAGGCGCTGCGGACATCGAGAGCAGGGCTCATTTCAACGAGCGCCGGCTCATCAAAATGTGCGGTGGCCGCCCAAGGATCGTCGTAAAGTTTGCGCAGTCCATGCGGAACATTCAGTCGCGCATAGGAAAGCAAGGCATTGCCAGTATGCGGATCCATCGCGATCGGTAGCCCCGCGCGGTCGAGCGCTTCGTCGCGGCGCGGATAGAAATACCCCCCGTCCCTCCAGCTGGGCTGAAGGAAGCGGTCGGCGTAGGCAAGCAAGCGTTCCAACGTGTCGTTGTCGCCGACCTCGGCGGCGCACACTGCCGCCCATCCGAAATCGCGCGCCGACGGTGCCGCGGCACTGCTGGGCGACAGCGGCGGCGACGGCCGGATAGTCAGCGTGCCGTCAGGTCCCTCGATCGACCATTTCGCCATTTGCCCGGGATAGTGCTCTTCGACTAACGCCGGATTCCACGCATGCATCATCGCTGCCGTCCAGAAGTCGGTCCATGGCGCCCCGTTCGGCGGTGTGATCACCCGACGTTCCTTCTCCTGGACCATCATGTTGAAGTGACCCGTGCCGCTCAACACGCCGAAGTCGGACCAGGCTCGCAGATAGCCTTCGGTCACCTCGTTAGCCAACGATCCACCGTAGACCACGTCGTGAAGACGAAAGCCGAGAATGGGTATCTGGTTACATACCTGAAACACGCAGTTCGGTTCGCAGGCAATGCCGAGGTAGCCGCGCTCGACCATATTCCAGTAAAGGTGCTCGTTCAGCGAACGCTCGTCGTACGCGAAGTGCTTGCCGCCCAAGGCCCAGAACAGAGGATTGACCGAGAAGGTCAGCGCGCCCGGTGCCGCGTATCGGGCGTCGCGGAACAGGTAGTGATACAGAAGCGCCATCGATTGCACATAGGCGCTGTACATGATGTTGTCGGTCGCGACAGGGTCCCATTGCGGCGGCAATTCGCCCAGCGAGCTATTGAACGGACCGTTGCCGGTGCTGACGTAATGCCAATAGGTCCAGACGTCCGGCGACAACATCTTCTGCACGAGTGCGTCGAAAGGCTGGCGAAACACGGCGGGCGCCGCGGGCAGGCGGTGAACATGGGTCAGCGCCAGCGCATACGACATGTAGGCTAACTGGAATCGGATCGAGCCGAAATCCTCCTGCAGCGAGGTTTTGCCTTGCATGCCCGACCAGTCATCAGGGAGTCTGGCGGCAAGGTTGAGGATGTGCTGCAGATGGCCGGCTTGAAGGTCGTCCAGCGAGGGCACCGTTGCTCGCTGGGCGTTTGTCGTCTCGTTGCTAATTTCGTGCTCGAACGGGTGATCCCAGGCCGCGCGCAATGTCAGCCTTGGATGGTCGGCGTCGAACGGACAGCCGCCTGTCCGCCTAAACCGGTGATCGCCGAACCGGTGGACTGGCGCGAAACCAATTCCACCGCGCCAGGTGCACCAGTTCGTGCTTCAGGTTGATGAACCTGGTCAAACCGGGCGGGGAACTGATCCCCGATCCTGGCAAGAGGCCGACAGGCACATCAAAAGCGCTCCTTTCGAAACTTGGGGGCATCACCGTAAGGTACCTGCGCCAGGTCATAATATTCCGTGCAGGACTTTATCTTCCCCGCTGGGCTAATTTCCAGGATCACCGCGCAGCGCCCGGAAAAGGGCTTGCCGGTCGGTCGGATCGGATTATCGGGTGGTCCTAACGGCTCTCCATCAAAAACCCCTATACACAAATATTGAGCGGCCGTGCCGGTATCCCCGACGACGACATTCTCAACCGTTATCTTGCAGTCGCTCACCGCTGCATGCCACCGCTGATGATGGAGGCGGACTTGCGCCTTCCCCTGCCTTTCGATACCGATAATGGGATCGATATAGGCTCCGTCCTCTTCAAAAATCGCTACAAAGGCATCGGAATCGGGCGACGCCAGCAACTGCGTCCACTCGACGGCAAGTTCGTAATGGCTTCTCGTCATAACATTGTCCTCTGAACACCGGCCAACCAGAAACCGACAGAAATGTGGCCGCTTCATTTCTAATAAAACACTTTAATTAACGCGTTCAGTTAACGTACACAACAAGGTCGCTTCTGTCAAGGCGCAAGGGTGGGGCGATGGCGGTTACCCGCGAGCAGGAAGCACCGGTTGCGCTAGTGCCTAAGCGTGGATCATGGGGCGCGGGGAAGGGTGCCGAAGTACGCGGCGGGGCGCGCTCGGGTGCGTGCTTCTACTTTCGTTTCGTCGTGAGGATGCGCTTCGCGTTGGCGCCTTGGGCGCCGTCGGCCACCCAACTGTTGACGATCGCATTGACGGTCAATTCGACCATCCGGTAGATGTCGGACCAATGCTTTGTCGGCGTCGTGCGAGGGACCAGCACCACGCCATAGATCGCGGCGATCAGGGTGTCCCCAGCGAGGCGATTGGGTAGCGGCGACTCCGGGAGCGTATCGAATAGCGCGTCGACCGCATCGTAGTACACGTTGAGCGTGCGTGCGACGACAGGCGATTCACCGAAGCCCATTTCGCCGTCTTCGGCTGTGGACTGCCCTTTACCACCCATCGAAAACAAAAAATCGAACTGCTCGGGACGGCTAAGCCAGTAATCGATCGACCGTGTCGACACCTGGCGCACGCGTTCGACGGGATCCTTGACTCCAGCCGCAACCTTCTCGAAATACTCGGCCGCAGCAGCGAGGTCGTTTTCGCGGACCGCCACGAACAACGCCCGGTGGTCCTTGAAGTACTGGTAAATGGACGCAGGCGAATAGCCGGCTTCGGCCGCTATGCGCCTAAGCGAAACCTGGGAGGGGTGCTCTTGCGCAAGAAGGCGGCGGCCTGCGTTGATGAACGCCTGCCTGACCTGTGCCTTGTCTTCGGGGGTTTTCGCGCGACCCAGGCTGCCGCTTCCGGGGATACGTTTGCTCAACTTGTGTGTTCAACGAAAATCGACGGGCAAGTATAGCGCAGACCCGTTGGCGGTTGTGCCGGGCGCCGGCTTGTGCGCATGACTTCGTGCGCCTCGCGGGAAAACCACTAGCAGGGTGTTTCTTGACAAACGCGAGATCGAATAGGATATTGTAATTAATCGCGTTTATTTGTAGATCGGAGCGCATGGGCCTGGGGCGTTTGCGGCTGTCATGCGCGGCGCTGCGGACTACTGATGTCGAATGCGCATTCAACCAGGGGTGAAGTCAATGAAAGTTTCCACAATCGAGCTTGGGCAAACGCCCTATGCGATGACGATCGATGGCAAGCGAATTTTGTCTGCGGACACCGGTGCGGCAATCAACCCTGCCACTGAACAGGAAATTTGTCGCTTTCCGCTAGGTTCGCGAGACGACCTCGAGGCAGCCGTTTCGGCCGCCCGACGCGCTTTCCCGGCGTGGAGCGCGATGCCGATCGAGGATCGCCAGCGGGCAGTCTCCAGGCTTGGCGATCTCATCGAGCGCAATTTTGAGGCGTTCGTGCAGTTGCTGAGCACGGAGCAGGGCAAGGGTCGTACAGCGGCTGAATGGGAAATCGGCGGATCTATTCACTGGTGCCGGGAAATCGCAAAGCAGCGGCTTGACGACGAGGTCTCCCAAACGGACAGCAACGAGGAGATCGTCACGCGGTATACGCCTATCGGTGTGGTCGGTGGCATTACACCGTGGAATTTTCCGCTTCTACTGGCTATCTGGAAGATTGCGCCCGCGCTGGTTGCAGGCAATACGATGGTACTCAAGCCATCGCCCTATACGCCGCTGTGCACGCTCTGGTTTGGCGAACTCGCACAGGAAGTGCTGCCGCCCGGCGTATTGAACATCGTGTCGGGAAGTGACGATCTGGGTCGCTGGCTCAGCGAGCATCCGGGCATCGGCAAGATCTCGTTCACAGGTTCGACGGCGACGGGCAAAAAGGTAATGCAAAGCGCGGCGAGCAACCTGAAGCGCCTCACGCTGGAATTGGGCGGAAACGATCCTGCGATCGTCTTGCCCGATGTCGATCCCAAGACGATCGCAAAGGACCTTTTTTGGGCATCGTTCGCCAATAGCGCGCAGTTTTGCGTCGCATGCAAGCGGCTCTACGTTCACGAATCCATTTACGACGACGTCGCGGCCGAACTCGTTGCCTATGCGAAGGGCGTAAAGATGGGCGCAGGGCTCGAACCTGGGGTCGAACTCGGGCCGCTGCAAAACCGGATGCAATACGACAAGGTACGTGATCTGATTGCCGACTCGAAGTCCCAGGGGCACACGTTCCTGCTCGGCGGCGATGTGTACAAGAGTCCAGGCTATTTCATCCCCGTGACGCTGATCGACAATCCGCCCGAGGATGCACGCTGCGTCACCGAGGAAGCGTTCGGACCGGTGTTGCCGCTTCTGAAATGGCGCGACGTCGATGACGTCGTCGAGCGCGCGAACCGCACCAGCTATGGCCTGGCCGCGTCGGTCTGGAGTCACGACGCCGAGGCCGCACAGCGGATCGCAACACGTCTGGAGGCAGGCACCGTCTGGATCAACCAGGTACACGTGTTTTCACCGCATGTTGCGTTCGGCGGTCACAAGCAGTCGGGCGTGGGCATCGAGAATTCACTGCATGGACTCTCAGAGTACGCCAACTTGCAGACGGTCCGGCGCAAGTTGCTGATGGCGTGAACCGGACCCAGCCAAACGAATTGGAGACCACTAACATGCGAGCCATCAGGGCTGCTGTAGTAAGGGAGAAGTCGGGCCCGTTCGAACTCGAGGAGATCCAGCTCGATGCGCCGCGCGAGCACGAAGTGCTTGTCGAGATACGCGGTACCGGCATATGTCACACCGATGTGGTCGTGCGCGACCAGTACTTCCCGACGCCATTGCCAGCTGTACTCGGCCACGAAGGGGCTGGCGTCGTGGTGGAGGTGGGCAGCGCCGTGACGAAGGTCGCACCGGGTGATCATGTCGTGCTTAGCTACGCGAGTTGTGGTGTGTGCGCGAACTGTCAGAAGGGACTGTACGGCTACTGCCCGGATCTGTACGCACGCAACTTTTCGGGTGCGCGGCCCGATGGTTCGTCGCCTTGTTGTTCTGCGCACGGTCAGCCCCTTTCCGGGTATTTCTTTGCGCAATCGTCGTTCGGCGAATTCGCTCTTGCAACCGAGCGCAATGTCGTCAAAGTGCGGCGCGATGTGCCCATAGAAATCATGGGGCCGCTAGGCTGCGGCATCCAGACCGGTGCGGGGGCCGTGATGAACGCACTCAAGCCTGGTGCCGGGTCGAGCATCGCGGTGTTCGGTGCTGGGTCGGTCGGGTTGGCGGCAATCATGGCGGCGCGGGTGGTTGGATGTACGACGATCGTCGCAGTCGATCTCAACGCCGGCCGGCTCGCGCTTGCCCGCGAGTTGGGTGCGACACGCACGATCGAAGCTGGCGCGAACGATCCGGTCGAGCAAATCAAGGCGCTTACCGCAGGAGAAGGGGTTCAGTATTCGCTGGAGTGCACAGGGGTTCCCAAGGTGGTGCGTCAGGCAGTCGACAGCCTTCGGCTGACGGGCACTTGCGGTGTCATCGGCGTTGCGCCACTCGGGACGGAAGTCGTCCTCGACCTGAATTCCATCCTTTTCGGGCGGAACGTCAGGGGAATTATCGAAGGCGACAGCATCCCGGACATCTTCATTCCGCAACTCATCGATCTATGGAAGCAGGGGCGCTTTCCGTTCGACCGGCTGGTCAAAAAGTACCCTCTGTCGCAGATCAACGAGGCCGTTCACGCATCGGAGCGGGGCGAAGTGCTGAAGGCGATCGTTATCCCCTGACCGGTAGCCCGGCATCTCAACATCGGCGCAGGGAGTTCATATGCACAATTCTGTCGGCGAATTCATCACCCGGAGCGCGCAGCGACATCCGGACAAGGTCGCGCTCATATTCGAGCATCGAAGCTGGACGTTCTCCGAACTCGATAACGCGTCTTCGGCACTCGCCGCAGGATTCGAGCGACTGGGGCTCGTACGCGGCGATTGCATCACGTTGTACGCGCCGAATTGCCCCGAATGGATAATCGGGTACTACGCCGCAGTCAAGATTGGTGCGGTGCTCAATCCGTTGAACTCGATGCTGACCGCCGAGGAAGCTGCGTACGCTATGAACGATTGCGGCGCACGTGCGGTGGTCGGTGCGGCCGAAAAGATCGCCGCCGTGCAAGCCGTGTCGCACAAAACCCGGCTGGAATGGCAGATTGCATTCGGCGAGCATCTGCCGGCCGGTGCACTGTCGTTCGCTGGCCTTCTCGAAGAGGTGCCGCCCGCGTCGAAGCGGTATCCGGTGGAAGGTATCGGCCTCGACGATCCGTGCTCGATCGGCTACACCTCCGGCACGACCGGGAATCCGAAAGGCGCCTTGCTATCTCACCGAGCCATCGTCATGAATACCGCGATGACTGCGGTGATGCACGTGCGTACCGCACAAGACATCGTTGTGAGCGCGTTGCCGTGCACGCATGTCTACGGCAATATCGTCATGCATACGATGCTGGCGTATGGCGGCACGCTGGTGCTGCACCGGATGTTCGACGCTGCGCAGGTGCTCGAAAGCATTCAGCGCCATTGCGCGACGCTGCTGGAAGGCGTCCCCACGATGTACATGTACCTGCTCAACTTCCCGCGGCTCGGGGAGTACGATCTGGCATCGCTGAAAAGGGGCGACCGTAGGCGGGCAGACCATGCCTGAAGCGAAGATGCGCGCCGTGGAGGCGGCGTTCGGGTGCCCGCTGATCGAATTGTGGGGCATGACCGAACTCGGCGGCCTCGGCGCCACGCAAACGCTCTACGGGCCAAAGAAGCACGGATCGATTGGTATTCCGCTGCCGCACCTGCAGGCGCGCATTGTCGATAGCGAAGATGGCCAAACCGGGCTGGCTGCGGGCGAGGTCGGCGAACTGCAGATCCGCGGCCCGGTAACGATGCGAGGCTATGTCGGGAATCCCGCCGCAACCGCCGACGCGTTGCTGGCCGACGGCTGGCTGCGCACCGGCGATCTGGCGCGCACAGACGAGGACGGGTTCATCTTCATCGTCGACCGATCGAAAGATCTCATCATTACCGCCGGCTTCAACATTTACCCGGCGGAACTCGAACGCGTGCTCGCCGAGCATCCCGGCGTTGCCATGGCGGCCGTAGGCCGCGTCGCGGACGAAACCAAGGGTGAGCTTGCGAAGGCCTATGTCGTTGCGAGATCCGGTGTAACACTCGATGTGGCGGATCTCGACCGGCATTGCCGTGAGAGGCTTGCCGCCTACAAGGTCCCGCGGCTCTACCAGATCGTGGATGATTTGCCCAAGACCAGCACCGGCAAGATCCTTCGAAAAGATCTGTTCAGGCTCGATACGTAAGCTGCGTGCTCCCAACGCGGGTCTAGCACGAGAACAGCATGGCGGTGCACGATGGTCGATCGCATAGACGACATGCCGCTTCTGCATGAAGTTTTCCGCTCTTTTGCCCGTGAGTATCCGGCACAATGACATTGCACCGCTCCTTATCGTCGCTGGCGGGGTGCTTACGGCGAGCACCGGTTTCATTCTTGGGAGGAACCTCACTTCCGGCAGCCGGCACTTCACGGACTCAGCGAAAAGACCGATGTGCTGCGCGCGGTCTACCTGAAAGCGCGCGACGCCCTGATTCTGACTTCGAGGAGCGTTGGGGGTGAACGCTCTGCCCGGTTAGAAATCAGCAACGTGCGTCATCGTTTCGGTCACTGGACGCTATACAGGAACGCCGAAAGAGTTGCTTCCGGTAACGCGAGTCGAGTCGATGCTTACGATACCGTGCATGTCGAATGGCAGGATGAGTTCCTGGTGGTTCGGACCTCGATCGGTGAAGCAGTGAATTTCATCTTGACTCGGAGCTGAACGATGAGTGCACCTGTAGGAGGCGTGTTTGCGCTTACCAATCACTATGGACAGCCAGTTACCAACACAAGCTTTCACGGAAAGTATGTATTGCTGTTCTTTGGCTTCACGCACTGCAAAGTCGTATGTCCACGCGCACTTGCGCGGCTTTCCCAGGCGCTGGAAATGATCGGCGATGTGGCTGGCGATATTCAGCCTCTGTACATCACCGTTGACTCCGATCGCGATACACCTGATGTCATGCGAGCGTTCCTCGAACACACTTATCCACGCTTCCTGGGCTTAACGGGAGATCGGGAGCATATATCCGCCGTCAAGAGTGCATACAAGGTCTACGCGGAACGCAAAGACGATCCTGATGCTCCCGATGGGTATGTGGTGCTGCACACTGCGTTCTCCTTCCTGCTCGATCGCAAGGGCGACTACCTTGCGCATTTTGTCGATGCGGGTGACGCGACGGAACTCGCAGTCAGGCTAAGGCGATGCCTGTCTCCCGGAGAGGCGGGATGACTCGGCGTGTCGCATCGTCCTGGCGCTGTACCGGCCTGTCGTTGCTGCTTATGGCTCTCGGGTATTAAATCGATATTCTGCGGAGTCCAACTGGATCGTTCGGCGCTGTTTGTAGCTCGTCGAGCTCGCCGATCGATAGTCTTCACTTGGATATCGCCGCGATGCCCGCCACACACGTTGGAATGCTGCTCGCTCCTTTTGTGGTGGTCGCGACGGATTTTAGTTGGGGCGCACGGAATCCGGTCGGCGCGTTGGCTCGAACGGGAGAGTTGCTGCTCGAAATGCTGGCAGCCGAAATCGTCGTGCTCTTCCTCTGGGCAGGAACCCTGAGCGCCGGCTTCATGATGGTGGCAATGACGGGCGCGATGGGCGCGTTTGCGGGCGCGAAGAGTGTGGCAATTGCCCAATGCCGTAGTGCGAGCGAAGACGGCAAGCCAGAGCGAGCACTAACGGGAGTTTGATGAAGTAGTTACGTCACGATAGTAGATTCATTTCGCACATGTAATTAGTATTACTATACATAAATTGGAGACACGTCAACGATGAGGTTCACAAAACTGCAGCTTGCGGCAAGCGCCGTCGTCGCGGTAATGGCAAGTACAGCCAACGCTCAGTCGAGCGTCACACTTTACGGGATCGCCAACACCGCGTTTGTCTTTACGAACAAGACGGCGAATGCGTCTGGTGGCAACGCGGGCCAGACATTTGCCGTGGTTGACGGCGGCGACGGACCGTCGTTGTTCGGCATCCGTGGTGTGGAAGATCTTGGCTCAGGATTGAAGGCGGAATTCAGGCTCGAAAGCGGTATCAACATGGCCAACGGTGGTTTCAACAGCTCCAATGGCAACTTCTTCGGGCGACAGGCCTGGGTCGGGCTCGAGGGACAATTCGGTATGGTCAAGGCCGGCTTGCAACTTTCCCCGTTCTTCAGCGCCCTGTACGAATCCGACCCTCGTCAGTTTTCGGAGTTCGGCAGCGGCCTTGTGATCCTCGGGGACAACGTGTTGGTTACGAGTGCCTTCAATGCCAACGCAGTGTCGTATACGAGCCCAACGCTTGCGGGTTTCCAGGGGCAAGCGATGCTCGCGCTCGGTGGGCAGGCGGGTGATTTCTCGGCGGGACGTCAGTGGTCAGCCAGTCTAAAGTATGAAAACGGTTCGGTCATGATCAACGCGGCGATCTATGACGGAAATAGCGGTGGCACCGTTCAAACTCCCTTCCCGAGCACAGTTGCCTTCGAGGGGCGAACCATCGGTGCGGCATATACGTTCGGATCGCTCATCATTAAGGCGTCTTTTGTCAATTACAAGGTGGCGCAGTCTTTCAATTCCAATGTATACGGAGGCGGACTTAAATATCAGATCACGCCTTCGACCGACCTGAACGGCGGAGTGTGGTACTCCACTGACCGGAATGACACTGCGAATCACTCGGTGCTCGCTGCCGTTGGCACTAGCTATCACATCTCCAAGCGCACCTCGGTCTATGTTCAGGCCGCGCTGGTGAACAATCACGGCGCGATGAACACCGGACTCTCCCTATCCGAGTTCAGTCTCCTTCGAGGCGTAGCTGGCACTACCGTCGGCGCAAACGTCGGGATACGGCATACCTTCTGACGAGAGTTTGAAGATGCCTGCGCTGCACCGTATCGTTCCATGGAAGAAAAGGAGACGTCGGCGATTCTGGGGACGCCCTGCTGTACGCGACTGTTCGAGACGTTCGCGCTGGCAGCGGGGTCCTTACTCAGCGAACGTGCACGCTCCGAATGTGAAAAAACTAATCGGGGCGCGAACCGGTCGGTCCTTCCAACGCCTCTTAGCTTCCGGAGATCTCCTCTCTTAACTTGATAAAGGAATTAAGATCATGTTTTATGTAAAAAACGTCCCGGGCTGGGAGCGCGTTGTTCGCATCATTCTGGGTATCGCAGGCGCAGTACTGTCAGTCATTTTCTGGAAAGGCATCATCGGAGTGGTTGGGGTGGTGGCCGCGATCGGAATCGTGTTTTCCGGCCTGGTCGGATTCTGTCCTGCTTGTGCCCTTGTGGGCCGCCGGCTTAATAAGCAAGCGAAGCTCTGATATGCCCAGTGAGGAGCAACGGCAAGCTGCTGTTGACGCGGCGCGATCGGGTGACCCCGTCGCGCTTGACCGCTTGCTACGCTTGTGCCAGCCGGACATACGCCGCTACGCACAGCGCCATTGTTTTATCTCCGACGTCGATGATGCGGTGCAGGAGGTGTTGCTCATCGTGTCGCGCAAATTTGAGTCTGTCCGGGCCGTCGCAGCGTTCTCTGGCTGGCTCTTCAGCATTGTGCGCCACGAGTGCCGGCGGCTCGGCCGTAAGACCTTCAACTTCGATCCATACAACGAAGAAGAAGTTGATCAATGGTTAGCGCGGCACGACGTTCATTCGCTGCGGCTCGAACTCGTCGACGCCTTGGAGTCGCTACCAGCGGAGTACCGCAACGTGCTTCTACTACGCGACTTCGAAGAACTTACCATCAGCGAGATCGCCGAGCGGATCGGTTTATCCGTCTCCGCTACAAAGAGCAGGCTTCACAGGGCGCGTACGCTGGCCCGCGAGTATCTGCTTGCCTGATTGCAAACCGTCTAGCCCCAGCTATTCCCCCATCGGTACGAACATCAGTGTCGTCACCCGGCGCGACGCGACGCGAATTTTCGCGTGGCCACACTGTTGATGAAGGCGAGAGGGCCTTGCGGTCGAACCGCCATGCAAACCCACCGGTGCAGCAAGGATTCTGGCGCGCCACGCGCGGATGCGGCTAACCGGCAAAACGCTGTGAGTTCATGGACCGTCTGACTGAAATCGAACTATTTGTGCGAACCGCAGAACTGGGGAGCATAACCAAAGCTGCGGAAAAGCTGGACTTATCGGTCTCGTCCGCCAGCCGTTACCTGATCGGCCTCGAGACGCGTCTTGGCGCACGACTGGTTGATCGTAGTACGCGGCGAATCTATCTTACACAGATCGGACAGGAGCATTTCGAACGTTGCAGGCAATTGCTTGCTGAACTTCATGAAGCGGAGTCACTGGTGAGCGCCAGCGCCTTGAGTCCGAGCGGCGTTTTGCGCGTCACTTCAACTGTTTCTTTCGGCATGAACCACATCGGACCTCTGTTGCCCGATTATATGCGGCGCTTTCCGAACGTGCGTGTCGATGTCGAAGTCAGCAACCGGTACGCGAATCTGCTGGACAGCAATATCGACCTCGCGGTGCGCACGAGGGAACATGAGGCTGACTCCAGCATCACGATCAGGCGGCTGGCGCAGACCCGACGCGTGCTGGCCGCTACGCCCGGGTATCTGTCGCAGCAAGGCATTCCGCGCACACCGGAGGATCTGCATCGCCATCGGCTTTTGCTTTATAGCTATGCCAATCGACCCGACGAACTGCATTTCACCCGAGATGGGGTGTCGACCGTTTTGCCCGTCAATGGCGCGATGAAAAGCAATGAGGGCCAGGTGATCCGCGCGGCCGCATTACAGGGTCTGGGCATCCTGGTGCAGCCCAAGTACGTGATCTACGACGATATCGTTAGCGGGCGCCTCGTGCCCGTGCTGGATGCGTGGGATCTGCCGCGGCTGACAATCAATCTGGCGTACGCAAATCGAAAGTTCGTTCCGGCAAAAGTTCGGACCTTTATCGACTTCCTGGTCGAGCATTTCGAAAAGATGGATTTCGAGCGAAAGTGGACTCAATAAGTGCACATCGTGCTTTGCGTATCACACGCTTCTGGTCGCGTGGCCTCTGGTTGTCCCGTCCAGTGGGAAACTCATTTGCGGCGCCAGCATGTTCATTCAGGCGATGTTTCCCTACACTTGTTTCATCAACGCTGCGGCGGCAAACCGTCGCCTGCGGCGCCAGCGAAACCGGATTGTCTCAAGCAGGCGATGTCGACACCATGATCAAGCATATAGTGATGTGGACTCTGAAAGGGACCACGCCAAGTGAAAAAGCCGACGGTATCCGCAAGTTAAAGGCGGCGTTTGAGGGCGTTCAGGCCGCGATCCCGGGACTGAAGAAGCTCGAGATCGGTGCTGATTTCAGTGCAATCGACTACGCATGCGACGTCGTGCTCTATTCAGAGTTCGATTCCAGGGAAGCGCTCGACAACTACGCGACCCATCCGGAGCATCTCCGGGTAAAGCGCGATCTGGCTGACTTGCGGATAGCGCGTCATCAGGTTGACTACGTCGTGGAGTGAGGGTGCCCCGAGCGGATCCTCGACGAGCGCGCCGCAGGCATCTTTCCAAAGGCGGTGATGCACGTCCCGCCGAGCTTGCCCGGGATGCTCGAGACGAGGCTGTTCGCCTTTGCTCAAGCACGCGTACGACGTTGTGCGTCCCGATTAACCCTCACCGGTTGCACGGTCAATAACGAATCACCATGCAGACTTACGATTTCGATCTCTTCGTCATTGGAGCAGGCTCCGGTGGTGTGCGTGCAAGCCGCATCGCCGCGGGCTATGGCGCGAGAGTTGCCATCGCGGAAGAGCACCGCTTTGGCGGAACCTGTGTCATACGCGGCTGTGTGCCGAAGAAACTTCTGATGTACGCGTCCCAGTTCGCGCAGGCGTTTGACGACGCCGCGGGGTTCGGGTGGGGTGTGGGAACGCCAGTTCATGACTGGGCTTCGCTGATCGCTGCGAAGGATGCAGAGATCGGGCGGCTGGAAGCGATTTACGTGCGGATGCTGAAGGACGCCGGCGTAGAAACGATCGCGGGGCGCGCGCGGATCGTGGGTCCGCACCGCGTCGACGTCAACGGCGTCATCTTTACCGCGAAGGTCATACTCATCGCTACCGGATCGGCCCCTGTGAAGCCAGTCATCCCCGGAGCGGATCTGATGACCACATCAAATGAGGCGTTCTATCTGGATACGTTGCCAGGACGTATCGCAATACTCGGCGGCGGCTATATCGCATGCGAGTTCGCGGGGATCTTCAACGGGCTTGGCAGCCACGTCACGCAGTTGTATCGGGGCAGGCAGATACTGCGTGGTTTCGACGACGAGTTGCGCAATCGGCTGGCTGCCGAAGTGTCAAGGAGCGGTGTGGATTTGCGCCTCGGGGCGGTCGTCACGGCGGCGGAAAAGTGCCACGACGGCATGCGTGTCTATCTGACGACGGGCGAATCCTTTGAAGTCGATGCCGTGATGGCTGCGACTGGAAGGCGAAGCAACACGTCTGGACTGGGACTGGATACCGTAGGGGTCTTGCTGGACGAGACTGGGGCAATCAAGGTCGATGAATACTCGGCAACGTCCAGTCCGGGCATCTACGCGGTTGGTGACGTAACGAACCGACTTAACCTGACACCGGTTGCGATCCACGAAGGGCACGCGTTCGCCGACACTGTGTTCGGCGGCAGACCGCGCGCGACCGTGCACGACGACGTGCCTTTTGCCGTGTTCAGCCAGCCCCAGGCGGCATCGGTCGGTCTGACGGAAGCACGTGCGCGGAGCCGGCATGCGAATGTCGCGGTCTATAGCAGTGAGTTTCGCCCGATGTATGCCGCACTGTCTGGTCGCGATGAGCGGGCCCTGGTGAAACTTGTCGTAGATGCGTCGACGGATCGGGTGCTAGGCGCGCATATCGTCGGCGCGGACGCCGCTGAAATCATTCAGGGCATTGCAATTGCGATCAAGGCTAAGGCGACGAAAGCCGATTTCGACGCAACGCTGGGCGTTCATCCCACGCTTGCCGAAGAGTTCGTCACGCTGCGCAAGCCGCGATGACCGATTCGTCTGCCAGCACCGGTGATCCAGTGGCACGTCGACGTCGCAGCCGTATTCAAGAGATCGCGCTCCTCGAGCGCATGGGCATTCTGGAGCACACGACATGATTGATCTTTATACATGGGGCACACCGAACGGTCGAAAAATATCGATCGTGCTTGAGGAACTCAACCTCGATTACAGATTGCACCGGATCGACATCACGAACGGCGAGCAATTCGGTGAAGAGTTTCTGGCGCTGAATCCGAACAACAAGATTCCCGTCATTCGCGACAGCAGTGGGCCGGACGGACACCCGGTCACCTTGTTCGAGTCTGGTGCAATTCTCGTCTATCTCGCTGACAAGACGCAGCGCTTGCTACCGATTTCCGGGTTTGCGCGCTATGAAACAATTCAGTGGCTGATGTTCCAGATGGGCGGCATCGGCCCAATGTTCGGACAGACGCATCACTTCCGGCGCTACGCTGCGGAACAGAAATACAGCCTTGAGCGCTACACCGCCGAGACCCACCGGCTATACAAGGTGCTCGACGGTAAGCTGGCGAAAAGCGAGTTCGTAGCCGGCGGCGCGTATAGCATCGCCGATATCGCGATCTATCCGTGGGTTGCGCGCTTTGAACTGCATCAGCTTGACTGGGCCGCGGTTCCGCATGTCAAGCGCTGGTACGACACGCTGAGTGAACGGCCCTCGGTGAAGCGCGGCATGGAGGCACTGTGATGACGAGCCCTTCGACTCTGACCGTATTGGGGCGCGCGAACTCTTCGAATGTGCAGAAGGTGATGTGGCTGTTGGCGGAAATCGGCCAATTCTGTCAGCGCATCGACGTGGGTGGCAAGTTCGGCGGCAACAGGGAGCCGGCGTACTTGCAGAAGAACCCCAATGGTGTCGTGCCCACGTTGATCGACTCAGAGACGGTAGTGTGGGAGTCCAACACCATCGTTCGATACCTGTGCAACCGGTTCGAAGCGCATGCACTGTATCCCGCTGACTACGTGCGCCGAGCTTCGGTCGAGCGCTGGATGGACTGGCAGCTGTCGACGCTGGGCCCGGCGAACGCGCAGTTATTCCAGAGCATCGTGCGCACACCTGCCGGGGAGCGCGTGCAAGACCTGATCGACGGATACCGCGACCGCAACGCGACGCTATTCGCTGTCCTCGACCAAGCGCTGGAGGGGCAAGACTACGTTGAGGGCAACAGTCTGACGCTTGCCGACATCGTACTCGGGCCGTTGACTTATCGTTGGTTCGAGCTACCGATCAAACGCCCCCAATACCCGAATCTGCGACGGTGGTATGACCTGATCTATCAGCGGCCAGCGTTTCAGGAGCACGTTGCCGGAATCGGCCTGAGCTAGCGTTTTATGACCATGGTTCGCATGGGTGCGGACTCGAATGACAAACGGAGGAGTGACCATGTTGTTTCTGATCTACCGTAAAGACAAACCCGGCAACTTGCACGTCCGGCTCGAAAACTTCTCGCGTCATCTGGAATATCTCGGACCGTACTCCGACAAAATCCTTCTGGGTGGCCCGACACTGGGCGAGGGAACTGGAACCGGCGACGGCGATATGACCGGTAGCTTCCTGATTCTGGACGCTGCCGACTGGAACGAAGCCGAAACATTCGTCAAAAATGACCCGTTCACTCAGGCGGGGCTCTTTGCGACGACCATCATCGAACGCTGGAAGCACGGCAAACACGACGACGCGGCGCATTAACGCGTCGTGAGAACGGCAAGGTAGCGTGGCGGCGACGTCGTATCGCGAGTGCGCGCAGATGTTTTAACCAGCACGACGGAATAACTGTCTTTAGTCCCGTGCGAACCACAACATGAGGGAGGCGCCAGTGCGCAACCTTAACGAAGACAACATTACTCAAGCGGTTCTGGCACGTCTGGTCGACATGCCGGTAAGCCGGTTGAAGAGCATTCTCGTCAATCTGATTCAGCATTTGCACGCATTCGCCCGTGAGACCAAGCTGACCGAGGAAGAGTGGAAACAAGGCATCGATTTCCTGACGGCAACAGGGCACAAGTGCACCGACACGCGCCAAGAGTTCATTTTGCTGAGCGACACACTCGGATTGTCGCAACTGGTGGTGGCGCAAAACCACCGGCGCTCCAGCACGGCGACCGAGCAGACCGTATTTGGCCCGTTCCATGTGCCGGGTGCGCCGGAACTGCCGCCTCAAGGGGCCGATATTTCCAACGGCACAGCCGGTGAGCCGTGCTTTATTACCGCACGTGTCATGTCGGCGGACGGCGAACCGCTGGCCGGCGCGAACGTGGACGTGTGGCAGGCCGATGCAGAAGGGTTCTATGACGTCCAAGATTCTGAATGGTCGGACGACAACATGGCGCTTCGTGCCCGCTTCGTCACCGACGAATCAGGCACGTTGAAGTTTCGTACGGTCAACCCCAAGAACTATCCGATTCCCACTGACGGAACGGTAGGGCAGATGCTCGAGGCGATGCACCGTCATCCGATGCGTCCGGCGCACATCCACTTCATGGTGCAGAAGCCAGGCTACGATACGCTCGTCACGCACATCTTCTCGGACGGGGATCCGTACCTCGACTCCGATACCGTGTTCGGCGTGCGCTCGACTTGCATCGGCCGCTTTTTGCGGCATCCCCCTGGTACGGCGTCGGACGGAACGGTCATGGACGAGCCTTTCTTTACGATGAATTGCGATCTTGTTCTTGATCCCATACAGCAATCCTGACGACGCCGGGTGCCACGACCGGGCGGCACGTGTTTCGAGGAGATACAGATCCAGACTCGAAACGGAAGGAGGGAATCAGCGCCGCCCGGCAAAACGGACAGTACACTGTGGGCGCCGACTCGGCTTTGAGTCGCCGTGCCGACAATCGAGTGAGCCGCCCGATCGGTGCATGGCCCCCGCGCTACCCAACAGCGGGATTGCCACAATCCTGATTCGCGATATGCGATGCGACATCGCGAGGTAGCTCGCACTGGATCAGGTTACATTCGCAATGTAAGATCGACCGTCACTCTGTGTTCATGGCGGCGCAGATCCATTCCGCTGAGCTGTTCAAACTGCGTCAGGCGATAACGGACAGTTTTCTGGTGAACATGCAGCCTGAGCGCCGTCGCCTGCAGCGAGCAGTCAAGGTTGAAATACGCCCGGAGGGTTCTTGCGAGGACGCGATTGTGCTTCAGGTCGTGTTCGACCACCTCTCCGAGTATCGCGCCCACCACACCTGTTACATCGACATCACTGCGGATGGATAGCAACAACCCGAGTACGCCCAGTTCTTCGGAGATGGCAATGCTTTTCGCACCGAATTTTGTCGCAGCCAGCAGCGCGACAGCGGCCTCCCGATGTGCCGTTCGGTAGTCTACCGCGGCTCCGCTGATCGAACTCACGCCCCAGTTTGGATCGAAGCCGGGAATCCTGATTGCACCGCTGACCCGGATGGCGACTAGCGCGCGACGTAGTTGTTCAGCTTCGTTGCCGGCGATGAGCGCAATAAGAAGGTTACCGCGCGCTGTAGCTGCCGCGGCGGAACATCGACGGGCTGGAAAACGCACGCTGTGCTTGTAAGCGGTACATGGGCGCCCTAAACCGGCGGTAGCCTATCCTGCCATCCCTCGTTTCAATGTCCGTTTTTATCTCCCGGCTAAGCGCTTTCAGCGAGGTTGGCCGGGAATTTCCGTAAGGTGGCCAGATGCGTCCGCGGGATGCACCCCATGAATCCGCTGTTCTTCCTTTGCTCGACCGCACACCGTATCTCATGGTGCGGGATGTCGATTGAACGAGTCTGCATACTGGGCAGGCGGATTTCTGCGTAGTGATCCGGTCCACTGCCGCTACCTGAATGTCAAATGTCTGCGAGGGCCGCGGCTGGAGTCGGTAATCGCACGCGCTGAATCGGCAACGTCGATTCAGCTCCGGGCGGCTGTTGATCTCCTAAAATCTCGCCGGTCTTTCCCAAAGATATGCAGGCAGGGCTATCGGGAGTTCGTAGAGTAAGGGATATAGTCTGCGAGACTATCGTGTCTCTATCGGCTCGCAGTTCCATTGTGTGAATCCTGATGGCCAGAACGATTCAGCCCGTTGCCTGTGATCGTTCTGCGCCTGCGCCGTCGTGAAGTTTGCCCGGAATCCCTTCGCTACGTCTTTCCGGACATCAGCCCGGTCCGTTGCTCGTGCCAGACGTGTCCAAAATATTTCCTTTATTCCAACGCGATCCGTCTGATTCCATGACGTTCCGATAGCGAAAATCCGGCCAAAAACAGGTGTTGACGAGGTCTTCCCGAGTGAACAAGATGGGATAAAGAGAGCACGACGGAGCGAGCCATGCCAGTTGCGAAAAGCTATACCCGGGCGCAATGGGATGAGCTTGTCCGCACTCTGGAATCACTGCCGGTCAAGCCAAAGGCCGAGCAGCGCGTCTCTATTACCGATGCGATGAAAGAGATGCGTCTGGTAATCGGTGCGGTGAGGAAGAAAGGATATACGCTGGAAGAAATCGTTGAACATGCACGGAAGAAGGGCGTTGATTTTAGCGTTGGCTCTGTCAAGTACGCGTTATACCCATCGAAGAAAGACAAACCAGCTTGACAGTCTGCAAAGGAATCGGCACGAGACAATGCCGCGCCATCGCCTCGTACGAAGAAGGTAAGCAAGGTCGATGTACCGCGCGCAGAGGCGGTCAGAGAAAATCAAAAGCAGGATGCGGGAGAGATTGTCAGTAGGCCGGGAAGCATGGTGATGCGTGACGCGTTCTCATTCGAGATCAGGCCTGACACCGAGAACCTTTAGAGGATTCAAATGGACATGACGACTTACCCCATCTATCTCGTTGGTGGCAGCAAGGGCGGCGTAGGCAAGAGTTTTGTTGCGCTCGCGCTGGCCGATTATCTGCTACGGCGGGATATTCATGCGGCGCTTGTGGAAACGGATACCTCCAACCCAGACGTGATGAAAGCAGTCCAGGATGATATGCGCTGCATTGCCTATAACCTGGACGATGCAGACGGCTGGATCGGCCTTGTCAATTTCTGCGACGAGCAACGAGACGCAGCGATCGTTGTCAACACGGCGGCGCGGAGCCAGACGGGTGTTGAGCAGTTCGGGGCGACACTGGCCGGCGCGCTTGGCGAGCTTCGGCGCCGGCTTGTTGTCCTGTGGGTGATCAACTGGCAACGCGACAGCCTTGAATTGCTGAGCGCTTTCAACGAGACGTTCCGGGACGCGGTGATGAACGTCGTACGCAATGGCTACTTCGGTCCGGCGGACAAGTTCACGCTGTATCAGGGGTCGCAGCTTCGCCGTTCCATCGAATCGCGCGGTCACTCACTGGATTTTCCTGATCTTGCGGATCGGGTCGCGGACGAGCTTCGCAGTCAGCGCATGTCGATTCGCAAGGCAGCGGAGACGATGCATATCGGTGAACGGGTCGAGCTATTGCGTTGGCTTTCGTTGTGCGATGCCATGTTCGCCAAGGTAACGGTCGATGGATAGCAGGCAGGGCAGGCCGGTGGACGAGCTCGCCTGTCTGTTTCTCGACGTCACGGGCGAATTGCCCGACGATGCCAGTGTGCTGCGAATGCGTCGGGTATCGAGTGCGCTCAACCTCCGCGACAACGATGCGCTGTGGTCTGTGCTGGTCATGCTCGAGCACTACGGGCGACTCTACGAGGCCATGCCGGAGCGCATCCGGCAGGCAGGCGCGGGCAGTCTGGATGTCGTGCGGTCGGAGGCGCGGGCAGCGACGGATGCGTTGATGACGCAGCATCGTGACGCGCTCGCGCGCTGCAAGGCCACGATTGAACTGGCCGGGCAGATGATCGATGAACATGAGGCGCGCTACCGGGCCGCGCTTGCGGCGCTGAACGATGAGGCGCTGGCTACACTCACGCAGCGGGCGGCGAATCACATTGCCCGCGTTGCCGGTAACCGGCTCGTGGGGGCGACGGCTGTCGCCGTACGTGACCAACAGAAACGGATCGATACGACGCTCACGTCATTCGAGCGCGTCGCGCTGCGGCGGCTCGTGCGGGCGTGCTATGGGCTGGTCGTCGGCGGACTGATTGTGATGCTGCTGGCCGCGGGCGCAGGCGGGCTGGCCGGATGGTGGGCTGGCGTCCATTGGGGGCGGGCAGACGGGTCGCCGTCTGCCCGCACGGGTTATACCTCGTCGGTGTCACCCTCCATGAATTCAGCAGCGTGGCGGAGCACGTCTGCAGCCGCGTCGTTTTGGTCGAAGGCGATCATCGGTGCCCGGTAGCCTTCATCTTCGGCGCGGGCAAGGGCCATGTCGTAGTGCTTGCCTTCGTTGTATTGCAGATCGGTGGCTTCAACGAAAGTCAGGGAGAGGTCGGGCGAGCCTTCGGCATTGATGGTGAGCACGGCCATGCGGATGCGGTTGGTCATGATGTGTTCCACCGGTTCAAGTCTGGCAGGCGGCGCATTCGGGCTTGCCGCCTGCCTCGTCCCGTTGCCGGGGCGAAAGGTGGGATCACGCTACGAGGGGGCCGGATTGCGCGCTGTCCATGCTGTCCGAAGTCGGGTACGGCCACGACGTCAGCGGGCTACTGGCGACAGGGGCGGCTTCTGCGTCGGCGGGCGTATCGTTGACGTGTTCCGTGCCGTTACCGGCATCCGGCTCAGCATCGACGTCTTCGTCTTCCGGTGTGTCGTCCGCGCCGTTGCCGGTATCGCCCGCATCGGCGCCGTCTTCATCCTCGTCGTCACGGTTTTCCCGTGACGGCGTGGCCGGGGCTTCGCGATCGGTGAGTATTTCCGGGAGCCATGCCACCTTTGCGAGCCGAAGCTCGGCGGCGGCTGCCGCGTCGGTCTTCTTCATCTTGTTGAGGTCGGTGGCGGCTTTCAGTGACACGGCAGCGGAGACAACGTCCGCGATGCGTGCCTTGCTCCCCGACAGCGGTTTCGTGCGGGCGTTGAGCGGTGAGGGCCGCAGGCTGGAATACGGCACGGTGACGAGCGGCTGTTCGTCGCCGAAGTTGGTTTCGAGCGGCGAGACGCCTTCGTCGGTGTTCGCCTTGACGGTTTCGACTTGAGCTTGCATGACTGACTCCAGAAAAATAAAAAGGAAGGTTCCGGGTCGGGTGCTGTCCGATTCCACCAGGACGTGACCCCGATAGGAGTCCTGATGGAATGTGACGGAGCGAGGGAGACAAAACGCTCCCGCCCCTGCGGCGCTTACTCCTTCATCTGGCGCATGGCGTCAGCGAGCATCCACAGCGCACGGTTGAGCTTCACGTTCTGGTCGATGCCGGTGATGGGGCGCGTGGACATGGCGCGCCCGCTGCGAGAGCGCCCGTGCAGGCCGCCTTTGGTGAGGTTTTCCTGCACCCGGTTAAAGACCGTCCAGAGATCGTCGTGGCGATCTTCGAAACGGCGCGGCACCAGTAGCTGACTTTCGGTGACCGGGGCGGCTGCCTCGGCGTCGGTGGGGTCGTAGCGCAGGGCGAGGGCAGAGCGGGCGAACGCATGCTGTTCGTCGAGGTTCAGTTCGACGGCTCGCATACCTTCCTTCTGCTCGCGGATCAGGTCGAAGCCGTCGAGAACGTCAAACGCGCCGTTAATCACGTTCTGTACGACGTTGCCTTTATGTGGTACGCGAATATCGGCGATGTTGTCGCCCGCGACCATGCCGTTCCGACAGACAAAGCGGAACGTGCCTGCGAGCATCTGGTAGCTGCTGGTGCCGTCATGAGAATTCAGCAGCACGATCTCATCGGCTTCCTCGCCAGTGATCTGATCAGCATGGCGAAGCCGCAGCATGTGCTTCGTGAATTCGCGCTTGCCCTGATCGCGCACGCGGGTCTGGCAGATCATGAACGGTTGGAAGCCTTCGTTCCGAAGACCGCGCAGGACGTCGATGGTCGGAATATAGGTATAACGTTCCGAACGGCTTTCGTGCTTGCCATCAGCGAAGATGGACGGGGCGACGCGCCGGATCTGATCGTCTGAAAGCGGCGAGTCAGCGCGCAGCATCGGGGAGCCGTAATGGAAAGAGGAAGCGAGTTGCATGGCAGTCTCCACAGTCAAGGTTGAGGACCTGAGCCGGGCGATGGAATGTGGTTTGCCGTTGCGGCTGGACACTTTCCGGTGGAACTCGGGGTTGGCTTTGCTGCCGCCTGGCTCCCTGGTTCCCGCCCGTGCGACTCGAGGAGCCGATAGCGGGCAGGCGTCAAGGAAAAAGGCGAGGGAGGGGTGCGGGCAACACGGTCCCTCGCCCCTTGATGCGTGGCCGCTATCGGCTACGGTCGCGGGTCAAGGGCGGGGAGCTGGGAGCCGGGTGCATGCCGTGCCTCGGGTTGACCGGGCAGGGTTTGGCGCAGGACCCGCGGCGATGTGATTGATCGTGATACCGAAATAGACAGTGGGGTCTGTGCCGCGGCTTGGTGTCCGAGACGGGATTGAACGAGGCACGCGGCCCGGTTCATACTGCGACAGCTCGCTGTCTTCAATCATCCCTGCAGTCCATCTGCCGTCGTTAGGGGCGCCGCGGGTTCTGCGGCTGTTTGTCATCGGCAACTTGAAAGTCGTCGAGATCTGACGGTGCGAACGTCATCTTCTTCGTGGTGGTTTTTCTTCCGGGTGCGTTTTCTTCCGGCTTTTGTTTCATAAAGGCCTGGCTGTTCTTCGCTTTTCGCTTCTTCTTCGGCTGTTGTTTTTTGTTCGTGCCGAACCTGACGGCGAGGCTCGGGCGTAGGCGCGCGCATGATCTGCCCCCAAGGAGGGTCGGTCATGAAGCGCGTCGGACAGCGAAAGTGCCGGCATTGCGGGGCCTGGTTTCGTCCCGATCCCCGCAATGCGCGGCACCAACGGTACTGCAGCGAACCCGCGTGTCGCCGGGCGAGCAAAGCCGTCAGCCAGCGGCAATGGCTGGCCAAACCCGAGAACCAGGACTATTTCCACGGTGCGGAGCACGTCGCGCGGGTGCGGCATTGGCGCGCCGAGCATCCGGGCTACGGGCGCCGAACGCAGCAGAAGTCCGAGAAGTCTGGGGATGCGTTACAAGAGAACTGCCGCGCGCAAACCCTTGCCCCACAAGGCTCGGGGGCCGATTCGGGAGGCGCTGCGTTACAAGAAGTCTTATCGGCGCAACCGGCCGTCCTGATTGGGCTGATCGCCCATTTGACCGACAGCCCGTTACAAGAAGACATCGTGCGCAGCAGCCGGCGGTTGCTACAACTGGGGCAGGACATCTTGCATGGGAGGGGGGAGCATGCCGAGCAAGCGTGTGATTTGCCCTGAGCGGATCCGGCAGATTCCGGCGCACTTCAGTTGGGTCGATCACCGGCTGGTGCGCGAGCGCTACATCGAGCGCTGTGACGCCTGTGCGGCTGCGCTGTACCTGTTTCTGGTCACCGTCGCCGATGCGCAGGGCCTGAGCTACTACGCCGACGCGACGCTCGCACGGCGCCTGTCGATGGCGCCGGCGCGTCTGGAGATGGCCCGCAGCGACCTGATTCGCGTCGGCCTGATCGCCTGGCAAAGGCCGATCTATCAGGTGCTGGCGCTGGATGCGCCGGTGCCGGCGCCGCCGCTGCCTCACGCGGACGTGACGACGCAGCTTGAGCGGTTGCACGCGGCGCTGGGGAAGCGTCGTGCTTGATTATGAAACGTACTGCAAGATTCGCGACTGCCATGATCGGCAGCACCTGACGATCACGCAGACGGCGCGCGCGCTCGGCCTGCATCCGCAAACGGTGTCCAAGTGGTTGAAGGCCGCGCGGTACGCACATCGCGCGCAGCCGCCACGCACCAGCCGGCTCGATCCGTTCAAGGCGCAGGTGGTGCGCTGGCTCGATGCGCACCCGTACAGCGCGCAGCAGATCTTCCAGCGCTTGCGTGAAGCGGGCTTCGACGGCGGCTATACGATCGTGCGCGACTACGTGAGCAAGATCCGCCCGCCGCGGCGCGAGGCATTCCTGAAGCTCGCGTTCGCCCCGGGCGAGTGTGCCCAGGTCGACTGGGGCGAATACGGTTCGATCGCCGTGGGCTCGACGCGGCGGCGGCTCTCGTTCTTCGTCATGGTGCTGTGCTACAGCCGGCTGATGTATCTGGAGTTCACCGTCTCACAGACGATGGAGCACTTCCTCGCCTGCCACGAACATGCCTTTGCCGCCTTCGGGGGTTGTCCGGCCAAGATTATGGTGGACAATCTGAAGTCCGCGGTGCTGCAGCGGCTGATCGGCCAGGCGCCGGTATTCAATCCGCGCTACCTCGATGCAGCGCGCCACTGGGGGTTCGAGATCGTCGCCTGCAACGTCGGCAAAGGCAACGAGAAGGGCCGCGTCGAGAACGGCGTGGGCTACGTCAAGAAGAATCTCTTGAACGGGCTCGAGCTCGCCGAGTTCAGCGCCATCAACCCCGCGGCCCGACTCTGGCTCGATACCATTGGCAACGTGCGCATCCACGGCGAGACGCACCAACGCCCCGTCGATCTGTTCGAGACCGAGCGCGCGCATCTGAAGCCGCTCAATGCTTCGCCCTACGACGTCGCGCGCATCCTCACGGTGCGCACGAGCAGCCAGTTTCGCGTAGCGCTGGACACCAACCACTACTCGGTGCCGGCGCGCTACGCCAATACGCGCGTCACGCTCAAGGCCTATCCCGATCGGATTTGCATCTACTACGAGAACCAGTTGATTGCCCGCCATGTGCGCAGCTACGAGCGTCACCTCGATATCGAGGATCCCGAGCATCCGAAGGCCCTGCTCGCGCAGCGTCGCCATGCGCGCGAACAGCGGCTGATGCTGCGCTTCCTGAGCCTGGGCCCGCACGCCCAGGCCTATTGCGAAGGCCTCGAGCAACGGCGCATCAATGCGCGCCAGCATGTGCGCAAGATCGTCGCGTTGAGCGAAATCTACGGCATCGAGGCCGTTGCGCGCGCCCTGCAGGACGGGCTCGCGTTCCAGGCCTTCAGTTGCGAGTACATCGCCAACATGCTCGAGGCCAGAGCGCGGCAGCGGCCCGAGGCCGGAGCACTGCATCTGATCCGCCATCAGGATTGGCTGGAGTTCGAACTCGCGCAGCCGGATCTCTCGTGCTACCGCGTGCCGGAGGCCAACGATGACCAGGATGACGACAAAGACAAAAGCTGAATCCAGCGCGCCACAGTCAGGCGCCGATTCTGCGGCGACGCTGCGCACGCAGCTTATGCAGCTGCATCTGGCCTACACGCTGCAACACTACGAGGCTTTGGCCAGCGAGGCAGCCGCCCAGCACTGGTCGCATGTCGGGTATCTGGCCCGCCTGGTCGAAGGCGAGGCGCATCGGCGTGAAGATCGCAGCGTCGCCCGACGCGTCGCGCTCGCGCGATTCCCGGTACTCAAGACATTGGACCAATTCGAGTGGAACTGGCCCACCAAGATCAATCGTCTGCAGGTCCAGAATCTGTTTCGCCTGAACTTCATCGAGGAGCACGCCAACGTGATCTTCCTCGGCGGCGTCGGGCTGGGCAAAAGCCACTTGAGCATTGCGCTGGGCCATACCGCCTGCCTGCGCGGCTACTCGGTGCTATTTGCCACGGCCGTGGACATCATCAATTCGGTGAATGCCGCCTGTGCCCATGGCGGGCTCAGGCGTGAATTGCGCCGCTACGCCAAGCCGCGCCTGTTGATTATCGACGAACTCGGATATTTGCCCATCGACCAGCAAGGCGCCGACATCCTGTTTCAGATCGTCAGTCAACGCTACGAACACGGCGCCACCATCATCACCTCCAATCGCGCCTTCAAGCACTGGCCCGACATCCTCAACCACGACAGCACCTTGACCTCCGCGCTGCTCGATCGCGTCTTGCATCATGCCGAGACCGTCGTCATCGAAGGCAAGAGCTATCGCATGAAAGACCAGAGCGACCCCGAACCCGCCGCTTGACGCCGTTCACCACCGTGAGTTTCAAACCGCCCGATTCGCGTGAAATTGACGCCGCCGCTGACAGCTGTTCAACCACGACTAGCGGCCATTCACCGACGCGAGGCTGAATACAGCTTCTCGGCCATTCCCGACATTCAGGTATCGCATCTGTCAGGCAGCTATGAGTCGCTTTGCCGACATTCGCACTTCGGCGGCGGCGAGCGTCTGCTGCCACTGCAACCGAATGCGTACTTGCGACCCACAGCAGACCGCCGCATAAATTGACCGAATGACCGCTACAGACGGGCGGATTCAACCGGTGGATGCAACACACTGAAGACTGCGCAAGCAGTGGGAGTGTTGCAGATGAAACAGCGACGCCGGATTTACTACAGCGAGAAGCAGAAAGCGCTGATGTGGGAACGTTGGCGGAAGGGAGAGTCTCTCCAGAAGATCGCCCAGCTTTTTGACCGGAACCACTCGTCTGTACAGGGGATTCTGGCTGAGACAGGTGGAATCCAGCCACCACAAAGGCATCGATCGGGATTGGCATTGACGCTGGAGGAGCGCGAAGAGATCTCACGGGCACTTGCGGCCGACGATTCGATCCAGTCAATCGCCATGCGACTTTCGCGAGCTCCCTCCACCATCTGTCGTGAGATCAAACGTAACAGCGGCCCGGACGGCTATCGGGCAAGCCACGCCGATCAGCTCGCGTGGGATCGCGCGCAGCGACCCAAAGCCTGTAAACTGGTTGAGCACCGGATGTTGGCGCACATCGTGGCAGCCAAGCTACAACTGCAGTGGTCACCGCAGCAGATCGCCGGATGGCTCAGACGCGCGTACCCAGACAACGAGGACTACCACGTGTCCCACGAGACAATCTATCGTTCTCTCTTCATACAGGCCCGTGGGGCCCTGAAGAAGGAGTTGCTGGAGCACCTGCGGCGCACCCGGGCCATGCGCCGTTCGCGCCATCACACGCTAAAGACGGAGGATCACGGCAGGATTCGTGACACCGTATCGATCAGCGAACGCCCGGCTAGCGTTGAAGACCGCGCGGTACCGGGCCACTGGGAAGGTGATCTGCTGTGCGGTAGCGGCAGCAGCCAGATTGCGACGCTCGTCGAGCGCCAGACACGCTATGTCATGCTGGTGAAGATAGCCAGCAAGGACAGCGAAACGGTCATCAATGCGCTCATCAGACATGCCAGCAAGTTACCGCAGGAACTCTACAAGTCGCTCACCTGGGATCGGGGGACGGAGATGGCCGGGCACAAGCGCTTCACCTCGCCACCGACATTGCCGTCTACTTCTGCGACCCGCAACATCCCTGGCAGCGTGGGTCGAATGAGAACACGAATGGACTATTGAGGCAGTACTTCCCGAAAGGTACCGATCTGTCAGTGTATTCGCAGGCCAAACTCAACGCTGTGGCAAGACGACTGAACGAGCGTCCAAGAAAGACACTGGACTACGAGACGCCCGCCGAACGATTCCAGCAAACTATTGCATCCACCGGTTGAATCCGCCACGTTGTCACGGACATTCGATGCAACGTCTCGCGTTGGCCGGACCGCTACCCTCCCTGAATTATTCCAGGCATCAGATGCCCTTACGCAGCGGCCCACCTAGAATGGCAGACGAAGACGAGATCGTACGAATCGAACAAGTCAGGATTGACCCCGGCCGCCTTGCTCGCCTGCATAATCGCCCGGTCAAGCGAGCCATTATCGAGCGACTCCACAAGAAATAGGCCCGCGAATTCACCTTCTGAACTTCGCCGCATCGATTTTTCCTGCGTGGCAATGGCCGTCGCCTCGTTCTTCACGGCCATGATCTGCGCGTTCACGACCCAGTCGCCTTTCGCGAGCGCATCAACGATTGCCTGCCCTTGCAGGGCTGTCAGGCATTCCGGTAATGCGTCTTCAAATCGTGTGATGGCGAGGTGACCGCCGTGTCCGGCAGAGTTCGCACCCTGGGCGAGAATAGTTCCGCCGCCTCGGCGAAACCGTTCGAGCGTCGGCATTATTCGGCGCGTCCACGTAGTCGGGTTATTCAACCGATCGAGATAGCCAGAACTCGCCATCACCTCCGCATTGTCCAGTTCGTACAGCATCATGTACTCCGAGGGCCGGCTGTTGCGTCGTTTGAAGACCCGCCCTGATCGAAAACCCGGGACGGCTACCCGTTCGAAAATATGCTCCCGGGTGAGCCAGTGCATGTAGTCAATTTCTGATTCGGCCGCGATCGTGCTCCAGATCGCGAGCAGGCCAGTGTTTTCGTTGTCCATCTGAGTTTGCTCCATCTGCTTTCGAGTGCTTAAAGGCTGTGCTTCTTCCAGTGCAAAGCGAAGGCACAGTGCGAGATCAATATGTCGCCTGCCCAGAGACACGTTGATGCTCACCGGCGATCTCGGCCGCTGAGTCGAGGCGGTTCATGTCGATGCCCGCGGTCTCTGGTCCGATGAAGATCATGCAGAACGACAGGATATTGAGTGCTCCTACTAATGCAACGAGCGGCCACGGGGAGCCGTTGCCAAGGTGTATTAGCCATGCGGCGACCACCGGAATCGGCCCACCAGCAAACAGGCTTGCGCCGGTGAATGCGAGGGCCGAACCGGAATAGCGAACATTGGTTGGGAACGCCTCAGCGAACGCGACCGGTTGAATCCCCGTTTGGACCTGCGTGAATGCCATGAAAAGCCCCATGGCTATCGCCATCGGTACGAAGCTTCGAGTAGCGAGGACTTGAAAATAAAACAGCATGATTACGAAGGTCGCGGCGGAAGCGAACAGTAATGCGCGCTTACGACCGATCCGGTCACTCAACAGGCCACCAAAGATCGAGCCTGCGATGGCACATGCATTGGCAATCATCAACAACATGAAACCGGTCTGCTTGGGCACGCCGAGCGTATTCGTCAGATAGCTCAAGGTGAACACGACGGCAAGATAGAAAAGTGCAGTCGGTCCGCAGAAGAACAGCATCATGCGAATGATCGTCTTGTAGTGCAGACGGAACGCATCCCTTAAAGGGCTTCCGACCTTCGCAACGGCGGATTGCTGCATCTTGACGAAAGCAGGAGTTTCCGTAACGCGCAGTCGGATGTAAATGCCGACAAGCACCAGAACGAAGCTCAGCACGAACGGAATCCGCCAACCATAGGTGATGAAAGCACTGGCGCTCATTGTCGAAGAAAGTAACAGAAGCACAGCATTTGCAACTATCTGGCTCAGCGGAGCGCACATACCGATCAAACCAGAATACTTACCTCGCCGGTCTGCTGGAGCGTGCTCCAGCGCCATCAGTTGGCCACCGGTAGATTCGCCGCCAAGTGCAAAACCCTGAACAATGCGGAGAATGACAAGCAGCAGAGGCGCATAGACACCTATCTGCGCATACGTTGGCAGCAAACCCATCAATACCGACGTCAGGCCCATCACCGACACGGTACCGAGCATGAGATTGCGACGTCCAACCTTGTCGCCAAAGTACCCGCAAATGATCGCGCCAAGTGGACGCGCGGCCAGTCCGACGCTGAAAGTTGCCAACGAGGCGAGCATGGCGGAACTCGAATCCATCGCCGGGAAGAACAACTTTGGCAACACGGTGGCTGCGACTGATCCGTAGAGCGTGAAGTCAAACCATTCAAGCGCGGTGCCAAGCGTGGCGGCGCTCACCGCCCTATTCGCCATGGAATGTGAGGTAGGTTCTTCTGAAACATGGTTCATGCGTGTCTCCTGCCGTCTTAAAAAGAGTCCGTGCTGCTTTTGCGTCAATCGCTTATTTTGATTTCTACTACTAAATATCAGATCTGAAACATTGGCAAATTTCAATTCGCCACGTCACTACATCAAGTCACGAACGGATAACGTCCAGCATTAGACGCCTTGGCCTAGCGCTCAACGCTTGCTGTGCGGCTGACGCCTTGCAGCGCTTGCTTAAGCATGGGTGACACACCGCTTGCATCGGACAATTCAGTCGCCGTCGCCATGAGCGCCGGAGCGAGCTCTTTCATTCTCTCTTCTGTCAACCGTGACATCGGTCCCGCGATGATCAGGACTGCGCGCACTTCGCCATTGCTCATATGCACAGGCGTAGCCATAGAACTCATGGCCGGTAGAAACATGTCTTGCGTCGTTGCGTACCCATTCTTGCGCGCAAGCTCGATCATTGGCAGTAGCGCTTTGAACGTGGTCGGAGCAAGCGGACCAAAGTCTGACGGCATGCCAAAGCCCTGCTTCGATACAAGCCTCAGCGCGTCTTCTTCGCTCTTGCCAGCGAGCCAGATCACTCCCGCGGCGCTGCATGAAAGAGTCACCGCGCGGCCCATCTCGGGATCGTAGCGGAGGCCTTGTCTCGCGCCTTGCGCCTTGGCAACGTAGATCAGTTGCTCGTCGTCGACAATTGCAAGCCGCACTAATTCGCCCGAGGTAGTCGCAAGTCGTTCCAGAATGGGTTGGGCGACGTCCACGACCCCGCCTGCGCTGAGAAAGCGAAGTCCCAGCGACGGAAGTTTCATGGTCAGCGAAAATTCGCCGCGTCGTTCGTCTTTGCGCACGTAACCTTGCTCGACCAGATCCGCAAGAAGGCGATGTGTGGCGCTAACCGGCAAATCGAGCTTAGCGGAAAGTTCTGAAAGCGTTTTGCCTTCTGGCGCGCTGGCGAGGTCTTCCAGTACACGGAGGATGCGTTCGGCTATGGCGCTCATGATGATTACCCGTGTCGAGTCATTCGACGTGAGAGTCATGATAGTGGAAAGTATTTCCAAAAAGCAAATACTTTTCAAAATCGCTCAACCGGGCAGGCTGTTATTCGTTCGATGAATAATGACTCAACAGTTTCGAAAGGTGGCCAGCGTCCGGTCTCAGCGCATCTCCTGACGGAGGCCAGCCGACCTCAACAGGCGGCTCATGGCCGATCACTGTCTCACGCAATCGGCATACGCAGTCCCCGTGCTTTCTCAACTCGTCGCGTAGTTTAACGAAGTTATAGACTTCGCCGCTGTAAGTCAGGCATGCAATCGATTTGCCTTCTTCAGCGGCTTGCATCGGTTGCGCCCCGCCTTCCAGATCGATGACGGAAAGCCTGCGGTGACCGAGTGCCGCATGGCGGTCGATCCAGATACCCTGTGCGTCGGGGCCGCGCAGTGCCATGGTGCGTGTCATCGCCTCAATGAACGGTTTTTGCTCGTTCAGGTCGCGGTCGTAATCTACCCAGCCAGCGATTCCACACATCGTGCATCTCCCTTGCAATCTGAAAGACATGCAACAGGCCGATCGTCATCTAGCTATCTGAAATCAAACGGATCCAGACGAAGCGGTTGCATTGCTTCCTCGGATAACACCTCACAAGATAGAAAATTCCGCGGTATTTGGCGGATAGGTAGATGTCTGGTTCTGTTGACGATGTTGTGACACTCTGCTGGAGACAGAGCATTTGCAAAAGCGGCCAGAAGCGGTCATGCGCCTCCTGTTTCTTGACGGTCTTCCGGCGCACTCAGTCTTCCTTTGTTGTAGACGGCTCCCTGAAAACAGCATCGCGCCCTTCTCCCGCGGCACGGAATAAAGGCACTGCTACGGCTGTTTTCTAGCTAAGTCCGCTGAGTCGCGGACTGTCCCGCTCACAAGAATTCATCGTGGTGCACGTTACGCCGAGCAGGTGCTTTACTTCCAATTAACGTCGCAGGAGCTAGGATGCCGAATCGTTTTTCAGGTGAACGCGCAGTTGTCATTGGCGCAGGAATGGGCGGACTGCCCGCAGCACAGGCGCTTGCCGACTACTTCAGGGAAGTCGTCGTGCTCGAACGGGATGCGCTTCCGTCCGACTCGACGCCTCGGCCTGGCGTGCCGCAGGGCAAGCACCCGCATGGGCTGCTTGCCGGCGGCTTCAAGGCACTGTGCGACCTGTTTCCGGGTTTTTCATCCACACTCGTGCAGGCAGGCGCCCACTCGGTCGACTCGGGTCTCGAGGTATACCTTGAGTATCCAGGACAGGATCCGTTTCCGGCTCGCAGTCTCGGTGTAGCAACCTTTACGATGACGCGTCCGCTGCTCGAGCTTGCCGTGCGTCGTCGTGTGCATGAACGCCCGAACGTCGTCTTTCGCGACGGGTGTCGCGTCGTCGCCATCGGCGCCACGCCTGACGGCAATTCGGTCGCTTCGGTTTCGTACAAGACCCGCGGGGGCAAGCTGGAGATATTGCCGGCCGACCTCGTCGTCGATGCGTCCGGACGCGGCAAGCCTACGCTGGACTTACTTGAGGCTACCGGCCGACCCATGCCTGAGGAGACGGTCATCGGCGTCGACTTCGGTTACTCGACCGCGGTCTATACGATTGCGCCCGATGTGACTCCCGACATGAAGGTCATGTACACCATGCCCAAGGCGCCGGAAGAAAGCCGTATGGGTATCGTGCTTCTGCGTGAAGACGGCAAGTGGTTCGCGGCACTCGGAGGACGAGGCACAGACACGCCGCCCGCCGACGGCGACGCATTCGCCGACTACGCCGCAAGCCTGCCGACTGCCACCGTGTATCACGCGATCAAAAACGCCACCCTGCACGGCCACATCGAACAGTTTGCGTTCCCTGAAAGTCGGCGGCGTCACTTCGACAGTTCCAACGACTTTCCTCGCGGACTGATCCCGATCGCCGATTCAGTGTGCCGTTTCAATCCGGTCTATGGACAGGGAATGAGCGCCGCCGCGCAGGAAGCTGTCGTGTTGCGAAATCTGCTCGCGGCGCACGCCGGCGATGCCGATCCGCTTGCCACACTCAGCAGTGAGTTCCTGTTAGCGATCGAGTCGATTGTCGAGAACCCGTGGACGCTGGCTGCGTTGCCGGATCTGGCCTATCCCGACGCGCGGGGCAAACGCCCGGCCGATTTGGAGAAATCCATTGAGCACCATATTGCGGTCACCCAGGCGGCGCACCAGGATCCTGATATTCATAAACTGCTTATCGAGGTGTTGAACCTGTTGAAGCCGGTCAGCGCGTTAAAGGCGCCGGAGGTCATGCGCAAGGTGACGAGTGAAGAGGTCAAAGCGTGTGTAGGGCCACACGGCGCGCGGCGCAGCGAGCCTTCCGCCTCAGGCGCAAACCCAGGCTACGC
The DNA here is from genome assembly GCF_050436525.1 of Paraburkholderia sp. 35.1. NCBI lineage: Bacteria > Pseudomonadati > Pseudomonadota > Betaproteobacteria > Burkholderiales > Burkholderiaceae > Paraburkholderia > Paraburkholderia sp. 35.1. Next base: position 124,047 of record NZ_JBNDMJ010000002.1, on the reverse strand, counting down.
AGATGCAAGCTAATCAGATGTCCATAGCGAAGGTCGCAGACGGGTTGCGTCCCGCCGCAGTGCCATACGTCAACCCAATTCTGACAGGAGCGCGTTCATGACCGAAGACATGCCGGACTTCAACTCATTGGCGAACCCGTATGAGCGGTTTGCTGAACCACTGACCAGCCGTTTTTGCGAGCGGGCAGCGGTTTTATCTGGCGTAGGCAGTAACGAGCAGGTGATCGACGTGGCGACCGGTACGGGCGCACTTGCGCTGATTGTAGCGGCTATGGGGGCCCGGGTTCTTGCCACCGATATCGCGCCTGCCATGGTAGCGCGGACCAGCGAACGATTACGTCCGTTCCCGGAATGTGAGGCGCGAGTGATGGACGGCGCTTCACTCGACGCCGGTGACGCGAGTTTCGACGCGGCGTTTTCGATCTTTGGCGTGATGTTGTTTGCGTCGTGGCGGGCGGGTTTGGCTGAGATGGTGCGCGTCGTGCGGGCCAATGGGCGGGTCGTTGTGGCAGCCTGGCCAAGCCGGGTTGGCGCCACGCCGATGGTGATTCTGGATGGCGTGTTCAGCCGCGTCTTCCCCGGCCGATCGCTGTGGGGCGAAAATGGCCTGAATGAGTGGTCGCAAACGAGCTTGCGAGGCGCCGTGATTGAAAGTGGCTGCTCCGACGTCACCGTGACGGTTTGCGAGACGATCCAAAGTGCTGCTTCGGTCGACGCCTTGTTGGAGGAATTCGGCCCATTATTTCACTTCGCGCCGAACTATGCGGCCTTGACAGACGAGCAACACGCGCGGCTCCAACCCGCTCTGAAAGCGGCTTTCCAGGCGTATGCAGAGTCGGACGGCTCAATCAACCTGCCTTCATCGGCGCTCATCGCAGTCGGGCGCAAGTCGAAATGAGGTGATGCCTGTGCGGACAAACTGCTCGACCTGCTCTTGTCGCAGATGGCTGCACAGACCAAACATTGGATATTGGCTGGAAACTTTGTTCCCGGGTCGTGGCGGGTGTCGGGCGCGAGCGCGCTGACTGCCGACAGCTACGGAGCCTTGCCGCCTTGGTGACTTATCCCGGTCGCCGCCTGATCGGGAGTGCCTCTTCTGGCCTGAGGGAGGCGCTGTATCGCTTGCTTACACCAAACTATCGTGTAGTGCCTGAAGCCGAACTAGTGCCATGAGTTGGAAATTCGCATACGACACTTTGGCCAGCCATTCGTAGCCCCTAACAAAACGGGGAGCTAGCTGCATCAACGAGATGCGAAGTTGAAGGAGCGGTCGATGAGTACGATAAAGAGCTCTTTACGTCTGCTGGTCGAAAAATGGCTTGGGCCGACTGCGGCCATGTCGGCCCGGGTGACCCGGTTCGGCCGCATGAACTCAAATCAGCGGCGCTATGTATGTGTGGAGGCATTGCGGCCAGCAGGCACATTGGCAATCTATTTCTTCCTCCACGATGACGGTGTGTGGTGCGTGTTTCCACCTGCGGTCGAACGTCCTGCGATGAGCGTTCATGATTTGCAGCGGGATTGCGGCTCGCTGCTTGTTTAGGGAATTTATAACTCATGACATTAGCAATCTATTGCTGCGCAAAGATGCAAGACCACAAACCGTTCACTCCGCATAGTGGACGTGCATTTTGGGGAACGCAAGTAATCCGTTGCGACAGCAGAAATGCCGATGGTTTGCATCGCGACCACATCCGGTCTTGCGAAATGAGCTCCGGCATGCTCCACGAGGTCGCTAAATATTGGGGCCGTCGACTCGCTGGATCGAGCGCGGTGATTGTCAACGGTTCACAGCAACGAGTCGAACGTCCGGAGTTGGCCGCACGCGGTCCAATGATGCCCCCAGGGGAAAGCGGTAACATTGAAAGAGACCGGACGGCCTCGGCACGGGGACAGCCTGTTGTCGCCCCTCAATGGATTCGGACCCGCCACATCGCGCTCAAGGCGGCACGGACCCGGCTACAACTTTCGGAACAGTGAGCGGGAGAGTTCAATGAATGCTAACCACACAAACGCTGACCTCCTCAGGTTGGCTGAAGTTCTCAGAGAAGTGGGATTCGAAGTCGTCGAACCGAGCGACTGGGCAAATGTTTCGCCGCGCTGGTGGAACGGCGCGCTTTGCCCACGGCCATTGCTCCTGGCGCGCTGCGATACCACCGAGAAGGTGAGTCGTGCATTGCGCGTAACCAACGACGCTCACGTCCCAATATCTATCTACAACGGCGGGCAGGACTGGGCCGGTCGCTCACTCCGCGAAGGCACCGTCATTCTCGACATATCAAGGATGGCGAAACTCGCGATCGACGCCGATAGTCGCGAGGTCATGATCGGCGGCGGTGTCACGGCAGCCCAACTCAATCAGGCTGCGGGCGAGCATGGCCTCGCGGCAGTGATCGGCAATGACGGCGCGGTCAGCATGACCGGCCTCGTCCTCGGTGGGGGGTACGGCCCGCTCATGACACGCTTTGGCCTGGCCTGCGACAGCCTTCTGTCCGCGGAGGTCGTGCTGCCTGACGGGAGGATTGTCGTCTGCGACGCGGAGCGCAACGCCGATCTGTTCTGGGCCTTGCGAGGCGGCGGTGGGAACTTCGGCGTCGTCACCGCCATGCGGCTGCGCCTGTACGATCCCGGAACGGTGCTCAGTGGCACGATAGTCTTCCCTTTGGCAGACGCGCGCGCGGTGTTGGCTCGCTTTGCGGACGTGGCAAGTCAGGCACCCGCCAATCTGTTCGCCTCTGCCGTCCTGTCGCCTGTACCTGATGGCAAACCGGTCGTCGTGTTTTCCATGGTCTGGTCAGGCGAGGTGGCGACCGGCGAGGCAATTCTGGCCAGGGTCGGGTCCGTGGGAACTCCGCTTCTCGTCAAGGCCGTTCCGATGCCGGCGTCAAGCCTCTTGTCTCTCACCGACGGGAAGCTCGCGCAAGGCCGCGGTTACGAGGTCGCGACCAGATGGTTCGACGCGCTCGGCCCGGCCACAATCGACGCTCTTGTCTCTGCGTTCGAGGCCCGTACCTCGCCGCTCACGTCAATCATCATTCACCACTGCCACGGAGCAGCAACCGACGTCGCTCCCGGGGATACCGCGTTTGGGATGCGCAAGCCTCACTTTACGGCCTTGATCTATGCGACCTGGACGCCTGAGAGGGATGACGCTGAACCCCATCGCGCGTGGGCACATAGGCTCAACGCGGCGCTTAGCCCGACAGCACTCCCGGGCGGGTACGCCAACCTGCTACCCGACACGTCCGCAGAACAAATCGCGCGCGCCTATGGACCTAACGCCGCGCGTCTAGCGAGCGTTAAAGAGCAATTCAACCCTTCAGGCGTTCTTAAGGCCATTCCACTCCCGTGATGCGAACACAAGACCGGCAGGAAGATATCACGCAACACCTATTGTAAGGCCACACTATGTTCGAGACGGAACTCTTCGCCGGCTGGGGCGACATGGATTTCAACTCACATATGCGCAACACCGCCTATCTCGACAAGTCGGTCGATGCGCGGATGCTGTACTTCGCGAAACAGGGTTTTTCGATGTCGGAGTTCATGAAGCTCCGTATCGGACCGGTGGTGATGAAGGACGAGATCGAATATTTTCGCGAGATCCATCTGCTTGATCGGATAACAGTAGGCTTTGCGCTCGCTGGCCTGTCTGCCGATGGAAGCCGTACGCTGTTGTGCAACGAGTTTCTTCGCGAAGGCAAGCTGGTGGCCCGCGTGACCTCAGCGGTTGGTTGGCTCGATCTGGAAAAGCGCAAGCTGACGTGTCCACCTCCCGCCCTGCTCGATGCGATGCATGCATTGGACAAGACCGAGGATTTTGTCGAATTGCCGAGCAGCGTAAACCGAGCGCAATCGAGTTGAGCCCTCGGCTCCGGTTCCGTCGGAGTTAAGTCCTGGTCCGGTCAGGCAACGCGCGCCTTTGGAAGACCAATGACCGTTTGAAGAGTGGAACGGACGTCTGAACGGCCGACCGGCGCTACGCCGAATGACACTTTGTGGCCGAAGCTTGCCGGTCATCCCGTCGCACGTGAGATTCGCGGCGTTGCGTCGCTGGTCGGACCTTGAACGACCCATTTGAGACGCTCAAGAAAGGTCTCCGAACGTCCGAACCAGGTACAACGGCCATTCCCTGACCATTAGACGTTTGGCGAGACGAGGGATCGGTTTAATGACTCAGGAGGTTAAATACACACTGCTGACCGGAAACGGATGTTGACGATAGACTACTCTCGGCACACCCATCGGCAATAGGAGAATTTCATGCCCCACGAACGAGTGACTATTCGAACTCGCGACGGCGAATGCCCCGCGAATATTATGACGCCTGCTGGCGAGGGGCCGTGGCCACCGGTGATTTTCTTTATGGACGCTGGCGGGATCAGGCCTGCGGTGCTTGAGATGGCACAGCGCGTTGCAAACGCCGGCTACGTCGTGTTACTCCCCGACCTGTTCTACCGCTACGGCCCCTACGAAACCCTCGTGCCAGAGGAAGTGTTTAAGGGCGACGTGCGCGCAATTCTAGGCCCATTGATGGCTACGACAGGGAATGATAAGGCTGCGAATGACACCGAGGCCTTCCTGGCCTATCTCGATGCCCGCAGCGATGTTACGGGCACCAAGGTCGGCGCAATAGGTTTTTGCATGGGTGGCGGTATGGCGATTACCGCGGCGGCCACCTATCCTGATCGTTTTGTGACGGTCGCTAGCTTCCATGGTGGCAATCTGGCGACCGACGCGCCAACCAGTCCACACTTGCTCGCGTCCAACCTGAAAGCAGCGGTCTACCTCGCTAGCGCAGAGAACGATGACAGCTATCCGCCGGCGATGGCCAAGCGCCTGGAGAAGGCGTTCGTCGAAGCCGGTGTAAATTACCGCGCGGAAATTTACACCGCCGCTCACGGTTGGATGGTGCCGGACTTCCCGGTATACGACCATGCCGCCGCCGAGCGCGGGTGGGAAGCGTTGTTTGCGCTGCTGAATCAAAACTTGGGCGGTTGAAAATCAGTCCGACGCCAGAATGGCGTCTTTGAATGGCCGGTTTCAAGTGCGGAAGCCGCCGCTCGAGCGTCCTTGCAAACGGCCAGGCGAACGTCCCTTGGTGGCCGGGACAGCGCCCGATGCAGACCACCGTCCGGAGGTACCTCGGTTCAAACTTCGGTCTGCTCTGCCATCTCAAGGGCATCGTCGACCTCGATGCCACGGTACCGCACGGTGCTTGCACGTTTGGTATGGCCGAGGAGTCATCTGAACGGCGCGGAGGTGGTGCTCGGTCAGCCCGGTGGCAGATCAACTCACCTACTATCACGACGTTGAGGTGAACTTGAGCTTGCTGCCCTTACTGAGGAGATCGGCCGCCTGTGCCGCCATCGATTGCACGATTGATTCCGCACCCGGGCGGTCTTTTAACAGACCCACAGCCTCTCCGCAGATGACTGCAACCGTATCCAGGTCGTTCCGAGGTCTCTGGTGCAAATAGCGCGGGGGGCGAATCGGTTAAGCTGTCGGGCTGAACGAATTGAGAACCGACGATGAGCAAGCTGAAGAGCCTGGACGAACTGTTCGCAGGCCGTCACTTTGACCGCGATGTGATCATTCTGTGTGTTCGGTGGTACCTGCGCTACAAGCTTAGCCTGCGCGATCTGGTCGAAATGATGGCGGAACGGGGTCTGTCGCTGGCGCACACGACGATCCTGCGCTGGGTGCGGCGCTTTTCGCCGGAGTTCGTCAAACGGTGGAACCGCTTTGGCAGGCCCACCGGCCAGTCGTGGCGTGTCGACGAGACTTACCTCAAGCTGCGCGGCAAGTGGGTCTATCTTTATCGAGCAGTGGATCGGGTGGGCCAGACGGTAGACTTCATGCTCAGCGCCAGACGCGACGTGAAGGCGGCAAAAACCTTTTTCAGGAAGGCAATCAAACTTCAAGGCCAGCCACCGAAGACCATCACGCTTGATGGTTATGCAGCCTCGCACCGCGCCGTGCGCGAGATGAAGGCCGATGGCTTGCTGCCTGAGGACACGAAGATCCGATCCTCGAAATATCTCAATAATTTGGTCGAGCAGGACCACCGCAACATCAAGTCCCGGACGAAAGTCATGCTCGGCTTCAAACGTTTCAGGAACGCAGCGATTACTCTCTCAGGTATTGAGTTGGTCCATCGTATTCGCAAGGGCCAATTCAGCCTCGCGAAGCTCGGCCTCAAAGATACCGCTGCGCCCGCAGTTTGGGAGGCCGTCCTGTCTGCTTGATGAGGTATCCTTTCTATAACAAAAATCTCGTCCGGACCGCCTAATTGCACCAGAGCCGCGGCGCTTAGGTGGCGCCCAGATTCGCGCTTCGTGCACGGGCGGGAGAAGAACGAGCGGCGCAGCCTCGCTGCGGCGCCCGACGCCCGACGCCCCGCCATGTTGCCGGCTGCACAGCGAAGTCGCGCAAATCGGCGAGACCGCATCGCTGCGCACGTCCTCTCTCCTGGTGCACGGTGCACGGCCTTGGCCGCCCATTCGACCTGGCGCAGTGCATCAGCTGCGGCGGGCGGCCGAAGTAAAGTTCATCGCTGCGCGACGCGCTATACGTCGCCAGCCCTGATCCTGCGGACGGCCAATCAGCGCGGCCTTGCCTGCACCCGGAGCGTCGAAGAAAGTTGGCATTACGCCATCACCGGCCACCGGGAATTTCATCAATCGCATCATTCGGTCAACGGCGACGGGTCCTTATTCGGGCAGGCGTCAAACGCGTCTCTCACCGGTTACGTCTTCATCCGCGCTGTAGACGGTCAATCCTTCTACTGGGTCCATCGGTGCTTCCCACGGGCACGCGGCAATGGCCCGCATTGCTGCTTCATAGCCCGCGCGCTGTCGGGAAGCAATGCCGGCTGGGGTGAAATCGATATCCTTCAACTGGTCGTCCCCGTCCAGGCGGGGTGCAGCAAGTTTGATCATACGCATGGTGGTCTGGCACCCCCAGGCGGCAAGCTCCTGAACTTCGGACGAGGCGCGCTCGGCTTCCGGCAAGCGCTTAACCAGTTCGCGGATCACATGGCGGAGACGGTGTATCTGCTGCTGACGCGCGATGTGACTGTCGGTGCGACTGGCGTACTGGATGTCCTTTTGCCGTTCCGAGATCTGCCATATGCTTTCCGGCTCAGGGCCGATCGGGTTCCATACCTGTACCGAGAAGATGACCGAACTCTTGCGGGGCTTGTCGTCCAGCACCACCTCGACCGGGGTGTTGGAATAAACGCCGCCGTCCCAATACGGCTCTCCGTCAATCCGCACGGCCGGGAACGCGGGTGGCAGCGCGCCCGAGCTCATGATGTGCGAGGCATTCAGCCGTTGGTCGCGCGAGTCGAAGTAGCGCATCGCGCCCGTGCAGGCGTGAACTGCGCCCACGGTCAGTCGCGGATGCCCGGCGTTCAGCAGATCGAAGTCGACCAGCGAACAAAGCGTATCGCGCAACGGCGCAATCAGGTAATACGACGCTCGATCCACGCCGAGCCGGGCGAGCGGTCCGAGCCAGGATGCCGGATTGGGCTGGAAGAATCCCTCGATGCCGCCGCCGATGATCATCCATTTTGCAAAGATTTTGTCCCAGCCAGGCCAGGCAGCAGGCACGTCCAGGCGGGTGCGATCGGTCACCTGGTTCCAGAATTCCTCCAGCCGTCGATATCGGCGCTCCGGTGGATTCCCGGCGATCAAGGCTGCGTTGATCGCGCCAATGGAGGTGCCGATCACCCAATCCGGCTGTATGCCCGCTTCGTCCATCGCCTGATAGACACCAAGCTGATACGCGCCCAACGCCCCGCCACCCTGAAAGACGAGTACGACTTGCCCGGGCAACTCTGTGCGCGCTGGGGGGTTCACTCTCATCGATTGCCTCGCTGATCTTTTCGGTAGCGCGACCTGAGTAAGGCGCCCCACGCGCAGTTTCACAGTTGGGGGTAGCGGTGCGCGGGGCGAGCGCGAATCGATTGCCAGGATGCGATCCTGTTTCCCTGGCGTTGCGTGACGGCGTGCGACGATGGGACCCGAATGCCATTAGCAAGTGTAGGCGATCGACGCACGCTGACCTCCATTTCATCTGGCGACCAAGCGCGCTCAACCTCCGGTAGCGCATGGACTTTCTCAACCATGCGCCGAATACTCTTCTTCGACGGACGCATGCCCATACGGGCCTGGCCAGTCGTTGCTGAGTACATCCGCCCAAACGTGTAACCCAGGAAGTCGAATTCCCCTTCCGGAACCTTGCAGATTTGTGTCTTCTCCTCGTTGACCGTCAGCTTCAGCTTGCCCATGATTGCGCGCAGTTGCAGTATGGCCTCTTCGGCCTTGCCTCGCTTGCACAGGATCACCAGATCGTCCGCGTAGGTCACGATTCGACTGCCAAGCGTGCGCTGAAGTCCGAGCTTCTTCCATGCCAGCACAAACCGGCGCATGTACACGTTTGCCAGCAGTGGTGAGATGGGTGAACCGGCTACGCGCGTCCGCGATGAACTTGTCGCATGCAGCATTCGCCACCTGAGCCTCGGACACGATCCCGCTCAGTGCCGACACCTCGGCGGCCAGACTCTCGCACAGCGCGACTTCGCCGACGACGCCGCGCGCCGCGTGCTCAGCGAGGACGCCACGTGCGCCGTCCGCCTCGGCAAGCGCTGCACGCATTGCGGATATCTTGAGCGCTAGACGAACGCAGGCGTTGCTTTTCACCGCATCGAAAAAGTTGCGCTGCTCTGCGAGGTCTGCATCGGGTGACACGATTTGAGAAAGCTTGCTCATTGGAAGTCTTCGATTCGGGTTGAGAAGGCCCAATACTCACACCCGTCGAACGTGACACGGCTGAGCGTTTTCCAACTTCAGTAATCAAAATTGCAAACCGGCGTGGTTGCCTCGACGGTCTGAACGTGGCACGCGCGCTCCGTGCATGAAAATTCCGGTCAAACTCTTCGTTTTAAATCGTACCGAGTTCCTGTATGCCTCAACCAGCAAGCGTTTGGCGGGCAATGTCGAAGTCGAAAATGCGCAAATAATCATGCGACTTGACCGACATGCATGTGCGCCCGGATTGCTGTCGACCGAATGGCAACACGCCCCACAGTCCGTTCCGTATTGCAGATTGGCTAAAGGGTGCAGAAATTGCACCCGTCGCAAAGGGTGCAAACGGCGGCATAAAGGGCCCGACTGACGACAGAAAAGGGTGCAACAGCTATTGCGCCCGCAAATAACCATCAACAATCGTTAAAGAATCGTAAGCGTGCGATCGAGAGGTTGGCGGATCGTGGTGCAATCATGCTTCCACCGTTGGGGGAAACGTCTTTCCTCGGGGCCGATGGTCGTCGGCAGACGGTTGCCGACGACCGCATCGGCAAGCGTGACAGCTACGTGATCGGCGCGCAACTCTCGCCGGAATTCACCGCGCGTCTGGTTGATCGCCGGCAGGAACTTGAGACGTAGGTCGCCAAGCCCGCGCTCGACTTGAACGACCGGATGGCGTTGCGTGCGGCGCTATTTCGGGGTTGCGCTAAAAAGGCGGCAAGCTCAATCGTCCGGCTGGCGCCGAACCGACAACCACGTCCCCGCCGGACAACGGAGCCAATAGCCGCTCCACACGCGGCCGCGCCACCGCCAACGCAGTCCCGATCCCGCCCACCAGCCCCACCCCGTACAAGGCTAGGAAGCCCGTATAGGACATCGCCGGGGCGATAAGGCGCGCCACGCCTACAAAAGACGCATAGAGCCACGACACCGAACTGATGGCCCCCAACAAGACGCATATCGTCGCCGCCCGACGTGGGCGACGCTGCGGTGTGGTCAGCATCGGAAACGCGACTCGATGCAGCAGCAAGCCGTTCGCCGTCAGCAGGCATACCACTGTCAGCTTTGCAGCCAGCTTCGGCTTGGAGACCAGCACAGCCACGTGTAAGCCGGTGCCAAGCAGGATCATAGCGACGCCCGTTATCCAGAGCAGGCCGAGCAACCCTGCAATGGTACGTCCGGTGGTTTCCAGTCTGACGGCATCAATGCGCCGAGCTGTGAGCAGCGCCACGTCTTCCCGCAACACGCGCACGATGGCGAAGGCGAAGGCGAGGGTGTGGCTATACAACAAGAGCTGGCGAGCGGTGATGGTTAGCATGTTCATGACGGGCCTCACTTCCTTTTGAGGGTCTCGCCGACCGACTCCTGGCAGGCGGTGGGTGATCGTCTTTGGGGGTCGCGGCGTTCCATTTTCCGACCAGAGCCCACTGTGCCGACGGTTGCATTTAACGGCTTGCCGACTCGACCGTTCAAGGCGTCAATCCGGCTGGTGAGCGTGGCGGCTACTGCTCGACAAAGCTTCGCGAATCTGGCCAGCTCGATTTCTTATATGCGGCTGTCGATTCATCGTCCGTGCGAGCCGTTGGACTGCCATGGCGCAGTGCCAGGCCGTACAGTTCGTCAAGCTGCTTGTCTGTCGGGTATTCGAGCGCGATTGAGCCATACGTACGGGTGAGGGCGTCGAACGCTCTGGCTTCCGCGTCGGCAATCGTGGCGAACAGCGCCTCGTTCTTCGACATGAAAGCCACGGCCTTGACTGCGACCCGTTGGGCGCGTCGGGTAGCCATCGGGTCAGTTCTTGAACCAAAGGCGCGGCCAAGGAACTTCAGCAGCCGGTCGCACGCGCCATTCCTTTCCGTTGCCGCGGCCTTCAACGCGTCCTGCATATCTGCTTCGGCCTGGCCCGTGGCGCGCTGCGCGGCCATTGAAGCCTGACTCCCCGTATGGTCTTCCGGCAATTCCGGGCGCTTCGTTGCGGACACAACCAACTTCAACAGTTTTGCGAACTTGCTCACGGTAGGTCTCTCGTAGGGTCTTGTCGTTTTTTGATAGTGCAAGGAAGATGATAGATGGGCCATATGTTTTTAGTATGCACCTTGGAAAAAGCCTGTTTTGTTGTGTTGGAAAACGAACATAACGAGGGCAAGTACAAAAAGGTTCTAGAGCTGCATGAAGAGGTTGTCCCCGCTATGTTTTTATTCAACAGCAGCGTATCTGTCCGCCCAAACCGGCTCCATGTACACGCCCACGCCGACGTCAGCGGCCTGTAGCACGCGCTTGGCGGCCCGCCAGTACGGGCCGTTTCGCAGATATCACAGCACTGCTCACTGCGAGGCTGAGTTACGAATTCAGGGGATCAGGTCTGTCGCATGAAATTCACCCATGAGCGAGGCGGCGCGAGATTTCAGCCCGGGCCATCGGGCGTCAGTTGCGGCCACGCGATTGAAGAAGGTCCGCGCATCAGAGCAACTCCGTCCGTGAGCGCCTGCGCCGTTGCGCGCCATCTGTCGTCGCTCGTGCGATACAGCCAGCCTTCGCGAACGAGCAGTTCGAACAGGTCGCCGCGACGCAGATCGCCCCGTTTGGTGCGATTCCAAACCGTGGAATTGCTGCAATCAAAAAGCGCAGCAACGACTTCAACGGACACGCCAGCCGCGTTCGGCAGCGTGTCGAAGTCAGAGAGGGGTTTTTTAGCTTTCTTCGTTTTCATTGTATCGACGTGGAAATCGTCCGGGATTGGACGGGTCGATACGAATTTATGCTCGGAGCCTAGATTGAAAAACCTGCGTACGACGGAGGGCTTTCGACGCGGAAGGGAATGCGCTTGGGTCGCGTGACCACTCAGCGATTACCAAACGTTCAATTTTTTTCATGGCGGCATGGCGTTTTTCAAGCAATAGTTGTGATTTCCGCTTCCGCTCCTTGGCGGCGAACCCTTCTTTTTCAGCTAACGCCTTCGCTATTTCTCTGGCGGATAAATGTGAAAGGTGCTGTCTAAGTTGTTCCTGACGGTCCATGGCTTCCGCCGTCGTGACAGCTTCCATAGCCTCAACGGCCCAATAGATAGCCTGTTGCAATTCAAAGGAGACTGGAGGATGGGCCTTTGGATTCAGTCAGGGACACGAAGTCGTTTTCGTCGGAACTCGCGTGCGTGATGCGCGGAGCGACGCGGCTCAGTTCGGCCATGAAGTGACATTCGGACGCAACGAAGTTCGGACACTCAGGCGACTGTTGTGCCGCTGCAAGCAGCCATTGCGAAGCGGGAATGCTGGTCGCTTCATCGGCCATAGCCGACGCTCGCCGTTCAGCCGCTGTGCGGCTGCCGTGCATCGCTTTGCTGTCATTCGCGATGAGATGCAGTCGAACGTCGGCTTCCGGGAACGGTGAACGAGTCCTGCCGACCCTGAGCCGCATATCGAGTCACCATAGCGAATGTCCGTAAGAGAGCGGCGGATTCAACCGGTGTCTTCACCCGGCCATTCGACGCGCTTTGCTCGCTCAAAGCGGTTAATCGACCCGACGGAGATGACACGATCACATTTGCGGCTCAAACCCCCGCGAGCACATGAGTGGGCGCTCGCTGTACGTAGGGCGTCGTTCAGGCACCCCGCAATGCGTCGAGCTCTGCGCGAAGCGCAGCCACTACGCCAGTCCAATCACCTCGCGTCGTTTGTCGAAACAAGTGCGCCTGTGCGTACCATGGACTATCGCTTCTGTCGAGTTGCCATCTCCAGTCCGGCATGAACGGCAAAGCAATCCATACGGGCTTGCCGAGCGCCCCCGACAGATGCGCTACAGCCGTGTCGACGCTGATGACGAGGTCGAGGCGAGCGATCAGCGCAGCCGTCTCAGCGAACGTAGTGAGCCGCGTGGAAACATCACGCAGCACCGCGCGCTGCTCAAGCTGCGCGAGGCACGTACGATCACTGTCGCGTACATCCTGTTGCAGCGCGAAGAAGTCCGCGTCGGCATCTAACAACGGCTTCAGTTGCTTGAGCGACATAGACCGGTTGCAGTCATTTACATGCGTCAGGCTTCCCGACCATACGATCCCAACTCTCGGCCGTCGAGCAGAGCCTGCAAAAAGATCGTCCCATTGACGTACAAGCGCGTCGTCTGCGTGAATATATGGACCGGTCACCGCGAGATCGGGTGCACGAACCTTGAGCGCAAACGGTAGACTCAGGGTCGGAACGTGATAATCGAAATGCGGCACCTGTCCTGTCTCGCCGATGACTTCGGCCGCACCCTGATAATTCTTGAGAAGCGGCAGCAGTGCATCCTGAACACGCAACACGACCCGAGCTCCAACTGCACTGAGTCGATCCACGAAACGCACGAATTGCAGCGTGTCGCCGAACCCCTGCTCGTGATGAACGAGTATTGTCTTGTCACGTATCGGTTGGGTGCCGGTCCATAGGGTGTTCTGCGGAAAACCGTGGCTATCGGTGCCATCGCGCCAACGCCATTCATATTCGCGCCAGCCGTGTTCGAATTCGCCGAGCAGCAAATTCGTCTGAGCCCGATTGGTGCGGGCGCCGACGTCGTTCGGATCGAGCGAAAGCGCCTTCTTGAATTGAAGCAACGCCTCATCAAAGCGTCGCAGATCCCGCAACGCGACACCGAGATTGACGTATGCGCGCACGAAACGCGGCTTGAGCGCGATCGCCTGCCGGTAGGCATCCAGTTCCTCCTCATAGCGCTCCAACTTGCCGAGCAGCGCGCCCCGGTTGTAATGCGCTTCGGCTGAATGTGCCTGGATTTTGCACAGATGCACCAGGATTTCGAGTGCACGCTGCGGTTCGCCAAGCTGTATCAGCGACATTGCGACGCCATGCAATGAAGCGGCATGGTTTGGAAACTGGGCCAGGCAGCGCTCGAACAGCGCTATCGCATCATCGTGACGTTGCGCCAACTGACACACCTGCGCGGCGAAATTCAGGTGTTCCGCCGACATGGACATGTGCGCCGATGCCTGTATCAGATACGCCGCTGCGCGTGCATGATCGCCCTGTTTGGCCGCGATGTAACCGAGGCCCGCAAGAGCTTCACCGTGGTCGGGGACGCTTGCCAGAATACCGCTCAGCAGACGTGTTGCATCGTCGAATTGACCGGCCATGAGGTTCTTTTGCGCGGCAGCGAGAGCGTGTTCAGTGTCGTGATTCATGGCGATGTAGGGCGGCGCAGAATGCGATCTGTCGACGGGTGGGAAACGCCTCATTGTACGGCGTCGCGTAACGCGGGCCTTCAGATCGAAGCAATGGCAGCCGTCGGTTCTCTGCGTATGGAAATAGCGACGATTCCGGCGACGCGGAGCCCTGCAGTCCTCCTTTCCGATTGCTACGCAAGACAGGTCAACCCCAGTGGCTGTCGTATGTTGAATGGGGAACGGACGGTCGCAGGTTGGGTTCCGGCGGCTGCTTATGGCCGGTTGGAGACAATCGATTTACTATGGACTACGAAGCGAGTCGGGATAGGTGCTAGAGTGTCTTACACGCGGATCCGTTCCACCTCGTCCAGGCTGATCTCGTCGTGGCGCCGGTCATACAGCTGCGTGGTGCGCGTCGACGCATGATTGGCCATTGCTGCGGCGTTCTCGAGCGTGCCACCGTTCTTCAGATACGCGGTGATGCCGGTCGCGCGGAACGTATGGTTGCCGATGGCCGTGCCGATCCCGGCCGCCAGTGCCCGGCGCCGCACCATCGCATACGCGTTCGCCTGCGGCAGCGGGGTCGTGCTCAGCCGCCCGGTGCCACGCGCGATCGTGCGGAACAGCGGCCCCTTCGGATCGGCACCGATGCCCGTGCCATCGAGGTAGGCGTGCAGATACGCTTCCAGTGTATGGTGACACGGCATCTCGTGCCGCTTGCCGCCTTTCTCGCGCAAGCGCACCACAGCCGCCGGTGCTGCACATAGACGTCATCGACCCGCATCGCCAGCGCGGTCCCCACGCGCGCGAACGAAAACACCATCAGCGCAATCAGCGCACGGTCGCGCAGGCCCACGGGCGTCGTCACATCGATGCGGTCGAGCAGCTGCCGCGCCTCGCTCGCCTCGAGCACGGTGGTCTTGCCCTTACGTGCGCTGTGGCTCGGCCCGCGCACCGACGCAGCCGGGTTGTGCGGCACGATCTGGCCGGTGACGGGCCAGTCGAACAGATGGCGGATCGCCGCGAGCCGCTGCTTGACGGTCGGCGCCGACGACGTCTGCGTCTGCCGCTCGATCCAAGTGGCAACGTGCAGCGGCTGCACGGCCGTGATCGACGCGACGCCGGCGCCGGCGCACCTCGCGAGAAAATCCCCCGCGGCGCGCGCATGCGCACGACGCGTATGCGGGTTGCGGATCGCCGACGCGAAGAATTCCAGAAAACGGATACCCGCCCGTTCACCGGCGGCGATGACCAGCGCGGGTGGGGCAATGCTTTCGCGTAAAACCAGCTGCGTCATGGTTGGCCTGGCCAGAAAGCAGTATCGAGAATCTGTTCGCTGGTGAACGGGCACGCCGACGGCATCAGCGCGCGCGTGAGGCCGGTGGCGTCACACGCATCGTCCTGGGCGCGGCGCCACGCCCGGGTCAGCGTTTCGGGCCAGTCCTGGCGCAAGCTGGGCGCGTCGGCTAGCAGGCGCGGGATCATGTCGCGCTCTTCCTGGATCGTCACATACCACCTGGGCTGCCGGTCGCCCTCGAGCAGCGACCATTGCAGCAGCGACTGGATGAGCCGGGCCATGCGTTCGTCCAGTTCGCCGTGCAGCGCCCGCGCGAGCGCTTCGAGCTCTTCCGCGATGTTGTCGCGATCCAGGTCGGCCGCACCCGCCCGCAACCGGGCGGCCTGCTCGCGGGCCCATAGCGCAAAGTCCGTGTTGTAGTCCGTCATGTCAACGTCCTGTATCCGGACGCGCCGGGCGCCCCCGCAGACTGTGTGAGACCACCACGGGCCAGCGACTACACCCCCAGGAGCTTGCCGACCGTCTCACTGAACTCGCTGGTCGCGTTGTCGACCGCTTCGTCAGCCTCGTCGTCCAGGTTGTCGACGTTTTCATCGAGGACCTCCTGCAGCCTCAGGTATGCGGCAACAATGCCGTCCAGCTGGTCACTGCCCACGCGCGCATACACCGCCTCCCCCAGCGCTTCCATGAAGTCCCCCCGGCTGCCACCAATCAGGCCGTCTGCGTTGTTTTCCAAATCGTCCTTGAACTGCTCGACATCGGCCATGTTGGCGCTCCAGAAAAGTGAGGTCCGGCGTAGCCGGATATGACGGGCGATCGCAGGCGCGGCCGCTCGTGAAAGTGTGCCTGCTCCGGCGTCCCCTGCACATCCGGCCGGACACTTCTTCTATATCTGATAAAGGACATTGAACTAAACCGCTGACGCGGTAGCAGGTGGTTGGCCAACGGCGTCGGCTTCGGCATCGTTGACGGCGAGCATTTCTTCGAATGCGACGATGGCAGTGCAGTTTCTGCCCTGTCCATTTCGAAGGAGTCCGCCATGACGGCATTACGTCGACGCATGATCGAGGATATGCGCGTGCGCAACCTCGCGGCCAATACCCAGCGCGCCTACCTGCAGCAGGTCCGCGGCTTCGCCCAATACTTCGGACGTTCGCCTGCGCTGCTGGGCCCGGAGGAGATTCGCGCTTACCAGGTGCACCTCGCTGAATTCCAGCAGCGTTCCCGGAGCACGCTGGTGGTGGCCACGGCGGCGCTGCGCTTCCTGTACACCATCACGCTCAAACGCGACTGGCCGATCGACGAGATCCCCATGTCGAAGGTACCGCGCAGACTTCCGGTGATTCTTAGCCCCGACGAGGTGACGCGGTTTCTCGAATCGATCAGAAGCGTCAAGCATCGCAGCCTGCTAATGGTGGCGTACGCGGCTGGCCTGCGCATCTCGGAAGCAACCCGCCTGAAGGTCAGCGACATCGACAGCCAACGCATGGTACTGCGTGTCGAACAGGGCAAGGGCGACACCGACCGCTACGTCATGCTTTCGCCGCGACTGCTGGAGATCCTGCGCAGCTACTGGCGTATCGGCCGGCCACAGTACTGGCTGTTCCCCGGGCGGTTTCCTGACCAGCCCATCGATCCAGCAACGATACGCCTGGCGTGCCAGCAAGCGCGTCGCCGTGCCGGCATCAGCAAATCCATCACTCCGCACTCCTTGCGTCACGCGTTTGCGACGCACCTGCTCGAATCAGGTACCGATGTGCGGACCATCCAGTTACTGCTCGGCCATCGCAGCCTCGCCACCACGTCGCGCTATCTGAAGGTCGCAACCAGCACCGTCTGCGCGACGACCAGTCCGTTCGACCGACTGCCTCAACAATCTCCTACATCGATCTGCTCCGCGCCGCCGTCCGTAAGCTGAGCGCGATCATGCGCGCCGCGCTGGAGTTGGCGGACGTTCTGCGTCGCCACGGGCCAACGTATCGGGAAGTCCATGTCGACTCGCTCAGCCGGGAGCAGCGTCGCGTCATGAGCGCGATCGAGCAGTGTCGTACCGCAGCGCTCGGTGGCCACGTCGAACAGTGCGACACATGCGGACATCAGCGCATCGCCTATAACTCCTGCGGTAACCGGCACTGTCCGAAGTGCCAGTCGCTCGCCCGCGCGCAATGGCTCGAGGACCGCCAGGCCGACCTGCTGCCCGTACCGTACTTCCATGTTGTCTTCACCATCCCCGAGGAGATCGCGTCGGTCGCCTTCCAGAACAAGCGCGTGGTCTACGACATCCTGTTTCAGGCCACGGCCGAAACGCTACAGACGATCGCTTCCGATCCACGCCATCTCGGCGCGACCATCGGCTTCATCGCGATCCTGCACACGTGGGGGCAGAATCTTGTGCATCATCCCCACCTGCACTGCGTCGTCCCGGGCGGTGGCCTCGCACCCGACGGCAGCCGCTGGGTTGCCTGCAAGCCTGGTTTCTTCCTGCCCGTGCGGGTGCTTTCGCGTCTGTTCCGGCGACTGTTCCTCGAACGGTTGCAGCACGCCTTCGACGTGGGCGAACTGCGGTTCTTCTCCTCGCTGGCGCACCTGGCCGAACGACGCGAATTTGCCCGCTACCTGGCCGGTTCGCGGCACACCGAGTGGGTGGTCTATGCAAAGGAGCCGTTCGGCGGCCCGCAGCAGGTCCTCGACTACCTCGGCCGCTACACACACCGCGTCGCGATCTCCAACAACCGCCTCGTCGGCCTGAGCGCCGACCACGTCACGTTCCGCTGGAAGGACTATCGTCATCCGGGCCGGCCGCGCGTGATGCACCTGGACGCCCACGAATTCATCCGGCGCTTCCTGCTGCATGTGTTGCCGCGTGGGCTACAACGCATCCGCCACTACGGGTTGCTCAGCAATCGCCTGCGTGAGCCCCGGCTGACCGTATGCCGTCATCTGCTCAACGTCGAACCCACCGCCATGGCCTGCAGCGTTCCCGAACCTGACTATCGCGACCGCTACGCGAAACTCACAGGCCGCTCGCTCCGCGACTGTCCGGTGTGCTCGCGCGGGCGCATGCTGTGCATCGACCGGCTGTTACCCTGTGCGCCGCCGCGAGCACCACCGGCGAATTCCCGATGAATCTCGACCCCTTCTCCTGCAACACCGGTTCCAGCGCGTCTCGCAGGCACCGTTGGACACGCTTGGCCAGACGGCGCCGACCGTCCACGCACGCACCCCGCGTCGATTGTTCATCGTCTGCGTTGCGCGGACATTCCTTCCTCAACCCGGACCTCCAACCGTTCATCCCGGACGCTGCGAATACTGTCGTCGTGAACATCGCAAGCGCGCTTCGATTCAATGCCCATAGCCCAACCGTCTGCGGAGCGGTTTAGCTCAAAGAATTTTTAGCGAAGCACAGACGGCCCGCACGTTGTGCCAACGCGCGCCTCGTGCGCCGTCTGTGCTTCGCTAAAAATCCTCTGCCTTATCCTTCATATTGGCACCGTGCTCCTGCGGACCCATTGCCCATTCCTCGCAATGGAACCTCTTGCCGTCCCGGTCAGCCGCGGATGGTCGCGCCGCTCTTTCCTCGAAACGTGGCATCTGACCAGACGGTCAGCGGACGCGCAATGTCCACGCTGAACCGCGCTTCCAGCACGGGAATATCGACCCAACTTCCGGCATGCAAAGGGCGCCCGCCGCGGCACCCGGGATGACAAGTCGTCGCCATTGCGGTCATTGGGTCGATCGTCGGCCATGGGCCGCTATGGGTTGGCTCTGCAGTCGTTAGCCATCGGTTAGGGATGCCCTGAGGCAGGGGCAAAGCTAGCTTCCGATAAGGCAGCACTTCTTATACTTGCGCCCGCTACCGCAGGGGCACGGATCGTTTCGGCCGACCTTCTTAGGTCGCTCCCGTTTCCCTAGCACCGCCCTCAGCCCCTGATCGATTGGCATTGGAGTCAACATGTTTCGGGTTCTCTCGTCCATGTCCGCGTCTGGGGCCCATGGATAGGTCAGAGAAACTCCGAACCGTACGTTCTGCCCGTCGGAACCCATGCACAAGCCGAACCATTTCGCAGCTTTCTGCTTGTATTTCCTGCGTTGGCAGTAGGATTGCAAGCGCGGTAACGCGACATGTGTCGGCTCATCATTACAGTGGAAAGTGATGCCCGAGCCGCTCTCAGAGTAGGCGAATGACGCGTCATGCACCTTGCCGTCTGCACGCGTGCGGGCTGCCAGCCGATCGACTACATGGCTGATTTCGGTGATGGCCTGCTCGCTCATCTCCAGGAGCATAAAACCTAGATCGATAGTCGCAGGTTCTGGTCGCGCCTCGATCTCCTTGACCACTCGACCGATTGTCGTGCTACCGAAGCGGGTCAGAATGCCATCCGGGGTGGCCGCACCTTGTATGCCGGTGCGCCGAACTGCCATAGCAACATCGAGCCCGGCGGTAAAGTCATCGCCAATTTGCATGAGGTCGACGTCGCCCTGCACCCAAAGGTTCTGCTTGAGGTGGTAGCCGAGAACCGTCAGCTCATGCGAAGCCATAATCTGCTCCGCGTAGTTGGCGCGGCGGTTGACATAGCTAAGAAATTGTAGCGGGGTCTGCAACATCTCTGTCATGACATCAATGGCGAACACATCCATCACCAACGGTGCCTGCACGCAGTCGATATTCTCGGTTTGGAGGAACTGCCGCGCCTGGAAGCTCAGCGCCGGGTAGTGGTCGCTGACAACGCAGAAAAGATAGACCTCTCGAATATCCGTTGGCAGAGCAAGTTCGCTTCCGTCTGCCAACACGAGCTTACGACGCTTATCGAGGAGGCACTTCGCGCAGGTGATCCCTTGGTCATAAGCCGCCTGCACCGCCTTCTTAAAGTCGTCGCGGATGCTTTGGTCGTTTCCCTTCCGCGCTTCCAGCGTCAGTCGCTTAGACTTAGCCTGCACGATCACGACCCGATCACCCCACACTACAAGCACATCAATGTCGGACACCTTCGCAGCTTTCGTCTCAAATATGTCGACGTTCAAGTACACCCGATCGGCCCCAAAGACCAGCCCAAGGCGCTCTGCCACGAACATCTCGGTGAAGTCGCCCCGGTTCTTGTCTAGCGTCGGGAGATACGCCTTGTCTCGGGCCATCCAGTAGAAAGGCGACTCGTAGATCGTCTCAGCAAGCGAATAGGATTGCAGCGATAGGAACTCGCCATCCGGCATTCGCAGCAAAGGCGTCGCCGTGATGGATCTGGTCAAATTTCGATGTGAACCAGCCGTTGAGTCACGATGGTTGGGAATGCGCTGGCGGCAACAATCGGCACGATTGTGAACAGTGGCGAGAGCGTAGTTTCACAATGGAACTCCCATCGTTCCCTGTGGGAGTCTGCCATGAAGACCGAACAATCCCGTGAAGCGTGGAATAAAGGCAAGCTGGTCGGCCAGAAGCCACCGCTCAGACCCAAAGACGTCTGGGCCATCCGGATCCACCTTCAGAACGCTCATGCTGTCCGCGATCTTGCCTTGTTCAACCTCGCAATCGACAGTAAACTGCGTGGCTGCGATCTTGTCAGTCTGCGAGTTCGCGATGTCACTCACGTCAACCAGGTCTTGCCGCGGGCGCAAGTCGTTCAGCGAAAGACCCAGCGTCCCGTCCAATTTGAGCTGAGTGAGCCGACCCGGTCGGCAGTCCGCGCGTGGCTTGACAAGGCCGCCCTGCGATCGGAGCAGTACCTCTTCCCGAGTCGACTGTCGGCGTCCCCGCATCTTTCCACCCGGCAGTATGCCCGGATGATAAGTCGATGGGTGAGCGCAACTGGACTTGATCCGACAGTCTACGGCACCCATTCGATGCGCCGTACGAAGGCGACCTTGATTTACAAACGGACCAAGAATCTCAGAGCCGTCCAGTTGTTGCTCGGCCATAGCAAGATTGAAAGCACAATCAGGTATCTTGGCATTGAAGTCGATGACGCGCTGGAGATTTCCGAACAAACTGAACTCTAGTGCAGTCAGCGCTGGTCGCACGACGTGATGTTGCACGCGCATTCGTGCGGCCACTTTCTGTCGCGCCTCTTTCCGGCGAAGCGGGCAAGTTGTCGCCGCTCACCCATCCTGCGAAACCGTCACCCGAATGAATGGCGTGCATCGGAGATCCGCCCGAGGACCGTCGAGTACAGTTCGCCCAATGCCGACCATAGCGCGGGCTGGATTCTACGTCGGCAATGTTATGGATTGCCGACGGTAGCGGTGTCGAGCAGCCGGGCGACAGCTTCCGGCATCGCGAACTCACACTTCCGACCCTTTGCCGCCACCTGGTCCATAAGGACGGCGAGGACCGTTCTCAGTACTTCATCGGCCACTCACCCGGAGGAGCGTGTGCTACTCGCCGGCGAAATCCGTCATCGCACGCAGGACCGCCATTGTCGGGACTCGTTTCGCTTCCCAGATGCTTCTTCGCCCGACAGGCCACTACCTTTTATGCAAGCGATGTATCGACGCTTTGAACGCACGAGCGTTAATTGTTTGCCATACTTCCGTACGAATGTCGTTACTGTCCGCTGGTTGTTCCCGTTACCTGTTCAAAGGCCGCAAGCAGCGCTTCCGTGCATGGTGTTCAACTCAAATGGGGGCAGATATGGCTTCCGGAAAGTACAGCGGCGTCAACCGAACAAGCCGAACGTATTCCTGCTTCTGTAACAAGGCGCTTGCCCAGTATGCGAATCGCCGCATCGGCGCAGATCTCGCGCGACGAGGATTTCTGATCGGCATGGGGGCGGCCATGCTGAGTACCGTACTGCCGGAACTCGCGCAGGCACAGAGCGCGAGTCCCGCCGCCGCTGCGCCGCAGCCCGTCACGTTTACAAATTTCCGGCTGTTCGACGGCAAGTCGGCCGCCCTGCGCGATGGGATGTATCTCGTCGTCGAAGGAAGCCGCATCTCACAGCTGGGGCAAGGCCAGCCACCTGCGGCCGGAACGAACCGCACAGTCGATTGCGGCGGCAAGGTGATCATGCCGGGGCTGATCGAGATGCATTGGCATGCCATGCTCGCCGCACTGCCGATCCAGACGATCCTGCAGGCCGACCTGGGTCTGGTCTATCTGGCCGCGAGTGCGGAAGCCCAGCGTACGCTGCTGCGCGGCTTCACGACGATACGCGATATGGGCGGACCGACATTCGCGCTGAAACAGGCTATCGATGCGGGGATGATCCCTGGCCCACGCATTTATCCGTCCGGCGCGCTGATCACGACGACAGGCGGACATGGCGATTTTCGCCCGCTCACGGCCATCCCGCGTACCACGGGCGAAGTCAGTGAGCAGGAAAGGACTGGCGCGAATGCGATCGCCGATTCGGCGGACGAGGTGCGGTTACGCGTGCGCGAGCAGTTCCTGCAGGGCGCAACGCAGATCAAGATCATGGGAGGCGGCGGCGTATCCACGCCACGTAGTCCCCTCGACATGCTGACCTTCACTGAGCCCCAACTGCGCGCAGCCGTCGAAACCGCGGGCGACTGGGGAACCTATGTGGCCGTCCATGCGTATACGACGGAAGCCGTGAAACGAGCCGTGGCGGCAGGCGCGCAATGCATCGAACATGGGCACCTGATGGACGATCGTGCGGCCGAGACGATGGCGAAGAACGGAACATGGTTGAGTACACAACCATTTGTGAATGAAGACGACGTCGGGCCGCTAACGGGACCAGTCCTCGACAAGTTCCGGGAAGTCATCGTGGGCACCGATAACATGTACAAGCTCGCGCGCAAGCACGCGCTCAAGGTGGCGTTCGGGACCGACCTGATCTTTTCGCCAGCCGTGACGGCCCGCCAGGGTTTGATGATCGGCAATATGTCGCGCTGGTACAACGGCGCCGAGATTCTGCGGATGGTGACGGGACACAACGGGGAGTTGCTTGCGCTCTCCGGCGAGCGCAACCCCTATCCCGCCAAACTGGGGGTGCTTGAGCGGGGCGCATGGGCCGATTTGCTGGTCGTCGGTGGCAACCCGCTCGACAATGTGGCACTGCTCGCCGATCCCGACAAGAACCTGAAGCTGATCATGAAAGATGGGCGCATCTATAAAGATGCCATGCAGACCTAGACCTGCCTCTGATAGCTGCAGCTTTCATGGTTCGCGAATGTCGGCTTACGAGGAAGTCGAATGGTCGAGGTCGGCCAAGGTCGTACCAGATAAAAGAGGAGACTCCAACTCGACGGGGCCGTCGCTCACTTCACGGATTGAGCCTCGTAATTCGCTGGCCTTGTACGCCAAGCCCGGCCATCAATCCCTGCTGACCAAAGATAAATGCGTAGACGTCCGCCTGCAGCGTTGTGGTGTTCATCGACCTGGCTGCGCCCGCATCCACGACTACAATGGTCGGGCCTACGCCAACAGCCCAACCACTACTATCGAAGGGTTGGCGCGCGGCTGCGTCGGTCATCAGGAACAACGCCTCCGAAAGCGTCTGCGCACCAGCCTGCAGGCCCCACGAAACCCCTGTGTTTCTGAAGTAGCCCAGGACTTTGCCGTCGGAACCGAACAGTACGCCTCTTCCGCCTTGTCCGCCCACCCCGAGGCCAGCCCGGAGGATGTTCGGAAACACGAGAACTGCCTTCGCCCGATCATGAAGGTCTCTGGTTCTGGGCGCCGTGTCAAACAGTTGCTGCAGCGCCGCGCGCGCTTGGGCCTCCAGTTCTGCATCACCCGTTCCGGGCGACGAAGTCTCTTGTGTCGAACAGGCCGCCGTGAGCAGCAAAAACGGGACCACGAGAAAAAGCCGCAGATACTTGCTCATGACACGCGCTCCATTCGGAAGGCGACCTGGCGGTATGAAACGAACTCCCGCATCGGGATCTTCCCGGGTCATATCGATAGTGGCACCTGCCTGGCTTCAAGACAATTGGACTTTGGTCCAATAGCGGCGTGGCAGATGCGTGAAGCCATCCCCGGTCGCACTATGTTCCGGGAGTTGGCCTGCTCGCCGCGCGATGAGCTTTTCGTCAAGGCAGTGGGTACCGCAATCGACAAGCGCTACGTGGTCCCCTGACCGGACGAAGGTCCGGACAATGACTTGACGGCATGTTTTGGACCTGACGGTCCGGTATCCGTAAGGAGCCGCCCCTCGAATGTCAGTGTGAGAGCGCGGGCCAATGACCGTAGATGGCCGAACCCGGTCCGATAGCTGAATTGAGAATCGCTTGCCGGCCCGCAGCGGATGAACGTCGCAAGTCGACCCACATCAGCCCTTCGGGCCGGCCGGACATAAATGGCGGCTTCCGGAGTGCTTCGGACATCCGTCTTCGCACAGGCCGCTGCCGCACTTCGGCCAAAGCCGCCGCCGGAGAAGTGAAGGGCTGCCACATTAACGGGTGACCCCATGATGTTCGCTCCTATGGCTTTCTCAAAAAGGCTAGTCCATAATTCATTCACACGAAAGCGTCTGCCTTTTGCAAACTATCGTCGGACCCAAGGACGGGGAACGCATGGCAAAACATCAGATTGCGACGGCTTCAGGCTCGTCCATATTATTAAGTATGCACGGACCGATGGGTCCGTCGAATATGCTAGCCTCTCACCTCCTGGCTCATGCCATTGCGCCAGATCTCGACTCAGCCATGTTCGTGGTAAGCCTACCTGGCTAGAGGCACATCTCGCAACTCTATGGATAGGCACCTGTTGATATATTTTTAAACCGGCGATTGAAATGACAAGGAACATGTCCGTCGTGCTTTACGTTGCGGTGTTGATAGCCGTTGTTGTTAGTGTAGATTTACTGTTCTTTAGGAATCGATTCTGGGAACGGCTGATGGTGAACATCGGCATTGTCTTGGTATTTTCAGCCTTCTATTTAAGATTCCTGAACAACTCATAAGCAAAGCGACGCGGCACGAGCCCTGTGCCTAACACCGCGATCAACACGGACGCTTGACGCAACGTTAAATGACTGCCATGGCCGATGAAGGAGCATTCGCATTTGATGATCGGGTGGCCGGTTACGGAGCGGAGCCGACGCGTGAACGTCCGACCGATGGCGCATGTGAACGTCGCTTTGTGGCCGAGCCCGGAAGCTCAATCAAGCGGTGAGCACCGCTTTCGCTTTCGTCCAGCAGGCGTAGTTTGTCGCGACGACGGCGCGCCAGAAAATGGCTTAGTTTTGGACGTTTTTACCGTAGTCTTCCCAGTACCGAAGCGGATCGCGATATTGTGGATAGTGTAAGTTGAGCCACGCCGACAGTCTGGCCCAGTCGGGATGGTTGGTACCGGTTTGGGCAGACCATATTGACGATCTTTCAAGAACCAGACCGTTCAAGCGATCACGGACAACCAGGCTGCCCAGTCCGCTTGAACTGTTCGTCTGTGATTCAACCAGATACCGCGGCAGAATCCTGAGCTCCGCGTCCTCCGCCCACCCGTATACCGCGCGAACTACGCCGGTGGAATCTCGCAACTCCGTGGGTCCACTTCCCTGCCGAACGGCTGTCCAACCCTCAGGAAACTCAGCGACAACCTCGTTTTTTCCTTCCCTTACCCACTTCGCGTGCCATGCTTTCGCCATCGCCTCGCGTACGTGAGACACCGACTCGTAGCCAGTAGGCAGCTCGATCGCCATCGGAAGAGTAATGAGGTTGTCCTTCCAGAGTTTGGTTTCGTTGTCGACGCGCTCGACTACGTCGAACGCCCCGGCTTCGAATGGGTTCTCGGGCCGGCCGCTTACTTTCACGTTCCCGCTGGGCAGGCCTTCGAAAAGGCGCTCAGCATCGTGGCGGGTGAGTTTTGTCTTTCCTTTCTTCATGGTCTCACTACAACAAGATTGTCTCACTAACATGGAGGCTCTGACGTCCAAAGTCGGGCGCCACGTCCTCTCGCGTGCGCGAAGATGCGCGCGATTCTATTCTGCGCCATTTGCCTGTTACCGGCTCGCGGGGTGGCAATGGCGCGGCTTATGCTTGTTCATGCCGCCGGACATCAGATGGATCGAGCAACGCAAGTCAGAGGATGAGCGGACAGGCGATTATCGACTTCTCGCTAACGCTCATTCTATGAGAGCGGCTAACGAAGGAGATGGCAGAATCCGGACAACTGAACGCCCAAATACGACCCACTCCGGTCAGATGACTGCCTCCAAACCAGTCAGTCAGCCAAGTCCGGGGCTTGCCAAGTGGAGTGCCAATAAGCGGCCCTTGGCGACCTTATCCAATCGGCCAACTGCGGACGGTCGGACCAGCGGGCAGCTAGACATTCGGACGAGTTCGTGACTCTGAAAGGTGACATCCGTAGCTTGTGTATTCGCTTCGAGTTCGGTCGAACTTGCGCCGGAGTGAGGCCTGAGTTGTCAGTGAAGACGCGGCCTCACATCTGACGGAGAGACACCTGGTCCAGACTGATCGAAACCGCAAGATAGCCAGTCTGATCGGCTGACGCGGGCGCGACGACTAGTTCGACTTGGTTCCAAGCTCCAGGAAGAAGCGTATTAGTAACGCTGGTCTCCTTTGATTGCAGGCCTTGTTGCCACTTCGCTGCGTCAAAGCCGGGTGTTTCCCATTTTGCACTCGTTCCCCAACGAACAGTTAGCTTGGCCCCGTTGTAAGTCACGAAGGATGGATTCCCAATCGCCAATTTTAATTTGTATCCGTTGAGATACGGCGAAAAGTCAACCACAGAGACAAGTAGCTGGCCAAGGTTGGTTTTGACGACGGCGTATGATCGCGTCGTTGGATCCAGAATCACGAAAGGGCTCGCTTCCCATATGCCCTGCGTAGTTATCTGTAGGATAGACACCTGTCCTTGGAGATTCGCGATTGTTGCCTTGCTTTCTTCAAGTTGCCTAGACAATGAAGTCACTTGCGACCCAAGTTCATCGATCTTCTTGGTGGCGGCTGCCACATCCGCCTGGTTGGTCTGATTGCATGCTACCAATGTGCAAAGCAGCGGCAGTGCCGGTAGCACGTGCGCGAATCGCATGAATTCCCCTCGGTATGGTAATTTGTGGCTCGATGCCTGTTCTTTGTGTTGCCGGTCTGAGGGAAAATAGCCGAATCGTTACTCGAAATCAACAAGCAAAGGAAGCAAGGTCGGAAGGGCTGTCTCGCGCGATGTGGAGGAGTTCCTGAAGGCCAACATAGCCCGAGAGGGCACGAGGACTCGTAGTCGAGCCCCGTTGATCGCGTCAAGACTTTGCGGAATGCGCATTTCCATTACCACCCGAGGGGCAGGCCGCGTATGCGCGCGAAAGGCAGCAGAGCACATCAGAGCGGTCGTTGACATACCAGCCAGTCGAATGACGGCATCGGGTCAGGTTGTGTCAGCCCGCTCTTCAAATTCATCGCTGGAAAGCGGCCAGTGGAATCCCGTGTCCCTGAAGCGGCCAGTCGGCAGTGCGTACTCCCGACCCTTTCCGGACCATGAACCCGGCCCCACCTCTACGGCCGCTTTGATGTGTTCAACGGCCATCCACACATCCGAGCCGGCTGGCAACTCGGTGCCGGTGACTGATTTTCGCGGTTTCGGGGAAAACCGATTGGATCTCGTTTTGCCTTTTTGCGTGCGTACCGCTCATATCCGCATTGGTGAAAGTCTTTCCTGTGCAGATGCCGGCATTTTTTTGGGTATTCGGATTCTGCGCAATATGGCGCTGGTTCTTCTGTGCGTGCACCACAGAAAGTGCCACCAGAAGTCCTGCAAAGAGGCGTAAAACGCTGAGATATCGGCGCGCATTCGCGGCAGCAGTTGCTATTCTTCAGACGCGACGATCCACGTGTTTCCGGTCGGCCCTGCGGGTCGTCGGCAGCCATTCCGCGCACAACGCGGAATGGTACTGTATGCCGCGTCCGGGCCTAACCTCGGCTCACGACGCGCACTGCGTCGACTGCAGTCGCGCATGCATCTGGCTCGCCATGAGCAGTTCGCTAACTGGCCTGTCCTCGACACCCGTGGCGTTCAAGTCACGTTCGCCGTCCGTCCGACCGCAAGCCTTGCCAACCACGATGGTCATTGAACGTGGCTATTCGCGCCTTTCGCTCCGATGCGCCAAAGCATCCGGCGAATCCGACAGCCGGAGGTGGGAAATGTGTTCATGTCGTCTTGCACGTGATGTGCCCCGCGGATTAGCTGCATGCATGGTTGTCGTGGGTTTGGGATTTTCCGCAATATCCGACCCGGTACAGGCAGAGCTCGCATACATTACGACTTCGAGCGGCCTCGCGATTGCCGACACCTCAACAAACACCGTTCTGACGACTCTATCCGCGATCAGTTCGATTTACGGCGTTGCACTCAGTCCCGACGGTTCGCGAGCATACGTCGGGGGTCCCAACCTGATCTACGTCTTTGATACCGCATCTCGAACAGTTATTGCTCAACCTCAGGCGCCCTTGCCAGAACAGGTTGTTGTTTCTCCGGACGGAAAATGGGTCTATGCCTCTTCCGAAACCAGCCCTGACGTGAGCGTCATCGACACCTCGACGAACACGGTAATCAAGGTAGTGCCCACTGGACTGGAAGATGCCGCCAACATCGGTCTCACCCCTGACGGCAAGAAGTTGTTCGTCAGTGCCACAAGTCCGGTTTACGGGTCGTTCGTTGTCATCGATACAACGACCTTTGCGGTCACACAAATTCCATCACCCGAGACGAGGTGTGCAAATATCGCCATGTCCCCGACCGCACCTCGGGCATATCTTGCGTGCGACAGGGGGGTACTGATTCTGGATACATCGGCCAACACATTCGTGGGAGCCATCCAGAACCTTCCCTATGCGCAGTACGGGGTAATCTCCGTGGATGGCAAAACCTTGTATGAGGCAGCCCGGTACGCCCTCACGATCTACGTAATCGATTTGACTTCAAACTCTCTGCATACCCAAGTATCCTACAACGACGGGGCTCAAGCGCTAGGTCTTTCAGCGGATGGCAAAACGCTTTTTGTGACCAGTGAGAGCTCTCCGATTGTTGGCGAAATCGACACTACGTCCCTAGCGTCCGTCGGATCCATCTCCCTTACCGCGGGAACCTTCTCGGGATCTATAGCGATCCCCGCTGGAGCACTACAATTTGCCTCCTTCGCACCGAAAGTCAAGCTCGCACCGAGGTCTAAGGCGTTCGCATTCGACGCGACGTTCACGCTTGCGGCCACAGCGAGTGCGCTAACGCCGCAGACACAGTCGATGACGCTGACAGTCGGAGGCCTGACGCTGACAATTCCCGCTGGCTCACTGCAGCAAAAGGATTCACAAGGAAAAAGGTACTTTTTCGCGGGTACCATCAATAACACCAGGCTGACTGTTTTCCTGGAGGGAACGAACCTTGGGCCCTACAGGCTATCAGTCAAGGGTGAGGACTGTCACCTTAGCGGGATCGAAAATCCGTTGCCAATAGCGCTCACCATTGGAAACAACAACGGGACAGCCAACGTGAACCCGGACGTCAGGGAAGGGCGGAAAGGCGGCACGGCGGATCATGATGACTCACCGAAGGACTGAAGAGATTGTTGCGACGGGCTGGCCCTGACCGCTTTGACACGCACTGTCGAACCTGGGAGTCCCCTTTTTTGTCTCGCACTATCGGTCTGGCGTCCGACGAAGGAACGCCATGCGAGGCAGTCCCGCATATGACGTCCATGCGCCAGAAGTACGACATTATCCAGGCGAGTACCAACACAACGAGTGCAGCGGATAGCTACGCCGAGATGCTCGCGTACCACCGCGGAACAAAGCACTCGGGAGGATAGGCGTGCGTGTTCGGGAGGCCAATGGCCGCATGCGATTGGAGAACCGACGTCTGAAGCTCTGTTCGACAATAGTGGCGAATGACACTTCATGGCCGAACCCGGAAGTACCGGATCAAACTGCAAGGCGCGGCCGCTGACGTAGACCGAACTTTCGCGGCCGGTCAAGAGTTGCCATCGGTTGCACGACGGCGGCAGGCGGTCAGACTGAGAACAGGCAGTCCTCGCGCCGTTCCTCCGACGCGGACAGAAGGCGGCTACCAGCCATTCCAAAGAACTACGATACCCTGCATGAACGTCGTGCAGTCCTGGCTGTTCCAGGTTACATCGCCATTGCCGTCGAGCAACTTGTATTGCTCGTTCGCACAGAGGAACTTCGAGCGATCGGCCGCCAGCAGCCAGTTGATGGAATTCACCATCGAGTCGACATAGCTAACGCCGAAGCAATGTGTCGGCACATTGTAGAGGAGCCCTTCAAGGTAGTAGGAGGGCGCGGTTCCGGCCTTGATATGACCAAGCTCGATCATGTGCTGGCGGGCGTTCTTGAAGATGCGGATAATGTGCTTAAACCATTCGCTGGTCTGTTGGTTCTTGGTAACGAGGTTCTCGCGGTGCTGCCTTGGATAGTTGATGATCCGCGTCCCATCAGATTTGTGAAAGCTGATGCCGAGCATGTAGCCGTGTTCTCCTTCTCGGTCTGACACATACCAGGTGTACTTCCTGTGCTGAGTCGCGACTAGCACGTCCGCCTTCCGCCGACTGTAGAAGGGCTCAATCATTACTGCCTTAGTGCCGGCATGAACGTGGGCACCAAAGCGCGCCGTTAGGGCCCCCAGCACGTCTTTGCGAAAGTGGTGATGGGTATAGGTCGCGACGCCGTGCGAAGACCGGAACGCATGTTGCTGATCGAGCGGCAGGCCTGACAAATCATAGGTAAAGATCGCGTCAAGCCGGATGACAACATCGACATCGCTCTCCTTAATGATGTTCGTGTCGTTGCCGTAGGATCCCTGCAGGAATATCTTGTAGCTCTTGCCGCTGTAGCCGGTTCCATCTGCTTCTAGGGCCAGTTTCACTGTCGCGTAGGTGTCTTTCGACGTCGTCTGCGCCCCGATCTGTGCCATACGGGTCAAGTCATCTTCCGGGATCGCCACGGCTTCTCCTCAAGAGAAAAGTTGTCGGAGTTGATGCTCGTGCTTGCCGAACGATTCGAGGCCGCGCCGGTAGAGCAGCTTCAGTTTTTCGATGTTGTGCTCCATGAGATCAGCGGCCATGTCGGGGGTGGTGTAGCTGTCGTTAATGCGAACCATCGGCACGTCCGGGCAGAGCAGCGTGGCGAGCTGTTCCAAAGAGTGCGTATTTATCCCCAGTGTCTTGTGCAACAGCCGGACGAGAAAAAACCTCTCGATGGCCCACTTGTGCCAGTATTTGGGCGGTTCGGGGTAGTTGCCGACACCGAGGCTGACGACGCGCAAATCTTCATAGGCGTATCCCAACGCCTTCGTTGCGTCGACGATGGCGTAGAGAGTTGGGTTGTTAGCGCAGTAGCCACCGTCGATCAGCTCGACATCTCCGTCGTTGGTCTTGACCAACTTACGGTTGAAGATCGGATAGGCGGAGCACGAGGCAACAACAGCGTCCGCTACGGACGCGCCGAAGCCCGGCTTAAAGGTGCCTTTGCTCCCATGGGCCTGGCCGATGTGTGCCTTGAAGATCATCGGCTTCTCTTCGAGCCAGCGTGCGGTCACGATGCCTATGCCGGTCTTCATGTCGGTGAATACCGTACCATCGAACACCCGTGCAGCCAGCCCTTCCAGCGCGGCCGACCTAGCGTTGCTGCCGCCCACGCTCATTAGGCGCGGAACCTCCGCCTCATAGAGCTCGCGGATATCATCAACGCTTCGCCCTAGCGCGAGCAACGTCGCGATGATGGCGCCAGTGCTTGTCCCGAAGATGAGATCAAAGCGCTCGCAGAGTGGTGTGTTGTCGAGCATCGCTTCGAGTTGCTTCAGGACCCCCAGTGTGTAGAAACCTTTCGCACCTCCGCCATCGAGGCTGAGGATGCGGAAGGGGGGGCGGCGGTCGGCTTCGGATTCGTCTAACATTATCGTAATGTAACCGAATGTGGGCCGCCTTTTGGTGACCTTCACCCGATGGCTTTCCCATCAGATAAAAAATGTCAAAACTTGCTTAGTGAATCCGGGAAGTCTCACGATTTCCGTTTTTTCATTCTCACGTAGCCGGTCGCAGTCTCGCTAATTCTGTTTTCCGCACACTACAACTGTAACCGGACCGGGGTTTGACAAGCGGAGCACGCAGCAGATTCGATGAACACTCGTCGCGACTCAACCTCATCGCCGTGAGCGCAGTAAAAACCCGGTCCAGCACAGTCGGTTCATTCTGCTCAACTCCTGAAGGTCTGTTTGCAAGGGCGGAGCAGCCGTTCGAGTGTCTGCGCGTGTACCCCCGGCGAGTGTCGGAAACTGGCCGGGTTGAGGCAGTGTCACCGGCAATTTGCTCGCCGGAGACCGGCCATTGAGCGAGGGCGGACGAGACCCAGGCTATCCGAACTGGATGACGACCTCGACCGGCCGCTCGTGGCCGGCTGCTGCCTGACGTCGAGGGGCGGCACGCGACCCTCTCCGGACGTTCATCCCCGCGTGACCTCTATGGCCGCATTCAGGGTTCAACGGTCATCAAAGTGCCCGGCGCGAACAGATCGTCGCCCTATGCGTATTGGGTAGGCGAGCGGCGGCGGAAAGCGGTAAAAATTTGCCGTGTAAGTAGTTGAAATCTTACTAATATGGAAAAGGTGTCGGTCCGGCCGGTCCTGAATGTCGTGTCCCCTCGACACCGTTCTGCCTATCCACTGCTTCCGGCTGATTAGTCGGTGGAATGAGCGGGCGCCAATCGACCTGTCCGGTGCGAGGCTCTGAATGCCGTCACAATCCTGTTGCAATGGCGCGTTTCCGTGCGGACGTCGAAAACCTTGTGCGGGGATTTGGTCATGACTTTTCCTGCGCAGGATCAGGGCGGGCCGCTTACTGGACACGAAGATGCAACCTTTCGGTTTCGCAAAGATTGCATCAAATCGCTGATCGAACTGATTCCATATCCAGTCGTTGTTCTGGACGACTGGCTTACGATCATCTGCACCAATGCCTGTGCAGCATCGCTGCTCGGCTATACGACGGAAGAACTCTCCGGCGTGTGCTGGAGCACAGTCTTTCCTCAGTTGACAGCACCCGGTGGAGAGTCCCCGACCGAAGTGCGATCTTTCGGTGATGAGCCGTCAGCCCGCGGCGCAATGAAACCCGTCATTGCAAGGCGCAAGGATGGCGGCTGTGTTGCCGTGAACATCAGGAGCACGCGGTGCCCAACAGAGCTTTCGCCCGCCTGGA
The DNA here is from genome assembly GCF_050436525.1 of Paraburkholderia sp. 35.1. Lineage (NCBI taxonomy): Bacteria > Pseudomonadati > Pseudomonadota > Betaproteobacteria > Burkholderiales > Burkholderiaceae > Paraburkholderia > Paraburkholderia sp. 35.1. The sequence continues at coordinate 90,679 of NZ_JBNDMJ010000002.1, read as the reverse complement.
GGCTGGCTTTCCTCGAGGTGAAAGCTGGTCGGGACGAGGAACTGGGGGCGCATCTGGCACGGATGTCGGAACTGGAGTTTATGACAGTTGGAGTGGCCCACGAGATCAGGCAGCCGCTGACGGCGATCCTGAGCAATGCAGAGGCGGCGCAGCGGATTCTCGGGATGGATGTGCCAAACCTGTCTGAGTTGCGCGAGGCGATGGCGGACATCGCGGATAGCAGCTTCAGGGCCAACGAAATTGTCCGGACGATGCAGCAGCTGGCCAGACGGGCTCCCTACGAAACGCTCCCCCTCGACATGGGCAACCTGGTCCGCTCAGTGGTTCAGCGCATGCGTCGCGATCCTGCCGTGCGCAACATACAGATGACGTTAGATATCGTCCCGGACTTGCCGGTCGTGCACGGCAACAACATACAGCTGCAGCAGGTCATGGCCAACTTGTTGATGAATGCATTCGATGCGGTAGAAGGATGTTCCGCAGAGGACCGGGTTGTTTCCATAGCAGTGATGGGCGCACTGGACGGAAGCGGCGTGAGCATTGCTGTAAGCGACCGCGGCCTGGGTTTGAGCACCGAGCAGATCGGCAGATTGTTCACGCCGTATATCACGTCGAAGGCACACGGGCTGGGATTAGGCCTGCCGATCAGCAGCACCATCATCACCATGCATGGTGGGCGCCTGTGGGCCGAAAGTAATGGCGAACGCGGCGCAGTGTTTCATATCCTGCTCCCGGCGCGGGGCACGGAAGAAGAAACCGGTTCGCCGCGAAAATCATGAACACGTTCCTCCCAAAGTGTTCGAGGTCGAGGACGACGAACGCGTGCGCAGCGCGCTCGTACGGCTGCTACGGCTAAGCGACCAACGGGTGAAAACGCTCGGAAGCACTGAGGCATTCATGGAACACGCGAATCTCGCCGACGTTCCGGCGAGACTGCTGCTGACCTGCAACTTCCGGGCTGAGCCGGCTGGCTCTGCAACGTCGGTTGCGCGTGATGCTTCCGATTATCATCCATAGCCGTCTCGGGTTGTCAAAACGCTATTGCCCAGTATCGGATAGGCGCACGACAGGACTGCCAGATGCTGCTGCCCCTTTGAGCCTTTGTGGTCGAACCTTGACGATCGTCGTGCGATCGACTATTGCCTTGCCACGACCGGCAGCAAGCGACCATGGCAATCGCGGCTATCGCCTTTCGGAAGTCGGCTTGCGCGCGCAGGCAATTCGTTGACCGCCTACGGCGCTCCGTCGTCGATGTAACTCTCTCGCGGCGGATAAACCCCCGCCAGGCGGGCGATGAGTATCGCGACGAATAAAGCCCCGGTTATCTGCTCGATCATGCATATGCCGCGCGCCGGGCGCGTGAGCGGCGTAATGTCTCCGAAGCCCGTACTGGTGAGCACGGTTATGCTCAGGTAAAGGGCGTCGGCATAGACCAGTCGTCCCGGTTGCCCGACGATCATGTATGACTGCGGGTAGAAGAATCCGATGATCGCGTAAAGGTACGCCCAGAGCACACCGATCAGGAGATACGCCGCCGCAGCGCCAAACAGCTTGTCCTGCGTCATGATCCTCGGCTGGAAAACGTAGCGCAGTAGATACGCGGTGGTCATGAAATAAAGTGCGGCGCTGAACATCCACGACCATGTCAGATCCGTGTCGCTGTCGCGCCAGAGACCGAGATACTGGAACCACACCGCGGGAACGGCGAGTAACAGCGCGATGACGAACGACAGTGTCGTGCGCCCGACAGCTGCGACCGTCGCGATGAGGAGGAACATGTTGACACCGTTCACAATCAGGCGGCCGTGGTCGCTCGCGGGGACGAACGACACCGCGCCGATGAGAATGAGCAGCACGACAAACAGCCAGAAGCAGCGCTGGAAAAAAATATGCGGCAGGGAGTCACGCGTGGCACCGATACCCATATTGATCTCTCGCTCGGTTCGTAATTGCTGGTGACTCGTAAGGTCGCACGCGCGCCATTGCGAGCGCAATGGGTTTGTTCCCATTGCGCTAGGTTTGAGCCCATGTGCCAACTCGAGAACGCCAAAGGGCAGTGGCGCCGACGAAGCAACGTTCGCCTTCGACGATTGAATGGCCGTTTGCGGGCAGAGCCGCCGTCTAAACGTCCCAACGGCGCGACGGGCGAATGTCGCTTGATGGCCGATCCCGGAAATCGAGCGGCCTCCGGTGATCGTCGGCCGCACCTCCGCGTCGAACTTCCGTAGCCGACCCAATTCGGTCAGTCAAATTTCTACAAACCGGCCATTCGTTCGTCGTGGCGTGCAACAAGGCTACTGTTTCAGCGAAAAGGAACCTAAGCGGCAAATGGCAACTCCTACGCCAATCGCAAATCCCACAACACATCAAGTACGTGTTGCGTGGAACGCTCAACGTACCCCGCACGATGTGCAATACCGAGCCGTCGCCACAACGCTGGGCGCAGCGGACGCATGACAATGCGCCTGTCGGGTAATGGCGTAGTGGCCTCATGGGGCAACAGCGCTGCGCCGTAACCTGCCGCTACCAGACTCTTGATCGCGTCGTTGTAGTTGAGCTGAATGCGCGGCGCAGGATGGTGCCCTCCGGTCGCGAACCACTCCGCAGTCAGACGCGAGAGACGCGTGGTCGCGTCGTTGAGAATGAGAGGTTGGGTGGCGAGCCATTCAGGGGTAACGCGGGCCGGACACCGCCAATGCGCCGGCACAACGGCCATCACAGGGTCGCGGCGCCAAGGCTTTATCACGAGTCCAGCTACCGGGGGCTGAGGCAGCGCGACCAGCCCGACATCCAGCGTTCCATCCACCAGCCGGGACAGGGTTTCTTGCGAAGTAAGCACTGCAATCTGAATGTCGATGGCGGGATGGTGCTCGCGCAGGACCTCGAGCGCTTGCGGCAGCAGGTGCGCGATCACGCCCGTGGACGCGCCGAGACGCGCACGCCCTTCGAGCCCCTCTACTTGGCGTTGAATATCGTCTAACGCCTGCTCCGCGTCGGCCAGCAGTCGGCGCGCGCGCTCCACTAGCACCTCGCCTATAGACGTCGGCCCCACATGTCCGCGCTTGCGTAACAGGAGTGGAGCCCCAATGCGGTCTTCGAGTTCGGCGATGTGGAGGCTGACCGTTGGCGGCGCTAGGTGCAATGCACGCGCCGCATCGGCAAATGAACCACGGTCGGTAACGGCGACCAGAGTGCGCAAGCGGTCCAGGCTGATCTCTCGCATGACGGCGTCCAGATTCAGAAAAACTGAATGTTTACGTTATGAAATTCAACTTTCTCTATTCTAGCCGTCCGCGCAACATAGGGGCTCGTTTTACCTGTTACAACCCACAGTCAGCGGAGTCACCCACTATGAGCTCTCCCGTAGTTTTCATCGACGGCGACCAAGGCACCACCGGGCTGCAAATCCACGACCGGCTGCGCAATCGGACCGACATCAGACTGTTCACACTTGCCGCGGCGGAGCGCAAAGATTCGCGGCGTCGCGCAGAAGCCATCAACGCCTGCGACATTGCCATCCTCTGTTTGCCGGATGCCGCCGCGCGCGAGGCAGTGGACGCCATTGTCAATCCTGCCGTCCGAGTTATCGACGCAAGCTCCGCCCACCGCACACAGCCGGACTGGACTTACGGTTTTCCGGAAATGACGCCGGGGCAGGCTGAGCAAATTGCGAAAGCATGTCGGGTCACCAATCCTGGTTGCTATCCGACCGGTGCAGTTGGCCTGCTGCGTCCGTTGGTGCAGGCCGGGCTCATACCGGGCAATTACCCGATCAGCATTCATGCGGTATCCGGCTACTCCGGACGCGGGCGTGCCGGCGTGGAGGAACATGAGGGGCCAGGCGCTGCCAACGCGCCCTCATACCAGGTCTATGGCCTGGAACTCACGCACAAGCACACGCCGGAGATCCAGCAGCACGCCTGGCTTGCGCAGCGTCCCATTTTCGTCCCTGCGTACGGAGCGTTCCGCCAGGGCATCGTGGTGACGGTGCCGCTGGCGTTGCGGCTGCTGGCACCCGGCGTGGATGGCGCCACGTTACACGCATGCCTCGCACGCCACTATGCCGAGGTAACTCACGTACGAGTCTTGCCGCTGCACGAATCGCGCGCCTTAAAACACCTGGATCCGCAAGTGCTGAACGGTACGAACGACATGCACTTGAGCGTATTTCATGACGTGGAACACGGGCACGTCCTGCTGTCTGCGGTTTTCGATAATCTTGGCAAAGGCGCATCCGGAGCTGCGGTTCAGAATCTGAACCTCATGCTCACGCGGCAATAGTGGCCGCTGGCCTGAGCTAACGTTCGGCCGCCCCATATGCCGACAATTGTTGCCAATCTGGTCGTGGCCGTCGAATGTCTCATGCTGGCCGATAGCACCAGTTCGATGAACATTTTACAGAGCCGACATTGGAGTCCTCAAGGCGGCTTTCGGGTTGATGGTGTGAACGCGTACTGCCGGCCACAAGCAGTCAGTCGATGCCGCGCCATGGATCGTGGACGATCCGCCGATCAACCCGGCCGACGCTCTGCCTATCAGGTGACCACCCGTCAGGGAGACCTTGGAGGGTACGTGCACGCCTCGGCACGGCGAACATCGGCGACGCGTTCGCGCGAATCGTCGTATGGGTTCTACGAACCGATTCAACAGGCACAGATTCCGATCTGCCGAACATCAGTGGTCTCGGTGCAACAACCCGTGAACGTGACCGGAAGGGTTAGCGACCACGAACGTATCCGCTCTGGTCGTGACAAGGTGGGCGGCGCCCGACATCTCATCGGCGGGGGGGGTGAGATAGCGGACTATTGTCGGTCATCCTGCCCGCCCGAAAAAGCGACATTACATCGTTGCCCGAAGCGGAAAGCTCGACTTCTGACCGCCGTTAAAAACGGGGACTACCGAAGGCCCTCGATCTGCCTTTGTAGCTGACCATCAACGCTGACGGCATCAACATTGATGCACGCCGGCGCAGAGGGTCGCTCAAGTATCGAACGGGCGTTTTTTGAGGGGGATGAACGGTATCATCGCGTCCAGCCATGACTCGCAACCCTACTTCGCTGTAGCCGCTGCATTGGCCCGCGCCTTATGCAATTTTTTGTAACTGCCGATCAGGCGATGGTGCCTGTCGAGGCCCTCCAATTTCATACTCGTTGGCGTTAGCCCAAAGAAGCGCACGCTGCCGTCCACTGTCCCAAGTACCGCGTCCATCCGGGCGTTGCCAAACATTCGACGGAAGTTGACCACGTAGTCGTCCAGTTCAAGGTCGTCATCGAGCATCACCTCCAGGACCACATTCAAGGCCTGGTAAAACAATCCGCGCTCGACCGTGTTGTCGTTGTACTGCAGAAAAGCTCCGACCAGCTCCTGCCCTTCCTCAAATTGCTTCAAGGCGAGATGAATCAACAGTTTCAACTCGAGAACTGTTAGCTGCCCCCAGTCCGTATTCTCGTCAAATTCGATGCCGATCAAAGTGGCAATATCGGAGTGCTCGTCCAGCTCACTGTTCTCCAACCGCTCAAGCAGTGCTGCCAGGGAGGCATCGTCCAGTCGATGCAAGTTCAAAATATCCGCGCGGAACAATAGCGCCTTGTTTGTGTTATCCCAGATCAAATCCTCTACCGGGTAAACTTCCGAATAATCGGGCACCAAAATCCGGCAGGCTACGGCACCCAGTTGATCATACACCGCCGTGTACACCTCTTTGCCCATGTCTCCGAGAATACCGAACAAGGTTGCTGCTTCCTCGGCATTGGAGTTTTCACCCTGGCCCGAAAAATCCCACTCAACAAACTCGTAATTCGCTTTGGCGCTGAAAAAGCGCCACGACACCGCACCGCTGGAATCAATGAAGTGCTCAACAAAGTTGTTTGGTTCAGTCACGGCGTTACTGACAAAGGTGGGCTGAGGTAAATCGTTCAGGCCTTCAAAACTACGCCCCTGCAGTAATTCCGTCAGACTCCGTTCCAGCGCGACCTCGAAGCTTGGGTGCGCGCCGAACGAGGCAAAGACACCGCCTGTGCACGGGTTCATCAAGGTGACGCACATCACTGGGTAGGTCCCACCCAGCGACGCATCCTTTACCAGCACCGGAAAGCCCTGCTTTTCCAATCCATGAATCCCGGCCAGAATGCCAGGGTATTTCGCCAGCACTTCGTGCGGCACATCAGGCAAAGCGATTTCGCCTTCCAGAATTTCGCGCTTTACCGCCCGTTCGAAAATTTCGGACAGACATTGCACCTGCGCTTCGGCCAGCGTATTACCGGCACTCATGCCATTGCTGACGAACAGGTTCTCGATCAGGTTGGACGGAAAATACACCACTTCGCCGTCCGACTGCCGCACAAACGGCAGCGAACAGATGCCGCGCTCCACGTTGCCGGAGTTGGTGTCGTATAGATGCGAGCCATACAACTCGCCATCGGGATTATAAATTTCGACGCAGTACTCATCCAGAATTTCAGCCGGCAGCGCATCCTTAGGGCCAGGCTTGAACCAGCGCTCATTCGGGTAATGCACAAACTCCGCATTGGCGATGTCTTCGCCCCAAAATCCACCGCCATAGAAATGGTTGCAATTCAGTCGCTCGATAAACTCTCCCAACGCTGACGCCAACGCGCTTTCTTTGGTCGCTCCCTTGCCATTGGTAAAACACATCGGCGAATGCGCATCGCGAATATGAAGCGACCACACATTTGGAACAATATTGCGCCACGAAGCGATCTCTATCTTCATGCCCAAGCCCGCCAGAACGCCCGACATATTGGCGATGGTTTGCTCCAACGGCAAATCCTTGCCCGCAATATAGGTGCTGGCATCAGAAGCCGGCTTCAACGTCAGCAACGACTGAGCATCGGCATCCAGGTTTTCTACCTCTTCAATGACAAACTCGGGCCCGGCTTGCACCACTTTTTTCACCGTACAACGGTCGATGAAGCGCAAAATACCTCGGCGGTCCACTTCCGAGATATCCGACGGCAACTCAACCTGAATCTTGAAAATCTGTTGGTACCGGTTTTCCGGATCAACAATATTGTTCTGCGACAGGCGGATATTTTCCGTAGGAATATTGCGACTTACGCAGTACAACTTCACAAAGTAAGCTGCACACAACGCCGATGAAGCCAAAAAATAATCGAAGGGACCAGGCGCCGAGCCATCGCCCTTATAACGGATAGGCTGGTCGGCCACTACTGTGAAGTCATCGAACTTGGCTTCAAGACGTAGCTTATCGAGAAAGTTGACTTTAATTTCCAAGGGGGAATCCTAAAAATGGTGCTCAAAATGATGTAGCCGCTATTAATCCGTCGCCAGGTGCAGTTGCTGTTGCAGATCGCGAATGTTGCTAGCGGTGTCCATTGAAGCGCTGACGGTGTCCGTTTTGTCCGCTAGCGTCACTTTGCCCCCGGAGCACGAACTCACTGCCCGGAACGACTGACAAAGCGCACTACGATAACACTCTCACCGCCATCAATACGAACAGTGGTGAGGGCCGCCTAAGAAACATCCAAAGTGCCAAACTGCTTGGCGTTTTTGGTCTGCGCGCTGAGATGTCCGCCGTCCGAGATCAAAAATGACCTCCGGTATTTGCGCTTGCTGCCGCTTCAGGCCAATGCGCTAATCGCGCGCCTCGACAGCCGCATTCGCCAAATTCGGGGACACGCCGAACGCTAGCCAAATCAACGGACATCCTGCCGCTCTCCCTTGCTGAAACGCAACGGTGACAGAATTGGCAATCTGACTTCCTAGCCTTACCGGGCGCGGGCCACACCAGTTCTCGCCAAAAACCGTGAACGTTATTAGCAGAAACGGTGAACAGCAACACCTTGCGGCGATGATATGCAACGCTCGGACTCGCTAGCAGTCACAGCAGGACCCGCGGATCGGGGCCGATCCAGATGGTTGGTCCCGGTTCGAACGGCTGCTTCGGAGAAATCCGGCCGACTGCTGGGGATCGGGTACGGCCGACCGCGTCGGACGGCAACCGGTCATGAAGCGACATTCGCACATTGGCCGGCTGAAACGATTGGACGTCGGTTCCGCACTCAACAGCCGACTTCACGGTGGCATACCCACGGCGTGATTCACCGCCTGCGCCCAGCGCGACCTTATCGGCCTCTCAATATCACAAAACAGGATGATGTCGTCCTATCGCGCAGTGTTCTTGGCCCGCCGCAGAAAGGTTTCATCAAAAAAACAAGACTTCTTCGTCATCGCGCCATGAATAGCGCTCGCAATTGTTAAGGTTCGCCATTTCTTGCTAATGAGGACATTACTTCGGCTAATGCCATGTGCCCTCGATTTATAGTGTTGCCCGCGCGCGGCGGGGGCACGTCACTCGACCTGCTGGCGCGTTTCGGAACGCCGCGTCGGCTTCGCCGTCGCTTTCGATGCCGACTCGAAAATCGACAGCACGCGCGCAAGGTCGGCGCGTTCGTCGGCATCAAGCGGGAGTGTCGTGGTGAGCTCGTCGATGCGGCGCGCGGCGTCGCGGGTGTCGGCCGGCGCGGCGTTCGCCAGCATGCCGGGCAGCGCGTCGATGGCGGCGTCGGTGTCAAGCCGCAGCAGCGCCACCTGTTCGCGCACGACATCCTTGAACGCCAGGATGCCGCGATCGGAGAGCGTGCCGAGCATCTCGCGCGCGAGATTGAAACGGCGCTCGTCCGCGTCGCCATGCGTGCGCCGCATGAACAGCAACGCGCGCACGCTCGCTTCGAGGAGACCGCCCTTCGTCATGTCCTCGCGCAGGTGCTCGTGCACCGCGGCGATCGATGCGCTGCGTTCTCCCGAATCGCCCGGCTCAGTCAATGGGGCGGCGGCTTCGTCGTGGCCTCGCGGAGGAAGACCCGCCATCGCCTGCAGCCACGGCATGCCGTAGACCGCTTCGAACATCTGTTCGACGGCTGTATCGCGCGTATCCCGATAGAAGTCGAGCGACGCTTCGATCGCGTCCGACACCGCGTTCTGCATCTGCCAGAACGGATTGTCTGTGGCGACGCTCGTGCGCGCTTGCTTCACGTCCTCGGCGAAACGCGCGACGCTCGACGCAAACGGATTGCGGTCCGACCACGATTCATAGGGCACCCGCAGCGAATGAAAGCGGCTCGCGATGTCGGCGGCCCACGGCGTCACGGACGCATGCACCCACGGCTGCACGAAGCTGCGGTACAGGCCGAGATTGAAGTTGGACACGTAAGCCGCTGTCGCGAAGCGGCGGTCGCTTTCCGGATCGGGCTGCACGATCGCGCGTACGTCGTCGATACTGCGCCGCGAAATCGACAGCACGTGGTCGCCCTCGACGAGTTCGGCGTGCGGCGTGGCGTCGGTCCGCTTTCCCATATGCGCTTCATATAGGCCCGAGGGCAGCAGGTCGATGAGGTCGACGTTGCTCACGAACTCGCGATGCTCCTTCTTGCCCGTGCTGCTCGACACGAAGATGCCGAGATGCCCGATGCTGTCGTGCGTCGCATAGACGATGGTCTGGTCGTGGCCGAAGAGATCGGCGTCGTCGCGATACAGGTCGGTGATCCAGCCGAGCGCCTGCGGCGGCGGCGTAATGTTGTCGCCATAAGAACAGAACACGACGATCGGCGAGCGGATATTGCGCAGATCCAGGCGGATACCGTCCGACGTGACGATCTCGCCCTTGACGAGCCGGTTGCCGACGAACAGGTTGTCGACGATGAACTGCATTTCGGCCGCGTTGAGGAACACGTGACCGCCCCAGTACTTTTCGAAGCCGAGATAGCGCGATGCCTCGGTGTCGACGTTCGCGTAGAGGTTGTATTGCTTCTGCCAGAGCGTGTTGGCCGGGTTCAGGTTCTCGAAGTTTTGCACGAGCCAGGCGCCGTCGAAGCGGCCGTCGCCAAGATCGCCCGTGAGCGCGGTGAGCCACGAGCCGCCGAGCGTCCCGCCGGAGTAGCGCATCGGATTCTTGCCGCGCCAGCCCGCCCAGTACGACACCGGCGCACCCGCGACGATGATCGGCCCGAACAGCTCGGGGCGCATCGCGGCCGTCATCAGCACCTGCCAGCCGGCCTGACAGTTGCCGATCACGGCGGGCTTGCCGGGGCTGTCCGGATGCAGCTCGATCACTTTTTCGAGGAAGGTGGCTTCGGCACGCATCACGTCTTCGACGGTCTGGCCGGGCATGGGATCGGGCAGAAAGCCGACGAAGTAGCACGGATGGCCCGCCCGCAAGGCGGCGCCGATTTCGCTGTCGCGCTTGAAGCCGCCGATTCCCGGGCCGTGCCCGGCGCGCGGGTCGAAGACGATGAACGGACGTAGGCGGCCCGGATCGTGCGCGCCGGTGGCGTCGTGGTCGGGCTTCAGATCGTCGGGGGCGGCGATGCGAACGAGGCCGTAGTTGACGGGGCGCGGCAACGTGCGCCCGTCGACGACCAGCTCGGTGCCGAAATCGAGCACGTTCGGTGCGCGTTCCAGCAAGTGGGCCTGATACTGGTTGCCGCGCTCGCGCATCACGTCGGAGAAGAGGATGCCTCGTTGCCAGGCGTCGACGATGTAATCGACGGCGGCCTGCGCCGGGGCGAATCCGCTGGGCAAGGGCGTCGCGGGAGGATTGACGGGAACAGATGCCGGACTGGACTGATTCATGGTCGCTTCGAACTCCATCGGAGAGTCGGCGCCGCCGTCGTTATCGCACGGTTTCGTGCGGAAGGACAGTCGACGTGAAACCAGGGCGAGGCGCATCGCGCCTTGCGAGAGACGCGGTGTCGATCAAGATCAGCGATAAAATATGGCAATAGCGTGACGCGGCGTATCGGGCGCCGCGAACTCGCCAACAATCTCGCGAAAGCGGCCCGGCGCGGTTCTTGTTGCATCGCGTCAGCCGAATCAGTGTAGGCGGAGGCGATCGCCGATGCAAATCGAAAAGGCCTGGTGATCGCTGACCCGGTTTGAATCGCTGCGGAACAAAGTCGTCAGGACGCGGCGCGGCAAGCTTCTTGGCCTTGATCCGGCCGTCCACCGGTCCGTTCTCACTTAGTTCAAAAACGGCGCACGAACTGAGCCGCGCATGACGCGTCGATCCTCGCGCGCCCTATGGTCTTTCAGGGCAATTCGGCCGTTGCCAGGGCCATTAGAAGCAATCCCTGAAGCCAACGGCGGCCTCGACCTAATTGCTCTGGAAGACGGCGCGGTGACGCCGTTAACCAATGGGGAATGTCACGGCCTCCGTTTCCACCAGCGCGCGGATACGTGAACGCGGCCGAAAGTTCGACCGCCCGTGTCAGCGCATAGCAAAAGTAGCCCTGGAAGTTCTGTAAAGTCGCCCCGGCGATCTATCAGGCTGGTGATGTCGTTGACCGCCGTCAGCGCAGTCAGGATCCCCGATTACGGGCGATGCGCGCCCGTTTCCGTTTATCCCTCAGTGATGCTCACAACCGAAATTGCCCCGGGGGTCGCGCGTGTCGCACAGCCGCCCAAGGTTCTGCCGGGTGTGGTGGGACACCAGCCCCGGGATGGCCGCGTATCCGAGCAGAGGGCGGTGGACGCGATATTCCCACTCGCCATTCGAGCGCTGGGTAAACCGGACGATGCAGAGCGGATGGTCCGCAGCATACTGCGCCGACACCAGGCCCAGCTGGCCGGCACGGTACATGAGAAACGAGCCGCGATCGTGCTCAAGGAACACGAGATTCGTCGCCCCCAGATAGAGTCCGAAGAGCACCATGCAACAGGCGAGAGCACGAAGCGTGCGCGCCGTGCTGAAAAAGAGGCGATTGGACAGAGCAGCCATGAGCGGGATCGTTAAAGAGTCTGGCGCACAGGTCGCAGACCACTCCGTGCGTCTTACCGAATACCGAACAGAAGGCATCATCACCGGCCTGAACGTCGTTTTTAACGGCGTCAACATTGGCACCATTACCAACGCCGGCACGATCACCGGCAGCATCGACGGCATCTCTAACAACCCGCTTGGCTCGATTGGCGCCATCGTACAATGTTGTCTACGCTGGCGAAGCTAGGCACTCGATTTGCTGTCGCTTAAGCGCGTGAAGGCATTGACATGAAACACAAGGGTCCTCCGATCAAGAATGAAACGAATGCTACGGTCGCGCGCCTAATTCATGCTGCCGGTCTGGGCCCAGGTTCCCGTTGACGGATCGTATAGCTCGGCCGACGATAAAAGCCGGTGCTGCCCAATCCGCCAGTCCCACCAGGACTCACCCATCGGCGAGCAGCGTCGCAGTCCACCAAGGCGTCGTTGCGGATACGGCTTACTGGCCCATGCCGTTGTGGGCGACTTCAACCGCAGCGTCGCGCTTCTTTTTGGCTTCCGCTTTCTTGCCGTCATAGACCTTTTTCGCAGCCGCAACTTCCCTGTTGTATTCGCGATTCGCCGCAGCAACCTGCTGGTGCATTCTCACGATCTCATCCGGATGTTCAGCGGCTGTCGCCGGGCTCGCTCCTGAGTTGCCTTGCGCCCAGACGTCGGGAAGAGATACCAGTGCGAGGGAAGCGGTCATCACAGCCGCAATCGTGTTTTTCATGACGAACTCCAGATGTTGTGCCTGCGTGATTGGTCTGCCGGTGGAAAGCTGGCAGCCTCCACCCTATACACGGCGAAATAAATGTTGTATAGGACCTTGGTCCAATGACTGATCGCGTGCCCGCGCCGGGAGTTTTTTCCAAATTCCATGCGAACGACTGCCGGGACAAGTTCGCCGCAACTTCCTTGCCAAGGGGAAAACAGCAGTTAGATTGACAGCGACATGGATCGACAGCTCTACAGTGGATTATGGACAGGAGCAGCCGAACTCGATACCTTGAACGGCCGCTTCCCGTATCACCGAATGTCAATTCCGGGTCGGGTGCCGAATGTTCGCGCCGTAGTCGCCGCAGTAGCGCGGCGGATAACTATGAACTTCGGCAACCGGCCACAACGGGTCGTTCGACGACCGTCGTCAAATCGATGACAATTCCAGGAACCAGGTTTTATCGAAAGCGTAAAGGGCAGCGCCAATGCGATATAAAAACATTCACTCGGCGATCCACAATTTCGGCGCTAGCTTCACAAGCCTGATGAATTCTGCCGACGGATACGTGATCGACGACCTCGAGTTGATTCATCGACAGCAGATCGACATTGAGATCGATTGGCCGAGCGGCATCTTTAGCCCGGCGGAAAAAGCAACCGAACGAATTTTGATCTCAATCAAGAGCTACCGCTCGGGTCTCGAGCGCCACTTATTGTCTGAAAATGTCGAGCTTAGTTCGCTCGTCCAGCTTGAGTTTCACTGGCCCGTAAGTGGTCAAAAATTCATGGCTGCCGTTGATGATCGAGGCAAAGAGTACAAAATCTATGTGAATGAGTCAGAGTAACGCCTTGTTCGCCTCGATGAGAGGTATGGAGGGCTACTTTTTCGCTAATCGCTAACCGCTTGCCAGCAGCCGTTCCCGCATCCCAATGGCCCGCTTCGAACAGGCGGATGCTGGCAGCACACGGCCAAGAGCAGCCGGTCGGTGTCGACGTGCAGTTTTCCGATAAGCGGAGAGGGCCAGTCGTACGGGATCGAGTACTCTTAGGCCGAGATCGCCGGCGACACTGGTCGCATGACAACCTCGGCGAGCGCACAGTTGCTCGAGGCACAGATCGTGACGAGTTTCCAGAGCCCGGGCCCCGAGTTTGCGAAGTACATCGCTGATGTTAAGGCGAATCTCGCCTCATTAAGCTTCCTCCGATCTGGCGGACCAAATCTTGCTGCCTGATTCATGCACGGGAGACCGCTCATGATGAGGCTTTTCGGCATATTGGCCTTAGCGGCTGGCGTCGCGGGATGCGTTGCCGCCCAGCCGTACGATTCCAGCTATCCTGGGTATGGATATGGCCCCGGCTACTACGCGCCTAGTACCAGCATCGGCGTGGGCGTTGGCGGCGGAAGCTTCGGCGGTGGTGTGGGTGTTGGTGTCGGCGTTGGTTTCTGACATCGCCCTGTAAATCCTATTCCGAACGCCTCGTCGAATGCTGGTGGACCAGTTTCCACGACTTCTCGTCGGGCGACCAGAGTTGAGTCGTCCAGCCGCTCACGTTGACGATGCTGCCATCGGCGCGACGCTCGATCTGCTGGTCGATCGCGCCGAAGACCAGGACGCCGTCGCTCATGATCTTGCAGGTGGGCGGTGCGGGACGCGAGATCCGCAGGGTTTTGACCCGAGTCCTTAGGAAATCGAGGTAGCCAGCCTTGTCGTGCACGTAGCCGGGGGAATGAATGAAGGCAAGCTCGTTGGAGAATATTTGCTCAAGCGTTGCCCAATCGTCCCCCAGAGTTGCCTCGCAACGGACGCGTTCGATTGCTTCGACGGCTTGCTGAAAGTGTTCTTGCATATAGTCTCTTCGTAGTGGTTGCCCCTTGGTCGCCCAAGGCCCGGCACCGACGTCACTGCGCGCTTATTGAGTGATCCGCGACCGCGGTTGCAATGCGCTGCGCAGCCCCGGTCAGCTGCTTAAGCAGCTTGCCATGATCCATGAATTCGAAACGTTGCAGCGATGTAACCAGAGCAAGCGCAGCACTCGCCTGCGGGTCACTGGAAAACAGCGGCACGCCGATCGACGCCATTTGTGCCTCCAGCTCACCCCGCGAGATGTAATAACCTGCCTTGCGTATGCGCTGCAGGCCGTGCCAGAAGTCCTCGAACGTATCGCCCATGCCTGTGGCACGAGTTTCGGCTGCGTATTTTTCGAACAATCGTTTGAGCCGCGCCCGCGGTAGCGTCGCCAGAATCACTTTGGGGGCGGCCCCGAGAAATAGCGGCCGGGGGCGGCCCCTGCCGTACGCGAGATCGAGCTCCCCATTCGAACTCTCCCGGTGGGTATCAACAATTTTGTCGTCAAACATCCTGGTCATGACGCAATCGCAGCCAGTCTGTTCCGACAGTTCGCGCATCAGCGAATGCCCGATGGAAAAAAACGGGTCAACCGTACGCAACTGGTAATCCAGGGTCATGACCCTCGGTCCCAACGTGTAGCTGCCATTGCCGAGCCGGGCAAGCAATCCGGCGTCGGCCAGCTCACGCAGATAGCGATAAGCCGTCGGCGTCGAGCAGCCGATCACGGTGCAGATTGTCTCCAGTGACCACACCGGTTTCTCGATCGAGAAAAGATCGAGAATTGACAGCATTTTGGACGAGCTTGACATCGCAGCGTTTTGAACGAAAGTGGGGCGGGAGTAGCCGCTATTGTAGCGAAGGCCACTTGCTCCCACCCGCATACGTCTGTCAGGCAATCCCCATCTTCTTAGCCATCCGTGCCTGCCACGCCTCTCGTGGCTCAAATCCGGGCAGCGAACGAGCATGGTTCTCGACTTCCTTCATCAGCACGTCTTCAGGGAGCGACATATCCACCGGCACCTTCGTCGGCTGGCTGACGTACCACGGCGTGTCCACGAACAACTCGAGTCGATTGCCTTCGGGGTCGCGTGCATACACCGACACAGCGTTGCCGTGAGTGGTGGGCTGGATGTCGGTTGCACCGCCTTCGGCGAGACGCCCAAATAATTCCCTCAGCATGGCGAGACTGTCGGCCCGCAGCGAAATCTGGTTGATCACGTTGAACGACACGTGTTCGGGGCGGCCGGTGGCAAGCACGATCTGGTGATGCTCCTTCGGGTCACGGCTTAGGAATACCAGCTCGACTGGACCGTTCGGCCCGACAAGTTCGCCGGCGTCAGTGATCGTGAAGTCCAGTAGGTCTGTGTAGAACTGCGTCATCGTGGGTAAGTCCCTGACGTACATCCCGACATGGCTGAAGCTCAGTCCCTTATTCATTGTCGTCTCCTTGGAAAATCGTATTGTGATAATTTGCCAAAAATACAGTTGACGTGCAAGTTATTTGTACATATATTTATCACAATCAGATAGTCATAAAACTGGAGACGATAGACATGTATGACGTCGCAGTCATCGGGCTGGGCCCCGTGGGCGCAACATTGGCCAACTTGCTGGCGATGTACGGATTGACAGTGGCGGTATTGGAGCGAGAGTCGGCCCCGTACACACTGCCTCGCGCGGTTCATTTCGATGCGGAATGCATGCGTGTATTTGACGCGATTGGCGTTGCGCACGAAGTCGCCGCGTCTTGCCACATTTCGCCGGGCATGAAGTTTGTCAACGCCAGCGGTCAACTGCTGGTGGATTGGCCGCGGCCACAGGAAGTTGGCGCGCAGGGCTGGCATTCGAGCTATCGCTTCCATCAACCGGACCTCGAGCGCATCCTGCGCGCGCGACTGGCGGAGCAGCGAAGCGTGTCGGTGCAATTGCGCAGTGAGGTGTACGCAATCGAAGAGTCGGCCAGCCATATCCAGGTCAAATACGAGGACCTCACCTGCGGCAAGCTCAAGACCATCGAGGCGGCCTATGTGGTGGGGGCCGACGGCGCCCGCTCGCTGGTGCGCCGACTGATGGACAGCGAAATGACCGATCTGGGGCTCCATGAACGCTGGCTGGTCTTTGACGCGGTGCTGAAACGTCCCTGGTCCGTGCTGGGCGATCACAGCGTCCAGTTTTGTGATCCCGCCCGGCCCGCTACTTACGTGCGCGGCATTGGCGATCGCCGTCGCTTCGAAATCATGCTGCACCCCGGCGAAGACGCTGCCGAAATGGCACGGCCGGAAACGGTCTGGTCGCTGATCGAGCGCTGGATGACCCCCGACGATGCCGAGCTCGAACGTGCGGCGGTGTACACGTTCCATGCGCTGGTCGCGCAACGCTGGCGCCGCGGCAGGCTGATTCTGGTGGGCGATTCCGCGCACCAGACGCCGCCCTTCCTCGGTCAGGGCCTGTGTGCCGGCATTCGCGATTCCGCGAACCTCGCGTGGAAGCTCGCGGCAGTGTGCCGCTACGGGACTGCCGCCACACTGCTCGATACATACCAGGACGAGCGCGCGCCGCATGCGACCGAGTACATCAAGCTGGCCGTGGAACTCGGTCGCATCATTCAGGCGCGGCATCCGGAAGAGGTCGCCGAACGTGACCGGGCGCTGGCTGTCGCGCCGCGGATGCTGCGCAGTCTGAGTCCGCGCCTGGGCGAGAGCGATCTGCGTGGGGCGCAGGCGGCCAGCGGCATCGTGGCGCCTCAGCCGATGCTTGCGGGTGGACAGCGCCTCGACGTGATCGCCGGTCAGACGTTCGCCATCCTCGCCAAGCCGGGCCTGCTGGATACAGCGTCTGCCAAAGCGCTGCGCGAGCGGATGTCATATCCGCTCTCCGTGATCGATGACGGAAACGCCGAAGCGATGGACTGCCTGAAGGAGTTCGACGCAGCGGCAATCGTGATTCGGCCGGACCGCTACGTGTTTGGTACGGCCTCGGACCTGCCGCAGTTGCTGGCGCTCGTCGATGGTCTCGGTCGGACTCTCGACGCACGAAAAGAGCCGGCCTCGGTGTCCTGATGGGTCAATCGTTAACCGTAGGCGCGGCGGCTGTGTTGAGTCGCGCCACAGGCGTCACTTTTACCAAGTATTGAACCTGGAGATTTACGCATGAAGTTCATCAGCTTTTCCCGAAACAACGCGGACAGTTTTGGCACAGTCACCGAGCAGGGCGTGACCGACATCGGCGCGCGCCTGAACCTGACGGACCTGGGCGCAGCACTGCGTCAGGTCGGCATCGATGCGCTGAAGGATCTGGGCGCCAGGTCAGACACAGACTTCGCGCTGTCGGACATCAATGCCTATCGCCCGGTCGTCGCTGATCCGACCAAGATCCTGTGTGCTGGACTCAACTACGACGAGCATGTGCAGGAAACCAAGCGGGAACGCACTGAGCGTCCGACCATCTTCATGCGGGTTGCTGAATCGCAACTCGGCCATGAGCAAGCGATCCTCCTGCCGCCGGAATCCGATCGCCTCGACTATGAAGGCGAGATCGCCGTTGTGCTCGGCAAGGGCGGCCGCCGCATCTCCGAAGACAAGGCGTACGAGCATATCGCCGGCTTCGCGTGCTACAACGACGGCAGCATTCGTGACTGGCAGATGCATACGTCGCAATGGGGTCCGGGCAAGAACTTCGAGGCGACCGGTGCATTCGGACCGATGCTCGTCACGTCCGATGAGATCGGCGAGACCGAAGCGCTGACGCTCGAGACGCGCCTCAATGGCCAGGTCATGCAGCATGCGACAACGGACATGCTGATCTTCTCGATCCCGACGCTGATCGCTTACTGCTCCAGCTTCATCACGCTCAAACCGGGCGACGTGATCGTGACCGGCACGCCGGGTGGTGTCGGCGCCAAGCGCAACCCGCCGGTCTTCATGAAGAACGGCGACATCGTCGAGGTGGAAGTGAGCAAACTCGGCGTACTCCGGAACCCCATCCGCGCTGAATGAGGCTTGGCCGGTGTGCAATCTTCGGCTCGGTCGAAGTACGGCGCACCGGCGGTGTCGAGCGAGCAGGAAGTAGTGATTGCAAGGCAGGAAAATTACATTACAAGAGATGATTGTACGTACGTGCAAATCACCAAACGCGTCAAAAAAACATCAGGAGACAACTTTATGGATATCCGTGAAGCGATAAAGAGCCGGCCGATGCAATGGCAACAGATCGTCGTGTTTGTCATCTGTATTCTGCTCACGATGATCGACGGTTACGAGATCATCGTGCTGCCATTCGTCATGCCGCATCTGGCGAAGGCGTGGAAGCTGAGCCACGTTGAAGTCGGCTATCTACTTAGCGCGAGCGTGTTGGGAATGGCGATTGGCGCGGCAATCATCTCCCCGCTGGCAGACCGGATCGGGCGACGGGCTCATATCCTGCTGTGCCTCGTGCTGGTTACTGTCGGTATGCTGTTGTCCGCCCGAAGCGAGAATTTCCGGGAACTCGTCGCTATGCGGGCGTTTGCCGGTCTGTTCATCGGCGGCCTGATCGCCAGTATCAATGTTCTTGTTTCGGAGTACAGCTCCGACAAGCGTCGTGGCGTCGTGATGGGCCTATATGGCATCGGCCTGCCGCTGGGCTCCGCGCTCGCCGGAAGCGTCGTGGAGCCGCTCGTCGCGAGCTACGGATGGCGTGGGCCGCTCGCATTCGGCGCGCTGCTGACCCTGGCGATGACTGCCGTTGTAATCCCGATGTTGCCGGAGTCGGCCGAATACCTGATTGAGCGTCGCCCAAAGCGCGCGCTCGAGAAGTACAACAAGATTGCTGCCCGACTCGGCTACCCCCAATCCACGGTCCTTCCTGAGGCTTGCCGCAAAAACGATGGACCGGCTCTCGCGGTCGCGGTGAATATGATTTTCGGGGGGGGCATGCTGCGCCGCACCGCGTGCCTTTGGCTAGGCTACGCGGGACTCATCTCCGCTTTTTATTTCGCTAATGCCTGGACCGCGAAGCTGGTCGCGGACGCGAGCGGAAGCCCAGCGTACGGCGTGCGTGTTGGGATGCTCATCATGATCGGCGGTGTGATCGGGTCGCTGCTGTTCGCTGCCCTGTCGCTCAGGATCCGTCCGGTGATTGTGACCGCACTGGTTCTGACCGGCGGCGCCGTCGTGTATACCTTGTATGCCACGTATTTCAGGGATGTCGCACTGGCCATTCCGCTTTCCATGCTGGTCGGCGCCAGCGCGAGCGGCGGCGTCTGTGCTTTCTATGCGATCAGTCCGCCCATCTATCCTGCGATCGTGCGAGGTACGGCAGTTGGTCTGATGATCGGATTCGGACGTGCCATCTCCGTCGTCGTCCCAATCTGGACCGGCTACATGCTGTCCGTCGGATGGACACCGTCGACGTTGTATCGCGTGTTCGGCGGAGTGCTGGGGGCTGCCGCCGTGTTCGTGCTGCTTCTGGATCAGGCGCGCGCCGCGCAGGTACCCGATGCCGGCATGCACGGAGCTGCCGATAAGTACGGGGGATGAGTTCGATGTCGACATGAAGACGGACGTGACCTGTATCAGCGAGGCCTTCTGCTAGGCCAGAGGAAATCCGCTTTGCAATCGCGTAATTGGATTCCCTGATTCATCCCTCCATTCGGGCGGCTGGTTACCCGAATATTCCAGAGCGCCATTCGTGGCTAGGTACGTTTATTTACAACTTCGTATTCCTAATTAAAATGCAAGATAATCAGTTCGAAGCCATTCCGAAGCACCAGGTCGGCATCCGCATTACCGCTGCCGGCGGCCCCGAAGTTCTGGTTCCAGTCGAATTGCCGGTCCCGGAGTGTGGCCCGACGGACGTTCTGATCCGTGTCGTATCGGCCGGCGTGAATCGCCACGATGTCAATCAGCGTCGCCGGGGTCCCGACAACGTTCATAGCCCTATCCCGGGACTCGAAGTCTCCGGTGTCATAGTGCGCATCGGTCAGAACGTCACACACGTCAGGACCGGCGATGAGGTATGCGCTCTCGTCAATGGCGGCGGCTATGCGGAGTATGCAATTGCCGACGCCGGACAGGTACTGCCCATTCCGCCGGCGATCTCGTTGCGCGATGCCGCTTCGCTGCCGGAAGCTCTGTTCACAACCGTACACAACTTCTTCAACGTGGCGAAGCTCGCTCCCGGCGAGTCCGTCCTGATCCACGGCGGTACGAGCGGCGTTGGTAGTCTGGCGACCCAGGTCCTGACGGCACGAGGCCACGCAGTTTATGCGACATGCGGGACCGACGAAAAGTGCGCGCTTGCGGAGGCGCTCGGCGCGGTGAAGGCGTTCAATTACCGGACAGTCGTCTTCGCGGAAGCCGTGCAGGCAGTTACTGGGGGCAAAGGTGTGGACGTCATCCTCGACCTGGCGGGTGCAGCTTACGGTCGCCAGAACGTCGAGGCGCTCGCCCGCCGGGGCCGCGTGGTGCATCTGTCGCCAGGTGGAAATGCCGAACTGTCCTTCCCGCTGCGTGAACTGATGCGCAAGGAGGCAGTGGTGACGGGTTCCTTGCTGAGGCCGCTGCCGGACGACGAGAAAGCCGGCATCGCACGCTGGCTGTACGCGCAGGTATGGCCTCTGATCGGCACCACGATCAAACCGATGATCATGCAACGTTTTCCGCTGAAGCAGGCGAGCGCCGCGCACGAGGCCCTGGAACGGGGCGACGTCGCGGGCAAGATCCTGCTCGACGTCATGGAATCGTCAAATTAAAGAGCGTGTGCGAGACGGATGAGAAGTTTCGGGCGTCTCTACACATGCGCGCGGATTTGCCAGCATTAAAAGTTTGATCGGGCAATTCCGCTTTATCCAGTTTTTATCAAACGCTGGAGGAGACCTATGAAAAAGTATGGATTGGCGGGCTTGACCCTGGTGGCGGCCACAGCATACGCTCAAAGCAGCGTGACGTTGTACG
The DNA here is from genome assembly GCF_050436525.1 of Paraburkholderia sp. 35.1. Classification (NCBI taxonomy): domain Bacteria; kingdom Pseudomonadati; phylum Pseudomonadota; class Betaproteobacteria; order Burkholderiales; family Burkholderiaceae; genus Paraburkholderia; species Paraburkholderia sp. 35.1. Next base: position 69,401 of record NZ_JBNDMJ010000002.1, on the reverse strand, counting down.
GCATAGTTGATACGGGCGTGGCTTATTACAACCACGCAGCAGGCGGCGGTTCGTCTGTCGGTGTGCCATCGATCACCGGCGAAGTACCGTCCCGCTTCGGCTTGCGTGGAAGCGAAGATCTCGGGGGCGGGCTCAAGGCGGTGTTCACCCTCGAGAGCGGTTTTGCCCCCGGCACCGGCGCACTCGGATACGGGGGACGGTTGATGGGCCGTACAGCAGACGTCGGGCTGAGCTCGTCATACGGTACTGTGCTGCTCGGCCGCCAGTTCAATATGACCTACTACGCGCTGGCTTACGCCGACATCATCGGGCCATCGCTGCACTCGTTCGCTAACTTCGATCCATATCTGGCCAATGCGAGAAGCGACAACTCGATCTCCTACACCGGGAAATTTGTTGGACTGACGGTTGGCGCGACCTACAGCTTCGGCCGTGACGCAGCCGGGCCCGCCGGTCCGCCGGCGACCAATTGCGGCGGCCAGGTGCCGGGTGACTATCTGGCCTGCAAGCAGTTCACCGGCATGCTCGCATACGAGGGCACCAATTATGGCTTCGCGGGATCCTACGACCAGATGCGTGGTGGAAAGGGAGCGTCCGCGCCGCTCACGAGCAGCGCCTTCACCGATACGCATACGGTGGTCGACGCTTACTACCGGTTCGCGCAAGCCAGGCTGGGGGTGGGCTGGGTTCATCGTATCGTCGACGCTGCGGCCGCATCGATGCGTTCCGATCTGTATTTCGGGGGGATCAACTATCTGCCAGCGCCTCAGTGGTCGCTTGATGCCCAGGTATCGCACTACATTGCGCATGGGATCTCGAACGGAACGCTGGTCGCGGCGCGGGCGAACTATCTGCTTTCGAAGCGCACATTCGTGTACGCGCTGGCGGGCTACATGGTGAACAGCCAGACGGGCGCGGTTTCCGTGGCGGCCGGCGGCACGGTCGCACCGGGCGTGAACCAGACCGGGGTGATGCTGGGTATCCAGCACCGGTTCTAATTCCCGTCCTCCCGCCGACCAACCGTTTCCGGTATGCCGGCCGGGACACGAACGCGTGCCGCGTCGTCTCCCGGCCTGGCCTGAAACGAGCTGCATCACGCTCTCGGTCGACGAAGGAAACGAGCCCGGCCTGCGCTCATAGTCCAAAGCCGGTTGGTCGGACCTTGGGCTGCGCGACACAGGACGGATCGGATGGGTTCGTTATATGAAACGTGACCTCTAGGTGGTGACGCCGCGCGAGCCAAGATAGCCGCGGGGCGAGATCCGGGTCCGGCTAGAAGCGATCAACCAGTGAGTCAACATGAACTGGCGATATTTTTTATCCGAATACTCTTACAGCATGCCACGCCATCATCCTGATTTCCCCCTATGTCCCCTTCTGTTGATGAACTTCTCGCGCTTGATGTACCTACATTACGTGAGCACACTGAGCGAGCTGGCGACGCCTTCGACGTATACGAGCACCGGGCGAAACTGTGCGAGTCCTTAGAAATTAGTGAAGTGAGGTGTGCTCCGTGCGACGGGACGGCAAACCCGCGGCTTATGCAATGCTTCGACCGGAAGCAGAAGCGTGCTGGTTCGTTGGCGCTTTTGGTACGCATCCCTTGCATCGAACGTACACGGTGATAAATGAATTGTTCGGGGAAATCGCGACTCTGGCGACCGAACGAGGGATCGGCGAGCTACGAAGCCATGTCTATAGGACCAACCGTTTGTCTATCGCTTTCCATCGCAAGCTTGGATTTCTGGTGACACGAGAGAACGACAAGGGCTTCGAATTCTTCATCACGCTCGATGAACTAGCCATGAGGCCAGCGGTGCGGCGTGCCATTGCCCGGGCGACATCCCACTCGGAGTAACGCGCGAAGCCAGCTGGTTGCTCCATCGTAACGAGTGTCGGGCATCTCCCGAGTACCCGACCAATTGCCTCTAAGCTCCGGTCACAAAAAGCGCACACTACCACCTTCATGAGGGTCCGCTTCCGGCAAACGTGACTGGCCGTTCCGGGTCGCAAGTACTCATTCGCTTTCCGCGGGACGAGTCATTCGCGACCACCGACCTGTGAACGACAGGAAAGCGCCCCATACCCGTCTGACCGGCACCGATGCTCGAATGACGGCTCAGGCCGAATTCCGGTCTCCCAATGCGCTTCGACGAACGGTCGTTACACCTTGAAAGGCGACCTGGATGTCGCGCTGGGTCGGCTATCTAAAATGGGCCGAAGAACACAGCCAGACGCGTGCTAGCATAGTTGATCGGTTGTGCGAATCGCGCGAGGTTCCCGGTTGGGTGCTTCGCGATGGTCGTGTGGCAGATGGAGGGATAAATGGAGGGATATGAGAATGTCGATGTACGATTGCGCCCCGACATGGACTTGGATCGCGCCGGTTGAGGCTTGAGACACTTGTCGGGCGCAGCTGCGCAGCATCTTTCTGCCGAGCAGCAACTGCGTTTCGTTCACCGTGGTTGCAGCACGCACTGCATGATTTCTGGTCGGAGTCGCGGCCACGGTTAAGTTCATGGCTTCCTCAAGCCCTACCCGGATCGCGTTGGAAAGTGCCTGACGGTATCGATGACGGTATACGAGCAGAAGTCGTACTCAAACGTCCGCTGTTCGTGATGTTTCGACGAGAGCGCATGTTGATTCTCCAACGCAGTCTGTCCAGAGCTGGTAACTGCCGACCGGATTTTTCGGTATCGCTGACGGCATCGTCGCTATCCGACCGGGTGGAAAGGCCGTCTCCACAAGGATCCTGGTCCCCGATTGACGATCGAGTGGGGATATTTTCATTCAGGCGATTGATGGCGCATGCTATCAGCATAACGAAACACGAAACGCGAAGAAGTCGAGCGGAGAATGGATTTCAAGGTGGGCGGGCCCGGTGACCTTGTCGCGGGCACGGACCGGTCGCGCGTCGCGTGGTCGACCGACGCACTCATGAGAGTGGGTGGTGCCAGCTGATGCGGTGGAGACCAGCTTAGATGCCGCTCTGGGCATGTCGCCGTGAAGTATGGGTAGGATGATGGGTATGTGGTAGTCGGGCAGAGTGGGAGTCAAACCTGGCGGCGCTTTGCGGGCAACTGTTGGAATCGGCTGCCTTCCGCCCCATAGGCCTTCCCGGGCATTCCGATATCTTCCTATAGAGTTCACCAATTAATGTCGTTTACGACACGAATTGGTTGGCTTCGGTATGTCCCGAATTTTTCATCGACATATTTCGTTAGCATTTCTATCGAGGCGTAAGATTCGATAGCTTTGCCAGCCGCATTGCCCTTGCGTGGAACGTGGAAGCTTCAAAGGCGTTGATCTTCCTTCCGGTACGCTGAGCCATTCGCGTCGCAACTCTTTTTCCTGTTGGCCATTCGTTCTCTCTGCATAACTCTTGGAAGAACTGCCAGTAAGCGTTGAAACGAGCCTTTTGGCCTTCGATCTTCTCTTTATGTCTAGCCTCCCGTCCTCTTTTCACTAGTTGCGCTGCAAAATCTGGCGCCAGCTTGCGGATACAACTCTCGCTCACATCGAGAAGCCTGCAAACTTGACTGAGATTCTTCACCTCGCCCGACTTGTCGAGATGCTCCAACTCTGCTAGCAGGTGTTCAGAAGATTGAAATTTGCCGAATCTCGGTCGACGCTTTACTTTTGCTCTAGAGTCCGAGCTTGCATGCATCTCTCTCAATTTTGCGTCATTTCCAAGCAGTACATCAGAAATGTTGCAGCCACAACGGATCGCGATATTTGCCAAATGTGGAAGTGATGGTCGTGTGCCAGAAAACCAGTTAGCAATATTTCCCGCCTGAACGTCGAGATGGTTAGCTAGTTTGGGCACGTCCCCGCCGAAAAGTGTGTTTGCGGCATGTTGCAAAAATTTTCCGGTCAAACCGCCGTGTGCGAACACTTCGGGGCGTTGATGGATGTCATCCAATAATTCCGCGATCAAGCACGCCGATCGGATTTGCTCTGCGCTAGCCATTCTAGTCTTGCGATTTGCGAGACTGGAGCCATCGAGACGAGATAATCCTGGAAGTCCAAAGGTGTACCGCGTGGGCGCTGTCGTCTCGGGTACCTCTTTGAGAAGGGTGTTATGGAGGGGACAGGCTTCGACTAACTGAATGCACCACAGCAAGCGGTCGTACTTTTGCCGACCTACTGCCTCGTCATCGCTGTAGCAAGACGCGCAGAATCGCGCCTTTTTTTTAAGAAGATTGTAACGAGGGACGAGAGTTCGTAGTGGAAGCAACGTCCTCAGGGTTAAGTCGGTGCGCAGCGTAAGTTTCTCGAGTGCGTCGACCCAGGCGGCCGCCATTTTACCGACGCCATTCATACAGTACGCCTCGTGACGGATGCATAGCGTGCCCACATTCCGGTCGTGAAATAGAGGTCCAACCGCTCGGAGGGCAAAGGATGTTGGAGTTATACCGTGAGCGGCACTCAATCTGCGAAAGTAACTAGCCAGATGTTCATAGCTCGCTCCAGTCTCTCCTTCAGGCGTCAAACTAAAACAAGCTGACCGCGGCGGGGTGTCATCAGGCCACCCGCTGGGTATGCTCACCAGCGGGATCGACGTCGTCATCAAACGGATCACCGATTAAGTTTATGCCGCTCATTCTGCTCTTTTTCTAACTCGCTGCGTATATCTGCTTCTGTGGCGTAAGCCTTGATGAATTCGGTCTGGAGATACGGTTGAATCTGCTCTTCGCCGCGTAATGTCTCCTTCGCTATTACACGTTGTGCTTTAAGCGACGGCATTGATTTAAGAAGATGAGTTCTGTTCCATCTTGGGATTTTGTCTTTCGAGCAAAGCCTGGCGGATTTGAAGATCACATCGACGGAATTACCGGGTATTCCGAAGTTTCCATCAAACAGATATTCGATATCATTCTCTAAGTCAATTTCAAAGCGATATGGCATGACAGCGGCCACGGATTTGATGAACGTCGCATATTGCCTAAAATCTTGGTCGCAATCCTTGTACCGTGGGTATTCCACAACAGCGATCCGACGAGCTAGTTGTCCGGAGGCGGGGACTAGTTCTTCGCTCCCGTACGGTCCAAGTAATGCCAGATTAAAACTGGATCGATTCGACAGGGATTTTAAGAGATTTCCATAGTGGATTGGTGGAGTAGACGAATGCAGAAAGTGAATCACCTCATCAAGTATCAGATGGTGGAGTTTTCGCCCGTCGATGGCTCTTTCAAGCAGAATCCGGCTCTTGTGTACATGGTCTGTTGGCGTCTGGAGATCTTGCGGCATGCCGAAGCCATCCAAGACGCTAGGAGACAGCAGCGCTGTGCAGATTCTGGCAAAAAAAAGACTGATATCTATCTCGTACTTTTTATCCGGAGAATCTACTTCGACCAACACTGCTGGGATGATTGCGGGATCCTCCTGTATTAAATAAGCGTAGTCTTGAAGCAGATTCCTTAATAGTATTCTACCAAGCGACGACTTTCCAACTCCCGGTGGGCCGACGACCAAAACAATGGTAAGACCGGCGTCTGGCTCCATAAGCGATTGAACCTGAGCCAAAACCGTGTTCTGATTTCTGTGAGGAACGGCAAGATTTTTCCTATAGTTCTCTTTGTCTTCAGGTGAGACTGCGATGGCTTGCTCTCTGGTGATCATCGAATTCTCCAACTTTGGAAGTTAAGATAATTTGATAATTTTTGAGAACCTTTGTTTGTTTCATGCTCGTATTCATCAGGTCAACATGATGTTCCAGAGTTGCACTGATATTTGGCCTTCCTGGCGCAGCATATGGTCCCATATGCGCCTTAGCATCAGAGAGATCTTCCTCGTTCTGGATGGACGAAGAAACGAACGCTATGGATCGTCCCCGTCCGTTCGCGGGCCCATCGAACCGTGACGGCGACGGAGGCGGGAATTCGATGAGAGGTCAAGAACGAGTCAAAGTTGGTTGAGACGTGACAGGTAGGGCAGTGGGGAACGTACCAACGAAGCATATCGACATCTCCTATCGGATTGGTTTCACTATTTCAAGCTGCGAATAGTCGATTTTGAATCGATTCGGTGACGGATACTTATTAACTTCGATATCCTTAGAATTATCCGAGTTAGCAGGATTGGTTTCTACATCGTGAGGATCACGCTCTTCTGGGGGGAGTACGGTGGTCAGGCCAGCTGGCCCGTAGAGCATTCGTGTAGTCGCCGTTGCATCCGCTGCGGGCGGAAGAATATCATCAGCAAAGACATCGTCGAGCACCGACTCAAAATTCTGGTTCGGAGAAGACTTCAACCGCAGGCGGACTTCATAAAGGGCATAACGCAATTCGATAGAGGTGAGGTTGCGATATTTAAGCAGCAGGCGCGAGACACATCTTACCCACTTATCTTTTATGATCGCGTACACGACACTGACATCCCACATATCGATATACACTTTAATTTTCGTTTTTTTATAACGTGCCGCCGCTAATTCATCCGCCCAATACCAAATCGGCCCAATGAGCACTCCCATTTGTGGGTTAACTTGACGGCTACCGTCTCTACTCGCCGGAATCAACGTTTGCAGCATGAATTGGGTGTCGTATGGTCTCAATCGGGTTAGGCGCCTGCCGGTTTCGATGAATCGCTTATGCATATATTGTTCTGGCGTATGGTCATGGGCCGGGTGGATCGTCTCCCGGTTGTATTCCACAAAGAAGAAGTAATCTAGAAGGCCGTGCAACTCGACAAAGGACAGATGGTCGGCGTTCATTGGATCTACGGAGCGTGTCAGTGTCCGTACGTGTGCGGTGGCCTTCGTGTTGCCTCTTAGATTGTGAAGAAATTCGGTGTTGACGACACCAAATAGGCGCTCAAGAACGGCGCCGAATCGTGACTGATGCGCTGGTCGGTAATCGATGGTGATGTCGTTGAGATCGCAGAACCGATCAAAGGCCTTCGAATGAAATTCCTTGCCGTTGTCACAAATGATAAAATCCGGTACACGCTTGTGTCGCGCGACCATCATACGTATGGCCATCATGCAACTGACCGTACTGGGTGGATGAGCCGCAAGATAGAATGCCAAGACGGCTCGCGACTCTGCGTCCATAACAATCGTAAGCCAAGCGCGTAGTTTATATAAACGACCGCCTATTCCTCGTGTCTTCACGACGACGTCGACCTTAGTGTGGTCGATGTGGACCCTGTGGAATGGTCGTCCTCCATGAATCTTGTCGTGGCGGTGCAGGTACCATACGGCCGGTTCGTCGTTGTAGGCGCGGCGCGGGCCCTCTCTCGCTCGTTGATCACGGAATTCTGCAGATCGTTTATAGAACGTATTCCGGGAGCAAGGTCTTAGGCCACGTTCCTTGCAAAGTTTCTTGAACGCCTCGAAGCTATTCGACGCAAGAGGATTCGTTGGATTGTTTCCACCGGTTGCTATCTCCTTGATTGCGTCGAGGACGCTATTTGGAATTTGTTGACCTCGGCCTCCAGGGCGCCCCGGAATCAAATTGAGCTTCTGGGCCGGGCGGGAGTCTCCCGCCTCTCGCATCTTCTTCCGCCAGCGCTGGATAGTCCGTTTCGTCTGCACATAAGGGACGTCGACTTCTTCGAGTGTTCTTAATAACTCGAATTTCCGATTCGCCGCATTGATCCTCTGGTCACTTATGGGCCGGTTCTCCGCCAGCAGTTCTTCAGTGGTTTTTTGCGTTGAAAGCAGTTTCACGTCTCCGGAGTACATGAGAGACTGGAACTGCTGCTCTGATAATTCCTCGAATACATTTGACGCTGAGTTCCGGTAAAGGACGCGGCCTTCTGGTAGTGCCGTGACCGTGTAAACATCCGCGCGACCATTGAATATGAACTCGGTTCCAATATCGACGGTCAGCACGAAATGAGTCGAAACGGCGTGAGGTGGGGGACGGCGCCATTTGACCAGTTGTAATTGTTCTCGCGTCGAGCAGATAACGGTCGTGTAGGCATCGGAGAGGTCGTCGTACTCCAGATCGACAAATACTCGCTGATCAGCGATAGCTTTCCAAACGTCGTCGATGCGGAATCGGCCAGGAGGTGTTTCAAAATCAATGTTCTCATTCCAGGGGATATCGTCTTCATAAGCCGCATGATTCAACGCCGCAAGACTCATGGCCCCACTACGTTTCTCAAGTAGCGATTCAATAGCGGATAAGCATTCGTCGGAAACCGGACGTGAGTCATCAGTCAGGTATGCAGAGAGGTGCTCGAGATTGGTTGCAAAAAGGTCATCATGTTCAGCAGAAGAGCGGAGGCAAAAGGTGATGCCGAGCAACTTAAAGTATGTCTCTCGTTCAGGGCAGTGCCATGTTCCATCACGTTTGAAGAAGCGATCGGGCTGTTTTTTTGCCAGACTTGTTAGTTCGAGTTCAGTTTTCCATTCCTCTACGAATGGTCCGTAGTCAGTCAAGCGGAGGAGATCTGGGGTATACGGGATGTCCTGCCGGTATTCAGTTACTTTGCTATCGTGCTTTGAGGTGCGGCGGACGATCCTTGAGATAGCCACCGGAGCCGGCTGACAGCAAAATTCACGGGTGAACCCATCGAAATCAGCCTTCAACACTGCGGGAAATTCGACCCGTCTGCTTTCGGTCGCAATCCGATTCCCCATCTTCTTTGACGTGTAACGAGATATGACGTTTCCACCGGTACCGGAGAATTTTCTCGTAGGTGCGTCTCGTAATGATTGAACTATGTAATCGACCCCAGCGGCGGGTGTACCCCATTCCATCAGGGCCCTTCGCCGCTCGTCATCCGTGTACCGCTTCGCAGTTCCAACGCGGCAACTCTCCATCCACTGCTTCTCGTTTTGCCTCCAAACGGAGATCGGCGCGAGTGTAACCGGTAGTTCGATCCTCAATTTTGTCTTCCCGGTTGGCGTACTTTTCAGCGGTGCTTTGGAAAACTAGACGCAAGTGTTTGCAAAGCACAATCTCCTTGGTCGTCGCGACTGAATGAATTTCTTGACTTTGCAAGGCGTTCTTGTGGGGTAACCCCTTCTTGTAGAGACTGCGCACCGTTTCGTTCGGAAGATACTCCACGTCGGCGACTATTAGGCGATGTATAAGCCACGCAAGATTCAAATTCCAGGCTCTTGTGAACTAACAATCTAGCCTTGACATTTCGACGATCAAGTGATCAGTCTTTTCGTTGCCTTGTGTTGCTTTGCTGGATCGTTTTAACATGCAAGAAAAATGGGGTGGCTTGCTAAGGGTATCTCTACGACGCGGCTTTCTTAGTTGGGTCGATAGTGCGGCTCACCTGACAAAGGTTGGGCCTCCAAAGGCTCTATGAAATGTGTTCAAGTTTCGATGCTGGACGGAGTAGGTCCGTGGATAATCAAAGGGATCAAGCGTGATGAGATCGAACTCAAGCTTAAGAACCGAGCACGCATTCGTGCCGGTTCACGCTAGCGATTCTTCCGGTTACTTCTTGCAGTTGCCTCGTTATCGAAATGCGCCTTTGACGCTATCGCGTGAAGACTATCTATTTTATCTTCGTATGAGATTATGGCTAAAGGCCGCTCGAATATTGGCAGATAAAAACAGTTGTACCGCCATAGGCCGGATGGTTGAGCGGTCTGGCGTTCTATCCGAGACTGGCAGGCGTCGCTGGGAGCGGTTCGCGAAGATGGTTCGATCACAACAGTTGAATCAATCGAGCAGCCGGATTATTGACTCATGCAAGCAAGACCTTTCCGGTCGTGGGCGATTCGTTGATTTCTTGTTGGATGACACTGCGCTGACGTGGCAATGGGCGGCATCCACGAATTATCGTTTCGCAGAATTGGAAGCATATCGTCCCGAGGTGGAACAAAATCACACGCACGTTCACCCTGAACTGATGGCCCGGATGCGTCCGGTTCGTGTGCCCCGCAAGCTCCCGGTGGTACGCAGCCCCGACGAGGTGCGGCGGCTGATCGCAGCCGCCGGCAACCTCAAGCACCAGACCGCGCTGTCGGTCGCCTATGGCGCCGGATTGCGCGCGAGCGAAGTGGTGGCGCGGAAGGTGAGCGACATTGACAGCCAGCGCATGACCCTGCGCATCGAGCAGGGCAAAGGCCCCAAGGACCGCTACGCGGTGATCTTGAGCGGGAGTTCGATGAACGCATTGCCGCGAGCGAAAGCCGTCGAAAAGTGATGCTCGAGCGGTAGGAATGCTCACATGAGCGCAGATCCGATGCCGACCAGTGACCGGAGAGGAACGGAGATAGGGGATGCTGCAGGGTGAAGAGCAGACCAACATCGTCCGTTAAGCGTCGATCGATATGGAGTACATATTAATGACGCTGCGTGACTGCGGCACGGTGCAAGTATGACTGGTCCGTATCGACCCGGCCGCGTCACCATCTCTCTGACGCGGATCGCATCGCCCAGGTTATGCGCCAAAATGCTGCTGTTGAGATAGGAAAACTTATCTTCATAGCGCGGTTCCCGTCGCATTTTTCGTCGAAAGTCGCTATCAATAAGGCCCCCGATGCGCCCATTTTCGGCACAGATGCCGTACCGGCAGGTGGTTACTATGCTGCGCGAATTCCTGCCCGTCCGGAAGACATTGAACCATGTGACCGTGCGGAACAGGGCGCTGCGCGTCGGCGCGCGCATTGAAGCGGTTCAGCCAGCTGCGTGTCGCGCCCCAAAGGAAGAGACGGAGTGGACCCTGAGCATCGACGGGGGATTCGTTAGAGGGAGACGCAAATCTGAATGTTCTAGCTTTGGGGTTTTAACGGGCCGCTTGAGCGCCAAAGGGCAGACGTCGCGCGTATTCGCGTTCGTGAGAAAGAGGTTGCGGGATATCGTGGACCGGCTCACCACCCTCGTGAAGGCCACAACCGGAAGCGATCAACGAAACCGTCGGTCATAACCGATGGTGCCAAATGCCTCCACTCAATCGCCTGTCGCTTGCCGTTTTTTCTCCTGCACCTGTTCTGGACTGGTTGCATATATCAATGAGAGTGAGGTATCTCAAGCAGATCATCAAGGGCATACACGCACAATCCGAAACGCAAAAGGCCACCCGACGTGTGCTGATATCCGGCGTTGACAAGCTGCGCTGGTGCTTCACTTCGCGGGACGGTTGCACGCCATTACGATACATTGACGCGTTGATGCGTTCGTGCAGCCGACGCCAGCGCATCAAGCACTCTGGCGTTGGCGACCGCGTCACCCGTCGTGAATGGCATTGTCCGCTTAGTCAATACTGCAGATGCAAACGCCTCAATCATCAGGCAGTACTGATTGACTGGAGGAAATACCTCTTCCCGTCGATTTCCGTCCGCGTCGACCAGAACGACCAGGGCCTGAGGGACGCGGGTACCCATTCCTGGGAGAATTGCACGCGGCACTTCAATCGAACCCTCGGTGCCGATCACGGTGTAAGTTCCCTGACCACCTGCCATGAACGAGCAACTGACCGAAGCAGAGAAACCATTCGGGAATTCGAGAATGCCCGTCGTTGCAATGTCCACATCGAAATGCGGGTCGACGATCCAGATCGCGCTCGCATGCGTGGGTTCGCATGCAAATATCATCCGCGCGATGTTGACCGCATAGCACCCCATATCCAGCAGCGCGCCGCCTCCAAGCGCAGGCTGCAACCGAACGTTGGCGGGGTCGGGCGGATTCATCAGATTTACGGACAGATGTGCGCGAACCTCGCGGACCTGGCCTATCGCACCTTGCGCAATAAGCTCGTGCACGCGCCGGTGTTGCGGATGAAACCGATACATGAAGCCTTCCATCAGTGCCACGCCGTGACGCGAGAAGGCGTCGGAAACCATTTCTGCCATCTTCGCGGTCGTCGCGAGCGGTTTCTCACACAGAACCGCTTTCCCTGCCTCGGCCGCGCGCATTGCCCATTCGGCATGCATGCTGTTGGGAAGCGGGATATAGATCGCATCGACGCCGACATCGGCCAGCAACGCGTCGTAGCTCTCCACTACTCGCGGTATGCCCAAGGCCTGTGTGTAGTCGCGGGCTTTTGCAGGGTCGCGGCTCGCGAGTGCCACAACGGACCCGTTGACGGACGTTTGAATAGCAGGGATCACCTGAGTGCGCGCGATATCGGCAGTGCCCATCACGCCCCAACGCAAATGACTGACCATCACTGATTCTCCTTCATTGTTGACATAGGCGAAATGCGACTGGTTGCGCCCGGCTCCCGCAGTGGCGCAAGTCATCAATTGAACCGCAGCCATAGCGCGTTCCACTGCAGACAATCGCAACCATATTGCGATCTCCTTGCGAATGGCAGGGGCGCCAGATGGCGCAGCCTGCCACGCAAACAACCACCGGCAACTTTGGCTAGCATTGCCGCGGCCCGCAACGAAACGTTTAGCGAAACGTTACGCCAGAAAGTTATAGCAGCCTGACTGCCATATCACAATGAGGGGTTACACCGGCAAGAATTTTGGTTTCTATCGACGCAACCATCAGCGCACCCTTGACCGAAGGTCCGCGTTTACCCGCCATTGACATCGGCAAGTGTCCTGTCTAGATTGTGACGAAACGTTTCGCTAAACGTTTCGGTGTGGTCAGCGTGGAACCCGGAGCGGCTCGCTGCCTGTGACCGATGACGCGAACTGCGAACACGTATGGCAGGCCGCGCTACGAACGGCGCCTGCGGTGTCCGCGGAGTGGTTGCAGTGGACGCGGAAGCAGGGTCTCGGTCTTGTCCGAACAAACGCAGCAGTATAGGTGCGCCTAAGGCAGAAATTGGTCAACAGTGGGGGAGAAAGTCGTGCAGAAAAGTCGTGGCGAAGACTATTGCGCTAGAAGATCGGTATCCCGACACGGAGGAGGCTTTACCAAGGAAACATCGCATGGAATTGCCTATTACCACGATGAAGAAAATACTCTTTGCCTCTTGCCTCAGTCCGTAGGCGTCAGGTATGAAGGAAGCGGCGGGGTGGGGCGCGCTTCAACATGGCCCCAACTGTCGATCCAAAACGCACAGGACTCCTTCAAATGTTGGCACAATGCTGCTGCAGCAGCCTCAAGCCTACCGTCGAGCCACAGACCGAGCACGTCGAGGTGCTCGCGTAGACTGCTTTCAAGGTGGGCTTGCGGTTCACCAACGCAAGATTTAAGACGATGCGGGTTCGAAACGAGCAGAGAATGGGTCCGATCGAGCACGCGCAACAATTCTTGGTTCGGGCAGGCCGACAGTAATTCAATGTGCAGGTCCTTCTCAAGGCTGATGTGCGTGTCGCTGCCCAACTGCGGCATATCATCGAGCGCCGCTCGCAACCTATCGTGTGCCTCGCGCACGCGTTCTCGGGGAATAGCGCGCGCCGACTGCATCAGCGCCTGCGGCTCTAGCAGCCAGCGCAATTCATATAGGGCGTGTAGCCGATCGGCTGTGATGCGTTCAGCTTCCCACCGGCCCTGCCGGTCTTTGGTCACCATCCCAAGACCATGCAATCGTCCTAGTGCGTCGCGCGCGACAGTGCGACTCACGTCGAAATGCTCGGCCACGCGTTCTTCAGTAATTCGCAAAGAATGATTGACGACGCCGATGCAGACCTGTCGTTCTATCTCTGCATAGACCTGCTTCCATCGTGGCATCGGCTCGACGATCATTTCGGCGATGTTAGCGAGATCGCCCCGACTGTCGTCGGCATGCCGACCGACCACGATATACCCTCTGCCCGGTGCGGCACGCACGGCCTTGTCGATGCAGAGGGCTTCGAGCGCCCGTCGCGCTGGTGAACGACTTACCGCGAATGCGCGAGCGACGTGAACCTCGAGCAGGCGCTCCCCAGGGCGGATGCGTCCGTCTTGGATCATTGCTTTGATATGCGCATAGACGCGCTGCTGCATCGGAGCGTGCTCGTCAGGATTCGAGCCGAGGCTGGAGAGGGCAGGCTTGGAACTCATAGTTGGTTTAGTCCGCGGTGAGTCGTGTGCAAACGAAATTATATTGTCAAAAACGAAGCGTGCTGAAAGCTCTGCCGTGCGAGCATTTCGGTCCCCTATGTGACGTGTCTCAAGGTTCCGCTCGGGCGACTTAAAGCTCCTAGGGTATGCACGGATGGCCACACAATGTACGTCGTATACATTGCACCTGCGTACCCCGTATTCAATGTACATAACGACAACTGTACACCTTTTTACTCCACCAACGCACTCACTAGAAAGGATTCAGCCGTGTCGCACGCTATTACCCGTCTCCCCCGTTGGCGCCGCTTTAAGAGCCGTTCCGGCAGGTCGTTGCAATTCACTTCGCTAGGCTTCGGTAGCGCGCCCCTAGGGAATCTTTACCGCGCCTTGAATAACGAGCAGGCGCGGCTGACGCTCGAAGCTGCTTGGCAGCATGGAGTGCGTTACTACGATACGGCGCCGCTGTATGGATATGGATTGGCGGAGACACGCGTAGGATCGTTCCTTCGTGAACAACAGCGTGACGACTATCTCTTATCTACCAAGGTAGGGCGGCTGTTGAAACGCTGCGCACCCGAGCAGCGCGACGGCATCGGGAAGTTCTTTGAGGTACCGTCTCGCGAAGTCATCTACGATTATTCATACGACGGCGTGATGCGCAGTTTCGAGGCTTCGTTCGAGCGTCTGGGAGCCGACCGGATCGACATTGTGTTGTGTCATGACATCGATATCTTCACGCATGGAAGTGCGGAAGCAAGCGCACAACGCACGCGTGAATTTCTTGACGGCGGTGTGCGAGCACTCAGCGATTTGCGCAGCCAGGGCGTGGTCGCCGCGATCGGCATTGGTGTAAACGAATGGCAGGTCAGCGAAACAGTTGCGCGCAATACTGACGTCGACTTATTCCTGCTGGCGGGACGCTACACACTGCTCGAGCAAGAATCGCTCGATTCCTTCCTGCCGCTGTGCATGAAGAAGGATATGGGTGTAATCATCGGCGGCCCGTTCAACTCGGGCATTCTCGCGACGGGGCCGAAACCGGGGGCCTACTTTAACTATGGACCGGCCTCGCCCGACATGCTCAAGCGGGTGGCGGCAATTGAAGGGATATGCCGCGCCCACCAAGTAGCGCTGAGGGATGCCGCCTTGCAATTTCCGCTGATGCACCCGGCTGTCGTCAGTGTGATTCCCGGGGCGATAACGCCCGCCGAGATACAAGGCAACGTCGAATCCATGCAAAGGCCGATCCCCGCGCAACTGTGGAGCGATCTGCGCACCGAAGGCTTGCTACGCACCGATGCGCCCGTGGTCGAGAACATGCAGGTCTAGACAAGCGCGTAGCGGGAAGATAAACGGCCGCGAAGCGGGTAATCAGAACACCATTGTTAGCAACACGATAAGCATCGCGATAAATCATCAACTTTCTCCGGGAGACGCAGATGAACACCGCTGAAGCACTCGCGCAATTGAGCATTTCGGAATCGATCCTCACGCAAGAACAGATCGACGCCTTCGATCGGGATGGCTATTGCATTTTCCCGAATGTTTTTTCCCCGGCAGAGATCGACGAGATGAGGGCCGAAGTTGACCGGCTTCAGAAAATAGAAGGCGCTTACGGCGGTCATGAAGTCCACATCGAGCCGGGCGCAATGCGCCTGTCGAACCTGTTCAACAAGTCGGAGGCGTTTGACCGTTGCCTTCGTTGCGGTCCCACCCTTGCGATTGCGCATCGTCTAATGGGCGAAATTCGTGTGTATTCGCTCAACGCCCGCAATCCTGCAAAAGGTGAAGGTCAACAGCCTCTGCATAGCGACGTTTGGCGCGCCCACGACACCGACTGGCGCATGATCAACACAATGGTCATCCTCGACGACATGACCGAGGATAACGGCCCGACGCGTGTTGTACCGGGTTCGCACAAGCTCGTGCCGATCAACGTGCCAGACATTAATCTGGTCAACGCAGAGCGCATGGAAGTCACGCCCGAAGAAAAGGCCATCATGCCGGCCGATCCTGTGGCAGCCCACCCGCGCGAAGTTCACATCACGGGGAAAGCTGGCTCGATCGCTGTAATCAACGGGCGAATCTGGCACGGCGGCACCGCAAACAGGACTGGAATAACGCGGCGCGTACTGCATATGGCAATCGGCCGCCGCGATATCCCGCAACAGCTCAACGAGCGCGAACATCTGACGCGCGCGCTCTACAAGCGTGCTGCCCCGGCCGAACGCTTTCTGCTCGATATCGAGGGTGCAGAGCCGAAGGTAGACGATCCGCTTGCTCTACCGAAAGACGCGCGGCTCTGGAAGGCCGCTCAAGCAGAAACAACTGGCCGTTACTGACAAAAACGCTTCTGCAACAAGCGTTGAGAGGACAAGCAAGATGGAAAGGATGGCTTTCGTACTCGGTATCAAGCCCGAAGCGCTGCCAGAGTACAAACGGCTTCATCGCGAGACCTGGCCGGAGGTCATTGAGATTATTTCGGCTGCAAACATCCGCAACTATTCGATTTTTCTGAAGGAGCCCGAGAACTTGTTGTTCGCCTACTGGGAATACCACGGCACGGATTTCGCTAGGGACCAGGCAAAGCTTGCCCAGGAGCCACGCATGAAGGATTGGTGGGAGATCTGCGAGCCGATGCAGGTCCCACTCGAAACCCGCCGGCAGGGCGAATGGTGGGCCCGCCTAGAAAATGTGTTTTTCAAGCCATAAGCGAGCCCATGGCCTGAGTTGGTTGCTGAGTCCTACGAAGTTTTCGATTCTGCACCAATTTGCGTGCGCACGGCAGAGACCAAGGAATCGTTGAAACAACCTGGCAAGGCTGTACGCGTGTGGTTCGAATAGATCAAACCGATGCTGTAAGGAGACAATCGTGCGTCACCCCACCCCTCTGCTGAAGTTTCTCTCCGCGGCCATGCTGATGGCAGCGACGCTATCGAGCAGCCTGGCCCATGCCGATGCAAAGAATCCCGTGATTGCTGTCGCGATGAAAACACAGGTACAGCGCCGCTGGGCCTTTGACATCGCCGCTATGAAGCGAGAGGCCGCGGCGCTTGGCGCCAAGCTAATCGTGCAGTGGGCCAACGACAATCCGGTCCTGCAGGCGTCGCAGGTGGAAAACCTGTTGAGCCAGCAGCCCGACGCGTTGATTCTCGTACCCGTCGACAGCCAGGCGGCCGGACGAATCGTGAATTCTGCACACCAAGCAGGCGTGCCGGTAGTCGGATATGACATCGGCGTGACGACCGCTAAGCTTGACTACTTCGTCATGCGAAACAATTCGCTTGTCGGAGAACTACAGGCAAAGGTCGCGTTGGAAAAGGCGCCCCACGGGACTTTCGCGTTGATGAAGGGCGATCCCGGCAATGATGTTGCGCAGACCATCAGCAAGCAGTATGACAAGGTGCTGGTGCAGGACAAGGACGTGAAAGTCGTATTCGACCAGTTTGTTCGCGGATGGGATCCAAAGCTCGCGCTGTCGAATGCGGAAAATGTGTTGAGCGCACAGAACGACAAGATAGATGGCTTCGTCACCTCCAACGACGGCATGGCGCTGGGCGTGGCGCAAGCGCTGAAGGCGCGCAACTTGGCCGGCAAGGTCTACCTGTCCGGGCTCGACGCCGACCCGTCCTCGCTGCAACTGATTGCTCAGGGCGTACAGACGATGTCGGTATGGACCGACCTCGACGACCACGGCACTTCGGCAGTCAAGGCTGCGGTCGCGCTGGCGAGGAAGGAAAAGCCGGCAATTAGCACTACGGATGTGAACCTTGGCGCTGGCGCCGTACCGACTCATCTCGTGAATGTCTACGCGGTGACGCAAGCCAACCTGTGTAAGTTCATCACAACGGGCGCGCCAAAGGGATGGGTCACGGCGGACGAGGTGTATGGCGCTGGTAAATCACAATGCAAGTGAGCAAACTTATATGGCGCGATCCAGCAACGCTTGATGTCTCGCAGCCTCACGCAGAGGGCAATGCCGTCGATGCGTCACGTCCCGACGGCTACGTGCTCGAGCTGCGCGAGGTCAGCAAATCGTTTGGCGACATTCCTGCGCTCAGCGATGTGAACTTCAACGTGCGGCCAGGTGAAGTCGTCGCCGTCATCGGTGAAAACGGTGCGGGCAAGTCGACGCTGATGAAGATCATTTCGGGCGTCTATCCGACCGACAGCTACCAAGGCGAACTGTTGATCGACGGCCGGCCTGCTCGTTTTCGCACAGTGCGCGACGCGGAGGCGGCCGGCATCGTGCTGGTGCCGCAAGAACTGTATATCGCGCCGAATCTGAGTATCGCCGAAAACATGTTCATGGGGATGCTGCCATCGCGGCGCGGTTTTGTCGACGAGGCGAAGCTATTCACCCTCGCGATGGAGCGCTTAGCGTTTTTCGGCGTGCAGGCCAATCCGAACGCTTCCGTTGGAGAACTCAGCCCATCGGCTCAGCGGCTGGTCACTATCGCATCGGCGCTGTCGAAAGCGGCCACCCGAGTGCTGATTCTGGACGAACCGACAGCTTCACTCACACAGGGCGAAGCTGTGCACCTGTTTGAGCGGATTGCACAGATCAAAGCGCAGAATGTCGGCTGTATCTACATTACCCACCGGCTCGACGAGATCGCCCAGGTCGCCGACCGAGTGGTCGTGATGCGCAATGGCCGGGTGGTCGAGCATTTTGCGTCTGCTCAGGACAAGATCTCCGATATGGTCCGCGCCATGATCGGCCATGATCCCGAGCCAAGCCCGCCGCGCGTGCTTAATGAGCGCGCCGCAGCCGTGCTGACTGTATCGAAACTTTCGGTGTATGAAGGCTTTGGCTCGAAGCGCTGCCGGGTGGACAACGTAAGCCTTGAGCTGCGCCGCGGCGAAGTGTTAGGTCTGTTCGGGCTAGTCGGCGCCGGTCGCACTGAGCTCGCCAAAGCAATCTTCGGCGCATGGCAAGGAGCGTGCGAAGGCGAAATTCGTATCGACGGTGAACGGGTACATCCGCGTTCGCCCGCTGAAGCGATTTCTCTAGGTATCGGCATGTTGACGGAAGACCGAAAGCAGACCGGCGTGATTGAGGGGCATAGCGTGCTGCACAACATCAGCGCGGCGAGTATTCGATCTGTCTCCAGTGGCCCGTTCATTCGCGAACGCGACGAGGTTGATCGCAATCGCGAACTGATTCGCAAGCTCGACCTGCGGCCGCCGCGGCTGGACGCCAAGGTCGAATGGTTCAGCGGCGGCAATCAGCAGAAGGTGCTGCTCGCGCGGTGGATTGCTATCCGACCGCGCATCCTGATCGTCGACGAACCGACCTACGGGGTCGACATCGGGGCCCGTCAGGAGATCTACCGTTTGCTACACGAGCTCGCTGCCGAAGGGACCGCGGTACTTATGATTTCGAGCGACATGACCGAGATTCTCGATGAAAGCGACCGTGTACTGGTCATGTACAAAGGCCGCATTACGCAATCGTTTGACAGAAAGGCTAGCCGTCACGAGTTGATGGCAGCCGCGACCGGGGAGATCCATTAAATGAAGAACCAGACTTTGCCGGGCACTGTGCGGCCGCCGGCAGCCGCTGTGTCAGCGGGCGGCGCAGGGCGCGGCGCGCGTCAGCTTATCAACCCTCGAACGCTGACGATGGTCGTAGTGTTCGTTCTCCTCGCGATTGTTTTCAACGTCGCCTCGGGCGATATCTTTCTCACGCCACGCAATCTGTCGCTGCTTCTGCGACAGTCCTCAATCGTGGCGCTGGTGGCGGCTGGCGTATCGATCCTGATGATCATGGGGGAGATCGACCTGTCGATTGGCAGTTCGGTCTACCTGTGCGGGGTGGTCGCGGCAAGCTTGCAGATCACGCACGGCCTCGGCCCCGTGCCGACCATTATGTTAACCATCGGCGTGGGCATATTGATGGGCCTATGGCAGGGGGTTTGGGTGGTTACGGTAGGGGTGCCATCGTTTATCGTCACCTTAGCGGGGCTGCTCGCGTTCCGCGGCATCGGATACTATGCGACCGATGCGGCCACCCTTGCTCCGGTGTCGATGGGGTTCTCGGCAATCAGCGAGGGCTTCGTTCCCGTGATCGCCTCGATAGTGGCGCTGGTGATCGCCTATCTCGCGGCGGCGGCATACATCCTGCGGAGGCATCGTGTCAGCCGGTCACACGAGGGCGAGACTAACACGCTGCGGCTCGCGAGCAAACTTGGGGCTCTGACCGTGACCGTTGGCCTCCTGATCTGGATCTGTGCCGGCTTCCGTGGGATTCCGACCGCACTTATCTGGGTCGCCGTAATCGGTATCGTCCTTTGGGTGGTGATGACGCGTACCGTATTCGGTCGCAACGCATACTTGACTGGTTCAAATCGTGAAGCTGCGGTTCTGGCGGGGATTCCACTGGCACGCCAGCTCTATCTCGGCTTCATGTTAATGGGTGGCCTGTACGGAATCGCGGGCGTTCTGATGACCGCCCGTATCGGCGCCTCGACACCGACCACTGGCATGTATATGGAACTCGACGCGATCGCGGGCGCCGTAATCGGCGGCACCGCGCTCAAGGGTGGTATTGGCACCATCCCCGGCGCGATTGTCGGCGCGATCCTCCTGGCGACCATCGACAATGGCATGAGCATCCTCAACATTTCGTCGTTCATTCAGTTAGTCATCAAGGGTTTGGTGCTGCTTTTTGCATTGGCTTTTGACTCCTTTATGAGCAAGCGCAACGGACGCGGCTAACATGAACACGACGACATTCGATACACTCAAACTCGCGGGTTCGCATACGTCACCGCGCATCATCCGGCTCAACGCGCTCGACGATGTAGTGATCGCCATCGACCAGCTGGTATCCGGTACGGTAATTGCCAGTGAAGGTGTGACCGCATCGGGTCTGATCCCGCCCGGGCACAAGATGGCGACACGCCCTATCGAGACCGGCCAGCCTGTGCGACGCTACGGACAGATCATCGGATTCGCAAGCCAGCCGATCAAGCCAGGCCAGCATGTTCACAATCACAATCTGACGATGGGCGACTTCACGCGCGACTATGCCTATGCTCACGATGCACGGCCCACGGTCCGCGCGAACGAGCCCGCGTACTTTCAGGGCATTGTGCGCGACGATGGCCGGGTCGCCACCCGCAACTACATCGGTGTATTAACCTCGGTAAACTGTTCGGCCACGGTCGCCCGCGCGATCGCAGATCACTTCCGGCGGGACGTTCATCCTGAAGCGCTCGCTGATTTCCCGAATGTTGATGGCGTTGTCGCACTCACCCACAGCTCGGGCTGTGCCGTCGATTCAGAAGGGGAGGGCCTCAAGATCCTGCAACGTACTCTGGGCGGTTACGCGTGTCATCCGAACTTTGCGGGTGTACTTGTGATCGGGCTTGGCTGCGAGACTAACCAGATTTCGACGCTACTTAAGAGTCAGGGCCTGAAGGACAATGGCCGGCTGCGCAGTTTCACGATTCAGGACACAGGTGGCACGACGCAAACCATCGCGCGCGGCATCGAGCTAATTCGCGAAATGCTGCCAGGGGCGAATGCTGTGCACCGCGAAAGCGTGCCGGCGAGTCATCTGCTAGTCGGTCTGCAATGCGGCGGCTCGGATGGATATTCCGGCATCTCGGCCAATCCGGTGCTGGGTGCTGCTGTCGACATGTTGGTGGCGCACGGGGGCACCGCAATCCTGTCGGAGACGCCTGAAATTTACGGCGCCGAGCACCTGTTGACTCGACGTGCGGAAACCGCTGAGATCGGGCAAAAGCTCGTCGAGCGCATTCGCTGGTGGGAGGCGCATTGCGCTCGCAGCGGCGCTGCGATGAACAACAACCCGTCCGCCGGCAACAAGGCGGGTGGCCTCACGACGGTGCTCGAGAAGTCGCTGGGCGGCATCGCGAAAGCTGGGTCGACGAACCTCGTCGAGGTGTACGAATACGCGCAGCCCGTAGGCGCTCACGGACTGGTGTTCATGGACACGCCGGGCTACGACCCAGTCTCCGCGACGGGCCAGGTGGCCGGCGGCGCCAACCTGATCTGCTTCACGACCGGACGGGGTTCGGCCTATGGTTGCGCACCGTCGCCTTCGATCAAGCTTGCGACCAATACGGCGCTTTGGGAACGTCAGTCCGACGATATGGACTTTAATTGTGGCGAGGTGCTGAGCGGAGCATCGATTACCGAACTCGGTGCGCAGGTGTTCCAAATGATGCTGGAAACCGCGTCAGGCAAGGCGTCGCGCAGTGAAATACACGGCTATGGGCAGCAGGAGTTCGTTCCTTGGCAGATCAGCGTGGTCACATAACGTGCTCATGCTTACTAGCCGCTCCGAAATCTGCTCTGGGCGGCTCCTTCGCCGAATTCAACTTCTAGGCAACTTTAAAGACTGGAAATTTCGTGCCATCGTTTCCGATTGCCGATTCGCATCTACGTATTTGGGATCCCGCTGTCCTGCCATACTCTTGGCACAAAGCCGTGCCATCGCTTAATCGCGCCTATCTTCCGACCGACCTGGATGCTGCAAGCGGTGCGGAAACCGTGGGAGCGATGATCTTTGTGGAATGCGACGTTGATTCCCCTTACTCGCTTGACGAAATCGCTTGGGTCGAGAGCAGGCACGGCTGGATCCGCGCATTGCTGCCTTCGTCGCACACGCCCCGGTTGAGCAAGGGGCTGGCGTACTAGCATACCTGGAGGAACTGTCAGAATTTGGACGTGTGCGCGGCGTGCGTCGTCTGATTCAGTCGGGAAGCGACCGCGACTTCTGTGCGCGCCTTCAGTTAATCGCCGGGGTGCGTGAACTTGTGGGCTTTGGGTGAACTCTCGACATTTGTATCAGACACTTTCAAATGGAAAGTGCGATCCGGTTGGTCGACGCATGCCCACACGTCCAAATTGTTCTAGACCATATAGGCAAGCCCAATATTAAGGAGCCGGAGCTTGAACCGTGGAGATCGCAGATGCGCGAGATGGCGTTGCGGGACAACGTCGTTTGCAAGCTATCGGGAGGGCTCTGCCAACTTATCGAGACTGAGGCGGAAAGACGGCAGGAAAAGCGTCCCTCAGAACTCGTAGGACGGATTTTGGGTGACTTTGGTGAGTTCGGCCCAGGCAACGAATCGCGCCGCGAGCTGTTCGCGATAGAGTGAAGCGCGCAGCAGATGTCGCTTGAGCGCGAAGTGTTGCCTGATCGGCCCCAAGCACGAGAGAAATTTCTGTGTGCGTTTCGGGTCGCGAAAGCCGCGCATGCGACGCTCGCGTTCGCGCGTTGGTTGGTGGCTGTTCTCTGCGCGGTTGTTCAGTCGGGCGGCCGCTTTGACGACCAAGTGCTTGACGTTCGCAAGTTCCGGGATCTCCGCTTTTGCCGCCGGATAGCTACTCAACTGATCGGTGACGATCTTGCGCGGTACCGGGCTCGAGCGCAGCACACGCTTGAAGAAACGTTTGGCCACGGCTTTGTCGCGCCGCTTTTGTAGCAAGATGTCGAGTTCTGCGCCATGCTCGTTGACTGCACGCCACAGAAGGTGCGGTTCGCCACGCAGCGTGACGAACATCTCGTCGAGGTGCCATGTGCTACCCGGCTTGCGTCGCGCAGCTTTGACCCGGTGAGCGAAGCCCTTGCCAAACATATCGCACCAGCAACGGATTGTCTCGTATGTCACGGTCACACCGCGCTCGAAGAGCAGCTCCTCAATGTCGCGCAAGCTCAACTGAAAGCGGGAAATACCAGCGCACAGCGGAACTGTGTCGCGCATGAGTGACTCCGCAAGCCCCGGAGCGACCTAGTCAATGTGAAACACGTTATCCATCATTGCCCAATGCTCGCCCTGTTTTCGCGAGTCAAGAGGCACTTGACATGGGTCGGTCAATTTCCACCACCTTTGTGTTTCTGGATCGGCCGCAATCGCGGCCATATCCGCCTCGAAGTCTGTCCCGACGTATTCCCAATATCCGAAAAGAAGATTTTCTGGCTCCCTGAGAAATATCGAGTAATTGGTGACATTGGAACGCTGGAGCCGTTCGACAATCGCAGGCCATGGAGCCGCGTGCAGCGCCTTGTATTCGTCGATCTTCTCGGGCTTGATGTGGATGACCATTCCCATTCGTTGCATTGAGTGTTCTCCGTGCGTCGCTTGCGTACGCGAGAGGTGATCTGTCCGGTGCGAATCTTTGTCGCGCTTAGGCTGCGGCCTTCGTAGCGGCGTATTCGTCGCCAACCATCATCTTGACTACCGATTCGCCGTCGGTTTCGCTTACCCGCTTTTCTCCCACGGCCTCGCCACGTCGAAGAACGAAGATGCGATCCGACACAGTGAAAATGTCGAGCAGATTGTGCGAGATCAGAATGACCGAGACGCCTTTTTTCTTCAGCCCAAGAATCAGTTCCATCACCTTTCGCTGCTCTGGCACACCCAAAGCAGCCGTGGGCTCGTCCATGATCAGCACCCGCGCATTCCAGTAAATTGCTCGTCCGATTGCGATAGCCTGACGCTGGCCGCCAGAGAGCATCTTGACCGGACCGTGGATCTTCTTCTCCGGAATGACGATGTCGAGCTGATCCAGCACCTCGCGCGCGACGCCAGCCATGCGCGGGCGGTCGATGGTACTGACGCCGAAGCGACGGTTCACCGGCTCACGTCCCAGAAAGATGTTGCTGCCCACATCGAGGTTGTCAGCAAGCGCAAGATCCTGGTAAATCGTTTCAATGCCTCTCGCCCGAGCGTCGTGAGGGTCGCGCATGTCGAGAGGTTGACCGTCGAAAAGCACCTCGCCTTCACTCGGTTGATAAACGCCCGAGATGATCTTGATCAACGTCGACTTACCTGCACCGTTGTCACCGCACAATGCGACGACCTCGCCGGGGTAGACCTTCATCGACACTTTCTTGAGCGCCTCGACACCTCCGAAGCGGATTGATACGTTGCGCACTTCAAGTAGCGGTTGGTTCATGATTAGACTCCAAGACGTTCCTTGTACTGGTCGATCAGCACCGACACGATGATGACAACGCCAACCGCGATGAACTGCCAGAATGCATCGACGTTAATGAATACCAGACCAAACTCGATCACAGCGATAATCAGGGCGCCGATCAACGTGCCGATCAAGTTGCCGGTACCGCCAAAGAGGCTGGCGCCTCCGATGACGACCGCGGCGATGGAGTTGAGCAGCATTGGTTCGCCAGCCGTGGCCGATCCGGCAGAGAATCGAGCCGTATAGACGATGCCGCCGACTGCAGCGAACGCTGCCGCGAGCATATAGATCACGATCTTGTGCCGACGTACGTTAATCCCTGCTCGGGCGGCAGACTGCTCATTGCCACCTACCGCATAGGTATATTGGCCGAAGCGGGTGCGCGACAGGATGAAGTGCATGACGGCCAGCAGGATCACCGTGACGATGACCGGATTCCACCCGGAGCCCAGCCATTGCAGTCCCGCGTTGTCCACTGACACAGTCATGCCGCTGCCTGCAGCGAGGAAGCCGGCACCGCGGGCAATACCGTACATCCCAAGCGTCCCAATAAATGCCGGAACACGATATCGCGCAACGAGTGTGCCGTTAATAGCGCCTGGAATGACTGATACAGCAATGGTCAGCGGCACAGAGAGGCCGAGCGCCCACGGTGATGAGCCTCCGAGCAAAGTGAACTGGGCAGCGCACACCGCTGCAAGGCCCATGACGAATCCGACAGACAGATCGATGCCCGCAGTGATGATCACGAACGTCTGACCAATCGCGAGAAGCATCGGTGCGCTTGCCGCAAGTGCTATCGACTGCAGGTTGTAGGCATTGAAAACGAAGGACCTTTGCTGGATCACCTGCGACCAGATTTCAAAGAAGAGGCAGAGCACCGCCAGAAATAGCCAGGGCCAGAAACGGCCAACCAGCGCCTTGTAGTCGATCGTCCTTGGAGTCGGCGATGTGCCAGTCGTTCGTGGCCGACCGGAAAGTGAGGTGGCTTTTTGCATTGCAGTGTCTCCAGATAACCCTTACAAATCACCGATGGTGGTTTCGAGCCGCCGCCGGCATCAATCAGTTGGAGTAGATGTATTGCTTGACGTCAGCGTTGTCGATGTTCGACTTGTCCATGACGACGAAACCGGTGCTTTTCTCCTTCGGGACCGGCTTGCCCCGGATTGCGTCGACTGCATACTTGACGCCGTAGTAGCCCATGTCGGCTGGGCGCTGGGCAATTGCGTAGTCGACCAGGCCGCTCTTAATATCCTTATCGATGCCCGGTACGGCGTCGAAAACGATCAGCTTAACCTTGCCGCTTTTTCCGGCCATGTGGATCGCCTGCGCCACGCCTTTGCCGGAAAACGTATTCGTGCCGAATACGCCGGATAGACCAGGCTCACGCGCCATCACACCCGATACATCCGAAACCGCCTTGTTCGCGTCGTCTTCGCTATACAACGTCGGCAGCACCTTGATGTTGGGATACTTTTTCATTTCTTCCTGGAAGCCCTGCACCCGCGCATCGGTGCTCGAGACACCCGGTTTGAGGCTTTCGCAGAAGACGATGCCCTTTTCACCGAGCGCCTTCGCCAGCGTTCGCGCTGCAATACGGCCGCCTTCCTTATTGTCAGACGCTACGAACGAAAGTGGGAAGTCCGCGTTTCCGCTGCCCGTCTGATACCGGCCGGTGCCGATGTAAGTGTCCACAGTGATGACCTTGATTCCCGCATTCTTTGCTTCCGTCAGCGGCTCGATCAGTTGCTGTGCGTCCACGGGAGAAACCAGGATCGCATCGGGACGTTTGGCAATGAATGCCTTGAGGATTGGCACCTGCTCCGTGGTGTTCCAACTTTTCGGAAGCTGGAAAAGCAGCTGGGTGTTGTCCTCCGCCGCCGCCTTCTGGGCACCGTGGTACATCGTGAAATAGAAGGGATCGACCACCCCGGGCAACAGGGCCACAACGGGGTGATCCTTGTCCGCATGCGCCGGAGGTGCGGCTAGCGCGGAGAACAGAAGCGCGCCCATTACTGCACTGATCACACGACGGCACGTACGCAAGGGGAGTGTTGTGCACAGCGGGTTCGTCAAGCTGTTCATGTCTGTCTCCTGTCTCTTTCTGGGGTTTGAAAAACCAGTGGTGGCGGCTTTTCGCCGAAACGTTTAGCGAAACGTTTCGTTGAATCTAAAACCTGTTTTGCGCAAAGTCAATCAATCTCGGGTAAACATGAACAGGTCGGATCGGTATTTGTCGTTTTGGCTTGGAAACCGAACGCGCATAGTGGAAACCCGGATGTCTATATAGATCTCTGTTTGCTATAAATCCGCTCAACGAAACGTTTCGCTAAACGTTTCGCCAGATAACGACATGATGGGAGACACGACTCATGTACACGAGACAGGCGATGCATGAAC
This sequence comes from Paraburkholderia sp. 35.1, assembly GCF_050436525.1. Classification (NCBI taxonomy): domain Bacteria; kingdom Pseudomonadati; phylum Pseudomonadota; class Betaproteobacteria; order Burkholderiales; family Burkholderiaceae; genus Paraburkholderia; species Paraburkholderia sp. 35.1. The sequence goes on along the minus strand of NZ_JBNDMJ010000002.1, from coordinate 42,183 downwards.
TGAACATCAACGACAAGTTGACCGGCCAGCAACTGAAGGAATTCGACGAAAAAGGTTTTTTCGTCGTCAAGGATTTGCTGAGCCCGGACGGGTGCCGCTCGATGGCCCGCGAGTTTGAGCGGCTCCATGAAGCCGAGCGCCTCACGGGTGGACATGAAGTTCACATCGAGCCCGGTGCGCGGCGCGTGTCGAACATCTTCAACAAGACGTCAGTGTTCGACAAGTGCCTGGAACTGCAGCCGGTGCTGGCCGCAGCCCACAGGCTGCTGGGGGAGATCAAGGTGCATGGCGCCAATCTCCGCGATCCGGTGAAGGGGTTCGGTCACCAGCAATTGCACGTCGACGTGCCGAAGTACTTCGAAGATGACTGGTGGGCGGTTAATGCCGTCATCCTGTTTGACGACATGACGCTGGAAAACGGCCCGACCCGGGTTGTGCCCGGGTCGCACAGATGGGCGCCGATTAACGTGCCTGTTGTTAACCAGGGCGACTGGGAGCCCGGCCCCATTTCCGAAGAAGATCGCAAACGGATTCCCGCCGATCTGGACGCGCCGTATCCGGGTGAGGTCTATCTGACTGGTCGGGCTGGCACCGTCTTCATCATGAACGCGTCGGGCTGGCACAGCGGCACACACAAAAAGAGCGACGCAAACCGCCGGGTACTGCATCTCACGTATACTCGGCGTGACCTCCCGCAGCAGCTCGTGCAGATCGACCATCTTACCCCGGGACTGTACGAGCGGATGTCACCTGCGCAGCGGTTCCTGCTCGAAATAGAGCCGCCCCGTACGCCGGACGGCATCTTGCGGCAGCCGAAGCGCGAGCATGCGGGATGGTGGAACTGAACGAACAGGAAGCTCGGGGCACAACTGCGTGGCGGGAAAAATCATGGCAACAATGAAGGATGTCGCACGTCTGGCGGAGGTAAGTCTGGCGACCGTCTCGGCGGTCCTGTCGGGATCGACCTACGTGAGTCCAGACCTCACGGAGCGCGTGCGCGTCGCTGTCAAGGCGTTGGGTTACGCTCCGAACACAGTCGCGAGCAGTCTTAAAAAGGGCACCACCAAGCTATTGGGCCTGGTCGTTCCGGACATCACGAACCCATTCTTCACCGAGTTCGTGCATTCCATTCAGAAACGCGCTCACGTCCACGGCTACTCTGTTCTGTTGTTCGACAGCGATCGGGATCTTGAACAGGAGCATGCCTATCTCCGCATGCTCCGCGCCCATCTGGCCGTCGGCACGATCCTCTGTGCATCGGCACCGGAAGAAGCCTACGACAAGGTTCGTTCGGAGATCGGCATCATGCCTATTGTAGCGGTCGACCACGTGGTCTGCCCCAACGAGTGGGATTCGGTTGCTCTCGATAACGTTGCCGCAGCACGCCTTGCAGTACAGCACATCCTGGAATTTGGCCATCAGCGCGTCGCAATCATCTCCGGTCCGCAGAACCTGCTGCCTGGTCGTGATCGCTTGCGCGGCTTCGCCCAGGCGATCGCGGCCGCGAATCTGCCGGTCAATCCCGACTACGTGAGACAGGGCGCATTCGGTGAGCACGACGCCTATACCGCAGCGCTTGAGCTAATGGATCTCCCGGAGCCGCCGTCAGCCATCTTCGTGGCCAATAACCAGATGCTGATTGGCACGATGCGGGCATTGGCGGAAAAGCATCTCGCGTGTCCTGCGGACGTATCAGTCACCGCGATCGACGATTTTCCCTGGGCGAACGCTTTCTCTCCCGCACTGACCACGGTCCGGCAGCCCGTTGACGCGATGGCCGAAGCGGCGCTCAACATGCTGCTCGAGCGCATCAGGGGGGACGAGCGAAGCCCTCGGCATATGGTCTTTCCGCCGGAACTGGTCGTGCGTCAATCGTGCGGCAGTCCAGTGGCGTTCGGCAAAACGGAAAGTCAGGGAGCCGCCCGGACCGCAAGCACGACGGCACGCGACAGTTCCGACAAAAAGTCGCGCGTGAAGAAGACGGATTTAGCGGGAACGGAAGAAAACATCGATCTTCCGACGGCTGCCCGCTGACTGGCATACATATTCATGCCTGGCACTCCACTTAAAGCTGACGGCTGACTTTGATCACCGTATTACATGTGCGATATCTGGTGATTAGGATACCAAATGGATAACGTCATCATTAACTCTCCAGTCAATCGACGCACTAGTTGGGAGGAGGACGGTCATGAAGGTTGATGCACATCAGCACTTCTGGACGACTGCGCGAAGCGACTATGGCTGGCTCACCCCTGATCTCGCGCCACTATGGCGAAACTTTTTGCCATCGGACCTTGCGCCACTTGCGCAGGCGGCGGGCGTTGACAAGACCATTGTCGTACAGGCCGCACCGACGATGAATGAAACGCTGTATCTGCTGGAGCTGGTCGCGGACGATCCACTCGTTGGAGGTGTCGTGGGCTGGGTTCCAATGCTTGACCCCGACGCACCGACCCTAATCGAGAGGCTGGCTCGTGAGCCCAAGTTCAAGGGTGTCAGACCTATGCTGCAGGATCTGCCCGACGACGACTGGATTGCAAATTCTGAATTAGATCCGGCTGTTGCCGCGATAGTCAGGCACGACCTGGCGTTCGATGCGCTGGTTTATGTGCGTCATCTGCCATATCTCGCCAGGTTTGCAGCACGACATGCCGAGTTGCGGATTGTGATCGATCACGTCGCCAAGCCTCGTCTGCCCGACGGTCAGGGAAGTGTGCGAACAACCACGGGCGTACGTGTAGGCGAAGACTGGGTTGAGTGGACTCGCTGGATGGGCGAATTCGCCGAGATGCACAACGTGGTGTGCAAGCTCTCCGGCATGGTGACAGAGGCAGCTCCGGGTTATGCCGACGACGCGTTCTCGCCATATTTCGCTTTTCTGCTCTCGCGATTTGGCGCTCAGCGCCTGATGTGGGGGAGCGACTGGCCGGTCCTGAATCTGAACGGGGATTACGCGTCGTGGCACGCGTGCGTCGAACGACTGTCCTCCAGTCTCGCCAAGGAAGACCGCGCGGCGATCTTTGGGGAAACAGCCCGCTCATTTTACCGGCTGTGAGATCACGCCCGCGCGCTGGTGAGACTGGAATCAAGCGGGGCAGCGTGTTATCCGCAGCCCGTCGGTCAAGGATCATCAGCACTTTCCTTGCGTCGAGGGGTATTCGTACTTACCGTGCAGAATCTGGCGGTCGCAGTGCCCGGAGCCGCTCGCAGCAGGCGTTTGTCGGTCAGCTAACACGCACCGCGGCAAGTCGCGCAAGTGATTGATGTATTGGCGGCTTTCGCCGAAACCGCCATATTTTGCACGATTCGAACGATTACCCCGACCCGGGCGCGCATCACGGTATGGCGCACGGAGACGGAAATCACCTCGGCCGGATCGGAAAGGCCACTGGCGAGCCGATCCAGCATGTTCGCGAATTCCTCGAACACGTTGTCGACAAGCGTCGCGTAAATCGCCTCTTTCGATTCGAAGTGGTTGTTGAACGAGCCAAAGCCGACATCGGCGGCTTCAGTGATTTCATTGATCGCGACGCCCTCCATGCCTTTTTCAGCCATCAGCCTGAGGGCGGCGTCGAGCAGTCGGGCGCGCGTGCTTCTGCGATGGGAGCCGGGGACGGTGCGGCAGGGGTAGAGGTGACTATTTCATTTATTTGGGACATACATCGGTCGGGACGCAATTGCCGTATGGATGAGCTAGAAGCTGTTTGTCGCGCATCGTCATCGTTATCCGTTGCGGCGCGAATTTCTCAACGAAGGTAACGACCGCCTCGCAAACATGCTTGAGAGCGGCCTCGGAATCGAGTGCGCAGACATGCGTGACTATCCGACGGGCGCGCCGCGGAAAGCAGTCCGGACGCACCGAGGGTCAAGAGATGGCGCGTGTAGTCGTGGGCCCGAAGTCCGCGACGATTTTGATCGTGTTTTCGACTTCCTCTTTGAACGCGTTCCTGAGAACGCGGCGAGGCGTCTCGACGATATTGTCCGCCCGCTTGACATCCTGCAGTCAAGTCCGCACATCGGACGGCTGTCGACCGGCCTGTGCAATGCGCGAGCTGGTCATTTCGAATGGAGCACACGGATACCTTGCGCTTGATCGCTTGTTGCAGAATTGGGTATCGTGCTTGTGGTTGCTATCCGCAGCCACGGGAACTACGGTATAGGGTGCCCCCTAGCTCACGAACAAGGGCGATGGGGCACCTGGATCCGAGACGCAAACCTCATTTGGTCGTAGCAGGCAGCAACGAGGCGAACTGGTAGGACGCGCACGGATTTGACATAAATTAAATGGTCAATCTTTCATATGGGCTACTTAGTAGTTGCGCCATTGTTGCCGCGTAGAAGGGGGTGCCTTTAATTTTCGAGCAATTTTCTGGTTAGGGGCACCTATCCGACGCGGGGTCTGCCTTGTGGCCCTGTAAGCGCGATGCCGACAAAGCCCAGGAGTTCGCACGTCTGCACGCTGCCATGCTGCTCAGCAGCCGCGATGCGCATACTCGGCAACAGCGAAGACGGGCGCAGGTGTGAGCGGCCACGCACGTTGCACGTTGTTCCGCTCAGAATCATCTCAGCCTGCGTCTAGCTCACGTTCCGCCCTCGCATCCGCTGCGCTCGATTCGCGTCATGGCGAACGAGGCGCTGGCGAAGATGGATCGGGCGTTTGCCGCGATGTACGAGGCCGACGTCGGCGGTAGCCAATGCAAGCTCGTAGACGGTGAACGCTGCGACTTCAGTCGTCGAAATATCCCGCCGCCAGCGCCTCGTCGAAATCGGTGATCCATGGTGCGAAATGATCGGTGTCGTAGATCGCCATTTTGCCGTTGGTGATGCGCGTTATGGAGATCTGCCGGATCGCTCCTTTTCTGCCACCGGAGCGGGAGTTATCGTCGTCCGCGATCTTGAACTCGCGCAAATCAAGTCCCCGGCTTGCAAGCACAGCCTTGACGTCTTCCTGTTCGTCCCACGAAAACTCGGTGAAATCATGGGCTGTCATGTTCGTCTCTTCGGCGCGGTGAGGGAAAAACATCCTAGCATGGCGGCGTGACATGCCTGGCAGGCGACTTGGCCTTTTATTTACGTATCGCGTTGATACCCCTCGCTCTCAGGGCGGCCACGTCTGATTCATCGGGCAGGGTGATCACGTCTGACGTCCAACCCGGTCCGCACGTGCTTGGCGTTTGGCGCGGTGGTGAAAACAGGATTTTTGTGACCGTTGTTCGGTCATGCCCGCCATCTCTAGCGACGACACTCGGGAGGGCGTTGTCACGTTACCGAGGCGGTCGCGTAAGATGTCGCAATGAAAAAGACGAAATCGCTCTATCACGGTCACCGCTTTCCCGCCGCAGTCATCAGTTGCGCCGTGCGTTGGTATTTCCGCTTCCAGCTGAGCCTGCGTGATATCGAGGAATTGCTGTTCGAACGCGGCGTGTTCGTGAGCTACGAGACGATCCGCCGATGGTGCGACAAGTTCGGCGGGGGCTTCGCGCATCGCGTCAAGGCTGCGCGCCGCAAACCGGGCAGCACCTGGCATCTCGATGAGATGTTCGTGACGCTGCGCGGTGAGCCATACCTGCTGTGGCGGGCCGTCGACGAGCATGGTGCCGAACTCGAAATCCTGTTGCAGAAGCGGCGCGACAAGGCTGCCGCCAAACGTTTCATCAACCGCGTGCTTCGCTCATGCCCTGTGCCGCGCAAGATCGTGACCGACCAGTTGCGCAGCTACCCGGCCGCAAAGGCCGACATTCCCGAATTGGCGAACGTGAAGCACGTGTTCGTCAAAGCGGCAGCCCGGTTGAACAACCGGGCGGAGAACAGCCACCAACCTACCCGCGAACGCGAGCGTCGCATGCGGGGATTTCGCGACTGCAAACGCACGCAGGCATTCCTCTCGTGTTTCGGTCCGATACGGCAGCATTTCGCGCTCAAGCGGCATCTGCTGCGTGCTTCGCTCTATCGCAAACACCTCGCGGCTCGATTCGCTGCGTGGCACGAATTCACCGACCTCACCCAGAATCCGTCGAGTGCTTGCTGAGCAATGGTGACCTCTGCCACCGTTTCGTTTTGCTACCGGCAAGTTGACAAAGCCTCACGCGGTCCAATGAAAGCGCACCGCATCCACGGACCAACATTCCAGCCCGCTGCTCACACGGCTGCGAGTCCGTAGTGCTTTTCTATTCCATCAACGAGTTGCAGTACCAGCCGATTCATCGCAACCCTGGTTCGCCATGCAACATGCGACGTTACGATCAGATCCGTTCTTTGACTGCGCAGCAGAGGATGATCGCGCGCCGGCGGCTCCTGTTCGAGCACGTCCAGCGCCGCATTAGCGATCAGCTTTCGATCAAGTGCTTCGATAAGCGCAGCCTCATCGACAATTCCACCGCGCGCTGTGTTCACCAGCGATGCGGTGCGCTTCATCTGCCTGAATTCGGCGGTGCTGAAAAGATGACGTGTGTCCTCCGTGAGCGGACAGTGCAGACTGATCACATCCGCTTCGCGGAGTAGTGCGTCGAAACGGGTATATCCGGGGCGCACGGCTGTCCGCCCTTTCCTGTCGCCGAACAATACGCGCATGCCGAACGCTTCGGCGAGTTGCGCAATGCGCTTGCCGCCATGTCCCCCGCCAATCACGCCAAGTGTCGAGCCATATAGATCGTCAACCGGATGCAGCTCCGCGAAGAACGTCGGCGAACCGCTCCAACCTCCTGTATGGACATCTTGCCAGTACGGGATGAGATTGCGGCGCAATGCCATCATCAGTGCGAACGCGTGTTCAGGAACCGAGATCGCGGAATAGCCGGCGCACGTCACGACCTCGATGCCGCGAGCGCGGCAGGTGTCCAGATCGAGATGGTTGACTCCGGCAGCCGGCACGCCGATCAGTTCCAGATGTGGCATCTGCAGCAGAGCTTCACGCAACAACGGCACCTTATTCGTGACGACGATGTTCGCCGCCCGGCAACGCTCTACAATCTGATCGGTTCTCGTCGACGGATATTCTACCCAGCGGTGCGCAAACGAAAACCTGGGTAACTCGACGGAAAGCGTCTCACGATCCAGAAATATGATGTTTTTCAACAAGCCACTCCAATTTCATTAGCGCTCGGACGGAGTCGTAGATACGGTGTCCAGCATGCGCTTCTTGCCCGTCTGCACATGATTTTCAAAAGCCTGCGCGGCCGCGTCGGCGTGGCCGGCACGCAGCGCCTCGAAAAGTTCCCGGTGCTCCTTTGAGGAACGCTGCATTTGCGTGAACGAATACACGCCCTTGTGAATGTAGAGTGTCAGTTCATCTTCAACGGCCTGATTGATCGTGATCAGTCGGGGGTTCTTGGTCGCCGCCATCACCTGACGGTGGAACTCGGTGTTCAGGGTCTGATACATGCGGCTGTCGCGTTGGGCCAGAGCCGCATCCATCTGGTCGAGCAGCATATCGAGCAAGCGCTCCTCTTCAGTGGCCAGACGCAGCGCAGCGAGACGTCCCGCCGTGCGTGCGAGCCCTGCGCGAATCTCATACAGATCCATCGCCTCTTCTAGAGACAGTCGCCGCACTTCCGCGCCCCGATTTGGCACGATGCGAACGAGTCCGGCCTGTTCAAGCGAGCGCAACGCCTCGCGCGCCGAATTACGGCCGACGCCGATCTGGTTGGCGAGCGCCTGCTCGTTCACGCGCTCACCCGGGCGCAAATCCCCGCGCTGGATCATGGCCCGCACCTGATCGCGGATGTCGTCGAGTTTCGACGCAATCACCTCCGGTGCGCGGGCGTTCACCTTGCTGTTCGGTGCACCATTGAGTGTGCTTTTCATGACGATTGCCTTGTCTGTGCCATTTTTGATACCTATTTTACGTACAGAAAACCTACCGATACCCACGGAACCAGCACTATCACGATGAGGGCCCCCGCCAAGGCCCCCAGATACGGCCAAACGCGGCGCATCGCGGTGGACGGGTCGACCTTGCTGACCGCGCACGCCGCATAAAAGCCAAGGCCAAGCGGGGGGGCGAACAGGCCCAGTCCCATCGCGAACACCACGACCATTGCATAGTGCACGTCCGAGATTCCCATCGCGCGCGCGATCGGGAACAGTAGCGGCCCGAATAGTACGATCGCCGGGATTCCTTCAAGAAAGCTGCCGAGCATCACGAACGTAATCGCGGAGATCGCCAGGAAGCCGAGCTTGCCTCCGGACGCTGCCATCATCAACGTGGCGAGTTGCGCGGAGAAGCCCGACTGCGTGAGCGCCCATCCCATCGCCGTTGCACACCCGATGATAATCAGGATCGCGCCGGACAGCGAGGCTGCTTCGACCAGAATAGGATAGAGCCGGCTCCAGTCGAAGCGGCGATACAGTAGCAAACCCACCACACAGGTGTAAGCCACGCCGATCGTCGCTACCTCCGTCGCCGTCGCGATGCCTTCCACCACGGCCGCGCGGATCACGAAGGGCAGCGCGAGCGCAGGCAGCGAGATCAGGAAGGCGCGGCTGATTTCGGCCCCGGAGACCCGTTGCACGCCTTGCATGATTTCCCGGCGGCTTTTGAACCAGACTACTGCCGCGAGCGCTACCGCGCCGACCACGGCGGGCATGAAGCCGCCTGTGAACAGCGCCGCGATCGAAACGCCGGTCACCGAACCGATTGTGATCAGCACGAGACTGGGCGGAATGGTTTCCGACATGGCCGCCGCCGAACTGAGCATTGCGACGAGGTCGCCTTCATTCGCGCCGCGCTTTTTCATTTCCGGGAACAGGCCCGGCGCGAGCGCAGCCATATCCGCCACCTTCGAGCCGGAGATGCCGGAGACGAGGTACATGGCGCCGATCAGGACGTAGGCGAGGCCGCCACGCTTGTGCCCGATCAGCGAAGCGAGGAAACGGATCATCGCTTCGGCAAGTCCCATCGCTTCCATTAGCGCGCCTAGCAGGATGAACAGCGGGACGGCGAGCAGGATCAGGCTGGACATCCCCTGATTCATCGTGCTGACGACAATCGTCAACGGTGCGCCGGTGACGGTTGCGAGATAAGCAAACGTGCACACGCCGAAGGCGACCATGATTGGCACGCCGAGACAGATGATCGTAATCACGCCGACGGCGAAGAAAAGGATCAGGCTGACTGCGGTCAGTGGCGCGAGCGCTTGCCGTGCGAAGTAGAGCGCAATTGCCACCCCGGCCACCAGCGCGAAAGCCTTCAGGCAATCGCGCAGTGACGAGCGCTCGAGCAACCGCGTAATGGCGAGCACGAGCATCAGCACAGCCGCCACGGGAATCGCGGCCGCGGGAATGGCGTTCGGCAGATCGAGCGCCGGCGTGCTGATGATCCATTCGTTCATCGCCCAGTCGGTTGCCGGCCGTACCAGCAGCAGCACGAAAGTCATCACGATGAAATTTCCAACCGTCTCCGCAAACGCGCGATTTTGCGGCGACATTCTGGCAACGAACATCGTCAGCCGCATATGTTCGCCGCGCTGCAACGCCACCACCGCGCCGAGCATCGACAGCCAGATGAAAAGGATCGACGCGAGTTCGTCACCCCAGATCAACGGATCCTGCAACACGTAGCGGCAGGTAACGTTGGTGAGGAGCAGCACCACTTCGGCCACCAGCAGCAACGCAGCGGGCACTTCGGTGATCCACTTGATGGCCGTCTCGAGTGTGCTGGCGACGCGCACGACCTTCGACACCGCATGTCGGTCCTTCGGCGCGCCCATGTCGTGGGCGAACACCTGCTCGGGATGAACTCGGGAAGTCATGACTCGTTCTCCAGAAACTCTTCGATGGTCCGCGCTCATGCGAACTTCTGCGTGTACTTCTCGAGCAACGCCCAGGCTTCATCACCGTATTTCTTGCGCCACTGATCGTAGAAGCCGGCTTTTTGAAGCGATGCGCGGAACGGCTGGATATCGGGCTTGTTGAACGCCATGCCGTGCGATTGCAACTTCCCGACGAGCGACGTGCTCAGTGCGGCGACATCCGCGCGTTCAGCCACAGCGGCCGCATTCAGGTGTTTCGCCACGATCGTCTGCAAGTCCGGCGGCAGGTTGCCCCACGAACGCGCGTTGCCGAGGAACCAGAAGCCGTCCCAGATGTGGCCGGTCAACGAGCAGTACTTCTGGACTTCATAGAAGCGACCGGTTTCGATCAGCGCGAGCGGGTTTTCTTCCGCGTCGACCACCTTGGTTTGCAACGCCGAATACGCCTCGCTGAAGTTGATGCTGGTGGGCGAGGCGTCGAGCGCCTTGAACATCGAGGTCCAGAGGGGGCTGACCGGCACGCGGATCTTCAGGCCCTTGAGGTCGGCCGGGCTTTGCACCGGCTTGACCGAACTCGTGAGATGGCGAAAGCCGTTGTCCCACGGTTTTTCCATCGCGACGAGCCCGACCTTCGAGATCGCCGTGCGGATGTGGCTCCCGAGTTCGCCGTCCATTGCCGCCCAGACCTGGTTGTAATCCTTGAACGCGAAGCCGATGCCGTTGATCGCGGAGACCGGTACCAGCGTCGACAGCACCACGCCACCTTGGGTAAGGAAGTCGATGGCCCCCGAACGAACCTGCGACAGCATGTCGGTATCCGTTCCCATCTGACCGTTCGGGAAAATTTGCAACTCGACGCGGCCGCCGGTTTCCTTCTTGATGGCGTCCGCCGCTTCTTTTGCGCGGACATTGAGCGGATGGGACAGCGCCAGATTGTTCGCGTACTTGAGCTTGAACTGCGCGGTCTGGGCCCGGGCGAGCGATGGAAAGAAGCCGGTCCCGGTTGTCGCCACCGCGGCTGCTCCGAGGGTTTGAAGAAAGGTACGACGGGAATACGAACTCATTTTGTCTCGCTCCATGGATAGGGAGGGCTGCATGACGCATTCGGCGGCGCCGCGGCGTTCTTTTTAGCGATTCGTCAGCTTCGCAAGTGCATGCGACAAACCATATTTCGCTGACACACACTCTAAAAGTGTTGACACTTAACTGTCAAGGTGTTGATATAAGAAAAAGAGTGCATGCAAGATGGCACCCGGGAAAGCACTAGGAAAGTCGGGAAATGTCCGCGATACCTATCAGGAGGAGGCAAATGGAACTAGAAGCGCACTACCGCGAGCACGGCTTGCTGCTCGGCGGTCGCTGGCAGGCCGCGACGGATGACAACGGCCAGCTTTCGATCAATCCGGCGACCGAAGAGCGGCTGGGCTATATGCCGCTGGCCACGCAGGCACAGGTCACAGAGGCCATCGATGCCGCGACCGAGGCTTCAGCCGCAATGCGCAAGCTCACACCGTGGGAGCGCACAGCACTGCTGCGCGGAGCCGCAACGCTCATCCGCGAACGCGCGCCGCAGCTCGCACGAATCGTGGCACTGGAAACCGGCAAGCCGATCGCCCAGGCCAGTGGGGAAGTTAACGCGTCCGCTGAGTCGGTCGACTGGTTCGCCGACGAAGCACGCCGCGTGTTCGGCATGTCATACGAAAGTCGCGTCAAGGGCGGACGGTATCTGGTGCATTACGAGCCGCTCGGTGTGGTCGCCGCCTTCACGCCGTGGAATTTCCCGCTGCTGCTGCTGGCCCGCAAGATGGGACCGGCGCTGGCCGCGGGCAACGCGATCGTGATCCGGCCGTCAAATGAAGCGGCCGGTGCGACGATGGGACTGGTGCGCTGCTTCGTCGACGCCGGGTTCCCCGAGGGCGCGATCAATCTGGTGATCGGCAAAGCCGACGCAATTACGCCGACGGTCATGGCCGATCCACGTGTGGCGAAGATCAGCTTCACCGGCTCGGTGCCCATCGGCCGTCAGATCGTCGAGATGTCCGCGAAGACGCTCAAAAAGGTCACGATGGAACTCGGCGGCCATGCGCCTGTGATCGTGCATCGCGACGCGGACATTGGCGCTTTCGCGCATCTCGCGTCGCTAGGCAAGTTCCGCAATGCGGGCCAGGTTTGCGCATCGCCGACGCGCTTCTATATCCACGAATCGATCTTCGACAAGACCGTGAAGGCGCTCGTCGAGCGCTCGGAATCGCTACGCGTCGGTGATCCGTTGCAGCAGAACACCGATCTTGGACCGCTGACCACGTCGAAACGCCGCGAGGCGATCGAACGCCTCGTCGATGAAGCCGTGAGCGAAGGCGCCAGCGTGCTATGCGGTGGCCGGCGTCCATCGCAATTCGGCCGCGGCTGGTTCTACGAGCCGACGCTCGTCGCCAACCCCGCTCCGCACCTTGGTCTGATGAACGACGAGCCGTTCGGCCCGGTCGGCACGCTCACCCCGTTCACGACGATGGACGAAGCCATCACCGAGGCGAACCGGCTGCCGTTCGCGCTTGCGGCCTATGTCTTCACGCGCTCGATGCGCAACACGTTGGAAACCACCGAACGCTTGCAGGCCGGCGTGGTCGGTGTGAACACGTTCGTGGCGTCGACGGCGGAGACGCCATTCGGCGGCAGCAAGGACAGCGGGTTCGGACGCGAAGGCGGCCCGAACGCGATCCGCGACTACATGGACACGAAATTCATCAACCTCGAACTGGCGAACGACGAGCCGCTCGACGCCACCGCCTGAATGGAATCCATCATGCAAAGCATCAAGAATCACGCAAAAGCGCAACTGGCCGCGGGTGAGCTGGCACTCGGCATGGGCCTGCGCCAGGCCCGCACCGTCGACATCGCGCAGATCGCGCAGACGGCCGGTTTCGACTGGCTGTTCATCGATATGGAACACAACTCGATGGACATCGACACGGCCGCGCAGATTTGCGCCGCCGCGCTGGTGGGCGGTGTGACGCCGATCATCCGGGTGCCAGGGCACGAGCCGTTCCACGCCACACGACTGCTCGATACCGGCGCGATGGGCATCGTGGTGCCGCACGTGAGTACGCCCGAACAGGCCGCGCGGATCGCCAATATGTGCCGCTTCCCGCCTGCCGGCGGACGGTCGATCCCTGGCATGCTGCCACAGGTCGGCTTCCAGTCTCTCCCGATCGCCGATGTGGTTCGCGCGATCAACGACGAGGTGCTAGTGGTGGCGATGATCGAAACCCGCGAAGGGCTCGAGAACGCCGACGCGATAGCGGCGGTGCCGGGCATCGACGTGCTGCTGGTCGGCGCGACCGATCTCGCGGCGGATCTCGGTATTACTGGACAACTTGGCCATATGCGTGTGGCGGCCGCCATCGACGCCGTGTGCGCCGCATGTCACCGGCACGGCAAGGTGCCGGGCGTGGGCGGGGTGTACGACGAAACACTGATGACCGCGTACGTGCGGAAAGGCGCGCGTTTCATTCTTAGCGGCTCGGATCTTGCGTTCCTGATGACGGGGGCGAAGTCGCGTTCGGGAATGTTGCGTGCAATTCCGCTCGGGCAAGTTGAAGAAGTCGTGGCGCAACGCAAGGTGTCCTGATCGGACAAGGAGGAGACAGAGTGAATCCCGAATACGCAGGCAATCTGGTCAACCGGCGCGACCTTAAACCGTATCTGAACGCCGATCAATTCGAGTTCCGCGATTCAGTCAATCGTGTGCTGACGCGCCATGCGTCGCCGGAATATGTCCGCCAGTGCGACGAAGAAAAGCGCTTCCCAGAGGAACTCGTGAAGGTGGCCGCCGAACAGGGCTGGTTCGGCATTACGCTGCCCGAAGAGTACGGCGGCGTCGGTGGATATCTTGACATGGCCGCTTATCTGGAGATCGTCGCGTATCACACGATCGCGCTCGCGCGCTTCTGGAATGCGAACGTGAACATGGTGGGCGGCGCGCTGGCGCGTTTCGCGCCAGACGATATCAAGGGCGAGGTGTTGCCGAAGCTGGCTGAAGGCGGTGCCTTTTTCGCCTTCGCCCTCAGCGAAAACGGCTCCGGCTCGGATGCTGCCTCGCTGACGACGCGCGGCGTGGCTGACGGAAACGACTTCATATTGGACGGCACCAAGATGTGGATTTCCGGCGCGATGCAGGCCGACTATATCTTGACCGCTGTGCGCACCAATCCAGAAGCGAAGAAACACGACGGGATCAGCCTCTTTCTGGTACCGAAGGAATCTAAAGGCCTCACGATCAATCCGATCGATCTGCTCGGCGGCCACGCCATTCGCACCTGCGAAGTGGTGTACGACGGCGTCCGCGTCCCAAAGGAAATGATCGTGGGCGGCCTGCACGTGGGCTGGAAAAAGCTCACCACAGTGCTGTCGAAGGAACGCATCGCATTGTCAGCGATGTGTGTGGGTGGCGCGCAGGCGGCGATCGATCTTGCGCGCTGGTATGCGAACGACCGCAAGCAGTTCGGGCAGTCGATCATCGATTTTCAGGCGGTGTCGCACCTGCTCGCCGACATGCAGACGCGCGTGGATGCCGCCCGCATGATGGCATTTCGTGCGGCCAAACTGCTCGAACAAGGCGAAACGTGCGACGTCGAGTCGTCGCAGGCGAAGTACCTCGCATCGGATACGTACGTGCAGGTCGCCACCGACGGCATCCAGATCATGGGCGCCAATGGCTACTCCGCCGAATACGCGATGCAGCGCCATTACCGCGAAGCCAAGATGTTCCAGATCTTCGGTGGCACCAATCAAATCCAGCGCAACATCGTGGCGCGCGCGCTTAAATCGTAAGCGGAGACAGACGTGACGGCAGTTCAGACATTGGAGAAACTCGGCTTCGGCGTCGACTACGCGCAAGCCGACGTAGTAGTGGTTGGCGGTGGCGGCGCGGCTTCGCGTGCGGCGGTGTCGGCGGCCCAGGCGGGTGCGAAGGTCCTCCTGCTGGCAAAGGCGCCGGTCGGGCAGGGCGGCAGCACGGTGCACGGCGCGAGCGAAATCATGAGCATGGGAGCGGCCGGCTATGGCAGCGCCGACGACAGCGCCACGGTGCATTACGAAGACACGATGCGTCCGGCGGGCGGCTTCATCGACCGCGAACTGGTGCGCGTGCTGGCGGAGGACGCACCGAAGCGCATTGCTGACCTGATCGAACTCGGCGTGCCGTTCGACCGCGTCAGCGATGGCTATAAACTCATCCGCAGCGACTTCGGCACGTATGCGCGGGCGCTCGGCGTGAAGGGTAAAACCGGCAAAGCCTTCGTGAGCGCGCTCGCGGACGAAGCCAGGAAGCTCGGCGTCGAGACGCGTCAGCCGGTGGCGCTGATCGACCTTCTGCGTGATTCAAGTGGGCGCGTGAGCGGCGTGGTTGCGGTGAATCTGGCTTCGCGGCGGCTGCTGGTGGTTTCCGCGGGCGCCGTTGTGCTTGGCACCGGCGGTGCGCACGGTCTGTTCTCGCAGCAAGTCTCGACAGCAGAAATGACCGGTGACGGCCAGGCCATCTGCTTCCGCCATGGCGCCGAACTTGTGAACATGGAGTTCCACCAGTTCGGGCCGGCGATGGTGCACCCTTACGTGCAACTCTTCAGCAAGTCCTGCTTCATTCTGCATCCGAGGATGCTCAATCGCGACGGTCATGAATTCCTCGCGGACTACCTGCCGGCAGGCGTGACGCCCGAAGCCGCGATGGACGAGAAAGTGTTCCCCTTCACGATCTCGAATGAATCGCGCTACATCGATATCGCGATCGCAACGGAAATCGCCCAGGGCAGGGGTACGGAACGTGGTGCGGTGCACTTCTCGTTCGCCGACATCCCAGAGGAGCGGTTGGCGGCCACTATTCCGAATACCCTGCGCTGGATGCGCGCGAAGGGACTCGACCCGAAGCGCGATCTGCTCGACGTCGGGATTGCGTTCCAATGCCTGAACGGTGGCGTGCGGATGACCAACACCGACGCGATGTCGACCATCGAGGGGCTGTTCGTAGTAGGGGAACTCGCGGGCGGCGTGCGCGGCCCGGATCGTCCGGGCGGCAACTCGCTTGCCGAAGGTCAGGTTTTCGGTCATCGCGCAGGCGTCGGCGCGGCCGCGTTTGCGCGCGACAGTAGCGCGCCGGGGAAGCCCGACGTAACGCCGCTCGCAACGCGCCTCCGAACAGCGCTAAAACCGAATGTCTCGTTCGACGCTCAACGTATCGCCTCCGATCTGCGCGCGGCGATGCAGGCGCATTGCCTCGTCGAGAAGACGGAAAGCGGTCTGAACATCGCGTTGGCCGCCGTTCGCGAGGCGCGCGCCCAGTTCGCCGCGGGCGGCGCTGCCACGCCGCCGCAAGCGCTCGATGCGTTGACGATCGACAACATGGCGACCACTGCCGAAGTCATCTTGCAGGCGTGTATCGAGCGGCGCGAATCGCGCAGCAGCCACTACCGCACCGACTTTCCCCAGCGCGACGACGCCCGTTTCGGCCATGCGTCGACCATCACGCGTGGTGAGGCCGACCCGTTCCGTCTCGCCTTCGACGTGCTCGATTACCCGCGTGCCGAATTCACGGACGCATCGCATTTGCAGGCGACACATCATGGATAAGCAACAAGTCGGCCCGTTGTCGGGTTACCGCATTCTAGATCTCACCGTCATGACTGCTGGTCCGGTCGGTACTGTGCTGCTCGCCGACCTCGGCGCGGACGTGATCAAGATCGAGGAGCCGAAGGCCGGTGACCTCTCGCGCAATCTCGGCAATCAATTCGTCGAAGGCGAAAGCGTGCAGTTCCTCTCGCAGAACCGCAACAAGCGCAGCATCCGCCTCGACCTGAAGTCGCCGAAAGGACGCGATGCATTTCTGCGCATGGCAGAGCAGGCGGATGTTGTCGTCGAAAACTTCCGGCCGGGCACGGTGGATCGGCTCGGCATCGGCTACGCGGCCGTGAAGGCGCGCAATCCAAAGATCGTCTACGCCAGCGTGTCGGCGTTCGGACAAAGCGGTCCCTACGCCGCATGGCCCGCGAACGATCCGATCGTACAGGCAGTGGCCGGTCTCATGGACATGACGGGTGAAGCTGGCGGCAATCCAGTCCGGCTCGGTGCGCCGTTGCCGGACTTCGGCGCGGCGGCGCTGCTCGCGTTTGGTATTTCGGCCGCGTTGTTACATCGCGAACGGCATGGCGAAGGTCAGCGTATTGATACGTCGCTGCTGTCGGCTGCGCTTTTCAGCACCATCCCGCGCGACGGCGAGACGCTGAGAAGCGGCAAGGCGCCCGAGCGTCTCGGTAGCGGCCATCCGACGATGGTGCCGTACCGCAACTATCAGGGCTCCGATGGCCGTTATTTCTTTGCGGCCTGCTTCACCGAGAAATTCTGGCAGAACCTTTGCCGCGCGTTGGGCCGCGAAGAATTGCTGAGCGATGAACGCTTCATCGGCAACACCGCTCGGACCGCGAATCGGCATGCACTCGACGTGATCCTCGAGCAGCACTTTCTGCTGCATACCGCGGAATACTGGGTAGCGCATCTGAGCGCCGCGGACGTGCCATGCGCGATCGTGCAGGACTATCACACTGCGCTGACGCAGGACCCGCAGATCGCGCATAACCATGCGGTCGTCGAGATTGAGCATCCGGTCGCGGGTAGGGTAACGAACATCGCGAGTCCGGTGAATTTTCACGGCAGCCCCGTCGCCTACCGCCGTGCGCCGCCTACGCTCGGACAACATACGGCTGAAGTACTTGCCGAATTCGGCTTCGACGAGGAGGAGATCGCAGCACTCGAAGGTCGTGAATTGGTCGCTGCCGGAGCGAAGTCATGAAATCGTACACAGCGGACTATGTGATCGTCGGCGCGGGGACGGCGGGCTGCGTGCTTGCAAACCGCCTGACCGAAGATCCGAACATCAAAGTGATTCTGGTCGAAGCCGGCGAGCGCGATCGTCACCCGTTCATCCACGTGCCGGCCGGCTTCGTGCGATTGCTCGATCATCCAACTGTGACATGGCGCTATCACACTCAGGCCGACGCCGAGACGAGCGGCCGTGCAATCCTGTTTCCGCGTGGACGCGGACTCGGGGGGTCCAGCGCGATCAACGGCCTGCTATATGTGCGCCCGTTTGCGGAGGATATCGATAGCTGGGAGCAGTCGGGCGCGAATGGCTGGAACTTCGACAACTGTCTGCCGTTTTACAGCCGCTCCGAAACGTGGACAGAGGGCAGCAGCCCGCAACGAGGCACTCACGGTCCGATCCAGGTCAGCCGGGTGAACCACCCGCCGGAGATTTGCGGTGCGGTCGTCCAGGCCGCCCAGAAGACGGGTCTCGATTTCGTCGATGATCCAAACAGCGACACGCGCGGTCCGTCGATCTGGTACTACCAGCAAACGCGCGACGGACGTCGCCGGTCGAGTGCAGCGCGCGGTTATCTACGGCCGGCAATGGCGCGGCCGAATCTTACGGTGGTGACCGGCCTTCAGGTGTCCAGGCTCGAGATGAACGGCACCCACGTGAGCGGCATCAATGGGACGACGAGCGCGGACATTCCGGTGCAGATTCGCGCGACCCGCGAGGTGATTTTGAGCGCGGGTGTGATCGGCACGCCGAGGCTGCTCGAAATGAGTGGCATCGGCGACAAGGATGTGCTGGACAATGCAGGCATTAAAACGCGGATCGCGTTGCCGGGCGTGGGCAACAATTTGCAGGATCACTATGTCGTTCGGCTCGGCTATAGGGTGCGCGGTGCGGGTACCGCGAACGAGCGCTCGCACGGACTTGCGCTCGCGCGCGAGATGATGCGCTACGTCGTGTCAGGGACCGGCGTATTGACCTATAGCGCGGCGATCGTCGGCGGCTTTGCACAGACGCGCCTCGCCACGCGTCCCGATGTGCAGTTCGTCATTGCACCAGGCAGCTTCGTCGCGGGACGGATTGGCGTGCTGGAGTCGGAGCCCGGTGTCTCGTGTGGCGTCTGGCAGATGCGTCCGGAAAGCCGTGGGCACGTGCACCTCACCAGCAGCGAGATCACGGCAGCGCCGACGATTGCACCGTCATACCTCAGCACTGAACTCGACCGTAACACGATGGTGGAAGGACTCAAGATTGGCCGGCGGATCTTCGCGCAGCCCGAGGTCGCCCGTTATATCGTCGATGAAACCGTACCGGGCCGTCAGGCCGAGACCGACGAAGCGCTGCTGCAATACGTGCGTGACAATGGCTCAACTGTGTACCACGCGGTTGGCACGTGCCGGATGGGCGATGACGCAATGAGCGTTGTTGATTCTGAAATGCGGGTGCGCGGAACGACAGGCCTGCGCATCGTCGATGGCTCGGTGATGCCGTCGATAACCTCGACCAACACCAATGCGACGGTGCTAATGCTGGCTGAGCGCGCGGCAGACATGATCCGTTCGCCGATGGCGGCGCACGCGGCGTCGACGTATTCGAAGGAGACGATATGAAACTG
Source organism: Paraburkholderia sp. 35.1 (assembly GCF_050436525.1). NCBI lineage: Bacteria > Pseudomonadati > Pseudomonadota > Betaproteobacteria > Burkholderiales > Burkholderiaceae > Paraburkholderia > Paraburkholderia sp. 35.1. The sequence continues at coordinate 22,952 of NZ_JBNDMJ010000002.1, read as the reverse complement.
CTGGTGGGTGTAAAGCGAGTGGTCGACTACAACGTGAAGGTGCGCGTGAAATCGGACGGTACGGGCGTCGATATCGCGAACGTGAAAATGTCGATGAACCCGTTCGACCAAATCGCGGTTGAAGAAGCGGTGCGTCTGAAGGAAGCGGGCGTCGCGACCGAAGTTGTCGCCGTGTCGGCCGGTGTTGCGCAGGCGCAGGAAACGCTGCGCACCGCGCTCGCCATCGGCGCGGATCGCGCGATCCTGATCGAATCTGGTGAAGACCTGCAGCCGCTCGCCGTCGCGAAGCTGCTCAAGGCGCTCGTCGACAAGGAGCAGCCGCAACTGGTGATCCTCGGCAAACAGGCCATCGACGACGACTCCAACCAGACCGGCCAGATGCTCGCCGCGCTCGCGAATCTGCCGCAGGCGACGTTCGCGTCGAAGCTTGTCGTGGCGGACGGCAAGGCGACGGTGTCGCGTGAAGTGGACGGCGGCGCGGAAACGCTGTCGCTGACGCTGCCCGCCGTGGTCACGACCGATCTGCGCCTGAACGAGCCGCGCTACGTAACGCTGCCGAACATCATGAAGGCGAAGAAAAAGCCGCTGGAAACGGTCAAGCCCGAAGACCTCGGCGTCGATGTCACGCCGCGTCTGAAGACGCTGAAAGTCGCCGAGCCGCCGAAGCGCTCCGCCGGTGTGAAGGTGCCGGACGTGAAGACGCTGGTCGGGAAGCTGAAGACCGAAGCGAAGGTGCTGTGAGGAGACCCGAGAAATGACGAACCTGGTAATTGCAGAACACGACAATGCGTCGATCAAGGCCGCGACGCTGAACACGATCGCAGCGGCACAGAAGATCGGCGGTGATATTCACGTGCTGGTCGCGGGACATAACGCGCAGGGCGCGGCCGATGCGGCCGCGAAGATCGCGGGTGTCAGCAAGGTGCTGCTCGCCGATGCGCCGCAACTGGCCGAAGGCCTCGCGGAAAACGTCGAAGCGACGGTGCTGACGCTTGTGCAAGATGCGGCGAAGCATTACACGCACATCCTCGCGCCGGCTACCGCCTACGGCAAGAATGTCGCGCCGCGTATCGCCGCGAAGCTCGACGTCGCCCAGATCAGCGACATCACGGCAGTGGATAGCGCCGACACGTTCGAGCGTCCGATCTACGCGGGCAACGCAATCGCGATCGTGCAATCGGCTGATCCGATCAAGGTCATCACCGTGCGCTCGACCGGTTTTGATGCCGTCGCAGCCGAAGGCGGCAGCGCAGCGGTCGAGAAGATCGAAGCGGCAGCCGACGCAGGCCTCTCGCAGTTCGTGAGCCGCGAAGTGACGAAGCTCGATCGTCCGGAACTGACGAGCGCGAAGATCATCGTGTCGGGTGGCCGGGGTCTGGGCAATGGCGAGAACTACATGAAGGTGCTCGAGCCGCTGGCCGACAAACTCGGCGCGGCACTGGGCGCATCGCGTGCGGCGGTCGACGCGGGGTTCGTGCCGAACGACTATCAGGTCGGCCAGACGGGCAAGATCGTCGCGCCGCAATTGTACGTGGCAGTCGGCATCTCGGGTGCGATCCAGCATCTGGCCGGGATGAAGGACAGCAAAGTGATCGTCGCGATCAACAAGGACCCCGAAGCGCCGATCTTCAGCGTCGCCGATTACGGTCTGGTGGGCGATCTGTTTGAAGTTCTACCGGCCATAACTTCCAGCTTAGCCAGTCGATAACGTGTCGCAAAAAGGGCGAGCATCCAGCTTTAAACTTGCGCATATATTGGTATGGCTGAACGAGCGTCGGAAGGTCGATCCGCAGTCGCGCTTGCAGTCGCAGGCTGGATGCTTAAAAGATTTGTTTGATGGGTGCGGGCAGCTTAAGCATTCATCGCGAAAAGTTTTCTTGCACTAAACCGCTGACGCGGTAGGGGTGAAGAGCGAGCGCCTATATCTGACTTTCCTCAGAGGTGGTAATCAGGCGCTGGATCATCAGCGAGGAGAAGCGGACGCTTCCAGGAGCAGTCTTCCAATATATGAATGCCCAGCCGGGCTTCATCATTGTTTCATGGAGGTGCTCCATGACGCCACTGCGTCAACGTATGTTACACGACATGCAGATCCGTAATCTCGCCGAGAATACTCAGCGATCCTATCTTCTTCAGGTTTCAAGCTTCGCCCGGCACTTCCGCCGTTCGCCCGAGTTACTGGGTCCCGAGGAGATACGGGCCTGGCTCATCTATCTTCGGGAAGAGCGCAAGCTAGCGCCCGCCAGTCTCCACCCAACGATCGGTGCACTGCGCTTCCTCTACCGCGTGAGCAGCACATCAGTACCGGCTTCGAGCAGATGAGTGGGGAACGCGTGCCTCAGCACATGCGGCGTAATCGGCTTCTGGATGTCGCTGCGCTGCCGTGCCCTGTCGCGGCAGTGGTAATCGGGTGTCCGGGGATGTCGCCCGGTCGTGGTGTCAAAGGCGTCGATGCAGGAGCTACGCGCGGTGACGTTCACGAACGTGGCGGTCCCAGGGGAGGTCCTCACGTCCGTGCTCAAGAAGCTCCCCCGTATCCGCTCGACTTGTTGCAACACCTGCATAGCGTGGTCCAGCGCCGTTAAGCCGACTGCGCTGGGCTGAACACCTCGGCGTCCGCGCTCGAACAGCGGCACCCCAAGCTCGAGTTCCATAGCTTGGACTCTTGCGCCTGCCGCCGCCAGAGACAAGCCTGCCAGTTGGGCACCCCCGGTTATGCTGCCCGAATCAGTAATGCAGATTAGCAGTTGCAGGTCGCTCAAATCGAACCGCATCCATTCGGCTCCTAGTCACCGCCGGCCTCTCGTGGGCCCACGGCTTGGCGCTTTCGAACGCAGCCGCAGCACGGAAGATGTCTGTTTCACAATTGATCTTCGCTACCATTTGCAGGCCTACGGGCAAGCCTCCGGAGGTGAATCCAACTGGAATCGACGCGGCAGGTTGGCCCGTGAGGTTGAATGGATAGGTGTAATACTGCCAAGTGCAAAGGTTGCGTCCTTCTGGCTGCCCTGGTACGTCAACGTTGATGTCGCACGCCGGAATTGGCATGGTCGGCGACAAGAGCAGATCGAATGGCTCGAAGAAGGACCGGACCTTCTCGCGGAACTCATACCGTTCGAACACTTTTTCGTAATATTGCAGCAGGCTTTGGTCCAATGCATTGTCCAGGACCCTGGCTACTGATTTGTCGAGTAGTTCGCGCGATTCCAGCAAGGTTTTTCTCAAGCGCGTTCCCACGCCGGCATAAAACTCAGCCGTCCAGAGGTCGGCGGGATCACTCCCGATTCCTTCCTCCAGAATTACCACTTCACAGCCCATGTCTTCAAACAACCTCAACGCCGACTCGGCGATGCTTACGACGTCAGAATCTGCCTTTGCGTATCCAAGGGTCGGACTCCACGCGATGCGCATCCGTTCAACAGGTTGTTCGCACGCTCCAAGGAAATCCGGCACCGTGCCAAGCTGCGAAAATGGATCGCGACGGTCACCGCCAGAAATCGCGGTGAGGAGCAACGCTGCGTCGCGTACCGTGCGAGCGAGCGGGCCGACATGTCCCAAAGTGGGCGTTGCGGATGCAGGGAAAACCGGCACGCGTGCGAACTGAGGCTTGATCCCGAAGAGTCCGCAGAAGGAGGCGGGGGCACGGATTGATCCGCCGCCATCCGTACCCAGGGCGAACGGCGTAATGCCTGCAGCAACGCTGGCTGCTGCGCCGCAGCTCGAGCCGCCTGGCGTCTTGGAGAGGTTCCATGGGTTTCGCGTAATGCCGGTAAGAGGGGAGTCTCCGACGGCTTTGCAACCGAACTCGCTAGTAGTGGTCTTACCGACGATGCATGCGCCCGCTGCCTTCACGCGTTCAACCGAAGGTGCGTCATAGGCGGCAATGTTCGCCTCCATTGCTAGAGAGCCGAAGGTCTGACGAACACCGTCTACTGCAATGAGGTCCTTGACCGAAATCGGGAGGCCATGCAACACGCCAAGCGTTTCGCCTCTCATGACCGCTTGTTCCGCACGGCGGGCGCTGTCAAAGGCGAGTTCCGGCGTCAAAGTTGCGAAGCAGTTCAGTTCAGGCTCGAGCGCGTCGACGCGCTCGTAGACCTGTTTCAAAAGTTCGACCGGAGAGACTTGCTTTTTCGCAATCGCGTCTCGCATTTCGAGCGCGGTAGTGAAATGAGAGGAATACACTTCGTAGCACCTTCTTGCTTAAACCATGACGATGCCGTGCCTTACCGCGTCGGCGCTACTTGTGATGCATGCGCTAAAAGCTGTAGTGATGCTTTCCCGTGCAAGATTTTTTCCGATGATGACGAGACGCGTCTCATGAACCCCGCGAGGCCACGCGTCTGCATAGGTGAGCGGGCTGAAAATGTTCTGCACACCCTGCAGGATGATCGGACGGTCAGCGCCCGGGAACTTGATTAGCCCCTTGACTCGATAGAGATTGCCCCCGTAGTCCTGGGTGAGTTGGGTCAGGAAGGCGAGGAACCTTTCATAGTCAACCGCCTCAGACTCCCGGAAACTCACCGAGGAGACGTCAACATGGTGGTGCGGATCATGATGGTGGTGCGCACCAGAGCCGCATAAAGCGCGGTGGTCCTCCTCCGACGCGTGGTACGAATCACTGTCTACGCCAATCCAGTTGGTGACCGACGTTTCCCGAGTGCTTGGATCGAATAAGCCAAGGTCGAGCAGCTCGACCGGGGCCACGTCGCCGAAGCTAACTGTCTTCTTTGCAGCGATGGGGTTCAGCGCCTCGACCAGTGAGACGGCCGAGCGGTACTGTTCGACATCTACCAGATCGCGCTTGTTGAAGATGATCTTGTCAGCCAGCGCAATCTGGCGCTCCGCTTCTGGCGAGTTCTGCAACTGGTCTTCCACATGTCTCAGGTCAACCAGCGTTACGATTGCATCGAGACGGTATGTGAGATTCAGCGACATATCCGTGTAGAACGCCTGTGCGAGCGGGAGAGGATTCGCAATTCCGGTCGTCTCAATAAGGACGCGATCAAAGTCAACCTTGGGTTCGGCCAGGGCCGCCTTCCGCATATACAGCTTGTATAACGCTTCCATCAGGTCGTCTTTGCTCGAGCAACAGATGCAGCCGTTACTCAGCTCCAACATGTCCTCGGACGCACGGGTGATGAGATCCCCGTCGATGCCGATTTCGCCGAACTCATTCACAATGACCGCGACCTTCCCGGAGTCGCGGCTTGAAAGGATGCGGTTGACCAGCGTCGTTTTGCCCGCGCCAAGGAAACCTGTCAGGAGCGTTATAGGGATTCGTTGATCGTTGTCAGCGTCGGTGTTCATCTTCAGGCCTGGTCAGTTGCTTGGTTTGCGGGCGGGACCCCTAGCAAGTCCCCGTGAGAAGTGCTCAAAACATCAGTCCAAGACGAATCAATCGTTCAGCACGGCCCAGGCCCGCACTGGCGATCCGCTTCCATTTTGGATCTTCAGCGGCGGCCCGTAGAACATGAATTCACCCTTGCCGACCAGCTCTTCGAGATTCACGAGCCATTCGTAGTGGGTGATGCCACGGTCGCGGCACACGCGGTGGCTCGGAAACAGGTTATGCGACGGTTTGTCAGTGGAAGGTCCCTCCACGCCGTGGAGTTTCGAGCCGCGATCCGCAAGCCAATGCGTGGCTTCCGCGGTAAGTCCTGGATTACTCCATACGACTTTCAAGTCCGGGTAGTGGCGTTTGTGCAGACCCGTGTTCATGAGCACGATGTGTTCGTCGATCTTCACCCCCGCCTTTTCTTCCGCTTCTTCGAGGTCTCGGACGTCAATGTCGCCCAAATCGGGGATGTGCGTCATGTCGAGGCACACCGCTTTCCCCATGAACATCGACAATGGCATCTCGTCGACCGGCGCACCATTGGGGTTGGTGTGGTAGAAGGCATCAACGTGCGTAGCGATGTGGTCCAGCGTGCTGATGAAGGTGGTCGCAAAAGTCATCGGGTCCTCAGGCACGCCCATACCCATCGAGAGCGACTTCTCGTGGGTGAGGTGAGGCGCAATGATGGGGCGTTGAAACAACTTGTGCGCCGGCATGTTGTCGGAAAGAGTCAATGTCAAATCTACGATTCGCTGCGCCATGGTAAGTCTCCCTTTAGATATGTCTGCGTCCTGAGGCTGATGAGGACGGCAAATGATTTTCAACGTCTTGAACAGCTGCTCAGGCCCAATCCGCAATACGGACTTCCAGAGCAAATTTTGGATTCGAGCGGTGCTCGATTACCCCAGGATAGTGCTCAGCGAGACTGCTTAAGCCGCTGATAAATCGATGTTGTCCCTTCGATACAACCATAACCTCGCAAATTTCAAACAACAACAGCGCAGCCTCAAAAATGAGTCCGCTTTGTGGACTATTTGGGTGTAGCATGATTGCTTTGATGGACGCACCACGCCATGAACACTGAGAGCCAAGCGTCAGCGATGAGCAAAGGATCGGGAACGCAGAGCATCGAACGCGCTGCTCGAATCTTGCGAGAAATCGCTTCATTCAGCGTGCATGGGTTGCGCCTATCAGACTTGGCCACTCAATTGAAGCTGGAAAGGCCAACAATCCATCGAATCCTAAGTTGTTTGGTGCGGGAAGGGCTGGTGATGCAGCACCCACAATCGCGTCGGTATCTCCTCGGCCATAACTTGTACGAGCTCGGCTTGACAGCGGCAACACAATTCAAATTGCAGGCAATCTGCGAGCCTTCGATGAAACGGATTGCCGAATCAACGGGGGATATTGCGTTTTTGACGATTCGTAGCGACTCTGATGCAATCTCGATAGCAAGAGTTGAGGGCGGCCAACCCGTGACGGTGCCCGCTATACAGATTGGCGTGCATCGACCGCTGGGAGTGGGCGCCGGCAGTCTAGCGCTGTTGATGCTCCTTCCCGACGACGAAATCTCTCGAATTTGCCACGCCAACGCAAAGCGGCTCTTCACCTATGGTCGATTGTCAGTACCCTCGTTACTCAAGATCGTGAAGCACTCTCAAGACATGGGCTATGCCACGCATGACAGCAGTCTCATCCCGGGGCTCAGCGGAGTGGGGACAGTGATTCGTGACAGCGGGGGTGCGCCGCTTGCCGCGCTGAGCGTGACTGTGTTGGCCGAAAGCTTGCCGGCCGCTCGGCAGCAAGAGCTCATTTCATTGCTGCGAACGGAGTCTCGCATTATCCAGAACCTCGTGCATCAGGCTAACCTCGACATCTCTGACTTGCGCGGTCGTGTCTGAAGGAGTTGATGGAGGTCGAGGCGGTCTTCCGCTTCGGGCACAGGAAAAGAAGTCCAACTAGAGAGGAAAGGGCATTGTCGACTTTCTGAACTGGGGGAGGCGGGCAGGAATCGGGTCGGGGAGAGCAACTGGGCTATTGCTCAATCTCGAAGGAGACGAGTCTGCTGGTGAGCCCCTAACACCGATGAGGTGTCAAAGCGCAGGCGCGGCGCACTGCTGGTCGTTGCTCCCGCGCCTGCTTTCACACTAAGATGTTATTCGATTGCTGCGCTGTAGCGGCCGAGCTCCTGTGCTGCGACCAAGCTCGGCTCGTGCACCGGTTCGCTCCAAGTATGCTCTTCCGGATCAACGTGACGCGTGGCGAAGATCAGCAAGCCGGAGAGAAAACAGGGAACTGCACCGAAGAACAGGCCGGCGTGAAGCCAATCACTTCCGGAGCTAAGCGCGGCGGTGATGCCGAGACCCGCCAAGATCGCTCCAATCGGGCCCATTGCATGGACAATGGCGCTGCCGGTGCCTCGGATAGCCGTCGGATAGCTCTCACCGATGAAAAAGAGCGCAGCTGCGTACGGGCCGTTCAGAAAGAACAGGCCGAGACTGTAGAGTCCGACGACCACGTAGAGGTCGTGTGGGCCGTAGAGCATCCCTGCAAAAGCGAAGCCCCCGAGCATCCAGCCAAGAGCCAGCGTGTTTCGACGGCCGATCTTGTCGCCGATGAAGCCGTGCGAAAGGTAACCGACGTAGCCGACGACGTTGGACAGGACGAGAATCAGGAGAGAGTTCTCAAAGGAAACGTGGTGGACTTGAGTCAGGACAGTTGTACCGAGCACGCCAAAAACTTGAATCGCGGACCAGTTGAGGAGCAAACCACCACCGAGAACGAGCGTCGGACGCAGAGACTCCCCGCGGAAGGCCGCCCAGACGCCCGCCGACGAATGCTGCTCGTAGTCGATCCCGTGGCGCTCCGCGATCTTGCGTGCAGCAGCCTCTTCACCGCGGTCCCGAAGCTCCTTCACATGTTTGTGCAGAAGAAACTGTGGGCTTTCCTTCAGGCGACGGGTCATGAAGAAGATGACGATGGCCGGAAAAGTGGCAAAGACAAAGCAGCCTTGCCAACCTATGCGGGGCAGCAGCAATGCCGTGAGACCGGCTGCGACCAGCGCACCAATCGGCCAGCCACCCTGAACCAAGCTATAGATGAAGCCCTTCCGCTTGTTGAGGCGAGCATCGTTAGCAGCGGTGTAGAGTTCATTGAGATAGGTTGCGTTGACCGTCTCCTCGGCGTATCCGAGACCAGAGAGCGACCGAATCAAAATCAGAGGCCAGCGCCCGAGCGATCCGCCGACCACGGTCAACCCGGAGCAGACCGCAGCGCCTGCGACGGTGAACAGCAAGCTATTTTTTCGTCCCGCTTTATCGAGAATTGGCCCGATTACGAAAGCAATCAAAGCGGTTCCCGCCGCAACCAGGGTTGCGATTTCTGCCTGCTCGGCGGCATCCCACTTGTAGTGGGAACCGATTTCTGGAAGAAGGGTGCCGAACAGAATAAAGTCATAGACCGCAAACACCCAAGCGAAGAAAGCAACAATGGTCGCTCGCTTTACATCACTGGGCAGTATCGGATCGACCCGAAAGTCGTTCGATTGGGGATTTTTGAACTTAGCCATTTTGGACTAACTCCTTCGCCTCGCGGAAAAAGTAAGCACGTTCTTCAGGTTTTCAAAAGTACTACTGATATTGAAGACCGGTGGTTGGTACGGAGAGGGTCAGCGAGCCGCAACTCGAGCGGTTGAACGCTTTGGTTACGGCCAGCGGTTAAATCATGTAGTCGCCGCCATTCGGGTTAATGGTTGCCCCCAAAAAGTAGGAGCCGGCGTCGGATGCAAGTAGCACAGCCGCAGGTGCGATTTCGTCGACGGAGGCTGCTCGGCCGATCGGGAGTTCCGCAAGTTTTGCGCGCCGGAACGTTTCCGGGAGGCTGCGGAACAGCTCCGTGTCCACAGGTCCTGGGCAGATGGCATTTGCAGTAATCCCTTGGTCAGCCACCTCGTACGCGAGCGAACGCGTGAATCCAATCACGCCTGCCTTGGCTGCAGCGTAGTGGGAGAGCTCTTTCGCCCCTTTATGGGCGAGTTGAGAGCTGATGTTGATGATCCGCCCGTGCTTCCGTTCGCGCATTCCGGGAAGGACGGCGCGAGTGCACAGAAAGACACTGCGCAGGTTAATCAACATCATGCGGTCCCACATGTCCGTCGGCATGTCTACGACATAGGACGCTGATTCGATTCCCGCATTGTTCACAAGGATATCGATGCGCCCAAGTCCGAAGATGGCGGTCTCTACTGCTGCGTTGATTTGCGATTCGTCACCGACATCCGCAGAAATGGCCACGCCTTTCACGCCGAGGTCCCTGATTCGCGCTGCGGTCTGCTCCGCGTCTTCTTTCCGTCGGTCGAGTACCGCTACCTCGGCACCTTCTTTCGCGAACGCCATGGCGATAGCTTGACCGATGCCGCGCGCGCCCCCTGTGACTAGCGCTGTCTTTCCAATTAGGCTGCTCATGCTTGGCCTCCAATATGAATAGGATGAGTTGCGAGCTGCGACTTAGTGACTTTGGATGACAAGTCCGCCATCGACCGTGATCGTCTGCCCCGTAAGGTATCGAGCCTTGTCCGAGACCATGAACGTGATGACGTCGGCCATGTCTTCCGGTTCGCCTACGCGACCAAGCGGGATAGAACCCGAAACCTGGTCGAGGCCTGCAGCGCCGAGCGAGTGCTGTTCGGAGAGCGCTTGGGCGGTACGGATGAAGCCGGGCGCCAGCCCGTTGACTCGGATTCCGTGACGGCCGAGCTCGACTGCAAGACCGCGCACAAGCCCAACTACGCCCGACTTGGCAGCTGAGTAGTGGGCATGCTCATCCCAACCGTAGGCGACGCCCATAATCGACGAAACGGCCACGATATTGCCGGCTCCCTTGTTTTTCATGCCCGGCAGAGCAGCCCGGATGATGCGGAACACACCCTTCAGATCAATGTCCATCGTGTGGTCCCACTTTTCGTCGGTCAATTCATCCAGCGGGACCTTATGCGCGATGCCCGCGTTCGCGATGACGGAGTCGAGCGCACCATACTGCTCTTCGACGGTCGCGACGATTTCATTGCATGCCGCGGTATCTCGAACGTTCAGCGGGTAGAAGTCGGCTTTGCCTCCGGCTTCACGAATCTCTGCCGCGACTGCCTGTCCCTCAGCCTGAAGAACGTCGGCAAGTATGACCCTGTAATCGAGAACGCCAAATGCTTTCGCCGCGGCGCGACCGATCCCGATCCCGGCGCCTGTGATCAAAACGACTTTCTCGTCCTCGTTGCTACTGTTACTCATTGTGGAGTCCTAATTATTGTGTGTTTTCAATCGGGCAATTTAGTGGCCGCTGCGTGTACATCTTGGGCGGGATCGCTGCGTTGGCGCAGTCTTGGTCGGCCGTCGTCTTACATGAGGTCAACTATAGAGGCGTCACAGTTGTTTGCAACAGCGCCGAAAACAAACGATTCCGCAATGTGGACAAGAGTACAAACCCCGATACCTCTGGCTTTTGCTTCGCCGGAATCAGGAATCCGGCGCAGATTTGGTGTATGGATAGTAGCTAAGTTGCTGATTTTAGGTGCACAAATCTCTTCATTGGTGCGTTGAGTGCGTCAACGGATGTAGAGAGCGCTCAGCCGTTGGCTAACTCAGAAGCCGGAGATATCCACGATATGGAGGGCGCGGCGCGAAGCAGGCGCAGGCGGCAGTGGAAAGGTGAGGGAGCGAATCAAGCCTGCGATCCCAGCGAAACGTAAGTCGGTCCCCAGCACTTCGCGTGCCCCGGCGGGGAGATCCGGGGCGTTCAGCCATGCGGCCAGCTGGGCCCAGGGTAGTTGACAACGGACGGGCGGTGACGTTGCAACGGCATGTATTCCATAATCGTATAGATAAAGCATTATTCTTCATTATAAAGGCATGTCAATCGCCGCTAGTATGCAGAGTCCTGGCTGCGCCCCCGCGTGAACCCGACAGGCGCACGGCGTCCATTCGCCGTCTCGCCGCGCTGGGCCGATGCGGAAGGGCCGAACCAACCATTCACTGATGCGCAGCGTCGTCGACGGCGAGGCGAGCGTGTGAGGAGGAGACTCGATCGTGAAAATGACCTTTCGCTGGTATGGCGACACGGACCCCGTGCCGCTCGCTTATATCCGCCAGATCCCCGGCATGGTCGGGATCGTCTCGGCGATCTATGACGTGCCTGTGGGCGAGGTGTGGCCGATCGACAGGATCCTGTCGCTGAAGGAGAAGATAGAGGCTCACGGCCTGACGCTGGAAGTGATCGAAAGCGTGCCGGTGCACGAGGACATCAAGCTCGGCAAACCGACGCGCGACACGCTCATCGCCAACTACGGCCTGACGCTGCGTAACCTCAGCGCCTGCGGCGTAAAGGTGGTCTGCTACAACTTCATGCCGGTTTTCGACTGGACCCGCACCTCGCTGGAAATGCCCCTGCCCGATGGATCGACGACGCTCGCGTTCGACACGCAAGCGATCCGCGAGCTCGACGTCAGCCAGGGTATCCAGCTGCCCGGCTGGGACGCGAGCTATCGGCCCGAGCAGTTGAGAGCCCTGCTGCGCGACTACGAAGCGCTTGACGAGGCCGGTCTCTGGGCCAATCTCGACTACTTCTTGCGCGCGATCATTCCGGTGGCCAAAGAAGCCGGCATCAAGATGGCGATCCACCCCGACGATCCACCACGGCCGATTTTTGGGCTGCCGCGCATCGTAAAGAATCGCGCGGACCTGCAGCGCGTGCTGGCTATCGTCGACGATCCCGCCAACGGCCTGACGCTGTGTTCTGGGTCGCTGGGCGCGGACCTGCAGAACGATATTCCGGCACTGGTGCGCGAGTTCGGCGCGCGTGGCCGGATTCATTTCGCGCACCTGCGTAACGTGCAAACCAATGCCGCAGGCGACTTTCATGAGACCTCGCATCGTTCGGCCGACGGCTCGCTCGACATGGCGGAAATCGTCAAAGCCTATTTCGAAACCGGCTTTGAAGGCTATGCAAGGCCGGACCATGGGCGAATGATCTGGGGCGAAACGGGCCGCGCCGGCTATGGGCTGTTCGATCGCGCGCTGGGTGCGGTCTACCTGAACGGCATCTGGGAAGGCCTCGCCAAACATCCGGCCTATCATGCGGCTGAGTAATGCCGCCGTGGCTTCGCTCGCGGCGCGCGCCGCTGGCGAAATCGTCGTTCCCACCTACGATCGCGCGAGCCTTGCACCGGGCATCGTTCATCTGGGCCTCGGGGCGTTTCATCGCGCGCACCAGGCCGTGTACACCGAGCATAGGTTGCGCGCTGGCGATCACCGCTGGGGCATCGTCGGCGTGTCGTTGCGGCGTGCGGACACGTCGGAGGCGCTCACTGCGCAGGATCATCTGTATGCCGTGGATGTGCGCGACGGCACCGCGGATTCGTTCCAGGTGGTCGGTGCACTGATCGCTTCGCTGGTCGCGCCGCAGTCGCCCGCCGCCGTGCTCGATGCGATGACCGATCCGCGCTGCCATATCGTCAGCCTGACGATCACCGAGAAAGGCTATTGCCGCAATCCGGCCAGCGGCGCGTTGCAGTTCGATCATCCCGACATTGCTCATGATCTGCGCGAGGCTGCCGCGCCGCGTAGCGCGATCGGCTTCGTCGTGCGCGCGCTGGCGCTGCGTCGCGCGGGCGGTTTTCGCCCGTTTACCGTGCTGCCGTGCGACAACCTGCCGTCCAACGGCGACACGATGCGCGAGTTGACGTTGGCGTTCGCGCGCGAAGCGGATCCTGCGCTGGCCGACTGGATCGAGGGAGAGGGCGCGTTTCCCAACACGATGGTGGATCGGATCGTGCCGCTCACCACCGACGCCGATCGCAGGCGCGTAGCGAAGCAACTCGGTGCCGACGATACGTGGCCGGTGATGACCGAGCCGTTTTCGCAATGGGTGATCGAGGACCGCTTCGCGGGACCGCGGCCGGCGTGGGAGCGCGCAGGCGCGACGCTCGTGGGTGACGCGCGTCCCTATGAGCAGGCCAAATTGCGGATGTTGAACGGCGCGCATTCGGCGCTCGCGTACCTCGGGTCGCTGATCGGCTATGACACCGTTGATCAGGCGATCGGCGCGCCGGCCGTGCTGAACTTTGTCGAAAACATGTTGCGCGACGAGGTGGAGCCGACGCTGTCGCGACCTGCTTTGGCCACCTATCGCGCTGACCTGTTCACGCGTTTTCGCAACACCGCGCTCGATCACCGCTTGCAACAGATCGCGATCGACGGCTCGCAGAAACTGCCGCAGCGCTGGCTGGAAAGCGTGCGCGCCAACCTGAAAAGCGGCGCGCCGACCGAACGTCTCGCGTTTGCGTTGGCCGGCTGGATCGCGTACCTCAGCGGTCAGGACGAGACAGGCCGCACCTACGCCATCGCGGACCCGCTGGCGGACACACTGGCCGAAGCGGTCCGCTCGACCTTGCACGCGGATGCCATCGATGCGGTACAAACACTGTTCGAAATCGAGTCGATTTTCGGATGTGATCTGCGCGCACAGCCGCGCTTCGTCGCGCAGGTCGGACGCCATCTGGCGGCGATTCGCGCACACGGCGTCGTCAAAGCCATGGACGCCTGTACCGCTTCACGGCCATGCACGCAGCCGCAGCGACCGCCGCGTTCTGGCGAGTAGCGGCCCTAAATAACCGGAGGAACACATGAGCGAGCTGCTCGTCAAACCGTCAAAGCACGCCGAAGACGGCCAGATCATCCATATCACGCCGACGAGCGCCGGCTGGAAATACGTCGGCTTCGATGTTTTCGACCTGAACGCCGGCGCCAGGCTTACGCGGGAGACGGGCGATCGCGAAGCCGTGGTCGTGCTTGTCAAGGGGCACGCAACAGCCGGTTGCGAGGGGCTCATGAGCCGCGTGATCGGAGCACGGATGTCGCTGTTCGAAGGCGCGCCGTGGTCCATGTACGTGCCGCCGCACACGCGCTACACGATCGTGGCCGCGGACGACGTCGAACTCGGCGTCTGCTCCGCGCCCGCGAAGGGCGGTCTGCCGCCGCGCTTCATTGCACCTGACGAGGTCAGGCAGGAAACCCGTGGCGCTGGCGCCAATCTGCGTCACGTGCGCCACATCCTGCCGGAAACCGAGCCGGCGGAAAGCTTGCTGGTGGTGGAATCGGTGACGCCCGCAGGCAACTGGTCGAGCTACCCGCCGCATCGGCACGATACCGACAATGGCGAGCAGCAGACCTATCTCGAGGAAACCTATTACCACCGCGTCTCGCCGCCGCAGGGCTTCGCGATTCAGCGCGTCTATACCGACGACCGCAGTCTCGACGAAACGCTCGCGGCGTACGACAAGCATGTCGTGCTGGTGCCGCGCGGCTATCACCCGGTTGCCGCCGCGCACGGCTACGACCTCTACTACCTGAATGTGATGGCCGGTCCGCGCCGCGCCTGGCACGTACATAACGAGCCGGCTCATGAATGGTTAGTACAACCCGGCGCAAGGGGCGCGGTGGACGGCGCGCGCTGAGTCCCGTTGCGGTAAGTCAATCGCTGTCGGCGTCGGGGCCTTGGGTGTCGAATCCGGCGGCCTCGCGCAGCGCTTGCAGCATCGCCCGCGCGCCCGGCGAGAGCCTGTCGCCGCGCCGTGTGACGATGCCCGCCGGTCCGAGCTTCAGATCGAGTTCGAACGGTAGCGGTTCGAGCGCACCGGCAATGCAATACGGCCGCACCGGCTCGCGCGCAAGCGGCGCGATCATATCGCTCATTTGCAGCAGACTCGTGATGACAGGCAGCGACGAGCTCTCGACCACATCCGTCGGCAACGCGAGCTTCCGTTCGAGAAACAGTTGCGTGAACTGATTGCGCATGACGTTGCCTTTTGGCGGCAAGATCCACGTTTGCGGCGCCAGTTCGTCCCAGCTCAGAGCCTTGCGCTTGACGAGCGGATGGCCAACGCGTGCAAACAGCGCGTGCTGTGCTTCTGCGAGCGGCGCATAGTGCAGCTCCGCAAGGTCGTCCGGATTGCGGATTCGCGCGACGATCATATCCAGCTTGCCTTCCTGCAGACGCTGCACCAGCACCTCGCTGAACTCCATCTCGATGTTGACGCGAATCTGCGGGAAGCGCTTCTTGAGCAGCGCCACCGCTTGCGGCACGAGGTTGGTGGCTGCCGTGACTTCGGTGCCGATCATCGCCTGCCCGGTCAGGCCGGCTTTGAGCGCTGACACTTCGTCGTACGCGTGCCGCAACTCCGCCAGCACGCTGCGTGCATGGCGGATCAGCACCTCGCCGTACCAGGTGGGCTCGACACCGCGCGGATGCCGTTCGAACAGCTCCACACCCATCGTCTCTTCCAGTTCACGCAGCAACTTGGTCGCCCCGGGCTGCGTCATGTGCGCGGCGTTCGCCGCCCGCAATACCGAGCGATGGGTATCGAGCTGAACGATCAGGGCCAATTGACGTGTCTTCAGACGCGTGGGGTCGAAGCGGCCCGTCGCGATGGCCCCTGCGCCGGTGTCCGGATGAATGGCTGCGGTCACAATATTAGCTCCACGTATTCCTTATCGATATAGATTATGCGTTATTTTTCATTATAAAAGCATATCGATCGATTCTACTATGCAGAGGACGGCCTGCATTCCAAGGCGGGGCGAATTCCCTTCATGGGCATTGAGGCGGGCTGCATCCTGCAGCCACACAGGAGACGAAGAAGTAATGAACACTCGTACCACAGACATCCCGCCGGAAGGCATCACCACCGACGAGTTCCTCGGCCGCGTCGCCAAGGTCCGCAGCGCACTCGACAAGGCGGGGCTGGTCGGCCTGCTTGCCTTCGGCGATTGCTGGCGTGGCGCGAACATCGGCTACTTTACCGAATTCCGTCCGCTCGACGGCGTATCGGACATCGCCAACGCGATCCTGCTGCTGCCCGTGGACGGCGACCCCGTGCTGTTCGTGTCGGATCAATGCTTCGACTACGCGACGAGCGTGACCGCCTTCGAAGTGCGCAGCCTGCGTGAAGTCACGCAGCAGGTGCAGGCATTTTCGGCGCGGCATCGCAGCGGCACGGTCGGCCTCGCCGGCGCCGCCTATATCCCCGCGGACCTGTTGCAGCGCCTGAACGCCGGTCTCGGCGAACTGAAACTTGAACCGACGATGGTGCTGGCCGAAATCAAGGCGATCAAGAGCGACGCCGAAGTGGCGCTGATGCGCAAAGCCGCCGCCTTGACCGATTCGGCGATGGCCGCGATTCGCGACGCGCTCGCCGACCGCCGTCCCTACACCGAGCGTGAACTCGCTCTAATCGCTGACCGCGCGATGCTCGCAGGAGGAGCGGACCGGACCGCGTTTGATTCGATGGTGCAATCCGGTCCGCGCTCGGCGTATAACCTGGCGCGCCCCACCGACCGCATCCTGCAACCGGGCGACCTGATCATGACCGACATCGGCGCGCGTTATCGTGGGTACGTGGCCGATGGCGGACGCGGTTTTACCTACGGTCCGGCGAATCCCGAGAAGATGGCGATCGTCGCGGCGGCGGCGCGCGCGGTCGAAGCGGGGCTTGCCGCCGCGCGTCCCGGCATGGCCGCCATGGAACTGAACGCGGTGATCCAGCAGGCGCTGGTGAAATCGAACTACGAGCAATACTCGAGCGAAGCGCGCGGCCATGGCACCGGTCACGGCACCGGCATGGACCCGGAAGAAGAAGCGCCATGGATCGGGCCGGGCAACAGGACCGTGCTGCAGGAAAACATGGTCTTTACCCTGAAGGCGACCATCACGGTACCGAACGTCGGCGGCTTGCGCACGGAACGTATCGTGCGGTTGACCTCGGGCGGCGTCGAAACGCTCGACCAGTTCCCGATGGAACTGCACTGGTGAGCACAGTGAATTTATCGTAACGTGCCGGCGCACCCGCGCCGCTGACACGCAGCAGTTCAAAACATGGATTCCCAGAGAAGGGAGGAGACGTGAATACATCGCCCGTTTCAGCCGGCAACGCGCCGGTTATCAGCCGCTCGGCCGTCAACCGTGTGCTGGTCGCTTCGGTGGTCGGGACCGCCATCGAGTGGTACGACTTTTTTCTCTATGCCACCGCTTCGGCGCTGGTCTTCGCCAGGCTGTTCTTCCCCTCGTTCGATCCGGTGGTCGGCACCATCGCGGCGTTCGGGAGTTTTGCGGTCGGCTATCTCGCACGGCCTTTCGGCGCGGTGTTTTTCGGGCACTTTGGCGACCGCATCGGACGTAAGGCGACACTCGTCGCGACGCTGACAATCATGGGCGTCGGCACCTTCGTGATCGGTTTGCTGCCGACTTACGCCTCGATCGGCGTCTGGGCGCCGATCCTGCTGGTGGCGATGCGCTTCCTGCAAGGGCTCGGCGTCGGCGGTGAATGGGGTGGCGCCGTGCTGATGGTGGTCGAAACGGCGCCGGCCAGGAAGCGGGGCTTCTTCGGCGCGTTCCCGCAATTGGGCGTGCCGCTCGGGCTGATGCTCTCGACCGCGGTGTTCAAAGCCGTGTCGAGTCTGCCGTCGGACGCGTTCTATTCCTGGGGATGGCGCCTGCCGTTCCTGCTGAGCGTCGCGCTGATCGCGATCGGCCTGTTTATCCGGCTGCGCGTCATGGAATCGCCGGTATTCGAACAGATCAAGGCGAGCAAGCGGGTCGTCAAGGCGCCGCTGATCGAATTGCTGCGCCGGCATCCGAAAGACCTCGTGCTGACGATCGGCACGCGCTTCGCGGTCGACATCACCTTCAACGTGATCAATGTGTTCGTGCTGGTCTATGGCACGACGCGGCTCGGCCTGCCGCGCGGACTCCTGCTGAACGCCATCATTCTCGGCTGCGCCCTCGCGCTGATCACGCTGCCATTGTTCGGCAAACTGTCGGATCTGATCGGACGCCGGACCGTCTTCATGTTCGGGGCGGTGTTCGTGGCGATCTACGGATTCGCGTTCTTTCCGTTGCTCGAGACACGCAATCCGACCTTGATTCTGGTGGCGTACGTCTGCGGTATCGCGTTAAGCCAGGCGTCCGTGTACGGCGTGCAATCGACGTGGTTTGCGGAGCTGTTCGGTACGCGGGTGCGCTATACGGGTGCGTCGCTGCCGTATCAGATCGCCGGCATCATCACGTCAGGGCCGACGCCATTGATCGCCACTTATCTGTTCGCCACATATGGCCAGACGCTGCCCATTTCGATCTATATCGCGGCGACGGGGTTGCTGAGCCTGGTGTGCGCGTATTTCCTGGCCGAGACTTTCAAGCGGGATCTGTCTGCGGAGCCGGAAGATGAAGCGGCCACCGCGCCGGGTGCGCATGCGTGCGGGCACTCGCCGCGTCCTTTGTCGCGCTGAGCGCAAATCGATACGGCTGCGACGTCGTGTATGACCCGGCCGCTTGCTGGGCCGCGGCGGGGCCGGCGTTGCGTCACGATCCAGCAAGCTGACAATGCCGTGCCATCATGTGCGTCCAACGGTGGGTGGAATGGCTGATGCGTACGCGATGCTGAACAGACACGTTGCTAGTCCCAACCATCCGCAGGTCCCAGGGTGATAGTCTTCAAACGGTTCTGTCGCGGTAAGGCGATTTGGGCGAACGATAGCGATATGATGAGGATTGCTTACATCGCCAGTGAGTAGAATTGCCGGGCGGCCGATGGCTTGAGTTTACCTGCGTCTTTCATCTGCCCCTTGGCGATCGTATGCATGAGTTCAATGCCGCTCAACAAGATGCGGGCACAACAAAATTCTTGAATCCCAACATGGGTCGGGTACGGCGCTTGATCGCCCGATGGTCTTGTTCCACGATATTGTTGAGATACTGATATGACTTTCCGTGTCAATCGCGATGTTGATTTTTCGCTTTTTCATAGGCGCGAGAATTCCCTGAGGGCGGCGTAGCAGTAAGGTCGACGGTGGATCACACTTCTATGAGCAGACTTCTGTCAAGATCCCTTTTCCCGAAATTTCCATAACCTGTCTGACCTGTGTTTGGTCTGAAGCCGCCCTTGCGCTCGTGAGAAGAACCAGCATTCTCACCGCCTTCTTCTATGAAGGGTAAGTAATTGTCAAGGCCCGGTTTGCACAGATCCCTCCTGAGACGTCATCAAGTTTACGAGGTCCCTTGTCAGGAAAGCGCGTAGCAAGCGTCAAGGGCAGGCGAAGCCTGGCGTCAGCGGCCCCCTTGACGCTGCGAAGCGCGATACGCTTGTCATCGGCAACTTGAAAGTCGTCGAGATCTGACGGTGCGAACGTCATCTTCTTCGTGGTGGTTTTTCTTCCGGGTGCGTTTTCTTCCGGCTTTTGTTTCATAAAGGCCTGGCTGTTCTTCGCTTTTCGCTTCTTCTTCGGCTGTTGTTTTTTGTTCGTGCCGAACCTGACGGCGAGGCTCGGGCGTAGGCGCGCGCATGATCTGCCCCCAAGGAGGGTCGGTCATGAAGCGCGTCGGACAGCGAAAGTGCCGGCATTGCGGGGCCTGGTTTCGTCCCGATCCCCGCAATGCGCGGCACCAACGGTACTGCAGCGAACCCGCGTGTCGCCGGGCGAGCAAAGCCGTCAGCCAGCGGCAATGGCTGGCCAAACCCGAGAACCAGGACTATTTCCACGGTGCGGAGCACGTCGCGCGGGTGCGGCATTGGCGCGCCGAGCATCCGGGCTACGGGCGCCGAACGCAGCAGAAGTCCGAGAAGTCTGGGGATGCGTTACAAGAGAACTGCCGCGCGCAAACCCTTGCCCCACAAGGCTCGGGGGCCGATTCGGGAGGCGCTGCGTTACAAGAAGTCTTATCGGCGCAACCGGCCGTCCTGATTGGGCTGATCGCCCATTTGACCGACAGCCCGTTACAAGAAGACATCGTGCGCAGCAGCCGGCGGTTGCTACAACTGGGGCAGGACATCTTGCATGGGAGGGGGGAGCATGCCGAGCAAGCGTGTGATTTGCCCTGAGCGGATCCGGCAGATTCCGGCGCACTTCAGTTGGGTCGATCACCGGCTGGTGCGCGAGCGCTACATCGAGCGCTGTGACGCCTGTGCGGCTGCGCTGTACCTGTTTCTGGTCACCGTCGCCGATGCGCAGGGCCTGAGCTACTACGCCGACGCGACGCTCGCACGGCGCCTGTCGATGGCGCCGGCGCGTCTGGAGATGGCCCGCAGCGACCTGATTCGCGTCGGCCTGATCGCCTGGCAAGGGCCGATCTATCAGGTGCTGGCGCTGGATGCGCCGGTGCCGGCGCCGCCGCTGCCTCACGCGGACGTGACGACGCAGCTTGAGCGGTTGCACGCGGCGCTGGGGAAGCGTCGTGCTTGATTATGAAACGTACTGCAAGATTCGCGACTGCCATGATCGGCAGCACCTGACGATCACGCAGACGGCGCGCGCGCTCGGCCTGCATCCGCAAACGGTGTCCAAGTGGTTGAAGGCCGCGCGGTACGCACATCGCGCGCAGCCGCCACGCACCAGCCGGCTCGATCCGTTCAAGGCGCAGGTGGTGCGCTGGCTCGATGCGCACCCGTACAGCGCGCAGCAGATCTTCCAGCGCTTGCGTGAAGCGGGCTTCGACGGCGGCTATACGATCGTGCGCGACTACGTGAGCAAGATCCGCCCGCCGCGGCGCGAGGCATTCCTGAAGCTCGCGTTCGCCCCGGGCGAGTGTGCCCAGGTCGACTGGGGCGAATACGGTTCGATCGCCGTGGGCTCGACGCGGCGGCGGCTCTCGTTCTTCGTCATGGTGCTGTGCTACAGCCGGCTGATGTATCTGGAGTTCACCGTCTCACAGACGATGGAGCACTTCCTCGCCTGCCACGAACATGCCTTTGCCGCCTTCGGGGGTTGTCCGGCCAAGATTATGGTGGACAATCTGAAGTCCGCGGTGCTGCAGCGGCTGATCGGCCAGGCGCCGGTATTCAATCCGCGCTACCTCGATGCAGCGCGCCACTGGGGGTTCGAGATCGTCGCCTGCAACGTCGGCAAAGGCAACGAGAAGGGCCGCGTCGAGAACGGCGTGGGCTACGTCAAGAAGAATCTCTTGAACGGGCTCGAGCTCGCCGAGTTCAGCGCCATCAACCCCGCGGCCCGACTCTGGCTCGATACCATTGGCAACGTGCGCATCCACGGCGAGACGCACCAACGCCCCGTCGATCTGTTCGAGACCGAGCGCGCGCATCTGAAGCCGCTCAATGCTTCGCCCTACGACGTCGCGCGCATCCTCACGGTGCGCACGAGCAGCCAGTTTCGCGTAGCGCTGGACACCAACCACTACTCGGTGCCGGCGCGCTACGCCAATACGCGCGTCACGCTCAAGGCCTATCCCGATCGGATTTGCATCTACTACGAGAACCAGTTGATTGCCCGCCATGTGCGCAGCTACGAGCGTCACCTCGATATCGAGGATCCCGAGCATCCGAAGGCCCTGCTCGCGCAGCGTCGCCATGCGCGCGAACAGCGGCTGATGCTGCGCTTCCTGAGCCTGGGCCCGCACGCCCAGGCCTATTGCGAAGGCCTCGAGCAACGGCGCATCAATGCGCGCCAGCATGTGCGCAAGATCGTCGCGTTGAGCGAAATCTACGGCATCGAGGCCGTTGCGCGCGCCCTGCAGGACGGGCTCGCGTTCCAGGCCTTCAGTTGCGAGTACATCGCCAACATGCTCGAGGCCAGAGCGCGGCAGCGGCCCGAGGCCGGAGCACTGCATCTGATCCGCCATCAGGATTGGCTGGAGTTCGAACTCGCGCAGCCGGATCTCTCGTGCTACCGCGTGCCGGAGGCCAACGATGACCAGGATGACGACAAAGACAAAAGCTGAATCCAGCGCGCCACAGTCAGGCGCCGATTCTGCGGCGACGCTGCGCACGCAGCTTATGCAGCTGCATCTGGCCTACACGCTGCAACACTACGAGGCTTTGGCCAGCGAGGCAGCCGCCCAGCACTGGTCGCATGTCGGGTATCTGGCCCGCCTGGTCGAAGGCGAGGCGCATCGGCGTGAAGATCGCAGCGTCGCCCGACGCGTCGCGCTCGCGCGATTCCCGGTACTCAAGACATTGGACCAATTCGAGTGGAACTGGCCCACCAAGATCAATCGTCTGCAGGTCCAGAATCTGTTTCGCCTGAACTTCATCGAGGAGCACGCCAACGTGATCTTCCTCGGCGGCGTCGGGCTGGGCAAAAGCCACTTGAGCATTGCGCTGGGCCATACCGCCTGCCTGCGCGGCTACTCGGTGCTATTTGCCACGGCCGTGGACATCATCAATTCGGTGAATGCCGCCTGTGCCCATGGCGGGCTCAGGCGTGAATTGCGCCGCTACGCCAAGCCGCGCCTGTTGATTATCGACGAACTCGGATATTTGCCCATCGACCAGCAAGGCGCCGACATCCTGTTTCAGATCGTCAGTCAACGCTACGAACACGGCGCCACCATCATCACCTCCAATCGCGCCTTCAAGCACTGGCCCGACATCCTCAACCACGACAGCACCTTGACCTCCGCGCTGCTCGATCGCGTCTTGCATCATGCCGAGACCGTCGTCATCGAAGGCAAGAGCTATCGCATGAAAGACCAGAGCGACCCCGAACCCGCCGCTTGACGCCGTTCACCACCGTGAGTTTCAAACCGCCCGATTCGCGTGAAATTGACGCCGCCGCTGACA
>NZ_JBNDMJ010000001.1:0-1216366 GCF_050436525.1 Paraburkholderia sp. 35.1 | reverse complement strand
ATCGTGAGAAGAACCAGCATTCTCACCGCCTTCTATCCGCTGGCGTATCACCAGCCTTATCCCGCATGCGCGTTACGCCGGAATCATTCGCCCCGGGAACATGCCCCATCTGAAAGTATTCGGTTGCTTCAGCAACCCAGTGTGACCACGGGATGTTCACTTCAACCATGTTTGCCACGTCACTGCCTGGCCAAACCTTTATCTCCTTCCTGCCAAACTGTAGGGGCTTATGTGGACTTCAGCTGTGCGCCGTCAGGGATGACGCCGTCTTTCAGATAGCGCCACAGCGCAATGGCAAGACGTCGCGCGACCGCGACGATGGCGATGCGTCGCGCGCGTCGGTTCGGTCCCGTACCTTGTGTGCGGTGGTTAAACCATTTCGCCAATGCGCTGCCGGGCTGGTAGCGAAGCCAGGTCCAGGCCATCTCGATCAGCAGCGCGCGCACCCGCCGGTTTCCCTGTTTGCTGATCCCCTGGTCGACCTGGCTTTCGCCACTGTCGTAGGGCTGTGGCACGAGCCCGATGCACGCACCGACTTCGCGGCGGTTGTCGAACTCTCGCCAGAATAGCTCGAGGGCAAGGCGCGAGGCGCCTACTTCGCCAATCCCCTGCAGGCGCGCCAGCGCATCGCAACGCTGGCGCGCGGGTGCCGGTACGTTTGCCTGTCGCGTCTTCTCCAGCGCCGCAAGTTGTTGTTCGACGAGTGCGAGGCGTTCGCACTCGCGCATTAAACGCTCACGCAGCTCGTGCGGTAACGGCGCTCCGTCATGGCAGCGCACCTCCTCGCGTTCGAGCCGCTTGGCGAAGGTACGGTGATCGACCGCATCCCAGCAACCGAGCGTGACCAGGAGCTTGCGCATCCGGTCGCGGTGCTGCAGCACTTCCTTCTGCAGTTGGCCGCGCTCGCGCATCAGCTGGCGCGATGCCTCATCCTGCGGTGACGGCACGTGCACAACGTGCATGCGGTCGCGCTCGCCGCGCAGCCATGCGCGCAGATTGATCACCAGCTTGATTACATCGAGCCGGTCGGTCTTCGCGCGCCGTCTGTGACGTTCAACCGGGGTGCTGGCCGGATCGATGACGTAGCACTCGATGCCGTGCACCTGCAGCGCGCGACAGATCCAGAACGCGTCCTGCCCGGCCTCGTAGTTCACGACCGTGCGTACGCCGGCCGGCAGCGACCACTTCTCCTTGTGTGCCTCGATCAGGTCCAGGACCGCCTGCAGACGCGCTGCGGCCTGTGGTTGTGCGAGGGTGTGCACGGCCGGCTTCTCGCGCCGGCCGTCGTGAAGCGCGACTTTCCATTTGGCCGCCGCCAGTTCCAGCGACACTGCCAGCACGAGTACGTCACCATGACCCGTGTATGCCTGATCGGTACGCATGATGTTCTCCTGTAAGCAAACCTCGGCAAGCTGATTTTAGACGTCAGCACGTCGAGGCCCTCGCTTCATAGGATCTGATATACGCGGGTTGGTTACCGCATTACAGTGTTCCGCCCAATGAGCCTGCCGCTATCTGAAGCCGCAAATCGGATGACATCCGCTGCATAGCCGGAGCGCGGGTTACTCGTGTGCCGGGCTACGCCGCCTTCAGGAAACTCCTTCAGATTGCTGCTTTTCAGTGGCCGGCAGGATGAAGCTGGTGTGTTGGCTGTGCACCGCCCGGTACAGCCAGGGACATTGACAGCCGGCCAATGTCCCAGATAAATCCCGCGAGTTCACGGGCCACGGCAACCACAGCGATGTTCGCATTCTTGCCGCGCTCTGCCAGTTTGCGATATCGCCGGCACAGCCGCAACTGTGCGTCCCAGGCTCGATCGGTAATGGGCTTGGGGATGCCTTCTTGCCGACGCTGGATATCTGTACTCACACGTGCGGGAAACCGGTAGCTCCAGGCGGCCTCGACGAGCAGTTTGCGGGCGTAACTGTTGCCGGTTTTCGTAATGCTTCCCTGACGACGCCGCTCTCCGGAAGAGTATTCAGAGGGGGTGACGCCCAGCCATGCCATCAGCTGGCGCGGATGCTCAAAGCGTGACAGGTCTCCGAGCTCCGAAAGCATTCCGATCGCAGTGGTGAACTGTATGCCACGCATGGCCTGAAGGCCCAGTACGGCCGGATAAAAGCGCCACTCGAGCACGGCCTCGCGCAGCGCCACCTCGAGACGCTCACATTGCGCGAGCCTGTCCTCGATCGTGCGACGGTGTTCGTCGAAGGCCAGTTGCTGCCAGTGACTTGGAAACGAATATGAGCTGATCCATCGCCGGTGCGCGGGTCCCCAGTTAGCGGTACCGGTATAACCTACACCATGCGCGAGCAGGAATGACTTCAGCCGTTGCCGCGCGTGCCTCAGATCGGCTTTGGCCGCTGCCCACGCACGGGCCAGATCGCGGAATGCTTCATCGTCTACGCCCGGCACATACACTGCTGAGAGGTCGCCCGCGCGCAGTGCGCGCACTAGCTTGATCGCGTCCCGCCGGTCTGTCTTGACGCGATCACCGGGCTTTCTGGGAATCAGCGATGGCGCGCACACCATGCAGTCGAATCCTTTCTGAACCAGTTCCCGGTAAAGCCCATAACCGCATGGACCGGCCTCGTAGACCACGCGCACGTGTCGCCCTTTGGACTGCAGACGTTTGCACAACCGGTCAACATCAGTCTTCGTCGTTCCGATCCTGCCCAACTGCTCCACTTCGCCCATGCCCAGCGCATAGGCGACCGCGATCGAGTCCTTGTGAACATCGAGCCCTACATAGACTGTGCTATCGTTTTCCATTGCTGGCCTCCGTGACGGAAATCGCCGGGTGTGGCCCTGTCCACACCGTGCGGCTCTGGCAGTCATGCTAACCCGCGTTTGTTTTCACACGCCAGGCCAGCCTTCCACCTCACGGGAAGTCATACTATCTATACAGGTCCAGGATCATGTACAGGTGGAACCATCGACCTGTTACCGTTGCCGGCAGAAACGAGTGCGGTGGTCTCGAGCTGCCGGTGCCCGAGCAGGACCTGGATCAGGCGGATATCGACCTTCTGTTCGAGCAGGTGAGTCGCAAAGCTGTGACGCAGCGTGTGCATGGACACGCGCTTGTCGATGTTCGCGGCCTCGGCGGCGGCATGGATGGCGCGGTTCAGTCCCTCGGGGTCAGCGGGTCGACGGGATCCATCCCCGGGAACAGCCATCCGCCCTTGAGCATGCGACCCTGCGCGTGGGCCACGCGCCACCAGACACGCAGGCGTTCGAGCAGGACCGGCGAGAGCATCGCGTAGCGGTCCCGGCGGCCCTTGCCCTGCTCGATACGCAGCGTCATGCGCTGGCTGTCAACGTCGCCGACCTTCAGCGCCACCACTTCACTGGCACGCAGGGCCGGTGCCGTAGGCGACCGACAGCGCGGTCTGGTGCTTCAGGTTGCCGGCGGCGGCGATCAGGCGGCCCACTTCGTCGGGGCTGAGCACGACCGGTAGCGTGCGGGGCACGCGCACCGGCTGCATCCTCGCCATCAGCTCGGGCTGGTGGAGCGTGATCTCGAAGAAGAACTTCAGTCCGGTGATGGCGGCATTCAGCGACACGGGCGAGATGCCGTGGTCGACCAGATGCAGTTGGTAGCGCCGCAGGTCCTCGACGGTGGCGGTGCCGGGCGGGCGCCCGAGGAACGCGGCGAACTGAAGGACCACGCGGACATAACCGGCTTGCGTCTTCGGTGCGAGCTTGCGCATGCGCATGTCGTCGATCATGCGCTGGCGCAGCGGACTGATATCCTGGCTGGTGTGAGTCATGGCTCTGCTCCCGTTGAACGACGAGGCGGATTGCCTCGCCCTTCAACATGAAAACAGAGTCGGTTTCCTCTCCGGGACCACTAACGTCGGCCGGAGCCCCTTACCGCGCGAGCGGTTTCGTCCTCCGCGGTAATACGGGACCGTCGGCTCGGATGTGTCAAGCGACACTACGCGGTCTGTGAGCGTGGCGCCGCGGGCGTGGTCAGGCCCGAGGCATCTGCGCCGCCTTGGACAGCACACGGACGGGCACCAGATCATCGCGGCCTCTCAGGCGTGCGGCAAGCTGCGGCAGGCCTGCGGCCGGAACGCCGGCATGCTGGAAGACCTGTTCTGAGACGATCGCCTCGCAAGCGATCTCCTTTGTCAACTGCTCAAGTCTCGAGGCCACATTCAACGGGTCACCAATTGCAGTGAATGTGACGTGCTCGCGAAAACCAATCTCACCCATTACCGCCGCGCCGCAATGCAATCCGATCCCAAAGCGAATTTTCGTTTGCAGCTGCTGCTCGAGCATAGCGCTGAGCTCGTCAATATTGGCCGCCACCAGCGGCACTGCGCTGAGAGCCTGACGACAGGCGGTCGACGGCTCGCTGCTTAAGCCAAATATCGCGAGCACTGCGTCCCCCAGGAACTGATTTGGCAGGCCGCCCGCCTGGACTACGGCAGAGCTGACCGCACTCAGGAAGCGGCTGGCCAAGAATATGGTGTCGAACGGTAACTGTGCCGCCGCAAGCCTCGTGGAATCCCGCATATCCACGAACATGAACGCCGCGAATCGCTCTTGCGGCATAACGTCCCGCTGGCGCCGCTGCAAGAAGGCCGTCGATGCTGCGGGAGGCACCATTGGCCACACGGAGAGGTCATGGGCCGGTCGCAATTGGCAGGCGAGGCGCACTGTCTGCGGATCAGCCCCCAGTCGCTCCAGAACGCGACGCTCCGCTTCGGCAGGCGCGGGCAGCGGAACATCGCTGAGCACGCGTACCCGGCACAACGTGCATCGGGCGCGCCCACCACACATGCTGGCATGCGGAACACCGGCCATGCGGCTAGTCTCAAGTACCGAAAATCCGCGCGGCGCAAATATTTTTCGCCCGTCCGGATACAGAACGCCGAGCCGCCCGACCTGGCGTTCCCGCACCGTGCGCACCAGCCGCGCGGCAAGCACCAGCAGCAGCGCACCGCCATCGAAGAGCAAAAAGTCATTGCGCAGTTCGGCGAGCCAAAGTTTTTGCGGTCCGGTTCCAACGATCGTCGGTCGTGTCGCCGCGGCGCGCCAGACAGGATCTCGCGCGAGCGCGATCACTTCCCGTCCGCCCTGTAAGAAGCCTAGAAGCGCGAGCACCGGGAGCAGGACGGCAGCGCTCAGCAGCAAGCTCCGCCACGCTCCGAACCATGGTTTCAATCGCAACCAAAACCAGATGCCGTAACACCCATGCAGCCAGGCGACCACCAACAGCATCAACTGCACACCGCCAAAGAACGGTGAATCGATCCAGAACGAGTACAGTTCCTGCGCGTAGCCCTTGTTCAGGCCGAACTCGGCAAAGGCGACCCGCGTATTCGCAAGATGGTTGGCTAGCAGCGGCGGTATGCACAAGCCGAGAACGAGTTGCGCAACCTCGCCCGGAGTCCAGTGCAGCGAGCGCCGTTCGTACAAAGCCCACAGACCCAGGAAGAAATGCGTCACGAGCGCGCTGTACAGCACGACCGTTCCAAGCCATCCCTGCCAGACGTACTTCTGCACAAGCAGATCACGCTCCAGCCATGCGAGCGAGATATTCCCCAGCGCGTGATTCAGGAGATGCGTGCCTACGTAGGTGAACATCACCAGTCCGGTACTCAGCCGGACCGATCGCACACCCGCCGGCCGCAACCATCGTAGGTAGGGAACGTGTAACATGCTCTAGCTCCTCGCGTCACGATGCGCGCCAGTTCTTGCCCGCCGAGCGATTACACTCGCGAATTGCTTTCCTCTGCAGTGCAGGCAGCAGCGTGAGCGCCTGTTAGTGCACAGTCGAATGGTCCATTGATCGACCCTGTATAGATAGTCCGTTCCGCTTTCACTGATACTGGTAGCACTGGCAGCTTGCTGCCAGCGCAAGCGGAACATGCACCCGCGGGCTACGAATATCTCGACCCAAACGCCTGGACGTTTGCGGCTTTAGCTCCAAGTCCACAGGTGCGCTTGCGCTCGTCAACGAATACTCAGGGTTCGCCGTCGCACCGGCTCACTATATTGGCTTCGCAGAGCGCAAGCATGCATGTCCCTGCCAGACAATCTATCACTTGCAGAGGTTCACATGTCGCCTCTATCGGATCAGCAGTTTGCAGCGTATGTAGGCATCGACTGGGCGGATACGAAACACGATATCTGCCTGCAGGCTGCCGACGACACCAGGCGAGAGTTCAGTTGTGTTCCCATCAGGTCGCATGCATTGATGAGTGGGCAAATGGATTGCATCAGCGCTTTGACGGGATGATCGCAGTTGCCCTCGAGCTGGCAAGGGGACCAATAGTTTCCGCGCTTCAGAAGTATGATTTCCTGGTCCTCTTTCCGTTTAATCCATCGACGCTCGCAAAATACCGCGAGGCGTTCAAACCGAGTCGGGCCAAAGACGATCCCACCGATGCCAAACTGGCACTCGATCTGCTGCTTTGCATCCCGAGCGGTTCGCTCCGCTGAGGCCGCAAAGCGCGGGTATGCGTTGTCTGATGAGCCTGATCGATCAGCGCCGTGAAATGGTCGGCGACAAGACGCGATTCACTAACCGTTTATGCAATACGCTCAAACAGTATTACCCGCAGGCGCCGGAGTGGTTCGCGCACATCGACACGGTACTGTTCTGCGACTTCATCGCGCGTTGGCCGACGCTTTCGGCCGTCAAACGCGCCCACCGCAGTACCCTTGAGGCGTTCTTCCATGCGCACAACTGCCGCCGCCCCAGGCTGATCGAAATGCGTCTGGAGTCCATTCGCTCGGCCACCCCTCTGACTGAAGATCCCGGCATCCTCTCACCCTGCCGGCTGCACGCGTTGGCGCTGGTGGCACAACTGCGAGCGGCTCTCGCTGGGATCGATGTGTTCGACAGCGAGATTGCGACGGTCGCGCGAACGCTACCTGCGTTCGCCCTGTTTGAATGCCTGCCGGGAGCGGGCCCACATCTGACACCGCGGCTGCTTGCCGCATTCGGCGAGCAGCGTGAGCGCTTCAGGCACGCTGCTGAACTGAGAAGTATTCCGGCATTGCGCCGGTCACTGAGCGCAGTGGCAAGAAATGCTGGGTGCACTGGCGCTGGCAATGTCCGACGTGCCTGCGCCAGACCTTCGTGGAATGGGCCGGCCAGACAATTAACAAGTCATTCTGGGCGGGCGCTTACTACCTGCAACAGCGATCGAAGGGCAGTTCGTATCAGGCCGCCGTCGGGGCATTGGCGTTCAAGTGGATACGGATCCTCTAGCGCTGCTGGCAAACACGGACACTGTACGACGAGAGCGTCTATCTGAATGCATTGAGGAAGCGGGGCTCGCCTCTCCTCGGAAGCCTCGCACTGCCCCCTCGAAATACTTGACGGACGGACTCAGGGCGTGAAGTCGTCATTCAAAGCCCACCTCTGGTGGCCGCAATGCGGTATTTCGCCGTCAGGCAGTGACCGGCCCGCTTCGAACGTTCGCACGCGCTTTCAGGCAGACATTCGAACGTCGGCTTCTCCGCTTTAGTCAACGGACGGCGAAACCGGGTTCCTGCTGGTCAGAGCAATTTGCAGGCCACGTCAAAATCTAGGCGTGGGCTGCGCGGGAACAGCCCTGCCGGATCACCATAGCCCAGATTGCAGAGGAAATTCGACTTGATGTGGCTGTCGGGAAAGTACTCCTGCTGGAAGGTGCCCTCGTGTGCGCTCGCGGGAAAAAATTCATGGTCAACCTTTGCATGATCGAACCCGGACATCGGACCACAATCCAGTCCGAGCGAGCGGGCAGCCAGGACGAAATAGGCCCCTTGTAGCGAACTATTGCGCCGTGCCGTGACCTCGGCCAGCTCCGGTGTGTCGGCGAACCAGGCTCGCGCATCTGCGTGCGGGAAGAGTTTGGGCAGCTTGTCATAGAACTTGCCGTCATAAGCGATGATGGCTGTCACCGGTGCGCTCATCGTCTTGTCGATATTGCCTGGTGCCAATGCCGGCAGAAGTCGTTGCTTCGCGTCCTGAGTGCGCAGGAACAGAATACGTGCTGGGCTGCAGTTTGCGCTCGTTGGGCACCACTTCATCAGCTCGTAGAGTTCGCGCAATGTGTCATCACTGACCGGCTTAGGCAGCCAGCTATTGTGGGTTCGAGCCTGACGGAACAGCAGATCCATCCCTTCTCCATTCAATCGTTTCTCCATATTTGCCTCCCAGCGGAAACGGACGTTGCAAGTTGCCTTCCTGCATCAACAACCGCGAATTGTTGGAGGGCCGTACGCCGTCCAAGCGTTTCGTGAACATCACGCAGCTGATCATCGATGATCTGAGCGCAGCCCCGTTCGGGTGTTATAGACGTACCACGCGTCGTCCATGGAAAAATTTGCGCGGTCGGGTACCAGTGACGCTTCGGGGAGCACCCTGCTGGACTGTAAGGAAGTCGGCATTTCCGAGCAGATCAGTCTGACTCCGATCACTTTCGAACGAGAGAAGGTGTAGCGACGCGTTGCCCGCCTCAATTAACCGTTGCAAAGGGTCACAGCTTACGCGCGACCATCACGGCGCCGCGATCCAGCTCCGTGCAAGCAGAGTATGTCAGATGTCCCTGCGCTGTCTCACGCTAATGTTCAATGCCGCTATTCCAGGTAGCGGCGTCTCCCGCGCACAATCCGGCTTGGTGACACTCAGCAGCTGCGGCTTCCTCTGTCTGATTCGAAACCGGCGCCCCGAGAGAGGTTGTGTCGAAAAACAATCCAGGGTTTTTTACTTCTTTACTTCGACAGATGCAGCTTCTTCGATAGCACGATACCCCGCTGCGGGCTCACCAGCCAGATGGCGTGAATGTTGGTGTACAGCGTCGAGGTTCTTGTTGTGATGTCTGTGGGCTCGTCGTCGCTGGGATCGCTATGTTCGCGTCGGTCGGTCAGGTAAGGCGGCGCCATGCTACACATCAGCACAATCGCGAAGTCTCCATTCGCTTCGTAGAACGCCGACTGCGAGAGTGTCACGCGTCCGTGAACCCTGGTTTTGCTCCGTTCGCCGGACTTGAGCTCAATCAGATCGATATGTTGGATGTACCCCTTGGCCTTCGCCTCCGGCGCCACCACAAGCCCTCGACCGCGTGGTCCGGTTATGGTCTTCTTGAGCAGGATCACTCCCGGATTGTCGTCATCGGATAGATCTACGTTTACCGTCAACAGGTGCGTCTTTGACTGATATCGTATTCCGTAGGGCGCCGGTACGACGAAAGCCAGCTCGCGGTCGAGACTGGCTTTCGGCAAGTCGAGATCGCTTGGCGCCTTAAGGACAGGGACGTGGATCAGGTTCCTGATGCGATCGCTCAACGAAGGAGAGTTGGCATTGAAGCTCTGGTCCGCCAAGGCGTCCCTGATGGCAACCGGGTCGTCGCCCACGAAAGGCCGAGTCGACAGGACATCTGCAGAGGCAGAAGTTTCAGGCTCAGTCGCACGGGTAACAGTGGCTGAGTCTGCCGACGTCCCGGCGTGCGCCAGCAGCGACATGCAAATCAGGGCGCAAGCGGCGTTCGAACGGACCAACATGGTTTTAAGATCAGCCACGACAAACCCCTCTAGGATCAAGGCAGTCTATCGCAAAGCCTTGCACGGTCAACTCGACCGCGCGACAGCGGCCGTAGGCACCGGCATGATCCGTTCTTCGTCAGCTCAGCAATCCCAACGGCAGCTATAAAGGCCGAGAACTTCCCGGCCAAGACGGCTGCTCGAATGGCTCTTCCACTTTGGAAGCTGCCGTAGCGATCGCGTCGGGTCGAAGGGCAGATGTGGGTCGGCTGCTGTCGATCGCTGCATCGCGCTACCTTGGCGTGCATATGCCGCTTGCATGAGGCACTGAACGGCCAGGAAGCGCCGGTCGCCTGTATCGCCAGGCAGACTCTCGAGTGAGCATTTTGCACCAGCAAGCGGCCGTTCGCGCGCCGATCTCATCCACGCAACCGCGGGCATCCGCAGTCCGCGCGGCCGCCTCGTCCTCTCACGTGCACTGACATGGACCCGACCGGCCCACTCAGTGATGGTCGAAAAGAGCGAGTTGACCGCTCTTGTACATCTGCCGGACCTTCGTACGAAACGACGCCTTCGGCGACTTCTGGCACTCGGCAACAAGCGCGCCGATTGGTGTCGCAGTGTCCTTCACCATCGTGTCAGTTTCCGTTACGCCGAGCTTGTCGACTCCCGCCACGTAGTAGACGACAGCGGGTCGGTAAGCTTCATCCACCGCCACGAAGTCCTCGCATTTCATTTTCAGCGGATTCATTTTTGTCGGGGCTTGCGCCCATGCCGGCATCACGATAGCGGCTCCCAAAAGACAGGTGGCAGTCACAAAGCGCTTCATGTAACACTCCCAGACTCATGCGGGGGACGGCAAAAAAGGCCGCCCGCTATCGATGACCCTCGGAAAGAACAAGGGAACTGACCGATTCGGCGATTCCGCAAGGTCTGCGTGCTGCGTGCGGAATTTCCCTCAAGCACTATCGACGCTGTCGGGAGTAAAGACAATTGGACTTTGGTCGTATATCGCGCCAACTTGACTCAGAACCTAGCAGGCTGCTGAAGTACCGGTGGTAATGTCATCGCGGAAGGCCTCTGAAGCGTTGATGGAAGGCCCCTACTTGCCCCCTGGAGATCATGCGCGGCGCCGATACGTTCACCGAGAGTTTGTTTTCCATGCGCAAGCTGGACGAGTTCGTTCCGAAGTCGCATCCGTTGCGTTCGATCCGCGTGATGGCGAACGAAGCCCTGGCGAAGATGGATCGGTTGTTTGCCGGGATGTACGAGGCCGACATCAAGGGTGGGCGGCCGAGCATCGCGCCGGAGAAGTTGCTGCGAGCCATGCTGATCCAGGTGCTCTACAGCATCCGCTCGGAGCGCCAACTGATGGAGCAGGTGCAATACAACCTGCTGTTTCGCTGGTTCATCGGCTTGGCCATGGATGACGAGGTCTGGGTGCCCACGGTCTTCACGAAGAACCGCGAACGTCTGGTCAAGCATGATGCGGTGATCGAATTCTTCAACGAAGTGGTGGCGATCGCCGAGAAGAAGTGCCTGCTCTCGGGCGAGCACTTCAGCGTGGACGGCACGCTGATCCAGGCGTGGGCGGGGCACAAGAGCTTCGTGCCCAAGGACAGTGACGATCAGGACAGCGACGGCGGCAGCGCGGGCGACTTCAAAGGGGAGAAGCGCAGCAACGAGACACATGAGTCCAAGACCGATCCCGATGCACGGCTGTATCGCAAAGGCAATACGGCCAGCGAATTGCGTTACATGGGCCACACGCTGACCGACAATCGACATGGCTTGGTGGTCAACGCGTGCGTGACGCGCGCTGACGGGCATGCCGAGCGCGAAGCGGCCAAGGTCATGATCAACGACGCGCGGCAAGCAGCAGAAGATGCGAACGCAGAGATCACGTTGGGCGCAGACAAGGGTTACGACGCTCAGGAATTCATCGAGGCATGCCAGCAGATGAAGGTCACGCCACACGTTGCGCAAAACACCTCGGGGCGGCGTTCGGCAGTGCCCGATACGATTGCCTCGAGCGTGGGCTACGCCATCTCGCAGCAAAAGCGCAAGTTGATCGAACAAGGCTTCGGGTGGGCCAAGACCGTGGGGCGCATGCGCCAGGTGATGGTGCGCGGCTTGAAGAAAGTGGACCAGATGTTCGTGTTGAACATGGCCGCCTACAACCTCGTGCGCATGCGATCGCTGGCACAAATCCGCCCGTAGTGGCCCAAGAGGCGGTAATGAAGCCCGAAATCGGCCTCAAACCGCCAAAAAAACGTTGAATTCGCGTTGAAATTGCACAATACGCTAAAACTTGCGGCAGGAGCTGCATAGGCGCAGAAAGGCTGCTTCCGCCGGAGTATATTTCAGCAACCTGCTAGGCGGCGTCGGTTCGACGTGGCGTCCCCCGGAATTGCCCGCCATGCGCCAGTCGCGGGGGGCAAGGACGGCAACGAGAGCCATCTCGCAGCTTGTCGATCCCAACCGAGCGGTGCGCCAGGCGCGCACGGATTTCGATCGCGCGCCGACCGTCGCTCATCGGATGCGGTTGGGTGCGGCGCTGCTCGACGCAGGAAATGCCGCCGAAGCTCTGGAGCATTCCCGAGCGGCAGCCAGTGGGCCGTTCTCATCCGATCCGGCCTTACTCGAACGGCTGGCGCGTGCGCAGTTTGCCAACGGCGATGCTTCGGCCGCCCAAGACGCGCTAGAAAAACTATTCGCCGTCCATCCCCTCGCCCGCCAGCAACCCGAGCCCACTTTGCTGTATGCACGGGCCTTGGATGCCGCCGATGTACGTTTCCTGCCGAAGATAGGCTGCCGGCGTTATGCCGGCTGGCACAGGTCCTGCGGAGTGAGCCTTTGGCGCACGCGTGCGACGGCTGGACCAGCCAGCTGTCGGAGGCTAGTCGATGCCCTCCCGGCTTTCGCAAGCTTAGCACCGGGAAACCAGTTCCCGAAGGCCGGAGCAACTCAGATGCCCGTGGATGCTCGTAGGCCGCCTTCAGTCGCACAGCGCCGCCGTTTGCACGCGAACCGAACTTTCCGTTCGTCCAAAGGTCGATTCGCTCGCCGTGAAATGCAGGCGCATCAGCCGGCTCGTCGCGTCGTCGACGTACACCAGCAGCGTCCACTGCGGCGCCCGTTCCTCGAACCAGCGATGGTCGCTGGCGTCGATCTGGATCAGCTTGCCCAGGCACGCGCGCCGCGCGCGCGGCTGGCAGACCTTCGGCAGGCGTTGCCGACGCGGTATCCACAGGCCGGTGTCCGTCATCAGCCGTCTGACCGTTTCCCTGGCCAGGCGAATGCCGTGGCACTCCCGCAGCTTCTCGCAGGCCAGCGTCGGCCCAAAATCCGGGTAGCGCTCGCGAATGATCGCCAGAGCCCGCTGGGCCAGATTCTCGTCCAGACGCCGGTTACCCTGGCGGCCACGCTTGCGCGAGGCCAGTCCAGCCGTGCCCGATTCCTGGTATCGGATCACCAGACGCTCGATCTGCCGCACAGTCAGACCCACCCGTTCAGCCGCGCGTCCGGGCTTCAGCCCCATGTCCACAACAGCCTGGATCACGTTCAACCGGTCGAGTTCGCGCACGTTCAATGTCATCAGTGTGGCTGGATGCA
Source organism: Paraburkholderia sp. 35.1 (assembly GCF_050436525.1). Taxonomy (NCBI): domain Bacteria; kingdom Pseudomonadati; phylum Pseudomonadota; class Betaproteobacteria; order Burkholderiales; family Burkholderiaceae; genus Paraburkholderia; species Paraburkholderia sp. 35.1. The sequence continues at coordinate 1,203,265 of NZ_JBNDMJ010000001.1, read as the reverse complement.
TCGCCGGCTCCGTAGTCCCACGAGGAACCGGCCAGCATACCGAGGTCCAAACACGACATTTCTAAATGGCCAGAACACGACATCTCTATAAAGCTACTACACAGCCTGGAGCCATTCAATCAGGTCGGCGCAGACTGGAGCGCGTGTTAGCGGAACCGATGAATCGGACGGCGGGGCCAGCGTGGTAGCCGAGGCAAGTCAGCTGGCCACCACAAGCGGAGCGAGCAGAATACGAGAGAGCGTCATTATGGCCATTCCTTTTGTATTAGGGAATACCCTGTAAAGTAGGCTTTATATGGATAAATAAAGTTAAACCGATGCAACCGAGCGTCGATAACGCAGTGCTTGCATCGTCTGTCGGTGCAAACTGAGGCACGCTGCCGGCGGAGGATGGACTGAACCTACCGCAAGGAAACGGAACGTCTGATCCCGTGGGCAATGGCTCTGATAATCACGTTGGCGAGGTGGTCGCGTAACATTGCGCGGTGAAGAAGACAAAATCGCTTTATCACGGCCACCGGTTCCCGACGGTTATGAGCCACGCAATTCGATGCGTACCGATATAACTTTGCACGGTATTGGCTGCGAGGTTGCGCAGGCGCAAATCCTCGATCATGCGTCGACGTAATGCCGTCATGGCGAACTCCTTCGAGATGGACAGGAACGAACTGCACTGCCATCGTCGCATTCGAAGGAACGCGTCTCGCGGGCGACGCCGAAGCCGCGACCGTCGGCCAACCAACTGCTCCCGCGTTAGCGGGTCGGTTCAAGAAAAGTTATCCTAATAGCCTCATCGCAATGCGCATTTTTAACCGGTTTTGCGTTCTCGCCCGGCGGACGATGTACTTCAGTCCCCTTTGCCCCAACCCCCAATGCCTTGCTTGACATCTCGCAAGATACGGAAGCTGGACGAGGCTGCTTCTACGGGCGACCGGTACCGTCGGCACCAAGCTTCAACAAATCGCTCCAAACTGTCATCTCGCGTCGTGCGACTGATGTTGGATCACCTCGCACGACCTCAAACTCCGTCGTCCTGCCCGCACGCGAGAAGCGGAGGTCGAAGATCTGCTCACCAACGCGCAAATCTCTGAGCGTGATATCGTCCAACCAGGGTGGCAGAACCGGGTCGACGTACAGCATCCGGTGCGGCGCATCAGGCTGCAGGCCAAGGAGCGCTTGCAGCAGTGAGAAAACCGATCCCGCGGCCCATGCCTGTGGCACATTGGCACCCGGATACTGGACGGGAAAGTTCGTTGAGTTCCGATTCAGACCACCAAAGAGTTCAGGCAATTGATCCAGCGCGAAGAAGCGCCCTGCACCGCATACGTCGTGCATGATCTGACCGGTCTCCCCGGCATAGCCATAGCGCTTGAATCCCTGCGCAATCAGGCCGTTGTCATGTGGCCAGACCGAACCGCTCTGGTAAGAATAGGGGTTATAAGCGGGGTGAGTGGCTGAAAGCGTTCGTATGCCCCATCCGCTCCACATGTCTGGCTGCATGAGTCGCGCCACGACTCGTCCTGCACGCTCGGGCGGGACGATACCGGACCACAGACAGTGGCCAGGGTTGGACGCGACGCTGAGGACTTTCTTCTTCTCCCCGTCAAGTGCGAACGCATAAAAGCCGGTCGCCTCGTCCCAGAATGCCTCATTGAACCGTGTGAAGAGCGCGGCCGCTTGCTTGCGCAAGGCGGTCGCCGAATCAGCATCGCCCAGCGCGTCGTAGATTTGCGCCATTCGAAGCCACGCATCGTAGACGTAGCCCTGCAACTCACAGAGCGCCTTGGGCCCCGTCACCAGCGTCCCGTCGGGATACACCACCGCGTCGCCAGAGTCCTTCCAGCTCTGGTTTTCAAGACCGGCCGACGAGCGCGTCGCATATTCCTGAAAACCATCACCATCGCGGTCGCCATAACGGTCGATCCACTCAAGGCACCGTTTCGCGGTCGCGAGGTGACGATTCAGCAGTTCGTGATCGCCGGTGCAGCACCAAGCAGCATGCAAGGTGATAAGGTAGAGAGGCGTCGCGTCCGCGGTTCCATAGTATGGGGTGTGAGGCACCAGCTTGAGTCGGGCCAGCTCTCCCAGACGCAGTTCGTGCATGATCTTGCCCGGCTCCGCATCGCGATATTCATCGCACTCGGTCGCCTGCCAGACTCCAAGCACGTCCAGTGTCCCACACGCAAAATCGGAATAGACGAGCAAGGTTTGCAGCGAGGTGATCAGGCTGTCACGGCCGAAAAGCGCCACGAACCATGGCAGTCCCGCAGCCGGCACAAGTCGACTACGGCTCGCACCGTGAACGGGAAGCCGCAATGCCGCGAGGTCATCAGTTGCCTGACGAAAGAGGCGCAGCAACGCATCGTTGCTGCTCTCCAGTTTGAGCACCGCGCCCTGCCAGTCCAAGAGCCGCCTGCGGTTTTCCGAACAGTCGCCGTCATGTCCCGCGCACCAGTCTGGCGCCGAATAGCTTTTGTGGCCATCCGAGAGATCGTAGGTGAGACAGCTATGCCAATGAGCGCCAGGCGCCAGTTCGATATCGAATGTGAGTCTGAGGTTGACCCGGTTCGACGGATAGATTTGCAGTTGAGTTTAATGCGGTGTGGCACCTCCCGATAAGATCAAATCGCAGGTTGTCCACGGCCGGGCGGCGGGTCGCCTGTCAAGACCACGACGCTGCCCGGCGGTGGGCAACCCGCGCGACGATAAGCTTTGATTTTGCGCATGCAGGTTTTCGAATTCGAGCGGCGAACAGTAGCCGATGCTGCTGTGGAGGCGGCGTATGTTGTACCAGCTCTCCAGAAACGAGAACAGACGCCGCCTTGCCTGTTCGTGGGTCGCGAAGTGTTCGCGACAGAGCAGTTCGGCTTCGAGCGTGCCGAAGAATGACTCGCACATCGCGTTGGAGTTCGCAGACAACTGCGCCCGTGAGTGACGTTGAAAGCCGACGTTTTCAGGTAACTCATCCGTACCATCCCCTTCATTTGCAAGAATTCGAACTGGTCCTTCACGCCCGGAACTGGCATGAGGACAGGGTTTGGTTTCACGACGCGAATGGCCGACTGCGGGCGCTGCCCGCCAGCTGGACGAGCGTCGTCGGCGAGGACCCATTCAACGTGGTCGCCGCCGGACGCGCCTTGTTTCGTGTGGAAGAACTGCTTGAACTGGGGCGTTTGATCGCGACGCTGGAGCCATGACAACGCAAGCACTGTAAAGCCAAATACGCCGCATGTGTAAATGCAATTACGCCTGACGTCGCCTTGTATTACGATCCGCTGTGCCAGAGATAATGCTTTGCTTTCCGGATGAAATCGATGATATTTCATAAATCGGCCTTGTATATCCTGACGTTTTGTACATAATTGTATTTACACTGACTTGCCCGCCTTCCTTGGAGTTCGTGCATGGCGACAGACCGACGCAAAGAGGACAAGCACCGCGCGCTGCGGGAACAGGCGAGCCTCAATCCGCGCTCCGATGCCGTGACTCATCCGCTGTTTCGCGACGGCGACTTCTTCGACCCGCACGATCTGCTGCAGGTCAAGTACGAGATGCTGCGCGCGGTGCACATCGACAAGTGGTCCATCAGCGAAGCCGCCAAGGCGTTCGGCTTCTCGCGGCCATCGGTCTATCAGGCCCAGGCGGCCTTCGAGGACGCGGGTCTGGCCGGTTTGATCCCCCACAAGACGGGCCCGCACAGCGGCCACAAACTGACACCGGCGGTGATGGAGTTTTTGAACCGGGCGCGGGTTGCCGAGCCGGCTGTGCGAGCGGAGCGACTGGCCAGCCTGGTGCACCAGAACTTCGGCGTACAGGTTCATCCGCGCAGTATCGAACGGCAGTTCCTGCGCCAAAAAAAACCGTAACGAAACCGTCTGTGTCATTGCCGGAGCGTGCGCTGTGCAATGACGGACTGGTCTCGCGTTATGAAGATCTGAGACAACAGGCACTTGGACTGCCGTGCGAGATTCCTCGCGGTCAGGGCCTCGTGCTGTTGATGCGCAGCGGCATGAGAGCGTGGATGCAGGCATGGGCGCAGTGCGCGACCACGGTTGTACGGCGGCAGCCGCCGCCGCCGGGTGAGGCAGAGATCGTCCCCTTCAAGCTGCATCAGGAGGCGACGATGATTCTGGCTTCAATGCTTCTATATGGGCGTCAGGAGGCAACAGCATGAAGAGCGATCCTCACCAGAAGGTCCAGGCGAGTCATCTGAAGCGCAACGCCTATCTGTATATCCGGCAATCCACATTGCGCCAGGTGTTCGAGAACACCGAGAGCACCAAGCGCCAATACGCTCTGCGCCAACGGGCCGTCGCCCTGGGGTGGTCCGAGGACCGCATTATTGTGATCGATAGCGACCTCGGCCAGTCGGGCGCTTCGTCGGCGGACCGGGAAGGCTTCCAGCGCCTGGTCGCCGAAGTCGGCGTGGGGCATGCCGGCATCGTGCTTGGACTGGAAGTATCGCGCCTGGCGCGCAACTCCACCGACTGGCACCGGTTACTCGAGATCTGCGCAATCACCGACACTTTGATCCTTGATGAGGATGGCGTATACGATCCTGCCCATTTCAACGACCGGCTGTTACTGGGGCTGAAGGGCACCATGAGCGAGGCCGAATTGCATGTGCTGCGCGCACGACTGCAAGGAGGAATCCTAAGCAAGGCGAGGCGCGGTGAGTTGCAGATGCGCCTGCCCGTCGGCTTCGTGTATAACGCCACGGGCACGGTCGTTCTCGATCCGGACCAGCAGGTCCAGCACTGTCTGAGGTGGCTGTTCGACACCTTCCGCGGTACGGGATCGGCGATGGCCACCGCACGCGCTGCGCATCACCTCGAGCTGGCGTTTCCGCGACGGTGCTGCAAAGGTCCACACAAAGGCGAACTGCTGTGGGGCAGTCTCGGTCACAGCCAGGTGGTGCGCATTCTGCACAACCCGAGGTATGCCGGCGCGTTCGTCTACGGTCGCACGCATACGCGCAGGACAGTCGATGGACGCACGCGTGTGATTCGCGCCCCGCGAGACCAGTGGGATACGCTGATTCTGGGTGCCCATGCCGGTTATCTGTCCTGGGAAGAGTACGAGCAGAACCAGAAGCGTTTGCATGAGAGCGCACAGGTGATCGGAGCCGACCGGCGCCGTGGCGCGCCGCGTGAGGGTCCAGCACTTCTTCAGGGACTCGTGGTCTGTGGTCGATGCGGGAACCGCATGACGGTCCGTTATCACAGCCGCCAGGGCGGCTTGTGTCCCGAGTACATCTGCCAGCGCGAAGGCATCGAACAGGCCGAACCGGTCTGCCAGCGCATCCACGGCGCGGCCATCGATGAGGCCATTGGCGAACTGCTCGTCGAAGCGCTCAATCCGCTTGCCATTGAGGTGAGCCTGGCGGTTCAGCACGAACTCCAGTCCCGCATCGAAGAAGCCGACCGTCTGCGTCACAAGCAGGTGGAGCGTGCCCAGTATGAAGCCGATCTGGCGCAGCGTCGCTACATGCGCGTCGACCCCGAGAACCGGCTGGTTGCTGACTCACTCGAAGCGGACTGGAACCATAAGCTTCGAGCGCTGACTGAGGCTAACGAGGACTATCGGCGTCGCCGCGAACAGGACGCGCGCATTCTGACGGACGAGCAGCGCGCCGTCATCGTCTCGCTGGCGTCCAACTTCCCCCGGCTATGGCGCGATCCCGCCACGCCCGACCGGGAACGCAAACGCATGATGAGGCTGCTTCTGGAAGACGTCACCCTGAACCGCGACCAGCAGGTTACCGCACACATCCGCTTCAAGGGCGGCGCTCACCGGACCCTCAGGCTGCCGTTGCCGCTGAAATCGTGGCAACGATGGATCACCCCCGCCGCGGTGATCGAGGAGATTGACGCATTGCTCAATCACCATACTGTCCTGCAGATCGCGAATATACTGAACGAACGTGGTACGCCGTCGGGCACGGGTAGGCCCTTCAATGCAAAAATGGTCGCGCGCCTGCAGCGTAACTACTGTCTGAAGCCACGCTATGACCGGTTGCGCGAAGCGGGTCTCCTGACGCTGCAGGAGATGGCCGACGCGCTGCACGTCACGCCGACGAGCGTAAAGATATGGAACCGTCGCGGACTCATCCGCGGTCACGCCTACAGCGACAAGAACGAGTGCCTGTACGACCCACCGGGCAATAACGCGCCCAGAAAGGCGATGGGCGTCAAGCTGTCCTGCCGGCGTCGCCACCCCGACGTCGTTTCTGATCGCCGCGAGGAGGTGTAGTGTGAAGCGCAAGCCTTGTCATAAGCGTCGCCGGTGGTCCCCATCGACGGTTGTACGCCGGCGTCTCGGCAGCGCCGCCCGAAGGCAATGGAGGTGTATTGGGCGGATTCAACCGGTCGTTGCAACACCTTTGATCGAGGAGGTGTTGCATGGGACGAAGTGCAAAGCAGGTGTATCGGTTGACAGGGCGAGAAGCGATGTACTCGCCGGGTGCGCCATCACTTGGACATGTGATGGAGCGTCGGTATTGGCAACAGATCGCAACGGGCATTACAAGCGAGAAAGCAGCGGAGGCGGTAGGCGTATCTCAAGCGGTAGGCTCGCGCTGGTTCCGCTATCGTGGCGGCATGCCACTATTCATGTCGAAACCTATCGCTGGTCGATACTTGTCGTTCGCTGAGCGGGAAGATATAGCGTTGCTCTCGGTACAAGGTCTTGGGGTACGCGAAATTGCCCGGCGTCTTGGACGCAGTCCGTCAACCGTTTCGCGGGAACTCACACGCAATGCGGCAACCCGTGGTGGGTGCCTCGAGTATCGTGCTTCGGTCGCGCAGTGGAAGGCGGAACGGTTCGCCAAACGACCAAAGCCAGCGAAGCTGGCGACGAACGCACGGCTGCGCCAATACGTACAGGAGCGCCTTGAGGGCAAGGTACATGACGCTGATGGTCGTGAAATTGCGGGGCCCAGGCAGGCACCGTTCAAGGGGCGCAATAAACCACATCGCGGTGACCGAAAGTGGGTCAACGGCTGGTCACCTGAACAGATTGCCAATCGATTGCAAGCTGATTTCCCGGATGATGAATCTATGCGCATCTCTCACGAAGCCATTTATCAAGCGCTCTATATTCAAGGGCGCGGTGCGCTCAAGCGCGAGCTGGTGGGTTGCCTTCGCACCGGGCGCGCGTTGCGCGTTCCCCGAGCGAGAGCGCGTGCCAAGGCGTGGGCGCACGTCAGCGAGGAGGTGATGATTTCCAGCCGGCCTGCAGAGGTGCAAGATCGTGCTGTGCCAGGCCATTGGGAGGGCGACCTGATTATCGGCTTAAACCGATCAGCCATCGGGACGTTGGTGGAAAGATCAAGCCGCTTTACGATGCTCGTGCACTTACCTCGCGAGAAAGGCTATGGGCTAATTCCACGCACGAAAAACGGGCCTGCGCTGGCCGGCTACGGAGCTGTTACGATGGCCAACGCACTCAAGAAGACCGTGGCGGACTTGCCTGCTCAGTTGTGGCGATCATTGACCTGGGATCGTGGCAAGGAACTGTCCGATCACGCCCGCTTCACGATCGAGTCCGGCGTGAAGGTGTTCTTCGCTGACCCGCACAGCCCATGGCAGCGTGGTACGAACGAAAACACCAATGGCCTTCTACGACAATACTTTCCAAAGGGCACAGACCTGTCCCGGTGGAGTGCTCGCGAGATCCAGGCCGTTGCTAACACATTGAATACCAGGCCCCGGAAAACACTCGGCTGGAAGACGCCTGCGGAGGCCTTGGACGAATACCTAAAATCTGTTCAATAATCTAGTGTTGCGACGACCGGTTGAATCCGCCTTGACAGCCTTGATCGGAATGTAGAATCACACCGTCATGGCGTCGCTGCTGCAACGCCATGTCAAACGCCCGCAACATCAGTTCGGTGTACAGATGGTTGGACATCGCCCAGCCGACGACGCGACGGCTGAATACATCCAGCACAACCGCCAGATAGAGGAATCCTTCACCCGTGGGTACATAGGTCGCGTCTGCGACCCACAGCACGTTTGTCGCCTCGGCACTGAAGTGCCGGCGCACCAGATCAGGCGCACGCCGGGCGCCTGCGCGTGGCCGTGTGGTGCGCGGCCAGCGCCGCCGGCTTGCCCCGCACAGACCCGCCATACGCATGAGGCGCGCCACCCGCTTGCGCCCCACGTGTATGCCTTCGCGCGCGAGTTGCGCATGAATACGCGGTGCCCCATACGTGCCGCGCGAGCTTGCATGGAGCGTGCGGATATGCGCGAGCAGTTGCGCAGTGCGCATCGCTACGCGTGCGCATCGCGGGCTCCCGCACCAGCCATGTGTAATAGCCGCTCGTCGAGACGCCGAGCAGCCGTGCCATCATCGCGATGGGCCAGCGGGCCCGGTTCGCTTTCATGAATCCGTACCGCCCTTCGGTAGAATGGATCCCGTCTCCCTCGCGAACCAGGCTGCCGCGTGAGAGAGTATGTCGCGCTCCATCTTCAGTTGCCGGACTTCGCGACGCAACCGTGTGAGCTCCTGGCGTTCGGCTGTGGTCAGACCGTCATGCCGCACACCTGTGTCGCGATCAGCCTGCGCCACCCAGTTGTAGATGGTCTGTGCAGTCGGCTCGAACTCCTTTTCCAGTTCCTCCGGCCTGCGTCCGGCCTTCACCAGCCCGACCATTTGCGCCCGAAATTCCGCCGGGTACGGGGTACGATGCTTGCCCATAATCGGCACCTCCTTCTCCAAAGGATAGATGTCCGTTTTTGCGGGTCAACTTCAGACGACGTTGTCGAGGGGTTTGCGCAATCCTTAAAACGCGATCAGGGTTTGGCCGTTGTGACCGTTGAGTCCTATGCAAGGTGGACACGCAAATTTCTGGTGTGGCGGTTCGGCCAGGGAGAAGTCTGCTTGCGGGACGTTCGCGTGACCGACGCCAGCGCTTTCGTTAAGAGCGAGGCAAAGCGCATGGCGCCAGCCGCCCTGAAGAACGTTGTCACGGCACTGCGGTCCTTCCTTCGTTACGCCCAGTTTCGCGGCGAGGTTACCGCGGGACTTGCTGCAAGCGTGCCAGCGGTAGCCAGTTGGGCAAGCACACCTCCCATCCCCAGAGCCATTGCAGCCGAGCACGCGCAGCGCGCAATCGACAGCTGCGACCGCCGGAGCGCGGTGGGCCGACGCGATCGAGCCGTGCTGCTGCTTCTGGCAAGACTGGGACTTCGAGCCTGCGAGATCGTCAGGTTGACGCTGGACGACGTCGACTGGGACTGCGCTCAATTGCGTGTGCGTGGCAAGGGTGGCCGCGAGAGTCTCCTGCCATTGACCGCCGACGTGGGCGAGGCGATCGCCGCCTATCTCGAGCGCGGGCGTCCTGCCAGTCCAGATCGGCACCTCTTCCTTCGATCCCTGGCACCGATACGCGGGCTGATGGAAGGGTCGGACGGTATCGGCACGATTGTGCGCCACGCGCTCAATCGCGCCAAAGTCGACGCGCCGCACCGCGGCTCGCACCAGTTCCGGCACGCCTTGGCTGTTCGCATGTTGCAACTCGGTGCGTCGTTCCCGGAGATCGGCCAGGTTCTTCGCCATCGTAGCCCGCAGTCCACGAGCGTTTATGCGAAGGTGGATGTCAGCGCACTTCGGAAGTTGGCTATGGCCTGGCCAGGAGGTGCACGATGAACTCGATTCGAGAGGCGCTCCAAGAATATCTCGACCTGCGACGCAGCCTGGGCTTCAAGATGCACGATGCCGGTTTGCTGTTGCCCCGGTTCGTCAGTTTCATGGAGACGCGGCATGTCGAGCATATCAGCACCGGCCTCGCTCTGGAGTGGGCGCAAAATCCGTCGGTTCAACCCGCAGAATGGGCTAGACGCCTTTGCTTCGTGCGCGGCTTTGCCCGCCACCGCAGTGCCACCGACACCCGCACAGAAATTCCACCGGTCGGCATGTTGCCCCATCGGTCTACGCGAGCCAGACCTTATCTATACACGGAGGCGGAAGTACGGCGCTTGCTGGACGCGGCATTGGAGTTGCCGGTGGCGTGGCCGTCGACGCCGCTGCGGCCCAGGGTGTTCCATTGCCTCATCGGCTTGCTCAGCGTTACCGGCCTGCGTATCAGCGAAGCGCTAAACCTCGAGCTTGGTGACGTGGACCTCGAAGACGCCGTCCTGACGATTCGCGGTGCCAAGCTCTGTCGATCGCGCCTGGTCCCAATTCATCCTACCACCTGTACCGTCCTGGCTGACTACCTCAGGCGCCGCAAACAGTTCCTCGGTCGCCAGGTCTCGTCCAACGTGTTCGTCACGAGTCGCGGCACCCGGCTCGACATAGGTCGCGTTCATCGGACGTTCTACGCGCTGTCACGGCAAACGGGACTGCGTGCCGAAGGCGCAAGCAAGGGACCACGGTTGCATGACTTCCGGCATCGCTTCGCCGTTGAAGTGCTGATATGTTGGTATCAGTCTGGAGAGGATGCCTGGCGCTTGTTGCCGGTGCTGTCGACCTATCTTGGGCACATCTATGTGGCCGGCACGTACTGGTATCTGAGCGGGTCGCCCGAGTTGATGGCACAAGCGATGGATCTCCTGGAACGCCGTTGGGAGAGTCATCATGATTAGGGAGCCCAGCTTCGCCGCCTTGCTGGAGAAGTTCTTCATCCAGCGTCTGATGCACCAGCGCCAGGCCAGTGTGCATACGATCGCATCGTACCGCGACACATTCCGGTTACTGCTGGAATTTGTACAGCGACGCCTGCATAAAGCGCCATCCACTCTGGCACTGGAAGACATCGATGCGCCGCTGGTCGCGGACTTCCTCGATGAACAGGAGCAGGTTCGCGGCGTCACAGCTCGAACGCGTAACCTGCGCTTGACGGCAGTGCACTCATTCTTCCGGTATGCGGCCTTCGAGATGCCGTCACACTCAGCGCGCATCCAGCGCGTGCTGGCCATCCCGGCCAAGCGCTTTAGCCGCGCATTGGTCCCATTCCTGAGCCGACAAGAGGTCGATGCGTTGCTGGCCGCGCCGGACCAGCAGACTTGGGCAGGTCGCCGCGATCACGCTCTATTGTTGTTGGCGGTGCAGACGGGGTTACGCCTGTCTGAGCTGACCGGCCTTCGGCGCGAGGACCTGCACGTTGGCGCCGGCGCGCACGTACGCGTGTTTGGCAAGGGGCGCAAGGAGCGTTGCACGCCATTGAGCAAGAGCACCCGCGCCGTATTGGTCGCGTGGGTTCGAGAGCCACCGCGGGCCGGGAATCAGCCACTGTTCCCAAATGCGCGCGGCGGCCGGCTGAGCGCACACGGCGTCCATTACCTGCTTCACAAGTATGTGTTGGCGGCCTCGGAGAAATGCTCTTCGCTGAAGAACAAGCGCGTGAGCCCGCATGTGTTGCGACACACGACAGCGATGGATCTGCTGCAAGAAGGCGTCGACCCCTCAGTCATCGCACTCTGGCTCGGTCACGAATCGGTGGAAACCACACAGGTCTATTACCGACAGTAGATCGTTATGTAGAGTAGCAACGTCAAACGCATCGTGAGAAGGCATCAGGTTTGAACAACTGCACATAAAATTTCATGATGGGCTCCTGGCGGCCATCGGGATCGCCTTTGTGAGGAGCTCGATCATGGAGAAGTCAACCCATCAAGTTTCAAGCCACCTGCCGTTGCAGCAGTTCGTTGCTGGTGCCGTGGGCGAACTGGAGAGGCTTCATTACAGCAGACGAACGCTCGCGCGCTATCGCGCAGTCTGGCGACATCTCATCGCGTTTTGTCACGAGATGAGCCTGGAAGATCAGTATTCGTACGAGCTGGCTGAACAGTTTCGCACTGCGTATCAGATGTATGAGGGTGAGTGCCTGAACTCACGGCAGGGGTGGCGACGGCATATCGTGTTTGCCCTCAAGGTTCTGGAGGATTTTGCGCGTGACGGACACATTGAGCGTACCGTCACCGACATGCAGAAGATCCAGGTCCCGGCGCCCATGAGCACGACATTGCGCGACTATGAACTGTACTGTCGAGATCGTCGTCATCTTCGCACAACGACCCTTCGCGAGCGGATGCGGGAGATCGCGATATTCGCGGATTTCCTTGGTTCAAGGAATATCACGTTTTTTGACCAGATGCCGCCGGCCGATCTCTGCGCATTTGTGACCTCGCAACATCGCCTGGCGGCCAAGTCCGTCTCACGGATCGTTTCCGATGTGCGTGGTTTTCTGCGCTTTCTTCTGCTGCGAGGAATTCTGCAGCAGGATCTCAGCCATGTATTGCCGGTGGTCCACGTTCCCCGCGATGCGACTGTTCCATCGGTCTGGGATCCGGAACTTGTGATCAGGTTGCTCGAAGTCGTCGATAGAACCTCGCCCAAAGGCAAGCGCGATTACGCGATCCTTCTGCTTGCCTGTCGCCTCGGATTGAGAGCGAGCGACATTCGGACACTAACCATCGACGATCTGAAGTGGGAAACGGCCACAATAGAGGTTAAGCAGTCGAAGACCCTCGCACCTCTTTGTTTGCCATTACCGGAAGAAGTCGGCGAAGCCCTGATTGACTATCTGAGATCGGGCCGTCCTCAATCGGGTCATCGAGAAGTGTTTCTCACGTTGAATGCGCCTTTCCAACCCTTCTGGGAGGCTACTAACCTGCATCACATCGTCAAGCATTGGAAGGCCCTCGCCGGGATTCGTTTCCGGACTCCACAACGCCATGGTTTGCACTCGCTACGCCACACACTCGCGACACGACTGCTTCATGAACAGACGCCGTTTCAAGTCATCAGCGACATCCTGGGGCATGCGACGACGGCCTCGACGTTGATCTACGCGAAGACCGACGTGGAAACCCTGCGCACTGCCGCGTTGAACACCGAGGAGATGCGCCATGTCTAGTAGCGCATTCAAGGGGCAGTTCCGGAGCGTTGTCGGCTCACTTATGGAACAGTTCGTCCAAGAGAAACGGGCGTGTGGTTATCGATATGATGAGCAAGCCCGCTTGCTGGCATGCTTTGACCGCTTCCTGAGCGATGAAGCGCTATCCGAATGCGTGCTGCCGCGCTCGATCAGCCGCAAGTGGCTCGCCAAACAGCCCCACGAGAGTAAGAGCACCCACGATCATCGTATCTGCGCAGTTCGCCAATTTTCCCTGTTCATGTGCCGGCTGGGATATTCTGCTGACGTGCCGGATCGATCGCTGACGGCAAAGCGCTCTGACAGTTTCTCGCCACGCATTCTGACCCACGCCGAGATTCAGCGGCTGTTCCAGGCGGCTGACCAGCTTACACCGACCGCACGATCCCCAATGCGGCATCTCATTATGCCGGAAGTGCTCCGGCTCCTGTATGGCTGCGGCCTGAGGGTGGGCGAGGTGCTGCACCTGCGCGTGGCCGACGTTGACCTTGTTCGGGGAATCCTGACGGTGCGTGAGGGCAAATTTCGAAAGGACAGGCTCGTTCCCCCAGCCTTGCCCCTGGTACAGCGCCTTCGAACCTACGCGCAAGTCATGGGCGATCGCCCGTCCGATGCCTACTTCTTCCCTTCGCCATCCGACGGCCCGTTGAGCCACCCAGCCGTCTACTGGCTGTACCGGGAGCTGCTGTTGCGCTGCGGGGTCCCGCATGCCGGCAGGGGCAAGGGGCCGCGCTTACATGATCTGAGACATGTTTTTGCCGTCCATGCGTTGCTGCGGTGGTGCCAGGAGGGAGCCGACCTCAATGCGAAGCTCCCGGTGCTGGCGACCTACATGGGCCATCGCTCCCTCGCTGGAACGCAGCGCTATTTGCATCTGATCGCCGAGCTGTTTCCGGAGATCACGGCGCGCACCAGCGCTGCCTTCGGTGATGTCATCCCGCGGAGGAACGGATCATGAAACCGACGGATTTCTCCGTGCTCGTGACCAGCTTCCTGACGCACCATCTGGCCGCGCAGCGCAACCTAAGCCCCAACACGATCAAGGCCTATCGCGACGTGTTCACCCTGCTGCTGCGATTCTGTCGAGACGTGCAGGGAATCGCACTGGAGCGTCTGTCTCTGGCACAGATCGACGTACCGCTGGTCGAGGCATTCCTTGATCACCTGGCCAATGACCGGCACGTTTCGGTCAGCACACTGAATCATCGTCTCGCGGCGTTGCACGCGTTCTTCCGATACGTACAATCGGAAGAACCCGAGCGCCTGCTCCAGTGTCAGCAGATCCTCGCGATCCCGCTACGGCGACAGCCGCGCGCCAGTGTCGGTTACCTCTCCAAGGAATACCTTGCACAGCTTCTCGCACAACCGGACCTGCATACGTCTGAGGGCCGCCGGGATGCAGTGATGTTGAGCGTACTTTATGATACCGGTGCCCGGGTACAGGAGTTGATTGACCTGAACGCCGGGGACGTGCGCGTGGATCCTCCATCGCAGGTGCGGCTCATGGGAAAGGGCCGAAAGCTGCGCGCCGTGCCCCTGATGGACTCGACCGTCGAACTGCTACGCCAGTATCGACGCGATAACAACCTCGATCGCCCTGAACATGCCGACAAACCACTCTTCCAGAACCGGCAAGGCACACGGTTATCGCGCTCGGGTGTGCGTTATCTTCTGCAAAAGTATGTGATTCCTGTACGGCGAAGTCACCCCGAATTCACGCAGCGGGTGAGTCCTCACAGCCTGAGGCACACAAAGGGAATGCACTTGCTGCAAAGTGGCGTCCCGCTCGAGATCATCCGCGACTTCCTGGGGCACGTCGATGTGAAGACAACTGAGATCTATGCTCGCGCAAATCTTGAGATGAAGCGCAAGGCTCTCGAGAAAGCCACCGACGGTGCACCGCTTCCAAAGATCCCATCCTGGCAGCAGAACAAAACGCTGCTCGAATGGCTGCATTCGCTGTAGGACTGCGGAGGTTACGCACGCCGTTTTTTGGAATGCGGGCCTCCACATCCTGCCCAAACTTTTATGTAGAGTTCCGACGACGGGAAACCTTTGCTATCGCGAGCGGGATTCAACACTGCACATAACAACTTTCGGCCGGTAATACCGCGCCGTGGTCGCCATGCTGCGATGTCCCATCAGCAACTGGATCCGGCGGACATCGGCACCGGTTTCGAGCAGGTGCGTGGCGAACGCGTGCCTCAGCGAATGGGGTGTAACGGGTTTCGTGATGCCGCTACGCTCACGTGCAAGCTGGCATGCGTCGCCCACGGCATGGCGGCTGATGGGCCGCCCCGGAATGCTGCCTGGAAAGAGCCAGTCCCGCGGGTGGGCGTCCTGCCAGTACAGTCGCAGGACCTCAAGCAGACGCGGCGAGAGCATTACGTAGCGGTCCTTACGGCCTTTGCCCTGACAGACACGGATCATCATCCGCTGGCTGTCGATATCGGTGACCTTCAGATGCACGACTTCGGAGACACGCAGGCCGGCCGCATAGGCCGTCATCAGGATGGCACGCTGCTTCAGGCTGGGAATCGACTCGAAGAAACGCGTGACTTCATCGAAGCTGAGGATGACCGGAAGCTTCACGGGCCGCCTAGGCAAGGGAAAGTCCTCGTCGCTCCAGTCGCGTCTGAGCGAGATTCGATACAGGAAGCGCAGCGCGCCGACGGCCAGTTGCACGCTCGCTGGCGCTAGCTTGCGTTCGTTGGTCAGGTGGATGATCCAGGCTCGAATCTCGTCGGGGCCGAGCACCTCCGGTGAACGCTAGAAGTGTCGGGCGAAACCGGAAACCTGCACGAGATAGGTCTTCTGCGTGTTGAGCGCAAGGTTGCGGATCTGCATGTCGTGCAGCATGCGTTGGCGCAGCGGCGTCATGGCGAGCCTCCTGGAACAGTGGATCGAATGCCCGGTCGGGCATCTCTATCCGGCTCCTGGTGGCCTTCTCGCCAATTCGCTGTGGTTTGGCATCAGGTAACCGCACGAGGCGAACGCGAGGCACTGACCCTTGCTCTCCTCCCACTACCGCGTCAGCGGTTTAGTACAATCCAATCTATTGACTGCAGTCAATAGGCTGGAAAGCACCGTTCGATATCTCGGGACTGAGGTCGACGATGCCCTCGAAATATCTGAGCAAACTGAAATCTGACATCGGGACGTGGCTGCGCGACAGGTTGCTCGCCGCCAGCCGCGCATGCGCCACGGCTAAACCGCGCTTTTCGACCAATATCCGTCATCCGCCGCTAAGTTCGCTGGCTCCGTAGCTGGAACGCCCGATGCGCCATGGCCTACCTCGCTTTGTTGCCGGTGGGCGCCGCAAAGCGCAAGCGGCTCAGAAAAGAGACAGCCCTGCACGTCCGGTCGGCTATCATGCCAATCCTCTCCGAAGTAGCCCCTTATGATTTCCGTCCGTAATCTCACGCTGCGCCGCGGCGTTAATGTCGTACTCGACAGCGCCTCCGTCACCTTCGCCCCCGGCGAAAAAATTGGTCTTGTCGGCCGCAATGGCGCCGGTAAGTCGTCTTTCTTCGGCCTTCTCAACGGCACGCTGCACGAAGACGGCGGCGAGTTCTCGATTCCCGCTGCGTGGAAGATGGGCCAGGTCGCGCAGGAGATGCCGGAGACCGAGCAGAGCGCGACGGACTTCGTAATCGAGGGTGACACCGTACTGTTGGCCGCACAGGCCGAAGCAGCCGCCGCCGAAGCCAGCGACGACGGCATGCGCATGGCCCACGCCTATATGGCCCTGCACGACGCCGGTGCACACGATGCCCCCGCACGCGCCCAAGCGCTGATCCTGGGCCTCGGCTTCAGTGCTGCGCAGCTTAGCCAGCCGGTCAACAGTTTCTCCGGCGGCTGGCGCATGCGACTGCAACTGGCGCGCGCGCTCATGTGCCCGTCCGATCTGCTGCTGCTCGACGAGCCGACCAATCACCTCGACCTCGACGCGCTGGTCTGGCTGGAAGCCTGGCTCAAGCGCTATCAGGGAACCCTGGTAGTGATCAGCCACGATCGCGAGTTCCTCGACGCGGTGACGCAAGTGACGGTGCACGTCGACAACGCCAAGCTCGTGCGTTATGGCGGCAACTACAGCAAGTTCGAAGACATGCGCGCTGAGCAGCTCGTGTTGCAGCAGGCCGCGGTGGCCAGGCAGGCGGACAAGATCGCTCACCTGCAAAAATTCATCGACCGTTTCAAGGCCAAGGCCTCGAAGGCGAAACAGGCGCAGAGCCGGGTCAAGGCGCTCGAACGCATGGAGAAGATCGCACCGGTGCTTGCCGACGCGGAGTTCAACTTCGAGTTCAAGGAGCCCCTCAACATCCCGAACCCGCTGTTGTCGATGCTGGACACAAGCTTCGGCTACCCCGCGCCGACCGGCGCACTGCCGGGCACGCCGCCCACAATCATCGTGCGGGGCATCAACCGATCCGTACTGGCCGGGCAGCGGATCGGCATCCTCGGTGCCAACGGCCAAGGCAAGTCCACGCTGGTGAAGACGGTGGTGCACGCGCTAGCGCCGATTGCCGGCGAAATCAGCGAAGGCAAAGGCCTGAACATCGGCTACTTCGCACAGCAGGAGCTCGACGTGCTGCGCCCGCTTGACACGCCGATGGAACACATGATCCGCCTTGCAAGGGACACGCCGGCTCACTTGCGCGCCCCCGGCCAGAGTGGAACCGAACAATCGCTTCGCACCTTCCTCGGCACTTTCAACTTCAGTGGCGACACGGTCCATCAGGCGGTTAGCACTATGAGCGGCGGCGAAAAGGCGCGGCTCGTGTTGTGCATGATCGTGTGGCAGCGCCCCAACCTGCTGCTGCTCGACGAGCCTACCAACCACCTCGACCTGGCCACACGCGAAGCGCTAGCCATGGCGCTCAACGAATTCGAGGGCACGGTGATGCTGGTCAGTCACGACCGGGCCCTGCTGCGCGCGGTATGTGATGAGTTCTGGCTGGTCACGGGGGGCGGCGTCGAGCCCTTCGACGGCGATCTGGACGATTACCAGCAGTTCCTGCGCGACGAAGCCCGTCGCATGCGCGAGCAGGCTGCCGCGGAGCAGAAGGTCATCGCCTGAGTTACCTCCAGGCGGGCGGCGGGCGTTGCATGGCAGGCGAAGCGCGGACGTTCGCCAACGTCTTCAGCATGCGTGCGGACAGGCCGCGCTCCAATGCAAGATTCGGCCAAAGCCGCCGGTCGCCGATCAGCCGCTGTGCGGCGGCTCAACGTCGCTTCACTGACGTTCAAAACGGGTACGGGTCAACGTCGACATTCGCAAATGCGAATGAGTCATTTCGACCCCAATCAGCCGCTCGACACGATGGGCCGGCAACGGCCATTTCTAGGGGCGGAGCCGACGTTCGAATGCCCCTCGACGCCCTTATCGAGCATCTCCAGAAAGCTGATCAGGCTGGTGACGGAACACCGTGTTTCTCTTCGCCGTCAAGCCCTTTGGCAACGCCGTCTTTCAAGAACGCCGGCGATGATTGGCAATAGGTGTTCGGGTGTCGGGCGGCCATGCGGGCCTGGTCCGGGTCGCCTGTTTAATTGGTGCATACCTGGACCGTAGCAGTCTAACTCCCGGATGAAAGCGGTCTCGACCTCATCAATTTCGTGAGGTCCTGCATTACACAGCAGGGTGCACACAACTCTTCGACCACCCAGAACGGCATCGCGCAAAGCTTCATGAACCGCACGCCCCTTGATGCCGGCTAATACCTGAGCCGTTCGCTTGGCGTAATGTTGTAACCGTCGCTTGCTGTCGAAGGATTGGCCAACATAGCTGCTTACCTGGACACCGTCCGCGTTCAGGATTTCAAAGAAGTAGATCAGACCCGTTGAGCAGTCTACGTCGTTGGTTCGATATTCAAACGTCGGAATCTCTAGCTGAGACAACGCTCTGCGCTGTGCGGCACCGGCGAGCGACCCCGCGTCCTTCGCCGATTCGATTACAGAAGAGCCGAACACCTCGTCGCCGTCATCTTCCGGCACGCCTTCCTCGAAACGCAGGATTTCCTCAGCTACAGCCTCGGCAAACGTTTCTGCGTCTAACATTTCGCCGGAACGCACCAAGGCGTCCGAAGAGTTCGAGAAGGAAGCGAATACCTACGTCGTCAACATTGTGCCGACTTACGCAATGATTCGCAGCATCATCAACTCGGAAGAACTAGCCAAAGACTTCGGCACCGAGTTGTTCTTTTAGCGCACTTGGATCAGGAAAATTTTACTGGACTGCCTCGCTATCGCAGGGGAAGACGCGAAGTACACGTTCGCCCGCGGCAGCTTCGAGTTCGCCAGAGGCGTTGCACGAGAGATTCGGAAGTCGTCGATGGACATTGCGGAGAACATCACTGAAATTCTCACGTCGATCAAGGCGAAAGCTGGAAAGCTGGGCGAGTTCGGACTTGTCCTTGAGAAGGAGCTTCGGGCGGCCGCGGAAGCGGATGCTTTGGAACATCACACGTCCGAGATTGCAAAAACAGGCAAACAGTTTGTCGTTCTCATAGACGATCTTGACCAAGGGTGGGATAACTCTGAACTCGCCAACAACCTTCTGCTAGGCCTGCTGTCTGCGTCCGCGTACATCTCCGCCAAGATTCCGAACCTGTACTGCTGCGTTTTCCTTCGCGAGGACGTCTACTCGATCCTTGTTTCTAAGACGCAGCATGCAGACAAGTATCGGAACATTGAACGGATCAAGTGGGACAGGAACGGGCTCATCTCCATCCTTAACGAACGTATCGCTTATAACCGACGCGAGCATGAGGCCGAGCCAGCGATAGATCTTTTTCATTCGGTCTTTCCCGAGATGGTTGGAACCACCTACGCTGACAACTGGTTGATCGAAAGGACTCTGTCTCGCCCTCGCGAGCTGATACAGCTTGCGCGTAACTACACAAAGTCTGTGAGCGATGACAAGCCGAGCGACACGGCGCTAAAGAACTCAGAGATCATCTACTCGTCATGGAAGCTGCAAGACGTGTGCAGCGAGTA
Organism: Paraburkholderia sp. 35.1; assembly: GCF_050436525.1. NCBI lineage: Bacteria > Pseudomonadati > Pseudomonadota > Betaproteobacteria > Burkholderiales > Burkholderiaceae > Paraburkholderia > Paraburkholderia sp. 35.1. Next base: position 1,183,389 of record NZ_JBNDMJ010000001.1, on the reverse strand, counting down.
CTCAAACCAGTACCCTAATCTCCTGACTTTGTTCAACACCTGGAAGGCCATTTTCAATCGACACAAATACTCTTATAAAAAGACAGAGATCGTCGATAAGTTGGAGACGCTTCTTTTGGAAGTCGCGATCAATGAAACGTGGCTGAACGAGATCATGTCTCACAAGCATCCCGAGATCGAGCTGCTTCTCGTACTTTACGAGATCGGAGTTGTTGGTGATTACGTCGCTGGGGGGTCTGGAGGCGGCGCGAAGGTCTATTACTCTTTTGCTGATACGCACGAACCACGTTTCGATGAGGTCCACTTCCATCCGTGTTTCAGGAAGGGTCCGAACATGGTAGAGCGCATCCGGAACTAGCGGGCGCGTTGTCTCGAATAGTGACTCACGCGCAGAGCATTCACTCGCCACACGAAGCAGTCGTCGATAAGGAGCGGCGACGTCGGCGACGCGTACGTCGGCTACATGGGGGCCCAACGGTCACTCGACTGGCCCCCATTCCGATGCGGCGAACGACAGTTTGTGGCCGAGCGGCGACATCCTCGAAGACCTTCACATTCGGACGATCTTCGGGGGACATTGAGCATGGTTACCGGCCTGCGCTCAGTTCCTGCTGTCGCCGCACTCGCGCGTCCTCCTCAAAACGTGTCTCTTCGAGTTCCTGCGGCACGCCATCGAGGTCCACACGTCGCGTGTCGACCTCGATGCGGCCGGTCAGTTCGGCATCGACATGCAGCCGGCCTGCTTCGAAGAGCGTCCAGATCTCCGTGCCATAATTTGCGGTGAGTATTTGCGGGGCAAATCGCCCGAAGTACGCGGCCAGGTTGTCGACGTCACGCTTGAGCATCGAGGCGGCTTCATTGTTGCCGGCTGCGTCGACGAGCCCGGCGGACAGCACCCGATCCGAAGCTGTCTATCGATCGCAGAAGATCAAGTGGCCGGTATGCGAAGGCGGATTCAACCGGCCACTGGGTGCAGATCAGAGCCGGTTCCCCATGCGGAGGTTACGCGGGACGCCTGCCTGGGCACTAGACGGCCGCTTCAGCATAGCTGCCCGGCAGTTCCCGGTCAGTACCGCTTTTTCGGCGGCAACGACCGTTTGATCTGCTTGCGCAGGCGTGCCGCTGCAGCAGCTTTTTTGCGCTTGCGTTCTGCGGTAGGTTTTTCGTAGGCTGTCCGGGCACGAAGCTCCGGAATCAAGCCGGTGCGCTCGATCGCGCGACGGAAACGGCGTATTGCAACTTCCACGGGCTCGTCGGGTTTCAGAATTACGGTAGTCAATTTTTTCCTTGGTTGAGCGCTCGCCGGGTAACTGCTGCCGCGGCAGGCGCACTATGAAGACATCTCTTGTTCGTCCGATCTCACCTCGATCGTGCCACCGTGTGCCGCGGCTATTTAGCAGCGCTCGTGGCACTGCAAGATCACCGACGCTTCGAAGCCTCCTTCTTCAGCTTCTTCGCGTCCTTCTTTTCCTTCGGCGTCCTCGTGGCGACTTTCTTTTCCGTCTTCTTGGCGTCATGGGCTTTGCTCACGATGGCCTCCTTTTATGTCGAATTTGACAGTGTACGACGCAACGCCCCTTTCGGCAGGCATGGGTTGACTCGAAAATACGCCGAGGCGCTCGCAATTAGGTCGCGTGCCTGCCGCACGGTTGCCCGGCCGGTCGACATAAAGCGGGACTGAAATCAACGTGGAAGCACCGAGGTTCGCCGGATCGACGTGCGGTTCGATTTCGATGCGGTTAGGGTAATGGCCGCTCGGCTCGTCAATGAGGACGTGCTGGCTCGTCACGAAGAATAGTCGCCTCTCTCGGGAAGAAAAAACCGCTCGGGCTCGTCACCATCGTATCCTGCGGAACGTATGCAATCGTATAGCCGTTAGCAGCATTGAGAATCCATGAAATTTTCCTGCCCGTTTGGCCTTATCTCGATGCAACCCGAAAAGCGTAATCGGCGGCTCTCGACGGTGGTCCCTCAGATCACTCTGGAACCGCAATATCGCCCTTCACGAGTTGCCAGCCGTACACCTCGGCAAAATTCTTCGCGCTCTGTGGATCGTCGAATAGAGGCATGTCCGGGCAACCGCAAAACGGATAGATAACCCGCTTGTCGTAAAGGCGGGTCACCTTCAAGGTCGGAACGGCGCCATTTATCGTCCGGCGGGACGAGGCGACGACCTCATAGTTCTTCTCGCCTAGCATAGATGCTGCATTCACGTTTCCTCGCGCATTGGACCGTATCGCCGTTCGCTCATAGATCACGCATAGACTGCCCGTCAACCTCGCCATCAATCAGGCGCTCCGCATAGTCGTTGGATGCCATGCGCGCCTCGCCCGCATCGCCAAACGGCGCACGATGTGGGATCCGAAATACGCGGCTGGCCGTCAGTGTGTCGTGGGTGCCTCGGCGGCATATCCTGACGGCAGCGTCAAAGCCGGCATCATAGTCGAATGACCCAACGGCCTCCCGGGGAATGTGGGAATAGACGAGGGGATAGATCTCCAACCCTCTGTAAGTTCTGACGTACTCGCTCATGATGTAGTCCAAAGGTGTGAGCCATGACGAGAAGTAGCCGGGGACCGCCCGGCGTGTGGCAAATGGGCGATTGCCGCAAACGAAATGGCGACGCAGCGCGCCGCGGAGTTCGGGATGGAGCAACTATCGCAGCGGCGCAGCTAGCGGAATCGGCGTCCGGAGAGGGAATATCGCTTCCTCTTGAACGAGGAGAGAGCTGACCAGCAGTAGACCCACACCGCGTAGCTGATGATGTCCGGCGGAAATCGATAGCCCTTGAACGAAATCGGCGCCTCGGCCGACAGCAAAACGGAAACGGAAGCTTTCTTCATGCCCCATTATATTCGTCGACCCCGGCGCCAACTTGACAATACCATCGACGCAACTGCAGGAAACGATCACGCACATTCGTCAGTTCCCCGCTAGCGGTCATGCGCCTGCCGAGCTTGAGGGCTTCTTCGAGGACGGTTTCCGGCAAGGACTTTCCGGCAAGAACTGGATCATTTATCAGGTCCGCGACGAGACCGTTTTCGTTCATCTCGTGGTCGACGCTCGACGCGACCTGCCCTCCCTCCTTCAGAGAATCGTGCTTCGGCTGATGTAACGGGGCAGGACGCCCGCCTTGCGTTTCACACGCATTACATGCGCGCGCTGCGCGCCCGACTCAGGAAGCCGCCGGACCCGTGCGAAACCCGAGAATGTCCAGCACATGCGGCGCGCGTGCAAGGGGTATGCTAATCAGCATTCTCTCCGGCTAACGGCCTTCCCTCGACAATCGCCAATGAACCAGAACAAACAATGGAGCATCGACGACATCACGCCTCAGCACGGCAGACGCGCCATCATCACGGGGGCCAACAGCGGCATCGGCTATCACGTCGCTGCAATACTGGCTCGCACAGGCGCGGAAGTCGTACTCGCCTGCCGTGACGAACAGCGCGGCGCCGATGCCCTGTCCCGTCTGCAGAGGGAACTGCCCGCCGCCCGATTGCGGCTTCAACGACTGGATCTCGCAAGCCTTGCTTCGGTGCGCGCCTTTTGCGATCGCGAACTCGCGCAATGCCGGCCGCTCGACATCCTCATCAATAATGCGGGCGTCATGGCGCCCCGCCGACGCCTCGAAACGGTCGACGGCTTCGAATTGCAGTTCGGCACCAATGTACTCGGGCATTTCGCCCTGACGCGCCTGCTGTTGCCTGCGCTCGAGATGGCGGCAGGAGCGTCTGCCGAGCGGCCGCGCGTGGTCACGGTTGCCTCTATCGCACACAAGACCGGGCGGCTCGACTTCGACGACCTTCAGGCAACCCGTCGTTACCGTCCGATGACCGCCTATCGACAGTCGAAGCTCGCCAACCTCATGTTCGCGTTCGAACTCGATCGCCGGTTGCGCGCCGCACGATCGCGCGTGATGTCCGTTGCCGCGCATCCCGGCGTCGCCAATACGAATCTGTTCCGTGCCGACCATTTTGCCGCAAGCCCGATCGTCCGCTCTGCGCTAGGCGGACTGATCGATATCTTGTTCAACAGTGACCAGACCGGCGCGCTTTCCACGCTCTATGCCGCAACCGCGGCCGATGTCGTCGACGGCGGCTACTATGGTCCGCTCGGATTGTTCGAAACACGTGGTCGAGTCGTGGGACCAGCGAACGTCGCCAGTCAGGCAAGAAACGGAACCGATGCAAGACGCCTCTGGCAGGCCTGTGAATCGCTGACTCGAACAGCGACCGGATAGCGCATGGATCGCGGAACGCGGGAAACACTAACCGCGAGATACGGATTACTCATTCAACCATGACCGCACCCCGGCTCGCGCTTTTCTTGTATCTGATCGCTCGATGGCGAACTCCGACGCAGATAAAAAGCGCCGACCGGTTTGCACTCGAACTACCGGGGCGCAACGCGAATCCTGTCGCGTCGAGCCCCCGATATCCCCTGCAGTGCCTCCACGCGTTGCCGTGTTTATTGTGGTGCGTCACCTTCGCGATGCACCGGCTGCGTCTGCTTCAGGCTCTTCGCGAGGCGCGAGGCCTGCAGATAGCCGGGATTCGCGGGCCGCTTCAGATAACGCCCGGCTCCGCGCCGCGCGCGCAGGTCGCCGTCCGCCCACACGAGTTCGCCTTGTGAGACGGTGTGTGTCGGCACGCCGCGAACCGTCATCCCTTCGAACACGTTGAAGTCCACGTTCTGATGATGCGTCTTGACCGATATCGCGCGCGTGGCCTCGGGATCCCAGACGACGAGATCGGCGTCGGCACCCACGGCCACCGTGCCCTTGCGCGGGTACAGGTTGAAGATTTGCGCCGCATTGGTGGAGGTGACGCGCACAAATTCGTTCGGCGTGAGCCGGCCGGTGTTCACACCTTGATCCCACAACACCGCCATGCGATCTTCCACGCCGCCGCAACCATTCGGAATTCTCGTGAAATCATGGCGGCCCATGGCTTTCTGCGAAGCGCAGAACACGCAGTGGTCGGTTGCGGTGGTGTGCAGCAGGCCGCCCTGAAGCCCGCGCCAGAGCGCGTCGCGATGCTCCTGGGTACGGAACGGCGGACTCATCACGTGGGCGGCGGCGCGCGTCCAGTCCGGGTCGCGATAGACCGACTCATCGATCACGAGATGCCCCGCGAGCACTTCGCCGAATACGCGCTGCCCTTCGCCGCGTGCGCGCGCGATCGCCTCGAGCGCGTCTTTCGCCGAGACATGCACGATGTACACCGGCACGCCGAGCACCTGCGCGATGCGGATAGCGCGATTCGCTGCCTCGCCTTCGACTTCGGGTGGCCGTGAAAGCGGATGCGCCTCGGGCCCCGTGAAACCGCGCGCAAGCAACTGGCGTTGCAACTGGAATACGAGCTCGCCGTTTTCCGCATGCACGGTAGGCAGCGCGCCCAGTTCGAGTGAGCGCGCAAAGCTGTTCACGAGAATCTCGTCGTCGGCCATGATGGCGTTCTTGTAGGCCATGAAGTGCTTGAAGCTCGATACGCCATGCTCGTTCACGAGGAGTCCCATGTCCCGATGCACGCTTTCATCCCACCACGTCACCGCCACGTGAAAGCCATAGTCGGAAGCGGCTTTCTCTGCCCAGCCGCGCCACTCGCGAAAGGCGTCCATCAGCGGTTGCTTCGGGTTGGGGATGACGAAGTCGATGATCGATGTCGTGCCGCCCGCAAGCCCCGCCGCCGTGCCCGTGTAGAAGTCGTCGCTGGCGGTCGTGCCCATGAAGGGCAGCTCCATATGCGTGTGCGGATCGATGCCGCCAGGCATCACATATTGGCCGCCGGCGTCGACCACGGTCGCGCCCGCAGGCGCGTCGAGGTTCTCGCCAACGCTCTGGATCACGCCGTGTTCGCAGAGCACGTCCGCACGCCAGCTCTTGTCTGCATTGACGACGGTGCCGCCTCGAATCAGGATCGCCATGATGCCAAGTCTCCTTCAGTTGAACATTCACGCTTGAAACGCTCACGCGCTCGCAACACGTGGGCGCCGGCTCTTGCCGAGCTTCATCATCACGCCATAGACGAGCGCCGCAATGGCGAGCCCCACGAACCACGCATAGGTGTAAATGCTTTTGAACGCATCGGGCACGGCGGCAAACGCATTCGGGAACGCGACATTGAGAAAGCCCGGCAGGTTCGGCAGCACGCCTGCGATCAGCGCGATCACGGCAGCCGGATTCCAGCCGTTCGAGTAGGCGTATTCGCCGTTTTCCTCGAACAGCTGGGCCGTGTCGAGGCGTGTGCTGCGAACGAGAAAGTAGTCGACCATCAGGACGCCGGCCACAGGCCCGAGCAGCGCCGAATAACCGACGAGCCACGTGAAGATGTAGCCCTGGGTGGTGGCAAGGATCTTCCACGGCATCATCACGATGGCGATACCCGCGGTGATGAGACCGCCCGTCTTGTACGAGATGCCCTTGGGCCAGAGGCTCGAGAAGTCGTAAGCTGGCCCGACGAGATTCGCGGCGAGATTGCAGCACATCGTGTCCAGTGTGAGGATGATGAGCGCGATGCCCACACCGACGCCCTCCATGCGACTCGTGAGGTCGATCGGGTCCCAGATCGCCCTTCCGTAAATCACAACCGTTGCCGAGGTCACGACCACGGAGACCACCGAGAGCAACGCCATCGGAATGGGCAGGCCGATGGCCTGGCCCACGAACTGGTCTTTTTGCGTTTTTGCGAAACGCGTGAAGTCGGGAATGTTGAGCGCGAGCGTGGCCCAGAAACCCACCATGGCCGTGAGGCTCGGCCAGAACGTCGCCCAGAAGAGGCCCGCCTTCTTGCCGCCGGCGGCGAACTGCGACGGTTGCGACAGCATCGAGCCCACGCCGCCTGCCTTCGAACATGCCCACCACACGAGCACTGCGCACATCACCACCTTGATGGGCGCGGACCAGCTTTCGAGCCAGCGGATCGAATCGGTGCCGTGCAGGATGAAGTACAGCTGGAACACCCAGAAGACGAGGAAGCAGCTAGCCTGTCCGATCGAAATGCCGAGCCACGGCAGTGCGTCGCCCACCAGCGCGTTGTGCGTGAGGATGTTGACGAGCGTGTAGATGGCGCTGCCGCCAAGCCATGATTGAATGCCGTACCAGCCGCACGCCACGACGGCGCGCAGCATGGCTGGCAGCTTCGCGCCCTGGGTGCCGAACGACGCTCGCACGAGCACCGCATAAGGAATGCCGTACTTCGTACCCGCATGACCGATCAGCAGCATCGGCATGAGCACGATCAGATTGCCGAGCAGCACGGTTAGCACGGCCTGCCATGGCGCCATGCCCTGCTCGGTAAGGCCGGCGGCGAGCATGTAGGAGGCAATGTTCATCACCATGCCTACCCATAGTGCCGCGAAGTGATACCAGCGCCATGTGCGCTGCGCAACGCCGGTGGGCGCGAGATCATCATTGTATAGCTCGCTTTCGGCGCGGCGCGCATTGGCGTCGACTGCAAAGGGCTGGCTCATGAGGTGGGTTCTCCGTGCTTGTCGTGGGTCCGGCTCGATCCGGCTTCGAAATGTCAGGCGGCTTTCGGGTCGGCGACACGCGCCGGGTTGTTCGGGTGCGTGGTCCAGTTCTCGTAGCGCTCGCCCGAATCGACACGCTCCATCGTGATGCATTGATCGACCGGGCAAACATGCATGCATAGATTGCACCCGACGCAGTTCGCATCGACCACCTCGAAGTGGCGCTTGCCGTCGCGCGTGGCGGTGATCGCCTGATGCGAGGTGTCTTCGCAGGCGATATGGCAGAGCCCGCACTCGATGCAGCGGTCCTGATCGATACGCGCCTTGATGTCGTAGTTGAGGTTCAGGTATTGCCAGTCGGTGACGTTCGGCACGGCGCGGCCGCGAATCGCGTCGAGGCTGGCGTACCCTTTGTCGTCCATCCAGTTGGAAAGGCCGTCGATCATGTCGCTGACGATCCGGAAACCATAGTGCATCGCCGCGGTGCATACCTGCACGCTGCCCGCTCCCAGCACGATGAATTCCGCGGCGTCGCGCCAGTCGGAAATGCCCCCGATGCCAGAGATGGGCAAGCCTTGCGTTTGCGGGTCGCGCGCAATCTCCGCGACCATGTGCAGTGCAATGGGCTTCGCGGCAGGACCGCAATAGCCGCCATGCGTGCCCTTGCCGTCCACGGTGGGCAGCGGCGCCATGACGTCGAGATCGACACCGACGATCGAGTTGATGGTATTGATGAGCGAGACGCCGTCCGCACCACCCTTCATCGCCGCGCGCGCGCCGTGACGAATGTCGGTGACGTTCGGTGTGAGTTTCACGAGGCAAGGCAAGCGCGTGCCTTCCTTCACCCAGCGGGTGACCATTTCGATGTACTCGGGCACCTGACCCACCGCCGCGCCCATGCCGCGCTCGCTCATGCCGTGCGGACAGCCGAAGTTCAGCTCCACAGCATCCGCGCCAGTGTCTTCCACCTGAGGCAGAATCCACTTCCAGTCGTGCTCGTTGCAAGGGACCATCAGCGAGACGATGAGCGCCCGGTCGGGCCAGTCCCGCTTCACCTGCGCGATTTCCTTTAGGTTCACGTCGAGCGGCCGGTCGGTGATGAGCTCGATGTTGTTCAGACCCGCCATGCGCTGGCCGCGCCAGGTGGTGGCGCCATAGCGCGAGCTTACATTCACCACGTGCGGGTCGAGCCCGAGCGTCTTCCAGACCACGCCGCCCCAACCCGCCTCGAAGGCGCGATTGACGTTGTAGGCCTTGTCGGTGGGCGGCGCGGAAGCGAGCCAGAACGGGTTGGGCGATTGAATGCCGGCAATCGTGCAGCGCAAGTCGGCCATGATGCGACTCCTTCGTTTTATCTGGATTCGGTGTAGCTATCACGCGGCTCAGGCGGCCTTGGCAGACTGACTCGCAACGAAGCGGTCGATCGCATGCGCGGCAAGCTTGCCGTCCTGCACGGCCTGGACGGTCAGATCGGTGGCGCCGTGGCCGGCACAGTCGCCGCCTGCGAAAACGCCCGCAAGGGACGTGGCGCCGTTCGCATCCACCGCGACGCGCCCGCCTTCCTCGGTGAGTTGCAACCCGTCGAGGCCTTCGGGTAACAGCGTTTGGCCAATTGCCTTCAGCACCATATCGGCCTCCACGCGCACGATCTCCCCAGTGCCGCGCAATGCGCCGCTCATATCGAGCCCGGTGCGCTCGAATTCCACGGCCCGCACCTGCGTGTCGCCGACGATTCGCAGCGGCTTCATCCACTCGGCCAACGTCACACCCTGGCTACGCGCGAATTCCAGTTCGGCCCAGGTGGCGCTCATCTGCGCCGCGCCGCGACGATAGGCGAGCGTCACTTGCTCCGCGCCCAGCTTGCGGCTTTGCACGGCGGCGTCGATTGCCGTATTGCCGCCTCCGAGCACCACCACCTTGCGACCGACGGGCACGCTGGCCAGATCGTCGGCCTCGCGCACGCGCGCGATGAAATCCACGGCATCGAGCACGCCGTCGAGCAGTTCGCCTTCGATGGAGAGCGTATGCGTGCCGCCAAGGCCCACGCCGATGAAGACCGCGTCATACGCCGCGCGTAACTCCGCAAGCGTCACGTCATGCCCCAGTCGCTGGCCCTGGCGCAGTTCTATTCCGCCAACGGAAAAAAGCCAACGCACTTCGCGCTGCGCGTAGTTGTCGACGGTCTTGTACGCCGCTATGCCGTACTCGTTCAGGCCGCCCGGCTGTTCGCGCGCGTCGAAGACGCTCACGCGATGCCCGGCAAGCGCGAGCGTGTGCGCGCAGGCGAGACCCGCGGGACCCGCGCCGACCACGGCAACATGACGGCCTGTCTCGCTGGCGCGCTTGAAGAGCGCAGGGGCACCGGCGGCTTCGCGGGCCATCTGGAAGTCCGTGGCATGACGTTGCAGCGCGCCGATCTGAACGGGCTCGCCATCCTGATGATTTCTCACGCAGGCGCCTTCGCAGAGAATCTCGGTCGGGCACACGCGTGCGCACATGCCGCCCAGCGGGTTCGCGCTGAGGATATCGCGCGCCGCGCCCTTGAGATTGCCGTTGCCGATCTTGCGAATGAAACCGGGAATGTCGATGCCCGTGGGGCACGCGTTCACGCAAGGCGCGTCGTAACAGTAATGACAGCGGTCGGCGGCGATCACGGCCGCATTCGCGGAAAGCGGCGGCGCGACGTCGGCGAAATTGCAGCCCAGTTGCTCGGCACTGAGACGGCCTGGCGCGATGCCGTTGGCGGCATTCGAGGTGGTCTGGGACATCCGGATGCTCCTTGCGAGGCAAAACACGGGTCCGCCGGCCGCGTGCGTGACGTGCGCGGCCGGTAGGTGGGAATCGTTGGAAAGACAGCGCGGCGCTGAGACCGCTTGCGTTCGATCGAGATTGCGTCAGCCGGGCTCGCTCGCGCGTTCGAGCATGGCGTGCAGCAACACGTTCGCGCCGGCTTCGATCCATTCGATCGTGGCGTCCTCGACTTCGTTGTGGCTAATGCCGTCGATGCACGGTACGAACACCATCGAGGTCGGCGCGACCGTCGCGAGATAGCACGCGTCGTGACCTGCGCCCGAAACGATGTCGCGATTCGAATAGCCGAAGCGCTCGGCCGCCGCGCGCACGGACTTCACGCACGCCTCGTCGAACGGCACGGGCGCGTAGTAGAAAATCTGCTCGACGTCGGCTTCGAGCTTGCCCTGTTCCGCGATCTTCGCGATGCCTTCGCGCAGCTCGGCGTTCATCTGCGCCAGCACCTCGTCCTGCGGATGGCGAAAATCGATGGTGAAGAACACGCGGCCCGGAATCACGTTGCGCGAATTCGGATGCACCTGCATCATGCCGACCGTCGCGCACGCGAGCGGCGCATGACGCAGGCCGATTTCGTTGACGAGCTGCACGACGCGCGAGGCGCCCAGCAGCGCGTCGCGGCGGCGCGGCATGGGCGTAGGCCCTGCGTGCGCCTCCTGGCCTGTGAGCACGACTTCGTACCAGCGCTGACCTTGCGCGTCGGTGACCACGCCGATCGTCCTGTTTTCGGCCTCGAGTATTGGCCCCTGTTCGATGTGCAGTTCGAACGCCGCGTGAATCTTGCGGCCGCCGCACGGCAACGCGCCCGCGTAGCCGATGCGCTGCAATTCCTCGCCGATGGTCTTGCCGTCGACGTCCTTGCGCGAGAGTCCGTACTCGAGCGCAAACACACCCGCAAATACGCCCGAGGCGACCATCGCCGGCGCGAAGCGCGAGCCTTCTTCGTTGGTCCAGATCACCGTTTCAACAGGGCGCTCGGTTTCGATGCCGTAATCGTTGAGCGAGCGAATCACTTCGAGGCCGCCGAGCACCCCATAGATACCGTCGAAGCGCCCACCGGTTGGCTGCGAGTCGGCGTGCGAGCCGGTCATCACGGGCGGCAGGTCGTTGTTGCGCCCCGCGCGGCGCATAAACACGTTGCCCATCTGATCGACACTGATCGTGCAGCGCGCCTCTTTCGCCCATTGCACGATGAGATCGCGGCCCTGCTTGTCGAGGTCGGTCAGCGCCAGACGGCACACGCCGCCTTTGGGCGTGGCGCCAATCCTGGCCATCTCCATCAGGCTGTCCCACAATCGCTGACCGTTCACGTGGATCGCGGTCGTCAGCGCGGCTTCGCTTACTGCGTTCATGCGTGTTCTCCTGTCCGTGCTTGTCAAACGTGCATGCATGCCACCGTGTTGGGGCGCGAAGGACCACGACGGTGCACGTCTCGATGGCACTGCGCTGCCCCTGAAACCCAGCCCTTCGAATCCTGTCCGATTGGACAGGTTTTAGACGAGAAACTTCGCGAATTCAATGCGGAGTTACGAGCGAGAAGCGTGCCATTGATGCTGCAGCGCGTGAAAAAAAACCAGGCGTCCGTGCTGCGCGTTTCTCCTGATGTCGGTGAATTCGCGGCGCACTTGCATCGTGGCTACAATGATTCCGGCATGCGCGCGGCGCCGCCGCGCTCCTTTTCTCTTCCGAATGGACCGAACATGCGCGACGACGAACCCACCACGCGAGCCGCGCCCCTCGCGACGCGCGGCACCGTGCAGGCGCAACGAGCCGCCGACACATCGCACAAGCCACAGCGGCGCAAAGCCTCCATTCGTGCGTCGAATGAATCCCATCTACTCGCCTGTGCCGAAGCCGTGTTCGCCGAACGCGGCTTCGAAGGCGCGAGCACGGCGCTGATCGCCGAGCGCGCGGGTTTACCGAAGGCGAATCTGCACTATTACTTCCCGACCAAGCTGGCGCTGTACTGGCGTGTACTCGACGATGTGTTCGAGGAATGGAACGCCGCCGCCAACCTGTTCGATGCAAGCGACGATCCGGTCGAGGCGATTGGCGGCTACGTGCGCGCCAAGATGGCCCTGTCACGGCGCCGCCCACTTGGATCGAAGGTGTGGGCCAACGAAATAATCAGCGGGGCGCTGCACATGCAAGAGATCCTGCTCGAACGCGTGAAGCCGTGGATGGACACACGCGTGAAGCTGATCGAGCGATGGATAGCCAAAGGGTTGCTCGCGCCCGTCGACCCTCGGACGCTCCTCTTCATGATCTGGGCGACCACGCAGCACTACGCCGATTTCGAGGCTCAAATATGCGCGCTCTCGGGCAAACGCGCGCTCTCAACGAAGCGCTTCGAGGCTACGACGGAAGAAGTGGTGAGCATGATCCTGCGGGCGAGCGGAGCGCGATCGCCGGTCCGATGAATCGTTTAGGGAGTTTCCCTGATGACGTCATTGTCTCGTTGCCCCGGTCGCTGTTTTCCGCGTTAATGTAAGCGCTAACATGTCCAACAAGCGGCAATACCCAGCCGGCTTTGCAGTAAGGTTGTCGCTTTCATGTACCGAACGGCATGAACGGCTGAAAGCTCAATGACGGCGTTGAGTCCAGAGGCGGCGCGAGTACTCAAACGTCTGAATCATCCGCTCGCGTTCCGTGCAAAAATCTGGTCTCGCCGACTTGGATATCCCGCCAAGCGCCCTATACTTGAAGAGAGCCGCGCGGAAGCCGGCCCCTGATGCAGAAGCGGACGAGAAATCGTTCATTGGGGCGCGGTAGCGGGGCCACGGAAACGCCCGTGTGAATAACACGGGCGTTTTCTTTTTTGTGCCCCGATCGTGCAGCTTTGGAAAGTGACTGGCTGGTCACGCCCGTTGATCAGCGGTCTTGCCTTGTGTCCCAATCCCGGAGCACGAAGATGGTGGCACGGGCTGGGCATATGCGGGTCTTATTTCGAGATGGATTTCGTATCGCCCGCCCGAACACACCCACTTGTGAACTTCGCGGGGCGGCGGGCCGTCATGCCCGTCCAGTTCCTCTCCGAGCCGGTGGTAATGGTCTTCGCCAGGCTTCCTCGCTTCGGCCAGGAGTGCCTTAACCACCGCTCGCGCCCTTCCCTCTGGTTGGTGCACGATGAGCGGGACACGTGCACCAACCCAAACCAATCGCGACCCACACTGGATCACGGGTAGACAAGTACCAGCGTCTACGCCAATGTAAAAATCGTTGCCGGGCAAGGACTTCCTGCCAACGTCCTCTGCCTGGCACAGTTGCTGCAAGCATGAGCTCAAACTTGTATTCAAGATTGAACTCATGCTTCCCGACGCCTTCTTCAAGGTTCGAGCGCTGCTCGAATCCGACGCCACCAAAAGCACGACGCCTCGCGACATCGTCGACACGGTGATCGCCCGGATCGAAGCCTCCTGTCGCCCCGAAGTCTGGATATCGCGCGTGAGCTTCGGCGCATTCGTTGCCCACGTGCCGGCGCCGCTCGGCATCGGCAGCGTGCAGACAGCCGATGGACTCATCGTCAAGGGCTTTATCAGCGAGCCCTCGGCGGTCGCACCAGGCAGCGGCGCACACGACATCACTGCATTCGGCGGCTGGCGTGCATGGCTCGCAACGGCGGCCGGAACGCAAGCCCAATCCGATCGGCAATTCTGAATATATGCATTGAACTCACGAGGAGTCCAACCATGACAAACCGTCGCGATTTTCTCAAGGGCGCTGGCGCCCTCGCCCTCGGCAGCACGCTCCCATTCGACCTCGCTTTCGGTGCCGAGCCGCTTACGGTCGGCGTCATCTACGTCGGTTCGCGCGGCGATTACGGCTACAACCAGGCACAAGCGCAAGCTGCGGCTGTCATCAAGAAGCTGCCGAACGTGAAGGTCGTCGAGGAAGAAAACGTGCCCGAGACCGTCGCCGCCCAAAAGACCATGGAAGCGATGATCGAGCAGGACGGTGCGACGCTCATTTTCGCGACCTCGTTCGGCTACTTCGATCCCCATGTGCTGAAAATGGCAGCCAAATATCCGAAGGTTCGCTTCGCCCACTGCGGCGGTCTCTGGAAGAGCGGCAATCCGGCCAACATCTCCAGCTACTTCGGCTATATCGACGAATGCCAGTATCTGAACGGCGTCGTGGCAGGCCATGCGAGCAAGACGAAGAAGCTCGGCTTCGTCGCGGCCAAGCCTATTCCGCAGGTGCTGCGCAACATCAACTCATTCACGCTGGGCGCGCAGTCGGTGGATCCGTCGATCGCCACGCACGTGATTTTCACGGGCGACTGGTCGATGCCGGTGAAGGAGGCGGAGGCCGCCAACAGCCTCGTCGATCAGGGCTGCGACGTGCTCACGTGTCACGTGGACGGACCCAAGGTCGTGATCGAGACAGCCGAGAAACGCGGCGCGATGAGCTGCGGTTACCACGCAAGCCAGGCGGCGCTGGCGCCGAAGGGCTATCTGACGGGCGCCGAATGGGACTGGGCGACGCCCTACAAGCTGCTCGTCACAAACGCGCAGACGGGCAAGCCGCAGCCGAACATTCTTCGCGGCGGTCTGCGCGAAGGCTTCGTGAAGATGTCTCCGTATGGCGCGAAGGTGACACCCGATGCCCGCACGCAAGCCGACACAGTGAAGGCGAAGATGGTCGCGGGCGACTACGTCATCTTCAAGGGACCGATGAAGGACAACAAGGGCGGCAGCGCCATTGCGGCCGGCACGAGCTACGCACAGACCGATATCGCGCTCGAAAGCATGAATTATCTGGTTGCCGGTGTGGTTGGCCAGATCTGACGGCCGTAAGCGTCCTCGCCAGGAGTCGTGATGTCCGCATCCCTTTCTCCCGCTCGCGGGCCGTCGCGAAGGCTGCCTGCAAGTCTCGCGCGCCTGCTGCTTGCGCTGTTGCCTGCGTTGCCGACAGTATGTGCAATCGTGGCAACTCTGGCGATCTTCGGCATCTTCCTGCTCGTGCAGGGACAGCCGGCCATCCAGGCCCTTGGTCTCATTGGTGAAGGTGCGTTCGGCTCGTCGTTCGCATGGCAGAACACCTTGCTGCGCGCCGCACCGCTCATGCTTACGGCTCTGTGCGTCGCGCTGCCTGCCCAAGTCGGCCTGATCGTGATTGGCGGCGAGGGCGCGCTCGCGCTGGGCGGGCTCGCGGCCGCCGTCGTGCCGCAGTGCCTGCCGCAGGCTACGCCGTGGATCGTCGCGACGCCGCTGATGGCGATTGCAGGCATGCTCGCGGGGGGCCTGTGGATCAGCGCAGTGGGCGCAATGCGTCAATGGCGTGGTGTCAACGAGACCATCAGCAGCCTGCTGATGTCGTATATCGCCATCGCCGTTTTCAAGTTTCTCGTCGAAGGGCCGCTGCGCGATCCCGCCAGTCTCAACAAACCGTCGACGCTGCCCCTCCCCGACGCCATGACCATCGGCTCGCTGCCGGGACTCGACGTGCACTGGGGCCTCTTCTGGGGCGTGCTCGCGTGTCTCGCTGCCTGGGTGCTCGTGCGCCAAAGCACGCTCGGCTTCGCCATGCGCGTAACGGGTGGCAACGTGCACACGGCGCGCCTCGTCGGCCTGCCCGTGGGCGGGCTCGCGCTCACCGCCTGCGCGCTAGGCGGCGCATCGGCGGGACTTGCCGGAATGTTCGAAGTTGCGGCCGTGCAAGGCAGCGCGAATGCGTCGCTGCTCTCGGGCTACGGCTATGCGGGCATCCTTGTCGCGTTCGCGGCACGCCAGAATCCGTTCGCCGTGATCGTGTGCGCCCTGATGGTCGGCGGCATCGAGGCGAGCGGCAGTCTGCTGCAACGTCACCTCGAGCTGCCCGACGCCGCCACGCTCGTGCTGCAAGGGCTGCTTTTCGCGAACCTGTTGGCCTGGGAGGCACTTGCTCCCCGTCTTGCCGCCTGGCGCGTGAAACTTCAGGCCGTCGCGCTCGACACCTCGTCTGCTTCACTGGAACGTACCCGCCATGTCTGACCTTCATTCGCCCGCTGCGGTACTGCTGATTTCGCTCTTTGCGGGGGCCATTCGCGTGAGTACGCCCTATCTGTTCGTGAGCCTCGGCGAGTGCCTCACCGAGAAAGGCGGCCGCGTGAATCTCGGTCTCGAAGGCATCCTGGTCTCCGGCGCCATGTGCGGCTATGCGGGCTCGTATCTCTCGGGTTCGCCGTGGATCGGCGTGCTCGCTGCGGCGGCGGCCGGTCTGGTGCTCGGCTGCCTGCATGGGCTGGTCTGCTCGCTGCCGCGTGTTTCCGATATCGCGTTCGGCATCGCGCTCATGCTGTTCGGCACCGGCCTGGCGTTCTATCTCGGCAAGCCGTTCATCGAGCCGCAGGCAGCGATGCTCCCGTCGATCGATCTCGGCGCGTGGGCCGCCTCGCAGCAAGTGCACAACGCGCTGCATATCAATCTGCTCTTCGTGATTGGCGTCGTGCTTGCCGTCGCTTTGCAGTGGGGACTGCGCTCGATGCGCTGGGGCATGACGCTGCGGCTCGTCGGCGAGAACGCCGAGAGCGCGCGTGCAATGGGCTATCCCGTTACGCCGATACGCGTCATCGCGACGGCGGTGGGTGGTTTCTTCGCGGGCGTGGGCGGTGCCTATCTCTCGCTCGTCTATCCCGGCAGCTGGAACGAGGGACTGTCGAGCGGGCAAGGCCTGATGGCCGTCGCCCTCGTGATCTTCGCACGCTGGCAGCCGCTGCGCTGTCTTTGGGCCGCGCTGCTGTTTGGCGCTGCCGGAGCGCTTGGCCCCGCCCTGCAGGCAATCGGCGTGACCAGTGGCTATTACCTCTTCAACGCCGCCCCTTACGTGCTGACGCTCGCGCTCATGATCATCAACTGCAGGCCGGACCGCACGCTGGCGGGCGCACCCGGCGAGCTGAGCCTGACGCGCTGAGCGCGGACAGCTTCCGACCGACCGAATCCAGAATCGCCCGCGCTCGCGTAGCGTGCGGCCGGAGAATCAACATGACCCGTACCATCGAAGCCCGTCCCTATTCCTGGCCCTACGACGGGAACCTGCGCCCCGACAACACGGCGCTCGTCATCATCGACATGCAGACCGACTTCTGCGGTTACGGCGGCTACGTCGACAAGATGGGCTACGACCTCTCGCTCACGCGCGCCCCGATCGAGCCGATCAAGCGCGTTTTGGGGCCGATGCGCGAACTCGGCTTCACGATCATCCACACCCGTGAAGGGCATCGGCCGGATCTGTCCGATCTGCCGGCGAACAAGCGCTGGCGCAGCCGCCAGGCGGGCACGAACGGCCTTGGCATCGGTGACATGGGCCCGTGCGGCCGGATACTCGTGCGCGGCGAGCCGGGCTGGGAAATCATCGACGAACTCGCCCCGCTGCCGGGCGAAATCATCATCGACAAGCCTGGCAAAGGCTCATTCTGCGCGACGGACCTCGAACTGATCCTGCGCACGCGCGGCATTGCGAATCTCGTGCTCACGGGCATCACGACGGATGTCTGCGTCCATACGACGATGCGCGAAGCAAACGACCGCGGCTTCGAATGCACGTTGCTCGCGGACTGCTGCGGCGCGACCGATAAGGGCAACCATGACGCTGCGCTGAACATGGTCCTGATGCAGGGCGGCGTGTTCGGCACGGTGTCCAGTTCGGCGGCGCTCGTCGCTGCCCTGGAGCAGTGACCATGATCACCGCGACACGCGCGCTCGGCGTCGAGGTAATCGGCGCGAGCAAGTCGTTCGGGACGTTCCGCGCACTCGATGACGTTTCGATCAGGGTTGCGCCCGGGACGGTTCACGCGCTGCTCGGCGAAAATGGAGCAGGCAAGAGCACGCTCGTGAAGGGGCTCGTGGGCTACGGCCCGCTCGATCGCGGCACGATTGTGGCCGATGGAAGCGAGGTGCGCATCGCATCCCCGCGCGATGCGCAAGCGCTCGGCATCGGCATGGTCTATCAGCATTTCACACTCGCGGCGGGGCTCAGCGTCGAGGAGAACCTGCTCCTTGCGCGCGGCAACCTGTCATGGAAGATCGACTGGGCGGCCGAGCGCAACGCGCTCGACGCCTTCATGCGCCGCATGCCGTTTCGCCTCGAACTCGATGCGCCGGTCTCGTCACTCGCGGCGGGAGAAAAGCAGAAGCTGGAAATTCTCAAGCAGTTGTATCTGGAGCAGCGCTTCCTGATTCTCGACGAGCCCACCTCCGTGCTCACCCCGCAGGAAGCCGACGAAGTGCTCGGCCTCATGCGCACGCTTGCCTCGCGCGGTGACCTCACGGTGCTGATGATCACTCACAAGTTCCGCGAGGTAATGGCCTATTCGGACAACGTCACGGTATTGCGCAAGGGCCGCTTCGTCGGCACCTGCGCGGTGGCCGACACCGACCGCGACCGGCTGGCCGCCTGGATGATGGGCAGCGACGCAAGCGCGCAAACGCGTGAGGGCGCCGCTGAAGACACCGATGAGTTCAGGCTTGCGCGCCGGCCGCACTCGCCCGACGCTCCGGTGCGGCTCTCGCTATCGAGCCTTTCGGTCGTCGACGAGCGTGGGCACGCTGCCGTGCGCGAGGCGTCGCTGAGCGTGCGCGCGGGCGAGATCCTCGGGCTTGCGGGCGTCTCCGGCAACGGTCAGAAGGAACTGATCGAAGCGCTCGTCGGGCAGCGCAAGGCCCAGTCGGGCGCGATGGCCGTGGAAGGTTCGCCCTATGCCGCGACGCGCGAAGAGATGACACGCATGCGCGTGTTCGCCCTTCCCGAGGAGCCGCTGCGCAATGCTTGCGTGGCAGGCATGAGCGTGGCCGAGAATATGGCGCTGCGGGATTTCGACCGCGCGCCGCTGCGGCGCGGCGGATGGTGGCTCGATCGTCGCGCCATGCGCTCGCGCGCCGAGCGGCTGATCGCCGAATTCGACGTGCGGCCTCCACTGCCCGAGCGCGCCATCGGCTCGCTGTCGGGCGGCAACGTACAGCGCGCCGTGCTGGCTCGCGAGCTTGGGCACGCAGTGAACGTGCTGATCGTCGCGAATCCTGTGTTCGGACTCGACTTTGCCTCCGTCGCGGACATCCACGCCCGCATTCTCGCGGCGCGCGATGCCGGTGCGGCCGTGCTGCTCGTCAGCGAAGATCTCGACGAACTGCTGGAGCTTGCCGACCGGATCGTGGTGATGGCCGAGGGACGTCTCGTCTACGAGACTGCAGCAAACGAGGCGGATCGAGTGGTGCTTGGGCGTTACATGGCGGGCCATGGCGACGAAGGCAGGCCGCAGACGGCTGAGCCGGCGGAGCTGCACGCAAGCGCCTGAGCGGCGCGCGAACGATACACAACGCAAACGGAGAAATGTCGCGATGACAACCATCGCCAGCGCAAAGCCCGCGCCGTTCACGTTCGACGCGCGTCATACGGCGCTCATCGTGATCGACATGCAGCGCGACTTCATCGAGCCGGGTGGCTTTGGCCAGGCGCTCGGCAACGACGTATCGCTGCTTTCAGGCATCGTGCCGACCGTCGCGCGGCTGCTCGCGCATGCGCGCTCGGCGGGATGGCAGGTCGTGCACACCCGCGAATCGCATACACCCGACCTCTCCGACTGCCCCCCGGCCAAACGCATGCGCGGCATGCCAGATGCGCGCATTGGCGACGAAGGACCGATGGGCCGCATCCTCGTGCGCGGCGAGCCCGGCAACGCGATCATCGACACGCTCGCGCCGATCGATGGAGAACTCGTCATCGACAAGCCCGGCAAAGGCGCTTTCTACGCAACGCAGCTCGGCGAGGAACTGTCGATACGAGGCATCACGCATCTCGTGTTCGCGGGCGTGACGACCGAGGTCTGCGTGCAGACTTCGATGCGCGAGGCCAACGATCGGGGCTACGAGTGTCTACTGGTCGAGGACGCGACGGCAAGCTACATGCCGGCGTTTCGCGAAGCGACGATTGCAATGATTCATTCGCAGGGCGGCATCGTCGGCTGGACCGCTCCACTCGACGCCCTGCTGGGGGCAGACTGATGACGATGGAAGTGAACCGGCCCGAGATCGTCGCGCAGGTCGCGGCAGCTTTCGAGGCTTACGAGCGAGCGCTGGTCGACAACGACGTCGAGACGATGAACGCCCTGTTCTGGGACGCACCCGAAACAGTGCGCTATGGCATCGCCGAAATCCAGCATGGTGGCGACGCGATCCTCCGCTGGCGGGAAACCTGCGTGCCGGTGCCCCCCTCGCGGCGCTTGCACCGCACCGTGGTGACGACGTTTGGCGGCGACTACGCGACGGTGAGCACTGAGTTCACGAGCGACACCACGCCTTTGACGGGCCGCCAGATGCAGACCTGGGCGCGGCTGCATGAGGCGAACGATATGTTCGGCGGCTGGACGATCGTGGCGGCGCACGTGAGCCTCATCGAGCCCGTTTAAGGGCGGATAATAGGGAGTTGGCCCCCGTCGCCCACCATTGCACCGACGCGCCGCACCACTCTCGACGTTTATCGATACCTGACTCATGGACGACTTGACCGAAGCCGCCGCCGAAGCACCCGCAGCATCCGGCACGAAGGTGACCTACAGCGCAAACCCCCTCGCCGAGCAGGTGTATCAGCTCATCAAGCAGGACATCTTCAGTTTTCGACTGTTTCCCGGCGACCGCTTTTCCGAAAACGACATTGCCCAACACCACGGCGTGTCGCGCACGCCGATGCGCGATGCGCTGTTCCGTCTCGCGCGCGAAGGCTATCTTGAGGTGGGGTTCCGGCGCGGCTGGAAAGTCTGCGATATCGACTTCAATCAACTCGACCAGTTGTATGACCTGCGCATCGTTCTCGAACTGGCGGCGCTCGAGCGGCTCTCGGGAGCGCCACACGATGCGATGGATGCGTTGCGAGCCGTATGGTGCGTTGACGAACGGGAACGCGAAAGCCGTCCGGCCACGATGTTCGTGCTCGACGAGGGCTTTCACCGCGGCCTCGTGAGTGCTGCCGGCAACAATGAGATGCTGCGCGTGCACAACGAAGTGACCGAGCGCATCCGCATCGTGCGGCGGCTCGATTTTCTCAAGGCGCATCGCACGAGCGCGACGTACGACGAGCATTCGGCGATGCTCCATCTCATCGATCGCGGCAAGTTTGGCGAGGCTGCCATCCTGCTGCGCGCTCACATTACGCAAAGCAAGCTCGAGGTGCGAAAGATCACGCTGTCGATGCTCGCGACTGCGCGCGACGAGAAGCTGCCCTTCGTCAGCTAGAGAGTGCCTTTCCGGGGCTTTGGTGCAACTATCTGGCGCGGTCTCCGGGCACAGCCTTCAGCCTTCATGTCTTCGAGGCGCCCTTCAAGGGGTAATCGTACTTTCCATGCGGAATTTGGCATTCCACCCCGGCGACTACGAGGAAGTCGAAGATCCGAGGGCTCGTCGGTACTTCGCGGTTCGTCGGTTGAGGCTAGCTGCTCGCTCGAGTCCCAGCCGACAGCCGGCAGGTTTCGACTTCTCAGTGAATGCGCGCGAGGTTACGAAGGAGCGAATCGCCGTCCTGCGTCACGCGAGGTCGCACTGCCCCGCCGGCAAGCCTCTCCATGGTGACGAGCTGACGTTCAAGCAGCGTATCGAGTTCTTCCCGCTCGGCAATGTGGTCAGCCGAATCCCTGACCAGCATCAATGTCGCAAATTCATGGGCGCTGAGCATGCTTGCCTCCTGATAGCTTGAGTAGGTGCTGTATGGATTGTGTTGGCTGAAGCACTCGCTTTTGACGTCGCCTGCCGATGGCGCGCTCGCTGCAATGGCGCGGGGAGTTGATGGTAGGGGGAGCGCAGCGGCGCGGCAATCCAGGGTCGTCCCGCATATTGGGTCGATTGGGGAGTGCCGCACTGCAACAGATGCGGTGGCGATCACGCAAAAACGGGTTTCGGCACGCTGGAGATCGGGAGGATCATTGACGTGGCCGTTCAGGCTGTAAACCGCCTTTTCGAGTTGAGCCAGTTCGGCCGCCAATGACTACAATTTAGGGATAGTCGCATTCCCCAAGGAGGCTGCCATGGCTCAATCAATGATCAGTTTTTGGGTTGGCCTTGTGGTTCTCGTTGTAGTTGCATCGGCCTTGTCCAGGCGCTACAGGCACGATCACCCGGGAGAGAGCCTGAGTCAGTGGCTCGACACGCATCATATGAGCTGGATGCATCGCAAGCATTAGCTGGCGGCGCGGGCTGACGCCGAGGAGCGCACCATGGCCTTCACCCTCACCTCACAAGCTTTCCACGAAGGAAGCGAGATTCCTCGGCGCTACACCTGCACGGGCGCGGACGTCTCCCCGCCGCTCTCGTGGTCCGGGGTACCCGCCAACGCGAAAAGCCTCGTGCTGATCGTCGACGACCCCGACGCGCCCGACCCGGCCGCGCCACGGATGACATGGGTCCACTGGGTGCTTTACAACATCCCGACGACGGCTCCTGGTGTTCAGGAGGGCGTCACTGCGGGCGCGCTTCCGGCAGGCACACTTGAAGGCACCAACGACTTCCATCGCACCACGTATGGCGGCCCATGCCCGCCCACTGGCCGTCATCGGTATTTCCATAAGCTCTACGCGCTCGACACCGTGCTGCCCGATCTTCACAAGCCCACAAAGGCGGCGTTGGAAAAGGCGATGCAAGGCCATGTCGTGGCGCACACCGAACTGCTCGGCACATTCAAGAAGTAACACGCAGACCCCTGGACGCTACTTGTCCGGGATTGTCGATTCCGCGTCGATGACAAGAAGCGCATCCAGCAGCTTGAGAAGGAATTGCAGCGCAAGGAGAAGGCGCTGGCCGAAGCGGCTGCGCTTGTGATTCTGAGAAAAAAGTCCAGGCGATCTGGGGACGTCCGCGCCGAATCTGGTGAGGGCTATTGCATATGGCTCGTCACTACATGGCCGCGCGGCCCTCTCCTACCCCAAGTCCAAAAACTCTCTGTACGGCGTCAATTCGCGAATTTACGTCGAGCTTTTCGAAGATATTTTTCAGATGCCACTTGACCGTCTCGGGTGCCAGTTTCAACGACCGGCCGATTTCCTTGTTCGAAAGACCGCGGGCAACGCACTCGAGTACCTCAAACTCCCTCGCACTAAGAACATCCGGTGACAGCGGCACGGCCTCAACATGCGCGGGCGACGCAGCCGGTGAATTGCCGAAGGCATCAAAAGCTGTAAGCAGCCTGTCGACATACGCCGTTTCTGCCGTAGGAACATTCGCTGAAGCCAAGCGAAATTGCTGTAGCAACGCGCGCACGGGTGGCCCCTCATCCACGAAGCTGTTAATCATGCCGCTCTGCCTTCCGAGCCGTAGCGCTCGTTCGAGCGCACCAAGCGCCTTTTCGGACGCTCCACATTGCGCGAGCGCGCATGAGAACAGCAAGGAAACCACAGCCTCCGAATAGCGCCTGCCCGTAGCAGCCAGAGTATCAAGCAAAGGTGTGAGAAGCGTGACGGCTTCATCTGCACGATCCCCGGCGATCAGTACGCGAGCCTGCAGGAGACAATAGCTCGTCCAGGTGTCTACCGCGCACCCAGTCCGCCCTTCGCACATCATTGGCACGCTCTTGCTCAGTTCGTCGGCGATCTGTCTCGCTTGAGCAACGTTGCCTTCTACAAGGAGCAATCTTACCGTTTCGGCATCCAGCGCCAACTTCAGACGTAGCCAGTGTCGGGTTACGGCGGCCTGTCGACCGTCTTCGAGAATAGCCAGCGCCGAACCCATCTCCCCGTCGCGCCACAGCAAGCGTGCTGCAGACAGTATATGGCGCATCAAACCAGTTAGCGGCGAGGTTTCCAGTGCAGCGGTCGTGCGGCCCGCGATCATCCTCCGCGCTTCAGGCAGTTCGTTGCACTCATAGTAGATCGCAGCAAGGCAACTGGCCGCCCAGGTTGCGCAGGATGACGAGTGGCCCCATGCTTTTTCGATGCGGTGGAACATCGCCTCAAAAATTCGCCTTGATTCAGACAGCTCGCCATGCATAAATGCAGCAACACCGAACGACGAGCGTCGAAACATATCCGAGTAGTCGGGCTCCTGACCCTGTTCAACTCGCTCGCCGACGGCGTCGCGTATTTCACGTATCTGGTCGAACCTACCCCTGTGCATCAAGCCGAAGAGCTGCGCGAATTGCGCACAGCGCTGCACCCACGGCGCTGTAGGCGCCATTGAGGCTTGAGCAGCACGCCCTAGTGCGAGCGCCCGCTCGCTTTCCTCCACCATGGTGGCGATCAGTGCGGTGACCGCGTTGATCTCCGCCAATGCCGCTTCCTCTACCATGCTGGTATCCTTGCGACGCCCGCGAAAGAATTCGTTGTTAACAGCAGCAACCTCCCTTGAGGCGGCGTCCGGCTGAATCGAGAACACGAGCGCCCATGCTTTCGTCAGGCGCAAACGAAGCCGTTTCTGGATGACATCCGGTGGCAGTTTTCCGATCCATCCTAGCAACGTGTTCAACTCACCGCGCTCGAGCATCTCCGTCGCACAGTTTTCAACCCACTGTGCCGCCTGCTCGAGTTCGCCTGCAGCCAAGGCATGTCTGACTGCCTCGGGCCAAAGACGTGCTCCTGCAAACCATTGGGACGCACGACGGTGCAGCAACGGGACGTGTTGCGGCATCTGGCGAAGAAGGCGCCGACGAAGTGCGTCGGACAGGAGCGCATGATAGCGGTACCAGTGCCGTGTTTCATCCAGCGGCCGGATGAACACGCTGTGCCGCTCGAGCCAGTCGAGTTCGCCCCCGCTTCCACTTCCCTTGCCCATGATGGCATCGCACAACTCAGGGGCGAGTCGTTCAAGAATCGACGTGTACAGCAGAAACTTCAGCATATGGAGCGGCAGATGTGCGAGCACGGTATCG
The DNA here is from genome assembly GCF_050436525.1 of Paraburkholderia sp. 35.1. NCBI lineage: Bacteria > Pseudomonadati > Pseudomonadota > Betaproteobacteria > Burkholderiales > Burkholderiaceae > Paraburkholderia > Paraburkholderia sp. 35.1. The sequence continues at coordinate 1,158,288 of NZ_JBNDMJ010000001.1, read as the reverse complement.
TTCAGGTACGAATCGATTCCGGAGCTGACTCCGACCAGCGCACCGGCGACCTTGGCCGCATCGCCCACATCGCGTAGCGCAAGAGCAGCAAGTTGCAAGCCAGCGACCCACCCCTCCGTTGCCTCGTTCAGCAACTCAACACTGGTCCGGTCAAGCGGCACGGTGCCTGTCCGGTCAAAAAATGCCTGCGCATCGGCGATCGAAAAACGGAGATCGTCGACATCAATACGAACTAGTTCCTCTGGAGCTCGAAACTGACCAACTATCAAGGCCGGTTCACCTCGCACCCCGAGCAGGATATGCATGTTCTCGGGGGCATAGCGAAGCAGACGGGAAGTAATCGCAAGAACTGGTTTCGCAGTCAGACGGTCGGCGTCATCCAGCACGAGGAAAACGCGCCTGCCGGATGCAGCGATCCCGTTCAGGAGTAGTGAAATGACCGTTCTTATAGGAGTCAGCGGATCGTTATTAAGGATCTGTTGCGCTTGCGAGGCAATTTCCGTCGAGGCCCTGGCGAATGCGGCCACCAGGTAAGCGCAGAACTGCTGCGGATCATCGTCTTCTGCGTCGAGGCTGAGCCATGCAACAACATGCTTTCGCTGCGACAGCGCTTCACACCAACCAGCAAGCAATGTCGTCTTGCCGAACCCCGCCGGGGCGGTCACGACGGTGATGCTGCGAACCGGCTGCTTACGCAACCACTTAAGCAACACGGATCGTTGCACGCAGCCAGACGGAAGACGGGGCGGGAGCATCTTGGTCTGAATCAGCGACACGCTCCATGGGCGATCGGTACTGTCTGAAGACGCATGCATGTTTGTCCTCTACTGGCCCCCAATCGAGAAATAATAGCGCGAAATTATGCCAGCGCTATTGCTGCGACGGTTCTGTTGCAATGGCGGAAGCTGGGATGCTGCGGGACCTAACAGAATGATGTGGACGGCCATGAAGGCGCTGAGTCCGGCGGTAGCCGAAGTGCTGAAGCGGTTGCACTATCCGCTCGAGATAATGTTGGTGTGCGTGCGTTGGTACGTGGCCTACCCGCTGAGCTTGCGCAATCTCGAGGAGGTGATGGCCGAACGCGGGATCGCGGTCGATCATTCGACCGTGCATCGGTGGGCCATCAAGCTTCTGCCAGTGCTTGAAAAGACGTTCCGCCGCTGCGAGCGCCCGGTCGGCAAGAGCTGGCGGATGGACGAAACCTATGTGAAGGTCCGGGGCACATGGAAGTATCTTTACCGCGCCGTCGACAAGACCGGCAACACGGTTGATTTCCTGCTGCGAGCCAAGCGGGACAAGGAAGTGGTCCGACGGTACTTCGAGAAGGCCGTCGATCAGAATGGCGCGCCCGAAACCGTAACCATCGACAAAAGCGGTGCCAATCTGGCCGGGCTGCACGCCGTGAACGCCGAGCGTGAGACGCCCATCAAGATCCGCCAGGCCAAGTATCTCAACAATATCGTGGAACAAGACCATCGGGCGATCAAGCGACGTACCCGACCCATGTTGGGATTCAAGGATTTCAGTTCTGCCCGCATCTTGTTGAGTGGCATTGAACTCATGCATATGATCGCCAAGGGGCAGATGAGAGACTCCGGCAAACTCAAGCCATCGGCCGCCCGGCAATTCTACTCGCTGGCGATGTAAGCAATCCTTCTCACATCGCAATCGTCCGCCAAAATCGCCTTACCGCGACAGAACCGCTGAAACTGCGCATCGGGGGCACGGACTGCGCGTCTTGTGCATTGAAGATCGAGAACGCGATGAAGGGGCTGCCAGTCGTGTCCGACATCAACGTTAGCTACGGCCAGGAAAGCCTGACCCTCGCATTCGACGAGGACCGCACGTCGCTTGCCGCGATTGAGGCCAAGTCTCATGCGCTCGGCTTCACGCCGGTTGGCGGTCCCGTCAGTGAGCCGACTGGTGCCTCCGAGGCCGGCCGTTCGTCGTGGTGGCGCCCGAAGGCTCGTGCCCGGGTCCACACCTGCCCCACTCCGTAACAGGCGGCCCCAAGCATGCCAACGAAGAAACCGACTGGCCAGTTGGAGACATAGGAGAGGGCGATCGATGTCCACACCGTGACGAGCGAAATTCCAACCGACATGCATATCGCAAGAATCGGCCGGTCAGTCAGCGAGCGGGCCGCAGCCGCGGGTCCAATCATCAGGCTGAACACTAGCAGCGCGCCCACTACCGGGAGCGCCATTGCCGTCGCAAGCGCCAGGATGCTCATGAACGCAAGTTCCATCGCGCGGCTCGATACGCCTCTCGCCTTCGCCAGATCGGGCGATACCGAACTGAGCAGGAGTGGCCGGAAGAGCACAACCGCAACCGCAATCGAGAACCCGCTGATCGCGGCAACCGGCGCGAGATCGGTGTTGCTCACGCCCAGTACTTCGCCGAAGAGAAGGGCATAGACCGCTTGTGAATACCCGCTCGTCATGCTCAGGAACAGCGCCCCGAAGCCTAGCAGCGTGACGAGGCACAGGGCGGTTGCGACTTCGTGTCTTCCGCGCCGGCTCAGCCAACTGATTCCGATCACGCCGAGACCAGCGAAGACGATCAGGCCGAAGAGCGGATTGATACCGAGCAGGCTTGCCGCTGCAGCACCCGGAAAGGTGCCGAGCGGCAAGGCGTGCGCGGCGAACGAGGCGCCTCGAATCACCACGAAGAAACCGATGAATCCGGCGACCGCAGCCACGATGCTCGCCACGATCCACGTGTTGGTCATGAAACTGGAGAACATGGTCAGGCCTCACCCGGTTCACGGGCGTTCAGGGCGATCCGCGCGCCCGTTGGGGGCTTCCGTGCAGGTCCGGCGCGACCTGTGATGACATACAGGGCGAAGATAAGCGTCACCACGAAGAAGCTCACTGGCCAGCCGTGCCCGGGGGTCCAGTAGTAGCTGTCGTACGCGAGGAGGATGCCACCCCAGGTCGTGCCCAGGCCGATTAACGCGGACAGACCCGTGGCCCAGCCTGGCCGCTTTGCCACCCTCAAGGCGATCGCCGCCGGACCTATCAGGAGTGCGGTCGACAGGATGGCGCCGACCGTAATAGCTGATAGGGAAACGGCCAGCGCCAATACCAGCAGGTGCAGGAATCCGACCGTCCGTACCCGCACGCCCATGACCGCAGCCAGCTCTGGGTCAACGGAGCTGAGCAGCAAGGGACGATAAAGCACGCCCGCGGCAATCAACGCCCCCGTGCCCACCGCCAGTGCGAGCGGAATGATCGATGCCGGAATCGCGAACATTGATCCGAACATGACGGTGATCGCCGCTCCAGTCGTGCTTTTCGATGTCACGTCGAGGTAAAGAAACAGCGCGGCAAGGCCAAGCCCCGCGCCCAGCACGACGCCGGTCACAAGATCGCGCTCACGGGCGCGGCGCACCCGCACCAGTTCGATGCCGCCCGCTGCCATGACCGCCATGATGAGAAATCCCAGCAACGGGTTGATGCCGAGCAGGAACGACGCAGCACCGCCCGCGCTGCTCACATCGGCCAGCGCGTGGCCGGCGAAGGACTGGCTCCTCATGACGGTGAATACGCCAATTACGCCGGACACGACTGCGGCGCCGCCGCCGACTACCATCGCGGTATGCACCGGTTCGCTGCTAAAGAAGCCCGGTTCAAAGATGAGGGTGAGCAGGGAATCCATCTTGAATCAGGGAACCTGCACAATGTGGGCGGGGTCTCGCCGAACGGCGGCAAGCATTTCGGCCTCGGTGCCGGCGGCAATCACCAGCACGCGGCCGTGCACGCGGACGACATCGATGTGATAGCCGTACAGTCTGCTCAGGACCTCGGTACGCACCACTTCGTCCGTCGCCCCGCTCGCTGCGTGGCCATTGGCGAGGTAGACGATCCGGTCCATCACCGGCAGCAAGGGATTCATGTCATGCGCCGAAAGCAGGACCGCAAGCCCGTGCTCGACGCTCAGGCGGCGCAACAGCGCGACAATTTCGGCGACGCTGCGCATGTCGAGGTTGGCCAGAGGTTCGTCCAGCAACAGCAGCCGCGGACGGCGAACCAGAGCGTGTGCGATCAGTACCCGCTGCTGCTGGCCTCCGGACAGTTCCCCGATGCGCTGGTCCGCGAAAGGCTCTGCATCCACGGCTTTGAGCATCCCGTCGACCGCCTCGCGGCGTTTTTTCGACGGTAACGGCAAGCCGAGCCTGTGGCCCTCGAGGCCGAGCGACACCAGATCCCGCGCACGCATCGGGAGGTAGGGGTCGAGCGCGATCTTCTGCGGGACGTAACCCACCGAGGTCAGGCTGCGCGCACCATTGATCCTGATGCTACCTGCACTCGCTACCTGGAAGCCGAGGATCGTACGCAGCAGCGTGGTCTTGCCCGAACCGTTCGAACCGATAAGGCCGCAGAACTCTCCCGCTTCCAGACTGAAACTCACCTCATGTAGCACGCTGTGCCCCGGGAAAGAGACGCTCACCCGGTCGACCGCAAGGACCTCGTTGCCAGGGCACATGCCGCTCACTGCACAGCCTGCAAGGTTTCGGTGGACACTTTGGAAGTCACTGCCTTTTCCAGCGCATTGACTTCCGCCAGCATCCACGACTGGTAAGTAAAGCCGGGGGTTGGCATGGTCTCGTAGACGCCGACCACCGGAATACCATTTTTCCTGGCCAGATTGAGGAACGATTGTGTGAGCGCATCCGTGACCTGCTGGTTGTAGACGAACACCTTGACCTTGTGGTCCGTGAACAGGCCGTTCTGTTTCGTCACGTCCTGCGGAGAGGGATCGGTGCCGTTCATAATCGCCGCCTGCAGGCTGAAGGGTGTGGCGATATCGGTGCCGACCGCTTCGAGCATGTAGTTGGCGACCGGCTCCGTCACCGCGACAGGCGTTTTCGCGTAGTGCGCCTTGAACGATGCAATTGCAGCCAGCCACGGCTTGAGTGATGCGTCGAACTTCTTCACGTTGGCTTGAAAGTAGGCTGCCTGCGCAGGGTTCAATGCGGAAAGGTCCGCTGCCACTGCCTTCGCAACCGCCGGCATGGTTTTCGGGTCGTACCAGAGATGCGGGTTCGGCGTGCTGTCGGGCAGGCCGAGCAGGTGTTGGGCGTCAATGACCTTGCGTTTGTTGTTGGGCGCGGCTGCGATGATCTTGTCGGCCCAGGCGTCGTATCCCACGCCGTTCTTGACGATCAGATCGGCGGAAGCAAGCTGCGCTGCCACCTTCGGGTTGACCTCGAACGTGTGTGGATCCGTATTGGGATCCGTTTCGATCGCGCTCACCTGAACGTACTTGCCGCCGATCTGGGCGATGACGTCGGCGTACTCGTTTTCGACACCGATGGCGTTGATTACACCGGCCGCTGCTGATGCCGCCATGGCGCTTCCCTGATGCACGGCAAGCAGTACCAATGCAGCCGAAAGGCTACCGATGGGCTTTAGTGCGGCGCGCCAAACAAACCGGTCTGGCTGTCCTGAACTCCAGGATGCGCGGTGCTGAACGGAGTTGCAAAGCCTGGCGGCGATTTTTTTCATTGGCGTTCCTGGCACGAAAAATAACAATCCGATAGGATTAGATACGTTATAACATAACACTGGCGGTGTCCAGCGTTCCCAGCAGACAGACTGGCCGTCCCGGAGCGTGGCATCAGCGAAGCGGGCTGTCACCGCATGGGGGCATCTCGACCGTAACCATTTGCTCAGCGCCCGGGCACCTCGACGGGCGAACATGCTTGAGCGCGTGCCGCTCACAGGAGAATGCAATGCAAGATGCAACCGGCTTCCAGCGTATCCCGACGACCATCCTGACCGGCTTCCTCGGCGCCGGAAAAACGACCTTGCTCAACCGCATCCTGACCGAGCATCACGGCGGACGCGTTGCGGTCATCGAAAACGAGTTCGGCGAAGCGGGCATCGACAACGAATTGCTGGTGCAGGACGGTAACGAGCAGATTGTCGAAATGAACAACGGCTGTATCTGTTGTACGGTGCGTGGCGACCTGGTGCGCATTCTTTCGACGCTCGCCGCGCGACGGGAGACAGGAGAACTCGCATTCGAGCGGGTCATCATCGAGACAACGGGACTTGCCGATCCGGCGCCCGTCGCGCAAACGTTCTTTGTTGACGATGTCGTGCAGGAGAAATACCTGCTCGACGCCATCGTGACGGTGGTCGACGCACGGCATGGCGGCGAGCAGCTCGACGAACATCACGAAGCGCAGGAGCAGGTCGGATTCGCGGACCGTATCCTCGTATCCAAGGTGGACCTCGTTGGCGAAGAGCAGGCGCAGCAACTGATGCGCCGGTTGCGGCAGATGAACCCGCGCGCGACGATCAGGCCGGCACATTTTGGCGAGACGGACCTGAAGCAACTGCTCGACATCCGCAGCTTCAGTCTGGATGCCATTGTCGACATCGAGCCCGATTTCCTTGAAGACGTTTCGCACGAGCATGACGACGATGTGACGTCCTTCGTCTACCGCACTACTGCGCCTCTGGATCGGGACAAGCTCGAGGCGTTCTTCAGCGCCACGGTTGCGATCTATGGTGCCGCGATGCTGCGCTACAAGGGTGTGCTGAACCTGGCGGGTGTCGACCGTCGCGCAGTGTTCCAGGGCGTACATATGATTTTTGGCGCGGATATCGGTAAGTCCTGGGGCGCGAATGAAACGCGCGAAACCCGGATTGTTTTCATCGGCAAACAGTTGCCACATGACCTTATCAAGGCGGGCCTCGACAACTGTATGGTTGGCGAAGTCCTGCAGAACTGACACGAAGGATCGCGCCTGCTTGCCGCGCACCCGCCTCGGCCAGCAGGCTGGCCGTGTCGATTCATGCGATCTTCTTCACCACGTTTGAGGCTCCACTTTTCCCATGCACAAGCTCCCCGTCACCGTACTGTCCGGCTTTCTCGGCGCGGGCAAGACCTCGCTCCTGAACCACGTCCTGAATAACCGCGAAGGCAAGCGGGTGGCCGTAATCGTGAACGATATGTCGGAAGTCAACATCGACGCTCAGCTGATTCGTGACGGCGGCAGCCAGCTCTCGCACATCGACGAAAAGCTCGTCGAAATGAGCAATGGTTGCATTTGCTGCACATTGCGCGAGGATCTGCTGATCGAGATCCAGCGGCTCGCGCGGGAGAAGCGCTTCGACTATCTGCTGATCGAATCCACGGGCATATCCGAGCCCTTGCCGGTGGCGGAAACCTTCACGTTTCGCGACGAACAAGGTCACAGCCTCTCGGATATCTCTCGCCTGGACACGATGGTGACGGTCGTCGACGCCTATAACTTTGTGCGCGACTACGGTTCCCACGACTTCCTGGCGGATCGCGGCGAAACGATGGGTGGGGAAGACCGCCGCACCGTGGTCGATCTGCTGACCGAGCAGATCGAGTTCTGCGACGTGATCGTGCTGAACAAGACGGACCTTGTGAGCGCAAGCGAGTTGGAGTTGCTCAAAGGCGTGCTGCGAGTGCTGAACGCCCGCGCGAAGATCGTCGAAAGCCGCTTTGGCCAGGTGCCGATCGGGCAGGTTCTCGATACCGGCCTGTTCGACTTCGAAGCCGCTGCGCAAGCGCCTGGGTGGCTCAAGGAGATGCGCGGCGAACACATTCCCGAAAGCGAACAATATGGCATCACCAGCTTCGTCTACCGCGCGCGCCGTCCGTTTCATCCGCAGCGTTTCTTCGACTGGATTCAGAGCGAGTGGCCGGGCGTCGTGCGCTCGAAGGGGTACTTCTGGCTGGCCTCGCGCAACCATGCAGTCGGCGAATGGTCGCAAGCCGGCGCGGTCTCGCGTCACGGACGCGCCGGGACCTGGTGGGCGGCCGTGCCCAGGCACGCCTGGCCGCAGGAGCCCGAAGCACAGGCTATCATCCGAAGCCGCTGGCATGAGCGTTTCGGGGATCGTCAACAGGAGCTGGTTCTGATCGGCACCGGAATGGACGAGGCAGCCTTGCGCGCGTCCTTTGATGCCTGCCTGCTAAGCGAGGACGAACTGGCCCGTGATGAAGTCGCGTGGCACAAATTTACCGACCCGTTCCCTGAGTGGACGCAGTAAGGTGTGTCCACCCGGGCAGTAACCTGGCACCATGCATACTCAATCGTATTGAGGTACTTCGCCTGCCTGGCGCCAGGCACTCAGGCGAGCTCGACCGGGCCGTGGTCGTCGCAATGATCGCCGTGCGGATGGTGCAGGTGGCCGTTGACCAGGTAGTCGACGTGATCGCCATGCGGTACCGCTTCGTGGCCGCATGCCGGCCCGTGGACATGTCCCGACTCATGACCGCCGCAGTTCGAAGTACATTGATCCGGATTTTTTGCGCTCACCTCCAGCCGGTGTTCGTCCACGTGATCGCCATGGGGATGGTGCAAGTGGCCATCGTGCAGATAGTCAGTGTGATCGCCATGCCTGATCGCAGTGTGTCCGCAGTTCGGACCATGCTGATGGTCATGATGGGCATGATGCGGTTCGTTGCAGGTGCTCATAGCGGTGCTCCTCGACTCACGTGATAGTGAACGCATGACGTGGGCTTCGCGGCGTGCCCCCAAATGGGCAACGGTTAATCCGGCCAGATGTTAAAGCGATCCTCCTTACGCACGCCGAAGTCAACGCCCCTTTTTTCCGTCTAGATGATGCCATACCCCCGATGAAGTCAACGCGTCTATGCTTTAATTAACCGGCGCGGTGGGTTCGATAGCCGCAAAACATCGGGGCTTGCCTTGCAGGTCAGTTGCAAAACGCGTCATTCCTCCTTCGGTGGCTCATCAAATTCGGATGGCGGATGCTCACACTCGTGTTCAGCCACGTCGCTGATGACACGCTTTACGTGCTCGTCAGTTGCTACACAGAAAATCTGTTTTCCGCACCGATCGGCGCGCAGCACCCGGGCTGCTCGCAAAAGCCGCAGGTGATGGCTGACGAGCGTTTGCGCCAAGCCATATTTTGCCGCGATGTAGGAAACGCACATCGGCACGCGAAGGCATGCTGCAATTATTTTCAGGCGGGTCGGATCGCCCATCTGCCGGAACATCTTTACCCGTTCCGCGACCTGGTCGTCGGTCAACTCGGATGCCTGCATTTTTGCATTCCAAAGAGTCACGTCGCCAACAGATGACGCACCGCCGCATGCACGGAAATGCCACGGTTGCCCGTCTCCTGCCAGGGGCCATCGGGATATCGAAGTCGACCAATGGTTCTCGACACATTAACGTGGCCGGAACCCAGGCGCGACGAAAAGGCTATGTACGAAGGGTCAAATGGGGCGATTAGCTATCCGCAACCGAGCGATGGCGGCTGCACCATCAAGATAGCCCTTCCATCGGAGCCAGGTCGAACGGCCGCGACGGGTTGGCGGATTCAACCGGTATGGTTCAGATAGCGTGAATACGGTCCTTCATCCAATCCCCACAGTGCCAGCCAGGCCGAAAGCACCGGCCCGGCTAGCAATGGCGGAAAAAGCCCTGAGCGCGAAGCGGACTTGAAGCGGACTTCATCGCGAGGCTCGGTGGCCGTTGGAGGAGAGTCAGGCCTGGAAGTTGAAATGGCCTTGGGTGGCGTTATGACCCGTCAGGTTGAGGTCGACCTTGAGCAGAGGGTTTTTCATCCGGTAAGCGCTCGCTTTGCTGATGATCGCCGGGGAGCATGGTGTCGTCGAGATGGAATTACCGAGAAGCACCGCGGGGGCGCCGCTCGGACTCCAGTACGGCTCGAGTTCCGCATGAATGTCCACGCCAATATCGAGTTTGCCTTTACCGCCCTGAAGGTCGAAGATAATGGGCGCGCGCTCGATCGAGACGATTTTTCCATACATATGGGCGAAGTCGGCCAGCGGGCCGCCGCGCTCGCCCCGGTAGACGCTGGAGAGCGCCTCAAACTGGACATCGGTGGCCCGGTCATCGATGTACACGGCTACCTGCCAGTTGCCCTGCAGGATATTGCCAGGAATGAAGGTGGCACAGGCCACCGTCAATCCAGAGACCTCAATGTCATCGATCGAGCCCTTGTCGAAGTGGTGGGCGATCGCGGCGCAACAGCTGCCATTGTCGGCGTCCTCACCTATGCAGCAAGGGCAAAGTACGTTGCAATTACACACTTCCAGAATACTGCCGTCGAGTTTGTAGCTCACGTTAGCCTCCTTGCGCCTTTACACGCCTCGCGCCGTCACCTCGCCTTCAACGGCTACTGGCATCAAGAATAGACCATTGATGCTGGCCTGAAAGGCGCGGATTCACACTACGGGCGTTCATTGGCGCGAACTGCCGGCTCTCGATCATTAGTGAGCCTGATCCACGTTCGTCGAAGCGACGGACTGTCGGGGTTCGGATACCCGGGTGATGCGAGCGATGGCTCTAACGTAACCAGGCCTATTCGCCCGAGGGCGCCGTGTGGCCAAGCACGCCGGCGGCCGCCAGTACCGCCAGCATGGCGACGGCTTCGACGGCCAGCAGACGGTCGAAGCCGCGTTGCGCGTCAGGGTAAGCGGGACCGCCATCTGCCGTCGCGGCCTGCGAGCGCGGCAAGTGGATCATCCGGTTGTAGCCGCCCAGCGGCACCGCCAGGGTGACGCACACGAACTTAAACGCGAGCGGGCGTCCATACGGTACGCTGAGTAACGGGGCAGTGAGGTGGGCCGTATCCTGCGTCACGTTATAAATGGGCTCCGTATGGCAGCAGGCCGAGACTGCCCGGTGCGGACAAAACGACTGAAAGTGACGTTCGCGAACGTCACTTGTTGGCCGGCGGATTCACGTAGCGTCGCTCGCAGCATCTGAAGCACGCGGCGCATATTCTTCTCACACGATGCTGTGTCCGGCCAGCAGCCGATCACGTCAGGAAAAAGTATGCCTGCTTCTTCCTGGTGACCGGACGCCAACGCGGCACGAGCCAATCGCAATGATCGCGTGCCTGGCGCGTCCCGGTGGGCCTGTTGGTCAACCTGGCGAGCGCGTGGCTGCTCGGCGACCATCACGGGCATGGTTACGAAGACGAGGCGCAGAAGATCTTCGCTCCGTCCGGTGTGTTTGCCGTTTCCATCTTCGAAGATGGCATCATGCGGTGCTCCGGCGCTTTAAGGGGTTGTCCCATGTCACGGTCGAGGTCCAGCCTGCTCAAGCGGTGGCGTGATCCACGATGCTACTGGCGCCACACACTTGTATGCCAGGAAACCTTGCGTTGAGCGTGCATAGGGATTCTGGTCGTAGCCGGTTATTGACCAGCTGAACGCGGTGGTATGCGTGGAACTTCGGGCGGCGACAACAAGCGCTCCCCCGGGCGAATCTGGCCGGAATCTCCGACGTACGTTCGACTCTATCTGTTGAAAACACCGTGGGTGCGCGGGCTCGTTCGCGGCCTCTTCAGCACCGTCGCGGGCGCCTGTCGTCAGGTCTCGTCGGCCAATTGACGCAGATCGTGCACAAATGCGTCGACCGGATCGTCGTCCGCACCGACCAGGCGCGCGTGCCCTTTCGCATCGAATATGTAGATCGCCGAGCTATGGGTTACCTCGTATCCACCGTTCGCGCGGGGCTTGTCAGCCTGGTACGCGACGCGATAGCGTTGCGCGAGCGCCTTGATCGCGCTCTCGGAACCGGTCAGGCCGACGTCGTGCTTTGCGTCAAACGCATCGACATACGCATGCATCACTGCGGGCGTGTCCCGCGCCGGGTCGACACTCACGAACAGGACCTTCACATGCTGTGCGGCGCCGCCAAGTTGATGCGTCACTTGGGCCAGTTTGGCCAGCGTCTCCGGGCATACGTCCGGGCAATGCGTGTAGCCGAAGTAGACGAGTGTGACATCACCTGCCAGGTTCGCCTGGCTAATCTGCTTGCCGGCGTCGGAGGTCAGCGCGAAATCCAGATCGGGCAAATGCCCCTGGACGTCCGTGAGCTTCCATGGCTCTTCATGGTGGCAGGCGGCAAGTGAAACAGAGAGCGTTGCGCCGACAACGAGACGCACACAGCGATCAAAGAATGGGGGCATGGATTGGTGCGGCATTGCCGTCGCAAAGATCAGGATTGGGAAGTACAGTCTATTGCGGAGAGCTTTCATTCGTCTGCCCACGTAGTGCCTCATCCGCTTTTCAACTCTCAACGACAAGGCTCCATTCGAGGTTTTGTCGCATTAACGCGGTCAAGTAAAATGCGTCGACCGCAACGCATGACAACCATGATGGCAAAGACGAAGACGCCGCGCAAGACGCTGCCCGCTGGCATTGGCAAGGTACTGAAGCGGCTGCACTACCCGCTGGACGTGATCCTGCTGTGCGTGCGGTGGTACGTGGCGTACTCACTGAGCCTACGTAACCTCGAGGAAATGATGGCTGAGCGGGGTATTGAGGTGGATCATTCGAGCGTGCACCGGTGGGTTATCAAGCTGCTGCCGGTGCTTGAAAAAGCATTCCGCCAACGCAAACGGCCTGTGGGCAAAAGCTGGCGCGTCGATGAGACCTACGTCAAGGTCAAAGGCAACTGGAAATACTTGTACCGTGCCGTCGACAAGGCGGGCAACACTGTCGATTTCCTGCTGCGCGCCCATCGCGATAAGGCTGCAGCTCGCCGCTACTTCGAGAAAACGATTGAGCAGAACGGCGAGCCCGAGACAATTACCGTGGACAGGAGCGGCACCAACCTGGCTGCGCTTGAAGCGCTCAATGCCGTGCGTTTAACACCGATCAAGGTCCGTCAAAACAAATACCTGAACAACGTCGTCGAGCAGGATCACCGTGCCATTAAACGCATCATCAAACCGATGCTGGGGTTCAAGGAATTCCGCTGTGCGCGCATCATCCTGTCTGGCATAGAGATCGCGCACATGAACCGCAAGGGGCAGATGTGTGACGACGGCGTCGCCTCGACTGCAGCCGAGCAATTCTATTCTTTGGCAGCGTGAGTAGTCCTACTCATATCAGCTTTTGCTCAAGCTGCGATTGTTATCGCGACAGAACCCAGTCGCCGGATCCTGGCGATCGAATCATTCGCGCCGCTTGTCCTGGAGCCGTGATCTTGCGGCTTCAATTGACTGGTGCAATTTCGCCTGTAACTGCTCTCGTGGCGGCAGCACAGTCAGATACTCTGCGACATGGATACCGCTTTTATCGAGTTCGAGCAGCTCGATCTGCTCCTGCTTCTTGCCTGCACACAGGATAATGCCGAGCGGCGGTTCCTCGTCTGGCTCCTGTTCATGTTTCGCGAGCCAGCGCAAATAAAGCTCCATCTGACTCTTGTATTCGGCCTTGAACGCGCCCAGCTTGAGTTCGATTGCAACAAGCCTTCGAAGCTTGCGGTTGTAAAAGAGAAGATCAATGTAAAAATCGTCGTGATCAATCAGCAAGCGTTTCTGACGAGCCACAAACGTGAAACCAGCACCAAGTTCGAGAAGGAACTGCTCCATCTCTCGCAGGATCGCATCCTCCAGATCCTTTTCGAGGTAGTGATCGTTGAGACCAAGAAAATCCAGCACATACGGGTCCTTCAGCAACGCGTCGGGAGGCACACGTCGTTCGTCCCTCAGCATCGCGAGATCCCGCCGGATTGCGTCTTCGGGTTTCCGCGAGATTGCACTGCGCTCAAAAAGCATTGAGTCGATGCGCTCCTGCAACTGCCGCGTGGACCAGCGTTCGACACAGGCAAGCTCAATATAAAAATCACGCTTCACCGGGTCGTCGATGTAGATCAGCGTCTTCAGGTGCGTCCAGCTCAATTCTCTCCGCACTGCGGAGACAATCGCTTCGTCGGCAAAAACCTCCGCAAGACGCATGCAGTGGCGCAACTGCTTGTCGCTCCAGCCGCGCCCGTATTCGGCGGTAAGCTGACGCGCCAACGATCCGATCACCTGTTGCCCGTACTCCGCGCGGGCGCCTCGCAATACCTCTGCCTCAATACGATGCCCCACCTGCCAGTACAGCAGTGTCAGTTCTGCATTGATCGCAACGGCGGCCCGTTCGCGCGCCGAATCGATCAGCTGTCGGACTTCGTCAAGCAAGGAGGAAGGCGTAAGGTCGTTCATACTTTCATGCTCAGGTGTGCGGCTACCGCCGCGTTAAAACTGCCCGCGGACGGCCCAATCTGTCTTCAAACCCGTCACCGGGGCTTGCGCCGGCGAGCGTCCGAATTGTCTCCGCAGTGCGGAGACAATTACGGATACCTGTTCGGCCGCGCGGCCGTCTCCTCGCCCGGGCGAACCGTCCGCCCCCGGGTCGCATCTCGCGAATGATTGCAGGACGACTGCCCGATGTGACCATTCGCGGCCTCGCTCACCGATCAACGGTGCTGCACTTTCCGTGTCGCCATGTAGGTGTCGAACAGGCCCGCATGCAGCCGGCTGAGCTCCTGGCGCAGCCCGATGAGTTCATGCTGGTCGCCTTCGTGCTCCCGGCGCCGGATCTCCCCGAGCAGGGCCGTCGCGCGCGATGCCGCCTGGTCACGCTGTACGCGCGCCTCACCTAACCTGCCGGCGAGCGCCGGCTTCACCAACAGCAGCCATGCCGGAAACCAGGAATAGTCGTCGACCTCGCCGGTGCCAGGGAATTCGGCATCGAAGCGCCGGCGCAGCGCGTCCAGCGAAGCATCACCCAAGGTGGGCAACAACGCCACGAACCTCGCCGGCGCCAGCCACGCCAACTGCGCGAGCAGCGGCCACGCCGCATCCAGGCCAGCCGCCCGGTAGCGTGCCTCGGTCATCCACGCAAGCGGTGCCGGGATGCGCGACCAGGACTCGATGGCTTCGACTGCTTCAATCGCAGCCGCCCCGTCGCCCGCCAGAAGCCACAGCGGCACGGCGTGACTGTCCGCGTCGGCGGTACGAAACGGTAGCGATTCAGCCCGCTGAGCAAGCGCTCGCCAGCACGGCGTGAGCCACGACTGAACATTCTGCGCGGGCAGCACCCGCCGGGCGGCAAGTACGACCTCGTCCTCGAGATGCCGGCGTGCGCTGGCCAGCGTCTCGTGATCAGAAAAGGGCGTGGGCGATCCGCGTTCCAGCTCACGAACCAGCACGCTCATCGCTGGGAGCGCGCCATCGTCCGGATATTCGCCGGCGAGCAGCTCCAGTGCCGTTCGCGCCGCCACCGCATCGCGCCGCTGCAGCGGCTCCAGCACGTCGTTACGCAACATGACATCACGGCTGTCGGCGAAAATGTCGAGCTGCTGAATGGTGGGCTGCTGCATGTTCATCCCGCTCAGAAGAGCTGATCGTGAAGAGCGGCCAGATTAGCCCACTTCACCGTGCTGCGGAAGGTGCTGCCGTCTTCGTGCACCGACTCGATGATCATGCGCACGGTCCGCTCGCCATAGCGCATCAGCGCGCCGATCGGCGGACAGACCGGGGCCTTCCGTCTCTTGCGCGGGCGGGTTCTATTTTCCATCCCTCTTTCCCCGCTTGCGGTGCACTACGGTCTTGCTGGCTGGCGCGGGCGTGACGCGCGGCGGGCGTGACGCGCGGCGCGCGTGAAGGGCGTGTCGCCACCGGGCGCGCCGGGGTGGAGGCGGACTTCGCGCGGGCTGGGCGGGCGTCGCGAGTATCCGCCTGCCGCAGTGCCGCCAGTTGTTGCTGCAGCGTGACGTTCGTGGCCAGCACGGCATCGAGCCGTCCCTGCAGCACGCCCGCCTGGTGACGCACGTCCCCGAGCTGCGCCTGCAGCGCCTCGACCGCCCGGTGATGGTCCGCCCCGCGACTGTCGGCCCGCTTCACCGCGGCATCGAGGTCCTTCTGCAGCTTCGCGGCCGCACCCCGCTCGCGGTCGATCTCCAGCAGCGCGCGCTTTTCCGACGCTCGCAGGCGCTCTTCGGCGCGTTCCGCGCTCTCGCGCAGCTTCTCGAGATCCCGCGAGAAACCTTCGCACCTTGTCCAGTTCACGGTCGCGCACGAGCGCCTCGGCCTTGAGCCGGACCACCTCGGCCTCGCACGCCTGCGGCGCCGCGTGGCCCTCGGCCTGCGCCTTTTCCAGTTCGCGAACCTCGACCTGCGCGGCAAGGAGCGCCGCCGTGCGCTGTTCGAGCGCGGTCTCGACGCGACCCAGTTCGTCGCGGGCAGCAACGACCGACCGTTGCGCCTCAACGCGTTGCGCCTCGACCTCGTCGCGCAGCGCGTCGAGCGCGGCTTCGGCAGAGGCGGTTGCGCGGGTCCAGAGCGCCGCGACCAGTTCGCCGGCAGCCGGCCCCAGATCGGCGGGCAGGTCGGGGTGTTCGATGCGCACCCGGCTCCTTTCGCGCAGTTCGGCCCAGAATTCACCGAGTACCTGGGTCGGCGTGCTCATGCTGCCGCGCTTGACCAACTGGTAAAGCCGGTTCGCGGTCGGCGTGATCCCGAAGCGGAAGAACAGGAGCGCGCAGACTTCGCGGTATAGCTCACGGGTCTTCGGGAATTCGCCTTTCAGGCGGTCGATTTCAGCCGAGAGGCGGGTTTCGTCGGGCAGGACGCACCTCGATGCGCTTGAACTGTCTGCCGACCTCGACGGCCGCGATGGCAGCAACCGGGCGCGCGGGCATTCACAGATCGCCGCCCACGACGACCTGAATGCGGTCCGCGCATGGCTCGCGCGGGTCGCCGACAAAAAGACCACCTTCGAGAATTACCGCAAGGAAGCCGAACGGCTGCTGCTATGGGCGATCGTGCAACTGGGCAAGCCGCTGTCGTCGCTCACGCACGAAGACCTGCAACTCTTCCGGCAATTCCTGAAAGACCCGTTGCCGCACGCGCGCTGGGTCGCCGACGGCGGGCGCAAATACCCGCGCCATGATCCGCGCTGGCGGCCGTTCTACAGGACGCTCCGGCCGAGTAGCCAGTACCAGGCGATGGTGATCATCAACGCGCTGTTCGCGTGGCTCGTCGAAGCCGGCTATCTGGCTGGCAACCCGCCCCGTAGTCGCTGACTATCACCACGCAGTTGCCTGAATGCAGGTCTATGTCACAGTTCGAAGAGTGTCTTGCGAACACACAACTTTGCCTCCCGGCTCCAATAAAAAACCCCCTCCAGAGAGGGGGCGATGAACCGCTCGCGAACCGTGCTTTTCGTATCGGATCAAAGCGCCATCAATTTCCCCACAATGAGACTTGCGAGGATCTCTGCGAGCCTTGCCGTCACACCAGCTTGATCGATGTCGGGTCTGCTGTCAGATAGCCGACCGACGCGCCGAAGCGATCCCTGTAATTCGCGCGCACAAGCGGATCGAGCGTGTCCCTGAGCGCCTGCGTATGCTGGCTGCCCCAGTCGCCGGCATGCTGGAAGTTGCTCATGATGTAGGTCCAGCCGTTGAGTTCGTCGACCGCATGCAGACCGGTCGATTCGGCGCCGGCGGGTGTCGACAGCAGACGCGTGAGCTGCTTCGTGTCGACGTTGTACGCCCAAAGGAAATTGTTCACGTGGTAGCCGCTGTCCTCGCCGATAAAGAGCGTGCGCAGCTTCTCCGAGAATTTCAGGTTGTCCGGATTGGCGACCAACTCCGGGTCGGCCTTGTTGCCGAGCGCGTCGGCGGCGATGTCCTTGCCGACCAGCAGCGCGCTGGTGTGCACCGGCACCCACTCGCTGTTGATCGCGGCACCCTGGTTATCCTTCTGGCCGCCCGCGAGCTTGTGCTGAAGCACGCCGCCGGCGTTGATCGCGGCGTCGACGGAAATGTTGCTCTCCGCGTTCCAGCCCTTCGCGTTGCCCTTCACCATCGAGTCGACGATGTTCTGCAAAGCGGAGTACGCGATCTTGTCCTTGATGTTGACCGTCGTCCCCTCCATCTTCGTGAAGCCCATGCTGCCGCCCGCCAGGTAAGCGTAGCGATGGGTTTCGAGGAAAGCCGCAACCTTCTCCTTGCCCGGCATGATCCTGACCCACTGCGCGGTGCCGCCGGCGAAGATCTTCCGGTAGTTAGCGTCGGCAGGATCGGTCCACTTGACGTCGATGACGTCCTGCGGCCGATTCGACTTCGCCATGGCCTCGACTTCCGCGCTCGTCGCGTGACCCAGTCTGATCCACGTCAGGTCCGCGCCCGCCGCGGCCGGATCGACCGAGAAGCCCGCGCCCACTTTCGCCACATACAACGTGCCGGCCGACAGGTCCTTCTCGTTGTCCGCCACGAACATGAAGAGGCCGCTGTTGGTCGCGTCGTCGCCCATCAGGACCGTGCGGTTGTCCGGCATCACCTGCACCAGTTCGTGCGAAATGCGCCCGAGGCAATAGTGCTTTCTGACCGAGCCGGTGCCATCCGCCTTGACCGTGATTTCCGGCAGATGACCATAGAGATACGGGTTGAAAGCGATGTTCGTGTTGCCGTACAGGTTATCGTTGAACGCCTTGTACTGCGCCAGATTGCTCGAGCTGGCCGTGAACGCATCCGGCTCGTATTCCTCGCTCGACAGATGCGTGTTCCACGGCGACAGGCTCGCGCCGCAGGTAATCCACAGTCCATTCGCGGGCGACGTGTCGACGTTGTGATACTTGACGAGCGTCAACTTGCCGGTGGCCGGATCCTGATCCAGCGTCAGCACCGCGATCGGCGACGGGAGGCGGCCATACATGTCACTGCCGGACTGCGAGCGCGTCGTGTATTCGAACTGGACCACGGCGAACACCGTGTTGCCCTTTACGCCGGCGACCTTCGCGCCATCGATCTTCAGCAGCGACGTACCGTCCGGCGAGTCCGAAAAGAACTGGCGCCGTTGCGCGGGCACCGAATCGTCGTCGATCGGCTGGTTGTTGATGTCGAAGTACCCGCCTGCCAGCACGGTGCCGCCGTTGCCGTCCGGGACCAGATCGCCGGTCATGAAGAACGGCTGGTACGCGAGTTTGTAAGCCTTTTGGGAGCCGTCGGAATACGAAACCGTCAGGCCTGAGCCGACCGTGGTGGTTGCCATCAGCGACGGATTGGCGAGCGACGGCGCCGGCATGCTGGTGAAAGACGCCGAAGTGAAGTTCGCGACTGGGGTGGCAGGCGTAGGAGGCGTGGTGGAATTGGCCGACGGAGTCGCCAGATCGCCGCCGCAAGCGGTCAGCATCGACGCCGTGGCGATGCCGCCTAGCGGCAGCATCGGCGCACCGGCAAGTAGTTTCAGGGCCTTGCGGCGGGAAATGTCGAACGGCTCTGCCATGTTGTCGTGATCCAGGGTTCGGGTAGCGTGGGTGAATACACAGCCGGCACGCAGTCAGCCCGAAACCACATGGTTCACGCTCGCGCGGCTATGACGCGAGGATTCTATGAAGTTAATATGAAAGTATATTGACAGGTTTTAGTAATTTTTGAATCAGCCTGGTCTGCCGGCCTGCCCGGTTGTGGTGCAATTCCGGTGCGTCGGTCTGTTACCTTGAGCTTTTGACGACCACGAGCCAATGAGCAAGCTGAAAGATCTCGAACGGTTGTTCAACGGGCGTCATTTCGACCGCGAAGTCATCGTCCTTTGCGTGCGTTGGTATCTGCGCTACAAGCTCAGTCTGCGTGATCTTGTCGAGATGATGGCTGAGCGCGGCCTGTCCCTCGCCCACACTACGATCCTGCGTTGGGTGAAGCGCTACACGCCGGAGTTCGTCAAACGCTGGAATCGGTTGGCTACGACAGCCGGTCAGTCGTGGCGAGTCGACGAGACCTACGTGAAGATTCGCGGCAAATGGGCCTATCTCTACCGCGCCGTTGACCGAGCGGGAAAGACGATCGATTTTCGCCTCAGCGCGAGGCGCGACGTGGCGGCAGCAAAGGCGTTCTTCGCGAAGGCAATCAGAACTCAGGGACGCGCTCCTGAGACGATTACGCTGGACGGCTACGCGGCGTCTCTTCGGGCGGTCCGCGAGATGAGGACCGACGAGTCGCTACCCAGGCGAACGAAATTGCGATCCTCGAAGTACCTGAATAACCTCATTGAGCAGGATCACTGCCACATCAAATCGCGGGTGAACGTGATGCTCGGGTTCAAGCGGTTCCACAGCGCCGCCGTTACCCTCTCCGGCATCGAACTGATGCATCGCATTCGCAAAGGCCAATTCGATCTCACCAGCATGCACCTCAAAGATACCACTTCGCCCTCGATTTGGATGCCGGTTCTTTCAGCTCGTTGAGGTCTCCGAAACATGGGCGATTTCTCGCCCGCCTACCCAGTTTGCACCACAGCCACCTTACGTATGTGGAGCCTCGTCTTGACGACTGCTGCTCCACGCCCCGCATACGATCCTTCGATTACGAAAGCTTCAAAACGGTGCCACTCATCGTCACGCTCCCACTTGATACAAGACGTGATATCGCAAGCCCAACCCTAGCTTCGGCATCTCCCGGCGTACGCGACATTCCAATCAGCCGACACACGGATTTGGCGACGTCAGAGGTTGGTGCACTGCCCGTTTCTTCAAGCACATGAAGCACACCGTTAGCCAACTCTTCCAGGCACACATCATCGACCTTCCGACGTGAAGTCTCCTCATCCGAGGCCTCACGAAAAACGCCCCACTCTGCCGGATTTACCTTAGCTGGCCAGTAAAACGTCGCGTTTCCGTCCGAGGTTCGACCTTGCTCGCGAGGCGTCAGCATCCGGAGACGATCAACAATTCGCGTACCCGTTCGCTCCAAACCCCACGCTCTTGCGACTCTGCGGTGAAGGACACTCTCGTGAATCGGTCCTTCAGCTTCGATTATCTCGATCAGTTGTTCCGTCAGCTTCCGGCCGTGGGTGAGGTCGTAAAAGTCTTCCGGCTTGCCTCCCGCTGGGATGATGACCGTGTACTTAGGTAGAGAGACGTCAATGTCCGATGCAAGAGTAGCCGAAGGAACGCTGTCGACGATTTCGGTCTCTACCGTCTCCGGGATTGACGCCGCTGCTGGAGCCTCCTCGTCGGCACCATCATCATCGAGAAGTAGCTTGTCCAAACGAGCGAGGAGCTTCTGAACCTCGACATCCGGATTTAACCACCAGTCGGTCGACCAGATTCTATGTATGCGCCATCCCAACCCTTCGAGCACTACTTGACGAAGGCGGTCTCGATCACGCGCAGTCGCACCCGAGTGGTAGGCGCGACCATCGCACTCTATCCCGATGAGATAACGGCCCGGTGCTCGGGGATCAACGACGCCAATGTCGATGCGATACCCAGAACAACCCACTTGAGGATGAACAACCCAGTTGTGGTCGCGGAGCACCTTGATGACCTGGCCCTCGAATGGACTGTCCGGCTCCATTCCAGTAGGCAATGATTGCTCCAGCAACGCCTTGGGGCCCTTCAGCGCAAACTCGAGATAGTGCTTCAGGTCGCGCACACCCGCAGCCCTCACGCGGGAAAGATCGATCTGCTCCGGTCGCAGGGTGCTGAAAATCACCACTCTTTCGCGAGCACGGGACACCGCCACGTTGAGTCGTCGCTGTCCACCCTCGCTGTTCAGTGGCCCAAAGTTCATGGTGAGTTTGCCGGCTGCGTCGGGACCGTAAGTAATCGAAAAAAGAATCACGTCGCGCTCATCGCCCTGAACGTTCTCAAGGTTCTTGATGAACAACGGCTCGCGCGACTGCGCAGAGATCGCCTTGTCGAGCGCGGCATTGGCTCGGCGACGCGCGTCAAGCAACGACTCAATGAGCGACTGCTGCGGCTGATTAAACGTGACAACGCCCAAAGTCAGATGTTGGTGCTTTGAATCCAGAAAGTGTTGCTCGATTCCACGCACAATCGCTTCGGCCTCTGCCCGGTTTGTCCGGCTACCACCTCTGTCGTAGACACCCGTGACGCGCTCAAGGCGCACCGCCACGTCGTCCGTCACCGGCGACGGAAAGGTGATGAGTTGCGAGTCGTAATAGGTAACGTTGCTGAAGGTAATCAGACTCTCATGCCGGCTGCGATAATGCCACTGCAGCCGCTGACGATTCATCCCCGCACCCAGACATTCGTCCAGAATGCTTTCGAGGTCTTCGATCTGAGCATCATCGCCGCCGTTGTCGTCTGAATCCGTCGACTTACTGAAGAAGCTCGTGGGTGGCAGCTGCTTCGTGTCTCCAACAACGGCCAGTTGCTTGCCACGCGCTATGGCGCCCACGGCGTCCCACACGGGAATCTGGGAAGCCTCATCGAAGACGACGGCATCAAACTGTGCGTGCCCAGCGTCGAGATACTGAGCCACTGATAGCGGCGACATCAACAGACACGGTTTCAGCTTGGGGAGCAGACTCGGAAGTCCGTGCATCAGTTGGCGCACCGGCGCGTGGCGTGTCTTCTTTTGCAGTTCCCTTCGCAACAGCCCGAGTTCACTATCGCTGCTGACCACCATGCCTTTTCCCGCCGGCACCTTGCCAGCAAGCGTCGCGGCAACATGTTGCGCCGTCAGATGCTGGAATCGCTCGTCGGACTGGCGGAACTCACGAATCTTCCGTTCGTGGTCAGCGCTGGAAAACGTGCGCAGCACCGAGTCTTTGTCGATGACCTTTTTCACCCACCAATTCTGGTAGCTGTACTCGAAGTGCTCCTCGACACAATCCAGTGGCACACGGCCATCTTCCAGCGAAGTTACGACGCCTTGCAACCCCAGATGCACGGCCTGCTCTCGAACCTGCCGCCACAGACACCATGACATAAACTGGCTCTTCGCCCGATGCCACGCCGCAGTAATACCGAGCATCCGCTCCAGAGCGCCGTCAGTGTCAGTCGGCCCCTGCAATGGTGCAGTCGGTTCTGCCAGTGCTTCCAGCGCCGACAGGCTGGCACGCACTTCACGCCACGCGTCGCGATAAGCAACCAGCGACTTGCTCATCGGACCTCCCGGCTGCAGCAAAGCACGGTTTTCGACCACCATATGCTGGAAACGGGTTCGCAGTTCAGCTGCCGCGACCGGATCTCCAGCAACCAAGGTGACAGCATCTGAGAAACGTTGCGCCCATTGCTCGCACCGCAATACCTGGTCCCAGTCCGTCTTCACGCCGTTGAACGTATCCTGCAGTACACGTTCCGCGTTGCCTTTCATCGCGAGAAGCTGCTCGTCCTCGGCATTGACGCCTGCAAGATGAGGCAACATTGCTCCAACAGCTTCGTCCGTCGGCCGCGCTCCGGTAATGCTGTAGCTCGCAAGCCGTGTGCGGATAGCGCGCTTCTTGATCGCTGATTTAGGCCACCAGGTGTTCGACGCTTGCGCCCACTCGTCTTTTAGAGATTTCGCGCTGACTTCTGAGATCCGCTCAGTCCAACTCGCCTCGAGATTGCTCCATGACTCGTTGCGCGCCTTCCCATGCCGGGCAAGCCGTTGCAGTTGTGCCCGGACTTCAGCGTCGTAAGCTTGTGCGGCAACGCCTTGAGGCACCTGTGGCGCTCCGAGCAGAACGTCTGCCAAACGGTCAACCTTTTCGTATCCCTCAAGGCTCAAACCGGAAACCGGAAGTCCCAGGCTGCGTTCCGCCTCGGCTGCACCGCCTTTGAATGCCTGGATCGCCTGCTCAAGCGAACGCGCAGTTGTCAAGAGTTCGTCCTGCCAGCTCGGACTCCAGTCGGTTCTGCCAATATGTTCAAGCGGATGGCCATGCAGCGCGACGAGCGCCCCGGAAAGGGTGGCCATCCGTCTCGATGTTTCTCGCAGGCTTTCGAGGGATTTGTGATCGTGAGCGGATACATCTGCCCAAGACATCAGGGAGGCTTCCTCGCCATCGTGCGCGATGCAAGTTCCGATTGCCTGATATACGGTGAGCCCGTTGGAGTGCGGGTGATGTAATGCATCGACGAGATCGTTCAGATCCTGCCGCAGTTGGGCCAGACGTCCTGCTTCCCGGCTCCAGTCTTCGCTCGTTCGCTGGCCGCTGAAATCCAGAGCCTTGCCGAGTTGCTGCAGGACTTCCGACTTCCGCGCTTTGGACGAATGCAGTTCAAGACAAAACGGCCCCAGACCGACCGACTCGAGTCGCCGATGCACAACCTCCAACGCGGCCATCTTCTCGGATACGAACAGGACCGTCTTACCTCTCGCTAACAAATGGGCAATCAGGTTTGTGATGGTTTGGCTTTTGCCCGTACCGGGCGGGCCCTCAAGAACCAGATCACGCCCGGAGTCGACTACGCAGATGGCCTTTAGCTGCGACGAGTCAGACAGCATTGGCGTGAACAGGTCCTGAGGCTTGTGCGATTCATCCAGCCTCTCGAAACGTTCGTCGCCCTCCTCCTTCTCAAATGCTTGCCCGGGGTTCTCTATGAGATGTCGGACTACTCGATTCGCCTTGAGTTGCTCTGTCCGATCCTGGAGATCCTTCCACATCAAATACTTGGTGAAAGAGAAAATACCCAGGTGCGCCTGCTCGACGACCTCCCACTTGGGGATCTCGCGCACCGCCAGACGGAACGCCTGGAGCACCTTCCCGACGTCGACGCCCTTCTCATCCATCGGCATAACGTCCAAACCTGGAATGCGCAATTCGAAGTTCGAACGCAACATCTGCAGCAGCGTTGGATTGATGATCGTCTCATCGTCATGACGGCTAAGCCGGAAACCGCTTCGCACCGACTGGCGCTGTAGCGCCACGGGAACCAGGATGATAGGCGCCTGAGGCACGCTCTCGGCGCTTTCCGCCTCCGTCCACCGCAACATGCCCAAGGCGAGATAGAGTGTGTTCGCGCCGCCTTCCTCCCAAACCAGTCCGCGCCGCACTAAAAATGCTCAGAAGGTTGCCATCCAACGCCTCCTGCGGCATCCGTGCGATCAACTCCTTGTTGTCCAGGGCGTTGAGTGCCATGTCGTCAAGGGGGTGGTGTCCGCTGCGACTCGCATGGACCTCGGCCATGCGCGGATCATTTCCCTCCATCAGGGTCGGCATTGGCCGCACGCGAAACTCGACGCCTTCGGCGATGGCGTCCTCGAGCTTGGCCAGGTCCGGCGCGACCAGCGCCAGTGTCGATTTAGTCGACTTGAAGTTGAGAAGCCGGTTACGAAGCGTCAGATCCAGCAACCGGGATTTCCACTTCGACAAGCGCCCTTCCGGCGTCTCGTCGCCACCTAGATCGAGAGACGTCAGAGACTCCGGGTCAAGCGGTGGGAGGACCGGCGTCGGTTCAATGGCCGCGGGCTTTTCCGCGTCTTCGGTCTCGGATCGCTTAATCCCTGCTACGCGGGACGGCAATGGCCTGATTTGCAGTTCTCGGGCCCGATGGATATCAACCGCATACCGGAACGTGCCTTCTTCGAGCAGATGGACCGCACCCTGTTCCAGGGCGATTCTCAACGAGGGGCGACGGCTCGAATGCTGTGCGACTGCCGTGGTCTCGAATACCAGAAACTCGCCGCTATCGACGCGTTTCCGTACCGCCTGAACATCGTCGGTGAGAGGATCGGCGAAACAGGCCTGATGAAGCCATACACCTACCCAGGCATGACCATCCTTGAGCAAGACAACGGGACGTAGACCAGCCTGCTCCAGACATGACGAGAAAAGCATCGCGAGGTCAAGGCAAGTGGCTACTCTTCCCTCGATAACACGGTCAGGGGTTCGGATTTTCTGACCATCCACCCCGAAAGAAGCTGGCGGCTCAGCGTATTGCAAATTCTCCGCGGCCAGCGTGCTGTAAATCGCGGAAATCTGCTTCCACACCACATCGCGGCTCTTCGACTGATATCCATTCATCGACAGGTCGCTGTGCTGCTCGCGAAGCAACTTGGACGCCTTGCCAATGAGGATGTCGATCGCCGGGTTGTTCGGCATTGAGAAGCACGCGAGCAACTCGGGCATGGCGCGCGTACCGGCCCATTGATCGTAGGCCAGAATCTCGACGGGGTGGTTTATCCGGGCCAGTTCTATATCGCCGGCCTGCGCGACCACAGTAACCGATGAGGTAATAGCCTCCTGGAGGTCGGCCAGATAACCGTGGTCGGCTGCCAGATCTAAAGGGGATATGCGCCTGCTTTCGTCCGGAGTGAGCTTTGCAAAGTGAAGCTTCACGCCTTGAGCGAAGCGAGGATTGCACCCGACCAGGACATCCACGGCCTCGAGAGGTTCGCTACCGCGGTTCGTTACGCGCAAGGCACGGACTACGGGCACGGAATTCTGGATCGACGCATAGCCCAGTGTAGGGTCGGCCTCGATCTCCAGAAGCAGCGGCGCAGGGGTTGTTTCCTCGGCGGTTACGGATTCCAGATCCGGTTCTTGTTGGACGTCCATCGTACCCCCTTATCAGCGTTCTTTTTAAATCGTTCTCAGGTTTTGCACGTAAGAATACGCCAGATGGCCGTCAATCGGGCAAGCCGAAATCGCATTATTGGCTGCATTGAATCGCGGGCTGTTTCAAGCAATCTGGCCCGGACACGCTTTTGCCACCCCTGTCTCGAGGGATCCGAGACGATCAGCGCGCTGGCCGCGCGGGACGGCGTGAGCCGCAAGTTCGTCTACGCGCAAACGCGCAAGGCCGGCGTCGCGCTGGCGGACGCGTTTGCGTCAGCGATACCGGAGGATGAAGTGCTGTTCGAGTTGCCGGTCAGCAAGAGGTGGCTGCGTCAGGTGATGGTCGCGCTGACGCTGATCTGCCGCAGCTCGTATCGCGGCGTGGTGGAGTTCATGCGCGACTTGCTGGGCGTGTCCACCAGTGTGGGCAACGTTCACGACGTGCAGCAATGGGCCGCGCAGCAAGCGGCCGCGCTCAACCGCGAGCAAGACCTGTCCGGCATTCGCGTGGGCTTGCACGACGAGATCTTCCAGGGCTCGCGGCCGGTGCTGGCCGGCGTCGATGCCGAGTCGACCTACTGCTACTTGCTGGCGGCCGAGGCCCATCGCGACGGCGACACCTGGGGCGTGCACCTGCTGGACGCGGCGCAGCAGGGACTGGCGCCCGACTACACGATTGCCGATGCCGGCCGGGGCCTGCGCGCCGGGCAGAAGGCCTCCTGGGGCGACACGCCGTGCCATGGCGATGTGTTCCACATCCAGCGCCAGTGCGAAGGACTGGCCAACACGCTGGGCAACCCTCGCCAGGGGCGCCCGGTCGCGGCGCGAGAAGCTGCAAGCCAGGCTCAACCAGCCGCGCTCGCGGGGGTGCGCCGGCGGCTTCGCTGCCCAGCTGAGGCGGGCACGTCGGACAGAAGCGCAGGCGCATCAGTTTGCCTGCGACATCCGCACGCTGACCCAGTGGCTCAGTCATGACATCGTGTCGCTGGCGGGTCCGCAACTCGCCACGCGGCAAGCGCTGTTCGACTTCATCGTCGAGGAATTGGGCGTGCGCGAAGCGCTGGATACGTGCCGCATCCGCCCGGTGCGCATCGCGCTGCAGAACCAACGCGATGACCTGCTCGCGTTCGCCGGCGTGCTCGATGAGAAGCTCGCCGCGATCGCGCAGCGCGCCAACGTCTCGGATGAGCTCGTGCGCGCCGCGTGTGTGCTGCATCGCAAGCCGCGCACCTCACCCGCGTACTGGCAGGGATGGGGCCGACTGGGCGGCCAGTTCCACGCCGTGTTCGCCGCGGTGTCCGAGGCCATGGCCCACACGCCGCGCAGCAGTGCGCTCGTCGAAAATCTGAACTCGCGCTTGCGCAACTATTTCACGCTGCGTCGCCATCTGGGCGCCCCTTACCTCGACCTACTGCGCTTCTTCCTGAATCATCGGCGCTTCGTGCGCAGCCGCCGGGCCGAGCGTCAAGGCAAAAGTCCGTGCGAGTTGATGACAGGGCGGGACCACCCGCACTGGCTCACGATGCTGGGACTCGGAGCGCTTCAACCGCGGCAAGCCTGAGCGCGGAAGGTCGATACCCAAGACCTCCAAATACACCGGGATACTAATCAACAATCAACACACCGCCCTCCACGAGCGGTGCGGCTCAGTTCGTCCGTGTTACCCAAAATCGGCGCTCTTCGAACCACGCCGTCTGCCGCTCGAGTCGCCCCGCCAGGCAGGTCTCGGTGCGCTCATTGCTCAGCCGAGCCTTATTCCAGCTTGCACCCATTGATCGACTTAGGCAGACACCGTTGCCCGTGGGTCCATCGGGCACCAGACAGATCAGATCCGCTCCAGCTTACATTCACAAACCGCGCGTCTTCGAAGTTGGAATTGCGTAGATTCGCGTTATCGAACGAGACGTTTGTCAGGTCGGCTCGAGAAAAGTCGACACCAGATAGATCCGCGCCACTGAAATCCACATTTTTGCTCACGCTTTCCCGCAACGATGCCGAGGCGAGGTCGGCACGGACTGCACCGACGTTTTCAAGAGTCGCATGGGACAGATCCTTCTTCTTCCAGCTCACCCCCTTCAATTCAGTATTCTGAAGGACGATGTGTGACGACGAAACCTGATCCGATGCAGATCCTTTAGTCACGCTGGACGGCCGAACACCACTGATATTCATTGTCGCCGTCGAACCCGGACCGATTTGCCTGTTAGTAATAATGACATTATGCAGTTCGAGTACCTGATTGGATTCGGTGAATGAATTTTCGGCCAGCGCAGCGCGGCCGAATAGCGCCACATAGACAAATAGCAAAGCGCGGCACATTGCCATTACGTGTCTTCCTAGATTCATTTTTCAACAACCTCTTCCGAGAGAATATCTGCGTGTAGCGGCTTGTCGGCGGAGATATTGGAGGACGAAGGAATGCTTGTCTGCGCAATCTGTCTCATCCAGGCAGGATCAAGCTGCTCGCCATTAGTTGCTGAGAAGATCAATCCAAGCATATTCTTCGCGCGGGAGTACTGTCGCTCTGCGGAGCGCCTGTACCAGACGAGCGCCGCCGAATAATTGATAGTGGTCCCCTTGCCGATGTGGTACATCGTCGCGAGTTCATACATCGCAACCCGATCGCCCTTCTCTGCTTCCTGACGTACATCGGTAAATTGCTCGCGGGCTGTTTTCGGTTCATTCCCGCCATTCAATCGCATCAGGTTGCGAGAGGCAGCAACCAGTCCCTTCACAGCGGCAGAGGCGTACCATCGCTTTGCTTCGGCCAGATCTTCCGGGACTCCGTCGCCCGACTCGTAGATTACTCCGAGTTCGTTCTCGGCGACCCGATTGCCTGCTGACGCCGCCGTACGAATCTCGCGTAGTCCTTTCTCCACATCTCCAGTTGCCCGCATAACGAGTCCCAAAACCAGTCGTCCGCCGGCATTGCCCTTCACAGCCACACCATTCGCGTAGGACTGAGCGGAGAAGAGGTCGCGTGCAACACCACGCCCGTACAGGTACAGCACAGCCATTGCAACATAGTTCCGAGCGTCACCGGAATTTAGACCTTGCTGCCAGATCGCTGCCGCGTATTGAAACTGGCGACCAGTGTCATCCGATTCCATTGCCGCCATGCCAGCACGATACGCCGTAAGGCCGTCGTCATAGGTCTTGTCGGCCAGATCGTCGTATGTGGTTGCGCCTTGCTCGGTCACGCCGCGCTTTGCAGAGAACGATGCATCGCTCTCACCGCGAATACGGAAGTCGGAAAACCTGTCAGACAGTCCCTGGACATCCGGCGCTATCGTGGATTGGTGAATGACCACGGTCGCGTGCGCGGAAGGCATACTCATCGATACGATCAGCGGAAGGAAGCTGGCCGAGCAAGTTTATCTTTGCCGAAATCGGCCACGTATCTTTCTTTGCATATTTCGATTTCACTTGAGTTTGCGGGGCTCGGAGGAGCCCCACTATCGGCTGCCGACAGCGACGTTTAGCCGACCCACACTGAGGCTCGGCGCATTGAGCGCAAGCATCGCGTTCGTAATGTCTACCAGTGCCGGGAATCCCGTGATGGTCTCGAGCCCTGGACCCTTCAACTCGGATGGAAGATGTTCGAACACAGAAGCGTTTGCAGCGAAACACAGCACCTCCTCGTGGCCCGGTTTTTCGAAACGGATTGAAAATCGCTTGTCTTTAACAGGAATCGATGTGCTCGAATAGGCTTGCACCTCGCTCATCGGCTCGAAAGGGTTGGGATAAATCTGCGTAACGGTATGGCTCGCATCTTCGTAGTAGCAACGCAGCGCCGCACTTCGATTGAGCCGCACGTCCAGATTGAGCTCGTCACCCACCCGGGGATGATCGCCGCCTTCTGCACTCAGCGTGACGTCGATCGGACCTTGCCCTCCCTCCTTCAATGACAAGGCGTCCGACGCCGGAGCGACCGCGGATAGATCAACCTTCTGTACATTTCCGTGGACGTCAACCGGAACTCGCTTCGCAAGCATCGCCTGATAGGTCGGGAAGCTCAGCAATCCCGTGGACGGAATGTCCTGGTCCATCTGGAATTCCGCAATCGCAGCCTTCAGTTCGGTGGACGATATACCGTCCACGGGACCGTCGTAATAGGTCTCCCGGCGCAGGACAGTCTGCGCGAGCATCGTGAGATATGCCGGTGTTGCCGCGTCGTACCACGTGCGCAGTTCCCGCTGGAATTCCGGCGCTGCTTCGTTGAGCGACAGACATTGCCAATATGGCAGTTTCAGCCACTTTCCGACCAGCTCGATCATGCCGAGATCGACGAGGCTGCGCAGTGCGAGTCCGGACCCCTGGCTATGGTCGTTGCTCAACGAGAACTGCACCCCCGTCTTGAAGATCGTGCCGCCCCCTTCGATTCCGCTGCCGCTTTTTGCAACGATGGCGGAGTTGGCCGCATAGATACCTGGCACCAGCGTGCGGGTTCGTAACTCGCCCAGGTGCAATTCCAGCGCAATAATCGACGCATGCACGTCGCCATCATAGGCCAAGTCTGTGCTGAATTCGTGACCACGAATCGACCCGTCTGCCGAAATGCCGAGGCTACGCCGCTTGCCGACAACGTTTTCGTCGATATAGCTAACCGCGCCGGACACATAGACCTGCGGCGGCTCGATGTTCATTGCGTTCATTCCGAGCAGCAGACTGCTGAGATATTGAACAGTGTCCTGCTGAACCAGATTGATTTCGTAATCGACGAACTCGAACGTCTTGCTGCGCTCGGACATTTGCGCCAGCGCGGTAATCACGAGGTCCTTGACCGATGTTCCAGCCTTGCCGGAGGGATCGGCGATAGATTTACTCGTGATGCGGATAGGAGTCTGATGGGTGCTGGCGAGCATTTCGTCCATGCACGCCAACGAGCGACTGAAGGAGCTGATCGAACGAACCGGCTCGACGACGGGACTGCCTTCGGAATAGGCCTGCGAAATGACTTCCTTATGGTCGCGAGGCGTAAGCGCACACGATGTGACCGAAACCGCTGTGATGGCCGCGCAAACACGACCTGCAACGGAGGCGACAGGGTGCGGCCTCCGTTGAAAATAACGGTAAATTCCCAATTGATTCGCCTGAAAAAACAATAAGTGGCACTCAACAGCCGTTAACTATGGGACCCTTGATAACGACGATATTATCTTTCGGCGCCCTGACCCCTGGACGCTGGTTACCAAGGTCTACATTGCCGATGTCTGTTGTGCAGCCCTTGCCAACAGACGCGCCTGATGACGCGGAACTACTGGACGAAGAAGAGCCAGGGTTGGCATCCGCCCCGGTGCTTTTCGACAACAGACGATTTCTCGCCAGTGCCCTGGTCACCTTGCTCTGTTGACTGGGATCAAGACCGGTTCGAGAACCAATTTCGTTGGCGCGCGTGGACGCGCCATGCAGTGCGGCGAAAATGACAGCATTAGTAACTATTGCGAAGAGAATGGCGCGCACTCGGTGAGCTCCGCTAAGGCCGCGAGATACGATGTTCGCGACGCCTAAGTCTTACTTGCCCGAGACGGAGCCGATGTTGAGCTTCGCCTTACTCATGGCACCGACGGATGAGTTGGCCAAACCGCTGTTCTCGATGCTCAGCGTTTGCTTGTTATTGCCGCCGATCTTCACGTTGCCTTCGACCGAATTGGCGTTTAGAACAGATTCCGATCCAACACCGACAGCCGAGTTGGCAATCCCGGAGTTCTTGATCGTGGTGCTCTGGTTATTATTTCCTGCGATCTCCACCTTAGCTATAGCGACGCTGGCAGAACAGGCGAGAAGCGCGCACAGAATGTATGACTTCATTAGTTATCAAAAAATGTAAAAATAGAATGAAAAAATGAAACGGCCGTTAAATATCATTTGCAACCATTGTTCATGCAACGGCTCCATCTTCCGACTTTTCATCGAAACATACAATAAGAGTACTCTTAAATTACAAGTTTATATTTGCCAGGGGTGGACGTCGCATGCGCGGCGCGGCTCGAGTGCGCTTCTGTCCACTGGTTGCGCCATAGCGCGGGGTCGAACATGGCCGATGGCAACCTCGATCTGCGGCTCGCGCACGACAAGCTCGACCACGCGTCGCTGACGACCACAAGCCTGTATCTGCACAGCGACGATGTTCAGCGACATCAGGAAACAGAACTGAAACACCACATCGACTGGTGAGGGGTATCCACTTCACCTTATGGCTATTGAGGGCATTGCGCAATCGATCGCGCCTTTGAGAGGCTCCTGGCCGACCTCTGCCCGACGCTGATCGGCCCATCCCGACCCACAAGGGACAGTTGGATTTCTCCGTAACGGACGTTCAAGCGACTGGAAACGTTAAACCTCGCAAATAGCCAGGCACGGGCTGTAGTCGATCCGGGCTAAGCTTGACGCGCCCACGCAGTCTGATGCTGAGTCGCCCCGTTGCCTCCAATCTCGCCCATCAGATAATCGATGAACGACGCTATTCGCGAAGAAACGGCTGTATTGCGGTAATAGACAGCATGGATTGGCTGACGGACGTCCTTGGTTTGACGGGCGAGGATCTGCACGCGACGCCCTGTTTCGCGGTCCCGGTCGGTCATGAAATCCGACAGGCAGACAACGCCCACGCCTTCGAGCGCCAGTTGACGAAGCGTCTCGCCGCTCGATAAACTTGCCACCGGCTCGATACGGTACGGCTCACCGTCGGCACCGAGCAACGGCCAGACATTGAGCGACTCCGGTTGTGTAAAGCCCAGCAGTACGTGCTTGCCAAGGTCAGCGACCTCGCGCGGATGTCCGTGCGCCTCAAGATAGTCGGGACTCGCAAGAACACGCATGCGGCTACTGCCAACAAGCCGGCTATGCAGCGTCGAATCCTTGAGCCGGCCAATTCGAATAGCGACATCGGTGCGGCTCTCGAGTAGATCGATGATGCCGTCGTTCGTGTTCAGCTCCAGGTGAACGTGCGGATAGCGCGCGCGGTAGCCTTGCACAAGCGGTGCGATCATGTGCAGCATGAAAGGCGACGCTGCATTGATCCGCAGGAGCCCCGATGGGTTTTCCCGCCGCGCGACCATCTGTTCCTCCGCGCTTTCCACGGAATCGATGATGGCGCGCGCGTGTTGAAGGAACGCGCGCCCTTCCTCGGTCAGCTCCATCCTGCGCGTGGTCCGGCGCATCAAGGTCGTTTTCAGCTTTTCCTCGAGGCGCCCCAGCGTCCGGCTGGCCGCCGACACTGTCAGGTCGAGATGTTGGGCAGCTGCCGTCATCGAGCCGGTATCGACCACGGCCATGAAAGTCGCCAATTCGTCGAGGGTGATATTCATTCTTGATTTCTTTTCAAAAGAATTTTGTTTATAGAGCGGTTTGTGAACAAAAGTAAAGCTGGCAGACTCGGTCCGTCAGAATCCTCAATTCCTTCACGAGGGAATACAGCCGCCGGAGGGCGAGACAAAACTTTCTCCAATGTCACGGAGATTTAATAAATCCAACAGGCTGTTTCTGGAGACATACGCCGCGACGTTCAGGCTTGCGCAGACCAGGCGGGCAACTAACTCTGCTTAGCCGGAATGCGACTGACACCGGCATAAAGCCGGCGCGCAACTCACCTCGATCAATGCGAGCACAAACATGACGGTTACCGAGCGACCCGCGAATTACGGCACCAGCATGATCGACCTGGGCCGGTTTCAGATCGATTTGGAGATGCGGACGCTGCACCAAAGCGGCACGCTCGTACCTGTCGGATCTCGCGCCTTCGATATTCTTGCCGTGCTCGTGTCGGCCGCTGGACGACTCGTTACGAAAGACGAATTGTTGGATAGTGTCTGGCCGAAAACCGTCGTCGAAGAAAACAATATCCAGGTCCATCTGTCCGCGTTACGCAAAATACTTGGTGAGGATCGCAACCTGATTGTCACGATCCCTGGTCGCGGGTATCAGTTGCGACGACGACCCGTTGAGAGCCCGGCTCCTGCGGTCGAGTCCCGAGCCTTCAGACGTAGCCTGCCGCTACGCGAAACCCGGCTCACAGGCCGCGACGCGGCCGTTCGGCAGATCAGCATGTTGCTCCAGACTACGCAGGTATTGACGCTCACTGGAGCCGGCGGTATAGGGAAGACGAGCCTGGCTATAGAGGTAGCACGGCAGGCATCGAACGATTCTTCCCGCGCTGTGTGTTTTGTCGAACTTGCCACGGCAACAACCGAAGATGCGGTCCTATGCGAGGTCGCCGAAGCATGCGGGCTGTCCACGCTCGATGCTGCAGTCGACATTGCGCAACTGGCTGCGGCGGTTTCCGGCAAACGTCTGCTCCTCGTGCTGGATAACGCCGAGCATGTGATCGACGCGGTCGCGCGGATCGTCGACGCACTCGTAGCGGCAAGCGAAATTCTGCGTGTGATGGTAACGAGTCGTGAACCGCTTCGCCTGATGCAAGAGACGGTGTACCGGGTCGAGCCGCTCGACGTGCCGCCTTCGCATTCAACCCATGCGGAGATCGTCCAGTTTTCAGCGGTAAAGTTGTTTTTGCTGCGCGTCAATTCAATCCAACGGTATGCATACGCCGGCTGCGAGGAAATTCATCTCATCGGCGAGATCTGCCGCCGGCTGGACGGCATTCCTTTGGCGATCGAGCTGGCAGCGGCGCGCGTCGCTGGCCTCGGCATCGGGGGAGTTCATCGCTATCTGCACGACCGTTTCAGTTTGCTGACGGGCGGCTACCGGACCGCTCTGCCACGCCATCAAACCTTACGTGCGACGTTCGACTGGAGTTTCTTCATCCTGAATCCATGCCATCAGTTACTGTTCAGGCGCCTCGCGGTATTCAGCGGCGGCTTTACGTTCGATGCGATGTGCGCGGTGGTGTGCGACGAGAAATACGCTGTGGCGGACGCGATCGGCGGCATCGGCGATCTGGTGGCGAAATCGCTCGTCAACATTGAGCTGGAGGGGCCGGTAAGCAGGTATCGCCTTTCCGATTCGGCACGTGCCTATGCGCTGGAAAAGCTGCATGCGCAAGGCGAGCAGAGGCTGATCGCGGCGCGCCATGCACGCTATGTCTCCCATTGCTTGCGACCGTGTCTGGCTGACAGTGTCGCTGAACAATTGGACCTGGAAATCGATTTCCGGCAGTCGCTGGATGATGCACGCAGCGCTTTCGATTGGGCGTTCTCGCAGCATGGCGATACGCGGATTGGAGTCGAGCTCGCGGCAGGTCTCACAGAGGCGCTGCTCGATGCGGGCCTGATTCACGAATGCCGCACGCGTGCTGAGCAGGCCATCGATGCGCTTGAAGAACTGCCCCCTGCCTCGGTGGACTCAGACACCGAAATGCGCGTACGTGCCGCTCTCGCCTCGGCATTGATCTATGCTCAGGGGCCCGTGTCAAAGTCGGCACAATCGTGGACGGAAGTGCTGGCTCTTGCTGGCGATACAGGCGACGGTTCTGGTGCAAATAGTGAAGGTGAATCGGTTAAAGTGTTGCCCCCCGATCTCATCATCCGACAATGATGTCCGAGCGCGGCCTGTCGCTGGCCCACACGACGATCGCGGTCTCCTATTCGAACTCCGCGATCCGCAGGCCAATTTCCCAATGGCTTCATATCCATTCCGTTATACGACACATAACGAATCGATATTTCGGCCTTGATATTGACTCACCATCATCGCTGACGCGACGCAGCCAGTCGGCTGGACGACTGGCGTCGTCCCCTTCCAGTTCCCCATCTTCGGAGACTCCATGAGAACAAACTTCGCTCGCGCGGTGGTGCGCTCACTGCGCCCTGCGGTTACGCTTTTAGCCGCGCTTGGCATCTATGTCGCGTTGAGCCCCACTGCCACCGCCGCGGTGCCGATGGGCGTCGCGTTCGTCTACCTCGGCAACCCCGGTGACGCTGGCTGGACCTACGCACACGAACAGGGTGTGAAGGCGATCGAAGCGAGGTTCGGTGACAAGATCAAGGTCACGCGCGTCGAGAACGTACCCGAATCCGCTGACTCGGAGCGCGTGTTTCGCGACCTCGCGAACAAGGGCAACAAGATTATCGTGGGCTCGAGCTTCGGATTCCAGGACTTCGAACTGAAGACTGCAAAGGATTATCCCGACGTCGTCTTCGAGCATGCGACCGGATACAAGAAGGCCACGAACTTTGCGACCTATGACGTGCGCACGTACCAGAGCGCCTATCTGGCTGGGCTCGTCGCCGGCTATACGACGAAGACGAATACGCTCGGCTTCGTCGCCTCGGTGCCGGTCCCGGAAGTGGTGCGCAACATTAACGCTTTCACAATGGGTGCGCGTTCGATCAATCCGAATGCGAAGGTAAAGGTCATATGGATCAATAGCTGGTTCGATCCAGGCAAGGAGAAACAGGCGGCCGAAACGCTGATCGGCCAGGGAGCCGACGTGCTGATCCAGAACACCGATTCGACGGCGACAATGCAGACTGCCGAGCAGAGGAAAGTGCACGCGTTCGGTTGGGACTCGGACATGAAGAAGTTCGGCCCGAATGCCCAACTGGGCGCATGCGTGAGCTACTGGGGCGTCTACTACTCTCACCTGATCGAACAGGTGCAATCCGGCACGTGGACCAACGCGCCGACGTGGTGGGGTCTCAAGGAAAAAGCAATCGACCTCGCTGACATCAACACTGCAGCCGTATCGCCTGCCGCGCAAAAGGCGCTGGCGCAAAAGCGCGACGACATTATCGCGGGCAGATTCGATCCGTTCTCCGGACCGATCAGGGATCAGAATGGCGCGATCAAGGTGGCAGCCGGCACGTCGCTGCCCGACGCCGAGCTGCTGCGGCTCAACTGGTTCGTCCAGGGGGTCGAGGGCACGTTGCCGAAGTAACTCAGCCAACGTGGAGGAGACACACTTTGAGCCTTGCCATTTCCCCGAAACAGAACGCGTCGGCGTTCCCTGAGCAGGGGCTCGCGCCGACACGCGAGCAGATCGTCCGCCATCTGCGTCATGCAAGCGTCATCGCAGAACGTGCGATGCTGTTGGGCCGTCACCCGTTTGGCGCCATACTTGTCGGGCCTGATCAGGAGTCGGTTCTAATGGAACAGGGCAATGTCGATTCCGTCAATCATGCGGAAGCGGTGCTCGCGCGTATCGCCGCGCTCGACTTTACGCCGCAATTCTTGTGGGGTTGCACGCTCTATACGACGGTTGAGCCATGTTGCATGTGCGCAGGCACGGCATATTGGGCCAACATTGGGCGGGTGGTGTTTGCAATGACGGAAGAGCGCCTGCTGCAAGCCACGGGCAATCATGCAGAGAATTCGACGATGAGTGTGTCGTCGCGGTATGTCTTCGACCATTGCCAGAAGCGCATTGAACTGGTTGGACCCGTGGCCGAGGTCGAGGAAGAAGTGATGCAGGTGCAGCGCAGGTTCTGGGGACGCCGATGAGCATGGCGCATCGCGGCCTTATGTTCGCATCATGCCGCGCGCGGAGCCGCCACCGCCCGCGCAGCGGCCGCCG
This sequence comes from Paraburkholderia sp. 35.1, assembly GCF_050436525.1. Classification (NCBI taxonomy): domain Bacteria; kingdom Pseudomonadati; phylum Pseudomonadota; class Betaproteobacteria; order Burkholderiales; family Burkholderiaceae; genus Paraburkholderia; species Paraburkholderia sp. 35.1. The sequence continues at coordinate 1,120,752 of NZ_JBNDMJ010000001.1, read as the reverse complement.
CGGCAACTGACGACAACGGTGGACACGAGCGCTGTGCAGACCGGCACGCGGTACCCTTCACCACGCCGCAAACGCGCTACCGCTGCGGTACGCCGTCGCGCCACTCGCCCCAATGCGTGACGATGTCCTGCACGAGCGGATTGCCCGTGAGGAACAGATTGTCGATCGCGATCGTGAAGCCCCCCTGCGACGAGTAGTTGAGCAGATTGTCCGCGCTCGACTGGCCCGCGTACGGCCGGTCGAAGTCCGAGCCAGCGCGCAGCACCGCGACACGGTTTAGGTCAACGCGATGCACGGTCGCCGCGCGCGTCAGCGCCTCGAAGGTGGCGTTGTCTTCCTGCTGCGTCGTGCAATAGGTGCCCTTGCCGTCGGTCAGGATCTTCGTCCATTGCCGCGCGCGCTCGCCGAGATCGGTGCCCGACCACCAGGTATCGCCCGCCAGCGTGTCACACTGGATCACGGTCGGCGGACGGTTCGCGGGCGCATAGTTGTATTTGGCGCGGGCAGCCTGCGCCTGTGCGTCGTCGGTCAGCGTCACGTTGCGCGACAGCGCGAATGCCGCGCTCGAAAGCGCCGGATTGAGCTGGAACACTTCGGTGCGATAGTCGAGCGGCGGCTTCTGCGTCGGGCCCGTCGTGTTGATGCCGAGATAACCGGTATTCCAGCCAGGCGGAATTTCGCGTCCGTCGATTTCCCATTGAATCCCGAAGTCGACGAGCCAGTTCGCCCACGCAGCGGAACCGACGGTGCCCTGAAGCGGATCAATACCAGCGATGCCCGCCACCATGAAGTACGTATGACGCAAGTCGAAACGCGGCGAGAACGTCAGCGCCATGATCGACGCGGCGGCATTCGCGTGCCCCATGCCCGTCGTCATCACGCAGACCTCCTGGCGATTGCAGTGTACGGCAGGGTAGTCAGGAGACAGGCCCGCGACGGTGATGTCCTGCCACGGGCCGAGATGATCGAGCCACACCTGGCCTTCCGGACCGAACATCGAAATGATCATCACCTTGACCGGCCGGCCATGCGACGCGCCGTCGTCCCGCGCGAAGCTGTCGTCGGCATGCGCGATGGCCGGTGCAACTGCCGCGCCTGCCACGAGCAACGAGGAAATCGCTGCACCAAAAGCACGATTTAGCATAAGAGGTCCCACCTGATATGTAAGAACTGCGGTTGCAAACGTGAATCGCGTGCCGTGTTGTCGACTGACGTCGTGGTTTTTTGTCGGCGTGCAGCGTGGGACCTGGGCGTGAGCCGTTCAGGTGACAGTGAGTATAAGCAGAGAAAAATCTGTATTGCCAAGCGGACGAATGTCATGCTCGGCTTTAACCGTTTCAGGAACGCCACGATCACTCTTGCAGGCATTGAGTTGACGCATCGCATTCGCAAAGGCCAATTCAACCTGGCGAAGCTCGGCCTCAAAGATACCGCCGCGTGAGCACACGTTGTGCGCTCAACTCGCGCAACACGCGCGAAACGGTCATGCGTGCGACTCCGGACTCCTCGACCAACTCGGTTTCCGAAGGGATCGCGTCTCCAGGCTTCCAGGTGCCATCGGCTATGCGCTCGATTACATAGCGCTTGATCTATTCGTATGCTGGCGCAAGCTTGCGCTGCAGCTTCAACCGCTTCGCCTCTCCACCCGCCTGCGCCGCCTCAGTCATGACTGTCCTGGTTGCACCGTGAACGATTTGCGCGCGCCGCGCGACGCCGGCCTCAAGTACCGACCGCCCCGGGCAAAGCATCGTTCGCCGAGGCCGCCGCGCTGCCCGCCACGCAGTCCGTTGGTGCCGGAATGCAGAAATCCCGTGAGGGCCGGACCGTCAGCGGGCCGGGCAACGGCGGCGGACCATCATCCATGATCATGTGGAATGCGCGTGTCATGTCGTCCGCAAGCGGACGGTCGTCACGGTAGGTCGGCAAGACAGCGCGAACCTGGCTATACAACGCCTGCGTATACGGCGCGCGCTCGGCCACGATAGGCTGCAGGTCGTATGCCTGAACCGCGGCAAGCAGTTCAATGCCAAATATGCGGCCGCTGTTGTCGATGACGGCCAGCGCCTTGAGCGCGGCCGGCGTGGCGTGGCAAAGGTGATCTTCCTGCAAGCCGGACGTCACACCGCCGTCGAGGCTCGCGGGCGCGGCCTCGCGGCGGTTCTGCGCGACCAGCGCCGCCGCCGTGTATTGCGCGATCATGAAGCCCGAGCGGGTGCCGCTCGCTTGCGCGAGAAACGCGGGCAACCCGCTCACGAGCGGATTGACGAGACGATCGAGACGCCGCTCCGCCATCGCGGCCACCTGCGCGACCGCAACCGCGAGGCTGTCCATGGCGAGCGCGATCGACGCGCCGACGGCGTGCGCCTGCGAGAACACGCGCGGCTCCTCGGGCGTGCCGGCGATGATCGGATTGTCAGTCGTCGAGGCGAGTTCGCGGTTCACGACTTCGGCCGTCGCAGCCAGCACATCGCGCGCCGCACCGTGCACATGCGGAATCGTGCGCATGCTGAGCGGATCCTGCGTACGCCGTCCGAGTGCCGCCGCCAGCAGACCGCTGCCCAGCAGCGCCGCGCGCATGCGCGCGCCGACCTGCGCAAGGCCCGGTGAGATGCGATACGCGAGCGAGCCCGCGTCGAACGCCACCATCTGCCCGCCGAGATTCTCGAAGCTCATCGCCGCCACGGCGTCGGCCCAGTCGAGCAGCCGGTGCGCGCGTTGCAGCGCGAGCGCCGCGAGCCCGGTCACGCACGGCGTGCCGTTCACGAGGCTCAAGCCTTCTTTCGCTTCGAGCGACAAGGGTTCGAGCCCCAGCCGGCGCAGCGCCTCCGCGCCGCTGATGCGCTCACCACGCCAGTTCACGTGCCCCGCGCCGACGCACACGAGTGCGATATGCGCCATGTGGCTCAGATAGCCGACCGAACCGAGCGCGGGCACTTCGGGCAGGCAATCGGCCTGGAGCAGCGCGACGAGCCGCTCGACGAGTTCGACGCGCACGCCCGAATGCCCGTGCGCGTAATTGTTGATGGCTGCGGCCATGATCGCGCGCGTCTCCTGCGCGCCGAGCGACGCGCCGACGCCCACCGCGTGGCTCATCAAAATGTTGTGCGAAAGCGTGTGCTGTTCGGCCGGCGACACCACCACGTCGCACAACGCGCCGACCCCGGTGTTCACGCCATAGGCGCGCATGCCGCGCGCGATGATCTGCTCAACGAGCGCGCGCGCGGCGCCAATGCGCTCGCGCGCTTGCGCGGAAAGCTCGAGCGGTGCGCCTGCCGCGACGGCGCAGACTTCGCGCCAGTCCAGCGGGCTTCCGGTACGGATGACGGTCATGATGAACCCCGACGATGGATCAATGTGCGTTGCGGTCCTGATGGCTCGACACGAACTGGCGGAAGCGCTCCGACTTCAGTTCGCCGAATACCTCCGCGGGCGTGCCGTCCGAATCGACCTGGCCCTGATCCAGGAACATCACGCGATTGGAAACGTGTTTCGCGAAGCCCATCTCGTGCGTGACGACGAGCATCGTGCGGCCCTCGTCGGCAAGCGTGCGCATGACGCGCAGTACTTCGCCCACGAGTTCGGGATCGAGCGCCGAAGTTGGCTCGTCGAACAGCATCACCTTCGGATGCATCGCGAGTGCGCGCGCGATTGCCACGCGCTGCTGCTGGCCGCCCGAAAGATGTGCGGGATAGTGGCCACGCTTGTCGGCGAGGCCGACCTTCGCGAGCAGCGCCTCGGCTTCCTCGACCGCTTCGGCGCGGCTGCGCTTTTGCACGCGCATCGGGCCTTCGATCAGGTTCTGCAGCACCGTCATGTGCGACCACAGGTTGAAGTTCTGGAACACCATACCGAGCTGCGAGCGCACGCGGTCCACCTGGCGGCGGTCGCCCGGTTGCAGCTTGCCGTCACGGCGGCGCTTCATCTTCAGCGCTTCGCCGGCAAGCGCGACGGTGCCGTCGTCGGGCATCTCAAGTAGGTTCAGGCAGCGCAGGAACGTGCTCTTGCCCGAGCCGCTCGCACCCAGGATCGAAATCACGTCGCCTTCGTGGGCGTCGAGCGAAATGCCCTTGAGCACATGATGGTCGCCGAACGACTTGTGGATGTTCCTCACGGACAGGGCGACCGGTGCGACTGCGTTCATACGATTCTCCGGAAAGATGGGCCGATCAAGACGCGACGCGGCGGGTTTCGAGTTGCGTGGCGGGACGGCGCACGACGGTGGGCGCGGCGCGCAGATGGCGCGAGAGGCGCCGCTCGACGAGGCCGATGAGGCGCACCACGAGGAAATTCAGGCATAGATAGATCAGCGCAGCGCACGTGAACACCTCCGTCGTGCGATAGGTCTGCTGAATGATCTGTTGCGCGACACCAGTCACTTCCCAGACGGTGACAAGGCTTGCGAGCGCCGTCGACTTGACGAGCAGCACGGCTTCAGTCGAATAGGCGGGCAGGCACTGCCGCAACGCGATGGGGCCGATCACGCGGCGCAGCAGCGCGAAGCCCGACAGGCCGATTGCATGACCCGCCTCGATCTGCCCGACCGGCACGGCCATCAGGCCGCCGCGGATGATCTCGGCGGTGTAGCCCGCCGTGCACAGCGCGAGCGAGAGCACGGCGCACACGTAGGGCTCGCGCAGCACGGGCCACAGGAAGCTTTCGCGGATCACGCCGAACTGTCCGAGCCCGTAGTAGACGAGAAACATCTGGATCAGCAGCGGCGAGCCGCGGAACACGAGAATATAGGCGCGCGCGAAGCGGTTAGGCAGCCAGTGCGGCGAGACGCGCATCGTGACGATCACGAGCGAAAGCAGGCCGCCGAGCACGAGCGAGGTGAAAAAGAGGCTCAGCGTGGTCGGCACGGCGGCAACGAGCTGGCGCGTCGTGTCGAGAAGAAAATCGAAATCGATATGCATGATGAGGCCGCCCTTGCGTCAGTTGCGCGCGAAGTTGCGCTTGAAGGAGCGGCCGACGATCGTCTCCGCCCGGCCGAACACACGGTTCGAAACGCCCGTCATCGCGAGATAGAGCGCTCCGCCAACGACGAAGAACAGGAAGTACTGGTGTGTCGATCCCGCCGCGACCTGGCTGGCACGCAGCAATTCGACGAGACCGGTGACCGAGATCAGCGCCGAGTCCTTGAGGCTCAACTGCCACACATTGCCGATACCCGGCAGTGCGAATCGCAGCACCTGGGGAATCAGGATGCGGCGCGCCATGGTGAACGTCGGCATGCCGATCGCGCGCGCAGCTTCGAGTTCGCCGCGCGAGACAGCTAGCACGGCGGCGCGATAGACCTCCGTCTGATACGCGCCGGAAATCATGCCCACCGCGAACGCGCCAATCACGAACGGCGGCACGCCGATGAAGCCGTCGGCACCGAACCACTGCCCGATCGAGGACACCAGCGTCGAGCCGCCAAAGTAGAACAGATAGATGACAAGCAGTTCCGGCACGCCGCGGAAGACGGTCGTGTAGAAGTCGCCGATCACGCGCGCCGTGCGAAAGCGCGAGAGCTTTGCCGCTGCGACGAGCGCGCCGAATACCGCGCCGATCGCGAGCGCCGCAAGCGTCAGCACCACCGTCATGAACGCACCGAGCAGGAGCAGGCCGCCCCAGCCATCGGTCCCGAAGCCGAGCATTTCGAAAAGAGCCATCAAGCCACCTCACCAAGCCTGCGAAACAAGCCGCGCGGCATCAGCCTTTCGAGCCGGATCAGGCCGAAGCGCGCGGTCACGTTGTGAGCGACGCTCAGGGCGTCACGTCGGTCTTGAACCACTTCTCCGAAAGCTTCTTCACAGTCCCGTCGGTAATCGCCGACGTTATCGCCGCGTCGAACTTCGTCTTCAGGTCCGCGTCCTGCTTGCGGAACGCGAGGCCTTCGCCCGGCCCCCAGATCAGGCCGCCGATCTTCGGGCCGGCCGTCACCGTCGGCATCGCTTCCTTCTTGTCGGCATTTGCGGCGTAGTACGTCACATCGTCGAACGACGCGTCGATGCGGCCATTGGACAGATCGAGATCGCGTTCCGGCGAGGTCTTGTAGACGCGGATCGACGCGACATCCTTGAAGTTCTCGTTGATGAAGCGCGTATAGACCGTGCCCGACTGAATGCCGATGGTCTTGCCCTTGAGCGCCGTGCGCAGCGCCTGGACAGCGGGCGCGTTCGACTTGGCGTCGGTATCGAGCTTCAGCGACGCCGGGGTGTCGGTTGCCTTCGGCAGGATCTTCGTGTCGGTGACCGCGAAGGTCGCCGGCGTGGACGCATACGGCTTCGAGAAGGCAATGATCTTCTCGCGCTCTGGCGTGATCGAGATCGCATCCATCAGAACATCGAACTTTCCGGCTTGCAAGCCGGGAATCATGCCGTCCCAGTCCTGCGCCACCAGATTGCACTTGAGTTGCGCCCGCGCGCACAGGTTAGCGGCGAGTTCGGGTTCGAAGCCGCCCAGCTTGCCGCCCGGCAGCGTCATGTTCCAGGGCGCGTAGCCGCCTTCGAGGGCGATCGTCACTGTCGTCCAGTCCTTCGCCTCGGCGGTGTTGCCCGTAAGCGCCGCCGCTCCAAACGCGGCACCGATCAAACTCTTGACCAACCATCTGCACTTCGCCTGCATGTCCACACTCCTTGGATTGCCGAAAACTTCATTACGGTAGCGCGCCAATCGCGGTTTCGTCTTGTCTAGACAAGATGCGGGAAGTCGAATTTTGGCGCAAGCGCAATTTCTGAAAATGTCGCCGATTCAGGGTATCCACCAGGTCAGGGTCTCGGATCGGGCGCTTTACCCCGCCTGGCGGCGAACGCACAGTGGCAGTCACGGGTAAATCGCATCAGCGACGATGCCGATGCAGTTCGTCGCTGGGCGATAGCCGGGGAAGGCCTTGTCTACAAGTCGCGACTGGACCTCATCGACGATCTGAAGGCAGGTCGACTGGTGGAGTTGTTTCCGCCGGCGTATTGGAGCCTTCGCCGCTGCACTTGATTTGTGCTCACCGTGCGCAACTGACACCGACGATCAGCGCGTTGAATGCCTTCCTGCGCGAGCGCTGCTCTGCATTGCTGGCCAGCTACCTCTCGGGAGGCTCCCGATCTGCGTAACGAAGTTCGCCCTTTCCTGATCGTCTCAATGAGTCGACCGAAGGCTCAGGCGCTAGCTCAGTGTCTTGAACTGGATACCCGGCCAGGTGAGTTTTGGCAGCCTGCTTTCCAGGCAGGTGCGGAGTTCCTGCACCTGCGCCGCTTGGTCGGAATCTTCCGGTCTGATGAGGTAATACGCGTCACCACTTCCAACGGCGGTTTTAAACGGCAGCACGAGTTGCCGCTCGTCGATCGCGTCCTGTCGACCAGTTGCATCTCGCCGACGACGTTGCGCTCGCGGTCCGCGCGAACGTCGCGGTCATTACGACGCTCTCCGCACAGATCGCCATCGTGGAAAAGCGTCTTCGAAAAAACGTCGCACACACGCGGACTGCGCCCTCTTTACTCCAGTACCCGGCAATTGATGAAGCACGCTTAATTCGCACCCTTTGTCTTATAACAGTTTCACGAATTGATTGAATTAAATGTCATTTCACTTATCCTGTTTCCATAGTCGCGCGATGGTCCAAACCAGCAGTCCTCTCGTCGGAGGTCACGGCCAATGAGTCCCGTCGTCGTCACCCTGCTCGTGCTGCTGGGGGTCGGGCTACTGCTCGCGCTCCGCCTCATGGGCATCTACAACGGGCTAGTGGTCGCCCGGAACCGCTTCGCGAACGCCTTCGCCCAAATCGACGTGCAGCTCAAACGCCGCTACGAGCTGATTCCGAACTTAGTCGAAGCGGTCAAGGGCTACATGGGTCACGAGAGGGAGACACTCGACGCCGTCATCAAGGCCCGCAACAGCGCGATGGCAGCCGAGCAGAAAGTCGCCGCCAACCCCAGCGACCCGGCGGCCATCAGGGGGTTTAACGAGGCCGAGGCCCAGCTCGGCGGCATTCTGGGCCGGCTCTTTGCGCTATCCGAAGCGTACCCGGACCTCAAGGCCAACCAGAACATGCTCGCCCTGCAGGAGGAACTGAGCTCGACCGAGAACAAGATCGGCTTCGCCAGGCAAGCCTTCAACGACGCCGCCACCGACTACAACAACCAGCGCGAAGTCTTCCCAGCCGTCATGGTGGCCGGCATGTTTGGTTTCAAGGAAGCGTCACTGCTCGAAACCACAGAGGCCGAGCGCGCAGCGCCCAAGGTGTCGTTCCGGTAACCCGGAACCGCCACGGCTCCGTGCGCTTCACGCTCTCAAAACCGCGCCGGCCATGGCCACCAATTTCTTTCAGCAGCAGGATTCGGCACGGCGCAAGACCTTCCAGCTGGTGGTCTATTTCGTCCTCGCGTTCCTGATTCTGATCGCCCTCGTGTACGGTCTGTTGGTGGCGCTCAGCATGTATGGCGCTCACGAGCCAGTGTCCTGGTGGCAACCTGACATGCTCCTGCTCGCGGCGCCGGCGGTGGGCATCCTGGTCGGCGGTGCCAGCGCGCTCAAGGTGGCCCAGCTCGCTTCTGGCGGGCAGGCCGTCGCCTTGATGTTGGGCGGTAAGGAGGTGCCCGGCACGACCACCGACGCGCGGCAGAAGCGGCTGCTCAACGTCGTCGAGGAGATGGCCCTCGCTGCGGGAGTGCCGGTGCCCCCCGTATATGTTCTGCCGGAGACCGGCATCAATGCCTTCGCGGCCGGCTACGCCCCGGGCGATGCTGTGGTCGCCGTCTCCCAGGGCTGCCTCGACTACTTGACCCGTGACGAGCTGCAGGGCGTGGTGGCGCACGAGTTCAGCCATATCCTCAACGGCGACATGCGGCTCAACATCCGGCTGATCGGCCTGATCTTTGGGATCATGGCGTTGTCCATCATCGGCCGCAGCCCCAGTTCCTGCCGCAGCGTCAGACGCGTCCATTGCACAGCTCGCCGCAAAAACTGGCGGGTTCCGGCCGGCCTTCCCACGCCAACAGCGCGGGATCGAAGAACCGGGGGTTACACCCCCTGCTCCGGTTTTCTGATCGCGGATGACCCTGCCTGACCGGCGGCTGCGCCGGTGACCGACGCGGCCGTCGCGCTCGGCACGATGTGCAATTCACGGGTGCGCAACGGCAGCGAACATTGCGCGTCGGTCAATGTTTGACGCACCCGGCGCGCGAGTTCCCAGCGCATGGTCCAGAACATGTCCGTGTTCGACCAGACGCGGATATTCAGCACCGCGGTGCTGTCGTCGAAGCGGATGACCATCACCTGCGGCGCGGGATCGCGGAGCGCACGCGGGTCGGCGGCGGCGAGCGTGCGCAGCGCCTCAAGCGCGCGATCCACATCGTCACCGATCGAGATCTCCACTTCGAGATCGAGCCGGCGCATCGGATTACGGCTGAAGTTGCGGATCGAATTGCTCCACAACGCGCTGTTCGGCACGTATTCGCAGATGCCGTCGGGTTTGGTGAGACGCGTCGTGAACAGATTGACTTCGTCGACCGTGCCCGCGACACTGCCGGCTCCGCCCTCGATATACTCGCCGACCTTGAACGGCCGCAACACTAGCAGCATGATGCCGGCCGCGATGTTCTGCATCGTGCCTTGCAGCGCGAGACCGACCGCAAGACCGGCTGCGCCAAGCACGGCAATGATGCTGGCCGTCTGGATGCCTAACTGCGACAGCGCACCGACGATCGCGACAATGCGAATGCCCCACAGGCCGATGTCGCAGAGGATCGGTCGCAGCGTGGCGTCCATGCGTGATTGACGCGCAAGAAGCCGGCTCAGCGACATCGAAGCGCGGCGCGCGACCCACCATCCGATCACCAGTATGCCCGCAGCGGCGCCCAGATGAATCGAGAACGCGGTGAGCATATCCAGCAGGAAGGCCCATCTGCCTGGACTGATTTCGACGAGAAGATTCTCCATGTTTCTTGACGATCCCTATATTGGACAGCGGGTAGATTGCCGCGCGCGAGCATCGACGGTATATGTGGACGAACTCGACTGGCTTCCGGGAATTTAACCAGATAACTTCCGTTTTGGGCATTATCAGCGGTTAAAGCTGCGTGTTTTTTCTGAGCTGTTATCCAGATCGCTTCTGTCGTAACGGCAGCCGCCCGAGCTAGCGGCTGCCCGCCTCGAGTTCCGTGAACGGCCCCGCCGGCGTGACTTCGAGAAGACGGAAACGATGTCCTCACGCCCCGTTCGACCTTCTCTGCAGGCGTTTCGATAACCACTCAAGATACCCACAGAAGCTGGGCACAAGCCTGTGGACAACAGGCTCATGACTCGCTCAACTCATTGAGCGCATTGGTTTTCACTCACTTGCTTCCGATAGGTCGGCTGCGTCGCGGCCACACGCGTGTCGGACGAGCCGCCGTCGCCGCGGCGGCGCTCTCGCTCACCTTCATCGTGCGCGGCGCGCTGCACGTACCGATTGAAGGATCGGTCGCGCTCTTTCTCGCTGGCGCGGCGCTGCACCTGTTCGCCACCACTTCGATGGGCATTTTCATGGCCACGCTCGCGCGCAGCATGCCGCAGTTCGTGCAGAACGTCATGCTCGCCGCGCCCACCACGCATTTCGTCGAGCTCGGCCAGGCCATACTCTTTCGTGGCGCGGGCATCGCCGTGGTCTGGCAACCCTTCCGGTGGCTCGCGGCGATAAGAGGTCATGCAGCGCATGAATGAGCGCCTGCTACGCCGCGCCGAGGTCAAGCAGCGTATCGGCCTGACCGGATCGACGATCTATCTGAAGATCGCGCAAGGCAAGTTCCGCAAACCTATCAAGGTCGGCGTGGCGGCGGTGCGCTGGCGTGAAAGCGAGGTCAATCAATGGATCGCAGGACATCCACCCGACCCGCATCGCGCGGGTCTTTTTTTGCCTGCGCGCTGCGCTCGATCAGATCGCAATCACACTTCCGATGTTTGTTAAATCACGTCAAAGTATTGACAGTGCATAGCATCCCCGTTGCAAATGCTTGCGTATCTGGGTAAAAGATTGTCCGTTCGTAGTGCATACCTTATTAAAAATGAGGTCGTAACCATGCAGCGCTCATTTGACCATTCAAGGAAAAATTCAAGATGCCAATTCCTGCCCATATGTGGCTGAAAGATGATGGCGGCGCAGACATCAAAGGCTCGTCAACCGTTCAGGATCGCGAGGGAAGTATTGAAATTATCGGCTTCAGCCACGGCGTGAATCTGCCGGTTGATGCGGCTAACGGCAAGATCACCGGCGCGCGTGCGCACTCGCCGATTGCGTTCGAAAAGGAGTTCGATGCGGCGACGCCTTATCTTTACAAGGCCGTGGCGAAGGGGCAAACGCTGCAGTCCGCCGAGATCAAGTGGTATCGCATCAACGATGCAGGCAAAGAGGAAGTCTATTTCATGATGACGATCGAAGGTGTGAAAGTGTGTGGCATCAACCCCGGCATGGCTAATACCAGGCTGGCGCAGGCATCCGCACTCAATCACGTTGAAGCGGTCTCCATGATGTACGACCGCATCACGTGGCATTACCTTGATGGCAATATCAAATACACCGATTCGTGGAATGAGCGCGGATAAGGGGGCGTGACAATGGCCTATCAGGGTAAGTTTTTGGTGAACAACGAGCAGTTTTCACCGCTCACAATTTTCGGTGTCGGCACGTTCGACGCGTATTCTGGAAACGGTCAATACCGCAATCGCGGTGGCTGCACGGCTGTGCCAAGTAACGGTCCAATCCCTACCGGAAAATACTGGATCGTAGACCGGCCCACTGGCGGTATCGGGTCTCAAGCTTGGGCTTCGATAAAGGACACAGTTAATTCAGCGATTGGGAGTGCGGTACATCATCGCGAATGGTTCGCACTGTATCGGGATGATGGACTTATTGACGACGTGACATGGATTGATGGTGTCAAGCGCGGACAATTCCGGTTGCATCCGGCAGGTGGCGAAGGTATTTCACTCGGCTGTATTACGCTTCCGAGCCGCACGGATTTTCTGAGAATCCGTAACGCGCTGCTGCACACCATGACCATTCCTGCCGGCAATTCGGGGCTTCGCGCCTACGGAACAATTGAGGTCATCACGTATGGCAACACTTGTCCGTAGGCTGTTCAAGGTGGCGCTATTTGTCGGCCTGTTCTGCCTTTCCGTGCCCTACGTCCACACATACCCTATACCGATGCCGGAAAGGCAGGCGCTTGCGTGGTTACACGCTGCAAATCGGCTTGGCATTCGCGACCCGGATGATTTATACATCCCGGTCATGCTGCTGGCTGATCTGCTTGTGGCGACGCTTGCCTATGTGGTGATCATGAGGCTATGGCGGCGCTATCAACGCAAAAACTAACAGGGTCGATGAGCGGCGATCAGGCCGAATTCATTCCTGCGCGGTCCCGTCCAGTCCGGCGCGTGATGATCGCGTTGCGGGGGTTAACTGGTGGGTCAGAAAGTGCGCGTTTGCTCAGAGCCAGGCGGGACAAGGCTTTGCACGGCGCGCGCGAATTTTGGTCTGGAAGGCGATCCCTTCGATGATCCCGGTGATATCCGCGATTCTGGTGGAACTCGTCCTGATCTCGCTCATCGTATCGACCAACGACGGTGCTCAGCGCAATTTTTCAAAGACCCAGCTCGCTCAGACCTGGGTGATCGTCGGGGCGGCGACCCAGCGGCGAATGGAACTTGCGATCGCTTGCCTTGATCGGCATGTCGTTGATACAGGCATACCGGTGGTGCATCAGACCATCAGGTCCAAACTCCCAGTTCCCGTTTCCGTGGGAGCGAAACCAATTACCAGCGTCTTCCGCAAGTCGAACCTTCTCGATTGCCGATTCAAGGGTGAACGGCGGGATGGGCGGGCGCACTTCAGCGTTTATGGACATCACAGACTCCCCTTATCCAGGCGGGATTGAGATAGAAATCGGCACTACTCAGCAGCGCAACCGCGCTACACGTTCGTCATCTCGAGAGAACTCAGTCTGAGAAATCGGTTGACGCCGACAGTGCCTTCCATGTTTCAGTTTCCGTAGCCACATAGGCGTTCTTTTCGGCTATCGCCTTCAGCGTGTCGGTTCCGAGCGGCAGACGCAGTGGCGGTCTCGGTACATCGACAAGCGTGACGAGGGCCTTCGCAAGCTTCTGCGGGTCGCCCGGCTGATTGTGATTCATTCCTTCAGCGAATCGACGCACGTTGCCCGACGTCTCGTCGTAGTCGTCGATGACCTCCTTGCCGACGACGAGCGACGACGCATCGAGGAAATCGGTACGGAAATAGCCGGGCTCAACGACGGTCGCGTGAATGCCGAGTGGCTTCAACTCCGCGTGGAGCGCTTCCGTAATGCCTTCGACGGCGAATTTCGTCGAGCAATACACCCCGAATCCCGCCGCCGAGCGATAGCCGCCGATCGAGGACACGTTGATCACATGGCCCGAGCGCTGTCCCCGCATCACTGGCAGCACCGCACGCGTGACATTGAGCAGTCCAAAAACGTTGGTGTCGTATATGCGACGCACGTCTGCGTCGGCCGATTCCTCTACGGCTGCGAGCAGTCCGAAGCCGGCGTTGTTGACCAACACGTCGATCCTGCCAAACTTTGCCAAAGCTGCCTGCGCGGCTCTTTTGGCCTGCTCCTCGTCAGTTACGTCGAGCGCGACCGGCAACAGCGCAGATGATTCGCCGAGACGCTCAATGATCGCCCGAACGTTGCGTCCCGCCGCAACCACTGCATTTCCGTCCGCCAGGGCCGCTTGTGCGATCAGTGCGCCTAACCCGCGTGAGGCGCCCGTAACGAACCAGACGCGCTTGAACTCGTGCTTCGTAGCGTTGCTCATGATTTGCTCCCGTTTCGTGGTGAACGTGAAGAGAAGCATAGGGCGCGCGATTAACAGCTACTAGGCATCGAATGCTAGACTCATAATCAACCAATATTTGCGAATGGACTCAGCCATGAATGAGGTCCGGGCGATTTCGGTGTTCGTCCGCGCAGCAACGCTCGGCAGCTTCCGTCGGGCAGCTGCGGACCTGGGCATCTCGCCGCAGGCCGCGAGCCACGCGGTCATGCAGCTCGAAAAGTCGCTTGGCGTCCGGCTGTTTCATCGGACAACGCGAAAGTTGAGTCTGACCGAAGAGGGGCAAAGACTATTGCAAGGTGTCGAGCCAGCGCTCGCTATGTTGTCGTCCGCGATTGACGATGCTCGCCGTTCAGGGGAAGAAGTTGCGGGGCCCCTACGGATAAGCGCTCCGACGGCACTCGGGCGAACGGCACTCTGGCCATCGATCCTTGAGTTTGCGGCGCTATACCCTGACGTGCAGATCGATATTCGCTTCGACGATCATTTCACGGACCTCGTCAGCGATCGCGCCGACGTCGGCTTGCGCGGCGGGTCCCCGCCGTCCGAGGGGGCGATTGCCAGGCGACTGCTACCGATTCAGTTGATCGTATGCGCGTCGCCAGCCTATCTCGAACGGTACGGCACGCCGAAAACCGTGGACGAGCTCGATGCGCATCGTTGTTCTGGATACCGGCGTGCGAACACCGGCAAGCAGGCGCCGTGGGAATTTATGGTGGGCGGGGAGATTGTGTATCGGGAGATGGCTGCTTCGGTCTGTTCGAACGATATCGACGCGGAAACCGAAGCGGTACTGGCCGGCGTGGCAATTGGGCAGCTTGGAAGTTTCTCGGCCGTCTCACACATCCGGGCTGGACGGCTCGTGCCTTTGCTCACTCAGCATTTGACCCAGCGCGAGTCGATTTACGTCTACTACCGTCGCCGGATGGAACAACCGCTGCGCGTGAGAACCTTCATCGACTTCATCGTTGCGCGCCTCGCGGACAACAGTCAATTTTTCCTCACAGCAGAGGAGTTGGTTACTTCGACGAGCAGAAGCGGCCGCGCCAGGAGCAGACGAAGTGCCGCGTAGGGGTGTCTGTTGCGGCAAGCGTAGCCAGCCGTGGTAAATCACTCCAAACGCAGACAAGGCTTCGTAGCGGGACAAGGGCGTGGCGAACGAGCCGTTTGCGCCTGTACATCAATGATCGTGTAACAATCCCTCCAACGACCGCGAGACGCCAGCGAGCGTCGAGCCGGCGGATGCGCACGTCAGCCCGGGAGCATCAGATGAAGCCCATACGTAATACCGACTCTGCTTCAGGAGAGTGGTACATCGACACTGCATGCATCAATTGCGGTGCATCTCGTCACGTCGCGCCTGGGCTGATTGTCGAGCGCAACGACAAGAGTGTCTTCGTTCGGCAGCCGGCCACACCGGAAGAGCAGCTTGATGCCTGGCGTGCGGTGCTCGTCTGCCCTACGGCGTCGGTACGCAGCGAAACGAAACAGCTTCGTCCTAACGCAGCGATCTTTCCGCAGCAGATCACATCGGGCGTGTGGCGCTGCGGATTCAACGCACGGTCGTCGTTTGGCGCACATTCTTATTTTGCCGCGCGTCCGGAAGGCAATCTGCTCATCGACTCTCCGCGCTATGCGGCGGAACTCGTGAAATGGTTTGACGGCGCTGGCGGTATTGCGCACATTCTGCTGTCGCATCGTGACGACGTCGCAGACGCGGACAAATACGCGCGTCAATTCGGCGCGCGCGTCTGGATTCACCGCGAGGATGTGTCGGCCGCCCCATATGCGACGGATCTGCTCGACGACGGTTCAGCACTGAACATTGCGGCCGGCGTGCGCGCGATCCCTGTACCCGGGCACACTCGGGGTAGCGTCGTGTACCAGCTCGATGATCGCGTGCTGTTCTCGGGGGATTCGCTTGCCTGGAGCCCACGCCAGCAGGACCTCGTCGCGTTCAGGGACGCGTGCTGGTACTCGTGGACAGCGCTCACCGAATCGCTCGGCAAGTTGGCCGCGTATCGCTTCGAATGGCTGCTTCCTGGTCACGGTTGGCACGCGCATTTGCAGGCTGCGGAAATGAATGCCCGCTTGCTCGCATTGGTTGCACGCATGCGAAAGGACTGAATTCGCTGTTTTTCGCTAAAACGCGTCGTCCTTGCCCCTGTGGAAACGCTTGAACTCGAACCGCACGTGCTAAACAATCGCCTCGACCAGGATCGACGAAGTCGTCAACGATCTGGAGCGCGGGGTCGAATGACTCTTTCTGGGTCGCTTGCCGCCTCCAGAGTCCGCAAGAGCCGGGCTCTATAGCCGCTCGATCAGGCGTCGGTCTCCCTGCTCGCAGTATTCATGACACGCCGCACGTGCCGCGTTCGCTGCGCCGTGCACGAAAAGCGGCGCATCCGCGCGTCGGGACATCGACACCACGATGGACGGCGGCGAGGGCTGCAGCGGCAGTTCGACCACCTCGCCTCGCGCGATCAGATCATCGACGAACAGACGCGGAATTGCCGCCACGCCGAAGCCGTCGCGCACGAGTTGCACGATCACCGAAATCGATGGCGAACCCGTAATGCGCGTATCCGCGAGCGGCACGCCGTTGGCGAGTGCGAGCTTGCTGACGATGTCCTCCAGCGCGCGATGAGGCGCCGTCCCGCGCCCGAATGTGAGGATCGGATGACGCAGCACGCGTTTCGCGAGTCCGCTGCGCGAAGACGGCAGCAGCCCCGCGCGCGCGATCCAGTGCACCGGATAGTTCGCGAGCGCATCGCAGACGATCGATTCCTCGTCGCTGCCTTCCACGCGAATGATGAGATCGAGTTCGCCCGCCATCAGACGCCGCTGCAGCACCACGCTCACGTCCACCGCAAGCTCCACTTCGAGCTGCGGATAGTCCTTCGAGAGCCGCCGCAGATAGTCGGCAAGCCAGCTATGCACGACCGTCTCGATCACGCCGAGTCGCAACTTGCCGCGCATCGCGCCTTCATGTGACGCGGCGGCCTGCAACTGGCGCGTCGCCTCGACCACGGCCTTCGCGTAGCCGAGCAGATATTCGCCGTTCGGCGTGAGCCGAAATTCGCGGCTCTCGCGATCGACGAGCACGGTATGCAATTCGTCTTCCAGTGCCTTCAGGCGCTGCGAGATCGCCGCCGGCGTGGCGTGAAGCGCGGTCGCCGTCGTGCGGAAACTGCGCAGCTTGGCAAGCGTGACGAAGGTTTCGAGGAAGCGCGTATTCATCAGTCAAAGGTGGGCAGTGCAACGGAAGCAAACCGCTCCAAAAATCTCAACGTGACTCGGGAAAACCCTCGATTCCATTAAGAAATTCTATTCATCTGGCGCAAAGAAAACTAGCTGGCGTCAAATTTTCTTCTTTTCTATGCTTGGCCTGACGGTAGGCAAGACGCATCGCCCACCGCAGACAATCCGATGCAACCGCCAGAGCACGCTAACACCATGACTCCATCCGAATTCCGCCAGGCCGTCCGTCACCGCGACTTCCGTGGCCCGACGGCCGGCCATTGCGGCGACTACGCGCAAGCCAATCTCGCGATCCTGCCCGCTGCGCACGCGCACGATTTCCTGCGCTTTTGCCATGCGAATCCGAAGCCATGTCCGCTGCTCGGCGTGGGCGAGCCTGGCGAGTTCCGCGTGCCGATGCTCGGGCGCGACATCGACATCCGCACCGACGTGCCCGCGTACAACGTATATCGCGACGGCAACCTGAGCGAGCGCGTCGAATCGATCGAAGCGCTCTGGCAGGACGATTTCGTCGTATTTGCAATTGGCTGTTCGTTCTCGTTCGAGCACATGCTCGCGAAGGAAGGCATCGGCCTGCGCCACGTCGAAGAAGGCCGCAACGTGCCGATGTACCGCACCAGCATCCCCAACCAGCGGGCGGGCGTGTTCGGCGGCGAACTCGTCGTGTCGATGCGGCCGCTGCGCGGCGCCGACGCGATCCGTGCCGTGCAGATCACGAGCCGCTTTCCGGGCGTGCATGGCGCGCCCGTGCATATTGGCGATCCAGCGGAACTCGGCATCGTCGATCTCGCGCGCCCCGAGTTCGGCGACCCGGTGACGATCCGCGCGGGCGAACTGCCTGTCTACTGGGCTTGCGGCGTGACGCCGCAAACGGCACTGATGGCCGCGAAGCTGCCACTCGCGATTGCGCACGCGCCGGGCCACATGCTGATGACGGATATCACTAACGCGTCGCTGGCTATTTTCTGACCGTCCCGGCGGCGCGCGGCGCCGTCGTGCAACAAGCGATTCACAGCACCATGAAGCCATCGGGCCGCGCGGCCCGGAGGGAATGACGCATCCCTACGTTCGTGCGTGGCTTCGATCGTTTCCCATGCGTCTATCCATAGGAGCAGCAGATGGACAGCAAGACACTCACGGCGAGCGTCGACGATGCCGCCGACATGAAGTCAAGAACGGGAAGCCCGCAGCTTTCCTGGTATGCCGAAGCCGGTCCGCACGCGCGTCGCGCGTTCTGGAGTTGCAAGGTCGGCTACATGCTCGACGGCATGGACACGCAGATGCTTTCCTTCGTCATCCCGACGCTCGTCGCTACCTGGGGCATCTCGCTCGCGGACGCCGGCTTCATCGGCACGTTGACGCTGCTGTCCTCTGCGCTCGGCGGCTGGATTGCCGGCATTCTTTCCGATCGCATCGGCCGGGTGCGCACGTTGCAGCTCACCGTCTTGTGGTTCGCCGTGTTCACCGGCCTATGCGGCCTCGCGCAGAACTACGGCCAGTTGCTCGCGGCTCGCGCGTTGATGGGCTTCGGCTTCGGCGGCGAGTGGACGGCGGGCGCGGTGCTGATCGGCGAGGTGATCCGCGCGCGCGACCGCGGCAAAGCGGTCGGTCTCGTGCAGTCGGGCTGGGCGCTCGGCTGGGGCGTGGCGGCCCTGCTCTATGCGGTGCTGTTCTCCGTGATGGCGCCTGAAATCGCGTGGCGCGCATTGTTCCTGATCGGACTCGTGCCTGCCCTGCTCGTGCTCGCGATCCGCCGCTATGTGAAGGAACCTGAAGTATTCGAACAGGCCAGGGTTCAGCAGTACGACACTCAGGACACGCCGCGCTTCACTGAGATCTTCTCTCCCAAGCTGCTTTCGACGACATTGCGCGCCGCACTGCTTACGACGGGCGCACAGGGCGGCTACTACGCGATCACGACGTGGCTGCCGACTTTCCTCAAGACCGAACGTCATCTCACGGTAATGGGCACGGGCGGCTATCTGGCGATGATCATCGCGGGCTCGTACGCGGGCTATCTGTGCAGCGCGTGGCTCACGGACCGCATCGGCCGCAAGCCAAACTTCATTTTGTTCGCGCTGGGCTCGATGGCGATTGCCTTCGCGTATACCTCGTTGCCGCTCACGAATGCATCGATGCTATGGCTCGGCTTTCCGCTCGGCTTTTTCGCGTCGGGCATTTTTTCCGGCATGGGCGCGTTTCTCACCGAACTGTTTCCGACCCGTGTGCGCGGCTCGGGCCAGGGGTTTTGCTACAACGTCGGCCGCGCGATCGGGGCGCTGTTTCCGGTGCTGATCGGCGTGCTGTCGAGCCGCTTCGGCCTGGGCACGAGCATCGGGATTTTCGCCGTGGCCGCGTATGGCGTACTGATCATCGCCGCGCTTACGCTGCCCGAGACGCGCGGTCGCGAACTCGAATCGGCCTGATTTTCACCTTGCGCACACCACTACCACTTTCGCATCACGACCACGACACCATGAAGCACGATCACGCCTCCGATGTTTGCACGCCGTCCCGCTGGCAGTTCTGGATCGACCGCGGCGGCACGTTCACCGATATCATTGCGCGCCGCCCGGATGGCACGCTCACCACGCACAAGCTGCTTTCCGAACACCCGGAGCAGTATCGCGATGCGGCTGTCGCCGGGATTCGCCATGTGCTTGGCCTGCGAGCCGGAGAACCCATTACGTCGCGCGACGTCGAGATGGTCAAAATGGGCACGACGGTCGCGACCAACGCGCTGCTCGAACGCAAGGGCGAGCCGGTAGCGCTCGTCACCACGCGAGGCTTGCGCGATGTGTTGCGGATCGCGTATCAGAACCGCCCCCGCCTGTTCGATCTCGACATCGCGTTGCCGGAAGCGCTCTATGAGAGCGTGGTGGAAATCGACGAACGCATGAGCGCGCAAGGCGAAGTGGTCGCGACGCTCGATCACGCGGCAGCGGAGCGCGCACTGCGCGAGGTCTACCACAAGGGCATCCGCGCGCTCGCAATCGTGCTGATCCACGGTTATCGCCACACGTCGCATGAAAGCGAGCTTGCGGATCTGGCGCGCCGAATCGGCTTCACGCAGATCTCGGTTTCCCACGAAGTCTCGCCGCTGATGAAGATGGTCTCGCGCGGCGATACGACCGTGGTGGATGCCTATCTGTCGCCCATCCTGCGCCGATATGTGGACCAGGTCGCCAGCGAAATGCCGGGCGTGAACCTGCAGTTCATGCAAAGCAGCGGCGGACTGACACGCGCCGATGTATTTCAGGGCAAAGATGCGATTCTCTCCGGCCCGGCGGGCGGTATCGTCGGCATGGTGCGCGCGGCACAGGCAGCGGGCTTCGAGCGCGTGATCGGCTTCGACATGGGCGGCACGTCGACGGACGTCTCGCACTTCAACGGCGAGTTCGAGCGCGTATTCGAAACGCAGGTGGCAGGCGTGCGGATGCGCGCGCCGATGATGAGCATCCATACCGTGGCGGCAGGTGGCGGCTCGGTGCTCGGCTTCGACGGCGCCCGGCTGCGTGTCGGCCCCGACTCGGCGGGCGCCAATCCGGGTCCGGCGGCGTACCGGCGCGGCGGCCCGCTCGCGGTCACCGACTGCAACGTGATGCTCGGCAAGATTCAGCCCGACTATTTCCCGCGCGTCTTCGGTCCGAACGCGAACGAGTCGCTCGATCGCGAGGTCGTCGCTGAACGCTTTCGGGCACTCGCCGATGAAATCTTCGCGGCTACGGGTCAGCGTCGCACACCAGAAGAGCTCGCTGAAGGTTTCCTGGAGATCGCCATTGGCAGCATGGCTAACGCGATCAAGAAAATTTCAGTGCAACGCGGCCACGACGTCTCGCAGTATGTGCTGACGACTTTCGGCGGCGCGGGCGGCCAGCATGCGTGCGGTGTGGCCGACGCGCTCGGCATGACGCGGGTGTTCGCGCATCCGCTTGCCGGTGTGCTCTCCGCTTACGGCATGGGCCTCGCGGATCAGACGGCGATGCGCGAGCGAGCGCTCGAAATCTCGCTCGACGACTCATCGCTTGCGACGCTGGAAGCCGCGCTCGATGCGCTCGCGGCCGATGCAACCGGCGCACTGCTCGAACAGGGCGTGGACGCCGCGCGTATCACGACTGAGCGACGTGTCCATCTGCGCTATCAGGGCACCGATTCATCGCTCGCAGTGCCAGCGGGCAGCGTCGATGCGATGCGCGCCGCTTTCGAAGCTGCGTATCGTCAACGCTATGCGTTCCTGATGGCAGATACGCCGCTCATCGCGGAACTGGCTTGCGTCGAAGCGATCGGCCATGCCGACGCGCCAGTCGATGCCGGCAGCCTGCCGCAGCGCGCGGCAGGCGACGCGCCCCATGCGCAGTCGGTTGTGCGCATGTATTCGAGCGGTAGCTGGCACGACGCATCGCTCTACCAGCGCGAAACGCTGTGCGCAGGCGACACGCTCGACGGCCCGGCGATCATCGCCGAAAAGAACGGCACGACCGTGGTCGAGCCGGGATGGCAGGCGGTGCTGACCGTTCAAGGCAACGTGGTGATGACCCGCGTGCAACCGCTGCCCACACGCCGCTCGATCGGCACCGAGGCCGACCCCGTGCGCCTCGAAATATTCAACAATCTGTTCATGTCGATTGCCGAGCAGATGGGATTGCGTCTGCAAAACACGGCGTATTCGGTGAACATCAAGGAGCGCCTCGACTTCTCGTGCGCGATCTTCGATGCCGCGGGCAATCTGATTGCGAACGCGCCGCACATGCCCGTGCATCTGGGATCGATGGGCGAGAGCATCAAGACCGTCATCGAGCGAAATCGCGGCGCGATGCGCGACGGCGATGTGTTCATGCTCAACGACCCGTATCACGGCGGCACACATTTGCCCGACGTGACCGTCATCACGCCCGTGTTCGCAGACGGTTCGGCCGAGCCGCTCTTCTACGTCGGCTCGCGCGGCCACCATGCGGATATCGGCGGAATCACACCCGGTTCGATGCCAGCCGCTTCGTCGCATATCGAAGAAGAAGGCGTATTGGTCGATAACTGGCAGCTTGTTTCAGCGGGCGTGCTGCGCGACGCCGAAACACGCGCGCTGCTCGCATCGGGCCGCTATCCGGCACGCAACGTCGCACAGAACATGGCCGATCTGCGCGCGCAGATCGCCGCGAACCAGAAGGGCGTGGACGAGCTGCGCCGCATGGTCGCGCAATTCGGCCGCGACGTGGTGCTCGCCTTCATGCAGCACGTGCAGGACAATGCCGAAGAAGCGGTGCGCCGCGTGATCGGCGCCCTCAAGGACGGCGCGTACCGTTACGAACTCGATAACGGCGCGGTGATCGACGTCGCGATTCGCGTCGATGCTGCGACGCGCAGTGCGACCGTGGACTTCAGCGGAACGTCCGTGCAACTGCCGAACAACTTCAACGCGCCGAAGGCGGTCTGCATGGCAGCCGTGCTGTACGTGTTCCGCACGCTCGTCGGCGACGACATCCCGCTCAACGCGGGTTGCCTGAAGCCCCTCTCGGTGATCGTCCCGGACCGCTCGATGCTCAATCCGGTTTATCCGGCAGCGGTGGTCTCGGGCAACGTGGAGACATCGTCCGCGATTACGAATGCGCTCTATGGTGCGCTGGGCATCGTCGCGTCCAGTCAGGGCACGATGAACAACTTCACGTTCGGCGACGCGCGCTACCAGTACTACGAGACGATCGCAGGCGGCAGCGGCGCGGGCGATGGCTTCTGCGGCGTCGACGCGGTACAGACGCACATGACCAACTCGCGCCTGACCGATCCCGAAGTGCTCGAATGGCGCTATCCCGTGCGGCTCGAGTCGCACCTGATCCGCGCGGAGTCGGGCGGCGCGGGACGCTGGCGCGGCGGTAACGGCGCGATCCGCCGCATCCGCTTTCTCGCGCCGATGACCGCGTCGATTCTCTCGAACAACCGCATTCACGCGCCTTTCGGCGCGGCAGGTGGACGCGCGGGAAGGCGGGGCAGCAATCGCGTCGAGCGCGCGGACGGCGAGATCGTCGCATTGGGCCATATCGCCAGCGTCGAGATGGCCGCGGGCGACGTGTTCGTGGTGGAAACGCCGGGTGGCGGGGGTTTCGGGGAACCGTAATGCTTCATGGACTGCGGATGTTCAATGCCGGACAGCGGCGTCGGCTCGCCGATGCCGAGCAGGTTGCCCACGCTATCCCGGAACCAGGCAGCTCTTTCGCCTACCCCACTGCAACGCGTCCAGCTCATCTCCATCGGCCCCTCGCTTCATCTGAATGCGCTGCCCGATTCTGGCGAAGCAACGAAATGCCCCGGCGTCACGCCGACCGCGCGCCGAAAGTGTCGGCCAAGATGACTTTGATCGAAAAATCCGACTTCGGCAGCGACCTCACAGGGCGGGACGCCGTCACGCAATAGCCGTTTAGCGTGCTGAATTCGCACCAGACACACATAGCGATGAGGCGAAATACCCACCTCTTTGCGAAACAGGGTGGCGAAGCGCGAAACACTCAACCCGGCGGTGCCGGCGAGCGTCGCGAGGCTGACGGGCTGCGCGAACGAACTCTCGATAAAAGCCACGGCCCGCCTGATCGCGCGCGACATCGCCACGGTCCTGTCGCCTGCGCAGTCGTAGAAGACTCCGGTCATGTTCTATCCCCTCGCGCTACGTTTTCCTAGCGGCATCAGACCCGCACCGTGCCAGACTGCGCGAGCACGCTCGCCGCAGCAGCACCGTCGGGCGGCCCGCTCTGGTATCGCTCCAGTTCCGCTTCGCTGCGATGGCACAGCACCTGCGCGCCGCTCGCGAGCGTGCGCACGCTCGGCGACGTGCGATTGCAGACACCGTCGATGCGCATCGGGCATCGCGCGAGAAATGTGCAAAGCTCCGGCTCATGAGTCGACTCACCGATCGGCGGCAACGTCTGATGACAACGCTCGCCCGCTTCTTCGAGCCAGCCGGCGCGAAGCTCCGGCGCCGACGACACGAGCAGATGCGAATACGGGTGATATGGCGGCGCCGACAACGCGTCGCGGTTGCCCGTCTCGACGCGGTGCCCAGCGTACAGCACGACGATGTCGTCGCTGATCGCACGCACCTTGGCGATGTCGTGCGTGATGAACAGATATGACACGCCGAGCTTCTTTTGCAGATCGCGCAACAGCTCGAGAATGGCAGCGCCGACCACCGTATCGAGCGCGGACGTGACTTCGTCGCACAGGATCAACTTCGGTTCGGCGGCCAGCGCCCGCGCGAGATTCACGCGCTGTTTCTGCCCGCCCGACAGCTCTCCGGTGCGCCGCTGCGCCAGCTCGACAGGCAGGCGCACCAGGCCGAGCAGTTCGGCGACGCGGCGCCGCGCGGCCTCGCCCTTCATGCCGTGATAGAACTTCAGCGGACGCGCCAGCGTGCGCTCGACGGTGTGCGTCGGATTCAGCGCGGTGTCGGCGTTCTGGAACACGATCTGGATACAGCGAAACTGTTCGCGGCTGCGGCGGCTGAGGTTGGCGGCGAGCGGCTCACCGTCGAGCAGCAGATTGCCGCGCGCCATCGGCACGAGCCCGGCGATCACCTTCGCGAGCGTCGTCTTGCCCGAACCGGATTCGCCGATCACGCCTACCGTCTGCCCACGATCGATCACGAGGTCCACGTCGCGCAGAATGACCTTGTGCGGCCAGCCCTTCGCGTCGGTGCGGCCGTAGCCGGCCGTCAGACCGCGCAGTTCGAGCAGCGGCGTGTTCGGCTGGGCTGCGTCGGGAGCCGCCGAGGTGGAGGCAGCCGGGGCGATGGGCGTCACGGCAGCAATCAGGCTCTGCGTGTACGGGTGCGCCGGCGCATGCAGAATCTGTTCAGTGCGGCCCGTTTCGCGGATTTCACCATTGCTTAGCACGACGATGCGATCCGCCATCTGCGCGACCACCGCCAGATCGTGCGATACGTAGACGGCCGTCATTCCGCATTGGCGGATCACGCTGCGAAACGCTTGCAGCACGTCGATCTGCGTGGTGACGTCGAGCGCCGTGGTCGGTTCATCGAGGATCACGAGTTCGGGGTCGGTGATCAGCGCCATCGCCGCCATCAGCCGCTGCAACTGGCCGCCCGACACCTGGTGCGGGTAGCGCCGGCCGATCGTCTCCGGCTCCGGCAGCGCGAGCGCGCGGAACAGTTCGACCGCTTTGGCCCGCGCGGCGCGCTTGCTGAGCGTGCCGTGAATCAGCGCGCTTTCGATCACCTGGTCCATGATTGGGCGCGCCGGGTTGAACGCCGCGGCCGCGCTTTGCGCGATGTAGGCAACCTTGCGGCCACGCAATCCCGCGAGCGCTTTCGGCGAGAGCCCGAGCACGTCGGTGTCGCCCACCCGGATCGCGCCGCCCGCGATGCGGCAGCCGCTGCGTGCATGGCCCATCAGCGACAGTGCGATCGTGGTTTTGCCCGAGCCCGACTCGCCGATCAATGCGAGCACCTCGCCGCGCGCAATTTCGAAGTCGATGTCATGCACGATCGTCGTATCCGGCTCGCCGGGCCGGCTTCCCACCACGCGCAGCCCCCGTACCTCGACCAGATTCGACGGGGGTAGCGGCGCGGTCCTCGAGACGGCCTCAAAGGCCGCGTGAGCACGTCTGAAAAAGGGTGCCTTCATCAGTGGCCTCCATCGGCATCAGGCATGCCCTTGCGGCGGCCATGATGCGGCAGTCCGTCGATCAGCAGGTTCACGCCGACCGTGAGGATCGCGATTGCGATCGCGGGCAGGATCACGACCGGCACGCCTTCACCGAGGCCGGCGATGTTCTCGCGTACCAGCGAACCGAGATCGGCATACGGCGGCTGCACGCCGAGACCGAGAAAGCTCAGGCTGCTCAATAGCAGCACGACGAAAGTGAAGCGCAGTCCGGTGTCGGCGAGTATCGGATGAATCATGTTCGGCAGCATCTCGAAGCACGCGATGTAGAGCGCGCTTTCGCCGCGCGCCCGCGCGACCTGCACGTATTCGAGCGTGCCGATATTGACCGCCAGCGAGCGGGCGATCCGGTACGAGCCCGGCATGTAGCTGATCGCCGCGGTCACGATCAGCAACGGCAGTGACGAGCCGAACGCGGCGACGATCATCAGCGCGAACATCTTCGACGGGATCGACGTCACCGCATCGAGCAGCCGGCTCATGGTTTCGTCGATCCGGCGGCCGGCCACGGCCGCCAGCAGTCCCAGCATGGTCCCCGTGAGCGCCGCGAGCAGCGCCGCCGCCAGCGCGAGCACGACCGTCAGGCGCATCCCGTAGATGATGCGGGTCAACATGTCGCGACCCAGGTAGTCGGAGCCGAACGGCAGCTTCGCGCTGAAGCCCGCGAAGACGTCAGGCGTGAGGATCGCGCCGATCGAATGCGGCGCGAGCCACGGTGCGAACGCCGCGACGAACAACGCGCAACTGACCATCGCCAGGCCGATCCAGCCGCCGGTCGACAGGTTCATGCGTTGCGCGAGGCTGCGGCGGCGCACCGGTCGAGGCGCCGGGCCTCCGCCGCCGCCCCAGGACCGCGCGGGATCGGCGCCCTCCGGCATCATGCTGCTGCGTTGCACCGGTTCGAGCGCACCGAGCCGGTGAGGCGCATCGGAAGAAGGTCGAAGAATCGTCATGTCCGCAGCCTCGGGTTCGAGATGATGGCGCACAGGTCGGCTAGCAGCACGAGCAGCAGATAGCCGAGGCAGAACAGCAGCGTGCAGGCCTGTACGAGCGGGAAGTCGCGGTTGCTGACCGCGTCGACCATCAGGCTGGCGAGGCCCGGGTAGTTGAAGATGGTCTCGACGACGATCACGCCGCCAAGCAGATAAGACAGGCTCAGCGCGATTGCATTGGCGATCGGGCCGATCGCATTCGGCAGTGCGTGGCGCAGTACCACGCGGGCGGGGCTCGCGCCCTTGAGCATCGCCATTTCCACATACGAAGAACTGAGTTGCTCGATCACCGCGGCGCGTGTCATGCGGGCCATCTGCGCGATCACGACCGCGCACAGCGTGACGACCGGCATCGCATACGCGCGCAGAAAGTCGTGCAGGCTCTCGATCTCACCGCTGTACGACAGCGCCGACAGCCAGTGCAGCTTGACGGCCAGCACCAGCACCGCCAGCGTCGCGATCAGGAACTCGGGCGTGGCGACCAGCGACAGCGTACCGAGGCTCACGATCCGATCGATCAGCGAGTCGCGCTTGACTGCCGCAAGAATGCCCGCCGACACCGCGATCGGCACCGACACCCCGGTGGTGATCGCCGCGAGGGTCAGCGACTTCGGCAGGCGCCCTTCGATCATCTCGGACACCGGCAGATTGCTCGACAGCGACACGCCAAAGTTCGCGTGCAGCAGACCGACGAGCCAATGGAAGTACCGCAGGTATGCCGGCTGGTCGAGGCCGAACTGCAGCCGCAGCGCCGCGACCGTATCCGCCGTCGCCGACTGGCCGAGTGCGGCCTGCGCGGCATCGCCCGGCAACAGGTTGGTGATCACGAAGATGATGATCGAGACAATCAGCAGCGTCAGCGCAGTGACGGCGACGCGCCGGCCGATCAACTGGGCGATATTCCCGTTCATGGGCATGAGCTCCTCGGTTAGGCTGCGCGACACGGCGAGTCATACATGAGCCGTGCCGCTCGGGCGCGCTGCGGCTGCCTGCCGCGAGCGGCGCGGCGGGGGCCACCCGCCGCGTCCGGGCGCTTCAGCGGGTCACGCGTTCCACCACACGTACTCGGCGAAGTTGAAGCCCATCATCGCGCCGGTAGGCACGGGCTGGAGCCCTTGCAAGTGCTTGTCGTTCGCATCGAGCAGGCTCAGGAAGGTCGGGATGCCAATGCCGCCCTGCTCCGATACCAGCACCTGCATGTCGCCGTACATCTGCTTGCGCTTTGCATCGTCGGTTTCCGAGCGGGCCGCGGCCAGCAACTGGTCGAACTTCGGGTTGTTCCAGCCCGACTCGTTCCACGGGGCGTCCGACTTGAAGAACTGCGTGAACAGCACATCGGCGCTCGAGCGCGGATTGACGTTGCCGAACCCGAGCGGATGCTTCATCCAGTGCGTCGACCAGTAACCATCCGCCGGCACGCGGTTGATCTCCAGGTTCACGCCGATCTTCGCGGCGGACTGCTGCAGCAGCACACCCATCTCGATCGAGCCGTTCGCATCGGTCGTCGCATAGATCGGCGGCAGCGTCGTACCGATTGCTCCGGCTTTCTGGAAGTGGAACTTCGCCTTGTCCGGGTCGTGGGGACGCTGCGGCAGCGACGCATTGAAGTAGCGGTGTCCGGGCGGAATCGGCTGATCGTTGCCGATCACCGCATAACCGCGAAACACCGCCGAGCGGATCTGCTCACGGTCGAACAGATACTTCATGCCCTGCACGAAATCGGGGTTGCCCGTCAGCGGGTTGTCGCGGCGCATGATCAGATCGGTATAGAGGCCCGACTTGGTCTCGCGCACCTCGTAGCCCGGCGTCGCGGCAATGCGCTGCGTCGCGCGCGGATCGACGGAATTGATCAGGTGAACATCGCCGGACAGCAGCGCATTCACCCGTGCCGAGTTATCGCCGATACCGATCAGTTCGATCTGGTCGAGGTAAGGGCCGCCGCCGGTCTTCCAGAAACTGTCGTTACGGATGCCGACGGTCGAAACGCCGGGCTTGAACGTCTTCAGCTTGTACGGGCCGGTGCCGACGGCCGTCGTGAAGTCCGTCGTGCCGTCCTTGATGATCACGAATTGCGGCGTGGCAAGAATCACCGGCAGGTCCGCGTTGGCGGAAACGAGCGTCAGCGTGACTTCGTTGGGACCGGTCTGCTTCGCCTCCACGAACTGATCGGCCAGCGTCTTCACCTTCGACGCCGTTGCCGGATTCTTGTGACGCATCAGCGAGTAGACGACATCGGCGGGCGCGAGTGGCTTGCCGTCGTGGAACGTGACGCCTTTGCGCAGTTTGATCACCCACACTTTCGCGTCGCTGGTGTCGATCGATTCGGCGAGATTCATCCTCGGCGTCAGCGACGAATCGAGCTGCGTCAGGCTGCTATAGAACATGAAGAAGCGGATGTAATCGGAGCCTGCCGAACCCTTGGCCGGGTCGAGCGTATCCGCGGTCGAGGATGCGTCGTAGGCCACCCGGATCTTGCCGCCTTTCTTCGGCATGGGTGCCGCGAATGCCGGGCGAGCCCCCGCCAGCAGACCTCCCGCGCCGGTGGCAAGGATGCCGCCGGCGGCCAGCAAACGCATCATGTCACGGCGGCTGAAGCCGCCCGTTTTGATTGGGTCGTCGTACATGCAACTGCTCCTCACTCGGGATTGAACGCGGGGTATCCAGCATTGGTGTTCGACGGCGCTCCGCGTGCTGGTCGCGGCGCGGTGGCATTGCATGAATCGATTTAAGCACTGCAAAAAATGGCGTTGATCGCGTATCGGTGGACTCGACCATTCGAAAACATGGTTTTGAGTGGTCAAAACAGCATGATTTGCCGCTCCTGGCGTTGACCCTGATGTTCTGGACAGGACGCCCCCCACGATGAGAAGTTCGTACTAGTCAATCACCGGGCAACGTGCAACAGTCGCGGCACGGCCGACTATTCACGGAGCGCCCCGTGTCCGATCCAACGCCTCACGCACGTTTCACCTACAGACGCCTGACAGCCGACGACATCCCTGCCGCTCAACGCCTGTCCGCGGCGATTGGCTGGCCGCATCGCCGTGAAGATTGGCGGTTTTCGGCGCGCATCGGGATCGGCTTCGTCGCCGAGACGGCGGGCGCGCTGGTCGGCACCGTGGTCTGCTGGAAGTTCGGCGCGGATCAGGCGACGCTGGGCATGCTGATCGTCGCGCCGGAGCATCGCGGCGTGGGTATCGGCCGCACGTTGCTCGCGCACGCGCTCGACGAGCTTGGCAAGCGTGACATCACGCTCTATGCGACCGAGGCTGGCCAGCCGTTGTGCGACGCGCTCGGCTTCGAGCGCTGCGGCGCCCTCGACCAGATGCAGGGTGCAGCGTTCCGGCCGCCGCTCGTTGCGCTGCCCGCCAACGAGCGGCTGCGCCCGCTCGGGACGAGCGACGCGCAGCAACTCGTCGCGCTCGAATCACGCGCTAGCGGCCTCGATCGCAGCCACGTACTGCCGCCGCTGCTCGATCTGGCCGACGGTATCGCGCTCGATCGCGACGGCGAACTGCTCGGCTTCTCGCTGTTCCGCCGCTTCGGACGCGGCTTCGTGATCGGCCCCGTCGTCGCCAGCGCGTTTCCCGACGCCGTGCGGGCCAAGGCGCTGATCAGCCATTGGCTCGCGCTGAACGAAGGCGCGCTGGTGCGCATCGACGTGCCGCACGGGCACGGCCTGCGCGAGTGGCTAACCGGCCTCGGTCTCGCACGCTCGGAGACGGTCGTGAAGATGCGCCGGCTTGCATCCGCGCCAGCCGATGGCGAGTCGAGCCGCGCCGACCCGGGGCTGCATCAGTATGCGGTGATCGCGCAGTCGCTCACCTGAGCCAGGTGAAGCCACGCTGAACCTGAACCCGCTGCACCGCGGCGCCTCTCTCTTCCACACGCAAACACGCTCGCTCATGCACGGCAGCGTTGGGGTTCGCCCTGCTATTAAGCACACGCAGCAGAAAATGCTGTCTGCAGGGTGAAAAACGCTGCGTCGACGCTCTTTAGGCTTTTTTTTGGCTGAACGGCACGCATACGGCTGTCGCTACTATCGAGGGGTGACTCTTACCTGATCGCCACGTGCGGGGAACCACCATCATGTCAAACTCATCGCTGATCGACGCCGACCGCAAGCACCTGATTCACCCGGTCATCAACTATCGCGCGCACGAAGCGCGCGGCACCACCGTACTCGAATCCGGCCAGGGCGCGTATCTGCGCGATATCGACGGCAACGAACTGCTCGACGCATTTGCGGGCCTGTGGTGCGTGAACGTGGGTTACGGCCAGCAGAGCATCGTCGAAGCGGCGACGCGCCAGATGACGAAGCTGCCCTACGCGACCACCTACTTCCACTTCTCGTCGGAACCCGCGATCGAACTGGCCGAAAAACTGGTGTCGCTTGCGCCCGCTTCGCTGCAGCACGTCTATTTCACGCTCGGCGGCTCCGATGCGATCGACTCCGCGATACGCTTCATCACGCATTACTTCAATGCAACGGGGCGCCCGGCGAAAAAGCAGATGATCGCGCTCGAACGTGGCTATCACGGATCGTCGTCGGTCGGCGCGGGGCTCACTGCGCTGCCCGCGTTCCACCGCAACTTCGACCTGCCGCTGCCGCACCAGCACCATCTGCCGTCGCCGTATGCGTACCGTCAGCCGCAAGGCAGTGACGCGCAAGCGCTGATCGCCGCATCCGTCGCCGCGCTCGAAGCGAAAGTCGCGTCACTCGGGGCGGAGAACGTCGCCGCGTTCTTCTGCGAGCCGATCCAGGGTTCGGGCGGCGTGATCGTGCCGCCGGTCGGCTGGTTAAAGGCGATGCGCGACGCGTGCCGTCGCCTCGACATCCTGTTCGTCGCCGACGAGGTCATCACGGGCTTCGGTCGTACCGGCCCGCTCTTCGCGTGCGAGGCCGAACAGGTCGAGCCGGATCTGATGACGGTGGCGAAGGGGCTGACCTCCGGTTATGCGCCGATGGGCGCGGTGCTGATGTCCGACGAAATCTACCAGGGCATTGCAGGCGATGCGCGCGATACCGCGGTCGTCGGTCACGGTCAGACCTACTCCGCGCATCCGGTGAGCGCCGCCATCGGACTCGAAGTACTGCGGCTCTATCAGGAGGGCGGTCTGCTCGCGAACGGCATCGCGCAGGCACCGCGCTTTGCCGCCGGGCTCGACGCGCTGCTCGCTCATCCGCTGGTGGGCGACTCGCGTCATCGCGGGCTGCTCGGCGCGCTGGAACTGGTCGCGGACAAGAACTCGCGGGCACGCTTCGATCCGTCGCTGAAGCTGCCGGACCGGATCACGGCCGCAGCCTACCGCAACCGCCTCGTGTTCCGCGCATTCGGCGACAGCATTCTCGGTTTCGCGCCCGCGCTGTGCTTCGGCGAGGCCGAGTTCGAACAACTGTTCGGCCGTCTGCGGCGCACGCTCGACGACGTGCTCGAGCAGGCGGAGGTGCGTGCCGCATTGCGCGGCGCGAGCCGCGCGGCCGCCTGAGCGCGTGATAACATCGGCCTGCGCGTTGCTTGACCAAGGCGAAGCGCAACGAAGCGAAAAGCAGAACCTTCGACGGGCAGACCGATACATGACGACAAGCGGCGACACGAAGCTGGACCGGATCGACCTGCGTATTCTTTCGCAACTCCAGAAGAAAGGCCGTATCACGAACGTCGAGCTTGCGGACGCCGTGGGGCTCTCGCCGAGCCCCTGTCTGATTCGCGTGAAAAGGCTTGAAAAGGCCGGCTATATCGTCGGCTACGGCGCACATATCCAACTGCAGAAACTCGGTGACGTGCAGATCGTGTTCACCGAGGTCACGCTCGCCGACCATCGTCGCGAAGACTTCGCCAAGTTCGAGGCGGCGATCCGTCCTGTGGACGAGATCATTGAATGCCATCTGGCGAGCGGCGGCTACGATTACCTGCTGAAGTTCGTCACGCGCAGCGTCAATCATTATCAGAGCGTGATCGAAGGGCTGCTGGAGCGCGACATCGGCATCGAGAAGTATTTCAGCTACGTCATCATCAAGACGCCATTCGTGAAATCCGAATACCCGCTGGAAACGCTCT
Source organism: Paraburkholderia sp. 35.1 (assembly GCF_050436525.1). NCBI lineage: Bacteria > Pseudomonadati > Pseudomonadota > Betaproteobacteria > Burkholderiales > Burkholderiaceae > Paraburkholderia > Paraburkholderia sp. 35.1. The sequence continues at coordinate 1,087,944 of NZ_JBNDMJ010000001.1, read as the reverse complement.
TCTCGCAGCAGCATCAATGAAGCGGTGATGGTTTCGGCTACGCGCAGCCGGCCCGATCGGGTCGAATGCGTTCGAGGCCACCGGCGCGACGCCGGTGGCCTGTCGACTTGCAGTCAACCATTCGCGCTCAGCCATTCCCCCGGCGTTCTGCCAAGCACACGTTTGAAGTGCCGGCATAGATGGCTTTGATCGAAGAAGCCCACCTCGGTCGCCACGATCGACGGCGGCAAGCCTCGTCGCAACAGGCGCTGCGCATGCCGTACGCGCACTAGCCGCACATATTGCTGCGGCGACACGCCAATCTCCGCGCTGAAGCGCACCGCAAACCTCGAAATGCTCAACTGCGCGACGGCCGCCAGTTCGGACAGGCTGATTGGCTCGGCGAAACAGGCATCGATGAAGTCGAGCGCACGCTGCACGGCGCGGCTCACGCGATTCGGCGCGCGCGTCGGATGACGGCTCGCGCCCGCAAGCTCAGGCGCGGATGATGACGAAGTTGGGCTCAGGCTCAGCATCGACGCTCCGCTCACGCAACGCGCGACGTGGGCGGCACTGTCGGTGCCGTCTCCCGACTGGCCGCGAAGCGGCGGATGTCGAACGGCTCGAGCGGCGTGCTGGTGGCGCCGGTGTCGATCAGTTCGGCCATCGTGTCGCCCACGCCCGGACCAAGCTGAAAACCGTGGCCGCAAAAACCGAACGCATAGAACAGGCCGCTGGTCGTCCCGCTTGCGCCCATGATCGGCTTGTCATCGGGCATATAGCCTTCCACGCCGCTCCACACCCGGATGATGCTCAGCTTGCGCAGCATCGGCGCGACCCGCTGCAGCTGTCTGAACTGCAGCAACGTGCTTGACGGGAGAACCTTCGCGCGGCGTTCGTCGAGATACGCAGGTGCACGCGCGCAGCCGCCGATCACGATATTGCCGCGCGCGACCTGGCGGAAATACACCACCTCTTCGATCTGCGGCGACGACACGCCGACCACCGGCTGGATCGCATACGGCACGGGTTCGGTAACGGCCATCTGTGGACCGTTGACGGCGATCGGCACCGCTTCGCCGAATTGCTCCGACAGCAGGTTGCCCCACGCACCCGCCGTGATCAGCAGCACGGGCGCATGAAACGTGCGGCCGTCGGCGCTCGTGGCGCGAAACTCGGCGCCCTCTTTTTCCACCGTCACGACATCGCAGTTTTCGACGATCTGCGCACCGAGCCGAGCCGCGGCGCGGGCGAACGCGGGCGCCGCGAGGCGCGGATTCGCGTGCCCGTCCATCTGCGAATAGGAGCCCGCCAGCACCTCCGCACCGAGAAACGGAAACCGCGCGCGCAGCGCGTCGCCGCGCAACAGGTCGAGCTTGAGACCGTAGTGCGCGGCCTCCTTCGCATAGGTTTCGAACTGGTCGGCCTGCTCTTCGCGATAACAGACGCGGACATGGCCCGACATCAGAAACTCGGCGTCGTGCTGGATCAATTTCGGCAGACGCCCCCAGATTTCGCGCGAACGGTTCGCCAGCGGCAACTGCGGCAGAAAGCGCCCTTGACGGCGCACGTTACCGAAGTTGGTGCCGCTCGCCTGCTGCCCGACGAGCTGGCGCTCGAGCAGGATCACCGAGCGGCCCCGCTGCCTCAGAAAAAATGCGGCGGACGCACCCATGAACCCGCCGCCCACGATCAGAACATCGGCTTGTGCACGGTTCACTCGGTATCCTCCACGGTTGCAATGGCCAGCGGCTTGACCGGCGCCTGTCCACGAAGTCTGCCAACCTGCTCGAGCGGCACGTTCGCCGCCGCCGCGATCACCTCCGCACCCGCATGGCCGCAGTAACGTCCCTGACAGCGCCCCATACCGACACGGCTAAAGGCCTTCGCACGGTTCGCTTCCTGCGCGCCTTCATCGCGCACCACGCGGCGCAGTTCGCCCGCGGTGATGCCTTCGCACCGGCAAACGATCGTATCGTCGGACAGACGCGCGGCCTGCGCGGCAGGCCACGCAAACGCCTCCACGAGACCCAGCCGGAAGCGATCCATTTTGCGCTGTTCGCGCGTCAACGCGTCGAGCGTGGTCGCCGCAACGGGCCGCCCGAGATCGCTCAGCGCAGCGTGGGCCGCGAGCCGTCCGGCGACCTCGGCGCCGTCCGCGCCGAGCACGCGCGCGCCATCGCCCGCAATATAGACGCCCTTTTCGCTACTGCGACCGAGTTCGTCGATTTGCGGCACCCATTGCCGCGTGATCGCGTCGAAACGGAACGCACAGCGCGCGAGATCGGCAAGCTGGGTTTCCGGCCGCAGGTGATAGCCGAGACCGACCGCGTCGCATTCGACCTGCGCGACGTTGCCGCGCGCATCGCGAAAGCGTACGCCAAGCACGCCGTCGTCCGGAGTGCCGAGAATTTCGAGCGGCTCGATGCCGTTTTCCACCCGCACGCCTGAGCGCTTCAACGCGCTCACGAGCGCGCGGCCCTTGCGCAATACGTCGACGCGCGCCAGCAATTTGGGCAGCGCGCGCAAGCGCGCACCGGTCTTCGACGTGTCGAGTACTGCCGCTACCCTGGCACCCGCCTGCACATACTGGTTCGCGACCAGATACAGCAATGGGCCGGTACCCATGAAAACGACCTGACGGCCAATCGCGCAGGCCTGCGACTTCAGCGCGATCTGCGCGGCACCGAGGCTGTAGGTACCGGCGAACTGCCAGCCTTTGACCGGCATCAACCGGTCGGTCGCGCCGGGGCACAGGATCAGCGCGTCGTAGCGCAACACGCTCGCGTGTCCTTCATGCACGATATGCAACTTGCCTTGCGCGACGTTCCACGCCAGCGTCTGCGGACGGTAATCGATCTGCGGGCGCAGTCGCTCGAAAGTTTGATGGAGGTTCTCCGCGCGCGCGGCTTCCGTGCCGTACAGCTTCGAATACGGCCGCGTGAAGCCATCGGGCTGACGCCGGTAGATCTGGCCGCCATCGCGCCTGCCTTCGTCGACGACGATCGGGCGGATGCCGGCCGCCAGCAGCGTTTGCGCGCAGCGCACCCCTGCAGGCCCTGCGCCGACGATTACGATGCGAGGTTCGGCCATTGCGCCTCCGGTTGCGTCGTGACGACGCGCATGCCTGCTTCGACCACCGTGGTGCAGGCGCGCAGCCGCTCGCCGTCCGCGGTCCATACCCAGCAGTCCTGACACGCGCCCATCAGGCAAAAGCCCGCGCGTTGTTCCGCGCCGAACTCGGACTGCCGCACATGCCGCACCGAGCACAGCATCGCAGTGAGCAGCGTGTCGCCGGCCAGCGCTTCGACCGGCGCGCCGTTGATCGTCAGTTCGACTTTGGCGCGAACCGTCTCGCCTACGCGTACGAATCTGCCGTTCATGCCGCGGCTCCTGCCATACCGTCGGGCGCGACATGAGCGTCGCTGCGATTGGTCAGCACGTGGCGCAGGAACTCGCGGGTGCGCGCCTCGCGCGGCGAGCCCAGCACCTGCTGCGCCGTGCCCTCCTCGATGATGAGTCCCGCGTGCAGAAAACACACCCGGTCTGCCACCTCACGCGCAAAGCCCATTTCGTGGGTGACCACCAGCATCGTCATGCCTTCCCGTGCGAGGGTGCGCATCACGCCGAGCACTTCGCCGACCAGTTCTGGATCGAGCGCCGAGGTCGGCTCGTCGAACAGGATCGCCTTCGGCTTCATCGCGAGCGAGCGCGCAATCGCCACCCGTTGCTGCTGCCCGCCCGAAAGCTGATGAGGATAGGCGTGCAGCTTGTGGCCGAGCCCCACCTTGTCGAGCAGTTCAGACGCTTCGCGTTGCGCGTCCGCGCGCGCGAGGCGCTTGACGTGCACCGGCCCTTCCATCACGTTCTCGAGCGCCGTACGGTGCGGGAACAGGTTGAAGCGCTGAAACACCATGCCGACCTGGGTGCGCAACTGGTTGATGTTACGCGCGCGCTGTTCGACGCGCTCGCCGAGCAGACGAATTTCGCCTTCGTCGTATGACTCCAGCGCGTTAATGCAGCGCAGCAGGGTTGACTTTCCCGAGCCCGACGCACCGATCAGGCAGACCACTTCGCCCTGGCGGACGTTGAGCGAAATGCCCTTGAGAACGGGTACGGTGCCAAAGCTCTTGTGCACATTCGTGATTTCGATCATCGCATCCTCACTTCGCACTTATCTCGCCCTGTGCCGACCGAAACGTCGTTCAAGCGTGCGGGTCATGCTCATCAGCGGCAAGCTCATCGCGAGATAGCCGAGCGCGACGAGCGTATATACCGTCAGATTCTGAAACGTCGACGACGCGATCAGTTGGCCTTCGCGCGTCATTTCGGCGACCGTGATGGTCGACGCGAGCGATGAATCCTTCAGCATCATCACGAGCGTGTTGCTGTACGGCGGCAGCGCGACCTTGATCGCCTGCGGCAGGATCACCCGTATCATCGTCTTCACGCGGCCCATGCCGATCGACTGCGCGGCTTCGTACTGGCCCGGATCGACTGCCTCGATACCCGCCCGGAAAATTTCCGCGACGTAAGTCGAGTAACCGAAACCAAGCCCAATGATGCTGGCTTGCAGCGCCGACACCTGGATGTGGATTTCCGGCAGCACGAAGTAGATGTAGAACAGCAGCACGATCATCGGCAGGCCGCGCACGACGTTGATCATCGTGCTCACACCGCGTACGACGAGGGGATAGCGCGACATCTTCAGCAATGCCCAGGTCAGGCCGAGCACGGTGCTCAACACCAGACAACCCAGCGTGATGACGATGCTCATCACCGCGCCTTGCAGCAAAATCGGTACAAAGTCGGCTATATCTTGCCAGTGCATGTCGTGCCTTCCATTGCTCTTCGTATTCGTTCAGTCCGCCGCGCCGCTGCGCGACGGACCTGGCAGAACGAGTCCCGCGTCGCCGCGGGCACGGCTCTTTTCACGCGAAGCCAATCAGCTCACCAGGTGCCACTTTTTGAGGATCGCGTCGAGCGTGCCGTCGGCCTTCATTTTCGTCAGCGCGTCGTTGATCTTCGCCATCAGCGCGCTGTTGCCCTTCTTCACCGCGATCGCGATGTCGAACTTTTCCATCGGCACATACGCGTCGTCTACCCGCGTCCCCGCCATCGCGCCCGCTGCTTCCTGGGCCTTCAGGATCGGATAGTCGTTGAAGCCCGCGACGATGCGGCCAAGCGCGACATCGCGCGTCATGTCGGCGGGGCTGTCGTACATCTTCACTTCGGTGAAGATGCCGAGTTTCTTCAACTGATCGCCGTAGTCGGTACCGGTCGGCGCCCCGACCGTCATGCCCTTCAGGTCCTGCACCGAGTGATAGACCGCCTTGTTCGTGTCCTTCACGATGATGCCTTCGCCAAACGCCGTCACCGGCTGCGAGAAATCGACCACTTCGGCGCGCTTCGGCGTCGGCGTCATGCCGGCAACGATGATGTCGATCTTGCCCGATACCACCGACTGGATCAGCGCCGAGAACGGCACCGCGTCGTACGACACGTTAAAATTTTCGCGCTTGCCGATCTCCTTGACGACATCCGGCATCAGGCCTTCGATCTGCTGTGTCTTCACGTTCATGAACGTGGTCGGCGCGCTCGACGGCGGCGAGCCGGCGGTGAGCGTCGCCGTTTCCGCAGCGTGGGCGGCGCCGAACATCATCGTCATCGCGAGGCCCGCGCCGGCGGCAAAGCGCTGCACAGTGTTGAAGCGGACGGCGGCTGCAGGCTGGAACATGAAACGCAACATGGGGATTTCCTCTGGGAATAGTGATTTTCAATCTATGCGCTGCCCGACCATCTAACGGTAGCGATCAGTCGATCCATTCAATGCAGTACATCCTGCAACCTGTAATACGCGCCGACGAGCGGCAGAAACCACGCGCGTCCAAAATGTCCTGGAATCGCGGGCCATTCGAGCGTTCGCCACGGATTGCGCGAGGCGGCGCCGAACATCACGTCGGCCATCAGACGACCCATGTGCACGGACATCTGCACACCGTGGCCGCTGTAGCCCATTGAATAGAACAGTCCTTCATGCTGGCCTGCGCGCGGCAGCCGGTCGGCCGTCATGTCGACGAGGCCGCCCCAGCAATAATCGATGCGCACGTCGGCCAGTTGCGGGAAATAGCGCGCGAGGCCATCACGCAGAATCCGCCCGCTTTTCTCGTCCGAACGCGGATTCGACATCGCGAAGCGCGCGCGGCCGCCGAACAGCAGACGCTCGTCCGGCGTCGCACGAAAATAGTTGCCGATGTTCAGCGTCGTCACATACGAGCGGCGCGTCGGCAACACCGCATCGAGGCGCGCCTTGCCCAGCGGCTCGGTTGCGACGATGAAGCTGCCGACGGGCGCGATGCGGCGCCGGAACCATTGCAGCGGACCGACCTGCGACGCACCGGTGGCAATCAGCACGCGCTCGGCGCGTACCGTCCCGAGCGGACACTGCACGTCGAACGCGTTGCCGCCGAGCGGCTTGAGGTTCGTCACCGGCGTGTTCTCGTAGATCTGCGCCCCACGCCGTGCGGCTGCCGTGCCGAGACCCACGCCGAATTTGCCCATGTGCATCTGCATGCCGTTGTGTTGCACGAGGCCGCCGAAAAAGCTGTCCGACCCGATCTCGTTGCGAATCTGCTCGGGCGGCACGAGTTCGACATCGGAATCGACTTCGCGCCGCAACACCTCGTACGACTTCGCGAGCGACGCGAAATGCTGCGGTTTCGCGGCGAGTTTGATCTTCCCGGAGTGGCGCAGATCGCAATCGATCTGCTCCTCCCCGATGATCGTTTTCACCGTTTCGACGGCGCCGGCATACGCACGGTAGAACTCGGACGCGCGTTCGCTGCCGATGCGCGCGGACAACGCGGCGTAGTCCTGCGCGACGCCCGTATTGCAATGGCCGCCGTTACGGCCCGATGCCTGCGCCGCGAGTCGGCCCGCCTCGAACACGATCACCGACATGCCACGTTTGGCCAGCTCCAACGCAGCCGACAGCCCGGTGAAGCCGCCGCCGACCACCGCAACGTCCACCCGCTGCGGTAGCGGACCCTGGGCGCCGCCGGTAAAGCGTGGCGCAGTGTCGAGCCAGTAGGAGTCGAGCTTCATCGTGATGCGTTCCTGTCGGTTGGTTGCGCCGCTTTCAGCGGCGCGCGGGAAGCGATGTCGTGAGAAGGCCGGACGTACGAATCAGAGGCCGAGCAGCGATGCCAGTTGCGGGATGCCCGACACTTCGTTGACGCCGTAATACGGGTTCAGCGGCTCGTGACTGCGGTTGACGAACGCCTTGTGTTTGATGCCCATGTCGTACGCGGTCATCAGGTCATAGCGGAAGCTCGACGACACATGCAGCACGTCTTCCGGATTGCAGTCCAGTTGCGAGAACATGTACTCGAAGGCTTTCTGCAGCGGCTTGTACGCCTGTGCCTGCTGGGCGGTGTAGACCTTGTGGAACGGCGCGCCGAGCTTGTCGACGTTGCTGTGGATCTGGTCGTTCGACGCATTCGACAGGATCACGAGCTTGTACTTCGAGGCCAGTCGCGACAGCCCTTCCGGCACGTCCGCGTGCGGGCCCCAGCTCGGCACGGCCTCGTAGATCTTCAGTGCGGTCGCTTCGTCGAACGGCACGCCGGTGCGTTCGCAGGTGCGGCGCACCGAGTTCACGACCACGTCGCGATAGGGCTTCCATGCGCCCAGCACTTCGTCGAGGCGGTAGCCACGGAAGAACTCGACAAACTCATCCATCTTCGCCTTGTCCAGCTTGTCGCCGTAAAGCTCGCGCGCGGTCTGGCCCATCTGGAAGTTGGTCAGCGTGCCATAGCAGTCGAAAGTGATGTACTTCGGCTCGAAATCGATCATGGTCAACATCCTGTCGTCGTGGCGAACCTGGTTGCAGGCTCGGGGTTCAGTTTCGGGTTGAATCAGTGCGGTTGATGCTTGCGTATATCAGGTGTAAAGCCGTGTTTCACAGCGTTTCGAAATCGATCAGCACGCTCTTGTGCCGCATGCTCGCCACCATCGCTTCGCGGCCGAGATCCTTGCCGATACCGGACTGGCCGAAGCCGCCCGTCGGAATGATCATGTCGCCGCTGCGGCCGTAACGGTTGATCCAGATGGTGCCCGCGGCGATGCGGCGCATCGCCCGCAGCGCCTGACCGATGTCGCTGCTATGGACCCCCGCCGCGAGACCGTAGATCGGATGCGCGGCGAGCGCGATGCCCTCTTCCTCGTCGGCGAATGTCTGTACCGTCAGCACCGGGCCGAATAGTTCCTCGCGCACGGCGGGGGTCTCTGAAGTCACATTGGCGAGCAGCGTCGGGCGGTGGAAATAGCCTGCGTCGGTGCCTTCGAAAAAGCCGCCGCCGAAGATCACTTCCGCGCCACTCTCGCGGCTCTGCCCGATCAGCGCTTCGATGCGTCGCGCCTGGGCGCCACTGATGATCGGCGAATAAGCGGTGCGGCTGTCCCACAGCGGGCCGGGCTCGATCGGCTGCAGTTGCCGTTGAATGGCGGCGATCAGCGGCTCGGCAATGCGCTCGTGCACGATCAGCCGCGTGCCGGCCACGCAGGCCTGGCCGCCGTTGGCCGTAAAGCCGCGGGCGACACAGCGCGCCGTATGCTCGAGGTCCCGCACATGTTCGAACACCAGTTGCGGGCTCTTGCCGCCGAGTTCCAGCGTGACGGGCTTGGTGCCGTGCATCGCGGCGTCGCTCATGATCGCGGCGCCCGTGCGGGTCGAACCGGTGAAGCTCATCTTCGAGATGCCTGGGTGACGCGTCAGCGCGGCGCCCGCCGTCGCTCCACGGCCATTCACCACGTTGAAGATGCCCGGAGGAATGCCGGCTTCGATGGCGAGTTCCGCGAGACGCAGCGTCGAGAACGGCGTCATTTCCGACGGTTTCATCACGACCGCGTTGCCCGCCGCGAGCGCGGGACCGCACTTCCATGAACACATCGACAGCGGAAAATTCCACGGTGTAATCGCACCGATCACACCGTACGGCTCCGATGCAACAAAACCGAGACTGTCGCGGCGCGTGGCCGCGATATCGCCACCGAGCTTGTCGGCCAGCTCCGCGAAGAAGCGGATCGCCTCCGCGGTGAACGGCACATCTGATGTATAGCTTTCCGTCACCGGACGCGTCGAGCTGACCGTTTCGAGTTGGGCGAGGCTCACCGCATCGCGATCGATCAGATCGGCCCAGCGGCTCAACACCTTCGCGCGCTCGCGCGGAGGGCGGGTGCCCCAGCCGCTCGTCTTCCATGCCGCTAGCGCATTGCTGACTGCGTGATCGACGGTGGCGTCCGAGGCGTCCGGCACATGGCCAAGCAGCGCGCCGTCCGACGGCCGGTGAACGGCGATCTGCGCTTCGCCCGCCGAATAGTACGCACCGCCAATGAAATGCCCCTGCGGCAACGGCACGGCTGAAGGATCGAAATCGAGTGACGGAGTGGACATGTCCGGCCTGATCAGTAGGTTCAAGTGTGTGGTGCCGCGTGCGCATACGCACTGATGACTGCGGCACCACTCGGCACTGCTGTTCGCCATCGCGACCGCCGAATGAACGAACATCGGATGAAGTTCATTTTAATGAACACGAAATGAAATACTAGTGGTCAAAAATAAACTGTGTGAAAAGTTCGTTGTGCGCTGCAATACATTGCGTGCCTCGGAGAGCACACCGCCGCACTGGTGGGCACGGGCCGCAAGCCCGCACGGCTGGGGCGCGCACGAGCGAGGCGACGCGACACGCCCGTTCCGTCGTGCAACGCAAAACCGAAAAGTGAATGAGAGAAAGGCGTTGACGTCAGCCGCCGTCCGTGCGAACCGGACGCGACGCGTCAGAGCGAGCGGGGAAAAGAGAGGGAAGACAGCGCCGCTTGCCACACGACATGCGGCTCCGGTACAACAAACAGATCAAAGATGAATGACGGGCGGCTGCGTGTTCATGATCCACAGCAAACGAGCAGTCTCTTCCTGCTTTCGTTACGCACGCTATGCGGCACCGTGCTCTTGAACTGGAAGCTGTCTCCCGCGCGCAGTTCGGAGCGCCGGTCGCCGACATTCAGCACGACCGTGCCTTCCAGCACCAGGCCCGCCTTCTCGCCGATGCCCACCAGCACCTCTTCGGAACCGGAGCCGGCCGGCAGCATGATGATCATCATCTGCAAATCGTGATCGCCATGCGGCGACAGCAATTCTTTCTGCATGCCGTTCTTGCCGACTTCGAACAGCGGCCGCTCGGCCGCCTTGCGCACGAAATCGCCGGTGATCGGGTCCGAGACCGCGTCGTCTTCTTCGAGCAGCGCGGTCAGCGGAACCTCCAACGCCAGGCGCAGGCGCTCGAGAATACGCACCGACGGATTGGCCTTGTTGCGCTCGACCTGACTGACGGTGCCGACCGACACGCCCGCGCGCATCGCCAGTTCGTTGATCGACAGACCCTGCGCGACGCGCAGCGCGCGCAGACGAGCGCCGACGTCGCCGGGACCGGGGTCGGCCGTGCGCTTCTTGCTGAGCTCGGTTCGCTGCATGTGTCTCCCGTTGATGACGCTGCGGCCGGCTGCCCATGTGCCGCCGGTGCGGTTGTTGTGCTGGGCGCGCACGGTCGCATCCGATGAGGCGCCAGCCGCTTCGTTACAATGAACGCCCGTTCAATTTTCAGCATTATATTGAATATAGCACCCGCGGGGTGAACGCCAAAAATACCTGTGCAATTGCGTTGCGCGTCGCTGCCGCCGTGAAGCAGACCCGACCACACACCGGCCCGAATAACAAAAAGATCGTCCTATGAAGCAGGCACCGGGAATGCCACAGTCTAGGCTGATCATGCCGCCAGCAGGAGTTTGCAGTGTCCGAATCAACCGTGAAGAAATCACTGACCTATCGCCGCTTCACTGCCGATGACATCGCCGCCGCGCACGGCCTCTCGGTTGCGGTGCGCTGGCCGCACCGCGCCGATGACTGGCGCTTCATGTACGACGCCGGCACCGGCTTCGTCGCCGAGGACAATGGCGCCGTGATCGGCACCGCGCTCTGCTGGAAATTCGGCGCGGACCGCGGCACGCTCGGCCTCGTGATCGTCTCGCCGGACGAACAGGGCCGCGGCATTGGCCGCAAGCTGATGGAACTGGTGCTCGAAGAACTGGGCAACCGCGTGACCTTCCTGCACGCAACGGTCGCGGGCAAGCCGCTTTACGAAAAGCTCGGCTTCGTCAGCTGCGGCGGACTCACCCAGCATCAGGGCGCGCTCGGCAGCGTGGCCGCTGTCGCGCCGCCGGCCGGCGAACAGTTGCGTGCCGCGAGGCCGGACGACACGCCGAAGCTGATCGAACTCGCGTCGCGCGCGAGCGGCTTCGACCGCAGCGCGACGATACCGGCGCTGCTCGAGTTCGCGCAAGCCGTGGTTCTCGAACGTGACGGCGAAGTGGTCGGTTTATCGCTGTTCCGTCCGTTCGGACGCGGCTACTCGGTTGGACCGGTGGTCGCGCAGCATGGGTCCGACGATCTGCGTGCCCGCGCACTGATTTCGTACTGGCTCGCGCAGCACGCCGGCGACTTCGTGCGGATCGACGTGCCGGACGACGCCGGCATCAACGATTGGTTGACCCATGTCGGCATGCCGCGCGTCGACTCGGTCGAAAAGATGGTGCGCAACGCGCCCGCCGACTTGCGCGAGGTGGCCCCCGACCCGGGTTGGCGCGCGTTCGGCATCATCAATCAGGCGATGGCGTAACCGCCGATGACCGTCCTCTACAAGGCCGATCCGGTGCGTGGAGCGCTATGGGCCGAGCGCTTCGCGCAGCTGGCGCCCAACGTGCCGTTCCGGGTGTGGCCGGACATCGGCGATCCCACGGCCGTGCGCTATCTGGTCGCGTGGCAACCGGGAGACCTCGCGCTCACGCTGCCGAATCTCGAAGTGGTGTTTTCGGTCGGTGCGGGAGTCGATCAACTGGATCTGTCGCAGATTCCGGCGCATCTGCCGGTGGTGCGGATGCTCGAGCCGGGCATCGTCGAAGGCATGGTCGAATATGTCACCGAGGCGGTGCTGGCGATTCACCGCGATCTGTTCGATTACGGGTTGCAGCAGCGGGCGCGCGTCTGGCAGCCGATGCCGTTGCGCGCCGCCGCGTCGCGTCGAATCGGCGTGCTCGGCCTCGGCATGCTTGGCCGCTCGGTACTGGAGCGTTTGCGGCTGTTCGGCTTCGCCTGCGCGGGCTGGAGCCGCTCGAAGCACGAGCTCGAAGGGATCGACTGCTATGCGGGCGAGGCCGGGCTCGATGAGTTGCTTGCCCGTGCCGACATCCTGATCTGTTTGCTGCCGCTCACGGACGCCACGCGCGGCCTGCTCAGCCGGCGGGTATTCGACATGCTGCCGCGAGGCGCGTCGCTGGTTCACGTCGGCCGCGGACCGCAACTCGTCGGCGCCGATCTGCTCGACGCGCTGCAACGCGGGCAGATTCACAGCGCGGTGCTCGATGTCACCGACCCGGAGCCGTTGCCCGCCGACCATCCGCTGTGGGCGCAACCGCGCGTGCGCATCACGCCGCATATCGCGAGCGCGACGCGGCCCGAACCGGCCGTCGATGCGGTACTGGAAAACCTGCGCCGCTATCGCAGCGGCGAGCGGATGAACGGCTTGATCGACCGGACGCGCGGCTACTGATACCCATGCGCGGCCCGCCCCCCGAACGCAACCCCATTTCGCCATCCGCGCGGCGTCAGCAGACGGCGCGCGATCACGGCAAGGAGAGAGATGTATGACCCGCAAATACCGCATTGCCGTGATTCCCGGCGACGGCATCGGCACCGAAGTGATGCCCGAAGGCCTGCGCGTGCTGGACGCCGCATGCAAACGCTTCGACATCGGCATCGACTACCGCCATATCGAATGGGCGTCGTGCGACTACTACGCGCAACACGGCCAGATGATGCCCGAGAACTGGAAGGCGCAACTGCAGGACTGCGATGCGATTCTGTTCGGCGCGGTCGGCTGGCCCGACAAGGTGCCCGACCATATTTCGCTGTGGGGCTCGCTCCTGAAGTTCCGCCGCGAATTCGACCAGTACGTGAACCTGCGCCCCGCGCGGCTGTTCGAAGGCGTGCCCTGCCCGCTCGCTAACCGCAAGCCGGGCGATATCGACTTCATGATCGTGCGCGAAAACACCGAAGGCGAGTATTCGTCGGTGGGCGGCACGATGTTCGAGGGCACCGAGCGCGAAGTCGTGATGCAGCAGTCGATCTTCACGCGCCACGGCACCGAGCGCGTGATGAAGTTCGCGTTCGACCTTGCACAGCGTCGAGCGAAGAAACTCACGGTTGCAACGAAGAGCAACGGTATCGCGATCAGCATGCCGTGGTGGGACGCCCGCGCCGATGAAATGGCCGCCCGCTACCCGGATGTGAAGATGGACCGTCAGCACATCGACATCCTGTGCGCGCGCTTCGTGCTGAACCCGGATCGCTTCGACGTGGTGGTCGCATCGAACCTGTTCGGCGACATCCTTTCCGATCTCGGGCCGGCGTGCACGGGGACGATCGGCATCGCGCCGTCGGGCAACCTGAATCCCGATCGGCGCTTTCCGTCGCTGTTCGAGCCGGTGCATGGCTCGGCGCCCGACATCGCCGGCAAGGGCATTGCCAATCCGGTCGCGATGATCTGGTCGGCCGCGATGATGCTCGACTTTCTCGGCCACGGCGCGGGTGTCGAGCGCGATGCGCACGACACCATCGTCGCCGCGATCACGCGGGTACTGAAGGAAGGCCCGCGCACGGGCGACCTGGGCGGCAGCGCATCGACCACGGAGGTCGGCGCGGCGATCGCGGCTCGGGTCGCCAAACCGTCCTGATCACTCACAGAGCAGGCTGCACTGACTGCCCGGCGCGCGTCGGGCGCTCTGCCGTCGCATGCCAACCGGCACGGAGACCTCATATGAGCACGAATCTCGAACAACAGGCCCGCGCGCTGATCCGCACGGAGAACTTCATCAACGGCGAGTGGGTCGCCGCCGCGAGCGGTCGGCGTTTCGCGGTCACTGATCCGGCGACCGGCAAGCTGATCGAGGAAGTTGCCGACAGCGGCCCCAGCGACGCGCGAGCGGCCACGGACGCCGCCGCTAAAGCGCTGCCCGCGTGGCGCGCGAGGCTGGCCAGCGAACGCGCGGCGGTACTGCACCGCTGGCACGCGTTGATCGTCGCGAATCGCGACGCCCTCGGTGCGTTGATCTCACTCGAACAAGGCAAGCCGCTCGCCGAAGGACGCGCCGAGGTGAACTATGGCGCGTCGTACGTCGCGTGGTTCGCCGACGAAGCCACCCGCATTTACGGCGACCTGATTCCGCAGCAGCAGCGCGGCAAACGGATGAGCGCGGTCAAGGAACCGATCGGGGTCGTCGCGGCCATCACGCCCTGGAATTTTCCGCTTGCAATGATCGCGCGCAAGATCGCACCCGCGCTCGCGGCGGGCTGCACGGTGGTCGCGAAACCCGCGGAAGACACGCCGCTCACCGCGATCGCACTGGTGATGCTGGCGCACGAGGCGGGCGTACCGAACGGCGTGCTCAACCTGATCTCGGCTTCGCGCGCGGCGGCGGCCGAGACGGTCGGCGACTGGCTCGCCGACAGCCGTGTCCGCAAGATCACGTTCACCGGATCGACACCCGTCGGCAAGCATCTCGCGCGCGAATCGGCGGGCACGCTGAAGAAGCTCTCGCTGGAGCTCGGCGGCAATGCGCCGTTCATCGTATTCGACGACGCCGACCTCGATGCCGCGGTCAATGGCCTGCTGGCCGCGAAATTCCGCAATGGCGGGCAGACCTGCGTGTGTCCGAACCGCGTCTTCGTGCAGCGCGGCGTATACGAACGTTTCTCCGCGCTGCTAAGCGCGAAAGTGGCCGAACTGCGGGTCGGACCCGCCAGCGACCCCGCCTCGCAGATCGGGCCCATGATCAATGAGCGCGCTGTGGACAAGATCGCTCGTCATGTCGAGGACGCGCTCGAGAACGGCGCGCTCGTGTTGACGGGCGGACGACGGCTCACCGAGCTGGGACCGCACTACTACGCGCCCACGGTGCTGGGTAACGCCACGTCGTCGATGGTGTTGTGCGGCGAGGAAACCTTCGGCCCGCTCGTGCCGCTGTTCCCATTCGACAGCGAGCAGGAAGCGGTGCAGGCCGCCAACGACACGCCGTTCGGGCTCGCCTCGTACTTCTACAGCGAGAACATGCGCCGTATCGAGCGTGTCTCGCGCGCGCTGGAAGCTGGCATCGTCGGTATCAACGAAGGCGCGCTCGCTTCAGAAGCGGCGCCGTTCGGCGGTGTGAAGGAATCCGGCTACGGTCGCGAAGGATCGAAGTATGGTCTCGATGACTATCTGTCGATCAAGTATCTGTGTCAGGGAGGTCTGGAGTAAACATGGAAGCCTATCCTATCGAAGTCGAATTTCCGGACCTCTCGGCGCACGCCGACGGCAATACCGGCATTGCATACGTGCACTCGTTCGACTCCGGCCAAGCCGGGCCGCACGTAATGATCAATGCGCTCACGCATGGCAACGAAGTGTGCGGCGCGATCACCGTCGACGCGTTGTTGCGCAGCGGCCTGCGCCCGCGCCGCGGCAAGCTCACGCTGTCGTTCGCGAACGTCGCCGCGTATGCGCGGTTCGATCCCGCGACACCAGACAAAGCGCGTTTCGTCGATCAGGACTTCAACCGCGTCTGGACCGCCGCGAAGCTCGACGATCTGGCGACCCGCTCGTCGGAACTCGATCGTGCGCGCGCGATGCGGCCGGTGATCGACACGGTGGATCTGCTGCTCGACCTGCATTCGATGCATGAAAAAAGCGCGCCGCTGATCGTCGCAGGGCCGCTGCACAAGGGGGCCGAACTGGCCGAGCGGCTCGGCACGCCCGCCACCGTGATTCAGGACGAAGGCCATCCCGAAGGCCGCCGGATGCGCGACTACGAGGGTTTCGGCGACGACACGAGTCCGAAGAATGCCCTGTTGATCGAATGCGGCCAGCACTGGGAAGCCAACGCGGTGACGGTTGCGCGCGACTGCACCGCGCGCTTTCTGTTGCTGTCGGGCATCGTCGACGCAGCCGACCTGCCGCCCGGCTGGATCGCGCCATTGCCCGACGAAATGCGCATCGTGCGCGTGACCGAACCGGTCGTCGCAAAGAGCATGGATTTCCGTTTCGCGGGTCCTTACACCGGCCTCGAGACGTTCGACAAGGCCGGCACCGTGATCGCATGGTCCGACGGTCAGCCGGTCTCGACTCCGTACGATGACTGCATGCTGGTGATGCCCTCGCTGCGCCAGTTGCGCGCCGGTGTCACCGTGGTCCGGCTAGGCCGGATCGAACGACGTATCGACCTCCGCTCACGACAACAGGAAACAGCGCAATGAAAGTTCAGCAGATCAGGCAAGCCGCGGAAGTCTCCGCACTGGAGGATTGGGGAACCGCGGGCCTGCCCGGTACCGAACCGTCGCGCGTATCGGGACGCCAGTACGTCATTCCCGGTCACGAAGCAATCGATACCGGCGTGTTCGAGTGCTCGCCCGGCACCTATCGGCGCTCCGTCAAGCAGGCGGAGGTGATGCATTTCATCAAGGGCAGCGGCACCTTCACGCCCGACGGAGAAGACACGGTCCGCTTCGCCGCCGGCGACACGCTATTTTTCCAAGCCAACACGGAAGGACTCTGGAACATCGATGAAACGCTGCGGAAGATCTATGTGATCTTCTGACAGCGTACGCACCCGGTATCCGGCTGCTCATGTCAATCATGGTTGCTCAAACATGCTAAGAATCGACGAAGTCCCGAATAGCGAGGGGTTCCCCGATCGCTGCGACGTAGCCGTGATCGGCGGCGGCATTATCGGCGTCAGCACCGCTTACGAGCTGGCACGGCGCGGCGTATCGGTCGTGCTGCTCGAAAAGGGCATCATTGGCGCGGAGCAGTCGGGGCGTAACTGGGGTTGGGTGCGTCAGCAGAACCGCGACCTTTACGAGTTGCCGCTCGCGATGCAGAGCCTGAAGCGTTGGGGCGAGTTGAGCGACGAACTTGGTGAGGACATCGGTTTTCGGCGCAGCGGCATTCTGTGCGGAAGCGAGCAGTCTGCCGATGTCGCCCAGTGGGAGGCATGGCTCGGCAAGGCGCGCGCGCTCGGCTTCGACAGTCAGCTGCTGTCGGCTCGAGAACTGGCCGCGCGCGTTCCGCATAGTCGGGCAAAGTGGGCGGGTGGCGTGTGGTCGCATTCCGATGGACGCGCGGAGCCGTCGCGAGCAGCGCCCGCCATCGCAAGAGGCGCGCAACGACTCGGCGCGCGCGTGCATCAGACCTGTGCGGTTCGCGGACTCGATAGCAGCGCGGGTCGAATCTCCGGCGTATGGACCGAGCGCGGCCGGATTGGCGCGAGCAGCGTCGTGCTGGCCGGCGGCGCGTGGAGCGCCCTGTTCTGCCGGCACCATGGGATCGATCTGCCGGCGGTCAATGTGATCGGCACCGCGCTGCGCACGGCGGAAGCGCCGGCCGTGATAGACGGGTGCTTCTCCGGCCCGAACTTCGCGATGCGGCGGCGGCTGGACGGCGGCTACACGATCGCGGTGCCAGGCTATGGACGCATGGAGATCGCGCCACAGAACCTGCGGCACGCGGTCAAGTTTCGCCAGATGTTCCGCAGCAAACTCAACAAGAAGCTCAAATTCCGGATCGCGCAACCTTTCTTCGGCGGCCCCGAAGGAAGTGCGGACTGGCGCCACGACGACATCTCTCCGTTCGAGGTGACGCGGGTTCTCAATCCTGCGCCCGATGCCGAGTGGCCGACCCGTGCACTGCAAAACGTTGCGACGGTCTTTCCCGAACTGTCGGGATTGCGTATCGCTCATGCGTGGGCTGGCGCGATCGACACGATGCCCGATCTGGTGCCGGTGATGTCACGCGTGGAGAGCAACCCGGGCCTTGTGATCGCTTCGGGGTTCAGCGGTCATGGATTCGGGCTGGGACCGGGAGCCGGCATGCTGGTTAGCCGCATCGTGACGGACGACGCGACTGGGATCGAGACACAGCCATATCGATTGACGCGCTTTAGCGATGGCACCCGGCTGGCGAAACCCGAGATGATGTAACGCCTGACGTCGCCCCGCGAAATCTCATGTTCCCGGCCCGATCGCGGGAAGATGCAGTTTCGACCGTTTCACCGCCATTCCTCAACCCCGGATAAGGCGAAGCGGCTTCCGTGCCAAACGACACTGCCAGTCGTTATGCTGTCGTACCTGCTTGCAGTCGAGAAACTCTAAGGCTTGCGATCGATGAACGATTGATCGCGCAATCGTGGCAAACACTGACCATCAGACCATTGCAGTTGAGTGCCGACCACGCTTGATCCAATCTGCGCCAGCGCATGACCGATGACACGCGGGAATCGGCTTGTAATATCCTGCTAAAAAGGTCATCCGCGAGCGGCTTTGGGCAACCCCAATCGACCTCGACGGAGCCCATGGGGGGAACAGCATGAAGGGCTTCCTTCTGGCGTTGGCTTGCGCGTGTGTGCTGTCGGCCGCCGCCGCGCAGGATTTATTGCCAGGCCCTGCGCCCGGAGCCCCGCTCGCCGCGACGGACTTCCTGGCCCTGGCCAGGCGAGTGGTCGACGCCGCTTCGCGTCCCGCTGCACCCTGGAACGGGCCACGCAAGGGGCCACCCGCGCAATCTGGAAAACACATCGCGGTCGTCGCCGAGGATTTGCGCAACGGCGGCATCCTCGGTGTGGTCGATGGTGTGCTGGAGGCGGCCAAGGTGATCGGCTGGCACGTGAGGATCTTCGATTCCGCGGGTGCGGCCGACCTGCGTCTGAAGATGCTCGCGAATGCGCTGGCAAGCCACCCCGACGGTCTGATCCTCGCCGGGGGCGACGCACGCGCGCTGCTCCCCGCACTGCGGCCGTTTGCCGAGAACAACATCCCGATCGTCGGCTGGCATGTCGCGGCCCGGGCCGGACCGGTGCCCGGCACGCCCGTGGCGATGAACGTGTCGACGGATCCGCTCGAGGTCGCGCGTGTGACCGCGCTGGCGGCCATCGTGCAGTCCGGCGGGCATGCGGGCGTCGTCATCTTCACCGATTCCAATTTCCGAATTGCGCACGGCAAGGCGGATGAAATGGCTGCCGTCGTTCGCGCGTGCAGTGGCTGTACCCTGCTTGAAGTGCGCGACGTGGCGATTTCGCGCAGCCGGGAACTGGTGCCGGGGACGACCCGCGCCCTGCTCGCGCGTTACGGCCCGCGCTGGAACTGTGCGCTGGCGATCAACGACATCTACTTCGACTACGCCGCCCCGGTGTTGACTCAGGCGGGAATGCCGAACGCTGCAATGATCATGCTGTCGGCTGGCGACGGCAGCGAGTCCGCCTTCCTGCGCATCCGCACCGGCACGTTCCAGACCGGCACCGTGGCCGAACCCCTGAATCTGCACGGCTGGCAACTGGTCGACGAAATGAACCGACTTTTCGCGGGCGTCGGCGTCACGGGTTACGTGACGCCGGTGCATCTCGTGACGGCGGACAACGTCGCCGCGGACGGCGGCGATCGTCTACTCTACGACCCTGACAACGGCTATCGCGACATTTATCGTCAGATCTGGCAACGACCGTGAAACTGCCTTTCCCACAATCGCTCACCGCTCAATTTGCGCTCGTTGTTTCGTGCCTGGCCGCGCTGGTGGTCGTCGTCGGAGCCACGACGATTTACTCGTTGACCGGTTCGGCCCAATCGATCCGTCAGCTGGCCGAAGAGCGGCTCACGCGCCTCGCGGATGCGCAGGATCTGGTACAGCACACGCTGACGATCGAACGCCTCGCGTTGCAGTTGTCTCGCGACGATACGATCGATGCCGTGCGCGAGACCCATCGGCATGTGCTCGAACAGCTGGCATCGTTCGACCGCCTGGTTGACCGCCTGGCCTCCGCGAGCGCAAGCGACGACCCAGGGGTCGACGCGCTGACGCTTTACCGGTCGAGCCAACGCTTTCGCAACATCGCCAACATCGAGGCGCAGGTGCGCGAGACCGCGCTCGGCCCCCGGGGTGCGCCGGCGGATGGGCAGCGGCCGGGCGTGTCGCTGACCAGCCTGGACAAGGACCTGCGCGGCGCGGCCGAGGCTCTGGCCGTCGCGGCGCAACGGCAGTCCGATTTTTTGACGCGCGACTACCGCGAAGCAGTCCAGGATCTGGCCGTTCGCGCAGATCGCACACGCAAATGGGTAGCGGGTGGAGTCGCGGTGAGCCTGCTGCTCACCTGGCTAATCGCCCGCGAATTCCTCGGGCGCCATGTCGTGGCGCGCCTGCGCCGCGTCAGTCACTTTCTGCGGCACGGCGATGCCGGACGCACGCAAGCCGGAGTCCCCGTGCACGGCGGCGACGAGATTGCCGATATGGCGCGCGCAGTCGAGCAGTTCCTTGAAGACCGGCGCCGGCGCCGCCAGGCCGAGGATGCGTTGAAGGAGCTCAACGCCGGACTCGAGGCGCGCGTCGCACAGCGCACGGCCGAACTCAGTACGGCGCTTGCGGGTCAGGCGGCCGAGATCGCCGAACGTCAGCACGCCGAAGATGCCGTCCGGGAAAGCGAGAACTTTCTTAACAGCATCGTCGAAAACATCCCGGACGCGATCTTCGTCAAGGAGGCCGCGACCTTGCGCTTCGTGCGCTGCAACAAGGCGGCGGAGCAACTTCTCGGCTACCGGCGCGAGGAGCTCCTCGGCCGGTCCGTCCACGATCTGTTTCCCGCGGAGGAGGCTGAATTCTTCGCGCTCAAGGATCGGGCCGTGCTGGAGTCGCATCACATGATCGACATACAGGAAGAGCCGGTTCATACGCGACATGGCGTGCGTCTGGTGCACACGATGAAGATCCCGATCGCCGATGTGCGCGGCGTGCCGCAGTTCCTGCTCGGCATCTCACGCGACATCACGGAGCACAAGCATGCCGAAGCGGAATTGCGGCGCTATCGCGAGCACCTCGAAGACATGATCCGCGAACGGACAGCGGAACTCGCCGTGGCCAAGGAACATGCAGATACGGCCAACCAGGCAAAAAGCGATTTTCTCGCGCACATGAGCCACGAACTGCGTACGCCGCTGAACGCGATTCTTGGTTACGCTCAGATCCTCACACGCGACACGACTCTCGATCAACAACAGATCGACGGACTCGCGGTCATCCAGCGCAGCGGCGAACACCTGCTGACGCTCATCGACGACATCCTGGATATAGCCAAGATCGAAGCTGGAAGAATGGAACTCAATCTTTCCGACGTTCCGCTCGAACAGTTCGTCTGCTTTGTCGCCGAGACGATGCGGGTCAAGGCAACGGAAAAGGGACTCGCCTTCGATTGCGACATGCCGCCCGATCTGCCCGCGGCTGTCCGGGTGGACGAAATACGGCTGCGTCAGGCGCTGCTCAACCTGCTTTCCAATGCGATCAGATTTACCGAGCAGGGGAGCGTGCATCTGAGCGTCGCTTTTACGCCGCCCGCGCGACTATGTTTCAAAGTGCAGGACACCGGCATTGGGATAGATGAAGGGCGCCTGGAGGAAATCTTCAGGCCTTTCGAGCAAGTGAGCGACGACCGGCATCGCTTTGGCGGCACGGGGCTCGGGCTCGCCATCAGCCGGCAACTCGTACGCCTGATGGGCGGCGAGATCCATATCGAGAGTCGCCGCGATATTGGCAGCGTCTTCTCGATCGAACTGGATGTCCAGGTGGTGGCGCCCCCGGCGGCTGTCGCCGCGTCCGGACGGATCGTGAGCGGCTACAAGGGGCCGCGCAAGGCTATCCTGGTCGCGGATGACGTGGCGGAGAACCGTGCCGTGATGGTCGATATGCTGGGTCCGCTCGGATTCGACATGGCGGAGGCTGGCAACGGATCCGAAGCTCTGGAGAAAGCCCGCACCCTGCATCCTGCGCTGGTCCTGATGGATGTGGTCATGCCCGGGATGGACGGGCTCGAAGCCACGCGTTGCCTGCGCCAGATGCCCGAGTTCCGGGATCTGCCCATCGTCGCAGTCTCCGCAAGCGCCTCGGGGACCGATGCGGCGCACAGTCTCGCGGCCGGCGCAAACGCTTTTCTTGCCAAACCGATCGAATTCGGCCGGCTATTGTCCCATGTCGCGTCGCTCATGAATGTCGAGTGGATCGACGAAGCGAGCAAGGCGCAAGTCACTGGCGCGGACCACACGGCTGTACCCGCTGCCGCTCCTTTTACCGCGCCCTTGATGGCACCGCCGCAGGGGGAGATCGAAGCGCTGCACTACCTGGCGCGACTCGGCGACATGCGTGCCATCGTGCAACACGCCCAACACTTGAGCGAGCTCGACGAGCGCTATCGACCCTTCGCGGACCACCTTTGCCGGTTGGCGAAGGCTTACCGGTCCAAGGCGATCCTCAGCTTCGTCGAGCAATATCTGGAAAGGAGGCTACCGCGGTGATTCGCGCCTCAGAACCTGCACCGCATCATCCTTCGTTTTCTACTCGACGATCATTCCGTGCCGGATCGCGTACCGGATCACCTCAGCGTTGTTGGAAAGCCCGAGTTTCTGCATCAACCGCATCTTGTGTGTACTGATCGTTTTCGCGCTGAGGGCACATGCCTGGGCAATTTCATTGATGCTCCTGCCTGCCGCGAGCATCTGCAGGACCTGGAATTCGCGGTCCGACAGTACTTCATGCGGCGGGACGTCGCCGCGCTGTGTATCGAACACCATCGCATCGACGAGCTTCGGATCGATGAAACGGCCGCCGTCCGCGAGCTTGCGGATTGCCGCGAGCAGCACCTCCGGGTCACTGTCCTTGGTCAGATATCCCGTTGCTCCCGCGCGCAGCGCGCGCGACGCGACCTGAGCCTCGTCGTGAATGCTCAGCACCAGCACCGGCAACGAAGGATGTTCCGCCCGTACCCTGCGGATCAGAGCGACGCCGCTGATGCCGGGCATCGTCATGTCGAGCAATAGAAGATCGAGCGCGCACGAGCGCAGCTTGTCGATCACTTCCGCTCCTTGCGCCGCTTCCGCCGCAACGACGATATCGCTCGTGGTCGCGATGATCTGTCTGAGTCCGCCACGGACTATCGCATGATCGTCCGCAATGAGTATCCTGATCATGTTCGAGCTCCGCCATCGAGCGGAATATGAATCGAAACCATGGTGCCCGCGCCCGGCGAGCTGTCGATCGAAAGCGATCCGCCGATCAGCCGCGCGCGCTCGTTCATGCCGAGCAGGCCATATGAATAGTTGCGACTCACCACTTGCTGATCGAAGCCGCATCCGTCGTCACGCACCTGCAGCAAGAGCTGTGAAGCCGTCGAAACAAGCGTCACCTCGACACGTGTGGCGGCGGCATGACGCGCGACGTTTGTCAGCGAAGCCTGGGCAATGCGGAACAGGGCCGTCGCATGGGCGTCGGACAGCGCGGGTTCGCCGCCTTCGATGCGCAATTCACACGCAATCGCATTGCGGCGGTTGAACTCGTCGACAAGCCATTCGAGCGCAGACACGATGCCGAAGTTAAGCGCCGCGGGCCGCAGGTGGCTCGCGACATTGCGCACCATCGAGATCGTGCCTTCGACCAGTTGGCGCATATCGTCGGCTTTTTTTGTCGCTTCCGCGTCGTGCGCGATGCGCATTTTGAGCAGAGACACGTCCATCTTGAGCGCGGTCAGCAATTGCCCCAGCTCGTCGTGAATTTCCATCGCAATGCGCTTTCTCTCCTCCTCGCGTATCGCCTCCATGTACGCGGACAGTTCGCGCTGCTGCTCGCGCGATTCGACGAGTTCCTGTTCCATCTGCTTGCGCCCCGTAATGTCATTCAGGCCCACATAGATCGCGGGAGAATCGTCGTAAGTCGCGGCGCGCGCCGTCGCCATCGCCCAGAACCGGGTACCGTCCTGGCGCCGGAACTGTATCTCCGTGTTGCGCAAGCCACCCTTGGTCCGCAGATGTTCGATCAGACGCTCGCGCTCGCCCCGCTCGGCGTAGAAATCCGCGATATTGGCGGACAAGCCTTCGTCCATGCCGAAGAGTTCGCGCAGCGGCGGGTTCGTGTACAGGATGTGCCCATCCGGCATCGAGGTGATGCATAGCGGCACGGGACTCGTTTCGACAATCGCGCGAAAGCGAGCCTCGCTTGCCTGCAGGCGCGCGTCCGCGCGCCGCCGCTCGTCGATCTGCGCCCGCAAGTTGGCGTTGGCGCGCGCCAGCTCTTCGGTGCGCAATGCGACACGTCGCTCCAGATCGTCGCGCGCTTGCGATAGCGCGGCCTCCGTTTCCTTGCGCACGGCGACTTCCGCCAGCAGTTGCCGGTTCTGCGCGAGAACCTGCTTGTGCATCACCCGCAGCTCGACGTGCACGCCAACGCGCGCGACCATCTCATCGACGCGCAATGGCTTGGTCACATAATCGACACCGCCCACCAGAAAGCCTTCGACGCGGTCCTCGTTGTCCATCAGCGAGGTCATGAATATGACGGCGATATCGCGCGTGCGCTCATCGCGCTTGAGGCGCCGACAGGTCTCGAAGCCGTCGATGCCCGGCATCTTCACGTCGAGCAGGATCACATCGGGCTGCGAGAAGGCTGCGCGCTCCAACGCTTCGATACCGTCGAGCGCCACCAGCACGCGAATGCCGCGCGCCTCGAGACTGTCGACAACCACGCCAAGATTCCCCGGCGTATCGTCGACGATCAGAATCGTGCCCGTATACGCGACCGGAGCGGCGAGATGGCTCATGATGCGGTGTTCCCTTCGAGATACCGCTCAGCGGGTTGCAGGATTCCGCTCCACCATGCGTCGAAAATGTCGAGCGCCATATATCCCCGCGAGTGCCGCCGTTGTGGTCGTCCTATTCTGCACTCGATGCCGGCGCCTGGTCCATCACGCCCGCTCCGGGTTTCAAACGTCCGATGAAACGGCGCGCCCCCTGGCCTCACAGCCGCCGCATGCGTGCCTGTAAGCAGTTGCGCGCCTGGCCGGCGTTGCCGTTCGCTAGTGCGACACCTCGCCCGCCACCGCGATCAGTCGGACCGTGCGCGGCAAGGTCAGTTCGTCGATGAGGTCGGCCACCTCGCACAGCGCGCGAAAGTCATACTCGTCGATCTGGTCCACGTGATTGCGCCGCAACTCGCGCATGGTTTCGCCCAGGCGCCTGAGCGCGTTGGTCGTGCTGTCTATCAACGGCCAGCAGTGCATCAAATACGCAAGCGATGTCACGCTGCGCGTCTCGCACCAGGTGTCGAACAGTCGCAGACATATCACGTCGATTTGCTCGATGACGTTTTCCCGTTCCGATAGATAGCCGATCATGTTGCATCAATTCGACATTGCATTTCGATGGCTCATCATCTACGAGCAGAAAGTGTGTCGCATTCAGCGCAGGCTGGAAAATCAGGGTGTGACTTCCTGATTCGCGTGTCAGGAAATCCTTAGTGTCATTCATGGCGAAAGCCCCCGCAGATGGGCAAGGACCCTTAAATGCCGTTCTACATGCTGCTCCGGTTCAGGAAGTCCTGACGGCTGAAACCAGTGATTCCTGAAACGACATTCCGGCCGGCGCCGATTGGACGCACGCACCGATCGCCATAGCATCGAATCATCGTGCATCGCGGGGAAAATCATGGCGGGCAACAGATCGCTGCGTTCTCAGGTCGAAAAACTCGTTGGCCCGACGGGGGGCCGAGGGGCGCGCGTGCGTCTGCTGAACCGCTCGCGCTCGGGTGAAACATGCCGGGTTTGCATTCAAATCGATCTGCCGACCGGGGCGTTTTCACTCTTCTTCTTTCGCCATGCCGACGGCGCATGGCACGTGTTTCCGCCGGGCCAGCGCCGTCCGGAAATGGGGATAGGCCGCATGGCGGCCTGAACGTTCAGCCAGCCGGGGAAACGCACATGCACGACGATGCTTCGAACACACTGCCGCAGGACGTGATAGAGCTGCGCGCTTGGCTCAACGACTGGTACGACCATGCATTCGCCGTAGGCTACGTCCATCCGCCCTTCACGCTCGATGAAGCGACAGCCGACCGGCTCGAAGGCTACTTCAAGGCGGGCCTGACGCCGGCCGAAGGCGCAATTTTGTTCTTTGGCGTCGTGCATTGAGAGGCGAGCGATGAAGGCGAAAGACGGTGAAGTCAATCAATGAAACATCACATTGTCGGGCGTTATCGCGGATTCGTCATCGAAGCGCACATGGAGCCGCGGACGGCCCGTTTGTCCGTTGGAATCGCGCTGACCTATCGCGTCACGTGGTCGTTGCGTAGAAGGACACGAAAACAGCACGTCACCGGTGACTTAGCCGATGTCGTTACCTACGAGTCGGAAAGTGTTGCTCTCACGTGCGTCGACCGCAAGGCTCGCGCTCTTATCGATGCCATGCTGGCGAATCAGGAAGCGTTAAAAACCGTGGGGCTGTAACCCTGATGCCTGGAAGGCCCGCGCCTCGCGCAGCGTCACGCGGACTCGAACGGTCATGCAAGAAAAACGGCTCGACTAGCCGCGGACATCCCTGCCGAGATACGCAGCGACCGCGCCTGTCACGGCGAAGCCAGGCAATTGCTCCGGCGACGCCAGAT
The DNA here is from genome assembly GCF_050436525.1 of Paraburkholderia sp. 35.1. NCBI lineage: Bacteria > Pseudomonadati > Pseudomonadota > Betaproteobacteria > Burkholderiales > Burkholderiaceae > Paraburkholderia > Paraburkholderia sp. 35.1. The sequence continues at coordinate 1,061,362 of NZ_JBNDMJ010000001.1, read as the reverse complement.
GCGCGGCGACGATCTCGCGATTATCGAGCCGCAGTTCGGGTCCCGGATACTGCCGCCCGGAAACCCCCATTCGGCGCGGTACGACGACTTCAGCAGCAACAGCGACTGACCGACGTAGATTGGGCGGATTCAACCGGTCGATGCAACGCAATGAACGCCGGATGAGCGGCTCTCGGTGCAGAGGAAAACATGAGCGGACCTACGAGTAGGCGATGGACCTGCTCATGGCCGCGGACTTCGATGTGAGAGCTAGTCAGGAAGATTGGAAAGCAATTGGTCGCGCTGGCCAAACGTATCGTTGCAGCTCGCTCCGACCGGTCGGCGAGTTACGATCCACATACGTTTTCGCCCCGGCGCCCGCGTACGAGAGAAAGGGCAGCTTCATCATCGGTTGTGAGCAGGTTTGCTCCCACGAGCCTTTCCCTACACACGGCTTTAGCCAGGCTCTGACCTCGCTTCTGCATGAGCCATCGGATAGGCCACACCCGCGCGGTCTGATCCGCGGACGCAGTTACCACCCGCTGGCCGTCCGGGCTGAAGGTGGCGGAGAAAACCGGTCCCTGATGTCCGGTGAGCTTCGCGATCACCTCGCCGGTCGCCGCGTCCCACACCCGCGCGGTCCCGTCCGCGGACGCGGTCACCACGCGCTGGCCGTCCGGGCTGAAGGCAGCGGAGAAAACCGGTCCCTGATGTCCGGTGAGCTTTGCGATCACCTCGCCGGTCGCCGCGTCCCACACCCGCGCGGTCCCGTCCGCGGACGCGGTCACCACGCGCTGGCCGTCCGGGCTGAAGGCGGCAGAGAAAACCGGTCCCTCATGCCCACCGAGCTGGGCGATCTGTTTGCCGGTGGCCGCGTCCCACACCCGCGCGGTCCTATCCGCGGACGCGGTCACCGCGCGCCGACCGTCCGGGCTGAAGGCGGCGGAATAAACCAGATCCTGGTGCCCGCTGAGCTGCGCGATCTGTTTGCCCGTGCTCGCGTCCCACACCCGCGCGGTCCCGTCCCGGGACGCGGTCACCACCCGCTGGCCGTCCGGGCTGTAGGCGACGGAATCAACCGGGCCCTGATGACCGCTGAGGAGCAAGATCTGTTTGCCGGTGGCCGCGTCCCACACCCGCGCGGTCCCATCCCACGACACGGTCACCAACCGCTGGCGGTCCGGGCTGAAGGCGGCGGAATCAACCGGGCCCTGATGACCGCTGAGGAGCAAGATCTGTTTGCCGGTGGCCGCGTCCCACACCCGCGCGGTCCCATCCGCGGACGCGGTCACCGCGCGCCGACCGTCCGGGCTGAAGGCGGCGGAATAAACCAGATCCTGGTGCCCGCTGAGCTGCGCGATCTGTTTGCCGGTGGCCGCGTCCCACACCCGCGCGGTCCGATCACGGGACGCGGTCACCACCCGCTGGCCGTCCGGGCTGAAGGCGGCGGAAATAACTGACCCTTGATGCCCTCTGAGCAGCAAGATGCCCATCGCCGCGTCCCATGCGCGCGCGGTCCTGTCACGGGACGCAGTCACCACCCGCTGACCGTCCGGGCTGAAGGCGGCGGAATTCACCGGCCCCTCGTGTCCGGTGAGCTGCACGATCACCTGGCCGGTCGCCACATCCCACACCCGCGCGGTCTTGTCATCGGACACGGTCACCACGCGCTGGCCGTCCGGGCTGAAGGCGGCGGCGCTCACCGGTCCGCGATGCCCAGTGAGCTGCACGATCGCCTGGCCGGTCGCCGCGTTCCACACCCGCGCGGTGTTGTCATCGGACGCTGTCGCCACGCGCTGGCCGTCCGGGCTGAAGGCGGCGGAGAAAACCGGTCCACGATGCCCTCTGAGCTGCGCGATGACCTGGCCGGTCGACGCATCCCACACCCGTGCGGTCTTGTCATCGGACGCGGTCACCACGCGCCGGCCGTCCGGGCTGAAGACCGCGGAGCTTACCGGTTCCCGATGCCCGGTGAGCTGTGCGATCACGTGCCCGGTCGCCGCATTCCACACCCGCGCTGTCCTGTCCGCGGACGCGGTCACCACGCGCCGGCCGTCCGGGCTGAAGGCGGCGGAGAAAACCGGTTTCAGATGCCCGCTGAGCTGCGCAATCTGTTTGCCCGTAGCCGCGTCCCACACCCGCGCGGTCCTGTCCGCGGACGCAGTCACCACGCGCCGGCCGTGCGGGCTGAAGGCGGCGGAATAAACCAGATCCTGATGCCCGCTGAGCTGCGCAATCTGTTTGCCCGTAGCCGCGTCCCATACCCGCGCGGTCCTGTCCGCGGACGCAGTCACCACCCGCTGGCCGTCCGGGCTGAAGGCGGCAGAATAGACAAGATTCTGATGGCCACTGAGCTGCGCAATCTGTTTACCCGTGGCCAGGTCCCACACCCGCGCTGTCCCATCCCAGGACGCGGTCACCACCCGCTTACCGTCCGGGCTGAAGACGGCGGAATCAACCGCATTCTGATGGCCGCCGAGCAACGCAATCTGCACTGATGCTTGCGCGCCACGCATAAGCTCAAGCTCTGCTTCTGCCGATCCCGGCGAGAGCCAACCGTTGCCCATCGCCAGCATCGCGAAGCGCATTGCGCGGTCATAATTTCCCGCGTCGTTCGCCGTTGTCGCGGCCGACGCCAACGCCAGGGAAGTCTGGCGTGCGACCGTCCGAGTCTGGTGAATGATCCACCCGGCAGTCACAACTAGAATGAATACGATTGCGCCAATCAGTACCTGGATGCGTCGCTGCGCGCCCTGTCCGTGCCCGCTCTTCGTTGACATGGGCTTGATCCTCAACGATTTGTTGCAACTGCGACTCGCGCTCCGCGCGTGCCACCTCGTTGCGCCCGCAGCAAGTCCATCGATAGGTAAGGTCGTCCGCGCCCAGCCGAAAGCAATTCGCACATGTCCAATTCGCAAAGAAATCGCTGGCCCGCACCGTCGCCCAGACGTCTGGGGGCTCCCGGTCGCATCGTCTCACGCCACACCACGCACTCGATTCCAGGAAACAGCACATCAGTGCGCACCAGTGTCCGCTGACAGGGGGGCGGATTCAACCGGTCGATGCAATAGTTCGATGAAATCGTTCAGCCGGTGTTTCGTAATCCAGGGTCTTCCTTGGGCGCTCGTTCCGCCTTGCAGGAGACGTCACTGATGAAATTGCTAAATGATCGCGTTAAACCATATGTTCGGTATCGCGCATGTTTCAGGTCCGGGTAAAGCACACTTCCGAGACAGCGAACGTCTATGATCACCGCAACCCAAAGAGGAGAAGCCTCGCGAAGCGAAACGCGTCGTAGTTGAGCAAGGCCAACGAATAATCGCCACATAGGCTCGGGTTGTTCGGAAAAGCGTGCACGACTCGCACCCCCAATCCCGTGCGGAGACAACTGATAGTTGTGGGCATGAACCCGGCAGCGCGGAAAGACTTCGTGCGCTTCCGGGTCATTCCGCTACGCAACGAAACGACACTCCGACGCTGGTGTACGTGTATCCATGTTCCTTCCGCGGTTCATATGGTCATCGATTTCAGCCGCGCAACCGAGCATGCGAGGGTAAAGAAAGATGGTAAAGGCGGCCGTCTCCAAAGCGTTGCGCGAATACGTTCCGTCACGATACGGCTGCCAGAGCATCTTGAGCAGTAACGCGGCAATCACCGCATCGACGTTGACGCAGTAAACGTTTCGCGAAACCCCCGCGTCGAACAGGCTTTGGACCAACGTCCGGTAAAAGTCGTGGAAGATGTTGTATTCGTCGCGCTCGGCGAACAATTGCCGCACGAACATTTCACGCGGGTCGTGATTGACGGGTTTATCCTTAAACACCGGATGATTCACGCCAGGGATTTTCTGGATGTCCAGGCTGCCGCTCGTTTTCTTGCTCGATTTGTATTTGGCGTAACTTTCGACGTACGTCATCGCTAGTGCTTTCAAATCCAGCCCGTGCGCAGGATTGCCCGGGTCAGTCAGTCCGCTATGCGCGAACTGGTCTAGCAGAAACGCAATTCCCTCAAATCCATTGCCGCCATGCGTGTAACCACTGTGCGTAAGGAAGCCGATTAACGCCTTGTTGAGTTGGACGCGCTCGGGGTCTTCGGGACCATCGGCAGAGACCGCACCTTTTGCACCCTGCGCGGAAATCGTTCCGGGTCCATTTGACAGCAGCAGACCGACCAGCAATTGGAAGGAAAACAAGTCGCTCGTGCCTGGCGACAATCCAAACAACGCGCTGAAGGCGGTTTCACCAAGCGAACGCTCCTCCAGGACTGTCTTCGTTTCGACGCCGCAGAAGCTGTCCGGACCGTGCTGGTCCGAGGGCACTGAAGCGCCTATCAGGGAGCCGAAAAGTTGTATCCACCACGGAAGGCTCTCAGCCGAAAGGCGTGAAATGCGTTTGCGCATGAGCGGTCCCCATGCGAGCGTCGCGCAAATGGCTGCCAATACGCCATCGGTAGTCGGCTCGCCGGGCAGGCTTTCAACATATTGCACGAATGTCGACTTCACGTCGCGAGCTTTGAGTCCCGCCAGGATTGCGCGGGCCCGCAAATCCGGTTCACTGCCGACGAACAGGTTGAGGTCGGTGACTTCGGCGCGCGAAAAGTCGAAACTCTCATCCATCGCGTTCTCGAGCTTCACCGGGGCAAAGGCGTCGATTAGAGCGCGGACCGCCTGGCGAGGCCCGGCTTGCCCTCGGGGCCCGATGATACTCGCCGCCGCTGCAAGGACAGTGTTTGGTGCATTACCGGCATCCCGTGCCGCCTGGGCAGCCCCAAGTGCGGGATGTCCATACAGGTTCAGGAACGCACTCACAGCGACATTGATTAGCGCGCGGTCGTTCATCCCGCCGGGTTCGTGGAGCAGCGCGAGGCTTACGTTTGTCTCAAGGGGGTACTGCGCCGCATCAAGCATCGAAACGCCGTAGAGACTGGTCACCTGCGACTTTGGGTCCATCTGCGACGCGCCAGAAGCATCCTTCATCGACTGTCGCGGTGGTACAGCTCCAACCTGTTTGTCGAGCGCGGCAATCTGGGCATCGTATGGGGCCGTGGCCTGCACGACAGGCAAATCGAGCGCCTGCGGCAGGCTCAATCCGCGGTGACTGCTAAACCACGGTTTTAATGCGAGGTTACCTTCCGGCTCGAAATCTGGCCTGCAGGCGTTTTCACGCATCACAGCCGTGAGTGCTGCGGGTATGTGCGCGATGTTCGTGACAAGCGCACCCTTTGCCGACACGGCCGGATTGTCCGGTGTGAACACGCTTGACACCCCGAATTTATCGAGAAACCATTGTTCTTTCGATGCGGCGTCGTCCGCGCCTCCGGACATAGCACCCGCGTGTCCGACAGCACGGGTCAGCTTTGACTTCCAGCGACCCACGACGCACGCAACCACCGGCTTCGTAAAGTTGGCGTCGAGCTCGTAGTAGCCGCCCGGTTCGACATAGAGAACGGCCGCCTTGCTTCGCGCGTCGTTTGCCAGGGCCGCAGCGAACTCGGGCGCCGCGAATTGAATGTAGACGTCTTTGCCACTTGAGATGGCTGTAGTCGTGCCCCATCCGGCCATCCGCAGGTAGGTTGCGATGGTAGTCGTGAAGTTGCCCGAGTTGGAAAACAAAGCAATCGAGCCACGCCGCAATGCCTCTTCAGGGTGGTCGCCGCCCAGCGCTCCCCCGATACGCACCTGGTTCCAGGCGTCAGCCACGCCGAGGCTGTTGCCGCCAAAAATGTCGACCCCGTTGGACTGACCCATCGCGCGGATTTCGCGCGAGTCACTGACGGCCAGCTTTTCGGTAACGATGAAAATCTTCTTCAGTTCCGGATTGACACGGATTAGCTCAGCCACGCCGTCCCGTGCAGCGGAAGGCGGCAGATAGATGACGCCGCAGTTGAACCGGTGACCATCGTTCAGGCCTTCAAGGACATTGTTGTAGACCGGCACGCTTCCAAGTGCCGTTTCCAGTACCTGTCCGCGCTTTCCCGGAGCCGTACCAAACACCACATTGCCACCGGAATAGGCATGACCGACGGGCGTGACATCGCTCGACTCGCCGCCCAGAATGTTGAGCACGCAAACGCGGTCGTCCTTTGTTGCAACTTGGGATAACGAACTAATTCCTACGAAGTATTTAAAATCGCCAATGCCCTGCTTGTACATAATGATTCTCCTCAGTCGATGAGATGCTCAGGCAGCCTGTTTGACCGCAATTCCCAGCTTCGCGGCAATCTGCTCACGGCCGCCTGCTTTCATCCATTGGTCAACCTGCTTCGCGTACAGGACCACCTCGCTCATGTCCGAGTCAAAGCCGAAGAAGGTGTACGGCAATCCCAGCGAATCGAGCGTGTCGCGCAATGCTCCCATTCCGCGAACCAGATTCGGACCGCCACGGCCGACCACCACATAGAGCGGCGTCGGGCCGTGCTGACTGAAGTGCTCGCGTAACGCGTCGGCCATTGCGCGAAATGTTTCGAAAATATCCGTGTTGTTCGACTTTCCACCAATGATGAACAGCACATTGCTCTGCTCAATCCAGTGCTTGAAGCAGATGCGGGCGACTTCCTTCATCTTTTCGTAGGGTGGGTTGCCGCCGAAGTCTGACGAGATGATGGCGTCGTCTCCGAGCATTTGCGTGACAAGGGAGTTCGCGCCGCCACCGAACGTCGGAGCGAGAATGCTGCCCTTCGCGTTAATGACGTAGACGTCGCTCTGCCCCTGATACGTGCGAAGCTGGTTGATTTCCTGTTCGAAGTCTGAATAGTCGACTGCGAAGAGATGCGCGGGCAGGTCAAGGCGCTGCCAGCGCGGGTCATCACGGTCGAAGCCGCATTTGAAGTCACAGGCGACGGGTGTCAGCCGTCCCTTGCTATCCTCGCGCATCCGGATTGGATTGAGTTCGAGGGTCGTCATTCCGAACCCGTGGTAGAGCTCCCATAACTTGGGGAGGTGCTGTACAAGCGGCGAGATAATCTGTTTGGGTGCGCCCAGCGTCGAAAGCGCGTTCGCCACGACGAACGCCTTGAGCCCGGTGAGCGGGTCAAACGGAATCTGCACGACTTGCGACTTGTCCAGTTCCTCGATGTCGACGCCACCGTGATGTGTGAGCGTCATCGTCGGTGCGCGGAAGTGTGTCGAGTCGGTAATCGAGAAATAGACCTCGTACTCGGCCGGCACACCCGCCTCAAAGGTCACACCGTTGGCTTTCGACACAGTATTGGCAACGTGATGTTCGACGAAGTAAAGACGCTCCTTCTCCTTCAAGGCGGTCGTCAGGTCAGTCGCGCGGCCAATCAGACCGGCCTTGCCCTTCTTGCCAACACCGCCCTTGAAAACCGGCTTGATGAAAATCATGCCGTGCTTTTTCAGCATCGCTCGAATCTGTTCTTCGCTAGCGTCCGGACCCAGAATCTCGGGCGTCGGAAAGCCCACGAACTGCAGCAATCTGGCGCCGTGCAACATACCGGTGACTTGCATGATGACCTCAGGAAGTGAGTTGGGAAGTCGGTGTCGTCGGGACAATATCCCTCACGGGGTCTTTGTCGAACCCGTAAAACGAGTGCGGGGTTGAGCACAGGATTGCCTCGACAATCGCGGGCGCAAGATGTAAGTCCAGCAACGCGGCAAGCGTCTGGCTGTAGTCCGTCGCATGTTCAAACTGCGTGTGTGGCCAGTCGCTACCCCACATCAGACGTTCGGCGCCAAATGCGTCTATGAGTTGGTCCGTGGCATCGCGCATGAAACTCGAGTCCGGCTCCGAGCACCGATAGGCGCCCGAAATCTTGACCCACACGCGGCCAGATGGGCCAAACTCCAACAGGTCGTTGAAGCCCGGGTCGCGTGTGCCGCTGTCCGGGTCAGGGCGGCCAAAATGGTCAACGACGACTGGCAAGCCCACATCCAGCAAAGTGTTGACGAGCGGCGCCAGGTCCGACCCCTCCCTGTGCAACTCAACATGCCAGCCTAGTTTTGATAACTGCCGCCAAAGCGTTACATATGGCGCCGAGCCCAGCTTGGGGAGCGTCTGTCCGACAAGGTTGAGACGCACGCCCGTCACACCCTGACAGTTCAGCCGCACCAGGTCGTCTTCTGAAATTTCGGGGGACACGACTGCTACACCTCGCAGCCGGCTAATGTCGCTGGTCAGCGCCTGTAAAAGATGGCTGTTATCGGTGCCGAGAAAGCTGGGCTGGACAAGGACGGCATTGCCAATATCGTTCTCGTCCAGAAGCTTCCGGTAGGCGTCCAGCGTTGCGTCATAGTCGGGTGCGTAGCGCCGTCCGTCCGCCAGCGGCAGAGTCCTGGCAAACACGTGCGCGTGCGTGTCAACGCGCGGCAGCCGTGGCCGCGCGATGGATGGGGCCTGAGTCATCGCTGGCTCCGGTGATGGTCAAGCGCTAATTCGGCGTCGGCGACCAGTTGTGAAGCCTGCTCGACGCCAGACGGCCGCAAGCGCTTGCCGCGCGTTTCGGGAAGCAACAACACGGCAACCATCGCCAGCCCGTACGCAATTGCGGCATCGATACCAATCGCTGCTCCCAGCGACATCGAATGACTCATGTACCCGACCAGCACCGGGAAACCCGCCGAGGCGATGCGACCGAAGTTGTAGCAAAAGCCGACGCCTGTCCCGCGCATGTCCGCAGGATAGAGTTCGTTGAAAAGTGCGCCCAGGCTGGCCGGGATGCCGGCGGCGAAAAAGCCTAGCGGGAAGCCCAGAACAAGCATCTGCGTGTTGCTCAAGGGAAGCATCACGTAGGCGAGCACGGTGACGATGCAAGAAAATGCAAAGAATGCGATGTTGCGACGCCGTCCGATACGGTCGAGCAGGTAAGCGCTCGCCATACAGCCGCACCAGAAAGCCACGATAACAACCGCAAGATACCCACCGGTGTTGAGGACCGACAGATGTCTTTCCTTGGAGAGGAAGGTCGGCAGCCAGGTCATGATGGCGTAGTACCCGCCGTGTGCGCCTGTGCCCAGAATCGCCCCGATAACGGTGGTCTTGATGACGCGCGGCTGGAATACTTGCGCGATTTGCCCCCACACAGAAACCACTGGTTCAGCGCGAGACGGCTCAACGCGCACAGGTTCGCGGAGATTGCGGCGGACGTAAAGGACGAGAAGCGCGGGCAGCAGGCCAGCACCGAACATGACACGCCACGCCGTGTCTGACGGCAACCACGAAAAAGCTGCGGCATACAACAGCACTGCGCCGGCCCAGCCGACAGCCCAGGCGCTCTGTACCGCGCCCATGGCCTTGCCGCGGTGTTCCGTCCGGATGGTCTCAGCCATCAACACGGCGCCTGCAGCCCACTCTCCGCCGAACCCGAACCCTTGCAGGGCCTTCAGGACCAGTAGTTGAGGAAAACTCTGGGCGAAGGCACAAAGGAAAGTGAATCCTGCAAACCAGAGAATCGTAATCTGCAGCGTCCGCACCCGACCAATCCTGTCGGACAAGGCGCCCGCCAGCCAGCCGCCCATCGCCGATGACACCAGTGTCACGCCGCTGATCGCGCCCGCCTGCGTGTGGTCGATGCCGTACGCTGCGATGATTGCGGGGATTGCCAGGGTAAACATCTGCACATCAAGGGCATCGAGGCCCCAACCCGCGAAACATCCCCAGAAGGTGTTTCGTTCGAGAGGTGTGCCTTGCTTGTACCAGGTGAACATCGCCGTCTCCAGGGTAAATTCATATATTCATGTATATGACTATATGTTTAGTTTAGGCGCTTCGACGAAGAAGTCATTGGGGATTTACCCTTGTTCCGGCAGATGTTGTACAGTGACTATTCCTGTGAACAACTATATGAATCATGGATATGCAGTCGTTCTCGGCCAGGCCAGACAGTCGATTGCCCCGATACCAGCAGCTACGCGATGACCTGGTGCGCCGCATCGCGGAGGGCGAATGGGCGCCAGAAAAGGCAATCGACACAGAGGCGGAGCTCAGCCTGTTTTATAACGTGTCGACCGGCACACTTCGGAAAGCCATTGATTTGCTGGTGGCCGACGGGGTGCTCACCCGCACCCAGGGAAAGGGGACCTTTGTCCGGCGCCCGCGCTTTGATTCGTCGTTGTTCCGCTTCTTCCGATTCAAGTCAGCTGACGGGAAGCCGGTCCGACCGACGGCGAAGGTGCTCAGCCGCGAGGTCGTCAAGCCAAACGAGACGATTCGCTCAACCTTGCAGATGAAGGCGACGGAGAAGGCTGTTCATCTCTCGCGGGTACGATTGATTGACGGACAACCCGTTTTGTCGGAAGAAATATGGCTACCTCGAAGCCGTTTCGAAGCGCTGGCGACTCTGCCCCTTGGTGGCTTCGAGGATTTGCTTTATCCGCTTTACGAGCGGCTTTGCCGCCAAATCGTCGCATCCGCAACCGAGATTCTGAACGTCGAACAGGCGACGGACGCTGATGCGGCGCTCCTGCATATCGACGTCGGCAGCCCGGTAATCCTTGTGCACCGTGTGGCATCCGATTTCGCCGGGACGCCTATTGAATGGCGCACCACGCGTGGTGCTGCTGCAGCGTTCCAGTATCAGGTCGATATTCGCTGACAACGCGACTTCCTCGCCGCGTTTGGTGCTGTCATAGGGACCGACAACGCGAACTGACTTTCTGTCACCCGGCAGGTCGCATTTTTCCTGCGACTTTCAGGCTCTACACCTCGTTCGCCGAATACATCACTGGTCGCCAGTTGCGGCCGCAGCTCGCTTGCGTGCGCTCGTCCGGGTTATACCTCATTGCAGCCCGACCTCAAACATACAAACATATACATGACTATATCAATCTGCTTGTTTTCGTCTGACTGACCGTTTTCGAAACGCCAGTCGAGCGGCAGCGGGCATGGAACTTGGAGCGAACATGTCTACGTCCGTAACACGTGAGCAGCAGGTAATGAAGAAAATGGCATGGCGGCTGATGCCGCTGCTGATTGTCATGTTTCTCATCGCATTCATCGACCGGCAGAACGTCGGCTTCGCGAAATTGGAAATGGTTCAGGCACTCGGCATGACGGAAGCCGCGTATGGCCTTGGAGCATCGCTGTTTTTCATTGGCTACCTGCTGTTCGAGGTGCCCAGCACACTGGCGCTACATCGGTTTGGGGCCCGGACGTGGCTCGCTCGCATCATGATTACGTGGGGCGTCGTTACAGTGCTAATGGCGTTCACCAGGTCCCTGCCAGCTTTTTACTCGTTTCGGTTTGCGCTGGGTGTTGCTGAAGCCGGGTTTTATCCAGGCGTCATTTACTACCTGACGCAGTGGTTTCCTCAAAGCTACCGGACACGTGTGCTTGGCCTTTTTACCCTCGGCAGTTCGCTGGCAAACATGCTTGGCGCGCTGGTCGGAGGGCTGCTCCTTTCCTTGGGCGGAACACTGGGACTGGCGGGTTGGCAATGGGTCTTCCTTGCCACCGGTCTTCCGGCAATACTGATTGCCTTCGTAGCGCTTAAATATCTACCGAGCTCCGTCGAGGAAGCGAACTTCCTTTCTCAGGATGAGAAGGACATTGTGGTCGCAGCGCTTGTGCGCGAAGCGTCCCCGGAAGCAAAGGAGTCCCGGCCATGGGCGGCATTGCTTGACCCGAAGGTTCTCATGTTCGCAGCAACCTACATGCTGATGTCGACGTCGCTCTACGGCGTGACGTACTGGCTGCCCACGTTGGTTAAGAGCTGGGGCGTTTCGTCGAGCGTCAATGGCCTGCTTAACATGATTCCGTGGGCACTCGCGGCTCTTCTCCTGCTTTGGCTTCCCGGGAAGCTCAAACGTGAACAGGTGGTGTTAAAAGCAATGGCCATAGTCGCCGGCATCGGCGTCGTATGCTTTGCATCGAGCCTCGTGTTGCCGACTGTATCGTTGCGCTTTATTGCTCTGTGTCTGGGCGGAGCTTGTATTCCCCTGCTGTACCCTTGCTTCTGGTCGCTCCCACCACGCTTCTTTTCTGGCGCTCGAGCCGCCGCAAGTGTCGCTGCCATCAACTGCATTGGAAACCTTGGAGGGTTCTTCGGACAGAACCTCATGCCGTACGTTGGCAAGGTAACCAACAGTCATGTAGCACCAATGCTCGTTCCGACTGCATGCCTGTTAGCTCTCGCAATCGGTACCATCATTGCGTGGACAGTCGGTGGGCATCGCAAGGCGGCGCTTGCGTCATCAACGGTTCCGCTTTGATGCGGGCCATGACACCCCCAAGCTATTTGCACAGACGCAATGTACCCTCGTTTGAGCCGCATCTTCGATTGATTGCAGACTGAGCGCGGTTCAACTTCGCGATGGTTTGAAGCCATCCGGCCCGGCTGGGGGTGCCGTTCCGGAGCAAGGCTCGAATCGACCGCTCATAGCCCTTTGCGCATCAGATAATCATGTGGATCTATACTGGGGCACCTGGAGGCTTCGATGGCTAATCAAGACAGACTGCATCCGCTACGTCCGCTCCTGAAGAATTGGGTTTGGGAGCATGGCCGAATCGGTACCCGATATCTGGACTGCACCGATGGCGAAATCAAGTTTGACGAAGGCAAGAAGTCGCGCTTCGCGGCCGAAGAATACATTTACGTGCCGCTCGAGAAGGATGCTGACGACGATGCGCCTGTGGAAGGTCCTGCGATCCAGGAAGCGGGGCTCGCCCGGTTTTTGAGGGCAGCGCAGTTAGGCAGGCCCGAGGAGGCCGGCACTATCGTAGAGGTCCAGCGCGCAGTGCAGGACTGCATGGAACTCGGCCTGTTCAGCGCATATCAGTTGAGCGCCCAGCAGGCCGCCGCACGCTATGCGCAAGAACCCATGTTCGAGGATGAAATCCGCGCTGCGGTTGTCGACGATATCCGACGTATCTACGCGGGCATGCGCGAGCAATTGGCGCTGTACGATTTCAGTGTGCTTTACGGCTTGCCCACGCCCCTGCTCATCAGCGAGGCGCCGTTCATCGACTGGCGCGTGCGCGCTAGTCCGGCCCTTCCGTTTGTCTCGCTTCCTCTTGGGCCATACTGCCTGCTGGTGGGTGCGCCGTCGGGCAGGAGCAGCCGAATTGGCCCCGTGGTCTGGAAGTCCGCCGCGGCAATGGGCCCGTTGAAGGACCACAACCGCCAAATCGCGGAGCACGCACGGTTGTGGCTGGTGGCGACCACGGATGACCAACTCGTCGCGGTACAAAGCCGCTTTGCTGATGCCAGGAGCCCCAAGCCAGAGGATGCGAGGCCCTGACTGAAGTCGGCGGGAAACGCGTTGAATCGTTCGTGCTTCTGGAGACGATTTACGGACGTCCGCTCCCTGAAGCCACGAGTGTCACGCTCGGTCGATATCCGCGCGGCCTTCATAAGCAGCGCAATACACCCGCGAGCAGGGGTCGGCCCCGTCAAGCCCCCCGTCGCGCGTGCCAGCCTCTGAAAGTCGCGATCGCGTATCCTGGCAGGTCAGTCCTTAGCCCACGCCGCAGCCATGGCGACGGCAAAGTCCCGATAGGATCTCGGTTGCCGTCCCAGCAGCGTCGCCAGACGCTCGACGTCCACGCTGGACGCGACCGCGCCGTCCTGCTGATACCGGCCCATCATGAGCCGCATGTCGTATGCGAGCCAGGCAGGAGCAACCGACTTGAGGCGCTGCTCAAGGACGTCGAGATCGTCGCCACCGTAGCGGACGGGACGTCCCAGCGCCTTGGCCCAGATCGAAACCACGGTCTGCGCATTGATCACGTCAGGACCGACGAGTTCGTACGTCTCGCCCGGCAGCGGGTTTGAGCCACGCTCGCGGCGCAGCAGTTCGCGCGCGGCAGCCTCGCCGATATCACGGACGTCGACCATGGAAATGCCTTTCGCGCCAATTGGCATGCCGTAGACGCCGTGCGAAAGCAGCGGGTCTTTCTGCCGGACGTCGTTCTGGATGAAATACGCGGGGCGCAGCACTGTCACCGGCAGGTCGAGGTGTTCGATCATGCGCTCGACCGTATGTTTGCCGGTGAAGTGCGGCACGTCGACGTATTCGGCGCCCTTGAACACCGACAGATAAACCACGCCTTTCACACCCGCTTCCCGTGCGACGCTCAGGGTCTGCGCCATTCGGCCAAGGGACTTCGAAAGACGATTCCTAAGTCGAGGCAGATTATTTTTCAAGCGCCGTGTTAGGCGGCTTAGACTTCGATTGCCATGCTGATCTATGACGCCTTCGGTCAATTCGTCCCCTGTGCTTCTCGTCATGCAATTGCTTCTTCAACGGAGATTCTCCGTCAGCACGTCGGATATCTATCTAGTGGTCTGCGTCAAACGGATTGCATCTTATTCAGCTTGGTGCGGGCACGCGTGACTTTCGCCAGAATGTCGGAAGCTTTAGCGGTCCAGATGAAGGGTTTTGGATCACCATTGTGCTTTTCAATGTACTGCTCGATCGTGCTGACCAACTCGGGTACCGAGCGAAAGGCTGACCGCCGTAGCTGGTTCTCGGACAGATCACGAAAGAAGCGTTCGACCATATTGAGCCAGGAAGCGCTGGTGGGCGTGAAATGCATGTGAAATCGTGGGTGCTTGGCCAGCCACGCCTTCACCTCGGGATGCTTATGAGTGGCGTAGTTGTCGGCAATCAAATGTAGTTCCTTACCCTTGGGGGGGCTGCGATCGATCTTGCGCAGGAAGCCCAGCCATTCTTGATGACGATGCTTCGTCTGGCACTGGCCAATGATGCTGCCATCGAGCGTGTTCATCGCGGCGAACAACGTCGTCACACCATTGCGCTTGTAATCGTGCGTCATCGTCTGACCTCGACCTCGCTTCATCGGCAAGCCAGGCTGGGTCCGGTCCAGAGCCTGAATCTGGGACTTCTCGTCACAACTGAACACCAGTGCGTGCTCAGGTGGATCGAGATAAAGGCCGACGATGTCCTCCAGCTTCTCGGCAAAGTGCTTGTCGTTCGAGACTTTGAAGGTTTCTATCCGATGCGGCTTGAGTCCATGCGCCTGCCAGATGCGCCTCACGCTCGCCTCGCTGACGCCGGCCACTGCCGCCATGCTGCGCGTACTCCAATGCGTCGCGTTATCGGGACGCTGCTGCATGGTCATCGCCACGATGGCCTTGACCTTGCGCGCAGAGATCTTCGGCTTGCGCCCGGGTCGCGTCTCGTCCCGCTCGATCCCCGCCACACCGTCCGCGATGAAGCGCGCTCGCCAGCGCGCCACCGTGCCTCGCCAGATACCCAACTGCACACCGATCTCTTTGTCTGTGTGGCCCAGTGCCGCGAGCAATATCATCTTGGCACGCTCGGCCAGTCGTACCGGAACCCTCCGCCCAGCCGCCCACGTTTCCAATTGTTTGCGCTGGCCTTCGCTCAGCTCAACTTTTGCCGCGATTCTCATGGGTTCTCCCTCATCACCTGGAAGGAGACTCGCAAATCGCGATTAAGTTGCATTATTTACGACGCACTACACTAGATAAGTCCGGACAGATTCCCCAATTTCTGGCGCATGCGTTCGATGTAGTCGTTAGCACCGCTGAAACCCTCGGCGTTCAGTGCGCTGGTCGACGCCATCAACGATGAAGCCACCAGCTTCTACAAAAGTACGGCTTCGTGCCGCTTACCGATGAACCGCTCACGCTGTTCCTGCCGGTAACGGGCCGCATCGGCGAACCCGCAAGCCGCGACGATGCCGCTCGCGGCGTGTTACCGGGCCGGGCGGCTGAAAGCGCCCGGCCACCCGGCTGATCGCCAATCAACCTCCTTTGTAGGCCGAATGATCCGAGGCCCACTGGGTCGGTGCCCCCGAAGCGGCCGAGCCCGATTTCACGCCACCGTAGCCACTGGGCGCCTGCTGCTGGGCCGCCACGCTCGCCAGCGTAGCCTGGATGTGCGCCGGGTAGTGCGCGTCACCGTGGTTGCGGCCGTAGCCCGCCTGCTGCAGTTGGACGAGTTCTGCGCGCACCTGCTCGCGCGTCAGGGGACCGTTGTTGTGAGCGGACGCAACCGTGGGCAGAGCGAGGACCGACACGAGCGCGAGAACGGGGATGAATGCTTTAGCCATGATGAATCTCCAATTGCGAGCGTCAGAAACAGAAAACACTGGGTTAGCGAAACAACGACCGCCGGGGCGGAAGCCTGAGTGCCAAGTCGTTGAAGTCAGTTTATCTGTTTACTATCAACTTACACGCACCTTTCGCCCCAACTGTTTGTTTCCGCGTCTGCAACGTCACTAGGCGTCTATCCGCACAAAAACGCCTGAACGGAATGGCGGTTAGCAGTTCGACATCAAGTTTGACGGGTTAATGCCGTATACAAACATCATGTGTGATTTGTTTATCAATCGTGTGTTGGCGCTTGCGCTGCTCGCTTCCTTCTTCTTGCGCCTTGCGCATGCCTCGTCATCGGCTTCCCATTTAATTTATCCATGTTCAATAACCTAAGTATCCGTGTCCGCCTGGCGCTGGCGATGGCTTTTCTCGCCGTGCTGCTGGTCCTTGGCGGCGTCATGGGCATCGCCAGCGTGTCGATGTGCAACAACGATTTGAAGGAGCTGTATTCCAGCCGGCTGGCTTCTTCCGAGGCGCTCGGTCGGGCAAACGTAGCACTATCGAGGACGCGCCTCTGGCTGCTTCTCATCGCGCTTGATCCGGCCAGTCCGGACGTACCCCAACGAGTGCAGATCGCCCGGGATCTGCTCGCTGAGTCGAAGCAGGCGTGGGACGCGTATCGCGCGCTGCCGTTCTCCGGACCCGAGGAGGCGAGCCGCGCGGCCGACGTGAACGCGAAGCGCGACGCGTACGTCGCAAATGGCCTGGAACCGATGTTCAGCGCGATCGCCGCCCACGATACGGCGAAGCTCACCGATGTCGCCGTGCACACACCGCAGTCGCTGTTCAGCGATTTCACCGGCGGCACATATTCACTGGGCCAGATGCAGATCACGGCTGCCCGCGCGACGTTTGAGACCTCGCAGGCCCGCTTCCACGGGTTCATCGGCGTAGCCCTCGCCGGTATGCTGATGGCGCTCGGTGCGGCGGCACTGGCCTGGTGGTCGCTGCAGCGCGCGATCGGCACGCCCCTTGCCCAGGCACTGGGCCATTTCAGGGCGATTGCCGATGGTGACCTGACCTCGCGCGTCGAGGTTCGCACGCGCGACGAGATGGGGCAGTTGATGACCGGCCTGCAGGCGATGCAAAGCAAACTGGTTCAGACGATCAGTGTCGTGCGAGACGGTTCCCGGTCGATCGATACCGCCGCACAGGAGATATCGGCCGGCAACCTGGACTTGTCGCAACGGACCGAAGAGCAGGCCGCCTCGCTGGAGGAAACTGCCTCGTCCATGGAGGAGCTGACGTCGACGGTCCGCCAGAACGCCGACAACGCGAAGCAGGCAACCGCGCTGGCCAGTACGACGTCGGGTATCGCGCAACGCGGCGGGGAAGTGATCGGGCGCGTGGTCGAGACGATGCACGGGATCTCCGACAGCTCAGCCAAGGTGGCCGAGATCATCAGCGTGATTGAAGGCATCGCGTTCCAGACCAACATCCTCGCGCTCAATGCCGCGGTCGAGGCGGCCCGCGCTGGTGAACAGGGGCGGGGTTTTGCTGTCGTGGCCGGGGAGGTCCGCACGCTCGCTCAGCGCAGCGCCACGGCGGCCAAAGAGATCAAGGAGTTGATCGGCGAATCGGTAACCCGGGTAGATGCCGGCTCGAAGCTCGTCGAGGAAGCTGGCAGCACGATTAATGAAATTGTTCGGTCGGTGCAGCGCGTGACCGACATCATGAGCGAGATCGCGGCAGCATCGGAAGAACAGAGCACCGGCATCGGGCAGGTCAATACGGCCGTCACGCAGATGGACGAGGCGACCCAGCAAAACGCCGCGCTGGTCGAGGAAGCCTCGGCCGCGGCGCAGTCGCTGGCCCAACAGGCCCAAGCGTTGCGTGACGCAGTGGCAGTCTTCAAGGTTGCCGACCGGGACGCCTCCGCGTCACGCGTGATGGCTCCGCGGAGCGAACCGCGTCGGCCGGCACCGAAGGCTCGCGCGTCACGTCCTCCAGCGTTGAAAAAGCTGGAGACGGCGCCCCTGGTTACCGCAGACACGACCACACTGGTTGCGACCGGCAGCAGTCCGGAGCACTGGCAGGCATTCTGAGCGGATCTGAAAATTGGACAATGCGAACGACGCGCTTCACCGAATGTGCAAACTTGTGACCGCCAACACGAGGGAAATGAGCGTGCTTGGCGCGCGGGCGATGGTTCTCGGCACGTTTCTTGATGCAGCCTCACCACACCTGACGACGCAGCAGCGCGCCAAGGTCGCCACGTCATTCCGGCAGGGCATTGAAGAAGCCATGTCCCTGATGGACGACGTGCCCCTGCCCGCGGAATATCATTCGGCGATGCTCGAACTCACCAATGTCATCCTCGCCATACTCGGCCCAAGCCGGGCCTCGCCCCTTTGAGCGAGCCGGAACGGCCGCTTTTGAATGGGATGAAGACGTTCTCAAAAATTCGCCGAAGGGGTGATCTGCTGGGTCGCCTCGAAACACTGTGGCCCAGGCAGTCCGCAATCTTCGACGACACCTCCGGTGAGGGATGAACTCTTCGTCGATTGCGCTTGATCAGGCGCCGAACAGATCGAGTCGCGCGGGCACTTCGGTCAGGGAGTTGAAAAAACACCCGCTACTTAAGCTCTTCGAAAGGAAACGCGGTGAGGAAATCAAAGTCGCACCCTGCCGCGGCAGAGAGCACGTGATCGTGATAGAGCCGCTGGTAACCGCGCGCATACATCCCTTGCGCCGGACGAATCTCAGCGGCACGACGCGCCAGTTCGACCTCGTCGACCAGTAGATCGATCCGCTTGTCCCGCGCCGAGAGCCGGATCCGATCGCCGTTGCGCACCACTGCCAGCGGGCCACCGAGCGCCGCTTCTGGCGTCACGTGAAGCACGATGGTCCCGTACGCCGTGCCCGACATGCGCGCATCGGAAATCCTCACCATGTCCTTCACCCCCGCCCGCGCAAGTTTCTGCGGGATCGGCAGATAGCCGGCCTCGGGCATGCCTGAAGCACTGCGCGGCCCCGCGTTCTGCAATACGAGAACGTCGTCCGCGCGAACGTCCAGACCGGGGTCGTCGATGCGCGCGGCCAGATCTTCGAGCGAGGTAAATACCACGGCACGCCCTTCGTGTTCGAGCAGTTCGGGAGTAGCGGCGGCGCGCTTCAGAACCGCACCGCCGGGCGCCAGACTCCCGTTCAGAACAATCAGCCCGCCATCGGGACTGACCGGTTTCTCCGTCGAGCGGATCACGGCCGTATCGATCGGATCGGCAAGCGGCCTGTTCAAACGCTCCTCGAGACTCTGCCCGGCGATATCGCGACAAGTCAGATCGAGTTGGGGCATCAGTCCGCGCAGAACGCCCTCCAGCCCGCCGGCTGCATGGAAATCCTCCATGTAACCGTTGCCTACCGGCTTGAGATCCACGAGTACGGGCGTTTCATCAGACAGCCGGTTGAACTCGTCGTAATCGATCTTCAGTCCGATACGACCGGCAATCGCCGCCAGATGAATCACGGCGTTGGTCGAACCGGAGACCGCGAGCAGCACCCGCAAGGCATTGCGCACCGACGCAGGCGTCACGATCTCGGCCGGTTTCGGTCCGCCATTGAGGGCCATGCGCGCAACCAGCGCTCCGGTTTCTTCGCAATTGCGCAGACGATCCGCGTGCACGGCCGGAATCGCCGCCGAACCGGGCAGCATCATGCCCAGCGTTTCCGCGATCAGCGCCATGGTCGACGCCGTGCCCATGACCGCACACGTTCCCGCCGTGACCGCCAGACGCCCCTCCACTTGCCTGATCTCCTGCGCCGAGACTTTCCCCGCGCGGAAATTCGACCAGAAGCGCCGGCAGTCCGTGCACGCGCCAAGCCGCTCGCCGCGATGTCGCCCGGTCATCATCGGACCGGCCACCACCATTGCGGCGGGCCGCTCCGCGGAGATCGCGCCCATCAACATCGCCGGCACGGTTTTGTCGCATCCGCCGAGCATCACCACTGCATCCATCGGCTGGGCACGAATCATTTCCTCGACGGCCATCGCCATCAGATTGCGATAGACCAGCGAAGTCGGCGAAAGGAAGACCTCGCCAAGCGACATCACCGGAAATACGATCGGCAATGCGCCCGCCGCGAGCACGCCGCGTTCGATCGCCTTGATCATTTCGGGAAAGTGGCGATGGCAGTTATTGAAACCGCTCTCCGAGGTGCAGATCCCGACGATCGGCTTGTCGAGCGATTCACCGGTGTAGCCCATCGAATTGGCAAACGACCGGCGCAGATAGCGCGCGAAATCTTGATCACCGTAGTTCGTCAGGCCATTGTCGAGGCCACGCGGTTTTTGATTCATTTCCAGTTCCTTACGATCAGCGATGCAGCGCGGATATAGCGAAAGAAAACGTCAGATGAAACCAGGAGCGAGGCGGCCTCCGACCTCGATAAGTCTAAACGACGCCTATCATCCAGATACCGCCCGGCGCCGCACGCGTGACGGGATGGGCGGGGACTCACGCACTGAACGTGTTCGACGGTCGATCCCGGTTTGGGAGGTCACATGTCATCGCTACGCGCAAACGAGCTGCTCCATTCGAAGGAAGGGTTCCGTCTGCATGGCCAGGACCTCGACTGCTGGCGCCGCTGGGGGCCTTATCTGAGTGACCGGCAGTGGGGCACCGTTCGCGAAGACTACAGCGACTGCGGAACCGCATGGGAGTATTTCCCCCACGAGCATGCGCGCAGCCGCATGTACCGCTGGGGCGAGGACGGCATTGCCGGATTCGGCAACGACCCACTCGACTGGTGCGTGTCGCTCGCGCTCTGGAACGGGCGCGACCCCATCCTGAAGGAGCGGCTGTTTGGCTTGACCAATGCGCAAGGCAATCACGGCGAGGACGTGAAGGAGCTTTACTTCTACGTCGATGGCACGCCGACACACTCGTACATGAAGATGCTGTACAAATACCCCCACGATGCGTACCCGTATCAGGACCTGATCGAGGAAAACGGCCGGCGCGGCGCCGATCAGCCCGAATACGAAATCCTCGATACGGGCGTGTTCGACAACGATCGCTATTTCGACGTCTGGATCGAGTACGCGAAGCACACACCCGACGACATCGTGATGCGCGTAACCGTCGAAAATCGCGCGGATCAGCACGCGCCACTCCATGTGCTGCCGCTCTTCTGGGCGCGCAACCGCTGGGCGTGGTCAGGCAAACCCGGCAAGCCGTCGCTCACGCTCGAGCCGGCGTCCGCCGAGGGCGCGCGCGTGATCGCGCACAATCCCGCGCTGGGCACGATGATCGTCACGGCCTCGGCGCCGCAGCCGATCGAATGGCTGTTCTGCGAAAACGAAACCAACGTCCGCCGCCTTTTCGGCATCGCCGGCGCAGGCCCGTTCAAGGATGGCTTCAACGATTACCTCGTCGATGGCGAGGAGCAGGCAATACGCCACGACGCTGGCACCCGCGCCGCCGCGCATGTGGCCCTGTCGCTCGCGCCGCACGAGCGCGCGGTGCTGTATCTGCGCTGGCGTCCGGCGGCACTACCGGGCATCACGCGCGACGACGTGCCGCTCGACTTCGAAGCGCTGTTCGCGCGCCGGATCGCGGAGGCCGATGAGTTCTACGCCGCGCTCCAGCACGACATCAGCGACGCCGACGCGCGGCTCGTGCAACGCCAGGCGCTCGCCGGCATGCTATGGACGAAGCAGTATTACCAGTTCGACGTGACGCGCTGGCACGACGGCGACCCCGGTCAGCCGAAGCCGCCGAAAGGACGCCGGCACGGGCGCAACGCCGACTGGCGGCATATGTGCAACGGCGACGTCGTTTCGATGCCGGACAAGTGGGAGTACCCGTGGTACGCGTCCTGGGATCTCGCGTTTCATGCCGCCGCGTTCGCGATGGTGGACCCCGACTTCGCGAAGAAACAGCTGCTGTTGCTCGTGAAGGAACGGTACATGCATCCGAACGGGCAGTTGCCCGCCTACGAATGGGCATTCGGCGACGCGAATCCGCCCGTTCATGCATGGGCGACGTGGCGCGTGTACGAACTCGACCGCGAAGTCACGGGCGTCGGTGACCACAAGTTTCTCGAGGTGATGTTCCACAAGTTGCTGCTGAACTTTTCGTGGTGGGTCAACCGCAAGGATGCAGAGGACCGCAACATCTTCCAGGGCGGCTTTCTCGGGCTAGACAACGTCGGCATCTTCGACCGCTCTTCCCCGCTACCGACGGGCGGCCGCATCGACCAGGCGGACGGCACCGCCTGGATGGCCTCGTATGCGCTCGACCTGATGCAGATCGGACTCGAGCTCGCGATGACGAACAACGCGTACGTCGAAATCGCGGTGAAGTTTTTCGAGCATTTCCTGTATATCGCAGAAGCCGTCGGTTGCAGCGAAGGTTGCAGAACTGGGCTATGGGACGGACACGACGAATTCTTTTATGACGTACTGCATCTTCCAGACGGAACCCGTGTGCCGATGCGCGTTCGCTCGATCGTCGGCCTGATTCCGTTGTTCGCCGTGCATGTGCTCGAAGAACGCATATACGGCCACCTGCCGGGCCTGCGAGAACGGCTCGCGTGGTTTCTCGATCACCGGCCCAATCTGGCCAAACTCGTATCGCGTTGGACCGAACCCGGCAAAGGCAACACCACGCTGCTCTCGCTACTGCGCGGATACCGGATGACGGCACTGCTGCGCCGCGCGCTCGACGAAGACGAATTTCTGTCCGATCACGGCGTGCGCGCGCTGTCACGCGTGCATCGCGATACACCGTACGAGTTCGATCATGGCGGCGCGCATGTCTGCATCGCGTATCAGCCGGCCGAATCGGATTCGCGCGTATTCGGCGGCAATTCGAACTGGCGCGGGCCTGTGTGGATGCCCGTCAACTATCTGCTGATCGAATCGCTGTATGAATTCCATCGCTACTACGGCGACGAATTCCGCATCGAATATCCAACGGGATCGGGCAACCGGTGCTCGCTCAGCGAGATCGCCGACGGTCTCGCGCGGCGTGTCACTACCCTCTTTCTCAAGGACGAGCACGGCGTGCGGCCCGTGATGGCGGCTTATCCGCAGTTGCAGGCCGACCCGCGCTCGTCTGATCTCGTGCTGTTTCACGAGTACTTTCACGGCGACAGCGGACGTGGCGTCGGCGCTTCGCACCAGACCGGCTGGAGCGGTCTCGTCGCGCTGCTGCTTCAGCCGCGTCTGATGAAGCTGGCCCACGTGGCGGCCGATGTCACTGCCGAAAACGCGCCGGCAGGCGCGCCCGTCGTCGAAGACGCGCTGCCCGCGATGGCGCGATAGACAGGCATCGAAAATCCGCAATCGATCGAGACGCGATTCCCGAAACTCTATGTCCTCGACCTATCGGACCAAAGTCTGATTGACCGACCTGAAGGTCACGTGCATCGTCAAAGGCGAACCGCGAACGTTTCGGCCTCCGCTGCCGCATGAATCGTAGGAAGAGCGCAAACATGGACTGGAACCGCTGGTACAGCTTGAAGAGTTACCTCAGATCTTCCCTGTGGACGGTACCGCTCGTCGCGGTGGCGATCTATGCCGTGGTAAAGCCGCTCACTGAAATGCTGGGAAGGTGGATGATCGGACACGACATTCTCGATCCGAAAACCGGCCTTTTTGCGCTGTCCATGACTGGAGCGCGGTCACTTGTCGGCGACATCGTTTCCGCTGACCTGGCGTTTCTGGTGTTTACCTTCGGTTCGCTGCTCGTCGCAATCCAGGTCGCTGGCGGTCAATATACCCCGCGGATCATCGCGACGACCTTGCTGCGCGATAACGTGATCCGCAGCATCTCGGGATTGTTCGTATTCACGCTTCTGTTCGCCAACAGAACCCTGGGCTGGATGGGTGATAGCGAGGTGCACCAGCTTCAGGTATTCATTGCAGCGCTATTCGGATTCGCGTCTGTCGTCGCATTCCTTTTCCTGATTGATTATGCGGCGAAATGCCTGCGTCCAGTAAGCCTCGTGGCTCGGGTTGGGGAGCATGGGATCGCGGTCATCGAAAGCGTCTATCCCGACCCCGCGACGGGCCGGACCACCCCGCCGAGACTCGGCCACGAGCGAGGCGTCCCGGGCCGCATTGTTCGCCATAGCGGTACATCCGGCATCGTTCTGGCCGTGAATCTCGAAAGACTTGTCGCCAAGGCGAGGCGCACTAACTCGGTTATCGAATTCGTGCCGCAAGTCGGCGACTTTGTCGCGGTGGACGAACCCTTGTTTTACTTGTACGGAGACTCTGACGCAATCGATGAAAACCGGCTGCGTACACTGGTTGCGTTCGGGACTGAACGCACGATGGAACAGGATCCTATGTTCGCGTTTCGCATCCTTGTTGATATTGCGCTGAAAGCGTTGTCGGCTGCGATCAACGATCCAACAACGGCCGTGTTGGCCATCGATCAGTTGCAGCGGCTATTGCGTGTAGTCGGAAAACGGTCTTTGTACACCGAAGAGATAACGGATAAGTCCGGACTTGTGCGCGTCATCTATCGAACCCCGAACTGGGAAGATTTCGTGCATATCAGTTTCCGCGAGATACGTCAGTACGGCGCGGGCAGCATTCAGATCGCGCGGCGTCAGCGCGCGGCGATAGAGAATCTCCTTCAGTGCTTGCCGGAGCATCGTCACGACGCCTTGCGTGTCGAGCTGACCCTGCTGGACCGTGCGATCGGCTCGAAGCATCCATTTCCGGAGGACCTGGCGCTGGCCCGTATCCCCGACTCGCAAGGGCTTGGAGGCTCGGAAAGCTCGACAGCAAGGCAACCTGTCCTTTGAGAGGCAAACCATGCGAAAACTCATCATGGGCATCGTTGAATTCCGGGAGAAAATGCTGCCGCAATACGTGCAGCAGTTCAGCAAACTCGCGCTCGCGCAGACACCTGATGCGCTCTTCATAACGTGCTCGGACAGCCGGGTCGTGCCGGATCTGCTTGCATCGACCCATCCCGGCGATCTCTTTACGATGCGCAACGTGGGCAATCTGATACCACCGGCGACTGCGGAGGGCGTCTCTACCGGAGATCTTTCCGAGGCAAGCGCGATCGAATATGCCGTGCTGGTGTTGAAAGTCGCGAATATTGTCGTGTGTGGACATTCGGAGTGCGGCGCGATGAAGGCCGTGTTCTCCAGGCACGCCAAGCTGAAATCACCAAACCTCGATAAATGGCTATGCCACGCCAACAACGCAGCGTTTCGCCTCGAACAGGAAGGTCCGCTCGACGACAGCTTGAAAGCACACGATCAATTGTCGCAACTCAACGTACTCGTGCAACTCGAGCACCTGATGACCTACCCGATCGTCCGCCAGCAGGTCACTGCCGGGGCACTCGTATTGAGCGGCTGGTGGTTCGACATCGCGACGGGCGCCATGTACGCCTATGAGCGCACGAGCCGCTCATTCGCAGTCATCGATCGCACAATGGCTGATCGGATGATTGCGCGCCTTACCGCACGGGCGAGGTGACGGGTTGCGAAGTCCGCGACGGGACCGGCATGTCGCTAGCGACCAATGCAATCCCTGTGTCGCGATGCAGACGGCAAGTTCTGTTTCAATGTTCGCTCCGGCCATCAACGGGCATTCAGCTAAAATCCAGCGTGTCTGCTTACAGGCATACATCAGCCATTGCGGTTAACGCGCGACTGCACACCTGAAGAATCGGGTCTTATCTGTCAGAGGCCAGAATCCTGGAAGTGTTCTCAATGTGCACGGGCCGTGGCGTTCTGATTCCGTACAGGCACATCACGCTGCCGCACAGCAGGAGCACCGCAGCGGTCATGATGGAAAGATGCATACCTTGCATAAATGCATCAGGACGGGTATCGCGTACGAAAAACCCGAACACCGCCACCCCGAGCATGCCGCCTACCTGCCTCGCCGAGTTGAGCACTCCTGACGCGATACCCGAGCGGGAAGCATCCACGGATGACAGCGTGACGTTTGTCATGGTCGGCACCATTAAGGCAATGCCGCTTGCGGCTATGAGCATTGGCACGACCAGCATCCAGTACGAGCCGTCTATGCGAACCGGCAACAGCAGCAGATAACCCGACGCGGCAATCAGCATGCCGGCAATCATGAGTTTCTTTGCGCCGACGCGGTTGAGCAGCCGACCCGCCAGGATATTCACTGCCATCAGAACGACGGTCATGGGCAAAAACGCGAGGCCGGTCCACTGAGCTGATAACTGCTGCTCTATCTGAAAGAAGAGACTAAAAACAAAGATCAAACCGTAGTAGGCAAAGTTCACGATGACGCCGGCGGCCGAGGCTGCGGAGAACGTAGTCGTTCGAAAAAGAGCCAATGGGAGCATGGGTGCCGTATGGCGTGACTCAAGCCACAGAAACGCCCAGGCGGCAACAACTGAGAACTGTAGCGCACCATAGACCAACGGATGATGCCATCCAAACCGGGCCGCTTCCGTGAGGCACACGGTCAGAGCGACGAGCGCCAGAATGGCCGCCACCTGGCCGGCAAGGTCAATGCTTCGGCTATGCGCCCGTGCGGCTGTCGCCGCATGACGGAGAGTAAGGCTCACGCCTGCAATTCCGATCGGCAGGTTAATCAGAAAAATGCTGCGCCAGCCCACGTGAGTCACCAGCAGCCCACCTAGCACAGGTCCTGCTGCAAGTGCAATTCCGCCTGCAGCTCCCCACCAGCCCACCGCTCGGCCTCTTTGCTCCGTATCAGGGAACGCCTGGCGCAGCATAGCCAGCGAATTGGGCACCAACAGCGCAGCGCCCATGCCCTGTACGACGCGTGCAGCCACAAGAATCGGCAACGAGTACGCGATCCCACATGCAATCGATGCCACAGTAAAGACGGCGAATCCAGCAGTGAAGATTCGCTTTGCGCCGAAGCGATCACCTAAGGCGCCCGTGGTGAGAAGCAGCGACGCGAATGCCAGCGTGTACGCGTTGACAACCCATTGCAGGCCGGTCACGTCCGTGGTGAAACGGGCTCGCAAAGCGTCAAGAGCGACGTTGACAACGCTGACATCAAGCAAAACAACGACAAAGCCCAGCCCTGCGGCGGCGAGAGTGCCGCGTTGATCGCGGCTCATAGACATGCTCATCTGGAATCACCCTTATCGACTGAACGAGTCTCATGGTAGGCATGTCGCCTTTGTGCGAATATTCCCCAAAACCGCACACCATCCTTGAGAAATTGCACAGATGTTCGATTGGGAAAATATTCGTCATTTCCTGGCTGTCGCCCGCATTGGTACGTTGTCAGGGGCCGCGCGCGATCTGAAGGTTGATCACGCGACGGTGAGCCGACGCTTGAGCGCACTCGAGGACGAGGTCAAGACGCGCCTTGTCGAACGGCTCCCCAGGGCCTGCAAACTCACTCTCGCTGGACAGCGCGTGTTCGAACTGGCGCAGGGAATGGAAGAGAACGCGTACGCGATTGAACGGTTCCTTGATGCCAGCCTTTCCCCGCTAAGCGGAAAAGTCACGCTGAGCGCACCGCCGGTACTAGTGGCCAGTTTTCTGGTGAAGCATCTGGCGGAATTCCGGCTTGCAAATCCCGGCGTCCAGTTGTCTGTTTCTGGCCAGGCACGACAGGTTTCCCTTAGCCGAAGGGAGGCGGATATCGCCTTAAGGCTGGTCCGTCCGGAGGAAGCGACCAGCGTCGTACGCAAGCTAGGGCGTATGCCGTTCGACCTATACGCGAGCAGGGACTATCCGCACCTGCACAATCCATCTGCATGGGAGTTCATCGTCTACGATGCCGGATTCGCGGACATGCCACAGCAGAAGTGGTTGATGAGCGTTGCAAGAGGACGACCTATTGCTTGCGAAATCAGCGATATCACGGGCCACCTTGCAGCGACCCGAGCAGGCGCCGGCGTGGCTGGCCTCCCGTGCTTCCTGGCAGATACCGATGCGAATCTACAACGCGTCGCATACGACGGCGAACGGTTTTCGCGTGATATCTGGATGGCTGTGCATCGGGATTTGCGGCGTTCGCCGCAAGTACGGGCAGTGATGGACTTTCTGCTGAAAATCGTGGCGGAACATTCCGCCTTTACGATAAGCGGTTAGACGGCGGATGCCAAATGTAGGTAGACGCACAACCTGAGAATCTAGGACCCGTAAGTTGAGAAATTTATGGGTCTTTTTTTAATAGGATACACATTTGGGCGATTCTCAGACGTGCAGAGCTCTAAGTCAGACGATGTTCGCGACCTAGAGGCTCGATGCCCATGCTCGTGAGTCGCTCAATCAGCTCCTCGAAGATTTCTCCTTGCGCAGACACCACGTCGACGCGAAGCATCGCCAGAAGGTCCAGCCCGCGCGCACGACTCGCCGCGACGTTGAAACGCTGGTCATAGGCGTTCCCTGAAAGCGCGTGGCAGCGCTCGGGGTCGGCCACCCTCGACAGGAACATGATGTCGCGCTCACGGTTGGGTGGGCGTTTTTCAACAGGGAGCCTCCGGCCCCTTCACGCGCCTGATTCCAAGATAACGAGTCAAATATGACCTCTTAAGTGAAATATTGGCCCATATCTGACCGTTTTCAACATCGCACTGGTGTCCACATGAGGGATGTCGTACAGTGGTCAAATATGACGCATTAACACGTTAAGGGTTCAGATATGACCGATAAACCAAAAACAGCGGCGACACCCAAACCTTCCGGCCGCTTCACCGAAAGTCCGATGCCCTTACCGGTCGAGCGTGCGCTGGTTGCTGCCGGAGATGACCTTGCGCTGGCCCGCCGACGCCGGGGGCTTTCTACGTCATCCATGGCGGAGCGGGCGGGCATCTCAAAAAAGACGCTCTACCGGCTGGAACAGGGCGACCCCGGAGTGTCGTGGGGCGCTGTGGTTCGGGTCCTGAACATCCTGAACCTCCTCCCCGAGTTCAACAAGGCCCTGAACACCACCAATGATGCGCTCGGCCTAGCGCTCATGAACAAGGCGGTAGCCAAACGCATCCGGGTACGCAAAACCAACCCGGACAGTGGAGCCCTGTAATGGCAACGACAAAAAAAGCAAAAACCAGCACAACGCGGACGCTGCTCGTCTATCTGGGCGATACGGGACTGGAAGTGGGCGAACTGCAATTTTCCAGACAGGGGCAAAAAGAGGTCTCGGCGTTCCGGTACTCCCCCGCCTGGCTCAGTAATCCAGATTGCTTCGCACTGTCTCCGGACCTCCCCCTGAGCACCGACTTTCAATACCGCACGGGAAGCAAGGAGACTTCTACCTTTGCGGGTGCCATTGCCGATACTGAGCCTGATGGCTGGGGACGCCGTGTCATTAACCGCGCCCATGCCCAACGGCGCAAGGCTGAAAAAGACGCCGGCCGAGACGCCGGTTCCGCACAGCTGTCAGACCTGGACTATTTGCTGGGGGTGCTGGATTCCAGCCGCATTGGCGCACTGCGCTTTAGGGACAATGCCGACAGCCCCTTCCTCGATGTGCCCCATGACGACAACTTGCCTGAAGGAACTCACGAGGTCCCGCTGCAGACCTTGATTCAGGCGTCGAAAGCGGTCGAATCCGGCAAGGAAACGGCGACGGACCTCGCGTATCTGAAAGGGCGCGGCACCTCGCTCGGCGGTATGCGACCCAAAGCAACGGTCCTGAAGCCCGACGGCACCCTGACCATCGCCAAGTTTCCGAGCGTGAGTGATACGCGTGACGTGGCGCGCGGTGAGGTGCTGGCGCTGTTGCTCGCGAAAGAGGCGGGCCTGAATGCATCCGAGGCCGAAGTCATCATGTCTGGCACCCAGGCTGTCGCGCTTATCGTGCGGTTTGACCGACCCCGGGCTGGCGGTCGCATCCCTTACCTGTCTGCGGCCTCGCTGCTGCAGCTGGATTCCAGGGAAGATGGCGCATACACGCAGATTGCGGAGGCCATTGACCGGTTCTCCCCGAGACCCCTCGAAGACAAGCAGGAGCTTTGGGCGCGCATCTGCTTCAGCATGCTCATCACCAACGTGGATGACCACATGCACAACCACGGCTTCCTGCACAGCGGCGGGGGTCAGTGGCGGCTCGCCCCGCTGTTTGACGTGAACCCGTTTCCCGACAAGGAACCCATCCTGAAAACCGCCGTGACCGAAGCGACCGGTGAAACCGGAGATATCCAGGAGGCGCTGGATGCAGCGGCATACTTTGGCGTGTCCGATGACGACGCTCATGCAATCCTGACCCGGATGATGGCTGCCCTGAACGACTGGAAACGACTCGCCCGGTCCCCGGCCGTGGGAATGGGTGATGATGAAATCGACAAGGTCGCGCCCGCTTTTGAGAACGACAACTGGGATACGGTAGCGTCCTTTCTGGAACAATAAACCGGCCAATCGGACCGTCTGGTCAGGCGTCGCCGGCGTGGCATTCGATTGGCGGGGTAGTAACATATGAAATGTTATTTCTGAACGGCGATTCTGCGAAACGCCAATGCCATTTCCGATGGGAACCCGTTTGGTTTTCGAATCCGGCATTTTGAGGTCGCCGACGCCAGCGTGGCAAATTCTCGATTTATGGCTGTGCGTGTCTCAGCTTATTCGTCGTGGACCGGCGTAACCCGTTGATTCGAAAGGATGCAAATTCTCGCGTTTTGGTTGCTCCAAAACCAAGGGCCGCCGCCTACGATCGAAATAGTACGGCTGGCACGGCAGATAGCCCATGCCACAGCTATCGGGTTCTTGTCCCGGCGTCTGTTCGCGCGCGGAAAGCAGCCTGTCAGAGATACTGGCCGATGGACTGCTTCGGGTCGGGAGTGTGAGTTCGCGATGCCGGAAGCTGTCGCCCGGCTGCTCGACGCCGCTACCGTCGGCAATCCGTCACATTGCCGACGTAGAATCCAGCCCGCCCCAAGGTCGGCATTGGCCAACTATGCAAAGTCGTTGATTATGGAAAGTAGCCGAGCCGATTGCCGACAAGGCCCGGCAAACAAGGGGCCGGCAGCAGGCGGTTCAGCTGGGAACTCGACATAATTTCAGCGTTGATCTGGAGTAACGGTTCCATTTCAGGGGACCGTTATGAAGCCAACGAGTTTGCACGAAGCCAGGGCCCGGTCTTGTAGACTGGCAGCCACAACACGGAGTAATCAACTCCGCATAGTCGGTTTGTTCTTGCGACAGAATTTCGAGCGGCGCGCAGTCGATCCGAGAAAGCTGCGCCCTGACGATATTCGTCGGTTCCTTTCGTCACAGTTAGGGGCCGGAGGCTCGGCCTCCTATGCTTCTCAACTGGCTTGTACCTTACGCAGTTATTTGCGTTACCGGGCGACGTGCGGCGACCAGGTCTGCAAGCTCAGCGCCGTCATCCTGAATCCCGTCCATTGGAAGCTCGCATCGCTGCCACGCGCGCTCGCGCCAGAGGAAGTTGAGTACCTCCTGGGCGCGGTTGCAGGCGCTCGCCGCTGGCCGAAGCGTAGCGTAGCTATGCGATTGTCCGTCTGGCGCTGGACATGGGGCTGCGTTCTGCCGAAATCGCGCAACTCATGATCAGCGACGTCGACTGGCGCGCAGGCACAGCGACGTTGAGGGGCACAAAGTCGCTGCGGCAGGACGTACTACGCTGCCGATGGAAACCGGGCAGGCACTCGCTGACTATCTGCAACGTGAGCGTCCGATGAGCGGCCATCCGGCGATCTTCGTCCGGCAGGTGGCGGGGGTCGGATTCAACCGGTGGATGCAACACACTGAAGACTGCGCAAGCGGGAATTTCTCGATGAGATGCAACGCGTTGTGCCCTGGTTGAAGCTGATTGCGCTAATCGAGCCGCACTATCCCACGAACAAAACCGGTCGGCCGCCGTTCCCGATTGCAACGATGCTGCAGATTCATTTCATGCAACAATGGTTCGGTCTATCAGACCCTGCTGTGGAAGAGGCACTCTATGACGTGCCGCTTTATCGAGAGTTCGCGGGTCTCGACGGCGGGATGGTTCGCTTGCCGGATGAAAGCACGATTCTCCGGTTCCGCCACCTGCTGGAAACGCACGGACTGGCGGCGCAAATGCTGGCGCTGGTCAATGAAATCCTGACGGAGAAAGGCCTGATGCTTAAGGCTGGGTCGGCAGTCGACGCCACCCTGATTGCCGCGCCCAGTTCGACAAAGAATGGCTCCGGCACGCGCGATCCGGAAATGCAATCCACGCCGAAAGGTGGCAACTGGTACTTCGGGATGAAAATGCATGTCGGCGTGGACGCCGACTCGGGCCTGGTCCATACGGTCATTGGAACGGCGGCCAATGTTCACGACATCACCGTAGCCCAGGCGTTGCTGCATGGTGAGGAAACGGACGTGTATGCGGACGCCGGTTATCAGGGTATCGAAAAGCGTTGTGAGACTAACGCGGTTCGTTGGCATGTGGCGATGCGACCGGCAAAGCGCAGGAAACTGGATCTGAGCGACTCGTTGGACGCGATCTGTGATCAGATCGAGCGCCTGAAGGCGGATATTCGGGCCAAGGTCGAACACCCGTTTCGCATCCTCAAGCGACAGTTCGGTTACATGAAGACCCGCTATCGTGGTTTGATGAAGAACACCGCCCAGATCACTACGCTGTTTGCTTTGGGCAATTTATGGATGGCGCGTAGAGCTTTGCGCAAAGCTTGAAACACCGGGCCGATGAAGATCACATGTCGGGTTGGAGCGCTCCGGCGCGCGGAAAGACCATGGCAATCAACTCGCCAACAAAGATCTGAAGGCCGAGGCTGCGCTTGATGTGAAAGGTAATGCTTCAAAAGCGGGTTGTGCAGACCTTCCTTAAGCGACATTCGCGCGCATCGGCGACGTCCTGTATGTGGCTCGAGGATACAAGTTGACTGATCGATCGCGGGCAGCAACTGCGCTGTCGCGCAGTGTTGATCCGGGAAGGATCAACAGCGAAACATGCCCGCGAAAACTAACAGGATGGATCGGTAAAGGCGAGCTCGACTAACGTTGCGAGCATCATGGCAGCCGCGTTTGCGGGAGGCGGCTCGACCTTTGCGGGGCGGTAGATTACATCGCCTGCGGCGATGCCTTGTCCGCTCAAAGCGCATATACCCGATCGATTCGCTGTAGCAAGGCGCCAAAGCTGTTCGCCGTACTTGCAACATCGAGGGTCGCTCCACGATACCGTGGCCGTTCGTGGACTGGGTCGATCGAGCAGCGCGATCGCAACGTCGCCATTCTTGACCGGCAGACGGCTCGATCCACCCGAATCAACTATATTCCTGACCCGAGCCGTCAATTGTTGCGCGCATCCCAAATCGAGTTGGCCGACTGTGCGCTGCCATGCAGTGTCGGCCGTCACGCATTGATCCATGGCAGTACTCCCGTCAAAAGCGAGGTGGCGCTCAGCTCAGCCGTATCTTCGGCTGCACGAAACCGTTAATCCGCTCGGCAGTCCACAGCATCATAGCCTTGCCGAAACCGTGCAAAGCCTGCTGATGTTGTCGATAGAGCATGGCGTGACTGAGCTGCGCGAATCGGCCCTTGATAAACCCGCCGCGGAAGAATCCGAACTGCCCGAGCGTCCCAAAAGCGTTGTAGTCGCTCAGCGACACGAGCGCGCCGAAGTCGTGAAATGCAAAGTCGGGCAATGATCCCCCGCCGAGCCAGTCCGGCAAGTGCTTCGCGAGGTGTTGTGCCTGTTGCGTGGCGACTTGCGCCGTGGGTGCGAAAGGGCGTTCATTGCCGGCGAGCGTCAACGTCGAGCAGTCGCCGAGGGCGAATAGTGTGTCGTCGTCCTGTGCCTGCAGGGTTGGCCTGACGGCGATCTGATTGGAACGATTGCTCTCGATCCCATCCAGTTTGCTTAGAAAATCAGAGGCCTTGACGCCCGCCGCCCATACCATCAAATCCGCCGGTTGCTTGCTGCCGTCGCCCAACCGGAGTCCATCGGGTTCGGCGGCGGTCACTCGCGTGCCCGTTCGTACCGAGAAGCCGATATGCCGTAACTGTGCCTCGCTGGACTCCGACACCGCCGGCGGAAATGCCGCCAGTACGCGCGGTGCGCTTTCATAAAGGGTGAGCTGCAGACGTGAGCGGATGCCGGGGTCGCCGTAACTCGACGCCACTTCGAGCAAGCGACTCAACTCCGCAGCCAGTTCGACGCCGGTCGCTCCGGCGCCGACGATAGACACGCGCAACGGGCTATTCGTCACAACGCTCCGGAATATACGGATTCGCAATGCTTCGTTGAAGACTTCAGCCTGTGCCTGGCTGTCAATGAAATGGCAATGATCAAGTACGCCTGGTGTGCCGAAGTCGTTGGCGCGACTCCCTAACGCAAGAATCAGCACATCGTATTCGACCGCGCGCGGCCCGATCACGACCTCCCCCGACGGCGAACGCAGCGCAGCCAGCTTCACGACGCGCGCATTGCGGTCCAGGCCTTCCATTTCGCCTGGCTGATAGTTGAAGCCGTGGTCGCGGGCGTGGGCGAGATAGATGACCTGCTGTTGCTGGACATCGCGAGTGCCTGCCGCGATGGTGTGCAGCATGGGCTTCCAGATATGGGTTGCACTTTTGTCGATTAACGTAACCTGACCGCGGCGGCCAAGCGTGTTGCCCAGCCTGGTCGCGAGCAGAAGTCCAGCGATGCCGCCGCCGCCGATGACGATCCGGGTCATTTGGCGCATCGTCAAATGTCTCTCTTGCATGATCTCCTACTCCCGTCCGCGTTTTACAATACTGGACAGTATCGTTATCAAGGTCACCGCCCACGTCAACGAAAAGAAACTGTACGGTTTAGGTATGGCAAGATCGCAGCATTGAGAGTCGTAGGCCAGCGGCTTGGACGGGATGCTCATCGACATGGCTTGTTCGTGCGTGATCGTCATCGGGGCGAGTCTCCACCTCAGAAATTCAGCCCGATCGCGACCGCTTGTGTATCGATGAGAACGGGTGAATGAAGTGCGCGGTGACTCTACGTCCAGTACTTGAAACTGGTCACGCTTCGCTCGTAGCCAGTCATGCTACGGCGCTCGCGTCGAATGCGCACGGGAGAGTTGTATTCTTCTAGCATTTGCGTGGCGGGGCGCGGCCTTGCGTCGGGACATGCGCCTTCCATTCGGAACGGTCGGCGACGGTAGCAACAGGCGAGGGCTCGGCGTTCTCTGGACTCTCTGCGGCCAGGCATTCGAGCGGCAATTGCGCATTCGCACCGACGACGAGAATGGCCTGCATCAGACCGGGCGTTCGAGACGCACACATTGCGGCAATTGCCACAATACACGCGGCAACGATATAGCCTGCCCGAATGCGAGGTAATCTGATCGTGTGCATCTTGCGTTCTCCATCACGCGCGAAAGAAAGTCACACAGCGCGTTTTTAATTGACCAACAACGATAAATGTCTGACGGTTCAGGTTGTATTGCGTGATCAGGTTCGCCATACGCGGCGGGAACTTGAGATGCACTGAAACGGCAGGAAAACGCCTGCGATATTCGATGACCGAGTGCGTCAACTGTCCGAGAACGAGATCGGTTACGCAGTGAGCGCGGAGTCTTCCGCGCGCGCGGGTGTGGGCGTCGCGTGCTTCGGCTTCGGCATCGTCGAGGTCGGCCAGGATCCTCTTGCACTTCTGGTAGTAGCGCTCGCCGGGTTCCGTCAGCGATACCCGACGTGTCGTGCGTTGCAGGAGCCTCGTCTGCAGCTGGTCTTCGAGTGCCAAGACGGCACGCGATACGTTCCCCTTGCTGCAACTCATATGCTCCGCAACGACGCTGAAGCTTCCCGCCTCGACTGCTCCGGAGAAGATGCGCATGCTCATGAACTTGTCCATGGAACCGTTCACCTCGTGCTGTCTGATTCGGGTCGCTCTTCAGCGGAATGAGACTTTCCGACTTGGAAGAACGATAGACCGAGGCGAACGATTGAACCATCCCTACATTGGGATCGTCGCTTAATCCATGTGGTCAGGCCGGCGATACGTTGGTATAGGTGTCGATCTTGCTGCGCAGACTGTCGCCAGCCAGCGGCATTTTGCCGGCTCGGTAGCCTGTCGCGTCGAACAGGTCCAGTCATGGCAGAGAGAGGATATCAATGCCACCGCGCCATTCCGACCATTGAGTTCGCGATGCCGGAAGCTGTCGCCCGGCTGCTCGACGCCGCTACCGTCGGCAATCCATCACATTGCCGACGTAGAATCCAGCCCGCCCCAAGATCGGCATTGGCCGAGGAGTCCGCGTTGAGTATCCGGCGGGTCACGAAGTGGAGCAGTCGTTCGAATGAGCGCTCGAAAATGCGGTCGAGCGGCAGAAACTGAGCCGGCTTCTGCCACAGCGTGGTCTATGGTTAGCACAACCCCACATACAACGCCCGCGCAATAGGTAGCGCGGTGAAAAGCGGACGTGTACGTCGATCTCAACGCGGGTCTTTCAGTATTCGCAGACATTTCTTCGGTCGAGAATCTGCGAGCGCAAGGTGGGATCAGCAAGGTGCTGCGTGCCCGGCGAGTGATCTTCGCGTCGCGGTACATCCGCGATGTACCGCGGCACGGTCTGGGTGGCCCGCAAGTAAGAACCGGCATCTTCGACGTCAGCTCGTCGCGCCGAAGTACACGGGTTGGCCGAAATGCTGATTGCGTGGCTCGTCGATTACCTGGCGGAACTGCCCGTAGCTGAGCGCCCGCTGGTCGATCGACTGGATCTGGATCGCGTTGCCGTCAACCAGACGTTCGCCTTCGATGCGCCCGACCTGTATCTGCGCTTCGAGCGGATCAAGCACGGCATCGGCAGCCTGCCTGTCACTGTCGAAATGACGCTGGGCATACAGAGCGCGCTCGACGTTCTCGTGCCAGTCGCCGCCTCAATTCCGCCAAGCATGAAGCCACGAACTTCTACATTTGGGAATCAGAGGACGCAGCCAAGGCGTTCTTCACCGATGAGTTGCTCGACCGGGTCACCGGTCTCTACGGGGTACGACCTGATGTCGAGTTCGTGCAGATTGCCACGTTGGTGGAAAACGTTCGAGCATGACGTCGTCTAGTGTCGTGGGTAGAGAAACGCGAGCTTGTCTACACCATGATGAATCCGTGCCGCATGCCGAGCATCACCGCTTCGGTGCGGTTGGTCGCACCGAGTTTGCCGAAGATCGACGAGAGGTGGAATTTCACCGTGTTGTCCGAGATGTCGAGGTGCCGCGCGATCTCCTTGTTGCCGAGTCCGTCGGCGAGCATCGCCAGCACTTCGATCTCCCGTAACGTCAAAGCTTCGAACGGTTCGCCGGATCCCTTCTGGCGCGACGGTCTTGTTTCGGCCAGCAGCCTTGCGAGGATGTCGGGCGTCAGCACGCAAAGGCCTGCGGCGACGGCTTCGATGGACACGACGATTTCAGCCGGCATCGCGTTGCGCGGCAGGATAGCCACCGCATCGGCGGGCAACGCATCGAAGATCCAGTCGCTGTCCGGGTCGTCGCTCAACAGGACGAGCGACGGCGACACGGGCGAGAGTTCGAGTAGCGTCTTGAGCGCATCGCTCGCCTCCGGCGCGATGTCGGCGACGACCACATCCGGCACCGATCCGGCGAGGCAATCGACGAGCTTTTCGGCGTCGGGCGCGCTACCCAGGAACTCAAGTGCCGGGTTCGCCTCGACAAGCGCTTGCAGGCTTGCGCGCTCTTGCCACGATGCCGCAATCACTACGACCCGTAAAGGCGCCCTCCGTATCGTCTGTCCATCCGACATTTGGTCGCTTCCCGGACGTCACCTGCACGAATTCCGTTGGGGCCGTTCGCCCACCGTTATCGAACACGCGTGGCGTTCGCCGCCTCGGATCAAGGCGATGTGCAACTGCTGCCCGATGCTTGCGGAGCCCAGCGCCGCACTCACGTCACCCATGTCGCGGCAAGGCTTGCCGTCCAGTTCGATCAGTACATCGCCTATCAGCACGCCCGCCTGCTCCGCAGGGCCGCCCGGTGCAAGCGAATTGATCAGCAATCCACTGCTGAACGACAGGTTCATTTTATTGACCCAGGCGTCCAGCAGGCCGACCCGCTGCGTGCCGACACCAAGGTAGCCCCGCGAGACGCGCCCTTTAGCCAACAGTTCATCGGTGACGCGCTCCACGGTCATCCCCGGAATCACGATGCCGGCGCCGCGCATCAGTGCCGAGGTGCAGATGCCGATGACCTGCCCGCGCATGTCCGCGAGGGCCGCCCCGGAGAAACCCGGGCGCAGACCGCCGTCCAGTCGCACGAACGCATCGAGTTGTCCGCCTTTCCACGTGCGCCAAGGACCACCTATGCTGCCGATCACGCCAAAATCGGCGCTGACGCCGGAATCGTCCGCACGTGCGACAGCGAGCGCAAGATGACCCGGCTTCAGTGAGTGGGCGTCGCCGGAACCGATCGGGTCGAGGTCCACGCCGTCCAGTTTCAGCACGCCGACGTCGGACCCCAGATCCAGGCCCGCGAGGACTGCGGCGACGGTACGGCCGTCGGTCAAAGTGACTTCGATGCCGTCCTCACGCCTGAGCGTGTGTGCAGCCGTCACAACGACGCCACGTCGCCAGATTACGCCACTCGACGGCATGCGATGTCGGCCGTGTACTGCGACGACACTCCGCCCGACTCGCGCGACGATGTCTGCCAGATTGTCCGAGAGATCCATCAAAGGATTTCCGCTCGAGGATGTGGTTTCCATTTCAAGCCCCTTCAATTGCGTGTGACCTGCCAGTGCTTCGCGTCGACGTTTGCTCGCCTGTCCAGCTAGCGTTATGACGACGGGTTCACAATGACAGAACGACGGGGGGCGCACACCACCCAAATGGGTAGCCGGGTGGATGCAATGCGGACTTCACGATGCAACGAGTCTGGTCTGCGACCAGCACGTCCCTCATCAAACTGCGGTTAGCGCCGCCCGCTACGGCCCCATACATAGCGAACCCACCGCTGCCAGCGGCTTTGCGGTGGAGCGGGCGCGTGGCGCGCAGTCTGCGCTTCGCAGTCGCGCTGGACGGACTTCTGAACCTGTTCGTGGATCTGCCTCAAACTCATGCCGCCTGGGCCTTTCAGTTTGTCGGGATCGGTAGCAGGATCGCCATCGGGATCGTCTGTCATGAGAGTCGCCTGTTTGTGATGAGGCGACTTGATCTTGATACAGATGTTCAGTAGCAGCAAGTTGGACGCGGCTCGCCGAGCGGCGCGTAGTCCGACAGTCCTTGCCCGCGTGCCGTTCGTGAAGTAGATTTTTCTAATGAGGTTCGAACTGGGAGGGACGGCCATGGAACTGAGCGTGGAACGGGTCGAGGTTTGGGCAGCTACCATCGACGATAAACCGGGAGGCCTTGCGAAGGTCTTAAGCGTCTTGCGGGATGCTGGTGTCGACTTGCAGTTCGTCGTGGCACGTCGAACGCCAGAGGCAGCGGGTAAGGGAGTCGTGTTTGTCGCTCCGCTACAGGGAGAAAGTGCGATCCGTGCCGCCACACAGGCGGGGTTCAGCGTCACCCCGAGCCTTCACTCCGTCCGTGTAATGGGTCTGGACCAGTTGGGCATCATCGCGCAATTGACCCAGATGTTGGCGGATGGGGGGATCAACCTTCGCGGCGTCTCGGCCGCTGTACTTGGCACGCAGTTCATTGCGTATCTCGCGGTCGACTCGTTGGACGATGCCGAAAAGGCGATTGACCTTCTACAAAGGGCCTGAAGTACCCGTACCGGACTGCAAACCGGCTTGGCTCTTGCTGACGAGGCAAGCGGGCCACTCTGTCTGACACGACTGCCGTCGACCATCTCAAATCCGTTGCGACAAAGCCGAGCGGCCATTTGAATGGCGAACGAAGCGCCGGGCATGGCGGCGAATCCCGATGCCGGTAGGAGGTCGACAGTGATGAAGACACCGACGACCCGAAGGCGGGTGCTTTGGGCGCTCTCGCTTTGCATTGTCGCGACTTGCATGGCAGTTGGCGGGGCATTGCTGTTCGAGCTGTCGGTGGTCGGCCGTGCCGTGAGCGATTTCCGCCGGGACGCGGCCCTGGCGCAAGGGGGCATCGCAAGTGGCGAGCCGGCTACGCCCGAGGAGCGCATGAACCCGCCCTATCTGAAGCGATACGGGTTGGACCGTAACCTGTACAAGGACATTCACGGAAACTTTTCGCCAACGGGTGCTGACTGGCGCCAATGGGGGCTGCGAACCAAGGTCGCAGCCACTGTGTTGTGGCTGGGTCACGATCCACCGGGAACGTGGTGGACCTACGTTCAGATCAAGTGCGTTGACCGGTTTCCTCAAGCTCACGCCGACAGCGAGCCGATCGTCGATGTTGCCGACGCTTGCCTCGGCGAGCCGCATTGATCGTCCCGTTGGTCACTTCCGGTCATCGGAACGGCCAGCGCCGAGTGCCTCGAGCAACGGCCGGAGGGCATCCAGTTCCGCGCCGAAGCCGCTCCAGTCTCCCGCCTTCAGTCGCTCGATGGCGCGGTCATAGTGGACAAGTGCCTCTCTCGCGCGAGCGTCCACGGTGCCTCGGGCCGGCGATGCCGCTTGTGCG
Organism: Paraburkholderia sp. 35.1; assembly: GCF_050436525.1. Classification (NCBI taxonomy): domain Bacteria; kingdom Pseudomonadati; phylum Pseudomonadota; class Betaproteobacteria; order Burkholderiales; family Burkholderiaceae; genus Paraburkholderia; species Paraburkholderia sp. 35.1. Next base: position 1,020,923 of record NZ_JBNDMJ010000001.1, on the reverse strand, counting down.
GTCTCACTGAAAAGCGCCGCCAGCGCCTCATCCAGAGTGTTCTCCATCACCACACGGTCCCCATAGGCGGCAATCACCCGCTTCAACTCCGGCAACTGACCGGACGCCGCGCGCAAATAGAGCGGCGAAACGTAGAGGATCGAGTTCTCGATCGGCACGACCACGAGATGACCGCGAATGACGCGTGAGCCCATCTGGTTCCACAACGAGATCTGCTGCGAGATCTCGGTATTCTGCTGAATCCGCGCTTCGATCTGAAACGGCCCATAGATCAGCTTGTCCTTGGGAAAGGTGTACACGACGAGCTTGCCGTACCCGGGCGCATCGCATCGCGCCGCCAGCCAGGCAATCATGTTCTCGCGCTTGCTCGGCACCATCGGCAGCATGAGGATGAACTCGGCGCGTGCGTCGCCGGGGAGTCGCATGATCGTGTAATACGGCGGCATCGTGCTGGCGGTGCTTCCGCCATCCATTCCGACCAGCTCCTGGGGAAACTGCCACAGATCCTCGCGGTTGTAGAAGATCTCCGGCGCATCCATATGATAGGCGCGGTAGAGCTGCGCCTGGATCAGGAACAGATCTTCGGGATAGCGGATATGCTTTCGCAGCTCCGGTGGCATCACGTCCAAAGGCTTGAACAAACCCGGGAAGATGCGCTCGTATGTGCGCAGGAGCGGATCGGCGGGATCGCTGACGTAGAAATCGACCGTGCCGTTATATGCATCGACCACGACCTTGACGGCGTTTCGGATGTAATTGGCGCCGTCGCCAAAACCCGGCCGGGAGTAAGGAAACCACCGGCTGACGGTGTACGCGTCCTGGATCCAGAACAGGCGCCCATTGCTTGCGACGACATAGGGGTCATGATCGAGAGTCAGGAATGGCGCGATCGTACGCACGCGGTCCTGAATGTTGCGATGAAGCAGGATCCGGCTCTTGTCTGTGATATAGCCGCTCAGCAGGATGTTCGGATCGTCGAGCTGCCAGGCGAACAAACTGCGGCGTGCCACACTGCCGATGCTGACGCCATCGCGCCCGCTATACGTCGTGTAGGCATTAGTCGGCCGTTGGGGAAAGTCGAACTCCGCTACGTTGCCGTCCACGATGACGTAGTCCTGGCGCCCTTCGCCGAAATAAAGACGTGGTTCGCGAATGGCCGGGCCGCCGCTGGAGACTGGCGGAATATCGTGCAGATAGAAAAACGGTAAGCCTTCGGTGGATTTCTCGGTGACTGGCGACATCACGACGCCGATGCCGTGAGTAAAGATAAGGTGCAGGTTCACCCAGGTTTGGGCGTTGGTCGGAAGCATTGCCGGTTCCAGTTCACGCGCCGACAGCATTACCTGTCTGTATCCGGCGTCAAGCTGATAGCGGTCGATGTCCACTGAAATAAATTTGTAGTAAGTCCTGATCTCCTGCAACTGTGCATAGGTATCCATCAGCGGTTGCACATCCCATAGCCGGATGTTGTCGATGGTCGCCCGATTGGCCTGCAGCGAATCGAGAGTCAGTCCCTGCTCGGCCTCAAACGGTTTAACCTCGATCTTTGCGAGGCCGTAAGCCTGTCGCGTTAGCGCGATAGCGTGCTCGATATAGGGTGTTTCCAGTTTCAGCTCGCTCGGTTTGACATAGAAGCGCTGAAACAGCGATGGATAGATCACAGCGAATACAAACGAACTGCCGAATACGAGCAGCGCGAGAACGACGGGTTGCAGATGGCTCCGCCGGCGCATGTTGATCCAAAGGGCAACGGATGACGCCGCGGCAAGGCCGACAAGCATCCACAGGACCGGCAACTCGACGTGGACATCGGTATAGCTGGCGCCGACCACGACGCCGTTGTCGCCATAGAGCAGCAGAAAGCGGTCGAGCCACCACGACCAGGCCTTCACCGCAAAGAACAAACCGAGCAGTGCCGAACCATGAGTGAGGGGGGCGGCCGAGAGCGTGCGTGGTGGCCGCTCCAGCGCGATGTCACCGCGCAACCCGTAGACAGCACCTGCCACGATCGCGCTCCAGAAGATTAGCTGCAGCAGCCAGTTCTTGAGCGCGACATACGCGGGGAGCGAGAACAGATAAAAGCCGATATCCCTGTCAAAGATCGGATCGCGTTCGCCAACAGGGACCTGATAAATGAAGCGAAGCGCGAGGTCCCAGCTCGAGACTTCGCTAGCGGCAATAACCAACCCCAGGACGACCGCGGCGCAGGCAATACTGGAGCGCCAGGGAACGTGCGGCGCGATCAGTTCAGACAATTCAACGGCAACTTCAGTCGGACCCGATCGACCAACAGATTGCGCTCGCAAGACATCGACGCGCCTCGCGTAACGATGCGCCAAAATGCCCGACAGCCATATCGCGCACGCCGAGACTGCGAACACCGCGGCAAACAGCAGCGCTCTCGCGCAGAGGATGGTCCAGAAAACGCCACCATAGCCGATCGAAGAGAACCAGAGCCAGTTGACCAGGATGCCGGTGATGCGTCCGACGACAAGCAGGCCAACGATGACGACCGTCACCGTGATTGCATAACGTCTCAGGCGCACGCCGGACTTCACTTCAGACCGCATGGTCTCTCCTGTGCTGGCCGTCGCCCTGCCCTGCTGCGATTGCGATCCGGGTTCGGATGGCTACATTAATTCAAGCTATCTGAAGCCGCTCCACGAACCATGACGAAAGACGCTTGTGGACGTGGCGCGAGTCAAAACGGACAGTGCCCGGCGCAGCGATGCGGCAATTATGCCAAAGTTCATCCATCGCAATCGACGCTCGACGTCGAACTCTCGTTGCAGGTGTCGACGGCGGCGGCACGCGCTTTGCTGCGTTGAAACGGTTCAGTTCATCTCACGAAAATGGACCCCTATCATGAAGCTCTACTATTCGCCTGGTGCCTGCAGCCTCGCCGACCATATCGCAATGCATGAGGCCGATCTCACTTTCGAAAGGATTCGCGTCGACTTGAAGTCCAAGGAGACCGAGACTGGGGAGCAGTTCAACCGGATCAATCCAAAGAGTTACGTCCCAACCCTCGAAATGGATGATGGTCAACGGCTTACCGAGAATATCGCGATTCTTTCGTGGGTCGCGCAGCGCAAGCCTGCCCTTGCGCCGAATAGCGAACCCGGCAGCCTGCGCCTGCTCGAGATGCTCGCGTTCATTTCGACGGAAATCCACAAACAGTTCAGCCGCGTTTTCAAGCCCACTTCGGATGCTGAAGCAACGGCAGCGCGCGAAAAGCTCGGTCAACGCTTCCAGTTGATCGCCACCATGTTCAAGGGCGAATACCTGTTCGGCAGCGAAGCGAGTGTTGCGGACGCCTATCTGTTCACGATGCTGCTCTGGGCCAAAAAGGTAGGCATCGAAGTGCCGGAGAAATTGCGAAACTTCGCCGAACTGATGCGCGCGCGTCCGGCCGTCCAGCTTGCCATGAAGCACGAGGGACTCGACTGATGAAATGCAGATCCTCGCCGCGCGCACCTTTAGCTGGATGATTCGTGTGCGTTCGGGCTCGCTCAATGCAGTGTGGCGAGTGCGGCCCGGATACGCATCCCCTGCTCTTCGGAGACGAGCCGATCGAGCACTTCCGCGAAATGGGGGTGATGCATACCGGAATGGAGGTACTGCCACCGGTAGGCATGATGGAAATTCGCTTCGATCGACACGGCTTCTGCCTCGACGACGGCACGCCCGCAGTTTGCGATGAAATACCGCGAGTCCGCTGTCGCCTGCCCGCGCAAAATGCCATCGACCGCAATCATCAGGTCGATGAACTCGTTGACCGCTTTGTCGCGCGCCGCATCTGTCAGCGTAGCGTCGTGCCGCTTCCATTCCAGTTCATCGAGAATGGCGTGCTGACTTTCTTCCTTCCAGTGGTAAAGAAATACATCCTTGAACAGCTCGGATAACTGATCGTCAGGATGAATGCTCTGGCGGTAGTGAATTTGCGAGAACAGTTCAATATGCAGCGTCATGGCCAGCACCGCCCAGGTGCTCTTGCCGAGGACCACGGCGGCAAGCGCATCGGGATCGACGTCGAAGCGGTAACCCGCGGGCAGCGTTTCGCCGATCATTTTTTCGATGCGGCGAAACAGCGCCTGGTGTTTAAGCTCTTCGTCGCTGAAACGCACGAGCGCTTCGAGCGCCACCTGATCGCCGAGCCAGTAGTCGCGGCTCACTTCCAGCACCTTGGCGTTAATGAAGCGCTCGACGAGCCCGAACACGTTCGCGTATGTGCGCCCCTGAATCTGGCTGACGAACCGCTTCTCAGCCTCCGAGAGCATGATGAAATCCGGCACCAGCGAGAGCCCGTCCGGCAAATACTTCTGGGACATGTCGAAGGTACGGCCTCCAATCACGTCACGGTCGATGTCCCAACTGACCATCTTCGAAGCGCGAATGCATCGGGCGTAGCGATCGCGATCGGACAGCTGCAATATTGCGTTCATGGAAGTTCTCCCAATATGGACCGCCACGCGGTCTAGCGTTGAGTGTCAATTCACCGGGCAGAGCCAGTCGAATGATCTGGCTTTCCGGCACGCTCAATTTACGATTGGGAGTCTTGAAGTTCTATGATCGAGTCGCCGGACGATATGACTGAAACGCCGTTTCGTCACGTTGGTCGCACAGCTCGACAATTGAGTGGGTAGAGACAGCGCGGCGCGTCACGGCAGGCATCACTGATCCCGCAGTGCGGCAACGCCAGGCGTAGGTTGCGCGTGCTGCGCTGATGTGGCCACGCCGTTCGACTTTCCTTTGCTCTTGCGCCAGCCGGCCGGCGGCATGCCGAATTCGCGTCTGAACGCGCGACTGAATGCGGCTTCCGACTCATAGCCAATCTGTTCCGCAACGGCGTTGAGCGGCTTGCTACCGATCAGAAGTTCGTGCGCCGCAATCTGCATGCGCCATCTCGCGAGGTATTGCATGGGCGGCTGCCCCAGAAGATCGGTAAAGCGTTGCGCCAACGCGGAACGCGACAGGCCCACTTTGCGCGCAAGTTCCTCGACGGTCCACGCATGCGCCGCCTGCGCATGAAGCAGCGAGAGCGCGCGTCCAACGTAGCGGTCACGCACGCCGGCGAGCCACCCGGTCTGGTTATCAGGTAGCGCTTCAATACAGCTACGGATTGCTTCGACAAACAGCAGTTCCGATAGCCTGGCAAGCACGATCGTGCCGCCCGCGCGCGAGTCGGCCGCTTCCGCGGCAGCAAGTTTGAGAGACGACTCGAGCCATGCCGCACGCGGATCCTGGCGCATGTCGATCTTGAACAGTCGCGGCAGCGATGAGAGCAGCGGATTGCTCAAAGTATCGTCGCAGGCCAGAAAGCCGCACACGATGCGCGTCACAGCGCCCCCGCCGCCATAGGACAGCGTCATCACTTCACCGGGTGCTGTCGCCATCTGCCCGGCCAGTAGCGAGTCCGACGGCACAGGGGAGATATCGATCGCGCTGCCGATGATGTGCGTTTCACCCTGAGGCACCACGATCAGTTCGCCGGCATGGACGTGAATCGCCGAACCGGGATCGTCGGCCAGCGTCGCCCAGCAACTCCCCTCTATGATCAGATGATAAGAAACGACGCGCTCGGAAGGCGGCAAGTAAGCGCCGCAGAGCGATGCATCGGTGCGACCGATCAGACACCACGGCGCGGTGAGTGTCCCGTTCAGAAACACGGCGCCGCTCAGACGAACAGCGCGCAGAACCTCAGAGACTGCATCCATGGATGGCTCGCGTGAAATGCGATTTCCCGGGCGAGAAACCTGGCCGCCGTTCATTCTTCAGGATGGCCAAGGGCTCCATGTTATACCCGCAACCTCACTTGATGACAATTCCCTTACTGACGTTTTTCGCGAGGCTTATGAAGCGCTTTGCGGGTCCGTTGAAGACTCGCGCCTGGCAAAAAGCGCACCACGGAACGTGCGCTTCGCCAGGATGACAGGACGAACTTTGTGGACGCCCGCACTGCGCACGCGATGCATCGGCAAGAAGTGGACGATCGGACAAGAAAGATCGACGCACGGGCAGGACGGCAATGGCTTGCCGCGGGCAGAGTTCATGACAGGAAGGAACATCACGGATCGGCGTCATCCGTACTTCGCCAACAAGCCTTCCTCGGACTCTGGAAACCTGGCGCGTCACCCAACTTGCACGAATCGGTTCAAGCACAGCAACTGACCGCTTCGCGCAGACACAGTAGCGTGAGACACCGATGAAACGCCTGATAAGCCGTGCGATGTACCACCCGATCATTGCGCTATCCGTTTTCTATCTGGCCGACGTTATGCATCACGTCGATTACAGCATCGCTGGTGCATTGCTGGTTCTGACCGCGAAAACGATCTCGCGGGTTTCAAGTCTGTTCGACAAGGGATAGAGCTGCGATGCGAAGCGTTCGTCGATCAACGTCCGAGCGCGGCGCTGCAATTCAGCATTGGCATAAGAGACACTGGGTGCGATCGGCAAATCAACGAACAGAGGCCATAAAAAAGGCCTGTTCGTGATGCAAATGCACGAACATGATCGATAGAATTTCCTCTAGCACGTTACACACGGTCCCGCGTCCGATATCTGTCGGACCGCTTTCTCACATCGGATCTCCGGTTAATTCAGCATGGCACGGCTTGCACGGCACTACGTCCCCGATCAACCGCAGCACGTTATCTTGCAGGGACTCGCGGGGCCCGCTTTCATGGACGAAGGAGACTACCTGTACTTCCTCGCCTGCGTGACAGACGCAGCGCGCGTCGCCGATCTGGCGGTCCATGCGTGGGTGCTCATGCCTGATGCGGTACAGTTCCTCGTCACGCCTTCGTACGAGTCGAGCGTCGCCATGGCAATGCAGGCGGTTGGCCGTCGCTATGCCGAGACCTTCAACCGCCGCCATGGACGCCGCGGTGCGGTATGGCGTGGCGAGTACCGGTCGACAGTGATTGAGCCCGACCGGTATTTCCTGCTCGCGAGCCAGGTCATCGATCAGGCGCCGGTGCGCAATGGCCTGGCGGCCGAGCCGGGAAACTACCCGTGGTCGAGCTGCGCGCACCACATCGGGCTGCGTGTCGATAGGTTCATCAAGGACCATCCACTGTACCGGGCGCTCGGCAATACGCCGTTCGAGCGCCACCAGGCTTATCGCGATCTGGGCGCACAGCCTGTTGACGAACGCGAGATCAATAACCTGATGCAGTCGACGCTCAACGGCTGGGTGCTCGGCAGCCCCGCGTATTGCGAATGGGCGGCGCAGACAGCCAATCGGCGCTTGATGCCACTGCTGCTGCGCGACCGGCCGTCCACGGTTCGCACCACACGCTCGCTCGTACACGTGGGCTGAGCAAAGAACGATCGAGCTTCGCGAGATTACACGACCGCGCCGACACCGCTCGTCGCGCGAGGCCCTGCATTTCACGCACAACACATTGCCGCTCGCGTCTGCGCGAATCCCTCGCGATAGCGAGCGGCGAGGTGTGTGGCCGTGCGCCGCAGCAACGTGCGGTCGATCGTGAGGCATGGAGCATTGCTCGCGAAAGTGCCTCGATCCCGACGCTGCCCGGCACGCACGCTGGCTCCCACGTCGCGGCAAACGCGGACTGTTTGCTCGTGTCGTTCGCGCGCGCCGGATGGAAGAAGTTCACCCGCGGCAAGCCGCACGCCAGCGCGACGATCCGTCCGTGCAGGCTGCTTCCCGCGTAGGCCGTGGCGTCTGCGATCAGTGCGCAGATGTCCCATATCTCCAGCGAACGGAAGAGTTGCGTACGTGAGACCTTCATCCGTGCCGCAATCCGCTCGTAGCAGGCCATATCGTCATGCCAGGGCGCCGCACCCGCTCGAAAGAACACAATACCAAGCCCGCTCTCGTTCGACACGCGATCGAGCTCGCGCGCAAGCACACCGAGCGTTCCGTCGTCGCCGAAATCCGCACTGAACTGCACGGCGACATACCCCTCGGGAAACGCCCTTTGCAAATCCGCCACGCCGCTTCGTTCCTTGCACGCGCGAATGTTCGTGCCGAACAGCTCCGTCACCATCACCGCCGGATCCGGCACGAGCCGCGCGAGAATGCCTGCTGCGGCGAGCCCGTTCTGGGTGTGGATGTCACGCACGCTGACGTCGTCGGCTTGCGCGAGCTTCGACAGGACTTCTGCGCGCATCCCGGGATCGAGTCGCTCCACATCGACGCCGCCGGCCGCTTGATAAGTGACGCTCGACGCACAGGGAAACATCTCGCGAGACGTCATGTAGGGGGCAAGCGCATCGAGACCCGTCAGCGCACGTGCCCACGCGCGTCGCTCGTCGTTGTGCGTTTCCAGTCGCGCGATGATCTTCTGTGCCTGGTCCCACGGCAGCAGCATCACCGCCGCCTCCCAGTCGCCGCAAGTCAGGATCTCGCCGCCTGCGTGCACGATATGCACACGGTCCTTGCCGCGTTCGGCGGCCAGTTGCGCGAGCGCCTGAACAGCGTGGCCGCCGTGGACGCGCAGGTCGCGCTCCGCGAGCCCGGCGAAGATCACGTCGTCGCACGCAAGCAGTTTTGCGACGACGTGAGGGAACAGCAGGTCACCCAGGTTGTGGCGATCGAAGGCGCCGAACACCACGACCGCATCATGTTTTCCTGTGTCTCGCATCATGATTCGGGCCCCGACCTCCCTCGGTACGAAGTCGCCGCTTGTCGCGCCACGCCTCCACCTGCCAGGCGGTCAGTCCAGGCAGAAAGACGATGATGTCACGAATACGGCGCGCACCCGCGAGCGCGAGGCAAAGCTGCGGATGGAAACCAAGCACCGTGCCGATCAGCAGAAATCCACCTTCCTGAACGCCGAGTGCGCCAGGCACAAAGAACACGACGCTACTGAGCGCCTGGATGAGCGACTCGAGTACGACTGCCTGCAGGAAACCTGCTTTTGCCGACAGGAAATAGAGCGCGAGCCATAGCTCGAGCGCCGTTCCGATGCATTGGAGTGATTGCCAGATGAGCAGGTAACGGATGATGACGCCGGGCTGATGCCAGAGCTCACTGATCGATTGATCGATGCGCACCGACTCGCCGACGAGCGAGCGGAACTTGCCGCTCGTGATGCGATTGAAAAGTTTCGTGAGCCGCGCGAACGGACTCGCTCGCTGCACGAACGAAAACGCCAGGAGCAGAACCGCCAGAATGGCGATGCCGCCTCCGAGCCTGGCTGCGAGGTGCAACGCCCTGGAGCCGGCATGGGCGATCAGATAGCCGATGGCCGCGATGGCGAACAGCATTTCGCTGATGAGCGTGAGCTGGAGGTCGACGACGAGGCTCGCCATGGCCGGGGCAGGCTCCATGCCCCGTTTGCGCATCATGCGAAACGTCACGACTTCACCGCCCACTCGGGCAACGGGCAACATGCCGTTCACGGACTCCCGAATCCAGACGAGACGCAGTACGGCGAACAGCTTCGGGCGTGCCGCGTCGCGCATCAGCATTTGCCAATTCCTTGCGTTGGCGAGCATCGGCAGAATGTGGACCATCCCTGCAAGCGCGAGCCCGGCGCCGGCCGCGCGCATCAAACCGAGCACCTTCTGCGCGTCGGCGTGCCAGACGAGCCAGACCGCGATGGCCAGGCCAGCAAGTGCGGCAGCCCGGGCGAGATATTTCATAAGCTGGCGCGAGCGTAGTGTCAGTCGCTTTGAAGCGGCAGCAATAGACTTTTGCGTCCACTTCGGACATCGAGGCGCAGCTGCGACTCTCCCGATAACTTTTCACCGAGAATCTGGCATATCGCACCACGGGCCCCTAATCGAGCTGTCGCATAACTCGTTCCCCGCGCGGAGAGAATGGTGGTGTGATTAGCGACCGTGACGAAGTCCCCGCTGCGCGCTGCCGTGCTCAGCGACAGTCACTGGCGAAGCTGTTCGTACACACGATTGCCGAGCGGCGGCGCAGGCGGCCACCCAACGTGTATAGGTCGTCAGATACGTTGTCTGTGCACCGGTCAGCGGACCCGTGCGAACGCTCGCAGCACGGCGTCGCCGCGCGGCGTCACGCGAGGTAACCGGAAGCCCGGCCCAGTTGGCTCATTCGCAATCAACTGCAGTTCGCGGAGCGCGCCAAGCTCTGCCCGATCCGAATCAATTCGTTCAGGCGCATCCTTCAACAGCAGCAACGTGGCCACTTCGTGCGGGCTCAACATGTCGTTTACCTCACGGCGGGAACGAAGGAACGGATGACCAGATCCGGCCACGGCTGCATCGGCAGCACGCGAATACCGGACCCGGCAGGATTGGTGGAAGCTCGTCGCCTATCGGGTTGACGAGCGACGTGTGCGAGGCGGACCTCGTCGTTCCGCCGTGTCAGGCGTCGCCTTTTCGACGCGCTCGAGAAAGGCACGGACCATTTCTCCGACCTGTGCCTCGGCGACGGACACGCCGTCCGGCTGCACTTCCGGCGGCACGGCCGCGCGCATCATCGTATCGACGCCCGTTGCGCAGGCCGGCAGGCCAGCGGGCCTGGTGTCCTCGTGGAGCTCACGCTCGTCGTCGTGATCGCCGCCGGCGTGGCACGGTCTGATTGTTTCAGACGCGATATCCATCCAGCCGCGGGTGTATCCGGCGAACTGCAGGGTAAGCCAAGGCATCACATCCGCTTGACGTCTGAGGAACTGTTCAGGCGTCTGGGCGCGCAATACGCTTTCCCAGTGCAGCGCGGCACCCGTGACCGCGGACCTGTATGTATCCACGTTCAGCCGTATCAGCGCGCAATAACCGGCGAGGAACTGGTTGGGCAGTTGCGACACGTCGGTCGGAACGGATAGGGTAAATGGCATCTGTTTTGGGCTGCTCACGGAATATCTCTCAGGTTCTCGCGGACACGGCGATCGCTGCCACTGCGATTCGTGAAGGTCGTTCCCATACCGGGCCGTTGGCCAGGCAGACTGTCTGAAGCCGTCTTAGAGCCGTCATTCTAACTTTGTTAAGTCGCACTACGATTTTTACGAGCCAGGGAGTTTCCCCAATATGTGGGAAATTGACGCCTGTGATGAGTGGCGGCGACCATGGTCATTGATAGCAAACCCCTCGCGCCCCGCACGACGCGACGGGAACACCGCGCGGCGCGTTGCGAGCCTCGTCATGCAAACGTTACGACGCAGCAAACAGAACCTCAACCGCCGACGTGAAAGCTCCGCTGAAACGTCGCCCGAGGAGCCCATTACAATGGACGCTATCCAACATACGAATGCGACCTGCCGTGCATCTTCCCTCGCGCCGTCGAGCGCAAAAACGAACAGCCCCGTCAGCCTGGATCGCCGCATGCGTCGCGCTTCTTTTGTTGTCGCCACCCATCCTTGCCCAGGACGAAAAGCCCGGTATCGCCTTTTCCTCGTTCGAGCCCGGCGCATCGCTGCCCGCGGGCTGGAAGAACCTGCCGGTCGTGCGCGGCAAGCCCATCACGCAATACACGCTCGTTCACGACGACCACACCACTGTGCTGCAGGCGGACGCGAACCGCTCTGCTTCCGCGCTGATGCATGAGGGTGATATCGACCTCGCTCGCACTCCCGTCGTGGCATGGCGCTGGAAAGCGGATAGACCGATCGAAGGCGCCGATAACCGCGTGGCGTCGAAGGAAGACGCGCCAGCGCGGCTGGTGTTCACGTTTGCCGGAGACAAGAGCAAGCTGTCGCTTTTCGACCGGGCGAAGATGGGGCTGGCCAAGCAACTGAGTGGCGAAGATCTGCCCTATGCCACGTTGATGTACGTGTGGTCGACCACCGCCGCGCCGGGTACCGTCATTGCCAACCCTCACACGAACCGCGTACAGATGATCGTGGTCTCCGGTCTGCCTGGCGATGCGGGTCAGTGGCAAAGCCTGCGCCGCAATATCGTGCAAGACTATGAGCGGGTCTTTCACGAGCCGCCAGGACGAATCACAGGCTACGGGCTGCTGACCGATACCGACAATACCGGTGCCACGACACGCGCCTGGTACGGAGACATCCAGTTCCTTCCCGGGCCTTGATCACCGGGTGCCATCGAGTTGATCGCGCCCGTCGGCGCGGCGTGGCCGGCTGTGTGTCCCGCGCGCTTTACCCGTGCCGATGCGCGTCCGCAGGCCAATGCCGTTCATGCGTACCCCATCGTGGTTCCGCCGGCTGCATGCCCTCTTCCACGAACGCGTCGACGGACTACGTATCGACGAACTCGTTTCGCGCCTTGCGGCGTTTGGCGACCTGGAAGTCCCGTTCCGCCACCTGAATCGCCTTGATGTTCAGCCGGTGCGCGAGCGCCGCGTCACGAAGATCGGGGGAATGGCCACGACCGCAGCCGCGCTGCGGGCCGAGACGATGGTTGCCGCGCGGGAACGCGCGTTGCTCGATGTGCATCGTCAACACGGAATGCATAACGGAGACACCCATGGGCTGCGCGTTTTTCGCGGCCGAACGGCGCGACCAGCGGGGCGAGCGTCTATGTCCCGGTCGCGGACGAGATCGACTATCCCGCCGATCTGGAGGCCGCGCGCAACCGCCGGCAACGCAGACGTACGTGGCAAGCGTTCAGTTGTGGGAGAAAAGCGATGTCCATTCAGGAATATGCGCCGTATCGCGGCTGCAATATCGAGGTGAACGTTACGCTATCGAAGACGCATTGGCTCGGTGGCAAATATCGCCGTTATCGCGTGTCATGGACCGTGACGTTGCCCGGCAATCCGGAACAGGAACTGCTGAGTTTTCCGGAACAGTTCGATTTTCTGACCGAGCATGAAGCGTTCAAGTATGGAGAAAATCGGGCGCACACCTTTGTCGATTCGATGTTGTCGACGCCTTCTCAAAGGCGCAGGTTCCGCGACGCGGTCGCTCGGCCCGCAACGCGCCAGGACGTTTTTTAATGGCTCGCGCCGGCGCGCCCTTTCGGAGCGGTATGGCGCGGAAAGGTAAATACAATGCGACGCATGGCCGGTTTATCGTTGACGTTTTTTCGACGCAGGAGAAACATCGCACGAGATCGGAGCAGCCCCGTCCATTCCGCTGCCCCCATGTGTCGCGCTGCGCGCGGTAATCAGGAAAACAATGTCGTGGCTGATCATGCGGCGGCATCTTCCATTACTGCCCTCCTGGCGGAGTCTGAATCAAGGCTGGTCGCGTCATCAACTCCCTTGCGGGTGACCCGCGGAAACGAGGTGCGAGTTGCGCCAATCCGAGCGAGCACGCATGCGGGACTCCCATGAGCCGGTAGCCGCCGGGCTTCGAAGCACGTCCTGGACGCCGACGCTCAGCGGCTCGCTGCTCGCGCTCGTGTTCTGGTGGCAGTCACTGACGCCGACACTGATTCCGCGGTCGTGGGGAACGCAAACCGTGGTCGGCGCGTTCTGTCTGGCCATCGGCTATGGGATAGGCACATTGCTCGGCCGCGGCGTGCATCGGCTGCTGGAGCGATGGGGGCGCGTGGCCGGCAGCGAGATCCGACGGCGCAGCTGGATCGTTCTGGCAGCGGCGTGGCTCATTGCACTATTCGTTGGCTCGAAGCTATGGCTCGGCTGGCAGAACGAGCAGCGTAGTTTCATGGGGATGGCGCCGATCGCCTGGTTCGACGCCGTGCTGGTGAGCGTCCTGTCGCCGTTGAGCGCGGTGTTGCTGGTAGTCATCGGGCGATTGACGGCGCGCGGTGTCGCCGCAGTCAAGCAGGTCGTCCAGGGTCACGTGCCCCCGATCGTTTCGGTGCCGGCGACAGCGCTGCTCGTCATCGTGATTGGCATGGCGCTCGGTCGCGGAGTGGCCTTTCCCGCCCTCACCACGGTCTCCAACTTCGTCCACGGGCGGGTGAACGAGAACACGACCGAAGGAATCGTGGCCCCCACGTCGCCGGCGGTGTCGGGCGGCAGCACGTCGTTCGTCGCATGGGACACCTTGGGCCGCATGGGGCGCGGCTTCGTGGCGACAGCGACAAACAAGCAAGAGCTTGCGAAGTTCCACGGGACTGATGCGAGACTGGTCGATCCGGTGAGGGTCTACGTGGGAGTGCGTTCCGCGGACTCCCTCGAGCAGCGTGCGCAGATTGCGGTGCGCGAGCTCGAGCGCGCGGGCGGGTTCGAGCGGAAAGTGCTGGTCGTGTGGATACCCACCGGCACGGGCTGGATAGTCCCCAAAGCCGCGGCTTCGCTGGAGCAACTGCACAGTGGCGACACGGCGATCGTGGCGATCCAATACTCTTTCCTGCCTAGCCGACTCGCGATTTTCATGGATGCTGGTCTCGCGAACGAGGCGGGTATCACGCTCTTCAACGCGGTTCGCGCCCGATGGTCGATGCTCCCGCCGAAACGACGGCCAAAGCTCGTTCTGTTCGGCAAGAGTCTCGGCGCCGCAGGGGTGGAAGCGCCTTTCGTCGGGAAAGACGCCTCTGCCTCGGTGGCCAACATGATGGCCCGAACGGATGGCGTGCTGATCGTCGGCGCCAAACAAAGCAACCCGATCCATTCGCAACTCACTCGCGAGCGCGATAGCGGGTCGCCCTTCTGGCAGCCGATCTTCAATGGGGGGCGTTCGGTACGGTTCTTGAACCGCGATCCGCATCAGGTGGCATTGGACGCCGACTGGCCGGCCCCGCGAATCGTGTACCTTCAGCATCCGGCCGATCCGGCCGTGTTCTGGAGTGCCAGTGCGTTCTGGTGGCCGCCCGAATGGCTGGCTCGGCCACGTGGCTTCGACGTGCCTGACGCCATGCATTGGTTTCCCATCGTTTCGGGCGTGCAGGCGGTGGGCGATCTGATTCACCAACTCGGCGTGCCGGCGGGTTTTGGTCACAACTACTCGTCGGAGGACTACGTCAACGGCTGGGCCAGCGTGGTGCCTCCCGAGGGCTGGACGCACGCCGATACCGAACGACTGGCCCGGTTCCTCGACCAGATTGCCGGCGATGAATCAGAGCCGTGACCGAGCGGAAGGCGAACGGATTGGGGCAGTGCCGTTGCAGCTTGCGGCGCGCACCGCAGAACACGGTCTGGCTAACGCCAGGCTCGTGTGAACTCGCCGACCACGCGCGCCAGATGCGCCTGCATCGCCGTGCGCGCGGCGTACGCGACCGGCTCGTCCGAACCCGCGGCTTTTCTGTCCGGCATGCCGATCCGCCGCGCGAAGTTCGCCAGCTATACGCTGGCCGGCCTGCTCACTGCGATCGGCGGCCTATTCCTGACGTTCTTCACCGACACCGGCGAAGCGAGCCTCGGCAGCGCCAACTCGTACACGCTGTTTTCGATCGCCGCAGTGGTGATCGGCGGCGTGTCGCTGCTCGGCGGCAAGGGCAGCGCGATTGGCGCGATCTTCGGCGCATTCGCGTTTCGCTCGATCGGCGACCTGCTGTTCGTGTTCAACGTCGATGCGCTGTGGCAGCCGCTATTCCAGGGTGTGATTCTTCTGCTCGCTGTCGCGATCGGCGCATGCGGGCTGTTCAAGGTACGCAACCGTCTGGAGTGGTTTCAATGAGCCACGTTTCAGCGACCAGTCGGACCACGTTCGTGTCGAGGCTCACGCGCAGAATCGACAAACCGATCGTGATCGCGTTCGCGTGCATCGTCGCGCTGCTGCTCGTCGGCGGGATGTATTCGCGCAACTTCACGTCGCCGGAGTACATCCTGCTGCAACTGAAGGTCGGCGCGTTCCTCGGCATCATCGCGACCGGCCTGATGATGGTGATCCTGCTCGGCCACATCGACCTGTCGCTGCCGTGGACCATCACCGTCGGCGCAATGATGGCGTGCGCGGTAGCGGGGCACGGCGAACTCGGACGGATCCTCGCGATACCGGTCGGGATTGATTGCGGCGTGCTGATCGGCGTCGTCAACGGCATCCTCGTTGCGCTGCTGCGCATTCCGTCGATGATCGCAACGCTCGCGACCAATGCGGTCGCACAGGGCATCATGATCGTCTATACCGGCGGATCGTCGCCGCAGGATTCCGCGCCACAGGTGATGCGATGGCTCGCGGCGGGCTGGCTCGTACCGGGCGTGCCGAATGCCGTCGCGCTATGGCTCGTGATCGGCGGCGCCACGGTGTTCCTGTTGTCGCGTACGACCTTCGGCCGCACGCGTACGCGATCGGCAATACCGAACGCGCGGCGTATCTGTCCGGCATCAATACGCGGCTCGTGACCGTGGCCGCATTCGCCGTGTGCAGCGCGTTCGCGGCGTTCGGCGGCGTATTGCTCGCCGGTTATGCATCGAAGGCAGCGCAGTCGATGGGCGATGCCTACCTGTTGCCGGCGATCGCGGCAGTCGTGCTCGGCGGCACATCGATTCTGGGTGGACGAGGTTCATACCTCGGCACCGTGGCTGGCGCGATCCTCATCACGCTGCTGCAGTCGATCCTTTCAGTCGCGCAGATGCCCGAGGCGGGACGTCAGATCATCTATGGCGCGGTGATAGCGGCAATGTTGCTGCTGTATGGGCGCAGCAAGCGGGAAGCGTAGGTTTGAGTCGATCCGCTGGCGCGTCCTCCCGGCCCACCAACGGCAACGGCTCCGAGCCTCTCGACTACCCTGCCAAGCGCAAGCTCATCCATGAGCATCCACCCACGCGCGCGCCCAATCCAGGCCTGCATGGTGGGCTTCCTCCTCGCTATCGAATAGTCCCAGAATGCCTGATGCTTCGATCAGCTTTCCGCCTCGCGTAATGGTTCCGCTCGCCGCATAGCGCTCCGGTTGCAGGATGCCTTCGCCTTCCTGCTGAAGGATGGCATGCCCCCACAACGTGTACCCGTCGTAGTCGATCGTTTCCATTAGCGCACGACCCTGACGGATGCGGCGCGAGTCGTCACTCGAAGCATGTTCGCGCGTGCCTCTGGTGGATTCCAGACCTCAGCGTAGTCCGATGTGTGCGCGCCCGTGCAAGGCGTCATGATCAGAACCGTGAATCCTGTCTTTTTCAAGATTTCTCCTTTCCAGCGATTTTCTTCAGCGGCTCGTCGCAACTGTCACTTTGTCCGGCACATCCAGCATCCCTGCCGAAGCAGGTCGGAAATTCAGGCAAACGCAGCGAGTCAGCTGCGATGCAGTATGGCCGAGTGTGTCATTCACCGCTTTGAGTCCGTTTCGATTGCCGCAGCGCGGAAAAGACGCCTGGGCATTGAGACCTCACTTGCGGGGAGCTATCGCGGAGACTGGTCGTTCGCTCGCCGCGGTCGACGAGCATTTCGCGCTGGTCGGCGCGGGTTGAAGATGTGACATTGTATCGTCAGCCTGCGGGAGTCCTGATAGTCGCCCCCGATAGCGTCACATCCGCTGAATATGTGTGCCGCGAAACGAGTCGACGAAGGAACGTTTCGTGCGAGCGCTACAGCATCCCTGGTTTCCCGACGGTCAGGCGAATGCACTCTTCCCCCGACAGGGGCACCGCGCCCCGCGCCGCACAAGGTAGTACGCACGCTGCCTCGTCGCAGGCCGCCCGCTCGTGGGCCGCCGATCTGCGGCCGGGGCTGGCAAGTCTCGGCTGCGATAACGATCCCAGCGGGATCGCCACCTATTCACTCGCGGGCGCGTGGTACGGCTACGACCTGCTGTGGACCTGCGTGCTGTCGTATCCGTCGATGGTCGCGTTGCAGCTGGTCTCGACGCGTGTCGCCGCCGTCACTGGACATGGCCTGACCGCGAACATGCGCGCGCACTATTCGCCGGTGTTCTTCTATTTGGCGGTGGCGCGGTTCGTGATTGCCAATACGCTGAATATCGCCGTCAATGTGATGGCGATGGCCGCGGTCGTGCAACGCTTCGCTCATGGGCCGCTTTGGTTGCTTGCCCTCGCATGCGGTTGCACCTCGATTGCGTTGCAGTGGTTCATTCCCTATGCGCGCTATGCGCAGGTGCTCAAATGGTTGATGCTGCCGATGCTCGCGTATGCCGGCGTGCTGCTGATCGTCGATGTGCCTTGGCACACGGTCGCGCTGCGCTCGCTCGTGCCGCACGTCGAGTGGAAAGAAGATTTCGTCACGATGCTGATGGCCGTACTCGGTACGACGATGAGTCCCTATCTGCTTTTTTCGCAGGCCGAGCAGGAAGCACAGGAAGAACATCGACAGCACGAACAGCACGCGGCGCGAGGCGATCGACGTTCGTCAGAGCAGCTTCGCCGGGCGCGCATGCAGACCTTGACGCGCACCGCGCTATCGAGCGTGGCCGCATTGTGCATCATGATTGCGGCTGCGGCGACGCTGCATGGTGCACAGACGCGGCCCGGCGAGCCCATGGAGCTTTCCAGGGTGCTCGAATCGCTAGTGGATGGCTACGCCGGCACACTGCTTGGGCTTGCACTGATCGGCTCAGCGCTGCTCGCACTACCTTCGCTTGGGGGTTCCGCTGCGCAAGCGGTCGCGAGTTCGTTCGACTGGCCCCATGGCCAACGGCGTGATCGGCGCATTGCTGTTCTGCTCGTTGCGCTCGCGGGGCTCGGGACGCTGCTTGGCGTTGCGCTCGGCCTATGGCACGTCGACCCTGTCAAGGCGCTGTACTGGAGCGCCATCGTCAACGGTATGACGATTACGCCCGTGCTGGTGCTTCTGGTGCTGCTGAGTGCGAAACGAGAAGCGGTCGGCGAAATCGTCGCGCACTGGTCGTTACGCGCGCTCTGCTGGCTCGCGACCCTGATCACCGGTGTGGTCGTGGTCGCGCACTTCGTGCTCGAAGTGGCGGAGCGCGTGTCCTGATGAACCCCTCACGCCCGATTTGCACCGCAGACGCGCGGGCTACCTCACGCTTTTGAGATGTTCAGCGAGGCGAGCGAACATCGCGTCACACCATCGGTATGCCCGGACAGCCCGATGCCACCACGCTCTCGCGGACCGATCGTGGCGAACAGGTTCGCCTTGGTACGCTCGGCGTGATGGAACAGCTCGCTGTCCACACCTGGATCCGCGAAGTATTGCTGCACGAAGCCGATCAGTTCCAGATTGGAGTCGCGGCTGACAGTCGCAAAACCGATCAGCCGTTCGAGCAGCGCACGGCTCGACAACTCACTCATCGCCGGGCACTCCGTAGCTCGGCGCCGCGGTTGGATTCAACGCGCGTGCGATGTAGTCCCGCATCTGCGGCCGATACGCTTGCCAAAGCGCGGCAAGTTTGCCGATCGGATCGTCGTCGGCCCAATCGACACGCAGATCGACGATCGGCCAGACGTGTGTAGCGACGATCTTCAGAGCCGCCGAATGCACGGGCCCTGCTTCTCCGCCAGCTTCGACGGCCGCATGCATCGCGTGCAGCAGACGATCGGCGAGCACGCCTTGTGCGCTCTCGAACGCTTTCACCATCGCGTCGATCACCGGCTTGCCGGCGAGCAGATTGCCCGCTGCCACACACTGATTTCCCGCGACGGCGTGATGCACGCCGAGTGCTTCCTTGCCGGTGAACATCGCGGTTCGCCCCTCACTGTCGACCACCGTCACCTGCCGGTATTCGCCCCATTCGCTCGCGCCTAGCGCCCGTTCGAGCGCCGTATCCGCCGCGATACGCCCACTTTCAAGCAGATCGAGAATCTGCGGCCCGAGCGCGGGCTGCGTCACGTTCTGCGTCGCCACCGCACCGACGCCCGCGCGCGCCCACGGACACCTCGCACCCACCGCAATGCTCGACGAACTGATCGCGATACCAAGCTGACCGGTCTTGCCACAACGTCCGACGATCGAGAATGTCATGGGTAGCTCCTCACGCCTGAGATGGCTTCCAGTTGTCCGGAATCACGGCGATCACGTCGATTTCCATCAGCCATTGCGGCTGGCCGAGCGCGCTGACGCACAGCCCCGTCGAAATCGGATACACGCCCTTCAGCCACTTGCCGACTTCCTGGTACACCGGCTCGCGATAACGAGGATCAGTGATGTAAGTCGTCGTCTTGACGATATGCGACAGGTCGCTGCCGGCTTCCTCGAGAAGTTGCTTGACGTTCTTCATCGCCTGCTCGGCCTGCGCGCCCGGATCGCCGAGACCGACCAGGTTGCCGTCGAAATCCGTACCGACCTGGCCGCGCACATAGACCGTATTGCCCGCGCGAACCGCTTGGCAAAGATCGTTATCGAGCGACTGGTTCGGGTACGTATCCTTCGTATTGAACATGCGGATGCGGGTATGCGTAGGCATCAGTTCACTCCCACTTCTTTGGTCTTCGGCGCGTGCGATTCGTCGCACGCGGTATCGGTCGGATTCGCGCCGTGCACGCCGCGCGCGTCCTGCCGACGCTGCGACGCGTCGCGATACGCGAGGTATTTGCGCTGCGTGACGATGTGATCGGCGATGTGCTTTGCGTCGTGCCAGACGCCCCAGATAAACGACGACGCGCGCCGCGACAACCAAGGCAAGCCGAGGAAATACACGCCCGGTTCCTTGGATACACCGCGCTGATGCTGCGGCTTGCCCTTATCGTCGAATGCGTTCACGTGCAGCCAGCTGAAATCGACGGCGTAGCCGGTGGCCCAAATGATCGTGCTCACACCCGCCTTCTTCAGATCCAGTTCCGGGAGCGGATGCGTCACGCACTCCGGGTCGGGTGGAATCAGGCGTGCGTCGGGGTCTTCCGGCAGGTCCACGCCGTTGCGCTCGACGTAGTCGTCGGCTGCGTCCAGTAGCGACCTCAGGTTTTCGTCGCCACGCGTCAGATTGGCGGCGAGGTCCTGTTCGAAGATCGCGACGCCATTCGCGAACGATTTCGTCGTGCCGACCAGCGTCATGCCCTGATGAGCGAGCCTGCGAAAATCGATGGTCTGGCCGCCATACGCGCCGCTGACGGCAATGGTCACATGCTCGCGTCCCGGCACGGCGACTTCCTTGTCCCATTCGCCGAGTACACCCAGCCACCAGCAGAAATCGCGACCGCGATAGGCGCGCGGCGGACGGTCATGCGCACCCACGGACAGATAAACCTTGCGGCCCGCGCGTTGCAGTTCGTCCGCGATCTGCACGCCGGACGACCCCGCGCCAACCACGAGCACCGCGCCTTCGGGCAGCTGCGCCGGGTTCCGATAGTGGGCCGAATGAAGCTGCGTGAGCTCGACGTCCTGTGGCGCGATGGGGGGAATGACGGGCCGCTGGAACGGCCCCGTCGCAACGACCACGCGACGGGCTTCGATCGTGCCATCGGACGTTGCGACTGTAAATCCTGCCCGGCCCTTCAGACGCTCGACGCTCGTGACTTCGACGCCCGTGCGGATCGGCGCATCGAACTTGCGCGCATAGGCCTCGAAGTAATCGGCGACCTGATCCTTGGCGGCGAACCCATCAGGATCGAGTCCTTCGAACTCCATATTAGGGAAGCGGTCGTGCCAGGCGGGACCATTGGCGACCAGTGAATCCCAGCGGCAGGTACGCCAGCGTTCGGCAATGCGGTCGCGCTCCAGCACGAGATGGGGTACGCCGAGTTTGCTCAGGTGTTCGCTCATTGCCACGCCCGCCTGACCCGCGCCTATGACCAGCGTGTCGATCGACAATTTTTCAGCCGACATGGCCTTCTCCTTCTGAAAAGCGCTCTGGATTCAGGTCACACTCTCTCTTCGGTCGGACAGAATGTACGCCGCGCGGCGGGCAACAAAAACTATATTTTAAAAATGCTTTGCATCGTTTTTCGCTATGCAATCGACAATTGGCAAGCGACAATCGGTTCGACCGAACACGGAGCAACTGATGGACGGCAACTCGATACGCTACTCGTTGCGTCAGCTCAGGTATTTTGTCGTCACGGCCGAGACGCTTTCGTTCACCGCCGCGGCAAAGCGCCTGCACATTTCGCAGCCGTCTATCTCGACGTCGCTCGCGGATCTGGAGGAATCGTTCGGCGTCCAACTGTTCATCCGCCATCACGCCAGCGGGCTGTCGCTCACGCAACCGGGCCGCGATCTGCTCGGCCACGCTCGCAATCTGCTTCAGAACGCCGAAGAATTGCAGCTGACCGCGAAGGAAATCGACGGCGGCATGTCGGGCTCCATCTCGCTGGGCTGCATGGTGTCGCTGGCCCCGCCGCTGATGCCAGGCATCATCAGCCGCTTCGTGCGGGACTATCCGGCGGTCACCTTCCGTACGACGGAAGCGCATCAGGACACGCTTTTGAGCGGCCTGCGCGACGGCTCGCTCGATATCGCGCTGACCTACAGCCTCGATATCGCCGATGGAATCGCGTTTACCCCGCTGCTTTCGCTGCCACCGTATGTCATCCTGCCTAAAACACACAGGCTTGCACGGGCCCGCAAAGTGTCGCTGGCCGATCTGCTGCCCGAGCCCTATGTGATGCTGGACCTTCCGCATAGCCGCGAGTACTTCTCCGCGCTGTTCGACGCAGTCGGCAGCCGCCCTACCGCGGCTTTCCGGTCGTCACAGCCTGAAGTGGTGCGTGGCATGGTTGCCAACGGCTTGGGTTACAGCATACTCAACTTCCCGCTGAAGTCGACCCGGACAGTGGACGGCGAAGACTTCGTGATTAAACATTTCAAGGAAAGCGTCAATGCGACGACGCTTGGCATCGCACTATCGGGCGCCGTCAAGCCGCGCGAGGTTGTGAAGCGCTTCTCGGCATTCTGTGAAACGTATATTCGGCGCCTCCACATCGCTTAGCGGCCCGGAAAGCCTCTCGGCATAGGCTTGAGCTATGCACTGCATGCAAAAACAATATTTTACCTAGCAATTTGGATTGTTAGATTGGTGCTCATCGGATGCACACACTGATGGGGGGCCCCCTATGTCAGCCATTCTTCAGTCGACGGACACTGAGCTCGACATCGTTCGCGCCCTGCGCGAGAACTGCGAGCGTCCGTTCGGGGATGCGCACGCAATGCCGCCGGCCGTCTACACGTCGGAGGCGTTTCTCGCGCTCGAACGGCGCGACGTGTTTCGCAACGAGTGGTTGTGCGTGGGCCGCGCGAGCGCGCTCGCACAGAGCGGCGACTATCTGACCGCGCAAATCGACGACCAGCCGGTGTTCGTGCTGCGCGATGCGAGCGGTGCGTTGCGCGCATTCTCGAATGTTTGCCTGCACCGGATGTCGGTATTGCTTGAAGGGCGCGGCAACGTGCGCCGGATCGTGTGCCCCTATCACGCATGGAACTACACGCTCGATGGTTCGCTCGCGGGCGCGCCGTTGATGGATCGGCAGCCGGGCTTTTGCATGGAACAATACAAGCTGCCTGCCGTGCGCTGCGAGACGTGGCAAGGCTGGATCTACGTAACGCTCAACGCGCATGCGCCTTCGGTGGAATCACATTTGTCCGGGCTGACGAAGCTGATCGAGCCGTACGGCATGAGCAACTACGTCGAGACCTTCCACGAAGAGCACGTGTGGGACACCAACTGGAAGATCCTCGCGGAAAATTTCATGGAGAGCTACCACTTGCCGATGCTGCATCGCGCAACGGTCGGGCCGCACTCGAAGCTCGAAGAAATGGAATGTCCGCCGGGCTTGCCCGCGTTCAACTATCACTGGATCACCAAGGAAGCGTCGCTGCCGATCGGCAACGCGCATCCCAGCAATACACGTCTGCAAGGGCACTGGCGCCGTACCACCGCGCTGCTGGCGATCTACCCGACACACCTGATCACGCTGACGCCCGGCTACTTCTGGTATCTGATCCTGCAGCCGCGGGGCGTCGGCCGCGTGCATATCCGCTTCGGCGGCGGCCTCGCACCGGATTTCGTCGACGATCCGCGGGCCGCCGATTACATGGCTACGCTGAAGACGCTGCTCGACGAAGTCAACGCCGAGGACCGGCGCGGCGTCGAGGCCGTATTTCGCGGCGTGCACGCGCCACTCGCGAAGCCTGGCCATCTGAGCCCTCTGGAACGGCCGAATTACGACTTCGCCCGCTATCTGGCGGGACGCCTGGGCGCGAAGTGATTTGCCGCCCCACGTGGACCGCCAACACTCTGCCGAGTTACCCATGTCAAGCCAACCATTTATTTCGTTCGACGGCGTCAGCAAGTCATACGACGGCGTGCATAGCGTCGTCGAGGGACTCGATCTCGATGTCGCGCACGGTGAATTCGTTTCGCTGCTCGGTCCGTCCGGTTCCGGCAAGACCACGACACTGATGATGCTCGCGGGATTCGAAGCGCCGACGCGCGGTGAAATCCGCCTCGCCGGCAAGCGTCTGGACGACAAGCCGCCGCATCGGCGCGATATCGGCATGGTGTTTCAGAACTATGCGCTGTTCCCGCACATGACGATTGCCGAGAATGTCGCGTTTCCGCTGTCGGTGCGCAAGATAAGCCGTAGCGAACAGAAAACGCGCGTGACGCGCGTGCTGGACATGGTGGAGTTATCGCATCTGGCGGGGCGGCGTCCGTCGCAACTGTCGGGTGGTCAGCAGCAGCGCGTTGCGCTTGCCCGCGCGCTGGTTTTCGAGCCGAGCGTGGTGCTGATGGACGAGCCGCTTGGCGCGCTCGACAAGCGCCTGCGTGAAACCATGCAATACGAAATCATGCGGCTGCATCGCGAACTGTCGCTGACGATCGTCTACGTGACCCACGACCAGAACGAAGCGTTGACGATGTCGGACCGCGTCGCCGTGTTTTCCGATGGACGCATCCAGCAGGCCGCCGCACCGACCGAACTCTACGAAAACGCGGCGAATGCGTTCGTTGCCAATTTCGTCGGCGAGAACAATGGACTGACCGGTCGCGTCGATTCGGACGGCGGGGAATGGGCTGCGATGCAGCTGGCCGATGGCAGCACTGTGCGCGGACGCCCGGGCGCGGGGCTCGCGTCGGGCGACACGGCGGTGCTGGCGCTGCGTCCCGAGCGCGCGCACATCGCGGCGACGCCGGACGCCGTGCAGGAAGCGACCCGGCAGAACATGAACGTCGTGCACGCGCTCGTCGAGGAACTCGTCTACTGCGGCGATCATCATCGCGTGCATTTGAAGCTCGGTCATGGCGAAAGCATGGTGGTCAAGCTGCCGAACACACAGCACCATGATCTGCCCGCACTGGGCCGTCAGACCGCCGTGACCTGGCGGCGCGACGACTGCAAGGTGCTGCCCGTCATGGCGCCCGCGCCGCATTCCGCCGCCGCGTCCGGCGGCGCCGACTATTCCACTATTGCCGTTCCCTCGTCCGCCTCGCCACTTATCGCAGGAGCCAACTAGAAATGAAGACCACACTCTCGTCCTTCCGGACCACCATCGCGGCGTGCGCGCTCGGGGTGTTTGCCGCGGCCACGGTTCACGCGGCCGAAACGATTTCCGTCGTCACCTTTGGCGGTGCGTATGAAGCTGCCGCGAAAAAGGCATGGTTCGAACCGTTCACCGCGAAAACCGGCGACCAGTTCTCCACCGAGTCCTACGATGGCGGCCTCGCCAAGCTGCAAGCGATGGAACAGTCGAAGAACCCGACCTGGGATCTGATCGACCTCGAAACCAACGACGAGATCACCGCGTGCGACGAAGGCCTCATCGCCAAGTTCGACAAGAAGTTGCTCGGCAACACCAGTGACTTCCTGCCGGGCTCGATCAGTGATTGCGCCGTCGCGGCGATGGTATGGTCCACCGTCTATGCGTATGACACCAGCAAGCTGAAATCTGCGCCGACCACCATCAACGATTTCTTCGACCTCAGCAAGTACCCCGGCAAGCGCGGCATGCGCAAGTCGCCGAAGGTCGCGATGGAATGGGCCTTAATCGCCGATGGCGTGGCACCCAAGGACGTGTACAAGACCCTCTCCACGCCTGCTGGCGTCGACCGCGCGTTCAAGAAGCTCGACACCATCAAGCCGAGCATCGTCTGGTGGGAGGCGGGTGCGCAGGCGCCGCAACTGCTCGCCGACGGCGCGGTCGTGATGACGCAGGCGTACAACGGCCGCATCGACGACGCCGTGCACAAGGACAAGAAGCCCTTCAAGATCGTCTGGGATGCACAGGTGTACGACTACGAATGGTGGGCCGTGGTCAACGGTGCGAAGCATGCCGACGCGGCGCGGAAGTTCATCGTCGCATCCTCGACGCCGCAGGCCTATGCGGACCTGTCGAAGTACATCGCGTACGCGCCGCCGCGCAAGGACGCCATTCCGCTGATCGACAAGGCGCGTCTGAACGATCTGCCGACGGCGCCGGAGAACTTCAAACGCCCGCTGCAAATCAACGCGACGTTCTGGGCCGACAACGCGGATGCGATCAACAAGCGGTTCCAGAACTGGCTGACGCAGTAGCGCCAGATCGAACGAACGTCACCCGGGAGATCGAGCACGATGAATACGCCGCTGCCATCCACTGCCTCTTTTGGCCGCGATCCGCAGGCCGCGAACCGCGAGTCGTTCCGCGCCGCGCGCCGCAAGGCCGCGATGCGCGCGTTGCTGCTGGCTTTGCCGTTGCTCATCTTTCTGCTGGTGACGTTCGTCGCGCCGATCGCGAGCCTGCTCGCGCGCAGCGTGCGAAACCCTGAAGTGCGCGCCGGCATGCCGCAATTGAGCACGGCGCTGGCCGGATGGGACGGTGCGGGCGTACCCGGCGAACCGGCCTTTGCCGCACTCGCGCACGACCTGAAGGACGCCAGCGAATCCGGCCAGCTCGGCAATATCGCGCGACGCATGAACTTCTCTCAACCAGAGTTCCGCAGCCTGCTGTTCAAGACGGCGCGTGCCACACGTTCGCAAACGCCCGCGCAATGGAAGCCCGCCCTGATCGAGCTGGATGAACGCTGGAACACACCGGAAACCTGGCGACTCCTCAAGCGTGCGTCGATCTCGCCCACGCCCGACTATTTGCTGAACGCCGTCGACGCGCAAGTCGCGCCCGATGGCTCGGTGACGTCCGTCGCGGCGGACAGCGCCATCTTCCGCGCGGCCTTCGGACGCACGGTCACGATCAGTGCGACGGTCACGCTGCTGTGCCTGGTGCTGGGTTATCCCGTGGCGTATCTGCTCGCGACATTGCCGGAGGACCAGAGCAACCGGCTGATCCTCTTCGTGATCGTACCGTTCTGGACATCGCTGCTGGTGCGGACCACCGCGTGGTATGTGCTGCTGCAACCAGGTGGTGTGATCAACAGCGCGTTGCTCCGCTTTGGGCTCATCAATCATCCGTTGTCGCTGATTTTCAATCGTACGGGTGTGTTGATCGGCATGACGCACATCCTGCTGCCATACATGATCCTCGCGATCTTTTCGGTGATGAAAGGTGTCCCGCCCGTGTACATGCGCGCGGCGAAATCCCTCGGCGCGCATCCGGCTGTGGCCTTCGTGCGAGTGTATATTCCGCAAACGCTGCCGGGTGTCGGCGCGGGATGTTTTCTCGTGTTCGTGCTCGCGCTCGGTTATTACATCACCCCCGCCCTGCTAGGCGGCGCCGGCGACGAAATGATCAGCCAGCTGATCGCGTCGCAGACCAACGATCAGCTCAACTGGGGACTCGCGGGTGCGTTGTCGTGCTATCTGATCGCATTCACGGCGGTGTTCTATTTCATCTTCAACCGGCTGGTCGGTATCGACCGCTTGCGCTTCGGCTAACGCGCCGCGCAACCGACGCTAATGGGTTGTCGCTCCTTCGTATGGTTGATCAACAGGCAGACTCAGATGAAAGACGGACGAACCCGGCTACTCTCGGAACGCATCGCGGGCGCGGGACTACGCGTGCATTGCGCGCTCATTTTCTTTTTCCTCGTCGCGCCGATCCTCGCGATCGTGCCGCTGTCGTTCAACTCCGGCTCGTTCTTCTCCTACCCGATGCAGGGCTTCTCGCTGCGCTGGTACGCGCAGGCGCTGAGTTCGCCGGACTGGCAACGCGCGTTGGCGAACAGCATCGGCATCGGCGCGGCGTCGACGCTGATCGCGACGGTGCTCGGCACGCTCGCCGCGCTCGGCTTGAGCCGCACGCAGTTTCCTTACCGCTCGATCATCATGCCGATCATCGTGTCGCCGATGATCGTGCCTATCGTTGTCGTCGCGGCAGGGTTTTATCTGGTCTTTTCGCCGCTCGGCCTGGTCAATTCGTATCTCGGCGTCGTGCTTGCGCATGCCGCGCTCGGTACGCCCTTCGTGGTGATCACCGTGACGGCTTCGCTTCTTTCGTTCGATCAAAGCCTGCTTCGCGCTGCGTCGGGGCTGGGCGCGCAGCCGTGGGTCGTGTTTCGTCGCGTCACGCTCCCACTGATCACGCCCGCCGTCGCAACGGGCAGTGTGTTCGCATTCGCGACGTCGTTCGACGAAGTGATCGTCATTCTGTTCATTGGCGGCCCCGAGCAGCGCACCGTGCCGCGGCAGATGTGGAGTGGCATCCGTGACCAGATCGACCCGTCGATCCTTGCCGTGGCCACACTGCTGATGGCGTTCGCCATCGCCCTGTTCGCCTGCATGAACTGGTTGCGAAAGCGCGCAGCGGCGGCCAGCCGCTCGTTTGGCTGAGCCGACGGTTGTGCCAGCGTGCTGCCGTGGACATGCGACTTGATGACCTCCCTGTAACTGTCGACCGTTGCCAGCCTCGTTGCGGCAAAGCCGGAACCCTTGGCGCGGTCCGTCCTTGGCTGTTAGTTGCGCTTTTAAAAAGAAAAATATTGAGCGCCTGACTGTGTGGCGATATGCTTCGCATCGCTGCTCAACCACATGCAACGACCGAGGGTCGCGAAGGAAACGACAAAATGCGATTGCGACGCATCACCGCACGACGCTCACCAGTGCATGGCATGGGACTGTTTGCCCTGCAGCCGATCGCCCCGGGCGAACGGGTGATCGAGTACAAGGGGGAAGTGACCAGCTGGCGGCGCGCCGCCGCCCGTCAGCGAGCCGACGCGGGCCACACCTTCGTGTTTGGGCTGTCCAGCGGACGAGTGATCGACGGCAGCCGCGGCGGCAACAGCGCCCGCTTTCTGAACCATGCGTGCGCCCCCAACTGCGAGGCCATCGAGACGGGCGACCGGGTGTTCATTCATGCGCTCGCCACGATCGCACCCGGGGAGGAGCTTTTCATCAATTACGGTCTGTCAGTGGACGGCGCGGTCACCGACGACATTCGCGCCCAGTACGCGTGTCATTGCGGCGCGCCGGCATGTCGTCGAACCATGCTGGGAAATGACGGACAGTCGTCGTAGTCCTGCCGTCGCGCAGACGCTTCGATGAGCGATTCCTGCGGCGGTTCATCCGACGCGCCTGCCGCGTCTGTGGTGCGCGTCGATGTCTGGAACATGGCCTCGGCGTCGATCGCCGCATGGTCGCCCCCTCGCGCTGCGTCGCGTTTCAAGGTACAACGTCACAGCGCGAACAGCCGCCCAAGCTGAGGCTCGCAATCTCCCACGCCGGCGAGCCGCAACGCGTGCCACGCCATCGCGTAGTTGCTCGATATCACCGGCTTGCCCATCGCCGCCTCCAGCTCCGGAATCAACCCGGCGATGCGCAAGCTCGTGCACGATACGAAAATCGCGTCCACGTCACGATTGCGCGCAAGTCGCTCAACACCGGTTCGCAACGACGCCGCGTCGATCCGCGCCACTTCGTTATCGTTCGCATGCTCGAACGACGCCATGCGCGTAATGCCGTGACCACGCGACTCGATATAGTCGCGCATGTATTCGTTGATCGAACGCACATAGGGAGTAAGCAGGGCCGTACGTTGGACGCCTAGTGCGCGAAGCGCCGCCAGCGCCGCGGTGATCGGCGTAGTGCACGCGGCGTCCGCACGCGCTTCGCGAATCCGCGCGAACACCTTTTCCTCCCCAATCACCATCGACGCGGACGTGCAGCCAAACGCCACCACATCGATACGCTCGGCCGGACGGATCAGCGCGACCGCCGGTGCAATACGGTCCTCCATTTCCGCTAGCCGTTCGGGCGTGATGTCCGCCGAGTTATACACACGGCTTTCGTAGAACGCCACGCCGTCCTGCGTCAGCAAGCCCCGCCACTCATGCTCGATCGTATGATCGGTGGCGAGCACCACGAGCCCAATCGCGGCACGCCGGCAGACGCCGTCGTCCAGCGTGAAATCGAGCTTCGTGTACACGTCGTCATGCGGTGCAATCGCACTCATTTCGGAGTCGTCCTGTCATGTCGCGTTCGCCGCTCGCGAGTCTCTGTCGTCACTGCCTCTTAAAGGTAGGGGATTGCCGGCGCCTTTGTGTAATGGTTTATACGCAAATACCCTATACCGTCCAACGCACACCGGCTTCTATCATGAAAGAGGCGCTTTAGTGTCAGCGCTCCGGTGAAACCAGCAGTCACGCCGTTGACCTGGTGGGTATGAATCACACACGCAATCGCCCCATTTCCGTCCGCTTTCCGATGTCACCGGTATACCCGTGTGGCGGATCGTCCGATCCCTCTCACAATAAGGAGTCTCTAACATGTTTGCTCAGACGATTGGCTGGTCCGGTGCAAAGCGGGGCTCGCGGCAAACGGCCTTTGCGGGCATGGCGGCCGCCGTGGCCCTGCTTGTCGGCGTGGCTCCCGGTTCGGCGCTAAGCCAGGGCGCCACCATCAAGATCGGCGTGCCCGTTCCGCTGTCGGGCAGCAGTGCCAATGCCGGCACGGATATTGTCAATGGCGCGAAGCTCGCCGCCGCCAGAATCAACGCGGCCGGTGGCGTGCTCGGCAAGCAGATCGAGCTGGTGCCCGAGGACGACGCCTGTGATGCGCAGACCGCGGTGCAGGCGGCACAGAAACTCGTCGATGCGGGCGTTGTCGCGGTAGCGGGCGGATATTGCTCAAGCGCGGCGCTGCCGGAATCGACAACTTTTCATCGCGCCGGGATTCCCTACGTGCTGGATGCGTCGACGAATCCGCAACTGACCGAGATGGGGTACGACAACGTGTTCCGCACGATCGGCCGTGACGACCAGCAGGGCCCATTCGCGGCAAGCTTCATGAAAGACGTTCTGCACGCGAAGCGCGTGGCGGTGATCGACGACAACACGACCTATTCCAAAGGCCTCGCCCAGAACACCGTGCAAGCCCTGAAGAAGGACGGTGTCGATGTCGTGTACGCCAATTCGATCACCCCCGGACAGATGGACTATTCACCGACGCTCACGCGGGTCTCCTCACTGAAGCCTGACGTGATCTACTACACAGGCTATTTCTCCGAAGCCGGCCTGCTGGTCAAGGAGGCGCGGCAACTGGGTCTGAAAATGACCTTCATGGGCGGCGACGCCACCAATGACCCCACCCTGATGAAGACGGCCGGTCCCGCCGCCGACGGCATGATCATCACGACGGCACCGCTTGCGCAGTTCCTGAGCGGCGCGCACGCGTACGTCGACGACTATATGAAGGCTTACGGGCAAGCGCCGGGACCGTACTCGGTCTATGAATACGACGCTGTCGGAGTCACGGCCAAAGCCATCGCGGACGCAAAATCGGCCCAGCCTGCCGCGATCACCGCGGCTCTGCACAAGATCTCGAACTACCCGGGCGCGACCGGAACGATTTCCTTCAATGCGAAGGGGGACCGCAGTAAAGCGGTGTACATCACCATCATCGTGCACAACGACAAGTTCGAGCCCTACCAGCGGCAGGAAGCGAACGGGCATTGGGTGGCGATGAAGTAGGCGTCATTGCACGCGCCGCCCCGTCATGAGCGACTTCTTCCAGTTCGTCATCGAAGGGCTGACGACCGGCTCGTTCTATGCCCTCGTCGCCCTCGGCTACACGATGGTCTACGGCATCATCCGGCTGATCAACTTCGCTCATGGCGACCTGTTCATGGTCGGCGCGTTCATCGGCTGGACCGGTCTGATGGTTCTTGCATCCGCGCATCTGCCGCTCGCGCTGGCGCTGCTGATCGCCCTTGTGGCCGCCATGACGGTCACAGGCGCGCTCGGCCTGCTGATCGAGCGGCTCGCGTATCAGCCGTTGCTGCGCGCGCCGCGGCTGTCGATTCTGATTACGGCGCTGGGCGTCTCGCTGGCGCTGCAAAATGGGGTGCTGCTGATCTACGGCGCGGGCTTTCGCACCTATCCGCACGTGCTGAGCCAGGCCGGCTTCGAACTCCACGGCGTGCAGATCACCTTCGCGCAGATCGGCATCATCGTGACGAGCCTGGCCCTGATGCTGGCACTGTATTTCTTCGTTCACCACACTTTCCTCGGCACCGCGATGCGCGCGCTGGCAATCGATCAGGACGCCGCGCGTCTGATGGGCATCGACGTCGAACGCCTGATCCAGCTCACCTTTCTGCTCGGGTCGGTGCTGGCCGCCGTGGCGGGCGTCATGGAAGGTCTTTACTACACGCAGATCAATTTCTTCATGGGCTTCGTGCTAGGCCTGCGCGCGTTCACCGCCGCCGTGCTCGGCGGCATCGGCAACATCCCGGGCGCGATGGCGGGCGGCATCCTGATTGGCTTGCTCGAAGCCTTCGGCGCGGGCTATGTTTCTTCGCAATGGACCGACGTGTTCGTCTTCGGCGTGCTGATCGCCGTGCTGGTGATCAAGCCGACCGGGCTGTTCGGCGAACGCGTTGTCGAGAGAATGTAGTCCATGAGCGCCAGTCAGGCTTCCGCGCGTTGGGCCAAGCCTCTCGGCGGTGCGCTGCTGGCCGCCGCCGTGGCGCTGCCTGCGGTCGTCAGCAACTATGTCGTCGATGTCGGCCTGACCATCGTCACCTATTCGATCCTGGGTCTTGGGCTGAACATCGTAGTCGGTTATGCCGGGTTGCTCGATCTGGGCTACGCGGCCTTCTTCGCGATCGGCGCATACACGACAGCATTGCTGGAAACCCTGCTGCACTTCTCGTTCTGGGAGACGCTGCCGTTCAGTCTGGCGTTCGCCGGGGTATCGGGCATCGTCATCGGCTATCCCACCCTGCGCCTGCGCAGCGACTATCTGGCGATCGTCACGCTGGGGTTCGGCGAAATCACGCGTATCGTCGCCACCAACCTCGACATCACGGGCGGCCCGAACGGCATCTTCGGCATCGCGAGCCCGAGCCTGTTCGGTTTCGAGATCAGTTCGCCGCTAGCGCTCTACGAACTGGGCATGGCGTTCCTCGTGCTGGTGCTCGGGTTCGCCATCCGGCTCGGCCAGTCGCGGCTGGGCCGCGCCTGGACCAGCATCCGCGAGGACGAGGCAGCTGCCGAGGCCGTCGGCGTGCCGACGCTGCGCGTCAAGCTGCTCGCCTATGTGATGGGCGCGCTGATCGGCGGGCTGGGCGGCAGCCTGTTCGCCGCCCGCTTCGGCACCATCGATCCGACCGGCTTCACCTATCTGCAGTCCGTCACGATCCTGATTGTCGTCGTGCTCGGCGGCCGGGGCAGCATTCCCGGTGTGCTCCTCGGCGCCATCATCGTCGCCGGCCTGCCGGAGATCCTGCGGTTTCTCAACCTCTGGCGCATCTTCGCTTTCGCGATCGGGCTCGTGATCCTGATGCTGCTAAGGCCACAGGGGTTGTGGCCAGCGCCGTTGCGCCGCGTCGCGCCGGCGCGCAAGGGCGCTGACGCCGATCGCGTCGCTGTGCCCGATCACGCCGTCACCGATGAGGTCCTGCTGGAGGTGCGCGACATGCAGCGCCGCTTCGGTGGCGTGCTGGCGGTCGGCGGTGTCAGCTTCATGGTGCGAAGCGGCGAGATCGTGAGCCTGATCGGTCCGAACGGCGCCGGCAAGACCACCGTGTTCAACTGCCTGACCGGCGTCATCCGCCCGACTGGCGGCCAGATCGTCTGGTGCGGGGAACGGCTTGCCGGCGGCGCGCCTCATCGCATCGTCCATCAAGGCATGGCGCGCACCTTCCAGGGCATCCGCCTGTTCGGCCACATGACGGCCTTCGAAAACGTCCTGACCGGCATGGACCATCGGCTTCGGACACCGCTCGCAGCCGAGCTTCTGGCGTTGCCGTCCGCGCGCGCCGAGGCGGCGGACCATTCCACCGAAGGCCTGCGCTGGCTCGCCTTCGTCGGTCTTGCCGGCAGGGCGGGCGAGCGCGCCGCCGATCTGCCCTACGGCGACCAACGCAGGCTGGAGATCGCCCGTGCGCTCGCCAGCAGCCCTCGCCTGCTGCTGCTCGATGAGCCGGCTGCAGGCATGAACCCGACCGAGAAACGCGCGCTGATGGAACTGATCCGGCGGATCCGGGATCATGGCGTGACGGTGCTGCTGATCGAGCACGACATGATGCTGGTGATGGGCGTGTCGGACCGGATCATCGTGATGGACCACGGCGTCATCATCGCCGAGGGCCAGCCCGCCGCGATCCAGGCGGACCCGCGGGTGATCGATGCCTATCTCGGCACAGCCGGAAAGGACGAGGCGAGCGACGATACTGCCGGGGAGAAATCGCTGTGGGACTCCTAGAAATCCGCGATCTGCGTGTGAGCTATGGGACTGTCGAAGTGCTGCACGGCATCTCGCTGGACGTCGCGGAGGGCGAGATCGTCGCGTTGCTCGGCAGCAACGGCGCGGGAAAAACGACCACGCTGCGGGCGATTTCCGGATTGATCCGGCCGCGCGCGGGCGACATTGCGATGGCTGGCCAGCGCCTGACGGGCTTGCGCGCACACCAGATCGTGGCGCTGGGTCTGGGTCATGTGCCAGAGGGGCGGCGCATTTTCGGGGCGCTGACGGTGGAGGAAAATCTGCATCTCGGCGGCTATCTGATCCGGCGCGACAGTGCGGCATTGCAACAGCGAAGGGATCAGCTCTATGCGACGTTCCCCCGGCTCGGCGAGCGACGCAGCCAGCTGGCTGGCACGCTCAGCGGCGGCGAACAGCAGATGCTGGCGATTGCCCGAGCCTTGATGCTGCGCCCGCGTATCGTGGTGCTGGACGAACCGTCGATGGGACTCGCGCCGAAGCTGGTCCGCGCGATCTTCGGCATGATCGCCGACATCTGCCGCGAAGGCACCTCGATTCTCCTCGTCGAGCAGAACGCCCGCCAGGCGCTGCGGATCGCTCATCGGGCTTACGTGCTGGAAAGCGGGCACATTGCGCTCGCGGGGTCCGCCCGCGAGCTGGCTCAGGATAGCCGGGTCCGCGCTGCCTATCTGGGCGGCAGTGCCAGCTCGGCAGAGTAACCCGCCAACTGGGCAATCGACCTTGGCTGAAACGGGTCAGACGTCATGGAGGCAAAACATGTCAGAGATCGATAAGGAAAAGGTCGTTGCAGTGCTGCGTCGCCCGAGCGATGACGACGCCGCCTCGTCGCGGCACGGCGCCGGCCTGAGTTCGACGGAGAATGCATCATGCTGAATTATCCTGCTGCCTATCAGTCCACCAAAGGCTCAGCGCTCGACGTCGACAAGACGTTCTATCAGCGCATCGCCTCACAGCACGACACCCGCACGCTGGTCGAATCGATCGTCGTGCCGATCCGCTCGGGGCAAGCGTGGACCGTGCCGGCCGGCCACGTGTTTCGCATTGTCACGATCGAAGGCCCGCAGGTTGCCGACCTGAACATGTGGAACCGGCACAACCCGCGCGAGCGCATGTGGGCGTCGCGCACGCGCCAGTTGCAGCAGGCGCACGTGAGCACGTTCGACCGTCTGTGGTCGACGCTGCCATTCCTGCGTCCGATGGTGACCATCACGGACGACAGTCTCGCAGGCTACGGCGTCGACGAGCACGGCGGCCGTGTCCACGATCTGCTCGGCACGCGCTGCGACCCCTACGTGAACCGCATGCTGACCGGCGAGGATTTTCATTTTCACTGCCACTCCAACCTGACGCGCGCCATCGCCCCGTATGGATTGACTGAGTACGACGTCCACGACGTGCTCAACGTGTTCCAGTGCACCGGCCTGAATCTCGAAGACAAATACTTCATGAAGGCGTGTCCGGCAAAGAAAGGCGATTACCTCGAATTCTTCGCGGAGATCGACCTGCTGTGCGCGCTGTCGACCTGTCCGGGCGGCGATCTGTCAGTGCCGATGTGGGGACCCGACGCGCGCGATCCGCTGGAAGTGTGCCGGCCGCTTGGCGTCGAGGTCTGGCAACTCGCGCCACGGATGCTGGATGGGTGGACGCCGCCGGCCGTGGCTGCCTACAAAGGGCAGCACGGAATGGTGCTGAATCAGCCGCAATGGAAGTGAGACTGGCGCCTCCTGTCCAGCAGGAATCGATGGTGGCGCAGCACAAAAGCCGGAGCGAGACCGCGCCGCCTTGAATGCCCGCCGGCCCCCTTGTATCTGAGGACATCATGAAAGTTGTCGTGCTCGGTGGCGGGGTAGTCGGTGTGACAACCGCGTACCAGTTGCAGAAGGATGGCCATGAGGTCGTGATCGTCGAGCGGCAGCCTTTAGTCGCATCGGAAACCAGTTGGGGTAACGCGGGCATGATCGCGCCCGGGCATTCCTTTGTCTGGTCCTCGCCCAAAGCGCCGATGATTCTGCTCAAATCGCTGGTGCTGAAAGATCAGGCGTTGCGCTTCAAGTTCTCGGCGGATCCCAGGCTTTACAGCTGGTCGTGGCGTTTCCTGATGGAATGCACATCAGAGAAGGCACGCCGCAATACTCTGCTCAAGCATCGGCTTGCCGCGTACTCGCAACGCGTGCTACAGAATGTGATCGCCGAGGACGCCATTGAATACGATCGAAATGACCGCGGAATTCTGTATTTTCATCGCACTCAGGAAGCGCAGGATCGCGGAGTCGAACACATGAAGCTGCTGGAATCCGATGGGCAAGTCATCAGGGTTCTCAGCCGCGATCAGGTCGTCGCACTCGACCCGTCGCTGGCTTCGGCAAAAGACAGGATAGCGGGTGCCATTTACTGCCCGACCGATGAGACCGGAGACCCTGCGAAGTTCACCCGCGCCCTTGCGGAAAAGATTGTCGCGCGTGGCGGTACGCTTCTGACGGACACCACCATCGACGGCTTCGAAACCGCTGGGCAGGATGTGGTGGGCATAAGAACGAGTCGAGGCCTTGTAAAAGCCGACGCGTATGTGCTCGCCCTTGGCCCCTATAGTCCGGTTCTCGGCCGACAGATCGGCATCGATCTTCCGATCTATCCGATCAAGGGATACTCCCTCACGATTCCGATCGATGGCCGGCCCATGCCTCCCTCGGTCGCAGTGGTCGACGAGCACAACCTGGTCGCAATCTCGCGCTTCGGCGACCGGATCCGGGTCACCGCGACGGCGGAGTTTGCCGGCTACGACACGAGCCATAAGCCTTCTGATTTTGCGTTTATGAAGAGCGTGACACAAGAACTCTACCCGGCCGGCGCCAACTACGATCGCGCCGAAATGTGGGCCGGTCTCAGGCCGATGACGCCGACGAACCTGCCGTTTCTTGGGCGCAGGAAGTATCGCAATCTTTATCTGAATACCGGTCACGGTCATATCGGCTGGACCATGTCACACGGATCGGCTCGAATCACGGCCGACCTGATCACGGGACGAACCCCGGCGATTCCGATGGTGGGGCTGCTTTGCGACTGATGGCGACGCGTTTTGCAGCCAAAACATGGGGCCCAGCCGAACGATGCCGGCAAACTATTGCATCGACCGGTCGAATCCGCCGCGCATGACCCGTCGGTACACGTCGCGCTCAAAGAATTGCGACTTCGAGACGCGTTATCGCGCGTCGGTCGCGATGTGTGACGGCATTGAAGTATCGGGAGACATTCCACCCTGATCTGTCAGACCGTTCGGCTCAGTATGGCATCATGAAGACGGAATTAAGCGCAGGCGGAAACGCGGCAGCATGAAAACGCTGGCACGGCGAATGCCATCGGCAACGTAAACGCCGATTTCCTGATTGACGCAAAAAAAACCTATATAGAATCGCAAGATGAACTCGAAGAATAGAACGGATGCAATGAAAATATTCGCATCCACCGTATGTTTAGTTTTGTTTTCTATATGGATAGTTTCTCTTAGAAAGGAAATAAACGCCGACGATGTCGTGTCATTCTCCCAAGCGAAAGATCTTATTGAGTTTGGCAGCCTGAGAGGATGGACTTACCCCGGTGCGCCATCGTTTTTTCCAGATATATTGCTATCAATACCATTTGAAATCCTCGCTCGAACTCCGTATTTTTTTCATCTGGTGACGGCGCCCGTTCAAGTACTGATATTTGTATTTGCATGCAGCCTTCTAACATCGAAGGAACGCCCTTTCGCCCAAACATACACAAATCTAACGATATCGTTAATCGCTATCGCGGTGAGCGGCCTGCTGGTGATCGGAAAAGACTTTTATTTTCTGATTGAAACGGCCTTTAGCTTCGAACATCACGGCTTCGCAGCGGTGCTAGCCGTAATTCTATATTTCTACGTAAAAAGCCATTTCAAGCTCACCGTCCTGAACAGTGCCGCCTTGGTAATCGTGGTTTTTTTGCTGGGCATATCAGATCTTTATTTCGTTCTCTGGTTTGGAGCACTGTTGGCATCAGAGGCCATATTCGGCGAGAGAAAAAAATTTCTCGCCTTTACTGTGGCCTTCTCCGCTTTGGCAATATTTATCTTTGTTGTCTCGCTTGAAATTAATTCCTCGCTGGCCATTCAGGCTAAAAATTCCGCGACCGAGGATTATGCGGATAAACTTAGAAATGTATTTCATATTGCCATAATTTTGTTTTTCATGATTTCTATTTTTATAAAAACAAAATCGTTCAAATATAGCAAATCACTGTGCATAGCCGCCATTTTTTCGATCGCCGTGGTCTGTGCCGCCGGATTGATTCATAACACATATGAATTTCGCTATCTATCAATAACCTACATAATTTCTGCCTGGATGTTTCATGATCTGATAGATCGCTCAATTAAGATTAAAAATGTCGTTGCCCTGACGTCGATAATATTTCTGGTCGCGCTCGTGGCAGCGCCGAAGATCCCGCAAAACGAAAACTTTCAGCGAGAAATTGATTGCCTGTCTCGCCAAGGGATAAGTGGCAGCACGGTTTATGCAGAGTATTGGCCGGCGAAGATCGTATTCGAAGGAACAAATAGAGTTTTTAACTTGATACAGATCGATCGAGATTTAAACGAGACGAGCTGGAATTACAACTCAAGATGGAAATCACTGCACAACGACAATGGGGTCTCTTATTACCTGACCGACCATTTAAGTCATAATGCCACACAACATTTGATCGACATTAAAGGCTCTGAACTGCTTTGTGACGGAAAGATCGTTACCGTAAAAGCGCAACAGTAGGATCTGACGGTGACCGTCACACCAGGTCTCGACTTTTGCATCTTAGCCAGGCTTCCTCAAGCGCATCTGCAATTGCGGCCGAGTTGAGCGCCGCGTCAAGAGAATCGAATCTTCGGCTTGACCACACGGGTCAATTGTCGCCGCGAACGTCCTTCATCAAGGCCTTTTTGATTTGATCGGGCGCCATGGGTTGCCGGGCAGTCTGTCAGGATCGCTCTCTCCCTACGTAAGCTCATATTACAATGCCGGGCCAAAAACGCTGCCCGGTACGGCGGCACACAGACCCAAAAGCTCAATGGCGACCCAGCTTTCGAATCCCACGTCGCTCGCCTCAGCCTCCGATAAACCTGCCGCCGCGCGCATCGCATCACTGGACTGGCTGCTCCCCTTCCACGCGCTGGTCTGGACGCTGGCCGCCTGGCTCGCGCGCGGCAATCTCGACATCCAGGGCGACATGGTCGAGACCTATGTCTGGGGCATCGAGTGGCAGGCCGGTTACGCGAAGCACCCGCCGCTTTCGTCGTGGGTCGCAGCGGCCTGGTTCAGCGTGTTCCCGCACACCGATCTCGCCTATTTCGCGCTGTCGGCGGTGAACGTGCTGGTCGGCCTGGCCGGGATCGTCGCGCTCGCCGGGCGCTTCGTGCCGCGCCAGATCGCGATCATCGCCGGGCTTGCGATGGCGGTCTCGCCGCTTTACTCGAATCTCGCCATCAAATTCAATCCGAACTCGATCCTGCTGTCGGTCTGGCCGTGGACCGCCTACTTTTTCGTCCGCTACGCGCAGCCGGGCAGCCGCCTCGCGCGCAGCGGCGCGGCGCTCGGTCTCGGGGCGTGCGCGGCGCTTGCCGTGCTGGGCAAGTACTTCACGATCGTGCTGCTGCTCGGGCTGTTGCTGGCATTGCTCGCGCGTCCCGCATGGCGTGCGCGCCTCGTCAGCGTCGATTCGCTGCTCGCGGTGGCGGCGGGAGTCGCCGTGCTGGCCCCGCACGTACACTGGATGATGGTTAATCATTTCCCGACGCTCGAGTATGCCGCGCAACGCACCGGCGGCACGCTTCTCGCCGCGGTCGGGCGCTTTGGCATCTACACGCTCGCGCAGATCGGCTATCTCGCGCTCAGTTTCGTTTTCGTGCTGTTGATGGTGCGCACGCGCGGGGCTGCGCGGCTCATGGCGCTGAGCGTTGTTCGGAGCGCGTCGTACCCGGATCTCTGGTGGCTCGCGCTGGGGCCACTGTTCGCGGTGGGCCTGCTGTCCGTGATCGGCAAGACGCAGATGGCCTCGGTCTGGGGCATGGCGCAGTGGTTCGCAATGGTGCCGCTCTGGCTTGCCGTGCTCGTGCAAGCCCGCTTCGAGTTCGCGCCGCAGCGTGCCATACGCGTCATGGCGGTGTACTGGGCGCTGGTGCTCGCGGTATCGGCAGTGGTCGGCTACACAGGGGCGCGGCGCAATTCCGACGACGCGGCCGAGCCGCGCGCGGAACTCGCGGCAGCCGCGCAGGCGGTGTGGTACGAACGCACCAGCCAGCCGCTGTCGATCGTGGCGGGCTCGACGCATGAGGCCGCTTCGATGGTGTTCTATGACGGCGACCGCGCCCGCTTCTGGGATCTCGACTGGCCGGCGGCAACGCCCTGGCTCACATCCGCCGATTTCGCGCGCCAGGGCTCGCTGATTGTGTGCCGTGGCGACGACTCGGGCTGCATCGCGACGGCATCGTCGCTAAGCCATGCAGCGCCGATTGCGCTCGAGGTGAGCAAGACCGCATGGGGACGGGAGCTGCCTGCGCGTCCCTACCAACTGTTCGTGATCGTGCCGCAGTCGTGAGCCACGCGCCCATCATGCCGTACCGCGGCCGGCCGCTCGTCGTCGATCTCGACGGCACGCTGGTGCGCTCCGACGTTCTGATCGAGTGCGTGTAGGCCTATCTGAAAGCCTCGCCGCTGCGCTGCTGGCAACTGCTGGTCTGGCTGCTGCATGGTGGCAAAGCGGGCCGAAGGCGCGGCTCGCGGCCGGCCGTGCGCTCGTGCTTGCAACGCCACGCACTAGCGTTATGCGCAGGCCATCGCAGATCGCCTGGGCTGCTTCGACGAGGTCCATGCGACCGAGGGTGAGGTCAACCTGTCGGCAAGGCGCAAGCGTGATGGCCTCGACTGCCTCTCAGGGGAAGATCGGCTCGTAACCTAACCGAGCGAGTGGAAAGAGGTACCATGAGTACGCCGTCGAACGCCAAGCTCATCCGTACCTGAGCGTGTAACGTCTCTCTGGCTAGAGATCCTGCCATGATCCTGTATCACACCGTCCCCGATTCGTCGGTCATCGAAATATCCGTCGAAGGCAAAATCACCGACCACGAACTGCGCGAAGCCATCGAGCGCATGCGTGGTGATCTTGAACTGAACGGTAAGACCCGCGTGCTCGAACGCATCGAGCATTTCAGCGGCATCGAGCCGAAGGCGCTATGGACCGACCTGACGCTCGGCGTCTCCGTCGCCCGCAAGGTCACGCGCGCCGCCGTGGTGGCCGACGCGGGCTGGATTCGCGCCTCGATGCATTTGGCCCGGTTCTTCTCGAAGGCTGAAATCAAGGCGTTCCTCGTCAACGAGCTGGAACAGGCGCGAGCCTGGATCAACGCCTGAACGTCGTCTCCAGCCGGCCGCATCGGGCGGAGGCCGGCCAGTTGGAGCCGCACGACTCAACATCAGAACTGTTACTGCCGAATCAAGGACACGGAGCGCAACGATCCTATGATGGAATGAGGCCGCGCGACACGCGCGGGAAAGCGCTAAAACATGTAGGAAAACAGGAGAAGAGGAGCACATGACGAAGCGAGTGATCGTGACCGGCGGCAGCGGCCTGGCCGGAAAATGGGTAGTCCAGAACCTGGTCGAGCACGGCTACGAGGTGATGAATCTTGACCGCGTGCCGATGGCGGCGCGCACGGCGCGCACGTTGATTACGGACATCACCGATGCGGGCCAGGTATTCAATGCGCTGGCATCGAGCACCGCGCCGGGAGAATTCGCCGACGACCTCGAACCAAAGCCGATCGACGCGATTGTGCATTTTGCGGCGATCCCTCGTATCATGATCACGCCCGACAACGAGGTCTACCGGATCAACGTGATGGGCACGTACAACATCCTCGACGCAGCGTCGAAGCTTGGCATCCGCAAGGTGATCGTGGCATCGAGCGAAACCACATACGGTATGGTGTTCGCGCACCGGGATCGCAGTCCAGAGTACTTCCCGCTCGACGAGGAATACCCGGTGAACCCGATGGACAGCTACGCGACGTCGAAGGTGATCAACGAAGTGACAGCGAAGGCGTTCCACGCGCGCACCGGCTCTGACATTTACTGCTTTCGTATTGGCAACGTGCTCGAACCCAACGACTACGCGAAGTTTCCGGCGTGGCTCAAGGATCCAGCACTGCGCAAGAGGATTGCGTGGAGCTATATCGACGGGCGCGATCTCGCGAACGCGTGCCGGCTTGCCATCGAAAAGGATGGCCTCGGCTTTCAGGTCATGAATGTCGCGGCCGACGACGTGTCGTCCGACGTACCTACCGCGGAACTGCTCCGACGCTACTACCCCGGCGTGCCGCTCAAAAAGCAACTCGGCGAGTTCGAGACCCTGCTCAGCAACGAGAAGCTCAAGCGCCTTCTTGGGTGGAACCAGCAACACTACTGGCGCGACGAAGCGAAAAAGGGCGTCCAGTAAGCATGGCGGGCCGGCCCCCGGCCGGCCAATCACGCCGTGCGAGTCTTCATGGACTGCTTTGAGGCGTGCCGCCACCCCGAACGCGGACCGACAACGAAGCCAATGGCTCGCCTTCACGGCTGTCAGCGCTGGCGCCTGCGTCGCTTATCCGCCGTCGGTGTTGCTACGTTCAGCCGCCGGTCAGCGAGTAGTCGTTTGCAGCACGTCGCGCGCGGTGCTTAGCATGCCGTCGGCGATCTTTCCGGAATCGACCTTGTAGCTGCCGTCACGCAGGGCGGCCTTGACCGACTCGACCTTCGCCGTGTCGATATCCGAATCGCTGGACGTGTGCATCGCGGACACTGATGAGAGATTAACCGTCGAATTCTGCGCGGCGGCAGCGCTGACCTGGTGCGCGGACTCGACGGCATCCTTCGCATCGCTGTTGATCGTTGCGCGTTGCGGACCGTTCTGCGAAGCCGCGAGCGGAAAATTGCTGGATTCAATCTTCATGGTGTGTGTTCCCCACTGGTTGAGTCCTTTAACGGTTCAGCGTTTGAAATCTTCACCCTGGCGTGGGAAGCGGAACCGTATCCACGTTTCGCCGCGAGCCGCTAAGCCTTGCCGGGCGGCCACTCAAGCCGCCTGCAGCAAATTGCAACAAAGTGTGAGCAATACCACACAACGGCAATAAACTGATCGAAGCGTCGACCCGCGCCGAATCAAAGGCGCAGGTATGCTTGAGAACGCGACGCCGCACCCCATTTTGCTTGCTGTGAACAAACGTACCCGCCGCCCCTTGGAGCCTCGATGGCCCTTTCCGCCAAGTCGCGATGTCACTGGTCGCGCCTTTGGCGATCTCGTCGCGCTTCAATATTGCGGCGCAGACGTGTGGCTCTGGCGATGCCGATGCGGCGGCCATGTGACTTCCGCCCTGAAGACGGTAGAGAGCGGTGCAGTGCGTGATTGCGGCTGCCGTGAGCAGCGTAGCGTGTGGCGGTCGCGACCGGGCTCACCTGCGCTGAAGAGCGGCGAGGTTTTCGGCCAGCTGACGACCGAGCGGTACGCTGGCGATGGATTGTGGGTTTGCCGGTGCGACTGCGGTGGTGAGGCGACAGTTAGCGCCGGACGCTTGCGAATGGGCAAGGCGCGCTCGTGCGGCAGGTGCCTCGTCGCTTCGACTCACCGAGTGGCGTAGCGCCGGAACGGAAAATGTTCGTTCGACTCAGGTCAAGCGATCTACACTGCAATTCAACGAATAAGAAAAGATCGCCAGCCTTGGCTGGGTCTGGACGATCGTATTCCGATTTCGCTTTGATTTCGCTTTGATCAAGCGTAGTCCGTACATGCTCCCCTTTCTGTCTGGAGGCGGTCATGAAAAAGGAGAGAAAGACAGCACGGCAAATTCTGTCCGGGAACCCTCGGGAGGTTATCTCAGTGGGCCCCGACGACACGGTGC
This sequence comes from Paraburkholderia sp. 35.1, assembly GCF_050436525.1. Classification (NCBI taxonomy): domain Bacteria; kingdom Pseudomonadati; phylum Pseudomonadota; class Betaproteobacteria; order Burkholderiales; family Burkholderiaceae; genus Paraburkholderia; species Paraburkholderia sp. 35.1. The sequence continues at coordinate 976,785 of NZ_JBNDMJ010000001.1, read as the reverse complement.
TGAACGCGTTGCAGTTGATGGCCGACAAGGACGTGACGACGGTGCTGGTGCTGCAGGGCAGCAATCTGGTTGGCGTGCTGTCTCAGCGCGACTACGCCCGCAAGGTCGAGGTGCTTGGCCGCAACGCCGCGAACACCAGGGTTGGCGACATCATGACCACCCAGGTGCTTTATGTGACGCCCGAGCATACCTGCGATCAATGCCTCGCGTCGATGCATACCCGGCGGATCCGGCACCTGCCTGTGATCGAATCCGGGCGCGTCATCGGCGTGCTTTCCGACAGTGACGTGCTGGAGGAACTCCTGCAGGAGGACGAGCATTTCATCAGGATTCTCGAGGACGACATGCTCCATCTGACCATTGATACCGGTGGCGCCTATTAGAAAGTCGCGCTCGAATCAGGCGAGGTGAAACGTGAGCACGCAATCAACCGCGGGGGCGCTTTCACCGGCCATCCTTTCCCGTTCGTCCGGCAAAGTGGCGTCGGCGCGCGATGCCGTGCGCCTGATCCGCGACGGCGATACGGTCGCGACGGGTGGCTTCGTCGGCATCGGCTTCGCCGAAGACATCGCCATTGCCATCGAGGAACTCTGTACGGCGCATGACGAGGATACGTTAGTCACCCTCCCAAAGCCCGCCAACCTCACGCTAGTCTATGCGGCCGGCCAGGGAGACGGCAAGGAACGCGGACTGAACCACCTGGCGACGCCGGGACTCGTCAAGCGCGTCATCGGCGGACACTGGGGCCTCGTGCCGAAGCTACAGCAGCTTGCGGTGGATAACCAGATCGAGGCGTATAACCTGCCGCAGGGCGTGATCAGCCACCTGTTTCGCGACATTGCGGCCGGCAAGCCAGGCCATCTCTCCCGGGTCGGCCTCGGCACCTTCGTCGATCCGCGCTTCGGTGGTGGCAAACTGAACGAGCGCACCACCGAGAATCTGGTCGAGTTGATGCGGATCGGCGACGAGGAATATCTGTTCTACAAGGCCTTCCCGATCAACGTCGCGATCGTGCGCGGCACCACTGCCGACCCGGAAGGCAATGTGACGATGGAGCGCGAAGCCCTGACACTGGAGGCTCTCGCGATCGCCATGGCCGCGCACAACTGCCGCGGCCTCGTGATCGTGCAGGTGGAGCGCATCGCCGAAAGCGGCTCGCTCAATCCGCGACAGGTCAAGATCCCCGGCGTGCTGGTCGATTGCGTCGTGCTGGCGCCGCCCGAGAACCACCAGCAGACCTTTGCCACACCATACAGTCCGGCGTACGCCGGCGAAATCCGGGTCCCCGCGAGCAGTGTGGCGCCGATGCCGATGAGTGAGCGCAAGGTGGTCGCGCGACGCGCGGCAATGGAACTCCAGCCAAACAGCGTGGTGAATCTCGGGATCGGCATGCCCGAAGGCATCGCCAGCGTCGCCAACGAGGAAAGGATCCTCGACCTGATGACGCTGACCACCGAGCCCGGCGTCATCGGCGGCATTCCGGCGGGAGGCTTGAACTTCGGCGCGGCGACCAATGCGCAGGCGATCATCGATCAGCCCGCCCAGTTCGATTTCTATGACGGCGGCGGGCTCGACGTCGCCTTTCTTGGCCTCGCCCAGGCCGATCGCATGGGAAACCTCAATGTGTCGAGATTCGGGCCGCGCCTGCCCGGCGCCGGAGGCTTCATCAACATTAGCCAGAATGCCAGGAAAGTCGTGTTCGTCGGCACTTTCATGGCGGGCCACAGCCAGATTTCGGTCGTCGACGGCAAGCTGCATATCCACCGTGACGGCACGGCCAGGAAATTCATCGAGGAAGTCGAGCATCGCACGTTCTCTGGCCCGTATGCGGCGGCAATGGGCAAGCCGGTCCTCTACATCACCGAGCGTTGCGTGTTCGAGCTGGGCGCCGAGGGCATGGAACTCATCGAGATTGCACCGGGCGTCGATCTGGAGCGCGATATTCTGGCCAGGATGGACTTCGCACCGATCCTGCGTTCGCCGACGCAGATGGACGAGCGGATTTTCCTGCCTGAACCGATGGGCCTGCGCTCGAATGTTTTGCGACTGCCGCTGGAAGCGCGCTTCATCTACGACGACGACAAGAACATCATGTTTCTCAATTTCGCGCGCCTCGAGGTGAAGCGTCCCGACGACATCGCGGCGATCCGGGCTCAGGTATGCCGCGTCTGCGAACCACTGGACCACAAGGTTTATGCAGTGGTGAACTACGAGGGTTTCGTGTTGGACCCCGCGCTGGAGGACGCGTACGTCGAAATGGTCGAGGATATGGTGCAGCGCTACTATGTCGGCGTAACGCGCTTCACTACCAGCGCTTTCATGCGCGCCAAGCTGGGTGGCGCCCTTACGCGGCGCGGGCTGTCACCTTATGTCTATGAGACGGAGGCGGAAGCGCAGGCCTACCTGCGCGAACAGTCGTCAAACCGCTGAATCCGGCTTGCATCGTGATCGCGGCACCGAAGGCCGAGTGCGCCCGCGCCGGGTTCTGTCGGACCCTCGATGTCAGTGCCCTGCCAGCCAGCGCAACTGAGGCCCCGGATATCCCGCGACCCACGTGCCGTTCGCGCTGAAATCCCACGTCGGACCGAAGCTCGCCGGCTCGAGCAACTGGATGTCCGTGAGTCCGCTCGAACTGGCCACCGCCGTGCCCGAACCGACACCCGCCGCCGCCCCCGACGATTGGCTGTTCCAGAACACGTTCGCCGCGATCCGGCCGCTGTTGGTGCCCGCGATACCGCCCTCCGTCGAGTTCGCGCCCGCCGTGAGCCTGGACGCGGCATACGACTGGCGGATGAAGCCCGTATTGCTGCCGACAAGTCCGCCGACAGTCGCGCCGCCGTTCAGGAATTCGTAGGCATACGATCGGGTGATGGCGCCATGGTTCGTGCCGACGAGTCCGCCGACCGTGCTTTGCGCACCACCCGATGCGGGGGCGATCGCGAAAGACTGATCGATGCGGCCATCGTTGAGCCCGACCAGCCCACCGATCTGACCCACGCCGATGATGTTTACGCCCGCCCACGAGCGCTCGATGCGCCCAAAGTTCTCGCCGACCAGACCGCCGGCCACTGTGCTCGTGTTGCCCGGGGCACCGATGGCGCCCGTTGCGCCGACGTTCACCATGTATCCGTAGTTGATGCCGGCCAGCAAGCCGACCGTTTCTCCCGAGGACGTCGCGGTGCCTTCCGCGAGCGTGAAATTGCGCACGACGCCGCTTTTGCCGATCACGCCGAAGAGTCCGGTATCGGCCGTGCTTGAGAGACGCAGATCCGCGGGGAGATGCCCCATGCCGTCGAACTGACCGGTGAACGGATTCGCGGCGGTGCCGATGCCTCCGAACTCCGGCGCACCCGCGAATTCCAGCCCCCTGCTGCCCAACGCATAGTTGCCGGAGAGGTTGTTATTCACCGCGCTCAGGTCCGTCATGGAGTTGACGAGCTGATAGGCCGTGAACTGCGTGACGAGCCCAGTAAACGGCGCGGGGTGCCACGATACGTTGGTGTACACCGTGCCGGGCGTGTAGCTGCCGTTCATGTCGTACAGGCCGGTGACGATGCCCATGCTTCGCGACCAGTCGACCGTGCCCTGGTTGGTCAGACTGCCGCCGTTGTCGAAACCATAGGTGTCGGCGGACAGCGTGAGCGAGCCTGTGCCCCTATTGGCGATGGTCGCCTGCGGTGCGATCGTCAGCGAGTGCGCCGCGTCGAGCGTCAGGGAGGAGGCTCCGCGCCAGCGCACGCTCGCTTCGATCGCGATGTCTCCCTCGCCGGTCGCCCCGAGCTTGCCGTCCGCGCCGTTCGCGAGCACGGAGATGGACGCGCCGTTGCTCAGACTTGCGCCGAGCGTGTTGGCGGTCGGGACGTCCGCGGTGAAGTCCCCCGTGGTGATGTTCCATGCTTTCGCCCGCACCTCCGCGCCGCCGACCTTGACGTCCTTGCCGGACATGTCAAGCGTGCCGCCGCTGCCGTCCGCGTTACGCGCGCTGATCTGCGCCCCGCGCGCATCGACGTTGCCGGAGTTGACGACGACCCCGTTGACGGTGGTGTTCGCGACGAGCCAGACGTGGCCGTCGCGCGTCGCGGTGCCGGTGGCGCGCAGGGCGCCCGAATGACCCGCGAGCGCGAAGATATTGCCGTCGGCCGCCTGCACGTTGATGATCGCCGCCCGTACCGTGCCTGAGTTCGTCACCGTGCCGCCGCTTCCCACCTCCACGAAGACTTGTTGAAAGTTGCCGTCGAAGAGCCGGACCTGACGGCCTGCGACGAGTTCGGCATTGCCGTTCGGCGCATCGATCGTCCCTGCGTTCGTGACCTTGCTGGCCGATATCAGGAACACGTCCCCACCCGACGAACTGATCTTGCCGAGATTGACTACATCCGCCGTGGAACTGCCTGTGTAAGCCGAGCCACCGAACCCGGGCGGGTTGAGAAAGACGTCGTTGGGGACGTCGAGCGTCGACGCGACGAAACGCCCTCCCGTCGACACCACGCCGCCTGGCCCGATGAGCACGCCATGCGGATTGACGAGGTAGATGCTGCCGGTGCCCTTCAGCGTGCCGTAGATCGCCGACACATCGTTACCCGTCACGCGATTGAGTGTCGCGCCCGTGCCGTTGTTGATCGACACCGTGCGGCACGATCCGATCGAAAAACTGTTCCATTCGATGATGCCGCGCGAGCCCGCTTGCGTGATGCTCATGCCGGCATCGTTCTGAGTGATGCTTCCCGAGCCGGCGACGAAATGCCCGCCTTGCGGCACGGTACCGGCCGCGTACGCGACGTGCGTCGTGGAAAGTCCGGTCAGCGAAATGACGATGGCAAATGAAATTCGCACGCTTGCATGACCGCGTTGCGATGGACGTCGCCGCAGCAGAGATGGCCTTCGAGTGCTCATACATCCCCCTTCCACGCTCGCGCGAAACGGCTGCCAACGACCCGTGGAGCCGACCGGAAACGCGTGAGTCGCCGCGTATGAAGATTAGCAGTTCGTCTCGTCGCCACTTAACGACCGTGGCTGATTTGGTCGATATTTCGGCCCGAAATGTTGTTGCGCGACCGGGACGGGATTACCGTCGCCTTCCATCTTGATAACGATTTCAATGCAAGTTTGAAATACCTTTATTACGGGAGGTTATTAAGTCACTGGTTTCAAGCGCGGTCGACCATCGTCAAGCGCCCGTGCGGCGGGCCTTGCAGCCTGGCGGCACCGCCCGCACCCGTATTTGCGATCGAGCAGCGCGAACCTTGCTGGGCAACAGCCGCAACGCGACATTTCGGTATACTCGCGAGCTTTCCCAAAAACGATTATTCGCGGCCCTCCTCCCGCGCAGCGACCGCCGTTTCATAGGCGTGCCGCCCTCGCGCGACAAGCGTGCCCGCCCCGCTCTCCATGTCCGATCTCTCCACGCCGTTCGGCGCGCCCCGCCGTCTCGTCAACATCAATCCGAAGCCGCTTTCCGTCGCGTTCGCGCTGGTCGTGCTCGGCGCGATCTATCTCGCGCAGACCGTCAGCGTGAAACAGGCCGCGCTGTACGTCCTCGGCGCGCTGCTCGGCGTCACGCTCTATCACGCCGCGTTCGGCTTCACGTCCGCATGGCGCGTGTTCATCGCCGACGGCCGCGGCGCCGGCCTGCGCGCGCAGATGCTGATGCTCGCGATCGGCGTGCTGCTGTTCTTCCCGGCGCTTTCCGCCGGCACGCTATTCGGTCATCCGGTCGTCGGTGAAGTGTCGCCCGTCGGCACGTCGGTCCTGATCGGCGCGTTCATGTTCGGCATCGGCATGCAGCTCGGCGGCGGCTGCGCCTCCGGCACGCTGTATACGGTCGGCGGCGGCAGCACACGGATGGTGGTCACGCTGATCGCGTTCATCATCGGCTCGGTGATCGGCACCGCGCACATGCCGTTCTGGTCCGCGCTGCCGCATCTGCCGCCGATCTCGCTCGTGCAGACGCTCGGCGTCGGCCCGGCGATCGCGCTGAACCTCGTGGTGTTCGCGGCCATCGCCGCGCTGACCGTGCTGATCGAAAAGCGCCGTCACGGCCGTCTCGTCAGCGGCGTGGAGCGCGCCCCGAACGCATCGCCGTGGCTGCATGGACCGTGGCCGCTCCTCACCGGCGGCGTCGTGCTCGCGATCCTCAACTTCGTGACGCTCGCGCTGTCGGGCCATCCGTGGGGCATCACGTCGGCGTTCGCGCTGTGGGGCGCGAAGGCGTTCTCCGCGATGGGCGTCGACGTCGCGAGCTGGCATGTGTGGAGCACCGGCCCGAACGCGGCCGCCCTTGCCGCACCGATCAGCCACGACGCGAAGTCGGTCATGGACATCGGCATCGTGATCGGCGCGATGGTTGCCGCTTCGCTGGCCGGCCGCTATGCGCCGGTGTGGCGTCTGCCGCTGCGCTCGCTGATCGCGGCGATCGTCGGCGGACTGATTCTCGGCTACGGCGCGCGCCTCGCGTACGGCTGCAATATCGGCGCGTACTTCAGCGGCATCGTGTCGGGCAGCCTGCACGGCTGGCTGTGGCTCGTCTCGGCATTTTTCGGCAACGTGGTCGGCACGAAGCTGCGTCCGGTGTTCGGCCTCGCGGTCGAGCGCGTCAAGCGGACGGGCTGCTGAGCGGGCGGCTTCGGCCGCCTATCGGGCGGGGGCTGCGCTGCCGGCCTCCCTTGCACCCGTCTGAAGCCGTCGCGCGAGTTCGTCAGCGATCTGCTGCGCGCTTTTCCTGACCGCCGTCTTTTCATCGCGGCCCGACAGCACGACCTTCGCGGCGATCACGTACGGGTTGAGCTTGATCACGGCGCCCGGCATATCCCTGCTCGCCCCCTCTTCAACAGTTTCATAGAGCGGCGGTAACTCCGGCGTAGCCAGGTTATCGCAGGAAACCGCGACCTGAAACTGGCTTTGGCCCGCGCCCATACCCACCATCGCGCGACGCAGCCGATTACCCTCATCGACACTGAGAAAAACGCCGCGCACCTGCCAGCCGTCGTGGGGCAGCGGTTCACCCGGCGTGACGCGGCGCGCGTCTACTCCGGCCTTCTTCAGATCGTCCGTCAGAGATTGCGCCATCAGCGCAACCATGTCTCGCGCACGCGCCTGCGGATCCTGCTGCTGACGCACCGGGCCCTCAGGCACCAGATTGCCCAGGATGCCTCGCGCGCGGTGGCCTGGCCCGCTGTCAGGGGCGATGTTCGCGGCGTCGAGATCGAAATCGGAGACATAGACGACCGGCGGTGCGACAGGAGCCGCGAGCGCTGCCGACGAATCCGCGGCCAGACATCCTTGCGCGCTGGCACACACGTACGTCGCCAGACATATCATTCGCACCCATCGCAACACCATTGCGCACCTCCACGCTGATCGACCGGTACTGGTTGCATGGCAGCGACGAAATACGGCATTCATATCGCGGCCGTTCATCCAGCTTAGGTCTTTCAGAAGCGCACCCATGGCTTGATCGTCTGCATCGCGATCTGAAAATCCTATACTGGGTCGGTGCGGTTGCCGACTTCGCGCTTTGTCTGCGCATCCGTTTGCGCGAGTCCAATCGTCCGACATGACGCCTCTGAAACCCGGTGCACCGCGCGTTGCGTCATCTGCCTGACAGAACGGAAAATCAAGCCATGCTGACGATCGACGACATCCGCGCCGTGCCGCTGTTCTCGACCCTCCCCGACAGCGAACTGGAAATCCTCGTGCACGCGTGCGCCGACCTGCATCTATGCGCGGGCGAGTTCGCGGTCCATGAAGGCGGCGAGCGCGCGTTATACGCCGTGCTGTCGGGCAAGATGGAAGTCATCAAGACGTTCGACGGCATCGAGCGAACCTTGGGCTGGCGTCTGCCCGGCACGATCTTCGGCGAAGTGCCGCTCGCGCTGAGCGCACCGTTTCCGGGCGCGTATCGAGCGGCCGAGCCTTCGCGCGTGATGCGGGTCGACGCGCCGCAATACTATGCGCTCGCGGCGGCGTCGCCCGACGTGGCGTTCAAGATGGGCGCGCTCGCGCGCGAACGCATCGGCGGGCTGCAAAGCCTTTCCGCCGAGCCGCCGAAGGCGCGTGTGACGATCGTCGGCAACCGTTGGGACAATGCGTGCACGCTGCTGCGTCAGTTCCTCGCGCGCAATCAGATCAGCGTCGACTGGCTGGCGCCGGATGCGCCCGAATTGGCCGCGCGCTGGCCTGGCACGTGTCCGACGCAAGGCGAGTGCCCCGCGTTGCGCCTCGTCGACGGCACAGTGCTGAGGCGGCCCGCGACCCGCGAGCTTGCGGGACTGCTCGGCCTCCAGACGCAGCCGCGTCTGGCCGGATACGACACGGCGATCATCGGCGGCGGCCCCGCGGGGCTGGCTGCCGCGGTATACGGCGCGTCGGAAGGTCTGCGCACGCTGGTGCTCGAGCGCGAGGCGCCGGGCGGACAGGCGGGCACGTCCTCGCGCATCGAAAATTATCTCGGCTTTCCCAATGGCGTTTCCGGCGACGAACTCGCGAGCCGCGCGCTGCAACAGGCACGGCGGCTCGGCGCGGAGATCCTCGTGACGCGCTCGGTCGAGCGCATCGATGTGCAGGCGCGGCGGATTCATCTCGACGGCGGCGACGCCGTGCACGCTCGAACCATCATTCTCGCGACGGGCGTCGCGTGGCGGCGGCTCGCGATCGACGGCTTCGACCGCTTGATCGGCAAGGGGATTTACTACGGCGCGGCGCGCAGCGAAGCGAGCGCGACGCACGGCCTCGATGTCCATCTGATCGGCGGCGGCAATTCGGCCGGCCAGGCGGCGTTGTACTTCGCCAATCATGCGCGCAGCGTGACGCTCCTCGTGCGCGGCGATTCGCTCGAAAAGGGCATGTCGCGCTATCTCGTCGAACAGCTAGCGGGCAAATCGAATGTCGCGGTGCGGCTGCGCTCGGAAGTCGTCGGCGCGCATGGCGATACGCATCTGACGGCCATCACCGTTCGCGATTCGACGAGCGACGCAGTGAGCCGACACGACTGCGGCGGTCTGTTCGTCTTCATCGGAGCGGATGCGCAGACGGAGTGGCTGCCGCCCGAAATCGCGCGCGATGTGCGCGGCTACGTTCTGACCGGCGATGACGTCGTCAAGGCCGGACGCTGGTCGCATCAGCGCGATCCTTATCTGCTCGAATCGAGCGTGGCTGGCGTGTTCGCGTGTGGAGACGTGAGACTGAGCCCTGTGAAGCGCGTCGCTTCGGCCGTCGGCGAGGGCAGCATGGCGATTGCTTTCGCGCACAGGTATTTGCAGTCGGACGGAGCTTGAGTTCGTCGCGTGAGTCTGCTGCGCGATCGGGTTGCGCGGCCGCTATGGATTCGCAGGCAGCGCGACGCGTTCCAATACCGTCATCGGGCCGAGCCTTTCGATCACGTCCAGTTGAGCCGCATCGCGCACGAACAGCGAACCCGCAAAGCCGAGCGCGTTGACCGACACGCCTTCGACTCGCTCTTGCGATCTCGGCACGAGCAACATCCAGCGCCGCGTGACCAGCAGGTTGTAGGGCGTCGCATGACAGCAGGCACGGTCGATTTCGAGCGCGCCGATATCCGCCGCGTCGAGCAGCGTGCGATAGCGGGAAAGCGCCAGCTTCGGCGCATCCGCGCGAGCCAGATCATCGGCGTGAAAGCGTGCGAACGCATGCCGGAACGGCAGATCCGCCATGCCGTCCTCCGCACCGAGCAAGGGCTCGACCGGCACGGACGGATCGGCTTCCCCGAGCGGCAGCGGCACGATCTGCAGGTGCTTGTGCGGCTGGCTCGCGCCCGCCTGCGTGCCGGCGTTGTAAAAGCCGATGCCGTCGAATTCGGCCATGCACGCGAGCAGCGCTTCGAAATCGGCAAGATCGAGCAGCGCTTCCTGCGGTTCGAATTCGCGCGTGACGATCAGCAGATGATGATCGATCACGTTGAACTTGTTCAGCAACGCGAGGTGAGTATCGGAGATGTCGGCGACGAACAGATCCGGCTCATAGGGAAGAAATGGGTTCGCCTGAGGGTGCTTTGCCGTCTGCAGCTTGCGCGCTTGCTCGCGTTGCTGTTCCTTGCGCGTCAGGCTCGACACCCGACGCACGAGAAAGCGGATGCCGCCGCTGTCGATCACGGACTGTTGCGTGTCGATCGGTCGCAGCGCGCCGCAGCTCAGCGCATGTCCGGTCTGTCGCACAATGGCGGGCCACAGCGTGCCCGGAATCAGGCGTCGTTGTCGTTCCATAGGATGTCGGCAGGCGTGGCGGCGCGCGTAAAGCGGGTGAACGCGCAGCCGCTACAACTTGTAGCCTATCGTGCGCAAAAGATCCTTGCGCCATTGAATGTCCTCCGCGCTTTCCGTGCCGACAGGCGAAAAACCATCGACCACGCCGACGATGCCTCGCCCCTGATCTGTTTCAGCGATCAGCACTTCGACGGGATTCGCCGTTGCGCAGAAGATGCGGCAGACCTCCGGCACGGCCTTGATCGTGTTCAGCACGTTGACGGGGAAAAAGCCGTCGCCCAGAAACACGAAGAAGCTATGGCCCGCGCCGACGTTGGTTGCGTTCTGGCATGCCATCTCGACGAGGCTTTCGTCGGTGCCGGAGCGCCGCACGAGGCGCTTGCCGGAAGCCTCGCAAAACGCGAGACCGAACTTGATGCCGGGCACCGTGCCGACCATCGCTTCGTGAATATCCTCGACAGATTTGATGAAGTGGCTTTGCCCGAGAATGAAGTTGGTCGCTTCGGGCTTGACGACCTTGACGGCGGACAATTGCATGGTGGACCTCGCTCCATTGCGGCAACACGCCGATGAAAACACGTCGAACACGGGCCAACGCGACCGTGGATGGTTCGCGCGTCAGCCGGTCTTCGTCGATCCGGCTTCTAGCCTAGTACTAACCGCGCGTGAGCGAAACCTCGACCGACCACGAGCCGCGGGATTCGAACGCGCCCGGACACCGCTTCCGGGTCGCGCCAGTCCAGGATCGAGCAGGCAGAGAAAGCCTGACTTATGGCGGCACTGATCGACCAAAAGCCGATTCATCCTCATAGCGTTTTGACCCGCTTTAAACCCCCATCGCACCGCGACAACCTCTCCGGGTCAACAAGGTCAACCGCCGGTTTACGCCCCCGACCGAGTGTGCAAGTATCTTCACCAAGCCGCATCCCGCACACTCTTGCGAGGTTCACGATGGCCTGGAAACTTTGGAAGACCGAGAAGCGGTACGACGAGACGCGAAGCTGGCCGAGCGGCACGCATGAGTCGTTGAAGCAGCTTCTGGATATGTACCTGAGCAGCGACTCGCCACCGTTTGCGAACTGGGCCGCGCCTGGAATTACTTTTGCGCCCGAAATCGAAACGCTCGCGCGAAACGGCGTCCGGGGGTATCAGCTTGCCCTCTGGTTGTGGCTTTTCGCCGAGAAGCACGGCACGATCGCGGCAAAAATGGTGCGTGAGTCTTTGTGCCTGCTCGCCGACGCGATGCAACCGTCGTCCGGCGACAAGATCGACTCGCTCCTCGACCTCGAAAACCGCCTCGCGCATTCTGTCGAGGACCTTTCCGCTCAACAGCGCACCTTCCGACTGGAGGGTCTGTCCGTCGAGCTACCCATGGAGTTTTTCCTCGCTACTGCCTTCCTCAGGCTCGCACCGGACTCGCCTTATGCCGGGAACGAAGGCACCGACCTGCAAGGCAACGACTTCAAACTGGCCGACTGTTTTCAGCATGCAACCGAAGAGGGGCTGGCGGTATTCCGGCCCATGATAGACGCGGTCGACTTCGACGCGAAATCGCTGCCCAACTGGAGATGGAGCGCTCATCCCGGCGCCGCCGAGCGACACCTGCAACGCCGCCACAAGAATCCCCTGTTCGCCCTTCATCGCCAGATGGTGACGGCTCACGAGGTCTATGAGGCGCGGCTTGCCGACGCTCGGGCCATCGAGGACATCAGGACCGAGCTCAATGAGACCAGCCGGTCGTTCTCCGAGACGACCGAATTGCCCTTGAACTGGCAGCCCTTCCTCGAAGGATACCGGGACCACGTCGACAGGCTCGACGAACGCCGGCTCGTCGTTGGCGGACAGAGCACGTCGCTCGGCAACGCAATTGCAGCGTTGCGCGCCGACATACTTGCGACCTGGCGCGCTTCGATTCACAAGAACCGGCACAGTCTCGCGACTCTGGAGCAGGAAGAAGCGAAACGGGCTGAGCGACGGACGCTGCTGTATGGATGCGAGTGGACGGCCCAGCTTTTGAGCCACGGGTCGCTGATCCCGGCGGAAGAGGTGGTTCCCGCCCTGCTAAGCGAGCCCCCCTCCGAGCTGGAAAAGGTGGTGACCGGTCTGCGGGGCGAACCGCGACTGCATGAGACGCTTGCGCAGTGTTGTGCAACTGCGCATCGGCTTGTGAACGAGCTTCGCGCGGCTGGCCATCAGCTTCCCGACATCGACGACAAGCTTCGCATTCTGGATGGTGCGCCCGGCCAGTTGCCGGTCTGATCGTCTTCGAGGTGTGCCATGTCCTGTTACCTATTTGGATGCCACGCCCGACCCACAAAAGGCCACTTATGAACTCTTCCTCTCGTGACCCCGCATCTACGCTTTCAGAGTACCTGGAGCTTTCGCTAGACAAAGGAAAGAGCCTGATTTTTGTGCTCTCTCAAGGCGAAAATTGCGAAGTCTACCTTGGTGATCCTGGCGAGCCAGACGCGGACTGGACAAGCTGCGCGGCCATTCCGAACAAGCTGGTCCACGCGCTTCTGGAGACCACGCGGTCAGGATTGAACCAATTGGTCATTGAAGGACAGGCCTACCGCTTCGCTCGGACCTTCGCGCAAGTTGCCGAGCAGGGCGCTGTCGTCTTCACACCTGCGTAGACGTTGTAGCCAATCAAGTTGATGCATTTGATCATGGATGATCGTGACGATTTCCTTGTGCGCAACATGGCGTTCCGCGAGGTCGATCTGGCGGTCGAATGGGCTGCGGCAGAGGGGTGGAATCCGGGCCTCGACGACGCGAGGTGCTTCTGGAATGCGGACCCCAACGGCTTTTTCGTCGGTACCTGGCGCGGGGAGCCGGTGGCATGTATCTCGGCGGTCGCCTACGATGAGCGCTTCGGTTTCATTGGCCTCTACATCGTCAAGCCGGCGTTTCGCGCCAGGGGTTTCGGTCTGCGCACCTGGCAGCACGCGATGCGCTATCTGGGAGATCGTACGATCGGCCTCGATGGTGTCGTTGCCCAGCAGCAGAACTATAAAAAATCCGGCTTCCAGCTCGCCTATCGCAACATCCGCTTCCAGGGCGTCGTGCAAGCTGCGTCGACGCCAAACCTGACGAACGCGCGGGAGGTACCCTTCGCGCAACTGGTTGCCTACGACAGCGCATGTTTTTCGACCGCCCGTCCCCGCTTCCTGGCGGACTGGATCGCGCAACCACAGGCGCTGGCCCTGGCGGCTGTGCGCAATGCTCAGATAAGGGGGTACGGCGTGCTGCGCCGTTGCGGGACCGGCTACAAGATCGGTCCGCTCTTTGCCGACGACGCACGGATCGCCAACGATCTGTTCGACGGACTGGTCGCGAGCGTCGCAGGCGAAGTCATCGCGTTCGACGTGCCGGAGGTCAACACGGCAGCCGTAGCGCTCGCTGAACGCTACGGCATGGTTAGCGCGTTCGAAACGGCGCGAATGTACACTCGCGCCCCGCCAGCCATTCCCGTGCAACGCGTGTTCGGGGTGAGTTCGTTCGAACTAGGTTGACTGCAAAGATCGAGCCGCTGGAAAAAACCGGCGGTGATGCGCCAGACCTCCACTACGATCCGAGCGGTCCGCCCCGAAAGGGAACGATCATCGAGCGACCGTAAGCGACGACTCACGCTTCAATCTTCACTTCGTCGCGCGAAGGCTTGGTACGAACGCTCAGATAGCCGACGGTCTTGCCGCTTTCAATCACCGGTGTGACGTTCGCGCATACCCAGTAATGGTCGCCATTCTTGCGGCGGTTTTTCACGAGCGCTGTCCTCGCGACATGAACGTCACTTTCGCGAGACCCACTTCTTCCTTTCCGGAACTTCGACGGTGGCGTCGACCGGTGTGAACGGTGCGTGAAAATGATCGACGAGGAAGTCGATGAAGGCGCGCGCCCGCGCGGTCTGATTGCGCTGCCTGGGGTAATAGACGAACAGGTCCGCGGACGGCAGCACGGTATTCGGCAGCACCAGCTTAAGGCGCCCGCTCTGTACATACTTGGCCAGATCCCATTCAGAGCGAATCAGAATCCCATGACCGTCGAGCGCCCACCGAAGGACAATGTCGCCGTCATTGCTCGATAGCGCGCCTTTCACCTTGATCGCCTCGATGTGGTCGTTCACGATGTAGCGCCACACGCCATAAGCGTCATCGTTCTGCCGATGAATGATGCAGCGATGCTGGTGCAGGTCCTCCACCCGCTCGGGCGTTCCAGAACGTTCCAGATATTTCGGGGACGCGCAAAGAAAACGGCGATTGCTCATGATGCGCCTCGCGCTCAGGCGACTGTCGGGTAGCTCGCCGAACCGTATCGCCATGTCGAAGGCCCCTTCGACGAGATCGACCGGCCGGTCTGTCACCTCGAACTGAACTTCGACATTCGGAAAACGCTTTGCGAAGTCGGAGACGAGCGGCGCGATGGTGGTCCTGCCAAAACCGAGCGTCGCGTTGATGCGCAACGGCCCATGCGGATCGCGTCTGGCGCCGGATATGGCCTCCTCCATCTCGCGGACCTGCCCGACGATCTGGGACGCGTAGCGCAGATAGGTCTCGCCCTCGGGTGTCAGGCTGACGCTGCGCGTGGTCCGGTTGACCAGACGCGCGCCGAGCCGCTGCTCGATGATCCCCAGCCGCTTGGTCGCCGCTGGCGGACTCAGATCGAGCGCCCGGGCGGCGCCGGACATGCTCCTGAGTTTCGCCAGGAGAATGAAGAACTCAAAGTCGGATGCGGGAGCAGTACTCACTTTTGGTGAAATATGTAGTGAACGTAAGTGAATTCTAGCAAGCTCTTTCGCGGCTAAGCTAAGCACCACATTGAAGCCGGTGTGGCTCAATAACTGTTCAACTCTCTGGAGACAGTGGCGTGAGAATCGTTGAAATCCGCGAAAAAACCGTTCCGATCAGTTCCCCGATCCGGAACGCCTACATCGACTTCAGCAAAATGACCTTGAGTCTCGTCGCGGTCGTCACGGACGTCATTCGCGACGGCAAGCCGGTGATCGGCTACGGCTTCAACTCGAACGGCCGTTACGGTCAGGGCAAGCTGATGCGCGAGCGCTTCATCCCGCGCCTGCTCGAGGCCGCCCCTGCCTCGCTGGTCGACGACTCCGGCGACAATCTCGATCCCCACAAGATCTGGGCGACGATGTTCATCAACGAGAAGCCCGGTGGCCACGGTGAGCGGTCCGTCGCCATCGGCACGATCGACATGGCCGTCTGGGACGCGGTGGCGAAGATCGCGGGCAAACCGCTGTTTCAGCTCCTCGCGCAACGGTACGGCAATGGCGAGGCCAACCGCAAGATCTTCGTCTACGCGGCGGGCGGCTACTACTATCCGGGCCAGGACCACGAAAAGCTCAAGGATGAGATGCGCAGCTACATCGACCGAGGCTACACGGTCGTGAAGAAGAAAATCGGCGGTGCCTCGCTCGACGAAGACCTGCGACGCATCGACTCGATCCTCAGCGTGCTGCAGGACGGCCAGAAGCTCGCGGTCGATGCCAATGGCCGCTTCGACCTCGATACGGCGATCAGGTATGCGAAGGCCCTGTCGCAGTACGACCTGTTCTGGTACGAAGAGGCGGGCGACCCGCTCGACTTCGAGTTGCAGGCGACGCTGCGCAACTACTATGACAAGCCGATGGCAACTGGCGAAAACCTGTTCTCGATGCAGGATGCTCGCAACCTGATCCGCTACGGCGGCATGCGCCCCGATCGCGACTGGCTGCAATTCGATTGCGCGTTGAGCTACGGCCTCGTTGAATATCTGCGAACGCTCGACATGCTGCACCAGCATGGCTGGTCGCGCAGCCGTTGTATTCCCCACGGCGGGCACCAGATGTCGCTGAACATCGCGGCGGGCCTCGGACTTGGCGGCAACGAATCGTACCCGGACCTGTTCCAGCCATACGGCGGCTTCCCCGACGGCGTTCGCGTCGAGAACGGATATATCACGATGCCGGAGCTGCCCGGCATCGGCTTCGAAGGCAAATCCGACCTCATCGCCGAGATGCGCAAGTTGGCTGAATAACGCGCGCGCGCAACGGCACCGACCAGTATTCCCGGTTGAATGGCTCATATAAAGACGGAACGAAGCCGGCTCAATGCGGCCTTTCCACGCTGCTGCGTGGGAGGGCCGCATTTTCCCTTTGAAGACGCCACGCACAGGAGACAGACATGCCAGTATCGAAAGTAAGAAGAGCACTTTCCAAGCTGTACGTTCAGGTCCTCATCGGCATCGTGGCCGGTGTCCTGCTCGGCCACTTCTACCCCGAGCTCGCCTCGCAGATGAAACCGCTGGGCGACCTGTTCATCAAGCTGATCCGGATGCTGCTTGCACCGATCATCTTTGCATCGGTCGTGGTCGGGATTGCGCGCATGAACGACCTTCATCAAGCGGGCCGGGTTGGCGTGAAAGCCCTCCTGTATTTCGAACTGGCCTCGACCATTGCGCTCATAGCGGGAATGGTGGTCGTCAATGTCATCAAACCCGGCAGCGGAATGAACATCGATCCCTCGCAGATCGATGCCGCTGCGATTTCGACCTACACGCACGCGGCGCAGCAACACGGCATGCTCGACTTCTTCATGAGCGTCGTTCCGAATAGCATCGTCGGGGCATTCGCCAAAGGCGAGATGCTTCCCATCATTTTCTTTTCAGTCCTGCTCGCCATCTCGCTGGCAAAGCTCGGACCTCGTGCCGCGCCATTCGTCGACATGCTCGACATGTTCCTTCAAGGAATGTTCGGCGTCGTGCGAATCGTCATGTACGTTGCTCCGATCGGCGCGTTCGGGGGCATGGCCTTCACCATCGGCAAATACGGCATCGGCACCTTGGCATCGTTCGGCGAGTTGATGCTTTGTCTGTATCTGACTTCGTTCTTCTTCGTGTTCGTCGTGCTCGGCCTCGTCATGAAAATGTGCGGGCTATCGCTGTGGAAGTTTCTCCGCTACATCAGGGACGAGATTCTGATTACGCTCGGCACGGCGTCGACGGAAGCGGTGTTGCCGCAAATGCTGATCAAGATGGAGGCGATGGGCTGCGCTCGCCCAGTGGTCGGCATGGTCTTGCCCACCGGCTACACGTTCAATGCCGATGGAACGGCGATTTATCTGACGATGGCGGCCTTGTTCATCGCCCAGGCGATGAACGTCCACCTGAGCATCTGGGACCAGTTGCTCGTGCTCGGCGTCCTGCTGCTCACGTCGAAGGGCTCTGCGGGTGTGGCCGGGGCGGGATTCGTCGCACTGGCCGCGACGCTCGCCTCGATGCACAAGATTCCCGTGGAAGGCCTCGTGCTGCTGCTCGGCGTGGACCGCTTTCTCAACGAGGCGCGCGCAGTCACGAACCTGATCGGTAATGGCGTTGCCACCGTCGTCGTCGCTCGCTGGGAGGGGCAACTCGACAGGAACCTGGCGCGCGCGGTGCTGGATCGCGACAATACGCCTCACTTCCGCACACCTGGTCCTGCCGCGCAACCGGCGATCCCGCCCGCACCGACGACCGAAGCCGCCGCGGTTCTCGACGGCTCGCCGAATCATCAATAGAACTGAACTTTTCCGGGTGGGTGCCGTTAATGCAGAGATATCTCTCCCGTTTCCGAGGCCGAGGCGGCCTTGTCGAAGGCCGTGGCCGACGCCCGGGAAGCGATGCTGCATGGCGCACTCGAGCCGATGATGGACGCGATGAGCCGTGGCGACCATGAAGCCGCCGACCACGATGCGATGGTCGTGATGCCACCGCTGTCGGCGGCTCTCACGCAGAAAACCGCGGATCTGGACAAGTTTCGCAACGAGCAGGGCAATGTGCGTTACAAGACGGCACAGGACCGGTATGACACCCTCGTGACGATTACCGGAATCGCGATCGCCGTCGGTCTTCTGACCTGCGTCACCTGCGGTTTCACGCTGCTTCGCGCAATCGCGCGCCCGATCGATATGACGGTGCGCCATGTCGAGCGACTCGCTCAGGGTGACATGTCGCAGCAATTGCGCTTCGACAGCGATGACGAAATGGGTCGCCTCGTCAGAAGCGTCGGGCAGATGCAGAAGGACATCGGCACGATGATCGAACAGATCGCGCGCGGCAGCGAGTCGATCGCATCCGCGACCCAGCAGATCTCGGCCGGCAACGCGGACCTGTCGGCGCGCACCGAGACGCAGGCGGCGTCCATCGAGGAAACGGCGGCGAGCATGGAGCAACTCACCAATGCCGTCACGGAGAACGCCGCGCACGCGCGTGAAGCGCGCGAACTGGCCGACGCGACGAAGGCGACGGCCGGTGCGGGTGCGGACGTGGTGCGTCAGGTCATCGCCGCGATGACCGACATTCACGACGGTGCGAAGAGGATGGGCGAGATCATTTCGCTGACCGAGCAGACCGGTCTGCTGACGAAGACGGCGGGTCGATTTCGCTTTGCGTCCCTGTCCTGATGCCGCGCTATGGGCTCGCCTGCCGCTGCCGGCCTTAGCTGCGCGCGTCGCCGGAGGTCGTGGCGTCGGGCTCGCCGGTAGGCACCGCCTCGAGAAAGCCGCGCCCCATCTCAGCCTCGAAGCGCGAAGCGCTGCCCTCCCAGATGATGCGTGCATGTTCGAGCACGTAGACACGGTCCGCCTGCGGCAGCGCAAACCTGACGTTCTGCTCGCCCAGCAGTACGGTAATGGGCGTGGACTTTTGCAGCGAATCCAGCGCTTTCGACAATTGCTCGAGAATCACGGGCGCGAGCCCCAGTGTCGGTTCGTCGAGAATCAGCAGCTTCGGCTGGGTCATCAGCGCGCGCGCGATCGCGAGCATTTGCTGCTCGCCGCCGGAAAGCGTGCGCGCGGTTTGGCCCTGGCGCGATTTGAGGATCGGAAAGAGATCGAACAGCCACGACAGCTGTTTGACGCGCACCGTATCGGCGAGATGATATCCGCCGAGTTCGAGATTCTCGCGTACCGTCATATCGCCGAATAGCTCGCGCGTTTCCGGGCATTGCACGAGGCCGGCGCGCGCGATCGCGGCTCCGCTGCTGCCGCGCAGATCGCGCCCGTCGAAGCGAATCGTCCCTTTGTACGGCACGAGGCCCGAGAGCGCGTTGAAAAGCGTCGTCTTGCCCGCGCCGTTCAGACCGACAACCGATACGAACTCGCCCTCGCGCACCTGCAGACTGACGTCGTCGAGTGCGCACGCCTTGTCGTAAAGCACACGCACACCGGTCACCTCGAGGATCGTGGGTCTGGCAATGCCCGCGGCTCCGGTGCGCTGGCGCAACTCCAGCTTGCTGCCCAGATAGACCCGGCGCACCGTCTCGTTCTGCATCACTTGTTCGGCGGTGCCCTCGGCGACATGCTCGCCAAGGTACATCGCGAGCACGCGGTCGGCGAGCGCGGACAGACTTTTGACGTTGTGATCGACCAGCAGCACCGCGCGGCCTTCGGCGCGAAAGCCGCGAATCAGCTCGGAAAACGCCTCCGATTCCGCCACCGTCAGTCCCGCGAACGGCTCGTCCACCAGCACGACCTGCGGGTCGCGCGCAATCGCTTTGGCCATCTCCATGCGGCGCAGATCCGCAAATGGCAGTGTCGCGGGATGCCGATGCATGACGGCGGCAAGGCCCACACGCGAGGCAATTTCCTGCGCGCGCCGGTGCACGTGCGGTTCGGCGGCCAGCTTGACGAGCGAATCAGGAAGCAGCGCGAGCTTGATGTGTTCCAGCACCGTCTGCCGATGGAGCGGCCGCGAATGCTGAAACACGATGCCCACGCCCGCGCGCGCGATCCGGTGCGGCGCCCAGCCGGCCATCTCCACGCCATTCACCTTGACCGACCCCGCGTTGGGCCGCTCGATGCCCATGATCAGCTTCATGACGGTGGACTTGCCCGAGCCGTTTGGTCCGATCAGGCCAAGAATCTCGCCGGGCCGGATGTCGAAGCCGATATCCTTCACGGCGACGAGACCGCCGAAGCGCTTGGTCAGTCCGCGTACGCAGAGCAGCGGCGTGTCGTTCATTGGCGCTCCCTCGCACGCAGCAGATTGCCGAGCAGACCGTCTGGAAAGAACAGCAGCGCCGCCAGTGCGACCGCCGCGACGACGAATGTGTTGAGCTGGCCGAGCGGGCGCAGAAATTCGCCGGCGACGATCAGGAAGATCGAGCCGAGCACCGCGCCGAGTATCGTGCGGCGTCCGCCGAGCACGGCCGCGATGATGATCTGTACTCCCACGCTGAGATCCACCACCGTGCTCACGGAGGCCGTGCCCTGGTAGAACACCAGCATCGCGCCGGCCACGCCGGAGAAAACGGCGCTGATGCAAAAGGCCACGAGCTTGTGTCGCGTGACGTTGAAACCCAGCGCCTGCGCGCCGGTCGCGTCCTGGCCGCTTGCCTGCAGGATCAGACCGACTGCCGAACGCGACAGGCCGAACAGCAGGACGGCGCAAACGATCAGGAACGCGAGCGCGATCCAGTAGTTATGGTTCGCATCGACCGACATCACGTCCGGCACCATCATGCCGATCTCGCCGCCAGTTATGCCCGCAAAGATCACGATGGCGTTCTGCAGCAGCAGCACGGCCACGAGCGTAACCAGCCCGAAGTAAGGACCGCGCAACCGCAGCGCGGGCACCGCCAGCAGCAGGCCGCCCACCAGCGCGACGCCGCCGCCAGCGAGCACGCAAACGGGTATGGGCAGACCCCATCTGGCGTCGAGGATCGCGGCCGAATAGGCGCCGAGTCCGATCAGGAACGTCGGCCCGAAGTTGACCTCGCCGGCAAAGCCGAACAACAGGTCCCACGACATGGCGAACACGCCGAAGTAATACGCAACCGTGAGCACGCCGAGGATGTAGCCCGAAAGCCACCATGGCAACGTCGCCGCCATCGCGACGAGCGCAACGGCGATCCATGCGCCACGCGAACGGAGAAGAACGGACATGGGGGTACGCTCCATTCGCACTGTTAGCGGCGTCCCAGGAAGCCCTGGGGTCTTACATACACCACGAGCACCAGCAGCAGCAACGCGGGCAGCGGCCGCAGGGTCGGCGCGATCAGATAGGCCGTAACGGTTTCCAGATAACCGACGACATACGCGGCCATCAGCGAACCGGACACGCTGCCGAGCCCGCCCAGCACCACAATGGAGAATGCGCTGGCCGTGAGCTGCCCCGCATTGTTGGTGCTCACGCCGAGGAACGAAGCGAGCAGCACGCCCGCGATACCGGCCAGCACCCCATAGATGCTCCACGCGAGAAGATAGATTCGGGAGAGTTCGAAACCGAGCAGCGTGAGACCACGAGGGTTCATCGAAGCCGCGAGCAGCGCCTTGCCCGCGCGCGTGCGGTTCACGAACAGCCACAACAGGGCGATCACGGCCCAGCAGACCGCCGCGATCATGATTTCGTTGAACGGCACGCGCACGCTGCCGACCATCGCCACACCGCTGATCAGCGGGCGCATCGTCACCGGGTTGTCGGTGAAGAGCCACGCCATGCCCTGCTGGATCATGATGCCCCACAGCAGCGTGCCGGTGAGCACGAAGATTTCCTTCTCTTCGCCGGGAATCGCGGCCGAGCGTTGAATGGGCCGCACCACCATCAGGTAGGTGACGAAGGCCGTCACGAGACCCGCCAACACGCCGAGCAGCGTGCCGAGATAGGTGCCAAGTCCCGCCTCGCCCGCGAGCATCCAGCCCATCAGCGCCGCGACCAGCATCACGCCGCCGTGCGCGAGATTCAAGATGCCGGAGACGCCGAAGATCAACGTGAAACCGATCGCGCCCAGCGCGTAGAGGGAACTGATCGCAAAGCCGTCGACGAGAATCTGCAGTAGCAACATGCCCGGCCTTTCATGTTGGTTAAGGTGTCGATGCGTGCGCTGTCCGGGCCTTCGCTACGCGCGGGTCCGGACAGTCGCGATCGTCGCGCTGCTAGTTCGCGCTTGCCTGCTGCACCTTCATGAAGGTCGGGAATTTGACCACGCCGTTGGCAATCGACTTGGGCCAGATCGCAACCTGCTTGCCGTTTTGCCATTGCAGGTCGATGCCCGTGATATAGCCGGGCCCGTACTTCAGCGCGTGCGTGAACTGATCGCTCTTGCCGTAGAACTGCCAGCGTCCGATCGTGCCCACGTAGTCGGTTTTCTCGAGTGCGTCGACCATCCGGTCCGGATCGGTCGAGCCCTTGTTGCGCTTGATCGCGTCCGCGAGGATGTAGACGAGGTCGTAGCTCGTGAAGCCGCAATACGCCGGAGAAACGCCGAACTTCTTCTGATACTCATCCGTAAAAGGGATCGTTTTCGGCGTGATCGCCACGCCCGGCGCCGCGGCCGAGGCCGTGATCACGCCTTCCGTCGCGCCGTTCGTGTCCTTCCAGAAGCTCGTGGTCGTGGCCTGCGAGCTTTGGCCCGACATCGGGATCGGCACCTGCTGGTCGTGCCATTGCACGGTCGGCTGCACGCCAACGTGGCTGAT
Source organism: Paraburkholderia sp. 35.1 (assembly GCF_050436525.1). Taxonomy (NCBI): domain Bacteria; kingdom Pseudomonadati; phylum Pseudomonadota; class Betaproteobacteria; order Burkholderiales; family Burkholderiaceae; genus Paraburkholderia; species Paraburkholderia sp. 35.1. Next base: position 954,119 of record NZ_JBNDMJ010000001.1, on the reverse strand, counting down.
GCCGGTGGTGATCGTATCGGGGTGCTTCGCCTCGATCTGGTTGAAGATCGGCGTGAAGTCGGAAGTGTCAGGATTGAAGCGGATGTGATCGAGCACCTGAAGCCCCGCTTTGGGCAGGCATTCGAGGTAGCGTTCGTCGAGCGGCTTGGTCCACGCCGCGTCCTCGCTCATGACGACCGTCGTTTTCATCTTGAACTGGCCGACCAGAACGTCGTGTGAGAAGTCGCAGATGGACTGTGCGATGAACGCCGACGTCATCCAGCCGTGGAACGTGTACTTGTAGTGGTCGTAGTCGTCGTGAACGTGCTTCGAAATGTCGTTGCTAGCCGCGCCGGGCGTAATGAAGGGCATCTTCAGGCGTCCCGACCACGGCTCCATCGCGAGCGCCACTTCGCTGATGTAGCTTCCGATCACAGCGACTACCTTGTCCTGGGTCGCCGCGCGCTGGAAGGCGCGCACGCCGTCCGAAGCCGATGAATGGTCGTCGTACGCGACGATCTGGATGGGCCGGCCATCGACGCCACCGCTGGCGTTGATCTGGTCCGCGGCGAGTTGCGCCGCCTTGCTGATCGAAGCGCCCGCCACCGAGGATTCTTCGCTGATCACGCCGATCTTGATCGGCTCTGCCGCCGCATGGGCGCCTGCCGGCAGACCCAGGCCCGCCGCTACCATCCCCGTCGCGACGACGCAATGAAAGTTTCGCCACACACTGTTACTGGACATCATGCATCTCCGATTCGAAAGGATCGTTGAGCAACATTTGCCCGCCACATCGCAGCATTTGAAGAATGCGCACACAACAATATTCACGGGACTCGCAGCGCTCAATCGGTACAAACGATGACCGGGTCCCTACGGATTTCATGGTGCAGAGCGGAAAAAATTTTGCCGCCCGCGCCGCCGGACGCGGTTTGTCGTTTGTCCATAGTGAGAGCGAATGGCTATGGACCGCGAGATTAGCGGCCTTCGTCCTCTCGCTCATTCGTGATCCGAAGCATTGTGGCCGCATCGCTTTGCGGGGTTGGTGCGGCGGTTCAATGGACCAATCCGCGCCATGATCAGCCGAGGGCGGTCGCGGCGCGGAAACGGACCACGCGGCAAGCGTGCCTGCGTGCGGGTCCGAACACTGCGCGGCAACCCTGCTTGCTGACACATGTACGTCATGCTAGGTTGCTGCAATTCCCGCTGCCGCATCTGGCATCTATTTTTCGCAACGCTGCGCGCGATCAAAGAAAACGGGGTGGGTTGCTCTGGACTCATCGTACGCATACGCCTTTCCCCTGGAGGAATTCAAGAGCCATGGCTTCAATGATCCAGCGGACGACCCTGTTCGCCTGCCTGCGCGCGACTTCCGTCGCGGCTTGCCTGTCCATCGCCGCCCTTGGTGCCCATGCCGCGGATCTCGTGATCGCAGGCCGGGACGACATCTACGGCCGCGGACTCGCGCAGGCGGTGGACGGCTACAAGAAACAGCACCCGGGCGTCGATATCGAGTTGCTGAAGCTGCCGAACAACGACCTGTATCAGAAACTGAAGCTGTCATTACGCGAAAACACGCGCGCCTATGACCTGGTGATGATGGACGACACCTGGTCCCCCGAATTCATCGCCAACGGATGGCTTCAGCCGCTGCCCGCCACGCTCGCGGATGCCGACATGGTGACGTCCACGATCTCCCTCGGACGCACGTCGACGGGAACCTTGTACGCGATGCCGATCGTCGGCAATGTCGAGATGTTCGCTTATCGCAAGGATCTGCTCGCGAGTCGCGGCCTGCAGCCGCCGCGCAGTTGGGACGACGTGCTGAAGATCGCGCAGACCATCGGCACTGCCGACAAGGACGTCTCGGGTGTCGTGTTTCGCGGCGTGAAGGGTAACCCCATCGTCACCGGTTTTCTGCCGATCCTTTGGGCCTATGGCGGAGATGTCGTCGACACCAACGGCAAGGTCACGATCGATTCGCCCGAAGCGCTGGCCGCGCTGAAGATGCTGCTCGCCCTGAAGAAGTGGGCGCCGAAGGACGTCGACGTATATGGCGCCGGTGAAGTGCGAGACGCCCTGCAGGGCGGCACGGCCGCGCAGGCCATCGAAGTGTGGCCCGCCTGGCTGCCCGCGCTCGACGATCCGGCGAAGTCGCGCGTCGTCGGCCAGGTCGCGCTGCAACCGCCGCCCGGTCAGGTCAAGGGGCCGGCGCCGATGCTCGGCATCTGGCAAATGGGTATTGCGAAAGATGCGGCACATGCGAAAGTGGCGGCGGATTTCCTCGCCTATCTGACTTCGTCGGCCACGCAAACACAACTGGCCGTGCTCGGCATTCCGCCGACGCGCAAGAGCGTCTTCGTCAATCCGACGCTCGTCAAACAGTATCGCTGGTACCCGGACCAGCTGAAGGCGCTCGAAGCGGGCCGTGCGCGGCCTCGCGTGAAAGACTGGCAGCAGATCGAGGCGATTCTCGGCGACGCGTTGCAACTCGCGCTGACGGGGCAGGCCGCGCCCGACGCAGCCTTGCATCAGGCGGCGCAGAAGATCGCCCAGGCCAACGCCGCATTGCAGTGAAAGCGGCGGTGACAGCGCAGACAAGCGTGGGAAAGAGTCGATGAGCGGATTGCGACGTTATCTGCCGCTGATCGTCCTGATGAGCCCAGCCGCGCTCGTGCTCGGCGTGCTGGCGCTCTACCCGATGGCGCGCGTGCTGATCGATTCGTTTTTCTCGGTGAATTACGCGTCGGGGCATCGCTCGTTCATCGGGCTCGCCAACTATCGATCGGTCATTGCGGACGGCGAGTTCGGCACGAGTTTCGTCAATACGATCCAGTTCATGAGCGTGGCCTCGCTCGCTGAAGTCCTGTTCGGCCTCGCGCTCGCGCTGCTGTTCGTGCGCGCGTTTCCGGGCCGGCGCATCGCGTTGCCGCTCGCCGTGCTGCCGATGATGCTCTCCACGCTCGTGTGCTCCGCCATTTGGCGCAATTGGCTCAATTACCGCGGCTTCCTGAATGCGCTGCTCACGGCGGCAGGTCTGCCGGCGGTGCCCTGGTTATCCGATCCGCACCTCGCGCTCTGGTCGCTGATGTTGGTCGATGTCTGGCAATGGACGCCGATGGCATTCCTGATCATTCTCGCGGGGCTGCAGTCGATTCCGCCGGAAATCGCCGAGGCGGCCCGCATCGACGGCGCGAACGAATGGCAGTGCCTGCGATACATCACGCTGCCGCTCGTTGCACCCCACGTCGCCCTCGCGATGCTGCTGCGCTCGATCGACACCTTCAAGCTGTTCGACAAGGTGTACGCATTGACGGGCGGCGGTCCGGGCAATGCCACGCAAACGCTGTCGACGTACATCTACGACACGGGTTTCCGGTTCTTCAACGTAGGACCCGCCAGCGCGGCTTCGGTACTGATGCTGCTCACGTGCGCGGTGCTGGTCTCGGGATACATATGGAAATCGGCCGTCAAGCGCGACCGTTGATGCCTCTCGCACGCTTGCAGGGTTTCGCGCGACGCTCGTCCGCTGCCGCGGTGCGAGGGCTGTTGCGGATCGCTGCGCTCGCGGTGTTGCTGCTGCCGTGCATATGGATGGCTGGCGCGGCCTTCACGCCGACGCTGGAACGCCTCGCCCATCCGCTCGCGTTGTGGCCTTCGGCGCCCACGTTCGAGCATTTCGCGGCGGTGTGGGAAAGCGGCATGGCCCAGGCGGTGCTGAACTCCGTGTGGGTCGCGCCAGGCGCCACGTTGCTCGCGCTCGCGCTGGCTTTTCCGGCCGCTTATGCCCTCGCGCGGCTTGCGTTTCCCGCGCGCCTCGATCTGCTGTTCCTGCTGCTCGTGCTGGCACTGAAGCTGATGCCGCCGATTACGGTGGCCGTACCGCTGTTTTCGCTGGCCAAGTGGCTCCATCTGCTCGATTCGCTGTTTGGGCTGATACTCGCCTATCAGCTGTACGCGCTGCCGATGGCGATCTGGATGTTGCTGCCGTTCGTGCGCGACGTGCCGATCGAATTCGAGGAGGCCGCGGCGCTCGACGGCGCGAACCTCGCGCAGCGCATCGTCTTCATCGTCGTGCCGCTGTGCGCGCCAGGTCTCGTTGCCACCGCCATCTTCGTGTTCATCATCGCGTGGAACGAGTTTCTGCTGGCGCTGTTGTTCGTCTCGTCGCCGAGTCATTTCACGCTGCCGCTCGCCATGGCGGGTTATGTGACCGAGAACGGCATCGACTGGGGCGAACTGATGAGCGCGGGGCTGATTTCGTCGGTGCCGACGCTTCTGCTCGCGGGCTATGTGCAGCGCTATCTGCTGCAGGGCTTTTCGGGCGGGTTGAAGTAGGGGGCTCCGACTTCACGCCGCCGCTGCAGCAGACGCTTTGCTTATCCAGAGGTTTTCTTGCGCCCTGCCCTGACTGATCACACCGTTTCGCCGGCTGACTGGATGTCGGCCATCGATGGCAGCCGCTTGCTGTCCGCACTGACCTTGCCGGGCAGCCATGACACCTGCGCCTACACGGTCGATGACCGGCTCGCGCGCACGCAGCATGCCACGCTCGACGATCAGTTGCACCATGGCGTACGGGTCCTCGACATCCGCTGCCGCCATGTGCGTGATCGCTTCGCGATTCATCACGGCGGCATCTCGCTGGGTCTGACTTTCGACGATGTGGTGCGGACATGCGCTCAGTTTCTCGCGCTTCACCGCGGCGAATGTATCGTCATGTCCGTCAAGGACGAATGGCCCGCGCGCGACTGCGCCCGCGCGTTTGCCGCGACCTTCGAATCGTATGTGGAAAGACATGCGGATGTGCGCTGGCACCTTGCTTCCGGGCGGCCGCGGCTGGAGGCGGTACGCGGGAGCATCGTGCTACTGCGGCGCTTCGCGAGTGAAGAGCCGCTCGGCATCGACCTGACAGTCTGGCCCGAGAACGCGACGTTCGATATCGACGTCGTGCCGGCGCCATTCACCATTCAGGACGAGTTTCGCGTGCCGGTGCCGACATCGATCGCTTACAAATGGCGCGCCATCGATTCACTGTTGAACCTCGCCCCCGCTCTGTGCGACGAGCGGTGGGTCATCAACTTTTGCAGCGGCACGGGGATGGCGGCGCCGCCGGTCGTCGTGGCGTGTGGCGATACACGGCATCGCGGCATTCACGAGCAACTTGCTGAGCGACTCGCGGCTCGTCCGGAACCACGCGGCACGCTGATGCTCGACTTTTGCGACTGGCAGGACTGGCGCCTCGTTGATGCGTTGATCGACTGCAACTGGAGCCGATAAGGTTTCGCTGCGGGTATGACGTTGCCCGCGAACGTCAGCGTGGTTCCTTGTTTGCCTGAGGCTGCCGCGGTGGCGGCTTCGATTCTTGTCCGCGTTGCGCCGATTCACGCGTACAGGCGTCCGGCGGCGTGACATAAGGAACGTCGTCGCGGCAACAGGCATAGATCGGAAACCCATACGCGTTCGTGCCGACGACGGTCGTTGGCCCGTGCAGCGGGCACACCGCCTTCATGGCGCCTCCTTGAAACTCATCGATCAATCGCTTCCATCTTACGCTCGCGTGCGAACGGTGTTTTATGTGCGCCTGCGTTGCCCTTCGAAACCCGGTCCCGTTCACCGCTGCCGACACGCATTCGCTATGCGTGCCGCGCCGCAGCGTTCGTCATTCTCTACAGCACGCGCCGCGGACGAGCGACGCTCCCTGGGCAGCCGCCCCCTCGTGCAGAGCGAGCCGGCCGGGCCCAGGCAGAAGTGTCTGACAGGGTCGGCTGAATTGTCATTTTCTTGCATAACATGCAATGATGCATCCGGGTGGTGCTCACTGCAGTGTCCTGTCATTTCGGTCATTTTCGTGACATTGTTGGGGTGCTCTGCGAAGCAATCGGAGAGCGCACTCATCATCGCTGGCCATTCGCGTCCTTCGTTCGGACGTTCAAACGTCGACTTAGCTCGACTACGCCCCTGACAGCCGACCTTTCTGGATAGGGTATTCACCTAGCCTTTCTTCTCAAAAATTTAACATTTCGAAGTTAGAATTAACCTTCTAAAATCGATTGTTATGTCATTTCATGACAGTTGAAGTAGAGGGCGAAGCATCTGGTCAGTGGCACGGCAGGATTGACGAGGGTTATGGCCAATCGATCGGCCGCGACCCGATTATGGACACGTGTCGTCATTCGACTGTTGAATACCGACGATCAGAAGTGCGATCCGGGCCGAACTGGTTTTGTGGTGTTTATTTAGTCTTACTTATAACACTTTTGCTCCGGAATCCTCTGCGACCGACATTCAGCACGTTCATTGCGCATGTCGTCTCCGGGCCAAGCGGGTTCGAAATCAATCGAGGGAGAAGCAATGAGAGACCTTTCGTCCGAAGTTTTGCTGAAATTCTGCCGAACGAATGCGTCGATTTTTCTTTCGCTCGCCAGCGAAGTGTTTGAAGGGCGCAGAAACTCGCCGCCCTGAACCGGCAGGCGAGAAACACCATTCGGGGCATCTGGAATCTTTGAGCAGTGCGCCGGCGCGGCATATCGCCGCGAGCTGACGCACCCGGCTCCATTCGCGCAATACCACAAGCCTATAAAAACCCGCGCAGTTCAATCAATGCCGCAGCCGTTCCTCCCTTGACGCTGGAGGCGGCAGCGCATTGTGGCAAAGCGATGGCGGGTATGCGAGACGGCCATTGGGTATTCACGATCCTCGCAGACATTACGATCACGGATGGAAAGGATGACGGAACGAATCGTAGTAGTAACGGGCGGCATGGGCGGCCTGGGAGAAGCGATCAGTACGAAACTGCACGACGCAGGGTATGCGGTGGTAGTCACGCACTCGCCGAACAACACCGGTGCGGACAAATGGCTGGCTGACATGGAAACTCAGGGCCGGAGCTTCCGCGCTTACCCGGTCGATGTGGCCGACTACGACTCATGCCAGCGTTGCGCGGACAAGGTTCGGGCGGAGGTCGGCCCGGTCGACATCCTGATCAACAACGCGGGGATCACCCAGGACATGACCCTCAGGAAGATGGACAAGGTGAACTGGGATGCGGTCATTCGCACGAACCTCGATTCGGTCTTCAACATGACCAAGCCGCTGTGCGAAGAGATGGTCGCACGAGGCTGGGGGCGCATCGTCAATATTTCGTCCGTCAACGGTTCAAAAGGCTCGGTCGGCCAGACCAACTACGCCGCGGCCAAGGCCGGCATGCACGGCTTCACCAAGTCGCTGGCACTGGAAGTGGCGCGCAAAGGGGTCACCGTCAACACGATTTCGCCGGGCTACCTGGCCACCAGGATGGTCACCGCGATTCCGCAGGAGATTCTCGATACGAAGGTCCTGCCGCATATCCCGATGGGCCGTCTCGGCAAGCCCGAGGAAGTCGCGGCGCTCGTGCTCTATCTCTGCTCGGATGATGCCGGCTTCGTGACCGGCTCCAACATCGCGATCAACGGTGGCCAGCACATGCAGTAACGCGACACACCGCGCCGGTATGCGCCGGAACATCGGACGAAGCGGCGTGAACCATTCACGCAACACCCCTGTGCTTCCATGAGAGGAACGTGTCATGAGTGAGACCTGGATGGGCCTGATCATTGGGGGCTCGGCCCTCAGCATCGCAATGCTGATGGTGATTGATCACTATCGCCGTGAGCGCAGACGGGCACGACTGCTACGACATCTGGATCATCATGAGTGGTGGCATCAACCGCGCGGGCGAATGTAGATGCATCGTCCGTGCCAATAACAAATCAGATACATCGAGAGGGCTGAAGAATGACACCGGAAACCCCCGGACAACTAAAGGCCACAGGCCATCAGATTACGGTTCGTGCGAGGCGCGGCTGCATGCGGGTCGCCGCAGTGTGGCAGGTATTGATGCCGGTCGCGGATGCCATCGAGGACGTACGGATTACGAGCAACCGTAAACGTGACGTCGAAGACATGACGATCGCGTTTGCCGACAGGCTCTCCGGATCGCTGCACACCGTTCTCAGGCAGTTCGAGACGATGCCGTGGGTGGCCGCCGCGGAGCTTTGCTGAACACCGGGGCCGTGCCGCTAGCAATGGGTCGCGTCGCCACGCGCGCCCCGCGCCCCGCATGGGTTGTTTGGCACGAACCGGCCAATTGAAGCCGGACGTATACGACCGGACCCGGCCGGTCACCACCTGAGAGAAGTGGATGAAAACAACAATCAAGAAAGGGCCCCCGGACAGGGAGAGCCCCTATACACCCCTGACCGCTGGAGATGCGATTTCCCATCTCGAACGGATCCTGTCCTCCGATGGCGCGGATTCGTTGTTCAGCCGGACCTACTGGCGCGCGCGTGTTCAGCAGGTGAGCGCTACTCAAGGACTGACTCCGCAGCAGCAGGCAAGGCTCGTGAAGTTGCTCGAGTCGCTCCCGCCCCCGGTCCCGAGCGAAGAATCGTGCTAGTCACTTTTCGACCTCGCTACATCGTGGAGATTCGGGCGCAACTCGATTGGCAGGCGGCTGCCGGCTCGGACAGCCAATCGCCAGGCCGCGGTCGCACGCCGTCCGCGATGGATCAGAGCTGATCGTCGACATCCAGCAGCCGATCCTCCACCTGCAGGTCTTCGGCGCACTCTCCCCGCAAGGGCAGCTCACCGCCTTCCGGTCGGGGTCGATCGCGGACCATTTGGCAGAGGCGTTCGCGCACGAGGATACGTTGTGCCGTGTCCATCTGCGCGTAACGCTGAATCTGCGAATCCGAAAAGTGGAGTGTGAGCACGCATCGCGCATCCAGCGTCGTGTCGCCATGTGACTCGACGACCCAGGAGGCCTGGATGAAGAACGTCCGGCCGTCGTCGTAGCTGCTGATCGCGGGCGCCTTCGGCGACTCGAATAGGGTGGAAAGAGCCAGTTCGATTTCTTCTACGCGCTGGTTCAGATCGATGTCTTTCATTGAAACTCCTCCTTGTGGTCGAGGGCCCGGTTGCGTGGCCTCGGGCATTGTCGTGACCGCGGGTTCGCTCGACGCTGCGCCCGAGTCGCCCGCTGGCACGACGGCGCTCGCGTGTCAGCACTATGCGTGCCGGCTTTGCGCCTGGCCCCGCCGAATTGATGAATCGATGAATACGCGAGCAAGAACTGTGTCCGGCTGCCGCTGGCCGCCCAATGAAGAGGCAGCGCGCTTCGGCTGAAGCCGTCGAAATCGCTGGCGCGTCCCGAAGTGGGTGCGCGGCTCGTGAAGCAAAGCGCGGACTACGACCGTGCCAGCGCGCGCTGGCCGGCATCGGCTGGGTGCCGCAGGAACGCAATATCTTCAAGTCGCTGACGGTCGAAGAGAACCTGACGGCGATCGCCGTGTCCGGTCCGTGGGATCTGGCTCGCATCTACCGGATGTTCCCGCGCCTGCAGGAGCGCCGCGCCGATATGGGCAACCAGCTCTCCGGCGGCGAGCAGCAGATGTTGGCCATCGGCCGCGCGCTGATGCTCAATCCCAAGGTGCTGCTGCTCGACGAACTGCTCGAGGGCCTCGCGCCGATTATCGTGCAGGACTCCTCTCGGAGATCATCCGCGAAGGCCTCTCAGTGATTCTGGTCGAGCAGAACGCGCGCAAGGCGCTGGGCATCACGCACAACGCCGTGGTGCTCGAGCGCGAATCGGTCGTTCATTCGAGTACGGCGGCCGAGTTGCTGGCCCAGGATCACAAGATCGATACCTTGCTGGCCGGGAAAACCAGCGTGCACGCCGGAGCACTCTCCCGTCAACCGGGCTACGCCGCGAAAGTCGCAACCGCCCTGTTGAACGCATCCGGTCTCGCGACATTCATCCCATGCGACGCACCGTCGATCGTTTCGCGTTCGGCAAACTCGATCCACTGTTCGAGCTTGTCGACCGTATTGCGGAACATACGGGGACTTTTCTGGCCGTCGATCAACAACGTACGGCACTTGATATCGCGCGCGGCTTCCGGCGTATAGGCGGGAAGCGGATCGAGCAACTGCTTTGGCAGCGTGAGCGCGTTGTCGAGCGCCATGCGACGAAAGCTCTCCGGGCTTTTGTTCCAGAACCCCGGCATGCTCACCGAGTCGACGAACATCGACAAGCCGGCGTCGAACTCGCCCCGCTCGATCAGTTCCGCGACCCGTGCGCGCAACACGTTGGTCGCCGGCGGCATGAACGCGGGCTGCCCCCTCGGTTCGGTTTGCAGCGGGCCGCCGGGATCGGCTAGCGTCAGCGTTTTCACGAGGCGCGGAAATTCGCGCGCGAGATGGAAAGCCACGCACCCACCCCGCGAGTGACCGACCAGATGAACGGGAGCAAGGTCGAGCGCCGTGATGAATCCGGCAATTTCCTCGACGTGCGCCTCCCAACTGAAGTCGCTGTGTCCAAATGCATCGATCTCGGGCCAGTAATGGCTCAAGCTCGGCGCGAAGCAGCGAAACCGGCCCGACAGGGAGGCCATCTGGGCGTCCCAATAGCGATAGTCGCAAAGCGAGCCGTGCACGAACACCATCGGCTCGCCGCGCCCGGACTCGACATACGGTATCGCAAGACTCGATGCGGTGGTCACAAACGATGGCGCGGACGCGCCAACGGCCGAGGCCAGAATCGATGGGCTGATACGTGCATTCATCACAGGGCTCCTTTGTCGCCACTATCGAGGGTGTGCTCGCAAAAGAAAATCGCATAATATTGATGGAATCGATCTACTTTTCTGATATCAACCATCATGGCAACGGAAATGAAAGCGCTCGATCTGGACGTGCTGTCCATGATCATCGCGGTCGCGGACGCCGGCACGATCAGTCGCGCGGCGCAGGTCGTGCATCGTTCGCAATCGGCGGTGAGCATGCAGATCAAGACGCTCGAGACGGCGCTCGGCAAGGCGCTTTTCGTGCGCAAGCCTCGCAGCGTGGTGCCGACGCAGGACGGCGAAATGCTGTTGACCTACGCGCGGCGGATGATCGCCCTGCGCGACGAAGCGTGGGCAGCGGTGGTACGGCCCGACGTGACCGGACGCGTGGTGATCGGCGTGCCTGACGACTATGCGACGTCACTGTTCCCGCCGATCCTCAAGAAATTTTCGGCGACCTATCCGAAGGTGGAGATTCAGGTAGTGGGCCTGCCAAGCGTCGCTCTCGAGCCCATGTTGAAAGACGGCACGGTCGATCTCGTCTGCGCCACGCGCGTGAAAGGATTGCACGGCGAGTTCCTGCGTCACGAACCGATGGTCTGGGCCGCCGCGCCAGGCGCGACCGAGATCTGGCGTGAAAGGCCCTTGCCGATCGCCGTGTTTTTGCCCGGCAGCGTCGCGCGGGAGAAAGCCATCCGGAGCCTGGAGCGCGCGCGCATCACGTATCGAACCTCGTATGAAAGTCCGAGTCTGCTGGGTCTGCTGACGATGGCCGAGGCCGGACTCGCAGTGACTCCTTTGGCCAAGTGCGCGGTACCGGCTCACTTCTCGCTGCTGGGAACCGCGAATGGCCTGCCGGAAATCGGCACACTTGAAGTCGTGCTGGCGCGAAGTGCCGCTTCGAAACGGCCCGTGTGCGATTTTCTCGCGGAACGCATTCTCGCCGACCTGAAGAATTAACCCGCAGATCGACGGTTGCGTATCACGCCGCGACGGACAGTTCCGACGGAGCGTACTTCGAGGTCGCGAGCGCCTCGGCGGGAACGGCAACGTGCGCGCGCCGCACCAGCGCGCCGCCGCGAAACAGTCCGCTCGGTCGCTCTCGTGCGCCGCAAAGACGTGGCGGTGCCAACGACCTCAGGACGACTCCCCCTCCTGGACCCCGCGCGACGCGCACATCCGCCACGAAGCCTTCGGCACGGCAGCGGTTTGCGCAACGTCGCGCCACCAGCGTTCGCCGCGATGCACCGCGGTCAGATCGAGCCGCTCGCCCATGCGCGGTGTCGACAGCGCGACGCCGCGCGCGAGCGCCAGCCCCGTCACCCTTTCGAACGGCTCCTGCCAGCGATGCATCGCGAGGTCGAAGGTGCCGTTATGGATCGGCACGAGCCAGCGGCCGCGCAGGTCGATATGCGCCTGCACGGTTTCTTCGGGCTGCATATGGACGTATGGCCACATCGCGTCGTACGCGCCGGTTTCGATCAACGTGACGTCGAATGGTCCGAGGCGCTCGCCGATCGCGCTGAAACCCTCGAAGTAACCGGTGTCGCCGCTGAAAAATACGCGCACATCGTGATCGACGATCACCCACGACGCCCACAACGTCCGGTTGCCGTCGAACAGGCTGCGCCCGGAGAAGTGCTGCGCGGGCGTCGCGGTGAACTCGATGCCCTCGACCTCCGTGCCCTGCCACCAGTCGAACTGCCGGACCTTTGCCGCGTCGATACCCCATTCGATGAGCCGGTCGCCGACCCCAAGCGGCGTCAAAAACACCTCGGTACGCTGCGCCAGGATCAGCACGGTTTCGCGGTCGAGATGGTCGTAGTGATCGTGCGACAGGATCACGCCGCGCAGCGGCGGCAAATCGTCGAGCGAGATCGGCGGCGCATGAAAGCGCTTCGGACCGAGATTGCGGAACGGAGACGCCCGCTCGGCGAACACGGGATCGGTCAGCCAGAACTTGCCGCGCAACTTCAGCAGCATCGTCGAATGACCGAGCCGGTACAGGCTGCGGTCGGGCGCCGCGTCGAGTTGCGCGCGCGTCAGCCTTTCGACCGGCAACGCGTCGGCCGGCACGGTGCCGCGCGGCTTGTTGAACAACACCGTCCACGCGAGGCCGAGCGTTTTGCGCAGGCTTTCCGCCGGACGCGGCTTGACGTTGCGAAAGCGCTCGCCGTCATGCTGCGGCGACAGGCTGAACCTCGCGCGGCTGCGCTGTGCGGCGTTCACGCCGAGCATTCGGCGGACAAAGGCGGGAAGCGACGTCATGAAGTTGACCTTCCGAAGAAAATGTACACTCGGCAGTGTAGATTATCTTAAAGAAAAGTAAACTGCTCAGTGTAAAATCGTTGGATGGAATCCTGTGCCCGCCCCCAACGTCTGACTGACCGAAAGCGCGTCGCGATCGTCGCTGCCGCGATCGAGGAATTCCTCGCGGCCGGCTACGACGCTACCAGCATGGACCGTATCGCCGCCCGCGCGAATGTCTCGAAGCGCACGGTCTATAACCATTTCCCGAGCAAGGAAGCACTTTTCGCGGCGATTCTCCATCAACTGTGGGATGCGAGCCATGACGGCGATGCACCCTCTTATCGTGCTGACCAACCGTTGCGCGCGCAGTTGCTCGATCTGCTGGAGCGCAAGCTGCGGCTGCTTCACGACGAGTCCTTTTTGTCGCTTGCACGGGTGGCGATCGCGGCTGGCATCCATTCGCCGGAGCGCGCGCGGGACATGGTCGCTCGCATGGGCGAACGCGAGGAAGATCTGACGGCGTGGGTCCGGGCGGCCGCCGCGGACGGCCGCATCAAGACCGATGACCCCGTCTTCGCGGCACTGCAGTTGCAGGGGCTCGTGAAGGCTTTTGCCTTCTGGCCGCAAGTGGCGATGGGGCAAGTGCCGCTCGATGCCAAGGAGCAGAAGCGCATCGCGGAAGCGGCGGCGGATATGTTTCTCGCGCGGTATGCGTGAGTCGGTTCGTCGGGTTGGGGCGTCAGGTCGATCGCGTCCCGACGAGCGTACGCGTAGCAATCGCTGTGGCTTTACCCGACAGGGCAAGAAGTTCTCTGCTCGAAGGCGGAGGTGCACGCAGCAACCTTCCGGGAAGCGGCGCCGCAAGAGCGAACTCTTTCTTTTTTCGCAAACGTTTGCCCCCAGGTATCAAGTCTCGGCATCCCAAGCCGAAAACGCGTACATCGCTACGAAACTTTGGAGACCCCGACGTGACGCGCGCTGTGCTCTTACTTGCCGTAATGTTTGTAACAGGCTGCGCACAACTGCAGCAGCCCAATACGGCTCAAGCCGAGAAACCTGCGGTGTCGGACGTGATCATGAAGTTCGACATTCCCGCCGATGCACTCGGCGCGCGCGATCCGCAACTGACTACGGTGCTCGCCAAGGCTGGTGCGCTCGCCGCCGCGCAGAAGCAGCCCACTGTGATCCGCGTAACGGCGCTGGGCCAGGACTTCAAGTACATCAACCAGGCGATCTGGCGGGGCGTGCCGCAGCAGGGGCTCAAACCCACGCTCGAAAACCTGACGAGCGGCACGAACCAGACGTACAGCGTCTCGATCCAGCCGCTACGTGCGGGGAGCTGACACGATGCGCCTGATTGCTTTCGCCGCGGCATCGCTATGCTTAAGTCCGGCCGCATGGGCGGGCCAGCCCGCTGCCAGCGCGCCTGCGACTGCGGCCGGCACTGCCACCGCTGCCACCACAGCCTCTGCGGACAAGGTCTACCCGCCGCTGCCCACGCTCTCCATGCTGCCGCCCTCCACCGGCGACGACGACGATCTTCCCGCGCCGCGCTCGACGTCGCACAACAAGAAAAAGACGCACCAGCACGATTGCCGCTGCGCGATGCCCACGCCGCGCCTCGTCGTCTCCGATGCGTCGCGCACCTATCTCAAGGACATCGAGCGGCAGCTCGATTCCGCGCTGGCGCAGTAAAGCAGGACCTGGAGCCCCGACTCATGGACCAGCACAAGACCAACGCCTTCCGCCCTTTGCGGTCGTGGGCCCTATGCACCTGGGCGGCGCTGCTGGCGCTCGGCAGTTCGACCGCGCAAGCCGCCCCGTCCGCCGACGATTGCTTCGACAAGGCCGGCGCTTACCAGGGCGTCAATCCGCACGTGCTGCGCGCCGTGGCATGGCGCGAATCGAAAGGCGACGCGAGCGCCATCAACCGCAACGCCAACGGTTCGATCGACGTGGGGCAATTGCAGATCAATTCGATCCACTTTCCTGAACTCGAGAGCCGGGGCATTCCGCACCGCGCGCTCACGGACCCGTGCGTGAATATCTTCGTGGCCGCGTGGCTGCTCAAGCAGAAGATGGTGCGATACGGCAACACATGGCGCGCAATCGGAGCGTATCACTCGGAATCGCCGCACGAGCGCGACGCCTACGCGCGCAGCATCCAGGCGATTCTCGTGAGCTGGGGGCTGTTGCAGCCGGAGCGGTAAGGTTCAGGCGCAGGCCTGTCGGGGCAAAGCCGCCACGCCCGACCTGACGAAGCAGGCAAACGCAACCCACTCCGCTAACTGCTCGTCGATGCAAGCTCCATTCGCTTGCGCTGCAGGAACCGGCGCACGGCCGGATCACGCTCAAGGCCGATTGCCAGATCGTACGCGTCGAGTGCTTGCGCAGTCGCGCCGGCACGCGCGAGCAGATTGGCGCGTGCGGCCCAGTAGGGCTGGTAGTCGGCCAGCCGCGGGTCGTCCGCATACGGCGCAAGCGCGTCGAGCGCCGCCTGCGGGCCGTCGCGTTCGGCCACGGCAAGCGCACGGTTCACGGCGACCACCGGCGACGCTGCAATGGCGAGCAGCCCATCGTAGAGCTGCACGATCTCGTCCCAGTTCGGGCGACGCGTCCGGCAGCGATCCACATGCGCCGACTGCAGCGCGGCCTCGAGCTGAAAGCGCCCGATTGCGTTGAGCGCGTTCGCGCGCCGCAGCAGTGCGTTCGCCGCGTCGATCATCGGCGCGTTCCACGTTGCAGGGTCCTGGGCCGACAGCGGCACGTAGTCGCCAGCCGCATCGCGTCGCGCATCACGCCGCGCCTGTGCAAACAGCATCAGCGCGAGCAGGCCCAACGTTTCCGGTTCGTCGGGAAGCAATTCGACGAGCAGTTGCGCGAGATACAGCGCCTCGTCGGCGAGGTCGCGCCGCTCGGTATCGCCGCCGACCGGGTCCGTCCAACCTTCCGCATACGCCGCATAGACCGCTTCGAGCACCGCGTCGAGCCGGCCGGGCAGCTCCTCGCGCTCGGGCACGCTGAACGGAATGCCCGCTTCGCGGATCTTGGTCTTCGCCCGCACGAGACGTTTGCTCATCGCGGCGGGCGACATCAGGAACGCCGACGCAATCGTCTTCGCTTCCAGCCCCAACACCACTTGCAGCATCAGCGGCGTCCGAATCGCGGCCTCGAGCGCAGGGTGCGTGCACGCGAACAGCAGCGCAAGCCGCCGGTCGGGCAACGCGCCTGCCTCACTCTCGTCGATCTCGTCGGCGAGGATCATCAACTGGTTCGCCACGTCGTCGCCAACCTGGCGATGACGCGCGCCATCGATCGCCCGGCGGCGCGCAACCGTCATCAGCCACGCTTCAGGACTCGCGGGACAGCCGTGCTCCGGCCAGTCCGCGAGCGCGGCCGCGAATGCGTCGGCGAGCGCGTCCTCGGCTGCGGCGACGTCGCGCGTGCGCATCGCCAGCAGCGCGACGAGCTTGCCGTAGCTGCGGCGAGCGACCGCCTCGGCAATCGACCGCGCGGCGCCGTCATCGCCCAGGGCGCCGCCGGACGCACTCATGCAGTGGGTGCCTCGTAAGGGGCGGTCCAGACCGGGCGCACCTCCATGACGCCGTGCGCCGCGCCGGGACAACGCGACGCCCACGACATCGCCGCGTCGAGGTTCGGCACGTCGATCAGGTAGTAGCCGGCGAGTTGCTCCTTCGAATCGGAATAGGGTCCATCGAGCACCTGCGGCTTGCCGTCGACGAGCCGCACCGTGGTGGCCGTGTTCGTGTGCTGCAGCCGGTTGGCCCCCACCAGAGCCCCCGCTTTCTTCAACGATTCGGTGTACGCGTGATAGGCGGCAACGCCTTGCTGCCGCTCGCTGTCGGTCATCTTGTTCCAGCCGTTTTCTTCCGAGTAGATCATCAACAGGTATTCCATTTGAGCCTCCGTCATGGGGTTGAGGCGGATGAATTGCATCGGCCGCCATCACAATGACGCGCGGGCCGCATGCTGACGGACAGGGGCGTCAAAAAAATCGCGGACGACCGCCTGGGACCCACGCCGCATTGGAAACAGACGCCTGGCTCGCAGCCCGTTCGACCGTGTTTCGCCAAGCATTGTCGGACGGCTCAAGTGCCTTGTCGACCGGCGATTGGCTGCGGCGCGGTAAGGCCGGACCGCGATCCCTGTTCGGCATGATCCGGTGTCGGCGGAACACTCGCTAGGTCCTGACCGGGACAAAGGCCGGACCGGGATCAGACGTCAAAATTTCCGAAGCGAAATCGATAAATACGCGAGTCTTGGTCGGCAATCGTCGGCCGGCAGGATGAACGGCGTGGATGGGCATCGGCGCCGGCGCGAAATCCGGCAACAGGCTGACGACCGCACCGCTCGCGATCTCCGGCGCAAAGAGCCACGCCGGCGCTTGAACCAGTCCCATATGGGCGAAGGTCGAAGCCCTCCTCGACCAGATTGACGGTTCGCTCCGTGGCCGACAGGTCCACGGACACGTTCGGATACCTGGCGAAAAATGCCGGCAGGCGCGGCACCACATACAGCCGGCCAAAAACCGGCGCCACGGTGACCCGGACCATCCCCGCCAGCGAAACCTGACCGCGCCCGACGGACGATTCGAGCTCCGTGAAATCTCCAATGATGCGCAAACCCGCTTCATAGACCGATTGTCCCGTCTCGGTCGCTACGCGGCTGCCGCTGCCCAGCGGGGAAACACGGTGCAGTTGGAAATCTACGAGGGACTCCATCACGCGTTCCAGCGCTCGACCGACGAGCTTGCAAGCGCCCGATACGCGTTGGACCAGGTCGCGGGGTTTGTCTTGCGATGCGGATCGGCTATCGCCAGGCCCTGAGATTCCGCTGCGATCCCGGCGAGGCTGCCGCGCGCGGACCTCGACTCGAACGCCGCAAAAAAAATGGCGCCGCAGGCATTCAGCCCACGGCGCCATTTCGTGGCGCTACGACGCGAACCACACGCCGTAGCCCGGCAGCACACTTACATCGTCACGGCGTCGGCGACTTCCTTGAAGTCCTCGATCTGGTCGAAGTTCATGTATTGATAGATCTTGTCGCCGTTGGCGTTGAGCACGCTCATGTCGGCCATGTACTCTTCCTTGGTCGGGATCTTGCCGAGGCGTGAGCAGATCGCCGCCAGTTCCGCCGAGCCGAGGTACACGTTCGTGTTCTTGCCGAGACGGTTCGGGAAGTTACGGGTCGACGTCGACATGACCGTCGCGCCTTCGCGCACCTGTGCCTGATTGCCCATGCACAGCGAGCAGCCCGGCATTTCGGTACGCGCACCAGCCGTGCCGAAGACGCCGTAATGGCCTTCCTCGGTCAGTTGCTTCTGGTCCATCTTGGTCGGCGGGGCCACCCACAGCTTGACCGGGATGTCGCGCTTACCTTCCAGCAGCTTCGACGCGGCGCGGAAGTGACCGATGTTGGTCATGCACGAGCCGATGAACACTTCGTCGATCTTCGCGCCGGCTACGTCGGACAGCGTCTTCACGTCGTCCGGATCGTTCGGGCAGGCCACGATCGGCTCGTGGATGTCGGCGAGATCGATCTCGATGACGGCTGCGTATTCGGCGTCGGCATCCGGCGACAGCAGTTGCGGGTCGGCCAGCCACTGCTCCATCGCCTTGATGCGGCGCTGCAGGCTGCGCGGATCCTGGTAGCCCTGGGCGATCATCCACTTCAGCAGCGTGACGTTGCTGTTCAGGTATTCGATGATCGGTTCCTTGTTCAGGTGCACCGTGCAACCGGCGGCCGAGCGCTCGGCGGAAGCATCCGACAGTTCGAACGCTTGCTCGACCTTCAGATCGGGCAGGCCTTCGATTTCGAGAATGCGGCCGGAGAAGATGTTCTTCTTGCCTTGCTTGGCAACCGTCAGCGTGCCTTGCTTGATCGCGTACAGCGGGATTGCGTTGACGAGGTCACGCAGGGTCACGCCCGGCTGCATCTTGCCCTTGAAGCGGACCAGCACCGATTCCGGCATGTCCAGCGGCATCGTGCCGGTGGCGGCCGCGAAGGCGACCAGACCCGAACCGGCCGGGAAGCTGATGCCGATCGGGAAGCGCGTGTGCGAGTCGCCGCCGGTGCCCACGGTGTCGGGCAACAGCATGCGGTTCAGCCACGAGTGGATCACGCCGTCGCCCGGGCGCAGCGCGATGCCGCCACGGTTGCTGATGAAGTTCGGCAGCGTCTGGTGGGTCTTGACGTCCACCGGCTTCGGATAAGCGGCGGTGTGGCAGAACGACTGCATGACGAGATCGGCCGAGAAGCCGAGGCACGCCAGGTCCTTCAGTTCGTCGCGGGTCATCGGGCCCGTGGTGTCCTGCGAGCCGACCGAGGTCATCTTCGGTTCGCAGTACGTGCCCGGACGGACGCCCTGGCCTTCCGGCAAACCGCAAGCGCGGCCGACCATCTTCTGCGCCAGCGAGAAGCCCTTGCCGCTATTGGCGGGCTGCTGCGGCAGGCGGAACAGCGTCGACGGGGCGAGGCCCAGCGCTTCGCGTGCCTTGGCGGTCAGGCCGCGGCCGATGATCAGCGGAATGCGGCCGCCGGCGCGCACTTCATCGAACAGCACGTCGGACTTGACCTGGAACTCGGCGATCACTGCGCCGTTCTTCAGGGCTTTGCCTTCGTACGGGCGCAGTTCGACCACGTCGCCCATTTCCATCTGCGACACGTCGAGTTCGATCGGCAGAGCGCCGGCGTCTTCCATCGTGTTGTAGAAGATCGGGGCGATCTTGCCGCCGAGGCACACGCCGCCGAAGCGCTTGTTCGGGATGAACGGGATGTCTTCGCCCGTGAACCACAGCACCGAGTTGGTGGCCGACTTGCGCGAGGAGCCGGTGCCGACCACGTCGCCCACGTACGCGACCAGGTGGCCCTTTTCCTTCAGCGACTCGATGAACTTGACCGGGCCGCGCTTGCCGTCCTCTTCCGGGGTGATACCGGGACGCGCGTTCTTCAGCATTGCCAGTGCGTGCAGCGGGATGTCCGGACGGGTGGTCGCATCCGGGGCCGGCGACAGGTCGTCGGTGTTGGTTTCGCCCGTCACCTTGAAGACGGTGATGGTCAGGCTTTGCGGCACTTCCGGACGGCTCGTGAACCATTCGGCGTCGGCCCAGCTCTGCATCACGGCCTTCGCATTGGCGTTGCCCTTGTCGGCCAGTTCCTTGACGTCGTGGAACTGGTCGAACATCAGCAGGGTTTTCTTCAGCGCGTCGGCGGCCACGGTGCCCACTTCGGCGTCGGACAGCAGTTCGATCAGCGGCTGGATGTTGTAGCCGCCCAGCATCGTGCCGAGCAGTTCCGTCGCACGGGCGCGCGAGATCAGCGCGCAGGCGGTCTGGCCGTTGGCCACGGCGGCGAGGAAGCCTGCCTTCACGCGGGCGGCTTCGTCCACACCGGCGGGCACGCGGTTGGTGATCAGGTCGAGCAGCGTCTGCTCTTCGCCAGCGGGCGGGTTCGTCAGGAGTTCGACCAGCTCGGCGGTCTGCTGAGCCGTCAGCGGCAGGGGAGGAATGCCGAGCGCGGCGCGTGCGGCCACGTGATCACGAAAATTTTCAAGCATGGGGGACCTGCTGGTATTTGCGTTTCAGGGAAAGGCTTTTAAGGCACTCCAAGCTGTGCCGGGCACTGCTTCGATCGCGATTTTAATTGCAATCCCCATGCAAGGTCAAATGTCTTATGTCTTATATAAGAGTTGTGCGCGAAAATCGTCGATGCGCCACGCGCTTCAGGACCGCCAATCTGACTCCGCGCCCCCTCCCGCACCGCAAAAGCACCGACTGTGTAAGCCGCTTCAATCATTCGCAGTGCCCCGAACACTTTGATTCCTGCCCGCTTAACGGCTACAACAGAGGATGTCCGGCGATGTTCTTCCCGGCCGGATCCAACCGGCAGCGGAGGCGTGAATGAGCTATCAACTGATGGGCAGCATCCTCGAAGTGTGTGAATGCAAGGTGCTGTGTCCGTGCTGGATCGGAGAAGATCCCGATAACGGCATTTGCCGCAGCGCGCTTGCATACCACTACGAGCAAGGCTTGATCGACGGCGTCGATGTATCGGGCCTGACGATCGCGTTCGCGGCGTTCATTCCCGGCAACGTGCTCAAAGGCGGCTGGCGCGTCGCGATGTTCGTCGACGAGCGCGCGAGCGACGCGCAATTCGACGCCCTGGTTAGCGTGCACCGTGGCGAGCGCGGTGGCCCCATCGCGGATCTCGTGCAGTTGATCGGCGAAGTCGTGTCCGTGGAACGCGCGCCGATCGAATACGCGGTCGTTGACGGCAAGGGCAGGATGAAAGTCGGCGAAGCCATCGAGGCCGAGTTGGAGCCCTATCGCGGCCCGACCGGCGAGCCGACCAAACTGGTCGAAAGCATCTTTTCGACGATACCCGGCTCCCCTGCTTTCGTCGGCAAGGCGAACGCATTCCGCCTGCGGCACGAAAAGCTCGCTCTCGACCTCGCCTTGACCGGACATAACGCCATTCAGGGATCGTTCAGCTTCGCGTCGTGAAGATGCTCGCACGCTCGCGGCTGTTCGCGCCGCTGTTCGTCGCATTGACGGGCAGCGCGTGGATCGCGTTATGGATATGGGACGCGGGGCCCTATGCGCGTTTTCTGCATCATGCGGGTTGGGCCGAACTGCCGCTCGTCGGCGCGATATGCCGTCAGGTGCCCGGCGCGAGCCTCACGATTGCGGCATTGCTGCACAGCGTCGCATGGCTGCTGATGATCGCGGCCATGATGCTGCCGACCGCCTTCCCGCTCTTCGACACGTTCCGGCGGATGACCGTCGCGCGCGCAAACCGGCGCACGCTGATGGCGCTTCTGATCGTCGGTTATGCGACGATGTGGGCGCTGTTCGGCGTGCTCGCGCACGGCTTCGACGCGGCGCTCCATCTGGTCGCGGACCAGTCTGCGAGCTTGCTTGCAAACGGCTGGCTGATCGGCGCCGCGATCGTCGCGCTCGCGGGCCTTTATCAGTTCAGCAGCCTCAAGCACCGATGTCTCGACAAATGCCGCTCGCCGCTGATGTTCATCACCGAGCATTGGCGCGGCAGGAGCGCGCGCCGCGAGAGCTTTGCGCTCGGCATCAGTCACGGCGCTTTCTGCATCGGCTGCTGTTGGGCCCTGATGCTGCTGATGTTCGCGGTCGGCACTGGCAGCGTCGGCTGGATGCTGGCGCTGGGTGCGATCATGTCGGCCGAGAAGAATTTCCGCTGGGGCAGCTCCATCGGCAAGCCGCTCGGCATTGCGTTGCTTGTGTGGTCCGCATGGATCGTCCTACAGCACGCCCGCATCGCCTGAGCCATGCGCGGCATCTTGCGCCCACGTAGCTCCGTTACCCCTCTGCGCTTCCAAAGAACGCAGTGAGTTCGTCGGCGACCGCGCGCGGTTGTTCTTCTGGAATGAAGTGCCCGCAGTGACTGATGGTGCGGCCTTTGACATCGGTGAAAAAGGCTCTCAAAGGTGTTGCCATATCGGCGATGGAACCTTGATCGGAACCGAGCGTCAGCAGTGGCAGGTCGAGCATGCCTCGTTGCTTCAGTTCTGCATTCTGTTGGGCGGACACATGCGCGGCCCGGTAATACGCAAGGCCCGCGCGTAAGCCGCCGTCTTTCTTGAGAATGCGTAGATATTCATCGATATCGGCGTCAGTGAAAGTATCGGGATTGGCCGCCTTTTCGCCGCAAGAACCAGTCGAGGTATTCACGTTCCTTGCCGGCGAGCAGCACTTCCGGCAGGTCCGGTAGCCCGTGAAATGCGAAATGCCAGGTGCGCCATGCACGCTCGGGCGCGCTCGGCAACGCATCAGGCAACGTCACGCCGGGGATCCCCGCATCCAGCAGCGCGAGTCGCCGGACTTCGTCGCCGAACATTACGGCGTAAGGAAAAGCCACCCACGCTCCAATGTCGTGTGCAGCAAGAAAGTACCGGGTCATCCCCAGTTGCTGGAGCAAACCGTGAACATGGCTCGCAAGGGTTTGTGTGTCGTAGCCGTCCATCGGACGATCCGAATCACCTTGTCCGGGAAGGTCCGGTGCGACGACTCGGTAGGTCTTTGCAAGCAGTCCCATCACTTTGCGCCAGGCGAACCAGTTCTCGGGAAAGCCCGCGAGCAACACGACCACGTCGCCCTGTGGGTTTCCACCGGTGACGTAGTGCAGCCTCAGTCCGTCGACTGTCGCGAACTTGTGCTCGAATCCTGCTAGCCCCGCAACGGGCCTTGCTACTGGCAACGTGCTTACGATTCCGGAACTCCCTGATGGCACCGGCGAGTGATGTGTTTTCACGAACGAAACTCCTCTGGGTTGGGGGATGACACCGTTGAGCGGCTTTTCTCATTGGCGGATGATGTTAGGAAATGTACGTTTCCTAATAGGGTGACCGGCACGCGGAGGTCATGCGATGCTATGTCTTGATGTGCTTAGTCCAACAGACGCATGGCCTGATCCGCCGCCGCCATCATGTGTGCCCGGGATCGCCCGACTTTGCCGACGACTCTCAAACCTTGCGTCAGACTCAGCAGTGCGAGGCCGGTAGCGTCCGGATCCACGGCGGACGCGATCGAACCGTCTGTCTGGCCCGCTCGGATCAAACGACACAACAGACGCTCCGTTCGCTGCAAAGATGCGACCACATGACTCGCGATCTCATCATCGAAGGCCAGCAGGTCGACTGCACTTCCGACTACGAGACAGCCTCGCTTGCCCTCATCGCCAATTGCAGACTCAGCATAAAACCGCAGAATGGCCCGTACCTTGTCGCGGCCGGTCTGCTCCGCGTCGAGCAGGCGCTGCAACTGGTCATTTCGTAGATGGATGTAGCGCTCGAGCGCGGCAAGGAATACCGCTCGCTTATCGGCGAACGCCTTGTAGATACTGCCGGCCGTGAGCCCCATCGCGGACCCAAGGTCGCCAAGAGACGTCCCTTGATAACCGCGCTCGCGAAAAATCCGGATTGCCCCGTCCAGCGCGACGTCCATGTCGAATTCGCGTGGACGACCTGGAGCACGTGGCTGTCTGGCAGCATGGTTGCGTGTAGTCATACGGCGATTATAGGAAATGATCATTTCCTAATCAAGCTGTCCCAACGTGTACAGGCATTCGCGCCAGGCTCGTCGACCGTCTCATCCACTTTTTCCGTGTACGACTTTTATCTGAGGCCACTGGGGACGATCGGCCGTGACGCGGTCCAACCAATCCGGTGTAGTCTGACGGTCTGGTGCGCATTTTGGAGGCGGCATGGAACGGGAGCTGAAGCTGCGCGTTGCGAAGGAAGATCTCGTCAAATTGCGCAACGCGTCGATGCTTGCGCAATCAGAAGCCACGGCGGGAACGCCTCACCTGCTGACGAGCACCTATTTCGACACGCCCGATTTTTCATTTCACTGGTGCGGGGCTTCGCTGCGCGTGCGCACCGTCGGCAACGACAAAATCCAGACGCTGAAGCGCGAAGGATCGGCCAAGGCGGGGTTGTTCGACCGGGACGAGTTCGAGATGCCCGTGAATAGCGACGCGCCCGATCTGACGCTGCTGTACAACCAGATCCCCGACGACAGCGACTGCGGAAAGCTGATTCGCGACGAGACCGTTGCGGCCCAACTGAAGCCGGTGTTCGTCACGCGGATCAACCGGTCAGCGTTTGTGCTGCGCCAGCCGTCCGGAGACGAACTCGAGCTTGCTCTCGACGAAGGAAGCGTCGAAGCGGATTCGGGATCAGTGCAGATCGCCGCGGTGGAACTGGAACTGAAACAGGGCAATCCGGATGTGCTGTACCGCGTCGCGCTGGAAATGCTCGAAACTGTGCCGCTGCGTATCGATCATCGCAGCAAGGCAGATGTCGGGTATGCACTGCTCATTGACGAGCATAGCGAGGCGGTGAAAGCGCAACCAGTGCGACTGAACAAACGCGATTCGGTCGAGGATGCGTTCTGCGTGATCGTGCGCAACTGTCTGGACCAGGTCCACGCGAATGAACGGGGCGTCGTGTCGGGCCACGCTCCATCGAGCGTCCATCAGATGCGCGTGGGACTTCGTCGCTTGCGTTCGGCTCTCGACCTGTTTGCGAAGGTCATCCCCGCCTCGTCCGGATTCGACGAGGAGTTGCGCTGGATTGCCTCGGAACTCGGTGGCGCGCGCGACTGGGAAGTGCTTGCGGGATCGACGCTCGACCATGCCGGCGCCGACGGCAATGCGGACGAGATCCGGCCCGTCAGACAGGCGTGCGAGCAGATTGCCGTCAACAACCGGCAGCGCGCGGCTGCCGCGGTCGAGTCGGTTCGCTACACGCGGCTCGCGCTCCAGTTCGCGCTCTGGATGAACCGCAAAGGTTGGCGAGATGAGATGTCCGACGAACAGCGCAACGCAATCAGCGGCCCGGTGAAGTCATTCGCCGCCGATGTCCTGCGTCGTCGGCACAAGAAACTGATCAAACGTGGCAAGGGTTTGGCCGATCTGGACGATCACCGTCGTCACCGCGCCCGCATCGCGGCGAAAAAAGTTCGATACGCCACCGAGTTCTTTGCGTCGCTATGCCCGAAGCAGGCCGTTCGCCATTATGTCGACGCGCTCACCGCGCTTCAGGATGATCTCGGCTGGCGCAACGATGCCGTCGTCGCCGATCAGCTTCTGAAGTCGTTGTTGAAAACGTCGCCGGAAGCAGCCTCGGGCGCGGCCTTCGCACGCGGCTTCCTCGCGTCACGCGTCGCTGCCGATCATCAGACATTGAAGAAGCTGTGGAAGCGCTTCAAACTGCTTTCGTCACCGCACTGACGCGAACAATTCACCGCGATGTATCCGGGCACGAACCTGTCACGCGCAACACTCATCGTGAGGTCTCACGATGTTCGAGATCGAAGTCTTATTATCCGAACAAGCGCGACCACGCCGCGCGTATGCGGCGCGCGCGGTCCTCGAACAGGTACGACGCAGCGAGCGCGAACAGGCCTGACATGACCCCCGTCGCGACGTGTTCGAGAACATGAAAGCGGTACTGGCTCAAATGAGAGTAGGCATCGCCGATAGCGGTCAGGCAACCGACGAGCAGTGCGTTGCTATAGCGATTCCCGTACCACTTCGCCGCCGGCGTGAAGGTGAGCAGCAGGGCGAGCACACCGGTGAGCAGCCCGGTTTTGAATGCGATCGCCCAGTGCGTGAGGCTCATGATGTTGCCCCAGCTCCCCGGCATACAGGTCATGCACGCGCTGGTTGGCTGCCAGAAACGCTGGATAAACAGTTTGAAGCGGCGTTTCCATGCGCTTCCCATGATGTACTCCACGATATCCAGCGCGAGATTTCACGCAGACATGGTACATCGCGAGCGTGCCGTGGCGTGTGATGAGCGTGCGGTGATAAAGGACCGTCACACACGTTACCCGCCTCTATGCGTCAGTCAATTGGACCTGCGTCAATTGACTTCGTCCATGATCGATTACAAGCCGTTTGAGGTGGGTGGCATCGAGGCCTTCACTGAAACACCGGTTTTCCCGACGCGTCCTTGACCTTGGTCTTCCATTGCGCGCGGATTTCCGCCACGACCGAATCCGGCAGCGAAATGTAGTCGAGATCGCTGGCAGCCTGGCCGCCGTTCTTGAACGCCCAGTCGAAGAACTTCAACGTTGCCGCGCCTTGCGCCGGCTTGTCCTGCGTCGCATGCAGGAGCACGAAGGTCGCGCCGACGACAGGCCACGCGTCCTTGCCGGGCTCGTTCGTCAGGATCTGGTAGAAGGTCGTCTTCCAGTCCGCGCCCGAGGCGGCCGCCTTGAAGGTTTCGGTCTTCGGCGCAACCACGATACCGGCCGAATTTTTCAGGCTGGTGTAGATCATGTTGTTTTGCTTCGCATATGCCCACTCGACGTAACCGACCGCGCCCGGCAGGCGTTGCACGAACGCGGCAACGCCGTCATTGCCCTTGCCGCCCGTACCGGTCGGCCAGTTCACCGTCGTGCCTTCGCCGACCTTCGACTTCCACTCCGGGTTCACCTTCGACAGAAAGTTCGTCCAGATGAAGCTCGTGCCCGAACCGTCGGCGCGGCGCACCACGGCGATGTCCGTATCTGGCAGCTTCATACCCGGATTCAGCGCGGCGATCGCCGGATCGTTCCATTTCTTGATCTTGTTCAGATAGATGTCGCCAAGCACGGCACCCGACAGAATGAGTTGACCCGGCTTCACGCCGGGCAGGTTCACAACCGGCACGACGCCGCCGACCACGGTCGGGAATTGGAACAGGCCAGTCTTCGCCAGTTCGTCCTCCTTCATCGGCGCATCGGAACCTGCGAAATCAACGGTCTTCGCGATGATCTGCTTGATGCCGCCCGCTGAACCGATGCCTTGGTAGTTGACCTTGCCGCCTCCCGCCTTTTGGTAGGCGTCAGCCCACTTGTTATAGATCGGGGCCGCAAAAGTGCTGCCCGCGCCGGTGATGTTGACGGTTTGCGCTTGCGCGGCCGCGAGCGGTAGAGCAACGGCAAGAACTGCAATTCCTCGTTTGAACAGCATGGTTTGCCTCCACGAGATTGACTGACCGGTTCAATGGTTGCAGCAAGCTACGCGCCGTGATCCCTCTCTTGCGCATTCCGCAGGCCCGGCGTGCCCATCGCCGCGTCGAGCCTTGCCATCGGCTCGAACGTCTAAACTTAGGCGGTTCGAATGACATTTTGTTGACAACTGCGGCGCGGCGTTCAGACGGTCTGATTGCGGCGTCGTTCAGCAATGCGGTTGGCTTTGCCGCGTTGAAGGATGGAATCTCACGGACAGGCTTCGGCTTCTGCATAGTACCGGTTCGGCGCGGGAAAAACTCCGGTGATGACTTCGATCAGAAAGGGGCCGTCATATTGACAAGCTTCACTCAGTACACCATCAAGCTCGTCGATGCGCTCAACCGCGCGCGCGGCCACACCGATCGACGATGCAAAAGCCGACCAGCTATGACAGGGCAATTTGGAGAACTGCTCTGAAATCGAACCACTCCTGATAGCGTCGATATGGATTGCGCCATGTGCGGCGTTGTTCAGAACCACATAGATCACCTTGACTCGGTATCGAGCCGCGGTCTGAATCTCCATGCCGTGCATCATCATGCACCCATCGCCGGTCACCACGACACACGGGCGTTCCGGGGCCGCAAGCTTGACGCCGATTCCGGCTGCGATGGCCCAGCCCATCGGGGCGAGCGAGCTCGACGAAAAGTAGTTGCCCTTACCTGACGACAGCCAGTAATGGGCCATGAAGATGCGGTGGGCTCCGGAATCCACCACGACGTTGCTGTCCTTCGGCAGAATCCGGCACAAGTGCTTAACTACGTCTCCAGGATATAGCGCTTCGTCACCGCTGGAAACTCGGTCTCCTAACTGCTCGAACCGGTGGTCGTACAGGGGAGTCTCGTTGATCTCGGCAATCCACCCCTTTCTTCTTTGCAGTGCTTGCGGCAGCCCGGGAGGGTTGTCCGCGGCTTTCTGGGCCAGCAACCGGAAGCTCGCGGAAATTCCGGAGAAGATTCCTTGACGCGAAATGTGCCCCATCGCCGGTGAATCGAAGCTGTCATCAAAGATGAATAGCTCCTTCCCCCCTGTCAGCCTCCTGCTCCAGTTCATGCTGTCTCGCTGGTTCAGGTCGCTACCAAACACGACTAGTACGTCAAGTTCGTCGGAGTTGATCACCCGTGCAGCGCGCGAATGACTTGAAAATCCGTACACACCCAGTGCAAGGGCATGTTGCTCAGGAAATGCACCTTTTCCCGATAGTGTCGTTGCGACTGGAATGTGAAAGCCTTCGGCAACCTCGAGAAGAAGCTTTGCAGTTTCCGCATCATTGCCGCGACTTCCGACCAGAAACGCGACTCTCTTCGACTGAAACAGATACTGATCGCACAGGGCATCGAGAGCGGCGCGGTTCGCGGGCACTTCGCATGCGTTAAATTCGCGGTGAGCGTAGGGTTGCCGTGCCACCTCCTGACCGGGCAGGACATCCTGCTTTTGAACGTCTACGGGGATACTGATGAATGACTGCGCTCGACGCATCCAGTTCAACCCTTCGATCGCACGACGCATCTCGGCCTGAGTATTTTCCTTGTTCTTTAGCTCGACGATATCCGTCACCAGACTTCTGACCACGCCGCTTTCAAAAATGCCTCCGGGCGTGGCATCCTGGAACGCCCCTTTGCCTTCCGCGTGCGACGAGATCCCGCCGGCAATATAGAGCATCGGAATCCGGTCTGCGTGAGCGGCCGCCATGCCGGGAACGAAATTCATCGTGCCTGGGCCGGAAATCCCTGCGCAAACGCCGAATTTCCGGCTGGCGCGGGCATAGCCATCGGCCATGAAAGCACTGCCAGTCTCATGAGCGCCTACGATTCCGCGAATCAAAGGGGAGTTGTCGATTGCGTCCAGCAGCGGATAGATCAGTTTTCCCGGGACCAGGAACACGTGGTCTATTCCGGCGGACTCCAACGAGTTCACAACCATTGTCGAGACATTGAGCGGAGCGTTTGATCCCATAGTTTTGATTACGATCTCACGAGTTACCGTTAATCGAATCTCACCGCTGCGCATCTGCCCGTCACGCGCTGCATGTCGGAGCGGCGCGAGACGAGATCAGCGATGGCCAGTGCGCGGAGACGGCGAGACGACATTCAAGGCGCTGCACGTCGAGCGCAGTCGCGCATCGCGCTATTTCCTCGAACCCGCTTGACCGGCGGGCCCGGGTGTCTCCGTCCACAATCACACGCCCTGGCTGCACTGTTGATCATCCACGCTGCCTGCGTGCCTGAGGCAGTCGCCGCGCCGCATTGATAGCCATCCGGCGCACGTGTATCGCGGATCTTCGCCCGCTCGACTCCCGCGGGGCTGGCACGCGCCGACGGTATGAATCGACGTCATCCAGCACCCGGAACCGGTCGGAATCGCTCAGAATTTCTGCCAGTCCGTCTCAGTCGCGGCGGCGACGACTACCGGACCTTCTGAAGAGGGGATTGGTCTCCTCGCAACCTTTGCCGGTGTTACAGCAGAGGACGGGGCGCGGTTCAGGGCCGTGCGTTGCGGTACTGCCGCTTGCGTCGTCGCTCGCGATGAAGCAGCCTTCTGGCCATCGACCTTGAAAAAAGCGACCGTCTTGCGCAGGCTTTCCGCTTGCCGGGCCATTGTCTGGGCTGCCGCCGACGCCTCTTCGACAAGCGCAGCGTTTTGCTGTGTGACCTGGTCCATCTGGTTGACTGCCTGATTGACCTGTTCGATACCGGTGCTTTGCTCGCTCGATGCCGACGAGATTTCGCCCACGATGTCGGTCACGCGCTTCACTGACTGCACGATTTCCTTGATCGCACCGCCCGCTTCTTCGACGAGCATCGAGCCTGCCTCCACCCGGCTGAGAGAGTCCGAGATCAACTCCTTGATTTCCTTCGCGGCAGTCGCACTGCGCTGCGCGAGCGTGCGGACTTCACCCGCAACGACAGCGAAGCCCCGCCCCTGTTCTCCCGCGCGGGCCGCTTCGACCGCTGCGTTCAGCGCGAGGATGTTGGTCTGGAAGGCGATGCCTTCGATGACGCCGATAATCTCGGACATCGTGGCCGAGCTGGTGGAGATGTCACGCATTGTGTCGACCACGCGCCCGACGATCTCGCCGCCATGTTGCGCGACGCTCGAGGCGGTACCCGCGAGCGTGGCAGCCTGGGTTGCATTGTCCGTGTTGTGGCGGACCGCCGCAGTCAGTTCCTCCATGCTGGAAGCCGTTTCTTCGAGCGACGCCGCCTGTTGCTCCGTGCGACTCGACAGATCCAGATTGCCTTGTGCGATCTGCGCACTCGCAGTCGCGACACCTTCGGCGTTCTCGCGCACCTCTGATACGACCTGCACCAGGGCGTCGCACATGGCTTTGAGCGACGCCATCAGGCTGTTCGTGTCGCCGGGCCGCAGGGCGATACTGATGTTCAGGTCGCCGGCCGCCACGCTTCTGGCCACAGCAGCAGCCGTCGCCGGCTCCGTACCCAGTTGCCGCGTTACGCTACGCATCATCCATATGCCGATTCCCACGCCGATCGACACGGACATCGCCACGAAGACCAGCATCAAAGTTCGACCTTCCTCGTACACGGCATCGTTGGCTTGAGCTGTCCGTTGCGCGTCGGCCTGTTTCAGGGCAACCAGATTGCCCATCAGCACGAGGGTCTTGAAGCCTTTGTCGTGGTACTCGCCCAGCATGTATTCGGTCAGGCTGTCCCGGTCCCCTAACGCCGCCGCGTTGATCTTGCCTTTCATTTCATTGAAGGCCTGGATGTAGGCCTGCCCAACCTTGATCGAGGTCGGCGAACGTAGCCTTGCCTTTGTCGGTATAGATGAGCGGCTCCGCCTGATTGAGGTGCTCACGTGACGAGGCAAAGGCCTTGTCAGCTTGATCGAGCGAGCCAGCCCGCTGTGCGGCCGTCGTGGCCAGAACCGCGTTGCGCAGATAGGTGCCGACTCTCAGTACGTCGGCGTTAGCCTGCTGTATCAGGTTGAGCCCGACAAGGTCCTGCCGATACGTCTTGTCTGCGTTCGCACTGATCTCCGCCATGTTGTGCAGGCCGATCCCGCTGACAACAGCGCTGATGATCGAAACCAGGATGAACGCACTGATCAGCTTGGCGCCGAGTTTCATATTGCCGAAATTCATAGTTCGCTTTGTTGAGAATGTAAGAACCCGAACGGATAAGCAGGTACATCACCGCTTTGGCGCCCGCTATAACACAAGGCCATACCGACGCGAAACGCAGTACCGGACATAACTGGTTATCGGCAATACGCTCTAATTCTTCAGGTGAATAGCGGGATTATCGCGAAGATTTTTTTACGTCCCTATAAGAGAACAGGAGTGGTCTATTTTGAGCCGATGAAAGTGCCAATCGGTGCACGCGCTCGTGCCGGCCGCACTCGCTTGGTGCAACGCTTTTGGTCGCCCCGAACATGCACGCTCTATCGACGAACAACCGCGCTGAGATTCATTCTGTTTCGATATGTTTATATCGATTCAATATTTAAGTTTTGCATGTTCCGGAGCAGCCGCACGGGCATGCAACACGCGACGAAATTTTATCCAGGAGGCCCTATGAGCAATAGGATCGCGCAGCTTTTCCGGCATTTGACTGCGGGTGTGTATGTGATCGGCGTAGCGGACGGCGAGCGCCGCAATGCGTTCACCGCAAGCTCGGTGATGCAGGTTTCGTTTTCACCATTGCTGGTCGCGCTCGGCATCAGTCCCGAGCATGAGTCGTACGAACTCCTGCGCAGCGGCGCGGTGTTCGCGATCAGCGTGTTGCGCGCGGATCAACAGAGGCTCGCCGAGCACTTCGGCACGCAGTCGGGCCGAGCCGTCGACAAGCTCGCGGTGGCTCGCTGGCGTACCGGCGTGACCGGCGCGCCGCTGCTGCTCGATGCGCTCGCGCATTTCGACTGCCGGGTGACCGGCGACATCGAGGCGGGAGATCATCGGCTGATAGTTGGGCGCGTCGTCGATGGCGCGCTAGCCGGCGCGGACGGCGACCCGCTGATCTACGCGCAGACTGGCAATCTCGACATGAGCGAGGATCTTTATCCGGAGACGTTTTCGTAGTTCGCTGGCGTGATGGCTGCTCAATGCCAGTGCCCGCCATGTCCTCCGTGCCAGCGGCCGTAATAGCCGCCACGGCCATAGCCACCGCCCCAGTAGCCTCCGATCACCACTGACGGTCCCCACCATCCGTAGTAGCCCGGCCATGAATAGCCATAGGGATAGCCGTAATAGCCGGGATAACCGTAACCGTAATACCCGGGATAGCCGTAATAAGCAGGCGCAGGTACCGCGACGTACGTGCAATTCTGTCCCGACAACGGCAAGTCGTTTGGCGCCGGATTCGCGGCCGCCGTACCGCTCGCCGGCACAGGCGCGTTGCCAGACGATGCTTGCGCGGGGCCGGTGGCAGTGGCGCTGGTGCAGGCGTAATAGCCACCGGCTCCCGGATAGTACGAATAAGGACCGTAATAGACGCAGCCAGACAACACACATACGCCCGCCACGCCAGTGCATAGACCAACGATTCCACAACGCATGATCGCTCCCCCTATCCGGGCGCAGCGCAGCCGTCTCGACACGGCGTGTTTTTATTCTAGTCTTCGAATCCGGTCTCGGGTACGGGTCTTGCGAACGGCAGGTATTCCGTGGAAATCAGGAGTTTCGACATGAACCCGCTCGATCCTCTCGACCCGAACGCCTCCGCGACTCCCGTACAGCCCAGCGCCGGCGCACGTATCGCCGGCAGCGGCGTCGGCGACGGTCCCGGACCCGAGGTCATGGCCGCCGCGACGCTCGACGGCAACAAGGTGATCTCTTCCGATGGCCAGGACCTCGGCAAAATCTCCGACATCATGCTCGACGTGCGCAGCGGCCGCATCGCGTATGCGGTGCTGACGGAGGGCGCTTTCCTCGGCATCGGCGGGACCTTGCACGCGATCCCGTGGCGTTCGCTGACGCTCGACACGGACCGCAAGTGCTTCCAGCTGGACGCCACGGCCGAGCAGGTGAAAAGCTCGCCGGGCTTCGACAAGGACCATTGGCCGGCAATGGCCGATCGCGCATGGGGGACGTCGGTCCATCAGTTCTATCATCGCGAACCGTACTGGGAAGCGACGCGCAGTGTCGTCGAAAGCGATCCCGCGACACGTGTCGATCCGACGAGCGGAATCTGAAGACACGCATCGCGACGCTCGAGCACCGCTCCCTCGCACGCGTTGCCTGTTGCGGCGAGCACGCGAGGCGCGGTGCGCTGTTACACCCCGATGGTCCGCGTCGTCTTCAGCGCGATCCACGTCATGCCTTCGCGCAAGCCTTCGAGTACCGCTTCTCTTTCCACGGCGAACACCTGCGACTGATGAAAGGTGCGTTCGAAGTCACCCTCGGGCGACACATGTTTGACATGGATCGTCGACAGGAACCCGCCTTCCTGCGCCTCCCGCGTCTCGACGCTCACGGACCAGGTTCCTTCCTGCGCGTTTGCTGATATGGCCATTGGATGCTCCTCGGGGTTGTCGCGAGCGACTGCCATCGTCAGCGTAATGGCCCGCAACGCCTCTCTCGTTGATCCACGTCAACCGTCGACACGAACCATGAGTCACGCTCGACGTCGTTCGCTTTCCCCGATACTTTCAGCTCCGTTTCAGACGCCCGCCATCGCGTGAAAACCCTGCCGGGAAAACGCGCAATGCCTCTTGCACGCGGCGTGCTTGGCGCGCCGCGCGCACCGATTTCGCGCCCCTCGCCGCGACGTTTCGCGGTAAGCTTTGCGACGGTATCCGCGTCACGAGTTCGTGCCGGTGCGGCCACGCTGCCCTCATGATCGACGAACGTCGGGGTTCATCATGTGGTACGCCTTCATCGATGCACAGCAACGCCTCGCGCGCGCGATGGTCGGGGGAGTTCTGTCCGAACCGGAGTCGGGGCTGCGCCCGCAAGCGGGCTGGCTCGGCCCGGAACAGGCGGCCGACGCGTTCAGCTACTGGCTGCTGAGATCCGCCTGCGCTTTCGAACGAACGCCGACATTCGCGATCCACTCCGTTGCCGGCAACGGTAGCCGCGTTACCGTCGACGAAAGCGTCGTCGCCTCCTTGCCGCTCGGCGCGCTGCTCAGGTTCAAGCGCAACCCCTCTACACCCCCTACCGACGCAAAACTGCCGGTGCTGTTGTGCGCGCCCCTCGCCGGACATCACTCAGTCATGCTGCGCGAGACCGTCGAAACGCTGCTCGAGGAACGTGACGTGTTCGTGACCGATTGGGCCGACGCGCGCGACGTGCCGCGCGAAGCGGGCCCGCTATCGCTCGACGACTACGTGCAGGCGCTCGAAAGCTTCGTCGGCGCCGCCCGCGCGTTCGGTTCGCCGGTTCATGTGATCGCGATCTGTCAGGCGAGCGTGCCTGCGCTCGGCGCCGCGGCGCTGCTCGCCATGGACGAGGCGGCGCCGATCGCGAGCCTCTCGCTACTCGGCGGCCCGATCGATACCCGTTTGAACCCGACCATCACCGACCGCTTCGCCAGTTCCCATTCGCTCGAGTGGTTTCACGACCATGCGATCGATATCGTTCCACCGCCCTATTGCGGCGCGGGGCGTCTCGTGTATCCGGGCTTCATCCAGCAGACCGCGATTTTTGCCGCGCATCCGGAGCGGCAGTTGCGACTCGAAGCGGATTACTGGTCCCGATGGCTCGCCGGCGACATGCCCGGTGCGCAGCGGGCGCTGCGCTCGGCAAACGAATATGCCGCGGTGCTCGACATGGCGGAGTGCTACTTCTTCGACATGCTTCGTGTGGTGTTTCACGAACATCTGTTGCCGCGCGATCTGTGGTCGGTCGCCGGGCGCCGGGTACGAATCGCCGCGCTGCGCGATACCCCGCTGTGCTCGATCGAGGGTGACAGCGACGAGATCACGGGCGCGGGGCAAACGCATTGCGCGCATGCGCTGTGCGATGCATCGCCGATGCGCGCCGCGCGGCAGCTCACCATCGAGCAGTGCAATCACTACGACCTCTTCATCGGGCCGCGTTGGCGCGATGCGGTTCATCCGGGGCTCTGCGAATTCTGGCGCGATGTCGAGCACGCCGCGTTGAAGGTTTGCCGGCCGCGCCGCGCGGCCAGGGGTTCGGCAAGCCGCAAATCGGCGTGAGGTGGCCGGGAAAACGTCAGCAGTCCGCATCTGACGAACGCCGAGCGTCACGTCACGACGCAAGTTCGTCAGTTCCCACGCTCGGTGCCGATCGCTGTTTCGAGGGTCATTTCCGCCGCATCGAACGCGCGACGGATCGCCGCTTTGGCGTCGTCGTCAGTGCAGTGCGCGACGGGCTTGAACTCGCGCGCGGGCGTGACCAGATCCAGCCTCACGTCATACAGCGGATGCGCCGATCCCGGACGCAACGCCTCGATGGCGAGATGGCAGTGCGACACGAGCGCGCCAAACCGCGCGAGACGCACCAGTTGCGCACCTGCTTCCGCTTCGAGCGGAGCGGCACCCGCAAAGCCAAGGTAGACGATCTGCATGTCGATGCCCATCTTCGCCTCCCCTTGCGAGTGTCGATCGAACCTGTTCCGCGCAGGCTCAGGGTCCAGGCGCCTGCTATGGGGCTTATCTTGTTCTTGCCAGAAAGACAGTCATTGACGTGGGTCAAGCGCGGTGAAGGCGAGCACCCTCACTGCATATGCATACCCCCGTTAATCGCAATGTCCGCACCGGTGATAAAAGCCGCCTCCTCCGAGCATAGAAACGCGATCAACGCCGCCACCTCGTCCGGACGTCCCAGCCGGCCGAGCGGAATCTGCGGCAGGATCTTCGTGTCGAGGATCTCGCGCGGCACCGCTTCGACCATCGCGGTCGCGAGATAACCGGGCGACACCGTGTTCACCGTGACGCCGTGCTTCGCGGTTTCGAGCGCAAGTGCCTTCGTGAAACCGTGCACGCCCGCTTTGGCCGCTGAATAATTGGTTTGCCCGTAGGCGCCGCGCGAACCGTTGACCGACCCCACGTTGACGATGCGGCCGTGGCGCCGCTCGAGCATGCCGGGCAACAGCGGCTTGCTCATGTTGAACAGGCCATCGAGATCGGTGCGCAGCACGGCGTCCCAGTGCTCCTTGCTCATCTTCGCGAAGCTCGTGTCGTGCGTGATGCCCGCGTTGTTGATCAGCACGTCTACCGCGCCCAGTTCGGTCAGCACGCGTTGCGCGCAGCGCGCGCATGAATCGAAGTCGGCGATGTCGGCTTCGTAAGCGTGAAAGTCGCGCCCCGTGTCGCGCTCGTGCTGCAGCCATGTCGACACGTGATCGTTGTGCGTCGAGTGCGTCACCGCGACCGTCATGCCCGCGTCATGAAGCGCCCGGCTGACCGCCGTGCCCAAACCGCCCATCCCGCCTGTGACCAATGCCACGCGATCCGTTCCCATCTGAACTCCTCCTTGCCGTGTCTGCCATTGACGGTGCGCGCGCCGGCCTTGCCGGCTCGCGCGGCTAAACGACGCCCGCGAACGGCAGCGCGTTCTGCGAGCTCCACCACCATGCGCTCAGGCCGCCCGCGAGCGGCGCGACGCCTGGCGCGATGCCGTACCCCGCCTGCCACCACGCATACCAGGCGGCGCAAGCGCGGTTGGCCTCGCCGAACCAGTCCGCCTCACGCTGCGCGACGAAAGCGATCGACTTGCTCCAGTCGGCGAAGCACCGCTCGGCGTACTCGTGTGCCGCGCCCTGTGCGGTCTGATACGCCGCCGCGTAGTCGAGCCAGCCTTCGGGCGGTCCGGACGCCGTCGAGGTCCATGGTGAAGCGGGGCGCCCGGGCGGCGCATCGGATTCGGAAATCATGATCGCTGCCCTCCAGAGCACAGCATAGGATTGCCAGGCGCGGTTGCAAACCGTCGAGCGTGCCTGCCACTGTATTGAACGCGCGGCGGCCCGCGCTTGATCTGCATCAACAGCCGCGGCCGCCGGGCCCTTAGACTCCATTTGACGACGGGCTCGAGCCTGCTTGCGCCCGTTTCCCCACGTTTCTGTCACGGAGCTTTGGCGATGAGCTACAAAAGCATTCTCGTTCACCTCGATACGAGCGTTCGTGCACATCCGCGCCTCGAAATCGCATTGCAGCTCGCACACCGCTTTCATGCGACGCTGACCGGCCTGTTTTCGACGTACGTGCCACCGCGGCACGCGTTCTTCGTGATGGCCGGCACCGCCGACTACTACGCGGAGCACGAGCGTCTGCGGCACGAGCGTGCCAGCGCGCTCGAGCGGCTGTTTCGTGCGGAACTCGCGCGCGCGAACGTCGACGGTCATTGGATCGCCGCGAACGGCTACGCGAACGACGTCGTGCCGCCCTATGCGCGTCTCGCCGATCTGATCGTGCTCGGGCAGACCGATCCGACCGATCCCGAGGCGTTCGTCGCCGAACAGTTCGTCGAGCACGTCGTGCTGTCGGCCGGGCGGCCGGTGCTGCTGGTGCCGTCGGGCGGCACTTTCGCGGCGCCCGGCCGCCACGTGCTGATCGCGTGGGACGGCAGCCGCGAAGCCACCCGCGCGATCCACGACGCGCTGCCGTTCCTCGCGCACGCGTCCAAAGTGACGCTGCTGACGGTTCATTCATCGGGCGATCGTCCGCCGCGCGACACGGTTCCGGGCGACGACATCGCACTCACCGTCGCACGTCACGGCGTCAAGATCGACGTGCGCGAACTGAGCGTCGCGGACGGCACGCCGGTCGGCGACGCGCTGCTGTCGCAGGCGGCCGACCTCGGCTGCGACATGATCGTGATGGGCGCCTACGCGCATTCGCGTCTG
This sequence comes from Paraburkholderia sp. 35.1, assembly GCF_050436525.1. Classification (NCBI taxonomy): domain Bacteria; kingdom Pseudomonadati; phylum Pseudomonadota; class Betaproteobacteria; order Burkholderiales; family Burkholderiaceae; genus Paraburkholderia; species Paraburkholderia sp. 35.1. The sequence goes on along the minus strand of NZ_JBNDMJ010000001.1, from coordinate 915,965 downwards.
CACGAAGTCGTACTGGGCGGCGCGACGCGCACGATGCTCGAGTCGATGACCGTGCCGGTGCTGTTGTCGCACTGAAGTGACCGCTTAAGGAGTCCGCCATGTTTCACCGCCTACTCGTCGCGCTCGATGGCAGCGACACCGCCTCCCGTGCGTTCGACGCCGCGCTGACCCTTGCCGCCGAATCGGGCGCCGAGCTGCAGCCGCTGTACGTGATCGACGTGCCCGTCATCGCCTACGACGCGCCCGGCTTCGACCCTTGCGTGATCCAGGACGCCTTCATCGAGGAAGGCAAGCGGATCGCGGCCGATGCCCAGAGCCGGATGACCGCGCGCGGGATCAAGGGCACGGCCCGCACCGTCGAAGCCGCGATCACTGGCGAAGACGTCGCGCATCGCATCGTCGAGGCGGCGCTCGAATGGCACGCCGACGCGATCGTGATGGGCACGCACGGCCGCCGTGGTGTTCAACGACTGATGCTCGGCAGCGTCGCCGAGCGCGTACTGCGCAGCGCCAGCTGCCCGGTGCTGATGGTTCCCGCGCACGCGAACGGCGCGACGCGCGATCGGTCAGTCCCGGCCTGCGCCGAAAACGAACTCACCTGAGCCGCGAAAACCGGGCTGCTGCGCGGCCGCTCCCGCGCGATCGCGCCACGGCTGCGCGACGCGGCGCTTCAGGGCCGCGCGCGCCCGGGTTCGTCATGCCGCACGATCAGCACCGGCTTGTCGGTCGCACGCACGAGCGACTCCGCGACGCTGCCGAGCAGAAAGCGCTGCACGCCGTGGCGGCCGTGCGTGCCCATCACGATCAGATCGGCTTCGATTTCGTCGGCGACGCGCGCGAGCACCGCGGACACGCTTTCGGCGTACGCGTCGATCACCCGCACGCCGCCGGGCACCTGCGCCTCGCGCATCAACTCGCGCGGTGCATCGAGCGCGCGGCTGGCGAATTCTTGCGCCGCGGTCGCCGGTTCCGGCTCGAAAGCCACATCGGCATTGTCCGACCACTTGCCGTGCCCTACCACGCAGCAGGCTTCGAGTGTGGCGCCCGTCAGCTTCGCGAGCTTCAGCGCCTCGGCAAAGGCGCGCTGCGCGCTGGGACTGTCGTCGAGCGCAACCAGAATTCGTGCATACATGTTGGACTCCCTGTGAAAGCGCTGGCATGAACCGAAGCGGTGCCGTCGCGTGTCCGCGCCGACAGTGTGAAGCGCGCGCCGCCGCGCGGCTTGACGCAGGTCAATGGGTCTTTATCGGCTCGTTCCGTGATTACTTGATCAACTGCATGCCTGCGACTTTCGAAGCCGTCACGTCGAAAGTAGCCGTGTACTCGCACTCGGCTACATACCCCATCGCCAGCCATGCACTAGGAATATTCCTACAACACTACCCGAACTCCTAGCGCCGCTTAAATCCCCGCCGATATATTTCTGAGATGAGGTCGCCAATACTGGTCGGTATGGACACCGCCCCGCCAGCCACCTTATCGAGAGTCTTCCTCGTCGACGATGCGACCGAGGTCCGGCGCCGGCTTGCTTGCCTGATCGCGCTGATTCCCGGCATCGAAATCGCCGGCGAGTCCGCCGGCGTCGAGCACACGTTCGACGACATCGTCGCGAGTCGCGCCGATGTCGCGGTGCTGGACCCGTGCTTCTCGGGCAAGACCAATCTGCTGCTGCTCGCGGCGCTGTCGCGGGTGCGGCCGTCCATCGTCAGCATCGTGTTGACCAATCATTGCACGACGGCGTTTCGCCGAGCGTGCGAAGCGGCGGGCGCCGACTTCTGCTTCGACAAGACCTCGGAGTTCGAACTCGCCTGCCGTGCCATCGAAGCGATTGCCTATGCGCGTCGTGCGCATCCGGTCTGAGCGCCAGGAGCCGAGCATGCAAGTTGCCACAGTCTGTGAACCCCGCCACGACGCGCCCCGCACTTCGCACGTCGTACCGATCCACGTCGTGCCACGCACCGCGGCCACACGCTACGCCGTGACGCGCTGCTCCACCTGCGCGATGCGCGCGATCTGCATGCCGCCCGAGCTGACATCCGACGAACTGAGCCGACTCGACACGTTGATCTGCTCGACGCGCTCGATCAAACGCGGTGACGCGCTGTATCGCGCGGGCGACGCGTTTCAAAGCATCTACGCGATCCGCGCCGGATCGTTCAAGACCGTGGTCATGCATCGCGACGGCCGCGAGCACGTGACTGGCTTCCAGATCGCCGGCGACTCGCTCGGCCTCGACGGCATCGGCGAGGGCAAGCAGAATTGCGATGCGATCGCGCTCGAAGACAGCGTCGTGTGCATCATTCCGTTCGCGCAGCTCGAGGCGATCTGTCGCGAGATGAAGCCGATGCAGCATCACATCTACCAGATGATGAGCAGCGAGATCGTGCGCGAATCGAGCCAGATGATGCTGCTCGGCACGATGAGCGCCGAACAGCGCGTCGCGACGTTTCTGCTGAATCTGTCGAAGCGCTTCAAGGCGCGCGGCTTTTCCGCGGCGGAGTTTCATTTGCGCATGACCCGCGAGGAAATCGGCTGCTTTCTGGGCATGAAGCTCGAAACGGTGAGCCGGATGTTCTCGAAGTTCCAGCGCGAGCGCCTCGTCAAGGCGAACGGCAAAACGATCCGCATCGAAGACGCGGAAGGACTGGCTCGGGTTTGAACGCCGACGCGACGCTCGCCTCACGTTCGTTCGCGGGACATGCCGGGTGGAACAAGCGCTCCCGAACTGATATAACTCGGTGCATTGCGGTGCGCGACCTTGCGTGACCACCCGGAGGAGCGATGGGTCTGTCGAGCGGCGAGTCTTCCTGCTTCACCAGTGCGGCGTCCGTGTCGGATGGGCCCGTCGAGGATCGCTTTTTCATGTTGATCGATGCGGTTCAGGACTATGCGATCTTCATGCTCGACGTGTCCGGCCGCGTGACCAGCTGGAATCCCGGCGCACAGCGCATCAAGGGCTACACGCCCGAAGAAATCATCGGCCAGCATTTCTCGAAGTTCTATACCCCGGAAGACATCGCGGCCGGCAAGCCCGCCCGCGAACTGGAAATCGCCGCAGCCGTAGGCCGCACCGAGGACGAAGGCTGGCGCGTACGTCGCGACGGCTCGCGTTTCTGGGCCAACGTGGTCGTTTCCGCCGTGCACGACGCGTCGGGCGCGCTGCTCGGCTTCGCCAAGATCACGCGCGACCTGACCGAACGTATGCGCCTCGCGGAACTCGAACGCGCGGATCAGGTATCCACCCACGTGCAGATCGCCCGCGAAAACGAGCAGAAACGTATGGCGCGCGAACTGCACGACGATCTCGGCCAACGGCTGACCGCGCTGAAAATGAGCGTCGCGCTGCTCGAAGCGAAGCTGAAAAGCCAGGCCGACACCGAGCCGCTGGCCGCGCAGACGCATGAACTGCAAAAGCAGATCGACTGGATGGCCGCTTCGCTGCGGCGTATCGCCGCCGATCTGCGGCCCCCGCTGCTCGACGACCTCGGGCTCGCCGCCGCGCTCGACTGGCTGGCCGAAGACTTCACGAAACGCTACGACGTGCGCTCGAGCGTGCATCTCGAACCGGCCGAGCCGGTGTGCGGCGAATTCGCGGCGACGGCGCTGTTTCGCATCGTTCAGGAGGCGTTGACGAACGTCGCGCGGCACGCCAAGGCCAGCCGCGTACGCATCGACATGACCTGCGCGGACCCCATCGTATCGCTCGATATCGAGGATGACGGCGTGGGTGTCGCGCTGGATCGGTCGCAGGGAACAGATTCATTCGGTTTGCTCGGCATTCGCGAACGCGTGCGGCAATTGCGCGGCAACGTGTCGTTCACCAGCTCGCCGGGCCATGGCTTCAGGATCTCGATCCAGATACCGGCCGACGCGCTCGCGTAATGCTCACGCGCTGCCGCGCCCCGCTGTCGCGGGTTACTCTGCTGGCGCATCCTCGGTGCTTGGCTCGCGCATGAGCAGCACCGGACAGGTCGAGAAACGCAGCACCCGCTCCGCCACGCTGCCGATCACGAGGCGCCGCACGCCGCGTCGCCCATGCGTGCCCAGCACAAGCAGATCGGCGTGGATCTGCTCGCCGTGGCGCAGCACGATCGCGGCGACGTCGTCGGACAGGCTCTCCGACTCGATCATTTCAGGGCGGCAAGGCACATCGGCGCCGGCGCAGGCCTGTTCGGCCTCCTCCAGCACCAATTGGCCGTCCTGGCGCAAGGCTTCGACGAGCGTGAGCGGGTCGTAATAGCCGGCATAGGAAAAGAGCGGCGTCTTGTCGACCACATAAACCGGATGCACGACGCCCTTCGTCAACGCGGCGAGATTCACCGCTTCTTTCAGCGCGCGTTTCGAGAAAGTACTGCCGTCTAGCGCGACGAGGATATGTTGGTACATGCCGATTCTCCACCGAGGTTGGATTTGTCAACGCGCGTGGCGCGCCCCTGCTACAGATAAAAGGGGCCGCCCGGACTGCCCGGATACGGCTCCCGCCACTCGCCGTGCGGCACGTCGTCCGCCCGCAACGACGACGCGCCGCGCGGACACACGAGCACGGGACACGCCGCGTCGCGCAGCGCGCGCGACGTCACGTGCCCCGGCAACGGGTGCGGCGCGCCGCGCATGCCGTGCGAACCCATCACGATCAGGTCCGCGTGCCAGCGTTGCGCTTCGTCGAGAATCGCGCTCGACGCATCGCCGCAATCATCGTCGAACTCGAGCAACGCGGTTTCGGCCGCGCGCCGGCTTTGTTCGAGCATCGCCGCGCCGCGCCGCAAGACATCGATTCGATGCTGCGACACGACTTCGAACGGCAGCCATTCGCACCACGCGAAGCGGTCGTCGGCCGCGTAGACGACCTTGATGCGCGCGTCGGGCGGCGCTACCGCGAGCGCGGTGCGCAGCGCGTCGAGCGCGGTGTCGCTGCCATCGATCGCGACCAGCACGCGGCTCACCGCCGAGGCATCGCTCGCGTCGGTCGACCTCGCCGGCATGTACAGCACCGGACGCCCGATCGACGCGACCAGTTCCTCGGGATCGATACGGCTGTCCCAGCGATGTTCACGCGGATGCGCGGCCACCGCGACCAGATCCGCGTCCCATTGCGTCGCCGTGTGGGCGAGCGCTTCGGCCGCGCCCTGATGCAGCGCGGTGAGATCGACGATCTCGGCGTCGGTCGCCGCGACGACGCCGTGCAACGCGATCACCGCGTCGCGCAGCGCGGCCTGCGCGCCGTGCAGCATCGCGCGATGCGCCTCGCACCAGTCCGGATAGCTGAGCATCAGCGTCGGATAAAGCGCGGCAGGATTGCAAACGATATCGACGAGACGAAAGCGCGCATCCGCCGCGACCAACTGCCGGGCGACGCGCGTGCCGAGCGGCAGTCCGCTGCCGCCCGCGGACGCGATCATCACGCGGTGGAAGGTGTTGCGCCCGGCAGCAGTGTTCATCGGCTCTCCTCGGATCGTCGCACCGCGAGGCGGCGCGTCAACCGCGTCGCTTCACACCTCGGCCCGTGACGGGAACGCCAACGGTTCGCGCTTACATGATGAACGCCGACGCGCCGCGCGGCTTGATCTGTATCAAGCGCCAACGGCTCGCTAGCGGATCACGGGCGGACCGCGAGCACGGCCGCGCCGGTCAGGTTGCCGTTGCGCAGATCGTCGAGCGCGCGGTTCGCGTCGCGCAACGCGTAAGTCGTGGTCTCGATCGCGAGCTGCGTCTCGGCGGCGCTGCGCATGAACTGAAGCCCATCGTCGCGGGTCAGATTCGCGACCGACACCACGCGCCGCTCGCCCCACAGAAACGCGTACGGGAACGACGGAATGTCGCTCATATGAATGCCGCCGCACACCACCACGCCACCTTTCGCGACCGCCTGCAACGCCAGCGGCACCAGTGCGCCGACCGGCGCGAACAGCAGCGCGGCGTCGAGTTCGCCGGGCGGTGCCTCGTCGCTGCCGCCGGCCCATGCCGCGCCGAGGCGCAGCGCGAGTTGCTGGGCCGCGTGGTCGCCGGGACGCGTGAACGCATAGACGGTGCGCTGCTGGTGACGCGCCACCTGCGCGACGAGATGCGCGGCCGCGCCGAAACCGTAGATGCCGATCCGTTCGGCGTCGCCCGCCATGCTCAACGTGCGATAGCCGATCAGACCCGCGCACAGCAGCGGCGCGGCCTCGACATCGCTGTAGTGCGGCGGCAGATGAAAGCAGTAGCGGCTGTCGGCGACCGTGCGCTCGGCGTAGCCGCCGTCGATCGTGTAGCCGGTGAAGCCAGCGTCGTCGCAGAGATTTTCGCGGGCGGACAGACAGTAGCGGCAGTGGCCGCAGGTGCGCCCGACCCACGGCACGCCGACCCGCTCGCCCACCGTGAAACCGCTGACGCCCGCGCCCAATTCGGCCACCACGCCGACGATTTCGTGGCCGGGAATCACCGGCCGCTTTGGATGCTCGAGCTCGCGGTCGACCAGATGCAGGTCCGTGCGGCACACGCCGCACGCATGAACGTCGATCAGGATCTCCCCGGCACCGGGCCGCGGATCAGGCACTTCCCGCTCGGTCAGCGTCGCCGAGCTGCCGTCGAACACCATCGCTCGCATCGGGTTCTCCTTCAGATGCTTCGGCGGCGACAAGCTGCCGTCATGGCGGACAGCGAAGCGCGCGCCGTTCTCATCAGCGTAGGCGCGCCATTGTGTCGCGCGATCGGCCCGCGCCGTAGACCGTTTGATCGAAGTCAATAAGGGGCGTTTCGCCGCCCGTACACTGATCTTATTCCTGATACGGGAGTACGTGCCGTGATTGCGCGAATCCGAAACTGTCTGCTCGTGTGCTCGGCGTGCGCTTAGCCAATAAGGACTCGATGCGCACGCAGCGGGCCCGCTGCCGACGCGCGATGGCGCCGGCAATGCGAATCAGTTGTATACATTGCGGAGACATGTCATGCGTTTGACTGTTCATCTCGACACGTTCGATCGTGTCAACCCGATGGCCTTCGCCATTCTCTGGCTCGACAAGGACACGCGGCAATGGTCGCGCGAAGGTCATTTCGGGCTCGAGTTGCCCGAATGGGGCGCGTTGCATATGGATTGCGGCAATACGCTCGTGTGCGCGCCGCATAGCTCCGCGCCGGTCTGCGTGCTCGAGGGGCTCGATCTGAATCAGCTCGACGGGCCGTTCGAAGGCGAGGTCGGCCGCGTGCAGTGGTGCGCCGAGCACGGCCGCATCCTCGCGAGCGGCCACTGGCGCGTGCAATGCATCGACGTCGAACGGACGGCACCGGAAAACGGCGTATTCGCAACCGGCGAAGACGCCTGAATCGGCACAGCTCCGGCGTACCGCGTCGCCGATGCCATGACGCGCCGCCGGATATTTTCGTTAGTACGCTCGCAACGATGCGATCGCTGCGCCCCGCCGAATTCGAACACGTCGCGCTCGGCGAGATCGAGTGCCTGAGCAAGCGACTCGCGCAACATGCTGCGCGCGTTCCCGAGCGGCTGAAAGCGCCGTGGCTGCGCACGCAGATTCGCGCCGCGCACACTACATCGCGATCACCTTGCCAGGGTTCAGGAGATTGTGCGGATCGAGCGCGAGCTTGATCGCCTTCATCGCGGCGAGTTCGGCCGGCGAGCGTGACAGGCCGAGCACGCCCAGCTTCTCCTCGCCGATCCCATGCTCGGCCGATACCGAGCCGCCCATATCCCCCGTCAGTTTATAGACGACGCGCTTGACGTCGTCGATGGCCTCGTCGGTCCAGCCAGGTTCTTGCACCACTACGTGCAGATTGCCGTCGCCGAGATGCCCATAGACGAGGATCGTCGCTTGCGGCCAGCGCGCGCGCAACCGCTCGTCGCAGCGCTGCGCCGCGTCGCCCGCCTGCGCGACCGCGAAGCTGATGTCGAACGAGATGCGTCCCGGGATCAGGCGCGGATATTCGGCTGGCGCGTCGCGAATCGCCCAGAACGCCGCGGCGTCCGCGTCCGATTGCGCGATTGCGGCGTCGGCGATCACGCCGGCGTTCAACATGTCGGCGAGGAATTCCTCGAAAGCCGCCGACTGCCGTTCCGGGTCCGCGCCGCAAGTCTCGAGCAATACGTAGTAGGCGTGATCGCTCGCGAGCGGCACGCGCAGTTCGGGCAGGCGTTGCCGCACGAAGTCGCAATAGCTCGGCCACATGACCTCGAACGCGGACACGCCGGCCGGCAGCCGCTCCTGCGCGCGGCCGAGCAGCGTGGTCACCGCCGCGTAGTCCGTCATGCCGCACCATGCGGTCGAGATCGCGCGCGGCTTGGCCCGCAGGCGCAGCACCGCGCGCGTGATGACCGCGAGCGTGCCCTCGCTGCCCGTCAGCAGGTTGCGCAGGTCGTAGCCGGTATTGTTCTTGATCATCTTGCGCTCGCCGCCGATCACGCTGCCGTCGGCGAGCACCGCTTCGACGTCGAGCACCTGGTCGCGCATCATCCCGTAGCGGATCACGCGATTGCCGCCCGCATTGGTCGCGATGTTGCCGCCGATCGTGCAACTGCCGCGCGCGCCGAGGTCGAGCGCGAACATGAAGCCGGCGTGATCGGCCGCTTCCTGCACGACCTGCAGCGGTGTGCCCGCGAACACGGTCATCGTCGCGCTGACCGGATCGATGTCGATGACGCCGTTCATCCGATCGACGCTCAGCGCGACCTCCCCGCCAAGCACGCAGGCACCGCCCGCGTGCCCGGTCATGCCGCCTTGCGTGACGACCGGCTGCCGGAATTGATGGCAGATTCTGAGCGCGGTGGCGACCTCTTCGGTCGTGCGCGGGCGGATCAGCGCGATCGGATCGGTCGATGGCGTGCCGCTCCAGTCCGCGAACCGCCGCCCGCCAAATTCGGCCGGCAGGCTCACGATGTCAGCGCCGAGCGCCGCGCGCAGCGCGGCGACGGCTTCGTTACCGCGGGTCGCGGAGATCGGTTCCTGCTGCATCGGATATCTCCAGTTCGTCAGACGGGCAGAGCCGCTGCGCGCGCTTCACCTCGCGGCCTGAATGAAGGCGGCGTTCCAATTGCATCCTCCAACGCGTGATCCGTTCGGCTATTCGGTCGTGTCGCTGCAATGCACCCGCTCAGGTCACCACGCCGACCTGCCACGGCACGAACTCGCTTTGCCCATAGCCGTGCAGCTCGCTCTTCGTGCGCGTGCCGGACGCGCAGTCGAGCATCATGCGAAAGATCGCTTCGCCGAGTTCGTCGATGCTCGCGCTGCCGTCGACCACACCGCCGCAATTGATATCGATGTCGTCCTGCTGGCGCTCCCACAACGCGGTGTTGGTCGCCAGCTTCAATGACGGCGACGGCGCGCAGCCATAGGCGGAGCCGCGCCCGGTCGTGAAGCAGATCAGGTTCGCGCCCGAGGCGACCTGTCCCGTCGCCGACACCGGATCGTAGCCGGGCGAATCCATGAATACGAAGCCCTTCGCGGCGATCGGCTGCGCGTATTCGTAGACGTCGACCAGATTCGTCGTGCCGCCCTTCGCGACCGCGCCGAGCGATTTTTCGAGGATCGTCGTCAGGCCGCCCACCTTGTTGCCCGCCGATGGGTTGTTGTCCATCGCGCCGCCATTGCGCGCGCAATAGTCCTGCCACCATGCGATGCGCGCGAGCAGCTTGTCGCCGACCGCGGCGCTCACCGCACGCCGCGTCAGCAGATGCTCGGCGCCGTAGATTTCCGGCGTCTCCGACAGGATCGCGGTGCCGCCGTGCCGCACGAGCCGATCGACCGCGGCGCCGAGCGCCGGATTCGCGGAGATGCCAGAGTAGCCGTCCGAGCCGCCGCATTGCAGACCGACGCATAGATGCGAAGCCGGCACCGGCACGCGCTGCACGCGGTTCGCGTCGGCGAGCATCTCGCGCACCATCGCGATACCGAGTTCGATCGTCTTGCGCGTACCGCCGCTGTCCTGGATCGTGAAGCTGCGCAGCTTCGTCGTGCTGGCGTCGAGACCGCCCGCGGCGAGCACGCCGTCGATCTGATTCGTCTCGCAGCCTAGGCCGACGAACAGCGCCGACGCGAAGTTCGGATGCACCGCGTAACCGGCCAGCGTGCGACGCAGGATCGCAATGCCCTCGCCTTGCATGTCGATGCCGCAGCCGAGCCCGTGCGTCAAGGCGATCACGCCGTCGACGTTCGGATAGTCGGCGAGCGCGTCGGGACGCACGTCGCGCCGGAAATGATCGGCAATCGCGCGCGCGACCGTCGCCGAGCAGTTCACACTGGTCAGAATGCCGATGTAATTGCGCGTCGCGATGCGGCCGTCGTCGCGGCGAATGCCCATGAAATGCGCGGGTTCCTCGACGTAGACGGTCGGCTGCGCATCGACGCCGAACGCGTGCTCGCGCGCGAACTCCGACATGCCGAGATTGTGCGTGTGGACATGCTGGCCGCGCGCGATCGCCTCACGCGCGACGCCGATGATCTGGTTGTAGCGCTTGACCGGCTCGCCTTGCGCGATGTTGCGCGTCGCGATCTTGTGCCCCGGTGGAATCAGTCCGGCGACGACCAGTTGTTCCGCCTCGATGCGCGTGCCCGGCAGCAACTGCCGGGTCGCGATGATGACGTCGTCGCCGGGGTGCAGGCGGATGATCGCGGACGCGACGCTAGCTTGAGTCGACATGAAAAGCCTCGAAAACAGGGTTATCCGTATGCGTTGACACAGAATACGTCAGATCGTGGAGCCCGCGCCCTTCGGCAGATCGCGGCTTTCCGATTCCAGCGACAGCGGCTCGATGCGTCCCACGATGAAAAGATAGCTGAACGCGCCGAGAAAGCAGAAGCCGCCCGCGACGACGAGCGGGATCGTGAACGAGCCCTTCGTCATCGCGACCATCACGCCGGTGAACGTCGTGATCACGATCCCCGCCAGATTCGACGCAAAGTTCTGGATGCCGCCGATCGACGCGACATGGCGCGGTGTCGGCGCGACGTCGCAGGGCAGCGACCAGATGCTCGCCGCGGCGAACGCGAGGCTGCCATAGGCGATACCGAAGAACGCGAGCATCAGATAGGTGTTCTCCGTGAACGCCGACAGCGTGATCACTGACGACACCAGCATGCCACCGACCATGCAGGTCTTGCGCGCAGCCGTCAGGCTCCAGCCGCGCCGGAACAGCGCGTCGGACACATAGCCGCCGAGCCAGCCGCCTGGAATCGCGATCAGCGCCGGAATCATGCCGAGCGTGCCGAGCGATTTCAGCGAGAAGCCGCGCGTCTGCACGAGATAGCTCGGAAACCACGTAATGAAGAAGTAGATCACGAAGTTCAGGCAGAAGAAGCCGAGCATCATGCCCCACAGCGTGCGATGGCGAAACAGCGATGCCCACGTCACGTTGTCCTGGCCGCCTCTCGCTTGAGCCGCCGGCGCAGCGTTGCGCGCGGTCTCCATCGCGTCCTGCACGGGATTCCGATAGATCACGAACCAGCCGACGATCCACACCGCGCCGAGCAAGCCGGTGAGGACAAAGGCGGCCTTCCATCCGAGCGTGCCGATGATCAGCGCGACCACGGGAATCGACAGCGCGGAGCCGACCCGCGAGCCGCTATCGAAGATGCTGGTCGCGATCGCGCGCTCCTTGGGCTCGAACCATTGGCTGACGAGCTTCGTGCAGGACGGATACGCGCCCGCCTCGCCGACGCCGAGCAACAGGCGGCAGCCGAACATGCCCGCGACGCTGGTCGTGACCGCGGTGGCCGCGGTAAACACCGACCACCACCCGACCGCGAGCGGCAACGCGATGCGCGCGCCGACACGATCGACGAACCAGCCGAACGGCATCTGCATCAACGCGTAGGTCCAGAAGAATCCGCTCAGGATGAAGCCCATCTCGGCGGGGCCGATGCCGAGCGCCTTTTCGATTTGCGGCGCGGCGACCGCGAGATTCGCACGATCGACGTAGTTCACCGCGATCGCGAGAAAGCACAGAAAAATCACTACCCAACGCATCTTCTTCTTCATGAAACCGTCTCCTCCTGGGCTGGCATCTACTCTATTTGGATGAACCATGCGGCCTCGTGGCCGCCGGTGTGCTGCCGGGGTGTGCTGCCGGGGTGTGCTACGGATCTACTGCGGATTTGCGGCCCGCGTCGTTAGCCGTCGTGCGTGCACGCGGCAAGCGCCGCGCTTAGACGCGGTTGCTCGACACGCACGCCAAGCTCGCGCGCGAGTTCGATCACCGGCTTGAAACGCCGCTCTTTCTTTTGCTCGTGATTGCGCGCGATGTCGGCGAGGCGATGATCGAGGAACCGCCGGCCTCGCGCGTTCGGCGAGCGCGAGTTGGCCGGGTTGTTCGCAAATGACAGTCTTCATCGTCATGGAGAAATTGATCGGGTGTCGGGATGCGGAGCGACCAGCAGGGCTGCACGGCTGGCGTCTCCTCGGCGTCAATCTGGCCTTACCAATTTGCAAAAATAATGGCGAGTGCGATACTGGTCAAGCCAATTCGCACGGAGTTGGGGGAAAACCCCGAACGCTGTCGCCGAACACGCACGATTTGCGCGCCGGGCGCTTCGATCTACAATCGGCGCTCGCCTTATGGGGCTTGCACAAGCTACATCGCCGGGAATCGTTTCGTGACCACCAGACCTGCCGACACTCGCCGCCTCTATCTTCAGATCGCGGAAAAATTGCGCGAGCTGATCGCTCAGCCGGACTTCGCGCCGAACGGCCGCCTGCCGCCCGAGCGCGCGCTGGCGGAGACGCTCGGCGTGTCGCGGCCGTCGGTGCGTGAGGCACTGGTCGCGCTGGAACTGGAAGGGCTCGTCGAGATTCGTATGGGTTCGGGCGTCTACCTGTGCGCGACGCCGTCCGCGCAGAATGATGCGTCGCTGTCGCAGGCCGAACTCGGCGATAGCCTGCTCGACATCCTCGGCGCGCGCTGCCTGATCGAAGGCTCGATCATCGCGAGCGTCGCACCGTTCTGCAAACCGAAAGATCTGAAGATGCTGCGCGCCATCTACAACGAGATGGAGCGCGAAGTAAAAGCCGGCAGAATTCCGGTCGCGGCCGATCGCGCGTTCCATCTCGCGATCGCGCAAATGTCCGGCAATGAGGTGCTCGTGCGCACCGTCAGCTCGCTATTCGATGCGCGGCATAGTCCGCTGTCGGAAAAGCTGCGCGGCCACTTCGAGAACGAGACGACGTGGGGCGCCGTGCCCGACGAACATCTCGTGATTTTCGAAGCGCTGGAGGCGCATGATGCGATTCAGGCGCAAGCGGCGATGCAGCGTCACTTGAAGCTATCGTTGGAGCGGGTGATTGCGGGGGGGCAGAAGACGTCTTAGGTGCCGCTGCGGGAATACCGCTGATTCACCACTACGCGTCACCCTCACACGTCGGTATAAACCTGCATCGCAATCCGCTTGCTCTGCGGCTCACCCGCCGAGATCTGGATCAGCTCGCAAGCACGGCGCTCCGGCTGCGCCATGACTGGCGTCCACACCCAGTAGTGATTGCCCGGCAAGCCATTGACCGCCACCACGCAGTAATTGCCCGCGGCATCGATCGCATGGATCGTCACGCGGCTGATCAAGCCGCCCTTGAGCGCGCGCATATCGTCGACCGCTTCGGTGACCGCGCGCTCGACGCTCATGCCCATTTTCATGTAGAGCACCACCGCGCGCGCCGTACCGGCGCGGATCGTCATCTCGCCCGCGCCCGTGCATGCGCAGGCGCCGTAACGGCTATCGGCGTAGGAGCCCGCGCCGATCACGGGGCTGTCGCCGAGACGGCCCGGATATTTCCAGCCCCATCCCGATGTACTCGTGCCGCTCACGACATTGCGGGCGCTGTCGAGCGCAAGAAAAACAGTCGTGTCCTTGCCGATCTCCGGATCGACCGCGTCGTGGCAATAGCGTTCGAGCGGCACGTTCGGCCACGCGGCCCTGTCGGTCGCGCTGACTTCGCCGTCGAACCAGCGCGCGTAGGCCTTGCGCGAATGTTCGGCGAGCAGCTCGCAGCGCTCCGCACCCGTTTCGGCCGCATAGCGCGCGGCGCCCTCGCCGATCAGCAGCTCGTGCGGCAGCCGTTCCATCACGGCGCGCGCGACGCTGACCGGATGCCTGAACCCCTTCAGACCGCCCACCGCGCCAGTGCGCAGCGTCGAGCCATCCATCACCGACGCATCGAGCTCGACTTCGCCGAGCAGATTCGGCCAGCCGCCACGCCCGACCGTGCGCACCTCTTCGTCATCTTCGACGAGCCGGATGCCTGCCTCGACCGCGTCAAGCCCGGCACCGCCATTGCGCAGCAGTTCCGCGGTCAAGCCGATGCCGGATTTACCTTCGTTGTTGGTCAGAATAATCATGTGTTTGGATCTTGCAGGCAGAAATGTGCGGAGCCTCAGGGTCAAAGTCCAGCGCGGAAATCCTTGTTCCAGAAGTCGAGCATTTCCGTTTTGTGTTTCATCAGCATCGCGAAGTCGACCGGCACGATCCGCTCCAGCTCCTTGCCCGAGAAGCCCACCGCCTGTTGCAACGACGGCGGCAGGTTCGCGTTCGTGATCGTCGGCGCGTAGCCCATCGATTCGGCGAACGCGCGCTGGGAACGCGGATCGAGCATCGCATTCAGATAGGGAAACGCGCAGGCGGACGATTTACTGCCCGCGGTGACGGCGGCCTCGAACGTGGCCGGTAATGCGCCCTCCTTCGGGAACACGTAATCGACCGCGAGGCCCGCCTTTTTCCACTGCAGCGTGCGCGCCTTCCACGTGACGGTCACGACGATCTCGCCGCTCTTGAGCGCCGACGCCAGTGCATCGACCGACGGATACACTCGCGGCGATGCCTCGCGCAGTGCGCGCAAATACTTCTGCCCGAGCGCAAGATCGTTCGCTTGCCCACCCGAGGCAAGCGCGCCCGCGAGCGTCAGATAGTCATACTGATCATCGACCAGGCCGATTTTGCCCTTGAATTGAGGGTCCAGCAGCGCGGCGAGACCGTCCGGGCGCGTGCGCACCCTGTCGGTATCGTAGACGAGCGCGAGCGCGCTGAAGATGTGCGGGACCGCGTAGCTGCGACGAAACTGCGGAATCACGTTGGCAAGGTTCGGCAGCAGCGCGTCATCGAGTTTCGCGGTCGTGCCTTCGGAGTACATCTGGAACATGGCGGCAATCGGTCAGCTCGCTGCCGTCAAGCGCGTATTCACGGCCGCCAGCACTTCTTCGAGCGTCTCCTCCATCACCTTCGACAATTCGTCGAGATGCGGAGCCGGCGCGGCGCCATGCGGCGTGATCTTCAGCGTGTAGAAAGGCATTGCGTGCTCGAAGCGGCGCAAGATCAGATTCGAATCGAGAAAGTCGTACGCCGACACCGGATGCAGCAAACCGATGCCGAGGCCTTCCTTGACCATCGTCGCGATGTTGACCGAATACGGCGCGGTCGCCACCACCTGCGATTGCAGCTGACCGGTCGCGAACACCTGATCCATGCCCCAACGCACGAGGTCCGGCAGATCGTACGACACGATCGGCTGATTCCGCAGATCCGCCACCTTGATGACCTTGCGCTTGCCCAGCGGATGACCGGCCGGCAACGCGCAGATCGCGTCGAGCTGCGCGAAGGCGGTCGAATCGGTGCCGGTCACGTCGACGGTATTCGTGACGAGACCGAGCGCGAGTTGACGCGACACCACCTGATCGCGAATCAGCGACGATGCCCCGGTCGTCAACGCAATCTGCACGGCCGGATGCCGCCGATGAAAGTTCGCCACGACGCGCGCGAAGTAGCCGAGCCCGAACGATACGACCGAGCCCACGCGAATCACCGCGGTCGACGGATTGCGCAAGCTCAGCGCGAACTCGCGGATGTTGTCCAGGCCGGCATAGCGCCGCTCGACTTCCTCGAACAGCGCCAGGGCTTCGACGGTCGGTTCGAGCCGGCCGCGGCTGCGATCGAACAGCGTGAGACTGGTCGAGCGCTCCAGATCGGTAATCAGGCGGCTGATGCCCGACTGCGAAGTGCCGATGACCTGCGCGGCGCGAGTCGTCGTGCGCGTGAGCATCAGCGCCCTGAATGCGTCGATGTGCCGAAAGTCCATCCGTTCTCTCCGGATTGCACGGGCCGCCGGCGCTCCCCGCTGTCAACCTCGCTCGCAAGCGAGCGCTGCGCATGTCACGCCGGCAAATCAAAGGCATGGATTCTACCGCCCTTCATCACGACCGGAATGCGCTCGCCCTGCCCCAGCAGACAGTCGAGCGACGCAAGCGGATTGCCGTCGACGACGAGCATGTCGGCGTGCGCGCCTGCCGTGATCTGCCCGAGCTGCCCGACCTGGCCGAGCACC
The DNA here is from genome assembly GCF_050436525.1 of Paraburkholderia sp. 35.1. Classification (NCBI taxonomy): domain Bacteria; kingdom Pseudomonadati; phylum Pseudomonadota; class Betaproteobacteria; order Burkholderiales; family Burkholderiaceae; genus Paraburkholderia; species Paraburkholderia sp. 35.1. The sequence continues at coordinate 899,675 of NZ_JBNDMJ010000001.1, read as the reverse complement.
TGCGCGCCGACCACCGTTGCGCTGCGCAGGATTTCGAGCGGCGTCAGCACTTCGCTGCGCAAGCGGAATTCATCGCTTTGCAGACGCTGCGATTCGCCGAGCAGATCGCTACCGAAGCCCATCGGCACGCCCGCCGCGCGGAAGATTTCGAGCGAACGCAGGCCCGCCTGGCGCACGCTCCCGATCTTCGCGACGCTGTCGGCGGGCAGGCCGAGCGCTTCGCCTTCGTTCGCGAGCGCGTCGTAGGTGACGAGCGTCGGCACCGCGAACGCGCCGTGCTCGGCCATCACCCGCGCAGCCGCTTCGTCGACCAGATTGCCGTGCTCGATCGTGCGAACGCCGCAGCGTACCGCGCGCGCGATCGCCTCGGCCGTGTACGCGTGCGCGAGCACGTAGGTGCCGCGCGCCCGCGCCTCGTGGACGATCGCCCTGATCTCGTCTTCCGAATAACCCCATGCGCCGACCGGATCGGTGGGCGAGGCGACGCCGCCCGAGGCCATGATCTTGATCTGGTCGGCACCCATCTGCAGCTCTTCACGCACCGCGCGACGCACGGCATCGACGCCGTCGGCGACACGCGATATCGCGCCGACCCGCGCGCAACACGCGCATGGGCTATCGGTGCCGATGTAGTCGCTGCGGCCGCGCATGTCGCCGTGTCCGCCGGTCTGGCTGATCGCGCGGCCCGACACGAACAGGCGCGGACCTTCGGCGAGACCCTGTTCCAACGCCTGTTTGAGCGCGAAGCCCGCGCCGCCCGCATCGCGCACTGTCGTGAAGCCACGCCGAAGCATGCCTTGCAACAACGGCAACGACTTCAGCGTGACCAGCACGTTCGGCAAGTTCACCTGTGCCGCGAGATTGAGCTGCGTCGCATGCACGTGCACGTGCAAATCGATCAGGCCAGGCATCAGCGTCTTGCCGCGCAGGTCGATTTCGCGTGCGGACGCGCTGCGGATCGGCCGGTCCGAGACCTCCTGGATGCGTCCGTTTTCCACCAGCACCGCGTGGTCCTCACGCAATTCGCCGGCAGCCGGATCGAGCAGCGCGCAGTGCGAGAACAGAATCGACTCCATCAGGTCTCCTCCCGGTACAAGATCCGGGTCATCTGCAACGTTGAAGGGTGTCGCGCGCTGCGCGACTCAATCGATGGTCGCGTGCGCGAGCGTGCGAGGGGTCTTCGTGAGCAGCTCCGGCGTCGGGCCGGTCACGACCGAATCGTCGAGCCGGAAACCGCCGAGGCCGTACACATAGATGCCGGGCTCCGCCGAGTACACCTCGTTGTCCAGCAGCGCGCGGTGATTGAACGCCATGTCGTCCGGATACTCGTGACCGATGATGCCCATGCCATGCCCCGTGCGATGACGGATGTACTTCGCGCAGCCGGCCTGCTCGATCACCGCCTGCGCGGCCGCGTCGATACCCGAAACCGGCTGACCCGTGACGGCCGCCGCGACGGCCGCCTCGTTGGCCGCGCGCGCGACCTCATGAAAACGCGCCTGCTCGGCGCTCGGTTTGCCGCAGAACCAGGTGCGCTCGTTCTCGATCACGAGACCGTTCAAACGCGGAATCACGATATTGACCAGACCGTCGCCCGCCTTGATCTGCGCGCCGCACGACGCACCGTCGCCGTGCGGCGACGCCGATGCCGGTCCCGACAAGGTCCAGCAACGCATCACTTCGAGGTTCTCGCCAGGAAAGCGGCGCGCGCCTTCGGTCACCATCAGGGTGGCCATCTGATAGTCAAGTTCCTGAACGAGCCGTCCGGGCCGAATGTTCTCGCGATAGCGGTCCTGCACCCAATCGGCGAGGCTTGCGGCGGCCCGCATGATGGCAATCTCCTCCCGGTGCTTGACCCAGCGCAACGAGCGCAGCTCGGCGAGCATCGGCAGGAACTTCGCGTCCGGCAGCAGCGCCGCCGCGCGGCCGAGCGGACCGCCGGCGGCTTCGACGCCGATTCGCGATACGCCAAGCCCGGCGGCACGCAAACGCGCGGCGATCAGCTCCGGGACTTCCGCGAGTAGCGGCTGCCGCTCGACCACGCGCGGATGCTCGGAGTAGAACGAGATATCGTCGAGCCACAGATGTCCGCGCTCGCGCGCCATCATCACGTGATGCGTCGACAGCTCGTTCATGATCGCGAACGGCTCGCCCGACAGCGGCACGCACACGGTGATCGGCCGCTCCCAGGTCTGCACGTCGACGTGGAAATTGGTCGCCCACTGGAAGAAGTCGGCGGACGTGAAGATCAGCGCATCGACTCGCTGACGTTCCATCAGTTTTTGCATCAGGTCGTGACGGTAAGCGCGAGTCTTGTCGGTGAGGATTGGCATCTGTCGTTCCTTCAGGAAGAAGAATTAAGGAGAGGCGCATCCCACACACCAGCCCGCGGCGCGCCCTGTCAGTTCAGGTCATCATCGTCTTCGCGTAGCGCCGCTGGATGATCCAGTGCGACAACAGCGCCAGCGCAAACGTGACGACCATCGATACGATCGACAGCACGGCCCCGAACGGCCAGTTGTTCGCCTTGGCGATCTGGTCGTAGATTGCCGGCGTCATCATCGTGATGCCGGTGCCGCCGAGCAGCACCGGTGTCGCGTACGCGTTCATGCACAGAATGAACACGAGCATCGTGCCGGCCGCGACGCCGGGCGCCGCGATCGGCAGCACGACGCGCGCGAGCGTCTGAGCGAAGCTCGCGCCGAGATTGCGCGCGGCTTCCTCGATCGAGAAATCGAGGCCTTCGAGCACGCTCTGCAAGGTCAGGATCATGTACGGCAGAACCAGGGCGGTGGTGCCGGCCACCACCGCGAACGGCGTATACAGCAGCCGCACCGGTTGATCGACGAGGCCGAGCGCCATCAGCATCGCATTGACGAAACCCGCGTTGCCGAGCATGACCATCCAACCCGCCGCGCGCACGACGTTGCCGACCAGCAGCGGAAACACCAGCAGCATCACCAGTTGGCTCTTGAAGCGGCTCTGCGTTTTAGCAAGCACATAGGCGACCGGAAAACCGAGTACGAGCGACAGCGCCGTGCACAGCGCGGCCACCTTGATCGTGGTCCACAGCACCGCGTGGTAGTACGGATCGGTCAGAAACTGGACGTAGTTCTCGAGCGTGAACGCCGCCTGCATCATCTGGACCGAGTCGAAATGATTGAAGCTGTAGCGCACCAGTTGCACGCCCGGCAGCACGATCACGAATAGCACGACCAGTACGGCGGGCGAAGCGAGCAGGCCCCCGGCGAAGTCGCGGCGCCGCGGCGCGGCGTTCAGTGCGCTCGTCGTCATGGTTCAAAGTCCCGGCTTGAATTCCTTGTTCCAGAAGTCGAGCAGCGCCGGTTTTTCCGCGGTGAAACGCGCGTAGTCGACTTTGACGAGGCGATCGAGCTCGGCATTCGTGAAGCCGACGCTCTGTTGCAGCGTCGGCGGCAAGGCCGCATCGGTGACGGTCGGCGCATAGCCCATCGTCTCGGCAAAGCCGACCTGCGCGCGCGGATCGAGCATCGCGTTCAGATAGTTGAAGCCGCACGCACGCGTCGGCGCGTTCTTCGGCACGGCGGCCTCGAACGTGACCGGCACGCCGCCCTCTTTCGGGAACGCGTAGTCGACCGGCACGCCGCCTTTTTTCCACTGCAGCGCGCGCGCTTTCCACATGCAGGTCATCCAGATTTCGCCGCTTTTCAGCGCCGCCGCGACCGTTTCGTTCGACGGATAGACCTTCGGCTGCTGCTTGCGCACCTCGCGCAGAAACTGGATGCCGGCCGCCGTGTCGCCATTGTGCTGGCCCGCCGCGAGCGAAGACTGCAGCACGTTGAAGTTGTACAGAATGTCGGAAAAACCCACCCGTCCCTTCAGTTTCGGATCGAGCGCGACCGCGAGCGAATCGGGTTTTGCCTGAAACTTCTCCGGGTTGTAGACGATCACCATCGCACTGAAGATGTGCGGAATCGAATACGGGCGGCGCAGCGCTTCGATCGTGCGCGCCGAGTTCGGCACCAGTTTCGTGTCGAGCGGTTCGAGCACCCCGGAACGGTTGACGTCGAACATGTCGATGTCGGCGAGACAGGCGACGTCGAGCGAACCGTGACGCGACATCTTCTCCGCGCGCAGCTTCGTCATGCGGCCGATCTGATCCGCCGAGTCGTACGTGACGCGACCGCCAGCGGCCTCGATGATCGGCTTGCCGATGTTCTGTTCGAGCAGGTTCAGATAATCGCCGCCCCACGTGCCGACGACGACGTTGGGGCAAGCGTCGGCCGCCAGCGCCGTGCGCGGATCGAAACCGAGCGACGGAGCGACGAGCAGACCGGAAGCAGCTTTCAGAAACGTGCGGCGCGTGATGGGATAGCTCATTTTATGGTCCTTCAGGCGGAAAAAAGCAGGCAATCTTCGGTTCTGAAGCACGCGTGCAGCGTGTCGCCCGGCGACCATGCGCCGGCACCGGCATGCGCGGTGTTCGGCACGAGCGCGACGAGGCTCTGGCCGCGCTCGCTCGTGAGGCGCAATTCGACGGTCGCGCCGAGATAGATCCGGTCGGCCAGCCTGACCGGGATCGACACTTCGCTGTGCTCGGGCGCCGCGGCAAGACGCAGGCGCTCGGGTCGGATGCCGAGCGTGTTGGCATTGCGCGCGGCCGCGTTGACTGTGAACTTTTCGCCGTTCGCGGTGATGAACTGGCCGTTGTCGACGTGGCCCGCGAGGAAATTCATGCGGCCCAGGAAGCTCGCGACGAACGGATTGGCGGGCCGCTCGTACAACGCGTCCGCGCTGCCGATCTGCTGCACGCGTCCGTCGTGCATGACGGCCACGCGGTCCGCCATCGCAAGTGCTTCCTCCTGATCGTGCGTGACGAAGATCGTCGTGAGACCGAGACGCTGCTGGAGCGCGCGAATTTCTTCTCGAACCTCGACGCGCAGCTTCGCGTCGAGATTCGACAACGGCTCGTCGAGCAGAAATACGTCGGGCCGGATCGCGAGCGCGCGCGCAATCGCGACGCGCTGCTGCTGGCCGCCGGACAACTGCCGGGGATAGCGTTCGGCGAGCGAGCTCAGCCGCACCATGTCGAGCGCCTCGCGAATGCGCGTGTCGCGCTCCGCCTTCGGTACACGCCGCATTTCCAGACCGAACGCGACGTTCTGCGCGACGGTCATGTGCGGAAACAACGCATAGCGCTGAAACACCATGCCGGTATTGCGCTTGTCGGGTGCGAGCCGCGTGACCTCGGTGTTGCCGATCCAGATTTCGCCGTCGCTCGGCTCGACGAAGCCCGCGACCATGCGCAGCGTCGTCGTCTTGCCGCAGCCGCTCGGGCCGAGGAACGCGACCAGCTCGCCCTCGGCGATATCGAACGACACGTCGGCGACCGCGGTCGTCGCACCGTACTGCTTGCGCAGATTGCGCAGGGATACCTGAGCCATGATCAGATCACCTTGCCGAGCTTCACGAAACGATCGGTGATCAGCATTACGATGCCAAGCAGCACGATCTGCGCGGCCGATACCGCCGCAATGGTTGGGTCGAGATTGAATTCGAGGTACTGCATGATTGCGATCGGCAACGTCGTCTTGCCGGGGCCGACGAGCGGCAAGGTCATCTCGAGGTTCTCGAACGAGACGATGAAGCCGAACAGCGTGGAGGCGACGATCGCCGGCCGCAGCATCGGCAGCGTGACGCGCCACAGCGTGCGCCACGCACCGGCGCCGAGATTGCGCGCCGCCTCCTCGACGGTCGTGTCGAGCTGGCCCAGGCTCGCGGTGACGAGCCGGATCGTCCATGGGATCGTCAGGCAGATATGCGCGAGCAGCAGGCCGCCGAATGTGCCGACGATGTCGGTGTCGAGCGCATTCTCGGCGCGCAGATAGAACAGATAGGTCGCAATGCCGGCGACGATGCCAGGCACGACTAGTGGCAGCAGCAGCGTGTTGCTGACGAGACGCCGCCCAGCAAACCGGTAGCGCGCAAGCGCGAGCGAGGCAGCGACACCGAGCACCACGCCGCCGATCGCGGCGCCGGCCGCGAGCTTCAGCGACAGCACGAAACCATTCGCGAACGCGTCGTTACGCCATGCGTTGACGTACCACGACAGCGTGTAGCCGGACGGCGGGAACGTGATGATCGCGTCCTTGAAGAAGCTCAGCCAGATCACGAAGATCAGCGGGCTCAGCATGAACAGATAGATGAGCGCGACGCCCGCCCTGACGAACCATTTCGCCGGGGACAGACGTGGGTGGGACAAAGCGCGCGCGGAAACGATGTTGCTACCGTCGATCGGAACCTGCGTCACCGCGCTTTCTCCTTGGTCGGGATTACACGTTGGGGTGTGTCCGGCGGAGTGGCGACCTCAGGCCACCCCCGCTTCGCCTCGGCTGGTCGCAATGTAAATTTGCATAGCCTGACGAACTGCGATTCACAGTAGCATGAATAAAAAAAGGAGCAAAGCGGGTTCTGGCTAGACGCGCGCTGGGGTTTACGCGGGCGCTGGTCGCCCAGGGGAAAGGTGTTTGCGCCGGAATGGCAAACGCGTTGACCGTCGAGGAGGCTTGTATCAGCGCGCCACCGCTGCCCGTGCCCTGCCCGACTTCACGCGCCAGTTCGCGAGCGCGCCGAGCGCCATCAGCACGCTGGTGCCGAGAAACACCGCGCGCATGCCGACGTGTCCGCCGACGAAACCGCCCAGCAACGGGCCAGCCACCTGCCCCGCGTATTGCGACGACACCGAGTACCCAAGGATCGCGCCCGTCACGCTCGCCGGCACGCTATGGCGGATCACGCTCGCGATGCACGGCAGCAGGCCGCCCAGTGCCATCCCCATCAGAAAACGCAGCACGATCAGCTGCCAGCTCGCGGTGACGAACGCCTGCGGAACGAGCAACACCGCCGATACGGCGAGGCAGCCGACGATCACATTCCAGTGCCCGGCGCGATCGGCGAACTTGCCGAGACGCGACGACGAGATCACGCTGCCGAGCGCCGCGCCCGACATCACGAAGCCCGCGATCATCGTCACGCTTTGAGGCTTCGTGAGCTGGGCGACGTAGACGGTGATGATCGGCTCGATCGACATATTCGCGACCATCAGCAGCAGACCCGTGGCAAGCATCGCGATGGCCGGCCGCTTGTCGTCCACCGAGGCCCACGCGCCCTGCTTCGGCGCGCTGTCCGCGCGCTTGCGAACCGGCATTTCGCGAATCAGAAACGCCGTCGCGAGAAAGGCGACGAAGATCGCCGCGCCCGAGGCCCAAAAGGTCGCGCGGATGCCGATCAGCGGCGGCAGGAAGCCGCCGATCAGCGGGCCGACCAGATTGCCCGCCATGATCCCCGACGACAGCACGCCGAGCGCCCAGCCCGAACGCGCCTTCGGCGTCTGCGTCGCGACGAGGATCATCGAGCCCGACGCATAGCCGCCGAGCAACCCGGCGAGCAGCCGCAACGCGACCAGCTGCCACGCCGAGTGCGCCATGCCGATCAGCGACATCGCGACCGCCATGCCGAGGCTCGAGCGGATCAGCATCAGCTTGCGGCCGTAGAGGTCCGCGAGCTTGCCCCACAGGGGCGCGACGAGCGCGGCGCTGAAGAAGGTCGCGCCGAACGCGGCGCCGGACCACTGCACGATCGCCGCATGATCCTTTACGCCGAGCTGCTCGACATAGAGCGGCAGGAACGGCAGCAGCAGCGTCATCGCGACGATGGTCGTGAACGAGCCGAACACGCACACGCACAGATTGCGCTGCCAATGCGCGGCGGCTTCATCGCCGGCCGGCGGGGCGGCCTTGGCTGTCGCCGTGGCCTGCGCCTGCGGCGGCACCGGTTCGGCCGATGGTACGTCGAGCTTGCGATTCATCTTCGAGGCTTTCCAGGGTGACGAGGGTCTGTTCGAGCTATCCAAAGCATCGTAACGGGCTGCGCCGCCGCCAGGCAGTCAACCCATCATCCTGGTATCGCTACTACCTCTTCGGAACGCGCGGGCCTGGCTGCGCGCCTCTTTGCAACTAGTGGCCCGCGGGCGACGTGCTGTGCGACGTCTGCGGCGCGGCCGCCGCCGATGCCGCCGCATCCGACACCCCCACCGCACCGCCCGGCAGATCGGCCGGCTTCGTCGAACTCACCGCATCCGGATAGAGCTGCATCAGCACGCGCAGCACGCCATTGGTCCAGCCAAAGCCGTCCTGCAGCGGATACTCGCCGCCCCCCGCCGACTTGCCGCTCGCGTCGACGTCGTACTTCTCGACCAGCTTGCCGGTGCGCTGGTAGTACGCGACGTCGGTGCGGATCCAGCGTGTCGCGATATCGCGCGCGAGCTCCGGCTCGCTATAGCGGCGCAGCCCGATCACCGCGAGGTATTGCAGCGGCGCCCAGCCGTTCGGTTCGTCCCACTGCTGGCCGGTGTTGGTCCGCGTCGTCGCGAGACCGCCCGGACGCAGCAGATCGCGCCGGATCGTCTGCGCCACTTCGCGCGCGTCGTTGCGTGTCGCGACGCCGGCGTAAAGCGGGTACACCGTCGCGGCAGTAAGCCGGTGCGTGAGCGTGCGGTGCACGAAGTCGTAGTCGCCGAATGCGTGCAGTTGCGGATCCCACAGCACCCGGCGGATCGCATCGGCGCGCACCCGGGCACGTAGTTCGAGATTCTCGGCGTGGCCTGCATCGCCGGTCACACGGTAGGCTTTCGCGAGCGTGCGTTCGAGGTCCACCATCAGGCAGTTCAGGTCCACCGGCACCAGCGAGGTCACGTCGATGCTCGCGAGCGTCCTGCCGTCGGCGAACCAGCGCGAGCTGAAGTCCCAGCCGGTTTCGCCGCCCGCGCGCAGGTTGCGCCACAAATCCCGCGCATCGCGTTGCGGTATCCGTTGCGCCGTCATCACATCCTCGCGGTACGACTCGTCGCGCGGCGCCGCGCGCTCGTCCCAGTAGCGATTGAGCAGCGTGCCGTCGGCGAGGCGCACGAGATGGTGCGCCGCGTTGCCCGGCGCGAGATGGTCGCTGCCGGCCATCCAGTACGCGTATTCACGGCGCAGCTCGGGCAGATAGCGGGCGTAGACCTGATCGCCCTCCTTGCGCGCGACGAGCTGCACCATCTGCGCGAAGAACGGCGGCTGCGAACGGCTCAGGTAATACGTGCGATTGCCGTTGGGGATGTGGCCATAGCGGTCGATCAAGGTCGAGAAATTGTTCAGCTCGTCGTCGACGAGCGCGTGCTGGCCGCTCGCGTCGAGCCCCAGCAGGATGAAGTACGAATCCCAGTAGTAGATCTCGTCGAAGCGGTCGCCCGGCACGATGTACGGCGACGGCAGCGGCAACAGCGACGAGTACGGGCTCGCGCTCCCGTCCGGTTCGCGACGCAGCACGTTCCACAGCGTATCGATGTGCGCGGTGACGCTCTCGTCAGGATCGGACGCGTAGCGCTTCGGCGCGCGCGGGGGCAGCGTGAAGCGCTGTTCGACAAATTGTTTCAGGTCGAAGCGCGGCTGAGCACGCTGGCTGTCGTAGTCGGCGATGACCTGGGCCGGCGGCTCGCCTGGCGACATATCGGCAAACGTCTTGCTGTCCGGGTAAAGATGCGCGAGTTCGACGTCGCGATACAGCTCGCCGTACAGCTCGGACGGCGGCGTCGGCACGACCGGCGACGGCTGCGCGTGATCCGTGTTTTCGACGTGCCGGTCCGCGGCGCTGCTGGCGGTATTCGCGGCGGCGGCCGATGCGGGCAGCGTAACGGCCGGCGCGGCCGGCTGGGTCTGGGCGACCGTCGGCGCGGATTGCGCAATGACGCTGGTGCTTGCGGCGAGCGCCAGCGCGGCGGCCAGGTTGGCTACAACGCGGCGGTATGGCCGCTCGCGGGAATACCAAACGGGAAGATCGTAACGAAATGGCATCGGCGGACCCGTTGAGGACGACGCGGTGACGTCGACGTAGGCGGCCCGCCGCGCGCGCCGATGACATGCTGCACGCTACCGCGGGGCTTCGAGGCGGTCTCGCCAGCAAGTGCGGGGCCCACTTCGCAAAACGATGTCGCGCGCAAGCGTTTCTCACCAAACTGCGCTCAAGGCATGAGCCTTCATCAGGCCGTGCATCCCGCCGTGCGCGCTGGCATTCACAGTCCAGCGCGGCCCGGTCCGGCGCCGGCTTGCGGCCCGCTCATTTTAAGCGGAAACCCAGCTTAGCCTCCGGTCCGGAATCCTAGTGACGCCGCCTTCGCGCGCAGATCCGCGAAGCGGTCCGCCGTCGGGTTGATCGCCAGCTTTTGCGACTGATCGATCGCCGCTACGGAGCTTGAGGGCGAAGGTGCCGCCGCCCCTAGACAGATCCCGCCGAACGGCCCTTGGGCGACCGTGAACGCGGGAGCGTCGGTGCGCGGCGCGTCGTCGAGATCGAGCGCGTAGGCGAGATTGAACGTCGCCGGATCGCTGCCGCGCACGCCAAGCGGCTGTACGCCGAAGCGCCATTGCAGCAGCGCGTGAATCGAGCTGGGGTCGAACGGATAGCGGGTGATCGAGTTCGCGCGCACGCGCGGGCCAAGCAGCGCGAGCGGCACGCGAAAGCCGAGCTTGCCGTCGTTGCCGAGTGTGAGCTCGCTGTTGCTGATCGGCCTGGTGGGCGGCACCACGTGCTCGAGAAAGCCGCCCCATTCGTCGTAGACGACGATCATCAGCGTGCGGCTCCACGTCGGGCTCGTGCGCAGCGCCTCGTAGACCTGCGCGAGAAACGCCTCGCCGTCGCGGATGTCGGCATGCGGATGATCGTCGGCGGAAACGCCTTCCAGCTCGCCCGCGAAGGACGGATCGACCATGCAGAACGGCGGCAGCGTCCCGGCCGCGGCATTCACGAGGAAATCAGCAAACGGGCGCGAAATGCCCAGATAACGCGTGCCATAAAGCGCCGTGAACGGCACGTCATGGTAGTAGTAGTGACAGTCGATATTGCCGTCGCTCAGCTTGTCCCAGATCGTGGCGAGCGACGAAGTGTCGGTGCTGTCGTCGAGCCGATCCGTTGCGCCGCTATGCAGATAGACGCGATTGGGAAAGGTGCTGGTCAGAATGCCGCTGAAGTAGAAGTCGCCGATCGTATAACTGCTCGCCACGGCGTTGAAAAATTGAAGATCGGCTGACGTGTAGTAACCGATAGGCAGCAGGTCACCCGGGTTCAGGCTCGTGCCCGGCGTGAGCAGCCAGCCATTCATCGCACCCGATGCCAGTTGCGTGCGCGCCCCCGAGAAGCTGTGATTAGGGTCCTGGTAGGCGCACGCCTGATAGCCGTACGCGGCATTCGCCGCGAGGGAAAACGGCGTTTGCGTCGCGCCGAACGCGTCTTTGAAGTGCTGGTTCGCGGGCATGCCCTCGGCCCCCGGCACCCAGCCGAGGAAATGGTCGAAGGAACGATTTTCCATCGTGACCAGCACGATGAAGTCGATGCCCGAACTGGCCGGCGCGGGCAACGCCGGGCGCGGCAGGCTGTAGCGGTCAGCGGCGTTGGGCGATGGAATGTCGGTAATCGAGGACGCGGGTTCGCCGGCGCTCCCGCCGCCCGGTTGGCCGTCTCCGCCCAATCCACCGCCGCCTCCGCAACCCGATAGCGCAACGCTGCCGGCCACCGCGGCCACGCCCGCAAGAAAGCGGCGGCGGTCGTGTCCGTGATTCTGGTGAGTCTCGTCGCCCATGACACGTCTCCTGGTTGGATGCGGCGCGGGCGTCCGTCCATGCCAGCCTGCCGCGAAGCAAAACGCGCGCGCCGATTCGAGCGGCGGGTTGGTCGTGGGCAGCAAGTTTCGAACCCGAGGTATCCGAGGGCCGTTGCGAAGCGGCGCTCAACGGCAGCGTCGGACAAGGGCGATTCGCCTCCGCCTCGCGTGCTGACTACGCAGGCGCGGCGGTTACGGGGCCGAGGAGTATCGAAGCAGGCCGGCCGCTGCTCCATGCTTGCTGAACGGCGCGCTCTAGATCTCCACGCGCGCGCCGACTTCGATCACGCGATTGGCCGGTAGTTTGAAGAACGCCGCGATATTGCCCACGTTGTGCAGCATCACCGCGAAAAGCCGCTCGCGCCATAGCGCCATGCCATGGCCGCGTTTGGGCACCACGGCCGCGCGGCTCAGGAACCACGATGTGTCGTCCAGGTTGAAGGCCAGTTCCGGCGATTTGTAGGCGGCCAGCGTGCGCGGCAAGTCCACTTCGTCCTTGAATCCGTACTTCACCGTTGCGTGCCAGCAACCCGTGCACAGCGGCCTGATCTGCACGCGCTCGGTTTCGGCCACCCACGGCACGTTCTTCGTTATTACGCTCAGGAAAACCGTGCGCTCATGCAGCACACGGTTGTGCCGCAGGTTGTTGACGAGCGCGTGCGGCACCGCTTCGGCGTCCGGCGTCAGGAAGATCGCCGTGCCGCCCACGCGTGTCGGCGAACTTTCGAGCAGCGCAGCGAGGTACGGCTTGAGCGGCGTCTTTCCCGCCCGCACGCGCGCTTCGGCCAGCATCATTTCCCAGCCGCGTCCCCACGTCGCCATGACCGTGAACACGATCGCGCCGATCACGAGCGGGAACCAGCCGCCATCGACGATCTTGAGCAGATTCGCCGAGAAGAACAACGCGTCGATCACGAAGAAGAACGCGGTGGACAGCAGGCACAGCAGCCAGTTGTAGCGCCACGCGTAACGCACGACGAAGAACGTCAGGAACGTGGTGATGAGCATCGTGCCGGTCACGGCGATGCCATACGCGGACCCGAGCGCCGTGGACGAGCGAAAGCCCAACACCGCCGCAACCACGGCGATCAACAGGATCCAGTTGATGCCGGGCACGTAGATTTGCCCGATCTCGCGCTCCGACGTATGCACGACGTTCATGCGCGGCAGGAAGGAAAGCTGCATGGCCTGCATCGTCATCGAATAGGTACCCGAAATAACGGCCTGCGAGGCGATCACGGTGGCGATCGTCGCCAGCACGATCATCGGCACGATGGCCCACTGCGGGAACAGGCGGTAGAACGGGTTTTGCACCGCGCCGGGGTTCGCCAGCAGCAGCGCGCCCTGGCCCAGATAGTTGAGCGCGAGCGCGGGAAAAACGACGCCGAACCAGGTAAGGCGGATGGGTCGCTTGCCGAAATGGCCCATGTCGGCGTAGAGCGCCTCGGCGCCCGTCAGCGAGAGCACCACCGCGCCGAGCGCGACGAACGCGAGCCAGCGGTGATGCATGACGAAGCCGAGCCCTTCCAGCGGATTGAGCGCATACAGCACGACCGGCGCGGACATGATGTTCGCGACGCCCGCCACGCCGATCACGACGAACCAGAGCACCATCACGGGCCCGAACACGGCGCCGATGCCGCCCGTGCCGTGCTTTTGCGTGACGAACAGGATGATGAGCGCGGCGAGCGTCACTGGAATCACATAGGTCTTGAGCCCGGGCTCGACGACTTCGAGCCCTTCCACGGCGCTCAGCACGGAAATGGCCGGCGTGATCACGCTATCGCCGAAGAACAGCGCCGCGCCCATCACGCCCACCACGAGGAGGCCGCGACGCAAACGCGGCCGCGACGCGATCGACGACGCCGCGAGCGCGAGCAGCGCCATGATGCCGCCTTCGCCATGATTATTCGCCCGCAGGATCAAGACGACGTACTTGAGCGAAACGACGATCATCAGCGACCAGAAGATCAGCGAGACGATGCCGACGATATTGAAAGCATTGAGCGTGAGACCGTTGCTGGGATCGAACACGGTGGCGAGCGTATAGAGCGGGCTCGTGCCGATGTCGCCATAGACCACGCCGAGCGCGGCCAGCGCGAGCGCTGGCAGAGCCGGCGACGCTTCGCCGTGGCCTTCCTTCGCCGGCGCGGCGGATGCGGAATGTGCCATGTCTGCCTCCTCATACGAATCGCCGTGAGCCGTGATGGCCGCGCCGCGGGTTCGCTTCGATTCTTTCGTTTCGTTGATGTGAATTCGTTTGAGTCGTACGGGCTGGATCGTGCCGGGTGTGCGCTAGAGAAAGTATAGAAATTTCCGGCGAAAGTGCGCTTCGCGCGGGATGCCAACTGCCGTCCATTGTCAGCTTAACGTCAGGCGGAACGGCGAAAGCGAAGCTACCCAGGCAGTGACGTCGCGCGTTTCCTGACGCGCATCAACGAGAGAATAAAGGCCGCCCGCCGCCAGGGGTTTCCCCTCCTTCGCCATACCGGAAAATAACCTAGTATCAATGAGTTAAAACTAACTAACTCATCAATTAGTCTGGTGTCCATGCCGCAAGCCGCCCGTTCCCGAATGGGTCGCCGTCCTCATCCGCAGGACTTCGACGCACGCGAACATCTGCTCGATGTCGCGGTGGCGCTGTTCGCCGAGCGCGGTATCGCCAACACGACGGTTGCGCAGATCGCGGCGGCGAGCGGCGTGACGTCCGCGATGGTGCACTACTGGTTCCAGACGCGCGAAAAGCTGCTCGACGCATTGTTCGAGGAAAGGCTCGTCGCCGCGTTCGGCGCGATCTGGGACCCGGTCGATCCCGAACACGACGAACCGCTCGCGCTGACGCAAGGCATCGTCAAGCGCATGTTCGATGTCACCGAAACCATGCCGTGGCTGCCTTCGCTCTGGCTGCGCGAGATCGTCAACGAAGGCGGTTTGCTGCGCGAGCGCGCGTTTGCGCGCATCCCCGTGCAAAAGCTCGCCGCGTTCGGTCAGAACATCGCGCGCGGCTGCGCGTCGGGTCAGTTGAACGCCCAGCTCGAACCGTTGCTGCTGTTCAACTCGGTGCTCGCTCTGGTGATGCTGCCGCAGGCAACCGCGAGGATCTGGCAGCGCCTGAATCCGCGTACCTCGTTCGATCGCGCGACGCTCGAACGCCATGTCGTCGCGCTGCTCGCGCAGGGCATGAGCGCAACCACGGCGGTCGAGACCAACGCCAAGGCCGCAACCGGGGCGACGTCCACCGCACGCCGCGCGAAGGGCAAGCCGTCATGATCGGGTTCGCCAGCTCATCCCGACGTGCCGCGTTGCTCGCGCTGTGCATCGCGTGCGCAAGCTGTTCGCGACCACCGGCGAACACGTGGCAAGGCTATGTGGAAGGCGAGTTCCTGTACCTCGCGTCTTCGCAGGCGGGACAGTTGACCGAGCTCGCGGTCTCGCGCGGGCAGACCGTCGCGCAGAACACGCCGCTCTTCGCGCTCGAAGCGCAGAACGAAACCGACGCCGTCGCGCAGGCGGGCGAGCAACTGCGCTCGGCCCGCGCCCAGCTTGCCGACCTTGGAACCGGCAAGCGTCCGCCGGAAGTCGATGTGACGCGCGCGCAACTCGTGCAGGCCGAAGCCGATGCGGCGCGCGCCGCGACGCAGTTGCGCCGCGACCAACAGCAATTCGGTGCGGGCGGCATCGCGCAAAGCCAGCTCGACGACTCGCGCGCGAGCGCGTTGTCGAGCGCCGCGCACGTGCGTGAGTTGCAAAGCCAGCTGGCCGTCGCGCGTCTGCCTGGGCGGATCGAACAGATCCGCGCGCAGCAGGCGCAGGTCGACGCGGCGCAGGCCCAGCTCGGCCAGGCCCAATGGAAGCTCGATCAGAAAAGCGTGCACGCGCCGCACGCCGGCCTCGTGTTCGACACGATGTATCGCAGCGGCGAATGGGTGCCGGCCGGCAGCCCCGTCGTGCGCATGCTGCCGCCGGAGAACGTCAAGGTGCGCTTTTTCGTGCCCCAGGGAGTGGTCGGTTCGCTCGCGCCGGGCCGTCGCGTATCGATTCATTGCGACGGTTGCGCGGCCGATGTGCCGGCCGTGCTCAGCTTCATTTCGGACCAGGCGGAGTACACGCCGCCGGTGATCTTCAGCAACGAAAGCCGCGCGAAACTCGTGTTCATGGTCGAAGCCCGACCCCAGACCGCCGATGCGCCGAAGCTGCGGCCCGGCCAGCCCGTCACGGTCACGCTGCAATGAGTGCGCTCGCGCCCCCCGGCAATGCCAGCGACCCCGTGTACGCGATCGACGTGCAGGGGCTGAACAAACATTTCGGCACCAAGCACGTGGTCAACGATGTCACGATGCGCGTGCAGCGCGGTGAGATTTTCGGCTTTCTCGGCCCCAACGGCAGCGGCAAGACCACCTGCATCCGCATGATGTGCGGACTGCTGACGCCCGACTCCGGCAGCGGCACGTGTCTCGGCTACGACATCGTGCGGGACAGCGCGCAGATCAAGCGGCGCACCGGTTATATGACGCAGCGCTTCTCCTATTGGGAAGATCTGACGATCCGCGAAAACCTCGACTTCGTCGCGCGCATCTACGAGATGAAGAACCGCCGCGAGGCGGTCGATCGCGCGCTCGAACAGCTTGGCCTTCAAAGCCGTGCGAAGCAGTTGGCCGGCGCACTGTCGGGCGGATGGAAGCAGCGTCTCGCGCTGGCCGCGTGCATGCTCCATGAGCCGGCACTGCTGCTGCTCGACGAACCGACCGCAGGTGTCGACCCGAGCGCGCGCCGCGACTTCTGGGAAGAGTTGCATCGCCTCGCGGCGCGCGGCATCTCGGTGCTCGTCAGCACGCACTATATGGACGAAGCGGAACGCTGCCACAAGCTCGCTTATATCGCCTACGGCAAGCTGCTCGCGCAGGGCACGTCGAAACAGGTCATCGATTCGCAAGGGCTCGTGACGTGGGCCGTGTACGGCCAGAATCTCGTCGCGCTCGGCGACCGGCTGCGCCGCTCGCCCGGCGTCGAGCAGACGGTGGCGTTCGGTTCGTCGCTGCACGTGAGCGGTCCGGACACGCCCGAACTCCACGCCACGATCGACCAGCTGGCTCATTCGGACCCGGCGTTGCGGATCGAACCACAGGAAACCGGCCTCGAGGACGTGTTCATCTTCATGATGAACCGCTCGACCGACAATTACGCCACCCCTTCGGGCAAAGCATCGTGAATTCCGCGCGCCGACTTCCACGCTTTTCGCTGATGCGTTGGTGGAGCGTCGTCCGCAAGGAGTTTTTGCAACTGAAGCGCGACCGCATCACGTTTGCGATGATGATCGTGCTGCCGATCATGCAGATGGCGCTGTTCGGCTTCGCGATCAATACCGACCCCAAGCATCTGCCGACCGCCGTCATCGCCGCCGATCACAGCGAGTTCACGCGCAGTTTCCTGATGGCGATGCGCAACTCCGAATACTTCGACATCGTATCGACGCTGCCCGACGAAGAATCCGGTCGCCGCGCGCTCGCACAGGGCAAGGTGCTGTTCGTGCTGAATATCCCCGTCGGTTTCACGCGCGATCTGGCCAAGGGCGCGCGGCCATCGCTGCTCGTCGAAGCCGACGCGACGGACCCCACCGCGGTGGGCACCGCGCTCGGCGCGCTGCCGTCGATCGCGCAGTCGGTGTTGCAGAAGGACCTCACGGGTCCGCTGTCGACGCTCGCGGTCGGCCCGGCCGCTTTCGACGTTCAATTGCACCGGCTCTACAACCCCGAAAGCCTGACCCAGTACAACGTGGTGCCCGGCCTGATGGGCGTGATCCTGACGATGACGATGGTGATGATGACGGGCCTCGCGATCACCCGTGAACGCGAGCGCGGCACGATGGAAAATCTGCTCGCCACGCCGGTACTGCCGCTCGAAGTGATGACCGGCAAGATCGTGCCTTACGTGGCGATCGGTCTGGTGCAGGTCAGCATCATTCTCGCGGCGGCGCGCTTCGTGTTCAACGTGCCGTTCGAAGGCAGTCTGATCGCGCTGTATCTGTCCGCTCTATTGTTCGTTGCGGCCAATCTGACGATCGGCATTACGCTGTCGTCGCTCGCGCAGAACCAGTTGCAGGCCATGCAACTGACGATGTTCTATTTTCTGCCCAACATCCTGCTGTCGGGTTTCATGTTTCCGTTCGCGGGCATGCCGAAGTGGGCGCAGTACATCGGCAACCTGTTGCCGCTCACCTACTTCAACCGGCTGGTGCGCGGCATTCTGCTCAAGGGCGTCGGTTGGGCCGACATGTGGCCGCACGTATGGCCGCTGCTGATCTTTCTGTTCGTCGTCATGGGTATCGCCGTGAAGTTCTATCGGCGCACGCTCGATTGAGGAAGGCCTGCAATGTGTTCCGCTCCTGGCTTTCGTGACGCGGTTTTTCATCGCGCGGCTGGTTGGTCCCAGCGTTGCGCCATGCGCCGGCTGGCCGGCTTCTGCGCAAGCGCGGCATTGTGCGCGTGCAGCGTCGGCCCGGATTTCCATCGACCCGACGTGACCAGCGTGTCGAGCTATACCGCCGCGCCGCTTGCGGCGAGCACCGTCGCAGCCGATGGTCCCGGCGGCGCCGCGCAACACTTCGTGCCGACCGAGGTGCCCGGCGACGGCTGGTGGCGCGCTTTCGGCTCGCCGGCGCTGGACGCACTCGTGCAACAGGCGCTCGACGATAGCCCGACCCTCGCGCAAGCCCGCGCGAAACTCGACGAAGCGCAGCAGGACTATCGCGCGCAGGCGGGCGGCACGCTATGGCCGCAAGTCGATGCGAACCTGTCGACCACGCGCGAGAAAATCGATCCCGAGGCGCTCGGCTTCGGTCAGCTGACGCAGGGCCGCGCGTTTGCGCCGTTCACGCTGTACAGCGCACAGGTCACGGTGTCGTACACGCTCGATCTGTTCGGCGCGAATCGCCGCGCGCTCGAAGCGGTGGCCGCGCAGGTCGACTATCAGCAATACGAACTCGAAGCCGCGCGTTTGACGGTCGCGGGCAACGTCGTGACGGCCGCGATCCGGCGCGCGTCGCTCGCGCGGCAGATCGCCCTCACCGAAGCGCTGCTCGCCAACCAGATGCAGCAACTCGATATCGCCGAACGCCGCTATGGCGCGGGCGGCATCTCCGAGGTCGATCTGCTGAGCCAGCGCACGCTCGTGCAGCAAACCCGCGCGACGTTACCGCCATTGCGCACGCAGCTTGCGCAGACCGATCATCAACTCGCGATCTATCTGGGACGCGCGCCGGCGGAATTGGCCACCACCCACGATCTCGCCGCGCTCGACCTGGATACGCTCGTGCTACCGGCGGACCTGCCGCTGACCTTGCCGTCGACGCTCGCGCAGCAGCGGCCCGACATTCGCGCGTCCGAGGCGCTATTGCATCAGGCGAGCGCGAACATCGGCGTCGCGACCGCGAACCTGTATCCGCGCATCACGCTGTCGGGCAGCGCGGCGACCGAACGCGTCAACGTGTCCGATCTGCTGACGGGCTTCAACGTGTGGAATTTCGGTGCGGGTCTCACGCAGCCGCTGTTCCACGGCGGTGAACTGCTGGCGCGCAAGCGCTCGTCGGAGGCGGCCTGGCAAGCGGCGCTCGCCGTCTACAAGCAAACCGTGCTGCAGGGACTGCAACAGGTCGCCGACGCGCTGCGAGCGCTCGATCAGGACGCGATTGCATTGCAGGCACTCGACGCCGCGCAGCGCAGCGCACAACACAGCGCAGGGATCGCCAGCCAGCGGTATGCGGCGGGCGGCATCAGTCAATTGACACTGCTCGATACGCAGCGTCAGGAATTGCAGACCGGACTCGATCGCACCAAAGCCGCCGCGCAGCGTTATGCCGATACCGCCGCGCTCTATCAGGCGCTCGGGGCGCGGCCTTGAGTCGATCGGTTGGTCATCGGTTTGCCGCCGTCTCGCGCCGCACCTTGTTCAGCACGAGGTACGCGAACGCGCCGATCACGATGCCCCAGAACGCGGAGCCGAGCCCGAGGAACGTCATACCGGATGCGGTCGCGAGAAACGTGATGACGGAGGCCTCGCGATGGTCTTCGTCCTCGATCGCGCCCATCACGTTCGACGTGATCGCACCGATCAACGCGAGGCCCGCCAGAATCGCGACGAACTCCTTCGGCAGCATCGTGAACAGCGCGACGATCGCGCCGGCGAACGTGCCGCCGATCAGATAGAACACGCCGTTCGCCATGCCCGCGATATAGCGCTTGTCCGGGTCGTCGTGCGCATCCTTGCCCGTGCACAACGCCGCCGTGATCGCGGCGATCACGATCGTGATGCCACCGAAAAACGCCACGCCGATCGACGCGATGCTCGTCGCGGTGATGATCGGCCGGGCCGGCGTGTGATAGCCGGACACGCGCAGAATCGCCATCCCCGGCAGAAACTGCCCGGTCAGACTGACGACCACGAGCGGCAAGGCAAGACTCAGCGTCGAACTCAGCGTCCATTCGGGTTCGATGAAGATCGGCCGCGTGACTTGCAGCGGCAGCGCGCCCAGGTGCGCGGCGCCGAGCGCGATGGCGAGCACCGTGCCCGTCAACAGCACCAGCACGATGCAATAGCGCGGCAGCAGGCGCCTGAACACGATGTACGCGCCGATCATGCCGAACGCCAATGCGGGCATCGACGCCGCCGCCTTGAACGCATGCGTGCCGAACTGCAGCAGAATGCCGGCCATCATCCCGCAGGCGATGCCCTTCGGAATGCTGCGCACCATGCGGTCGAAATAGCCCGAGATACCGATCAGCAGAATGATCACGGCGGCGCTCAGATACGCGCCCACCGCCTGATGCAGCGTCAACGCGGGAAACAGTCCGACCAGCAGCGCGGTGCCGGGCGCCGACCACGCGGTCACGACCGGCACTTTCAGCTTCCAGCTCGCGAAGATGCCGGAGACGGCCGCGCCGATCGAGATGCCCCATACCCACGACGCGACCATCTCGTTGGGCATGTGGGCGGCTTGCGCCGCCTGGAAGAAGATCACGAGCGGGCCCGCGTACGAAATCAGCACGGCCAGAAAGCCGGCCACGACGGCGGACAGGGACCAGTCGGCCGCAACGGCGCGCGTGGTCGGCGCCTGGCTAGGGGTGGGATTCATCGTCGATGTGGGTCAGGGCCGCTCGCTAGCCCTGATCGCCGCCGCCGACCGGCAGCACGGTGCCGGTGATATACGACGCGTCATCGGAAGCGAGGAACAGGATCGCGCCGACCTGTTCGTCGATCGTGCCGTAGCGATGCATCAGGCTCGACGCGATCGTTTGATCGACGATGCCCTGATACCACGTCGCTTCCTGCTCGCTTTGCGGTGCCGTATTGCGCGGCACGCGGCGCGGCGGCGCTTCGGTGCCGCCGGTCGCGACCGCGTTGATGCGGATGCCGTGTTCGGCATGCTCGAACGCGAGGCTCGCGGTCAGCGCGTTGACGCCGCCTTTCGAGGCCGCATACGGCACGCGATAGATACTGCGCGTCGCAATCGACGACACATTGACGATTGCCCCGCTCGCGCGCTTCAGCATCGCGGGCAACACCGCGTGGCAGCACCACAGCGTCGGGAACAGCGAACGCCGCACCTCGGCCTCGATCTGCTCTGCGACATATTCCTCGTACGGCTTCGCCCAGATCGTGCCGCCGACGTTGTTGACGAGCGCGTCGATGCGGCCGAACGCCTCGATCGCGAAGGCCGTCATCGCGGCCGCGCCCGCATAGGTTTCGAGGTCGGCGATGAACGCGCGCGCATCGCCGCCTTCGCGTGCGATCTCTTCGGCCACCTCGTGCACGATCGGCGAACGGTCGACCAGCACCAAAGCCGCGCCCTCGCGCGCCGCGCGCAACGCGACGCCACGGCCGATGCCCTGGCCCGCGCCGGTCACGACGAGCACCTTGCCCTTGAAGCGATTGGTAAAGGTCGAAGTCATGCTACGTTGCTCGCCGAGAATTTTTCGTAGTAGAAGTTCGCGGGCTCGACGCTGCTGTCGCGCAGCCAGCCCTGCACCGCTTCGACCATCGCGACCGGGCCGCACAGGTAGACGTCGACGTCGCCGTCGTTCAGCCATTCGCTATCCACATGCGCGCTCACGTAGCCCTTGCGCTCTTGGCTGCTCGCGGAATCGACGACACAGGTGCGATAGCTGAAATTCGGCAGCGAGCGCTGCGCCTCTTCGATCTGTTCGAGCGCGACCAGATCGATGTCGTTGGTCACGCCGTACACGAGGCGCACCGGCTGCAGGTTGCCGCTCGCCTTCAGCACGTCGAGCATCGACAGAAACGGTGCGATGCCGGTGCCGCCCGCGAGGAACAGCACCGGACGCTGCGGATCGCGCAGATAGAAGCTGCCATACGGACCCGTGAAGCCGATCTGCTGACCAGGCTGCGCATCGTTGCTCAGAAAGCCGCTCATCTTGCCGTCCGGCACGTTGCGCACGACGAACGCCGCGCGCGTCGCGCCCGGCGCCGAGCTGAACGAGTACGACCGGCTCTCGCCGCTCGCGCCCGGAATCTCGACGTTCACGTATTGACCCGCGAGAAAGCTCGGCGCGCTCGCGCCATCGATATCGATCGAGAAATGGATCGTCGAATCCGACAGCCGTTCGACCGCCGCGAGCGTGCCTTCGAAACGCGACACCCCGGTCTTGCACGCCGCCGACGACGCCTGCACGCGAATCACCAGATCCGAGCGCGGCCGCGTCTGGCACGCGAGGATATAGCCCTGGCTCGCTTCCTCGGAGGTCAACGCATCTTCGACGTAGCTCGACTCGGGCATGTCGTAGGCACCCGATTCGCACAGCCCCCGACAGGTGCCGCACGCGCCTTCACGGCAATCGAGCGGAATGTTGATCTTCTGCCGGTAAGCGGCATCCGACAGCGTTTCGTTCTCACGGCAACTGATGAAGCGCGTGACGCCGTCTTCGAACTGAAGTGCAATAGTGTGTTCCATGACCTGTCTCCTGCAACCGCACCGGCTAGATGTGGTAGATGTCGATGACCTGATTGATGTAGTCGTTCTTCAGCACGACGTACTTGCTCAGGATTTGCGGCTGCGCGCCGTTGAAGTCGATTACGTAGCGCGACATGCCGAAGTAGCTGTAGTTCGTCCTGTAGCGATGGCTCAGCGTGTGCCAGTTGAAGCGCACCGTGTACACGCCGTTGTCCGCGCTCTCCACTTCGACGTTGGCCAGGTTGTGGCTCGTGCGCGTGTCGGGCATCGTCGCGCTCGAACGCTCGGTCTTGATGCGGAACACGCGGTCTTCGAGGCCCTGGCGGTTCGGATAGTAGATCAGCGAGATCTCGCGCTGCGGATCGGTGACGAGCTTGTCCTCGTCATCCCACGACGGCATCCAGAACGACGCGTCCGGGTGATAGCAGGCGAGCCACTCGTCCCATTGCTCGTCGTCGAGCAGGCGGCTTTCGCGAAACAGGAAAGCCTGAATATCGGTGATGGCGATGTTGCTCATGCACGGCTCCCCGGCGCATTCAGCGCCTTTTTCATCGTGTCGATCCAGTAGCGGTGCTGCACCGTGTAGAGGCCCTCGTCCTCGGTCTTCACACCGCTCATCACCGGGTTGAGGCCGATCTTTTGCGCGGCTTCGTCCGCGCCGTCGATCCAGTGCTTCGAACCGCGGCACATGTCGTTCCATTCGACCGCGCGGCCCGCATAGCCCAACTGGCAGGCGCGGAATTCCTCGAGGTCGTCGGGGGTGGCCATGCCGCTGACGTTGAAAAAGTCCTCGTATTGACGGATGCGGCGCGAGCGCGCTTCGTCGGACTCGCCCTTCGGCGCGATGCAGTAGATCGTCACCTCGGTCTTGTTGACCGACAGCGGCCGCAGCACGCGAATCTGCGAGCCGAACTGGTCCATCAGATACACGTTCGGGTAGAGGCACAGGTTGCGCGAGTTCTGGATCATCCAGTCCGCGCGCTCGGCGCCGCAGCGCGCGGCGAATTCCTCGCGGCGGCTGAAATTCGGACGGTCTTCGGGATTCGCCCAGCGCGTCCACAGCAGCATGTGACCGTGCTCGAACGCGTAGAAGCCGCCGCCCTGACGGCCCCAGCTGCCGGCATCCATCGCGCGGATCTTGTCTTCGCGCGCGTTCTCTTCCTTGCGATGATTGGTCGTTGCCGCATAGTTCCAGTGCACGGCCGACACGTGATAACCGTCCGCGCCGTTTTCGGCGGTCAGCTTCCAGTTGCCTTCGTACGTATAGGTCGACGAGCCGCGCAGCACTTCGAGACCGTCTTCCGACTGGTCGACGATCATGTCGATGATGCGCGCGGCCTCGCCGAGGAACGTTTCGAGCGGCGGCACGTCATCGCTCAAGCTGCCGAACAGGAAGCCGCGATAGTTGCCGAAGCGCGCGAGCTTCTTCAGGTCGTGCGAGCCTTCCTTGTTGAAGCAGTCGGGATAACCGGCGTCCGCGGGGTCCTTGACCTTCAGCAGCTTGCCGCTGTTGTTGAAGGTCCAGCCGTGAAACGGGCACGTATAGGTCGCCTTGTTGCCGCGCTTGTGGCGGCACAGCATCGCGCCGCGATGCGTGCACGAGTTGATGAACGCGTTCAGTTCGCCCTGACGATTGCGTGCGATCACGACCGGCTGACGGCCCATGTAGGTCGTGAAGTAATCGTTGTTGTTCGGGATCTGGCTTTCGTGGGCCAGGTAAATCCAGTTGCCCTCGAAAATGTGCTGCATTTCGAGTTCGAACAGACGCTCGTCGGTGAACGCGCTGCGATGCAGGCGGTAATCGCCGCGCTCGCGGTCTTCCACGAGAAAGTCGTCGATGTTCTTCAGTTGTGGAGTGTGATCCGGGTAGATCGGAATCATGCCTGTCTCCTGGTTCGGACTGTTGGTATGCGTGCGACGCACGCGTATAGGGAGCGGCCTGCCTGCCGGGAGGCCGGTGGCCGGTTGGTCTTTCACGTGGGGGAGCGGAGGCGGTGCGCCTCCGTATGGCGTCAGGCCGTGGCGCGCAAGCGCTCGACCTTCGGCACGGGAGGCGGGATCTGGTGCCTGAGGGAATCGGTGGACAACCCTTGCATCGGGGTTGCGATATCAGCATGTCTCATTGCTGCTCCTGAACTCTTTCTAGGTCTTGGATCCCATGCGCGAGGATTTGCCTGCGCCGTCTCCAGGGGCCGACCGACGCTTCAGACCGGGCCGAGTTATCGATGCTCGGGAGGTATAATTTTGTGGGGCGTCTACGGTAACTGAAGGATAGTTCCACGCCATTTGCATCGTCCAACACTGATTTGGTATCGCGACGATACTTAAAAGGTATTTCTATGGAACTGCGCCATCTGCGCTACTTCGTGGCCGTCGCCGAGGAATGCAATGTCACCAAGGCCGCCAAACGTCTGCATATTGCGCAGCCGCCGCTGAGCCGGCAGATCCAGCAGCTCGAAGACATCCTTGGCGTGCAGCTGTTCGAGCGCAACTCGCGGCCGCTGAAGCTGACCGAGGCTGGCCGCTTCTTCTATTCGCACGCCGTGCAACTGCTCGCGCAAACGACGGAAATCGAGGCGATGACGCGGCGCGTCGGCAAGATCGAGCGCAGTTTGTCGGTGGGCTTCGTCGGCTCGACGCTGTACGGCATGCTGCCGAAAATCATCCGGCGCTTTCGTACCGAGAACAGCACCGTCGAGCTGAGCCTGCACGAGATGTCGACGATGGATCAGATCAAGGCGCTCAAGGAAGGCCGCATCGACGTCGGCTTCGGCCGCATCCGTCACGAAGACCCGAGCATCCGGCGCGTCGTGCTGCGCGAAGAACGGATGATCGTCGCGCTGCCGCTCGGCCATCCGCTGATCGCCGCGAAGCCGGTGCTGTCGCTGCAGGACCTGACCGGCGAAACGCTGATCATTTTCCCGAAGGCGCCACGGCCCAGTTACGCGGACCAGGTGCTCGCCGCGTTTCACGATCGCGGTCTGAAGCCGCAGCGGCTCTACGAGACGCGCGAATTGCAGATCGCGCTCGGCCTCGTCGGCGCGGGCGAAGGCATCTCGATCGTGCCGGCGAGCGTGTACGGCTTGCAGCGCGGCGACGTCGCCTACAAGGACCTCGACGACCAGAACCTCGTGTCGCCGATCATCATGAGCATGCGCATGCTCGACGAATCCGCCGACATCAAGCGCATGCTCGAACTGATCTATGCGCTGTACGACGAAGAGCACATGACGTATCTGCCGCCTGCGCATTCGTAGAGCGGATTGCGCGGTTCCCGGCCCGACGCCCGGGCGGGCGTCGCCGCAACGAAGTTGTATGGACAAGATATCCGCCACGGTATAGACCGCGGGTATACGCGAAAATTCCGGCCGCGCCCGCAGCCCTTCAATTAGCCTTACAAGCTTGTCCACAAAGGCTTTCACGCCTATTCCCTGTCTCCTTCCCGGGTGCTCGTAAGCACTAACCCTGATTGCCGCTCATCGCTCGTACGGGATAATTTGTCTATACAACATCGCACCTCGCAGCATCCTCCCGGAGACTTTATGAAGAAACTCGCCTTGTCCCTCGCCCTCGCGCTCGCTGCCACCGGCGCCTTCGCCAAAGATTGGTCCACGGTTCGCTTCGGCGTGGATGCGAGCTACGCGCCGTTCGAATCGAAAGCGACCGATGGCAAGCTGGTCGGCTTCGACGTCGACCTCGGCACCGAAATCTGCCGCCGTTTGAACGCGAAGTGCGTGTGGGTCGAGCAGGACTTCGACAGCATGATTCCGGCACTGAAGGCAAAGAAGTTCGACGGCGTGCTGTCGTCGATGTCGATGACGCCGCAACGCGCCGAACAGATCGCCTTCTCGTCGAAGCTGTTCAACACGCCGACACGTCTCGTCGCGAAGCAGGGTTCGGGCATCCTGCCGACCGCCGACTCGCTGAAGGGCAAGACGGTGGGCGTCGAACAGGGCACGATCCAGGAAACCTACGCGAAGACCTATTGGGAGGCCAAGGGCGTGAAGGTCGTGCCGTATCAGAACCAGGACGCGGTCTATACCGACCTGCAGTCGGGCCGTCTGGACGCAGCGCTGCAGGACGCCGTGCAGGCTGACCAGGGTTTCCTGAAGACGCCGCGCGGCGCGGGCTTCGACTTCGTCGGCAAGACCATCGACGATCCGAAGATCCTCGGCAACGGCGCGGGCATCGGCATGCGCAAGGAAGACGCCGATCTGAAGACGAAGGTCGACAAGGCGATCGCCGACATGATCAAGGACGGCACCTACAAGAAGATCGAGCAGAAGTACTTCAACTTCGACGTGTACGGCAGTTGAGTCCGCCCCCCACAAGCCCGCTCCACCCGATCGCCAGGCCCCGCGCGCATGCGCGCGGCTCGCTCCATCAAGGACACTCCCATGCTGTTTCAAGGCTTCGGTCCGCTGCTCCTCGCGGGCACGTGGGTAACCATCAAGCTCGCGGTGCTGTCGCTCGCGGCGTCGTTTGCGCTGGGACTTCTCGGCGCCGCCGCGAAGCTGTCGACCAACCGTGCGATCTCGCGCATCGGCACGATGTACACGACGCTGATCCGCGCCGTGCCCGATCTCGTGCTGATGCTGTTGCTGTTCTACAGCATCCAGATCTGGCTCAATGATCTGACCGACATGTTCAGCATCGAGCAGATCGACATCGATCCGTTTCTCGCCGGTGTGATCACGCTCGGCTTCATTTACGGCGCGTACTTCACCGAAACCTTCCGCGGCGCGTTTCTCTCCGTGCCGCGCGGGCAGATCGAAGCGGGCTTCGCGTACGGCATGAGCGCGCGGCGCGTGTTCACGCGCATCCTGTTCCCGCAGATGATGCGCTTCGCGCTGCCCGGCATCGGCAACAACTGGCAGGTGCTCGTGAAGGCCACCGCGCTCGTGTCGATCATCGGTCTCGCAGACGTGGTCAAGGCATCGCAGGACGCCGGCAAGAGCACGCAGTCGTTCTTCTTCTTCACGCTGGCGACTGGGGCCATCTACCTCGCCATCACCACCATTTCGAATCTGCTATTGAACCGCCTCGAGAAGCGCTACTCGATCGGCGTACGGAGGGCCACGCTGTGATCGAACTGACTCGTCAATACTGGCAGAACTACCTGTTCACGGACGGCTTCAACTACACCGGCCTCGTCATCACGCTGTGGTTGCTGGTTGCGTCGATCGTGCTGGGTTTCGTGTTGGCCGTGCCGCTCGCGATCGCGCGCGCGTCGCGCAACCGCTACATCTCCGGACCCGTCTGGCTTTACACCTACATCTTCCGGGGCACGCCTTTATACGTTCAGTTGCTGTTGATCTACACGGGCCTCTACAGTCTGCATTTCGTCCATTCGCACCAGATGCTCGACAGCTTCTTTCGCAATGCGATGAACTGCACGCTGCTCGCGTTCGCGCTGAACGAATGCGCGTATGCCACCGAGATCTTCGCGGGTTCGATCCGGGAGACCTCGCACGGTGAAATCGAGGCGGCCCAGGCTTACGGCATGTCGAAGTTCAAGCTGTACACGCGCATCATCCTGCCTTCGGCGCTGCGCCGGGCACTGCCCTCGTACAGCAACGAGGTGATCCTGATGCTGCACGCGACGACACTCGCGTTCACGGCGACCGTCCCCGACATTCTGAAAGTGGCGCGCGACGTCAACTCCGCGACCTACGCGACGTTCCAGGCGTACGGCATCGCGGCGATCCTGTATGCGGCGATCGTGTTCGCGCTGATCTGGGGCTTCCGCAAGATGGAAATCCGATTGCTGGCTTATCTGAAACCGCAAGCGCATTAAACCCGGACGCATTCGCGTCATGATGGAGCATACGAGCATGTACAAGCTGACGGTCGACGACCTGCACAAGAAGTTCGGCGACAACGAGGTATTGAAGGGCGTCTCGCTGAAGGCGAAGGCGGGCGACGTGATTAGCCTCATCGGGTCGAGCGGCTCCGGGAAAAGCACCTTCCTGCGGTGCATCAACTTTCTCGAATCGCCGTGCTCCGGGCGCATCACGCTGAACGGAGAGGAAATCAACACGAGCAGGGATCGCAACGGCTCGCTACGCGTGACCCATCCGAAGCAGTTGCAAACGATGCGCACGCGTCTGTCGATGGTGTTCCAGCATTTCAATCTGTGGGCGCATATGACGGCGCTCGAGAACATCATCGAGGCGCCGATCAGCGTGCTGGGATTGAGCCGCGCGCAAGCCGAGGAACGCGCTCGGAAGTATCTGACCAAGGTCGGTTTGCCGGCCAGCACGGAGAAAAAATATCCGTCGCATCTGTCCGGTGGTCAGCAGCAGCGCGTCGCTATTGCTCGCGCGCTTGCGATGGAGCCGGAAGTGATGCTGTTCGACGAACCGACTTCGGCGCTCGATCCCGAACTCGTCGGCGAAGTGCTGCGTGTGATGCAGGCGCTCGCCGAAGAAGGCCGCACGATGATCGTCGTCACGCACGAAATGGGCTTCGCGCGCAACGTGTCGAATCATGTCGTATTCCTGCACAAGGGCAAGATCGAGGAGCAAGGGCATCCGCATCAGGTGCTGACGAATCCGCGCAGCGAGCGGTTGCAGCAGTTTTTGGCGGGGCGGTTGAAGTAGCGGCGGCGGGGTATGGCGCGTCGTTCAGCCTCGCGCCTTGCCCCGAATCATTTCCAGAACGACTGCGCCACTCACCCGATCGCACTGGTCTGCGCGCGGTTCACAGATACACCGTGTGTTCGCTCTCGCCCTCCGGCAGCACGAGGATCACGCCTGACAACAGCGCGCTGTGATGCGCGCACATCAACACCTGCGCGCGATAGCACAGCACATCGCCGGGCTCGAAATCGAGCGGCACCGAAATGTGCGCAACGGTTCGCGTAAGCCCACACCTGCTCGCCACGCCGCACGACCACGACGGGCACGCCGGCGGCCGTGGCATCGACGACCCGCGCGCCGCCGTCGGGCACGTCGGCAAGCGGGCACAGCGGTGTTTCGTTCATCGCTCAGACTCTCCGTTCCGGATTGCCGAGGCTCCAGTCCCACGGACGGATCTCGACGCAATCGAATAGCCCCGCCTGCATATACGGATCGTTGCTGACGAACTCCATCACATCGTCGATACGCTCCGCTTCGACGACCAGCAACGTGCCATTCATCGCATCGCATTGCGGCGCGAGCGTCGGACCGCCGAGGCGCACGAACACGCCACGATGCGGATTGCCGCGCAACCACGTCCGATGCACCGGACGCACCCGTTCGCGCACTTCGCGCATGCCGGGCTTGTCGGTCGCGAATACCGCGAAAAAACGTGCCATCGTCATTAACTCCGATCGAGGATGAAGTCGTAGCGCGCTTCGCGGAACGGTCCATCGAAACCGAAGCGGCGCGCGAGTTCGTGATCCGCGGAGCACTCGCGATAGTCCACCATCAGCGAGGGCTTCACGCCGAACACCGCGTCCGAATCCAGATACGGATCCTCGCGATCGAACACATGCGTGACCAGTGTCCGATGCCCAGGCGCATCTATCATGAAGTGCAGATGCGCGGGTCGCCACGGATGCCGTCCAGTCGCTTCGAGCATGCGGCCGACCGGGCCGTCGGTCGGAATCGGATAGCTGACCGGCACGATCGTCGAAATCGCGTAGCGGCCTTCGGCGTCGGTGCGAAAACGTCCACGCAGATTGCCGTGCGGCTGCTCGGTGTCCTGCCCCGAGTACATGCCGTTATCGGCGGTCTGCCAGACGTCTAGCACCGCGTTGGCAAGCGGCTCTCCGTCCGTCGACAGCACGCGCCCATGCACGAGTGCGGGCGTGCCCGGCGTGAACGCGATGTTCTCGCCATATGCGCGCTCGGGCATGCCGCGAATATAGAACGGACCGAATACGGTGGTGTCGGTCGCGCCCGTCGCGAGACGGTGATTGATCGCGTCGACGAGCATCGATACGCCGAGCGTATCCGACAACAGGATGAATTCCTGACGCACGAGGTCATCGCACATCTTGCCGGTGTCGGTCAGAAAGCGAATGGCCGACATCCATTCGGCCTCGGTCGGCTCGACTTCACGCACGAACGCATGCATGTGCCGCACGAGGCTTTGCATCAACGTGCGCAGCCGTTCGTCGGGCGTGCCCGCGAAGCTTGCTACCACCTGCTCGGTCAGGGCCTGCTCGGCTTCTTTGCTGTCTGTCGACATGTCTTCCTCCATCGATTGTTCTGGCGGCGCTGCGTTGGCCAATGCTCAGGCGGGTTCGGCGCCCTGCCACGCACGTTGCAGCGGCGCGCGGATCGCATCGCGCGCCACGGGACGCGGGTTCGCATACGGATTCTTGCACGCGAGATCGGCCGCTTCGTCGAGTCCCTGCTCGGGCATGCCGATCTGCGCGAGCGCCATCGGAATGCCGAGCGCGCGGTTCAGTTCGAACAGCAGCGGACCCGCGTCGGCCGCGCGCTTGCCGCCGAGCGCGCGTGCGACGCACGCAAGCGCATCGGGCGCGGCGCTGTGGGTGTAGTGTGCCGTATGCGGCAGGTTAAACGTACCGCCCAACGTATGACACAGCTTGTGATGGTAAGTGAATGCTGTTTCGCTGCTAATCGCTGAATCTGTCAATCGGTCACGCTGGATCGTGCAGGTACATGGCTAGCCTGAAAGGCCTGGTTTCGTATCAGCATGGCCCGTGCCGTCCGTGCATACTTTGCCGCGAGCGCCACGGCAGCGATGTTTTTGTGTCGACGTTTGAATGTACGAATGAACGGATTTGGATGTCATAACCGACATGCGAAACGCGCCATACATCAAAGGCCGGTTGCTGATCGTCGCGATGTTCGCGTTGCCCGCGTTCGTGTTCACCAACGGCTGTAAGTCGACGGCGACGGCGACGGCGACGCCGTCCGCGACCGCGCCGGGGGCAATCGCCACTGACGACGCTACGCTCGCCCGCCGGGTGAAGCAGGCGCTTGTCGCGGACCCCGCGCTACGATCGTTACCGATGAGCGTGGCAACGTATCGAGGCGTCGTGCAGTTGTCGGGATACGTGGATTCAGAGGCACAGATTCTGGAAGCACTTGCGGTGACCCACGGCGTGCCGGGGGTGCAATCCGTGAGCAACGATCTGCACCTCAAGCCGCAATGACATGCGTTCGCCGGTAGACGGATGACACGAGAGTAACGCGGCACAGCGCACTCAAGCGAGCGCGGTCTCACAGCCGAAAACTCGGCGCGAGACCCAGGGCCGCTTCTGGAGTTCTCCGGGCTTCGCTTTGGTCCGGTTCACAACGATAGCGGGCCGCGCAAGGTCATCTTCATATCCTGCTCCTCGTACCGATCAGCTTCTGCGTCACATCCAGTTCCACGATCGATCCTCCGTGGCTCGGTCATGCCTCGGTTTTCAATATATCGCATGTGATATTTCACCCAACAGGCCGGCTGCGAAACTGGTGTTCGACAATCGACAGGTATGTTGATTGCTCATGTTATGACGAGGCGGTTTGCGATTGACCGGTTCACCGTCACTTTGCCACCGTCTGATTGTGTCTCGAAAGGAGGTTTCGATCGTGTCGCTCTCTCGCCGTCATTTCATGATACTTGCCGCATCCGTTGCCTCAACGACGGTTCTCTCGACAAAGTCAAACGCGGACGCGCCTGTGCTGTCCGAAAACGATCCGACCGCACTGGCCCTCGGATACAAGATGGACGCATCGAAGGTCGACAAGGCGAAATTCCCTCGGTACCAGACAGGGCAGACCTGCGCCAATTGCCAACTGTATCAAGGCAAACCCGGTTCCACGATTGGGCCGTGTCCGACCTACGGGGGCAAGCTGGTCTACGCAAAAGGGTGGTGTAACGCCTACGTGAAAAAGGCGTAATTTACACGCCGTCGTTGTGCTTCATCGTAGCTCGCGCCGATAGCCGCGTTCCAGTGCGCCGTTATGACAAGGAATAACAAGCTAGCCTCCGTTCAGCACCATCTCACCTGGTCATATCCAACAGGATCGACGGTCTAGTCCGGCCACTTGCGGGTTTTGGGGCGAAGCCCGAGTGTGATGGCAGCATGGCGCCCGACCGTCAGTTGCGCATCCGGCAGGAAGACGTTCGGTCATCTGCGCCAACGTATCGGAGACCGCAGTTCGGCGCGAAGCGGACGAAGTTCGCCGCTCGGATGGCTTTGCACTTGTGTCTCGTCATCCCTTGCCGAGCGGCGGCCGACTCGGGAATCCCGCCATATTGCTTAGCTGGGCCAGTTCATTCGCCGCCTCGCGCAGCAGCATCGAGTACTCGTGAATCTTCTCGGTCGTCAGCCGCACCCGCGGACCGGCCAAACTGATGACGCCGACGCAACGCGAGCCGCTCACCACGGGCACCGCCACCGCTGACATGCGTGGGGCAAACACCTCGTCGATCATCGCGTAGCCACGCACGCGCGCAGCGTGCAGGAAGCCCAGCAGCGCCTTGAGCGTCGTCGGCGCATTGGGTCCAAACTCATTGGGCTGTCCAAAACCCTGCTTCAAAACCAGTGCCGCCGCCTGTTCGTCAGTCATTGTCATCAGCCATGCGTGTCCGGTCGACGTGCATGAAAGTCGTGCTGCCTGGCCCATGTCAGGATCGTAGCGAAAGCCGATGCGCTGTCCGTCCGCCTTCCCCACCCAGATGATTGCTTCGCCGTCCACCAACGACAGCCGCGCCAGTTCACCTGTCTGCGCAGCGACGCGTTCGATGATCGGCTGGGCGATATCCGCGATGCCCGTCAGGCTCAGGAATTCCAGCCCGTTCGACGTCATACGCATCGTCAGAATGTAGCGGCTGTGATCGACCAGTTGCCTGACATAGCCGCCTTCGATGAGCTCGGCGAGCACGCGGTGGCACGTGCTGCGGGGCAGGGACAAAGCGTCGGCAATCGCCAGAAGACCCGCGCCTTCGGCTTGCGTCGCCAGGAAATCAAGAATTCTCAGGCCGTTTTTGAGCGACATTTCGCGTGATTTTCATTATGTGCAATGCAGTTCCGGTGCGGAACGCCTCGCTTTCCGAGCGCAAACAATAGCACTTGTTCGTCGCCAGAAACGAACGGTTCGACATATGAGGAATTCAGGAGACAACATGTCATTTTTTGCTGATTCAGGCCTTGCCGCGGAACAACAGTCCGCGCAGGCTCACTTGATGGCGCGTCGGGCGGTGGCAGGCGCAACCGTCGGAACGGCGCTCGAATGGTTCGACTTCGCGCTGTATGGTGTGGTCGCGGCCACGATCTTTCCAAAGCTGTTTTTTCCATCGCTGGACCCGACCGCCTCGCTGCTCGCGTCGTTGGCTAGTTTCTGGG
Organism: Paraburkholderia sp. 35.1; assembly: GCF_050436525.1. NCBI lineage: Bacteria > Pseudomonadati > Pseudomonadota > Betaproteobacteria > Burkholderiales > Burkholderiaceae > Paraburkholderia > Paraburkholderia sp. 35.1. The sequence continues at coordinate 865,742 of NZ_JBNDMJ010000001.1, read as the reverse complement.
CAGGGCTGGCCGCACGCCCGCTAGGCGCGGTGATCTGCGGGATGCTCGGGGACCGTTGGGGACGCCGCAAACTGATGCTTATCACCGTGTCGGTAATGGGAGCTTCATCGTTCCTGATGGGGCTGTTGCCCACTTACCACCAGGTTGGCATCTTCGCGCCGACGTTGCTGGTGACACTGCGCATCATCCAGGGATTCGCGCTTGGCGGCGAGTCGACGGGCGCGCAACTGATGGCGGTCGAGCATGCGTCTGCTAACCGACGCGGTTGGTATTCGGGCCTGCTTGGCATCTGCTCGCCACTCAGCCAGATTCTCGCCAACTTCTCGCTCTTTACACTGGCCGCGTTGCTTTCATCGGACGACTTCGACTCCTGGGGATGGCGAGTCCCGTTCCTCGCAAGCTTTGTGCTGGTGCTGCTGGGCATCTACATCCGCAGGAAGGTTAGCGAGACACCGGCCTTCGAGGCGCTCAGGAAAAGTGGCTCGCCCACACGCGCCGCCAATCCGCTAGGCACCGTTTTCAAATATCACTGGCGCACCGCGCTTCGCCTGACGCTGTTCTTCTGTGGCCCGGCCGCACTGTTTTATCTGATCGTGGTTTTCTCGCTCAGCTATCTGACGAAACACCTCGGCGTACCAAAGCAGACCGGTTTCATGCTGCTGATGGTTGCGAATGTCTGTGCCATCGCGGGAGCGCTGGCGGGCGGTTATCTGAGCGATCGGATCGGACGCAAACGTGCGCTGATGATCGGCTCGTTCTGCACGCTGATCTGCTGCCTGATCTACTTTCCGATTCTCAACCAGAACTCGATCGCCATGACGATGGCCGTGATGGGCGCCTTCCTCGGCTTCACACAGTTCCAGAGCGGCATCCAGCCGGTGTGGTTCGCCGAGTCATTTCCGACCGATGCGCGCTACACGGGGTCCGCACTGTCGTACTCGGGAGCCAACCTGCTCACCGGCGGCCCGATGCCAATCGTCGCCGTGGCGCTGCTCAATGCCTTTAACGGTTCCCCTTGGGCCATCGTAGCGGTCTGCGGCTCGCTGAACCTGATCTCCTTCCTGATGATCGCAATATCCCGGGAAACCAAAGACACGGCCCTGGAACGCTCTTCTACACACTGACACCATGACTCGCAAACTCTACATCCTCAATGGCTCCAACCTGAACATGCTGGGCGCGCGGGAGCCTCATCTTTATGGCAGCACTACGCTGAAGGACATCGAACAGAACTGCCTCGCGCTGGCCGACGCCCTCGAGTTCGACTGCGTATTCCGACAAACGAACAGCGAAAGCGAGTTGATCGACTGGATCCAGGAAGCGTTCTTGCAGGACGCCGCGCTGATCATCAATCCAGCCGGCTTTTCATTCGGTCGGATTCCGGTGCTCGACGCAGTCAAGCTCATCCGCCGACCTGTAGTGGAATTGCATATCACCAACATCCACCGACGCTCGGAGGAATATCGTCACTCGACGATTTCGGTGGCGGCTACCGCGGTAATTTGCGGGGCTGGCGCAAACGGATACTTGCTGGCAATCCGCGCGATTGACGATCTGTGGGGCAACCAGACCTGAGCCGGCTCCTCTATTCATGAAGCACGCGGGCTCCTCGATGGAGCCCGCTTCGGCAAGAGAGCAGTCGACGCTTCCAGCACGGCTTCTGGCACATCGAGCCGCTCGTGCTCGTGTTCAACGGCAATTTGCTGTCGGTGCTGTGCTTTTATGCTTTCATCAACGCGGTCAAAGGCCTGCTCGACGGCGGCCACGAGCTCGAGTTCGGCTGGGGCGTCTTCTACGCAGTGGTGGTTGCCACGTTCGCCTTCGTCATGTTCTTGCGCGAGCGGCGCGTGAATCGCGCGATCGACTCCGAACTGATAGGGCTCGACATCAAGAGCTGGCTGATGTCGGCGTGCGTCAGCGCGGCGCTGTTGCTGGCGTTTTCGATTGCATGGCTGCTCGAACGAATCGGGCACGGCCACCTGACACCGTACATCGACCCCGGCGTGCTCGCACTACTGACGCTCGTCCTGATCCCGATGCCGATCGGAACCGTGATCGGCGCGGTCAAGGAAGTGTTGCTGATCACGCCGCCGGATCTGGAGCGCGGACTGCGCGACCTGATGCAACAACTGACCGCCTACTACGGCTTCGTCAAGCACTCGCACTACGCGACGCGCGTCGGCCGCGGCCTGTTCGTCGAGGTGCATATCGTGTTGCCCGAGGCGATGGAGCACGCCGGCGTCCGCCAGCTCGATCAGATCCGCGACAGGATCTCGCGCGCAATCGGCGAATCGGGCCCGGACCGCTGGCTGACGGTGGCGTTCACGCGCGAGCCGCGCTGGTTGTAACTTTCGCGACTAGTCCCCGAACGGGTTGTTGGTGTCCTTCACTTCGGTACTGAGGTTGTATTCTGCACGCATGGCCTTGAGTACGCCCTCGATGTCGCGCTCGAAGCCGATCGCGTTACCGAAGTGGGTCATATTCCAGTTGCAGCCTGTCTTGTCAGCCTCTTGCAATTGCGGCCGCGGCACGCGAATCTTCACGCCATCCTCGACGATTTCCTGCAGTCGATGGATTCGCCGACTGACCTCCTGCTGAAGCTGCGAGGCATTAAGCGTCTTGCGTATCATCCAGGTCTCCTCCCGGTTGCTCGAGCCAGTCTAACGCAAGTGATGCGTTTCGCGACCTGGCGCTGAAATGCGAAGCGCCAGAGAGAAAGCAGGCGTATTGGTTCGTGGGGGTGCGTCAGCCAGCGCCGACGCGCGCGAAAGTCTGGCGGCTTTAGACGACGTTGGTTGTGCGTCGCACCACACATTTGTTCGCTGTCTCTGTCGCCGCCTGATTGTTTCCCCGATAGCCAGACATACGGATTACGAGGAACATAGGCATGCGCTAAAGGTTGCCAACGTGTAAAACCGGTGGGGGTAAGCATGGGACAACTCGACTTCAGTACCTTCGAGCACGAAGGTTGGGAGCGGGTCGCGCAGGCCTATCATGAGTATTTTGGTGATTTGACCGCCCAGTCGAACCAGGCCATGCTCGAAACCCTCTGCATTCGGCGGGGAGCCCGTTTTCTCGACGTCGCCTGCGGCCCGGGCTATCTCGCGGCGGCCGCCGCGCGCAGCGGCGCGGATGTCGCCGGGGTGGATTTCTCGGTCGCGATGGTCGACAAGGCGAGACGCGTCTTTCCGGCACTTGAGTTCCGCGTCGGCGACGCGGAGGATTTGCCATTTCCCGACGCAAGCTTCTCGGCGGTGGGGATCAGCTTCGGAATGTTGCACTTTGCACACCCCGAGCGCGCACTCGCGGAGGCGTTTCGTGTACTGCAACCTAACGGCAGAATCGCCTTCACGGTATGGGCGACACCGAACAAGGCGGTTGGCTTCGGCATGGTGTTGAAGGCGATCGAGGAGCACGGGACGACCGACGTACCCGTCCCGCCGGGACCACCCTTCTTCCGATTCAGCGATTGGGAGGAATCGAAGCGCCTGTTACTCGATGCCGGGTTCGTCCAACCGGAGGTGCGGGAGTTGGACCTCACGCTCGTGCTTCGTGCTCCCACTACACCTTTTCATGCACTCCTGCGTGGTGGCGTGCGGGTTTCCGCGTTGCTACACGCGCAGACGCCGGCCGCGCTAGCGTCTATTGAACGGGCCGTCGCACACGAGGCGCAGGCGTATCGCAGCGATACTGGGGACCTCAGGCTTCCGATGAGCTGCGTTCTGGCTTCCGCACTCAAGCCTTAGGGCGAGCGGGTTGACTCAACTCAACTAGACCGTCGCGGCGAGCTTGAATTCATCGAACCTGGCTACTGGTGGCGATAGTTCCTGGACTTCCAGACGGTCCACCAGAGCTGCATGGGCACCGTCAACCAGCCAATCGCAGATTCGCTCGAGTTCTTCTGCGTGTCCTTGCAACACCGCCTCGACCGAACCGTCCATCCGATTGCGCACCCAACCCGTGATGCCTCGAGCCGTGGCCTCGTTGATGCAAGCCTGCCGGTAACCTACACCCTGCACGTGGCCATATACCCTGACCAGTCTGGTCCGTAAATCGGTATCGAACTGTGGCGTCATGATGCACGTAACTCCAGGCCGGATAAGACGCAGCGCAATTGCCTCTGGTCGCTGTCGCTGTCAGTCCGGAAGCAAAAGCTCTGCTCGACACGAATCGCGGGTTCGACAGTCAACCTCCGCGCACCTCGTCGCTTTCGCCTGCCGAGTCTGTCGCCTCCCAATCCGCCTTCGTCGTTGCTGCTGGCGTCACCGGCTTGATACGTGTCCACCACGCGGTATTTGCCGGTGCATGGAAGCGGAACTGCGTGCTCCATGCCGCCCAGAACTCCCGCTGTGCGGCCTGGGACGTCGGGAGAACAAAACCTAATTTCTCAGCGAGTGCCGGCAGATAAAGGTCAAACGCTGATTTGACAACGTCGCCCCAGCTTCTTGCCTCTAGAATCGCAAGCCGATACGCAATTGCCGCAATGGCGGCCGCAATCGCAGCGTTCTGAAAAAGATCCGCCAACAGGTAATTACCGGCCAGTCCGTCGGCAAGCCAGATGTCAATCGCTCGCACCATGGTAAAGATGGACGTAAAGGTACCCAGAACGACGAGTCCGACCAGAAAGTCGACTGGCGCTCTCGCATCGGCGATGATTGCCTGATAGTCCTTTGGGATGACTGCAAGAAGACGCGGCCATACGAATATGCTGTCAACCTTATAGACTTCGCTCGAGTAACCCTCGAATGCACGCAACGTGTTCCCAAAGGCCGTAGGAAGAACGAGATTTTCATGCCGGGGGAAATCACGGGCGTTCCGCTCCTGGTTGCGGTACAGCCTCGCCCTTACGGTGGCTCGGTTCGATTCAGCCTTTCTGTATTCCAACGATTCCTTTGAGGCTTTAAGCCGCTCGATTGTACTGTTCTCTGTAGCGAGTTCCGTACGGAGGCGTTCTATGAGGTCCAGCTGACGATTGCGGCGATTTCGCTCATCGCGCTTCCAGGCCTCGCGATTGAATGGCCATTTGTATCCTTCGAGGACCTGATAAAACCAGTTGTTCAATACCAACAGGATCAGCGATAGGACCCATACGATGATGAGGAAAGAGAACAGGCTTCCAACCTTGTCGCTGTCCGAGGTCGCTTTGAGTAGCAAATCGCAAAATGCCGGGATATCGGCGTTTGCCGCGAGAAAGCCTGTAAAGCCAAGCAGGGCCGGCAAAAAGAAGCCGAGGATAAATGCTTTGTCCAGCAGTTTCGATAGGCCCGAGAGCATCGGAGATTATCCCTTGGCAAGTTCAGCGACGCACTGGCGGCGGGTTGTCGTCATCTGGGTCCTGCTGCGACTGTCCCGGAAGACCTCCGAATTGAAGAGCCCGGTGAACCGCATTCAAATCGATGCTTGCCAGTTTGCTCGCAGGCGTTGCTGAGCCGGAGTCGTCTACAAGATGTTGATAGAGGAAATCGACAACCGCACTGAGCGCATTGAGGGCGCTCGCGTAATCTCGTGCAATCGCCAGGTCGTGGACTTCTACGGCCCGCCTCATCACCAATTCGCGTAGCGGTTCCGGTGCTGATTCGTATTGGCGAGCAAACGCGGCGTTCCGTTTGATCTCTTCAAGCCGGTCAATCGCTTTTGAGGCACTGCGGCGGCTCTGCCCCCTAGGTACATGCGTGGCGCTGCGCCCGACCACTTTTGTCAGCAGTTCGACGATTTCACGAGATGAGTTTTCTTTCATCCTGGCTCTCCAAGGGGAAAACACACTCGCCTCCCCAGCCCCGCCCGGTCGTCAATGCTCGAACCGTTACTCGATGTTAGTACAGCTGTTCGGTAGGAGGAAACAGTATATCGGTGCGCAGGCCGCAGAAGTGTCACGTGGACTTCGCAACAAGTGAACTATCGCCGGGTTCCTCGCTGCCTCGCACATACGGTTGGTCAAGCGAGCGGCACAGGACAATCCCTGAACGCTTGCCGGGCAATGTTCAGGAACATGCGGGCGCAATTCTCCGCAGCGAAATGTTGGTTTCCGACCGTCGCTGCCCGGTCAAAGTGTAGGGTGAGTCCCACCACCGAGTCCACGTCGCCACTGTCACGCGAGCATTCAACGCCTACGCAGCCCGTTAGCGGCACGCTTGCCTGACAGCCCCTCCGTCGGCACGGTCTTTGCGTCCAGAAAATGCGTCAACCGGAGATAGCCATGATGCGATGTTTTGCGGACTTCGCTCCCAAGCAAGCGCTGCGCGGCAGTGCAGCCGTACTTGCTGCCACCATACTCCTAACAGCATGCGGGACGGGAATGGCGGCATTCGCCGGACTGCTTCCGAAATCCGACGGGGTAGCGACCGCAGTGACCGCTACGCCGTTGGTCGAACTGCAGACCACGATGACGAATCTAATCGAATCCGGTTACGAGGACATTTCCGCAGCTACTGACTAAGCTCGCCCGCAAGCTCGGCGGTGCCGCGCCGCGCCACGTGATATCACTGTCGGAACCGACTTCACCGTTTATCAGGTGTTGAACACGGTTCGTCTTCAACTCTGTTCTCTGCCATTAGCTATGCTTCTCTCTGTGTCTTGCGCCCGCCGCGAAGCACGGCCACCAAACACCGGCACAGTCGCTTGCGCACGACCCAATGATCGGTCCGACAGGTACCGTTACGTCACCAGCGGGTAGGCACGGTCGCATTGATTGCGTTCGAGCAATGCCCAACACCTGGCGGACCACCGCGTACTGCACGAACATAGGAGCGAAACGTGGCAAATATTGACTTCGAGAACCTCCGGCAGTTGTTTCCAGTCACCGACGATATTCCCGATTCCGTCCGCCTCGCGGAGCCGATTCATCAGCGCGTCTCGCTCGTCGATGGAGAACTGAAGGCATGGGATGGCGCCTGCAAGAGCGTGCAGTCGCCAGTTTGCGTGCGACAAGCCTCCGGCGACGCTGAACAGGTCGTAATTGGCAGTTATCCGGTCATGGGCGAGGTCGAGAGCGATGCCGCGCTGAACGCGGCCGTGCGAGCCTACGATCACGGCCGCGGTGAGTGGCCAACGATGACAGTCGCGCAGCGCATCGGCTGCATGCAAGACTTCATTCGTCTCATGGCCGCCAGTCGCCATGAGATTGTGAATCTGATCATGTGGGAAATCGGCAAGAGCCTTGCCGATTCGCAGAAGGAGTTCGACCGCACCATCAGCTATATGCAAGACACTATCTCGGCGCTCAAGGAGCTAGACAATAGCAACTCGCGCTTTGTCATCGCCGAGGGCACCATCGGCCAGATTCGCCGCACCCCGCTGGGCGTCGTACTGTGCATGGGGCCTTACAACTATCCGCTGAACGAAACGTTCGCGACGCTCATTCCCGCATTGCTGATGGGCAACACCGTCGTGTTCAAGCCGCCCCAATATGGCACGCTGCTGTTCTTTCCACTGCTCGAGGCTTTCCGCTCTGCTTTCCCGAAAGGCGTCGTCAACACGATTTATGCACCGGGTGCGGTGGTGGTGCCACACATGCTCGCCTCAGGAAAGATCGACGTGCTTGCCCTCATCGGCTCAAGCAAGGTTGCAGACCACCTGAAAAAACAGCACCCAAAGTCGCATCGGCTACGCGCCGTTCTCGGCCTTGACGCCAAAAACGCCGCGATTGTGTTGGCTGACGCCGACATAGACCTCGCCGTGAAGGAATGTCTGCTCGGTACGTTGTCGTTCAATGGTCAACGGTGCACAGCGCTCAAGATATTGATGGTGCACCGCTCGATCGCCGATACGTTTCTTCAGCGCTTTAACGCAGCGCTCAAAAATCTCAAGGTCGGCATGCCGTGGGAACAGGGTGTGTCCATTACACCGCTGCCGGGCATGCATCGCACGGCCTACATGACTCAGGCAATTGACGATGCGAAAGCGAAAGGCGCGGCGGTCGTGAACGAAGGGGGTGGCGTGTTCTGCAAAACTCTTTTCTATCCGGCCGTGGTGTACCCCGTGAAGGAAGGGATGATGCTCTATCGTGAGGAGCAGTTCGGACCGATCATCCCAGTCGTGCCGTTCGATGACATTGATACACCACTCGAGTATGTCATCACTTCGGACCACGGTCAGCAGGTCAGCATTTTCGGCACCGACGCTGCCCAAATTGGATCGCTGGTCGACCCGCTCGTCAATCAGGTGTGCCGCGTCAATCTCAACAGCCAGTGCCAGCGAGGCCCAGACGTCTTTCCGTTTGCCGGCCGCAAGGATTCTGCGGAAGGTACGCTATCGGTCACCGATGCGTTGCGCGCGTTCTCGATTCGCTCCATGGTCGCGGCCAAGGAGACCGACCTGAACAAGACGCTGTTCGATACGATGGTCACGAATCATCACTCGAAGTTCGTGAATACCGGTTTTATCTTTTAGCGGCTCGATGGGTATCGAGCTCGAGTCCCGGTGCGGAGATTCAGCGCGCGACGCCGTAAAGGTCAGCGCATCGCGCGCATGGTTGAGTGAAAGGGAGCAAGCGGCTGTTATTGAATGTCAGTCCGCAATCTCCGGCTCGACCAGCTTCGCCAGTTGCGCGAGCGACTCCTGCCAGCCGAGGTAACACATCTCGACCGGAATCATCTCGGGGATGCCTTCCTGCACGATGTTCAGTTCGGTCCCGCACGACACCTGCCGCAACGAAACGGTCGTGTGCATCTGACCGGGCAGATTCGGGTCGTCGAAATGGTCCGAATAGCGGATCTTCTCGAACGGCACCAGTTCGATGTACTCGCCACCGAACGAGTGCCCCTTGCCCGAGCCGAAGTTATGAAACGACATCCTGTAGGTGCCGCCGACGCGCGCATCCATCTGATGCACGTCGCAGGTGAAGCCATACGGCGGTAGCCATTTCGCCATCGCGGCGGGTTCGAGGAACGCGCGATAGATACGCTCGGGCGTCGTGCGCAAAACACGGTGGAATTTGACGGTTCCGGTAGCCATGATGAGTGTGCCTTTCACTGGAGGGGTTGAACATACTGTCACGACGCGCCCGCGTTGCGGGAATCGACACGCATGAGACCAGGCAAAACCCGTAAACGGTTGACACTCGTTTAACAGGTATATCGCCCCATACGGACTGCGTTGCGGTCGAAGCGTCCCCGGTCGCCATAGCGTCCCCGTCCTTTTTTAGATGATCGATGATTGCAACGCATCAGGGACCGCCGGCCTACGCCGGCCATTGAAGTCCGGATGCATGGCTGCAATCGTTACCTCAATCCGTTGCAAACGAGAACTTGGCAAGCCGGGGGCGTCCATGCATGGTGTATAGGCAACTTGATGAGCGGGGACTTCAGGCGGCGAGTTTCTGCTGAACCGGTTGATCGTCTTTCACCGGTTCGCCATCCCTGAAGGCAATGCCTTCCAGCAACAGCTTGATCTTTTCGGGCCCTTGACGCGGCGCCAGGCTTTCTCGGCTTCCTCGATCAGCTTGAATGCCAGACCAAGGAAGGTGGGTCGCGACACACAGTTGCGCGTGCGCGTCGTACGGTGTCGCACCGTCGCGAACGTCGACTCGATCGCATTCGTGGTCCGCAAATGCTGCCAGTGCTCAGCCGGGAAGTCGTAAAACGCCAGCAGGCTTTCCCGGTCCTTCTTCAACGTTTCCGTTGCCTTCGATATTTCGACGCGTAGACCGTCACGAAACGATCAAACGCGCCTTCCATTCGCCATTCGAGGTCTTTGCCCCAACACTTGCTTCAGCAGCTCAACCTCAAGGCTCTAAACATTAAACCCGCCGTTGCGCTTCGACCTTGAAACCGCCGTTTACGTACGGCCATAAAACATAATTCGTATTACATATAGGCGATACCCGCTGAATGATGGCCGAAACTGACGGTGTGATGCGCCCCCGAGAGCACCCGTGTCCCACTATCCTCATAGCAGCGTTGTGCAGCACAGCATTCGAAGACCTCCACATCTCGAATCGGGGAAAAAGATGCAAACGTTCGATGTGTTGACTTATGTTGCTCATACCTTGCGTGCGGGAGAGCGCGTAGCTGTTGCCTCTATTCTCTGCGTCGCCGTCGAGATAATGCTGCCGTATGGCAAGGTGTCGTTTGCATCACGCGCACGCGGCATTCTGTTTCACATTTGTTATTTGTTTATAGGTGGGCTTTTCTTCGAACTTTATCATTCTGTGATCGTCGCACTGCATATCCGACCGCTTTTCTCGATATCGCTTGACGGCGTATTGGATTCGCCGCGGCCAGTCTGGCATGCCACCGGCATCGCCCTTGCTATCGCTGGGGCGATACTGATTGGTGATTTGCTGTACTACTGGTTCCATCGCGCGCAGCATACGTTCGGTTTCTTATGGCGGTTCCACCAGGTCCACCATTCGATTCGCGAGATGAATGTGTGGAACTGCAATATGCATGTATCGGAGGAGTTGCTCCGTCCCCTCGTTGTCACGCTTCCAATGGCACTACTGATCGACTTCCATCCTCCTTTCCTATGGTCGTTGATTGGCATGGTGATACTCATTCAGGGCACCTTCGAGCACGCCGATACACGCATCAGCTTTGGCCCGATTTCCTATCTGTTCCCAGACAATCGATTTCATCGAATTCATCATTCAGTCGAGTTGCGCCATTACAACCGAAATTTCGCTGCAGTCGTGACCTTATGGGACGTATTGTTTGGGACCGCACACTTCCCGAAGAAAGGCGAATGGCCCGAGGTCGGTCTTGACTACACTGATGAACCTGACGGTCTGGTTGATTATCTGCTGATGCCATTCACCGTCAGGCTACCCGCCACCGCTGTACAAGACCCATCCCCCCGGAGGACGGAATGATGTCCCCACTCGCAACGACACTCGGATCGCGGCTTGCCGATGCGAAAAACAGGCCATCGGGTTTCGACTACATGCGTCTCGTGCTCGCCGTCCTCGTGGTCGCGAGCCACACCATTAACGTCTGTTATGGTCACAAGTTCACTCAAGCAGTATGGTCCGGGCCTGCACGAGCACCGCTCGCGCTAATTTTGCCAATGTTCTTCGCTCTGAGCGGTTTCCTGGTTGCTGGCAGCTTCGAACGTTGCCGCACGATCGTTTCCTTCTGCGGGCTGCGGGTACTGCGGCTGCTACCCGCATTGGCGGTCGACACGCTGATCGCCGCATTGCTGATCGGGCCGTTCTTTACCACGCTTCCACTTCATCAATATTTCACTGATCCCGAGTTCCGGGCGTACTTCCTGAACATTCTCGGAGACGTCCATTTCGCGCTGCCAGGTATGTTCGCCAACAATCCTTGGCCGGATGCAATCAATCAGCAATTGTGGACGTTACCGTTCGAACTAGCCTGTTACGTCGCATTGACTATTGCGTCGTATGCCGGCATGGCACAACGACCGCATCTTTTACTCGCCGCATCGATTGGTGCGAACGTCTTACTCGTTGCGCTTGCGCACCGTTCCGGTTCGGCTGGTATAACCGTACACGGACCGATGCTCGTTCTCTGTTTCTTCTATGGCGTTTGCGCGTACCAGTTCCGCAACCGGATCGTCTGGAGTTCATGGCTCTGTGTGCTATCTGGCCTCGTCGCAGTGATTTGCCTATCCGTTCGCGGCGCGGATTACTTCGCGGCGCTGCCCGCCACCTATCTGACCGTCTTTCTCGGACTCACGCAACCAAGACGCCACCGCTTTGTCGCAAGCGGTGACTACTCATACGGCATCTTTCTTTACGGTTTCCCGATACAGCAAACTGTGGCCGCGATGCTTGCCCCGGCCGCCCTCACCTGGTACGTTCATTTTCCGATTTCCCTCGCCCTCACACTTCTCTTTGCAATGATGTCGTGGCATGGCGTCGAAAAGCGTGCCCTGAAACTGCGCGGCTTGCTGGACCGTATCGAAACCGGTGCGTTGCATATTGCCGCCGCCGTACCGGGGGGGCGATATCTCGTACCGGCGCCCGCGGTCCGAATCACGAAGTCGCCGACCCTCGAATGATCGTCAGAAGGCGGGGATAGGCAGCCGCAGAGATTCAATCTCGCGCAATTCGTAGCGGCGCTGCGGGGCGTCTTTGCTCATCAAGGTCAGATACGGAGCAGCGAAATACCACTCTTCATCCAATACATCCGTTGGGTAGGGCCTGCGTTTTTTCGAAGTTCATAACACGCATCTAAGATGGGTGGTTCCCGTCAGAGCCACAAAGGAAGGTCATGGGCATCGACTCGACACATCAAACCGCCATCAAAGCTTTCGTGTTCGATGTCTTCGGAACCGTGGTTGACTGGCGAAGCGGCGTCGCGCGCGAAGCGCAACCGTTTCTGCAGCGGCACGCGCCGAATCTCGACGCATCCGACTTCGCGGACGCATGGCGACGCGAGTATTCGCCCGCGATGGAAGAAGTGCGTAGCGGACGCAGACCGTATGTGCGTCTCGACGTGCTGCACCGGGAAAACCTCGTCAAAGTGCTGGCGCGTTTCGGCATCGCCAACGTTCCCGAACCGGAAATCGATGAGTTGAACCTGGCCTGGCATCGGCTGGACCCCTGGCCCGATGCCGTCGACGCATTGCGGCGCCTGAAGGCGCGCTTCATCATCGCACCGCTATCCAACGGCAACATTCGCCTGATGGTGGACATGGCAAAGCGTGCCGGTCTGCCTTGGGATGCCATTCTCGGTGCCGAAGTCGTCCGCGCTTATAAACCCTCGCCGCTGGTCTATAGCGAAACGGCGGAAATTCTCGGCATTGCGCCACGCGAATTATGCCTCGTGGCCGCACACAACAACGATCTCGCCGCTGCCCGGCGCGTCGGCTTGAGCACCGCGTTCGTCGTGCGACCCACCGAGCATGGCCCTCAACAGACGAGCGATCTGAAAGCGGACGAGGCGTGGGACTTCATCGTCGACGATCTGCACGAACTCGCGACGCAACTAGGCTGCGCGCGCTGACGCAAACCCACGCAAGGCGACGTGCTGCAACAGCATGATCGTCTTGCCGTCGACGATTTCCCCTGCGTCGACCGCTCGCAACGCGGCTTGCAACGGCATTTCGATCACCTCGAGATCTTCCCCTTCATCCTCGACGCCGCCGCCGTCGTTGACCCGCATCGACGCGTCGTACTCGCCGACATAGAAGTAGAGCTTTTCGGTTACGGATCCCGGGCTCATGTAGGCCTCGAAAATCTTGTGGACCTGACCCACGCGATACCCCGTTTCCTCCTCGACTTCGAGCCGGATGCGTTCTTCCGGCGAAGCGTTGTCGAGCAACCCGCCCGGCGCTTCGATCATCATGCCGTCGTGACCGTTCACGAACGCGGGCATGCGGAATTGTCGCGTGAGTATCACGTTGCCGGTGCGCGGACTGTGCAGCAGGATCGTCGCGCCGTTGCCGCGATCGTAGGTCTCGCGGTTCTGCCGCTGCCATGTGCCATCGCGACGCAGAAAGTCGAACGTCACCTTCTTCAGCGTGTACCAGTCGTCGGATAGCAAGGTCGTTCCGACGATGCGAACCCGGTCTTTCGTTGCGGTCATGGCGCCTCCTGTCGACCATGGACAATGATTCATGGTATCGTGCAACTTCGTGCACTTTCAAGATATTTCGTGCAATGCAATGTTGACGACCCAACGCAAGAAAGCGATCCTCGACGAACTCGCGCGCAACGGGCAGGTCCTGGCAGGCGAGCTGAGCGCGGCGTTTGGCGTGTCGGAAGACACGATCCGCCGCGATCTACGCGAACTGGCCGCGCAGGGGCGCTTGCAGCGGGTCCACGGCGGCGCGTTGCCCGCGTCGGCGGCGCTCGCGTCATTCGAGCAGCGTCAGGACATCGAGACGCTCGCCAAGCGGCGCATCGCTCGGCGAGCGGTCGAACTGATCGCGCCGGGGCAAACCGTGATCGTCGACGGCGGCACCACGTCGGCGCTATTGGTCCAGGCGCTGCCGTCCGATTTGCACGCGACCATCGTCACGCATAGTCCGAGCGTCGCCACGGCGCTTGCCGCGCATCCTTGTGTCGAGGTGATCCTGATTGGCGGCCGGCTTTACAAACATTCGATCGTGGCCGTCGGCGCCGCGGCGATGGAAGGCATTTCGCGCATCCATGCCGACCTGTACTTCATGGGGGTGACCGGCGTGCATCCCAGCGCTGGGCTGAGCACCGGTGACTTCGAGGAAGCCGCGATCAAGCGCGCGCTCGCCGCACGGGCGGCGGAAACGGTCGTGCTCGCGTCATCGTCGAAACTGAACGCCGCATCGCGGTTCGTGATCGGCGAGATCAAACTCGCGCAGACCATCGTGGTCGAGAAGAAGACCCGCGCGGAATTGACGAAGCCGATCGAAGCGGCTGGGGTGACTGTGGTGAGAGCGTAGGGGTGGCGCGCCCTGGATCACGCGTCCGTCGGGCGTACGCCGCCCGATCACTCCCGCGCCTGACGGATAGACATAGAAGGCGCCGGTCGGACGAGGACAATAGAGTCCATCGATCGCATTCAGTCTATCCACCACGAGATCGCGCCGCTGCGATTTTTCGAAGCCGGAGTTTCATCCGCGCGCGCCCGCTTCCGAACAAAGATAAAACAGGCGACTTCTGGAGTGCTAGGATGACGCGCGCAACCCGGCTTGTTCCACGAAGCGACACTGCCGGGTTGCCGACGCGATGGTGAAATCGTTGCGTTGCGCAGCCTGATACTCAAGTACAGAGGAGACACTCAATGAAACTTTCGAAGCTGCTTATAAACGCGTTGGCGCTCTCGGCTCTCAGCTTTACCGCGGTCGCGGCTCATGCCGAAGATCTGCTCGACTCGGTCAAACAGGCCGGAGTCCTGAAGATCGGTCTCGAAGGCACCTATCCGCCGTTCGACTCGCGCAACAAGGACGGCGAGCTCGAAGGCTTCGACGTCGATGTCGCGAAAGCCGTGGCGGCGAAACTCGGCGTAAAGCCGGTATTCATTCCGACCGAGTGGAGCGGCATTATCGCGGCGCTGCAGAGCGGCAAATTCGACGTGATCATCAATCAGGTCACCATTACCCCGCAACGCAAACAGGTTCTTGATTTCAGCCAGCCGTACACGTACTCGGCCGCGCAGCTGATCCAACGGGCGGACGACAAGCGTGAGTTCAAATCGCTCGACGAATTCAAGGGCGACAAGAAGATCGGCGTGACGCTCGGCACCAACTACGACCAGATGGCCCGCGCGGTACCTGGCATCAACGTGCAAACTTATCCGGGTGCACCCGAGAAACTGCGCGATCTCGCCGCCAGGCGTATCGATGCGACGATCGACGACCGGCTGATGCTGCCGTACATCATCAAGAACTCGCAGTTGCCGTTGCGTACGGGCGCGGTGCTAAAAGGCGCCGAGCAGGAAATGGGCATCCCGTTCCGCAAGGACAATCCGAAGTTCGCGAAAGCACTCGACGACGCGCTGACCCAAATGAAGCAGGACGGCACGCTCAAGAAGATCTCGATGCACTGGTTCGGCACGGACGTGACTCAGCCTATCGCGCAGTAATTTTCTCGTTGTTCTCGCGTACCCGCGCCGAGCTGCCGAATGGTCGACGCGGGTACGCCGCTTGCTCGCTGAGCGGTTTCTGCCGCGCAATCGCTCGCGATCAACGCTTCCATTGCTTCGAATCACGAAGCAAGCGCGGATACGCCATTACGCGCACCTTCTCCCTCGTTCATCACGTTTCATTCTTCGTGCTGAATGCATGCACGCTCTGCTGCGCCGCAGTTGCCTGATGCTTCGAAAGCGTGCGATGCTTTCGGAGCCATTGATCCGGCCACCTCGTGTCGGACTCGCATGTCGCCGGGAGACGACCTCGAATGGCACGCGATGAGACCAGTGAAATGCCCACAACCTTGGAGGCATCATGAGCATTCAATCACTGTCTCGCAGCCGCAACGCATCAACCGCCCATCTCTTCCCCAGCTCAAGTAAGTACTTCGTGCCGCGGCGTTCGCCGATCACGCTCGGCGTCGCCTGCATCGCCTCGCTCGTCTTCGCATCCGCGAGCTGTCTGGCCGATATCCAGGTGGGCGCTACGCTGCCGCCGGCGCCCGACATTCTGTACGGCGATCTGTTCGTCGCCGTGCAAACCGCGCAGATCTTCGCCGACCAGAAGACGTTCGTCGACGCGACGCCGAATGGCAATCCCGCCGCGATCGTCCAGCTATACGAAACGCAGAAGAACCAGCCCGGCTTTTCGCTGCAGAAATTCGTCAGCCAGTACTTCACGCCGCCGCCCGATCAGAGCATCACGCCGCCGCCGAACCAGAGTCTGCGCGAGCACATCGACTGGCTCTGGGACGGCCTCACGCGCACGACGACGAGCGCGCCCGACTACAGCTCGCTGATCCCGCTGCCCAAACCATACGTCGTGCCGGGCGGCCGCTTTCGCGAAGGCTACTACTGGGATACCTATTTCACGATGCTGGGGCTGCAGGAGTCCGGACGTGAAGATCTCGTCGACGATATGCTCGACAACTTCGCGTACATGATCGACACGTTCGGCCACATACCGAACGGCAATCGCACGTACTATCTGAGCCGCTCGCAGCCGCCGTTCTACTCGTATATGGTGGAGCTCGCGGCGCAAAAGGAAGGCAACAAGGTTTATCAGAAGTACCTGCCTGTGCTGCGCAAGGAGTACGCGTACTGGATGCAAGGCTCGTCCAGCACGCCGCCCGGCGGCGCTACGCACAATGTGGTCGTGCTCAACGATGGCACCGTGCTGAACCGCTACTGGGACGATCTGGACACGCCGCGCGACGAGTCGTACCTCGAGGACGTGCAGACCGCGCAGGCGAGCGGCCGGCCGGCCAACCAGGTCTACCGCGATCTGCGCGCGACCGCCGAAAGCGGCTGGGATTTCAGCTCACGCTGGTTCGGCGACAACCAGAGGCTCGCAACGGTGCGCACGACATCGATCATCCCGGTCGATCTGAACAGCCTGTTGTTCCATCTGGAGACGACGATCGCGCGCGGCTGCTCGGAGACACGCGACTTCCGTTGCGTCGCGCAGTTCATCGGCTACGCGGCGCGGCGCGCGCAAGGCATCAACCGCTATCTGTGGAATAGCAACGGCTACTACGGCGACTATGACTGGCAACTCGGCAAGTCGCGCGACAACCAGACACCGGCGATGCTGTATCCGCTGATGGCCGGCGTGGCGTGGCCCGATCGCGCGTGGAAGACCGCCCAGACCGTGCAGAATGTGCTGCTCAAGCAGGGCGGCCTCACGACGTCGACCTATAACACCACGCAGCAATGGGACGCGCCGAACGGCTGGGCGCCGTTGCACTGGATCGCGATTCAGGGCCTCAAGCGCTACGGACGCGCCGACCTCGCGCAGCCGATCGGCACGCGCTTTCTCGCGGACGTCGAGAACGTCTACAACACGCAGCACAAGCTCGTCGAGAAATACGTCGTGGAAGGCGCGGGCGAAGGCGGCGGCGGGGGTGGCGAGTATCCGCTGCAGGACGGCTTCGGGTGGACCAATGGCGTAACCTTGATGCTGCTCGATCTGTATGGCAATGGGCAGTGAGTCCCCGCGGCATCGTCAAGCGAGTGTCGTGCGGCTAGTCCCAATGGAAGCAGAATGATCTGGCTCGCCAATATTGTTCTCGTGCTGCACGCGCTGATCGTGGTGTTTATCGTCGGCGGACTATTCGCCATCTGGATCGCCCACGGTTTGGGACTCCCGTGGGCGCGCAATCGCACATTCCGGACGGTACATGTTCTCGCCATCGGTATCGTGGCGACCCTTGCGGTGCTCAATGTGCCGTGCCCGTTAACCGTTCTGGAGGATCGTCTGCGCACGGGAACGGTCGGTCCGCAAGGCTTCATACAGCGCTGGGTCAGCGCCTGGCTGTATTACGACTTTCCGGGCTGGGTGTTCGTAGTCGCCTATGTCGCGTTCTTGCTGGCAGTGATTGTTACGTGGTTCCGAATTCGGCCACGAGCGTGACGGGCGTACCGCCGCCCCGCTCGCCGAAGCGATCGACGCCGCCCGGACGGAAATTCCCCAGCCTGCTATTTTTTTTAATTCTATTGAGGACGCGTTTTCACCGGTTAAATTTACCATTCAGTTATATTTATCAAATGCAATTAATTCCGACGACATAGCCACGAAAATTCGCAGTTCGTCGTCGCCATTCAATGCAATTCGGATAAATCCGCCAGCGTTTTTCTGCCCCCATGCGGCGGCGACCGCGCCAACGCTCGATCTCAAAGCGCTACTCCTCCACAAAATCCGACTTTATTCTGAATCGCATAATTGCCGCTTGATCCTTGACAAGACCGCATTTCGCATCCTATTTTCACTCTTGCTGTAAGCAACGGAAAGATTCAATTTTAAATTTCTCTTGAAATGTCGAGATAAATCGACAGGGAATCCATTTATCCATTCAATTAGTAATTTCAGAAAGCGAATGGAAATATTGATGCAAGTATTTTGAATTAATGCATTGCGAAAAGCGGCCTTTGTGTAGCGGTATCACTCACCAGGGAACGAGATGAATCCAGACAGAGGAGTACCGACGATGGTCGCGTCCGTCGTCATGGCCGGCTCGCCGCGCTAAGCGCGCTGACACTCGGAATCGTTATGCTCGCCGGATGCGGCGGCAGCGACGGAGGTTCGTCGGCGTCGGCGGTACCGAGCGGCATGGCGCAGGTCGCCAATCAGGCGCAAGCGGCGTCGGCGCCGCAGACGCCATCCGCCAATCAGCCCTACACCGATCTCACCACCTATTCGACGAGTGCGACGTCCGGGATAGCCGCGTCGCTAGTCGCGGAGAAAGCGGCGATCATGCATTACCAATGGACGTCCGGCAGCACCACCGTCAATTACACGACGACCACCGGCCACCTGAGCGCGATGGATCTGACGAGCGGCGCACCCGAAGCGACGATGTCCTACGTGGCCTACACGGCGCCGAGCACGAATGGCAAACCGCGCCCCGTTACGTTCGTCTATAACGGCGGGCCGGGTTCTTCGTCGATCTGGCTGCGTCTCGGATCGTTCGCGCCGACGCGCGTCGCGACCACCGATCCGCTGCTGAACGGCACCAGCTGGCCGAACTATCCGCTTGTGAACAACACCGAGAGCCTGATCGACACGACCGATCTCGTGTTCATCGATCCGCCGGGCACGGGCCTCTCCGAAGCGATCCTGCCGAACACGAACCAGACCTACTGGAGCACCGATGCCGACGCGAACATCATGCGCGACTTCATCATCCGCTACCTGACGGTCAATTCACGCAGCAGCTCGCCGATCTATCTGTACGGCGAATCGTACGGCACGCCTCGCACCGACATCCTCGCGCTCGCGCTCGAATCGGCCGGCGTGCAACTGACGGGGATCACGCTGCAGTCTTCGATCCTGAACTACTTCGCGGATGCGATCGAGGCGGTGGCAATCACGGGTTCGCCCGACCAGCTCGCGCTCGAAACCGATACATTGAGCGGCTACATGCCTGGCTACGCCGAGGTCGCGGCGTACTACAACCAGGTATCGCCAGCGCCAGTGAGTCAGGCGACCTACGCGCTTCGCAGCGAGGCGTTCGTGACCGCCAACTACAACCTGTTCAAGAATTATTCGCTGTACTGGACCTTGAGCCAGCTCGGCGCGCCCACCTACGCGGGACCGCCGAACTTCCCGCCCACGTGGCTGGAGAAGTTCTGGGACGCCGAATCCGGTCTCACGTTGCAGGCGATGCAGGGCTACTTCAACGTCAATCCGTTCAACCTCACGCTGGTGCCAGGCTCGACGATAGGCCGCTACGATGGTCGGGTGTCGTTGCCCAACTCGGACTCGCGTCTGCAGAGCGACGGCGACCCGTCGGACATCCTGATCTCGCTGCCATTCACCAATGCGTTGGCGACACAGATGCCGGATTACCTCGGCTACACGGCGCCGAACGCGGCGTACATGCCGCTGAACGACGCGATCATCGAGGTGTGGGATTTCTCGCACGGCGGCCAGCCGCTGCCCGACACGATCCCCGATCTGCTCGGCGCGCTAAAGCTGAATCCGCAACTGAAGGTGCTGGCGGAAAACGGCTTCCACGATCTCGCCACGCCGTTCTTCAATACCGAGAAGCAGCTCGCGCGGCTCAAGACGGTCCAGGGTCTCAACCCGAATCTGCAGGTCAACTTCTTCCAGGGCGGACATATGATTTATCTGGATGACGAGGCGCGCCCGCAGATGAAGGCGGATCTCGCGGCCTTCTATGGCGGCACGCCGATAGCGGGCGCGCTGACGCTCGCGACGCTGCCTCAGCCGTGGGCCGACGAAGCGTCAGCCGCTACGCCGACGAGCGAGGCACTCGCCGCGGCCGCGCCCTGATCGGTGGTGGTTTCGCTTCGCGCGAAACCCTCTGACTACTTTTTATGGCGAAAGATCATGTCTTCACTCGATATCTTGCGACGTACTCTGGCATTGATTGTCCTCGGTGTGATCGTCGGCAGTGCGCATGCGTTGCCGCCCCAGCCGGTGGCGCCCGTGACGCTACCCAACGGCGAACACGGCGTGGACGGTCCGTTCTTTCCTCATAACCGTGCCAACGCGGTCGCGCCGACCACCGGCTCGACGCTGCAGCAGCAGGCTCAGCAGCGCGTGGAGAGCAGACTGGGCGCGAAATCGGTGCTCAGCAACGGCTCGTCGATCACCAAGGCCCAGGCGCAAAGCAATGGGCTTGGCTATATCGCCAGGCATTTTGACGAGATCGATACCGCGCATTCGGGCCGCGTGACGTTGAACGACGTTCGGCAGTATCTGCAGCAGCATCAGCAGTGAGAGTCCGATAGTCCAGTGATCCGGGATGACGGCGGGCGGTGCGTCGCGATCGTGCGACGCACCGCCCGCCGTATGCGGCTGCGCGCCGCGCCCGCGCGCGGCGGATCGCTCACGCTCACTTGCCTGTTGCCGCCTGGATCATCTTCCATCCATTGCCCGCCGGATCGCGAAAGCCCGCATCGACGCTGCCGAAACGATCCACCGGCTCCTGCGTGAATTCCACGCCGCGCGCCTTCAACTGCTCGTAGCTCGCGCGACAGTCGGCAACGGACAGCACCAATGGCGGCATCGCCCCCTTCGCGACCATCGCGCGCAGCGTTTGCGCGGTCGCTTCATCGTGGACCGGCGGCCCCGGCGCGAACAGTCCCAACTGGAAAGACGGCTGTTCCGGGTGCTGGACCGTGAGCCAGCGGTAAGCACCGTTGCTCACGTCGGTGTGGACGCGAAAGCCGAGTTTGTCGACGTAGAACGAAAGCGCCGCATCCTGATCGTCGACGTACAAACCGACCACATTGATACCCTGATTCATGACTCCTCCCTCGCTGGTTGAGGGTTCGACTGTATCGCTGGCCACGCGGCGGCGCTTCTCCAAAACTGCGATCGGCTGGTTCGGGCGTTTGCCCGGCCTTCGGCACGCCGGCGCGCCGGCTTCGGCGACGACTGCGCGAATCTCGTCCTCCGAGTAACCGAGCGCGCCGATCGGATCGGTCGGCAACGCGACGCCGCCGGAGGCCATGATCTTGATCTGGTCGGCGCCCATCTGCAGTTCTTCGCGCACGGCGCGGCGCAACGCGTCGACGCCATCGACGACCCGGCTCAATGCACCGATACCCTCATTCACGACGTCTCGCTGATAGGAGGCTCGGCAGTGTCGCCGACCACGCGGCGGCGCTTTTCCAGAACTGCGGTCGTCAGATCGGGGCGTTGCGCGGCCTTCAGCACGCAGGCGGGCACGCGATCGAGTTCAGCGGGATTGGCGCGTGCCTGCACGCGCATCTCGCTCGGGCTCAGGCCGGTAATGTCGCGAAAGACGCGGCCGAACGTGCCGAGGCTTTCCCAGCCGGTCGCGAACGCGATGTCGGTGATGCCGAGGTCGGTATCGCGCAGCAGTGTGGTGGCCTGCTCGATACGCCGCGTCAGCAGATAGCGGTGTGGCGGCACGCCGAAGGCCCGCTTGAACGAACGCGCGAAGTGCGCCTCCGACACGCCGCTGACTTCGGCCAGCCGCCGCACCGGCCAGGCTTCGTGCGAGGCGGCATCGATGCGGTCTTTCGCACGCAGCAGGCGACGCAGCAGAGCCGGGTCTTCGAGTGCGTCGGCGCCGCCCGAGACGGGGGTCGGCTGGACTGCAGGGTCGTGTGAGCCGGGCATATGTTCGCGTTAGAACCGATAGCCGATGCCCGGCCGCCGCCGCGCCGAGAACGATCGCGGCCATGAGGAGCGTCGAGGCAGGCTTTGTCATCGAGCGGCGGGCCTCGTGTTGATGGAAAGACGCACAAGCCGCGGCCCCTGGCCGCAACCCGAGGCCATTGTTGCACGGCTTTGCGTGAACCTCGCGTCAAAGGCCACTCGAAAATTTTTCGATTTATTTAAAGAGATGGCAATGGTGCTGTGGACGATACCGCGAAGAACACCGACGCGTTGACCCGGGTTCGGCGTCGAAGGCGGTCACGCAGGCGCTGGCGACCGGCAGCACCACGACTTCGTCGGCCGGCAAGATCGCGTTCGACGGCTACCTGAAGAACGTCGTGTTCGCCTACAACTACATCAGCACCGGCGACGACCGGCCAGACGTGGTCGGGTTCTTCACAGTAAGCAGCAAGCGTTAAACGCTGATGGCAACAGCGTGTGGCGGCGGTAAGCCGCACGCGTCGAGATAGACGTGTTTCATTCGACGGCCCGCGCGGACTATTCCGCCCGGGCCGTTTTCATTTCATGCGCCGGGTCGATCATATGTCCGCCATGGTGGGCGCTTCACGCGGTCTGTTCGGTCTTGCCGTAAGTGAGCCGGCCGTTTTTCGACAGCAGCACCGCAACCGGCCGCGTCATTTCGAACTCGGAGAAAATGATCGTCATGCTGGCGGTGATCGGCACCGCGAGAAAGGCGCCCGGCACGCCCCACAAAGCCGACCACACGGCCATGCTCGCGAGAATCGCGAACGGGCTCAGGTTCAGGGAGTTGCCCGTCAGATACGGATCGAGAATATTGCCGATCACGAAGTGAATCGCGGTCAGCGACACCAGCACGACCAGGATCGAATTCAGGTCGCCGAACTGCAGCACCGACATCAGCACCGGGAACACGATCGCGAGCACGGAGCCGATATAGGGCACGTAGTTCAGCAGCGCGGTCAGTATCGCCCACAGCCCGGCGAACTCGAGGCCGACGCTGCGCATCGCGAGCCAGCAGATCCCGCCTAGCAGCACGCCGAGGAACGTCTTCAGCGCGAGATAGGCGCCGATGCGCCGGTTGATGTCGGTGACCACGCCCCGGATACGCGCCGCGTTGGTCGAATTGGCGGTCATGTTCGTCAGCTTGTCGCCGAACGTCCGGCGCTCGACCAGCAGAAAACTCGCATACAGCACGATCACGAACAGGTCGATGATCACCGACGACAGCGACGCCAGCATGCCGGTCACCATCGCCTGAATATTCAACTGTGTGAGCATGTTCCGCCGCAGCGATTCCCACGTCGGCTCGCTTTCGAGGTGCAGCAGCGTCGAAATCTTGTGGATCATCAGCAGGACCGAGTCCTGGTAGCGCGGCGCGAGCGCGACGAGCGCGTCGTAGTTCTCGACGAGCATGTCGACCGCGAAGAAGATCGCGGCACCGATCAGGAACATCGAGAGTCCGTAGCGCAACTGGACCGGCAGCCGCGGGCCGAGCACCGGAATGCGTTGCAGCAGCCGCGTGAAGTCGACCACCACGTATACCGCGATCGCGCCGAACACGATCGGCACGAAAACCGCGCGCCCGATATACAGCACCCAGCCCACAATCAGCAGCAGCACCACTACATATACGGACGCTTGCAATCTGTCGGTCATTGGTCAGTGCTCCATGAATCCGCAAACAGGTGCGCCAGAGAGTCGCCCCAAGGTCACCCGAGGACGAAGGCGATGGCCGGGCACGCGCCCGCCGTGCGATCCCCTTACCAGCCGGTCGCGCGATGGACAGCACTGATCTTCGCACAGAACGATGACAGCTCACATAAAAAGCGCGCCAGATCGCTCCGCCGGCAAACTCCGGGCCGACACCTCGAAATGCGCCCGCAGAATGTCGCGAAACGTTGTGATGCGCCGGATTCGCTCGTGAAACCCATCTGCTACGCTGCCCTAATCGGTTTCAATCACCTGACGTGATCCGAAGCGAGCACCTGCGTCACGCGGTGGCAGCGCACGGCCGAATCCATGCAGTAAAGCCGCGCCGCGCGTGGGCGATTCGCGCCGCTATATGGGCGACTTGCGCAGTATCGAGCTGACGTCGTTGCGCGACATCACGCTGCAAATCGGTACGCCGCCGGTAAGCACGTTGGCGACGGATTCGTGGTACGAACCGCAGTGACGTCGGCCGGAGGCCGCGTCACTTCGCCATGGCGCGGCTTCAACGCGACGTACCCGAATGCCCGATACCGCCCGGCCCACGCGGCACGATGCCCGCGACGGAGCGCGGCGCCGCGTTCGCGACCAGAATCATCGCCGCGCCGGCGAGACCGCTCGCCACGTGCTTCAACGCATGGCCGGCGATCACGTGATGCGTCAGCTCCCAGATCTGCCAATCGAGGCTTTCGAAAATCTTCGCGACCCCGTAGAAGACGATCACGAGCGTCCACGCGATCACGCCGTCCACCTTGCGCGTGAGCGTCAGGCCGACGATCAGCATGAGCCCGCCGAACTGAAGAATCGCGTAAGGCCACAGGCTGTTGAACACGAGCCAGTAGCCGACGGTGGCGGGCGACACGACCACCATGATCAGCATCTGCGCCCAGCCGACGCGCTGTCCGCTCCACGACGTCCATAGCATGGCGAGGATGCCGGCGAACACGATGGTCATCGGCAGGCGGTCCCAGACGAGCGTCGCATCGTTCGGCGCCATGTGGTAGTAAGCCGAGCCGAACGCGGTGAAGAGCAGCCCGAGCGCGACGACGACCATGCCGGGAAATTGCGCCGGCTGGTCGGACGCATGGCGCCGGACCCAACGCAGACAGAGCACACCGGCGATCAGAATGACGACGTTCGACAGCACGTCCGCCGCATGGTGCAGCGGCCCCAGCGAGCGTTGATCGGCGAAGTGGTGATACGAGGCCGGCTGCGCGAGCGGCCATATCATCTGCAGCGCGGTGCCCACCACGAAAAGCAGCACGCTAGCAAGCAGCAAGCGGGAGATCTTCACGTTGCTCGACTCCATAGTGGGCGAAACGCTCGAAGGCGCCGTGAACCGGACCTTTTATGACCCTTTACGCTGACACGGAGCGGATCACGCTCGATAGCATGGAAACCATGCGGTCGATGCGCAGCCGGGTTGGCCCCCATTCGAATTCGCGCAGCCTGCTCGTATCATCGGACAAAGCGCTTTGCGCAACAAGAGCGTCGGGCGGCGCACCGATGGGCATGCGCTCACAGTATTCTTCTCAACCAATGCAAGTTGCGTGCAAGCATGCGCGCGAGACCGTCAGGACAGGCGGTCGAGCGAAGCTTTGTCGAGCAACGCCACGCGATGTTCCGATTCTGGAACCGGCCGGCTCGCGCGACCCAAACGAAGACCTGGACTCCATGCAAGCGCAGATACACCACCCGTCGTTCCCGCATCGCCGATGGAGAGGCGCGCTGTGCGCGCTGCTGTGCGCAAGCCTGCTGGCCGGCTGCGCGCCGTTACCGTCGCTCGAGGGTCGCCAGGCGTCGCATGCGTTGTCGCCCGCGGTGGCGGCCACCACGGATCTCGGTCGCGCGGTCGCGCCCGAGCTGGCCGCGCACGCGGGGCTGGCGGGCATTTATCCGCTGGCGGATGCGCATGTCGCGTTTGCCGCGCGCATGGACCTGATCCGTTCCGCGCAACGCACGCTCGACATCCAGTACTACATCTGGCGCGACGATCTGACCGGCACGCTGCTGCTCGAACAGATCCACGAAGCGGCGGACCGGGGCGTGCGGGTGCGTTTGCTGCTCGACGATCTCGGCATCGCCTCCGCGCTCGACCCGACACTGGCGGCGCTCGACGCGCATCCGAACATCGAGGTGCGCCTGTTCAACCCGTTCGTCGTGCGCAGCCCGAAAATCCTCGGCTTCGTGACCGACTTTTCGCGCGCCAATCGACGCATGCACAACAAGTCCCTGACCGCCGACGCCACCGCGACGATCCTCGGCGGCCGCAACATCGGCGACGAGTACTTCGATGCCACCGACGGCGTCGTCTTCGCCGACCTCGACGTACTCGCGGTCGGACCGGCCGCGACCGACGTCTCGCGCGATTTCGACCGCTACTGGGCAAGCGCGTCGGCGTATCCGGTCGGGAAGATCCTGCCGCACGAGAGCGTCGATGAGCTGGCCACGCTGGAGCGTAATGCGCAGGCGATCGAGCAGGATCCTGCCGCCGCTGAGTACAAGCAAGCGCTGCGCGGCCCGCGCGTCGTGCAGAACCTGCTCGACGACAAGCTGCCGCTCGACTGGGCCAAAACGAAGATGATCAGCGACGACCCCGCGAAAGGCCTGAACAACGCGCCGCCGGAAGCGCTGATTTCCCACCAGCTCCGCGAAGTGATGGGCCAGCCGACGAAGTCGCTCGACCTCGTCTCCCCGTACTTCGTGCCGGCAGACACGGGCACGCGGTATCTGAGCGGGCTCGCCGCCCAGGGCGTCGACGTGCGGGTGTTGACGAACGCGCTCGAAGCGACCGATGTCGTCGCCGTGCACTCGGGCTATATGAGGCGGCGCGTCGAGTTGCTGCAAAACGGCGTGCATCTGTATGAATTGCGGCGCGTGGCGGGCGCCACCTACAAGAAAGAACAGTCGCCGGGGCCGTTCGGCAGTTCCGGTTCGAGCTTGCATGCGAAGACTTTCGTCGTGGACTCCCAGCGGGTCTTCGTCGGTTCGTTCAACTTCGATCCGCGCTCCGCGCATCTGAATACCGAGCTTGGACTCGTCATCGACAGCACCGAGCTCGCGACGCGGGTCGATCGCAAGTTTCTCGCGCTGCTGCCGAGCGTCGCGTACGCGGTACATCTCGACAAAAACGGCAAGCTGTACTGGATCGAAACCAACGGCGACGTCGAAACCCGCCACGACACCGAACCGAATACGACGTGGTACGCACGGCTCGGTGTATGGATGCTGTCGATTATGCCAATTGAGTCGCTGCTATAGCTCACAGTTCAGAATCGTCGCAAATCGCGATCTCGCAGGGGATCGGGCGTGCGCTGCGTCTCGCGCAACACGCCGTTGGTGTCGAACGCGAAATTGAACAACATGTGGTGGATGTTGCTTTCGATATAACGGTATGACCAGACTTCGCGTTGCGAGAGCCGGAAGAACTGCGTTTGCACGGGGCGGCCGAAATTGACCAGCACATCGTCGCGCGTCCATTTGCCGATTTCCGCGCGATTGAATTCGCTCAACTGCAAGACCTGACGCACGTTCACGATCTTGCCTGAAGCGTCGATATCGGCGGCGACGGTGGTCGAGCCCATCGGCTGGGTCGGCCACATCAGTCGGCGGCCGCCCCCCGGCAGGTCATAGACTTCGCGCGGCGGACCCATGCGGGCGACGATCGCCGCTTGATCCTGACCCGCCTGGAATTGCTGCCACGGTTGCGCGCAAGCCGCGAGCATCAACGCCGTCGCGCACGTGAGCGCGGCGCGGCGCAATGCCAGCGGCGCGCGCGCGGTTCGCGCGGCAGCGTTCCGAACGCGGGCGAGGCGGGTAAGCAAGGGTTCCCCCGTTACGTTCGATCGCACGATCCCTCACCGCGCAAAAGCCGAGGCGACACGGGCTGCGCGCCCGCTCGCCCATGGCTGCAGTCAGGTAACCGACGCTTACTGCACGAGCTTCGCGCGCAGACGCGAGTGCTCTTCCTCGGAAATTGAACCGGACGCTTTCAGCTTGTCGAGCTTCTCGATTTCGTCGGCGACACTGAAGCCCACCACATTGCGCAGATCTTCGCGCACCTGCTTGACCCGCGCCTGATCGCGTTCCGCCATGCCGCGATGCTGCGTGAGCAGATACGCGAAGATGCCGATATACGGCAGGATGATGAGAAAAATCACCCACAGAACCTTGCCCCACCCGGACACGTCATGGCGGCGGAACAGGTCGCTCGACACCGTGATCAACAGCCAGAACCACAGGATAAAGATGAAGATGGAGAAAACGTCGGCCAGAAAATTCGGGAATGTGAAACCATCATTAAAGAAAAGCATTGTTGTTCTCCAGTCATTCCGGTTGCAATTGAAAGGCTTAACGGATTTCGACCTATGGTTGCCCCGCTATGGATGACGCTTACGATCAGCATGGCAGCGCCGACAACCTACCATGACCGCATGTCGATTCGCACGCGCATTCATACTGTATGAAAGACATGCATGAGTTTCAATGGCTCGTTTAAAGCCGCAAACCCCCTGTTCGTCACGTCTTTCATTTGTGCTCCTCACTTCGGGCGCCGCAAATGCATGATGCGGATCTTTTTGTCTTTATAGCTTATCCCGATCGTGTAACGCGAGCAATTTTTAAGGATTCCGTTCGATTGACGATTTCTGGTGGTGTGGCGATCATGCCGCGTGGCATTGAACATGCATATGTGAAAATGATGTCAAAAAACCAGCGCTTTTGCCCGGCAAAAAAATGCCAAAAGAGACGTTTGCGAAGCATCCATGCAGCCCCTGACCGGCCGGCTATGCGCCTCGTCACGCCGCGGCACGATCAACGCGACTCGTCATTCGCGATGCAGGTCACCGAGTGCGAAGCCGACTACACATGGCAGGACGACCGAACCACGAGCGCTTCAACAGGTGCCGCGGCCGGATCGGTCACCTCGATCGTCATATGCGTGAGCGCGCTTTTCGCTGCAAACGCATCGAGCCACTGCCGCGCGAGGCGCGGCAGCACGTGCTGTTCGATGAAGCCGATCAAAAGACGCGCACCGGTCTCCTGCACGAGGCAGCGCCCGACGATGTAGTCGACCACCTCCGCCGCATAACTCAGCGCGATGCGGTTGTTGTCCGCCATCCGCCGAACGACTCGATCGAGATGCAAACGCACGATCCGCGCGAGCGAATCCGAGCCCAGCGGACGATATGGCACCAGCGTCACGCGTCCGAGGAAGGCGGCCGGAAACGCCTTCAGCAATTCCGTCGAAAGCGCGGAACGCAGACCGTCAAAGTCCGGCGCAAGCATTTCGTCCGCGCATAGGCTCGCGCTCAGATCGGAGCCGACATTGCTGGTCATCAGGATGGTCGTATTGCGGAAATCGATATAGCGACCATCGCCGTCTTCCATGTAGCCCTTGTCCAGCACCTGGTAGAACATTTCGTGCACGTCGCCGTGCGCCTTTTCAATCTCGTCGAGCAACACGACCGAGTACGGACGTCGGCGCACCGCTTCGGTCAGCACGCCGCCATCGCCGTACCCGACGTAGCCAGGCGGCGCGCCCTTGAGTCCCGAGACCGTATGCGCCTCCTGGTACTCGCTCATATTGATCGTGATGAGGTTCTGCTCGCCGCCATAGAGCGCCTCCGCCAATGCGAGCGCGGTTTCCGTCTTGCCGACGCCGGACGGCCCCGCGAGCAGGAAGACGCCGAGTGGCTTGCGCGGGTCCGCGAGCCCGGCGCGCGCCGTCTGCACGCGCTCGCCGATCTGCTGCAACGCGTCGGGCTGGCCGATCACGCGCGCCGCCAGCGTGGCGGGCAGCACCTGAACGGCGCTGACCTCATCGGTGATCATGCGTCCGACTGGAATACCGGTCCAGTCAGAGACGATGTCGGCGACGATCGCTTCGCCGACTTCCGGGAACACGAATGGCGTATCCGCCTGCAGGTTCGATAACGTCCGCTCCAGCTCGCGCAACGTCTCCAGCGCGGTCGCCGCGCGATCGCGCACTTCGGCCTCAGGTCCGGCGGCGGCGCGCTCGCTTTCGACCTCGCGCGCGTGCGCCAGCGCCTTCGCCACATCGGACTGGGCCTGCCAGGCGTTTTCGACAACACGTTCCTCGAGCTCGAGCGTCGCGATGGTCGCCTTGACGTCGGCCAGCGCAGCCTCGCTGCCGAGCCCGATGCGCACCTCGTTACCGAGCAGCTCGGCTTCGACGCGCGCGGCTTGCAAGCGCTCGCGTATCCGCTGCAATTCGCGCGGCGGCGCATGCTGCGATAGCGCGACGCGCGCGCAGGCGGTGTCGAGCAGGCTGATCGCCTTGTCCGGCAACTGACGCGACGGGATGTAGCGATGCGACAGTGTCACGGCTGCGCGAATCGCTTCGTCGAGAACCACGACGCCATGATGGCTCGCGAGCGTGCGCGCGAGTCCGCGGACCATATCGATCGCGGACGGCTCCTCGGGCTCGGCGATCTGCAGCACCTGAAAGCGCCGCGTGAGCGCCGGGTCTTTCTCGATGTGCCGCTTGTACTCGGCCCACGTCGTCGCGCCGATCGTGCGCAACGTGCCGCGGGCGAGCGCCGGTTTCAGCAGGTTCGCCGCGTCGCCGGTGCCGGCCTGGCCGCCGGCGCCGACCAGCGTGTGAATCTCATCGACGAACAGCACGACCGGCGCCGACGACTTCGCCGCCTCCTCGAGTACCGACTTCAGCCTGGCCTCGAACTCGCCCTTCATGCTCGCGCCGGCGAGCAGCGCACCGACGTCGAGGCTCAACAGCCGCACGTCGGCAAGTTTCGGCGGGACTTCGCCGGCCGCGATCGCGCGCGCGAGGCCTTCGACCACCGCCGTCTTGCCAACCCCGGCGTCGCCGGTCAGCAACGGATTGTTCTGACGCCGGCGCAACAGCACGTCGATCATCGTGCGAATCTCGACTTCGCGCCCAACCACCGGATCGATTTCACCGGCGCGCGCGCGTGCGGTCAGATCCGCGCAAAACTGCGCGAGTGCCGCGCCCTTCACCGATGCAGCGAGCGCACCGGACGCCTCGCCCGGCACCGCCGACGAAAAATCACTCTGGTCGTACGGGGTGTCCTCCGCTTCGGGGGAGCCGGCAATCCACGCCGGCAACGCATCGTGAAGGCCGTCGACGGCAATCTTGCCGAACTCCGGCGAAATGGCCAGCAGCAAGCGCCGCAACTCAGGTGTCTCGACAAGCGCCGCCATCAGCCATGCGCCGCGGATCCGACCGTCGCCGAATGCCAGCGTCGCGACCACCCACGCGCGCTCGATTGCCGTCTCGACGTGAAGCGAAAAATCCGTGAGCGCGCTTGCGCCTGACGGCAGCGCGGCAAGCGCGGTCTGCAGGTCCCGCTCGAGCAGTTCGCGGCTGATGCCGCAGTGTCTGACGATGCGGTGCAGGTCGCTATCGGACTGCGCGAGCAACTGGTGCAGCCAGTGCGCGAGCTCGATATACGGGTTGCCGCGCAGCTTGGAAAACGCCGTTGCGGATTCGATGCTCCTGAAGAGCGTTGCGCCGAGCTTGCCGAACAACGCGTGGCGTGAAATGGACATGATGACGTTGCAGGTAAAGATGTTTGTAGCGGAAAGGCGTGGCCTCGCGTCGGCATCCCGCGCTCCGCGGGCAGCTATCCGAAAAAGCGCGCCGGCCAGACTGATCGAGCGACAAAGGATAGCCGGTCGATCGCTGCGTGTATTTGGGCCGTCGCCCATATTCCGCTCAAGGAGCGCGAAGTAGCATTCATATCTTCCACGCGCCAACCCGCATTTTCAGTTGGTGATCCTTTTATTTCTGCGGCGAGAGAGTTTTTACAAATGCGCGCTTTCCAGGCAAATCTCATTCGCCGTTGCATACGGGTCAGGCCATGACTGGATATCACGCTCGCTGGGACCATTCGCCCTTCGAAGCAAGCGCGCTCAGGACCTTCGCACGAACGATCCAGTCTTTCCGGTTCGCTCCAACCGTTTCGCGAATCGATCTGTCGGAAATGAGTGAGGCAAGCCAGCGGGCCGTCGTAGGCGAGAACAGTCACGCCGGCGTGGAGGGTTCGCCTCGCGCTAGGCCGAGCGCGCATACCGACCTTCAGCCTATGCCCGATTTATTACGGAACCCGCCTCTCGAAATAGCGAATGCGTCCGGAGACTTTGTCCAGGCACCACCGTCGAGCGTGAATTCTTCGGCGGACCGGATCGAGCCCGTGCTCATGCAGCCGGATGACTTCAGCGACCTGATCGCACTAGCCGACGAGGACGATAACGATCCGCTGCAGTTGCGGCGCGAACCGAATCCAGCGGAACCCGGCGCACACGACGGCATGGCAAAGCTTCTGGCAGCCGACATCGACGCAGCGGACCCGCTCGCCGCGCTCACGCTGGAATATCGTCACGCGCTGTTGAGCCAGGAGAGCGGCAACGCGCACGAGCCCAAGGCGTCGGCCGAAGATCACGGCGGGTCGATCATCGGCTTACCTCACGATCCGTTCGCCGAGCTTGTCGATCCGTCGCGTGCTGAAGCGTCGGTGTTCGACCTGCTGACGAAGGGGAAGAACATCGACACCCTGCTCGATCGCCTTGACTCGTTCAGTGCCGAGCAGATTTTCGAGGCGGACGAAACGCACGAGATC
The DNA here is from genome assembly GCF_050436525.1 of Paraburkholderia sp. 35.1. NCBI lineage: Bacteria > Pseudomonadati > Pseudomonadota > Betaproteobacteria > Burkholderiales > Burkholderiaceae > Paraburkholderia > Paraburkholderia sp. 35.1. The sequence goes on along the minus strand of NZ_JBNDMJ010000001.1, from coordinate 833,265 downwards.
CTCGCGCTGCTCGCGCCGCGCGGAATTCCCGCGCACCGTGCGAGCAAAACCGCGCAGCTTGCGCGCGAAGAACATCACATGATCAGTATGGACAGCCACATCGCCATGCCTGAATCGATCGAATATGAAGAGCCTGAATTTTCAGATGAAAATAACCGCTGACCTGCCCAAGTCGGACACGCCAACACTTCGCAGCCTGCTCGACGGGCAGACTTACTGCGAACTCAAGGAGCAAACCATCGACAACGTGCGCAAGCATCCGTCGAACGTGCGCGAACGCTGGCTGTTGTTCGAGCTGTTATGCCTCGACGGCGAATGGAAACGCGCGTTACAGCAGCTGCGAACCTGGGCCACGCTAGAGCCGGAAGGCACATCGCGCGCCCAGATGTATCGCGGGCTGATTCGCAGCGAGATGTTCCGCGCCGAGGTGTTCGCGGGTCAGCGCGCGCCGGGCGAGATCAATCCGCTGCCCGAGTGGGTGAAATCGCTGCTGCAAGCCAACGTCAAGCTGGGCGAGGGCAACCTCGCCGCCGCCGACGAACTGCGCGGCGCCGCGTTGAACGCCGCGCCGGCCACGCGCGGCGACAGCACGCAGATCGGCGCATTCGAGTGGCTGACCGATAGCGATAGCCGGCTGGGCCCCGTGTGTGAGCTGACCGTAGCGGGCGGGTATCGCTGGGTGCCGTTCGACTCGATGAAATCGCTGACACTCGGTCCGGTCACCGCGCTGACCGACCTCGTCTGGCGCTCGGCCGTCGTGGGCCTACGCGACGCGACTATCCTGCGCGGCTACCTGCCGGTGCGCTATCCAGGCTCGGAAAGTGGTCCCGCCGCCGCCCGGCTCTCGCGCGAAACAACCTGGAAAGACGTAGGGGAAACCGGCGTGATCGCGCTCGGCCAGAAAACCTGGAGCACCGACAAGGGCGACGTCGGCCTGCTCGACATCGGCGAATGCCGGTTCAATCACGACGAGCACGTATGACCACCTCCGACGCGCGACACCGGCAAGCCTACATGCCGTCGCTGATCGACCGCCTGCTCGACGATGCGCCCGCGCGGCGCAGCGAGCGGCCGGAGGCCTATGCGCCCAACAGCGAAGGCATGCGCCGCATCATCCAGCGTGATCTCGGCCTGCTGCTCAACACGACGAACCTGGACGACGAAACGGACATCGCGCGCTACCCCATGCTAGCCGCGTCGGTCGTCAATTACGGCATTCCCGCGTTGTCCGGTAGCTACCTCACCAGTCGCAACTGGGAAACCGTCGAGAAGATGGTCCGCAACGCGATCGTTCGCTTCGAGCCGCGGCTGATTCCGGAGTCGCTGCGCATCCGGCCGCTCAATAGCAAGAACCCGGTACGCTACAACCAGCTCGAGTTCGAGATTCATGGCCTCATGCGCTGGTCGCCCTATCCACTGGAATTTCGCATCCAGAGTGCATTCGACATCGAAATGAATCACGTCACGTTCGAGCTGGGCTCCGGCAAGGGAAGTTGACATGGACCCACGATTTCTCGACTACTACAGCCGCGAACTGACCTACATGCGGGAAATGGCCGGCGAGTTCGCCGCCCAGCACCCGAAAATCGCGCGCCGCCTCGGCATGGAGGGCATCGACGTTGCCGACCCCTACGTGGAGCGGCTCATCGAGGCGTTTTGCTTCATGTCGGCGCGCACGCAGATCAAACTCGACGCCGAATTTCCGCGCTTTACGCAGCGCCTGCTCGAAGTGGTCTATCCGAACTATGTCGCGCCGACGCCGTCGATCGCCGTCGCGCAGTTGCGTCCGAGCCTGCGCGAAGGCGATTTCACGAGAGGGCTGAAGGTGCCCCGGCAAAGCATGCTGCGCTCGGCGATCCCGCCCGGCGAGCAAACCGCGTGCGAATTCCGCAGCAGCCAGGACGTCACGCTATGGCCTATCGAGATCGCTGAAGCCCGGCTCAGCGCCGTGCCGCCGGATATCCCCGACACCGATCGCCATCTGTTGCCGCACCTGCAATTGCGCGGCGCGTTACGGCTGCGCCTGCGCACAACAGGCGAAGTGAAGTTCAACCAGATGACAGACTTCGACCGGCTGCCCATTTACATCGGTGGCGACGAACGTATCGCTTCGCATCTGTTCGAGCTGATCCACGCCGGTAGCGTCGCCTCCGTCGTGCGCGCGTACGGCGCGTCGAGAGACGAAGGGCACGTGGTTGCGAAAACACCGGTCGAATTTGAAGGTCTGCAAGCGCAACAGGGTCTGCTGCCGCTCACGTGGAATACGTTTCACGGCCACAACCTCCTTCAGGAATACTTCGCATGCCGCCAGCGCTTCTATTTCTTTGCGCTGACGCAGCTCGCGGCGGGTCTCGCGCGCGTGGACAGCAAGGAGGCCGAGGTCGTGCTGCTGCTCGACCGCCTGCCGGAAGAGCTGGCCGCGCACGTCGACGCAGCGCGTTTCCTGCTGTTCTGTACGCCGGTCATCAACCTGTTTCGCAAGCGCACCGACCGCGTCGAAATCAATCGCGCGCAAACCGATTTTCATCTGCTCGCCGACCGCACCCGGCCGCTCGACTACGAGATTTTTTCGGTGTCGCGCGTATTCGGTCAGCGAGCGCAAACATCGCTCGAAGTCGAGTTCAATCCGCTTTATCAGACGCTGCATAGCGACGTGGGCAACCACGGCCGCTATTTTTCGGTGCGCCGTGAGCAGCGCGCGCTGTCGGCCAATGCACGCAAGTACGGCACCCGTACGCCGTATATCGGGACCGAGGTCTACGTGTCGCTCGTCGATCAGGCGGAGGCGCCGTACGCTGACGACATCCGCTACCTGTCGGTCGAAGCGTGGGTCACGAACCGTGACCTGCCGCGCCTGATCCCGCGTAACGGCAAAACCGACCTCACGATGTCGGACTCCGTGCCGATCGAGGGCGTGCGCCTCGTGCATGCACCGAGCGCGCCGCGCGCGCCGTACGCGAGCGGTGAAACGGCGTGGCGTCTGATCAGGCAGTTGAGCTTCAACTACATGCCGCTCGCCGAACTCGACCACGGCGACGGCGGCCAGGCGCTGCGCAACATGCTCGGCCTCTTCATCGCCCCAGGCGAGCGCGAACAGGCACGGCAGATCGAGGCACTCGTCGGCGCACGCACTGAACCGGTGGTCCGGCGTCTGCCGGGCGACGGACTACTCGTGTATGGGCGTGGCGTGCGCTGCGAACTGACGGTCGACGAAACCGGCTTCTCAGGCATCAGCCCGTATCTGCTCGGCCTCGTGCTCGAGCATTACCTCGCGCGCCACGTCTCGATCAACGTGTTCACCGAAACCGAACTTCGTTCGATGCAACGTGGCCTGATCACCCAATGGCGGCCACGCATGGGCGGACGCGGAGCGGTATGAGCATGGATGGGGCAATGGCGAGCGCCGTCGCGCCAACGCGATCATCGCTCGATCCGCAATCGCTCGACGCGTGGTTCGATCCGGACACGCCTTGGCAGTCCGGCTTCCTGAGCCTGCTGCGCGCTATCGCCGCGCGCGACCCGCTGATGCCGTTGCCGGGCACCGCGAGTCTGCCGCAAGAAGAGCCGTTCCGGATCGGTCAGCAACCCACTCTGGCGTTTGCGCCACGCGAAATCGCGTCGCTCGGCATGCGAGACGGTCGCCTCGACGTGCGGCTGTTCGGGCTCGGCCTGTGGGGGCCGCAGGGGCCGCTGCCGCTGCATATGACGGAGCTGGCTCACAGTCGTGTGGAAAGCCACCAGGATCATGCGCTCGTCGGGCTGGTCGATCTGTTCCATCACCGCGCGCTGTCGCAGTTTTATCGCGCGTGGGCATCGGGGCAAGCCACCGCGTCGCTCGACCGTGCCGGCGACGAAACGTTTTCGTTCTACGTCGCCAGTCTGATCGGCGTCGACCCGGCCGAGGCGGAGCAGTCCTGTCTGCCCACGCACTCGCGCTACAGCGCGGCCGCGCACCTCGTGCGCGAGGCGCGGACTCCGCACGGCATCGCGGCGACGCTCTCGCATTACTTCGGTGTTCCGATGACGATCGAAGAATTCGTGCCGCACTGGATCCATCTGTGCGCATCGGAACATACGAGGCTCGGGGTGCCGGGGCCCGCGGCGATCATCGGTGAATGCGCCCAACTCGGCGAGGCAATTCCCGACCGGCAACACAAGTTCCGGCTCGTCGTGGGTCCGCTCGACCTCGATCAGTATTTGCGCCTCACGCCGCACGGCGAGGACTTGCCGACGTTCGTCGAATGGGTGCGAGCCTTCGTCGGCCACGAATACGCGTGGGAGGTCAAGCTGCTCGTCAACCCCCGCGCGGCGCCACCCGCCTGCATCGGCACGTCGCAGAGACTCGGCTACTCGACGTGGCTCGGTGATTCCCTCGACGACCTGCCGGTCGTCGGCATGGTTTTCGAACCTGAACAGTACAACGACCGACCCCGGAGTTCCCTCGCATGAACGCCAACGCTCCCGCCGTCGTGCTGCGCTACGCCGATCTGCTCGAACCGGTCTCCGCACACGCGCCTTGCGGTCCCGATCTCGAATACGATCCGGCCTTCGTGATGCTGCAGGCGGCCGCGGCCCCACGCGCCGAAGCGCAGTACGGCGACTTCGTCGACGTGCCGCCAACGGCCAATTGGGCCGACATTGAACGCGACTGCCGCGCGCTGCTGCTGCGGACAAAAGACCTCCGCCTCGCGGTGATCCTGCTGCGTTGCCGAACCCGGCTCGACGGCGCGGCTGGCCTGCGCGACGGACTGGCACTGCTGATGGCGATGCTCGAATGCTATGGCGAAGCGCTCCACCCGCTGCCCGTGTTCGAAGGCGAGCGAGACCCGGCGATGTTCGCCAACGCGATCGGCGGACTCGTCGAACCGGATGGCACGCTGGCCGATGCGCGCGACATCCCGATGCCGAGGGCGGCGGGGCTTCAACTGCATTTGCGCGATATCGAAAAATCATTCGCGACGCCGCGCCAGAAGGACGCGCTCGCCCCTGAATCCGTCGCCCGGTTGCTCAAGGAATTGTGGGGCCGACGCGACGCGGCAATGGCCGCACTGGTCGAAGCGCAGTGTCTGACGCAGCGCATTGCCGCATGGTGCGATGAGATGCTCGACGCCGACGCGCCCGATCTCGGCGCGTTGTCCCGAGCGCTGGAGCCATTCGCGCAGCATCGGGTGGGCGGCGGCGGGTCCGCGCCAGCGCCCGCCCGAGCCGTCAACGAGCAGGACAACAAGCAGGACAACAAGCAGGACAACAAGCAGGACAACGACAGCGTGCGTGGACCGGCGTCAGCGATCGTGGCTGCGGCGACGCTACCGCAGTCCGACGCGCCGACCGATCTGCCAATCACTGCGCCGTCTCCAATGGATCGCTGGAGCGCGCTCGCAGCCATTCAGGAAACACGCATGTGGTTCGAGCAAAACGAACCGAGCAGTCCTGTCATTGTTTTGCTGCGCCAATCGGAACGAATGGTGGGCAAACGGTTTTCAGAACTCGCCCATATCATTCCCGCCGATTTACTCGCTAAATGGGACGTAGCCGACAGTTGAGGCGACGTGCGCGCATGTGCGACTTTCCCCGCTGTCAGCCCATTCAGTCCGCCGGTCAACCAACAACTTCCAATGAAAAGACTCATTCATTTTCTTATCCTGGTTTGCTTCGCGATACCCCATTTCGCGTTCGCCACCTGCATCCAGTTGAAGCCTTCGCAAATTTCCGAACTGCTGTCTCAAGGCTACATCGCGGGACAACCATTAGCGGTCAACATACCGTTCCGGGAAAGCTCGGTATCGATCGATCCGGCGTTACCGGTCGGCTCGGTGATCGCCACGGGCTTGTCGCCGGCGTACGCGACCTATGCGAACTTCGCGGACTGCACCAACGGGGGCACGGTATCAATACAGTATTCCAACGCAACGCCGTCCGTTGTATTGGGGGCTACCGTCTATAACACGAACGTCCCAGGCATCGGCTTTCGTTTGACCTATCTTCGTGCAACCGGCGTGAACTCGCCACTTCCGTTTACGCCTTCCTTTCCCGCCGGCGAACCCGATCAGGTTATGTATGGGCGCTTCGGCATTGGCTCGCAATTCGAGATCGAACTGGTCAAAACGGGCGACATCGCAAGCAACGTCAACGCGATACTCAACACCGTGGGAGCCGGCGTCGCCGAGGGTGACGGCAATCGGGTCGTGACCATCACGGGCGGCAGCATCAACGTCAAGGTTCTTCCAAGTTGCTCGGTCAATACCAGCACACTGAACATCGATTTCGGCACGTTCGGCCCGAGCGATGTGTCGACCACAAGCGGGCCAACCCAGCCAGTCGACTTTACGGTGCTCTGCACCGGGCCCACGCCACCGGCTTCGATTACTGCCGTACTTTCCGGAACCCCCGATACAGAAGATAGCAGCCTGTTGAAGAACACCGGCGCGACGCATCTCGCGATTCGTTTGCGGGATGTTTCAACCAACACAATCTTCAGGCCCAACGATCCGACGAGCACCCTCGTCCACACACCGCAGGGCGCGATGCAATCGCCGTTTGCACTCGAGGCGACGGTGCTGCGCGTCGGAACAGCAACGCCGAGCGCAGGCAGGATCCAGGCAACCGCAACAGTCACGATGACCATTCTTTGAATCGACTATTCAATGACGAAGGTCCACCAGAATCAACGCGCATGACCCAGTTATCCGTCACACCGCCGCACTCGATCTTCGTGCAAATCGCGAGTTATCGCGACCCGCAGTTGATCCCCACTCTGCTGGATTTGATCCAGAAAGCTAGAAAACCTGATCTACTACGGATCATCGTCTGCTGGCAGCATGCGCACGACGAGACGATGATCCAATTCTGGCAGCACGGCTTTGGCAATTGGCGAACCGAGCAGACCGACAGCTGGACCATCCAACATCTCAGTCATCGTGAAGCGAAAATCGAATTGATCGACGTGCCCCACATGATGACGCAGGGCGCATGCTGGGCTCGCAATCTGGTCCAACAGCGATACGGCGGCGAGCGCTACACGCTGCAACTCGATTCGCACCACCGCTTCGTCGACGCATGGGACACGCTCGCAATCGAGATGCAGGAGTCTTTACGCGATGCAAGTCCAAAGCCCGTGCTGACCGCCTACCTTCCGATGTACGACCCCGAGAACGACGACGCTCGATCCAGCAACGAGCCGAGCATATTGGCCTATGCAAGGTTTTCCAGGGAAGGGGTGGTCCTGTTTCGCTCGAAGACACTCTCCGACTGGAGAACGCGCATTCGCCCGGTCCGTTCGCGCTTCTTCAGCGCGCACTTCGCATTTGCCGACGGTCACTTTGCCCAGGCGGTCCAGCACGATCCTGACTATTTCTTTCACGGCGAGGAGATTTCGCTTGCCGTCCGTGCGTTCACGCACGGCTATGACCTGTACAGTCCGCACAGGCTGATCGGTTGGCACGAATATCTGCGCTCATACCGCGTCAAGATGTGGAACGACCACAATCACGAGGCCAAGGAACGGGGTGAAATCGACGAGCCCTGGCACGAGCGCAACGAGCGCTCGTTGCAGCGCAATCGTGCTCTGCTCGGTATCGACGGAGAAACGTTGGCTGACGTTGAGTTCGGCAAGTATGGACTCGGAGCGGAACGCACGCTCGCCGATTACGAGGCCTACGCGGGCATCGGCTTCAAGTGGCGCGGTGTCCAGCAGTCGGTATTGAATGATGTTCCACCAGTCGCGGGCACGCAACGTCCCGACGAAGCGACATGGAAAGCTTCTCTGCTACGCGCAAACGACGTCCGTGTGTGCGTACATCAGAATGGATTCGACAGGCATCTGGTCACGCCCGGCGTCGAGCACGCGCTGCGGGCCGCGACGTCAGCCACCGTCGTGATTTACGGCAACGACGAGACGGTACTGCGCCGCGAGACCGTCGACGGCAGCGGTCTTTCCCGATACCGGAAAAACGGCTGGCTCGACTTCCATGTGATTTTCGAATCAGAACTTGGCCAGCTCCCAGCCTGCTACGTCGTGGAGTTGTTCGACGACGCCGGCAAGGTATTGAGCCGGGTCCGGTGCGCCATCGATGCATGACGCATCCGCGACGACGACGCATGGAAACGCCTCCGGCGTCGCGCGGCCGACAGGACTGCACCACGTCAGCGGATTCGGCGCGTAGCGATACGGACTGGTTCCGCCTTCGCCGTTGCGATCGGGGCTGATGTAGCGGCCCGCGTGAGGATCATAAAAACGCGCACCGTTGTAGTACAGCGTGGTTTCATCGTCCGCGTATTGGCCGGCATAACGAAGCGGCTGCGCGAACGCGTCGCTGCTTGGCCACTCCGGCGTCGCGAGACTGCCCCACGCCCGGTAACGCCCGCGCCATGCCACCTGGCCGGTCTCATCCGTGAGCGCGACGGCCGTACCGGCGGCGTCAGTGTGATAGTGATAGACCTGCGTGTTCTTGATCGCGCCATCATCGGTGAGGGTCTGGTCCACGCAAGCGAGCGGCGCGAAGCCCGTTGAGCGGTCGGGCTCGGGTTGATACAGGTACGTGCGCAGTTCCATCGCGCGCTGCTGCTGGATCAGTCTGTGTCCTTGCCACAGATAGCGCGTGAGCTCGTCCTGTTCCGGCGTCGATGACTGCTGCGCGCGCCGTGACGAAGCGGGTTCGACACGCCTGCCGATACGCCGACCGATTGGGTCGTACTGATAGCGCACGGTATAGCCCTTGCGATGCGCGGCGATGACGTGCCCCTCCGCATCCCAATCGAGCGATAGCGTATGGTTGCGGCCACGCCTACGCACCAATTGCCCCCACACATCATAGTCATAACGATGTCCGCGGCACTCCCGTAACCGGTGGTCGGGATACACGGCCGGGAACCAGCTGCCGCCAGGCGTATCGAGCAGATTGCCAGCGGCGTCCCACGTGAAATACTCGATGTCCCCCTTCTCCGACACCGAGCGCAACAGACAGCCACGCCGGTCGTAGTCGTACCACGTCTGACCGTCGGTCTCGGCGCCCGTCCTGACGATCACGTCAGCGAGACTGTAATCGGCTTCGCGCCACAATCCGGCGACAGGTTCTGTCGCGCAGCCCGGCGTATCCACGTCGCGCCCCGTCACCGAACGCCACCACACCGGCAAGCCGAGCGGCGAATAGCCCGTATGCGTGCGCAAACGGCCTTGCGTGCGCGCAACCGGACGCCTCATCGCGTCATACCAGAAGCGCGCAATCTGTCGATCGTCCAGTTCGACGAACGCGACAGCGCCAGTTTCGAAGCGACGCATACGCAACTCCTGCCCCTGTGGCAGCTGAATCGCGACAAGGCGGCCAACGACGTCGTACGTGTAGCGCAGTGTGCCGTTTGCGCCGTGCTCGGCGATCAGACGGTCACCGGCGTCGTGTTCGAAGCGGATCTCATCCGCTCCGATTCCGAGTAGCTCGCCTTCTCGTGTTGGCTCGCGGCTCACGCAGTCGAGTAATCCGCGCGGCCCGTAGCGATACATATAGCGGTTGTGCGCGGTCTCACGCCGGATGAGACGGCCCGCGCGGTCGTAGTCGAACGTTTCGCGACGCTGTTGCCCGCCCGCCTGCCACGTGAGACAACGGACCTGCCCGGTATTCGCATAGTCGAAGTTGCGTTCCACGCCATCGGCATCCGTGATCGACAGGCAACTGCTCGCATTCCACCGAAGCAACTGCACCGCGCCGTTCGCGCTTTCGATTCGAGCCGGGCGCCCATGCGCATCGTATCGACGCACGATCACGTGCCCCTCTTCGTCGACCGCGCGTACGACATTGCCTTGCCGGTCTCGATACCAGTGCCGGCTTCGGCCACTCGGGCCGACGAACGACGTCCGCTGGCCAGCCGCATTCCACACATGACGCTCGGCCTGTCCGTCCGGACGCGTGATGGTCAACGGTCGGCCGAGGCCATCGCGCTCGATTCGCGTGACCGCGCCGAGCGCGTCGGTCACACTGACCACGTAACCATTGACGTCATACTCGTAGTTCGTCGTGCTTCCGCCAACTCCAGTGCGACGTGTCACCTGCCCCCACGCGTTATGCGCGAAGGTCGTGGCGACCCCCTGCGCATCCGTCGAGCACACGACATCGCCATCGTCACCATATTCGAAACGCGTGAATTCTCCAGACGGGGTTTGATAGTGCAACGGCTGCAAGCGATCGTTGCGTGCCCACATCCACACACGGCCATCGCTCAACGCAACTGACACGGGCTCGCGTGACGCAAACGCATACTGCGTCGAGCGGGTTGCGCCCTCGCGATCCGTCTCACACGCGACGCGTCCGAGCCCGTCGTATTCGACGTGAACCACCCGCTCGCCGGGCAGTTGCATGGTGAGCGGCGCGACGGCGTCGCCGTAGTCGAACCGGTAGTGCCGGTCGTCGAAGTCTGTGTGCGACAGCACGCGGCCCTGCTCGTCGTATTGCCAATGCGCCGTGTTGCCGAAGACGTCGCTGACCTCACTGGTCCGGCTATCGAAGTCGTAGGCGAAGCGCTCACGCGCGCCTTCTGACGTGACTCGTCGAATCACGCGCGCGGCGCCGCCGATCGTCTGCCACACATAGCGTGTCGCCATTCCGAGCGCGTCTGCTTCTTCGACGATCCGCCCATCGCGGTATGCAAAGCGACGCACGATTTCGCCGACCCGGTTGCGTACCTCGGTGAGTTCGCCGCGCTGGCTGTAGCCGTACTGGACCAGCGCGCCGGTGGGACCGCCGTCGACACACTCGACAACGCTCAGACGCGCGCCCATCCGCGCTTCGTAGTGCATGCGCAGCTCGTGGCCGCAGGTTCCACGCATGCGCAGCAAGCGCCCGCCGGGATCCCAGATCAGGCCGATCCGCTGCTGACGAAGATCCTCGACGTATTTGAGCCGTGCGATTCCGTTCGCGTCGAAGTCGCCGAACACGCGGTAATGCGGCGTCAGATCCGCGACGACGAGGCGTCCGTCGCTCAGATGCGCGATGTGCAACTGCGCAGCCGCCGCAATTACCTGCGACCCGCGCCCGGGAAACGGCACGCTGAGCGTGCTGCCGTATTCGTCGGTGTAGAGCAGTTGATCGTCCCGCTTGTGCAGCGTGACTTCCCAACTCGTGCGCCAACCGACGCCGAGCAGCCCGAGCGCGTGCTGCGCGCTCGAATAACAACGCGACCATACGAGCGGAAGACGGCCTCGCAGCCTGAAGTCGGTTTCGTCGGTAGGTAGGCAGACTTTGCTGCCGCTGATTACCTCGACCGAGCCGCACAGAATGCCCGACAGCGCGCGACGCATCCGAAAGCGGTCGACGACGTCGCCGAGCCGCTCACAGCGATCGAGCAACGGTCCGACACTGGCGAGGGGCAATACGACGCCGGGCAAGCCGACCAGCTCGCCGCCGATTCCCGCGACTCCCGTCGTCACATGGCCCCCATCGTCATCATGATCCGATGCGCACGTCTGGCGAGCCAGCGGAACACGGCGCGCCACACGAAACCTTGCCGCCAACCAATGCCGCCGGCACGTTGTTGATCAACACCGTACCCGAACCCGCGACCACAGCTTGCGAGCACGGGTGCAGCGCGCAAACGGCAGAGCTCATACCGACGAGCGCCGCAGGCAATCGATTGATGAAGACCGTCGGGGAACCCGAGACGATCGAACCGCCGTGTCCGATCGCATCGCCTTTGCGAGCCGCTGGAAACATGATCGATTTTCTCCTCATGGAAACTGAACGTCCGTGCAGGGCGATGCGCGAAGGCATTCGCCGTCTGCACGGTATTCCGAAATATGCTGTTACGCGTCTGAGCCGGTTGCGGGCGGTGTTTCGATCGGCGGCGGCGGTTCCTCCGAGGGCGGCGGCTCTTCCGACGGTGGCGGCTCCTCCGACGGTGGCGGCTCTTCCGACGGTGGCGGCTCTTCCGACGGTGGCGGCTCTTCCGATGGCGGCGGTTCCTCCGATGGCGGCGGTTCTTCCGATGGTGCCGGCTCTTCCGATGGTGCCGGCTCTTCCGAGGGCGGCGGCTCCTCCGACGGCGGCGGCTCTTCGGACGGCGGCGGCTCCTCCGACGGTGCCGGCTCTTCCGAGGGCGGCGGCTCCTCCGAGGGCGGCGGTTCCTCCGAGGGCGGCGGTTCTTCCGATGGCGCCGGCTCTTCCGAGGGCGGCGGCTCCTCCGACGGCGGCGGCTCTTCGGACGGCGGCGGCTCTTCGGACGGCGGCGGCTCTTCGGACGGCGGCGGTTCTTCCGACGGTGCCGGCTCTTCCGATGGCAGCGGTTCTTCGGATGGCAGCGGCTCTTCCGATGGCGGCGGCTCTTCCGACGGCAGTGGTTCTTCCGTCGGAAGCGGACATATCGTCGGAAGCGGCTCGTCCGATGGAGGTGGCGGAATAACTGGAACGTCCAGCGCATCGAGCACCACTACAGGAACTGGCACCGTCACTGAGCTGCCGCATTCCTTGTCACCGGGGTTAAGGTCCAGCGGCGTGCCTTGCACCACGACACGGGTGTCACCCTGGATGCGGATCGACTTACCGATGAGCTTGATCTCGCCATCCTTGTTCATGGTCAGCGAGGACTTGCCGCACACGATAGACAGCGCCTTCCCGGCCGACAGCGAATAGGCTCCGCCTACCGCGTGCGTCGACGCGCCACCAACCGTGACCGTACGTGCACCGCCCACCGTCAGAAGGGAGGCACCCCCAACCGCGGTCTCCTCCGCCCCGCCAATCGAGACAAAGTGTGCAAGACCCACGGAATAGAAGGCGACACCCTTCACCCTTACCGAGTACTTGCCGCCGACGATCGTGCTGGACGTCGCGCCGACGGTCATGCTGTGCGCCGCGGCCACGCCGATCTTGTAGTCGGCACCGACGACGTGTGACTCATTCAGCTTCGTCAGGCGGTTCATGTCCCGTTCCGCCTGCAAAGTGAATTCCTCGGCACCCGCCTTGTCCTCGAAGCGGATGCTGTTGTAGTTCTGCAGGCCCCCTTCCATCGACCGGCTCATGAAACCGCTCTGCGTCGCGTTGCCTGGCAAGTCATAAGGCGGACGCGTCGCCGCGTTGTACAGGCTCCCGGTGATCAGCGGACGATCCGGGTCGCCGTTCCAGAAGTCGACGATGACTTCCTGGCCGATGCGCGGAATGTAGATGCCACCGAAACCCTGACCGGCCCACGCCTGGCTCACACGGACCCAGCAGGAGTCGGTTTCGACGTTTTGGCCGTAACGGTCCCAGACGAAGCGGACCTTCACGCGGCCGAATTCGTCGGTCCACAGTTCCTTGCCCTCGGGACCCACGACGACAGCCGACTGCGGCCCGTTGACGACCGGCTTCGAGGTCTCCCGCGGCAGTCTGAACACTTCGCTTGTCGGTTGCACGTCGAACTTGTTGCTGCAGGTGTATTCGTAGCCGCTACCCGATTCGTCCGGCGTACCGGTCAGGTCGAGCTTCGTACCGATGACGAGGTATTCGCAGTTCGCGGCCGTATAGTCGTAGTTGGTCAACACGAACGTCTGCCCGCACGCGAGTCCCCGTACGTTACCTTCGCCTTGCGCCCGCGTACCCGGCGCGCGCAGTGCTTCCATGCGCGTACGCGCCAGCAGTTCACCGTGGCTGCTGTCGGTGTAGTCTCCCGGCCAGTCGTAGCGCTCGAGCAGGTTCCAACTGGTGTCGCGCGGTTGCTGATTGATCGCCCGCATGTCGGCGCGCGAACGCGTGAAGTCGAAGTCGCTCGTCACGTAGTGACCGGTGCACAAGACTTCGGCCGTCGAAAACGCGCTGATGTATTCGGTGTCGGTCTTGCCGCCCTGCGGTTGGAACGCCAGCGTCCGGTATGACGGGTTCGGCGAGTGGCGGTGCGCGCCAATGTGGTCGCACAGCACGAGCCGGTGCTTGCCGTCGGCATGCTCGAAAAACCAGTAGATGCCCCACTCTTCCATCAGGCGATGAATGAAGTCGTAATCGGTCTCGCCGTACTGGACCTGGAACGTGCGCGGTTCGTTGGTCGGACTCTCACCCTCGAGCGCATAGCGGCTCACGTCGAGGCGCTTTTCGACCGGGTACGGATAGTCCTTCAGCACCTCGTCGATGATCTCGATGACCGTCCTGTTCTGGAAAATCTTGTAGTCGGTCGTCAGGGTCGCCAGCCACAGCCACGGCTTCAGCACGACACGATAGACGTTGTAGCGGCCGTCCCGACGCAGGTATTGCGCGGCGACGACGAGTCCGGTGATTTCGCGCTGACATGCCTCGGTGTCGGCGCTCGGCTGGAGGTCGATCGCGACGGTCATTTCCTTGCCTAGCAGCGCCTTCAGGTCGAGGTTGGCACTGACGGCAAGCGGTACCGTGTAATCGTCAGGCGTGCGCAATAGCAGTTCGTACTCAAACAGCTTGCCGAGATGCTCGTCGCCGTTCAGTGACATGAACTCCAGCGCCGGCTGCGTCTGTCCGTCCGCGGTCTGACCCGGCCACCGCGGTATCGCCGCGCTGGATACGGTCACTGCGCGGCTTTGCACACTTATCGCGTTCAAGGGATTACTTGACATGCACTCCTCTAAATTCTCTATATCGAAAAGACGCTACAGCTCGTCGGCGAATGCGGAGCCTGACGACGCGTCCGCTCGCCTTCCCATCGCGTTTCCGCTACCGGGACAACGAAAATCGCGCAGCAACGCCGTGAGTTGCGGTCCTGACTGTCCGCCCGATGTCAGTTCGATGACCGCGTGCCGGTCGTCGAAATTGAAGTCCACCGCCGAGCGGCTCGACGACAACGTCGACGTCACGCGGCCCCGGTCGATCAGACGGAACAGCGCCCACGGACCTTCGGTCATGACGGTCGACGTGTCCGGACGCACGCGCGGATTCGCGGTGAGGCCGGCCATCGAACCGCCGCGCGGCCCCGGCCAGGTGATCGGGGACGTCGTGACCGGACCATGCGCATAGCGCAGGTTTTGCCCGTCGACGTCGATGAGCAGATCGGTAATCTCGGGGTCCAGCGACACGACCTTGAGGCCCGCGTTCCACGACATCCGGGTCGCGCCGGGATCGCGGAAAAATGTCTGACGGATCGCCGCGGCGCGCTCGAACGGTTCGAGGCCCGGTCCCTGCATGGGCGGCATGCCGGGGCTGACCGGCTTATAGCGCCATGGCCGCATGCTCGTATCGACGCGGCTGGCGAGCGTCTTGTGGAAAAAGTCGTCGAGCAGGCCGCCGGCCGCGAACACGCGATTGAAATCGTCGATGTCGACTTCCTGGGCGCTCGCGGCAAACGGATATTTGCCTTCGACAGCACGGCGGCATTGCGCGCCAACGCTCGATTCGACCTGCATCGTGAGCAGGGAGCCGACATTGCGGTCCACCTTGCGCATCGACTGCGACGCGAGGCCCGCGAGCACGGCCCGAAACGGCGGCGGAAGCTTCTGCGCCTCGAGCTGCAGCGTGGAGCCGAGGTCATCCGTGGGCGGCATGCTGTTGGTGGCGAGCACGTCGCCGGCCGTCATCAATCGCGTGTACTGCTCGTTGATCAGCCCGATGACGCCGCCCAGCTGCAGCACGCCGCTGCCGCCAGGCAGCGCGCTCCCGCTATCGGCCTGGCCGGTCACGACTTCGCGCAGCGCGGCAAAGCGTCTGTCGACCAGTTCACGTTCCATCTTCTGTTGCGCGAGCTGACCGATCGTGGCGGTTGCGGCCACGGCGCTCGCCGCGCGCGCCGCCTGCGAGCGACGCATGATCACGTTGATGGCACTACCGGCGGCCGACGGCTCGTCCGCGCCATCAACGATCGACAGCGACGTCTCGCGCGCGGCCGTTCGCGCGAGTCTCGCCAGCGGCGAATCCGGCGCAGCCAGCGTACGCAGCGTCTGCAGATCGGGCGCCAGGGTGCCTTCGCTGCCGGACACCGGTCTCACGTCGTCGAGAAACTGGCTCCAGTAATTGCCATAGTCGGTCAGGTATTGGCGACGGATATCGTCGGCGAGCCTGTCCTTGCGCGATGCGTTGCCGTTTGCCATCCGCCGCCACCGCGCCGATGCATCGGCCTCGCCCATCACCCAGGCGTCCTGTTTTCGCGCCTGCTCGAGAAAATCAGGGAGGCGCTTGTTAAAAACGGCGTGATAGCCGTCGTAGGTATAGAGACCGGGGATACCTCGCGCGAGCGTCGAACCGCCGGCCAGCATGAACACGGTAGTGGCCTGCGGACCTGCGGCGCTCAGCAGCGTGACGTTCTCGGGCGCCTCGGGAGCCATGGCGTTCATCGCACGTTCGTAGAGCCGTCCGGACGCCGGATTGCGGCCAAGGAACTCGCGCGCGCGGCGCACGAGCCGTGCATTCACCGGTCTTGCCGGCACCGCGGGCACCCCTTCCACGATCAGCGCATCGAGGTGACGCGCCATCACGTTGCGCTCGCCGAGCGATGCGACGCTGTTGGCGTGTTCCCAGTCGCCGAGCACCCATGCCTTGACCGCTTTCGCGTCGTAGTGCGAGCCATCGAACAGCATCAGGTAGACCATCAGCGTGCGATAAGCGCCGTCCGCGTCCTGTACGCCGATTTGCGTATCGAGCACCGTTTCGAGCCGGCCGACGACTTGCGGCAACAGCATCTGTTTCAGCAGATTGTTGTAAGTCTCGCCGGCCGCGCCGCGAATGGCGGGCGCCGTGTAGAGCCCGTAGTGCCATGCGACACCGGGACTGTCGAGGTCCATGCCGTCGAACTGAGGCAGGTCACGCGACGCCGACAGAAGCGTCCCCATCGTCCCGGGCTGCGGCGCCTTCCGTTGCGACAAGACCCGCGCGGCGAGCGCATTGGCCTTGCCATCGATCGCGGCGAGATACTCGCGGTTGTTGCCGAAGCTCACGACGAGCGCACCAATCAGCCACACCGCCACGACGATCGCGAGCAGGTGTCCGATAAGACGCAACGCGCGGAAGCGGACTTCCCAGTACAGGTTCGGCCGCACCAGATGCGCTTCGGCCAGGATCACGCGCTGAAACAGATTGCGCAAGAAATAGCCGCGATAGCCGGTAGGCGTAGCGTCGCCGGACGACGGCGAGACCGTATTCGGCGCGGCACCAAATAAACCCGCGAGCCCGCGACGCAGCCGCTGCAAGAGCGTGGAGCTGTCGGCGGACACGGCCTCGTGAGTTTGCGCCGCGCTCGTGAAATAGACGCCGCGCAGCGTGCTGTTCAACTGCGTGTCGTCGTATTTCGAATCGAGAAACACCAGCGCGAGCAATTCATTGAGTTCCGCGCACAGGCTACGAAATTCTGACGGCAGCGCATAAAGTTTCTTGCGCAGATCGACCTCGTACACCTCTTGCAGCCTCGTGTTGACGCCGTCTTCGAGTCCCTGCTCCAGCTCACGCATTTCGGCCGCGCAGTTCAGGCGCAGTGTGTCGCGGCCGTGTTCTTCCGCCGCTTCCTGATAAGGCAGTGTGAAGCCGAAAATCTGCGCGCGGCTTTCCGCCGTCAACGACTGGAAATACTCCCCGAAGCCGGGCAGCAGATCGAGCTTCGTGACGAGCACGTAGACGGGGAATCGAATCCCCAACTGCTGGCGCAACTCGCCGAGCCGAGCGCGCATCGACGCGGCGAGCGCCTTTCGTTCGGGCGCTGGGCGCGTCAACAACTCTTCGATTGAAACGACCAGCAACGCACCGTTGATCGGCGCGCGCGGGCGCCGCTTGCGAAGCAGCCCCAGAAGGCCGCGCCACTCGGCCTCGTTCACGCTCTGCAGGTCTTCCGGATCGACGTCAACCTTCGCGGCGTCTTGCGACGCTGCGTCCTGAACCGTATAGCGGCCAGCGGTGTCGATCAGCACCGCTTCGTTCGCGAACCACCAGTCGCAGTTCGCCGTTTCGACGCGGCTTCTCAGCGACGCCGCGACCATCTGATCCGCCTCCGGAAAATCCAGACCCGAGTTCAGGATCAACGTCGTCTTGCCGGCGCCTGGCGAGCCCACCACCATGTACCACGGGAGTTCGTACAGATAGCGCTGGCTTTCGAGCAGACGACGCAGCCCTGCCGGTCCGCCGCGCATGCGTTTGAGCTTGTCGATGGCCTTCGCGACGACCGCGTGAAGCGCGCGGATTTCGTCTCGTGCAACAGGGGTCGCGGCCGACTTCTTCGTGAACGGGTTCAGAACGCGCTGCAGCAGCACGTCATCGCTGCGCACTGCCCGCCACAGACGATACAGCCCATAGATCGCGTAGCAGGCAAGCAGCACCGAGATCAGCAGCACGCGGGACCATGTGGTGCCGAGTGGATGCGTTTCGCCGAACGCGAGTATCGGTCCGAAATACCAGAGCGCGAGACACAGCAACGCGACGCCGATGACGCCAGGCGACCAGCCGAGCAGCCAGAACAGCAGCAGCAATAACAGCACGACGATCGACAGCGTGCGCGAGAGCACGCTCTCGAGTGGGCGGTAGTCGCCAAATGCAATCAGAGGTCCCACGAACCAGACGGCCACAGCCGTCACGAGGATCGCGGCGAGCACCAGCGTCTGGCGCGTGAGCACAAGTTTCGATAAGCGGTTCAAATAAGACATCAAGGCTTTCCCGTTAATGCGTGACGAAGACTTCCACGCGTCGATTGCGGGAACGACCTTCCGCTGTACTGTTGTCCGCGACAGGTTGTGTATCGCCCTTGCCGACAGCCTCGATGCGATTGCCGGGCATGCCGTGCGCCTTCAATACGTCGGCGACGAACGCGGCGCGCCTTTCCGATAGCACCAGGTTGTCAGGAAACTCCGCCGTATGAATCGGCTGGTTGTCGGTGTGCCCGGTCACCGTGACATTGCCGCCGACCCGGACGACCTCCTGCGCGACCTTGGTCAACACCGGATCCAGTTCCGGTCGAATGCGGCTTTGCCCCGGCAGGAACACGTAGTCGCCACGGAACACGACCCGGCTGCTGCTCGCGGTCTCTTCGACGGAGAGCAGGCCGCGAGCGATCTCGTCTTTCAGCAAAATCGACAGGCGCAAGCGCTCGTGACCGACCGGAGCCGCGACCTTGACCGGCTCTCCGATCGCGAGAATCTTCGCTTCCAGCGCATTGCTTTGCGCCAGAAGCCGATACTTGTACCAGGCGAACAGCGAGAACACACATAGCGCAGCGACGCCCGCCGTCGCCCAGACCGGCACGCTTTTCAGCAGCCACATCCTGCCCGGCTCCTCGCCGCGCCAGTGCGGCGACAGTTCGAGCCGCATCGTGTCCCGCGTGCCGCTGATAAGCGTCAGCATTCGCTGCCGGATCTGCTCCAGATGACGTGGACCGTCCGCGGCAACGCTGTAGCGTCCTTCGAATCCAAGGCTGAGAATGCGATACAACACCTCGAGGACGTCGATGTACTCCTGGGGATCCGTTGCCATGCGGCCGATCAGCAGGAAGAACTTCTCGCCGCCGTCCACTTCTCCTTCGAACTTGAGCAGCAGCCCCCCCGCGGCCCAAATTCCACCGCTCCCCCAACGCGTGCGGTTGGCGGCTTCGTCGAGCGCGGTGCACAGCGCGTAACGGACAGCCGCCACGTGCTTCCACGGCAAACTCGCTTTGTCGCAGACCTTCTGGAATGCGGCGACCTCACGCACCAGCAGCGAGCGCAAGCTCGCGACCGCAGCCAACGAATCGAGCGAAGCCGGCATGTCCGCCAGCATGCGCAACAAAGGCTGCGCGGCTTCGCACAACGGATTGCGCGCAGCCTTCATGCGCTCCAGACGCGTCTGCACTTGTTCCGGCGGATCGAACGCGGCCGCATCGACCACCGGTTCCTGATTGGCGACACCCGCGGTTGTGGGACGCCCAGCGGAAATGGCAGACGGCTGGCTCCGGCCAGAAGCAGAGTTGTCGGGGTTCAACAGAAACTCGAACGCGTCGTCCCCGTATGCACCGGTACTCATTTTTGACGCACGCCCCACAACTCAAGCTTGAGTTCCGGGAAGTGCCCGGCGACATGCATGGCAAGCCCTCCGTGCCGCGCAATCTGTTCCCAGAACGGTCCGGTACGCGACAGTTCGAAATAGATAAAGCCCGAGTTGAACGGAATCTGGCGCGGAGGAACCGGCAGCGCCGCTACTGCCAGCCCCGGCAGGTGCGAACGGATCAATTCCGGCAAGCGCTGCGGATGACTGATCTTCGTTTGGGCAAGAAACTGCTGCTGCAGCAATTCGGAAGGCATCTGCGCGCCCACGGCGAGCACGAGGCTCGAATAGCCGGCCAATTCGTTCGGCAGCATGGCGGCCGTACGGATGCCATGCGCCTGCTCCGTAAGCGGAATGGGCTGCGCACCACGAATCAACACCTGGTTCAACAGATAGTGAACCTCCTCGACGAGGGGCCTGATACTGCGGTAGAGCTGCGCATGGTCATAGCCCGGCGCCGCCCGCGGACGCCGCGTTTGCGGACGCACGAAGGTCGAAAGCTCGCCCGCGAAAAGCGCGAGCTCGCGATACAGGGTCACCGGCGCGGTCTCCTCGAGTTGGCAAATATGCTCCAGCAGCGGCTCATAGCGATTGAGCACCTGGAGCAGCAGATAGTCGGCCACTTCGGCCGCCGCGCCCGTACGGCCATCAGCACCTGACAGACGGGCGGCGAGCGCGTCGGCGCGTAGTCGCGCGAGGCCGTGCAGTTGCATCGCCCATTCGCGCAGCAGTGGATTCGCGCCGTAACCGGTCACGGGCGGAATGTGGTCGGCGCTGTGCAGCGACACGGCGCCGTCGGCGTGCAGCGCCTTCACGCGCGTCAGCGCAAGCCCGATCCACGACTGCGTCAGCTCTTTCTCGGGCAACAGCCGCAAGCGCAGGTTCGAGAGTTGGACGGGCTTCGGACCTTGGCCGATCGCGTTGCTGTCGCGCAGTTCGGCGTCGTACGCATGGTAACGGGCCAGCGATCCGCTCTGCTCGGTGAAGGCGGTTTCCTCGGTGTTAGGCAAGCGAAGCGGGACCGCCAGGTAAATCACCTGCTCCTGATGTTCCGGTCCGATCGTCAGTGGGGGCGGGGGCAGCGTCAGGCCAGGCACCTCGAACGGTGTGCCGTCTGGAAATACCCCGAGCCCGCTCTTGAACACCAGCTTGCCGAACGCGAGCGATTCCTGATCGATTTCATAACGGCTGAAGCCCCAGAAAAACGGGCTCAGCGGCGCGCTCCGGCGATGCGCGAACGACTCGAAATACCGCTCCTGCTGCTGAAACAATTGCGGGCGCAGGAAGAGTCCTTCGCTCCAAACAACTTTGCTATACCAACTCATCGAAATTAGTCTGACTTTGAAATCGAAACAGTGCGCTGATCGAGCTGGATCGTCAGCTTCTGTTCCTTGTCTGGAAGAGCCATCCTGTACCATGCGGCGTCGGGCGCGATTGGCAACCGGTAAACCGCGCGCCAGACCGATTTCCCGAGATCCCGGTAGCCGGCCAGCACGCCAATTGCGGTAGTGGCGGGGTTCGACTTCCGGACGATCTCGCGTGTATCGCCGGGACGCAGAATAAATTCGTCAACGACCAGCACGTCGTCGCCAAGGATTTTTTTGTCGTCGCTTTGCAGCGTGAAAAAGTCGCCGGTTTGAAACGCCGTCGGCGACTTCAGTTCGTAGACCCGCACGAGGATCGGCGCCGCCGTTCCCCACTCGTTCGGATTGACGTTCTCGTTTGCCGCGATCTGAAGCCGGAGGGTCGTTCGCTCCTTGACAACGGGAACCGACGCGGTAGCGCACCCGGACAGCCATGCGCTCGCCCCGCTTAGGGCTAGCCAGCCTCCGATACGCAGCCATATCGCGAAGCGGGAAAAAAAGATCGAAACCATCTGACGGTATCAAGGTGATCTCGCACATCGCCCTGAATGAACCAGGATGCCTGCATCCAGCCGGGCATCCCGGTTAACAACCTCGACACGGCGTCCCGGACAAAAGGGTCGTCGTGCCAAGATTCAGGAAAATGTGCGATTTAGGCTGTGTTCTTCTTGATATCGAAGGTCGCCGTGATCGCACCACCGCTACCGCCTTGCGCGTTCTGCACCACATATTCCTGCTTCAGGCGAGCAAAGGACAGACGCACCGTTTCGCACGGACGCGATTCACTGTCGCTGACGCCGGACGGATGCACCGAGGTAACCAGCACGTCGTTCATCGTGAATTTGATGTATTCGAGCGGATTACCGCCAGCCTTGCGCACGACGAGTTTGGCTTCGTCGATGTGCTTACCGGTCAGGCAGTATTGCGTCAGGTTGGGCGTTGCACGATCGATGAAATGCTCGAACGTGAAGTCGTCGACCGTGGCTCGGCCAGCGCCACCACCGGAACCAACGTGCATATTCGATTGCTGCGTAACGCCCCACGCCCAGCTCAGAACATCGATTTCGTCCTTGTGGTTAGCGTCTGCCGACTCACCATCAATCCCGTTAATCTTGAGAAAGATGTCTTGCGCCATAAAAATACTCCTTGATACCGATTAGTTTTAGAGATGCTCAATGAAAGTCAGGCATATTTAGTGAGCGCCTGTCCGTCGCTCAATCACCGAATGAACGGTAGACGTCAGGTCAGGCTGCATCCTTCACGAGCGGCAGCTTCGCGACGAGACGCAAAGAAACCGTCAGACCTTCCAGTTGGAAATGCGGACGCAGGAAGAACTTCGCCTGGTAATATCCCGGATTTCCCTCGACGTCCTCGACGACCACTTCGGCCGCGGCCAGCGGTCGACGTGCCTTGGTTTCCTGCGACGAATTCGCGGGATCGGCGTCAACGTAGTTCATGACCCATTCGTTGAGCCATTGCTGCATTTCGTCCCGCTCCTTGAATGCGCCGATCTTGTCGCGCACGATGCACTTCAGGTAATGCGCAAAGCGCGAGCACGCGAACAGATACGGAAGACGGGCCGATAGATTCGCGTTCGCAGTTGCGTCGGGATCGTGGTACTCGATCGGCTTCTGCAACGATTGCGCGCCGATGAACGCCGCGTAGTCAGTGTTCTTGCGGTGAATGAGCGGTATGAAACCACTCTTCGACAATTCCGCTTCGCGGCGGTCGGAGATCGCAATTTCCGTCGGGCACTTCATGTCGATGCCACCGTCATCCGTCGGGAACGTGTGACACGGCAGGTTTTCAACTACCCCACCGCTTTCCACGCCGCGAATCAGCGTGCACCAACCGTAGTTCTTGAACGAACGGTTGATGTTCACCGCCATTGCGTAGGCCGCGTTCGACCATACATAGCGTTGATGATCCGCGCCGGCGGTCGCCTCTTCGAAATTGAATTCGTCGACCGGATTCGTCTTGACGCCATACGGCAGACGTGCAAGGAAACGCGGCATTGCAAGGCCGATGTAGCGCGCGTCTTCCGAACTACGCAGCGAGTTCCAAGGTGCGTACTCGAGGTTTTGCGTAAAAATCTTCGTCAGGTCGCGCGGGTTGGCGAGTTCCTGCCACGAGTCCATCTGCAGCACGGACGGTGCCGCGCCCGTAATGAACGGCGCATGCGACGCTGCGGCCACCTTTGCAATCGAGCCCAGTAGGTCGACGTCGGCGGGCGTGTGATCGAAGTAGTAGTCGGCGACGAGACAGCCGTACGGCTCGCCACCCAACTGCCCGTATTCTTCCTCGTAAATTTGCTTGAAGAACGGACTCTGGTCCCACGCAATCCCTTTATAGCGCTTCATCGTGCGACGCAGGTCGTCCTTCGACACATCCATAAAGCGGATCTTCAACTTCTCATCCGTTTCCGTGTTCGCGACGAGGTGATGAAGCCCACGCCATGCGCTTTCAAGACTCTGAAAATCTTCATGGTGGAGAATCAGGTTGATCTGTTCGGATAATTTGCGATCGATCTCCCCAATAATCGACTCTATGTTTTTGTACGCGTCGTCGGACACCGTTGCCGATGTAAGCAGTGCTTGTTGAGCAAGCGTCCGGACAGCCCCCTCGACAGCCTCGCGCGCGCGCTCCGTTTTGGGCTTGAATTCGCGCGATAGGAGTGCGTTGAAATCGGACTGATTGGTCACGCTCGCCGTTGCCTTGGCGCGCGTGTTCGCTTGAAGTTCGGCCATCATTTCCCCATTGTTTCAGGCTGTGCTTTCGTGCGGAAAGCAAAAATCATTCGTTGGTCACCGGTTCGCCGGTGGATGCCGTTTCCGGCTTTGGCGCCTTTGCGAGCGCTTCAAGTAACGCTGGGTCTCTCAACACCTTGCTGACCAGGTTTTCCGCGCCACTTTTGCCATCCATGTACGTTTGCAGATTGGCGAGTTGCGTACGCGCCTCGAGTAGCTGCGCAAGCGCGTCAACCTTCTTCGCGACGGCTGCGGGCGAGAAATCGTCCATGCTTTCGAACGTGATATCGACCATCAGATGACCTTCGTTCGTCAGCGTGTTGGGCACCGCGAACGCGACACGCGGTTTCATGGCCTTCATTCGCTCATCGAAGTTCTCGATGTCGATATCGAAGAACTTACGATCGCCGACGGCGGGCAACGGTTCGAGCGGCTTGCCCGACAAGTCGGCGAGGACGCCCATCACGAACGGGAGTTCGACTCTCTTTTCCGAACCGTAAATTTCGACGTCGTATTCAATCTGGACGCGGGGGGCACGATTACGTGCGATGAATTTTTGAGAACTGGTAAAAGCCGACATAGTGCTCTGAGGTTGTTCGCTCAAGTAAAAGAAGGAGCGGCGACACCGCTCGCTTTCGTATGAAATCCGCAAGCTGAAGATGTTATGTCTCGGAGCAGCGCGGCGATATGGGCGGTTGCCCAAAAGTCTGTCCCGTTCGCAAAAGCGAGGCCGGGTTGGCGTGCGCGAACGCAGGCTCCCAGAGGGCTACCCGCGACGAGTACTTTCAGTGCGTGCCTGAATCGGGAACAACGGTGATTTCGACACGACGATTCATTTCGCGCCCCTGACTAGTTTCGTTGCCGGCGATCGGCCGGGTATCGCCATACCCCTGAATTGCGAAACGTGTGACGGGCAACGTAGCCGTGTTGACGAACCAATCGCGGATGGCCCGCGCGCGTGCCTCGGAGAGCTTATGATTCGCGACGCTGGCACCCACGTTGTCAGTATGACCCGCGATGAGAATTCGCTTGTCGGGATTCGCGCGAATCAGATCGAGAACCGCGTGGAGCCTTGGCTCTGCACCTGACTTGAGCGTCGTCTTGCCGCTGTCGAATAACAAGAGGCTGTCGATCGTCACAGCAAGGGGCGGGGAATGCGCGGCGATCTTCGGGGAATGCGATGTCGCGGTCACGCGTTCAAGCGCGACTTGCAACTGCTTGCCCCGATACAGTCCCCAGCCGAGCCCGGTCGGCACACCGTTGCTCGCATAGCGAGCCAGCTCGGCGGATTGTCTGCGCAACGATTCGAATCGCTTACGCTTCGCATCCGCGCGGGCTGTGGGTATATGCGTGTAAGCCTCGAGATCGTCGGCGACTCGCGTGACCAACCTGCCGTTCGACCATGCGGAGACACCAATCGACACCATCAGGACGACCACCGACGCAGCCAACGCGTGCAAGCTTCCGAAATACGACCGGGCCCACTCGCTCTTCGAAACCCGGAATCTGTCGTTCCGCGCGATGGTGGTAAGTAAAGGCAGAGACAGCGGCTTCGGTTGAGCCTTCGGCCTCGTCAGCAGCGGCCGCAGCGCGGTCTTGCCGGTGAGCCATCGCGTCCATGCGCCTGGACGCATCGGTGGGTGTCCTATGTCGGCCAACAGCAAGCCGCGCAGCGAGAACGGCACGGTGTTCGCGAGCGATGAAAGTATCGATAGCAGCGCCTCATCTTCTAGCCAGTCGAACACTGCATGCCCCAGACCGGCACGCGACGCACGTTCCGGGTGGGCGACAGCGAGCCAAGCCTGATCCAGCTGTTGCCTGAGCGCTTGCACATGTTGCCGCGCGGTTGCGGTCGCGGGTTGCATCGTCGAGATATTCATGGCATCGCCGAACCAGACCGGTTCCACTGCGTGGTCGCTATTCGAGCCGAGGTACGCGTAGATCGCGATATAGCAGGGTAATACGAACGCCCGGGGACCGATGCAAGCGTCGATTTGATGCTTCCAGCGGGAAAATTCGCGGCGAATCACAGCATCGTCGCACTCACCGTCGGGAACAACGGGCATCAACACGGCATCCGGCGGACGTTGATGCGACTCCATCACCGTGGCCAACACGCTGGACAACTGCTGCGGGGACCGGACACGCAACCACAGCGCATCACCGTTACGTCGCAGTGCGGATGTCTGGCCATCGTGTGCAAACAACGCGCCGGCATGCGGCCCGACGACGAGAACGATCGATAACTGACCCACGTTCCCGAGCTGAAAATCCTGATCCTCGTGGGTCGGATGCGATCGCCCGTAAGCTGGCAAAACGGCGGCGCCCGCCCCCGTCAACAGAACAAGACTGAGCACAACGGGCCACGATGGTTGGAGAGCAAGCGGCAAGCATAGCCATATCAGTCCAACTACGGAGACAGCGATCCAGATCAGCGCCGCCCGGTAGCTGTTTCCGGAAATCATTGCGAACGCTCCGTCTGCATAGGACTACTCTGCGGCGGCGACGTTTGAGGTAGACCGCGTACCGCAACGTCCAGACTAAGGTCCATCGCCGTCCATAGTGACGCGATGGCAACCGCACCAGCAATCACCCCGCCGGCGATTCTGCGTGAATGTGAGATGCGTGACACGTCCGACGGCCGAAGCGAATTGGTCGGTGGCATGGCGTTATCCGGTGCGTCGGGTATGGAGAACGCCGCCTTATTACGCAGATGCCCGTTCAACGCCGATTTCGCACGCTCCAGGTATGCGTTGGCGTTTTCGCGTCCGCCGTCGAAGCCCAGCCCCAGCAACATGGTGTAGAACTCAAGTCCGGCGGGGTCCGGATCGCCGCCGTCCACCACCGCCGCGATCCGGTGCCATACCCATGCGGCGCCATCGCGCACGCCATGAAAACGCATCTGCAGCGGCTCACGCAACCATTCCTCGCGCTGGCTGGACGGCAATGCATGCAACGTCAGTTCATCTAGCAGAACGCATTGTGCGAGGCTGACTTCCCGGATGTCCGTTGCCGGAAAAGTTCGATCCAGCATTTGCTGCTGTAGCGTCTCGACCAACGTACTGCAACGCGCGCGCCAAAAAGGAATTGCCGGCAGCTCCGCGCCATCGGACAGCAGTGCTGCATGCAACGCAGTCGCTCGCATGAGCGCGACTGTTGAGTCAAACATAATAAGAAACGTATTCGCGCCGGCACCCTCAGGGCATTTCGACGACATAGGTGACGAATGTATTGACGGTGCCAGCCGTGGCTCGACCGGTTGCGTAGTAGCTGGCAATGAAATCCACCGGCGTCGGATCCGTGGACGTGATCGGAACGACTCTCATCGTAGACCGGTCGCCGACCTTGATCCGCGATCCGTCCGCATTGGCCAGCATGACCTGTACATTCGTTGCCGACGCCGCCCCGCTCGCATTCTGCAGGTCCAGATTCCCGGTGTTGGGATCGGTCGACGAACCGCTCTCGAAATACACGCGCGCCCCCGTTACACCGCTTGGACATTGAATCGTGATGGTAAAGAACTTTGAGCCATCTATAACTCCGGCCGTCGGCAGCGATCGCGTCGAAAGCGTTGGCAACGTGACCGTCATGTCGGGCGAACTCACCAACGCACACGTCTCCGCGTTATAGGTGCCACTAAAATTGAGCGTGACCGAAGGCGAGCCTTGCGCATGTACGCAAACCGACCCCAACAGCGCACCTGCGATCAATCCGGAAACTAGTCCGGCAATCCGAAAGTATCTACAAATATTTTTCATTTTCTGACCTCTACTGTCGGCGGAATCATCTAAGCCGCAGCGCTGGCGCTGACCGGGTATCGACCTTCGCACTTCAGCGAAGCGAACTCACAAGCGCCGCGCCCGCTGAACGTCGCGCTACGGACTTTGCCGGCGGAGACCAGACTAGCGCTGGATCACAGCTCAGCTTGATGCGCGCAACGATCCCCGCGCGCTGACCGCTGTCCGCCTTGTCGTCGTCCGGCACCGTGTAGGGCATCACGCACTGCTCCGCTGCGCGATTGCCCCAGCGCACCAGCAGCTTGCCTTCGTGCTCGAGGCCGCGCAGGTACGCGAGGCCACCCTGACCGACGATGCCCACCGATTTCTCGGACTCGTCGAATAGCTCGGTGCCCATCGGCATGGCTTTGCCTTCCCGATCCAAAACCTCGGCGAAAATCGGCGTGCCCTGCGTGGTCGCAATCTTCACCTTGACGAGCGAACTCGCGCGCGGCACGACTTCCTCACTCGTGTTGCCCAGTTCAACGTCGAGCGACACGTCGCTCGGATCCAGCGCGACCGTGTTGACCCGGTATGGCATCAGCGAAGACACCACCGCATAGCCGTTAGCGTCAATCCTTGCACCCTGGCCATTGATGATCCGGCCGCCTTCCGCGCCTTTCGCTTCGACGAGCGCGAACGCCTGCCCAAGCGGCGGGCTCAGCGTCATGCCGTCACTGTGAACGACGACCGCGCCGTCGGCGTTGAACGCGGCTTGACGGGTCTGATTGCTGATCGATGCATTGACGTTGTAAGTAGCGAACGGCGCGCGATACATTGCGTAACCACCCGCGGAAACGGTCCGATTGTCGCCGGCGACGATCCGTGACGCGTTGACACCGTAGGTGATCGGCGTGGCTCCGCTCGTGTTGCCCGACGCAGTGGCCTGAATTGTGCTATCCCCGTTCGAGCCGCGCGAAACGTTGGTGGTCAGATAGTCGAACATATGATGCTCGTTCGAGTCGACCTTGCCGAGCGGAATCGTCAGGTTCAAACCTACCTGCGTGCTGATCTTCGAGTTTTGCAGGCGCGTGCGTTGCGCATATAGCGAGTAGGACACCCGCTTGTACGCGCTGTTGAAACCAACCTGATATTGCAGATCGTAGCCCTTCGACGCGCCCCAGTAGTTCTGCGAACTGCCGGCGATATAAAAAGAACTCGACTCGCCGATTGGCTGGTTGATATTCAGCTGCAGACGGCTGCGCGTGCGGTAATCATACTGACCCGTGGTGTCTCGGGAGCCATATCGCGCGTACATCGCGTCATGCAGGCTATAGAAGCGTGAGGTCGAGTATCGGTAAGCCGCAACCGAAAAATTCGTGTTGGGCCCTGGAAGGAGCTTGCTGTAGCTGATCCGGGTACTGTAACCGGGACGACCACCAGACACGCCGGGAATATTCGTTCCCGCCGCCGTTACGTCAAACGCGAATGCGCCGAGCGGCGTATTGAGCGCGACACCCATCAGGCCAGCCCAGTAACCTTCCGCAAACTGTGCACCGGTGTAGGCGGTCAACAGGTTTGTCAGGCCGCGCTGATAAACCGCCTGCGCCACCCACGGATGGTTATTCAGCACGGTATCGCGATAGACACCGGTCGTCAGATTGAAACGTGCAACACCAGGCCGCAGCAACTGCGGGACGGACGCGAACGGCACCAGAAAAGTCCGCTGACGGCCGTCGGATTCTGTAATAGTGACCTGAAGGTCGCCGCCATAACCCGTAGCCGGCAGGTCGTTCAGTTCAAACGGCCCCGGCGGCACGCTGGTCTCGGCCACGATGATGTTGTTCTGACGCACGATGATGCGTGCATTGGTATCAGCCACGCCACGCACAACCGGCGCGTAGGAGCGCATGGAATCCGGCAACATGCGGTCGTCGCTCGAAAGCTGGACGCCACGCACGTTGAATGAGTCGAAGACGTCACCGCTCGTCGAGCTGTCGCCGATCGTCAGTTGGCTCTTAAGCGCCGTGACATCGTGTTGCGCAAACAGCGCGACACTTTGCCAATGCGTGCCGGAACCCCGGTTCTGCGAGCTTACCGTGGACCACTGGCGGAAACGCCAGCCGTTCACGTTGAATCCGCTTTGCAGACCGAGGTAGACACTGCTGAAGTCTCCGCTACCATTGTTCTGGTGGGTCGTATAGCCGGCGAGACTGTATTGCACGAAGCCTGCGTTGATCCCGTTGTCCCAACGGGACGGATCAACGTAACCGGCAGCCTCCTTGCGCAATTCGATCTGTGGAATCGACAGATCGAGTTGCAGATCGGCGGTGTTGAACGATGCAACCGATCCCGGTACGGCTTCAACCAGCGGGACGCATTGCACTGACGCATCCGTATCGTCGAAGTCGCCCTTTCCTGCTTCCTTCAACCGCTGGGCCACGCGCTCGGTATCTACGCCAGCGCGGTCGAGGCCAGGCATCGTGAAACAGGGCGTTGCGATATCCGAGCCCGGCACTGCCTGAAACAGGACATCGAAGCGTCCACGCTTCTTACCATTGACGAGCAGTTCGAGCGGATAAACACCGGGAGCAACAGGATTGCCTCGCGTATAGCGTGACAAATCGGCGACGTTGCCCGTAAAGAATGCTGGATTGAACTCGACTTCTTGCGGAACTTCCGCAGCGGGCGCATTTGATGTCGCCGTGGTAGATGACGCATCCGTACGCGCAGCTTCTCCGTCGACACCGGCTTCCTGTTGCGGCAACTCGGACGCCGAGCAGTCGCTGGATGGCGTCGCCGCTGAGTCCGGCGCGCACGCGGCGACCGCGGAATTTGAGCAAAAGACCCAGCCCGACGCTATGATTGCCGCCCAAGCCAGTGGATGAAACCGGAAAGGGACATTACTGAATACTCTTTCAACCGCCGTCTTACTATTCCGCACGCCCGACATCCCGTATTTCAATTATTGATTCTTTTGCGCTTCCGCGCTTTGAGCACCTGTCACTTCCGCCGAGTCCTTGATCGCTGTACCGAAGTCGTTCAGAACCGTATAGGAAACGGTGGCAGGAGCTTTGATATCCAGCTTTCCATCTTGTGGACGGAGATCGACGTGCCCGAACGGCGGTGCCATATCGGGCAAAAGAGCGACTTTCCTGCCTGCCGTTTCTACCTCTGCCGTGCCGAGGGAAATGTAGTAGGGCGATGGGTTGTCCAGACGAACGATGCTCTGACCTTTGTCATTTGCCTCGACATGCCACTTCAGCTGTGCCCGCCCCGCCGTTGGGTCATCGAGCAACGATACCGGCCGGTAGAACATCTTGATACGCGTTCGGAACGCAAGCTGAATCATGTTCCGGTCATCAGCGTCCTTAGGCTTCGGCGGAATTTCGAGAACGTTCAGCCAATAGACAGCCTCACGGTCCTTCGGCATGTCGCCGCCTGTGAACAGGATGCGCAAAGCCTGCCCTCTGTGAGGCTCGACCCGAAATACCGCCGGCAGTAACGTGAACGGCACCTTGATTTCATTCGGGGCAGCGGCCGCATCGCCGTCGTCCAGCCATGCCTGGACCAGGACCGGACGGCTGTCAACATTGTTCAAACGAACATTGACTTCGCGGTTTTGCGCCGGATAAATAACTCGGGTACCGGTAATGGTGATAGCAGCTTGTGCAGCAAACGAGGTCACACTTAAGGCGACAGCTGCGGCGAACAACATTGGAAACTTCATTGAAGACACTCGCTCCTCCACGCGACAGATAAGCGGAATGCCACTTCGGGTTGCCTTCGAACTAGAAGAGCAACCCGATGCCATTCGGCTTAGATTCGCTTACTGGTATGCCAATGTGTAGCGAACAACAGC
Source organism: Paraburkholderia sp. 35.1 (assembly GCF_050436525.1). NCBI lineage: Bacteria > Pseudomonadati > Pseudomonadota > Betaproteobacteria > Burkholderiales > Burkholderiaceae > Paraburkholderia > Paraburkholderia sp. 35.1. The sequence continues at coordinate 801,669 of NZ_JBNDMJ010000001.1, read as the reverse complement.
CGTCACGTTACCGGCCGTGGCTCTGTCTGTTGCATAGTACTGGCCGGCGTAGTACATCGTTGCCGTACCGTCGTTCCCAACAGCAACGAACTCGCCCGTGCTGCCCAGCGGAAGCACCTGCGCCGCGCCATTCGTGAAATTGTGGTCAAGCAATTGCACTTCGACGTTCGCGGCCGGCGAGGTAGTTGCCTGGTTAATGGCATTACGCGTAACCGGGTCCATGTTCGTGGTCTCGAAATGCGCCGCGACATGGGTCAGCGTTGCCGGGCACTGCGACACCGAAATGTTGAACGGCGTGGACCCGCCGACTACGCCAGCCGCAGGCAACGTCTGCGAAGACACCCGAGGCAGCGTGACCGTTTGGTCCTCGTCACCCGAGTTGATCACACAGGTGTCGTCATACAGTTCTCCATTGAACGTTACCTGACCTGTGCCCGGTACAGCTTGAGCGAAAACCATCGGCGCGACGGACAGGCCCATCAGCGCGATCATGAGTTGCGTTACTTGTTTTTTCATGAGATTCCTCTTTGTTGCCATTTCAGAACTACAAACCCTTGTGAAGCCGGGACGTCCAGCGATCGTCAAGGCAGAGGAATGATCTCATTGAAGAAGATCGGTGTTAATGGGCCAATACCCAAAATGAAATACCAAATAGGTCAGTCGAGAAACGGCGTGTCGATTCCTCGAACTGAACAGGTCACAGGACCACCCTACGATAGGGAGAAGGCGCCACGAGAACGACAGAATCCGCCTGAGAATCGCGGCAATTGCTACGAGCAGGACCACTCGCGCACGATTGTGACGAGTTCTACGTCGTTTCTGGCACCGAGCTTCTTCATGCCAGCGTTCTTCTGATTGCTCACGGTCTTCGGACTGCGATTGAGCCGCTCGGCAATTGTTGCGATCGACATCCCGTCGCAGATCATTCGCACGACCGTCGATTCTTTTTCAGATAGCAAATTGAGAGAAGATCCGCCTTGCGCTGCGCGCCCCGTTGCGCGCAACATCTTGTCCGCAATGGAATCAGGCAGAAACACGCTTTTATTTTTGGCAACGCGGACGGCAGCGGTAAGGCTGACAAAGCCCTCGGGACCCTTACCGACGAAGCCGGCCGCCCCCGCGTTGAGCGCAGCTGAAATGATGTGCGTGGAAGAATGCGTACTCAAAAAAACTACTCGTATGGCTGGGGCGACACGCCGGATCCGGTCAAGAAGGTTGAGACCGTCGGCATACGGATCGCCTTCGAATTCGTAGTCGCACACAAGAACATCGACTGGCACTTCGACCAACCGCTGGAGAAGCAGGCCAATACTGTCGCTTTTGAAGCAGACCTGGATGTCAGGACAACGCTGAAGAAGATGCTCGACGCCGAGGAGAATAAATGGATGATCGTCGGCGATACCCACTCTTATTTTGTTCACTCACACTCCATACCACGCAGGTGAATACCTTTTCCTTGCCGAAACACCCTGCATGATTTGTCACCAAAGTACCATGTCATTTCACGCCGTTACATGATGAGAAAGGCGCAGGGCATCTCGTCCCATCCACTCGTCGACTTCCCTGATCCTGTGTGTCGCCACGGGACGCTGCGTTTGCGTGGGCCTAGCCGCACACCTCAGCAGCAAGATCGAGAGCCGCAACCTTCCTGCTTCTAATGAAGCGAACGACGTCGGGAACGCCTATCATCTAAGCGCACCAGGCGGTGCAGTCCAGATAGCCCATATCAAATTGTCTTGATCGTTCCACAAAAGCATTTTGGCACCACGCAAATAGAAGTTTTCGAACCAGTGTTTTTTAAAACGATGCAAAATCGGTGAGAAGTCGGTGTGCTTTGGTAAAGACAAAGCAATTTTTGGGCATGCAACCTGGCATGGATCAATCATGAAGATGGGATAGCGCAACGCACCCCAACTCGTCGGCGAGGAATTAAAACATCTTCGCCTTGCGCAGAGGCGGATTGTACAATGCGCTAACAAGAAAAAAGTCAGCAGAGTCCTATATGCGTCCTAGGTGCAAGAAGTGCTTTCAACATCCAGCCCAGTCGGCCCGTCGCAATGCCCCATCGCCGCCGGCGTCACGGCCGTGTTTCTTCTAGCGGACCGCGCGACAGCAGGTCCGCGGTCGCGGGCCCATTTGCTTCAGCCATTTCTGTGCGTTCATTTCGTTCTCCTGTTGTGTATGGCCGGATGACATCGACGGTGACTCCGGTCACTAATCGGTAATGCGCTCGTCGAATACGGTCAGCGCGGCGAGACTGACGAGACAGCACGCGCTCATGTACCAGGCCGGCGCATAGGCGCTGCCCGTCACGCCAATTAGCCACGTCACGACGAACGGCGCGAAACCGCCGAACAACGTCACGCCGACGCTATAGATGATCCCGAGCGATCGCCCGCGCATTTCGCGCGGGAATCCTTCGAGCAGCAGCAGAAAGCCAGCCGGATTGCCGAGCACCCACAGGCCGATTTCCGATATGGACGTAGTCTGGCCGCCGGCCAGGCAGCACGCCGGGTCGGCGAAACGCGAATTGGCGAAGGTCAGGCTGTAAGGTATTGCTCGACGAGCGTGGCCCAGTAGGCGGAGCCGATCGGCAGTGCCTGATCGTTGAAGATGAAAAAGCTGGGTTTCATTGAAACGTCGCGCACGGCGAGACTGCATCTGATGCAGCGCGAAGGCGCGATTCACACGCGCCCGGCCGACTATTTCATCCGCTGCATTCGCCAGGCCGCGATCATGTGAGCCGCGCGGCGCGCGAGCGGGAGCAGGAGCGGGAGCCTTAAGCCGCAAAATGATTGCGCACGAGATCGACGAACGCGACCAGCCCGGTAAGCAGAACCACGATGAACAGCCAGCGTTCGAGCAGCGCAAACACAGGCCGTTTCCCCTTGCGACGCTCGGCGATGTAAAACCACACGGTCGCCGCCGTATAAAGCACGGTCGACATCAACAGATAATGCAGGCCGCCCGCGTACACGAGAAAGAGCGCGTAGCCGCAGCCCAGCAGCGCGAGCATGAAATCGATGCGCCGTGACCACGGCTGCCCCGCATACGATTCGCCGCTCGCTGCGAGCTTCAACCCATAGCCGGCGACGAGCAGATACGGGATCAGGCTCATCGACGTCGTGAACTCCTTGGCCAGCGTGAACGCTTCTTTCGAAAACAGCGTCACGATCAGAAAGGCCTGAATCACGAGGCTCGTCATCCACAGTGCGGCGACCGGTACGTGGTTGCGGTTTTCTCGCCCGAGAAACGCGGGCATCGTGCGGCTCTTGCCCGCCGCGTGCAGAATTTCGGCGGCGAGCAACGTCCATGCAAGATAAGAACCGAGTACCGATATCAACAGGCCGAGCTTGACCGCGACCGCGCCCCAGGCGCCGACCGCGGCGCTCAGCACGCCAGCCATCGACGGATTTTTCAGCGTGCCCAACTGCTCGAGCGGCAACACGCCATACGACAACAACGTGACCATGACCATCAACGCAAGCACGCAGAGAAAGCCGAGTACGGTCGCGACCCCGACGTCGCGCCGTTCGCGTGCATGCCGTGAATAGACACTCGCGCCTTCGACGCCGAGAAACACGAATACCGTGCCCAACATCGTCTTGCGCACCTCGCCGAACAGACCGGTCGCCGACGGCTCGGGAACGGTCCACAGGTTCCCGAGGAACAACTGCCACTTGACACTCGATAGCACGAGCACCGCGAACAGTCCAAGCGCCAACAACTTGGCGGCCGTCATCGATGCATTCACTACCGACGAGCCCTTCACGCCGCGCAGTATCAGAAAGTGAAACACCCAGATCATCAGCGAGGAACTGACGATCGCGCTAAACGTATTGCCAGCGCCGAATGAAGGCGCGACGATCGCGAGCGCGGACTTGATCAGCACGAGATACGCCACGTTGCCGAGACAGCTGGCGCACCAGTAGCCGAACGCCGACAGAAATCCCGTGTAGCGTCCAAACCCGACGCGCGCATACGTGTAGACGCCAGCGTCGAGTTCCGGCTTGCGCCATGCGAGCCGTTGAAAGATCAGCGCGAGTATCAGCATGCCGGAGCCGGTGATGGTCCAGCTGATCAACGAACCGACTACGCCGGTATATTTGCCGAGCGCCTGCGGCAACGAAAAGACGCCCACCCCGACCATCGAGCCGATCACCATCGCCATCAGGCCCGGCGCTGAAAGTCTGACGCGCTTGTCCATTGCTGCGATCGCTCTCCCGCGAACACGTTCCGATCGAGCCGCGCTCGTGCGACTACGATGATCGACCGCTCAGATGACGATCGTGCCGGTGGCGAGGCCGATCAGCGCGCCAATCGCGCCGCAGGCCGCGACGGCCAAGATGACCCACTCGACTTTCGAAAACACCCGCTGCCCGCGCTCGCGTTTGGCCACCACATACAGCACCGTACCGGGCGCATAAAGCAGCGCCGATAGCATCAGGAACTTCAGGCCGCCCGCGAACAGCAGAAAGGCCGTATACAACGTCGCGAACATCGCGACGAAATACTCGGTGCGCAACGCGCCGCTCAAGGTGCCGCCATTCTGCCCACTATCGTCACGCGCGGCCTTGATGCCGTATGCGGCCACGAGAAAATAAGGAATCAGCACCATCGAGCTCGTGAGATTGAGCATCAGCGCAAACGCATCGGTCGACCAGTACGTGCTGATTACGAAACACTGCACCACGGTACTCGTGAGCCAGATCGCGGCGACCGGCAGCTTGCGCTCGTTTTGTCGCGCGAAGATACGCGGCATCGTCTCGAGACGCGCGGCGGCGAACAGCACCTCGGCACAGATCAGCGACCATGCGAGGTACGCGCCGAGAATCGAAATGATCAGACCGGCGCTGACGAACACGACACCGAATGGGCCGAGCAGCGCGCCGAGTACCGCGGCCATCGACGGCTGGCGCATCACCGCGATATCGGCGCGCGGCAAGGTCGCGTAAGGCAGCAGCGTCACCAGCACCAGCAGACACAGCACGGCGACGAAGCCGGTGATCGTCGCGGCGCCGACGTCCGAGCGCTTTTTCGCATAGCGCGAGTACACGCTCGCACCTTCGATACCGACGAACACGAAGACGGTGACGAGCATCGTCGCGCGAACCTGCGAGAACAAGCCCTTGCCGATCTGATCGCTGCGTTCCCACAGATTCGCGCGAAACATGTCGGCGCGAAACAACGCGATCAGCATCACGATGAACAGCACGATTGGAATCAACTTCGCGACCGTGACGATCGTGTTGATCATCGTGGCCTGCTGGACGCCGCGCAGCATCACCAGATGAAACAGCCAGATGCCCACCGACGACACGAGGATCGCGGTCGCCGTATTGCCGTTGCCGAAGGCCGGCACGAAAGCGCCAAGCGTCGATTTGATCAGCACCCAGTACGACACGTTGCCGAAGCAGCCGGCCATCCAGTAGCCGAATGCGGATAGAAAGCCCGCATAATCGCCGTAGCCCGCTCGCGCGTATGCGAACACGCCCGCATCGAGCTCGGGCCGTCGCTGCGCGAGCGCCTGAAAGACGCGCGCCAGCGCATACATGCCGATGCCCGCCACGCACCATGCAATGACCGCGCCGAACGGTCCGGTCGCGCGCGCGAAATTGCGCGGCAACGAGAAAATCCCTGCGCCCACCATTGAGCCGACGACCATCGCGGTCAATGCGGGCAACGACAGTTTCGTCTCGACCTGGGTTGCCATCGTCCACCCTTCAGAGAAGCTGATTTCCTCCAGAAATGGGCTTACGCGGAGCAGGTACGCGTGCATTGCGCATCTCCTGTCAGTTCTCGCGACTGAAGCCAACGGCCTTGCGAGTACCGGACCGCACTCCTCCTGGTCGTTCACTGTGAGGCCGGCGCCGGTGCCCTCGCGGTGGCGGGCGCGGCTTCCGTCGGCGCTCGTGTATTCGAGGCCACTGGCGGATTGGCCAACCAGCCGCCTCCCATCGCCCTGAACAGCGCGAACTGTGCCTGCAGTTCGCCGACCTCTTCCCTCGCCTGCGACGACTGGCTTTCGAGCAGCGCAACCCGCACCTGATCGATATCGACGCGGCCGGTATCGCCGAGTTCGTAGCGACGTCGCACCTGGCTCAACTGCGTGGTGCGACGCGTGACTTCTTCATTGCGTGCCTTGAACAACTCGTCCTGCCGGTTCAAACGCGCCAGTGCACGGTCGACGTCATAGAACGCGCCGAGCGCGGTCTTTTCGTAGTTCGACATGGCCTGCTGCGCCTGCGCATCCGACGACTCCACCTGCGAGCGCCGCGCGCCAAAGTCGATCAGCGGCAGCGCCATCGCCGCGCCGAATAGCCAGAACGTGCTGGCCCCGAGGCTTTGACCCGCGATCTCCCAACCATTGCGTGCAAGCAAACCGCTCAACGACATGGTCGGCCAGTAGTTGAGCCGCGCGACATCCGACTGCCTGAGCGCCGCATTCACGCGTGCCTGCGCCGCGATCAGATCCGGGCGCCGCATCAGCAGGTCGACCGGCTGGCCGGGCTCGATACGCGGCAGCGCGGTCATCAGCGTGTCGCTTTCATCGAGAATCCCCGCGAATTCCGCGGGCTGCACGCCGCATAGATTCTGCAAATTGAGTCGTGCCTGCGCGATGCCGTTCTCCACGTCCTGCAAACGCGCATCGACCTGCGCGCGGCCGGCGCGCGCTGCTTCGATGTCCGTACTCAGCACGAGACCCGCGTTAAAGCTCTTCTCGGCGATATTGACGAAGTCGTCCGCGATCGCGCGGCTCTGCAGCAAAATCGCGCGCTGACGCAGCAGCCCGCGATAGGTGACGTACAGATCCGCGACACCCGACACCACGCTCAGGCGTACCGCCTCCGCGTCGCCCGCGGCCGCGCGTGCCTGTTCGCGTGCCGCCGAGAGCCTTGCGCGTCCCTGACCGAACAGGTCGATCTCCCATTGCGCCTGCAAGCCGACACGCCAGAACTGCGCATCGGTATTGTTGATGCCGAGCACTTCCTCGAACTCGAGCTGCGTCTCGCCGCCGTGATACTTCGCGGCGCTCACGCCAGCACCGACCGACGGCAGCAGTTGCGAGCGAGCCAGCCGGATCCCGGCCTGCACCTGATCGACGCGTGCGTAAGCGGTCGCGATGTCGAAGTTGTGCGCGAGCGCGAGATCGATCAGTTTATTCAGCGTCGGGTCGTTGTACTGGGTCCACCATGCCGCGAGCTGCTGCCCGGACATCGGTGTCGCCACGCCCGGTTGCGCCTCCGAATACTGCGGCGGAAACGCGGCGGGCTTTTGCAGCTGCAATGAACCCGTACAGCCGGCTTCGAGCAGCAGGGCCGCGACGGCGAGAAGATAAGGGCGCGCGCGGATCATTTTGCTTCCGGGTGTCGACCCGGCTCCCATTCCGCCTGCCTGATCGAGAACAGCATCGCATACAGCGCCGGCACGGCGACCAACGTCAGCACGGTGGCAAAAACGAGGCCCGCCATAATCGTGATCGCCATGTCCTTGAAGAAAGGATCCCACAACAACGGCGCCATGCCGAGCGCCGTCGTACCGCCCCCCAGTATCACCGGCCGCAGACGGTTCATCGCGCCGTGGGTCACCGCCTGCATGCGCGGCACGCCCGCGGCGATCTGCGAATCCATCTCTTCGACGAGCACCACGCCGTTCTTGATCAGCATGCCGATCAGACTCAATAGACCGAGCAACGCCATGAAGCCGAACGCGCCGCGAAATAGCAGCAGACCGAGCGTGACGCCGACGATCGACATCGGCACGACGAGCAGCACGACGAGCGCCGGCTTCAGGCGTCCGAACATCATCAGCACGAGCAGCGCCATGCCGATGAAGCCGAGCGGCAGTTGACGGAACAGGCTCTGCTGCGCGCGCGTCGACGATTCGTGCTCGCCGCCCCATTCGAAGCTATAGCCCGGTGGCAGCTTGATGTTCTCGATGCTGGAGCGTATGCGGTTGAACGCGTCGACACTGTTCTGCCCATAGATCGGGTTGGCCGAAACCGTCAGCGTGCGAATCCGGTTTTCGCGCGCGATCTGGCCTTCCTCGGTACCGACCGCGAAGCCGTTGACCACGTCGCCGAGCGGCACGTAACGGCGCAGCCCCGCGCTGAACACCTGCAGGTCCTGCAGACCCGCGACGCCACGCGTGTAGTCGGGCGAACGCAGCACGATCGGCAGTAGCTGATCGCCTTCGCGATAGATGCCCACCCGCAGGCCTTCGCTTGCATAAGCCATCATGTCGCTAACCTGACGGCGCGTCACACCGAGCGAGCGCGCCCGCGATTCGTCGAATTCCGGCCGCACGATGCTGATCGGGTCCTCCCAGTCGTCGCGAATCGCGATGATGCGGCCGTCCGCCTTCAGCACATTCTGTGCTTCTTGAGACAAGCGGCGCAGCACGGCCGGATCGGGTCCGGAGAAGCGTGCCTGAATGGCCGCGCCACCGCCGGGACCGAACTTCGGCCGCGTGACCGTCCATTGCTGTTCTGGGAAGCGCCTCTTCAGGTCCGCTTCGATGTCCGGAATCATGTCGTCGATCAGGCTCTGGTCCTTCGCGCCGACGATGAACTGCGCGTACGACGGATTGCGCGTTTCCGGATCGTAGACGAGGGAGAAGCGCGTCGCGCCCGAGCCAATATACGTCTGCACGTTGGTGACGTCCGCATGCTTGAGCAGCACCTTCTCCACCGCGCGGCTCTTTTCGACCACCGCGCGAATATCGGCGCCGCGCGGCAAACGCATGTCGACATAGAAGATCGGCGTGGTCGACGCGGGGAAGAAGCTCCGCTCGACGAAACGGAACGCCCACCCGGCCAGCACGGTCAGCGCGACGAGGCCGATGACCACGAGCACGCGCTGTCGGGTGACCCATGACAACAGCTCGCCGTAACGCTTGTACAGCTTCGACTTGAACGGGTCGTCATCGATGATGTCCGCGGGCTTGAAAAGATACGTGCCGAACAGCGGTGTCAGGGCAATGGCGATCACCCAGCTGAATAGCAGCGAAATCGCAGCGACGGCGAACAACGACGCACAGAATTCGCCGACCGAATCCGGCGACAGGCCGATGCCCGAGAAAGCCAGAATCCCCACAATGGTCGACGCGAGCAGAAGCCATTGGCTTTGTTTGAGAATCTCGGTCGCCGCCTGGAGATGCGACATGCCTCGTTGAACCTTCACGAGCATCCCCTCGACCACCACGATGCTGTTGTCGGTCAGCATGCCCATCACGATGATCAGCGCGCCGAGTGAGATACGCTGCAGTTCGATGCCTGCCGCGTACATCACCAGCAGCGTGCCGAGGATCGACAGGAACAGCTCGACGCCCAGCACGACGCCCGCGCGCCAGCCGAGCGCAATGCCCAGCGCGACACCGACGATCGCCACGGACAGGAACACGTCGAAGATAAAGCCGCGCACGCTCTCGTCGACGACCTGCGGCTGATCGTAAAGCGAGTGCAGCTTGATGCCGATCGGGAGGTCACGCTCGAGTTCGGCGAGCCTCGCCTTGAGCTCCTCGCCGACCCTCACCACATTGACGCGCGGCCGCGCGCTGATACCGATCGTAACCGCGGGCTGGCCGTTATAGTGAATGACCTGGTTCGGAATCGTCGCGTAGCCGTGGCTTACCCGCGCGATGTCGCCGAGCAGCAGCGGGGCGGGCGTATTGTTGACAGGCAACGAACGAATGGCCTGCAACGAATCGAGCGAGCCGGACGGCGCAATCCGCAACGACAGGTCGCCGACACGTTCGCGTCCCGCGGGCCGAACCTCGTTCTGCACGAACAGCGTCTGCGCAAGATCGTCGGTGGACAGATCGTTGGCGATCAGTTGCGACTGGTCGACGTCGACCGAGATCTGCTCCTGCTGCTCACCGGCGATCACGATGTCGGACACGTCGCCGAGTGTCAGCAGTTGGCGGCGCAGTTCGCGCGCGTACTCATACAGTTGCGCCTGCGTGTAGCCCTCGCCGGTCAGCGCGTAGAACATCCCGTAGACGTCGCCGAAACGGTCGAGCACGAGTGACGGTCCCGCGCCCGGCGGAAGCCGGGGCTGTGCATCCGATACCGACTTGCGCAGCTCGTCCCACACCTGCGGCAATTGCGCCGACGTGTACTGGTCGCGAATCTCGACGCGGACTTCAGAGTAGCCCGGTGTCGAACGCGAGGTCAGCTTCTCGACCTGCGGCATCTGCTGGATCGCGCTTTCGAGCCGGTCCGTCACTTCCTGCTCGACCTCGTGCGCACTCGCGCCCGGATACAGCGTCACGACGACCGCGGTCTTGATCGTGAACTTCGGGTCTTCGAGCCGCCCGATGTTGTAGTACGCGAAGATGCCGCCCAACAGCGAGATGAGCGTCACAACCCACGCGATCAGCGGCTTTTCGATAAGGGGGCGCGCGAGATTCATTGAGGCGCATCCATTGGACGGACCGCCATTCCCTCTTTCATGAACTGCGAGCCGCCGGCCACCACGCGGTCGCCCGCCGCAACCGCCCCCGCGACGACCACATCGTCATTGCGAATTTCGCGCACGCTGACCGGCACCGCATGCACACGGCCGGACGCGGCGTCGTAGCGCCACAGACTGCGCTGACCGTCCGCGCCAATCGACACCGCGGCGATCGGAATCGCGAAGTACCCTATGTTGCCGTTTTGCGCGACCTGACGCGCCGTTTCGGAAATCTGTACGCGCATCGCCATGCCGGGGAACAGCATCGCGCTTTGCGGTCCTTCGATGGAGAACACGAGCCGGTAGGCCGCCGAAGTCGGCGAGGTCTGCGTGGTCCGTTCGCGGAACACGAGCGGGAAGCGGTTCTGCGGCCGCCCGGGCAGCCACGCCTCGGCTCTCAGCGTCTTGTCGACGAATAGCCGTTCGGCAATGCTCTGAGGCAGATCGACGCCGACATCGGCACGGCCGATGTTTTCCAGATTGAACGCGGGCGCCCCAGCCTGCACGACCTGCTGGATCTCGATGTTGCGGCGAGCGATCCGGCCGTCGAATGGCGCGACGAGCTGGGTATTGCGCAGGTCGCGGCTCGCCAGGTCGCGTGCCGCGCGTGCGGCATCGGTGGAAGCCGACAACTGCTCATAGGCAGCCTGAGACAGAATGCCGTCCTTGCGCAGCACCGCCTGGCGCTTCAGGTTGTCGCTCAGCTGCTGATACTGCGCGTTCGCGCGTTGCAGTTGCAGCTTGTAGGGTTCCTCGTCGATCCGCGCGATCAGTTGCCCGCGTTTCACCGACGCGCCTTCGAGCACCGCGATCTGCACGACGCGGCCCGATACTTCGAAGGCGAGCGGCGAGATGCTGGTCTGCTCGACCCGCCCGGTAAAAATGCGAATGGCGGAAGCGTCGGCCGGTTCGACCCTGGTGAGCTGCACGGCTGGCCTCGTATCGCCACTCTGTGTTTCGGTCTGCCGTTGGCAGCCCGACAGTAAAACGACAAGCGCGCAGGTCAACGCGCACGACAATGCGCCGGTCAGTGCGATTCCGCCTGATCGGCGAGGCCGCGGTGCATCGGAGCGGTTTGCATTCATGACGTTCTCGGCTGACTGCTGGCGCAACCCGTGTCGTAAGCCCAGCGGCAACGTAGCTCACGGGCCGGCGAATACGAGACCCTACAGGTTGCTCAGCAATTCATAGGGGCCCATGACAGTGGACCGATGGGTGCATCCGCTTCGACTTCCACGGCCAGGTCAGACTCGAGGAACAGCGGCATCCCTTCTGTCGGACCGGCAACGTCGTTCAAACCAGTCTATCGGCGACAACGGTGTTGTGGCCGTCAGGACTACAGCCGCGACCCATGTGTCGTCATTCCGGCTCCGTTCATCAGGCATCCTGTCGAACTGCCAAACTGCTTCGCCATGCCGAAGCAAGACTGAGGAAATTGACGAATCCGCCCTGTATGGAATGCACGACGATTCCGCAAAACCTGAAGACGAATGAATATGCGGGCGGATTGCAGCGTTGAATCAGATCCCTTCGATTGAACCTTGCTGCAAAATTATTAAAGTTCCCAAACAATTCGCTGTCAAGAGCCTCACAGGCGCAGCACGATCGTATCGATTGCTTACCTTAAGCGGTATATCAAAGCCGTCATAGGCGTTCATGACTTCGCGCAGTTCACTGGTGGTTTGCCCGTGTCATGCGTGCGTCATTGGCCCCTTTCAGTTCGTCACAGGCATCATGGCCGAACAATGCGCAAGCCGTCAATCGATTCGCGACTTGCTACGGTCATACCGACTCGTTCTATGGTTGCTTCGGCTTCTGTTGATGAAATATACGCATGGCTATTCTGCTGTACTGGTGACGAAATGCCATGGGGAAAAAACGCTATAGGTTTCAAGGAATTTTTGTTTCGCCGATGGGTGACGCAACTCTGCGTGAAAAGAAAGTTGGCAATTGCAACGTCGCGGGCCGCCGCCAGCGTTCATCGCTTGCATCGGCGTAGCGCGGCTGCCCTCTCGCACGAACCGGTTCGACGCATCATGACGCGCTCGCTCGCATCGTGGACATCGCGGTGCGCGGCACTCGCGCTGCTCACTGGCGGTCTTCTGTGCGGTTGCGCGATGGTCACCGTCAGCTCACAAGGCCCGGAGCAGTACATCGCGATGCGCCGCGGCGACATTCTATCGACCGGCCGTCTGAGCGCCGCGACGCGAGACACCCTGCACATCGCGCCACTCGATGGGAACGCCTGCCAACGTGAGCCGCTCGATTGCATCAATACGATCTCGACCGTCGGCGGAATCAATACCGACCGGCGATTGTCGAGCCTCGCCGAACTGTCGTTGCAGATGGCCATCACCAACACGCCCGGCCAACGCCAGCGATTGGAGCGACGCGCAATTCGATCTGTGGCTTAGGGCCGCGCGATTCGCGTATGCATTTCTGTTCCTCGGTGAACGCACTGCTGGCGAACGTGCATTCGAAGATCGTCAGACCCAGGTCCGTGACTACTACAACTACGCGGTGCAGGAACTTGCCCACGCGCTGCTTCTGCGTGGCGCGCTCGCTGCCGATGCCGGCAACGGCGTGCCGGGCACGCAGTACATCGCAGGCTGGTCCATTCATCTCGACCTGAGCCGAACCCGACTACCCGAAGGCGTGCGCGAACCGCGCGAAGTCATCCCGGCGTCGCGGCTGTCGTTCGCGGGGATACGTAGCATTTATCGACGCGATGGTTTGGGGGCGAAAGGCCGGCGTCGCGCTTTTTCCGCGAGATGCCGTCGCCGAACGTGACCGCGTCGATCTGGTTCAGCCAGGGCATGCTCGAACAGGTGCTTGCCTCGCATGAGGTCGTGCTGTCCGTCTCTATGATCCGTATCGCGAAGACAGTGTCGAGCGACACGGCCAGACTGTGCCACTTTCGGCCAACCTCAGCGCGGGCTACGGCATCTGGCTCGCGCGCTCGGGCTTCGCCGGGCAATCGTTGCGCACGCTGTTTGGACGCGCACACGGTATCGATACGCCCCGCATCTACATGATGCAACCGTTCGATCCCAATCGACGGATCATTCTGATGCTGCACGGCCTCGCGAGCAGCCCCGAGACATGGGTCAACGTCGCCGACGATATTCAGGGCGATGAAGTGCTTCGCCAGCATTTCCACGTGTGGCAGGTCTACTACCCGACCAACGTGCCGATTCTGGTCAACCTCGCGCGCATCCGCCGCGCCACGCAACAGACGCTCGCGCACTTCGATCCAGACGGTACGGTGCCGGCGTCGCATGGCATGGCGTTGATTGGTCATAGCATGGGCGGCGTTCTGGCGCGGCTGCTCGTGTCGACTTCCGGCGACGCGCTTTGGGCGACGTTCGAGGACAAGTACGTGCCCGAGGGCACCGATATCGATCGCGAGGACGAGCGGCGCGATCGGCTACTGAACTTCACGCCGATGCCGCAAATCGAGCGCGCCATATTTATCGCGGCCCCCCAATCGAGGCACGCCGTTCGCGAGCAACCGGCTGTCGCGCTGGGCGGCCAACCTCGTGCGTCTGCCGCTTGCCCTGCTGAACGAGATCGAGGAAGTGATGCAGACGGCGACGAACATCGAACCGCAGGGACGGACCTTCCATGTGCCTAACAGCATTGAACAGCTGCGCGAAAACGGGCCGCTCGAAGATTCCGATGATGGCGTGGTCCCTTATCGCAGCGCGCATCTCGTGGGCGCGCTGTCGGAGAAGGTGATTGTTGCTGGACACAGTGTGCAGGAGACGCCGCGGGCGATCCTCGAGATTCGGCGGATCTTGCATGAGGATATTGCGCAGATCGATCAGCGCGGGGAGGTTTGCGGGGAGGCTCGGATAGCGAAGTGATGGCGGCGGGGCCAGCTGTCTTTCGCGGCGGCTCGGACTTGGGCTCGGGGTTGACGAGCTTGCTGTTGCTGGGCTCTGTTCGAATCACTGGTACAGCGTTCCGAATCAAGCCAGCGTGATCGAGGCAGGCGCGGAAGATTGGTTTGAATGAGCGGTCAGGTCAGCGGAACGCTCGAAAGATCGCGACGGCCGCCGGAAATTCTTTCGCTACAAATTACGTATTGAACGTTACGGATTGGCGGGGGCACGTGTGTTCATTCTTGCGCGTTGTCGGCGCTTGGCGGGAGTGATGGGGTATCGTGCACCAATTTGACTGATTGGCGTGAAACAATGGCGTGCATTGGTGAAAAAAGTCTTTTAAAACAACAGGTTGACACGCAGAGAAGACGTTTCGCAATGTTTCACGCCGTGTCGGTTGGCGAGATTGGCCGAAGAATCGAAAATTCTCGCTCGTATTGGCTAAGAGTCACTCATTTTTCGATATTTAGTTCGCGAAAGTTGGCGGTATGTTCAGTCCCCGTATATTGTTAGGTCGCCGATGCGCGACCGCTGCATCTGCTGAAGTTTCAAGTTGGCCACACGCGTGGCGACTGACAGTCGCTCGCATTGCCGATGCGCGATCGTCTTTATCACAGGGCGGGCCGGGAGAGACTCTTTACGTTCGCGAGATTTCCGCGCTTGCCCTCACCTATCCTGCCGTCCATCGTCCGACAGATTTCTTGCGGATGATCTGGGAGCAGCGATGTTGATTTCGCGCTGAACGAGTGGTCTGACGCAGGCCCATCCGGGTGGCGTGACATACGATCGGACGGAGATCATTCGTTGCGGTCGAGTCACTCACTACTCCGATGCTTGCCCAAAAATGATCGGCGCGGTCGCGATGCATATCTTCGAGTACGTCTACCTGGGTGTCTCCCCGGCGGGTGGGTAGATCGGTAGGCGTGACGACCGACATCAACTATCTTTAGAGTGCCCTCTCTTGACGACGGTGGGATGTTGGTTCAACGCGATTACGGCCAATTCATCGCGGCCGGCAGGCGTTCGCGATTGACTTCCAGGTCGTCGATCGAACACCCGTTTGCAGAACGGCGATGCATGGTTTGAGAGAACGCGCGATACATGATTCGGGGTCCCTTGACGCGACGTTCCAGTAATAACTGGCTCCCGCCGGATCTTGACGCATGTCGTCTGTTCGCTGAGGCAAGCCCCATTCACAGCCCTTCCTTTGCGCGTTTGTTCGTGCCGCTTTCATTGCTAATCGTACGGAACAGCTTTTCCGGCAGAACGACTGCCGACTTTGCGGTCGATAAGCGGTGGCCTCAACGCTGCGCGCGTTCATTGCCTGAGGTACACCGGGAGAGTGAAGCATTCTTGCGGGACGTCGACGATCTTCGCCGAGGTTTGCTGCGGCCGACAGCGCCATCATGAACACAGCTGTTCATGGACAACCATGTGCAATGCACGTCGCGCACTAAGGGCCGCGGCCTTTCTCATTGAGAAGATTGGAACCGACGATAGCGGAGTCGAGTCGTCTCGGGGAAACGCGTGATGCGGCGTTGGGTTGAGAATGACCGTGGATGGCCTGCCGGAATAGAGTTTCCGTTTATAGGACAGAGGGCAGGCGCTCCATCCCGTCCGTCATATGTCGCCCGTGCGATTTTGTATGTGCTCCGGGTAATGCGACCGTCAACGAAGCAGCCGAACCCGGCTCAATGGATGCATCAGAAATCCCCAGTCATTGGCTGTCTCGCTCATGGCGAGCGGCTGACCCGCCGCAGGTGCCTGCGAGATCGCTGCGAACGCAATACTGCGTGAATCGCTCCACGGGTCGTGCAAGGCACGAAGGATGTGCGTTCGCGCGGACGCGGCACGCTTTCATCGGCATCGGGGGTGCCTTGTCAAGACTGTCTAGAGTCTAGACACCCGATGGCGCAAAGGTAGGGCTGCGGAGTGAGTGTCTAGACTCTAGACACGCTTCGAGGTGGACCGATTTGATTGACCATCGGGTAGGAGGCGGGGTTGCCCCCGCCGTCCTCCCACAACACCGGACGTACGGATCACGTATCCGGCGTTTCCTGACGACTGGATTGCTCCAGCGAGCTTCGTTTCGTTCGTCGTGTCGCCTGTCGTTCAATGGACACCCCAACCTCTCTCAGGCTTCCGGCCGTCAAGTTTGATCGCAGGCTCCCGGCTGTGCCGAGACTTGTGCCCAAACGCTCAGAGAGCACGCGTGACTATCCACTCTCGTCAGGTTCGGCCCTTCACTGCTCCGGTTCCGAGCCGCTACTATGGCCTCTGCTGACTCCCGCCAGCCCATCCCGGCACCTTGCGATGCCAGTAGCACAAGGCAGACTGACGGGGCTCCCAGGGTAATGCGCGCGACCTTCCTGCTTATGCCTGTCGGATCTACGTCGTGGCGTTCCGTGCAAGTATTGGGCTTTACAGATCTTGGACTGCTCACCCCGCCACACCGCCTGATATCCGCTTCCTGTTCGTCAGGCCAGCATTTTGCCTGCGGCTTCCTTCAGATTCCGCCTTACGACGGACACCCTTGCCGTTCAGCTAGCACTTCCCCTTGCCGGGTGTGCAGAGGACTTTCACCCCCAAGTCATCCGGCTCGCCACCACAGCGGGTCGGACAGCGCCAGTCACGGCGCTACGCGCCATGCCTGGCGCACCAAAAAAAGGCCCGCACTAAGCGGGCCTTTTAACACTACAACCGAACCACCGATTAGCTCGTCTTCGGCTGCGATTGGAACATCTGTCCGATCAACTGTCGTATCTGAACTTCTTGCGCCTCGGTGATCACTCCGGTCTTGATCTTGATCGTGAAGTTACTCACATCCTTGGTGATGCTCCCAGCGTGCTCTCGTCCCGCGAAAAATTTCTCGATGCTGCGTCCGCTGGTACCACCCGACGTCGTCTGCCGGGTCGCCAGGGCGGTGATTCCCGCCGCGACCTTGCCCTGATCCATTTCGCCTCTCACCAACAGAGGCCAAATTTCGCGAGCGGCTTTAACGCCATCCTCGCCATGCTTTTTGATAGCCGCTGCAATTGCTTGCGCCGCAGTCCCGCCCAATAGTCGCGGTTGAATATCGAGATCTTTCTTGATGAAGTCCGGCAGATTGTCGAACGACAAGAACTGATACAGACCTGCCCGCGACAATCCCATCGCTTCCGCCAGTCGCTTGCGATTCGGGAACTCTGTTTCCGATCGACGAATCGCCACGCCGATTTCATAGTCAGCAAGGTCGTCGCGGCTAATGTTTTCGACCATTGCGAGCACGGCCATATCCGAGTCGGAGCAATCCGCAACCACGGCCTTGATCGTGTCCAGCCCCAACATTTTGTGCGCACGCCAGCGTCGTTCGCCGGCGACGATCTGATAGTCGTCCGCGACACGACGGACCACGATCGGCTGCATCAGTCCAACTTCGCGGATCGATTCCGCGAGCTCGGCTAATTTTGCTTCGTTGAACACGCGACGCGGCTGCCAAGGATTCGGCAAGATGCCAGCAACCGCCAGTTGCGATGCGACGCCAGTCGATTCCAGTTCCTGCACGCGAAGTTGCGCAACGGCCAGCGCGCCGGCAAGGCCGGGCGCCGTTTGCGTGCGGTTGCTGCGCTTCACCTCGTCCTCGTTGATCGACGAAGTTTTGCGAATGCCCGACGTCTTGGCCAGCAACTGTTCTCGCATATTGCTCATTGCGCGTTCCTCCATTTTTCCGAATAGATCTCGTCGATCCAGCGACAGTAGTCGACGAGAGGTTGCCGCACGCGTTGCAACGACTTGGCCGCGCTGTGATTGCTGCTGATGTCGAAGACGGTCGAGAACGCCAACGCCCCGGTGCTCATCACCGAGCTCGCCGGTACCTCGATCGAGTGCAGCCAGTTTTCGTACGCGCTTTGCGCCCACGCGCGCACGATCGGCGCCGACGAGTTCCGCCCATAATCGACCCGCGACAACACCAGCGACACGAAGTCGTACTTCTTGTCCGTCTCGAATTTGATAAAGCTTTTGGACACGTCCGAGAAAAGTCGCCAGAACGACAGCGAGCTGATGAAGTCCAGGTTTTCCGGCACCATCGGCATCACCATGGCATCCGCGGCCATCAGCGCGTTCAGATTGAGGTACGACAGCGACGGCGACGTGTCCATGAGAATGTAGTCGTACTTCTTGCGCAGCGGCTCGAGCCCTTGACGAAGCACGGTCCAGAAGCGAAAACCCGGTCGCATCTTTTGCATCGCCGGCAGATGGAACTCTGCTCCAATCAGTTCCGTGTGCGCAGGAATCACGTCGATGCCATCCCAGTACGTCGACTGGACCCGCCCCTCGAGGCCACCTTCGATGTCCTGGTCGTAGACGTACGGCAATACTGTGTCTTCAGGCGTCACGTCTTTTTCCGCGTACAGTCCGCACAGTTCCGAAAGCGACGCCTGCGGGTCGAGATCAACCACCAACACTTTGCGTCCCCGCAGCGACAGCCCCTGGGCGAGGCACATCGTCGTCGTCGTTTTGGCGGAGCCACCTTTGAGCTGCGCGGTGATAATGATCTTCCCGTCTGGCTCCTTCAGGCGCGTGACCAGTGGAGTCTGGTAGATGTCGGAAATCTTTTGTACCCAGATCCGCGCCTCCTCCAGCGTGAAGGTCCGGGTACGGCCCGTGCCTGCCGCCGTGCCCGAAGGCAGTTCTCCGTCGCCTTTTGTCGCGAGATACTGAACCTGCGAGTGTGAGACGTTGCACATCTCGGCAATCTCGCCGGTCTTGAAAACGGGAGCCGTTTTTCGAGGACGCGGAGCCAGAATCGTGTCACGCAGCTCATTAGTGAAAATGGTGACTTTTTCTGCGAACTCACTGATCTGCTCAAAGTGAACGGTTCGGTCTACGGCAGGAAGTTGGCTCGTTCTGACCATTCTGAGGTTTTCCCATAAAATTCCAGAAACCTCAGAATACAGGAAATACTTGAAAATAGCTTTTTAAATTACTGTTTTTATGCGGATTTTCTGCAAATTTCTGTATTTCCAGACCGTTTTCGGTTGCGGAATCGCCGTGGAAACTAAACGAGCCTCGAAACACTGCGTCCTCGAAGGCACAAATGACCTCACCTTTCTTCGCAATCTGGGTAGCGGAGTCGGCACTCCTGCTCGAGACTTAGGCACTTGGTGAGGTCATTTGTGCACTTTCTCATTTCCTGAAAGACCGGTCCGGCGAACTTTTGCACAATCGACCTCACCATTGTTAGATTTTCGCCACCTCCCTGCGAGAGTTCCCCGCACTTAGAACGCAAATGCACAATCAACCTCACCCACAGAAGCGGCGATACACGGGCGCCAGGCCGTCAGCCAGAGGTTCAGCTCATCACTAGGGGTTGCCAATCACAGTCGCAGCACAACCAACCTCACCTTGGCAACAGCTCTTCCGACCCCGCTCAACGTTTCGCACAATCAACCTCACCATGCTGCATCGCGCAATCTTCAGCCGCATTTGTGTGTGCCGGGTTGGTAGGTTTTTTTAAAACCGAGAACAAACCCACAAACTAACGCAACCAAGCACTATTCAATCCGTTCAAGCACTTAGGTTCCAAAAGGTGAGGTGCGTTGTGTCGAAGGTGAGGTTCGCTGTGCTCAGAGGTGCGGTTGGTTGTGCAGCAAGGTGAGACTGATTCCCCACCAAGGTGCGGTTCGATGTGTTTGCCACTGCGTCAAATCGCGAAGGTGAGGTGGGTTGTGCAGCTACTGGGAACGAGGTTGAAAGGGCCGTCGCACAAGGCCTTGCCGCGCGAACGCCCGCCCGCAAGGTGAGGTTCTTTGTGAACATGGTGAGGTTCTGTGTGCCGAAACGCGGAAGGGACACCGAAACGGCCTCCGCCGCGGTCGTTTGATGGTGAGGTTCTGTGTGTTGACAGCTCACCACCGCATGCTTACAGTCCCGGGAGCGAAAAAGTGGATGAAGAACATGGCCGCGGACAATCCGGAAGAGGGCAGGTCGAAAGCGACGTCACGCCAGATGGCGCTCGCGCTGTTCGAAGACATGTTCGATCAGGGATTGCGCATCAACGAGGCCAATCGCGAGATCGGTTATCAGCGCAACGATTTCTTCACCGAAATCGTCAATATGGGGCTGCCGGCGCGGCGCTTTCTCGATGCCGCGTACTTCATCGTCGCGCAGGAGCCCGAGCAGCGCGATCAGTACGACGTCGAACTCAACTACTTCAAGTGGCTGATGCGTTACGACAGCCGCAACCTGAAGCACTTGCGCACGATCGCCGACGAAGCTCAGAACGCGAAAGTTCGCGTGACGAATACGCCCGCGGACCGCGATCCCAACGAAAACGATCTGTGGGTGCAGGTTCAGTTGATCGGTATGGTCGGTTTTCATCGCGGACGTATGCGTTTTGACGTCCATCCGCGGCTGGTGCCGCATATCCGCGATCCGCAGAAATCGCATTGGCTGAGCTTGCGCATTTCCACCGCGTTCACGCGCAGTCTAGCGCGCGCGATCTACGACAAAGTTTTGCCCAACGTGCCCGCGGGACGCACCGACTGGATCCAGCTCGAGGAAATGCGCAACTGGCCCGGCAAAATGGGCGCGAATGCCGCCATCTTCAAATACTTCAAGCGCGATTGGCTCGAGCCGGCGGTGCGCGAGATCAACGAAGTGTCGGACGTCGAGATGTCCTATGAGACGCGGACTGCATCCACGACGTCGAAGAAAATCGACCGCATCCGTTTCCTGCTCAAGCGCAAGGACACAGCCGACGCGGTACTCGCGAGCCTCGCCGACGCGAGCCATCTGTACAAGATTCTCACCGACGAATTCGGGCTCTCGACCAAGCAGTTCAGCGAGATTTCGGAGAACCGCGAACTCTGGACCGACGAACGTATCCAGCAGGCCGTCGAATACACGCGCTTCAGGGTCAAGCGCGGCCAGGTCAAGAAGAGCCCCGCGGGCTACCTGATGCGCGCGCTACGCGACAACTGGAAGATCTCCGACGCCGAGCGCACGATGGTCGACGTACAGGCCAAACTGCTCGCCGACGAAACGCAGGAACAGGCGGTCAAGACCGAAACGAGAAAGACCGTGGCGCACAGCATCGCGACGCGCGAAGAAGAAGTGCGCGCGCGCATGAACGAGGATTCGCGCAAGGGCCGCGACCATTTCAACGCCGCCGATGCGAAGACGCGCAAGGAACTGATGCATGCGTGGACGGCGTCGCGCGAAGGCAAGCTGATGCTGCGTCGGATGAAGCTCGAACCGTCGACGGTCACCGAAGATGCAATTTTCGCGAATACCGAGCTGGTCTGGTATCTGGGGCAGTTCGTATTCGGCCGGATGAATGCGGCGCGCGCGGCGGCGTGAAGTGAGCCGGAAATCGGCTGCAAAGCAGCCCAAACTGAGCCGACCGGCAAATAGAAAGGGGTCTTGCACTGACGGATAGCAACGTCAGTGCAAGACCCTTTGCTACTTCAGACGCTCAGAACGACCCGAACAGCGAGCCCAGCACGATCACCACCACCAGCGCGAGTAACGCGCCGAGAATCCCGACGATCACGATGTCGCGATAGCTTTCGCGGTGGTTCGACCCACACACGGCAAGCAGCGTCACGACCGCGCCGTTATGCGGCAGGCTGTCGAGTGTGCCTGAGGAAATCACGGCGACCCGATGCAGCAGCGCCGGGTCGATGCCGTATTGCGCAGCCAGTTGCAGATAGGTGCTGCCGAGCGCGTCGAGCGCAATGGTGAGACCGCCCGAGGCCGAGCCGGTCAGCGCCGCGAGCAGATTGGTGGCGACCGCGAGCGATACGAGCGGACCACCGCCGATACCCAGCACCCATTCGCGCACGAGCGCGAACGCTGGCAGCGCGGCGATCACCGCGCCATAGCCGACCAGACTGCCGACGCTGAGCACCGGCAGCACCGATGCATTCGCGCCCGCATCGATCGTCTCGCGCAGTGCCGGCAGGCGATGCCGATTGAGCAGCACGAGCACGACGATCGCGACGGTGAGCGCCACGCACACGCCCCACACACCGCCGACCGCCGCAAGCGACGTCTCGCCCCAACGGACCTCGGCCAGATAGTCGGCGTCGATGCGCGGCAGCACGATCACGTTCATCACGAAGTTCGTCAGCACGACGAGCACGAGCGGCGTGAGCGCGACGCCGAACGAGGGCAGACTCTCGCTGACATGCCCGCGCTTCGCTTCCTCCGGATCGAAACTCTGCGATACGCTTGCGCGCTCGCGCACGAGGTTGTCGCTGGCCGGCGCCCCGGTGGATTTCACCGCCGCCTCGAGTCCGTCGAATCCTTCATTGGCCGCCTTCGCGCGCGATTGCTGCAAGGACAACCACCAGAGCCCGAACACCACCATTACGATACTCGCGATGATGCCAAGCCCAGGCGCCGCAAACGGCGTCGTACCAAAGAACGGCATCGGGATCGCGTTCTGGATAGCCGGTGTGCCGGGCAGCGCGGACATCGTGAACGTCGACGTGCCGAGCGCGATCGCGGCCGGCATCAGACGGCGCGGAATATTGGCGGCCTGGAAGAGGGCGGTGGCCATCGGCGCGAGCACGAAGAACGCCACGAAGAGGCTGACGCCGCCATAGGTGACGAGTGCGCCACCGATCACGACCGCGAGAATCGCCCGATGCGCGCCAAGCTTCTCCGTCATGTAACTGGCGATCGCCTTCACGGAGCCGCTGTCTTCCATCAGCTTGCCGAACAGCGCGCCGAGCAGGAACAACGGAAAGAACTGCGCGAGAAAGCGCGCGGCGCTGAGCATGAAGGTCTGGGTCCAATGCGCGAGGATCGGTTCGCCCGAAATCGCGGCGGCCAGCATCGCGGCGAACGGCGCGAGCAGCAGCACGGTCCAGCCGCGGTACGCGAAGCCGATCAGCAGCGCGAGACTCGCGAGCATGCCGAAAAGCCCTAGACCGATCGCGAGCGGTGACAGGGTGATGACTTCCATGGTCAGACTCCGTCGAGCAACGCGTCGAGATCCAGCGAGGAGCGCACGCCGATCGAATCGCCGTGCTCGGCGAGGAACGCTTCGGCGGCACGCCGGCCTTCGTCGCGCAGCATCGTCAGAAAGCTCCACTCGGCGTTCAGCTTCGACGAGTAGCCGAGTTCGGTCATCAGCTCGCTCGCGATCCGATGGATGCGCATCGCCGCCCAATGGCGGCCTTCGTCGCTGCCGGGGTCCGCCGCGCGGCGCAGCAGCGCGATCATGCGCAGCTCTTTTAGCAGCGGCGCGTTGAAGGCAACTTCGTTCAGGCGACTGATGATGTCGCGCGCGGTGCGCGGGGTTTCGTCCCGCACGACGGGATTGACCTGGATCAGCAGCGTGTCGCTCGACGTGCATTCGCGTACCAGCGGCGTCATGGTCGGATTACCGGCATAGCCGCCGTCCCAGTAGTCTTCACCGTCGATCTGCACGGCCTGAAACAGCGTGGGCAGGCAGCCGGAGGCGAGCAGCACGTCAGGCGTCAGGTCGCCATTGCGAAACACACGCGCCTGGCCCGTGCGCACGCGCGTCGCGGTGATGAACAGTTTGATCGGCGCGTCGCGCAGATGCGCGAAATCGATCGAGTCCTGCAGAATCTTCGCCAGCGGATGTACGCCGCGCGGGTTCAGGTCGTATGGAGAAAACACGCGCGCCGCGAGGTCCATCGCGATGAAGAGCGGCGAGTAGTCGAGCGTCCAGCGGCCCATCAACACGTCGAACGGGGTACGGCGAAACGGGCTGTACACCGATGCTTCGAATACTCGCCGCCAGAAGGCTTCGAGCGCGGCGCGCGCGCCGGCCGCGCCGTCTGCCTGATAGCCGCTCACCAGCACCGCGGCGTTCATCGCGCCAGCCGACGTACCCGATATTCCTTCGATCCGCAGCCACGACTCTTCGAGCAAACGGTCGAGGACGCCCCATGTAAAAGCACCGTGCGATCCGCCGCCTTGCAATGCGAG
Source organism: Paraburkholderia sp. 35.1 (assembly GCF_050436525.1). NCBI lineage: Bacteria > Pseudomonadati > Pseudomonadota > Betaproteobacteria > Burkholderiales > Burkholderiaceae > Paraburkholderia > Paraburkholderia sp. 35.1. The sequence continues at coordinate 777,383 of NZ_JBNDMJ010000001.1, read as the reverse complement.
ATCGATAAGGGCGGGTTCGCGGTGGGTGGGTTGGTTTTTTGTTGCAGCCAAGACGACTCCGGTAGTGAGGAGTGCTCCATTTCGCGAGCTGACGCCGCATGCACGGCGGACGAATGAACTGCTGGCCAATGCTGTGAACTACCGAACGAGGTGAGGCGTGTTTCAAAGGCGAAACATCGCACTGCACCATTGGTATTGGAAGTGGCCGGTGACTAAAAGTCAAGCGTATTCAACTTGATTCACAGAGCTTGCGAGCAACCGGCTCGTGGCCGTCATCGCCCGCTTGCTGGTCACGCGCGATTGTGCCTGGCAATGCCGGCCATTCAAGCGGAATATAGAAAAGCCGATTGGTCACGCCGAGGTCAAAAACAGCGTGTAAGGAGGCCGGCCGGCGCGCCCCGTCGTGCCGCTTAAATGCTAACTCGCGTGTATATCTTCGCTGTTTCGCCTTGCGCTAATCGCCGCGGCGTATTGCAATGTAATGTATCGTCTCGGCCGCCGGATACATTACGACAGGCATCGTCAAATCACGGAGAGCATCATGAACGCCGGGTTGCTGCAAGGGTCCTGCCACTGCGGGGCCGTCAAGTTCGAAGTTCGCACCGAAATCGTTCCGGCTGGTCGTTGCAACTGCAGCCTGTGCCGCCGCAAGGGCGCGCTGATGACGCCGCTCTTTCCCGCCAGTCAGTTGAAGATTCTGAGTGGCGAGGATTCGCTGACGCTATACCAGTTCAACACGAAGGTCGCGAAACACTACTTCTGCAAGCATTGCGGCATCTATCCTTTTCATCAGACGCGCAAGGATCCGCAGCAATGGCGCGTCAATATTGGCTGCCTCGACGGGGTCGATCCTTACGCGCTCGAAGCCGGCGTGGCCGATGGCGCGAGTCTTTCCGTGCTGGAGGACGCATGAAACGCCTGTTTGCCATCGCTGTGTTCGTCGCGGGCGGCTTCGCGGCCGAACTCGCGCATCCGTTGCAGTGTTCATTGATCCAGTCGAGCGGCGTGCAACTCAAACGCCGCAGCAGATAATCCGTCGATGGAAACCTCCGACCACGTACTGATCGTCGATGACGATCGCGGTATCCGTGAACTGCTCGCGGGATACCTCGAGAAAAACGGCGTGCGTGTCTCGCTCGCGGCCAATGGCCGCCAGATGCGCGCCGCGCTCGAGAACGGCGCGCCCGACCTGATCGTGCTCGACCTGATGCTGCCCGGCGAAGACGGCCTCCTGCTGTGCCGTGAGTTGCGCGCGGGCAAGTTCCGCACTGTGCCGATCCTGATGCTGACGGCGCGCAGCGAGGAAGCGGACCGGATCGTCGGCCTCGAAATGGGCGCCGACGATTACCTGACCAAACCGTTCGCCGCACGCGAGTTGCTCGCGCGAATCCGTTCGGTGCTGCGCCGCGCGCGCATGCTGCCGCCCGGCATGGAGGTGACGGAGTCGGCGCCGATGCTGTGCTTCGGCGACTGGCGGCTCGACACGACCGCGCGCCATCTGCTCGACGCGGACGGAACCGAGGTGGCGTTGAGCGGCGCGGAGTACCGTCTGTTGCGTGTGTTTCTCGATCATCCGCAGCGCGTGCTCACGCGCGATCAGTTGCTGAACCTCACCCAGGGACGCCAGGCCGATCCGTTCGACCGCTCGATCGATCTGATGGTGAGCCGCCTGCGTCAACGCCTGCGGGACGGCGCGCGCGAGCCGCGCTACATCAAGACGCTGCGCAGCGAGGGCTATGTGTTTTCAGCGGCCGTGACCGCGATCGGAGATCCGCAATGAGCGCATCTCCATCACCGTCGTTGCTGCGCTGGCCGCATTGGCCGCGCACGCTGTTCGCGCGGCTCGCGGTGATTTTGTTCGTCGGGCTCGCGCTCGCGCAGGCGCTGTCGTTCTGGCTCACGATGACCGAGCGCGACCAGACGATGACCAACATCATGATGGGCTACATCGAGCGCGAGGTGGCGAGCTCGGTCGCGCTGCTCGATCATCTGCCGCCCGACGAGCGCGCCCAGTGGCTGCCGCGGCTCGCGCGGCGCAGCTATGAGTTCGTGCTCGGCCCGGGCGTGCCAGGCACCCCGGTCGACGCGAGCCTGTCGGCGCGCGTCGCGCAGTCGATCGGCGATGGCATCGGCACGCGTTATCCGTTGACCGTCAACGCAGTGCCGGGCGATCGCGAGCGTCTGCAGGTGCACCTGAAACTGAGCGACGGCACGCCGCTCACCATCGACCTGCGGCCGATGCCCGGCGCCCCGTTGTCGCGCTGGCTGCCGCTCGTGCTGACGCTGCAGCTGCTCGTGCTCGCGGCCTGCTGCTGGCTGGCGGTACGGCTCGCGACGCGTCCGCTCAATCAGCTCGCAGTCGCGGCCGACACGCTCGGCCCCGACCTGAAGGCCGCGCGTCTGCGCGAAGCCGGTCCGTCCGAAGTGGCGCGCGCCGCGCGCGCGTTCAACGCGATGCAGGACCGGATCGCCACGTACATGACCGAGCGCATGCAGATTCTCGCGGCGATTTCGCATGATTTGCAGACGCCGATCACGCGCATGCGTCTGCGTGTCGACACGATGGACAACGACAGCGAGGCCGCAAAGCTGCGCCAGGATCTGCAGGAAATGGAGGCGCTGGTCAAGGAAGGGGTCACCTATGCGCGCACGATGCATGGCACGACCGAGGTGCCGCGCCGCATCGATCCCGATGCACTGTTCGACAGCCTGGTGTGCGATTACGTCGACGCGGGTCAGCAAGTGTCACTGCAGGGCCACTTCGGCCAGTCGCTGACGATGCGTCCGCAGGCGTTGAAGCGAATCGTTGGCAATCTGGTCGATAACGCGCTGAGGTACGGCGGCGCCGCGCAAATCGATATCGGGGCGTTGCACGATGGCGAGGCTACCGTGTCGGTGCTCGATCGCGGTCCCGGCATTCCGGTCGAGTCGCTGGAGACGGTGTTCGAGCCGTTCGTGCGGCTCGAAGGGTCGCGCAATCGTCAAACGGGCGGCACGGGGCTGGGGCTCGCGATCGCGCGGCAACTCGCGCTCGCGATGGATGCGACGCTCACGCTGCACAACCGCGTCGGCGGCGGTCTCGAAGCGCGGCTGACGTTGAGGAAGTTGCGCGAGTCATAGTTGGACCTCTTGCGGCGCGGACACGCGGACGATTCCGTCAGAAAAATTCACAAAGCCCGCCATTATGAAATCGTCATTGGGTTTGGACTCTTAATGACCCCCGCGCGCCATTTCGAGCTGTGGCTCTGGTGCTTCTCAGTAGTTCTGAACGACCACCGGTTCAGCTCGCTTCTGCGATTCCCCATCATTTGAGAAAACCGCGACGGTGATGCGGCAGGTCGCATCATTGTTAAATCATCGATATTCAAAGCGGCTTATCGATGCGAGCGATTCAGATGCGTGGTGAATGGTTAATTCGCAAATTCAACCAGATTCGGCAACGCAGCATCGATGGATTCGCTCGCATAGCGAGCCACAGTCCGTTACCTTGTCTTCGATAAATTGACAAACGCCAATGGACAGACCAGTCTTTTCGTGTGGTGGTTGCAGAGTAGCGCGGCTGATCAACAGCAAGATTGGCCGAGAGACACGTTTCGTTCGAATCTGATTAAAGATCCTTGTTAAAAAGGTAACTAAAAGGAATCCGAATGGCGTCCACTCCACAAAAGATGTCAAAAATGCAACTCACCGGGATGGTGGTGGGCGGCATGGTCGGAGCCGGGATCTTTTCCCTGCCGCGCACTTTTGCCAATGCCACCGGTCCGGTGGGCGCCGTGATTGCCTGGCTGATTGCGGGCACGGGCATGTATATGCTGGCGCGCGTGTTTCAGGCGCTGGCGGAACGCAAGCCCGAACTGGACGCCGGCGTGTTTGCGTATGCGAAAGCGGGCTTTGGCGACTATCCGGGCTTTCTCTCCGCATTTGGCTATTGGATCGGTAGCTGTATCGGCAACGTTTCTTACTGGGTGCTGATCAAGTCGACACTCGGCGCGTTTTTTCCCGTGTTCGGCGACGGCAATACGGTCGTCGCGATCGTCGTTGCATCGATCGGCATCTGGCTATTTCATTTCATGATCCTGCAGGGCGTGCAGCAGGCGGCCTTCATCAACAGTATCGTCACGGTCGCCAAGATCATTCCGATTCTGGTGTTCATCGTGATCCTGATCTTCGGCTTCCGGTTGGACCTGTTCCAGGCCAACCTCTACGGCGGAGGACTCGAAGGCAATATCCTCGAGCAGGTGCGGGCCACGATGCTGGTCACGGTGTTCGTGTTCATCGGTATCGAAGGGGCGAGCGTTTATTCCCGTTATGCGAAGAAGCGCTCCGATGTCGGCCAGTCGACGATTCTCGGCTTCGTCGTCGTGACCTCGCTGATGGTGCTCGTGACGATGCTGCCTTACGCAGTGCTTCAGCGCGCCGACATCGCGGCCATGCGGCAGCCGTCGATGGCGGCGGTGCTCGAAGCGGTGGTCGGTCATTGGGGCGCGGTTTTCGTCAGCATAGGTTTGCTGATTTCGGTACTGGGCGCTTATCTCGCCTGGTCGCTGATCTGCGCCGAAGTGTTGTTCACGGCGGCAAAGACCGAAGACATGCCCGCCGTATTCGCGAGGGAAAACGCCAACAAGGTGCCTGCCAATGCATTGTGGCTGACCAACATCGTGGTGCAGTTGCTCGTCATCAGCACCTACTTCTCGCGCGATGCGTTCGCGCTGATGCTGAATCTGACGAGCGCGATGTCGTTGATTCCGTACCTCTTCGTTGCGGCGTTCGGCTGCATGAACGCGAATCGCGGCGACGGTTACGACGTGCGCGCCGACGAGCGCCGGCGTGACTTCATCATGGCCGCAATCGCCTCGATCTATACGGTCTTCATGATCTGGGCGGGTGGCCTGAAATTCATTCTGCTTTCCGCCGTGCTGTATGCGCCAGGAACGGCGCTTTATATCTGGGCTCGGCGCGAGCAGAACAAGAATGTCTTCATCGTTTCCGACTGGATCATTTTTATCGTTGCGATCATTGGCGCGATCATCGGCATCTATGGCCTCGTAACCGGAAGGATCGCGATTTAGCTTTAATGAAATCCGATTGAACAGAGCGGGCCAACATTGGCATTCAGGAGATCATCATGGCGAACACGGACGCGAAAGCGGGTGAATTGGGTGTCTACTCGGAAGTCGGGCAGCTGCGCAAAGTGATGGTCTGCACACCGGGGCTCGCGCATCAGCGTCTTACCCCGAGCAATTGCGATGAACTGCTGTTCGACGACGTACTGTGGGTCGAGAACGCGAAGCGCGACCACTTCGACTTCGTCACGAAGCTGCGCGACCGCGGCGTCGAAGTGGTGGAGATGCACAATCTGCTCGCCGAAACGGTCGCGGTGCCCGAAGGCAAGAAGTGGATTCTCGACAACCAGGTGGTGCCGAATCAGGTCGGCCTCGGCTTTATCGATGAATTGAGAAGCTATCTGGAAGGGCTCGACAATCGCAAGCTGGCCGAAACGCTGATTGGCGGGCTATCCACTCACGACTTCCCGGAAGCGCATGGCGGCAAGGCGCTGGAGGTCGCGAAAGAAGCGGCGGGCGGCACCGAATATCTGCTGCCGCCGCTGCCGAACACGCTGTACACGCGCGACACGACGTGCTGGATCTATGGCGGCGTCACGCTGAATGCGCTGTACTGGCCGGCCCGCCACGAGGAGACGATCCTGACTACGGCGATCTACAAGTTCCACCCCGATTTCGCGGGCAAGGTCAACGTGTGGTGGGGCGACCCGACTCAGGACCACGGTCTCGCCACGCTGGAAGGCGGCGATGTGATGCCGATCGGCAAGGGCGTCGTGCTGATCGGCATGAGCGAGCGCACCTCGCGGCAGGCCATCAGTCAACTGGCTGCAATGCTGTTCAAGAAGGGCGCGGCCGAGCGCGTGATCGTCGCGGCGATGCCGAAGATTCGCGCGGCAATGCACCTCGATACCGTGTTCACGTTCGCCGATCGCGATTGCGTACTGGTCGCCCCGGACTTCATGGCGAAGACGCGCACCTATTCGTATCGGCCGAGCAGCCATCCGAGCGGCGTCGAGTTGCACGCCGAAAACAAGCCGTTCACCGACGTCGTCGCCGAGGCGCTCGGGCTGAAGCATCTGCGCGTGGTCGAGGCGGGCGGCAGCGACTATCAACGCGAGCGCACGCAGTGGGATAGCGGTGCGAACCTCGTGTGCGCGGCCCCGGGCGTCGTCTATGCATACGACCGCAACACGTACACGAACACGCTGTTGCGCAAGCAGGGCATCGAGGTGATTACGATCGTCGGTGCGGAGCTGGGCCGTGGACGTGGCGGCGGTCACTGCATGACCTGCCCGATCATCCGCGATGCGGTCGACTATTGATCAGTCAAGCGAATCAATCTGGCCGGTGACTGGCAAAGTGTCGCCCGCTCGCTGAAGTGGCGAGCGGGCGACAGCGCCGCGCGCGCGTCCGCCGCCGCCAGGAACGGCGCGATCCGTCCAGACGATCGACGCGACGAATCGAATCGCCCCGCTAATCGCCGGGTTGACGCACGCGGTAGTGGTGGGCAGGTCCGGCTTGAAGTCGAACTTCCTTTTACTATACTTTTTAACGACTTCGCGCCTGAATTATCGAATTTGATATCTCGCGATTTGCAAGGATTACATTCGATAGACCAGCGATCGCTGCAATGAAGTTCGAGTTAATGAATCTGCGAGTAGCTGGACGATCACTTTTCACGTCAATCGCGTGAATGCTCGGAGCTTTCATCCACCGCACGGAGGTTCGAATATGAATAATCGCTTTGTTGCGCAACTCGTCGCCTTGTCGTTTGCCGGTATGTCCGCGCTCGCGATTGCGGCTGGGCCCATGAAGGACCAGGGCGGCGGCCAGATGGCCGGTACGGGCCGTCAGCAGGTGATGCCGACGATTCCGCACCGTGACTGGCATAAAGGTCAACGTGTGCCGGCCGAATACCGTAACTACAACTTCATGATGGACGACTGGCGCGGACATGGCCTCAATGCGCCGCCGCGCGGGCACAAATGGCTGGGTATCAATGGCGACTATGTGCTCGTAACGACGAACAACTGGACCATTTCAGACATTGTCGCCGGAACCCAGTAATGCTTCCTCGTGGGGCCCGGGCTATCCGGCGACCAGTTTTAGCGCCGGAACCTGGGCCATTCATCGACACGACATGATTTCGTCATTTTCGCGTCGATTTAATGCTGCGTGTCGTATAGCCGGTCGGGAACGAACAATGCAGTCACGCCGCTCAAAAAGAACACCGCGCCGACCACGAGAAAGCCAAGTCCGATCGAGAACTGCGTCGCGATAAAACCGATGACGATCGGCGCCGCCCCCGAACAGAAGCGCCCGAGATTATACGAGCCGCCCACCGCGGTGCCGCGCACCGACGTCGCAAAACTCTCCGACATGAATGTGCCGATCGTGCCGAGTGGCACGCCGTACAGAAAGCCGAAGACAAGCATCAGCGTGGAAATGTTGTCGTGGGTGTGCCAGAAAATGATCACGGGCAGAAAGAGTGCCGCACCGATACAGCCGAGCACGTACACGCCGCGCCGGCTCCAGCGGTCACCGAGCCAGCCCGCGAAGATCTTGCCGATGAAGGCGACCACGTATGTGCCGATCATATAGCCGGTCAGCGAGCTGAACTTGATGTGCAATTCCTTCTCGAGATACGTCGGCAGCCAGTTGTTCAGGCCGTAAAAGCCGGACAGCACGAAGGTCGACGCGAAGGTCCACAGGATGAACATCGTGCGCGCCTGGCGGTCGCGGAAAATCTGCGCGTAGCGATTGTCGACGAGCCGCGTTTTGCTCGCATGGTCGGCAGCCCGGCTCGCGAGCCATGCCGCCGGTTCGGGCACCGCGAACTTGATCACGAATGCGAGCAGCACCGGCACGGCAGACACGTAGTACAGCGTGCGCCAGCCGTACTGCGGCAGGATCCAGTTGCTGAGTGCGATCACGACGATATAGCCGGCCGAAATGCCGGTTTGCAGCATGCCGAGTACCAGCGAGCGCCGTTCTGTCGGCACATATTCGGCTACGAGCGTGGTGACCAGCACCATGCAGCCAATGCCGAGCGAACTGATAAAGCGCACCGCCGCGAATTCGACGAAGCTGTGCGTGAACCCGAGCATCCCCGCGCCGAGCGAGAACAGCGCGAGCGCCCATGCGATGACCCGCACGCGGCCGAGACGATCGCTCGCCCAGCCGCCGACAATGCCGCCGATCGCCATGCCGAGCAAGGTCAGACTGCCGAGCGCGCCCGCTTCGACATTGGTCAGCCCGAAGTCGTCCTTGATGCGCGACAGGGTGAGGCCGTACATCATCACGTCGGCGCCATCGGCGATCAGCGCGAGGTAGGCGAGCACGAAGACCAGCACCCAGCGGCCTTGCGAGACGGCGGAATGGGTCACCGCTCGATAGTTTTGCAGGTCGGATGGTGTTTTCATGAACGGGCGGCGCAAGCGGGGGATGCCGTATTCTGCTTGAGCAGAGCGGGGACGAGGAAGGCGCCGATCAGGAGGCCTATGCTTTCATGACGGCTGGTGTACCAGCCTTCCTTGTGGGTCAGGTTCATCGTACCGATGCACACGCCATCATAGGCGATCGGAATGTTGAGGATCGAGCCGAGACCGATACCTGTCATCACCGCATGATCGTCGAAGGCCTCGCGAATGCCTTGCGACGTGGCGGCACGAAACGGCTTCAGATCCTGAAGTATCTGTCGCGACCACGCGGTGCCTTGCTTCTTTTTGCGGCCGCCCAGTGGATAGATGTCCGGCAGGTTCGTGTAGACCCGTTCGACCTCGTGACGCCGCGCATCGTAGGACATGATCGTGAACAGGCTTAGGCCTATCGCCTTTGCCGCCACCGCGTGAACCGCGCGGAACAGCTCGAGCGGTTGGTTCTTCAGGCGCATCGCCAGCGCGAGACGCTCGAGGTCTGCGATATCCAGCATCTGCGTATCGTGCGGTGCGGGTTCGGTCAGGTTGCCTTGCATCATTTGCATCGCGTTTGCATCGGAAAGTGTGAAAAGTCGCAGTGCGTTTAGCCGTGCATGCGGGTGGAGTTCAACTGGGCTCGCGCGTCGCGAGCCGGTTCGAGTTCGCTCGCCTCGATATCTTCGAGCGAGCGGTTGCGCGTTTCGATGCCGAAGAAGAACACCACGCATGCGCCGATCACCAGCACCGTCGTGGTCATCGCGAATACACCGAGGAAACCGGACAGCGGATAAACGAGGCCGACGAGGATCGGCGCGCTGACCGAGCCGATGCGGCCGAACGATGACGACGAGCCCGTGCCAGTCGTACGTACCGCGGTGGGAAACACTTCCGGCGTGTAAGCGTAGACGCCGGCGAATGCGCCGTTCATGAAGAACGACAGCGCGATGCCCGCGGTCATGATCTGTATGCCGGTGTGAGAAAACGCGAGCGTGATCGCGGCGATGCCGCCGAACAGCATGTAGGAAGCGACCACCGCCTTGCGGCCGATCTTTTCGTTGAGCCACGCCGCCGAGAAGTAACCGGGAATCTGCGCGCCATAGATTGCAATCGAATAGCCGAAGCTCTTCGTCATCGTCAGCCCTTCCTTGACGAGCAGGCTCGGGATCCACGCGAAGAACGAGTAGTACGCGAACGCGACCGAGAACCACATCAGCCAGCTGACCGCGGTCGTGCGCGCGAGTCGCGGCGACCACAGCGTGAGCACGTTGCGCCACGCGTTGCCGCGCGCCGGCGTCGAGGCCGGCGTGGGCAGCGCGTGAAGCGCGTGGTTCGCAGTCACGGGCGCAAGCGCAATGCCGCGCTCGACGAACGCCGCTTCGATGCGGCCGACGATGCCGTTCGCTTCGGCCGCGCGGCCCTGGCTTTCGAGCCAGCGCGGCGATTCCGGCAGCGTCCGGCGCCACCACAGCAGCATCACGACGGGCAGCGACGTGATCACGGCCAGATAGCGCCAGCCGTCGACGAAGTTGCGCACCACCGCGAAGCCGAGAATCGACGAGGTCAGATAGCCGAACGACATGAAGCCGACCAGCGCGCCGCAGAAAATTCCGCGATAGCGGCGCGGCACGAATTCGGCGAGAAACGGCGCGATCACGACCGTCTCCGCGCCCGAACCGAAGCCCGCGACGACGCGCAGCGCGAAGAACGTGTGCCAGTCGTGCGCGGTCGCGCTCGCGAGAGACGCGACGCAATAGATGGCGAGCGCGCTCATCATGATGCGGCGCCGGCCGATCACGTCGGCGAGCACACCCGACAGGAACGCGCCGAAAAAGTAGCCGATATAGGTGCTGCTCGCGACGAGCCCGGTCTCAGCGCTCGTCAATTGCCACAGCTTGCTGACGACCGGCAGCAGGAACGCGAGCGACGACGAATCGAGCCCGTCGAACATGTACCCGAGCCCGCCGATCAGCAGCAGTCTGCGGTGAAAGCTCGACAGGGGAAGTCTTTCAAGACGGGCGGCGACGGCGGACACGGCAGCTTCTCCTGAAGGAAATGGCGCGGCGAGGCCGCGCGTTCTGCGCTGATGGATGCTTCGGGCCGCTTATCGGCCGATTGCATAGGCCTGCATCTGACGCGGTGTAGCGGCGCCTCGCATCAAACCGTTGCGGATCGCGACCGCGCAGACCCGGCCGAGCGCCCACGGTTCCGCGACGGTGAGGTCGTGGCCCCGCGCGTGCAGTTCGCCGAGCGTGCTGTCCGGAAAGCGCGACTCGGCCGACATCTTGCCGAGCTGCATCGCGCGCGGATAGAACGAGCCGGGGAAGTGCGCGGTCTGGAACGAGGGCGCATCGGCGGCGGCCTGGAAGTTCATGCCGCCATGCACGTGCTTGAGGAACAGCTGCAGCGACCACTGATCCTGCTGGTCGCCACCTGGCGTGCCGAAGGCCGCGTACGGTTTGCCGTCGCGCGTGACGAGCGTCGGCGACAGCGTGGTGCGCGGCCGGCGGCCCGGGCCGAGTGACGAAGGCAGGCCTTCTTCCATCCAGAACATCTGCGCGCGCGTGGTGACGTTGAAGCCAAGCCCCGGCACCGCCGGCGACGCCTGCAGCCAGCCGCCCGACGGCGTAGCCGACACCATGTTGCCCCAGCGGTCGACCACGTCGAGATGCACGGTATCGCCGCGCAATTCGGGCAGCGGCGCGAACGTCGGCTCACTTTGGCCAAAGCCGCCGGCCTGCTCGCGCCCGGCATTCGCGACGATGCGCGCGGCGCGCTGCTCGCTGTCGCCGAGCAGCCCGGGGCGGAATTCGAACGACGCGCGGCGCGGATCGATGAGGCGGCGCCGGTCGTCGTTGTACGCGTCGCTGAGCAGCACGTCCATCGGCACATGCGAAAACGCCGGGTCGCCGTAGAACACTTCGCGATCGGCGAATGCGAGCTTCGAGCACTCGATCACCGTGTGCACGAAATCGGGCCCGAGGGGGTCCATCGCGCCGAGATCGAAACCCTTCAGCAGCGCGAGCTGTTGCAGGAACATCGGGCCCTGGCCCCACGGGCCGGTTTTGTGCACGCGCATGCCCGCGTAGTCGTAAGACACCGGGTCTTCGTAGGTTGGCTCCCAGCGCGCGAGATCGCCCGCATCGAGCAGACCGCTATTGCGCAGGCCCGAGGTGTCGAGCACGGCGGTCGAACGGAAGTACTGGTCGATCGCGTCGGCGACGAAGCCGCGATAGAAGACATCACGCGCGCGTTCGCACTGCTCGGCGCGATCGCTGCGCGTATTCGCCTCGCGCAGGATGCGCTTGTAGGTTTCGGCGATCGCGGGATTCGCGAACAACTGGTTCGGCATCGGCGCCTCGCCGTTGCGCAGCCATTGCTCGGCCGAGGTCGTCCATTCGGTGCGGAAGAAGTCCTGAATCGCGAGAATCGACGATGCCATGCGTGGCAGCACCGGATAGCCGTTTTCCGCGTAGCCGATCGCATAGCTCAGCACTTCTTCGAGCGGCAACTGGCCATAGTCGCGCAGCAGCGCCATCCACGCGCCGAATGCGCCCGGCACGACCGCGGGCAGCAGGCCCGTGCCCGGCACCACGTCGAGCCCGATCTTGCGCATCCGCTCGATCGTCATGCGCGCGGGCGTCACGCCTTGTCCGCACAGCACGCGCACGCGTTCTTCGCGCGCGCTGTAGAACACCACCGGCAGCTCGCCACCCGGCCCGTTCAGATGCGGCTCGACGATCTGCAGGACGAAGCCGGCCGCGGCGGCGGCGTCGAACGCATTGCCGCCTTTTTCGAGGACCGCCATCGCCGATGCGCTCGCGAGCCAGTGCGTCGAGGCCACCATGCCGAAGGTGCCGATCAGTTCTGGACGGGTTGTAAACGACATGCGCGACTCCTTGGCGACGACGGTCCGAATCGAAGAACCAATATTGAATGGTTCAATTGGAGAAAATGAAAGCGTAAAACTAACGAAGCCGGGTTGCACCCGGTGTTAACCATCAACATGCGACCAGTATAGCGAATCAAAAATCACCGGGTGCTGGTATGTCATGCCGCCGCGATTCTGGTATCGTTTGGACCAATACAAATTGGTTCAGTGGACAACATGGACAAACCGGTACTGGATGCGCTGCTCGACTACATCGCCGATCATCAGTTGAAGGACGGCGACGCGCTGCCGCCCGAACGAAAGCTCGCCGAGGAACTGGACGTGAGCCGCCGCGAGCTGCGCGCGGCGCTCGCTTCGCTCGAGGCGTCGGGGCGCGTGTGGCGCGGCGTCGGCCGCGGCACCTATCTGGGCGCGCGGCCGCTGAAGTTTGCGCCGACGCTGCGCGGCTTGCGCGCCGGCACCAGTCCCGCGGATATCGCCGAAATGCGGCTGCTGTTCGAGCCGGCGCTGGCCGCGCTGGCCGCGACGAAAGCGAGTGGCGACGATCTGCAGGAGCTGGAGAAATGCGCACGCAAAAATGCCGCCGCGAAAAACGACGACGAGTGGCAGCAATGGGATCATCGCTTTCATTTGCTGATCGGACATGCCACGCGTAATCCCGCGTTGATTGCGTTGATGGAGGTGATCAACGGTATGCGGGTGAAGCCGGAGGTGCGCGAGAAAACGTCCGCGCAGGAGACGCGGCAGTTTTTCGCGCAACAGCATCAGGCGATCGTCAATGCGCTGAAAGCGCGCGATGCGGATGCGGCCGCGCAATGCATGCGCGAGCATCTGCTGAGCGTGCAGTGGCGTGCGTCGGCGAAGACCGATGGTGCGGCGGCGCGGCGTGCGTGAGGCTGCCGTGGTGCCGCGCGTCGATCAGGATGGCGGCGCTTTACTGCGCAAGCTTCCGGTTCAGCCGGCGCATACCGTCGAAGACCGCATCGGCCACGTCCAGCGGAAAGTCGGCGGGCAGTTGCGACGAGACTGTGTCGATCACCGTCTCCGTTTGCGCGGTCAACTGATCGATCAGCGTATCGACGTCCGCGGCGGAAAAACCGACGCGCTGTCCTTCGGCCACCCAATGCCGGCGCTGGATCTGATTGAGCAGGTAGTGGACGTTCTTGCCGCGAACCGCCATCGCCAGTTTCACTTTTTGCGCCGCGAGGCGCCCCGCGCCGCTGCCGATGATCGGATGTGCGGACAGCACGTCATAAAGCGGCGTGGATTCGTAGCGATTGCCGGGCAGATGCGCAATGCTGAAGTTCTTCGCGTGGCCATCGGTCGCGGCGAGCAGCCAGAAAACCAGCTGCGTCGCGAAGAAGTTGCGCCGGTCCGTCGTCGCGCGTGTGGACCGCGCGAGTATCTCCATGATCGCCTCGATGCCCGGACCGCCGTCGGACTCGTACTTGTGCAGCGCCGACGTGCCAGTGGCCTGGCACATGTCCTCTTGCGGCAGACGCACGATCCACGTGGCGTCGCTCGACAAGCGGCGATCGAAGCGCTCGACGATCAATACCTTCTGCTCATCGAATCGCGCGATTTCGCAACGCGCGACGGGGAGCCCGTAGGCCGCGACGATCTGCGAGCACAGCCATTCGTTTTCCACCGACGTGCGCATATCGGCGCGCATGTTGCCGACGAGCCCGAGCGGCAGCTTGAAGATGTGCGTGGTCGGCGTGCTGCCTTCGGGCAGCAGCCAGCGATTGCGATGACGGAGCAGCGCGGTTTTTTCCTGCGCGCCGGCGATCGACAGACGCAGGTCTTCGAGCGGATCGTGCTGCCCGAGCGGCGCCGCCGTCGTCGTGCCGCGTAGCAACGCCGCGATGTCGCTGTCGCTGAGTTCGCGACCGTGGATGCTCGTCAGATCGCTCGGCTCTTCGTCCGGCGACAGCAGTTGCAATGCGCCGACGCAGTCGCGGCCGAGCGCGGTGAGCAACGCAAACGGCGCGGCGCTGCCGGTCCGGTAGCGCGCGGCGATGCGGCGCCGGATCGGTTCGCTGTCGGGCAGCAGGTTGTCGAAATAGTCGGCGACGATCTGGCCGCGATACGCCTGATTGCCCGGTGTGAACGGCAGCGACAGCGATAGCGGACGTCCTTGCGGATCGTCGATCCATTCGTCGGCATAGCTCAGACGTTCGCCGCTGCGTGTCGTTTCCCAGGCGCCGACCCGCAGGCCGTTCATCCACAGATTCAGACGGTTCGGTGTGCTGCGCGCCATGCTTACCAGTCCTCCCGTTTCTTGCTGGTGCTGGCCGCTTTGGTTGCCTTGGCGGGTTTGACCGCTTTGGGCTTTTGCGCCCACGGTCCCGGTTTGAGCGGCACGCGCGTGGCGCGTTTAGCGTTGCTTTTTGCGTCGACCGGCGTTCCGGCGACCGGCGCTCCGGCGGCCGGCGTTCCGCTCCCGGCGCGGCGGGAGCGGTTCGGCGCCGGCGCGGCGTCTTCCACGGCCACGCTTTGCGTCGATCCGCTCTGCGCGAGCTTCAGATCGACCTGCAAGACCCGCAACACCCTGAAGAGCCGTTCGACGCTGACGGTCGCCGGATTCGCTTCGAGTTGCGCGTAGGTCTGTTGCGTGACCCCGAGATGCGCGGCCATCGCGGCCTGAGTGAGGCCGGCGGCCTTCCTGAAGCCCTGCAGGATCGGTCTGAGCTGGCTCAGTGTCTTGATGGCGTAGTCCACGGTCGATCTCCGGTTCGGCTGCGGCGGCGTAACAGCCCAAAACCTGTAAATAACAGATACAGTCTATACTCTGTATTTAGCAAATACAAGCTAGAGACTGTTAATGACGAGCACGGACGCATTGGAAACGGCGTCCCGTCACGCTACTCTCACGCAACTAACGGTCAACCGCGCACCGCCACCCCCTTCGCTGCTGCGCAGCCCCTGCGCCGCAGGCAACATGTGATCCACCGAAAATAAAGATGATGGACAAACGCAACCATAAAATCGCATCTGTTTCACTGCTGGTTGGTGCTGCCATCAGAAGAAGCAACGCCTCGACCGGAAATAGAGAAATCCGAATCGTTTTCGATTGACGATCTAATCAGGAGGCCGAACATTCAGGCAAAACAAAAGCTGTTTTCGCATCGCGTGGCTAGAACACTGAATGGCCGTCGATAACGAATCGCTAGCAATATCACGGGCGCTCAAATCGAGCGCAGGATAACTGACGAGTGTTGACGCGCATTGCATCGTATCCTTTCGCTCGCTGAATGAAATTTGACACAAATGTCACGCGCCGCGCATCGAGCCGAAACGGGCTTGGAAATTACAGAAAAGGCTGTAGACTCTATAGCGTGTATTACGCGGCGACGCCAACACGAGTCCAATCGTTGCGCGCCTACAGCATCTGTGCAAATCACTCCAATCCGCCATGAGATTTTCTGCCATCAAGGTGTCTATTCGCTGATACGACCCAACGCCAATAGAAGCCGAACCGGCGAACCACGCCGACCGGTGAACCTGAAAGGAGATTCGACGAGACACACAGACCATTTTTCCAAATAACGCGATCGACGCCGCCGGATGCGGTCGCCGGCGGGCCGCTGGAGAACATAACTTCTTTGGAGTATGTGATGGCAAGCAAACCACAATGGCGAACGCTGTTATCTCTGACTTTTCTATCGCTGGCAATGATGGGCAACGTGGCGCGTGCGGAGAGCATTCCAATTGTCACAGGCCAGCAATGGATGCAGTCGACCGATGAGCAGAAGAAAGCGTATCTGGTCGGCATCTCGAATTTGATCGACGTCGAGCGCGCCTATGCCGGCAACATGGCGAACAGCAATGACATCGCACAGCGCTTCGGCAAGGGCATGCAAGGCCAGACACTGGACAGCGTGCGTCAAGGCCTCGACGGCTACTACGCCGCCAATCCCACGATGATCCAACACCCGGTGATCGAGACCCTCTGGTTTCAGATGGTCATGCCCGGCCTGAAGAAAAATCAGTAAGGAGAACGATCATGAAACGACTTGGGTGGATCGTCAGTATTGGCGCACTGGCTGCGATGATCGGTTGCACGGACATGAGCCCGCAGACGCAGGGAACGGTGAGCGGCGCGGCACTTGGCGCGGGCGCCGGTGCGGGCATCGCGGCGATCTCCGGCGGCGATGCGTGGACCGGCGCGATCATCGGCGGCGCGGCGGGCGGCGTGGCCGGCAATATCCGCGGCCGTCAGTAATTACCGGCGAGCAGGCAAGGCTGGGGCGCGACCTGGGTCACGTCCCGGTTTCGTTACTGAAGCACACGGCCCGATCAGGCCTTGATCAGGCATTCCACGGCCGTCGAGTGAAGCGATTTCCGAGGCGTCGCTGAAGGACCGTTCTTCCATGGGGCACCTCTCCCTTCTCCGCGATGCCGTATGCATTCCGTGCCATTTTCCTCACGTCGAACGTCAAGTAGCGAAGCGAATGGGGCGAATTCATTCGCGCTCGCGACATCGCGCATCCCCAGTTCGTCATGAAAATCATCCGTTCATACTCGAGCCGCTGTCGACGTCGCGTTGCCCTCCCGGCCGACAAAGTTTGAACCGGTGATTAAAAGCCCTTAGGATATCCACATCGGAAGCCGCCGCGATGGCGGCATGCGCACACCACGCAGAGAGCAGTCTGCGCGCGGTGCAACCTTCATCTCATCAAGAGAACACGAATGCTGCGCACGTCACTGAAGGTGATAAAGATAAGTGCATGGGTTTTGGTGCTGCTGGCGGTGCTCGCATTGGGGCTACGCGCGTGGTATTCGCAGCGCGGGCCGGAGCTGTCGGTATGGCACACCTATGTGCCGCGCGAAATGACCGTCGAGGAAATGGACACCGCCGACTGGAACGCATACATCAAAGCGGAAAATCGGATTTTCGACGACGTGCGCGTCAATGTCGTTGAAAAGCTGCGGCCGTCCGAGCGCATTCCGGCGAACCGCTATTACGAGGGCTCGCCGATTTTTCCGTGGCATTTCGCCGAAAACTGGAATCACTCGTACATTCTCGAGCCGTCGGGGCCACCCGTCGGCGCGGTCGTGCTGCTGCACGGCATGACGGATGCGCCGTACAGCATGCGGCATATCGCGCGTCGATATCGTGATCGCGGTTTCGTCGCGATCGGCATCCGCTTACCCGGACATGGCACGGTGCCGGCGGGGCTCGTCGACGTGCACTGGCAGGACTGGACCGCGGCCACTCGGCTCGCGGTGCGTGAAGCGCGCCGTCGCGTGGGGCCGGACAAGCCGATCGAGCTGGTCGGGTTTTCGAACGGCGGCGCGCTCGCACTGCAATATGCGCTCGACGCGATCGAGAATCCCGCGCTCGCGCGTCCGACGCGCGTCGTGCTGATCTCGCCGATGATCGGCGTCACGCGTTACGCACGCTTTGCCGGTCTCGCCGGATTACCCGCGGTGCTGCCGGCCTTCGCGCGCGCCGCTTGGCTCGGCATCGTGCCGGAGTTCAACCCGTTCAAGTACAACTCGTTTCCGGTGAATGGCGCGCGACAGTCCTTTCTCCTCACGAGCGTGATTCAGGATCAGATTGCGCGGCTCGAGCGCGAGAACCGGCTCGATAAGTTGCCGCCTATCCTCACGTTCCAATCGGTGACGGATTTCACGGTCAGCACGCCAGCGGTGATGTCGGCGCTCTACGACAAGCTGCCGGAGAACGGCAGCGAAATCGTGCTGTTCGACGTGAACCGCAGCGTGCGCTTCAGGACCTTCCTGCGCTCCGCGTCGTACACGGCGCTCTCGCGCCTACTGCGCATCGGTCCGCAGAACTATCGCACGACGGTGATCACCAACGTGTCGCCGGATTCAGCGCATACTGTCGAGCGCAGCGTTTATGCGGGCGAAGTGCAAACGCGTGTCAAGCCGCTGGATATCGACTATCCGCAGGATATTTTCTCGTTGTCGCACGTCGCGATTCCATTCCCGATCACCGACGCGCTGTACGGCATCGCGCCGGACGATTCGGAGAACTTCAACGAGCACCTCGGCACGCTCGCGCCGCGCGGCGAACGCGGCACACTGATTTTGACGCTCGATTCGATGTTCCGCATCGCGTCGAATCCGTTCTTCCCGTATCTGCTGCAGCGTATCGACGAAGGCATCGGCAAGATGCCGCCGCCGGTCGTCAAGTCACCGCCGCGCACGCATGAAACCGCCGACGGTCCGCCCGACGATTTCCCCGAAAATCTGAATGCGCTCGAGCAGGTCGGCTCGGACGAGCCTTGAAATCTCGATGCTTTGAATCAAGCTGACGGCAATTGCACTGCCACCCTCGCGAGATGTGACCAGACGGCCCGCACCTACCGCGGGCCGCCTGCTTTTCGGCTCGAAGATCGACGTTACGGCTGATACGACGAATCGACGATCGTCCACAGCGCCGCTTTCGGCTGCAGGTTCGCATCGAACGGCAGCGGCAGGTTGTTGCGCGGCACCGGCGTCGACGTCAGCCACGTGTGCTTGTCCGAATAGCCCCAGAACGTGACCGCCTTGATGCTCGGCTCCTGCTCGAACAGAGCGAACACGGCGCGATAACGCTCGGCCTGCGCGCGCATGATGTCGTTCGGCACTGGATGCCCGAGGTCCGGCAGACATGCATGCGGATCGCTCCAGCATTCACCGGGATCGGCATAGAGACTCACGTCGAGCTCGGTCACCTGGTTTTCGAGGCCGAGCGCGGCGACGTCGTCGAACGCCTGCTTGATGTTCGGCAGAGGTGGCCAATTTACGCTGATATGCATCTGATGCCCGACACCGTCGATCGGCACGCCCTGCGCGCGCAAATCGCGAATCACCGCGAGCAGCTTTGCGCGCTTGCGCGGATCGTCGGTGTTGTACTCGTTGATATAGAGCTTCACGTTCGGGTCCGCCGCGCGCGCCGCGCGGAAGGCGATCGCGATGTAGTCCTTGCCGAGCGTCCGATACCACGGACTGTCTTCGCGATACACCTGATGCGGATCGTCGCTGATCACTTCGTTGACTACGTCCCACGCGTAGACCTTGCCTCGGAAGTGTGTGACGACGTCGGTTACATATCGATCGAGCCGCTTCGCGACGATGTCGTGATAGAGCGGATCTTTCGGATCGCCGGCGAAGAACCAGTCCGGCGCCTCGGTCCAGTCGCCGGCCTTGAAGTGCCACAAGAGCGTGTGCCCGCGCACCGCAATGCCGTGCGCTTGCGCGAACGCGACGATCCTGTCGGCCGGTTCGAAGTTGTACTTGCCTTCCGCGACGCCGATCGTGCCCGGCTTCATCTTGTTCTCGGCGGTCAGGCTCGAGAACTGGGCGGCAACGAGCGCCGCGTCGGCGGGACTGTCGATTGAATCAGGTTCAATCGCCGCGCCGACCTTGAAGTGCGCGGCCATCACACTGCGCAATGGCGGCAGCGCCTCAGCGGGCGCCGCGGCGAGCGGCCGGCCGTCATGAGCGACGGCGGCCTGGTTGTGCGCGCAGCCTGCGGTTGCGAGCGCGCAAACGGCGACGGCTGCGCAGAGCATGCGCATTGAAGTCCTCAAAGGACGCACTCCTGGTCTCCTTGTGACGCAATGCCGGTTCGGATGTCTTCTCTAACTATGTTTACCGTTACCGGTAACAGCGAAGATGTTAAGCAGCCTCTGTCAGCCCCGCTATGAGGGATTTACCTGACATATCGACGAGACATGGATGGTGAATCAGCGTCGAGTCGACCGGCTTGACACGGCGTGGGTTGAAAGCGCTTTCAGATGGGGATTGCACGAAACCGCCGCGCGGCTAACGGCGCGAAACAGGGCGCCAGTCACTGAATCCCAACTGGCGAGACAGAAAAACCGAATCCGTTCAACGCGCGGGTTTGCTTCAATCGTCGTCCGCGCCGCGATTCAGTTTGATTTCAATGCCCGTTCAGCGAGCCAGCGTCGGGCGAGAGCCGGTTGTCCACCGAGGTGACACCCGGTACCGACATCGCACTCTGCTCGGCACGCGCGACATGGTCCCGCTCTGGCACCCATCCGACCAGCGTGATCCGCCCCGAGTGGGCAAAGACGAACACATGTGACATCCCGACTCCGCTGTGCGCCTCCGCGACCCGCACGCTATGGGCGAGTTGTTGGTCGGTGGCTTGCGAATCCTGGGCATGGGCCGCCGGCGCTATTGCGCTTGAAATCAGCAGCGCGAGTGTAGAAACAAAGGCTGTTTTCACGATACCTCCTTAGAGTGCCAAGGTGTGCCGGCAAAATCCGCCGGCGAATCTTCCGGTTCGACTCGATGCGAGGCGTCGGAAGTGCACTGGACAAAATCCTCTTTCCACTGCATGCGTCGCGGTTATCGCGGTTGCGCGCCGAGGTTTTGCCAGTCGGGGCGATGGGCGGTCGTGCCTTCGCCCGCAGAAAAGTTGCAAGGGCAGCGTGTTCGAACGGGACGTCGCATGTGCGGCGCGGCGGGGGAACAGCGAGAGCCGAGGGATGGGAACTGGCTGGAGCGGTCGTGATGGAGCGCGAGAGCCAGACGGATGCGCCGACAATCCTGCACTCAGCCTGCTACGCGGCTGAGCCCGGCTCGTTGCCCGGCATCGTATGCATTGATGATAGTCGCTAATGTCCACCACTGCTGGCGGCTCCTGCGCCAGTTCGTCAAGCCCAAACCGGCAATGCAAGCGAGGCGGCTCGTTGCATCTTCGCAACATCAAGCGCGAAATTTTGCTTGCATTCGAGCGCGTCTTCCTCGTTAAGCAAGCGCTGAGCGACGCGCGAGACGGATTCGCCCATCGTTTCGGTGCATGAGTTCAAACGGATTTCCGACGCTTGTGACCATCACGTAATGGTCACAAAGCAGGGCGCTACTGCGGGATCGTCCGGCGCGCAACTGTTATCGATAACAGCGTTTTCCCTGAGCAGTTAGTTTGATGCGCGGCGCAAGGCCATCCCTATAATCGCCTCGAAATGTGAAGCGAATAAGTAGCGAACATTTCGGCAAGAGGGAAAACGTGTGAGAACGCGTGCGTCCTGTGCGGCTTGGAGACGCCAAAATATATATATAAGGATATCTAAATGAAGAAGAAGCTTATTGCTGTGTCGGTGATGGCAGCCGCGACGACGGTGGCCCATGCGCAGAGCAGTGTCACGTTGTACGGCCGTATCGACAACGGCATCCAGTTTGAAACCGGCCTCCCGGGCGGCCACGCATGGTCAGCCCAAAGCGGCGACTGGGGTTGCTCGTGGTTCGGCCTGCAGGGCGCCGAAGATATCGGCGGCGGCACGAAGACGGTCTTCCAGCTCGAAGGACAGCTCAACACGATGACCGGTGCATCCGCGGGCAATCTGTTCGGCCGTCACGCAACGGTGGGGCTGACGAACGACCACTGGGGTTTGTTCAAGATCGGTAACCTCGGCGCCGGCGAACTTTCGCAGGACAGCTGGGGCACCGACCCGCAGGTGATGCAGCGCTACGCGATCTCGACACTGGTGCGCGGTCGCAACTGGGCGAGCACCAGCAACGGCGCGGAGTACAACTCGCCGGTGCTGTTCGGCGGCCTCGTGCTGAAGGGCCAGTATTCGCTGACCAACAACACGAGCTGGAACTCGGCGCCTGTCAACTCGGCTGGCGTGCCGACCGGCCAGGGTCGTACGAACGCGGTCGAAGGTGTGTACACGTGGGGCAACGGCGACGTCCGCGTGATCTATGACGAAGTGCGCGGCGCCAACGGCTCGTTCAACAACGTCTACTCTGCTTCGCGGATGGCCCTTGTCGGCGGCACGTACGTGCTAGGTCCGGTCAAGCTGTACGCGGGCTACCAGCACCTGAGCGCGCCTGACGCGACCAACGCGAGCGTGGGCGTAACCGATGCGTCGCAGCCTCTCGGCGTGAGCGCGCCGACCAGTGTGAACCACGAATGGGTCGGCGCTGCATGGCAGGTCACGTCGCCCACGCTGTTGACGGCTGCGGTCTACCACGCCAACGCGAACAACGGCAACGGCAATGGAACGCTGTTCACGCTCGCCGCGACGTACGCGCTGTCGAAGCGCACGTTCCTGTACACGGAAGCCGGCTACGTGCACAACAGCTCGACGTCGAACCTGAACCTCGGCAACGGGCCGTACGGCAACAACAACTTCGATGCGGTGACGGGCACGTCGTCGAACAGCAACCCGAACTATGGTCATAGCCAGACCGGCGTGTTCGCCGGGATCATGACCTCGTTCTGAGTTGAGGTTGCCTGATCAGCAATCGCAGTGATCTCTTTGTTTCAAGGACTGTTTATTTCTCTTTCATAGAGAGGCCGGTGCGACGCCTCCTCCACCCTCGTCGCATCGGCTGCTTTTTCTTTCTTTCGAATTCATCACCGGACGTAGTGCGCCTCTTCATATCTGAAAGCGCTTTCATCACGGGATTCAGGCAGAACTCATGACCCACGACGGCTCCAACGATAAACCCGGCGCGCCCAAGGTATCCGACGTACCCGCTGCGCCCAACGTGACGCTCGAAGCGATCGCGCGCGCGGCCGGTGTTTCTCCGAGCACCGTATCGCGGATCCTGAACGGTTCTGCGCGCGTGCTTCCCGCCAAGCAGCAGGCGGTGGAAGCGGCGATCGCGCGTTTCAACTATCGGCCGAACGTGCTCGCGCGCAGTCTCGCGAGCGGGCGGACCGAAACGATCGGCGTATTGACGCAGGCGGTGTCGAGCCCGTTTTACGCCGAGTGGCTGCGCGGCATCGAGGAGTCGTTGTACGAACCGGGCTTTACGCCGATCTTCGTGAGCAGCCGCTGGAACATCGACGACGAAAAGGCGCGCCTCGAGCAGTTCATCGCGCGGCGCGTCGATGGAATCATCTTGCTGCACGCGCAACTCGATGAGTCGACGTTGACCGACTACTCGCGGTACGCGCCAATGCTCGTACTCGGCCGCTCGGTACACAACAGCGCGACGCTCGCTGGCCTGCCGATCGACAACATGCAGGGCGCACGCGACGCGACCCATCATCTGATCGAGCAAGGCCATCGGGAGATCGCCTTCATCGCCGGGCCGGCAAGTCACGAGGATGCGATCGAGCGCCTCGTCGGCTACCGGACCGCGCTCGAGGAAGCGGGCATCGGCTTCGATGCCGATCTCGTCGAGCAGGGCGATTACCTCGAAACGGGCGGCGTCGCCGCGATGGAGCGCCTGATGGCGCGCCATCCATCGTTCAGCGCGGTGTTCTGCGCAAACGATCAAACCGCGTACGGCGCGCGCCTCGCGATGTTCCGCCGCGGCGTGCGGGTGCCGGACGACGTGTCGCTGGTCGGCTTCGACGATTTGCCGACATCGTCGTACATGACGCCGCCTTTGACGACGGTCCGCCAGCCGACTTACGAAATCGGCCGCCTCGCCGCACAGGGCATCGTGCAGATGATCCGCAAGCAGTCGATCGCGCTAAGCCCGATTCCGCTCACGCTCGTGACGCGTGAAACCACGCGGCGAATCACGCCACCGGTAAAACGGGGGGATACGCGTACGTAGCGGTTGTTTTTTCGCCTCAACGTGAAAGCGCTTTCAGGTATCGGCAGTCAAGCAGAAATTCAGCGGCGCATTCAGCGCCAGGCAAAGCAGCACCAAGCAAAGCAGCAACAAAGACAACAGGGGAAGTAGGTCGCAGCAACCGGGTATTCATCGAATGCAATTCAAACAGGGTTCTTCAGGAGACGAGTAATGAAATTCCGCTTTTCAGGCTCTGCCACCGCCGTTCTGCTCAGCCTGGCCGCAGTCGGCGCGCACGCCAACACCACGTTGACGGTCGCGGTCTTTCCGAAGCTGGATCAGGAAATCAAGGACGCGCTTCCGGCGTGGAAGAAGCTGCATCCGGACGTCGACATCAGGGTCTCGTCGCTCGCGATCGCCGATCACCACAACGCAATGACCACCGCACTCGCGACGAGCTCCAATCTGCCCGACGTGATGGCGGTGGAGGTCGGCTTTATCGGCCGCTTCGCCTCGGGCGGCGGTCTCGAAGATCTGTCGAAGGCGCCGTATAACGCGGGCCAGTACAAGAGCCAGTTCATCAACTACACGTTCGCGCAGGCGACCACGCAGGACGGCACGATCGTCGGCATGCCGGCCGATATCGGTCCGGGCACGCTGTTCTATCGCAAGGACCTTCTCGACAAGGCGGGCGTGACCGAAGCCGACCTGACGAAGTCGTGGGACTCGTACCTGGCGGCCGGCGTGAAGATCAAGAAGGCGACGGGTGCGTACCTGATGGCATCGTCGCGCGATATCGAGGATATCTACATTCGCGCCGACCTGAAGGAAGGCGATGGCGTGTACTTCGACAAGGCCGGCAATCCGGTCGTCACGTCGCCGCGTTTCGTGAAGGCGTTCGAGCTCGCGAAGAAAGCACGCGACCTCGGTCTCGACGCGAAGATCACGCCCTGGTCGAACGAATGGGCCGAAAGCTTCAAGCGCGAGACCGTCTCGACGCAGATGATGGGCGCGTGGCTCGGCGGCCACCTGTCGTCGTGGATCGCCCCGGACACGAAGGGTCTGTGGCGCGCGGCCAATCTGCCGAACAACGCGTACGCATCGTTCGGCGGCACGTTCTACTCGATCCCGGCGAAGGCGACGCAAAAGCCGATGTCGTGGGAATTCATCAAGTTCCTGACGACGCGCCAGGACACGCAGCTCGCATCGTTCCGTTCGATCGACGCATTCCCCGCGCTGCTTGCCGCGCAGAACGACACGTTTTTCGCGGAGCCGGTCGCATTCCTCGGCAACGAGAAAGCGCGTCTGATCTGGCGTGACGCAGCCTCGCACATCCCGGCGATCCAGCGTAGCAAGTACGACCAGGTCGCCGAGGAAGCGGTGCATTCGGCGCTCGACAAGGTCGTCGACGACGGTGCAGACGTGCATACGGCGCTCCAGGAAGCGCAGGACCAGATCGCGCATCGGGTCCGCCGTTAAGCGGTATCGATGCAAGGTCGCGGCACGCTGCGTGCCGCGACCGAAGTGTGTCGCAGTGCGCTGCAAGTCTGCTGCAAACAGCGTGACCGGTCATCGATCCCGGCTACGCCCGACTGGACGGAACTATTGATGAACACCCCGCTGCCCACGACCCCAGAGGTCGCCCGCGATGCGCGTGCGAGCGACGTGCCGAGCTCGCCCGCGCCGTTCGCCGCGCCGCGCAGAACTTCGCGGCTCGATCCGGTGAAAGTCGCACCCTACCTGTTTCTCGGTCCATTTTTCCTGCTGTTCGCGCTATTCATGGCGTTCCCGCTGCTGTTTTCGCTGTACCTGTCGTTCCAGAGCTGGGACGCGACGGCGGGGCTCGCGAGCATGAAGTGGGTGGGTCTGTCGAACTTCACGTTCACGCTGACCGACCCGTGGTACTGGAAGTCGCTGTACAACACCGCGTCGATGGCGATCATGTCCGGCGTGCCGCAGCATCTGGTGGCGCTGCCGCTGGCATTCTTTCTGCAAACCGCGTTTCGCCGCTGGCGCAACCTGGTGGTCGGCCTGTACTTCCTGCCGTTCATCACGTCGAGCGTCGCGATCGCGCTGATCTTCTCGTCGCTGTATTCGACCGACTTCGGCATGATCAACCTCGCGATCGCCGAGCTCGGCAGGCTGCCCGGCCTGCACTGGATCGTCCCTGCGCATCCGATCGAGTGGCTGTATAACCCGAAGAACGTCAAGCCGGCGGTGTCGGTGGTGATCTTCTGGCGCTATGTCGGCTGGAACACGGTGCTGTATCTGTCGGCGCTGCAAACCATTCCGAAGGACCTTTACGAGGCCGCGCGCATCGACGGCGCGAACGGCTGGCAACAGTTCACCCGCATCACGATTCCGCTGATCAAGCCGATGATTTTCTTCGCGGTCGCGCTGTCGATCATCGGTGGGCTGCAACTGTTCGAAGAGCCGTTCATCCTGCTGCCGAACGAAGGCATGGGTACCAGCCAGTCCGGTCTGACGACGGCCGTCTATATGTATCGCACCGCCTTCCACGACGGCGATTTCGGCACCGCGAGTTCGATCGCATGGCTGCTGTTCATTTCGATCGGCGCGTTGATGTGGTTGAACACGCGGATCTTTCACCGCAGCGGCATGAACGAGGAGACACAGCGATGAAATCGTCGAGCAACAAGGGCCGTTATATCGGCTACGCGATCGTGGTGGTCGGTGCGCTGCTGATGTTCTCGCCGTTCTACTTCATGTTCGTGTTCGCGACGCACACGAGTTCCGAGATTTTCTCGATGCCGCCCCCGCTGTGGTTCGGCAGCGCGTTTCTCGACAACATGGCCTCGCTGATGCGGCACATTCCGTTCTGGCGCAATCTCGGCTGGAGCTTCTATACGGCCACGATGCAAACCATGCTGACGCTGCTCGTCACGTCGATGGCCGGCTACGCGTTCGCGATGTACGAATTCCGCTTCAAGAAGACGCTGTTCGCGATCGCGCTGACCGCGATGCTGGTGCCGCCGTTCCTCGGCATGATTCCGACCTTCATGACGATGAACCTGCTCGGCTGGATCGATCAGCCGCGCGCGCTGTACGTACCTGGCGCGGCCGCCGCGCTCGGCGTGTTCCTGATGCGCCAGTACGTCGCGGCGGCGATTCCGTCCGAGCTGATCGAGGCGGCGCGCATCGACGGCTGCAGTGAATTCCGCATCTACTGCAGCATCGTGATGCCGCTGCTGGGACCGGCGCTGGGTACGCTTGGACTGATCAGCTTCATTCAGGCGTGGAACAACTTTCTGTCGGCGCTCGTCGTGCTGCGTTCGCCGTCGATGTACACGCTGCCGCTCGCTCTGCGCATTCTGCAAAGTCCGACCAATTCGGATTGGGGCGCGGTGATGGCGGGCTCCGCGGTCGCGGTGCTGCCGTTGCTGGTGCTGTTCGCATTCACCTCGCGGCGTCTGATCGACGGTCTGACGACCGGCGCGGTCAAGGCTTGAGATTCTTTGTTTCATTTTTCACGCCCTCGCGGGCGTGACATTCAGAACAACATCATCTATGTCGACGTATCGATTCAACGAAGACTTCGTCTGGGGCGTCGCCACCAGTTCCTACCAGATCGAAGGCGCAGCGCATGAGGACGGCCGCGGCCCGTCGATCTGGGACGCGTTCTGCAACGTGCCGGGCAAGGTCGTGAACGGCGAGAACGGCGATGTCGCATGCGATCACTATCACCTGGTCGAGGAAGACCTCGACCTGATGGCCGAACTCGGGGTCAAGGCTTATCGCCTTTCGATCGCCTGGCCGCGCGTGCAGCCAACTGGCCGCGGCGCATTCAACGACAAGGGCCTCGCGTTTTACGAGCGCCTCGTCGACGGTTTGCTCGAGCGCGACATCCAGCCGTTCGCAACGCTGTATCACTGGGACCTGCCGTTGTCGCTGCAGCATACGCAAAACGGCTGGGAAAGCCGCGATACCGCTTATCGCTTCGCGGACTACGCGCGCAAGATCGGCAGCGTGCTCGGCGATCGCGTTGCATCGATCGCGACGCACAACGAACCGTGGTGCACCGCGTGGCTCGGCAACGCAACCGGCTATTTCGCGCCGGGCAACGCCGATCTGAAGAAGGCCGCGCATGTCGCGCACCATCTGCTGCTGTCGCACGGTCTCGCGTTGCAGGCACTGCGCGCCGATGGCGTGAAGGCGCCGCTCGGCATCGTGCTGAACCAGTCGCCGGCGCATGGCGCGACGGATGCGCCCGAAGATCAGGCCGCCGCGTCGCTCGAATACGCGAAGTTCGTGCGCTGGTACATGGACCCGCTGTTCAAGGGCGAGTATCCGGCCGAGGCGCTGGAATGGTATGGCGCGAACGGTCCGCAAGACGTGATCCGGAGCGGCGATTTCGACGTGATCGGCACGCCGATGGACTTCCTCGGCGTCAACTACTACACGCGGATCTTCGCGAGCGCATCGGGCGAGAAGCGTCCGCCGGGCGAGCTCGGCTTCACCGACATGGATTGGGAAGTCTATCCGCAAGGTCTCACCGAATTGCTGACGCGCATCAACGCCGACTACAAGCTGCCGCCGATCTACATCACCGAGAACGGCTGCGCGGCGAAAGACGTGCTCGATAACGGCCGCGTGGACGACGCCGAGCGCGTGCGCTTCTACGACCTGCATCTCGCCGCCTTGTCGGACGCGGTGAAACAGGGCGTCGACGTGGCGGGCTATTTCGCCTGGAGCCTGATGGACAACTTCGAATGGGCGTCGGGCTACGACAAGCGCTTCGGCATGGTCTACGTCGACTACGCGAGCCAGGAGCGCACGCTGAAGGACAGCGCGTTGTGGTATCGCGGCGTGATCGAGCAACACGCCGGCGTCGCGGCCGTGCGCTGAGGCGCACGCCCGGCGACGGGCGCATCGAACCTCGCGTGGCGCGACAGTAGTGCGGCAGTGGGATAGCGTCACGCGGGGTCTGCAAGTACAAGGATTGAGGAGGAGGCATCAAATGGGCGAACTCGTATTGCGCAACGTCACGAAGACGTATGGCGAAGGACCGCAGGTGATCCAGGGCATCGACCTGCGCATCCCGGACGGCCAGTTCACGGTGTTCGTGGGACCGTCGGGCTGCGGCAAGTCGACGATGCTGCGCATGATCGCGGGGCTCGAGTCGGTGACGGGCGGCGACATTCTGATCGACGGCGTACGCGTCAACGATCTGCAGCCCACGGACCGCGGCATCTCGATGGTGTTCCAGAGCTACGCGCTCTACCCGCACATGACGGTTGCGGAAAACATGGGCTTTTCGCTGAAGCTGTCGGGCAAGTCGAAAAAGGAAGTGCGCGAGGCGGTGGAACGTGCCGCCGAGATCCTGCAGATCACACATCTGCTGGAGCGCAAACCGAAGGCGCTGTCGGGCGGCCAGCGCCAGCGCGTCGCGATCGGGCGGGCGATCGTGCGCAAGCCGCGCGTGTTCCTGTTCGACGAACCGCTGTCGAATCTCGACGCTGCGCTGCGCGTGCAGATGCGTATCGAGCTCGCGAAGCTGCATCGCGAACTCGGCACGACGATGATCTACGTCACGCACGATCAGGTCGAGGCGATGACGCTGGGCCAGCAGATCGTCGTGTTCAACAAAGGCCGCATCGAGCAGACCGGCGCGCCGCTCGACCTGTATGAGCGGCCGTCGAACCGCTTCGTTGGCGGCTTCATCGGCTCGCCGCAGATGAACATGCTGACCGCGACGCTGGTGTCGCGAAGCGATGCGCAAACCGTCGTGGCGCTTGCCGGCGCGAGCCAGCGCATCGTGCTGCCCGGACGGCTGGCGCAGCCGGTCAGTGGCGAGTTGACGCTCGGGGTGCGCGCCGAGCATCTGGGCATCGGCCCGCTCGACGAAGGTCTCGCCGCGCGCGTCGAACTGGTCGAGCATCTCGGCGACGTCTCGATCCTGCATGCTCGACTCGATGGCATGGCGCACGCGATCGCGCTGAAGCTCGACAAGAAGGACGCGCAGCACGCGGTCGGCGCGCGTGTCGGGATCAAGGTGGCGTCGTCGTCGGTCACGCTGTTCGATGCGAATGGCGCCGCGGTGAGCCTCGCGCGACCCGAAGTCGGCGAGGACGTCGGCGCGGTGGTTTGACAGGCCGATGTCGGCGAGTGAGCAACGGTAAAGCCGCGCGAATCGTTGCATGCGTGGATCGTGCATTTCGATGCGGAGCCTTCATCAGGGCTCCCTGCATCGAACGACGAAGACTGACGCAAGCAGCGATGACGTTAGCCAGTTCGCATTAAATATTACGTAGTACTTTCGACGCCTTGCATCGAGCTTTCTCCTTGCCGGGCTTGATTTAGAGGGTCCAGTCGAGGGGTCGGATAGTGGTTCGGAGCTTAGGTAAACTCCGCATGGCGGCCGCGAACCTGCGCCATTAACATCCGCTAACGTTAAGGGTAACGTTAAGCAAGTTTGCATCTATTCGAAGATCTATAACACGGGGCAAAACATTGCAAGCCAAGACGCGCCGCGCCGCTATCCGGCACGACCCGGTATGGCCAGAGCGGTCTGTGTAAAACCAATTGATTAGGTGAAAGTGCAGCGGTTGCGCGCAGGAATTGGCGCGACCGTTGCAGGCTGTGTCGCGGTTACGCTAGTTGTCGCCGCGAATTGGATTGGAGCTCGAGGGAGCTCCTGGCAGTAGGCTGGGAAGCAACGACTGAGAGCAAGGTTGATAAAGAATGTCGGGCACGCATCGCGGGTGTTCGCCTGCGGGCGCACCGGCCCGATACAAAAAATACCGTTGGATTTTTGCTGGGTGGAGAGCGTCATGGAAAAGCGAGTATCTAAAGCCATTTTCAAGTCCCGGGCCTGCGAGCTGTTCCGTCAGGTCGAGGCATTGGGCGAAACCGTGGTCGTCACCGACCGCGGGCAACCCACCATCGAAATCCGGCCGTATCGCAGCAAGCAGGAAAACCCGCTCGAGCTGCTGCGCGCGTCGATTACGCATTTCAACCTGAAGCACGCGTTGCAGCCTGTCACTGCCGAGCAGGACGAGTAATGATCACGCTCGACACGCTTGCCCTCGTGTGCTGGCTCGGCAGGCAAAAAGCGCTGAGCCAGGCCGCGCACGATGCGATCGATCGGGAGCTCGCCGGCGGCGAGATCCTGATTTCGGCAATCAGTGCGTTCGAAATCGCGGAGTTCGTGAAGGTCGGCAGTCTCGGACTGTCGATGGACGCGCGCAGCTGGATGTCGACGTTTCTGTCGCTCGACGGCGTGCGGATGATTCCGGTCGACACCGAGATCGCGTTTCGCGCGGCCACGCTGCCGCCCACGCTCGCCTTGCATCAACGCCTGATCGTCGCGACCGCGCGCACGCATGGCGGCGCGCTCGTGACTTCGGATGCGAAGGTGCGCGCGTCGACTTACGTCGAAACGATCTGGTGACGGCCGCGGCGCTGCCTGGTGCGGACTGGGCCGGTGGAATCGCGCACCACCAGTTCCGCCGGCAGCGTGATGCGTTGCGAAGCGGCGTCGATCCCGGCGATCTGCGCGAGCAGCGTGTTGACCGCCGAGCGCGCCATTTGCTGGAACGGCTGGCGGATCGTGGTGAGCGCCGGGTGAAACTGCTCGGACATCGGGATGTCGTCGAAGCCGATCACCGAGATGTCGTCCGGCACGCGCAGACCCGCTTCGCGGATCGCGGCGATCACGCCGAACGCGCTCTGGTCGTTGGCCGTGAAGATCGCGGTGGGCGGCTCGGCGAGGTTCAGCAGGTCGAACGTGACGTCGAACGCCATCATTTGCGACAGGTCGCCCGCGGCGACCAGCGAGTCTTCGCGTGGCAGGCCGAGGCGAGCCAGCGTGTCGTGATAGCCGCGTTGCCGGTCGCGCACGCCTTCGATCGTTTCGTCGCCGGCCAGAAACGCGATGCGCTTGTGACCGAGCTCGGCGAGGTGCTCGACCGCGAGACAGGCGCCGCCGTAGTTGTCGACCGACACCGACGGGAAGCCCGTCAGCGTGCCGCGCTGATCGACGACGACGACCGGTACCTTCGCGGTGGCGAGCGCCTCGAGGCACAGCGACTCGCGCGGAAGAATGGCGAGGATACCGTCGGAGAATTGCTGGATGAGCCCAAGCAGGTCGTGATGCGTATGACGATCTTCGTCGAACACCGTGTAGACCAGCATCTCGCAGCCCGCGCCACGCGCCGCGCGGCCCGCGCCGAGAATCAGTTCGCTGGAGAATTGCGTGTCGAGTGTCGGCGTGATGATGCCGATGATGCCGTTGCGGCCGCCCGACAGTTTCTGCGCGGTGCGGTTGACGACGTAACCGATGTCCGACGCGATTCTCAGGACTTCGTCGCGGGTTTCGCGCGACACGCCGGGACGGCCGTTGAGAGCGCGCGACGCGGTCATCTGGGACACCCCGGCAAGCTTGGCAACGTGCTCAAGCGTTGGGGTCTGTCTTGCCATGCGGGTCGAAGGTGTGCGAGAGGTCATTGGATGGGTCGACTCGCTAATCGCGTTAGCGATAACGTTTATGTAGTCGTTATTCTAGCAGAACCCTTTATATTTCAGCTTTCCCACAATCGGTCCATCTTATCCGGCAGTTGCGTCGCAGCGCGCCGGGACCAGGTAAAATCCCGCATAGCCTTACTTCACGCATCGACCTAACATTCACTAACGTTAAGGCTAACGTTAATGTTTCGGTGATTTCTTATAAATCCAGAAGAGGGGACACACCCATGGCGTACCCGGCTTTGTTTAAAGCGCGGTCCATCAACGGCGCGACGGCGCTGCTGTTTTCGTTGTCTGCAGTTGTTTCGAACGCCGTAGCGGCGGACTCCAAGACGATCACGGTATGGGACCAGCAGACCAATGCGTCGTCGAGCAAGATCATTCGCGACGCGTCGGATCGATTCGAAAAGGCGGTTCCGGGCTACAAGGTCGAGAATTCGCACGTCCTGAACGAGGCGTACAAGACTAAGCTGAAGGTCGCTTTCGGCGCGAACCAGCCGCCGTGCGTGTTCGAGAACTGGGGCGGCGGCGGGCTGCACGAGTACGTGAAATCCGGCCAGATCGCCGACCTCACGCCGTACCTGGAGAAGGATCCGGCGTACCGCAGCCGCTTCATGCAGGCGTCGTGGAATGTCACGACGTTCGACGGCAAGACCTACGGTGTTGCCGCCGAAAACGCGGCGGCCGCGGTGATCTTCTACAACAAGGAAGTCTTCAAGAAGTACGGCATCACGCCGCCGAAGACGTGGGATGAACTGATGCACGTCGTTGAAGTGCTGAAGTCGCACAACGTCGCAGCGTTCTCGCTCGCGAACAAGAACAAGTGGACCGGTTCGATGTACTACATGTACCTCGTCGACCGTATCGGCGGTCCGCAAGTCGTGAAGGACGCGATCGAAGGCAAGGGCAAAGGCTTCGAAGATCCGGCGTTCATCGAAGCCGGCAAGCGCATTCAGGAACTCGTGAAGGCTGGCGCGTTCGCACCGGGCATCAACGGTCTCGATTACGACTCGGGCGCCTCGCGCCGCCTGCTGTACACGGGCAAGGCTGCCATGGAGCTGATGGGCGCGTGGGAAGCTTCGACGATCGCGAACGAAAATCCGACGTTCTCGAAGGACCTCGACTTCTTCGCGTTCCCGAGCGTGCCGGGTGGCAAGGGTGATCCGCGCGACCTGATCGGCACGGTCGGCGACGGCTTCCTCAGCATCTCGACCGAGTGCAAGACGCCGGACGCAGCGTTCAAGCTGATCCAGGCACTGACCGACGAGCAGGCGATGCAGGCTCGCGCGTCGGATGACCACAAGCTCCCGCCGGTCAATCACGTCAGGATCGACGATCCGTTCACGCAGCGTCTGCAGCAAATGCTTGCCGCCGCTCCGAGCGTGCAGCTCTGGTACGACCAGGCACTGCCGCCGGCCCTCGGTGAACTGCACAAGGACACGACGCAAGCACTGTTCGGTCTGTCGCTGACGCCTGAGGCTGCTGCGCAGCAAATGGAAGCCGCTTCGAAGAAGGGCGGCTGATCTCCAGTCCTAAAGAAAAGTCCGACCGGCACCGCGAGGTGCCGGTCGGCATACAAGCCCGTGAATATCGCACTTTCCGCTACACCCGAACGCCGGCTGAGATTTTCATCGCAAACGCTCGTCACGGTTGTGTTTCTTGCGCCGTCGCTGCTGCTGCTGGCCGTGTTCCTGCTTTATCCGCTCGTCTCCAGCCTGCGGCTGTCGCTGCTCGACTGGAACGGCCTCGGCAACACTGCCCGTTATATCGGGCTCGCGAACTGGGCGCGGCTCGCGCACGACATGGTGTTCTGGCAATCGCTGAAGAACAACGTGATTCTTGCTGTCGCGTCGATCGTCGTCCAGCTTCCGATCGCGCTCGCGCTCGCCGTGCTGCTGGAGAAGGCCGGTCGTGGCTCGCGCTTGCTCAAGGTGCTCTATTTCCTGCCGCTGCTGATGTCGAGCGTGGCGATCGGTGTGCTGTTCAAGCAAATCTACGATCCGAATTTCGGTCCGATCAACGTCGCGCTGCAGGCATTCGGGCTTGATGGCCTCGCGAAGGACTGGCTGGGCGATCCGCATTTTTCGCTGGCTGCGACCATCGCCGTGATCATCTGGCAGAACGCGCCTTTCTACATGATTCTGTTTCTCGCCGGTCTCTCGTCGATGCCGGCCGAGGTCAATGAAGCTGCGCTCCTCGACGGCGCATCCGGGTGGACCATTTTCTGGCGCATCAAGCTGCCGCACCTGCAAGGCACGGTGCGCACCGCTGTGCTGCTGTCCGTGCTCGGGTCGCTGCGTTACTTCGATCTCGTCTTCGTCATGACCGGTGGCGGCCCCGAAGGCTCGTCCGAGGTGATGGCCACCTACATGTATCGCACGGTGTTCAGTTCGTTCCAACTCGGCTACGGCAGCACCATCGGCTCGGCGATGTTCCTTATCGTCATCACGGTGGCGGCGGTGTCGATGTACTTCACCCGCCGTTATGCAACCGAGGTCTGAACCATGAACAAGAAACTACGCTTCCCCCGCGTGGGGGTTCCTCTGCTGGCACTGATCTGGCTGGCCGTCACGACGATTCCGTTTCTCTTCATGGTCGCATCGAGCTTCAAGAGCCAGGAAGAGACCTTCGCGACGTCAGTGTGGGCGCCGCCGAGCCACCTGTATTGGGGTAACTACGCGGCTGTGCTGCAGGGGCCGTTTTTCACTTATTTCCGTAACAGCGTGTTCACGGTGGGCGTGTCGGTGCTGCTGATCGTCATCATCAGTGCGATGGCGGCCTACGTGTTTGCGCGCTTGCGCTTCTCGCTGAACAAGACGCTGTTCGGTCTGGTGGTCGCCGGCATGATCGTGCCGCTGCATGCGACGCTCGTGCCGATCTATCTGCTCACGCGCAACCTCGGCCTTTACGACACCGCGTTCGCGCTGCTCGGCCCTTATGTGGCCCTCAGTCTGCCGGTGTCGATCTTCATCCTGACCGAGTTCATGCGCCAGATTCCGCGCGAGCTCGAAGAAGCGGCGCAGCTCGACGGCTGCAGTCCGTTCCGCATCTTCTGGCGTATTTTCTTCCCGCTTTCGGCACCGGGGCTCGCCACCGTGACGATCTTCAACGGCATTGGTCTGTGGAACGAGTTCATCTTCGCGTACATGCTCACGTCGACGGCCGAGCACCGTACGCTGCCGCTCGCGATTTGGGACTTCATGGGGCAATACGCGTCGAACATACCCTCGATGCTGTCTGTCCTCGTGCTCACGTCGTTGCCGCTGATTGTTGCCTACGCGTTCGGTCAGGAGCGCGTGATCAAGGGGATGATGGCCGGCTCGCTCAAGGGCTGATCCGCATCGCACACCACCTCGAATCGTGCGGGCCAAAGTGGCCCGCACACCGAACTTCGCATAAACGATATGGCAAGCATCTCTCTCACTAACGTACAGAAGTCCTATACGAGCGGTAACTCGGTGATCCGCGACGCCAACCTCGAAGTCGGCAGGGACGAATTCTGCGTGTTCCTCGGGCCGTCGGGCTGCGGCAAGTCCACGCTGCTGCGCATGATCGCCGGTCTCGAATCGATCACCGACGGCGAACTGCGCATCGACGGTCAACTGATGAACAACGTCGAACCCGCGAAACGCCAGGTTGCGATGGTGTTCCAGAACTACGCGCTCT
Organism: Paraburkholderia sp. 35.1; assembly: GCF_050436525.1. Taxonomy (NCBI): domain Bacteria; kingdom Pseudomonadati; phylum Pseudomonadota; class Betaproteobacteria; order Burkholderiales; family Burkholderiaceae; genus Paraburkholderia; species Paraburkholderia sp. 35.1. The sequence continues at coordinate 741,408 of NZ_JBNDMJ010000001.1, read as the reverse complement.
ATCCGCATATGAGCGTGTACGAGAACATGGCATTCGGCCTGCGTCAGGCGAAGGTCGATAAGGCCATCATCGACAAGAAGGTACGCAGCGCCGCTGCCGCGCTGCAACTCGACAGCTACCTCGAACGCCGCCCCGCTGCGCTGTCCGGCGGCCAGCGCCAACGCGTGGCGATCGGGCGCGCCATCGTGCGCGAGCCGGGCGTGTTCCTGTTCGACGAGCCGCTGTCGAATCTCGACGCCGCGCTGCGCGTGCAGACGCGTACCGAAATCGCCCGTTTGCATCGCGAGTTCAACCGCGCGAGCGCGGTGTACGTTACGCACGACCAGATCGAAGCGATGGCGCTCGCCGACAAGATCGTGCTGCTGCACGCCGGCGCGGACATGGAAAAGCACGGCAGCATCGCGCAGATCGGCGCGCCGCTCGATCTGTACCACCGGCCGAAGAGCCGCTTCGTCGCTGGCTTCATCGGTTCGCCGAAGATGAACTTCATGCCGGCCACGGTGCTCGCGGTCGACGACAAGGGCATTCAGGTCGAGCTGACCACGGGCGAGCGCGTGCGCGCCGAGGTCGACGGCCGCAGGCAAAGCGTCGGTTCGCAGGTCACGCTCGGCATCCGGCCGGAGCACCTCGCCCTGCCATCGGCGCAGGCCGGCGTGCAGACAATCCGCTGCGCCGTGCGCCTGGTCGAACGGTTGGGCGAGCACAGCTACGTGCATGTGGACGGTGGCGTGCGCGACGGCAACACGATGATCGCCAAGCTGCCCGGCGACGGTGGCGTGACGCACGACGAATGCGTCGAACTGGCGTTCGCACCGCACGCGTGCCACGTGTTCGACGACAAGGATTTCGCGCTGCCGCGTCTGCACTGATCCGCTTGCGATCGCGCTGCTTGCACGACGCGAGCAAGCGCGGTCCCATTGCATCGCGTCGCTAGACGCAACGAACGACCCGTAGCCGATCAAACACGGCGAATTCGAGTCGCGGCCGCGTTCGATCGATTAGCAGGACTGCGAAGTCTGGAAAGGTATCTGAAATAGAAGGGATGGCATCCGGGCTGAAGCAACGCCATGCCGCACGCTTGTCAGAAACAACGGATTTGTCGGCGCCTCATGCGCTTCGTACACCACGATAAAAAAAAGGAGTTTTCGATGTTGCTTCGCCAAAGTGAGGTCCCGCTCTACCGCAATCCAGTGGCAGCCGTGGAAGAGCGCGTGGCCGATCTGCTCGCGCGCATGACACTCGACGAAAAGATTGCGCAGCTTCACGCCGCGTGGCTGAAGCTGTCGGCCGACGGCAATCACAAGGCGCGTAGCATCGATTTCGCGCAGAGCGCCAACCAGATCACGGTCGACGAGATCCTGCAGCATGGCCTCGGTCAGATCACGCGTCCGCTCGGCACGCATACGGTCGATCCGAAAGAAGGCGTACGCGCGCTCAACGAGCTGCAGCGCAAGATGGTCGAAGACACGCGCCTCGGCATTCCGGTGATGTCACACGAGGAATGCCTCGTCGGGCTCATGATCAAGGACGCGACGCTGTTCCCGTCGCCGTTGAACTATGCGGCGACGTGGAATCCGCAACTGGTCGGCGAAGTGGGCACGATCATCGGCGAGCAGGCACGCTCGATCGGCTGTCATCAGGGGCTCGCGCCGGTGCTCGACGTGTCGCGCGACCCGCGTTGGGGCCGCACCGAGGAGACGCTCGGCGAAGATCCGTATCTGGTTGGCGTGCTCGCGTGTCATTACGTGAAGGGCCTGCAGGGCGAACAGCGCGATCTGCTCGCGACGCTCAAGCATTTCGTCGGTCATTCCGCGAGCGAAGGCGGCCGCAATCATGCGCCGGTGCATGTCGGTCCGCGTGAGCTCAACGACGTGTTCATGCTGCCTTTCGAAATGGCCGTGAAGCTCGCGAACGCGGGCTCGGTGATGCCCGCCTATCACGACGTCGACGGCGTACCCTGTCATGGCGATCGTGCGCTGCTGCACGACACGCTGCGAGAGAAATGGGGCTTCGACGGTCTCGTCGTCGCCGATTACGCGGGCGTCGACCTGCTGTTCAGTCATCATGCGGTGGCGCGCGACAGCGCGTCGGCCGCAGCCCTCGCGTTCAACTCCGGCCTCGACGTCGAGCTGCCGGGTCACGAGTGCGCGGTGCACCTGAAGGAAGCGCTCGAGCGCAACGAGATCAGCGAAGCGACGATCGACACCGCCGTCTCGCGCGTGCTGCGCGTGAAATTCCAGCTCGGCCTGTTCGAGAATCCGTACGTCGATCCCGAACGCGTCGACGTGAAAAGCGCGACCGCGGGCGATACCGCGTATCAGGTTGCGCTCGAATCGGCGGTGCTGCTGCGCAATCAAGGCGACGTGCTGCCCCTCGACGCGCACGGCCCGGACAAGATCGCGGTGATCGGCCCGACCGCCGACGATCCGCTCGCGCTGCTCGCCGGCTACAGCTTCCCGGTGCACCTGATCAACAGTGGCGAGCAGTCCACTGCTTCGATCGCGACGCCGCTGCGTTCGCTGCGCGCGTTGCTCGGCGACGAGCGCGTCATTCACGCGCAGGGTTGCGACATCATCAAGGAGCGCCGCGCGGGCGCGCCGGTGTTTCCGGGCGACGTGTCGCTCGATCTGACCGGCGACGCGCATTGCGACGAGCTGATCAGCAAGGACACCGACGGCATCGTGTCCGCGGTCGAAGCCGCGCGGCAAGCGGGCGTCGCACTGGTGTTCGTCGGCGATCTGGCGGGCCTGTTCCAGTCCGGCACGGTCGGCGAAGGGTCCGATACCGACAGCCTCGACCTGCCGGGTGTGCAGCAGGCGTTGCTGCAGGCAGTGGTCGATAGCGGCACGCCGACGGTCGTCGTGATGACGGGCGGCCGTCCGTACAATCTCGGCGGCCTCGAAGACCGCATCGCCGCGCAGATCATGGCGTTCGCGCCGGGCGAGCGCGGCGCCGAGGCGCTGGCCGATCTGCTGGTGGGCCGCGCCAATTTCAGCGGCCGTCTGCCGCTGTCGGTGCCGAAGAGCGCGGGCGCCGTGCCGTACGTGTATAACCATCGTCTGAAGAGCGCGGGAACGCCGATTGCATACCATTTCGGCTGCCGCTATCCGTTCGGTTTCGGTCTCGGCTATACGCAGTTCCGTTACGGCGATCTCGCGCTCGCGCACAGCGAAGTGCCGATCGAAAGCGGTACGATCGAGTTGAGCTTCACGGTCGACAACATCGGCGCGCGCGACGGCACCGAGATCGTGCAGATCTACGTGCGCGACCGGCACGCGTCGGTCGCGCGGCCGGTCCGCGAGCTGAAGGCGTTTGCGCGCGTGCCGCTCGCGGCCGGTGCGTCGGCGCGTGTGCGCGTGAAACTGCCGGTGGACATGCTGAACTTCACCGACGCGTGCGGCGAGCGTATCGTCGAGCCTGGTGACTTCGATCTGCTGGTCGGCAGCTCGAGCCGCGACATTCATCTGAGCGGCACGGTCGCCGTCGCGGGCTCCGCGACGAGAACGCTCGAACGCAACTGGCGCATGCTGAGCGAGGTCGAGATCGTGGCCTGAGCGGCGGGTCAGGGCGGCGAGCGCCGTCCTGTATGTGGTCCTACTCGTAACAAGTGGAAAATCTGATGTCGTACGCAACCTATCCAAGTCTGTCGGACAAAACCATCGTCGTGACCGGCGGCGGCGGCGGGATCGGCGCCGCGATCGTCGAGGCCTTCGCGCAGCAAGGCGCGCGCGTGTTCTTCCTCGACGTCGCCGAGCACGATTCGCTCGCGCTGCAGGAAACGCTTCGCCACGCGAAGCATCCGCCGCTGTTCCGCCGCTGCGACCTGAAAAATGTCGACGCGATCGAAAACACGTTCGCCGACATCGTCGATGCGGTGGGCCCGATCGACGTGCTCGTCAACAACGCCGGCAACGACGATCGGCACGAAATCGGCGAGCTCACCGCGAGCTACTGGGACGACCGTATCGCGGTGAATCTGCGCCACCAGTTCTTCTGCGCGCAGGCCGCCGCGAACGGTATGCGTCGCGCGGGGCGCGGCGTGATCCTGAATCTGGGCTCGGTGTCGTGGCATGTCGCGCTGCCGAACCTCGCGATCTATATGACCGCCAAGGCCGGCATCGAAGGGCTCACGCGTGGTCTCGCGCGTGATCTCGGCAGCGCGGGCATCCGCGTGAATTGCATCATCCCCGGGGCGGTGAAGACGCCGCGGCAGATGCAGTTGTGGCAATCGGCTGAGAGCGAAGCGAAGGTCGTCGCGAGTCAGTGTCTGCAACTGCGCATCGAGCCCGAGCACGTCGCGCGTATGGCGCTGTTCCTCGCGTCCGACGACGCATCACGCTGCTCCGGCCGCGATTACTTCGTCGACGCAGGGTGGTACGGAGAATGAGCATGCCGGTCCCAGTATGCGTATGGGCGCTCGGCGCCGAGCTGGCCGAAGGGCCGCTATGGCAGGCCGCCGAAAACGCGGTGTATTTCGTCGATATCAAGGGGCGCCGGATTCATCGGCTGTCCGTCGCGACCGGCGAGCAGCAAACGTGGCAGGCGCCCGACCAGCCCGGTTTTCTGGCGCCGCTCGTGGACGGCACGTTCGTATGCGGGCTGCCATCCGGCTTGCATCGCTTCGATCCGGCGAGCGGCGAGTTCAGCAAGCTCGCCGAGGTCGAACCGCATCTGCCGGGCAACCGCCTCAACGACGGTTTCGTCGATGCACGGGGACGCCTGTGGTTCGGCTCGATGGACGATGCGGAAGAGGCGCCGAGCGGCACGCTGTATCGGGTGAACGAGCAAGCCGCGGCAATCGCGCAGGACGACGACTACGTGATCACGAACGGCCCGGCGATGAGCCCGGACGGCCGCACGCTGTATCACAACGACACGATGCGGCGCGTGGTTTATGCCTTCGACGTCGCCGCGGACGGCACGCTGTCGGGCAAGCGCATCTTCGCCGCCATCTCCGGCGACGGCCATCCCGACGGCATGGCCGTCGATGCCGACGGCTTCGTGTGGATCGCGCTGTTCGGCGGCTGGCGGATCGAGCGTTACTCGCCGGCGGGCGAGCTGGTCGATCAGGTGCCGTTGCCGTGCGCGAACGTGACGAAGCTCGCGTTCGGCGGCGACGATCTGCAAACCGTCTATGTGTCCACCGCATGGAAGGGACTGACGGCGGTCGAGCGCCGGCATCAACCGCAGGCGGGCGGGCTGTTCTCGTTCCGCGCGCCGGCGGCGGGGCAGGCTCAGGCGCGCTGCACGGTGGGCTTCGAGCGCTAGACGACAAAAACACAGCGACAGGACAAGCCGCAAAACGCAACCCTGACGTTGCCTGGTCGCTCCGCAAGGAGCGGCCCGCTATCATGTGCGTTCCATGACTTTCGCGCATTCGCCCCGATACCTATCATGACGTCCAGGCCGCCAGTCCCGCCCCGCATGTCCGATGTTGCCGAACGCGCGGGCGTCTCGAAGATGACCGTGTCGCGCGTGCTCGCCGGCCGCAACGTGTCGCAGGCGACTCGCGAACGCGTGCAGAAGGTCATCGACGAACTCGGCTACGTCGCCGATGCGGCGGCGGGCGCGCTGTCGTCGGGACGCTCGGCGTTCGTCGCGGTGCTGGTGCCGTCGCTGTCCAGTTCGAACTTCTCCGACACCGTGCGCGGACTGAATGCCGCGCTGGGCCCGCACGGTCTGCAACTGCTGCTCGGCGACACGGACTACCGTCTGGAACAGGAAGAACTGCTGGTGCGCTCGATGCTGCGCCACCAACCGCGCTGCGTCGCGTTGACGGGCGGCCGGCACACCGAGGCGACGCGCATGCTGTTGCAGCGCGCCGGCATTCCGGTCGTCGAAATGTGGGATCTGCCCAGCGATCCAATCGATACGGTTGTCGGCTTTTCGAACTCGGCGGCGGCGCGCGCGATGGTCCGGCATCTGCACGAGCGCGGTTATCGGCGGATCGGCTTCATCGCGGGTGCCAGCGAGCGCGACCGGCGCGGGCACGACCGGATGCGTGGCTACGTTGCCGAAATCAAGGCGCTCGGTCTCGGCGAGCCGCGCGTGATCCGGCTCGGCGATTCGCCGATCACGATGAGCCACGGCGCACCGGCGATCGGCGCATTGCTCGACACGTGGCCCGATACCGAGGCCGTGATGTGCGTGAGCGACATGTCGGCGTTCGGCGCGATCATGGAGTGTCACCGGCGCGGGCTGTCGGTGCCGGGCGACATCGCGGTCGCCGGGTTCGGCAACTTCGAGGTGTCGTGGTGCTGTCAGCCGAGCATCACGACGGTGTCGGTCGACGCGTACGGCATCGGCCTGCGCGCTGGCGAAACGCTGCTCGCGGGGCTCGCCGATCGCGAAGCGGGTGAGGTGCAGCGCAGGAAAGCGGTGAAGATCGATTTCACGGTGATTGCACGCGATAGCGCGTAGATGGCGCACTAGCACTCCCCTTAATTAAACAGATCAGGGATATCCCTCGGTTGTCCGGCTGGTAAGCCGGGCGTAACATCCACAGCTAGAAATGTTACCGGTAACTTAACGGCGGTGCCAAATCGCACGAGCCGCGAGGCAACGGCATTTCCGACCAAAAATACGCTGATGGAGATACGAATGACCGCTGTACCGCCCGCCATCGTCGCGCCCGCCGCGCGCGTCGACGAATTCGAGGAAAGGACCTATCGCAAGGTCGTGCGCCGGCTGCTGCCGGTACTGTTGCTGTGCTATGTGGTTGCGTATCTGGATCGCGTGAACGTCGGCTTCGCGAAGCTGCAGATGCTCGACGATCTCGGCCTGTCCGACACGATGTACGCGATCGGCGCGAGCGTGTTCTTCTGGGGCTATTTCATCTTCGAAGTGCCCAGCAACGTGTTCCTGCATCGCTACGGTGCGCGCTTCTGGATCGCGCGGATCATGTTCACGTGGGGGCTCGTGTCGATGGCGCTCGCGTTCGTCGCGCCGCTCGCGCGCGTCGCGCACGTCGAAACCGCGACGATGTTCTACATCCTGCGCTTTCTGCTCGGGCTCTGCGAGGCCGGCTTCTTCCCCGGCGTGATTCTGTACCTGAACTTCTGGTTTCCGTCGCAGCGCCAAAGTCGCGTGATGTCAGGCTTTCTGATCGCAATGCCGGTCAGCCTGATGCTCGGCGGCATCGTGTCGGGCTGGCTGATGGACCATACGGCCGGCCTGCTCGGCTATCAGGGCTGGCAATGGATGCTGCTGATCGAAGGCGTGCCGTCGCTGCTGACCGCGTTCGTGGTGTACTTCTCGCTCGACGACGGCATTGACCGCGCGCGCTGGCTCACGCCGCAGGAGAAGAGCCTGCTCGCGGCGAATCTGCAGCGCGAAAGCGCGCACAAGACAGCGCGCTTCGGCTCGGCGGTGCGCGATCCGCGCGTCTGGCTGCTGGTCGCGATTTTGCTCACGTTCAATACCGGCTTCTACGGCCTCGCGTTCTGGCTGCCGTCGATCATCAAGGCGACCGGCGTGCAGGATCCGCTGCATATCGGCCTGCTGACCGCGATCCCGTACGGCGTGGCCATCATTGCGACGCTCGCGAACGCCGCGCATTCGAAGAAAACCGGCGAGCGGCGCCTGCATGCGGCGATTCCGGCGCTGATCGGCGGAATCGCTCTGATCATGAGTGCGGCTTTGGCGCATCATGTGGTGTGGGCGATCACGTTTCTGACGATCGCCACTGCCGGCATCCTTGCGCTGATGCCGATTTACTGGACGTTCCCGGGACAGCTGCTGTCGGGCGCCGCCGCGGCGGCCGGCATCGCGATGATCAACGCGATCGGCAATCTGTCCGGCTTTACCGGTTCGATGATCACCGCCGTGGCGAAAGATTTGACCGGCGACATCAACAACGGCACTTACGCACTCGGTGCGTGTCTGCTGGTCAGTTGCGTGCTGATCCTGCTCGTGCCGCGCACGATGCTGACGCGGGCCGCCTCGAATGAAGGCAGCGGCCCCGGCCGCGAGACAGCGCGGGCACAGAAACACGCAGAGCACGCATAAGAAACCCTTACCCAGACAGAGAGACAAGCATCATGTCAGCATCCACCCCGCGCCGGCTGCGCAGCCAGGAATGGTTCGACGATCCCTCGCACGCGGATATGACGGCGCTGTACGTCGAGCGTTTCATGAACTACGGTCTGACGCGCGAAGAGCTGCAGTCGGGCCGGCCGATCATCGGCATCGCGCAGACCGGCAGCGATCTCGCGCCGTGCAACCGGCATCACATCGAGCTCGCGGCGCGCACGAAGGCCGGTATTCGCGACGCGGGCGGCATTCCAATGGAGTTTCCGGTGCATCCGCTCGCCGAGCAGAGCCGCCGGCCGACCGCCGCGCTCGATCGCAATCTCGCGTATCTGGGCCTCGTCGAAATCCTGCACGGCTTCCCGCTCGACGGCGTCGTGCTGACCACCGGCTGCGACAAGACCACGCCCGCGTGCCTGATGGCGGCGGCCACCGTCGATATGCCGGCGATCGTGCTGTCCGGCGGTCCCATGCTCGACGGCTGGCACGACGGCAAGCGCGTCGGGTCGGGCACCGTGATCTGGCATGCACGCAATCTGCTGGCGGCCGGCGAGATCGACTACGAAGGCTTCATGGAGCTGACTACCGCGTCGTCGCCGTCGATCGGTCACTGCAACACGATGGGCACCGCGCTGTCGATGAACAGCCTCGCCGAAGCGCTCGGCATGTCGCTGCCCGGCTGCGCGAGCATTCCGGCCGCTTACCGCGAGCGCGGCCAGATGGCCTACGCGAGCGGCAAGCGCATCGTCGACCTCGTGCGCGAGGACCTGCGGCCGTCGAAGATCATGACGAAAGAAGCGTTCGAAAACGCGATCGTCGTCGCATCGGCGCTCGGCGCGTCGACCAACTGCCCGCCACATCTGATCGCGATTGCGCGGCACATGGGCGTCGAGCTGAGTCTCGAAGACTGGCAGCGCGTCGGCGAGCAGGTGCCGCTGATCGTCAACTGCATGCCCGCCGGCGAATATCTCGGCGAGAGCTTCCATCGCGCGGGTGGCGTACCGGCCGTGATGCGCGAGCTCGCGAAAGGCGGCCTCGTGCACGAGGATTGCCTGACCGTGTCGGGCCGCACGATGGGCGAAATCGCGGCCGCCGCACCCGCGCCGGATCGCGAGGTCATCAAGACGACCGACGATCCGCTGAAGCACGGCGCGGGCTTCATGGTGCTGTCCGGCAACTTCTTCGACAGCGCGATCATGAAGATGTCGGTGGTCGGCGATGCGTTCCGCAAGACCTACCTGAGCGAGCCAGGCGCAGAAAACAGCTTCGAAGCGCGCGCCATCGTGTTCGACGGCCCCGAGGATTATCACGCGCGCATCAACGACCCGTCGCTTGAAATCGACGAGCATTGCATCCTCGTGATTCGCGGCACGGGTACGGTCGGCTATCCGGGCAGCGCCGAGGTCGTCAACATGGCGCCGCCGGCGGCGCTCGTGCGCCAGGGCATCACGTCGCTGCCGACGCTCGGCGACGGCCGTCAGAGCGGCACGTCGGCGAGCCCGTCGATTCTGAACATGTCGCCGGAAGCGGCGGTGGGCGGCGGCCTTGCGCTGTTGCGCACGAACGACCGCATCCGCGTCGATCTGAACTCGCGTAGCGTCAAAGTGCTGGTCGACGAAGCAGAACTCGCGCGACGTCGCGAAACCGTGCACTTCGAGATTCCGCCCGCGCAAACGCCGTGGCAGGAGCTGTATCGCAAGACGGTCGGCCAGCTTTCGACCGGCGGCTGCCTCGAACCGGCGACGCTGTATCTGAAAGTGATTGCCGAGCGCGGCAACCCACGGCATTCGCATTGACCCGCGGGTGACAAGGCCGGGCTTCGCACGCAACGCGACGCCCGGCCTTGCCCGTTTTCCCATTTATCCGAAAGAGCCCATCCCATGTCCGCAATTTCCCCCTCCAGCTTTCTTCCCGGCGATCTGAACGACGCACTGCTGATCGGCCGCGTGTGGCGCAAGACCGAGCAGCATGAAGGACCGTGCGTGGTCGTCGTGCGCGGCGGCGAGGTGTTCGACATCAGCGCGGCCGTGCCGACTACCGCCGACCTGTTCGAGCGCGACGATGCCGCGCAATTTGCGCGCAGCGCGCCGGGCGTGCCGCTCGGGCCGGTCGCGCAGCTGATCGAGGCGAATCTGCCGGGCGCGAGCGCGCCGGCCGTGCGCGTGCTCGCGCCGTGCGACGTGCAAGCGATCAAGGCCTGCGGCGTCACGTTCGCGGTGAGCCTGATCGAGCGCGTGATCGAGGAGCAGGCCGGCGGCGATCCGGCGAAGGCGAAGGAAGTGCGCGAGACGATCGCGTCGACGATCGGCACCGATCTGTCGAAGATCAAGCCGGGATCGGAAGCGGCGATGAAGCTGAAGGCCGAGCTCGAACGTCGCGATGCGTGGTCGCAATATATGGAAGTCGGCATCGGTCCGGACGCCGAAGTATTTTCGAAATCGCAGCCGATGTCGGCAGTCGGCTTCGGCGCGGACGTCGGTCTGCTCGCCGCGTCGGTGTGGAACAACCCGGAGCCGGAGATCGTGCTCGCGGTGAATAGCCGCGGCGGCATCGTCGGCGCGACGCTCGGCAACGACGTGAACCTGCGCGACATCGAAGGCCGCTCGGCGCTGTTGCTCGGCAAGTGCAAGGACAACAACGGCTCATGCGCGATCGGTCCGTTCGTGCGTCTGTTCGACGACACCTTCTCGCTCGACTCGGTGCGCGCCGCAAGCGTGTCGCTGCGCGTCGAAGGCGCCGACGACGACTTCGTGCTCGACGGCGTGAGCCACATGAGCGAGATCAGCCGCGACCCGGCCGACCTCGTCGCGCAGACCTGCGGCCGCCACCACCAGTACCCGGACGGCTTCATGCTGTTCCTCGGCACGATGTTCTCGCCGATCAAGGACCGCGACGCGCCCGGCGGCGGCTTCACCCACCACCTCGGCGATCGCGTGACGATTTCGACGCCGCAGCTCGGCGCGCTGACCAACACGGTGCGCCTGTCCACCGAAATCGAGCCGTGGACGTTCGGCGTGCGCGCGCTGTATCGCAATCTCGCGGCCCGTGGCCTGCTCGTTGCTGAATAACCGGATTGTCGCTGCAATTTTCGAAAGGAGAATCAGGCATGAGTCAGTTCGCAAACTACATCGACGGACAGTGGGTCGACGGCGCGAGCGTGTCGCGCAACGTCAATCCGTCGAATCTCGACGACGTGATCGGCGAATTCGCGCAAGCCGACGCCGAGCAGACGCATCGCGCGATCAGCGCCGCGCGCAAGGCCTTCGCGCAGTGGTCGTTGTCCACGCCGCAGCAGCGCTTCGACGTGCTCGACCAGGCGGGCAGCGCGATCCTCGCGCGCAAGGCGGAGCTCGGCAAGGTGCTCGCGCGTGAAGAGGGCAAAACCCTGCCCGAGGCGATCGGCGAAGTGGGCCGCGCCGGGCAGATCTTCAAGTTCTTCGCGGGCGAAGCGCTGCGCGTCGGCGGCGAAGTGATGCCGTCGGTGCGGCCGGGCATGACGGTCGAAATGACGCGTGAGCCGGTTGGCGTGGTCGGCCTGATTACGCCGTGGAATTTTCCGATTGCGATTCCGGCGTGGAAGATCGCGCCGGCGCTTGCATACGGCAACACGGTCGTGATCAAGCCGGCCGATCTGGTGCCGGGCAGCACGTGGGAGCTGGTCACGATCATCGCCGAGGCGGGCGCGCCGGCGGGGGTGATCAACCTCGTGATGGGGCGCGGTTCGGTGGTTGGCGAGGCGCTCGTGTCGTCGCCGGATGTCGATGCGATCAGCTTCACCGGTTCCGTTTCGGCGGGCCGCGCGATCGGCGCGAAGTGCTTCGATTCGGGCAAGAAATTTCAGCTGGAAATGGGCGGCAAGAACCCGATGGTCGTGCTCGACGACGCCGATCTCAATGTCGCGATCGAAGCGTGCATCAACGGCGCGTTCTACTCGACGGGCCAGCGTTGCACGGCATCGAGCCGGCTGATCGTGACCGCGGGGATCTATGACCGGTTCATCGACGGCATGAAGGCGCGCATGCGCGCGCTGAAGGTCGGCGATGCGCTCGCGGACGGCACGCACATCGGCCCGGTCGTCGACGACAAGCAGTTGGCACAGGACGAGCGCTATCTGGCGATCGCGCGCGAAGAGGGCGGCACGGTGTTCGGCGGCGAGCGCGTCGAAGGCTCGACGCGCGGCTATTTCCTCGCGCCGGCGCTGGTCACGGAGACGACCCCGGCTATGCGCATCAACCGTGAAGAGGTATTCGGGCCGGTGGCGTCGGTCATCAAGGTCAAGGACTACCAGGAAGCGCTCGCGGTTGCCAACGGCACCGAGTTCGGGTTGTCGGCCGGCATCTGCACGACATCGCTGAAGTACGCGAGTCATTTCCGCCGCCATGTGCAGGCCGGCATGGTGATGGTCAACACCGCGACGGCGGGGGTCGATTATCACGTGCCGTTTGGCGGGCGGAAGGGGTCGAGCTACGGTCCGCGCGAGCAGGGTGCCTACGCCCGCGAGTTCTATACGTCGGTGAAGACCGCGTATATCAACCCGGGCGCGGTCTGACGCAGAACTGACAGAGCTCCCCAAAACGGAACTGGCCCGGCATCGCATTCAATCGCGATGGCGGGCCAGTAGGGGAAGCTGCGAGAGCGCTAAGCCGAGCGCTCCGGCAGGTACAGCTACATCAACAGCAACTTGCCAACCTGCAACGCCTTACTGCGCTGCGTGACCTTGCTGCGATGAACCGCTGGTCACGCCGCCGACCGCGGCGTTTTGTGCCGCGACGCGGGCTTCGGCAGCCTGAATGTTCGACGGATATTCGTTCGGGTTCGAACGTGCCGGGTTGTAGCCGGCCTTTTCGATCTGAGCCAGCTCTTCACGGACTTGCGCGCGGGTCAGCGGCTGGTTCGATTGAGCGAAAACGGCAACCGGAGCAGCGAGGGTAGCGGCGATAACGACAGCTTGAACGAGCGATTTCATTTTTACTACCTCCAGGTTTTGTCTTGTTAGGCTGCGAAATCATTTGTTTGCAGCAGTGATGACAGTCTAGAGGGAGCGGAAATTAGGGTAAATACCTAATTTCTGAACTCACTGTTTCCGAAACCAAAACAATAATGAGACAGCAAGGCCGTCGAGCGTCGATTTGCGAAGCGATCCCCGACAACTGGCGCGCATGAGTCAGCCGGCCGATAGGGCCTGGATGAGCAGCAAGCCCGCGCCGGCGACGGCTATGGCGCCGCTCGCCCAGGCGACGAGTGCGCCGTCCGGCGCAAGTCGCTCGGCCGTAATGGCGGCCGTCACGGCGGCCATCAAGCGCAAATCCGTCATGCCGACGACCAGCAGAATTGCCGTGAGACCCCCGCAGCAACCGGCGCAATCGATGCCGATGCGCAGACCGTATCTCCACGCGCTCGGCGCATCGGCGGGAAGGCTGGGTGTCGTGCGGCTGCAGGCGAGGCGGCGGGCTTTCCATGTGCTGAACTGCAACGCGCCCGCGAGCAATACGACCACGCTGACCGCCAGCGGCGTCGAACGCGCGAGCGCTGGCCACCGCAACTCGAGCGCCGCGAACGACGCGCCCAGTGCAAACACGGCCATGCCGAGCACCGTCCATACGACCGCATACGCGCCACTCACGAGCATCGTCAGCAGGGCCAGTCGCTGCGCACTTGCGCGCGAGCCGATCGCGTCGCGATAGCGCAGCAGCGTCGGCATCAACGACGGCAGCATCATCGCCGCCATCATCACGATCCACATGCCGATGAACGATGCCGCGGCGCGGGCCCACGTGCGCCCGCAGGTCGGCATCCACAGCGTCGACATCGACCAGCCGCCGGGCATCGGCAATGCGCCCATCGCCGCCATCGACGCGCCGTGGGCCAATGTCGCCGCGACGCTCGCGGCGAACATCAGCACGCAGACGCCGACGAACACGCGCTGCGATGAGCGCGTCGCGCGCCGTGTGGCAAGGCGCTGCCCGCTCGTGCAGACAGCGCGCACGAGCGGGCTCATGACGGCTCGTACTCGTCGTGACGGCGCCACCAGATGCCCGTCTCGTTGCGCCCCTTCGGCGCGCGATCGAGCCACTGGTACATGCCCCACAGCGCATCGACACCGCGCGCGTAAGTCGAGTACGTGTGATAGACGACGCCGTCTTCGAGCACGAACGCGCTCATGCCTGGCCGGTCGCGCGAATAGGTGGCCGCGTCGGTGCCGCAGGTCGCCGCGAACTGCGCGACCGGTTCGGGCGCGGGACTCACGTCCATCGCGTGACTGTTGCGTGCGTAGTTGTACTCGATATCGCCATCGCGCTGCTGTGTCTCGGTGAACGAGACGTTGAAGTCGAAATTGAAATCGCCGCCGGCCGACGACGCCCATGGAAACGTCCAGCCCATGCGCTGCTTGTACGTCTGCAGCTTGTCGAGCGGCGCGCGCGACACCGCCGTCAGCATCACGTCGTGATGCGCGAGATGCACGGCGAAGCCGGCGAAGCCGTCCGCGATCGACGAGCATGACGGGCAGCCCGCCTTGTAGTCGGGGCCGAACATGAAGTGGTAGACGAGCAGCTGCGAACGTCCTTTGAACAGATCGGCGAGCGACGCGCTGCCTTGGTCGGTATCGAAGCGGTAGGCCTTGTCGACCCTGACCCACGGCAGCGCCTGGCGTTGCCGCGCGAGCTCGTCGCCTTGTCGCGTGTGGGCTTTTTCCGCGTCGAGCAGCGCGCGTCGCGCGGCGAGCCACTGTTCGCGTGTTCCGATCGGATGCGTAGTCATCGTGGGTACCTCCGTGAGTCGTGCCGCGCCGCGCGAGCCCTTGCCCGACGGCGTCGGTGACGGTTGATGGTCGTGCTAGATTAGGGCCGGGCATCGATCGGGTGGGAGTGACAAGTGTGGCGGGATTCGCTTGATGCATTGACGTGCTACGCGCGGACTCGCACGCCGTGGACGCGCTGATTTCGGCGGCGGGGCGCGCGCTCGCGGCCGGCGATCCGCTTGGCGCGCTCGACCACGTCGCGTTACGCGACGACGCGCCGGCGCTCGCGCTGCGCGGCATCGCGATGGCGCAGCTCGGCGATTTCGGGCGCGCAAAGGCGCTGGTGCGCGACGCCGCGCGCGCGTTCGGCGCGCAGCATGCGGTGGCGCGCGCGAGATGCGTGGTCGCCGAAGCGGAGATCGCGCTCGCGTCGCGCGATCTCGGGTGGCCCGCCAAGACACTCGACGCCGCGACCGCCACGCTCGACGCGTACGGCGATCGCGTCAATGCCGCGCATGCGCGGTATCTCGCGGCGCGGCGTCTGCTGCTGATCGGCCGTCTCGACGAAGCGGAGCGCAAGCTTGCCGCGCTCGATCCCCGGCCGTTTCCGCCCGCACTGCGTGCCGCGCATGAACTGGTGGTCGCGGGAGTCGCGCTGCGGCGTTTGCGCAGTGGCGCCGCCCGTGCCGCGCTGGCGCGGGCCGGACGCGCGGCACGCGAGGCCGGCATTCCGGCGTTGATCGCGGAAGTCGAAAGCGCGTCGGTGGCACTGGGCAAACCGGCGGCGCGCATGATCGCGCATGGCGAAGAAGAACCGATCCTGCTCGATGAAGTCGAGAAGCTGTTGACCTCGAATCGCGCTGGCGGCGCGTTGATCGTCGACGCTTGCCGCTACGCGATCCGCGATGCGAACGCGGCGGTTGCGCTCGCGAGCCGACCGGTGCTGTTTGCGCTCGCCCGCATGCTCGGCGAGGCATGGCCCGACGACGTGCCGCGCGACGCGCTCGTCGCCCGGGCGTTCCGCGCCAAACGCGCCGACGAATCGCATCGCGCGCGGCTGCGCGTCGAGATCGGCCGGCTGCGCACGGCGCTCGGCACGCTCGCGAGCGTCAGCGCGACGACGCGCGGCTTCGCGCTCGCGCCGCGTCACGCCCGCGAGGTCGTCGTGCTGGCGCCGCCGGTCGAAGGCGAGCATGCGGCGCTGCTCGCGTTTCTGTCGGATGGCCAAGCGTGGTCGAGTTCCGCGCTTGCCCTCGTGCTCGGCGCGAGTCAGCGCACCGTGCAGCGCTCACTCGACTCGCTCGCCGCGGCCGGCAAGGTGCAGCCAGTGGGCGAGGGGCGCGCGCGCCGCTGGATGACGCCGCCGCTGGCCGGATTCGCGACGGCTTTGTTACTCCCTTCCCCGTTCCCTTCATGATTAGGATGGCCACCATGAACCGCTCTGCCGCCAGAATCGTCCGTGAATATGGGCCCTTTACGGGCGTCGATAAAGTGCATGGCGTCACCTACGACGGCCGACAGGTGTGGATCGCGACCGGCGAACGGCTCGACGCGTTCGATCCGGCGAGCGGCGAGACGCTGCGCTCGATCGCGGTGGCCGCCGACGCGGGCACGGCCTTCGACGGCGAACACCTGTTCCAGATCGCGCACGGCCGCATCCAGAAGATCGACCCGCAGAGCGGCCGCGTGCTGTCGACGATCGCGGCGCCCGGCGACGGCGGCCAGTCGGGGCTGACATGGGCCGAAGGTTCGCTATGGGTCGGTCAGTATCCCGAACGAAAAATCTATCAGGTCGATCCGGACACTGGCGCGGTGCTGCGCACGATCGAATCGAATCGCTTCGTGACCGGGATCACGTGGGTCGACGGCGAGCTATGGCATGGCACGTGGGAAGGTGACGAGAGCGAGCTGCGGCATCTCGATCCGCGCAGCGGCGAGGTGCTCGAGCGCGTCGAGATGCCGGCCGGCGAGGGCATTTCCGGACTCGAATCGAACGGCGCGGATCTGTTCTTCTGCGGAGGCGGCGGCAGCGGGCTCGTTCGCGCCGTGCAGCGTCCCTTGCGAGAGAGCGACTCGCAATTGCCGGTCGATTCGACGAACGAGTGATTCGTCATGCAAGCAGCGCGTTCTCGTTATCGGCGCTGGTATTTGGCTTACTTGTACTCGCCGATAACGTAAGTCATCGTTGGTAAACGAAGTATTCCATTGCGTTACTCTTATCGCGAGACTACTCCCCATACGCGGCCCGCCTGCAGCGACTTCTAGCAGGCCGGGGCAAAGCACTCAGGCACCGCCGGATAGCGGTCCCGTCATCTCGCTTCTTCAGCCTCGCCCCACCAGTGCTCGCATCAGACCCACCGACGCGGCGCATGCGCCACCACCCGGTACTCGAAAGTCCAAACCGCAACACACTCGGATGCTGCACCGCACACGCGAAGCATTCCGAGTGTTTTTCAATAGTAGCGGGGAATTGAGAGCATTTTCGCTGCACCTGCAACAACTACGACGGTTGGTTCTCAGCTTTATTTTCGTCTTCGTTGCTTGCCCGTGCATGGCGGCTTTTCGAAAAGATGTGATCAGAACCAAGCCAGGTTCTCACTCCAATCCTTACCGTTAGCAGACATATGTTTTACACAAACCCTTCATATTATTTCGCTTGTTTTACTAAGTCTTGCCCCACACAAGCGGTTGCCGATACAACTAACAAAGGGTCCCCACATGTCATCGCATCACAAAATGCGCCCAGCGCTTTGTCTAACGTCCGTTGCCGCTGCCTGCGTGCTCGCAGCTTGCGGCGGAAATTTGGATAGCCCCTCTGCCAGCAACAACAACGGTGGCACGACCGCCGGCACGACTTACTCGGGCGTGGTCGCCGCAACTGCCTTCGTCCCGGGCAGCTCGAGCGGCAACCCGACCTTGAAGGCCGGCTACTACTCTGGCGCCACCGTGTTCGTCGATGCCAATGGCAACGGCGTGCTCGACAGCGGCGAAGCCTCCGCGAAGACCGACAGCAGCGGCCATTTCTCGTTGACCACGACCGCCACGGGTCCGCTCGTCGCTGACATCACGACCTCGGCCACCAACACGGCATCGGCCGCCAAGGTCGCCAGCCACCTGATCCTGCGCGCTTCGGCCGACCAGATCGCCGACCAGGGCGCCACCAAAGTCGTGATCAGCCCGATGTCGAGCGAAGTGCAGCGCCTCGTCGAAGCCAACGGCACCAAGTACGCGACCGAGAAGGCTAATCTGTCGACCCGTCTGTCCGGCCCGGCATTCAACAACGCCTCCGTGACGGTTCCCGCCGGCGACGTCCTGGCCGACGCCAGTACCCTGTCCGGCGCCGAGCAGTACGCGGTGCTGTTCGAAGAAAACGCACTGACGAACCGCTACACGTACGCCACCACGAAGCTCGATCGTGGCGACAAGTACCCCGATGCGCTGGCCGTTGCCGGTGGCGACCCCACCCTGACCGGCGTTTCCGGCATCACCGCCGGCGAAACCATTCCGACGGATACGCGTAAGGCGATCACCTTCGCACAAGCCCAGCAGGCTGCGTTCAACGTCGAAGCGATTCCGCGTTACGACAACGTCTTCGTGATCATGCTGGAGAACAGCAGCACGAATCGCGTCAAGGGTTCGGCGTACATGCCGGCGGTCAACTCGATGATCACCAACGGCAACTACTTCTCGACCTACTTCGCGACCGGCAGCCCGTCCGAGCCGAACTACACCGCCCTGGGCGGCGCCGACGACTTCGGTATCGGCGACGACAACTGGTGGGGTTGCGCCGCGACCGGCGCCAACGCCCCGACGGACAAGGCTTTCGCCGGCGGCACGGCTTCCGACGGCCAGCCCCTGCCGTCCCACGTCGCGCTGACGCCGAACGACCCGATCATCGGTACCACCGCCGGCGGCGCCACCGCGGCCGTTGGATCGCTGCTGTCCAATTACACGGCGGCCGCCAACAAGGCGTGCTCGACGGACGGCACCGGTTCCGTCGCCAACCACAACATCATGAACGCGCCGAACCTGTTCACGCGGATTTCGAGCGCGGGCCTGACGTGGCGTACCTACAGCGAATCCATGAACCCGGGTCAGGATCCGCGCGCCGACAGCCTCGGTGACACGGGTGTATCGCAGGCCTACAACCAGACGGACGGTAGCATCACCGTGACGGGCACGCCGTTCGCCATGCCCGGTTCGCTCTACAAGACCAAGCACCATCCGGGCATGGCCTATCAGAACGTGCGTAACCAGCCGGAGTTCTTCGCGAACAACCGCACGATCTTCGGTACCCAGTACTACACGAACGCGGCCGACCTGACCAACACCACGCTCTACAAGGTTCCGACCGGCTACAACGTCGACCAGTTCAGCACCGACCTGGCCAAGGGCGACGTCGGCACCCTGAACTTCATCATGCCTGACCAGTGTGATGACCTGCACGGCACCGGCAGCGACGGCACCTGTAAGGACAGCGCGACCGCCTCGGGTACCGTTCCGGCTCACGCGCTGCTGACCCGCGCCGACTACTACACCAACGCCGTGGTGCAGAAGATCAAGGCCTCGCCGCTGTGGCAGAACAAGCAGCGCAACGTTGCCATCGTGGTCATGTTCGACGAAGGCAATGGCACGTCCAACGGTGCCGGCAGCTCGTGCTGCGGCTGGGACGTGGGTGGCAAGGCTACGCAGATGCAGAACGCGGACGGCAGCTGGACTCCGGTTCAGGCGAAGTACGGCAACGGCAACAAGGGCCATGGCAACTCGATCTTCGTCCTGATGACCAACCAGCAAGACGTGGGCTCCGCGCCGAAGGGCGTCGCCGACAGCGATACGTACAGCCACTTCTCGTTCGTGCGCACGGTGCAGGACATGTTCCAGCTGGCCGACCCGGCTGTTCCGACCTCGTACGCCAACCGTTCGAAGTACACGGAGTCGTACATTGCGCAGAACATCGCCAACCTGCCTGAGTACGCTGGCAGCGCCGACACGCACTACGATGCGGTTCGTCCGATGAACCACGCCTACGTGATTCCGGCCGGCTACACGCAGAAGTTCCAGACGGGTGACGTGAGCGATCCGGCGCAAGTTGGTCCGGACGCGACCCAGAAGAACCTGTGGGCGACGAAGTAATAAAAAGCACTAAACGGTAAGCACGCGCAAGCGTGCCATTCATCAGGCAGTAGCCTGCGTGGGGGAGCGGTTCGGCCGCTCCCCCGCGAGCTGTTTTATCGAACAAAGCGGGGGAGTAGCGATGCGCAAGGTTTATGCGGGGGCGCTGTATGTCATCTTGTCGACACTGGCCGCTTGCGGGGGCGGGGGCTCGTCACAGTCTGCTTCGACGGACGCAGGCACGGGCTCCACGGGCTCCTCGGGCTCCTCGGGCTCCACGGGCTCCACGGGGTCGGCGCCCACGAGCAAGCTGAGCGCTGCGGCCCAGATCGGTCAGCAAATGTTCTTCGACAAGAACCTGTCCGGCGGCAAGAACCAGGCATGCGCGAGCTGCCACGATCCGGCGTATGCCTACGGCCCGCCCAACAGCCTGGCGGTGCAGCTGGGTTCCGATGGCGTATCGGAAGGCCAGCGCGCGGTTCCCTCGCTGCGCTACAAGGCCATGACGCCCGCCTACGACGACAACGCCTCGAACCCCGACGGCATCACGGCGAACGCGCCGGGCGGCGGATTCATGTGGGACGGCCGCGGCAAGACGCTGGCCGACCAGGTGGCGCTGCCCCTGCTCAATCCCATCGAGATGAACAACGCCTCCAAGGACGCGGTGGTGCAGGCGGTAAAGAGCTCCTCGTATGCCGCACAGTTCACGGCGGTGTACGGCCCGGCCGTGTTCGGCGATACGGACACGGCGTTCCAGGACATCGGACTCGCGCTGCAGGCCTACCAGAATGAGGACCCGAGCTTTGCGCCGTATTCCAGCAAGTTCGACCTGTATGCGAACAACAAGATCGGCGGCACGTTGACGCCGGCCGAATTGCGCGGGATGAACCTGTTCAACGATACCGATCACGGGGCCGGCTGCGTGGCCTGCCATTTCATGGGCGCCAACTTCAACGGCTCGAACGCGCTGGGGACCGACTTCACCTATCAGGCGATCGGTGCGCCGCGCAACGACACGTCGATCCCGGACAATCCGAACCCCATCGCGGCCAACCTGAACGCGAGCTACTACGACATGGGGCTGTGCGGCCCGATCAATAACGGCAGCTATGACAGCCACACGCCGCTTTCGGCCACCAGCGGCGCCGGCCCGGACCCCTTTACGGGCGTGAACAACCCGGATCCGTATTGCGGCCGCTTCAAGGTGCCGACGCTGCGCAACGTCGCCGCGCGCAGCGCCTTCTTCCACAACGGCGTGTTCCACTCGCTGGAGCAGGTGGTGCGCTTCTACAACACGCGCGACACCAACCCCGAGTACTGGTATCCGTCCACGGGTGGCGATTCGACCAAGCTGACCAGCAACCCGGGCTATGCGCTGCAACCCACCTATGCAGCGGGCGCGACGGTGAACATGTTCAACGATCTGCCGGCCGCCTACCAGGGCAATATCGACGAGGAACTGCCGCTGGGGCAGGGCCAGACCGACGCGGGCGGCACCACCGCGTTGAACGGTGCGCAGCCGCGTGCCGTCCATTCGGCGCCGCAACTGTCGGATCAGGACGTGCAGGACGTGATCTGCTTCCTGAATACTTTGAGCGACGGCTACCAGCCTCCCGCGACCCAGCCCACGAGCGGTAGCTGCGTGAATTGATCTCTTTGAATACTTGAACTATCCACGATGATGCATTTTTCGAATCCGGTGCGCGGCACTGCCATTGCGGTTTCCCTGACGGCGTCGTTCCTGCTGGGCGGTTGCCAGAACAAGGCCGAGCCTACCGCGGAGAACTTTACCAACACCATCACGCACTACCTTGCCGATCGCGGCCACCTGTGCGTGGCGAAATACGATTGGCCCATCCACGTGGCCGATCAGGACATCGTGGTCACGCATTCCCGCGATGCGCTGCAATTGCCGGTGATGGAAAAGCTGGGCCTCGTCAAGAGCACCGTCATGACGGTCGAGCGCACTGGCGAGGACGGGGCCAGGATCGAGGCGCCGGGACGCGAGTATGCGCTGACCGACGAAGGCAAGCAGTTCTACCTGCACAAGCCGGTGGTGGTGGCGACGCCCGGCAAGACGGTCACGCACGACGCCGATTTTTGCGTGGCCACGCTGACCCTGGACAAGGTGGTGGGCTGGGAGCCGCCCCAGACTCACGACGGCGAGACCAGGACCTCGGTGCTCTACACCTATAAGATCGACCCGGCGCCTTTTGCCAGGACTCCCGAGTTCCAGCGAGTGTTTCCCATGGTGGCGCGCGTGATCGAAGGCGCGGGCACCATGCAACTGCGCGAAGGCGTGCGCTTGACCAAGGACGGCTGGGTAGCGGAAGAATATCTCGTTCGATGATCGTTGAGTTCGCCGACGCCTTGCTCCAAGGCGATCGTTCCCGCACGTGGGCCGGTCCATGCCGCGGCTCCAGGACCCCAGGTGCACCCTTACGGCGTCCTCGCTGGACTCAGCCCCGTGCTCGCAAAATAGATCGCGAGAAAATACAGCAGCACATAGAGCGCGTAGGTCTGCCCGTTGCCGGTATAGACGCGGCGTATCCGAGCCGCCGCCACGAGCGCGAAGTGCGATATGCCGCGCCAGAACATCTGCGCGACCGGCGGCACCGTGCGGCTCAGGATCGGCCGGTAGAAGTGGTAAAAATCCGGGGCGTTGCGCGCATTGCCGCGGCGGCTGCGGTAGTACAGCACACCGAGCCCGAACACGATCGCCGTGACGATCAGCACGACGATCACGACCGGCGTCGGATTCCAGAACCCGTAGATGCTTTCGAGCGACATGCCGCCCCACACCAGTGTCGCCGCGAACTGCGGATCGATCGCGGCCGATACCGGTTCGAGCAACACCTTCGGAAAGAACGACAGGACCACGATACCGACCACGAACAGCAACTGCGGCACCAGCAGCATCACAGGCGCTTCGCGCACCTGCGGCCGCTGCGGCGGGCGCGGTTTGAGGAAGACGCCGTTCAGCAGGCGCAGCATGTACAGAAAGCCGGCGCAGGTCGCGATCAGCCCGCACACGGCGAGCCCGTACCAACCCTTGTCGGTCATTGCGCTCAGCAGCAGCCATTTGCCGCCGAAGCCCATCAGCGGCGGCAGGCCCGACATCGACACCAGCGCGATCACGACCATCGCGAACGTGAGCGGCATCTCGCGCGCGAGGCCGCCCACATCGGCGAAGTTGCGCGTGCCGGTGCGCGAGATCACGCCTGCGAGCGCGAGGAACAGGATGCCCTTCACAAACATGTGATTGGCGACCAGATACAGCGCGGTGACCCAGCCGAGATGGCTCATCAGGCCGATCGCGGCGACGATATAGCCGGTCTGGCTCATGCTCGACAGCGCAAGCATCCGTTTGAAGTCGTTCTGCCGCAACGCCATCAGCGCGCCGAACAGGGCCGTCAGCATGCCTATCCAGGTCATCGCGTGCGCGAGTTCGAGGCCGACCTCGGAGCGTATCGTCAGATAGGTGCCGATCAACAGGCCGAACATCGCGACCTTGCTGACCACCGCCGACAGCATCGCGGTCACGTCGTCTTCCGCTTCGGTGTAGGCGCCCGGTAGCCATACGTGCACGCCGATCGCGCCGGCCTTGATCAGGAAGCCCGCCGCGAGCAGCACGAACGCGCGGTTCGCCTCCGGTCCCGAATGGATCAGCGCCGACAGCGCGATGCTGTCGTCGATCGCCGCGACGTTGGCGAAGCCCGCCAGCAGGAAGAACGCAGCCAGCAGCGAAAACAGCAGGAAGGTCAGCACGTGCGGTC
The DNA here is from genome assembly GCF_050436525.1 of Paraburkholderia sp. 35.1. NCBI lineage: Bacteria > Pseudomonadati > Pseudomonadota > Betaproteobacteria > Burkholderiales > Burkholderiaceae > Paraburkholderia > Paraburkholderia sp. 35.1. The sequence continues at coordinate 717,753 of NZ_JBNDMJ010000001.1, read as the reverse complement.
CCGCGCGCCGGCACTTCGCGATCAGGAAGCACGACGACAGCGTGATGATTTCCCAGCTATAGAAGAACTCGAGCGAGGTGGATGAGCGCAGCAGCGCCGGAATCGACAGCGATAGCACGACGAGCATCGGATAGAAGCCGGCGCGCACGTCGTCGCGATAGAGACTCGCCGCTGCGATCACGAGGCTGCCCGCGAGCAGCAGCCAGGCGAACAGTCCGGCGATACCGCGCGAGCCCTCGCAGAGCAGACTGCCGATCAATCCAATCGCGATCACCGCGAGCACGCCTTTCACGCGCCCCGGCAGACGATCGGCCGCATAGAACAGCGCACCCGCCGCGAGCGGCGAGAAGATCCACGCCGACACGACGCCCGAGAACACGGCTGCCATATAGGCCGCCGCGATCAGCAGCACGGCGACGCCGAACAGCGGCAACAGCGCGGCGATGTTCGGCCGGGCTTTGGCCTCGAGCTCGGACGGAGCCAGCGCGCGCACGAACCAGTGGAACATATAACCCGCTTCGAGCAGCGAGCCGGTCAGGATCAATACGATCCAGTACGGCTTGCCGGCGGCGGTCAGGCGCATCACGAGTTCCCACTTCGCCCAGAAGCCGGGGAATGGCGGCAGTCCCGCAATCGCGACCAGGAAGAGGCCGAGCAGGCCGATCAGCAACGGGCTGCGCGACAGGATCGCGCGTGCATCGTCGCCGTGCCGCCGCAGCACGCCGATCAGCCAGAACAGCCCCGCCTTCGCGAACAGATGGTTGATGAAGAGCCCGCCGACGACGAGCGGGATCGATGCGTCCGCGCCGATCTGGCGCAACAACGCGAGCGACAGCATCAACAGCGCCATCTGCCCGATCGACGAATAGCCGAGCAAGCGTTGCGGCTTCGTCTGCTTGATCGCGAGCAGGTTCGAGAACAGGAACGTGACGCCGCCCGAGACGGCGAGCAGCGTCAGCAGGCCGTCGAACAGCGGCAGCAATTTCAGCAGCGCGAAAAACACGCCCGCCGATACGCCGACCGATACCATCGCGCCGACGCCGCTCGGCGCGGTCTCGTAGACGTCGAGCCCCCAGCCGTTGGCCGGAAACGGCTTCAGCTCGATCACGAGACTCGCGAACACGAGCAGGATCGCGGTCGTGCCGATCGGGCCGCCGAGCTGGTCGCGCAGCGACAGCAGTTCGTCGATGTTCAGCGTGCCGCTCACGTAGTAGAGCAGCACCGCGCCGAGCAGAAAGAGCGTCGACGCGATCACGGTCGCAAAGATGTACTTGAACGCGGCGGCGAGCGCGGCGGGCGTGCGCTCGAGCCCGAACAGGCCGTACGTCGCGATCGACACGATCTCGAGAAACACGAACAGGTTGAACAGGTCGCGAGTCATCACCATGCCGTCGATGCCCATCACCAGAATCAGGTACAGCAGCAACGCCGCGTAGTTGCCGCGCAGACGGTCCCACAGATGCCATGCGCCGAGCAGCGCGACCACATTGACGCTGAACGTGAAGAAGCCTTCCCACAAGCCGAAGCGCAGATTGATCGACACCGGCGGCAGCGCGCCCGCGGTCAGCACCTCGATCGTGTCGCCGCCGTCGAGCAGGCCGTAGAACGACACGCCGGAGACGAGCACGATGCCGCACAGCGCGATGAAAAAGCCGAGCGTGAGCCATGGCTTGCCGAGCCGGTACAGCAGCGGAATGGCGAAGCCGCCGCCGAGCCCGAGAATGAAGATGTGCAGCGGATGAAACAGCGCGGCTACCATTTCGACTCGGTGAAGGCGTCGATGGAAAGCGTCTTTCTGGCGGCATGAAGACGGATCGCGAACGACAGCATGATGGCGGTGACCGATAGCCCGATCACGATCGCCGTGACGACGAGTGCCGATGGAATCGGATCGATCGCGCGGTGCGCGGCGGCGGATTTGCTGAGCGCCGCGTCGATGATCGGCGCGGTGCCGCCCGTGACGTAACCGGTCGCGACCATCACGATGTGCAGGCCCGTGTCGATCACCGCGAAGCCGATGATGATGCGCAGGATGTTGCGGTGGGTCAGCATGCCCCACAGGCCGATCAAGGAAAGGCAGAAGCCCGTGATCAGCAGGATCTTCGAAACCGGGATGCCCGTGCTCATGCGCTCTCCTTCTCGTTCAGCTTCTGAACCGGTCGATGACGACACTCAGCTCCGCGCCGACCTTGACGCCGAGCAGCGTGGAAATCAGCGGGATCGCGCCGGCGCTGAAGAACGCGCCGAACTCGCCGCGCGGCAGAAAGCGCGGGTCGAGAAAACCGCCCGCGAGCACGAGGCCGAGAATGCCGATGCACACGTAGATCACGCCCGCGAGTGACTCGACGACGCTCAGCAGCGCGACGTTCAGCGTCGAGCGGGGCCTCGCGAGCAGCATCAGCATCACGGCGGACGCGACGATCGCGCCGCCCTGGAAACCGCCGCCCGCCGACAGATGGCCGTTGACGATCACGTAGCCGCCGAAGGTGAGGATCATCGGCAGCAGCACCTGCTTGCCGGTATGTACGATCTCGCCGGCTGGGCGGCGCGCGGGCGCGGATTCGTCTGCCGCAGCGGCGGAAGTCGCGTTGCTTTCCTCTTTCAGCAGCACCCCGACGCTCGCCGCGACCATGAACAGCACCGCGACTTCGCCGAGCGTGTCGAAGCCGCGAAAGGTGATCAGAATGCCGGTCACGATGTTCGGCGCGCCGAGTTCGAGCGGCCCTCTGACGACGTAGTACCAGGCGAGCGGGCGCAGCGCCTGCAGTTCGGTGTAGCCGCCGACTAGCCGCCAGAACACGACCGCGAACAGCAGCACCGTCAGCAGCGCAAACGCGCGACGCATCATGATTCGGCCTCCCCGGCGGTGCGCCCGCCTTCGTCGGCGAGTGCGTCGGTGATCGTGGACGAGGTCATCGGCGTGCGGATCAGCCAGGCGGCGCGCGATAGCGCATGCGAGGACACCGGGTTGGTCACGAGCACGAAGTAGATCAGCAGGATCAGACGGAAGGTCCAGTTCGGGTGATAGAACGCGAGGCCGATCAGCACGAGCATGTTGCCGAGCGTCGACGCCTTGGTGCCGGCCTGAATGCGCGTATACGCATCCGGCATGCGCAGCAGCCCGAGGCCGGCGGAGAACAGAAAGACGGCGCCCACCAGGATGAACACGCTGCCGATCAGTTCGAACATGCGCTAGCCCTTCTGATAACCGGTTTTGCGGATCGCGTACAGAAAGATGAAGGTCGCGAGTCCGGAACCGATCGCGGCTTCGGCCATCGCGACGTCGGGCGCGGCGAGCAGCAGGAAGGCTATCGCGGCGAACAGGCTCGCGAGCCCCGAGCTCACCATCGCGGCCAGCAGATTCCTCAGGCAGACGGCCAGTACGCCGCTCACGAGGATGCTCGCGCACATCAGCAGCAGGAGCAGTTCGAGCATGGCTCACAGCCCTCTTTCGAGAAAGCGCGCAATCGCGAGCACCGCGAGAAAGCTCAGCAGTGCATAGACAAGTGCGACGTCGATATAGACGAAACGACCGGAGACTTGCGCGTACAGCGCGATCAGCGACAGCGAGACGACCGTCAGCATGTCGATCGCGACGATGCGGTCGACGAGGGTCTTGCCGATCACGAGACGGATCACGCCGAACAGGATCGCGAAGAAGATCAGCACGGCGGCGATCCGGAGCATGATCTCAGCCAAAGACTTTCTCCAGATGCTTTTCGAACGGTGCGACGAGTGCCTCGGTCGCTTCATCGATATCGGTCGTCTTCACGTCGAGCCAGTGAATGAATAGTATGTCGTCCCGAATATCCACGACGAGCGAGCCCGGCGTGAGCGCAATCGAATTGGCGAGCGCGAGACGGCCAAGCGGTGTTTGGAGGCGCGTGCGAACCTTGACGATGCCGGGCTTGATGTCGATACGCGGCGAGTACACCAGCGCCATCACGTTCAGATTGGCGCGTACGAGCTCGACGACGAAGGTCGCGCTATACGCGGCGAAGTGATACGGTGCGCCTGGCGTTAGACGTAGGCGCTGCCATGCTTCGCTCGACGATACGAAGACACGCGCGATGACGAAGGTAATGACGAGACCGACGAGTGCGGGTTCGACGGCGAGCGATGCATTGGCGATCATCCAGATGACGAACAGGACGACCCAGAGGCCAGGCATTCCCCGAGGAACGAACGACGACACCGGTTTTCCGTTGTTCGCAGCCATGTCATCGGTTCCTCAGGAGGCCTTGCGGAAAATTCTAAGTGACAACTTATGGCAAAGCAACCGGCGCACGGTTGTCCGCTGGTGGTCGTTTTGTGTGCGTCAATCCGCGCGGCGCTTATCGGCTGCTCATCGAGTGAATTACTGTCATTGCGATCCGTTCAATAAAATGGCGCGCGAAAAGCCGACGCCGATCCGCGCGCATTTATTTTGAAACAGACTGCGTTGCCGCGATAAGACGCGACGTTGAATCTCTAAGCGGCGCCGTACCGTTTTTTAATCACCTGTGACTGATCGGAATCTGGAAGTCTTGTCACCAATCTATGCGCGCGCTGCATAAATTGATTTTTTTAATGAATTTGCGCCGGCGACCAGATCCCGGTCGAATGTCGGGTTTCGCGCGGTTTGAATTCTTCAAATGACCAATAAGGAGCAACCATGAAAGCCATGCTGGCAACCCTGACGATTGCGCTGCTGGCCGTCTCGTCCGGAAGCGCAATCGCCAAGGATTGGTCGACCGTGCGGTTCGGGGTCGACGCGAGCTACCCACCGTTCGAATCGAAAGCGGCCGACGGCAAGCTCGTCGGCTTCGATATCGATCTCGGCAATGAGATTTGCCGCCGGCTCAACGCGAAATGCGTGTGGATCGAGAATTCGTTCGACGGCATGATTCCCGCGCTGAAAGGCCGCAAATTCGACGGCGTGCTGTCGACGATGTCGATGACGCCCGCGCGCCAGGCGCAGATCGCGTTCTCGTCGAAGGTGTTCCGCATTCCGACGCGTCTGGTCGCGAAGAAGGGCTCGCCGATCGAGCCGACGCCGGAGGCGCTGAAGGGCAAGCGCATCGGCGTCGAGCAGGGCTCGATTCAGGAAACCTACGCGAAGACGTATTGGGAGCCGGCCGGCGCCGCGATCGTGCCGTATCAGGATCAGGATCTGGTGTATTCGGATCTGCTTGCCGGCCGTATCGACGCGTCACTGCAAAACGCGGTGCAAGCCGATATCGGCTTTTTGCGCACCGCGCGCGGCAAGGACTTCGGATTTGCCGGCAATCCGCTTTACGACGCGAAAACGCTCGGCAGCGGCACAGCGATTGGTTTGCGTAAAGAAGATACCGATCTGCAGGAAAAGATCGACAAAGCCATTGCCGAGATCCGCGCCGATGGCACTTACGACCGCATTGCGAAAAAGTATTTCGATTTCGACGTGTACGGTCAGTGAGCCGAGGGCGCGCCGCACGTGACCAGTTTCGACCTGGCACTCGCGCGGCCCGACACCTAAACTTGTGTCATGACCGTCCTGAGCCGTGCTGCGGCAAGCCGGGATGCCCGAATCGGTTGCAACCGGCGCCTCACGCGGCGCTGCAGGTTTCCGCTTACAAAAGTAAGCGGGCAGGGGACGGCGCAATGCGGCCACCGGCTCGCGTGCGGATCGCCTTGCGCACACGGCGCGATCCGCATTGGGGGGCACCGACATGCACGGCTTTCAGATCACGTTCTTCACCCAGCAGGGGCGCAGCCATCATGGCAAGCCGCTTGCCGACTGGCTCGTGCGTCTCGCGAGCGAACTCGGCCTGCGCGGCGCGACCCTGATCCCGGCTAGCGAAGGCATCGGCCATCATCATCGCATTCACTCCGCGCACTTCTTCGAGCTTGCCGATCAGCCATTGTCCGTCGTGATGGCGGTGACGAGCGACGAAGCCGATCGGCTGTTCGATCGACTGCGCGCGGAAGGTTTGCATCTGTTCTACGTGAAGACGACCGCCGAGTTCGGCGTCGTCGGCGAGGCCGACGGGGCTTGAACGACCGGGCCTCGATGGCAAGCTCCACGCCTCGCTCGTCCAGGCGACGAAGTCGGCCGCCATGTCGGAGTCGGTGCGTGCTTCCAGCTTGCCGCTGCGGCACGCGTGGCGGAACACCTCGTAGTCCTGCTCGACCTGGTCCGCGTACGCGCGCGAGTAGACGCGCGCCCGGTGTGGCTATTGGGCATGGCGCATGCTTCGCTGCAAGAGCCGAGTCATCCCAGGGAGAGCGAATCATGCGGCAGGTTTCGGCAAACATGCTGATCGCGCTGTCGGCCGTTGCGTTGCTGGCGGGCGCATCCGGCTGCAAGCGGACGGCCGAGAATGGCGGTATCTCGACGGGCCAGGCGAGCAGCGGTGTCATGAGCAATTCGGCGAGCCCGCGCGGCACACCGGGCGATAGCGACGCGGCAAATCGTGCGAACGCCGAGGCGGGCGCGGCGGCGAGCGCAGCGCCCGCCGCGAGCGACGCCGCGTCGGTCCACAGCACGCCGGCGAGCACGGCGTCCGCGACGCAGTAAGCGTCGGTTAGGCGCGGCGGCGCATTGGTCGCCGTTCCATGCGCGCAGGCTTGCTCTCGGTCCCGCGCATGGCGACGCCGCGCGCAGCGTGTGATATGGAACGCCGGCCCGCTTCAATGCTATGCCGTGGGCTCCTCGTGCCGCACATTGACCATCCACGGCACGCCGAAGCGGTCGATTAACGTGCCGAAGCCGCTGGTCCAGAAGGTCTGCTGGAATGGCATCGTGATCTGTCCGCCGTCCGCCAGCGCGTTGAAGTATTTTTCGCCGGACGCCTGGTCGTCGGCGGTGACCGACAGGCTGAAGCCCGCATGCACGGCATTGCCGCCGCGGCAATCGCCATCCGACAGCAGCACGTGCGTGTTACCGATGACGAGCGTCGCGTGCAGGATCTTGTCGGCGTGTTCGGGCGCCACCGGGCGAGCGGGATCGGGCGGCGCGTCTTTCGCGCGCAGCTTCAGCAACTCCTGCGCGCCGAGCGCCGAACGATAGAACTCAATGGCTTGCTCACAACGGCCATTGAAGAACAGATAGGGCTGGATTTCCATGCTGATTTCCTGAGACGGGCGAGGGTCGGGCGGACGATTCTATCAGCGTGATCTCGCGGATGGACGGCTGTCGAACCTGGGATGCATCGATCGGCCCCACGATGAAGCCACACACCTGATGCTCTACAGCGTATCCGCGCATCAGGCCTTCCCGGCATGACTCCCGCCATTGGCCGGATAAGCCTCCTGCAACGCGATCGAGCCTGTCTCCAGCAGCGATTTGAGGTTGGACATGATCTTCGGCCAGCCACCCGACACCGCCTCGATGAATTTCGATGGATCGCGCTCGATCGTATGCGTGAGCGTCAACTTGACCGCCGTTCCGCTCGGTTCGAGCGCCATCGTGCAGCGCGAATCGCCTTCGGCCTGCAACTCGGGACGAATCTGGTGCTGCCAGCGGATCACCAGACGCCGCGGCGGATCGGCCTCGACGATCTCGCCCGCGTCGAAGATCTGGCCGCCGCTCGACACGAGTTTCCACGACGAGCCCGCTGTCCATTCGCTTTCGCAGTGCATGCCGAACCAGTACTGCTTGATGAACTCCGCGTCGGTGAGCGCCGACCACAACTGTTCCGGCGTAGTGCGGATATAGGTCACATAGACGAACGTCGATCTAGTCATTGCCTTTCTCCAGGCGTCGTTTCAGGGTCGAGAGCGCCTTCAGGCGCGGCTTTTCGAACTTGGCAATCCAGCGCTCGTAGATCTGCTGCAGCGGCACCGGATTGAGGAAGTGCAACTTTTCGCGCCCGCTGCGTACGGTAACGACGAGGTTAGCCGCTTCCAGCAGGCCCAGATGCTGGGTCACGCCTTGCCGCGTCATGTCGAGGTGGTCGCACAGGTCGTTCAGAGTCTGGCCGTCGTGCGCGTGCAGCACATCCAGCAGCTTGCGCCGGCTCGGATCGGCGAGGGCTTTGAATAGCAGGTCGGTGTCGTCGGGGCGCTCGGCCATGAACGGCTACAGGCAAGTAATTTGTTGCATTTACTATAGGCAAGAAATTGCTTGCATGTCAAGGCGACGTGAGGGACATGCCGCAGGTTCGACACAAGCGCCGACTATCGTTTAGGAGGCGCGCAAGTACGTTTCGGCATGTTGCCGCCATGCAAAGGACCGAACAGCCGCGCACAGAGCATGCCCATCGCCAGGATACCGAGGCCGAATGGCACGGCATCACCCGTTGCCTCGATCCGAAAGTCGCCAACACGAAAAACCAGAAGATAGCCGACGACCATATTGAAGAAGCCCCACAGTACATTGACGGTCGATGACGACAGCCCTTTTCCGGACGGCTTCGCGAACGGGCTCTGAAACGGCTCGCCCATCACACCGCTGACGAAATGCGGCACGGCATTCGCGAACAGCACACCGCCGAAAAAATAAGAGACGACATGCGGCCAATCCATTTCAGTTGCTCCTTGAATCGAGTAAATCGATGAGGTAGCGGGCTGTGCCCGTTTCGACGCCGGTTCGGATGAAGTACCTGCAAACGTTCAGGAGTCAGCGAGCCGCTGCAGCAGTTCCACCGCGGCGGCGAGCGTGGCCTGTTCTCGCGGCGATAGCTGCGCTTGCAAGGCACCGATCAGCCAGTCCTCTTTGGCCGCCCGACTTGCCTTGAGCGTTCGTCTGAACGTGGGGGTGAGATGGATAAGAGTTTTGCGTCCGTCGGTTGGATCCGCTTCGCCTTTGACGACGCCCAGCGTCTCCAGACCGGCAACGGTAATGCGCATGGACTGGGGCTTTACGCGCTGCGCTCGCGCTAGCGCGGAAACTGTGGCTGGGCCGTCGCGCTCCAGATGAAACAGCACCGACTTCTGCGCCGACGTAAAGTCGCTCGATTGCGAATGTTCTCGCGCGCGGCGAACCAGTTTGCTCACGGCAATGCGCAGTTCGCCCGCAAGGGCGGCTAGATCGGTAGATTGGGAAGACGGTGATTGTCGTGACATGCCGAAAACATAGCATATGTACAGTTTAACTGTACATATAAACTGAATATATTTTCGCCGTCGAGTCCGCACGAACCCAGCATAAACAAGCGCCTGTGAGATACTTCCTCATTCACGCATAATCCCCGAGTCCACCGCGTCTCAACCGGCCCAGGCATGCAAGTCCATCCCCTCCGACTCGCGCCCGGCGACGACCTTCGCGTCGCCGTCGAAGACGCGTTTCGTCAACGCGACCTGCAAGCGGCCTTCGTCGTCCAGGGCATCGGCAGCCTCCACGTTGCGGCATTGAGGTTCGCTGGCGCGCAAGCGCCGACGGAAATTCGCGGCGACCTCGAAATATTGACCCTCGCAGGCTCCGTCTCGCCCGATGGCGCTCATCTGCACATGTCGATCGCGGATGCGCGCGGGCAGGTATTCGGCGGTCATGTGGCGCGCGGCTGCACGGTACGCACGACCGTCGAGTTGTTGCTCGTGTCGGTTCCGGGCTATTCGTTCGCGCGGGAGGCTGATCCGCAGACGGGTTTTATGGAACTCGTGATTCGCGGCGGCGGCGCTCCGCAGTCCGGCTCCGCCTGATCACGCAAAGGCGCTATCGCTTCGCGCGCCGGTAGTCGCTGAACGCCCCGCCAACATCCGCCCGCCGACCCCCACCAACAGCACACCCGCTGCCGTATCCAGCCCGGCCTTGCGCCGAACCGACGGATGCGAGGCGAGCAACGCCATCGCGCAGTACCACGCGCACGAAATGCCGATCGACAGCGCCACGACCGCGATATCGAGCCACAACGGCGCATGCGCGGGCACCATCAACGCAAAGATGCTGCCGTAGAACGCGATCGACTTCGGGTTCGTCATGCTGACGAAATAGCCTTTCTTCGTCGCAGCCCAGCCGGACGCGGTGCTGCCGACGTCCGCGGACAACGGCCGCCGCGCGGTCACGATCATCTTGATGCCGAGCCAGATCGACGATCAGAAAGTTGGGTCCCGGGCTCGCGACGCTTAGCAACAGGACGCCCGCAAGCGCAAGCAGGAACTTGACGGAATGCAAGATGAATCCTCCGTGGCGGGCCGAGGTGTTAAGGTCTTTTTAGGGTTGGGGTGATCCATTCGACGCGCATGCGCTGTGAACCTGATTCGATTCCGCGCGTGATTTTTCGCGAGTCGTCAAGCATAAAAAACGGCACGGGCTATCGCAGCCCCTGCCGTTTCGCCGGTCGGTAGTCGAATACCACCAGGCGTCATCCCAGTGAATGAATCAAGGTCTGATCCGTCACCTGCACCGGCCTGACCTTGATCGATTGACTATAAAGCGGCGGCAGCGTCGTCAGCAGCTTGCTGCATAGCCGCGCGTGACTTCGAGAAAGGCGCGCAGAATTTTCGACAGCCCCTCGACACCCGGCAGACACAGCAGCAGATAGCCGCGGTTGTCGAGCATCGCGACCGCGTGCCCCGTGCCGCCGTTCTTCAGGTCTTCGGCCACCGCTTCCTTCAGAAATGGCGCGAGCCCCGTTATCATCGACCAGCACGCCGCCAACGCTGAACGAGCCGGCGCAGTTCGCCGTCATCGCCTGGAGCACGGCCAGTGCCATCGCGGATTGCGTCGATGTAACTTTTTCAGCCATGTTGATTCATCTCTGTGGCGCGGATTGAATACCGACTGCAAAGAGAATGAGCGGAACCGGCGGTCGGATGCGCACCCATCTGGGTGGTTGGCGCCGGCATGAAAGCCGAGTGAGGGAGCAGGCGTGACGGTAGATTCTGTTACTTCGAACGCGAGAGGGAAACCCGCTCGGATTGATAGCTTGCGTGGCGCGAGCAGCGGCCGCCGCGCGGCGGCGGCGCCGTCCGTGCCGCTCGCGCCATGCCGGTCGCCGCGATCGCCGCGCCCGCACGCGGCGACGCGCGCGCGTTCGCCTAGTGCGCGGCCGGCTCCTGCGTGATGGAATCCACGCGGTCGGGATAGAACGCAAGGTGCTCGCGGATCGGCGCGACAGCGTCGTATGGGTGCTCGTAGGTCCACACCGCGTTGGTGCCGCGCTCGCCGGCCGAAGGAATCGAGAAGTATGCGCATTCGCCCTTGTACGGACAATAAGTGGCGTGCGCCGTGCGTTCGAGCCGGCTCATGTCGACGTCCTTGCGCGGGATGTACAGCACGGCCAGATAGCGGGCTTCGAGCAGCGTCAATGCGTCGTGCGTATCGGCAATCACGTGACCGCCTGCCATGACGATCACGCGCGCGTGGTGGTGCTCGATCATGATTGGATGATCCGGGCCGGGGATCTTGACGGGTTTGTCGTTCGGGACCGAATGAGTGGACATAACGAGGCTCCCTGCGAAAGTGGGGCTGCGAGGTTTCGTGCGTCGACGGCGATGTTCGTCGCCGAACGCCACGCAAGCGACTGAAGATCGCCCGTATTGCCGTACTACTTCCTTTCAGGTATTTCTATCACATACTAACGCAGACCTTCCAGGTGCTGTGAGCGGCGCAATGCCCGTCGGAATTGCATCAGTTGCGTGCGCGTGCTTTTGTGCAACGGGATGGCGACTTCGCGGAAGACGAACACGATCAGCCGACTGACAGGAGCGCGTCATGCTCGTTGGATATGCCGTGTATGACCCTGCAAATGAGCCTGCAATCTCGTCGACAAATGGCGAGGTTGTTTGACTATGCCGGCGCTTCGGAAGTGTTGGTCACTTCGCGCATTTGGGGCGTGTGCCGCTCTAACCTTGAACCTATTGTCCTGCCCTTCGCACGCACAGGTCGCGCCGAGGCAATTGTCGAGCAATACCGTGATTGGCGGCAATGTAAAGCAGCACGCAGACGCTGTGCTCGCGATCATGACTTACACGACAGTCCCGGACGTGACGACCAGTAACCTGTCGGTCAACAACGGCCTGACGGGTAATCCCGGCTTCGGGCAGACGCAATTTGGCGGCGGCTTCACCCTCAGCAGGTCGTTTCCGTTGTACATGGAGGGCACGCTCGCCTACAGCCGCTACGATCCGATCTTCATTGCCACGGATGGCGCCCAGCAGCGTGCGGTGCCGACGAAGTGGAACACCTTCAGTGGCACGGTCGGCCTGGGGTGGGATTTCCGCATCACGGACGAACTGGTGTTCCGTCCGATCTTGAACGGCACGATTGGGCGTGTCTCGAGTGACCTGAAGGTGGGGCAGACCCTCTTCAATCATGTCACCGACAGCAACCTGCAGTTCCTCGAAAACGGCTCGCTGAACGCCTACGGCTATGGCGGCTCCCTGATGCTCGACTACGAACACTACCGCGAAAACTACGAAATCGACGCCGAATTGCGGGCAACCGATATTTACCTGCGCAGCTTCGGCGGTTCGTCGGAGGCCGTTCAGGGCTCGGCCATGGCTCAGCAGGTGAGCCTATGGACGCGCTGGCGCGCGCCCACCGGCTGGCACGCGCTGGACCGGCCGGTCCGCTACGTGCTGGAAGCCGCTTACTCGCATTATTTCGGCGACAGTGCCGGCGTGCTGGGTTTCAACGACCTCACGTCGCTGGGAGTCGGCCTCGAACTCGACAGCAGCAGGTATCCCGTCATCGTCACCCGTACGCGGGCGATGGTGCGCTATGTGTTCGGTCGCAACGTGCACGGGGTGTCGTTCGGATTCGCGATGAGTTTCTAGCCAGGCCAGCTTGCCGGTCCAGCAACGAGGCTCGAACCCATGCGCGCGATCCAATGTTTCTGGTTCTCGCGCGGCCATGCGGTATAGCGCTTGCTCGGCCCAGACATGAATCGATCAAGGGAGCCGTGATGAACGACGAACCGAAACAGCCCGATGCCGGCAGGCAATCTGCCGGGCACGTTGTAGCAGAACCAGGCCCTGAACGAAGGGCCAAAACGAAGGACCTCGTGCCATGCGTACACTCGGACAGAGCCGGTCGACGAAGCGGATCGACAGCGAGCCGGACATGCGCCTGCAGAAGATAGAGATTGCCGACTTCCTCGTAAGCTGGACCGTCGTCCGGGATTCGGAAGGCGCTTTCCAGTGGGTCGTGGTCGTGACGGAGCGTGGCGGCGAGCATCACACGATCTTCGAGCGACGCGGGACGTGCGGCCACGTGTCATGGGGCGACGCGCTCGACATCGCGGCCGAAACTGCGCGCCGCGTCGCGGCCGGGCTCGTCGAGCCGGGTGAACCGGCGAAGACGAAACAGCGGCGCGGGCGCACGCCGGGTGCATCGCGCCCGAATCGTTGATGCGCGATCGCGGGCGGCGCCCCGTGGGGTCAGTAGAATGTGCTAGTTCCATTGACGCCGCGTCTGTGCCGCGCGCCGCGACCTCGGCAGCCAATGCCGCAACGCGAGCAATACAGTCGATCCCAGCAGCAGCGTGGCGATCGGAAACGTGCCCGCGGCATTCACCGCAATGTCCATCGGGCGCTCTCCGAGCAACTGCATCCGGCGGCGCGTCATCGCGGCGCCGAGCGACTGCAGTTCGTTCTTCAGCACGCGCTCGGCGTCGGGCAGCAGGATGGTTTCCTCGTCGGCGACATGATGAGCGACTTCGCGGATCAGTTGATAAAAGAGCCCGTCGTAGGCGGCGTTTTCGGGGCCCATCCCGCGCAGCTTCGCGATCGTTGCGCGCATCTCGTCGTGCTCGGGACGGCTTTTTCTCAGTGCCTCGTCGTTGCCGAGCGCGCGGCCGAGCGCCGGGTAGAAAATTTCCTCCTCGAGCTGCGCGTGGATATCGAGCGCGTCGCACACGCCGTTGACGATCGCGCGTTTGCGCCACCACGGCGTGGACGCGTGGTATCGGTGCGAAGCGGCGAGCACGTGCATATGGTCGAGGCGGATCATCGACGTAATCGACGGCGACAGCGATGAGGCGTCATTGGACATGGCGTTTCTCCAGGGAAAGGGTGCCGGCGGATACCGCATGCGCCATTCCCGCTGCCCAGCAATCGATCAACGCGGTGTCGGCTGCCGCGAGCGGAGTGCGTTGCTGCTCGTGAGGGCGCTCAACGCGGAGTCCGCGGCATCCGCCGCACGGGCGAACAGGTCGTCGACGATTCGCCGCGCCGCGCTATATCCGCCCATCAACGCATCGGCCTCGGTGTCGAACGGCCGGCTGCCTCCAATGTCGACGCGCAGCGGCGAGAACGTTGCGACCGCAGCGCCCGCCTGATAGATGTGAACCACCGCCGCGTAGCGTGTGCGTACCGCCGCGCGCCCGGCGGGGCGCAACGTGAAATCCGCCTCGACGGTCACCTCGATCGTGAACCCGTGGTATTCGTAGGTCCGCATCATCATCATGTCCTTCGTCGCGTGAGTGTGTGATCGTGCCGGTGCGCGATGATCATGCGCGACGGGCGCGGCGTTAATTGCCGCCCTGCGCGCTCGAGCGGCGCTGGCTCCGTGCTTCGAGCGTAGCGAGCCGCGCTTGCGGCTGCAGCGCCGGCGGCAGTTCGGCGTTGGCCTCGATGCGCGCGCGCCAGTAAGCCAGCCTCGCAATTCCCGTGCCCTGCCAGTCGACGCGGTCGGATTGAACGAGTTGTTCGAGGCGCTGGACAATCGCGCTGATATGCGTCAATTTCCTTGTGACGTCGTTGTGATTACGCGCGGCTTTCACAGGTTCTCTCCCCGTTTTGTTATCTCCAGCTTACTCGTCGTTCACAGTAAGTCATACCGGCTTGATGACATGTCGAAAACGCCGGATTCAGCATGCTCGCATTTGCAAAAAAAAAAGTACATCGCAGTGAGTTGTCGGAGACAGCCGCATTGTGGACAGCCCCGTCCACTCTCGCGCCGCAGTTTGCGGGACCCACATTCGACGAACCGACGCGCCGGATTGCTTCTACGCTCGACTGTTGGTGTGACGTCGTGATGACAGCGTGTGCAAATGAAGTTCGCGCCGTCGTCGGTTAGTCGGTCGACTTCTGATCTGGATCAAAATAGCAAAAGGCGGTGTGGTGATCGCGTCAGCGCTCGGGTACCCTCGTTGGAAATCCCTTTGTGCTTGGCACGATGAACGTGGTGACTATCGCGAGGGAGGGCGAAATGCCTGATGTCGGACAAGGCTCGTGCGCTACCGATGCACGCAAGCGCGGCGCATCCGCGCGTTGCGATGGTGATCGCAACGCGACTCACGCAGCGAAGAATCGGCGCGCGGCAGCGCTGCGCGGAACGCTCGTGATGACATTTGCCGTCGCCATGATGGGTGGGTGCGCGACGTCGGCCGAGCGCACCAATGTGCAGCCTTCGGGTCAACAGACGTGCAATGTGGCCGGCAAATTCTGCAACACGTTTTTCGGACCTTGACGGAAATGCTCCCAGCGCGTGTGGGCGCGCACGGCACGTTTCCTGACCGGCCCGCGTTCGTCTGCAATCGGACGACCGATGTTGGACGTGTCGCGGCGCGCGCGTTTGCTCGGGCGTGTCCATGGCCTTCAGCTTGTGGACAGCGAGCATCGGTTGGAGGAGCATGGTCGCCTGGATACGCTTGAAGGGGTATGCGCGGTCGGACAATTCCACCCCACCATTTACGCGCACGAGCGAGGCAACCAGTCGTCCTATTGCAGGAGGAAAGAAATGCTCACGCAGAAAACCAAGGACATCGTCAAGGCCACGGCCCCGGTTCTGGCCGCGCACGGCTATACGATCATTCAACGTTTCTGCAGACGGCACTTCGAGGCGCCAACACGCACGCGAGCCTCGACGTGAAGGCGGAGCACTATCCGATCGTCGGCGAATATTTACCGAAGGACGAACAGCCGGTCGCGAACTTCGAGCCGGGCCAGTACATCGGCATTGCCGTCGATGTGCCCGCGCCCGGCCTGCAGCAGATCCGGCAATACAGCTTGTCCGACGTGCCGAACGGCCATAGCTATCGAATTTCGGTCAAGCGCGAGAGCGGCGAGGCCGGGCGGCCGCCGGGCTATGTGTCGTCGCTGCTGCACGATCACGTCGAGGTGTTCGGACCGGATCTGTTCGCTGAATGACGCATACGGTCGTGCCGCGCGACGGCTGCCCCGGAAGCGACAAGCAGGAATGCAGTCACCGTGACCGGGAGTGCGGCATGAAAGTGCACCATCTGAACTGCATTTCGACTTGCCCGCTGTGCGGCAAGCTGTTCAACGGCCACCCCGATTCGTTGATCCGCCGCGGGCATCTGACCTGCCATTGTCTGCTCGTCGAAAGTCCGGCGGGGCTCGTGCTCGTCGATACCGGTTTCGGTTTGCGCGATGTCGCCGATCCCTATTCGCGCCTCGGCAAATTCTTCCTGAGGCTGCTGAAGCCTGAGTTCCGAAATGAAATGACGGCGATCAGGCAGATCGAGCGGCTCGGTTTCGACCCGGCCGACGTGCGCCACATCGTGATGACGCACCTCGATTCCGACCATGCGGGCGGGCTCGACGACTTTCCGCACGCGACGGTGCACATGCTCGCGAGCGAGCGCCAATACGCGGCGCAGCAGAAGACGTGGCTGGACCGGCAGCGCTTCAGGCCGCAGCAGTGGTCGTATCAGAACATGTGGCGCGTGCATTCGCCGCAGTACACCGAGCGTTGGGAGGGCTTCGCCAAGGTCCATCCGATCGAAGAACTCGCGAGCGAGATCGCGCTCGTGCCGTTGCGAGGCCATACCTATGGTCACGCGGGCGTCGCGGTACACGGTGATGGCGGCTGGTTGCTGCTCGCGGGCGACGCCTATTTCGACAACGGCGAGCTCGACCCGGTGCGCCCGCATTGCGCACCCGGTTTGCGCTTCTATCAGTGGATGCTCGAAAAGGATCGCGCGGCGCGACTGTACAACCAGCGCCGCCTGCGTGATCTGGCGAAGCGGGCGAGCCCCGCGTTGACGATTTTTTGCAGCCACGACGTCGACGAGTTCGAGCGGCTCGCGGGCCGTTCGGTGGCGGTGCCGGCGGAGCAGATGGCGTGATGCTCGCAGGCTTGCGAGCGCGCCCGGTGCTTCGCGGATCGCTCACGTCTTGCGCCTGGCCGAGGCACCGTGCGCGGCGGGGCGCGTTTCCTATACTGCCTTTGTCCTCCGTTCGGACTCCAGGGGACATCGTTCTCAAATGCGCTTGCGGCGACCATGCCGGTTGAAGGCTGGTGGCTCTTTTTTGCGCGAGCGCATTTCATCGAACCGGCCGCCGCAGCAGCGCGGCCGCGAGCAGGCCCGCGCCGAGCGCCACGTAGACGTTCCCGAGCGAGCGGCGCGACAGGTGCGCCTCGAATCCAGGGGTCAGCCTGTTGGGCACCACCTTGTAGTCGACCACATACGCGCTCGCCACGGTCGCGGCCGCGGCCACCGCGGTCGCGCCGGGCCGTCGTGACGGGTCGGGGCCGGCCATCCGGTCAACCAGTTGCTCGAACATCATTGCCCAGAAGATCGCGGCTGCCTGATGGATCGCGAAGCCGGTCACCGTATGCCGGATGCTGAAGCCGCGTTCACGCAGCGCGCGTTGCGGCCACAGGCAGTGGGTGACGGCATTGATCGGCGCGAGCGGGCTGCCCGATGCGTCCGTGGATGCCGCCGCGGCTGTCGCCGCCGACACGCAGCCGGCCAACAGCCCCGATGGGACGGCTCGGCGTAGCGTCGCACGGGTGGCCTGATACCACGGAGAACCGATTTTGTACTCGAGCGTTTTCATGGCAGGGCTCCGGTTCGGGCGCGCAAACGCACGCCCCATGATCGCGGACAGCGGTACGCGCGAGGAGCGGCATGGTGCGTTCCGCGCGGACGATGCGCAGGAATGCCGGCCGAAAATCGTGGCCCCACTGCGATACGCAGTGCGCTTCATCGACGACGACGAGTTCGATGCGTTGCCGAGAACGCGCCCGCAATGACGCTGCGGATGATGCCCCGTTGGCCGGGGCGCAGCCGGCTGATCCCGAACACTTCGCGCAACGTCCTGCGCATCGCGTTCAGACGGGCGGACGTGTCGCGCGGGATGGAGGTCTCGGTCATGAAGTTGACGGTTGGCTTGCGGCACGGCGAGTCAGCCTGCGGATAGCAAACATCGTACCGCGACCGGGCGCCGCAGCGGGAACGCCGTGTGCTGGTACGTCATGACGTGATATTTACGGCCAAACGGGTGGACTCATGAACAAGGAAGACAAAAGCGACGCGTATCCCTACGCATCGGGCGGATGGGGGTCGGTCAAGGCGGTGGCGACGATCCTGCTGCAGGAAAAAGCACCGCTGAAGGATAGCCAGGTTCTGATGCATCAGAACAAGCCCGACGGTTTCATGTGTGTCAGCTGCTCGTGGGCGAAGCCGGCCGATCCGCATACGTTCGAGTTTTGCGAAAGCGGTGCGAAAGCGACCGCGTGGGATCTGACGGCCAAACGCGTAACGCCCGATTTCTTCGAGGTCCACACGGTCAGCGAGCTCGCCAAATGGCACGACCACGATCTCGAGGAAGCGGGGCGGTTGACCGAGCCGCTGCGCTACGACCCGGCTACCGACCGCTACGTGCCGGTGCCGTGGCAGCAAGCATTCGATGCGATCGGCGCCGAGCTGCGCACGCTGGACCCGGCCAGCGTGGTGTTCTACACCTCGGGCCGCGCTTCACTGGAAACCTCGTACATGCTGCAGCTTTTCGCGCGCATGTACGGCACCAACAATCTGCCCGACAGCTCGAACATGTGCCACGAAAGCACCAGCGTCGGCCTCAAGGAAGCGATTGGCGTGGGCGTCGGTACAGTCTCGCTCGACGACTTCGAGAAGACCGACCTGATGTTCTTCTTCGGCCAGAACGTCGGCACCAATAGCCCGCGCATGCTGCATCAGTTGCAGGACGCGCGCAAACGCGGCGTGCCGATCATCACGTTCAATCCGCTACGCGAGCCGGGGCTGCTGCATTTCGCAAACCCGCAGTCAGCGTTGGAGATGCTCACACCCACCGATACGCAGATCAGCACGCAATACCACCAGGTGAAGACGGGTGGCGATACCGCCGCGATCCTCGGCATCTGCAAGCTCGTCATCGAAGCGGACGATCGCGCGGTGAGCACGGGCGACGCGCGCGTCGTCGACGTCGATTTCATCCGCGAGCATACGAACGGCTATGAGCAATTCGCTCAGTACGCGCGCGACGCGAACTGGGACGACATCGAGCGAGTGAGCGGATTGCCGCGCGACGCGCTCCAGGCAGCCGCCGACGAGTACATGAAGGCGAACGCGGTGATCATCCATTACGGCATGGGTCTCACGCAGCATCGGATGGGCGTGCAGAACGTGCGCATGCTGTGCAATCTGCTGCTGCTGCGCGGCAATATCGGCAAGCCGGGCGCCGGGCCGTCGCCGGTGCGCGGGCATTCGAACGTGCAGGGGCAGCGCACGGTCGGCATTACCGAAAAGCCGGAGCTCGCGCCGCTCGATCAACTGGCCAGCCAGTTTTCGTTCGAGCCGCCGCGCGAGAAAGGCATGAACATCGTCGAGGCCTTCGAGGCGATGCTCGACGGCAAGGTCAACGCGATGATCAACCTCGGCGGCAACCTCGTGCGCTCGGTGCCCGACCGGGTGCGCACCGAACCGGCGTGGGCCGCGCTCGGGTTGACCGTCAACGTGGCGACCAAGCTCAATCGCAGCCACCTGGTGCACGGCCAGCGCTCGTATCTGCTGCCGTGTCTGAGCCGCATCGAGATCGACCGGCAGGCGGGCGGCGCGCAGGCGGTGTCGATGGAAGACAGCACGGCGCACTTTCATGGCTCGCGTGGCATGGCCGAACCGGCCGCGCCGACGATCCGCTCGGAGCCGTTCATCGTCGCGGGCATCGCGAAGGCGACGCTCGGCGAGCGCTCGAGCGTCGACTGGGATGCATGGCGCGACGACTATTCGCGCGTGCGTCTGGAGATGTCGAAGACATGGCCCGAGATGTTCGGTGATTTCGAGGCGCGCATGTGGACACCCGGCGGCGTGATCCGGCCGCTGCCGGCGCGGGAGCGCAAGTGGAAGACCAAAAGCGGCAAGGCCGAATTCATGGTGCCGACTGCGATCGGCGAAGATCCGGACATGCCCGCGCGTGAGCCCGATTCGCTGCGGTTGATGACCTTGCGCAGTGACAGCCAGTTCAACACGACCATCTATGGCCTCGACGACCGCTTCAGAGGCATCAAGGGTTCGCGCATGGTGATTCTGATGAATCGGGCCGACATGGAGAAGCGCGGACTCGCGCACGGCGACCGCATCTGCCTCGAGACGATCGCGGACGACGGCGTCGAGCGGCACGTCGACGGACTGACCGTCGTGCCGTTCGACGTGCCGCAGGGATGCATCGGCGGCTATTACCCGGAATGCAATCCGCTGCTGCCGCTATGGCACTACGCGAAAGAGAGCAAGGTGCCGGGCGCGAAGTCGATTCCGGTGCGCGTACTGGCGGCCACGCGGTGATCAGTGCTTCGTAGATACAAAGAGGCCGGCATCGTTACCGGTGCCGGCCGCTGAATTACACCCGGGCAGCGCGTGAAGGGCATGATAAGCGCGTGCCCATCTCCATCATAGTCGGGCCAGCGGCCCGCAACGCGTGATGTCCGTTACCCGGCATTGAAGGACAGCGCACGACGCCACATAGTGTTCGGATACTGCGACGTCCCCTACAGATTCGGGGACAGCGTTTCTCCAGAAGCGCTCATGGCATTCCATCGCTGCCTCCGGGCTGCGGTTCGATTTGCCGGCAACCCGGCATCGTCCGTTTCATCGCGTCGGCAGCCCCCGCACGCGACACGCAGTCCATGCGCGATGTCCGCGACCTGTGCGCGCGCCTCATCGAATTGCTGAGGAAGGGTTGAGAGCAGTCCATTGCTCAACCAACCACGGTCTCGCGGCCAGCGATCTGCCGGCGTCATGAACGAATCGCCGGCAAACGCCGTCGTGCATCACATGCGCCTACGGTGATGAACAGAATCCGGGTAGCCGCGACAATCGCCGGTCTCCCAGGGATGGCTGCGCGGGTTGCGCAGCCATACGGGGTTATTTCGAAAGCTGGGTCGGATGTTGCGTCGACGCTTGTGTCGGAAGTTGCGGAATCTGCGGAAGCTGTGGAGGTTGCGGAAGCTGCGGCCCACCCTGTGAAAGCTGCTTCGTGGACGATTGCCCGGCGGACGCTGGCTGCTGCGACGGCAATTGCTGCGGCAGATTGCTTTGCGCAAGCACGGATGTGCTGGTAAGGAAGGCGAACAGTACAAGGAAGATCTTTTTCATTTCAATTCTCTACAGTTGATTGTCTTGATTTTGATGCGATTAGCAGCCGCGAGCCGTATCAACGCGCGGCCAAGATTGCCTTGTAACGCCAGGACGCTGTTGCGGTACTGAAGTCGACGGGGCTACCCGACGCTACGTTGTCTGACGGGAGGAAAGCCGACGAACTAGTCACCCCGCCGTAGTTGTTGAACGCTTGCCGCTGGGCTTCCACGCGGGCTAACACCGCCTGAAAGTCCATTGCATGTTGTGTATTGGCGTCCGTGTGGTCATGGTAGCTGACCGTTTGACGCTGAACCGGTTGCACAGCCGCTTGCTCCCAGGTTTGGGGACCGCTGCTGCTAGCGAATGCGGCGGTCGAGAAGGACAAGATCGACGCGACAACAGGGACGGGGATGAAGGTCTTCGACTTTGGCATGATCAGACTCAATATCGAGCGTCGGATTCAGGAGACGCGGTGTTTGGGGAACAACGGTCTGGCGAGGCATGAGTGCTGTTTGCCAGTTCGTTGGTGCCAGTCTAGTCATTTACGGTCGGCTTACAAGCATCTACGGGGCAACGGATAGTTGCCGTCGCTGCAAGGTTGTAGCCGATTGCGCTGAAGCAGTGTGTGCTTCTTTAGTGTGTCCGGAGGCAAGGGCGGTGCGGACTGTCTGAATGACACGCAGCAATTCGCTTCGACTGTATCCGCTGGTCGTTATACAAACGAGATCAGCCGTCGAGCATGCGCGCTTCCATCGCCGTTCGTCGACAAGACGCTACGTGGGTATCGGAATACGTCCGCAAACCGTGTATTGAAGATCTCGCAACTCATAATTGCGCGCGTCGAATGGCGGCGCGCTTTGCTTATACTGCGTCCACACGAAACAGGCTTCGTTTTTACGCAGGAATACTTATGGCACACCAACTTACGCTCCACGCCGGTTCATCGAACACGGACGTCATTCACGACATCGTTCAGCACGCGTTGCGCAGCGCTGCTACGGCCTCCACCACGAATGGAGCTATCGATGTGCTTGGTCAGGCGCTACTCGAGGTCGAGCGCCTCGCCGCGCACCCGAGCGTCCTGACGCACTGAGCCCGCTGCGCGTCTGCGAACTGGTCGGGAGTCGGACCGGCAGCGCAGCGCACGGCGTACCGCCGATGGCGGATGCAGTGCGGCTCGATCTTTAAAATCAATATTGACCGATCGCGCGAATGTGATAATATTATCACATAGTGGCCCGTCCGCGAAGTTGCTGTAGGCGAGTCGCCGCAATGCCAGCGCACGCTGAATCAACCGTGGAGATGTCACCCATGACTGCTCAACCAGACCTGAACGATTCGCTGCATCGGCGGCAGGAATGACGCGCCGACGGCGCTTCTTTTTCGCCTTGCTGTGCTCGTTCCCGCTTGTTGCGACGGTCTGCGGTTGTTCCACGACCGTGACGCCCACGCCGCGCGTCATCGCGATTGTCGTTCCCGCGGTGCCAGCACCAGCAATGATGTCGCCGCCC
This sequence comes from Paraburkholderia sp. 35.1, assembly GCF_050436525.1. Lineage (NCBI taxonomy): Bacteria > Pseudomonadati > Pseudomonadota > Betaproteobacteria > Burkholderiales > Burkholderiaceae > Paraburkholderia > Paraburkholderia sp. 35.1. The sequence continues at coordinate 695,054 of NZ_JBNDMJ010000001.1, read as the reverse complement.
GATCCGATGGTGCGTCCATTGTGGATCGAAGTCACCGGGCAACCCGGTGGCCAATCGCAGACAGGCACCAGCAAACCGGCGACGCCGCAAGACCCGTCGCGCCAGCACGGTGACGACAGGCGTACCCACAGCGCGGCTAGCGGCGCGACGCCGATCTGACGGATGCGCCGCGCGGCGACCCGGCATCGCCGGCTCCTGCGGTTAAGACGGACACTTCCGCCGATGCTTCGGCTCAACGACGAAAGCCACTCGATCACTCGCCCAGTGGGGGCGCTTATGACTGTATACCATCGTCAATCTCTGTTTTGGGGCGCCGTTGCGTTAGCGGCCGGCGTGTTGCTATGGAACCTGCGTGCCGTTCTCACGCCGTTTCTGCTCGGTGCGCTCGTCGCATACATTTTGCAGCCGGGCGTGGAGTGGCTGGTACGCCATCGCATTCCGCGCGGCCTTGCGGCGCTGGTGATGATGTCTTTGTTTGCTCTGTCCGTCGCACTCGTCATGCTGCTCATGTGCGTAGTTGTCCAGAAGGAAGGGCCGGAACTCATCAGGCAAATTCCATTTATCGTCGCAAAACTCGATGGATGGCTGAAGCCGCGTCTGGCTTTTCTGGGACTGGATTATTCGCTCGATGTGACGAATATCCGCGAGGTGCTGGCGGCCCGTCTCAAAGCGGACGGGCAGGGCGCGATGCTTGCCGTATGGCAGTACCTGCGCACCAGCAGCAACGTGATGATCAATGTCGTGAGCAATGCGGTGCTGATGCCACTCGTCCTGTTCTATCTGCTCTACGACAGGCACGAGGCGTTCGAGCGCATGGCGAGCTTCGTGCCGCGGCGCTGGCTCGGCAAGACACGGGAATTCGTCGGAGAGATCGATTGCATGATGTCGCAGTACCTGCGCGGGCAACTGCTGGTGATTGCAGTGCTCGCGGTGTTCTACCCGACTGTGCTGACGATTGCAGGGTTGGATCTGGCGGTGCCCGTCGGCCTGTTTAGCGCGCTTGCCGTATTCGTTCCCTACATCGGCTTTGCGACCGGCCTCGCGTTCGCGCTCCTCGCGGCGCTGCTGCAATTCGGTGACTGGTATGGCCTCGCCGTGGTGGTCGCGGTGTATGGCGTCGGCCAGATTCTTGAAAGCTTTGTGCTGACGCCGAGACTGGTTGGCGAGCGCATCGGCCTTCATCCGCTCGCGGTCATCTTTGCGCTGCTGGCGTTTGGGCGGCTGTTCGGATTCTTCGGCGTGCTGCTCGCGTTGCCGGTCAGCGCCATCCTCGCATCGGCATTGCGGGAACTGCGCCACCGCTATCTCGCGAGTGCGCTTTACCAGGGCTGACCGGCATCGCGATCGCCCGATTTGATGTCCGGGCACCTGCCCCGCCTACCCACCAACCCGACACTGCACCGGGCGGCCGCACCTGCGATGGCGCGGAAACGCCGCGCTAGTTGCACTGTCACGGCAAGGTCGGAGCATCGGGAACGGTGGGCAGTGGACGTCGCGCGATCCGCTCGGCCTCTACACGTGTGAGACCGAACGCCTGCAACACAATGGCGGCGGTTCGCTGGGCAAACTTCTCCTCCTTCGAGCGAAGCACCTTTCGCGCACGAACGGTCCGCTTCGACGAGATGGCCAGTTGCAGTTCGGCGGCAATTCCCGCGAGCACCGTGCCAATCACGGTGATAACGGACATGAACCGGTCCGCGATCACAAAACGCCTTTCTGAAATGCCCTTCTCGCTATCGCGCAGCAGGCGCAGGCCGAGACCCCTGCTGAGCAGGCGCGGCGACAAACCTTCGCGAATGAGAAGTTGCCCCCAAACTGGCTCGCGGTAGGCCCGCAGGAGCGTGTGACGGACTGAGACGGCGATCACTTCCGCTGGATCGGACAACCCCGCGGCGAGGCGATCGAGCGTATCCGCAAATTCCTCGAACAGCCATTCGATGAGCGCCGTGAAGATGCCTTCCTTGGATTCGAAGTGGTTATAGAAGGAGCCGAACCCGACGTCGGCTGCCTCGGTGATTTCGTTAATCGTGACGGAGCTCAAACCCTTGGCCGCCACCAGTTTCAGCGCAGCGTCGAGCAGGCGCGCGCGCGTCTCGCGTTTGCGACGGGCACCGCGCGGATAGCTTCGATTGATCGCGTCGCGGGACGCACTTGGCGCCTTGAGAGAGCGTCCGCGGCTCGCGCGCGGTTTGGGGGCTTGTGGCATGTCGGCTCCGTAGTCGTGGTTATTCGAAGTCTGGATTCTAGATTTGTATGTCATAGTTGACAATATACTCAGTAATGGGTCTAATGTCACCCGCGCCGCCGACAACCGGACGTACGAAGGACCCAACGATGCCGACGGAGCGAAAAAATTCCGTTAGCGGTCGATCGCAAGTCCTCGGCCAGAACTGACAGACCAGACAGACCAGCAGATCACCGGGCGGTAGGCATGAACGGGCGCTGCCCCACGTACTGGTTGCGTGGAGGCACATCGAGCTGGCAAGTACCGACATGCACGTCGATAAGTAGGACTAACGTATCAACGAAGCTTGTTTTATGCGTCCGCGCTGATAGCGAACCGTGCTTGCTGGCACTCGGGTTTGCACGGCATCGGGAAACTTTCTTACCAGGGTTATCACCCGTCTTGTGAACATCGTGAAACATTCCGGCCCTATCGCGCAGGCGCCTGCGCGTCGCTTCTTACCTTCCCTCGTCCAATCTCCGCAGTGCGCACGCATGGTGCTTGCGGCTTGCTGCGCGGTCATGCTCGCGGCATGCCACCAGCGCGAAGCCGCCGCTCCAGAGCCAAAGCCCGTGGTCGCCCTGGCCGTCCACGCTGACGGGCGCACGGCAAGTGCGTCGCTGCCGGCTCAGGTGCAGGCGCGCTACTCCACGGCGCTTTCGTTCAGAGTGGGCGGCAAGATCATCGAACGGCGCGTTCGCCTCGGCGACGCCGTCAAGGCGGGACAGGTTGTTGCGCTGCTCGACCCGACCGATCTGCGCAGTAACCTGGCCAACGCGCGAGCGCAGCTCGATGCCGCCCAACACCGGTTCGTCTACGCGAAGCAACAGCTCGATCGCGATCAGGCGCAGGCGCAGGCAAACCTGATTGCACCGGCGCAGCTCGAACAGACGCAGGACGCGTACGCATCCGCTGTTGCGCAGCGCGACTCGGCGCTCGCCCAGATGGCGCTCGCCTCGGACAATCTGCGCTATGCGACGCTGACTGCGGACCACGACGGCGTGATTACCTCGGAGGACGCCGACACGGGCCAGAACGTTCAGGCAACCCAATCGATCTATCACCTCGACTGGACGGGCGACGTAGACATCGTCTGCGACGCGCCCGAGCGCACGCTGAGCTCGCTGACAGTCGGCAGCATGGCGCGCGTAACGCTGCCGGCGCTACCCGGCAAGACCTTCGAGGCCCGCGTGCGCGAGGTGTCGCCTAGCGCTGATCCGCAAAGCCGCACCTGGCGCGTCAAGCTCACCCTGAACGCGCCCAGCCCTGCAGTGCGCCTCGGCATGACGGCCACCGTTGCGTTCGATGTCGTCGGTGACGCGTCGGGCGCACAGCCGTTCACTGTGCCGGTGACGGCGCTCTTTCATCAGGGCGAGAACCCTGCTGTCTGGGTGGTGCGTACCGGCACCGACACACTCGAGCTGCGTCCTGTGACGGTGCAGCGGTACGACGAGCGCACGGTCGCCATCGCATCGGGCCTCCGCGACGGCGACCGCGTCGTGGTGCAGGGCGTACACGCCGTTAGCACGGGCCAGCACGTGCAGGTGGTGGCGCCCCTGCATCGGGAGGATTTCCCGTCATGAACTCCCGTGACCAAGAACCCGTGCGCGAGAGCGCGCCTGTCCCGTCTTCTGGGGCAGACAAATCTGGCGAAGGCAGCTTCAATCTTTCCGCCTGGGCGCTGCGTCATCAGCAGCTCGTGATCTTTCTGATCGGGCTCGCCACGCTTTTCGGCGTGATCGGCTATACGCAACTCGCGCAGTCGGAGGACCCGCCGTTCACCTTCCGCACGATGGTGATCAAGACCTATTGGCCCGGTGCGAGTGCGCGCGAGGTGCAGGAACAGATCACGGACCGGATCGGCCGCCAGCTACAGGCCGCGCCGAACATCGACTACATCAAGAGCTACTCGCGCCCCGGCGAGTCGATGATCTTCTTCGCCATGAAGGACTCCGCGCCCGTCAAGGAAGTGCCGGAAACCTGGTATCAGGTGCGCAAGAAGGTCGGCGACATTGCCGCGACGCTGCCGAAGGGCACCGTCGGCCCGTTTTTCAACGATGAATTCGGTGACGTCTACACCAACATCTATGCGCTTGAAGGCGACGGCTTTTCGCCGGCGCAACTGCACGACTACGCTGACAAGCTGCGCACAGTCCTGCTGCGCATACCCGGTGTGGCGAAGGTCGACTATTTTGGCGACCCCGATCAGCACATCTTCGTCGAGATATCGAATGCGCAGCTCACGCGGCTTTCGATCACGCCGCAACAGCTCGCTCAGGCGATCGACGCACAGAATGCCGTGGCGCCCGTCGGCACCATCACGACCGCGGACGACCGCGTGTTCGTGCGTCCGAGCGGCGCGTTCAAGGACGTGCAGGCACTCGCGGACATGATGATCACCATCAACAAGCGCACGTTCCGGCTGGGCGACATCGCGAAGATCACACGCGGTTATGACGATCCACCGGTGACCCAGATGCGCGTCGGCGGCCAGGCGGTGCTCGGCATCGGCGTGACGATGCAAAAGGGCGGCGACGTGATCGACCTCGGCAAGGCGCTCGACGCAAAAGCCGCCGAACTGCAGGCCACGCTGCCGGCGGGTCTGAAACTCGCGGCGGTTTCGAGCATGCCGCACGCGGTCAAGCACTCGGTGGATGAGTTCGTGAGATCGGTTGGCGAAGCGGTGGCGATCGTGCTGGTCGTGAGCCTCGTCTCGCTCGGCTTGCGCACCGGTATGGTCGTCGTGATCACGATTCCGATCGTGCTGGCGGTGACGGCGCTTTGCATGCACATGTTCAATATCGGGTTGGACAAGGTTTCGCTCGGTACGCTCGTGCTCGCGCTGGGCCTGCTCGTCGACGACGCGATCATCGCCGTCGAAATGATGGCGGTGAAGCTGGAGCAAGGCTGGAGCCGGGCGCGCTCGGCAGCGTTCGCGTATACCAGCACGGCATTCCCGATGCTCACAGGCACGCTCGTCACCGTATGCGGCTTCCTGCCGATTGCGCTCGCCAAATCGAGCACGGGCGAATACACGCGTTCGATCTTCGAAGTGTCGGCCATCGCGCTGATCGTTTCGTGGTTCGCGGCCGTCGTGCTGGTGCCGTTGCTGGGTTATCACCTGCTGCCGGAACGCAAGCCTCAACCCGGCGGTGCACACCATGATCCGCATGAAATCGGCAACACCGGCTTCTACCGGCGCCTGTCGGGATGGGTTGCGTGGTGCGTCGAGCGTCGATGGGTCGTGCTCGGCGTCACCGTCGTGCTTTTCGCGATTTCCATGCTGGCCTTCACGCGCGTGCCGCAGCAGTTCTTCCCGAACTCGGAACGGCCGGAACTGCTGGTCGATCTGCGATTGCCGGAAGGCGCCTCGTTCGAGGCGACGCTGCGTGAAGCGAAGCGCCTGGAAAAGGTGCTCGACGGCAAAGCCGAGATCGACCACTTCGTCGACTTCGTCGGCACCGGCGCGCCGCGTTTTTACCTGACGCTCGACCAGCAGCTTCAACAGCCGAATTTCGCGCAGTTCGTGATTACCGCAAAAAGCGTGGAAAACCGCGAGGAACTGATGCGTTGGCTCGACGGCAAGCTCGAGAAGGATTTCTCCGGCGTGCGAGCGCGCGTCTCCCGGCTCGAGAATGGTCCGCCGGTCGGCTTCCCGATCAAGTTCCGCGTGAGCGGCGACGATATCGCGACCGTCCGATCGATTGCGCAGACGGTGTCGGACAAGGTCCGCGCCGATCCCCGCACGCGCAACGTCCAGTTCGACTGGGACGAGCCGGCGGAGCGCTCGATCTCGTTCGAGATCGATCAGAACCGCGCGCGCCAGCTTGGCGTCACGTCGGAAGACGTGTCGAACTTCCTCGCGATGACGCTATCGGGCTACACGGTGACGCAGTACCGCGAGCGCGACAAGCTGATCAACGTCGATCTGCGCGCGCCCAAGAGCGAACGTGTCAATCCGGCGCAGCTGACCAGTCTCGCGATTCCGACGCCCCACGGCCCGGTGCCGCTCGGTTCGCTCGGACACGTGCGCAATACGCTCGAGTACGGCGTCATCTGGCAACGCGACCGTCAGCCGACCATCACGGTGCAGGCGGACGTGCGCGGCGACGCGCAGGGCATCGACGTGACCCACGACATCGAACGTGCGCTCGCGGCGGAAACCGCCAGGCTGCCGGTCGGCTATCGCATTCAGGTGGGCGGCGCGGTCGAAGAAAGCGTGAAGGGCCAGACGTCGATCAATGCCGAAATGCCGTTGATGATCATCGCCGTGCTGCTGTTGCTGATGATCCAGCTCAAGAACTTCGCGCGGACCTTCATCGTCGTGCTGACCGCGCCGCTCGGCCTGATTGGCGTCGTGGCCGCGCTGCTGCTGTTCGGCAAGCCCTTCGGCTTCGTCGCGCTGCTGGGCGTGATTGCGATGTTCGGCATCATCATGCGCAACTCCGTGATTCTGGTCGACCAGATCGATCAGGATATCGCGGCAGGCCAGCCGCGCTTCGACGCGATTATCGGCGCAACCATAAGGCGTTTCAGGCCGATCATGCTGACCGCCGCCGCCGCCGTCCTCGCGCTGATTCCGCTGCTGCGCTCGGGCTTCTTCGGTCCGATGGCGACCGCACTGATGGGCGGTATCACGATCGCCACGGTACTGACCGTGTTCTTCCTGCCCGCGCTGTACGCGGCGTGCTTCAGGGTCCGGCACGACGAGCGCGGAATGCAACCGGTCGTCGCCGAGCATTCGGAGGTTTGATGATGAGCTTCGACTACAAGACATCCGTGATGGCCGTGGCTGTGGCCATCGCACTGACGGCCTGCACGTTCGGCCCGAACGGCGCGCCCCCGGCGATGCCTTCGCCTGCGCACTACGGTGCCGAGGCACAGCCGGCGAAGACCGTCGCAGCGGGCGGCGTGGCGCAGCAGTTCGATATCGGCGCAGTGGGCGTTCCGCAATGGTGGCAGCTTTACCGGTCGGACGCGCTGAGTGCACTGGTCGAGGAAGGCTTGCGCAACAGCCCCACGCTCGGGGCTGCGCAGCGGACGCTCGCAGCCGCGCAGCAGGAGCTGCGCGCCCAGGTCGGCGCATCGACGCTGCCTTCAATCGATGCTGCCGCACAAGTCGATCGCGGGCGTACACCGCTTGTGCCCGGCATTGGCCCCAGCGAGGTTCGCTATAACTTTTTTGCCGGACAGTTTCTCGCGTCCTACACCTTTGACCTGTTCGGTGCGACGCGTTCGGCGAATGCGGCCAGCGCCGCTCGCGTAGACGTGCAGGCGTATCAACTGGAGGCGGCGCGGCGCGCGCTGGCGGCAAACATCGTCGGTACGACGATCAGCGTGGCGGCACTCGATCGCCAGATCGCGCTCACCGAACGGCTCGTCGCCGTGGCCAGGACGGCCGCGGACGAGGACCAGCACCGCTACACACTCGGCTCGGTCTCGCGTGCGCAGGCGCTCGCATCGACGCAGGATGCGGCTTCGGCTGCGGCGAGTCTTCCCGCGTTACGCCAGCAGCGCGCCACAGCCATCCATGCGCTCGCGGTGCTGATGGGCCGCACGCCGGACAACGCCCCGGCCGTTCCCGATCTCGACAGCCTGACGTTGCCCGAACACGTGCCCGTCGTGGTGCCGTCGGACCTGCTGCGTTCGCGCCCCGACATTCAGGCAGCCGACGCCGCCGTGAAGGCCGCTGCCGCCGATGTCGGCGCTGCGACCGCGCAGCTCTTTCCGAGCCTGTCGCTGACGGCCTCGATGGGCCGCGGCGGCTTTAGCTGGCCGGCGGTGCTCTCAGGAGCGGGCGGACTCTGGGCCATTGGTGCGAGCCTGTCGCAACCGATCTTCCATGGCGGCGCGCTGTTCGCGCACCGCAAGGCGTCGATCGATGCTTACGATGCGGCGGTGCTGAACTACAAGTCCACCGTTCTGTCGGCGTTCCAGAATGTCGCGGATTCGCTTGCCGCGCTGGATAACGACGCACAGACACTCGCGTCGACTGAAGCAGCGGCACAGGCAGCGCAGGCGGGATTCGACGATACCGCGTCGCGCCGCCGCATGGGTTCGCTGCCGTCAACGGCAGAGCATGCCAGCGAGCAGCGCTTTCTCAACGCACAGATCGGCGCCGTGCGCGCGGCAAGCCAGCGCATGAACGATACCGTCGCACTGTTCCAGGCGATGGGCGAACTGCCGCCGGGCCAGCCGCAAACAGCGTCGTCGCAATGATCGCGTGTCGATGAAGACGGGAAGAGCGACCTGCCGATCAGGCCGCTCTTCCTCGACTGTACCGGCGGGTATCGGAGCAGTCGTTTTCTATCCGAAATCAGAATGCGCCCACGCACGGGAAGGTCAAGCCGGACTTCACGTGCATCGAACGCGCCAGAACCTCAGGTTGTCCAGTTCCCTGTATGGAATATAAGAAACTGATCGCCTGTCACGAGTGCGATCTGCTGTTTCGCAAGCCTCTGCTGCGGGGCGGGCAGACGGCGAGCTGCTCGCGCTGCCGTGCGGGCCTGGAAGGAACGCAGGGAGCGGGCGTGCCGCTCGACCGGATTGGTGCGCTCACCGTTGCAGCTTTGATCACATTCTGTATTGCGCAGGCTTTCCCGGTCATACAACTGCAGACCAACGGTATGACGTCGGCGGCGACGCTATTCGGCGCGGTGCGCTCGTTGTGGACGGGCCACATGCGCATCGTCGCAACGATGGTCTTTTGCTCGGCGATCCTGTTTCCGCTGATCGAACTCCTCGCCCTTCTCTATGTGCTCGTTCCTCTGCGCCTTGGCAAGGTAGTACGTCATTTCAATCGAATGCTTCGCGTCGTGCAGCTCATCCGTCCATGGGGCATGATCGAAGTGTTCATGCTCGGCGTGGTCATCACGATCGTGAAAATGGTCAGCATGGCGCAGGTGATCCCTGGGCCAGGACTGTTTGCATTCGGTGCACTCACGTTGATGTTGGCGTTTCTCGCCACTTTCGACCCGCGCGTGCTCTGGTCGACGCGGGACGAAATAAAGTTTCGACAACCCGCTGAGATCCGCTGGACCAGAGTGAAGCGCAGGTGCGCCCCGCGAGCCCCGACGTTCTTCGGCCTGAAGCCCGCGCCGGCGGCGCATATGACGGCGCGCAGCGCCGGGCTCATAGCCTGTCATACCTGTGGACTGGTGCAGAAGCACATCGCGGCGTCGTCAGAGCAGCGCTGCTCGCGGTGCGAATCGGTGCTGCACACGCGCCATCCCGATAGCGTGACGCGCACGTCGAGTCTGGTTCTTGCCGCCGCGCTCGCCTACATACCCGCGAATCTGTTGCCGATCATGCACGCGTCATCCCTCGGCCACTCGGAGGACGACACGATCCTCGGCGGCGTGGCGTACTTCTGGACTTCAGGCGACTGGCCACTCGCCGTCGTCGTGTTCGTAGCCAGCGTCGTGGTGCCGATGCTCAAACTCGCCATTCTCACGCTGCAAATCGTAGCGGCCCGTCGCAGTCCGGACTGGCAGCAGCTCGAACGCGCGAGGCTGCATCGGCTCGTCGAGTGCGTGGGCCGGTGGTCGATGCTCGATATCTTCGTTGTCGCCCTGACGGTCGCGCTGGTGCATTTCGGTTCGTTTGCGGTTGTCACTGCCGGTCCGGGCGCGCTGGCTTTCGGCGCGGTGGTGATTCTCACCATGCTCGCGTCGCATCAATTCGATCCGCGGCTGATCTGGGACAACGTCCGCTGCGGGCCAGCGCGTGGTTCACGGCGATGAACGAATACCGTGCTAGCGGCGTCCGCACTCCTAAATAACCTCATATTTGCGAACTACTCTCCGAGCGATGCATCTTCCAACGCCACCCAGACCTGACATCAAGCCGCGGAAACGCTGGATTCCCTCCCTCATCTGGTTAGTGCCGCTCATCTGTGCGCTGATCGGTGTGGCGCTGGTAGTCAAATCCGTCACCGACAAGGGACCGACAGTGACGGTCACGTTCAGCAACGCTGAGGGTATGGAGGCGGGCAAAACGAAGGTCAAATACAAGGACGTGGAGATCGGTTCGGTACAGGCGGTCGCGCTGTCAAAGGACCTGCAGCACGTCATCGTCACGATCGAGCTGACCAAACAGGCAGAAAAGTTCGCGAGCCGAGGCACGCGCTTCTGGGTGGTTCGCCCGCGCGTGGGCGCTAATGGCATCTCGGGCCTCGGTACGCTGCTCTCCGGCGCGTATATCGGTGTCGATGTCAGTCGTTCTTCGGAAAGGCAAACCGCGTTTGTCGGGCTCGAAAGTCCTCCGATCGTCACGTCCGGGCAGCCGGGACATCAATACACGCTAAGAGGCGACTCATTGGGGTCCGTCGATATCGGCGCGCCGATTTTCTACCATCGCATCCAGGTAGGCCAGGTGGTCGGCTTCTCGCTGGATCCGCATGGCACCGGCGTCATCGTCAATGTTTTCGTCAATGCGCCGTTTGACCAGTATGTCGGCACCAATACACGGTGGTGGCACGCAAGCGGTGTCGACCTCCGTCTGGATTCGAACGGATTGAAGCTCAATACACAATCTCTGGCGACGGTGGTCGTCGGAGGCCTGGCGTTCCAGTCGCCGCCGGGTCAGGACGCCGGACAACCGGCCGCTGACAAGGCGGCGTTCCGACTCGCATCGGACGAGTCGGACGCGATGCGCGAGCCCGACGGCGCGCCGCTCAATGTCGTGATGCGGTTCAACCAGTCGCTGCGCGGCCTGTCTGTCGGCGCTCCCGTCGACCTTCGAGGCATCGCGCTGGGGCAGGTGACGGACATCGGTATCGAATATAACGAAAAGGAGAAGAGTTTCAGCATGAAGGTATCGATGGCGCTGTATCCCGACCGGCTCAGCCGGCGCTCCAACGAAGCGCTACCGGCTCCGAACTCGCAGGGTGGTCATGAGTTGCTGGAAAACCTCGTCATGGAGGGAATGCGCGGTCAGTTGCGAACCGGCAACCTGCTGACAGGCCAGCTATTCGTGGCGCTCGACATGTTTCCGAAAGCGCCTCGGGCGAGCGTCGATGTTCATCGCAATCCTATTGAACTGCCGACTGTGCCTAACACCCTCGACGAACTTCAGGTGCAGATTGCCGATATTGCGAGGAAGCTGAATCAGGTGCCGTTCGACAAGATCGGAGCCAATCTTAACGGCGCACTTGAAAACGCCAACAAGCTGTTCGGGCACATGGACACAGAGATCGTTCCGCAAGCCCGCGACACACTGGCGGCCGCGCAGAAAACCTTCAGTACCGCCGAAACGACGCTCCGGCAGACCGCGCCCCTGCAGTCGGACATCCAGGATGCGATGCAGGAAATGACACGCACCCTGCAATCCCTCAATGCGCTCGCCGATTATCTGGAACGTCATCCCCAGGCGCTCCTGTTCGGCAAGAAAGGAGACCAACGGTGAAACTGATCCAATCCCGCGCGCGGCGCGCGATCGCCCGTATTGCGACCGTCATGGGTCTGGCCGCGCTGAGCGCCTGTGCTTCCCCGCCGGCCCGCTTCTATACCCTCGGCACTGACAGCGAACCGACGCGTGCAAACGTTACGGTCAGTCCGGCCTTCCGGATCGACATGCGCACAGTGAAGGTGCCGGTTTCAGTCGCAAGGAGCCAGTTGGTCGTACACGTCGATGCGGCGCGCGTCAGGATTCTGGAAAACGAGCGCTGGGCATCGCCGCTTGCAGACGAGATCCGCAATGCGCTGCTCGCGGCCGCGACTCGACAGGCGGGCGGCCCCGACACGGACCAGTCTGGTCACGCCGAGGACGCTCGCACGTATCAGGTCTCCGTCGACGTGCAGCGTTTTGAATCGTGGCCGGGCTCACACGCGCTGCTTGACGTCACCTGGAGTGTACGCAAGTCGAACGACTCACGAACATTGACGTGCCGCAGCATAGTCAGCCAGCCCGTATCGGCCGGCTACGATGCACTCGTCAACGGCCATCGAGTCGCAGTGAGAAGGATAGGCACTCAAATTGGCGAAGTCGTCCGGGAATTTTCGGCGGCGCCGTTCGAGTCCGCCGTTGCACCGGCGCGCATCCCTGCGAGTACGAGAAGTTCGGCGTTGTTATGCCCGGCTCTAGCAGGCTGAACCGATACAGGAATTGGTGCCTCACGCCGACAAGGAGCGCCAGCTGATTGCTAGCGTCGAGGCTTTAGCAGGTGATTGAGTTTAATCGCTAGCGGCCCGAGCGGGCTTCTCCGCCGGGCCGCACCCGGCTGACTTCAGGCCGATCAGACCGATGGCGCCGGACCTCTTGATTCAATCGGCGTCGACAGTCTCCTCCACGACCGGCAGCGGACGCGCTGCAATCTTCTCCGCCTCCGCGCGCTTGAGTCCGAGTGTCTGCAGCAGCATTGCTGCAGTACGCTCAGGGAAGTTCTCCCCGCTAAAGCCAAGCTCCTTGAGTACGCTTGCCGCGGGCGCGCCCGGTGCGACGAAGTTCAGCTCGGCGGCGATTGCACAGAGGACCGTACCGGCCACCGCAAGAAATCCGATGAACGGGTCGGCGACCACAAAGCGCTTCGCGGCAATGCCATTCACCATGTCGCGCAGCAGCCGCTGGCCCAGTCCGCGGCTCATCGCATGCGTCGGAATAAACCCTTCACGTACCAGGAAACGTCCCCACACGGGGTCTTGCTGCGCACGCAGGACCGTATGACGCACGGAGACAGCGATCACCTCGGCCGGGTCGGAAAGGCCAGCGGCGAGGCGATCCATCATGTTAGCGAAATCCTCGAACACCTCGTCGACAAGCGTCGCGTAAATCGCCTCCTTCGATTCAAAGTGGTTGTAGAACGAGCCAAAGCCGACATCAGCGGCTTCGGTGATTTCATTGATCGCCACGCCCTCCATGCCTTTTTCGGCCATCAGCCTGAGGGCGGCGTCGAGCAGACGGGCACGCGTCTCGCGCTTGCGACGCGCACCGCGCGGCTCGCGTTGTTCGGGAATGGCAACCGGGGCGATTGGCGCCGCACGGGTAGGACGCTTTGTAGTGTTCGGCATGATGGATCCAAGCTTTGGTTATGCCTAAGTATAGATCGTAATGTCTAGGTTGACAAAACGCTCACGAATGACTTTAATGTCATTAAAGGCGACCCGAAGGCCGGCCTTACATACAAGTACAACAGACAACATCTGGAGTGACTGTGGAGACAGCAGCAAAGGACGGCGCCGCGCCGTCGAGCCGGCATGAACAGGTTCGTCCGCCGATTGGCGCATTACCGTCGGTGGTTGACGTCTTACTGGTGGGTTGCGGACCCGTCGGTGCAACGATTGCCAATCTACTGGCGCGCTACGGCGTGCATGTATTGATTGTCGACAAGTCAACCGAGGTTTCCATCGCGCGCCAGGCAATCGAGCTAGATAACGACGCGCTGCGCATCCTTCAGCTTGCGGGCATTGGGGAGCACGATCTCGAGACCAGCACAATTCCATATGTGCGGATGAGAACGCCCATGCTGGGGCAGGTCGGCCAAATCAGTTCGGCGAGCCGCCTGGATGGCTATCCGAAGCCCGTCACGTTGTACCAGCACGAACTCGAGCGGTGCCTGCGGGCCCGGCTCGAGAAATACGACTGTGTGCATATCGCGCCAGGTGTCGAACTGGGGAGCTTCACGGAAGAAGGCGACCATGTGCTCGCGTCGCTGGAGCTTGATCGCGGCCGCTCTCACATCGTCCGGGCGCGCTACGTGGTCGGTGCAGACGGGCCGTATTCGCTGGTTCGGCAGACTATGGGGCCGCACTTCTGGGGTAAGACATTTGCCGAGAAATGGCTCGTTGCCGCTGCGCGGCATCTTTCGCGCCCAGCCGAAGATATCGAGTTCATCTCCGATCACCGTCGGCCAAACCGATACATGGTCGCGCGCAGCGGGCGTGAGCGCTGGAAGTTCATGCTGCAGCCGGACGAGCGCCACGAGAACATGAAAGCCGAGGTCCGCATACGCGAGATTGCCGCTCCATCGGGCAACCCGGAAGACACGATGATCGAGCGCAAGGCGGTGTATCGCTTCCGAACGCGAACCCTTAATGCATTCAGCCGGGGGCGTGTGTTCTTCGCGGGCGACGCCGCGCACATTAGGCCTCCATCCGTCGGCCGAGGGTTGGCCGCGGGACTGCGAGATGCCGCCAATCTGTGCTGGAAGCTTGCATGGGTGGTGCAGGGGCGAGCGGATTCACGCATTCTCGACACTTACGACGAGGAGAGGCGGCCCCACGAGAAGGCGATAACAAAGCTCGCAAGATTCATGAGAAAGCTCGTCACGCCGCGCAATGGCGGCATTGACTCGTGGGCTCATGGGCTAATGCAATTCTCGCCACCGGTGCTCCCGCTGCATGCGCAGCCCGAGGAATCGCAGATCCAGCCGAAAAAAACAACTAGAAGAGGTGTGTTTGTCAAAGGCCGCTCGCCGACGAAGCTTGTGCGCGGCGCAGTCATTGGGCAGGGGCGGGTACGTGGTTCGGATGGCAAGGCGCGTCCGAGCGACGAGGTGTTCGGGCAGGGCCTGGTGCTGATTGGATTTGGCACAGACGCCCGAGCCTCGCTTGATTCTTCTGAGGCAGCAGCCTTCGCGCGTGCCGGCGGAAGCACTGTGCAGATCGCACACCGTGGAGAGCGGCCGCATCTCGCTCGGCATGACAGCTGGGAGGACCTCGACGGTGTGTTCCTTCCGCGTCTCGTACCGGTTGGTTGGGCCGCCGTGGTGCGGCCCGACAAGACCGTCGTTCACGATGGCCCGGCGACCGATGCGTCGCGGCTCGTGCGCGAGAGTCTTTCCTTGCTCGGTCAGCACTGCTGGGTCATGCAGTGATCGCGAGGCCGCATGCCATCTCGAAACCCCATTCACACCGTGTGATTTCTTATCGCCATGAACCTGACCACTGTACAACCAGCCCGTCACCCCGATCCTACGACGAAAGCGTCGGCATTGGCCTATCTGATATTCGACCGGCCGGATCTCGAGAAAGCCGAGCAATTTCTCAATGACTTCGGGCTCCGAACGGTATCGCGCGGTGAAGCGCTCCTGCTGCTGCGGGGAACGGGTGCTTCACACTTCTGCTATGTCGTCCGGAAGGCCTCGAAATCCCGGTTCGTTGGTTTTGGGCTACAGGTCGACAACAGGGCCGAGCTTGATGCACTTGCAAAACTGCCGGGCGCCTCGGACGTCGAACGCTCGCCCCTGCCCGGCGGCGGCTATACGGTACGGCTGACCGATCCTTCAGGCTTTCGCGTCGACGCGATATGGGGCCAGCAGCCAGCTTCGACGTTGTCTCATCGGCCACCCTTGCCGTTCAACTCCGTGGATGCGACGGTCCGGATCAACGGCACGCAGCGACCGCCCGAAGGCGCGCCGGAAATTATCCGGCTCGGACACGTCGTGCTCGAACTCGTTGACTATCAGGAAACCTGCGCGTGGTATACGCGGCATTTCGGCTTCATCCCCAGCGATGTGCAGGTGCTTCCCGATGGTTCGCCCGCCGTCGCGTTCATGCGGCTCGATCTCGGCGACAAGCCAGCCGATCACCATACGCTCGCGCTTGCACAAGGCTTCGTGCCCACCTACAGCCATAGCGCGTACGAAGTCGTTGACGCCGACGCGATTGGCATGGGCCAACGCATTCTGCGCGACCAAGGTTGGACGCACGCGTGGGGGATCGGCCGACATATCCTGGGCAGCCAGGTGTTCGACTACTGGCAAGACCCATGGGGCGACAAGCACGAGCACTATTGCGACGGCGACCTCTTTACGGCGGACGCGCCGACGGGTGTCCATGCCGTGAGCCGCGAAGCGATGGCCCAATGGGGACCGACGATGCCACGCAGCTTCACGAAGCCCAGGTTCACACCCGCGAGCGTCGTGGCACTTTTCAGAAACCTGCGCCGCAGCCCCGACCTGACGTTGAGCAAGCTGCGCACGTTGGCGAAGCTTTTCGCCTGAACCACCCCACTTTCATAGAATCCGGAGATCGATAAATGGCACTTCACGTTCTGCATTACCTTCATGATGGCCGCGCCCAGTGGGGCGTAGTCGCCAATGGCGCCATCACGCCGATTCATGGCGAATTCAAGTCGACCGCCGAGTTTATTGAAGCCAATCCCGTCGAACGGCTGGCGGTACTGGACGGTTCTCCGATTCCCGAATCGGATGTGCAATGGTTGTCGCCCGTGACCGCCAACCAGCAGTTCATCTGCCAGGGCGCGAATTATCGCCAGCATATGATCGACTCGGGCGTGGACCCGGACGTGAAGAAATTCAACATGATCTTCACGAAGGCGACGAGCTGCATCGTTCCTGCCGACTCGCCCCTCGTGAAGCCCAGGGAGGTGCAGTTCCTCGACTACGAGATCGAACTCGGTCTTGTGCTCAAACGCGACGTCACCTCCCGCGAAACGGTCACCGACGAGAACCTGCATGAGTACATTGCCGGCGCCGTGATCGTCAACGACTACTCCGCGCGTGATATCCAGATTCCGCAGATGCAGTTCTACAAGGGCAAGAGCTACCGCACGTTTGGCCCTGTCGGCCCTTACCTTTGCCTCCTTGAGAAACATGATATTCCGAAGTTGAAGGAGCTCGTGCTGACACTGACGGTCAATGGAACCGTCCGCCAGAACGACACGACTGCGGGTCTCGTCTATGGGCCGGCAGAGACCTTGACGGAGCTTTCCGGCGTGCATGATCTGCGCATCGGTGACCTGCTCGCGACCGGCACGCCATCTGGCTGTGCACTGAGCATTCCATCGCCCGAAAAGCAACGCGCCGCGGCGCAGCTGCCTGAAGCGGAAAAATGGCGTCTTTTCCTGAAGATGCAGGCGGACAGGCCGCAGTACCTGAAGGTGGGGGACGTCGTGGAGGCGCATATCGTCAGCCACGATCGCTCGATCAATCTGGGCGTGCAGCATAACGTCGTTGTGGAAGAGGCAGCATGAAAGGCATCGCAAACGTAGACGAAGTCCTTGCCATCGAAACGCAAGGGCTGCCGGCGGATCTCCCGTCGAGCACCTACGAGATGATCTGCCGGGGCGCGGCGATTAATCCATCGGCACCGGCACTTTCGTTCTTTGCAACGGCCGACGACTATCGGAACGCCGAGTGCTGGACGTATAGTGAACTCGTCCGAGATATCACGCGCACCGCGAACATGTTCTCGCGCCTCGGAGTACAACGCGACTCAGTCATCGCATATGTTCTGCCCAACCTCCCTGAAACGCACTTCGTGATCTGGGGTGGGGAGGCCGCCGGAATTGTCTGCGCGATCAATCCATTGCTTGAGCAGGAAGCCATCGGCCAACTCCTCAACGCTGCAGGCGCCAGCGTGCTGGTAACGCTGGCGCCGTTTCCCGGAACTGATCTTTGGCAAAAGGTACAAGCGGTGCTGCACAAGGTTTCTTCGCTGAAGGATCTGGTGCTCGTGAATCCGGCCGAACGTGTGACGGGTTCAAAACAGTCCGCGACGCGGATGCTGCAGCGTAACGAGTGTTCAAGGCTGCACGGCGAGGGCGGCGTGCGGGGCGCGGTTCCTGCGCATATCGAGATCCACGACTTCGGCGTTGCCATCGCGCAGGAGTCGGGAACGGCACTTCAAGGCGCGCGGCACATTGGCGCCGACGACGTGTCGTCGTACTTCTGTACGGGCGGGACGACCGGCCTGCCGAAAATTGCGATGCGCCGCCACGGCAATGAGGTGGCGAATGCCTGGAGCACGGGTCAATTCTTCGGCGACAGCGTCGGGCCAGGCAAGACGCTTTTCTGCGGACTGCCACTCTTCCACGTGAATGCCGTCATGGCAACGGGTCTCCTGCCTTTTTCCAAAGGCGCCCAGGTCGTGCTCGGCACGCCACAAGGCTATCGCGGCGATGGCGTTGTCAAACGTTTCTGGGAAATCGTCGAGCATCACCGCATCAATTTCTTCAGCGGTGTCCCGACGCTTTATGCGGCGTTACTCGATATTCCTGTCGGCGAGCACGATGTGAGTTCGCTGGAGTACGGACTGTGCGGTGCGGCTCCCATGCCGGTCGAAGTTTTCCGGACCTTTCAGGAAAGGACGCGCATCCGGATTCTCGAGGGCTATGGCCTGACCGAGGGGACCTGCGTGAGCAGCGTCAACCCGCCGCTGGGGCAGCGCAGGCTGGGCTCAATCGGGCTGCGCATTCCGGGCCAGGCGATGAAAGCCGTCATCGTCGACGCTGACGGGCGATATGTACGGGATTGCGAGATCGATGAGGTCGGCCTGCTGACTATTTCCGGCCCGAACATTTTCCTCGGGTATATCGTGCCCGAGCAGAACAAGGGACTGTGGCTGGACCTCGGCGATGGCAGGTGCTGGCTCAATACCGGCGACCTCGGTCGATGCGATGTCGATGGTTATTTCTGGCTTACTGGTCGAAAAAAGGAAGTGATCATTCGTGGCGGTCACAACATCGATCCGGCAGCGATCGAGGAACCGCTCTATCGCCATCCCGCCGTCAAGATCGCGGCGGCGGTCGGTCGTCCCGATGCACACGCCGGGGAGTTGCCGATTGCCTATGTCCAGCTCAAACCGGGTGCAACCGCGACTGAGGACGAACTCGCCGAGTTCGTGCGACTCGAGATAGGCGAGCGCGCGGCACTGCCTAAACGGATCAGAATCCTGGATGCGATGCCGTTGACAGGCGTGGGCAAGATTTTCAAGCCGGGGCTGAAACAGCGCGAAACGGTAGACGCGTTACAGTCGGCACTCGTGGAGGCTGGCGTCGAGGGAGCAACCGTTAGGATCATTGAAGATACTTCGCGCGGGCTTTCGCTTCACGTCGAACTTCCCGACCCCGCGCTCGAAGCATTGGCGACTTCCGCGCTCGGGCGCTTTCCGTTCGCATTTTCGCTTTCGGTTGCCGCGAGGCCATCGCGGAGCGAGCAATGTTGATGTACCAGCGGCGATAGAGAGTTAAACGCTCGCGTCGGTTTAGAGGAAAGAGGATGAATACTGCTTCAGAAAGGTCCTTGCGTTCGCTTGTTGAAAAATGGCTTGGGCCAATATCGGGGACTGCGGTTCGGATTACCCGGTTCGGTCGTGCGGGCACAAACCAGAGACCCTATGTGCGTATCGAGCTACTGCTGCCGACAGGGCCGGTTGGGTTATTTTTCTTCCGGCACCGCGACGGTGCGTGGTGCGTATTCCCGCCCGAGACTGAACGTTTGGCGATGCGCGCTTACTAGCGTGCTGGGCGATGGAGGCATGCTGTACCAGCAACTATTCCAAAGGCAGAGAACGAATAATTGGACGGTTTAAAGTCTCGACACCAGGAGGTACGAAGAATAGAAAGGGTGATAAGGATAACGCGAAAGCGTATTTCCACATAACGTGTACGAGGCAGTAGCGGTGTTCTAAACATTCGTGCCTGTTTCATGTCATTTAGTAAAACGACCTAATCAGACATAACCGGCGGACCTGATAAGCGGTCGAAGCCTATGAGGAACGACGCAACGACCCCAGACGGAGCGCCGCATCGGTTCCACAGGAAGCACCACGGGTTCACAAAAATGCCCGGGCAACAAGACAGGAGAAGACACGTGAGGAATTACAGACGAATGATCAGCTCTGCCGGCATGGCGGCTTGCCTCTGCTCGGCTGCGCTGACCGACAATGCAAACGCCCAGTCAGCGGGAAGCATTACGCTGTCCACAGGATGGCTTCACATCGCGCCACAGGGCGACGCAACGCCACTCATTGTGGAGAGTATTGGCGGCGAAACGGTGAATCGCCAACTAGCCGGTAGCGGGGCGCATGCGACGTCAACGAATACGGTGGGAATTACCACCGAGTACTACGTCACGGACAACATTGGCGTCGCGATGCTTCTGGGACTGCCATTGACAGTAAATCTGGTTGGCGATGGGACGCTGGAGAAGTATGGCAACCTCGGCTCGACGAGGCCAATGCCGCCCGCCATCGAACTTCGATACCACCTGTTTTCGGCCGGCTCGAAATTCCGTCCATTCATCGGTTTGGGTGTGAACTATACGTGGTTCACCCAGGTTCGGACAACCAATAGCCAGTTTGTCACTGATAGCGTTGGTCCAGGTGGTTCGGCACACGCAACACTTAGTTCATCGTGGAATCCGGTATTCGAGATCGGGGCAAGTTACGCCATTACAAAACACTGGTCTGTCGGAACCTCTGTGAACTATATGCCGGTGAAGACCAACCTGACGTTAGACGGACACACCGCGACTGGAACGCAGATCGTTTCCAAATCGACGCTCCGGCTCGATCCCCTGAGCGTCTTCCTGAACGTCGCCTACACGTTCTAGCGCGTACGACTCGTTAATGCACCGATCGAGATTTGAATGCCCATCGAAGACATCGACTACGTTATTTTTCGCGCCCCGGGCCTGGCTGCGGTCCGCGACGTCATGCCACCGCTAGCGCACCCCGCTTCCCTTTGGATCGAATAATGAAACGACAGGTCCTCAAGACTATTCTTTTTGCTTTGCCCAAGGTTCTTGACCTGACGGCACGCCGCTTTCCCGCTTATCGTGATCGCCTGAAGGAGCGCGATCTCGTGGCCTGGATCGGACTCGCGGATCAAAGCATCGGTCGCGTCATCAAGTTCAGGAACGGACGCGTCCGTTCTAGCGCCGGCAGGCATCCGCGGCCCGACGTGCGCATGGTCTTCAAGGATGTCGCCACCGCCCTGAAGTTTCTTTCTCCCAATCAGGACCAGGGCGAAATCATCCACGCTGCCAAGAACTTCAAGGTGGTCACCGAGGGCGAGGACGAACTGCTGGTTTGGCTCATGCAGACCCTGAGCATGATGCGGACCGTCGGCCTGCCGATGGGCACGCCTTTGCGCGACGGCACCCGCCGCTTCACCACCTGCACCAACGGCGGGCCTCTGTTCGTCTACGTCAAGGATGGCCGCGTCGTTCGGGTGACGCCCATCGAGCTGGACAGCACGGATGCGCCAAGTTATGTGATCGAGGCGCGCGGCCGCCGTTTCAGCCCGCCACGGCGTGGCCTGGTCGCGCCCCACGCGTTGACGCTCAAGTCGCTGGTCTATTCCGACAAGCGCATCCTTCATCCCATGAAGCGGGTCGACTTCGACCCTGACGGCGAACGCAATCCCCAGAACCGGGGCAAATCCGGCTATGTGCGTATCAGTTGGGACGAGGCCCTGGACATTGTCGCCAGGGAAATCAACCGGCAGAAGCGCGTTCACGGTCCCGGTTCCATCACCTTCCCGATGTCGTCCCATCACCAGTGGGGCAACGTGGGTTACTACCTCAGTGCGCTGACGCGCTTTGCCAACCTGATCGGCTTTACCCGGGTTGCGGCCAATCCGGATAGCTGGGAAGGCTGGTACTGGGGTGCCATGCATCATTTCGGCAACTCGATGCGCGTCGGCGTGCCATCCGGCTATGGTGGCGTCGAGGATTGCCTGAAGGAAGCCGACATGATCGTCTTCTGGTCCTGCGACCCCGAAAGTACCAACGGGGCCTATGCGGGATTCGAGGGGACTCCGCGGCGCCTGTGGGCCAAGGAACTCGGCATTGAGTTCGTTCATATCGACCCGCACTGCAACCCGACCGCGCAGTTGCTGGGCGGGCGCTGGATTCCGGTCCGACCGCAAACCGATGCTGCTCTCGCCACCGCCATCATGTACGTGTGGGCCGTGGAGGGCTTGTACGACGAGGATTACATCGCCACCCGCACGACCGGTTTCGACGAGTGGAGGGCCTATCTTCTGGGCGAATCCGACGGCGTTCCCAAGACGCCCGAGTGGCAGGAGGGCGAAACCGGCGTGCCCGCCAAGGACGTCCGTGCGCTTGCGCGCCGATGGGGGAACAGGAAGGTCCATCTCGCGGTCGGGATGACCGGCGCGGGATTCGGCGGCGCGGGCCGCGGTGCGACCGGAGCGCAATGGGCGCGCTGCATGATCATGATGATGGCGATGCAGGGCTGGGGTAAGCCGGGGGTCAATTTCGGCTGCCTTGAAGCCGGGGTGCCCCACGACCTCCATTTCTATTTTCCCGGCTACGCGGACGGCGGCATATCCGGCGACCTGGCGTGGACCGCCAATGCGGTGAACAATTACCAGCGCATGCCGCACATTCTGTCCATGAATCCGGTCAAGCAAATGGTCCCGCGGCAGCAACTGCCCGACGCCATCATCAACGGCCATGCGACGGGCTACCTCTGGGACGGCATGTCCCAGGAAGCCCAGTTCGCGCCGTTCAGCTACCCCATGCCCGGATATTCGCCGATCCACATGATCTACCGCTACGGCGGGTCCGCCTTCAGCACAGTGACGAATTCCGGACGCTGGGCTGAAGCCTACCGGCACCCGAGCATCGAGTTCGTGGTCAACCAGTCGATCTGGATGGAGGGCGAGGCCCAGTTCGCCGACGTCATCCTGCCGGCGTGCACCGCGCTGGAGCGCTGGGACATCGGCGAATGGGCGAATTCCGGCGGCTACGCCCATCATGGGTTTAGCACGGTCAATCATCGCGTGATGACGCTGCAGCACAAGTGCATCGAGCCTTTGGGCGAGTCCCGTTCCGACTACGACATCTTCACTGCCATCCTGACCCGGCTGGGCCTTGGCGGGGTGTTCACCGAGGGATGCAGCGAGCTGGACTGGGTCAAGCGGGTCTTCGACTCGTCGGACCTGCCTGATCACGTTTCGTGGCGCGAGTTCTGCCGCAAGGGCTATTTCGTCGTGCCGCCCGAAAAGCCCGAGTTGCGCCATCCGGTGGACATGCGCTGGTTCGCGGAGGGACGGCGCAAGGACTTGCAGGAACCCCATCCGCTGCCGTCCCAGTTCGCCGAAAAATTCGGCATGGGCCTGCAGACGCCGAGCGGCAAGCTGGAGTTCGTGCCCGAGTTGCTGAAGCGGCACACTGCGGACAATCCCGAGCGACCACCGCTCAACCGATACATCCCGTCCTGGGAGGGGCTGCGCTCGGACCTGGCCCAGCGTTATCCGCTGCAGTTGATCGCCACTCACAGCCGTTACAGCTTCCATACCCATTGTGATGGCAAGAACTCCTCGGTCAACAGCATCGATGACCATCGCGCGCTGATTGGTGGCCATCGCTTCTGGCTGCTGAGACTTAGTCCGACCGATGCGGCCGTTCGAGGCATTGACCATCGCGATCTCGTCAAGGTGTACAACGACCGCGGCGCGGTGATTTGCGCAGCCGACGTCTCGCCGCTGCTTAGCGCGGGAGTGGTCAAGTCGTATGAGGCGAGCGCCGAATTTCAGCTGGTCGAAATAGACGGCGAGTGCGTCGAGATTGGCGGTTGCATGAACATGCTCACCCCCGACCGGCCTCAAACCGCCGGCACGAGCAGCATGAGCCCAAATTCCTGCCTGGTGCAGGTCGAGAAGTGGCAAGGCACCGAAGCGTTCATGCTCGGTCGCGCCGCGTGAGGAATTTCGAATGAGCAAGTGGAACCTGATTATCAAAGTGGGGCGTTGCGAGAACTGCCAGAACTGCGTGATCGCCGCGCGGGACGAGCATGTCGGCAACGACTTCCCCGGTTATGCCGCGCCCGCCGCCGCCAATGCCGACAGCCCGATCCGGATCCTGCGCCGCGTCCAGGGCGACTCGCATATGGTCGAAACCACGTATCTGCCGGTCATGTGCAACCACTGCGACGAAGCGCCTTGCTTGCGGGTGGGCGGCGACGCCATTCGCAAGCGCGCCGACGGCGTCGTCATCATCGATCCGGACAAGGCTCGAGGCCGCAAGGACATCGTGAAGTCCTGCCCGTACAAAGCGATCGTCTGGAACGATGAGCTGCAACTGCCGCAGACCTGGATTTTCGATGCCCATCTGCTCGACCAGGGCTGGCCGCAGCCGCGTTGTCAGCAATCGTGCCCCACCGACGTCTTCGAGACGGTCAAGCTCGATGACGCTGCGATGGCCGAGAAGGCCCAGCGCGAGGGGCTCAAGGTCTTGCGGCCTAACCTGGGCACGAAACCGCGCGTGTGGTACAGCGACCTCGAGCGCTGGGAAACCTGCTTCATCAGCGGAAGCGTCAGCGCGCGGATGGGAGATGTGGTCGAGTGCGTCACGGATGCGGTCGTAGCCCTTTACCTCGGCAATCAGAAGGTGGCGGAGACTGTCTCTGACTGCTTCGGCGATTTCCGCTTCGGTGGTCTCACCAAGGGAAGCGGTCTTTACAGAGTCGAAATCCGTCATGCCCTCGGCAGCGCCTGGCGCAAATGCGAATTGGGCGAAAGCGTTTACCTTGGGGAGCTCAGCCTCGCACAGTCGACAAACGGTATGGAAGTCGCGTGATCGTGGGCACCGCAACGAAGCTGCTTGGCATGAGACGGGCGGACCGCTCACGCTTCGGTATGACGGTTCCGATTTCCTCTCACGTGCCAGATTTCGTCAACTTTATTGACAACAAAATCAGATATGAGTGTAATGTCACATAAACCGCGAGACGGCCTGATCGGGCGTCGACGGATCATTGCGAAACCCGTCATCTGAGAAGCATGCCGATCTGGCGGCACCGCAGATGTCGGCCTGACCGGTACTTTATGCCATGAAGCGGGAACGCCTGACACGGGCACAGCGCAGAGAGCAGACGCGCGAATGCCTGCTTGAGGCGGCGCGGAAGATGTTCGTTAAAAAGGGATTCGCCGCGACAAGCGTGGAGGACATCGCTGAGGCGGCTGGCTATACGCGCGGCGCGTTCTACTCAAACTTCGGCGGCAAGCCGGATCTGCTGATCAGGTTGTTGCGCCGCGACGACGATAGGGCGCGGACGAATCTCCTGGCGATGATGGAGAAGGGCGGCACGCCCGATGAAATGAAGGACCGCGCCATCGCGTACTACAGCCAATCTATTGTTGAACACGATTGCTTTCCGCTTTGGGTCGAGGCCCAGTTGCTCGCGTGCCGGGACACCCCGTTTCGGGAGCGCATCAACGCCTTCCGGCAGGAGAAGCTGGAACAGATCAGCGTGTACATCCGCATGCTTTCGGAGCGCAACGGCAGGCCGTTGCCCCTGCAGGCCGAGGCTCTCGCGGTTGGCCTGGTGAGCCTGTGCGAGGGCGTACAGTTCTTCAGGATGTGCAGTCCGCAAACGGTGAGCGACAAGGTGCTTCAGACAGTGCTTGCCGGATTTTTTTCGTGCGTGTTGTCGCGACAGCCGGAAGAAACAGACTACGACAATCATCGCCCGGACGTACCCATGGGCGCACCGTAGCGACTCATATGACTGAATGGACTGGCACAGCCCAATTCCCGCGGCAGCCCCTTCCGGGTGAACGCGGCATGGCGGCGCCGAGTTGTCGCCAAGGCGACGCAACCGCTCGATAAGTTACCGCGGGCATCAGTCGGAGGCATCGACAGGTGTCACTCCACCCCCGCTCGCCACAACAGCACATTGGCGCACCCCAAGCACCATCGGCTGTCGATCGAGACGACCCGAAAGGCACGGCGTCAAGGCTTGCTGTAGCCGGCTAGACGTACCGCTACCTCCATTTTCAGGCAGCGCGCAGCATTTCAATTCCCGACGTGCAAGAAAGAACCGGATGAGTTCGGGGCCAACCCGCCGTTCGTGTTTTTTGCATCTGTCACTCATATCTGACATGCAAACCATATATGATTGCATTGTCAGTAGTGACGTGAAAGCGTACAATCCACGCGTCGATGAAACGTGCGATCCGAAAGTCGTTATGACTGACGGCGCGCGGGTCGTCAACGCTACTCGTGATGGGCGCGGAGGTCTCGATACGTGGGTGAATCAGTGAAGGATATAGTCTCCGGACAGGCGCTCGGGTTGCGCCAGATGTTCGCCAAAAGTGCTGCGCGTGTGGTCGCTGTCACAGGCGGCTCGAAAGGAGTCGGCCGTACGGCTGCCGTTGTCAACCTCGCGATGGCGCTGACCAGACAGGGTATGGACGTGCTGGTGGTGGACGAATGTCCTGGCGCGCGGTCGGCGAGCACAATGCTTCAAGACATTCACGCCGCAGGCGTGTTCGCTCCCGCGATCCATCGCAACTTGCCGCGCGTGCTGGCCGTTGACCGTGGTCGACGTCAGTTCCACTCGACTGGCACCGGCCATACGGATCATGAAAACTTCGCTGGCCTGCAGTACGACGCGGTGCTCACGAGCCCGCCCGACATCGTGCTGATTGATGCCGCGCTTGCTGGCAACGGCGCGTTTTCACCACTTGCGTTGCAAGCCCACCACGTCATCGTCGTCATGCACCTGTCGGCCGCTGCAGTAGCAGACACTTACGTTTGCATGAAGCGCCTGCGTCTCGCACAGGGCATCGAGGAATTCCGCATCATTGTGAATCTGTTCGATGGTGAAGCGGACACTCACGCGCTGCTGGAAAGTCTCGGAGCCATTGCCCGCGATTATCTGGCTGTCTCGGTTCTCAAGGCAGGCTGCATCTCGATCGATCCGTGTATCGCGCAAGCGGCAGAGCTTTCGCGCTGTGTCGTCGATGCATTTCCTGGGTCCCCGGCGGCGAGCGATTTTGCACGCGTTGCTGCCGATATGCAGTCCTGGTCGAGGCGGCCCGCAGCGTCCTGGCTGCTACCTGCGACAACGCACATGGCGGCACGGGGGCAGCGCACGCATAGGACTTTGGGCCCGGCAGCAGCATACCGGTAAAGCCTCGAAGAACGATCTCCCCGACCCAGGGGACTTGCCGACGCAATCGGACCGGTAATTTTCGACGCAAGAGAGCAGCTATGGTGGGCAGCGCTCACGCGAAGCGCAAGCGTTCGAGCTTGCACAGAGGGAGCCAGGTGATGAATCGCGCTGTTGATCCGTGGAGTATGACCGTCACAAGGCTTGGCGATTGGAAACTTAACGAACGAGCCACTGCGCACGGATCTGCCTTGAACGGTTCCTCTGTTCGACAGTCGATCGCTTCGACCGGTAAGCCAATCATACGGGTACTCGACCAACCGACCGCGCAAACACTGATCGTTTCATGGTGCGATGCGCGCTCCGGACACTATGGATACCAGACATGGTGCGGAGGCGCCGCGCGGGTGCCAGGCATCTGTGCGCTGACCGGTCGGCTAATCGAAGTCGGAGATGCCATCTACAGGCCGCGCCTCACTGGGCCCACACCGGCTAATGCTCACGCAATGATCTGTGCGAGAAGCGTTAGCCTGATAGAACAGCCGATCTGATGCGATTCGGTTCTCTGGTGTCTTTACGGCAGAATGCTCAGCGCTTTCATGTGCGGCAGTGACACCAGGCGCATCCACGCGCGCGAGGCGTGACCGGACAGTACCCCTGGTCGCGGTTGCACGGCATTGGACTATGTTCCACAGCGTGCGGTGCGGTACAGGTCCACGAACAGGACTGGTATCCAAAGGATATCTACACAAGTCGTCAGATAGCAGATGGGACGTTAACCATGGAATACATTGAAAGCTTGCGCCTGTTCCGGAGTATCGTCGAAGTCAAACACTTCAGACGTGCCGGGGAAATGATGGATCTCTCGCCATCGGTCGTTTCGCGGGCGATCGCATCGCTGGAAGAGCGCCTGGGCACGCGACTCTTCCATCGCTCGACCCGACAGTTTTCGCTGACGGAAGCCGCGGAGCGTTTTTACGATGGATGTTGTCGCATCCTGGATGACCTCGATTGCCTGGAAGCCAGTGCGGCGGGCCACGGTCGAGTGCCGGCGGGCATGCTGCGACTGGTCGCACATACGACCACCGCATTGACGTGGCTCGCACCGCTGATTGCGTCCTTTAAACGCAAGCATCCGAACGTCACCCTGGATATCACATTGACCGAGCGGCCCGTGGACCTGACGGCCGACGGTTACGATCTGGGTATCGTCCTGCCTTTCATGCTGGCGACGGATCTGGCTGTGACGCGGCTGCTCCAGCGGTTGCCGCTGGTCGTTGTCACAACGGAAGCTTATCTGGGCAGGCGTCCTCGGCCCCGGCATCCGGCTGAGCTGGCCGACCATGTGTTCGTCACGGTCCCTCCTTCGATGCACAAACCCTGCGTCACCTTTCGAATGGAACAGGAAAACATCGCGGTCCCGATCAGCTACGAAATTGCGTCGAACAATCCCATATTCAATCGCGACATCGTACTCGAAGGATTCGGTGTTGGTCTGCTTCCACTCGCCCTTGTTGAGCAGGACATAAAGGCCGGACGGCTCGTTCGTCTGCTGGAAGACTTCGAGATCGCCGATACTGCGGCCGAGGTCCGCCTGGCATACATCGGACGCGCACTGTTGCCCGCGAAAGTCAGGGCGTTTATCGACCATACCGCGGAGTTCTTCGAACAGGGCATGGGACCGTCCGCTGCTGGTTAGGTGGCGCACGCGGGTGAAGTCCGCGGCTTGCGACGCAGCACACACGCGGCGCGCACGAGCTCATCCGAGACGTTGGCGCGCTGCGCGATCGCGGCGAGCTTCTCATCGAGCACGCCGGCGAACGCGAGCAGGTCATCGCGCTGGTTCTGCAGCGCGATGCGCACCGGGCGGATGCGGCGCGCATCCAGCGCTTCGCGCACGCCCAATTCCTCGACGATGCAAGCTTCTCTGCAACCAGGCAACGGAATGAGCAGTTGTGCCGGGTTAAGTCGCTTCGCTTAAGGAGATTCATGAGATGGACCAGGTTACCCAACTGACACGCAATCACGAGATCGCATTGAAAATCCTGCGGCTGTTGCACAATCGCCTGGAAGAGGCCCGGCAACGGTTCGGGCAGAGGACGAGCGACGCAATCAAGGGGGGCGACGGTACGTCCGCTCTCACTATTCCCAACCTAGCGCAGTTCACACCATGGGGTGCCTGGCACTATACGGCCGATTTCGCGCAGCGCTCCGTCCTGTTCTGGGATGCCTTGCGTCAACGCGGCAACGAGTTCATCGAGCGCCACAAGGCCGGGATCAAGCCTGCGTTGCATTTCGACTATGACATGGTGCTCGACGCGAGGCACTTCGAGCGGCCCGTCAACTACGCTCTGCTGTCGATACGGCCGCCGGAGGGAGTCGTGGTCGACGTGAAGAAGCGCCCGTATCTGATCATCGATCCGCGCGCCGGGCACGGTCCCGGCATCGGGGGCTTCAAGGACGATTCGCAGGTCGGCGTTGCCCTGCGCGCCGGTCATCCCGTCTATTTCGTCGTGTTCTCCCAGGAGCCAGAGCCCGGCCAGACCCTGCTCGACGTGTGCGCGGCCGAGCAGCAGTTCGTACGGAAGGTGCGCGAACTGCATTCAGACAGCCCAAAGCCCGCGATCGTCGGAAATTGCCAGGGCGGCTGGGCCGCGATGATGCTTGCCAGTTCGTCGCCGGAAGACACCGGTCCCATCCTGGTCAACGGCGCGCCCATGTCTTACTGGAGCGGGGCGTGGAGCGAGGGCGAGGTGCCCAATCCAATGCGTTATGCCGGAGGCATTCTGGGCGGCACGTGGCTCTCGTCCCTGGCGGCCGATCTTGGCAACGGCAAGTTCGACGGCGCGCATCTCGTGAACAACTTCGAGTATTTGAACCCCGCCAACACGTTCTGGGACAAGTACTACAACGTGTTCGCCAACATCGATACGGAACCGGCGCGCTTTATCGAGTTCGAGCGGTGGTGGGGCAGCTACTACCTGATGAACCGGGAAGAGATCGAGTGGATCACCCGTAACCTCTTCATCGGCAACAAGCTGTGGTCCGGCGAAGTGTCCGGCCCGTCGGGCAAATCCTTCGATCTGCGTGCCATCCGCTCGCCCATCATCCTTTTCGCATCGATGGGCGACAACATCACGCCGCCGCAACAGGCGTTCAACTGGGTCGCTGACATATACAGCAGCACCGAGGAGATCAAGGCGCGCGGCCAGGTCATCGTCGCCCTGATGCACGAGGACGTCGGCCATCTCGGCATCTTTGTTTCCGGCAAGGTGGCGAAGAAGGAATACACGCAAATCTTCAACGTGCTCGAGACAATCGAGACGCTCGCGCCGGGCCTCTACGGCATGTCGATCAAGGAGGGAAAGGGCGCAGACGGCAAAACGGAATACGAGGTCTCGCTCACCGAACACCGGCTGGAAGAAGCCGTCGAGCATTTCAACGAGTTGCGGCGCGAGGACGAAAAGCCGTTCAAGGCCGTGGCGGTGGTGTCGGAGTTCAACCAGCGAGCCTACGAGCTGTTCGTTCAACCCTTCGTGCAGCATGCGTCGAACGAGATGACCGCGCGGTTGCTGCGCGATTTTCATCCGTTGCGTCTGCAGCGCTGGGCATTCTCGGACCTGAATCCGTGGGTGGCCGCGCTGCGTCCGATGGCCGATGCTGTCAAAGCCAGCCGGCAGCCCTCGAGCGACCTCGAACCGTGGCGCAAGGTGGAGCAGCGCGGCTCAGAACTGATCAGCGCCTCGCTCGACCAGTTCCGGGCGGTAAGAGACGCCAGCATCGAAGCACTGTTCTTCTCTATCTACGCGAATCTTTTCGCAATGTACGACCCGGACCGCCTCGGCGAGCATGGCGCCGGCACGTCCGCCGCCGCCGATCCTCGCAGCCTGCCGTTCGTCCAGGCGGCGCTCGCCTCGCTGAGGCAGGGCGGCTACAACGAGGCGGTCGCGCGCACCGCGTTCCTGCTCGCGCCAAAGGGCGAGCCGCTGCCGCTATCGCGCATCGAGACAGTCAAGCAACTGGTCGATGAATATGCCGACGACCTGCCGCATTTGCCTCCTGCCGACTGGCGGCGCATTCGCGGGGAGCAGGAACTCATCGCGACTTTTGAGCCGCAACAGGCTATCCAGACGTTGCCCGATCTGCTCGCCAGCCCGGAAGACCGAAACCGGCTCCTGAGCTTGCTCGACAAGCTGCTGGCCGACCGGCGGGTGCTGCGCATCCCGCCGACACCCGCGCAGGAAGAGGCGCTGCGCGCCATCCGGTCAGTGCTCGGCGCGACAACCGCGCTCGAGTCGCAGCCCCAAAAGGCCCGCGCACCGCGGGTTCGGGCCACGGCTTCGTGAGTGCCGCCAACCCGTCAGTGAGGGAACCCGCCATGGAATCCAGACACGTCAAGTACCACGAGGCAGATCCCTTTCGCGTTCAGGCAGCGCCGCCCCAAAGCTACCATCGCGAGTTTCCGAAAACCGTCATTCCCGTCACGACAGCGCACGCGCCGGGCGCCCGGCGAGGGCAACCTCGATGTCGAGTCGAAGTCAGCATGCAAGTGCCTTCACAACCTCGAACAACTGACCGAGGCCGCCTTGCTTCGTCAGTCGCAGCGGCCGATAGAACTGGCGTCAATCGGAAGGCCTTGGTCGAAAATCGTGGACCTCGATCGCGACGAGAGTCGGAGCTGGCAATGGAGCATTGCCAACCGGCAGCGGCTTTACCGTCCGGCGAGTCGGTACCAGGAATCCATCGAATTCGCGAAAGTCCTCGCAGATGTGAGCGGCCCGCGCCCAGCGTCCGATAACCATGGCGGTGTAATCGATCCTGCAAAGGCGATGTTGCCTATCGAAATAGAAATCCTGGACCCGGCTGTGCGTTGGAATGTCGCTGGGAAAGGTCGCCCGGATTCTTGGCCATATCCCGGCCGAAGTCGCCAGTGGCGGAAGTTCTTTGAACGTAAAGCCGCCGCGCAAGAATAAGAAAGGTGCTGTCAGATAGTTCCAGAACGCGTAGGCGCCGAAATAGACAAAGTCGAGGTCGTCCCAGTAGATTTGCCGTCGCCAGCCACGAAATGCTGTTCGCGGTCCGTCGCGGCGAGCCAGGATAGCCCCGTCTCGCCCGACGACGCGAACAAGTTCTTCTCCTTGAAGTTCACTCGTTTCGCCAACCTGCGGAAAATCGTTGAAAGCGAAACGAGGCTCGTGTGTCGACGCGCGAACCTGCACCTGTCGCAGTATTGGCCGTCGCTTTGCGGTGAACAGAAGGCCGCAGGCGGAAACCGTCGCCTCGATCTCCGCCAGTTCGGCCCATCGCGCTGCACCGCCGTGCGCCTCAATCGCTGCCCGGATCGAATCCGGCAATGCGTTGCTCTGTTCCATGTCGATGCTCCTCCATTACCGCGTTGCCTGCGCGCCTACCGGTGAGTCCAGGAAACGATGGTTTGATAGATGCCAATTAGTCGGGAGCCCGATATCGCGGGAAGCCTTGTAAAAAGCATCCAAGAGCAGCTTCCATCCTTCAACGTCCCACTATACCGAACGTTTCTCGCACAAACTGGATAGCGCACGCCGATGCTCAAGCGGCCGCCATCGCACATCAGCGGGCCACGCGCTGACCGTGCACCACCTTTCATATTTGCCGTATCGATCATATATGATATGATAATCATGTATGATTCATTAGCTTCCTCTCCTACCGCAGTGCGGCTCCCTCATTTCACGCCCGGCCGCGACCGAATGCAACACCGCTTACCTAGGTATCGCGTGCATGAGCCAGATCTCTCAAATGCATACTCTTCGCCGCGCTTGCGCCGCGCGACAAATAGTTGCAGTCATTTTTCACCTTATCGCGCTGACGATGTTCAGCCTGATTCCGGTTGCCTCCAACGCAGCGACGCTGCCACCCCTTAGCATAGATGCTCCTGCTGATTCTTCGCCATCCATGGGCGCGGGCTCCGAGGCATTACCAAGGCTCGGTGCGCTTCAGGAAAAACAGGACCAGATCCGGCAGCGTGCTTCGACGGCAACAAGCGACGCGCAGCTGTCCGAGCTGGACGCATTGAGCCGGCGCGTCGCCGAAGACGTCGACAGGCTGATCACCACGTCGCTGGAGCCCGATCGCGCGAAAACGCATGCCCAGCTCGACGTACTCGGAACAGTACCCGCTTCCGAATCCGCCGCGGAAACTCCCGCGGTCGCCGAACAGCGCAGCGTTCTCGCTGCTCAGCAATTGCAACTCGATGCCGAACTCAAGCAGGCGGCAACGATCAAGGAGAACCTTGCCAACCTGAGCGCCCAGATCACGCGACTGCTGCAAAACCATCTGAAAGATCAACTGGCCCTTCGTTCCGACAGCGTAGTCAGCGCCGCGTTCTGGGCGTCGGCGCTCCACCCGGACACGGCTGACTATCAACGTCTGCGAGACTTCAAGGCGCAGATCGACAGGCAGATTCAAACGACATGGCAACCGGGGCAGCGGGTTGCAACCGCCCTGCTTGTGCTGCTCGCCCTGGCCGTCGCAACGATTGGAACGCGGCTTCTTGACAGAGCATCAGAGCGGTTCTGCCTACGCCGCCTTCCGGAAGGCCGGATACGGCGCAGCGCGATGGCGATCTCGACCGTGTTCGCGTCTTTGGTGACCACCATATGTGCCGTTGATCTGCTCTACTTCGCGTTGACCCGTCAGCAGGCGCTGCCTCCTGCGCTGCAAGGCTTCGCCAGCGAAATCATCAAACATGTTGTGACCTGCGCGCTGGTCGCTTCTCTCGGCCGGGCATTGCTTTGCACACGACATCCGTCATGGCGGTTGCCGGCCATCGCGGATCCCGTCGCTCGCGCGCTACGCCCTTTCCCACGGACACTGGCCGCACTGCTGCTGTTTTCAGGAGCCGTCGAACAGATCAACCGGGCCGTCGATACCAGCGTGCAACTTACGCTCTTTACTCGCGGCGTGGTGGCGTTGGTGGTCGCTGTGACCATCGGGATGTCGCTTTTACGCGCAAACCGGGTACTCACTGCGCTCGCCGCTGCCCGAGAATCGCCTGAGGCGCGTTCTACCCTCGCTGGCATTATTCATGCCGCCGTCAGCCTTGCCGTCGGAGCTTCTCTGATTGCATTGCTCTGTGGTTATGTTTCGTTCGCGCGGTTCCTGACTTACGAACTGGTCTGGTTCGATCTCGTACTGAGCAGCGTTTATCTGCTGACGAAGCTCGCTCATGATGTTTGCGAAACCGTATTTTCGCCATGCCACGCCAGCGGCAAAACAATCAGGCATCTATTCGGGCTGCAAGACGTTCATCTCGAACAGGTGGCAACGGTACTCTCCGCCATTCTTCGCAGCGCATTGATGCTCGCCGCAGTCATCGCACTGCTAACGGGCGGCCTCGGGACAACGCCCCGAGATCTGGTCGATAGCATTCTCGACGTACTCGGTGGCGAGCGATTACATGCGCTCAATATCGTTCCCGCCCATATCTTCAGCGCTATCTTTACCTGTGCAGTGTGCCTGTATCTGGTTGGGCTCATGCGCAAATGGCTGGACGCCGAGTTTCTGCCCAAGACGCAAATGAGTTCGGGTATGCGCGCGTCGCTGGTGACGGTCTTCGCCAACGTCTGCTATGTCCTCGTCGCGCTGCAAACCTTGTCCGTACTCGGCGTGAAATGGCATAACCTGGCGTGGATCGTCAGCGCGCTGTCGGTAGGCATCGGCTTTGGTCTGCAGGAAATCGTTAAAAACTTCATTTCCGGGCTGATATTGCTTGCTGAACGGCCGGTCAAAGTAGGCGACATGATCAGTATCACCGGCATTGAAGGCGATATCCGGCGCATCAGTGTACGTGCGACCGAAATACAGCTCGCAGACAGATCAACGGTGATCGTTCCGAATTCGCACCTGATTTCTCAGAATGTGCGCAACGTGACAATGGGAAACAAAACGCAGGGGGTTGTCACACTGGCCCTTACTTTTGCGCTGGACGTCGATCCGGAGCAGGTGCGCGATGTTCTTCTGCAAGCTTACCTGGATCACCCATCGGTTCTCGATCGTCCCGCGCCATCGGTGATCTTTAGCCAGTTGACGCCTGACGGTATGACATTGACTGTTACCGGCTATGTCGGTAGCCCGAGAATCGCCGGGGATACCAGAAGCGATCTGCTATTTGCAATCCTGAAGCGACTACGTGCTGCGGAAATACCGCTGTCGATCTCTCGAACCGTCGTGGTCCGAAGTACGAGCGATATCATCTCGAACCAGGAACCCACCGATCGCAATTCCGGTCCGGCAGAGCTCCGTGTCCTGTCTGCAATCAGCGAGAATAGATAGTCGTCGAAGTGATTTCTCGCGCTCATGGGACTGGTAAAAGCCGTTATCGGTGGCGCGCTGGCCCTCGTTACACCGGTGCTCGCAGCTCTACGCTATCGCCCACGCGGAACCGCTTTCCGCCGGGCGAATCCAGCGAAACGCGTTTCTTGGTGTAGGTTCCGTTCGCTTGCAGGCATTCCGAGTAACTGATAACTGTCATCCAGTCATAGACTTTTCCGTCCTGGGTCAGTGCAGCGATGCGCTCTGCCATGCCACGCGGCGCACGAGCAGTCTGCTGCAGTACACCGTAATAACGGCACTTGCTGTCCGCTGACCGTAGCGCGACGAAGCCGCCGACCTGATTCGTACCTGCGACGTTTTCAACCGTTGCGTTCATCGAGGAATCGCCGGCTGCATGCGAACTCGCCGCGAATGAAATCAGCAGCGCGGCAAACCACTTTTGCATTAAAGACTCCTATGGGTTAAAGGAAGAATAGCGGCTGCTTTTGCGCCGACGGCATCGGTGGCGCGACCGGGAGCGTGAGTGTCGATTGCTGCCGGACCTATACCAATCAGTGCATCAGTGTAAATAACGGAGCCGGTATCCACCGCAAAACCGAGCACATGCTGCGTCAGATGTGGGTTGCAGTATAACGACAGTGCGTCGTTATTCGACGCGCGCAATTGTGAGTTGCCATTTCATGAACATGGAGGTTGGGTGGCTCGCGAATCGTTGACCTGCCCTGTCGTTTCGCGACCGCTGCGCGCGGATAGATGCCTCTCGACGTTGCAAGCACGGAAACAATGTATTGAAGAGAGCTATTTCTAATTAAACGATAAGAAGATGACGGACCTCAACGGAACGGGCACACGGGCTTCAAGGACCTTGCCTGGTCGTTGTTTCGCTAACCCGGCGCCTGTTGTTCCTGGCGCCCGAGACTGGAAGCTTCATCATGGCTAAAGCGTTCATGCCCGTTCTCACTGTCGTGTCAGTCATCGCTCTCCCCACGGGCACCTCTGCTCAGGGCAACGGTCCTCTGACGCGTGAGCTAGTGCACGAAGAAGTCATCCGACTGCAGCTAGCGGGCTCTGACCACCCCAACGGTGACGCACACTATCCGGCGAACATCCACGCGGCTCTGGCGAGCGTGGCGGCTCAACAGCAGGCGTTTAGTGGGCACGGTGGCGTGAAACTGGGCTCCGCAGTTTCGGGGGTACCGGCAATGGCTCAGTTGGCCTCGTATCGTTCTATCTACAACGAAAGTTGATTGGACATCACGACGGGGCAAGCCGCAGCCTTGTCTGGCTTTCCATGGCGACGTCGGCGTACCCCCTCCGGACGCGAGGTTCAGCGCAAGGCGTAGATCTCGGGAATCTGCATTCGGGGTCGGCCGGCCCCGGAATCACCAGGTTCGGCCACGCGGGATTCACTTCAACCAGCACGAACGAGATCCCTTTTTTGTCGCGCAGCGGAATTCGCCAGGTTGAACCCGTTCGGTTTTTTGCGCCATGGCCTTACCGTTTTGCGCCGGGTCGCGGCAGGCCCGCTTCATCGAATAGGAGAAAGTTTGTGAGATCCAGGATAGTTTTGCTTGCGCTGATCGCGACTACGGCCGTATGCCTGAATAGCACCGCGCAAGCGCATGTGAGAGTCGGTGTCCTTGTGGGCATCCCGCCCCCCATAATCATGGCGCCCCCCGCCGTCGTCTACGCCGCGCCCGCCCCACTCGTCGTCCAGTCGGTCCAGCCAACCCCGACCACCGTCTACGTCGAAAAAACGCAGACGAGTCCGCCGTCGGGTACCTGGTGGTATTGCCCGGTGACAAAAAAGTATTACCCGTACGTGAAGGGGTGTTCGAGCGGCTGGGTGGAAGTGCCGGTGAGGCCAACCGGGCCGAAATGACATGAGCAAAATGAATTCTCTTTCTCTGGCAATGCGAACGAAACGGGGCGTATCCGCGCTAGTCACCGCCGCGGTCAGCCTGAGCTGCATCATCGCGCTCGACGGCTGTGCAAGC
This sequence comes from Paraburkholderia sp. 35.1, assembly GCF_050436525.1. NCBI lineage: Bacteria > Pseudomonadati > Pseudomonadota > Betaproteobacteria > Burkholderiales > Burkholderiaceae > Paraburkholderia > Paraburkholderia sp. 35.1. The sequence continues at coordinate 657,915 of NZ_JBNDMJ010000001.1, read as the reverse complement.
ATGCCGATGGGTCCCACAGTGATGGCCCTGCCCGGCACCGGCAAGTCCTTCGATCAATTCCGCGCCGACGACGCGACATGCCAGCAATTTGCTTCCCAGCAGACCGGCGGCGTGAGCACCCAACAGGCCACAGCGACGGGCGCCCTGGGCGGTATGGCCGTCGGTACCGCGCTCGGCGCGGCGGCCGGTGCGGCGTTCAACGGCCGCCGCGGCGCAGCGGTCGGCGCAGGCGCAGGTCTGCTCGGCGGCAGCATGATCGGCGCCGGCATGGCGCAGAGCTCCTCCATCAGCCTTCAACATCGCTACGACCAGGCGTACGTTCAGTGCATGTATGGCAATGGCCACCGGGTGCCTGTGCCGCGCAGCGCCGCCGATGCGTACCGGACGCACGACGAAGCGACGCCTCCACCGCCGGCCTACGATACGGCGCCTCCGCCAGGTTACTGAACCAGGCACGCCGACCACGCTCGCGTTGTCGACGGGGAGCGAGCGCTTGAGCGCTTACTCCCGTCAGCTGGCCTGTGGAAAAGCCGACAGTTGTTCTCTCATCCTGTACGACGACTCTTGCAGTACGAGCTTTCCGCTCAACCAGAGTCGGTCTGACACGGCAGAAGGGCAGGGCCGTCGTTCACGCCGCGGTCGCCTGTTGTGGTTTAAGACCGCTACCGCCATTTTGCAGGCGGGATCGCGCGAGACGAACTGGGTTGCAACGGTTCGCATAATTCTGCACTTTTCCTACCGGCCGTGGTGGCCGGTAAGGAGAAGATCATGGCGGGCTTCAGTAAAGAGGCGAGCGAGCCGTCTCGTTCTTCGCGTCGGCTCGTATCTGCATGGCCGCTCTGGCGCCGAGCTTTGAGCAGGGCGCTACATGCCTTGCCGTCAGACGGATTCCGCGGTCGTCCCCGATTGCGGTTCCGCGATGGGCGGCCGTCACTTGCCGCGCCTGCACCGCCCACGTAATGACAGTTCAATCGCGCCAATACCGACGCCAACCGTATTGGACGTTCAATGCGGTTGATACACTCTGAAAATTCCTCCACCGGGCTGCTCGCATCGCCAGGCGCTTGCCTGCCCGCGCCGCAACGCTCTGGCGCGGGCAGGACCGGGAACACTGGTTGCGGCTTGATTACGATGGCCGCGGTTAGCCACGGTCACCCGCAATCTCACGTAGGAGAGCGTCATGACTTCGGACAAGAATTCGAATCGTCAGCCGTCGAATCCGGCGCAGCCCGGCCGCGACAGCGGACAGCAGCAACAGAACCAGACTCCTCCGACGCATCAGGGCGGCCAGCGGCAGCCCTGAGCGCGCTGAGTGACGGCGTGACCAGGCGTCGTCGCTCGAAAAACCGGACCCCCCGACGTAATAGCGCCGCTAACGGCGGATCGTGACTACGAAGGCGAAGTGGAAAAACTACACATCTATCTGTTCGGCGCGCACGATGCGGTTCGGCACGAGCAGGCGCTGATCCGGCTCGACAAGGCCGGCTACATGGTCACGCTCGCGCGGGTCGTGGTCGAAGTTCTGCCGACCTATGCGCAGGCGCGCGACCGCCCCGAGCTGCAGAGTCTGATCCGACGAATCGCGCCGCGCGACACGCTCGTCGTGCTTGAGCTGGCCGCGCTCGGCTGCAACGCGCGCGACCTCCTCGCCACCGTGATGCAGTGCCGGAAGGCCGGCGTGGCGCTGCGTTGCGTCGAAGTCGGCCATACCGATCTGGCCGGGCGCCCCGAGCCCTCGGCGGTGAAGGCATTGCGCGCGCTGGTGCGGCTCGACGCCGCGTGCCGCAGCCTGCGCAGCCGCGACAGTCTCGCGGCCGTTCGCGCGAGCGGCAAGCACACGGGCAGGCCACCGTCGCTTTCCGAGCAGCAGCGTCAACGCGTGCTGCAATCGCTCGGCAGAGGACAGTCGGTCAGCGAGGTCGCGCGGCGCTTCGGCACGTCGCGTCAGACCGTGATGCGCATTCGCGCGGACACGCCAGCCGTGTAGAAATTGCGTGCCGGAGCCGTTTGCGTCACCTTCTTACCGGATCGCTGATCGTGCAGCCCGCGCGGCGCGTTTCGCACGACTAATCGCGTGAAACGCGCCACTCCGTTCTGACATGTGCGCAGATGCCCCTGTCCGTAAAATTGTTACGGTGAGGGGCATCTGCTTTGCTTTGAAAGTTCATACGTCTAACCTCAACGTACAACAACCATTTCAATGCCCGAGATCCGAACCCGAGGCGCGGCGCGCTGCCGTGTGAAAGCCATGAACGTAAAACGTCTGACTGTTTATGCAAGCCCGGGATCACTGCGAGTCGTCGAGGTCTGGAAAAGCCTGATCGAACATCGTGCGCAAGTGTGCGGCTGGTCCGCCCACGTGAACAACGAGGGCGGACGCGAGTCGCTGAGCGTCGATCTGGTCGATTGCCCTGCGGATCGCCTCGCGATTATCTCGGCCGCGTTGAGCTCGGGACCGATGACCGTGCTGGCGACCGACACTGAGTCGACCATCCGTTCCTCCTGAATGCGCAAGACCGCTGCGCCAGAGCTTTACCCTATGCCATAGCGCGCTCGCCCTTCGCGGCACGGCTTTTGAGCGGCCTCCGTGGCACTGCTCTCTAAGCGGCCCTTGTGGCCGCTTCTTTTTTTGCGCGTCACGAGATTTGCAAGGCCGCCCGCTTTCAACGGTATGGGGCGCGCCACGCCTGCTTACGCAAGCGTCGGAAACGAAATGCGTTGAAGGGTAGATGCCTTGCTCGGTCGTCGGCACCTCGATGAAGGAGAAGCCGATGTCCAAGGGGCCGCCGTGATCGCGTGAAGAACGGCGCCGCGACGTCGGCAGCGCTGCGCCGCTGGCTCAATGAAGGCGAGCGGACGTGACTCCGGCGCCGTCCATGCCCGCAGACGGCGGCGTGTGCTGACTCGCCTCGATGCGCGCGCGGAAATAACGCGCGGTGCGCGGCAGCCCTTCGTCAAGCGACGTGCCCGGCTGCCAGCCGAGCAGTTTTGTCGCCAACGAGATGTCCGGCTGTCGATGCCACGGATCGTCGGCCGGCAGCGGCCGTGATTCGAGCGGCGACGCGGAGCTGGTCACCGCGACGATGCGCTGCGCGATCTCGCGCATCGACACTTCGTGCGGATTGCCCAGGTTGACCGGGCCGTCTGGATCGTCGGCGCTGTTCATCAGCAGGATGAACGCGTCGATCATGTCGTCGACATAGCAGAACGAACGCGTCTGCGAGCCGTCGCCATAGACGGTTAGCGGCTCGCCGCGCAACGCCTGCATCATGAAGTTCGACACCACCCGGCCGTCGGCCGGATGCATGCGCGGGCCGTAGGTGTTGAAGATGCGCGCGATGCGGATCGACAGACCATGCTGACGGCGATAGTCCATGAACAGCGTTTCCGCGCAGCGCTTGCCTTCGTCGTAGCACGAGCGCGGACCGATGGGATTCACGTGGCCCCAGTAGTCTTCTTTCTGCGGATGGACGAGCGCGTCGCCATACACCTCGCTCGTCGACGCCTGGAAAATCCGCGCTTTCACGCGTTTGGCGAGCCCGAGCATATTGATCGCGCCATGCACGCTGGTCTTCGTAGTCTGCACCGGATCGTGCTGGTAGTGGATCGGTGACGCGGGGCACGCGAGGTTATAAATTTCATCGACTTCCACATACAACGGGAACGTCACGTCGTGACGCATCAGTTCGAAGTTCGCGCAGTCGAGTAGATGCGCGATGTTGTCCTTCGTACCGGTATAGAAGTTGTCGACGCATAGCACGTCGTGTCCCTGCGCGACGAGCCGTTCGCACAGGTGCGAGCCGAGAAAGCCGGCGCCGCCGGTGACCAGAATGCGCTTGCGGGTGAGTTCTTTCATGGTGCGTGATCCTGTGGTTGGACCGCATGAACGTTGAAAATCAGCGTGGCATCACGCCGTGACGTGCAGCAGCGCGTCGTGCCAGTCCTGCGCGAAACGGTCGATATGAAAGCGTTCGAGCGCCGTGCGCCGCGCGCCGTCGCCGAGCCGCCGCGCTTCGCCGGGATCGCGCAGCAGCCCGAGCATCGCGTCGACGAGTGCATCGACGTCGGTATGCACGAAGCCGTTTTCGCCGTTGCGGATCACGGTGGCGAGCTCGGCTGTCGCGAGACCGACGATCGGCATGCCGATCGTCATCGCCTCGACGATCGCGAGGCCGAGGCTGGTCCAGCGGATCGGATTGAAAAAGAAGCGGTAGCGCGCGCTGAACGCGGCCAGATCGAGGTTGCCGATTTCACCGATGCCGTCTAGCCGCTGTGCGTCCATCCCGACGAGATCGAGCGGCACGCGCGTGCGCGTTTCGCTGAAGACATCCGCGCCGAGCCGCCGGCCGCGCTGCGCGAGATGATTGACGACCACGATGCCGCGCTGCAGTTCGCCGCTGTAGCGCACGCCGTCGGGCACCACGACGCCATGTTCGATCACGCGCGTCGGCGTGACGCCGCTGTCCCACATCAGCCGGTTGAAGTGCGTGACGTGGACCAGCAGCGTGCCGGGATCGTCGACCCAATGCCATTGCTCGAACGGGTTTTCCTGCGGCGGGTCGTGCTCGACATAGACGCGTGGCAGACGTTGCTGCGCGGCGCTCAGCACGTGCTGGCGGTCATGGTCCCAGTGGGTGCGATGCTGGTACAGCACCACGTCGAACTCGTGGTTGGGCACGTCCTCGATTGCGATCTCGTGCACGTTGTCGCCCCACGGCAATACGCCGACCTTGCCGGCATAGCCGGGCGGATGACCGGGTTTCGTCACCAGATAGAAATCGTGTGGCGTCTGGCTCAGGTAATACATGTAGTTGCCGTGCACGTGCCAGGTCAGCACGCGCAGCCGGCGGCAATTACGCAACATGGTGCAGATCCTCGAAAGACAGCGAAACGGTTCCCTCATGCAGGCTGCCGGGCGCGCCTGGTTGCGCGCCGGGCGCGCGCGCAAGCTGCTCGCGGGCGGTCTCGACCACCTGTTCGACCTGCACGTTCAGCGCGCACGGATGACCATACGGGCAGTCGCGGAACATGCACGGCCGGCACGGCGGATAGTCGGCCAGCACGCGATGCCGCGCATGATCGAGCGGCGCCCAGCGTCGCGTGTCGCTGCCGCATGCGATCACGACCGACGCGCTCGCCATCGCCGCGGCGATGTGCGAGATGCCGGTGTCGTTGCAGACCACGAGCCGCGCATGCGCGACCAGCGCGGCGAGTCCGCCGAGCGACGTCGCCCCCGCCAGATGCAGCGCGGGCGCGCTCATCGCGCCGAGCACCGCGCAGGTCAGCGGCGCTTCGGCGGCCGTGCCGGTGATCGCGATCTGCCAGCCGTCGGCGGCGAGGTGGTCGGCGACGGCCGCGAAGCGCTCGGCGGGCCAGCGGCGCGACGGCAATTGCGAACCGGGGTGAACCAGCACGAGCCGCTCGTCTTCGATGCCGTGATACGTGCGCAGCGCGGTGTACTCGTCGAGGTCGAGCTCAGTGAGCGGGAACGTCAGACGCCGGTCGTGCGCCGGCGCGCCGAGCGCGCTCATCAGCGCGAGATAGCGCTCGGGCTCCGGCAGCCCGTCGGGCCAATCGATGAAGCAACCCTCGCGCGGTACCTCGTCGGGCTGCCCGAAGCCTGCGTCGGCACATGCGCCGAGTTGATGCAGCAGATCGTTGGCGATGCCGCCGCTGCCGTGCAGCTGGATCGCCAGATCGAAACGCCGCTCGCGCATCCGCGCGAAGAACGCGGGCAAGCCATGGTTCGATTCGGGCTGCTCGGGAAAACCGACCGCGCCCGGAAACACGATCAGCTCGTCGACGAGGGCCGCGTAGCGCTCGACGAACGCGCGTGCCCACGGCAGTCCGATCAGCGCGATATGCGCATCCGGCGCGGCCGCGCGCAGTGCGCGCAAGGCGGGCACCGCGCACAGCATGTCGCCGAGCTGCAGCGCGCGAAATACGGCGATACGGCGCGGCGCGAGCGCCGCCAGCAGCGAGGGTGGGGTCATGGAAAGAACACCTTGAAACGGATGGCGCCATAGAGCCGCCAGTAGATCGATAGAAACGGAATGGGGATCGACGTCCAGAGCATTTCGGCGACGTGGCGCCAGCCGTGGTTGCGCCCGCGCAGCCGCCGCGCGCAGAAATAGCCGGTCAACCCGCACCACGCGATCAAACCCGCGCCCGCGAGCATCGGCTGATCCGCGAACGAACCGCCGATCGCCAGCAACGCGGCGCAGAGAATCGCGTAGTACAGCAGCGGCGGCCGCGAGCGGATGCGGGTTCGAAACAGTTCGGGATGCTTGCGATAAAGCAGCGCATCGAACTGGCTCTTTTTCTGCTGCGCGATGCTGACGCCCCAGCGCGCGGGCCGCACCGGATGCACGACCACCGCGTCGCGGGCGCGCACGATCTGGCCGCCCGCGGTAAGCAGCGTGAACTGCAAGTCCGAATCCTCGCGCCACGCCGACGTGAACCGTTCGTCGAAGCCGCCGGTCGCGACGAGCGCCGCACGCGTGACGAACGCGTTCGCGGTCGCGAATTCGGCGCGCGCGAGGCCGCTCGCGTCGGCTTCGTAATCGGTCGGCAGATCGGGCGGCGAGGGCAGCGGCACGACGATCGTGCCGGCGGCCGCCGTCGCGCCTTGCGCGAGCGCCGCGACGCCAGCCGTCAGCCAGTGCGGATCGGGCAGCGTGTCGTCGTCGGTGAAGGCGATCAGCGAAGCGCGCGCATACTGCCAGCCCGCGTTGCGCGCGCCGGCCGGCCCCTGGGTGCGCGTGACCGGCAGGTAGTGCAGTTCCAGCCCGCGCGGCGCCATCTCGCGCGCGAATCGTTCGACGCAGGCGCGCGTGGCGTCGTCGGGACCGTCGTCGCAGACCACGATCTCGTAGCGGTGCGGCGCGAACTGTTGCGCGCATAGCGCGGCAAGGCAGTTCGCGAGCATCGCGGGACGGCGGTAGGTGGGCACCACCACCGACACGTCGGGCCACGACTGCGTGCGCAACGTGCGGCCGGTTTCGTCGGCATCTTCGCTGCTGTAGCGCGCGGCCACGCCGCCATGCAGGGGCGACGGACACATGACCGAGGCGTTCATGAGCGGCCCCCCGCCTTGTCGACGAGGAACGGGCCGATCACGAGCGCGTCGAGCGGCGAGGTCCAGAACGACTCGACCGCGTCGCGCGGCGAATTCACCATCGGCTCGCCGCGCGTGTTGAACGACGTATTGACGAGAATCGGCACGCCCGTGCGCTGCTTGAACGCCGCCAGCAAGTCGTAGTACAGCGGGTGCTGCGCGCGGTTGATGGTCTGCACGCGCGCGGTGCCGTCCACATGCCGCACGGCCGGAATACGCGCGGCCTTGTCGGCGCGCACGTCGAACACGAACAGCATGAACGGCGCGGTTTGGCCGTTCACGAACCATTCGTTGGCTTCCTCTTCCATCACGACCGGCGCGACCGGGCGAAAGTCCTCGCGATCCTTGATCTCGTTGAGCTTCGCCTGCATCCGCGGATCGACCGGCGACGCGAGGATCGAGCGCGCGCCGAGCGCGCGCGGCCCGAATTCGGTGCGCCCCTGATACCAGCCGATCACCTTGCCCTGCGCGAGCAGATCGGCGGTCTCGCCGGCGATATCGGCGAGTCGCCGGTACGGTACTTTCGACCAGCGCAGGAACTGCTTGATTTCCGCTTCGCTGTATTCGGGCCCGAGATACGCATGATCCATTCTCCAGTGACGTTCGCGGTCGCCGCGCGCGGCACGCTCGCGATAGTCGGTCCACAGTGCCGCGCCAAGCGCGGTGCCAGCGTCGCCGGCCGCCGGTTGCACCCACACTTCGCTGAACGGCCCAGCGTCGCGCACCTTCGAGTTCATCACGCAGTTCAGCGCGACGCCGCCCGCCATGCAGAGCCGGCTCAAGCCGGTCTGCCGATGCAGCCAGTGCGCGAGTTCCAGCACGGTCTCCTCGAGTACGCGCTGCAACGAATTGGCGATATCGAAGTGGCGTTGTTCGAGCGGCCCGCCGCGTTCGCGCGCGGGACCGAAGCGTTCGGTCAGCCGCGGGGCGTCGACGGTATAGCTGCCGTCGTGCCGATAGCGGACGATCTCGCGGAACACCTCGACATAAGCCGGCTTGCCGTACGACGCGAGCGCCATCACCTTGTACTCGTCCGACGAGTGCAGGAAGCCGAGCCAGTCGGTGACCTCTTCGTAGAGCAGCCCGAGCGAGTGCGGCAGCTCGACCTGTTTCAGACGCTGGTACTCGCCGCCGACGAATTGCCCCATGCTGGTCGTCACGCCCTCGCCGCGGCCGTCCATCGTCAGCACGGCGGTGTCGTCGAACGGCGCGGCGAGAAACGCGCTCGCCTCGTGCGCGAGATGGTGCTCGACGAAGTGCCATGCGAAGCCGTGCTCGCGATCCACGCCCTGGAAGCGCTTGCGCAGATGATGCGGCGCGCCGTCGAGCAGCTGGCCCTTCGCGTTGGCGATATAGCTGAGGAACAGCGGGTCCCACGGCGACGCGGACGGGTTGTCCGGGCGCGTGCCGGCCGGATCGAACGGCAGCTCGATCGTCGCGCCCGGCCTCTTCGGCATGCCGCCGAAGAGCGCGGGGTCGTACGAGTAAGCGACGTGATCGATCGCGGCGAGCGTAATGCCGGCGGCCTTCAGGCAATAGTCGATCGCATCGAACGGGAGCTGCCAGGTCGAGAACGGCACCGGACGTTTCGCATGCTTGACGTGCGTGAAGCGTTCGTCTTCGGCGGCGGCGAGTACCACACCGTCGCGCAGCAGCGCGGCGGCGCTGTCGTGATAGACCGCATTGATTCCGAGTGTGTACATGGCATTGGCAGTGGAAGTGGGTTCAGGGGACGGTTGGCTGATCGATCAGCGACGGCGTGCTCGTGTCATCGGCGCGACCGGCGCGCTCCGATACACCACGACGCGGCGCATGCGCATGCGCTTGCCGCAATTCGAGTGCCGCGTGCACGACCTCGTCGGTCGGAACGCCGAGCAGGCAGGCGTGATGCCCGTGCGGACACACGCTGCGATAGCACCAGCGGCATTCGACGTCGCGATACAGCACGCGTTGCGGTGTTTGCCACGGCGTGTGCTGCGGGTTGGTCAGCGCGTAAAGATCGACGACCGGCGTGCCGAGCGCGGACGCGACATGCACGGGGCCGCTGTTGTTGGACACGAGCACGCTCGCGCGTTCGAGCAGCGCGGCGAGTTCGGCGAGCGTCAGCGCACCGCTCAGGTCGTATAGCTGCGCGCGCGCGCCGGGCGCAGCCGTGCGCATCACGGTCTCGACGAGCGCCCGCTCGCTCGCGCCGCCGGTCACGAGCACCGAGGCGCCGGTCTCGCGCGCGAGCTGCGAGGCGACCTCGCCGAAGCGCTCGGGCGGATAGCGGCGCGACGCAGCGGTCGCACCTGGATGCAGCACGATGCACTCGGTGTGGCGGCAGATGCCGAGCGTCCTCAGTTTCGCGTCGAGCGACTGGCGCGCGGCCGGCGGCACGCGAAAGCGCATGCCGGTGTCGCCCGTCTGCGCGCCGACGTGATGCACCAGATCGAGCTGGCGTTGCACCTCGTGCCGTGTGCGCTGCTGCGGCTCCGGCTCGCGCAGCCAGTCGGTCAACAGCGCGTACGGATTTTCACGGCAATGCGCGAGGCGGCGCGGAATCCCCGCGAGATAGCACAGCATCGCGGCCGGCAACGGGCTCTGGCTATAGACGGTGAAAATCACCGCCGCGTCGAAGCCGCCGCGCCGCAGCCGCTGCTGCATGCGGTGATCGTCGAGCAGATCGCGCGTCACGGTCGACGCGGGCGCGACCCACGGCGCGTCGTATTCGATCACATCGTCGACGTCGTCGAGAAACGGCGCGAGCGCGACGCCGCTGCGCGACGCCAGCAGCGTGAGCTGGCGGTCTTCGGCGGACTCGCGCAGCGCGTGCAGCGCGGGCGTGGTCATCAGCACGTCGCCGAGATTGTCGAGGCGCACGCACAGAATCCGTTTGACCTCGCCGCCCCAGCACACCGGCTGCGACGTATCGGGCGCGGGCGCGTGAGCCAGCTTGGGCGGCGCAAGTGGCAGAGGTGCGTTCACCGCGGCGCCTCCTTGCGGCGCGCCGCGGTGCCCGGCGGCAGGCCGTGCAATACGACGCGTTGCGCGGCCTCGTGCAGACCGGCGGCGCGCTCGCTCGGCGTGCGCTGCGGGCCGGTTCGCCATTCGGTTTCGTGGCCATTGTCGAGCAGGATCGTGCGGCAGCCGGCGCGATTGCCCGCTTCGACGTCGTCGAGAATGTCGCCGATGAACCAGCTGTTGGCGAGATCGAGCTCATGCTCTTCGGCCGCGCGCAGCAGCATGCCGGGCGCGGGCTTGCGGCAGTCGCAGACGATCGCGTAACGCGCGACGCTGCCCTCGGGATGATGCGGACACCAGTACGCGCCGGCGAGCGTGGCACCGCTCTCGGCGAACATCTGCCGCAGCCGGCGTTCTACGTCGAACAGCGCTCTGTCTTCGAACTTGCCGAGCGCGATGCCGGACTGATTGCTGATCACGAACAGCGCGTACGGGTACGCGGCGAGCAGCGCGAGCGCTTCGCGCGCGCCCGGCGCGAAACGCATCAGCGCGGGATCGGCGTTGTAGGGCACGTCTTCGAGCAGCGTGCCGTCCTTGTCGATGAACACGGCGGGTAGCGTCATGATGGTTCGTGGTATGCGCGAGCTTCGGTCAAAAGTACGAAAAAGGCGCGCCGCAGCCGCTGGACCGGCCGCGGCGTGCGCCGTCGTCAACGGGACGACGCTCCGGCTGCTGCTCGCAGCGGTAGCTGCGCCGGCTCGGACGCGGTGTCGAGCGATGTTTTGGTCGGTGCGAGCCTTGCCGCGCGTGCATAGATTTGCGCGAGCGCATCGCTGACGCCGCGCCAGGTGAAGCCGGTCCGCGCCCGGTCGAGACCCGCTTCGCCCATCCGGCGCGCGAGCGCGGGGTCGCGCCGCAAGCGGTCGAGCCGCGCGGCGAGCGCGAGCGGATCGCGCGGCGGCACGAGAAAGCCGGTCACGCCATCGAGGATCGAGTAGCGGATGCCGCCGACATCGGCGCCGATCACCGGCGTCGCGCAGGCCATCGCCTCGATCGGCGTGATGCCGAACGGCTCGTACCAGGGCGTCGTCACGAACACGTCGGCGGCGCTATAGAAGTAGCGCAGCCGCGTGCGACCACGCCGGCCGACGAAGCTCGTCTGCTCCGCGACGCCGCATTCGCGGGCGATCTCGCGCAGGCGCGCGATCTCCGGCGTCGCGATTTCGTTGGGCGCGTCCGAATTGCCGCCGACTATGTACAACTGCGCCGCCGCGTTGAACGTGTGCTTCAGCACGCCGACGCCGCGCACCACGTTGTCGATGCCTTTGCGCGGCACGAGCCGGCCCAGTTGCAGCACGATGAAGTCGTGCTGGCGCCAGCCGAGCGCATCGCGGGCGGCTTCGCGCTCGACGGGCATGAACTCCTCGGCATCGAAACCGCACGGCACGATCTGGATGCGCGCCGGATCGGCGCGATAGTGTTCGAGCAGGTCGGCTTGGTCCTGCGGACATTCGGCGACGAGCACGTCCGAGCTTGCGACCAGTTCGTCTTCGATCGCGAAGCGCTCGTCGGGGAAGCCGTCATCCGTTCCCTGATGGATACGCCGCACGCGGCCGAGCGCGTGAAAGGTCGTGACCAGCGGCACGCCGAGCGCAGCCTTCACTTGCAGCGCGGCGAGGCCGGACATGAAGAAGTTCGCGTGCATCACGTCGTAGGACTGCGGTTCGCGGCGAAAGAACGCGCTCAGAAACGCGGCAAACTCGTCCATGAACGGCAGCAGTCGTTCCTTTGGCAATTGCCGCGGCGGTCCCGCGGGCACATGAATCACGCGCACGCCGTCCATGTCGACGCGCTCGGGCAGCAGTGCGCGATCGCGGCGCGTGAACACGTCGACCTGATGGCCCATTTCCACCAGTTGACGCGCGACGTTCGCGACGTAGATGTTCTGTCCGCCGCTGTCGACGCCACCGGCGACAGCAAGTGGCGACGCGTGTTCGCTGATCAGGGCGATCTTCATTGGCATTCCTTCCTGCGATGAGCGGCTATTGATGTTGACTTTGGTAAGCGGCGCACAGCATGTGGTGTGCCATTCGCATCCTGCGGTGCGGACAAACGACGCAAACGTCGCGCGGAACCGTACGAAGCGCTGTAGCGTGCCCTTTCTCGTAGGAAGAGAAGCGCTGTGGCGTTCCCTGTTTCTACATACGGTCATGTAACTTCGAACCGCTTGCGCCGCGCCGGTACTAGGATGGGCGAAGGACCCCGCCCAATTAATAAGTAAGAAGTGCGCGGAAAAGGGCTGGAGCCAGCGCCTTTTTTGCTTGCGCCCGGGCGCGCCGCTTGCGCGACGCCACACTTGTGCGACGTTTCTTCCGGGTGCCCTCACCACGACCTCATGCCGAATTCCGCCCCGCCGCCTCGCTCCGAACTGACGCGCCGAATCGTCGGCGATCTCGCGCATGCGGTATGGCGTTATCGCTGGCAGACCAGCGGGGCGCTCGCGCTGATGATCGCCGCGCGGCTCGCGACCGTGCTGATGCCGCTCACGCTGAAGCACATCGTCGACGAACTGAGCCATCCGCTCGCGCAGGTGGCGTTTCCAGTGTTCCTCGTGCTCGCCTATGCGCTGCTACGATTTTTCGGCGACGCGCTGAACGAGGCGCGCGACGTCGTGTTCAGCATCGTCGTGCAACGCACGGTCGCGGCGCTGACCGAGCGGACCTTCGCGCATCTGCATCGGTTGAGCGCGCGCTTTCATGCGCGGCGCGAGACTGGCGCGATCGTGCGCGACGTGCAGAAAGGCGCCGACGGCATCGGCTTTCTGCTCGGCACGGCGCTGTTTACGATCGTGCCGACCTTCTTCGAGATCGCGGTGATCGTCGCGATCATGGTGCATAGCTACGCGCGCGAATTCATGCTCGCGATCGTCGTGACCTTCGTGCTGTATGCGGGCTATACGTTCGTGTTCACGCGGCGGCGCGTCGCATTCCAGCGCGCGGTCAATCTGCTCGAAGCGCAATCGGACGGGCGGCTCGTCGACAGTCTGCTGAACTACGACACGGTCAAATACTTCGCGACCGAAGAGAGCGAGACGCAACGGCTCGGCAACGTGCTGGAGAAGTGGGTGCACGCGCGCATCGCTAACCAGAACGCGTTGACCGCCTTGCACGTGGGACAGAGCGCGGTGATCGCGCTCGGGGTAGCGGCGGTCATGCTGCTCGCCGCGCAGCACGTGGTGGCCGGCAGCATGAGCGTCGGCGATCTGATTCTGGTGAACGCCTACCTGATCCAGATCTGCATGCCGCTGAACACGCTCGGCTTCGTGTTTCGAGAGACCAACGACGCGCTCGTCAACGTCGAGCGCATGTTCGTGATTCTGGCGGCGCGCGGCCGCGTCGGCGAGGATATCGATGCGCGCGACGCGCAGCCGCTGAAGGTCGGCGCGGGACTGATCGAGTTCGAACACGTCGATTTCGGCTACGACACGGCGCGGCAGGTGCTGCGCGATGTCGACTTTCACGCGTATCCGGGCAAGACGCTCGCGGTGGTCGGCGGCAGCGGCTCGGGCAAATCGACGCTCGTGAAGCTGCTGTTTCGCCTCTATCGGCCCGAGCGCGGCATGATCCGCATCGACGGGCAAGACATCAGCATGCTCACGCAGCGCAGTCTGCGCGAGGCCATCGGCATCGTGCCGCAGGACACCGTGCTGTTCAATGAAACGATCGCCTACAACATTGCCTATGGACGTCCGTCGGCGACGCGCGCGGACGTCGTGCGGGCGGCGCGGGCCGCGCAGCTCGACGAGTTCATCGAGCGCTTGCCCGACCATTACGACACGCGCGTCGGCGAGCGGGGCGTGCGGCTATCGGGCGGCGAGCGGCAGCGTATCGCGATTGCGCGCGCGATTCTGAAGGACCCGCGCATCATCGTGTTCGACGAGGCGACCTCGGCGCTCGACACGCGCTCCGAGCGCGCGATCCAGACCGAGCTGACGCGCCTCGCGCAAGGCCGCACGTCGATCGTGATCGCGCATCGACTTTCTACCGTCGTCGACGCGGACTGGATTCTGGTGATGGAGCACGGCCAGGTGGTCGAGCAGGGCACGCATCGGGAACTGCTCGCGCGCGAGGGCGTGTACGCGAAGATGTGGTCGCTGCAATGGCAGCAGGGTGAACTCGAACACGCGCAGCGCCGGCTGACCGCGCGATCGGTCAGCGTCAGCGCATTGACGGCGGGTGTGATCGATGCCTTGCACGACGAGATCGCCGGGCAGCGCGTCGTCGTCTACGCGGAGCCGTCCGACCACGAGCTGCGGGTGACCGGCGATCCGAGCGTGCTGCAACCGTTGATCGCCGAGTTGTGCCGCAATGAGATCGCGCAGGCGAGCCCGGGGCAGCGCATCGCGTTGCGCGCGCAGCGGCACGGCAATCATGTGTGGTTCAGCGTGCTCGGCATGGGCGACAAGCCGGCCGAGCTATCGCAGGCGGCGGCGCGGCAGATGGAAAGCGCGCTGGCGGCCGCGGGCGGCAGCTTCACGCTGACGCCGCTGAACGGGCGGCTTGCCTATGTGGCGATGCTGCCGCTATGGCCGGTCGCGGATGCGCAACCGCCACTGGCGTCGGCGCCCACGGCGCCGGATTCGGCGGAGCCCGCTCCGCTCGATGGCGTCTTCGTGCTCGTGGTCGACGACCAGGAAGAAGCGCGCGACGCGCTCGAAGCGGTGCTGAGCACGAGCGGCGCACGCGTACGGCTATGTGCAGCGGGCACCGAAGCGCTGGACTGGCTGCGCGCGGCGGACCCGGCGCAATGGCCGCACGTGCTGCTCTGCGATCTGATGCTGGCCGGCGAAGATGGCTATGACGTGCTGAGCCGTTTGCGCGCACTGGAAGGCGGCCGGCCGTCGATACGCGGCCGCCCACTGCCCGCGATCGCGCTGACCGGCTACACGGACGCACTCGACGAACAGCGTGCGCGCACCGCGGGTTTCGACGCGCACTTGCACAAGCCCGTGGCGCCCGCAGAACTGATCGCCGCGATCCGGCGGCTCGCGCAGGCGCCGTCGCGCACGGACACGGCGTTGCCGCGATAATGATGCGCGCGATTCAGGTCCGAGCGAGGTCTCAGATCGGCGCGTCGAACTTGCCACCAACAGTCGTTGTTGCGGACGCATCGAGATTGCGCTCGGCCGCGCGCACGCGGTCGCGCATCGCGAGGATCGACCGGGGGACCACCCGGCGTTCTCGCACGGTCCACGCCAGCCCGGCCAGTAATTCGGTGCCGTCGCGCATCAGCGTGCCTTCCCACGCGAATACGTCGAGGGCGCGCACAGTCGCGCTCAACGCTTCGCCCAACGGCAGACGCAGCCACGCGACGCACGCGGCGTTGCGCGCGAGCATGCGACGGCGCAACGCGCTGTCGCGCACCGGCGACGGATGGTGATGGAGCGTCAACTGCTCGCAGTAGACGATCGCATGTCCCGACGCGAGCACGTCGAGCGAAACGAGTGCTTCCTCACCGCCGATGAAAAGACGCGGCTCATAGCCGCCGATCTCGCGATACAGCGCCGCGCGAAACACGCACGCGCCCGCCATCAAGCCGATCAAGGAGGGCCCCGGCAGACCGACACGGCCGAGCGGGCTTGCGCGCATCAACGCGCAGGTCGGATCCGTCGTGTTGTCCGCGCCGACCGCGACACGCGCATTCAGCACACCGACGCGCGGCCATGCATCGAGCAATTGCACCGCGCGTTCGAGCGAGCCCGGGCTCCACCAGGTGTCGTCATCGCAGAACGCGACATAGTCGGTCTCGACGCACGCGACCGCGTGGTTGCGCCCTGCCGCGCCGAGATTGCCGTTGCATTCGACGACGCGAACGCTCGGATAGCGCGCTTCGACGAGTGCGACCGTGTTGTCGGTGGAACCGTTGTCGGCGACGATGATCGGCGGGTTTTCGGGTAACGCGAGCAGACGTTCCAGGGTAGTGAGCAATTCGCCCGCGCGGTTATACGTGAGAACGACGACCGAAATACGCGGGTGGGGGGCTTTGGTTTGCATGCTGTGCAATCGTTCAACGTTGGACTGCGACGACGCAGCAAACCTCGTGCCGTACGTCACGCGTTTTGCGTAGTTGGAGCCGATTCGTCGCAGCCAAGCTGCCAACAGCGTTCAGGCGAAAAGAGGTTCGCCTGTCCTTCGGGACCGAATGCGCGCAGTTGGCTGCGGTAGGCGTCGATTGCCGCACGCTTCATGCGCTCGTGTTGCATGGTGCCGGGCGCATCGAACGCGTGCGGTGGCTGGGCGGCGTAGCCGCGTTTCGCGAGGTCGCACAGGCGCGCTTGCACGACGCCGGACATACGCCGGTAGGGCACGTCTTCATACGCGACGAACTGCGTGGCTGGCTGACGCCGCATCAGGGCGAGACAGGCATTGGACACGAGAACGTGATCCGAATGGAACAGGCCCAACGGCATCACGATCAGCGTGGGTTTTGTTTCGGAAACAGCGTGGTTCAACGCGGTGATCAGCTCGTCCGCATCAGGCGATGCGTGGTATTGCGCGTCGCGAAACAGCAGATGCACGGGAATCGCCGACAACAACCCCAGCGCCTCCCGGTCTTCCGCCTGACGCGCCCGCATCGCTTCGAACGCGTCGGCGAAACCGGCCGCGCGGTCCCAATCGGTCGTCATGTTCTCGGCGGGCGGCGCGGTGAAAACCGTGCAGACGACCGTGCGGGGATGCGCGGCGATCAGAAGTCCGCAGCTGAGGACCGCATCGTCGAGATGCGGTGAGATGACGAGCAAGCGCTGGTCCGATTCCATACCGGCGAGTAGCAAGCTGCATTCCGCCGGCGCGGTGCGCGAAGGGTCGGTGCGGGAATAGCACTTGCTCCCATTGCGGTTCTACTACCGCTTGCCACTTCAACTATGAGCCCCCCTGCAAAACCGCCCGACCACGCGCACGCGCGCCGTTGAAGAACTCGCGGCGCTGATCGAAGGCGATCCGGTGCTGCGCATGGATATGACGCGGGCCATCATTCAGGCGCAAGAGGCGGGCTACGTGCTCGGCTATGCATCGATCGACGAACTGATGACGATCGTCGACTACCTGATGACCTACGCACCGCCGTTCAGCGAATCCGATCTGATTCACTGTCCGCTGAACGCGGTGCTCGACTGGCCGATGTGCATGCCGTCCGGCTACGCGCTGTTTCGCGACCCGGCGCTCAACGCGCAACTCAAGCACGTGCAGAACTGCTGGTATGGCTTCCTGAGCGGCCCGCATTCACGCGCGCATTTAAATACGTCGTCGCCCCACGGCTGGTTCAGCCCTGAGGCCGACAAACGGATCGGCCTCGCGCAACGCGTCGTCGTCGCAAAGCAACGGATAGATGCGTTGCGCCCCGTCAAGCCGCTAGTTCAGCCGCGCAGCCGCGCGAAAATGCTCAGCAGGTCTTCGAGAACCACCGGCTTTTTCAGGTGCGCGTCGAAGCCCGCGTGTTCGGCCGCACTGACGTCCGCCTGCTGTCCAAAGCCGCTGACCGCGACGCAGATCACAGACTTCATCGTCGGCATGCCGCGCAGCTTGCCGATGAACTCCATACCGTTCATGCCCGGCATGCCGATGTCGGACAGGATGATATCGGGCGCGTTGCCGTTGATCATCGTCAACGCTTCCTCGCCGCTCGTCGCGGTCCGCACTTCGGCGCCCTCGCTTTCCAGCAGCAGCTTGAAGGTTTCGACGGTCGCGGCGTCGTCGTCGACCATCAGGATGCGCGTGCCTTTCAACGGCTCGGCGGTGACTTCGATATCCGCGCTCGTGCGGGTGGCGAGCCGGTGGGTGGGCAGGGTCACCGTGAAAGTCGCGCCGCGGCCGACGCCGTCCGACTCCGCACGCACCGCGCCGCCGTGCAGGTTGACCAGATCACGCACCAGCGCGAGGCCGATGCCGAGGCCCCCGCGGCGCAAGCCCGGATCGCGGCTCTGCTGGAACATCTCGAAGATATGCGGCAGCAGCGACGCCTCGATGCCGATGCCGGTATCGCTGACGCGCAGCACGGCCTCGGCGTGATCGTTGACCTGCAACGACACCTGAATCGAACCGCGCTGCGTGAACTTCAGCGCATTGCTGATCAGATTCCACACGATCTGCTCGATCCGCGTGAGGTCCGCGTGAATGATCACAGGCGCATCGGTGATGTCGACGCTCAACGCGACGCCGCGCTGCGCCGTATCGTCCTGCACCGCGCTGCACACGCGCTGCACGATCTCGCGCATGTCGACCACGGTGCGCACGACCGACAGCTTGCCCGTGCGCACGCGCGAAATGTCGAGCAGATCGTCGATGATTTGCGCCTGGCCCAACACGGTGCGGCGGATCGTATCGGTCGCGCGCGACACGTTCAGGTTCTGCCGCGTTTCCGGCGCGCGCGCGATCAGCTCGGCGCTGGCCGAAATCAGGTTCAGCGGATGCTTGAGCTCGTGCGACACGACCGCGAGAAATTCGTCGCGGCGCCGCTGCGCGTCGCGCTCGCTTGCCGCGCGCAGCGATTCGACATGGGTGCCGCGTCCCGAGGTCGGTTCATTCACATATTCGCCGAGATCGCGCGTGATCTGCGCAAAGCCGCTGATGCCCGGTTCGTCGAGACGGGACAGCACGCCGCTCGCGAAAAAGCGCGTGCCGTCCTTGCGCAAATGCCAGCGCTCCTCTTCGGCGCGGCCATTCAGACGCGCTTCGGCGAACTCGCGTTGCGCGACGTTGTCGGCGCGGTCCTCTTCGGTGTACAGGATGTCGGCGGACTGGCCGATCATATCGGCTTCCGTATAGCCGAAAATCCGTTCCGCGCCCGCGTTCCAGCTGTTGATCACGCCGTTGTCGTCGAACGTGATGATCGCGTAGTCGCGCGTGCTTTCCGCGACGATGCGCATGCGCCGCTCGCCTTCGCGCAGCCGGTCTTCCGCCTGACGCCGCCCGGTGATGTCGATGAACGACAGCACCGCGCCGTCGATGCGGTCCTCGGTCGTGCGGTAAGGCACGAAGCGCGCGAGATACCAGCGCCCGTCGTTGCTCTTCAGCTCGCGTTCGATCAGGCGCAACGAGTCGAATGCCTCGGCCGCGTCGTCGGCGAGCTTGTCGTATTCGAGGCGGTGCGTGATGTCGAGCAGCGAGCGGCCGATGTCCGACGGAATGATGCTGAAGACGTCGGTTGCGCGCGGCGTATAGCGCTTGATGCAGATGTTGCGGTCGACGAAGATCGTGCCGATGTCGTTCGCGGCGATCAGGTTGTGCAAGTCGTCGTTGATCTTGCCGGTTTCCTCGACCTTCGACTTCAGCTCCGCGTTGACCGTGGTCAACTCCTCGTTGATCGATTGCAGCTCTTCCTTGCTGGTTTCGAGTTCCTCGGTCGCCGAGCGCAGTTCCTCGTTGATCGCCTGCAATTCCTCGTTCGATGCCTTCAGCTCCTCGGTTGAGGTTTCCGACTGCTCGATCGTGGACTGCAACTGTTCCTTCGTGCGTTGCAGTTCCCGTTCGAGCTGAGTGATGATCGGGTCTTTCTGCACGTCGGCCGGCGCCGTTTCGGCGTTCGCCACGCTGTCCTCGACCTCGTCGAACAGCACCAGCACGAAGTCCGCGTTCGCTTCCGGATCGTGCACGGGCCGCGCGGTCATGTTGACGAAGTACGACCGGCCATCGCGCTCGATGCGCACGCGGCGCGCTTCGACGCTGCGGTTCGTGTGCAAGGCCTGATAGATCGCGGTGCGCAGTTCCAGCCGCAGTTCCGGACGCACGACGGCCACGATGTTGTGCGACGGCTCGCCGCCGGAATACTGCAGAAAACGCCCGGCGCGATCGGACAGATGAACGATTTCGGATTCGCGGCTCACCAGCACGCTGGGCGGCGCATATTGCTCGACGAGCCGCTGATGCAGATCGCCGAACGAAAAGCGCCGGCGCCCCGGCGGCTGCACCGTGGTCACGACAGGCCGCGAGCTCATGGTGCCGGAAATCGCGATCGGCAGCGGCGTGTCACTGCGTACCGCCATGTTCGCGCGATAGATGCGGTTGCGCTTGTCGACCACGGTGAACATCGAGCTCACGCCGTCGGCCGACTCCGAGCTGCCGAGGAACAGCATGCCGCCGGGCCGCAGCGCGAAGTGGAACATCTTCAGGATTTCGATCTGCGCTTCGCGGTCGAGGTAGATCAGCAGGTTGCGGCAGCAGATCATGTCGAGCCGCGAGAACGGCGGGTCGCTCAGCACGTTGTGGTGGGCGAACAGCATGTGCTCGCGCAGCTCTTTCTTGATCCGGAAATGCGCGGCGTCCCTCGTGAAGAACTGGCGGATGCGCGCCGGCGTCAGGTCGGCGGAGATCGAGTCCGGGTACACACCGGCGCGCGCGAGGGAAATGGCGCGCTCGTCGATGTCGGTCGCGAATACCTGAAAAGACACGCCCTCGGGCGACTTCAGCGAGCGTTCCTGCAGCAGCATCGCCAGCGAATAGGCTTCTTCGCCCGTCGCGCAGCCCACCGACCACACGCGGATGCGGTCCTGTTCGCCGCGGTTTTCGAACAGGGGCGGCAATACTTCACGTTCGAGCACGTCGAACGCTTCCTTGTCGCGGAAGAAATTGGTGACGCTGATCAGCATGTCCTGCAACAGCGCCTGGGTTTCTTCAGGGTGCAGATGCAGATAATCGCGATACACCTGCAGGTCGGTAATGCCGTTGACTTGCAGCCGGCGTTCGATACGCCGCAGAACCGTAGCCCGTTTGTAATGTCGGAAATCGTGTGCGGTGCGGGTGCGCAGAATCACCATGATTTCGCGCAGCGCGCGCTCGGCCGACTCGTTGACCGTGTCTTCCTCGGGCTCGTCCGCCTCCGCGGCCGGCAGATGGATTTCCCGCGCGGTGGACCACAGATCGAGCAGCCGTTGCGGCATCTCGGCCGCGGTCATCACGAAGTCGGCCATGCCGGTCGCGATTGCGCTGCGCGGCATGCTGTCGTATTCGGCCTCGGAAGGGTCCTGCACGAGCGTGATGCCGCCCATTTCCTTGATGCGCGACAAGCCGACCGAGCCGTCCGAGCCCGCTCCCGACATCACGATGCCTATCGCGCGTTCGCGGTGCGCCTCGGCGAGCGTGCGGAAAAACAGATCGATGCTCGCGCGGCGTCCTTCCTCGGGCAGCTTGCGCGTGACGCGCAGGTAGCCGTCGACCATGATCATCTCGAACGAGGGCGCGACCAGATAGACGTGGTCCGATTCGATCGGCGTGGGGCCGGTGACCTGCTGCACGGACATGCTGGTGACTTTCTGCAGCAGTGAGGCCAGATTGCTTTCGTGATCCGGCAACAGGTGAACGACCACGACGAAGGCCATCGACGTGTGCGCGGGCAGCGCCTCGAAGAACTCCGTCAGCGCGTTAAGCCCCCCCGCCGATGCGCCGATACCGACGATCGGATAGAGTGCCTGGCTAGGCAGAGTTTGCCCTCGCTTCTTTGACATGGCTGCGTGTCCCTTCTTGGAAAGGATAGTGTTCAGCGGTGGATTTTTATAGGGCGACGAGCCCATTTCCTGCTGGCTCGGACGGTTATTATCCCGCATTGCACTCATTTTTCCATCAGCATCGACTGCAGCAGTTCGGCCGCGTGCCTCGCGCGCAGCACATTATCCTCCTCGCGCTGTTGGGCGGCGGTATCTCCGGTTTTGGCGAAATGGTCGCGCAACTCGCGGCTGAACATTTCGCGCTCGCGCAGCGCACGCAGCGCTTTGCGCAATGAGTCCTCGGCATCCGTCATGCGGCCGTCGCCGAGCGACGCGGCCGAATACGCATGACCGGTATGACAGCGATAACGCATCACCCGTGATCCGGTCATGCGCCACAGCGTGCCGTTGCATTCGGGGCATGTGAAAGTCGAGGGCGTCGCGAGTCCCCTGATTGCTTCGAATGCCGTGGTGCCGGCCAGCCACGCGTCTTGTTCGAGAACGATGCGATCGGTCGCCTCGCGCCGCGCACGGCCGTTTTTTCCCGGCGCGCTGGCGTTGCCGCCGGTCAGTTTTACCAAACATTGCCCCATTTGATCGAGCGGCAGCACGTGGTCGGCAAACGGCGATGCATGTCGCGGCATCTCGCTCGCGAACGCGTCGGCCGGATCCTGGACCAGCGTCGCGCCGCCGCACGCCTGGATTGCTTCGAGGCCCGCGGTGCCGTCGTCGAGCAGGCCGGTCAGGATCACGCCGATCGCGCGTGGCCCTATCTGCGTGGCCGCAGTGCGAAAGAGGGGGTCGATCGCCGGGCGCGCGAAGTTCTCTTTCGCGCCGTGCAGAAGCCGCAGCAGCCCATCCTCGACGACGAGGTGCCGATCGGGCGGCGCCACGTAAATTCTGCCGGGCGCGTAATGTTCGCCATCCTGTGCGTGCTTGGCGGGTAGCGGTCCGGCCTGGTTCAGAAGCGCGGGCAGCATGCTGCCATGCGCGCCGATATGCAGCACGACGGCGATGCTGGCGGGCATATCGACGGGAAGCTGCGAGGCAAGCGAACGCAGCGCATCGACCCCTCCCGAGGACGTGCCGATTACGATGAAGTCGCGGTGGGTCAAGGGGGCTCCGGGACGTGGAAGCGGGCGTGAAAGCGGACCTTTCCTGTTAGTCAAACAAACGAGCAAGCCATATGCCGTCGCTGCATTTTTTGGGGCGTTGCCGGTAAAAACGTTCTTTTGGCGACGGCGGTTTTCAGCCTCCGCCACAATCCAGGCACGCGGGCCGAAAGCGCCGCGCGAAGCTCGCACAATGCATATGACGAATGTCGTGCAACATCACACTGCCGCAGCGACGCTCGCGGTGATGCAGAGCCGGACGCCCCGCGAAGCCGAGGTGCGCCGCGCGGGCGGTCCGGTTAACGCAATTACACCGGCGCGGGCTGACTGCCCGTTGCTCGCGGGCGGCCGCTCGTGTCGTGCGCGAGCAGCGCGTCGTAGATCGTCAGATAGTCGTCGGTCATGCGCGCGGCCGTGAAGCGGCGCTCGAACGCGCGGCGGCACGCGCCGCGCTCGATGCTGTCGATGCGCGCAACCGCTTGCACGGCCTCGTCCACGTTATCGACGATCAGGCCGCTCACGCCGTCTTCGATCAATTCGGGCACCGCGCCGCGGCGAAACGCGATCGCCGGCGTGCCGCATGCCATCGCCTCGATCATCACCATGCCGAATGGCTCGTCCCATTCGATCGGCAGCAGCAACGCGCGCGCGTTCTCGATCAATTGCCGGCGCGCGCCGCCGCCGACTTCGCCAAGGTATTCGGTGAACGCGCCGGAGCGGCGCAAGAGCGGATCGATGCGTTCGCGGAAATAGTCGCGTTCGCCGGGATGAATCTTCGCGGCGATCTTCAATGGCAAGCCGCTGCGCCGGGCGATTTCGATCGCGAGATCGGGACGTTTCTCCGGCATCATGCGGCCGAGAAAAAGCAGATAGGAACCGGCCATCGGTTGAAATTCGAACTGGTCGAGCGGCAGTCCGTGATGGACCGTGCCCTGCCAGTTCGCCCACGACACGGGCCCGCGCTGACTCGCGGAAATCGACACCACCGGCACGCGCGCGAATTCGCGAAACAGCGGGCCATGATCGTTCAGCAGCAGACGGCCGTGCAGCGTCGTCAGCGTACGGCATGGCAGGCGCTCGGCCCACGCGAAATGCAGCGGCTCGCCGTGAAAATGGACGACGTCGAAGCGGTCCGCGTCGCGAATCACGCGCGCGAGCTGCCTGACGTGATGGGTTTGCGTGTCCCACACGTTCGCGTCGCGCCAAAGACCGCGCGGGCAGATCGGCACGAGCCGCGCGGCGCTCGTCGAATCGGCGCTCGCATAGAGCGTCACGTCGTGGCCGCGCGCGACCAGCTCTTCGGTCAGATACGACACGACGCGTTCGGTGGCGCCGTACGCGTACGGCGGCACGCTTTCGTAAAGCGGAGCGATCTGGACGATTCTCATCAGTCGTTGAGAAGAGGAAGGAGAGGTTAGCGCGCGACATGCCGCGCCGGACCACCAGCAGCAAGTGACGTACCGCCGCGGGACCGTTGGCGCGGTATGGCGTTTGCTCGATGCGGGCACTTGACCGATTGAAGGAGCCGCCATGAACCGCGCAACGCGAGCCGCTACCGACGACACGCAGCCCACCGCTCGACGCGACACCGCGAGCACGCCCGATGCGCTCGCGCTGCTCGAGGCCGATCACCGCGCCGTGGAAAAACTGTTCGACGCCTTCGGCAAATCGCGCGGCGACGAGCGCGACACGCTCGAAGCCAAAGCCGCGCTGACGCAGCGCGCGTGCGAAGAGCTGACGATGCACACGATCATCGAGGAAGAGCGTGTTGTATCCGGCCGCGCAACAGGCGCTGCCCGACGACGACAAGCTCGATGTCGATGAAGCCTACGTCGAGCATTTTCTGGTGAAAACGCTGATCGCGAAGTTCGAGACGCTGAAGCCGGGCGACAAAGGCTTCGACGCGACGTTCAAGGTCATGTCCGAGCTCGTGCGGCATCACGTCGAGGAGGAGGAACGCGAACTCTTTCCGGCCTTGCGGCGCACCGGCTGCGATCTCGCCGCGCTCGGTGAAAGGATCGCGGCGCGCAAGCGCACGCTGCAGGCCAGGCTGGATCAGGCGGGCAGTCGCGCGGTCGGCGACAAGACCTGATGGGCGCAAGCGCCATCGAACATCGGAGGTGCATGATGGCAGTTGCAGCAGCCGACCGACGCGCTCGTGCGGCTCACGTCGAGCGCGATTTGCGGCACGGAGGGCCTACCGCGAGTTCGACCGGCGCGAGCCGGGTGGATCAAGGTAAAGCTGGAGCCTTGAAATGCGCGCGCCAGTCACGCTGATCCGTTTGAAGCGTCGCCACGACAGGGAAGTCCATAAGTCGACGCTTATGGACGAACGCGCCCTTTTACACCTCCATTAACATCGGTTTCAGAAGGGGCATAACAGGATCGCCTAATGCAGCAGGGAGTGACATGTCCAGGAGAAAGCTGAAACTGATCCAATACTCGCCGGCGGCGATCCTGTCGCGCGACGACTTTTCGATCTTCGTCACCGCGCGACGCAGCGCCGATGGACGATTCTATGCCGACCTACTGGTCAGCCGTAAGGTGGACGGCCGCCGACTGTTCCCTTTCGATGGCGCACCCGCTGTCGGTCCGTTCGACAGTATCGAGGAAGCGCGGCTCGCCGCCGAGGAATACGGCGCGCGGATCGTCGCGGCCGACCTTGCCTGTCCCGAGATGTAAGCGCGCGGCCCGTGCCGCGCTCAGCGATCCGGCCGCGATGGTGACCGGATCGCGTCGATCGTCGACGACACGCCGGCATCGGCGCGCGTGGCGCTATCGCCTGGCGACTGCATCCCCAATTGACGCGTGTGCCAGTCCGCGACCGGCACACCGCGGACCTGCGTGTCCGCCGTATTCCTTCTGACGTCGTCATCGCGGCTCCCCTCGAATGTCCAGAGATGCCAGGATTGGCCACCGGTCGAGCATCGGCCGTTGCTTTGCAGCTGTCGTCGTTGGAACGGCGCTTGCTGTGTGCGCCATGATCTATCTCGCTGGACCTATCGGACCTATGGCTTCTCATCGCATTTCGCTCCTCGCGCGGCGCGGCGTGCGGATACTGCTCGCCTGCGTGGCACGCGGCGCTTGCGCACAGCAACCGCCGCAGGATGCGCTGCATCCGGCCGGCGTGCAGGCCGCGCACATTCTGCGGCTGTGGCACCTGTCGTTGATCGTCTGCGGCGCGGTGTTCGCGGCAGTGCTGTTCGCGACACTGATTGCGCTGGTTCGCCGCACCGATAGGAGCGGCAATACTGGCGACGATGCGCCAAAGTGTCGAGCACGCGTCACTCGCGCAGCCGCGCGAACGCGGAACGCAGCGCGTGGTCGCCGTCGTCAGCGTCGCGTCGGTCGCGCTGCTGTTGGGGCTGATCGTCGCCGACGTATTGACGGATCGCGCGCTGTCACGCTTGCCGGTCGACGACGCGTTGCATCTCGAAGTCACCGGCGAGCAGTGGTGGTGGAAAGTCGACTATCCTGGCGATGCGCAACAGCCGGGCTTCTCGACCGCGAATGAATTTCACGTGCCCGCGGGGCGGCCAGTCGTCATCGCGCTGAAGGCGAGCGATGTGATCCACAGCTTCTGGATGCCCAATCTGCACGGCAAGAAGGACATGCTGCCGGGCATCGATTCGACGATCGAATTCCGCGTCGACAAACCCGGCGTCTATCGCGGCCAGTGCGCCGAATATTGCGGTGCCGAGCACGCATGGATGGCGATGTTCGTGACCGCCGACACGCCCGAACATTACGCGCACTGGCGTATGCAGCAGGCCACGCCCGCCGTGACGGCGGCGCTCAGTCCGACCGACGTGGTCGCTCGACGCGGCCTGCAGATCTTCGAGCAGTCGAGCTGCGCAAACTGCCACACCGTGCGCGGCACGTCGGCGCAGGGCACGCTCGGCCCAGACCTCACGCACCTGATGAGCCGGCAGACGATCGCCGCGGGCGTGCTGCCGAACACGCAGCAGAACCTCGCGGCGTGGATCCGCGATCCGAACGCGCTGAAGCCGGGCACGACGATGCCGACCGTGCCGCTCCCCGCATCCGACCGGCAAGCGCTGGTCGCCTGGCTCGGAACCCTACGATGAGCACGCTCGAACGCCCGCCCGCCTTGCACGTCGACCTCGCGATCAAGGACGGCCCCCACGCGCCCGCCGATACGCGCGCGCTGCTCGCCGACACGTGGCGTGATCCGCCGGGCGTGATTGGCTGCTTGTCCGCAATCAACCACAAGACGATCGCGCGGCGCTTCATCGTCACGACGTTCGTATTCTTCCTGCTCGCGGGGTTGCTCGCGCTCGCGATGCGCACGCAGCTCGCGCGGCCGAACAACCACGTGGTCGGTCCCGACTTCTACGACCAGCTGTTCACGATGCACGGCACGACGATGATGTTCCTGTTCGCCGTGCCGGTGATGCAGGCGGTCGCCGGTTACCTGATTCCGTTAATGATCGGCGCGCGCAGCGTCGCGTTTGCGCGCATGAATGCGTACGCGTACTGGGTGTTCCTGTTCGGCGGACTGACGCTCTACATTGCGTTCGCGATGGGCGCGGGGCCGCGCTCGGGCTGGTTCAGCTACGTGCCGCTGGCCGGCCCGGACTATGCGACGGGCAAAGGCTCCGATATCTGGGCGCAGATGATCACGTTCACCGAGCTGTCCGCGCTGCTCGAAGCGATCGTGCTGATCACGACCATTCTGAAAATGCGCGCGCCCGGCATGTCGCTGAACCGGCTGCCGCTGTTCGCATGGGCGACGCTCGTCACGCAGTTCATGGTGCTGTTCGCGATGCCCGCGGTCATGCTCGCGAGTACCGCGCTGATTCTGGACCGGTTGGTCAGCACGCAGTTTTACAACCCGTCGCTCGGCGGCGACGTGCTGCTGTGGCAACACCTGTTCTGGTTCTTCGGACACCCGGAGGTCTATTTGATCTTCATCCCGGCACTCGGCTTCATGTCGTCGATCATCGAGACCTTTTCGCGCCGGCCGGTGGTCGGCTATCCGGCGATGGTGCTCGCGCTGATCGCGACCGCGTTCCTTGCGTTCGGACTCTGGGTGCATCACATGTTCGCGACCACGGTGCCCGAACTGGGCAAGAGCTTCTTCACGGCGGCAAGCGTGCTGATCGCGGTACCGTCGGCCATTCAGATCTATTGCTGGCTCGCGACGCTGCTGACCGGCAAGCTCAGGCTCCGGACGCCGCTGCTGTTCGTGCTCGCGTTCTTCTTCATCCTGGTGCTGGGCGGCATGACCGGCATCATGCTCGGCTCGGTCGCGCTGGATCTGCAGGTGCATGACACCTACTTCGTGGTCGCGCATCTGCACTACGTGCTGATAGGCGGCGCGGTGTTTCCGCTGTTCGGCGCGTTCTACTACTGGTTTCCGAAGATCACCGGACGCATGCTCGGCGAGCGCCTCGGGCGCTGGCATTTCTGGCTGTTCTTCATCGGCTTCAACGTGACGTTCTTCCCGATGCACTGGCTCGGCCTGCATGGCATGACGCGGCGCATCTGGACTTATCCCGCCGGGCTCGGCTGGGGGCCGCTGAATTTGAGTGCGACACTCGGCGCGTATCTGATGGGCATCGGCGTCTTGCTGTTCCTCGTCAATGTGGCGCGCAGCCGCCGGCGGGGCGCTGCTGCGTCGGCCGATCCGTGGGGCGGCGGCACGCTCGAATGGAGCATGCCGAGCCCGCCGCCGCCGCACAATTTCGACGTGCTGCCGATCGTGCATGGCCGCCATCCGCTGTGGGAGCCGTCGCGGCAGCCGGCGTCGGTGTCGGGTCTCACGGCCGGCGCGCGCGAGGTGCTGACGACGAGCGCGCTCGATGCGATCGCCGAAACCCGCCCGCTGTTTCCGACGCCGTCGATCTGGCCGTTTGTGAGCGCTGTCGCGACGACGATCTTCTTTATCGGTTCGATCTTCACGCCGACGGCCGTATGGTGGGGCACCGTGCCGGTCGCCGCGGCGATGATCGCGTGGTTCTGGCCAACCCGCGCGAGCAATGCGCTGGCGCGCGCGCTCGAACGCTGGCCGTCGCCACGCGGCGGTACGGCGCAGCACGAAACGCCGCAAATCCGCACGCTTGCCGAGTCCGACGACGCGCCGGCGGGCACCGTCTCGACCCTCGATGTGCGCGCGTTGCCGAGCTTCGACTTCAGCCATCGCAGCCCGATGTGGTGGGCGACCGCCGGTCTGATGGCGATCGAAGGCACTGTGTTCGCGATCGCGGTCGCGATGTACTTTTATCTGCGCGGCGTGAACGCGGCGTGGCCGCTGCACGCGCCACCGCCCGCTTTGCTGTGGGGCACGCTGAACACGGCCATCCTGCTGCTGAGCCTCGCGCCGAACCAGTTCGCGAAGCGCGCGGCGGAGCGTGGCGAGCGCGCTCGCGCGTGCTTGTGGCTCAGCGTGTGCCTCGCGTTCGCGCTGGCATTCCTCGTGGTGCGCGGCTTCGAGTTCACGGCGCTGAACGTGATGTGGTACGCGAATGCATATGGCTCGATCGTGTGGCTGCTGCTCGGGCTGCATACCACGCACCTCGTGACCGATACCGTCGATACAGCCGTGCTCGCGCTACTGCTGAAGACCGGTCCGTTCGAGGGCAAACGGCTGCTCGACACCAGCGAAAACGCGATCTACTGGTACTTCGTCGTGCTGAGCTGGCTGCCGATCTATGCGGTGCTGTACGTTGCGCCGCGCATGCATGGGTGATTCGTGAGGTGCCGATGGATATCTGGCTAGGATTGCTCGCGGCACCCACGGCGGTGCTCGCCACCCAGAGCATCGACTATGCGCTGATCCGGCTCGCCTGCGCGAGCGGCGCCGCATGGCCGATGCACGCGGTCAGCGCGGCGGCGTTCGCGTTCTGCGCGTTTGCCGCGTGGCTCGCATACGGACGCTGGCGTGCCGAACGCTCGCCCGGCGAGCCCGCCTATGCGCGACGCGACGCGCGCGCCGGCTTTTTCGCGCTGATGGCGATGATCGTCGGTGCGCTGTCCGCGCTCGTGCAACTCGCGATGTGGTTCCCGCAATGGCTGCTGCCCGCTTGCCGATGACACGGCACATCCATTGGGCCGCATGCCTGGCCTGGCTGCCCAGCACGACGGCCGCCGCGCATGTGCTGTCCGACGCCGATCGCGCGACCTTGTCGTTCGGCTGGAGCTTCGAGCCGTGGGTCGTCGCGTTGCTGGCGCTCAGCATCGGCGCGTATCTGATCGGCTATGCGCGGCTGCGGCGCCGCTCGCGCGCGCGGCGGCGCGGGGTCGGCGCGCGCACGCTGCATCTGCTGGCCTTCGCCGGCGGTTGGAGCGCGCTCGTGCTCGCGTTGATGTCCCCGCTCGATACGTTGTCCGGGGCGCTGTTTTCCGCGCACATGGTGCAGCACGAATCGATGATGCTGATCGCGGCGCCGCTGTGCGTGGCGGGGCGTCCGCTTGCCGTATGGATGTGGGCGCTGCCGCGGCGCGCGCGTCTGGCGGTCGGTCGGGCGGTGCGCGCTCGCCCGTTCGCGCGCGCGTGGCGCTGGCTGACCGCGCCGCTGGTCGCGTGGGTGCTGCACGCCGCCGCTCTATGGGCGTGGCATGCGCCGACGTTGTTCGAGGCCGCGCTTGCGCATCCGACCGTGCATACATTGCAGCACGCCAGCTTTTTGCTGAGTGCGCTGATTTTCTGGTGGACCGTGACAGGCGACGGCGCCCGCCGCGGCAACGGCGGCCACGCGATGCTGTCGCTGTTCACGACGATGGTTCACACGAGTGCGCTCGGCGCGCTGATCACGCTTGCGCCGGGCCTCTGGTATCCGTCGTATATCGAGCCGTGCGCGGCGTTGGGCATCAATCCCCTGCAGGATCAGCAACTGGGCGGACTGATCATGTGGGTGCCGGGCGCGATGGCCTATCTGGCTGGCGGGCTGCTCGTTGCGGCGCGCTGGCTGAGCCGCGCGGACCGGCAGCCGGCATTCACGTACGACGCGGCGCGGGCCCGCGGGGAGGGCGCGCCATGATGCGAAGGCATGCCGCGGCGCGAGCGGCGGCAGCGGGTGCGTTGCTGGCGCTGTGCGTCGGGTTGTCGGCGAGCGCATTCATCGGTGGATCGATCGCGGCGGATGCGTCGGCGGCGAGCACTGACGCGCAGGCTTCGGGCGACGCGGCGAGCATCGAGCCGTCCCAGTTCGCGCGTGGCGAGTACCTGGCGAAAGCCGCCGATTGCGCCGGCTGCCACACCGCGCCGCAGGGCGGTGCGCCGTTTGCGGGCGGCCTTGGCATGGGTTCGCCGTTCGGCACGATCATGTCGAGCAATATCACGCCGGACCCGCAGTACGGCATCGGCCGCTACACGTACCAGGACTTCGAGCGCGCGCTGCGCGAAGGTGTCGCACGCGGCGGCAAGCGGCTCTATCCGGCGATGCCATACGTGTCGTTCTCGAAGCTCAGCGACGAGGACGTGCACGCGCTTTACCTATACATGCTGCACGGCATCGCGCCGGTCGCGAAACCCACGCCGCGCTCGGACGTCGCGTTTCCGTTCAACCAGCGCTGGGCGCTGCGCTTCTGGCAGATGGTCTTCGTGCCGTCGCAGCCATACGTGCCGCGTCCGCAAAGCGACGCGATATGGAATCGCGGCGCGTATCTGGTGCAAGGCCCGGGACATTGCGGCGCGTGTCATACGCCGCGCGGCAAGTTCTACCAGGAAAAAGGCCTCGACGAGTCGTCGAGCGACTATCTGGTGGGCGGCGTCAACGATCACTGGTTCGCGCCGAACCTGACCGGCGACATGGGCTCAGGACTCGGCCGGCTCACCGCCGCGGACATCGCCGCGTTCCTGAAGACCGGCCACGGCGCGGGCGTCGTCGCGTACGGCAGCATGGTCGAACAGGTCGAGGACAGCACGCAGTATCTGACCGACGACGATCTGCATGCGATCGCGCATTACCTGAAGTCGCTGCCCCCGCAACAGCCGTCGGGCACCTATACGCACGGCGCCGATCCAGCGCGTTCTAGCGTGAACGGCAGCCGCGTGCCCGACTCGCTGAGCGTCGGCTTCAACGTCTACCAGTCTTTCTGCGCAAGCTGCCATCGCGCGGATGGGCGCGGCGTGCCGAACGTGTTCCCGGCGCTCGCGGGCAACCCTTCGGTGATCGCGGAAGACACCACGTCGCTGATCCGGCTGCTCGTCGAAGGCGGCAACAGTCCGGCAACGCGAAGCGGTCCGTCACGTCAGTCGATGCCGCCGTTCGCGGCGACCCTCGCCGTCGTCGAGATCGCGCAGGTCTTGACGTATATCCGCAGCGCCTGGGGCAACAACGCGCAGTCCGTCACCGCCAACGACGTCGCGACGCTGCGAAACGAGCTGCACAAATAGCAGCACACGCCGCGCGGAACAACGCTTGCTCGCCTGTCGCTCGCCGTCATTCGGGCACGGCGCGCATGGCGCCGTATTGCATCGCTCACGTTCACGGAGAGACACATGGACAAGGAACTCGAAGCCCGCATTCGCACGCGGGCGTATCAAATCTGGGAAAACGATCCGTCGCCGGAAGGCAGGGCCGACGACCATTGGGAAGAAGCGCGCCGGCAGATCGAGGCGGAAGGCGCGATCGATGGGGCTGCCGCGCCGCAGGAGCCGACCGATCAGTCCGCCGATCGCGACCGCGGCTCGCGCATCGCGCCCGAACAGCAACTGCAGGAAATGCCCGGCGAGGACATCGAACAGCCGAAGCGCGCCCAACGTCCGCGCGCCGGATAAGCGGGCGCCGCGCTTTCAGACCGACGCCGACGATGGCGTCGGAGCCACCGGCAGCGCGCGCTTGTGGCGCGTCGCCATGTAAAAGCGGCGGATCGTGGTCAAGACTTCTTCACTGACGGGCTTGCCTTCGAGGAAGTCGTCGATGTCCTGGTAGCTGATGCCGTAGCTGTCCTCGTCCGGCTTCTGCGGCGTCAGCGATTCGAGGTCCACGGTCGGCACCTTGTTGACGAGCCGCTCCGATGCGCCGAGCGCATGCGCGAGCGCGCGCACGCGGCGCTTCGTCAGACCGGCGAGCGGCAGGATATCGGCGCCGCCGTCGCCGAACTTCGTGAAGAAGCCCATCAGCGATTCGGCCGCGTGGTCGGTGCCTATCACCACGCCGACGCGCGCGCCCGCAATCGCGTACTGCGCGATCATGCGTTGCCGCGCCTTGATGTTGCCGAGCACGAAGTCTTCCTGAAAGTCGTCGACGTACTGCACGTTGCCGCGTTTGAGCGAAGACAGCATTGCGTCGGCGGGCTCCTTGATATTG
Organism: Paraburkholderia sp. 35.1; assembly: GCF_050436525.1. Taxonomy (NCBI): domain Bacteria; kingdom Pseudomonadati; phylum Pseudomonadota; class Betaproteobacteria; order Burkholderiales; family Burkholderiaceae; genus Paraburkholderia; species Paraburkholderia sp. 35.1. The sequence continues at coordinate 624,990 of NZ_JBNDMJ010000001.1, read as the reverse complement.
ACCGTCAGCGTTTCGTCCGGACGGATGAACGCGAGTGCGGCCGCGGCGTCCTCTTCGTCGCGCTGGCTGCCGAACGGCAGACGCACCGCGACGAAACGGGCTTCATAGCCGCCGGCGCGCAGACGTTCGACGGCAAGCTGCGCGAGGCGCCCCGCGGTCGACGAATCGACGCCGCCGCTAATGCCCAGCACGTAGGTGCGCAGGCCTTGCGACGCCAGGTAGTCGCCGAGGAACGCGACACGCCGCTCGCGTTCGCGGGCCACGTCGAAATCACGCTCGACGCCGAGTTCGTCAATCACTGCCTGTTGCCAGGCGTTGGCGTCGAAGGAAGATTGCAGATTCATCGTTCGGTCTCTCTTCAATGATGGTCCCGCTGGATGCGCGGGAGTTGATCGAAGTAATGCTCGACGCGCGACAGCGCATACAGCGCGGCGGCCGAACGCACGTCGTTGCGGTCGCCCGAAAAGCGCCGCGTCTCGGCGAACGTGACGAACTGATCGCCCGGCCGCCGGAACGCCCACGCGAAGCATTGCGTGCCCTGTGGCGGATCGTCATCCGAGCCGCCATGCGCGCCGCCATCGGCGAGCCCCGTGTTCGATACCGCGATGTCCGCGCAGCAGCCTTCCTGGCGCAACGCGCCCTCGGCCATTTCGCGCGCGACCGCTTCGCTGGTGAGTCCGTATTGCTTCATCGTGCTTTGCCGCACACCGAGAAACCCTGCTTTGCCCGATGGCGAGTAGCTGACGAAGCCGACGTCGAGACATGCGCCGCTGCCCGGCACGCTCGCGAGATAGGACGCGATCTGGCCGCCGGTGCAGGATTCGGCGGTCGCGAGCTTCAGACCTCGCGAGCTGAGGAAGGATACGACCTGCATGGGAATGCTCATGATTTTCGCCCTTGTCGTGCGACGCAATCGGACCGGCGTTTTGTTCGCTCAAGCGCTCGCGCCGGAACCGCAGCAAATATCGGTCCGCGCTCGCGGACCGCGGGCGCGTGACGGCGGCTTCACGTTTCGCGCATCGCCACCGGTCCCCGCTGGCGGTATGCTCGTTGCTGAAGCGTGGAACAGCAGTGCGCTCGCGCGCGGCCCCGTGGCAAGTGCGGAGCGCGCGCAGCGCTGCGCATTCGCGAGGAGGCGGCGATGAGCGATTTCGACGAAGCGCGCGCATGGATGGTCGAACGGCAGATCGTGCAACGCGGCGTGCGCGACGACTACGTGATCGAAGCGATGCGGCGCGTGCCGCGCGAGGCGTTCGTGCCCTCCGATCTGCGCGAATTCGCGTATGACGATACGCCGCTGCCGATCGGCGGCGAGCAGTCGATCTCGCAGCCGTACATCGTCGCGAAGATGCTCGCGGCCGCCGAGTTGCAGCCCGGCGATCGCGTGCTCGACATCGGCACGGGCTCCGGCTATGCGGCCGCGATCGCCGCGGAGATCGCGGGCCGGGTGGATTCCATAGAACGCGACGCGAGCCTCGCCGAGGGCGCGCGCGAGCGCTTGCAGCGGCTCGGCTACGAGAACGTCGAAGTGCATGTCGGCGACGGCACCGCAGGTCTTGCCGCGCATGCGCCCTATAACGCGATCATCGCGGCGGCGGGCGGACCGCGTGTGCCGCGAGCGCTGCGCATGCAACTCGCCGTGGGCGGACGGCTCGTGATGCCGGTCGGCAGCAGTCAGAGCCGTCAGCGGCTCGTGAAGATCGTGCGGCGCGACGAACACGACTACGACGAAGATGCGTTCGGCGACGTGCGCTTCGTGCCGCTCGTCGGCGACGATGGCTGGCCGGAGCCAGGCGGCGCGGCGCGCGCGGATTTGCGGCCTGCATCCACGTCCACGCCCATCCCGCTCACGCCTACGCCGGCCGCACCTATGCCGGTCGCGCCTAGGCCGGCCGCGCTCGAACTCGCGATTCGCGACGCGGCCGAACCGTTGCCCGACATCGATTCCGCGGAATTCGCGGCATTTTTCGACCGCTTCGCCGGGCATCGCGTCGTGCTGCTCGGCGAGGCCAGTCACGGCACGTCGGAGTTCTACCGTGCGCGCGCGGCGATCACGCGGCGCCTCGTCGAGCAGCACGGCTTTTCGATGATCGCGGTCGAGGCCGACTGGCCCGACGCCGCGATCGTCGACCGGCATGTGCGCGATCGGCCGATGCCCGGCGGGCGGTCCCGACCGTTTCGGCGCTTTCCGACCTGGATGTGGCGCAACACCGACTTCATGGGCTTGGTCACGTGGCTGCGCTCGCACAACGCCGCGCACCCCGAGCGCGAAACGCGCTTTTACGGGCTCGATATCTACAGCCTTTCCGAATCGATCGACGCGGTATTGCGCTATCTCGACAGCGTCGACCCTGCCGCGGCGCGCATCGCTCGCGAGCGTTATGGGTGCCTCAGTCCGTGGCAGAAAGATCCGGCCGTATATGGACGCGCCGCGTTGAGCGGCGGCTACGCGCAGTGCGAAGAACACGTGGTCGCGCAACTCGGCGATCTGCTGAAAAGCCGGCTCGACTATGCGCGCGAAGACGGCGAGCGCTTCCTCGACGCGGCGCAGAACGCGCGGCTCGTGGCGGTCGCCGAGCACTACTATCGCGCGATGTACTACGGCGGGCCGCAAAGCTGGAATCTGCGCGACACGCATATGTTCGACACGCTGCGTCATACGCTCGACAGCCGCGGGCCGCAGGCGCGTCTGGTCGCGTGGGCGCACAACTCGCATATCGGCGACGCGAGCGCCACGCAGATGGGCCGCATGCAGGACGAGATCAATCTCGGCCAGCTGTGTCGCGCGCAGTTCGGCGACGCGGCGGCGCTGATCGGGTTTGGCACGCACAGCGGCACGGTCGCCGCGGCGAGCGATTGGGGCGGACCGATGGAGGTCAAAACCGTGCAGCCATCGCTCGAGGGCAGCGTCGAATTCAGCATGCACGGCACGGGTCTCCCGCGCTTCCTGCTCGACCTGCGGCCCGGCATGCACGACACGCTGCGCGAACGGCTGCGCGCGCCGCTATTGGAGCGCTTCATCGGCGTCATCTACCGTCCCGGGACCGAGCGGCATAGCCATTACGCGCAAGCGTCGCTGGCCGAGCAGTTCGATGCGTTCGTGTGGTTCGATCGCACGAGCGCGGTGAGCGCGCTGCCCGTTTCCGCCGACGAAAAGAACCACGCGGCGGAGACTTTTCCATTCGGTGTGTGAGGGCGATCGGCACGCTCACGCCTTAGGCGAGGAACGCGGCTTGCAACGGAACGGACAGTGCATTCCAGCTGGTCCGAACCGAGGGGTCGCTCAGGAACAAGGATGTACAGCGCCTTGCCATCGCCGCGATGTCGGGTGTTGCCAGTGGCGTCGTCTGCGCGCAAGGCGCCCGGCGAGCTGAGCCGCGACCAGGCGAACCGTGAACATGCGGGGCGCGCGAACCAGGCCGCGGTTCAGCACGGACAGCGCCGCCGGCATGGCGCGAGCAGTGCGCGCTAGCGGCGACGCGGCCCGGCTGCCGCCACCGCCGCGCGTGCTCGCGATTCCGCCATGAAGGACGAACCAGTCTGGTTCCTGCTGATCGGCGCGCTGCTCACGTTCATGGCCGTCGCGCGCGGGCCGATCCGCCGCTTGCCGCTGACCGGCGCGATGATCTATCTGCTGGTCGGCGTGGCGGTCGGGCCGGCCGTGTCCGGGCTCGTCGGGGTCGATCTGCTCCGCAATACCGCGTTGCTCGCGATGCTGGCTGAAGTCGGGCTCGTCGTGTCGTTGTTTTCGATCGGCATGCATCTGCGCGTGCGGCTGCGCAATCCGCTGTGGTTGTTGCCGCTGCGGCTCGGCGGCCCGGCGATGCTCTTCACCGTCGCCTTGATGTTCGGCTTCACCGCTTTGGTGACCGGACGCGCGGACGGCGCGGCGTTGTTCCTCGCGGCCGCGCTCGCGCCGACCGACCCGGTGCTCGCCAACGAGCTGCGCGTGACGCAAGCTGGCGACGACGAGCCCGTGCGGTTCGCGTTGTCGGGCGAAGGCGGCCTGAACGACGGTGCCGCCTATCCGTTTGCGGTGCTGGGACTGACGCTTGCCGGCGCGAGGCTGTTCGGCTCGGGCAGTGGCGTGCATTTCGTCGGCTCGGTGCTGTGGGGGATCGTCAGTGCGCTCGTGATCGGTTGCGTGTTTGCGATCGTGTTCGCGCGCGCGATCTTTTTTCTGCGCACCCGCTACGGCGAAGCGATCGGTCTCGACGGGTTTCTCGCGCTAGGCCTGATGTCGACGTCGTACGGCGCGTCGCTGCTGCTGCACGCGTATGCGTTCGTCGCGGTGTTCGTGGCGGGCGTCGCCGTCCGTCACGAGGAACTGCGTGCGACGGGCGACAAGAATCCCTCGGAAGTGCTCGACGAGGTGCAGCACGGCGAACAGGTCGATGTCGCCCAGGATCCAGAAATGGCGCATGCGGTCCTCGCCGAATCGATGATGGGCTTCATGCGCGAAATGGAGCGACTCGCGGAGTTGTCGCTGATGCTGATCATCGGCTGCGTCGTGTCCGCGCACTGGCGCGAGATGTTCGATCTGCGCGCCGTGTTGCCCGCGGTGTTTCTGTTTTTCGTCGCGCGGCCGCTGTCCGTCGTCGTCGCGATGATGGGTGCGCGCATCGACAATAGCCAGCGGCATCTAATGGCGTGGATGGGGATTCGCGGCGTCGGCGCGTTTTACTACCTGATGTTCGGCCTCGAATACGTGCGTGGCGCGATGACGCTGCTGCTGCCCGCCGTGCTCGATGCGATCGTGTTGTCGGTGCTGCTGCATGGCTCGACCGCGAACTATCTGTTGCGGCGGTATTTCGACCGGCGTCGCTGAATGAAGCGACGGGCGCGATGGCGCGCGTGAGTTGTCGCGCCGCGCTCCGCATGGCTCCCGTTTGCCGCTCCTTGTATCGCAATGTATCCGCGCTGCCCGGGGATACGTGCGCTTACCAAACCCGTTGATCCAGACACATGCGAGATACGTCGGCGCGTTTAAATACGTGCACCGCAAGTTCGAGCCCGGATTTGCAGACCTGAATATCACTGGATCAACAGGAGTAAGCCACCATGACCCGCATCGAAGCAGTGCTGTACACCGGCAAAACCCATACGACCGGCGGCCGCGAAGGCGCCGCGCGCAGCTCGGACGGCCGTCTCGACATCAAGCTGTCGCCGCCCGGCACCTCGGGGGGTGGAACGAATCCCGAGCAGTTGCTCGGCGCGGGCTGGTCGGCGTGTTTCATCGGCGCACTCGGGCTGGCGGCGCGCGCGTTGCACCTGTCGTTGCCGGCCGATACCAGCGTCGATGCGGAGATCGATCTCGGCACCACCGATGGCGCTTATTTCCTTCAGGCGCGTCTGTTCGTCAGTCTTCCCGGTGTCGAGCGTGACGTGGCGCACGGGTTGATCGAGCGAGCGCATCTGACCTGCCCGTATTCGAAGGCGTTGCGCGGTAATGTGGATGTGCAGACTACGCTCGTTTGAGCGTCGCTGAAGGTGGTGGCGGGGCCGCGCCGAAGCATCGCGCGGCCTCGCGTATCTGCTATGCCAGCAGCTTCGAAAGCTACGCGGTGTCGGGTTCGTGCGGCCCGCTACGCCGCAGGCGCAACCGACGCTCCCGCGATCTTGTGCCGCGCGAGCGATTGCGCCACCAAGCCCGAGGCCTTCACCTCTTCGACAAACGAACGCAGCGCGTGAGCCGCCGCTTCGCCGCGGCTCTTCGGCACACCCATCGCCTGCCGGATCACCATGAAGCGCTCGTCTAGCAGCCGCAGACCGGGAGTTTGCTTCGCATCGGCCTCGAGTTGCTGCTTCACGCCTGCCGCCACTTCCAGATGCTGCTCGATAAACGTCGGCACGACGCTCGGCGAGCTCGGCGCGCGCACGATTTGCGCGGATTTCAGCTCGCGCGTCAGAAACAGATCGTATGCACTGCCTTTGCCGACGACGACCCGGTTGTGCGCCTGATCCACATCCTGATTCGAGTGTATCGGCGAGTCGTCGCGCACCAGGTAGAAGCCTTCGATCAACACATACGGCGCTGTGAACGCGATCGTCTCGCCGCGCAACGGATCGATCGCGAAGAAGCCGAAATCCGCGCGCTCCTCGCCGACGGCCTGCACCGATTTGCCGGCCGTATCGAAGACGACCAGCTCCAGTTCGACGCCCAGTTTCGCGGCGAACGCGCGCGCGAGATCGATCGATACGCCGAACGGCTCGCCGGAGTCGGCGTGACGGTTGGCGAGGATTGGATTGCCGAGATTGATCGACGCGCGCAGCTTGCCCGTGGGCGTGAATGCGGCGACGACGGAGGGATCGATGGTCATAACGGCTCTCGTGGCGATGGCGTTGGGGCGAGCGAAGTCTCAGGATTCAAGGATTTCGCTGATGCGGGATAGCGCGTTGAGAGTATGCAACAGATGCTCGCCCGTTGCTTCTGACACTTCTTCGTTGCGCTCGCGCTCCAAAAGTTCGGCAGGAAGCATCATTGCAAGGGCGGGGGACGCCAGTTATCCGTGCCACGTCCCGTCGCCCTTTCACCCGCCAGCGGCACTTCAATCGCGCAACTTCACCGCCGTCATCCGCGGCATCAACAGATGAATGATGCCCAGCGCAACCAGATACGCCGACGCGCCGACCGTAAAGAGCGCCCAATACTGCCCGGTGCGCTGCAAGGTCTCGCCGATCACGCCGGAAAAGAAGAACGAACCGACCATCCCCGCCACGCCGCCGATACCGACCACCGTGCCGACCAGCCGCTTCGGAAACACGTCGCCGACGATGGTGACTAGGTTCGCCGACCAGCCCTGGTGCGCCGCTGCCGCGAGACCAACGGCGAAGACCGCCCACCACAGGCTCTGGAAATACGACAACGTTGCGATCGGCACCACGCACAATGCACAAATGAGCATCGTGAGCTTGCGCGCGAAATTCGGCCTGTTGGTGCGGGCCATCAAACGCGACGACAGCCAGCCACCCGCCACGCTGCCGACCGATGACATCGTATAGATAGCGATCAGCGGCAGGCCCATGTTGCCGATGTCGATATGGCGCGACTCATTGAGCCACTTGGGCAGCCAGAACAGATAGAACCACCACACCGGATCGGTCAGCAGCTTGCCGAAGACGAACGCCCACGTTTCGCGGTACTTGAGCACCGACAACCAGCCGACTTTCTGCTCGACGACTTCCTCGCGATCCGCATTGATGTAGTCGAGTTCTTCCTTCGACACCGACGGATGCTCCGAAGGCTGCCGATAAACGAGCATCCACACCGCCAGCCAGATGAAACCGGTCGCGCCGCCCGCGATGAACGTCGCGCGCCAGCCCCACGTCACGGCAGCGATCGGCACGAAGGCCGGCGCCACGATGCCGCCGATCGTCGCGCCCATGTTCCAGAAGCCCGTCGCTAGCGCGCGTTCCTTCTTCGGAAACCACGTGGCGGTAGTGCGGATCGCAACCGGAAAATTGGCCGCCTCGCTGAAGCCGAGCAGACCGCGCACGGCCGCGAAGCCCGGCACGGTCGATGCCACCGCGTGGAGCATCGCCGCGAGACTCCACAGCGCCATCGCGCTGCCGTAGACCTTCTTCGTGCTGACGCGATCCGCGATGCGGCCGAAGATCGCGAGACCCACCGCATAGGCGACCGTAAACACCATCACGGTCTGCGCGTACTGCACCTGGCTCCAGCCGATATCCTTTTGCAGCAGCGGCGCGAGCAGCCCGAGCATCTGACGATCCATGTAGTTGATCGTCGTCGCGGCGAAGATCATCGCGCAGATGGTCCATCGGTATCGTCCGACGGCCGTGCGTGCGGCGGCCGTCGTGGCTTCTATCGTTTTCATCGTGTCTCCTTAAGGTTTCTGCAAATGGTGTCTATACGGTTGTTCGATGCAGTCAATGCGCGGAGGCGGGCACTCCTTCGCGCGGGCTCATGCGGGAGAAGAACACGACCCCGGCGGCCACCACCGACATCACCGCGAGTCCAGTGAGGCCGCCCTCGATCGAGCCGGTCTTCTGTTCGAGGAAGCCGAAGGCCGCTGGCGCGACAAAGCCGCCGAGGTTGCCGATCGAGTTGATCAGCGCCAGCACCGCGGCGGAAATCCGCGCGTCGAGATAGCCCTGCGGGATCACCCAGAACAGTGACGAGGCGGCCTTGAAGCCGATCGCCGCAAAGCAGATCGCGACGAACGAAAACACCGGGCCGCCCTGGCCGGCCGCATACATGCCGAGCGCGGCGATCAGCAGCGCGCACGCGACCCACGCCTGCTGGAACTTGAAGCGCGCCGCGAGCATCGCGAACAGATACATCGCCGCGATCGAGATCAGCCACGGAATCGAGTTGTACAGGCCGACCTGGAAATCGTTGAAATGGCCCATCTTGCGGATGATGCTGGGCAGCCAGAAGGTCGCGCCGTAGATGGTCAGCGATACCGCGAAGTAGATCAGGCAAAAGATCAGGATTTGCGGATCGCGCAGCAGCGCGCCTATCGATGGCTTGACCGGGTGCGCGGCGGCGCGCAGGCGTTGCTCTTCGTCGACCGCATCGAGCAAGGCGTCCTGCTCGGCGCGGGTGAGCCAGGCGGCGTCGCGCGGCTTCGAGTCGAGCCACAGCAGGATGAAGCCCGCGAGCACGACCGAGAACATGCCTTCGATGATGAACATCCACTGCCAGCCGCGCAGCCCCGCGCCTTCGATCAGCATCAGCCCGCCGGAGATCGGCCCGGACAGTACCGACGCGAGCGCCGAGCCGCTCAGGAAGATCGCCATCGCCTTGCCGCGCTCGTTGCTCGGCAGCCATTGCGTGAAGTAGTAGATGACGCCGGGAAAGAAGCCCGCTTCGGCCGCGCCGAGCAGGAGCCGCATCACATAGAACGACGTCTCGCCGCGCACGAACGCCATGCCGGCCGCGGCCAGCCCCCACGTGAGCATGATGCGCGCGAGCCACAGCTTCGCGCCGTAGCGCTGCAGCAGGATGTTCGACGGCACTTCGAAGATCGCGTAGCTGATGAAGAAGAGCCCCGCGCCGAGCCCATAGGCCGCCGCCCCGATGCCCAGATCGGCGCTCAGATGCTGGCGCACGAAGCCGATGTTCACGCGATCGATGTAGTTGACGATGAACATCACGACGAACAGCGGCAGCACGCGCCATTTGATCTTGCGCACCGCGCTCGCCAGCGCGCCGGCGCGCTCGGGCCGCGCCGTGTCGGCAATCGGGCTACTCATGGGGTTGTCTCCTTCGACGGCGACGCGCGTTGCGCGTCGCAGGGCTCGTAGGCGCGGATTGGAAGCGGGAGTTAAAAGCGCGGATTCTTGCCGGTGAAGCCCGGCTCGTACTTGCGCATCTGCGAGAGGTCATCGCGATTGCGCACGCCGCACGACAGATACTGCGCATGCAGTTCGGCGAGCCGCTCGCGGTCGAGCTCGACGCCGAGGCCCGGCGTGGTGGGCACGCGCACCGAGCCGTCGTCGAACGTCACGCGGCCGCCCTTGATGACTTCTTCCTCCTGCCACGGGTAATGCGTGTCGCACGCATAGGTCAGGTTGGGGATGCTTGCCGCGACGTGCGTCATCGCCATCAGGCTGATGCCGAGGTGCGAGTTCGAGTGCATCGACATGCCGAGATCCCACAGCTTGCACATGCGCGCGAGCGTCTGCGTCGCGCGCAGGCCGCCCCAGTAGTGGTGATCCGACAGCAGGACCTTGACCGAACCCATCTCGGCGCCGCGCCGGAAATCTTCCATCGTCGTGATGACCATGTTGGTCGCGAGCGGCAGGCGCGTGTGCTTCGCCAGTTCGGCCATTCCTTCGAGACCCGGGCACGGGTCTTCGTAGTACTCGAGCAGCTCGTCGAGTTCCGGTGCCGCCGCGATGCTCGTTTCGAGCGTCCAGTTGGCGTTCGGGTCGAGGCGCAGCGGCACGCCGGGGAACGCCTGATGCAGCGCGCGCATGCACGCGATTTCGTGTGCCGGTTCGAACACGCCGCCCTTCAGCTTGATGCTCTGGAAGCCATACAGCTCGATCATTCGACGCGCCTGCGCGACGATCTGCCCGGGGCTCAGGCCTTCGCCCCAGGCATCGGGCGCATAGGGCTTGTCGACGTGCTCGGCGTATTTGAAGAACAGATAGGCGCTGTAGGGCACGGCGTCGCGCACCTTGCCGCCGAGCAGGTCGACGACCGGCGCGCCGACGATCTGCCCTTGCAGATCGAGCATCGCGACTTCGAGCGTGCTGATGACTTTCGGCGCGTTCTTCGCCGAATGCGAGCCGGGCGCGAGTTCGAATTCGACCGCGCCCGGGCTCGCCTTGATCGACGCTCGCACGCGCTCTTCCATGCGATTGAGGTCGAACGGCGACAGGCCGGTCAGCAGCGACTTCGCCTGTTCGAGCACGCGCAGCATCGGTTCGTCGCCATAGGTCTCGGAGATGCCGACGCGGCCGTCGCTCGTCTCCAGCTCGACGATGGCGCGCAGCGCCCAAGGTTCGTGGATTCCGGCGGCGTTGAGCAGCGGGCCGTCGCGGAAGGCGATCGGGGTGATGCGCACCTTCGTGATGGTGATGTCGCGAGTCATGATGGCATTCGGCATAAGAAGAGTTTGATGGGACGGATGGTAAAGCACTAATGTATTAGTGCGTTACTGGGGTAAATACCCATCTGCACTTCTCGCGGAATTCCGCTCGCAAGCCCGCTGGAAGGGGCGCGCGTCGGCTATAGTACTAGTGCCTCAGCGGACCGCCATGCCGGGTCACGCCTGCTTCCATGCTTCAGTTTCTGCCATGAAAAACCACGCTCATTCGTCGACGGTAACCCGGCTCGACCGCTCCCGCCACGCCGCGCCGCAAGTGTTCGAACGACTGCGCGAAATGATCCTTTCCCTCGAACTCACGCCGGGTACGGTGCTGTCGCGCACCGAGCTGGCGAACCGCTACGGACTCAGCCAGACGCCCGTGCGCGACGCGCTGATGAAGCTCGGCGAGGAAGGTCTCGTCGACATCTATCCGCAGCACGCGACGGTCGTCAGTCAGATCAACGTGACGTCCGCGCTGCAGGCGCATTTCCTGCGCCGCTCGATTGAACTCGAAGTGGTGCGCACGCTCGCGGAGCAGCGCGACGCCACGCTGATCGCTGAACTGCGCCTGACGATCGCGCGGCAAACGGAACTGCTCGACCTGAAGAACTACGAGCAGTTCTCGCTGCTCGATCAGGCGTTTCATCGGCAGATGTACGAGGCGGCCGGCGTGCCGCAGCTATGGGATCTGGTGCGTAGGTTGAGCGGCCATATCGACCGGCTGCGGCGCCTGAATCTGCCGGTGGAGGGCAAGACGATAGCGGTCGTGCGCGATCACACCGAGATCGTCGATGCGATCGACAAAGGCGATGTCGAGGCGGCGCAGGCAGCGCTACGCAAGCATCTGTCGGGGACGCTGAGTCAGATCGATCAGATCCGCACAAGTCATCCGAATTTTTTGGCGGACGAGTGAGCGTTCGCTGATTCGCTGGCTACGGCTGGTTCACGGTCATTCTGAATGGACCGCCGTTCGCGGCCGCGTGGGGTACCGCTTCGTTGAGCGGATCGCAGCATCCTCGTTTTCATGTTCATCGAACCGGAAGCGCGGCGGCTGGTGGATCGCGCACGACGCGACAGCCCTAGGACCTTGGTCCGATTGACGCGACTGCCACGTGTGGCACCCTCGTACAAAGCCGGAATACTCATATTCAACCTGTCAGGGAGGTCGCCATGTTTTCATGGAGCCGGGAGTTCTCGGTCGCGGTCATGGCTGTGTCCGTGATGGCTAGCGCGGGAAGCGCCTGGGCAACCGAACAGGCTCAGCAGCGTCGCGCCGGACGTGACGTTCGCCAGGAGACACGCCAGGGTTCCCGCCACACGAAGCAGGAGTGTCGGGCCACGGACCAGAAGAGCAATTCGCAGTGCCGGCAGGACAAGCGGCAAACCAAGCAGAACGGCCGTGAGGCGGCCAGGAATATCAAGTATTGAGCGTTTGCGTTTGCGTTCGCGTGCGCCAGCTGGGCACTGAACCAGCGACAGCAGGGGATGGCAAACACCACGTCCACCAGATCAAGCGGGGAAGCTGATGCGAGCCTGCCGATACGTAGCGCTTTGCACCTTGCCGTTCATGATCGTCGGCTGTAACACGCCTCCGATCGCACCGGGCAAGCCGGTCGATATCCCGACTGCCCTCGAGCAGGTTCTCCAGGGGCTGTGCAATTTCCGCAAAGATCAGGCCAGCCGGAAGCAGGATCTGGGCGCTGCAATCGACTCTATCACCGTGGAACTCGACCTGACCGTCGACGGAGCGAGAAATCCCCCGGTGGCGGTGGCACCGGATATCCAGTTCATTCCCACGGTTAGCTATGGTCAGATCATGACGGCAAACAGAGGTAGCAGACTCGTGCTTACGCTGAAAAACACCGGCAGCGGTGCCCACGGCGGCGACTGCGATGTCACCGCGCCGGCCAGGTAGGGACCACTTTCGCTCGCCATAGTCTATGGCTTTGCGAATGCGGACAACTGGGCACTTGCCGCGCGTTGAACAGCGCGGCTCGCGCCAGCGTTGCACGTCAACCTTGGGCGATGCTCTCCCACGCGCCCGATTGAGCCGAGCGGAACACGGCATCGATCACCCGCATATTCGCGCGCGCATCTTCTAGCGGAATAGCCTGCGGGCTCCCACTCAGGATCGCCTCCGCGAACGTGGCGGCGGCTACGCCATATTGATCACACACCGCAAGCTCCAGCCAGCGATCAGTCGCGACACCGTCGCTATTGTGCTCACTGATTAGCAGGCGCGTCGGTCGATCGTTTGGTGCATTGAATGGAATTTCGACTTCGATTCGCCCCTTGGTACCGTGAAATTGCATCCGCTGGTACGGATAGGTCTGAGTCGAGTAAAAGAAACTCGCCTGCACGCCATCGAAGTCCATCAGCACGGAGCCGAGCCGGTCCACTTTGAAGGTGGGATCCTGCTCCACCAGCGCAACTACGCGCCGTGGCTCACGCCCGATAGTGAAGCGCGACGTCGTGATCGGATAACAACCAATATCGAGCAGACCGCCGCCACCTAGCTCGCTCTTGTTGCGGATATTGTCTTCGTTCGTGTTGTGATAGGTGAAACCGCCGGTCACTGCCCGCAATTCGCCGATCGCGCCTTCGTCGATCAAGGTCCGCACCTTCAACCATTGCGGATGCGTGCGAACCATGAACGCTTCCTGGATGTATCGGCCGTTCTTGTCGCGCGCGGCGATCAGCCGTTCAACCTGTTGAGCGTCCAGGCTGATCGGCTTCTCACACAGGACGTGCTTGCCCGCCTCGACCGATTTGATCGTCCATTCCACGTGGAGATGATTGGGTAATGGAATATAGACCGCGTCGATTTCCGGGTCCGCGAGGAGCGCCTCGTAACTATCGTATGCGACAGCCAGACCATACCTGGCCGCGGCTTCCCGCGCCTTCTCCCGAGAGCGTGACGCGATGCCTTTCACCCGACACTTCGGCGCGTTGTGCATGGGCACGACCACCTTGTCGTTGATCTTTGCGGCGCCCAAAATTCCCCAGACTATTTCATCCTTTGCCATGACATCCCTTTATTCGATTGCGTATCCGATGAATCGAGCAGGCTGAACATTCGCGTGAGTCGACAAGTCGCGTGAGTCCGCGAACGACCAGAAGCACGCGATCGTATCAGTTTAACCGTGTCGACCCGCGATACGCGGCGAACACTGCAGGCCCTGGAAGTCGCCGACGCCGTCGCCATTCGCATCCATGAAGGTGCCTGCCGAGAGGCAATAAATGATCGCGCCAACTTGCTTGCCGCCAGCGAGGCGGTCGTCGTGATTCTTACGCGAAGCTTGTCCGATGCCGTGCGGCCAATTAACCGGCCGAACGATGCAGTTCGGTAGTCGTCCCCAAGGTGCTTCAACCTCATTGGTTTCCACGAGCAATTGCGGAGTCGCCTGAGTGCGATCCGGCGGCCGCGCTCGCGGTGGAGCGTCAAAGCCGATCACGCAGCGGTCAAAGGCGCGGCGCTGGCACTCTCATCGATCGATGAAACGGTACTGCGGATGCGCGTGGCGATTCGCGCGTCGAGCGGCGTGTACACGAGCATGCTCAGGTCTGGCCGACCATCGACGGCGAACAGCGAATACTCCATTTCGATGGTCCCGAACGCAGGATGCAGCAGGCGCTTAACGTGCTGTCCTTCGCTGTGGCCGAATACCTGGTTTTCGCGCCACATGCGTTCGAAGTCCGGGCTCGCGCGACACAGATCGTCGACCAGATCGCCCACCTCGGAAGCGAGCCCCGCGCGGGCAACGTCCGCTCGGAACGTCCCCACGACGAAGCGCGCGACACTCTCCCAGTCGTGCTGTTTTGCCCGGACGGCCGGATCGCCGAACAGGAAACGCAGGATGTTGCGCTGGCCCGGCGGCAGCGCGCTGTAGTCGGTCAGCACGACGGCTGCGGCGCGATTCCACGCGACGACGTCCCACGTCGCGGTCTTGATGATCGACGGGCTGGCATCGAGTGAATCGAGCACGCGCTGTAAGCGCGGGTCCACTGCGTCGGTGGACCGGTAGCGCACTTCCGGGGGGCGTCCGAGGCCCAGCATGAAAAGATGTTCGCGCTCGGTATTCGTCAGCATCAGCGCCGCGCAGATGCGCTCAAGCACCGCGGCGGATGGCGCGCCGCCGCGGCCCTGCTCGAGCCACGTGTACCAGGTCGAGCTGATATTCGCGCGCTGCGCCACTTCTTCCCGGCGCAATCCGGGCGTGCGCCTGCGGCCCGAGAAGCCGAAGCTGGCCGGATCGAGCCGCGTGCGGCGACTACGCAGAAAGTCCCCGAGGGTTTGGGCAGTGTTCACTGGGATGATTAACCTGTTAGTCGCTTTACCGGGATAAGCTCACTACTTCAATAGCATAGTGAATGATCGCATAGTGCGTCGGTGGCTATTCTGGAGACTTGACCATGCGAATCTTTCTGACGGGCGCAACCGGGTTTATCGGCTCGGCTTTGGTGCCCGAACTTATCCAAGCCGGGCATCAGGTCATCGGCATGACCCGGTCCGATCAGGGCGCGCAGGCGCTCAGCGCAGCCGGTGCGCAGGTCCATCGCGGCACGCTCGAAGACACCGACAGCCTGCGCAGCGGCGCCGCGAAGGCGGACGCCGTCGTTCACCTTGCTTTCGACCACGATTTCTCGCACTTCGTGGAGAACTGCGAGAAGGACAAGCGTGCTATCGCTGCACTGGGCTCGGCGCTGGTCGGCACGGATAGGCCGCTTCTGATCACGTCGGGCACGGGCGTCGGCAGCCGCGATCACGGGCAGCCGGCCACCGAAGACGTGTTCAACACCAGTCACCCGAACCCGCGCATCGGCTCGGAGCTGGCCGGCAACGTGCAGCTGGAGGCGGGCGTCAACGTGTCGGTGATGCGCTTGCCGCAAGTGCATAACCCGTACCGGCAAGGCCTCATCACGCCGCTCATCCAGATCGCGCGGGACAAAGGCGTGTGCGCCTATGTGGAGGAGGGACGCAACCGCTGGCCGGCGGGGCATCTGTCGGATGTCGTGCGGCTGTACCGGCTCGCGATCGAGAGGGGCGAACGCGGTGCGCGCTATCACGCGGTCGGCGAAGAAGGCGTTAGCGCCCGCGAGATCGCCGAGGCGTTCGGACACGGCCTGAAGTTGCCGGTCGTCTCGATCGCGCGCGAGGAGGCGCAGGCGTACTTCGGATGGATGGCGATGTTCGCCGCGCTCGATATGCCGGCATCAAGCGCGCAGACGCAGGCGCGTTTGGGCTGGCGACCGACAGGTCCGACGCTTCTCGCGGATCTGAACGAAGCGCGCTACGTTCAGGTGTCCACGTAGCTTTCGCTGTCGCTGTCAGCCGCCGTCGCACGAGAACAAACCTGGACCAACCATCGCCGCCATCATAGGTGTTTCATTACGCCACTCGCCAGCTTGCGCAATTCGTCGAGCTGCGTGACGAGCTGGAGGCACAGAAGAAAGGCCAGCGTCGCTGCGGGCGCCGGGTGGCGTTCGGTCCATCGCAGCACCGGCGTCGCGTAGCGTACGCGGATCGTATCCCGCGTCATCACCAATGTAATCACGATTCCCACCGCGGCGCAAACCAGCAAATCGGTCGGATAGTGAAAGCCGGGATAGGCGCGCGGAAGGCAAATGAACAGCGCAGTATAGAGAAGCGCCAGCACGCCGACGCGCCGCGACATGAGGAAGATGCCGGTGGCGACCGCCATCCATAGCATCGCGAACTCACCGAGGTGTATGTTGGACAGATATGTTTCGATGGATAAATCGAAGCTATTCGTTGTTTTCTAAAGAAATTGAGCCGGTCGCGGATGAGGGGGATGCGGCGATACACTGTAGTCGGATCTTTCAAGGAGGCCGTCATGAAACTGGTCGACTGGAACATTCAGTGGGGATGCGGCGTCGACGGCCGCGTCGACCTCGGACGGATCGTGCGGGAAGCACGCGCGTTGTGCGACTTCGACGTCCTGTGTCTGCAGGAAGTCACGCGCGGCTTCAACGAAGAACCGGCGGCCGGCGGACTGAAAGGCGCGCCATCGTCCGATCAGTTCGCCGAACTTGCCGCTCTGCTGCCGGAGATGACCGTGCTCGATGCGATCGGCTCCGATCTGCCCTCGTTGGGCGCGAGCCGTCATCGGCGGCAGTTCGGCAATGCCATCGTGACCCGTTTGCCGGTTCGTCAGGTGCTGCGCCATTCTCTGCCGTGGCCCGCGGACCCCGCCAAGCCGTCGATGCTGCGCGTCGCGCTCGAAGCGGTGCTCGAAGCCGACGTCGGTCCGCTTCGTGTCATCACCACACACCTCGAGTTCTATTCGGAGAAACAGCGGCTCGCACAAGTAGCGAGACTGCGCGAGTTGCATCAGGAGGCGTGCGCTCACGCGCGCGCTCCCGCGCGTGGCGAGAAGCCGGACAGTCCGTTTGCCGATACGGCGCGCCCGGTCAGCGCGATTTTGTGCGGAGACTTCAACAGCGCATTCGAAGACACCGCCTTTTGCCGAATGCTCGAACCGATCACCGACGCTCCGGCGTTCGTCGATGCGTGGGCCCGCGCGCACCCCGGCGAGCCGCGTGCCGCGACGGTCGGCCTATACGATCACGAGCAATGGCCCGACGGAGCATTCGCGTGCGATTTCGTTTTCGTCACGGCAGACCTGAGCGCACGCATTGCATCGTGCGATGTCGATCAGCACAGCCGCTCGTCCGATCATCAGCCGATGTGGCTAGAACTGCGTTGAAGGGACTCGGGGTTACCGCCCCGTTATTGGCGCAGGAAAATCTGACCGCGTGATTCGGTGGGATGCTTAAGGTGCTGTTAAGCGTTGCTCTGCGATGGTTGAGCCTATGTTCAAGCCATGAGAATAGTGAGCACGTCACATGAATAGCAACCCGTCGCAAACTCGCGCGCATGCACTCAGTAAAGTCCCGCAGATCACGCTGGGCTTCTGGATCATCAAAATCGCCGCCACGACGCTTGGCGAAACGGGCGGCGATTGGGTGACCATGTCGCTCAAATTGGGTTATCTGATCGGCACCGCGATTTTTGCGGTTATTTTTATTGGGCTGGTCGCAGGGCAGATCAGGGCGCAGCGGTTCAATGCCTCGCTCTATTGGGCGACCATCGTTGCAACGACCACGCTCGGTACCACGCTGGCCGACTTCTTCGATCGTTCGGTGGGAGTCGGCTATCCGGGCGGTGTAGTCATCGTCTTCGCGCTTCTGCTTGCGAGCCTGGGCGTCTGGTACAAATCGGAAGGTACGGTGGCGGTGCAGAGCGTAACCACGCCCAAAGCCGAGTGGTTCTATTGGGTGACGATCCTCTTTTCGCAGACACTGGGTACGGCCTTGGGCGATTGGGTGGCGGGATCGGACGAAGGCGGTCTGGGGCTTGGCTATGAGTACGGCGCTTTGATCTTCGGTGAGGGGCTGCTGATCGTCGGTGCGCTTTATTACTGGTCGCGGCTGTCACGGACCGCTATATTCTGGGCGGCGTTCATCCTGACGCGTCCGCTAGGCGCGACCTTGGGGGACCTGCTCGACAAACCCATTTCTCAAGGTGGGCTTGAGATCAGCCGACTCTATGCTTCGGTGATTCTGGTTTCGTTCATGGCGCTCTGCGTGATTTTCTTACCGCAACGTCCTGCTGGGCGAGCGATGCGGTAGATGGCGCGAAGAGGCTACGAATGTTCGGGAATAGCCATTGCGTGCCCGCTTTCGCCGCGACACCGACGCGCAGAACGAGCGCGTCGACCTATCGGTAGCGCGCCCGCTCGACGTCCGAGGCCGACATGAAGAATCCGTGGACGAAGAAGAACCCGTTCCTGAGCATGTGGTTAAGCGGCGCCAATACCGTCGCCAACTCAGCGCGGGTAAGAACGACAGCGGCAGCCAAACGCGCGACCTCCGCATTCTGGAGCGCCGCACTCAGCTCACCGAAGCCGAAGAAAAGTAGAAAGACACGCCGCTGAGCGGACTCGTCCGCTGTCGGGCGAATATGCCGGCTGGCGTGCGCGTCCGGACGCACGGCGTATCAGGACCGGGCGTTTCTCGACTCTCGGGTGGCGCCGCGTTGTTTGCCGTGTCTGCTCCTTCGACTACGGCAGCGACGAGTTTGACGCAACGCATTGGCACAGTGCCAGTTCATCCTCGCGAAGCTCGGCCTCGGGAATTTCGCTGCGCCCTCAAACTGGATGCGGTCCTGTCAACCCGGCCAAACCGGAAAAACGAAGGAGCGCGATAGTCGCGCTCCGTTCATTCATGGGTTACAGCAGGCAGGCTTACTTGATCGCAGTCAGGTAAGAGCCGGACAGGAAGCGTTGCGAACGCGGAATGGTCGCCGTGTAGGCCTGAATCGCGGCTGCCAGCTGCGGACGAATCAGGTTACGGTTGTAGTCGTAGATCGAATAGCCGTCGCCTTCGCCATTGCTCGGATCGCCGTTACGCACGACATACCAGAACGCCTTTGCCACTGAACCGTTGTTCATCAGAACCTTCAACTGGTTGAATGCGGCCGTTTGTCCGGCGTCCGTACCGTTGGTGCCATTGTTGGTCTCGGTCAGCCAGATCGGCTTCGTGCCACTGCTAACGAGGTTCGACACCGTGGTCATGAATGCCTGCACCATCATGTCGTATTCGGCGCTGCCGAAGTAGGGGTGAACGTCGACGACATCGATCGTGGTGTTCAACGGGCTGGAAGCACTCTTCGTGTTGTTACCCATTGCCTTGATGTAGTCGGTCGCCTGGATCAGCTCGCTGCCCGCGGGCGGTTTCCAGCCGTTATTCGGGTACGCCGAGTTGTAGAAGTACGAGATGCCCTGAGTGTGCAGAACCGTTTTGTAGCCCGACTGGCTTTTCGTGTTCAGGATCTGCCTGGCTTCCGAATAGAGCGTCTTGCTGCGATTCAGAATGTATCCGGAGATACCGTTCGGATCGCCGTAAGACGGGTCCGAAGCGGAGAACGACCAGTTGGTCTCATTGAACAGTTCGATGTCAGCCGTAAAGGGCAGAACGACGTCCATGAGCGAGCCGAGATACTTCGTGAACGTCGCGTCGCAGAAGTCGAGTCGCGGTGACGATGCGCTCGGCGGATTCTTGGTGGCCGGGCATTGGTATGCGCTAGACGGCGCGTACATGCCCACCTGGAAAAGAATCTTCATGCCGCGCGTGCGTGCGGCGTTCAGAAGCGACTTCAGAAAGGCCACTTTGTTGGGATCCAGCGTGCTGCCGTCGGCCAGCGTCATGAAGTCCCACGAAACGCCGAGGCGAACCGTACCCACGCCCAATCCGGCAATCAGATCCAGGTCCTTTGAGCATTCGCTCAGCGCCGTCTGATCCGCACTCCAGAGATTGCAGTTCACGTCCATTGCAAAACGGTCGTTTCCGCTTCCGGTGGGCGGCGGCTGCAGCGCCGCGAGTTGCTGGGCGGTGGCGGCGGTCGAAGTCGTCTGGGAGAACGCTGGCATCGATTGCCCGCACAACAGGGCTAAAACGGCGAATAGTGAGTAGAGTCTGAGTTTCATGGCTTAGCTATAAATTGCTACTGACCGGGGATGGGCCGAGAACGTTGGAATTACGTTTGCCGATGACCATCAGTTCCTGAAGCGATGGCATACGTAACGCAAACACGTCAAACGCGTGAGTCAACGGTCGCTGACATCACGATTGAAAATGCTCTTGCACGGGATAGGCGGGTTTCGTATCGATCGTCGCGAAACGGTTCAATCGCCTTGTCCCGCCCGTTGCACCAGGGCGCGGTTATAAGGCTGACCGTTCGCCTGAACCGGCGGAGAGCCATTGTCGGGGGGCACTACGCCGTTGCTGTACGGATCTGTAGCCGCGTTCGCGACTGTGTCGGCAGGGAGGGAGTTGGCGGTCACGGACGCGGTGCTGCCATCATCGCCTGTTTCACCTCCACAACCTGCAAGGCTTAGTACGCCTGCGATGAATGCAAGCGCCGAAGCAGTTTTTGCGATCTGGGGAAGCCGACGAAATGACGGTTTCAGTCTTGGAGAGAGTCTGCTGGAAAAGGACATCTGTCTATCAAGGCCGATGGAACCTTGCCGCTAAAACGAACAACGTTCGCGTGATAAGGACGTCGCCACGAAAAAATACGCAACAACACGAAGTACAACTGAATAATGACCGGCTTTTGTCAAGCGCCGCCCGCTGCCGCACTCGCGTGGGGCACTAATCGCGTTTTAATCTTCAGATTTAATGCGACCTACTGAAAACCCGCTTTCATCATTTTCAATCGGAAGATTCGGTAATTCGTCGCAAATTGCGAAGTTTCTCCAATCGAATCAAAATCGACAAGGTTTTCCCTGAGTAATCTGATGAATACGAATGATACAGAAATGGAACAAATCTCGCGCCATCGGGCGTAACTAAGCGTAACAACGAAATTTGTGCTATGTGAGGCCATCGGCAACGTGTCCCTCCTCGCTTCCCACGCTTATCCAGAGGCGTTCTCGCGCCCGAGTTCGAGATTCACAAAGCAACAAAAAAACCGTTACAAAATTGTTACTTGTCGCTTTTAGACAGTCGGGGCACTTTAATTTCCGCCAATGTATGGTTCTTATCGGGATGGCTCGGGACCTAATTAAATGCTAATTAAATGTCTCGGTATGGTTTTAGAAAGAAAATAATGCTGCCGAGGCATTTATATGGGCCGTACCGGTCGCATCAAATAAATCGCGGAATGCGAATTTTGCCACGGTTTGACTTTGTGCTTTGGAACAAGGAGACGGCCGGGAGCCAACGGCGCGGAACCTGCATATCATCGCCAGCGAAACACGCGCAATGGCTCGCCGTGGTCGCGGCGAAACTCGAAGCCGCCGGACACCGGCGCTGCTTGCTATTCGCCATCGCGGACTTGCCATCGCGCCGATGCTGAGGCCTTGTTGGGCAACGCCTTCGTTGTAGGAGCAGGGCTTGGCAGTTCGGTAACGGTCAGCCGAGTCTCTTCGGCCGGGCCGACCTGGTCCGCCTGCCTGACGCGTCTTGCCGCCACGTTTGAGCGCGCAATCCATTTTCGCGACTTCGCCATTTCCGCCGCCTCACGACGAATCTCAGGACGACATAGGGTTTTGCTCGGGCTCTCTAAAACAACCAGTCTTTGAAGTTTCATTGTTATGTGGCCGACCTCACAAAGCGGAGCAAGTCGCGGGCCGGACGCTGTCATTTTCCGGAAGGTTCTCTGCTACGCTCCCGAATGCCGTTGATTCGCAATTAGAAAGCGAACGTAGCCGTCGCGCGACTCGTGCGCATTATCGCGCGGGTAACACGCAATAAAAGATGGCGACGAATGGTTCTGCGAGCCATTACCCGTTGCGGGAGATCATAGTCATGTTCCATCAACATGCGCCGACTCGCGCGGCGTTGCGTGCGTGCGCGCCGGTCCGAAGTCCGAGGCGCCGCGCGCTGCTGCGTGGCATATCGGCCGCGGCGTTAGCCGGCGTTTCTTTTCCGCTATACGCGCAGCACGCAAGCATAGGACTCGTCACGCCGCCCATTCGTCTCGACGACTTCTGGCTGGTCGATCAAAGCGGCCAGAAACGGTTGCTAACCGACCTGTTGCGTCAGAAAGTGACTGCGTTGCAGACGATTTACACAGGATGCACTTCAGTTTGTCCTTTGCAGGGTGCGCTGTTCAGCACCGTTCAGCAACGGATATCGCAGTTACAGCACCGCTACCCCGTTCAGTTGGTGTCGATCGGAATCGATCCGCTTTCCGACACGCCGCCCGCGCTGCACGCATGGCTCATGCGCTTCCAGGCCGGACCCGAATGGCGGGCGGCCACGCCGACGTTGCAGGACGTCGACCGGATGCGCAGAGCGCTTTCGGGCAGCACCCTGCCACTCGGCAACATTGCCGATCACTCGACCCAAATCTACTGCTTCGATGCGAACGCAATGTTGCGCTGGCGAAGTGACGACCTGCCTCGCGCGGATCAAATTTGCGATGTACTGGGCGCATTAGGGCGTGTGTAACCTACTGGACTGAGGCTATGTCACAAAACCGATCGTTTAGGATCCTCTCGCAATCGTTCGACGGGTGCGTGAAAGCGTTGCTGCTGATCACATTCATGGCGACGCTTTCGATGTTCTCCACAGCTGCCGACGCGCAGACATCGAGCACGCTCACCGTCAACGGCACGACCTTGTGCGCCGACGTGAACGCCGAATCGAAGACGCCTGGCGCCTCGGTTATCGAGTGGACGTGCAATGGCGGGAATAATCAGCACTGGACACTGACGCAGAACAACGGGCTTTATCAGTTCGTCAACGTCAACAGCAACCTTTGCCTCGACATATACGGTGTCAGCACGGACGCCGGCGCTGGGGCGGACCAGTGGACCTGCAATGGCCAGGCGAATCAAAGCTTTCAGCTGATCCCGCAAGGTGGCGGCTTTGCAATCGTCGCGTCGCAGAGTCACCTGTGTCTGGCTGCTGCCAGCCTCACGGCGAAGGGCTCGCAGATCACGCAGCAGCCTTGCAGCGGAACCGCTCTGCAGACGTGGCAGATCAGCGGCATGACCGCGAAAACATTGCCGGCGAAGTGGACTACACCCTATAACCTGTCGATCGTGCCGGCAGCTGCGGCGAATCTGCCCGATGGCACCGTGGTAGTGTGGTCCGCCGACCAGAAGCTGGACTTTACGGCTGGCGAAGTCACCCCCGGCAACACATACACCGCAATCTTTAACCCGACTACCGGCACGAGCAAACAGGTTCTCGTGTCGAATACCGGCCACGATATGTTCTGCCCGGGCATCGTCAATCTTCCGGATGGCCGTATTTACGTCACTGGTGGCTCGAGCAGCGACGCGACGAGTTTCTACACGCCTTCGACTGGAAAATGGTCGTCAGGTCCTCTAATGAATATTCCGCGCGCCTACCACGGCAGCGTAACGTTGAGCAATGGCAACGTATTCCTGGTGGGCGGCTCGTGGAACGGAGGCGAGGGCGGCAAGACCGGCGAAACCTGGTCACCGAGTACGGGTTGGCAGGTCAATAGCGCCATTCTCGCCGACTACATCCTCACGAATGACGCGGCTGGCATTTTCCGCTCCGACAATCATGCATGGTTGTTTGCGGTGGCAAATGGGCGAGTCTTCCACGCCGGTCCGAGCGTTGCCATGCACTGGTTCGATACCGCCGGCGCGGGCAACGTGACGCCTGCCGGCAACCGGGGCAGCGATACCGATGCGATGAACGGCAACGCCGTTATGTACGATATCGGCAAGATCCTGGCTGTAGGCGGTGCGCCGAGCTACGAGTATGCCAACGCGACTGCGGACGCCACCCTAATCGACATCAGCAGCGGCACCGCGGTGACGCAAACGCTTACGCCGATGAATTACCGCCGCGCCTTCAACACCAGCGTGGTCTTGCCGAACGGTCAGGTGGTAGTCCTTGGTGGAGAGGCGTACCCGATAACGTTTTCGGACGACACCGCCGTGCTGGCGCCAGAGTTGTGGGACCCTACCACCAAGACTTTCTCGGTGCTCCCGCCGCAAGCCGTGCCGCGTAACTATCACAGCATCGCACTGCTGTTGTCGGACGGTCGCGTACTGAGTGGTGGCGGTGGACTGTGCGGAACCTGCTCGACAAACCATACGAACCTCGAAATACTGACGCCGCCGTACCTGCTCAACGCGGACGGCTCGGCAGCAACACGACCGACCCTCACAGCCGCGCCCACTACGGCACAGCTCGGGACATCGATCGCCGTAACGGGCAGCAGTGGCATCACGGCCTTTGCGTTGATGCGCATGTCTTCGTCGACCCACGCGGTCAACAACGAGCAGCGGCGGGTACCCGTGACTTTCACGGTAGGAACGGCGGGCGAATATCTGATCAATATTCCTTCTGACCCGGGTGTCGTCGTGCCTGGCTACTACATGCTGTTCGGCCTGAACGCGAAGGGCGTGCCGAGCGTTTCGCGCACGGTGCAGATCCAGTGATGGCGGTACGGTCACGGCGAACCGCGGCGCGTGCGCTGGCGCTGGCGCTGGCGAACATCACGTATGTCGCGCATGGCGCGCCGCTTTGTGCGTCGAACGATCTCGGGTGTTCGATCTTCAACGGGCAGCATTCGGTTGAGGCGCAATTGCGCGACGACGATCGTCTGTTGCCCGGCTCGACCACGCGTTGTGCGAACTGCCATTCGCAAACCGGCTCGAGCGACGCATTCGCACCACCCTTGACCGCCGGCAACCTGTTTCCTGCGAAGAGTCGAAGGGACGGTCCGGCGAGCAGTTACGATCAGGCAACGTTCTGCAGGGCGCTGAGGGAAGGCATCGACCCGGTCAACGTGATGTTGCGCAAAGCCATGCCTCACTACCGGATATCCGAGACCGAGTGTGCGGCGCTCTGGCATTTCGTGACGAAGCGCTAGCACCTTTGCGTGCGGTTGCGCGAATTCGGCGCCGTTTGCTCCACCAGCTTTTGTCGGTGTTTTCACGCTATACGGGCGCTTGTTCGAAATGATCGAAATAGCGACATCGCAATTGCGCACGACCTTGTTGGTGCGAAAAACGCGAATGTGCGGCAGCGTACGGAGGTGCGGCAAGCCGTCAGATAGGCTGCGATGACTTCTGCTATGAATAACTCGATTTCTGTTTGCTGGCGCAATATATCGGATGCGGAAAAATTAGAAATCTGCGCCAGATCTGGCGGAAGTCTCTTTTAGACCATAAGACGATTCATTTCGAGCACGCTTGCGAGCAGGACTGACGTACTCGGCCTGTGCGTCCGATTTCAGCCGTCCCGTGACAAAAAGCGAGATCTGGCAACGCCGCATCGCCTGCACATTAAATCTAGCTTCCACCCTTTTCGTACACCCTCCCTGGGGTTTCGATGAATCAGAACTCTCTGCTTACGAATGCTGCCGTGCTCCGGAATAACGATGTAAGTCTTTCGCGTTATTTCGACGTTCTAATGGCCAACCGCTGGCTGGTCGGTGCAATCGCCGGCGGCGTGCTCGCCGTGGGCGTGGCCTACGCGTTTATCGCGCCGTCGGTGTACCAGGCCGATATTCTCGTGCAGGTTGAAGACAGCATTCCGACCAACAATTCAAAAAGCCCGCTGGGCGACGTCGCCAGCATGTTCGACGTCAAAACAGAGGCGACGGCTGAAATGGAAATCCTGCAGTCGAGAATGGTGGTCGGAAAAGCGGTCGACGATCTGCACCTCGACGTCAGCGCAAAGCCGAAGCGCTTTCCCTTGATCGGAGACTGGTTGGGCCGGCAAGCCCGGAGTCTTTCCGAGCCAGGGATCTTCGGATTTGGCGGATATGCATGGGGCGATGAAGCGATCAAGGTGTCCAGCTTCGACGTCCCGGAAGCATTCGAAGGCGAGAAGTTCGTTCTGACGGTTCTGGACGGCGGACGCTACCGGCTGGAGCAGTCGGATCTCAGCGAGCCGATCGAGGGTCGCGTGGGCGAAAAGCTCGACACGAAACTGCCCGATGGCGCGATCACGCTGCAGGTCGATTCGCTGAACGCAAAGCCGGGCACGCAATTCATTCTGGAGAGACAGTCGCGCGAGAAGACGGTGGAAAGCCTGCAAAACCGGCTGACGGTCTCGCAGAAGGGTAAAGACAGCGGCATCATCGGCGCGTCGCTGATGGGCTCTGAGCGGCTGCTGACGGCCAGCACGCTCGCCGAAATCGGCAATGCGTATGTTGACCAGAATCTGAAGCGCAAGGCGGCGGAAGCCGAGAAGTCGCTTGCGTTCCTGAGCGCGCAGCTGCCGCAACTCAAGAGCGACCTGGAGCGCGCCGAGGGACGCTATAACGACATGCGCAACCGCATGGGCGTGTTCAATCTGAGCGAGCAGGGCAAGGCCTATCTGGATCAAAGCGTAGCCACGCAGCGCAGCCTGCTCGAACTGAAGCAGAAGCGCGCGGAGATGGGCGCGATCTACGCGCCGGGTCACCCCGCGATCCAGGCGATCGATCAGCAGATCGGCATGCTGAGCAGCAGGATCGGAAGCTTGTCGCAGCAGGAACAGGCGTTGCCGGACCTGGAGCAGAATGCGGTGCGCCTGACCCGTGACATGAACGTGAACAACGAGCTTTACGTCGGCATGCTGAACAACATGCAACAGCTCAGACTGGTTCGCGCCGGCAAGGTCGGAACGGTGCGGTTGATCGATAACCCGGTGGTGCCGAAAGAGCCGATCAAGCCGAACAAGCTTCTGGTGATTGTCTATGCTGCGTTGGGCGGCCTGATTCTGGGCGTGGGTGCGGCGTTCGGGCGTACGGCGCTGTATCGGGGCGTGACCGACGCGCAGGAGATCGAGGAGCAAACGGGCCTGAACGTCTATGCGAGCGTGCCGCTGTCGCAGGCGAAAGTCGCGCGAATCGGCAAGACGCCGAAGCTGCCCGCTGGCGAGAAGTTCCTGCTGGCGAGCGAGTTTCCGCGCGACCCGTCGATTGAAAGCCTGCGCCGACTCAGAACCGCGCTTCATTTTGCCATGCTGGAATCGGAATCGGGCGACAATCGCGTGCTGCTGACGGGGCCGACGGAACAGGTGGGCAAGTCGTTCCTTTCGGCGAATCTGGCGGCGGTCGTATCGGCGGCCGGCAAGCGGGTGTTGCTGATCGACGCGGACTTGCGCAAAGGTCATCTCGAGCAATACTTTGGTCTCGACTCGACCCCCGGCCTGGCTGACTATCTGACGTCGGACGTGACGTCCGACCCGGTGATCATGCGTGACGTGCGTCCGGGCCTCGACTTCGTTGCGCGCGGAGCGATACCGGAGAACCCGGCCGAGCTTCTGGTGAGCGAACGCATGCAGCAATTCCTCGCGAAGACGAGCGAATACGATATCGTGCTGATCGACACGCCGCCGGTGCTCGCCGTCTCCGACGCGACCGCGCTTGCGGATAGCTGCGGCACCGTGTTGCTGGTGACCCGCTTCGAGACCACTTCCATTGCGCAGGTGCTGGAGGCGACCGCGCAGCTCAAGCAGGCGAATGCCCGGGTGAAGGGCGTGATCTTCAACGGGATCGATACGGATGTCTATCGCTATAGTCTCGGCGCGCGCGCAGACCTCTATCGCAGTGCTTCCTATCTCGATGCACTGCCGGCCAGTGGAGAGACAAAAAAAGACTAGCCTTCACGGCGCGAGGGCCGTCGTCACGAATGGCGATGAAAAATCAGCCGACTTTCGGCGTGAATGATTGGCGGATATCAAAGACTCATTCGTCAGTGTCGCTGGAGTTGTACTGAGTCAGGCGCTTAATTTCGTTTCGATTCTCTTGATCGGGAAGTTCTGCGGGCCGACGGCTATCGGGTACTTTTTATCCGCTCGTTAATCGGCTTGCGTCCGGACGTTGCGTGCATGGCGGCGGACAAGGCCCAGGCCGTGCGTGCAATGACGAGTTGCAGCGCCGTCGCCATACCGATCGGCCCCGCGCTTGGTGGCCACGATCATTTCCGCCCCTCCGATTCGATCCCGGTGATCGCCCTCGCATTCGGCGTATTTCCGCAACAGACGCTGGGTGAAGCGCTGACCAGCTGAGCGCACGGGCACCGGCGTCTTCATCTATGGCGGGATCTTTTCGACCTCTCTGTTTGTGCCGGCCGGCGTCTGCCATTTTGATGCCGATGATCTTCGTCCGTCGCGACGCCGGCAGCTTCGCGCTCGCCTACCGCGTCGGCTATTTTCGTGCGTCACGTTCTTCTGAACCCGCGCGCCGCCGGCGATGCGATGCGCTTGCCATTCTGAAGTTTGGCGCCGAAAGCGTGGCTAAACCCGTGGTATAGTGAGTTCGATTATTAGGTCGGCATCCATCCGCAAGCGGGACATTGCGCCCTTGTCAATCTCTGCCGGACTTTGGATCGCCTTCATCACACTGTCCGGTGCCGCTAGGGAAGATCTCAAGCCATAGCTACGCCACCGATGACATCGTGCTGTTCAACTTCTCAAAAATTCGATGTGGTCGTAAAGGGAGTGGAAGATGGTAACTTTCTTGACGCATGCCGCCTGTCTGCTGATCGGCGTGGCGATTGGGGTCTTCGCGTGTGCGCTTTGCGTTGCGCGCGCGAGAGGATCAAAGGAGGATAATTAGTCTCATCGCCCTCTTATGATTCATCCGTCATTGCGGATATCCGCTGCTTCCTCTTTGCAACACCATCAAGCGCTTTGGAGCAGGGCAGAACAGCAAAATGACGCAAACGGCGGAGTCGGCGTTCGCGTTCATCTCATCGATTGCAATTAGACGCCTTCACTGGACCGGGGTCAGGTAGGGACCCGATAGGAATCGCTGCGCTCGCGGGATGCTCGCGGTGTAGGCCCGAATAGCGGCGGCAAGCTGCGGACGAATCAGGTTGCGGTTGTAGTCGTAGATCGAATAGCCGTCGCCTTCGCCATTGCTCGGATCGCCGTTACGCACGACATACCAGAACGCCTTTGCCACTGAACCGTTGTCCATCAGCACCTTCAACTGATTGAATGCCGCGAGTTGTCCGGCGTCCGTACGGGTCGTCCCGTTGTTGGTTTCCGTGATCCAGATCGGCTTGGGACCGCTAGCGACCAGATTCGAAACGGTCGTCTTGAACGACTGCATCAGCGTTTGGTAGTCGGCGCTGCTGAAGTACGGGTGAACGTCGACGACGTCGATCTCGATGTTCAAAGGGCTGGAAGCACTCTTCGTGTTGTTACCCATTGCCTTGATGTAGTCGGTCGCCTGGATCAGCTCGCTGCCCGCGGGCGGTTTCCAGCCGTTATTCGGGTACGCCGAGTTGTAGAAGTACGAGATGCCCTGAGTGTGCAGAACCGTTTTGTAGCCCGACTGGCTTTTCGTGTTCAGGATCTGCCTGGCTTCCGAATAGAGCGTCTTGCTGCGATTCAGAATGTATCCGGAGATACCGTTCGGATCGCCGTAAGACGGGTCCGAAGCGGAGAACGACCAGTTGGTCTCATTGAACAGTTCGATGTCAGCCGTAAAGGGCAGAACGACGTCCATGAGCGAGCCGAGATACTTCGTGAACGTCGCGTCGCAGAAGTCGAGTCGCGGTGACGATGCGCTCGGCGGATTCCTGGTGGCCGGGCATTGGTATGCGCTAGACGGCGCGTACATGCCCACCTGGAAAAGAATCTTCATGCCGCGCGTGCGTGCGGCATTCAGAAGCGACTTCAGAAAGGCCACTTTGTTGGGATCCAGCGTGCTGCCGTCGGCCAGCGTCATGAAGTCCCACGAAACGCCGAGGCGAACCGTACCCACGCCCAATCCGGCAATCAGATCCAGGTCCTTTGAGCATTCGTTCAGCGCCGTCTGATCTGCACTCCAGAGATTGCAGTTCACGTCCATTGCAAAACGGTCGTTTCCGCTTCCGGTGGGCGGCGGCTGCAGCGCCGCGAGTTGCTGAGCAGTGGCGGTAGTCGCGTTCGTTGTCTTGGCGCGACCGTCCTTCGCGAAGGACGACATCGGCTGCCCACACAAAAGTGTTAAGACGGCGAATAAAAAGAAAATTGTGAGTTTCATTTCGCAACTATAAATGCTGTCGCCTGGAATTGGTTCCGAAAACGTCAGAGTTAAGTGTGGCGATGAACATCAATTGTTGACGCGACCGCATTGACGGCACGAATACGTCGAACACGCGCATCGAATACCGTGTCGACGTCAGAGTCCCGCACTGACACTACACTTCGAACAGAGCGACTCAATCTTCCTAAGGATGCGCCCCCTTGTTCGGCATTAGTCCAAGCTGAAGTTTGTTGTGTGACGCAATGCCTCACTATCAGATTTCCGACGCCGGTTGCGCCACGCTTGCCGGCGTATCACGAAGTCTTCGCGTCGAACTCCGCAATGAGCGAATCGTCCGGTCATGTACGGGAACGCACATCGATTCGTAGTGCCGAGCCGGGATACTTGCGACTTCGATGTGCAGCGCGAGTCATCGCATAGACCTTGCCGCGGTCAGTCATTACACAAGTTGTTCTTTCATCAAATGTTCTTTTTTCCTAAAGATAAAAATTGTCGTCTCTCTTTAGACAAATTCGAAATCACGAGCGTTCGAAAGAACGGTTACACGTCTGATAAAAGTATGCGTCTGACCTGAACGCTTTGTCATGATATTTACGAGTGATACCTGGCGATAAGACCAATCAAATAACGAAGCCATGATTCGAATTCTGCGTATTTGATTGTCAGAAGAACTGTTGGTGCACCCGATGAAGGCGACGTGTCGCGATCGAACAGTACGATGGCGACTTTATGCGCTATTGCTAACATTCGGTCTTTGAGTGAGATGTTACGCTCGTCGTGACTCGTCAGTGAATCAATGAAATTAGCTTCACTAAACGATTCACTTCCACACCAAAATCTGTTTTGCAAGCGCAAGGTGCCTACGCCGGCATCGTTTCCCACGAGTTTCCGAACTGAGGAGATAGTATGTTCGAATCCAACGCCACCGCGGATCCGAAACTGGAAGAGGCGTGCCTTGAGCCGAATTCAAAACCGGTCGCCCTGGATGACTCGAACCCGCAAAGCGAGAACATCTTCGTCGCAAGGTGG
Organism: Paraburkholderia sp. 35.1; assembly: GCF_050436525.1. Classification (NCBI taxonomy): domain Bacteria; kingdom Pseudomonadati; phylum Pseudomonadota; class Betaproteobacteria; order Burkholderiales; family Burkholderiaceae; genus Paraburkholderia; species Paraburkholderia sp. 35.1. The sequence continues at coordinate 593,910 of NZ_JBNDMJ010000001.1, read as the reverse complement.
GACGATGCAGTGAAGAGAACGATGGACGTTTGCGGAGCGTCGGTTCTACTCATCCTGCTCTTCCCGGTTCTTCTGATAATTGCGCTGGCAGTCATGAGCGATCACGGAAACGCCGTATATGGTCATCCGAGAATTGGCCGAGGAGGACGTACTTTCAAGTGCCTGAAGTTCCGCTCCATGGTCAAGAACTCGGATGAAGTTCTCGCCAAACTGCTCGCAACCGATCCGCAGGCTCGTGCGGAATGGGACCGCGATTTCAAGCTTAAAAACGATATTCGTGTGACGCCAATTGGCCGCATTCTGCGCAAGACGAGCCTCGATGAGTTGCCGCAACTATGGAACGTGCTGCGCGGCGATATGAGCCTGGTGGGACCCCGTCCTATCGTGCAGAAGGAACTGGTGCGATATGGCCGCGATGTTCGTTACTACCTCGCGCTGAAGCCGGGAATGACAGGCTTATGGCAGGTCAGCGGCCGCAACGATGTGGACTATCCGACGCGGGTTTCGCTCGATGTTAAATACGCAATGAACCGCTCGCTGACATTCGATATGTCGATTCTTTTGAGAACCGTCAAAGTGGTGTTCGCCAAAGACGGCGCCTACTGACCCGGCTGAGGTCCTTGCCCTGTCGTCGGTTGCATGTCGTCGCGATCGCCGTGACCGATCGGGGATGTGTTCCGCTATTGCTGCGCAATTCACGAGAAACATGTTATGAGAGTGGTCCACGTAATCGAATCGACTGCTACAGGAACGCTTGCAGTTGTGAGCACGCTTGCGACGCGCCTCGCCAAGGAAGGTCACGAGGTGTATGTGATCTATTCAGAGCGCGAGGAAACACCGAAGAATTTGCGCGCGATGTTTCACTCTGACGTCGTCCTGCAGCATCTGCAGATGAAAGGGCCATCATTGGCTCGGATCATGTCTGTCTTGCGTCAACAACTCATCGAATTGAACCCGGATATCGTCCATCTGCACTCGTCATTCGCAGGTTTCCTGGGACGAATGTCGACCTTGTTTGCGTTGCCGTCAACGGCGCTTCTTTATAGCCCGCACTGCATCTCTTTCGTACGGCGAGACATAGGCAGGTTGAAGCGATACTGTTTCGCCGCGTTGGAGTTGCTTGCGTGTGTGAAGAACTGCACATACGTTGGCTGCTCCGAGAGTGAATGCGCCGCTATTCGCCGCTATCTTCGGCGAGATGCAGTACTGGTCGAGAACGCAATCGATCGGGCTGTCAGTGTCCAGGGCAACAATCGTTTGGAAAGCGCCGGAAAAGTCGGATCGACGAAAGGGCGAAAAATTGTGACTGTCGGCGGCATTCGTGTCCAAAAGAATCCGCGATTGTTCGCGGAGATTGCTCGCTCGTTTGATCGGGACGGCGTCGAGTTCGTATGGATCGGCGACGGCGACGCAGGTCTCAGGAGGACGCTCGAGGACGCCGGCGTGCGTGTGACCGGTTGGCTTACGCGTGCTGACGTAATCGCGGCTGTGGCGCAAGCGGATATCTATTTGTCGACAGCTTCCTGGGAGGGAATGCCGATTTCTCTGATTGAAGCAATGACGCTCGGCACACCCGTTGTGGCGTCAGATTGTCCCGGCAATATAGACACCATTCGTCACAATTCGACCGGCGTTCTTTATCGGACGGCTGCGGAAGCGACTTCGCTGATCCGGAAGATGATAGCCGAGGATAAATTTCGTGAAGGTTTATTGCGGCGCGCGCAGGAAGAAGCGCGCAACAGATTCAGTGAAGATCGTTTCTTCAACAACATCGCGCTGCTTTATTCGGCCCAGTTGAGAAGCATTCGCCAGGGCCGTTCGGTGCTGAGCGAGTGACTACGTGAAGCTGCACGGCGGGGCTTAGCGCGATTTTCCGGCGAAGAGGGACGCGGCGCCGGTTTCAGTTGCTTGCGCAGACTGCGCGATTTGCAGCAAGCCGTCGTCTGGGACCGATTGCGTACAGTGCTCTTGCCGAAGTGAAGAGTAGCGGACAAAAGCCTCTTCACGCGCGTGACCATCAACCCTTCATCGATTCGCGCAGTCGGGACGGGCGACGAACTGGCCCGAACGTGCCGATGGGGCGCGGCAAGAATCGAAGCACCACGCCGTAACCAACGTTCACGGAACGCCCATCGCAACGAGACTGACTTTGAGAAATGGTTTGCGCGTGTCATCGCGCAAACCATTTTAATTTTTAGAGCCGCGCGAGATATCGCTCCACGCCCGAGGCGGCGATTATATCTGTCCACCGCAAATGCAGCAGCGTGGAGGGGTCATTTTTCGGCACCATATCGCCGTGGAAATTGCAGATGCTAGAGAATACGTCTGGGCCCGTTACTTTACATTGAATTCCAAACTTGGCGGCGGCGTTCAGATTCGAAGGCGAGTCATTGCAGATGATTCTTTTGCCGAGCGCAGCATATTCCAGAAGCTTGGTCGGCGTCTGCACGTCGTACGGACGCTTGTACGGGATGGTTGAAATAGCAATCTCGCAGTTGCGAACCACCGCGAGGGCGTCGCGTTGCGCAAGACGTCCCGTGAACAGGATGCCGGGCGATCGAAGATATGCGTCGGAGATTTCCTTTTCAACAGGCCCAATCAGAACGAGGGTATCCGAGTCGCGCTTGGCGGCCAGGAAGTCCCTGATGAAGCCGACAAAGCCGCGTTCCCGCGTTATCTCGCCCAGATAACAATACGTTCCGGACGGAAGCGCCTGGTTGCGGTCAGCATCCGTCGCGAAAATCCAATCTGGTACGCCCATCGGCAGGAAAACGGTGTCTACGCCGTCGCGGAAGCCCATGACTGCACTCATTGAGTCGTTCTGAAATATTCGAAGATCGGGCCGTGATTGAAACGTTTTCTTGATGCTGTCCTTTAGCGCACTGTTACGCCCGACAGACAGCGAGCGGTAATCGTGGATAACGTATTTTGCAGCAGGGATCCTGGGGTAAAAGCCCATGATGCACCAGAGAACGTACTCCTCCGGATTCTTGACTTTTTTGTAATCATCCAGTGTCCCTGACGTTACCTTACAGTCGTTTCTCACAAAATACTTCGTGTAGGCGTCTATCTCTGGATAATTCGCCTTGCCGGGGTGAAGAATGAATATCTGCATGTCATTACCACCGTTCAAATGTCGTCTCTTCGGCTGACTCAGTGCTACCAAGGGCAGTTCGAGTCGCATTCGTTGAAATGTCGCACCTCAATGGATTGGTCAAGCATTGGTTAGCTTGATATCCGTTGGCAGAAATGTCGCGACGTTGGACTGCTCTATCACCCGGTCCCAAATGAGGTCTGCGAAGTCCGTCCGACGATTCGCTGTCGCACCGCGCGCGGCGTCTTCATCGATTCCGTCAAAGATGTTCGCCGTGGTGATCACACTATGGATGCCCATCTCTTCACAGCATCTGATATTCGACGGCGAGTCGTTGCACACGATTTTCTTGCCGAGCGCAGCATACTCGAGCAGCTTGGTCGGCGTTTGATAGCAGTGCGGCCGGTGATAGGGGAAATAGCACACCGCAACATCGGATTCGACCACGTGCTTCAGCGCCTCACGCTGCGGCAACGGCCCGGTGAAAATGATATTTTTTGCATTCGAAAATCTTTCGTAGATGCGCGGGTCCGGTTTTCCCACCAGGAGGAGGGAGACGTCGCGCTTCTGAAAGTTGTTTATAAATGCTTCCAGCACGCGATCGAAGCCCCGCTCGACGCTCATTTCGCCGATATAACAGAAATCAGCTTTCTTTTCGGTCTGACCGCCATCCTGTACCTCGAAGATCCAGTTCGGCACGCCCATGGGCAGGATCACACTGGGTACGCCGTAACCGAAACCCATGATCGCCTGTTGCCGTTTGTTCTGAAAGATCCGCAGATTCGGCTGGCAATTGAAATACCGCTTCGCGACGTCTTTCATCGCCGGCCAGCCGCCAACGGAGAGAGAACGGTAGTCATGGATGACAAAGTCGGATTCAAACCGGTTCGGATAAAAACCCATGATTTCCCACAAAACGAAATTTCGTTTGTTATCGAGGGCGCGGTAATCGCTAATTGTTCCGACCATCACATCCACGCCGCGCGCTTTAAAATAGTTTTGATAGGCAGTAATTTCCGGATAATTGGCGGTACCCGGAGACGTGATGAAGATTTTACGCATGCCGCCTTCCTTTTTAACCGTGGAGATAAGGAACAATAAGGCCGTTACGAGTAATGCACTGGCGGTCCGGTTGCGCCTTTGATTGACAGGTGCTCGAACGTTGACCGCTTGTTCTGCTCGAAGCCGAGATCGCGCGCGATAGTATTTTTATTAGCGAATACCTTATCGTGACGATTCGCCGCCCTGGGTTGGATGCAGCGCGGTGCACGACGGTGTCGTACGCCGCTGCGCGAGCTGTCGCGTCGGCGCTGTGCTTTCTACGCCTGGTTCAATGCACGTGGCCTGCTAAAGATGCGCTGAGCCAGGCGCCTGACGCGTCCCAGTCGCAGATAGCGCGGCACCAACGTCAGGCCCGTGAGCTGCGCGGCAAACCACGACACGGAAGAGTCATCGTCAATGTCGAACGCCTTGAGTCGGAACGGGTCGCTTCCTTCGTCATTCCAGCCCACGTCGGTCGTGCGTGCGGTCTTGTAGCCGGCGGCCTTCAGCAGCTCGACTTCGCGCGGACCATAAATGCCATAGGGATACGCGAAATGCTCGCAAGGCTTACCTACGATCCGTTCTACCTCCGACTTTGATAGCGCAAGCTCTTCAAAGCATTCGTCATCGTCACAGAAGGTTAGTGTCGGGTGATAGCGTGTGTGAGACTGAAAGTCGACATAGGGGCGCATCTCTTCAATATGGGCGGCGCTGAGGCCACTAATCGTCGCCGCTGGGTCTGGCAAGTCCTGACGAAAGCCTCGCGCGTCGAGTTCAGCCAGGCGCTCGTGGTTTTTCATGCGAATCAGCCGCTTCACACCTGCATCCCTTGCGACAGGATGCAGGAACCAGTGAGTACGATCGTGCGCCACGACACTGCTGCAGATGTAAATGGTCGGGTACACGCCGTACTTGATGAATACGGGCAGCAGATTTGCATTGCCGATATGGCCGTCGTCAAACGTGACGGCCACGCGCGGGCGACCACTACCTCGCGAATTTGCCTGCGACAACGGCACGAACTCGACCTTGTCTTTCAGGTACTCAAAATGAGCCTCGAGCGTGGCGGGCGACGGATCGTGATAGAGCAGAATCGCGGTGCGATCGCGCCAGAGAAAGGCTCGAATCGCCGCGGGGGTTCCACTGAAAAGCAGCGCGCGTGTGAACATCTCACGCATCAATTGTTTCATATGCATCCCAAGCTAACGGCGTTGAATGGGATTGTGCCGTCACGGCCACAAAAGCGATGTGCGTTAGCGTACGGAGGTGATGATCGTCTTCAGATAGTCTGCGATACCTGTTAGTGTGAAATCTACGCTAATTTTCCACCGAGGAATCTACTGCGGGGAAACAGTGGTTCAGCGGAGAATTAGGCAGTCTTATCTTTGTACGGTAAGACGATTATTCTGAAGTTGGTGGCGCGCAAAGCAGAGGAATTGTTGACAGATTGCGTTGCACACCGAACTGACGCGCGCAGCGCCCGCACCCAAAATGTTGCCGTCCCGTGACAAAAAGCGAGATCTGGCAACGCCGCATCGCCTGCACATTAAATCTAGCTTCCACCCTTTTCGTACACCCGCCCTGGGGTTTCGATGAATCAGAACTCTCTGCTTACGAATGCTGCCGTGCTCCGGAATAACGATGTAAGTCTTTCGCGTTATTTCGACGTTCTAATGGCCAACCGCTGGCTGGTCGGTGGAATCGCCGGCGGCGTGCTCGCCGTGGGCGTGGCCTACGCGTTTATCGCGCCGTCGGTGTACCAGGCCGATATTCTCGTGCAGGTTGAAGACAGCATTCCGACCAACAATTCAAAAAGCCCGCTGGGCGACGTCTCCAGCATGTTCGACGTCAAAACAGAGGCGACGGCTGAAATGGAAATCCTGCAGTCGAGAATGGTGGTCGGAAAAGCGGTTGACGATCTGCACCTCGACGTCAGCGCAAAGCCCAGGCGCTTTCCATTGATCGGAGACTGGTTGGGCCGGCAAGCCCGGAGTCTTTCCGAGCCGGGGATCTTTGGATTTGGCGGATATGCATGGGGCGATGAAGCGATCAAGGTGTCCAGCTTCGACGTCCCGGAAGCATTCGAAGGCGAGAAGTTCGTTCTGACGGTTCTGGACGGCGGACGCTACCGGCTGGAGCAGTCGGATCTCAGCGAGCCGATCGAGGGTCGCGTGGGCGAAAAGCTCGACACGAAACTGCCCGATGGCGCGATCACGCTGCAGGTCGATTCGCTGAACGCAAAGCCGGGCACGCAATTCATTCTGGAGAGACAGTCGCGCGACAAGACGGTGGAAAGCCTGCAAAACCGGCTGACGGTCTCGCAGAAGGGTAAAGACAGCGGCATCATCGGCGCGTCGCTGACGGGCTCTGAGCGGCTGCTGACGGCCAGCACGCTCGCCGAAATCGGCAATGCGTATGTTGACCAGAATCTGAAGCGCAAGGCGGCGGAAGCCGAGAAGTCGCTTGCGTTCCTGAGCGCGCAGCTGCCGCAACTCAAGAGCGACCTGGAGCGCGCCGAGGGACGCTATAACGACATGCGCAACCGCATGGGCGTGTTCAATCTGAGCGAGCAGGGCAAGGCCTATCTGGATCAAAGCGTAGCCACGCAGCGCAGCCTGCTCGAACTGAAGCAGAAGCGCGCGGAGATGGGCGCGATCTACGCGCCGGGTCACCCCGCGATCCAGGCGATCGATCAGCAGATCGGCATGCTGAGCAGCAGGATCGGAAGCTTGTCGCAGCAGGAACAGGCGTTGCCGGACCTGGAGCAGAATGCGGTGCGCCTGACCCGTGACATGAACGTGAACAACGAGCTTTACGTCGGCATGCTGAACAACATGCAACAGCTCAGACTGGTTCGCGCCGGCAAGGTTGGAACGGTGCGGTTGATCGATAACCCGGTGGTGCCGAAAGAGCCGATCAAGCCGAACAAGCTTCTGGTGATTGTCTATGCTGCGTTGGGCGGCCTGATTCTGGGCGTGGGTGCGGCGTTCGGGCGTACGGCGCTGTATCGGGGCGTGACCGACGCGCAGGAGATCGAGGAGCAAACGGGCCTGAACGTCTATGCGAGCGTGCCGCTGTCGCAGGCGAAAGTCGCGCGAATCGGCAAGACGCCGAAGCTGCCCGCTGGCGAGAAGTTCCTGCTGGCGAGCGAGTTTCCGCGCGACCCGTCGATTGAAAGCCTGCGCCGACTCAGAACCGCGCTTCATTTTGCCATGCTGGAATCGGAATCGGGCGACAATCGCGTGCTGCTGACGGGGCCGACGGAACAGGTGGGCAAGTCGTTCCTTTCGGCGAATCTGGCGGCGGTCGTATCGGCGGCCGGCAAGCGGGTGTTGCTGATCGACGCGGACCTGCGCAAAGGTCATCTCGAGCAATACTTTGGTCTCGACTCGACCCCCGGCCTGGCTGACTATCTGACGTCGGAGGTGACGTCCGACCCGGTGATCATGCGTGACGTGCGTCCGGGCCTCGACTTCGTTGCGCGCGGAGCGATACCGGAGAACCCGGCCGAGCTTCTGGTGAGCGAACGCATGCAGCAATTCCTCGCGAAGACGAGCGAATACGATATCGTGCTGATCGACACGCCGCCGGTGCTCGCCGTCTCCGACGCGACCGCGCTTGCGGATAGCTGCGGCACCGTGTTGCTGGTGACCCGCTTCGAGACCACTTCCATTGCGCAGGTGGTGGAGGCCACCAAGCAGCTCAAGCAGGCGAATGCCCGGGTGAAGGGCGTGATCTTCAACGGGATCGATACGGATGTCTATCGCTATAGTCTGGGCGCGCGCGCAGGCCTCTATCGCAGTGCTTCCTATCTCGACGCATTGCCCGCCAGCGGAAAAACGCAGAAAGGCTAGCCTTCAGACGACAACCATCGTCGTGTAGAGCGATGAAAAATTCACCCGGACTTCGACGTAGATAAATTGTGAATATCAAACATTCGATCGTCAGTATCGCTGGAGTCGTACTGAGTCAGGCGCTCAATTTCGTTTCGATTCTATTGATCGGGAAGTTCTGCGGGCCGACGGCTCTCGGGTATTTCAGCCAGCTCATGGCCGGTGGTCTTTTTATCGGGTCGGTGATCGGCTTGCGTCTGGAGGTTGCGTGCATGGCGGCGGACAAGGCCCAGGCCGTGCGCGCAATGACGAGTTCCAGTGCGGTCGCCATAGGGATCGGCGTGGCGCTCGTGGTGGCCACGGCAGCGGCCGGGCATGCGGAATACATACCTGTTATCGGTCTGGCACTTGGCGTGTTCCTGCAACAGGCGTTGTGCGGAGCACTCACCACCGAAAGAAAGTACGCGCAAATCGCGACGATCCGGTTCTTCCCTAATGCCGCGTTCGCCGTCTACTTCGTCTGCATGATGATGTTTTCGAAAGGGGAGTGCACAGGCACCACCGTATTCAACGTCTATAGCTGGATTTTTCTGGCCTCGACCGTTGTGCCCGCCGCGATCTGCCTTTACTCGGCGCGCCGGATGATCCCGTTGGCCTTCATCAGGTTCTCCGCGCTTCAGATCCAGTATGCAAAATTTGGTGTGCCGACCACTACGCTGAATTCATTCGTGATCTATGCGTCCGCCATTTTGATGCCGATGATCTTCGATCATCGTGAAGCCGGCATCTTTGCGCTGGCGTATCGTGTGGGGTACTTCCCTGCGTCCCTCTTGTCGCAAAGTTTGGGCGCTGTCTTCCGCCGCGATCTGATCGATTATTTCGACGGCCACAGAAAAGACAGAGTGAATCCCTCAAAACAGTTTTTTACTATGCTGACGTTTATCAGCATTTCTCTGGTGGCAGCGTGCTATGCAGGCCTTAGCCTCATTATCCACATGAAGATGGGCGACGAATGGGAACCGTCGATGTCTGTGTACCTGATCTTTGTTCCCTATTTCATCACGATGGCGATCTATGGCTCGATGGCTCAGGTATTCATTGTCGCGAACCGGCTGAAGATCGACTTGATGATTCAAGCAGTCAATGCCGTATCGATCTTCCTGATCTTTGCGACGGCTCAATTCCTCGGCGTCGGGTTCATCCACTCGCTTCTTCTGCTCAGCGTCTGTGGCACGATCGTGGCAAGTGCGGGTACTTACCAGGCGCTCAAGATCGGCAAGGAGCCGGACGCTTATTTGAATCGCCAACCTAGTTTTGAAGCGCCGTGATCTCTGCGCTCAAAAATCGGCGACGCTGCAAGTTTAGCTCCTCCACCGCGAGGCGAGTCGCTCACTTGTTCAGGGAAAGAGAATGCGCATTGTAAAACTCCCCGGCATCATCGGCAGGAATGCGAGTCCAGGCGTGTCGGCCGTGGTCTGGTTCATTCTGTTCATCGCACTTTATGCGATCTCCGCGTTTCACCAGAGCACGCTGCCGGCGCGTTTTCTGTTGGATGAACTAGTGATCTTCGACCGGATGAAGACCGTCACGGCTTTCAGGGCGTTTGGCGACTCATTTGACAATCTCGCGTGGCTGTTCAACTTCTTCGGTCTCCGGAGTTTCTCCATTTCTTTGATAGGATTTCTCGCATCGACTATCGGCATGTTTGTCGCCGTCTGGCGTTCCGGTGTCACTTCGCTAAAGCCGGCCGAGTTCTTTCTGGTTGCCTTCTGGCTCGCCAATCAGACCGTCTACATCGGCGTTCCATCGAAAGAAATCATCATTTCGGTTCTGGCTCTTTTGATGCTGTTTTACAGCTCGTCGCGTGCGATATTGGTTTTGTTTGTCGTCCTGGCAGCGCTGGTAGCCGTGTACTTCAGATCGTACTGGGGCATTACACTGGCCGCAACCGTGTTTCTTTATATCGCGCCAAACGGCTTCAGAAGGCCGGTTTCATTGATCTTTTTCGCGCTGGCCATGTTTGTGATGGTCGCCTTCGTGTTCCAGAAGGCCTATGGCGAATCACTGGATTTCGCAAGGCAGAACGCCAATGAGTGGCGGGACCCGGAGGAGGTGGGGTCGATGATCGTACAGTTCATTCCAGGCAGTGGTATGTTCATTGGCGTGGCGAACGTCGCCATCACGCTGGCGACCTTCGTTTTGCCGGTGCGGTTGATTACGTCGGGTTCTCCGCTGCAAATGCTGGGCGGCATTGGCGTGTTTTTCACTTTTGCGATGGCGTTTGTGCGTTATCGCTCCGCGGCGGCGCTATTTCCGATGGGCCGATTCGAGACGCTTTGTTTTTGTTTTCTGGTCAGTTTCCTGTCAACGCAAGCTATTTTCGAGCCGGACTACGGGTCATTTCTGCGGCATCTTTCGCCGGTGTCGCCAATGATCATGTTTCTCGTCCTGCGGCTCTCGTACGATGAACACATAACGGTATCGGCGCAGAGTGCATCGCGAGTGAACGACGGCGCCCATCACCAGTCCACATTGTCGAAGCATCGCAGCGCCTCCTGAATCGCAATGACGGTCCGCTGACTCAGTAGGCCGTCGATGAAGCACATGATCGTAAACATCGGGGCGAACTATCTGACGCGCATCGGTGGGGGCATGACGTGACGCTGCGCGCGGCGATTGGCAACATCACGAATCGTCGCTACTGGATGTTCCAGTACTCGGACTACATCGCGCCGGGCGATCCGCGCATGGTCAGCGTGAACGCGAAGATCGATTTCTGATCTGAGTTGCGCGGTGTCGCGGGCCGCGGCGGGCTCACTGTGCGCCGCCGGCGCGCATGGCCCGGTATTCCCGCTGCACGATGTCCATCAGCTCCGCCACCGAAGTCAGCGCGCTCTGTTGCTCGTAGGTCACGCGCCCTCGCTGCATCAACATGATGCGATCCGCGATATCGAGCGTCTGCGCATAGTTGTGCATGATCATGATGATCGAGAGGCCGCCTTTTTCCTTCAAGCGCATCAGTAGGTCGATGATGAGTCCCGCCTCGCGCGCGCCCATCGCGGCGAGCGGTTCGTCGAGCAACAGGATTTTCGCGTTCGAATGCACGGCGCGCGCCACGGCGATCGCCTGGCGCTGGCCGCCCGAAAGACGCTCCACGGGCAAATCCACCGAAGGCACGTGCACGCCGATATCGTCGAGGCATTGCGCCGCGCGCTCGCGCATCCGTTTGTGGTCGAGCAGCCTGAACGGCCCGCGCCGCACGATTTCGCGGTTCAGGAACATGTTGTGGTAAATACTCAGCGAATTCGCGAGCGCGAGATCCTGATACACGCATTCGATGCCGAGCGAACGCGCGTGATCGACCGAGCGCAACAGCGTCTCCTCGCCGTCGATGTGGAGCGTGCCGCTCGTTTGCTGATGAAAGCCCGTGAGGATCTTCACGAGCGTGGACTTGCCCGCGCCGTTGTCGCCGAGTATGCCGAGGATCTCGCCCTTGCCGAGCGTGAGCGAGACGCCATCGAGCGCCGTCACCGCGCCGAAGCGTTTGACGAGGCTGTCGCCGCGCAGCGCGAGCGGGGCGTTCGGCGCGCTGCGCGCAGCGGCCGTGGCATTGGCGCCCGCGGAGGAGGTTTGCGATTGGTCCATCATCGTCCACCCTTGCGGCGAATGCGCCCGACGTGGATGTTGAAGATCATCGCCGCCAGAATCGCGGCGCCAAGAATGATGTTGAACGTAAACGCGTTGATACCGATCAGTGTAAAGCCGTCGTTCAGAATACCGAGCACCGCTGCGCCGATGAGCCCGCCCACGATGGTGCCCGAGCCGCCCGTGAGCGGCGTGCCGCCGATCACGGCGGCGGCCACGGCAAGGAACATGATCTGGTTGCCGCCGGCCTGCGGGTCGATCGAGGTAATGCGAAAGGCTTCGAGCATGCCGGTGAAGCCCGCCAGCACCGCGGCGAGGACGAAGTTGCCGAGGCGCAGTCGCTTCACATGTATGCCGGCCTCGCTCGCGCCGAGCGGATTCGCGCCCGCGGCCTGCGTATGCAGGCCCCAGCGTGTATGTCGCAACAGCACGTGCATCGCGGCCGCGATCACCAGGGTCCAGATGATCTCGCTGTAGCCCCACGCGCCCATGAACGCGGCGAAGGTGGGCGATCCCGGCGTGGCGGCGGGCGTGCCGCGCGAGATCGTGAGCGTGATACCGTTGATCAGAAAGAGCGTGCCGAGCGTCGTAACGAACGAGGGCAGCCGCAGCCAAACCGACACCGCCCCGTTCACGAAGCCGACGATTCCCGCGGCCACGAGCCCCGCGATCACGGCCAGCCACATCGGCGCGCCCGCGTCATTCGCGAACACCATCATGAATGGCGCGAACGCGAACACCATGCCCGCCGACAGATCGATGTCGCCGCCGATCATCAACATGATTTCGCCGAACGCGATGATCGCCACCGGCGCGATGAACTGCGACAGGTTGACGAGGCTCGCGTTGGTGAGCAGGAAATCGTGGTTTGCGAATTCGAAGTAGGCGGCCAGCAACACGGCCACGAGCAGGATGCGCAGCTCGGCCGCCCATTGAGACGCGAAGGAAACGCCCGCGCGCCGGGACGCGCGGACCGCTTTGCTGGTTTCGTTCACTGTATTCATCAGGACTTGATTGCGCCGGATCTCGGAACGATTTGCTCCTTGTCGGTCTTGCCTTCATAGCGCGTCGAGGTATTCAGGTACGGCTCGACGTTATCCTTCGTCACGAATTTCAGGCCGGTGTTGATGTCGGCCGGGCCGACGAGGCCGCCGGAGCTGAGGAACACGAACGCCTCAATCACCGTATAGAAACCCTGGACGTAGGGCTGCTGATCGATGGTGAAGTCGAGGAAACCTTCGTGGATCAGCTGGATCGTGCTCGGCAGCAGGTCGAAGCCGCCGCCGTGCACGCCTTTGGACGGCAGGTTCGACTCTTTCATCACCTGCGCGACGCCCTGCGTGCTGCCCGCATCCACCGCGAACATGCCTTTCAGGTCCTGGTGGCCCAGGTAGAACGCCTTGATCTTCGACAGTTCCTCGTTGACGGTCGCGCCCGTGGCCACGGTCTGGATGTCGATCTTCTTGCCGGACTTCTTGATGGCGTCGCTCGCACCGTCCAGACGCGGCTGGATGTTGAGCTGCCCCGGCGTGGCGATGAACAGCCCGACCATGCCGCTGTCGATCAGACTGACGATGCGCTCGCCCATCTGGTAGCCCGACAGATACAGGTCCTGGCCGATATACGCGAGGCGCGGATTCTTCTTGCCGCGCGGCGCGTCGGCGTTGTACGCGAACACCGGAATTCCGGCGTCGAGCGCGGCCAGGATGGGCTTGTCGAAAGCGCTCGGATCGACGATCGGCACCGCGATGGCGTCGGCCTTCGCGGCAATCGCCGAGTTCACGGCGCGGACCATTTCGCCCGCGTCCGAAGTGGCCGAGCCGGTCCACTGATAATCCATGTCGAGTAGCGAGCAGGCATCCTGAATGCCGTACTGCGTGGGCACGAAGAACGGGTTGGTGGTGACGTGATTGACGAACACGATCCTCCACTTCTTGTGCGACGGAAAAGCCGTCTGCGCTGCCTGCGCGGTGCCGATCAGACCGCCCGCGCCGCCTAGCGCGCCCATCAGCGAAAGCGCTGCGCCGAGTCCCGCGCCCTGCATCAGCCCCCGCCGCGCCGTGCTGAAACCGTTGCCGCTGTTTTTCTGATCGTCATCCCGTTGCTGTGCCATCTGATCCTCCGGTTCTTGTCTTCATTGGTCGATGTGGTCGACGTTGCGTCGATTGCGTGCAGATGCTGGACGGCACCGGGAGTTCGCGGGGCAGCGCGAGAGTTTGGCGTGGGACGTGCAACCCCGATTCGGAAGCGCTCGATACGAGCCGTGCGGTACCGGAAAAATGTTAGTGCAGTGCGGTAGCGACTCCTAATCCATGTATACCCGTAACCGTTCCGAAGATTGGGACGCCGGGTCAGGATGCGTGTTTACCACGAGCGGCCGATCGCGCGGATGGGTGCGCGGCGCTCAAAGCTCGCCGCCCGCCAACACCGTCGCCACGTGCTCGCGCAACGTCGGCAGCACCGCGCCCTCGAACCAGGCATTGCGCTTGAACCACGCGATATTGCGCGGCGACGGATCGAGCGACGTGTCGAGTTTCGACGGACGTTTGGTGGTAACAGCCATAAAGCGGTGCGAGGTGACTGGTGCGCAGTCGTGTCGTGAGTCGGCTCAGTTCTGCGCCTGAGCCGGATAGATCAGCGTGCCGTCGGCCTGGGGCTCGGCGCCCGGTGTCATCGTGGCGGCGTTCGTGTGATGTGCGTCCATGATGTGCAGCACGGTTTCATCGTGCATCAGCAGATAGTCCGTAATGATACGCCGGTGGCAGCGCCACCAGACCGCCTCCGAGCACATGATCGCGCAGCGCTGCCGATGACCGAGCGTCAGAAGTTGCGCCAGCCCGTCGCGGAATGCGTCGCTCATTGCATAGTCGGCATAGTTGCGAAAGGCCGGATGCGTCCAGTACGCATTCGGCGACGGCGCGTCAACCTTGCGCCTGCTGCGGCGTCCGCCGAGCGCGGCGAGATGCATGTAGTCGATATGTTCCGGTGCGAGCGAGGCGGGCAGCGTGTCGCGATTGAACTGCGGGTTGGTCCGCGAGCGCGGGATGCTGCGCACGTCGACGAGCAAGGCGATCTGCTCGCCTTTCAGTAAGTCGACGAATTCCTGCAACGGACGCGTCGAGTGGCCGATCGTGAAAAAAGGGCGTTTCGTTTCCATGTGTGCTTCGCCGGCGCTGATAGCGGCGTCGATCCCTACAGACTTACAACGTGCGGCGCAGTAACGTCAACTGTGTCCCGATTCAGGTACGAGTCGAAGTTGCAACAATGCACCCGCGACGGCGCCCGCGCCGCACGCAGTCGCCCGCGCATTTTCTTTCGACCCGCTTGCACCATGACCGACGGCCTGCCCAATCCCCAACGTGCGTTTGCGTACATTGCGATCGCCATCGCGATGACGATGTCGGTGCTCGACACCTCGATCGTCAACGTCGCGCTGCCCACCATCAGCAACGACCTCGCGGTATCGCCCGCAAGCGCGATCTGGGTCGTCAACGCGTATCAGCTGGCGATCACGGTGTCCTTGCTGCCGCTCGCGGTGCTCGGGGACAGCCTCGGCTACAAACGGGTCTACTGCTACGGACTCGCACTTTTCACGCTGGCGTCGTTCGCCTGCGCGAATGCGCACACGCTGCTGGTGCTTGCGGTCGCTCGCGTGTTTCAGGGCTTCGGCGCGGCCGGCATCATGAGCGTGAATATCGCGCTGGTGCGCTTCGTCTTCCCGAAGGCACGGCTTGGCGTCGGCGTCGGCTATTCGTCGCTGGTGGTGGCCGTTTCGGCGGCGGCGGGGCCGAGTATCGCGTCGGCGATTCTGGCGGTCGCGCACTGGCAGTGGCTGTTCCTCGTCAACGTGCCGCTCGGCGTGCTGGCGCTGTCGATCGGCGCGCGCACGTTGCCCGCGACGCCGACCTCGGGGGCTCGCCTGAGCGGCCTGAGCGTCCTGCTCAACGCGCTCACATTCGGCCTGCTGATCTCCGGTCTCGCGGCATTCAACCAGGCGGGCGCGACGCAGCGCGGCGCCGTGATGGTCGCGATCGCCTTGGTGGCCGGCGTGCTGTTCGTGCGACGCGAAAGCCGGCTCGCGACCCCGATGCTGCCCATCGACCTGCTGCGCATGCCGGTGTTTTCATTGTCGATGGCGACGTCGATCTTCTCGTTCGCGGCGCAGACGATGGCGTACATCATGCTGCCGTTCTACTTCGAGCAGACGCTGAAGCTGTCGGAAACACAGACCGGCATTCTGCTGACGCCGTGGCCGCTCGTGACCGCGTTGATCGCACCGGTCGCGGGCCGGCTGTCCGATCGGTGGGCGCCGGGACGCATCAGCAGCGTCGGGCTCGTCGTGTTCGGGTGCGGACTCGCGATGCTCTGCCAGCTCGGCGAGACGGCGACGCGTTTCGACATCGTGTGGCGGCTCGCGGTCTGCGGCCTCGGCTTCGGTATCTTTCAGTCGCCGAACAACCGCGTGATCATCGGCAGTGCGCCGCGGCATCGCAGCGGCGGCGCGTCCGGCCTGCAATCGATGGGTCGTCTGCTCGGCCAGTCGAGCGGCGCGGTGGCGGTGTCCATCGTGTTCGGACTCGTGCATGGCCGGCACCTCACGTTGATTGCCGGCATTGCCGCGGCGCTCGCGTTGATCGCGGCCGGCGTGAGTTCGGTGCGGCGTATGACGGAGCACAGCGACGCCCCGCCGGAACAGCAGGCTACGCCAACGCGGCCGGTCTCCGAGCGTTGACGCGGCTGCGGCGTCGTTGCGCCGCCCATACGCCTACGCGAGATTCGAAGGCGCCGCCTTCAGCACGTCGACGTGCTTCGGAATCAGGCCGAGATCGAGGAACGTCTCGGCGATCTGTTGCTGCTCGCCGAGAATCGCGCGGGTAATCGGCTGCGTGCCGAACTGTTGACGCTGCACCGCCACGTCCACGACCTGCTTCGGCAGACCCCATAGCTGCGCGAGTTCGCTGGCGAGCTGATCCTTGTTCTGCTTGCCCCACTGATCGACCTTGTCGAGTTCTTCGATCAGGATCCGGACCACGTCGGGATTGTTCGCCGCATAACTCTGCGACGAGAAGTAGAACGCCCGATTGCCGACTACGCCGCTTGCATCGGCAATCACGCGAGCGCCGAGCGATTGCTCCGCCGCGGCGAAGAAAGGATCCCAGATGACCCACGCGTCGATCGACGCCCGCTCGAACGCGGCGCGTGCATCGGCGGGCGCGAGGAACACGAGCTTTACGTCGCCGTATTGCAGGCCATGCTGGCGCAGTAGCTTGACGAGAAAGTAGTGGACGTTGCTGCCTTTGTTGAGCGCGATCCGTTTGCCCTTCAGGTCCGCGACCGAGCGGATCGTCGATTGCGGCGGCACCAGCACCGCTTCCGACCGCGGCCGCTTGACGGTCGCCGCCACATAGGCCAACGGTGCGCCGGCGGCCTGTGCGAAGATCGGCGGTGCTTCGCCGACGTCGCCGAAATCGATCGAGCCGACGTTCAGTGCTTCCAGTTGCACGGGGCCCGCCGCGAACTCGGTCCATGTAACCGATACGTTCAGCGGCGCGAGCCGTTTTTCGAGGGTGCCGCGGCCCTTCAGCAGATTCAGGTAACCCTTCTGATTGCCGACGCGCAGCGTGCGCGCGTTGCCTTGCGCGAACGAAAGCGGTGCTGCCGCGGCCGCTGCGGCGCCGAGCGAAAGTTTCAGGAAGGTGCGACGGTCGTGGAGCGTTCTGTTAATGGACATGACGGACGATACGATCAGGAGGGCGATGAAGAAGGCAGGATGCGCGGCGGCCGAAGCGCCGCGGCGTGAGTCGCGCGTTGTTCGTGCGTCAGGTTAGTGCTGGGGCGCGCCATCCCATGCCGGCAGCGTGGCGCCGTGATAAACGGTCAGGATCGCTTTTGTCGTAGCCATGTTTTGAAAAGAGATCGAAGTGTAGGTCCGGAGATCGTAGAGAGGCGCTCGTTAGTGCACAAATAATATCGAGCGCTATCGTTATCGCGCTTGAGCGTAAGCGGCGGTACGACGTGCATGGCGCTGCTGGGAATAAGCCAAGCGCGATCGCCGCGCTGGCATGAAGCGAGCCGCAGCGGGGTTGGCGGATGCCGGATCGTGCGAATGTCCGCTGGCGCGGTTTTCGTTTCAGGTTGCGTGCCGGAACAGATGTGCGGGCTCGCGTGCGTCGTCCGTCATTTGTTCTGGAAAGGCACCCGGTTCTAACCAGGCGGCGGCGGGGAGGGGGCTATGGGAGCCGAAATGGAGGCGATGTCTGGCAGACCGCGACGGCAGGCGGTCTTCAGAAGCAAGCGCATCAAGCCCGCGGCGGCAACAGTGCCGAAAGCAGCCGGCGCAACTGCGCCAATTCGCTTGCCGTCAGCCTTTCAGTGAGAATGCGCTCGACCTGCTCGACGCGCGGACGCAAGGCCGAGAGCTGCTTCTTACCGGCAGTGGTGAGAAACAGCACATAACTGCGCTTGTCGACAGGATCGTCGGCGCGCTCGATCTGGCCGTTGCGCACCATGCGTGCAACGAGATCGGCAATCGTCGAACGATCCACGTCGAGTTTGTCTCCGAGTTGCCGCTGACTGACGCCAGGCGTCTCGTGCAAGACCTCGAGCGCCGCGTACTGCACGCTCGTGATCTCCGCGGAAACCTCGCTCAGCCAGACCGCTGCATGGCGCTGTTGGGCACGGCGCACCAGGCTGCCAGTAAATTTGGGGAGCGCGCCGGCGTCTTCGGGTTTGATCGGCAATTTCGGAGGTTTGGGTTTCGTTGTGGTTTAACGCACGCGAAAGATGGGCCGAAAGAAGGCGTTCAACTCCGCATACGCATTCAATGGGAGAACATGGGCCACGTATTGATCGGGACGTACCACGACGAGTGCACCTTGTTCGCGATCGATGCCGCGCTCGTCGAAGATATCAGTCGTCGCGTCGCTCGTAAATGCCTTTTCGTAGTCGATGAGGCCGTGGCGACCCTTGCGCGGCAGCAGGAGGGCGGGGACGTCTTCGAGGCGGACTTCGCGATGCGGCTGTTGCAGCACCGCGCGCAGATCGAGAACGCTGTCCACGTCGGCGTCCTTCGGCGTGAAGAGCCTCAAAACGGAATCGGGCGACTTGTCGAGATGCTCGCACAGCGCATCCAGCGCACGACGCGACGCGTCCGCGAAAGCGTACAGGCGCCAGCGGCCGTCCGCCTGCGCGGCATGCCCTAGATTGAACGGTTTTGCATCAGCGAGGCGAACGACAGGCGACGAGTGAAAGCGCGTACCGATCGCGAAGCCTTTGGCGAGCGCCTGATGCGTCGCTTCACCGGTCAGGGTGGCCGGCCGGTAACGCGTTGCGACGCCAGCCGTGTAGCGGCCAGCGCGAACGAAGTACGCCTGAAGCTCCGCGGGATCGACGCCGCCCGCCTCGGGCCGGTTCGGATCCTTCGGCGGCGCGGCCATCATCGCCGACCATCCCTTGTCGAAATCGATCAGCTCCTGCGCAATAGGTTGGCGCTCGTCCGAATACGTGCGCAACAGAGCGGCGTCGCTGCGGCCCTCCAGCACCGCGCCGAGCTTCCAGCCGAGATTGAAGCCGTCCTGCATCGACACGTTCATGCCCTGGCCCGCTTTGGCGCTATGCGTGTGGCAGGCGTCGCCCGCGATGAACACGCGAGGCTCGCGCGAAGTGCCGTCGGCGGCGATGGCATCGTCGAAGCGGTCGGTGAGGCGCTGCCCGACCTCATAGACCGAGAACCACGCCACTTCTTTTACGTCGAGCGTATAGGGATGGAGGATGCGCTGCGCCGTCTCGATGATGCGATCGACCGTGATCTGCTTGATGCTGTCGCGGTTCTCCGGGGTGACGTCGCCGAGGTCGACGTAGAAGCGGACCAGATATCCGCCTTCACGCGGAATGATCAGCAGGTTGCCCCTGCTCGCGGACTGAATCGCCGCTTTCAGCCGGATGTCCGGAAAGTCGCTGACCGCCAGCGCATCCATCACGCCCCACGCATGGTTGGCCGCGTCACCGCGCAGCGTTTGTCCGATGGCGGTGCGTACGCGGCTGCGAGCGCCGTCGCAACCGACGACATAGCGCGCACGCACGGACACGGTCTCGTCGAGCCGCGCGGGATCGGTCTGGCGCAGCGTGACCAGCACCGGGTATGCGTGCGTATCGTCGCGCTGAACGTCGACCACTTCGAGGCCGTAGTCCGGTTCGATCCGTCGCGCGGAGCGGCGCATCACGTCGAGCAGATATTCCTGGATGCGGGCCTGATTGACGATGACGTGCGGAAATTCCGAAAGGCCTGTTTCGGTATCCTGAACTCGGCCGGTACGACTGATCGCGCCGCGGTCATTTGCATCGGGTCGCCAGAATACTGTTTCATTGACCCAATAGGCTTCTTGCAGCAGGCGGTCACTGAGGCCGAACGCATTGAACATCTCGACGGTACGGCACGCCACGCCATCGGCCTGACCCATCTGCAACGGTCCGTCGCGACGCTCGACGACGCGCGTGCCGATCGACGGGAATTGCGACAGCTGCGCCGCCAGTACGAGTCCGGCAGGGCCGCTGCCGACGATCAGCACGTCGACCGTCTCGGGCATCTGCGCCGCATGCGCATTGCCGATGACTGGCTCGATCGTCGGATCGCCGACCCGGAAACCGTTGAGATGAAATTGCATGACGTCCTCCTCCGTTCAGTAGATATCTGCTGAACGCGAATATACTCCGTACCCCAACTATTTTGAAGTACTTCGTGGGAGGATGGATGTTTACCCTGGTTCGGTAGAGCGCTCGTGAACTTTCGGGAACGGCTGTTTCAATGACCGTGCCAATGGCCCCCATGGTCACCCCAGTAGCCGCCAATGCCGATGCCGAGGCTCACGGAGGGCGCGACGTAATACCCGGGGGCATAGCCATAGGCGGGCGCTGGCTCATAACCGTAGCCAGAGCTGGGCGGCGGCGGGGCGACGACGCAGCCCGCCAGGCCGACTGCCACGATGATTGCAAAGAGTAGTCTGGTCATGATCGTGTTCCTCCAATCATTGTGGAGACGCAAGATTCAGTCCAGCCGTCTTCTGCCACCACGGCGACAGTAGCCATTCGTCGGCGGCGAAGTAAAGCGGCAGCTTCGCCGGATAGACGAGGTTGTTCCGGTACGCGATGCGATGAACCGCGGAATACCAGTGCGGAATCACGTAATAGCCGTTCATCAGTACCCGGTCGAGCGCGTGGGTCGCGTCGACGAGCTGCTCGCGCGTTTGCGCGCCCAGCACCTTGCGCAGGATCGCGTCGACGGCCGGCGATTTCACGCCCGCGAGATTATCGGAGCCCGGCTCGTCCGCGTACTTGCTGCCGAAGCGCGACAGCTGCTCGGTGCCCGGCACCTGCACGTCGGGCAGGCGCACGGTCGTCGGCATACCATATTGCCAATCCGCTCAGCACGAGCATGATCAGCAAGCGCCGCCGGTTGGACCAGTGGATCGCCGGGGAAGTCATCACTGGGTCGCGGTGTCCGCAACGGTGCATCCACGCGGCAGGCGATTGCGATGCGCGCATCAGCCGCCCGCGCCCGTCACGCGCCACGCCGTGTTGCCGACGTCATCGGCGATCAGTAGGCCGCCGTCGCGATCCTTGGCGACGCCCACGGGCGCGCCATACAACTCCTTCTGATCCGGCGACATAAAGCCCATCACGACGTCTTTCGGCGCACCGGCGGGCTTGCCGTTCTCGAACGTCACGTACGACACCACATAACCGCTCAACGGCGAGCGGTCCCAACTGCCATGCGCACCGATGAACGCGCCGCCGCGATACTGCGAGGGCAGGCTGTTGCCGGTATAGAAGGTCAGTCCTGGCGGCGCGACATGCGAGCCGATCGAGAAGTCTGGGGCAATCGCCTTCGCGACGAGGTCGGGACGCTGCGGTTGAGCACGCGGATCGACGTGCTGGCCGTAATAGCTGTACGGCCAGCCGTAGAAAGCATTCTCCTTCACCGACGTCAGATAGTCGGGCACGAGATCGGGGCCGATCTCGTCGCGCTCGTTCGCGATGGCCCAGAGCCGGCCCGTCGTCGGTTCCCATTGCAGGCCGGTCGGATTGCGAATGCCCGCCGCGTAAATGCGGCTTGCGCCCGTCGCCGTATCGATTTCGAGTACGTCCGCGCGCCGGTACTCGACCTCCAGCCCGTTCTCGCCGACATTGCTGTTGGAGCCGACTCCCACATAGAGCTTCTTGCCATCGCGACCGGCGAGCAGGGCTTTGGTCCAGTGATGGTTGATCGTATCGGGGAGATCGGCGAGTTCGACGCCGCGCTCGCTGATGGTGGTTTCGCCCGTCTTGTATGGAAACTTCAGGATCGCATCGGTATCGGCGACATAGAGTGTGTCGCCGACGAGCTGCATGCCGAACGGGGAATGCAGATGGTCGATGAACACATACCGCTCCCATTCGCCACTGCCGTTGGCAGGCTTTCTGAGCAGCGTAATGCGATTCGCGCCGTCGGCCTTCTTTCCCGATCTGGCTTCGATCAGCCCGGCGATGACCTGCTTCGGCGTGGTAACGGCCCCCTCGTTCGGGCTATTGGCTTCCGCGACGAGAACGTCACCATTGGGAAGCGTATAGATCTGGCGAGGGTGCACGAGTCCCGAGGCGATCTTCTCGATCTTCAGGCCGTCGGCCACCTTGGGCGTCGCGCCATTTTTCCATCCCACGTATTTCGGCACCTGCATCGGCGGTGCGAAGAAGTTGCGTGCCCGCGGTATCGACGGATTCGCTCCGGCCTGCTGCGAGGGGTCGTACTCTGCCCGTACGTGGCAGCCGCTCATCAACACGGAGATGGTGATGACGAACGCGCTGCCGGCGATCAGCTTAGCCATGAGTCACCTCGGGGAGATCGAGCCTGTTCATTGCCATCGCGACGTGGGCGATGCTCAGCAGCACGACGGTGATGACCGACAGAATCACGTTGTCCGGGACCATCGCATAAGCGTCGCGGCTGTGCACGAATGCATTGACGATCGCCGCGATGATGGCGAGCAGATTGAGCCAGAAGTCGATTCTTTCGATACGCGTGACGCGGCGACGTCGCTGCAACCAGACGTGACCGAAATTGAGCAGGCGCGGAATGATGGCAATGATCAGGCCCACCGTAATGAGCCACGCGGCGCCCTTGCCCCAGAACACGTTACGTGTGCTCATGTAGGTCAGGTCAAAGATCAACGCGCCGACGAACATTCCATACGAGATGGGGTTCAACAGTCCGAAGATCGCGGGGCGCGAGTTTCGATGGATGTGTGGCGGGATGTCTGATAGCGGACGGCGTGGTGGACATAGCTTCTCCTTTCGATGTGGGAGCCGACGTCGTCTTGCCGCGCATTAGCCATGCCTGAACGTTTCGCTCGACTTTCGGTCGTCGCGGCGGGTGCGGGTGGGCATGCCTAGTGCTGCGGTTACGGGTTATGCGTTGGCGGCGTTACCAATGATCGACGCGAGGAGCCGAGATGAAACGATTCATATTGGCTGTGTTACTGCTTACGCCATTGATCTCCGGCGTGGCGGGTTGTCAGAAAGCGCACCAGGCCGGCAACGACAGCACGAGTGCGGGTGGTGCGAAGATGGGTGTTGCGGCGTCGGGGGATGGGGCTTCTGCGGGGGCGCGGCAGTAGCGGCCGTCAACGTCAGCCCGCCAAGCACAAGCGGTCCCGCAAGAAGGGAGCAGCGAGATCCGTGCTGCTCAAATGGACGTTGCTCCCCGCCAGGCAACTTGAACTGGTTGCTCCGTACGGGTATTCAGAATTGAGCAGTTTCAGGCGTCGACCGTTGCGCCAGAAGAAACCGCGTTCGGCCGCGAGCATCGTTTCGCCGTCGAAGCCGCGCACCGTATGGCGGCTTATCATTCATCCCCAACGCTGTTCATGTCAAGGCGGCCGAGCCTCGATGCCAGTTGCAGTTTCGCATTGTGCCAGTCAGCGAGCGTCTGAACGCGCCGTTGCTGAGCCGTGGCAAGCGATGTCTGCGTGTTCAGTACTTCGAGGATGTTCCCCACACCTGCCCGGTAGCGATGCTCAGCGGCGTCGAATGAGCGTCGGGCAATCGCGAGCGCCGTCTCGCTATGCATCGCGTTTCGCGTGGCAGTGCGCAGCGTCTGATAACCCGCCCAGACATCAAGCGCCACCTGCTGCTGTGTTTCCGCGGCCGCGTCGCGTTGACGTTCTGCTTCAGCCTCGGCTTGCCGGATCTGGTAATGCCGCCCGAACCCTTCGAAAAACGGAATACTTACCTGCACGCCGATGTAGGCATCACGCCCGGTTGCCGGAAACGTTTGAACACCCAGACCCAGGCTCGTCGGTTGGTTGTTACGGCTGTACTTCGCAATGAGACTGACGTTCGGTAACCCTTGCGCACGTGTCTGGGCGATGGCGGCGTTCGCGGACTCGAACTGCGCCTGCGCCGCCAGCACGCGCGGGTGCGCCCGTTTGACATCGTCGATCATCGCCGCGACCGAGCGGCTAAAGGTCTCGTCGGGACTGGCATTCTCCGTGACGGAGAGCACAGCAAGCGGTACGTTCGGGTTAAGCCCCATGTCTGAGGCCAGCGTGCCCAGCGCCGTCTGCGTGTCTCCTTCGGCCTTCGTGAGATTGAATACCGCGTCGTCGTGCTGGGTCTGGGCCTGTAGCGCGTCGGTGACCGGAGCGACGCCCCGATCAACCCGTGCCTCCGCCGCGACGACGATTTCGCGCGTCATGCGTTCGATCTCGCTGGCCGCAGCGAGCGCCCCCTGCGCCGCCTGGGCGGCATAATAATCTCTGGCAATCGTCGCGAATTCCGCCAGCACGGCTGCGTCCTGCGTCGCCCTTGCCGCAGCGAGCAGGTCGGACGCGCTATTCAGTGCGGCAGCCCGACCGCCGAAATCAAAAAGCACCCAGTTCAGGTCTACGCTGGCCGAGCGGATGGTAGCGGCAGTGTTCGAACTGAGTTGTGGTTCGCCGCTCACGCGGGTCTCGGCATTGTCCCGCACGCCCTGCCAGTTGCCTGAAATGGTCGGCAGGAATGCCGCGCGCGCGACGCCAACGGCAGCCGCCTGCGCTTTCACGCTAGCCCAGGCGGCACGGGTTTTCGGGTTGTTGCATAGCCCGCGCGCGATCGCTTCGCGCAAACTCAGTGGTTGTTCCCGCGCGCCAAAGTCGCAAGCCTGCTCATCCGGCGTCATGTTCAGTTCCATCCCGGCGACTGGATTGGTGGGAATGCCGCGCTGCGCAAGCAGCGGGTCGAAAGCGAGTGCGGGTAACGCGAATGCCAGCACAATCCCGGTCACGGCGATTCTTTGCATCATACGTCTAGCGTTCACGCATGCTCTCCTGTACGCCCTCAACCAACGGCCCGAGGAAATAGTGCGCTACGCTCTGTTTGCCCGTCCTGATTTCGGCGCTCACGGCCATCCCTGGCGTGAGCGTGATCCATCTGTTCTCGATCCATATCCGGTTCGTCTTCAGGCGCACGCGCGCGGTGAACGCAAGGCCCAGTTTCTTATCCTGCACCGCATTGTTCGCGAGCGACACGACTTCGCCCTCCAGCATGCCGTAGCGCGTGTAGGGGAACGCTGCCACTTTGATCGCTGCACGCTGCCCCACACTGACGAAGCCGACATCCTTGTTTTCGACTGTCGCTTCGACCTCCAGCGCATCGTCTGGCACGATCTCCATGAGCGCCTGCGCGGTCGTCACGACGCCGCCCAGGGTATGCGTGGCCAGTTGCTGAACCGTGCCGGCAACGGGTGCGGTGAGGCTCATCAGGTTCGCGCGTGTATGGGCCTTGGTCTCATCACTGCGGCTCTGGGTGAGCTGCTGCGTCGCCTTTTCCAACTGGTCAAGCTGTTCGCGGCGAAACTGCGATGAGGTCGCCTCGATCTGCGCGCGCTGTCCTGCGATACCGGCCACCAGTTCGCGCGCGCGGCTTCGCTGCGTCGCCAGTTCATGTTCCTGCTCAAGCGCGGTCTGTTCCTTCGCCAGATAGTCGTGCCGGGCAACGTACCGGTCGGCCGACAGTGTCCGGTAGTCGTTTGCCTGCGCACGGGCGAGCGGCGCGGTGGCAGCAAACTTCGCAATCTGCTGCCGCGTACTGTCGAGTTCGGCTTCGCGCCTGGCCAGTTCGGCACGCGCTGCATCAAGCCTGTCCTGATACTCTCGATACGCGCCTTCTGCCAGTCGCTGCGCCTCCTGCTGGCGCTCATCCGGCGCGTCATCGACTGGCACTACCCGCAGTTGCGAGCCAGTCTGCTCTGCGGTGAGCAGTGCCTGCGCACGCGCTGCGGTGAGCGCCGCATCCAGCCTGGCCGATTTCGCCTTGTCCTCATCAGCCACCGCCTGCGTGGTGTCAAGCTTCAGCAGCAGTTGCCCGGCGGCAACCCGCTGTCCATCGCGCACGGCGATTTCCCGCACGACACCAGTGATGGCTGGCTGCACGATCTTCACCCGTCCATTGGGCACGAGCTTGCCCTTTGCGGTTGCAACGATATCAAGCTTCGCGAAGACTGCAATGGCAAGGACAATGACAGCGAGCGCGACGATCAGACGCGCTGTCCAGCGCGGCGCCGGGTGAACGGGCGTCTCGACAAGTTCAAGGTGCGCCGGCTGGAACGCCAGTTCATAGTCGAGTCTGGCCGGTGCATCGAGCTGCGTGCGCACCGACCACGCGGCACGCCACACGGCTACATAGCGGCGGCATAGGTCTGCGAACGCCTGGAAACGCGGTGATATCGTCATTAACTGTTCTGCAAGGAGACCAGGTGGGCGTAATAGCCGCCTTGCGCCAGCAGGGCATCGTGGGTGCCACGCTCGACGACCTGTCCCCGGTCCATCGCGATAATCTGGTCGGCGTGCCGCACGGTGGTCAGGCGGTGCGCGATGATGATGACCGTGCGGCCGGCACAGATCGCGCGCATGTTGTTCTGGATCACGCGTTCGGTTTCAAAGTCGAGGGCGCTGGTGGCCTCATCGAAGATCAGGATACGCGGGCCGGTCAGCAGGGCTCGCGCGATGGCCAGACGCTGCCGCTGTCCGCCAGACAGGTTGCCGCCGTGCTCCTCGACCAGCGTGTCGTACGCCATCGGCAGTTCGCAGATGAAGTCATGCGCGCCGGCCAACTGCGCGGCCTGCATCACGGCCTCAAGCGGGGCGCCGGGATCAGCCAGCGCGATGTTCTCGCGGATCGAGCGGTTGAACAGCAGACTCTCCTGCAGGACAACACCGACCTGCCGGCGCAGCCACGCGGGATCGGCCAACGCGAGATCGATGCCGTCGATGCGCAGCGTGCCCTGTTCGGCCAGATACAACCGCTGCAGAAGCTTGGCAAGCGTGCTTTTACCGGAGCCGGAACGGCCTACGATACCGACGACCTGACCCGCGCGGATATCGAGCGAGACCCCGTCGAGGACTGGCGGCCCGTCCGCCCGGTAGCGAAAACGCACGTTCTCAAACCGGATGTCGCCCCTGAGCGCGGGCATTGTCTGGGTGCCGGGTGGCAATTCCGTGCGTGAGTTGAGGATGTCGCCGAGCCGTCGCATCGAGATGCCGACCTGCTGGAAGTCCTGCCACAGTTGCGCCAGCCGCAACACCGGGCCGGCGACGTGTTGCGACATCATGTTAAATGCAATGAGTTCACCGACCGTGAGCCGGCCATCGATCACGAGGCGCGCACCGAAGAACAGCGTGACCAGCGAGACCAGCTTCCCGACGTACTGAATGAGTTGCTGGCCGATGTTGCTCAGACTGACGACACGAAAGCCTGACGCTACATAGGCGGCCAGTTGTGCTTCCCATTTCCTGATGAATTGCGGCTCGACGGCCATCGCCTTGACCGTCTCCATGCCGGACACGGTCTCGACCAGGAATGACTGGTTGTCCGCGCCGCGTGAAAATTTCTCGTTCAGGCGCTGCCGCAGACCCGGTATGAGCGCAGCCGACACGGCGGCATACAGTGGCAGGGAGACGACAACGATGAGTGTCAGCCGTACGCTGTAGAGACACATCACGGCGAGAAACACGACTGAAAACAGCAGATCGATGACCGCCGTCAGCGCCTGTCCGGTCAGAAAATTGCGAATGCTTTCCAGCTCGCGCACCCTGGCAACCGTGTCACCGACGCGGCGGGCCGCGAAATAGTTCAGCGGTAGCGTGACCAGGTGGCGAAACAGGCGCGCGCCCAGTTCCACGTCGATCCGGTTCGTGGTGTGGGCAAAGGTATAGTTGCGCAGGCCCGCCAGGAGCACCTCGAAGGTCGCACTGACGAAGAGGGCGATACAGACGACATCCAGGGTGTTGTAGGTGCGATTAACGAGCACCTTGTCCATCACGACCTGGAACATGAGCGGCGAGACCAGGCCGAAGAGCTGCAGCATCAGCGAGATGCCAAACACTTCCAGCAGCAGGCGCCGGTACCTGACGATAGCAGGGATGAACCACGAGAAGTCGAAGCGCGCGAGTTCACCGGCCAGCGATGCGCGGGACGCGAACAGGATCATATGTCCGGTCATGCGTGCGGCGAGCACATCGAGCGGCATCACGCTGGGCGCCGAGGCCTGCGCTTCGAGTACGAAGGCGGTTTCGCCGTCACACCGTGCGATGACAAAGTGATTACCGTCGCGGTCCGACACAAGTGCAGGTAATGGGGCCCGGCCCAATCGCTCGATGCGAAGCGGCGCGACGCGGGCCTTCAGGCCGAGCGAGCGGGCGCCGAGCACCAGCGAATCCATGCTGAATGCCTCATTGCCGAGCGCGAACGCGTGCCGCAGTTGCGCCGCGTCAGCGGCAATGCCGTGGAAGCGTGCAATGACGACAAGACACGCGAGTCCAGCATCGGCGACGGGCATGGATTCAGCGGGAGTGCGGTGATCCGGTGCGTTCATTCGGTTTGTGGCGTTGCAGACGTGCGTGCCGTAAGGCAGGCGCACCTGGCAAACATTTCGGAAATGGAGATAGTGGTGTGCGGCTTCGTGTACGCTTGGCTAGGCGGCTGGTCTGACCGTAATGGTGAAGTGCCGCTGCGTATCATCTTGGGGAGGAGGAAGCGGCGAGGCCTTTTTCACCGCCGCCAACGCGATGGCGTCCCATCCCACATGACCGCTACTTTGCGCGAGGGTTGCGCTTGTGATCTGTCCATCATCTGCGAGCTTGACATCGATTACGGTCGGCGCCTGAGATTGCGTGTCGGGAAGGCTGGACCTGAGATGCTGGCGCATGCGTGACTGAACCTGTACTGCAAACCCACGGTCCTGCGGGCGAATGCCTGTCAGCAGCTCATCGGGTATTCTGACCTCGGAATAGAGTTGAAGTGGTTGACCAGCGCGGGGTCCGTAGGCGCAGCCCATTAGTGCATGACATGTAATCACGCAGATTGCAAAACCAGTTTTCATGTTCGTGCGTTTGACTCTCACAACTCCCGGCGCACCGGGCGCGCGCATCTGCGGCGTATCCGCTGCAGATGCGCGACTCCATTACGTCGGGTCAGTGCAGGCTGGCCGCGAGCATCGTGTACGGTTGTGGCTGTGCGGCAGGCAGCAGCGTCGAGCTGGCCGCCGGCTGGGCATCGTAGGAGGACATGCCGGCGATCAGGTTGCTGATCTGCAGGTCTGCCAGACTTGCGGTAGCCTGCCCGTCCGGCAGGCTGCTCATGACTGCGGGAGCGGGCTGGAGGCTTATGTCGATCGCGGTACTAAGCGGGCTCACGGAGATCGGCGGAGTCGGCACGGGGTAGCTAATCACCCCGTTGCCCTGATCTATGCCTCCTGACGGCGGGGACGGAAAACTACCCCCGCCCGGCGGCTGTGGCACCGGTGTCTGCGGGCCAGCTGGACGCCCATTGGTGGTATTGAGTGTGCCCGACACGACGTTGTTGGCCGGGTTATCACCTTGAAACCTGACCGTGGCGCCGTTGGCGTAAACATAATTTCCCTGTCCGGTCACGATAATGTTGGTGTTTACGCCATTCAAATCGTTGGCGTTAATGAAATTGTTGTCGCCATTGATATATATGGTCTTTCCCCTCAGTGCGCTACCGAAATCGATCTCGCAACCGGACGCATTAACGGTGTCATTGCCGCCATTAACAAAAAGGTATGAACCTGCTCCCATGCTAATGTTGCCATTATCGCCAATGCTGCTGAGCGAGCATCTCGCCCCAGCGCTAACGGAAGTGTTATTGCCCACTGCGATGATGTCCCTATTGCCTTCTGCTATAGCCAGCGAGTTCGAATCACCGTAGACGATACCATTTGAGCCTTGGTGAAACGTCACGCCGTCGCCGGCCAGGTGGAATTCTGAGTTCGTGCCTGCGATGGAAAAGCCATTACCGACAAATGACGAATCAACCCTGACGTTGTTGCCCCCAATGGCCACGGTGACACCACCACCAGCTGCAGCTATCGCGTTCGAATCCCCGCTCACGATGCCGTCCGAATTCTGATGGAACGTCACGCCATCACCGGTCAAGTTAAACAACGCGCCCGTTCCGACTACTGAGAAGCCATTCCAGGCAAATGACGAATCAACCCTGATGTTGTTGCCCCCAATGGCCACGGTGACACCACTGCCAGCTGCAGCTATCGCGTTCGAATCCCCTCTCACAATGCCGTCCGAATTCTGGTGGAACGTCACACCATCGCCGGTCAAGTTAAACAATGCGCCCGTTCCGGCTACTGAGAAGCCATTCCAGGCAAATGACGAATCAACCCTGACGTTGTTGCCCCCAATGGCCACGGTGACACCACTGCCAGCTGCAGCTATCGCATTCGAATCCCCCCTCACGATGCCGTCCGAATTCTCGTTGAACGTCACGCCATCGCCGGCCAGCTGGAATACCGAGTTCGTGCCTGTGACGGCAAAGCCGTTGTTGGCGATCAGCGATTCGATATGAGCGTAGTTCCCAACGAGCGTGACGCCGACGTTGCTGCCCACTGCAGCCACGAAATTCGAATCGCCGTAGACGACGCCATCCGAGTTATGGTTGAACGTCACGCTGTCGCCGGTCAGATGAAACACCGTACCGGTGCCCGTGGTCGCGAAATTGTTGCTGGCGACGAGCGAGTTGACGACGCTATTGTTGCCAACCAGCGTCACATCGGTCTGGCTGCCCTGTACATTGACTACACCAGTACCATTGAGCGTGACATGATTGCCGATTCCATTTTCGTTGACGAAGGTCTGGCCGCTGCTGGCGCTGATCGTATAGCTGCTTCCGTTACCGTTGACGAAAATATCGCCAATCGACCCGTCGGCACCACTACAGAACTGAGACCAACTGCCGTCGGCATAGGTGCAGATTTGTGCCTGTGAGGCGGTGCCCGGCTCGTCGCGGATCATCCATGTGCCGGTCTGCGCAACGCCTGCCGCATTCAGGAGAAAGTCGGGCAGGCCAGAATCTGGTGCCTGGAAAAAGGTCGTGCCCGAAGCAAAGGTGTAGGCTGTTCCACCTGCGACCTGCTGGATGCTGGTCGGCACCTCGATGGAATAACCGCTCACGAGGCCGAGTGCATTCAGTTGCGGCACCGGCATGCCGCCCGCGAGCGCGTTCGTGACGGTGTTCGACAGCGAGTTCGTGAAGGAAAGCTGGTCACTGGCGGACAACTGGTTGTAGTACGGCGCGATCACGCTGCGGATCGCGTCGAGATTGTCCTGCAGGGAGGGCGAGTTGGACCACGCGAGGCTGGCGAAGGTCAGGCCTGCCGCGGCAATGCCGGCTGCTATGGCGATTTGGGGGGCCGCCACTGCAGTGACGCCTAATGCGGTCGCCGATCCCAGTAGTGAAACAAGGTCGCTGTCCTTGATGTTGGCGAGGGCGTCTCCACTTTTAATCGCATCGCGGATGAGTACCCCAGCGTTTGCGATCAGGCCGAGCCATGACGCGCTGCTTGCGAGCTTGCCGGCAAGCGCCCCGGCGTTGGCGGAATTGGCCGCGACCTGCTGGAACATCTGCAGAGTGGAAAGCCCGGAGCCGGCGATGTCCATGCCGGCGGCCAACCTCTGCCCAAAGGCGACCAACGGGTCGCCAGCTTGTGCCGCCTGGCTCATCTGGGCAGCGGCGTCTGCCGCTGCTGCCGTGCCGCCAGTCAGGTTGTTCACCAGCGTGGCGATCGCTTCCGCGTTGCCGAGCGACCGGGGTGAGATCTGCGGCAGATCCGCAAGAGCTTCAGTTGCCATTTACACGTCCTCCTGTGACAGTTTTTTCTTCAGGCGATAGGCGTTCAGAGTGCTGATCGCCCAGAACACACCAGCGATGGAATACATCACCATGTCTGCTTTCCACGGGTAACGACGGGCACGCCGCAGCGAATCCTGCAGGCGCTGCTGCGGAATCAGGTCTGTACCGCCGGGCGTACGGATTACGAGAGGCCAGTACGATCCCTTGCCGTTTTCGAGCAGGAATCCCTCGGTGTACACATGAACCGGCGGCTCTCTCCGGGCCAGCGCTTCGAGACCGATGCTGTCCATCACGTAGCGGCCAGTTGCGTAGTGCCGGCCGTCATCCGTCTCGAAGTCCACATAGGGCACGCGCCGGATACCGAACTGGGTGAACTTGTGGACAAACTGGCCCGTCGCCCTGATCAGCGGCGCTTCCGGCGGCAGCGAACCAGAGAATTGGGCGTCAAAAAGATGACCGATGAACGGCGTCCCAATAGCCCACATGAGCGCTCCCATCAGAAGGCTGGATTTCCACTTGTAGCCCTTGCCAACGTCCTCCGGGTTACCTTTGAAGAGCAACCAGAACGCTTTGAGCCATGTGATCCGTGTTCGCGACTGATCACTCATTTCATGATTCCTGTATGAGCGATGATGTCGACGCTGCGGGAAATGGTTCGATTCATTTATTAAATGCGCGATGCATTGCCAGGCTCGCGAAATTTGGCCGAAATGAGGCGTTGTAAATATTGAAACTTTGTTATCGTTGGGACGATGTGACGCTCTGAAAGTATTGCCAGGATGCGCAAACGAGACTCAATGACGCTTGCTCTTTGTCGTTGCAACCTGGAGAGCTTCAGATTGAGCGCCCCTCCGCCTTTCCAAAAAGATCGTAGTGTTGAATACCTGAAACGAACCTGCTCTCCTTCACGGCTCGTGCCACGTCCGGATATTTGGTGAGATACGCTTTCTCGAAGCGGGCGCGCTCAAACGCTTCCTCTGGAACGTCCTGGATGGGCCGATCAATCCAGAATCCGCACGACATGGGGTGCAATTTCAGATCGAGGTTCGTCGCGTCGTCGGCAGAGAAATAGTGGAAGACGAGCGACTTGCGCGTGCGCGACGGGTCCGCGATCGGACCACCGCCATGCAGCAAGTTGGCGTGCCAGATCAATACGTCACCTTTTCTTGCCGAGAAGGTTTTCTTCTCAAAGCCATGCCGCTCCACCTCGGCGTCCATATACGCATGCCACCTTGGCATTTCATCAGGTACAAAGTGAGGCGTACCGTTGCTGAAAATCATCTGCTCGATTTTATGACTACCTGGGTAGTATTCCAGTTGCCCTGAATCCACGTGCGCGTCTTCAAGCGCAACCCAGATAGCGATCAGGTGATCGGGAGTTGTCGGAGTCATGTAAATCGAGTCGACGTGGGCGGGTTGTTGACTGCCTTTTTCGAAGTAGAGACTGTTACAGAGTGCAGGCAAGTGGCCCAATAGATCCAGAAGAATCGGAGCGATCCGCTCTGACAGTGCAAGTTCGCGAACTCCAGCCATATCGAGATAGAGATCGTTGATCTTCATCCGTCGCGTCGCGATTTCCTGCGGTGTCAGCAAACCCAGGAAACTACGTTCTCCTGTGTCTAGCAGGTCCACTGTCACATTCATCGGTTGATCGAGCTTACGCTCTGTGATCGAATCGACAACCTCATCTATCTGTTCTGGCGAATAGAAACTGGGAAGGATGGCGAAGCCGCTTTCGTCAAAATATTGTTTTAAAAGATATCTCACAAATACTCTCAATTATTTACGACTGACCTTTTGACTACGCGGGCGGAAGTCTGCACCGTCTCAATTTTCGTGGCTCCCATCCTGACCGTCTCTATTACGTGCGCTGCACAATTTAAATCATGGCATGCAAATTGACAATTATTGAGATAGCGACGAAGCAGGCGGTGACGCCGGCACCTTGACCATACCCGTGTGGTCTTCGATATGGCTCGCGGTGATTGCGTTGCCTTCGATATCGATCACCGTACAGGTCGCGAGCAGGCAACAGAGCAGCGCGAAACGATGCACTTCACGCGGCGCTAACGGTATTGGGTGCAATGAGTCGGCTCAGGAATTCACCGGTACGTGAAGTTGACCCGCACACAAAAAGCAGCACGGTATGGGCAGGCGCGAGGCGTTTCAGCCCGCACTAAAGTACGTTGTTTCGCCTATGCGGAGAAGGGCGTGGCGAACGCACCGACGAAGCTCAGGTTGTTGAGGGTGAGGGTGGTTGCATCAACCTGCCAGATAAAATCTCAGTCATCGTCGGCAAAAAGTGAGCAGAATGCCGCGCCAAACTGCGAGGGAGCAAACTGCCGAGTCGTGATGGCGTAGCCGGTCGCCGCGGCGACGGCTGCGTATAGGCAACGGACTGGCCGCCCGTCGCAATGTGCCGTGCGACGACCTCTGCGACACCTTAGGCTACGGTGGGCGCGGAACCGGCGCAGGGATCGGGAAGGCCCAAGGGTGGCTTCACGCTCCGGTAGCAGTTCAAACGTCGAAGCGGGAAAAGCATCGGTGGGCAGAAACGCTGCGCATGCGTCGAGCGTGGCGCAGGTGAGAGTCAGCCCGCGCAGCACTGCAGTCTGTGTCGTCACGACTTCGCGGAGCCACACACGTCCGCGCGGCAGCAGCAGTTGCAGCACGTCCCGGTAGTCGGATACCCTGTGCTCGGGGCCGGCACGTCAAACCCAGGTCAACACGCCCGCAACAGGTAGCTCGCCAGTGCCGGGGGTGATGCTTGCTGCCAGCGGCATTTGAGGTCCGTCTGAAAAGCACTGGAATACTAGGTATATATTCGACTATGTATGCTCGGCACTTCGCACAGCACATAGACGAGATAGAACACGGCCGCGCTGAGTCCATACATCGCGTCGCTGAAGCTGAACTCATGCTTCATCTGCAATTGCACGAAGCCGATATTGATCCGGTCCACAACGGACGCGACATAGCAAAGAAAGAGAAACGGCACGACGCGCCACGCGACCTTCTTGAACACCGAATCGTCACTCGCGACGGGCGCGGCGCAGCCAATAGCGTTGCCATCGAGGGAATGCTGCATGTCGCGCTCCGCGTGCGGAGCGCGCCTTCATGGTCTAAACGGAAGTGAGGAAAGACCGAACGGCCTTTCCCCGAATGCACAGTACGATCAGTTTTGCAGCGCGTCCCACATTTCCTTGTCGCGCTGCGCGGTCCAGATGCGCGGATGGCTGATGCCGCTTGCTTCGTCGTAGGCTCGCGACACGTCGAACGGCAGGCAATGCTCGTAGATGAAGACGTTGCCGAACTTCGGGTCCATGGACTTGCGCGTGAGCGCCATCGCGCCCTTCAGATCGAGCTTGTCCTTGAATGCGTCACGGCCCGCCTGCAATAGCGTGGTGACGAAATCTTTCGTGTAGTCGATGCCCTTGTTCACTTCCGCCGGCGACAGTAGCGCGGGGCCGCGACCCGGCACCAGCTTCTCCGCGTTCAGGGCGCGCAGTGCTTCGAGCGTCGTCGGCCATTGTTCGAGTTGCGCGTCGCCGCAGTAGCAGGCCGCGTCGTACTCGACCAGGTCGCCGGAGAACAGCACCTTCTGCGACGGCAGCCAGACGACCGTGTCGCCCTTCGTGTGGCCCGAGCCGAGATGCGCGATGCGCACTTCGAGCTTGCCGAGAAAGAGCGTCATTTCCTTTTCAAACACCAGCGTCGGCCACGTCAGACCGGGCACCGTTTCGACGCCTGCAAAAAGACGCGGGAAGCGTTCGATCTCCGATTTCATATCGGCTTCGCCGCGCTCGACGATCATTTCGTAGGTGCCGCGGCTGGCGATCACCTGCTGTGCGCCCTCCTTGAAGTACGCCGACGCACCCAGCACGCGCACCGCGTGATAGTGCGACAGCACGACGTATTTGATCGGCTTGTCGGTGACGCTGCGGATCTTCGCGATCAGGTCTTGCGCCATGGCCGGCGTGGCGGTGGTGTCGACGATCAGCACGCCGTCGTCGCCGATGATCACGCCCGAGTTAGGGTCACCTTCGGCCGTGTAGGCATACGCGTTTTCCGACAATTGGGTCCACGTGATCTTCTTCTCTTCCAGGTCGGCCTGGGATGCGAAAGCCTTCGCCATGTCTGTCTCCGTCTCACGACTCGTTGGGGGATGACTAATAGTCGTCGTCATGTTGTGATTTGTCAATGACAAAATACCTTGTCATTCACTAAGATAGGGTAAACTCCGTTGGTTGGTCGGCACGGTCCGATCGGATACCATCTAGGCCTTCCACGGGCGACACCGGACGGGCCGAATCTCCTTCGGGTCAAGGGCGGACAACACGATGGCTGATACGACAAGCGAAAAGAAACAGCGGGGGATTCAGAGCGTCGAGGTCGGCGGACGTCTGCTGCAGGCGCTGGCGCGACAGCGCGAACCGCTCGGGCTGACCGAACTGGCCGGCGAGGCGCAACTGTCATCGGCGCAGGCGCATACCTATCTCGTGAGCCTGACGCGCCTCGGCCTCGTCAAGCGCGATGCCCTGACCGGCAACTACGAGCCGGGGCCGCTGTCGTTGCGGCTTGGCCTCATGCATATCGAACAGCAGCCGGTCTATCGCATCGCGGCTACCCACGCGGCTTCGCTCGCGGAGCGGATCGGTCTTAGCGTGGCGATCTGCGTGGCGGGCGTGCAGGGCCCGACCATCGTCCGATACGAGCGCAGCGGTGCGCCGCTGCATGTCAATCTGCACATCGGCACGGTGATGTCGCTCGAAGCGACATCGACGGGCCGCGTATTCTGCGCGTTCTGCGCGCCCGAGCAGGTCGCGCAAATGGCGCGAAGCCAGGCGCATTCGGCGGACCCGACGCCGGCGCGCGGCCGCGCCGCCAAAGGGCCGACTAGCAAGGAGTGGCGCAAACGTTTCGATGAGATCCGCGCGCGCGGCATCGAGCGAGGAATCGATGCGCCAAGTCCGGGCATCAGCAGTCTGAGCGTGCCGGTGTTCGATGGCGATCAACGGATGCAACTCGCGTTGACGGCGATCGGCTCGTCGGGCTCGATCGAAGTCGCGTGGGACGGTGTGGTCGCGCGTCAGTTGCTCGAAACTTCCCGACGTATCACCGAAGCGCTCGTCACACCCAGCTGAGAATCATGCAGATCGAAACCCCGGACGCGTCCGACGCGAACACGCCCCAACTCAACGACACGAAAGCTCAGCGCGGAATCAGCGCGCTCGACAACACAGGCGAGCTCCTGCTGGCACTCGTTGCCGCCGGCCGTCCGCTGTCGCTGCGCGATCTGGCCGCGGCCGCCGATATGCCCGCCGCCAAGGCGTTTCCGCATCTGGTGAGTCTGCTCAAGGTCGGCTTGCTGAGCCGCGACGACGCCGGTCTTTTCAGTGCGGGGCCGCTCGGCATGGAGCTCGGCCTGATCGCATTGCAGCGCATGTCGCCGATTCGCGATGCCGAACCGGAGATCGTCACGCTTGCGGCGGAGTCCGGCATGAGCGTCGCGGTGGCGATTCTTGGACCTTTGGGTCCTACGGTCATCCGTTTCGAAGAATCGGCGAGACCACAACACGTGAGCCTGCGCGTGGGCACCGTGATGTCGCTCGTCAACACGGCGATAGGGCGCGTGTTCGCCGCGCATCTTGCGGACGACGTATTGGTCGGGCTGTTGTCGCAGGAATCGATCAGACTCGCGGGCGCGCCGGTTGCGGAAGTGCTCGTGGCGCCGAAAAAGGGCCCGCCGTCGTTGGCTCCGGCCTATCTGGCACGTCGCGCGAAGGTTGTGAGCGACGGCATCGATGACGCACTCGATGCGCCGGTGCCGGGCATCGGCGCGTTGGCCGCGCCCGTGTTCGATCATACGGGCAGCGTCAGTCTGGTGGTCGCGGTGATCGGTCCGTCGGGCGGCTTTGATTTCAGCACGCACGGCACGACCGCGCAGAGGCTGCTCGCCACGACACGACGGCTGTCGTGGCGGTTCGGCTGGATCGGGCGCTGAGCCTGGGTCGTCAATCCGCGCGCGCCAGCGCCAGCGCTTCGAGCAGCACGTCGGCATCGCCGATGTGGTTCGCGAGCAGCAGCACGAGCTTTGCGTTCATGAAATGGCTTTGCTCGTCGGTCAGTCCATTGTGCGCGTCGATGAGCTTTTCATAGAACGCATCCGGATCGGCCATATTCGTTTCGATGTTCAGCTTGGTCATGATGGTTATCCGTTGCAGGTTGCGCGATCCACGGCCTTGGCGACCGAGGCGGTGTCGAGGGCGCGCCAGCGCGCGCAGACATGCTGGTCCGGACGCAGCAGATAAAAGGTACCGGGCCGCGCATCGAAGCGATGCGTGACGATGCCTTCGACGTCCTCGATCACCGTGACGTGAGGCATCTCCGGCAGCGCGGTCACGGCCGCGCCACGCGGCACGACGATCAACGAGTGAACCGGCACCGCGAGGCATGCGAGCGCGCGAAGCCGTTCGGCGCATCTCGTCAGGTCGTCTCCCTGGCCGCAGAATTGCACACCCGTGAAGCCGCCATGTCCGGTCTGATTCAGGAACCAGGCGTCTTCGCCAGCGAGCTTGACCGGCGCGTCGGTGCTGGCCGCGCCGGGCACCATCGCACCGGTGAACGCGTCGGCGTCGGGCGTGTTCAGGGGCGAGTCGCGCAGAACCGCCGGCACCGACAGACGGCCGCTGTTGACGATGCGCCGCGCGAACGGACACTCTTTCGCGAGCTTGAGCGTGGCATCGCGGAACATCCGCGAAACCGCGCTTTTCGGCGTGATGAAGTCGGTGGCGCGCGATGAGTTCAGGATGTTTTCGTCCGCCGCATACTCGCGCTCGGATGCATAGGTATCGAGCAGCGCCGGCGGCGCGTCGCCGTTGACGACGAGCCGCAGCTTCCAGGCGAGATTGTCGGCATCCTGCACGCCGCTATTCGCGCCGCGCGCGCCGAACGGCGACACGCCATGCGCCGAATCGCCCGCGAACAGCACGCGGCCATGCCGGAAACTGTCCATCCGCAAACACGAAAACGTGTAGACGCTGACCCATTCGAGCTCGAACCCAGCATCGTCGCCGAGCAGCGCTTTCACGCGCGGAATCACTTTCTCAGGCTGTTTTTCGGCGACAGGATCGGCGTCCCAGCCGAGCTGGAAATCGATGCGCCAGACGTTGTCGGGCTGCCTGTGCAGCAGTACGGATTGGTTGCGATGGAAGGGCGGATCGAACCAGAACCAGCGTTCGGTCGGAAACGGCGCCTTCATTTTCACATCCGCGATCAGGAAGCGGTCCTTGAAGGTGCGACCATGACTGTCGAGACCGAGCGCCTTGCGCACCGCGCTGCGCGCGCCGTCGGCGGCGACCACGTATTGCGCGCGCATCGGATAAATGCCGTCGGGCGTTTCGACCCGCAACTCGACATGGTCGTCTTGCTGGGTCACACCGATCACATTGCTTTTCCAGCGCATCTGCAGATTCGCGGTTCGCTTCGCCTCGTCTACCAGATAGCCCTCGACGTAGTACTGCTGCAGATTGATGAATGCCGGGCGCGCGTGGCCTGTCTCGGGCAGCAGGTTGAACGTATAGATCAGTTCATCCTGCAGGAACACCTTGCCGACGTTCCAGCTCACGCCTTTGTCGACCATCTGCTTGCCGCAGCCGAGCCGATCGAAAATTTCCAGCGTCCGCTTCGCAAAACAGATTGCGCGCGAACCGCTCGACAGCGTGTCGTCATTGTCGAGCAGCACGGTGCGAACGCCCTGCTGGGCCAGATCGATGGCCGCTGACAACCCGACCGGGCCAGCGCCGATCACCACGACCGGATAGGTGAGCGGTGCACCGGCATCGTGGTCGGCGGCTCGCTCGTAGTCGAACCGCATCGTTTGGTAGTCGATCTGCATGGCGTCTCCGGGTTCTGCGGGATGTCTTTTATTAATCTATAGCAAGCAGTATTGCTCCTTGCTAATATCAGCCATTCTATAAAGCTTTTTGAGCGATCGAATCTGTATTTACCCTGGTGCGGCTTTGTCACGTTGCCGATCACCGGACGAATCGTGTTCAGGCGAAACAGTCGCTCAGAAAACAGCAGACGGATTCTGGGTGAGACCGGTGAAAGGACGCCAGGCTTCAAACCGGGTCGCGAGCTGCTTTCGATAAAGCGAAGCGCGCAGCAGATGACGCTTGAGCGCGAAGTGTTGTCGGATCGGACCGAAGCACGACAGGAACGCCTGCGTGCGCCCGGGCAGGCGGAAACCACGCATACGTCGCTCGCGTTCACGCGTGGGCTGATGGCTGTTCTCTGCACGGTTGTTGACGCGGGCGGGCCGCCTTGACGAACACGTGCTTCACGTTCGCCAGCTCTGGGATTTCGGTCTTTGCTGCGGGGTAACTGCGCAACTGGTCAGTGACGATCTTCTTCGGCACCTCGGGACAGGCCGCCAGTACACGTTTGAAGAAACGTTTCGCGGCGGCCTTGTCGCGCCGCTTCTGTAGCAGGATGTCGAGCTCGATGCCGTGCTGGTCGACGGCACGCCACAGCACATAAGGTTCACCGCGCAATGACACGAATACTTCATCAAGATGCCACGTGCTGCCCGGCTGGCGGCGGGCAGCCTTCACGCGATGCGCGAAACCAGCCCCAAACTTGTCTATCCACCGCCGGATCGATTCGTGGCTGACGATCACGCCACGCTCGAACAGCAACTCCTCGATATCGCGCAGGCTGAGCTGGAACCTGAAATACCAGCGTACCGCGTGACTGATGACTCACGCCGGGAACCGGTGACCGTGATACAGCGATTTCGTTTTCTTCATCACTTCATCTTAACTGACCGCAGCGCCAAACGTGACAAAGCCCTATCTTCAGATGATGCCGAACGGCTCCCGCTACCCCCAAGTTCAATATGAATGACGTCCGGCGGTAAAAATTGCAGCGCGCCGCAATGGGTTCACTCGACGTCCGTCCGCTGTAAGCAAGAGCGCGGCATACGTGGTTGCGTAAAATCCAGTCACGCACTCAACCTTTAACGCCATGCTCCACAAAATCGGCCATAATCTAAATCGATGCGATTAATTGTCGCGCATTGTTTCTGTCGCGTGCTAATCTGATTTGTGAAGATGAGAGCGCGGTATGTGAACCGCTTACTTGTGCTCGGCATTCAAAAAGCTAGCGGCCTTTACCCTCGTCGCGCGCGCTTCGGCGTCTGCCTTTGCGGCGTACGGCTCAACGGGAGATGTATAAATGGGGCAGGTTACCAATGATTCTGTTGGTCGCACCAGGAATCAAGAAGTAAACGGACTGCGGCCGCGCGTGCTGATGTGTCCATTCACCAACCCGACAAATCGCTATATCGAGATTCAAAAAGATCTGTATAGGTCGGTCGGTTATGACGTCGCGCCGCTCTCCATCAAAGGCCTGCTGAAGGGAGGATTCTTTCAGCTGTTCAAGCCAGACAATATTCTCGTTTTTCATTGGCTTGAATATCGGCCGTTCAGGCGGCAGAAAGGGACTGCGCAGTTGAGCTTGCTCGGCTCGTTGCTCTTCGCTTTTTACTGCTCCTTGATGCTGATCGGTCGAGCAAAGGTTGTGTATTTCGTCCACGATCAGGCAGTCCACGACACAGTAGGATTCAACAGGCGCCTCTCGATTCGGCTTATTGCCTTCATACGCCGTCTGGCAGACTTTCGCGTGGTCCACGCACCGGATTTTCAGGTTCAGTTCAGCGCGCGCTATTTACCCCACCCACTCTATTGGGACGCGCCCGGCCAGCCGCCGACTACGCCGAGGGCGGGTAGCGCGACACCGCTCTATTCGATGCTCGGTGTGATTCGCCCATACAAGCAGATCGATGCGGTTCTTGACGTCTGGCCGAGCGAATGCAAGCTGGATATAGCCGGGCACGGTACGGAAGCTTATGTTGCCACGCTGAACGGAATCATCGACAAGCGATCGTTGCGCGATACGGTGCGCCTCGACGCAAAATTCCTGTCTGACGCGGAATTCGCGCAGAGGATTGCCGATAGCGATGTGCTGATCCTCCCGCATGCGGTCGATTCAATGCTGGTGAGCGGCGCGTTTTTTGAGGCCATTGGGCGCGTGCCGCTGGTTATCTCTCGCTCGACGCCGTTTATGATCTGGGCGGCCAGCAAGTTCGACAATGTCATTCTCTTCGATGACGTTGCTCAGCTCCCTGAAATCATTGGTTTGATCAACAGTTCATGGCCAACGATCGTCTGCACTGCAAGCAATCGCTTGGCTGTTGATGAGTTCGGTTGGAACGTGTGCTGCCGGCGCTACGAGCAGTTCTTCGAAACGGTCGTGGGGCACGCGAGTGCGGCGGGAAGCGCCGTTACCGGATGAGGGCGACGCG
This sequence comes from Paraburkholderia sp. 35.1, assembly GCF_050436525.1. Taxonomy (NCBI): domain Bacteria; kingdom Pseudomonadati; phylum Pseudomonadota; class Betaproteobacteria; order Burkholderiales; family Burkholderiaceae; genus Paraburkholderia; species Paraburkholderia sp. 35.1. The sequence goes on along the minus strand of NZ_JBNDMJ010000001.1, from coordinate 551,756 downwards.
TGCGGGCAACGGGTCCGTTAGGAAACGAGGCTTCTGGATTGCTCCAGCGGAATGAAGACCGTAGATGCCCGCCTCTATCGAGCGATTGACGGAATTTTCGTCGCGACGAGATCGACGTAGCTCATCGGATCGTCGCGCCATTCGGTGATGGTACTTTGCAGACGGCGTGTTATTTCCCCAATAGGTCCGCTTTCCCCCCATTGACCGGACTTCGCGTCGGTCTCCTCGATTTGACCGTAGCTGAAGTGCTCTTCGAGGAAACGGAGCACGATTTCGGGACCTCCCCCTAAGCGGGCCATGTGATAGGGCGACCATTCCACCAAAATTGCATCGGCCCTGGCGAGCGTTTGCCTGCCGCCGGCGAACACGAAGGGCTCAGCGCCCTGCGTATCGATTTTGGCAAAAACAGGCGAAGTCAGCTTGATGGGCAGGTCATCCAGCCTGACACATTGCACATCAATGATCTTGCGACCCGCCTCATTTTGTTTCGCCGGCAGGCCTGTTTCTATGTGCAGACGATGGTCCCCGAGATTGCCGTCGGCAATTTCAAACGGCAACACGTCGTCGTGTTCGTGCAATGCCAGCTGGTAGGTCTCTATGTCGGATGAAGGGCAGTTCTCGGCGATATTGCGCAACAGATTCCGGTAGTTGACTGGTTCAGGTTCGAACGCGTAACACTTCACACTGTCGTTGTACTGCGCAATCGGAATGGTCGTCATTCCGATATTTGCGCCGATGTCGAGGTAGGTTCCGCCGGAACCGGCGAAAAATGCTTTCAATCTTTCGGCCAGCTCGGGTGCCCAACGACCGGTCTCAGCGTATTTCTTCAGTATGCTCAGGTCGTTTGAACTGCTGGCCATTATGCCGTATTGTCCGCTTGCTGCAAGCTGCACGACATTGAGCTTTCGGGCGAGGCTGGAGAGGTAAAAATACCCGTATTCCTGTGCAAGCGCGCGGTCCTCGATAAGAGACTTCGCGATAGCATGCCGAAACCTCAAAGGAAGCAACGCCGTTACAGCGCCAGTAGCCGAGAGTATAAACTTTTTCATGAAAGTAGAATACAAACAATGTTGTCTGTAGAACAGCTTTTCGTCTCAGGGCTTTGTCACGTTGCCGATCACCGGACGAATCGTGTTCAGGCGAAACAGTCGCTCAGAAAACAGCAGACGGATTCTGGGTGAGACCGGTGAAAAGACGCCAGGCTTCAAACCGGGTCGCGAGCTGCTTTCGATAAAGCGACGCGCGCAGCAAATGACGCTTGAGCGCGAAGTGTTGCCGGACCGGACCGAAGCACGACAGGAACGCCTGCGTGCGCCCGGGCAGTCGGAAACCACGCATACGTCGCTCGCGTTCACGCGTGGGCTGATGGCTGTTCTCTGCACGGTTGTTGACGCGGGCGGCCGCCTTGACGAACACATGCTTCACGTTCGCCAGCTCCGGGATTTCGGTCTTTGCTGCGGGGTAACTGCGCAACTGGTCAGTGACGATCTTCTTCGGCACCTCGGGACAGGCCGCCAGTACACGTTTGAAGAAACGTTTCGCGGCGGCCTTGTCGCGCCGCTTCTGTAGCAGGATGTCGAGCTCGATGCCGTGCTGGTCGACGGCACGCCACAGCACATAAGGTTCACCGCGCAATGACACGAATACCTCATCAAGATGCCACGTGCTGCCCGGCTGGCGGCGGGCAGCCTTCACGCGATGCGCGAAACCAGCCCCAAACTTGTCTATCCACCGCCGGATCGATTCGTGGCTGACGATCACGCCACGCTCGAACAGCAACTCCTCGATATCGCGCAGGCTGAGCTGGAACCTGAAATACCAGCGTACCGCGTGACTGATGACTGACGCCGGGAACCGGTGACCGTGATACAGCGATTTCGTTTTCTTCATCACTTCATCTTAACTGACCGCAGCGCCAAACGTGACAAAGCCATATCGGACATTACCGCGTGCTTTCCGGCCCGTTCCGCGCGCATTGTCCTCGACGGTTCTATGCTTCGTTGCAACATTGAACGCGTTCGCAAAGGCGCGATGGCTTGTTTGCAATGTAACCCCGCCGTATCTGCGTTGCGACAGAAGACGGTGCTTCGAGCACGAGATTGTCCTTCGGTCTTCCAATGGCGTTCGCGCCTGTCGACGCGGTGTTGTCCTCGGCTGGCTGCTCGGTGAGTTCCGGCGAGTGTGCGCATTCAAAAGATCGCGACGCAGGCCTCCCCGTTTGGTGGACAAGCGACACAATCGGATCAATCTGCCATGCTCCAGTTACGTCGGTCGTGCCGATGCTCTCGCCACGGCAGCGTGTGCGCCGCGTACCGCGCGGCCGCATAGGGGTTGAATCGACGGGAGCGGCATTGGAGGAACTATAGGGATGCGAATAGTCAGTTATCTTGAGCGGCTTGCTGACTTACTACGGCCGCAATACAGCCAGAGCGGGAGTTCCTCCAGTCCGGAGTACCGGACTCAGGATCGGCTACCACCGGGTACGGATTCCGTCGCCATACGCTGGTATTCGACGAAGTGGGCTTATGCTGCCGCGATTTTCCTGGTGTTGGGCATCAGTGCCGGTTGGGCGAGCACGTTTGGTTACCTGACCATCGACTCCTGGAATTACCTGCATCTTGCTCAATCGATCAGAGACGGGCAGGGCTGTTCGGTGCGGGGCGCCTACTTTGCAACATTTCCTTGTGGCTATCCGCTGGTGATTGCCTTGACTGCGCCTTCGACCGAGATAGGCGCCTTGATCGTAAGCAGCAAGGTCACTAACCTTATCCTGCTGTTCGTCGGCTTTTTCTTCCTGATGAAGACCTTCAGGAATGTGCTGGTTCCGGTTCTAATCGTCGTCAATCCGTTCACCATCGAGCTTTACCAGTACACATGGTCTGAAAATCTTTTTTTGCTTGCATTTTGCGCGTCTATCTATGCAATCTCCAGAATTGCGCACAACGGTTCATCACGCTGGTACGCGGTATTGCTCGCGTGCGCGCTCATTGTCGGATGTTCGTCGAGATATTTCTTTGCGCCGTTTTCCGTGGTAATTTTCGCTGCGGCATGGATCTCGTACGGCAGAACGACGGCCATTAGAGCATTGCCCGCATTCGTGGCCGCCGCAATCTTTTTCCTCGGGTATCAAAAATTCAATGTGGTCGCGACGGGTTTTCCTACCGGTACGCCGCGTATCCCAGCGCCAGAAACCTTCGTTTTTCTGTTGTTTAGGTTCATCCGTCAGGTGGGCAAGGAGTTTATTCTCACGGGGGCGTTGCTGCTGATATTGCTATGGGGTTTGAAGCGAACTCGAGGGTGGGCTTCTGCGTCGGGTAGCCGGGCACGCGTCGATGCACAGCCTTGTCGCCTGCTGGCGCTAAGTGGCGCAGGCTACCTTTTGCTCGCATTCTATCTGCGCACTTTGACTCAATACGATATCTATTCGCCGCGCACTGTGAGCTACGGTCTAGTTTTTGTGATCGCTGCGCTTGTCGGGCTGGTTACCCGTACAAGAACGAACTATTATCCGGCGATACCCGTCATTATTTATGGGGCCTTTTGCCTGCTTACTGCGCAGGCGGAATTTATTACGACGTTGGCAGGTAACATTGTCCATCATCGATACGTCTCGCCTGTCGATGCACTTGAGCGCTATCGCAATTCGGGCACAAATGCGGACATAATCGTCTCGTTACGTATCCCGGATGTCGGCCCGACCATGGACGCGTTTCCTCAGCTTTATTATCCGAAACGCGCGTCGATTATCGAGGTCGAGGCGGCGCCCTATTCAGTGCCCGATACCGTCTCTAACCTGAAGAAAAAGATCGAGAATGCACGGAGGCAGTCCTGCGTTTTCGATTTCACACCGTTCAGGAATAGACACGACTTGGAGCGATTTGTCGACGGGTCGTTTCCTGTCGGATTCAGCTTCCGTTCTTTCCCGCATGGTCCACAAGTCGACCAGCGAGGGACACTTGATCCTTCAATGCGGTCTCTTTTGCTGGCGAAGTTCCAGCCTGGCCGCTACGTTGCGTGCTCATTTTGATTCCGGTTCGCACAAGCAGGGGCTTTTCGTCGTGATGAGGCACGTACTGCGGTGGCCCAACCCTGACCGAACCCATGTTATTCGATAGGTGCAATGGGCCAGTCGGTCTGGCCGGGCGAAGGAGCAAGGCTGTGCGACGACCCGCTGTTTGCCAGTTCGCAGATCGGTTCTGTCGCAGTAAGGAGAGAATGACGAAGGAAGGTGATATGACAAGGACACCTTAGATAACCAGGGAGTAGAATTGTTCGGCGACGCGCGGATGGGTTCCTTTCGCCGTTTTCATCTGCCTGACAGGACGATCGCCACGCCGCGATCTGTTTGGGATAAAGAACTTTGCGGCGGCAGTACTCCGCCAGCTCCACTGCATTGAGCGGGGCGAATTCCAGCACTACGGCAGACTTGTCTTCCGAAGACTCCATCCTTCGGGATTCTTCCCATCGCCCGGCACGGCCAGTCCTTGTCCTTTCGCCTGTCGGCGTCAGGTGTACAGCGTCTGTTCATTAATCCCCGTTTCTCTGGCCAGCGCCGAAACCAGCGCGTTTTCCGGCGGCATCATGCGGCGCACCAGCGCTTCTTTTCTTTCTGCTGAGTAGGCTTTCATTCACTCTGATTCTACCCCGCCGGACCATGTCTATAAGAATCAAACAACGGTCGAGTGGCCCGATGGAACTGGCCCCTCAGGCTCTCACAGATCCGTACGTGAATCTCTCGATTCATACGGCTCTTCTTGTCCGCCGTTCTTCGAAACAGAAATCCGAGTGCGCGAACACCTTTCTTGTTTCCTGCGCTCATTACTAGTTTCCTGTCATCTACGACGACAGCTTAAATGCTTGTCTCAATTTCTGGGTCCACTTTACAGGTCGACTTCGAGTGGGGCAAACAATCCAGACCGATGGCAAGCGAGGTCGATTGACTCGCACCGACGCGTCAGGAAGCAAACGGCCACCGACAAAAGAACTGGCCTCGCGCGCGGAAGCAACGGGAGGCCAGATCGGCGCGTCAGACGCGAGTATTCGCCAGGATCAGATGTCCGCGTGGCTCGACGTAAAGCCCGTGAACGCACCGTACGGCGGGTTCAACGGCACACCGTTAGTCATAATGCCAAAAGTGTTGTTGCCGCTATCGAGCACGTAATACATGACGGACTGAATGTTGTGCGTCTTTCGTGCCGCATAGAACGAACCGAATTGCGACGTAATGTAATTTGCCCGATACGCCTGCGTTTGTTCCGGACCGGTGTTCCACTCCGTGATGATGAACGGCACACCGTATCTGGCCTTGCAGTACGTCGGCAGATCGATGCCGGGCCCAGCGCCATCCGTACCAATGTTGAAAATGTCGCCGTACACTTCGTAGTTGTGCCAGGTCGTGATGTCCCAGCGCACTTTCGGATGGCCGCCGCTGCCGTCCGGTTGGATGCCGTCCCACAGCGCGTCCGACGCGCCGACATCCGCAACGCAGAAGTTGATACCACACTTCGCGGAAGGCAGAACCGACTTTACTCCGTCGATCATGCCGCGCATGGCGCCGCGCATGAGAGGCCAGTTCGCATTGTTGAAATCGATCGCCTTCGTACCTGCGTTGGTTGAGTCAATGATGATGGCCTTGTCGCGGGTCAGCTCATTTCCACATTCATAAAGGGCCACCCCATACGGCTTCAGCGCATTGGCGATCGTCGAGGCGGACGCGTAACCGGCGTTGTAAGAGGCCGATTCGCTCGCGAAAAGCGTGCCGCTGGTGTCGTAGAAACCCTGTGCAATCGTTATGAGCAGCGTCATCCCAGCCGACTGGAACGCCTGCGCGAGTTTGACCACGGCATTCAGTTCACTCGGATCCGACGTGCAGCCGACGCGGTAGCTCGTGCACCCCAAACCCTTTAGGATCGAGACGACTTGCGCGGGCGTGTACGTGTAATCGAAGTGACCGTTGATACCGTAGAAGCTACCCGCAGCCGCAGCTACGGCAATGCGCGGATCGGTGCACGGCAACCATTGGGAGGCGACCTCGGCATTCGCGTAAAACTGTCCGCTTGTGTTGCAGCAATAGACCTTGCCGCCGTACCAGAGCACGAGCGTCACGTTGTAGTTGATTCCAACGACAACGCCGTTTTTGTAGATGACACCGTTGGTCAGGGTCCAGACAGCGCCGGTCTTGTCGATAATGCTCGCCGCGGAAGGCATCGTGGTTCCGTCTGGAGACGTAGTGCCCAAGCGCGGATCGCTGCAACCCTGCCACCCCGAGCCAGTCCATGTGGAGAACTGTCCGCTTGTGTTTTCAACATAGATGTTGCCGTTGTAACACAGCGCGAGGATCACATTGTAGTTGTTTCCGGCCTTTGCTCCGTTTTGGTAAACCGAGCCGCCCGAAAGCGTCCAGGTGGCGCCCGCGCCGTCAATCAGCGAGCTAGCCGGCGGCATTGCCGAACCGTTCGGTGAAGCACTCTTTGCCGTTGCGCTTGCTTTCTGGGCTGCCGCGCTGGAGGCAATGCCGCTATCTTCCGTGCCACCACCGCCGCACGCGCTCAAAATAACACTTCCACCTAGCGCCGTCAGGCCACCAAGAAATTGTCGTCGTTTTAACATTACGAATTATTCCACTATCGGGAAAATTCCCGAAAAAAGTTAAAAAATTTGGTTTTCTAATTTTCGAATTAGTAAATGCGATTAACACCGACTAACCGTTTATTCGCAGTCCTTATCGACTGGAAAATTTATGTCCTATGCACGCATTCTTCTGCGAGATTTTTATCAGCCTGATAAAAATGCCGTTCCATTGAGCGTGCGAGTACAACTGACGTGCGCAAGCCGATCAAAGCGGGCGTGCTATTTCGCGCGATCGTGAGATTCAGAACCAACGGTGGAAACAACCGTGACCGCGTTACGGTACCGCCGAACACGCGCGGCACTCGCAACGCAAAGTTTTCCTACCGGAAAGCGTTCCCCCGAGTCGCTCGGCAAATTCTTCGCACTAGTGCTTCGAACGGGGTAAACCCTACCGGTAAAGGAGCAAAATTAAAAGAGTAGGCAGCAGATTTCCGCCAAAAAGGAGGATCTATTTCGAATAGTCTGCTGCATTGAAAAAATTGTGGCCTTCTCCACTGATCAGAGGATTGGACGCCCCTGTATTTTTGCGGTTTCGACCCTATCAAAGCGCGCTCGATATTGCCGCACGATTATTTTTATTTAAAAGTCAACCTGCTCGACACCTCGCTGAAATCAGGGGTCGAATTAAGTTTTCGTTCCCTAGGCGGCCGTGAAAGCGCGGCGAGTAGACACTGCGCGACGATAGACGCCACATGGCAGCATTTGCGCCACTACTCCACGGTCTTGCGATCAAACCAGCAAGCGTTTTTGCCGTCAGAGTCTTCAGCATACGGTTGCACACCTTCGCGCCTTTCTGAGGTTCTGCGCCGATCGCGGCTACACGAGGAATCGACTCGATGTCATCGACACGCCCCGTACCTATCGCGGAGAACTTCCACCACGGGCGCTCGATTGGAGGACGGTATGCAAGTTCCTTCATTCGATCGACCGTTCGAGTGTTGAGGGGGCTTTGTCACGTTGCCGATCACCGGACGAATCGTGTTCAGGCGAAACAGTCGCTCAGAAAACAGCAGACGGATTCTGGGTGAGACCGGTGAAAAGACGCCAGGCTTCAAACCGGGTCGCGAGCTGCTTTCGATAAAGCGACGCGCGCAGCAAATGATGCTTGAGCGCGAAGTGTTGCCGGACCGGACCGAAGCACGACAGGAACGCCTGCGTGCGCCCGGGCAGTCGGAAACCACGCATACGTCGCTCGCGTTCACGCGTGGGCTGATGGCTGTTCTCTGCACGGTTGTTGACGCGGGCGGCCGCCTTGGCGAACACATGCTTCACGTTCGCCAGCTCCGGGATTTCGGTCTTTGCTGCGGGGTAACTGCGCAACTGGTCAGTGACGATCTTCTTCGGCACCTCGGGACAGGCCGCCAGTACACGTTTGAAGAAACGTTTCGCGGCGGCCTTGTCGCGCCGCTTCTGTAGCAGGATGTCGAGCTCGATGCCGTGCTGGTCGAGCTGGAACCTGAAATACCAGCGTACCGCGTGACTGATGACTGACGCCGGGAACCGGTGACCGTGATACAGCGATTTCGTTTTCTTCATCACTTCATCTTAACTGACCGCAGCGCCAAACGTGACAAAGCCATGTCAGTCCATGATGGCACGGGATCATCCCATCAGCGGCAGGCGACGCTCCTTACCAATTCGGGTACGGGGTACGATGCTTGGCCATAATCGGCACCTCCTTCTCCAAAGGATAGATGTCCGTTTTTGCGGGTCAACTTCAATTTGCCCGCTTGGACTTCAAACATTTTCCGAAGCTTGCCCCGCAATCCACTGCCCGGTCTGCGATTGCCCTGGCTCTGTACGCCATCGCTTGCGCGATCAGCACAGACAACCTTGGCCTCGCGCAGGCTCAAGCACAGCCGCCGTCGTTCGAGAGCTTCGCCGTCCCGGCCGGCAGCGCACCGCATGACGTCGCACCGGCGCATGACGGCACCGTGTGGTACACCGCGCAGGCGCGGGGAGCGGTCGGGCGGCTGGACCCGCGCAGCGGCAAAACCGACATGATCGCGCTCGGCGCTGGATCGGCGCCACATGGCGTGATCGTCGGCCCCGATCGTGCGGCGTGGGTCACTGACGGCGGCCAGAACGCAATCGTGCGTATCGATCCGAAGACGCTCGCCGTCACGCGTTTTCCGCTACCCAAGGACCGGCCGGACGCCAATCTGAATACCGCCGTGTTCGACAAACAGGGGCATCTGTGGTTTACGGGGCAAAGTGGTATCTACGGCGAACTCGATCCGCAGCGATCGCGCATGCGCGTCTTTGATGCCCCACGCGGGGCCGGGCCCTACGGTATCTGCGTGACCCGCTCCGGGGATCTGTATTTCGCTTCGCTGGCGGGAAATTACGTAGGTCGCATCGACCCGACGACGGGCGCGGCACAGGTCATCGAGCCACCAACGTCGAATCAGGGCGCGCGCCGCGTCTGGGCCGATTCCAGGGGGCGCATCTGGGTCAGCGAGTGGAACGCCGGAAAAGTCGGCGTGTACGATCCTGGCACGCATCATTGGCGCGAATGGCGACTGCCCGGCACCGATCCGCACGCGTATGCAATATTCGTCGACGACCAGGACATCGTCTGGCTCAGCGAATGGAGTGCTAATGCGCTAGTGCGCTTCGATCCGCGTGCCGAGCGGTTCGACGTGTTGCGGCTGCCGCGTGACCACGCGAACGTGCGTCAGATGATGGGTCGTCCGGGCGAGGTCTGGCTGTCCGAATCCGGCACGGATCACCTGCTGCTCTTTCGATCCCGTGCAGCCGATCTGAGCGGGCAGTGACCACGCTCTGCACCGGGAGCGGAATTGCGCGGTCCGCTGCGCCCCGCGTGCGCGGGACCGCTACCAAAATGGTTTAGAGCAGCTGGAGGGTCCGCGGATCGGCTTCTCCGCCGAAATACTTGCGCAAAGCTTCGATGAATACGTCGTTGTCGTTCGTGGCGCGCGCGAACAAGGTGACCGACGAGCGAAACTTCAGGTCATCCGGATACCCGAATATTTCCTCGACGGAGCGGTCGCTGACGAGGTTGACCAGGTGCGTCGTTTCGCGCAGCCGTGGGCCGAGTATCGGGTGACGCAGATAGGCTTGCGCTTCGTCCAGCGACGTAAGCGCGAATCGCTGAGCCATTGCGCTGGTTCCGAGCCCCTCGATTTGAGGAAACACGAACCACATCCAGTGGCTTCGCTTGCGTCCGTGCCTCAGTTCATCGCATACCTGGTCGTAGACCGGCTCTTGTGCATCGAGGAAGCGCTGAAGATCATAGGGATCGTCCATTTCGTACTCCGCTGCAGGCGTGGAAACCATCGTTAAACCACGATTCTCGCGCGCATGAAGGCACGGGTCTACGATGGATCGTTGATTCGCTCCGTCATTAGCGATACCTTTACGTCTATCCAGGTCGTCGGGTGCTGGTCAACGAAGGGAGAACCGTTTCGTGAAGAGAGCGTGGGCTGTCTCCTGCATCGTCGCGTTGAGCGCGATCTTCGGCGGATGCGGCAAGCAGGGACCGCAAAGCGCCACTGAGGCATCGGGCGCATCCGCGAGCTCGGCGCCGGTTCAGCCAGCACAGGGTGCGAGCGCTGCAACCGCTGCATCAGGCGCCCAAGGAACGGGCGCGCTGGTCACCGTCACCAAGGCGCAGTTGCCGGCGGAAGCGGCCGAAACACTGCGACTGATCAAAGCGGGCGGCCCCTTCCCGTTTAGCGATGACGGCGTCTTGTTTCGTAACAGTGCGGCTTTGCTGCCGAAGCATCCGCGCGGTTACTACCACACCTATACGGTTCGCACACCAGGCGCGACGGATCGGGGGCAGCGTCGGATCGTATGTGGTGGGCCGCGCAAGCAAACCGGCGAGTGCTATTACACCGACGATTACTACGCCAGCTTCAAGCGCATTGGAGAATAAAGACGGAATGAACTGCATCAGCGACGCTATCTGCGAACTGGCGGCGGCGTCGCAAGGCATCTTTTTGCTAGCTGCGATGGCGCCTGTTTCAGCGAGTTCGGCGGCGCAGTCATCGTGCAATTGAGGCCCACAACGATGAGATACCTGCCGACAGCATCAATCCATCGACCAAAAGTCTGAACGTTGATGGCTTCATCCTGATCACCACAGATCTGGCGAAGAACGACCCCCAGCCATCAGCGCGGCACCTACACCTACGATCACCCCTTTGACGACCACGCCGAGTGGAAGGGCGCCGAACTGCGTTTAGCAGTACGTTCGAGCGCCTGGCCATCGCGGCGAGCCGACTGCGCCGAAGTGAAGTCGCGCGCCGGGTCTCGGGCATCGTGCGTGTGAACCTGGAGGGGATTCCAGCCAGTGCGAGTACGCCGTTGAGGGCGAGGTCAGTAGGAGATCTCTCAATCAGAAAACCTGAAGGCAGCCATCAGAACTATGAGATTTTCCTGCCGTCGGGCTTCTGCGATAGTTGTTCTCAACCGCTGTGTTGGATTTCCGTACCGCGCGTCGTCGTCCAGGGAGAATCTGCATGCATCGTTTTGTGATCGTGGGAGGAGGGGCGGGTGGCATCGAACTCGCAACGAGGCTAGGCGATCGTTATGGTGGTCGGCGAAGAAGCGGGGCGCAACGTGCCTCCGTTACGTTGATCGACCGCAACCCGACGCATATCTGGAAGCCCCTGTTGCACGAGGTCGCAGCAGGAAGTCTGGACCCATTCGCACAGGAACTGGCGTACGCCGCGCAAGCCCAGTGGCACGGCTTCCAGTTCATCCATGGCGAACTTGTCGGACTGGATCGTGGCTCGAGGCAGGTCCTGCTTGCGCCACTGCTCGATGACGACGGAACCGAACTGGTACCGCCGCGCCGAATCGGGTACGACTCGTTGATTCTTGCCATCGGTAGTACAACGCACTACTTCGGCGTGGCGGGCGCGGCGGAAAATTCGCTCGCGCTTGACAACGTCGCTCAAGCGGAACGCTTCAGAAAGCGCCTGATTTCAGCTTGCATTCGCGCCGAACAACAACGAGACGCCGGTGAGCGGAGTGCATGTGGCGTGCCCGTCGATCACGCGCCTCGTGTTCAGGTCGCGATCGTTGGCGGAGGCGCTACGGGCGTGGAATTGTCCGCCGAATTGCGCAATACGGCGAAGGTACTTTCATCATACGGCTTGCATCGGCTCGACCCCACACACGACGTCGGGATCGTGCTCATTGAAGCTGGGCCGCGGATTCTGCCAGCGTTGAAAGAACGCGTGTCCACCGCAGCTGCCGGACTGCTGGACAAACTCAATGTCAAGTTGATGGTCGACGAGCGGGTCGCGGAGGTCGCGCCCGGACTCATCCGCACGAAAAACGGCAAGACGATACGTGCGGATCTCACGGTGTGGGCCGCGGGCATCAAGGCGCCCGCGGTGCTTTCAATGCTCGATGGGCTGACCGTCAATCATCTGGGGCAACTCAGTGTGCGTCGCACGCTTCAAACGGATCTCGACGACCATATATTCGCATTCGGCGATTGCGCGGCCTGTCCATGGTTGGGTTTCGAGCGCAATGTTCCACCGCGCGCCCAGGCGGCTCATCAGCAGGCATCTTTTTTAGTCAAGGCACTTGCGCGACGCATCGAGGGGCAAAAGCTTCCGGAGTTTGCCTATCGCGATCTCGGCTCGCTAGTGTCGCTCGGGCACGCGAATGCGGTAGGGAGTCTGATGGGAGGGCTTATCGGCGGCAGCATGCTCGTGGACGGACTGCTTGCTCGCTTCATGTATTTGTCGCTGTATCGGATGCACGTTGCGGCGCTGCATGGCTATGCACGCATGATCGTCAATACCCTCGCGCATCGGCTCCGTCGAAGCACTGCGCCGCACGTCAAACTGCACTGAGCACTATTTCGCTTTGGATGGCGAAAAGGTCTGGCCGCCACAAGTCAATCAACCGGTTCTAAACCCAGGAAGACGGAGGGAACACCATGAACAGCTTCGATCTATCGCCTTTCAGCGTCGACTCGAGCGGAGGCGCCACGCGCGCTGGAAACGGCAAGAATGGCTCTGAAAATCGATCGCGCTCGGTATATAGATCGTTTCTCGCATCGACGGTATCGACGATCGCTTCGAATGTTCCTGAGAGGCCGGACGTGTCTTCCGCCGCTGTCCTTGGCTACAACTGACACGCGTCGTCTGGACACGGAAGCGGAGCAGACATCCCTTCCCGCTTTAGACCCGCGCACTTTCGCGACCTTCACGTACTGATCGTTGACCTGTGCGACAACTTTCGGCGCCCAATGATCCGACACATCGGCGAACGGATGGGAAGACATGCTTATCTCCAGGTCGGAATGAGGGATGCGGCGAGCAGCACACCCATCGCGAGATTGAGAATGCGCCAGTGGCGCGGCGTCCGAAACAGCCGCGCGAATAGCACGCCGAGCGCACACCACAGCGCGAGCGACGCGCACGCAGTCACCCCGAACGCTGCACCGAGCAGCATCGCGAGGCGGTTCGGATTGTTTGCGAGCAGCGCAAAAGACGCCGCCGCGCCAACCGTCATCGCCCAGCCTTTCGGGTTGAGCCAGAGCAGCAGGAAACCGTTGACGAGCGAAACCGGCCGCACGGGGCCGTTGCTCGCGTTTGGCGGCCCGCTGCGCGCGATGCGCCACGCGAGCCACAGCAGATACGCGGAGCCGAGCGTTCTCACCGCCGTTTGCAGCGATGGCAGCGTGAGAAGCAGACCGCCAAGCCCGAGTGCGGCGAGCGCAGCGAGCAAGGCGAGGCCCATAGCGATGCCGAGCATCAGCGGTATCGAGCGTACGAAGCCGAAGCGTGCGCCTGAGGCGGCGGCGAGCGTGGTCGCGCCGCCGGGCGTCACGGTCGCGACGGCGACGAAGAGCAGAAGCGGCAGAATCGAGGTCATCGGTGCACATTCGGATCAGTGAATTCGCACTGTACGGATCGTCAAGGCATCGTGAAAGCTAATAATATTGATGCGGTACATTACGCCGCATAATGCATAGATGAGCCGAAACCTCGACCTCGATCTGATCCGCACCTTCGTTGCCGTCGCCGATAGCGGCAGCATGACGGTCGCCGCGAATCTGCTGCACATGACGCAAGGCGCCGTGAGCCAACAGGTGAAGCGCCTCGAAGATGTGCTGGATTGCCTTCTGTTCGTTCGCAAGACGCGCCGGCTGGAACTGTCGCACCAGGGCGAGCAGTTTCTCGTGAAGGCGCGCAAGCTGCTGCGGCTGAACGATGAAATCTGGGCCGACATGACCGGCCAGCCGTTGCGCGGCGCCTTGCGTGTGGGCGTGCCTTACGATCTCGTGACGCGGCTCGCGCCCGCGATGAAGGCATTCGCCGAGGCGCATCCGCACGTCGAAATTTCGTTGGTGTGCGCGGCGTCGCCAGAGCTGAGCGAAGCGGTGAATAGCGGTCGCGTTGACGTGTCGTTGGTCGAATATGTCGCAAGCGAAGCCGAAGGTGAAGTGGTCTGCATCGAGCCGCTGGTGTGGGTCAAGGGGCGCGGCAGTGATGCATGGCAGAAGCGGCCGTTGCCGCTGTCGATGGTAGACGATCGTTGTGCTTTCCGTCCGGTGGTGCTCGGCGCGCTCGCGGACGAGGGCATTGCGTGGCGCACGGTGTTCGAGAGCGGAAACATCGAGGCGACCGCCGCAACGGTGCGCGCGGGCCTCGCGATCACGGCCTGGCTCGCCTCCACGGTGCCGGCCGATCTGGAGACGCTCACGTTTCGAGTCAGCGGCTTGCCTGCACTGCCTGCGTTCGCGATCTGTCTGCGATTGCCCGCGACGGTTCAGCCAGCGGCACAGGAATTCGCGCGCCATGTGCGGGATTCGATGTCGAGCGACGCAGGCACTCGACGCGCGCGGCTCGCGAACATTGCGTGACGTCCGGCGTTTGAAGTGCGCGCCGGAATCGACTGATTCAGACGCACGCAGTGCCGCCAGCCATCTTTTAGTTCACGGACGTCGCTCCTACAAGCGCTGCGGCAGCGCAGCCGCAAAATAGTCAGTCACCCGGCGCACGCGCGCAGGCACGAAACGACGCCTCGGCCAGATGATGCTTACATCACGGGCGTCGCGAATGAAGTCGTCTAGCACGGTCACAATGTCGGGATGCTTGAGTTCGTCGGCGAGCGAGAGCTTCGCGAAGAGGCCGATTCCCACGCCCGCGAGCACGGCCGATCGTATTGTCTCGACGCTATTCGACGACAGGTTGCCTCGCACCGGTACGCTGAATCGGCCTCGTGGCCCATGAAACGGCCAGTTTGCCGACTCCATCAGACCGCCGTAGAGCAGGCAATTGTGATTGGCGAGTTCGGTAGGATCCTTTGGTACACCGTATTGCTCGAAATAGCGACGCGATCCGACGCAGACCAGCGGGGTGCTCGCAATCCGCTTCACGACCGAATCCGGATCGTTGACGGAGCCCACTCGAATCGCGAGATCGATTCGATCCTCGACCATATCGCGTACGAAATCCGACAACACGAGCTCGACCCGCAGACCAGGATAGCGCGACAGCAGCTCGGGAATGAGCGGAACAACGTGCAGGCGACCGAACGTAGAGGCAGAGGCGATCCGGACCAGCCCCGAGACATCCAGCGTGCTGCTGGTCAGTTCGCTGTCGGCCACCTCAATCTCGTCCAGCAACGGCTTGGTGCGTTCGTAGTATTTCTGCCCCTGATCCGTCAGGGTCACGCTGCGTGTGCTTCGGTTGAATAGCAGCACGCCCAGGCGCTTTTCCAGCGCGCCGATCGACTTACTGATCGCGGACTGTGACTCGCCGGTTCTGCGCGCCGCGGCGGAAAAGCCACCCGCTTCAACGACGGCGAAGAAGGCGTTCAATTCGTGAAACCGATCCATTGTATTTCTCTCGTGCGATCTATTCTCTCGGTGAATGGATCTTATGATAAATCCGCCGATTATCATTCGCAGTGGCCGCAATTACGATGTCACTTCCATTCACCAACAGGCAGAAGCTTCAATGTCTACTCTCACAGGGAAGATCGCCGTGATTAGCGGCGGAACGACGGGTATCGGCCTGGCGATCGCCAGGCGATTCGTCGCCGAAGGTGCTCACGTCTTTATCTTCGGTCGGCGCCAAGGCCAGCTCGACGAGGCCGTCAAACTGCTCGGACGCAACGTTACCGCGATTCAGGCCGACGCCGCGAATCTCGATGACCTCGACCGTGTCGCTGCGGCAGTCAGGGGCGAAAAAGGTGTCGTCGACATCATCGTGTCGAACGCGGGCTTTACCGAGCAGGCTTCGATCGACACCATCACGCCTGAGCATTTCGACAAGGCATTCAACCTCATGGCGCGCGGCCCGGTATTCCTGGTGCAGAAGCTGCTGCCGTTGATGACAGGTGGCGGGTCGATCATCCTGGTTTCGTCGGCCATGCACGTCATGGGCATCCCTGGTCATACCGCCTACGCGGCGACCAAGGCCGCGTTGCGTTCCTATGCCCGCACCTGGGCCGCCGAATTCAAGGATCGCGGCATTCGCGTCAACATGCTTAGCCCCGGTGTCACCGACACCCCGATTCTCGACTCCCAGTCGGCGACACGCGAGGATCTGGTGAGCATGTACAAGAGCATGGTCCCGATCGGTCGACTCGCCCGCGCCGAGGAGATGGCCAGCGCGGCGCTCTTTCTCGCCTCCGAACAGAGTTCCTATATGACGGGCGCGGATTTGATGAATGACGGCGGCATCGGCCAGGTCTGAGGCCCGAGGCTCTCATCTCCGCGATTTTTACTCGTGCTATTTAGCGGCCGCGTTGTACCACTCGACAGCGTCCTCGCCGGCGGGGATGTTGAACGGGCTCGATGAATCGGTCGCTGCGAGCCAAACCGCTTCTGCGACATCCGATGCGTGCGTGACGGCCGTTTCTTTCTGCCAGTTTGCGAAAATCTGCTCCACGAGCGCGCCGTACGGCTCGGCGAATCCGTCTTTCATACGTGCCTGCGCGTTCTCGCCGAAGCGGGTGGAAGGCGCGCGTCCCGGCAGCACGACACGCACGCGCACATTGAACTGCTCCAGTTCGAGCGCGAGCGATTCGCTGAACGCGTTGACCGCGGACTTGCTCGCGGTGTAGACCGACAGCAAACGCAGCGGTCTGCAGGTGACGGTCGACGTCACATTGATGATCACACCTTCGCGGCGCTCGCGGAACTGCGGCAACACGGCCTGCGCCATCGCAATGGTACCGAGCGTGTTGGTCTCGAAGATATCGCGCACGGTGTCCATCGGCGTTCCTTCGAGCGCGTTCAGAAAACCGATACCCGCATTATTGACGAGCACGTCGATCCGACCGGCGGCATCGACGACGGCGCGAATGCTTTGCGGGTCCTTCACGTCGAGGGCGAGAATCGAAAGACGATCGGAGCGCGGCAAGACGTCTTCGCGTGGCGCGCGCATCGTGGCGATAACGCGCCAGTCGCGATCCAGAAAATAACGCGCGATTTCGAGGCCAAAGCCGGACGAGCAACCGGTAATCAAGACGGTCTTCATGTCGAATCCTGTGGTTGGTGACAGTCCCAACACAATAAGTCCTGACCACCCGGACTCGCTACAATTGAGCGTCCAGGTTTCATTCGAAATCGTCCGATCATGATCGACCCGCTCGCCGAAATCGTCACATTGCTGAGGCCGACGCCCACGTTCTCGAAAGTGCTGAGCGGCGCCGGGCGCTGGCGCGCGAGCCGCACGGAAGTCGGCCAGCCGTTCTATTGCGTGGTGCTCGAAGGTTCCTTCCGTCTATCCGTCAATGGTTGCGAGCCGCTTATTCTTCAGGCCGATGACTTCGTGCTCGTGCCCGAAGTTTTTAGCTTCACGATGACGAGCATCAACCCGCCCGACGATGACGACGTCTCCGATAGCGCGCCCGCGGCACTGCCCGACGGCAGCTTTCGTTTCGGCGATGCATCGGTCGCGCCAGAAGCCCAATGGCTTGCGGGCCTCTGCGCATTCGGTTCGCCGGATGCGGCCTTGCTTGTCTCGCTCTTGCCCAAGCTCGCGCACGTGCGCGGTGAACCCAGGCTGGCGACGCTCGTCAAGCTCGTGAGGGAAGAATCGCGCGCGCAGCGGCCCGCGCGCGAGGTCGTGCTGGCGCGACTGCTCGAGGTGCTCTTCATTGAAGCGTTGCGAGCCACGGGGACGGGGGCCTCGCCCGGACTCGTCCGCGGCCTCGCCGACGCCCGTCTCGCGCTTGCCATCCGTCATATGCACGAGAGTCCGCACAAGCCCTGGACGATCGCACAACTCGCAAGAACCGCCGCGCTTTCACGGTCCTCTTTCTTCGATCGATTCAGCCGCGCAGTCGGCGTGGCACCGATGGAGTATCTGTTGTCGTGGCGCATGGCCGTCGCGAGGAGCCTGCTGCGCCGGAACGAAGTCAGCATCGCGGTGATCGCGGAGCGTGTCGGTTACGGCTCGGCGAGCGCATTCAGCGTCGCGTTCACGCGTCATGTCGGGCTGCCGCCCACGCAGTATGCTCGAGACGCAGCGAATGTCGTCGCTCGATAGCGTCATAAAAAGGCTATCGGGCCTGGGGCCGCGAGCTTTCGCCGGAGTGCAATCCGTTCGAGGCAGGCCTGGCGTTCGCCTGCAAGTTCGACCGGGACATCGCCTTCCGCGGTCGCGACGCCCTTCTGCGTCTGCGCGAGGCGCCGCTGCGCCGGCGTCTCGTTACCCTGACGGTCGACGGCGCCGCACATCTGATGCTGTGGGGTGGCGAAGCAATCTTGCGCGACGGCAAGCCGGGAGGGGCGGTAACCTCAGCCGCGTTTGGGCATACATTGCGATGTCCGGTTGCAATGGGCTTCGTGAACCGTGCCGATGGTGCCGCCGATGCCGCGTGGCTCACGCAAGGCCGCTATACGATCGACGTGGCGGGCGAACAGGTGAGGGCAATCGTGCATCTTAGGGCGCCATACGATTCGCGATCGGAACGCGTGAAGGGCTAAATGCAGCGAGCTGAGGCGCGAACGACCCCAAAATCAGGTTTTCGCGCAACAGTCGCGCGTTGCGCCTTCGTGGAGCTTCCCGAAGTGATGAGATCAACATCGAGCCTATCCGGCCGATGCCGCGAGACGTTGGTCAATGCTTGCTGCATCGCTCTTTCGCACTGTCAATCTGTTCGTCACCGACTTGACTCCCAGCACTGATCTTGATGCATTGCCAGCGCGCGAGATCTGCCAGCTTTCCGGCACCGATCCGGTGAGCGTGACGACGCCGTGGCTGGCCCTGATGTGAATCTCTGAATCATCCATATCCGGTACCCGCCTGAGGGCGCGGCGAACGTCACGAACTATCGAAGTATCCGGCCTGGGTCGAGGCGGCGAGCCCGAGGCCGCCACCCTTTGTGCGACCGCGCCGGCCGTCGCGCTCATACCTTGTTGCGCGTTCGCATAGGCCGCGCCACTCGCGATGGCCGCAATTAACATTGCGTCGATTATTCTGCTCGCATTGCTTATGTTCATGCTGGCTCCTTTGGGTTCTGCCCAACCTTGCAAAATCCGCTGTCCGTGTCGAACCATTTCTTTGACCAGCAGATCCAGGTCGCGAGCGTTTCCTCGGAACGCGGCTGAACGCCATGCATAGGGAGCAAACCGGCTGCGTCGTTCTTCTCCATCACGGCACCTGTCGGGTTCAATGTTGAGCAAACAAGAATAGCCCCAGGAGGAGGCAAGATCGGCGCCGTAAGCCGTCACCACCCGGACACGATGCGATACACGCTTGCCCTGCCCTGGAGGCCGCGAAGCGGAGCCTCAAATTCGACGACAGTGCGGCCACCAAGGAGGTCGCGGACCCCAGGCGCACTATAGAGCGCTTCCGAAATGCAAATCTCCCCGGCGTCGGCGAGAGACTGCACGCGCGCGGCGACGTTGACGGCCTGGCCGAAATAATCGAGATTGTCGTTCAGTGTCACCGCAATCGACGGCCCGCAATGTGCCCCGATCTTCAGGATGATCGCCGGTTCTCCACGTTCGCGATTGAAGCGCCCGATTTCCTCCACGATACTCAATGACGCGGAAACCGCGTCCGTCGGTCGACAAAAGACGGCCATCACAGCGTCGCCAATCGTCTTCACGATAGCGCCGGAATACCGTTGTGCGATCATCTCAAGCAAGGCGAAATGCTGTCTGACGAGGCCGTACGCATTCAGATCGCCGATGCGTTCATACATGGCCGTCGAACCCTTGAGATCCGTGAAAACGAACGTCACTTGCCGAATCCCAAGGCCTTCCTTCTCGTCAACGTTCTCCGAGCGGAACAGGCGCCGGAAGGTCTGTCGCGCCACCAGCGCCCCGCCGGAGAGATACGGTTCGAATTCGAGCGGCGGCTTGATGGCCTGAGCGACGACCTCTGGAGGCCAATTGATCAAGAGCAGCGACCCGCGCGTGCTCCCGGTATTCCTTACTTGAATGACGACAGGCCCAGGCGGCACAACGCAGAGCGCCGGGGCAAACCGTTGACCGTCATAACCGACCTGCAACAGTGTCGGCGAGGTAGCGGCCTCACCAGCGATCGGAACAATGAGAGCGGCTTGTGTCTCGACATTCACACCCGTCAAGGCACCGGGGCCAAGAACAGCCTGCAGGGTCGTCGTCGAACCTGGCGGCAGGAACGTGAGGCCGCGCACGAGCCCCCGCAAGAAGTCGAGAAACCGGACTTGCTGGCCGACGAACCGACCGTCACCGTTAAATCGCAGTTTCCAGTGGAAATCTTCAACGGAAAGCGACTCGGGATCGTGGAACGTCAGCCTCCGAAGTTCGGGCGATATTGAAAACGTGACCTGGATGAAATCGTCGAGGTCGGTTTCGCCCGTAACGTCGCATAGCCCACAGACATAATGGGTCTTGAGAGTGCGCAATGATCCGAAGCTGTGGAGGACCATTCCCGACTGCGGACAAAGAACGTCCCAGTTCATCTCGAACAATCCGTATCGCGCCGCATGAAGAAAGAGGTCAATGCATTCAGCCTCGCTTATGCCGCGATCTCGCGCAAACGCCAGCGGATTGACCCGGTAGACGGACAGCTCGTCGCCGCTCCTGATCAGAGTCTCGAGCTTGGAAATGACACGCGGACTCCATGATCTCGCCTGCTCGATCGCGATCATTTTGCTCTCGAGAAGCCGATCGTCAATGTTCATCGTCGTGGCCAGGTCAACGGAAAACAGTCAGACACAACTGCCGTGTCATGTCGCTTTACCTTGGATTGCAAGATACGGTGATGGTTGGACGGCGTCAACAGGAGTGAGCGCGGCGACCCTATCCTCCTCTATCGGCCTCGCCCGAAAGCGCGGCCTCGATCGCCTGGAGCGCATAAAGGAAACCCAGGCCGCTGCCCTCCTGCCGTAGCCGCTGGAGTTCCTTCAGCGATGCCGGATCGCGATTGCCGGTTCCATACGAGACAAGCGCCCGTGCGCGCGCCACGAAAAATCCGGAAAAGGGCGATGGCTCGCGGCGTGCGTAGTCTTCAAGGGCCGCAGCATGATGCGCGGCCGCATCCCAGCGTTTGCGGTCGATGCATGCATCTATCGCATCACGTCGAAACAGAAAGTGGTTGTGGCTCACCGCTCCGGCCGCGAGCAAAGCTTCGCCCTCCGCGAGCGCCTGTGCGAAGACAACGGGGTCGTCCGTCGTGCGCGCGAGCACGCCGAGATAAGCGGGGCCCAGGTAGTTCATGCCGGTCTCCCGGCTGATCGACAGCGCCGCTTCGATATCGGCGCGCGCTTCGCGCGGACGGCCGGCGACCCGATGCAATTCCGCGCGAAACGCGAGCGCTTCACCTTCGAAGCGCCTTGATTTCAGCTCGCGCGCGCACTGTAGCGCAGAAGCGACGTGCTCCCACGCACGATCCCACTCCGCGCGATCGTGCAGGCAGTGCCAGGCAGCGTGATGGGCGACGGCGAGCGCGCGGGGATGCCCCACCTTCTGCGCCGCGGCGACGCTTGCAAGCGCGGCGTCGAGCGCGCGCGCGGCTTCGCCGGTAAACCACGTCGTGATCGCCCGCATCGGAAGGTTGGCCACCTCGATCCGTCCGAAGCCATGGCATTGGCAGAGTTCGATGCAGCGGCTGAAGGCCGCGTGGGCGCTGATCATCCGGCCGCGCATGTACTCGCCATCGCCAAGGCCGCCGAGTGCGGCCGCCTCCTGTTCGGGATCGCACGCGTCGCGCGCGAGGGCAAGGCTGCGCCCGTGCTCACGCACGCAGCCGTCGATATCGCCGCGTGGAAAACACAGATTGCCGCGCAGGAAGTGAATGCGCGCCTCTTCGCGCAACAGGCCTTGGGAGGCTTCAGCGGCGTAGTCGAGGTCGGCCCATGCACCGTCGAGATCGTCGATGATCCGCTTCACCGTGGCCCGCCCGATCCATGCGCGGCAACGCTCCGCGTCCGTCGTCGCATATTCGAGGGCGATTTCGAATGCATGAAGTGCCGACTTCATGTCGCCGAGGTCATGCAGGACGCTGCCATGTAGACACTCGAGTGCGGCGCGGTCGCTACGTTGATCCGCGAGATCGAGACCTCGTTCGACAAGCCGGAGCGCGGCTTCATGGCGGTGCCCCGACGCCTGCGAGCGCGCTGCTTCGCAATAGGCGAGCGCTGCCCCGGGTTCTCCCGCGCGATCGAGATGTTCGGCTCGCAGGACGAGGTCGCGCTCGCCGTACCACTGTGCGGCGCGACGATGCAAATCGCGGCGCCGGCTTTTCAGCAGCCCGTCATAAATGGCGTCGCGAATCAGTGCGTGATGGAAGATGAATCCGGTGCCTTGACGTCGTAACAGCAGACCGATCACAAGCGGTTCCAGCGCAACGCCGGCATCAGCATCGGCGCCAGCGCCATCGACGAGAAAATCGACCGACTCCTTCTCGAACAACTGGCCGAGCACCGAGGCAGCCTGCAGCACTGTCTTATCGGCGGGATCAAGCCGATCCAGCCGCGCCTGTACGAGGCTTCGCACCGACCCCGGCACGCCGGTCCCTTCGCCGTCCTGCGCATCGTTCAGCAACTGCTCGAGAAACAGCGGATTGCCCGCCGCCCGTTCGATGCAGCGTCCCGCCAGACCTGCCTGCGCCCCGGGAAACGATCTGGCCATCGCATGCGCGTCGCCGGCGCTCAGCGGACCCAGATCGATCAGCGAATACGGTCCGCCGGTCGCCGCGCGCCACGGCTCTTCAGTCGAATCGCCGTGCGTCCGCACTGTCAGCACGAGTACGGCCGGACATCCCGCCATCGTTTCCGACAGTCCGGCGAGGTCGCGAAGCGTCGATTCGTCCGACCAGTGAATATCCTCGACGACCAGTACCCGAGGTTGCTGGCGGCTCGCGCGTTGGACAAGCCGGGTCAGGGCGTTGCGTCGGCCGCGAACGCGCATTTCATTGTCCATGGCGTCGTAGACTGCCCGGTCCTCGAACCCCATCGGCAAATCGACCAGATCTACGAGAAAGAGCGCGTCGCCAGCGTCGATCAAACCGCTGGCGAGCGCGTGCTCGACGCCAGTGGCACTCGCAGCTCCGTCAGTTGAGCCGTCGGCTGCCAACAGGCCGCGCACGAGAGACTGGATTGCGCCACGTCCGGTTGACGCACCGAAGTCGAGCACGAGGCCAGTATGAGAAAGGAATCCTGATTCCCGTGCCTCGCGTTCGAATTCCTCGACCAGGCGTGTTTTGCCGATCCCGGCCTCGCCGCGCAGCAGAACGGTGCGTCCGCCTCCGGTGTCGCGGCAGGAATGGAGCACGGATCGAAACTGCCGCATCTCATGATGCCGGCCGACGAACGGCCGGCCCGGGCGTGAGCGCCGAAGGCCGGCAATACACCACGCCATGACCGCTTGCGCGAAGCCTTTGACCGACAGCGCGCCGCGTTCGACACAGTCCAGGCGGTCAGCCAGCGGGCGTCGCACGCTTTCCGAGATCAGGATCGTCCCCGGCTCAGCCGCATCGGTGAGACGCGAGGCGAGGTTGACCGTGTCGCCGGTGACGGTGTATTCCCTATGAGTCGCGCTACCGGTGCCGCTTGCGACGACTTCGCCGCCGGCGATGCCGATATGCACGCAGACCGGGCGGCCGAGCGCACGCGACAGGTCGGGCATTCCGTCCCTGATCGCGAGTGCCGCCCGCACGGCGCGTTCGACATCATTGCCATGCGAGACCGGCGCGCCGAATACTGCCATGACGCTGTCGCCGACGTGCTTGTCGACGTGCCCGCCATGCTGCTCGATGGTGCGGTCAACCTGCTCGAAGTAGCGATCGAGCACGGCGAGTACTTCCTCCGCGTCGACTTCACGGCTCATCCGCGTGAAGCCACACAGATCGGCGAACAGGACGGCGACCTGCCGTCGTTCGCCTTTCGCCTCGCCTGGGCTCGCGGCGCTATGCCGGGGCCCGGTTCGCGCCCGCAATTCAGTCAAGGCATCGAGCAGTTTGCGGCGATGACCGACCGACGCAATACCCAGTTCTTTCAGATCGTCCGCGGTGAGGTCGCGAAGCACGTCGGCGTCGATGGCGTTCTCGCGAAACACCGGTTCATACCGCTCCATTCCGAGGCTGTGCAGCCACACGGCGACGTCCACGAGCCCTCCTGAGAGGAAGGTGTCGAATCCGTCAAAGATAGCACGGGGCTGGCTTCGTGGAGCCCTGCGCCCCGGGCGGCGGCCGACGCATCGCTGCCGCCCATGGGCGCGGTTGTCGTCCGGTGGAAAGCAGCGGAGAAGGTGCGTCTCGCGCGTTGCCGATTGGACGACTGGGACTTCCGCGAGGCAGATATCGACGAGCCAGCGCCTCATATAGCCGCGGGGCGAACAGCTTCGGCACTGGCTCGAAATGAGCGCGGTGGCCGTCAAGGAAATACCAGCCGCGCGAAACCGCAGTGAGGCTACACCGCGCCTGTGCTGGGCTTTGAGCGTGCCAACGCTAGCGCCAGCCTTGCGCCGACCTCTGCGTTGTGTTTCACGAGCGCGATGTTTGTCGCCAGGCTGCGCCCGCCTGTCAACGCCTTGATGCGCGCCAGCAGGAAGGGGGTGACGGCCTTGCCGGTGATTCCTTGTGCAGCGGCCTCGTCGAGCGCCTGCTGGGTCAGCGCGTCGATCTCTTCGAACGACATCGCTGCGGCTTCCGGCACCGGAGTGCTCAACACCACACCGCCGTCGAGGCCCAGGTCCCACTTGGTGCGAATGAACCGTGCCTGTTCCTCCGCGTCGTCCAGCCTGAAGTCCGCGCGAAAGCCGCTGTCACGCGTGTAGAACGCCGAAAAATTGTCCTGTTCGCAACTGAGCACCGGCACGCCGTGGGTTTCCAGGTATTCCAATGTGAGCCCGATGTCCAGGATGGACTTCGCACCGGCACAGATCACCGCCACCGAGGTCTTCGCCAGTTCCTGCAGGTCGGCCGAGATGTCAAAGGTTTCATGCGCGCCTCGGTGTACGCCGCCAATGCCTCCGGTGACGAAGACCTCGATGCCGGCCAACGCCGCACATATCATCGTGCCAGCCACGGTCGTGGCGCCCAGCCCGCCGCCGGCCAGCACGGCCGGCAGGTCGCGGCGGCTGACCTTATGTACGTGGTCCGATCGGCCGATCGTTTCCAGCTCGTCATCCGAAAGGCCGATGTGGATTCGCCCATCGATCAGCGCAATAGTCGCCGGCTCGGCACCCGCGTCACGGATCAAGGCTTCCACTTCGCGCGCAGTGCGAACGTTCTCCGGGTAGGGCATGCCGTGGGCGATGATGGTCGATTCCAGCGCCACGAGCGGGCGACCGGAGGCCTGCGCAGCGGCTGCAGGCGCGCTCCAGGTCAACCAGGAGCGTGCAAGGTCAGCAACCATGTCGATCCTTTCGGTGGTGTGATTCACTGAAGTATGCGGTACAAGAGGCCTTCAGCGAGTGCTTAGGCGTCCGTGTGCCCTTGGCGCCTTAGGACGACATGCGTGGCCTTCTCCGACGCTACGAATTCAACGCATTCGTATCCCAGAGCCCGCAAGTCGACCCCTTCGAACAGCGATTCTCCCCGGCCGAGCAGGACCGCCGCGACGGCAATGTGCAGATCATCGATGAGGCCCTCGCGAAGATACTGCTGAATTGTGTCCGGCCCACCGCCAATCCGCACGTCCATTCCGGCAGCGGCCTCGCGTGCACGGTCGAGCGCCTCGCGGATGCCTCCTGTTATGAAGTGGAACGTCGTGCCGCCTGCCATCTCGATGGGGGGACGAGCGTGATGGGTCAAGATGAAGACTGGAACGTGATACGGTGGATTGTCTCCCCACCAGCCTTTCCAGTTTGTGTCCGGCCAGTCCCCACGAATGGGTCCGAACATGTTGCGCCCAAGAATCCAGGCCCCGACATTCTGAAAGCCGCGGGCGGCGAAATCATCGTCAACCCCGGTCGTACCGCCGTCCTTGCCGAACAAGGCTTGCTGGAACGTGTGTGTTGGGACTAGCCACTGATGCAGTTCCGTCCCGCCAACGCCGAGCGGATTGTTGATGTCTTGATTCGGGCCTGCACCGTATCCGTCGAGCGAAATGGTGAAGCCCGCAACGCGAACGCGTGTCATCGTTTGCCTCCGTTTAGACGCCTAACGTAATGTGGACCGCAAACCTGCATGGTTTGCCGGAACTACGCGAAATAGTCTGGCAGCAGATTTTTGCTCAACCCTATGTCTCCAGGAGAAGTTTTCCGAATTTGTAAGCTGGCATACAGCAGCGACCATCCATCCAAACACGGCACGCACCTGCCCGGAGTCAACTTTTGCCTGCCGCAGGCGTACGATGAACGGCATAGTCCCGTTTGAGGACGGCTTGAGTGATGGAGGGTCGAGATGAGACGTCTTTATTTCCTCGCATCTGACACGTCGACGGCGAAGGCGATCGTAGACGACTTGCTGCGGACGCGGATCACATGGCGACATCTCCATGTTCTCGCGAATCACAGCGTCGCACTCGAACAGTTACCCGAGGCAACTTTGCTGCAGAGCAGCGACGTCGTGCACTCGCTCGAACGAGGCGTGGCGCTCGGCGGTGCGACCGGCGCGCTTGTCGGCCTCGTGGCGCTGGCGTTTCCTCCCGCGGAGCTCGCTATTGCGGGCGGAGCCGTCATCGCGTTGACGTTGGCGGGTGCCAGCTTCGGGGCCTGGACGGCCGCGATGATCGGCGTCGCCGAACCGAATGCACGACTCGAGCGCTTTCGGGACGCCATCCGTGACGGCCAGCTCCTGATCATGGCCGACGTGCCTGGATCGCGCGAACAGGAGATCGAGCAGATGGTCGCGCAGCATTTTCCGAAGGCCGATATCGAGGGCGCGGAGCCCACGACACCGATCTTCCCCTGAGAAGCAGTCGGGACGAGGCGAGCGGCGCCACCTTTGGCGCGACTGCGATCGAAGAAGGGCGGGGACGTCTCGGCCGATACCGTTGCAGGCGGCTTTCGTTAGAATCTGTCTTCGATTCTTTTACTCGTCAATTACCGGAGGCGAAGGTGCCAGGTTTACTTCCCGATGTCGACCGCGATGGACTCCTCGAATATTCGGTCGTCTACACCGACCGATCGATCAATCACATGTCGCAGCTCTTTCAAGGAGTCGTACGCGATATTTCCGGCGCCCTGAAAAAAGTCTACAACGCGAAGTCGGCCGTTATCGTCCCGGGCAGCGGGACTTTCGGCATGGAAGCCGTCGCCCGGCAGTTCGCGACGAACAGGAAGTGTCTGGTCATCCGCAATGGCTGGTTCAGTTTCCGCTGGTCGCAGATTTTCGACATGGGCGACATTCCGTCTGAATCGGTGGTGTTGAAGGCGCGTCCGGTCGAACGAGGTAGGCAGGCCGCATATGCACCGGCTCCGATCGAAGAAGTCGTCGCTGCGATCAAGGAAAACAAGCCGGATCTGGTCTTTGCGCCGCATGTCGAAACCGCATCCGGGATGATGCTGCCTGATGCCTACTTGCGCGCGGTGTCCGACGCGGTGCATGCCGTCGGCGGCATGTTTGTACTGGATTGCATCGCCTCCGGTACGATCTGGGTGGACATGCAGGACAGCGGCATCGATGTCCTGATCAGCGCACCGCAAAAAGGATGGAGCGCGTCACCCTGCTGCGCAATGGTCATGCTCAGCCCTCTCGCCCGCGAAAGAATCGACGCAACGACCAGCACCAGTTTCGCTTGTGATCTTGGGAAATGGCTGCAGATCATGGAAGCCTACGAGAACGGCGGGTTCGCGTATCACGCCACGATGCCCACGGACAGTCTCGCGACGCTGCGCGACGTCATGAAGGAAACCGAGGCATATGGCTTCGAGAAAGTCAGAGCTGAGCAGCTTGAACTCGGCAAGCGCATTCGCTCGCTCATGAGTGACAAAGGTTTCAAAAGCGTGGCGGCTGAAGGTTTTCAGGCTCCTGGCGTCGTGGTTTGCTATACGGACGATGACGGCATACGATCTGGCAAGAAATTCGCCGATGCCGGCTTGCAGATCGCGGCCGGTGTTCCCCTTCAATGCGACGAGCCAGAAGACTTCAAAACCTTCCGCGTTGGATTATTTGGGCTGGACAAACTGCATGACGTCGAAGGTGTGGTCGCCAGGCTCGCCAAGGCGTTGGACAGTATTCTTTAGAGCGTTTTTCCAAAGCACGTGCGCGTGGCTCGCTCTCGCGACCGCATCGGCGGGAGCACTCCGGAAGCTGCCGGAATAGTTACGCACGCTTCGGCCATCGTTGTAGAACATCGCCGTACCGCGACACCCCCACGCGTGCCGCAGGATCGTGACAACAAACGCAAATCCTGTTTCCCTCCGGGTCGCGGAAGTACGCCCCGTAATAGTCCGGGTGATAGCGTGCTCGCAAGCCGGGAGGACCTTCGCAAGAACCAGAGTTTGCCAGCGCGCTAGCGTATGCGTTGTCGACTGAACGACGATCAGGCGCAAGCAATGCCACCATTTGACCGTTTCCGTGTTCTGCCGAGTTGCCATCATATGGCCTGCCGATAAGGAAGAGCGGGCGCGGCATACCCTCAGCCATCCAACCAGCCCATGGTTTATCTGGCTCGCAAAACTTCAGACGATGTCCCAACTCGCTCATGACGACCGAATAGAACTTCAACGCACGGTCACAGTCATTAACCCCAACGAAAACATGCGAAATCATCCTGATCTCTTCCTGTTCGAGTTGCGATGTCTTTGCACGTTATCACGGCGGAGTTGCGCTCGACCTCTTGAACGCTCGCGAGCGTCGGGCGTGCGAGTGGAAACCTGGAAGCTTCGATTAATGAATATGTAATGACAAGCGGCAGAACCGTGCACGCATGCCCCCGATTGGGCGGACGACGGGAAAACGCGCTCGCACATGGTGCCCGGGTACACGCCATCTGTACACCGCATTCCGCCAAGAAGCCTTCTGACAGTGCTGCCGCCCAATCCCGCTCCCTTCCTCACAACATCCATCTGACCGCTGAAGGACCCGAAGTTCGGCTCCTCCGATAATTCCCCGCTCCAGTACCTGCCGTGCGAATGGCATGACAGTTGCTTTGAACGTCTCCGCGCGCTGAGCCACGGTCATTGGGGCGAGCATCGGGATGGGCGATCAACGGAGAGGCAAATTGAAACTAATAAGTGCGGTCATCAAGCCATTCAAGCTTGATGAGGCTCGAGAAGCCTTGTCATCGCTTGGCGTCTCTGGAATCACGGTTACGGAGGTCAAGGGTTTTGGGCGTCAGAAAGGGCACACCGAACTGTATCGGGGCGCGGAGTACGTCGTCGATTTCCTGCCGAAAGTGAAGATCGAGGTCGCCGTCCCGGACGACATCGTCGATCAGGCTATCGAGGCGATCGAGCGTGCGGCGCGTACCGGAAAGATTGGTGACGGGAAGATCTTCGTGACGCCGATCGAACAGGTGATCCGGATCCGCACGGGCGAGACCGGCGCCGACGCCCTATAAAAAAACACTGGGATAAGAGGAAAGAAAAATGCGCAAACTGTTGATGACGTTGTTGATGGCCGGCTCATTGCTCGCCGGCGGGCTGGGCTCCGCATTCGCGCAAGACGCCTCGGCGCCCGCGGCCGCCTCCGTGCCGGTCGCGCAAGCGTCCGCAGCTCCAGCGGCACCGGCCGCGGCGGATGCCGCTGCATCGGCGCCGGCCACCCCAACCGCACCTTTCTCGGTCGATTCATCGAAGATCAACTCCGGCGACACCGCGTGGATGCTGACCTCCACCGCGCTGGTGCTGTTCATGACGATCCCGGGTCTCGCGCTGTTCTACGGCGGCATGGTCCGCAAGAAGAACGTGCTCGCGACGCTGATGCAAAGCTTCGCGATCACCTGTGTCGTGACGATCGTCTGGACCGTGGTGGGCTACAGCCTCGCGTTCACGCCGGGCAACTCGTTCATCGGCGGCTTCTCGCGCGTGTTCATGACGGGCATGAACTACATCAAGGGCGACAAGGCCACGACGCTGACCGTCAGCCACCTCGCGCCGACGATCCCCGAGACGGTCTACTTCGTCTACCAGATGACCTTCGCGATCATCACGCCGGCGCTGATCACCGGTGCGTTCGCGGACCGCATGAAGTTCTCGGCGATGCTGGTGTTCATGACGCTGTGGTCGATCATCGTCTACTCGCCGATCGCGCACATGGTGTGGGAGCCGAGCGGCTGGCTGGCTAGCGCGGGCATCCTCGACTTCGCGGGCGGCACGGTGGTGCACATCAACGCCGGTATCGCGGGTCTGGTCTGCTGTCTGGTGCTCGGCAAGCGCGTCGGCTATGGCAAGGAAGCGATGGCGCCGCACAACCTGACGCTTACGCTGATCGGTGGCGCGATGCTGTGGGTCGGCTGGTTCGGCTTCAACGCGGGTTCGGCCGTGGCAGCGGATGGCCGTGCCGGCTTCGCGATGTTCGCGACGCAGGTGGCGACTGCCGCGGCGGCGCTCGCGTGGATGTTCGCCGAATGGGCAGCCAAGGGCAAGCCGTCGGTGCTCGGTATCGTGTCGGGCGCGGTCGCGGGTCTGGTGGCGATTACGCCGGCGTCGGGCTTCGTCGGCACGCTCGGGGCGCTCGTGATCGGTATCGTCGCGGGTGTGGTCTGCTTCTGGTCGGCCACGTGGCTCAAGCACAAGCTCGGTTACGACGATTCGCTCGACGCGTTCGGCGTGCATTGCGTGGGCGGGATCGTCGGTGCGCTGCTGACCGGCGTGTTCGCGGTCAAGGACATCGGCGGCGCGGACGGTGACGTGATGCTGCAACTCAAGGGTGTCGCGACGACGCTGATCTACAGCGGGGTGGTCTCGTTTGTTCTGCTCAAGGCAATCGACGCAGTGATGGGGTTGCGTGTCGCCGAGGAAGAAGAGCGCGAAGGACTGGACCTGGTGCTGCATGGCGAGGCGGTCGAATAACGGTTGCGCCGCGGATGGAGCGGGTACGACGGTCACTTTCCGTTCGCGGGGGTGGCCGCCGGTACTGCCGAAGCTCGCCCGGACGAGCGAGGAGGTCGTGCCGGGTTCGAGCAACCGGATTTCCGCCAGCCGATGAAAAAGAATAATCAGCAGCATGTTGTCGTACTGGTCGTTCTCATATCGCAAATCGCCTTTTTGGCAATGTTCGCATTCGCCGAACCTGTCGTCAGGCATAGCAGATGGCTCGCCGCAGGATTCGGATTCGACTTTTTATTCGGGCTGATTCTGTCGGTCGGCTTTGTCGGGATGTGGCGCACGCGCGCCGTCGATTCAGATTTTCTCGGATTTCTTCTGGCCAATCCGGTTGATCTGGCGATCGT
Organism: Paraburkholderia sp. 35.1; assembly: GCF_050436525.1. NCBI lineage: Bacteria > Pseudomonadati > Pseudomonadota > Betaproteobacteria > Burkholderiales > Burkholderiaceae > Paraburkholderia > Paraburkholderia sp. 35.1. The sequence goes on along the minus strand of NZ_JBNDMJ010000001.1, from coordinate 520,403 downwards.
GATTGCGACCGCCGGTCAGCTTGTGGCCATTCTGCTTGTTTGATGCGATTGGAAAGCGCATTTCGATTCAGAAGCAGCTCGGCGCGAGCTGACCATCCCGGGTGGAATGTCCCGGGATGGAACTCCAATTAAGAAAAAGCTGTTCTATTTTTCTGTAATCGCAAATGGGGCATAAAGACATGAAAAAAGCCTTGCTGGCAATCGGGGTCCTCGGCGCATTTTCGGTTTCCGCGTATGCGCAAAACAGCGTGACCCTGTACGGTCTTATCGACACGGGACTCATCTATACCAACAACCAGGCCGGTCATAGTAATTGGCAAATGGCGACCAGCTCCACGCAGAATACGGTGTTTGGCCTCAAGGGTACTGAAGATCTGGGAGGTGGTGTTCGTACGATCTTCAAACTCGAGCAGGGCTTCAATCTAAACAACGGCAGCCAGGCCTTTCCGGGTGACGCCTTCGGTTCTCAGGCCTGGGTCGGGTTGCAAAGCGACAATCTCGGCACCGTGACGTTGGGCCGTCAGTTCGATGTGCTGAACGACCAGCTCGGACCGATCACCGCGGGGAGCAACACGTGGGGTGGCAACCTCGCCGCACACCCGTTCGAGAACGACAACCTGGCGGCTGATTCGGTGGTCGTCAACAACTCGGTCAAGTATGTAAGCCCGACCTATGCCGGCGTGACGTTCGAAGGCATGTATTCGTTCAGCAACAAGGCGGGAGGATTCGCTGACAATCGCGCGTACGGCTTTAGCGTAGGTTATGCGCAGGGCCCAGTGAATCTTGCTGGCGGGTACCTGCAGTTCAATAACGCAGGTGGTGGCGTATCGGGCACGAATCCGAATGGGGCAATCGCGCAGGCCGACGGCAGCGCGAACTTCATCGCGGAGCGCCAGCGTATCTGGGGCGCCGGCGGCAATTACACGTTCGGCCCCGCAACTGTCGGATTCGTGTGGAGCCATACTCAGATCGACAACATGGCGGGCGTCATCTCGCTGGGCCTCGGCAGCTATCTGCCGCTTGGCGGTAATCTGCGATTGGACAATTACGAGGTGAACGCACACTACTCGGTGACGTCTGCGTGGAGCGTATCCGGTGCCTATACGTTCACTGACGGTGCTTACAACCAGGGGGCCACGAAGGCCTCTCCAAAATGGAATTCGGTCATGCTGCAGACCGACTATTCGTTGAGCAAGCGTACCGACGTGTACCTGGAAGGCGTCTATCAGCATGTTCATGGCGCGCCGGCAGATTCCGTGCTCGCAGATGCGATGATCAATACCCTCTCGCCATCGTCGACGGGCACGCAGGTCGCGGTCACCGTGGGACTGCGACACCAGTTCTGATCTTCTGATTGCACGAATCGTGCGCTGTAGCGATGCGGCTGTGGGCGTAACGTGATGCACGGACACAGCCGCGTTGCAACAGAGGTCGCCTGACTCGCAACTCGTCGCCCCGGGCCAGGAGACCTATCGCGGTCTCGGCCGGGACGGGTTCTCCGTCAACGTCGTACGCAGGTCGAATCGACCGTAGGCAGCGCGCGCACTCAGCGAGTGCGGACGCTCAGCTATCGGGATGGCTCGCGACAAAACTCGCGAACGCGTTGTACGGAAGCCCAAGCGCCGTGCCGTTGATCACCAGACCGTAGGTTGCGTCCCCGCTATCGAGCTCGTAATACATCGCCGATTGAATGTTCTTCGTCTTTCTCGCCTGATAGTAAGTGAGCAGGCGCGACGTGATGTAGTTGGCCCGGTACGCCTCGGTCTTCTCCGGTCCTGTGTTCCATTCCGAGATCACGAAGGGGACGCCATATCGGGCCTTGCAATAGGTGGGCAAATCGAAGCCCGGGCCGGACCCGTCGGAGCCGATATCGAAGATGTCGCCGTACACCTCGTAGTTGTGCCACGTAGTCAAGTCCCACCTGACGGTCGGATGGCCGCTCGTGCCATCGGGCTGCTTGCCATCCCACAGAGCGTCGGATGCGCCGGTGTCCGCGACGCAAAAGTTAACGCCGCATTTAGCATCCGCCTGCACCGACTTGACGCCATCGATCATGCCGCGCATCACGCCGCGCATCAGCGGCCAGTTCGCATTGTTGAAGTCGACGACGCTCGTTCCTGCGTTGGTGGAGTCGAGAATGATCCCGTTCGCGCGCGTCAGTTCGTTGCCGCATTCATACAGGGTCACGCCGTGGGGTTGCAACGCCGTCGCGACAGTTACCGCGCAATTGAAGCCGCGTGTGTAGGCGGCCGATTCGCTCGTGAACAGGTTGCCGTTACCGTCGTAGATGCCGGCATCGATCAGCACGAAAAGGGTCAAGCCCGCTGGCTGGAATGCTTGTGCCAACGCCACGACCGCGGCGAGTTGCGGTGCGTAGTCGGTACAGCTGAGCCGGTACGTCGAGCAGCCCAGGGCTTGCATGATCGACACGAGCTGCGACGTGGAATACAAATAATCGTAATGCCCGTTGATACCGTGAAACGAGCCGGCCGGCGCCGCGGTCGCGATGCGCGGATCGTTGCACGGCAACCATTCATCCGCATCGGCGCACACGTAGAACTGACCGCCGGTCGATTGTGCCCAGAACTTGCCGCCGTACCACAGCAGAAGCGCAGCATTCGACATCGTGCCGACGGCACTCCGATTGCGGTACACGACACCGTTCACGACGGTCCATATCGCGCCGACCTTGTCGATCAGATACGACGCGGGCGGGATCATGGTGCCGTCGGCGGAGGTGCCGCCCAAACGTGGGTCATTGCACGACTGCCATCCCGAACCATTCCATCCGTAAAATTGGCCGCCGGTTCCCTCGTGATAGATCGTACCCCCGTACCAGAGTATCAACGAGACGTTGTAGGTGTTGCCCGCCGCGACAGCGTTCCTGTAGACAGATCCGCCGACCAGGGTCCACGACGCGTTCTGACTGTCGATAATCACCGTCGCCGGGGGGATGGTCGTGTTCTGTGGCGAAGCGTTCGAAGCGTTGCCGGGTGACCCCGAGTTCGGGTTCGATGGAGCGCCAGAACTGTCGCCCGAGGTCGAGCCGGACGTACCGGTGGACGCCGTTCCAGTCGAGGCGGTCGGCGCCGAGCCGTTCGCCACCGTCGTCGTGCCGCCAGTCGAAGTCGTAATACCGGAACTGGTCGTGCCCGTCGAGGTCGCGATACCGGAGGTTGCCGTGCCCGCAGAGGGTGCCGCCGTCGTGCTCGACGGGTTCGTGGAATTGCCCGTGGAAGAGCCGCCGGCATCCGCAGTACCGCTATCACCACCACCACCACCACCACCACCACCACCACCACCACCACCACCACCACCGCCGCACGCGCTCAATACGACGCTTCCGCCGAGCGCAGTGAGACAACCAAGAAGTTGACGTCGCGCAATCATGACAATAGCGCGAGCTGCCGCGAGGCGGCCCGCAAGGAATCCGGAGAGAAGTTGGGGAGTCCTTCGGGTCGCGAGTGCGTCGCGTGAGCCGCTCAGGACATTCGATGCGCGGTCGTGGGTGGTCTCGCGTTGCGACCGATCACTGAGTCCGGCAAGTCAAGCCTGTCTGTCGGCACAAACTGCGCATGGGAGCAGGGTTGTGCCGAAATAAAATCTTTTCGCTCGCGATGGACGAACTGCGAAAAGATTTCACTCTGCGGGTGAGGGCGTGGGAATCGGACGCTGTCTGCACAGCGACGGACTCAGACGGGCGATCGCAATGCCGCTTATGTGCGATGCGGCCCGACGATGCCCAGCCGCGCGATGCGCCGGTACAGCGTCGCGCGCGATATGCCTAATGCCAGCGCGGCGACGTTAGGCCGCCACTGGCAGCGCGTGAGTGCCGCGACGATCCGTGCCCGCTCGTCGTCGGCGCTGGCCGGCGACGTGGAGTTCGCCGCGAGCGCCGGCGTGACGGCGGGCGCGAGTTGCGCCGCGAAGTCAGGCGACACGTGCCGCAACTCGACGCGAGCCGAATCGCAGACCGCGCACGCATAGCGCAGCACGTTGCGCAGTTGCCGGATGTTGCCGGGCCACGAAAAAGCGGCAAGACGCCCGGCAAATTGCGGATCGAGCATCAGCACATGCGTGGCCGCCTGCGCTTCCTCGTTGAACACCGTATCGATCACATCGCGGATATCGGTGCGCTCGCGCAGCGGCGGTATCCGCAGTGTCGCGCCGCTCAGGCGATAGTAGAGATCTTCGCGGAACGATCCAGCTTCGACCATCTGCATCGGATCGCGGTGCGTCGCGCAGATCACGTCGATATCGACGCGCACCGGCGTATCGCCGCCAAGCGGCACCACTTCGCCCTCGGCGAGTACACGCAGCAGGCGTGTTTGCAGGCCGAGCGGCATGTCGCCGATTTCGTCGAGAAACAGCGTGCCGCCATGCGCGAGGGCGATCTTGCCGCGCGCGCCGCGACTGCGCGCGCCGGTGAACGCGCCAGGCGCATAACCAAATAGCTCGCTCTCGATCAGCGGCTCCGGAATCGCGCCGCAATTCACGGCGACGAACGGCCGCGTGCGCCGCGAACCCGAGTCGTGCACCGCGCGCGCGAACACCTCCTTGCCGACACCGGTTTCGCCGAGCAGCAGAACCGGGAGCCGCTTGCCGGCGATCCGCAATGCGACTTGCGCGTTGCGCGCGATCCGTTCGTCCGAGCTGTGCAAAAAGCGGCTCATCGCGCCGATGCTGCCGTCCGCATGCGGATCGGCCGGCCGTGTCGCGACGAGCGGGCGAGCCGCGCGTCTCATCGGCGCGCGAATGCGGGCATACAGCATCGCGCCGGTCGCGCGCAGCCGCAGCGCCACGATCATGTCGGTGCGCGCGACGTCGTGCAGACGGACCTCGGACGTGTCGAATATCTCGTCGATGTGACGCGGCCCGTCGAGCCCCGCGATGCTCTCGTGCGCCTTGCGGTTCGCGGCGGCGATGTTGCCGCATTCGTCGAATGCGATCAGTGCTTCGGGCTGTGCTTCGACGAAATGGCGGCTTTGATGGCCGAACAGGATCCAGTGCTGCGCGGTCTGATTCAGAAAGTAGCCATCCTCGATCAAACTCGCGCTTTGCCGCACCAGCTGAAAAACCAGCCCTTGGCTGTCGCGGTTGTCGGGCGATTGAATCGCCGATGCATCGAGCACGCCGATCAATTCGCCGGTCGGCGCGAAGATCGGCGAAGCGCTGCACGTGAGCGTCGTGAACGCGGCCCGGAAGTGATCGGTCTTGTGCACGGTGATCGGCGCGAGATCGGTGAGTACGTTCGCGATGCCGCAGGTGCCTTCTTCGCGCTCGGACCAGCACGAGCCGATATACAGGCCCGCATGCTTGAAATCGTTGCGCCGGTCGCGGTCGATCCGATAGTCGATCGTGACGCCGTGCGCGTCGGACAGCATCACGCAATAGTCGGCGACACGAATCATTTCGTGCAGCCGCGTCAGACACTGGCCCGAGGCGCGTAGAAAGGCTTCCTCCTTGCCCTGGACTTCGCGCAGTTCGGCGGACGTCAGCACGCGCGGGCCGATCACCGAACTGGGGTCGAGCCGGTACTGCTCGTACGAACGCTGCCACGACGACACGAGGCGCGACGAATTGGCAGGGGCCGGCAAGCGTCCTTCGATGGCCCCGCGTACGCGATCGACGTGCTGCGTTTGAGAAACATAGGGCATGGCCGGCTCCAGGCGAGCGACACCGAGTAGGGCGCGTCCCTGTCTTGTAGCACATCCACACTGAGCGATCACATTGCGGCGCAGCACGTCAGCGGCGTGAGACGAACGTCTCAGAGACGAGCGAGACGCTCGTCGCATCGAGCAAACCCTTGTCCGGCGCGGTACCGTACAAGCGCCGCGACGTGCTGTGAGCCTCGCACCACGCCGCGGGACGAGCCCGTGAGACACAGTGAACTGCGCGGCGCAGGTCTGATGAAAGCGGCCGCGAACGTCCGACCTCCGCGTCCACCCCGTGAATACGGCGCTTTCGGCGCGTACGCACGACGCACAAGCAACTGGCCCGACCTTTGCAGTATCGCTGGCAGACAAGCAAACGCGAAAGCAAGCGCGCTTCATCACAGCAAGTCGCTTCGCTACTCGCGCACAGGAGACAAGCCAGTGTCATCACCCATCACCGTCGGCGTGATCGCGAACCCGGCATCGGGCCGTGATATTCGACGCCTCACCACGCACGCTTCGGTGTTTCCGACCGCCGAGAAGGCGAACATGGTCGTGCGCCTGCTCGCGGGCCTCGGCATGCTCGGCGTCGCCCGCGTGCTGACCTTGCGCGACCGGACCGGTGTCGCTGCACTGGTACTGCGTGCGCTTGAAACGCACGCGGCCGTGGCCGAGCCGCAACCTTGGCCGACCGTCGAATTTCTCGAACTGCCGATCACGGACAGCGCGGCCGACACCCACGCGGGTGTCGCGCGGATGGTCGGGTTGGGTGTCGATCTGATCGCGGTGCTCGGCGGCGACGGCACGCATCGCGCGGTTGCCGCGCATTGCGGCGAGGTGCCGCTGCTGACGCTGTCGACGGGTACCAACAACGCGTTTCCGGAAATGCGCGAAGCGACGGTGGCGGGCCTCGCGGGCGCGCTCGCCGTTTCGGGGCTCGTGCCGCCCGAGGTCGCGCTGACGCGTAACAAGCGTCTCGTGGTCCGTTGCGTCGCGGGCCCGAACAAGGGGCGCGAGGAAATCGCGCTGGTCGATGTGTGCGTGAGCCGGCAGCGTTTCGTCGGTGCGCGCGCCGTCTGCGAGCCGGCTGATATCGAAGCGCTGTTTCTGACCTTCGCGGCGCCGGATGGTATCGGCCTGTCGTCGATCGGCGGGGCGTGGGCGCCGGTCGAGCGCGGCGCGCCGTACGGGCTGCATCTGACGTTCGCGCGCGCGGGCGAATCCGGCGTGCCGATCTTCGCGCCGCTCGCGCCGGGCCGTGTCGATCGGGTGACGATGCGCACCTGCGAGCGCTTCGAAGCGGGCTGCTGGACGCCGCTGCATACCGAACAAGGGACGCTCGCCTTCGACGGCGAGCGCGAGATCGAGCTCGAACGCGACGACCGCTACGAGATCGCGCTCGACTGGGCGGGACCGCTGAGCGTCGATGTCGGCCGCACGCTGCGCTATTGCGCGTCGCGGCAGTTGATGCGCGAAGCGGCGGCGCGTCGGAGGTAATCAACTCAGGAGGAAGCGAACGCCTGAAGCAAAGCTGGTTGAAGTAGCAGTGAACATCGAGATCATTCCCTGGAGACACACCATGTCTGTATCGACGCAGTTGAGCAAGGAAAAGCTGCTGGAAGCGTACCGGATGATGCGCACGATCCGCGAGTTCGAGGAGCGCCTGCACGTCGAATTCGCCACCGGCGAGATACCCGGCTTCGTGCATCTGTATGCCGGCGAGGAAGCGTCGGCGGTCGGCACGATGATGCATCTGACCGACGCGGACTATGTCGCCACCACGCACCGTGGTCATGGCCACTGCATCGCGAAGGGCGTCGACGTGCCCGGCATGATGGCCGAAATCTACGGCCGCAGCACCGGCGTGTGCCGCGGCAAGGGCGGCTCGATGCATATCGCCGATCTGTCGAAAGGGATGCTCGGCGCCAACGGGATCGTCGGCGCGGGAGGTCCGCTCGTGTGCGGCGCCGCACTCGCCGCGAAGCTCAGGAAGACCGGCGGCGTCGGCGTGTGCTTCTTCGGCGACGGTGCGTCGAACCAGGGCGTGATCTTCGAATCGATGAATCTCGCTTCCGTCTGGCGCCTGCCGGCGATCTTCGTCGCGGAAAACAACGGCTATGCGGAGGCGACCTCGTCGACGTGGTCGGTCGCGGCCGACAACATCGCCGACCGCGCGAGCGGCTTTGGCATGCCCGGCGTGATCGTCGACGGCTTCGATTTCTTCGCGGTGCACGAGGCGCTCGGCGCCGCGATCGAGCGGGCGCGCGGCGGCGGTGGCCCGACGCTCGTCGAAGTGAAGCTGTCGCGCTATTTCGGTCACTTCGAGGGCGATGCGCAAACGTATCGCGCGCCCGGCGAAGTGCAGAAGCTGCGCGACGAAAAAGACTGCCTGAAGCGTTTCGAGGAGCGCGTGGTGCGCGCCGAAATGCTCAGCGCGGACGAACTGCGCGGCATCGATGCCAAGGTGAAGCAGCTGATCGATGGCGCGGTGACGGAAGCGAAGGCCGCGCCTCTGCCGACGGCCGCCGACCTGCTGGCCGACGTCTACGTGTCCTATCCGTAACCCGCGGCGCGAAACCATTCAATCTTCAGCTTTGCAAGGGATCGGAATAAGTGCGTTGCATGGGACCAGAGTAAGCGCTAAAGCGCCAACTCTGTTCGACAGCTAAAGCGCTAACTCCGATCGACAGGAGACAGTCATGGCAAGGAAGATCACGTTTTCTCAGGCGATCAACGAAGCGCTGAGCCAGGAGATGGCGCGCGACGAAACCGTCATCGTGATGGGCGAGGACAACGCGGGTGGCGCCGGGTCCCCAGGTGAACAGGATGCGTGGGGCGGTGTGCTCGGCGTGACGAAAGGACTCTTTCACAAGTATCCGGGGCGCGTGCTCGACACGCCGTTGTCCGAAGGCGGCTTCATCGGCGCCGCGGTCGGCGCGGCCGCATGCGGCATGCGGCCGGTCGCCGAGCTGATGTTCATCGATTTCATGGGCGTGTGCTTCGACCAGATCTTCAATCAGGCCGCGAAGTTTCGCTATATGTTCGGCGGCAAGGCGCTGACGCCAGTCGTGATCCGCACGATGCAGGGCGCTGGCCTGCGCGCGGCCGCGCAGCACTCGCAGATGCTGACGTCGATGTTCACCCATATCCCCGGCCTGAAAGTGGTGTGCCCGTCGACGCCGTACGACGCGAAGGGCCTGTTGATCCAGGCGATTCGCGACAACGACCCGGTCATCTTCTGCGAGCACAAGCTGCTGTATGGCCGCGAGGGCGACGTGCCGGAAGAGTCGTATGCGATTCCGTTCGGCGAAGCGAACGTGGTGCGCGAAGGCGACGACGCGACCATCGTCACCTATGGCCGGATGGTTCACCACGCGACGGATGCCGCCGAAAAGCTCGCGAAAGAGGGCATCCAGGTCGAGGTGATCGATTTGCGCACGACCTCCCCGCTCGACGAGGAAACGATCCTGGAAAGCGCCGAGCGCACCGGGCGTGTCGTCGTGGTCGACGAGGCGAATCCGCGCTGCTCGATCGCGACCGATATCGCCGCGCTGGTCGCGCAGCGCGCGTTCCATTCGCTGAAGGCGCCGATCGAACTCGTGACCGCGCCGCATACGCCCACGCCTTTCGCAGGCGTGCTCGAAGATCTGTATATCCCGTCGGCCGAGAACATCGCCGTGGCCGTGCGGAAAGTAAGGAGCTGAGCAATGCCGATTCACATGATCACGATGCCCAAGTGGGGGCTGTCGATGGAGCAGGGACAGGTCAACGGCTGGCTGAAGGAGGTCGGCGAAAAAGTCGCGAAGGGCGACGAGATACTCGATGTCGAGACCGACAAGATTTCGTCGGGCGTCGAGTGCGCTTTCGACGGCACGCTGCGCAGGCAGATCGCGCAGCAGGGCGACACGCTGCCGATCGGCGCGCTGCTCGGCGTCGTCGCCGACGAAGCGAGCTCCGAGGCCGACATCGATGCGGCGGTCGAGGCGTTCCAGCGCGACTTCGTGCCGGCCACCGCGGACACGGCGGAGGCCGGACCGCAGCCGCAAAAGGCGCAGATCGGCGGGCGCACCGTGCGTTACCTGAAGATCGGCGACGGCGGCACGCCCGCGGTGCTGATCCATGGTTTCGGCGGCGATCTGAACAACTGGCTCTTCAATCACATGGATCTCGCCGCGCATCGCGCCGTGTGGGCGCTCGATCTGCCGGGGCATGGCGAGTCGGGCAAGGCGGTCGACACGGGCAGCCTCGACGAACTGGCCGACAGCGTAATCGCGTTTCTCGACGACCGGGGCATCGAGCGCGCGCATCTCGTCGGCCATTCGATGGGCGGCGCCGTGTCGATGACGCTCGCCGCGAAGGCGCCCGAACGCGTCGCCTCGCTGGCATTGATCGCGGGCGCGGGGCTCGGCGACGAGATCAATCGCGAGTACATCGAAGGATTCGTCGAGGGCAGCAGCCGCAACGCGCTGAAGCCGCATCTGGTGAAGCTTTTTGCCGACGGATCGCTGGTCACGCGGCAACTGATCGAAGACATCGTCAAGTACAAGCGGCTCGAAGGCGTGAACGACGCGCTGCGCAAGATTGCCGCGTCCGCGTTCGAAGGCGGGGTGCAAAGCCGCGTCTATCGCGAGCGGCTCGACACGCTCGCGCCGCGCACGCTGGTGATCTGGGGGGCGCAGGACCAGATCATTCCTGCCGCGCACGCGCAGGGGCTGCCCGCTCAGGTGCGTGTGCACGTGATCGACGGCAAAGGACACATGGTGCAGATGGAGGCTGCATCGGAGGTGAACCGCCTGCTCAACGAGTTCTTCGGATAACCGCGATGGACGCCGCTCCTCATACCGACAGCCTCACGGCGCTTGGCCAGCATGGCAAGCGCAACCGCGACAAGCTCGCCCGCATTCCGGTGAAGATCGTGCCGGCGGACCATTCGACCGTATTGCCGAAGCCGCCCTGGCTGCACGCGCGGCCGATGATGAGCGAAACCGTCGCGGGCATGGCGGCGGTGCTGCGCGAGCACAGCTTGCATTCGGTCTGCGAGGAGGCGATGTGTCCGAACATCGGCGAGTGTTTCGCGCAGCGCACGGCGACATTCATGATCATGGGAGGGATCTGCACGCGGCGCTGTGCGTTCTGCGACGTCGCGCACGGACGGCCGCAAGCGCTCGACGACGACGAGCCCGCGCGGCTTGCCGACGCCGTCGCGGCGCTCGGGCTGCGTTACGTCGTGATTACATCGGTGGACCGCGACGATCTGCGCGACGGCGGCGCCGCGCACTTCGCGCGTTGTATTGCGCTCGTGCGCGAGCGCGTGCCGGGCATTCGCGTGGAAATCCTGACGCCGGATTTTCGCGGGCGAATCGACCGCGCGCTCGATGCTCTGTCCGTGGCGTGGCCAGACGTTTTTAATCACAACATCGAGACGGTGCCGTCGCTGTACCGGGCGGCGCGGGCAGGCGCGGACTACCTCGGCTCGCTCGAACTGCTATCGCGCGCGAAACGCCAGAACGCGGCGGTGTTGACCAAATCCGGCCTGATGGCCGGGCTCGGCGAGACCGACAGCGAACTGCTCGCGACGATGCGCGATCTGCGTGCCCACGACGTCGACGTGCTGACGATCGGCCAGTATCTCGCGCCGTCGCGGTTTCACATGGCGGTGCGGCGATACGTGCCGCCCACGACGTTCGACATGCTACGCGACGAAGGTTTGAAGATGGGGTTCATGGAAGTGGTGTCGGGGCCGCTCGTGCGTTCGTCGTATCACGCGGATCGGATCGCGGGAAAGCTCTGAATGCATGTGCGCCGGACCTTTGGCGGCGCAATCCGACGAATACCTCCCCGTAACCTCGGCTTTTCGAACGATTGACCGCCGGGGAAGTACTCGACAATTCGTAGGTATGCGAGGCGAGTCCCGGCGCGGGGCCCGCCTCCCGAACGACGAAACGGTATTCGTCACCACGTGCACTTTGTCGAGGCAGGCATGTCAAGCAACATTACGATCACGGACGAACTCGTCGCTGAAATCGCAAACCGGTTGGCCGAAGAAGGCGAGAAGGTGTCTCCGGTAGCCATCTGGTCCGAAGTCCATACAGGCTCGGTGGTCGCGGTGGCAGCGGCCTTGCGCAAGTGGCGTGAAACGCGCGCCCCGCGGGTGCCGCAGGTCGTCGAACGTCCGGCTTTGCCGGAAACCGTGACCGACACCATGCGCGATGCGCTCGCCCGGCTGTGGAGCTCAGCGCAGGATGAAGCGGAACGCGCGGTGGCGCGACGCCTCGCCGCGATGCGCCAGCGTGTCGAGGACGCCAGCAACGAGCGCGACGACGCGCTCGCCGAGCTGCAAACCACCGTCCAGGAACTCGATGCGCTGCAAGTCGAACTGGATAAGATGACGAGCGCCTACGACGAGAAAGTCGACGCAGTAGCCGGGCTCGAAGAGGACATTGCGCTCGCCGTGCATCGGACCGACGCGGCGGAGAAGCGCGCGCAGGAACTTGCCGAGCGCGTTTCGCTCCTCGAAGCGGAACTGCAGAGCGTGGAACTGGCCGCGGAGCGCCGACCGGTTTCGCACGAGGAGACCGACGCCGCGGGCGAGGGCGAGGTGGCGGACGAGTCGGCTGGGTCAGTCGTCGAAACGCCGGCCGACGAAACGGAGCGTGCGGCGCTGGAAGCGGCGCATTCCGAAGCGGTCGCTCGTCTTCAAAGCGAACTCGAAGCGATTCGCGCGGAGCTGCAGGCCGAGCAGGAAGCGCACGCGGCCCGCCGGGAAGAGGTCGCGGGCGCGCAGGCTGAACGGAATGCCGCCGCACTTGAATTGCAGAATGTCCAGACGCAGATCGCCAGCCTGACCGATGAGCGTGACGCGGGCACCTCCGAAATCGCGAGACTGTCGGCCAGCTTGTCGGAGGCGCAGGAGCGTGCCGACGCGGAGCAGCAGCGCGCGGCCGAACTGGCCGAAAGCGCGGTGGCGAGCGAGAACGTCGCGGGCCTGGAGTCGGCGTCGCCGGTGACTGCCGACTCTGAGCAGCTCGAGGCATTGAAGGCGCAGATGACGCGCGACGCGGACGCGCATGCCGCCGCAATTGCCGAAGCGCGGGAGACCGTCAGGAAATGGTCCGACTACTCGAACGCACTGAAGCAGCAACTGGCTCAGGCGAATGAAAAAATGGTGGTCGTCCTTGCCCGCGGCGCGGGCGAAGCGACATTGAGCCGCCGGCTTGCCGCTGAACTGGCCCAGCTCAAGCCGGAGCATGAATTGCTGCGCAAGGAGATTCAGCAGCAGGTGCTCGTCGAAACGATCAGCGCTCAACTCGAGAAACAAGGCTACCGCTACGACGAGAAGACGGGTGCGGTGTCGAAGCTGAACACCGAAACCTCGCCAGCGTGACGGGATCGTCGATGGGATGGCGCGCGTCGCGAGCATGGCGACGCGCAATGGGCGCGTAGGGAGGGCTCGCACTACGGGATCGATGATTACCTTGAAGTACCTTTGCATGGCGTTTTGACGCCGGTCCGATAGTCAGCGTGCGGCACGGCCAGGCGTAGAATTGCGGGCGCGGCGGCGAGTCCATTCGTCGCCGGACCGGAGAGCGATGGCTGATGGAAATCAAGTGGATCGAAGACTTCATCGCGCTCGCCCGCTATCAGAGCTTTTCCCGGGCGGCGGAGTTTCGCAACGTCACGCAGTCGGGTTTCAGCAGACGGATCCAGTCGCTCGAACAATGGGTCGGCGCCGATCTCGTCGATCGCAGCGGCTTTCCGCCGACCCTGACCCCGGCGGGGCAACTGTTTCGTGACGCGGCCGAAGACATCCTCGACAAGCTGTTCGACACGCGCGCCATCATTCGCACCGAACAGCGCATCGCCGGCACGAGCCTGCAGATCGCAGCCGGCCACACGATCGCGCTCAACTTCCTGCCCGCGTGGCTGCGCACGCTGTCCAAGCATGTCGGCGAAGTACGCGCGCGCGTGATTCCGGCGAACGTGCACGATTCAATACTGATGCTGGTCAACGGCAACTGCGAGCTGATGTTCGCTTATCACCATCCGCAGCTGCCGTTGCATCTCGATCCGACCAGGTATGAATGCGTGACCGTGGGCGTCGATACTTTCATGCCGGTATGCAGGCCCAGTCAGCGGCTTGCGCACGCCTACCGTCTGCCCGGCGTGATCGAACATCCGATGCCGTTCATCGCCTATACGGAGACGAGCTACTTTGGGCGCTGCTTCGCGTTGCTGATGGAGCAGAGCAAAGCGTCGCCCGCCTTGCATCTTCACTATGAATCCGACATGGCCGAGGTCGTGAAGAAGCTCGTGCTGGAAGGCGAGGGTGTCGCCTGGCTGCCGAAGAGCTCGATCGCCGCCGAACTCGACAGCGGCCAGCTTGTCGCCGCCGGCCGCTCCGAATGGCAACTGGAGCTGGAGTTGCGCGTGTATCGCGACCTCACGAACCGCAGTGAACTGCTCGATACGCTGTGGCGGCATCTGCGGGCCTCGTCGGGGTCAGCCGAATAGCGCCGCTAGGGTTATCCCGCGTTATGCGAAACTTGCATAGCCGTATGCAACACTAGCATTCACGTCCTTTCTGCCGTCTCTAGAATTCCGTCCAGTCACAAATAATCTCAGGACGGAGACACATGAAGAATCGGCTTACCCTCTACATCCTCGCCGGCATGCTGCTCGGCGTGGCCGTCGGTTATGTCTGCCATCGCACGGCGGCCGATGCCGCGCAGGCGAAGGAGATCGCCGGCTACTTTTCCATCGTCACCGATATCTTCCTGCGGCTCGTGAAGATGATCATCGCGCCGCTGGTGTTTGCCACGCTCGTGTCAGGTCTCGCCGGCATGGAAGGCACGAGCGACGTGCGCCGCATCGGTCTTCGCTCGATCGCGTGGTTCCTGTGCGCGTCGCTGTTCTCGCTCGCGCTCGGCCTCGTGCTCGCGAACCTGCTGCAACCGGGCGCGGGCTTGCACATGTCCCAGACGAGCGCTGACGTGGCCACCGGCCTCAACACGTCGAGCCTGAACTTCAAGGACTTCGTCACACACGCGTTCCCCACCAGCATCGTCGATGCGATGGCGCGCAACGATATCCTGCAGATCCTCGTCTTCTCGGTGATGTTCGGCATCGTGCTCAGCGTGATCAAGTCCGACCCGCGCGTCGCGCCGCTGATCGCGGGCGTCGAAGGGCTCGTGCCCACCATGCTGAAACTGACCGACTATGTGATGCGTCTCGCGCCCGTCGGTGTATTCGGCGCGCTGGCATCGGCGATCACGGTGCATGGCCTCGACGTGCTGACGACCTACGGCAAGCTTGTCGCCAGCTTCTATACGGGGCTCGCGCTGCTGTGGGCGGCGCTGATCCTCGCCGGCTACGCGTTTCTCGGCAAGCCGGTCTGGGCCTTGCTCAAGGCGATCCGCGAACCCGCGATGCTGGCGTTCTCCACCGCGAGCAGCGAGGCGGCGTATCCGCGCCTGACGGAGAAGCTGGAGGAATTCGGCGTCGACAAGAAAGTGGTGGGCTTCACGTTGCCGCTCGGCTATGCGTTCAATCTCGACGGCTCGATGATGTATCAGGCCTTCGCCGCGATCTTCATCGCGCAGGCGTTCGGCATCGACATGCCGATCGGCACGCAGATCGTGATGCTGCTCGTGCTGATGGTGAGCAGCAAAGGCATGGCGGGTGTCGCACGCGGCTCGGTGGTGGTCGTCGCGGCCGTGGCGCCGATGTTCCATTTGCCGCCATCGGGCGTCGTGCTGGTGCTCGCGATCGACCAGATTCTCGACATGGGGCGCACGGCGACCAACGTGATCGGCAACAGCATCGCGACGGCAGCCATCGCGAAGTGGGAGGGCCAGCGCGTGACGCGGCAGGAACGCCGCACGGCGATGGCGACGGCTTCGTTCGGCCAGCTCGAAGGCGAGACCAAATGAGCGGCATCGACGCAACGTCTGCCACGAGCGCGCGCAAGTTCGGCGTGGTGGGCGGGCTCGGCCCGCTCGCGAGCGCGGACGTGTTCTTCAAACTGATCAAATCGACGCCGGCCACGCGCGACGCCGAGCACTTCGATGCGATCTTCGAGCAGCAGCCGTTTCGCAGCGCCGCTGCCGACAGCGAGACGTTGACGCAGCGCAAGCTGTACATCTTCGATCTGATCAGCAGCTTCGAGAAGCGCGGCGTGACGACGGTCGTGCTGCCGTGCTTCCTGAGTCACACGTTCATCGACGAACTGAAAGCCAATTCGCCGCTGCAGATCGTCGACATGATCGATGCGGTGCGCAGCCACGTGCGCAGAAGATTTCCCGCGGTGCGCCGCGTGGGCGTGCTCGCGTCGGCGCATACGCGGCGCAGGCGCCTGTTCGAGAAGTACTTCGCGGCGCCCGAGTTCGAAGTGATCCACCCGCGCATCGGCGACGGCATCGATTTCGTCACCGAGGCCGTTTATGGCGAGGATGGCGTGAAGAGCGGCAATCTGCGTGGCCGTCCGGCCGAGTTGCTGCGGGCGGCGTGCGAGGACCTGATCGAACAGGGCGCCAACGTCATCGTGCCGGGGCTCACCGAGATCGCGCTGGTCGCGGACGAACTCGGTGCGTTGCGCGTGCCGCTCGTCGATTCGAACCTGGCTTATGCGCAGTACGTGGTGTCCGGCCAGTACCACACGCCCGAGACGATCTTCAAGGTCGGCGTGGTGGGCGGCGTGGGTCCGGCGGCCACCGTCGATTTCATTCACAAGATCGTGCGCGCGACGCCCGCGCGGCGCGATCAGGACCACATCAAGCTGCTCGTCGAGCAGAACCCGCAGATCCCGGATCGCACGGAGAATCTGATCGGCGACGGACCCGACCCGACCATCTCGCTCTATGCGACCTGCAAGAAACTCGAAACGGGCGGCGCGGATCTGATCGCGATCCCGTGCAATACGGCGCATGCCTTCGTCGAGCGGATACAGCCTTATCTCGGCGTGCCGATCGTCAATATGCTGACGGTGACGGTGCGTTATCTGCGCGAGTCGTTTCCCGCGCTGCGCTCGGTCGGCGTGCTCGCGACTTGCGGCACGCTCGCGAGCGGCGTCTACGAAAAGGCGCTCGAATCGCACGGCTTGCGGCAGGTCGTCCCGGCACCCGCGCTGCAGGCGCGCGTGATGGACGCGATCTACGGCAAGGAAGGCGTGAAGGCCGGATTCACGGCGGGGCAGTGCCAGCAAGACCTTGCCGCGGCGATCGACGGGCTTATCGCCGACGGCGTCGAAGTGATCGTTCTCGGCTGCACGGAACTGCCGCTGCTGATTCGCGAGCCGTATGTGATCGGCGCGAACGGCGCGCGCGTGAGCGTGGTCGATCCGACCGACGTGCTCGCGAAGCAGTGTGTCGCCTGCGCGACAGCGCCGCCTCGATAACCCAACCGCATCACCCAGTCAATGCGACGGACCTGCACACGAGGTGTGCCGGATGACCCCGCTCGCCTGTCGATTTCAGAACCTGAGAGGTAATCATGCTTGCACCGACCGAACGTATCGAACACGACCTTCTCGGCGATCTCGCCGTGCCCGCGACCGCGTACTACGGCGTACACACGCTGCGCGCGCTGCAAAACTTTCCCATCACGGGTATTCCGATCTCCGTGTATCCGAACCTCGTCAACGCGCTGGCGAGCGTGAAAGAAGCCGCCGCGCTCGCGAATTACGATCTCGGCCTATTGAGCGCAGTGAAGATGCAGGCCATCGTGCACGCATGCAGGCAAGTGCGCTCAGGCACCGCGCACGAGCATTTCGTCGTCGACGTGATTCAGGGCGGCGCGGGCACGTCGACCAACATGAACGCGAACGAGGTCATTGCCAATCTCGCGCTCGAACATCTCGGGCAACAGCGCGGCGAATACGCGGTTCTCCATCCGAACGAGGACGTGAATCTCGGCCAGAGCACCAACGACGTCTATCCGACCGCGCTCAAGATCGCCACGTACGCGGGCATCATGCAACTGGTCGACGCGATGGGCGTGTTGCGCGCATCGTTCGAACGCAAGGCGGTGGAATTCGGCAACGACCTGAAGATGGGCCGCACGCAGCTTCAGGACGCCGTACCGATGACGCTCGGCCAGGAGTTCAGCACCTTCGCTGTGATGCTCGGCGAAGACGAAGAGCGGCTGAAGGAAGCGGCCCAGCTCATCTGCGAGATCAATCTCGGCGCGACGGCGATCGGCACCGGCATCAATACACATCCGGAATACGCGCAGCTTGCATGCAGGCACTTGAGCGAAATAACCGGTATCGCGTTGAGCACGTCGCCGAATCTGATCGAAGCGACGCAGGATGTCGGTTCGTTCGTGCAGCTCTCCGGCGTACTGAAGCGCGTCGCCGTAAAACTCTCCAAGACCTGCAACGATCTTCGCCTGCTTTCGAGCGGTCCTCGCGCGGGCCTCGGCGAAATCAACCTGCCGCCGGTGCAGGCGGGTTCGAGCATCATGCCGGGCAAGGTGAATCCGGTGATTCCGGAGGTCGTCAACCAGATCGCGTTCGAAGTCATCGGCAACGATGTGACGGTGAGCTTCGCCGCCGAAGCGGGGCAGCTCCAGCTCAACGCGTTCGAGCCGATCATCGCGCACAGCCTGTTCAAGAGCGTCGCCCATTTACGCGCAGGGTGCCTCACGCTCGCGTCGAAATGCGTCGACGGCATTACCGCGAATCACGAGCGGCTGCGCGCGATCGTCGAGAGCTCGATCGGCATCGTGACCGCGCTGAACCCGTACATCGGCTATACGCACTCGACCGAAGTCGCGAAGGAAGCGCTTGCGTCGGGCAAAAGCGTCGCGCAGATCGTGATCGACAAAGGGCTGTTGAGTCAGGCGCAGCTCGACGAGATCCTTCAACCCGCCATGCTGACGCAACCAAGAAAGATGTCGTCGGCGGCATGAGCGACGAAGGTTGTTCCGGTCACAGGTCGCGTGCATACGCACGCGACTCTTTTAAACGATGGAGGAGAGAAAGATGAACGGCAACACGATCGATCGAAAAGCAAGGCGGCTGTGCGGTTCGGCGGCACTGCTGATCGCGGCACTTGCCGCGGGTACCTGCGCGCAGGCTGCCGACGCGCCATCGCAACAGGCAAGCGCCGTCACGGCAACGCCGCGTGTTCTGGTGCTGGCCACCGGCGGCACGATCTCGGGAACCGCCGATCCCCGTTCGGCGATCGGCTACAACTCGGGCAACGTGAAGGGGCAGGAACTGGTGCGCGGCGTGCCGGGCATCGAGAAGCTCGCGAGCATCAGCGCGGAGCAGATCTCGAACGTCGGCTCGCAGGACATGAACGACAAGATCTGGTTGCAGCTTGCGCGGCGGATCGACGAGGTCTTCGCGCGGAACGAGGCCGACGCCATCGTGATTACGCACGGCACCGATACGATCGAGGAAACGGCGTTCTTCCTGAGCAACGTGCTGCGCTCCGACAAGCCGGTGGTGCTGGTCGGCTCGATGCGACCGGGCGGTTCCGCGAGCGCCGACGGTCCCGGCAATCTGTACGAAGCCGTCGAAGTGGCGGCGAGCCCGCAGTCGCGTGGCCGAGGCGTGATGGTCGTGATGAATGACCAGATTCACGCGCCGCGCTGGATCACCAAGACCAATACCACGGCGGTACAGGCGTTCGCGTCGCCGAATGCCGGCGCGATCGGTTATGTCGATCCGGCGAGCGTGCGCTTCGTGATGCCGGCGGTGCAATCGACGCGCGCTGCGCTGAGCCTGCCCGCGAGTGGGCAATTGCCGCGCGTCGATATCGTCTACGCGCATAGCAACATGGATGGCCGCCAGATCGATCATGCGATCGCCGATGGCGCGAAGGGCATCGTCGTCGCCGGCGAAGGCGATGGTGACATGTCGAAGGAAGCCCTCGCGGCGCTCGACCGCGCGGCGGCAAAAGGCATCGTGGTGGTTCGCTCGACGCGCCTGGTGTCGGGGTTCGTGAACCGCAACGTCGAGGTGGACGACGACAAGCGCGGTTTCGTCGCATCGCTCGATCTGAATCCGCAGAAGGCGCGATTGCTGACGCAATTGCTGGTGGCCAACGGCGTGACCGATCCCGTCAAGGTACAGCAGGCGTTTAGCGGGACGTGGTGACGGGTTGGGGGCGCCGCCGGTCAGGGGCGCTGCCGCTTATAAAGCCGCGCGTAATGCCTCGTCGGCAACGGCAAGACGCAACGCGATGGTCTTCACGAGAAACCGATGCAACTGTTGCGCCGTCGCCGGATCCTGCTGTTCGAGTTCGAGCAGCCGGGAGATCGACAGGCGGTACACGCGCGTCGGTGCCTCGGCAATCACATCCGCGCTGCGCTGTTGCTGCGTGTACACCGCCATTTCCCCCACGACCGTGCCCGGGCCGAACGAGCGCAGACGCGCCGAGCGGCCATCGCCGAGCGGCAGCGAGACCGCGACACGTCCTTGCTCGACGAAATACAGCGCGTCGCCCGGCTCGCGATGACGAAACAGCGCCTGCCCCGAAAGCAGATCCTGCACCTCCAGACACGCGATCAAGCCGTTCAACGCGCCGGCCGTGAAATGCGGCTCGAGCATCGCCCGCAAATCGCCGCCATGCGCGATCGCGAGCGAGTTCGACGCGAGCAGTTTGTCTTCGATCCATTCGAGACCCGCATCGAGCGTATCGAATTCATGGATCTTCAGATTGAGCGTGCCGGTCTTCACGAGCAGATCGCGCGAGCGCGGCGGCAGCGCGGTCAACACGAGGTCCACGCTTCTTGCTGCGCAGAGCTGCCTGAGTTTGACGAAGCTGATGGATACGGATGCATCCATGCCATGCGTCGCCGCAAAGTCGAGCACGACGAAGCGGACCTGCGACGGATTCCCGGCGCCGAATCGCTCGCGAAGGCGCTGCAGAATCGAATTGGCCGTGCCGAAGAACAGAAACCCTTGCAGGCACATTCCGCATACCTGGGGGCCGATTGCGCGCAGAGCCTGGGTGTCTTCGATGCTGCGCTCAACATTCGAGGTCCGCGCGCGCAGGTCGAACTCCATGCGTATGCAGCCGACCCGACCGTAGAGCAGCGTGAACATCACACATGCTGCAACGACGCCCACCCCTACGCCGACGATCACGCCATACGCCGCGATAGTGCCGAGAATCACGGGCACGAGCAGATACTCATACCAGTTGAGCTTGGTCCAGGCGCCCGCGAGCCAATGCACGAGCAAGCGCAGCCCCATGAAGAGCTGAAGGCCGACCAGCACCGGCACCGGAAAGAGCGCCACGATGCCCGGCGAAGTGGCGAGCACGACCACGCACGCGAGCGAGGCGAACACGCCCGCCACCCGGCTCGTCGCGCCCACCCGCGCGTTGAGCATCGAGCGATTGAACGACTGGTAGCCGACCATGCCGCCCAGCAGTCCGCTCGCGAGATTGGCGAGGCCGGCGGCGCGCATTTCGCGATTGAGGTCGACGTCCTCCCCGGTGGCCGCGCCGATCGCCGTTGAATTCATCAGGATCGTCACGGCCGACACCGAGGTCACCACCAGACTCTCGGGAAGATGCGCGCCGACCGCCGACCAGTCGATGCCGCCCCGTCCGAGCCTCGCGGCCAGGTGCAACTCCGGCAGCCCGGATAGGTGCAGCTTGACGCGCGGCAGCAGCAGACCCATGCCGCGCGCGTCGTCGATCGAAACTCCGGCAACCTGCAGCAGAACGTAGAAAAGCACGACGCCGAAGGCCAGCGTGAGCGGCAGCGCGGCAATGTGCTGCCACGTGCGCATCAATACCGTGGCCAGCACGCCGACGACCAGCGCCGGAACCCATGTGAGCCAGTGAAGGTGCGCGAGCAACGCGAGCGTGTGCCACTGCAGCGGCTGGCCCGTCAGCACGCGGAACGCCCCCGCGAGCAGCAGGTAGCCCGTGCCCGCGAGAAATCCGCCGAGCACCGGATAGGGCAGGAACTGCAAGGAGCGGCTGCGCTTCGACGAGCCGATCGCATAGAGCACGATGCCCGTCATGAGCGAACAGAGCGCGATGGCGATCAGCACAGTGAGGATCAGCGTCTGCGGCGAACCGCCGTCCGCGCGCACGCTGCTGGCCACCCCCGCCGCCACGCCGGCGAGAAAGGCGGCGGCGTTGCTGTCGGGGCCGCCAATGTTGACGCGCATCGAACTCGTCAAGGCGATCACGAGCGCCGTGACGACGCAGCTCACGAGCGCGGTGGGCACGCCCAGCATCGCGTAGCGGGCAAGATCGGCGCTAAAGATCATCGTGCCGAGGCTCATCGCATAGCACAGCATGACGAGCGTCGAAACGGCGCCCGCCGCCACGTCGCCTGGCAGACCCGCCAAACGCGAGCGCAGCGGGATCTCGGAGACGGAAACGGTCTTGCCCGGCTTCACGTGGATTCCCGGTCGAATGCAAGGGCGCCGTGAGGCGCGCCAGCCAGTATCCTGCGCGGCTCGAACGGCTGTCAAACGCGATGCAGCGTGCTTATCGGACACCTACACTGATTATTCATCGGCCCCGTACCTGGCGAGCTCCACGCAAAGGCCATGCAGCTCCGGGGCCGTTCACACCGGCGGCCGGCACGCGCGCTATTCGTCTGAGCTTTTGCCCGCGGGGCCACGCATCGGAGGCGGGGCGACGAACATGGATATCGAGAAATGGCTGCGGGACCTCGGGCTCGAGCAGTACGCCCACGCGTTCGCGGCAAACGACATCGACATGTCGCTGCTCGGGCAGCTGACCGACGTCGACCTGAAAGAGCTGGGGGTACAGTCGCTCGGCCACCGTAAGCGCATTCTGGCCGCGGCGGCAGGCGCCCTAACGGCGGCCGCGCCGCTACCGCCCCAGACGTCCGCCGACAACGAGGTGCCCGCGGACGAGCGCAGGCAGGTCACGATTCTGTTCGCCGATCTCTGCGGCTACACGATGCTGTCGCGCTCGCTCGATCCCGAAGACTTGCGCGCGCTGATCGGACGCTACACGGCGCTGGTCGACGGGATCGTGCTCGCCTATGGCGGCACGATCGACAAGCACATCGGCGACGCGGTGATGGCGCTGTTCGGCGCGCCCCGCTCGCACGAGACGGACACGCTGCGCGCCGCCCGTGCCGCTCTCGACATTCACGACGGCCTGGCGCGGCTGGCCGCGCAGACCGGGCGGCCGTTGCAGGCGCATATCGGCATGGCGAGTGGCGAGGTCATCGCGGGCGCGCTGGGCCGCGCCGACGCGCAGGACTACACCGTGCATGGCGATCCGGTGAACCTGGCCGCCCGGCTCGTGGCAGCCGCGGCCGCCGGCGAAACCTGGATATCCGACGACGCGGCGCGCACGCTCGGCGACGCCGCCAGTTGCGAAGCAATCGGCGAGCGGCGCTTCAAGGGCATCGACACGCCGGTGCGGGCATGGCGGCTCGTCGCGCTTGGCAGCGAGCCCGTCAGGACGAGCCGCAGCCGCTTCGTCGGACGCGAAGCCGAGCTCGAACAGTTTCACGGCATCCTTCATGCGTGCATGGCAAGGCGCGCAGGGCATGTCGTTCATGTGCGAGGCGAAGCCGGGATCGGCAAGACGCGGCTCGTCGACGAGATGCGCCGCCATGCGCAGGCACAGGGCTTCACGCTCCATCGGAGCCTCGTGCTCGATTTCGGCGTCGGCAAGGGCCAGGATCCGGTGCGGACCATCATTGGAAGCCTGCTCGGCTTACCGGCCGGTGCATCGAGTGAAGCGCGGCAGGCCGCCGCCGCGCAGGTCGCGACCCAAGGTATCGTCAAGGCCGAGCAGATCGTGTTTCTGCACGACTTCCTCGATCTTCCGCAGGCCGCCGAATGGCAAACCATCTACGAGGCCATGGACCACGGCGCGCGCAAGCGCGGCAAGCAGGCGCTCGCCGTGAGGCTGACCGAGGACGCTTGCGCCCATGCGGCGACGCTCATCGTCGTCGAAGACCTGCATTGGGCCGATGCCGAAGTCATCGGCTACCTGTCGGCGTTCGCGTCAGGCATTGCCAACGGCACGGGCCTGCTGGTCACGACTTCGCGCGTGGAAGGCGATCCGATCGATGCAGGCTGGCGCGCACGTTGCCGCGACACCCCGTTCGCCACGATCGATCTCGGACCGCTTCGCAAGGACGAGGCCCTGAGCCTGGCGGGCAATTTCATCGATGCGACCCAGCGCGTCGCGGTGGCCTGCATCGAGCGCGCGGGCGGCAATCCGTTGTTTCTCGAACAACTGCTGCGCAACGCTGAAGAAGGCAGCGGCGGCAACGTGCCCGCGTCGATCCGCAGTCTCGTGCTCGCGCGGATGGACCGGCTCGCGCCCCGTGACCGCCTGGCGTTCCAGGCGGCCGCCGTGATCGGCCAGCGTTTCGATCTCGCACTGCTGCGAGAGCTGGTGGACGATCCTGGCTACGTCTGCGACGGCCTGCTCGTCAATGCACTCGTGCTGCCGGAAGGCGACGACTTCCTGTTCGCCCACGCGTTGATCCAGGAGAGCGCTTACTCGACGTTGTTGCGCGCGCGCCGCCGTGAACTTCATCTGCGCGCGGCCGAATGGTTCGCACAAAGCGATGTCACGCTGCACGCCCAGCATCTCGACCGCGCCGAAGACGAGCACGCGCCGCACGCCTACCTCGGCGCGGCGGCCGCACAGCGTGCCGCCCATCGTTTCGAAGCGGCGCTGCGGCTGGCCGAGCGCGGCATCGAAATCGCGCAGTCGGAGGCAGACCGCCATGCACTGAGCTGCTGCAAGGGCGAACTTCAGCGCGACCTGGGCGACATCGCAGGATCGATCGTGACGTACCGCAGCGCACTCGCCGCCGCCGCCGACGACGCCGCCCGTTGCGACTGTCAGCTCGGGCTCGCGGAAGGTCTGCGTGTCAGCGAGGGTCTCGACGAAGCACTCGGCTTGCTCGCGCAAGCGCAAAAGATCGCGGAGCGAGACAACCGGCTGGCGGAGCTTGCAAGCCTCCACTATCTGCGCGGCAACATTCTCTTTCCGCTCGGCAAGATCGACGCCTGCAGCGCCGAGCATGAGCGTGGTCTTGGCTACGCGCGGCGCCTCGGTCTGCCCGAGGCAGAGGCTCGCGCGCTCGGCGGCCTGGCGGATGCGGCGTATGCGCAGGGGCGCATGCGGACCGCGTTCCATCATTTCAGCGAATGCGTCGCGATGAGCCGCGAACACGGGTTCGGCCGCATCGAGGTTGCCAATCTGTCGATGCAGGGCTTCAGCCGCATTTATCTGAACGACGCAAGTCAGGCTCGCGAGGACGCAAGCGCCGCCGCCCGCGCCGCCGAGTTGATCGGGCAGCCTCGCGCGCAATTGCTGGGGGAGACGCTGGGGGTGTTCGCCTGCCAGGAACTGGGCGATGCGCAGGCGGCCGGCAAGCATCTGGTGCAGGAAATGCGTGTGATCCGGCAATTGGGTGCGCGCCGCTTCGAAGCGCAGAATCTGGAGATGCAGGGTCGCCTGTTACTGGACGAAGGATGCCGTAGTGAAGCAGTGGTGGCGCTGCGCGAAGCACTCGCCATCTCACGCGAGGTAGGGACTCAGTTTTCCGGGCCAAAGGCCTTGAGCGCACTGAGCCGCGCGGTTGACGATAACGGCGAGCGTACGCGGCTACTGGCTGAAGGCGAGGCGCTGTTGCGCCTCGGCGCGGTCGGCCACAATCACCTGTGGTTTTACCGCGACGCCGTCGAAGCGATGCTGGGGGCGGGCGATCCTGCTGGCATGCTGCACTACGTGGGCGCACTCGAGGCCTATACACAGCGCGAACCGTTGCCGTGGTCCGAGCTTTTCGCGGCGCGTGGCCGTGCGCTTGCACTCGCGCTTCAGGCGCCGCTCAGCGAAGCCACGCGACATGAACTGCTGCGGCTGCGAGAGGCGCTGCAGCAGGCCGGCTTTCGCAATTACGTAAGCGCGGTCGAAGCGGCCCTTGCGGCTTGAGGCGCGCGTAGCCGATCCTCAGCGTGGCGCGGAATCGTCGTCGGGCGGGTCCTTGTGGACGACCTCCATGTCGATGGTGCGGGCGTCGTCGCCATGCGCGACCGTCTGCCGGCGCAACGCGCGCATCTTCCACCACAGATACCCGACGACGATCGTGCCGACCGCGAACAGCACGGCGAACAGCACGATCGACAGCATCGCGGCCACCACGAACAGGATCGCGCTCAGGGCGACGGCCAGCAACCGGCCGAACCAGCCGGGGCCGCCGATCCGGATCCCTTTCTCATATGTCACCCGCCGCGGCGGCGGTCTGTCGTTTTGCATCGCTCGTCTCCCGGCCGCCGTCCGGCGGATGATGCGGGTAAATCCTCATGCGTGGTCATTATGCAGGATGCGAACCGCTAACGTCGTCGGCGCGGCTCAGCGTATAGTCGACTGACGTCGTTAAGAAGCCCACGCGTTGGCTCGTTTAAGTTCGGTAGTAAGTTGCCGCTCCCAAGGCTGACAGGCGTGGTGTTTAGCGTGCAGGCCTTCTCTGTCTACCCGGTTGCACACTGCCAGGGCACGTTATGAAATCCGCCGGTTTTCAGTTACCTCGGTTGCCCGCGTGATCATGCGACGCCTGCATCTGCTCGAAATCGAAGACCAGCCGTGGTGCCCACGGGCGATCCGTGACGGCGGGACGGACTGGCTGCATTTCCTGGCCAATACCCTCGAGGGCTTCAACGTCATCGCGGGCAAGCTGCGCGAAGCGATGCGGCGGGTCGGCAACGACCGGATCGTCGATCTATGTTCGGGCGGCGGCGGCCCGTGGCTGACGCTTGCACCGTTGCTCGCGCAGTCCGGACGCGTGACGGTGCAACTGACCGACTTCTATCCCAATCGCGCCGCGTACGAGCGCGTATCCGCCGGGGCAGCCGGCCGCGTCACCTATGTGAGCGAACCGGTGGACGCGATGGACGTGCCATCGGGATTCGACGGTGTGCGCACGATGTTCAACGCTTTCCACCATTTTCGGCCGGACGATGCGCGGGCGATCCTTGCCGACGCGGTGACGAAGCGTCGCGCGATCGTCATCGTCGAGGGTGCCGACCACCGGCTGCTCGGTGTCGTGTTCATCCTGGCGATGCCGCTGATGATGCTCGCGCTGACTCCGCTGATCCGGCCGTTTCGCTGGTCGCGACTAGCGCTCACCTATGTGCTGCCGGCTATCCCGCTGCTGTGTCTGTTCGACGGCATCGTGTCGATGCTGCGCATCTACAACCCCGACGAATTGCGTGAGATGGTGGCGCGTATCCCGGACCAGCAGAGCTTCGAATGGGACATCGGCACACTGCCGGTGCAGGGCTCGCCGATCGGTCTGACTTACCTTGTGGGCGTTCCGCGCGGACGCGCCGGCTGAACGCAAGCGGGCGCCGTCGGCAGCGGCGGGCCGATCACTTGCCGGCCAGATGGTCAGGTGTCTGGCTGCTGCCCGCCGGCAGCTCGCCCATCGCCTGAAACAGCGTCGCCGTATCGGCCAGGCGCCGGCCGATACGGCGGATTTCTTCGAGCCTCGCTGCTTCGTACTGCTGCTCGCCGCCGCGGGCGGATGCAGCGGGCAGCGCGCCGAGCCGGTGACGCGACGTGACATCGTCGAACGACTCGCGTGCCTCACGGGCAGCGCTGCTCGCGGCGTCGAGCGCCTGCGCGTCGTGTTCGAGCGACGCAAGCGTGTCCGCGACGTTTTCGAACGCCGCCAGCACGGTCTGCTTGTACTCGAACACGGCGGCCTCGTAGATGTCGATTGCCGCGCGCCGCCGTGCGACGAGCGCGCCGCCATGAAAAAGCGCCTGCGACATCGTCGCGGCGATGCTCCAGATCGCGCCTGCGCCCGACAGCGCGAGCGGCCAGTTGAAGCCGCCTTGTCCCATCGAGGCGTTCAGCGTCAGGCTCGGAAACAGCTGTGCCGTCGCGACGCCGACGTCGTCTGCGGCGGCCTTCAGCGCCGCCTCGGCGGCCGCGATATCGGGCCGCGCGCGCAACAGGTCCGATGGCAGCACGACGGGCAGGTCCTGCGGCAAGTGCAGGTTTGCCAGCTCTGGCTCGGGCGGCGCCGCGTCGGGCGTGCGGCCGAGCAGCACCGCAAGCGCATGTCTCGTCACCGTCAGCCGTTGCCGCAGATCGGCCACGCTGACCTCGAGCGCGGCGATGCTTTGCCGCGCAGTCGACACGTCGCCGCGCGTCAGCGATCCGAGTTCGTAATGCCGTTCGGTATCGTGAGCCTGATCGCCCGCAAGCGCGATCAATCGCTCGGTCGCGTCGATCTCGGCGCGCAACATCGCCGCCCCGATCGTCGCCGTGACGATGTTGGTGGCCAGTGCGCGGCGCGCGGCTTCGCGTTGATACGCGTCGATCTCGACACGCGCTGATCGGGCCGCGTTGGCTTTACGCACCGCGCCGAACAGGTCGAACGTATATTGCGCCTGGACTACGCCGATGAACTCGTTGTAAAGCAGCGTATTCGGGCCGCCGGGGACCGGAATGCCGAGATCGCGCCCGCGCGAGGCCTGCCCCACCAGATCGACCGACGGCAGCAGCGAGGCGCCGATCTGCGCCCGCAGTTGTTCATGCGCGGCGGCAAGGTGCTTGTCGGCGGCAGCGAGTGTCGGGCTGTTGCGCAAACCTTCTTCGACGAGGGCATTCAACGCTGTCGATCCGAACAGCCGCCACCATTGCGGCACAGGCTGCGCGCCGGTGGTGAAGTGCTGCGCGACACCGAGCGCGGCGACCGTTTGCGCGGGCTGAGGCTCGACGCCGTAATGGGCGGGAGAGGGCATCGCGGGCGGCTCGCCGCCCGGACCGAACGAGCATGCGCCAAGCGCGATCGTCGCGGCCGCGCCGAACGCCGCGCGCCAATCATGGATCGCCGCTGCCCGCGTTCGACCCGGCGCGCCGGCGAAATGCTGCGCGCTCGCGAGCGCCGGCCCGTCGACGGGGTTGCAGTCTGTGCCCACGATCAGCTCCACGTAGATTCGATTGTCAGGGTCGCGGTTCGCACACCGCGTTCGAAGTGCCGCACCTTGAACGCGGTCGCGTACAGCGCGGGAACGAAGAACAGCGTCAACACCGTGGCGCCCGTGATGCCGCCCATCAGTGCGGTCGCCATCGGTCCGAAGAAGGCCGAATGCAGCAGCGGGATCAGCGCGAGCACGGCCGCCGCGGCGGTCAGCATGATCGGGCGGAAGCGCCGGACCGTGGCGCCCACGATCGCATCGAAGCGCCCCTGGCCCGCGGCGATATTGCGTTCGATCTGATCGACGAGAATCACCGAGTTGCGCATGATGATGCCGGACATCGCAATGACGCCGAGCATCGCCACGAAGCCGAACGGCTTGCCGAACAGCAGCAGTGCGGCGACCACGCCGATGAGCCCGAGCGGCGCGGTGAGCACGACCATCAGCACGCGCGCGAAGCTGCGCAGTTGAATCATCAGCAGCGTCAGCACCACGACGAGCATCAGCGGAAGCTGCGCGATCACCGACGCCTGCGCCTTGCCGCTGATCTCGCCCGCGCCGCCGGTCTCGATCCGGTAGCCGATCGGCAGCGACGCGCGTAGCGGCGCGAGCGTCCGATCGATCGCCTGGGTCACGTCGATATCCAACGCGTTGCCGCGCACGTCGGCCTGGACCGTGATCGTCGGTTGACGGTCGCGGTCCCAGATCACCGCGTATTCGAGTTCGTTGTTGAGGTGGGCGAGCGCGCCGAGCGGCACCGGGCCGTTCGGCGTCGGCATCGCGAGGTTCACGATCTCGTCGGGGTCGACCCGCTCGCGTTGGGGCGCACGCAGATCGACACTGATCAAGCGGTCGCGGACCCGGTACTGCGTGAACGTATAGCCCGACAGCGTCATTGCGAGGAAGCTCGCCACGTCTTCCGAGGTGACGCCGAGCTCGCGCGCCTTCTGCTGGTCGATCTCGAAGCGCACCGAGCGTTCGCCGGGTTCGTCCCAGTCGAAATGGACGCCCGTTGTGCGGGCATCGGCTTTCATCGTCGCCGCTACCTTTTCCGCGATCTCCCGCACGGTGGCGAGGTCGCTTCCGCTGACGCGAAACTGCACCGGATAGCCGACCGAGGGGCCCGTCTGGAGCGGCGAAACGCGCGCGCGCACGGCGGGAAAGCTGTTTTGCAGCGTGCTCGCGAGCCAGCGTTCGAGCTTTGCGCGGTCGTCGACGGACTTCGCGGTGATCACGAGCTGCGCGAAGTTGGGCTGGGGCAACTGCACGTCGAGCGGCAGGTAGAAGCGCGGTGCGCCCGCGCCGACGAAGTCGACCAGATGATCGATCTCGGGCCGGCCGGCCAGCGTCTTTTCGAGGCGCGCGGCTTCGCGCAGCGTCGCTTCGAACGACGCGCCTTCGGGCAGCCGCATGTCGACGAGCAGTTCGGGCCGCTCGGAGCTCGGAAAGAACTGTTGCGGCACGAGCGCGAAGCCGGCCAACGCGGCAACGAACAAGGCGGCCGTGACGCCGAGCACGACGAGGCGCCGCTTCACGCACCACGCGACGCAGTCGCGCAGGCGGTCATGAAAGCGGCTGGCGCGCGGCGCCGCCACCGGGGTCCGGCGCGTCTGCGCGTCGTCGCGCCGGCGGAGCTTGCGAAGCGCGCGCCGAGGCGTCTCGCGTGCGGTGTCCTTGCGTTCGGGTAGCAGGTGATAGCCGAGCAACGGAATCAGCATGACCGCCGCGAACCACGAAGCGATCAGCGCAATCGCGGACACCTGAAAGATCGAGCGCGTGTATTCGCCGGTGGCCGATTTTGCCAGCGCGATCGGCAGGAATCCCGCCACCGTGACGAGGGTTCCCGTCAGCATCGGAAATGCGGTACTGCTGTAGGCGAACGCCGCGGCCCTCGCGCGGCCCCAGCCCTGCTCGAGCTTCACGGCCATCATCTCGACCGCGATGATCGCATCGTCGACGAGCAGGCCCAGCGCGAGGACCAGCGTGCCGAGCGAGATCTTGTGCAGGCCGATGTCGAAGCCGTTCATGCATAGCGCGGTGACCGCGAGCACGACCGGGATCGAGATCGCCACCACCACGCCGGCGCGCCAGCCCAGTGAGATGAGGCTCACTGCCAGCACGATCACGATCGCTTCGGCGGCGGCCCGCAGAAAACCGTTGACCGAATGCGAGACCGCGTGCGGCATGCTCGACACCTCGACGAGTTCGAGCCCCGCGGGCAGACGCGCACGCAATTCCGCTGTCTGCGCATCGAGCCGCTTGCCGAGCTGAATCACATCGCCGCCAGTCTGCATCGTGATGCCGATGGCGAGCACCGCGCGGCCGCCGGTGCGAACCTGCGAGACCGGCGGATCGTCGTAGCCGCGCCTGATCGTGGCAATGTCACCGAGACGAACCAGGCGGTGATTGATGTCGATCAGCGTGTCGGCCATCGCCTTCAGGTCGGTGAACTGGCCGCTCGGACGCACGTACACGCGGTCGAACGCGGTGGTCAGCGTGCCGCTCGGCGTGACCGCGTTTTGCGCGTTGATCGCCCGCGCGAGCTGTTGCGGCGTGATACTGAGCCGCGTCAATTGCGCGTTGGGAATCTCGATCGTGATGTGCTCGTCGGGGTCGCCGAAATAATCGACTTTCGCGACCCCGGGCACGCGCAGCAGCACGCCGCGCAGTTCGTCGGCATAGTCGTGCAATTGCGCCGGCGAGAACCCGTCGCCGGCGAGCGTATAGATGGTCGTGTAGACGTCGCCGAACTCGTCGTCGAAGTACGGCCCCCGCACGCCGGGCGGAAGCGTATCCGCGATGTCGGCCATCTTCTTGCGTACCTGGTACCACGTCTCGCGCACTTCGTTCACCGGCGCGGAGTCTTTCATCGTAAAGACGATCAGCGATTCGCCGGGACGCGAGTAGCTGCGCAGATAGTCGAGATGAGGCGTTTCTTGGAGCTTGCGGCCGATCCGGTCGGTCACCTGTTCCTCGACCTGGCGTGCGGTCGCGCCGGGCCAGAAGGTCCGGATCACCATCGCGCGGAACGTGAACGGCGGGTCCTCGGATTGTCCCAGACGGGAATAGGCGAGCACGCCGAACAGCGTCGCGAGCACGACGGCGAAGATGACCAGCGCCTGGTTACGGATCGCCCACGCGGACAGATTGAAGCGGCCGGTATCGTCCGCTGCCGGCCGCCGCGGTCCGCCCGCTCCACCGGGTCCGCCGGGTCCACCCGCTCCGTCGGGCCCCTGGCCGAACGGCGCTCTCATGATGCGAAGTCCTCGGGATGCAACGGCGCTACCGCGCGCACGGTTTCGCCGGCGCTGACGGTATGCACCCCTTGCAGCACGACGCGCTCGCCGTCGTTGAGGCCTCGCGCGACCGAGATCGTGCGGTCGTCGTAGCGGCCAACCTGGACCCGGCGCAGTTCCAGCGCCTGGTCGCCCGGCCGAACGACCCAGACGGCCGGCGCGTTGCCGTCGTGAAAGAGCGCGCTGGCGGGCAGCGTGATCGGGTCGTCCGCTTGCGCCTCGCCGGCCGCGGCGAACGTGACGGTGGCGGTCATGCCGAGGCGGACCTCGGGGCCTGGCGCATCGAGCGTCAGTTTCGCGCGATAGGTGCGGCTGCCGGGGTCCGCGGCCGGCGACAGCTCCCGCACGTGTGCCGTGAAGCGTCTGCCCGTGGCGGCCGGCAGCGAGACGCTGGCCGCGCTGCCGATCGCCAGCGCGTTCAGCAGACTCTCGGGCACGTCGCAGAGAATATCGACCTCGCCGGACCAGGCGAGATGGTAGACCGCTTGTCCCGCCGCGACGTTCTGCCCGGTATCGGCGTCTTCGGCGGTGATGACGCCGGCATGGTCCGCCGTGAGGACCGTGTACTGCGTCTGATTCGTCAGCAGCGCGAACTGTTGTAGCGCCTGATCGCGCTGCGCGGCGGCCGCCACATACGCATCCTGGGTCTGCTCGAGCTGCGCTGTCGAGATCAGCTGTTCCTGCGCCTGCGCCCGGTCGCGATCGAGTTGCTGCTCGGCGAAGGTGAGCCGATGCTGCGCCGCCATCAATTGGGCCTGCGCGCTCGCGAGGCTGCGTTGCGCGTCGTCGGCATCGAGCCGCGCGATCGCCTGGCCGGCCGTGACCGTATCGCCGAGCCGCACCTTCCGCTCGATCAGCTTGCCCGCGATGCGAAACGACAGCGGCGTCGCATAGCGTGCGTTGACTTCGCCCGGCAGCGTCGCGAGCACGGGCTTGCTGTCCCGATGCACGACCACGGCGATGACCGGGCGCGGCAACGTCACCTCGGCTTCTTTCGCGTGACAAGCGGCGAGCGTGAGCGCGCCCGACAGCGTCAGCATGATCTCGCGCCAGCGCATGCTCACGAGTGTTCCTCCAGCTCGCCGGCTTCGAACTGCGCCTTGGTCCGGCGGCGCTGTACCTTGCCGCTAGAGGTCCGCGGCAAGCTGCCCGCCTGCACGATCGCAACGTGACCGACCTGCAGGCCCGCGCATTCGGCGACCTTCTGCGCGATCGCACGCCGCAGCGCCGTGGCCTCCGCCGGCTTGCCCTCGGCACAGACGACCAGTGTCTCGTCGCCGTCGCGCATCACGCTGAACGCGATGACACCGCGGCTTTGCACGCTCGGCAACTCGGCCACCGCCCATTCGATGTCCTGCGGATAGAGGTTCGAGCCGTGAATGACGATCAGGTCCTTGCTGCGGCCGCAGATATAGAGCTGGTCGCCGGCGAGGTAGCCGAGATCGCCGGTCTGCAGCCAGCCGTCGCGGTACGCGTCGGCGCTCGCGTCGGCCTGGCCGTAATAGCCCACGGTGATGCTGGGCCCGCGCGTGACGATTTCGCCGACGCAGCGTTCGGGCAAAGCGCGCCCGGATTCGTCGACGATCCGCAACTCGTGGCCGGGAAAGCAATGGCCGCAGCCGACCAGTTCGATCGTGCGTAAGCCGTTATCACGCGCAGCCGGTATCGCTCGACCCAGCCCCAGCGCGGCCGCATAGACGACGTCGGTGACGAGCGGCTGGCCGTGGTCGTGAAACGTGATCGCGAGTGTTGCTTCGGCCATCCCGTAGCACGGCAGCAGCGCTTCGGCACGAAAACCGGCCGGCTCGAAGCGCGCGCAGAACTGGCGCAGCGCTTGCGCGTTGATCGGCTCGGCACCGCAGCCGGCGACGCGCAGCCGCCGCAGATCGAGGCCTTCGAGGTCCTGGTCGCGGCTACGGCGAGCGGCGAGCGCGTACGCGAAGTTCGGCGCGAAGCTGATGGTGCCGCGGTATTTCGTGATCGCCTCCATCCAGAGGCCGGGCCGGCGCACGAACGCTTCGGTTGCCAGCAGCACGCACGGCAAGTCGCAGATCAGCGCGCCGAGCACGCTGATGAGCCCCATGTCGTGGTGCAGCGGCAGCCAGCTGACATAGACGTCCTGCTCGCGCAGATCGATGCCGCGGGGTCCGAGGAATGCTGTCGCATTCGCGACCAGATTGCGATGCGTGACCATCACGCCTTTCGGCAGCGACGTGCTGCCCGACGTGTATTGCAGGAAGCACAGGTCATCGGGATGCAGCGTGGGCAAATCGCACGCGGGCGGCTCGCCGTCGAGCAGCGCTTCAATGGTCACGACACGTTCGAGACCGGTGTCGACGGCGAGCACGTCCTCGATGGTCTCTCTTGTCGAGTTCGACGTGAGCAGCATCCGGGCGCCTGCCGAGCGCACGATGTGACTGACGGTTTCGGCGTAACGTGTGCGGGTCCTGAAGTTCAGGCTTCCGCGCGGAAATATCGGTACCGGGACGAGACCGGCGAACGAGGCGCCGAGGAAGCTCAGGATGAACGCTTCCGGGTCGAGGACCACGAGCGCGACGCGCTCGCCCTTGTTCAGCCCCAGTGCCACGAGCTTTTTCGCGTGGTTGCGCGCCTCGCGTTCGAGCGCCTCGTAAGGATAGTAGTGCTCGTCGCCGTGCGTGGAGACGAAGCGAAGGCCTCGAGCGTCGCCGCGCGGCAGCGCTGCAACGGCATCGACAAGCGTCTGGTTCATGGTGACGGGTCCCCGGTCAATTGGTCGAGATTCAGTGATCGAGCGAAGCAGCGGGCGTCCAGTCGCGGATCGGCTGCAGACGGCGACGCAGCAGCGCGATCACCTCGTCGTCGCTGCGCACCGGCGCGCCCGGCAAGCGCACGAAATGCGCGGCGAGCTTGCGGTGCTGGCGTGTGACGAGCAGCAGCCAGATCTGCGCGATGTCGATGCGATCGAACACGACCGCGTCCTCGCGACCGTACTTCTCGAGGTTCGCCGCGAATTCCTTCGTGAGCTCGCTGAAGTGCGTGCCTTTGCGGACGTGGTGGTAGATGTGATAACCGGCGTTGAAGACGCGCGCATTGAAACGCGAGTCGATCGTATTGGTGCTGCTCGTGTACGGGTTGTCAGGCTGATCGGGGTCGATGAACGCGTGCTGGACCCAGTTGCCGATCATCATCATCAGCCGCACGAACACGAACGGAAACACGAACACGACGAGCGTCGCCCGCAGGTTCCAGTACGCGGCGGCGGCAACCGCCGCGTAGAACGCGACCTCACCCACGAGCAGTTGCCTGATCAGCTTCGTATTGCGCGAGCGCCACAGATAGACGGACAGATCGAGCGGCACCAGCGCGGCGAAGCGCAGGTAGTAGTGCAGAAAGCCGATGACGCTATCGCGCTGAAACCGCATCGTGGAGCTCAGGTCGCGTGGCAGGTTGTCGTCGATGTGATGCATGCCCATGTGATGGACATAGAACGTGCCCGGCGTCTGACCGAAGAACGGACACAGTACCCAGTCGAGCAGGATCTCGAGCGCCCGGTACTGCTTCCTGAAGAGCCGCCGATGCAGCGTGCAGTGGTAGCTCATCGTGAAACGGTCGCCGAACGCGTTCCAGACGAGCACGTATGCAACGCCCAGCCACCAGGGAAAGCGGCCGAGCCCAAACAGCACGGCTGCGGCGGGAATGAATATCAGCGCGCACTGGAGGTAGAGCCGCAGATGCGGCAGGTCGCGACGATCGTTGAGCAGGCGGTACATGGTGGCTTCCTTCAGGGGCGGTTTCAGTGGTCAACGGGCGGTCAATTCATGTCAGGTCGGCTCGGGCAGTTCGATCACGCCGCTATGGCCATCGACCTTGAGCTGCATGCCCGACTGCACGCGCGTGGTGAGGCCCGGAATCTGGACGACGGTCGGGATGCCGATTTCGCGGGCGACGATCGCGGCGTGGGTCAACGGACTGCCACGCTCGATCAGCAGCCCGGTCGCCGACGCGAATACGGGCACCCAGCCGGGGTCGGTCCGATAGGTGACGAGGATGCCGCCGTCGAACTCGTTCGCTTCGCGCACGACCTTCGCCGGTCCTTCGGCGAAGCCCGGCGAGCAGGGCGTGCCGCGCAGCGTCGCGCCGGCCGCGTGGGCAGGCGCCGCGCGCAACGCGGCGAGGTTCGCCGGGTTGCTGAGCCAGGCCGCTACCGGGCCATGCGTGACGAAGCGTGGCGGCAGGTCAGCCATGTCGCGATAGCTGGCATCGTCGCGCTTGCGCTGCTCGATGAGCGGGCGCAGTTCGCGGTGGGAGACGGTGCCTTCGAAGCACCCGCGAATTTCCTCGAGGCGCAGATGGAAGATGTCGCGGCCCGTCGCCAGCACGCCGTCGGCGGCGAGACCCTCGCCGATTGCGCGGAACATCCGGCGCGCGACCCCGAACGCGCGCGAACGGCAAAAGCGCACGGTCTCGCGCGCCCGGATCGCGGCGCGCACGCGGCCGCGCGCGCGTGCAAAAATCCAGCGCTGCAGCGGATTGAGCCGCTCACGCAACAACGCGTCGATGCGCGCTTCGGTGGCGCTGCGATCGATCGATACGGCACCATGCGCGAGCGCGGCCTTCAACATATCGAACAGCACGCCCGGGTCTTCGCGCAGATCGGGCTCTTCGAGCTTCAGTTCGTTGTTGCTGCGGTACGCGAAGTCGGCGAGGTAGCGCTCGATGTCGGCGACGGTCTCGGGCGCGCCGCATCCGCGCAGCGCCGCATACGCAACGGCAGACGGCGTGTTGCGGATCAGCGCTTCGACCTGAGGCTTCGCTCGCACGGCTTGCGCAATTGCGCTCAGCCTGCGGACCGGCTCGATCGACTCGAGGTCGTCCATGCCGCCGATCACCGCCACTTCGAGCCAGTCGGGCGCACCGGGCATCCACCGCTTGATCAGCCGCCGGACGACGCCGTAACTGAGCCCGATCGCCGATTCGAGCACGATCATCATGCCCCAGCGTGCTAGCAGCGCCTGCTCGAAGCGGCAGTAGTGCGCATAGACCGCGTCGGCGGGAAGCGAGCGATAGTCGAGCGCGTTGAACTCGTCGTAGACCGGATAGAAAAACGCGCGGAAGCGCTCGACGTTGCGCGCGAGACGCGCGAAGTGCCAAGCGAACTTCGTGCCGCTCAAGGCCCGGATGCAGGCGAGTCCGGCGCGCGAGCCGGTCTTGTACGGCGCGATCAGCGCGGCGAAGCTCGCCAGATCGAGCGGCTCGTCGACGCCCATCTGGACTTCCATCATCTTGCGCCCGAGGTATTGGAACGGCGCGAGCCCGGAAAGCTTGTACCAGTGCAGCAGGTTGTAGTACACGCGCCCGTTCAGGAACGCGAGCGTCGAGCCGAGGAAGCCATCCATCTCGCGCCGCTGCTTGTGCGGGATCGCGAGCAACCGGCAGAACTCGCGGAACACCTGCGCATAGACGTGCTGCGCGAAGGTGAAGGTCAGTTGCGTCGTCACGCCGGGATAGTTCTCGACGATGTTGGAGTTGTCCCACAGCTGAAATTCGCCGGTCCGCGATGGGGCCGGTGCGATCGGCGTGGTCACGGGGCGCGCCTGCAGAATCCACAGCTGGTGCTCCGCGATACACCATTCGATATCGAGCGGCTCGCCGAGCTCGCTTTCGAGCGTGCGGGCCGCCGCCACGACGCGCTCGATCTCGTCGTTAGAGAGGGCCGCTGCGTCGCGCAGCGCGGCCGGCACCTCGTGGATGTGGCGGCCTTCATGACGCTCGCGTTTTTCACCGATCACCACCTGCCTGGGCTGTCCGGTGTGGCGGTCCACGGTGATCGTGTCGGCGTCGACCGCGCCCGACACGAGTCCCTCGCCGAGCCCGTAGACGGCGCTCAGCACGAGCTCGTCGCGGTTGCCGTTGGCCGGGTTGATCGTGAACACCACGCCGCTCGTGTCCGCCTGAACGAGGCGCTGCAGGATCACGGCCATACCGGCGCCGGCGATATCGAGTCCGTGCTGATGCCGGTAGCGCAGCGAGCGCTCGGAATACGCGGAAGCCCAGCACCGGCGTACGTGTTCGAGCGTCGAGTCGAGCCCGCGGACGTCGAGAAACGTGTCGAACTGGCCTGCGAACGAGAAGCTGGCGCTGTCTTCTTCGATGCCGGACGAGCGCACCGCGAGCGGTCCGTCTCCAATGGTGTCGTGCGCGCGTGCGATGTCGGCGCGCAACGCGGCGCTGATGTCGCACGTCAGCACGGCCTCGCGGATCGCGCTCGCGATCGCGGCGGCGTTCGCAGGCGTGAAGTCGCGCAATAGCGCGGCGATGGTCTGATCGAGGCCGCCGTCGCGGCGGAACTCCGCGAAGCAGTCGGTGCCGAGAATCGCCCAGTGCGGCACCGCCACGCCGAGGTTGGCAAGCCGATGGAGCGATCGTCCCTTGTTGCCGGCGAGCCGCTCGATGGTTTCGGCCGGACTCGCCGCGCTCAGGATCAGGCGTGGCGATGCTGTCGGGGCGGCGCAGCTTTCGGCCGATTCGAATTCGCCGCGTGCGTGCGTAATGGTGTCGAAAGTCATTGAGGTCCCCGTTGCTCAGGTGCTCGACGAAGCGAGCAGGTCTCTTGCTTCCTCGGCTGTACCGCGCCCACCGTGAGCGGTCTGCGGGAAGCGCGCGTGCAGATGCGCGCCGAGGTTGATCCAGTCGTAGGCGGCGTGGATCGTTCCGCGCCAGCCCGACGCCGTATCGAAGCTCGCCGGAAACTGCGGGTCGCCGCCGAGGTCGCGCAGACGCTGCGCGAGCTCATCGGCGAGCGCGACGTAACGCTGTGCATCGCGAGGCGATCCGATCGAGCACTGTTCGAGTTCGCGGATGCCGTCGATCAGCGCCGCATCGAGCGGTAGCAGCCGGATCGCGTCGAGCGTCGCTTCTTCCATCGTCGACTGGGGCGTCACGCCATGCGCGCCGAGCGTGACCATGCAGGCGGTCTGCATCATCCGTTGCAGCGCGTACTCGAGCACCTTCCATTGGCCGCGCTGGAGTGCGCCCTGGGCATCCTCTCGCGCGTTCTCGAGACCGATGTTGGCCCAGATCATCTCGAGACCCGCTTCGGCGAAGCGCCCGGCGGGCATCGGCAGCAACTGGGCACCGCTCGCGCGGCCACCCGCGAGGCGCGCGCCGTCGATCGAAATCAACGGCGCGCGCGACACCGGCATCGACGTCGCCTGCTGACGTGCGTGGATTTCTCCGCTGCCCTTCCAGCGCAGGCTGACGAGACCCAGCCGGCTGAAGTCCGCGATCAGCGCGCGCTGCCGGCTCGCCGCTTGCGCGTCGCCACGGCTGGCGATGGCCGTGCATGGCGTGTCGAAGGTGATCGCTCGCCAGGCCTCGGCCGCTTCGTCGTCGAACGCAAAGACGTCGCTACCTCGCAGCACGTGGACCCGTTCGCCGATCTGCCAGGTCGTCGTGTCCTTGCCGGGGCCAATCAGCACGTTGTCGGCCATGAGGCTCACACCGTTGACGCCGAACTCGCGGATCAGCGCGACCCCCGCCGCGAGGAACCCGCTTTCGGCGCCATGCTCGCGCGGCGCGTGCAGCAGGCTCCACAGACGGCCGACGCGGCCGGCGTCGACGGTCGCGCGTTCGAGTTGCAGCGACAGCCATTTCGGGCTCATGTAGCACTCGCCGAGGCGCGCCACGTGACTCTTCGCCGCATGAAACGCGGCGGTCCTGATCCAGGCGCGTGCGTAGTCGGGCTCGCCGAGCGCGAACATCGCCACCGCATAACGGCCGGTCTGACGCGCGAAATCCTCGAACCACAGCGCCACCGCCTCGCAGAGCGCCTCGCGGCCAAGCGCCGCTTGCAGCGTCTCGATCAACGCCGGGTTGTCGATCGGCAGCGCGCCGATAAAGCGCTGGCACCGTTCGAGCAGATTCCACGACAGACGCGCGACCGCGCGCCGGCCTTTGCCGAGCGCTGCGCGAACCTGCGCGAGTTCGCGGCGCAGCCGCGCCGGACTCAGCAACCTGACCTCGACGCGGCGGCCGTCGATGAACAGGATGTACGGCATCGTGGCTGGCTCTAGCCCGCTATCGACGATCGCGACGAAGTCGACGTCGGAGCGCTCGTTGCCAAAGCCTTCGGCGATCGAGCCTTCGAGAAACACGGCGCTCGGTGCCCGCTGTTCGAACTGGGCGCCGAGCGCGGCCCGCGCTTTTTGCCAGAGCTCGGCGAGCATCGGATCAGTCATCAACATGGCTAGGCTCCCTGAGCGTCAAGCCGTGCGCGGCACGAAGTAGCCCGCCGCGATCCCGTAACGAAAGATCCTGCGCAGCAGCGTTTTGCCTGTCGCGCGAGGCAGGGCCGGCAGGATCGCGGCGGTCGCGTCGCGTGCAAAGCGCACCTGGCGAGTCAGGTACGACTCGTACAGCTTCACGACCTCGTCGTAGTAACGCCGCTCGAGCGGATTCATCGCGGCGGCGTCGAACACATGCCGCGGCACATAGCGAGGCACGTGAAACGAGGGAAACTCCGCGCAGACGTCGTTGATTTCGCGCAGCGTCGTCGGCGTGCCCGAGGTCAGATGCAGCGTGCGTCCGCGCACGAGCGCAAACTTCGCCAGCGCTTCGACGACGCAGTCCGCGACCCAGTCGATCGGCACGATGTTCAGCGTCGCCCCGTAGTCGCCCGGCATCGTGCGCACGAGTCCCGCGGCCGTCAGGCGCACGACGGTGTACAGCGTGTCGAACTTGCGGATCACGCCGCTCTCCGAGTCGCCGACGATGATCGACGGGCGCAGCACCGCCGCCGGCAGACCGCTGCGCATCGCCGCTCGCACCGACTGTTCCGCGCGGTACTTGCTCTGCTCATACGGGTTGCCCAGACGCTGACCGAGTTCGAGATCGTCCTCGCTGAACACGCCGGGGCGCTCGCCGCAGACATAGGCGGTGCTCACGTAGAGCAGCGGAATCGGCGCGTCGCCGCTACCTTGCGCGAACTCGACGATGCGCTCGGTGCCGCGAAAGTTGATCGCGTCGTAGACCTCGG
This sequence comes from Paraburkholderia sp. 35.1, assembly GCF_050436525.1. Classification (NCBI taxonomy): domain Bacteria; kingdom Pseudomonadati; phylum Pseudomonadota; class Betaproteobacteria; order Burkholderiales; family Burkholderiaceae; genus Paraburkholderia; species Paraburkholderia sp. 35.1. The sequence continues at coordinate 479,531 of NZ_JBNDMJ010000001.1, read as the reverse complement.
GCTTGCGCCCGAAGCTGGTTAGCGCGGCACAGTGGACGATCGCGCCCGTTGCCGCGCGCAGTGCCTCGTAGGTGTGTGGATCGAGCCCAAGCCTGGGCTCGGCGACGTCGCCCCGCACACATGCGAAGGTTCCGGCAGCGGGTGTGTGGCCGCCGTATGGTGTTGCCGCGAGCGGCGTGCCGTCGTTGCGGACAACCGGTCCATCGGAGCGCAAGAATGCGACGACCGGGTACCCCATTGCCGTCAGCCGGGCGATCACTTCGGCGCCCAACAGACCTCGCGCACCGGTGACGAGAACGTGCTTATCCATCGTGGGTGACCATCCAGGGTTGCGTGTCATTTGAGGAGAAGCCCGGCCAGCAGTCCGAGCTCGACGGCGACGATGAAGCGGGTGCCAGCCCAGCGTGGCCGGCCCTGCCTGCTCGCGGGGCCCGGCCGGCTCGCGTTGAGCCAGACGAGCCACACGAGCGGCAGCGTTGCGGCATAGATCGAATACGTTTGCGACAGGCTTGCCAGGCGCGAGAGCGACACGTTGATGCCGAGCGCCAGAATCAGCAGGGCATTCAGCGCGACCCGAATGGCGCGCGCCGACAGGAGATAGGGCTGCAGTGCGGTGGTGCCGACCTTGCGCGAGAACTTCCAGAATTCGTAGCCGGTCCACATCGATCCCGCTACGCACACCACGACGTAGAAGCTCAGTTCGCGCCCAGCCATGTCGCGCCAAAAAAAATAGCCGTACATGAAGATGGCGAAGGGCGCGCCCTCGAAAACGGGTAGGCACAGCGGTGGGTGGGTCGGGAGCAGCCGCTTGAAGACGAACGGCGCAGCGAAGGCCAGTGCGGTGGCGGCGGCGGCGGCCGTTCGCGCGTGCCCCATGCCGGTGTTCAGCGCGACGAGCAGGATCGCGCTTGCCGCGAGGCTGGCGACGAGGCGTGTGCGTCGCGCCTCGCGTCGCGCCAACAGCGCGTGCCCGGCGGGATAGTCGCGTTCGAGGTCGTCGAGGTCGTCGATCAGGCGAAGCTGGACGAACAGCAGGAAGAATGACGCGAGGCCCGCCAGCACACGCCAGCCCGGTTCAATGGCGACGCCGGCTATCCGTCCGTATAGCAGCAGCGAGCAGACCAACGCGCCGGCGATCGGCACCGCCTCGGCCGCCAGCGGCATGCGACCGAGCGTGTGGCCGAACGCGGCTGCCGCAGTGGCAAGCCGGCCACGTCTCGCATGCGCGGTGACCAGCGAAAGGCGCGGGCTCATGTGCGCAACCCCTCATTGGCGTCTACACGGACGGCGGCGTGCCGGATGCACAGGTCCACTAGCGAGCCGACCGTGAAATACGTTTCGGCGCGTTCTTCGTTCAACGCTTCCAGAGGCAGACGCTCGATGCCAAACGCCTGCTCGATTGCGACCACGGCTTCGACGAGCGACAGCGAGTCGAGGCCAAGATCGGCGATCAGCGAACTGTCGAGGCGAATCTCAGTGTTGAAGTCACGCTGATGCTCGCGGCAGACGCGCAGTAACTGCGTGCGTACGACTCCGAATACGGTGTTGCGCGTCGACGCATTTTTCGGTGTGCTGGCCATGCTGGATCCCTTTCCGTTCACGCGTTGCTCGACGCGGCGTAGCGCCACGGCAGTGTCTGGCCGCCGGCCAGGATGCCCTGTGGATGCGCGAGCGCGACAGGCTCGATCGCCAGTTCCAGGCGGACGGCTTCGAGTGGCCGCTGCAACGCTTCTTCCCAGCGGTAGGAAAGGGGAATGAGCGCGCGCTTGCCACGCAGCCACGCGCGGCGCAGAAAACGATGGACCCAGAAGTTCGGCCACCACGGCGCAGTCAACGCGGTGCCGAGCAGACCGACGATGCGCGCGCGCATCGGTTCGAGCCCGCAGTCGAACGCGAGAAGCGAGGTCTCGCCGGCCCAGTCCTGGCCATAGCCCGTCAATACGTGCAGCAGGTCATGAATGCAGCCGGTGCGCTCGATGAACCACTGACGGTCCGGGCCGGGGAGAATTTCTTCGAGGCCCGCGGCCAGCCGGCTCGCCTGCAGCAGACCATCGGCGCTGTAGCCGCTGTGCCCCATCATCGCCATGTAAGCGCGGCCGAACGAGCCCGGCGGCAAGCGCAGCAGCGTGTCGGAATCCGCGAGCGTGCCGAGCAGTGACGGCTGCTCGGCAAGCAGCGCGCCGGCGCCGGGCTCGCCGAGAAAACGCTGGTACATCGCCTCCATCTGGCCGCCGTCGAGCGCGATCATCACTTCGTAGGCATGCTGAATATCGTCTACGTTCGCCCTCAATGCTTTGATCGCCCGCAAGGCGCGCGGCCAATCGATGTGGCGTCGCGCCAGCGCGTCGTCCTTCAAGGTTGCTGTCATCTGCGGCTCCCGGCAAAGATCAAGAGGGCGAGTCACGAGTGGCAATCGACCGGTGCCTCGCGATTCGGGTTCGGCTACGGCAAGAAGGAATCGAGGCAGGCCGGCCACCAACTGTGGATGCTTTTTGCAGGGTTCATGCCAGTCGTGCGTCCGCAGCACGAAGGTCGTCCTCATTCCCTGCAAGAACGGACCGAAGTGCCCAGATCTCAAAAGGCCGCGCGGGTTTCGCGCCGATTGAAGCGGAGTCTGCGATTTGCCGACGCACGTTCGGGGCGAGCCCGTCGCAGCCTGCTGGATGTCGGTGCCGGGCCAACAGGCGAAGCGCATCTGTTGGTTGCAGATCGACTGTGGGACATTCGATACCGGCCCGGTACGCATGCCGACGTCCAAACATCTAAACGTGCGCATGTATCGCGCTGCCCTTTGAAATCTGGCTGCCCGCTTGCGTCATTGCTTCTGACGAGGACTCACGTCGCGCTGCAAGAGCGTGCCTGGCACGAACCGTGCGCCAGGAGCGCGAACAGTGAGTGGTGCGTATTGATGGTCGCGAAACGTATCGCTTGGGAATACTCACGAGGATGGAGGTAGAGCAATGAATCAGGCATGGAAGGCGAAAGCGGGGCAGTTCCTGCCGGGTGCGAATCTGACTGTGCTGCCGCACTGGGAGCGCGACGCGGTACCGAGCTACGATCGTGCCGAGGTCTCGGTGCCAGGGCGCCTTCACTTCGCGGTATTCGACTTTATGCAAATGGCGCCCGGCTTCGGCGGCGGCGGACTCGGCGTATCGACGAGCACGGTCGGACACCGGATCACCGTCACGAAGACGACCAACGGCGAGGGCGGCTGCGACGTGCCGAGCGGGCGGCACATGCTCGAGTTGTTCAAGCGGGCCGTCGGCTACGCACGTGACGACATCCGCGTCGATCGGGTGCGCAGCATCCAGCACCAGCACAGCGGCTTCGGCTCGAATGTCTCGTTCAATACTGCGACGCTCGCCGGCTTGAACGCGTTGTTCGGCTCACCGTTTTCGCCGCACGACATGTGGGAAATGATCACCCGCAACTACGTCGAGACCGCGAAGGATGACGAGCACGTGTATTTCGGACTGGAGACCGGCGTCGGCGAAGCGTGCCTGTTCTTCGGTGGTCTGGTCTGGGTCGACGAGAAGCACGGCAACGGCCGTTTTCTCGGCAACCTGAGTTCGGAAAACCTGTGGGTGACCACCGCCGTTGGCAACTACGACACGCTATCGACCGAAGCGCTGCGCGCCCATGGCGAAGGCGCGGACATGTCCGGCACCACCGAGGCGGGCTTCGTGCCGACGCACTTTGTCGAGTGGCAGAAGCGCTACGGCACCGCGTGGCGCAACTTCATCGAACAGAAATTGCGGCCTGCACTGCATCGCAACGACCTGTTCGCGTTTCTGAAGTACGGCTGGGAACTCAACAGCATGAGCAACATGAAGGTGCTCGAAGGCATTTTCCGGACCGACGTGATGCGTGAGTTCGACGAGACGATGCAACGCGAGGGCGCGGTGTACGCGGGGATGAGCAGCGCGGGTCCGGGCTTCTATGCATTCTCCGACTGCGAGGACAAGGCGAAGCACCTCGCGGCGGTGATGATGCATCGGTTCAGCGATTTCATGAGCGAGATGACGGTGGCCCGCGCGGGCCAGAAGCTGTCCATCGACGTCGCCGTCTAGGCGCATTCCTGCGAGCCCTCGCGAACCTTTCCACCGAGACCGATCGAACATGGCCAAGCGCGTCACCTTCGTCAACACGAACCAGATCAAACCGGCGATTGCGCCGATTGCATTCGACTACCTGTCGGCGCCGATGGAGCGAGCCGGGTTCGCGCTCGATTTGCTCGACCTGTGCTTCTCCGACGATTGCGAGGCGGCCATTGCCGCGCACTGCCGCACCGCCGCGCCGGATTACTGGGGGGTGACGCTGCGAAATACCGACGACGTCTATTTTTCCAGCGGCTACAGCTTTCTCGACAGAATCAGGGACATCGTCGCGTTGCTTCGGCGCGCGCGCGCGGTTCCGGTCGTGATGGGCGGCGCGGGCTACTCGGTGATGCCGGAAAAACTGCTTGCTTACCTCGACGCCGACTTCGGCATCGTCAGGGAAGGTGAATTCAGCTTTCCCGAGCTGCTGACCTGCCTCGAAGAAGGCAGGAGTTTCACGCACATACCCGGCGTGGTTTACCGCGATACGGCCGGGGTGCGCGCTACGCCGCTCGCCCCGAACGCATGCGGACCGCTGGCCAGCATCGGGCCTCACAAACGCGAGCTGGTCGACAACCCCCACTACTTCGCCAAAGGCGGCCAGATCGGCATCGAAACGAAGCGCGGTTGCAATCGCTCCTGCATCTATTGCGTCGAGCCGCTGATCAAAGGCCGCACGGTGCGCATGCGCGAACCCGATGATGTCGTCGTCGAGATGGCATCGCTCGAAGAACGCGGGGTCAACGTCTTTCACATCAACGACTCGGAATTCAATCTGAGCGTCGCGCATCCTCTTGCGCTGTGCGCGGCCATCATCCGGCACGGGCTCGCCGGCAAAATCCAGTGGTATGCGTACGGGATGCCGCGGCCGTTTCCCGATGAACTCGCGGCCGCGATGAAAGCAGCTGGTTGCGTCGGCATGAACTTCGGCGTCGACACCGCCAGCGAAACGATGCTGAAGATACTGCGCCGCACCTTTAGCGCCCACGACATCGAGCATGCGGTCAATACGGCGAAGCGCCACGGCCTCGAGCACATCATCGAGCTGCTGTTCGGCGCCCCTGGCGAGACGCAGGAAACCGCGCGCGAGACGATCGAATTCATCAAGCGGGTCGATCCGGAGCGCGTTTCGGTGACGGTCGGGCTGAGGATTTTCCCCGGCACCGAGCTCGAGCAGATGATTCGCCGCGAAGGCCTGCACGTCGGAAATCCGAATCTTCACGGCCATATCGAAGGCAACGACGATCTGCTGCATCCGGTGTTCTATCTGCCGACCGCATTGGGCCCGGACCCGCAGCAATTCATTGCCGATCTGATCGGCAATGATCGGCGGTTCTTCGGGACCAACGCGAGTCTGTTCAACTACAACGCGAACGACGCGCTGGTCGAAGCGATCGCGCAAGGCGAACGGGGCGCGTATTGGTCGATCCTGAACCGGATCGAGAAACGCTTCGAAGCGGCCCACGACGCTCGCGGATGTCACCGCACGCCCGCGGCCGGTGGCGATGCGGATTGGGCACCGATCGAGGTTGTGCCGATCGAGCAAAGTGCCTGATGCGGTGTGCGATGCCCGAAGCGGCCAGTGATCCAGTGGCCTGCGTACTTTCAACCCAGGAGGAGTGCATGCTTTTAGAAAACAGCCAGCCTGAGCCGTACAGGATCAAGATGGTCGAGCCGATCAGGCTGATCGACCGCGAGCAACGGCAGGCGCGGCTTGTCGCCGCCGGGTACAACGTCTTTCGCCTCGAAGCAGACGACGTCTACATCGATCTGATGACGGACAGCGGCACCTCCGCGATGAGCGCGAACCAGTGGGCCGGCATCATGACCGGCGACGAATCATATGCCGGTTCCCGCAGTTTCATGAAGTTGACGCAGGCCGTGCGGGACATGCTCGGCTTCGACTACGTATTGCCAACCCATCAGGGCCGGCCGGCCGAGCACTTCCTGTTTCGGACCCTCGTGCGCCCAGGCCAGGTGGTGCCATTCAACGCGCCGTTCGATTCGACCGAGGCACACGTATCGATTGCCGGCGGGACCGCGATACCGTGCGTCGCCGAAATCGGCTACCAGCCCGCTGTCGAGCACCCGTTCAAGGGCGACGTGGATGTGCAGAAGCTGCGCAACGTGATCGAAAGCGAAGGGCGCGACAATATTCCGCTGATCATGGTCTCGCTGACGAACAACGCGGGCGGCGGCCAGCCGGTCTCGATGGCGAACCTGCGCGCGGTGAGGGCGTTGGCCGATGAGTTTGCGATTCCGGTCTACTTCGATGCGGCGCGCTGCGCGGAGAATGCTTACTTCATCCAGCAGCGCGAGAGCGGCTATGCGAACCGGTCCGTGGCGGAAATTCTGAAGGAGCAGTTTTCCTATGCCGAGGGCTGCACGTTCAGCTGCAAAAAGGACGCGCTGGTCAACATCGGCGGCTTGCTCGCGACACGGTCGCGCACGCTCTATGAGCAGGTCGTGCCGCTGCTCGTGCTGTACGAAGGTTTCGTCACCTACGGAGGGATGGCGGGCCGCGATCTCGAGGCGCTCGCGATCGGTCTGCGCGAGATGGTCGACGACAGATACCTGCAACACCGCGTAGGTCAGGTCGAACGGCTAGGGGACACACTGCTTGCCGGCGGCGTTCCGATACTGAGGCCGACCGGTGGACACGCCGTGTACGTCGATGCGGCCGTCTTCCTGCCCCACCTGCCGCGCTCGCAGTTCCCGGCCGAGGCGCTGGCTGCCGAGCTTTATCTGGAGGGCGGCGTGCGCGCCGTCGGTCTGGGCTCGTTGGCGTTCCTGAAAGAAGATCCGTCGACGGGCACCGTCAGCGCCCCGCGGCTGGAACTGCTGAGGCTGGCCATTCCTCGCCGCGTCTACACCGATAGCCACCTCGCGGCGGCTGCCGCCGCGTTGATCCGGGTCTACCAACGACGCGATGCGATCAGGGGAATGCGCATCGTCTCGGCACCGTCGATGCTCAAGCACTTCACCGCGGTCCTCGCGCCGATCGAGGCCCGTGACGAGATGCTTGCGGAGTCTCGGGAAGTTATGGTCTGAGGTGATTTCATGTCGAATGGTGTCTTCGAAACGCTCGAGCTCAAACCGCATGCTTATCCGGGGGTTCTGGTCACGTTGTGCGGTGTGGATGGGGCAGGGAAGTCGTCACTGATGGAAAGGCTCGAAAGCGCGTGCACGCGTGCGGGGCTCAACTGCGTGACGACGTTTACGCCGACTCGTAGGATCCGCAAAGATGCGCTGTTCCGGGATATGGTGGACAGCCACTGGCATACATCGAGCGCCGGTTCCGGACTCGACGTAAACCGACGGCGCGTCGACATGCTGGGCATTCTGCTGTCCATCATGGGAGACCTCGTCCAGCATCTGACCGACACGGTCATACCGGCACTGGAACGCGGCGACGTCGTTTTCTGCGACCGTTACGTGTTCACCTCTCAGGCTGAAATCGGCACGCGTTCCGATCCCGCTGAGACTGCGCCTGTGCTCCGCAGCATCGCCGGTCACTTGCTGCGTCCCGACGTCGCCTTTGGCCTGAACGTTTCCGGCGCGACTTCACACCGTCGCGTGCGGGCAAGGAACGACGAGAACGACCAGCCGCCGCCGATGAGCTTTCTGACGCGTCAGGTGGCGGCCTATCGCGCCGTGTTCGATGTCAACGGCGTTGTCGCGCTGGATGCGGAGCGCAGTCTCGACGAGACGTTCTGTCAGGCACTCAGTCATCTCGTGGCTATCGACCGTGTTGCGGGGCGGTTGGGCTCTCTCGGGGCGGAATGTCCTACACGAAGCGTGGCGGCATGCTGAGGCTTCGACCTGCGCCCGGGAAGCCGGATTCGGGCATCGAGGTATGCGACAAAATGCGCGTCGACACGTTTTGATGAGCATCTATCCTTCGAGGAAGGACCATGATGCATGGAACATCAGAGCCAGGGAGACGACGATGCTTAGCCCACATGAGATCGCAACGCTCATGCTTCTCGAGACAAACCCCCGTCCAGAAAATTTCGATCCCGGCGATCTCGACGCGTTGTGCGAGCGCCAACTTGTATTTCTGGAAAAGCTCGCGTCTGGATGCGCGCGAGGGCGTCTGACCGCGCAAGGACGCTCGATATTGCGGTCGGTCGGGAGGGTGAACTCGGGAGGGTGAACTAGTGCCTCGCTCTGCATCGCCTGGGAGCTGTGACCTTCAGGAGCAAAATGACCGTTGAAGCGCACGCACGCATGCGGGGAATAGTGGGCACCGGAATGTGACGGGCGACGCTCGCGCTCAGCGGGCTAGGCCGCCAACGGGACAGCGCCCGTACATTTGATTTCATCGAGGCAAACGCTGGACTTGACTCCGCTCACGCCCGGAATGCGCATCAGCGTATCCAGCAGAAACTCCGACAGCGCTTTCAGGTCTTGCGCCACGACCTTGAGCATGTAATCGATATCACCCGTTACGACGAAGCATTCCTGAACCTGGGTGAGTTCCGAGATCATTCGCTTGAACTTCGACAGGTCGCGGACATGGCCTCGCTCCATCGTCACCTGGATGAAGGCCACTACGCCAAAGCCCAGCAGCTGCGCGTCGAGCCGCGTCTCGTAGCGTTTGATCACACCCATTTCCTCGAGCCGGCGATGCCGCCTCAGCGTTTGCGCGGGCGACAGTTTGATCGCCTCCGCAAGTTCGAGATTGGAGATGCGCCCCTGGGACTGAAGAATCTCCAGTAGACGCACGTCGATACGGTCGATGTCGATTGTATGCACTTTTATTTCCCCGTTCGCCAGTGAAATGAAATATTAATGCACAAATCAGGGTTTGTCTGCGTCTGCAAGGAAATCCAATTGCGTCGATAAAAATTTACACTGAATCCAGATGGCGCTGCAACGACGCCGGCAGATGCGTTGAGAGAGTGGTCCGAGGACGCTGCCTGCCTGGCGATTGGAGAAATTTGCTTTCATTGTTCCGACACCCGGCGCCACTCGGTGCCGGTTGCTCGCCACAAATCATTCACCCTCTGCTGAACCTGAGAGATCATGGCCGACCTGTTTGACAATCCAATGCAACTGATGGGCTTCGAATTCGTTGAATTTGCCTCGCCCGTACCCAATGTCCTTGAACCGCTGTTCGAGCAGATGGGCTTCACACTGGTGGCTCGCCACCGTTCGAAGGACGTGCTGCTTTACCGCCAGGGCGAAATCAACTTCATCGTCAATCGCGAGCGCAACAGTGCGGCCGCTTACTTTGCCGCCGAGCATGGCCCGAGTGCGTGCGGCATGGCATTTCGCGTGAAGGATTCGCACAAGGCCTACGCCCGCGCGCTGTCGCTAGGGGCTCAGCCGATCGAAATCGCAACCGGTCCAATGGAGCTGAGATTGCCGGCAATCAAAGGCATTGGCGGCGCACCGCTTTATCTGATCGACCGCTTCGAAGACGGCAAGTCGATCTACGACATCGATTTCGAGTTCATCGAAGGTGTCGAGCGGCGGCCGGCCGGTCATGGCTTGCGCCTCGTCGACCACCTCACGCACAACGTCTATCGCGGCCGCATGACGTATTGGGCCAACTTCTACGAGACGCTGTTCAACTTCCGTGAGCTACGCTACTTCGACATCGAGGGCGAATACACGGGTCTTACGTCGAAGGCGATGACGGCGCCGGACGGCAAGATCCGCATTCCATTGAACGAGGAATCTGGCAAGGGGAGCGGGCAGATCGAGGAATTCCTGATGGCCTTCAATGGCGAGGGCATTCAACACATCGCGTTCCTGACGGACGATCTGATAACGGTTATCGACAACCTGCAGATGGCAGGCGTGCCGCTGATGACGGGGCCCAACAGCTACTACTACGATGCGCTCGAGACGCGCTTGCCGGGCCACGGTCAACCGGTGAGCGAATTGCAATCGCGCGGCATCCTCCTCGACGGAACAACGGCAGACGGGTCGCCGCGCCTGCTGCTGCAGATTTTTTCCAAGCCGCTGCTTGGCCCTGTCTTTTTCGAATTCATCCAGCGCAAGGGTGATGAAGGTTTCGGCGAAGGCAATTTCAAGGCGCTGTTCGAGTCGCTCGAACGCGATCAGATCGAGCGGGGCACGCTGAAGGTTTGACGCGCGTACAACCCCGTTGATAGCTCTCGACCAGAGCAGGCGAAAAGCGAGGCGTGGCGTCCAGAACCAACCGCAGGACACAGGAGACAACATCGTGGCACACCAGCAACAAGGCACGCTACAGCGCGGCCTGAAAAATCGTCACATTCAGTTGATCGCGCTAGGAGGCGCAATCGGCACCGGCCTCTTTCTCGGCATCGCGCAGACCATCAAGACGGCAGGACCGTCCGTGTTGCTCGGGTACGCGATCGCGGGCATCGTCGCCTTCTTCATCATGCGGCAACTCGGCGAAATGGTCGTCGACGAGCCGGTTGCGGGATCCTTCAGCTACTTCGCAGGCAAATACTGCGGCCAATTCTCCGGCTTCGTGTCCGGCTGGAACTACTGGGTGCTGTACGTTCTCGTGTCAATGGCAGAACTGTCGGCCGTTGGCATCTACATGCAGTACTGGTGGCCCGGTCTGCCCACGTGGGTCTCCGCGCTCGTCTGCTTTTGCGTCATCAACGCGATCAACCTCACCAGCGTGAAGTCGTACGGCGAGCTCGAGTTCTGGTTCTCGATCGTCAAGGTCGCGGCGATCGTCGGCATGATCGGCTTCGGCGGCTATCTGTTGATTTCGGGCCACGCAGGCCCTGACGCGGGCGTGGCCAATCTCTGGCGCCACGGCGGCTTCTTTCCGAACGGCGTGTCGGGCCTCGTGATGGCGATGGCTGTCATTATGTTCTCGTTCGGTGGACTGGAACTCGTCGGCATTACGGCCGCCGAGGCGGAAGATCCTTCGCACACCATCCCGCGCGCGACCAACCAGGTGATCTACCGGATCCTGATTTTCTACGTCGGCGCACTCGGCGTGCTGCTGTCGCTGTATCCGTGGGAAAAAGTCGTTACGGGCGGTAGTCCGTTCGTGCTGATCTTTCACGCGATGAATAGCAACTTCGTCGCCAACGTGCTCAATGCGGTGGTGCTCACCGCCGCGCTGTCGGTGTACAACAGCGGCGTCTACTGCAACAGCCGCATGCTTTACGGCCTCGCAGGCCAGGGCAATGCGCCGCGCGCTCTGCTGAAGGTGAACGCCCGCGGGATTCCGCTCGTCGCGCTGGGTGTTTCCGCCGTGGCGACGGCCACCTGCGTGGTGATCAACTACCTGATGCCCGGCAAGGCATTTCAATTGCTGATGGGGCTCGTCGTCTCGGCGCTCATCATCAACTGGGCAATGATCAGCATCATTCATTTGCGATTCCGCGCTGCGAAAGCGCGAGCCGGTGAGACGACCGTATTCCGCAGCCTGGGCTATCCGCTTACCAACTATCTGTGTCTGGTGTTCCTTGGCGGCATTCTGGTGGTGATGTGGCTGATACCGGATCTGCGCATGTCGGTCTACCTGATCCCCGTTTGGCTCGTTGCGCTGGGCGTCGGCTATCGCTTGCGCAATCGACGCGCGGACGCCTCCGTACCAGTTGGTGTGCCGATGCGCTAGGCACCGCGTTTCTGCAACCATTTGGCCTAATCCAGGGAACCAGCATGTTTGAACACATCGATGCCTATGCGGGCGACCCGATACTCACCTTGAACGAGAACTTCGCGAAGGATTCGCGCGACCATAAGGTCAATCTGAGCATCGGCATCTATTACGACGATCAAGGCCGCTTACCGGTGATGCAAGCCGTACGCGAGGCCGAAGGACAACTGCTCGCCGAGCTCGGTCCAAAGCCGTACCTGCCGATGGCGGGCTTCGCCCACTACCGCGATGCCGTGCAATCGTTAGTGTTCGGCGACGACTCGCCCGCACGTACCGAGGGGCGCATCGCGACTGTGCAGACCTTGGGCGGCTCGGGCGCGCTCAAGGTCGGTGCGGATTTCATCAAGCGCTATTTTGCGGGCTCACGGGTATGGGTCAGCGATCCGACGTGGGAAAACCACCGTTTCATCTTCGAGCGCGCGGGATTCGAAGTCGACACGTACCCGTACTACGACGAATCGAGCGGCGGGCTCAAGTTCGAAGAGATGCTGTCGGCCATCGACGCGCTGCCGGCGCGCAGCGTCGTCCTGTTGCACGCGTGCTGTCACAACCCGACGGGCGTCGATCTGAACGACGCGCAATGGGTGCAACTGATCGAGGTCATCAGGAAGCGGACCCTGCTGCCATTCATCGACATGGCGTATCAGGGCTTCGGCGCGGGCATTGACGCGGACGCATTTGCGATTCGCGAACTCGTGCGCCAGAACGTGCCGGCGTTGGTGGCCAATTCATTCTCGAAGAACTTCTCGCTGTATGGCGAGCGGTGCGGCGGACTGTCGGTGATTTGCGAGTCGCCGGATGTTGCCGGGCGCGTATTGGGTCAATTGACGAGCGCTGTGCGCGCGAACTACAGCAATCCGCCGACGCACGGCGCAAAGATCGTAGCGCGCGTGCTGACGACACCGGCAATGCGGCAATCATGGCAACAAGAGCTTGCATCGATGTGCCGGCGCATCATGCGTATGCGTGCGGAGATCCATGAACGCCTGCGCGGCAAGGTGCCGGACACGATGCTCGCGCGCTACCTCGAGCAGCGCGGTATGTTCACGTACACCGGCTTGTCGGCAGACCAGGTCGACACGCTGCGCGAACGGCACGGCGTCTACTTGATCCGGTCCGGGCGCATGTGCGTCGCCGCGCTCAATGACAACAACGTTGCGACGGCTGCGGAGGCCATCGCGATGGTCATCTCGCGGGCAGGCGATTGAGAGACTACTGCCGCAAGCCTGGACACGCGATCAGTCCGGCTAACGTGCGCGCGATGGCGGATCGGTTCCAGACCGACGTCGAAGCCGTCGCTAGCGCTCTCGATGCGGTGCGCGGCATGGAAATCGTCCTTTTCAGTTTCGTCGCGCGCTCGCGTTGCCGCTGTGCTTGAGCGTCGGATCGAGCAACGAACCCTTGACGTCGAGCGAAGACGCTTGCCCGAGTTTCGCGTAGTCGTTCTCGAGCCATACGTTCGCCACTTCGCGGCCACGCTCGAAGAGCGTTTTGAGCAATGACCAGGACGTGCTGCTCTTGGAAACAAAACCGAACTTCGCGAGAAAATCGTCGTCGCGAATCAGGTGAAACCTGACGGGCTTGAAGCGGCTTTTGCGCGCCGCTTCCTCGCCGACCGAGTCGAGCACACGGTTGACCGCTTCGATCGCGTTGATCTCCAGTACGACGGACGCGTTGAAACCGATTTCATTGAGCCGGTCGAGAATGCCGCGCGCGTCTTTAGGCGGCATGTCGTGGCGCACGAACGGATTCGCGAGAACGAGAATCAGGTCTTGGGCATGGGCGATCAACGGCGCCAAAGGCGGGTTGCCCAGATAGCCGCCATCCCAGTACGGTATGCCGCCCACGCTGATGGTGCGAAACTCGCTCGGCAGGCATGCGGAAGCGCGCAATACGTCAATGGAAATCTCGGGGCGGGTGAAGATTGCGCGTTGGTTGGTTCGTACGTCGGTTGCGCAAATGAACAGTTGCGGGCCATCGCGCGTGGTATTGAGCGCGGTGAGATCCTGTTCGGGGAGGGCGGAACGAATCACCGGCCCGAGCGGATCGCGGTAAAACGGATTGCCATAAGGCGAAGCGACGAGTCCCACGGCCTCCAGCATGATGGCGGCGGGATTCCAGTCGATATTCCAGCCGCCGAATGGGCCGGGTTCGGAAAAGCCGAGGAGCGCGTTGCCCGCCAGCGCACCGGCGCGCGATACCGCTTCCCAGAAGGCGCGCAGCATCTCGCGTGCTTTCGGTGCGCCGCTGGTTGCGAGACCCGCCGCGCACAGCGTCGCATTGATTCCGCCCGCGCTTGCGCCGCTGATCGCCGCGATATCGAGCGGGGTTGCCTGCGACGAAGCCTCCAGCAGACGGTCGAGCACACCCCACGTGAAGGCGCCGTGCGAACCGCCGCCTTGCAGGGCAAACGCGACCTTGGGGCCGTTCTGTCGCGTCGGGTTCCGGGGTTCCTCCATCGCCATGGCTCCTTCGCGTCTTCATCGCGTTCCCGGCAATCTTACGCGCACGCGAGGATACTTGCGTCGGAAACGTCGAGCCTTTAATGGTTCGTCCTGTCCCGCATGCCATGGCGGATCGCCCTGGATGCTGCGATACTATTTATAAGCGCGCGCTGCGTAACCTACTAAAACGGTCCATGACAAAGAGGTTGACTGACACAAACCGGTGTGCCGGGAAGGCATCGCGGGCTCACAGCTTTCGTCCGGGGGTACCTGGATGAAACGGCATCTCGATCTGGATTCCCGAGGCGCGATCACGCTAAACGGGCTGGCGCGCAGGCTGGGGCGTACCCGTGAGCAATTGATGCATCGCTGGATCGCCGAGACCTCGGAGCAGGCCGCGCACACCGATGCGGACAGCGGGCAGGGACTCATGGACTGTTTCGCCTATATGCTGGCCGAAGTATGCGCTGCCCTGCTGGTCGCCGAGAGCGACGCGTCACTATCCGCGCATGTGGCTGTCGCGCATCCCGGCAGGTTCTGGCCAGAGGGCTGGCGGGTCACGGATCTGTTTCGCAACATCGATCTGATGCAGCGCTTTCTGAAAGACGAGATCCGCGCGTATTTCGGTCCGGTTGCGGCTTCCGTCGACGTTCACATACGGGCACACGACATCGTCGAGCGCACGTTTCGCGCGATGATCGAAAACGCCATCGAGGCGCAAATGCAACGTCAGGCGGCCGAGGTGGCGGCGGCGCAGGACAGCCTGCACACGGCGCTGACCGCGCTGAAGCTCACCGAGGAGCGGCTGCGTGTCGCGACGAGCGCGGCCGGCATCGGCATCTTCGAGTGGTGTGGCGCCTCGCGACAAGGCGTGTGGGAAAACCGCCAGATGTACGAAATCACCGGGCAGCCCGAGGAGAGGGGACCGTTGACGGAAACCGAGTTCATAACGTCGGTCGTTCATCCCGACGATGTCGAACTGCTGAAATGCCATTTTCAGTCCCGGCTGGTCTCCGGCGAGCCGGTGCATGTCGCGTTCCGGCTGCACCGCGTAACCGACCGCGCGCTCAGGACCGTCGAAATGTTCGGGTATCTGCGTCCGCCCGTTCAGCAGGACGATTACACGTTCATTGGCAGCTTGTGCGACGTGACGGAGCGGACCGACGCGGAGGCGAAATTGCAGGACGCCGATCGCCGCAAGGACATCTTTCTGGCCACGCTCGCGCACGAGCTGCGCAACCCGTTGGCGCCCGTGCGTAACGCCGCGCATCTGCTGGGCCACGGCGCGGGAGCCGATCCCGCCAAACGTGAATGGCTGCGCAATGTGATCGAACGCCAGACCGGCCACCTGTCGCATCTGATCGACGACCTGATCGATGTATCGAGGATCACCACCGGCAAGATCGAGTTGAAGCGCGAGGTCTTCGATATCAGGCTGGCACTCGACCACGCTCTCGAGATCACGATGCCGGCTGCGTTGCAGCGGCATCACGACATCGTGCGTCTGCCGCTCGCGCACCCAGTGTACGTCCACGGTGACCCGGCGCGGATCACCCAGACATTTTCCAATCTGCTGGATAACGCAATCAAATACACCGACGAGGGCGGCCGGATCGTCGTATGCGCGACGCTCGTCGGTCAGGAGGTATCCGTTACCGTGTCGGACACGGGCACGGGTATTTCGGGCGACGCACTGCCTCACGTGTTCGATCTGTTCGTACAGGGTTCCTGCCACGGCGAGCCGTCCAGGGGTGGTCTTGGGATCGGGCTCTCGGTGTGCAAGACGCTGACCGAGATGCACGGCGGGACCATTGTCGCCAGGAGCGAAGGCAAGAACAGAGGCAGTGAATTCGAAATACGTCTACCCGTTTGCCAGGGCAGCAACCAGCAGGCGAAGGACGGTGCCGAAGCAGGTCGACCGCCGTCCGACCCATTGCGTGTTCTGATCGTCGACGATAACAGCGATGCCGCGCTGTCGCTCGCAATGATTCTCGACGCGCACGATGTGCGCACCGCACACAGCGGGGAAGAAGCGCTTCAGATTGCCGCTGCCTTCGAGCCGCAGATCGTTTTCCTTGATCTTGGTCTGCCGGGAATCAGCGGCTATGAGGTTGCGCGTCGGCTGAGGGATCGTCAGGCGGCCGGCAAGCGCCTTGAAATCGTCGCCGTGTCCGGATACGGACAGCCTGAGGACGTGACTCGCTCAGCGGGAGCGGGGTGTGATAGTCATCTCGTCAAACCCGTCGATATCGAAGAACTGCTTGCGATCATCAGGCGAATGACCAGCGAAAATCCGTCCACCGCGTAGTTTTCGATCGACCCTCTTTGTGCGAGGCGGCGTTCTGGGGCGACGACGAAAAGCACTGTTAGGATTTCCCCGCTTATCAGTCGAATTCCCTCGCGGGAACGGCGTGGTGGGCGAGGGCGTCGGCGGTTTCGCGCCCGGAGACGAGGTCAATGTGATCCCGTCGTTCTCGATGAATCAGTACTTCACCTAGGGCGAAGTCATCATCGTGCCGGACCATGCAGTCGTCAGGCACCCGAAATCTCTTTCCTTCGCCGAGGCCGCGTCGGTGTGGATGATGTTCGTCACCGCATATGGCGCGCTGATCGAAGATGCGAAGGTGGGCGCCGGCGACTATGTCGTCATACCGGCCGCTTCGAGCAGCGTTGGACTGGCAGCGATCCAGCTAGCGAATTACGCGGGGGCGACGTCGATCGCGGTCACGCGCCATGCCGGCAAGCGACAGCAGTTGCTCGACGCGGGTGCCGCACACGTGGTCGTGACGGACGAGTCGGACCTTGTCGAAGCGATCATGCGGATCACGGATGGAAAGGGGGCTCGCGTCGCTTTCGATCCGGTCGGCGGCCCGAACTTCGCGAAACTGGTCTGGGCGCTGTCCTTCCAGGGGATCGCATATCTGTACGGCGCGCTCGACGAACGTGCCACGACGCTGCCCGTGCTGCCGATGATCGCCAAAATGATTTCCGTGAAGGCGCACAACATCTGGCTGACGAGTGGCGACCCGACGCGCCGAAAGGCTGCGGTGGAGTTCGTGCTCAAGGGGCTCGAAAGCGGCTCGCTGAAGCCGGTCATCGATCGCACCTTTGGGTTCGACGAGATCGTCGACGCGCACCGCTACCTCGAAACCAACGGGCAGTTCGGAAAGATCGTGGTAACGGTGTAGCCCGCGAACCGACATTGAGGTGAGGCAACGCGCTGCTTTTCCGCTTGATATTGTTGCTGGCCGCGTTCGCTCAAGCGCGGCATCGCGAAGTGCTGAGTTCCAGTTCATTCAGCATGTGGCGGCATTGGGGTAGCGCATGACATGGCGATTCTTCGGTCGCATCGCGCATGCCGGCGTTGGTCTGGCTGTCGCGCGACCTTCATCACGGGCCCATCGGTACCGTTTCCACGCGTGCCCGGACTCACGCGTGTCAGGACACCACATCGGCCAGCGGCCGCCTCGGCGCATGACTGACGCGCGGGCCGCGGCCGACGCGGAGCAGAAGCTGCGGAATCGCCTCCGTTCCCAGCAGCGTCCGGAGCCGCTCGCGCAGCGGGTCCACTTCGATCGGCTGGTTCAGGTAGGAAGCGGTCAGTCCCGCGGATGCCGCGACCAGCAGCATCCGCTGGAGCGCCTGTCCCGCCGCGAGCCATGCCTCGCGGTCGTCGCGCATCGTGGCGATGCCGACCATCAGCGGCGAGCCTTGCACGAGGTGCTGATGCGTAGCGGGCTGTCCCGCGCCCACATCGAATACGCGGACGGCCAGGCTGACGAGCGGCGCCGCGAAGTCGAGCAATGCTCCGACAGCGGTACCGTAAGCCGGCATGCCATCGTCGCGCCGGCGCGGGTGGATCCAGCTGGCGAGCTCGCGACGGAAGCGTGGGTCCGCGAACTGCGCGTGATCGGCGTCGGCGATCAGTTGCGCAAGCGCCTCGCGTGCGGTCGTTTGCTCCACGCAACAGGCAATCGCGCCCTCGTCGTCGCAGGCGTCGCTGAGCTTGCGTTGCAGTGCGGCCGGAACGGCTTCGTCGGCGAACGGCGCACGCGTCGTCACGCGCGCCGTCAGCGCGTCGAAGAGTTCGCGCAGGTGGGGATCGCGACGCCCGTCGCGCGACACGCGCACGAGCGCCACGATGTCGGGGTCGGCTTCCGATGGAAACAGCGTGATCGCATAAGCGAGACCGAGACGGCACAGCGCCACGCGAAGATTGAGCAACGCCGCGCCGCAGCTCATCAGAAGTTCGCGATCGAAAGGATCGACCACGGGAAGCGCGCGCATGCGGTCGGCGCAGATCTGTACGGTCTCGCCGTCGACGATGAACCGCCACGGTTGCGTGTTGTGATTCGACGGCGCGAGCACCGCATAATGCAGCGCAAAGCGCAGCTGCTGTTCCAGTGGCGTGGAGGCGTGGAAGTGCGGTTCGCCGATTTCCCACGCGTCATGTTGGGCGGCATCGTTCATCTCGAAGTCTCCTTTCGGATCGTTCCCGCGAGCACGCGGTTCGTGTCGTCATCGTGTCGCCGGGTACCGTGGCAGGTTTGTGGCAGGTCGACGTTTCAGATGTCTCGCGTACGCTTTGCGCGGGTCTCGCAGCGCAGAAGCGCTACAGGTCGTTTTCGTCGTCGAACAGCTTATGGCGGATCGCATAGCGAACCAGCCCGTTCTCGTTCGGCATCTGCATTTTTTCGAGGATGCGCGTCTTGTGTGTGCTGATCGTCTTCACGCTGACGCATAGTTCGTTGGCGATCTCGGTGATGCTCTCGCCTTCGACCAGGCGCCGGAACACGTCGAATTCGCGATCGGACAGCCGCTGGTGCGGCAGCGCGTCGGCAGGCTCGTTCAGGTTCTGGGCAAAGCGTTCGGCCATCGCGAGGCTGACATAAACGCCCCCTGACGCGACTTTCGTCACCGCGCCGACCAGTTCCGCGCTCGCGCTTTCCTTGGTCAGATAGCCGGACGCGCCCGCCTTGAACGCGCGCACCGCGTATTGCTGCTCGGCGTGCATCGTCAGCACCAGAATCCGCAGGCCGGGTTTTTCCTCCTTGATCTGCTTGATCAGTTCAATGCCATTGCGCCCCGGCATCGACAGGTCGAGCACGAGCACGTGGGCCTGCGTCGCGCGAATCAGCGCGATCGTCGTCGCGCTGTCGCAAGCTTCGCCGGCCACTTCGAAGCCGCTCGCCTGCTGCAGGATATGGCGCAGTCCGTCGCGTACGAGCGTGTGGTCGTCGGCCAGCAACACCTTGATCATGGGGTGATCTCTCCCGGTTGCATCCATTGCCAGGGAAACCTGACCGCAATCGCGAAATCGGCGCTTTGCGCTGTATCGATCTGGATGGAGTCGCCGAGCATGGGCGTGTTCGCGCACGCCGATCAATCCGAACGGCATTTCGTGACCGCCGGCTCAAACCGTCTCGCGATCGGCGTCTCGTTCACGATCCATTATCCGCTATCCGTGGCGGGCAGTCGGGCCGTTTGTGTGAGATGTCACTTCGGCCGTGTTTCGCCTTCGCCTGGCGGCGACTTTATTCAGCGCTTCCTGAACGAGGCGGAAGGACGAGGCTTGGCCGGGATTCATTAAAAATCCGCCACGTCTCAATCTAAGCTGCTGATTTGAATGCAAAATCAATCGATGGATCGAGCGGCGGGACGGAGCGCAAGAGATCCAGCAGATAGTCGCCGAACCGGTTGATGTGCTCGCGCCGGTACGGCGACAGCACCTTGAGGACCTCGGCATCGACCGGATGCCCCTTCTGCTGTAGTTCCTTCAACTTGCGCGACATCCACTGCACGTTGTACAGGATCACCATGTTCGCGACGAGGTAGTTGTACTTGATCACCTTGCGCTGCTCGTGTCGGACGTTTTCGGCGATCACGCCATCGCCACCGAACATCAGCCATTGAGCGAAGTCATTGAACTGCTCGCTCTTGTTGGTCGCCGCGTGAATCATGCGCCGCAGGTCCGGTTCATTGAGATATTTCAGCAGGAACAGCGTCCGGATCACGCGCCCCAGCTCCCGGAATGCGAAGTAGAGCTTGTTTTTCGTGCTCTCCGATCCTAGGCGGCGCAGGATCGTCGACGGCGTCATCTTGCCTGCCTAGATCGACACTGCAACGCGCATCATGTCGGTACAGTGACGTTCGATCAGTGCCCAGTCAATCGCCTGACGGCACAAGCTGTCGATGTGCTTGTATTTGCGCCGCCGGTCAGCCTTGTACAGCACGAGATCCTTGATGTTGCACATGCGCGGCATCAGGTTGATACCCACCACGTACGACAGACCGAAGACCGGACCGCTTTGCGATGGGCCAGCAGGTAAAGTTGATGCCGGCGAAGTTCGTCAAGGCGTTCGATATAAGGACAGATGCAATGTGCTCGCGGACCCATTCGTCCGCCGCTGAAAAATCCTACGATCTCGCAATATAAGTACGTCGCATATCTATTCCGCTCGCTCGTTGAGTCTTACTGCAACAAAGCCATCAGAGTTTCTTGATGCACCTGTCAATTGAAATGCGCTTTTCCTGAATTTGATCTGACGTCGGGCCGGAAGCGATGACGATGATCCCCAGCCTCTGAAGCAGCCAGTAGAATCGCTTCATCGGATCGATTTCGCGGTCGATCGCCGGCGACAGAACACGCGGAAAAGCATGATGATTGTGATGCAGCGTGGCGCCAAGGGTCAGCGGAGACAGGAACGGCAAATTGGTCGACGCCCCCCCGGTCCGGAATTTGGCGGATCCGACTGCGTGACACAGACCATTGACCACAAATTCCGTGAAGAAGTACCCGATAAAAACGCGTAGTGCCCCGAAGTAGGCAAACCATTTCACCCCGAGGTCGACCCCGCCAAGGATGCATCCGAGTAGGAACGGCAAAACGAAGCCGCCATATGACAGGGCAACGAAGTGCTTGTCGTACCAGCGCACGAGCGGGTCGTCCAGCAAGTCGCTCGCATAGAACCGTTTTGCCGTCAGCACTCGGTCGAACTTCCATCCCATCGACGCCCACCAAAGTCCGATGGTTAGCACCGTCACACGCCCGCAGCCAAATCGTCTAGGCGTATGGGGATCTTTGCCAGGAATATCGACATGACGATGGTGCCGCTTGTGATTGGCTACCCATTGCACGATCGAGTCTTGGCAAAGGAGCGTGCCGACCATGGCCAGAAAACCGCGAACGAACGGCGTTGTCGTGAACGACCGATGCACGAAGTACATGTGATAGCCCGTGTTCGCACCGAGCGCGGTGGCGATAAACGCAACCGGTAACACGTATAGCGCGTCCCATGGCGACAGGGCGAGGCGTTGAATGGCAACGCCGGTGCCGGCCAGGACGAGTGCAATAGTCAGCCCAAAGTAGGCGAGACGTCCCAGATAAGCGCGTCCACGCAGGACAATGACTTCGCCATGATCGAAGGTTGTGTCATTTGTCACAGCACGCTCCAGATCAACATGGGTAAGGTGACGGACACGGCAATGACGGACAAGATCGAAGCAGCGATCTGTAGCCAATAGACTGGCGCGGTGCCAGGTTCACTGCGGTCGTCATCCCAGGATTTGTTGAGCCATCCGCTTAGCGTGCACGCGATGAAAAAGCAGTACGCCGACAGGGCGAACGGCGCCAAGATGTAGCCGGCGTTGCCGCCGAAAAGCCGTGGTAGCGCCATCGCCAACGCAAGCACGGAAACGCCACCGACACAGGTGGACAGATGCGCGATTCGCCAAAGCTCGGTGTTCTTTGCGTCACCCCGGCGTTTCGAGCGCCCGTGGGGAATGCCCAGCAGCGTGCCTGCGCAAAAAAGCACCAGACCCGAGCTCAGGTAGATCTGTTCCGATTGAGTTATTGTCATCGAGTCGCCTAGACTGTCACGAAGTTTGGCAGACCGGCTGGGCGACAAAATCGGCGACCCGTTGCACGACACGCTCGTCCTGCAAAATGCGCATATGTCCCAAGGTTCGGGTGCGGACCAACTCGGCACCGGCGATGCTGCGTGTGACTTTCTCGCCATCGGTGATGGGGATGTACTTGTCGGATTCATCGTGGATCAGCAGGCAGGGCGTCCGCAAGTCGGGGCCAATAGTATCGAAGGACAGTTCGGTCTCCGCGCAGTGATGGAGGCCTTGCATAATCGGGTACATCTTCTCGTGCGAGCGCCCCGGCAAGCGGACGAATCGGGCAAAGCCGCCAACCACGTGCCGCAGCGAAAACGGGCACGAGATCAGCACGGCCCGCTGCGCCTGAACGCCTTTTCGCATGGCGATCGCAACGGCTGCCGCGCCGAACGAATGTCCGACGATGCCATGAAGCGGACCGTATTGGCGGGCTGCGTGCTCGACGGCCTCGGAAAATTCGACTAGGGTCGTCCGCTTCTTGGCTGACGAGCCATGCGCCGGCCCGTCGAAAGTCACGACCCGGTAGCCCCTATCTAGCAGTTCGAGTGCGATTTTTCCGAGCTGGCCGCGCCGTCCTTGCCAGCCGTGAACCAGTAGCACTGTGGGACCTTTGCCTTCCCAGATCGTGGCGTCCAGATGTTCGCCGTCGAACCGGAGACTATCCGGCTTGCCAGATGCGCTCGCCGTACTCTCCCACTTCGCTGCTGGATAACGTCGCGGCGTGTAGAAGACGGAAACAGCCAAGCGCGCGGCTAAGCGCGGAGAAAGCGCGTCGAGAAGAGCGAAAAGCAATCGGAAGAATTTGAGTTGCATTAGCGTCTCCGAAGAAACCTGGTGAATGAGTCCAGCGTGAACAGCGTCACGTTCCAAGGGCCGCCTTCCGCAGCGCAGGCCAGCGCGCAGTTGGTCGGGGGAGGCAGCGAAACCACGAGCCAACGAGCATGTTCCACATGCACAATGTTCTCGTCGGAAGGAAGGGGCGGTAGCGTCGCCAGCCCTTGAAGCCCGGTTCCGAGCGCTTTCAGGAGCGCCTCTTTGCGCGTCCAGCACTCCCAGACTTGAAGCGGCGAAGTCAGCGCACGTTCTGACGCCTGGAAATGACGAGTCAACGCCAACGAGAAGGCAGGTGAATCTCTGATCGAATCGATATCGACGCCAATGCGCGCGGTGCGGGAAAACGCCAGCGCCACGCTGTGCACGCAATGTGAAACGCTGACATGAACGGGGTAACGGCGTTTTCCGCGCGGTCGTACCAGCCGTGGCTGGCCCGTTGCGTTCTTGCGCAGTTCGATATCGCGCCCCCGCTCGCCGGTATAGTGCGATGCCAGCTTTCGACCGGCGAAGCGGGACGCAAGATATCCGGTCCGGGCAGCGGCATCCACGTAGCTGCGCGCTGTCCGTCGCTCGCTATGCGTCAGGCCATCCCTGAACATTCCCGGAAGAATGCGGCCGCGCAGCGGGACGACGCCAGACATGGACGTGCCCGGGCCGCATAGGACCGAGTGATGAATGGCATTTCATCGCAGCTATCGTGCCACGCTCGGGGACGCGATCTTGCGCGCGGTCAGGCGAGCGAGATTGACTGTTCCCGTGTGAAATCCCACGACAAATATGCCCAGATACTTTTCGTACTTCTTGTAGACCGCTTCGCCGACCTGCGCAATCGCCTCGTCGCGGTGCTTGCGCAGGTTCGCGTACCACACCTGCAGCGTTCTTGCGTAGTGGTGCCGATCATTGCGCATCCGGGTGACTTCAAACAGGCCCTCGCACGCTGCCAGGATTTCCGACAGGCGCGGAAGCTCAGATTCCGGAAATATCTCTTCGACAAACGGATTCGGATTTTGCTCGTCGTAGTTTTCGTAAACGATGGACTGCAGGGACAGCGTGCAGTTGTCGCTCGCGTGTTCGTGGCACCACTTGAAGAAGCGTCGGTACGCTTCGATTTTTTGGGCCTTGGGTAGCCCGATTTTGGCGAAGTGCTCGAAGGCGCCGATCGAGACGATTGCGTCGTAGGACGCCTCGGGCGCATGATCGGCCCAACTCTCCAGCAGCACCGACACACGCTCGGACGCCGACTGAGCAACCCAATCCGCCTGCGCACGGCTCAGTGTCAGGCCGACCGCGTGTCCAACGCCGTAATGCGTGACGGCGCGTTCGAGCAGTGCCCCCCAGCCCGATCCGACGTCCAGTAAACGCGCCCTGCCGTGGGCTTGCGCTTCACTCAGGTGATAGTCGAACTTGCGCAATTGGGCGAGATGCAGCGTGTCGCCGGCGTCTTCGTCGTCCCACAGCGCGCAGGAATACGCCATCGATGAATCAAGCCACAGCGCATAGAAATCGTTGCTGACGTCATAGTGGGCTTGGATGGCTTGCTCGGAGGCGCCCGCAGAAGACGGGACAATGGAGCACAGGTTGTCAGCCACGGCGAGCCTCCGAATGTCGTTCCATTAGGTAAGCGGCCGCTTTTTCGATCGTCGGATACTCGTAAAGCAACGTGGGATCAACGTCGCACTTCAGCCAATCCATCAAGTCTCCGCTCAACGCGACCGCCGAGGCCGAATCGAGGCCGTACTTGCTCAGGACAACTGTGCGGGAAATCTTCTCCCGTTTCATGCCGCGCAGGTCGGCGATATATGACACAAACCATTCTTCCAACTGGGCTTGCGTGATGCTCTCGTTCGGAATAGCTGGTCCGATGGATGCGTTGGTATCGTGCATAGCAAATCTTAGTTGACGTTTGAAAAGGAGGCGGCTTGCTTTTTTGCTAGTGCATTGCGATCGGGCAGACAGACGTCGGTACACAGGCCGCAGAGCTGGAGCAAGCGAATCAAGCCGTAGCCGATATCCAGCTCCCACCATGCGTGTCCAAACCGTGCCGAACCAGGGTACGCATGATGATTGTTATGCCAGCCTTCGCCCATCGTGATCAGCGCGAGCCAGCCGATGTTGCGGCTGTTGTCTTCGCTCTTGTACCTGCGGCGCCCGAACACGTGATTGAGGGAGTTCAAGCCCCAAGTGATCTGATGAACGAAGCAAATCCTGAACAGCCCACCCCAGAGAATGCCCTCCATGGCGCCTTCCCAACCGCCGGGGCTGATCGCTCCCACGCCAGCCGGTATCGCCAAGCCAAGCAAGACCCACAGAAGGTAGTAGCGGTTCAGCAACATGACCAGGTCGTCCTGCAATATGTCCCTTGCAAACATCGGGACATTGGTCACCTCCGTCTTAAGCATCCATCCGAAGTGCGCATGCCACAGTCCCCTGATCGTTCCCGAGAGCCCGGCGCCGTGCGTACAGGGGGAGTGGCAATCGTCCCTGGTATCGCTGAACGCGTGATGGCGGCGGTGACTTGCGACCCAGAATAGCAACGGACCTTGCGCAGCCATCATGCCCAGTATCGCCAGTACGGCTTTGACGAGCACGTTCGGCTTGAACGACTTGTGAGTGAACAGACGGTGGAATCCGACCGTCAATCCGGCTGTAGTCAGTAGATAGAGTGGAACGCAGACAGCGACGGTAGTAACGCTGATTCCGCGCGTTAATGCCCAGTAGAGAGCCGCAGCCGCGCCAAGCATCGGCACGGTGACCGTCATCAACGCGACACGTTGCTGTGAGCGCGCCAGAACGGGGTTGTCGATGAGTATCTTCGCCATGATCTTTGATTTCCCTCAGTCGAGTTTTGACGTTGTCAATGGTCGAAGCTTTCTGGCCATGTACAACTGCCGAGTTGCGGAGCGGCTGATCTTTCCGCTGCTTGTGCGCGCAAGGCTTCCAGTCTTCACAGGGACAAAATCCGACAGGCAGACGCCGTGGTGTTGTAGAACCAAGTGCGAAACGAGCTCTCGTGTCTCGCGCAAGTCCACGGAACGCAAGGTCCGGGCGCTGATTTCCTGCACCAACACCACTTCCTCGCCCGAATCGCCTTCGACGCAAAAGGCCACTGCGCATTCGTGAGCGAGCCTCTGCTCGGCCTGTTCGGCGGTCGCCTCAATATCTTCCGGGAAAATGTTTCTGCCTCTGATGACGATCAGATCGACCAATCGGCCCGTGACAAAAAGCTGGGAGTCCAGCAGGAATCCCAAATCGCCGGTGCGGATAGAGAGTGGATGACCCCCGTGCGGCGCATCGGTACGTCGGTTCCAGTAACCACTTGAAACACTGGGGCTCCGGACTACGATTTCACCGACCTCTCCGTCCTCGCTCAGATCGTCCGAGTCGATACGTGCAATACGCACATCGGTGCCCTCCGCCGCAACGCCGGACGAAACAAGACTATCTTTCGCGGTAAGCGCGAACCTCTGCGTGCGGGAAATACGGGCGTCGGTGGGTTCGATGATCTCTGCGGGCCGCTCTCGATTCGCCGAGGCGACCAATAACGTCGCTTCTGCTAGTCCATAGCAGGGCACGAAGGCGGATCGCCTGAAGCCAGCATCGGAAAAGGCAGCTGCGAATGTATCCAGAGTGTCGGCCTTGACCGGTTCGGCTCCGATGAAGGCGACAGCCCAACTACTCAAATCCAGTCCCAAGCTCTTGGCGCTGTCCGCCTTAGCGAGACAGAGGTCATAGGCAAAATTCGGCCCCCCACTCGTCGTTGAACGGTATTTGTGAATGGCCTGAAGCCATCGCAAAGGACGCTGGACGAATGAAATGGGGCTGAACAGCGTGACAGGGAAACCGACGAAAAGCGGCTGCAGTATGCCGCCGATCAATCCCATGTCGTGATAGTGCGGCAACCAGATAACGCCCGAGCTATCGCGCGTATGACCGAACGCGCGTTCGATCTGCTTCAGATTGGCGAGCAGGTTGTCATGACTGACAATAACGCCTTTCGGATTTCCGGTGCTGCCTGATGTGTATTGCAGAAATGCGACCTCAAGATCTGCTTTACACGGCGAGACAATTGTCTGCTCGCATTCAAATGCGATATCCGTGGCGACAACGGTTGCCTGCATCGGATCAGGAAGTAACGCGCGAACTTGATCAAGAGTCGCCGTTTGGGACAATATGGCCGCTGGCGCGCAGTCGCGGATGACATGCGCGAGCCGTTGCATTTTGTCGTCCGCCTTCGGCAGCGGCAGCGGCACGGCAACCACATCCGCCAAGACGCAGGCGTAGAAGGCGCAAATGAACTCGAGGCCCGCAGGGTAGATTAGCAATACGCGCTGACCAGCCGGAATGTGGCATTTTATATCTGACGCCAATTGCTGCACGCGGCGAAACAGCTGTCCATAAGTCAGGCAGAGTTCGTCTCGGTCATTGGGCAAAAACCGGTATCCAATTTCGCCGGAGGCTTCGACGGCTCTCTGTTCAACAAGCTGTTTCAAGTTCACCGGCAACCCACTAATGTTAGGGTGAAATAATTTTGAAATTGGGAGCCATAGCCGATGAGACGGCCACAGACCTCTGTCGTCGGTCGTCTCCCAGCAACACCCACATCAAATTGTTTGTCAGACGAAATGCGGAGGGCGAATGATAACGAGGCCAGAGGGACTTTTGTTATCTCTTTATTTGGACCGGGCAGCTGAAAACCCTGTCCGCGGCAAGATCGGCACCAGCCGGCGATCTGACTTAAAACAAATCTTCTACAAACATTGTCAAATGTCGCCTCAATGCCCGGGCAGATTCAACGTAGAACCGTAAGAAATCCGTGCACGTTTACCACACGGGTATCTCTTTACAACCTATCTGATTGATAGGTGTATCTTGAAAATAAATTAAGGTGAAGTAACGGGCCTTTAAAACTGATGAATCGGAGGGTGGGGAAACAATTATGGCTGTTGATATGCATACGCCGTGTAACGAAAGGATATCGGTGTTTTCGATGAATGAGGCTGTCGCGCTCGACTACCGCCAGACGGATTGCCCAACCAAAGTTCTTATTTCGCCGGGAGATACGCAGGGACTCGATGCAGATTCCACACATTTCATCGTTGTGCAATCCGGTGAAGTGGATGTCTCACACGACGGAAGCGTCTATCGGTTACGGAGCGGGCAATTTGGTTGCTTTCCTGGCGCATTGTCGTTGAGAGGCAACGCCGAAGCCTGAGTTACCACGAGCCTCGGTTACAAGGGCGTAACTCTGATGGGCGGACCGATCGAGGACGTTGGTCGACTGCGCTATATCGATGGCTGTACGAGTAGCTTACTAATTTCATCACCTACTCGCGGCGAACCTTGCCTGAATTTTCTGCATTTGCCACTTCAGACTTCGCAAACGTTGCACACTCATCCGACCATACGGGTCGGGCTGATTCTTTCCGGTGACGGTCATTGCGACACACATCAGGGACTGCTGGAGTTTCGCGGTGGCACGGCTTTCGTGATTCCGCCTGGCGTTGCGCATAGCTTCCAAAGTGGAGAAGAAAACATGCGTATTGTCATATACCACCCAGATTCAGACTCGGGTCCGACGCACACTGACCATACAATGCTCAACCGGACATTCGTCGATGGTAAGAGAGCAAAAGCAAGCGCGCCGATGCCGCACGCCAGTTGATGTAGGTCAAGCGCTGCCGGCTGCGCGCAAATACAGTGATAGCAGCGGACGTCGCGCCGTAGCGGTGCCTGCAGTTGCGTGCCGTCTGTGGAGGGCAACGATCACGGCCAGGGAATGTTCCGGTTAATCCGGGCTGCGTTCACACCCCGGCTCGGCGTGCGCGCTTCGCGCACGCAACGAGTGACGCCCAATTGGCGGACGGAGCGCCCAGTGTCTGCCGCCGGAGAAGGAACATGACCGAGCATTGCGGGATTCTGATCGTTTACTACTCGCGAACCGGCACCACGCGACGTGTTGCCGAACTGCTCGCGTCCGAACTCGACGCCGACATCGAACCGATCCGCGAACGCGCCGGGCCAGGATCGCGTGATGGCGCACGCGGCTACGTCAGATCGGTGATCGATGCGCTGTGCCATCGGCGCGCCGCCGTGATGCCGGCGCTGCTCGACGTCGCCGCGTACGACCTGGTCGTCGTCGGTGCGCCCGTCTGGGCAGGCGGCGCGTGCGCGCCGGTTCGGGCGTGGCTGGAATCGAACGGAGGACAGATCCGTCACCTGGCGCTGTTCTGCTGCGAGGGCGCGCGCGGCAGCGGATCGGCGCTGAAGCAGATGTCGGAGGCGGCGGGCAAGACGCCGCTTGCGGCCTGCGTGATCAGCGGCAGCGATTTGTACCGCCGCAGGGACGCCGACAAACGCGACGCGTTCGCGCAGAAGATCAGGCAAAGAATGGCGGCGCGGCGGGAGACGGAGTGGCTGGTGTAGCGCGGGCGGTCGCACGCGCGGTCGGGAAGGATGCAACTAAACCCGCAGCGAACCGCGCAACGCGCCGAAGTCGGTGCGTGGATGACGGTGCACCGGCGTTGCGTCCGGTACCGTGAAAGCCGGCTTGTCGAGCTCCGGACGAATGACATCCGCGAGGTCGAAAGGGAAACGGTGACGCGCCGCGTCGTAGCGCCGTGCCGCTTCGTCATAGCGCTCGCGCGCGAAGGCGATGGATCAGCTTGCATGCTGGGCGGGCCGCTATCGTGAGGGAGTTGCGGAGCCGCTCGTCGAGCGCGCGATGCACGAACGTGCGCGCGCGGCGCAAGCAGCAGGGAGTCCCGATGAGCAGCAAGCTCAGTGAGATCGAAAGCCGCACCGCTTCGGCGCGGCAACTCGAAACGGTGATTGGCGCGATGCGCGGCATCGCCGCCGCGCGCGAGCGCGAGGCGCAGGCGCGGCTCGCGGGCATCCGCTCGACGGCGGCGACCGTCGGCGAGGCGATCGGGATGGTGCTGGCGGCGGCGCCGTCGGCCGACCCGGCGGCATCCGCGCCGCCGGAACACGCCGCGCGCATCATCATCGTGCTATGCACCGAGCAGGGTTTCGTCGGCGGCTTCAACGAGCATCTGCTGGCGCGCGTCGAACGATTGAGGGCGGACGAGCCGGGCGAGATTTTCATCGTTGGCACGCGCGGCGTGATGCTCGCCCAGGAACGCGCATTGCATTACGGCTGGTCCGTGGGAATGGCCTCGCACGCGGAGGACGTGATGCGCGTGGCCAGTCAGCTCGCGGACGCGGTGTTCGCGCGCTTTCGCGATCAGGCGTCGTCGCAGGTGTGGCTCGTGCACGCGACGCCCGGCCCCGGACTCGACGAGCGCATCGTGACGCGACGGCTGGTGCCGTTCGATTTCACGCGCTTCCGGGTGGCGTCGCGCGGGCAGGCGCCGCTTTTGAACCTGCCGCTCGACGGCTTGCTGAGGGGCCTCACCGAGCGCTACGTGTACCTCGAACTGTGCGAAGGCCTGATGCAGTCATTCGCGGCGGAAAGCGCGGCGCGCGTCGGGGCGATGCTGGCGGCGAGCCGTCATGTGAAGGACCGGCTGCAGGAACTCACGCGCGACTATCGGATCGTCCGGCAGGACGAGATCACCGCCGAAATCGCCGAACTGGCCGCGACGGGCGCCTGCGTGCCGCCGGCTACGTCGGCACGGGGGCAGTCGTGAAGCGCGCCGCGTGCTGGCTCTGCGTGTCGCTGCCCGGTTCGGTGACGTGCGTTTGAGCCTCGGCGGTGGAGCA
Source organism: Paraburkholderia sp. 35.1 (assembly GCF_050436525.1). Taxonomy (NCBI): domain Bacteria; kingdom Pseudomonadati; phylum Pseudomonadota; class Betaproteobacteria; order Burkholderiales; family Burkholderiaceae; genus Paraburkholderia; species Paraburkholderia sp. 35.1. The sequence continues at coordinate 448,914 of NZ_JBNDMJ010000001.1, read as the reverse complement.
CGGACCGTGTCGTCCGATCGTTCAACTGGGGTCAGCCGATTCCTACGACCGGCGACGACGGACTAACCCCGTTTCCGCCGTCGCTGATTTAGATAACGCCAGCCGTTGCCGATAATAGATTCGACGACACGCCGCGATGTCCGGCGCCAAGGTCGGCGAGTCCAGGGAGGCGGCAATGAACGACACCATCATCCCGCTGCGCGCACTGGTCGAGAAATGGCTTGCGCCGACCGGCACGACACCGGCACACGTGGTGCGCACGGGCCGCCTGGCGATCACCCGGGCGCGGTATGTCTGGCTCGAAGGCGCGATTTCTTCGAGACCGCTGACGATTGTATTTTTCCGGCACGGCAAGGGTTCGTGGGACGTGTTTCCGCCCGTTGAACAGGCACCGGCAATGAGCGCGCGCTACTTCTAAGCGCCCACCGGTATCAACGGATCTGGTGAAGCATCGGCCAGCCGTGATCGACGCGGACGCGACCTCGGTCACGCGCGCAGATCAATGACCCCGCTTCGCGTCGGAACATGATCAGCGGGTCGCAAACGGCGCTGACTGCATCAGTGCAAGCACGGGTCGCCAGAACGCGGGGGAGTCGAACGCCGCCATCGGTACCGCGGTGTCGAATGACAAGGTCAACGCCTGTTCCGCCGGCGTCAGTGCGTCGGCGCTCGCGAGTTGACGCGCGAGCGTCGCGGTGTCGGCGTCGGACAGATCGCGCGGACCATGCCGGCGCGCTTCGACGCGTTGCGCGAGCACCGTTGGTTCGGCACGAAAGTCTAGAATGCGAGCCGGTACGCCAAGCCGTTGGGCGAGCGCGAAAAACGTGTCGCGGTGACGGAACTCGAGAAAGGTCGCGTCGACGATCGCGCTGTGGCCGCTTTGCAGCACGCGGTGCGCGAGTCGAAGAAGGTGGTCGTAGATCGCGTGACGTGCGGCTGGCGTGTAGTGTTCGGCGCCAGGCGAGGTTTGCGCGTCGGGCGCCGGCCGCGGACGCTTGCGTTCGGCATCGCTCGACACTCGCACCGCGCCGCACAGGTCCGCAAGGGCCCGGCTCGCGACCGATTTTCCCGAACCGGAGTAGCCATGACACAGCAGCAAAACGGGTCCCGGCTTCTGCGTTTGCGCGCGTGCCACCTCGAGGTAGCGCAGGGCCGGATCCGGGATGGCGACGTTGCCGCCCGCTACGTATCCCGCTTTCAGGCACGCGACCCACGCCCGCACCAGCGCGCGATAGGCGACGTACAAAGGCATCAGCGACAGCGCCGCATAATCGCCCGACGTTTCCAGCCAACGGTTCAACAGTCGATTGGCCAGACGGGGCTCCGCTCGCGCGCACAGGTCCATCACGAGAAACGCGACGTCCGCTGCGACGTCGATCCAGCGTAGCGCATCGTCGAAGTCGATACAGTCGAACATCGCGATTGCGCCGCGCCAGCGAACCACGTTGTCCAGATGCAGATCGCCATGGCAGCCCCGCACCAAACCCTCGGCGCGGCGCCGCCCGATCAGCGGCGCGAGTTGGTCGAGCTGTCGCGCGCACCACGCGGCAATGCCGGGCAGCGCGGGATGGCTGCAATTGGCCAGCAGCGCCGCGTTGATCGTTTCGATCTGCGTTCGCACCAGCGTGGCGCTGCCGTAGCGCGACGACGGCGCGTTGCGGGGCGCCCTCAGGTGATAGTCGGCGAGCCGCTTCGCCGCGCCGTCGATGTCGCGCGGCGTCAGTGCTCCCTTCGCCGCGAGACTCGAAAAGAGCATCGCCTCGTCGAAGCGGCGCATCTTGACCGCGTGATCGACTGTCACGCCGCCGTCCCCGAGTGTCAGCACGCCGGCGTGGCGCGCAATCGGCAGCACGCCGGCGTAAATACCTTGCGCGAGCGGCCGGTTCAGACGGAGCTGGGCTTCGCAGCAGCGCTTGCGGGTCGCGGTGGCGGTAAAGTCCGCGAAACCCGGGGCGACGGGTTTGATGATCTTGTACGCGAAGCGCCCGGCGAGATACACGACGGATATGTGCGTTTCGACCCGGACGATCCTGCCCGCTGGATGACGGTACGTGCCCGGCCTGCGCAGCGTCGCGTCGAGTCCGCGCACGCTGCGGCGCGCGGCGCGGACCCGGTTGGCGAGATGCTGGATGCCGCGCATGCCTGCATTGGCGCGTGGTGAAGAAAGCTTGCGGCTCCGTGGCGCACTCATGCCGGACTCCACCTCGCGGGCAGCTGCGCGCCCATTTCTCCGTGGCGACCGCTCAAGTCGACCGAGCCCGCGACAACCGGGCCGGAATTCGCGACGAGCGGCACGCCGGGCGCGCGTTCGACGATCACGCTGCGGCCGCCGAAACCAGGCATGACCTTGACGGCCTCGGCGAGCGCATTGATGCCATCGAGCAGCCATTGCCGGGCCTCATGGTGAAGCACGAGCGTCTCATTCGGCACGGTTGACCTCCGCGTGATGGGACGGCCGGCGCCCGCCTTGCGCGCGAGCCGGAATCGTCTACTCATTTAAGCCATCGGGTATGGTAACCGGCTTGATCTGTATCAACGAGGCGGTAGCCGGGCATCGCCAGTCGCTCGGCAACTGCCTGTACGCTTCCATACGAAATGGAGCGTGGGTCACCGATTGACCGCAGTCAAGCCGCGTGCGATCGTGGCAGCAACGCGCCGGTGGAGCAGCGGATGAAGCGATTCGATATTTTCAATGGCGATGCCGACGGCATCTGCGCGCTGCATCAGTTGCGGCTCGCCGAGCCTGCCGACACCATCCTGATCACGGGAGCCAAGCGCGAGATAATGCTTCTGCAACGCGCGAACGCGCAGCCGGGCGACAGCGTGACCGTGCTGGATATTTCGCTCGACTCGAACCGCGAGCCACTCATCGCGTTGCTGGATCTTGGTGTAAAGATCGACTATTTCGATCATCATTTCGCCGGTCCCATCCCCGCACACGCGCTGCTGACGACGCATATCGATACGTCACCGGATAGGTGCACTGCGCTGATCGTGGACCGCCATCTTCAAGGCCGGTACACGCGATGGGCGGTGGTCGCGGCCTATGGCGACAACCTGCATCGGGCAGCGCATCGGGCCGCCAGTGCGTGCGCGGTGAACTCGTCCGATGAGCGCAAACTGCGCGAACTCGGCGAAGCGATCAACTACAACGCCTACGGGGACAGCGTCGTCGATCTTGCCGTCGATCCTGTCGAGATGTATCGCGCCATTCAACCCTATTCGGACCCCCTCGAGTTCATTGCGTCGACCGGCGTGCTGCCCGAACTGCAGGCGCGACGAACGGAAGACCTCGAACTGGCCTTGGGACTCGCGGTAACGCGGCGGCTCGCCAATGGAACGCTGCACATTCTTCCCGACGCGGCGTGGGCGCGGCGCGTGCGAGGTGATTTCGCCAATCTCGTCGCGCGACGCGACCCGGCGCGAGCGCACGCGGTCCTGACGGCCGGCGCCGATGGCCGATACACGGCGAGCGTACGGGCTCCGCTCGATTGTCCGCGAGGCGCCGACGTCCTTTGCAGGAAGTTCGGAGGAAACGGCAGGGTCGCTGCCGCCGGTATCGACGGGCTCGATCGCGCGCGGCTCGACGAATTCGTGACAGCGTTCAGCGTTGCGTTTTGACGCGACGTTCGTGGAGCGGGTGACCGGTAATTCACCGCCGCATCGCAGTCGGCAGTGCGAATTCCCCAGATGGCGCATCGACATGGACGCCGTCACCGTCGCCTGGACAGCGGAGGGCGGCCTTGATGCTTGATGCAAATCAACGATGGTCCGCCGCTACGCATCGATCATTGGGCTGTACTCGAACCCGGGGCTAATCACGAGTGGCCGGATCTTTGCGATAGGCGCATGGCACGGCGGAATCGACGCGTTGCAACGACTGGTCGACGAGGACTTCGTCGCGGCGGCACGCCGCGCGAGCGGATTCGAAGTTGGCGCCGAAGGGAGCACGGCGACGCGTCCTTCAGCGCCTGTCAATTGCTTCGCCTCGCGCCTGCCTGCACCCCTGTGCGACAGCGCAGGGCACTCGATATGGAGATCACTATGCAAGCCTCGGACATCATGACGACCCGGGTGGTTTCAATCGCAGCGGAAAGTTCGGTCTATGACGCGGCAAAGCTGCTTGCCGACAGCCGGATCAGCGGCATGCCCGTCGTCGACGACGCAGGCAGCGTGATTGGCATCGTCAGCGAGGGCGATCTGCTCCGGCGCATCGAAACCGGCACCGAAACGCAGCGGCGCTCGTGGCTCGCGGAATTCCTCGCGCCTACGCGTCAACTCGCGGTCGAGTATCTGAAGGAGCGTTCGATTCGGGTGCGTGACGTGATGAGCGCCCCCGCCGTCACCGTCGACGAATCGACGCCGCTTGGCGCGGTCGCCGAACTGCTTGGGCGCAAGCACATCAAGCGGTTACCGGTCTTGAGCAAGGGCAAGCTCGTCGGCATCGTCAGCCGGGCCAATCTGGTGCGCGCGCTCGCGAGTTGCGCACCCGCGCAGCTCGATGCGCAACCGTCGGACGATCAGATTCGCAGCGCGATCACGAAGGAACTCGACGGACATCGTTGGGCGATGGCCGCCGACGACCTGATCGTCACGGACGGCGTCGCTCATTGCTGGGGAGCGGTGCGCTCCGAGGAAGAACGTCAGGCGATCCTCGCCGCCGCCGCGCGGGTGCCAGGGGTAAAAGGCGTAAAGGATCATCTGGAATATTCGGTCGCGTTCACGCCTATGTGAACAGGGGCGCGGCAAATCGCGGTCATTCCGGCATGCCCTGCACGCCGTGCCGCGCCATGGTCCCGACGCAGTGCCTGGACCTCGACCGTCCGTTCCAGACGTCGCAGTTCTTCCGCTCGATGACGATCTTCGCGCCATCGCGCTACAACCGTGATTTTCTGATCACGGTCAACGACGAGTTCGCATTCGTGCCGGGGTTTTCGTCGGATGGCGCCCCGGGGTTCTCGGGCACGTGCTTCGGAAGCGGTGGGGTATCGGCATCGCCGGCGAGACCCGTGAAAACTTCTCCGTTCAGGAGGACGCTTGATGCGGCCGATTGATGGCATAGTGGCTCTGGCAACGCGCACCGACGTTGCGGGAGGAAAAGCGATGGGCAACCTGTTTCGCGACCGCGCCGACGCTGGCAGACAACTGGCCCACGCACTGCGCGAGTATCAGGGTCGCGGCGATCTGGTGGTGCTGGCTCTGCCGCGCGGCGGCGTTCCTGTCGCGTTCGAAGTCGCACGGGCATTGCATGCGAAGCTCGACGTTCTCGTCGTCAGAAAGCTTGGGGCGCCGCAAGACGAGGAACTGGCGATGGGCGCCATCGCGACGGGGGGCGCCCTTCATCTGGAAAGGTCGGTGCTTCGCGAACTGCAAATCCGTGACGCCCAATTGGCCGACGTGATCGCGCGCGAAACAGCCGAACTCGCGCGCAGGGAACTGGCGTACCGTGGGGAATGCCCGCCGGTGCCAGTACAGGGCAAGACGGTGATCGTGGTCGACGACGGCATCGCGACGGGGGCATCGATGCATGCGGCGCTCGACGCACTCCGCAGCAGACATCCCGCTCGGATCGTGGTGGCGGTCCCGGTGTCGCAATCCGATGCGTGCACGGCATTCGAAGGAATCGCGCACGCGTTCGTGAGCGTGCTGCAGCCGGATTGGTTGATGGGGATCGGCGGGTTCTATGTGAATTTCGACCAGACGACCGATGAAGAAGTCCGCGCCTGTCTCGCCGCCGCGCGCGGTTGGGGGCCCGAGCAGGGCTCGGACTCGGCCGGCTGACGGCGCAACGAAGGCAGACACGGCGGCGGCCCGTGTCGAACATGGGGCATCTACCGACGGCTCACGTTCCGACCGACACGTACAAGAGCACGATCGGCGCCTTCGAACCATTTGGTGTCGCCGAGTGTAATGGCGCGCCATAGGTGCAGCGCAAATCCACGAATCTCGACCATTGGACGCGCACGCCCGCGCCGACGCCCGCGAGCAGACCGGGGTTATTTTCGGCTGGCTGGTCGATCGTGCTCCATACGCGGCCCGCATCGAAAAACACAAAGGGTTGCACGACTGCGTTGCTCGCGCCGAGCGAGATCGCAGGCGTGCGCACCTCGGTCTGAATGTTCCAGCCGCGATCGCCCTGCGTGACGTATGGGTCGTAGCCTCGCACACTGGACTCCCCGCCGAGCCCCATCTCCTCGCTCGGTAATAACGTGTTCGGCGTCCACTGGAACGTTCCGTTCGTGATCAGCGTGAAGCCAGCCCCAAGCGCGGTGGCACGAGACGCTGTCAACTGCATATAGACGTAGCGGGCCGTCGCGCCCTGCCGCGCGGCGTTAAATGCCGAATCCTGATTGTTGCCATCCAGTCCGCCCGGACTGGCGACGAGTGTCGCCGCGGCGTGCGCCGTGCCAGCCTCGGTCGGTTTGCTGATGTCGTAAGACAACGCGAACTGATGTATGTGCGTATTCGAGTTGAAAACCTGGGAGCCGCCAAATTCCAGATCGTTGTTGCTGCGCTTGAAGTCGTATCCGATCTGGATCAACTGTGTCGTGTCCGTGATGGTCGGCAGACGCAAGTCGTAGCGAAAGCTGAGCTGCGCAGAAATGCCCGTTTGCCCATACGTGTCGGGCAACCGTGGCGTGCTCTGCGCGTAGACGCCGAACAACTCGATACTGTCGAGCCAAGGCAGCGGCGCCGTGTAGTTCAGCGCGTGCGCGGTGAAGCGGGCGCGGTTCGGGCGGCCTTCGATATTCGGATTGCCGCTGAAAAAATCGTTGCTGGCCGTGAATTGATAGGCGATCTGCTGATCGAGACCAAGCAGGTTCCCGTAGCCTATGCCTGCAAAGAACCGATCACGGCCGAGCTCCGGCACGCCTTCATTGTCGTAACCCGCGCTTACGCGAAGCGGCAGCCGGTCTTCGGTTTGCAACACGACGTCGGTCGTGTCGGCGGCCTCACCGGGCGCAAAAACAGCATCGACCCGTCGATAAGGATTCGCGTTGAGCACCGCAAGTCCTTTCGAGACCGCCGATTGCAGGATCGGTCCGCCGGGCTCGAGCGGCATTTCACGTTCGAGAAGCCTGCTCGAAAAGTAGATGTTGCCGCTGGCATGAACCCGACCCAGTCTGAATTCGGCAATGGCGATACGCACGACACCCGAGCTCACGTCCTGTTCCGGCACGTAGACGTCGACGAGCGGCTTTCCCGCCGCCCGATAACGCGCGACCACGGCGCGGCGTATCTCGGCGAGGCGGCCGAAGGTCAGCGGCTTGTCGAGGTCCGTGGCGAAGCTCTGCAGGAAGGCGGCGTCGAGTACGGGCAATCCTTGCGCGACGATACGACCTTGCTGCCTCGACGATGCCGCCGCGGACGCGCCGGCCGGTTCGAAGACGAGCCCGGCAAGCCGCTCGACAGCGATCCGTGCGGACTCGGCCTGTGCTTCCGGGGAGGAGGGTGACGACGCGCTTCGCGGCGCCTGCGGTGCGGGTTGCGGCGCGAGGTCGCGCCATGCCTGTGCCGCTACTGGTGAGGTCTGCATGACGCCCGCAATGCACGTTGCGATCATCAGGACAGCAGTGCAGGCGGCGGATCGCGATTTCATCGATCGCTTATATGCAAAGCGCTGTGCCTATTGGCAGGCTGGCCGCAGGCTGCGGCGACCAGCAGGCCGCCGCCCTCAACCCGATGTCGCGCATGCAGTACGAGCCTTCCGTCGTTCATGGCGATACCTATTAACGGGTGTGGTGCATCGAATCCGGAGCCGCACGTCGAAATTATTCTAGTCGAAGCGCCTGCGCGAGTTTCCAAAAGCGACCCGAACCCTCTTCACACCTCGCGAATGCTATCGAGGAAACATTTAGTAAGGGTTTCCACGATATGTACTGACCCGCGTCTTGTCTTTACTCTTCTAGACTTGTCATACAACATGCGCGATGACGATTCTCTCGTGCGCCTACAACTATTTGTCCGGAGGGGACTCCATGTCCAAGCTGTCGTGCGATCTTGATAAAAATGCGCCCGCAACTGGCGACACCTTGCGCATTTCGCGCCGTGGCTTCATTGGCCTCGGAGGCGCGCTCGCCGGCAGCGCACTCCTGCAGGCTTGCGGCGGCGGAGTTTCCGCTGCCGCGGCAGGCGGAAGCAGTAGTTCCACGCCAGCGACGGGAAGCGCGCCGTCAACGGCTGCGGCCGACCCGATCTGGGGTCCCAACGGCTCAGCGACGAACATCATTAATGCGCTGCAGAAAATCACGCAGAGCGCGTTCCCGGCCGTCGATTTCCAGGTCGAACAGTACGGTGCGCAACCGTGCGCGGTCATTGCCCAGGCCAACCCCTACACCGGCAGTTCATCGCCCCTGAGTACGGGGGCCGGCGCGACCAACGCACCGGGATCGTTCGATTCACGTCCCGCTTTCCTCGCGGCAATCGCAGCCTGCAGTGCAGCCGGTGGCGGCCGGGTCGTGGTGCCGGCGGGCACGTGGTATTGCGCGGGTCCCATCGTGCTGCAGAGCAACGTCAACTTCCATCTGAGTGCGAACTGCACGATCTATTTCAGCCCGAATCCCGCCGACTATGCGAAGGACGGTCCGGTCAACTGCGGCGCCAACGGCAATCTGTACTACAGCCGCTGGCAGGCGAACGACTGCCTGAACTTCGGCTCGCCCGTGTACGCGCGAAATGCGAGCAACATCGCGGTGACTGGCGAAGGCCCGACCTCGGTGCTGAACGGTCAGGCGATGACGCCGTTCGCCGGAAGCGGAAACACCAGCACTTGCTGGTGGACCTACAAGGGTTCCAGCGGCGCATACGGCTGCGCGGGGTCGACCACGCCATCCCAGGCCTATACGAATCCGAATAACGTCGATCTGATGGTGGTCGCCCCCACCATTTCGGCCGCGCTCTACACGCTATTGACCAATCCGGCTACGCCGTGGCAGCAAGACCAGAACTACCTGCCGGCGCTCTCCGAAGCGGGCGTGCCGGTCGCGCAGCGAATCTTTGGTCTCGGCCACTATCTGCGGCCGTGTATGGTTGAGTTCATCGGTTGCACGAACGTGCTGATGGAAAACTACCGAACCAACAATACGCCGTTCTGGCAGCATCATCCGACGGACTGCACGAACGTCGTGATCCGTGGCGTGACAGCCGACAGTATCGGACCGAACAACGACGGCTTCGACCCCGACGCCTGCAACACGGTGCTGTGCGACAGCGTAACGTTCAACACCGGCGACGACTGCATCGCGATCAAGTCAGGCAAGGATCTCGACACGGAGTACGGACCCGCGCAGAACCATGTGATCCAGAACTGCATGATGAATAGCGGTCACGGCGGCATTACGCTCGGCAGCGAGATGGGTGGCGGCGTGCAGAACATCTACGCGCGCAATCTGACCATGCTCAATCAGTTCTGGGCAACGAATTCGCTGAACATCGCGATCCGTATCAAGACGAACATGAACCGTGGAGGCTACGTCAAGAACTTCTACGTGAACGGCGTCACGCTCCCGCACGGCGTGAGCCTGACAGGTGGAGGCTACGGCAGCAAGATGCTGACGGGCAGTCCGATCAACGGCACCGTGCCCATCGGTGTGGCCACCGCAACAGCCGCCAACCCGTCCGCGTCTCAAGGCGGCCTGATCACGTTCGATTGCGATTACCAGCCTGCCGCCGATGCGATTCGCACACGCCCCGCGCTCATTGACAACGTCAACATCACGAACGTCAATGCTTCGAACGTGACATTGGGCAGTACAACCGGCTCCTGTTTCCAGGCCGTCGTTGCGCAAGGTCCAGTTGCGTTCGACTACAACGGTCCGGCGCCTGCGCCGACCGTACCGGCAATCACGGGAGTGACGATTTCCAACTGCGACTTCGGCACGCCTGTGGCCGCAGGCCCCGCGAGCGCCAGCACGCCGGGTCCGATCTACCTCTACAACGTGCACGACATTACGTTGCAGAACGTGATCATCGCTGGGCAGACGCTGAATCAGACGCTGTCGGATCCGCGTTAAATACGACGCACCAAAGAGCGGCGAGGCGCCGCTCTTTGGCGTCGCACAGCTAGAGTGAAGTCGTCGCGCGGGGGGCTCTCAAGACGAGCCACTTTGCAGCTCGCTCATCAGGCTCGCCGCGTAGGCCGGAATATTCGGACCTTATGTCGTCACTCAGGACATGGCGGAAATCAAGTCGTTCCAGCTTGGGCGATATGTGTCGCGCTAGATCTTCATGCGCTGCAGAACGCGGTCGCCGGCGACGAACTGATGAAACATCGCCGCTGCGATATGCAGGCAGATCACGCCGAACAGCACCCAGGCGAGGACGCCGTGAACATCGCCCATCGCATGTCCGAATGACGAACCCGGTGCCGACAGTGAGGGCAACGAGGCAAGTCCGGCGAGGCGGACCGTCCACGTGCGCGACGAAGCGTTGATCCAGCCGAGCAGCGGCACCAGCACGAGCAGCACATACAGCGCGAGGTGCGTGAGCTTCGAAGCGGCGCGAAACAGCGGCGGCAGGTTGTCCGGCGGCGACCGATGAGTCACGCGCCACAGCACCCGTAACACCATCGCTGCGAGCAGTGCGGTGCCGACGCCAAGGTGCCCGGCGATTTCGCCGTCCGGCACGGTATCGCGGTGCACGTCGGGCATCGTCCAGCCGATCACGAACTGCGCGGCAACCAGCGCGACGACGAGCCAATGGAACAAACGTGCGACGATGTCATAGCGGTGTTCAGTGGAGACTTGCATAGGGGAGCCTGTGAGTTGGATTCAGTCGAAACAGATCGTACACGGCCGCGCCTTAAGGCCAGGTTAAGGGGCAGTCGCCAAGGCCGCCTGTCTGCGCCGTTCCAACCACTCGAAGACGGCCATTCCCGCGATCATCGCCGCCACGAACACCCACGCTTTCACCGACCCGAGTCCGAGCGCGACGAGCGCCGGGCCGGGACAGAACCCTGCAATTCCCCAACCGACGCCGAACGCGAGGCTGCCCACCATCAGCCTTCGCGTGACGTGCGTTGACGCGGGAATCTGCATCGGCAATCCGAGCAGCGACTTGCCGCGGCGCTTCGCGATCGCGAAGCCGATTGCTGCGACAGCCACCGCGCCGATCATCACGAACGCGAGCGACGGGTCCCAGCGTCCTGCGAAATCGAGGAAGCCCAGCACTTTGGCGGGGTTGGCCATGCCCGACAACAGCAGGCCGAAGCCGAACAGCAGCCCGCATACGAATGAAACGACTGTTGCCATCCTAGGCTCCGAGAAGATGTCGCGTGATATAGACGGTGACGAAGCCGGCCGCCATGAACGTCGCCGTCGCTACGAGCGAGCGCGTGGCGCCGCGTGAAATGCCACACACGCCGTGTCCGCTCGTGCAACCGCTGCCATAGCGGGTGCCGATGCCGACCAGAAAGCCGGCCGCGATCACGGCCGGCCACGACGCGTCGACAGTGATCGCGACGGGCGCACCGACCGCGCGCGCGATTACCGCGGCAGCGACCAGCCCGGCAACGAAGGCGACGCGCCATGCGCCGTCTCGCCTGGTCCAGCGCAGCAGGCCGCCGACTATCCCGCTGATTCCGGCGATGCGGCCCAGCAAAAGCACCATCGCCGCCGCCACGGCGCCGATCAGCAGGCCTCCGCACAAGGACGCGAGCGGGGTGAAATGGTCGAGATCGATCATCGTTCAGGTTGACTGTCGTGTGGGTTGGAGGGAAGCGGCAGCGCTTACATCAGTGCCGCTTTGACCAGCAGGCCGAGCGCCACGCAGACGAGGATGCTCGCAAAGCCCAGTTGCACCTGATGCGCGGCGATGTGATGCGATGCAAGCCGTCCGCTGAGCATACCGGCGGCGGTGGCGCCAGTGAACCACAACGCGACTTCGAGTGGAAGCGTTGCGCCGTGCGTGGCCGTCGCGAGAACGCCGCCACTGTCGACGAGTGCGATCACCATCAGCGAAGTCGCGACGATACCGTGCATCGACACGTCCGTCAGCTTGCGCATCATCGGCACGATGATGAAGCCGCCGCCGACACCGAGCATCCCCGTCATCAGTCCCGTCAGCGAACCGGTGGCCGCGAGCGCGGCTGCGGTCGGCCAGGTCCAGCGAAAGCGGCCGGTCGCCGGGTCGACATGCGCGACGCAGATTGACGATTGTGCCTCGCGCGACGCGCGCCGGCGGCGGCTGATCGAAACGGGCACCTTCAGGCGCGTGTCCGGCTCGTCGCGGCCACGCACAAGCCGCTCGAGCGGATGGTCGCGGACGGCCAGTTCCGTGCCGATCTGTATTTCCGGATCAGTGCGTTTCTGATTCATTTGCCCGCGGTGCGCGAGCGTGTCGACGACATCGCGCTGCTCGCGGATTCGATCCTGCGGCGCATTGCGTCGGCGCGCGCCGGATCGTCGCATAAAGCGTCGATTTCCGCGGATGCGATGGCGCTCCCCCCTCGCACGGTCAGCGGCTTAGCTGCAAGTGAAACTGCTTGCCGAGTTCACGTCTCCGCTGGTATAGCGGGCCACCTTCGGATACGCGCAGAGCGGACGCGTGCGCCCGGCACCCCAGCTAGTCGGCACCTCGCTATTCGGAATCGCGTTGGTCGTGTCGCGAGCCGTTGCGATGACCCGGTTCGGCGCTTGCCCTTGCTCGACCCATGCCACCATAGGCGTCAGCATGTCGAACTGATCGGCCGTCGGACCGCCGCTGTATCGTTCGACGAGAACACTGGATCGCTCGTCCCGTGATAGACGATCAACTTCGCGCCCCGGCTCCTCAGACCGCTCAAATCAGTCTCGTTCGGCGGGGTCATGAATGACCACGAAGATTCGGAATAGACACCGCTCGTTGCGAAGATCTTCGGCGCGTCACTGTCCATGTTGAAGTTCAGAGCGTAGGCGCTGATGGAGCTGAGCAGCGAAGCGCTCTGCGGCGGCGACGTAAATACGAAGGCCGCCGCGGCCGGGTCAAGGCTGATCGAATTGCCTTGCTTCCACGCGGCCCAGCCTGATCCGTTGACACCGACGTCATACGGAAAGCTCGCATAGAGCGCAGTGCCCGCGCTATTTTTCGCCCCAGAAAAAATATTTCCAACGGCTTGCTTTTGAGCCGCCGTAAGACAGGTGCCGTCGCGCCCATTGCTCGAACATGTCGGTACGTCCGTGGCCAGGTCGAAGTTCGCCTGGCACGCTTTGATGTCTTGCACCATCCCGTCCGCTACACCATCCAGCGAATCGCACTTCGCGATGACCTTCGACGCGATGAGCTGCCTTTCAGCAGTCGTCAAGCCGGTGGTGATATCGGCAATTCCGGACGACGTTTTGGCGATCGCGACGGTAGCTAGCTGTTGTGCGCTCCACATCTGCCCGATCGCCGCCTTTGGCAAATGGAAGCCGGGGTCGCCGGCAATGATGCCGTCGTAATCCGCGAAAGACCTGGCTGCCGCCACCATCGCATGACGGCCCCCGTTCGAGCAACCTTCGAAGTAGCTGCGGTCGGGGCCCTTGCCATAAGCCAACTTGATGACCTGCCTGGCCATTGGCGTGAGCGTAGCAACGGCGTTATAGCCATAATCCGCCGCAGGCCGCCAGCATCGCGGACACTGCCGATACGCACATAGCAATTGAAGTTCGTTTCATTCTCTCCCCCCAATCAGAACATGTGTTTAATGCCGACCATCACGCCCGTTTGACCCATGCCCGCGCCTGGCGTGGTCCCACCGCCGCCACCGCTGACCGAATAGCGCGCCTTCGCGCTGTTCGCGAGATACGCAGCCTGCGCATAGACCGACGAACGCTTGCTCAGAAGATAGGTGGTGCGTAACGTTCCCATCGTGGCGCGGGTATTGTGGTCGCTATTGATGATCCGAAACACTTCGCCATCGAGGAGGAACGCAGGCGTGACCATGTACGAAGCGCCGAGGAAGAACAGATCCGAACGGATATTCGGTACTGTCGGCGACTGGGTCACTACGCGGCGTCCAATCCAACCTGCGCCGATCTTCGCGCCTGCATACTGCGCATAGGCGCTCAGTTGCGTACGGGCGTCCTTGTCCGCGGCGTTGATGAGAGGTGTCGGCGCAATTCCGTCGAAGAAGTTGGCGGCTGCGGTCGCGCCGCCGCGTTGCTCCTCGTACGACGCAGCAGCGCCGAAATATTGAGAGTCGTACTTGAGCATCGCGGACCAGTCGCGGCATTCCGTGGCGTGGCCTGGAACCGAGCCGGTACAGGTTCCTTGTCCCGGCGAGTTGCCGGTACCCGCCGCGTCCCGTCCGAATGAATAGCCCGCGCCCAGCGTAAAGCCCTTGTACGAGCCAAGATAGGTGATGGAGTTGTCGGCGCGTGCGTTGGGCACATAGGCATCCAGGGAGCCCATGCCGTAAATGTCCGGACCGATGATGTCGGCGCCCTGAACCGCAAGATAGGTCATCGTGTACTGACGGCCGAACGCGAGCGTTCCGTACGGGCTTTTCATGCCGACGAATGCCTGGCGTCCAAACAGCCTCCCGCCCTGTCCAGAACTGCCGTCGCGCACGTTAAAGCCGCTTTCGAGCGTGAAGACAGCGCTGTAGCCGCCGCCTAGATCTTCGTTGCCGCGCAGCCCCCAGCGTGATGGGAACTCTCCGGTAACGGATGGCATGCGAAAGACGCTGTCGCCCTTCGCGTTCGCGTGCGAGACATACTCGATCCCCGTGTCCACGATGCCATACAACGTGATGCTCGATTGCGCAAAGGCTCCAGTGCTCAGCGCGCATAGCGCACCGAACATGAGAACGTGAGTCGACTTCAATTGCATGGTGATGTCTCCAGACCAGTTGTATGTTTTTTTGTTGAACTGCGGTTGAGGGATCTTCGGTTTCAGGCGATTGCAGCGATGAGCGTGACGGGAATGCTGGCGCCGATCACCGTTGATGCAATATCAGGCAGGCTGATATAAAGAACAAAATAAAGCGCGTCCTGGAAGACGCGCCTGTCCGTCGCGATAGTTCCGTATTTGATATCAGGTATCCTGACAACGCAAGCATGAAATGTTCGGTAGATACCCTATGCAGCGGGATAGATGCGAGGCGAGCATTGATCGGTGACGGCTGCCCTTCCGACGAGCAGCGCAAACTGTATGAGCTCGCCTACGCGCAGGTCCACTTCAATATGGACGCTCGCCGGCTCGCTGGTGTCGCCCACGCTGGCGCTGCGCATGCGGTGGGGCGAAGCTTGCCCGCAGGCCATCCCGCGTATCGAGCGCGATGTGCTTGAGCGTCATGCACAGCGTCATTTCGGCGACGCGGCGGGTGGGGCAATCGAATTCGAGCCAGAATTCGCACTGACGTCGGCACAGGGGTGTGCCTGATGCAGTTGCTGCCGATGCTCGCGGAAATCATGAGTACGGAGGCGCATCCGCTGCGCTATCCACTCGCATTTGAGCAGTTCGAGTCGACACTGCTGAACGCGCTTATCTACGGTCAACCGAACAGCGTACGAAGCGGCATGACGCGCGAGCGCGGACCGCTTGCGCCGTTTTATGTACGACGGTGGAGGAATACATCCGTGCGCATTTGCAGGAGCCGCTAACCATCGAGCGGCTCTCGCTGACGGAGTGTGGGCTGACGATGCATCCTGAAAAGTCAAAGATCGTGTAGTGCAAGGACAGAAGTCGCACCCAAACCTACCCGAATGTGACCTTCTGGAGTTGACCCGCTTTCGTGGACACCTATCGTTTGGAACAGGAGGTATCCATCATGGGTAAACGCCTACTTCGTAAAATACTTTTTCTGAAAACGAAATAATCAGAATTTATCGGCGCAAAATTGTTAATTGCCTGTACGCCTTGAAGGGCAATCTCATGCAGGCACGGACGAAAGGGGCCGTCATCGTTAGGGCACGTAAAACGCCCGAATCTTGACGGGGGATTATTCATCCGACAGCGACAACCGGCAACGGTGACCGTGGACTCCGGGCTTTCATGTATGCGCTGAACACGCGGATTCCGGCTTTTAAATCAGTTTTCGATATTCTGGATATCAAACAATTGATGTCTCGTCGGGCGAGTGGGTATTCGCGGTCGATGGAGCGTGGCTCGCCAGAGCGGTCCGTCACGAAGACCAATACACTGACAAGGTTATATATACAGGTCTAGAATGGAATTGGCGTTGGGCCGTTCGCGAAATACTTCTCCCGAAACGGAAAGCGATTCGCGACGTGGCCAGGAATCCCCACACAGGACAGTGTCGCTCACTCCAAACGTGCGGTTTTCGTTTCGATGTAATCTGGACCAAAAGGGTCCTGATTAAAACGGGAGATGTTCCGATGTTGCGCATGAGCAAACTTGCCGATTACGGCACGGTGATCATGACTGCGATGGCGCGCGATCCCGATGCCGTCCACAGCGCAAGCAGCATTGCTGCGGCGACCGGCGTCGCGGGGCCTACGGTGTCAAAGGTGCTGAAAGTCTTGACGCGCGGTGGTGTCGTCGAGTCGCTGCGCGGCACAAACGGTGGCTACCTGCTGCCGCGGCCGCCAGCGCGGATCACGCTGGCGGAGGTGATCGCCGTCGTCGACGGCCCGATCGGGATGACCGAATGCAGCACGACGCCAGGCCTGTGTATCCAGGAGGCGGCGTGCGCGGTGCGAGCCAACTGGCAGAAGGTCAATCGCCTGATTTACGAAGCGTTGCAGCAGGTCACGCTGGCGGACATGGCGGGCCCCACCTTGCGCGCAGTCGATATCAGCGCGATCCGCGCGCGTACTATCCCCACCCATCGCGCGGGCGCGACGCCTGCGCGCAAGTCGATTGACGGAGGCCACGCATGAGCGCATCCACAACCGGTTTCGATGAACTGATCATCCGCGAATACCAGCACGGTTTCGTGACTGATCTGCAGGCCGATGCGCTTCCGCGCGGGCTGAGCGAGGATGTGGTCCGGCTCATTTCGGTGAAGAAAGACGAGCCGGCGTTCATGCTCGAATGGCGACTCGCGGCTTATCGCCACTGGCTCACGATGACCGAGCCGCATTGGGCGACGGTCGAACACCCGGCGATCGATTACCAGAACATAATCTATTATTCCGCGCCGATGACGCAGAAGAATCGTCCGAAGAGTCTCGATGAAGTCGATCCGGAACTGCTGCGTACCTACGAAAAGCTGGGTGTGCCGCTGAGGGAGCGCGAACTGCTGGCGGGCGTAGCGGTGGATGCGGTATTCGACAGCGTGTCGGTAGCGACTACGTTCCGCGAAAAGCTGGCGGAACTCGGCATTGTGTTCTGTTCATTCTCGGATGCCATACAGCATCATCCTGATTTGGTGCGAAAGTATCTCGGCTCGGTCGTGCCGCACACCGATAATTTCTTCGCCGCGCTTAATTCCGCCGTGTTCAGCGATGGCTCGTTCTGCTATATCCCGCCGGACGTGCGCTGCCCGATGGAACTGTCGACCTACTTTCGTATCAACGCCCAGAACACCGGGCAGTTCGAGCGCACGCTGATCGTCGCGGACAAAGGCGCGTACGTGAGCTATCTGGAAGGCTGCACCGCGCCGATGCGCGACGAAAACCAACTGCATGCCGCTGTGGTTGAGCTGGTCGCGCTGGAAGGGGCGCAGATCCGCTATTCGACCGTGCAGAACTGGTATCCGGGCGATGCGTCGGGCAAGGGCGGCATCTACAACTTCGTGACCAAACGTGGCGACTGCCGCGAGGCCAATTCGAAGATTTCATGGACTCAGGTGGAAACCGGTTCGGCGATTACGTGGAAGTATCCGAGCGTGATCCTGCAGGGCGATAACTCGGTCGGTGAATTCTATTCGGTGGCACTGACCAACCACTATCAACAGGCCGATACCGGGACGAAGATGGTTCACCTCGGCCGCAATACGCGCAGCACGATTCTGTCGAAAGGCATTTCCGCGGGCCGCGGAAAGAACGCGTATCGCGGCCTCGTGAAGGTCGGCCGTGCGGCGGAAGGCGCGCGCAACTACACGCAGTGCGATTCGCTTTTGCTCGGAAACCGTTGCAGCGCTCACACATTCCCCTACATCGAGGTCAAGAACCCGACCGCGAAGGTCGAACACGAAGCATCGACATCACGCATCGGCGAAGACCAGTTGTTCTATTGCCGGCAGCGTGGGCTGTCGCCGGAAGATGCGGTGTCGATGATCGTGAACGGCTTCTGCAAGGAGGTCTTCAAGGAGCTGCCGATGGAGTTTGCAGTCGAGGCACAAAAGCTGCTCGGCGTCAGCCTGGAAGGCGCCGTGGGATAACCCACAGCGATTCGCGAGGGATTCGGACCATGCTTGAAATCAGTAATCTGCAGGTCGAAGTCGACGGCAAGAAAATTCTGCGTGGCATCGATCTGGATGTAAGGGCCGGCGAAGTGCACGCGATCATGGGTCCGAACGGCTCGGGCAAGAGCACGCTTGCCCAGGTGCTGGCCGGGCGCGAGGACTTTGCTGTCACGGGCGGCGAGGTCTCGTATCTCGGCCGCGACCTGCTGGCGCTCGCACCCGAGGAGCGCGCACACCAAGGACTGTTTCTCGCGTTCCAGTATCCCGTCGAGATACCCGGCGTGAGCAACGTTTATCTGCTGAAGGCGGCGCTGAATGCGCAGCGGCGGTATCGTGGCGAGCCGGAGTTCGATGCGATGGAGTTTCTGCAACGGGTCAAGGAGAAGATGACGCTGATGCGGATGGACGAGAGTCTGCTGTATCGCGCCGTGAACGAAGGGTTTTCCGGCGGAGAGAAGAAACGCAACGAGATTCTGCAGATGGTCGTGCTGGAGCCCTGGCTCGCCATTCTCGACGAAACGGATTCCGGACTCGACATCGACGCATTGCAGATTGTCGCGCAGGGCGTCAACAGCATGCGCAGTCCAGAACGGGCGATCGTGCTCGTGACGCACTATCAGCGGCTATTGGACTACGTCGTGCCGGATCGCGTGCATGTGCTGGCGAATGGCCGGATCGTGAAGTCGGGGTCCCGTGAACTGGCGCTGGAGCTGGAGCGTAAAGGCTATGGTTGGATCGACGATGAAGCGGTGCAACCAGAAAATACAGCAAGCGAGGAAAGTGCGGGGCATCCATGAAAAACGAATCTCTCGACTATTTCCATCAGTTTGGGCAACTCGCGAAGACGTTGCCCGGCGTTGAGTTTCCATGGCTGCGCGCCGCGCGCCGAAGCGCGTTCGACCAGTTCGACGCGCTGGGTTTGCCGACCACGCGGCACGAGGACTGGAAATACACGAACGTGTCGGCGATTGGCAAGCGTCCCTGGCATTTCAAGGCACAACGCACGGACGATAGCAACGTGCGGCACGTCATCGATGAACTCAAGCTGGACCCTGCCGCGCATCGACTGGTCTTTGTCAACGGTCGGCATGTGCCGCGGCCGTCGAAACTGAATGGTTTGCCACACGGGGTATTTGTGGGCTCGCTCACCCGGGCGTTGAGAGAAATGCCACAACAACTGGAATCGGCATTCGCCTCGCAGGCGTATTCAGATGGCTTTGCCGCGCTAAATACGGCGTTTATGACGGATGGGTTTGCCATCGTGCTGCCGCCTGGCGAGGTCATCGATCAACCGCTGCAGATCCTGTTCCTGACCGACGAAGCGGGTCTTGCGGTGCAGCCGTTCAATGTCGTGCTTGCAGGAGCACGCTCGGGCTGCACGATCGTCGAGCATTTTGTAGGGCTGAGCGGCGACGCGTACTGGACCAATGCGGTTACCCGCATCGTCGCAGACGAGCAGGCGGACGTGCAGCACTACCGGTTGCAGCAAGAGGGCCCGAAGGCTTTTCATATCGCGTCGCTCGCCGCTGCGCAGCAACGGGGCAGCTGTTTTACCTCACATGCGTTCGCGTTCGGCGCCGCGTTGTCGCGCACTGGTATCGGCACAAGCCTGAACGCCGCGAACGCGCAAGCCACGTTGAACGGTCTCTATTTTGTCGGGGGCCGGCAGCACGTCGATCACCACACGCGCATCGATCACACAGAGCCG
The DNA here is from genome assembly GCF_050436525.1 of Paraburkholderia sp. 35.1. Lineage (NCBI taxonomy): Bacteria > Pseudomonadati > Pseudomonadota > Betaproteobacteria > Burkholderiales > Burkholderiaceae > Paraburkholderia > Paraburkholderia sp. 35.1. The sequence goes on along the minus strand of NZ_JBNDMJ010000001.1, from coordinate 428,938 downwards.
CATGGCACGAGTCGCGAACATTACCGCGGGGTGCTCGACGGCGCAGCGCGCGGCGTGTTCAACGGGCGCGTCATCGTGCATCGCGATGCACAGCAAACGGACACGCATCAGGCGAATCACAACCTGCTGCTGTCACGCGATGCGGAAATCGACACGAAGCCGCAACTCGAGATCTACGCCGACGACGTGAAATGCACACACGGCGCGACGGTCGGTCAACTGGACGACAACCAGCTGTTCTATTTACGTGCACGAGGTGTCGAAGAGCGCATGGCACGGGCGCTACTGACATACGCATTTGCGCGCGACATTGTCGAAGGTGTGCGCATCGATTCGCTGCGTGGCCGGCTCGAAAACCTGCTGTTCGCGCGCACCCCGGAAGGCGAGCGCATCAGGGAGTTGCTATGAAGCCGATCGAACAGATGCAGACGCCCGATCCGCGCAATGTCGAGCACTGGCGAGCCGATTTTCCGATTCTGGGCGAGCGCGTGCATGGCCGTCCATTGGTCTATCTCGACAATGGCGCCACGACGCAAAAGCCTGCCTCGGTCATCTACGCGGAAAACGCTTACTACCGGCATAGCAACGCCAATGTGCACCGCGGCGTGCATCTGCTGTCTCAGCGCGCGACCGATTCATTCGAGGCCGCACGCGCGAAGATTGCACGCTTCATCAATGCGCAGCGTCCGGAGGAGATCGTGTTCGTGCGTGGCACGACCGAAGCGATCAATCTCGTCGCCCAGAGTTATGCTCGCCCGCGGATCAAGCCCGGCGACGAAATCCTGATTAGCGCGATGGAGCACCATTCGAACATTGTGCCGTGGCAGCTCGTCTGCGAGCAGACGGGCGCGGCGCTGAAAGTCGTGCCGATCGACGATACGGGCGCACTCGATGCCGGCGCGTACGAGCGCTTGTTAAGCGAACGTACGCGGCTGGTCGCGATGACGCACTTGGCCAACGCGCTCGGCAGCATCAATCCGGTGGAGCGCATCGTTGCAGCGGCACACGCGCGGGGCGTGCCGGTGCTGCTGGATGGTGCACAGGCAATCACGCATCTGCCGGTCGACGTCCGCGCGATAGATTGCGATTTCTACGCGTTGTCCGGGCATAAGGTGTACGGACCGACCGGCATTGGCGTGCTATACGCCAAGGCCGCACTGCTTGAAGCGATGCCGCCATGGCAGGGCGGCGGCGACATGATCCGATCGGTAACGTTCGAGAAAACGGAATACAACGCGATTCCGTGGAAGTTCGAAGCGGGTACGCCGAACATTGCCGGCGCGATTGCGCTGGGCGCGGCGCTCGACTATGTCGACAGCATCGGCATGGAAGTCATCGCCGCGCACGAGAACGAACTGCTCGCCTATGCGACGGCCGCCCTGCGGGTGATACCGGGCTTGCGTTTTATCGGTAGCGCACGCGACAAGGCAGGCATTTTGTCGTTCGTGCTCGACGGCGTGCATGCCCATGATGTCGGCACGATTCTCGATCATCACGGCATCGCGGTGCGTGCGGGCCATCATTGCGCGATGCCGGTGATGCAGCGCTTCGGCGTACCGGCGACCGTGCGCGCGTCGCTCGCCCTCTACAACACGCACCAGGATATCGATGCGCTGATCGAAGGTCTCGGAAAGGTCAGGGAGATATTCGGAAAATGAGCGATCTGCGCGATCTGTATCAGGAAGTCATCTTCGACCACTACCGGCGGCCGCGTAACTGTCATGGACTGTCCGGCGCCAATCACACGGCTGAGGGCTATAACCCGCTGTGCGGCGACCGGATTACGCTTTATCTGCGAATCGAGGACGGCATCGTCAAAGAAGCGAGTTTCGAAGGCGCGGGCTGTGCAATTGCGACAGCATCAGCGTCGCTGATGACCGAGGCGCTGAAAGGCAAAACGGAAGCAGAGGCCGAAGCGCTGTTCGGGCGCTTTCACGACATGGTGACGACGCCCGCTGCAGGGCAGGCGACAGCCGCGCCGGAGATGGGCAAGCTGGCGGTGCTGTCCGGTGTACGTGAATTTCCCGAGCGTGTGAAGTGCGCGACGCTGGCCTGGCATACGCTCCACGCCGCGCTGCACGACAAGCATCGCCCCGTTTCGACAGAGTGAGAATGAGGCAGACGATGAGCACATTCGACTGGCTGAAGCGTGCTGAGGCCGCACAACCCGGGAGTGGCACGACAACAGAAGGTCTTGAAGAACGCGTGATCGATGCACTGCGCACCGTGTTCGACCCGGAGATTCCGGTCAACATCTACGATCTGGGGCTTGTTTATGGTCTTGACGTGGACGAAGCCGAAGGCCGCGTTGGGATCCGCATGACGCTGACCGCGCCAGGCTGCCCGGTCGCGCAGACCTTCCCGGCGACGGTGGAGGATGCGGTGTTCTCGGCGAGCGGAGTGAACGACGTGCACGTTGAACTGGTGTGGGATCCGCCGTGGTCGAGAGACCGGATGTCGGATGCGGCGCGCCTGCAATTGGGGATGCTTTGACATGTCCGACTGGGTCGATGTCGCTGCGATCGGGGATTTTCCGGCCGGGTCTGTTCGCAGCGTCGAGGTCGATGGCGCGCAGGTTGCTGTGTTCAACGTCGACGGCACCTGTTACGCAATCGAGGATGTCTGCCCGCACGACGGCGGCATCCTGACTGGCGGTGTGGTGGAAGGCGACGTGGTCGTCTGTCCGCGCCACGGTGCACGATTTTGCATCAGGACCGGAAAGGTGCTGGCGCCGCCGGCATATGAGGATGTGGTGGCGTTTCCGGTGCGGATCGAGGCGGGCGTCGTTCAGGTGCGTGACGAGCGGTGGGATTGAGGTGCGCTGTCGACCGGCTCTCGTTCTCAGTAAGCGGCTCAGCTGGGCCGTTCGTCCATTCGCGCGCGCGTGAGGCATGATGGCGAACTGGAGCTGGCGGTCAGGTGGCGGGATTCGGCGGACTGGCTCGCGTGTGCAGTTTGTTGGCCACACACCAAGGCAGGAGCTCGTCGATGCAATTGATTTTGTGGTCGGCGATGTGGGTTAGCACGTAGTCCAGATAGGCGCGCGGATCGATGTCATTCAGTGCGCAAGTTCCGATCAGTGCGTACATCGCGGCTGCCCGTTCGCCGCGATGTTGTTGTCGATCTCGAGCGTACCGTCTTCGCAATACAGCGTCGGTGCGCTCCACTGGTTCAGCGAGTAGTTGATTGCCCTGGCTGCATCGGACTTTGACGAAAGCGTTTCGAGCTTTGCCCTGAGCCACGCTTCGTAGATTTGAAGCAGTGGCCTGGCTCTCTCCTGCCGTATTCGCAGCCGTTCGGCCGCTGGCTTGCCGCGAATGGAGGCCTCGATGTCATAGAGCCCGCCAATATATTCGAGCGCCTTTTGTGTTGTGTCGGACGGCGTGCGCACGTGGATGTCGTAGAACTTTCTTCTCGCGTGGGCATGTTGTCGGGAAATGTCCATCGCGGCCGAATAAGCGCGATCGAAGCCCGGGGTCGTGTGATCGACTGCTTTTCCTGCAGCGGTTATGTACAAGACCTTCTTGAAGTTTCCCCAGGTTCATTTCGCCGAGGAGCGTTTCGACGTCATCGGACAATGAGGGTTCGTAAAGCCCACAGATCATTCGCGGCTCATCAGTTTCCTCACGGCTAGACAGGTAGGTCCTGTTCAATCAGGTTATTGAGATATTTCGAGGATCGAACCTTCATCTCACGCACCGCGCGTTGTGGGGCGGCATAGCCATCCAGTGAGATGGTCTTCGGCGGCTTGCCCTGATGTTTGAGAGCTTTCTTAAAAAAGGCTTTGGCCGCCTTCACGTCGCGCTTTGCACGTAGCATGAAGTCAACTGTCTGGCCGGCCCGATTCACCGCCCGGCAGACCTACACCCACCTGCCGCGGATCTTCAGCTACGTTTCATCGACACGCCACGACGGCTCTCTATTCGTTCAGCAGGACACTCTAACCGATTCGCTTGCGCCGTTTTCACCATGTATGGACGACTCCCTGGGGTTACGGCTCCGCAGAATCGTCGTGCTGTGATGGTCACCGCCCTGTCATTATCCGGAGGATTTTCTGCACGATCCGCTCATGCTGCTCCAGCGCCTCATCGAGCGTACTTGCTCCGTAGCTCCTGTTGTCTTGCGCCTGCATTCCGGCGACGCGCGTCACGAACAGCAAAGCCTCCTCGGTTTTCGGTTTGGACACACCACGGAAGCGGGTCGTGACCGTTACACCGTAGTCGTCCAGCAGTGTGCGGCGGAAGATCAGTTCGTTTTCCGTCATCCAGCGCGACCACGCGCCGTGGTCGAACACCTCGACAGGCCTGTTCTTCGCATCGAGAACATAGATGCGCTCCGAGCTGGACGGGACCGGTGGCGTCTTCATATTTCAATGCAAAGGCGTGAGAAGGAAGTCGGTCGCCTCCCGCCACCAGGTTTCGTCGACGTGGCCAATCCAGTCGTTATGGTCAGCCGCCTTCACCACCACGAGGTTTCTCGGTGCGGACAGCGAGTTGTAAAGCGCCTCGCCGTAGCGCGTAGGGACGATGCTGTCCCGTTCCGCAACCACGACGAGAATCGGGCGGTCGAACGACGCCAGATGGGTCACGCTGTCGTACTGGTCGCGCAGCAGCCACTTCACGGGCAGCCACGGATAGTGATAAGCGGCGACGTGCTCGAGCCGATCCCATGGCGTGATCATCATTAAACCGGCGATCTTGTCGTGTTCACGCGAGCCGGCTGCGGCCACCACGCCGCCCCCAAGCGATTCGCCGATGAGCAGGAGCGGCGCTCCATAGAGGCGATGTGCGAGCGCGATGGTCTGTTGAGCATCGTCGACAAAACTCGCTTCGCCTAACGCCCCGGCGCGCGGCCCGTAGCCTGGATATTCGGCGAGAATCACGCGCAGCCCGAGCCGGGTGAGCGCCGCGGCATAGAATGAGCGGTGGCCGGCATGCCCCGCGTTGCCATGAAAGACGATGACCGTGGCGCGCGCGGACCCGGCCGGCTCCGCCACGAGGCCCCTGAACGCCTCAGGTGTCGGCCAGGCGCGCAGTCCGCCGGAGGTGACCTCCTCGATTGCGGCCTTCTGAGGGAAGTAGAGAAAACGATCCTGCAAGATGGCGACTCCGGCTAACACGGTCATGTACGCGACGGCGAGGCCGACCATCATTCGGGTGAATTTCATCGTCTTGCTCTCGACCCACCGAACTTTTCGATAGCACACACCCAGTTTAGCGCGCGGTCGCCACCGCTCATATTCAGGCGTGTCGTCAGGATGTGGGCGTCCAAGTTATGGTACGGAGAGTATCTCCCTGCCTTGTACCCTCGATATTTTCCGAGCGACGCGACCAGGCGCGGGGTTGGTCCGTACGAAGCAGCCCAGAACAGACTGAAATCGAGCGCGACCGACGCTAGCCGTGCGAAACAATGCTACGTCCCGGCTCGTGCGCCCGCTTTTTGGCGCACCTCTCATCGGGCGAATCCGGCCCCCTTATCCTCAAAGCCGTCATCCGGATGGCTGGTTCTCCAGAAGACCTGCCTGATAACCGTCGCGTACACTTCGGCCATAGCGGTCGGTTGCCGATCGGGCAGCGTGCGGCGGCAGCAGGTCGCTTTGCTGACCTTCGCAACCCGGTGCCGATGAATGTCAGCTAAGTCATGGATGGATGAGTCTTGCCGACCCAGAGCCGACTTCCGGCATGTCGAAGCATCAATGGCTCTTTGAAGAGTGAAGCGGACTTTCGTCGCGGAAAGGCTACGGGTGGGTCATCGGCCTGAGCCGACGTTCGCCGATCAAATCGGTGCGGCTGTCGCGTATCGCTTTGCTGACTTTTACAAACTGGCGTCGGCGAATGTCAGCTCTCTCCGTCCATCAACGAGTCTTACCGACCCGTCCAGACCTTTCACAGTCCGATCGCCGACGGCCTCAAAGGTATGCCGTCAAAGGTGCGGCAAATCGTCAATGCATTTTTCGACATGATCGCCAGGGACATCCGTGTCGATCCCGGCGTGTCCGTCGGTGTGAGAGACAGACACAATTTTTGGCCCGAGATACCGTGTGCCACCAAGCGTAAAAAGGGACCAAACAACATCTCCCCGACGGATCGCGGCGACGACTTCGACCACCTCCACAATCGCCGGGGGGGACAGCCATTCACGCGTCGCCGGATCGACGGGAGCCCAACGCACATGGGTAAACCTGTCGTTCGTCGGGTTGATGCGAACGGCGTCGATAGCAAAAGTTGTCACATCTACCTCCATCATCCTGACAAAGGGATGTGTGCATTATGCGCCGCTTCTTTTGCCGGGGATCAGCAAGACCGGTCGTGAGGGCCGTTGTCAGCCCTTGCTGCACGTATCGCTCTCGCCTGACGCGTGCCCCCGAACTGGATGTCTGGTGGGTGCGGCGAATACTTCGGGACAGCCTGGACCTGGATAGTGAAGCCTAAGCGGAGTTCTCGTCGCACCACTGAATCGCCCAACGCTGCGCCGCCTCAATAGCATCCGCGTCGGAGGGATAATCGCCGAGGTCGCCCGAATACTTTACCTCGACGGCATCGCCACTCGCCGAGGCGCGCCGGTAGATCTTTGCGCGAGCGTAATAGCGGCCGCCTTCATCAAGAGGTGACGCGTCGATGTGGAATTGTTGGTAGTCGAAATGCATGGCTGTCTCCAAACGATTGCCCTAATCGTCGTCGCGTTGGACGAGGTGGACCTCGTTGTCACCGCCAAGGTCGCTCTGTCACTCTGCCAAGATGAATTGGGGCTGCGACTCTTCGGCCCAAAACGCTTTAAGAACGATATGTACATCGTAGGCAGTAACAGCAAAGCTCGCTGACCAGCGAGAGCAGGACAGCAACGAGAATTCGCATGGGAACGCTCCATCCGAATACGGGTGCGCATCGATTGCCAACGATCCGGACGTCGATGTCGACCGACCGCTCTTGGGCTACCTACCGCCGATCCGGTCGGCCTACGCCGATGAAGCAACGTCCGCCCGATGGCAATCGAATGGCCGTTTGCGGGGGCGGACCCGCCGTCTGAATGTCTGCGCGACGGAACGGACGAATGACGCTTGATGGCCGACAGTACGCGTTCACACCAACCACGGGAAAGCTGCCGTTGAGAATTCCAACGTCACCTCTGTAAAACGTTCATCGAACTGGTGCTATCGGCCAAGAAGCGTCACTCGCCCACATGATCGTTCGGCCGTTCAGACGTCCGATCCGCCCCAGCAAGCGGCCATTCCATTCGCGAGGATGAACGTTGCTTCATCGGCCATTCCGGACACTCGTGCGTGGTTGCTAATGTGCGTGGTCGCTAATCGCACTCTCTTGTCGGCTTTGCGGAACCGCCAGCCTATTCGAGCGATCGAGCGATCGGCCCGGACGAGACTCTCGGTCCCGACACGCCGAAGTGGACGATGGTGGATGATCTGACTTACGTTGTTCAGGCGAATCATCTGCCATGGAGCAACGGTGCGCGGGCAATCTGTGGTTCCTCGGTTGGGCCACGTTCGCCGTGACGCAAGGACAGTTACTCGCCGAGGTCCCTTGCTCCTGAGAGCCGATAGGCGTTCGGATTCGGCAAGATCTCAAATGTCGGGCAGAAAATTACGGAAGAGATGTTGCTTTATCTGGAAATGCCTCTATTTTTAAAGTGGCCGATCGGTCGGAGATGGTTCCGGGCATTCATCGTGCCTGGAACACCCATGAGTGCGTCTCTGTTGCGACGACTACAAAGTGGCACGCGTCTTACCTGTAAATAACTCTCGACCAGTTCCAGGTTATGACGCTGGAGCGTTAGGGTGTGGGTGACCGTTTAACACATCTACCACCGGCCAGGAGCACGACGTGAAGGCACCCTGCAGCATGTCCAGTCAGGTCCTCGCGCTCATCGAGCGGACCAGGTCAGGACCAATGAGAAAGAAGGCTAGTGCTGCTCATCCCGGCAACGCGCTGTCAAGGCGGAGTCGTTTCGTGGCGACGCTGTTCTGCCATCTTGGCCGAGTCCATTCCCTGCATGAAAACGAAGCGAAGGCCCGTCGAGTCACGTTGGTGCTTGCGGCTTGCCGGACAGTGCTCGCGTGCACGATCCCCAATTTCGTCTCCCATCTACCTCACAACCGCATCAGATCAGGCCATGGCTGTAGGGACTTCGGCGGCTTTGGAGACCAATGACCTGAAACGAGACTGCAGGAGGTCATGAAATGGAAGTCAAGTCACTCATCGCTTATCAAGGACCCAATATTCATGCCCATTTCCCGGTCATTCGGTACACCATCGATCTGGGGGTGCTTGAAGAGTGGCCAACCGGGCGCCTCGGCCAAGGCTTCATCGATCGTCTCCTTGGCTATCTGCCCGGCCTTCGGGAACATGGCTGTTCCTATCAAGCCCCCGGTGGGTTCGTGCGGCGAATGGTCGAAGGCGAAGGAACGTGGCTGGGCCATGTCATGGAGCACGTAGCGATCGAACTGCAGAAGGTGGCAGGCTCGGATGTGAGTTTCGGCAAGACGCGCGCCGCTGGGCCGCGCGGGCATTACGACATAGTCTACGAATACCTGGACGAGGATGTCGGTCGGCAAGCCGGAGACCTTTCCCTGGCCCTGCTCGAGCACCTCCTTCCTGAAGACCTGAAGCTGAAGCCGGAGCGGAACTTCGATGACGCTTTCGACTTTGAACATGAACTGGATGAACTCATCCGTTATGCGCGGAGTTGCGACGTTGGACCTAGCACTGCCGCATTGGTGAGCGCCGCCATGAAGCGCGCGATTCCATGTACGCGCCTAAACCGCGGGAGCCTGATACGGCTCGGCTACGGTCGCTTCCAGAAAAGCATCAAGGCTTCGCTCACCAGCGAGACCCGTCAAATCGCAGTAGACCTGGCTTCGGACAAGGGGGAGACCAACCGGATCCTGCGTGACGCGGGCCTGCCGGTGCCGAGGCAGCGCAAGGTCTATAGCGCCCGCGACGCCGTCCATGGTGCGGAACAGATCGGCTATCCCGTTGTGATCAAGCCATTGGACTCTAATCACGGACAGGGAGTATCCGTTGAGGTTACTACCTCGGAGCAGGTGGAGCTGGCTTTTGAGAGGGCTCAGGAGTACAGCGAGGCAGTGCTCGTCGAAAGCTATATACCGGGGTCTGATTACCGCATGCTGGTCGTCAATGATCAATTGTTGGCAGTTGCCAGACGCATCCCCGCACATGTGTTGGGCGACGGCGTTCACACCATCGAGGAGTTGGTGGAAGAGGTCAACCAGGATCCACGCCGGGGTGCGGGACATGAAAACGTGCTCACCCGCGTGGAGCTCGACGGCGTGGCAGAACGCTTCCTTGCTGACAAGGGTTATGGTCCCAAGACGGTGCCTGTGGCGGGCGAGATCGTCTACTTGTGTGCCACCGCCAACCTTTCCACCGGCGGCACCGCCATCGATGTTACCGATAGGGTGCACCCGGACAACCGGGAGATGGCCGTCCGGGCCATCAGGGCCATCGGCCTGGACGTCGGGGGAGCTGATTTCATTACTACGGATATCTCCGCGCCATATCGTGAGACCGGCGGAGCCATGTGCGAGGTGAATGCTTGCCCGGGTCTACGGATGCATCTGGCGCCCACTGAAGGCACGCCCAGGGACGTTGCCGGACCCATCATCGATATGCTGTTTCCACCCGGTGCTCCCAGCACCATCCCCATTGCCAGCGTTACCGGCACCAATGGCAAGACCACCACCTCACGCATGCTCGCTCATATCATGAAGCTGGCGGGGTACACGGTGGGTTTGGGCACAACCGATGGCATCTATGTCGACGGACGGTTGACTGTGAAGGGTGACATGACCGGAGTGACGTCCGCCCGCATGATTCTTGCGGACCGTGCCGTGGATGCCGCCGTACTGGAAACGGCCCGGGGCGGCCTGCTGCGGCGGGGGCTGGGCTATCCGGAATGCAGCGTTGCGGGCTGCCTCAATGTGACCGCCGATCACCTGGGTCTGCGCGGGGTCGAAACCGTGGAGCAAATGGCGGAGGTCAAGCGCATCGTCATCGAGGTGGCGAAGGAGATGGCCGTCCTCAACGCTGACGACACCTTGTGCCTGAAGATGGCGGATCATAGCCACGCAAACCGCCTGGGCTACGTGACCATGAATGCTGGTCACCCCTTGGTAAATGAGCACGTCCAGGCGGGAGGCGTGGCGGTCGTACTGGAGGAACAGATAAACGGCCACATGGTCTGCCTGTGGGACATCGGTCACCGTTTTCCATTGTTGTGGACTCATGTGATCCCGGCCACGGTGCAGGGACTCGCACTCCACAATGTGCAGAACGCGATGTTCGCTGCGGCCCTCGCCCACGGCCTCGGGATCGATCTCGAGAGCATCCGCCGTGGTCTACGCACCTTTGACAACACCTTCCTCCAGACCCCCGGTCGCCTGAACATCTACGATCAGCACCCCTTCAGGGTGATTTTGGACTATGCCCACAACCCCGCGGCCGTGAAAACCATGTGCGGCCTGGTAGACCGGTTGGGAGCCGAGCGTGCGAAGATCGTTTCGCTGACGGTTCCAGGCGACCGCCGTGACGAGGACATCCTGGAGATCGGCCGTATCGCGGCGGGACACTTTGAGCACTACATTTGTCACAGGGACAGTGACTCGCGTGGGCGGGATCACCTTGAAGTGCCGGAAATGCTGCGAGAGTCACTACGCAAGAATGGAGTCGGGGCAGAGCAGATCGAGGTCATAGCCGATGAGCAGACGGCGAATCAGTCGGCGCTCGAAATGGCCGGGCCTGGCGACTTGCTCCTCTTGTTGAGCGAAGACTACACCCGTGCCTGGGAGCAGATCGTGCGTTTCAGGCCGAATCCGCAAACAGGGCACGCCATTGACAGAAGGCCGATCCCGGCCAGGATCCGTCTGGACGACCTAGGCGGGTTCAAGTGGGAGAGTAGTAGCATGGAGATCATCCGTGACGAGCGCGGCGTGCGGTTGGCGCGAGAGATCGAAGACTGAATGAGTTTTCGCCGTGGTTACGACGATATGCCAGGCGGTCGCAGGCTGACTTGGTGACAGGGCTTCAGGGCGGATGACGCATGAAGTCCATCCTTCATGGAATACCTTGGAGAGTCAAAATGGATGAGAAACAGAAATTTCTTCTCTACAACGATAACGACGACACCCTGGATGCCTCCTCGAAGCGGAGGATGGCCGTCGAAATCGCCCTGGACCTGATACGTCATGAAGCAATGTGCGGGTCTTCGCGCAATTCCTTGGATTCTAATCTAAGGCACCTCTCGGACTTTGCCGATTTTATTCAAGAGGCCTTGAGAGGTGGCGAGCACGAAGACTTGAGAGGCAGTGAGCGAGAAGACCTCAGAGACAGTGAGCGAGAAAACCTCAGAGGCAGGGAGAGGGAAACGTCGAGAGGCCGGCAGCATTAGCGATCTTGGTGGCTTGTGCGCAAAAGGCGCAGCGCACACCATCAAGGAGTTCTGTTGCGGTCTCAAGCGCCGCTTCGACAAGACTTGGAGAGAATGGGTCGGGCTATGCCCGGCCCGTGCCTCATCGATCACAAGGATCCGGGGGATTTGTGGTCACCTCGATAAAGCCGCTTTTTGCAAAGAACATCACCTCTATAGATAGCAACGAGGAAGATGCGATCTTCGTCGTAGATCCGGAGCTTGGGGCTCTTGGCAAAATTGACGTTCGGACGGGATTCTTTCAAGGTGTTGTCAACTTCAGGAGCTTCAACGAGTTCAACGGGGCAGGCGCCATATTTATGCGACCGGATGGCATTATAAATTATTCGCATTTTAATAGAATCTATGCGATCGGGATAGAAAATGGGATGGTCTATGAAGTTATGGACACCATCACAATCAATGAGGCAAAAGATGTTGTCGGTCTATATTGGAAAGAGGGTAGATATTACGTGGCTGACAGTAGCGGGATCTTGTTCATTCTGGATGGGGATCGGCCAATACGGTCAGTGGATGTGGGCAATAGAATAAACGACATTACCTTGCATGGGGATCGCCTCTTCATATTGAGTGACATTAGTCGGGCCATTTATATATACAGTCTTGACGGGACTCATTTGGCATCGCTGACGACGCCCCATGAGGGGGCGTGTGGAATAGCTTCAGTTAAAACATCAGATATAGAAAGATCTGGCATCTATATATACTACAATCAGAAAAGTTGGGACGTCTTTGATGATGCGAGCGCGAAGCCGGATGTCGACAACAGTCCAAACATAAAACTCAACCGGAACATTTCAGATGGATTTATAGAGAAACTTGATTATAAAATAATTGGGCTTGGTATGGCTGGAAATTTCGGGCTTTCGGATGGTTACGAAGTGGAATTTTCTTATGCCGAAATGCTCAAGCCTGTCCATGATATTCTGGAAAGGATCAAGGGCGTCAAGATGTGCGTCAGGTTGTCGATTCCGGTCGAGACGCGAAGGCAGAAGGTGAAATCAGTAAAAATTATTGGAGATGTTCCTGGGGTTATAAGAAGGGACGAAAGCGGCAACGAGATTGCGGAATTCGATTTCAGGGGCGTTGAGCTTGATAAAGAACGCCGTTACTTCGGCTACTGCGCCGTAATTGAACTATATGGGATAAGGTTCAAGTTGAATGCCCCGGATTCAGGTTATCCAGAGGAAATTAAGACACGATTTCTTAAGAAAGAGCTCAGGTACGATATGGATAGGCAAGAGTTAAGGCGCATTGCTGAGGACCTGATTTCGGCGATCCCGAGAAAAGAGCGCGGAAATGTAGTCAAGATTGCGAAAACCGTGCGTGAATATGTTTATAGCAGATTGGCGTACCGCTACAACAACACGTATACAAGTCCCGTTGAGACCTTGAGAAGCGGCGAAGGGACTTGCGGGAAGTACATGGAGCTGTTGATAGGATTAATGAGGCTTTGCGGGGTGGCATGCAGGCCGGTCGGGGATTTCAAGGTTCCCGAGTACAAACTGAGATATGCAAGGGTCAACTCGGTCTGTGTGCCGGATTATGATCATGCGTGGGTAGAGTTCTATGTCCCCGCGGTAGGATGGGTACCTATGGAAAGCTCATCGGACAATCTGCCGGAAAGGCACGAAAGGTTTTTTGGCGCTCTGTCGTGGATCTATATAGAAAACAGCAGGACGGAAAAGATGTGCGAGATATGCAGGCCCGACTCCTGGGAAAAGGTCGGTAACGATCTGATGTATTCGGACTTTTTTGTACCTGACATTCAGATCAAGATTCTCCGGGAGGCTTCGTTGCACTAGTCGCTCCCTGACGGGATGAATGCGAAATTAGCTCCTTATGCTCGCCATATGCGCTGTTAAATCATACAGGCTGCCTTCAACCAGTATGTCCAGGTGCAGGCCAACTACGCTTACTGGGGCATGGCGGCGATCCGGATGTATGGCGGAGTGTTGCAGTTGGGAGGGGTCCACAATGGTGATGCCGCCGCTGCCCAGAACCTGCAGCCTATGATCCGGACCGATAAAGGCGGCGGTGTCTTCATCCAGGCCGATGCCGATGGCAAGTGGGTTGTAAGTCAAGGCCATGAGCAGACGCCCGAGACGGTCCTGGTGGCGAAAGTGCTGATCGATGATCAACCGCTCGATCAGGCCCAAGCCCGGCGCTAATTGAACAATGTCAGCACGCGGCGTAGTGCCACTCTCACCGGCCGCAATCATCTGCCCGGGCAGGAACGCTGCGCCAGCGGAGGTGCCGGCCACGTGCATACCGTGTGCATTCCGGTTGCGAATTTTCTGCGCCATCGAAGTACCACCTAGCGTCTCGGAAAGATGGACCGGGTCGCTCCCCGTGAGGAAAAGCCCGTCGACAATATCGAGCATGTCCAGGTTTCGCTTCGCCTCGCAGTCGGTTCGGGTCTCAAATTTGAGGGCACTGACCCGATCCCCCCCCAGATCACGGAACGCCCTTTCATAACGGCGGCCGGCGTCCTTGGTCGCGGAGCCCGTAAGGATGATGCCGATATGCGCGCGGGAGCCGCCGCAAATCTCGATGAAGCGGCGCAGGATGGCAGCGTTTCGTATTAGCCTTCCATCGCCCCCGATGGGGACGATAAAGCCTCGTGTACCGCCAATGGGCGCCTTTGCACGACTCAACTTTCACTCCGATAGAGTGGCCAAATCTTGAAGTAGCCCAAGTCTCGTGCAGCCACCACGTAACCCACTTTTCCGGCCGGAGCTTTGTGGCTGCCAGGCTTGAATCAGCTGACGTCTTATCTTCGCGTCTTCGAGGGGTTGACGCATGATATGCGATTTTATATCGGCAACCGGAACGTGGAGCGGGGCAGCACAAATACGCGCTGCCCCGCTTCGTGGATGATCCGCTTTTGCCTCTTCTAGCCGATCAGATCAGAGCAGTAGCGTTCGATCCACTGGGGACGTAACTCCGCGCAGACAACGTACCGCCTACCAGGCTATGCGTCCCGAGATGATACATATTGCCATCAACCAGGATATGCAGACGTATTCCGGTCAAGCCTACCGGGTCGTCATGGCGAACGGAATCAGCTGCAGAGTTGCGCAGATTCGACCCGTCGATGATGGTGACGCCGCCGCTACCTACCACCTCCAGCATTTCGTCTGGACCGATGAACGCAGCCGTATCCTCGTCCAGCCCAATGCCCACCCCAAACGGGATGGAAGCCACTGCCGTGAGCAGGCGTCCGAGCCGATCCCGCTGACCGAAGTGTTGGTCGATAACAAAACGGCTGATGAGCCCCAAGCCTGGTGCCAGGTCGACCATCCCGGCGCGGGGCGTGGCCCCGCTCTTCCCCCCGGCAATCATGGCAGCTGACATGGCGGAGGCCCCGGCCGAGGTCCCGGCTACGTGCATGCCGTGTGCGTTACGGCTATGAAGCTTCTCCGCCGCTGGCGTGTCGCTCAGCATCTCGGCGAGGCGTACCTGGTCGCCCCCGGTCATGAAGACCCCGTCGGCGCGATCGAGCACCTTCAGGTATCTGTCCGATTCGCAGTCGCGGCGTGTCTTGAATGGCAGGATACTGACTCGGTCAGCGCCGAGATCGCGGAACACCGACTCATAGAGATCCCCCGTGTCATCCAGCGAGGAGGCAGTGGGGATGACCGCAATGTGCGCGCGCGACCCACCGCAAAGTTTCACGAAACGGCGCAGAATAACCGGGTTCTGAACCCGATTTTCCGCGCCGCCAATAGGGATAATAAAGCCTCGCGCGGCACCCTTCGGCGATCTTCCGGAACGCATACCATTCACTCCTTCTCAAAGCTTGACCGGCGACCTGGCGGTCCGCCCTAGGCACGGCAATCGCAGCTATCTGCCCGATGATTCGAGCAGCGCCACAACCATGCTGAATCAGTCGGGCAGCACCTTCGTGGGCGCTGTGCAGCAACCCGCGAACCTGAAGCCTGCAGCAATAGTGGACAGGTAGGGTTTGCATCTTCCTCGCGTCACACAAGATCTGCGCCTGCCCACACCTTACAATATTTTAAAGCAAAAAATGCACCAACGTTTTTGTCCGCATGGGTTGGTGCGAACCCTTGGCGCACATCGCGATTGCGAACGAGTTCGCGAGAACTTCGGCCCGCCGCGGAAGCGCATCAATAGCATATGCACGCAATAAGTGCATATTTGAACCGAAGTGGTGCGATGCTGACGCATCGACTCAAGTATGGCAGGCGGCGCTTGGCGCCGGAGCCCCGTCGCAATTCGTCTGTTACCAGCCGACGTACCCGACAGATCAGTCAAACGCCAGCCACCCGGGGCAAATCCTCTGTACACATTCGGCCGCTGCTCTTTTCGGCAAACGTGACTGTTATTGGGTCGGGAGTGCTCCCCTCAGTATTTTCGGAAGTGGACGTCGACGTCACGGCGCCGGTCGATCGTTGCCGGCGATCCGCAACCGTTCGGAAAGGAAAGGCATACTTGCCCGCCGACGCAAAGGCGCGGATCACCGTTGAATCCTGGAAGCTGCCGTTGAAGGGGCGAGGGATCCAGTGGCCGGATCGGGTCGACATGAGCCAAAGCGTATCGGGCAGTAGACGGCCCGAACCCGGTCATTCAGCATGAGGAAATACCCTGTCGTAGGGCGTCCGGTCCAGGTCGGATAACTGCCGTTCAGGAATGACCGGAAAACTTGCTATAGAGGTTGGCAGGCCAGACGGCCATGAGAGAATTCTTTCTTGCTCTTGCTCTTGTCCTCATCGCCTCATGAAGATTCTCGAATACACAGGCCTCGACACTTCACGCGTCAAGGCCAGCTACGACAAGGTGTCCGCGGCCATCGCCCGCCACGACTTCCGGGCTGCCCAAGTCAAGAAGCTCGCCAATCTGAGCCACGGCAAGTTCTACCGGGCGAAGCTGGATGACGCCGACCGGCTGTTGTTCTCGCTGGTGCGCCACGGGGATGAAGTCTGCGCACTGATGCTGGAAGTGATCGCCAATCACGCCTACGATAAGTCACGTTTCCTGCGCGGCGCGGCGATTGACGAGAGCAAAATTCCAGACATCAGCGCTGATGACGCCATCAGGGAGGCGCAAGCTCTACGCTACCTTCATCCCGAGCGTACCGGCATTCACCTGCTCGACAAACCGATCTCGTTTGATGACACGCAGGAGACCATTTACCGACAGCCACCTCCCTTGGTTGTCGTCGGCAGCGCTGGCAGCGGCAAGACCGCACTGACGCTTGAAAAGCTCAAGCATGCCGAAGGTGAGGTCCTCTACGTCACTCACTCCGCCTTCCTGGCGCAGAGCGCCCGCGACCTTTATTACGCCAACGGTTTCGAGCATGGCGCTCAGGATGCCGTATTTCTGTCCTACCGGGAGTTTGTCGAGTCGATCCGCGTTCCGGCAGGACGCGAGGCTAGCTGGCGCGACTTTGCGGGCTGGTACTCGCGTATACGGCAGAACTTCAAGGATGTCGATGCCCACCAGGCTTTCGAGGAGATTCGCGGCGTGATTGCCGCCGGGTCGGGCGGTGTCCTGTCGCGCGACGAGTATCAAGCACTGGGGGTGCGTCAATCGATCTTTCCCGTAGAACGGCGCGACCAACTCTACAATCTGTTTGAGAAGTATCGCGCCTGGCTGGCCGAGGCAAAGCTCTACGACCTGAATCTGGTCGCCCAGGACTGGCAAGCGCTGGCTGCGCCGCGCTACGACTTCGTGGTTATTGACGAGGTGCAGGACATCACCACCGTGCAACTCGCGCTCGTGCTGAAAACCATCAAGAAGCCTGGCCATTTCATGCTCTGCGGGGATTCCAACCAGATTGTCCATCCCAATTTCTTTTCCTGGAGCCAAGTCAAGAGCCTGTTCTGGAAGGACCCGAAACTGGCCGAGCGGCAGGAATTACGCGTGCTAATGGCCAACTTTCGCAACGGCCTGGAGGCCACTCGCGTCGCCAATCAGTTGCTCAAGATCAAGCAGCGGCGCTTCGGCTCCATCGACCGGGAGAGCAACTTCCTGGTCCAGGCCGTCGGCGGCGAGACCGGCCAGGTTACGCTGATACCCGACAAGGACGCCACCAAGCGCGAACTGGACCAGAAGATTCGCCAATCCGCCCAGTTCGCCGTCCTGGTAATGCGCGATGAGGACAAGGCCGACGCCCGCAAGCACTTTGCCACGCCGCTGTTGTTCTCGATCCACGAAGCCAAGGGTCTCGAATACGAGAACATCGTGCTCTACCGTTTCATCTCGGATCACCGGGGCGAGTTCAACGACATTGTCGAGGGCATCGCCAAGACCGATCTGGCGGTCGAGACACTGGATTACAAACGCGCTAAAGACAAGAGTGACAAGTCGCTCGAAGTCTATAAATTCTTCGTCAATGCCCTGTATGTAGCGCTGACGCGCGCCATCAAGAACATCTACATGATCGAGTCGGACACAGGGCATGATCTGTTCGGGTTGCTGGATCTGATCGTCGGCCAGACCAGGATCGAGGCCAGGCAATCCACGCTCGAAGACTGGCAGAAGGAAGCACGCAAACTTGAACTGCAGGGCAAGCAGGAGCAGGCGGAGGCCATCCGCCGCACCATCTTGAAGCAGGTCCCGGTGCCGTGGCCGGTGTTCGATGAGGCCAAGGTCAGGGAACTGCTGATCAAGGTCTTCCGCGAGCAGTCTCCGGGCAACAAGGGCAAGCAGCAACTCTTTGACTATGCCGCCTGCTTCGATGAACCGCAGCTCGCCGAGTGGCTGGCAGTCGAGGCGAAATTCGAGCAGGCACGAACCTTTGATCAGCAGCGCGCGGTGTTCGCCCGCAAGAGCTACGTCCCTTTCTTCGCCAACCGCTTCAAGGACATCCTCAGGCAGTGTGACCAGCATGGCGTCGATCATCGTCTGCCAATGAACCAGACGCCGCTGATGGCCGCAGCTGCTGCAGGAAACGTGGCGCTGGTGGAAGCCCTGCTGGAGCGCGGTGCCGACCGCGATGCCGTCGATCACTATGGTCACAATGCCCTGCACTGGGCTTTGCGTCAGGCATTTGGCGATGCAAAGTTCGCTGCTGGCCCGCTGGCGGCAATCTATGAATGCCTGGCTCCGCCCTGCATTGATGTCAGAGCGGGCGATCGCTTGGTCCGCATCGACCGGCATCTGTCTGAATACTTTCTGTTCCAGACCCTGTGGGTATTGTTCAAAGCACGATTCAGCAAGATACGAGGCAATACAGACAGCGCGTTCCAGACCCAAATCATCCTCGACGCCTGGCAACACTTACCCGCCAACATCGCGCGGCCAGAGCGCAACAAGCGCCAGCATCTTTCTGGCGTGCTGGCGAGGAATGAAATCGACAGAGACTATGCCTACAATAGATCCCTGTTCCTGCGCGTATCCACCGGGCGGTACCAGTTCAATCCCAAACTCGCTGTGCGTCGCCGCCAGGGCGAAGAAGAAAACTGGGTCCCGATCTACACGGCACTCAACCTCCCGTTGATTAGCGAGTTTGCCTACAACGACGGCTGGATCAGCACCTGGGACAATATCGACAAGCTTGTGGTCCTTGCTGGACTACCTGAACGAACCACACCCATCGCGGCTGAACGCTTCGCCGAACGGCAAGCGGCCAAAATCAGGGAGCTGGACGAACGCAGAGCCAACCAACTTGCTGCCAAAGCACGCATTCGTGCAGCCGCCGAAGCCACCCAGAACAGAGCACCGCGATGGGGAACAAAGGAAGCTAAACGGCTTGAAATCGAACGTGTGAAACAAGAAATCGAAAGACGAAAGAAGGGTTGACTTGCCGATATTTCTTTGGGGCGGCTTTCGGCCCATCAACTGTCGTTCGCTCAGCGATCCGGGCGGACATTCGAAGATCCGCTTCGCTCAGTTAAGGGACGTTTCGTCCAACATTTGGTTGGACCCATCATCGGCCATAGCGGTCGGTTGCCGATCGGGCAGCGTGCGGCG
This sequence comes from Paraburkholderia sp. 35.1, assembly GCF_050436525.1. Lineage (NCBI taxonomy): Bacteria > Pseudomonadati > Pseudomonadota > Betaproteobacteria > Burkholderiales > Burkholderiaceae > Paraburkholderia > Paraburkholderia sp. 35.1. The sequence goes on along the minus strand of NZ_JBNDMJ010000001.1, from coordinate 409,540 downwards.
GCAGCAGGTCGCTTCATTTCCCCGATCCGCTATCGCCGATCACGGGAATAGTGAACTGAAAAGTCGCGCCGTATCCGGCATTGTTCTCTGCCCACACCCGCCCACCATGGGCATCGATAATCGAACGGCAAATAGAAAGCCCCACACCCATACCTTCGGGCTTCGTAGTGAAGAACGGATCGAATAGCCGATCGGCGTGCTGCAGGTCAATTCCTGTCCCGGAATCTTGCACCGAGACGATCACATAGCCGTCGTCGCTGCGCCACGACTTGATCGTCAGTTCGTGCGGCCGGTCTTCGATCGTGCTCATTGCCTGGATACCGTTTGTAATCAGATTCGTAATGACTTGTGCCAGTTGGATCCGATCGCCAAGCACCGCCGGCAGTCCCGGAACAAGCATCGTCCGCAACGTGATGTTGTACTTCAAGACCTCGCGCTGGAGCAGTACCATGACGTCACTGATCAGCTCGTTGATTTCCAGTCGCGTCATCTCAGGGGCAATCCGCTTTGCGAGCATGCGGACGCGCCTGACGATCTCGGTCGCGCGTTGTACATCAGTAAGTATGCGTTGCACGGAGGCTCGCACTTTTTCAAGGTCGGGTACGTCCCGGTCAATCCATCGCAGGCACGCGGCACCATGGGTGGCGACCGCTGCGAGAGGCTGGGCGATTTCGTGGGCCACCGACGCGCCCAATTCGCCGATCGACGTCAAACGAGACACCTGTTGCAGCGCCTCTTCGATCCGCTTGCGCTCGGTGATGTCGGTGCCCGTTTCGAGGGTCGCGATCGGTCGCCCCTGTTCGTCTCGCACCAGGGCCCAACGGCTGGCCACTGCGGCTTCCGACCCGTCGCGCCGGGTATTGACGATCTCGCCTTCCCAACGGCCCGTTTCAATCAAAGTTTTTTTGATGTCCTCGAGTGCTGCAGGAAAACGCGTGTGAAGCAGACGGTCGGCAACGTGGCCGAGCGCCTCGTGTTTCTTCCACCCATAAAGCGCTTCCGCGCCGCTGTTCCAGTAGGTAATTACATCGTCCATATCGAGAGCTACCACGCTGTCGTGGGTAAGGTCGAGAAGCTGTGCCTGCTCACGATGGACCGCTGCCAGTTGGCGAGTCCTATGCACGAGAAAGGTGACGACGAACGATGTTACAAAAAAGGCGGTCAACACTACGATGTCCTGCTGGGCATCTACCCGGAAGGTAAATAGTGGCTGTGTAAAGAAAAAGTTGAGGCAACCAACAGCGATCACCGAGATAGCTACCGATGAAACGAGGCTGCCCATCAGTGACACCAGCAAGACCTCGATCAGGTAGACGAACCCAACTACCGCGACGCCGGCTCCCAAGCGAAAGCAAACCCAGGTCGCGATCGCTATGCTGATAGCGCCGGCGAACAGGATCGCGGCAACGGAGCGCGATTGAACGATCCCGTGGGTCGTTCTGGTTGCGTGCATCCCCCGCCAGCCATCATTCGCAAGGAGATCCTTCATTCGGTTTTTCCCCTTTGAACGGCAAGTCGAAGCGCTGACTCGCCCTCTCGGTCAAGGGACACGGCAAACCATGTGCTCGTCGGACGCGGTAGTCGCAAAGTCTGGGAAGCGCATGAACAAGGTTCCCGGCCCCACGATGTGCAGCAGACAGGCATGATATTCGAGCGAAGTCAGGGGAGCTGTCCGCTCGCCGGCGCACAGCCCTGATGATAGATCAGGATTGACAGGACGGTCCTCCCCAATGAAAGTAGGGCTAGGGTGAACGCCGAGGTGTTGCCAAGCGCCAGCACAGGCCAGAATGTCCGGGCGACGTCGTCAATTGCGAACGCATACTTTTCTACAATCCATTATTGGGGCGCCACAAGCCGCCCTTCACGGGGCGTGCGAAAGTCGGGAATTGCGAATTCAGGTACCAGCGGCTCACGGTCGAAGGGTCGGGGAATCTTGAAGCATCTGGTGCAGCCGGAAAGAACGCATCTCGCGGCACCCGGTCCCTTCCCGACGCTCGGCGCGTCTGTCAGGACCATCAGTACTCGGGGCGCAGTTTAACCAATAGGCAATTGCCGTCTCGAACGCCTCTGCAAGCAGAATTACGACACCGGTTACCGACCTCGTACGGGATCAGCGGCTGTAGCCGTATGAGCCATGCAACGTTCGCGTGTTAGTCTCCGATAACGACATGGAGGCTTTCATGCAACGAGTGATCACCTATCGTGGCTTCGAGATTCACGTCGAGTTGACTCCGGCTGCGGAGGACACGTTCAACGTGACTGTCCAGATCAAAGGCGGTACCAACCTCGAAGTGCTCGGCGCGCGGGGGGGCCGGATCGCGCTGCGCAACGGCCCTTTTACTGAACGATGGGCCTACCTGGTTGGGGAAGTCGCCGGTCAAGCCGCAATCGACCTGCTGCTTGGCCCGACTGGCTGATTCCATTCCTGTTTCGCCGCCTCGACACACTCACTCGTCCCGCCGAGTACGGTCACTAGCTGCGTTCGACGTCACACGCACGACGGTCGTCGCCGTTGAGAGCATTGGCGTCAGGCCCAATCTCTCACCGGGAGACGGCGTTCATTTCATTTCGACAGACGATAGGGCCGCTCAGGCCAGGTAGCGGCGATTGTTTTTGAATGCGAGCGTGACGCCCGGCGTCGTGGGATCATCTGTTGTGGCTGTCTCGGGCCGCACGCCTTTGAGTTGCCAGCCCCCACCTCCGGGATCAGACGAACAGGATAAATATATGAAGCTTCGCGTCGGATACGAACTGTCGTACGAGTGCTCACAACCGACGCCGATGATGCTGATGCTGAACACGCACTTTTCGCATGCAAAGGATATTGTCGAGGCAGATCTGCTCGTTACCGATCCGCCGGTGGCGACGAGGCAGTACCGCGACTTGTTCGGCAACCTGTGCACGCGGATAATCGCGCCCGCCGGGCGTGTTGGCTTGAGCACGACCGCGCTTCTGAATGTGCCAAATGCGATGGAAACGCGTCCGAAAGACGGTCGGGGCCATCCAGTCGAGCAGTTGCCCGACGATACGCTCGTTTTCCTATTGGGTAGCCGCTATTGTGAAACCGATTTGATGGTCGACGTCGCGTGGAAGGTTTTTGGACAGTGGGCGCCGGGCCGCGAGACTGTTCTCGCAATCTGCGACTTCGTGCACCGGCATATCGCATTTGATTACCGGCATGCGCGGCCGACCAAAACCGCAGCGGACGTTTACCGCGAACGAAGAGGCGTCTGCCGGGACTTCGCCCATCTGGGCATCACGCTATGCCGCGCCATGAATATTCCGGCTCGCTACTGCACCGGTTATATCAGCGATGTCGGTTTGCCCCCCGTCGCAGCGCCGATGGATTTCGCGGCGTGGTTTGAGGCCTACGTAGGGGGTAGCTGGCAAACCTTCGATCCGCGTAACAACGCACCGCGCATCGGGCGCGTTTTGATGGCATACGGTCGCGACGCCGCCGATGTTGCGATAAGCAATGCGTTTGGGGCCGCCGTGCTAACGCACTTCAAGGTGCATTGCGATCAGGAATAACCGCGCGCAATTGGCCATTGCTGAGCCGACGGGGAATTTTTGAATCCCCTCCCGGTAACGTAAGCATTTGGACCGCGCTGGCCTAATTGATTGCGCGCCTGAGCGTCACCGCGTCGTTCACCCGTTCCACGCGTCAGTCGTTCGGTGGACTATGGGCGACCGGATGCGCGGCGGAGTATGTCCAGCAAAGTTACTCGGCGAATGAGCGCTGTGCTCCTGGACGGAGACGGCGAGGCCCCCTCGAAACGCTTGACGGACTGACTCAGGGCTTGAAGTGGTTTAACCGGCTGGCCAGCGCCCGCAACTTCATCGCGCACATCGGCGCGTTCTATCTGGCCCTCGACAACACCGAGCCCGCTTGGGACCTGCTGCTCGTCAAAGGGAATATCAAACAGTTCGATGACCCGCGTACCTACGTGCGGTTCTCCAGCGTCATGGAGATCATGGACGGCTTAGATGAAGTCGTGTGTTTCTCCATGACAGAAGCAATTGTCTGCCGTTGGCGACGCATCGCTTAGGATTGGAGGGCGACGGAAAAATTCTGCCCTTGCCACGTCTGACTCGAGGTCCAGAAGAAGGTGAATGCAAGCGATGAACCGGCCTGGGCTGCTTGCGTGACCAGATCGACGTAGTAGATGCCGAGCGCCGTTGCGGTGGCTTCGCTGTCCTCCGACGTGGCCCAGTCGTCGATCGTCCAGCGCAGGCGGAAAGGCGCAGCCAAAGGGATCCGAATTGTCGTGGCGGCCGGAATCGACGGCAGCGGGCGGTTGAAGTTCCAGATTTCGATATTGCTGCGAGCGCGCGGCGCCTGGCCGGGCTGAGACTGATAACGATCGGCGACGACCTTCAGGTGGTTAAAGACCTGACCGTCCGAAGTGGAGCGAACGAGCTTGATGTATTCGGCGTGGGCCCACGCGAGCGGCATGGCAGAGCCAGTCGGCCCGCCAGTGACGAAGGGCGGGTTTGCCAGATCGGGCAGATCCCACACTTGCTCCGGAAGCAGACCGCGCGTTCCAGCGAACGCCTCGAGAGCGCGGATGTAGGGGGTGGGGTCGCCACCGGCGGCCAATTCGTAATGACCGCGTTCGCCAGTGAGCAGCGGCCAGGGTCGACCAACGCCGAAGGTAGCGCCGTCGTACCAGTCCTCGCCGAGATTGCCTTGACCATAACCGTCGTGGTTGTATCGGTAAAAGGCAGGCCCCTGCGGCAGAATTTTTCTGATTACTGCATCGACTACCTTGACTGAGTTGACGATGATCGGATCGTTCGCGGCGCGAATGCCATAGCGCACCAGTTCGAGAAAACCCGCGTCCACGGTGGTGTTTGCGTTGTAGTCTTTCTCCCAGACGGTTACTTGGGCGGTATCTGGATTTTCTGGAAAATTAAAGACGCCATTGACGTGCGTCGGCAAGATTCGAATGTAGTGCTGCGTCACGCCCGGAACCGGTGAGCCTTCCGCAGCGACGCACCATGTCTCTAGATGCGATTCCAGAAAATCTGCGTATTCGAGCAGGAACTGGGCAGTGCTGGCGTCCGCCCATTTAGTAGCCGCGCAGACTAGCGCCGCGATGTTCGATGCCAGTGTCGAAGGGGAGTATCCTTCGAGTTCTTCCCATCGTTCCTGCTGAGTCATGGGGCCGTTCTTGATCAATGCGCCTGCTGCGGCCAGCACCATGCCGGTGGGATCGAACTGACGCAGCAGACCGGCTTCGCTCAAGTGATAGGCCAGAATGATTGGAAAGGAATATTCGTCGAGCTGCGAGGCATTGTCCCGCCAAGGCTCGCCGTCAATGAAAAACTTTTGCGGAAAGCTACCATCCGCCAATTGCGACGCAGCGAGAAACATCAGCCCGCGTAGGGGCGCATCCTGCGCGCCCGCGGCCAGCAGCGCGAGTGCACTTTGGCACATGTCACGCGGCCAGACCATGTGGTAGCCGGCAGCGAGGTCCCGCACCGTCTGTCCCCACGGGATGCTCAGTGAAGCCACCAGCGCGCCGTCGGCCGTCTTGTCCTCATGCGCGAGCAACACGTTGCGGCTCATGTTGAAAAGCGCATTGCCATCGCCCGTAATGTTCGCCTTGGGCTGGAACGGGTCGCGAACAGCGTCGTTCCAGCCCTGGATGAACGCTTGCTTGTGGCTGTATGGGTCGGCGGGTCCGTCGAAGGGGTAGGCCAGCGCCTCGGATACAGCGGTCAGCGCCTTGTTGGGCGTGCTCTGCGTAATCGGCGTCGGTTCGTCGACGCAAAACGCCAGTGCCAGAACGAATTGATTCTGCCCTGCGCGGTTGATCTCTGCCGTCACGGCGACGTATCCGTCCTTTGCTGCGTCGTAGTTCCAGACCGGCAAGCGCTTGTTTGCGATGATGTCGGTCCAGCCATCGTTCACTCCCACGAAGCCGCAACCCGTCGTGCCGAAGCCGCAGTCCGCGCCCAGCGCGAGCCAGTAATGGTCACGCGTCGCGACCAGGCGATCGCCATTTGCGGTGCTGACGCGATGCGCGGTGTTGCCAGCGCCGTATCCCGCCATGTGAGGCGTCAACAAGGCATAGACGTGCAGTTTGTTAAGGAAATCCTGGTCCCCCTGCAGGGTCGTGCGAACCAGCACGCAGGCCGAACCCTTCTCGGCGATCACGTCCTGCACGACGGTGTAGGGTTGCCCTTTCGCCTGGGATGTGAGCCGGCAGGATAAGGCGGGCGGCTCCGGCCATTCGCATCGATGGTCGAAGTCCTTCTGCGCGTCGTGATAGAAGCTCGACCCGTCGGTAATGATCAGCTGGAAGTCTCGTACCTGAGGGGTGTCGACATCCGGGAAGTAGATTTCCGTAAGGATGCCGCCTGCTGTCGTGTACCAGACCTGGCTCGACAGCGAGTACGCCGTTCCGACGGCGTCTTTGTCCGCGCGGCTCCAGTTCAGCGGATTGCCAGGTGCGCCCGGAGCCGGATTCGATTCAAGCAGATTTGCCATCGCATCTCACTCCATATCTTTGCTTCGATCGATCAGAAATCCACGTGATGAGCAGAAGAGCGGGCATGCTACGCATTGTAGCTATCGAGGATAGCGCTTTTGACGTGCATAGAGAGGCACACGTGGGGCCGCTCAATCAGCGACAGTTCGGAGGGACGCTTGCCGGCGCGCCTTCCATCACAAGCATGTAGAAGTCGTTTCCAAGTGCGGCGTGTGATCGTGATTACGTTGGCTACGGATCCGCCGCGTCGTTCAGCGGCCTGGGGGGGAGTCGGGGCATCGGCCACGAGGGGGAGGCGAAGCTGTAAACTTCGCCTGATAAGCCTCTACGGCGGACGACAGCAGCGTGGAATAAGGAGGGAACTGGCGAAGTCGCGTACTTCGGGGTTCGGCCAAGAGGCGTCATTCGCCCCGACCGGTAACCGGACACATAGCAGTGGCATGCGCCCGCTAAGCGACCATTCAACCGCCGGACACGCACCTTGCTTTCTCGGCCTGCCGGCACCGTGGTTGGCGCGACTTAGGTCAACGGCGTCATGGGTTAGGTCGTCCCGCAACAACTTCGCGGATGTATCGCATCTGCGTCGGGAGAGGGTAGCGACGTCCCTGACTGACCGAAGACGTTTCAAGGCTGCCGACTTTGTGTCGTGCTACGAGCGTCGCTGGCAGATCGAGACCCGCTACCACGAGTTGAAGCAGTCGATGCTGGGCATGGAGCTGACCCTTCGCAGTCAGACCGTGGAAGGCGTCTACCAGGAATTCTGGGGCGCGCTGATCGCCTATAACCTGATACGTCTGGAGATGGCCAAAGCCGCACTTGCGCCCGGACATGCACCCGATGAACTGAGCTTCATCCGCGCGTTCCACACCATTCAGTACGAGATGACATGGGCGGCCGTGACGCGCTCGTACGGCAAACTGCCTGCGCTGCTCAAGCGCCTGCATGAGCGGCTCAGGCAACTTCCCAATGAGAAACGGTCCGGGCGCAGTTGCGCTCGAACCGTCAAATCCCGACCGTTTCGTTATACCGTTCGAGTCCTTAAAAGAGACCTTAACTGAACGGCATTACGCCGTGCAGCGAGTTTTTTCGCGCCTTGCGGGACGCGGGATGGGCCGCGGCAGAGTCATAGGGGCCATCCGTCGGCCGCGGCTTACATAAAGTTGATAAAGCAACTAGCCATTGGATCTCTCTCGCCACAATCGTCGTCGTTGCGCGACAGAAGTAAGGAAGTCTTTCGAAGCAATGCGGCGTGCACAAGTGAAACCTGATCATTCAATGTTGAAACCGGCAGGTTGATCCGTTTTTGGAAAACGTCGATAAATCAATGGCATTTCAATCGAAGGACAGCTTGGTCCGTTCCTTGCTCCTATGGCGAGGATTCGCGCGCGGGTAAGTTGGCGAGCGTTCGAGGGCGCGCCGACCGGATCCTTCCTCATGGACAGGTCGGGCGTGCATCCCATCAATTTCAGAGGGTAAGGATCAGAATGAACCACGGAGCAAACGGGAGACAACCGCTACACGCCGAGCATGATGTGAAAGAGCGGATGCAAGTCGGCCGCTCGCACGACGAGAGTCGCAAGGTTGCCTCTCACCCCGTCTCGAACTGGGCGTGGGCGACGGCACACGGTCACTACGACTGGATGGATTCGCACGTGCCGTTTGCCAGTCTTGACTGAGCCGGGGCGTAATTACGGCTTGTCCTGGCTGGATCGGTCCCTGCGTCGGGACCAACGTAGATCTCACAACATTTGAACTGCCCGGTCGCCCCGCTCTGTTCCGGGCGACGGAATCTGCGTGCCTATGGAGGTTTCCGGCGAACGCGGTCCTGTCCAGGGGCTAGCCTTCGATGAGTACCTTCAGGCGCTTTTCCTTCAGCCGCCTCTGACGGCTGGCGCAACTGCTGTCCGTTTGCGACGCCTGGTTCGCCAGGCGTCGCGACCCCATACGAGTCCCTGCCTATCATGAACTACCTTCCGATCAAATCCCTGTTGATCGCCAACCGCTCCGAGATCGCGATCCGTGTGATGCGGGCGGCCGCTGAGATGGACATCCGTACGGTGGCCATCTATTCGAAGGAAGACCGACTCGCCCTTCATCGTTTCAAGGCTGATGAGAGCTACCTGGTGGGTGAGGGCAAAAAGCCGCTCGCGGCCTACCTCGATATTGACGACATCCTGCGGATAGCGAGGCAAGCGAAGGTCGACGCCATTCATCCGGGTTACGGTTTCCTCTCGGAGAATCCCGATTTTGCGCTGGCTGTGATCGACGCCGGCATACGCTGGTGCGGCCCCTCCCCGGAAGTCATGCGCGTGCTCGGCAACAAGGTGGCGGCGCGTAACGCGGCGATCGCTGCCGGCGTGCCGATGATGCCCGCGACGGACCCTTTGCCACGCGATCTCGACGAATGCAAACGTCTTGCGGCGGGAGTGGGCTACCCGCTGATGCTCAAGGCAAGCTGGGGCGGTGGCGGGCGAGGCATGCGGGTGCTGGAAAGCGAGCAGGATCTCGAGACAGCGCTTGCCGCGGCCCGAAGGGAAGCGCTCGCTGCATTCGGCAACGACGAAGTGTATGTGGAAAAGCTGGTGCGCAACGCACGCCATGTCGAGGTGCAGGTGCTCGGAGACACGCACGGTAACCTCGTGCATCTCTACGAACGCGACTGTACGGTGCAGCGGCGCAACCAGAAAGTCGTGGAGCGGGCACCCGCGCCGTATCTCGATCAGGCAGGTCGCGCGGGGCTGTGCGAATCGGCGCTAAGCCTGATGCGGGCGGTCGGCTACACGCATGCCGGCACGGTGGAGTTCCTGATGGATGCGGACTCGGGCAAGTTCTACTTCATCGAAGTCAACCCGCGCATCCAGGTGGAGCACACGGTCACCGAGATGATCACCGGAGTCGACATCGTCAAGGCGCAGATTCGCGTTTCCGAAGGCGGCAGGATCGGCCTCGCCGAAGACACGCTGGATCACGATGGTGCTATCAGCAAACGTTCCGCCGGAGTACCGGTTCAGGCGGAGATTCCGCTGAACGGGCATGCGCTTTCAATGCCGGATCACAACCGAGGACCCCGACAATGGCTTTCTGCCCGACTATGGGCGGCTGACCGCTTACCGCAGCGCGGCAGGCTTCGGCGTGCGGCTGGACGCCGGCACTGCGTATGGTGGCGCGGTGATCACGCCGTACTACGATTCGCTGTTGGTCAAGGTCACCACGTGGGCGCCGACGGCCGCCGAATCGATCCGGCGGATGGACCGCGCGCTGCGCGAATTCCGCATTCGCGGTGTCGCGTCGAATCTGCAGTTCCTCGAGAACGTCATCAATCATCCGGCCTTTGGACGAGGCGATGTCACCACGCGCTTCCTCGACCTGACGCCCGAACTGCTCGCCTTCACGAAACGTCGTGACCGTGCGACCAAGTTGCTGCGTTACCTCGGGGAGGTGAGCGTCAACGGGCATCCGGAAATGAGCGGCCGTGCACTGCCTGCGTTGCCGCTGTCGAGGCCGGTGATCCCCGCAGTGGACACGCCAGGCCCAATGCCCGCGGGCACGCGAGACCGCCTGCGCGAACTTGGAGCCGAAAGGTTCGCGCGCTGGATGCTGGACCAGAAGCAGGTACTGCTGACCGACACGACGATGCGCGATGCGCACCAGTCGCTGTTCGCCACGCGCATGCGTACCGGCGACATGCTGCCGATCGCGCCGTTCTATGCCCGCGAGCTTGCGCAGCTCTTCTCGATGGAGTGCTGGGGCGGCGCGACGTTTGACGTCGCGCTGCGCTTCCTCAAGGAAGACCCGTGGGAACGCCTCGCGCAGTTGCGTGAACGGGTGCCCAACATCCTGTTCCAGATGCTGCTGCGTGGTTCGAACGCAGTAGGCTATACGAACTACGCGGACAATGTCGTGAGCTTCTTTGTCCGCCAGGCGGCGAGTGCCGGCGTCGACCTGTTCCGGGTCTTCGATTCGTTGAACTGGGTGCGCAACATGCGTGTGGCCATCGATGCGGTGGGTGAGAGCGGGGCACTGTGTGAAGGAGCGATCTGCTACACGGGCGATCTGTTCGACTCGTCCCGCTCGAAGTATGACCTGAAGTATTACGTCGGCATCGCACGGGAACTCCAGCGCGCCGGCGTGCACATTCTCGGCATCAAGGACATGGCGGGCATCTGCCGTCCACAGGCTGCCGCCACGCTCGTGAAGGCGCTCAAGGAAGAGACCGGTTTGCCTGTTCACTTCCATACGCACGACACCAGCGGTATTTCGGCCGCTTCGGCACTCGCCGCGATCAATGCCGGCTGCGATGCAGTCGACGGCGCGCTCGATGCGATGAGCGGCCTCACTTCGCAACCGAACCTCTCGAGCATTGCCGCTGCGCTGGCAGGCAGCGAGCGCGATCCCGGGCTCAGTCTCGATCGGTTGCACGAAGCGTCGATGTACTGGGAAGGTGTGCGTCGCTACTACGCGCCGTTCGAATCGGAGATCAGGGCCGGCACGGCGGACGTTTACCGTCACGAGATGCCGGGGGGCCAGTACACGAACCTGCGTGAACAGGCTCGCTCGCTCGGGATCGAACATCGCTGGACGGAGGTGTCGCGCGCCTACGCGGACGTCAACCGGATCTTCGGCGATATCGTCAAGGTGACGCCGACCTCGAAGGTGGTCGGCGACATGGCACTGATGATGGTGGCCAACGATCTGAGCGCGACTGACGTGTGCGATCCGGCGAAGGATATCGCTTTCCCCGAATCGGTCGTGTCGCTGTTCAAAGGGGAGCTCGGCTTCCCGCCCGACGGCTTTCCGGCGGAGTTGTCGAGTAAGGTCTTGCGGGGCAATCCGCCCGCGCCATATCGGCCCGGCGATCAGCTTCAGCCAGTCGATCTGGACGTGGCGCGCGCGCAAGGCGAGGCTGCCTGCGAACACCCGCTCGATGACAGACAGCTCGCTTCGTACCTGATGTATCCGAAGCAGACGGCCGACTACCACGCACACCTGCGCGCGTACGGCGACACCTCCGTGTTGCCCACGCCGGCGTTCCTGTACGGCCTGCAGCCGCAGGAAGAAGTCGCGGTGGATATCGACCCGGGCAAGACACTGCTCGTGTCGCTGCAGGGACAGCACGCCGATGTCGACGAGAGCATGGTCAAGGTCCAGTTCGAATTGAACGGGCAGTCACGCACGGCCGTCATCGAGCAGCGCAGTACCGTGCTGGCGGGGCCGGCGCGTACGAGCCGGCCGGTTGCCGATCCAGCCAATCCACGGCATATCGCAGCGCCCATGCCGGGTTCGATTGTGACCGTCTCGGTTCAACCCGGGCAGCGCGTCTCAGCCGGTAGCACGCTGGTCGCCCTGGAGGCGATGAAGATGGAGACGCACATCGCGGCCGAACGTGACTGCGAAATCGTTGCGGTGCACGTACTGCCGGGTGAGCGCGTAGCTGCGAAGGATCTGCTCATCGAGGTAAAAGCGGCGAGCGATTGAAGTAGCGAACATCTCATCTGAGGTGGGGTAGGCCTGCTCGGGCATAGAACAAGTCTATGCAGAAAGCCCAGGCGAGTCGCCCCGCTTTATTGGATGTCGACGCGAGCGTTGCCCGGGGGCTCGACGCTCTTCATCCCGTGCTCATATGCGAGGCGCGCGTCCTTGTCGCCATGGAAGCGTTCATCGAACTTGACCTGAGAGTCCTCGTTTCCCATGCCGGCCGACTGGCCGAGGTAATAGGCCGCCTGGATCGCGACATCGCGATCGGGATAGGCCACGTAGTGGTAGCCCGCAGCACTGGTTGTCAGTACGCCGGCAATTAGCAGGATCAAACCCATTATTGACTCTTCGTTGTGATCGATCTTTCCCACATTCGATTGATCACGCTTGGCGGCAGCAGATTTCGGCGACGAGGTCCGTGTTTTCCGAGGTGATGGCCACGGTGACGGCGATGCGTCCAATCGCCGGAGTCGACGTTTGACCAAGGGCGTCTGAAAAGCGTGGAGCCGGAAATATTTGGCCCAAGGCGGCAGGAAGCCGGCGTAACCCGGATCGCGGCCAGATCGAAAGGCCCGGCCCCAGGATAGAGAAATGGAATTTTTAGGGGAAATAGCTGATGGCGCAACTAGGTACAACCCGAGGTTTCCCGGTCCGCGCACAGCGGCCGTGCGTCGATGCGACGTGGAACTATCGGCTTATCATATAGAAGATATCACAACTACAAAGTTGTGATATCTACCACTTGCGCTTACCATACAGGGTTGACCGGACCGCGTTGAACGTTTGTCCGGACACGCCAACGAATGGAGGCTCGGATGGAGCAAGGCGCCCGCCAGCAAGACGAAAAGCTCGATGTCAAAACCACGACCTGTTACATGTGTGCGTGCCGCTGTGGCATCCGCGTCCACATGCGCGACGGGGAGGTGCGCTACATCGACGGCAACCCGGAACACCCGTTGAACCAGGGCGTCATCTGCGCCAAGGGTTCGTCGGGGATCATGAAGCAGTATTCACCGGCGCGCCTGACGCAACCGCTGATGCGAAAGCCCGGCGCGGAGCGGGGCACCGCGCAGTTCGAGCCCGTCTCGTGGGAGGTGGCGCTCGATATGATCGAGAGGCGCCTTGCGCATCTGCGCGCGACCGACCCGAAGAAGTTCGCCCTTTTTACCGGACGCGACCAGATGCAGGCGCTCACGGGCCTGTTCGCGAAGCAATTCGGCACGCCCAACTACGCGGCCCACGGCGGCTTCTGCTCGGCGAACATGGCTGCGGGCATGATCTACACGATCGGCGGTTCGTTCTGGGAGTTCGGCGGCCCGGACCTCGATCACGCGAAACTGTTCATCATGATCGGAACGGCCGAGGACCACCACTCGAATCCGCTCAAGATCGCCCTCTCGAAGTTCAAGCGCGCAGGCGGCCGCTTCATCGCGATCAATCCGATCCGCACGGGCTATGCGGCAATTGCCGACGAGTGGGTGCCGATTCGTCCCGGTACGGATGGGGCGCTGTTCATGGCGCTGATCCACGAAATGATAAGGACCGACTCGTTCGACCATGAATTCGTCAAGCGATACACCAACGCCGGCGAGTTGCTCGATATGCGGGCCGACAGTGATTCTTTTGGGCTGTTCGTCAAGGATCCGTCGGCGCCCGAAGTCAACCCGCTGTATCCGCAGAACCATATGTGGTGGGATGTTCATACCCAGCAGGCGGTCGTCCACCATGCCCCCGGTGCAGAGCCGGCGCTTGACGGGCACTATGCGTTGCCCGACGGCAGTCCGGTCTCACCGTCCTTCTCGATGCTGCGCAAGCGTGTCGCGTACACGACGCCTGAGTGGGCGGAGGGCATTACCGGTATCCCGGCAGAGACGATCCGGCGCATTGCGCGCGAAATGGCGCAGACCGCGCGCGACCACAAGATCACGCTGCCCATTCCGTGGACCGATTCGTGGGGCGTGAAGCACGAAACCGTGACGGGCAATCCGGTCGCGTTCCATGCAATGCGTGGGCTCGCCGCGCACTCGAACGGCTTCCAGTCGATCCGCGCGCTGGCCGTGCTGATGTCGTTGCTCGGCACCATCGACCGGCCCGGTGGCTTTCGCCACAAGTCACCGTATCCGCGCGCGGTACCGCCGTCGGCGAAACCGCCCAACAGCCCGAACGACGTCAAGCCGAATACCCCGCTTCCTGCCGGGCCGCTCGGCTGGCCCGCTGCACCCGGCGACCTTTTCATCGACGAGGCGGGCGAGCCGGTTCGCATCGACAAGGCCTTCTCGTGGGAATACCCGCTCGCCGTGCATGGCCTGATGCACAACGTCATCACGAACGCATGGCGCGGCGACCCGTACCCGATCGACACGCTGCTGATCTTCATGGCCAACATGGCCTGGAACTCGTCGATGAACACCAGCGAGGTCCGCAAGATGCTGGTCGACCGCAGGCCTGACGGGCAGTACAAGATCCCGTTCCTGGTCGTGTGTGACGCGTTCCAGTCGGAGATGACGGCCTTCGCCGATCTGATCCTGCCGGACACGACCTACCTCGAGCGGCACGACGCGATGTCCATGCTTGACCGGCCGATTTCGGAGTTCGACGGTCCGGTGGATTCCGTGCGTGTGCCCGTGCTTGCGCCAACCGGAGAGTGCCGGCCGTTCCAGGAGGTGCTCGTCGAACTGGCGAGCCGGCTGAAGCTGCCTGCGTTCACAACAGCCGACGGCAACCGCAAGTTCAAGGACTATCCGGACTTCATCGTCAACTTCCAGACCGCGCCGGATTCGGGTGTCGGCTTCCTGATCGGCTGGCGCGGCAAGGATGGCGACAAGGCGCTCGTGGGTGAGCCCAATCCCAGGCAGTGGGAGGAGTACGCGAAGAACAACTGCGTCTTCCACTACACGCTGCCCGAAGAAATGCAGTACATGCGCAACGTCAACGGGCCGTACATGAAGTTCGCGGTCGAAAAGGGGTTCCGCAAGTTCGGCGAGCCGATCATCATTCAGCTCTATTCGGATGTGATGCAGAAATTCCGCCTTGCCGCGCAAGGCAGGACGGCGGGGCGGCAGCCGCCCGAATACCTGCGCGCTCGTGTCGAAAACTATTTCGATCCGCTGCCGTTCTGGTACGCACCGCTCGAGCTTGGCGCCACCGACCTTGAGCGTTATCCGCTCGCCGCGGTGACGCAACGCCCCATGGCGATGTACCACTCGTGGGACTCGCAGAACGCGTGGCTACGACAGATCCATGGCGAAAACTATCTCTACATGAATCCGCGCATGGCGCAGGAAAACGGTGTCGAGGACGGCGGCTGGATTTACGTCGAATCCCAATGGGGCAAGGTCCGGTGCATGGCGCGCTACAGCGAGGCTGTCGAGCCGGGGACGGTGTGGACATGGAATGCGATTGGCAAGGCGGCGGGCGCGTGGAATCTCGGGCCCGATGCCAATGAGTCGCAACGGGGTTTTCTGCTGAACCACCTGATCACCGAAGAACTGCCTGACGGGGACAGCGAGCGGCGCTTCCCGAACTCCGACCCGATCACGGGACAGGCCGCGTGGTACGACGTGCGCGTGCGCGTCTATCCCGCCGAGGCGGACGCCGACCACACGCTGCCGCAGTTCAAGCCGATGCAGCCGCTGCCGGGTTCCACTGGACCGGTGGCGAAGGTTCAGGCGTATTTCGCGGGCAGCGGCAAGTTCGCGGAGCGTCTGCGCAATTCGGTGAAGCGAAAGTAAGGAGGACCCTGATATGACGCAAATGGCGCTGGTGATTGACCTGAACGTCTGTGTGGGATGCCACGCATGCGTGACGAGCTGCAAGGAGTGGAACACCTCCGGGCAGGCGGGGAGCCTCTCGGATGTGCGTCCGTACGACGCCGATCCGTCCGGCACCTTCTTCAACCGGGTGCAGACCTACGAAGCGGGCGAGTTTCCGAATGCCGACACGATCCACTTCCCGAAGTCGTGCCTTCACTGTGAAGACCCGCCGTGCGTACCGGTGTGCCCGACCGGGGCGAGCTTCAAGCGCAAGGAAGACGGGCTCGTGCTGGTCGACTATGACAAGTGCATCGGCTGCAAGTACTGCTCGTGGGCCTGCCCGTACGGCGCGCGCGAGCTCGACGAGGAGCGCAAGGAGATGACGAAGTGCACGCTGTGCGCGGACCGCATCTACAACGAGGCATTGCCCGAGCGCGATCGCAAGCCGGCATGCGTGCTGGCTTGCCCGACCTCCGCGCGCATCTTCGGTGATATTCACGATCCCGAGTCTGACGCCTCGAAGGCGATCGAGGCGCGCGGCGGCTACCAGCTGATGCCGGAGTGGGGGACGAAGCCGTCCAACCACTACCTGCCCCGTCAGAAGACCGCAAGCAGTTGCGGCAGCGGCTCGTGCGGATGCAAGAGCGAGGAGTCCGCGAGCTCACCTGCTGACGCGATCGAATACGGTGAGCCCATCAACCTCGTTGACTTTGCGATTCAGCGCGGCACACCCGCGATGGCGCGCGAGAAGGCGCTCGGGAAACAGATGGACTCGGGCAAGCTGAACCTGGCTGCGCTTGCTACGCGAGTGAAGTCGGTGTTTGCGCGCGTGCGGCCCGCAGCGACGCAGGAGTTTTGAATGAGACCAGCATTTTCCGTAGTTTTTCTGACCACGCTTTCCGGTGCCGGGCAGGGGCTGCTCATCGCGCTGTTCGGCGTCGAGCTGTTCATGCGGATGCATCCGGAATCGTCGGCGCTGTTCCATGTGCCGCAGCAGTTCTACGTCTGCGGCACCGGCCTTGCGCTCGTGCTCGGCGTTCTGGGGCTGGTCGCTGCGTTCTTCCATCTGGGTCATCCGGAACGTGCGTGGCGTGCAGTCGCCATGTGGCGCACGTCGTGGCTTTCGCGCGAGTGCCTGGCGCTGCCCGTGTTTCTCGCGGCCACGTTCCTGTACGGTCTGGCGCACTGGCTGGACACGCCCTGGTCGATCACGATCGGTGCGATTGCAGTTCTTGCGAGCGTAGCCCTTTTCGTGTGCACCGCCATGATCTATCAGTGCCTGCGCTTCCTTCAGGAATGGGCGACGCCGCTCACGCTGGTCAATTTCGTACTGCTCGGCTGTGCATCGGGCCTTACGATTGCCACCGCCTGTGCTGCACGGCTGGCACCTGACATCGTGCCGGCTTTGGCGGTCGCGGCTTGTGTCCTGACGGTGGCGGGTTGCGTGAGCCGTGTCGCCTCACTGGCGCGCAATGAGCGCTTGCATCCACGTTCGACGCTGCAAAGCGCGACGGGCATCAAGGCCGAGAAGCTCACACAGATTTCGCGCGGCTTTACGGCAAGCGCCTTTAATCTGCGCGAGTTCTTTCACGGCCAGACCGATGCAACGATGTGCTGGGTAAAGTGGGGCTTCCTCGCGAGTGCATTTCTAATGCCCCTCGGGCTGCTCGCGCAAGCGTTGCATCCGATGTCCGCGAAGCTGCTCCTTGATGCGTGCGTGATTCAGTACGTTGGCCTTCTTGCCGAGCGCTGGTTCTTCTTTGCTCAGGCTCGTCATCCGCAAAACCTGTACTACCAGCGCGCGGCGTGATCGCTATATCGGCGGCGGCCTCGGTGGCCTCCGCTTGAGAGAACGCGTTTCTCACGCGGTACACCGCGACGCCGACTCCTGCCAGTTCACCTATTTTCTCGCGGCACTCGCCCGGCTGGTTGCCGGGCAAGTCCTTGCCGCCGCTAACAGGAGTCTTCCCATAGGCAGAACATTTAGCTTACATCTACACAGCGCGAGCCTCCGCTTGTCGCGCTGCGGGCCGTCCGGTCGCGATCTTTGCCGGCGCCGGCGCTGTGGTTGCTCCCCCGGCACGGGATCGCAACAACAGCGCGTTGGTCTCGGCGCGCAATAGCGTGAAGACGCAAAGCGTCTCGACCAGTCTGTCGCTTTGCGAATTCAACCTCTCAGCCGCTGAGGTGTTTTCTTGCACCAGCGCAGCATTCTCCTGCGTCACGTCGTCGAGTTGCTCGACCGCCTGACTCACCTGCCCGATGGCTGCCGACTGCTCGAACGACGCGGTCGCGATCTGACCGACCAGATCCGTCATCGCCTCCACCTGCGACACGATATCTTCAATCGTCTCGCCTGCCGAATCGACCAGCCGCGCGCCTTCGTCGATCTGACCCACGCTATCGGCGATCAGCGCCTTGATCTCCGTGGCCGCCTGCGCACTGCGTTGCGCGAGCACCCTGACCTCGCCCGCGACCACCGCAAAACTGCGTCCTGCCTCGCCCGCACGGGCCGCTTCGACTGCCGCATTCAGGGCGAGAATATTGGTCTGGAAGGCGATGCCGTCGATGACGGACACGATGTCGCCAATCCTTCTGCTCGCTTCCGTGATTTCCTTCATGGTAGATATCACGTCGCCCACCACCTTCCCACCCGCCTGCGCGGTGTCCCGGGTCCGTGCCGCCAGTTCGCTAGCCTGCCGCGCGGTTTCCGCGTTGTTTCTGACGGTGGCGTTGACCTCTTCCATCGAGGCCGCAGTCTGCTCGAGGCTGGCCGCCTGCGTCTCAGTGCGCGACGAGAGATCGAGCGTGCCCGATGCAATCCCTGCCGTCGCCTGCTGCATCGCGTGCACGCCGTCGCGTACGTCCATGATGGTGGCCCGCATGTTGATGCTCACCCGGTTCAGTGTCCGCACAACATCGCCAATCTCATCGCTACGCGGGCTGCCGAACTCGGCGCTCAGATCACCCGCGGAGATCTCTGTTGCAAACTGGACCACTTCTCGCAAAGGCGCAACGATGGCGTGCAACAGATAGGCACCCACCGCGACGGTGGCCGCCAGTAGCCCCCACAAGGCCGCCCAGAATGACAGGGAAGTCACCTCGCCATTCAGCGCGAGCAGCGCTGCGGTTTCGATCAATCCCAAAGCAGTGACCGCGCCCCAGACGTGCCGTCTGAGACCGAGCGCGCGAATGTTGCTAATCGCTCTTCCCAGAAGGCTCAGGCGCGCGAGGCGCCCCTGCTTCCACCCGAATTTCTGCCGACCGGACCTTACTACGCGATACTGCGCCTCGGTCTTGCTGATCTCCTCAGCGGAGGCCTTCTCAAGCACCAGCAAGAAGCCGATATGCTGGCCGTGCGAGAGCAGCGGCGACGCATTCATACGGCTCCAGTAATCCACTCCATTCCTGCAGGAAACGTTGACGACGCCCGTCCAGGGCTTACCACTACGCAGTGCGGAAGCGAAGTCCACCACGACTTGCAATGGTACGTCTTTGAGCCGCTCTGCTGGCGGCATTGTCTGGAGTTCCTGGTTCGTGTACCCAGTCACGCGTTGATAGGCCGAATTGGCGTAGACGACACGAGACTGTACATCGATACAGATCACCATCAATTCTGAACCGAGAGTTTCACTAGCCCTCATTGGATTGCCGGGTCCGCCAACCATGCTGCTCCTCCTTGTTTTGTTGTTAAGTAATTCAACTAAATGGTTGACTCTGCGCAATGCGAGTCCTAGGCATGATATTACCGCGCTTTGGTCTCGCGAAATTCAGTGGGGGAGCAGCCGAACTTCATCCTGAACCAACGCGTAAAGGCGCTCGGCTCGGAAAAGCCAAGCAGGCCCGATATTTCCGACAGCGGACGTTCTCGACGCTCCAGGTATCTCAGCACGAGTTCCCCCCGTACGGCATCGAGGATCGACAGGTAGCTCACGCCTTCCTTTACCAGATGGCGGTGCATGGTTCGACGGCTCATGCCGAGCTGGCGCGCGATAGTGTCGTTCGAACTGCGCCCGGACGGCAGGAAGAGAAACACCAGCTTGCGGACCTCATCCGACAGTGGTACATCAGACTCCGTATCCACACTGCCGAGATATCGCCGGACATATCGGCCCATCACCGGGTCGGCGGACGGAAGAGGCAGGTCGAGGTCACGGACGTCACATACGATGCCCGAAAACGGCTGGCCAAACTTGACTCCGCTCCCCAGGACGCGAGCATGAATAGCACGACTGCGGGGTGCTTCGTGAGTAAAGCAGATCGTCTTCGGTTGCCAGTCGTCACCGAGGAAGAAGCGCAGCAGGCGCACCATGACGGCGACGGCCAGTTCGGTCACCTGCCGTACCGGCACGACCGCGCCGCTCAGCAGTTCCTCACGGATGATTGCGACGTCACCTTCTTCCTCGATCGCGATGAACAGTGCTTCGTTATGAAGATGGCGAAAGCGCGCGGCAGCGTTAAGCGCGTGGCGCAGTGTGGGCTCGTCGCGCACGTAGAGCACAAGCGGGCCCAGATTGGATGCGCGCCGCGTCTGAGCCATGGTCAGCCCGAACGCTTCAATGCCGCTTCGCAGCGCGGAGAGTTCGAGCAGCAACGCGACCCGGTCGGCCGGAATCTTGAGGTCGGACTCGGTAAGGCTGGCAGCAGGCAGCCCCACTTCTGCCATCAGGCGATATGGGTCGAGTCCTGCCGCGCGCGCGGTTTCAGCGTACTGCGTCAGGCTGGCGCTGCGAACGAGTTTCGGCATCGGGGTCTTCCCGGGGTGGCCCAAAAGGATAAGCAAGTGACCCACAATGTCAAGCGACGCAGAGGGCTGCTCCATAGACTGGAGGTCATAGCGTGACACGGAAGCGGTGCAGGCAGGGGCTTCGTGCGACACGTGTTGATCCCGTACAGGAGAGTATGTCGATGACATTCAACGAAGCAACAGCCACACCGGTTTGTGATGCCCTGCGCGCGACCGGCAACTGGAATCCGAACTGGGAACCTTTTGCGGAACTCGATGCCGCATGGACAGAGAAATTCATGGCCATGGCGATGGCTCCGATCACCTCGGGCGTGCTTGATGCGAAGACAGTCGAGTTTCTCGCTATCGCCGTTGATGCGTCGTGCACTCACATGTATGGACCCGGGGTGCGACGTCATATCCGCAGGGCACTGGAACTTGGCGCGACCCGGGAGGAGATCACGGCTGTCTTGCAGTACGTGTCCGTCCTTGGTATCCATTCGATGAGTCTTGCTGCTCCCATCCTGATTGAGGAGGCCGCTGCGCACGAGCAAAGCCTAGTCGGCAAGGTGGGTGCGTGCAACAAGTGAATGCCTGCTCATAGCGATCCAGTGTGTCGGAACAGGCCTGCAATCCTCGTGGTTGCAGGCCGTTTTCTGTGCACCCACTGAAGCGCAACTGCACGAAGGCGACCGAATCTGGGGACCACTCGGTTGAGACTTGCTCAACGGAATGGTCTTGGGGGAAGAGGCTGCCCGGGCAAGCGGACGAGTGGCAGTGGGGGCGCTAATTGGTGTGTTGCCGGAGATAACGGCTGGTTGTAATTTCAACTTCTGGCTTTGCGAAAACCGGCGAGTGTGGTTACCCGTAGCTGTAGACACCGTGGCCGGTCTTTCGACCGAGGCGACGACCGCAACCAGTTCGCGCAACAGCGGGCAGGCATGGTACTTCGGATCGCCGAAGTTTTTCAGGAACACGTCCAGCACCGACAGAACGACATCGAGGCCAACGAGGTCGGCCAGCGCGAGCGGGCCGATCGGGTGATTGGCCCCAAGCTTCATGCCGGCGTCGATTTCGTCGGGGGTGGCGACGCCTTCGGGCCAGCACGAAGAAGGCTTCATTGATCATCGGCACGAGAATCCGGTTGACCACGAACCCAGGTGAGTTCTTGACTCCGATGGGCGTTTTGTCAAACCGTACGGTCAACTCGCGGATTGCCTCGGCGACCGCTTGGCTCGTGCGCACGCCACGGATAATCTCGACGAGCGGCATCATCGGCACTGGATTGAAGAAGTGCATGCCGATAAACCGCGACGGATCAGCGAGTGTCGCGCCCAGCGCCGTGATCGCGATCGACGAGGTATTCGACGCGATGATGGCGTCGGGTCGAGCCACGGCTTCGATCTGCTTGAGTATGCGGACCTTTAAATCGTTGTTTTCGGTGGCGGCTTCGATCACAAGGTCGACGTCGACGAGCCGCTGATAGTCGGTCGATGTCTCGATCCGGGCGAGGGAGGCCGCGCGTGCGTCCGCGTCCAGCTTCCCCTTCGAGACCAACCGTTCGAGGCTGCTGATCAGGGTCGCCACGCCCTTGGACAGGGCCGCTTCGGTCACGTCGATCATGACCACGTTCAGGCCGACCACGGCAGCGGTTTGGGCGATGCCATTGCCCTTCGCGCCCGCGCCGACGATGCCTACACGTCCGATTTTCATCTGCAGGAATTCACTTACTGGATGTTTTTGAAGATGGCCGCGATGCCCTGACCGCCTCCAATACACATCGTGACGAGCGCGTAACGGCCTGCCGTGCGCTTCAGTTCATACAGCGCCTTGACGGTGATCAGTGCGCCCGTCGCGCCGATTGGGTGTCCGAGCGAGATTCCTGATCCATTAGGGTTGACCTTGGCAGGGTCGAGCTGCAACTCCTGCGTGACGGCGCAAGCCTGCGCAGCAAATGCCTCGTTCGCTTCGATGACGTCAATGTCGCCGATCTGCAAGCCCGCACGGTCGAGCGCGATCCGGGTTGCCGGCACGGGGCCAATGCCCATGTAGCGCGGATCGACACCTGCGTGTGCGTAAGACACCAGTCGTGCCATCGGCTTGATGCCACGCCGCTCGGCGACTTGCCGGTCCATCATCAGGACGGCGGCCGCGGCGTCGTTGATACCCGATGCGTTACCGGCCGTGACGGTGCCGTTTTCCTTCTTGAAGACAGTGTGCATGGCAGCGAGTTCGGCCGGGTCGATTTCTGTGCGCACGTGCTCATCGGTATCGAACACGACTTCCTTGCCCTTGACCTTGCGCTTGATCGCGAGGATCTGTTCCTTGAACCGGCCCTCAGCGATCGCGTGCGCCGCGCGACGGTGCGATTCCAGGGCCAGTGCGTCCTGCTGCTCGCGCGTGATGCAGAACTTCTGCGCCACGTTTTCAGCGGTGACGCCCATGTGGACCGTTTCGAACGGGTCGTTTAGTGCGCCAAGCACCATGTCGATCAGTCGACTGTCACCCATGCGGGAGCCGAATCGCGCGTCCGTGGAGATATAGGGCGCGCGGCTCATGTTCTCGGCGCCGCCACCGATGGCTACTTCGGCGTCGCCGAGAAGGATCGTTTGTGCTGCGGAGATAATCGCCTGCAGGCCGGAACCGCACAGGCGATTCACGGTGAGGGCAGGGGTTGATTCGGCGATCCCACCGTTAATGGCAGCGACCCGCGAGAGATAGAGATCCTTGGGTTCGGTCGGGATGACATTGCCGAAAACGACGTGTCCAACCTGGTCACCGGCAACCCCCGCACGCGCGAGGACTTCGCGCACAACGAGCGCTCCGAGTTCGGTCGTCGGAATGTCTTTCAGGCTACCGCCAAATTTACCGATGGCGGTACGCACACCGCTGACAACTACTACTTCTCTTTCCATTACAAAACTCCCTGAATGTTGGTGTCCAAGAGACCTGCGTGGTTGGTCCGCTCTGGCGAGGATATCGTGGGAATATCGAATCCGAGTGATATAGCAACGATATGCGCCTTGAGCACGGCGGCGCGGCATCCCAAAGAAGATGGGGTGACGGCGATGCTGGGGAATAGCGGAAATCAACGGCTGCTCGGCTGATTATGCTACAGCTTGGGGACTCGGTGTCCCGTTGTAAGACAGAAAGGAGAAAGTGCGGTGTCTCGCCCAGATTCCATGGGGACTCCTAGCTTGAAGGAGATAAATCAACGAATAAGGTTGTGATAGCAATCTGAAAGGATGGATCGGACACACAGGTTCTCCAGATTTCGGAAAATTGCCGTTAAAGTTGAAGCGGTAAGTATGAGTTCGTATGACCGACGCAGCTCTGCAAGGTAAATGCGATGCGCAATCCCTCGCGTGGCTATGTCAACTCCCGCACGTCGACTGCTGTACTGACCGCGGTATTCTGCGTTTCGCTATTTCACTTATCTGGACCGGCATAGGTTTGATGCTGCATGGGGTGCTCAAGTTTGTTGCCACTTCACCCGATGATGATGTCGGGGTGCTGCTATGTCGTTACGTAGCATTCGCAGGGTCGCTCGGCCGGGGGCGGCGCTGGAGATAGTTTCGCTAAAGGAGTGAACAAGATGGCGGTTGAAGATTTGACAGACGACGAGTGGGCGCTAATCGAGCAGCTGTTCTATGAGGAACCGACGCAGAGCGCACCACGTGGTCGACGACGCATCGAAGCTCGCGCGGTAGTCAACGCCGTGTTATGGCTGCTGTCGACGGGCAAGAGCTGCAACGCGTTGCCGGGCCGCTACCCCTCGTCGCCGACTTGCCGTCGCCGTTTCGACCAATGGCGGGCCGATGGCACGCTCGCTGAAGTGATCAAGCTGCTTGGCGAAAGCGGCCGCGACATCTCGCTCGACCGCGCCGGTGCAATGACGGTCAAGCGGCCGGCTCAGCCTCAGCGGCCTGGCCAGAACCATACGCGCGGCGCATTCTGGGCCAATCCGGCGCCCTGACGAGCGCCGGTCAAGACGCCCTGACGCGGCAATCCTTCCGCTAGACCGGTCCGCCTCGCAACTCGAAGGAGGCCAGGTGCGCCAAGCTTTTGAGCTGATTATCTCCCGTATCGTTTCCACTTATATTGTTGTCGTATCCTCCAATACATTGATAATTCAACATGTTAAGTGACTACTGAATCCAGATGCGACGGAACGTCGCTCTTGCGTTTGTGCCACGCATATAAACTTACAGATTGTAAGGCAAGCGGCACAACACAGGAGGTCATCGTGGTTGAAAGAGTTGGCAACGAAGTTCACTGGGATCCGCTAATAGCAATCGCCAGCGAGGAACTCGGGATTAACTATCTAACGGAGTCAGGCAAAGTCACGACAGACATTCGGCTCGTCCGGATATCGAGTCTTGCTAAGGCCCTTGAGCGCGCCTACGACTTTGGCTTGTTGATGGGCCACAGCGTCAGTCGGGCCGAACATGTGAAGACGAAGCGGTCCAAATTGACTTGTCGCGCGGAACAGGATTGGGTGCGGGCCGCGGCTAACGACATTCTCAGCACCTATTTGAGTTAATGCCGAAAGCAGGAGGTAATGATGGGCGGCAGAATCATAACTGGGAAAAAACTGGTGGATATCCGGATGCTGCGGGTCTCGGGCGTTGCTAACGCCGCTGGAGCAGGCCTACCAGACGGGGCTCTTCGCTGGTTATAGCGTAAAAGGGTCCGAGGGAGCATAAACGGGGGGTACTGGTCTCCAACCTGAAGCTGATCCAGCCTGCAAGTGAGTTATGCCGTCATTCTTTTTCATTGAAACCAGGTTATGAACGCATCCAGAAACGATGATAAAACAACGATATGCATAGATTTTGTAGACGTTCGCCGCTGTCCAATTATAGGTGTGTAAAAATCGGGCGACGTGTAAGACGTATTACCGGTCCTGCAGGATGGTGCAGGTCAAACAATATCATCGGCATTAGGCTCGGCGGACGAGCGACAGCATCAGCAACGCGGGGACGCTTGGTTGCGACGTCGAAAGTCCGGTCGACTCCGAAAGCTCTGGCCAATACACCGGTGCACGCTCCCTCCCGAGCGGGTGTCGACCACTATTCGAATCTCACGCAACTCAACGATCTCGTCGGCAGCCCTGCCGCGTAATCTCGCCCCGCTCTCGAAAGCTTCTCCAGGCGTAGCCCATGGTGCGCCGACTCCGCGGCGGAGACTTATAATTCCGCCACATAAAGCCAACGAGGAGTAGCGCCATGGCAAAAAGGTCTTACGAAGAGATTCAGGCACAGATTCTGGAATTGCAACAGGAAGCACAGGAAGCGCGCATTGATGAGCGCAATGACGCCATCAAGAGAATTCTCGCGGAGATGGCGCGTTTCGACATTACGGCCGACGAGCTACGCGGCCTGGTCCCAGCCGGACGCGTCGGTACGCTGGCAAAGAATGATGGCGTGGCAAAAGGTGCCCAAAAGGAGGCGTCGGCCGCGACTAGCGCCTCCGACGAGTCTCCAGCCGTCAGAATGCTCCTGGACGCCGGCATCGATTTCCGACGCAAGTCGCCGACACCGATTGCCCCACCAGCCCAAGGAAAGGCGGCGCCCAAATATTTTGATCCCAAGACCGGTGCTACCTGGAGCGGCGTTGCGCGGCCGCCGGCCTGGATCAAGGATGCAAAAGACCGCTCAGTGTTTCTCATCGAGAAGGGCGAAACCCTCGTTACGCACTCAAAGCCCGCCAAAAAAGCCGCAACCAGGGCGGCTCGCAGAGCTCCCGAGAAGATCGCGCCGCGAAAGGTCGCAGCAAAGGGCGGCAGCAAAGCAAAAGGTACCGCGTCGCGCTAGGTTCGCCTCCATTCCCGGAGGCCGCGGCCCTCTCCCGTTGATTGGAAGCGTACTTTGCTGGCGATCGTACCGTCGTCCCCGCACCGCACACGATGTCCCGCCCGAGTGCGCGTAAATTCGTCCGGTTTCCTCGCATCGCTGTACGACGGCCAGATGCGGAGCCGTAGCAGGCGAGTGTTTCCCGTACATCGTTGGTAGGCCACGCGGCAAGGGCGACAGCACGAGCCCGCCATCCTCGTAGCGCATAGGAACATCGGCGCGTTCCCCGCTTTATGGCGCCGATCGCGCGATGTATCTCGCCCGGCGCAACGGTCGCAACCGTCTGGAAGCCGGCGCGGGCGATTCCAGATCAAACGCTGCAACTCACGCATGGACGGCTCGCACCGCGCCATTCATTTCGATGATTGACTGCTCCGCCAGTCACGCGGCGTCATGCTGAATCGTGAAAAGAACCAGTTCGTAAACGATCCCTGTTGCGTGTAACCCAACAGGGTCGCGACCCGTCCGATTGGATAGCGCGGATTGCTCATGTAACGCACGGCAAGTTCGCGCCGGACTTCCTCGACCAGTTCGGAGAAGCTTGTATTGTCCGATTTCAGTAGGCGCTGCATCGTGCGTACGCTCTGACCCAGATGGCGGGCGACGAGCTCAGTTGTGGCCTGCTCGAGTGGCAGCAGCAGATAGATTGCCTTGCGCACTTCCAGCGCCGCTGAATGCGCACCCGTCATGTTCAGCGGAGCGGCGAGGCTTTCGGCATAGCGCACCAGTTCCGGGTCAGCGGCCGGATTTGGGTAGTCGAGATCGGCGGCAGCGCATACGAACCCGTTGAAATCACTGCTGAACTCCAGCGGACAGCCGAAGAAGCGTCGATGAAATGTCAGGTCTGCGGGTCTTGCGTGAGTGAAATGGACTGCGCGTGGTTTCCAGTAGTTGCCGAGAAGGGCGCTCGAATGTCGCGCGAGGACACCGAGCGCAAGTTCTATCGCCTGTCTCGTCGGCGTGCCAGGTTCAACGACGAGTTCCTCGCGAATGGTGACCGTTTGGCCTGCGTCCTCGACGTAGACGGCCAGCGCCTCGTTGAGCAGGTGCCGATATTCGGCTGCGGCGAGCAGCACCTCGCGCAGCGTGCGCTTATGCGCGAGCAGGACATTGACCATGCCGGTACCGAACTTCTGCCGGGTTTCAGCCATTTGCAGTGCAAGAGTCGGGCACGCCCCCTTTTCGGCCGAGAGTTCCATCAGGCGGCAGCAGGCGGCGGCCGGAACGCGATCGTCCGGATTGGCTAGAGCCGCGGCGTCGATCCCCACCTGCTGCGCGAGCTCGACCGGGTTCAGCCCGAGCCGCCGCATCACGTCGAAGTACCCGCTCATCGCTACCGACCGCAGCATCGTTTCCATCGCTTTCCCCTCCGCTTCCGACAAGCTGCGCCTCACTCCCGGTCATGGCATGCCCGCTCCGCGCAAACACTGGCGTTAACACCGAGTGGCATGGACCGCTAAAACGATGGCGTCTATTCATAAAAGTGTAACCCGCGATTGCCGTATCGTGCCGTCAGGAAGGTTCGTTATGTTCCGACCAGCTTACGCGCGATCTGTCGCGGCACGGCAAGCCAGTCACCCATATCTGGAGATAAAAGATGCAATTTCTCGACGATTCGCTGCACCCTGAGAATCACGACAAGGTAGTCATCACCACAGCGCCGTACGGCCCGGAATGGATGCCCGAGGACTTCCCGGAAGACATCCCCGTGACGATGGACGAGCAGATCCAGAAGGCCGTCG
The DNA here is from genome assembly GCF_050436525.1 of Paraburkholderia sp. 35.1. Taxonomy (NCBI): domain Bacteria; kingdom Pseudomonadati; phylum Pseudomonadota; class Betaproteobacteria; order Burkholderiales; family Burkholderiaceae; genus Paraburkholderia; species Paraburkholderia sp. 35.1. The sequence continues at coordinate 381,493 of NZ_JBNDMJ010000001.1, read as the reverse complement.
ATTGCTATAACGCCGGCGCCACGGTCCTGCACCTGCACGTGCGCGAACTGGACGGCAAGGGCTCGAAGCGCCTGTCGAAGTTCAATGAACTGATCGCGGGTGTGCGCGCGGCAGTGCCCGACATGATCATTCAGGTCGGTGGCTCGATCTCGTTCGCACCGGAAGACGACGGACAAGCCGCGAAGTGGCTGTCCGACGATACGCGCCATATGCTGGCCGATCTCGATCCGAAGCCCGATCAGGTGACGGTCGCGATCAACACCACGCAGATGAACATCATGGAGCTGCTCTATCCGGAGTATCTGGCAGGCACCTCGCTTTCCAATCCCGCGTTCATGGCCGCCTATAGTGAAATGACGGTGCCGGCTGGCCCCGCCTGGGTCGAGGAACACCTGCGCCGCCTGCAGGCTTCGGGCATCCAGCCGCACTTCCAGCTCACGGGCATCCACGCGCTCGAAACGCTCGAGCGCCTCGTGCGCAAGGGCGTGTACAAGGGCCCGCTGAACCTGACATGGATCGGTATCGGTGGCGGCTTCGACGGCCCCAATCCATTCAACTTCTTCAACTTCGTGCATCGCGCGCCGGATGGCTGCACGCTCACCGCCGAGTCGCTGCTGAAGAACGTGCTGCCGTTCAACATGATGGCCATGTCGATGGGCCTGCATCCGCGCTGCGGCATCGAGGACACGATCATCGACCAGCACGGCAAGCGCTTCTCGTCGGTGCAGCAGATCGAGCAGTGCGTGCGCGTTGCGCGTGAACTCGGCCGCGAGATCGCCAGCGGCAAGGAAGCACGCGAGATCTATCGCATCGGCGTGCAGTACGAGACGGTCGAAGAGACGCTGGCCGCCAACGGCATGGCGCCGAACCGCAAGACCGGCGTGAAGAACCTGCCGCTGCGCGCGGCGTGACGGATTGGAACCCGGCCGACCGCTTCAGCGGATACCGGGTTTCAAAGGGAGGACTCCTCGGCAAGCGCCGGGGAGGGTAACGGGGCATCCATAATCGGTCCCTTTGCCCTGACGGGCAAAGACGGCTGCAAACGAGATAGACGGGAAGGAGACAAACCATGCTCATGCAACATGCCGAGCCCACCGCGGGCGGCGTTTCAGCAGCACAATCGGACGTGCCCACCTATGCGTGGGTCGTGTTTGCGTTGACGGTCGGGTTGCTGCTCTCCGACTACATGTCGCGGCAGGTGTTGAATGCGGTGTTTCCGCTGTTGAAGGCCACATGGAACCTTTCCGACACACAGCTGGGTTCGCTTAGCAGTGTGGTCGCGCTGATGGTCGGCGTCCTGACTTTCCCGCTGTCGGTGCTCGCCGATCGCTGGGGCCGGGTGAAGAGCATCGTGCTGATGGCCGCTCTGTGGAGTCTCGCGACACTGGGGTGCTCGCTCTCGAGCAACTACGGTGAAATGCTGCTCGCGCGCGCTTTCGTCGGCATCGGCGAAGCCGCGTATGGCAGCGTCGGTCTCGCGCTTGTCCTGAGCATCTTCCCGGCACGTCTGCGCTCCACGCTCACGGGCACCTTCATGGCGGGCGGGGCGTTCGGCTCGGTGACGGGCATGGCTGTCGGCGGCGGGGTCGCGGCTCATTTGGGCTGGCGCCCGGCCTTCGGTGCCATGGCGGCATTGGGGATGATCCTGGTCATCGTCTACCGGATTGTCGTCACTGAAAAACGGCTCGCACCGCTGAAGTCGGAAACCGTGGGCGCGCAGGCAACAGGGTTCGGCGTACGCATGAGTTTCAAGACGCTGATGAAGGGGCTTTTCTCGACGAAGTCTGTCGTGTGTGCCTATGTCGGCAGCGGTATCCATCTGCTTGTTCCCGCGGCAGTGTGGGCGTGGATGCCGAGCTTCCTGAATCGCTATTACGGCATGGCCACCGGCAAGGCTGCGATGGCCGCTGCAGCGTTTGTGCTGGTGACGGGCGTTGGCATGGTGGTATGTGGAAACCTTGCCGACCGCCTCAGCAAGAACTCGCGAGAAAAGAAGTGGGCCGCCGCGATCGCTTACTGTGTGACCTGCTTCACGCTGCTCGCGATCGGTTTCCGCCTGCCGGCGGGTACGTTGCAGCTCGTGGTGATCGGCGCCGGCATGTTCTTCAGCGCAGGCGCGAGCGGCCCGTCGGGTGCGATGGTGGCTAACCTCACCCCGCCGTCGATTCACGCATCGGCGTTTGCGACCCTGACGCTGGCGAACAATTTTCTCGGTCTGGCTCCCGCAGCCGTCCTGACGGGGATTGTCGCCGACCGGATCGGGCTGCTCGGCGCGTTGCAACTCGTTCCGTTTGCGCCCCTCATTGCGGCTACCGCATTTTTCATCGGCAAGCGGAACTATGCCGTCGACCTGGATCGCCTGAACGCGCTGCGTGAGCAGGCCGTGCGCTGAGCGGAACTCTCACCCCCGGCGCCGTTCGCTCGCTTACCACGCGACGGCGCCGGTCGTTGAAGGATTTGCGTGATATTGCAACTTGTTTAGACACAACACTGATCTGGCAAAGACGCCTACGGTAGGTCGAAATTTTCCGCCGCAGGCGTAGTCGATTTTGCAGTTTGAGTAACGAATAGGAGATTCAGCGTGGCAAAGGCAGTACGCTTTCATGAAACCGGTGGTCCGGAAGTCTTGCGCTATGAGGACGTTGAAGTGGGCGACCCCGGCCTCGGCGAGGTGCGCTTGCGCCAGGAGGCCGTAGGCCTGAATTTCGCCGACACCTATTTCCGCAGCGGCCTTTACCCGGTTCCGCTGCCTTCAGGCATGGGCGTCGAGGCCGCAGGCGTGGTTGAGGCAGTCGGTGCCGATGTAACGAACGTCGCGGTCGGCGATCGTGTGACGTACACCGGCTTCATCAATACGCTTGGCGCCTACAGCACCGAACGCCTGATCCCGGCCGCGCCACTCATCAAGCTGCCCGACGCGATCTCATGCGAGACGGCTGCCGGTATGACCATGCGAGGCCTGACCTCGTCGTATCTGATGCGCCGCATTTACGACTTCAAGGCGGGTGACACCGTCCTGCTGCATGCGGCCGCCGGCGGTGTGGGCCTGATCGTGTCGCAATGGGCGAAGCTGCTGGGTCTCACCGTGATCGGCACGGTTTCGACCGAAGCCAAGGGCGAGGTGGCCCGCGCCCATGGCTGCGACCACATCATCTATTACGGCCGGGAAGACGTCGCGAAGCGAGTGCGCGAACTGACCAGCGGCGCCGGCGTGAGCGTGGTGTTCGACAGCGTCGGCAAGGACACCTTCGAAGGGTCGCTCGATTCGCTCAAGCGCCGCGGCCTGATGGTCTGCGTCGGCACCGCTTCGGGCCCGATTCCGCCGTTCAATCCGCAGATTCTGGCGATGAAGGGCTCGCTCCACCTGACCCGCCCGGCGCTGGCCGACTACATTGCCGACCCCGCCGAGAAGAACGAGCTCGCCGGTGAAATTTTCGGGCACATCGCCTCGGGACGCATCAAGATCGAGCTGAATCAGCGCTACGCGCTCGAGGATGCAGCGCAAGCCCACCTGGACCTGGAATCCCGCAAGACGACGGGTTCGTCGGTCTTCGTCATTTGAGGAGCTAGCCATGCGAGTCGAACAATTGACATATGCGATCGGCGCCGAACTGGTTGGAGTGAATCTCGCCGATGCGATCCGCGATGAGGGCCTGTTTGGCGAGATCCGGGCGGCACTGCTGAAACACCGGGTGCTGTTTCTCCGCGACCAGGACATCTCGCGCGCCGAGCACGTGGCATTTGCGCGCCGCTTCGGCGAACTGGAAGACCATCCGGTCGCGGGCAGCGATCCCGAGCATCCGGGCCTCGTGCGCATCGACAAGACCCCGGATCAGCCGAACGACCGGTACGAAAACGCGTGGCACGCGGATGCCACCTGGCGCGAAGCGCCGCAGTTCGGCGCGGTCCTGCGCTGTGTAGAGTGTCCGCCGGTCGGGGGCGACACGATGTGGGCAAATATGGCCCTCGCTTACGAGAACCTGCCGGACCACATCAAGACCCAGATCGCGGACCTGCGTGCCCGCCACAGCATCGAGGCGAGCTTCGGCGCGGTAATGCCGATCGAAAAACGCCTTGCGCTGAAGGCCCAGTATCCGGACGCGGAGCACCCGGTCGTGCGCACGCACCCGGAGACCGGCGAGAAGGTGCTGTTCGTGAGCGCCTTCACCACTCATTTCACCAACTATCACACGCCGGCACGGGTGCGCTTCGGGCAGGACGCCAATCCGGGCGCGGGCGACCTGCTGCGCTATCTGATCAGCCAGGCCTATATCCCCGAGTACCAGGTGCGCTGGCGCTGGCAGCCCAATAGCGTGGCGATCTGGGACAACCGCAGCACGCAGCACTACGCGGTGATGGACTACCCGCCGTGCCATCGCAAAATGGAACGCGCCGGCATCATCGGCGACAAGCCGTACTGAACTAGCAGGTAGCTTCCCATGAATTACGAATTGAAACCGACCATTCTGATGGTGCCCGGCTTGCGCGACCACGTCACGGAACACTGGCAAACCCTGTTGGAGCAGAAGTTGCCCAAGGCGCTCTCGGTGCCGCCGCTCGAGCACGACAAGCTCAGTTGCGCGGCGCGCGTTGCGGCGCTCGACGCGGCCCTCGCGAAAATCGACGGCCCGGTTATCCTGGTCGCGCACAGCGCGGGCGTGATGATTGCGGTGCATTGGGCGCAGCAGCACAGCCGCAAGATTCACGGCGCGCTGCTTGCCGCTCCGGCCGACCTCGAGACGCCGCTGCCGGCCGGCTATCCGGCCATCGATGCGCTGGCCCAGAACGGCTGGCAGTCGATCCCGCGCAAACCGCTGCCGTTCCCGAGCATCGTCGGCGCCAGTCGCAACGATCCGCTCGCGCAGTTCGAGCGGGTGTCCGCGATGGCAAAAGACTGGGGCAGCCGCCTCGTCGACCTCGGCGAAGTGGGTCACCTCAACCCCGCCGCGGGCTTTGGTGAATGGCCGATGGCAGAGAGCCTGATCCATGAACTCATCTGACCCGAAGCGCGCCACCCAGCCAGGCATTGAGACGGCCGAGCGTCCCCCCATGACGATCGAGGTGTTCTTCGATTTCATCTGCCCGTGGTGTCTGATCGGCAAACGCAATATGGACGCGGCCGTGCGCCGCTTTGCCGGGTTGCGGCCCGATGTGCCGCTGGCGGTGCTGTGGCGCTCCCATCAACTCCTTCCCGATACGCCGCTCAATGGCAAGGATTACCAGGCGTTCTATCTTGATCGCCTGGGTAGTCCCGAGGCGGTGGCGGCAAGGCGCGCGCAGGTGCAGCGCGCAGGCTACCACGCCGGCGTCGAATTTGCGTTCGACCGGATCGGCGTGCTGCCCAACACCGCTGCCGCGCACCAGCTCGTTGCTTATGCAGCCAGCCGCGGCAGCGAGGCCCAACTAGCCTCATTGATCGATCGCATGTTCACCGCCTACTTCATGGAAGGCGAGAACATTGGTGAGCCGCGGATCCTTGAGCAGCTCGGACTCGAGTGCGGTCTGGACTACGCAGGCCTGACAGATCATCTGGCCGAATCGGGCCGGCACATGTTGCACTCCAGCCATCGCGTGAACGGCGTTCCGCACTTTGTGTTCAACGCCGGCTACGCGCTTTCGGGAGCCCATTCTCCCGACGCGATCTTCGAAGCCATGGTGCTGGCGGTCCGAGACTAAAGGAACGCAGAGTGTCACGTCAGATATCGGTTGGAACGGTCGATGAACTCGCACCAGGGCAACGCAAGCTGGCCTTCATCGATGGCCGCAGCATTGTCCTGTTCAACATCGCCGGCGCGATCCACGCAATTGATAACTCGTGTCCCCACAACGGTGCGTCGCTCGCGAGCGGTCAACTGGAGGGATGCATGCTGCGCTGTCCGGCGCACGGCCTGCGCTTTGACTTGCGCACGGGATCCATGGCGGGGGCGGGCGGCCTGAGCCTGACGACTTTCCCGGTCCGGGCCGTTGACGGACAACTGGTCGTGAGTCTCGACGGGCCCGCCGCCAGTCCGACACATGCATGAGGGTGCGACGACGTCATCCAGGCGCGGGACCATACAACTATTCAGGAGAAAGGGATGCAAGGTTTGATGATGCAGCAACCGTTACTGGTCGCTTCGCTGCTCGCGCACGCTGAACGCCATCACGGCGGACAAGAAATCGTGTCTCGACGTGTCGAAGGGGACATTCACCGGTATCGGTATCGGGATCTTGCGCAACGCGCGCGCCGCATGGCAAACGTCCTGGAAGGCCTCGGCGTCAAGCCGGGCGAGCGGGTAGGGACGCTGGCGTGGAACGGTTACCGGCACATGGAGTTGTACTTCGCCGTGTCGGGATCCGGGTCCGTGCTGCATACGCTCAACCCCCGACTGCACGTCGACCAGCTCGCGTACATCATTGAGCATGCGGAAGATCGCGTCGTATTCTTTGACGCGACGTTTCTGCCGCTGATCGAGAGCGTTGCGCCGCGCGTTAAAAGCCCCAAGGTATTCGTGGCGATGACTGATCGCGCGCACATGCCGCAAGCGAACGACCTGACCGGCATGCTGATGTGCTACGAGGATCTGCTCGAGCTGCACGACGACGTTTTCGAATGGCCGCTGCTCGATGAAAACAGCGCGTCATCGCTGTGCTACACGTCGGGCACCACCGGCAATCCGAAGGGTGTGCTGTACAGCCACCGCTCGACCCTCCTGCACACGTACGCGGCGGCGCTGCCCGACTCGCTCAACTGTTCGGCACGCGACGTGATCCTGCCTGTCGTGCCGATGTTCCATGTGAACGCGTGGGGGTTGCCATACATCGCCTGCATGGTCGGCGCGAAGCTGGTGTTCCCGGGTCCGGCGCTGGACGGCAAGTCGCTTTACGAACTGATCGAGGCGGAACAGGTCACCCTGTCCGCGGGCGTCCCGACGGTCTGGCAAGGCCTGCTCACGCACGTCGGCGAGCGGCAGGAGACCTTCGCGTCGATGCGGCGCACGATTATCGGCGGCGCCCCTTGTCCGACGGCGATGACCGCGCAGTTTCAGGAGCGTTATCAGGTCGACGTACTACACGCATGGGGCATGACGGAATTGAGCCCGGTGGGCACGGTTTGCAGTTTTAAGCCGCATCAGTTGTCGTTGTCCACCGAGGAGCGCTACACGGTTCAGGCGAAGCAGGGACGCTCGGTGTTCGGCATCGACATGAAGATCGTCGGCCCGGACGGCGAAGCGCTGCCGTGGGACGGCCACGCGGCCGGCGACCTGCTGGTGCGCGGCCAGTGGGTCACGCGGCAGTATTTCGGCGCCGGCGACGGCGACGCGTCGCCGCTGCGCGACGGCTGGTTCCCGACCGGCGACGTGGCAAAGATCGATCCAGACGGCTTCATGCAGATCACCGACCGCAGCAAGGACGTCATCAAGTCTGGCGGCGAATGGATAAGTTCCACCGACATCGAGAATGTCGCCTGCCTGCATCCGGAAGTTGCCACTGCGGTGTGCATCGCCGCGCGGCATCCAAAGTGGGACGAACGGCCGCTACTGTTGATCGTGAAGAAGCCCGGCAGTGCTCTGGGCGGCGGCGAGATGCTCGCGTTCTTCGACGGCCGCGTTGCGAAATGGTGGACACCCGACGCGGTGGTGTTCGTCGAGTCAGTTCCGCTGGGCGCGACCGGCAAGGTCCTCAAGAACCAGTTGCGGGACCAGTATCGGGACTACTACCTGTCGGCCTGACACGCCGACCCGGCAGCAACATGGCTTGCTTCGAGCAACAATCACGAAAGCCGCCGGGTCCACCCCGCCGCGCCACCCGGAGGAGAAAGCACGAAATCGAAGTTGAGCAGCACGGCGGCGCGCCGAACTTGGGGCACGTCTATCAACTCAAGGACGGCGGCATCATTTCCAGCTACTGGGGCCTCAAGGGAAGCGAAGAGGTCGGCGGCGGCTACAAGATCAACTTCAAGCTGCAGGGCACGTTCAACACCATGAACGGCAAGTTTGGCCTGGCCGACACCCAGGGCACGACCGCGATTTTCAACCAGTTCGCGACGATCGGGGCATCCGGTCCGTTCGGCACGTTCGACGCCGGCCGGCGGATCACCCCGATGATCTACGCGATGGCGGAGACTGACGTGCGTGGCGCCCAGTATTTCGGCAGTATCCTGACTGCGTGGCTGGGCATGAATCAGGCGGCCGGATGGCCCGGCACCAGCACGAACACCCCGATCGGCGCCCTTTATGACAGCAATGCGCTGGTCTACAATTCGCCGAAATTCTATGGGACGTCGCTTGCGCTCGAGTACGCGCCGGGCGGGGTCGCGGGCCAGTTCCAGGGCGGCACGCGCGAGTCGGCGGTTCTCAAGTTCTCGAACTACGGTCTGAATCTGTCGGCCGTGTATTACAACGGGCATGACACCAATCCGTTCCCGCTGACCTATCCCGCCGCTCCGGCTGTGTCCGCAACGGGTCTTGCCAACAATCGCTTCATCTATTTCGGTGCGCTGTACACGATTGACCGATTTTCGATATCCGGTTCGTACAGCATCGGCAAGAACCCGGCGAAGAGTAACAGCTTGAACCAGACGATCATCCATGGTGCCCTCGTAGCGCCGGGCGTATCTACCACGGCAGCCATGATCGGCATCCGCCACACCTTCTGATTCCACCACCCCTCCACAACTGGAGCAATTGATGCAGAACAACAAGACATTCAGGATGGCTGTCGGAACATTGATGGTTGCAACGTCCATCACCACATGGGCCCAAAACGGCGAAACGGCCAGTGCGGCGAGCGCGTCGGCGATGGCGGCGTCGGGCACCGCGGCGCCGGCCACCGGAAGAAAAGCGAATCGTGCCCTTCGCCGGAAGATTTATGCCGCGATCGGGAAGCACAAGGAGATCAGCGCCGGAAATATCAGTGTTACGGCAAAAGACGGCGCAGTGACGCTGAATGGCACCGTCACGGAGGCTTCCCAGGTCGACAAGGTCGCGGAAATCGCGAAGGGTGTTCCAGGAGTCACTTCGGTGGCCAACAAGCTTACGGTGCGCAAACCATTCGGCGGCATGTAAGCTTGCTGTCGCCAGTCCATGAGGACTCGGCCCCGGCGACTTCTCACCATCCGTGTATCCGGGCGCGGAACTTGGGAGTGGGGGCCGCGCGATTTATTTGGCTCCCGGCGCGCCCGGCCCGGTATGTGGCCGCTCAGGCGTCGGTGAATGGTTGATTGATAAAGCAGCCTTGAGCCGGCAGCCTACGAGCAATACGCGGGCCGCCTGAAATCAGATGGCCTCCCATCCGTGGGCCGCGAGAATCTTGTCCAGCAGGTAACGCAGCGCCTCGCTTTCCGGCTCGCTGAGACACTGGTAAAGCTCTGTGTCCCGCCGATCAATCGTGGGGGCAACCTTTTTGAAGATTTTGCGTCCGTCGGATGTCAGCGAAATGATCACGCTGCGTCCATCCTGGTCGCTGGCCGTGCGCCCGAGAAGCCCCTTGGCGAGCAGGGCATCAACTGTGCGACTCGCCTGACTCTTGTCCAGATTGGCGCGGCGGGAAATGTCCCTGATGGTCTGCGGGCCGAACGTACCGAGCACGCCGATGATGCTTGCCTCCGGATAGGGCACGCCAAGTTTCTCTCGGGATAATTCGGCGCTCATGCGATCGGCGATTTTGTTTAACGCCTTTATTCGGTAGGTCAGGGATTCGTGAGGTCCGGACTCGATGATCGACATGATGTCATTCAGAAATGGATGAAACGCAAGGTTGCGGGATGCAAGCCCATTATCTTGCCCGGACCCACGCAGGCGGTCAAATTTTACGCGCGGAGCCGCTTGGCTTCGCAGGCGATCTATGTGGCGCCGGCCGCTTGGCCAAGAGTGCCCCGTGTCGGACGTTAGTGCCCCTTGTAAGTCAGTCCGGAAAGAGCAAAGCCGCCTCGCGCGCGCGGGCGGCTTCGGATGGAGACGGAAGACAGCACCGAGGTTCGCGAGCAGACGGCTCGCGAACCCGGTTCCAAAAATCAGAAGGAGTGGCGGATCCCCACGTTGCCTGCGGCGGTGTTCTTCCCCACTGCCACCGGGCTGCCGTAGGTAATCTCCTGGTTCATCGCGCCGCGGTTGGAGACGTAGCCTACCTGAGCGTAAAGCGACGTCCTCTTGGAAAGGTTGTAGTTGCCGCCCAGCACGTACAGGGTCGACTGGTTCTGGTTGTGCTTTTCGTCCTTCACGTAGTAGACGCCCGACGTGATGTCGAACGAGGGGCTAAAGCGATACCCGATACCGCCCGTCAACATGTCGAAGTCGCCCGAGATCGCGCCAATCGCGGGATTCCCGTTTGGAGCTGCCGGGTTGCGCCCGTTGCTCCACGAGCCGGACACGGACAGGCCGCGCCACGTGTACTTCGCGCCCAGGTACACGAAGCGGTTGTTGTTGAGGCCGGTCGCCGGATGGAGCGGGGTGGGACTGGCGCCAAGATAAGGGTTGGCGTCATGGCCGTTGTAGTAGACTGCATCGGCATTCAGACCGAAGTTCGAGTACTTGAGCACGGCGGATTCGCGCGTGCCGCCTTGGAACGCGCCCGGCGTACCGCCCGGTGCGTACTGGAGCGCGGCCGACAGACCATGGAAAGACGGCGAGTTATACACGATCGCATTGTCGTCATAAAGTGCGCCGATCTGGCCGTTCGTGCTCGTGCCTGGCCAGCCAGCCGCCGTGTTCATGGTCAACCATGCGGTCAGGACGCTGCCGAAGTACTGTGCGTTGCGCACATCCGTTTCCGCCATCGCGTAAGCCATTGGCGCGAACTGGCGACCGACATCGATCCGGCCGAACGGCCCCGACACGCCGACCGTCGTGACCTGCGTGAACATCGAACTTGCTCCCGGCGAGCTGGCCAGCCCGGACTTGCCGTTGCCGCTGTTAAACGTGCCCTGGAGCTTGAAGTTGACCTTGTAGCCGGCGCCGATGTCTTCCGTGCCCCTCAACCCGAAGATGCTCGCATAGACACCGCCGTCCTTGAACTGGAACACGTGGCCCAGGTTCGGGTTTGCTTTTGCATTCGGCAGAAAGTTTGCTGCCGAAGTGTTCTGCCAGAGCAGGCCCGAGTCAACTGCGCCATAGAGCGTCACCGATGACTGCGCGTGCGCGGATGCCGCGAACGCGAGAAGTGCTGCGGCTCCGGTAATCCTCAACTTCATGTGGTCTCCTGCGTAGCGTTGTTCAACCCTTAGGTACAGAACGCCCGTGCAACATATGGGCGCTGCATGTCTAGAGGAGCATACGTACAGCCACGCAGCTCGACTCCCCCCACCCTTGGGGGGGAGGGTTATCGGCAATACCGGGGCGCGGTAAGCGCTGGCCAGCCATATCCGGCACGGCTTTCGCGGCATCCTCAAGGCGACCGCGCACTGCCGGAAGGGGGCGACACCGCCTATCCGTGTTGCAACTTGGTGACAGAAAATGACGGGTTGCGGATATTTCGATCGATGGTTGCGATAACAACCACCATGGAAGCGTCCCAACGTATAAAGAGAAAAGGACCCGAGCCGGATCCATGGGCTAACCATGTCGCCCTTGGGACGGCGCCAGCGCGGCTTGTCGATTTAATTGACATCGCAACCGTCAGGGTCGCGCGGAATGGTGTCGCCTCTCTTCAGCTGTGGTTCCGGGGTGCTTCCCCCGTTCAGGTTTCCTGCAGCAGGCCCAGTAGCTGCGCGCGGCGCACGATTTGCCGGCGCGACGTCGCGTCGAGTTTGATGAAGAGGTTTTTCATATGCCACTTGACTGTCTCCTGGCCGACGCCCATCGCGAGTGCGATCTCCTTGTTGGTGAGGTGGCGGCTAGTCAGCTCCAGCACACTGCGCTCCTTCGGCGTCAGTACCATGCTGGGCGCTACGCGCGGCTCGGCATCCCGCCCTGGCGCGGGTGAAACGGCAACGGTTGGCGGCAGGGGTGGGCCGACATCGGCGAGGCGCGGCGCGCCATCCGCTCCGCGCTCATGCAACCATTCCGCGAACGCCGGATGAAGGTCGGGCGCCGTGAGACTCATTCCGTATGCCGCGCCCAGATCCACGGCCTCGCGCAGCAGGGCGGTTCCGCATTTGCCGAGACGGTCCAGCACGAAAGCGTGCAACGTAAGCAGATCGACGCCGACCGCGCCCAGCTTCATCGCCTCGGTGTCTTGCTGGGCCAACGCGAGAGCACGGTCGGCGGCAGTCCAGTCCTGCTCGGCAATTGCCACGAAAGCCTGCGCAATATGCTGATGCAGGAGCAGCGCACGACGCTTGAGGGGAGAATCGGCGGTGGCATGTTCCGCGACAATCTGTTCCAGTCGGCGAGCGAGCGTGCGGCAGGACGCCGAGCGGAAGCGACCACTGTGGAGCCTGATCTGTTCGGTCAGGCTCGCCACGCATAGCCTCGGCATGCGCCGCGCGGTGCCGATTGCATGGAGTGTCTCGAGCAGGTCGAACGCCCGGTGCTCCGCGCCGGTGGCCGATGAGACCCGCGCGGCGGTGCGATAGGCGAAAATCACCGCGTCGGGTGTTCCGCTGCGTTCGAGCACATCCAGCCGGTTTGCCAGCAACGCGGCCGCTTCATTAAAATCGCCGCGTTTGAAACGTGTGGTGGCGAGCAGCGCGGCCATCATGCAGGAAAACGGGTGCCGGCGGCCAAGGTCGTCGTCTGCCTGGACAAGGGCCGGGCGCAGCGTGCGCTCGGCCGATAGCATCTGCCCCTGGAGCAGATAGCCGAGGCCCGTCGTGTAAGCGCGCCAGCGAACCACGTACCGATAGGCAGCGCTGGCATTCCCGCGCGGCATGTGCCGCCGGAGCTGGCGGGCCTTCGCGTACTCGCCCTCCATGACAGCTCGCACGGCGAGTCGGTTCGCATGAACCTGCAGGAGCCACGAGTCACTGACGGGCGGTGTATCACCCCAGCGATCGAGCAGTCGCGCGGCCCGGTCTGGCTCATCCGCGAAATAGGCGGCTGCGCTCAGAATGAGATCGATCTCGTAGCGCATCGCCTCGTCAGGCTCTGTGCTGCGCAGAATAGCCTGCGCCTGCTCTTCCGCCTCCTGCTGACGGTCGCTCTGCGCCAGCGCCCATGCCATGGCAAGCCGCAGGCGCGGATGGCGATCCAGGACAGGCTCCGGTAGCCATTCGAGCCATTCCAGTACAGCTACAAGTTGACCCTGAGTTACCGCATCGTGCAGCGATCCTTGCGCGAGCGTGTAGGCGGTTTCTTCCTGCCCGCACGCTAGCGCGTGGCGTGCCGCAGCTTCGGTCATGCCGTGGTCCGCCAGCCAATGCATCGCGCGGCGGTGCAGCTCACTGTGCGTTGCAGGCGGCAGGATAGTCAGATGCGCGCGTATTGCTTCACGTGCCATCGAGTGCATGCGATACCACTGACCGCGTCCTTGAGCACTGAAAAAGAGCGGCGTTTCGCGAGCGAGGCGCAAGAGCCGCTGCTTCGCATCCTTGGCTCCGGTGAGGGCTTCGCACAAATCTTCGTGCAGCAGGTCGACAATCGAAATACGGGTGAGGAACTCGGTGTCCTCGCTGCTTAGCCGTTCAAGGAGCGCCGTAATGAATTGCTCACGAATGCCGCCGGTGCTGCTGGCAAAGGCGTCGATACTCGCGACCGGGTCATCGCTGTCAGCGATCGCAGCAAGGGCAATCTGCAAGCCGAGTGGCCAGCCTTCCGCGATGTCGTGTAATCTGGCGCTCGCCTCAGCATCGGCATCGACCACGGCGCCCAACCGGCTGCCGATCAGCGCGATCGTTTCATCGAGGCGAAAGCGAAGCGCCGCGGCATCCACCGCTGCACACTGGCCATAGGGGCTCAGGCGTGCGATGACCTTCTCGAATCCAGCGCGCGAGGCAATCACGATGCGCAGGTTGGCCGGCAGATTCTCAAGCAGGTAGATGAGCGCTTCCAGACTAGCCTGCGGCAACTGCTCCGCTTCGTCGAGTATCAGCACAATATCGAGCGCGGTGCGAGCCACTTCGGCCAGCCATGCTGTGACTCCTTCAATCGGTGCATCTGGCAACGCGCCCCCTTCAAGCAGGCGTCTGCCGAATGCTGTGCGCCCTGATCCGGAGCGGACTGCCAGCGTCAGGCTCGCGAGCAGGCGCCTGGGGTCGTCGTGGCCGTCAATCGAGACCCACGCCACAGCGCTGCCGTGCATCAGGTATTCCTGGCGCCACTGGATCAACAGGGATGTCTTGCCGAACCCCGGCGGCGCCTGCACGATGGTCACGGCGCAATTGCGGAAACGCTCGCAGTCCGAGCTCAGGCGCGCGCGGGCAAGCATGTGCCGCGGCGCACGGGGCGGGCTGATCTTCAGAGTCGCTTCGGGGTTCGCGACAGATTGTTGATTGGTCATCCGATTGGGGCCGATAGTACCGTTGCCGAGCGTGCCGACGTTCACGGGAGGCGGGCAGGCTGAAAGGCCTGCTGATTATATAACGGACCATGTCCGGCGCTTTTTACGCATTTAGCGGGTTCTGTGGTCCGTTCCCCCCCAACCAATGGGGGGGATTTTTCGCACGATTTTTCCTATCATGGCGGCTCGATGACCAACGAAAGACTACATGCTGCATCATCTCGGCGTATCCATTGATTCGAGCGATCACTGCTCGGAGGCGGCCATACAGGCGCTACAGTTTGCGAGCGCAAATAGCGCGCGGATCAGCCTTTGGTACGCGCAAGGCGTGCCGGATGGTCCGCTGGATCAGCTACGTCGCGAGCACAGGGCGAGCGAAGCTCTGGCCCGGGTGGAAGCCGCCGCGCATGCAATGGGTATACCGACCCGGGCCGGGGCGCTCTTCGCCGCGCAGCCTGCACACGAGCTCCTGAATGCAGCGCAAATCGCCGGATGCGACGCTATTGTTATCGTTAGTGAACCCAAGCGGCTTGCTGAAAACGGGACAGCGACGATCGATATGCTCTCGCACGCATCCGTTCCGGTTTTGACGTTCGGGAGCGGCTGCCTGCCGCCTCGCATTGCCGCCCTTGAACTGCTACATACCGAATACCAGCGACTTATCACCTTATTATTCAAATGGCTCTTCCTTTTGAGCAGCCCAGATCCGCTGCGACAGCGAACGCTGGACCCATATCGGGCGGGCATGCAGGCGGTTGTCGACCACGTGCGCGACACCCTGCATCCACTGCGATGCTGTAAGGAGGCCTGGTTTTTCGGCCCGCTTCGGCAACGCATTGACGACGTGCGCGCTGAAATAGATGAACTCCTGCTTCTTGGACAGCGCGAAGACAAACTGCTTGACGATCTTGAGTCGAAGATCGCGCAGCCGCTGGACAGCGAGTCCGCGGTGGCCGCCCTCGCGGTAGCGCTTGAGCAATACGCGCGGCAAATATGGGCCGCCCGGGGACGGGAACTAGGAGTCATACTGCCGGCGGCACGGCGCCATCTGTCGGCGTCGGACTGGGACAGGCTTCATTCCGGATTCGTCAAGACATGCGGTGGCAGCGCAAGAACGACAGGACGGTTTAAAAGTTTGAGCGTTGCCTTCTGCGCGGCCGCGCAAGACGGTACGAGCCGAGGGTTTGCGGCGAACCTCGATCTGGGCGGTTGAATGTCGACTCGAAACCAGACAGCGGAGATAGCAGAGCGGGAGCCTGGCACCGGGACGATCGTCGTACTCGTCGCGGGACTGTCCATGCTCGGTCAGTTTGCGATCGCCACGTATTTGCCCGCGTTTTCTGCCATGGCGCAGGCGCTACATGCCAGTCCGACGCAAATCCAGCAGTCGTTGTCAGCCTACCTGCTGCCATTCGCAATGATGATTCCCTGGCACGGCGCAATCTCCGACGCAACGGGCCGTCGCCGGATGATTCTGCTCGGCAACGCGCTGTTCACGGTCGGGTCGCTGATGTGCGCTGCCGCCCCAGGAATTTCGCTGCTTTATGCCGGACGGGCACTGCAAGGCATGAGCGCCGGGGCCGGTGTGATTATCGGCCGGGCAATGGTGCGTGACGTCTTCCATGGTACCGACGCACAGAAAATCATGGCGCTGGTCGCGATGATCTTCGCGCTTGCGCCCGCGCTCGCGCCCGTCTGTGGCGGCTGGTTGCTGCTCTGGACCGGGTGGCGCGGCATCTTCATCTTCCTCGCGATACTGTCGGCATCGCTGCTGGTGATCAGCTGGTTTCTCGTGCCCGAGACCCTGCCGCCGTCCCGCCGCCACCCCTTGCATCCGGTTGCACTCGCGGGGGCCTACGCAACCCTGTTCGCGAACCCACGCTTCGTTGCGCTCGCATTCGCCAACGCGGCGGTCAATCTTGGCATCTACCTCTATGTGCTGGCTGCGCCAACCTTCGTGGTGAAGCATCTTGGCCTCGGCGCGCAGTCCTTCGGCTATCTTTTTGTGCCTATCGTGGTGGGCCTGATCGCCGGCGCGGCCATCGCACACCGTATCGCCGGGCAGGGCAGTCCGGTGCGTAGCGTGATGCTTGGCCATATGGTGATGATCGCCGCCGGCGTCATCAACATCGGCGTCAACGCGGTGCACGCATCGCCATTGCCGTGGAGTCTGGTGGCGCTGCCCATCTTTGCGGCCGGCATGATGATCACCCAGCCCAGTCTGCAAGTGATGGCTCTTGACTGTTTCCCGGAGCGGCGCGGGCTGGCGTCCAGCTGTTATGTCACCGTCCAGCAATTCGGAAACTTCCTGTCCTCCGCATTGCTCGTGCCGATACTGCTCGGCAGCACACTCTACATGGCTTTGGGCATGGCGATCTTGCAATGCCTGGGTTTGCTGATGTTCTGCATCGCAAGGCGTGAAGGGGGGGATTGAGCGATCGCCAGTCAATGCAGCGGATTGTGGATCTGTCAACGATATGGCGTCGCCGGCGGCGACGGCCGCCGACTCCATTCCGCGAATTTCCGGGACAGGCCGGTCATTCGCGGCGCCACTTCGAGACACTGCAACCGAAGCGACCCGAGAACCATCTCGAAAAAGCGCTCAATGAAGCGAAGCCCAGCAGCGTCGCCACATCTGACAGCGGCCGTTCGCGGTTCTCAACGTATCGGGTCGCCAGATCGACCCGAACCGCATCGACGATGGTCGAGTAGCTGTGACCGTGATAGACCAGATGACGGTACATGGTCTTGCGGTCCACGCCAAGCTCCTGCGCCACACGTTCGGCTACGCACGCTCCTGTGGGCAGCAGCGCGAACACCAGCTTTCTGACTTTCTCGGGCATCGTCGCGTCCGACTGGGCCATTTTCGCATCGAGGAACTCCCGCGCATGAGGAGCCAAGGCCGGGTCATACGACATGATCGCTGCATCGAGATCCGCTTCGGCCAATACGAGGCCGTCGAAGTCCTGGTTGAACAGAACCGACGTACCGACAAACAAGCGCCGGTGGGTGGCCAGGCTGGCCGGCGCGCTGTGCGTAAAACAGATGCCGCGAGGCTTCCAGCCCGCTCCAAGGAGCTGCTTCAGTATCCGGTACATCACGCAAACGCCGAGCTCGACGGATTGCCGCAGCGATCCTCGCGCATCTATCAGTTCTTGACTGAAAATCGCCACGCCGTCCGCTTCCTCGATGCGCAAGACCAGCGATTCGTTGTGCAAGCCGAAATAGCGCACCAGCGAATTCAAGGCCTTGCGCAGCGTTGGTTCCTCGCGCAGGGCAATAGCCAGCGGTCCAAGGTTCTCCAGTTGACGGGTCTCGGCCATGCGTAGTCCGAAGTCCTCGACGCCCGCAACCTGGGCGGACTCTTCGAGCAGGCGCCTGACGGATTTCGCCGCGATCTTGATGTCCGGATCCAGTAACGCCGATTTGCTGATGCCGACCTTGCGCAACTGCCGATAGGGATCCAGACCGGAAGCGCGTGCAACCTCGACATAGTTCGTCAGGGTTGAGCTTCTCAGCAGGTTCAGCATAGGGGGTCTCCACGTATGCCCCAAAATGTAAAATCGATGCCCCGGAATGTCAAGTTGGCGCTCTCTCCTTCGCGGATACTTTGTCCCATCCGCCGTACCCATCGAGGAGACACAAATGCAATTTCTAGACGATTCCCTGCACCCGGAAAACATGGACAAAGTGGTCATTACGGTGGCCCCGTATGGACCCGAGTGGATGCCGGAAGACTTCCCGGAAGACATTCCGGTGACCATGCAAGAACAGATCGACAAGGCCGTGGAATGCTACGAAGCCGGCGCCACCGTGCTGCACCTGCACGTACGTGAACCCGACGGCAAGGGCTCCAAGCGCCTGTCCATGTTCAATGAACTGATCGCCGGCGTGCGCAAGGCGGTGCCCGACATGATCATCCAGGTCGGAGGCTCCATTTCATTCGCGCCGGAAGACGAGGGCCAGGCCGCCAAGTGGCTGTCGGACGATACCCGTCACGCGTTGGCCGATCTTGACCCGAAGCCGGACCAGGTGACCGTGGCGATCAATACCATCCAGATGAACATCATGGAATTGATCTACCCGGAATACTATAAAGGCACCTCGCTCGACAAGCCGGCTGTGATCGAGGCCTACAGTGAAATGATTGTTCCCGCCGGCCCGGCATGGGTGGAAGAGCACCTGCGCCGCCTGCAGAAAGCCGGCATCCAGCCGCATTTCCAACTGGTCGGCATGCATGCGCTTGAATCGCTGGACCGTCTGGTGCGTCGCGGTGTCTACACGGGTCCGCTGAACCTGACCTGCATCGGCATCGGCGGCGGTCATCATGGCCCGCATCCGTACAATCTGTTCGACTTCATCCAGCGTGCACCGGACGGCTGCACGATTACCGCCGAATCGCTGTTCAAGAACGTGCTTCCGTGGAACACGATGGCGCTGGCCATGGGCCTGCACGCCCGCTGCGGCATCGAGGACACCCTGATCGACCAGCACGGCAAGCGCATGACCTCGGTGCAGCAGGTTCGGCAAACCGTGCGCATCGCCCAGGAACTGGGCCGCGAGATCGCCAACGGCAAGGAAGCAAAGAAAATCTACCGCGTCGGCACCTGGTACAAAGCGGCCGACGAAACCCTGGCCGCCAACGGCATGACGCCGAACCGCAAACCGGGTGAGAAAAACGTTCCGCTGCGCGCTGCGTGACGTCAGACGTGCGAGTTCATCCCGACGGTGCCGGCGTGGTGCGCCGGCACCTGCGGCTCCGTCTTCACGCTAATAGAAGGCGGACATGACACTCCAGAACAAAGTCATCATCACCTGCGCCGTGACGGGCGCGATCCATACTCCTTCAATGTCGCCTTACCTGCCGGTGACGCCCGAGGAGATCACCGACGCGGCGGTCGAGGCCTGCGAGGCAGGCGCAGCCATCGTCCATCTGCATGCGCGCGATCCACAGACGGGCAAACCTGATCAGCGTCCGGAGGCCTTCACGCCCTTCCTGAAATCGATCAAGCAGCGAAGTCCCGCCATCCTCAACCTGACTACAGGCGGCTCGCCCTACATGGCGGTGCAGGAGCGCATGCAGCCGGCCAAACTGTTCAAGCCCGAAATCGCCTCGATGAATATGGGCACCATGAATTTCGGACTTTTTCCCATGCTTAACCGCTTCAACGAGTTCAAGCACGAGTGGGAGCGTCCTTACCTGGAAGGCAGCAAGGAGCTGATCTTCCGCAACACCTACGGTGACCTGGAAACCGTGTTCAAGGAACTGGGCCCGAACAACACGCGCTATGAGTTCGAGTGCTACGACACGGCGCATCTGTACAACGTTGCACATTTCGCCGAGCGCGGCCTGATCAAAGCGCCTTTCTTCATCCAGACAGTGTTCGGCATCCTCGGCGGCATCGGTGCACACCCGGACGACGTGATGCATATGAAGCGCACCGCCGACCGCCTGTTCGGCGGGGAATATCACTGGTCGGTGCTCGGTGCCGGCGCGAGCCAGATGAAAATCGCGGCGATGGCGGCTTCCATGGGTGGCCATGTGCGCGTGGGGCTGGAAGACAGTCTATGGCTGGGTAAAGGCAAGCTTGCCAAAAGCAATGCCGAGCAGGTGAGGAAGGTGCGCCAGATTCTCGAAGGACTGGGCCTGGAGGTCGCCACGCCCGATGAAGCGCGCGAAATTTTGCAGCTCAAGGGCGCGGACCAGCTCGCGCTTTGATGGATCTGAGGACAATGCACCCACCTCAGTACACAAGCTGCATGGAAGGTACACGTGACGCGGTCCACGTCCGCCACTTCGTCGCAGCGCAATCAATCATGGGACTGATCGGGAAGAGTCAATGAACAAATATGTACTGGTCACCGGAACATCCACAGGCATCGGCTACGACGCCGCGCGCGAACTGATCGCCAACGGCTGTCACGTCTTTGGCAGCGTACGCAGCGTCGAGGATGGCGAACGGGTAGGTCATGCGCTGGGCGACGGCTTTAGTCCGCTCGTCTTTGACGTGACCGACGAAGACGCCATCGCTGCGGCCGTCGCAACGGTCGAAGCTATGGTTGGCTCACACGGTTTGACGGGTCTGGTCAACAACGCGGGGATCGCGCCTGTCGGACCGTTGATGCACATGCCGGTCAGCGATTTCAAGCGTCTCCTCGATATCAACGTTACAGGTGTCTTGCGCGTCACCCAGGCGTTTCTGCCGTTGCTCGGTGCCAAACGGGGATCCGCCCATCCGCCGGGGCGCATCGTGAACGTCAGTTCGAATGCCGGCTGCGTCGCCACACCCATGGCTGTGGCCTATTCCACATCGAAGTTTGCGGTGGAAGCGATGACTGATGGCTTGCGTCGAGAGCTGTCAATTTACGGAATTCATGTGGCGGCGATCGAACCCGGTCCGATTCGCACCCCCATCTGGGATAAGGCCCGTCGGTCCGACCTGTATTCACGCTACGCCGCCACCGATTTTTCTGCGGCGATGGAGGCGATGGAAAAAGTCGGGAACGTGGCGGCGATCCGTGGGCAGCCGGTGGAGACGGTCAGCGCGGTCATTCGCGACGCATTGCTCAAACCGAGGCCGAAGGCGCGTTATCCGCTCAATCCGATGTGGCATATCAGCAAGTTCCTGCCCACCCGTCTGTTGGACAAGGCATTGTGCCGGAGATTTAACCTGCGGACTGGTTAGACTCTGCCGCATTAACGCCTGATGGAAGACATTTGGGCCACTAAGCGTTTTGCGGCGCGACAGGACATCTAGCGGGAATCCGCGCGAAATGAGCGGCCAGGACCGGGGCGCCCCCGTCTTGGAAAGCAGGCAGAAACCGAGCGGCTGCGCCGAGAATACTCAACGGTGCGACCACTCGCGCGCGCTGGCGCCCCGTCCGGAGATCCGTGCGACTTCAAGCCTCGATTCGGGCGGCCCTCTCGCGATACGGGAGCCGGAATTGAAAAGCGAAAAGGACCCGCGGCAACTGAACTGGCGAGCCGCAGCGCCCTGAAACGAAGTCGCACGTACACCCTCGAGAGGCCGGGAAGCCAGCCTTCACCGACTATCCGACGAGTCGGCTACTGCTGAATCGGCGCTGTCTCGGCGCGTCGTTGCGCGACGAGGCGCCCAGCAGATAGAGCATTCTCGGGGTAGTAGTACCATTCTTGCGGATTGAAACCGGCGGCAAACCACTCGTTAAGTTCGGCGATTACCTGAGCGCGTGCTTTGGGGGCCGATGGATCATACGATTGCATTGAGGGTTGCCCATACGCCGAGGCCACAGACGACGCACCGAGCAGCGCAATCAGCGCCGGGCGAGAGTAGGTGTTCATGACATGAGCCTCGAAAAGGGGGAGACCGTTTTATTTTAGGCGGTCCCTGCCGAAACGCACCCCCAATTGTCAGCCAGAAACCTCTGACTTATGCGTCAACGGCGACTTGAGGTACGTGCCCGCGACCCATCGGGCCAAGCGATTGCCTGCTTCAACCACGTGCAGGGTCTGTGCGCTCGCAAGCTGTCCGTCCAGGACGCGCAACACCGCCGCGGTCGCGCCATGCGGGCCGAGATGGAAGCCCCCGTCTGCAATCGCGTGGCGAATCGCAATTTCGAGGTGCGCTTCCGCATCCCGGTAAAAGACCTCACTAGCGCATCCGTAGCCCAGCTTCCCCAAGCAATAGGACAGGTAGACGGCGCGCGTCAGTTCGTCCATCGACGTCAGCGTCCCGCCCGTGCCGCGGCATGTAGCTAGCGCCAGATGGTAGCCGAGCGAGATCGAGCAAACATGCTTCGCCGACAACGGCAGAAGCATTGTCTTCGGGAGGTGCGTCCGCATTCGCGGACTGCCGGAACGGCGGGAACGGGGCATCGGGAGGTGAGCGTCCTAACAGGATGCGGAAATACCCGCGTCGTCGTACCGCTAATTCAGGCTGATGCTTTTCCGCCCGGGAAGCTCCCGGCGGACTTCACGCCATCATTCGATATCGGCGGCATCCGGTGCATCCTGCATCCGGCGTTTGTCGCGGCCGTGCCCTTAAGCGAACTGGGGCCGAAGACCGGTTCGCTTGTCGAACACCGTGACCGGATCACGGCCGCGCTGGATCGCCTCCTGGGCGCTTACTGATTATTCTGGACGGTAGACACGCCGGGGCAGGACGTTCCCGCTATCTCAGGCGGGCATAGCAGAGTCGCCGAGCTGCGCCGTCTAGCTTGTCGAGAAGTGTGGCAGCGTGCGACCACGGTATTTATGCAACGGGCTGTTGCACAAATTCCCAAAGGCGAAAGGCTTGCGCGCGCATGTACGCATGTATTTGAGGCCGCCGGGCGAGAACCCGCGCATGTTGGGAAACACTGCCTCGAGATCGCGCGCGAGCCGCTCGACGGCACTGGCACCCTCAGCCTGGTTCCTTCTGCAGGTCGAGGATGTACCGTCTGATCTCCCTGTACAGTGTGACCAGCTCACCGTTTGCGCTGGCCATGGCGCGCCGCCCTGACACGAGTCCTTGCGGCCCGTGTTCACGCAGCCGGCCGACAAGACTACCGATTTGCCGCGTCGTCAGCCCAAGTCGCTCCGCAGCCCGCCACGGTGTGAGCACGCCATCGGCAACATCCTGAATCACTTTGTACCTGTCCAGTTCGCGCATCGTCATCGTGATCCGTTCGGTCGCAGCCATCGCAGCCTCCAGCGCCGAGGTACCGGCCGCTGGTCAGCTTACGCGCCACGGAAGCGGACATTTGAACTTGGCCAGAATCGGACATTACTAAAAAGCCGTCACATCAATCACAAAATTTGTCGAGGCCAGATTGAAATGTCGGGGTTCCAGCAAGATACAGATGTCGGGGTTGAGGGTCGGTTTTGGGTGGTGGGTTAGGGTCGTTTTGCAGTCCTTTTATCTCTCTCTGGAGGGGTTTTTAGCACCGAGCCTCCCGGGTTCTGGTGTGTCCCCATGACTGTCGCATTCCAGTCCTCGAGCGTCACTTCGCGCGGCTTCCTCGTGCCAGGCAGCCGCGCCTTCGTACGCACCGGTTCACTGCGGTTCGTGCGTGACGGTGAGCCGGATATCCGGCGGTTGTCGCGCTGCGCCTGCAGTGCCTGGGCTACCTTCAGCGCATGACCAAGACGCTTGTGCTCCACCACCGCGCCCTGGTCGATCTCGGCAAGCTTGTCGTACTGGACACAGGGCAACGCGACACCATCGGCGCGGATCTCGAGGCGTCCGTCCGGACACTCCCACACGTCGATATGGCGGTGAATCAGCCTGCGGTTGGCCGGCGTATCGTCAAGCAGCCAGATCACGCGACAGCAGCACGAAGACCGGCCGGCTCTGGGTGTATGTGCGCGATGATCGGCCCAGTGGCTCCGTCGAAGCTCCGGCGGTCTGGTTTGCCTATACACCGGATCGTCGCGGCGAACATCCGCAGCGGCATCTTGCCAACTTCAAGGGCGTGCTACAGGCAGACGCGTTCGCGGGCTATGCGGAGCTGTACGTGGGCGGTCAGATTCAGGGTAAGCACCTCACGACGACCGTCGTAGACGACGGCGAGAAGCGACATCAAAGTGGTGCCCATCATTTTCGATTTGATGGACATCACTGTGACAGAGTCGGAAGCCAAGCCGGGTAGCCGCAAGGGACGCCCGAATTATGATCCCGAGTTTCGACGCCGGCTTGCGGCCGCGGCATGCGAGCCTGGTGCGTCGGTCGCGAAGCTGGCGCGGGACAATGGCATCAATGCAAACATGCTGTTCACCTGGCGGCGTCGCTATCGCGAGCAATTGCAGGCGGAAACGACGTCGCTGATTCCCGTGGCGGTGGTCCATGAAACGCCGCCGCAGCGCGTGACGATGCCCTCGGATGCAGGGGCCGTCGGCAACCGGACTACACGAGCCGGGACAATCGAGATCCGGTTCGGTGACCTGGTAGTCAAGGTGGACGGCATCGTCGACGCCGACACGCTACGCGTCGTGCTGGGCAGCGTGCGATCGTGATCTCTCTTCCCACGGGTACACGCGTCTGGCTGGTGGCAGGCGTCACCGACATGCGCTGCGGATTCCAGGGGCTGGCGGCGAAGGTGCAGACGGCGCTCGAGGACAATCCGCTGAGTGGCAACGTGTTCATCTTCCGGGGCCGGCGCGGCGATCTCGTGAAGGTCATGTGGGCGACCGAGGACGGGCTCTGGCTTCTTGCGAAGCGGCTTGAGCGGGGCCGCTTCGTCTGGCCGCAGGCCGATGGCGGCAAGGTCCATCTGACGGCGGCGCAATTGTCGATGTTGCTCGAAGGCATCGATTGGCGGCAGCCGCGTCGCACCGCTGCACTGTCGATGTTGTAAACCGAGCAGAAGACTCGTAAACTGCGCCGCATGTCGAACGGCGCCGAACTTCCTGACGATGTTGCAACCCTGCGAGCCTTGCTGGTCGAGGCTCGTGCCCAGCTTGCCGAGCGCGATCTGGAGATCGAGCAGCTCAAGGCGCAGCTCGACAAGCTTAGGCGTATGCAATTCGGGCGCAAGTCCGAGCAGTTGGACCGGGAGGTTGCACGGCTCGAAACCGCGCTCGAGGACTTGACGGGCGAGCGCGGCGTCTCTGATGTGCGGCGCGCCCGCCAATCAAGCGCGAGCACGCCTGTGGGCGACGCATCGCCGAAAGAAGCGCTGCCGCCGCATCTGCCACGCGAAGAACGCGTACTCGACGCCGACGCGACCTGCCCGAAGTGCGGCAGCGCCATGCAGCCGCTCGGAGAAGACGTGTCCGAGCAGCTCGCCCGCGTCGCGGCAATGTTCAAGGTGATTCGCACGATCCGGCGCAAGACGGTCTGTCCGTGCGGCCACCACTTCTCGCAGCCGCCGATGCCCGGCCTGCCGATTACGCGCAGCATCGCCCATCCGAGCCTGCTGGCCGACATCGTCGTCTCGAAGTACGCTGACCACGCCCCGTTGTACCGGCAGTCGCAGATTGCCGCGCGCGACGGCGTGAAGCTCGACCCGGCCAGCATGGGCCGCTGGGTCGGCCAGTGCGAGGCCCTTTGCGATGCACTGACCGAGGCACTGCGCCGCTACACGGTGGCACCGTCGAAGCTGCACGCGGATGACACGCCTATCCCGGTGCTCGAGCCGGGCAAGAAGAAGACGAAGACTGGGCGCCTGTGGGTGTATGTGCGCGATGACACCCGTTCGGGCTCGACCGAACCGGCCGCAGTGTGGTTTGCTTACTCGCCGGACCGCAAAGGCATCCATCCCCAGACCCATCTGGCCGGATTCGAGGGCATCCTTCAGGCCGACGCCTACAGCGGCTTCAACGAACTGTACGAGAGCGGCAAGATTCGCGAGGCTGCATGCTGGGACCACGCGAGACGGTACATATACGACGTGCATGCCCGAACGCCTACCGAGGCGACCCGGGAGGTGCTCGAGCTGATCGGTGCACTTTACGGCATCGAGGCGGACATCCGCGGCAAACCCGCCGCTGAACGGCTGCGCGTGCGGCAGGAGAAAAGCGTGCCGCTGCTGGCGACCATCAAGACGTGGATGACGGACAAGCTCGCAACGCTGTCGAAGAAATCCGAACTGGCCAAAGCGATCCGTTACTCGCTCAACCAGTGGGATGCGCTCGTGCTGTATTGCGAAGAGGGCCGTGCCGAGATCAGCAACGCCCTGGCGGAAAACGCGCTGCGCTGTGTGAGTCTGGGCCGCAAGAACTTCCTGTTCGCCGGCTCCGACAGCGGAGGCGAGCGGGCAGCCGCGATGTACGGTCTGATCGGCACATGCAAGCTCAACGGGATCAACCCGCGCGCCTACCTCGAATACGTCCTGACCCATATCGCTGACCATCCCATTAACCGCATCGACGAACTGTTGCCCTGGAACGTGGCCACGAAGCTGCCTCGGCAGTCTGGCCCATCGGCGTCTGCTGACACGTAACCCGATTCCCGATCATGCCTCACGCGGGCGCCGCGTTGCGGACGGCCGTCGCGAGGTGCTTACGATTCAGGAGGCAGCATGCATGGCGCACGCACGTCGAAAGCTGCACGATCTGCACGCTGTCCGGCCATCGTCGATCACCGGCGAAGCACTAAAGCGTATTGGCGCACTCTATCGCATCGAAGAGCACATTCGAGGCAAGCCGCCCGAAGAGCGACGGCGCATCCGCCAGGCACACGCCGTTGCGCTGCTTGATGACATGAAGCGGTGGGTTCGAGGCGACGCTTCTCACACTCTCAGCGAAATCGGACACCACCAAAGCGATCCAGTACTCGTTGAATCGCGATACCGCTGATGCAGAGATAGCGTATCAGCACGACCGCGATCGACACGATCAGCAGTTTTCTCACTTGCTCTCCTGTTTCGATTTTGGTCGGAATCCCATACCGTTTACATCGGGTAGGTCTTGATGTTGATATCGGCTGCAGAGCGATGACGTGCTGATCGTACAGAACGCACAGGAATTGACTGGTTCCGAGACACGCGCGAAGGGGGTGTCTGCCTATATAACGGACGGATCCTGAGCGAAATCAGTGACCTGGTACCATGCCGAAAAGCGCTCGTCGACTTGTTTGCGGTAGAGGGCGGCACAGTGGATGTCTTCGCTCGGCCTACGCTTGTACATCTCGCACCGACTATCCGTAGTACTTGGCATTCTCTAGCCACGCCGCTTAAAGCGCGTCGATCTCAGAAGGCTCGCATGCGCATCGTCTATCTGAGCCAAGCCGCGCTCTATCAAACGCGGCTGGAGATAACTGAAGCTTAAGCGTACACGGGCTGCACCGCTCGGCCCATGGTGCTTTCCTTCGACGAGTTTCACATTGTGCTTCCGGCGCACCTCGCCGACCAATTCGGCGGAATCGACGCCTTCGGCAAGCGAGACCCAGAACGAAAATCCACCACTCGGAATCTCGTAATCCGGTTCGCAGAATCGGCAGGCCTGTAACAGCCTATGCATTGCGTCGCGCTTGCTCCGGTAGTGCGTCCTTAGGTGTTCGACGTGAGCGTCCAAAGACGACGACTGCAATAAGGCGAGCGCCATATTGCTGACAATGGGACTCACACCTCCATCGCATTTCAGGTGGGCTAGGCGGTCGACAATTTCCGGCTCGGCCAGCACCCAGCCTACGCGAAGCCCGGGGCCTGAGATTTTGGAGAAGCTATGCACATTGATGATGTTACCGCCCGCCTGCAGAATCTCGGGTGACGCGCCATCATAGGGCAACTCGCTATAAACCAGGTCCTGCACCAGCCGCACGCCGTTGCGGGACAGTAGAGCCTCCACCTCGACCATATGCCGGTGTGCAAAGTATCGTCCAGTCGGATTGTGGAACGCCGGAGTGGTGTAGTACAACCTGGCTCGCCCCTTTGCGTGCAGCAATGCTTGTTCGAGCAGATCGAGGTCGACACCCGAGGAATCCGCACCTACTTGAACCACCGTCGCGCCCGCAATAGAGAAAATGCGCAACGCCCCGAGATAGGACGGGTCCTCGGTCAGCACGACGTCTCCTGGGTTGATAAAAGCATCGGCGAGCAGTTGCAGGGCTTGTGAAGCGCCGTTCGTCAGAATGACATTGCCACGCGCCATCCGGTACCTTTGGCCAAGCTGTCCGCGCAGTTCGGGAAGGCCATAGGCGTCGGTGTACTGCGGTAGGTCGGAGATGCTGACGCCCGTCTCGACGGTAAGCGGGTCCGGCCATTGCAGGCGGGCGAACGTCAAAGGATCGGGAAGCCCATAGGCGAAGTTGACTGTGTCCTTGCCTGAGGTGTAGTCGAATACCCCATAACTGAGCGAAGTGCGACTGCGCATCGACATGACTGGCTCCGTCGTTGGTTACGCGGCATCGACGGCGCGCTGGAAGCGCGATTGATATTGGCGGATGAACGAGTCGGCAATCGGCATTCCGAACGGCGGAAATTCGGCCGTTGCTCTGGGAGGCGTAGCCAATAGCGTAGCGTTTGCGCCGAGTGCCGGTGTCCAATTCTCGCCAAAGAACACGTTTCCATAGCGTTCGGCCAGCACTGGCATCACGGGATGGAGCATGCTCAGAAAGACGGATACGTGCACCGGCCGCCACGTTTCCGGGCTCGTGCCGAAGCCCGTCGCGACGAAGTATTCGTCAATCAGATCGAGGGCGTTCCAGAAGCGTACCTGGTCCATCGCGGTGATATAACGTTGGACTATGTCGTCGTGCGCCGGCGTAAGACCGCTTCCATCGACATTCGCCGAGTGCAGTGAATCGCGGCGGAGGGCGCTTTCCCACGCAAGGATGTGCGAAGCCGACCGGATCAGTTCGCCGATCTGGAAATCGTTATTGTTGGTGCCGAACGGCTTGGCAATCCGAGCGAGCGCATAGCGCAACACACTCGGGTCGACCTGCCGGGATACTTCATCTGCCCAGAGTGCATGGTCGCGGCTGGTCGAGAATTTCTCGCCCTCCAATTTATAGAAGTCCTGGATCGAATGATTTGCCGGAAGCGGGTAGCCGCGCGCAAGCAGGCTGCCAGTCACGCCGATGGTGTAGTAGAAGCGGTTATCTTGGCCCATGAAAAACAGGAGGCGTGTATCGGGGTCGCGCATCACGGTATCGTAGTTGACCTCGTCGCGCGCGCACTGCAAGCGGATCCCCGTCTCGAAACACCAAAGCCCTTCGAACCACGTCATCAACGTTTGCCCCGCAATCTTCGCGGGTGCTTCAAGTGTCACACCCCGGTCGAAAATGCGCGACATAGGCAGCGGCCGCAATTCGTCACGCAACCATGCACGCGCTTTACGCTGGATCGTTTGATCCCATTCACTCCTTTTGATCGCATCGTCAAGCATGGCTGCCATGCGAGGGACGTCGAAAACCGCCTGTTCGATAGGGCGAAGCGATAGCGGTTTGCCGCACGACGTGTGGACTGGCGCTCGCAACTTCGAGTGCTGTTGCGCCAAACCGCAGTTTTCGCACAAGTTGCCGTCGGTGGACGCATCGCACGCGGGGCAGAGGCCGACGGCAAGCGAATCGGCCACG
This sequence comes from Paraburkholderia sp. 35.1, assembly GCF_050436525.1. NCBI lineage: Bacteria > Pseudomonadati > Pseudomonadota > Betaproteobacteria > Burkholderiales > Burkholderiaceae > Paraburkholderia > Paraburkholderia sp. 35.1. The sequence continues at coordinate 352,163 of NZ_JBNDMJ010000001.1, read as the reverse complement.
AACTCGTCACAGTTTTCGCAGTAGAGTTGATGGCCATCACGCACATCAATGTAGCCTGCAGCTTCCAGCTCGCGAAAGATGTTCAGACTGTTCTGCTTGTGCGTAGCGTCCGTTGTTCTGATGAAGACATCGGGCTCGATGTGCATTGCCCGCAAGCAATCCATTATCTCGTCGATATGCAACTGCGCGACTTCGTCAATCGGACGACCGAGCTTGCGCGCCTTCACTACCGTATAGGTGCCATGCTCGTCCGCACCTGTGACATGGTAGGCGCGGTGACCTCTCATGCGTTGAAAGCGAACGAAAAGATCGGTGAGCAGATAGACCCCGCCAATATGGCCGAGATGCAGCTTGCCGTTCGGGCAGGGCGGTGCGGGGCAAACGAAAAAAGTGCGTGTGGTCACGTTAGTCCCACCATATCGATAGAAATTTCAGGCTCGCTGCCGGATCGGCATTGCGAATCGCGTGCTCCTGATTCGGTTCGATATAGAGCAGCGTTGAATCTGCGACTGGCCGCGCCTGACCATTCACCTCGAAGACTCCCTTGCCTGAAATGAGTACCCACAGTTCATGCTCGGAATGGGAGTGCAGATTGACAGCGCCCGCCGGCACGACCTCAACAATCGACGTGCCGAACGCTGTTGTCAGGCCAGCGGGCAGATGTTCGAGCAGCCGGCAAACAAGAACGCCGTATTCCGGCCGCATCATGGATGGGTCAATCTGCTTTGTGTACACGCACATCCTCCGCTGAATTACATTAGGTGCGATAGAAAATGCCATTTGGCGGCTTCAGATCGTGGATATCCGATTCCTTTCCTTCGGGTGGGTTGTAGGCACGCTTCAGTTTGTTGTATTCCGTACGCGTGGGGCCACCAGTCGAGGCGCGCTGGAACGCCAGATAGAGCACGCGGCGCGAACGGTTACTTTTGTTGGGCTGCGAATAGTGCGGCGCGTAGTCGTCGAAGACGAAGATGTCGCCGGCCTTCCAGGGCACGGGTTCCCACTTGAACGTCTCGGCCACTTCCGGATGAATCACGCCGCCGGCGTCCATCGGGAACACACCTTTCTGATGGTTGCCCGGACTGAAGAACAGGCCGCCGTTGTCCGGATCGGAATCGTCGATGCCGATGGCGACCACGGCATGAACCATGCGTTCAGGAATTTTGTGCGGGATGTGATAGATGTCCTGATGCGGACGGTAGCCGCCGCTGTCCGGGTACTTGAAGATGAGCAGTTCCTTGAGCATGCGGGTATCTTCATCGAGAAGCGATTCGACAGCCGTCTGGATGCGCTTGTCGGCCAGCAACAGGTCGCGCAGCTCATTGTTGAAGTCTAAAAAGTTCTCTACCTTTGAAACGATCCTGCGGTCGTCCTCGGTCTTCTCGAACCACATCATCCATTTGTTGTCGCTGATTTCCCAGCGCGAAACATCGTTGACCAGAGCAGAAATTTTTTCGCGGGTGACCGGATCGAAAAAGCCCTCTACTTTTAGATATCCATCTTCGTGCCACTTGGATTTTTGCGTTTCATTCAGCATACGAACCACCTCGTTAAAGAACGGAGTTTTCAAGGAGAAGTCAGGCGGCGAAATGCGCCTTCATTCGCATGACGCCGAGTAGCACGACATTGGCGAGTACGGCGCCTAGCAGGGCGACGAGCATTGCATCGGCGCCGAAAACGTGAATCAGAACGCCACATAGGGAAGGGCATCCGAACAGACCGATGAAATAGGCAAGCGTAAAGATTTGCGAAGTCACCGGCACCGATACGCCGTGGTCTCCGGCGAGGTTCACGGCCATGCCGTTCAGGGTCGAGTAGCTCAGTCCGTAGCCCGTGGCGAACAGCGCGGTAGCGACGATATAAAGCGTCGTGCTGCCGTGGTTCAACAGGAACAGTACGAGCGAGGCGCCGGTCAGCAAAAACAATGCGTGCGCCAGTCGCGCGGGCTTGATGCGTCCCATGGTTCTCGCGAGCGACAAGCGCAGTGCCACGCTGATTATCGTGAACGTCAGGAAGAACAGGTCTGGCCTGAGGTTACGCGAGACGGCATAGGGTGTCTGGTAAGTCGCCAGCCCGGCGAAGACACAGGCTGCCAGTGCGATCATTGCGATCGGCACTGCTGTTCGTGCCCTGAGCAGGGCCAACGTGTCTGTCGCGGTAATGGCCACGCGCGTCATCGGTAAACAGGACCTATCCCTCATCGCCTCGCCGGCGATCTTGACGCAGACTGCCGCCACCGCGCATGCCGCAGCGAACAGAAGGTAGGCCAGCGCGATCGAGCCGGTATGTTGGGCGATCAGGCGGCTCAAAGGCGCCGCCATGCCCAGGCCGGCCATTTGCGTGCCGGAGACGAAGGTCAGGTACTGGATACGCGCGTTGGGGCACAGATGATGGATGATTTGCAGCGGCGCGAGTATGAAGAACACGGACCACCCAGCGCCCAACAGCAAACCGCCTGCATAGACGGCACGAATGTCCATTGGCGCAGCGGCGAAGCAGAGCATGCTGCCTGCCATGACGAGCGAGGCCAGCGCGATGGTCGGCATGACACCGATACGCTGGGCTATGCGCCCAGCCACGCAGCAGCAGATCATGGTCGAGACCATGCCGCTCGAAATCACGGCGCCGGCGACACCGCTCTTCATGCCCAGGGATTGCAGGTACTCGGGCAGGAGAAAACTCGTCCCGTACGAAGCGGCGATCACCAGTGACGCGATCAGAAACGGAATGAACGCCCGTAATTGGAGGGATGCCGGCAAGTGCTCGGCGTGTGAGATCGCACGCTCGCCAGTCGATAGATAAATGGAGGAGCCAGTCATGCGCTTACGCCACTGCCGGTTGACGCGAGGCCTGAGGGGCGTCGCACAGTATCGACCCTGCTTCAGTCTCCTGATCCTCAATGCTGTCGAGCAGTTGCCGGTCCGGAACATCCGGATAGAACGCACGACCTAGCAGGCTGTTGATGATGCGGCTGTTCCTGTATGCGACCAGCGAAAGATTGACGCTTTGCAGGCCGTGCTGCACGCGGCTTTGGTTTTGCAGATACACGGGACCGGGCATTGGCGCATCGAAGCGCACGGCGTAATCGGGATCGAGCGTTGGCAGACCGTCTTCACGGCTTGCGCCGTCGAGCAGTTTCTGAACGAATGGCAAATGGCGCGGCTGAAAACCGGTTGCCAGGATGATTCTGTCCGCGCTTATGCCGTTGCGCTGCGACGTGACGAGCGAGGTCAACCCGATATGCCAGCGACCGCTGCGGCGTGTGATCTCGTCCATCGTCACCGAAGGCAACAGACGAAAGCAGTCGGCTAGCGTGCCATGGACGCTGCGTTCGTACAACGCTTCATAGAGCCGGTTGCACAGGCTGGCGGAGATGCCGTCGCTGGTGAGCTTTTCGCTTTCGACGATGGCCCGGCGCTGCTGGATCGGCAGCGTGTGAAAGCGTTGGCTATAACTGGGCATGTATGCTTCATTGACAAATGCGTTGTCGTCCATCGCAAACAGATTGGCGCGCGACGTCGCCCAAGTGATCTTGTCGGGACCTGACTCGGTCAGCATGTGCTCGACGACTTCCGCGCCGCTCTGCCCGCCGCCTACCACCAGCACATGTTCGTCTTCGCTGAACGGTTTCCGGTTAAGGTAGTCGTCTACGTGATAGACCGTCTCGCCAACCACCTGCCGCGCACATGCCGGCACCTTGGGTTCGACGCCGACCCCGACCACTACCGCGCGCGCATGATAGGTGCGCGCGGTAGTGGTCACGCAATAGCCCTTATTGAAAGGCCTGATATCGATCACCTCCTCGCCGAATCGAAGCGTGTCCAGGCATTGCGCGACCCATTGGTAATAGTGGGTGAACTCACGTCGCGACGTGCCGTTTCCACCTTTATTCACGAAGCTGTACAGGCGTCGATGTACAGCGAGATAGTTGAGAAAGGAATATGGGCTCGTGGGATTCACCAAGGTCACACAATCCTTGAGCGGCGACACCTGGAGTTGACTTTGGGACAGCATGAGCCCCGGATGCCAGGAGAATTTTATGCGCTTCTCAAAGAAGAGCGCTCGCAAACCGGTGGGCTGAATGAGCGCCGCGAGGCTTAGATTGAACGGTCCGATACCAATACCGATGACGTCTAGCATGTCCATAGGAACTTGTTCCGCCGTTAGAGGGGAATTGGCCAACCGAGATAGTGCAGCGCAATTCCCGTGGACTAAGGTTGAGGCGGTGGTGTCGGCCTACTGCGTAGCCGATGCCCGCTGCAGGAAAACGAAAGCCGTAGATGACGATCGCTTTTCTTCCTAATGGCATTCTGACCAGCACTATGCTTGGTTTGACTTTACCTCGGGCCGCCTGAGTGAATCATACGAGGAAGTGAGAAGCTGAACACTTTGAACATACGCAAACCTTGCGGTGCGTCAATTGTCCACGCGTGTTGCGGCAGTGGTGCGCCAACGTCATGCGCTCGAAGGTCGAGCCGATGAAGGAAGTGGCGCAAATGATTCGCCAGCACTTCGATGGCATCGTCGCCTGGACTCAGACCCGCCAGACCAACGGCTTCATCGAGGTCATCAAGGCTTGTTTCAAGCTGCCAAGCGCAAGGTTCGCGGTGACACGCGCTTCACGACGATGCGCACCGTCCTCTTTCTCATCGCCGGCAAGCTGGATTTCTCCAGCTTTAACCCGCACGCCCCGTGAGCCCCATTACCCACTGCATTTTGAAGAAGATGCCAAGTTTCCGAGGATGGCATCGAGGTTCCGCGGGTCGATGAGCAACCTCCGCCCGGGATAAGTGCTTGCGAAAATCGAGCCAAGGGAGGCCGGCTGATCGTCTTCGGACCGTAGCGATAGAGCGAGCTGCCGGGACAATTGACGGCGTCGTACTGACCACTGAGCTGCAACGTCAGCAATCTTCGAACGGCGACGTAGCGAAAAGTGTTTCGTCGACTGACGGCGAAAGACCAGTCCTGGTCAGTAACAAACCATCGCACCACACACGTTCGACGCGTCCCCACGCACAGGCTGAAGCAGCGTCCGGGAAGAAACCTCGTCCGTGATAGTTGGCGCTCGTGTTGCAGAGCAACGGAATACCCGTCAGCTTTTCGTATTCGACCAGAAGTTGCGCCACCGGATGCTCGGAAGTTCTTGAAATGGTCTGCAATCGGGCAGATCCGTCGAGATGCACGACGGCAGGGATTTTTTCTCGCCATTCCGCGCGCGTCTGATGATCGAACAACATATAGGGATCAGGGCTCCCCGGGCTAAAAATGGTCGGCGCACGATCCTCAAGGCAAATTGGCGCCACGGGACGGAAGTGCTCTCGAAACTTGATGTCGTTGAGATGATCCTTCATTGTGGGCGAAGTCGCGGCGGCCAGAATGCTTCTGCCCCCCAATGCTCGTGGTCCGAGCTCGGCCCGGCCGGCAAGGAAAATGACGGGCTCGCTACTGGCGAGTATGCCGGCGAGTTCTGCAATGGAGCAAGTAGACGCCGTCCATCCGGGCGGTACTTGGCAACCTTTTAAGGCCGGTCCGCTATATACCGACCACTCCAGCGGCACGAAGCCCTTCTCGGCTGCCAGCGCGCAACAAGCGGCGCCAATCGCAGACCCGCTATCGTTGGGAAACGGCGGCACCCAGATTGCGTCGAACAAACCGCTCGCGCGCAGGGCGCTGTTCCATTTGATATTGAGTCCGCATCCGCCAGCGATGCACAAATTTTTCGGGCCCGCAATCGAATGACGCTGCAGCGCGATACCCATTTCATGAACGAGAAGACGCTCGAGGAATACATGGAACGAGGCGAGTACGTCTTCGGGCGGCTTGGCTTCCAGTCGCAGCGCGCTTGCTTCGAAGAACTCTCCTACAGCCGCTAGTGACGCGTCCGCGCTGTGGATGTTCTCGCGATAAGCTTGCGCACACTCCGTGTCGCCAGCAAAGCGTGCCTGATAAAGCTCGCGAAATACCTCAACGATATCTTCGTTAACGGAGCCTAGCGCGATGTAGGCCATCAGCTTGCCGGCCACACCCAGATCCCACCGGGCGCCGCCCGGCTTCTTATAAGGACCAAAGTGATGACCCGCCGCAGCGTAGATGTGACCTATCACGGGGAACAGGCAGTCGACATGGCGGGCGTGGTGGCGTTCTACATGATAGAGGCGCGGGACGATGCCACCATCCCACACCAAACAGAATGCAGGTTGCCCGCTTTGGGCAAAGGGACTGGTGCAGTACGCGGAGGCCACATGGCCTGACACGTGAGGATAGCTTTTATAAGGAAAGGACTGGCCGCCGACAAGCAATCCGGAGCCGTCGAGCGAAGCGAGAAGATCATCGGCTCGGCGTTCGGCATAAGGGGCCCCTTTCAGGCTGACGGGAATCGACCCACTGAGGACCCGAAACTCCGACTCGACTACTCCGTCCCAGCCGTCGATGACAAACTGGTCAATATCGTGCGCATCGAAACCATGCTCGGCCAATGCGATCGCGATCGCGTCGAGGTCGTCGATCGCCTGATACCGCGGATTGTTGTCTCGCTTTTCCTGCTCCACGCAAAAAACCAGTTTTCCATCCTCGACAAGGGCGATCGCTCCGTCGTGCGTCAGTTTGATCCCACAGATGCGCATAATATCTCCCGGCCTAACGCTGGTAAGTTGGTCCGCACGAAGGCGAAGCCGCGTTTCGAAAACAGGCGAGCAGACAGTCTTCATTCAACGACTGACCGACGCACCTCAAACGATCGATTTCAACCAGCTCTTCTTGCAGGATGGCTATGACCGTCTCGGCTCCGGCAATGTGGCCCCATCGCCGGCAATTGGCGTCATGTGCCGATCCGAAAACCAGCTGTCCACCGGGCGCAAGCATCCGTGCTAAATTGCGGACAGCCGCACGCACCTCGGCGCTGCCGTCGAGGTAATAGAGAACCTCCGCCACCACGACCAGATCGAACTGTTGCTCAGTCGAAAAATGCTGGACATCGGAGACGATCCAATTGATGTGTGGTGGGTCCATCATCCGTTCGCGTGTCCTGGCAATTGCGTGTGGCACGATATCGATCACGGTGAGCCGTTGGCAGTGCGGTGCCAATTTTTCCGTGAAGGCTCCGCCTGCGCATCCGACTTCGAGCGCATTTGTGACGGATCCCTGCGAAAGTGCCATCCGAAGCATTTGCCTGTGGCGCTCGTGCTCAAAGGGATTGCTGTCGAGCCGCCATGGATCGTCTGCGTCCAATTCCCGACGCAGCAATTCGAAGTTCGTTTGATGTGTCAATTCCGCCTACCTTTATGGTGCGCTGCTGCATGTGTCCGGACCTTGGGCCGGGACTGGTGCTCCGTTGGACACCGGCGTGTTGGTACAAGAACTGCACGGCGGCCAAACGCTATTGTTTAACGTTCTAGAAAAATAGCTCGCGAGCGCTGTTACCTAGTTTCAGATCTTCAGCCACTCATTGGAAGGGCGTCGTTACCGTGACAACGCCCGTGAGGGATGTAGCCGAACCCGACGCTGTTCCCACAATCCGCGCAGTTCCTCGACGAGGGCTTCACGTCGAGTCTGCTCAGGCGTAATGGTATCGAGAAGATGTCCGAGCACGGCTTCGCCTTCGATCCGCATCAGCAGATCGAACAACTCATGTGAAATACGCACACTGTCACAGTTGGAGCCGCCGGTGCGAATTTCGCACACCGTTTCCTGACGATCCCGCGCTGTGTGAGCGCGGACTCGATAGAGCGATGCATAGGGCGGCAGTGCAACCGCGAGCGCAGTCCAATGTTCCTGCGTTGCGGGCCGCTTTTTGACGAGGAACGGCCCGACCACAAGTCCATCCAGCTCTGTCGTCAGAAATGTGGCAATCGCGTCTGCAACCGAATCTACGATCGGCTCAGCGTTGTTATTAAAGGAAGTATTCAGCAGAATTGGGATTCCTGTCCGCTTCTTGAACGCATTAATAACCTCCCAGTAGGCGGGATTGGTCTTGCGCGATACTGTTTGCAGCCGCGCTGTACCGTCAATGTGCGTGATGGCGCCGAGCAGGGCACGCTTGGAGTCGCGCACGCGAACTACAAAATTCATAAAAGGGAATTCGCGGGTGCCCTCTGGGAGGTCAAAAAATTCGTGCGCATCGTCCTCGAGCACTGATGGCGCGAACGGTCGGTAACCCTCGCGCTTCTTGACCATGGCGTTGATCCGGTCCTTGTTTGCGGCCGGCCTGGGATCGGCAAGAATGCTGCGGTTGCCAAGCGCGCGTGGCCCGAACTCCGAACGACCCTGCACCCAGCCGATCACGGCGCCATTGGCCATCCAGTCCGCTGCTCTGCCTGCCACGTCATCACTGCGTTCAACGTGGAGGTGTCCGGCCCACGCATTCAATTCTTGCTCCACGACCAGATCGCTCCCAACATCCGGCCCCCAATAAACCTCCTGCAATCGCTCACGCGGCGCGGGCCGACCGAAGTCGCTTGACATCATAAGGGCAGCGCCTAATGCGCAACCGGCGTCATGCGCTGCGGGCTGCACGAAGATGTCTTCGAAAAGTCCCGAATACAGCAGCTTACCGTTCATGGTGCAGTTATGAGCTACTCCTCCGGCTATACACAGCCGCTTCATACCGGTGACCTCGCGATGATGGCGGAGAATGTGAAACACGATCCGCTCCAGCGCTTCCTGCAATGAAGCACCCACATCTCGATGCTGCTGTGTGAATGGCATTCCCTTTCGCCGGACCTGGATGCTGCGGAGCAACGTCGGACCGATGCGGTCCAGGTAGACGCGGTACTCACCGTTGGCGGACAGTTGATAGAATTGCTCGAAGAGCCCGCGATAGGGAGCGGGATCCCCATAAGGTGCAAGCCCCATGACCTTGTATTCATCGAACAAGCCGTAACCGAGATACCGGATTGTTTCGAGATAAAACAGCCCTAGAGAATTAGGCTCTGCGAAAGTCGCGAGTTGCGTAATTTCGGTTCCAGATCCGAGCGCCAAGAGCCCCGAGAGGAAATCACCGCCGCCATCGACCGCGAAAATCAGACTTTGCTCGAATCCAGACATCGCAAACGCGCTCACGGCATGCGCCAGATGGTGACTCACGAATGAGACTCTCGAAGGATCGACCTCGGTACCGAATTCCCGCATTAGTAAGTTACGCAGAAACAGCTTGGCATCCACCGGAATGGAGATGTTCGGCTGGGACAGGAACAGGCGTTCGAGCATAACGTTGCAATAGGCCTCGGTAGCGTAAAACGCGATGTGGTCGATATCGCTGAGCTGAATCCCTGCGGATGCGAGGCAGTATTGAATTGAACTGCTCGGGAACTTGTTAGAGTGCTTGATCCGGTTGAGGCGCTCCTCTTCGACGGCCGCTATTACGCGTCCGTCCCGGACAAGCACCGCAGCGCCGTCGTGCAGAAATGTGTTCGGCAGTTCGAGTGAATTTTCATGAACTTTGTCTAGCCCGCCGCTCACTCCTAAGCACAGCATGTTTCTCTCCTTCATCGTGGTAGGAAGCCCCTATTGGCAAAACTCGAACCCCTACCACATAGGTAAGGTAGGGTATCGCTCGCCGCTGCGAACACCGGTCAGACGTCACCAGCCCCAAAGAATCTCGCGTAGGGTCCGTCTGCAAAATGGCGCCGCAATTCATGAAAATTCTGTACCGTTTGGTCCAGGGTCGCGTTTCTTGGCGACGAAGGATGGCGCGACCAGAAAGCTGAAGCGCTGGAACCCCGAGGAAATCCCCAATCGTTGCCAAACATGCGGCGGGTTCGGGAGGATGGCTCCCGATGCATGTGATTGATCGACAACTGCTGCAACGTCATTTCCTCGGCTTTGCTCAGTTCTACGACACACTTCATCCACTACCCGGCACCACGAAGGTGCCAGCAGGTTTGCGAAATTCAATCGGATTTACCAGGAACACTATCCTCCATGCCGTACAATTCGTAAAATCGTTTGTCTTGATGGAACACATCCACACTATGGATAAGTTGGGATCATGCGTTTCAAGGGCCTCGATCTAAATCTCCTCGTCGCGCTCGATGCTCTGATGACCGAGCGTAACCTCACTGCGGCGGCACGCAGCATCAACCTGAGCCAGCCGGCCATGAGCGCGGCCGTCGCCAGGCTACGCGCCTATTTCTGCGACGAACTATTTACGATGAGGGGCCGGGAACTTGTCCCAACACCGCGTGCAGAAGGGCTCGCTGCTCCAGTCCGGGAGGCTCTGGTGCACATCCAGCTCTCCGTTATTTCCCAGGACGTGTTCAACCCAGCCAAATCGGATCGCCGCTTCAGGATCATTCTTTCCGATTTCATGACAGTCGTATTTTTTCGAAAGATCGTGGAGCGTATTGCACGGGAAGCTCCCGCCGTCAGTTTCGAATTGCTGCCACTTGCCGATGACCCCGATGAGGTTCTCCGGCGCGGCGAAGCCGATTTTCTTATCTTGCCGGAATTTTTCATGTCGAGCGCGCACCCTAAAGCGAAGCTGTTCGAGGAGACGCTCGTGTGCGTAGGCTGCCGCACGAACCAGCAGCTATCAGGGCAGCTCACATTCGAGAGATATATGTCGATGGGGCACGTTGTGGTCAAGTTCGGGCGTGCGCGGCAGCCCTCCATCGAGGAATGGTTTTTGCTTCAGCACGGTCTCAAGAGACGGGACGAGGTCATCGTGCCGAGCTTTAGCATGATCCCGCCTATGCTATTAAACACTGACCGTATAGGGACGATGCCCTTAAGGCTGGTCAAGTATTTCGAAAAGGCGATGCCTCTGCGGATCGTCGAACTTCCGCTGCCACGTCCCGCATTCACCGAGGCCGTCCAATGGTCTGCCCTTCACAACAGTGATCCGGCAAGCAATTGGATGCGGGAGATAATATTGGAGGAGGCGTCACGCATGATTCCTCTGCCTAAGACCACGCGAAGACCAATCCAGCCAAGTTAGGAAATGGGATCTTTCAGCAAGGTTTTTGCGGCATGGATTTGTGGGGTTTCGAGGGTTTTGTGGCGATATACCGTGTATCGCCACACCAGGCCTCATTCGGCGCGGTGACGGCAAACGCCTGATCGAGCAGGTTCGGCGGGACTGGCAAGCCGTGTGTCAATCCGGTTGTTGTCTTGATTTGCGTCTCTGGTTGCAACGCGACCCCTGCTTGCGACGCAGTCTCTTTATCGGATGTACGCCGAATTATCGGCACCGCTGGGCTACCGGTTTCCACGGCTCGCTGAAAAAACGTCCACGGCATGGCCTGCGCGCCCGCGCGAAGTGTGCGGTGAGCGTCGGCTTTGACTACTGAAACGATCACCATGAACTGCAATGGAGTTCTGCCATAGCCAAGCCGGGGACATATTGTCGATCTGTCAGTTGATCTTCCGGCGGCGATTATTGGGATCCGGACTGTGCGAGCAAGGCTTCCACGACGTCCAAGCCTATGCAATCGATCGGGTCCAGCCTGCGCAGCTTGGCGATCAGCTTCAGTGCAACGGTGCGCTCGCCGCGCCGCACGCTGATGAACGCGAGCGCCTTCAGTGTGAAGAGCCAGAAGCGGCCTGGACCAGGAATGGTGAAGTCGGTGTCGCCCGGCTGTACCGCACACCAGTCGCTGTCGAGCGACGCCTGCCGGGCGGCGACCGCCAAAGCCTTGGTCGCGACCTCCTGCGCCTCGCCAAGTTCACCCCGGTTCGCATGGAACTTATACAGCAGATAGTAGGGTGGCAGGCAGCGCGGGTACGACAGGACCGCAGTCCACAACGCGGCGGCCACATCGTCATTGCTGCCGCCGCGGGTTCTCTCGATCAGCTGTAGCACGGGGAAGGGAACGTTGCCGCCGAAGAGATCGGTCGATTCGATACCAGTAATGAGATTCATCAATTTGCTCCGATATGGTGAGGCGTCCGGCCGCTTTTGCGGCGCTCGGAAGCCGATGTGACGATGGATGTGTTTGTCTACGCGAACCTGAACTGGATGCGATGCCCGCCGCGCGGACACGCCCATTCGAGGTTGTGATGGTCCGTGCACAGAATGCGGCAACTACGGGTCAATGTTCAGCTCAGTGCAGTCGGCGGTGAGGCCGGTCAAGGGCGTCGTTGCGACAGATCCGGCGAGATCCCGGGCCATCGAGGTTGCACCGAGCAGCAGAATCTCGAAGCGGTACTTGTTGACCGGCGCGGCCGGCTTCTTTTCCGAGGCAGCGGGCGAGTTCATGAGGCCCTCTTCATCAACAGGTCCGCCTCCAATCTCGGATGGCGAGCGAATATCTTGTGCACGAGTTTCAGCGACACGTCGCGCAGGCTGGACGCTTTGAAGACCTTTTGCTCCGCGGGCGTGGATACAACGAAGTCGTTGTAGGCCTTCTGCAGTAAGCATCGATAGACGGCGAGCACGGCCGTCGCGTTGTTACGCGGTAGTTCTTTCTGTTGCTCGATATACTGAAAGAAGCGCTTGAGGATGTGCAGGCGGCTCACGTTCAGCACCTTCTCGTCGAATGCGATGTCGAAGAATCGCAGGAAATCCTCGGCCGACGACAGGTGACGCAGTTGTTCGATAACTTCTTGCATGTCGTTACTTCTATTGGACAAGTTTGGCCGCCATCACCACACTCACGACACCTTCACCCGCGTGCTGTGGGCTTGCGTCAGGAAGCGGCGCAGATCGCTTGCATTCGGCGCCTGCTTGTACTGCGTGACGAAAGAGCGGATGCGCGCAAGCAGGAGCGGGATGAGCCGCTCCGACACCCTCACGCCTAGAGCGTCGTAGGCCTCACGCACACTTTGAGATCCAGAATGTTTCCCGAGTATCGTCGACCGTTGCCGGCCGAGCTCTGCTGGATCGAATCCCTCGTAGGTCGTGGGGTGCTTCGCGAGGCCGTCGGTATGAATGCCCGACTCGTGAGTAAAGATGCTCCTACCGATGATGCTCTTGTTGAAGGAAACTGCGCGGCCTGAGGCTTGTTCGACCAGCGACGAAATGTCGGGCAGCGCTCTGGTGTCGACGCCAGTGTCTCGTCGCAGCAGGTGCCGCGCGCCCATCACGACTTCTTCCAGCGCTGCATTGCCGGCGCGCTCACCCAACCCGTTGACGGTGGTGCTCGCATGGGTCGCGCCGGCCCCAAGGGCGGCCAGTGTGTTGGCTGTGGCGAGCCCGAGGTCGTCGTGCGCATGGATTTCGATCTCCAGATCGACGGCGACGCGCAGCGCTGCAATGGCGTAGAAGGTCTTAAAGGGGTCCAGGATACCGACAGTGTCGGCAAAGCGCACGCGCTGGGCCCCGTGCTGCTGCGCGCATTGAGCCACTTCTATGAGAAATGAGGGATCCGCGCGCGAGGCGTCTTCCATGCCCAGGGAAATCTTGGGATGGTTTTTCGCTGCCTCGTCGACGACGCGTGCGATCTGCGCCAGTACCCAACTGCGCGACTGCCGCAGCTTGTGTTCCAAATGAATATCCGAAACGGGAACCGAGAGATGAACGATATCGGCATCGCAGCGCAATGCCGCGGTGAGATCCTCGTTCGTGAGGCGCCCCCAAACCATCAGGCGGGCGTCGAGGTTCAGGTCGACGATTGCAGCGATGCACGCCATTTCGTCTTCGCCCATGGCAGGAATTCCGATTTCGAGTTCGGCCACGCCGGCTTGCGACAGTGCGGCGGCGATTGCGCATTTTTCCTCGGTGCGAAACGCGACGCCGGCGGTCTGCTCGCCGTCACGAAGTGTCGTGTCATTGATGATCGGATTGAGCATGTCAGGTCTCTTGAGTTGTCGGCGATGGATCGCAAGCGTTGTGCCAAGCGAGCATCTACAGTCGGAGCACAATTTGCGGGATGTTGACCGGCACAATGTCGGGTTATGGCGGTGCATCGTCCGATTGTTGGTGTCGCGAATGTTACGTTTTGGACAATGCGGCAGCGCTGGAGGTGGCTCGTTCGATGCCCGCAAGACCCGTCGCGATCAGGGCCGCAAAAGCGAGATACGGATTCAGATCCGCACCGCCAATGCGGCACTCAACGCGGACGGCGTCCGAGCCTTCGCCGTAAAGGCGGAAACCGACCGTCCGATTGTCTTGGCTCCATGCGACCTTGGTCGGCGCGAACGTACCGATCTGGAATCGCCTGTAGGAGTTGATGTGGGGCGCCAGAAAGAGGGTGATGTCGTTCGAATATTTCTGCAGGCCCCCAAGGTAATGGTGCATCAGATTGAGACGTTTATATGCGGATGCGGTACGAACGCTTTGCCGCGCGGCAACGTTTCACAGGGGAATCTTCCTCTCCGTGCAAAATCTGGTGGTGGGCGAGTGCCGAGCTGCTTGCGGTAAGGCTCAGTAGCTTCCAGTTTTCACGGAGTCGACGGATAAACAAATCGTTAGTCGGTAAGGGATTTTAGAAACCAACTGCTAGATTCTCAACGGAAAGCACGATCGTCTCATAGCATCTAAGATAATTGGCGTGCACGATCACTCGTCGCTACAAACGCCGTCGTATGCCACCACCAACGTCGAAGAATCGCGCGTAAGATCCGCTCTGCCAAGCGCCATCGCAATACCGAAAATTCTGTAGCGTTCGGTCCCGCCTTCGGGTTTCCGGTGGCGGCCTGTTTCCACCCCCGTGTGGTACGTTGGCAGCAGCGCTTCGTGACAGCCAATCGCTATTGCTCAATGTACACAGCGCATAGACTTTCAGGGAGAGCAAGAGAAAGAGGTTAATGGGTGTGTGAAGAGAAAAGCCAAGAAATCGAAGCTGGCGAGCGCGAACCGATGCCACGCTACAGCGGATCATGGTCGATGATTCGATTATCAGGGCAGTCCACCACGGCACTGTCGCTGTCAATGCGAGCTGCGCGAGCCCCGCTAGAAGCGATAAGGCGAGAAATAGCGAGCCCAGATTCTGTCCGATCACGTCCAGCGTAAGGTAGCGATCTAGACAGGGCAGCAGGCGCAGCGAAAGCGACGTGTCCCGATAAGTACTGCGCGCCCAGCGCAGTTGTTGGCGCAGATACGCCCCCAGTCTGTCCGGAACGACTGTCGCCGCTATGGCGTCCGGAACCTACTCGGTCCGATAACCTGCCGTCAGCATGGGAATCGTCAGATGACGGTCCTCGCCGAAGTCGCTCGGCTTCCCGCGAAAAAGTTGCGTCTCGTACTGATCTAGCAGCAAAAGGACCGCGGAGCGCATAAGACGAGACAGCGACAGTGCTAGTTGCGCCAAGCATGTTCATAGGGTGTCTGGTTCGTCCGGTCAGGTTGAGGAAGCGATCGGATTGCAAACCCCCGGTCATGCAATGCTGGAATCATGAGGGAAAGCGCCATGAGGGTCTGCTCGCGCCGACCAGCGTGAGTGCATCGTCCCAACTCATCGGGAGGGCATCCGTCGTGCAAGAGCACAATTGCACCCGGCCGGACAGAGGCCAGCACTGCGCTGACAATCGCGTCCACGCCGGGACGAGACCAGTCTCGCGGGTCTACCGACCAGTGGAGGGGCGCCAGACCAGCGCTCGCTGACGTAGTGAGCACTGCTTCGGTCCACATGCCATACGGGGCACGCATATACCGCAGCGAAACACGCGGGCTCGCCATCCTGATGACCCTGCTTGCCGTTAGTATTTCCTGTTGTACTTCGGTGGGTTCGCATCTGGACAGGTCCGGATGAGTCATCGAGTGGTTTGCGACCTCGTGTCCTTCTGCGATCATCCGTCGGATCAGCTTCGGCTGGTCCGCTGCGTACGCGCCGATGACGCAGAAAGTCGCTGGCACCCGGTGTTGCGCCAGCACATCGAGGACGTCCGGTGTGCAAAGTGGATTAGGGCCGTCGTCAAACGTCAAATAGACGTCGCGACGTCCGTTGGTGTCAGCGCACTCGCTGCGCGCTTCGGATAAGCAGTGCCTCACAGCTCTGGCCCGTTCCGGTCAATTATCGTTCCGGTCGGCCAATCGCTCATTGGCCGTCCAATCGGTAAGACGACAATGAGTACGTCCTCGATGCGCGTGGGCGGCGTGTCGAGATGCACTTCTCGAAGGGTCGACCTCACGCGAACTCCAGACACAATAGTCGCCAGACCGGGTCGGCCGAGCAGCCTTGCAATATGTTGCCGCAACGCGTGTCGAACCGTGCCGAAGCCAAATGGAACGCCAAGTTCCTGCAACACGGGATACATCACGCGCATTAATTGAGGGATTCCGAGTCCCTCAAGATCCGGACGTACCGCGTACAATCCTAGTTCGGCCACTAGTAGATCGACTGCGCCAACCTTGATGAAACGACGCAGTGCGCCGATATGAGCCGCTACGCCGCGCGCGTCGTAGCCGATTGCACGGAACTCTGGCCTCGCACCAGCCCAACTGTGATTGCCTTCGAATGGTTTTGCATTAAACGCCCCGGTCGGTCCGTAGGTCTTTCGGAAGAACTCGGACAGTTCGATGTGGTCGGCGAGTCGCAACTCATTTTCCCAAACCAGCCTCCACCGCACCTGAGAGCGCACGGAGAGAGGTCCTCTATCTGTGGACACGGCCAAATTCACGACTGCCTCCTATGCGCCGTCCGGCCTTTGAGGGTGGACCTGACGGACGCGAAGGACTTGCTGAGAAAGCGGTTCGATTTCAGGATTCGTCGCGAAGCCAAGGCGAAGTCGAGGTTTGCCTCAACTGTACGAAGGTAAGCGGCCGATATAGAAAAAGTTTGGAGAACTATGCGCAGTTTTGCCGGTAGTAAGCGCCTACGCGACCTGCCGGACGCTTGTCGCGTCGTGTCGGCGCGATCCGGCTTGCCCATGCCGCCGAAGACCGTGGCCGCATTGGACATGTGCCTCGGTTGATGGTCGGCGTACACCTGAGGATTTTTCTCGGCGTCAGGGCAAAGACCGACAACCATCTTGATATGCCCAAATTCTATTTCTCCGGCCCGACGTTTTGCCACAGTATTCATGAGAGCGTCCACGAGAAATTGACTTGAAATTTGGTGCCGTGTCCGCCGAGAAAGTTCAGCGAGTTCGGGATCTGCGATTTCCTTCGTCCAGGCGATGAGGCGTCGCCAGTGGTGCTTCATGTGCCCACCGTTATGGCCGCCCATCGGGCCGGACACGCCGCTGTTGCGCCATGCGTGAGCCAGTCACAGATCGACTGCGCGCTCACGCCGAGTTGCTCGGCGGTGAGCTTGCGCTTGATCCTGTGTCCGAGCGGCGACAGGGCCGCCGCTCGCGTGCGCGTGTCCCGATGCATGTGATTGATCGACAACTGCTGCAACGTCATTTCCTCGGCTTCGCTCAGTTCTACGACACACTTCATCCGCTACCCCGGCACGACGAAGGCGCCAGCAGGTTTGCGAAATTGAAATGGATTTACCAGGAACACTATCCTCCATGCCGTACATTTCGTAAAATCGATTGTTTTGATGGAACGCATCCACACTATGGATAAGTTGGGATCATGCGTTTCAAGGGCCTCGATCTAAATCTGCTCGTCGTGCTCGATGCTCTGATGACCGAGCGTAATCTCACCCCGGCGGCACGCAGCAAGGCCCAACTCAACGTCGTTCGCTACGCCGATGACTTTGTTGTGACCGGTATGTCGAAAGAAGTGCTCGAATTCGAGGTGCTTCCGGCGCTCAGGCAGTTGATGGCCGCTCAAGATCTGGAGCGCTCGGAAGAGAAGACCCGGATCACGAACATTGCAGACGGTTTCGATTTTCTTGGCCAGAACGTGCGCAAGTACGACGGCTACTGGCCCAGCGCCTGTGAAGATACTTTGGATTGCCAAAACAATAGAGGTGGTGAGGATGGCTGGCACCTAGAGCCCGGAGGGGCTTTTTTTGCACTTGAAACGTTACGCTAACGCAGCCATGACTTACCAAACCAGATTGATCGGACCGATAGACTCGCATCTAACGATCTGAAAACAGTTTCCACACGTCCTCGGCCAGTTCAAGACGGACATTTTGTCGCCCGACACGGAAGCGCTTTTTGTGCCAAATATCCCGCTGCGCCGGGCGGGCACGCCCGAAGAGGTCGCAAAGATAGATCATCTTCGTCCTATGCTCGGATGCGGCGAGTTATCTCACGGGCACCGAGGCAGCAATCAATGATGGACGACACCTGTAATCGGCTGCACCTGGAGTAGACAAATCGCAGTTGATTTGAGCGACATCAATGGAACTCGCGTTCCTAACGGAATCCACGCAGCGAAATCGCAAAAGCAGAAAATAAGTACATCAAGGCACTACAGTTTCACCGTCCTTCCATGAAAGGGCATTATCTTTTGAAGTCAGCCCGTGAAATTGGGCGCTAGATCGAGGATGATATGCAACACAATGCCCGCAAATCCGAACAAGGTGACGGGGAGCACGGTCCCCACAACGGGGACGTCGTCATGCTGCATATCGCTTCCGTACGCGAAAGGCCTGGCTCAAAGTCCGAGACGGACCACGCGGTCCCTATTGTGCAGTGGCACGAGAGCGTGCTTACCGGCATCTTCGAAATATCGAAGGTACTCACCGCCCCCTACCGGCTCGAAGTCGCGTTGGCCAACGTCATCGATCGCCTGCAATCGTTTGTTCAGATGCGGCTCGGTATCGTCTCTCTCTTCGACGATGATGGCGTACCGGACATTACCGTTGGCGCGGACTGGAGCGAAGGCAGCGATGAGCACTACCGGATGCGCCTGCCGCAGAAGGCAATTGACCAGATCATGGCGACGGACAGGCCGCTCGTCGCCGAGAACATAGCGGTGCATTCGGGCTTCAGTGCCGCCGACATGGGCGTGCTCGGTGCCTCCGACAACATGCGAGTATCGTTCATTGGCGTCCCTATTCGTATCGACGCGAAAGCCGTAGGCACGCTGACCATCGACCGCATCCTGGACTATGGGTCGAACTTCCGGCTCGATTACGACGTGCGGCTGCTTACCATGGTCGCCAACCTGGTGGGGCAGACGGTGAAGCTGCATCGCTTTTTCAAGAGCGACCGCGAGCGACTGATGGCGGGGAAGGACGGGCTGCAAAAGCCATTGTCCGAGCTCAAGCACCCTGCAGGTGAGCGTAAGAAGTTTCAGATCGAGGGGATCATTGGCGACAGCCCGGCGCTGCGCGGGCTGCTCGCGAAGATCGCGGTGGTAGCCGAATCGAACAGCACGGTTCTGTTGCGCGGCGAATCCGGTACCGGGAAGGAGCTGGTCGCCAAGGCCGTTCACGAGCTGTCGCCGCGCGCCAAGCGGCCTTTCATCAAGCTCAATTGCGCGGCGCTCCATGAGACGGTGCTGGAATCCGAATTGTTCGGTCATGAGAAGGGTGCCTTTACCAGCGCTTTCAATTCGCGCAAGGGGCGCTTCGAGCTCGCCGACAAGGGGACGCTGTTTCTGGACGAGATCGGCGAGATCTCGGCCTCGTTCCAGGCAAAGCTGCTGCGCGTCCTGCAGGAGCAAGAATTCGAGCGCGTCGGCAGCAACCAGACCATTAAGGTCGATGTTCGCGTGATTGCCGCCACGAATAAAAACCTGGAAGAGGCTGTGGCAAGGAACGAGTTCCGCGCCGACCTTTATTATCGCCTCTGCGTGGTTCCCTTGCTGTTGCCGCCGTTGCGTGAAAGGCGCAGTGATATTCCGCTCCTCGCCGTTGAGTTTCTCGAGAATTTCAACAGCGAGAACGGCCGTACGCTGAGCTTCGATGCGAGCGCGATTGAAGTATTGATGAACTGCGGTTTTCCCGGCAATGTCCGCGAGCTCGAGAATTGCGTGCAGCGGAGCGCGACCTTGGCGCCGGGACCAGCGATCGTGAGAAACGACTTTGCCTGCTGCCACGGTCAGTGCCTGTCCGCGATGCTGTGGAAGAGCCGATCGGACGAAATCGCGCCGCAGCCCGGGCCAATCGTACCAGTGCCCGTGAAGCCGGCTACGCTGCGGGCTGAGGCTGCTACGTCGGGCGCAGTTGCTGCGGTCCAGCCTGTCGGCAGCGAGCGGACTCCGTTAGCGGCTGGCGGCGCAGTCCTCGGAAGTGATGCGAAGATGACCAACCGCGAGCGTCTCATCGCCGCCATGGAAAGATCCGGCTGGGTGCAGGCAAAGGCGGCGCGGCTGCTTGGACTGACGCCGCGCCAGATTGGCTACGCGCTGAGGAAATACGGTGTCGAGATCAAGCGCCTCTGAAAGGACTGTCGGACTTGCGGCGTGTCGGGGCCGCGACATCGCGACTGGGGCGAATGGCTCGGACAAGTCAAATCTGGATTTGGCGTGGACCTTGGCACGATCACGATGGGAAGCGGTCCGTATCTCGACTAAGGTGGTGCGAACGCGGCGCTGTCATCGCCGGTTCGTTGGCCATGTGTCTCCTCAGACGGACCGTTGCAGCAACGCTTCCACTACGGGCCGAGGCAGCCCGAATACGTAATCGCGACGGTATCGGGCGCCTGGCGTTTCTGCCGTTCCGCCCAGAAGGCCTTCAGCAGCGCCGTCGAGCCCTTGCCGCCCGGCGCCCCGCGGATGCGGCGGCGGCCGGTTCTCGGTGCAAGCAAACACATGTCGTTCTGGTCTGGCAATGACGATGTTCCTCAACCGAACTTGAACAGGATGCCGTGACCACCGCGCGGGTAGTCCCACTCGATATTCTGGTGGTCGGTACAGAGGATGCGGCAACTGCCGCATTCGAGGCAGCCGTCGGTGATCAGCGTCACCGCGCCGTTGCCTTCGGCCTTGTAGCACGAGGCCGGGCAGACGAAGGTGCAACTCTTCGCGCTGCATTCGCTCTGGCAGACGTCGGCATCCTTGATGTGGACGTGCGGCCGTCCTGCATCGACGCGATAACGGTTCTGGAACAGCTTTTCCTCTACGTTGACGGGTAGGGTGCTCATCGGAAGGCCCTCAGGAGTTTGTAGGCGTCACCCACGATGCCGGAAAGCGAACGGGCTGTGCGGAAGCTCGAAAAAATCTCGCGCTCCTTGCTTTTCTTGTCCTTACCGTCGACCGTGATCATCGTGCGCGCGGCGCGCGCCATGAGGTCGGGGTAGGTCGTGAAGAACTGCGGATTCTGGTGCAGCACGGCCGGCATGTCGCGGTACTTGTGCAGGTCTTTCATCACGAAGCTCTGATCGAGCGCGGCCTTGTAGGCCTTGAGCGTGCCGGCGCGGTAGCCGTGGCCCGCGGCTTTAGCGTGGATCACCGTTTCGGCGGCGAGGCGTCCCGTGGTCATCGCAAGATTCGAACCTTCTCGGTGCGCGGCGTTCACGAAACCGCCTGAATCGCCAACGATCATCCAGCCGTTGCCGTAGACCTGCGGGATTGCGTGAAAACCGCCTTCGGGAATCAGATGCGCGCAATACTCCTTCATCTCGCCGCCCGCAATCAGCGGTGCGATCGACGGGTGCTGCTTCATCTTTTCGAGGAGCACGTAGGGGCTCGTGCGGTTGGGGTTTTTCTTGAAGTCGCTCAGCATGCAGCCCACGCCTATGGTGAGCGATTCCTTGTTGGTATAGAGGAAGCCAGTGCCCATCATGCCGTCGGTGATCCTGCCGACCATCTCGATCACGACGCCGTCGTCCTCGCCGACGTTGAAGCGCTGGCGGATCGTCTCCTCCGGCATGAAGAGAATCTCCTTGACGGCGAGTGCAACGTTGCCGGCCCCGATCTCTCCATGAAAGCCCGCCTTGCGCGCGAGCGTCGAATTCACGCCGTCGGCGAGCACCACCACGTCGGCATAGACATCGCCGTGCTCGCGGTCGCACTGCACGCCGACCACCACGTCGCCGTCCATGATCAGTTCCTTCACCGTGGTCTCGCAGAGCAGCAGTGCGCCGGCTTCGCGCACTTTCGATGAAAACCACTTGTCGAACTGCGCGCGGATGATCGTGTAGCGGTTATAGGGCGGCCTGTTGTAATCCTCGCTGCGCACATGTGTACCGACAAACGACGTATCGTCGAGCACCCACATCCGCTGCTCGATAATGTGGCGCTCCAGCGGCGCATCGTCGCGGAACTCCGGGATGATCTCTTCGAGCGCCTTCGCGTACAGGATCGCTCCCTGAACGTTTTTGCTGCCCGGATATTCGCCCCGCTCGATCTGCAGCACTTCCAGACCTGCCTTGGCCATCGTGTAAGCGGCAGCGTTGCCGGACGGACCGGCGCCGACCACAATCACATCGAACTGTGAAGGTTTTCTCATCGTGATTCTCCTCAGGCAGCCTGCTTGCGGCGCCGGGTCAAATGCTCCACAAAAGCCTGCTTCAGCGCGGGCAACACTTGCAGTGCATTGCCGACAATCCCGTAGTGTGCGAAATCGAAGATGGGTGCGTTCGGGTCGGTGTTGATCGCCACGATCACGTCTGCGCTTTCCATGCCCACGCGGTGCTGGATCGCGCCGGATATGCCGGCGGCGATGTAGAGCTTGGGCCGCACCGTCTTGCCGGTCTGTCCCACCTGGCGCTCCCCCTCGACCCAGCCGGCCTGCACGCATGGCCGGGTCGCACCCACTTCGCCGCCGAGCACGTTCGCCAGATCGAACGCCAGCTGGAAGTTCTCCGGGCTCTTCAACCCCTTGCCGCCGCTCACGATCACATCGGCATAGGGCAGGTTGATCCGGTTGCTGCTCGCATCCGGGATAAAGTCGAGCAGCCTCGTGACGATGTCCGTCTCGATCATCCCCAGCGTTCCATGGACGATGTTGCCGGTGCGTTCGGCGTCGCGCAGCGGCATCGGCATCACGCGCGGGCGCACCGTCGCCATCTGCGGACGGTACGCGAGCGTCATGATCGTGCACAACAGCGAGCCGCCGAAGGTGGGGCGCGTCGCCGCCAGCGCACGCGACGCGGGATCGATGTTGAGTTCGGTGCAATCGGCGGTCAGCCCGGTCAACAGGGTCGTCGCTACGGAGCCGGCGAGGTCGCGGCCCATCGACGTCGCGCCCAGCAGCAGGATCTCGGGCTGATGCCGGTTGACGAGGTCGGTCAGCCCTTTCGTGAACGGCTCGTTGCGATAGCCTTGCAAGACCGGGTCGTGGACGATGTACGCATCGTCCGCGCCGTAAGTGAAGGCTTCTGCGGCGAACTGTTCGAGCGGTTCATTCGCGCCGCCGAGCACCGCGATGCCCACTCGGCTGCCGAGCGTGTCGGCCAATTTGCGCGCTTCACCGAGCAGTTCCCACGAGACGCTGTGCACGTGTCCACGGTCGTGCTCGATAAAGACCCAGACGCCTTTGTAGACCTTCAGGTGTTTCGGCAGTTCGAGATTGCGTCCTGCGCGGCCGGCGGGTTTCTTCGCGGGGGCGGCGGGTGCATTCATGAACCCTCCTTCATCAGCAGGTCAGCTTCCAGGGTAGGATGGCGCGCGAAGATCTTTTGCAGCAGGTTCACCGACACGTCGCAAAGACTCGATGCGTCGAGGTCGAGCATCTCCGCTTTCTCGCTGCGCGGCGTCGGTCCAAAGACTTTGCTGACCACTGTCGGCGAGCCCTTCAGGCCGATCTTGCTGAGATCTTCGATGCCGGCCTGTTCGCAGTTCCATTTGTGCACCGGATAGCCGGCCGCATGAATCATCGCGGGCAGCGTCGCAAAGCGCAGTTCGTTGGTGTTCTCCAGCATTGTGATCAGGCACGGCAGCGCAGTCCTGAGCACGTGCACGCCGCCCTCGGCGCGGCGCTCGACGGTGATCGTGCGCGCATCGAGAGCGGTCTCGACGATGCGCGACACGTAGGTCAGCAGTTGCAGCCCGAGGCGTTTGGCGATACCGGGGCCGACTTGCGCGGTGTCGCCGTCGATCGTCTGCTTGCCAGTGAACACGATGTCCACCGCCTGCTCCTTCGCGATCTGCTGGATACCCGCTGCCAGCGCGTACGACGTAGCGAGCGTATCCGCGCCGGCGAATGCACGGTCGGTGAGCAGCACGGCGTCGTCCGCGCCGAAGCTGATGCACTTGCGCAGCGCTTCCTCGGCCTGCGGCGGGCCCATGCAAAGCAACGTGACCTTGCCGCCGAAGCGGTCCTTCAGTCGCAGCGCCTCTTCGAGTGAAAACAGGTCATACGGGTTGACGATCGCCGGAACACCCTGGCGCATGATCGTGTTGGTGACCGGATGAACGCGGATCTGCGTCGAGTCCGGGACCTGCTTGATGCAGACGACAATGTGCATGGTCTTAACGATGTGCATGGTCTTGCTCCACCTGTCAGGCAAGGGTGCGCGCGGGCAGCGACGCGCGCAGACTGTCGAGTGAAACGTGCTGCCGCCCATTTGTGTCCCGGAACACCTTGAACACTTTTTCCTGCGCCGGCGTGGAGGTGACGAAGTCGCCGTAAGCCTTCAGCAGCAGCGCGTGATATGACGCGAACAGGGCGGGTTCGTCGCCTTCCGGCAGCGCGTCCTGTTGCTGGATGTACTGAAAGAAGCGCTTGAGGATGTGCAGTCGACTCACGTTGACGACCTTCTGGTCGAACGCAATGCCGAAGAACTGCAGGAAGTCCTCGGCTGAGGACAGCGCCTTGAGTTGCTGGACAAAGCTTTCCATCGCGTTTACTCCTTGCAAGCGGATGAGGATAGGTATGGACAGAGCGTCGGCTCGGCGAAGTACTTGTCGCAGGCGCCGCTGCTCGCGCACGGCGCCGTCGTGCCTGACTGTTCGGGTTTCGCGACGCACTTCGTGAAGCCGACCACAGCGCCGCTCATGACAAGTCTCCGACGGTGTAGCGCAACTCGATCAGGAAGCGATACAGGTCGGCGGCGCTGGGCGTTTGCTTGTGCTGGGCGGCATGGTGGCGGATCCGGGTCAGCAGCAGCACGAGCAGCTTTTCACTGACGGCCAGGCCGAGCGCGTCATAAGCCCGGCGCACGCTTTGCGAACCCGAATGCTTGCCAAGCGCGACCGAGCGTTCGCGACCGAGTTCGGCGGGATCGAAGCTCTCGTAGGTCGATGCATTCTTCGTGAGCCCGTCTGTGTGGATGCCGGACTCGAGCGTGAAAACGCTGGCGCCGACAATGCTTTTGTTAAGCGCGACCGGGCGTCCTGAAGCCCGTTCGACAAGCCGCGAGATGCTCAATAGCGCGGTCGTGTCGACGCCGGTGTTGCGACCCATGATATGGCGCACGCCCATCACGATCTCCTCCAGCGCGGCATTTCCGGCGCGTTCGCCGAGACCATTGACAGTGGTGTTGGCGTGGGTTGCGCCGGCGCGCAGTGCGGCAAGGGTGTTCGCGGTCGCGAGCCCGAGGTCGTTGTGCGCGTGGATTTCGATTTCCAGATCGACCGCGTCGTGCAATCGCGCAATCGCTTCATAGGTCGAAAAAGGATCGAGGACGCCGAGCGTGTCAGCAAAGCGGATGCGTTGCGCACCGCACTGTTGCGCGTGCCGCGCCACGTCGGCAAGGAACGAGGGGTCCGCGCGCGAGGCATCCTCCGCGCCCAGCGAAACCTTGCGGCCGCTTTTGACGGCGGCGCTGATCACGCGATTCACCTGCGCGAGCACCCACGAGCGCGGCTGGCGAAATTTGTGTTGAAGTTGGATATCGGACACGGGAATCGACAGGTGAATGATGTCGGGATTGCAGCACAAGGCCGACGCCAGGTCCGCGTCGGTGAGACGGCCCCAGACCATCAGATCGGCGTCGAGATTCAGCGCGACGATGGTCTGGATGCAATCGATTTCCTCGGCACCCCTCGCGGGGATACCGATCTCCAGTTCGGGTACGCCGGCGCTTGAGAGCGCCTCGGCAATCGCGCATTTTTCGGCAACCGTGAATGCGACGCCAGCGGTCTGTTCGCCGTCGCGCAGTGTGGTGTCGTTGATGATCGGATTCGACACGGGAAGTTGTCCTTTTGGCATTTGAACATACGGTTTGCAAGTACTGCGCCATGCACCGTTAGCGCGAATAGCCGCTTGCCGCGGGGCTTTCCGGTGTTCGCTGGCGCTGTGATGAAGCGGTTCCAACGAAGACCTGTCGCGAATGTCCTGTTTCGAACAGCCAGGTGTAGCGATGAACACGGCGCTGCAGAAAGCGATGCGCGATGCGATGGGCGTGGTCAGCGAGGACGTGCGGACGCGGCGATGACCGCTATGGCGCTTGAAGAGGCCGCACAGCGCTAAGGACGCATGCCCTCAATGCTCACGCGCGAGCTCGCGCGTATGTGGCGGCAGTTCGATCGTCAGGTCGGCATCGCGCAGCTTCACGCAGCACGCGAGACGCGATTGCACGTCAAGGCCCCACGCATTGTCGAACTGGTTGTTCTCCTCGTCGTCGGGAGGCGCCAGTCAGTGAGATTTCATGATTGCCTCACACGGAAAACGAACTGCCGCAGCCACAGGTGCTCTGCGCATTGGGGTTGTGAATGACGAAGCGCGAACCTTCCAGGCTGTCTTCGTAGTCGACGCGCGCGCCGGGCAGGTATTGCTGGCTCATCGAATCGACCAGCAGCGTGACGCCGTCCGTGACGGTCTGCATGTCGTCGTCCGCCACCTGGTCGTCGAACGCGAAGCCGTACTGCAAGCCCGAACAGCCGCCGCCGGACACGTACAGCCGCAGCTTCAGGTTGGGATTGCCTTCTTCCTCGATCAGCGAGGCCACTTTCGCAGCGGCCTGAGGCGTGAATTCGACTAGGCCGGGCATGACGCCGGGTGTGGCGGAAGCCGGTTGGGTGAGCGTTTCCATGGAGGTTCCTCTCAGGCTTGAATGGACTCACTTCGGGTTAGACGAGCAGGTCGGTTGCTCGGCGAGTTACAGGTCGTCGGCTGCTGCGCCTCGAATCGTCTGGCGCGAGCGAAAGTCAGACACGGCCGCCTTGATCGCGTCCTCGGCGCGAGAATCGAGCAGTGGATCTCGACCGGCGGCAATGGCAGTACCTCGACGATCTGATGCGTGCACAACGTCCCCGAGCGCATGCCGCGCTCGTGGACGCCGCCGTGCATTTGGCGCGCGATCCGCATGCGCGGCCGGAGCTCCACGAGGTCCAGACAATCTCGTGCGGGTCCCCGTTGACGAGCGAGCTGAGCTGCTCGCGGGCCAGTTCCACCGCTTCTTCGCCGAGCCAGCCGTAGGCATGCGAACGGCTGGCGGGATTGCCGTACATCTCGCTCAGGTAAGGCAGCATGCGTCTGATCACGCGCGGATCGACCGGCGTGGTGGCGGCATGATCCAGATGCACCGGGTTGGCGCCGCGCGGATGGAGGCCGGTACCGACGCGTTGGAAATCCGACATTGCAGGCTCCTAAAGCGGGGTAATGCGACCTTCAGGGCAACTTCCATGCCAGCGGATTTTCACGCTCTAGTGGCCTCTTTCAACTGGGCCGCTGTTGTTTCGCTGTTGTTTTGTGTCGATGCGCCCGACGAGTGAGGATTGCCGCCGTTCTTTTTGTCGGATTTGTCGTTACGCGCGCGGGATTGACATCGCGATGGCTGAATCATCAGGCGTAGAAATGCACTTACTTCAAACGCTGTGTCTTTGCGTCGATCGTGCGCCTTGCGCTGGTACATCGAAAGCGCGCAGCACACGAAGGGGAAGTCAACGGTGAACATTCAGGCAAGCGTTGGACGGCGTCTACGAGGTGAGCAAGACGCTGGTTTCGTCGCTCGATGTGGCGAAAGCCTTCCGCGAGTCCCTGAACTATCTTGTGCAGACGATGGAGTGGCGGCGCGCCCTTGTGGTGCTGGCCGAACCGGACGGGCAACTGCGCGGCCTGAGCGCTACGGGTCTTTCGCGTGACGAGCAGCAGCGGACGACCACACGTTCGCGACATCGCAAGCCGGGGAAGCCGGAGGGTGAACGCGAACGATTGATCTGGTTTGTGCGGGTCCATCTCGCTGGTTCAGAACATGCTGTCCGGGTCGTGTGAGATTTGTCGCGACACCGACACGACGCAACGAAATTGTAGGGATACGTCGCGCGCCGGGATCAAACAGAACTGCGAAATATATCCTAACCCGTTGATTCCTGGCGTTCTTGTCGAGTGGCATGGATCTGGCTCTATGGCTTGCGCGCGGCCGCCGTTGGTTGCGAGGAGATATCCATGCAAGCGAGTTCAAATGCGAGCGACTTGCCCGCAGCGGCCTATATCAGCGTCGGGCAGATTAAACCGCTCGGCGTGAAGATCGAAGACCCGTCCACCGGTGGCGGCTGCGGCACGCACGGTGGCGAGGGTAAGGCCAGCTGCGGCGCGTCGGGTAGTCTCGACGACATGCCGCCGGACATCTGGGAGAAGGTCAAGAATCACCCATGCTACTCGGAAGAAGCCCATCATCACTATGCGCGCATGCATGTGGCGGTGGCGCCGGCTTGCAACGTCCAGTGCAACTACTGCAACCGCAAATACGACTGCGCGAACGAGTCGCGTCCCGGCGTGGTCTCTCAGAAGCTAACGCCGCAACAGGCAGTGAAGAAGGTCGTGGCGGTCGCAAGCGAGATTCCCCAGATGACGGTGCTTGGCATCGCCGGTCCCGGTGATTCGCTGGCGAGCCCCAAGAAGACCTTCGAGACGTTCCGGATGCTGCAGGAACAGGCGCCGGACATCAAGCTGTGCCTGTCGACCAATGGCTTGGCGTTGCCCGACCTCGTGGACGAAATCTGCAAGTACAACATCGACCACGTGACAATCACCATCAACATGGTCGACCCGGCGGTGGGCGAGAAAATCTATCCGTGGATTTTCTGGAAGCACAAGCGCGTGACCGGTTACGAAGCAGCCCGCATCCTTCATGACCGGCAGATGAAGGGTCTCGAGATGCTCACCGCACGCGGCGTGCTGACCAAGATCAACTCGGTGCTGATTCCCGGCATCAACGAGGAGCACCTGATCGAGGTCAACCGCGACGTCAAGAAACGCGGCGCGTTCCTGCATAACATCATGCCGCTGATCTCGCAGCCCGAGCACGGCACTCACTTTGGCCTGAGCGGCCAGCGCGGACCGACTGCGCAGGAACTCAAGGCCGTGCAGGACGCCTGCATGGGCGGCGCCAACCTGATGCGTCATTGCCGCCAGTGCCGCGCGGATGCGGTTGGCCTGCTGGGCGAGGACCGCAGCGAGGATTTCACGCTCGACAAGATCGACCGGATGGAAGTGGTCTACGACCTCGACCGCCGCCGTGAATACCAGCAGCGCGTCGAAGCCGAGCGTCAGGCGCAGCACGACGCGAAGCAGGAAGCGCTGGCTGTCTCTCGCGAGATCGACGTCGCCGACGACATGAAGGTGCTGGTCGCGGTCGCAACGAAGGGCGGCGGCCGGATCAACGAGCACTTCGGCCACGTCACGGAGTTTCAGATCTTCGAGGTCTCGGCAGCCGAAGCGCTGTTCGTCGGCCATCGCCGGGTGGACCTGTATTGCCTGGGCGGTTACGGCGACGACGAGCAACTCCCGTCGGTCGTGCGCGCGCTCGACGACTGCCACGCGGTGCTGGTCGCGAAGATCGGCGCCTGCCCGAAAGACGAACTGGCGCAAGCGGGCATCGAGCCGGTCGATCAGTACGTCGGCGAATTTATCGAAAAAGCGGTGCTTGCCTGGTTCAACGACTACCGCAGTCGCATCGCCAGCGGCGCCATCGTGCACCGGGACCGCGGCGATGCTTCGATCCGCCAGGGCGCTTACACCTCGTCAGCCTCAGCGGCGTGACACCCCACACCCTTCCAGACAGGACAACAGGAGAGCCTCCATGCCTCTGAAGATTATCGCGTCCACCTGTACGGGATGCTCGGCCTGCGAACCGGAATGCCCCAATGTCGCGATCAGCGACAAAGGCGGCGTGTTCGCGATCGACCCCAAGAAATGTACCGAATGCGAAGGCCACTTCGACGACCCGCAGTGCGTCGCCGTGTGTCCCGTGGACGGCTGCATCGTTCAGGTTTGAGTCTGGCTCGTGGCCGGGCCGGCCATTCATCCATCAGGAGACTACGCATCATGCTGTCCAACGTAACTGTTACGAGCGCCGCCGAGAAGTTCATGCGTCGTATCGTGCGCTTTTCGGGCCTGCCGGCTGGGGCCGGCTTTCGTCTGGTGGTGAGCGCCGGCGGCTGTTCCGGCTATACCGCGGAATTCACCGCCGAGCCGGCGCTGCAACCAGGCGAACAGGAACTCGACATCAACGGCCTGCGCGTATTCCTGCCGGCTGAGAGCCGGCTGATGCTCGAAGGCATAACGATCGATTTCGCCGACACGCCAACCCAGTCCGGCTTGATCTTCTTCAATCCGAACCAGGCCGCTTGTGGTTGCAGCAGCAGTGCGGAGTCGGCGCCGCCGGGCGTGGCGACCATCGATGTCAGCGCGATTGGCCGCGGGCGGCCGCCGCTGCCGCGTCAGATCTCCTGAAGAGGAGCGATGGCGATGGAGTCCGGCGACCGTGCCCTCGACGACGTAATGACCGCATTTGCGCAGAGCGCGATTGGCGGCGGCTTGCCGTCGGGCGTCAATGCATTGATCGCCGAGGCGGGTCGGTTGCGCGAGCGCCCCGACGAGGCGCTCGCGCTGTTGCAACGCGCCCGCGCCGCCGCGCCGCGCCATCCGGTGCCGTTGATCGCGCTGTACCGCTTTTACTTCTACGGCCATCAATTGGCGCAGGCGCGTGCGATCGGCGAAGACGCGCTGGCGGTCGCCCGCACCGCGCTGGGCTCGGATCTCGGCGACGAACCGCTTGCGGCCGCGATCGTGACCACGCGTTATGACGCGGCCGCGCGTTTTTATCTGTTCACGCTGAAGGGCCTCGCGTACCTCAACATGCGTCTCGGCGACTTTGAAGAAGCGCGCATGCGACTGCGCGAATTGCGCCGGCTCGATCCCGAAGACCGGGTGGGGGGCGCGCTGCTTTCGCAAGTCTTGGATCGTCATGAGACCGGCGTCGGGTCCGACGATGCAATGGATGCGCTGAGTGCGTATCCGACGCGCGGCTGGACGGGGACGCAACCATGAGCGTACAGAACGTGCGCGTACCAGGCGGCGACATTGCACCGCGCCATTGGCAGGGCGGCCCGCTCGACTGCGCCGGCCGTCGAGCGAGGTCGCGAACCTGATGACCACCGGACAGACGCAACGATCCAGCAGGAGTAAAGCATGGCTGACATCAACCGCGACGACGACCTGCTCGAGGTCGCGTTTCCCCCGCGCTTCAACTACGGCGAGCGCGTGATCGCACGCGCGGTGATCCGCAACGACGGCACCTACAACGGCAAGGACATCGGCGAAGTGCTGGTGAACAAGGGCGAGATTGGCTACGTCACCAGCATCGACACCTTCCTTCAGCAGTTCTATATCTACGCGGTGGATTTCGTCGAGAGCGGCCACCGTGTCGGCATGCGCGCGAAAGAGCTATGCACGCTCGACAACCTGCCGGACGACGTGCTGCAAGGCTTGGGCGAGCGGGCCGAAGCGCTGCACAAGATCGGCACGCGGGTCCAGCCGGAAACGTCGCAACCGCAGGAGCCGTCAGCATGAGTATCGAACCGGTTCAGCCTGCTTATCAGTGGGGCATGCGCGTGATCGCGCTGGATGACCTGTGCAACGACGGCAGCTTTCCGGAGCGCGGCCAGGACGATTGTCTGGCCGAGGCGGGTACGGTCGGCGAAATCGTCAACGTCGGGCAGGTGGTTGAGAGCGGCGAGCCGGTCTATCTGGTGCAGTTCGGCAACTGTGTCGTCGGATGCACGGAGAATGAAATTGCGCCCGCACCCGCCGGCCTGCTACCCGAAGAAGGAGCCATGTCATGACGGTTCAAGCGAGCGCGCCAGAAGCGGCGCCGCCGCGCGACGGTTTGCGCGCGGGCCGCCCGTTCGACCTGACCCAGCGCCAGATCGAGCAAGCGTTGCGCGAGCGTACCCGCTACCGCTATGTGCTGCCGCGCGTGCTGCGCGACGGGCAGGGGTTCCGTGTCGAGAGCCCGTGCTGCTCCCGCAATGTCGACGCGAATGGCGGGCTGATCGACATAGCCTGGCTCACGCGCGATGAAGACGGTATGTGGCACCTGAGCGCGCGCGATCATGCGTCGCACCGATGGATGCCCCAGCATGAGAGCACCGATCTGGCCGAGCTGCTGGACACGCTGTGCATCGATCGCGAATGCGTGTTCTGGCCGTGAAGCAAACTAACGGAGCCGGCCGACGATCTATCTCGACCACAACGCGACCATGCCGCCAGCCTCCGCCGTGGCAGGCGATGCTGTCCATCCTGACGGATGTGTGGGGCAACGCGTCGTCGCAGGATGCCGTCGGGCAGCCGGCGAAGGGTACGCTCGCTGCGGCCCGCGCGACGATCGCGCGAGCGCTCGGTGGCAAGCCCGCAGAGTTGATCTTCGCCAGCGGCGCCACCGAAGCCAATCACCTGGCTGTGTGCGGGCTGCACGCGGCGGCGCCGGAGGGCCGGGACCGTGGCGTATTCAGCGCGATCGAACATGCAGCGCACCTGAAGCCGGCGCGTGCGCTGGCTGCACACCGCTGGAGGAAGCAGCGCATCCCGCTTGAACCTGGTTTGAACCTGTCATCAATCTCCGGAGTCCGCAACCATGAAAGTCATGATCCGCAAGGACAGCAAGGGCGCGCTGAGCGCCTACGTGCCAAAGAAGGACCTGGAAGAGCCCATTGTCGCGATGGCGCAGCCCGGAATGTGGGGCGGTCTCGTCACACTTGCGAACGGCTGGCAACTCGAATTGCCCGCGATGGCCGACGATACGCCACTGCCCATCACGGTCGAAGCGCGGCGCATTGCTGGCGTGGAGGAGTGAGATGAGCCTGAACGCCGAGCAATTGGACTTCGCGGCGAACCTGCTCCGCACGGCACCGACGCTACGCGACGCCGCCGCGCAATGGCACGAACGTTATCCCGAGGTGCGCACAATGCATGTCAGCGCAACGGTGATGCGCGACGAGACAGCAGCGCTCCGGTTCGGTGTGCGCAGTATCTATTTCGCGATATCGGCCGGGTATTACAGGACCATCACGCAGCGGCCTGAAGAGGCCGATGGGTTGATCCTGACTGAGGACAAGGCGCATGGAAATCGATGAGATCGCGCTGAGCGAACCGGCCTGCGCGGCGCGCGAGATCGATCTCGTCAACGCGGTGCTGCAATCCTCGCGTTGGAGCGACGGGCCGATGCTTGATTCGTTCGAGCGCGCGTTTGCGGGCTGGGTTGGCCGGGAGCATGCGGTCGCGGTCGCGAGCGGCACGCTCGCCACCTGGATTGCGTTGCGCGCGACGGGGATCGGCCCGGGAGACGAGGTGGTCTGCGCGTCGCACACCTGGCATCAGGTGGCGCAGGCGATCACGCTGGCGGGAGCCGTGCCGGTGTTCGCCGACATCGACTACTGGAGCGGTTGTCTGAGCGCCGAAAAAGCCGCGCAGAAGATCGGCCCTCGCACGCGCGCGATCCTCGCCGGCAATACCAACGGCCACCCGGCCGCGTGGGCGCTGCTGCGCGAACTGGCCGACGCGCAGCGCTTGCGGCTGATCGAAGACAGTACTGAGGCGTTGGGCTCGCGCTACCGGGGCCGCAACGTCGGCTGTTTCGGCGACGTATCAGTGTTCGACTTCTCCAGCCCGTCCGCGCTGTGCACAGGAGCGGGCGGCATGCTCGTCACCGACGATGACGAACTCGTCCATGAACTGCGCTATCTGCGCGAGCGGCGCGTCACGGACCGCGCGTCCGTCTCGGTCGGCTCGCGGGTGCCGCTGCAGGCGGGCATCAGTGATCTGACCGCCGCGCTCGGTCTCGCGCAACTGGCCGAACTCGACACGCGCCTCGCGCAGCGAAAGCAGGTCGAGACCTGGTATCACGAAGAGATGCAAAGCTTCGAAGGGATCAAGCCGGCCTACGTGGCCGAGGACGTCGAAGAAGTGCACTGGATGCTCTATGTTGTGCATTTGGGCAAGCGTTTTACGCAGAGCGCGCGCGCCCAGATGATCGACGACATGAAATCTTGCGGCATTGAGACGGTGGCCTACAGCCATCCGCTGCATCAGCAGTTCCACTACACGAACGCGGGCGATGCGATCGGCCGCAAGAGCGGCCTGTTGCCCGACACCGAGCGCATCGGCGAACGCGCGCTGGCGCTGCCGCTGCACACGCTACTCGACACCGACCAGGTCAAGTACATCGTCAAGACGCTGAAAGACACCGCGACCAACGTGGGCGCCGGCGCTGCCATTTATCTGTGAGGCGCACTGCATGACCGTTTCAGTCCAGACCATCGCCGAACGCCTGTGTGCGGGCGGGGTCATTCCGTACCTGGGACCGGCGCTGCTCGCGCTGTGCCCCGATACGGCCGTCCCTGCCACGCCGCTCGCGCTCGCCGAAATCATCACGGCCAAGGTCAGCGTGCTGCACAAGATCCGCACCCGGCTGACCCAGGCGGCGCAGTTCATCGAAAACTTCAAGCATCGCAAGTCGCTGGTGAGCGTCATGAATGAGGCCTTCGCCATGACGCCGACGCCGTCGGCACTGCATTGCGCGCTGGCGCAGGCGCGGCCGCAGGGCGGCTGGGCGCAGTCGCAGGGGCTGTCTCAGGCCGAGCATTTCGGCCATTGGTTCGCGGCCTATAGCGCAGACGGCGCGTTGCTGGATGACGTGCCGGCCTCGGGCGCGCTGCTCTACAAGCCGGCAGGACGTTTCCGTCATGGTCATCGAAGCGCGCGAGCGCGAGGGCGGCCGTGCTGACGCAATGTTGCGAAGCCACGCGTCGAGATACGGGCAGATGCCCTTCGCGCGTTCCAGCAGGCTGTCGGCGGTGGCCCGATCCAGCGTGCCGGCCATGAAGACGGTGAGACTGAGTGCCATCCCGTAGGCGCCCTCGAGGTTCATCTACATCGACAGCGCGATTCCCCGTTGGGCTCAGCGCAGCAGCTTGCGGCGCTCGGCCGGCGAATAGTTGCTGAGGTGCCCTTCGCGCGCCGCCTGACGCCGCGCGCGGGAGATGATCGCGCGGCTCTTGCCGGGCGAGGCCGGCGCGCTGACCTGCTTGTCCAGCGCGGTGCCGCCGCATTGCGGGCAGACGGGCGCGTGGCCGGCGCGCACCAGCGTTTCGAATGCGTGGCCGCAGGCCGCGCAGCGGTAGTCGTACAGGGGCATAGTGACCAGATCTCCGTTTCAGGTGGATGGGGCGCAGCGGATCGCCCGCTGGTGCGAGCTGTGGTCTGTCATTGCGCGCTCGCTAGAACTTCATCCCGACGCCTATTCCCAGTACCAGTGGGTCGATGTCCAGCCGGCCCAACGAACTATCGGCGACCGAGGCGTCCGTGTGCATCCAGATCTTTTTGATATCCGCGTTGAGAAAGACGGTCTTCGTGATCTGCACGTCGACGCCAGCCTGCACCGCCGGACCGAAGCTGCTGCGTGACACCTGGATGCCTACGGGGCCCGCGCTCAGGCCGTCGTTGTAGAAGTACGTGTAGTTGACCCCCGCGCCGACATACGGTCGGATCATGCCAGCATGGTTGAAGTGATATTGCAGCAGCAGCGTCGGTGGCAGCACGTTCACGCCACCGAGATCGCCGAGGCCGGACGTCACGTGATGCCGCGAGGTGGCGAGAATCAGCTCGATGCCGATCGCGTCGCGGATCATATAGGTCAGGTCCAACTCCGGCACGAATGCGTTATTGACACCCACGCCGAGCGACGACAACGTGCCGCTGGTGTGAACGTCCGGCTCGATCGAGATGGCACGCAGACGCACGAGCACGTCGCCGGCGTGGATCCCATCAGCCGTCACCTCGCCTGCCATCGTGCTTCCGTTCGCGCTGACGTCATCCGCGTATGCCAGCACTTCGAACAAACCGGTAGCGCACAGGCTTGCCACGATCATGACGGCCTTAATCATGTGCTTCATCGCTTTCCCCTTGTTGACGTATGCGGGGAATTGTCGACGCGCAAATCAGGGCTGCCCTTGCGCAGGGTCAACCGGTCCCGATCCCGAAGTCAAGATGCGACACCGGGTCACGCGTAGGAATGTCGAGATAGCGGGAGCCTTGAGGTCGGACTATTGGCCTTCAACCGCATTGACTGGTACCCAAGATGTTTCTCGCACCCGGAGACACCGATTTCGCAGCCATTGCCGGACTGGCTGCAGCCGCCGAACGGCACGCAGATCACTCTGCTACTTCTGCGCATGCAACAAGGTCGTTACGCAAGCTTCGGCGTACAGGACTTTGCTACCGACGTTCAGCAGGCTGTCAATCGCATCCAGCCACTCGATGTGGTGGAACGCGCACTCAGCGGCGCACTGCGTCAGTGCACCGCACCCCGCCGCTTTGTTCGTCCTTGATCGACATCAATCACAAAGCTGGCCGGTTGTCGGACCATGACGCTGCGAGTGTGATGCCGCATGCGTCAAGCCAGCTTGAGGTCAAAAGTGCCACAACCCGGACTTAACCACTATGACAGACAGAAAAGCCTTAAGGAAACGGTCGATAGCCATCGTCACGACATTGAGCGCCTGTCTATCGGGATGTGATCTGACTGTGCTTGATCCAAAAGGGAGCGTCGGCGCGGCCGAGAAGTCGCTGATCGCCACCGCCACGTGGGCGATGCTGATCGTCGTGATCCCGGTGATCCTGCTGACGCTGTTCTTCGCGTGGCGCTACCGTGCGTCGAACCGTCACGCGGTCTATGCACCCAAATGGGCGCACTCGACGGCGATCGAGATCGTCGTCTGGACGATCCCCGCCCTGATCATCCTGTACCTCGGTATCCTGACGTGGCGCACCACGCATGAGCTCGACCCGTACCGGCCGCTGCAGTCGAGCGTGAAGCCGATCGACGTCGAGGTGGTCGCGCTCGACTGGAAGTGGCTCTTCATCTACCCGGACCTCGGCATTGCGTCGGTGAACCAGCTCGCCGTGCCAGTCGATACGCCGGTGAATTTCCGGATCACGTCGGACTCGGTGATGAACTCATTCTTCATCCCGCAACTCGGCACCCAGGTGTATGCAATGGTCGGCATGCAGACCCGTCTGCACCTGATCGCGGATGCACCGGGAAATTTCGAAGGCATGTCCGCCAACTTCAGCGGCAAGGGATTCGCCGACATGAAGTTCCGCACGCTCGCGACGAGCGCCACCGACTTCGACGCATGGGTGCGGAAGGTCAAGGCTTCGCCGGACCGCCTGAGCATGGACGAATACGCCGAAGTCGCAAAGCCGAGCGAGAAGCAGTCGGTACGCTACTTCTCATCGATCGACCAGTACCTGTTCCGCAACATCGTTGCCCGATACAACAACGGCAACGTCACGGCCTTCCGCGACGCCGCCTGTCGCACGCAGACCACGGAGTAAGCCATGTTTGGAAAACTCACGCCCGGCGCGATTCCGTTCGATCAGCCGATCATCATGGGCGCGGCCGCGTTCATGGCGCTCATCGTGCTGGCGGTCATCGTCACGCTCACGAAGCTCGGCCGCTGGAAGTGGCTCTGGACCGAGTGGCTGACAAGCGTCGATCACAAGAAGATCGGCATCATGTACATCATCGTCGCGGTGCTGATGCTCGTGCGCGGTTTCGTCGACGCCGTAATGATGCGGCTTCAGCTCGCGATCGCGTTTCACGGCCCCGGTTACCTGCCGCCGCACCACTACGACCAGATATTCACCGCGCACGGTGTCATCATGATCTTCTTCATGGCGATGGCGCTGATGGTCGGCCTCTTCAATCTTGTCGTGCCGCTGCAGATCGGCGCGCGCGACGTCGCCTTCCCGTTCCTGAATTCGCTGAGCTTCTGGATGACGGCGATCAGCGCGATCCTGATCAATCTGTCGCTCGTGATCGGCGAGTTCGCGCAGGTCGGCTGGCTCGCGTATCCACCGCTGTCGGAGCTGCAGTTCAGTCCCGGCGTCGGGGTCGACTACTACATCTGGAGTCTGCAGCTCTCCGGCGTCGGTACGCTGATTACCGCGATCAACTTCTTCGTGACGATCGTCAAGCTGCGCGCGCCCGGCATGACGCTGATGAAGATGCCGGTGTTCACGTGGACCGCGCTGTGCTCGAACGTGCTGATCATGGCAACGTTCCCGATCCTAACCGTGACGCTCGCACTGCTCGGCCTCGACCGCTACGCAGGCATGCACTTTTTCACCAATGAGCTCGGCGGCAACGCGATGGTGTACCTGAACCTGATCTGGGCGTGGGGCCACCCGGAGGTGTACATCCTCGTGCTGCCCGCGTTCGGCATCTACTCGGAAGTGATCGCGACCTTCGCGAAGAAACCGCTGTTTGGCTACAGAACGATGGTCTACGCGTCGTGCGCGATCACGGTGCTCGCATTCCTCGTGTGGGCGCACCACTTCTTCACGATGGGTTCCGGCGCGGACGTCAACGCGTTCTTCGGCATTATGACGATGGTCATCGCGATCCCCACCGGCGTGAAAATCTTCAACTGGCTGTTCACGATGTACCGCGGTCGCATCGAGTTCACCACACCCGTGCTGTGGACGATCGGCTTCATGGTCACGTTCACGATCGGCGGCATGACGGGCGTGATGATGGCGATCCCGGGCGTGGACTTCGTGCTGCACAACAGCCTGTTCCTGATCGCGCACTTTCACAACGCGATCATAGGCGGCGTCGTGTTCGGCTACCTCGCGGGCTTCCATTACTGGTTCCCGAAGGCGTTCGGCTTCAAGCTTGACGAGAAGCTCGGCAAGCGGGCGTTCTGGTGCTGGTTCGTCGGCTTCTACGTGTCGTTCGTGCCGCTCTACGTGCTCGGCTTCATGGGCATGACCCGGCGCCTGAATCACTACGACAACCCGACCTGGCATCCCTGGCTGTTCGTCGCCGCATGCGGCGTGGTGCTGATCGCACTCGGTGTCGTGCACCAGATCGCCCAGGTCGTCGTGAGCGTGATCCATCGCAACGAGCCGGAATACGGCGACCTGACGGGCGACCCGTGGAACGGCCGCACGCTCGAATGGGCCACCTCGTCGCCGCCCGCTGTCTACAACTTCGCGCGCATACCGGTCGTCCACCAGCTCGACGCGTTCGCGCACATGAAGGAAAGCGGCGCAGCAAATGCCGCACTGGCGCATTACGAGGACATCCACCTACCGTCGAAC
The DNA here is from genome assembly GCF_050436525.1 of Paraburkholderia sp. 35.1. Taxonomy (NCBI): domain Bacteria; kingdom Pseudomonadati; phylum Pseudomonadota; class Betaproteobacteria; order Burkholderiales; family Burkholderiaceae; genus Paraburkholderia; species Paraburkholderia sp. 35.1. The sequence goes on along the minus strand of NZ_JBNDMJ010000001.1, from coordinate 313,224 downwards.
ACCGCGGACGGGTTCCTGATCGGCGCATTCAGCCTCGTGCTCGGCTTCGCCGGCGTCTGGCACATTACGTGGCTCGCCGTGCTGGCCTTAGTCGCGATCGTCGCCGCGCTGATCGCGCGTAGCTTCCGCGACGACCATGGCTACGTGATTCCGGCCTCGCGCGTGCGCGAAATCGAAGCACGTCGCGGCAGCGCACGCACCCCGGCCGCCCTTGAACTACCCGAATCCGCGGAGACCTGATCCATGTCGCAATCTGCATTACTCGTCCATCACGGCAGGTCGAGCGCTGACCACGGCCCAACGCCCACCGTATTCGGCTTCTGGCTGTACCTGATGACCGACTGCATGCTGTTCGCGTCGCTGTTCGCCGTGTTCGCCGTAATGGCGCACGAGTTCGCGGGTGGCGCGTCCGGACGGGACCTGTTCGACATCCCGGGTGTCGCACTTCAAACCGGCGTGCTGCTGCTGAGCAGCACCACCTACGGCTTCGCGATGCTCGGCGCGCAGCGCCAGGGGCGTGGTGCCGTGATCGGCTGGCTCCTCGTGACGTTCGTGCTTGGCGCGCTGTTCCTCGCGTTAGAGCTGCGCGAGTTCTCGCACCTGGTCGCCAATGGTGCTGGGCCCAGTCGCAGCGCCTTCCTGTCGTCGTTCTTCACGCTGGTCGGCACCCACGGCCTGCACGTGACAGCCGGCCTCGTCTGGATGGCCGTGCTCGTCGTGCATGTCGTCCGCTCGCCTGAACTGTCCGGTCGCGACCTCACGAGTCTGACATGCCTGAGCCTCTTCTGGCACTTCCTCGACATCGTGTGGATCTGCGTGTTTTCGTTTGTCTATCTCGGGAGCATGCTCTAAATGGTCCATTCACACTCGACGTCCACGACCGCCTCGCGTGGTGACGTCGCCGGTTATATCACCGGTTTCGTGCTTGCCGTGGCGCTGACGGCTGGCTCATTCTCGATCGTCACGCAACGGTTGCTGCCGTCCGGCTCCGCGATTATGGCGCTCGCGTTGCTGGCGTTCGTGCAGATCGTCGTGCATCTGGTGACGTTCCTGCATCTCGACCTGTCGCGCGGCCAGCGCTGGAACGTGCTGGCGTTATGCTACACCGCGCTCGCCGCGCTGTTCCTGATCTTCGGCACGATCTGGGTAATGCACAATGTCAGCATGAACATGATGTCGCGCTGACTCGCCACCAGCGCGAAACGGTCTGGTCACATCATCGCGGACACGGCATGCAGCCGTCGGCCGCGTGCGTAGTGTTGTCCTGCACCGCTCTACCGGTCTTCTTCATGAACAGTCCGAATCACCCCGTTCCCGCCAATGAGCCATTGCCCCATCGCAAGGTCATCCGCTCGTGGCTGACACCGTTCGCCGAACGCCGCACCGCCTACGCGCTTCTGCTGCTCGTGTTCGACTACGTTTTGCTATTGTGTGCGCTCGCCGCGAGCGTGTTCGCGCACGGGTTCGTGCTGAAGACCGTATTCGGATGCATGGCGGGCTTTGTCATCGGACGGCTCTTCGTCATCGGTCACGACGCATGTCATGAGAGCCTGACCCGGCACCGCACGCTCAACCGCTGGCTGGGCCGGATCGCCTTCCTGCCGTCGCTCACGCCGTACAGCCTGTGGCAAGTGGGTCACAACGTGGTGCATCACGGCTACACGAACCTGAAAGGCGTCGATTTCGTGTGGGCACCGCTGACGATCCAGGAATATCGCGCCTTGAGTGGGCCACGGCGCGCACTGGAACGTATCTATCGCAGCGGCTGGGCGCCCGGTCTCTACTACATGAACGAAATTTGGTGGACGAAGATGCTTTTCCCGTCGCGGGCCGCAATGCCGACGCGGCGCCCCATGTTCTTCCGTGACTGCACGCTGATATCGGTGTTCGCACTGCTTTGGATCGGCGCGCTCGCGTGGATCGCTCGCGCGACGCAGCGGGGGGTGGTCCCGTCAATCGCATGCGGGTTCGCGGTGCCGTTCCTGTTCTGGTGCGCGATGGTGGGTTTCGTCGTGTACGCGCACCACACGCATCCGCAAATCCGCTGGTACGACGATCGCGCGAAATGGGGGCGTTCAGATCCGTTCGTATCCACGACGGTGCACTTGACCTTTCGCTGGCGTGTTGGCGCGCTGTTTCATCACATCATGGAGCACACCGCGCATCACGTCGACATGAGTCTGCCTCTATACGGGCTCGTCGGTGCCCAGCGAACCCTCGAAGCGATGCTTCCGGAACGGATCGTCGTGCAGCGGTTTTCGTGGCGTTGGTACTTCGACACCGCACGAGGCTGCAAACTATACGATTTTTCGGCTGATCAGTGGACCGACTTCGCTGGTCGCGCGACGCACGTCCCTCTTAGTAATTGAATCGGTCGTAAGAAAAATGTCACACCGTACGGCAAAATTCGCCCTATTAGCCTTCTGGCTTTGCAGGGAATCAGTGCAAGCCGTAACGCATAAAAAAGCCTGCAGGCCAGCACTACCATAAGCCGGGAAGACGATTAATACGAACACTGCGGTTCGCTCGGGGGCCTTCATCTAATCCCGCAACTCGGGGTTCCGTGCTTTCGCTCGGCGTTCGTTACGTGCGGCCACTTCAGGTCGCGTTCAATGCAATTTGAATTCAATAACGAGGGTAAAAATGCCGGATATCAGCGGAAATGCGACAGCAATTGGCGAGGCAAACACTCAGCAAATGTGTGCTGCCCTGACCGTTCAAACCTATGTAAATAGCGTTCTCGAACAGCCCCAGGTGGATTTTTCTGGCATCGACGGTCTGTCGCAATACCAGACACAAATCAACGACGGGCTCACCACCGCGAAAGGCCATGCGATCTATTATCTGGACACGCTGCAGCCCAGCCTGATCGAAAACATGGCAAACATCGACAACTACTACCAGCTCAACAAAGCACTACCGGCGACGCTGCCGGCAGGCTCGACTGTTGCTGAGTGGACAGCCGCCCTCACGGCGGTGCAGCAGGAGTCGGTGAAATACCAAGGCGCCGCGAACCAGATTGTCACCAACCTCCAGACGCTTGGCGCGAATCTAACGACGGACTCAGCGGACTTCACAACCACCGTTACCAATATGAATAGTGCGGTTGGCGGAGGAGACGGGATTCTCGCCATCATCATAGGGGAACTCAGCAAAGCTCAGGCGGAAATCGACGGCGCAATCGCCGGAATCGTTCTGAGCGGGCTGACTGTCGTAGGCGGCGTATTTGTCATCTGCGTAGGGGCGATCGCTGAGTTTGTCACCGCTGGCGCGTCTACCGGTGCAGTCGTCGGCGGCGTTGGCATTGTCTTGGCGGGAGTCCTCGGTGAAGTCGGCGCGGCAGCCGGGCTCGTCGCAGCGAATAAGGCGAAGGCGTCGCTGCTCACCGAACAAGCGGACCTGAAGGAAGAGGTAAAGCTCGCTACGGCGATTAGTGGCGGCTACACATCACTTTCTACGCAGGTCAATGGTGCCATCACTGCAGCATCGGCGATGGCAAACGCGTGGGAAAGCATCACATCTGATCTGGGCGACATCATCGCCGATTTGAACAAGGGGATTTCGAGTGCGGACGAGATCCGCACCCTGTTCATAAACGCGGCAAACGGCGAAATCGGGACGCTCCTGGCGGACATCCAGACGGTCAAGGGCCAAATGGCTGGCGTAACCGTGCAATCGGCCGCCGCGCATCAGACCGTAAGCGATCTCATCGCGAAGGTCGCCAATCTGCGCGCCTCAGCAGGAGTGGCGTAACGCGATCCGCTAGCCCGTGCGGCCTCCGTCGGGATTGATTCCAACGGAGGCGGCCCCGTCATACCACAACGAAGGAAAGAGACAACATGGGTCCTTTTTCACAGACTTTGGCCGCCCTGAACAGTAGTGTCTCCAAATTGCGGTCCATCCAAGAATTGCCCGGCGACGCGGTGCCAATTCAGAACTCCGTCTGCAATTCTCTTATCGGTATTCTGAAGGACGCCGCTCCTTTTCAGACGGCCCTGCTCGGCTATACCGGTTCGGCAATCACCGCGCTGAATGGTGCGCTCGCTGACCTTAAAAAAGGTGCAAGTCCGGGCTCGATAGCCAAAACTGTCTCGGACGTCGCTGCCACCATCAGTACGTACCAACAAAGCGCGACATCACTACTGACCCAATCGAACGCTGCCGCGGCTCTCATGTCGTCGTCGTTTACGCAGCTAGCCCACGTCGAAGGCTCTATCCAGAGTCAGATGACGACTTTGCAGGCACAGGAAGGCGCGGCACGGGGCCAATTGGCTGCCGCACAAAAGCGTTACTACTATCTCCTTGCACTGGGGCCATTCGGTCTACCGGGCCTTGCGGCTGCGCTTGGTCTTTATCTCAAATGGAAAAGCGATGCTGCCGCGATTCAGAATCGCATCAACTCGCTATCGAGTCAGATCGGCGTGCTGCAGGGTTTGGTCACGGCGTGCAAGACATTGGCCACCGCCGAGGCCTCCAGCCTTAGCGACCTGACAAATCTGAAGACCGCGATCGATAACACTGCCGCAGACTTCACCGTGATTATTAACGATCTCAATCAGGACCCGTCTCCCTCCGTCGTTGAGCTTCGTTTAACCACTTGTATCGCAATGCTCGGCGTTCTACAGGCCGACGCTTCCTGATAGTTCGAAGCTTTCGCGCTGCTCAATCGGTGGCGGAAGCCACCGATGAGTGGCAACCAGCGTGCCATACTGAACGCATCTCAAGACGTGCCACCGGGGCTCGGGGTGAACATACCGTGTTTACGCCGACCGAAAATTCGGCCACATGTAGGGATCGCGCCGACTGAAAATTGAGCCGGGCAATCAACCTATCTTGCTAGTTTTTCTGGCAGGGTGTTTGGGGATGATCCCGATGACGATGATTGGCAAGGTGCGGCGGATGTTCCACCGCCAGAACAAGTCGGTACGCGAGATAGCACGTCTCACAAGCCTGTCGCGCAACACGATTAGTAAATATCTGAACATGGATGTTCAGGACGAGCCGAAGTATCAGCGGCGCTCCCAGCCGACCCGGTTGACGCCGTTTCATGAGGTGCTGGTGCAGGTGCTCAGTGTCGACGCGCGGCGGTCGAAGAAGGAGCGGCGCACCGCCCGGATGCTGTTTCAGGAGATCAAGGCGGGCGGCTACGACGGCTGTTACTCGCGGGTGACCGATTTCATCCGGGGCTGGCGGCAAGGCGAAGGCAAGGCGGTTTCGAAGTCGGCGTTTGTGCCGTTGCGATTCGAGCTGGGCGAGGCATTCCAGTTTGACTGGTCCGAGGAAGGACTGGTTGTCGGCGGCATTTACCGCAAGCTGCAGGTGTCGCACATGAAGCTATGTGCGTCGCGGGCGTTCTGGCTGGTTGCCTATCCGAGCCAGGGGCACGAGATGCTGTTCGATGCCCATACGCGCTCGTTCGCGGCCTTCGGCGGGATGGCCCGCCGGGGCATCTACGACAATATGAAAACGGCCGTAGACAAGGTTCACAAAAGCAAGGGTCGCACAGTAAATCCGCGTTTCGCAGTGATGTGCTCGCACTACCTGTTCGATCCGGACTTCTGCAACGTCGCCAGTGGCTGGGAGAAAGGCGTCGTCGAGAAGAACGTGCAGGACAGCCGTCTGCGCATCTGGATTGAGGCGCGTGCGCAACGCTTCGGCAGTTTCGCTGATCTGAATGCATGGCTGGCGACCCGGTGCCGGTCGTTGTGGGATCAGGTGAAGCATCCGGACTATCGTGACCTGAGCGTCGCCGACGTGTTCGAGCAGGAGCGCGCCCATCTGATGCCGATGCCGACACCGTTTGACGGTTACTGTAAGACTCGCTAACAAAGCCTGTCATCCGAAAGCAAGCAGCAGTTGCAGCCCGAGGTCGGCTGCCATGTCGAGCGCGCAGCGGCCATCCGGTGCGCACAGTTCTGCGTTCGCCCCATGCGCAAGCAGCATCTGCAGGACGTCGAGGCGACCGCTCGCGGCTGCTTGCATCGGGCATGTGATGTCGTCGTCGTTCACATGGTCGATCGGCGCGCCGGCGTCGATCAGCCGCAGGATGGTCGCGGGGCCGCCGTGCAGGCACGCGAACCAGAGCGCATGGTTGCCGTCGTCATCGAGCGCGTCGACGCGTGCGCCGAGTGCGAGCAACGCTTCGACGACCGCGTCCTCGCCATGCTGCGCGGCGCGCATCAACGGCGTTTCGCCGTTCACGCAGCGCGAATGGGGAGCAGGGAAGCCGTGGTACGCCAGCCAAGTGGAAAGTGCGGCGGGCACGATCGTATCGAGTTGTGCATCGGCGTTCCGGACAACGCGCGAGGCCAGGCGTTCGCGGACGACGAAAGCAGTGTCAGTGTGCATGATCATGGTTGCGTTCGGGGGCAAGGGAACATCGGTTGGCGCAGCAGTCGGGACCCGCGCCTCAGACAGGCCGGTTCTCGTTGGGGTTGCGCACTGGCCCCATCAATTCAAGTCCTTCGCTGTAGGTGATCGTCTCGAAGGTCACGTCGAACTTGATGGCCGCGTCCGCTACCGCATCCAGCTTGCCGCCGGAGTCCCTTTTCTTCAATTCGTTCTTTTCGAGGTACAGCAGTTCGAGCATCTCGTTGTAGACGGTGGACTCGAGAATCGGCAGCACATAGAACATCGCGCCCTTGTACGGCACCTGATATCGCTTGCTCAGGTCGATGTTGTCGCAAAACAGAAAGTACTTGCCGTCCGCCGAGAGCGTGTCGCTGAGCACCTCGGCCACGTCCTTCAGATGCTCGAAGCTCAACAGATACCCGGCGAAGAACGGCAAGTGCTTATGGCCGATCGTCGCGCATGCCATCACCTGATCGCAGGTCAGCTCCGGCGGCCGCGCTTCGTCGGCGAGCTTCGGGGCAAACCGCAGCGCAAGTTCGCCGCGGAAGCCGACCCGGCCGAGCCTGTTCGTCAGCCCCTTGAGAACCGGGTTGAGCAGACGGCCTTCATGTTCGAGACGGGCGAACGCGGTGTCGTCGATCTCCTTGTGCGCGAGCGTTTCGGTCATCACAGATCCTTGGGTTAAACAGCGTTGAAGAGGGATTCACGTCTGCGTATTGCGCATCCGGTCGGCGATTTTGAAAAAGGCCTGCATCAGTTCATCGCGTAGCACCGGATCGACACCCGTCTCGTCGAACGCGGCGCGCATGCAAGCTAGCCACGCATCCCGTTCGGCGGTGCCGATCGCGAATGCGGCATGACGCGTGCGCAACCGTGGTTGGCCGCGCTGTGCCGAGTACCGCTTGTCGGCGCCGAGCCATTCGCACAGATACAGCACCAGCACGGCCTTCGTCGAAGACAGGTCCGGGTGATGCATCGCGCGAATGCGCTGCGCGTCGGCCCGCGTATCCATGTGCCGATAGAACGCATCGACCAGGCGGATGACGGCGGTCTCGCCGCCTAGACGGTCGAAGTGCGTCTCGCGCGGCACGGGTCGCGAAGCTTGGGTGGCTGGTGTGTCCATGGCGCGATCAATGCAATAACCGAACCAGGCCGCAACCCGGCGATTGTCCGGCTGCACGCAGGCCAATACGACAGAAATCGCACGACAAACGCGCCCGAATGGTTTCATTGGCGACGAAGTTCGCGTGGTTTGTCGCGAAATCGACAAGACAGAAGAGGAGTCCGCAAAAGTCCCGAACCAACCGCCGCAGCGCGGCGGGGCGGACGCGACGCAGTACCGCTGGTGACGTGGCACAGAAGCTGCGTTTGGAGTCCAGCGCGGACACAGGTCCGGCCGATGCGTGACTCGATATAAGAAGACCCATACAGGCACGACAGGCTGACATGGTCGCGGTTACGCAACCCTGGTTTCAACCCTTCTTCCTGAATGGAGAAATGCAATGTCTAAACTTCGGCAAATCGCTTTCTACGGTAAAGGCGGTATCGGCAAGTCGACCACCTCGCAGAACACCCTGGCAGCCCTGACTGAACTCGGGCAGAAAATCCTGATCGTCGGCTGCGATCCCAAGGCGGACTCTACCCGCCTGATCCTGCATGCAAAGGCGCAGGACACTATCCTGTCGCTAGCGGCCGAAGCCGGCTCGGTGGAGGACCTCGAACTCGAGGACGTGATGAAGATCGGTTACCGCAACATCCGTTGCGTGGAGTCCGGCGGTCCGGAACCGGGCGTCGGCTGCGCGGGCCGTGGCGTCATCACGTCGATCAACTTCCTCGAAGAAAACGGCGCCTATGACGGCGTGGACTACGTGTCGTATGACGTGCTCGGCGACGTGGTGTGCGGCGGTTTCGCAATGCCGATTCGTGAGAACAAGGCGCAGGAAATCTACATTGTGATGTCCGGCGAGATGATGGCCATGTATGCGGCCAACAACATTTCAAAGGGCATTCTGAAGTACGCGAACAGCGGCGGTGTGCGGATCGGCGGGCTCGTGTGCAACGAGCGTCAGACCGACAAGGAACTCGAACTCGCCGAAGCGCTGGCGAAGATGCTCGGTTCGAAGCTGATCCACTTCGTGCCGCGCGATAACATCGTGCAGCACGCCGAGTTGCGCCGCATGACGGTGATCGAGTTCGCGCCCGAATCCAAACAGGCGGAAGAGTATCGCCAGCTCGCCACCAAGGTGCACAACAACGCGGGCAACGGCACGATCCCGACGCCGATCACGATGGATCAACTGGAAGACCTGTTAATGGAGCACGGAATCATGACGTCCATCGACGAATCGCAAGTCGGCAAGCCTGCAGCGGAACTGACCGCCTAAGCGAGCGGCGCTGCGCGCGGCCCGGTGTTCTTCTTCACGCGAAGAACCGGGCCATGCCGGCTACCCGCTGCCAGGCTTGATACTCACCCTATGGAGCATTCCCCCATGAGCGTCACTGTTGAAGAGCGCAAGGCCGCGAACAAGGCCCTGATCGATGAAGTGCTGAAGGCCTATCCGGAGAAGATGGCCAAACGGCGCGCCAAGCATTTGGGCACCTTCGAGGACGGCAAGCCCGACTGTGGCGTGAAATCAAACATCAAGTCATTGCCGGGCGTGATGACGATTCGCGGTTGCGCGTACGCCGGCTCGAAGGGCGTGGTCTGGGGGCCCATCAAGGACATGATCCACATCAGTCATGGTCCGGTCGGTTGCGGCCAGTACTCGTGGGCCGCGCGTCGCAACTACTACATCGGCACTACCGGTATCGACACCTTCGTGACGATGCAGTTCACGTCGGACTTCCAGGAAAAGGACATCGTCTTCGGCGGGCGACAAGAAGCTCGACAAGATCATCGACGAGATTCAGGAACTGTTTCCGCTGAACAAGGGCATCTCGATCCAGAGTGAATGCCCGATCGGCCTGATCGGCGACGACATCGAGGCCGTCTCGAAGACGAAGAGTGCGCAGTATGAAGGGCACACCATTTTGCCGGTGCGCTGCGAAGGTTTTCGCGGCGTCAGCCAGTCGCTGGGCCACCATCTGGCTAACGATGCGATTCGAGACTGGATATTCGACAAGGCCGATCCGGACAAGCGGCCCGAATTTGTTTCGACGCCTTATGATGTTGCGATCATCGGCGATTACAACATCGCCGGCGATGCCTGGTCGAGCCGGATTCTGCTCGAAGAGATCGGCCTGCGCGTGATCGCGCAATGGTCGGGCGACGGCTCGATCGCCGAGCTCGAGAATACGCCCAAGGCCAAGCTCAATTTGCTGCATTGCTACCGCTCGATGAACTATATCAGCCGGCACATGGAGGAGAAGTACTGCATTCCGTGGGCGGAATACAACTTCTTCGGCCCGTCGATGATCGAGAAGAGCCTGCGCGAGATCGCCAGCCACTTCGACGACACCATCAAAGCCAACGCGGAGAGGGTGATCGCCAAGTATCGTCCCCTGGTCGATGCGGTGAACGCGAAGTTCAGAGCGCGCCTGCAGGATAAGACCGTGATGCTGTTCGTTGGCGGCCTGCGTCCGCGCCACGTAATCGGCGCCTACGAAGACCTCGGCATGAACGTGGTCGGCACCGGCTACGAATTCGGCCACAACGACGACTATCAGCGCACCACGCACTACGTGAAGGACGGCACGCTGATTTACGACGACGTGACCGGCTACGAGTTTGAGAGGTTCGTCGAACAGGTCCAGCCCGATCTGGTCGGCTCCGGCATCAAGGAAAAGTACGTGTTCCAGAAGATGGGCGTGCCGTTTCGCCAGATGCACAGCTGGGACTATTCCGGTCCATATCACGGCTACGACGGCTACGCCATTTTCGCGCGCGACATGGACATGGCCATTTCCAGCCCGGTATGGGGGCTCGCCAAGGCGCCCTGGAAGAAAAACCCCTAAGCGCCGGCCACCGCACCGATCACCGGACTGATCACCGGCCGGCAGGCCTTTGAATTGAATATCAGGAGCATCCCGTGCCCCAATCCGCAGACCAGATTCTCGACCAGGAACTCCTGTTCCGTGAGCCCGAGTACCAGAAAATTTTTCGCGCGAAAAAGGAAAATTTCGAGTTCAACCATTCAGACGAGCAGGTCAAGCAGATCGTCGAGTGGACCAAGAGCGAAGACTACCGGCAAAAGAACTTTGCACGCGACTCGCTCACCATCAACCCGGCCAAGGCCTGCCAGCCGCTCGGCGCAGTGTACGTGGCCAACGGCTTTCACAAGACGCTCAGTTTTGTGCATGGCTCGCAGGGCTGTGTAGCGTTTTACCGCTCGCACTTCTCGCGTCACTTCAAGGAGCCGACCTCGTGCGTCAGCTCGTCGATGACCGAGGACGCGGCGGTGTTCGGCGGCATGAACAACATGATCGACGGCCTCGCAAATGCGTACAACCTGTACAAGCCCGACATGATCGCGGTCTCCACGACCTGCATGGCGGAAGTGATCGGCGATGACCTCGACGCGCTCATCAAGAGCAGCAAGCAGAAGGGCAGCGTGCCGGAAGACTATGACGTGCCGTTCGCGCACACGCCGGCCTTCGTCGGCAGCCACGTGACCGGCTACGACAACGCGCTCCTCGGCATCCTCAGGCACTTCTGGGACGGCAAGGCCGGCACAGCGACGCCGCTTGAGCGCGTGCCCGACGACAGCGTCAACTTCATCGGCGGCTTCGACGGCTACGTGGTCGGCAACATGAAGGAAATTCGCCGCATCTTCGATCTGTTCGGCGTGACGGTGAACATCATCTGCGACCCATCCGAAACGTGGAATACGCCGACCGACGGCGAGTTCCGGATGTACGAAGGCGGCACGACCAAGGAGGAAGTCGAGCGCGCGTTGAACGCGAAGGCGACCTTCGTGTTCCAGGAATACTGCTGCGAGAAGACCAGCAAGTTCATTGGCGAGCATGGCCAGGAAGTGGTGGTGCTGAACTCGCCGGTTGGCGTCGCGGGCACCGATCAGTTCCTGATGGAAATCTCGCGCGTGACCGGCAAGCCGATTCCGGCGCAACTGGAGAAGGAGCGAGGCCAGCTCGTCGATGCGATGGCCGACAGCCAGGCTCACCTGCACGGCAAGCGCTTTGCGCTCTACGGCGACCCGGACCAGATGCTGGGCTACACGCAGTTCCTGCTGGAACTCGGCGCCGAGCCGGCTCACGTGCTGGCGACCAACGGCAACGAAACCTGGGCTGCGAAGGTGCAGGCGCTGTTCGACGCGTCGCCCTACGGCGCCGGCTGCAAGGTGTATCCGAAACGCGATCTGTGGCACATGCGCTCACTGCTGTTTACCGAGCCGGTGGATTTCCTGATCGGCAACACCTACGGCAAATATCTCGAGCGCGATACCAAAACGCCGCTGATACGCATGGTGTTCCCGATCTTCGATCGCCACCATTACCATCGCTTCCCGACCTGGGGCTATGAAGGTGCGTTGCGGGTGCTGGTCACGCTGCTGGACGAGTTCTTCGAAGCGCTCGACGCCAACACGATCGACGTGGCGAAGACCGACTACAGCTACGACATCATTCGCTGACGAGGAGAGCGCGGCCATGGCAGACACAGCAGATGCATCGGGCGCGGCTGGTCAAGATGACGCAGGACGGCCTTAACGTCGAGGTCATCAACGGCTAGGTTTGCCTGGCCGGTGTGGGCGAGGCCGGATGCGTTGCTGGAGACGCGCGCGAATGCGATCGCGCGGGTCCTGCTCCATACGGAACGGCAAGGCAGGCAGTGAACGTGTGTTGTCGTTTTCTGTGTCGCGAGCCGTCTGTCGCAAACCGTTCAAACCCGCCATGGCGATGCGCGCGAGCGACTGCCTCAGCGCCAATTGGCACGTTTTCAAGGCGTTTCCCGGTGGTATGGGACTTGCCACTAGAGAAACGTCCATCCATCAGGAGCACGTCATGTCTGCTTCGCTCAATGCCCAAATCGCCGAAGTTTTCGACGAGCCGGGTTGCGACAAGAATCAAGGCAAGAGCGAGAAGGAACGCAAAAGGGGCTGCACGAAGCAGCTTTCGCCGGGTTCGGCCGCAGGCGGGTGCGCGTTCGACGGCGCGAAGATCGCTCTGCAGCCGGTGGTGGACGTCGCACACCTCGTGCACGGGCCGATTGCCTGTGAAGGTAACTCGTGGGACAACCGGCACGCCGCTTCATCCGGTCCGCAACTCTATCGCACCGGCTTCACCACCGATATCAACGAACTCGACGTGGTGTACGGCGGCGAGAAGCGCCTGTTCAGAAGCGTGCGCGAAATCATCGAGAAATACGATCCGCCCGCAGTGTTCGTCTACCAGACCTGCGTCACTGCGCTGATCGGCGACGACATCGAGGCAGTCTGCAAGCGCGCCACCGAACAATTTGGCAAGCCGGTAATTCCGGTCATTTCCCCCGGTTTCGCCGGGCCGAAGAATCTGGGCAACAAGCTTGGCGGCGAGGCGATCCTCAACTATGTGATCGGCACGCGCGAGCCCGAGTACACGACGCCGTACGACATCAACGTCATTGGCGAATACAACCTGTCGGGCGAACTCTGGCAGACCAAGCCGCTGCTCGACGCGCTGGGCATCCGTATCCTCTCGTGCATCTCCGGCGACGGGCGCTACAACGAGATCGCAAGTTCGCATCGCGCCAAGGTCAACATGATGGTCTGCTCGAAGTCGATGATCAACATCGCGACAAAGATGCAGCGGCGCTACGGCATCCCTTACTTCGAGGGCTCGTTCTATGGGATCGGCGACATGAGCGACACGCTGCGCCATATCGCCAGCCTGCTCGTGCAGCAGGGCGCGCCGGACGATCTGCTCGAGCGTACCGAGCGCCTGATCGCCGTCGAGGAAGCGCGCGCGTGGGAGCGCATCGCGCACTACAAAGCGCGCCTTACCGGCAAGCGGGTGTTGCTCATCACAGGTGGCGTCAAGTCTTGGTCGGTGGTTTCCGCGCTGCAGGAAGCAGGGCTCGAAATCGTCGGCACCAGCGTCAAGAAGAGCACTAAGGAAGACAAGGACAAGATCAGGGAGATCATGGGCGACGACGCCCACATGATCGACGGCATGACGCCGCGCGAGATGTACGCGATGCTCAGGGACGCGCGGGCCGACATCATGCTGTCGGGTGGCCGCTCACAGTTCGTCGCATTGAAAGCCCGCATACCGTGGCTCGACATCAATCAGGAACGCCACCACCCTTATGGCGGCTACGAGGGGATCGTCGAGCTGGTGCATGAGATCGACCGCGCGATCTACAACCCGGTGTGGCAACAGGTGCGGATCCCTGCTCCGTGGGGCGACGACGGGGGAGCGCTCGGTGTGGTCCAGGCGCAAGCCGCCCGCCCGCTGTCGAGCGCCGTGGGGTGGGGGCGATGAGCCTCGAACCCAGTATGCCGACCTGACGCCCCCGAACTCGAGAACATGCCATGGCCGATGTCGTCGAATCTATGAAAGCCTGTGCGGTCAATCCGCTCAAGATGAGCCAGCCGCTGGGCGCGAGCCTCGCGTTCCTTGGGCTCGATGCCTGCATGCCCGTGATGCACGGCTCGCAGGGCTGCACGTCGTTCGGCCTCGTGCTGCTGGTGCGCCACTTCAGGGAGGCGATCCCGCTGCAGACGACAGCCATGGACGAAGTCACCGCGGTGCTCGGCGGCTACGAGAACATCGAGGCCGCGCTGCTCAACATCCGCAAGCGCGCTGCGCCGAAGATCATCGCGATCTGTTCAACAGGTCTCACCGAGACCGAGGGCGACGACGTGGACGGCTATCTCGTTACCGTGCGCAAGCGCAAGCCCGAACTCAACGACACTGAGATCGTCTATGTGTCGACCCCCGACTATGTCGGCGCATTCGAAGACGGCTACCGGCATGCGATTACCGGCATCGTCAACGCGCTGGTCAAGGCGTTGCCAACGGTGGCCAATCAGGTGACGCTGCTGCCCGGCAGCCATCTGTCGCCTGGCGACATCGACGAACTGCGCGAGATCATCGAAGCGTTCGGCTTCGATGTCATTGTGCTGCCCGACATTTCCGGCTCGCTCGACGGCCATATCGCGCCGGACTGGCGCGGCACCACACTGGGTGGTACCACGCTCGCGGAGATCCGGGCCGCGGGTGCATCGGCATTTACCATCGGCGTGGGCGAGCAGACGCGCGACGGCGCCGAGGCATTGCATGCTATCGCCGGCACACCGTTCGAAGTGTTCGGGCGGCTCACCGGACTGGAACCCAACGATCGTCTGCTGCAATTGCTCGCGCAGCGCTCCGGACGACCCGTTCCCGCGAAATACCGGCGTCAGCGCAGCCAATTGCTCGATGCGATGCTGGACGGCCATTTCTACACCGGAGGCATCAAGGTCGCGATCGGCGCAGAGCCCGATCTGCTGTTCGCGGTCGGCAGCATGCTGCACGAGATGGGCGCGCAGTTGCGCTGCTGCATCAGCACGACGCGATCGCGCGCGCACGCGTTGCTGCCCGCTGAACAGGTCGTGATCGGCGATCTCGAAGACATGGAGCGCGCCGCGGCGGACTGCGACCTGCTGATCACCCATTCGCACGGCAGGCAGATGGCCGAGCACCTGCAAAAGCCGCTCTTCCGGATCGGTTTTCCGGTCTTCGACCGGGTTGGAAACGCACATCGACGCTACGTCGGCTACCGCGGCACGATGAACCTGATCTTTGAGATCGCCAACCTGATGATCGAGCAGATTCCGCATCACGATCCGGGCGACTGGCCGCTGCCGCAGGCCGCTATCGATCTGGCCGCGCGCGATCCGGCGCGCGAAGCGAACACTCCTGTCGTCGCGGCCGGTGCTTGACCCACCTAAAGGAGCACACAGCATGAAGATCGCGTTCGCCACCCAGGACAGGCAGTTCGTCGATGCGCATTTTGGCTGGGCGAGGAGCATCGTCACCTACGACGTCACACCGGACGGCTACCGGTTCGTCGAGGCGTTCGACTTTGGTGACAAGCTCGAAGAGGACGGCGACGAGGACAAGCTCGCGCCCAAGCTCGAAGCCGTCAAGGATTGCGCGATCCTGTACGTCGCCGCAATCGGCGGCTCGGCCGCGGCTCGAGTGGTTGCGCTGAAGATTCATCCGATCAAGGTGCCGCGGCCCGAGTCCATCGAGGAGACTCTCGGCAAGTTGCAACAGGTGCTGAAGGGCACGCCGCCACCGTGGCTGCGCAAGGCGCTGGCGAAGGATGGCGAACGTGTATACGACTTTGAAGACGATGAGGTATCCCATGGCTGAAACATCCGCAATTCCGTCCAAGGCCGGCGACGAAATGCTGCTGGTCGCGCCGTTCGTGCAGGAGCTCGTCAGGCAGTTGCGCGCGCAGGACACCCACGGCGTGTGGGAAGGAAAGACCGACCTGCAACTGCTCAAGCCGTACATCCACACGCCGGAGGAACGCCGCGCGATTCCGATCATGGGCGACCCCGCCCCCGAAACGCTGTGGCGGCTCGAGCTTTTCTATAGCGCGATTGCCGTGGCGATCGAGCGTGAGACCGGCCAAATGGTTTCGCCGATGATGAAGATGAGCCAAGAGGGCTTCGGCCGCATGGTGTTGATCGCGGGGCGGCTCGTTGTCGTCAACAAGCAGTTGCGCGACGTACACCGGTTCGGCTTCGCTTCGCTGGAGAAGCTCGCCGAGGCGGGCGAAAAGCTTTTCGACGAAGCGGTCGAGGTGATCCGGATGTACCCCGCCGTCGCACAGTACGGCGCCTGAAGGAATCGTGAGGGGACCGAGACGATGAGCACCGATGCCGATGAACTCAAGGCGCACCTGAAGAAACTCAACGCGCAAGCGACCCGGGCGAAGTTGGACCTCCACGACCTCTCAGAGGAACTCCCGACCAACTGGGAGAACATTCTCGCTGTCGCCCAGCGCTGCCATGACGCCCACGCCGCGCTGATGGCAGCCCGCAAGGCTGCCGCTGCGGCAGCGGCCTGAACCAGCGAAGCCATGGAGCCACATCATGAGCGATACCTTCAGCGTTACGCTGCCAAGCGGCGCCACCTGGACGCCGACCTTCGTCAACAGGCTCGACGAAGAAAAATGCATTGGTTGCGGACGTTGTTTCCGTGTCTGTCCGCGTGGCGTGCTGCAACTCGTCGGGCTTAACGAGGACGGCGCGCACGTCGCACTAGACGGCGACGACGAAGACGAAGACGACGACGAGTACGAGAAGAAGGTGATGATTATCGTGCATCGGGAACTGTGCGTCGGCTGCACCGCGTGCGCGAAGATCTGCCCGAAAAAGTGCTACACGCACGCGGCGGCCGTTCTCTGAGCGATGCCGCGATGGACGCCTATGCGACCCTGATGGCGTGTGCGGTGGATGCGGGCGATCCCACCGTGCTGGCACTGGCCGGCGTGCTGTCGAGCGGGTTCGAGCACCACGGCGTCGATGTGCTGCCGATGCCCGGACTGGACGCCGACCAGACGCGCCGGATGCTCGCGCGCTGGTTCCCGGGTGCCGGCTCGGCGCTCGGTCTTACGTGCGTCTTGTCGCCCGCCACGATGCCGCGTGGCGACGAACTGGAAGACCTCGTGGCGTTGCTCAATCACCATGCCGATCCGCGCGCCGGCCCGGCAGACGAGGCGAACTGCGTGGCCCATGCATTGGCCTGCGCGAGCCTCGGGCAAAACCACCTTTGGCAAGACCTGCTTCTGCCGTCGCGGCGCGAGTTGTCCGCATTGATCAGCCACTGGTTTCCGCGGCTGGCCGCGAAGAATACGCATGACATGAAGTGGAAGAAGTTCTTCTACAAGCAACTGTGCGAGCGCGAGGGCCTGTTCATCTGCAAGGCGCCGAGTTGTGGCGTCTGTTCGGACCATGCGCTTTGCTTTGGAGCGGAGTAGGCAGCACGCGTCGGCCACCGCTTCGATTGTGTCGCGTCGCGGGTGGCCGACTTCTGGGGCTGGGCGAAGCCGCTGTCCGAGCATCGGCTGGCGCCGCACGCGCGTCATGCCGGCCGGACGCGCTACACGTACGACACGGTGCGTAGCTGGTTTTTCACTCCGGCAGCGGGCGAACGGCTTGCGGGCCATGTCACGAGGCGCTCTCCATGAGACCCATGCCGCCTGCCGTTGCCGTAACGGTGCGATCCGAAGCGCAGCCCGTCATGAATCAGAACCGCGGCACATGCCTTCCCGACAGCAGTGCGAGCCTGTCGCTGGAGCGCGCGCGGGCACATGTCGCGAGCCTGCAGCACGAGTTGTTCGCGGTTGAGCAGGCGCTGCTCGACGACCGCGCATTGACGCGCGCATTGAGCGGGCGTCGATGGGTTTATGTGGGCGGGCGGCCAAGCATCAACGCCGTGCTGCGTGCGCTGGTGGAGGCGGCCGGAGGCGAGTTCGTTCATCACACCGGAACCATCGACGACGATAGCCGTGCCGAAGGCTTCGAGGCTTTGCTGTCGGGCGCCTACCGGGTGCTGTGCCCATTGGATCTGATCGACCCGGATTCGCTGGTCGCGCTGCGGCGATTGTGCGCGCGTCACCGCACGCCGTGGTCCGCTTTGCGTTCGTCGAGCGTGACGAGCTTCATCGCGGGCGTGTTGCGGGCTCGGCCTGCCCAGCCGCGCGGCGTGGTCGCAGCGTCGCGCTTCTGCCTGAGGCATGGCTGACGTCGTCATGACTTTACGTACCGCGAGATGTGGGCGCAAAACTTGCCTTTGACGTGGTCTTTCCACGAGAGGGCCTGCAATGCCCGATTCCGCACAACGCTACGGCCTTTTCCTCAACGTCGAGAACCCCGACGGCGACGCGCGCGATGCGCAGACGCAAACCGTGCGTAATGCGCCGGCCATAGCTGGCATTAAGACATGAGGCGTCGACGTAACAGCGCCACCGACAGAAAGAACGGCAACACCGTGCAAATGCAGAGAGCGCCAATATGCAGGGCAACACTGCCCACCGGGCGTCCGAGCATCGCGGGACGGATAAGGTCGACGGAATGTGCGAGCGGCAAGAAGCGCGCTACGTCGCAAAAAACGGCAGGTAGCTTACTGATCGGGAAGATCACGCCGCTCAGGAGCACCATGGGCGTGAGAACGAGCGTTTGATAGAACACGAAGTAATCGTGACTGGGTGCAAGCGCCGTGAGGATCATCGCCAGACTCGCGAAGGCGAGGCCAGTCAGGGCGATGGCAGGCAATGCATAGAGAATGGATGACCACGCTGCATAACCCAGTACGGTGGCTACCACCATGACGGCGATGCCGGCAAAAAAGGCCCTGGTGGCGGCCCATGCCAGTTCACCGAGAACGATATCGCCGAGCGTGAGCCGTGTACACAGGATCGCTTCCCACATGCGCTGAACATGCATGCGAGAGAAAGCTGCGTAAATCGTTTCGAAGGTCGCGGAGGTCATCGCGCTCGTGGCGACCATACCCGCCGCGAGAAACGCGATATAAGATGCGCCATCGACGCGACCTACCATTATCCCGAAACCAAAGCCGAGGCCGAACAGATAAATCATAGGATCGGCAAGATTACCGAGAATCGAGGCAAACGCGACTTTTTTCCATGCCAGATAGTTGTGGCGCCACACTGCAACCCAGTTCCACACGTTCGCGGGCAGGGCCGCTGCATAAAACTCTCTCATCGTTCACTCCTTCATCCCGCGCCCGGTTAACTGCAAAAAGACATCCTCGAGATTTGCTGGACGCTGTAAAAGGCGCAGCGCCGCGCGCCCGCGCAACTGTACAGACACCCGTTCCGGATCGGACACATAGCAGAAGAGGGTCCCACCACTGACCTCGATACGCTGCGCGTGCGGCGCGAGCAACGTGCGCAGCTCATGCGGATTGCCGCCGTGGATCTCGACCACGTGGCTCCCGATCTGTTCTTCGATCAGCACGCGAGGCCCGCCTTCGGCGATCTTTCGCCCCTCCTCCAGCACACACAGTCGGTCGCACAGCCGCTCGGCCTCTTCCATGAAATGGGTGGTCAAGAGGATCGTCTTGCCGCGCGCCAACAATGACCGCAGGCTTTCCCAGATCAGGTGGCGCGCATGCGGGTCGAGACCCGTTGTAGGCTCGTCCATGACCAACAACTGTGGATCGTTGATCAGCGCGCGTGCCAGCATCAGCCGCCGCTTCATGCCACCGGATAGTTCGGTGACGCGCGCATCGACCTTGCTTTCGAGGCAAGCGAATTCGAGCAGCGACGGCACGACCGCTTCAATTTCACGTGTGCTCATGCCGAAGTAGCGCCCAAACACCAGAAGGTTCTCGCGCACGGTGAACCCGGGCTCAAGGTTGTCGAATTGCGGCACCACGCCAATGCTCATACGTGCCGAGCGAGCGCGCGCCGGCACTGGCTCCCCGAGCACGATGATCTTGCCTGCGTCGGGCGGCGCCATGCCGAGAACCATACGCACCGTCGTGCTCTTGCCCGCGCCATTTGGCCCTAGCAGACCGAAGCACTCTCCAGGCGCGACGCTGAACGACAATCCGTCGACTACGATCTTGTCGCCATATGACTTCCTTACGCCGGTGAAGCTGATTGCTGCTTTGGACATGGAGATAAGAAGGAAATTACGCACTCGTCTTAAAGAAAAAGAAGCCGTTCTGCTGCCGCGGCCCGATTGAAAACGCCCTGGTCGATAGAAGATCCTTGCCTGCCAAGCGCGAGAGTTACTGACAATGAAGTACCAGGATTTCGGTGAATGCACTGGCGTTGGGAAGACGACAATCGAGCCTTTGCGTGAGACGATCGCACTCAAGCGGACCAGTGCCGATGGTGGGCGGTTCTGGGTTGGCGCAATACTCGAGATCTATATGTACGATTAACTAATCGCCATCGAATGCTTCGTGAGACGTCGCTAATGTTGAAGACTCGCACGCGTGATCCTGCCCACGGTGTGGAGTCGCAGATCTTGACGCTGAAGTGGCGTTCGGCTTTGTAACCGGATTCGGAGTATCGACCTGTTTTTCACGAACGTTCGATACGTTCCCTGCAGAGCCACGGGACAGCCAATCGCTATTGCTCAATGTACACAGCGCATAGACTTTCAGGGGGAGCAAGAGAAAGAGGTTAATGGGTGTGTGAAGAGAAAAGCCAAGAAATCGAACCTGGCGAGCGCGAACCGATGCCACGCTACAGCGGATCATGGTCGATGATGCGATTATCAGGGCAGTCCACCACGGCACTGTCGCTGTCAATGCGAGCTGCGCGAGACCCGCTAGTAGCGACAAGCCGAGAAATAGCGAGCCCAGATTGTGTCCGATCACGTCCAGCGTAAGGTAACGATCGAGACGGGGCAGCAGGCGCAGCGAAAGCAACGTGTCCCGATACGTACTGCGCGCCCAGCGCAGTTGTTGGCGCAGATACGCCCCCAGTCTGTCTGGAACGACTGTCGCCGCAATGGCGTCGTGAACGTACACGGTCCGATAACCTGCCGTCAGCATGAGAATCGTCAGATGACGGTCTTCGCCGAAGTCGCTCGGCTTCCCGCGAAAAAATTGCGTCTCGTACTGATCTAGCAGCAAAAGGAGCGCGGACCGGCGGTACATGGCACATGGACCGCAGCAACACATAACAGCGCCGAAGCGAGCCTGTGCGGCGCGTTCTTCATTGCAAGCCAACCAGTACTCCATATCGATCAGACGGGTCAACCAGGTGTCGCTGCGGTTGCTGGCCGTCAACTGCCCCATGGCGGCGCCTATCGTCGCGTCTCGCATTGTCAATACGAGCTTCTTGACGACATCGGGCGCCAGCGTCGTGTCCGAGTCGACGTTGAGTACCAGTTCCCCGGATGAAGAGCGTATCGCGGCGATCTGTGCCTTGCGCTTTCCCATATTTTTGGGAAGCGTAATGAAGTTGAATCTCGGGTCGCGCGAGTACTCATCGTATACCGGCCTCACGGCGTCGAGATTCGCAGAACCATCATCGACCACATAGACGCGCAGTTTTGCGGCGTAGTCCTGGTTTGCGATGGACTCCAGGCATGCCGAGAGCGTGCGCGGGTCCTCATTGAAGCAGGGAACGATGACATCCACGCCCGGCAGAGTGTCGGAGTCGATCAGACCGTCCGACAGCGATGACACGTTTGTCGGCTGAGCATAAAGCGTCTGGGTACTTTTATAGACAGTCGAGAGCAGCGCATAAAACGAGACAGCGACAGTGCTAGTTGCGGCAAGCATGTTCATAGGGTATCTGGTTCGTCCGGTGAGGTTGAGGAAGCGATCGGATTGCAAACCCCCGGTCATGCAATGCAGGAATCTTGAGGGAAAGCGCCGTGAGGGTCTGCTCGCGCCGACCAGCGTGATTACATCGTCCCAACTCATCGGGAGGGCATCCGCCGTGCAAGAGCACAATTGCACCCGGCCCGACAGAGGCCAGCACTGCGCTGACAATCGCGTCCATGCCGGGACGAGACCAGTCTCGCGGGTCTACCGACCAGTGGAGGGGCGCCAGACCAGCGCTCGCTGACGTAGTGAGCACTGCTTCGGTCCACATTCCATACGGGGCACGTATATATGGCCCGAGTAAATCGAGCAAATTCGGTATGAAAAAGGAATTGGTACTGTCGTCAAAGGTTAAGTAGACGTCGCGACATCCGGCGCGATTGTGGCACTCGTCGCGCGCCGCGGATACGCAATTGAGGACCTTCACAGCTCTGGACCGTTTCGTTCAATTATCGAGCCAGTAGGCCGATCCACGGTCGATAGTCCCAACCGAAAGGCTGCGACGGGCACGGTTCCGGTAAGCTTAGGTGGCGCGTCGAGAGATACATCTAAAAGTATGATCATCATGAAGACACGTCTAAACATTGTCGTACTACTTATAAATTTGAAGTATTCGATCAATCAACTTCGATTCCGATTTCCGCAACGAGAGGCTTCACTGTGCAACACAAAAATTGATTTGTAAAATCGATTGCGTTGATGCCTTGCATCTATAGCATGGATATGTTGAGAAATGGGTTTTAAGGGTTTCGATCTAAGTCTGCTCGTTGCGCTCGAGCGTATAGACCAATCCGCTGGCGTTAAGGTAGCTCCGTTTTTGGAGCGACCGACGATGCCGGCTCATCGCACAACCATGCGCAAAATCAAGGAAGTACTCCGCCTGAAGTGGGCATGCGATCTCACGCACCGCCAGCGTGCAGGGCGCCCTCAGCGTCGGTCTGGGGACGATCACGCAGTATCTTCAGCTTGCCACAGCGGCAGGACTGGGCTGGGCGTCGGTCGAACATCTGGAAGAAGACGAGCTTGAGCGGCGCGTCCTGTCGCTCGCGTCGTCACCTTTGCGGTACTCGACTGCGAAAGTCATATCAGTATCTGGTCGTGGTCCTGCGCAGATTGCTCTATCACGAAAGATCATTTAGGCGCGACACGACAGGTAGAGCACACTTGCAATAATTATGACCGTCCCGAGTGCTACCTGTAGAGAAATGACCTCCCCCCAAATCAAATAGTCGAAAATGATTGCCCATACAATGCTGAGGTAACCAAATGAGGCGACGATTGGGGTGGCGACAGTCGCGACTGCGATCGTTAGCATAAGTTGCGCTACACCTGCAGTCAGCCCAAAAAGAACCATGTACCCGAAATCCCTTAGATCTGGCGCTACCCAAGCGACGGGAAGTGACACTCCGCTAACAATCGTCGCTATGATTGTGTAATAGAAGACGATTGTCGCTGGCTCGTCAGTTCGCGAGAGTCTCTTGACCTGGATGACTGAACCGGCGCTAAACATAGCACTCAGCAGAATTAGAATCATTGCGCGCAGCGACGCACCATTGGCGCTAAATGGTGAGGAAGCCACCGCGACTCCCACGAATCCGGACATCGACGCTATCGCCGTAGGTAGACGAAAACGCTCACCCAAGAACACGATGCCGAAAAAGCAGACAAAGATTGCTTCTGTCTCCTTCAGCGTTACAGCAGTTGATAAAGGCAGATATGGCACGCCGGCAATGAAAAATCCTACTGCGGCAAGCCCTGTGGCGGCTCTGATGAAATGACCGCCTAAGCGATAAATCGTCAGTTCCTTCCATTGAATGTGACGAGTCCCGAACAGGAACGCGGCGGGAATTAATCCGGATAGCATCCGAAAGAACATCATCTCGTTCGCCGGATATCTTGCCGGAATGATCCTCGCAACCGCATTGCTTATTGCGAAGAGCAGAATCGCGTAGAACATGAACGCAATCCCGCGCAGCTTTCTAAATCGTGTGCGAAAAAGCCGATTTTCGGTCGGCAACTTGTAGCTAGACTGCTCCGATGTCTCAAAAGAATCGTGACTTATATGAGCATTCCCTAACGTAACACAATTCAAACCGACATACCGCAGAAGGCAGAATTTCGTTGTGCGCGTCATCACGAAAAGTTTTTTCATGTTGCGAAGGTCCCACGAAAAAGGAGTGCCTGCTCGATCGCGTGTGGTAACGAAGCCCACACGGCGCATACCGGCTAACTGTCGGGGCCATTTCAGCGTGGACGGAATTGAGCCGCGTTACGGGACGTCGCGGTTTGTCGAAATATCCCAGGTCCGATAGCTGTCTGCATGCAGCTTTCGCACCATGTCGGCCTGAAAGCTCGAAATCCCCGGTGAACGAACTTTTGGCGCATTTCGCGAAATTGCCTCGGCTGACATTGCCGACGTCGGATTCCCGACAAACGGCGCGCGGTTTGTCGCAAGCGGTGCCTTCGTGTTCTGTCCTGGCGCGCGATTGGGTCTGTCACACTTCACGACGGATGACCCAGTCGCGCAGCGTCGGCTACTACGCGACGACAAATGGAATGAACGCCCCTACGTACAGATTGGGAGGCTCTATTGGAGGTGTTCGCGGGCCTACGGCACTAGGGCGCCAAATTGAAGATCATTGAGATGTATCCGTCAGCGGAACCCGTGTTGTAAGAAGCTCGCACCAACATACCTACGCGATCCGGGTGCCAAAACACCGTTTTGGCCTTATAACCTTTCCGCACAGATGATTGTTCAGCGGAGGTTAATACGCATTGCCTTACAAACACGTCGAGATTCGGACAGACCCAACTCAAGATGCTGGATTTGTAACGTTCGCGACATGATCTGCACTGGACGAGGAATCGCATCTTGTTCTCCTCACCACATTAACCGGTATATGAGCCGTTTAAAGAGGTGGCCTCGTTCCGCGGTGGCACGCTCGTTGCGTGCCGTCGTCGCGCTAACGCACAACTACTGATCGACGTTCAGCCTTGCATGACGTCGCAATATTGGGTGGCGTCACAGAAAACTTCTGTTTGTTTATGCGGAGAGGACATGTCATTAAGGTTTCCAGTTTCAATCATCGGCGCCGGAAATTGTGGATGCGCTTTCGCGGCCGATTTGGCTAGTCGTGGATTCGAGGTTCTCCTTTACGGGAATCCAGATCATCGTCGTAATATTGATGCGATCCGAGCGAACGGTCGCTTGTTGGCTAGCATGGCTATCACGGGTGAGTTTTATCCGACTGTAACTACTGATATGGATGAGGCCGTAAACTTCTCGCGTTTTCTCGTGATTGCTGTTCCAGCATACGCGCATGACAATCTCATTGGTGATCTAAAAAATTTCGATTTGAGTCGACATGTCATCATAGTCAATAATGCCAATTTTTTTTCCCCAATGGGTTCAAAAGAGCTAAACCCGCAGGCAGTTCTAGAGACAAATTCCTCGCCCTATGCGTCGTCGGTCAGGGACGGCGAAGTCCGGATCACTGGAATTAAGAATTGTTTGCCGATTGCTGCTTTTTCGAACGCCATGGATGAGAAACAGTTATCGCAAATCACCGCGATCTTTCCGGAAAGGCTCTTGTGGTGGGATAACATTTTCGCAATTGGAATGCAGTCGAATAATGGTGTCATTCATCCTGTCGGGGGTATTTTAAATACGGGATGGATAGAAAGCACAAAAGGAGATTTTTTCTTCTATCGTGATGGGATCTCACCCTCGGTCGGGAGGGTCGTAGAGGCGTTGGACAATGAGCGATTGAAAATCGGAGAGGCTTTCGGTTTTCGACTGCCGACAGTCCTCGAGGAAATGATCGGCTTTTACGGCGGAGATTGTTCCAACTTCTCCGATTTCGCTTTCCAATCCAAAACTCATAACTCCACGAAGGTCAAAACGCCTGATCGTATGCAACATAGATATATATGTGAGGATATTCCATATATTTTGGTCCCTTGGTACGAACTCGGCGCCAGAGTGGGCATAGAGTGTCGGGCAATCAAAGCCGTGATTGAAATCGCTTCCTCCATCAACGGCGTTAACTATTTTCAAACTGGCCGTAATCTGAAGCGCCTCGGTGTAGACCACATGTCGAAGGCGGAGCTTTTGCGATTCGTAGATAGCGCGACTTTCCGATTGCCGTTAGCTTCGGCTACTAAGAAGTGAACGGATCCATCGGGTAAATCGAATCGCCTTCGGACTCCTGGAAGCCGCTTGGTTTAAGTCGATACCGGCTGCAACAGTATTGTTGAATTGCCGGTAGTAGTTTGCTTCAGCATCATCAGGCGGGGCGGGATATGGTTGAGCCGTTCCATCACCCTATGGCAGTTGGGCGCCGAAGAAAGGGCCGACGCAGCCACGCGCTGATGCGACGAACGCGCGCCTACATGTGCAAGCGCAAACATCACTCGCAGGAGATCACTGCGGAGGGCCGGCACGTGGGTGCGTTTATGAGGACGCTCTCCGCTTCTGTAGGAACTGGGCTGGCGCAAGGCGCCGCCCAACAGGTTCGCTCGGAACGTGGACGAACGTCAATCGAGCGATATCTGGCCGGTTTAGAATTTATGACGCAGGCCGACGCGCGCAACCACCTGATTGCGATTCGACGATACGTCATCGGCCACCGGCACAAAGGCGAAGTCGAGGGCGCTGCCAGTACGGTCACCACCGACGTGCTGATACGCACTCTGTACATAGACGTCCGTGCGCTTTGACAGTGAGTAATCAGCCATCAGCCCCGCAGTTTCGTAATTCGGCTTTAGCTTTCCAGTGGTGGCGTTGAAACCGCTCAGGGTGTACGTATACATCGCCCCGACGAAGAAGGCTGGCGTGAACTGGTACTTGCCGTTGATTTCGAAATTCTGGTAACGCAGGTTGGAAAGCGTGCCCGAGGCTGGCGTAATCTTGCCGACGTATCCCGAAGACACCGGATTGGCGACGAAGGTATTCGAATACGAGATGCCCACGTTGGCCGAACCAAACGTGTAGGTTGCCCCCGCGCCGAAGATGCGCAACTTGTTCCCCAGAAAATTTTCATCCGCAGCGGGATTGTTCCCGATTGCACCACCGGCGGTGGACGACTGGTTGTTCGCCTGCAGATAGGCGGCTTCCAGCAGCAAGCCGCCTATGACGTATTGGACGCCCATGCTGTACGCGCGATTGTTGGCGAAGTTGGTGTCGTTGCTAAAGCTGTACGTGCCGCCAAATTTAAAGCCAGCAATCTCGCGGCTTGTGTACTTGACAGTATTGTTGACACGGAAGGTGTTGTCCGTGTTGTCGTTGTCGTACGGATGGGAGAACATGCCCCCGCCCCATGTGCCATTCGCCGTCGTTTGAGCCAGATAGTTGACGACGGAGTCGTACTGTCGACCGAGAGTAACCGTCCCGTATTGGTTGGATGCGACGCCGACCCACGCCTGTCGCCCAAACATCAGGCCACCCTGACCGAGCTTGCCATTATTGACATTAAAGCCGCTCTCCAACTGGAAAACTGCCTTAAGACCGCCGCCGAGATCCTCCGCTCCCCTCAAGCCCCAACGACTCCCTTGGACCGTACCGCTCTGGAGCTCGAACAGCTTATCGCCACCGACGTTATTCGTATAGTTGATTCCTTCATCGATCAGACCGTAGAGCGTCACCGTACTTTGGGCCATTGCGGGAGCTGCGGCGGCTGACATCACGAAAGCTGCAAGAAGTTTGATTTTCATTGAGGTCTCCAAACCTTATATTCTGTGTCTCGATGCTTTTTTATGCGCAACCCTGGGTCGGGCACGCGGTCTGTTTTGCTGGGCAGTTGACGTCGATTAACCGCCGTAAACGTCGAACGTGAAGTACTTCTTTGCAATTCGGTCATACGTCCCGTCCTTGCGGAGACTGTCGATCGCACCGTTGATTGCTTCGAGCAGGGCTCTGTCACCCTTTCTCACACCGATGCTAACGCCGGGACTGAAGATGGCGGCGTCGTGCACGGCCGGACCTCGCGCGAAACCGAAATCACGACCCCGCGCAGTATTCAGGAATCCCGACTCAGCCGTCGGCCCCGAAACCAGTGCCGCATCGAGCCGCCCACCCGCGAGGTCATTCCACACCTGGTCTTGCGAAGGGTAGGGCACAATGTCAACTCCATTCGTCCAATGCTTCCGTGCATAGGCTTCCTGTGTGCTTCCCTGCAAGACTCCGATATGCTTTTCGTTGAGCGATTCGGGCATTGCCACCAGAGCCGAGCCGCCCCTTACAACCAGCGCTTCGAAGTTGGCGTATATCTTGTGGCTGAAACCGATTGCCTTCGCGCAAATTGCATTACCCAGATCAATGTCAAATCCAACGAGCTCGCCACTTGGGGTTTTCGACTCAAATGGCGGGTAAGCGCTGTCGACTCCGAACTTAAGTTCCTTTCCATCGTACGCGAATGCCGCAAATGGAATGCACATTGCGCACAAGGCGACCAGTAGCGTTTTCATCTTCATTTTGGTTTCTCATAAACTCCAAGTCTGGATTTGCGGCATAGTACTTCTGCTTTTATTGCGTCGGTGGCGTCGGACTCGGACGCCCATCGAGCGCCGCGCCGGATGTAATGGCATCTAGGTTGGAACGGCATAGCCGTCGACCACAAGCCTCTTGAGGGTGTCGATTTGAAGCGGTCCAATCTCGGGAAGAATGTCGTTGTCCGCCACAAAGTCCCGACCGTAACAAGCGCCGAGAATTACCACGCCGCCCTCGTGCAAGGGTGCTCTCACCCCAGCCAGCTCGGCGAGTCGAAGCGTCGGTACCAACCCGAATGGCACGTCTTCGAGCACGTAGCGTGTCGCGATGTCTCTCGGGCCGAGCGGATCACTCCCTTGCCGGACCAGTTGCTCCGATATTGCCGAAAGTGAGTCACCAACCACGCCAAAAGACAGCCTGCAATGATCAAAGGTCGTTCTCACTGACTTTCCGAATGCTGCTGCAATGGTAAGTCTCTCTTGGTCTAGAGCCTCAAGGAGCCTCCCGACTGTTGGTGTCAGATTGGAGTTTTGCCTCCAGCTTTCGCCCTTCTCAATACGGGTCAAGTTGGCTAGCGCAATACCCATGTGATCTTGCGGATTAATGTTGCTGAGCGTCAGCGTCAGCATGTCGTCCTTCAGTGCGAACCGGTCTCCGAAGAGTGAAACGCAAGTGGTATGAATCCGGTGGATGTGGCGGGTTGGAAATGCGGCCATGTCGACCTTGGCGCGGATCGTGCCTACCGTGATAGCTCTCGCAGACTGAGTCTTGCACGTTAGCACCGTGGTGCTCCAAGCTGCTATGGGGATGACGAGCCTCCGCGCCGCAAGGCGCTGGGAAATGTAGAGAGCGGCAAATGAAAGATGAGCGCTGATAATTACGCTATGGTGTGCGCGGATATGAGGGATGATGCTGTCGAGGACGAATCGGTATCCGTAGGCCGGCAATGCCAAAATAATGACATCGGCGTCGCCGACATCTTCCGCTTTCCCGCAGACTTCCAAGTAGAACTCTCCCTCGACCGCTCCCTTCACGTGAAGGGGAAGTCCAGCAACGAAGTCTGCAGTCCGGGCTCCAGATGGAGACCAAACTTTCGGTTTATGTCCATTCTGTATGAGATACGCCGCATAACCCAAAGCGATTGCGCCGGCTCCCACGATTGTCACTTGCATGTGCCTTATACCTTGAAATAGTTTACTGGCCGTGCACGACCTAGGCGGTTATGTATTAAGTTTCTCAGCCAAGCCAAAACCCATCGCTTTTTGGAGAGGGCAAACGAAACGTCACCTACACGTTTTTCGCATATGAGATAGCATCGATCTGCAAAACTACATTGAGTGTGGCGGGTTTTGGTGCTCAATGCGATGCTCTTACGTGCGAAAACACTAGCGGTTGCAAGACAAGCGTTTGTCCTTGTAAAAACTTTTATTGGCTGCATCAAACTGCGGCAGAAAAGGCACGTTCCGTCTTATCCAGTGAGAAGCAAAGCTAATGGGGCTCAGAATAGAGAGGCAAATATCTCGTGTCAAAGTCCGGTTTGATCGTGGATGTATTCTGGAAGGTTATGGGTGCGGAGTTGCCTTTAGGAAAGCGAGCAACTCAGGCCCAGTTCGCCTCGCACCTTTGCTCCAAGCCATTTGTCTTCATCGTTTCAGCAACGTCTGCAGCTTCGTGATCTCCCGCGCTGGACGTCGAGATCAGTGCATCATTCGGTACGCTGCGCATGAAAGGGGCTTCGGTCCCGGCCAAAAACGGCATCCCGTCCGTAGTGCAACGACATATCCCCGCCTCTTTCTGGTGTTTATGCAGAGACGATGTACTCGCCAATAGACCCTGCATTTCGTTAAATGCTCGGGATAAAACAATGCAGCGCTATAACCTTCTGGAATGTTGACGTTTGAAAATCAGACTTTGATTTTTCGACGAGACGCGCCTAACATGTCTCGTCACTCGAGTGAGCATCGGGTGGGTTGGCAGTAGCATCAGCGCACAATTGTTATTAAGGACGGTCGGGCGTCGCAGATCGGCGTAGATGTTGCCAAAGGTGGTCGGGTTCGGGTTACTTGCGAAAAGGGGCATTCCGATTTTTCAGGGCAAGTACTCGCATGCTCATTGACAAAGCTTCGAGTCCCCTTGGAGACGTTACGACCCGTCCGTCGTATCCGTGGCGACGACCAAGGGCTTCCATCGGATCCCTGGGCGGTCGCACGCCGGTGCAATCATTTTGAACATAGATTTGTGCGTTACGCACATTTGGTCGGGTCACATAATTCTGGAACGTCATGAACAATCCTCCGCCTGATGACGAGCTTTCTCTGCAGCAAAGCACGATTCATCGTATTGCATCTTATGTCGTCGAAGCTCGCGGTAGGCGGGTGTCCGGGGTTGCCAGGGAATCTGCGCTAAAACGCATCCTCGACCTCTTATGCGCGGTGGGGGCAGGGGCTAGCGAACCAGGTGCTGTCGCGATTCGCGCGACAGCATGTAAATATCTGGGATCGGGCGATATACCGATGTGGTTCACGGGAACGGGCAGTTCGGTCGTCGGTGCTGCGTGGGCGAATAGCGCGGCTGCGTCGATGCTGGATCTCGACGACGGGCATCGACGCGCGCGCGGGCACCCAGGCGCGGCGGTCATTCCGGTGGCCTTTGCGGTTGCGGCTGAAATGGGAGCCGGGCTGGAAGATTTGATTGCGTCAATCGTCATCGGTTATGAAGTCGGCGTATCGATCGCTGCGGCCCGTACAACATACGGTACGACAGGTACGTGGTCATCCTACGCAGTTGTCGCAACAGCCGCGGCATTGAGGTGTGCCTCGTGTAGTGTAGTCGAGCATGCGTTGGCTATCGCAGGCGAAAGCGCGCCCAATTCGTTGTTCATGAGCGCGCCACCGCTCTCCTTTCCAACACCGGAGAGCAGCGACATTAAGGAGGGCATACCATGGTCCGTAGTGACCGGGATGCTCGCGCTCGATCTCGCAGAAGGCGGGTTCACCGGTCCCCGGAACATACTTGACAGCGGTCTGCTCTATAGGTTTGCCGACGTATCGCCCCTCGGGGAGTCTCTGCATATCTGCAATGCCTACTACAAGCTCTATTGCTGCTGTCGGCACGTTCACCCGCCCTTGGAAGCCACCCTGAAGCTGATCGAGCAATATCAACTCGATGCGAAGGCGATTGAGGCGATCGACATCGAGACGTACGGCGGGGCGCTGCGCATCGCGAATCAGACCTGCCCAGCTACCCTTGTTGACGTTCAGTACAGCATCCCTTATTGCGTGGCCCTCGCCGCCCTCGCGGGTCGAGAGTCGCTTTTGCCCCTCACGATAGACTGCTTAACTTACGAGGGAGTGAGCGCACTCGCCAACAAGGTCTCGCTAACGGTCGACGCCGAAATTGATAAACAATTCCCTGCCAGAACACTCGCGCGAGTCACAATCGTGTGTGGGGGACGTCGGTATGTATCGGAGGTTACCGAGCCACGCGGCGAAGCCGGTGACTCCCTCTCTTGGGAAGAACTCAAGGCAAAATACGTTGCGGCGACGCGGTTTCACGCCACTGGTGCGCAGCAAAAGCAACTGCTCGCCGCGGTTGAAGAACTGCGCTCAAAAGCTGACCTGGAGCCGTTAAAGGCCTGTATGAGTACTTCGTTCGAAAAGAGTATTGCGCGTCCGAATGCCTAAGAAGCTCTAATAATACGATTTTTGGGGGGATAACTTCAAGGATTGAGGTTAGCCTCATCACCGTTTCGGTGATGAAATGCGTGCGAATCGGCGAGGACATCCAGGAGAAGCTCGACTACGCACCGGGTGTATTTACGTTAGAGGGACATATCGGGGACAAGTGGTATGCCGCCTCGGCTACAGCCGTGTGAGCTTCGTGCGCTTTGCCGCCGGCGAAGACGCGCGTATCGGCCGGTGGCTTACTACGCTTCGCGCAACTCAATAGGCAAGACCCGCACGCAATCTCAAGGACATCCTCACCCGCCTGCCCACGAGGGCCAAGCCCATCGTCGCATTATTGCCGCATCGCTGGCAGCCCGAGGCAAGCCAGCGCCTACCTCGCCCTTCAAGAGATCATTGGTCGCTGATGACATTGGTAGTCAAATTGCGGGCGCTCTGCCGATCGGCCGAAGGCAAACGAAAACCTTGGAACAATTTCGACCCTCAAACGAGCGTTAAATTGGATCGAAGAGTAAAAGGGGCTCAATCACGGGAGGTTCTGTGATGGGTTGGCTCCTGGAGATGGCCATTTTCCGAGGCGTGCGGCGGTCTCCTTGACATCAGAATGCTCGCATTGCGTACGTGGTGCAAATCGTACCAAATCCAGAACGGGCACGCGACCGAAGTCTTGGGACGCAACCTCAACATGCGCTCGTGCGACCCGCAAACGTGCCCGATGTAACGCAAGGTAGGTATAACCCGCAGGAATACCATCGTGTCTCAACTCGACTTTGACACCCAATTTGGGCATACGTATTCTGAGCTTATCCGCAATCGCTCGGCGCTGAGACGGGCGTAAATCGAGCGAACGACCGGCGGCCGCCTTTTTTCGTCCGTCGAGTGTGCTTGGCGCTTCCACCGCGTTCATTGCAGGTCCGACAGCGCAAGGCAGTACAACGTTTAATTAATATCTATAACGATAATCCTTCTCAGGTTGACGTAAATGTCAAACCTGAGATGTTCAGTCATGAGGAGATGAGATGAAGGTGGTTAATGCACTTCGATCGGCGTACCAATCTGCGAGTTACGCCTTGTCAATGACCCCAGAGGCGGGCGGGACCACGATCGGCATGGTGGGCCATAAAACACCGGCTCTCGTAGCCGATGGCATATACAAAAGTTACGGCGTTCACGAAGTGCTCAAAGGGGTCTCGCTTCAGGCTGAGCGGGGCGACGTGATCTCGTTAATTGGTAGTTCTGGGTCGGGAAAAAGTACGTTTTTGCGATGCATGAATCTCCTTGAGGTCCCTACCAAAGGCCGCATCGCGGTGGGGCAGCGCGAGATCAGCGTGGAAACCGACGCAACCGGTCGCGTCGTCGGGATGGATCGCAAGAAAGTTGACCAGATGCGCACGCAACTCGGTATGGTCTTCCAGGGCTTCAATTTGTGGTCCCATATGACCGTGCTGCAAAATGTGATGGAAGGGCCAGTCCATGTGCTGAAGCTGCCAAAGAACGAAGCGCGCGATAGGGCAATGGATTTCCTTGGGAAAGTTGGCGTTGCGGACAAGCACGCGTGTTACCCATCCGAGTTGTCTGGTGGGCAGCAGCAACGGGTAAGCATCGCGCGTGCGCTCGCGATGCAACCGGCTGCGCTCCTTTTCGACGAGCCGACCTCCGCACTCGATCCCGAATTAGTGGGAGAAGTGCTGAAAGTCATCAGGAAGTTGGCGGAAGAGGGGCGCACTATGATAGTCGTTACTCATGAGATGGGTTTTGCTCGTGATGTCTCCAACAAGATGATCTTTCTTGAAAGGGGACGCATTGAGGAAGAAGGGACGCCAGAAGAGGTTTTCAAAAATCCAGCATCGCCGAGATGTCGTGAATTTCTCTCGCGTGTACTTTGACTGACTTAAAACGCGATATTGAAATTCCGAGAATCGTAAAACGAAGAAGATAGGACATAGTCCAGGAGATGCTCATGAAGTTCCTGAAAATCGGTGCGCTTATTGGAATGCTGTCTGCTGCATTGATGCTCTGCGACCCTGTTATGGCCAAGGAGTACAAGAGAATCACGATTGGTACCGAAGCTTCGTATGCTCCGTATGCCTTCAAGGACAAGAGCGGCAAGATGGTTGGCTTTGAGATCGATGTAGCTAGCGACTTGTGCCGACGGATGGGATTGCAGTGCGAAATCGTCGATCAGGCCTATGACAGCCTAATTCCCTCTCTCTTGTCCGGTCGGTTTGATTCAATTATGGCTGCAATAGGGATCACACCCGCCCGAGAAAAAGTTATCTCATTTTCCAGGCCGTACGTAACCACTCCGATGGTTTTCGTCACCACATCGGCGAGCGATCTAACCGCTCTCAAAATATCGCCATCAAATCTGAATTTGGACAAATTTGATGCTGATGAGGAGTCAGCGATAAAAAAAATCACCTCCGCTCTCAAGGGAAAAACCGTTGGGGTACAGGTGGGCAGCAACTTCGAGACATTCATGAAGAAGTTCATGCCGACCGTGAGAGTTTCGACATATGACACCACGGATAACATGATGCTCGACTTGACGGCTGGGAGAATTGATGCGGGAATGGTTTCGTTCAATTTCCTCAAGCCGTTGATGGACAAGCCCGACGGCAAAAACCTGCGGACATTTGGCCCCAGTATGACGAACGGGCCGTTCGGCAGCCGAGTGGCCGCTGGATTTCGCAAAAATGACGATCAGCTACGTGCGATGTTCGACAAGGCGATCGGGGAAGCAATTTCGGATGGCAGCCTGCGCAGACTTGCCATCAAGTGGTTCGGCTTCGACAATTCGCCGAAGGAATAGGTAAGTGAATACGGTCGTTTATGCATAGCCGAACTCAATTTGATGGGGAATGAATGTGAATATTTCAGTGCTCGCATGGGGAAGCACAGCGTGGGTTGATGAATTTGCGCGTGGCACCCTTATGACCGTTGCCGTCGCGGTATGTTCATTTCCCGTCGGCATTTTGCTCGGCTCGGTTTTTGCCGCGGCAAAACTCTCTCGCTTCAGTTTGCTGCGTTTTCTAGCTGACGTCTATACGACGGTCATACGCGGAATTCCCGAGCTGCTGATAATTTTTCTGGTGTTCTTTGGTGGGGATACGTTGCTCCGCTATGTCGCGAACGCTGTTTTCGGCTTCGAAGGTTATATAGAACTGCCCGTCTTCGCAGTCGGTGTGCTCTGCATCGGCATCAGTGCCGGCGCCTATGCGACAGAGGTCATACGGGCGGCGGTCATAGCCATTCCAACAGGACAAATTGAAGCGGCAGTGGCAATGGGATTGGAGCGGACAGTGCTACTTCGTCGGATTCTTATTCCACAGGCCGCGAGATTCGCCTTGCCCGGTCTGGGGAATGTCTGGCAACTGGCGTTAAAGGATACCTCGCTCATTTCCGTTGTTGGGTTGGTTGAAATCATGCGCACAGCTGCCATCGGAGCTGGATCTTTCAAAGAACCGTTTACGTTTTATCTGGTCGCCTTCGTGATTTTCCTTTTGCTTTCTTCGATTTCTAACCAGGGATTTCTGAGAGCAGAGAAGTGGGCTAACCGCGGCGTAAGGAGTCGGTGATGGATTTTCAGCTGATATATGAGTCGTTTCCCAAGCTTCTTGCGGCGGTTCCCGCGACCGTCGCATTGGCTTCCGTGTCGCTTTTTGTTGGTTTCCTGCTTGCGGTCCCAGTTGCATTGGCTCGGCTTTCACACAGTAGACTTTTGGCTTCTCTCGGTTATGGTTACGTATATGTAGTGCGGTCCACGCCGCTTCTGGTGCAAATGTTCCTGATTTATTACGGATCGGGGCAGTTTAGAA
The DNA here is from genome assembly GCF_050436525.1 of Paraburkholderia sp. 35.1. Classification (NCBI taxonomy): domain Bacteria; kingdom Pseudomonadati; phylum Pseudomonadota; class Betaproteobacteria; order Burkholderiales; family Burkholderiaceae; genus Paraburkholderia; species Paraburkholderia sp. 35.1. The sequence continues at coordinate 277,642 of NZ_JBNDMJ010000001.1, read as the reverse complement.
TTGTCTTGGAACACCTCGGCCTGTGGGCGCTATTTCGCGATGCGTGGTTTTGTGCGATTTTAGCTCTGTCGCTGAACACTGCGGCATACACCAGCGAAATCATTCGTGGTGGTGTTCAGTCAGTACCATGGGAACAAATTGAGGCGGCGCGGTCAATTGGCATGTCGAGCGTCCTTTTATTTCGCAGAATTGTCTTCCCGATCGCAATGCGGCAAGCACTCCCAGCTTATGGAAGCGAACTTATGATTATGATCAAGTCAACGTCACTTGCGTCGACAATCACCATAGTCGAAGTGACAGGAGTGGCTAAGCAAATCATCTCTGAGAGCTACCGCCCCCTAGAGGTATTTCTGATAGCTGGCTGCATATATCTCAGCATGAACTTTCTTATCAGCAGAGTTATATTCATGATCGAAAGGCGGATTAGTCCGAAGAGACGCGATCGCGGCACGTTCGGATCTTCTGCTGCAGCGGCCATGCATTAAGCACTTCGGTACGGTGTCCGTCGCCCATGAACGCATCAACAGTTCGACGACGTAGAAGTGGCCTGACGGCACGAACCAACATTGTCCCGTTACGGGCGGCTCCGTCCGGGTACACGAGGGTAGTTGGCCCTTGTGTACAGCTTTTTTCTCATGGCCGACGGCTTGATGTTTGAAGAGTGCCCCGGCTGCGTCGATTATGGCAGGCCGACAGCAAAACGGGATCGTGGGTGGACATCGCGGTGTTGCGCATTAAAGTGTCACTTGCAGCCAACTATCAAGTTCGAAATGTTCAATTGATGTTATCGAGGCACCATGACGACTAATGTAATCGAGGACGAGCGTTATCCCCAAGGCGGGATCGTCCAAAAATTTTCCGCTTATATCGTGGAGGCGCGGGAAAATCGAGCTCCAGAAGAGTCGCTGGAATTTGCGCTCAAATGTATCCTGGATCTGCTCAGTGCTGTTGGCGCTGGAGTTGGGCAGGCGGGGGCCCTTGCGATCCGAAAGACGGCTCACGAAACGCGACCTCCTGGCGACATTCCTATTTGGTTTACGGGAGAGACCAGTTCCGTCATTGGAGCTGCTTGGGCAAACAGTGCCGCCGGCTCTGCGCTAGACCTCGACGATGACACGCCGGCATCTCGGGGCCATCCTGGAGCCGCCGTTATTCCAACAGCCATTGCCGTTGCGAAAGAGACGAAAGCCACCTTGGGAGAGCTATTAAATGCGATTGTCATCGGTTATGAAGTTGGTACGGCGATTAGCGCTGCGCGCGCCTACGGAAGTAGTGGTACTTGGGCTCCTTATGCAGTCGTCGCTACGGCTGCGGCGCTTCGCCGGTCCTCCCGCGAGGTGATTGAACACGCTTTGGCGATTGCTGGGGAAAGTGCACCCAATCAGTCGTTGGCGAGCGCTCCCGCTCCCCGAAAACCGCATCCCGAGCCAAACCATGTCAAGGAAGGCGTCACGTGGGCTGTCGTGACCGGCTTGGAGTCGCTTGCATCAGCGCAGAACGGATTTCACGGCGCCCGCAATATCTTGGACGCAATGCGTTACTACAATTTTCCGAACGATCTAGACCTCGGTTCTTACCAGTACATTCGCACGACGGGCTTTAAGCCGTATTGCTGTTGCAGGCATCTACACGGTGCGCTTGATGCATTAATCGAGCTGATCAAAGAACATCGGTTAGTGGGTCGAAGTATCGACAGGATTGAGGTCGAAACATACGGGCCGGCCTTACGCATTTCGAACTGGAAAGAACCTAGAGATATAATGGATGTTCAGTATAGTCATCCATATTGTCTCGCGTTGGTCGCGCACTACGGTCACGAGGCTCTGTTGCCACTGACTGGCGATGTCCTAAACAATCCCTCTGTCACTGCGCTTTCACACAAGGTGGAGCTTTCGCTAAGTCCGGAGCTGGACAAGATCTATGCGGAAAGCGGCATGCTGCCAGCCCGTGTCACGGTCACATGCGGGGATCAGCGCTTTGTTTCACCTGTAACCTTCCCGAAGGACAACGGTCTTCCGTGGGATAAACTCGAGGATAAGTTTCGACAGGCCACGCGTTTCGTTGCCACTCCCGAGCAGCAGAACATTGTGGTCAGGGCCATTTCGGACGCCAGACGAGGCGACATGCGTGGTTTGACGGAAAGCTTGTCGGAGATCCAGTTCGTTTAAGAACGGTATTTGTGTAGCCCGCGTAGTTCGGAAACTCATCGGTCATCGATGTAAGAAATGACAAAAATGTCTCCGCTTGTTGAGGATCGTCCGCAAGCTGTGGCTACCGGTGCATACAGCGAGCGAGTTGCGTTGTCTACCCGGCATCCAAGGAGCTGAAAATGGGTTGCATATGGAAGTGACTGCTAGCAGGGACGCTCAGCGGTGCCGGGTAAACGCTGCGACCGTCAGAACAAGCGTTCTTCACAGCTTCAAAAGGACAGATCGGCGACGCGGGCTACATCGGCGTAGACAAGCGCGAGGAAACCAAGAGGCTCGTTTACGAGCCGAATTCCCCGAAATGAGCGCCGATTCGATTCGTTATCCGGAAATTTCGACGCCTGTTCTTCTGCATGCCGAACGGGCCGCACATTAATCAGCATTTTCCTAGTCTAGGAATGACATTAGAAAAAGCAGCCGGCATATGAAAAGACAAATTCAACTACGGCAGATAGAGGCATTTAAAGCTCTCATCGAGCAAGGCACGGTGAGTCGAGCAGCCGAGGTTCTTCACGTGACCCAACCTGCCGTGAGCAAACTGCTAGTCCACCTTGAGGAGGAGACAGGTCTTCTACTGTTCGAACGAGTTAAAGGCCGACTAACTGCGACGGCACAAGGCATGCGCTTGTACGGTGAAGTCGATCGAGTATTTGCGGGTCTAAGACAAATTGAAGAGGCGATCGCAATCATCCGGCGGAAGGACATGAGTCACTTTGCTATCGGAGTGCTTCCAGAATTATCCGGATCATTCATCAGGCGGGCGACGATGATGTTCCTCTCTCGGTGTCCAGACGTTCGTCCGACGATCCATATGCGAGCGTCCAACATTGTGTCGGATCGCGTCGCCACGCGTCAGATGGACGTTGGATTCACAACGAGCTTGATGAGCAGCCCAAATTCGGTGGTGACGCCTATCATGGAGAGCCCGTTAGTTTGCATCATGCCAAAAGGACACCCGCTGAGCCAACTTGAATTTATCACCCCCGAGCATATTGAGGGAATCCCTTTTATCGGATATGCGGCAGACAACCGGACGACCAGTGCTTTCAATGACGCTATCCGTTCTTACGGCGTCGACCTCAACGTCGTGTTAGAAAGCGAAACTACGCCCACTCTGTGTGAATTCGTCTCGGCGGGACTGGGGATTTCCTTGGTACATCCCCTATCTGTCATCGACATGAGCTGTCGCTTAGATATCAGGCGGTTCAAGCCCGATATTCCCGAGTATTTTCATTTCTGTCATGCGAGATTGGCGAAAAACATCGAGCGTGTTCAGGAGTATGAACGATGCGCTAAACAGGTTGCGGAAGAGGCGTGGACGGAGATATTCGGTGAGTCGGCGACAAAGCAAACCTAGCAGAACGCTGAAATTGATCATCGTACTGATGAGTGCACTAAATAGTGCGGGATGCCTTATGCGGGCATGAAGACGAAGCGTTCGCGAGAAGACGGATTGAGGGCGCTCAGACCTGGCAAACATGACTGCCGGCCGGGCAGTGGCTGATTGAATCATGACCTTGCCCCTGTTTGGCGAATCCCATAGCTGAGAGATTTGCGCGGCTCGCCCCTCTTGGGCGGCGAACCAGTTTTTCTCGAACGTCATGGGGCTGACGTAGTCGAGCGTCGAGTGTGGTCGGCGCGAATTATACAACGCCGTACGCTTGCATTCGACTTTGGGGTATCTATCGCCCGTTGCCTACGAGGCGAAACCGACAGTGAAAGAACCTATCTGCCTGTCCGAAATAACTTGGCCACTACAGAACGGCCTTGATTCCGCGTCGGTTTCAGTTGTCATTTGCCACTACTGCATGCTGACCTGTGTTTGGGATAGCATGTACACGGGATCGTAGGGGCTTACGTTGAGCGCGCGAACATCCCGTCACCTTCTTCAGCGTGCGTACCGTTGCTTGCCGAATGCTCCCGCGATGCTCACCAACCAAAGCCTTGCTCGATTGAGTTGCCTTTTTTTCTGCGGGATGGCGTAACCCAACTGGGGCGTTTGTCTCGACCACAGCCGAACGCCGCCACAGAAGTTTCGTTGGCTGACTAAATTCGCGGTCAGCTACGGCCGCCTAACACGGTCCATTGATCGTATCGCCTTGGCAATGAAGTTATGCGTTGGGACCAATCATGGAGTGTGGCGTCTCGTTGCTGGGTTTGGGGCTTTTGCGAGCGCCCGTGCTGCCGAGATTGTTGTCGCGATGGAAGCGGTCGTCCATGGGCACGCGAGCTCTATCGCCTACCGGGGGCGCCCGCGTTTTGGACCATAACCGCTGAGAATACCTCGTACCTGAAATTCGACTTTGACGCCTTGCTGCGACGATCATAGAGTTAACCAAAATCATTCAGGAAAAGAGGCGGGCTTGATACGCGAAAACCATGACGTCGTCATAGTTGGCGGCGGTGTTGTCGGCTGCGCATTGGCGCACGGGATGCTAGGGCGAGGGAAGCGTGCGCTTGTGCTCGACGGGGGTGATTGCGACCCGCGCGCGTCGAAAGCGAATTTCGGTCTTGTCGGCGCATACGGGAAGGGATATGGCGCGCCCCGCTACCAGCAGCTGTCACGCGAGAGCGTCGCACTTTGGTCCGTTTTCGCAACAGCGCTGCACGATGAAACTGGCATTGATGTCGAGTATGAAAACGATGGCTGCTTGCGCTTTTGTCTAGGCGAAGCGGATTTTGAAGAGGAAGCCGAATTCCTCGCGAGCTGGAATGCGCAAAGCCCGAAAATCGACCCGTGTTCGCGCATGATCGATCGATCGGTATTAGAAAGGCTGCTGCCTGGTACACGGCTCGGGCGGGAAGTGGTGGGGGCTGGAATTGGCGTTGCCGATGGCCATTGCAATCCGCTTAAGCTGTTGCGGGCGCTGCAGCAAGCCATTGAGTTACGTGGCGGCACTCTAGCTGGCAATCACACGGTGTCGAAGATTGAGCCATGTCCTGACGGTAGTTTTCGTGTTCATGTGCAAACCTCGACAGGTCCGCGTTGTTTCGAAACGGGACAGTTGATCATTGCGGCCGGGCTTGGTTCCACAGCTCTGGGGGCAATGGTGGCGCTCGACGTCCCGTTGCGTCCCCTGCGTGGCCAGTTGCTGGTCACTGAACGGCTCGAGCCAATTCTGCGCCTCCCCGCTAGCGGCATTCGCCAGACTCGCGACGGTACAGTAATGATAGGTGTAAGTCATGAGGAAGTCGGTATGGATCTCGGTACTACTACCTTCACCGCTGCCAAGATGACAAAGCGAGCCCTACGAATTTTGCCGGACCTTGCTATGGCTCGCCTTGTTAGGCATTGGGCATGTCTGCGCATCATCACCCCGGACGAGCATCCGGTATACGCACAATCTTCAACGTACCCTGGTGCTTGGATCGCTCTCTGTCATTCCGGCATCACCCTCGCGGCGGTTCATGCTGGACCAGTTGCGGATGCTCTCGCGCGCAACGTACTGCCAGAAAACTTCGAGTTCTTCCATCATAGGCGCTTTGATGTTTCGCAAGTTATCTAATCCCGCCGAGGACGCCGTGGTCACGGTATCGATCGACGGCAGGCGTGTGAACGCCGAGCGAGGCGAATCCGTGGCGGCAGTCCTCGTGCGCGAGGACAACCCCGTCGCTCGCACCACGCCGCGAAGCGGCAGTCCACGCGGACCTTTTTGCATGATGGGTGTGTGCTTCGAATGTCTTGCTGTCGTTGACGGTGTAGCGTCCACGCAGACCTGTCTGACGATCGTGCGCGACGGGATGCGCATCCAACGCCAACACGGTCGCCGCAATCTCAGTCAGGCGATCGCTGAGTCAGAAGACGGTAGTGGCGATCTTCGGAGTGGTGAGGTGCATTCGTGATGCGAACGTTCGATATTCTGATTGTAGGTGCAGGACCTGCCGGCATGAGTGCCGCAATACGTTCTGCTCGTCTTGGAATGACCACGATCCTCGTAGACGAACAGCAGGCACCTGGCGGTCAGATATGGCGCGCCATCGAAGAAAACGTCCGACGCGGTGTTCATCAAGGGTTAGGCGCTGCGTACAGCGCAGGCGCGGCAGTGGTACAGAACTTTCGCGAATGCGGTGCGCACTACCTGCCGGAGACCCGTGTATGGCAGATCGAGCGAGCGCCTAGCCCAGGGAAACCGGCCGGTTCCGGGGAGTGGATTGTCTTTTTGAGCCGCGCGGATGGCGCCGAAAGTATTCGCGCGCGCCATGTGTTACTAGCGACGGGCGCACAGGAACGGCCCATGCCTTTCCCAGGTTGGACGCTTCCGGGTGTAATGACAGTCGGCGCCGCGCAGATTCTGCATAAAAGCGCTCACCAGATACCCGATCAACCCGTCTGGATAGCCGGTAGTGGTCCATTGCCACTGCTCTACATGACCCAGCTGCTCGACGCCGGCGGTAGGATTGCAGGTTGGCTTGACACGACTCCCCGCGGCGCCCTCCGTCGGGGCCTTCCGACTCTACGTGGTGCAGTTGACGGCTGGCATGATCTCCTTAAGGGGCTACTGTGGTCGGCAAGATTGCGCGGGAGGGGGTTCCTCATTGTTCGAAACGTCAGTAGCCTTCGCGCTTTCGGTATCGGCCGTCTTGAACAGATTGTCTATCGCACCGAGAACGGGCTGTCGGGCGATGTGGCTGCCGACATTCTTCTGGTTCATGAAGGCGTCGTGCCGTCTATCCACTTCACTCAGGCGATGGGATGCAGCCATCGATGGAACGAAGCACAACTTTGCTTTGAGCCCGAAGTTGATACGTGGGGTGAAACCAGCATGACTGGTCTCTATGTCGCAGGCGACGGCGCCGGCATCGGCGGCGCGAAAGCCGCGTGCACACGCGGTGAACTTGCTGCTACCGGCGTCGCGCTTTCCTCGGGCGCACTCTCAGTCGAGCGCGCAAGCGAGCTTGCAGCGCCGCTGCATCGGCGGCTCGGACATGAGCTGGCGATGCGGCCTCTGCTTGATTCGATCTATCGGCCGCGTACGGAGATTTTCACGCCGCCCGATGAGACGATTGTCTGTCGCTGCGAAGAGGTAACCGCTGGCGATGTACGGCTGGCCGCGCAGCTCGGCCAGCCGGGGCCGAACCAGCTAAAAGCGTTCACGCGCGCGGGCATGGGCCCGTGTCAGGGTCGTCAATGCGGCTACACCGTTGCTAATTTGCTTGCATCTGCGCAATGTCGCTCCGTTGCTGCGGTTGGTTTCCAACGCGTGCGGCCCCCACTAAAGCCGATAACGCTCGCGGAGCTCAGTGCACTTGAAGAGTCGTCATGAGGGCGCGTGGGCATGCCTCGGAGCTCACGGCATGGCAATAAGAGAGTGTGGGTGCGGATGTTTCAGGTCCCGGGAAGGTGGAGCGTGTCGCGAGACTAATCGGATTTCCCCCTTTCTGAGAAGCGTGCGCCGCCGATCCTGGCATGAAGATAGTGCTAGTCGAACGATATTCGGCGTTGCGCCGCGTGTGCCTGAACGTTGATGTAGTCGATCGGAGGGCGCCGCTGCACACCGCGCTCGTCGTCGAAGTTGCCGAGGTGTCGCGTGACGCTAACTTGGAAGTCACCTTAAGAAGCTGACGGGCGGGTTCGCCGGGATGGCGAAGGCGCACAAGGTCGAAGTCGTGACGGGCGTCGGCGCGTTCGTCGATCCGTGTATCACATCTGGCACGCCTGTCGGAGCCGGTACCCGTCAGTCGCGATCGATCTCACGGATGAATGGCACACGGAGTTGCTTTACCGCTCGGACTGCGGCTCAGGACGTCCGGTTCAAGTTGCCGCAGAAAATATCGACGTTGCCGTCTGCCGCACTCGTACGCAAGACGACGGCGTAGTCGGGGTATGCACTACGGCGAGAGTCGAAGGACGGTACCTAAGAGAATTTGAACGCCTGAGAACGGAGCATAGCTATGCGGTTTCTATGCTGATGGCACAAAAACGGGTTGTGTCGCGATAAGAGTAAGCGTCATTTGAAGGCCGTATCGACGTCGACGTTGAGAGTGTCCAAAGTGATGCCCATCACTTCGAGTAGTGGGGACCACTTTGATGACAGAGATCGACTGTGCCGGGAGCAAGGGGCGGCCGAATTACGCGCCTCAATTCAGGCGTGAAGTTGCGATGGCAGCGTGCGAGCCGGGCATCTCGGTGGCAAAGCTCGCGCAGTCGCACGGTCTGAATCCGAACATGGTGTTCAAGTGGCGCAGGCAGTACCGTGCTGGTCTGCTGGACAACAGGACGGTGAGCGAGACGGCAGTGTTCGTTCCGGTGGCGATGTCGCCGGATGATTCGATGGCGGTTTCGTCGCTACCGGTGCCGACAGCGCAATTGCCATTGCGCGCACAGGAAGCCGCGACTTCAGGTATCGAGATCGAGCTCAATGGCGCACGCGTGCGAGTGAGCGGGAAGGTAGACCCAGCCCAGCTGCGACTGGTGCTGCATTGCCTGAGGCCGGCATGATCGCGCTGCCGACCGGCACCCGCATCTGGCTCGCCGCAGGCGTCACCGACATGCGCCGTGGCATGGATGGTCTGGCTGCACTGGCGCAGGTGGCCCTTGAGCAAGACCCGTTCTCGGGCCACGTGTTTGCCTTCCGTGGTCGCCGGGGGAGTCTCGTGACATAGTGCATCCTTTGGTTAAAAGCCGGGCAGTTTGAGTGACTTATCTGCTTCCTGTCGGGCCTTGAAGTGAGGTGGGCGCCGTTCCTTGATAGCCCGTACACCTTCCCTGACGGCTTCGGAGTCGAGTGCAGCAACAGGAACCTGCCAGGGCGCCGAGGGCATGAGCTGGGTCGCCGGCAGTATTCCCTCACGTATCAGGCGGTGGATCGAGCTCCCGTAGATTCCCAGTCGTCGTGAGGCCTCTTCCACGCTGATCGTCTCCACATGCGATGCCCTCGGATCGAATGGCGCAATTCCTAGCCGTTCGCGCAGTTCGGTAACACGGACCGTGGTCCAGGTCTTGCCGTCTGGCGATTTGCATCGCATGCGGTTCATGGTCACCGCAAGCTCCCTGTCCGGCCACTGCCCACCGAGCTTGCGCATGACCTCAACAGCACTGAAGTGTTGGCTGGATGGATATCGACCAACATTTACCCGTGCGACGCGCAGCTCAGTGTGCCGACCACCCGTCCAGTGAACGGTTGCGACCGCTTCATTCGTGATGTCGTCCAGATCAATCACGACTTCCTGAATGAGAATACGCGTCAGCCGCTGCTTTGTCCGCATGTCGGTGCCTGGCGCATTCCACGTCGCTGGAAGATCGTGCGCAAGCGTCATCAGCTGTACCTGGTCGATCGCGGGTCGGCCTGCAACTTCGCGGTCCAGAAGCGCTGCGCGCTCCTCAAGGTGGGCGACACGCTCAAGGGCCGCGTTCCAGCGCGCTTCAAGCTCGCGTGCGACCAGCCGCTTCGTCGGATCGACAACCTCATACCGGCGTGCGGCGAGAGATGCATCGTAGCGCGCTTCCTCGAGCTCGCAGGCCAACGCGCGACGCACATCGTCATCTGCGCGCGATGTTTGCTGTGCAGCACGAATGGCCGCTTCCACCGCGTGCTCCGAAACCACTTCGAGAATTGCGGCCGCCACTGCTTTGTCGACACGTACTCCACCGATTCCGATACAGAGAATCGCTCCGACATGTGCCTCGTCGCCGCGGCAATAGTAGCGATGCGCGTGACCGGCTCTCATACCGTAGTTGACTCGCATCATTCGACCGCATCGGCCACATCGCGCAAGGCCAGTCAGCAAGGCCCGCCCGCCGCACGAAGATCGGCGGGAGGCCCGCTTCTTCATGTGTGTGTTCTCGGCAATCATCCTTTGATGTTCCTCGAACTGATCCCACGTGATATACCCGGGGTGATGGTCCCGCAACAGGACGCTCCATTCCTTCATCGGCTTGGAGTGGCCTTCAGTCTTACGAGCCCGTCCGTCGACGACGGCAGTGCGTTGGGTCGTCCTTCCAAACACATAGGCCCCAGCATAGACCGGATGTTCCAGGATCTGGACTACCGTGTGATATGCAGGCCGGCTCCATTCGATCCGGATGCCAGCAGGGCCGTGCCGTGTTACGGGCAGCTTCACGTCGGATTGTATGGCCCATAGCAGCACCTGACGGGCACTGCCGAGTTCGCGAAACTTACGGAATAGCACCCGGATGGACTCGGCAACCCGTTCGTCTGGATCCATCTCTATCTGCCCGAGCTCGTTCCAGCAATAGCCGGGAGGTAGCGCAAAGCGTAATTCCCCACGCCGGGCCTTCGAATCCCGGGCGGCAATGCCGCGCTGCCGCAGCAGACTGAGTTCGTACTCCGACATCGTTCCTTTGAGTCCGAGCAGGAGTCGATCGTTGACCAGCCTGGGATCATAAATACCGTCGTGATCAACCACGACCGTGCCGACCAGTGCGCAAAGATCAATGAGATGGTGCCAATCGCGGCCGTTGCGTGCAAGTCGTGAAGCCTCGAGACAGAACACGGCGCCGACGGATCCTGCGCACACTGACGCGACCAGCTTCTGGAAACCAGGCCGCTCGACACTGCCGGACCCCGAACGTCCAAGATCATCGTCGATGGTTGTTACTGGAGCAAAGCCCATGGCTCGCGCAGATTCGGCGAGCGCGTACTGACGATTCTGGCTCTCCGTGTGCTCCACCACCTGGCTCATGGTTGACTGCCGGACATAAACGACTGCACCGCGGCAAAGATGCTCAGCGGAAATCTTCTGGCTCATCGCGATCTCCTGGGTCGTTTGTGCTTACCGGTCTGCCCAGCGCTTCCAGCAGAAGTGCTGCGAGCGCTTCGATCACTTCCTCCCGTCGATTCCCCACGATGGCTGCGTTGAAGGTTGGATCCAGGTGCAGTTCCAGCGGAAGTTGTACGCCCGGTTCTCTTTGCGGTCGTTTCATCAGAATTGCCCTCCGTTGACAGAGGTTTCGATGATCCTCCTGTGGCGGAGTGACGCCTTCGATCAGACAGGATGCTGCACAGGAGCGCGAGCGCTTCTGCGCTCACTTGCGGCTTGCCGAGCGACATTGCCGAGCATATCGACGCATCGAGCATCCACGCTGGCAATTCGCGTGAGATCTGTTGCGGAACGTCGAGGTGGAGCATCTGATTTCCGCGGCGCCCCGTACGACGGACCAGCCGATATTCCTGGGCATAGGCCGGGTGCCAGCGGTATGCGATCACAACGATTTGCGATCGGTATGTTGAATGTCGTGCGGCTTGGCGATCTGGTGAAACTGCTGTGGTGGAGTGGCGATGGAATGAACCTGTACGTCAAGCGCCTGGAGCGAGGCCGTTTTATCTGGCCGCAGGCCGACGCGGGATGCATCCATCTGTCGGCGGCACAACTGTCGATGCTGCTCGAAGGCATCGACTGGCGACGCCCCGAACGGACGTGGAAGCCCACATGCGCCGCGTAAATTTGCCCCCACTTCTGAACGTGCCTGGTAAACTCCCAGACATGCCAGTCAACCGACTCCCCGACGACATCGACACACTCAAGCGCATGCTTGTTTCGCGCGAAGAAACCATCGCGCGCCTGCTCGCCGAGATCTCGCGTCTGAAGCGCTGGCAGTACGGGCGCTCGTCGGAACGCATGGCAGAACTGACGGGACAATTGCAGCTCGCACTGGGTGACGGGACACTGCCGCAACAAGGTGCCGTGCCCGCATCGGCGCCAGAAGCGGCGTCGGATGAACCCGTAGACACGGCAGCGCCGGTGGTTCCACTGCGCCGCCGCTCGCGCGAATTCCCTGCGCACCTGCCACGCGAGGTGGTGGAGCACCGGCCACAGGGCTGCGACTGCCCCGAATGCGGTGGCCGGCTGCGCAAGCTGGGTGAAGACGCCTCCGAGATGCTGGACTACGTGCCGGGGTACTTCCGGGTGATCCGCCACGTGCGCCCCCGCTGAGCTGCAGCCGTTGTGCGAAGGTCGTCCAGGAAGCGGCGCCGTCGCGCCCGATCGCACGTGGCATGGCCGGTGCGGGTCTGCTGGCACAGGTGATGGTCGCCAAGTACGCTGACCATATGCCGTTATACCGGCAGGTAGGAATCTATCGCCGTGCCGGCATTGAACTCGATCGTGCCACGCTGGCCTCGTGGGTTCGCGAGTGCGCCGCACTGCTGCAGCCGCTGGCGGATGCCGTTGGCCGGTATGTGCGTGAGGCGCAGAAAATCCATACGGATGACACGCCCGTCCCGGTGCTGGAACCCGGACGCGGCAAGACACGTACGGCACGCTTGTGGACGTATGTACGCGATGACCGGCCGGCGGGCAGCCGGGCACCCCCGGCAGTCTGGTACCAGTACTCGCCCGACCGCAAGGGAGAGCGACCTCGTACGCATCTGCAGGGCTGGTCGGGCATCCTGCAGGCAGATGCCTTTAGTGGCTACGATGCGCTGTACCGCGATGGCACGATCATCGAGGCAGCATGCTGGGCGCATGTGCGGCGCAAGTTCTACGACCTGTACGAACTGGAGCGTTCGCCAGTGGCGCAGGAGGCACTCAGCCGTATCGCGGCCCTGTATGCCATCGAGCGCGAGGTGCGCGGCCGCAAGCCGGAGGTCCGGCAGTCCGTGCGCATGGCGCGGGCATTGCCGCTCGCAGGCACACTGAAGGACTGGCTGGAACATACGTTCGCGCAGGTCTCGGCGAAGTCGGGCCTTGGCAAGGCCATCCGGTATGCGCTGGGGAACTGGCACGCGCTGGTGCGCTACTGTGAAGACGGGCGCATCGAGATAGATAACAACACCGCGGAGCGATCGATCAGGCCGCTGGTTCTCGGCAGGCGCAACTATCTGTTCGCAGGTTCTGATGGCGGTGGACAGAGTGCGGCGGTCATCTACAGCCTGATCGGAACGGCACGCCTGAATGGCATCGAACCGTATGCGTATCTGCGTATGGTGTTCGAGCGCATCGCCGATCATCCCATCAGCCGGATCGACGCGTTGCTGCCGTGGCATTTGATGCCGGTGGAGCAGCCGGTCCGTCAGGCTGCATGACGATGGCATCGACTCGCAAACCCGCGTTACGCGCGGTCAATTCACAGGTACCGGTCTACCAGCTGCGCATCGAGCTGAAGTATCTGAAGCCGGCGGTCTGGAGACGGGTACTGGTCCCTGCCTCGATCAGGCTGCCGAAGCTGCACGTCGTGCTGCTGTGGGCGATGGGCTGGGATGGCGGCCACCTGCACGAATTCGTGTTCGGCGACATCAACTACGGGGTGCCCGATCCGGACTTCCCGAGTGACCCACCGATGCTCAACGAAGCGCGGGTGAGCCTGGGCAAGGCGCTCGGTGCACTGAAGTCATTCACCTACATCTACGATTACGGTGACAACTGGCAGCATCGTGTGAAGGTCGAGAAGGTCTTGCCACCTGACCCTCAGCTGCGCTCGCCCCTCTGCCTGGACGGCCGCAATGCCTGTCCACCGGAAGATGTTGGCGGCGTACCCGGCTACATCGAGTTCCTCGACGCGATCATCGATCCGGCTCATGACGAACACCAGCGGTTGCTCGACTGGTGCGGCGGTAGTTTCGATCCTGTTGCCTTTGACCTCCAGAGCGTCAACGAACGCCTCTTCGAAATCAAATTCTGATCGTCAAGGCGGCCTTCAAATGTCGCTTACCGATAAGATTGGCAAGGCAAGAAAGTTCCGCAATGACAAGGAGTCCTTACGCCACCAGCGAATAGAACTGATCGGCGGCGGTTCGGGCGACGCCGCTGTCCTTCATCTGGCCTTTCCTGATCATATGCATCGTCTCAATGCCTGACAGGATGATGCGGGCACACCGGAAATCCTTGAAGCCCATCATGGGCCTGGTTCGTCGTTTGATCGCCCGATGATCCTGCTCGACGATGTTGTTCAGATATTTGACCTGCCGGACCTTGATCGGCGTTTCCCGCTCGGCGTTGATGGCCTGGAGGGCGGCCAGATTCGCCCCGCTTTTATCCATGGTCACGGTCTCGGGCGTCCCGTTCCGATCGATGGCTTTCTCGAAGTAACGGCGCGCGGCAGCTTTGTCGCGATACGCCCGCAACAGGAAATCCACCGTATTACCGGCCTTGTCCACCGCGTGATACAAGTACTTCCACTGGCCGCCCACCTTGACGTAGGTCTCATCCATCCTCCAGCTCTTGCCGACCGGACGTTTGTGCTTGCGAAAGGCCTTCTCGAACAACGGTACGAGTTTGATCACCCAGCGATGCACGCTCGAATGGTCGACCTCGAAACCCCTTTCGGCCATCATTTCCTCGAGATTTCGCAAGCTCAGCGAGTAGGCCACATACCACCGCACACACAGCAGGATCACGTCCAGCGGATAGTGCAGGCGTTTGAGTACATTCGCTACGCCGGCAGGCAGGGCTTTTCTCGCAGTCGCATTCTTCATATCACGCTTCACTTCAGGAAAATGTCCGCCTGAATTTTACTCCCGCATCCTTAGCGCGACACAACCAACCCTCACCCAAAGCGTGACGTTGAACATCCGGCCTCCGGTCGTTCAGACGCCGTATGAGTTGAAGCACGTTCTCGAACCATCTCGGGTATACCCGCCAATCGCAACCCTTGTATCTCATGGTCATGCGGCATAATATAGTGAATACACTATTGCATAATATGTAGCAGTTTTTACAGTCAACCGATGGCGCAGTTTGCGTCACACCGCGCGCTAGACTAGCGCTGGCTGTCACGGTAAATGCAAATGCTGTGGCTGGATGGTCGTGCAAATCGATCACGAGCATTGAGATTAGGAAACTTGAATGAATTGCGCCAACGCATCATCCTGAAAGTACGTCGTCATGTGGTTGCGACTCTACTTCGGAGCTCATCTTTTCTACTCGGGGATTCGATACATCCTGAGCGGTTACGTGCCGGAAATCCCCGATATTAGCGGAGCTTACGTTGCGGCGGCCACAACGATTCATATGTATCCAGCGGTCAAGTATATGGAGTTCTTTTACGGCCTAATGCTCTTGACAAACCGGGGCGTACTGCTCGCGCTAATCCTCGAGATGCCAATCACCGCAACGATCTTCTGGCTCAACACGTTCATTGTCGCCACGCCGCGCCAGCTCTTTACCGGGCCGCAGGAATTGTTTATGAACGGCGTGCTCGTGCTGGCCTACAGCGGATACATGGCGGCGGTGTTTCGACTCAAACTCGAACCGATGTGGCTTTGGGACGGCTGGAAAAGGTGTCTCCAGAACGAAACCAACAGTTCAACAGCGAAACATGCGCTGTCATCCCCACATCAAGGCAACGCATAACCCTGGAGGCTGATATGAAGAAGGATACCTGGATAGCAGTAGGAATCTGTTTGTTGATCACCGTGGCGGCGTGTATTGGCTCGACGGGTTTGGGGTATGCCGATTACCGTCCGCTGCGCAATTTCGACTACTTCGGGTTGGGTGTGGCTTGGCTGGTCTTTGTTGCAAACCTCATCCGTGACCAGCGATCGGTAAGCGCGTAGAGGTATGACCCGGGGCTGATGCAGGAGCAGGCGGCTCAAGGTGATGCGGCACCGACACGATACGGTTTGCCGACGACGTGGATCCGGGTCTTTGGGTTGGTCGCTCGACACGATTACCTTGACGGGCGATCATCCGCCTTTCCGTCCGTCAATTCTTGCGGTTCACAGAATGTGGAAATAGCACGCTTGTCGATGGTTTGCGCTGGAGCACTGGCATACGCATCGCACGGGCACCCAACATCCGCACAGTGCGTCGACAGGCGCCTTTTCGCGGGACAGAGAGGATAAAGTGATGAAGACCGGAGAGCAATCTTTACGTTTCGTAGTTGAAAAGTGGCTCGGGTTGCAACCTCCAGAGAGCGCAAGGGTGACGGCACTGGGCCGTCCGCGCTCGGGCAAAGGGCGTTTCGTGTGCGTCGAGACTGTACACGGCAGCGAAAGACTCGCGCTGTTCTTCTTTCGGCACGACGACGGATGCTGGAAGGTCTTTCCTCCTGCTCCGGCGTTGCCAGAGATGGCTTTGGAGCGTCTGTTTGCGTAGCCTAAATCGGGCCTGTCAGTAATTTCGTGTCGAGGCATACAACCCTCCGTACAAGCAGGAAATTATCAAAATTCCTGCTGTACGCATAATCGAGGCAGGGCCAGTCGTCGCGGACCGTAATACATCGGCCGCGAAGTAGTGCTTTTCCGGGTTCCCGCGTCCGTGCGCAGACGGGCTCGAGAGCGGGGACGACAGTTCAGTTCGAACTTCTGAACACGACCGGCTTGCCGCCCATCGTCCGCTTCGTCATCCATGCCGCCAGCGCCGAGTCCAGGTAGTCCGCATGACCGGGAAACCACTCGAACAGATGCAGGCCGAGGTCGTGCGCCAGTTCGGCGCCGGCCCGTCCTTCCGCGACCGCGGCCTTCACCTCGCCGACCGACTTCAGCACTGCCGCATGTTCGTCGATGTGGCAGTCTCGCGGCGGAAAGTTCGTGGTGCGCATCCATTCGTCTGCCTGATCGAAATGACTGACCGCGTGTTGCTCGAATGCCTCGACGGCCGCCACGGCGGTGGTATCGTTGCAGGTCACGAGTTTGAACGGCTCTGTCAACTTGGGCACAGACTACCTGTGTCGCTCAAGAGTAGTTATCCTTATCAAATAATTTTCTCGACTGCGGCAGAGACAGTCCAAGCATGCCATGCGGCGAAGCGTTCTCTGAGTACGGCACGATGACAGGCCGCGGTCATCCGATGTCTGGGCAACGCGAAGTGCTGCCGGATCGGGCCGAAGGATGAGAGAAACGCCTGCGTGCGACGCGGATCGCGAAAGCCGCACATCTGGCGTTCGCGCCTGCGGGTCGGCTGGTGGCTGTTCTCGGCGCGGTTGTTCACGCGTGCAGCTGCTTTGACGAAAACGTGCTTCACATGAGCGAGCTCGGGAATCTCGGCCTTCCGCCGGATAGCTGCGAAGCTGGTCGGTAACGATCCGGCGCGGCACCGGGTTTGAGCGCAGCAGGCGCTTGAAGAAGCGCTTTGCCGCGGCCTTGTTGCGCCGCTTTTGCACCAGCACATCGAGATCGGCGCCATGCTCGTCCACTGCACGCCACAACAAATACGGCTCGCCGCGCAGCGTCACGAACAGCTCGTCCAGATGCCAGGTGCTGCCCGGCTTGCGCCGCGCCGCTTTCGCGCACTGGGCGAATCGAGCGCCGAACTTGTCGCACCAGCAACGGATCGTTTCGTACGTGACCACGACACCACGCTCGAGCATCAACTCCTCGATGTCGCGCAAACTCAGGCTGGAACCGGAAATACCAGCGAACCGCGCAACTGATGATGACCGCAGGGAAGCGGTGGCCGTGATAAGGCGATTTCGTTTCTTTCATCACTTCATTCTACCGCCGCCTCCCCACCAACCTGACAGTGCCCTTCATGGTCATCCGGCAGGCGATGGGTGTCGCCAGGAGTCGGCGCGAAATGGCTGCGAAGATGTTGCGTGAGTTCGTTGAGGACATGAAACGAAACGGTTTCGTCGCGCAAGCGCTTGAACGCCACCGTATTGCAGGTGCCTCCGTCGCGCCGCTCGAGTAAATAGCAGGGAAGGGTGTAGAAGCGCGGTCCGCCGGATGACCGTTGCGTGACGCCACTGCGGCTCGGGTGACCGTAGACGGTCACGGCTGAAGGTGAGCTGCCGTCGGCCGTCGGCCGTCGCCGTCACGTTGCCATTCGAGATGGTTACTTTCCTTTTTGGGGTGCCGCCTCTTACCACGGGCAATCAGTGTCGAAGATGAATCGAACACTTCCGACCGCATCGCCTACATGCGCGAAGCTACGTGTTGCTTGTCAAAAGGTTCTAAATAAGGATTACGTTCCGAACGCAACAGAATCCGCAGCTATGGCATTGGTAGACCACGTAGTGATTGAAGCTCCGCAGACTTTCCAGATTATTTACGCGGTAACTAAGTTTAATTTGAGCGGGTGTGCTGTGCGTTGGTACTGCTCAATCGGTTCGGAACGGGCTTGAGGTAGGAGGCCGATGCGTGATGGCATGCAGTTACCGACGATTCGTAACCATGCCCGGGCGCGGTTCTCCGACTTTGATCGTGTAAGGAAGATCGCTTAGGGTCATTGCTCGAGCGGCGTCAACTGGCCGAGCGCGCTGCGGTCAATAAGCTGTTCGGCGTACACCGTGGATGCGCGTCGCGCATCTCCCGCGTTTGCGAATGAATGCTTCTCCGTTACATGAAACGGCGCGCAGCACGATCCGGTGCTGTCGGATGCACGCTTCGATGGTATCGCCGACTTTTTCGGCGAGCGGCGGCAGTACTCCATAGTCGAAGCGCAAGCGCAATTGCCTCTGCCTGTACCCAAGAGCGACGCCGTATACGCGTCGCTGGTCAAGCGGGCGGTGAAGCTCGCAAAGAGAGCAGAACTGCGCTCGGGGTTCCAGGGTTACCTCGGCCCGGCCGACTGACACGCGCTCGCATGGCATGCATCGGCACCTCTGGCCTATGCTTCCGCTGCTCGCGCTCGCGATGGCCATGCAGGACGAGACAATCGCGAGCTTCGGCGGCCAGTCTATCTGGACGATCGACGTCATCGCCAACATCGTCAAATGCGCGGACGCGATGATAGCGATCATCTGGGTGGGGAAGGCGGACGGGCAGCGGACGGCCTTTTGCTACGATCCCGACGTGGGCCAGGCAGCACGACTTTCATGCACGTCGACCGGACACGCATGGCTCATGACGATGACCGATGAACAGGCGGCCGCGCTGGTCTTGAAACAGGGCTTCGGACAGCCGAATGAATTCGGACCCAATGCGCCGACGACGCTCAGGGCGCTGCTCGGTTTTCTGCACGCTGCACAGGTCCGTGGCTATGCGATGATCGACGAGGTGTTCGCGCCGCGCATGTCGGCGGTTACCACGCCCGTGCGGCTCGCGCTGCGTTGGCGTCATCAGCCCGGCCGGTCCGAGAGGACGGCTGACCGTGGGAAAAATACACGAGTATTCGGTACTGCTGGGCGAGGCGGCCAATGAGCTAGTCCAGTTGAGCAACCTGGCGGGGTTCCCAAGTCGGCCGCCGCTCGGCAAGGGATGAGAAAATCGGGGCTTACGCCGTCCAGCCGACGGGGCTTGCGCCCTTTGGTCGAACCGCTATCTCCGGCACGCCGTGACCGGAGTCGCGTGACACATCAGAAGCCGGGACTTTAATCGGCAAGCGCCTTCGCGCGGAAGCCGACCACTACGCAGGTCGCTGGCTTTACTGGGGAGCTTGCGGAATGTGTACCGAGAGTGACCACCCGCCTCATATCGGAATGATCCGTTGCAGCTTGAGGCAGTCAAACTGCCAGACAAACGCATCGAATGTGCTCTGGTAATCGAGGAGGATCTGGTGCAAATAGGTAGTGGATAGTGGGTCCGTTATGCCTTGAGATATGGATGCCTTATCAATTGAAAATGACGGCATTCCAGACGGAGGGGGCAGTGATGTCCTCAAGCGCAAGAGCGGACAGGTCACACTGCCCCTTGCCAATGCGATGCATCAACTCGATGCCTGAAATCGTAGTCTGAGCATTTCTGAACCTCTTGAGCCCGCGCATCACATTCGTCCTGGACTTGATGTGACGATGGTCTTGCTCGATCAGGTTATTGAGGTACTTCGAGGAGCGCAACTTCGTATCCTTGGAAGCAGGCCATAGGACTTCATCTCACGCCCAGCCCGGTGCGACGCTGCATACCCATATGGCGTGGCCGTCTCCCGTGGTCGCCCTGATGCTTGATTGCCTTGGTGAAAAAGGCCTCAGCTGCTGCGACATCGCGCGGCATCACAGCACAAGGTCGTGATACGTGCGCAAGGTTATAACGCGCAACTCAATAGTCGCGAACCGCCACCATTGAATGGCAAATTGCGCCAGTTGGGGAAGCCAAGGGTTTTCACCAGAATATGGCTCATTGACATTGTAGGCCGCTATAAATACTATTTTGACTGAGGACAACGAATTCTATTGTGCCTGCTTTTAGGTGCGCGCTTCCAGTGGAAGACGTTGGCATGCGCGCCCTGCTTTCCGCCACGTATCTTCGTGACACGCGGCTCTTCGCGGTCCGCGGGGTCACGGCTGCGAGCGCGCTTCTTTCTTCTTCTTCTTCTGTCACCGGGTCATGGTGGCGGGGCAATTACGACGGCCGAAAACGTGGCTTTGATCGCGAGGATGATACTGAAAGGCATTTCGATCGCAGGCATACAGCTTGGCGAATATCCTCTGTCGACCCATATCTATCCAACACGTTCCGGGGATCCGGTGTGGGATAAATGGTGACTCTCTCCCATGTCGGTGCGATTAGCGCGGTATCGACCGCCGGATTGGCAATTAAGACGTCGGTTGCTGCTTACGTTTCCGTCGGGGCGGCGGTTGCGATCGGCATTATTGGTGCGCATTAGGTGGTATCAGGATGCATTAGAAAAGCGTTATCGAGATCATGCGAATCCGAAGTCGAACATGGTGCTGAAGGCTGATCCGCAGGCCCTCACGGAGTGAAGGATTAGAAGACTGATGGCCGTGGGGAGTCGGAAGATTGTGTGGGCAAGCTCATGGCTACTAGGGGTGGTCGACAACTGAGCCGACGCCGGCCCCTTTCTCTATTTGGTCGGTGCCTACGGGCAACTGGCACCGCCCCAGGCGCTCGCCATTCAAGAATTGCTTCGGGCGTCCCGTCGGGTCCCGACGCCGCATTGGATGCTGCACATCTCCGTGAGGGCAACGGACCAGCGTAATAAATTGACCTACTCGCGTTTCTAATTCAATAGCAGTCGGTTTCAAAGACCACATATAACAATCAGGAGAATGTATGAATCATCAGGGGACGTGGAGGAAACACCGGTGGGCCGCGGTGCCGCTTGCATGTGCATCAGTTTGCATGAGCGTTACGGCCGCTCATGCGCAAAGTAGCGTCATGCTTGGAGGATTTCTTGACGAAGGTGTCGCCACCTATCGTGATTCAGGTGGGGCCCGTTTGTATCAAATGCAGGATTCCGCCATCTTTCCCACCAAGTTTTTCTTCCGCGGGAGCGAGGACATGGGAGGGGGCCTGCGCGCAAACTTCAGCCTCGACTCGATGATCAGCCTGAGCACAGGGGGACTTGATCCGCAGTCGCGCGGCGCGATGTTCGAGAACTCGTCGTGGGTCGGACTCAGCCAAGCAGGGATTGGCAGCTTCCGCCTCGGGCGCCAGAACGACTTCGCCTTCGACTACTACCTGATCGGTGGTATCGATCCGGCAACGGGCATCGCTGGCGGTATGCTCAACTTCCGGACCGGTAGCTTCGGTGCCGACCTGCTCGGCGTTTCAGGGCCGGCGCAGATTGCTGGCGCCGTCTCGGGCGGCCAGTTCGCGCCTATCACGACGAACGGCCAAATTTCTGGATTAGCGGCCATCAACTGGGATCGTGTCGGCGGCAAGCGGATGGCGAATGCCATCAAGGTTGTGTCGGAGGAATATGCCGGGCTGTCGGCTGGCGTCATGTATAGCTTCGGCGGCACAGCGGGCGACTTCAACAACGGGGCCGGAAAAAGCGCGGCGATCAGCTTCCGGAATGGTGAAACGCGTGCTGCTGTTGTTTACACCGAGCAGAACTATGCGCCGGTCAACAATGGACATAGTGGCATCGCCAACCTGCTCGCCGGAGCAAGGACGAAGTTCGGCCATTTCACTGTCTCAGGGATGTATAGCGACGCGCGCAACACCCATACGGGGGCCAAGATTTACGCCCTAGCTGGTGGCGTCGGATATGACTTCTCACCGGCTTGGAACCTCGGCGGCGCTTATACCTACGAAAATGGTAACGCGTTGCTGAAGAACGTGGTGATCAACCAGGCCGCGTTGCAGTTGACGTACACGTTGTCGAGACGCACCGCGGTCTATGCCGCCGGCGTATATCAACGCACCAACGGCGCATACGCTGCAGAAATCGGGAACATCGTGGCAAGCGGCAATATCCAGACTGTTTTCCAGCTTGGCATAATGCATCGATTCTGATGCTTCATTGAGGAACGGCAGCGATGATCATGTTTTCGTCATCGCTGTCGTGGCCTTCTTGGGTTATGCACCGGGGGCCGCAGATACTGCCATCCGTCCGTTCCAAGCGGTCGCCAAGGTTAGCGAGGCGCAATTCGAACTCAGTGCCAGCGTGCCTCGATTGATCAGTTTTGCCTTTCCGCTGCGATTTGGGTAGGAAAGTCCGCCCCGTCAAGCTCAGAAAGTGCCCCAATTTTCCCTCGTCCGAAGTAATGATAATATTCACATTTGAATGCTATAATAAAGTCGAACGTCTTCGGAAACGTTCGACCCGCGGATGAGAGCAATTCGGTGCGCCGGGCAAGCAGTAGCAGCGCAGGAGCGAATGATCAACCATAGTACGAGGTGGTGTTAGGACGTATAGAGCACGCCCAACCACTGGTTCCGACCACCTTTGCAGGAAAAGCAGCAAGAAATGAAGAGCGAGGAGGGGCTACACCTAAGTTATGAGGCGAAAGTCCCGGCTTTAAGTTGGCTCACCCGTATTGTTGAGATTGACAAAGCGATCTCCGAGTCTGCTGATCAACATTTGAAGTCATCGCTTGGGATTTCGTTTGCACAGGCGAAGGTCGTCGCATGCCTGGCTGGGCACCAATTCATGACGCAGGTTCAACTCGCGCGCCGGCTGCATTTCGATATAGGGGCGCTATCCAGAATCATTCCGCGTCTCATGGATGCTGGAGTTGTAATGAGGTCTCGGCATCCAAACGACTGTCGCTGCTGGTGTGTTCAGCTTACGGGAAGCGGAGTTGCGATGGCTGCGAACATTACAGCCATTCTCGGCGCAGCTGACAATAAATTGATTGGCCTCTTAACTGAGGATGAAGCCGATATTTTTATTGCGTTGCTTAAGCGCCTGCTTGCTAGTTCCCCAGCCCACGGCTCAATCGATGTCTCGAGATTTGCCGTGACGGGCAGTCCGAGACCCTCCAGCGTCGTTGGCGCACCGGCGTGAACGGCAACCTCCCTTCTCCGCCCTAAAACGTGGCCAGCGGATGATCTAATCCAGCGCGTCTTTGCGTTGGCCTTTATCCACGACGTCTTCTCGCGCGCGTGTCCGGTGATCGTCGCGGCCGCGAGCAACGGGCTGAACAAACGCCAGCACTGCGCGCCATGCACGGCTTTCGCCCAGTCGACGCGACTGTCCGGATGCCGCATGCGCGGCACGCTGGTCTTACTCGAGTTCAGAGTTTCCAGTGCGCACGCGTACAGGGCGGTTATCGATCTTGCGGGGCGCGGCTATAACGCATCAGGCCAGATTACACAATTAACGTTGTCACCTATCCATACTCATAGGGCTCATGCCGAAATACAAAGTATACAATTAATATAGGCAATAAAACATGCTCCTGCTTCTTCGCAATCTCAAAATACGCAACCGGCTGTTTGTAAGTTTCGCAATCGTTATCGTGCTGCTATGCAGTGCCGCGGGATTTGCGCTCTTCCAGGCGCATCAGATTCAATCACATCTAATGGACATCAAACAGAATTGGATGGAGTCAGTCAAAACGATTGCGGATCTTCGTCTGGCGCTCAGTACAGATCGTCGTTCCACGCTGGGTCTTGTCTTGTCTGATACCAAGAATGCCAAAGATACCAATGCTGCGATTCGAGCCGAAGCCTTGAATCAGCTGAGAAAGAGTGTCGATCGCTATGAGAAACACGCGCGCCCGGGCGAGGATCGTCAGTATTTCGAGAACGATAAGAAAGCAATCGCTGCGTACGCGATGATCAACAAAGAACTCTACACGCTTGCAATGTCTGATAATCCGGATCTTGCTACCGAGCGTGTGCTCGCCAACACCAAGATCTTTGCTGTTTTCAAATCCACGGAGGAGACGCTCACCGCCCATATGGACTTCATTCAGAAGCAGGCAGATCAGGCTGCGGAAAAGGCCATTCATGACTATGATGTGGCCTTGATGCTGACGTTCACCGTAATATGTATCGCTATCGTTGCTACGGTATATGTCTGCAACACGGTTGCGACGTCGATCGTCTTCCCGTTGAATGACGCCGTAAAGATTGCTGAGGCAGTTGCGTCAGGGGATTTGACGTCAGAAGTCAGGGTACATTCCGATACTGAACTTGGCCAATTGATGCGCGCGCTTCGCAGCATGAATGAGAGTCTCGTGGATATCGTAAAGCAGGTCCGGTCCGGCAGTGAGGCGGTATTGACCGGCGCGTCCGAAATCGCCGCGGGGAACGAGAATCTGAGCCAGCGCACCGAGGAACAGGCGGCGTCTCTCGAGCAGACGGTAGCTTCGATCCAGCAGTTGACGGCGACGGTGCAGAACAACGCGGCGAATGCCAAACAAGGCCTCAAACTCGCACAGACTACGTCCGATCTGGCAAACAGCGGTGGAGAGGTCATGAAACACGTTGTGACCACCATGGGCGGCATTGCCGATCAATCGAGAAAAGTCGCCGACATCATTGCGACTATCGAGGGCATCGCTTTTCAGACCAATATCCTAGCCCTTAACGCGGCGGTCGAAGCCGCACGTGCTGGCAACGAAGGCCGTGGCTTCGCCGTCGTGGCCCAGGAAGTCCGCACGCTGGCTCAACGCTCGGCAACGGCGGCCAAAGAGATCAAGGAATTGGTCAGCAATTCGGTCACCCGCGTTGACCAAGGATCTCAACTGGTGAACGATGCCGGGTCCAAAATCAACGACGTGGTGAGTGAGTTCACCCGGGTCTCGACTCTGATGGAGGAGATCACCCACGCATCCGATGACGGCCACCGCGGCATCATGGAGATAAATAAGGCGATCGGCGAAATCGATACAGTGACCCAGCACAACGCAGCCTTGGTCGAAGAGGCCGCTGCTGCAGCCCGTGGCGTTCATGCAGAAGCAGAGCGCCTACAGACACTGGTTACTAACTTCAAGATCGCACGCGCCATCTAAATCAGAGTCTCCAGGCACAAAAAAGCCATCGATGAGGGATGGTTTCCTTGATATCGACGAAGACTGCGGTACTGCGGACAACTTATTGCAACAGAACCGAGAAAAAGCCTTCGATGTTAATTAACTGCATCCCAAAAGTTCGACACGGATCCAATTTTTGGGGTGTCTTTCATGGCGAAGTACGATAAGCGGTTCAAACTGAAGTTAAGCAACACGCATTTGCGCGGGGGGAGTTGGGCGGCCAGTATTGGCAGCCCGCCACGAGATCGGCTACTCGATGTTGCGTCGCTGGGTTGATGCCTATCGTTTGCACGGCGACGCAACGCTATGCCCTAAGCGCAGCCGATACGACGTTCACTTCGCGGGCCGAAGGTGCTCAGGCTCACGTCGCGTGAGGGGCTTTCCCTGCGCGAAGTCACGGCTCTGTAGGACATCCACGATCCTGCCAGGGTCTCGCAATGGGTGCGCCTATATGATGAGGGCGCTGCAGATGCTCTGATGCCCCGCCGACGATGGCGTCAAAAAATGCCCAAGACCCGGCGTGACCTGCCTGTTGAAGAGAAAGCTGCCGATACGCGATCACGCGAAGAACAACTCAGGGAACTCGTGTATCTGCGGACGGAGGCGGCGTATCTGAAAAAGCTCGATGCGCTGTCTAGGGAAAAAAACCAAACAGCACAAAAGAAAAACACGCAAATCGTGAAGGGCTGCGGACTCGGCATCCGCTTGCCGCACTACTGAAAATCGTGGGACTGGGCGGTGAGCGCGTATCACCGCACGGATGGTGCTGACAACGCCATGAATGCCACCATGAATGCCAACATCGTGTCCAGCGGCAAGGTACCGTGGGGCCGAACACCTCCTGTACACGACGTTCCGATCAAATGAGCGTAAGGGGGCACAGATTGCGGCCCTCCTTTCGTTTTTAGGCCCCTCTAGCGGCCAGCACCCTCACCAGTCCTTCCAAAACCACTGAACGCCCTTGATCATAGGCTGCAAGCAGATGAACTCTGTCCCGACTTTCCAGTGCCTGCACCAATCGCGCTTCGATATCTGCCCGGCGATGTTCCGGACTTGCCGAGACATCCGCGGCCAGCGCACGATAGCGATCCGACAAACGCATCAAACGCAGGATTTCTAGCTTGATCACCTTGTGTGGAGACAGTTCGAAAATCGTGTCGTGGAAAGCACGGTGCTTTTCGATCCAGCCATCGCGATTACCCGCCGCCAGCAACTCCGTGAGATCTGTAAGCATTCGCTTGAGCAGCGTCAGCTGCTCGGGCGTAGGCCACTCGATCGTGCTCAGCAGTTCTGCCTCAAGCAGTTGACGCATCCGATATAGTTGTCGGGCCTCATCACTTGACAACTGTGCGACAAAGAATCCACGATTCGGATCGTGCTCAATGATGCCTTCTGCCGCCAAGAGCTTCAGTGCTTCCCGGATCGGAACGCGGCTGATCCCGAATCGATCAGCAAGTTCCGACTGCCGCACTTGGAGGCCCGGTGCTAACACCCCTCGATTAATCAGCTTGCGCGTCTCTGCGGCCACGTGAGCCGGAAAATCAACGGTGTCCGTTTCGCGAAGTGCGGTGACCATCTACTCCCCACCAAAACGAAATACATTTTGGTATTATATATCAAGATTTGAACTTCCGGGTATCTCTCGTTGGCAAAATGAAGAAAAGCCCTTTTCTGTTCAGGATTCCGACAGCAGATCACTCACGGTGCCGTTTTTTTCGTTTATTCCCGGGCCGCAAGCACTATCATCAACCCGTCAAGAACCACCGTTCGCCCTTTCTCATAAGTTGAGAGCAGCAATTCCCGGTCTTTGCTTTCCAAAGCGTTCACGAGTTTTGCTTCGATATTAGCGTTACGATTTTGCGGATGCGCTGAAATATCAGCAGCCAGCGCCCGATAACGATCGGTGAGTCGCAACAATCGTAGGACTTCCCGTTTAATCACTTTATTAGGCGAGAGGTTGAAAATCTTATCGTGAAGTGTGCGGTGTAATTCGATCCACCCCTCACGATTACCGGCTTGAATCAATTCTTCAAGCCGGGACAGTAAGCCCTTGAATTCCCTGATCTGCGCGGATGTGGGCCATTCAACCGTCATGAGCAACTCTGCTTCGAGGAGTTGGCGCATCCAATATAACTGTCGGGCCTCACCGCTCGACAACTGAGCGACGAAAAATCCACGATTCGGATCGTGTTCGATGATGCCTTCCGCCGCCAGTAGTTTCAATGCCTCACGCACCGGCACACGGCTGATGCCGAAACGTTCCGCGAGGTCCGACTGTCGTAGTTGAAAGCCGGGCGCGAGCGTTCCCCTATTGATCAGTTTTCGCGTCTCTGACGCCACCTGAGCTGGAAAGTCAATGCCATCCACTTCCGGGACGGTAGCGATAGGAGTTCGGCCTGGTGTCGGAATCGCATTCATTTTAGTATTATATCTGAAAATCTTCGCCTGACAACGTTGTCAGGCGATTCGGTGATCGACCGTTAGAAGGTCTTATAAACTCCCGGCCAGGAAAAACGCAGAGCCTGGCCAACGGAGATAATCGGATGAGGACTGGTACTTCTGCGCGCCGTATAGCTGACGTTGATGAACGAGAACGCGCCACAGCGTCGCTATGCCCCGCGCGAGATGTTCAACTCCTTGCTGGGTTGTGGGCTGGTGCATCGTGACGCTTGTTGCTTGCCCAATGACTTTCGAGCGTGGGAGTCGTCGAACAGCAGACGCAGCGCTGGGTTGAGGAGGCTGTCTCGATGCCATAGACAATGACCTGTGTTCGATCGTCCGGGTCGCGCAGGAGCGCAGTGGTAAATCGAGCGCGGTCTTTGTGGACGGTCGACCTCCGAGAGAGCGCCACGTGCGGGTCACGACGGCTACAAACGAAAATGCGGCGGCGAGGTCCACGCGAACGCAGCTTTGCTGGCTCAACTGCGTCCGCCGGCTGAGCCAGACGCGCAGTCATTTATACCCCAGAATTGGCTTGCGCAAAAAACCTGGTTACCACCGCCCGCAAACTCGCCACGCTGCACTGTCAATGTGGAGAAGCGTGAAAAACTTTATGTCCGCATAGATGAGAGTACGTCTGTTCAGAGACGTTTCGGCCAGTGCCAGATGTAGCAGTCGAGGCCGCAAACAGAAACTTCCCCGTTCGTCCTGCACCACCGATCCGGTGCTTCGTAGGCTGCAAATGTATCGGTAGGCTGGTACTGCGCGACATGTTCAAGTGTGTCGAAATCTCCTGCCGGCGAAGTGCGAAACATTCTTCCACGGCACCGGTGGCGCATGCGTGATCCGAATGCCAAACGCCGCCAAGAGCACGCTTTCACTGCAACCTGGTCACGCAAAAGCCAGCTCATTACGACCTTGGGTTTAAGCGTCTTATCCTGCTTCGCCATGAAAAACCCCAAGAATCGGATTTGTCTCCAACTCTTGGGGTTCAGCGCAACGATAGGGGTTTTCTATGTTGCACCGTGGTTTCAGATCAGTACACGAAGCCGGGCATCACTTCGCTCGCAGTGGGAACATCCTTGATCTCGGGGATACGCGCCGAACCAAAGACCACCAGGGGACGCATCTGACCTTTCTTGATGTACGGGGCTGCGACATCGTACGGAACCGGGATCACCTGCACCTTCGCTTTCATCAAACCGTCGATTTCCTCTGCGGTATCCTTGTAGGATAACTTGACCATGCGAACACCGTTACGCTTTTGCAATGTGGTCATCGCGGTCAGGTCGCGCGCACCGTCAGCCGTCGTACCGAAGGTGTAGCAATCCGGATTATCCTTCAGACGACTAATCAGATCCGCGTAGTCCTTGATGTCGGTTCCGGACACGCCTTTGCCGATTTCAGCGACCAGAACAACACCCGTGGGCGCGCCAACCGGGGCTGCCGCTGCCGGCTTAGCCGCAGGTGCAGCAATAGGTGCAGGTGCCGGTTTGGCAGGTGTACTCGCGAGGGCGACGCCCGAGATCAGTGCGCCCGCTGAGAGGACTGCCGAGAGGAAGAGTTTCCGGTTCAGTTTCAAGATCAATTGTCTCCAAGTATTCTAAAGGATGCCTGAAAGGCGGCTAACGACAATGCATTTTGTGATTAACAAAATCGCATCATATCTTGCGTGCGGAATAATGCTGGCCGTACCTCCGTCTGAAATTTTTGGATTAGTCGGACCCCCAGTTGGAGATCCACAGTAAATCATGGAAATCGACGGCTCTATTCGCCTGAAATTCGCCGTAAGAGCCGTGGGAATACAGCAGCGGCGTCGTTGCGTCGCCATTAATGGCAGTGCCTTCGACATGCCCAAAAATCACGGCGTGGGTACCAATCTCAATGATGCGTTCGACGCTGCAATCGAAATTGACCATAGTATTGGCCAAAGCCGGAGCACCCGTCTTAATACGATTCCACGTCCCTGCCTGAAACTTTTCTTGCGGCGAAATGGGTCGCGAGAACCGCTGCGCCAATTCCTGCTCACTGCGCGCCAGAACGTTGACGACGAAGTTGCCAGTGGCCTGCACGTGCGCCAGAGACGAGTTTGCACGATTGATACAGACCAGCAGAATAGGAGGCGCTGCACTAACAGACGTCACAGCGGTTGCGGTCATGCCGGCAAGCGGTCCGTCCGTGTCCGAACCGGTAGTGATCAAACATACGTGCCCGGTCAAACAGCGCATGGCGCGTTTGAATTCGGATTCTTCTATGCTCACCTCACCCTCCAATCAAAAAACCAGACGGAGAAAATGGAGGGGTGGCGTTTTTTCGGGGCGCCACCCCATGCTATAGACGCGAGTCTCAGCCGGTTTATTGATCCCAACCGAAGATACTGAGCGTGCTCTCGCCCGCTTCCAGTCGCTTCATCTGCTGTGCTTCTGCTGCTTCGCGTGCTTCGGTTGCAATGATCACCTCGGCGATTCGCTCACGCGGGATGCACACGACGCCGTCTTCGTCACCAACGATCAGGTCACCTGCATTTATAGTGACATCGTCGAATCGAATCGGGGCGTTGATCCAACCTCTGGCGCCGAAATCTTTTCCTGTGCCACGGATACAAAGACCGCGAGCGAAAACGGGAAACCCAATCTCGGACAGCAGTCGCTGATCACGAACACAGCCGTTAATGACGAGACCGGCAAGCCCCCGAACCTTTGCGGCCGTTGACATGATCTCGCCCCAGTACCCGTGTTCATATGCTTCGCTTACGGAGACGACCAGGACATCACCTGCTTGTGCTGCGTAAATCGCACGGTGAAGCCAAAGGTTATCGCCACCGGGCGAATGGACGGTCACGGCTGGGCCGCAAATCTTGAAGCCGGGCGCGACAGGCTTAATTTCATAAGGCAGGACGCCGATCTTTCCGGCAGCCTCGTGAAGCGTTGCTGCCGGCAATTTCGCGGCGGCGTCAAGCAAATTGACGTCCGGTCGCTCAATAGCGAGACGCGTGGTCTCATGACGATTGAAAACCGGGCCCGTCATGCCTCTTCTCCAGTCCGACGCGTTTGCAGTTGATGGTACTTGAACTGTTTGCGAGCCTCGTCTAGCCGCATACCCGTTGCCACAGACCGTCGGATTGCATTTTCCGCGGCATCGATTTCTTCAGCAGCAGCAAGCACGCGTTCTTCGTGTTCCTTCGGAATCGAGATCACGCCGTCCGCGTCACCGCGCAGCAGATCGCCCGGAGCAACGCGCACGTTACCGATATTCACCGGAACGTTGGTGGCTTCGACCTGCACGCGATCCTTGCCCGTGCGCATCCAGTTATCCTTGGAGAAAACCGGGTAACCGAGCGACAGGCACAGGTGTACGTCACGATTTATGCCGTCGATCACGGTACCAGCGATACCACGGCGATGAGCGATCTCGGTCAGGATGTCGCCCCATACCGTTGCGTCTTCGCGACCACCGTTGTCGAGGACGATGACCGAGCCCGGCGGAACGTCGTCGATGAAGTCACCCACGGTGCCTGCGGGCGAAGCGGCGGGGCCGTAGAGAATCGTGAATGCCCGACCGGCCATTCGGAACGACGAATCACGCGGCTTGATCTTGTAGCACTGACCGTTCAGGCCCAATCGGTCCAGTGCGTCGCTCAGGGTCGCCGTTTCGACTTTCGCTGCGCGGGCAACATTCTTGTCTTGTTCGATTTCGGACATGGTTAATCCTTAAGCATAAGTTCGTAGTTGCCACCCATGACTTCATGGATCGGCGTGCGCGCCAGTAGTGCCTTCGCCATCAAGGCTTCGCGTGCGACGATCGATTCAGCAGTCTCGACCACCCTGGCGATGTTTGCCTTGCTGATGAAAATCACGGCGCTGCTGTCGGCGATCACGTAGTCGCCGGCTTCCACTGCGGCCCCGAAGACTTCAATGGGGACGTTCACGCCCTTTTCGACGATACGACCACGAGCGGTGAGCGCCGTGAACTTGTTTGTGAACACCGGCAGGCCCATCTCGCGGGATTCATCGATGTCGCGAACCGGACCGTCAGCGATCACGCCCGCGATACCGCGAACCTTGGCACCCAGCGACAGGATGCCGCCCCACGAACCGGCTTCAATACCGGTGCGCTGCTCGACAACGATCACATCGTCGGAGTTACCGAGTTCGATCGCGGTGGTGCCCAGATGACGCGGCGGGCCGGGAGGCGGATCACCAACACCGAGTTTCATCGTGATAACGCGACCTGCGATGCGCTTCGTGCCTGAGGCTTGGGCGACGCCGCTCACGACGCCGGACAAGCCGAGTTTATCGAGTGCGTCCGAGACTGCGCAGCAGTCCAGCCGACGAAGGCGGTGGACCAATTCGTCTTTGGTTGCCATATATTTGATGTTTCCTTATTCGGACTGCGGCTTCCAGTACACAAAGCCCATGGCGTTGCCGGTACCGGCTTCGCTGCGATAGCAGGGCACATAGTCGACCACCGTCATGTCGAAGCCGAGTTCATCCATCATGCCGGCGACGGGAATCCAGTTCTTGATTTCCGATGTACCCGCCTGGAAGATTTCTTCGCCCAACGCGAATACCGGCGTGAGGTCGTGGTTCTTCATCGCGTCGAGAATCAGATTGTCGACGCGCTCGTCAATGACGAAGTGCGTCAGACCACCGGAAGCGATGACAGCTACACGTGCGTCCGAATCCCACGATTCGATGGCGCGAGCAATCGATGCACCGAAAGCGTGGCAGCGTGCGACTGTCGGTTGATTCGGCGGATAGAACGTATTGACAAACACCGGCACGGTCGGAACGACCTGGTCTTTCATCAGCTGGCGGAACACGAAGCCGTATGCATGCGGCGTTTCCGTTTCTGACAAGCGGCCAAGAGCGGCCACGTCAAAGTTGTCGGCGATCGCGTTCTTGATAATGTGCTTTGCAAGCTCTGGAACGCCTTCATGCGTGGCAGTTTCCGGCTTGTAACCCGGCATCGAATGGCGCACCCCCGGAGGCATTTGCATCAATTTATCGTGACTGATCATGTTGTTCACGATCGTCGGGCCGTGCATGACGCCGAATGCGGGAATGCAATCAGTGGTGAAAATTTCCATCTGATCGTTGCCGACAATGACAACGACGTCAGCTTTGGCCTCAGCCAGCACCCGCGCCATTTCCTCGATAGCCGCCCGGCACTGGGCATGGCGCTCCTTCCACTTCTCCGGCGTGATCTGATCCGCGAGGTTCTCGCTACGGCGATATTCGACGAGTTCATCGAAGGCCCATTCGCGGCCTTCGAAATCATGCTTGCTCAGTCGATCATCGGGTACGCGAGCGCCCCAGGTCTCCGGTGGCGTGATGAGCATGGGGCCATGCGAAGTTCCCATTCCCAATACGATTTTTGCCATGATTTCGAGTCCTGTGGGCGTCGGGATTATTCGTAATCCGCGAGGTTGAGCTTAAAGAAGTCGCGAGCGTTCCCGAAGAAGATTGCATCCTTCTCTGCTTTCGACAGCCAGTCGAAGCTTTCGATATACGGCTTGATGTCGTCGAAAGTGCGGCCGGTGTCCGGGTTGATAGCCGAACCCACGCCCGGGCACTCAGCGCCGAACATGCAGCGATCAGCGCCAACCGTCTTGATCAGTAGACGCAGCGATTCTTCGGAGTAGAGCACGGTGTCGTAGTACAGATTTCGCATGCCCTCGAGGAAGTTGTGGCCGGCACGCGAGGCGCCCGACTGGAAACGGCCGATCTGGTAGGGGATCGAACCGCCTCCGTGCGACACCATGATCTTCAGATTCGGGAAGTCCTTGAAGACGTTCGAATTGACGAGGTTGAACACCGCGATCGTTTCTTCGTTAATGAAGTGAACGGTGTACGGCGAACGTGCCGACTGCGAGCCGGTAGCGTGGATGTGCGCCGGTACGTCGAGTTCGCACAGTTTCTCGTACAGCGGGTACCAGTAACGATCACCGAGACCGGGGGCTTCGACGCCGCTGTTTTCGAATGGGTCGGGATTCAGCAGTACGCCCTTGAAGCCGAGTTCCTTGACGCAGCGCTCCAGTTCCGGCAGCACGACCTCGATCGGGTCGCCCGACACTTGCGGCAGGCCGCCGACTCCGATGAAACGCTTCGGCAGCAGCTTGACAGTGCGCGAGATGATGTTGTTGGTTTCTTCCGTGAACCAGTGCACGAGCTTGCCCGGCTTCTGGCTGTGCATCATCTGGAACGGACGCGGCGACATCAGCTGGACGGTCGTGCCTACGCGGTCGAGCATGTCGAGGTGGCCGACCGGTGCCATTTCCTTCTTGTTGGCGTAGTGCAGGATTTCTTCGTCGGTCACTTCGGGCATCTTGCGACCGTGTTCGCCGCGATGCGACAGAATGTGTGCCTTGTAGACCCACAATTCCGCGGGTGCGCTGACGTGACCGTGGCAATCGATAATCACTTACTTGTCTCCTGAATTAACGTGATGGTGGGTGCCCGTAGGCACACGGGTGTTTGTTACAGATCGAGGACGAGACGATCGCCCTTGCAGCCAGAACAGCAGATAATCATCGTCTTGTTCGAAGCCTTTTCGGGCTCCGACAGAATGGCGTCGCGGTGATCCGGCTCACCTTCCAGCACGCGGACTTCACATGCACCGCATACGCCTTCTTCGCACGAGTACGAGATCGGTACACCGGCTTCGCGCACGACGTTGAGAATCGTCTTGCCTTGAGGGACGGTGAGCGTCTTGCCGCTCTTACGCAGTTCAACTACGTAGTTGCCATCGAGTGCGGCTTCGTGTTTGGCACTGAAGTACTCGACGTGGACTTGTTCCGGGGGCAAAGTCGAGCAAGCCTTTTCGAATGCTTCGAGCATCGGGCCGGGGCCGCAGCAATAGAAATGGGTCGATGCCGGCTCCTGCTTCACCAGGTCTTCGATATTGAGAAATGTGCCGACTTCTGCGTCGACGTGAACGACCGAACCTTCGAACGTCTTCAATTCTTCAGCGTACGCTACGTCGACCCGGTCTCGACACGAATAATATATACGCGGCGATTTTCCGATTTCCTTCAGGCGACGAGCCATACACAGAATAGGCGTGATCCCGATACCACCGGCGACCAGAACCGTGTGCTCAACGTCTTCGTCGAGCGGGAAGTTGTTGCGCGGGGTTTCGACCTGCACGAGGTCACCGACACGCATCGTTTCGTGAATGTAGCGGGAACCTCCTCGCGACCGCGGGTCGAGTTTTACGCCAATCACGTAAGAGCGTTGCGTCAGGCTATCG
The DNA here is from genome assembly GCF_050436525.1 of Paraburkholderia sp. 35.1. Classification (NCBI taxonomy): domain Bacteria; kingdom Pseudomonadati; phylum Pseudomonadota; class Betaproteobacteria; order Burkholderiales; family Burkholderiaceae; genus Paraburkholderia; species Paraburkholderia sp. 35.1. The sequence goes on along the minus strand of NZ_JBNDMJ010000001.1, from coordinate 242,800 downwards.
CTGGATTCGAGCAGGGAGTATTGACGCGTCAATCCGTTCGGCAGGATCAATGCAACGTGCGAACCCGCGTCGGCGGCGGGCAGACGCTCGCCCTCGGGGTCTTCAAACGTCAGAGCCAGCGTGTTGCGCGCTAAATATTGACTCGCGGTCAAGCGCAGAGTCATCACTTCATTAAGTTCAGTCATCTCACCTCCAAAATCGCAGAACGCGCGGAACCCCGCGAATGGGGGGCAGGCATCACACATCACGCTTCCTCAGTTACCCATCATCGAAAGTTTCTCGCTCAGCCGTTTGACTCGTAATTCTTTTTTGCATATTATTTCGTCTGCGCAGGAAAAAGTCAAAGACTCTTCGGAGCGAAACAGGCGACATCACATGGGGTATTCCCCAAGGGAGGAGAAATGATTGCAGTTCTGACCACCAACGGTGGAACCGTTACGCACGGTGATGGCGCGGCAACGACGCTACTGGTTGCTACGATTCGCGGCATGCTCGTATTCCAGCGCGAAGACGCCAGTGCCCCGTGGGAGCTCATGCGCACGACGCTGGAAGATCGCCACGTGAGCGCGTTGCTCTATGTTCCGGGCGCGGGCCTGCTGTTCGCGGGCGCACACGGCCAGGGCAGTCTCGTGGTGTCGAAGGACCTGGGCCTGACGTGGGAACCGGCCAACAATGGCCTGCAGAGCACGCATATCTATACGATGGCGCAGCAGGAGCGTGACGGGAAGACCGTCCTGTTCCTGGGCACTGAGCCGTCCGCGCTTTATCGCAGCGACGATCTGGGTGCTTCGTGGGTCGAAATTCCCGAAATGATGACGGTGCCGGACCAGGACAGGTGGACGTTTCCGCCGCCCCCGCATATTGCACACGTCAAGAACATTTCGTTTCACCCAGCCGAACCCGAAACGCTTTATGTCTGTATTGAACAGGGCGCGCTTCTCAAGACTACCGACGACGGCAAGACGTGGAACGAGCCGCGGTCGTATGAATCGGAAAACGACAAGTTCTACCACGACAACCACCGCGTGCTGATCCGCCCGTCGAATCCGAAACAGATCTTCATGTGCGGCGGCGAAGGCCTGCACTACAGCGCAGACGCTGGCGAGACCTGGGTTCACCTGATGACGCGTCAAGACCTTATCGGTTATCCCGACGCCATGTTTATCGACCCGCGCAACGAAAACATTCTGTATCTCGGTGGACCGGGTAACGCACCGCGCGATTGGGGCGCCCGTAAGTCGGCGAACGCAACTGTTCTCAAGAGCACCGATGGTGGTGTTACCTGGAAACATATGCGTAACGGTCTGCCCGAGGAAATTATCGGCAACATCGAGGGTATGGGTATGTACCGTTGGGATGACAAGATCATGCTCATCGCCGGTACGGCAACGGGCGAAATCTATGCGACGGAAAACGATGGGGAAAGCTGGTACATCGTCTCCGAAGACGTTCCACCGATCTCGAAGGGCGGTCACTATCGCTGGTTCCTCGACTCCAAGGAGCGTATGACCGTCGAAGATCGTTACGGTCGCAACGAACACTGAGCGATATTTAAGCAAAACTATTCTGCACGCCGGCCACGTTCCGGCGCACCAGGTCCTCCCAGGAGAATGTCTTGAGCCGTATTAACAGCCGCGAGGAAGCCCTCGATATTGCCCGTGATTTGCATGATGCGATTCGTTCACGCGTCAAACAGACCGAAAGCGACCGCGTGGTGCCCAAAGAAACGATCGATGCACTGCGCCACACGGGTCTTTTCAACATCATCACACCGAAGACGTTTGGCGGTTCCGAACTAGGTTTCACTACGCTCGTCGAAGTTACGGCAGAAATCGCATCGGCCTGTGGCTCGACGGGTTGGGTTTTCGGCGTTCTGGCGGGTCATAGCTGGATGTTGAACCTGTTCCCGTTGCAAGCACAGCAAGACGTGCTTGGCAAAGGCCACGTATTGACGGCAACCGTGTTCCGCTTGGGCGGCACGATTACCGAAGTCGACGGCGGCTACAAACTCGTGAACGGCGACGGTCGCTTCTGTTCGGGTATCGACCACGTGCAATGGGTCATCATCGGAAACGCCGTGCAGCGTCCCGATGGGCCGCCTGAACCGCGCTTTTTCGTGATCCCGCGTTCGGATATCGAAATTGTCGATGACTGGCACACGGCTGGCCTGCGTGGCACCGGTAGCCGCACGATCAAGGTCGCGGAAGCGTTCATCCCGAAACATCGTTCGGTGTCGGTCAAAGACATGATGACGGGCAACGTCGAAGGCGCTGACGCAATGCGTGCCCCGATCTACCGGATGCCTTTCCAGAACGTCACGCCGTTCTCGCTCATCGGCGCGCCGCTGGGCATGGCACGCGCAGCACTCCGTTCGTTCGCTGAGGGTTTGGCGCCGCGTCTTCAGGCAATGCCGGCCGCTCAAATGGCGGAACAGTCGGCTACGATCGAACGCCTGGCACACGCGACGGCAGATCTCGACGCGGCCTACGCATTGATTCTCGAAGACACGCGCCGCGTCGATACGGCAGAAAGTGCGGAGTCACTGACGGCGCTCGAATGGTCGCGTATACCGCGCGACTGGGCGTATTCCGCTCAAACCGCTCGTCGCGCGGCCAACAGTGTCTTCGAAGCTGCCGGCGGCACCAGCATTTACAACGCTTCGGAGCTCCAACGTATCTGGCGCGACGTCAATTCCGCCGCCCAGCACTTCGCTTTCACGTGGGATTCGGCGCTGACGGCATTTGGTCGCCATGCGCTCGGCCTCCCACCTTCGCAGTTCGGTCCAGGTCCCAAGAAATAAGGATGAGCCATGAACGTGAATGATATTCACTCGATCGAAGATTACTCACCAGAAACGCTGCGTGAACTGATCGGGCGCGTGGAGAAGTCGAGTACGTTCGAGCACATGATTTACCGCGAATCCGAGCTCGATGAAGTCTGGCGGCTGCTCGATAACGATATCGTCGCTGCTGCACGGCAGGGCTCGAATGTGCGGGAAGTGCAGAACCTTGCTGCTCTGCGCAACCTGATTGTCGAAGCGCACGATTTCATTGGCAACGACAGCAACACCGTAGACGCGCGTGATCGATTGCTGAAGGCCGTCGAACTCGTTTAACGCTAGTGGGAGAGCACCTATCTCCCGCGCATATTCACAGATAAAACAAAATCTAGGAGCAAACCATGCTTTCCCGCGAAGATAACGACGTTCTGACCCAGGTTGGTAAAGGCACGCCGAACGGCGACATGATCCGTCAATTCTGGATTCCGATGATGCTGGCGTCGGAAATCAGCGAGCCGGGCGGCAAGCCCGTGCGTGTGCGTCTGTTGGGCGAAGACCTTGTGGCGTTCCGCGATAGCGACGGCAAGGTTGGTCTGCTCGAAGAACAGTGCCCGCACCGTCGTGCGTCGCTCGCGCTGGGCGACAACTCGGAAGGCGGCCTGCGTTGTCTGTATCACGGTTGGAAGTTCCGTGTCGATGGTCAGTGCATGGACACCCCGACGGAGCCGGAAGATTCGAAGCTGTGCTCGCGTATCAAGGCAGTGGCGTATCCGGTTCGAGAAGTCGCTGGCGTGATCTGGACGTATATGGGCGATCCCGCGAAGGTTCCGCAATTCCCCGACTTCGACTTCCTTTCGTACCCCGCAGAAAAGGTTGCTGCGTTCAAGGTACTCGAAGACTGCAACTACGCCCAAGCCGTCGAAGGTACGATCGACTCTGCACACGCAGGCGTCCTGCACCGTGAACAACCGTGGGCCGCGCCGGCCAAGTACGAACACGAACGCGATCTGCGTCCGAAGATCGAAGTCGAGTACACGCAGTACGGCCTGCGCTATGCAGGCGTGCGCAATTTCCGTGAAGAAGGCAAGTTGCACGCCCGGGTCACGCAAGTGATTCTGCCGTTTTTCACTCTGATTCCGCCCGATGGATTCGGCGTGCGCAAGAACCGTCGCATGGCAAATGCATTTGTTCCGCGCGATGACGAATCGACGTGGCATATCCAGTGGTTCTTCGACGAAACGCAGCCTGTCGATATCGAATATCGTATTCAGGAAGGCGGTCACTGGCTCGATGAAAACTTCCGCAAGGAGCTCAACATCGACAACTGGTACAAGCAGGATCGCGAGGCGATGAAGACGACGTCGATGTCGGGCATCAAGGGCATCCTGACGCAGGACCACGCAGTCAGCGAAACTCAGGGCCGTATCCTCGACCGCACGAAGGAACACCTCGGCACATCGGATGTCGCGGTCGTTGCATGGCGTCGTCAGATGATCCGTGCGGCTCGTGCTTACTCGGAAAGCGGCGAATTGCCCAGCGTGCTGACGACCACGATTCCGTGGAATGAGATTCACGCTTCGACGGTGATTTTCCCGAACGATCGTACGTGGAAAGAAGAGGTACCCCTCAATCCGGAAGTCGCTCTGAAGGCCTGAGGTCCACATGATCGTCGATAGTCACGCGCATGTTTCGCCTCATTGGTATGAGCCTGTCGAGACGTTGCTCGATCAAATGATTGAACATGGCATTCATCTGGCCATCCTCACTCAGATGATCGGACAGACGGATAACCGATATCAGCAAGACTGCGTCAAGCGATATCCGGGCCGTCTGTCGAGCGTGGCTTGGGTTGATGTCGAAGCCCCGGACGTTGCAATGACGATCGAAAACCTCGCAGCCGATGGCGTGTCGGGTATTCGGCTTCGCCCCTCCTCGTGTCTTCCGGATGGTCGTCTTCCGGAAGCATGGCGTGCAGTCCAGGAAACTGGATTACCCGTCAGTTGCGTGGGGTCGGCGGAAGCATTCAACGCGCCGGGGTTTATCGAACTGGTTGCGAGGTTGGCAGGGACGACCATCGTCCTCGAACATCTGGGTGGCACCAGCACGCCCGTCACGACAGATGAGCAGTTAGCTATTCGTCGCCAGGTGTTCAAGCTCGCCGCCTTTCCGAATGTCATGCTCAAGGTTCCGGGGCTCGGCGAATTGATGCCTCGCGACCCGAAAACCTGGCATCTGGGCCGTCCCTTCGGGGACGCGACGTCGCCACTTGTCCACGAGGCGGTAGCCGCATTCGGCGCGAATCGCCTGATGTGGGGTTCCGATTTCCCAGTCGTGAGTTCTCGCGAAGGCTACGGGAATGCATTGGATCTCACCCGTATTGCACTCAATGGATTACCTGATGAGGATCTCAACGCGATCTTCGGTGCTAACGCACTTCGCGTATTTGGGAAACTCTGAGCTCGAAAACGAGCAGGAGACAAACACATGACGAAGAAGGTACTTGCAGCGGTCAAGACGGATGTCGAAACCACGGAAATCCGTGAATTCGATTATCCGACTGTCAAGCCTGAAACCGGAATCCTGCGCATCGAAGCCAGTGGCGTAGGTGGCAGCGATCCCGAGCTCTATCGCAAGGCCGGCCACTTTCCGGTCATCATGGGCCACGAAAACGTCGGAACCATCGAAGAAGTCGGTGAAGTCGCGGCCAAGCGTTGGGGCGTGAAGCCCGGCGATCGCGTTGCTCTGCACGAATATCTTCCGTGCTGGCACTGCGAATGGTGCATGAAGGGAGATTTCCGTCTGTGTATGGAAGTCGATTTCTTCAATGTGAAGGATCGCCTCAATACCGATCGGTTCGGCATGTCCACCGCCAACAAGGCACCCCACCTGTGGGGTGGCTACGCGCAGTACATGCATCTGCCGCTCAACACGGTGTTGCACAAAATTCCGCAAGACATGCCGGCCACGCACGCAACACTGGCAGTGCCGTTCGGTAACGGCGTGCAGTGGGCGTGTCTCGACGGCGGCGCAGGTCCCGCTAAGGTCATACTCGTGTGGGGACCGGGCCAGCAGGGCTTGGGCTGCGTGCTGGCGGCAAAGGCCGCAGGCTCATATACGGTGATTCTGGCCGGCATGACGCGCGATCAAAGTCGTCTCGATCTGTCGCTGCGCCTGGGCGCCGACTATGCAATCAACATCGAAACGCAAGACCTCGAAGCCGAAGTGATGCGTATCACCAAGGGACGGGGCGTGGACGTCGTGGTTGATACGACCGGCGACCCCAAGGGCGAGATCGTCAAGCAGTCGATCGCACTGGCGGCAAAAGGCGCCTATCTGAGCCTGAACGGCCTTGAGCAGAACGTACCGATCGGCGAGATCAAGAAGCGCTATCTGACGGTTCGTGCACCGCGTGGCCGTAGCTACGCAGCGGTCGAATTGGCACTGCGCTATGTAGGCTCAGGCCGCTATCCGATCGATGAAGTGTGCTCGCACACGTTCAACCTGTCGCAGGTGCACGACGCAATTCTGGCCACCGCAGGTCGGGGCATTCAAGGTGCGATCCACGTGTGCGTGGACCCGTGGAAATAATGCCGCAGATCATTGGTTAAATTGAATTTAATAGAGGTAACGTCATGATTGACAGCCACGCACACCTTATTTCGACCGACCGCGAGAAATATCCGCCGTCGCCGCTGAGCGGCGTTCTGGAAGAAAACGCATTCGACAATCCGGTAACGGCTGAGCGCTTGATCGACTTGCTCGACACATTCGGTATCGATAAGGCGCTCGCGGTCCAACGCGCGCACCTCTACGGCTTCCACAACGACTACGTCGTGGATTCCGCACAGAAATATCCGGATCGTCTGCGTTCGCTGTGCATGCTCGACGCACTGGCACCGAACGTCGAAGAAACGGTGAAATACTGGGTCGGCGAGCGCGGCTCGGTCGGCATCCGTCTGACGGAACCGAAGAAAGGTGCAGACAGCAGCTGGTTCGCTTCGACGCAAGCGCGTCGTGCATGGGCAGCAGTGACGGATCTCGGCGGCAGCGTGCGTCTGCACTTCTACCGCTGGAATCGTTTGGCAGCACTCGAAGCGCTTCAAGACGTGGTGAGGGAGTTCCCTGATACGCCGGTTATTCTTGACCACTTTTCAAATATTATCGGCGAGGGCCCGGGACCGGATTACGGCGTGGATGAAGCACTGCTGAAATTCGTCGACAGTCCGAACGTCTTCTTGCTTTATTCCATGATCAACCTCGGCAAGTTGAAAGCGCTCGAGCTGCCGTCCGCGCCGGTTGTCGAGCGTGTGGTGCGCTCGTTCGGTGCCGATCGTGTGATGTGGGGTTCCGACATCGCTCAATCGAAGGGCGACTACAAGGACATGGTCCAGCTGGCGAAGGACTCCGTCTCCACCCTGTCGGCTGAAGATCAGCGCAAGGTGCTGCATACGACGGCTGAGCGCGTCTACTTCAGCTAATGAAGTTGCAAACATAAACGGCGTTCTGACTGGAACGCCGTTTACGTGCATTTCAGGGTTATCCCGAGTCATGTCGCGCGAAGCAACGCGATAAGATGCCATGAATACTGAATTGAATACTATTTAGGATGTCAGTCCGGTTGAGTCACAGAGGTCGCATGCGCAAACTGGCAGGTCTATTGTGTCGCACTTTGTTCCGATTTATCCGTTCTCGATTCCTTTCTCAGGAGACTGACAATGAAATTCCTCCGGAACTGCTGGTATATGGTTGGATGGTCGAGCGAGTTTTCGGCCACTGATATCGTCCCGTTCACGGTGATGAACGAGGCACTGGCGCTCTACCGCAAGGAAGACGGCACGCTCGTAGCACTCGAAGATCTGTGTCCGCACCGCCTGGTTCCGCTGTCGGTCGGCCGTAAGGAGGGTGATGAACTGCGCTGTATGTACCATGGTCTGAAATTCTCCGCCGACGGACGCTGCACCGAAATCCCGGGCACCGATCGTATCTCGTCGAAGGTCTGCGTTCGTAGCTACCCGATCGAAGAAAAACATGGTGCTGCATGGGTTTGGATGGGTGACGCTGCAAAGGCTGATCCCGCGCTGATTCCGCCGATCGAAGGTCCGGACAGCGCTGTCTTCGCGATGAAATGCTCGAAGAAGGTATGGAAGGGGAACGCGGAAATTGTCGCTGACAACTTGCTCGACCTTTCGCACGCACCGTATGTTCACGAAGCGACGTTCGGTGCCAACAACAAAGTGTCGCTCAAGATTCAGAAAGATGGTGAAGCAAAGCGCGGCATCGATACGGTCGAGCGTGGCGTCGTTGCTGACCGCTGGCACCTGGGACGTCAGTCGAATCCATACTTCGGTGAAATCCCTTCCGACGACAACGTCGTCAGCACGTTCCTCGTGCCGGGCGTCTTCATCCTCAAGATCCATTCGTACGCCCCGGGCGTTCAGGATCGTCTCGTCGATGGCAGGCCCACAGAAGAGCCGATCTTCCGCCGTTGCACATGCCAGATGATCACGCCGATCAACGATACGGAATCGATGTTCTTCTACAACTTCGGTCCTGATCACGAGCATGCCGATCTGGCAGATCACGCTTTCGCGATCGCCGAAGCCGCATTCGCTGAAGACAAGGCAATCATCGAGACGCAGCAGGCAACGATCTCGAAAACGCCGGGGCGCAAGATGATCATGTTGGTGATGGATCAACCGGTGCTGCGTTACAACGAAATCTACAACGGTCTTCGCTCGGCGGAAGAGGCTGAGCGAGCCGCTGCTGCCCCCGCAGCCTAGGTAGATCGAACCGCGCTGGTATGTTTTCTGAGACACGAGGAATAACGAAAATGGAATTGAATTGGACCGAGCCCCGATGGGATGACCAGGCCGATATGGTTGTTGTCGGCTACGGCGGCGCCGGCGCGGTGTTTGCGCTTGAAGCTGCTGAGCAGGGCGCCGACGTGCTCATTCTCGAAAAGGGTGCGCAGGGCGGCGGCAACTCGGTCTGCGTCGCGGGCGGTCTGATCATGACCTCTGTCGACGAAGAAGAGTCGTTCAAATATCTGAATTGGCTGTGTGGAGGCCAAACTGATGAAAGCGTTCTTCGCCATTTCGTGTCGAGCCTCAAGAACATACCCGCCTGGCAGCACAAACTCGAATTGCCGCTCAAGGACAACCCGCAGCCGTTCTCGGCACCGGGATTTTTTCCCGAATTCCCGGGGGCTCCCGGCGGGGAAAGCATCAAAGGTATGAGCGTCGTCGCCGCACCGGGCGGAGCTGGCCTCTGGAATGCGATCTCCGCACAAGCGGAGAAGGCGGGTGGCCGCGTCCAGTGCAACACTCGCGTCACCAGGTTGGTTCAGCACCCGGCCACGAAACGGATTCTCGGTGTTGAAGCCGAACATGACGGCAAGACGATCGCGGTGCGTGCTCGCAAGGCAGTCGTGTTGGCCAGTGGGGGCTTCGAGGCGAACGACGCCATGTGCAAACAATTCCTGACTGCTTGCCCGATCTACTTCCTTGGTAGCCCGAATCTGACCGGCGACGGCATTCGAATGGCGCAGGAGGTTGGCGCGCAACTCTGGCACATGAACGCCGTAGCGGGCCCCCTGAACATGGGCATCAAGACGAAGGAAGGCTACGTCTATGTGACTTACGACCTGAACAAGGTCGCGGGCTTCGGCTATAAAAGCGGCGCCTTCAAGGACGGCGGCAGTCTGTTGTGGGTCAACCGCCAGGCGAAGCGCTTCCATAACGAAACGGTGGACACGTCGGTTGTCCAACATGGATTGGCCAATCGCGATACCTGGTTGGCAACGACGCCGGGCACCCCGGAATTCACGAACGTGCCGGCATTCCACATTTTCGATGAAAAGGTGCGTGCGGGCGGTGCGGCAATGACGACGCTGAATTCGCGTGTGCCGCCGTGGTCGCAAGACAACCTCAAGGAAATCGAAGAAGGCCTCGTCATCAAGGCCGATACGCTTGAAGAACTGGCGTTGAAGTGCCAGTGGCCGGAGATCCAGGGTGTGTGCAAGGCCGGCCGCCTCGATCCGGCCGCACTTCGCGAGACGGTTGAGCGTTACAACGATCAGTGCCGCAACAACCTTGATCGCGATTGCGGGCGCGAAACGTTCCTCGTGCCGCTCAACGATGAAGGCCCGTACTACGCGATCGGGCCAATGCTCCCGACCTATTTAAACACGCACGGCGGTCCGAAACACGACGCAGGTCAGCGTGTTCTCGATCATCAGAACAAGCCGATTGCCGGTCTTTATGCAATCGGAGAATGCGGATCGCTATGGGGACCGTATTACAACTCGATGGGCGATATCGCCGAGTTCATCGTATCTGGCGTGACGGCGGCAAAGACCGCACTCGCCGATAGTGGGCGGGAGAAGGGCGCTAAATAGTTGTACGGATAATTAGCAAGGAGACACCGTAGTGAGTGAGATCGCAGATGTACAAACGAAGTTGGCCCCCGCCGACAACGTGGAAGATTCAAAGACGACCAAAGGTGCATGGTGGATGCTTATCGTTTTGACGTCCACCTACGTCATCTCGTTTATCGATCGGGGCGCGCTTGCTCTCGTTGTCGGACCGATTAAGGAAGACCTCGGAATTTCCGATCTTCAGGTCAGTTTGTTGCTTGGCCTTTCCTTTATGTTGCTGTATAGCATGCTCAGTATTCCGATGGGCATTCTGGTCGACAAATACCAACGGAAGACGCTCCTCGGCGGCGCGATCATGGCATGGTCGGTGGTTCAGATGCTTTGTGGTCTGAGTACGACCTATCTCCAGTTGTTCTTCACACGTGTTGGTCTCGGTGTTGGTGAATCGGCGCTGGCACCCGGATCGCAGTCGATGATTCGTGACGCATTTCCGCCGCATCGTCGCAGTATTGCTTTCGGTATCTACAATATCGGTCCGATGTTGGGTACTGGTTTGTCCATGGCTCTCGGTGCCGTCCTGTTGAAGGCAGCTTCTGCAGGCGCATTCGATACACTACCTGTCGTCGGCGGCATGAAGCCCTGGCACTTTGTACTGCTGGTGCCGGGCATCATTGGGGTTCCGTTCGCGATTCTGCTTTGGCTGCTGCGTGAGCCGCCCCGTCGTTTCCAGACCGATATTTCCGATGTGACGTACAAGCAGACCATGTGCTTCGTCTGGAAGAATCGTGGCGTGTATGTTCAACTCTGGGCTGCGATTTGCCTATACGGTATTGCCATTGGTTCCCAGATGGCATGGCTTCCGGAAATCATCGCTCGCACGCTACATGTTGCCCGTCCGGAAATCGGTAAGGCGATAGGCGGCGTTGCACTGCTCGCTTCCCCACTCGGTCTCCTGATTTGCGGCGGAATCGCGGACCGGTTGCGCAAGCGCGGCATGGTCGATGCGCCTGTTCGGGTAGCGGCAGTCACAACGGCAATCGCCGCAGTCGTTACGGCATGCTTCCCGCTCGTCCATACGATGAGCGCGGGTATCGTCCTCTACTTCGTCCAAATGTTCATGTTTGCGATGTTCGCGGTGGCAGGCGGTGCAACGAATGCCGAGTTCACGCCGGGTAACATGATGGGCAAGATCACCGCCCTCTATTACTTGATCACGAATCTCGTCGGGTTGGCACTCGGCCCTACCGTGGTGGCGCTCGTTGCTAAATTCTTCGACGGTGCGAATGCACTTGGCGCCTCGTTCGTCATCTGCTACGTGGTCTCCGTGGCATTGGCAGTGATTCTGCTGATCCGTGTCAGCGGTGCATTGCGTCGGCCAGTTGTGCAATAACTCGTCGTCGCGTCGGGGCGTCATTTCTGACGTCCCTTCCCACGAATATCTATAGGTTTAAATCAAGTGAAGATAACCCGCGTTGAGTGCATTCCGATTTCGATGCCGCTGAAGAAGCCGATTAAGCTTCCGAATGTCACAATCACATGCCTGAATACGCTTTTCTTGGCTATTACAGCCGACAACGGTCTCGTCGGCTATGCGGAGTCGGGGGACACTTCATCGTGGTATCGCGGTGAAAGCCAAGCGTCGATGACGGCGATGATTTCCGATATTTTCGCGCCACGAATTTTGCTTGGTGAAGATGCGAGCAATATCGAAAAGATCGTCGGCATGATGGATCAACTCGCACGCGACAACAATCAGGCGAAGGCGTTGGTCGACTGTGCTCTGCATGATCTGAAGGGCAAATCTTTGGGCGTGCCAGTCTACAGCCTGTTGGGTGGCCGCACTCGCGAGAAGATTCCGCTCGGTTGGGTATTGTCCGCGGGTGAGCCCGAAAAGGTGGCCGAGCTCGCGATCCAGGTCCGCGAAAATGGCTTCTCGGCGTTCAAGCTCAAAGTCGGCCGTCATACGTTCAATAACGACGTGGCTACGGTCCGCGAAGTGCGAGCCGCGCTCGGTCCGGATGCCAAGATCATCCTGGACGCGAATGGCTCATGGAACTACGAGCAGGCGTTGGCGACGATGAAGCGCCTCGATCAATACAACCTCTCATTCATGGAGCAGCCACTGGCGCATCAATACCGCGACAGCCTGTCGAAACTGCGCGAGCGTATCACCACACCGATATACGCAGACGAGGGAGCGCAAGAGTTGGGCGATCTCCGCGAAATCGCCGAACGCCGTTCGGCCGATGGCGTCGTTCTCAAGATTCAGAAGGTCGGCGGGCTGGTCAAGGCACAGCGATTCCTGGCCGCATGTCGCATGTACGACATTCCTGTCTTTTGCAGCACGCTGATCGGATCGGGTGTCGAATCCGGGCCGAGCACGCATCTCATGGTCGCAAACGAGTGGGCATGCCAGTTCATGAGCGAAAGCATGGGCCCTCTCGCGATCCACGCAGCATGGAACAGTGGTGATATCCCCGTCGATCAGGACTTGGCTATCGGCGGCCAGCGCTTTAGCGGCGGCTTTGCGTATCCGAGTGAAGGCGTCGGATTCGGATTTGCATTGAATCAGGAATTACTGGCCAAGATTCATACGCCGGGACAGCAGCATCGGGTTGTCGAAGCGTAATAGCGGAACACAAGGCGGCGGGCTCGATTCCGGCGCGTTGCATAACCATAATCCAATATAGGAGATATTCGATGCACGGACTTAATTCGCCACCGTGGAAATATGCTGTACTTTGGCTCCGGGTTTATTTCGGCGCCGATCTTTTGTGGTCGGGTTTCCGCTATCTTTCGACAGGCTGGGTTCCGTTTATTCCAGGCATCGGAGGCCAATACGTGCAGGCGCTCGATGCCATTCACATGTTTTATGCCGTTAAAGCAGTGGAAATGCTGGCCGGCATCCTGTTGCTGACGAACCGATACGTGTTGCTCGGCGCAATTCTCGAGTTCCCGACATCTATCTCGATTTTCTGGATTAATACCTTTATCGTTGCGACTCCACGTCAATTGTTCTCGGGTCCGAATCAACTGCTAATAAATGGCCTCATTCTGGTGGCGTATGGCGGCTATATGGCAAGTGTGTTTAAGCCAAACAAGCCGCTCGCGCTATGGGAGGGCTTCAAGGTCGACGTCTGGAAAGAGCATTTGAGGCTGAGTAAAGGCGCCGAATCGACGTCCACTATTAAGAAATCAAGCGATTTCGCATAAGGGAGATCGAAGATGAAAAGTAACCGGAATCTTTATATTGGCCTTGCATGCTGCGTCATCATGACGTGCTGGGTATTCTTCGGATCCACAGGACTGGGCTATACAGAATATCGAGAATTGCGCGCACGCGATATGTTTGGCCTGGCAATTCCATGGATCTGCGTCATCACCGTCTTAATTCGGGATCGACGCAAAGGCATCATTTAACGGGCTCTCAGGCGGGGGTCTAGACCACCGCCTTTGGGGTATGCCTGCCGCAGGCATATTTCGTCGCTGTACTGCACTAACTTTTCGGAAATATTTCCCTATGCAAAGCGCTAATTCTTTCCCGTGGAAGTACGTCATTACGTGGCTTCGGCTGTATTTCGGCGCACACCTTTTCTTCTCAGGCATTCGATTCGTGATCGACGGTTACGTACCGATGGTTCCTGGTCTTGCCGGTCAGTATTTGGCCGGTGCCGATGCAATCGGTATGTATCATTGGGTCAAGTATATGGAGGCGATTTACGGCTTCCTGCTTCTGACGAACCGTTTTGTCTTACTGACGCTGATTCTCGAAATGCCGACGACGGTTACGATTTTCTGGCTGAATACGTTCATTTCCGCAACGCCGCGTCAATTGTTCTCGGGCCCGCAAGAACTGCTGATGAACGGTTTGCTGCTGCTTGCGTATAGCGGTTATATGGCTGCATGCTTCCGCCCGACCCTGAACCCTATGTGGCTGTGGGACGGTTGGAATGGCTTCAACCTGAAGGGTAAAGGTGGTCTATTGCAAACCGACCCGACTTTGGTCGGTGTGTCTGTCGAAGAAAAAGTATCGGCTTAAGGAGCACTCGCATGAAAAAAAATACCTGGATCGCAATCGCCATCTGTATCGCGCTGACGCTGCTGGCCATCGACGGCTCAACGGGTTGGGGTTGGGCGGACTACCGTCCGCTGCGTAACTTCGATTACTTCGGTCTCGGCATCTCCTGGCTGCTTTTTATCGGCGTGCTCATCCGCGACAAGATCAAAGGTGCCTGTACATGATGGTGTGGCACACCAGGTACTGCTTCCTGATGGTGATGTTCAAGCCGGTGATCGGCCGTATCGTCGACTGGAAGGCGTTGTCGAGCATTTGCTGGCCGGACGTCGCGTAAGTCTGTAAATCGGATATACGAAATTGCAACTGATTACCCCAAGTGAGGGTTGGCTGCCTCGCATAGGTGACGTAGTCTTTTTATCTGTATCAAAGGAAAGTACGATGAAGATGGCACATGAATCACCGTGGAAATACCTAGTCATGTGGGGGAGGTTGTATTTCGCGTTCCACTATCTTGAGTCAGGACTTTATTACGTAATTTTTAGATACGTGCCGGATTTCAGCCACGCGGGCAAAGTTGGTGCGTATATCGGTGCGATGGCGGACGTCGGGTTCTATCAAATGATCAAGTATGTTGAGGTCATACTCGGTACGTCGCTGCTACTCGATATAGGGGTGCCGCTTGCGCTGGTCGTCATGGCGGGTATCAGTACGACGATCGTCTTTCTGAATCTCTTCGTCTCGCCTGATCCGCGTGAATTGTTCACTGGCCTTCAGGAGTTGTTCCTGAACGGCGCACTCTTGCTGGCATACGGTGGATACTACGCAAATTTTTGCCGTCTAAAGGCGCAGCCGTTTTGGTTTTGGGACGGGATGAAACGCGAAGGACTTGAGCCGAGGGGTGAGTCGTGAAGAGGGATTTCGCCGTTGTTTTTATGGTTGTAGTGGCGGTCACGCTGATTGTAATTTCCACTTCGACAATTTTCTTCGTGCGTCATCTACGTCTTTATGATTATGGTCCGCCCCTGGGCGCCGGGATCATTGTTTTGGCGATGATGGTCCGGGCCGCGGTATCAAAGCGATAGAAAGATTGACGCGCCGTCCACCGCGCACCCATACCTTCACTTCACCGTCTTGAAGGACGCTGGAAACATGACGAAGCGATTTACACGTTTCAAGTCGATATGGTCGATAAATCATATTTGCAATCACATTACCGGGGCGCTGCTCGGAACGCTTTTGATTGCACAGCCGATATGGGTACATGCACAGCGGCTGCAAACGCTTACGATCATGGATTATCGGTCGCCCCTGAATTCGGATCAACCGACAGTGCGCGGCATGATCCGGTTCGCGGAACTCGTCAACGAAGAGTCCAACGGACGCCTGGCAGTGACAGTAAGTCGAGCGACGGTTCCTGGATCGCCCGAAGACCAGATCAAGGCGTTGCAAAAGGGGGGACCTGGTGCTCCCGATATGATGCTGCTGGTTACGCCGGCGCTGCGTCATCTCGAACGCGAATTCGAAATCATGGACCTTCCGTTCGTGGTCAACAGCGATCGCCAGGCGCATGAACTGCTGGACGGTCCCTTTGGCCGGGAATTGCTGTCGCGTCTCCAAGGCCATGGACTGACGGGTCTCGCTTGGTGGGAAAACGGATTCCGGCAGATCACGACGTCGGGGCGGCCGTTCAAACACGCTAATGATCTGACTGACCGTCCGGTTCGTGTGATTCCGGAACCGGCGTTTGTGGAGACGTTTAAGGCCTTAGGTGCCAAGGTCGTTGGTCTTCCGTATCCCGATCTATATCCGGCTCTGAAGTCGGGACGAGTGGAGGCCGAAGACAACTTTTACTCCCAAATCGTGGTTGGCCATCTGTATGATGTTCAGTCGAGCGTGACGGTGACGAATCATTCCTATAGCGCGATTGCAGTCGTTGCTAACTCCGCAATATGGCAAAAGTTGTCGGTTGGGGACCGGAATGTTCTGCAACACGCAGCGGTGGAAGCAGGGCGCTATGAACGCGACCTGATTCGAGAACAGGCCGAGGCAGATAGAGCCACACTTGCAGATCATGGAATGATCGTTCAGAGCCTCTCGCCAAAGGAAATTGCAAGGATGGAATCTATGACGGAGTCCGTCAGAGAGCAATTCTTCCGGAACTACGATCCCATAATTCTCGATACCTACCGGCGTCAGATAGCAAAGCGTTAGATAATTCGGTGAGTGACGAAAATATAATCCTCGGGGCAAAGCAGGACGCCAAAGCGGCGTCGCCCTCTCGGCAGACGCGACTGATTCCTATGATCGTCGCTGTGCCGATGTTTTTGCAGGCAATCGATACGTCGATATTGGGCACGGCACTTCAATCGATTGCTACGTCGTTGAACGTCGAGATACTTCACCTCAACTTCGCCATCACCGCGTATCTTTTAAGTTTGGCGCTGTTTCTGCCCGCGAGCGGTTGGCTCACGGATCGCTTCGGTACCCGCCGTGTCTTCTGTTCGGCAGTTGCGATATTCTCGGTAGCGTCGGCACTGTGCGGAGCCGCAACTTCTATCACTCAAATAGTTCTGTTCCGGGTATTGCAGGGCCTTGGCGGCGCAATGATGGTGCCAGTCGGCCGGTTGATTCTCTTGCGCAGCATTCCGCCTGCACATTTGGTAATGGCGATGGTCTGGTTTACCGTGCCTGGGACCATCGGTCGTGTCTTGGGACCGCTCCTCGGAGGCTTCATCGTCACGGTGGCGTCATGGCGCTGGATATTCCTGCTCAACATCCCTTTCGGCGTGCTGGGGATCTTGTTGTCACTAAAGTTTGTGCCGGATTCGCGATCAGAAAAAAGGGAACCGTTTGATGTCACCGGCTTTGTTTTGATGGCGATCGGACTTTCTGGAGTGGTCTGCGGCCTGGAAACTATCGGGCACAATTTTGTTTCACTGAGCGCTACAATTTTTGTTACAAGCATTGGCATCGTGGCATCAATCGCCTATTGGATCTATAGTCGAGATCGTGCTGACGTGATCATTCCGCCCAGCCTATTCCGATATAAAGCATTCAGTATCACAAATATCGGCGGTATGCCATTAAGAATAGCGGTCGGATCGTCTCCGATTTTCGTTCCGCTGCTTTTGCAAGTCGGTTTGGAATTCACGCCTATTCAGGCCGGATTGACGAGTGCCTGGCTTTCGGTTGGAGCCTTTGGGATTCGGCCAATTATGCGACGGGCGATTAATAGATTCGGATTCAAACCTCTTATGATTGCAGCGACGGTACTGTCAGGTGCCGCATTTGCTGCTTATGGTTTGTTTTCGCCCGGAACGTCGATTTATTTCATGTGCGCCGTGCTCTTCGCGGCTGGCATCTTCAATTCGCTTGGAATGATCACGATGAATACGGTCGGATATTCCGGCGTCCCGAAGGCCATCATGAGCAAGGCAACAGCACTTTCAACTATGATGCAGCAGACGTCGATGAGTATTGGTGTCGCACTATGCGCTTCCTGCTTGACGTTTAGTGCGCGGGCTCACGGGCATAGTGCGGAGCATTTGACGATGAGCGATTTTCCGATGATGTTCTTTATCGTCGGGGCGTTGAGTTGTCTGTCAATGCCTGCGTTCCTCCGTCTTCCGAACGATGAAGGTGCCGAGCTGCGGTAAGTGACCTCGGTTAAAACGATGAGCGCCGGATGCGCACCCGCAGTCAGCGACAATTTCGGGCGGAGTTTAGGCTAGCCATTATGATGGCCACGATCGCGATGTGCGCTTCGCATGCTTCACATTCGGCCCGATCTGCTTGTCGACTAGACTTTGCGGACGATACCGTCGGGCCTAACCGTTAAGAGAAAAAGCCCAGGCACTGAACTGAGCCCGGAGAACCGGATGGTGCAAGGAGGCGGAATACCGAAGGGCTGGGCGCTACACCGGAGGCGAGCTGTATGCAATTGAGCCCGCGATCCGCGGCAAGCCACGGACGTGCGAAGACGTGTCTGTCAGGAGCAGGCGCGTCCGCTACTCGACGCCCTCGAGACCTGGCTGCGCTCGACATTGAGTCATATTTCGCAGAAAGGGCGATACCGACAAAGCCATCAACTACGCGCTCAACCAGTGGCCCGCGCTTACAATGTACGTCGACGAGGGGGATAGTCGAGATCGACAACCATGCCGCTGAACGCGCCCTGAGAGCGGTAGAGCAGGAAAGGAAAGGCGGATTCAACCGGTCGTCGCAATCTTTGATCATGTTGGTGTTTATGGGGCGACCAGCGGGATGGATGCATAAGCTGACCCGGTGAGGGGCGATGCGCTCGTCAGGTGCACCGTCGCGTCGGCGTGAGATCGAGCGGCGACTCTGGAAGCAAATCGCAATAGACATTACAAACGCGAAAGCAGAAGATCTGTTTTCACGGATTCAGTTTGACCTCGTTCGCCTTTCCGAATTGCAGGGGGGATGAACGGTGCGGATCATCTCGCTGACGGTCATCGAGAAGCAGTATTGCCGGAATGCGAAACTGGCGAAGCAGATTTCAAGCGTCCCGACGTTTTCCATAACGTCGCATGTCGTGAAGAAGCGACGACGGTGCCCGACATCCACTCCGCCGCACTGAAGACGCGACGCGGGCTTCCCGCCCTTCACGTCCCTTTGTGATGGACGGCAGCCAGAAGATTGCGCCGCGTATTCCTTTGACAATTGCGGCGTGGCTCGATGCTAGGCGATCCATCAAACACCTCGGGCCGGCCATGGCCGCAAGGTCCAAATTCACGCCTGGACGCAGGACTGCGGCGAAGCCGGCGGTCTGTCGAAGCTTGCTTCGGCGGCGCAGGAAGTAGGGCACCACGTCGGCGCGCCGCTTGCTGGAACCACATTTCGAGGGTCTCGCCGGTACACATCAGGCAGAATGAATGTTGTTTCGATCTGCCTTTTTTTTGTCAAGACAGCGCCTATACTCTCAGGGATATCCCCGATAAAAAAGGCCTTGCCATGACCTCTCTTCCGCGTATTGCGCTCGGCGCCCTTGCCGCAGCGTGCTGCTTTGCGTCCGTTGCGGCGCTCGCCCAACCGTACGATTCCACAGCGCCGCTGACGCGCGCCCAGGTGCGCGCCGAGGTGATCGAATGGCAGCGGGCGGGCTACGATCAGTCCGACGATTGGTCCCACTACCCTGAAAGCGCGTTACGCGCAGGCGCGATCGTCGCACAACGGCGTGCAGAGACTGCCACTCCTGCGGGTGGCGCGCGCCATTGACCGCGGCGATCCTCGACTGGAAAGACCGCTCGCGTGAACCGCGCCCGTATAGTTGGATATTGATCCGACCTTTGGATGCAAAGTACAACGAGCAGTTTCGGCGGCAGATAGTTCAGTGGTATCTGGAGCCGGGCGCGAGCACACGAACGTCGGCCGCGCGTTATGGCATGGGTGGCAGGGCGATCCGACCCGGGGGCGAGCTACCGGGAACATCGCCTGGCCGGCCAGTGCACTAAGGTCATTGGCCACGATGCCCGGTTTAGGCCGTCGGTGCTTTGCCTGCAGCAGCGCATCGAGCCTTTTCAGGGACGCTACTCTGGGGATGAGCGTCCCGTACGTGGACCTCAGAGTCGAGCTCCGGAGCGTCTATGATCATCACGGGCGCGTTACGGCGATGTGCATGTCATGGAGGCGATCCGGCAGGCTGGACAGTTGATCAAGTACCGCGCCGGTGGCCCGTCCAGAAGTGGGTTCCGATGTAGCAGGCTTTAACGTCGACGGGCCGAAGCTTCTATGTGTCGCCGGTGATGGATTCATACAACGGAGAAATCGTTGCTTCCGGATGGATCAGCGACTCAGCTACGAACTGGCCAGCGGAGGTTGAAGAACGCACAGACCGCACTCCCACGCAAGGAGTGGCCACTGCAGCGTTCAGACCAGTGCTGACACCGCTGCACGTCAGCCTATCGTCAACTGCAGGACCGCCGCAGCCACGTGCAAAGCATGTCCCGCAAGGGCGATTGCCTCGATAAGGCGGTCATGGAAAGCCTCTTCGGCGCGCTCAGTCTGAATCCGCCGGGCTCGAACGTTTTGCGTGCGCCGGTCAATTGCACGCGCGCTGGATAGATACATCCACTACAACAACCACGAACGCGTCAGGAAAAACTAATGGCCTAAGTCCTATTCAGAAAAGGACTCAGGCCTTGATGGCCCGCCAGATTTTAACTGTCCGACTTCGCGGGGTCAGTTCGTTCGGCGGGTTTTCAATTGCAACAGCAACTACGCTCAGAAGCGCGTCGACATGCCCAGACCGATAGCCGTCACATTCGAGTGCTGACCGGTAGTAGCCAAGCCCCCCGGGGGGTAAATCGACTGACTTGCGATACCGCTATTCCAGAGCTTCTTGACGAAGCCATAGAACATAGTGGATTTCGAAACCGAGTAGGTGTAGCCGATAGCAGCGGAACGGATGAACCAGTCTCCGACTTTAACCGGCGTCGTGATTTGTGTGCCGCTCGCAGTGAGATTCTGGTCGCTCAGCTCGCCATACGAGACGCGGACCGTGCCGAAAGGGCTGGTCGGGACCGTGAAGCCAACCTGCCACCCCTTGTCAACGAAGCCTGGATCGTTGGTACGGATTTGGCCCGAGGCATACAATTCCATGAAATTCAGGTTGTAGCGGATGCCAAGGACATTTTCGTACGTATTGCGAGCCACGGCAGCTTGGTTCTGAAGGCTATGGCCGAAACCGTATTCCGTGATCAGGGGGCCGTTTTCATACCGCAGCGTCGCGAGCTCGAAGTGCCGCTGGTAGGCTTGAGCCGTCAGTGGATCGGAGGGATCACCCCAAGAATAGGTTAGCGTGCCGGTCAAGCCGCGAAATGTCGGGCTCGTGTACTGAATCGTATTGTCCGACCGTGCCGGGTCTTGCAGCATGTTGAACAGCCACGGACGCGGATTCTCACCGCCGATCGAACCCAGCGGGGATCCCGGCGCGAGCAGGATCGGGTCGAACGTGCCACCCCAATCGTAACCCATCGTCTGGAGGCGACCGGCGATCAACTCGCCGTACTGTGCGCTATGCAGGCCGACAAACGCACGACGACCGAACAGACGGCCGCTTTGGCCTGAGGTGCCGTTGTTGATATTGAAGCCACTTTCGAGGGTGAAGATTGCCGATAGACCGTTACCGAGATCTTCCTGGCCCCTCAAGCCCCAGCGCGAACCACCTGCACCACCGCTGTTCATGCTGATGACGTGCTGCCCATTGGAGTTGGCAAAATAACCCATGAACACATCGGCCACGCCATACAGTGTGACACTGCTCTGCTGCGCTTGAACCATCATCGGCGCGAATGCTGCTGCGGCAATTGCGCCGCAGGTAATAAGTTTACGCACTGGAGCCTCCAAAAATTTGATATTGGTCGTAGGGCGGGCTGCCGACCCACCGTGACACGCCGAGATATGGGGTGTACGAATTCAAAATGATATTCTTTGTTGCATAAGTTGTGTGGAAAAACACAAAAATGTTGCTTAAGGGTATCCACTAGATGACAGTCGCGTGATCCATTTGGCATGACTTTGTTACTTAGCGATCCAAAGTAATGTGCAATAGGGATCATTTCTTAGGGTCGTAAGTCAAAATCGGGTTTTCCCCACGTTTACAAGGCTTCTTGTTTGCCTATAGCATTAGATATGCTAAATTGAATACAAAACGCGGACCGGGGCAGCGGGCCCAAGGTTCCTATTGCAATGTGCCAAGGAGAAAGGATGTCAAACATTCAGGGTGGTCTTTCGTCGCCCGAGTTCATCGCGCAAGCAGATGGATGGCTCGATAGTTGGACGGGACGTGTAGCAGCAATGCTTGTCGGATTCATTTTCGTCGGCTGGATTGCGCACGATCTCCATTCGGATCCCCGTTGGAAGTGGCACGCAGGCACCGGCAAACTTCCCCATGAGGTCGTTCACGAATTTATGGACATGGCCTATGCGCAGGGCCATGGGAGCGAGGCCTACAAGGAATACTTCTCGGCTAAAGCGATCGATACCGCGCCCCAGACCGACGATCACCAGGATGGCGAGCCGATCCCCGATCACGTGAAGAAGGTTATCGTTGAAGGCTTTGACGTCGCTGTCTACCACACGATTGGCGCCGCGCGCGGTCAGGCCGCACAAGACGTCGTTGATGTATTCGAGCTCGACGGGTCGGGCTGGATCATTCGACGTGATCGTCTCACGGCTCCGGTGCAAGAACAGGCGGCGAACACTGAGGTTGCCGCGCAAAAGCAGGCCTCCAAATAAGCGGGTCGTAAACAAAACGGTGAAAGCATATATGTCTAACGATGATCATAGGACGACGGCTCAACTCGTCGGCAAAGTCATTCTGACCTTCTGTCGCCTGTATCTCGGCGGTTGGATGGTGGTGAGCGGCACCAGCTATTGGCGCACCGTACTCGGGATGGGACCAATCTTTCCGCAGCCGTTCGGCACGCTCCATGCGTCGAATGAATTGCTTGTCACGATGGTTCACACGCACTTCTTCCACATCGTGAAGACGCTTGAGATCTTGGGCGGCCTGTCTCTCGTGCTTGGCCTCTTCGTGCCGATCGGCCTACTGGTCCTGCTGCCGGTGTCGTTTGTGGTCTGGTACAACGCAATCATCCTGAACCATCGTTTCGATAAGATGTTCACGCCATACATGGGTGTCGGGTGTCTCTACATCAACCTGGTGCTGTTGGTCTGGTATATCCGCTACTACCTTCCGATGATGACGTTCAAGACGACGATTGGCCGCATCAGCGACTGGAAGAAGTTGTCCAAAATTTTCAAACCAGATGCTGCTGATCTGGTCTGAATTCGGATTTTGAAGTGAGGGATTTAGCTACGCTGCTTCGGCAACGTAGCTCTTTTTTGTGTAAGTATCTCGCGATATTCCCGAACAAACGCGGCGCGCGTCAAGCAAGTTGTCGCCTCACTCATGCAGCCAGAGGCTGTTTATTTGCGCTGATCGACGCCATCTCGACGACTGAGTCGCGTTCGGGGTTAAGCGTCACGGCACCAACCGGTGTCCAGTTGCGCGTGTGAAGCGACCAGCGGGCCGGATTGCACGCGCGCGCCTTCGCGTACAGTGCGTGACGTGCCACGAGAAGCGCACGATCGTCGCCGGCATGACGCTGCGCAGGCGTCACGTAGCGGATGCCGCTATGACGATGCTCGAAGTTGTACCACTGCACGAAGCCGGCAGCCCAGGTGCGAGCAGCGTTCAGGTCCTCGAAGCCTGTGACCGGAAACTCCGGCCGGTACTTCGCGGTTCGGAACAGCGCCTCGGCGTAGGCGTTGTCGTCGCTGACACGGGGGCGCGAGTACGACGGCTTGACACCCAGCCAGTGCAGCATGGCCACCTCGCAGGCCAGGCGCAACCGTGCGCCAGCCAGTCTTGCCGAATCGATTTCCCGGGCCAGGAGCTGGCGATCTTCGAGGCCGATCATTCGTCCTCGCCCTTGTCCGTGTTGAAGATCGCCCCGAGTTTTTTTGAAAGAACCAGCAATGCGGCTGCCTCGGCCAGTGCTTTCTCCTTGCGCCGCAGTTCGCGTTCCAGTTCCTTGATGCGACGCTGGTCCTGCTTCGTTTGCTGTGGACTCGCACGGGCCTCTTCGGGCTCGGCCAGCGCCTGCGTGGCCGCTTGCCGCCACTGCGCCAGTTCCTGCGGATACACGCCATGCTCGCGGCACCATGCATTGCGGGCCGTCTCGTCCATCGCTGCCGTGCTCAACACCGCTTCGAAACGCGCGGCCGCTGTCCATGCCCGCTCGCGAGCGGGCATGGACAGCGCATCACTGCGCCAGCGCTCCAGCGTCTGCGCGCCCACACCGATCTCTCGCGCAACCTCTTCCACTGATGCGCTCTCCGGCGGCAGCAACCGCGCCACCGCTCTGTCCTTGAATGTCTTTCCGTAACGCGCCAACTTGTTCTCTCTTTATCGCCCCCAGATTCCAATTTTATCCAGGCGACAACCATTGTGACGCGGGGGGAACGACAAAAAGGTTACTATGTCTTAAATCGGTTTGTCATTCAGCCGAGTTTGTAGCGACATTCGGGGTGCATTATTTGCCATGCTGTTGATCGTGCAATAACGAAGTTCGCATTCAAGCCGATCATGGTCCTGTCCGCGTCTGTGCAGGCGATATCGGCGCAGCGTCGGGACTTGGGCGACTTCGCGCGATTGCAGGCATTTCTTCAAGTGTCTGACGAAGAGGGCGCACTCAGTTACGGTAAATGATATGAGCTATTCTTTTAAATCACAGTCCAACACACATCCCGGTTCAAATGACTACGGTCAAGACCTTGCAAATCACTTCGGTGGTTTCGACCTGGAATTTTACGACCGGCGCGTGGCCCATCAAGAAACCGAACTGCAGGAGACGCCGCGAGGTGAAGCGCGAGAAATCGAACAGGGCGTAAAGTTCACGCTCGCGCGTGATCAATGGTAAGCGCGCGATTTAGCACACCGAGTTCATAGGGAAATACGGAAGGCGACATGCAATACGGCAGCGCATCGATCGGCAAGGCGCTTCGAATGCGTCGGCCAGATCAAGCTCAACGAGCGGCTGCGGTGAGCTTTGCGTAGTTGAACGGCAGGAGGTCAGTCACGTCGGCATGCGGTTCGCGCTGCGGTAGTTCGGTGAGTACGTGCACGAAGTAGGCGTAGGGTTCGACGTTGCAGGCTTGGCATGTCGAATCTACTCAACGCTCAAGCCCTGCAAAATGTGCCGTGCCGCGATCGAGCATTTCTCCACGGAAAATAGCTTTCTGACCTACGGCGCGTGTCAAGGTACTTGTCGCCTCAGTCATGCAGCCAAAGGCTGTTTAAGTGTGGCATGCGAAGCCATCGTGACGACTGACTCGCGCTCCGGATTGAGAGTGACGGCGCCGATCGGCGTCCAGTCTCGCGTGCAGCCTGACCAGCGTGCGGGGTTGCGTTCCCGCGCCTGGACATATACCTCGTGACGCGCCGCGAGGATCACGTGATCGTCGCCGTCATGGCGCTGCGCCGGGCTGACGTAGCGGATGCTGCTGTGGCGGTGGTCGAAGTTGTACCAATGCACGAACTCGCTCGCCCAGTCGCGTGCAGCATTGAGATCGGTGAAGCCCGTGTTGGGGAACTCCGGGCGGTACTTGGCCGTGCGGAACAGTGCCTCGGCATAGGCGTTGTCGTCACTGACGCGTGGGCGCGAGTACGATGGCTTCACGCCAAGCCAGTGAAGCATGGCCAGCACGGTCGTGGCCTTGAGCGTGGAGCCGTTGTCTCCGTGCAGCACCGGCTTGTCTGCCAGAGTGGCGATGCCCTCGGCCAGCGCTGTGCGCCGCACCAGATGGGCAGCATGGCTGGCATCGTCGCGCTCGTGTACCTCCCATCCCACGATTTTGCGGCTGTACAGGTCGAGGATCAGGTACAGGTAAAACCATTGACCGGCAACCTCGGCGGGCAAATACGTCATATCCCAGCACCAGACTTCCCGTGGTGCGCAAGCGATGTGCGTGGTCGGCGGCCGGCCAGCCTTGGGCGCTTTCGCCCGGCCCCGATGTGCGGTTTGTCCGTGCTCGCGCTGAAGTTGACCCAGAAAAACGCACATCTATCCTTTGGAGAAGGAGGTGCCGATTATGGGCAAGCATCGTACCCCGTACCCGGCGGAATTTCGGGCGCAAATGGTCGGGCTGGTGAAGGCCGGGCGCAGGCCGGAGGAACTGGAAAAGGAGTTCGAGCCGACTGCACAGACCATCTACAACTGGGTGGCGCAGGCTGATCGCGACACAGGTGTGCGGCATGACGGTCTGACCACAGCCGAACGCCAGGAGCTCACACGGTTGCGTCGCGAAGTCCGGCAACTGAAGATGGAGCGCGACATACTCTCTCACGCGGCAGCCTGGTTCGCGAGGGAGACGGGATCCATTCCACCGAAGGGCGGTACGGATTCATGAAAGCGAACCGGGCCCGCTGGCCCATCGCGATGATGGCACGGCTGCTCGGCGTCTCGACGAGCGGCTATTACACATGGCTGGTGCGGGAGCCCGCGATGCGCACGCGTAGCGATGCGCAACTGCTCGCGCATATCCGCACGCTCCATGCAAGCTCGCGCGGCACGTATGGGGCACCGCGTATTCATGCGCAACTCGCGCGCGAAGGCATACACGTGGGGCGCAAGCGGGTGGCGCGCCTGATGCGTATGGCGGGTCTGTGCGGGGCAAGCCGGCGGCGCTGGCCGCGCACCACACGGCCACGCGCAGGCGCCCGGCGTGCGCCTGATCTGGTGCGCCGGCACTTCAGTGCCGAGGCGACAAACGTGCTGTGGGTCGCAGACGCGACCTATGTACCCACGGGTGAAGGATTCCTCTATCTGGCGGTTGTGCTGGATGTATTCAGCCGTCGCATCATCGGCTGGGCGATGTCCAACCATCTGTACACCGAACTGATGCTACGCGCCCTGGACATGGCGTTGCAGCAACGACGCCATGAAGGTGTAATTCTACATTCCGATCAAGGCTCTCAAGGCGGATTCAACCGGTCGTTGCAACACCTTTGATCGAGGAGGTGTTGCATGGGACGAAGTGCAAAGCAGGTGTATCGGTTGACAGGGCGAGAAGCGATGTACTCGCCGGGTGCGCCATCACTTGGACATGTGATGGAGCGTCGGTATTGGCAACAGATCGCAACGGGCATTACAAGCGAGAAAGCAGCGGAGGCGGTAGGCGTATCTCAAGCGGTAGGCTCGCGCTGGTTCCGCTATCGTGGCGGCATGCCACTATTCATGTCGAAACCTATCGCTGGTCGATACTTGTCGTTCGCTGAGCGGGAAGATATAGCGTTGCTCTCGGTACAAGGTCTTGGGGTACGCGAAATTGCCCGGCGTCTTGGACGCAGTCCGTCAACCGTTTCGCGGGAACTCACACGCAATGCGGCAACCCGTGGTGGGTGCCTCGAGTATCGTGCTTCGGTCGCGCAGTGGAAGGCGGAACGGTTCGCCAAACGACCAAAGCCAGCGAAGCTGGCGACGAACGCACGGCTGCGCCAATACGTACAGGAGCGCCTTGAGGGCAAGGTACATGACGCTGATGGTCGTGAAATTGCGGGGCCCAGGCAGGCACCGTTCAAGGGGCGCAATAAACCACATCGCGGTGACCGAAAGTGGGTCAACGGCTGGTCACCTGAACAGATTGCCAATCGATTGCAAGCTGATTTCCCGGATGATGAATCTATGCGCATCTCTCACGAAGCCATTTATCAAGCGCTCTATATTCAAGGGCGCGGTGCGCTCAAGCGCGAGCTGGTGGGTTGCCTTCGCACCGGGCGCGCGTTGCGCGTTCCCCGAGCGAGAGCGCGTGCCAAGGCGTGGGCGCACGTCAGCGAGGAGGTGATGATTTCCAGCCGGCCTGCAGAGGTGCAAGATCGTGCTGTGCCAGGCCATTGGGAGGGCGACCTGATTATCGGCTTAAACCGATCAGCCATCGGGACGTTGGTGGAAAGATCAAGCCGCTTTACGATGCTCGTGCACTTACCTCGCGAGAAAGGCTATGGGCTAATTCCACGCACGAAAAACGGGCCTGCGCTGGCCGGCTACGGAGCTGTTACGATGGCCAACGCACTCAAGAAGACCGTGGCGGACTTGCCTGCTCAGTTGTGGCGATCATTGACCTGGGATCGTGGCAAGGAACTGTCCGATCACGCCCGCTTCACGATCGAGTCCGGCGTGAAGGTGTTCTTCGCTGACCCGCACAGCCCATGGCAGCGTGGTACGAACGAAAACACCAATGGCCTTCTACGACAATACTTTCCAAAGGGCACAGACCTGTCCCGGTGGAGTGCTCGCGAGATCCAGGCCGTTGCTAACACATTGAATACCAGGCCCCGGAAAACACTCGGCTGGAAGACGCCTGCGGAGGCCTTGGACGAATACCTAAAATCTGTTCAATAATCTAGTGTTGCGACGACCGGTTGAATCCGCCCAGTACACGTCCATTGCATTCGGGCGGCGCTGCCGCGAAGCTGGCGTGCAACCGTCGATGGGCACGGCCGGCGACGCGTACGACAAGGCTTGCGCTTCACACTACACCTCCTCGCGGCGATCAGAAACGACGTCGGGGTGGCGACGCCGGCAGGACAGCTTGACGCCCATCGCCTTTCTGGGCGCGTTATTGCCCGGTGGGTCGTACAGGCACTCGTTCTTGTCGCTGTAGGCGTGACCGCGGATGAGTCCGCGACGGTTCCATATCTTTACGCTCGTCGGCGTGACGTGCAGCGCGTCGGCCATCTCCTGCAGCGTCAGGAGACCCGCTTCGCGCAACCGGTCATAGCGTGGCTTCAGACAGTAGTTACGCTGCAGGCGCGCGACCATTTTTGCATTGAAGGGCCTACCCGTGCCCGACGGCGTACCACGTTCGTTCAGTATATTCGCGATCTGCAGGACAGTATGGTGATTGAGCAATGCGTCAATCTCCTCGATCACCGCGGCGGGGGTGATCCATCGTTGCCACGATTTCAGCGGCAACGGCAGCCTGAGGGTCCGGTGAGCGCCGCCCTTGAAGCGGATGTGTGCGGTAACCTGCTGGTCGCGGTTCAGGGTGACGTCTTCCAGAAGCAGCCTCATCATGCGTTTGCGTTCCCGGTCGGGCGTGGCGGGATCGCGCCATAGCCGGGGGAAGTTGGACGCCAGCGAGACGATGACGGCGCGCTGCTCGTCCGTCAGAATGCGCGCGTCCTGTTCGCGGCGACGCCGATAGTCCTCGTTAGCCTCAGTCAGCGCTCGAAGCTTATGGTTCCAGTCCGCTTCGAGTGAGTCAGCAACCAGCCGGTTCTCGGGGTCGACGCGCATGTAGCGACGCTGCGCCAGATCGGCTTCATACTGGGCACGCTCCACCTGCTTGTGACGCAGACGGTCGGCTTCTTCGATGCGGGACTGGAGTTCGTGCTGAACCGCCAGGCTCACCTCAATGGCAAGCGGATTGAGCGCTTCGACGAGCAGTTCGCCAATGGCCTCATCGATGGCCGCGCCGTGGATGCGCTGGCAGACCGGTTCGGCCTGTTCGATGCCTTCGCGCTGGCAGATGTACTCGGGACACAAGCCGCCCTGGCGGCTGTGATAACGGACCGTCATGCGGTTCCCGCATCGACCACAGACCACGAGTCCCTGAAGAAGTGCTGGACCCTCACGCGGCGCGCCACGGCGCCGGTCGGCTCCGATCACCTGTGCGCTCTCATGCAAACGCTTCTGGTTCTGCTCGTACTCTTCCCAGGACAGATAACCGGCATGGGCACCCAGAATCAGCGTATCCCACTGGTCTCGCGGGGCGCGAATCACACGCGTGCGTCCATCGACTGTCCTGCGCGTATGCGTGCGACCGTAGACGAACGCGCCGGCATACCTCGGGTTGTGCAGAATGCGCACCACCTGGCTGTGACCGAGACTGCCCCACAGCAGTTCGCCTTTGTGTGGACCTTTGCAGCACCGTCGCGGAAACGCCAGCTCGAGGTGATGCGCAGCGCGTGCGGTGGCCATCGCCGATCCCGTACCGCGGAAGGTGTCGAACAGCCACCTCAGACAGTGCTGGACCTGCTGGTCCGGATCGAGAACGACCGTGCCCGTGGCGTTATACACGAAGCCGACGGGCAGGCGCATCTGCAACTCACCGCGCCTCGCCTTGCTTAGGATTCCTCCTTGCAGTCGTGCGCGCAGCACATGCAATTCGGCCTCGCTCATGGTGCCCTTCAGCCCCAGTAACAGCCGGTCGTTGAAATGGGCAGGATCGTATACGCCATCCTCATCAAGGATCAAAGTGTCGGTGATTGCGCAGATCTCGAGTAACCGGTGCCAGTCGGTGGAGTTGCGCGCCAGGCGCGATACTTCCAGTCCAAGCACGATGCCGGCATGCCCCACGCCGACTTCGGCGACCAGGCGCTGGAAGCCTTCCCGGTCCGCCGACGAAGCGCCCGACTGGCCGAGGTCGCTATCGATCACAATAATGCGGTCCTCGGACCACCCCAGGGCGACGGCCCGTTGGCGCAGAGCGTATTGGCGCTTGGTGCTCTCGGTGTTCTCGAACACCTGGCGCAATGTGGATTGCCGGATATACAGATAGGCGTTGCGCTTCAGATGACTCGCCTGGACCTTCTGGTGAGGATCGCTCTTCATGCTGTTGCCTCCTGACGCCCATATAGAAGCATTGAAGCCAGAATCATCGTCGCCTCCTGATGCAGCTTGAAGGGGACGATCTCTGCCTCACCCGGCGGCGGCGGCTGCCGCCGTACAACCGTGGTCGCGCACTGCGCCCATGCCTGCATCCACGCTCTCATGCCGCTGCGCATCAACAGCACGAGGCCCTGACCGCGAGGAATCTCGCACGGCAGTCCAAGTGCCTGTTGTCTCAGATCTTCATAACGCGAGACCAGTCCGTCATTGCACAGCGCACGCTCCGGCAATGACACAGACGGTTTCGTTACGGTTTTTTTTGGCGCAGGAACTGCCGTTCGATACTGCGCGGATGAACCTGTACGCCGAAGTTCTGGTGCACCAGGCTGGCCAGTCGCTCCGCTCGCACAGCCGGCTCGGCAACCCGCGCCCGGTTCAAAAACTCCATCACCGCCGGTGTCAGTTTGTGGCCGCTGTGCGGGCCCGTCTTGTGGGGGATCAAACCGGCCAGACCCGCGTCCTCGAAGGCCGCCTGGGCCTGATAGACCGATGGCCGCGAGAAGCCGAACGCCTTGGCGGCTTCGCTGATGGACCACTTGTCGATGTGCACCGCGCGCAGCATCTCGTACTTGACCTGCAGCAGATCGTGCGGGTCGAAGAAGTCGCCGTCGCGAAACAGCGGATGAGTCACGGCATCGGAGCGCGGATTGAGGCTCGCCTGTTCCCGCAGCGCGCGGTGCTTGTCCTCTTTGCGTCGGTCTGTCGCCATGCACGAACTCCAAGGAAGGCGGGCAAGTCAGTGTAAATACAATTATGTACAAAACGTCAGGATATACAAGGCCGATTTATGAAATATCATCGATTTCATCCGGAAAGCAAAGCATTATCTCTGGCACAGCGGATCGTAATACAAGGCGACGTCAGGCGTAATTGCATTTACACATGCGGCGTATTTGGCTTTACAGTGCTTGCGTTGTCATGGCTCCAGCGTCGCGATCAAACGCCCCAGTTCAAGCAGTTCTTCCACACGAAACAAGGCGCGTCCGGCGGCGACCACGTTGAATGGGTCCTCGCCGACGACGCTCGTCCAGCTGGCGGGCAGCGCCCGCAGTCGGCCATTCGCGTCGTGAAACCAAACCCTGTCCTCATGCCAGTTCCGGGCGTGAAGGACCAGTTCGAATTCTTGCAAATGAAGGGGATGGTACGGATGAGTTACCTGAAAACGTCGGCTTTCAACGTCACTCACGGGCGCAGTTGTCTGCGAACTCCAACGCGATGTGCGAGTCATTCTTCGGCACGCTCGAAGCCGAACTGCTCTGTCGCGAACACTTCGCGACCCACGAACAGGCACGGTGGCGTCTGTTCTCGTTTCTCGAGAGCTGGTACAACATACGCCGCCTGCACAGCAGCATCGGCTACTGTTCGCCGCTCGAATTCGAAAACCTGCATGCGCAAGATCAAAGCTTATCGCCGCGCGGGTTGTCCACCGCCGGGCAGCGTCGTGGTCGTGACAGGCGACCTGCCGCCCGGCCGTGGACAACCCGCGATTCAACCTTATCGGGAGGTGCCACACCGCATTAGACTCAACTGCAAATCTATCCGTCGAACCGGGTCAACCTCACTGACTTTATCTCCACGAAGCAAGTGGACGGGCACTGTACGGTAATCGAGACCCTTCAGGTTGAGCGCAATGCGCACCCGGTACGCCGCAGAACCGCGGAAATATGTGTAAAGGACGCGATCTGAGACCGCAGCTTCCGGCTTGTTCGAAACTGTCATCGGTGGTTCCTTTTTAGGCCAGGACGGTGCCACGGACTTCGCCGAGTCCCATGCGAACCGCGCCGGGACGTTCGCACCATCCACGCAGAATCAGCGTGTCGCCGTCCTCCAGGAAGGTCCGCTGCTCGCCATTGGCCAGCACGACGGGCTGCCTGCCGCCCTCGGTCAATTCGAGTAGCGAGCCAGCCTCATTGGCGGCGGGGCCCGACAATGTACCGGAACCAAGCAGATCGCCGGGCTGGAGATTGCAGCCGTTGACCGTGTGGTGGGTCACCAGTTGTGCCGCTGTCCAGTAGGCCGCTGTGCCAGCGTTGCCCAGCGTCAAGCGCTGAGGTGGGAAGCCTGACCCGACCATGCGCTCCGTTAGGATCAACACCTCAAGTGTGACGTCGAATGCGCCTTCCTTGCGATTACAGGCGGCGTCGAGGTAAGGGAGCGGCTGCGGGTCACCGTCGGGACGCGTCAACGGCGCGCGGAAGGGTGCCAGTGCCTCGGTCGTGATTAACCACGGAGAGACGGTTGTCGCGAAGTTCTTGGCCAGGAACGGGCCGAGCGGCTGGTACTCCCACGCCTGGATGTCGCGCGCGGACCAGTCGTTGAGCAGTGTCACACCGAAAAGATGATTCTCCGCGTCTTCGATGGAGACGGGTTGCCCCAAATCGTTGCCGCGACCGACGAAGTAGCCAAGTTCGAGTTCGTAGTCCAGTCGTCGGCTGGGACCAAAGGTGGGTTGCGCGGCCTCCGGCGTTTTGGTTTGCCCACGCGGACGCCGAAACATCTGGCCGCTCACGCGAATGGATGAAGACCGACCGTGATAACCAATCGGCACCCATTTGTAATTCGGCATCAGCGGCTGGTCGGGCCTGAACAGCTTGCCGACAGACATGGCGTGGTGAATGCCCGTATAAAAATCTGTGTAGTCTCCGATTCGGCAAGGCGTTGCCATCTGCGCCGCGCTCTGGTTGATAAGCAGCGTCGACCATGCTTGTTGCTGCTCGCTGCCGTGCGCAAGGCCTCGGGAAATGGCGCGACGCAACTCCAGTCGAGTTGTTGAATCAAGTGCCATCAACGCGTTCATGTCCGGATCGTCGATCAGGCCTGTGCCCTGCAGATCTAAAATCTGGTCGCCAATGGCTACCCCAATCTTGAAGTCCTCGTCCGTGCCCATCGGTCGATAACGACCAAATGGAAGGTTCTGGATCGGAAAATCGCTCCCCGGTCGGTTTGCCTGTTCCACCCAACTTTTCAGAGCCGGGCTGTGCGTCTCGTCGATCAACGACATGTGATTTCTCCAACGTCCTATCAGGCTTGTGCCGGGTTGAAATGCTTCTTGAGGCCCTGCCAGCACCGGTAATACTCGCCTTGGAGCTGCGACGATTCGAGCGCATGGCGCGTCGGCCGGATGACGGCGGGCGTTTCGAACATGAACGCCAGCGTGTTCGTGATGTGATCAGGCCGGGTCGTGTCTGCGGTGCTCGCCCTGGCGAAGGTTTCGGCATCTGGGCCATGACCACTCATGCAGTTGTGAAGCGACGCACCGCCGGGCGCAAAACCTTCAGCCTTCGCGTCATACGCGCCATGAATCAGTCCCATGAACTCGCTTGCGAAATTTCGGTGGAACCATGGCGGACGGAATGTGTTTTCCATCGGCAACCAACGCGGCGGGAAAATGACAAAGTCGATCGAATCGACGCCGGGGTTATCAGTGGGGGACTGGAGCACCAGGAAAATCGAGGGGTCGGGATGGTCGAAGCTTATTGAACCAATCGTGTTGAAGCGCCGCAGGTCGTACTTGTACGGCGCATAGTTTCCGTGCCATGCGACGACGTCGAGCGGCGAGTGGTCGATCCGGGCGCGCCAGAGATTGCCTTCGAACTTCGCGATCAGTTCGAAGTCGCCTTCCCGGTCTTCATACGACGCGACCGGCGTCAGAAAATCACGCGGATTCGCCAGGCCGTTGGAGCCAATGACGCCAAGGTCGGGCAGCTTGAACAGCGCGCCATAGTTCTCGCACACGTAGCCGCGCGCCTCGCCATCGGGCAGTTCAACCCGGAAACGCACGCCTCGCGGGATGACGACGATCTCCTGCGGTTCGACGTCCAGCAGTCCCATTTCGGTTGCCACGCGCAGCCGTCCTTGTTGCGGCACGACAAGCAACTCACCGTCGGCGTTGTAGAAAAACCGGTCGGTCATGGAACAGTTCGCGGCATACAGGTGGATACCGCATCCTCGCCCTACATCGGGCGCACCGTTGCCCGCCATGGTTACAAGGCCCGCCACGAAATCGGTCGGTGCATCGGGCATCGGAAGGGGATCCCAGCGCAACTGATCCGGTGGCGTGGGTACTTCGTCGAAGCGGCTCAACAGGCGCGAGTTCTCGATATGCTGGAATGGCGAGTGCATGGCCGCTGGCCGGATCCGGTACAACCACGAACGCCGATTGTTATGACGCGGCGCCGTGAATGCAGTCCCTGAGAGTTGTTCTGCGTATAGGCCATAAGGCACGCGTTGCGGAGAGTTACGCCCCACGGGAAGGGCGCCCGGCAGCGCCTCGGTGGCAAACTCATTGGCGAAGCCGGTTTGATAATTGACGGTCATTGTTTCGCGTTCCTGCGAAGGATATGGGAAGCCAGAAAAAGTGCTACGAGGTGGGCTTGTGGATTGGAACCCTACCGCGGCGCTGATTCAGTCATTCCTTCGCTTGCGTCGTCGATTAAATTCAGTGCGACGGCGGGGTCGTTGATCCTGTCGATCGCGAGCATGGCGAAGCGCGCGAGGAAAAGCGAAGTGTTCGGCCGACCCAGTTGAGTCATGGTCTTGCACAGCCGGGTATAAATGATGTCGAGGTCGCTGTCGGTCATGGCGTTCTCCTTTACCGGTTTGGTGATCACATTTGAAGGGCGTGGTGGATGGCGGCCTCAACATCTGCAGCCGCTGCCGCATGCCAGCGTCCCAGTACATGGCCGTCCGGGCGAACCAGGTATACGGTACCGGGTCTGGCGGTGTACATGGCGAACAGCCGACCTGTGTGGTCCCAGTTGTGATTATTTTTCGTCTCGGGGTGAAGATGCGAAGTCACGGGGATCAGCTTGAAAGGCAGCTTTTCCTCTTGAAGCGTTGCTTCGAGTTCGGCAAATTCCACCGGTACGCGTCCGTCTTCGCTGAAGTACAGAGCGGTGAACCTTGGAGTGATCAATTCCGTCAGATGAGCCTCTCTCGCGCTGCCGCCCTCGACGATCGTCAGTGGGCATTCGGTCAACACGGCCCCCGGCGCAGGACCAGCCTCAAACGCGCCCGACTGTGCTTCAGGCGTGTTGAGCGGCGACTCCGTATAACTGATGGCAGAAGTCTGCCGCGGGTTAATCAGAGAACGCACGCGTTCATGCTTGATCGCCAGGCTCAATACGGCCTTGCGCATCAACTCGAAGGCGAATGAGGGCGGCGCCATGAATTCGGTGCTCTTGGTACCGTAGCTAAGGTTTTCGTGGGCCGCAAAGACGCGCTCGTCTGAATAGCTGTCGAGCAATCCTTCGGACGCAAGGCCACGGACGACGAACGCCAGTTTCCACGCGAGGTTGTCCGCGTCATCGATTCCTGAATTCGCGCCGCGCACGCCAAAAATCGGCACCAGATGGGCTGCATCGCCGCCAAACAGCACGCGATCGTGACGATAGCTTTCCAGGGTCAAGGCATTGGCCTTGTAGATCGTGATCCAGATGGGTGCCCAGGCGCCACGTTCGCCCATCATGTCCAACAGGCTTTGCACCCGTGGCATGACATTTTCAGGCTTGACTGCCTGTTCGGCGTCCTCGCCGTCCCGCAATTGGTAATCGATGCGCCAGACATTGTCAGGCTGTTTGTGGACCAGCACAGTGGAGCCCGGGTTCGACGATGGATCGAAGTAGGCAAGACGCTCGGTCGGCCGCTCGCTCTCGAGCTCGATATCGACGATGACATAACGGCCCTCGTAGCTCGTCCCATTGAGCTGCAAGCCCAATGCCTCGCGGATCGTGCTGCGCCCACCATCGCAGGCGACCACCCAGTCCGTATTGAGCGAATAGTCGCCTTCGGGAGTCGCGAGGCGAAGCATGGCGCCGTCCGTACGCGAATCGATGGCGGTCACCTTGGTCTGCCAGCGGATGTCGATCAGATCAGACTTCCGTTGCGCGGCGTCCAGGAGAAACTGTTCGATGTGATATTGCGCGACGTTCACCATCGGAGGCAGTTTCTGGTTGTCGTCCTGCGGCATCTTGAAGTGCAGCACTTCGGTGTCGCGATAAAAACTGCGCCCACCGGTCCACGGCAGTCCGGTCTTCAGAAACCCGTCCACTGCACCCAGGCGCTCGATGATTTCCAGGCTCCGACGCGAGATACAGATGGCCCGGCTGCCATAGCACACGGAATCATCGGCTTCGATCAATACGGAAGGAACGCCGTGATTGGCGAGGCCAAGTGCCACGGCGAGTCCGACAGGGCCACCGCCGACGATCGTCACTGCATGTCGCTTTGTCTCGATGCCGTTGTCAAGATTCGGCATCTGGCCAGCGTACTTTTTTGCAGTGAAGGGATAAGCTTTGAATTCCATCGGTTGCTCCTTAACGAATTCTGGTAAGCGGGGGGCCACGCATGAGCTGCACCTCGATGCTGCCGTAACGCCATCGGCGTATTCGCCCAACTAGGGCAATCCGCACTAACGTGCGTTGCTAGATAGTTCCGCGTCGCGGGAGCGCTTGGGCTGAACGGGCAGCACTGCCACCACGATGGCGCCGATCACGAGCAATGCCGCTGCATAGAGCAAGCCGGCCGAGAAGCTATGGGTGAGATCCTTCAGCCATCCCACGACCAGGGGGTTCAGCGCCGACCCAATGTTGCCGGTCGCGTTGATCACTGCGATCCCAACGGCACGGGCCCGGAGGCTCAATGCGTGATCAGGGGTTGTCCAGAAGATCGACATGGCGGTGTACGATCCCGCCGACGCGAGGCAGATGCCTAACATCTGAATCACGGGGTTGGTGGAATAGGCGGTGCAAAGCCAGCCAGCAGCGGAAAACAGCATCGGCAACATCAGGTGCCATTTGCGCTCCTGTTTGCGATCAGAGCGTCTTCCCCACCAGATCATTGCAACGATCGTGCAGATTTGCGGGATCGCGGCCAGCAGGCCGACGGTCCGGTTGCTCGCGTCAGCGCTGAAGCTTTTGACGATCAGGGGCGTCCAGACGGCAACCATTGCTAGCGTGTTGACCAGACAGAAATAAGCGAGCGCAAATTTGAGGACCGTTGGCGAGAAGAGCTCGCTCAGAAGGCTTCTTTCGTCGGTGGCGGGCGAATGCGGCACGGGGTCGGCGTTGTGCTCGGCCGCGAGGGTCTTCGAAAGCGTGCGCTTCTCATCGGCAGTGAGCCAGTTCGCCTTATCGGGAACATCGCGCAGATAGCCGAATACGACCAGACCCAGGATCGCCGAAGGCAGACCCTCCAGACAGAAGAGCCACTGCCATCCTTTGAGGCCAAGCGTTCCATCCAGCGCCAGAATGTATCCCGAGAGTGCGGAGCCGACCGCGGCCGTGACGGGCATCGCGATCATGAACAAAGCGTTGGCCCTCGCGCGATATGCGCTCGGAAACCAATATGTCATGTAAAGCAGGATGCCAGGTAGAAAGCCCGCCTCGGTCACGCCGACGAGGATTCGCAACAGGTAAAGCGTTCCCGGACTCGATGCGAACATCGTCGCTGTAGAGGCCAGACCCCAGGCGATCATGATAGTCCCGATCCATTTCCGCGCGCCGATGCGCGCCAGGACGATGTTGCTGGGAATGCCGAACGCGATGTATGCAATATAAAACAACGTGGTCGCCAGACCGAACTGGACGCCGGAGAGGCCGAGATCCTTCATCATGGTAAGGCCGGCAAATCCGATATTGATCCGGTCCATGAACGAGAAGAAGAACAGGACGAAGAGAAACCACAGAAGGTGCCGGGAGACCTTGGCGATGACACGCTGCTCTCGCATCGATTCACCAGATCCAGCACCGTTTGCCGGACCGCCAGGAAGCGGACTGCGGTCAGCCAATGGGGTCGTTTCCATACGGGTCGTCTCCAAACTCAGCTCTATGTCGAGCGCCGCAGCACTCAATGCAATCGCGTCAGGCTCGTCAGGGCGGCGAGGTATGGCGATGAGTGGAGTATGGAGATTCGCCCGCGCGCGCTGTCCCCAAAATGGGTACGACTTGACGGGTGAAACGGATTAGGAAAAACCCTCAGTGCCAGGCAAGCAGAAGAGCGGGCACGGTCAGAGCGATGACGCAGTGCGTGATCATTCTCGGCTGGTAGCCAGGCACAAGGCAAACAACTGACGCTGGCTCGAAATGCCGAGGCGGCGAAAGGCCCGCTTTTGATAGGTCACGACGCTGGAGGCTTTGACGCCCATAAGTTCTCCAATGTCTTTCGCGGTACGGCCCTCCAGAACGCCGCATAGGACATCGAGTTCGCGCTTCGACAACTCGGGGCAGATCCCTCGAATACGCACCAGCATCAGTTGCGGAATGCCGGTCTGAATCTGGCCGCATAGCACGTAATGATGCTTGGCGGTCTGGGCGATGAGCGGCGCAAAGGCCTCAATCAGCGCGATCTCGTTCGCGTGGAAATGGCCGCGCCTGCGGTCGCGGTAGAGATTGACGGAGAGCCAGATGTCCTGCGAGGGCTGCAGCAAAAGGGAGAGTCGGCCCGAAACGTCCGGCTGGTGATAGCAAGCGGCTCGATACCCTTCATGCGAGATGTCTTCGATGGCCTGCTGGTGGAGCAGGACGGCCGAGTCGAGCTTCTGAGGACGGGCAGAGGAGATAATCGTCTGATTTCCGTCCAACGCATAGAAAGTCCTGGCGTAGGTATCCGCGACGTTGCTCAGATATCGACCGCCACGGTGGTCTGCGACCGAGACCGTCCGAGGACGATTGTTGAACTCGTAAGCAAAGACGGTGCACTGCGATATGCCTGCGGCGTCCCCTAGGAGTTTCAGAACTTCCGCGGCGAAGGCGTTCGCATCGTTAGACCCGATGGCCGAGACCAGGCTCGTTGCCCGTGACAGATCCAGATGGCCGGAGAGGTTGGGACGATCAAGCCGCCATGAGCGCATGATTGGCCTCGGAGAGTGCCGAAAAGATGATTTTAAGCGACTCTGCGGCGGAAGATCGCTCGCATTTGTTCCCATCGGAACTTGCGGCAAAGAGGAGAAGGCGACGCAACGCGATGGCCAAAATACTAGCCTTCGCGTTCGTAGCACTGACCGAGCGTCGTGGTTGATTTCCGGAAAAATTCGTCGGGAGATTAGCAGATCCGGTGACCGTTGCAGGACTGGATACAGACAATCATTTTGCTTGGGTGTACGGCCAAGTGACGCCCTGAGGTGGTCCGTCAAGTTTTTTTGAACGGGAGCCTGTTCCTCCGAAGCCATCCGGTTTGACCTGCGCGTTGCTGGCCCGGCGAGTTGCCCACCGCCGGCCAGCGTCATGGTCGTAGCCATCACGTATATCCGCACGGCGCAGGGCTGGCTCTATCTGGCTGTCGTGCTGGACTTGTACTCGCGCAGGGTCGTCGGCTGGTCAATGGCCCCGACCATGCCGGCTGGACTGGTCATATCGGCATTGACGATGGCGCTGGAGCAGCGTAGGCCAGCGCCGGGACTGGTTTTGCATTCGGATAGGGGCAGCCAGGTATGCAAGCGATGAGTACCAGGCCTTGCTGAAGCAGCATCACGTGGTTTGCAGCATGAGCCGCAAGGGAAATTGTTGGGACAATTCGGTGATGGAAAGATTCTTCCTGAACCTGAAAAAGGAGCGCGTGTGGCAGCGTCGGTACGCCAACCACGATGAGGCTCGGCGCGATATCAACCAGTACATCGTCGCTTTCTACAATCCGGTGCGCTTGCACTCCACGCTGGGCTATCTGTCGCCCGCCGCCTACGAGGCGAAACCGACAGCGAAAGAACCTATCTGCCTTTCCGAAATTAGTTGACCACTACACCGGCCCGCACGCGCCGCAGCACGCGCGCAGCCATGTGAATGAGGGCAGGCGTCGATTAACCCTTAACGTAAAGCGTCTCTCGCCCTCCCGCAGGAAGCGTCGATCAGCACAGTACCGGGGCGGCGAACTACGCCGCCCGGTGATCCTTCGATCCGCGGTTTCCGGGCAGTCCAGTCAATTTCGTGCTTTCGAGTCTAGCCAACCGTTCCTTAGTCCAACGAATTCGGCTTCCCGACACTCCTGCAGGGAGATCGAATTAGTTAGACTGCGGCTTCTTATTAATCAATGACTTGCTAACTTTTTCGGACACACTGGGCGCGAGACCCGAACGAAATAGTTAGATTAGCCGGATTTGTGTCACGAGTTAGTTGGACTGTTGGACTGTGTTAGCAGCGGCGTCAATTTCGCCCAAAACCGACGGTTTGAAATTCACCGTGTCGAAGCGATAGCGCAGCGGCGGCGAAATGGTTCTGCTCCCCGGCCGAGTTCGGGGGGTTTTGTTGCAGTAAGGGGCCGGGTTAAAATTGGGCAGCAAAATTTCTGAGCTGTCTGATGAAGAAGACGAAGACACCGCGAACCACGCTTGCCCCGGGCCTGGCCAAGGTCCTGAAGCGGCTTCATTACCCGCTTGAAGTGATTTTGCTGTGCGTGCGATGGTACGTCGCCTATTCGTTAAGTTTGCGCAATCTCGAGGAGATGATGGACGAGCGTGGTATCGCGGTTGATCATTCCACGGTGTACCGCTGGGTACGGAAGCTATTGCCGCTATTCGAAAAGACGTTCCGCAAGCACAAGCTTCCGGTTGGGAAAAGCTGGCGAATGGACGAGAGCTATATCAGGATCAAAGGCGAGTGGAAATATCTTTATCGGGCGGTGGACAAGGCGGGCGACACGATCGACTTCCTGCTCAGGGCCAGGCGGGACAAGGTTGCAGCCCGGCGGTTCTTTGAAAAAGCCATCGCCCACAATGGTGCGCCAGAGACCGTGACCATCGACAAAAGCGGCTCCAATCTGGCCGCGTTGAACGCGGTGAATGCCGATCGCGAGACGCCGATCAAGGTCCGCCAGATCAAATACCTGAATAACATCGTCGAACAGGACCATCGGGCTATCAAACGCCGGACCCGTCCTATGCTAGGGTTCAAGGATTTCCACAGTGCGAGGGTCATTCTCGGCGGCATCGAGGTAATGCACATGATCAGGAAAGGACAGATGAAATGTGTGGGCAAAGACCCGTTGTCTGCTTCCCGGCAGTTTTATTTACTTGTTATGTAAGCAATACTGATTATATTGACATTTGTCGTCTCGTCACGCTTACTGCGACAGAACCTTTCATGGACATCATAGAACTGGTGACCGATGTGACGGCGGACCGACGCGAGATCGTATTTCGCCTGTCCGGTCAGCACGGCGAGATTGCCTGTGCGATCACGCGGGAAGCGCTCGAAGCGCAATTCTGGTTACCCCCGGACGCTGACCAAATTCGCATGCTCAAGGCGTTTGCCGATGGACAGCGCCGTATCATCGCGGTCGCCGAGAGGAAGATCCGTTTGAGCCCGGGCGGACCCGTAAGGCTCACGACCAATGATTTCCTGATCCGGCGTTGAGTCGCTTGCTGCCAGTTGCCTGCCCATTGCCAGAATGGTGTCGCCCCCCCTGGATCCGGCGTCGCTAGTAACGTCGCCCGTTACCAGTCAATACGATGTTTTCATCGGTCTCGCTACGCTGGCGATCTTCGTCGATGTGCATGTACCGACTTGTTTTCGTCAGCGACGCATGGCCGAGGTTGTGGCGCACAAGTCGCAGATCCACCTGCTGGTCCGCCATATGTGACCCGTGACCCGGCGCTGGGACGCAGCCAGTGTACCCGATGCCTGCTCGAGACGATCGGCGCGCTGCGCATGTTTTTCGCCACGCGCGCAACGCTTCATCCGTGCCGCCGAAGACGTCCTTCATGATCCGGTGCAAATCGGCGGGCGTGAGTGGCTCGAGTGACTGGCCGACCGGCAGCACGAGTGGCATGTCCTCGCCCGGAGAGGGGAGGGCCGGCAGTCCGCGTGCCAGCCGGTACCTGCCGAGTTCCGTCATCATCTCCGCGGTGGCGCGAACCAGCCGCTCCTTGCCACCTTCGCCCATCACTTCAAGCCACCAGCGATCTTTCCCGTTTTCGTCAGGACGACGGAAAAAACGTCCCATCGTGCTCGCACCCACGTCCGTAATCCGTAGACCACCAAGATAAGAGGTATGGCCGGGATTCGTTATTACCTGCAGATTAAGCTAATCGCAAGTGCTGGCCGACCCTTATTGCGTGCGTCGCTCTACCGAAAGCAACTCAGCGAATGCTTCGCCACATGGCATCGTTTCACCGAGCTCACCCAAAAATCCGTCCGGCTTTTAAGGAAGGGCCCGTTGATCGCACTACTGCGACGCAGACACTCATGTAAAAACGCCATCCCACTGCATGCATGACGGCACCGCTGGGCGCGTCACGGTCCGCTGCAGAAAATGGCCGTTAGCAAGAGGGGGACAACTTGATGAATGACAGCGCCGCTGCCGGTCTGGCGCGCGTGCGCTTCTACTGACTCGGTGGGGCCGATTACTACCACCCCATAGGCTGAGTCCGGGACGGGCCGGCCATCTCCGCGTTTGAACAGTGCATCGTCGTGTTCATACCCGAGGACGGCGTAGACGGGAAAGCCAAATGCCGTCAACTTGCTGCCGTGCGCCGGTCGAAATGCATTGACCGAGTTTGCTTCGACGCGCATCGGATTCGGATCGATATACTGGCTCTTTAGCAGCGGGGCGATGAACGCGTGTGCGTTCGATCGACAGTCGAGTTTCGGATCGAGCGCGTAGGCGTAGGACGAGCCCGAAGCGAGCCCCGCGGCGATAGCAGTAAGCACCGTTACCCAGGTGTAGATTGCGGAAACCTTCATCAGTCGCTCCACTCAATCGAGCCTGCTCACGATCCGGAACCAGCATGTCCTGCACCCGCTCCGGTTTCATGGCCAGCGCTCATATGCGCATTCCAGGTCAGCGTGAGGGCCTCCCTTGTGGCGCTCCGGCATCATGTTTTCAGGATGACGAAGACTCCGCGCACAGGCCCCCCCGACACGGAGACCAATCGGATTCCTTACCATTCGCCAATGCCGACTCCAACGCATGAACAAAACGCTGAAACGCATCCAGGGTTCCATGGACGCTGCGGTACCCGGTGCAACCGATCCTGCCATCGAGTACGACCAGCATTCCGGCATTCCCCGCCCGTTCCAGGATGTTCATTCCGTTCTCCTCAGATCGCCCGACTATCGACCCGTCGCTCACGCCGCAAGCCGGTAAGCGCGCATCGCGGACCTCCCAGCATCCAGCAAGACCGGGTTCCTCAAACAGAAATCGGTCCGACCTGATGCCGGCATTGCCTTGCCAGCAGGATCCGGTCCACTGATCTCTACCAGTCTCGATGAACTCCCGGGAACATAGGGAAGTGCCCAGCCGGGAACGGGACGATAAACATGCAATTCCACGCGTGATAAGCGCAGTGCGCTTCGAATACCTGCTCGTTGGACAGGTCCCAGGTTCGCCATACTGCCAGGACCCTCACAACACCCGCCGCTCCCCACTACTCCAACACCTCCCGCACGCCGTTTCATCGCAGTCCCCTCCGAACCAGGGTCTCCTTGGTGCTCGCCATCCGCACAGTATGGCGAGCACCAGGCAGCATCTAAAGCCGGGCGATTCCAGACACCCGTAACGTGAAACCGCGGCTTGTACTAAAGATGCGAGCCGGGCCGGCCAGACTTTCCATGCTGAGGTGCCAGGTCTGTCTATCCAGTTCATAGGTAGGCATGCATCACTGGCCGTCTGGACGCGGGCGGGAACACGCGCCACGATCCATCATCGTGCCGGAAGAAGAAAATGGCCAGCGAGCCGGTCGTTCGCAATGACTCCACACGCACGCAGCGTCTCTGGC
Organism: Paraburkholderia sp. 35.1; assembly: GCF_050436525.1. Classification (NCBI taxonomy): domain Bacteria; kingdom Pseudomonadati; phylum Pseudomonadota; class Betaproteobacteria; order Burkholderiales; family Burkholderiaceae; genus Paraburkholderia; species Paraburkholderia sp. 35.1. The sequence continues at coordinate 198,724 of NZ_JBNDMJ010000001.1, read as the reverse complement.
TCGAGTTTGCACGACCGTATCGGGTCAGGCGGACCGGCATGGCCGGCGTGGGCGCCAGCCATTTGTCAATCAACCATCGCAAGGACTTCTGATCGGTGTTCATCTGCTGCTCCTTCAACCCCATGGCCGTTGATCGGGCGCGCCCCTTGCCGTGCCCCGGCAGGCCGCCACGTCCTCGAGGACACCGGTGTGCAAGTCGGCCGCCGATTCGTTGCTGACGTGCGATTCGTGCTGATAGATCAGGTCACGAAGTTGCGGATAGATCGCGCTGCGCCAGGCATGGCCCGAGAAAATTCCGTAGTGGCCGCAGCCGCGGGCCGTCACCCGGTGTTTGAGCAACGCGTCGAGTCCCGTGCACAGATCGTGAGCCGCGTGGGTCTGGCCCCGCCCGCAGATGTCGTCCCGCTCACCTTCGACGGTGATCAGTGCAGTGGCCTTGATGGCGTCCGGGCGGACGTGTTCGCCGCGCACCTGCCAGGTGCCGCGCGCCAGGCAGAACTCCTGAAAGACCACCCGAACCGTTTCCAGATAGTATTCGGCCGCCATGTCGAGCACGGCGTTGTACTCGTCGTAGAAGCGGCGATGCGCGTCAGCCGCTTCGCTGTTGCCGGCTGCCACGTCGCAGTAGTAGCGCAGGTGCGAATCCAGGTGGCGCTCGGGATTCAGCGCCACGAAGGCCGCGTGCTGCAGGAAGCCGGGATACACCTGGCGGCCGGCACCGGGATAGTTACCCGGCACGGTCTCGGTCAGTTCGCGTGCGAACCAGTCGAGCGGTTTGCTGACGGCGAATTCGTTGACGGTCGTCGGACCGCGACGCGCGTCGATCGGGCCGCCGATCAGCGTCATGCTTCTCGGCGTCGTCTCGCCATGAGTCGCCATCAGCGAAATAGCGGCGAGCACCGGCACGGTCGACTGGCAGACCGATACAACATGAACGTCCGGTCCCAGGAAACGCAGAAATTCGCGCAGATACGCGACGTAGTCGTCCAGGTGAAAGGCGCCCTCGGCGAGCGGAACCGTGCGGGCATCGCGCCAGTCGGTGATGTAGACGTCGAAATCCGGCAGCATCGCCGCCACGGTGTCACGCAGCAGCGTTGCGTGATGGCCCGACAGGGGCGCGACGACCAGCGCGACGGGATGCCTGTGGGGCGTGGCGCGCTCGAAATGCAGCAGCCGGCAGAACGGCTGGTCCAGCACGACGGTTTCAGTCACCGCGACCTGCTGACCGTCGACGACGGCGTCGGTCAGGCCGAATTCCGGTTTCGGGTAGCGCTTGCAGAGCCGCGCCAACAGCTCGCAGCCGGCCACGAGCTGACTGGTGGGCAGCGCGGAAGCGGCGTTGCCGGAACCTGCAAGGTAGCTGGCGGTGGCCTGCAGCCAGGGAAGGAACGGCGCCCAGATCGCAGTTTGCAACTCGCGCAGGGGGTAGGACATCAACACGTCAGCTTCTCCTTGACTACGGCAGCCGCCTCGACGCATTCAGCAACAGACCCGCTGAAATAGGTCTTATGACCAAATACTAGTGGTCCGTAGACCAATATTCAAGTCCAGTAAGGAGGGGAGAAATACCAATAAGTAGGAGGATTTAGCGACCGTTCGATGGGTCAGACCCAGGCAGTTGATGGTTAAGCCCGTGATTGGCAGTATGTTAACTGTGTTTAATTGGTTTCTTGACCTACCATAGATAGGTCGGATGACAAGAAGGCACGACTGCTTCGGCTGCCCGGCGGCGCGGAGACACTGACTGAGGAATCACCTCTTGGGCCAGGCGCGAACCGAGTCGGGCGCACCATTTCGGCGGCCGGAAGGAACTGTCCTGCGGAGATAACCCGTCACTGAGGAGTTGGGCGCAGATGAAAGAAATGACGATCACATCGGCGGAAATGCTAGGCTCGAGCGCGCCAGCCGAGCCCAGGCGGCGAGGCAACAGAACAACGCGCGTGCCGGAGATCCTCGAGGTCGCGATCAGCGTTTTCGCTACCGAAGGTAACGCAGGGTTCACCCAACGCCGTGTGGCGAGCGATGCGGGTATTCGCCTGAGCACCTTGCAGCACTATTTCGGTACCCGGGAAGACCTGTTGCGAGCCACTTTGAGAGCGATGGCCAACCGCTACCTTGAGCTTTATCGAACGCTCGCCAGGGATAAGCTTCGATCGCCGGAAGCCCGCCTCGATGCGATCATCGACGAGGCGTTTGCTGCACTGACGCGGCCTGGCACCAGCACGAGCGCCTTCGCCCTCGAATCGTGGAGTTTGGCCGAGCATGAGGATTTTGCGCGCGATTTGACGGCGGAAATCACGGGAGAATTCCAGGAAATCTTTGCGGGTCTTGTCGCGAAGATAAACCCGGCGCTGACGTCGGGGGAATGCGCGCTCCGAGGTGCTTTGCTCGTCTCGCACTTGCAAGGCCTGGTCGTTTTTATCCGTCGAGCTGGAGATAACGCGCCTGATCTGGGCGCATTTCAGACCGCCGCAAAAGTAGTTTGGAAAGCGCTAAGCAAGGCGCCACAATAAGGCCACAGTCTTAAGCGTTCCTTCTATGGGGCAACGAAAGTCAAGCCCTTTAGCGACCCTGTTCCCGTCACCATTCTCCGCCATTTTGAGCCGATTTGAAGAAGGATCCTTGGGAGAGGGGAAGGTTGTCCACTGCCGGGCCAGCAGGTCGCCTGTCTCGACCACGACGCTCACCGGCGGTGGACAACCTTCCCCCCAACAGATACGGAGGCCACCACTCATGATGTTTCGGTATCCTTCGCATAACACGAACCTTTGACAGTGCTGATGTCCGGGGTGGTTTGCCCGGGTCACCTTCTAGCCGTGTCGACACCAGGCCGGTCACCACATACCAAATGTGGGGAGCGTCAAGCAGCACGACCGGACAAAGCCATTGTCGCCGCCCACAAATGGGCGCGAAGCGCTGGAACCACCCCAGTTACCGGCGCGCCTCATCTGATAGACGGCTACCAGTAGGGGTAGCCCGGAACACTTACGGGCGTGCTGCTCGCGGAACGGCAGGTTAGTCGAATCATCGGGCTTCGGATTCACTCGTTGGTTTGCATGATTTTGTTCCTCCTGCGGCACCGACAAATGGCGGCTCGGACCCGTAGCGAGAACAAATTTATTTGAAGAAATTTTGCATGAAATTGTTCCTTTAACGGACTATTGAAGCAATTTTGTAGGTGCCGACGCCCGGGCCGGACTTTGGATGACACCCAGCGCTGTCTAACGTTGTCATGTCGCTCAACCCCGAGTGCTTCAATCGTATTGGCAGCCGCTAGCCGGACCGTTCGCGCGCTCAGCAAGAGACGGCTAGCCCGCATTCAGTCCTCGGCACTGCCGGACGCGGCAAAAGCAGATGCGGGTGGAGAACGGCGCAGGCTATGCAACCGTTTTTACTCGGACAAGGGGCTGGGAACAAATTCATGCAAAATTCGGGAACAAAAGTTTGCAAACCAACGGGAGCCCAGATCGATGCGAGTTCGTGAAGTGCGAATTTGACATAAAGGAAATCATCGAAAATTAATTCGCAATCCTATGTTTACCAAGCCGAAGAGGTTTCAATTTGTGCAGGAGGCTGCTGCACAAATTCTGGATTCGGCCATGCCTTCAGGTTGCGCGGTGACAATTTGCGCAAGGCGGGGAGGGCTGGCTTGCGCTGGATCAGTGTGGCGACACGCTCCTTTAAGTTTCTGATGATCGAAACGTCGAGGGGGACGATTGCCTGTCTCACGAGGCCACAATGAAGCGTCTCGAATTGACGATTGGTGACCTGCCAAGGTGTTCGATGCCGTGGACATGGAGGCTGACTGATCGCTGGAGGAGACTGAGCAGGCGTCAACTCCGTTACCATCGCCTGGCGTGTGAATCCGAAATCAGTAGCTCAAACCCGCCAGTTCTCTTCGGAGCCTGGCGGGTTTTCTTTGCCGGCCTTTGCCTGTGGGGCGCGGGCTACATACAGCGGTGGAGTCGCTCAGCCGTTCAGTTGCGACTCGACGTTCAGGACGATCCGTGCAACCGGGTTGTTGTCTGCGGATTGCGGCGCGAACTTGATCTGGGCGAAGGTGACGATACCGAGAGCGACGACCAGGAGTGCTCCAGACGCGGCGATGCGGGGAAGGTATTTCACAGGGACCTCATTTTGATGATGTAGACAGAAACTGGGCGTAGCTGACAGGCGTGGCGATTCACCTTCAGCGGCATGTCTGTCCGCAACCCGGCAACGCCGGACGCGGTCGCCAGATCGCACTTGCCGATCGGACGGAGATTGTGCAGTGCACTATAACACGACCGTCAGATCGCACCTGCCAATCACACGGGCTTGTGCAGTGCACTATAAATGGTTTATCCGTGTGCCCGGTGCGACATCCTGTCGCGAGCGGATGCTTAGTTGCTTGAGCGTTTCGTGTATGAAAGATTTCTGTAGGCCGGGGCGATTCTCGCAGGCACGGACGATGTCGAGGAGACCGCCTCGGCAGTCTCCCCGCTGGAGCCCGCTAGATCGAAGATGGGTTTGCGGACGGTATCAATTGCGCTATCATTAGGCATCAACTGATACTTTGGTCGGGAGTCGCATGTCACTGATCACGCCTGAAGCAGTGGCCGCGGTCATGGAACTGCGGCAGGTCCCGCACACGCTCGCGGAACTCGAGGCACTTGTCCGCGACGGCCTGCCCAAGTCCGCGCTGCGCGCGGGCGTCGAACATGCGACGCAGGGTGCCGACGCCCGGCGTGCGCTACTTGCCCGCATCATCCCCGAAGCGACCTATAAGCGGCGTCGCGATCGGCTGACGCCAGACGAATCGGAAAAGACTGAGCGGCTGGCCAGGATCGTCGCGACGACGGCCTACGTCTGGAACGACGAAGAGGACGCGCGGGAATTCCTGTCGGCGCCGCACCCGGAGCTCGAAGGGCGGGCGCCGCTCGATGTTGCGCTGACCGAGCTCGGCGCGCGCCGGGTCGAAGAGCTGCTCTGGAAACTGTTTTACGGGTTGCCGGCGTGAAGTTGTTTCGAATCGCCGACACTCGACACCCGGTCTGGAGTGGCACCGGCGCGATGCTGGTGGGCGGCCGCTTCAATAGCCCGGGGCGACCGGTCATCTACGCCGCGTCGACCTTCGCCGGTGCGATGCTCGAGGTTCTTGTTCATGCGCGCATCGGCAAGGTACCGAAGACACACGGATGGGTTGAAGCAGCGGTTCCCGACGATATTCGCGTCGAACGCCATTCGGCCGAATCGTTGCCGGGGGGATGGGATGCGCCAGCACTGCAGGTGGCAAGGGTGTTCGGCGACGCCTGGCTGACCGAGTCGCGTAGCGCGCTCCTGATCGTTCCTTCCGTCGTGGTCCGTGCAGAGTTCAACGTGCTGGTCAATCCCGCACACCCCGACGCGACGCGGATTGCCGTGACCGAGCCGCAACCCGTGGTGTGGGACGAACGCCTCTTTGTGATGCGGTCGGTCGGACACTCCTAGATCATGATGGTGGTCGGCTAGCCTCGCCTCGACGCTTTGCTCCTCGAGGGAGATGACCAGGGCGTCGCTTCTGGTTTAGTTCGCACTCGCCGCTCGCAATGGCCAGTGCAGCGCCGTCTTATATTCTCCTTGTGTGGTTGCCAGCGCCGACACGGCTGTCAGTTTTTGTCAATCGCCCCGACAATTTGACATAATATAATTTATCAACAATGAGAATGTGGGAGCAAAGTAGTAGTGTCGTACCTGAGCAAAGTACAGATGTCGTACCCCAGGGATCTGTAGCGCATGCTGGTGCGGTTTTCCTGCCTGTGGAGACCGCCATGACGCGCACCGGGACGATCACGATGAGCATGCAGGAGCTTGACCGGCTGAAGGTCATTGAGGCGGTTGCCGAGGCGCGGCTGATGACCTGGCGCGCTGCTGAACGGCTGGGTTTGAGCCGACGCCAGGTCGAGCGGCTTGTGATCCGCTACCGCGACGAAGGCGCCGCTGGGCTCGTTTCGCAGCGGCGCGGCGTGCGCAGCAATCATCAGTTGCCGCAGACGGTGCTTGACCGGGCGCTCGGACTGATCCACGAGTGCTACGCGGATTTCGGGCCGACGCTCGCGTGCGAGAAGCTGCGTGAATGCCATGGGCTGGTGCTGTCGAAGGAAACCGTGCGGCACCTGATGACGGACGCGGGCCTGTGGGTGCCGCGCAAACAGCGACCGCCGAAGGTCTATCAGCCGCGTGCCCGACGCGCCTGTTTCGGCGAACTGGTGCAGATCGACGGCAGTGACCATCACTGGTTTGAGGAACGGGCACCGGCGTGCACGCTGCTGGTGTATGTCGACGATGCCACCAGCCGGATCATGGCGCTGCACTTCACAGCGACCGAGTCGACTTTCAGCTACTTTGAGGCGACGCGCGCGTATCTCGAAAGGCATGGCAAGCCGGTGGCGTTCTACAGCGACCGCGCCAGCGTGTTCCATGTCAAGAAGCGCGCGGAGACGGCGGGCAAAGGCGTCACGCAGTTCGGCCGCGCGATGTACGAGCTGAACATCGACGCGTTCTGCGCCAACAGCAGCCCCGCCAAGGGGCGTGTCGAACGGGCTCACCTGACGCTGCAGGACCGCCTCGTGAAGGAACTGCGTTTGCGCGATATCAGCACCATCGAAGCCGCGAACGCTTATGCCTGCGCCTTCATGGCCGCTTATAACGCGCGTTTCGCGAAGCTGCCTAGAAGCACGTACGATGCGCACCGGCCGCTGCGCGCCGACGAGAATCTCGACACGATCCTGACGTGGCGGGTCCAGCGCAAGGTGTCGGATGCGCTGACGCTGCTGAACGATCGCGTGATCTGGCTGCTCGACGATACGCCGGCGACCCGCAGGCTGATCGGCCGCTACATCGACGTGTGGGAGTATCCGGACGGGCGCCTTGAGATCCGCGCGGACGGCGTCGTGCTGCCCTGTGTGCCGTACGACAAGCTCGCGGAGATTGATCAGGGTGCCGTGATCGAGCACAAGCGCCTCGGTCATGCGCTGCAGGTCGCGCAAGCCCTGCAGGCGCAGCGCGACAACCGCCGGATCTCGGGCTCGCCATCACGTACGAATCGTGGTGCGGCGGTACGCAAACCCAAACCCTCACCCGGCACGAAGAAGCAACGCGCATTCACCCGAGCCGACCTGAACCAGGCAATCGTGCAGATCGCACAGCAGTCGAAGACGCCTTCAACACCTGGCCAACGGTCTGCACGCACTCGCTGAACGGACTGACACGCCCTGCCCGTTCAAGGCTGTCCTTCGACACTACGTGGATTCAAACCGTTAAAGACAGACTCAAACCCGACATCAAGACTACGACATCTGTATTTAGCCAGCCCTGCGACATTTCAATCTAGCGCAGACCCCGACATTTGAACTTGGCGGGGACATGTGGTGCATTTAAAACATCAAGGATCCGCTGTTGATGGTACGTCTCTATAAGCGCCAAAGGTCTGACTACCCGGCTCAATAGGAACACGACTCAATTTGCTGACCTGAACCGTGCTTCGAAAAATGACGTCGTGGACCAACTCGGCCGTGCTGGCGGAGCGACGAAGGTCACGGGTTGATCCCGCATCCAAAATGGATCAGACGGATGCCTGGGGTGTTGATGGAAACAGGACGCAGCTAGTCCGAATCAAGCAGACTTGCCGCGGGTCGCTTGTGTGGACCATAATGCACATAAAATGCAACGTGGATGGGCACATGGGTAAGGCACTCGAAGTTCGACCGCGCAAGTCCACAAACGTCACATTGCCGCCTGAAGTCCTGGATCGGGCCAAGGAGCTGGGGATTAACCTTTCGCGAGCGAGCGAGCGCGGTGTGCGGGAAGAAATTCAGGAGGCGGAGGCTCGCCGTTGGGCCGATGACAACGCCGAATTGGTCGCCGCCTACAGTGCGATGGTCGATCGCGACGGGCTTCCGCTAGCGAAATTCAGGACGTTCTAATGGCGCGGTTCGATCTCTACGTCAACCCCGACAAAGAGACGCGGAGACTCGCGCCGTACCTGCTCGACATACAGAGCGCGCACGTTGGGATTTTGCCGACGCGCATTGTGATCCCTCTGCGACCTGTCGAGCATCTCGCTTTTTCGGGCAAACCATCCGATCTGCTGCCGGTTTTCGAGGTTAACGGCGAAAAATGTTTCCTTGATACGCCCGGCATGAGTGCAGTTCCTCTGAACGCGCTCGGCAAACGCATCGGTTCTCTTTCGGATGAACGTGAAGCCATCCTGGCGGCGCTCGACCGGATCTTCGGTGCATTCTGACCGACAGCAATGCAGCGCGATAGCCAGCGACGTGACGATTCAGCGCCGGTCCGGCGCTGTGATCGCCGGTCACAAGGCGCCTGGTTCGATCTTCAGAATCACCCCTTTCGCTGCAAGCCGGGTTTGCTTTTGTGGTGTGAGCAGTTGCCACAGACGGTTAGTTGCGAATCTGCAATTGTTAATCTTTGCAAATGGTGAGCTTTTACAGGAGTAAGGTGTGCCAACCGGAACATCGAAACCCGGGCGCTCAATGCGCGAATCGCTGCACCCTGCGTGGGAAGTTAAAGAATTCTGTCGTGGCAGTTCAGGCATCTCCGGCCAGGAACTGCCCGTCTGAATCAGTCACCGAGGAAGCAGCCGTTCCCGCTTGACCGCATCCGGGAAAGTCACCACGAATGCGCGCCCTGCCCGGCATGTCCGTTAGCCTGCGACGGGCGCTGCCGCGTGCTGACGGGCAGCGCCGCGCTGTTCAGGCTCCGCCCGCGGTAGGTTGGCTCAACAGGAAAAACAGAATCGGATCCGGAGCGCACAATTTTAACTAAAACGTTCACGAAAAGTGAATCTTAATTATGTCAAATTGCGCCTGCTGAACCATGCGATGCCGCGACCTGTCCGTAATGCTGGTGCTTGCCTTTGGCGGCCCATGCCTGCATACTAGCTAATATTGATTAGCTAATACGTAGGTGGTGCCATGCTCACGATCAACATGCACGACGCCAAGTCGAAACTATCAAGCCTGGTCGAGCGGCTGGAGGTCGGCCAGGAAAACGAGGTCATCATCGCCCGCAACGGCACGCCCGTCGCGCGGCTGCTGCCGTTCGCGGCGCCGCGGCGCATCGGCGCCGCGCGGCACCTGCTGGCCGGCCTGGCCGTGCCCGCCACCATCGAGGCGTTCAACGCCGCCGATGACGCGATCGCCGCCGACTTCGAGGCAAGCGCGCAGCAGGGACTCACTCCGTGAAAGTGCTGCTCGATACGCATATCGCGCTGTGGGCCGCCGAAGGTGCGCCACAGCTGTCACCGCAGGCCGCCAGCCTGATCGAGGATCCGGCCAATACGTTGCTGGTCAGCGCAGCCGCGATCTGGGAGATTGCCATCAAGCATGCGAAAGGCAACCTGCGCGTGCATCCGCGCGATGCCCGCTCGGCGTTCCGCCTGTCCGGTTTCGTCGAACTGCCGATCACGGGTGAACATACGGAGGCAGTCTCGACGCTTCCTTCCCATGCGGATCACGCGGATCCGTTCGACCGCCTCATGATCGCCCAGGCGCTGCACGAGGGGATGCCCCTGCTGAGCGCCGACCCAAAGGTGTGGCGCTACCACCCCACCCTGATGCTGCAAGCCTGACTTCGCCTGTTTGCTTGACACCGGCTCGCTCTAACGGGTGTCGCCGCGCACTCGGGCGACGCTGCATCGGCTTCAGCCGTCGGCGCGCGAAGTCACTGACTTCGGGAAGATGCGTAGGGCACCGGTTGTGCAATCTCATGTTCCTTCAGGTACGCCCGGATGGCTTCGACCGGATACGGTTCAAGCGGTAGAGGTACCAGGTGTCGCGAGCCGCTTCCACCGTCTGCAGGTCCGCTGCGCCGGTCATTCGAAGATTCGAGGCGCCTTTGGGAACTGAATTGCCAGGCGTCGGCCTCCAGTCGACCGTCCCGACGTTTGACCCGAAATCGTCAATTTGAGAACGGAGTAGATTTGGACATCTTCTACTACTGGAAAGACTTCGTATCGGATGTAAACGAAGGGCGGATAGGTACACTTGGCGCCGATACTCACAAGCTGGCTGAACTTCAGGAGCGGCTGCCGCGCAAGGTGTGGACGTTCATAACGCCTAAGGGGATGAAAGGGAAGCTTAAGCTTATCGGTTCCATGTGGATCACCGACGAGAGGCCCGCGAACTTTGTACCCAAGTGGCCGCACAACCTTTTCTATGACGCTGCTTCACCCAGGTCAGTTCTCTTCACGAACTCAGGGAGTCCCGAAAAGATTGAGGAAGTCAGTTCCTACTTGAACAACCGGTTCAATCAAGCCTTCAGATCCAACTTTCAAGGCGGAAAAGGTCTTCACGCGATGGAAGCCGACGTCGTCCGCGGTTTCGAAAAACTCGTGCGTGACTACGAGACCGTCCAATTTATGGATGGGATAAAACAGCCACCGTTGCGATGAAGGCAATATTATCGTCCGGACTGCGACATAACGGGCAACTTCAGCGACAACGTTTCCGCGTCGCCATCGACTTCACGCGACACCTTCGTCGCCTTGCCGTCAGCCACCACAACCTTCGACGCGAAGGTCGCCTGCGGCAGATTCGCCAGCGCAGCCGGCATCTGGCCCGTCTGGTTCGAATCGTCGTCGATGGCCTGCTTGCCGGGGTTCACCAGTTGCGGTTGCTCCTCGTCGACCAGCGCCTTCAGCAGCTTCGCGACTGCAGGCCTTCATTCGATTCGATCAGAATCGCGCGGTACGCGCCGATCGCCAGCGCCGCGCGCAGCGTTTCCTGACATTGCGGCCACTTCCGTCGCCACGCCGGCTTCCTTCAGATGTGCCGCCTCTTCAACGGCGATTTCGTCCAACGGGTTCATCGACACCTTCACACTCGCAATGTCGACACCCGTGTTGTCCGACTTCACGCGGACCTTCACGTTGTAGTCAACCACCCGTTGACTGCCCTAGGTATTTTCAACGCGCTCTTCTGATGACGGGCACCGCGCTGCAGCCATCGATCTTCATCGCGGTACCACTTATGTAGAAAAATCGCACCGCCAGGGTCTTCGTGCAGTCTCTATCTGATCCGCAGGTTGCAATCGACAAAAGGTGAGCTAGAATCAGGTGCATTCTTCACCAACGGATTGCTCACCGTGCAAATGGAAAGCTGGGTTGGGACCATCGAGCGTGAATGGCATCAGTTGCGCCGCGCCGACCCTACACTGGATGTCGAAAAGTTCTCCCGTCACGTCATTGCGGCAAACAAGACTGGATTCCTGTCACCGGAGTCGCTCGCTGCCATCGCAAATGCGCTGCTCACCAGCACGTTAAACCGCGCACCCGATCTGGGACGCTGGTTACTCGAGCGCCTTGGCGCGAACCGTCATCCAGCCTGGCGACTGGCAATGGCCATTTCTCTGGTCACCCCGACTGGAGCGGAGCCGGACCTGGGAAGAGGTAACGCGATTCTCGAGGATGTGATGAAGGATGAAACCGCCGAAGGTCGTCTGCGCGGCATGGCCGCCGCCGCGCTGGCCGATAGCGCGCGCCTCGGAAGAGGCATGCAGGTGGACGTGAGCCGCGCGCGCTCGCTTTACGAGCAGGCCATTGAACTGGGGCATAAAGCCTCGGCACACAATCTCGGCCTTTTCTGGGAAGGCGTGTGGGGCGCAGAAGACAGGAGCGTTGCCCCGGACCGCACCAAGGCCATGCAGAGCTATCGACGCGGTGGAGACGACAAACGTTGCCAACGTCGCCTGGAAGCGCTGCGTTGAGGCAGTACCGCCTGCGAGTCGGGCGGGTGGAAAATCCTGAGAGGCACCCGACGGTTTTCTCTCATCAATTGATAAAAGCAAGGTTACGGAGAAGAGACTCCCCGTCCTCCGTGATGCGAGGGCGTACTGCCCCGCCCGCAAGTCGCTCCAGTGCGACAAGCTGGCGTTCAAGCAATGTTCCAAGTTCTTCGCGATCGGCAATGTGATCGGCGGAGTCCTTGACCAGCATCAATGTTGCAAATTCGTGGGCGCTCAGCACGGGATGCTCCTGATGCAAAGAGAGAAACGATCGTCGTCAGGTGTTCCGGTGACGGGCGTCCGGTGACCACCCACAACGGTGGGCTTACTACCGGGGGCGAAAAAGCTTAACGTCGAAATGTGACAGCATGAGGGCGGTCTTTTGGGCGCTGGAGGCCGGTAGCGGAGGACGCATATGTAGCAACTGACGCATTAGATGACAACGTCGCCTCTATAATCAAGATATTCAGAGTATCAACATCGCATGGAGCCCTACGTTATGAGTCAAGCCCGCGGGCGATATGCGGGATCCCGGGACAGCGGCCAACGCCAACCTCGCCACGAAAAAAAATCCCCGCCCAGCCGGCAGGGACAACCGTATGTGAAGGCGCCTCCTCGAGACCCCGCCCAGACTGCCTCAATTTTCAAAACAAGATCGTTTCAGTTTCTGGTCGATGCGGTGGGCGTGGAGAATATCGCGATAGCACTTGAATCGAACATGACGCGCGTGGCCGAACTGATGAAGGGCGAGCGGTTCACGCCCGAGACCGCCTTTCACATGGAAACCACGCTTGGATTGCCGCACGGCTTTTTTGACCAGCCCAATCCCGTACTCGCGGCAGAGACAATCACTCGTCTGAAGTCACCGCTCGACTTCATTCAAACGGACGACGAATCAAACGTGCCTGAAGCAACCACGCGGGCTTCTGCCCTGAACGTCGATCAGCAATCATTTCTTAAAGATAGTTTGTCCGAGGAAGCGCAAATGCCAAAGTGAAGTTGACCCAGAAAAACGGACATCTATCCTTTGGAGAAGGAGGTGCCGATTATGGGCAAGCATCGTACCCCGTACCCGGCGGAATTTCGGGCGCAAATGGTCGGGCTGGTGAAGGCCGGACGCAGGCCGGAGGAACTGGAAAAGGAGTTCGAGCCGACTGCACAGACCATCTACAACTGGGTGGCGCAGGCTGATCGCGACACAGGTGTGCGGCATGACGGTCTGACCACAGCCGAACGCCAGGAGCTCACACGGTTGCGTCGCGAAGTCCGGCAACTGAAGATGGAGCGCGACATACTCTCTCACGCGGCAGCCTGGTTCGCGAGGGAGACGGGATCCATTCCACCGAAGGGCGGTACGGATTCATGAAAGCGAACCGGGCCCGCTGGCCCATCGCGATGATGGCACGGCTGCTCGGCGTCTCGACGAGCGGCTATTACACATGGCTGGTGCGGGAGCCCGCGATGCGCACGCGTAGCGATGCGCAACTGCTCGCGCATATCCGCACGCTCCATGCAAGCTCGCGCGGCACGTATGGGGCACCGCGTATTCATGCGCAACTCGCGCGCGAAGGCATACACGTGGGGCGCAAGCGGGTGGCGCGCCTCATGCGTATGGCGGGTCTGTGCGGGGCAAGCCGGCGGCGCTGGCCGCGCACCACACGGCCACGCGCAGGCGCCCGGCGTGCGCCTGATCTGGTGCGCCGGCACTTCAGTGCCGAGGCGACAAACGTGCTGTGGGTCGCAGACGCGACCTATGTACCCACGGGTGAAGGATTCCTCTATCTGGCGGTTGTGCTGGATGTATTCAGCCGTCGCGTCGTCGGCTGGGCGATGTCCAACCATCTGTACACCGAACTGATGTTGCGGGCGTTTGACATGGCGTTGCAGCAGCGACGCCATGACGGTGTGATTCTACATTCCGATCAAGGCTGTCAAGGCGGATTCAACCGGTCGTCGCAACACTAGATTATTGAACAGATTTTAGGTATTCGTCCAAGGCCTCCGCAGGCGTCTTCCAGCCGAGTGTTTTCCGGGGCCTGGTATTCAATGTGTTAGCAACGGCCTGGATCTCGCGAGCACTCCACCGGGACAGGTCTGTGCCCTTTGGGAAGTATTGTCGTAGAAGGCCATTGGTGTTTTCGTTCGTACCACGCTGCCATGGGCTGTGCGGGTCAGCGAAGAACACCTTCACGCCGGACTCGATCGTGAAGCGGGCGTGATCGGACAGTTCCTTGCCACGATCCCAGGTCAATGATCGCCACAACTGAGCAGGCAAGTCCGCCACGGTCTTCTTGAGGGTTCTGTCGCAGTAAGCGTGACGAGACGACAAATGTCAATATAATCAGTATTGCTTACATAACAAGTAAATAAAACTGCCGGGAAGCAGACAACGGGTCTTTGCCCACACATTTCATCTGTCCTTTCCTGATCATGTGCATTACCTCGATGCCGCCGAGAATGACCCTCGCACTGTGGAAATCCTTGAACCCTAGCATAGGACGGGTCCGGCGTTTGATAGCCCGATGGTCCTGTTCGACGATGTTATTCAGGTATTTGATCTGGCGGACCTTGATCGGCGTCTCGCGATCGGCATTCACCGCGTTCAACGCGGCCAGATTGGAGCCGCTTTTGTCGATGGTCACGGTCTCTGGCGCACCATTGTGGGCGATGGCTTTTTCAAAGAACCGCCGGGCTGCAACCTTGTCCCGCCTGGCCCTGAGCAGGAAGTCGATCGTGTCGCCCGCCTTGTCCACCGCCCGATAAAGATATTTCCACTCGCCTTTGATCCTGATATAGCTCTCGTCCATTCGCCAGCTTTTCCCAACCGGAAGCTTGTGCTTGCGGAACGTCTTTTCGAATAGCGGCAATAGCTTCCGTACCCAGCGGTACACCGTGGAATGATCAACCGCGATACCACGCTCGTCCATCATCTCCTCGAGATTGCGCAAACTTAACGAATAGGCGACGTACCATCGCACGCACAGCAAAATCACTTCAAGCGGGTAATGAAGCCGCTTCAGGACCTTGGCCAGGCCCGGGGCAAGCGTGGTTCGCGGTGTCTTCGTCTTCTTCATCAGACAGCTCAGAAATTTTGCTGCCCAATTTTAACCCGGCCCCTTACTGCAACAAAACCCCATGAAACACCTCATGCTTCCATGCTGCCGACTTACTGTCGCTCATTGGAATTTACCAGAACAGACGGTGGACAAGTGAAGTCACGTAGGCAGCGACGCCAAGTAGAATGCCGTTCATCCAAAATGTTGCAGCGATACCACCTAAGGCCAGTGTTGCGCCAGCCAATGCCGGCCCCAAGGCACGACCAGCGGCTTGCGTCGACTTCCGAAGACGAAGCGCCTCGGCCAAACGATTCGCCGGAACAAGTTCAGCCGAAATGGTCGAGCTTGCCGGACCGATGAAGGCTTTTGCCACGACGGTCACCACACCTATGCAGATGATGGGCATAAGTCCATAGTCGGACAGTGAGGCGAGCGTAGCGAAGGTGAAGGCGGCGACCATTAAGGCGCATACACCCCATACAATCTGCGGTCTCTTTGCGTAGCGATCCCCAAGTGGCGAAAGCAGCGGCATTGCGAAAATCGTGGCGATGGCAAAGGTTACGCTGTAGATCGCCAGGTCATGAGCGCCGCCACGATGAATGATCCACCAAGGGAGCGTGATATAGCCAACCATGTCTGCCAAGATCGTCAGCAGATCGCTGAGAAGCAGACTGGAGAGATGGGTGCCGATTGCATTTATGCGAGATTTAATTCCCCGAAACACCGTTTTCTCCCCTGTTGAGTTCGGTGATGCTACCTCAACATTTTTTCCCGCTGTTTATCTGAACGCGTCCAGATGTCGTTGTTTCGCTACTGAGACGATGGACAGCCAGTTCGCGACTGGCTATGCATGAGATAACGATTGTTAGCAATTCATGGGGGTATGTTGACTGGCCGAAAGTGGCCGGTCCCTGCCTGAGGGCAATTGGCGGCACGCGACCCGCAACTGCACTTGAAAATTACCCAATGCGGTCGTTCGCAGAGTGAGTTATGGCTGACCCGGTATTCGGCGCAAGCTGCATAGTAATTGTCGGAATAAGAACGCCGTCTTTGCCAGCTTTCTCACCTGATGCGATTTGGACAAACCCGCACTTACTGTAACAGGCTATGGCTCGCGTATTACTGCATCGCACGTTTAATTGAATCGCGAGATCACCCGAAAACGCACGAACGTCGGCGATTACATCATCAATGACAGCACGGCCGATTCCTTTTCCTAGCAATTCAGATTGCCCGATGAGGATGCCAAGGAACACGACATTGGGCAGCCCTGCCTTGCATTCAACCCAGGTTGTCCCGATCTCGACGCCGTCAACGACGACAATCTTCCATAGGACCGTTCGGGACCGATCTGGAAGATAGCGCGACATAAACCGATCTGCGTCGATTGCTCGCGCCCATGTCTCGATAAGCGGTATGTCGTGCTCAGTCGCCGCTCGCAGTTGAATCTTTCGTGGCATTGACTGACCCTTGGTGCTGAAAGAATTGCTAGATTGTTAGCGATTCAGGCACTCACGTCGAATGACCGCAGTTGGCCGAATTCGGCCCTTCGACGCTGAACCGGAATTGCGCAAACTATCGTTTTGGCGGCCCTGGTGAGAAGGAAGAAAAATCCCCAGCCTGTCAGGCAACCGGGGAATGTCGGATAGCCTGAGCAACACGAAGCGCGGCCAGCAACAGTTTCAAGCGGCAACGGTTGCCAGTTTGCGAAACAACCCCGTGCACGGCCGCCGAACGCCCAAGTTTAACTTGGTGGCTGCATGCTGCACGTGGCCCACAATGAACCGGAGCGCCCTTTTCACGTCGGGCGCTCGAGATCATAGTTACCTTGTCACCCGCCGTCCGATGATGGCGATTCTTTGTCTGCGCATCGCGCTATATCCTGGGAAATCTCCAGGGTGTCCCATGGACCCGCATAACCACAGTCAATGGCGCGTTGCGCTGGCTGGCGGCGAACCAATCACGGCCGCGATGCCTTCGCTGTCGATCACATTCAAGGCTTCAGCGAGCGCTGCACTGTCAGTCGGAAATGAATTGTCCCAGACGGTCGAATTGCCGAATTCATCGACGACCTCGAGTAGCCACGCCCCCTTGCCATCACCATAGATTTCAACCTCGACTGCAGTTCCGTCGCGTGTGACGCGCTGACTCAGCGGGGAAACAATCAATGACTCTTGAGCGTCAGTCAGAACACGTCTGGCCTGTTCCAGATCAAAGCCATGCCCGGCGCTTCCGGAACCGGTGGTCACTTCGACCGCGCCATGACAGCGCTTGTATTTCTTTCCTGAACCGCACGGGCAGGGGTCGTTACGACCCACCTTCGGTGCGCGTCGAAGCGGCTCGCGTTGGGCCATCACACCGGGAATCCCGCCGCGCTCGATTCGCAGCCGGCGCTGTTCGGCCCAGTAGCGATGAATATCTTGCACCGACCTGGCGAGCGATCCGGCAAATGCCTGATGCTGATCGAGGTTGTCTTTTCGCCGTTTCAGCTCATCCCACCCCTCCTCCGTGCCGTACAGCATGATCACCGTGAACCATTCAGGGTGCTCCGCGAGCACCGGCGCCCAAGCTGTCCGATCGACGGAGATGCCTTTGAAATACCCCTCGCACCAGTCGTCGATGACCGAAATCACTCGCCCATCTGATTCGTGTTCAAGGATGAGCGGTTCGTACCCGGCGGAGGCATCGTTCAACATTTCGTTGACGCTATTCCAGTGCCGGATGATCAGCCCGACGATGTCTTTTGACTCGTCAGCACTGGCAAACGTCGGGAGGTCCTGGCCATGCTCCGCATCCCAGATCCAACCCAGCATGGTGCCAGGCATCATCAGGTTTGGCCCCGAGGCGAGCGCTGTCATAAACCCGTCCATCATCGAAACGTCCATTGCCGCATCGGGAGCGGAATCACTGGTCAAGAAATCATCAAGCTGATCGATTTCTGTTTCGTTCAGCGGCAATGTGGGTGCGATTTCGTCTTTCATGGATTCTCCAGCAAGCGTCTGCGATCGCGGGTCCCGTTCGACGGCCCCGTGTGCGTGCCTGTCCGTCCTGCGCTTCTTCGCCGCCGCGACGCCGTTCGAGTCAATATGTCACTTTAAACGTCGGCGAACCTCTTCGGGGCGGCTCTTGCGTCGGTCGTAGATCCGCGTGGTCGCGATGTTCGCGTGGTCGAGCCATTCCTGCACCGTCGCGATGTCGGCCTCATGCTCGAGCGCGTTGGTCGCGGCGGTCGCGCGCAGGCTGTGCACGCCGAAGCCGTCGATCGCGATCTTCGCCTGCGCCGCGTACGCGAGCACGCATTTATAGACGCTGATCCGCTCCAAGGCCGTCGCCGCGACTTCCTCGAGCATTGCCTCCTCGACGAGGAAATCGTCGAAGTTGCCGCCAATGTGCTTACTGGGACTGTTCGTCATGCGTGCACCTCTTGGGCTTTGCGCGGACGTCCTCCCTTCTTGCCGTTCTCGCGCGCGGCGGCCGCCTTCGCTGCGGAGCGTGTCGCGCCCGCCACGCGTGCGGCTTGCTTCATCCACGCCTTAGAACCGTAGATGCCTTCGAAAAGCGCGGGCACGTACACGTCGGCGTCGAGGCGCGGGAAGTGCAGGCCCCATCCGGCCGGCGTGATCTCGATCTTGCTCAGGTCCGTAGCGCTGGCGCGCGCAAGCCCCTGAATCAGGCGTGCGGGTACCGCGAGCGTCACGCCGTTGTCGAACTCGACCTCGAGCTTCCCGACAGACGGGCGATAGCGCGCGGCGACGGCGCGCGGGCCTAGTTCCTTGCCGGACTTGCGAGCGGCGGCGATCGACTCTTTAGTAATGGCCATGATGCTTTCTCCATGCCGCACAAAAGGCGACGATCGCGGGCTCGATGAGGCTCGCTATGCGATATATCGTCCGGTCTGAAACCTTCCCGGCGATGTTCCTGACGTCCAGCGGTCCGTTCGGGCAGTTGAGGTTAAAGACGATCTCGAAGCCGGCGCCGATCACGTGGACGTGCGCTGGTCGGTGGTCCGCCGTGTAGATCACCACGCGGTAGCCGTTGATCGTTGCTATTGTGGGCATACGCCGATGATAAACCTAACTGATGGGTTTTCGCAACGTCGTGGTGTCGCTGCGCCGCCCTGCCCTGCCTGTCGACCAGACCAAGCAACACGTGCGCCGACGCCTTGTCCGGCGTGCCTTCGCGTGATGCGACGCAGCGAAAGCCCGTAAGATCATGGACTTGCGTGGGATTCGCCGGCGGTTATCCACAGGCTCATCAACTTTTTCGGTGCATAACCTTGGCGAAAAACGTCATGCCATAGGACGATTATCAATGGCCGCGCGGAACTTCAGACGTGGCGTGTATGTGGATAACACAGCGCTGTTGAAGCTCAGAAGGCGATCGTCGACGACTTCGTCAAGTGGCAACTGAAACACCATAAGCAAGTAGTTCGCCGGAGCCAATCCATCGGCGCGATGACAAGCCCACCCGCGTGTTCTGACGATGCCCATGTCCGAGCTAGACTCGAAGCACATCACCTGCCCTTTTGACAAGCCAGACGGCCCGGCTTTGATGTGCGCGAGCCTTGGGGCAAGTTCTCGGCGTCGATCCGTGGGTGCAGGTGGTTAAATTTTGCCCAATAGAGCCGACCCGATGAGCGCTCTATTCGTGATCAAGCCGTGGCAGGTCCGCGAGCGTTCGGCCCGCATCGGAATCACCGACCACCATTTCGATGCCTACGCGTCCGGCCTCGTCGACGACGCGCCGGACCTCTGGACCAGCGACGCGCTGTCCATCAAGCGGAAAGACTGTTACGACAGTGTCACCCTTGGCCAGTGCGTCTACCACTTCAATTACAGGCGATGCGTACGGCGCGACCTCAAATTGTTCTCCGCTCAAGGACACCTGCCCCCAAAGCACGTGTGTGATCCTTTGCGAATTCCCGTCCATCCGAACCGCCGTTATAGCATGCACTGTCATTTCTTTTCCTCCCTTGTTGGGGAAATCCTAGCATGAGCGCAACCATCAGCCATTTCGTCACTTACCGATACCGCGAGCCGGCGACGCACCCTTCGACGACCGTGGGCAGACGATGTTCCTCATGCTGAACCCGAGCGCGCCCAACGCCAGTTGCGACGACCCGACCATCAGGCGCTGCCGCTCGCGAACCTCGCAAGGCCGCAAGCGGCAGCATGCGACCCTGAGCCGCCGTCCACCGTCTTTAACCCGGACGCCCGTTTCCCAAGGTTAAGCAGTCGATCGCGCCTCCAGACGCAGCGACGGAATCGGCAGAAATGTCCGAAGGCGGAACCGATGCTCCAGGAGTTGAATCCCCGAAATCCCTTCGTCAACCCTTAGAGGACGCCGCCGCCCAGGCGACCTTCGAGCGCTCATGCGTCCAACGTTACGCCCCTTCCTCAACAGCGAATGCCCTTCCGTCACACATCCATTCGGCGTTCCGAAGAAGTTCAATGACTTGCCCGTAGCGGATAACGCAAGAATTAATAGGGTTTTCCCTGATGTAATTCTGCGACTGTTTGCCTTTAACCCAAGCCGGTAAATTCGATGGAGGCTCAATGAAGAGACACGCGCTGCCCTGTGAGCCTTTCACAATCTTGCGCTGGCTTTAGAGTCGCGAAAGCTTGACCTCGCCTTGACGAGAACACCTGGGCACCCACCGGCTAAATTCAGGAACATTCAATGGAACACTACAGCGGTACCCTTTCCCCCGAGGCCGCAAACGTCTCCGCAGATCTTTTAGAGAAACTCGCATACGCTACGACGGAAACAGCGCCACTAGTAGCAGGTCGCCGAACATTCTTCAATTATCGGGACCTCGGTGTTTCCGACGCCACAGACGGTCGAATGAGGGCGCAGGTGACCGTGGCGACAGGCGTGATGCAGCAGACTGGTTGGCATTATCATGTTTGCGAAACGCAGTTCATTTTCACCCTCCGAGGCTGGATAGATCTTCAGTTCGAAGATGGTCGAGTTATTCGGGTTGGCGCTGGCGAATCGCTTTATATTCCACCTGGTCTCAAACACAATGAAACGGCAATTTCGGAAGATTTCGAGTTCCTGGAAATTTCAGTGCCGGCTAGGGAAACACTGATTTATTTGGTGCGACCGTCATCGCAGATGTGGTCGAGGGCGTTGTAGAAGAAATTCACGGGACGGGCGATCGACGATGAAGCGGCAGATCAGCTTTGCGGAAGCGGAAAGTGCGGGCAAGAAACGTGTGACGAGACGCCAGCGCTTTCTGGCCGAAATGGAGCGCGTCGTGCCTTGGCCGCGCTTGCTGGCGGCGATCGAGCCGCACTACCCGAAGTGCGGGCGAGGTCGGCCGCCGATCGGCCTGGAGCGTATGCTGCGCATCTACTTTCTGCAACAGTGGTACGGTCTGTCGGACGAAGGTCTGGAAGATGCGTTGTATGACAGCATCGCGCTGCGCGCCTTCGCCGGTATCGACCTGGCGGTCGAGAATGTGCCGGATGCGACCACCTTGCTGAAGTTCCGTCGCCTGCTGGTCGAGCATGATCTGACGCGCAAGTTGTTCGACGAGATCGGCATCTCGCTGTGCGAGCGCGGGCTGATGATGAAGGAAGGTACGCTGGTCGACGCGACGATCATCGAAGCGCCACCGTCGACCAAGAACGCCGGGAAGAGCCGCGACCCGGAGATGCATCAGACGAAGAAGGGAAACGAATGGCACTTTGGGATGAAGGCCCACATCGGTGTCGACGCCGATTCGGGGCTGGTGCATACCGTGGTTGGCACGTCGGCCAACGTGTCGGATGTGTCGCAGGCCCATGCCCTGCTGCACGGACATGAGCAAGAAGCGTTCGGCGACGCGGGCTACATCGGCGTGGACAAACGCGACGAAATGAAGGGCAAGCCGGTGAAGTGGCGCGTGGCGGCCAAGCGCGGAAAGATCAAGGCGATGCAGGACGGGCCGCTGAAGGACCTGGTGGTTGCGGTCGAGCGAACCAAGGCGCAGATTCGCGCGCGGGTCGAGCATCCGTTTCATATTGTCAAGAACCTGTTCCATCATCGCAAGGTGCGCTACAAGGGGCTGGCCAAGAACACGGCGCAACTGTTCAGTCTGTTCGCCTTGGCGAACCTGGTGATTGCGCGAAATCTATTGCAGCCGGTTCATGGGGGCAATCCGTCAAGTGTGTGAAAGATGCGATAAGTGAGGCTCGCTCCAGAGCCAAATTCATCGAAACCGATCCTCATTTACTTCGTCATCCAGAAAAATTCCGCGCCATCCCATCTGCAAGCTCGGCAGCCCGGTCAATTAATCAGCGTTTCCCTAGGATGGGAACAATACCGTGCGAGCCTCCTGAAGGTTTAAAGATCCTCGACTGAATTGCCCGACGTACCGCTTGGCTCGCAATGCGCACTGAGACGCAGTAAGCACGACCTGAAGTCGTGCTTACCAGTCAACAGCGCTTGCGCTGGTTGTTTTACTGCCCGCCCTTTACTGCCCGTACAGTCCTAGTCAGGCAAGCCAACGGTTCTAACCAGCCACGCGGCATGCCGCAGCGACCACTGTTCTGCTTGTCTTGCTTTCCTTGGCGAAGCCGACGATGCCCGCAACTGAGACCGCGAAAGTCCGACGGCTGGACGGAGCCTATGTATCAGTTCAACGAGTATGATGCCTGGTATATTCGTTACATAAGTCGTCTGGCCGATTGACCTGTCCGGCGGCTGAAGCCCAAGGTGATGAAAGGAAGGCCGAAACTGCATCTGTCGTTGAGTCCAGAGGACAGAGCCGCGCTCAACGACTTCGCGCAGCGCGGCGGCAATAGTCCAGCGCTGGCTTTTCGCGCCCGAATCGTCCTGGCCTGTGCAGAGGGACTGGACAATGCGGTTGTGGCCGCTCGCGTTCAGTCGACCGCGCACACAGTCTCCAAATGGCGCAGAAGGTTCATCATGGATGGCCTGCAGGGCTTGACGGATCTTCCTCGCAGCGGGGCTCCCCAAAAAATCGGCGAAGCGACGGTGGCCGCGATTGCATCTCGTAAGCCCGACGGTGTCACGGCAGTAAGCAGTGCCCGCCACGTCGCACGAGAGTCTAACGTTTCCGCCTCCACTGTCGGCCGGATATGGCAGAACATGGACAGGCCGGTAAAACGATCCGGATCCCACCGACAATCTCGTCCCGCACCTCCTTCTGCTGCATCCGGAGTCGTTTCCATAAAGGCGGCGGCGCCCACCGTCAACCCGGAAGGACAGGGTGCCAGTGATGACAGACTGGCTACCGACGTGGGTTCCGGTGAGGCGCCGTATCCGCCTGTCGATCTTGCGCAGGCGTTTCGCATGGCACCGGTTGGCCTGCTCCTGTCCAGGCAGCGAGTCATCGTGTCCTGCAACTACACGTTCGGTGAAATATTTGGGTGCGCGCCCAACGAACTGGCTGGACGCTCGCTGCAATACCTCTACCCCTCCCAGGACGAGTTTCGACACATCGGCGAGCGCGCATGGCTGGCAATGAAGGAGACGGGCTTTTATTCCGATGAGCGCATCATGCAAAGGCTTGATGGCAGCCCGTTCTGGTGCCACGTTTCCGGGCGCTCAATGAACCGCAACGATCCATTTGCAACTGCGATCTGGGCATTCGAGGATATTTCGTCGGCCCGTCGGGTGACTCGCGACCTGACCCGGCGCGAGCGCGAGGTCGCGCAACTGCTGGTGACGGGAAAAAGCAGCAAGCGGATCGCGCGCGAGCTGCAAATTAGTCATCGAACGGTTGAAGCACACCGTGCCCGGCTTATGCGCAAGTATGCAGCCATGACGACGGGAGAACTGATCGGCAAGCTACTCGGGCGCGATCGGTGACCTTCTGCACTACCTCTGCGCCACATTGCGACGTTGTAGGTCCCACGCCCGGAGAAACGCGGATTAATGAAAGGAAGTTAAGACGCATCTTACCGGTGTTCACCCTAATGTAATTCGACGACTGCCCTCCCGGTGATGACGCGGGTAAATTTCCCATAAGCACACTGATGGGAGAACGCGATGGGAGTGTCGATTGTAGGCTGGGCGCACTTGCCGTTTGGCCGGTTCGACGGCGCAAGCCTTGAGGATCTGATCGTGCGGGCCGGCCGCGAAGCCGTGAAGGATGCGGGCCTGCAAGGCGAAGAGATCGACGGCACCTGGCTGGGCAATTTAAATGGTGGTCTGGTCCCGGACATCTTCGCTTCGTCACTGACGCTCAATTGCAGCGATGGGCTGCGATGGAAGCCGGCGGTGCGTGTTGAGAACGCCTGCGCGTCGGGCGCCGCCGCAATTTATTCGGCATGCGATGCGATTGAGGCGGGCCGTGCTCGCATCGCGCTGGTAATCGGCGCCGAGAAGATGACCGATGTATCCGGCGAAGATGTGACGCGCATTCTTGGTAACTGCGCATACTCGGGCGAGGCGGGAAATCCACCCGGGGGCTTCCCGGGAATCTTCGCCTCAATCGCGCAGGACTATTTCGCGGAGTACGGAGACCATTCGTCGGCGCTCGCGCGTATCGCCGCAAAAAATCACGCGAATGGCGTCGACAATCCGTGGGCGCATATGCGGCGCGATCTCGGCTTTGAGTTCTGCAATACCGTATCTGAAAAAAATCCGATGATTGCGCCACCGCTGCGCAAGACAGACTGCTCGCTAATCTCCGATGGCGCTGCGGCACTGGTGCTTGCCTCGAGCGATGCGGCCGCAGATTTTCCTCGTGCGGTCTCAATCCGTTCCCGTGTGCAGGTCAACGACTATCTGCCGCTGGGGCGCCGCCATGCTGCGTCGTTCGAAGGTCCGAAGCGCGCCTGGCGCGGCGCACTCGAGCGTGCCGGTTGCGCGGTCGACGACCTGTCGTTCGCCGAGGTTCACGATTGCTTCACGATCGCTGAGTTGCTCAGCTACGAAGCGATGGGCCTGGCCGCTGCTGGCCAGGGCCATCGTCTTATCGAAGAAGGGGTCGTTGCCCGTGGAGGGCGACTTCCGGTCAACGCTTCTGGCGGGCTCAAAGCGAAAGGCCACCCGATCGGCGCCACAGGCGTGTCCATGCACGCGATTGCTGCGATGCAACTGACCAATACGGCAGGCGCAATGCAGGTTCCCGATGCCTCACTCGCCGGCGTCTTCAACATGGGAGGCTCCGCGGTGGCGAGCTATGTCAGCATTCTGGAGCGCAGCCGATGAACATCGCCCGGTGGCTGCAGCGCACGGCAGCGATCTTTCCGAAGCGGCTCGCGGTTCTGCACGGCGACGAACCCTGGCTCGAATACGGGCAACTCGCAACACGCGTGGCGGCGCTAGCAGGCTTCCTGAGCGAGCAATGCGGCGTACAGCCTGGTGCCCGGGTTGCCATCTACTCCGCCAACCGTCCCGAATATCTGGAGGTGCTTCAGGCCATCTATTGGGCAGGTGCCCTTTCCGTGCCTGCTAACTGCAAGCTGCATCCCAGAGAGTTGGAGTACATCCTGGATGACGCCGGGGCTGACGTGCTGTTCGTTTCGAGCGAGTTGCTGTCGACACTGGGCGACCTGCAACGCGGTAAACGGCGCTGCGTCGTGTTCGGCTCGGACGAATACCTGCATGCGGTCCAATATGCACCGGCCGACCTGCATCACCGTCAGCCCGATGATCTCGCGTCGTTGTTCTACACATCCGGAACGACTGGGCGACCGAAAGGCGTCATGCAGACTCACCGGAACCTGATGGCGATGACCGCGTGCTACTGCATTGACGTGGACGATGTTCGCCCCGAAGACGCGATGGTCTACGCAGCGCCGATGTCTCACGGGGCCGGACTTTACCACTATGCGTACATCTTGCGAGGCGCGCGTCACGTGGTGCCGCGCTCGGGTGGATTCGAGCCCGAGGAGCTGGCTGGTCTGGCCGCACGTGTCGGACCTCTCGCGATGTTCGCGGCACCGACGATGGTCAAACGGCTTGTCGATCATTTCCGCGCAGTCGATGCCGATCCCGCCGGCTTCAAGACGATCGTCTATGGCGGCGGACCGATGTATGTGAATGACTTACAGCAGGCTTTGGAAGTGTTGGGTCCGCGCCTCGTGCAGATCTATGGGCAAGGCGAAAGCCCGATGACAATTACCGCACTCGGACGTCACCATCTCTCGGATCGGAAGCATGCTCGCTGGCCGGCCCGTGCCGCTTCCGTGGGTGTCGCACAGTCGCTCGTCGAAGTCGACGTCGTGGCGGGAGACGGAAGCTCCGCCCCGAAAGGAGAAACAGGTGAGGTCGTCGTGCGCGGCGCCGCCGTCATGCCTGGCTACTGGAACAATGCGTCCGCTACGCGCGACGCGATCCGCAACGGCTGGCTCTACACGGGCGATACCGGCAGTCTCGACGAGGACGGGTTTCTCACGCTGAAGGACCGATCGAAGGATCTGATCATTTCGGGCGGCTCCAACATCTATCCGCGAGAGGTAGAGGAAACCTTGCTGGCTCATCCGTCGGTGTCAGAAGTGTCGGTAGTGGGACAGCGAGACGACGAATGGGGTGAGGTGCCCGTGGCTTTCGTGGTGCTTCACGCGGGCCGTCAAACGACCCGCGACGAACTGGACGATTGGTGTGTGCAGCACATTGCACGTTTCAAGCGCCCGAAACACTACCGGTTCACCAATGAGTTGCCAAAAAACAGTTACGGCAAGGTATTGAAAACGGAGTTGCGCGGCCAGCTCGGCCAGTAGCCGTTGCGCAAGCTGCTGAAGATGAGGAGAGCAATCTTGAAACAAGTCAATGTACCGGTACTGATCGTCGGTGGAGGCGGTTGCGGGCTGAGCACATCTATTTTTTTGGCCAACCTTGGCGTTGAATCGCTGCTGATCGAGCGGCACCCGCAGCAGTCGCCGATGCCGAAGGCGCGGTACCTGAATCAGCGCACGATGGAGGTGTTTCGTCAATACGGCCTTGCCGACGCAATCTACGCACGATCATTGCCGATCGAATACGTCAGCAAGATGCGCTGGTGCACGAGTCTGGGCGGCGATCGCCCGTGGGACCGCAAGACGCTTTACGAACTCGAAGCCTGGGGCGGCGGTTCCCTGGCGTCTACGTATCAGAAAGATAGTCCGTGCCAGAGCACCGTTTATCCGCAAGTGCGCCTTGAGCCGCTGCTCAAGGCGCATTCGGAGCAGATGGGTGGTGCGCAGATGCGCTTCGGTCACGAGTTGCTGTCGATCGAGCAAAGCGAGACCGAGGTCATCGCGACCGTGCGTGACCGCATCGCTGACGAAAACTATCAGGTTCGCGCTCAATACGTCGTCGCTGCCGACGGTGGAAAAACGGTCGGTCCGTGCGTCGGTGCGCGTCTTGAAGGTACGCCCGAACTGCTGGAGATGGTGACCGTCTACTTCGCGGCAGATCTGTCGGCTTATATCGACGACGACAACGTCAGCACGTTCTGGTTTGCGAATCCCGAAGGCGACACCAAAGCATGGGGTAGCGGCGTGCTGGGTAAGCTGGGCCCGACGCGGTTCGACCGTCGCTCAGAAGAATGGATGTTCCACTTCAGTTTCAAGCCCGGCAGCAGCGAAAATTACGAGGCGGCTACGCTCGTGCCGCGCATCCGCGCATTGTTGAAGATTCCTGATCTCGACATTAGCGTGCTCAGCGTCGGCAAGTGGATCGTGCAGGGTGTGCTGGCTGATCGCTATCGGTTTGGCCGCGTCTTTCTGGCAGGCGATGCCGCACATAGACACACGCCCACGACGGGGCTTGGCCTGAACTCCGCCGTGCACGACGCACAGAATCTGGCATGGAAACTGGCTGCCGTGATTCGGGGCCGTGCCGGAGCCGGTTTGCTTGACAGCTATGAGAGCGAACGTCGCCCGGTCGCCGAGCGCAACGTCAACTGGGCACTGTTCACGTTCGGAAATTATCAGGTGACGAATGCAGCCATCGGAATCGTGCCGGGCGATCCGCAGGGCAGCGAGGCAAACTTCAAGGCCTTGCTCGCCGAGGGCGACGACGCAGAGGCACGACGTGCCCGATTCAACGAACTGATGAAGGTGCACCGGACAGAATATCAGGCGCACGACCTCGAAATCGGCATCCGGTACGACAGGGGTGCGCTCGTCAGCGACAACACGTCGCCTCCGCCCCGCGACCCGCTGGGCCAACGCTTCGTTCCGACCACGCGCCCCGGCCATCGCATCGCGCATGCATGGCTGGCGCGCGGGGCGCAGAAAATTTCCAGCCTTGATCTCGCACGGGCTGATCGCTTTGTGCTTATTACCGGCCGGCCGGACATCTGGGAAACGGCGGCAAAGGAGACCACTGACAGGCTCGGTATGCCCGTCGAGGTGGTGGTCATCGCCGACGACGCACAGGTAAGCGATCCTTCGGGCGAATGGCGCAACGTACGCGAAATCCAGGATGACGGCGCAATCCTGCTGCGCCCGGATCAGCACGTTGCGTGGCGCTGTACAACTGCTCCAGTAGGTGTCGATCTCGCGCAGTGCCTGACGGACGTGCTGGCACAAGTCATCGATCGCGCCCCCGTGCCGGTCTAACTACGACAGATAGGAGTCGATATGCAAACTTCCACATTAGCAGCGCGCCGCTCGGCCTCCGAGCTGGGACTGCGGCCGAATATGCTCAATCACTATGCACGCGTCACGCATGACGTCGGTGCGACTGCCGACTTTTACGGCCGCATCCTCGGAATGGAACTCGCGAGCACGATCATGGATGATCTCGTGCCGTCCACGGGTGATGCCTTTCCCTATTTCCATATCTTCTTCCGGATGGCGGACGGATCAACGATGGCGTTCTTCGAATGCACCGATTTGCCTTTGCCCTCGTCTCCGTCGCATCCCGCCTACGACGTCTTCGACCACATCGCGCTTGAAGTGAGCGATACGGCCGAGCTCATGCGCTGGAAGGAATGGCTGGTAAGCCAGGGCGTAGATGTACTTGGCCCCGTCGATCACAAAGGCATTATTCAGAGCATCTATTTCAGGGACCCGAACGGATATCGGCTTGAGTTGACGACGCCGATCGATCCTGCATGGAACCAGCACACTACCCGGGCGCAGGAAGATCTTAATCAATGGCTCGCCGCGAAAGCAGCGGCGCAAGCCGAAGGCCGGGACGTCTCCGCCGCCATGATTGAGTTGATCGGACAGATTAAGCGCAAGCGCTACGAGACCTCTGCGGAAGGAAATAAGTGAACATGACCCGTTCCAATCACACCCATGAAGCTTCACGGAAGAGCTGGGTCCGCTCAGCAAATGACGGCGCGACGGATTTTCCAATTCAGAACCTTCCCCACGGCGTATTCCGGCGGGCTTCGCGAGGCGAAGATTTCCGAGGCGGCATCGCAATCGGCGATCAAATTCTTGATGTAGGCGCTGCTCTGGCAAGGAGTCTTTTTCCGGCAGAAGCGCGTGAGGCAGCGCAGGCGGCCGCACGTGCGCCGCTCAACGATTACATGGCGCTATCGTCCGACAAGCGAAGCGCTGTGCGCTCGGCTGTGTCGTTCCTGCTATCTGAGGACTGTCCTCAGCGGAAGGAGGTTTCCGAATGCCTCGTTCCGCAGGCGGACGCTGAATACGCTCTTCCGGCGCGCATCGAGAACTTTTCCGACTTTTACTCGTCGCTCAGCCATGCGACAAACGTCGGCCGTCTGTTCCGGCCCGACAATCCGATCCTGCCAAACTATCGCTGGCTGCCGGTAGGCTATCACGGCCGTACGTCCTCGATTCGTGTGTCGGGACAGGATTTCCGTCGGCCAACCGGTCAACTGAAGGACCCGAGCAGCGCCGAGCCGGAGTTTGCGCCCAGCCGGCGACTTGATTACGAAGCCGAGCTCGGTGTACTCATCGGACAAGGAAACGAACTCGGCACGGCCATTGACATCCAGAATGCTGACGCGCATGTATTCGGCGTTTGCCTGTTGAACGACTGGTCCGCGCGCGACATTCAGTCATGGGAATATCAGCCGCTGGGGCCGTTCCTTGCGAAAAGCTTTTTCACCAGCCTGTCGCCGTGGATCGTGACGCTCGAGGCGCTCGAGCCGTACCGCACCGGCTTCTCTCGGCCTGAAGGTGATCCTGCGCCGATGCCGCACCTTTGGAGTCCGGAGCTGGCGACACGTGGTTCGATTGATATTCGGGTCGAGACTCTGTTGCAGTCAGCGCAGATGCGAACCAGCGGCGCACCTCCGGCGAGCTTGTCCATCTCGCGTTATCCGGACGCTTATTGGGCAATGTCACAACTGATTGCACATCAGACATCAAACGGGACGAATCTTTGCCCAGGCGACCTGCTCGGCAGCGGGACGCTCTCAGGCCCCGATCCGGCTTCGCGCGCCTGTCTTCTTGAACTCACGGAAGGCGGCAAGCATCCGTTCACGTTGCCGAGCGGAGAAACCCGCACGTTCCTGGAGGACGGCGACACAGTCATCATGCGCGCATGGTGCGAACGAGACGGCTATCGTCGCATCGGGTTCGGTGAGTGCCGCGCGACGGTGCTTCCCGCGCGCCGGCCGTGACGGGTGACGTGAGGATGTAAGGAGCGGCGGTGGCCTTGGCCCATCGCTGGTAGGAAAACATGAACCGTATTGTCCGTAAGAGATAAGCGGCTACCCAGGAATCACCTGGATCGGTGAAGGACAAGGCAACCCAGTGACATACCCAAAGGGTTTGTCCAAAGCCGGTCCACCATCGTCCGGATGGAGGAGACAAAATGAAATCCGATCAAACCGCCGCGAGCCTCGCGGCAGGCACAGCTTTGCCTGAACATTCCGCAGGAAAGCGCTCGGGCGCGAGCCTTTACCAGATTGTGGTTGCTGCATCGCTTGGATCGTGCTTCGAGGCGTACGATTTGTTCCTCGTCGGCACTATGGCTGCCGTGATTGGCAAGCAGTTTTTTTCCGGTGTCAATCCCGCGCTGTCGCTGATCTTTACGTTGCTCGGATTTGCGGCAGGCTTTCTCGTCAGGCCGCTTGGCGCGATGGTCTTCGGCGGCATAGGCGACCGGCTCGGTCGAAAACAGGTCTTCGTCGTGACGGTCGCGCTGATGGGACTCGCGACCGTGCTCATCGGTCTGCTGCCGACATACGCAACCGTCGGCGTCCTCGCCCCCGTTATGTTCGTCGGGCTGCGGCTTGTGCAGGGGTTCGCGTTGGGCGGCGAAAATGGAGGGGCGATGGTGTACGTCGCGGAACACGTTCCGGCAAATCGGCGCGCCTTCTATACCTCGTGGCTCCAGATTGCACCGATCGCTGGTCTGATTCTCTCTCAGCTGGTCGTGCAGGGCACGCGTTCTACATTTGGCGAGGCGGCTTTTCTTGAATGGGCCTGGCGTGTGCCGTTCGTGCTATCGCTGGTTTTGCTGGCGTTGTCGTTGTGGATGCGTACCCGCATGGGCGAATCACCTGAATTCGAACGCCTGCGCAACGAACACCAGGTCTCACGCGCGCCGCTCAGGGAAGCGTTCACCGGTCGTCGCAACATCGTCGCAATGATCTGTTCGCTGTTCGCTCTTGGACCCGGCGCGGCGGTGACGTTTTACAGCGCATTTTTCTACACGCCATTTTTCCTGACTGAGGTGCTGCGCGTTGAGCCCGCAACGGCCAATCTGCTTTCAATGTTCTCGCTCGTCATGGCGGTTCCGATCTTTCTCGCTTTCGGCGTGCTGTCCGACAAGATCGAGCGTAAGACAGTAATCTGCACAGGTTTCATTCTGGTTGTCCTTTGTTATCCGGCTATCTACCGCGGCCTGACGCATTTTGCCAATCCGGCGCTGGAACGCGCCATTGAGACGGCGCCCGTCGTGGTCGTGGCCGATCCGCACGAATGCTCCACGCAATTCAATGCACTCGGAACGTCGAAGCTCCATACGTCCTGCGATCTCGCGAAGAGTGCGCTTGTCCGCGCCGGCATCAGCTACACGAATGAGACAGCGAGCGCGGGTGCCGGTGCAATCATCAGGGTGGGCGATAAGGTCGTCGCTTCTTACGAAGGCAGCGGGCCGGACGCCCCAGTCAAGGCTAAAGCTTTCGCCGCCTCGCTGCGCGGTGCGCTGGACTCGGCCGGATACCCGCAGAAGGCCCCGCCGCACGGTGTGAACCGGCCAATGGTCTTCCTGCTGCTGGTCGCCCTTGCCACTTTTGCAGCCATGACCTACGCACCTTTAGCAGCGGCAATGACTGAACTGTTTCCAGCCAGGATTCGCTTCACCGCGCTTTCCGTGAGCTACCACATCGGCTTCGGCTGGACTGGAGGATTTCTTCCTGCAGCGGCTTTCGCGATCGTCGCGGCGAACGGGAACATGTATGCAGGATTGGCCTATCCCAGGGTGGCCGCCCTGATCGGCGCAATCCTTGTCGTGGCGTTCATGCTGGCAGCACGCACGGGAAGTCTGAAGCACGAGACGTGACACGAGGGGTTGGCGTGGCGGGCGGGCGCCGGGTCGGCGTTGCATGGCGTGACCTGGCGGCGCGGTTACGCAAGGTTGTAATCTGGAGACATTGACAGTGCATAGTACCTATCAGTACGAGAAATTCGAATTTGTGCGTCCGCCTGAGCTCAATGGCGTTCCCCATGGGCGCTACCCGGTGGTCGTGGTCGGCGCCGGTCCGGTCGGTCTCACTACCGCTATTGACCTGGCCGCCCAGGGGACGCCGGTGCTTCTCCTGGACAACGACGATACTGTTTCATTCGGCTCACGCGGGGTGGCGTACGCCAAACGCACGCTCGAGATCTTCGACCGACTCGGCTGCAGCGGGCCGATGATGGAAAAGGGTGTGTCTTGGAACGTCGGCCGTACATTCTTTGACGAGACGGAAGTTTTTAACTTCAATCT
Source organism: Paraburkholderia sp. 35.1 (assembly GCF_050436525.1). Classification (NCBI taxonomy): domain Bacteria; kingdom Pseudomonadati; phylum Pseudomonadota; class Betaproteobacteria; order Burkholderiales; family Burkholderiaceae; genus Paraburkholderia; species Paraburkholderia sp. 35.1. The sequence goes on along the minus strand of NZ_JBNDMJ010000001.1, from coordinate 166,103 downwards.
CAGCCCGGAGCCCGACCATCATCGCCCCGGCATGATTAACCTTCAGCAGTACTACCTCGAAGAGTTTCTGCTTCGACGCGCTCGCGAGTTGCCGAATCTCGAGATCCGTTTCAAGAACGAGGTCATCGGCATTATGCCGCAGGGTCATGAGGTGACGCTTCAGGTCAGGACCCCTGCGGGGGACTACACCTTGGACACGGAATGGCTCGTCGCTGCGGACGGCGCGCGCAGCCCAATCCGCACCTTTCTTGGGTTGGACATCGACGGGAAAATCTTCAAGGATCGGTTCCTGATTGCCGATGTGGTCATGAACGCCGACTACCCCACGGAGCGGTGGTTCTGGTTCAATCCGCCGTTTCACCGTAATCAGTCAGCGCTCGTACACCGTCAGGCCGACAACGTCTGGCGGATCGACTTCCAGCTTGGCTGGCAGGCCGACCCGGAAGAGGAAAAGAAGCCAGAGAATGTGATCCCGCGCATCAAAGCGATGCTGGGCGACGACCGCGAGTTCGAGCTCGAATGGGTGAGCATCTACACGTTCCAGTGCCGGCGCATGGGCAGCTTCAACCATGGCCGCGTGCTTTTTGTCGGCGATTCCGCGCATCAGGTTTCTCCTTTTGGGGGGCGGGGTGCCAATTCGGGCATACAGGACGCCGACAACCTGGTATGGAAGCTCAAGCTCGTTATGGAAGGCAAGGCGCCGTCGGCGCTGCTCGACACCTACACGGAAGAGCGCGGGCTGGCTGCTGACGACAACATCAGGAACTCGACGCGCTCGACGGATTTCATTACCCCGAAAAGCAACATCAGCAAAACGTTCCGTGATGCTCTACTGGGGCTGGCCGGGGAGCAGCCTTTTGCACGGGCGCTGGTGAACTCTGGCCGTCTCTCGGTGCCCACCATCCTGATCGACTCGAGTCTTAACACGCCGGATGCGTCGACGTTCGCCGGCAACATGGTGCCGGGGGCGCCGATGGCCGATGCGCCGGTGACCGGTGGAGGTCAATCATGGCTGCTCGGTGCATTCGGTGACCGCTTCGCCCTGCTCCTTTTCACGAAGGACGCGTCAGCGCTCGATGCGGCGACTGTTCAGGCGCTCGCCGAACTTTCGGATGCGCCGATTCCGGTCGAAGCAGTTGTGGTGGCGGAAGGTGGCAGCGCCCCTAGCGGCATTCCCACGCTCATCGACATCAAGGGGCGCGTCCGCGAGCGATACGATCTCGCTCCCGGGAGCGTCTATCTTGTGCGGCCCGACCAGCATGTCGCAGCACGCTGGCGCGAGCTTGACCCGATGAAGGTACGGAGCGCAATTGCCCGCGCGACGTGCAACGATTGAAGGACTCAGAATGGCACTGACTACGCAGCCCAATTTTGCTGAACCCGGCAAACGCTATTTCTATTCGTTCGTTCCCGGCGACGATTTTTACGAGGCGCTCATCAATGCTCATCGTGACCTCACCGATGAGCAGAGTTCAACGCTCAACGCGCGGCTGATCCTGCTGCTGGCCAACCACATCGGCGATCTATTAGTGCTGCGCGAGGCGCTTGGTATCGCGAGGGGAAAAGTGGAGACCACCGGCAACCTCGAACCTTCCGCGGAGCGTTGATCCATGAGCGGATCCAATGATTTGATGCAGGCTGAATGGCGTCTGACGGATTATGTGCATGGGTTTGATGCCTCGCATGCACCGGAAGAGGCACTCGCAGTCGTGCGCAACATGCTTTTGACGACCCTCGGTACGGCGATCGCGGGTGCCTCCGAGGACGGTTGCGCAGCGATTCTGGACTTCGTCAGGGAACGTGACAGATCAGGCGATGCCACAGTGTTCATTCATGGCGATTCCGTATCAGCCAGCGGTGCCGCGTTGGTAAACGGCGTCATGTGTCGGGCATTGGACTTTTGCGATGCGATGGCGCCCGGGTTGCATACCGGTTCCTCGCTCATTCCGGCGGCACTGGCCGCGGTGGAGCTCGCCGGCGGTTGCTCGGGCCGGGACTTCCTATCCGCGCTCCTCATCGGGGCGGAGGTCGCCTCCCGGATGAATCTGGCAGAGACTGATTACGATGGCGCCGATCCGACGGGCGTGGCCGGGGTCTTCGGCGCGACCGCAGCGGTGGCGAGGATACTCGGCCTGGACCGTCAGCAAACCCTGCACTCACTGGCATTGGCGTTCAACCGGGCAGCGGGCAGCTTCCAGAGCAATATCGACGGGTCACTCGCGGTGCGACTGATTCAGGGGTGGGTGGCCGAGACCGGGGTCATGTGCGCGCAGCTCGCGCAACGCGGTATCACCGGACCGGGCCGCTTCCTGTCCGGTGTCTACGGATATGCGCACCAATTTGCCCGAGGGCTTCGCAAGGCCGACGAGTTTGTCGAGGGACTCGGAGAACAGTGGCAGGTAATGAGCACCGTATTCAAAAAATACCCCAGTTGCGGCCTGACGCAGGGGGTGACCGAGCTGGCGCTGCGCGCACGCAAGGAACTCGATATCGGACAGGGTAACGTCGGTCGCATTGAGGTCAGACTGCCGCCGTATGCGTACCGCCTTGTTGGCCATGATTTCGTAATAGGCGAGAACCCTCGCGTGAACGCGCAGTTCAGTGCGAAATACTGCGTCGCTAATGCGTTGGTTCGGGGCGCATCGCGACTCGAGCACTTCGTCGAGTCGAGCATCCGCGATCCCGAGGTACTTGCATTCACCGGTCGGGTCGACGTGATTTCCGATGAGACCATGCAGGCGCTTCACCATACGGCAGTCGAGCTTCGCGTCGAAGCGGCCGATGGCCGTCGGCTGAAGCTGGCGCTCGATATTGCTCCGGGTTTTCCAGGCAACGCTCTGCCCGAGCAGGCCCATCTGGCGCGTTTCACGGACTGTCTGCAGTATGCGGCTAAACCGGTCTCAGGTCAGCAGGCTGACCAGCTTGTGCAGATCGTGAACACTATCCAGGAGCAGGACGACGCGCACGCCATCCTGTCTCATATGCTGGTGGAGCGCGGCGGCGCATGACCTCGGGGTCCGCGCTAGCACAAAACAGCTGTTTCCCCATCTTAGATATCCGTTACAGAACACGGAGAGTTGGCATGGCAAAGGCATTCGCATCCCAAGGGGACCTGGAAGTCAAAGAAATTACATGGACGCAACTGTCGGAGAACGCTTATGCGTACACCGCCGAGGGCGATCCGAATTCGGGCGTGATCATCGGTGATGATGGTGTATTGATCATCGACACAACCGGTACGCCCGCAATGGCACAGCAACTGATCGCAAAAATCCGGTCGGTGACGGACAAGCCGATCAAGTATGTGGTGCTGTCGCACTATCACGCCGTGCGCGTCCTGGGCGCGTCGGCCTACTTTAAGGAAGGGGCCCAGGAGATCATCGCCAGCCGCGGTACCTATGAGCTGATCGTAGAGCGCGGCGAAGCGGACATGAAGTCGGAGATCGAACGCTTCCCGAGGTTGTTCGCAGATGTGGAGACGGTGCCTGGGCTGACCTGGCCAACGCTTGTTTTCGAAAAGGAAATCACGCTTTTTCTCGGCAAGCTTGAAGTCAAGATCGCACATCCCAGCGCGGGCCATACCAAGGGCGACACGGTGGTCTGGCTGCCGTCGCAGAAGGTGCTGTTCTCCGGTGATCTGGTCGAATACGGGGCGGCCTGCTACTGCGGTGACGCTCAGCTGGCCGAGTGGCCGGCGACGCTCGAAGCGCTGCGTGCTCTCGGTGCGGAAAAGCTCGTGCCGGGCCGTGGACCGGCACTGGTGACACGCGAAGATATCGAGCAAGGGCTCAACTATACGAAGGACTTCGTGACCACTCTGCTTCAGAGTGGTCGTGATGCAGTCGCGCAGAAGTTCGATCTGAACGGTGTGATGGCGCACACGCGCAAGGTCATGGACCCGAAGTTCGGGCATGTTTTTTCATCTACGAGCACTGCCTGCCCTTCGACGTGTCGCGGGCCTACGACGAGGCCAGCGGTATCAGCCATCCACGTATCTGGACGGCTGAACGAGACAGGGAAATGTGGGATCAGCTTCAGGGCTAAGAGCGGACTTGAAGCTATATAGCTACTTCCGGAGTTCGGCGTCCTATCGCGTGCGGATTGCGCTGAACCTCAAGGGGATCCCGTACGAGTACCTGCCGGTGCATCTGGTGCGCAACGGCGGTGAACAGCTCGCGCCGGCATTTAGGGAAATCAACCCCGACCAGCTGGTGCCTACGCTGCTTGACGATGCGCGCGTCCAGACGGCGATGGCGAGCCGGTCGCCGAGCCACGCGAAGCGGTCCAGATTCGCGTTGCCGCTGCTCAGCGTGTGACAGACCGACTGCAGGCCGAACGGCGTTTCGGTAGCGGGCATCACGGGGACGGGTGGGCTGACGTTCACGGAAAACGGGCGAATGACTGTCGATGACTGGATGAGCACGAGTATACGGTGAGCCCTGCGCGGCGGCTCGTCGACGCGAAAAAGTGCGCAATCCTGGACAAGTGCGGCCGGCTGCGCGGGCGCATAGTCGAGCTTCCTTCCGCATTCGCTGTTGCAGGCTCGACCATGAATCTCGCGCTCTATGCCGTCACCGTATTGATCTGGGGCACCACGTGGATCGCCATCAAATGGCAACTCGGCGCGGTTGCGCCGCCGGTGTCGCTTGCGTGACGTTTCTGGATCGCGGCGCTGTTGCTGTTCGCGCTGCTGCGCATCATGCGCCGGCCGATCTGGCCGCCGCGCGCCGCATGGCGCTTGCTGGCCGCGCAAGGATTGGCGCTTTTCTGCCTGAACTTCCTCTGCTTCTACTACGCCGAACAGGTCGTGCCGAGCGGCCTGGTGGCGGTGGTATTCTTCACCGCGCCGCTGCTGAACTCGATCAACGGACGCCTCTTCATGGGCCGGCCGCTGCAGCCCTCGGCGATTGCCGGTGCGTTGCTCGGGCTCGTCGGCATTGTCTGTCTGTTCGTTCAGCAGATGGCCGGACACCTGGGCGATCACACGGCGTGGCTGGGCCTTGGGATCGCGTTCCTGGGGACCTTGTGTTTTTCGGCCGGCAATCTGTTGTCGAGCCGGATGCAATCGATGGGCTTGCACCCGTTCGCCACCAATAGCTGGGCGATGCTGATCGGCGCGAGCATCCTGACGGCGGGGAGCCTGCTGGCCGGCTTTCGTTCGCGGTCGAACCGTGTCCGTGCGTTATCTCGGCGCGCTGGCTTATCTCGCGGTGTTCGGCTCGGTAATCGGCTTTACCGCGTACCTGATGCTGGTCGGACGCATGGGCCCCGAACGGGCCGCGTACTGCACGGTACTGTTTCCGATTGTGGCGCTGGCGGTGTCGACGGTATTCGAAGGCTATCAGTGGTCCGCGTTGGCGGTGGTCGGGCTGTTGCTGGTGGTGGCCGGCAATCTGGTGGCGTTCGATCTGATGCGGCGGATTTTTGCGCGGCGGTTGGTCGCGCGATCGTGATGGTGCGCTTCACCGTCAGCATCACCTGACGCGATGATGAATCGTATTCGACAACTGCTTCGGCGGCCCGTTTGAGGTGAGCGTTTTCGGGAGGCGCAAACGCGGTCGAACGCCCGACAGGTGAGCTTTTGCGGGAACAAACTCCCCGCCGACAGGCCGCCGGGCCGCCCCTGAATTAACCACATGGGTAGACGAACCCTCCCAACGCCCGTATAATCCTTTGCACCCTAACCGCGAAATCGTAGCTAAATAGCCTTGGTTAGAAGGGGTTGGATGCAAATTAGCAGCACATTGCACCCATCCCGTCACCGGTAAAAAAGCCGGTCTTCCAAGGGGCACCCAAACCCCGCCGGACAAACGACCCAGCGCCGCTGTCCACAACATCATCATCGATGGATCTGGCGCCAGTTTTGTTAACTGGCAAGCCACCGAGGGCACGAGCAACTCATCGCCGGGACCCTCGCGCCGGGCAACAACACACTCCCGGCACCACTCGGTTCAACTCGCGGCATCTGCCGCGTCCCGAACTTCCCATTCGCAGCGTCGTCACGATGCCTGTGCGGCGTGGCTATTTCCGCGCGTCGCCCGAACAAGGAGGCGCATCTTCATGATTCATCGTCCTGCCAGACTGATCGGCAGTCTTGTAGCCATCGGCATTGTCGTCGCGTTGCTGTGGCGCGCGATCGACCCCGGCGCATTGCATCAGTACGCGCCCGATCTGGTCTACTACACGAAACGTCACCTGCTGCTCGTCGGCTACTCGATGGCGCTCGCGCTGCTGGTCGGCATACCCGCCGGCATCCTGCTGAGCCGCCCGTCGTTTGCGCGTCACGCCGAACGCTTCATGCAGATCTTCAACATCGGCAACACGATCCCGTCGTTGGCAGTACTCGCGATTGCGCTCGGCATCTTCGGCATCGGCGACATTCCGGCGCTCGTCGCGCTGTTCCTCGCGTCGTTGCTGCCGATCACGCGCAACGCTTACGAAGGCATGAAAAACGTCTCGCCCGCACTGCGTGAAGCGGCGCGCGGCATCGGCATGACGGGCAGGCAGTCGCTGCTGCGCGTCGAGTTGCCCAACGCGATGCCGATCATCATCGGCGGCGTGCGCACAGCGCTCGCGATCAACGTGGGCAGCGCGCCGCTTGCGTATCTGATCGGCGCGGACAGTCTCGGCACGCTGATTTTCCCCGGCATCTATCTGAACAATCAGCAGCAGCTTTTGCTCGGCGCCGCGGCGACCGCGATTCTCGCGCTGGTGCTGGACGGCATCGTTTCGGCCGGCAGCCGCTACCTGCTCGCACGACGCGGGGTGACGGCATGATGAGTCTGTTCAAACGCAGCGGCTGGGTTGCAGCCGGCGCACTGTTCTTCGCGAGCCTTCACGCGAGCGCGGCGACGCTCGTGCTCGGTGGAAAAAATTTCACCGAGCAGTACGTGCTGACCGAGATCACGTCGCAATACCTAAGCTCGAAGGGCTACACGATCGACGCGCGCACCGGGCTCGGCAGCACGCTGCTGCGCAGTGCGCAGGAGAACGGCCAGGTCGACGTGGTGTGGGAATACACCGGCACCGCCGCGATCGTCTACAACAAGATCACCGAGAAGCTCGATCCGAAGACGATGTACGAACGCGTGAAAACGCTCGACGCGAAGCGCGGCCTCGTCTGGCTCGATGCATCGCCGCTGAACAACACGTACGCGCTCGGCTTGCCGCAACGAGTGGCGCAGCAAACCGGTATCCGCACGATTTCGCAGCTCGCCGCGAAGCTCGCGGCGGAGCCGAACAGGAAGCACGTGTTCGCGATGGATGCGGAGTTCGCCAATCGCCCGGATGGTTTGAAGCCGCTCGAAGCCGCCTACGGCATGGAGTTCAGCCGCGCGGAAACGCGTCAGATGGACCCGGGCCTCGTCTACACCGCGTTGCATAACAACCAGGTGCCGATCGGTCTGATCTACACGACGGACGGCCGCGTGAAGGGCTTCAACATCATGCCGCTCGAAGACGACCGTCACTACTTTCCCGCGTACAACGCCACGCCGGTGGTGCGCAAGGCGACGCTCGACCAGAACCCGCAACTCGCGACGCAGTTGAACGCACTATCCGACGCGCTGAACAACGACACCATGCTGGAGATGAACAAGCAGGTCGACATCGAGGGCAAGCCGGTGCGTGAAGTCGCGGCGGATTTCCTGCGCACGCACAAGCTGCCCTGAGCGGAGACCTTTTCCATGACTGTATTCGACTATCTGTCGGCCAATTGGCCTGAGCTGCTGCAACTGACTGCGCAACATGTATGGCTGGTGGGGATCGCGGTGGGCTGCGCGATCATCGTCGGCGTTCCCCTGGGGATCCTGATCAATCGGCACGAGTGGCTCGCCGCGCCGTTGCTGAGCATCGCAACCGTGGTGCTGACCTTGCCGTCGATCGCGCTGTTCGGCCTGATGATTCCGGTCTTCTCGCGCTTCGGCCAGGGGATCGGCGCGGTGCCGGCGATCACCGCCGTGTTCCTCTATTCGCTGCTGCCGATCATGCGCAACACCTACCTCGCGCTGCGCAACGTCGACGCCGGCATCAAGGAAGCCGGCATCGGCATCGGCATGACCGTTTGGCAACGGCTGCGGCTCGTCGATTTGCCGCTCGGGGTGCCGGTGATTCTCGGCGGCGTGCGGACGGCCGTGGTGACGAACATCGGCGTGATGACGATCGCCGCGGTGATCGGCGCGGGCGGCCTCGGCACGCTGATCATCCGCGCAATCGGCCAGAGCAACATGATGAAGCTATTGGTGGGCGCGGTGCTCGTGAGCTTGCTCGCGATCGTCGCCGACCTGCTGCTGCAAGCGCTGCAACGCCTGCTGACACCGAAGGGAGTGCAAAAGACATGATCGAACTCGACCAACTGACAAAGACATTTACGCAGAAGGACGGCCAGCAGGTAAAAGCGGTCGACTCGGTGAGCCTGACGGTCGGCGCAGGTGAAATCTGCGTGTTTCTCGGCCCGTCGGGTTGCGGCAAGACCACCACGCTGAAGATGATCAACCGTCTGATCGCGCCGACTTCGGGCCGCGTGCTGATCAATGGCGAGGACACCTCGGGCCTGAACGAAGTCGAATTGCGCCGGCACATCGGCTATGTGATCCAGCAGATCGGTCTGTTTCCGAACATGACGATCGAGGAGAACATCACGGTCGTGCCGCGTCTGCTCGGCTGGAACAAGAAGCGCTGCCGCGAACGGGCCACGGAGCTGATGTCGATGGTCGCGCTCGATCCGAAGCTGTATCTGAAGCGCTATCCGCGTGAACTGTCGGGCGGGCAGCAGCAGCGCATCGGCGTGATTCGCGCACTCGCCGCCGATCCGCCGGTGCTGCTGATGGATGAGCCGTTCGGCGCGGTCGACCCGATCAATCGCGAGTCGATTCAGAACGAGTTCTTCCAGATGCAGCGTCAACTGAACAAGACGGTGATCATGGTGAGCCACGATATCGACGAGGCGATCAAGCTCGGCGACCGTGTCGCCGTGTTCCGCCGTGGTCAACTGGTGCAATACGATCATCCGGATACGCTGCTTGCGCATCCGCGCGATGAGTTTGTCGGCGCGTTCGTCGGGCAGGACAGCACGCTCAAGCGCCTGTTGCTGGTGAAGGCCGGCGACGCCGCCACGCAGCCGGAAACCGCCCATGCCGACCTGCCGGTTGCACGCGCCTTCCAGATGATGGACGACAGCGACAATCGCTATCTGACCATCGTCGACGACAAGCGGCAGGCGCTCGGCTATGTGACGCGGCGCGCGGCGCGCGCGGGCCAGGGCGTGTGCGGCGATCATCGGACCGCGTTCAAGGCGACGGTCAGCGCCGACGAACATCTGCGCATCGTGTTGTCGAAGATGTATCAGTTCAATTCGTCATGGATGCCGGTGCTGGATGGCGACGGCCGCTATGTCGGCGAAGTCACGCAGGATTCGATCGCGGATTATCTGAGTTCCGGACGTTCGCGCCGGCAGACGGGTCAGCCGGCAATCGTGTCGCCTGCCGTCACCGCGGCGGAAGCGGCTGCCGCTGCCGCGCAAGCGGCGGTTGTAGAGCACGCCGTGCATTCGTAACGCAATCGCATCTAAGCTGAGTAAGGATTCGAAGGCGTTGTGGACGACATGACCGCACTGATCCAGAATGGATCCAACTTGCTCGGTGGGGGGCGGTTGTTTTGACGGAAGGCCGTTGCGGGCGCCGGACGCGGCGGCCTGACAACCCTCGAAGCTGTCGCGTCGAAGACTCAGAGCAATACGGGGTTACAAGCGTGCCCCACGCGAGCGCACGACGTCGATGTTGTTCGTCGTCCCCTCCCGGTTGCGGGCGATGGCCGGTTACGGGGTAGAGCCGACGCCTGAACGTCCGGCCGACGACGGATGTGAACGGCGGATTGTGGCCGCGACCAGACCGCCGGCTCGATGACCGGGCTGCCGCTCGACGCAGCCGCTTGCGATGAGAGCTTTGAGCCGCACACCCGATTTACGTAGTCGACTTCGACGCCGCGAAATCCGCAAGTAATAACGAGTTGGCTGATAACGACGTGATTGACCAGACCATTTCGCGTACGAGCGTGGCTACCAACTCGGCAGCCGGCATTGCTCGCGACAGGCGTACAGCCTGCCCCGCCCATTGCGCTGCATATTCCGAGCTACCGTGCGCCTGTGCCGCAGCATTGAGCGCTTTCCCCGCAGCGAACGCCAACGGAAAGTCGGGTACCGGCGGGCAGGCGGGATCGCGCCCGAGTCTCGTGAAATGATTTTCGATCGCACGAGCCGGCCTGCCGGAAATTACCTTTATCAATGCGGTCCTGCTTCGAGGGTCAAGTAGCGCGGCGCGGTCAGCCTCACTCGCAACAGACTCGGCCGTGGTGAGGAAAGCAGTTCCAAGCTGGGCCGCTTGCGCGCCCAGCGCGAGCGCAGCTGCAATGCCCGCGCCGTCCATGATCCCACCCGCAGAAATCACCGGCAGTGATGTTTCGCGCAGCAGCAACCGGACGAGCGCTATCGTCCCGAGCTGTTCGTCCGCCAACGCCGGATCGAACATGCCACGGTGGCCGCCCGCCTCGATCCCTTGCGCAACAATGGCATCGATTCCCGCTGCTGCAATTTGGCCCGCTTCGTCCGAATTAGTGGCCGTCGCCATCAACACAATGCCGGCGTCGCGCAGTGCGGCGATTTTTTGCGAGGGTGGCAGCCCGAAATGAAAGCTGACGACAGCTGGGCGTTCTTCTAACAGCAACGTCAACATCGCGTCGTCGTCGACGAAGCTTGAGTAACCCGCGCCGAGGGCCGTTGGCGGCTGTGCCTGGAAGCGCTCGAAATGCGGCTTCAGATACGTGAGCCAACGCGCGTCACGCGCCAAGTCTGCGGGTGGTCGAACATGGCAAAAGACATTCACGTTGAATGGACGGTCAGTGAGCAAACGTGTTTCGCGGATGAGGGCGCGAGCGTTCTCCGCAGTCATGCCGCCAAGACCGACGGAGCCCAGCGCACCTGCATCGGACACGGCCGCAGCCAGCGCCGGGGTGGCCCAACCGGCCATCGGCGCCTGGATGATCGGTACAGCAATTCCGAGTTTCGCGAGCAGGTTAGTTGAGTTTTCAGTGGTGCCCATCGCACGCTCCTTCGCCTGGTCATGACTAGCGCGTGGTTTTGCGCGCTCGCCAAGTCGACTATATTGTGCATCCCTGCGACGCTGACCGCGTTTCCCCCCGCTGGGGGGTGCTAAACGAAGGGTACGATCGACCCACAAACGCCGTTCGACATAGCACCGTCTTGACGACAGCTTCCAAGGTACAACGGCCATTCCCTGACCATTAGACGTTTGGCGAAACGAGGGATCGGTTTAATGACTCAGGAGGTTAAATACACACTGCTGACCGGAAACGGATGTTGACGATAGACTACTCTCGCCACACCCATCGGCAATAGGAGCATTTCATGCCCCACGAACGAGTGACTATTCGAACTCGCGACGGCGAATGCCCCGCGAATATTATGACGCCTGCTGGCGAGGGGCCGTGGTCACCGGTGATTTTCTTTATGGACGCTGGCGGGATCAGGCCTGCGGTGCTTGAGATGGCACAGCGCGTTGCAAACGCCGGCTACGTCGTGTTACTCCCCGACCTGTTCTACCGCTACGGCCCCTACGAAACCCTCGTGCCAGAGGAAGTGTTTAAGGGCGACGTGCGCGCAATTCTAGGCCCATTGATGGCTACGACAGGGAATGATAAGGCTGCGAATGACACCGAAGCCTTCCTGGCCTATCTCGATGCCCGCAGCGATGTTACGGGCGCCAAGGTCGGCGCAATAGGTTTTTGCATGGGTGGCGGTATGGCGATTACCGCGGCGGCCACCTATTCTGATCGTTTTGTGACGGTCGCTAGCTTCCATGGTGGCAATCTGGCGACCGACGCGCCAACCAGTCCACACTTGCTCGTGTCCAACCTAAAAGCAGCGGTCTACCTCGCGAGCGCAGAGAACGATGACAGCTATCCGCCGGCGATGGCCAAGCGCCTGGAGAAGGCGTTCGTCGAAGCCGGTGTAAATTACCGCGCGGAAATTTACACCGCCGCTCACGGTTGGATGGTGCCGGACTTCCCGGTATACGACCATGCCGCCGCCGAGCGCGGGTGGGAAGCGTTGTTTGCGCTGCTGAATCAAAACTTGCGCGGTTGAAAATCAGTCCGACGCCAGAATGGCGTCTTTGAATGGCCGGTTTCAAGTGCGATGCTGTTGAAAAAGTCGCGACATACGGGTTGTCGAGCAACAGCAAAAAAATCGACCTCTCAGATCGGCCTACAAGCCGCTCGCAGCCCTTGAGTAAGGGTAAAGCGACCCATGAAAACCTCGCGATTAGACGGTGGCCGACTTTTTCAACAGCATCAAGTGCGGAAGCCGCCGCTCGAGCGTCCTGGCAAACGGCCAAGCGAACGTCCCTTGGTGGCCGGGACAGCGCCCGATGCAGACCACCGTCCGGAGGTACCTCGGTTCAAACTTCGGTCTGCTCTGCCATCTCAAGGGCATCGTCGACCTCGATGCCACGGTACCGCACTGTGCTTGCACGTTTGGTATGGCCGAGGATCTGAACGGCGCGGAGGTGGTGCTCGGTCAGCCCGGTGGCAGATCAACTCACCTACTATCACGACGTTGAGGTGAACTTGAGCTTGCTGCCCTTACTGAGGAGATCGGCCGCCTGTGCCGCCATCGATTGCACGATTGATTCCGCACCCGGGCGGTCTTTTAACAGACCCACAGCCTCTCCGCAGATGACTGCAACCGTATCCAGGTCGTTCCGAGCGCGTGCCTGGGCGTATTTCTCAGACAGCGTACCAAAGGCGCGGAACGCGTCGGCTTCCCGGTCCGCCCATTCGTCGGTCAGGTTGTTCTTTAGGAAGCGAAGTGAGTATTCTTTCGGCCACGGAAACCCTCGCAGCGCATCGAGCACTTTCGTCTGAATCGTCGAATCGCCGGTCACAGCGATAGCCTTGTCAGTGTGCGCCTTTGGGGTGAGCGCTTCGGCCGACGCCCACAGACGTGTCCCCACTACCACCGCATCTGCACCAAGCATCAGGGCTGCTGCCAATCCTCTGCCGTCCGCTACGCCTCCGGCCGCAATCAGCAACGTTCCGGGCGAGGCCTTCGCTCATGACTTGCCGACCCGAGCGTAGCGCGGGCGTGGGCTTTCGAAATCCCCCTCATACGCAAGCTTTCCCGCCTATTTCGCGCGTTGCCACACTACCATTTGCGCCCCATACCCGAAGCTTCCTGGAGTAACGTACGTTAGCCGATTGCCAACAAGGGTGAACGGCCTTTGTTGAACCTCTCCATCCCAGTTCGGAAATGTACCTCGCTGAATGCGGAATACAATGGCATGTGCCGCCTGGTCCACCGTATATGTGCCGAAATGCGCCACATTGCCCTGCGCAATTACTCTGTTTTCCTCAGCGGATCCCGAGAGGCGGTCACCGGATGCGAACTTCGGCAGGTCGGTACGAACCCCAACCAGAACGTAGCGGCCGTCGCTCCCAAATATCAACTGGCCCTCTGGATGCGGACCGAGTAATTCTGTTTGGGTGCCACTCCTCGAAACCGTCAACGATACCAAGGTCCATGAACCCACGATGTCGCCTGCTGACTGCGCGAGCGTCTGTTGTTCGGTGAGCCACATCGCGACAAACAGTGTCGCGGCGCCGGCCATTGTCCGGAGGGTTTTATTCATGGCTTTTCTCCATCATCGTACGAGCATAGGGATTCGACAGCCCCGGCTCCGTCGGCCGGGTGCCGCGAGACTTTCCATCAAAGCGTAGGCTTTTTTCGCACTGCGGGCATTCTGTGCGCCCTCCGTTTGCTCAGGGCGTGGGTCTGCATCGATGCATATGGAGGAACAATGCCACTCGTCTAGGGCTTCTAGCTCACCGAAGGGCGTAATACAATAAACGAGGCAACTTGTATGCAACTTTGAACGTCCCAGTTCGACCCTCAGCCGCCATTAAACTCGAAACCGGGTCAACGGCAGCTTCGTGCCATCTGGATGACCGCGATAACGGCCGAGGAAACTGCCGGCGAGCGCGAACTCGAAAACGTCCGCTCGACTCTGGCCCTGCGTTGGCGAATGGCTGCTTCAGGGTAGGGCCTAGACCACGTGGAGAGGGGACGGGGAGAGGTGTAGGCGTTTCGGCAAAGTAGAAATCGTGCCCCGATTGCGCTGCGCGATGACGGGACGCTCACAAACGGCTCAGCAGCTCCGCTTTCTTGGCGGCGAACTCCTCATCGCTGAGAATCCCCTTCGCGTGCAGCTTGGCGAGCTTCTCTATGGTGGCGAACACGTCTGCCTCGCGGGCGACCGACTGAGTGCTGTCGGGCTCCTCCTGCACCGGCGGCGACGCCGGCTGCGGAATCCCACCGACCGAGACAACCGGCAGGCTGGCGACAGCAACCAAGCCGTGCTGGCTCGCGAATGTGAGGGACGCGTCGCGGGACTGCTGCTGTGAGAAGCCGCTGATCTGGTGATCGAGCGTATCGTAAACCGTCACCTTGCCGTTCACTTCGATCGCCAGGCGCCGGGGCTGGGCGAAGTAGGCATAGCGGACATCGTTCTGCGCGCCGGTGCTGTTGGGCCGCCCCAGATCAGCGGGCCACCAGTCGCCAGAGGTGCCGGGCGCGGGTGGAACGAACAGACTCACCGGTCCGACCGGTCCGGCTGCAGTCTGCTGCTGGTTGCTGCCACCGTAACCAGCGCTCTTCTGTTGTTGCTGGCCGCCGCCGTAGTTTCCCTGCTGCTGGGTACCCTGGCTCTGCGACTGGAAGCTGCCGCTGCGAATAAGGTCGGGCTGGTTTGCCATCAGGCGGGAAAGCTCGGTACAGAGCCCATCGACGCGGCCTTTGAGGTAGTTGTTGAACATGTCGGAGACCATGGTCATTCCCCCCTGCATCCACTGGCCGTTGCCACCAAATTCGGGGTGATTGAACTGGGCCATGCTGCCGTTACCGCGAATCACAGACTCCAGCATGCTCATCACGGCATCCGTGCTGAACCCATATCGCTGGGCTACTTCTTTGATCAATTGCTGGCCGGCGGGTGTGAGTTTTCGCATAATGATCCACTCATGTTTCTTCCGACACTGGATTATATAAACCGCAGCGCCGCCTGCCCGGCGCCGGACGGGGCAAATCAGCGAGGATCGCGAAATGCTGGGGAACAGTTCCGTGCACCGGTGCCATCGCAGCAGCGAATTTCGAAGTATTCGCAAGCCACGTAGATCGCGCCTGCGGACAGGAGAAACAGGGTAAGCGTTAGGAGCATGGAAGCAGTCCGGCCAGGCGAGCAAGAATCCAGTGGCACAACAGCACGGCTCGCCCGACTGGCAAAGCGCGTTGTGGCCAAGGTCTCCCTTGGCTCACGCTGCAAATTGTAGCGGCTGACCGCGCCAAGTCACCAAGCTATATAACTGTGTCTCGTCTCTTTCATCATGACCGGCCGTTGTCGACCCAAACGAGACAGCCCGGCGAAATCCACGAACGACCGCTTTGCGCGAGCGAGCCGTCGCTGGAAGTGACTGGATCGCACTAAACGGCTAGCTATCTTGCTCGAAGGTCATGCCCCCGTTTGCGCTCGGACAAGGTTAATCAACGAGAGAAGCGGCTGTCGCGGCAGCTTATCTTCCGGGGTACCAGGACTCAAAACCAATGCGATTTATTTGTGGGGCTCGATTGGGCCAAGCCCAGTCCTTTCGAATACTGCCGACGCTGTCGGCGTTCTCAGATAAGAAATGAGCGCCGCGGCGCCTTCCCGCTCCTGCGCGTTTGTTGACACGGCGGCGGAAATGACGCTCGCCTTCTGCACTTCTTGCGGAAGCGGCCCGACGTACTGGATCCCCTGAATGGCACGAAGTTCACTGATCTGTTGCAATCCAACTTCGGCGTCGCCCCGCTTAATGGCCGTTCCGACCAGCTCCTTCCCTTTGATCTGAACACTCCTGGCTTTCATTTGATCCGCGATGCCAAGCTTGGGGAACAACGTCTTAGTAATATAGGTGCCGCTCGCTCCTTCAGAGAAGGCTACTGATTTCGCTGCGAGCAGTGCACCACGTAGTGCTTCCACAGTACTGACATCCGGCTTCGGCATGCCGGCCTGAACCGCCACGCCAATTCGGGACGCAACGAGATCTGTGCGAGTGCCCGGGAGAAACTTACCCTGTCTGATCCGTGCGTCTAGCGCAGGGCGGATCATGAAGCAGACGTCCATTGCTTCGCCATTCTTAATGCGCATGGGTAACGCGTCAGCGGACGTACCGTATGAAGGCCCCCACGATATGACGAGGTGATTCCCGGTCTGTCGTTCATACGCTGGTCCGAGCTCCCTAAACGCTGCTGAGAGCGCTCCAGTTGCCAGAACATGAACGTCAGCGGCATGAACCACATTTGACAATAGTGACGCGGTGCAGAGTGCGACAGACACGGTCGCGCGTCGGAGCTTTGCAATGTTGATGACCATCGGATTATCCTTTTCTAGTAAAGCTACGTTTTGTTCAGGTATCGAATCTCACCGCATGTAGTGACATACATCCATAATTGACCTTTCCACGTTAAGCCCTACAGACCCGCTGTCTATGGCGAAGCACAAGAATCAACAACCGGAATCGAACGCTACCCCGTCGAATCGATCGCTCGAACGCGGGCTCGAACTGCTGCGCGCGTTCGGTCCCGGTGCAACGCTTCTCGGCAATGGAGAACTCGCGGAACGCACAGGCCTGCCGAAGGCTACGGTGAGCCGCCTTACACGAACGCTCGTCGAGGCGGGTTATCTCGAGCACGATGCGGCACGCAGGACGTATAGACTGGGCCTGCCCGTGCTCAGTCTGGCGCAGGCGTTGCGCAGCGGATCCACGGTACTGAATGCTGCAGGACAGCTAATCCGCGACACTGCCCAGGCAAAGCGCATCAATGTCGGAATCGCGGGCGCCGACCGGGAAGAGATGGTCTACCTCGAGTCCATTCGTTATAACCAGCGAGCCTCATTGCGTACGATCGTCTCGGGACAACGTGTGCCGATGGAACTGACTTCGCTCGGCCGTGCGTATCTCGCCACGCAGCCGGAGGCCGAATTTGCCCGCCTGATGGGCGCGTTCAAGCGTCGCGGACGGAGCGGCTGGGAGCGTCTGGCGCGAGAAATCGCCGAGGCCGTGGATGATGTGCACCGAAACGGCTATTGCGTCGCAAGCTGGCAGCCTGAAGTCATTGCACTCGCGACTCCGCTCGCCATTCCAGGACACCGGTTGTTGATCCTCAACTTTAGCGTCCGCACGGCAGCGTCAAAAGACAGCGTTGTGAGCGAGCTGGCACCGGCTCTGCTGCGTCTGCGCGACGAGATCAAAGCCGAATGCGTGCGCCTCGAAAATTGAGGCCCGCAAGCGTCTCTTTCATTCCCGACGTTCACTGATCGCGCGCGCTGGAATACCCAGCACCACTGCGAGACCGCCGAGTATGGAGACGACCGCAACCGCATAGAGACCCATCGCGCTGCTGCCGAAGTGCGTCGATGCGTAGCCGATCACCGAAGGAGCCGAAATCCCGCCAAACTGGCCGAGGCTGCTAATGAGGCCGATGCCGCTTGCTGCGGCGGTGCTCGACAGGTACGCGGGTGGGATCGTCCAGAACAGCGACAGCATGCCCAGATAACCAGCCGTCGCGACGCAAAGCAGTGCTACCAGAATGCCTGCGTGATTCGCCGCCGCCGGTAAAAGCGCGACGCCCAGCGCGGCCATCAATGCGCTTGCCATGAAATGCCACCGCCTCTCCAGCATACGATCCGAGTTTCGGCCGAGCAGATACATCGCGACCGCGCCGACCACATACGGAATCGCAGAAAGTAGCCCAATGTGCCAGTAGTTCGACACACCGCTTTTCTGGATCACGCTCGGCGCCCAGATATGCACGACGATGCTCGCCCAAGGTACGCTGAAGTATGCGAAGGTCAGGAAATAAAACTTCGGCTCCTTCAACGCGACCCAGATCGAACCATGAGCGCGTGCGGCCTTCGTTTGCGCATCGCGGCTAAGCTCCGCCAGCAGGAGGGCCTTCTCGTCGTCCGTGAGCCATGTTGCCTGCTCCGGCCGGTCCGTCAGATAGACATACGCAAAGACACCGGCGATGACTGACGGAAACCCTTCTAGCAGGAACAGCCATTGCCAGCCGTTATAGCCGAGTAAGCCCGACATGCTATTGAGTATCCATCCCGACACAGGCCCACTGATGATGCCGGATACGCAGATCGCCGTCATGAAGATGGACGTGACGCGTGCGCGGCGCGCTGCCGGAAACCAGTAGGTGAAGTAGAGAATCACGCCCGGGAAGAATCCTGCTTCCGCTGCGCCCAGCAACACGCGCGCGATGTAAAACTGCGTTGGCGTCTGCACGAACGCGGTGCCCGCCGAAACGATGCCCCATAGCGCCATGATCCGCATGAGCGTTTTTCTCACGCCGACTCGCGCAAGCCACAGGTTGCTCGGCACCTCGAAGAGCATGTAACCCACGTAGAAGAGTCCCACGCCCAGACCGAATGCGGCGTCGGAAAGACCGATGTCACGCGAGAACTGCAGGTGCGCGAAGCCGATATTCGCGCGATCCAGATAAGCGAAGACATAACAAACGAAGAGGAACGGCAGCAGCCGCCAGGTGACTTTCCGGTAGACGGCCTCTGTCTGCGGTTGCGCGACGGCGCTGACGTCGATGGGATTGGAACGGGCTGCGTGCATCATGTCTCCGGGCTTGTATTGGGCCGCAGGTGGCCTGCGTTGGAATCCATTATCGGCACCGAACGCTCGATGACAATCCGTCAATTCCATCCAGTGGAATTTGTCGAACCCTCGGATGAAACGCGCTCCGTTCCACACAGTGGAATTAACGGGGTGTCTTGGGTGGCGGGTGGGGCTAAGCTGCATTGGCAGATTGACCTTGTCAGTCGACTCCAATTCAACCATCGAGACACGCATGAGCACATCCACCATTCAAGTCACTATCGATTCGCAGGTCGCCATGATCGCGCTGAATCGTCCTGAAAAACGTAACGCCATCACCAACGAAATGCGTGCCGAACTGACCGAGGCGCTAGACGCCGTTTCGCGCGACCGGCGGGTGCGCGCCGTGGTGCTGACCGGCAACGGCAAGGGGTTCTGCGCCGGCGGCGACGTCAGCGGTATGGCGCAGCGCATGGAAGCGCCCGCCGGCGAGGTTGCGTTCAATGGCTGGTCCCGCCAGCAACTCGTGCATCACACGGTCAATCTGCTCTACTCGATGCCCAAACCAACCATCGCCGCAGTCAACGGGGCGGCGGCGGGGCTCGGCGCCGATATGGCGCTCTCTTGTGACTTCATCATCGCATCTCAAGAAGCGAGCTTCACGTGGAGCTACATCAAACGCGGGCTGATTCCCGACGGTGGCGGCATGTACTTTTTGCCGCGTCGGGTCGGCCTCGCGCGGGCGAAGGAACTGATCTTCAGCGGGCGCAAAGTGGATGCCAAGGAAGCGCTGGAAATCGGCATCGCGGATCGCCTGAGCGAGCCGGATTCGCTCATCGCCGACGCCCACGCCTGGGCCGCCGAATTGAGCCAGGGTTCGGCCACCGCGCTCGCGCTTGGCAAGAGCATCCTCAACCAGAGCTACGAACTGTCCGCGCATCAGGTGTTTTCACAAGGCAGCCAGGCCCAGGCCGTCTGCTACACAAGCAGTGAACATCGCGACTCGGTGCTCGCATTTCTGAACAAAACCAAGTGAGCACGAAGGAGATCGACGTGAATGCAATTTCAAAATTGATGCGTCCGGCGAGCGTCGCCGTAATCGGCGCATCGGCGGACACAGCCAAGACGTCAGGCCGACCGGTGGCTTACCTCAGGAAGCACGGCTTCGCCGGCGACATCTACCCGGTCAATCCGCGTTACGACTCGATCGATGGCCTACCCTGCTATCCCGATGTAGCGTCGTTGCCGCACGCACCGGATGTCGGCATCGTGCTGCTCGGCGCCGAGCGCGCCCACGTTGCGGTGCGAGATCTGGCAAGCCGCGGCACGAGCGCTGCAATCGTGCTGGCGAGCGGCTACGCAGAAATTGGCGAGGAAGGCGCGAAGCGGCAGGCGCAATTGATCGAGGCAGCAGGGTCCATGCGCCTGCTCGGCCCGAATACAATCGGGCTCGTCAACCTCACCGATCGCATCACGCTGTCAGCAAGCGGGGCGCTGGAGACAGACACTTTTACAGTCGGCGGGATCGGCGTGGTGTCACAAAGCGGCGGGATTCTCGGCTCGCTGTTGTCGCGGGCGGCAGCACGCGGCATTGGCTTGTCAAAGCTGGTGTCGACGAGCAATGAAGCAGATCTCGACATGGCGGACTTCGTCGATTATCTGGTCGACGATGATTCGACTTCTGTTATCGCGCTCTACATGGAGGGGCTACGTCATCCGGACCGCTTTCGCCGCGCCGCGCTAAGGGCGGCCGCCGCGGACAAGCCGGTCGTCGTGTTCAAGATCGGACGCTCGGAATCAGGCGCGCGTTCGGCGGTCTCGCATACGGGCGCGCTGGCCGGCTCGGACCGCATGTATGACGCGCTTTTCAGCCAGGTCGGCGTCATTCGCGCCCAGACGTTTTCCGATTTGCTCGACATTCCTCATGCGCTCGCTACGCGGCGTAATCTCTCCGGGCGACGGGTGGCGATTTTAACCTCGACCGGCGGTGCGGGCACGCTCGTCACCGATAGCCTCGGCATGGCGAACTTTGAGACCCCGCCTCCCGATGAAGCGACTGCTGCAAAGCTGCGCGCGCTCCAGACCGGCGATCATGCAGTGCTCGACCGCAATCCGATCGACGTGACGCTTGCAGGTCTGCAGCCGGCTCTCCTGCGCGGTGCGATCGGCACTCTACTCGATAGTCCGACTTACGACGCGGTCGTGGTTATCGTTGGATCGTCTGGCCTCGCGATGCCTGACCTGATGGCCGGCGCGATCCGCGATTCGCTGCCCGGGAATGACAAACCCGTGATGGTATTTGTGAGCCCTCACGCGCCGGAGATCACGCGGTTGCTTAACGAGCAGGGAGTGCCGGCGTTCCCAACGCCCGAAAGCGTGACGAGCGTGCTTGCGGCGATGTGGCAGCATGGCGAATACATTCGACGCGCTGTGAGTCCGGACGAAAGGTCCCTTGAATCAGACGTCGACCTGAGCGATCTACCGGTCGGATCACTCAACGAAGCGCAGGCGAAAGCGCTTTTTTCCCGCTTCGGCGTGACAGCGGTGCGCGAGCGTGTCGTCACGAGCGCACATGCAGCGGAGAGCGCCGCTCGCGATCTGGGTGACAGGGTCGTGCTCAAGCTGCTGTCGAACGAGATCACGCACAAGAGCGATGTCGGCGGCGTTGTGGTGGGCGTCACTGCCGACAGCATCGGGGCGCGCCTAGACCGCATGCGCGACGACGTCGAAACCGCGACTGGCGTATCCGCGAATGCATTTCTCGTGCAGGAAATGGTGACCGGTGGTACAGAACTGATTCTCGGCCTCCATCGTGATCCACTCGGCACGGTATTGCTGCTCGGCATGGGCGGCGTCACCGCGGAGTTGTTCAAGGATACGACAATGCGTCTCCTCTCCACCGAAGCGCCGCTGTCGCGCGCAGACGCGCTCGCGATGATCCACGAACTGAAAACGTGGCCCCTGCTCGACGGGTATCGTGGACGGCCGCGCGCTGATATTGACGCCCTCGTGACCGCAATCGTCGCCTTTGCGCGAATGGCGGTGCAGCTTGGCGGGCGTCTTGTCGAAGCAGAAATCAATCCGATCTTCGTGCTGCCTGCAGGCCAAGGCGTACTGGCGGCTGATGGCGTTGCTGTACTCGCATCGGAGGCTCACCATGAATGACGATGTTCTGATCACACTCGACGAAACATCCCCCCTCGCCTATCTTGCGCGTGCCGAGAGCGAGGCTGCAAATCCCACCCACATCGATTTCTCGATTGCAAGTGCCGTAGAGTCGATCGCGGTGATCGGGGCCGGTACGATGGGCAGTGGCATCGCAATCTGCGCACTCGATGCAGGACTTCAGGTGACACTCGTCGAGCAGGATGCAGGCGCCCTTGACGCGGGACGAGAAAGAATCCTCAAGCATTACGAACGCAAGCTGAAAGCAGATCACGCAGCAGAACGCGCGAGGAGGCTCGTTTGCACGACCGACTGGCAGTCGTTGACGCATGTCGATGCCGTGATAGAAGCGGTGTTCGAAGATCTTGCAGTTAAGCAAGAAGTGTTTCAGCGCATCGACAAACTCGCGCGTCCCGGAGCACTGCTTGCCTCAAATACCTCCTATCTGGATCTCGATGGCATCGCTGGAGCCACAAAACGGCCACGCGATGTCGTCGGGTTGCATTTCTTCAGCCCCGCGCACGTGATGCGGCTGATGGAAGTCGTGCGCGGCACTGAATCCTCGCAGCAATCGCTTGCGACGGCTTTCGTGCTCGCCCAGCGATTTGGCAAGCTACCGGTGTTGACGCGCAATGCGTTTGGCTTCATCGGTAATCGCGTGTATTCGGCGTATCGCGCTCAGTGCGAATTCATGCTTGAAGAAGGTGCCTATCCTAATGAGATCGACGCGACGCTCCAAGCCTTTGGGTTTGCGATGGGCCCCTTTGCCGTTGCTGACATGTCGGGACTTGACATCGCGTGGCGGATGCGCCGGGCCCGGGCGGCAAGTCGCCCTACCGATGTACGCTATGTCGACATTCCCGACAGGTTGTGCGAAGCGGGCCGCCTCGGGCGCAAGACGGGCGCGGGTTACTATCAATACGGCGCCGGTTCAAAGCACGGCCAGCCCGACGACATTGTGAAAGCGATAATCGATGACGCGCGTGCTCGTAAGGGGATTGTGCCGCGTAGGCTTAGCTTTGAAGACATTCGGAAACGCGCATTGCTCACAATGGTCAACGAAGCGGCGCTTCTGCTCGAAGAAGGTGTCGCCGCGCGTGGGCCAGACGTAGATGTGGTGCTGGCGAATGGGTACGGGTTTCCGCGTAACCAAGGTGGGCCGATTTATTGGGCGAAAGCCATGGCGCCTGAAACGCTTTCAAGAGATCTGGCCTGGCTCGCCGAGGTAAGCGGGACCGGGTTCAAGCCAGCGGGCCGCCTCGATCTGGTGTTGGGGGCGGCGTAAGCTCGCAGAGACGTTTGTATCGATAGAGGCTTTCCGGCCAGACGTTCTCAAAAGGGCAGGAGTGGCTGATCGATGGCCGTGCGTCGATCGGGATGAACGACCGAATTAGATTGAGGAAGGGCCCTTCATCGCGACTAGCGCGAAGGCCGCTTCTGGCCGATCCCGGTCCGACAGCAAACTTCGGCGAGGGGGCTGAACACCGCCGGTCGCGATCGGCGGCACCCGGACCCGAAGCGGTGGCTCGACGTTACGTGGCTGAAATGACCCGGTTCGTGCACAAACCGGTCGCAGTGGCAATTCGCACGTCGCAGACATCAATAGCTCGATCAGCAAGCGCCTGCGCCAAATTACACGGCGGCATTTTCTATCCCAAGTTCCCTTGCGTACGCGGAGAGCTGATCTCCGACGCAGGCTTTCAGTGTGTCGACAAAGCGTACTACCTTGGCGTCGACGAACTGCCGGGACGGATAGACCGCGTACACATTCCGCGCGTAGGTGTGATATTCCGGCAGCACGCGAACCAGGGTTCCCTTACGTAGATCGTTGATAGCGGAAAACCCCGCAAGCAAACCAATTCCGGCGCCGTCGCGCAGCGCGACGGCCATGGCCTCCATGTCGTTCACGCTGAAGTGCGGTCCGGATGGCCGATAAATGACAGTGCCAGAGAAACTCTCGAGGTGCCATTCACCCGCGGCGTAATCCACGGTGCTCAACAATACCCGCGCATGATCGACGAGATCTTCCGGCGCTGCGGGCGCAGGATGCTGCGCCAGGTACGTCGGCGAAGCAGCCAGAATGCAATGGCTGCTACCGATCTTCTGGCTCACATAGGCGGAATCGGGCAGTGCGCGGGCGATCACGACAGCGAGATCGAGTTGCTCCTCGAGCAGGTTGGGCATGCGTTGCGAAAGCAGCAGGTCGACCGAAACATTCGGATACGCTTCGCGGTACGCAAGTATCGCTCGCGTCACGAGCTCGCGCCCGAGTCCCGGTACAGCGTGTACGCGCAGCGTCCCACGCGGCTCAAGCAAAGCGTCGCGCGCCTCGGCTTCGGCATGTGCGATTTCGGCGAGGATCGAGACGCTACGCTCGTAGAACCGGCGGCCCGCATCGGTGACGACGAGGCGTCGCGTGGAGCGTTGCAGAAGTCGCGTGTTGAGGCCCTCCTCAAGCACGGAAACCGCGCGCGAGACGTTACCGACCGTGGTGTCGAGATGGTTGGCGACGGCGGTGAAACTGCCCATCTCCACGACCTTAACGAATACCGACATGTTGTAGACCTTGTCCATTCCGGCGATCCCTATTGAGCTTTCATTATTCTTTCGATGACGGCGCGAGACGCTTCCGCAGCCGCGTCGGATGCGTACTCCGCATGATATCGAGCGTTTTTTATTTGGGGTAGCAAGGCGCGCGGCCGGTTCTGAGGGCTTTACGCGCTGAGCATAAAGCGTACGGCCGTTCGATACGCACGACGCGATTTTCCCTCCAGCGGGAAGAATCATTCTTTCCAGCACCGCTAAAACCGGGCGGCCTTCGCGCCTAAACTTCGTTCCGCAGTCAGGCATTTGACGCATCCGTATCCAGCCCCGAACGACGGGAGGCGATCACGCCGCCCGTACGAATAACCTGATCCGAAGTACGTCCGTTAAGTGGACAAGCCGCTCTATTAATACGGATACCTGATCACTAATATCAACATGAGGTAACGTCATGAACGCAGTCTACGATCCGCTGTACCTTTTCATCGACGGCGAATGGATCGCTGCCAACGAACGCGAAACCGCGCCGGTCATCAACCCGGCCACGAAAGGCGAACTGGGCCGCGTGCCGCTCGCCACCACCGCCGACCTCGATCACGCGCTAGCTGTTACGCGCCGCGCGTTCGACGTCTGGCGCAACACGGTACCCGCCGAACGCGCCCGCATCCTCAGGCACGCTGCGGATCTGATGCGCGAACGCGCGCCGCACATTGCCGAACTGATGACGCTGGAGGAAGGCAAGCCGCTTTCGGAAAGCCGCGACGAAGTGCTGCGCGCCGCCGAGTATTTCGAGTGGTTCGCGGAAGAGGCACGCCGCATCGACGGCCGTGTGGTGCCGTCGAACCGCCCCGGCGTGCAGCAACTCGTGAAGAAGCAGGCCATCGGTCCGGTGGCTGCGTTCACGCCGTGGAATTTCCCGGCCATCACGCCGGCCCGCAAGCTTGCGGCGGCGCTTGCGGCAGGCTGCAGCGTGATCATCAAGCCTGGCGAAGAAAGCCCGGCCACGGCACTCGCACTGGCCCGCGCACTTGACGATGCAGGCCTGCCCAAAGGCGTGCTGCAAGTCGTGTTCGGCGTGCCCGACCAGGTCTCGAAGCAATTGATCGCCTCGCCGGTGATCCGCAAGGTCACTTTCACGGGTTCGGTGCCGATCGGCCGTCTGCTCTCGGCGCGCGCCGCCGAAGGCGTCAAGCCGATCACACTCGAACTCGGCGGCCACGGTCCGGTACTGGTATTCGACGACGCCGACGTGGAGAGGGCCGCTGTCGAAGGCGCAGCCAACCGCTTTCGCGGCACCGGCCAGATCTGCATCTCGTCGACGCGCTTCCTGATCCAGCGCGGTGTCTACGACGTGTTCGTCGAGCACTTCGTGCAGGCGGCAAAGGCGCTCAAGGTGGGCGACGGCATGGATCCCGCCACTCAGGTTGGCCCGCTTGCCAATCCGCGCCAACTCGCGAAGATGGAGGAACTGGTGGCGGACGCGGTGGCGGGCGGCGCGAAAGTGCTCGTGGGCGGCAAGCGCATTGAAGGCGACGGTTACTTCTTCGAGCCGACCGTACTCGCCGACGTACCGATGAACGCACGCGTGATGCACGAAGAGCCGTTCGGCCCGATCGCCGTGCTGATGCGCTTCGACACACTCGCAGACGGCCTTGCCGAAGCGAACCGCCTGCCGTACGGCCTCTCGGCCTATGCGTTCACGCAGAGCGCGCGCACCGCGATTAACGTGGGCGACGGTCTCGAAGCCGGCATGATCGGCATCAATCAGTACCGCATCATCGCAACCGAATTGCCATTCGGCGGCATGAAGGAAAGCGGTCATGGTTCGGAAGGCGGCGTCGAGGGCATCGAGTATTACCTCACGCACAAGTTCATCAGCCAGGCCTGAAAGGAGAGCGGTCATGTCCCACGCAAACTTCAGCAGCCCGCGCGAAGCGGCGCGCGCCTTCACGCCCAAACTCGCGGAGTTCGTCGATGCCACGCTCTATCCGCAGATCTGGAGCGACCCCGCTCTCTCGCTGCGCGACCGCAGCCTCGTGACGGTCGCGGCGCTGATCGCGGGCGGCCATCTCGACGAGTTGCCCGCACATGTGCGCCGCGCCGTAAATAACGGTGTGACACTCGAAGAACTGTCCGCCGCCATCACGCACCTCGCGTTCTATGCCGGTTTTCCGGCAGCGATCTCAGCCTCCGCTGTGGCGCAGGCCACGCTTCTTGAGCAACACGCTAAGGAAACACAACCATGAAAGCCATCACATTCAAGGAATTCGGCGACGCCGACGTACTCCAGCTCGCCGAGGTATCCACACCCGAAGTGCGTCCGGAGGACCTGCTAGTGCGCGTGTACGCCGCCGGCGTGAACCGCGCCGATCTCACGCACCGCACGGGCGGCTACGGCCGTCCCAACTTCGGCGACTCCACCATCATGGGCCTTGAAATAGCGGGTGAAGTGGTCGAGACCGGCAGCGAGGTCCAGGGCTACAAGGTGGGCGACCGGGTGATGGGCGTGGTGGGCGGCGGCGCCTACGCGGAGATTGCGCGAATCGACTGGCGTATGGCCATGCCGATTCCCGCCACCCTCGATTACGTGCACGCAGCAGCGATTCCCGAAGTGTTTGTCACGGCGCACGAGGCGATGCTGCACCTGGGCGGCCTGCGGCGCGACGACTCGGTGCTGATTCATGCGGCGGCAGGCGGTGTCGGTTCGGCCGCCGTGCAACTGGCGTATGCGACGGGTGCAAGGATCTTTGCTACGGCTGAAGGCAGAAAGCGCGAACGTGTTGTGCAACTCGGTGCAGACGTGGTCATTGACTATCGCACCGAGGATTTCGCCGAAGTCGTCAAGAAGGCGACGAACGGTCGGGGTGTCGATGTCGTGATCGACTTCGTGGGTGCGCCGTATTTCGCGCACAATGTAGCGTCCCTCGCCAATGGCGGCCGGTTGATCCAGGTCGGCATTCTTGGTGGTGGTGGGGAGGTGGCGGTCGAACTGGAGCAGATCCTTTACCGTTATCTGCAGATCAAGGGGACGGTGATGAAGTCGCGCCCTCAGGAGGAAAAACACGACATGGTGCGTCGTTTCCGCGAACACTGGCTCGAACGGTTTGACGGCGGCGGCCGCCTTGAACCGGTTGTGGACAGTACATTCGCGCTTGCGCGCGCCGCCGATGCCCATCGGCGCATGGAATCATCTGCCAATGTTGGAAAGATCATCCTGACCATGGAAGCAGACGACCTGTGAAGCGCGGCGGAACGTTGCCGGCACGGTGTAGACGGCGGCGCGCGGGATATCGATCTGCAGACTTCGTAATGCCATAACCGGTCGACGACGACTTTCAGCACGTGGGCGTTCGACCTTTGGGTCGGTGTGCGCCCAAAGGCGTACGCTCGCAACCGGCCCGCTTGCAGACGCTCGAAAGTCCCAACAGCATCTCGTCCGATTGTCTCAAATTGGCCGACTGCCGCCCGACGCGGACGGCTCTAGCCGACCCAGTATAGATAGTCCGTCCCGCTTTCATCGATACTGGTGGGACTGGCAGCGAGCTGCCAGTGCAGGCGGAACATGCACCCGTGGACTACGAATAAGTCGGTCAACTGATTGCGCGTTTCAGTCCTGTGCAAGCCGGGGGTTAGCGAGCGAGATCCGCAAACACGCGAAACTGGATGGATGGTTGCGGAAACTGATGGGTATTGAGATGTCGAGGTCGGCATTATCATCAGGAATACCGATGGAAATGACGTGACCGTCCATGGCGCGATGCGCCATCGGGCAACAGCATGCACCTGCGATGACGCTTAGCAGTAGTGCCGCAGGTTGATCATCGTATAGGCAAGCGTTTTGAACGCGTAGTGGACCGCACCGAGACGTTCGAAGCGCAGTAGCAGCCGGCGGAACTTGTCTTCCCAGGCAAAGACACGTTCAATGGTCCTGAAGCGCTCCTCGAAGATGGCCGGGTCGAAGCTCTGCTTGCGACCGCGCTTTGCTCTCTTGCGCCCGCGCGGATTTTCCGGAATGTTGGGAACCATGCCCCGGTTGAAAATGGCCTTGCGATTGGCCCGGCAGTCGTAGACGCCGTCCAGACTGACGCGCGCGCCTTTCAGGTTCATGCCGATGGCGCGCGCCATCTGGCTCAGTCTGGGCAGTGCGTCACGCAGCAGGGGCGATTCGTTGCGGTTGCCCGCAGCGGCGACGAACGGCGCGATGACGTTGCAGTCACGGTCGCAGAAGGCCACCACCTTGTCGCCTTTCAGATGTTTATGACCGCTGTAACCGAGATTGTCGCCGCCTTTTTTCGCCGCCGTCGTCGTGCCATCGCCGTGAATGACCGTCAGATCGAGCAACTGATCCTTATGAAGCTTGCCGACCGAGCCCGCAAAGATGGCGTCCATGCAACCCGCCGCCTGCCAGCGGCGCATCGCGCGGTAGATGCGGGTGTGGTGAATTTCAGGACGACCCAGGCAATCCTTATCGATCGGCAGTGCCTTCCACTGGCATCCCATATAAAGCACCTGCAGAACGTAGTTGAATATCCTGTGCAAACTTAGCTGCGGCGGCGGCCCGCGCCGACCACGGATCAGGTGGGGCAAGACAAATTCTTCAAACTGCGCAAGGCTCAGTCTCACCGGAATCGCTTGCCAGCGGTGCTTTCCATCCATTCAGGGCATCCATAAATCTGGACTTTAACCGATCCGGCGCCCAATAGACGATCATCCAGTTCCTGCAAGGCTCGCAGACAAATTCGATCACTAGAAAAAACGCGCAACCAGTTGCAAAGAAAAGCAGCCACGAATCGGCAGACTGGAGTCGTGGCCGTGTTGTACAGATTGATGAGATACGGAGCACCCGAGAGGAGATTGAGAGCTCGTACCACGATCTGGAAATACAGCGGAAGTCTTGGACTATTCGAAATCCATAGCACCTTTCCAACGTAATCCATGAGCGGGGACAATATAAGCAAGGTCTCTCAATTTGCAATTCATGCCGTTTTAGCTGCCTACCAATGGCTCGCCGTTGCATGTACCGATTTCGTTGAGCGCCGTCGTCGCCAACTCAAGCGCTCGCACTTCGAGTGCGGGCAGTAACTGTGAAGCGGTGACTGCCCGTACGCGTTGTCGTTCGCTCATGAGCCCGTGCTCGAGGGCAGGCATCGAATAAACCTAAACGATCGGCGACAATCGCGGGCGGCGGCACCCTCGCAATGGATGTCTCTCGCCTGGTTTTAGCAAAACTTGGAGCCCGATCATGTAGGCGATGCATTATGAAATCACCTTGCCCGCCGACTACGATATACGAGGGAAAAGCTGCGACCGTCGACGTCCCACTCCCGGTCGCGGCGCGGGCGCTCGGCTACAAGGGCGCTGCCCCTGATGATACGACCGGAGGCAGATTCCGACCTTTGGGGAAGGGTCCCTGTCAGGATCACCGCGCCCCCGCAGACTGGTCGGCCCATTTTGCGTCGACCACGTCGAGCATTCCGATATCCGGCACGCTGCCCAGCAATGACAGGGAATGCTTGGCGAGTTCCCGAGGAACATGACCCGTCAAGTCCGCAAACCGACCGCCGTTGTCGGGGAAGACGTCAAAGATGCCGAAGTGACTGTCGTCAAGGCGGATGGCAAACCAGGCAACGGTCTTGGGTTCCTGCTCCACGAGTGCTTGCGCGTCGCGAAGGAACTGCGCGACCTGCGCCTCATGGCCCGCCTTTGCCTTGAACGTGAGGAGCAGCGCCTTCGTGACCGGCTCGCCCGATGATGTTGCAGGCAACTTGTCGGCCAGGACCTCGAACTCCTGAATCAGCGGCGCCCCGACAAACGCGCTGCCGCCGGCATCCAACAATGCTTGTATAACTGGCCCCGCCAGATGCGCCTCGCGGCCGGCATCGTCTGGGAACACGTCGAAGATGCCATACTCCGATCGCCCGAATCTGATCGCGAACCACGCGGTCGTTGCTTCCGCCCGACCCATCGCGAGAGCTGAGCGCAGGACGTCTTCCGCCCCGGCGTCGTCGTAGCCGGCCTTGACTTCCAACCTGACGAGCAGACCTTTAGTGCCCATGAGACACCTCCATCCGTGATCGACCGACCGGGAGCGCCTGAGGGTGCAGTCCTTCGACGCTAACAAGCCAGCAGCGCCGCGCAGCGCTCCAAAGGACACCTTCGGTGCTGCGATCCTCGGCCGGCGGCATCGGGCGCGAGACATCTCGCCGGGGATCCTGCGCGCCTGCAATGCACCTCAACTGACACGATAGTGGATTTCGCCTCGCCGTTCCAGGCGGGTTCGCTGGAACCGGCTTGCCCATACGACTCTGGCAGCTGCAGCTACACGAGCTTCGCTAGCGACACGTCGGCACGTCAGGAGCCGGAGCCTGCCGACGTCCGGTGGGGATGAGCAGCTGAGGTACTCATGCTGCGCCGCGAAGAGCGTAAGAGCGCCGCACGCCGGGTGAGCCGCGCTCTGGGGCCCGGTGACCCGCGGAAATGTGGTCCGACGAGGCTCCGACTGTCCTGGTCAGAGCAATGCCAACAGGCGTTGGGCGACCGCTGCTACCATAGCCGAAGATCGAAGCCTACGGGTTGCCCCCGCGACGATCCGGTTCCATGGGCTTCAGATCGGTAACATGGCTTGCTAGCTATGCCTGTTCGTTGGCAGCAAGACCTCGGGAGCACACGATGATCGTCGAGCGTGTCTGGACTGGCAATGCCTACCGCAACTTCAACTACCTGATTGCATGTCCGGAGACAGTCGCCGGATCTTTCGCTCAGACATCTGGACGGCAGCCTTGCCGTCCGAAGCAGTCGTTGGCTATTCGAGAGCTGCTCGCGTAGCGGCGCGGGGGCAGCGGCGGTACGGCGGCCCGATCTCTGGCCCCGACGCGCCTGCATAACGTCCACCGTCCCGTAGAATCTCCGGTTCCCCATCGTCAAAAGAGGAGCGGCATGGCTATCCGGCTTCTGGTTGATACGTGCGTCTGGCTCGACCTCGGGAAGGACTATCGCGAGCAGCCCGTCATCAGTGCGCTCGAAGACCTTGTCGAGAACGGCCATATCGAACTGATCGTGCCGCAGCAGGTGCTGGACGAATTCGATCGGAACAAGGTCCGCATCATCGACGAGGCCCGACGCGGCCTGCAGTCGCATTTCCGGCTGGTCAGGCAGGCCGTGAATCAGTTTGGAGACGACGGCCGCAAAGCCGACCTGCTGGCAGGACTGAACGAGGTCGACCACCGGATCGGCGTTGACGGCGACGCGGTAGGCGGTTCGATCGAACGTATCGACAGGCTTCTACGCCGCGCTCCCGCGCTCGCGACCAGCGACGCGGTCAAGCAGCGCGTCACCGAGCGCGCGCTCGCGAAGCAGGCTCCCTATCATCGTGCGAAGAACAGCGTGAGAGACGCTATCCTCGTCGAGATGTACGTCGATGTGGTTTCGGGCGCGACCGAGGACGCGCCATGCGCGTTCATCACTCACAACACGAAAGACTTCAGCGATGCAAACGGTGACTTTCGGAAGGCGCACGCCGACCTCGTGCACCTGTTCGATGCGCCGAAGTCATCCTACTGGATATCGATGGTTGAATTCCTGAAGGACTACTGCCCCGATCTGCTTGGCGAACACGACTTCGAGTTCAACTACTCGCAGGAAGCGCGGCGGCTACCGGAGATCCTCGAAGCCGAACACCTGTTGTTCCGGCAGGTCTGGTACAACCGCCACTGGAACCTTCGCCACGAGATTGAGACTGGCAAACATCATGTCGTCGCGGAGAAGGACTACAGCCGGAACCCGTATCGGGCGGACCAGACGCTCGATACCGTATGGGAAGGCGCACTCGCTGCCGCGAAGAGGACCGAAGACGAGGTCGGCATCGAGAACCTCGGCCCGTGGGACGACTTCGAGTGGGGAATGATCAAAGGCAAGCTCTCGGCGTTGCGATGGATTCTCGGGGACGAATGGGACATGCTGGACACGTAGGTGTCTCAATCAAGCGTCGAAGAAGCGCACTAGCTTCGCGCGTTCGAGTTCGTCGTTCGTGAAGGTCGTGCGTAGCGATCGTGTCGACCCGCCAATGTAGCGGACGTCCTCGATCGCTCGACGCGGTTGCGGGATCTGGCCGGTGTCATTGGGTGGTCGGAGCGCCTTGCGTCCGCTCGGATTGACCACGAACATGCCGAAGGTCTCGTCGGCCTCTGCAGCGTCGACGATCGCCTGATTGACGTGCTCGTCGCCAAAGCCGTAGCCGATGGTCATCAGACGCGAGCCGCGTTCGCGCAGGCGCGCGCGGAACTCCTCGGCGTATCGCGTGAGAAGCGCCGAGCCTGCAATCGCCTCGACCTTGCGTGCACCCATCACGAGCAGGTCGTTGCCGTCCTCGCTGCGCCAGTTGACCGAGCCATGCAGCTTGAAGACCGGCTGGCCTTGACGTTCCACACGGTACTCGGCGTCCGGTCGCGGTCGCCAGTCCGCCGCGAGCTTTTCCTCCGGGCGAAGATTCCAGAAGTTCGGCGGCAGCGCCATGCCGGGGTATTGCACGCTTATGCGTGGATCGTGGGGCCCATAAAACAACTCGAGGAGCAGATCTTGATTGAGCGTGAAGATAGCGTCGAAGCGGGCCAGAAAGCTGGTGATGCTGCGCTGGACGAAGTTCGGGCCGTTGCCCTGAAACTCCAGCCCGGGTCGATCCGACAGCATCGCGTTCATGTCGTCGAAGGATGCACTGACCGCGCGCTCCATCAGGTTTAGCCGCTCACGGTGCGCGGGTTGCTGGTGATGACGCCACTCGAGTTGCAGGTCGCCAAGTACCTCTTCGAAGTTCGGATTGTCGGTGAGTCGTTTGCAGAGATCCCGGTTGTCCGCAAGGCGGCTAATCAGGTCGTCGGCTAGTTCGCCGGCGAGCCAGCCATCCCAATTGCGGGTGAATCCCGCCCCGAGCAAAAGTAGATGAGCCACCCACTTTCCCCTCACGATTCAGATCGCTCATTCTACCCATGCGGCTGGACGCAGTTCCAACGCGAACACAATCGCCGATGATTCACGCGGTGAAGGGCGGACGAAAGAAAAACTGGCTCGTCGCGGATTTGCGTGGCGGACGGCTTCGGCTGCCTTGCCGTCAACGGTAAACTGCGTCGGCTTGTAGCCAGGAAACTGCAGCTGAAATGGGCACCACAGCAGATCGCCGGGTGGTTGAAGCAGCAGTATCCTGATGATGCAGACGAAA
Source organism: Paraburkholderia sp. 35.1 (assembly GCF_050436525.1). Classification (NCBI taxonomy): domain Bacteria; kingdom Pseudomonadati; phylum Pseudomonadota; class Betaproteobacteria; order Burkholderiales; family Burkholderiaceae; genus Paraburkholderia; species Paraburkholderia sp. 35.1. Next base: position 132,466 of record NZ_JBNDMJ010000001.1, on the reverse strand, counting down.
GAGCTTGCGGGCGCTGAATAGCTGGTACCCGTCGCGCCCCGCGCTTCCGCGTGACGGCGATAGCCGCCGATTTTGATGCGATGGTCGCACACGACATTGTCCTTCGAATCGTGTTGCCGCAGCAGCCTTACAAACGCTGGTTGTTTGAGGCTAGCCTACCAAGGCGTTCGTAATCTCTGTAAAATGCGCGACCATGAATTCGCTCCGCCATCGCCTGACGTGGTGCGGTGCACGGGGACGGCAGGTCATCATTTGGATGCTCGCCATCCTCCTGCTCCGCGCTATCTGTCCAGGTGCCATCATGCTTGACCCTGAAGCGCCATCCGGCAGCTTCGGACTGGCCCTATGTACCGGACATGGACCGTTGGTGCTTCCTCAAGGCAGCAATCTCAGCGCCATGTCCGGCGTGATGGCAATGCCCGATGTGAGTGGGCTCAGCGACGCTCGCGACATCAGCGCATCAGGAGACGCCCACAACCCGCTTTCTGACTCGCGCGACACCCATTCGCTCTGCTCTTTCAGCGCGGCATTCCTGAGCGCGATCGCATCGATTTTCGCGCTGTCGGTGCTTTTCGGCATTATCGTCACCACCCCGTTCTGGTTCGCACCGAACCAGAACGGTCTCCCGCAGTTTCTCCTCCTGCGTTGCCCTGGCGCGCGTGCGCCTCCCGCCTTTTCGGGCTGACATTGAGCATATTTCCCCGCTGTGTCGAGCGATCGACCGCGAGAATGCGCTCGTTGACTGATGTGATCCGTGTTTCTTAGGTCCCCCTCTCGACCCTTGTGTCGAGGCCCTCACTCGCCATCTCGAACCGCGTTGTTTGTGACGATCGGATGACACGCCCGGGATTGACGGATTCGCATCGCCACATCATTTCGACCAGACATCACTGCCAACGCCGACCTCCGATCTGACTGAGCGGGCGGTTTTCGCGCGCACGTCTGGTCACCGGAGCTTATATGTTGAACTGGAAAGGCATGCTGACCGCGGCCCTAGTCGCCCTCGCCTGCATCCCTGCAAGCCAGGCCATCGCAGCACCCGTACATGTCATCGATGCACTGAATCGCGATGTCGTGGTCGACGCACCTGCAAAACGGATCGTTCTAGGTTTTTATTTCGAGGAATTCACCGCCGTTGCCGGCACCAGCGGATGGAACCGCGTCGTGGGTTTGAGCAAGGCAACCTGGGCGGGATGGCGCGCCGCGACCTGGAAAGAGTATGTCAAGGTGATTCCGCGGCTGCAGGATCTGCCTGACGTTGGGTACGCGGGGGACAACACGTTTAGCGTCGAGAAGGTACTGGCCCTGCGCCCCGATCTTCTGATTCTTTCGCAACTCGAATTCGATTCGCTCGGCACATCCAAAAGCCGTTTGGATGCGGCTGGTATTCCGATTGTCGTCATCGACTATAACGCCCAGACACTGCAACGCCACCTCGCCAGCACGCGTGCCATTGGCGCCGTTATGAGCGAGAACACCCGCGCCGAGGAACTAGCCCGCTTCTATCAGCGCAAATACGACGACATCCTGCGTCGTGTCGCCGCCGCCCGCACGACCACGAAACCCAAGGTTTACGTTGAACTGGGGTATGACGGCGCAGGAACCATCGGCAATAGCTACAACGGCACGATGTGGGGAAAGATTCTCGATAACCTCGGTGCGGAAAATATCGCAACGGGTCGAATTCCCGGTGGTTGGGGGCAAATGAATCCGGAGCTCGTCCTGGCGGCCGACCCGGCATTCGTCTTTATCGCAGGTTCCTCGTGGGACAACGCACCTAACGCGGTTCGCCTAGGCTTCGGAAGCGATCCCGCACCAGCCCGTGCCACCCTGAAGACCTATACCGCGCGTCCAGGCTGGTCGAACATGCGTGCCGTGCGGGAGGGGCACGTCTACGGCATTGATCACGCGTTATGCCGGACGTTCTTCGACTACACCGCGATGGAGTACATCGCCAAGCAGCTCTATCCTGCACAGTTCGCCGATATCGACCCGATGGCCGACCTGCGCGACTACTACGCCAGATATTTGCCAGTGAAGCTGACTGGAACGTGGATGTTGAGCGCGAAGCCATGACCGTCGTAGATTCCTTTCTTGCCGAGTACCGTCGACAGATAATGCGTCGCGGCGCGTGGTTGATAAGCGCCGTCCTGTTATTGACAGTCCTGTTCATGATTGACATCGCGACTGGCCCCGCGATGTTGCGACCGTGGGACATGCTCACGGCTCTGTTTGGGGCGGATACTGACCCGGTCAACCGTATCATTGTCTGGACGATCCGCCTGCCCATGGCGCTGATGGCGGTCGGTGTCGGGATGTCGCTCGGTCTCTCGGGCGCAGTCATGCAGACGGTGCTGCACAACCGGCTGGCCTGCAGCTATACGCTCGGCATTTCGGCTGCAGCGGGATTTGGCGCCGCCTTCGTGATCGTCCTGGGGCGATGGATCCCTCTCCCCGCCGATTATGCGATACCGATCGCAGCCTTTTTCTTTTCAGCAATTGCCTGTGCCTGTGTCTTTGCAATAGGAAACAGCAAAGGCGCAAGTCCCGAAGCGATGATTCTGGGCGGCATTGCGCTGTTGTTCCTCTTTCAGGCGCTGACATCGCTTGTACAGTTTCAGGCTTCGCCGGAAGCTTTGCAGCAGGTTGTCTTCTGGCTGTTCGGCAGTTTTCTTAAAGCGAGCCTCGGCAAGGTCGCTGTGCTGGCCGCAGTGGTCGCCGTGGTTTTTCCGTTTCTGATGCTGGACGCGTGGAAGCTGACGACGTTGCAACTCGGCGACGACCGTGCGCACGCTCTAGGCGTGAACCCTCGCGCATTACGGCTACGCTCACTCGCCTTCGTATCCTTGCTGACGGCCGCGGCCGTCGCGTTTGTCGGAACGATCGGATTTGTCGGTCTCGTAGCCCCGCACATCGCCCGGATGCTGCTTGGCGACGATCATCGCTTCCTGCTGCCTGGCGCCGCGATCACAGGCGCTTTACTGTTATCCGGCGCCTCGATTGCCAGCAAAGTGGTCTACCCGGGTGCGGTCGTGCCGATCGGCATCGTCACTGCACTCATCGGCGTTCCGTTTTTTGTCTGCCTCATCGTCAGCCAGAAGCGAGGTCCAGCGTGAAGATCGAACTTCGTGATATCAGTATCTCGTACGGGAAACGTGCGGTGATGCAATCAATTTCCCTCACCGCCATGCCCGGAGACGTGACCGCCATCGTCGGTCCGAATGGCTGCGGGAAGACATCAGTGTTGCGTGCCATTGCGGGGCTTGCTGCATACAGCGGCCAACTCCTGTTCGACGGCCGCGCGCTGGACCGCCCCCCGAAGAAATCGAACCGAAGCCTCGTCAGCTATGTCGCGCAGGATTCTGCAGGGCGTAGCAGCCTTACCGTTCTCGAAGTTGTCCTGCTGGGTCGACTGGCAACACTAGGTCTGCGTGTGACTGAAGTGGACAAACATGTCGTGTGCGAGGTCCTTGCGGAACTTGGCATCCTGCATCTCGCGCAACGCTTTCTGGTGGAACTAAGCGGCGGTCAGCGCCAACTCGTTTTCATTGCGCAGGCCCTCGCGCGCAATCCGGCGGCACTGTTGCTGGACGAGCCGACCAGTGCGCTGGATATATATCACCAGTTGCACGTGCTGGAGGTGGTAAGGCGAACGACGCAGAAGCGCGGGCTGGCAACCGTCATCGTCTTGCACGACCTCAACGCCGCCATCCGCTACGCGGACCAAGTCGCGGTCCTGCGAGAAGGGCACATGCTTGCATGCGGCAAACCTGAGGAGATCGTGCGGCCGGACGTCGTCGGCCCGGTCTTTCGCGTGGAGATGGTGAGCCTCCCCGGCGCGGGCAATTACCCAACGCTGGTCGCGACAGGACCCGTGCATGGATCGCAGGGCGCCGCCAGTCCAACGTAGCCCCCCAACCGCAACTTCGATTTCATAGTCTCATTTACCAGGGGAGTCCGCGCTGCGTCGCGACTCACCGCGCGCGATGCTTCCGCACATCGGATAAAAACGTACGTATTGCGAAAATGAAAATAGCATCTACTCTTGCACTTATTCCTGCTGCGCTGGGACTGATCGCGCCACAGGTCAATGCACAAAGCGTCACCTTATATGGGGTGGTCGACTCCGGTCTGAGCTACATGACGACGAATACTGGGAACAGGACAAGCCTCGTAAGCGGCGGCTTGTCCAGCAACCGGTGGGGGATCCGCGGTAGCGAAGATCTCGGCGACGGCCTTCAGGCTGTTTTCCGCCTCGAAAATGGGTTCTCGATTGTCAACGGAAAGCTGGGACAGGGTGGCCGGCAGTTCGGACGGCAATCGGTTGTGGGTCTGGCAAGTCAACGGTGGGGAACCGTGATCTTCGGACGTATGTATGATCCGGTCGTCGATATGACAGAGGTGCTGACGGCCGAGACGATCGGCGGTTCGCCATTCGCGACCCCGGGCGACGTCGACAACAACGACGGCAGCGCCCGCGTCTCGAACGCGGTGAAATACACGAGTCCTGTGATCGCGGGACTTCGGGCTGAGGCAATGTACGCGCTGGGCGGCATCGCGGGACAGAACGGCCAGGGATATACGGCTGCGGGTGCAGTTTCCTACACCTATGAAAGCCTCAGTGTTGCAGGCGGCTATTACCAGGCCAGCAATACGCATAGGGATTCGACATTGCGCTTGGGGTGGAGCGGCGCATCGTCAGACTCTCTGTTCGACGGTGGCTCGATCAATGCCGCGTACGCAACGGCGCACGTCATCGGGATTGCGCAAGTTGCGACGCAGTATACCGGTAAGCGTGTCTCATTTGGCTTCGGTTACAGCAACGCGACGTACAGGCCCGACGCACTGTCGTCGTTTTCAAGGACTGAGACATACAACACAGCGCGCGCCTTCACGTTCTATCGCGTGAACCCTATGCTTCAGTTTGGCTTGGGCTACGCCTATACGCATGCGAGCGGCGATACCTCGGCGAGTTATCATCAGTTCAGCGCTGGCAGTTTTTATAACCTGTCCGTGCGCACGGACGTTTATCTGACAGGTGCGTATCAAATCGCGAAAGGTACGCAACGTACCGCAGATGGCGGTACGCAGCGCGCTGTTGCTTCGATCTCGTCGTACGGCGTCGACGGTACGCGCTGGCAAGCGCTAGCACTCGTCGGCATGCGTCACCGTTTTTGACCCGCCTTCGGGCCGTCGTTGGTCGAAGAATCTTTGCCCATCGAGGATTTGCATTTCCGGATAGCGGAGCAAGCGTCGAGCCGAGCCCTGCTGCAAGGGCGCTGCCGGCGATCACCGCGACGTTTCGCACGGAAGGTGCGATGACCCGGAATCCGTGTTTCGTTTGCCGCGAAGCCACGATTGGGTGCGGCTGTTTCTGACCGCGCGATAGCGCCGAATAGAAAGCGGAACACTTGGCGCGTGGCGTGAAGGGAGGTTACTGCCGTTGACAATAAGCTTGCCATCAAAAGGCCGCTGCAGATAAAGGGATGGCTGCTGTACTCGGAAAGCGCTCATACAGGTGGCACCGGCTCTATGTCCGTAGTGGGTCGGTCGTGCCGCTCGCAGACACGCTATGACCGGCCCGGCTCGGCGATTAACGTTTGCTCCCGATTCGGCAATCGCGACCGGCGCATTTCGTATCAAGCCATCTTAGCGACGGCCACTGCGGGCCCACACGTAGCGTACCCAACGTTGCCCATCGATACCCTGTTGCGCAGCGGTAGTATTACGCTTTACCTGCTCTTCGCGGTCGCGCTCGGCGCTCTTCTGTACCTGTTCGTGGATCTGGCGCAACGTCAAGTCACCGGGTCCTTTCAGTTCGTCTGGATCGGGATTTGTCTGTCATGGCAATGGCTCATTCCTGAGAAGATCGATTTGATCTTGATACATATGGGGAGTCGCGGCAAGCACGCGACCGCTGCCTTCGAATCTGTAGGACTGGCACAATCGAGATGAACTTCTACCCGCTCGGGAATCCTCATGCCAGACGCTGTCCCGCCTTCGCCGCCTTCGCGGGCTATAGGCCCCCTGTTTGCCCTGTTTCCCTTCATGCGCCCATATGCCGGGCGCTGGGCGCTCGCGTTCCTGGCGCTGGTGACGTCGGCGGGCGCCACACTGGCGTTGCCGGTGGCGTTCAAATACCTGATTGACCGTGGCTTTGCTGCGGGTGACCGTACGCATATCGATCGCTATTTCCTCGCGTTATTCGCCGTTTCGCTGGTACTGGCCGGCGCCACGGCACTGCGCTTCTACCTCGTGTCGTGGCTGGGCGAGCGGGTCACGGCCGATTTGCGAAGTGCTGTCTACGACCACGTGCTGGAGATGAGCCCGCAGTTCTTCGAAACCACGCAGACCGGAGAGGTGCTGTCGCGGCTCACCACCGACACCACCTTGATTCAGACGGTGGTGGGCACCAGCCTGTCGTTGGGGTTACGCAACTTCTTCCTGCTTACTGGTGGCATGGCGATGCTGGCGCTGACCAGCCCAGTGCTGTCAGGCTACGTCATCGCTACGCTGGTGGTGGTGGTCGCTCCCATCGTTGTCTTCGGTCGGCGCGTGCGCCGCCTCTCGCGCGCCAGCCAGGACAAGGTAGCGAACGCGAGCGCGCTGGCGGGCGAGGTCCTCAATGCCATGCCGACCGTCCAGTCGTACACGCAGGAGGCCTTTGAGGCGCGGCGGTTTGCCGGCGCGGTGGAGGTGGCCTTTGAGACCGCGCTCAAGCGCATTCGGGCGCGTGCCTGGTTGACCGCCGTGATTATCGTGCTGGTATTCGCCGCCGTCGTGTTCGTCCTCTGGCTTGGGGCGCAGGCTGTGCTAGCCGGGCGGATGACGGCCGGCCAGTTGTCCCAGTTCATCCTCTATGCGGTGTTCACCGCCGGCGCTGTGGGAGCTGTCGCCGAAGTGTGGGGCGATCTGCAGCGGGCTGCCGGCGCCACCGAACGTTTGTTGCAACTGCTGGTGGCACGCTCGCCGGTGGTGCAGGCCGAGGCGACGGTCGCGCTGCCGGCGCGCGGGGACGGCATCCGCCTCGACAATGTTAGCTTTTCGTATCCGTCCCGCCCCGGCATCGCTGCACTCGCCGGGCTCTCGCTCGACGTCCGCGCGGGCGAACATGTCGCGCTGGTTGGACCGTCCGGTGCCGGCAAGACCACGCTGTTCCAACTGCTGCTGCGATTTTACGACCCGCAGGGCGGCAACATTCTGATCAACGGCGTCCCGACGCGACAGGTGCCGCTCCTCGAGTTGCGCAAGGGAATCGGGGCAGTGCTGCAGGAATCGGTGATCTTTTCGGGCAGCGTGCTCGACAACATCCGCTACGGCGCGCACGAGGCCACACTCCCGCAAGTGCAGCGGGCTGCCGAAATGGCCGCTGCGGCCGGCTTTATCGAAGAACTGCCGCAAGGCTACGACACGTTTCTAGGCGAGCGCGGAGTACGGCTGTCTGGGGGACAGCGCCAACGCATTGCGATCGCCCGCGCGATCCTGAAGAATCCGCCCATTCTGCTGCTGGACGAAGCCACCAGCGCGCTCGATGCCGCCAGCGAACGCCTCGTACAAAAGGCGCTGGACAATGCCGCGCAGAACCGCACCACGCTGGTCATCGCGCACCGCCTCGCGACCGTACAGCAAGCGGACCGCATCGTCGTGCTGGAGCAAGGCCGCATCGTCGCGCAGGGCCGTCACGCCGACTTGCTTCTGAGCTCGCCGCTCTATGCCCAGCTTGCCGCCCTGCAGTTTGGCGAGCAGGTTGCGCATACGGGACAGAGCGACGCTGAGTGCGATCGCGTCGACTCGGCGTGAAGACACGATCCAGGTCGGCACGGGCAACCGCAGGGCTCCCAACGGATCGACATGACACGGTAGCGTAAGGCAATAAGCGGCCAGTTTCTGCCGTTCGATGTCGATTTGCGACCGTCCGCTCAAGACGTGACAAGAGGCAATCGACAACTATAAGTGAAAATTCCGCGCATGCCCGAATGCGGGAACTGCGGACCTGAGAAAGCTGAAAAACAAGAGTATCTGGGTTGCGAAATCGGCTTCCGCGCGTTCGTCGACATGCACGATGACGAAAACTCAGGCGATTGCCGGTCCCTCAAATGCCCGCAGCGATTCTTTAGACAAAGAGTCGATGCGGGCGGAGAGAGCATTGCGCTTGATTGCTAATCGCCGTCGCTCGAGTTTGGCGAGGGCTGCAAAGGTGGCGAATAGGTTCGTTGTTCTTGTTCCTCCATTTGGCGTAGTTGTTGTGCTTCGTTCGAATTCATCGTCCCGGTATTATGTTGTCGTTGGGCAGCCTCTGCGGCCTCTTGGGTCGTTGTCGTGTAAGTCTGATTGCCTTGCGCAAAGGCGAAAGCTGAACTCAATAGAAGTGTTACAAGCAATGTACTCTTGGGCAGATTCATGATTGTCCTCCTGTTAGATCTTCACGATCTAAAGCTGTGTCGCACCACCGAAAAACCGGAGGCGGTTACCGATCATTTACGGGGCGTATCTGTCGATTCGGGGATATCGACTCCTCGCGTCGACGGCTATAGTTTTGCTGGTGAGAAGGCTCCTTGGAACCCGCATCATTGGGGGAAGGCCGATGTTTTTGGAGGGGCGCGATACGAGGCCCTGCGAAGGCCGGGTACCAATTGCGCGGAAAGTCGTTACTGTGAACGCTTAAAAAGGCGGTGGCGATAGACCGCGGTTATTACGAAGCCGTATTGCCTGTGAAGGGCAAAGCGCTCACGTGCAGCGCGATGAAGCACTCAGACCGCGACAGCGAGCCGACGCTCATGATTGATGTGATTTCGATCAGACCTGTCTTGGAGCAAAGGTATGTTGGCCAACGATGTCACTAGCTTGCCCTCAATTCAGCACAACCTGCGAAATGTCGGTGAGCCAACTCCCATGAGGCCGACAACGGTCGCTGTAAAAATTGTCCTCTGCCCGCGTTGTCTCTCGTCTACAGTGAAAAGCGACACGACGCGACACGCGGAATGCGATGAAGTCAGCGAATTTCCCTGCTGCTCAGCAGCGCGAACCGCGCAGAGCAGGCTCTGCGCTGCGGGAATTATTGAGCAGCTTAGCGGAGACGCTTACATTTCCATCCCCATTTGACGACGCCGACCTCGAACGTGAGTTCCTTGAAGATCATGGAAGGCGTTTTGCGAGGTTCCGCCGAGCGTCAGGCGTGCTCGGCCTCTTCGTCTGGGGTTGCTACTTGTGGGTAGACTTTTATGTTGCGGGCCAGGCCCCTGCATTTCAGAACATCTTGCCGGCCCTCCTACTTTTTCGCGGGATTGGCGTCGCCGCGATAGCATGCGCCGTTGCGCTTTCCTTTCACCGCTCATTCGCACGCGAATTCACGGCGCATGTCGTCTTGATGTTTCCCATCGCCACGGTTGCGATGTCTCTCCTTGGTGCGGAATTGGTCGCGCCAACGCCGTTTAAAGTCGTTCCGTATCTCTTCTCTCTGGACCTCGTTCTGTTTTTCCAGTTCGGCTTCTTCCAGTTTCGGCCAAAGGCCGCGTGTTGGTTCGCCGTGTCTGTCGTTCTTGCTGTCATTGTTCTGCAGATTATTTTTCGTTTTTTAAGCACATGGGATCTTTTTATCGCAGTGATGTGGCTTTCAAATGTGATTGTGATCGGGCTTGGCGTGAATGTTCACGCGGAGCGTCACTCCCGAGAGAGGTTTTTCGCAGAGAAAGCACTCGCTGTTTCCAACCGACATCTAGAAATATTGAATGAAACGATGATGGACAAGAACAAGGCTTTGGAAATCTCACGAGACGAGCAGATGGCGAAAACAAAAGCATTAATTACACTAAAGGAACAACAAAAACGCGCGGCCGAGGATGCCAATTTTGAAAAATCATCTTTCCTTGCTGCGGCCACGCATGATCTCCGGCAACCCATGCATGCATTAAATCTATTTCTGGCAGCCGCTGAGGAAGCGGCGGGGCGCGACGACAGCGAGGAATCTCGAAAACTGATAACACAAGCGCGCAAATCGTCCGTCGTCATGGCACGCCTCTTCGACGCGGTGCTCGACCTATCGAGGCTCGAGTCCGGAAAAGTGCGTCCCGACTACCGCGTGATTGACCTATCGCCGCTCGTTCATGAGCTAGTCGAACAATCGACGCCGCTTTCTGCAAACGCGGGCGTCTCGCTCCGGCTACGATGCCCGGTGAATGCCAGAATTTGGGTTCGAAGCGATCCGTACTGGATCCGCCGAATTCTCGCAAACCTCATCTCCAACGCCGTGAAATATGCTGACCTCCAAAAAGGGGGGCAGTGTGGTGTCCTTGTAGGCGTCGTTCGAGGCGCCAATCGTGTGCGAATCGATGTCGTGGACAATGGCATCGGGATCGCGCAGCGATATTGGGATGCTATTTTCAGGCCGTTTTTTCAAATTGGTAACACTGAGCGTGACCGTGAACGAGGATTGGGCCTTGGCTTGTCAACCGTAAATGCTATGATTTCCATGTTGGACGAACATCGGATCGAACTTAAATCGATTGAGGGTCGCGGCTCCCGATTCTCGATCGAACTTCCGGTCTGCCACTCACCAATGCTGACATCAGTGTACGAGCCACCTGCCGAGCCGGCTTCAACCGCTCGTGCAATCTCGGGCCTGTATGTTCTGTTGATAGAAGACGACAGACTTGTACGCGCGGCTACGGAAGCACTCTTTCATCAATGGGGAGTGCTTTTTGACTCGGCAAACTCGGTTGCGCAACTCAACGAGATCCTGGACTCAATTGAGCGCTACCCTGATCTCATAATTACAGATTATACGTTGGCAGACTCGACGACTGCTTATGATGTCTCCGCTTCTGCACATGCCAAACTGGGAAGATCTATCCCGTGTTTGATAATAACAGGTGAAGTTGGAGCAATAAATCTCGAAATTGACTCAGACAAAAATATTATCACGAAACCAGTGACGGCCGAAATACTTAAGACGAGTATTTTGAAGATGATTGCAATCGAGCCTTCACAGTCCTCCGCATCTGAACATGTCAGGTAGATGGATTTTGGGGCGCCTTGGGAATCTCAACGCCTCGGCGCGCCATCTCTACGATGAGAAACGTCCGGCGAGTCACATTGAAGCGGGCCAATAAGTCACTGGAATATTCCTTGGCTGTATTTTCCGTGATATTCATTTTTTTTGCGATTGCTTTATTGGATAAACCCTGCAAGACGCAACGCAATGTCTCCGTCAGTCTCGGCGGAAGATTCAGAGTTTCGACAGGAATTCCGCGAGTATTGGACGTCGGCTGCGGACGAAACCCCCCTTTTCCCAAGACCGTGTTCGGCAAATAAATCCGTCCACTCAGAATTGTCCTGAGTGCGTCCTGAAAGACAGCACCGCCTTCTTCACTGGCTTTTGAAATAAATCCGCATGCTCCATTTTTAATGCACTCGAATACCGTAACTCGATCGTCCTGATTGGACAGCATAATACAATGGATCTCATGGTCTCGTTCTTTCAGCCATTTAAGCAGGTCGAGGCCCGTTCGGTCCCCGCTGAGTCGATAGTCGAGGAATAAAAGATCGTAAGACTTGCTCTCGATCCGGGAAATAGCCTGGTCGAAGCCATCCGCCTCATCAATGCTAAGTTGTGGCTCGCTGGCCAAGATAAGACTCTTCATGGCGCTGCGCGTGAGGCCTTCGTCCTCCACCAGTAAAACGGTCCTGAAGTAGCCGTTTTCCATAACTGTCCCCTTTTATAGCTTCATCATACTGGTTTCTACTCCAATTGATACCCCAGTTGATACCCCCCATTGGTAGGGCCTCGTCTCGTGCCCTTCCAAAAATGCCGAGTCTTCCCCGGTATCGAGGGTTTCGGGGAGCGCATGCGCGGACAAAACTACAGTCATCGATGCGTCGGTAACACATAGGCAAATCGATATCCTCAAAGCTAACTGGAGCTAGCCATGAAGACCATGCCAAATATCGCACGAACCCTTGCTGCATTATCGGTAGCGGGAGTTGCGGCGTCTGCCCATGCCAACTACGTTGATCTCGTAAACGACACTGACCAAACCATTCTCGAATTCCACGTAAGGCACGCGGGCGGACGTGGCCCTGGCCCTGATATTTTAATCGCCCCCCCAATCCTGTTTTCCGGAAGTCATGCATTAATTGATGTCCATGACGAAAACCCTTGGCATTGCCTATTCAATTTCACAACTGTCATGAATGACGGACAGATTGCTCATGAGCGAAACGTGAACGTCTGCGGCGACCCCATTGTTTACACGGTTTATTCTCGCTGAATCGCCGGGGCATAGATTCATAAATATTGAGGCACGCGTCTTTTGACTGTGCCTCCTTTTTGGGCTGCCGTTTTGACTTCTTTCTCTATTTGACTTGGCCGAGCTTTCCAGAGTCCGATCATGCGACACGCCACGATCCATCAAAATAGCGGAACAGCCACGATGTCGAACTGGAGATATATCGGCCTTCGTGAAGAGCCCGTGCTTGGTGCGCATCTCGTTGCGCCGCGCAGCGGTTACCGACACCACGGCATTTATGTAGGCGATGGGAACGTAGTGCACTATGCTGGGCTTGCTGGATCCTTGCATTTCGGTCCGGTAGAAGAAGTTGACATCGAATGCTTCGCAGCCGGTCAAGAAGTCTGGACCGAGCCGAGCCTCTTGGCGACGTACGAGGAGGGCGAGGCCGTCGAGCGGGCTCGCTCCAGGTTGGGTGAGAACCGCTACAACCTGCTAACAAATAATTGCGAGCACTTTTGCGCTTGGTGCCTGTACGGTCAAAGTCGGAGCGAACAAGTTCACGATTGTCTTACTCATCCGCGCGCTGCCGTGCACCTAGTAATTGGTTTCATCCGGGCCGTGTTCTCAGCCACTCGGAAGCATTTGTCTATCGGCATCGCTATAGCCTAAGGTCTTCGATTCCTAGTCAACCAATTCAGATGATGTCCCCTACTGGCCGGACCTTCACGAGGATACGTTCGCCGCGGCGTGACCATTCGGCGGGGGCACCCATCGGTCGTGCTGTACCGAGCATCGACGCTGTTTAAGAGGCCGTTGGTTCGCGACAAGCGGACGTTCAACGTCGTTGCCCGAATGGCGCTAACGGGTCGAGCTGAGACAGTTGACCGGGTGCCACCGACCCGCTGGCCTAGCCGAGTTCGCCGCCTTGCTCGAACTCCACGATGCGCCGGCCAATCTCCCGGTAGGTCGCCGTCATCAACGCGTTGACGCGGCGGGCGGCGGCCGCGCGCGCGGACTCCACCACGTCGGCGATTTCACGCTGCAGGCCCGCGTAGATGGCCGGTGCGATGCCGGTCTTCGTCACCGTGCGTTCACCGCGTCTTTGAACGCCTTGCCGGCAGTGAACTTCACCGTCTTTGCCGCGGCAACCTGGATTTCAGCGCCCGTCGACAGATTGCGGCCGGTGCGTGCCGCACGCTGTCCCGTCGGGAACGAGCCGAAACCGACCAGTTGCACGGTGTCGCCAGCGGTCACCGCGCGCGTGATGGCGCCTGGCACTGCATCGATGACTTCGCCGGTGGCGGCCCTGGTGTCGCCGGTGCGGGCTGCGACCGCGTCAATCAGTTCCTGTTTATTCATGTTCGATCGGTTGTTGTTGGCCAGACCCGCAACGTACGGCAACGGGCGGTCCGAACGCAAACGCGCACGCACGTGCCCAAGGTAGCGCCCGCCCCCTCCGTTTTCCCGGCCAGCGCGGGCTGCCGGAGCGTGACAGACGGAAAATCGTCCAGCGGCCAGCAGCGCTGTCGCGGCACTGCGGTAAAAGTCGGTGTGTGCGGCTCCGTCATTGCGAAACGGTCTCGACGTTGGAGGGGCGGCCCAGACGAACATGACGGTTAGTTGCGTCATCCGGTATTAAATGAACCGGTAAGGCGAGCTTTTGCAGGAGCGCGGACACTGGAACGTTGAGGCTTTCCTCCTGCAGTCCGTCGTGACATCGCTAACCGCATCGGGCGCCTTGGCGATGCGGCGGCACGTAATGGCGCCGGGCAAATCGTTTGCGCCTTTGCGCCGGAGGTCCTATGAGGTCACACGCCGATCTGCCATCGGGACGGCAGGAATTCGCCCTTATGAGAGCGTCGAACGCACATGTCAGGGTCGAATCGATACTCGAACCTCCAGATTTCAGTCTGCGTAACGAGCGAAGCCGAATGTGGTCGGTCGAGGAGGATGCCATGTGGAACCGATCGGCGATGATGACAAGATCACCGTTCGGCAGACCAGGCTACCCCTGGTAGCGCCCCCGTTTGCCGAGTAGGACAAGCAGCGCTAAACCCGGGTCATCAACGCGCCCATGCTCGTGGCAGCCTCTTCGCATCCTTCCCGGTTTGGGCTGCGCAAGGCGGCAGGAGGCGGCAGCAAGAAGGAACAGGTAGAGTACCCGACGCGCCGGCGCATCACCTAAACTGTAAGCATGTTTGCGACTCGACAGGAGGTCGCCATGGCCGAATCAATTTCGGGAATCATGCTGGGAGTGATCGTTCTGATCATGGCTGCCATCCTCGTGACGGAGCACTACCGACGTGAACATCACAGGAGCCGGCAACTCCGCTGGCTGGACACCCATCCGATGCGGGACTGGTTGCACCGCAGGCCTTGAAGCACAGCCAGACACCTGCCTTGTTGACTGTCCACCCATTGCGGGCAATTCCGGCAGCGCAAGCGACAGGGGCCAGCCGTTTGCGCTCCACTCCGGACGAGCTGTGCTCCGGGACTTTGCCAGCGTCGGCATGACCCGGCCCGTCCCGGGTAACGCTCGCTTCCCGGGGCCCGAGCATGGTGCGGCGGCACCACCGCACAGGCACGCGTAGTACCGACACAGGTCACCATCAAGTGGCTCGTCCGTCTCCAGTCGGTAATCGATAAAGAGTTCGCCGCCAGCCGTAATGTCCCGGATCGCGTGGTTGAACACGCGCCCCGCCTCCTCAACTGCCTCGCAGTTCGCCGAGCAGCAGTGATCAGCCAGCGCGCGCTGTTGCCCCCGCGGCTGCCGTCGATCACCCGGCCGTCCTCCAGCCCGAAAAAGAACGTGTGTCCCTCGATGCCGTCTCGCCGGTGCTGCGCGGGCGGCCCGTCGCCAGGAAATCACCTCACCCCTGTATTCCAACACGCGCTCCCCCGCTTTCAGCGTCCGCAGCGCGAACACTCCTTTCCCATGCACCGGCGATCGCTGTCATCGGCGATCTGAAAGTCGTCAAAAACTGACAGTGTGAAACTCACTGCGTGGAACCAACTTTTCTTGGTTCACTTTCTTCGGGGCCCGGTTTATCCAGAGCCTCATTCTTCTTTATTTTCCCTCGCTCCATTCTCCTGCTTCCCGTGTGGTTGCCGCATTCTCAACGGATTAGCCACTGAGGTCAGCCGCGGTCGCAGAGCCAGCTTGACTATTTATCCCGCCCCTACCGCATCGCACAGCTCTCGGGCGAACGCAATGTAGGCTTGGGGCGTGACGGCGGATGTCATCTGCCATGCCGTGCGTTGAAATAGCAGCAGGCCCCCACGTTCACCGAGCCTCCTGAAACATCCCGTCCGCAAGTTCCGAAAGGCTGCCCGATTTGACTACGCTGCGCAACATCGCACACGGGGTTTCCTCTCATGCTTCGGCCTGATCCGGCAGCACTTCGCGCTGCCTCGACATCTGATGAATGCAGGTCGGCACCGGGCAGAATTGAAGGATCGCCTGGCGGCCCGGCGTCAATGGACAATGGCAGAATCTGGCGTCCGCATTTTTTGATTTGCAATCCTACTCTTTTTCAAAAATTTCACCTTTCCTCGACCAACTTGAGAAGGCCGTCCTCTCATATCAGCTTGCCACATCCGCCGTACCACGTAACGGATCTGCGCTCACGAGAACGTCGAAGGTTGTTGTAGGGAAAGAAAACTATAATGGCCCGGCCCATTCACTGCCGGATCGGCCGCATGATGTGTCCCTCTCATGCAGCGCAAGAGCATTGGGTGTCGTGGCCATCTGGCGCCGGCCCCCTTCTCCGCTCGAGCCGGTCCAACCTGTTCAGCCATGCATACCCCGTTCCGCTTTTCCTCCGCGGCTTTCGTGCTTGCGCTTGCGAGCGCACTGTCTGCGTGCTCGACACCGAAGCCGCTTTACCAGCAAGAACAGTTCGACGCAGGCGATAGCCCTTATATGCACAATTTCGCCGGGAAGGCAGAGCTCGCCTGCGAAGCCGCCCGCCGTGCGTTGCTCAGCCAGGGATATATCGCCAGTTCGACGAGGCCCGATTCGGTCGACGGCTCGAAAAATTTCCAGCCCACCGGCGATACGCACGCGGTGATTGAAATCCATGTGGTCTGTACAACCGACGACCCCAAAAGCAACAGCAGTATCGCGTACGTGAACGCAGTGCAGGATCGCTATGCGCTGAAGAAGAGCAACACGTCGGCGAGCGTCGGACTGAGCGTGTTCGGATCGCTGTCGCTGCCGATCGGCTCAAGCGATGACTCGATGGTGAAAGTTGCGAGCGAGACGATTCCTGCCGGCGTTTTCTATCAGCGTTTCTTTGCGCTAGTCGACCACTACCTGAAGGCCGACTCCGCCCAGCCGGACGCCGTCGCCGCCGCGGCAGCGCCGAAGGAGACGCTGCCGTCAATGAACGACGCCGTGCCGCCGATCGGGACAGCCCGGACAGGTAATGGTTCGGAGAAAGCGACGAGCGCCAGGTAAGGCGTCGACGGTATGGCGCGCCCGGACGTGTGCTCGAGCCGCGTTTGGTCCGCCCACTTTCCCGGCTAGCATGCAGCGACGAAGAGGCGAACAGCCTGACGTGCCATGTTGCCGTGTACGGACCCGCCTGGCAGCAGACGCGAGCCGCCGCGGTCGTCAGCCCGGTCGTAAACTTCGGCGCATAAACGGCGTCATGCTCGCGCTGTCCCAGTGCAGATCGGGCGGGCCCTCGAAGTTGGGCCGCGGCAAGTATCCGGAACAACGCTCAAGCCTGCATCATATCGGCTTGCGGGCTCATAGGGTGCGACATCTCAGTGACGGCGTGCGAAGGCCCGAAGAAGGGAATCTCCGTCCTGCGTAATTCGAGGCCGCACCGTACCGCCGGCAAGCTGCTCCATGGCGACGAGCTGGCGTTCGAGCAACGTGTCAAGTTCCTGCCGCTCGGCAATATGGTCGGCCGAGTCCCTGACGAGCATCAATGTCGCAAATTCATGGGCGCTGAGCATTCCTGTCTCCTGGTCGTTCGAGTAGGTGCCGTAGGGGATTGCGCCGGCTACTGGCCTGTGGGCCGTGCCTGCCCGGCTAAGGTCGCTGTCGGCGACGCATTACCGATGGCGCGTTTGGCTGCGATTGGCAGCGGGGAGTTGATGATAGAAGCAGGCTCGGGAGCGGAGCAATCCGGGTCGTCCCGCATATTGGACATATTGAAGCTCTTCCGCGCATGAAATAGCGTCACCCAGCTTCAACGCCGGCTGCCCCGTGCACAGTCGCGAGAGCACCCAACCGGCCTCACCTGATCAACCCGCCGCTCCACCGGTCACGGTCGCTCCAGAACGGACACCGCGGACAGGTTTCGCCGTCCGGATAGTCGATGCCTTCCTCATGCGGGCACCCGATGATGCGATCGACCGCTGCGACCGAACGCGCACCATGCTGTTCAATGAACCGGACGACTGCTTCGGTGATTTCCGGATCGGTTCTCGCATCGGACGTTTCACAGAACCACCGCTCAACAGGATCAGCATCCGCGCCTTCGTACGCGACGATGCCGACGGCAACCTTCGTCGCCCGCCTGTCATCGGGCCCATAAAAGGCCACCGTTGCGACCGGATAGCCGCAGAAGCCCTTGCGGCTTTTTTTCGTGAGCCTGTCCCGGTACCACTGCGCTTTCAATGTCATGTCGCCTCCGTGCCTCCGCCCGACTGGCCAATGCGACCACGGCATCGTCGGTGATTGGCCGCCGATCGCCATACTCACCGGTGCTGCACTTTCCGTGTCGCCATGTACACGTCGAACAGGCCGGCATGCAGGCGACTGAGCGCCTGACGCAGACTTGACGAGTTCGTGCTGGTCGCCGTCATGCTCCCGGCGCAGGATCTCGCCCAGCAGGACCGTGGCCCGCGATGCCGCAACCTCACGTTGCGTCCGGGCGTCACCCAGCCGGCCTGCGAGCGCCGGCTTGACCACCAGCAGCCAGGCCGGCAACCACGCGTAATCGTCGATCTCGCCGGTGCCGGGGAACTCCGCATCGAAGCGCTGGCGTAGCGCGTCGAGCGACGCGTCGCCCAGTCCGGGCAGCAACGCCGCGAACCGTGCGGGCGCCAGCCACGCCAGTCCAGCGAGCTGTGGCCACGCGGCATCCAGACCATCAGCCCGGTAGCGCGCCTCGGTCATCCACGCGAAGGGTGCCGGGATGCGCCACCAGGACTCAATGCCCTCGACCGCTGCACGTGCAGCCGCCCAGTCTCCGGCCAGCAGCCAGAGCGGTGCGGCGTGGCTCTCGGCATGGTTCCCGGCACCGGCGCCGCGAAAGGCCAGGGACGCGGCCCGCTGGGCGAGCGCTCGCCAGCATGGTGCGAGCCACGGCTGGACGCTCTGCGCGGGCAGCACGCGCCGGGCGGCGGGCACCACCCCGTCCTCCAGGTGACGGTGGGCGATGTCCAGCGCCGCATGGTCAGCAAAGGGCGCGGTCGATCCATTCCCGAGTTCGCGGACCAGCACGGTCATCGCGGGCAGCGCACCGTCGTCCGGGTATTCGCCGGCGAACTGCGCCAGTGCCGTTCGCGCGGCCGCCACATCGCGCCGCTGCAACGGCGCCAGCACGTCGTTGCGCAACATCACGTCACGGCTGTCGGCGAAGATGTCGAGCTGCTGCATGGTCTGGGTCATCCCGTTCAGAAGAGCTGATCGTGAAGAGCGGTCAGACTAGCCCATTTCACCGTGCTGCGGAAGGTGCGGCCGTCTTCGTGCACCGACCCGATGATCACGCGCTGGCCGCTCGCTTCGGCGATCACGCGCACGGTCCGCTCGCCATAGCGCATCAGCGCGCCGATCGGCGGACAGACCGGGGCCTTCCGTCTCTTGCGCGGACGGGTTCTATTTTCCATCCCTCTTTCCCCGCTTGCGGTGCACTACGGTCTGGCTGGCTGGCGCGGGCGTGACGCGCGGCGCGCGTGAAGGGCGTGTCGCCACCGGGCGCGCCGGGGTGGAGGCGGACTTCGCGCGGGCTGGGCGGGCGTCGCGTATATCCGCCTGCCGCAGTGCCGCCAGCTGTTCCTGCAGCGTGACGTTCGTGGCCTGCGCGGCATCGAGCCGTCCCTGCAGCACGCCCGCCTGGTGACGCACGTCCCCGAGCTGCGCCTGCAGCGCCTCGACCGCCCGGTGATGGTCCGCCCCGCGACTGTCGGCCCGCTTCACCGCGGCATCGAGGTCCTTCTGCAGCTTCGCGGCCGCACCCCGCTCGCGGTCGATCTCCAGCAGCGCGCGCTTTTCCGATGCTCGCAGGCGCTCTTCGGCGCGTTCCGCGCTCTCGCGCAGTTTCTCGAGATCCCGCGAGAAACCTTCGCGCACCTTGTCCAGTTCACGGTCGCGCACGAGCGCCTCGGCCTTGAGCCGGACGACCTCGGCCTCGCACCCCTGCCGCGCCGCGTGGCCCTCGACCTGCGCCTTTTCCAGTTCGCGCACCTCGACCTGCGCGGCAAGGAGCGCCGCCGTGCGCTGTTCGAGCGCGGTCTCGACGCGACCCAGTTCGTCGCGGGCAGCCACGACCGACCGTTGCGCCTCAACGCGTTGCGCCTCGACCTCGTCGCGCAGCGCGTCGAGCGCGGCTTCGGCAGAGGCGGTTGCGCGGGTCCAGAGCGCCGCGACCAGTTCGCCGGCAGCCGGCCCCAGATCGGCGGGCAGGTCGGGGTGGTCGATGCGCACCCGGCTCTTTTCGCGCAGTTCGGCCCAGAATTCACCGAGCACCTGGGTCGGCGTGCTCATGCTGCCGCGCTTGACCAGCTGGTAAAGCCGGTTCGCGGTCGGCGTGATCCCGAAGCGGAAGAACAGGAGCGCGCAGACCTCGCGGTACAGCTCGCGGGTCTTCGGGAATTCGCCTTTCAGGCGGTCGATTTCAGCCGAGAGGCGGGTTTCGTCAGGCAAGACGTCGGCCATGGAAGCATGCTGGTGTGGAATCTGATAAATAATACAACGTAAACCGCCTCATATCTAACGCATCGACGGCCATATTTTGACATTACGGCGATAATGTTGATATCTTGGGGGCGGATCAGTCCATCATCACGTCACACCCCGACCTCCGCCTCCGCCGCGTCTGCGACCATGAAAACCGCCGTCTCCGCCCCGCGCCCGATCGACGCGCTCGAACTGCCCGCCGGTCTCGATGGCCACCACGGCACGAACCGCGCAACCGGCCACATGCAGGTCGCCGCGGTGACCGATCCCGATGCGATCCGCGCGTGGCTCGCCCGCTTCGTCGATACGAAAACGACGTTCGACAGCTACCGCAAGGAAGCCGAACGGCTGCTGCTGTGGTCCGTCCTGCAGATGGGCAAACCGCTCTCCTCGCTCACGCACGAAGACCTGCTGGTCTACCAGCACTTTCTCGTCGATCCGCAACCCGCGGCACGGTGGACCGCTGATGGCGGACGCAAGCATCCCCGCAACGATCCGCGCTGGCGACCGTTCTACGGCCCCCTGTCGGCATCGAGCCAGCGGCAGGCGATGGTGATCCTCAACGTCATGTTTGCGTGGCTGGTGCAGGCCGGGTATCCGCGACCTCCAGCACGGGGTGCTCCGCGTGCGGCCGGGCTAGCCGGCGGGCAGGCGGTCCAGCGGACTGACCACCTTGCGCAGGAGGTCAGTGGCAACCTGGGTATAGAGCGTGGTGGTCTCTATCTGCCTGTGTCCAAGGAGCACCTGGATCACGCGGATATCCTCCTTCTGTTCCAGCAGGTGCGTGGCAAAGGAATGCCTCAGCGTGTGCATGGATACGCGCTTGTCGATGTTTGCGGTCTCGGCGGCCGCATGGATGGCGCGGGTCAGTTGCCGCGTGCTGAGCGGGTCGATCGGATCGAGGCCCGGAAAGAGCCACCCGCCATCGAGCATGCAGCCCTGGGCACGGGCAACGCGCCACCAGACGCGCAGACGTTCGAGCAGGACCGGCGAGAGCATCGCGTAGCGGTCACGGCGGCCCTTGCCCTGCTCGATGCGCAGGGTCATGCGCTGGCTGTCGATGTCGCTGACCCTGAGGGCGACCACTTCGCTCGCACGCAGCCCGGCGCCATAGGCGACCGACAGCGCGGTCTGATGCTTGAGGTTTCCGGCTGCCGCGATGAGCCGGCGCACCTCCTCGGGGCTGAGCACAACCGGGAGCGTGCGAGGCACGCGTACCGGCTGCATCCGCGCCATCAGCTCAGGCCGGCCGGGCGTGACTTCGAAGAAGAACTTCAGACCGCTGATCGCGGCGTTCAGCGACACCGGCGACGCGCCGTGATCGACCAGATGCAGCTGATAGTCCCGGAGGTCCTCGACAGTGGCGGTATCGGGTAAACGCCCGAGGTATCGGGCGAACTGACGTACGGCACGCAGGTAGGCGGCCTGGGTCTTGGGTGCGAACTTGCGCATGCGCAAGTCCTCAAGCATACGGCGGCGCAGCGGGCTGATGCCCGGATCGGAGGAGGTCATGATGGGGCTCCTGCTGGAGGACGAGGCGGATTGCCTCAACCACCAACATAAGCGCCGGCGCCACTGGCCTCCCATTCGCCGCCAGAGACGGGCCGCAGCCCCCTACCGCGCGAGCGGTTTAGTCCATTCGGCCTGAGCCGTCATTCGAGCATCGGTGCCGGTCAGACGGGTATGGGGCGCTTTCCTGTCAGCCACAGGTCGGTGGTCGTGAATGACTCGTCCCGCGGAAAGCGAACGAGTACTTGCGACCCACAACGGACGGTGAACGCGGTGGAAAGCGGCCGTTCGCGGAGCCGCTGTCACGCTCAGCCAGCACGACTGCACTGGCGACCTATCTGATGTAGCCCCGATACTGAGAGACGCTGACCGACTTGTTATTTAGGTAGGCGGCAAACAAGGTTCCAACCGATACAACGAGGAAACGCTTACTCTTCCTTTCGATGTAGAAGGTATCGGTGCCTCCGGCGGTGCTAACGAATTGGAGAACGATCAAGTTTTCGTTCTCGAAGAGCTTGGACAACTTTTCGTCGAAGCCATCTGGCCAAACAACCGTGGGCTCTGCTGTCGTGATCCCGGTGAAGGTGACTTGACCACCCACCCGTTTGGAAGAACTTGGTGCGTCGGTGACCACACCGATCAAGCTGTTCTGACCTGGCTGGGCCAGTGAGTGCTGCGGCGACGCTCCCGTTATCGCGAGAAGCAGCGGAATTGTGATACGCGCGACCAACGCGCGCATCCTCGTTCGTTGCATGATCTTCGAGATAACGGACATGACCTGGTGTCGTGCGTCACAAATAATGCGGGCTTCGCCGCCATCGCCGTTTATCACGATTCATCCTTCAGCCACATCATCACGTTGATAGACCAATGCGGCACAGCAGCCGATATATGCGACGACGCGTGACGTTGGGTTTGTGAGATCGTAGTCCTGGAGGTGCACCTTATATGGGACGAGCGCTGTCATCTCAGTCTCCCATTCAGTGCGGTGACAGCCCCACGAATCTCGTGCCGTCTCATCGTTGCCGACAGGGTCAATTTCCATGGCGACATCGAGATCGCTGTCGGTCCGCTGGACACCCTTGAGTCGGCTGCCATAAACCCATAGCCGTCGCACGTGCCGGCGCGCTTGCGCCCATCCGCGCAACCGTTTTATGGCGTCGAAGAGGCCGTCGTCGATCATCGTGGATTTCCGTAGCACGTATTGATCGTCTCTCACTGTAAACCATTGCCCGCCCGACGCCTGGAATTACCCATACCGCCCCCTTGCGCCGAACCGAGAGTCCAACGCGCAGCCGACCGACTGCTTTCGTGCGCCACTGTCGACCGACCGGTCATGGCCGAAACCCGCCCGATGCTCAACGCGAGCATCTCGGCCTTCCCCGTGGCCTCCTGCGGCGGTTCGCCTTGGCGTATGAAAGCGAGGCGGAACTGCGGATAAGTGAATCCTTTCGGCCACTGGGCCGTGATGGCAACAGAAGTGATGCCGGACACTCATTCTTCGGTGCATCTCGGCGTTTTGAGTGGACAATCTTGTGATTGACCGCCGTAAAGACGGTGATGCCACCACCCAGCATGCACACCACCGCTAACGTCAGCGAGAAAAATGACAGCAGCTTGAGGACAGTCATGCTAGCGCCCCCTTGACCCTTGACCAACCGAATCAAACGGAATTGAATGGGCGACGGGGCCGACTGAGGGGCGCTCGCTAGCGACGCTATGCAGTTTCTTCGGTGCCTCCTCCCGATATCATCAGCCTGATAAGCGACGACTCTCCGGTTGCAGGAGGATCTTCCTGATGACGTAATGAACCGGCACGCCGCTCGGCGGAAGGCACATGATGACTTGTCCGCAACGCGCACCCAACAGTGCGATGCCCGTCGGCGAGAGAACGGACAGTCGCCCACGCTGATAGTCGGCCTCGCGCGGGTAAACCAGCGTCCATTCATGCGTCTCAGTGCCGTCGGTGGTCGTACATTCGACCGTTGTATTCATCGTGACGACGTCCGGTGGTATCTCGGCGGAATCGACAAACAAGGCTGTCGCTTCCATGGCGTCCAGGAGGGCGCGCTGCGTCGGTGACACCCTCGGCAGGTGCGCACATTCCCGGAGTCGTTCCATGTCGGATTCGGACACGACCGGCTGGCCTTCCATGCGGCCGGTTATGGCCGTGATCGAAATGTTTTTGGCAGACAACATGTGTGCCTCCGGCTGGAAAACAGGTTACAGATATCCGCGCAATCGCGGTCATTCCATACGTCGAGCCACGAACCGTCCAAGAAAATGAGCCGATCGATGGTTCCCAAATGTTGGATATCGAGCAACGCGCTCCGGTTGACGAACGCACCGGGTCGATCGTCAGGAAAGACGACCTGCATCAGGGGAGCGAAGCGCCGGGTTATCTCGGTGAAGCTCGCCTCACTAGACGGTTCCGTCACGTCAAGCCAGTAGACAAGCGCCGCCGTAGGACTTCCTGCCTTCCGAGCAATAAAACGGAGTGTTTTTTCGCCTGACGATTCATTCATGATCCCCTGCCCGGTTAGTACGTTCCTCTTTCAAAAGCAGTTCGGCGCTGCTTGCCGGGCTTGCCGATACGACGCGCTGTAGGGCGACTTTCGTAAGCCGGTGGTCGACCCATATCCGTCCCCATCGGATCGCGTACCGCAAGGCCTGCGCTGGGTCGTAGAAATAATCCAGCGCGTGGAAGCAGCGCTGTGTCGGGCAGCCCGGCCCTTCGATCACAAGATGGGCCGCGTGCAACGCACTCTCCACGGGTTCTGCTCGGGCCGTCAAACGGTAGCCCTGATGTTCAGCCTGATAGCTCACAGAGCCGATGCGCCTGCTTTGCGAAACGTTCCACTGCGAGGCCAAATTCTGGCCACTGATTGTGACGGAGCGTTCCTGCCTGACCGTCGGCGTCTCATTCAGACGTTTTGTTTGCGTTCTCATGGCTTCTCGATCCTTCGAAGACGATCCGATTCCGCCGCTGTTCGGTCGCGCGGCTAAAGACCTGCGCACAGGCAGCGCAACGGATCTCGAGTTTGTTCGGCACGCGGGCGGACGCCCATCACGCAAGTCGTGATGGAGTAGCCGACTATCGCCTGATGCGCCCAGCGTTTGCCACTCCGCAAGTGGCGCTCGACTTTCTCACGCACGGTCGCTGGCGAAAGGTTGGTCTCAGGTAGTTCCGCGGCGCGCGCCACCCTAACGAGTAACCGGCAGCAGGCCGCTGCCGGTTTCAACTACGCTCTCATCCGTCAATTTGCTGAATGCCGGCCAGTCGCCACGCCTGGTTGCCACGCGCGTCGCTGACCATGTTCCAGACTTCCTGGAACGGCTGGGCAGTCGGCGCATCGTCTTCCCGCATTTGACCGTAAAAGCGAACGCTAACCAGCGTTTCATCCGCATTGCGTTCTGTGCCAAGCACTTCCGCGTCAAGTTGCGTGACTTCCGTATGACTCACCTGGCGACCCCGCGCTTCGAGGTCCCGCTTGATTTGCGCGAACATCTCCGGCGTCGTCAATTCGAACAGGTCACCCTGCTCGTTCCGGTCCCATGCGCCTTGAAGGCGCATGAACAAGGTCTTTGCCGATACAAGAAACGCCGCCTGATCTTGCTCGAGTGGTAGTCCCGTTGTCCTCTCCGTGTCCGCTGCTCCCGTCGAACCCATCGCCGCGTTCGGCCTGCCCCGCAAGTTCGCTTCAGGCCGCGCTTGCGGGAACTGATTCAGAAACCGTGAGCCGTTCGTTTGCTGGCGGTTCACGGGACCGTGTCCATAGGCAAGATCCGGACGACGCCGGTTGGCGATAAAGCGGAATAGCATCACGCCGGCGAAAATCACCGCCCCGATCAGCAACGCATTCGACAGCATCTGCGCCAGCCCTTCGCCCAGGCCAAACGACGACAGTAATGCGGCAATCCCAAGGCCCGCAGCGAGACCCGCCAGCGGGCCCATCCAGCGGTTACCCGCTGCCGCAGCAGGCGCCTGCGCGGCCTGTTGTGCCGGCTGTGCCTGTTGGCTTCGCTGCGCTTGTCCAGACGGCGACGCCGTCTGCGACTGCCGCCCGATGCTTTGACTCCCGCCTACGCGCTTCGCCTCGGCGTCGTTCGACGCCACGGCGCCCAGCGCCAGCAGTCCCGCCAGACCGAGCGCGGCCGTCCCGCGCGTGACTGCACCGGCAGCACGTCGTAATTCGTTGATGATTTGCGTGTACATAAAAACCTCTTTCGATGAGTCGCGAAACTGCCCGCAACGCGCTCCATTTGCGCGCGCAAATACATTACGAACAGTAATATTTTTAGCTACGCAAGCTCGCCGCTGGTTGTGCCTTCGATCCATCAAAAGCGGCGTGAAAACCGTTGCCGTGGATGTAGTGCTCCAGTTGCCGGATGGTGTGTTCCTGCTCGGAAATCAGGTTCTTGATCAGGTCGCCGATCGACACCATTCCTGTCACCTGCCCTGCGCTGATCACAGGCAGATGGCGAATCTGATGTTCTGTCATGATCGCCATGCACTCGTCCGTCGTCTGCTCCGGACTGACATAACGCACCGCCGTCGACATGATGTCGCGCACAGGCGTATTCGTTGACGAGCGTTCCATCAGAACGATCTTCCGGGCGTAATCGCGCTCCGTCACGATGCCGGCTATGCGCCCGTCGTGCGCGGCGATGAGCGCTCCAACCTCCCTGTGAGCCATGATCGATATCGCGTCGTAAACCGAAGCGGATGCCTCGATCGACCACACTGTCCGGGAAGCTTTCGCACGCAGCAATTCTGCAACCGATGCCATATGTCACCTCTGTCAACTGTCATGAAACGCCCGCCGACGCTTCGGGGCGAGGTTTCAATCTAACTGAGCTCATGCCAACATAAAATTCGTATTTTTATTGTTGATACTTCGAGAAAAACGTATCTTTCCGTAATCGGTGGAGGGTTCGTGAATTTCAAGCATCTCTATTACTTCTGGGTCGCGGCTCGCGCGGGCGGCATCGTGCGCGCGGGCGAGCAGTTGCACATCACGCCGCAAACGCTCAGTGGCCAGATCAAGCTTCTCGAAGAGGCGCTGGATAAGAAGCTGTTCAGGAAAACCGGCCGCACGCTCGAACTGACCGATGCCGGGCGCCTCGCGCTCGATTACGCCGACGAGATATTTTCGTTAGGTTCGGAACTCGAAAGCGCTGTGCGGCGCGAAAGCGAAGCCGGTGCGCAAACGCGGTTTCGCGTCGGGATCGCGGATTCGGTCCCCAAGGCGATTGCGTACCGGCTGCTGGAACCCGCGCTGAGCGCGTCGGCGTCGCTGCGCATGATCTGTCACGAAGGCAAACTGCACGCGCTGCTCGCGCAACTGGCCGTGCACCGCCTCGATCTGATCATCGCGGACGCCCCCATTCCCGTCGACGTCAACATCAAGGCGTTCAATCACCGCCTCGGACGTTCGACGCTAAGCTGCTTCGGAACCCAGGCGTTGATTCAAAGCAGCAAAAAACGCTTCCCGATGTCGCTCGACAAGCTGCCTGTGCTACTGCCCGGCACGGAATCCGCCGTGCGGCGCAAGCTGGATCACTGGCTCGCCTCGCACGCCATTTCGCCGCGCATCGTCGGCGAGTTCGACGACGGAGCGATGACCATGGCATTCGGCCGCGAAGGCCGCGGCCTGCTGTTCGCGCCAACCGTGCTCGAAAGCCAGTTGCAGACAGAGCACAACCTGACGATAGTCGGGCAGATCAATTCGATCGTCGAGGAATTTTTTGCAATCTCTATCGAGCGCCACATCAGCCACCCGGCTGTCGCGATGATCATGGACGCGGCGCGTAGCGAACTGTTCAACGTTTAGGCGGGGTCGTTTCTGAGTAGGATGACCTCGCGATGCCGGCAACACCCTGGTTTGAGCGCGCTTGCGGCCCCTTACGTAGCAGGAACGCGGCGATCACCTCGAAGGTCTCGATGCGAACGCACGCGTGTTCAATTCGATGATGACAATAGCTACTATCGCTATTCCATTAGAGCGATGAACAGATTGCTAATGTCCGCGAGAAGCACGCATGCGTTTTATATCGAGTCGACGTCCATACGCGATCTATCCAAAGTTTGCGGCCGACGGCTCGCCTGATCAAACGGCCGGGCAGATGAAGGCTATGGCCGTTCCGATGTGAAGGGTACGCCTCTCGCGATTGATACCCTGCATCTTGCGATGCTTCGTTACGTTGTCAGAGTCGCTCTTTATTGAGACTCCTAGACGCGCCCGGTGACACGGGCGGTTCCCTCATGTTGAAGCGGGAACAGCTCCTGCAAGCAACTTCGTGTCGCAGTCACCACCTTCCATCCGCTGGCGGCTAGCCAGCCTCATCTGTTGCGCGTTGCGCCGGAATTTCTTTTCGGGAGCACGCCCCATCTCAAGAATCGGTTACGTGAGTAACCCGGGCACCCCACGGGCATGTTCACTTCAAACCGCCCAGACATCGGGTCCCGCGCTTTCCATGGTGATGTTGTCGGAACGCCTTTGCGGATCGCTGACTTCAGCTGCGCCCCCTCGGGTATCACCCCGTCCTTCAGATAGCGCCACAACGCAATTGCGAGACGCCGCGCCACCGCGACGATGGCGATACGTCGGGCGCGGCGATTCAGTGGGACGCCCTGCGTTCGCTGGAAGAACCACCGTGTCAGCACACTGTCGGGCTGGTACCGCAGCCAGGACCACACCATCTCGAGGAGCAGGGCACGCACCCGTCGATTGCCCTGCTTGCTGATGCCCTGATCTGTGCGGCTCCCGCCACTGTCGTATGGCTGTGGTACGAGGCCAACGCACGTACCGACTTCACGCCGGTTGTGGAATGCCCGCCAGAACAGTTCGAGCGCAGGATGCATCCAGGTCAGTCAAAGTCGAACATATCGAACAGTGACTTCTTCTTGCGGCGCGGATCGTAGTGCTTGCGCTGATCGCCGTGGTAAGAATCGTTGCGCCGTCCCCACTGCTGGTCATGGTGGCCGTCGCGGTCGCCGTAGCGCGCGTCGCGCTCGACCTGATTGCTTCTGTTGTCCGGTTCGGGCGTGCCCTGCATCTGGGTCAGCAGCTTGTCCAGCTCGCCGCGATCGAGCCATACGCCACGGCATGTCGGGCAATAGTCGATCTCGATGTTCTGACGCTCGGTCATCAGCAGATCGGGGGTCTTGCAAACGGGGCACTTCATTGCGTTGCTCCTTTCTTAACGTTCAACCTTTGTGCTGCCGGTCGGGGCGGCGTTCAACCGCCCCGATACTTCTGTCAGTCCGCTTCAGTCCGCTTCGTTCAGTTCGAGAAAGCCGAACCGCTGGTCTGCGTCTCTTCAGACCTTGCTTCGGAGCCAGCTTCACGCTTCGCTTCCAAAACTGCCGCCTCGTGCTCGCGCTTGTCCTTTCTGCGCCGCGCCATCATGTTCATGCCTTCGACGAAGCCTGCGAACGCCATGGCCGTGTAGATGTAGCCCTTCGGCACGTGCGAACCAAAACCTTCGGCAATCAGCGTCATCGCGATCACCAGCAGGAAGCTCAGCGCAAGCGTGACGACGGTCGGATTGCGCTCGATGAACTTCGACAGCGGGCGAGCCGCGAACAACATCGCCGTGACAGCAGCGATCACTGCAATGAACATGATGGGCAGGTGATCCGTCATGCCGACCGCGGTGAGGATGCTGTCGACGGAAAACACGACGTCGAGCAGCAGGATCTGGCCGATGGCAGCCGTCACCGTCAGGCCGCCGACGCCCATCGCAGGAGTCGTGTGCGCCTCGGCGTCACGGCTCACGAGATGGTGCATTTCACGCGTGGCCTTCCACACAAGGAACAGACCGCCCGCGAGCAGGATCAGGTCGCGCCACGAAAACGCGTGATCGAACACGGAAAACACAGGGACGGTGAGACGCGCGATCCATGCGACGGTGCCCAGCAGGCCGAGCCGCATCAGCAGCGCCAGCATGATGCCGATACGCTGCGTGCGCGCGCGTTGCGCTTCGGGGAGCTTGTTGCTCAGAATCGAAATGAAGATCAGGTTGTCGATGCCAAGCACGATCTCCATCACGACGAGCGTCACGAGTGCAGCCCATGCAGCGGGATCGGCGGCCAGGGTCAGTAAGGATTCCATTTGCGTGCGTCGTTCTCCGGTTGAGAAGAAAACGGCTGATTACTGGGTCACAGCCTGTGGAAAGCATGATCGCCTGGCGCCGTATTCGAAAAAACCAGTGATAATCTGACAGTTGGTTCGGTTTTTTCGAAGTGAGGCCACACATGCTCAACTACCGGCACTTGCACTATTTCTGGGTCGTCGTGAAGGAAGGCGGGTTTGCGCGCGCCGCCGAACGGCTCGACATGGCGGTGCAAACCATCAGCGCGCAGGTGCGCGAACTGGAAAAATCCCTCGGACATCAACTGCTGAAGCCCGCCGGACGCGGCGTCGCGATGACGGAAGCGGGACAGGCGGCGTATGCGCGAGCGGAGGAAATCTTCCAGATCGGGCGCGCGTTGCACGACGAAGTGCGCGAAGCGGCCAGCGGGACCGTCGCGCGCTTCGCGGTCGGCTTGACGGATGGCATTTCGAAGCTGGCCGTCCATGCCATTCTTGCGGGCGTGCTGGACACGCCTTCGCTACGGCTGCTCTGCCACGAAGGCGAAGCGGAAGACCTGCTGGCGGAACTGGCGCATCACCATCTGGATCTCGTGCTGTCCAGCCAGCCCGCGCCGCACAACTCGAATCTGCGTCTATCCAGCGAGCGCCTGATCGCTTCGCCGATCGACTGGTACGGGCCGGCCGCCGTGGTGCGAAAAACGCATGTCGATCATTTTCCGCAATGCCTCGCGTCGCTGCCGGTGCTGCTGCCGACGGGGCACTCGTCGCTGCGTTCGCGCCTCGACCGCTGGTTCGAAGCGGAAGGCATCCGGCCACGCGTCGCGGGCGAGTTCGAGGACAGCGCGTTGATGGCGCTGTTCGCGTCGCGCGGCATGGGCGTGTTTCCGCTCGCGGCGTTCGGCGCCGAGCGCAACGATCCCATGCATCGCGGCTTGCGCTGGCTCGGCCGCTCGCCGGAAGTGAAGGAGGAAATACACGCAATCGTGTCGCGGCGCGGGCGGCATCATCCTTTGACGCAAAAGGTGCTGAGTGCGGCGCATGCGTGAGCGCGTTCGTGATCACGAAAAAGAAGGTTCGGTTTTTCCGAAGCTGCATTTCCGTTATTTCTGCTTTTTCCTCGACGCCTCCTCACCGTACTCTTGAGCCGTACCCACGAAGGAGGTGTCTCATGCAAGTCCTGTTCAAGTCCCGCGACCGTGAAGCCGTCCGTCTGTGCAGCTTCGCGCGCCAACGCATCCGGTTCGTGTTTCGCCGCATGGACTGGCTGATTTCGAAGGCGACCGTCAGCATGTCGGACATCAACGGCCCGCGCGGCGGACTCGACAAACGCTGCCAGGTGCAGGTGCAGACGCCCGATGCGACGCCTGTCGTCGTGACGTCGATCGCAAGAGACTGGCGCGGCGCACTCGATCTCGCGCTGGCCCGCGCGGCGCACTCGATCATCCGCAGGCAGCAGGCGCGCATTGCGACTCGGGGTCCCCGTGATTTTGATGCCGCTTACGGGCGATGAACAAGGTACGCGCGAATTCCTATGAAGACAGATAGCAAACGTCTTGTGCTGAAATAGAAACATTACATAAACCTTTCGGTTATCCGGTGTCAAAGGAGAGTTGAGGGTTCTATGTCACCGCAGTCATTCAGCCAGTTTCCACAGGAGACTTGTGAATGAAAAGAATTTTGCTGTTCCTCGCCACCAACCTCGCGGTAGTGCTGGTGCTTTCGTTAGTAACGAATGTATTGGGCGTCGGCCGCTTCCTGACCGGGAGCGGGCTCGACTTCAATGCGCTGTTCGTGTTCTCGCTGGTGATCGGCTTCGCCGGTTCCATCATTTCGCTGCTTATCTCCAAACCGATGGCGAAATGGGCAACCGGGGCGCGTGTGATCGATTCGCCGCGCGATTCGACTGAGCAATGGCTGATCGACACTGTACGGGAGCTCGCGCAGCGTGCTCGCATTCGTATGCCGGAAGTCGCAATTTTTGAAGGCGCGCCGAACGCGTTCGCCACAGGGGCTTTCAAGCATTCAGCCCTAGTGGCTGTCTCCACGGGATTGCTGCAATCGTTGAACACGGAGGAAGTGGAGGCTGTCCTTGCCCATGAGATTTCGCACGTGAGCAACGGCGACATGGTCACCTTGACGCTCATTCAGGGCGTGGTGAATACCTTCGTGATTTTCTTGGCCCGTGTGGTCGGGTACTTCGTGGACAAGACCTTGTTTCGTACCGAACGCGGTGTCGGTCCCGGGTTCTACATTACCGTTATTGTTTGCGAGATGATTTTCGGCATTCTCGCTTCGGTGATCGTCGCGTACTTCTCGCGCCGGCGCGAGTTCCGCGCTGATGCGGGCTCTGCGCAACTGCTGGCTTCTCCGCGACCGATGATCAATGCGCTGGCCCGCCTGGGTGGACTTGCACCCGGCGAACTTCCGCAATCCTTCAAGGCATCCGGCATTACCGACAAGCCGGGATGGCTCGGGCTCTTCTCCACGCACCCACCGATCGACAGGCGCATTGCCGTGCTGCAAAGCAGCGGGTAGTCAGTAAAGCAGGGCTGCGCGCGGCATTCCAACATGCGACGTCGACGTTTAGACAAGGAGTGCTCAGGCGCGGGCCGGTATGGGGCTTCCTGTAACGACCAGGTGCCACGGCGCGCGGAAGCACCGGCGCGCCCGCAAATTCTCAGCGTATCTAAAGGGAAGGCGTTCATGGACGAGAGCTATCAGATGTCCCCGGTCAAGCGCATCATCCTTGCATTTCTTCTTGGCGGGCTCGTAGTGCTGAGCTACGTAGTGCTGCACCTGTTCCTGGTGCCAGTGGCCTGGGCCACCATCTTTGCCTACGTGACCTGGCCCGCTTATCGCCACTTGCGCTCGCTTATGCGCGGGAACGCCACCGGCAGCGCGATGCTGATGACGGTCATTCTCTCGGTGGCGTTCATTCTGCCGTCAATCTGGCTGATCGTGCTGCTGCGTGACGAACTGACCGCGGCCTACCAGACCGTCGCCAGCTACCTCGCCAATGGGCCGCACAAACTGCCGGAATTGATTGCGCGCGTCCCGTGGCTCGGGCTGTGGCTGCAGGATCTACTGAACCAGGTATCGGCCGATCCGATGGCTTTGCGCGCGCAAATCGCTGAGTGGGGCCGGCAGTGGACCGGGGAGGTCGGCCAGTTAGTCGGCGGCGTGGGTCGCAATGCGACGAAATTGGGCTTTGCCTTGCTGACGCTGTTTTTTATGTACCGGGACGGCGAAAGCGCGTTGGATCAAGTGCGCCGCATACTACGGCGTTTTCTGGGCGATCGCCTGGACGCCTATCTCGCTTCTATCGGCGGAACGACCAAGGCGGTCGTCTACGGGCTCGTGCTGACGGCACTGGCGCAGGGCGCGCTTGCCGGCTTGGGTTACTGGGTGGCCGGGATGCAGGCGCCGGTGTTGCTGGCTGCGTTTACGGTGCTGATCGCGTTGATACCCTTTGGCACGCCGTTCCTATGGGGATCGATCGGTGTATGGCTCCTCGTCACAGGAAAAACGATAGCCGGGGTCGGTCTTTTACTCTGGGGCGCACTGGTCGTTAGCTGGGTGGACAACCTGATTCGTCCGCTCGTGATCAGCAGCGCTACCCGGATACCGTTTCTTCTGGTCGTGTTCGGTGTGCTGGGCGGGCTTGCGGCCTTCGGCCTGGTAGGACTGTTTGTAGGTCCCGTCATCCTGGCGGTCCTGATGGCAGTGTGGCGTGGGTGGCTGGAGGAACAGGCAACCGTGGGCACTGGAACACAAGGCTAGCCCAACGCACTGCTGAAGTGATCAACTGCTTGCTGCAGCCACTCACGGCTTGGGCACCGCGGCTAAAGCGGCATCAAAATCACGGAGACGCTGGATCATCCCGCGGACGCGTGAGGAAGGTGGCGAGATCCACTCCGCTGGGAAGCAGGACCACGTCCCTATCGACGAGCGTCTGGATGCCCGGCACTCCCGGCTGGACCGCGTTCTGCCAGATTGAGAACGTCGGCCAGCCGCCCGGGATGATGGGTGCGATCCCACGCGGCTCGAACCCTCCGTCCACGCGCTTTGTCCCATAATTGGCGATCCACAGGTGCTGCTTCGTGAACAGGCTCGCGTTCGCCATGCCGTGCGTCCAGAATGACGGGTACGTGTAAATGATCGGCGCCTTCCCGCTACCTTCCTCCACGATCGACAGGAAGAACTGCAGCGACGCGACCGCCTGGTCCACGCTCACGTTATTTGGCAAGAGCTCAACGTCGACCATTGGCGGCAGATCCCCCAGGTCAGCTCGGGTCACATCGGAGATCGGTTTCCGCTATATTTTCGAGAACACTCAGCTTTCCCTTACATTCACAATCGGTTTGGAACGGCGTCGCAGTTGATCGTTAAACTACGACTTTAGCAGTTCATCGTGCTGCTGTTTCTCGATACCGAGTACACCGGCTTCGGGCAACGGACTCCCCGGCTGATCAGCCTGGGGATTGTTGCCGAAGACGCTAGCCGCGAGTTTTATATTGAGTTCTCGGACACGTGGCAAATCGAAGATTGCTCAGACTTCGTCAAAAGGGAAGTTCTGCCATTGCTTGAGGGAGCGCCCCTTACGTTCGAACAAGGTCGCGTTCGCCTGCGGGAATGGTTTTTCAATGCTCCGCGTGCGGTCCGGATAGCGAGCGACTCGAGCACAGACTTTCGGTTCCTTCGGCTCTGCGGTGAAGCCTCGCCAGCGATACTGCGGCTGCTCATTCGCGAACTCGCCCGATGATCGGCCTGCCAGCGGCCGCGCGTCTGGATACGGACTTTCCCTGAATCGTGCAAGCAGCTTTGTTAGAAGCGGAATGTTGGCTATCTTTGACTCACCATTTGCCAGGCCGAACGAGAGAGGCAATCATGAAAGCATGGAACGTCGTGAATCTGCTCGTCGTCGTGGGATGCGTGACGTTGACGTCGAACGTCTACGCGCAAGCCAGCAACGCTATGCCGATGGGCTCGAGTCCGGCTGCAAGTTCAGGCAAGGCGACGCCAGCGGACAAGAAGCTGGCTCGGGATGTACGCAAGGCGTTGTCGAAAGCGCCCAACTTCAACGTGTCGAACGTATTCGTCAAGGCGCGCGGCGGTGTCGTGACATTATCCGGCAGCGTGTCGGACGGTCCTCAGATCCAGCAGGCCGCGGAAGTGGCGAAGGGCGTGCCGGGTGTAACGTCGGTGAGTAACCATCTGACGCTCTATACGAAAGGGTATTGACCCTTCGAGGCGGCGCCGGGAAGTACTGGCCGTTTTCAGCCGTGAATATTGCAGGAGGAGCCGACGCTTCGTGAAATTTCACGCGCTCCCTTAGCGCCTTCGATTTGCAATAGCGTTGGCAACGTTACGCCGTTCTTCGCCGCTGTCACTCGGCAAGAATCGACACGAGCATTTCAGGCGGGGCCGATCTACACTCAAGTCGCGCCAGAGCACAGATTCATGTTCCAGACACGGCTCCGGCGCTTCTGTGAGGGGCTCAGCACCGCTGGTCGCGATTGGCGGTACCCCACCCTGATGCGACATTCGAAGCCCCACTTTAGGTGACTGGTACGCAGTCAGAAGACGCCACCCCGCCGGGCAGCCTTCGACAACCAGCCGAAGCCGCCTGTCATCAGTGCGGCGTGATGTCGCCTAGCATCCGGCCATGAGGACACGTTGTGGGACAATCCAGTGCGGCAACCACCAGTCTGGAGGGCGAACGTCATGGATTCGTCATACATCAAACTGACAACCCCAATTGTCGACAGCCGGTCAGCGCTGTGGTTCTCCGCGTATGACTTCGGCTGGGGATACTGCGCCTTCGAACTCAGACCGGAGGTTGTTTGCGAATACCTCGGAGCGGCAGACGACAGCCAGAAGCAGTTGCTGCTCGCGTTTCAGTTGGGAAAGCAAAAGTTAGTGGGAGTTGCGGAACGCAAAACACCTCCATCGAGTGGAGAGCGCATCGAGATTACTGGCCAGGATCTTTAAGCCGCGCTGCAGCAGTGCACACGACCGGCCGGTTCGGTCTAAGCACCCGTCATTCGCGCATGAAGTCGGACTGACCGGACCTGGCCGACCTCTGCCTGACGCGATCGGCGGCACGCGACCCGAAGCTGCCGTCCGGACTCGGGCGACCGCAACGACCGCTTTCAAGCATGCAACGGCAGTTCGTCCGCCGGGTTGGTTTCCGCCTTATCGGGCGGTAAAGTCGTGCACGACGGCTGTCGCCCGGCAGCCCGGCTTGCCCTGCTGCGTCCCGCTGCAACGACGAGCCGCCTGTCGCGCTCGTTGGCCGAGATGAGGGCTGTGTAAAGGGCGTTCTTTCTCTGGGGGCAGACCAAAACGAAGCGACGAGCGTACACGCCCCGCAAGGCAGCGCCGTTTTTTTACCGCGCATGACAACCGACCGGCAGGCGCGACGCGTCCGAAAGGACGCAGACAGGACTCGCTGTCAAGGGGCTGCTATTCTTCGGCTGCTTTCAACTTGATGTTGACGGTCGCCTGCGCCGACTCGTCTTTGATCTTCGTAACTTGAGCTTGAATGGCATGCGCACGCTCCACGCTCGAAGCGTCAGCGTCAACCCCGGTCAACATCTTCCGGAGTTCCACTAGCAATGCCTTTTGCAGTTCATCGACCAACGCCGGGTACCCAGCAGCACCATGCTGGTCAATATGGTCTGCCCGACTAGGCAACGCAAGCTTGGCAAGTTGGGCTACTCCCGCGTGATTGAGCAATTCTCTCGGATCAACACCCTTCGCCAGCATATGGAGTTGCGAAAGAGAGATCGTCAGTATTGCCTGGTAGGCTTGATAGAGACTCCAGACGACTTCGGACACGAAAGGCTCTGCTTTGGCGGCATCAGGCACAGCATACTTCTCAACGTCTCCGACCATCTTGGCCATGATTTCCACAGCACTTCTTAGTCTATTGTCGTGGCCTACCTGTTCTGCGAGCGCGTCCATTTTCATAATCGCGATGTATTGGACGGCTCCCTTCGCGCCTGAGAGCGTCGAGACGGCTGACCAGATCTGTTCGGTCGCGGAAACTCGCCTCTTGTAGAGTTCCAACTGCGTACTCGCTATGCCGGAGATTGCGCTGCTCTTTAGGGAGGCGATATCTGCCTCTCGTTGCCGGATTACTGCCTTGAAAGACTCTTCGCTGATCCGCTGCTCACTGCGCACGGCTTCTATCTTTTGGTCGAACTCGTGCTGAACGGCACTCTTGAGGCGTGTGATGATGAGGTTGCGCCCGAGCCAAAGGGCGGCTGCAAACAGGGCGGTGGGCATCAAACCCGGTAACAAGTCCGTGATCTGCATGTCGAATGGATCTATTGTTGACGTTCCATTCTAACTGGCATACCCGTCTGCCAGATACTGATGCTGGCAATACCTCACCGTCAGGACCGCATGATGAATGATTCCGCTAGTTTCACGGGGCACAAGTTCAGGCAGCTAGACGAAAATTTCTGGAAGAGTTTGGAAAGCAGTTCTTTTTACTTTCCTGATCCAGTGAGGCTCAATGACCCTGCCGACTGTCAAATCGACCTCGTGAAAGCGTTTCAATTGGCGCGGGCAGGTCAGAGCGCAACCCATGCGGCAAAAGCGGAAGAATTGTTTCTGCGGTTTGCTAATAAGGTCGTGGAACATGCAAAGACGTGTGGCGTTTATAGCCTTAGCTGCGGCTCCATCGCCGGCGACGACGAGCGTCTCCTTTGGGCGCATTACGCTGCAAACCACACCGGCGTATGTTTGACCTTTAAAATTCCGTACGACTTTGTATCTGACAATATGGTTGGCGTTGCGCCAGTTGAATATTCAACCGACTCTCTGTTTGGTGCCCTTCGAGGAATTGATTTGTCGAAAAAACCAGATTTTGAACAGGACATAAAGCCGATATTGACCGCGTACCTTACGACGAAGGCGCCTGAATGGGAGTACGAGCACGAAGCTCGATTCATTTCCTTTCACTCTGGCTTGCAAGAACTTGATCGCACTTGGTTAAAACAAATCTGCTTTGGATTGCGCACGTCCGCCGCTGATCGGGAGCGAGTGACGCAGTTGGCCGAAAACTACCCCGACTGTAATTTGGTGGAAGCGGTGAAATCGGATGACGACCTCTTCCGCCTCACGCTGCGAGAAGTGGCTCGATAGCGTCGTACGACATGTACGCGACCCAACGACGATTGACCCGGCTGCTGCGGATTGCGATAGCAGAAACCGAAGCCCTACCGACGCCGACAAGCGCCCCTTTCGGCCGGTGACATACGCAGTCGCCCATGCCGAGAGGAGCTATGTTGGACGCGATGCCAATGCTGACGCGCGGGCCGCCGACGAAGCAAGGATGAAGCAAGGCTTAAGCCCTCAAGCTGAATGGCTGCTTCCTCGGCTGTAACCGACGCCTGAATGTCCTGGCCGGGATGGAGATGTATGACGCTTCGTGGCCGAACGCGGGCCGGCGGCGAACGCACCAGATCGACCCCGAGCGGTCGTTCGAACCGAGACCATTTGGACGGCCGCCGTTGATCGTCAAGCAGCCAGTTGTGATCGATGTTGTGAACCCCCCAGTGGGGCGGCAGGCGACACCGGTACGGGCTAGACTGACTCCAGCCTTGATAATCGGAGCGTCTAATATGACAGACCGTAAGCCGTGGACGTACGGAAAGGGAATCAAAGGCCGTGCGTACCTTGAAAGCGATCAGCCGTTCGACGATGTCGCACACGAGATTCGCGATGCGCTGGAGCATGCGCCGCTGTGCGCCGTTTGCTTCCAATTGGAGCAAGCGCGAGATAACCCGGAACTCGTTAAGAAAAACTGCAAGCGCGGCTCATGGCATATCCAGCTCGATGTCGGCCTTCTCGATATCTTCTTCAATGGCAAGATGGGAATTCGTGCACAATATTATAAGAGTCCAGAACACGGACATTTCAAGAACCGACTTCTCCTCGATTTAATTAAAAATCGCCTCGTTACGTTTGCTTCTAAAAAAGATCCCACCGTAGATACGTCGATGGTCAAGCTTTCACTGAACGCTGAATCCGCGAAGGTTTGGATCTCCGAAAGAAACCTTCTCGGTCAATGGATTATCGGTTGTCCCGCACCTGATCTGGTTGAAGATGAGATACAGAACGACTGGCTTGACGTTGCGCGCAAGGTGCAGTGCGGGGAACTTGGACCTGCGCAATGGGGTGCGCTACATGGTGTACGGGCGCCTCTTGCCGACCAGTTAGAGATAAAAGGCGCTTGGGTAACCGAGCTTGGTCGCTATGAATACGTGCCCGAAGAAAAGCGCGGCCGCGACCAACAGTTACATTTGTTCGGATTCACCTGATCCGTGTCCGGGCGGCGGCCGGGAGCGGCGTGCTCGTCACGTCGAACACCCGGCGTCCGCAGGTCTTTCGAACCTGATACCGGTTGTAGGTAACACCTCCATGCACCGGTGACAGACAGGACGATGTCCGGCGCAAGAAATCTTTGTCAGCGGTTCGCGCACCGAGGGCCTTCATGCCAACGTTCATGATCGCCCTTAGTTATTTTGAGGATCCGGTTATTGTAATAATCGGAAACGTAGAGCGACTTATCCGGACCGAAGACAAAGCCGGTGCCAGATGGGGGGCCGATACTGAAGCCGGATCCAATGATTGCGGCCTGACCACGCTTGGTGTAGGTAAGCAGTTGAGTGCCATTCAATACGTAGAGCGCCTTTCCGAACTCCCTTTCGGCAGGACCGAAGGCGAGATAGGTATTGAATCCGGCCAAGCCGGTCGCAAACGCATTGTCCGCCACGCTCCCGTCGGCGTTGTAAATCCGGATCGTCCCGTCGGCGATCGACAGGAAGATCCGGTTGTCGTCGGCGATTGCGATACTGTTGGGCCGGTTCGGGGTGGAAAACAATACAGTGGGAGAGCCACCATTGCTCACAAGGACCCGCGGGAAGTCGTCGGAAAACACCAGGCGTCCTCGTTGATCGAACTTCATATCATCGACGTCTGCAAAACCGGAGTTAAATATCACCGCGGAAGTTTGGTCCCTGAAGATAGCGGCCAGAATGCCACCGCCTCCGACGAGCACGGAATTGCGCACGCCGCTTATCCGTCCGGAAGCGTCGAACAGCACTGCATCCGGGTCAACTTGGGGCGGGCCAAACTCAGACACCGATCCGCCGCAGGGCTCAACCTTGTGAATCCGGTTGTTGCTTCCTCCCTGCCGACCCACATAGAGCGCCCCGTCCGGCGCGAATGACAATTTCATCGGTTCGGGGACATTCGCATAAACCGAAACGTGGAAGCCAGCGCTGAGGGTCGGCAAGTTCGCTGCGGAATCCGCTGTTTGGGCCTGTCCCGACTCGGACGAGGTGACGCTGGTCTGGCCGCTCCTGACCTGATCATTGGCGCCGCTCAGATTGGCGGTATCGTTGGTCTGGGCTGCATATGCGCCGCCCGCGAAGCCGAACAGGACAGATGCGAGCATGGAAGGTAGAAGGTTGCGCATGATAACCCTCATATAATGAGGCGAGAAGCGAGACATGCATCGCGCTCGTTGAGGCCAGCGTCCTCCGGAATACACCGTTCGTTGGGGGACCGCTGTCGGCGGTGAACCCGCCGTTCGCACGTCCGCCGGCAAGTGCTGACCATGTCTGTTGATGGCCGAAAGTCGCCCAAAAGCACGACTGGTGCATGAGCAGCAAGGAAAGTTGTTTGGGTGTGCCAGAAACGCGAGCGACTGCTCGCGCATCGCTGACATATAATTCGAAAGTTGGTTAATTAGGATTTATATGATGGCGGATGAGCGACACATGGAGACCGCGTGGCCGGAGCTGCCAGCCGAGCGCGGCGTTGCGCAATATCACCGGCTGGCGTCCCTGCTGCGGCACCGAATTGCGAAGGGCGAGTACCCGCTCGGCACGCAGCTGCCGCCGATCACGCAACTCGCGGACGACCTGAGCGTCGCCGTCATCACCGTTCGGCAAGCATACGAGCTGCTTTCCAAGGAAGGGCTTATCCGCAGCCAGCGGGGCGTCGGGACCCACGTTGCAGCGCTGCCCGCCGTCACGGGCGACCTCGAACAGGTGATCAACAACCCCTTCGCCGCACCGCAGGCGCTTGCCTTCGAGATACTCGAAGTCCGGCGCCGCACCCTTGTGCCACAAGAACTGCTCGGACCGGATGGCCGGGCGGCCGACGAATACGTCTGTGTCCGCAAGCTGCACTCCTATTCCGGCGAGCCGTTCTGCTACGCCGAAATCTATGTGCCGACGCCGGTTTTCGAATCGCTGCCCAAGGACATCGCCATGCAGCGGAAACTGCTCGCCGCGGTGCTCGACAAACTTGGCGCGCGCTGCAAACGCTTGCGACAACGCGTGACCGTGATACCC
Organism: Paraburkholderia sp. 35.1; assembly: GCF_050436525.1. NCBI lineage: Bacteria > Pseudomonadati > Pseudomonadota > Betaproteobacteria > Burkholderiales > Burkholderiaceae > Paraburkholderia > Paraburkholderia sp. 35.1. The sequence goes on along the minus strand of NZ_JBNDMJ010000001.1, from coordinate 91,341 downwards.
GCCGATTTTCCTCTGTGCGATATGCTGAAGATCCCGTTTGCCTCGCCCGTCGCGAAGATGTCGCGACGCCTGGTTGACGGCAAAGGCAACGTGCTCTACGCCGGTGCGACCTGGTATCGGGGCGACCGCTACGTTTCCGAGATTGACTTCCCCGCGTCCGCCATGAAAACCGTGCCGGGGATCACCGAGCCCCAGCGGCGGGCTGTCGGGTAAGCCCGCACTTGACGCCACTTTACGCAGGCCTAAACTACTAACATTAGTCATTTAAGTTTAAGTCTCCGAAGTTGAGTCCTCACTGGAGCTCGATGCGCATGCGGAACCTTCTCGTCCTCCTGGCTGCCCCCGTACCCGCGCTGCATGCGATGGCGGCGGCCCCTTATCCGGCCCAGCCCATCAAGATCATCGTTCCCTTTCCGGTCGGAAGCGGAACGGACGCCGGGGCGCGCCTGCCCGACCAATCGCTGCCCGCCGGCAAGGGCCAGCCCGTCATCGTGGAAAACCATTCCAATGCCTCCGGCTTCATGGCAGCGCAGGCCGCCACCCCGGCGATCAAGACCGCATGGAGCCAGCCCGAATGAAGCCCGTACCTACCGTGGTCAGGGCGGCCGATCTTGCCGCCTATGCGCCGGCCAACCACACCGGCACCTCCAACGTGCGCGTGATCGGCCCCGAGACTGTCGGCGCGACGGCGCTCGAAGTGCTGGTCGGCACGATCGTGAAATCGCACGGCGCGCGGCCGCACGCGCATCCGCACCTGGAGCAATGCGCCTACATGATCGAGGGAACCGGCGAGTCGGGGGCGGAAGGCCGCGTGGAAGCGATGGAGCCCGGGACCTGGGCCTACGTGCCGGCCGGCGTGTTCCATTCGTTTCGCGTGACCAGCGACCAGCCCGGGCGTGTGCTGGTCGTCTATACGCCGCCGTATGGCGAGAACCCGGCGCACACGATCACGGAACCCGACGGCGCCGCCGCCGCGCCCGCTCACGCCAAGGTGCGCGTGCTTGCCGCCGGCGACGCCGCCACCGGCACGGTTCCCCTCATCGACCGCGAGACCGCTGGCGCGCGCTGGGTCGACATTGCGGCGCTGCGCATGCCTGCCGGCAGCGCATCGGTCTGCACCACGGAGCCTGACGCCGAGCAGGTTCTCTACGTCGAACACGGACGGATCGACGCACGTGTCGATGGGCAGCACTTCGGTCTCGCCCCGGGCGACTTCCTGTTTCTTCCGCGCGGGGCTGCCGCCTCCCTGCGCTGTTTGCCGGAGCAGCCTGCGTCCGGCTTCCTTATCAAGGGGCGGCTTCCATCGACTGCTTTAAATCCAGTAACAACGGGAGACAATTCATGAACGCAAGAATGCTCGCGCAGCCCACCACGTCCACCGGCGCCCCGCTGCCGCTGCCCGCTCTGCCACAGGACAAGCTCCTGACCGTCAACATCGAGCAGATCCCGCTGATCAGGGATGTCTTTCCGGGCATCCACATCAAGCCGCTGCGCCTGGACCTGGAGCGCGGCGAGTGGGTCTTCATGGCCATCCTTGAACCCGGTTGCTCCCTGCCGATTCACTACCACACCGGTACGGCGCAGGTGTGGACGATCCAGGGCTGCTGGGCGTATCGCGAGTACCCCGAGCAGCGGCAGACGGCAGGCTCCTACCTGTACGAGCCCGGCGGCTCGGTGCACACCTTCTACACCCCCGAGGACAACACCGAGGACACCATCACCATCGCCTGGATCGAAGGCGCGCAGGTCAGCTTCAACGAGGACGGGACGTTCCACTCGCTCAATGACGCGGTTTCGATCCGGTACGCGATCGAGGCCCTCGCGGCAGCGCGCGACATCGGACCGGTGCCCTACATCCGCGGCAACGGCGCCGACGTAGCCGGTTCCTGACCGGAAAGAGGAGCACGGACAGAATGAGCAACGACTCGAACCAGTGTGGGCCGCTGGCCGGCCTGCGCATCATCGACATCACCGAAGTCGTCATGGGACCTTCGGCCACGCAGATGCTGGCCGACCTGGGGGCCGACGTGATCAAGGTGGAGCCGCCCGGCGGCGACATGCTGCGCGCCGTCGGACCCGGCGGGCGCTCGGGCGCCGGCCCGCTGTTCCTCAACCTGAACCGCAACAAGCGCAGCGTCATGCTGGACCTGAAGCGCCCTGCCGGCAAGGAAGCGCTGCTGAAGCTCGCGCAGACGGCTGACGCGCTGGTGTACAACGTGCGGCCGCAGGCGATGCAGCGCCTTGGGCTGGATTACGAGGCGCTGCGGCTGGTGAACCCGCGCATCGTCTACGTCGGCACCTTCGGCTTCAGCCAGCGCGGTCGCTATGCGGACTCGCGCGCTTTCGACGACCTGATCCAGGCGGCCGTCGCGATCCCCGAGGCCAGCGTGCGGGCCGGTTCCGACGTGCCGCGCTATGCCCCGCTCAACCTCTCGGACCGGGCCACGGGCCTGTACGCGTTCGGCGTGATCTGCGCGGCCCTGCTCGCGCGCGAGCGCACGGGCTGCGGGCAGGCGGTGGACGTGCCGATGTTCGAGACCACCGCGCAGATGATGCTGGGCGATCATCTGTACGGCCACACGTTCATCCCGCCGCGCGGCGGCTTCGGCTATCCGCGGCTGCTCAACCCGCAGCGGCGGCCGTACGCCACGCAGGACGGCCTGGTGTGCCTCGTCGTCTACACCGACGCACAGTGGCAGGCCTTCATGCGCGTGGTCGGCGAGGCCGAGCGGTTCAACAGCGACCCGCGGTTTGCCGACGGCGAATCGCGCACGCAGCATGTCGAGGCACTGTACGAGATCCTCGCCGACAAGCTGAAAGCGCAGACCACCCAGCAATGGCGCGAGCTGCTGGAGCCGCTCGGCATCCCGGTGTTGCCGGTGCACACCTTCGAGTCGCTGATGGACGATCCGCACCTGCAGGACATCGGGTTCTTCCGGCAATTCGAGCATCCCACCGAGGGCGTGCTGCGAACCATGGCGGTGCCGAGCGAATGGCCGCAAACGCCGCTGCCGCCGCTGCGCCCGCCGCCGCTGCTGGGTGAGCACAGCGCACAAGTGCTGGCCGAGGCGGGCTACTCGCCGCAGCAGATCCGCGAGATGGAGCAGGCGGGCGTGACGCAAGTGGCGGCGTGCAGCGAGTCAACGGGAGTCGAAGCATGAGCGAGGTCGTGCACGCCAGCCGGCAGGACGGGCGGCTGATTCTCACCATCGACCGCCCGGAGCGCCGGAATGCGCTCAACGCGGAAGTGATCGGCACGTTGCAGGAAGCGCTGGACCGCGCCAGGTCTGACGAGACGATTCGCGCGGTGGTGCTCACCGGTGCCGGCGACGAGGCGTTCTGCGCCGGCGCCGACCTGGGCGGGGATGCCTTCGCGTTCGACTACGCCACGCCGACCAGCGCCTATGCCGACCTGCTGCGCACGGCCCGCACGCTGAACGTGCCGCTCGTCGCGCGGGTCAACGGCGCCTGCATGGCCGGCGGCATGGGCCTGCTCGCGATGTGCGATCTCGCCATCACGGCCCGGCACGCGAGCTTCGGCCTGCCCGAGGTGAAGGTGGGCGTGTTCCCGATGCAGGTGCTCGCCGTGCTGCAGGCCCAGTTGCCGCTGCGCTGCCTGGCGCAGCTGTGCCTGACGGGCGAGCCCATCGACGCGGCGCGGGCACGCGAGATCGGTCTGGTGAACGAGGTGGCTGACGACCTCGACGCTACGCTCGAGCGCCTGCTGTCGCGGCTGCTCGCCAACTCCCCTACCGCGCTGCGGCGCGGCATGTATGCGATGAAGGCGATGCGTTCGATGTCCTTCGACGAGGCGATCGCCTTCGGCGAAGGGCAGATCGGCCTGCTGGCCCTGACCCAGGACGCGCGCGAGGGCCTGGCCGCATTCAAGGAAAAAAGGAAACCGCAATGGACGGGCAACTGACATCGTCGACGCCGGGCAAGGTTGTGCGCATCGGCGGCGCCTCGGGTTTCTGGGGCGACAGCAGCCTCGGGCCGCTGCAGCTGGTGCGCTGCGGCGCCATCGATTACCTCGTGTTCGACTATCTCGCCGAGCTCACCATGTCGATCCTCGCGGGCGCGCGCATGAAGCGGCCGGAGGAAGGCTACGCCATCGACTTCGTCACGGTGGCGCTGCGCTCGGTGCTGAAGCAGGCCGTCGGGCAGGGCATCCGCATCGTCAGCAACGCCGGCGGCGTAAACCCGAAGGGCTGCGCCGCGGCGGTGCGGGCTCTGGCCGACGAACTCGGCGTACCGGTGCGGGTCGCGATCGTCGAAGGCGACGACGTCCTCCCGCTTGCCGCCGCGATGCGAGCGGCCGGCACGGGCGAAATGTCCAGCGGCGAACCGATGCCGGAGCGGCTGGTGACGGCCAATGCCTATCTCGGCGCACTGCCCATCGCACGGGCCCTGGCCGCGGGTGCCGACATCGTCATCACCGGCCGCTGCGTCGACAGTGCCGTCACCCTCGGCGTGCTGATGCACGAGTTCGGCTGGGCGGCCGACGACTTCGACCGGCTCGCCGCCGGCAGCCTGGCCGGTCACATCATCGAATGCGGCTGCCAGGCGACAGGCGGCCTGCACACCGACTGGGCCAGCGTGCCGGACTGGGCGAACATCGGCTATCCGGTCGTCGAGTGCCGCGAAGACGGCAGCTTTGTGGTCACCAAGCCTGCGGACACCGGCGGCCTTGTCACGCACGCAACTGTCGCTGAGCAACTGTTGTACGAGATAGGCGATCCGGCCAACTATCTGCTGCCGGACGTGACCTGCGACTTCCGCCAGGTGCGCATGGAGCAGGCCGGGCCGCATCGCGTGCTCGTGACCGGCGCGCGCGGCCGCCCGCCGACCGGCACCTACAAGGTCAGCGCCACCGCGCCGGCGGGCTTCAAGGTGTCCGGGCAGCTCACCATCGTCGGGATCGACGCCGCAGCAAAGGCCAGGCGCACGGGCGAGGCGCTGCTCGAGCGCGGCCGCCGGCTGCTGCACGAGAGCGGGTTCGCGGACTTCCTGGCCACCCATATCGAGCTGCTCGGCACGGAATCGGCTTACGGGCCGCATGCGCGCCCCTTGCCGACGCGCGAAGTCGTGTTGCGCCTGACGGTGACGCATGCCGACCGGCGCGCACTGGCGATGTTCAGCCGTGAGTTAGCCGCACCCGGCACGTCCTGGTCACCCGGCACGACCGGTGCCGGTGGCCGTCCCTCGGTGTCGCCGGTGCTGCGGCAGTTCGCCTGGCTCATTCCGAAGGCGCAGGTGACGCCGACGGTCACGCTCGGCGAGACGACGTTCACCGTGACGTTGCCGCCACCGCAACCGCAGGTCGCGCGGGAACCGCTGGCGCCCATCGAGGGTGCGTTGCCCGCCGGCCCACGCCAGACCGTGCCGCTCGTGAGAATCGCGCTCGGACGCAGCGGCGACAAGGGCGACACCTCCAACATCGGCCTCATCGCGCGGCATCCGGCCCTGCTGCCGGTGCTGAAAGACCAGGTGACGCCAGAACGCGTCGCGGAGTACCTCCGCCATCTGGTGCAGGGGCCGGTCCACCGTTACGAGCTGCCCGGCATTCATGCCATCAACCTCGTCTGCGAGTGCGCGCTGGGCGGCGGCGGCATGGCGTCGCTGCGCAACGACCCGCTCGGCAAGGGCATGGCGCAGATGCTGCTCGACATGCCGGTCGACGTCCCCGCAGGCCTGCTGCAGGAGCGCCCCGCATGAATTTCGACTTCTCCGACGACCAGCTTGCGATCCGCGACGCCGTCGAGGCCCGCTGCGCCGACTTCGGCGCCGATTACTGGCTCGAGCGGGACCGCGATGGACGCTGGCCCAGCGAGTTCTGTGACGCCGTCGCCCGCGGCGGGTGGTTCGGCGTGACCATGCCCAAGGAATATGGCGGCGCCGGCCTCGGCGTCTCGGCGGCCGCGATGGTGATGCGCACGATCGGCAAGCTCGGCTCGGCGGCGGTGTCGTCGGTACACCTGAACCTGTTCGGCCCGCAGCCGGTGGTCGTGTTCGGCAGCGACGCGCAAAAGCGGCGCATGCTGCCGCCGTTGATCGACGGTTCGGATCGCGCCTGCTTCGGCGTGACCGAGCCCAGCGTCGGTTCCGACACCACACGCGTCAGAACCTTCGCTCGTCGCGCGGGCGACCGCTACATCGTCCACGGCCAGAAGGTTTGGACCTCGACCGCGCAGCACGCCAACAAGATCCTGCTGGTGGCCCGCACGACGGCGCTCGAGGCATGCGCGCGGCCGATGGACGGCGTCACGCTGTTCTACACCGCCCTCGATCGATCGCGCGTGCGCATCAGCGAGATCGACAAGATGGCGCGCAAGGCAGTGGACTCGAATGAACTGTTCATCGACGGACTGGAGATCCCCGTCGAGGATCGCATCGGCGACGAAGGCCAGGGTTTCAAGTACCTGCTGCACGGCCTGAACCCGGAGCGCATCCTCGTCGCGGCTGCCGCGCTAGGCGCCGCTGAGACAGCGCTGGCGCGGGCAACCGACTACGCCAGGGAACGCGTCGTGTTCGGCCGGCCGATCGGCAAGAACCAGGCGATCCAGCATCCGCTGGCGGAATGCTGGATGCACCTGCAGTCGGCCGAACTGCTGATGTGGAAGGCGGCGGCGCTCTACGACGCCGGCAAGCCCTGCGGTGTCGAGGCTACGGCGGCCAAGTACCTGGCGGCAGAGGCCAGTTTCGAGGCGTCGTTGCGTGCGGTGCGCACGCACGGCGGCTACGGCTACGCGACGGAGTACCACGTCGAGCGCGGCCTGCGCGAAAGCGTGCTGTCGCTGCTCGCACCGGTGACACAGGAGCTCGCGTTGTGCTACGTCGCCGAGCAGGCGCTCGGGTTGCCGAAGTCGTACTGACCCGCGCAGCGCGAGACAAACCGCATCCAGGGCGTGGCAACGGCACGTCCGACGACACCGACCGGATCAATCAGCAACGGTCCATAAACCCGAGCCTGGAGACTGCGAAATGAGAATGAACATTGCGGGAGGACACGATTGAATAATCGTCCGCCGCCGAACGTGTCGTGCGAGGGGAGGCCGTGGCGCAGCTGGAGGAAGCGGCGCCATGACAAATAAGTGCATCGGTTCTGGGGCGCATCCAGGCGATGCGGCTTCCCTGGTTCTCAAATCAAGTAAATCAAAGGAAATGGCGTGAGCATCTTGACAGTGATATCGCCTGAATTCAGGGATCAGGAACGGCTGCAACTGGTGCATGAATTCGATGGCTTCGACGGGACCGGCCAGAACCGTTCGCCCGCGCTGCAATGGCACGGCGCGCCGGCAGGCACCAGGAGCTTCGCCCTGACGCTGTACGACCCGGACGCACCCACCGGCAGCGGCTTCTGGCACTGGATCCTGTTCGATATCGATTCGTCCGTCACCCAGCTCGCCGCAGGCATAGGCTCATCCGACGCCACTGACCTGGGCGCCAGCGGCACTCAGGCCACCAACGATTACGGCGCCACCGGCTACGGCGGTCCCTGCCCGCCCAAGGGCTTGCCGGCGCACCGCTATATTTTCACCGTGCACGCGCTGGGTGTGCCCAAGCTGGAGCTGCCGGCCAACGCGCCCAACGCGGTGGCGCGCTTCGTTATCTACCAGAACACGCTCGCCATGGCCACCCTGACCGGCCTCTACAACCGCTGAGGGTGCGCCTTGCTGTCACTGTTTGAACCGCTCGCCGGCAGTCCCAGGGCGATCAGCCCGAATGGAGGAGCCACGATCTAAGCATGGGGACTGCTTCCTGTCCACCCGATGCCGGTAGAAACGCCCGGCCCAGTTTCATTCCACCACTAGCCGTACGCCTGCCGGAAGTGTCCCGCGATCGCCACACAACTAGGAGACCGAAATGAAATCGAAGTGGAGTGGCGCTGCAGCGCTTGTCGTGTTCGCGAGCGCAGCACATGCGCAATCGTCGGTGACGCTGTACGGCCTACTCGATACCGGGTTCCTGTATCAGAGGGCGAACGCGAGCAACTTTCAGTCGAAGGTGAATCTCGGGCATGTCTACGAGCTCAAGGACGGCGGCATCTATGCGAGCCTCTGGGGCTTGAAGGGCACCGAGGACATAGGGGGCGGCTACAAGGTCAACTTCAAGCTGCAGGGGTCGTTCAACACGCCCACCGGGAGGGCCGGACTGGCCGACACGCCGACCGCCACCGCGATGTTCAACGAGCAGACGACGGTGGGCGTGTCGAGTCCGTACGGCACGCTTGACCTGGGCCGGCAGATCCTGCCGATGATCTATGCGATGGCGGACACCGACGTACGGAACGCCCAATACTTCGGCAGCATCCTGACCGCGTGGCTCGGCCTGAACCAGGCCGCGGGCTGGCCGGGCACCAGCACGAACGGCTCGATCGGCGCGCTGTATGACGACAATGCGATCGTCTACCAGTCGCCGAAATTCTACGGCGCATCGCTTGCGCTCGAGTACGCGCCGGGCGGCGTCGCCGGGAAGTTTCAAGGCGGCACGCGCGAGTCGGCCGTGCTCAAGTATTCGAACTACGGCCTCAACGTGGCGGGGGTGTACTACAACGGACACGACGCCAACCCGTTTGCGCCCAACGGTGCCGTGACCCCGGCGACAGGCCTGAACAACAACCGGTTCTGGTACGTTGGCGCGCAATACACGTTTTACAATGTTTCCGTGTCGACGTCGTACGCCATGGGCAAGAATCCGGCGAAAAGCAGTCAGGACAGCTTCGAGATGATCTCCGCCGGCCTCGGCTACCAGTTCACCCGATTCTTCAAGGTCACGTCGGGCTTCTATTACCTGAGGGACCGAAATTTTTCGTCCAACCAGTCGAATCTGTTCGCGGTGGGCGCCGAATATAACCTGTCCAGGGCCACCCTCGCCTACGCACAGGTCGGGTACGTCAACAACCGGGGCAACATGAGCCAGACGATCATATACGCCGCGCCGGTTCCGGAAGGAACGTCGAGCACCGCAGCGATGATCGGCATCCGTCATGCTTTCTGACCCCGTGAACCACGACAAGCGGAGCATCGAATGAGCACAAGCAACATGGCACTCAGGATGGCCGGCGGCATATTGCTCGCGCTGGCATCGGTTCACGTCTCGGCGCAGTCAGGCGCAGCGAGCGCGGCGTCGAATGGCGCCGCGACGGCGGCGTCGGCCGCACCGGCGGCCAAATCGGACCGGGCGGCCAATCGCGCACTGCGCCGCAAGGTCTATTCGGCCATCGTGAAGCACAAGGAGATCAACGCCGGGAACATCAGTGTCGTCGCGAAGGGCGGTGCAGTCACGCTCTACGGGACGGTCGTCGACCCATCGCAGATCGACAAGGTGGCCGAAATCACCAAGGGCGTCCCGGGCGTCATCTCCGTGACCACCAAGCTGACGGTCGAGAAACCGTTCGGCGGCCAGTAAGCTATGGCGGTTCTGTTGCAGTAAGGCCGGTCCGCTATGATGTGCGGAACGACATGAACGACTGAAAGCTCGATGAAGACGATGAATCCGGTGGTGGCCCGAGTGCTCAAACGCCTGCATTATCCGCTGGACGTGATTCTGACTTGCGTGCGCTGGTAAGTGGCCTATCCGCTGAGCCTACGGCACCTTGAAGACATGATGGCTGAGCGCGGCGTTTGGATCGATCATTCGACTGAGCACCGCTGGGCCATCGAGCGCTGTTGCCGGTGCTGGAGAAAGCGTTTCGCCGCCGCAAGCGTCCGGTGGGTAAGAGCTGGCGGATGGACTAGACGTACATCCGCGTCAAGGGGGAATGGCGGTATCTTTACCGGGCCGTTGCTCGATGCGCAGGCACAGATGATCCATATTGCGCCCCGCACCTGGCGCACCGCTCTCTGGGCGATCGATCTTTCCGCCGACCTTCAGCAGATCGATCAGCGAGTGCCCGGCGTGTAACTGGATGAGCCCGAGATCCGCCTGTTCCTTTTCCACACTGCAACCAAGCACATCGCAGTAAAACCGGGTCTCGAATCGAGATCGGCGGCCCTGATCACGACGTGGTCGATCTCACGGATTTGAAACTCCATGGAAAAGCCTCCTCCTTCGTCCGGTTCTTCGTGCCGCTCGCGGGAACTTTCCGAGTGTAGGAGAAGGACGAGCCGGGCGTTAGCCTAGTCGCTTCGCCGAAGGTGAATCCGCTTGCTCATCGCCATGCGGATCGCACGTTGTCGGTATTTGCAGAGACGACCTGACCGTCGGTGATGTTTTTGAATGCCCCGGTGTACGCGCACGGGGCGATCAGGATTTCCAGCGGCATCATCGCGCGCGGGCCAGATCTCCGCGCTGTCCAACAGACGGCTGCTGCCCAATAGAAAGTGCGCACGAAAATCGCGTCGCGTTTGAGCGACGTTGCGTCCGGTGCAGTTCCAGTCGGCGGGCAGTCACTTTGAGCGACCGTTGTAGCTCGCGCAGCCGACGTTCGAATGTCCGCGTGACAGCGCGAGCCAACGGCCGTAGATGGCCGATCACCGTCATAGCGGGCGCGCGCCGGGGCCGGGCCACGCCCGCGCACACTGAAGCTCTGGGTTGATCGATATCAACATAGTCAGAACGCTTCGGACGATGCTAGAAGTTGCGCGTCACGCCACGTGCGGGATGCGTCGCCGTGCCGGCGTCCTTCGGCGCCGTCGACGATTGTGCAGGAGACCGGGATGAAGTCAGACCAAGCGCTAAAACAAGACGTCGAGCAGGAATTGCTCTGGGACCCGGCAATCGACGCCAGGCAGATCAGGGTAGCGGTTCATGATCGCATCGTTACACTCGTGGGGGCAGTGTCGAGTTACGCGCAGAAACTCGCGGCACAGAAGGCGGCGCAACGTGTGACCGGCTGCCGCGCGCTCGTGATGGAATTGAATGTCCCGGAATCGTCGCCTGCGTCGCACAGCGACGAGGATCTCGCCACCGCGATCTTATCGGCGCTCAAGTGGCAGGAGGACTTCCCCAAGGACGCCATTCAGGTCGAAGTCGAACGCGGTTGCGTGACCCTTGCCGGCGAAGTCGACTGGGGCTATCAGCGTCATGCCGCTGAAATGCTGGTGAGCCGCATGCGTGGAGTAATGGGTGTGTCGAACCAGATCACCGTCCGGGCCGATGAAGTCGCCGCCGCCGTTGGTGCCCAGATTTCTGCAGCACTTGCGCGACGTGCAAAGCGAGAGTTCGCCGGCATCGCAATCGACGTGCACGACGGGGTCGTCACGCTGACCGGTACTGTCAGTTCGCTGGCAGAAAAGCGCGCTGCGTGCGGGGCTGCGTGGTCAGCGAAAGGAGTACAGCGCGTCGTGGATAAGTTGAGCGTGGTGTGAAGCGCGGACCTAGGGCGCAATCGTGCACCCCGCTTCGACTCAGGTGTTCGACAGGCACTCGACGTTCCAAGGACGGCCTCCTACGCTGCGGAAGGTCTTCACTTCGGTGCCACAGCAGCCATTCGACTTCCGCTGGAAGTTGTCGACAGCGAACGGGGCTTTCGAGAAATTCGAATGCTCCTTGCCGACCCGTTGCTGACCGTCGGCCCCACCGAGACATATATGGCGGCTCTCAAGCGATACTGTTGAAAAAGTGGCTGACCGTCTCTCTCGGGAGGTTTTCATGGGTCTTCTTACCCTTGATCGACGCTCGCGAGCGGTTCGTGGGCCGATCTGAGAGGTCGATTTTTTAGCTTGCCAATTGCAAAAGCCATGTAGCGACTTTTTCAACAGTATCGAAGCAGAACTGCCGCCTGAATGTCATGGCGACGCAACGAACGGAGGCCGCCTTCTGGCCGCCCGCTGCCTGTCGGCGATCCGCAGCCACGCGACCCGCAGCTGACGGTCGGGTCGGCGCGCCATCAACGGCCGCTTGCGGGGGCGGATTCAACCGGGGTCGCGCCGATGAGCGCCACCATCAGGACAGCAGGTGATGAGCCGCCGCCATGCCGATGGCGACCAGATGCATGAGCCGGAGGAGCGGCTCATGCACCCACTGCCAGCCCAGCGCCACGCCCACCCAGATCGCGACGAGCCCACCGACGATGAAGAGCGCAATCAGCGTGCGCAACACAAGCACTGCATCGGCCGGCCAGATCGTGGTGTCGTTCGCTCCGCGCTTGATACAGATCAACAGTAGTACCGCACCGCGCAGCACATTAGTTGATGTGTGTGGCGCGCGTCCATCCAACGTCCCACACGCTCCCATACGGGCCGTACGCGTCGTAATACGCGCCATACGCTTCCCTCATCCCGCTGGAGTCGCAGCCATGAACCCTATTCCCCGAAAGGTCGTCATCATCGGCGCCGGCATTGCTGGCCTGTGCGCCGCGGTTCATGCGCGCAAGTGCGGATACGCCGTCACCGTGCTCGAGCAGCACGAACGTCCCGGCGGACTCGCCACCAGCTGGCAGCGTGGCACCTATACGTTCGAAGCTTGTCTGCACTGGCTGCTCGGGTCGAATTTGCACGACCCCACGCACGCGTTATGGCGCGAAGTGTTCGATATCGACCGCCTGCATTTCGTCTACCCGGAAGAATGGATGCGTGTAGAAAGCGAAGACGGAAATAGTCTGTCCATCTACTCGAATCTCGAGCGCCTCGAAGCGGAGCTGCTGCAGCACGCACCGCAGGACGAAGCACAGATCCGCCAGTTCATGCATGCCGTCCGCAGCCTGAGCCACTGCCCGCTGCCGTCGTTGAGCAGCGCCTGGCAGGACCGCCTCACGACGGGGCTGCAATTGCTTCGCCACATGCCTCTTCTTCAAAACCTCTCGCACATTACTTCCGAAGACTATGGCAAGCAGTTCAACGACTCGTTGCTGCGAGGCTTCTTCGGCGAAGGAGAAAACGCGCAGCTCGCGGTCGTTGCGCTAGTTTTCGCGCTCGCATGGGTCAGCAACCGCAACGCCGGCTATCCAATAGGCGGCTCGCACGCGGTGATCGGTCCGATCGCGCAGAACCTGCAGCAGCTCGGTGGTGTGTTGCGCACCGGCTCGAGCGTCGAGCAGATTCTCGTGGAAGACGACACTGCAGTGGGTGTGCAACTGGACGACGGCGAGCGCATCGACGCCGACTGGGTCGTCTCCGCCGCCGACGGGCACACGACCGTGTACAACAGGTATTGTCAAGTTGGCGCGGGGGTCGACGAATATAATGGGGCATGAAGAAAGCTTCCGTTTCCGTTTTGCTGTCGGCCGAGGCGCCGATTTCGTTCAAGGGCTATCGATTTCCGCCGGACATCATCAGCTACGCGGTGTGGCTGTACTACCGGTTCCCGCTCAGCCTGCGCATGGTTGAGGAGATGCTGGCGGCACGGGGAATCGAGCTTACGTACGAAACGGTGCGGTGCTGGGCGACGAAGTTCGGTCTGGCGGTCGCGAAGCGTATCCGTTCGACAGCGCCGGGTCGCGGCGACAAGTGGCACCTGGATGAGGTGGTCGTGACGATCCACGGCAGGAAGCATTGGCTGTGGCGGGCTGTCGATCAGCACGGCGCAGTGCTCGATGTGCTGGTGCAGAGCCGCCGCGACAAGGCGGCGGCCGAACGGCTGATGCGCAAGCTGCTCAGGCGCCACGGCTGCCCACGCGTGATCGTCACGGACAAGCTGCGCAGCTACGCGGCGGCGAACAACGAACTGGGCCTGAACGTCGAGCATCGGCAACACAAAGGACTGAACAACCGGGCGGAGAATTCCCACCAGCCCACACGCCTGCGCGAGAAGGTGATGCGCCGCTTCAAGTCGGTGCGCCATCTACAACGATTCACGTCGGTCCATGCTCAGGTATGCAACCTGTTCATGCACTGCCGCTACAACGCGAACGCGCAACAGAAACGGCAGGCCCGCAAGCATGCGTTCATGGCGTGGGAAACCGTAACGGGCAATCCGCTGCTGGATCGCATTGCCGCATAAATTGGTGATCCTTATGTTGAGTGATTTCGCCTGCGCGCCCTTCAACAAGTTGACAATACCCACCTGGCTACCGGCGGCGGTCAAAGGCAAGTATTACTACTGGTACATGATGCTGGACGTGTTCAGCCGCAAGATTGTCGGTCACGAAGTTCAAGAGGTGGAAGCGGCAGAACTGGCGGCGTTGCTGATGCGGCGCGCGAGTCTGGCCGAGGGCTTGGCAGGACGCCCCCTGGTGCTGCATTCGGATAATGGCAGCCCAATGAAGGGCGCAACGATGCTCGCCACCTTGGAGAACCTGGGCGTGGTGGCCTCGTTTAGTCGGCCGCGCGTGAGCAACGACAACCCATATGCCGAGTCGCTATTCCGCACCTGCAAGTACCGGCCTGACTATCCGCGCCGCCCGTTCGGCAGCGTGGACGAGGCACGCACCTGGACGCAGCAGTTCGTGCGCTGGTATAACCACGAGCACAAACACAGCGGCCTGAAATTCATCACGCCGGCGCAGCGGCATAGCGGCGTCGCCACTGCGGTGCTCGCGCAACGCGAAGCTGTTTACGCGCAGGCCAAGGCGCGCAATCCGCAGCGGTGGTCCCGATCGACTCGCAATTGGAAATTGAAGGACGAGGTCTGGCTCAATCCGGAGCGAGTTCAGCCGACAGAATTAAAGCAGTCCGCGTGAAGTGACGTGACAACTACGTTGACAACCGCCGATTGGCGCCGCATAAGCAGTCGCGGAGGCTCGTCTCGCGGTTCGTCCCGACACGGCAATCGATGGACCTCGATGAGCTGGACATGAGCCCCTGCGGCGCCACGCGCGAGTGGCTGTAGCGCTGCAGCGCCAATGTAAATACTCCTGCCGCATCGGCCAGCGGCGGTTTGACCGCGGCGCGACAGTAGCCGGGCCCGGATGGACTGCGTTATCAGCGATGCGACGAACGTGGTCGAATTTACGTGCGTTGGAGGCGAGCGCGTCCCGCCAGCTCGCAGCGACAACGGGCGCAGGACTGACTGAAGCCCGCTGCCACGCAGGCACACCGCCAGACTGAACTGCACGGCCCCGCAGGCGCGCTAGCGCTACATGCCGAGGGCGTCGTGCATCTCGACCACCGGATCGTAAGTGCTAGCATAAGCATTGTGGGAGTTGCGCCCTCCGCAACCGGCGTACAAGCTCGATGCCGCAAACTTGCAGTATCGGAAGCCTCTTCTCTGCCGTGGTGCGGAGTCGCCGTTTCATGCTTCGTACTTGAACGACAAAGATACCCGCGCCCGGTATTCAACGACCTTGCCGCTATCGACCCTCATGTCGAGCTTGCAGACCTCGGCGACTCGCAAATCACGCAGCGAGTTCGCTGCAATTTCCACAGCATTTTTCGCCGCATCCTCCCAGGAGGTTGTGCTGGTGCCGATAATTTCCGTGACGCTGTAGACGCTGGATTCGGTGTCTTGCTTGGCCATGATTCTCGCTCCTCTGGGTTAGGAGGCACGTTTTCCGCACCTCAATGATTTCATCATAGGCCGTCCTGCGAGCCACGCGTCGCTTGAAGTGGCAACGCGCGCTGCCAGAGTCCCGCCAGGATGCGGGCCAATTTCCAAGGGGGAGCCATGTTCGATTGCACACCAAAACGTCGACACGCCTGGCGGCCGGGCGCTAACGTGCACGGACTTTCTCGAACGGTCGTTGCGGCGTCGTGCCCTTACAGCGGCGCACAAAGGAGGCAGCCACAGGGACCCAGTCGCGTTGTCGGTATCGCGGATACGGCATTGTGGTGCAGATAGCGGAAGTCCAAAGTCCATCGTTTAACGGAACAGAACGCCGTTTCTCACTGTCGTGGTCCATAGAAAAGGAGGGGTCGCCGGCGAGCAGCATCGCAATCTTGCCGGAGCCGGTGAAATCTATGTCTGCCAGTGAAGCGTTGCGCATGCGAGGGAGCGCGCAGACGTTCACCGATTCCACGTTAGCTTGTGCAGAAGCGGAGTAGATTGGGGGCACCACGCCGAGCCGTTGTTGTTCATAGAGCCGCTGCTGCACCGCATCGTTCCGCTATCGGAGCAGGCGGAATTCGGCGGCGTGCAGTGCGGGGCGGAACGCGCGAGTCAAGCGATAATTTTTAGCTGTTGGACAGCACGCGCGTGAACAGCATGGGGAGGCCTCACGCATCTCAACCGCTGCCCGTAGACGCCTGCAGGGTAGCCGCTGTGGTCAAGCTCGCGCTCAGGCAATCGCCTGTTCCTCGTAGAATAGGCCTTGCTGCATTTGAGGCATTATTTACGAGGCAAGCATGGCCACGACCCGAAAGAGCAGAACAACCGCTCCGTAGCGAGATATTGAGCAGATTATGAATCGCCTTTGTCAACCGGCCTATAGGGGCGGGCTTCAGCAACAATACGTCCCATAGCGGCCCGTCACGAGCAAGAAATGCGGACGCCGCACAGGTTGGAGTTGGCGATGTCTACAAAGCGGAAGTCCGCATCGAGGAACGACAGTTCTGCGCCCGCGCGGTTGCGACAAGTACCCGGGCCGACATCAAGATGAGTTGACGCACACGGCTTATGACTGCGCCGATGTCGCGCGATTCAGCAGCGGCGCATTAGCGTTGGCCTGCCTCCCACTGCTGCAAGTCATGTCTGACATCCCGAGTCGAGTTCATTTCCGCAATTCGATGGTGTAAATCATCGTAAACCGGGCTGCCGACGGCCCTGACCTGGCAATAGAGGGGCTCGAGCGAGAGTGCTATCGCGAACACGGAAGCGTGGCGTCGGCCCTCAGCTCCCCAAAATTCAAGTCCCCCATCCTGTCTGACCACAATCACCTCCTTCGCGCCGCCTTCCAGGTACGACGCGACCCTACGGTTCATCTCGCGCTGCCGGTCGCTATCGAGCAGCACTTCTACGCAAAGGTCGGGTACAAACGGCACGGGGGTATCACCGTCAAGACCTTCCCATTTTTCGGGCGCCATCCATACCACGTCCGGGACCCTGATACCAAACGATGGCGTCACCACGGGCACTGCCATGGCGGCAAGGTGCCCCATCTGTTCGGCCAGCTGACAGTAAATGTCTGTGAAGGTCAGCTGGCGCGTCCCCGACGGGCAACCATTCGCCACCACCTCGCCGAACCCGGTTAACTCGTACCGGTCGCGCGCGGCATGTTGTGCCGTCGTGACAAGACGATGCCATGCGGCAAGCAATCCGTTGCGGTCCAGCAGGATGGGCGTGTCCATGGTTGTCTCGCAGGGAAATTGTCCTAAGCGTATACCCTCTCCCTGTGGTTTAACAACGTGTAACACTTCATTCGTACTGTGCAGTGCACAATTAGAGCCTCGGCCAGCAGCGTTATCGGGTGTCCGCAGCCGCACACTGCGGGCTGTCAGTTTCCTTGCTACTGGAGGTCCTGCAGTCTAGTATTCAAGTGGTTTCTCAGGTTCGGTGTGCAGTGCGGCAGGAGGAAACCGATGAGAGCCAGGACACGACGTGCTGATAGGACATTGGGTGGCGTCAACCGCGCCCGCACCTGCGCAGTGCTGAGGGCGGTCGCGACCCGGAATACAATGCGATTGGCAGCAACGGAAGGCACCACCGAGGCCGCCTTGCCACACGACGTCCAGCACCGCGAGTCACATGAGCCGTCAACGGAGATTCGTGTCCGTCGCAGGCCGAAGCGGGTGCTTAACTGAACTGGTGGGGACGCCCGCAAGTTTGCGGGGCCGGACAGCGCCTTGAGGCAGTCAGCTTAGGGTGAGTTCTGCCCGCTGAGGAGTTCCAATATGAAACTTGACGCCGCCACTTTCCGGCAACTGCGTCGCCTGGCTCCCGTCCTCGACGACATCCTTAACGCAGGCGAGGTCGAGTATGCAGACCAGGCTGTGAATCTCACTGCATTGGCAACCCTGTGCTCACAATTGTTTGACGCATACCGCCACCTGCATCCGAACGATACTGAGCAGGCATGCATCGACGCTCTCGAGTCGCGGTAACACACTTCCTCTGGACTGGCTCGCGGCTTCAGGTATCGCCGGTACAATCAAAGAACCTATCGCTTTGACCCAGAACATGACCGCACCTCCATGCGTACAGGACGATTTTCTGCAGACGCTCGCAAAGGACAAGACCACCGTAAACGTGTTCCTCGTGAGCGGTATCAGACTGATTGGCCAACTGGCCGGATTTGACCAGTTTGCAGTGCTGTTGGAGTCTGGCCCAGGCGTGCAACTTGTTTACAAACATGCCATTTCGACCGTGATGCCGGTCAATGGCAGGGGCCCGGCACGCGGTTCCGGCGCGGCGGTGAATCGGGACAAGCCGGACAACTTGTGAGTTCGGGTCCGATGAGAACTGTCATGACATGCTGTGGTCTACGCTTGACCTGCGCATAGTCAGGCGACGTCCACGTCGGGAAGGTCAGACAGGCGCGCACAATCCGTACTCTTCGGAACGATAACTCCGGCGCACCAAAGGGTCACGTCGCGTTCCAGTACGCCAAGCGAACTGGCCACCCGACTGGAAGTAACCTTTGCGCGCTTGATGGTCATGTCCAGCCGTGCAGCGAAGGCTCGCCTGGAACAATGGCGCCGCTAGCTGCGAAGTCGCATCAGCGTTCCGTTGCCGTTATTCACGGACGCTATCCGTCTCCCGCGACAACAGAGGCACGCCAGCGTCATTCACTCGTTGAAGAGGTCGCGGCACGGGCCGCCATATCGAACGTCGAGCGATGACTCGTCCATGAAAACGAGTCGCTTTACAACTCCACAATCCTGGACTTTTTGAACGGCGTCCCGTTTCACGAAGACGCCTGGACGTTCGTCGGGTAGAACCAGCTGCATCAACGGTCCGTATGTTTGCATGGCGTTGAAAAAGCTGGGTTCCGCAGAGGGCTCCGTCACCCCCAGCCAGTAAACCAGGGCTGCGCCAGGATTTCGGGCGTCGCGTGCAAGAAAGCGCAACGTCTTGCGGGTACCCTGGTAGGACGAGGGTTCGATATGCGGCACATCGCACATGCCGGTCTCCGGTTGGTTGTCCGTCTGTTTTGCGAAATGGGCCGCATTACGGGCCCATTCATCGCGACGAGTGTCGGGCTTGTTACAGCGGCTTGATGTTGGCAGCCTGCTTGCCCTTCGGCCCCTGCTTCGCTTCGAAGCTGACCTTCTGATTCTCCTGCAATGATTTGAAGCCGCTGCCCTGAACCTCAGAGAAGTGGGCGAACAGGTCTTCTCCGCCGTCGTCCGGCGTGATAAAGCCGAAGCCCTTGGCGTCGTTAAACCATTTTACTGTTCCGGTTGCCATATTCATTCCACGAAAGTTTAATGCCGCATTTTCGTTTGCTGTATTTCACAGCGCAGCGAATCAGGAGGAAAAGTCTTACCACGCTGACACCGTTTCTGCGCGTCACATCGGTCGTCAATGTGACGCGACTGGTCCTGTATTGAGTCATCAATGTGCGTGCCGCAAAGCGGCTTGAATCTCGTCGTCACCTTGTCAAAAACGCAGGCCTGGACTGCTAGCGACCTGCGCGGACCACGCGTCCAAAGAGGCCTCAACCCATATGAAGCCCACCGTTGAGCGAAAAATCAGCACCGGTCGCAAAGCCGGATTCATCGCCGGCAAGCCACGAGACAATTGACGCAATTTCCGACGCCTCCCCAAGACGGCGCACCGGAATGCCCTGAATGATTGCGTCCAGCACTTCGGGGCGCACCGCCCGAACCATGTCGGTTCCGATATAGCCTGGTGAGACCGTATTCACCGTGATGCCCTTTGTCGCTACCTCCTGCGCGAGCGACATCGTAAAGCCGTGAATGCCAGCCTTCGCTGTGGCGTAGTTCGTTTGGCCGAACTGTCCTTTCTGACCGTTCACGGATGAGATATTGATGATTCGCCCCCACTCCTTGCTGACCATCCCCTCGATGACCTGCTTGGTCACGTTGAAGAGGCTCGTCAGGTTCGTGTCAATGACATCGTTCCAGTTCTCCCTGGACATCTTGCGAAACGTCCCGTCCCGCGTAATGCCGGCGTTATTCACCAGCACGTCAATCTCACCGACCGCTTTCTTCACTTTCGCGAAAGCGGCCTCTGTCGACTCCCAGTCGCTGACATTGCCCTCTGAAGCCGTGAAGGAGAACCCAAGCTCAGCCTGCTCGGCCAACCACCGTTCCCGTCGCGGCGAGTTCGGTCCACATCCGGCCACGACAGTTAGCCCGTCCTTGTGAAGCCGCTGACATATCGCAGTACCAATTCCACCCATACCCCCGGTTACGTAAGCGATTCGCTTTGACATGCTCTGCCCTCAGTTGCTGTTACGGTTAGGGAATAGAATAGTTTTCCTCGTTAAGTCACTCGGGACACCGACGTGGCGGCTTCGGTATGACTGCTTTTCCCGTGCGAAGAGCGACGCTCCCGTGTCCAGCGGCATCGCGCCAGAGATTTTCACTCTTCTGCTCAGTCCGCCCTCTGCGTCCTGGCGTTCCGGGAGTGCAAGCTCTGGACGTTTTCGGGGCCTGCGAGCAGAGATGGGGCGGGAGGGCGCAGTGGGTGGCGCCTCTGGCAAGCGGCCACGCTCGATGAAGTCGAGAAGCACCTTCACTGCTTCAGGCTTCCCACGCTTTCCCAACCTATCAAGAAGTGCGCGCGCGAACGGCTCCAGGTCGTCGCGTCCGCGAGATGCCTCAAACAGGAGAACGGTTTCCCTTATCGCTGCCGCCATGCTTTCCGCGCACAGCGTGCTCGAAATTAGCGAGGCAGTTCGCGCCAGCTCCCTCTGGTAATGCCCGAGGCACCGCGCCTTAGCGGATGCGAGGTTGTGTTTGCCAGCTTTCAAAGCGCAACCCGACTCAACGGTAAATCCTGGTGGACTGGACTACCCGCAGGCGGCGTTCGTGCAGACGGGACGCCGAGCAGGAAGGGAGCAGCAAGAGGCATCCAGACCGACGGGAGGACTGCCTGACTTGCTGCGCGCGAGTATGCTCGCTAGACGAGGTGAGTCTGCCCGGTGCAGAGCCAGTGAATATCCAGATCAAGAGCAGCGGCGAGACGCGTACAGGCGTTCAGCGGAGGCACTGTGATACCGCTGCGCCAATACTGCACGTCGTCTTCACTCACGCCTAACCTCTTCGCTGCGTGGGCTGAGCTGATTCGGGCCCGTTTGAATGCCCTGTCAAGCCGTGCGGCCAACGCGCGCCTGAGGCGGTCGTCCTCGACGCTACGCTCGAGGTGGCCAATATTTTGTAGATGCCGATTCATCGCTCAGGTCTCTCAGCTTTATTCTTTATAGATTTCAGCGCGGGTTTGTCCGCGGCGTCGAGTGACGTTACTGGTTCGTCATGACTACCTCGTGACTCAATGTGGCGCCCCTACATCGCCTTGTCAGTACTCCGAAATTCTGTCCCGCCTGGTAGCACAACGATTTACCGCAACAAACATCGGCGTCAAGCGAAAAGCAGTTCCTGGAAAATCCGAACACAACATCAAGCGGTGAGCCGGACTTTTCCGCTTACGAAACGTGGCGAACCGCCCTCACGATGGCAATCACCCGTCCGTTGAAGCTCGATGCCAGCACTGTCCCCCTTGCCCAAACAGGGCGCCGTTAAGGCGATGGGGCCGATGACGCTTTCACGCCGGGTGCGGACGCTGCGGTCTCGCCCTCTAGCTTCCTCGATGCCTCCACCATTGAAGCACGACGCCGTGCACCAGCCTTCTGGCGAACCGGGTAGGTACCGCGTCGCGACCAGCAACTGAACGCGCGAGCGGAAACAACTCCGCACAACGTCGGAACGAGCATGACTGTACAAATTTTCTGCGGCGCTGCACAAGTCATCGTAAACACCAATATGTGGGAAGCCTGTACCGGTTGACTGCTGGGGTTTCTACTTAAAATTCATCTTCGCCAATGCCAGTAAGGCTTTCGGCGTCGACCTCCTAGGTCGCGCCTGATGCGTGCCGAAAGGTCATTGACATTCGCCCCAGCCGCTCTAGAATGACTTTGCTGCATCGCATCAATTGCTCGACGTTGTGGCTTTTGGTGGCTGATAGCTCGCGATTCCGTGCATCGGAACCTTGGGACGCTGGTCCCGCATCCTCTATGGAGTTAAAGATGAGCAGTATTCCCCCGGAACAAATCGTCGCTGCGCAGAAAGCTGGTGTTGACACAACATTTGGCATCCTGACCAAATCATTTGACGCCATCGAAAAGCTGGTCGGGTTGAACATGCTAGCAGTCAAATCAAGCCTCGCCGAAAATCAGGGAATCCTGGTCAAGGCGTTTTCGGCCGGAGCGCCGCAGGAGTTTTTCGCACAACAGGCAGGCCGGGCTCAACCCGCCATAGAAAAAGCACAGTCATACTGGCGCCACGTTTACGAAATTATCTCCAGCACTCAAGCCGAATTCGCCGCCGTCGCCGAAGCAAAAATCAAGCAGTTCCAGCACGATGCACAGGCATTTGTCGACAGCGTCGCGAAGAACGCGCCGGCGGGAAGCGAAAACGCCGTGGCTGCGTGGAAGACCTTCATCACCACGGCAAGCGAGACGGCGAACACGACGTATGAAGCTGCGAGCAAGGCCGCAAAGCAGGCGGTAGAGACTGCGGAGAGCAATATCAGCGCGGCGGCGTTGACCTCGGCCAAGCGGACTCGACAGCTTGCAGCACCGGTCGAAACCAGTGAGAAGTAGTCACGTTTTGTCGTAGCTCACTACTATCAAATCGTTCAGGCGAGCACCCCGCCCGCGTTGCTTGCGGGGTGGCCGCCTGTGGCGGTGCGAGGCGCCCGGTGCGCCTCGCACGCGGTCGCGGAACTCGTCTCCTGCGCCAGAAATTTTCAAGCGCCGTTGCGCAGGTCGCCTGCCGTAGCTTCGTTTGATTTCGTCCGGCATCCATCACGCGAAGCAACCACATTCTTCGAGGCCGCAGGTACATCGAGGCTTGTGCAACCGGGCAACGCCGAGCCGACGGTAACGAGACTGAAGGAGGAGCGGATGAACACGGCAGAAAGGTCCCTGCGTTCGCTGGTTGAAAAATGGCTGACACCAGCTGCGGCGACGCCGATTCGGGTAACCCGATTCAGTCGCACAGGCTCTAGCCGCAGGCGTTACGTGCGCGTTGAGGCACAGCGACCGGAAGGTTCGGTTGGGCTTTTTTTCTTCCGGCACGATGACGGCACATGGCAGGTGTTCCCGCCCGGGACCCACGGGCCAGGAGTATGTGCTGGCGCTAGCGCCGTGTGATTGGGTCATCGCAGCAGTCTGTTTGTCGCATTGCTTGATTTCAAAATCCCGACCTATTTTTCATATTTTTCATATCAGTAAAGTTGGGCGCGACCGTTTTTCCGGACATATGGCGCAAAGCAGAAGCAGGTAAATCAGAGCGCACGCAATGACCTTCACTGACAGAAACCCGACGGGCGTGAGTCCCTACACATTCCGTAATATCGACCCGCGATTGCCCATCTCGAGCAGGTGCTGGGCGCGGAAGGAGCGGAGTCTCTATTCACCAGAACTTACTGGCGCGGGCGCGTGCTTCAGGCACTTGCGACGCAGGGACTTTCACCGGACCAGCAACAACGACTGCAGAGACTGCTGGAAAGCATCGATGCATTCCCGCCTGAAATATCCGTCTCCAGTCCGGAACAGGCGATGAGTTAGGCAAACCCGCGGAGGGCTCGCACATCCAGGCGGAACTCGCCTCATCGATAGCCACTTCGGAGTTTCTATTGCACGCCATCGAAGTCGCGAGTTGGTTGCAGATGCAACTACAAGGGAAAAAAGTCTCGGGCTATCGTTCGGGACAGGCGCCGCTGCGAACCATCCTGACTGCACTGCGCCCGCTACCCTATGGGCTGCGGTGACGCTTCCGCATAACGAAAGGACTCGACAGCGGTCAACCCCGGGGGCCGTCTGATTTATTATTGACCGGGTATGCCAGCGGGTGCTCTCGGCGGCTACCCCGCGTTCGAGTCAATAGGGAATCTATACATCTATGGACGACACCCTCACCGCGGAACCCTGCGTTTCTTCAGACGGAAAAGTGGTTGCTTTCGCTGCATCTTTTCGCAACCAGTCGGTGCACTGCTCAATCACGTGCGACGCGCTCGAACGGCATTTCTGGTTGCCGGCCGGTGCTAACGAGGCGCGCACATTGAAAGCATTTGCCGACGGACACCAGCGCATAACGGCAGCCGTTGAAAGAAGACTGCTCAAGAAGACCGGCGCCCCGATAGTATTGTCGGCAGCAGACTTTGCGGACCGATGACGCGGCTCCAGCGGCGACCGTCTGTGACGTCTCGCACCGATTAAATCCGACGCATCTTTTAGAGTCGGCGCATTGCGTGCTTCCAATGCAGGCAGCCTCAGGGAAGCAACGCCAAACGCCAACCGAAGCGTCCGGACGGTGGTCGCGCCCGGTCCCCAGGAAACAACGACGATGAAAGCGAAAAAGGTCTCGGCGGAGGCACGCGCCCTCGAGCGCGTGGTGACCGCCGCGCGAGAAGTACAAGCCGCGTCACTACGGCTGGAAGCGCACTACGCAGGAGACCCACGTAAGCAACCAACGACCTTGGCATTGGCCAGATTCGCGGCGGCCATGCAGGAACTGAAGGACGCGCGGGAAGCCTTCGATGCGCTGCTCGAGAAAACAGACCTGACCTCACCCAGACGGCAATCTCACGAGTGAGCTTTGTGAGGCGGCAGTCGCTAGACATTAGCTTTTTCCCGCACTCGCCCTGATGGAATGCCGCAGCCGCATTACCATCGACTGTTCACACCCATTAAGCTGGAGTTCCTGATGGCCCTTCCACCCTCTGTGCAAGACGGGTTTCTTCAGATGTTGTCCAGAGACAAGATGGCTCGCCTGTGCCCATTCGGACACGATGCCGCTGTCGAGAGGGCGCGGAAATTATTGTGGTCCGGCCTGGGCGTTTCCGAGCAACAGAAATCCAATTCATTGACGGTCGGGATTGCCCGCGAACGTAACATTCCGAACATAACGAAGCGCTGCGACGTTTCAGACTGACACATCGCATATACCCGAGGCACGGCATGGAGTCCAAGCCAATCCATCACAAAGAACACGTCATCGTGCCTCTCCCCTCGATGTCGGTGCCAGGGTATGCGGCAAGCGCGTTTGTCACCAGCCCGACCGGAAAGCGCAGCGCATTCGGCATACTCGCCTATTTTGCCTCGGAGAAGGCCGCGCTCAAATTCGCCATCGCGTACGCCAAGGCGGTTCTGTTGCAGTAAGGCGGTCCGCTATGATGGGCGGAACGACACGGACGACTGAAAGCTCGATGAAGACGATGAATCCGGCGATGGCCCGAGTGCTCAAACGCCTGCACTATCCGCTCGACGTGATGCTGACTTGCGTGCGCTGGTACGTGGCTTATCCGCTGAGCCTACGGCACCTTGAAGACATGACGGCTGAGCGCGGCGTTTCGGTCGATCATTCGACTGTGCACCGCTGGGCCATCAAGGTGTTGCCGGTGCTGGAGAAAGCGTTTCGCCGCCGCAAGCGCCCCGTGGGTAAGAGCTGGCGGATGGACGAAACGTACATCCGCGTCAAGGGGGACCGGTTGAATCCGCCCTTTACCGGGCCGTCGACAAGGACGGCACCACCATTGACTTTCTGCTACGCACGCATCGGGACAAGACTGCGGCCCGGCGTTACTTTGAGAAATCGATCGCCCAGAACGATATACCCGAGACCGTAACCATCGACAAAAGCGGCGCCAATCTCGCCGCGCTCGAAGCGATCAATGCTGGTCGTGAAGCGCCCATCAGGATCCGCCAGTCCAAATATCTCAATAACCTGGTCGAGCAGGATCATCGGGCGATCAAGCGACGAACGCGGCCCATGCTGGGGTTCAAGACCTTTCGCTGTGCCCGGATCCTTCTGGCCGGCATTGAGATTATGCACATGATCGCCAAAGGACAGATGAAATGTGCTCGCGGAGCCCATCCGTCCGCCGCTGACCAATTCTACGAGATCGCAACATAAGCAGTACTTCGCATATCGATTCCGCTCGCTCTTTGAACCTTACCGCGACAAAGCCCTTTATCCCCGGTCCCCTGTGGCATCGGTGCTCTCCGTTCCCGGTCCCGGGACGACGCCGTCAACTAAAGTTGTAATGCCATGTGCGATTCCAACCAAAGTTGCAACGCAATGGCCGGCCCGGGCGCCCAAAGCGGTCATGGCACGGAAGCCGAGTGACCTGCTCAGGCGCATACGCAGGAAAAAGCGCACACGTGGTAGCAAGACACGCGGGGCGTTACAACTTTAGTTGAAATTTAGCTACAAGATTAGTTGCGTGAACGATGGGGACGAGTGAAAAAAAGCATCGCGAAACCAGGCTATTTGGATAATTTACTTCTCACAACAGCCGTATCTCGTTGCAAAACTTAGCCGATGCAATTCTTGCCGGTTAGCGTGGCCGCGGCCTCGTCGGCAGTGTTGAGTCATTCCTGCGCGGGGCTGCGGCATTTGACTGCCATGTAATTGGTAATCCATATTACTTGCACGTTGCGATTACGCGAGTGTTGGCTTTAGCTCGATGACAGGCCGTACGTCCCTGCCACTTTCGCGGCATTCCTCGAATTTTCGACAAGCGAAGCAGTCACCGGCTTCTGCGTCAGCGGCCCGGTTGCGCGCGGCCGAGACGGCGCTGTCAGGTTGAGAAGGCGCTCGGGTAAGATGTCTGGATGAAGAAAGCAGAATCCCTGTATCACACGCATGAAAGGATTCCGCATCGCAGCGCACGCAGGCGTTGCGGTCGGACCGTTCCGTCAGCACTTCGCATTACCCAGACACCGGATGAACGCATCGTGCCATCGAAACGAACTTGAGGCGCGACTCACCGCCTGGCAGCGGCGGACAATTGTCGAAGCCGCCAACCGTGAACATTAATTAGGATGCCATACGTTATCTGCAGAACTCATGCGGCCCACGTCAAGTCGACCACGCCGGAAGGCCCATTGATTGCACTACGGCGACGCAAACACTCATGTAACAACGCCATCCCACTGCATGCATGACGGCATCGCTGGGCGCGTCACGGTCCGCTGCAGAAAATGGCCGTTAGCAAGAGGGGGACAACCTGATGAATGACAGCGCCGCTGCCGGTCTTGCGCGCGTGCGCTTCTACTGACTCGGTGGGGCCGATTACTACCACCCCATAGGCTGAGTCCGGGACGGGCCGGCCATCTCCGCGTTTGAACAGTGCATCGTCGTGTTCATACCCTAGGACGGCGTAGACGGGAAAGCCAAATGCCGTCAACTTGCTGCCGTGCGCCGGTCGAAATGCGTTGACCGAGTTTGCTTCGACGCGCATCGGATTCGGATCGATATACTGGCTCTTTAGCAGCGGGGCGATGAACGCGTGTGCGTTCGATCTACAGTCGAGTTGCGGATCGAGCGCGTAGGCGTAGGACGAGCCCGAAGCGAGCCCCGCGGCGATAGCAGTAAGCACCGTTACCCATGCGTAGATTGCGGAAACCTTCATCAGTCGCTCCACTCAATCGAGCTTGCTCACGATCCGGAATTAGCATGTCCTGCACCCGCTCCGGTTTCATGGCCAGCGCTCATATGCGCATTCCAGGTCAGCGTGAGGGCCTCCCTGGTGGCGCTCCGGCATCATGTTTTCAGGATGACGAAGATTCCGCGCACAGGCCTCCCCGACACCGAGACCAATCGGATTCCTCACCATTCATCAATGCGGACTCCAACGCATGAACAAAACGCTGAAACGCATCCAGGGTTCCATGGACGCTTCGGTAGTCGGTGCAACCGATCCTGCCATCAAGTACGACTAGCATTCCGGCATTCCCCGCCAGTTCCAGGATGTTCATTGCGTTCTCCTCAGATCGCTCGACTATCGACCCGTCGCTCACGCCGCAAGCCGGTAAGCACGCATCGCGGACCTCCCAGCATCCAGCAAGACCGGGTTCCTCAAACAGAAATCGGTCCGACCTGATGCCGGCATTGCCTTGCCAGCAGGATCCGGCCCACGATCTCTACTAGTCTCGATGAACTCCTGGGAACATAGGAAAGTGCCCAGCCGGGAACGGGACGATAGACATGCAGTTCCACGCGTGATAAGCGCAGTGCGCTTCGAATACCTGCTCATTGGACGGGTCCCAGGTTCGTCGTACTGCCAGGACCCTCACAACGGCCACCGCCCCCCACTACTCCAACACCTCCCGCACGCCGTTTCATCGCAGTCCCCTCCGAGGCAGGATCTCCTTGGCGCTCGCCATCCGCAAATATGGCGAGCACCAGGCAGCATTTAAGACCGGGCGATTCCAGACGTCCGTAACGCGAAACCGCGGCTTGTACTAAAAATGCGAGCCCGCCGCGTTATCACACGGCCGACCAGGCCGGCCAGACTTCCCGTGCTGACGTGCCAGGTCTGTCTATCCAGTTCATGGGTAGGCATGCATCACTGGCCGCCTGGACGCGGGCGGGAACACGCGCCACGATCCGTCATCGTGCCGGAAGAAGAAAATGGCCAGCGAGCCGGTCGTTCGCAACGACTCCACGCGCACGCAGCGTCTGTGGCTCGAGTCTGCACGACCGTATCGGGTCAGGCGGACCGGCATGGCCGGCGTGGGCGCCAGCCATTTGTCGATCAACCATCGCAAGGACTTCTGATCGGTGTTCATCTGCTGCTCCTTCAACCCCATGGCCGTTGATCGGGCGCGCCCCTTGCCGTGCGCCGTCAGGCCGCCACGTCCTCGAGGAAACCGGTGTGCAAGTCGGCCGCTGATTCGTTGCTGACGTGCGATTCGTGCTGATAGATCAGGTCACGAAGTTGCGGATAGATCGCGGTGCGCCAGGCATGGCCCGAGAAAATCCCGTAGTGGCCGCAGCCGCGGGCCGTCACCCGGTGTTTGAGCAACGCGTCGAGTCCCGTGCACAGATCGTGAGCCGCGTGGGTCTGGCCCCGCCCGCAGATGTCGTCCCGCTCACCTTCGACGGTGATCAGTGCAGTGGCCTTGATGGCGCCCGGGCGGACGTGTTCGCCGCGCACCTGCCAGGTGCCGCGCGCCAGGCAGAACTCCTGAAAGACCACCCGAACCGTTTCCAGATAGTATTCGGCCGCCATGTCGAGCACGGCGTTGTACTCGTCGTAGAAGCGGCGATGCGCGTCGGCGGCTTCGCTGTTGCCGGCTGCCACGTCGCAGTAGTAGCGCACGTGCGAATCCAGGTGGCGCTCGGGATTCATCGCCACGAGGCCGCGTGCTGCAGGAAGCCGGGATACACCTGGCGGCCGGCACCGGGATAGTTACCCGGCACGGTCTCGATCAGTTCGTGTGCGAACCAGTCGAGCGGTTTGCTGACGGCGAATTCGTTGACGGTCGTCGGGCCGCGACGCGCGTCGATCGGGCCGCCGATCAGCGTCATGCTTCTGGGCGTCGTCTCGCCATGGGCCGCCATCAGCGAAATAGCGGCGAGCACCGGCACGGTCGACTGGCAGACCGATACAACATGAACGTCCGGTCCCACGAAACGCAGAAATTCGCGCAGATACGCGACGTAGTCGTCCAGGTGAAAGGCGCCCTCGGCGAGCGGAACCGTGCGGGCATCGCGCCAGTCGGTGATGTAGACGTCGAAATCCTGCAGCATCGCCGCCACGGTGTCACGCAGCAGCGTCGCGTGATGGCCCGACAGGGGCGCGACGACCAGCGCGACGGGATGCCTGTGGGGCGTGGCGCGCTCGAAATGCAGCAGCCGGCAGAACGGCTGGTCCAGCACGACAGTTTCAGTCACCGCGACCTGCTGACCCTCGACGACGGCGTCGGTCAGGCCGAATTCCGGTTTCGGGTAGCGCTTGCAGAGCCGCGCCAACAGCTCGCAGCCGGCCACGAGCTGACCGGTGGGCAGCGCGGAAGCGGCGTTGCCGGAACCTGCAAGGAAGCTGCCGGTGGCCTGCAGCCAGGGAAGGAACGGCGCCCAGATCGCAGTTTGCAACTCGCGCAGGGGGTAGGACATCAACACGTCAGCTTCTCCTTGACTACGGCAGCCGCCTCGACGCATTCAGCAACAGACCCGCTGAAATAGGTCTTATGACCAAATACTAGTGGTCGTTAGACCAATAATCGAGACCAGTAACGAGGGGAGAAATACCAATAAGTACGAGGATTTAGCAACTGCTCGGTGGGTCAAGCCCAAGCAATTGGTCGTTAAGCCGGTGTTGGGCAGTATGTTAACTGTGCTTAATTGGTTTCTTGACCTACCATACATAGGTCGAATGACAGGAAGGGACGGCTGCTTCCGCTTTGCGGCGGCCCGGCGACACTGACTGACGAATCCCCTCTTGAGCCAGGCGCGAGCCGAGTCAGGCGCACCATTTCGGCGGCCGGAAGGAACTGTCCTGCGGAGATAACCCGTCACTGAGGAGTTGGGCGCAGATGAAAGAAATGACGATCACATCGGCGGAAATGCTAGGCTCGAGCGCGCCAGGCGAGCCCCGGCGGCGAGGCAACAGAACAACGCGCGTGCCGGAGATCCTCGAGGTCGCGATCAGCGTTTTCGCTACCGAAGGTAACGCAGGGTTCACACAACGCCGTGTGGCGAGCGATGCGGGTATTCGCCTGAGCACCTTGCAGCACTATTTCGGTACCCGGGAAGACCTGTTGCGAGCCTCGTTGAGAGCGATGGCCAACCGCTACCTTGAGCTTTATCGAACGCTCGCCAGGGATAAGCTTCGATCGCCGGAAGCCCGCCTCGATGCGATCGTCGACGAGGCGTTTGCTGCACTGACGCGGCCTGGCACCAGCACGAGCGCCTTCGCCCTCGAATCGTGGAGTTTGGCCGAGCATGAGGAGTTTGCGCGCGATTTGACGGCGGAAATCACGGGAGAATTCCAGGAAATCTTTGCGAGTCTTGTTGCGAAAATAAACCCGGCGCTGACGTCTGGGGAATGCGCGCTCCGAGGTGCTTTGCTCGTCTCGCACTTGCAGGGCCTGGTCGTTTTTATCCGTCGAGCTGGAGATAACGCGCCTGATCTGGGCGCATTTCAGACCGCCGCAAAAGTCGTTTGGAAAGCGCTGAGTAAAGCGCCTCAATAAGCGCGTTCAAATTCGACCACCTGATACGAGCGGGTCGCCGCGGGCGTCCCTGCCTCGTCGTCTCAACGCGGCAAACCCTTGTGGGCGGCGACAATGACTACGTCCGGTCGTGTTGCCTCATGAAGGAATGTTACCCGGACGGATTGTTGTCGTTTCGCTTTCTTTCTTCTCTTCTTTCGTGGTTTGCCGGGCGCGGAGCGCCCGGCCCCCGGCGACTTTCGACGTCTCCGCAACTACACTTCGGCTGGCGCATCAGCGGACTTTCGCAGGCCGCCCAGAATCAGTTCTTTTACGCGCTCTGCTCGCCATGCCTTGCCCCGGCGCTGCAGCGTTCGTAGTTGTGCCTGACTTGCGTACGCCTGCGGAAACATCTCGGCCAACCGATCCATCAATACGTTGGCCGGCATAGAGGGCGGATTCAACCGTCCTTCGATTAGCGGCCACGTCGGCGAACGGATCCACCCGACTTCTCCACCAGTGCTTTGCCTTAGGTTGCTTTCGGTGCGTTGGACGTGCCTCACCTTCCTTCCATGCCGAAGAGAGGCTGGCGAGGAAGACGGCAACGTCTGATTCGCCAGCCGGCGCTGCTTCAGCACGCACGCCGTGGGCTGCGAAGTCGCTCAATGTGGTACAGCGAATTGACATTTTTATTGTCTCAACGTTGACGGCTTTAACGCGTTCTACGCATGACGATTTGCTCAGTCGGCGCGCCGACATCGAGCACGCCTTGCCGCAGCGCATAGATCGGGTTGGTGCCGATGTCGCCGAGCACCACGCCGAGTGCGCCGAGGATTAAGAGGGGCGTTCCGGCGCGGTGTTCGTTGCGCTCAGGCCCAGGCGCTCCGATGACCTACGTGTTCGCGCATGAATGGGGGCTTGGGTGAGCCTCAGATACGAAGGCGTGCTGCAAAAATTGTTCCGCGCGATGCGCGGCCCGACGCCATCGGAGATCGTTCGTTGGATCATGGCTTTTCACCTTCTGTCGGCAAGGGCAAGGGCAGTGGCGGAGGAAAAATTCGTACCGCGCGCGAAGACGGACGACCGGTGCCGGCGGTCGGCCCCAGCAAGGAACAGCGCTTGCTGCACTCCATGTTGCCGCCGCGCAATCCGTTTCAAACGGCAAGTTCCGCAAACCCGGAGCAGGTCTTTTTTCTGGTCTCGTGAGGAGCATGAACATGGAATACATGTCGGTGGAAGAACGCATCAGGACCAGGGCTTACCGTTTGTGGGAAAAGGCGACCGAGCCCAAGGGGACACCTGAGGAATACTGGGAACAGGCGCGTGCCGAGATCGACGATGAAGACGCGCATGCCGACGCTTCGGGTGTGCCCACGGAGCCACCCGGAACGCTGTGACGGATCTCCCGCGATCCGCCGCCCGCGCGGTCCACTGCCTGGGGGCGCGCCGTCGGGCCTGCCCGGCATTCGAAAGGGTTTTGTCGCAGTGAGGAATGCGGGGTGAACGAGCTCGATATGCACAGTACTGCTTATATTGCGAGGTCGTAAAATTGATCGGCGGTGGACAGATGGGTTCCGCGAGCACACTTCATCTGTCCATTGGCGATCATGCAAGCTTCCGCTGTCGCATAAGACACCTCCCTTGCTTGTGCCAACCATGCCGTCGTTGGCTTCGAAATCAGCCCGCCCCGTTCAGATCCAGCGACAACTGCTTTTTCGCATTTGCGCCTGGCGCTTCACCAGATGCATTCCGTTGTAGCGATGCGGCTTTTAGCACATCAAGATGAAAACCGCCCCCGCGCCGACGCTGACAATGCCATCGAACTCCTGCGCGGGATAATCGCCGCCTGCGGGGACATCGCTGCGCCCCCACCGCTTCCTGAAGCGCCTCGCTCAAGCGACGTCCGCCAGCATCGACTGGCGACAGTCCGACGCAGAACACCGGCACGCATACTGCGCCCCACGGAGGTATCGAAACCTGCCGCCTTGAAGGCTTCAAGCCCCTTTCTGTAACCCGCACCCATGATCGAATGTGCAGTGGCGAACTGCTCCATCAACTTACGGCTCCTGCCGTCGCCCAGTTTCGCCAGCAGCATGGCGGTCTGCTCGTGGACGGAACGCTCCTGCTGCTCGAAAGCCGCCCATCCGCTCGTGAGCTTCGCGGGGTTCTTCCCGCGCAGCAAAATGTCCTTCCACTCCTGAACCTGCATCTTGAATGTCACCAGTATGCTGGTGACTACCCGTTCGTTGGCGACGTTATCGCGGACAACGGTGTGGTATGCCGTAATCGACTGATCCTGCGAATGAAGTCCGTACATCGCACCGGCGATCATCGGAAATAGCGAGGCTGCGAACGCCACGGGAAGCTTGATCGTCAGTTTCGTTGATATGGTCGGGTCAGCTACAGAACGAGCGCGTCATCTTCATGTCCTCAGCGCGGGCTTGACCCACGCGGCTTGACGGTGCAACGACGCACATGCCCGGTTTACGGCCAACCGGTATACGAAATGAATCCATCCCTAATTGTTGAACGCACCTCAGCAGTCCTGGCCGCAAATTACCGGAACGATCACGGGTTTTACGCTTCCGTTATGGGTTTCTGAAAGCGCTGTTGCGAAAGTTGGTAAAAAGCGAGGGACGCATCGAACATAATTTTCGAGGAAGGTCGGTTACCTGAGCGAAGCCGACGTTCGAATGTCCACTTGACAGGGGCGCGCAAACGGCCGTGGATGGCCGGCTAGCGCCAGCTACAGCCATGAATCACGGTCCGAAGGCGCCAACGTTCGAGAGGC
Organism: Paraburkholderia sp. 35.1; assembly: GCF_050436525.1. Classification (NCBI taxonomy): domain Bacteria; kingdom Pseudomonadati; phylum Pseudomonadota; class Betaproteobacteria; order Burkholderiales; family Burkholderiaceae; genus Paraburkholderia; species Paraburkholderia sp. 35.1. The sequence continues at coordinate 57,667 of NZ_JBNDMJ010000001.1, read as the reverse complement.
ATAGCGCCGTCCTTCTTCGCTGCTCTGTCGCCCCATGCTGGGACAGGCTCACGGCAATAGGTATAACGGGGTGCCATGGCGGAATAGTCCTCCGACGCAGTCCAGTCCCCTCGACACTCCGTGCGGCCTGCTTCAGAAGCGTTAAATATTTGATGCTATAATTGATGCGATTCAGCATCAACCGGGAGTCATCAAAATGCGAACCACTGTTACGATCGACGACAACCTTTACGAGCGCGCTCTTGAGCTCGCCGACCCTGACATGGATAAGGCCGACCTGTTTCGGGTGGCGATGCAGACGTTTGTTCGCGTTCAGGCTGGTAAGCGTCTGGCGTCCCTGGGTGGCACCGAGCCCGGTATGCCCGACATCCCGCGGCGCCGCTCGGAGCCTGCGGCTCAATGAGCGTCCTCATCGATACATCTGTGTGGGTTGATCATTTCCGTCGCGCGAATATGAGACTTACCCAGCTGATCACCAGCGATCAGGCGCTCACACATCCAGTCGTGCTTGTTGAACTCGCCTGCGGCACTCCGCCTGCACCCCGCGCACGTACGCTCCACGACATCGGGCTGCTGCAACATGCGACGCACGCGACATGGACCGAGGTGATGGAGTTGATCGAGGCAAGACAAATTTATGGTCGAGGCTGCGGCAGCAGCGACCTTACGCTGCTTGCGTCAACTTTGATGACTCCCGGTGCGTCACTTTGGACCTTGGACAAACGACTCGCCCAGCTCGCCGGTGAACTCGGCATCGCGCACATGCATGACATGCACTAGGCACGTCATCCACCAGGCACGTCATTCGGCACTTTCCAGGATCAGCGCTATCGTTGTGCAACAACCTGCGGTCTTACAGCTCACCCACCTAAGCAGATCCTCACGACGCTTCTCCGGTCTGCAAGTGGATTTTATATACCGCACGCTACTTAGTTTTACTAATGAAAATTCGCCAATTACATTATGTCAAGTCAGTGCTCAAGCGGAGGGCAGGCGGTCTCATTTTTGCGGTCGTGGCCGCCACGTTCATGCGTCGGTACGAGCGAGCCGAATCGCTTCACCGGCTCGCGCAAGGAATTCTGCGAGCTGAACAGCGGCGCGTGGATATGGACGGTCGACCGTTTCCTGGCGCAGCAGTTCGCCGCGCCGGATGGAAAAAGCGTCGCCGCTACAAACCGTGCAACGCCCGATGACGAATTAGACGGCGGTCAACTGGGTGATCGGAACGGATTGACCACCGTCAGCCGGTCGAAGATGACCTGGCCGTGTTGCATATCTTCGCTGTAGAGTACTTCGCAATCTTCAAGCAAAGCGAAGGCGATGATGCACGAATCGTAGAACCTGAATCCGTAGTGTTCGGCGATACGGCGTGCTTCCTTGTGGACTTCAAGCGTCAGTGGCACGATCTCGCAGAACTCCTCCACATCGCCCAGGAGAACGTTGATTTCCGGCCACGAGAGCCCCATTTTCCGGCTCATGACGAGCGTAATCTCGTTCATTACCTGCGTGCTGATGACGGGCATCGGAGTTCCCTGCACCACCAGCGCCTCGGCCCGGTCAGCCTTCGCGGCGTCGCTGGAGAACAGATAGGCAATCACATTGCTATCGACGGCAAATCGCGCCGGTGCCTCAACCGTCATTCAGCGTTTCCCCTTTCGCTGAGCGATTCCCGATCGAACTTGAAGTCGGCAGGCAGTCGTCCGCGGTACTTGCGCAGGCGCTCGATCCGCTCAGCGACGGTCGGCCTTTTGCTGACCGAGAACGCGCCGGATTGTTCGGCATAGATCTCAATGTCGTCGCCCTCCTTCAAACCCAGTGCATCGACGACGCTCGCGGGCAGCCGGACGGCAAGGCTGTTGCCCCATTTAGCGACTTGCATCATTATCTCCGGTAGATATACATAAACCGTATTGTATATCCAACCCAATACTTTTCAAGTGCGAAGACGGTTCTGATGATTGCCTCGCGGGCGACTATCCGTGCACGTCGCTCCCAAGCGCAGGCTTATGCTTTGGCGAGCCCAACGGCATACCGCCCCCAGCTCGTCGATCGACATGCGGCGCGGCGTGAGACCCTGCTTGAACGCGGTCGCTTCGAGGGTTTCGATCGTCTGCAGGTTTTCCTGCAGACCGTACGGCAGCGGATCGTGACCGACGATCTTGCGCAGTTCGAGATACTTCTTGTCGCTTGCGCTCGTCGCCTCACCCGCATCGAGACGCTCGAGCCATTCTTTTTTCGCCTGCGCGAAGGCATCGAACAGCGATTTCGCAATCCACGGATGCGCAGCGAGCACCGAGTCCTTGACGACGATCGTGCCGTGCATCGGATACACGCCGGTGCGCGCGTAGTACTCGGTTTCGAGTTCGGTCGCGTTCGGCAGCAGATCCGGGTAATCGGCCTCGACTTCCTGCCAGCCACCCGTCGGCGCGCCGGTGCGGCCGATACCGGCGGCTGCGGCAAATCCGGCCGACAGTTCGCCCGACGCCATCATCTGCGCGAGCGAGCTGCCTTGCGGCGCATGCACGACGTTCGACGGCAGCTTCAATTGCGTCACGTGCTCTTCGTCGTCGACGACCCACGTCACCTTCGACGAGTCGAGACCGAACTCATCGATGAGCACCTGACGTGTCCACACGCCGGTCGTGACCGAATAGGCGCGCACGCCGACCTTTTTGCCTTCCAGGTCCTTCGGCGTGTTGATGCCCGCGTCGGGACGCACCAGCAGACCGCCGTGATGAAAACGCCGCACGACGAAGATCGGCAAGCCGACGAACGGCGCGCCATAAGCACGCGCGATGATGTAGGTGGTCGGTGCGAGTTCGCAAACGTCGAATTCGACGTCGCGCACCATGCGGCGGAACGCGCCGATTTGCGGCTTCGCGGTGACGAAGTCGGCGTCGACGCCTTCGATAGGGATGGACCCGTTACGAATGGCCGACGTGTGCGGATGCTCAGCGATCGCGATCTTGAGCGGGACTTTCTTGGTCAACATCCTCTCCTGTGGATTATTCGTCGCGGGCTGCGGGATACGGGTCGCAGCCTAGTACGTGTCGTCTCGATGGCGTAAGAATAGGGGAGGACGGGACAGGCGTCCCTACACAAAAAGTAGATTCAATGGCACTTTTTGGTGGCGGTGGAAAGCCGCGGGAAAGCCGGAATGGCGCGGATATTGGAAGGAACGGAACGAACTGATCGGCTGGGGGACATCGCGCTAGCTATCGCGCACGCCGAGCCTCGATAAAAGCCTCGACATAACGCAACGCCTGCTCGCACTGCTCGGGCGTGAACGCGTGAATGCTCGCTGGAACAGAATCGAAGCCAAGCTCGGTTGCAACCCACCGGGTCGCCTTCGCGCGGGCTTCGAACGCGTTGACGCCATCGCGGCGCAGCTTCCCGGCAACGAGCGGTTCAAGCGCATCGTGCAGCTTGCTCTTCGCCTCGCGCAACGTTGCGTCGGCAAGGCGGCCGAGCCGCAGGTTGTGCTTGCTGCGCGAATAAACGCCGATCCACGCCTGACACGAAGTGCAGATCCACCGCAGCCCTTGATCGCTGCGATACGGGTACGACTCGTCGCCGTAACGCGCGAGCAATGCGCGGTTGCCGCAGTAGTCGCATGACGGCTGCGGCAGGGCCTTGACGGGCTTGCCTACGCGCATCGGAAGGGCTCCCGGGCAAATTTGCAGGACTTCATCGCATCGATCCGGCTGGCGGACAAGGGGTAGAGCCATACAGTTTAATGGAAGGCCCGCACCAACCGTATGCAAGGCTCGCGATTAGGTAGCCTATCTCTGCGCGATTTCCATCACTATCCGGCGCCGCGCGGCCAGGCCTTCAGCCGACCGTTGCCGGACCAGTTCCACCACCGCTTGCGGCGCCAGCGCCGGATCGCTCGCGTCGAACGGCGGCGCCGGCGCATATTCGAGTTCGAGCTGAATCGCCTGCGCCTCTTCGACGCCCGCCAGTTCGGCAGCCACGGTCAAGCCGAAGTCGATGCCCGCCGTCACGCCACCGCCCGTAATCAGATTGCCGTCGCGAACCAGAGGGTCGGCCGGGATTCGTAAAATTTTCGCCAAAAGTGATCTAACGCGTTGATCAGGAAAACGAATTCAGCGAATTGATCGGGCAATCGTTGGCCGGTGATTGTTGCCCCCGCAGACTGAAAACCTTCCCGCGAGCCGACAGCCTTGATCGGAATGTAGAATCACACCGTCATGGCGTCGCTGCTGCAACGCCATGTCAAACGCCCGCAACATCAGTTCGGTGTACAGATGGTTGGACATCGCCCAGCCGACGACGCGACGGCTGAATACATCCAGCACAACCGCCAGATAGAGGAATCCTTCACCCGTGGGTACATAGGTCGCGTCTGCGACCCACAGCACGTTTGTCGCCTCGGCACTGAAGTGCCGGCGCACCAGATCAGGCGCACGCCGGGCGCCTGCGCGTGGCCGTGTGGTGCGCGGCCAGCGCCGCCGGCTTGCCCCGCACAGACCCGCCATACGCATGAGGCGCGCCACCCGCTTGCGCCCCACGTGTATGCCTTCGCGCGCGAGTTGCGCATGAATACGCGGTGCCCCATACGTGCCGCGCGAGCTTGCATGGAGCGTGCGGATATGCGCGAGCAGTTGCGCATCGCTACGCGTGCGCATCGCGGGCTCCCGCACCAGCCATGTGTAATAGCCGCTCGTCGAGACGCCGAGCAGCCGTGCCATCATCGCGATGGGCCAGCGGGCCCGGTTCGCTTTCATGAATCCGTACCGCCCTTCGGTGGAATGGATCCCGTCTCCCTCGCGAACCAGGCTGCCGCGTGAGAGAGTATGTCGCGCTCCATCTTCAGTTGCCGGACTTCGCGACGCAACCGTGTGAGCTCCTGGCGTTCGGCTGTGGTCAGACCGTCATGCCGCACACCTGTGTCGCGATCAGCCTGCGCCACCCAGTTGTAGATGGTCTGTGCAGTCGGCTCGAACTCCTTTTCCAGTTCCTCCGGCCTGCGTCCGGCCTTCACCAGCCCGACCATTTGCGCCCGAAATTCCGCCGGGTACGGGGTACGATGCTTGCCCATAATCGGCACCTCCTTCTCCAAAGGATAGATGTCCGTTTTTGCGGGTCAACTTCACCCGTACGCTTTTCTCATGGTGACTTTGGCCTTGTTGTTCAGCCCTTCAACGATGCCACTGGAGAAACTCCTTTCGTGCCCGGAAATAGTTGCGCAGGAGTTCCCGGTGATTGCGAACTGTGCGAGCGAATTTCTTGAGCGGGTCGCTCAAAAGCGTGCGGGCCTATCTCTTCAAGGAATACTTCCAGCAGTTCTGGGACTACGAGTCACCTGCCTGGGCGGGCAAATTCTCGATCAGTGGTGCGATGAGGTCATGCGTTCGCGCATCGACGCGAGCCCGTCGATACAGTCTCTCCCGTGGTGTTCTCCATCGCATCGCTCCGTCGTTACGATGGCTACGCGTTCGCACCGCGCGTACGTGCGCTCAAGACGGGATGCGCTGACGGATACGAAGCAATCGCGCTGGTGAGCGATGCGAAGAACTTCGACAACGCACGTCAATTGGCGGCATGGATAGGCCTTGTGCCGCGGCAGAACTCCAGTGGCGGCAAGAACGTGTTGCTGGGCATCAGCAAGCGAGGCGACACGTACCTGCGTACGCTGCTGATCCACGGCGCGCGCTCAGTGATTTGCGCCTTCCGGCGCAAGAAGGATAAGGTCGACGGCTGGCTGGGAGCCCTCCTGGCGCGGCGAAATCCCAATGTGGCTGCCGTTGCGCTGGCCAACAAGAATGCGCGCATCGTCTGGGCAATGCTTGCCCGCGACCGCGAGTTCCGACCCGACTACACGACCGTCAAGGCGGCCGCGTAGCCGAACCGGCCGCCCGAATCCGAAAACAGCAATCAAGCAAGGGAGATTCAAACCACCGATTGCTCAGGCGATCAAGCAGTGATGGCAAGACAGGTCAGACCGTGGTCGATCAAACCCGACGCAACCAACGCACGATTCCAGTGCGCCCAACTGATTGGGACTCGACCAGCGGATTCCATCAGGGACAGGCAGGCATGCGCCTGACATCAAAGTCCGGATGCATGGCTGCAATCATTTCCTTCAAGCCGTCATGAAAAGAAAGCTTGGCAAACCGGGGGCGTCCATGCATGGTTGCGGAGCACGGCACTGTAACGCTCGACAGCGTCAACACCGCCCTGGGCTCCGGTAACGTCAGGGTCAAACAGTTCATCGTCCAGCAGTCGGAAGATGACCCTGCGCTCGACGAAGTACAGATCGGATTGTCGCGTGCGACGAGCAGCGAATTCACGGCCATCTGTTCACGGCTGGAAGCCATGCCAGGCGCCCAAGAGTGCCGACATCACAATTGAGGGTGGGCCATGAATCGTACCTATGAATATCACGGGTTCACCCTTACCGTGGCAGTCGAATCCGACTTTCGCTGGCAGCAAAAAGCCGGTCCCGCCAAACAACGGGGCTTCGTGGCTATAGTCACGATTTTTCAGTCAGGCACGGCCGTCGCCGTATTTTCTCCGTTGCGTTTCGGTGAGGCCAGCGGTCGGCCGTTCGCCACGGAGGCCGACGCCGTGATGGGCGGTTACAGCGCTGCGCGAAAAATCGTCGATGATCTTTTTGGCCAGCAGCCTCGCTAACCCATCGCTAACCCCTGCTCTACCCTTTGCCATAGCGTGAACGTTCGCTATACGCAGAGCTTGCGGCCGTCTGCCACAAGTCCTCGAAAGTCTGTTGATGACCGGGTCTTGCCTGTCTCGACTAGTTGAAATCGCCGCCGGGTCGCCGAAGGTCTATAACAGTATCTGAAGTCCGAGATGAAGTCTGTCCAGTTGACGAGGCGCGGGTGCCATGCGTACTTCTGCCCAGCAAGGAGGTTTAGCGATTACGACCGGATGCATCTATGCTTTGCCTTTCCAATCTCGATTAGCCTGAGTATCGGAGGTAATCATGAAGTGCGGATACCGTGGGTGGATCATTGACTCGACCCCGGATTTTTCCCTTGGGAAATTTTTCGCACATGCGCGGCTGGTCCGCATATCGCCCGACGAAGATGTTGACAGTGAAATGCACATCGAGCGTCATCTCGCCTGGTTCGACACTGAAGACGAGGCGATCGAGGTTGGCCAGCAGTGGGCGTTTGCATGGATCTGCGAGCGTGACGCCAGCGTAGGTGGTCGGCAGGGCGTTCGTCGATCAGAACATGGAACCAATCGAGGCGTACGAGGAATTGCATGCCGCGATGGAAGCCGAAAGCATGAAAGGCGATCCGCACTAGCGGGAGCGCTCCGCGCAGGTAGTGAGCGTGCAACCCGGTCCATCCAAGGCGTAGAACGAAGGACAACACATGGCACTCAGTTTTTCCAATCCCAGCCGCAGCTATGATGGGATCAGGCATGGCGTGTGGTTCTGGGGATACGACAAAGCACGCGAGATTACCTTCTTTGTGGAAGACCGCGTACTGAAGCATTTCGACTCCGCCCTCGGGACTGACGAAGCCGAGGTGCTGGCCTCCTTCGACCGGAATCGCAATGAGATCCTGAAGGTCGCCATGACCCTCTATGCCGAGGGGCCGCAGACACTCTACACGCTGCACTGAAGAAGCCTGGGCAGGCCGCGAGCGACACACCCGCCGCATCGGGCGCGCAGGCATCCGCAGAGGATTGCGCTCAAGGCGAGGATGCAGGAGAAAGCGCACGCTCGCGTCGACTTGCTTCGAGAAACTTATGCGATGAAGCCTCGAAAGATCCATTGATCCCTTGGCCGCGTCTAGAACAGCAATCGACCCGATATAGATAGTGGGTCGGGTGCCGCCGATCGCCGTCCCTACCACTCCGCCGTAAAATAGCTTCGCCTGTGACAGCGAAGAGTACGAGGCGCTATGAAAACCCGTACGCGGGGCGTCACCGCAGTGTTCGCGGTGCTCGCCGCCATCGCGGTGCTCTTTATCCCGTTGCCGCAGCGGATCGGGTTCGACACGCGCATCGTTACGGTTGCGTCGATACAGCGCCCTCCCACGGTCGTGTTCGACTATGTCACGACGCCGGCTCACTGGCCAGTCTGGCATCCGTCATCGCTCGCGGTCAGCGGTTCGGTGGACCATTCGCTCGATGTGGGCGAGCAGGTGACGGAGGAATTCAGGGTGGCGGGCAGGCGCGGCCGCGTTGTGTGGACAGTCGCGGCACGTGTGCGTCCGAGCAAGTGGGTGATAGCAGGAACGATTGACGGCAGACCGGCCGGCACCGTCACTTATTCGCTGACATCGACCGTGAGCGGAACCCGTTTCGAACGTGAATTCACCTATCGCGCGCCGTCGTTGTGGTTCGCGATATTGAACTGGTCCGTGCTGCGCGCGCGGATTCAATCTGAATCGGATACGGCAGTCTTGCGACTTAAGAGCCTTGTGGAAGCGTCACCGCAGCATTAGCAACGTCGCTCGGCTGGCGTTACTACGTGGCGTTTTCACGACCAGACTGAATCCTTGGGTACAAGTCTGCCAGCGGCCATTCGTGAGGGCCATCGAAGCGCAAGAGGGGCGCCCCATATGCGAAACCGGTTCCGAGTCAGCGCGCGGCCATGAAGAGATAGTCGTCCCTCGCTACCGAATGACCGCCCGCCTTGGCCGCCGTTTACAGCGTCGGAAAATCGAAAGTACGACTGCCAGGTTCCGTGCGCGTCAGGGGCATCAGAGACCACTTCGACGCCGGGCACCGGGAATGACGTCTATCGCCTCAGCTACCGGCTACCGTCAAACCACTTTCGCCGAACGTTCCACCGCGCCACCGCGACGATACAGCACAAGCGTCGCGACCAACCCGCACATCGCCGCGAAGCTCATCCAGTATCCCGGTGCAGCCTTGTCATGCGTGACCTCAATCAGAAATGTCGACACCGCTGGTGTAAATCCGCCGAAGAGCGCCGTCGCGAGACTGTATGCCAGCGAAAACCCTGCCACGCGGACATTTACCGGCATCACTTCGGTCAGCGCGACGACCATTGCCCCGTTGTAGATGCCGAAGAAGAACGAGAGCCACTGCAGGACGATCAGCATCCGGAGAAAGCTCGGCGCCGCCGCCAGCCACGAAAGCGCCGGATAGGAGGTGAAAACGGCAAGCACCGTGATCGCTATCAGAAGCGGCCGGCGTCCGATACGATCAGACAGCGCACCGCCAATCGGCAGCCAGATGAAATTGGAAACGCCAACGCACAGCGTAACGACGAGACTGTCGGCGGTGCTGAGTTTCAGGACGGCCCGGCCGAACGTCGGCGTGTAGACGGTAATCAGATAGAACGTGGTGGTCGTCATCGCAACCAGCAGCATGCCGGCGAACACGATTTGCCAGTTCTCCATCATCGTCGCGAGGACTTCCTTTGTCTTCGGATGGTGCTGCCTCGCTTTGAACTCCTCGGTTTCCTGTAGCGAACGGCGCAACACGAACAGGAACGGTACGATCGCGCAGCCGATAAAGAACGGGATGCGCCAGCCCCACTCACCGATATTCGCCGCGGACATCCAGCTGTGGAGTCCATAGCCGAGCCCCGCTGCAACTACAATTGCGACCTGCTGGCTTGCCGACTGCCAGCTCGTATAAAAGCCCTTGTGGCCTGGCGTCGCCATTTCCGCCAGGTAGACCGACACGCCGCCCAGTTCGGCGCCAGCCGAGAAGCCCTGTAGCAGCCGGCCGATCAGCACCAGTGCCGGCGCCAGCATGCCGATCGTCGCGTAGCCGGGGACCGCGGCGATAAGTATCGTGCCACTCGCCATGAGCGACAGCGTCACGATCAGGCCCTTGCGACGGCCGACTTCGTCGATGTAGGCGCCAAGCACGATGGCGCCTAACGGCCGCATCAGAAAGCCCGCGCCGAACACGGCGAACGTCAACATCAGCGAGGCGAACTCGCTGCTCGACGGAAAAAACACCTTCGAAATGTAGGTGGCGTAAAAGCCAAACAGAAAGAAGTCGAACTGTTCGAGGAAGTTACCGCTGGTGACGCGCAAAACGGCGCCGACCTTGGAGCGGGGCGGTCTGGGTGCGTCTGCCACCATGCTGGTTGAAGGGTCCATGATTACTGTCTCCTTGCGTTTGTCTGTCTGGCTTGTGAGCCGGCAGGTCCGGAGCATTTACCTTGCCGACCTGACGGCACCGCACTTTGAAAACGAACCGCTAACAGCGTCAATCCGATCCCACCTGTGCACCGCTCTTCTGTCGCTTTTCGATTGCCGATTTCAGTAACGCCGCGCCGCGGTAGATGCCATTGCGTCTGGGGAGCGCACCATGAACGGTGACCATGCATATTCAGCATACTTCTCGACACGAACTTTCGCTATTGCCGCCGCAATCTTCCGCGCAAACTCGTGCGGAGGCGCGTACAGGCAACGCGCAAGAGGGGGCGTTTGACGACGGTACGGTAGGGGTAGACACGCTATCCGCGCTGCGCACGCAGTGCTACGCTCTGAATGCTACGCGCACGATGCTATTGAGTGCGGACTTCAGCCAGGCTGCGGACAACCCGTTCAGCGGTCACGGCATGCATGAGGCCTGTCTTTGACAATCCAGAAAGTCGATAGCGAGCTGTATAAGCAGACTTATCGGTCGATCGCCAACCGCGTCTGCGACGAGTACCTCCGTCCCGTTCGCCCGATGGCGACCCGGATCGGCGGGGCGATTACCGTCACGACCGTGCTGATTCTCCTGTCGCGCTATGTCTAACCAGCGCTTCTCCACTGCGAGGTGATCATGCAAGTCACAGGCATGCTGCACGGAGCCAAAATGCTCCAGTTTGTCGACTTCCCGACCACTGAGGTGCTCGGGCCCGACGCGAGCGAAGAAGAGATCCGCGCACTGATCGACAAGTACGGCCTGGTGTTCATCAAGCCGGTCTTCAAGGGGGGTGTCGGCAAGAAGGGCAAGTCCGGGCTGATCGGCAAGGCTGCTGACCTGAAGACCGCATTGAAGGAAAAGGAACGGCTGTACTTTGTCGAGCACCGCATCGGCAACACGGTGGCCAAGGCCAACGGTGTCACCTTCGAGGCCGGTGTGCCCGCCGAGCACGAGGTCTACTTCTCGATCACAGACTCGACGCATTTCCGTGCGCCGACGATGACGCTGACTCACCACGGCGGCATCGACATCGAGGAACTCGACAGGAGCCAGGTGGCGCAGGTGCCCTTCGATCCGCTCACCGGACTGAAGGCCTTCGTCGTGGCCAATGCGCTGTCCGCGCTGGGGGCGCCGCGGCAGATCATCTCGCCGCTGGTGCAGCATCTGCCCAAGCTGTGGGAGCTGTACCACGACTACGGCATGACCACGCTGGAATTGAATCCGATCCGCATGCGCGAGGACAGGAAATGAAATGAACGCGTCCCACCCGAGTATATGAGCGCAAAGGAAGCTGGATCCTCACAGGCCGATGTGCCTACGTGGAAAATACGAAGTTTCCAGGCAAACCGGAGGATCCGTCGTGAAGCTTACGCCAGTTGGGATTGACATTGCGAAGTCGGTGTTTCAGGTCCACTACGTCGATCAGGAAACCGGAGAAATCGTGAACAAGCCGATCAAGCGGGCAAAGTTTCTCGAGTACTTCGCGAACCGGGCTCCGTGCCTGATCGGCATGGAGGCGTGCGGCGGATCGCACCACTGGGCCCGGCAACTTACGAACATGGGTCACGTGGTAAAGCTGATGCCGGCGAAGTTTGTGAAGGCGTTCAACATCCGCAACAAGAACGATGCGGCAGACGCCCGTGCAATCTGGATGGCTGTGCAGCAACCCGGCAAGGCCGTCGCGGTGAAGACCGAGATACAGCAGGCGATGCTGGCGCTACACCGTATGCGGCAGCAGCTGATCAAATTTCGCACGATGCAGATCAACAACCTGCGTGGACTGCTGATGGAATATGGAGAGATCATGAGCAAGGGCCGGAACAAGCTGAACAAAGAGATACCGGTCGTGCTCGAACGGATCGCGGAGCGCCTGCCTGCCGTGCTGATCGATACGTTTCGCGAGCAGTGGAATGGACTGGCGAAGCTGGACGAACAGGTTGCCGAGATCGAGCGCCGGATGCGCGAGTGGAAGAAGGACGACAAGGCGGTGAAAGCGGTTAGCGAAATTTGCGGCGTCGGGCTGCTGACGGCAACGGCAGCCGTCTCAATGATGGGTGATCCGAAAGCATTCAGTTCGGGGCGGGAGTTTGCCGCATGGGTTGGCATCGTGCCGAAGCAGACCGGCTCGGGCGGAAAAGTGAACCTGCACGGGATCAGCAAGAGAGGCGACACCTATTTACGGACACTGCTGATCCACGGCGCGCGTAGCGTAATAGAGCACGCAAAGGAGCCCGGCGAGTGGGTCGAGCAGATGATGAAGCGGCGACCAAAGAATGTGGTGGTCGTTGCATTGGCGAACAAGATGGCGCGGACGATCTGGGCTGTGCTGGCCCATGACCAGCCGTACCAGAAGGCCTACGTGAGCGTGAAGCCCGTCTGAATGGTTCACGCGAAGCAGAAGATCAACGGTTAACACAGGGTGAACGTCGAAAGGTTGCGCAGCAATCGAGTGTGATGACAAACCAGGTAGGACCGGGACTCGCTAAACCTGAATGCGCCGTCGAGCTTCGAGCTCGCGCAGGAAATGAGGTGCGAGTCAGCGTATTTCATAGAGGCCCGCAGCAGCAATACCGGCTGCAACAAGGCCGGATATAAAGCTGCAGCCCATCCTGTCTGTCTGAACACACGAAAACTGTTGCAAACGGGACGCGTTCATATAAAGGGGCGCATGACGCCGGTGGCCTGCGACTTCAAATGTGGCTTCGATCGCGACGACCCGCGCTGGCGCCGGCTGAACCTGCCGGCGAGCCTGTTTGCGGTCGACTACTCGGACTTCGAGCAGGAGATCAACCAGCTGCGAACCTACCAGGGCCAGAGCGACGTCTACGTGATCAACGCGGAGGGCACCATCCTCGCGCCGACCTTCGGTGGCGGGGCGAACTCGCTCGTCACCCAGATGCTGGGCGACGACGCCATCATCTCCTCGGACTTCGGCGGCAACCCGCCCTACGAGAAGATGAAGGAGGTGGCGCGCATCTGTTTCAAGCACTGGATCAAACAGAGCAATGTGCTGTTTATCATTGGTGGCAAGTCGAACAACACGGACATCTTCGAGACCTTCCGCGCCATGGCCGACGCGCTGCGCGAGCACTTCAGCCAGCATGGCGCGACCCCGCTCTACGTGGTGGTCGGCCGCGGCGGGCCGAACCTGGTGCGCGGCATGGGCGCAATGCGCGACACGCTCGATGCGCTAGGCCTGCCCTACCGTTTCTTCGGCTTCGACTCCGACATGAGCGAGGTCGTTCTGTATGCGAAGAAGGTCGATGCATGGATGAAAGCCGGCGGTCGCGAGCAGATCGCCGCGCGGCTCGGCATCGCGCCGAATCAGGCCGCCTGAAGGTCGCCCCGCGCATAAGGAGCGTGTCATGTACAAGCAAGGCGTAGGTGATTTCAAATATTTCGTCGGCATCAGTTCTCTCACCCAGGTGGCCACGCGCGAAGACCGGGTTTGCGTACTCAACATCCTCGGTGGCGAGTCGAGCGACGTGACGCCGGTGGGCCATGTGTATTCGGGCGGCAACGTGGTGTTCGGCACGGCGCCTGGCAAGCGCGGCCAGGCGCTGGAGACGGCACTCGGCAAAGTGCCGGTCTACAACAACGTGCTCGAAGGCATCAACGACGGCCACCGCTTCAACTGCGGCGTGATCTACCTGCCGCCGGCGGCGGCGCGTGACGGCGTGGCCGAACTGATCCGGGTCAATCCGGATCTGAAGAAGATCTTCATCGTCACTGAGAAGCTGGCGGTGCACGACTCGCGCGAAATCCGCGCGATGGGGCAGTCCAACGGCATCGACATCTTCGGCGGCAACAGCCTGGGCGTGGCCGATGCGTGGAACCTGGTGCGCATCGGCGGGGCACTGGGCGGCGATCATCCGGAGGAAGCACTGCGCCGTGGGTCGATTGCGATCTTCTCCAACTCGGGCAACTTCACCACCACCATTGCAACCTATCTGCGCATGGCCGGCTGGGGCACCACCACCTCGATTTCCTGCGGCAAGGACGTCTATATCCACTTTGCGGCACCCGAGTTCGCCTTTGCGTTGTCCAACGATGCACGCAGCAAGGCGGCCGTGCTCTATGTCGAACCCGGCGGCTACTACGAGCTTGATGCCAACTTCACCAAGCCGGTGGTGGCATGCGTGGTCGGGCGCTGGAAGTCCAAGCTGACCCGCGCGGTCGGGCATGCGGGCGCGATGGCCGGTGGTGCCGACGACGCGCTCAGCAAGGAAGGCTGGTTCATGGACAAATTCGGCGTGGACGGCATCTTCACACCGGAGCATCCCGTGTTCTCGGCCAAGGGGGCGCTCGTCACCAACATCGCCCATATCCCGGCCGCACTGACTGCGGTGATGGGCGAGAACGCCTGCCGGCCCGACTTCGCCTCCGAGGGCAATCTCGCACTCAAGCCGTGGTTCGGCGCGAGCCACGGGCTGACGTTGACGCCCGAGCTCGACTTGCCCGTCGTCGAGGCCAGCGCCCCGTATAACGAGCAAATCGCAGCCCTGAACCGGCAGATCGGCGCGGTACCGCCACGCCAGACAATGAAGGACGCCTCGGGCGCGTCGCAGATGGACGCCAGGACCCAGGTCACGAGCCTGTACGGCGTGTCGATGCTCGACGCCGCGCAGTATCCGCTGGAAGCCAACGTCAGCCTCGCGCTGCTGCACGAGCCCGGCGGCGAGAACGACCGGCGCCTGATCAACGTCGCCATCGGCGCCGGCCTCAACCTGCACGGCCACCCGGCACTGGCCGCGGCACAGGCCGCGCGCGAGGCCGGCAACGCGCCGAACACCGTGCTGGCCGCTGCCGCCAGCATCCTTGGGCCGCGCTGCCAGGGCACGGCGAGGCAGGCTACGCGGGTGCTGATCGACGCCTTTGCGGCGGCCGGCGTGAGCGATGCGCTGGACGAAAGTTTCGACCTGAGCGCGATTCGCATCGACGACCCGGGCCTCTTCGTCGGCGCTACGCCCGATGCCGGTGCAGAGGCGCTGCTCGAGGGCCTGCGCGCCAGAGGCGCCAGGTCAGTCTTCGTGCGTTACCTGCAAGCATTGCCAGGCCATCCTACTGCGGATGCCGTGCTGGCTGCGATCAGCGCCACCCTGGCCTGGGGGCCACTGATGCGCAAGCGCGTGTCGCGGCTGACTGTCGAAAGCCTGCCGTGGTGGTTGCGTCTGTTTGGTACCCTGATCGGCGCGTCGGTCAGCGCGGACCAGCACCAGGCCGACAGCTTCTGCGGCATAGCGATGACCGATGTCCTCGAGAAACGGCCGATCAGCGAGGTAGCGTTCGTCGCGCTGCTTGGCTTCGCGCCGCAGCCGGCCGACCTGTTTGCGTTTCAGGTGCTGGTGGGGCTGCTGCTGTCCAACGGACCCGGCACGATCTCGGCCCAGGGCGCCAAGGGCGCGGTCTCCGCCGATGGTCCCGAGGACCCCGAGCGAGTGCAGCTCAACAAGGGCCTCGTCGGGTTCCTGGCCCACACCGGGTACACCCACGGTGGCAACGGCTACGAGGGGATCGCTTTCCTGATCGAGCAGTTCAAGGATACGGGCCTTGTTGATCCTGGTGATCCTAACCATGGCATTGACCTGAAGGCGCTAGCCTTGAAGTATGTCGAGGCGTATGCCCGCTACAAGTCAAACAAAAAGAACACCGGAAGCCTCGACATCCAGAAAATTCCTGGCGTCAATCACCCGGTATTCAAGGACAAGCCGGTCAATCACGATCCGCGCGAGGTCTTCATTCGTGAGCTGATGGCCGGGCGCAATGAATACAACGTCTTCCACGAGTTCTACGGTACCCTGGTTCAGACCTTGTTCGATGCAGGCGTTTCGCGCAACGTTTACTGCGTCAATATCGACGCGGTGATTGCCGCGCTGCTGCTGAAGATGCTGTGGCTGCCGTATCGCAACGGCGCTTATACCGGAGCGGCACTCGAGACGGCGGCCTTCACGATCTTCCTTTATCCGCGCATGCTCGGCTGTGCCGCCGAAGTCGACGACCACATGAACCGCGGCCGCAATATGGACACGCGCACGCCGGCGTCGCAGTGCGTTTTCGTCGCTTGATCGACCATGGCTGACAAATCACGCATCGACCGGCCCCATTGATTGGCTTCGACACGCCGTCTTCGCTGCATTGGGCGTGCCGACGGCCGATGCGCAGCAGTTTATCCACTGGCAGGTAGAGCCGATCTGTGAGGGCTTCTCGCGTCAGTTTGGCAATGCGACGAACGTAGGGGCAAACAGGAGTTCGGCGACAGAGCGTCGCGCCGAAATCGATGTCCGTGTTGGCGGCTGAGTCCAGAAGCAGTATCGAGCCAGATCCTTCGCGATAGCCGCCCCCGGTCGAACAGGACATCACCACGCGGGCGTGACGGCACCGTCATCACGTCAGACGGCATTGTCACGATACCCGCTAAACGGTCATAACGTCGGTCGTCGAATTAGCTTACCTGCGCGCTTAGGCTTTCCATCAAAATGTGAGCACTGGTTGGTCCGCGTGTGTACGTTCGCTGCCGATGCGCTTGTATCCAGAGCGCAAAACCCTCCGGCGGCAACGGCGGCGAGAAAAGATGTCCTTGATACAAATGGCAGCCATGGTCGCTCAGAAAGTCGCGCTGCGTTTGCGTTTCCACGCCTTCAGCGACAACAGTCAGTTTTAGCACGTTGCCAATGTTCATTACAGTCTGTGCCAGAGACTCTGCCATTGCGTCGCCCCCGATATCCCGCACGAAGCTTTTGTCAATCTTCAGTTCTTTGACGGGGAACCGGTGGAGGTAGCTCAGGGACGAGTAGCCCGTACCGAAGTCGTCTATCGACAGCGCTATTCCCAGGGCATGTATCGCATCGAGCGACGTGCGAATGTCATCGGCCGACTCATCAAACATGACTCGCTCGGTCATTTCCAGGATCAGGTCTTCAGGATCCAGGCCATGAGCCCGCAGAGTGCGCGCGATAAAGGCGGGGTAATCTGGCCGCCTGAAGTCGGCGGCACAGACATTCACGGAAATGTTCGGCACGTCGATGCCACCTGAGCGCCACTCGGCAAGTTGGCGGCAGGCCTCGCCGAGCACCCATGCATCCACCTCTGCGATCAGACCGCTTTCTTCCGCGACGGCGATGAAGCGATCCGGCGGAATGAACCCTTGCTTATCGCTGTACCAGCGCACCAAGGCCTCGACACCGCGCAGCCCTCCAGTCACATCGACCTTGGGCTGGTAGACGACACTCAGTGCACTTGCTTTCAAGGCTCGTTGCAGCGCGATTTCCAGCTCGAGATGTTCTTTGGCCTGGCGCTCATACTCGGGAGCGTAGAAATGCACCTGGTTACGTCCCGCGCTCTTCGCCTGGTACATCGCCATGTCCGCGTTTCTCAGCAGGGTATCGCTGTCCTGTCCGTCGTGCGGATAGAGTGAGATGCCGATGCTGGCACTGATCGTGATGCTACTGTCATGCTTGGAGTTGATGACGATAGGCTGATCTACCGCTTGCAGAATGCGTCCGGCTATGTGGGTGGCCCCAAGTACGTCGCAGTTCTGCAATATGGCGAGAAACTCGTCTCCGCCGAGCCGGCCGATCACGTCCTGACCCCGGACATGACCCCGAAGACGACTTGCGATCTCGCTCAACACTTCGTCGCCGGCGGCATGCCCCTGTGTGTCGTTGATGCGCTTGAAACGGTCCAGATCGATAAACAGCGTTGCGAAACTCGACGAATTCCGGCCGGCGTCCGTCAGGACGCGGAGTGCGTCTCTCCGGAGTTGCGCCCGGTTAGGCAAGCCCGTTAACGAGTCGAACCACGCGAGTCTCTGCAATTGGCGTTCCATTGCCAGTCTCTTGCGCAATTGTCCGCTGAACATCAGTGACAACGTGATGAAGAGCACATCGAGAACGAAAGTGACGATGCCGATGGCAATTGCTCGTTTGCGCCATCCTGCGTAGATGTCCCCAGTCGCGAAGCCGACGACGAGGACCAGTGGGTAGCGGCCAATCCGCCTGAAGCTGTACAGCCGCTCAACGTGGTCGAGTACCGCAATGTCGACGTACGTTCCGTGATCCGATTGCACGAGTGGTGGAAACGAATGGCCGCCAGCGAGCGAACTGCCGATATCGTCCTTGTGATGCGGTTGCCGCACCAGGACCGTCCCGTCCGTGCGCAGCAGCGTAATGGTCCCGTGCTGACCGAGTATTGAGTCTTCGAACAACCGGCGGAAATAGCTTAGCCGAAGTGTACCGGCGACAATGCCCGCGAACTGGCCGTCTTTATCCTCAAGTCGCCGGCTCAATGCGATCTGCGGTTGTTCCCGATCGCCTGCGCGCGGTAGGAAAGGCTTGCTGAGGTACAAGCCAGCATCTTTTTTCTGTCGCTGAACCTGAAAGTAATCCCGCTCGCTCACATTGAGCTTGCGCGGCGGAACGGAACGGGAGTCGAGAATCAAATTGCCTGCTGCATCTGTCGCGAACAATGCGCCCAGTTCTTTCGCATTGCTAGCCGTGCTGAAAGCGACGAGCTGCCGGACTTCTGGGGGAAGACGGTAAATGCTGGGCGTCTCGATACTTGTCACGACATCGCGCATGGCGAGTTGATAGATGTCGAGATTACGCTCCGTCTCCTTTTGCAGGGAGATCACGAGGTTTTGTGCGGCATCGCGCGCCTGTGCCATCGCGTCCAGTCTCATTTCGTACAGCGAGACTACCGTGACGCCGGTGGTCGCGAGCGTGATTGCAATCCCAGCGAAAATGAACAGGGCCGGTCTTGTGACAAAGGAGCTTGCGACTCGAATCATGTTCTTCAGAAATGCTCGGGAAAGCCTGGGCTTAAGTGCGAAGACAAACAAGCGCTTCGTTAGCACGCGCTCTCCAGTTCGACGGAATGATACCTTGAACTGGCGAGCCCGATACTGCAGGTACAGGTGGAGGACGAACGTCCCTGCAGATGAATTCGTGATCGGGCGACACCTTCCTCGTTATATCGACACGTTTGGCAAAATCTTTACCCTTGGCCTGTTCGATGGTTTCCTGGCGACAACCGGGCTCGCAGGACGGGCACGACGAAGGCTGGCGGTCCGGGAGGCCGCCCGAGCCATTCCTTTCCTTTCGATCGGATCCCTTCTCCCTGTCCAATTAGCCGTCACCGTTCCAGACGGACATGTCTGGACGACCTGCTGTGCTTTCGGCCGGTGGTGCGCAGCGAGGCAGGAGTTTCGTGACAACCGTTCGGTTTGGAATGGTTAGCCAAAATGGTGATCACGAACATCGTTTTGTAAAGCTTGACCGACCGCGTCGAATCTTGCCTGCGGTCCCAAATCGGCCGAGGGCGTGCGAAAACAGATTTCTTATCGCCGAAGGCCAGTTCACGCGTCCGGTTAATAGGGATTGGTAGATCGGGTTCGCGCTAACGTAACGTCTCAAGCGCAAAGAAGCCCCTCGGGGCCTTAGCTTTCAGCCGTCCTCATCGCCTTTATCGCCCCGGCAACGCCAAGTATATTCATGACCCGCTTCAGGTTGTAGGCCAGTACCTGAAGACTCATTTCAGTGCTCACTCTTCCAAGCGTGCGGGTCAGGAAGTGCGTGGCACCCATCCAGTGCTTGAGTGTACCGAATACATGCTCAACGGTACTTCTGCGGATGGTCATTGCATCCGGTTTCCGCTCAAGCCGATGCTGCATGGCTTCCAGTACGTGTTCGTGTTCCCATCGTCGAATGCGACGATAGTCGCTGGGAGAACATCTCTCCCTGAGATGGCAGCGCGGGCAGGCACTGGGCCAGTTAGACCTGCAGAGTCATGTCATGCTCAACAGTCGTGAATCGACGAATTGCACGCTCGCCAGCGGGGCATCGATATTCATCGCTCTTCGCGATGTAGACAAAGTCTCGCTTGGTAAAGAGGCCCTTCATCCTTGATGCCGAAGTCAGTGGTTTCGGGACATACGCTTTGACCCCTGCCAGTTCGCACGCACGGATATCTGGACCACTGAAGTAACCTCGATCGGCCAATGCCTTTAGCTTCGGCTTGCCCATTGCGTTCTTCGTCGATAAAGCCATCCTGCTGAGTTGCCCGTGATCGCTTCCGGTATTCGTTACCTCGTGCTCAACAATCAGGTGATGTTTCGTGTCCACGGCGGCCTGAACGTTGTAGCCGACCGTTCCGGTTCGTTTGCCACTGCTGGTCATGGAACGAGAATCCGGGTCGGTAAGCGACAGCTGTCCGTCCGGTTCTTTCTTCAGCGCTGCGCTTTGATTTGCTCGAGCTCACGCATCCGCTGGCGCAACAGAGCGATCTTCTCGTACAGGCGCACGGTCTTCACGTCGAAACCTGTCCGGCTGGTCCGGTCTGCGGTTTCAATCAGGTCAAGATATCGCTGAACACTTTCCTCAATCTGCTGCTGACGCTTGTCGATCTTGCCGGCCGTGTAGTTCCTGTCACGGCTGTTCACAGCCTTGAACTTGCTGCCGTCGATCGCCACCATGTCACTGGACAGCAGCTTCAGTCCACGACACAGTTCGACGAAACGTCGGCATACGTTGCGAATGGCTGGGCCGTTGTCGCGGCGAAAGTCGGCGATCGTCTTGAAGTCTGGTGCCAGACGTCCTGTCAGCCACATCAGTTCGACATTACGCTGGCATTCGCGCTCGAGACGCCGACTCGAAGGCACACGGTTCAGATACCCGTAGATATAGATCCTGAGCATCGCGCCAGGATGATAGGACGGGCGGCCCGTGAGCGCCGGCATGATGCCATTGAAACCAAGTTCCGCAAGGTCCAGTTCGTCGACAAAGGCATTGATGACCCTGACGGGGTTGTCCTGTCCAATGTAGTCATCGACGCATTCGGGAAGTAGTGCGACCTGCTCTCTCAGGCGACTACGACTTCCAGTTCATGATCGAGGAGCTCGCGGCCGGCGCGCAATTCAAGCTGCCGTACGTGCATGTCGTCGTGAACAACTCGTACCTCGGGCTGATTCGCCAGGCGCAGCGCGCGTTCGACATGGACTTCTGCGTGCAGCTCGGCTTCGAGAACATCAACTCGCCGGAGATGAACGGCTATGGCGTCGATCACGTCGCCGTCGCCGAAGGTCTCGGCTGCAAGGCGATTCGCGTGTTCAAGCCGGAAGAGCTGAAGCCGGCGCTGCAAAAAGCGCAGGCGATGCTCGCTGTCGCGTAGCGACCGTATCTCGAAGTACAACCAGCTGCTGCGTATCGAGGAAGATCTCGGCGATAGCTCCAGCTACCCGGGCAAGTCGGCGTTCTACAACTTGAGATAGTTGTGGGAAAGTGACTTTAGGTCAGCTGCATGGCGCACTACCCAACTCTCCGCATAGCAAACCCAGAGCGGACATTACTGTAAGAGTCCCCAACAGTGGTCACTCAACGGAAGTAGGCTGATGACCCCACCGTCTTTCACGGCAAGCAATGAATTCGATCACATTTGGCAGAAGGCTTTTGGGTTGATTAAAAGCGTTCAGTCATGCGCTGAACGCACACATCGGCAGGGTTAGAAACAGTACAGCTTTAACGCCGCAGACGAATCCATGACACTGTGCGCGAAAACGGCGCGCGGGCCGCGACGGGCAAACTGCGTTCGACGATCGGGGGAGAGGTGAAGCTATACGAAAAGTTGGCGAAAGACATCGAAGAGCAGATTCACAGTGGTGTCCTCCGGACCGGCGAGCGCATTCCATCGGTCCGGCAAACGGGCCGGCATCACCGGCTGAGCATCACCACGGTCATCCGCGCGTATCTGCTGCTAGAGAGCAAGGGCGTCATCGAGAGCCGTCCGCAGTCCGGCTATTTCGTGCGCTCCGATGCGAGCGGCACGCACCGCGGTGCCGCGCTCGAACTGAATGCGTCGACGCCGCTTGCGGTTTCTGCACGGGTGGACGTAAGCCGCCTCGTGCTGTCGACCTTGCGCTCGATCGGCGCCGACGACGCGATTCCGCTCGGTTCGCCGTATCCGGACCCATCGCTGTTCCCGTTTCATAAGATCAATCGCTACGCTTACGCGATCGCGCGCCGCCAGACCCAATGGGGCGTGAAGTCCGAATTGCCGCCAGGCGATCCTGAGCTGATCCGGCAGATCGCCCGGCGCTATCTTGAGAACGGGGCGTCGATCGACCCGAACGAAATCGTTGTGACTGTCGGCGCGACGGAGGCCATCAATCTGTGCCTGCAGGCGGTCGGCAAACCGGGCGAAACGGTGGCCGTCGAATCGCCGACTTTCTACGCGATGCTGCACGCGATCGAGCGGATGGGGATGCGCGCGATCGAAGTCGCGACGGACCCGCGCACTGGTATCGACGTCGGCGCGCTGGCGCGGATCATGGAGAAGCAACGGATCGCCGCCTGCATGGTGATGCCGAACTTCCAGAATCCGCTCGGCTTCCAGATGCCGGACGAAAAGAAGCGCGAACTGGTCGAGCTGATGACGCGCCACGGTGTGCCGATTATCGAAAACGACGTCTATCACGAACTGTATTTCGGCGACGCGCATCCCGGCGCGCTAAAGGCTTACGACACGAAAGGGCTGGTGCTGCACTGCGCGTCGTTTTCGAAGAGCCTGACGCCGGCATTCCGGATCGGCTGGGCGCTACCGGGGCGTTACCGCCAGCAGGTCGAGAAGCTGAAGTTTCTCAACACGCTCACTACGCCGTCGATTCCACAACTGGCGATCGCCGAGTATCTGGAGAACGACGGCTACGAACACCATCTGCGCAGAGTCCGCAAGGTCTTCACGCAGCAGGCGAACCTGATGCGTGCGGTCGTCAACCGGTTCTTTCCAGAAGGGACGAGAACGTCGCATCCTGCTGGCGGCTACGTGCTGTGGGTCGAGTTGCCGCCGCAGATCGACTCGATGAGGCTGTATCAGCTCGCGCTGGAAAACGGCATCACGATCGGGCCGGGGTATATGTTTTCGACTTCCAACAGCTACAGCAACTTTATTCGACTCAATTACAGCTACGCGTGGTCGCCGCAAATCGAAGGCGCGGTGGTGAAGCTCGGCAAGCTTGCGGCTGCGTGTATGCGCGAGGCTGCCTGAGCGCGCAGCGGATGTTACGCTTGTAGCGGTCCCGAAAGCTCCTCTTCGTTCAATGTTCAATGCAATGCTGGGCCCAACGCTTCGAGCGAAACGCGCAGCGTATCCGGCAGGCCGTCGGCGAGACCCAGTACCGGCTCCGGCGCGTCTACATCGCGAGCCGTATCCATACGTTCTCGGCGGGGCCGGCGTCGATCCATCAGATCGTCAGCCAGCAGGCCGGGCGCGCAGCCAGTCTGAGGTCGCCGGGCGCAGACACGCACCGGCAGGACGCAACGCTTTGCAGGCCGATGCCGGACTGCGGGACTGCGCATGACGCACGCGCCGGATCGGGCGCGCGAACTGTACCCCTTCAAACGGCACCCTACTGTATGCAGGTCTCGCGCCGCGCGGCCTTATCCTGACACTATGCTGGACGCGGACACGGATGTTCCCCGCGTCGCCCGCGCCTTGTTTAAGGGAGATCGTCGTGAGCACCGTTTGCTTGCCTGAGACTAACACCGTCGCGATTCGCTCGCCGCTTTCACGCACCGATGCGGGCGCCGCCGCATGGCCCGACATCGAATGCATCGATGCGCTCGGCCGTCCGCTGAAGGACCTGCGGCTGTCGGTGATCGACCAGTGCAACTTCCGCTGCACATACTGCATGCCGAAGGAGGTGTTCACGAAAGACTATTCGTTCCTCAGTTCGTCTGCCCGGCTCTCATTCGAGCAACTCACCACGGTCGCCGGCGCCTTCGTGCACCTCGGCGTCGAAAAGATCCGCCTGACCGGTGGCGAACCGCTGTTGCGCAAGAACCTCGAACGCCTGATCGAAAGGCTTGCCGCAATGACGACACGCGATGGCCGCCCCGTGGAACTTGCACTGACGACAAACGGGTCGCTTCTCGCCGCGAAAGCGCGCGCGCTGAAAGTGGCCGGACTCGGGCGTGTGACCGTCAGCCTCGACAGTCTCGACGACCGTCTGTTCAGGGGCATGAACGACGTCGATTTTCCCGTTGCGCGCGTGCTCGAAGGCATCGAAGCAGCGTGCGCCGTCGGGCTTGCACCGGTGAAGGTCAATACGGTCGTCGAGTGCGGCGTCAATGAACATCAGATCGTGCCGATAGCCCGCCATTTCCGGTTTAGCGGCGTGACCGTGCGCTTTATCGAATTCATGGACGTCGGCGGCGCCGCGTCGTGGACGCAGGGCAACGTATTCACCTCCGCCGACGCCCGCCGCGAAATCGAGCAGACCTTCCCGCTCGTCCCCCGTGCCGCGGCGCGCGGCAGCGATACTGCCGCGACCTACCGTTACGCTGACGGCGGCGGCAAGGTCGGCTTCATTTCGAGCGTGTCTCAGCCGTTTTGCGGGGATTGCACGCGAGCGCGCGTCGCGGTGGACGGCAAGCTGTACCTGTGCCTGTTCGCCACCGAATCGTTCGATCTGCGACGGCTGCTGGACCGCGGCTGCGGCGCCGGCGACCTCGCCGGCGAGATCCGCGAAGTCTGGGCTCGCCGCCGCGACCGCTACTCGGAACTGCGCGAAGAAAAGCGAGCCATGCCGGGGAAAAAGCACTACCCGACGGTGCGTATGTCGCTCGTCGGCGGCTGACCGGATGCGAATCACAATTGCCACGGCTTCACTCACCATCCAGACAGGCCCGCAACCGGGCATCAGGACAAACGATGAAAGTCACCGTCAGATATTTCGCCGGCGTGCGGGAAATGTTGGGTATCGCCGTCGAAGAAGTCGACATCGCGAACAGGGGCACTACCGTAGCGGATCTTCGCCGGCAACTGGCCGCGCGCGGCGAGGCGGAAGCAACCACGTTTGCGGGCGGGCGGCCGGTGCGTGTCGCAGTTGACCGCGTCATGGGTTCGGATGCCTGCTTGCTCAACGACGGTTGCGAAGTGGCGTTCTTTCCTCCTGTCACAGGAGGCTGATGGGGCGCGGCCGCAGACCGGCCTCAATGAAGCCGTGCTCGCCGGCGTCGGCAGCCATTCACGCGGGTAAGAGTTCGGTGCATAGATCGAGGCCCTGCGTGGTCAGCGTCGCGGAGCCGGTGCCGTCGGGGTGAATCGTTACATCGACGAGGCCCGCCGTACCCAGTTCCGTCAGCAAGCGCCTGAGCGTGCTCATCGGTAATTGCGAACGTTTGCTGAGCTTCGCGAGCGACCATGGTTTGTCCGGTGACGCCTGCTGCGCCTGCCAGAGTTCGACAAGCAGTTCCACGAGTTGAAGCTCAGGGTCGTGCGTGTGCAGGGTGCCGCTTTCCACTTCGGTTTGCCGATCGTCCTTCATCGAATTGCCCTCCGCTCAACGTCGTTGTGACGTCGCTGGAGTGCGGGACGCCCGATCGCTCCGGAGTGATTCCGGTGAAGAGATTCTAGCGGTGCATCGCCTTGCTCCGGCAGACACAGTTTTCGATCTACTTCCGCGCCAACTGTAATCCCCGTTGCGCTGATACGAAGTTGTGGGACAAATGACTTTATATCAGCTGCATGGCGCGCTACGCAACTCTCCGCACAGCAAACCGAGAGCGGAAATTAAGAGTCCCCAACAGACCGCCAATCAGGTCTTCGACTGGCGCAGACAATATCTCGAAGGCCGCCGGAATCCGACCGCGCAGGACTGATGCCCCAATACATAGGCGACGCCGGCACTAAAAAGCCGGCGTTTTGCCGACGTCCGCTGATGATCAGGCCGGCGCTGCACCGGCCGTGAAAGAGACAGAGAAACCATCAGTGAATCCTTTCTGTGACGATGCACTTAGCCAGGCATGGCCGGCGCGATCTGCACGATCTGGCCGGTGTTCAGCGAATCGCCGGGGTTGTCGATCACGCGGTCGGTGGCGGCGAGGCCTGTCGTGATTTCGACGTGCGTGCCGAAATCGCGGCCGATATGCACGGTCTTGAGCAGCGCACGGCCGTTGCTATCGACCACGGCGACCGTCACGCCGTCCGGCCGGAACAGCAAGGCGCTGACAGGTAGGTCGAGCGCCGGCGTGGTCGAGTGCAATTGCAGATGCACCTGCGTGTAAGCGCCGGGCATCAGCGCGCCATCCTTGTTGTCGACGTCGACCTCGACGCGCAACGTGCGGCTCGACGGATCGATCGAGCCGGCGCTGCGCGCCACCTTTGCCGCGATGCGGCGCCCCGGATACTGCTGGGCGGTCAGATACACGCCGGTATCCGGCGTGATATAGGGCGCGTCGTTCTGCGGCACGTCGACGAAGACCCGCAGCACGCCGTTCTGCTGGATATGGAACAGTTCGCCCGACATGCCCGCGGTGCCGGGCGTGCCGCCCGCCGTCACCAGTGCGCCGACGTCGACGTTGCGCGCAGTGATCACGCCGTCGAACGGCGCGGTGATCTTCTCGTATGAGACCAGTTCGGCGAGATGCGCGACATTGGCCTGCGCCGACGCCAGCATCGCACGGCGCGCTTCCATGTCGCTGACCTTGGTGTCGGCGTCCTGCTGCGCGACCGATTGGGTCTTCAGCATCTCCTGCCAGCGCTGCGCGGTGGTCTTCGCGTAGTCGAAATTGGCCTGCGCCGTGGCTTCGTCGGCGTGGGCCTGGCGCAATTGCGCATCCAGTTCGGGGGCTTCGATTGTCGCGAGCGTCTGACCGCTTTTCACCCGTGCACCGATGTCGGTGTTCCAGTGCGCCAGATAACCACTCGTGCGCGCATAGATCGACGCTTCCGCGAACGGCGTAACCGCGCCCGGCAGCAACAGTTCCTGGACGGCCGGCGCGGCGCGCGGTGTGACGACCGACACGCTGAGCACGCTTTGCGCCTGCGTCTGTTGCGTCAGCGCGGCACTGGCATGCAGGCGCGGCACGATGCCGACGATCAGCAACGCCGCGGCAAGTCCGGTCAACGCAAGCGGCCAGAGGCGGCGGCGCGGCTTCGTGCTGGCGGGCGCTGCCGCCGTGGCATGCCGGGTTTCGTTGTCGCTATGCAAACGCGCGGTGTCGGCGGTCTCGGCGAACGCTTTGGACCGCTCGCCAAGCTCGGGCGGAAGGGATGAATCGTTCATGGGCAAGGTCTCGTCGGAGTCAATGAGTGCGGGCGGGAACGCCGGATTCTTGTATGTCGGTGCGCGCCGCGCGGCGTTTGTCGAGCCATGCATGCACCATCCCGTAGACGACCGGGACGAACAGCAAGGTCGACACCGTGCCGAGCGCGAGGCCGCCGATCACGGCGCGCCCGAGCGGCGCATTCTGTTCGCCGCCGTCGCCGAGGCCGAGCGCCATCGGCAGCATGCCGATCAGCATGGCGAGGGCGGTCATCAGCACCGGACGGAAGCGACTGAAGCCGGCCTCGAGCGCGGCCCGCAGCGGCGGCTTGCCGCCATGGTGAAATTCACGCGCGGTGTTGATGACGAGAATGCTGTTGGCCGTGGCAATGCCGATGCACAGAATGGTGCCGGTCAGCGCCGGCACGCTCAGGCGGGTGCCGGTGCTGAACAGCATCCACGCGATGCCCGCGAGCGAGCCCGGCAAGCCGCTGATGATGATGAACGGGTCGAGCCAGGACTGAAAATTGACGACCATCAATAGATAGACGAGGCCGATGGCGAACACGAGGCCGCTCGCGAGTCCCCTGAACGAATCGTGCATCGCCTGCACCTGGCCGCGCATGACGATCGACGCGCCCGGCGGCAATTGCGGCCGGATCTGATCGACGAGCCGGGTCACGTCGGCCGCCACGCCGCCGAGATCGCGTCCTTGCGCCGACGCGAAAATGTCGAGCACCGGCTGCACGTTGTAGTGCGAGACGACGGCTTGCTGAGTGCCGCGCGTCAGCGTGCTCAACGCGCCGAGCAGGTTTTGCGGCGCCGGACCGCCCGTGTTTGCGGCCGTGGTCATCATGCCGGACCCGGTGCCTCCGGTTTGCGCGACCGGAATATTGGCGAGCGCCTGCAACGAGTTGATGTCGTACTGCGGCATCATCGCCATCAGCGGATAGCTCACGCCGTTGTGCGGATCGAGCCAGAAATTCGGTGTGGTCTGCGAACTGCCGGACAACGCGATCAGCAGGTTCTGCGACACGTCGCGTTGCAACAGGCCGGCCTGAATTGCCCGGGTACGGTCGACATTCACATTGATCGCGGGTTCGTCGCCCGGTTGCTGGATGCGTGCATCGACGAGGCCGCGCACGCCGCGCAGTTGCGCGAGCAGGCGGTTCGCCACGGCGCGGTTGGCATCGAGCTTGTTGCCGACAATCTGGATATCGATCGGCGCGGGCAGCCCGAAATTCAGAATCTGGCTGACGATGTCCGCGGGCAGAAAGGCGACCATGACACCCGGAAAATCCCTGGCGAGCGTCGTGCGTAGCGTCGCCACATATTGAGCGGTCGGTTTGTGCTTCGCCGCGAGTGTGATCATCACGTCGGCGTCTTCCGGACCGATCGGGTCGGAGGAATCGTAGGTCAGGTTGATGCCGCTCACCGGCACACAAATGTTGTCGAGCATGGCCGCGAGTTCCTGCTTCGGGATCACGCTGCGCACGCGGGCTTCGACTTCATCGGTGATGCGCGCGGTGTCTTCGATGCGCGTGCCAGTCGGTGCACGCAAATGCAGGCGAATTTCGCCGGTATCGACGGCGGGGAAAAAGTCGCGCCCCGCAAACGGCACGAGCGCGAGCGAGCCGATGCAAAGCAGCAGAAAGATCGCGATGAAGCGCCGCGGACTCGCTGCCGCCGAGCCGAGTACGCCGCGATAGCGTTCGCGCAGCATCTCGAAGCGATGCTCGAAGGCGGCCTGGAAGCGGATCAGGCGCGCAATCGGTCCATTGCCCGTCACCGGCGCGTTGCTGCGTGCGCGCATGAGGTACATCGCGAGCGTCGGCACCAGCGTGCGCGAGAAGAAGTACGACGCGATCATCGCGAACACCACCGCTTCGGCGAGCGGCACGAACAGGTAACGCGCAACGCCGGAAAGCAGGAACATGGGCACAAATACGATGCAGATAGACAGTGTCGAAACGAAAGTCGGCACGGCGATTTCGCCGGAGCCGTTTAGGATCGCGTCGTGCAGCGGCTCGCCGTTTTCCAGATGATGCGTAATGTTTTCAATAGCGACCGTGGCATCGTCGACGAGAATCCCCACCGCGAGTGCGAGCCCGCCGAGCGTCATGATATTGATGGTCTGTCCGAGCGCGGACAGCGCGATCAGGGAGGTCAGCACCGCGAGCGGAATCGACACCGCGATGATCAGCGTGGCGCGCAAACTGCCGAGAAAGAGCAGGATCATCAACGCGGTCAACGCGGCGGCGATCACGGCCTCGCGCGCCACGCCCACCACCGCCGACTTCACGAACACCGATTGATCCGACAGCGCGGTGATGTGCAGCGCGCTAGGCAAGCCAGCCGCGATATGCGGCAGCATCGCCTTGACCTGCTGGATGATGGTGAGCGTCGACGCGCTGCCGGACTTCTCGATGGTGAGGAGCGCCGCGCGTTTGCCGTCGCTGCGCACGATGTTGGTTTGCGGCGCATAGCCGTCGCGCACATGGGCAACGTCGCGCACATACACCACGCCGCCGGCTACCGTCTTGATCGGCAGGTCGTTCAGCGCGGCCACCGTGTCAGTGCTGCCATTCATCTGCACGTTGTATTCCTTCGTGCCGATTTTGGCGGTGCCGCCCGGAAGAATCAGGTTCTGCGCGTTGACGGCGTTGACCACGTCGAGTGGTGACAGGCCTTTTGCCTGCAGCGCGCGCGGATCGATATCGACCATGATCTGCCGCACCTTGCCGCCGAACGGCAGCGGCACCGACGCGCCTTGCACCGTCGCCAGTTGCGTGCGGATCTGGCTGTTGCCGAGATCATAGAGCTGCTGTTCGGACAGCGTGTCGCTGGAGAGCCCATGTTGCAGGATTGGCACCGTCGACGCGTTGTACGTGATGATGTTCGGCGGCAACGTGCCGGGCGGCAGCACGCGCAGGATCGAAGCCGAATTGGAGGCCGCCTCGGCAATCGCGCGATTGATGTCAGCGCCCGGGTGAAAAAAGATCTTCACTACCGAGACGCCGTTCAGCGATTGCGACTCGATATGCTCGATATCGTCGACGTCGGAGGTCAGCGCGCGCTCGTAGTTCGACGTGATGCGGTTGGCCATGTCCTGTGCGGAAAAGCCGTTATACGTCCAGACGATGCTGACCACCGGGATGTCGATGTTCGGAAAGATATCGGTGGGTGTACGCAGTATCGCGAGCGGGCCGACGATAAAAATCAACACCGCAAGAACCACGAATGTATATGGGCGGCGCAGCGCGAGCTTGACGATCCACATGACGGTTTCCTGAAAAGAGGCAGAGGGAAGCGCACGGTTTGTTTCAACGCCTGGCGGCGCGGGACGCGGGCTTCTTCGGAGTGTGTGGGGGTGGCGCTTACCGGCGGTGGTCGGATAGATTACCGTTCTGTTATCTGGAGTTTGGGTTTTCTGTTCTGATTCAGGCGCGGTGCGTAGATAACAAAACGGTAATCCGAAGGTCAGTGCTCCGACAGCTGAAATGACAAGAATGGGAAGCGTGGTTCAGGCCACTCATTTCTTGCACATATCCGGAGAGACATCATGAAACGTTTTACCGCTTTGGCTGTTGCTGTTGCCGCGCTTGGTTTGTCGATTGGGTCGACTGCTTTTGCTCAGTCTAATTCGTCAGGGTTGACGCGGGCTGAAGTGCTGGCCCAGTTGCAGCAGGCCCAGGCTGAAGGGCTAGTGCCGGCGCCTAAGGATGACTATCCGCCTAGTGAGGCGACGATTGCCCGGAATCGGGAGATTTATGCTATTCAGCATCCGGGGGAAGCAGCGGCTGTGAAGACGGCCGGAGCGGGTGGTGTGGGTGCTGCGGCGGCTTCCAATTGAGGCTGGGTTTGTTCGCCTGCGGAGTTGACTCTTCCTTGTTGTTCGCCTGCTGCTTTGGCCTTTCCTTGATTTCTTATTGGTTTATTAGCATTGCCCCTGTGCGGGGCAACGCTCTCAACTTAAGCCTCACTGCATGAAGCGAGTTTGTACGCGAGATGGAAGTGGGGCTTGGCTTTTCTGGGTGGCCCTGGATAGGAGCGTGAGGGCTGGATCCGGCATCGAGTCTGGTGGATCATTTCCAGCACACCGGCGAGGCCGTCCAGACAGCGCTGGATGCACCGAGGATGGACTTGAGTGCGGCCAGTGCGTACACCCGGTTAGTACTGCAGCCGTAGATTTGTTACTATGCTGATATGGATAAGGACTACTGCACGTCAAGACTATGCATTCGACTGCGAAAACGTGGGCGCATGCCTGCGAGGCTCGTGAATGGCAACGGGAGCCCAACCGATCGTCCAAGAACTTGCGCATTTTGCATATTCTTGAGCATGTTTGTGATTCGCCCTGTCGGCGTGTAGTCCCGGTTCGCACCTGAATCGGTGGTTGGTGTCGCGTGATCTGGGCGATGCCGATATCGCCGCAACGATGGAGTTCTATCGCACTATCGAAGGTCGAGTGAGCTCGTTGTTTGGATGATGAGCTGCACCAGTGGAATCAAACCCTAGCTAGAATGGCACTTACTTAAGCCCGTGGAGCGTGCCCATATTTTTGGACGCGCTCACGTGCGATGTGACGAGGCTCTTTCAGCCATGAGTAGGACTTCGGTCTTCGTTTGCGCATTCGTGGTTCGATGCGACCGGGGCGACTCCCAACGCAAGACTGCGTGATCAGGTTGAACAGGAGACTCTGGTTGTGAGTTGCCGTCAGACCTCTGGCCAGCCATTCAGTCCATAACTGCACCGTGTGTTTGAAACTCAGTGTTCTCGGGTCAGTGGCATGGTGACTGGCGGCCTGAGCCATCAGCAGCCGAATCACGTTGTAGGCCAGCAGATGGACCCAGATCTCCTTTTCGTTCATGTGGGCAGTCTGGCAATGCAGCACATCCATGCCCATCGTCGTCTTGATGTTACGTAGATCCAGTTCCACGTCCCAGCGCCTGGCGTACAACTGCGAGAGGTCCTGTTTGCTGGTCTTGCGTGCATCAAGCATCGTGGTGACCAGCACCCGGTGATGCAGCCTGGACTCGCGCACCATCAGTTCATCGGGGAAGGCCTGGTACTGCTCATGCGTCATCCAGTCGGGACGCTGCCGGGGTTTGGGCCACGTCACAATGTGATCGCGCGTGCCCAGGGACCGGCCTCGCCGAAAGTCGGTGCGGCGTGCCCCATGCTGTTCCATCACGACGTCCACCCCGGCGGCGATCATTGAGGCCATCAGAAAGTAGTGGCAGTACAAGGCATCGGCGACGATCACGTCACCTTTGCGAAACGTGCCTTGCAGCATGCGAAACGCCGTCAGCTCCCCGCTGCCTTTGCCCGCGTAAGTTCCGACCGCCGACTCCAGTACTGCGCCGCTTGCCAGACAGATCACCGCAACCAGATAGGCCAATGGAAAGCCCACTCCTTCGGCCTGAGCACTGGACTGCGGGAAACGGGCCTGGTTCGACGGCGTATCGGGCATCGAGATCCCGGTGCCGTCAACCAGCTTGACCGGGCGCCCGCGCCACTTCCAGGCAGGCTCGGCCTGCTCATGCAGTTGGCGCCCCGTCTCGCGCGCCAACTCCCGCACCATCGTCAGCGGCAGTCTCTGGCGAGCGCGGCAGTAGCCTCCCGTACGCACACTCATGGGCCGCAGCCCGTCGGCAGCTCGCTGCGCCGCCCACCCGTTGACTGCCTTCTGACAGGAGGCGTCCTCTTCCAGCGCCTGGCGCATGAACATCGACAGTGTCACCGTCGGCGGATACAGCCGTTCCCGATGTTCTGGCAAATACGCTTCCGTTATGCCCAACAGCCCCGGGCTCGTCAGTATGTTGAAGTAGTCTACCGCCTGGGCCCTGCACGCCCGGCTTTGAACCCTGCTTCGTGTTTGCCTGTGATGACTTCGTGCATTACGATCCATGGGGGCTGATCTTTGGAATGAGACGGTGTTTGCCTGGTAACAACCATCGTATCAATCCCTGGATCAGCCCCCTCCCTTTCTCTTCAAGCACTTACCCGCGTCTTCTCCTCCATGTAGGCTTAAGTAAGTGCCATTCACTAGCTAGGCTTGAAACCAGTCACAAGACTATCCTCGACTTTAAGAGGTGATAGGTGTCCGGAGATTCAGGGGGCTGTTCCACCTCGTTTATCCCCCCGGTTCGTTTGCACTTGACATAAAAGGAATGATCGAAGATTAATTCGCAATCCTATGTTTACCAAGCCGAAGGGGTTTCAATTTGTGCAGGAGGCTGCTGCACAAATTCTGGATTCGGCCATGCCTTCAGGTTGCGCGGTGACAATTTGCGCAAGGCGGGGAGGGCTGGCTTGCGCTGGATCAGTGTGGCGACACGCTCCTTTAAGTTTCTGATGATCGAAACGTCGAGGGGGACGATTGCCTGTCTCACGAGGCCACAATGAAGCGTCTCGAATTGACGATTGGTGACCTGCCAAGGTGTTCGATGCCGTGGACATGGAGGCTGACTGATCGCTGGAGGAGACTGAGCAGGCGTCAACTCCGTTACCATCGCCTGGCGTGTGAATCCGAAATCAGTAGCTCAAACCCGCCAGTTCTCTTCGGAGCCTGGCGGGTTTTCTTTGCCGGCCTTTGCCTGTGGGGCGCGGGCTACATACAGCGGTGGAGTCGCTCAGCCGTTCAGTTGCGACTCGACGTTCAGGACGATCCGTGCAACCGGGTTGTTGTCTGCGGATTGCGGCGCGAACTTGATCTGGGCGAAGGTGACGATACCGAGAGCGACGACCAGGAGTGCTCCAGACGCGGCGATGCGGGGAAGGTATTTCACAGGGACCTCATTTTGATGATGTAGACAGAAACTGGGCGTAGCTGACAGGCGTGGCGATTCACCTTCAGCGGCATGTCTGTCCGCAACCCGGCAACGCCGGACGCGGTCGCCAGATCGCACTTGCCGATCGGACGGAGATTGTGCAGTGCACTATAACACGACCGTCAGATCGCACCTGCCAATCACACGGGCTTGTGCAGTGCACTATAAATGGTTTATCCGTGTGCCCGGTGCGACATCCTGTCGCGAGCGGATGCTTAGTTGCTTGAGCGTTTCGTGTATGAAAGATTTCTGTAGGCCGGGGCGATTCTCGCAGGCACGGACGATGTCGAGGAGACCGCCTCGGCAGTCTCCCCGCTGGAGCCCGCTAGATCGAAGATGGGTTTGCGGACGGTATCAATTGCGCTATCATTAGGCATCAACTGATACTTTGGTCGGGAGTCGCATGTCACTGATCACGCCTGAAGCAGTGGCCGCGGTCATGGAACTGCGGCAGGTCCCGCACACGCTCGCGGAACTCGAGGCACTTGTCCGCGACGGCCTGCCCAAGTCCGCGCTGCGCGCGGGCGTCGAACATGCGACGCAGGGTGCCGACGCCCGGCGTGCGCTACTTGCCCGCATCATCCCCGAAGCGACCTATAAGCGGCGTCGCGATCGGCTGACGCCAGACGAATCGGAAAAGACTGAGCGGCTGGCCAGGATCGTCGCGACGACGGCCTACGTCTGGAACGACGAAGAGGACGCGCGGGAATTCCTGTCGGCGCCGCACCCGGAGCTCGAAGGGCGGGCGCCGCTCGATGTTGCGCTGACCGAGCTCGGCGCGCGCCGGGTCGAAGAGCTGCTCTGGAAACTGTTTTACGGGTTGCCGGCGTGAAGTTGTTTCGAATCGCCGACACTCGACACCCGGTCTGGAGTGGCACCGGCGCGATGCTGGTGGGCGGCCGCTTCAATAGCCCGGGGCGACCGGTCATCTACGCCGCGTCGACCTTCGCCGGTGCGATGCTCGAGGTTCTTGTTCATGCGCGCATCGGCAAGGTACCGAAGACACACGGATGGGTTGAAGCAGCGGTTCCCGACGATATTCGCGTCGAACGCCATTCGGCCGAATCGTTGCCGGGGGGATGGGATGCGCCAGCACTGCAGGTGGCAAGGGTGTTCGGCGACGCCTGGCTGACCGAGTCGCGTAGCGCGCTCCTGATCGTTCCTTCCGTCGTGGTCCGTGCAGAGTTCAACGTGCTGGTCAATCCCGCACACCCCGACGCGACGCGGATTGCCGTGACCGAGCCGCAACCCGTGGTGTGGGACGAACGCCTCTTTGTGATGCGGTCGGTCGGACACTCCTAGATCATGATGGTGGTCGGCTAGCCTCGCCTCGACGCTTTGCTCCTCGAGGGAGATGACCAGGGCGTCGCTTCTGGTTTAGTTCGCACTCGCCGCTCGCAATGGCCAGTGCAGCGCCGTCTTATATTCTCCTTGTGTGGTTGCCAGCGCCGACACGGCTGTCAGTTTTTGTCAATCGCCCCGACAATTTGACATAACGTAATTTATCAACAATGAGAATGTGGGAGCAAAGTAGTAGTGTCGTACCTGAGCAAAGTACAGATGTCGTACCCCAGGGATCTGTAGCGCATGCTGGTGCGGTTTTCCTGCCTGTGGAGACCGCCATGACGCGCACCGGGACGATCACGATGAGCATGCAGGAGCTTGACCGGCTGAAGGTCATTGAGGCGGTTGCCGAGGCGCGGCTGATGACCTGGCGCGCTGCTGAACGGCTGGGTTTGAGCCGACGCCAGGTCGAGCGGCTTGTGATCCGCTACCGCGACGAAGGCGCCGCTGGGCTCGTTTCGCAGCGGCGCGGCGTGCGCAGCAATCATCAGTTGCCGCAGACGGTGCTTGACCGGGCGCTCGGACTGATCCACGAGTGCTACGCGGATTTCGGGCCGACGCTCGCGTGCGAGAAGCTGCGTGAATGCCATGGGCTGGTGCTGTCGAAGGAAACCGTGCGGCACCTGATGACGGACGCGGGCCTGTGGGTGCCGCGCAAACAGCGACCGCCGAAGGTCTATCAGCCGCGTGCCCGACGCGCCTGTTTCGGCGAACTGGTGCAGATCGACGGCAGTGACCATCACTGGTTTGAGGAACGGGCACCGGCGTGCACGCTGCTGGTGTATGTCGACGATGCCACCAGCCGGATCATGGCGCTGCACTTCACAGCGACCGAGTCGACTTTCAGCTACTTTGAGGCGACGCGCGCGTATCTCGAAAGGCATGGCAAGCCGGTGGCGTTCTACAGCGACCGCGCCAGCGTGTTCCATGTCAAGAAGCGCGCGGAGACGGCGGGCAAAGGCGTCACGCAGTTCGGCCGCGCGATGTACGAGCTGAACATCGACGCGTTCTGCGCCAACAGCAGCCCCGCCAAGGGGCGTGTCGAACGGGCTCACCTGACGCTGCAGGACCGCCTCGTGAAGGAACTGCGTTTGCGCGATATCAGCACCATCGAAGCCGCGAACGCTTATGCCTGCGCCTTCATGGCCGCTTATAACGCGCGTTTCGCGAAGCTGCCTAGAAGCACGTACGATGCGCACCGGCCGCTGCGCGCCGACGAGAATCTCGACACGATCCTGACGTGGCGGGTCCAGCGCAAGGTGTCGGATGCGCTGACGCTGCTGAACGATCGCGTGATCTGGCTGCTCGACGATACGCCGGCGACCCGCAGGCTGATCGGCCGCTACATCGACGTGTGGGAGTATCCGGACGGGCGCCTTGAGATCCGCGCGGACGGCGTCGTGCTGCCCTGTGTGCCGTACGACAAGCTCGCGGAGATTGATCAGGGTGCCGTGATCGAGCACAAGCGCCTCGGTCATGCGCTGCAGGTCGCGCAAGCCCTGCAGGCGCAGCGCGACAACCGCCGGATCTCGGGCTCGCCATCACGTACGAATCGTGGTGCGGCGGTACGCAAACCCAAACCCTCACCCGGCACGAAGAAGCAACGCGCATTCACCCGAGCCGACCTGAACCAGGCAATCGTGCAGATCGCACAGCAGTCGAAGACGCCTTCAACACCTGGCCAACGGTCTGCACGCACTCGCTGAACGGACTGACACGCCCTGCCCGTTCAAGGCTGTCCTTCGACACTACGTGGATTCAAACCGTTAAAGACAGACTCAAACCCGACATCAAGACTACGACATCTGTATTTAGCCAGCCCTGCGACATTTCTATCTGGCCTCGACAGAGAATGTTAGTCCAAAGTTCAGATGTCGCGTTTCCGCTAAATTGAAATGTCGTGTTTGCGGGTTCAGGCTGGTGGCCAGTATCTCTTCAGGAGCGCTGGCCATGAACGCATCCGGGACGATCACCATGTCGATGACCGAGCTGGACCGGTTGAAAGTGGTACAGGCTGTCTGCGAGCGGCGTCTGAAGCCGGGCCAGGCAGCGGACCGCCTTGCGTTGAGCGTCCGTCAGGTTGAACGTCTGGTGCGGCGTTACGAGGCGGCGGGACCGGCCGGGCTGGTTTCAGCGCGGCGTGGACAGCCCAGCAACCGCGAACTGCCGGTGGATGTCCGTGCGCGGGCCATGCGCTGGTGCGCGAACGCTATGCCGATTTCGGGCCGACGCTCGCGTGCGAGAAACTGTGGGAATGTCACGGCGTGATGCTTGCGAAGGAAACCGTGCGGCGCTGGATGCGTGAGGCCGGGCTGTGGATTCCCCGCAAACAGCGGCCGCCGAAGCTGCATCAGCCGAGAAACCGTCGTGCCTGCCTGGGTGAACTGGTGCAGATCGATGGCAGCGATCACCGGTGGTTTGAGGACCGGGCGCCGGCCTGCACGCTGCTGGTGTTCATCGACGATGCAACGGGCCGGCTGATGGCGCTGCACTTCACGGCGACCGAGTCGACCTTCAGCTACTTCGAGGCGATGCGCGCGTACCTGGAACAGCATGGCAAGCCGGTGGCGCTGTACAGCGACAAGGCCAGCGTCTTCCATTGCAACAGCCATTCGGCGACGCCTGGCAAGGGTGTGACGCAGTTTGGCCGCGCGCTGTACGAGCTCAATGTGGATACGTTCTGCGCCAACAGCAGTCAGGCGAAGGGGCGCGTCGAGCGCGCGAACCTGACGTTGCAGGATCGTCTCGTGAAGGAACTGCGGCTACGCGGCATCACCACGAAGGAGGCCGCCAATGCGTACGCGCCCCACTTCATCGCTGACTTTAACGGCCGGTTTGGCAAGATGCCGCGGAGCACCTTCGATGCACACCGGCCGCTGCGTGCCGACGACGATCTTGATCTGATCCTGACGGTTCGTGTGCCGCGGCGCGTGTCGAAGGTGCTGACGGTCCAGTACGACCGGGTGATCTATCTGCTGGAAGACACGGTCGCCAACCGCAGGCTGATTCACCGTTATCTGGATGTGTTCGAGTATCCGGATGGGCGCATCGAGATCCGGGTGAATGGCGCTGCCCTGCCCCGTGTGCCGTATGACCGGCTCTCGGAGATCGATCAGGCGGCGGTGGTCGATAACAAGCGGCTGGGACACACGTTGCAGCTGGCGCAGGTGATTCAGGCGCAGCGCGATGACCGGCGCGCGTCAGGCTCGCCATCGAGGACCAATCAGGGCGAGGCACCACGCTCGAAGGAGCGCAAGGTGGGCACCCGCAAGCAGCGCGAGCTGACCCGGGCGCAGTTGAATAAAGCGATTCTGGGAACTGCCGGAATGCGGGTTGGCTCGGTGCTCAAAAGCCCCCTAACATAGATATTTCTGAACCTCAAAACCGGACATTTCTAAAAAGTCGCAACCCCGACATTTCTATCTGGCCTCGACATCATGTAGCGGCAATATGAGAATGTCGTGTTCTAGCAAGATACAAATGTCGTGTTTTACCGTGACTGGCAAGCTGGCCGGCGGCATTGATCCCGCAACGGGAGCAGCACGAGGCATGCTGAACTTTCGCACCGGACGCTTCGGCGCCGACCTGCTCTGTGTCGCGGGTCCCGCGCAGATCGGCGCGGTGGCCGCAGTCGTCCCGTACCCGCCCATCATCAACAACGGCGTGCCCACGGGCCTGAGGCGATCAACTGGGACCGTGTGAGCGGCAAGCGCATGTCCAAGCGGTCAAGCTGACTTCGCCCCGGCATGGAATCTTGGTGCAGCCCACACCGATTCGGAACGACAATGCCTTTTTGAAGAATGTCGCAATCAACCAAGCGGCGATCCAGCTCACCCACGCGCTATCCAAAACCACCGCAGTCCACCTGGCCGGTGTGTTTCAGCGTACGAACGTAATCGGCAATTCACCGACGTCCTTGCGATGTCAGGCGATCTGATGCAAGGGCGAGCGCAGCGGATTGCCGGCGAAGAGCGATTTCCACATCCGCGGCGTGAGTTCATGCACGCGCGATGCCGGATGCTGGCCCACGCGCTGCAGCACGTCGACCAGATAATCGTAGGGATCGATGTCGTGTAGCTTGCACGTCACGAGGAGGCTTTGCGCGATACCGTGCCTGGCACCGAGTTCGGTCCAGCAGAACATCCCGTTTCCGATTGCTCTTCTCTAGCTGATGTCATCGCCTGCTCCTGATCGAATTGAACGAAGAGCATTGTGCGATCGCCTCTACGCGAGATCTATAACGCCCATGGCTTACCGCTTACCTACGAACGGCGCTTACCCTGCCGAAATTGGCACCGCGGCGGCGGGCAAGATCCAGTCGGTCCCCGCTGCCGGGATGCAGTTGCGGTTCTAGAAGCAGCGAAACGGGCGCGCCGCGGACCAGCCTGATCCCGGCGGCCCCTTAATGAACATTCCTAAACGCCGCGCGCAGCCAAAACCGCCATCAAGCCTTGGAGCACGATGGCGCGGCCCTTGTCGTAGGTGCTCAGGAGCAGTTTGCGATCTTTCGCCGACAATGCCTTGAGAAGCTGTTCCTCGATTCGCGCGTCGAGGTGCGTACCATGGCGCGTGATGTCCGCCGCCAACGAGCGATACCGATCGGTCAGGCGCATCAGCCGCAACGCTTCACGCTTTAGGATCTTGTTTTCTGACAGGTCGAAGATCGCGTCGTGAAACGCCCGGTGGCGCTCTATCCAGGCGTCGCGCGAGCCGCTTGCCAGTAACTGATTGAGCTCGGCCACCATCGCCTTGAGGCTCTTCAACTGGGGCGGGGTGGGCCAGACAATGGTGGCGAGCAACTCAGATTCAAGCAGATGGCGCATCCGATAGAGTTGACGTGCCTCGTCACTGGACAAGGGCGCCACGAAAAACCCACGATTCGGGTCGTGTTCGATGATGCCCTCAGCTGCCAGAAGCTTGAGCGCTTCGCGCACTGGCACGCGACTGATGCCAAAACGCTCGGCCAGATCGGACTGGCGAAGTTGCAAGCCCGGCGCGAGTGTTCCGCGATTGATCAGTTTGCGCATCTCCGACGCGATCTGGGATGGGAAGTCGACCCCGTCAAGTTCTGTAAGTGTCACGATGACCGCCCAAGAGTTGTATTCAATACGAAATTATATCCTGATTGTCGACGGCGCAAGGCGTCCGAGCCCTTCCTGATTGGGCCGCCCGGGGGCGCTACATTTATTTATTACCGGCCGAGGACCGTGGTGCCACGAGGCGAGGGTACATCAAGCCTCGCTCGTCAACGAAGCTTGATCGCCCACTGCGCATGACCGCAAACGATGCACCAATGCAGTTGCGCATCGCATTGATGTCGAGGTCGCCCGGGCTCTCGAGGGCACGGCTATAGCCGAATGCCCGATGACCATTTCCGCATTTCCCAACAGGGTTCAGAACCGCATCTGCATGCCGATGCCGATAGCGGACACATGTTCATCGTACGTGGTGGGCGCGGGCAAGCCGCCGGGTGGGAAGATGGTCTGCTTCGCGACTCCGCGATTCCAGAGCTTCTTATAGAAGCCATAGAGCGAAGTGGTCTTCGAAAGATAATACGTATAGCTGACTGCGAATGAGCGCACGCTCCAGTTTTGCGAGCGGACCTGGTTCTCGTCGCTCAGTCCGCCGTACGCAAAGCCGAACATACCCACGGCCCCTGTCGGCACCGTGAAGCCCGCTTGCCATGCCTTGTCGGTAAATCCAGGATTGTTTCGCCGCAACTGATACGTGCCATACAGGGAAAGCCAGTCGAACCGGTATTTGACGCCAAACGCATGTTCCAGGGTGTTGGCGTCGCCACCGGGCGCCACGGTGAGACTGCGGCCCAGTCCGTAGCTGGCGACCAGGCCGCCATTCGCATACCACAGCGTGCCGATCTGATACTTCGTATTCGTGGCGGCGCCCTGGTTTGAGCCAAACGAGTAGCCCAGGGTCGCGCTGAGGCCATGCCAGGTGGGCGAGCTGTATTGCAGCGCATTGTCCTGGCGGGCGGGATCCTGCAGCGGGTTGAAGATCCACGGTCGCGGTTCCTCGCCGGTCATCGACCCCAGGACCGATCCTGCAGACATCAAGATCGGGTCGAACGTCGTGCCCCATACGTAGCCTGCCGTCTGCAAGCGCCCCCCCACGAGCGTTCCCCACTGGCTGTCGATGCCGACATACGCCTGGCGGCCAAACTCCCGACCGCCCTGCCCGAGCGTTCCATTGTTAATGTTGAAGCCGCTTTCAAGAACTGCAATTGCAGTCACGCCGCCGCCAAGATCCTCCTTGGCGCGAATGCCCCATCGTGATCCGCCCAGTCCGCCCGAATTGAGGCTGCTCACGCTTGTTGCGGAGTTCTTGAAGTAACCGTAAAACACGTCAGCAACGCCGTAAAGCGTGACGCTCGACTGAGCGTGCGCTACGCACGGCAGCAAGACACCCAGCATGCATTCAGCAATTCTCTTGTGCACTTCCGTCTCCTGTCTTTTGATCTCTGGGTTGCAGGTGCCTTTCATTCCTTGCGAAATCGTGCAGCCTCCGCCCTTCAGGTGTCATCGAACTTGCATTTTATTTTGAATTTTTACCAGTAGGCATTACTGGTGTCGGCGTCAACGCGGGCATTCGCGTCTTGTCGAGAATGGATGCTCGAAATACAAGGCCGGTGGCGATGTGCAGCATGTCAACCTCTTCCTGCGGCTGGCGACGCCCGCGTCTGGTCAAACCGTAGAATTTGGCTTTGGACTCTTGAGCCCCGGTATTACATTGCGGCTTGACGACTCGTCGCTGGCTGCCTAACCAACCGGAACAGCGACCAGCCAAGACCTCAAAAGTGCGTCACGCCCTCGCCGGGCGTGGCCGTGTGGCCCCGCGATGTACGAACTGAACGTCGACCTGGTGCGCCAACAGCAGCTCGGCCAAGGGGCGCGTCGAGCGCGCGCATTTAACGCTGCAAGATCGCCTGGTCAAAGAGCTGCAGCTGCGCGGCATCGCCACGGTACGCGGATGCCAATGCGTACGCCCCCTCTTTCATCGCCGCCTACAACACGCGTTTTGCCAAGGCGCCCAAGAGCGCGTTCGATGCGCATCGGTCGCTGCGCGCCGACGAGGACCTGGACCTGCTGCTCACCTGGCGTGAGTCGCGCAAGGTGACCAAGGCGCTCACGGTCCAATACGACCGCGTGATTTATCTGCTCGGGGACATAGTGGAGAACCGAAAGCTCGTTTGGGTGACCGCCCGGGGAAATCCGAGAATAAACGCGGAATCGACGTCATTACCAACTCCCTTCTGGCAGCTTTGCTACCGAACATCCTCTCCAGAACGGCGATCTCTGTATAACGAGATGGATTTAAAGTCGTCAGCTGGCTCCGACAAGCTGCCATCCCTCCTCACATATCTGTCACAGACTCTTTGTAGGATTCGGTTATCCACTTATCTAGATAACCGCATATGAGCTTGTACGCTGTCAGTCGAGAGCAGGGCGAATCCTTGTATGCCCAGATCGCACGGCAACTGGAACAGGAGATCGTCAATCTCTACGCACCGGGCGACTACCTGCCATCCGAGGGCGAGCTTGCTTCGCGCTTTGGGGTGAACCGGCACACGCTCCGTCGCGCCATCGACGAGTTGGTCGATGCCGGCCTGGTGGAGCGCCGCCATGGCCGCGGCATCCTGGTGCTCGACAACCAGATCGACTACCAGATCGGTAAGTCCACCCGCTTTACCGAAAACCTGAACGCTCAAGGTTTGCAGGCCGGAAACCGCATCCTTCGCAAGCAGACCTTGCCTGCCAGTATGCGCGTTGCCGAACGCCTTGCCATATTGGAAGGCGAGCCCGTGCATTGGCTGGAGACGTTACGAAGCGTGGACGGCAAGCCGATGTGTGTCATTTCGCATTTTTTGCCAGTACATCCCTTCCCCGATCTGCTGGTCCGATATCAAGGCGACTCGCTTCACGCTTTTCTGAGCGCAGAGTACGGCTGCCGGCTCCGCCGCGTTGATAGCGCCGTGACCGCAGTGCTGCCCCAAGGGGACGATGCGCAAATCCTTGGCATGCCGCAAAACCGACCGGTCTTGCGGGTCAAGAGCGTGAACGTGGATGAGCGCGACAACCACCCGATCGAGTATGTGATTACCCGATTCCGCGCAGATCGCGTTCAGTTGCGTATTCCGCTGCTGTAACGGCAGCAGGGCACTGCCGCGCCTGAAGTTCTGGCCACCGGTGCCCTTGCGATCTGCCAGGAAACCTAACGGATTTTTTTTATATTTATCCAGCCATATGGATATTCTGAAGGACTGCTCATGAAGACAATGGGGACGCAGCCTGCG
Organism: Paraburkholderia sp. 35.1; assembly: GCF_050436525.1. Lineage (NCBI taxonomy): Bacteria > Pseudomonadati > Pseudomonadota > Betaproteobacteria > Burkholderiales > Burkholderiaceae > Paraburkholderia > Paraburkholderia sp. 35.1. Next base: position 14,028 of record NZ_JBNDMJ010000001.1, on the reverse strand, counting down.
CGCGGCGACTGGATGCGCTACTGGACGAACGTTCCGGTAGAGCGCATTCGCGTACTCGCGCATCGCATCTGTGAGCAATTCCAGGTGGAAGACCTGGAAATCCCGCAATCCGGCCTCGCGTTGGTGCCGCTCACCGACGCTGCCCTGGGCGAGACCTATTACCTCGGCGAGATTCCGCTCGCCAAGGCGCATGTGCGCCTGACCGACCCACAAGGCGGCACCGCCGAAGGCGCGGCGATCGTGATGGATGACCGTACCAGCCTGATTCGTGCGCTCGCGATTCTCGACGCGGTAACGGCAGCCGCGTGGCCGGGACATGACGCCGCGCTGGAGCTGCTTCGCGAAGGCGAGCGGAGCGTCGAAGCAACCGCAGCCGACCGCAAGAAGTTGCTGGCGGCAACGCGCGTGGACTTCGCGTTGCTCGCCGCGCAGGAGGACGATGATGAATGAGCTGCAGACGCGTATCGTCTCGCACCCGGCCGACTGGACCCCGCCGGTTCAGCAACGCGCCTTTCGCCGCATCCTGGACGCATTTTCCTATCCGGGCCGAATCAGCGAACTGCAGACACAGGCCGCGCATGTGCTGCCCCTCGTGCTTGCCACGCTGGCCGATCCAGCAACGACGCTGGCCGATCCTTGCGAGCTGGTTGATGCCGCAGACCTTCAGCGACTCGGTGCAAAGTCAGCCAGTGCAGATCAGGCCCAATTCGTCGTGATGCCGGGCAGAAAAGTACCCGCTGTCGAGCTTGCATGCGGCACGCTCGACAGCCCCGAGAACGGCGCAACACTCCTACTGGTGGCGGACGAGATCACGCAAGGTTCCGGGCTTGTCCTCAGCGGTCCCGGCATTCAAAGCAGCATTTCGCTGCAGATGTCGGGTGTCGACCCGCTTTGGTGGAAGCTGCGCAAGCGCTGGAACAGCGCCTTCCCGCTCGGCGTCGATATGGTGCTGCTGGACGAGCGCAGCGTAGTCGCGCTGCCGCGCACGATCAAGGTTGCCGTAGAAGGAGGCCGATAATGGGTTATGTGGCTATCAAGGGCGGCGGCCGGGCAATCCAGGGCACTGAACGTGTCGTCGACGCGCTGCGCACGGCCGAGGGCGAACACGGCACGCCGCTGACGCTGCAGACGATCGAACATCAACTTCGCTCCCTGACCTCGCGGGTGGTGTCGGAAGGCGGTCTGTATCACCCGCGGCTCGCCGCGCTCGCGATCAAGCAGATGCAGGGCGATACGCTCGAGGCAGCGTTCGCGCTGCGTGGCTATCGATCGACCAAGCCTCGATTGCTCGAGGCGCCCGTACAGCATACGGGCGAAATGCGCGTGATCCGCCGTATTTCCAGCGCGTTCAAGGACATTCCGGGCGGTCAGATGCTCGGCCCAACCAACGACTACGCGCTGCGCCTGATGCGCCTCGACCTCGCCAACGAATCGCCGGAAGCATTCCGTTCGGTTGCACGGACGTTCCTCGACTCGATCGACGAAAGCGATCTGCCCGACACCTTCCCGAAGGTCGTCGATGCGCTGCGCGCGGAGGGGCTGCTGCCGACGCTCCAACCATCGCAGGCGGAGCCGTTCGATGTCACGCGTGATCCGCTGATTTTCCCGGTGTCGCGTTCCGCCGCGCTCGCGACGATGGCGCGCGCCGAAACCGGCTCACTGCTCGCGATCGCGTACTCGAACATGCGCGGCTATGGCGATGTTCACCCGACGGTGGCCGAACTGCGCGTGGGCTATGTGCCTGTGCGGATTCCGCATCCGGTCACGGGCGAACTGGTCGAAGCCGGCGAGGTCCTGATGACCGAGTGCGAGATGGTGGCGATGTACGAGGACGACGACGGCGGCGGCCCACCTGTCTTCACCCTCGGCTATGGCGCATGTTTCGGCCACAACGAAGTCAAGGCAATCTCGATGGCCGTGCTTGACCGCTCGCTGCAGAACGGCATGCGTAACGGTCCGACCAATCCGTCGGAGGATCCCGAGTTCGTGCTGCTGCATATCGACGGTGTGGATTCGATGGGTTTCGCGAGTCACTACAAGATGCCGCATTACGTCACGTTCCAGTCGGACATGGATCGGCTGCGCACGACCCAGGGAAAGGCTGCGGGCAAGCAGACCGAACAGGATGTACAAGGAGTCGAGCTATGAACGACCTCTACGAATTGCCGCTCGACGAGGCGGGTTACAACTTTGGCTTTCTCGATGAGTACGCGAAGCGCGAGATCCGCCGCGCGGTGATCAAGGCGATCTGCGTACCCGGCTACCAAACGCCGTATGCCTCGCGCGAAATGCCGATGGGTCGCGGTTTCGGGACGGGCGGTCTGCAGCTCACGCTGTCCCTCGTCGGTCCGGACGATACGCTCAAGGTGATCGACCAGGGTTCCGATGACTCGGTCAACGCGGTCAATTTGCGTCACTTCGTCGAACTCACCTGCGAGGGCGTACAGACCACCGAGCACACCAGCGAAGCTACGCTGATCCAGTCTCGCCACCGGATTCCCGAAACCGCGTTGACGGAGCAGCAGATTCTCGTTTTGCAGGTGCCATACCCCGATCCACTGGTCGTGGTGGAACCGTCCGAAGCGCGTCGCAAGACCATGCATGGCGAAGGCGACTATTCGCGGCTGCTGACGAAGCTGTACGAAGACCTCGTGCAGTTCGACGAAATCACGATCTCGCATCGCTATCCGACGCGCATCAACGGCCATTACGTGATCGACCCGAGCCCGATCCCGCGCTACGACGTGCGGCAGCTGAACAGGTCGGCCGCGCTCGTGCTGCTCGGTGCGGGCCGCGAAAAGAAGATCTACGCAGTGCCGCCCTATACGAGCGCGGATCCGCTCGCGTTCGACGACGTGCCGTTCCGTACGGAGGACTTCCACGATGAGCACGGTAAGCGCCGCGCCTGCGCGCGTTGCGGCTCGACCGGGAGCTTTCTCGACGAGATCATCGGAGACGACGGCGACAAGCTGTACCAATGCTCCGATTCGGACTATTGCAACGACTATCGCGCCGGCCGCACTGATGAGAAGGCCACGGCAACGACTGAAGGAGCTGCCCAGTGAGCCCCATTCTTCAAGTGCGCGGTTTGACCAAGATTCACGGCGCAGGCTGCGAGCGCTGCATCGAGAGCACCGGACCGGAACAGGACACCAACATCTGCGCGCATTGCGGTTCGGTGGTGGCTGCCCACGACGTCAGTTTCGACCTGCGGCCGGGCGAGATCCTCGGCATCATGGGTGAGTCGGGCTCGGGCAAGTCGACCGTCGTCAAAACGCTGTATTTCGATGAAAAGCCGACCGCGGGTACGGCGTGTTTCTTCGATGAAGACAATGACTGGAACCTGTTCGCAGCGAATGCCGCCGAACAGCGCTGGTTACGCAACCACCGTTTCGGCATGGTGTACCAGAATCCGCACCTCGGCCTGAACTTCAATGTGTCGGCGGGCGGGAACATCGCCGAGCGCCTGTTGATGAACGACGTGACGCTATTCGGCGAGATCCGGCAACGCGCACGCGAGCTGCTCTCGCGCACCGAAGTACTGCCGGAGCGCATGGACGAGTCGCCGAAGAAGTTTTCTGGCGGCATGCAACAGCGCGTGCAGATCGCGAAAGCACTCGCGACCCGTCCGCCGCTACTGTTCCTCGATGAAGTGACCACCGGCCTCGATCTGTCGGTGCAGGCGCGCATCCTCGACCTGATCCTCGAAATCCAGCAGGAACTCGGCACGGCGATGATCGCCGTCACGCACGATCTCGGCGTGATCCGCTTGCTGGCGGGCCGCACGATCGTGATGAAGTATGGCCGCATCATCGAGTCGGGTTTGACCGACCAGATCCTCGAAGACCCGCAGCATGCGTACACGCAGCGGCTCGTGGCCTCCGCACTCTGAGGTAAACCGATGTCCGCGATCCTGACCGTTAAAAACCTGAGCAAGCATTTCACGCTGCACGATCAGCGCAAGACCATCCCGTCCTGTGCGAACGTCTCGTTTGCCGTTGAGCCCGGTGCCCTGTCCGCGCTGATCGGCCCGACCGGTGCGGGCAAATCGTCGGTGCTCAAATGCATCTACCGTAGTTATCTGCCGAGCGCTGGAAGCGTGCTGTTCCGTACTGAAGCGGGTGAGACCGTCGATCTCGCGCAGGCGTCGGAGCACGACGTGCTCGCGCTGCGCAAGCACCAGATCGGCTTCGTCACGCAGTTCCTGCACTGCCTGCCGCGCAAGGCCGCTGTCGATGTCGTGGCCGAGCCTCTGCTCGTGCGCGGCGCGACGCGTGCCGAAGCGCGCGACAACGCGCGTGGACTGCTCGATGCGCTGAACGTGCCCGAGCGTCTTTGGGAAGTGCCGCCTGCGACCTTCTCGGGTGGTGAAAAGCAGCGCGTCAACCTCGCGCGTGGCCTGGTCGCTCGCCCGCGCCTGCTACTGCTCGACGAGCCGACCGCAAGCCTCGATCCTCGCACCACCGGCAAGATCGTGGAAATCCTGCAGGCGATCAAGGCGGAAGGTGTGGCGATGCTCGCCATCTTCCACCACCCGGACCTGGTAGCACGCCTTGCCGACCATGTAATCGAACTGGCGCCGCCGGTTGTCCCGCCCTCTCTTTCGGAAGCAATAACGCAATGAGCCGCCAACTTCTGACGAACGCAACCGTCGTTCTCGCCGACGAAGTGCGCGAGCGACTTGCCGTGCTCATCGAGGACGGCAAAATCGCGGCACTCGACCCCGAGCATACGGCCGGAGCGACCGTGATCGATCTGGAAGACCATATGCTGATTCCGGGAATGATCGACCTGCACTGCGACTCGCTGGAAAAAGAGGCCGAACCCCGTCCGGGCGTGTATTTTCCGTTCGACTTCGCCTGCGCGCAGGCGGACAAACGCAACGCGTCTGCCGGCATCACCACGGTATTTCATGCGCTGTCTTTTGCGAATCGCGAGTTCGGCGTGCGCAACAACGAAACGGCAGCCGGACTTGGCCGCTCGATTCTCGCGTGGCAAGCGCATGCGCTGATCGATAACAGATTCCATGCACGCTTCGAGGTGACTGATGTCACCGCGCCACCAGTTCTGACGTCCCTGATGGACGAAGGCGTGATCGACCTGATCTCGTTCATGGATCACAGCCCGGGCCAGGGCCAGTTTCGCGACGTGGAGTCGTTCCGCAACTATCTTGCGAACGCCTACAAGGCTGACGATGCCACGCTCGACGAAATCATGAAACAGAAGCGAGAAGCTGCCAAAGGCGCGCTCGAGCGCATGCAGCAACTCGCTGCGCTGGCACGCGCGAGGGGTGTCGCGATTGCAAGCCACGACGACGATTCGGCCGCCAAGGTCGACGTGGTGCGCGAACTCGGTGCGACGATCTCCGAGTTCCCGATCAACCTCGAAACGGCCCAGGCCGCGAGGGGCCACGGCATTGCCACGCTGTTCGGCGCGCCGAACATCCTGCGCGGCAAGTCGCAGTCGGGCAACATGCGCGCGCTCGATGCCGTGCTAGCAGGCGTCGCGGACTGCCTGTGCGGCGACTACTCGCCAGCCTCGTTGCTGCCGGCCACGTTCAGGCTGCCGGAGGTCGCAGACGTTTCGCTCGCGCACGCGATAACTCTCGTGACGCGCAATCCTGCGCGCGCAGCCGGGCTAAGCGACCGCGGTGAGATCGCGGTGGGACAGCGTGCCGATCTGGTTGCAGTCCAGCGCATAGGCGGCCTGCCGCATGCCGACCAGGTGTGGTCTCGCGGCAAGCTCGTACTCGGCGCGAGCCGCGTGCATCACTGAGGCCGCTTCGATGTCAGGCAAGCTAATCCACGTGAGCGGCCCATCCGGCAGCGGCAAGGACAGCCTGTTGCGCTATGCGCGCGAACAGCTGTCCGGCCACGCCGCGATCTGCTTTGCTCATCGCTACATCACGCGCGCAGCAGACGCCGGTGGCGAAAACCACGTCGCCCTGAGCCCGGAAGAGTTCGCGGCACGTAGCGGTTCGGACCTGTTCGCGCTGAACTGGGCGAGCAACGGGCTGCAATACGGCATCGGGGCCGAGATCGACCACTGGCTGGACAAGGGTCTCACCGTCGTGATGAACGGGTCGCGCGAATATCTGCCGCAGGCGCGCGCACGCTACCCGTACCTCGTGCCGGTGGAAATCGCAGTACCGCAGGCGGTACTGCGTGAACGCCTTCTGGCGCGTGGCCGCGAAACGGTCGAGCAGGTCGAGCAGCGCCTGCAGCGCAACGACCTGCTCGCGCAGTTGTCCGGCAAAGCGGAAATCATCCGTAATGACGGCGATCTCGAACAGGCGGGGGAGGCACTGGTTTCGCTGATTCTCCGTTACGCGGAGCAAACATGATGCGCGTTACCTTCCTCGGCACCGGAGCGGCAGGCGGCGTACCGCTTTACGGCTGCAACTGCCCGGCGTGTACACAAGCGCGACATGTGCCCGCTTGCGTCCGTCGTCCCTGCAGCGCTCTGCTCGAAACGGACACCACCCGCGTTTTGCTCGATGCCGGGCTGATGGACCTGTCCGAACGCTTTCCGCCCAGCAGTCTCGACGCGATCGTACTCACGCATTTCCGCCCCGATCACGTGCAGGGATTGTTCCATCTGCGCTGGGGCTTCGGGAAACCCATGCCGACCTGGGCTCCGCCAGACAGCAACGGTTGCGCCGATCTGTATCGCAACCCGGGCCTGCTCGCATTCAATCAGGCGGAAAAATTCGGATCTTTCGAGATTGGTGGCCTGAAATTCACGGCGTTGCCGCTGATCCATTCCAAACCAACGTTCGGCTATGCGATCGAAGGGCTGAATGGCGAACGCTTTGCCTATCTGACCGACACGATCGGGTTGCCATCTTCGACGCTGGACTGGCTGCGAACATGGGGACGGTTCTCGCTCGCACTCGACTGCTCGTTCCCCCGAGGGCTCAGCCGGCCAATCACAACGACTGGGATACCGCCTGTGCGCTGGTCGAGCAACTGCGGCCAGTGCGTACCTGGATGACTCATGCATCCCATACGCTCGATGCGTGGCTACTGGAGCAATCGGAAAACATCATGCCGGAAGGCGTTCTGATCGCTTATGACGGCATGGTCCACGTGCTACGCGCTGATTCGGGCAATGTACCGCCGTCCGAGGGGGCGCGCCATGGCTAATTAACCGCGCGGTACGACTCGAATGTGTCTGAAATATTTCATTTTAGTTAGTATGACGAATAGAGAATCGAATCAGGAAAGGAGCATATCGACATGACTTCCCGAACCACCATCAAGACCGACGTCTTAACCCGGCTCGATCACATGCCGTGGACCCGCTTTCACACTCTGCTGACGGTCGCGCTGGGAATGGGCTGGACGCTTGACTCGTTTGAAACCAATATCATCGGTAGCGTGTTCGGCACGATCAAGGCGCTTTGGCACCTTGATGCGGCCCAAAGCTCGCTGGCCGTGAGCGTATGGGTGCTCGGCATTCTGGTCGGCGCGGTCGCATTCGGCTACCTCGCGGATCGCTTCGGCCGCAAACGCCTGTTCCTGGCTACGCTCCTCTGGTATGCCGCGTTCAGCGTGGCAACCATCTTCGCGTGGAACTACGACTCCTTCCTTTTGTTCCGCGCACTGACCGCGCTTGCCGTGGGCGGCGAATACTCTGCCGTGACGGCCACCATGGGCGAATTCATTCCGCGCCGCAATCGCGGACGTACCGACGCGCTGATCCTGTCTGGTTTTCCGCTCGGTGCCGTGTTGTCGGCCATTGTTTCGTACTACGCGCTCAATCTGCTGCCACCCGACATCGCGTGGCGCGTTGGTTTTGGCCTGGGTACCACGATGGCGCTGATTTTCTTCTGGATTCGCCGCGTGATCCCCGAATCGCCGCGCTGGCTTCTGCAGCAAGGGCGCGTGACCGAAGCCGAAGCGATCGTCGACGAGATTGCCGCGTATGCAAAGGGCGCCGGAATCGCAGCGGCAACCGAAGCGCAGAAACGCTATGAACCCACCGCGATCGTGCCTGCACACCCGACGTTCTGGCGTAACGTGAGTGAACTGGTTGGCCGCTATCGCGGTCCGTGCAGCCTTGCCAGTGCGCTGAACTTCTCGCAGGCCGTCGTTGTATATGGCGTACTGTCGTTGATGGCGCTTGTGATTCTGCCGTACATGAAAGTGCCGGCCGCCGCGATGCCGATCTACTACGTTTACGGCAACGTAGCAGCTTTGCTCGGTGGCCTGCTTGCATCTCGTGTGCTCGAGTCGTGGGGGCGCCGCTCATCTCTCTTCACGAGCTACACGTTCACCGTGCTTGCGATTCTGGTGGTCTACTTTGCGCAAACGCTGCCTTCCATGGTGTTCGGTTACTGCCTGATCCAGTTTGGCGTGACGTGGGGCTATATCTCGGCTTACGTGGTTTCGGCTGAAATCCTGCCGACACGGCTACGCGCTTCGGGTTTGGGCGTATCCGTTGCTTTCGGTCGAGTGGGCGCAATGATTACGCCGCTGCTACTGACGAGTGCTTTTAGCACGACGGGCACACCTTCCGCACCGTTGCTCGTGCTGCTCGCACTTGCTCTGCCCGGTCCGGTGGCCGCCGCGATCTGGTGGGTCAAAGGACGCGAAACCCGGAATATTTCGCTGGAGGAAGGTAGCGATGATGCGTTGGCGGAAGCCACAGTGCAGCAAAAATTCCGAACGCGCGAAGCATAGACAGACGCTTGGAGAGTCAAGGGGCTGCAGAGTAATCTCTGCCGCCCTTTTTTATTTTGACTTCGGAATGGCTGTCGAGTTGCGGATTCCACCGGTCGAATGCTCCGCTCGCCCGCGCAAATGACTCCCGGCGCGCGCCCGATCGAGATTGCTTAACCGTAAGCGCTCTATTGAGCACACGAATGTGCAGTGGGCTATTGTGGGGAAGCGTCAACGGTTCTGATCTGATGGACGACTCCCGCTAAGCGGCGAAAGGATTTATGCCAAAGTGCAGAAGTCGTGACGTCCACGGCAAAGGAGCGTTCATCATGAACATAGCGACTATTGAACTGGATCTGGCCAAGAATGTTTTGCAGCTTCACGCCGTGGATCCGCAAGGCCACATGGTTGTGCAAGCAGTTGAGACGCACGGATGTACTCCGGTATTTCGCAACGCTTGACCCGAACATTCGATCCCGCGAGCCTGCAAGGTAGAAGGAACTTCCGATCAAAACCTGGTACCCTAGAGGGATGACGAGAGAGAAACGTAAAGCCTACCCGACAGACGTGTCAGACGAAGAATGGAGCTTCGTAGCAGCGTATCTGACGTTGATGGATGAGAGTGCACCACAGCGTAAATACGAGTTGCGCGAGATGTTCAATGCGTTGCGCTGAATGGCTCGCGCCGGGGCTGCGTGGCGAATGCTGCCGACCAACTTTCCGCCGCGGGAACTGGTGTACCAGCAGACGCAGCGATGGCTGGCGGCCGGCTGTTTCGAGTGCATGCTGAGTGATCTTCGTTCGATCATCCGTGTCGCGCAGGGGCGGCAGGGGCAGCCCAGCGCGGTGATCCTTGATGGCCGTACGATGCAATCGACATGTGCGAGCGGCCCACGCGCAGGCTATGACGGCTACAAGCGCAAGGGTGGCAGCAAGGTGCATATGGCGGTCGACACGCTGGGTCAGTTGCTCGCCGTACACGTGACACCGGCCAACGAGCAGGAGCGCGCACAGGTGGCAGAGCTGGCACGCCAGGTGCAGCAGGCAACGGGAGAAACCGTGAAAGTGGCCTTCGCCGATCAGGGTTACACGGGCGAAGCCCCTGCGCAGGCCGCGCGCGGTGCGGCGCGCATCAAGCAGGTTGTCGCCTCACTCATGCAGCCAGAGGCTGTTTATTTGCGCTGATCGACGCCATCTCGACGACTGAGTCACGTTCGGGGTTAAGCTTCACGGCACCAACCGGTGTCCAGTTGCGCGTGTGACGCGACCAGCGGGCCGGATTGCACGCGCGCGCCTTCGCGTACAGTGCGTGACGTGCCACGAGAAGCGCACGATCGTCACCGGCATGACGCTGCGCAGGTGTCACGTAGCGGATGCCGCTATGACGATGCTCGAAGTTGTACCACTGCACGAAGCCGGCAGCCCAGGTGCGAGCAGCGTTCAGGTCCTCGAAGCCTGTGACCGGAAACTCCGGCCGGTACTTCGCGGTTCGGAACAGCGCCTCGGCGTAGGCGTTGTCGTCGCTGACCCGGGGGCGCGAGTACGACGGCTTGACACCCAGCCAGTGCAGCATCGCCAGCACGGTGGTGGCCTTGAGCGTCGCACCGTTATCGCCGTGCAGCACCGGCCGGGTCTCAAGGACGGCAATGCCTTCGGAGAGCGCCGTACGACGCACGAGATGAGCAGCGTGTTCGGCCGCGTCGCTGTCGTGCACCTCCCAGCCGACAATCTTGCGGCTGATATGACTTCCCGTGTCAAGAGAGATCGGTTTTCGGTTTTTCAGGACGCTAAATTTCCTGAGGGCGACGTAGCAGTAAGTCTCGACGGTGGATCACCCTTCTATGAGCAGACTTCTGTCAAGATCCCTTTTCCCGAAATTTCCATAACCTGTCTGACCTGTGTTTGGTCTGAAGCCGCCCTTGCGCTCGTGATGTCATCGGCAACTTGAAAGTCGTCGAGATCTGACGGTGCGAACGTCATCTTCTTCGTGGTGGTTTTTCTTCCGGGTGCGTTTTCTTCCGGCTTTTGTTTCATAAAGGCCTGGCTGTTCTTCGCTTTTCGCTTCTTCTTCGGCTGTTGTTTTTTGTTCGTGCCGAACCTGACGGCGAGGCTCGGGCGTAGGCGCGCGCATGATCTGCCCCCAAGGAGGGTCGGTCATGAAGCGCGTCGGACAGCGAAAGTGCCGGCATTGCGGGGCCTGGTTTCGTCCCGATCCCCGCAATGCGCGGCACCAACGGTACTGCAGCGAACCCGCGTGTCGCCGGGCGAGCAAAGCCGTCAGCCAGCGGCAATGGCTGGCCAAACCCGAGAACCAGGACTATTTCCACGGTGCGGAGCACGTCGCGCGGGTGCGGCATTGGGCTGGCGCGCCGAGCATCCGGGCTACGGGCGCCGAACGCAGCAGAAGTCCGAGAAGTCTGGGGATGCGTTACAAGAGAACTGCCGCGCGCAAACCCTTGCCCCACAAGGCTCGGGGGCCGATTCGGGAGGCGCTGCGTTACAAGAAGTCTTATCGGCGCAACCGGCCGTCCTGATTGGGCTGATCGCCCATTTGACCGACAGCCCGTTACAAGAAGACATCGTGCGCAGCAGCCGGCGGTTGCTACAACTGGGGCAGGACATCTTGCATGGGAGGGGGGAGCATGCCGAGCAAGCGTGTGATTTGCCCTGAGCGGATCCGGCAGATTCCGGCGCACTTCAGTTGGGTCGATCACCGGCTGGTGCGCGAGCGCTACATCGAGCGCTGTGACGCCTGTGCGGCTGCGCTGTACCTGTTTCTGGTCACCGTCGCCGATGCGCAGGGCCTGAGCTACTACGCCGACGCGACGCTCGCACGGCGCCTGTCGATGGCGCCGGCGCGTCTGGAGATGGCCCGCAGCGACCTGATTCGCGTCGGCCTGATCGCCTGGCAAGGGCCGATCTATCAGGTGCTGGCGCTGGATGCGCCGGTGCCGGCGCCGCCGCTGCCTCACGCGGACGTGACGACGCAGCTTGAGCGGTTGCACGCGGCGCTGGGGAAGCGTCGTGCTTGATTATGAAACGTACTGCAAGATTCGCGACTGCCATGATCGGCAGCACCTGACGATCACGCAGACGGCGCGCGCGCTCGGCCTGCATCCGCAAACGGTGTCCAAGTGGTTGAAGGCCGCGCGGTACGCACATCGCGCGCAGCCGCCACGCACCAGCCGGCTCGATCCGTTCAAGGCGCAGGTGGTGCGCTGGCTCGATGCGCACCCGTACAGCGCGCAGCAGATCTTCCAGCGCTTGCGTGAAGCGGGCTTCGACGGCGGCTATACGATCGTGCGCGACTACGTGAGCAAGATCCGCCCGCCGCGGCGCGAGGCATTCCTGAAGCTCGCGTTCGCCCCGGGCGAGTGTGCCCAGGTCGACTGGGGCGAATACGGTTCGATCGCCGTGGGCTCGACGCGGCGGCGGCTCTCGTTCTTCGTCATGGTGCTGTGCTACAGCCGGCTGATGTATCTGGAGTTCACCGTCTCACAGACGATGGAGCACTTCCTCGCCTGCCACGAACATGCCTTTGCCGCCTTCGGGGGTTGTCCGGCCAAGATTATGGTGGACAATCTGAAGTCCGCGGTGCTGCAGCGGCTGATCGGCCAGGCGCCGGTATTCAATCCGCGCTACCTCGATGCAGCGCGCCACTGGGGGTTCGAGATCGTCGCCTGCAACGTCGGCAAAGGCAACGAGAAGGGCCGCGTCGAGAACGGCGTGGGCTACGTCAAGAAGAATCTCTTGAACGGGCTCGAGCTCGCCGAGTTCAGCGCCATCAACCCCGCGGCCCGACTCTGGCTCGATACCATTGGCAACGTGCGCATCCACGGCGAGACGCACCAACGCCCCGTCGATCTGTTCGAGACCGAGCGCGCGCATCTGAAGCCGCTCAATGCTTCGCCCTACGACGTCGCGCGCATCCTCACGGTGCGCACGAGCAGCCAGTTTCGCGTAGCGCTGGACACCAACCACTACTCGGTGCCGGCGCGCTACGCCAATACGCGCGTCACGCTCAAGGCCTATCCCGATCGGATTTGCATCTACTACGAGAACCAGTTGATTGCCCGCCATGTGCGCAGCTACGAGCGTCACCTCGATATCGAGGATCCCGAGCATCCGAAGGCCCTGCTCGCGCAGCGTCGCCATGCGCGCGAACAGCGGCTGATGCTGCGCTTCCTGAGCCTGGGCCCGCACGCCCAGGCCTATTGCGAAGGCCTCGAGCAACGGCGCATCAATGCGCGCCAGCATGTGCGCAAGATCGTCGCGTTGAGCGAAATCTACGGCATCGAGGCCGTTGCGCGCGCCCTGCAGGACGGGCTCGCGTTCCAGGCCTTCAGTTGCGAGTACATCGCCAACATGCTCGAGGCCAGAGCGCGGCAGCGGCCCGAGGCCGGAGCACTGCATCTGATCCGCCATCAGGATTGGCTGGAGTTCGAACTCGCGCAGCCGGATCTCTCGTGCTACCGCGTGCCGGAGGCCAACGATGACCAGGATGACGACAAAGACAAAAGCTGAATCCAGCGCGCCACAGTCAGGCGCCGATTCTGCGGCGACGCTGCGCACGCAGCTTATGCAGCTGCATCTGGCCTACACGCTGCAACACTACGAGGCTTTGGCCAGCGAGGCAGCCGCCCAGCACTGGTCGCATGTCGGGTATCTGGCCCGCCTGGTCGAAGGCGAGGCGCATCGGCGTGAAGATCGCAGCGTCGCCCGACGCGTCGCGCTCGCGCGATTCCCGGTACTCAAGACATTGGACCAATTCGAGTGGAACTGGCCCACCAAGATCAATCGTCTGCAGGTCCAGAATCTGTTTCGCCTGAACTTCATCGAGGAGCACGCCAACGTGATCTTCCTCGGCGGCGTCGGGCTGGGCAAAAGCCACTTGAGCATTGCGCTGGGCCATACCGCCTGCCTGCGCGGCTACTCGGTGCTATTTGCCACGGCCGTGGACATCATCAATTCGGTGAATGCCGCCTGTGCCCATGGCGGGCTCAGGCGTGAATTGCGCCGCTACGCCAAGCCGCGCCTGTTGATTATCGACGAACTCGGATATTTGCCCATCGACCAGCAAGGCGCCGACATCCTGTTTCAGATCGTCAGTCAACGCTACGAACACGGCGCCACCATCATCACCTCCAATCGCGCCTTCAAGCACTGGCCCGACATCCTCAACCACGACAGCACCTTGACCTCCGCGCTGCTCGATCGCGTCTTGCATCATGCCGAGACCGTCGTCATCGAAGGCAAGAGCTATCGCATGAAAGACCAGAGCGACCCCGAACCCGCCGCTTGACGCCGTTCACCACCGTGAGTTTCAAACCGCCCGATTCGCGTGAAATTGACGCCGCCGCTGACA